>NZ_JTIY01000001.1:4513414-4536725 GCF_000818175.1 Streptomyces sp. AcH 505
GCGGGGGCCGGCGGTGCGGCCTGCGCGGCCGGCTCCTCGACCGATACGCCGAAGTCCGTGGCGATACCGGCGAGCCCGTTCGCGTACCCCTGGCCGACGGCACGGACCTTCCAGGCGCCGTTGCGCAGATAGATCTCCACGATCACCAGCGCCGTCTCGGCGCCGAGCTGCGGCGGGGTGAAGGTGGCGAGCACGGTTCCATTGCCGCTGTCGCGGACGGTGGCGGTGGGCTCGATGCCCTGGAAGCTCTGGCCCGCCGCGTCCGGGCTCGCGGTGATGACGATCTTCTCGATGCCCGCCGGGACCGCGCCCGTGTCGACCACGATCGCGTCCGGCGCCGAGCCGCCGCCCGAGCGGTAGCTC
This sequence comes from Streptomyces sp. AcH 505, assembly GCF_000818175.1. GTDB lineage: Bacteria > Actinomycetota > Actinomycetes > Streptomycetales > Streptomycetaceae > Streptomyces. The sequence continues at coordinate 4,513,778 of NZ_JTIY01000001.1, forward strand.
ACGCCGGGGCCGGCCGGCTGGTTGAAGAAGATGAAGTCGTCGTCCGAGCGCACCTTGCCGTCGGCGGTGAGCAGCAGGCCCGAGACGTCGAGCCGCACGGGCCCGGCGACATCCACCGCCACATGTGCGGTGGGAAGCGGGATGTTCGAGCCGGGGGTCATAGCTGTCATGCCAGACGTAACGAACGACCCCGCTTTGCCGTTCCCTTACTTTCGGCGCCTCGTAATCCGAACGTCAGTACGGCCATTGCGGCGGATGAGTGGTGAAGTGGCCGCCGAGGTGCGCGTGGTCGGGGTTGTCCGGGTCCAGTTCGCCCTGTTCGGCGATGAGCTTGTCCGCGTACTGCTCCGAGTCGTCCTGCGGCTCGTACCCGAGCGCCCGCGCCGTCGACAGGTCCCACCACAGCCGGGTGTTGGCCGACGAGCCGTAGACGACGGTGTGCCCGACCTGCTCGGCCGTCAGTGCGGCGTGGAACAGCCGGGCGCCGTCACCCGGGCTCATCCAGACCGAGAGCATGCGCACGGTCGTCGGCTCCAGGAAGCAGGAGCCGATCCGCACGGAGACGCTCTCCAGGCCGTGCAGGTCCCAGTAGAGCTGGGCGAGATCCTCGCCGAAGCACTTGGACAGGCCGTAGTACGTGTCCGGGCGGCGCGGCGTGTCGACGGGGATCAGCGGATCGTCGCCCTGCGGGCGGGGCGTGAAGCCGACCGCGTGGTTGCTCGACGCGTTGACCACGCGCGGGACACCGGCGGCGCGCGCCGCCTCGTACAGGTTGTACGTGCCCTCGATGTTGGAGCGCAGGATCTTGTCGAACGACGCCTCCAGGGAGATGCCGGCGAGATGGATGACCGCGTCGACCCCCTCGACGGCCTCGCGCAACGCTTCCTTGTCCGCGAGATCGGCCGTCACGGCGTCCGGCTCGCCCTCTATGGGGGTGGCGTCGAAGAGGCGGAGTTCGTAGCCGTACGCGGGCAGCAGGCCCCGCATCAGGGTGCCGAGGCCGCCTGCTGCGCCGGTGAGCAGGACGGTGCGCGGTGCTGGCATGGGGGGCGGCTCCTCGGCTGCGCGAATATGCGCTCAGATGCGTAGACGGAATTCACATGTATGGACACGCTAGGGAGGGCTGGCGAGCAGCGTCAAGTGTCGCGCGCGGGGTGCGAATCCGTCCGGGGGTTGGCCGATCCTGTCTTGACCTGCCCCGCGCGGCTGCCCTAGCGTGGTTCCGTTCAGAGATATGGACATCGATCAGAACTGTGCACGGGCTTCCGGGCTCGGCGCACGGCCAGGGAGCTTCCGTGACCACAGCCCCGCTCGCCGCTCGACTCACCCGGGTCGACGGGCCGCTGTTCTTCCCCGTCACCGCGTACGGACCGGACGGCGGCCTCGACCTCGACGTCTTCCGCGCCCATGTGAGACAGGGCGTCGAAGCGGGCGCCGCGGCCGTCTTCGCGTGCTGCGGCACCGGCGAGTTCCACGCTCTCACCCCCGACGAGTTCGGCGCCTGCGTCGCGGCGGCCGTCGAGGAGACGGCCGGGCGGGTGCCCGTCGTGGCCGGCGCCGGGTACGGCACGGCGCTCGCCGTCCAGTACGCCGAGCTCGCGGAGCGGGCCGGCGCCGACGGACTGCTCGCGATGCCGCCCTATCTGGTCGTCGCCGACCAGGAGGGCCTGCTGCGCCACTACACCGCGCTCGCCGCCGCCACCTCCCTGGAGACGATCGTCTACCAGCGCGACAACGCTGTCTTCACCCCGGAGACCGTCGTCGCGCTCTCCCGTGTCGACGGCATCATCGGCCTGAAGGACGGCGTCGGGGACCTCGACCTGATGCAGCGCATCCTCAGCGCCGTCCGCACGGCGGAGCCGGGGCGCGACTTCCTGTACTTCAACGGCCTGCCCACCGCCGAACTCACCGGCCTCGCCTACCGCGGCATCGGCGTGACGCTCTACTCGTCCGCCGTCTTCGCGTTCGCCCCCGACATCGCCCTCGCTTTCTACCGGGCGCTCGCCACCGGCGACGACACGACCGTCAACCGGCTGCTGGACTGCTTCTACGTGCCGCTGGTCGAACTGCGCAACCAGGGCCGCGGCTACGCCGTCTCGCTCGTCAAGGCGGGCGTACGGCTCGGCGGACTGGACGTCGGCGAGGTGCGGCCGCCGCTGGGCGAACCGCTGCCCGACCACGTCAAGGCGCTCTCGACGCTCGTCGAACGCGGCCGGGCGCTGCTGGAGGAGAGCCCGGCGAAGGACGGCGCGTGAAGGCCTCCGCGTTCGTCTACCCCTGGGACGTCGTGGGGGACCCGGAAGCGGCAGCGAGGATCGCCGGTCTCGGCGTCCAGCAGGTCACCCTGGCCGCCGCCTACCACTCCACCCGCGCGCTCACCCCGCGCCATCCGCGCCACCGCGTCGTCACCGCCGAGCACGCCGCCGTGCTCTACCCCGCCGACGAGACCCGCTGGGCGGGCCGCGAGCCGCGTCCGTACCCGTCGGGGGACTGGGCACCCGGCGACGCGTACGGCGAGGCGGCCGCCGCCCTCTCCGACGCCGGGCTCGACGTGCACACCTGGGTGGTGCTCGCCCACAACTCCCGCCTCGGCGCCGAACATCCGGCCACGTCCGTCGTCAACGCGTACGGCGACCGCTACCCCTGGGCGCCCTGTGTCGCGCAGCCCGCCGTCGTCCGGTACCTGGTCGATCTCGCGGCCGAGGCCGCCGTACGGCCCGGCGCGCGCGGGACCGAGCTGGAGTCCTGCGGCTGGTACGGGCTCGCGCATCTGCACGCCCACGACAAGATCGCCGGTGTCGGCCTCGGCGAAGCGGCGCAGTACCTGATGTCGCTCTGCTTCTGCGCCAGTTGCCGCGCCGGATACGCCGACCTCGACACCGACCCCGACCGGCTCGCCGCCGCCGTACGGAGCGCGCTCGAACCCGTCTGGGCCGGGGACGCCACACCCGGCGGAGCGAGCGGCAGGGCGGGCATCGAGAAGCTGATCGGCGCCGAACTCGCCGCCGTCACCCTCGACCGACGCGGCCAGGTGGCCCGGGACCTCCAGGAGCAGGCGGTCGCCGCCGTACGAGCCGCCGCGCCCCCCGGCTTCCAGGTGCTGCTGCACGCCGATCCGGCCGCGCACCACACCGGCGCCAACGCGGGCGTCGACCCGGCGCACATCCTGGCCGTCGCCGACGGGGTCGTGCTGCCCTGCACGGGCGGCGCCGCCGAGACGATGCTGACCCCCTTCGCCGCCCACGCCACCCCGTCGACCGTGCTCGCCGCCAACTTCACGGTCGTCAGCGGCATGGGCGGCAGCCCCGGCACCCTCGCCGAGGACGCGGCGCGCGCCGCGGCCCTCGGTGCGGACGAACTGCGGCTGTACCACGCGGGGCTGGCGTCGGACGCCGATCTGGAGTCCGTCAAGGCCGCGCTCTCCAGCCTGCGTTGAGCGCGAGCGCCGTCAGCAGCGCGCCCGCACCGGCCGTCGGCAGAACGGCGGTGAACGGTACGACGGTGAGCAGCCCGGCGCCGAGCGCCAGCGCCACCGCGTTCGGCGCGAACATCACCGTGCCCGCGGTGGCGGCGGTACGGCCGAGCACGGCGGGCGGGATCTCGCGCTGCACCGCCGTCATCGCCGCGATCAGCACGGCCGGCAGACCGAGTCCCACGGCCAACGACCCGGCGAGCACCGGCGCGTCGTACGGCACCGCCCGCAGCGCGAGGCCCACGGCGAACAGCGCGATCCCCGCGGCGCCGAACCGCCGCTCCGGCAGCCGCCGCAGCAGCGGCCCCGCCAACAGCCCGGTGGCCACGGAACCCGCGCCCTGCACCGCCGACAACAGCCCCAGGAACGCGGGTTCCCGGCCCAGGCCCCGGTCCACGACGGCGAAGCTCATCGCGCCGTTGAACCCGGCGAGCAGCAGGGTCAGCGCGGCGGCCAGCACGAGGGGCCGCACGGCAGGGGTGTCCCGCAGCCGCCGGACGCCCTCCGCCGTCCCGGTCAGCCAGGCACCCGGCGGCTGCCGGGCCGGCTTCTCCTCCCGGACCCGCATCAGCGCGAAGACCCCGGCGGCCAGGACGAAGGTCAGCGCGTCGAGGAGGGCGACGGCCGGACCGCCGAACCGGGTGTAGAGCCCCGCGCCCGCCAGCGGCGCGACGAGCTTCATGCCCTCGTTGGCCGTCATCCGCAGCCCGTTGAAGTCCGCGAGCAGCCGGGCGTCGACCGCCGTCGCCACCAGGGCCGCCTCGGCGGCGTCCTGGACGACCCCGGCGGCTCCGTACACGAACAGCACACCGAACACGATCCACACCCGGCCCGCCGAGTCGACGGCGAACAGCGCGGCCAGCAGGGCGGCGAGTGCGAGATTGCACCAGATCAGCAGGGGCTTCCTGGGCATCAGGTCGGCGACCGTGCCCAGCAGCGGGCCGACCAGCGTCGGCGCCCACATCGCGAAGACCGTCAGCGCCGCCAGACTGTCCGATCCGGTGAGGGACTTGACCCAGATACCGGCGGCGAGCCAGAGCGAGGACGTACCGAAGCCTGACACGACCACACCGGACAGATACAGCCCGGCATCGCGGTCCTTCAGTACGCCCCCGCCGCTCCACACCACGCCCCACCCGCTTTCCGGTCGCCGGTTCTGATCGTCAGAAGCGCACAGTGGCATCTGAGGACCGGGGCCCGGCATCGGGCGGTTGACCTACATCGGGGCGCGGGCAGGTCTTAGTTCGGGCCGGGGCTACCGGCCGTACACCTCCAGCTCCCAGAGGGAATAGCCGTACGGGGTGGCCCGCTGCGTCCCGTAGAAGCGGACGTAACGGGCGTCGGTGGCGGTGAACGTCAGATCGTCCGTGCCGCCGTCACCGCCGGTCGTGCTGTAGACGGACGTCCACGTCGAGCCGTTGGTGGACGTCTGGATCTGGTACGCCTTGCCGTACGCGGCCTCCCAGTTGAGCCGTACGCGGCTGACGGACCGCACCGAGCCCAGGTCCACCTGGAGCCACTGCGGGTCCGCGAACCCGCTCGACCAGCGGGTGCCGGCGTTGCCGTCCACCGCGGCCGACGCCGCGAAAGCGGCGCTCTCCGTGGAGGACGCGGTGGCCGGACGGCCCGTCGACAGCAGCGTCGTGGTGGGCGGCGGATCGGTGGGACCGCCAGCCCCGAACGGGGTCAGCGTCAGTGTCATGGACCGTGGCGCGTTGTCCTGGATGTACGACGCCTGGTCGCCGACGTCGTCGAACGGGAAGCCGTACGCCTTGCCGTTGACACTGTTCTCGTGCAGCACGCGCGAGAAGTGGTTGCTGATGGGCTGCCGGTAGTACTGCGCCGGATCGGTGACGGGCTGGTTGGCGTTGTCGCGCAGGGTGGAGCGGTTGAACGCCGCCCCGAGCTGCGCGGCCACCGGCCCGGAGAGCCCGTCGTTGGGCGCGCTGAGCGCGCCGTTGCAGTAGAAGACGTCCAGCGTGCTGGGCTTGGGGATGGGCGCGACGCCGTTGTTGAAGCGCAGCACCCCGCCGGAGACCCGGCCGGTGTACGTGGTGGCGTTGATCTTGACGTTCAGATCACGGCTCGCGTACGTGTCCCACACCTGGGTGATGTACGGGTCGTAGTACGTGGACGAGAAGAGACCGCCCTCGATGCCGTGGCCGGGGGCCAGCACCCGCAGCCCGTTGGCGCTGACCAGCCGGGCGAAGTCGGGCAGCGCCCTGATCGCCGAGAAGATCGCGTCACGGCCGCCCGGCTTGAGCGTGCCGGTGGTCTGGTCGGAGTTGCCGACCAGATGGATCGCCATCGGGACGCTGAACATGTCCACGAAGGTGATGTTGCAGTACATGCCGGTGCTGTTGTACGTGAACTCCATGCAGTCGTGCAGCACTTGGTAGCTCGGGTCGGTGGTGACCCAGGCCGCCGGGTACTGCAGCGCCGAGTTGCCGTTGCCGTCGGTGACCACCCGGAACTTCAGCTTCGCGCCGAGCGAGAAGTAGATCCGCCCGGACATGTACGGCAGATTGACCAGGGCGTTGCCGGAACCGCTGAACGGGATCGCCAGATCGGCGTACCCGTCGGGCCCGTTGAGCCCCGGCGAGACCGGCACCTGGACGCCGTCGGCCCGCACGTAGCACTGCTGGCCCGAGGTGTTGGTGCCGACGACATAGATCCAGATCGCCGAATTGGCGTACGAACCCGTGCTGTTGACGATGGTGATCGGCAGCGGTCCAGCCGCCGACGCCGTCGTGCTCAACGCGAAGTCCAGGGCCGGGGCGGCCGCGAGCGCGGCCGCCCATCCGAGAACGTTTCTTCTGCTGGGCATCTGACTTCCTCTCAGCTCACTGTCCATACGAAGCTCGCTCTGTCGGTGGCGCCCGTGCCGCTGTCGGTGGCTGTGACGGTGACCGTCCTCGTCCCCGGTGAGGTCGCTGTCCCGGAGATCACACCCGCCGGACTGATGGTGAGACCGGCCGGCAGACCGGTCGCTGTGAAGGTGACCGCGGCAGCCGCGGACGTGGACTTCGCGGTGACCGGCAGCCGTACCGCCCTGTCGGCGATGCTGCTCATGCCGTGCGGGTTGCTGATGGTGACGGCCTTGCCCGCGGCGCTCGCCTGACCCGTGACGGTCTTCGCGGTGAGCGTGGCGCCGACGTTGAGCGTGCCGGTCAGCGGGAGGTTCCTCGACGAGTCACCGACCGAGATCCGGTAAGCACCGGCGGCCGTGGTCCAGTTGTTCGCCGAGTCCGACCAGTACGCCAGGTCGTGCGCGGTGAGGGTGAAGCGGACCTGCTGACTCGCCCCCGGCTGGAGGTCGATCCGCTGGAACCCCTTGAGCTGCTTGGCCGGCTCGCCCGTCGACGCGGGGGCGCCCACGTACAGCTGGGCCACCTCGGCCCCCGCCCGGGAGCCGTTGTTGGTGACGGTCGCCGTCACCGTCGCGTTGCCGCTGCCGTCGGGGGCGCCGACCTGGAGCCCGGAGAAGGCGAACGACGTGTACGACAGGCCGTAGCCGAACGGGAAGAGCGGCTCGATGTTCTTGTCGTCGTACCAGCGGTACCCGACGTCAAGTCCCTCCGAGTACTGCACGTTCGACCCGTTGCCTGGCCACTGCGCCGTGGTGTGCGCGGGTACGTCCGCCAGGCTCTTGGGGAACGTGACGGGCAGCTTGCCGGAGAAGTTGGCGTCCCCGAACAGCAGCCTGGCCAGCGCGTTGCCGACCTCCTGGCCCGCGTACCAGTTCTCCACCACGCCCTTGACCGAACCGAGCCACGGCATGGTCACCGCCGAGCCGGTGTGCAGCACCACGATGGTGTTCGGGTTGGCCGCCGCGACCTGTGTGATCAGCGAGTTCTGCTGACCCGGCAGATCGATGCCGGTGAGGTCCGTGCCCTCGTTCTCGCCATAACTGGCGAAGACGATCGCGACGTTGGAACTCTTCGCGAGCGCCACCGCTGCGCCGATGTCGGTGGCGTCGTTGAACTGGACGTTCACCCCCGAGCCCGCGCGGTTCTTGATGCCGTCCAGCGGTGAGATCGTGCCCGAGCTGGTGGCGGTGGCACTGCCGCCGCCCACGGACTGCACGCCCGCGCCACCGTCGGCGCCGAGGACGGCGATGGACTTCGTCGTCGCCGTCGACAGCGGAAGGATCCCGCTGTTCTTCAGCAGCACACTGCCCTGCTCGGCGACCTGCCGGGCGGTGGCCTTGTGCGCGTCCGTGGTGACCGTGGCCGTCGGTGAACCGGTGTGCGGCTTGTCGAAGAGGCCGAACGAGAACATCTGGGTGAGCACCCGGCCCACCATGGTGTTCAGCGTCGCCTGGCTGACCTGGCCACTGGCCAGCGCCTGGGCCAGGAAGTCGGCGTAGAAGTACCCGCCGGGCATCTCGACCGTCATGCCGTTGTTGGCGGCCTTCACCGTCGAGTGGGCGCCGCCCCAGTCGCTGGTGACGAACCCGCCGAAGCCCGCCTGCTGGTACAGCGCGGTGTTCAGCAGATAGCCGCTGTCACAGTCGAAGTCACCGTTGACCGTGGCGTATCCGCACATCACCGAGGCCGCGGCGCCCTTGCTCACCACGGACTGGAAGCCCGGCAGATAGATCTCCTGGAGCGTCCGCGTGGAGACGATCGCGTTGTCCGCGGGGCCGTTGCGGTTGGTCTCCTGGTTGTAGACCGCCACATGCTTGGGCTGCGCCATCACACCCTGGCTCTGCAGCCCCTGCACATTGGACGTCGCCATCGCCGACGTCAGGTACGGGTCCTCGCTGAACGTCTCGAAGGCCCGGCCCCAGCGGGGGTCGCGCACGATGTTCAGCGTCGGGCCGAGCGCCACACCCGCGCCCTTGCCGGCGAACTCGTTCCCGGCCACGGCGCCGTACTGCTGCTCAAGGCCAGTGTCCCAGGTCGCGGCCGAAGCGACGGCCGACGGCAGCTGGGTCACGCCGCCCATCCCGTCACCGACCCCGCTCGGCCCGTCCTGGAAGCCCACGTCGGGGATGCAGAGCGAGGGGATGCCGGACAGGTTGCCGATGTACGGGGACGCGTTGCCGTTGCCGTGCAGCAGCGAGATCTTCTGCGCCTGCGTCATCTCGGCGAGCACCTGCGAAACCCGCGTCGCCACCGGGGCGTTGGAGCCCGCCCACGGGCAGTCGCCGTTACCGCCGGACGGCGGAGCCGTGCCGCCCGGCGTCAGCACGGTGAACTCCCAGAGCGAGTAGCCGTACTGGGTGGCCCGCGCCGTGCCGTACATCCGTACGTACCGGGCGGTGGCGGTGAAGCTCGCGTTCTCGGTGGAACCCGCGCCGGTGGTGGTCGAGTAGCCGGTGGTCCAGTTGGTGCCGTCGTTCGACGTCTGGATCTGGTACGCCTTCGCGTACGCGGCCTCCCAGGTCAGCTGCGCGCCGCAGATCTCGGTCGCCGCGCCCAGGTCGACCTGGAGCCACTGCGGATCGGTGGCGGCGCTGGACCAGCGGGTCGCCGCGTTGCCGTCGAAGGCGGCGCCCGCGGTGAAGCTCGCGTCCTGCACGGACGAGGCGGTGGCCGGCTTGCCGAGCGCCGCCGTCGTCGTACCGCACACGTCACTGGGCCCCGAGCCGCCGCCGTACACCTGGAACTCCCAGAGGGAGTAGCCGTACGGGGTGGAGCGCTGGGTGCCGTAGACCCGGACGTAGCGTCCGGTGCCGGCGACGGTGAGCGTCTGATTGCCGCCAGGACCGGCCGAAGTCGTGTAGATCGTGGTCCAGTTGGTGCCGTCCGTCGAGGTCTGGAGCTGGAAGGCCTTCGCCGAGGCGGTCTCCCAGTTCAGTACGACCTTGCTGATGGACTGGCTGGAGCCGAGGTCGACGCGCAGCCACTGCGGGTCGGCCGCCGCGCTCGACCAGCGGGTACCGGGGTCACCGTCGACGGCGGCGGACGCGGGGAACGCGCCGTTCTCGGTGGAGGAGGCCGTCGCCGCCTTGCCCTGCGAGAGCAGGACGGGGCCGGCGGCCGAAGCGAGTTGGGGAGCCCCGATCAGGGCCGCCACCATCAGAAAACCTATGAGGGCCGCGAGCCGCGACCTCAAGTAGGGCATGGGGGGGTGTGCCTCTCTCGTCAGCGAAGACAGTGCTTCCGACGGTGGCGCCCGCACATGACAGGAGGCCATGTGCGGGCGCCTTCACTACTTGACGGCGCGTCACCACGCCGAAACCCGTTCGTCACCTTGCTGGTTGGCGCACTTCTCTCACTGCGAGACCCGCACGTAGTCGATCAGCATCTTCTGCGGGAAGACGCTGGAGGCGTCCGGGTTTCCGGGCCAGTCACCGCCCACCGCGTTGTTGAGGATGAGGTAGAACGGGTGGTCGTAGACCCACGGGCCCCTGGTCGCCTCCACCGTCGCCTTGTCGGCGGTGAAGAACGCCTTGCCGTCGACGGAGAACGTCATGTGGCTGGCGTCCCAGTCCACGGCGTAGGTGTGGAAGGCGGAGGCGAAGTCGCTGCCCGCCACGGTGTACGGAGATCCGTAGCCGCCACCGCCGTTGTAGGCGGGCGCGTGCAGCGTGGAGTACACCGAGTCGGCGACCTTGCCGACGTGCTCCATGATGTCGATCTCACCCGAGTTCGGCCACGGAGTGCCGGACTTGAAGTTCGAGCCGAGCATCCAGAACGCGGGCCACAGACCCTGCGTGCCGCTCACCTTGATCCGCGCCTCGACGTGCCCGTAGGCGAAGTTGAAGTGGTCCGAGGTGTTGATACGGCCCGAGGTGTACGAGCCGTCGGCCTCCTTCCTCGCCTCGATGACGAGGTTGCCCGCGCCGTCCATGTTGGTGTTGTCACCGTTGGTGTAGGTCTCCAGCTCGCCGTTCTGGCCGCGGCCGGTGTCCTGCGTCCACTTGCCCGTGTCGGGCTTGGTGCCGGCGGCGCCGTTGAACTCGTCGCTCCACACCAGCTTCGGCGGGTTGTTGGGCGCCGGCGGCGCGGCGGGCGGCGCTGTCGGGTTGCCGCCCGTGCCGAACACGTCGAAGTCCCACAGCGAGTAGCCGTAGCCGTTGCTGCGCGCGGTGCCGTACATCCGCACGTAGCGGCCGTTGCCGTCGACGTTCAGGGTCTGCTTGAAGCCCTTGCCGGTCGTCGTGGAGTAGATGCTGGTCCAGTTGTTGCCGTCGGCCGACGTCTGGATCTGGAAGGCCGTCGCGTACGCCGGGTCCCACTGGAGGACGACCTGTGTGATGTGCGCGGTGGCGCCCAGGTCGACACTGATCCAGCCGGGGTCGACCCAGCCGTTGCTGTCACTGGTGGCCCAGCGGGTGGCCGGGTCGTGGTCGAACGCCTTGGCCGGGGTGCAGCCGACGCAGCTGTTGGCGTCCTGGTACGTCGACGCGGTGGCCGGCTTGTTGTACGACAGCAGCTTGGAGTCGCCGGGCGGGTCCGTCGGACCGCCCGGGTCGGTGCCACCGCCGCCGGTGGTGAAGACCTGGAACTCCCAGAGGGAGACGCCGTACTGGGTCGCACGGGCCGTGGTGTACACCCGGATGTAGCGGCCGGTGCCGGTGAGCGTGATCAGCTCGGTGGCGCCGGCGCCCGTGGTGGTGTTGTGCAGCGTCGTCCAGTTGGTGCCGTCGGTGGAGGACTGGATCTGGTACGCGGTGGCGTACGCCGCCTCCCAGCTCAGCTGGACCCCGCAGATGGACTGGCTGGAGCCGAGGTCGACCCGCAGCCATTGCGGGTCGCCGGGCGCGCTGGACCAGCGGGTGCCCGCGTTGCCGTCGACGGCCGACGTGGCCGGCGTACCGGCGTTCTCGGTCGACGAGGCGGTGGCGGGCTTGTTGAGCGCCGCGTTGGTCGTGCTGCAGCCGGCGCCGCTCGACCCGGTGCCGCCGTAGACCTGGAACTCCCAGAGGGAGTAGCCGTAGGCGGTGGCGCGCTGGGTGCCCGTCAGGCGCACGTAGCGGCCCGAACCGGTCACGTTCAGCGTCTGGTTGCCGCCGGTGGCCGTGGTGGTCGAGTAGATGCTCGTCCAGTTGGTGCCGTCGGTCGACGTCTGGATCTGGAACGCCTTGGCGTACGCGGCCTCCCAGTTGAGCGTGACCTGGGAGATGGACGAGGTGGCACCCAGGTCCACCTGGATCCACTGCGGATCGGCGGCCGCGCTGGACCAGCGGGTCCCCGCGTTGCCGTCGACCGCGGCGGAGGCGGGGGTGCCGGCGTTCTCGACGGACGACGACGTCGCCGTCTTGCCCTGCGAGAGCAGGGTGCCCGCCGCCTTGGCGGGGGTGTTTCCGTTCAGGGCGAGAGCCAGGCTCGCGAGGACAGCGACGACCACGGCCAGGATCAGGGATCTTCTGCCGTTGGTCATCGAGAGGGGGGAACTGCTCTGCATGGCGTCTCCTAGTGGTCGCCAAATCCCGAGAGAGCGCTCTCTGGGTGAGCAGATGATTGCGGCGTTGTTGCCGACACGTCAAGAAGTTGAACGCGATCCGCCGGAACTCGCACAGCGGACCGCGACACGACGTCAACTATTGAAGGGCGGGGGAGAGTTGCCCGCGCTCACGCTTCCGGGCTCGCGCGCTCACCCTTCGAGGGTGAGGATCAGCTCCTCGATCTCCTCGCCGCGCCCCATGGCGAAGTCGCGGTTGCTGCCGGTGACTTCGAAGCCGCACTTGAGCATGACCCGCAGCGAGCCCGCGTTGTCGGCGGCCGTCCTGCCGAACATCGGCCGCTCGGGGACCAGTTCGAGCAGTTCGCGCAGCGCGGCGCTGGCGATGCCCCGGCCCCAGTGCGCCTTGTCGATCCAGTACGTCACCTCGCGCTCACCCGGCGGCCCGTACACCGCCGCGTTCCCCACCACCTCGCCGTCGGCCAGCACGGTGCGCAGCACATCGGCCGAGGCGAGGATCTTGGCCCAGTGGGCGTCGAAGCGCTCGCGGTCCGAGGGGTCGGCGGGGGTGAAGGCGGCCATCCTGTTGGCCTCGGGGTCCTGCGTCATGGTGAAGAACAGCGGCAGGTCCGCCGCCTCGACCTCGCGCAGTGTGACGTCCATCAGAGCCTCCGGGTGGCGAGCGTGAGCCGGTCGCGGGCGTCGAACAAGGTGTCCTTGATCATCTGCTCATGGCCGGGGGTGAGCCGCGCCACCGGTACGGAACAGCTGATCGCGTCGCGCGCGGGCGTGCGGTAGGGGATCGCGATGCCGAAGCAGCGCAGGCCCAGGGTGTTCTCCTCGCGGTCCACCGCGTACCCCTGCTCCCGAACCGTACGCAGCTCCTCGATCAGCTTCTCCCGGTCGGTGATCGTGTGCTCGGTGAGCCCGGCCAGCGTCTCCGGGAGCATTTTGCGCACCTGCTCGTCGCTGTGGGTGGCGAGCAGCGCCTTTCCCAGCGAGGTGGAATGGGCGGGCAGCCGGCGGCCGACCCGGGTGAAAGGGCGCAGATAATGCTGCGACTGGCGGGTCGCGAGATAGACGACATTCGTGCCGTCGAGCCGCGCCAGGTGGATCGTCTCCGTCGTGTCGTCCGAGAGCCGGTCCAGGGTGGGCCGGGCCGCGGCGACGACCTCGTCACCGTCGATGTACGAGGTACCGACCAGCAGTGCGCGCACCCCGATGCCGTAGCGTGTGCCTGTCGCGTCCGTCTCCACCCAGCCCAGCTCGACCAGGGTGCGCAACAGCATGTAGAGGCTGGATTTCGGATATCCGACGGCCTCCTGGACGGCGGCGAGCGAGTGCATACCGGGGCTGCCGGCGAAGTATTCGAGCAACTCGACCGTCCGTACCGCGGACTTGACTTGTGCCCCACCGGATTCCACAGCCGACATCGTCGTTCGCCCCTTCTTGACCACCCTTGGCCGCCCTTGACCCCGCAGAACGGCCGGAAATAGAGTTCTCACAGATTCACCATCAGGAATCTTGTTCAGAATACCGAACAAAACCTGCTGGATGGCAGAGGTCCGAAAGCCAGGAAGGAAGCCGCGGTGGCAGCATCACCAGTCTGGAGTGTCGACCCCCGAACGGGGAAGCCACGGGAACAGGTCGCCGACGAGGCGACCTCCGAGGAGGTCGACCGCGCGGTGCGCAGAGCGTACGCCGCCAGGCCGGCGCTCGCCGACCGCACCGTCCGGGCGGCGCTGCTGCGTACGACGGCCGATCTGCTCGACGCGACGAGCGAGCACGCGATCGAGGCGGCCGACGCCGAGACCGCACTGGGTCCCGTCCGGCTCACCGGTGAACTCGCCCGCACCAGCGCGCAGTTGAGGGCCTTCGCCGATGTGGTCGACGAGGGCGCCTTCCTGGACATCCGGATCGACCACGCCGACGCGACCCGCACCCCGCCCTGGCCGGACCTGCGCCGCTGGAAGGTGCCGCTCGGTGTCGTCGCCGTCTACGCGGCGAGCAACTTCCCGTTCGCCTTCTCCGTCCCCGGCGGTGACACCGCGAGCGCGCTCGCCGCGGGCTGCCCCGTCGTCGTCAAGGCGCACCCCGACCACCCGGCGACCTCCGAGATCTGCGCCTCCGTGCTGCGCAGGGCGGCGGTCCAGGTCGGCCTGCCCGAGGACATCGTGATCCTCGTGCACGGCTTCGACGCGGGCGTGGAGCTGGTCAAGCACCCGCTGGTCAGCGCCGCGGGCTTCACCGGTTCCGTACGGGGCGGCCGGGCGCTGTTCGACGCGGCGGCGGCGCGGCCCGAGCCGATCCCCTTCCACGGCGAGCTGGGCTCCCTCAACCCCGTCGTGATCACCGCTTCGGCGGCGGCCGAGCGCGCCGAGCAGATCGGCGCGGGACTCGCCGGGTCGATGACCCTGGGCGAGGGGCAGTTCTGCACCAAGCCCGGTTTCGTGCTGGCCCCCGCGGGCGAGGCGGGGGACCGGCTGCTCGAATCGCTGACGAAGGCGGTCAGCGAGACCGAGCCGGGTGTGATGCTCGACCACCGGATGCGCGACGCCTTCGTCGCCGGCGTCAGCGAGCGGGCCGGGCTGCCCGGTGTCGAGGCCCCGATCACCCCCGGAGCCGGCGGCGAACACACCGTCAGCGCCGGCTTCCTCACCCTCCCCGCCGACCTGCTCACCGAGCCGGGCGAGCACGACCTGCTGCTGGAGGAGTGCTTCGGCCCGGTCGCGGTCGTCGCCCGCTACACCTCGACCGCCGAGATCACCGCCGTACTGGACCGGCTCCCCGGCAATCTCACGGCGACGCTCCAACTGAGCGAGGCCGAGGGCGCGGGCACCGAGGAGGGCGCGGCCGAACTGCTGGCCGAGCTGACCCCGTTGGCGGGCCGCGTCCTGGTCAACGGCTGGCCGACCGGGGTCGCCGTCGCCCCCGCCCAGCAGCACGGCGGGCCCTACCCGGCGACGACGTCCACCTCGACCTCGGTCGGCGCCACGGCGATCGAGCGCTGGCTGCGCCCGGTCTCGTACCAGTCGACCCCGCCGGCGCTGCTCCCGCCCGAGCTGCGCGACGAGAACGAACTGGGCCTGCCGCGCCGCGTGGACGACCGCCCGGAGCACTGAGGTTCGCCAGGGGAGCGCTGAGGTCCCCCCGGGCTTGAGTGGTGACCGTGCGGATGGTCAGTGCCGCACGGTCACCACGATCTTGCCGGTGTGGGTGTTCGACTCCATCAGCCGATGGGCGTCCCCGATCCGGTCGAGTCCTTCGAACACCTCGCCGGTGACGGGCCGCAGCGAGCCCGCGCCGGTGGGGAATGAGTCCGTGTGTTCCGGGTGTTCCCGTAGCGGCGGAGGGGGCCTTCGCTGCGTGCGGTGATCGTCGGAGTGCGAAGGGTGACCGTGCGGCTTCCCGGGACTGTGGAGAGAAGCGGAATCATGCGCGTCGAGATCTGGAGCGACATCGCCTGCCCTTGGTGCTACATCGGCAAGGCGCGCTTCGAGAAGGGGCTTGCGGCCTTTGCCCACCGGGATGACGTGGAGGTCGTGCACCGGGCCTTCGAGCTTGATCCGAAGGCCGAGAGCGACGCCGGTCTGGTGGTCGACCTGATCGCGAAGAAGTTCGGCCGGAGCAAGGAGGAGGCGCGGTCCATGGAGGAGCACGTTGCCTCCAACGCGCGCTCCGAGGGGCTCGGCTACCGGATCGACGGGCGGGACGCCGGGAACACCTTCGACATTCACCGGCTGGTGCAGTTCGCCAAGGCGCGTGGCAAGCAGGACGAGTTCCTGAGCCTGGCCTTCCGGACCAACTTCGCCGAGGAGCGGTCCGTCTACGACCACGACATCCTGGTGGAGATCGCGGTCGAGGCCGGGCTCGACGCGGAGGAGGCACGCAAGGTGCTCGCCGATCCCGACGCGTACGCCGACGAGGTACGGGCCGACGAGCGCGAGGCTGCCGAACTCGGCGCGAACGGGGTGCCGTTCTTCGTGCTCGACCGTAAGTACGGCGTCTCGGGCGGCCAGCCGGCCGAGCTGTTCACCCAGGCCCTGGAGCAGGCGTGGGAGGCCCGCGCGCACTCATAAGCGCTGCTACGGGGTGCTGTTCAGGGATTCGAGATTGACTCCGCGGCGGCCACGATCGCAGGGTGGAGTCATGGATCTCGACATGGACACCCTGTGTGGCGACGAGTTCGCGCCGGAGCTGACCTATCTGAACACGTCCAAGACGGGCCTGCTGCCGCGCAGGGCCGTCGCGGCCATTCAGGCACTCGCCGAGGAGAAGGCGGCCGGGCGGGCGACCGGGGGTGACACCGGGTTCGAGGTGGTCGACGCGGCGCGGGCGTCCTTCGGGCGGCTCGTGGGCGTGTCCGAAGGACGTGTCGCCGTCGGCAGTTCGGTCGCCGTGCACACCGCGGTGATCGCGGCCTCGCTGCCGCCGGGCGCCGAAGTCCTCGTTCCCGAAGGGGAGTTCAGCTCACTCGTCAACCCGTTCGTCGTCCGTGACGAGCTGCGGACACGGTATGTGCCGCTGGAGAAGCTGGCGCAGTCGATCCGGCCG
Source organism: Streptomyces sp. AcH 505 (assembly GCF_000818175.1). Classification (GTDB taxonomy): domain Bacteria; phylum Actinomycetota; class Actinomycetes; order Streptomycetales; family Streptomycetaceae; genus Streptomyces. Next base: position 4,530,159 of record NZ_JTIY01000001.1, read on the forward strand.
GACACCGCTCTCGTGGCCTTCTCGGCGGTCCAGTCGGCCGACGGCAGGAGCGCGGACCTCGCCGCCGTACGGGAAGCGGCGGCGGCGCACGGCGCCAGGACGCTCGTGGACACCACCCAGTCGGCCGGCTGGCTGCCGCTCAACGCGGGGACGTTCGACTACACCGTCACCGCCGGCTACAAGTTCCTGCTCTGCCCGCACGGCACCGCGTTCCTCACGGTGACGGAAGAGGCGCAGCGGGAGCTGCGGCCGATTCACGCGGGGTGGGTCGCCGGCGAGGACCCGTGGGTGAGCACGTACGGCCCGATCGGCGAACTGGCCCACTCGGCACGCCGGTTCGACGAGCCGATGGCCTTCCTCGCCTACCACGGGGCCGAGCAGTCCCTGGCGCTGCTGGAGAAGGTCGGGATCGAAGCGCTGCACACGCACGGCACCGCGCTGGCGGACCGCTTCCGGGCAGGTCTTGGCCGGCTCGGCCTGCCGCCCGTGGACAGCGACTCGGTGGTCGTGGCCGTCCCCGGTCTCGGCCACCGCGAGCCGGACCTGCGCGCCGCGGGGGTCGATGTCTCCGTACGCGCGGGCAATCTGCGCGTGTCCTTCCACCTCTACAACTCGGCCGCCGACGTCGACAGGGCGCTGGACGTCCTGGCCGGCTGATCCGACGGGCAGTCCTGCGCGGCGGTGCAGAGATTGCCCTCGACCTTCGCCAGCAGCCTGCCCAGTTCGCTGCGCTCGGCCGCGTCGAGCCCCGCCAGGGTCCGCTCCTCCAGGCGCGACCAGGCAGCCTCGACCGCCGGGCGCAGCGCGCAGCCGTCCTCCGTCGCCTCGACCAGGACGGCGCGCCGGTCGACCGGGTCGGGGTGACGGCGCACATGACCGGTCTGTTCGAGGCGTTGCAGCATCTTCGTGACCGTCGAAGGATCCAGCTCCATCGTCCTGATCAGCTCGGACTGGCGGACGGGGCCCGCCTCCCACAACAGCTTCATCAGCAGTTCCTGGCCCGGGTAGAGGCCCGTGCAGCGCAGCAGCTTGCCCGCCGTCGCGCGGTGCAGCCGGGCCACCCGGGAGAGCGCGTCGCTCAGCGGGCCGCCGCTGGTGGCGGCGGGGAGGAGCGGCGTATCCGGACAGGCAGGGTCGTCGGAGGTCATGGGCCGAGCCTAACTTGGTCGCCCAAGGAATGCGTTAGGGTGACACGCGGTTGATTACTTGGCCGACCATATATCTGTGAGCCCTCAGGGAGAGCTTTTATGACCACCGCGTTCGACCCGATCGACCTCTCGGGTACGCAGCTCGCCAACCGCATCGCCATGGCCCCCATGACCCGCAGCCGCTCGTACGGCCCGAGTCATGTGCCGACCGATGCCGTGGCCGAGTACTACGCGCAGCGCGCGTCCGCCGGTCTGATCATCACGGAGGGGATCCAGCCCTCCGTGATCGGCCAGGGCTACCCGGACACCCCGGGGCTGCACAGCGAGGAGCAGATAGCGGGCTGGCGCAAGGTCACCGACGCCGTACACGCCAAGGGCGGCAAGATCTTCGCGCAGATCATGCACGCGGGCCGGATCGGCCACCCCGACCTGCTGCCCGACGGTCTGATCCCGGTCAGCGCCTCCGCCGTCGCCGCCCAGGGCAAGGTCTATCTGCACGACGGCCCCAAGGACCTCGTCACCCCGCACGAGCTGACGGCGGACGAGGTGCGCGGGACGATCGCCGACTTCGTCTCCGCCGCCCGCAACGCGATCGAGGCAGGATTCGACGGGGTCGAGCTGCACGGCGCCAACGGCTATCTGATCCACCAGTTCCTGGCCCCCGGCAGCAACCACCGCACCGACGAGTGGGGCGGCTCCGTCGAGGGCCGTATCCGGTTCGCCGTCGAGGTCGCCCGCGCCGTCGCCGCCGAGATCGGCGCCGCGCGCACCGCGATCCGGCTGTCGCCCGGCAACCCCCTCAACGACATCACCGAGCCCGACCCCGACGAGACGTACATCGCGCTCGTGCGGGAGCTGGAGCCGATCGGTCTCGGCTATGTGCACCTCGTCGAGAACACTCGCGATCTGACGCTCACCCTGCGCAAGTCGTTCTCCGGAACGCTCATCCTCAACGCCAAGACCGAAGGGCCCACCAGCCCGGACGAGTTGGTGCTGATCGAGGACGGCGTCGCCGACCTCATCTCGTACGGCGTGCTGTTCCTCGCCAACCCGGACCTGCCCGCGCGGCTCAAGGCCGGCGGTCCGTACAACGCCGCCGACTCGGCCTCCTTCTTCGGCGGCGACGAGAAGGGCTTCACCGACTACCCGGCGCTGACCGGCTGACAACCCGAAGCCCGACCGCACACCGAAGGCGCGGGACCGGTCGTGACGACCGGTCCCGCGCCTTCGTGACAGCGGCTCCCGTTACCTCAGCGCACCGGCGTGAAGTCCCGCGCCCCGATGAAGTCCGGCCGCGGCACCGGCGCCGCGAACGGCTCCTGCGCCGTGTTCTCCACGCTGTTGAACACGATGAAGACGTTGCTGCGCGCGTACGGCGTGATGTTGTCACCCGAGCCGTGCATGCAGTTGCAGTCGAACCAGGTGGCCGAGCCCTCCTTGCCGGTGAAGAGCTTGATGCCGTGCGCGTCGGCCATCGTCGTCAGCGCCTCGTGCGACGGCGTGCCGGCGTCCTGCATCTGCAGCGACTGCTTGTAGTTGTCCTTGGGCGTCTCGCCCGCGCAGCCCAGGAACGACTTGTGCGACCCCGGCATGATCATCAGACCGCCGTTGGTCTCGAAGTTCTCGGTCAGCGCGATCGAGACCGACACGGCCCGCATGTTCGGCAGGCCGTCCTCGGCGTGCCAGGTCTCGAAGTCCGAGTGCCAGTAGAACCCGGAGGCGCCGAAGCCCGGCTTGACGTTGACCCGCGACTGGTGGACGTAGACGTCCGAGCCGAGGATCTGCCGGGCCCTGCCGACGACCCGCTCGTCGCGTACGAGCCCGGCGAAGATCTCGCTGATGCGGTGGATCTCGAAGACGGAGCGCACGTTCTGCGTCTTGGGCTCCACGATCGAGCGCTCGTCGGCCCGTACCTTCGGGTCGTTGATGAGCCGCTCCAGCTCGGTGCGGTACAGCGCGACCTCGTCGGGGCCGATCAGCTGCTCGACGCTGAGGAAGCCGTCCCGCTCGAACGAGCCCAGTTCCGCGGGCTCGATCGGTCCCGGTGCGTCGGGGGCGCCCCAGACGACGGGGTCCTGGCGGGGGGTGGTCAGCTCGGTGGCCCCACGGGTGGGGTAGAGGTCGGTACGTACGGGTGCGGTGGTCATATGGTCAGCCCTCCTCGGTGATCAGCGGGTAGACGCCGTTCTCGTCGTGCTCCTCCCGCCCGGTCACCGGCGGGTTGAACACGCAGATGGAGCGGAAGTCGGTCTTCGGCCGGACGGTGTGGCGCTCGTGTCCGTTCAGCAGGTACATCGTGCCGGGCGTGATCCAGTGGACCTCGCCGGTCTCGTCGTCGGTGACCTCGGCCTCGCCCTCCACGCACAGGACCGCCTCGATGTGGTTGGCGTACCACATGGACGTCTCCGTGCCCGCGTACATGACGGTCTCGTGGAGCGAGAAGCCGACCTTCTCCTTGGCAAGCACGATGCGCTTGCTCTCCCAGGTGCCCGACGCGGCCACGATGTGCCGGTCGGTGTTCTCGACATCCTTGAACGATCGGACGATCACGGTGTGTTCGTGCCTTTCTCTTCTGTGAATCCCCTGGCCGGGCCGTGCGACAGGCGCGCTTACGCCGTTTCGCGTACGGCGCGCTCCAGCGTCCGCAGGCCCTCGTCCAGCTCGTCGGGCGTGACGGTGAGCGGCGGAAGCAGCTTCACCACCTCGCTCTGCGGGCCTGAGGTCTCCAGCAGCAGGCCGAGCTTGAAGGCGCGGGCGCAGACGGCGGACGCCCGGCTCTTGTGGGCGAACTCCAGGCCCCAGACCAGGCCGCGGCCCCGGAATTCGACGGTCTCCTCGGCGTTCTCGGCGCAGATCGCGGCCAGCGCCTGCTCGACCTGCTCACCGCGGGCGATGGTCTGCTTCTCCATCTGCCCGTCGGCCCAGTAGGTGTTGAGCGCGGCGGCCGCCGTGACGAAGGCCGGGTTGTTGCCGCGGAACGTGCCGTTGTGCTCGCCCGGCTCCCAGATGTCCAGCTCCGGGTTGAACAGGCAGAGCGACATAGGAAGCCCGTACCCGCTGATGGACTTCGAAAGCGTCACGATGTCCGGTGTGATGCCCGCCTCCTCGAAGGAGAAGAAGGCACCGGTACGGCCGCAGCCCATCTGGATGTCGTCGACGATCAGCAGCATGTCCTGCCGTTGGCACAGGGCGGCCAGCTCACGCAGCCACTCGGGGCGCGCGACATTGATGCCGCCCTCGCCCTGGACCGTCTCGACGATCACGGCGGCCGGCTTGTTCAGCCCGGAGCCCTGGTCCTCCAGCAGCCGCTCGAACCAGAGGAAGTCGGGGGTCCGGTCGTCCAGGTAGTGGTCGAACGGCATCGGCGTGCCGTGCACCAGCGGGATCCCGGCCCCCGCCCGCTTGAACGCGTTGCCGGTGACGGCGAGCGAGCCGAGCGACATGCCGTGGAAGGCGTTGGTGAACGAGACGATCGACTCGCGGCCCTTGACCTTGCGGGCCAGCTTCAGCGCCGACTCGACCGCGTTGGTGCCGGTCGGGCCGGGGAACATGACCTTGTACGGGAGGTCGCGCGGGCGCAGCACCACGTTCTGGAACGACTCCAGAAAGGCCCGTTTGGCGGTCGTCGCCATGTCGAGGCCGTGCGTGATGCCGTCCCGTTCGATGTAGTCGATGAGCGCCCGTTTGAGTACCGGGTTGTTGTGGCCGTAGTTGAGTGATCCGGCGCCGGCGAAGAAGTCGAGGTAGCTATGACCGTCCTCGTCGGTGAGTCGGCTGCCCTGCGCGCGGTCGAACACGGCGGGCCAGCCGCGGCAGTAGCTGCGCACCTCGGACTCAAGGGTCTCGAAGACGCTCAGGGCGGGCGGGGTGATGGTCACAGGAGTCTCCTGCCGATGGGGTGAACGGAGAGTGAGGGAAGTCGGAGCGAACGCGCCCGGTGGTGGTCGGGCGGGCGCGGGGCATGGCTCGGTGCGGTCCTGGTCACACAGGGTCACAGGTGACCGGAACCGCGGCTCAGAACGAGAGGGGACCGATGCGGTAGAGCACCTCGGGCTGGTGTCCCTCGTCGGGGAACATCCCGCCGTGGAAGAGCACCTCCCGGTCCAGGATCGCGTCGTGGCGCGCCGCGTAGGCCGTGAACATCCGGTCCGAAGCGGTGTTGTCGGGGGTCACGGTCGTCTCGATCGAAGTGATTCCCAGCTCCCTGGCGACCCGGCCGGTGAGCTCGTCCAGGAGGGTCCCCGCCAGTCCCTTGCCCCGGTGGGCCGCGTCCACGGCGACCTGCCAGATGACGAGGATCTTGGGCCGTTCGGGCCGGATGTATCCGGTGACGAAGGCGACGGGGTCTCCGCCGTCGTCGCGGGCGACGACGGACGTGGTGGCGAAGTCACGACACCACAGCAAGTAGCTGTACGAGGAGTTGAGGTCGAGGACCTCGGAGTCGCGGGCGATGCGCCAGAGCGCGGCTCCGTCCTCCACTCGTGGGGTGTCGATCCCGAAGGAATGGGCGAATTCGCTGCTGGCACCTGCAAGGTCTGCTTGTGCGGGGGTCATGCAGATTTAATTTACCTAGCAAATTCAAAAGATGCATCGTCGCCAGGGGTTGGGCGAACGCCGTCGTTGTGTTAACGCACGGGGTCCACCACCGGGGTCCGCTGGTGGCAGGTTGGGGTAATTTAGTCGGACATGCCTGGTCAGAACGGTCCTACCTGTGGACTCGGTCACATATGGGTAACGCCCGCGAGACATGTCCGAAACCCGCTGATCATCCTGTTGAAACTTTAGCGTTTAAGAGAATGAAAAGCGGGCAGAAGAATACGGGAAACTGCGCAGGGTAAAACACCTTCCGGTATTCGCACTTTAACGCGTTCTTTAATTGCAGGATGCTACCGCCACATATCGGCGACCGCATCCGCTGCGGCTTTCCTGTCCACGTCGGCGCCCGCCTCGGCGAGCGCGGCGCCCAGCGCGTCGAGACAGGACAGCACGGTCTCCCGGGTGGCGTCAGGACCGTAGTGGTTGACCCGGATCATCTCCCCGGCCAGCGCGCCGCCGCCCGCGACGACCGGCAGCGCGGGACCGGCCGCCAGGACCTTCCCCACCAGCTCGGCCGCGTCCACTCCCGCAGGGGTACGCAGCGTCGTGGCCACCGGCGCCGCGGCGGCCGGATCGCGTACGTACGGGGCGAGGCCGCCGCCCAGCGCCAGCGTGCCCGCGCGGGTCGCGGCCGCCGCGAGCGCGTGCCGGGCGGTCACCGTGTCGAGCCCCGCGGCCTCGATCCGCTCCAGGCTCGCTTCGAGCGCCAGCATCTCCAGCTGCGCCGGCGCGTGCGGCAGGGCCTTGCGGCCGGTGTCGATCCACCGCTCCTTCCAGTCCAGCAGCGACAGGTACGAGCGGCGCGGCGCCTGCGGATTGGCGG
>NZ_JTIY01000001.1:4536750-4540745 GCF_000818175.1 Streptomyces sp. AcH 505
TGCGGATTGGCGGCCAGCCGCTCCCAGGCACGGTCGCTCACCGAGACCGCCGACACCCCGGCCGGGCCGCCCATCGCCTTCTGCGCGCCGATCACGCACAGGTCCACGCCCCACGCGTCGGGCAGCAGCGGCTCGGCGGCGACCGACGCCACGGCGTCCAGCATGAACAGCGCGCCGTGCGCCCGGACGACCTCGCCGATCTCGGCGACCGGGTTGGTGTTGCCCGTCGCCGCCTCCGCGTGCACCAGCGAGACGAAGTCCGTCTCGGGGCGGGCCGCCAGCGCCCGCTCGACCTGCGCGGGCGTGACCGCCTCGTCGAACGGGACCGTCAGGTCGACGACCGTGGCGCCGCAGTCCCGCAGCCAGTCGCCGAAGGTCTGCCCGTAGGGTCCCGTGACCACGTTCAGCGCCGTCGACCCCGGCCGCGCACCGCCCCGTACGCACCCTTCGAGCGGCAGCAGCGCCTCGCCCTGGGTGATCACCACATCGTGCTCGGTGGCGAGCAGCGCGGCGACCCGCCGCTCGATGGCGGCGAAGTGCGCGGCGGTCAGCGGGGGCAGGTCGAGCAGCGGGTGCGTCACGGCGATGGCTCTCTTCAGTCCTGTGTCGGGTCGGTCCTGCGTCGGGCCGGTCCTGGGTCCGGAACTCCTTGATCGAGGGTACCCACGGGCTCGTACAGTGCTGCCCATGAGTGATCACACGGTGCTGCACGTGAAGGGGCGGGTGCTCCTCGGCCCCGAGGAGACCGGCGACGAACTGTGGGTGGTGGGCGGCCGGATCACGCACAGCAGGCCGGCCGGCGCCCGTGACGTGCGTACCGTCACTGGCTGGGTGCTGCCCGGCCTGGTCGACGCGCACTGCCATGTCGGACTCGACCACGCGGGCGCCGTCGACGCCGCGACCACAGAGAAGCAGGCCGTCGAGGACCGCGACGCCGGTGCGCTGCTGCTGCGCGACGCGGGATCGCCCGCCGACACCCGGTGGACCGACGACCGCGCCGACCTGCCGAAGATCATCAGGGCGGGCCGGCACATCGCCCGCACCCGCCGCTACATCCGCAACTTCGCCCACGAGATCGAGCCCGACGAGCTGGTCGGGTACGTCGCCCGGGAGGCGGCACGCGGTGACGGGTGGGTCAAACTCGTCGGCGACTGGATCGACAGGGATGCCGGCGACCTGACCGCCTGCTGGCCGCGCGAGGCCGTCGACGCTGCCATCGCCGAGGCGCACCGGCTGGGCGCCCGGGTCACCGCGCACTGCTTCGCCGAGGTGGCGCTGCGCGATCTGGTGGAGGCGGGCATCGACTGCGTCGAGCACGCCACCGGCCTCACCGAGGACACCGTCCCGCTCTTCGCCGAGCACGGTGTCGCGATCGTGCCGACCCTCGTCAACATCGCCACCTTCCCGCAGCTGGCCGCGCCCGGCGCGGCCAAGTACCCGCGCTGGGCCGCGCACATGAACCGGCTCCACGAGCGCCGCTACGACACGGTGCGCGCGGCGTACGACGCGGGCGTGCCGGTCTTCGTCGGCACGGACGCCGGCGGCTCGCTGGCCCACGGTCTGGTCGCCGCCGAGGTGGCGGAGTTGGTGAAGGCCGGTATCCCGGCTCTGGACGCCCTTTCGGCGACGGCCTGGGCTGCCAGGCGCTGGCTGGGCCGCCCGGTGCTCGAAGAGGGCGCTCCGGCCGATCTGGTGGTGTACGACGAGGACCCGCGCGCCGACGTACGGGTACTGGCGGCGCCGCGCCGGATCGTCCTCGACGGACATGTGGTGCGCTGACGGCCCTGATGGAGTGACGTGAGGGAACTCACGTGCCACAAGAATCGAATGAAAGCACGGAAACCCCACTTTGGAGTGAACTGACGTCAGGTGACTGCCGGTTCACTCTTCGTGCGTAAAGAATCCGGATGTCTCGGTCGCCGCCGCCTCGTGTCCCCGTGTCGGCCGGTCGGCGACGCCAAATCTCTTGTGGGGGTTCCACCATCTTGAACAGCAACACCTTCAGCCTGCCCGCACGCCGCTGCGCCGCTGTCGCCGCCGCCGTGGCGCTGACGGCAGGCCCCGTGCTCCTCGCCGCGCCCGCCCAGGCCACCGGCGTCGAGGGCGACGGCAGTGCGAGCGCCTCCGTGCTCAGGACGAGCCTCGACGTGTCCCTGCTCAACAAGACCGTCGACGTGCCGCTGAACGCGTCCCTCAACGAGGTGAAGGCCCCGGCGAGCGCCGACAAGACCGCGCTCAGCGTCGAGTTGGACGGAGTCGACAAGGGCAAGGCCTTCAGTGTGCTGCGGGCCGACGTGGCCACGTCCAAGGCCACCGTCGACGAGCACAAGGCCGAGGGGTACGCCAACCTCGCCCACGCCAAGGTGCATGTGCCGGGGCTGCCGCTGCTCTCCCTCATCGAGGTCCAGCAGGTGACCTCCAAGGCGGTCTGCGCCGTCGGCGAGAAGCCCACCGCCGAATCGAATCTGCTCGGCGACGTGACCGTGCTCGGCAAGCGGGTCACGGTCTCCGCCGGCGGCCCGACGCGCGTCTCCGTACCGGGAGTCGGCGAGGTGACGCTCGACCTGTCGAAGACGCGGACCACGTCCCGTACGGCGGCGGCGACCGCCCTCGCGCTCAACGTGTCGGTCAATCCCCTGAAGTTGAACGTCGCCGACGTCCAGGGCTCCCTCACCATCGCCGAGGCGACCTGTGAGACACCGGACGAGCCCGAGGAGGCGGCGCCCGAGCCCGCGAAGGCCGAGGAGGAGGCGCAGCCCGATCTGAAGCCGCAGAGCGCCGCCGCACCGGAGAACCTGGCGGAGACGGGCGGCAGCTCCAAGACGCCCTACCTGGCGGGCGGCGCCGCCGTGCTGCTGGCCGCGGGCGGCACGGCCCTCGCCCTGGCACGGGCCCGCGCCAGGCGCTGACGACCACCGGCCGGGGGGCCGGGCGGTTGAGACGGGGGAAGGGGGCGCACCGCTGCCGGTGCGCCCCCCGCGGTACCTGAACGGCCTAGGGCCTGTCTGACACATAGCGCCGTCCGCCCGTAGGGCGGGGCTTGCGGCGTCTGGTGCGTGCGATCGCAAGGCGGAGGGTCGTTCTCGTACTGGACGTACATGAACGAGCCCGACAACGCGGCGAGCGTGCGTGCCAGGCGTCGGAAGCCAGGCGGGATGTGTCAGACGGGCCCTAGGGACCGACGGCCGTCAGCGCCTGGTCCAGCGCCTGGAGGAAGCGGTTGGTCGTGGGTCTGTCCCGTACCGCGAGCCGCAGCCAGTTCCGGCCGAGCCCGGGGAACGTGTCGCCCCGGCGCGCGGCGAAGCCCAGCGTGCGCAGCCGGGCCCGTACCGAATCGGCCCGCTCCATCCGTACGAGTACGAAGGGACCCTCGGCCGCCTCGACGGCCCGTACCTCGTCGAACTCGGTGAGCCCCGCCAGCAGATGGGCACGCTCCACGGCGATCAGCCGCGCCGCCTGCTCCGCCTCGGCCAGCGCCGTCGGCGTCATACACGCCTCGGCGGCCGCCAGGGCCGGTGTCGAGACCGGCCACAGCGGCTGGGCCCGCTCCAGGGCCGCGACCGTCGCGGGATCGGCCAGTACGTAACCGATCCGCAGCCCGGCGAGGCCCCAGGTCTTCGTGAGGCTGCGCACCACCACGAGCCCCGGCACGTCCGTACGCGCGGCCAGCGCCTCCGGTTCGCCGGGCACCGCGTCCATGAAGGCCTCGTCCACCACCAACGTCCGCCCGGGACGGGCGAGTTGAGCGACAGCGGCCGCCGGGTGCAGCACGGACGTCGGGTTGGTCGGATTTCCGATCACCACCAGGTCCGCGTCGTCGGGCACCGCGTCCGGGTCGAGCCGGAAACCGTCCCGCGCGCCCAGCAGCACCCGGCGCACCTCGTGACCCGCGTCCAGCAGCGCCGACTCGGGTTCGGTGAATTGCGGATGCACCACGACCGGGCGCCGGCACGGCAGCGCGCGGGCGAGCAGGACGAACGCCTCGGCGGCGCCCG
>NZ_JTIY01000001.1:4541687-4546924 GCF_000818175.1 Streptomyces sp. AcH 505
AAGGGGTGCCGACGGCGGCCAGCGCCGCTTCCGAAGCGCCCGGCACCCGCACCGACGCCAGCAGCTCCGCCGGATACGCCCGCAGCGGCGCCCCCAGCCGCTCGGCCGCCGCCACGAGGCCCGGCTCGCCCGCCTTGGCCTCGACGGTCGCCAGCTCCACCACGTCCCGTACGGACAGGCCCGCGTCCCGCAGCGTGTCCAGGACCAGCCCCAGTACCTCGTCGCACGCGGCGCCGCGCCGCGCGCCGACCCCGACGACCAGCGCGGGACGGTTGGTGACCTTGGTCACGAGCAGCCCCTTTCCGGGCCCCGGGCCCTTCCCGGACGTGCGGAGCACACCCCTGATCGACTAAGCAGGGGCTCATGGCGGTGTTCGTCGCGCTCGGCGCGTTCCTCATGACGCTGTTCGGCGGCTGGACGGCGCAACGCGTCACCGACCGCCGCCACCTCGTGCTGGGGCTGGCCGGGGGACTGATGCTCGGCGTCGTCGGCCTCGACCTGCTGCCCGAAGCGGTACGGGCGGCGGGCGGCGACGTCTTCGGCGTGCCCCAGGCGCTGCTGCTGTTCGTCGGCGGCTTCCTCGTCGCCCATCTGGTGGAACGGCTGCTCGCCGTCCGGCAGACCTCCCACGGCGCCGACCCGCAGGACGACGGCCGCGACCCGCACGCACCGGCGCCCCGGGTGCCGCAGGTCGGCCTGACCGCCGCCGCCGCGATGGTGGGCCACAGCCTGATGGACGGGGTGGCGCTCGGCGCGGCCTTCCAGGTCAACGGCGCGATCGGCACGTCCGTCGCGCTCGCCGTCATCGCCCATGACTTCGCGGACGGCTTCAACACGTACACGATCACCAGCCTGTACGGGAACGACCGCCGCAAAGCGCTCACGATGCTCGTCGCCGACGCCGTGGCGCCCGTGGTCGGCGCGGCCTCCACCCTGCTGTTCACGCTCCCCGAGGAGGCGCTGGGCAGCTACCTCGGCTTCTTCGGCGGCGCCCTGCTCTACCTGGCCGCCGCCGAGATCCTGCCCGAGGCCCACCACGAGCACCCCGCCCGCTCCACCCTGCTCTGTACGGTCCTCGGCGTGGGCTTCATCTGGCTGGTCGTCGGGCTCGCCGGCTGACGGTCTCACCGCGCGCATCCGGCGACGAACCGCCGCGCCATCTCCGGCGTCGCCGCCCAGTGCGTGTGCAGATAGCTGGCATGCACCCCGCCCGTGACGAACCCCTCGACCCTCCGCTCCGGGCGCACCACACCCCAGGCAGGCGCCGCGCCCGCCGCCGGATCCAGCACCGTCCGGTGGAACTCGTGCCCGCGCACCCGCGTCCCCGCGACGGCCAGCGCGCTGTCACCGACCGCGACCGCCTCCCGGTAGCCGAGCGTCAGCCGCCCCGACATCCGGCCGTCCGCCGCCAGCACCCCGCACATCGGCCTGTCGTCCAGGGAACGCGCCAGATACAGCAGCCCGGCACACTCGGCGGCCACCGGCGCGCCGCTGTAGGCCAGCTCGGCGACGGCCTTGCGCAGCGGCTCGTTGGCGGACAGCTCAGGCGCGTACACCTCGGGGAACCCGCCGCCGATCACCAGCCCGCGCGTCCCCTCCGGCAGCGCCTCGTCATGGAGCGGGTCGAACGGGACGACATCGGCGCCCGCCGCCGTCAGCAGCTCCGTGTGCTCGGCGTACGAGAAGGTGAACGCGGCCCCGCCGGCGACGGCGACGACGGGCCTCGGCCCGCCCACCGGCTCCGTCTCGGGCGACCAGACGGCCGTGTCCAGCGGGGGAGCGCTACGGGCCAGTGCCAGCAGCGCGTCCAGATCGCACCCCGCCCTGACCCGGTCGGCCAGCGCCCGGGTCGCCTCCAGCGCGTCCGCGTGCCGCTCCGCGACCGGTACGAGCCCCAGATGCCGCGACGGCGTGCCCACCTGGTCCGTCCGGCGCAGCACCCCGAGCACCGGCACTCCGGAACCGTCCAGCGCGTCGCGCAGCAGCCGCTCGTGCCGGTCGGAAGCGACCTTGTTGAGGATCACCCCGCCGATCCGCACCTCCGGGTCCCAGGAGGCGAAGCCGTGTACCAGCGCCGCGACGGAACGCGACTGCGACGACGCGTCCACGACCAGCACCACCGGCGCCCGCAGCAGCTTCGACACCTGCGCCGTCGAGGCCAGTTCGCCCTGGTCCGAAGCGCCGTCGTACAGCCCCATGACGCCTTCGACGACCGCGAGGTCACACCCTCGCGCGCCGTGCGCGAACAGCGGCCCGATCAGCCCCGTACCGCACATGAAGGAGTCGAGGTTACGGCCGGGCCTGCCGCCCGCGGCGCCCGACACGGCCAGTGTGTGATAGCCGGGATCGATGTAGTCGGGCCCGACCTTGTGCGGCGAGACGGCCAGACCGCGCTCCGAGAAAGCGGCCATCAGACCCGTCGCCACGGTCGTCTTGCCGCTCCCCGACGACGGCGCCGCGATCACCAGCCGGGGGATCACCACTCGATGCCCCGCTGGCCCTTCTGACCCGCGTCCATCGGGTGCTTGACCTTCGTCATCTCCGTGACCAGATCGGCGAAGTCCATCAGCTCCTGAGGTGCGTTGCGTCCGGTGATCACCACGTGCTGGGTACCGGGACGGTCCCGCAGCACCTCGATCACCTCAGCGGTGTCGACCCACCCCCAGTGCAGCGGGTAGGCGAACTCGTCGAGGACGTACAGCTTGTGGGTCTCGGCCGCCAGATCACGCTTGACCTGCTCCCAACCCTCGCGCGCCGCCTCCTCGTTGGACAGCTGGCTGTCCCGCTGCACCCACGACCAGCCCTCGCCCATCTTGTGCCAGGCGACCGTGCCGCCCTCGCCGCTCGCCCCCAGCACCTTCAGCGCCTGCTCCTCGCCGACCTTCCACTTCGCCGATTTCACGAACTGGAAGACCCCGACCGGCCACCCCTGCGTCCAGGCCCGCAGCGCGAGCCCGAAAGCGGCGGTCGACTTGCCCTTGCCGGTGCCCGTATGGACCAGCACCAACGGACGGTTACGGCGCTGACGGGTCGTCAGACCATCGTTCGGCACCGACTCCGGCTGTCCCTGCGGCATTTAAGCGGCCCTCCCCTGCTGTACGTCCCTGACAAGCCCGGCGATGCTGTCGGCGCGCAGCTCGTCGAGCGTGACGGCGGTGCCGCCCAGATCGGCGGCCAACTGCCCCGCGAGCCCCAGCCGTACCGGCCCCGACTCGCAGTCCACGACCACCGAAGCCGTACCCTCCGCCGCGTGCAGCCGCGCCGCACGCCCGCCGAGCGCCACCGGGTCGGGGCCGCCCGTCGCCCTGCCGTCCGTCACGACGACCAGCAGCGGCCGGCGCGCGGGATCCCGCATCCGCTCGACCCGCAGCACGTCATGGGCGCTCAGCAGCCCGGCGGCGAGCGGGGTACGCCCACCGGTCGGCAGCGATTCAAGACGGGCCGCCGCCGCGTCCACCGACGACGTGGGCGGCAGTGCCACCGTCGCCTCCGTACCGCGGAAGGTCACCAGACCCACCTTGTCGCGCCGCTGGTAGGCGTCGAGCAGCAGCGAGAGCACAGCGCCCTTCACGGCGCTCATCCGCCGCCGCGCCGCCATCGAGCCCGAGGCGTCGACCACGAACAGCACGAGGTTCCCCTCACGCCCCTCCCGGGTCGCCTGCCGCAGATCGTCCCTGCGCACCACAAGCCCGGGACCGCTGCGGCCACGCGCGAGCTGATGCGGTGCGGCGGCCTGCACCGTCGCCGCCAGATGCAGCTTGGTCAGCGCCCCCCGCGGCCGACGGGAACCCGTCGTCCTGCCGTGCTCGGTACGGGCACGGGACCGCCGCCCCGCGGCGCCCTCACCGAGCCCGGGGACGCTCAGCATCTTCGTACGGAACGGCTCGGCGGCGCCGACGGGCGCCTGCTCACCGCCGCCACCGGCAGCGGACGACTGCCCTTCGCCCTCCTCGGAGGAGGCTTCGCCCCCCTCCTCAGGCCCGTCCTGAGGCGGAACACCGCCACCAGGACCATCCGGACCAGGGTCGGGATCGTCGTCGCCCTTGAACTCCTCCAGCGTGTCGTCCAGCTTGTCCTCGTCAAGTCCCGGCGCGTCAAAGGGATTACGCCGCCGCCGGTGCGGCAGGGCGAGCAGCGCCGCCTGCCGGACGTCCTCGGCGAGCACATCCGTACGCCCGGCCCAGGCCGCCAGCGCCGTCGCCGTCCGCGCCATCACGATGTCCGCGCGCATCCCGTCCACCTCGAACGCGGCGCACGTGGCGGCGATCTGCAGCAACGCCGCGTCCCCGAGCCGCACTTCGGGCAGCAGGGCCCGCGCGGTCACGATCCGCTCGCGCAGCGTGTTCTCCTCGTCGGCCCACCGGGCGCCGAACCCGGCCGGGTCGTCGTCGTAGGCGAGCCGCCGCCGCACGACCTCGACCCGGAGCTCCGGATCACGCGAGGCCGACACCTCCACCGTCAGCCCGAACCGGTCGAGCAACTGCGGCCGCAGCTCGCCCTCTTCGGGGTTCATCGTCCCGACCAGCAAAAAGCGCGCCGCATGCCGTACGGAGACGCCCTCGCGCTCCACGTACGAGGCGCCCATGGCAGCCGCGTCCAGCAGCAGGTCGACCAAGTGGTCGTGCAGCAGGTTGACTTCGTCCACGTACAGCACCCCGCGGTGCGCGTCGGCCAGCAGACCGGGCTCGAACGCCTTCACCCCCTCGGAGAGGGCGCGCTCGATGTCCAGCGCCCCCACCAGCCGGTCCTCCGAGGCACCGACGGGCAGCTCGACCACCCGGGCGGGCCTGTCCACCCCGTCGACCACCGCGTGCGGCCCGTCGGGGCACGCGGGATCGGGCGAAGCGGGATCACAGCTGAACCGGCACCCCGGAACGACGGACACCTCCGGCAGCAGCGCCGAAAGCGCCCGCACGGCGGTGGACTTGGCGGTGCCCTTCTCGCCACGCACCAGCACACCGCCCACGGCGGGACTCACCGCGTTGAGCAGCAGCGCGAGCCGCAGATCGTCCATCCCCACGACGGCGGTGAACGGAAAGGGTGTGCTCATGTATGACTCCTCCGTGCTGACGGTTCTTGGCTGCGGTGTCGCCGTCCGGCGGGGGCGGCCGGGTTCGGTGGTTGCGGTTGTCGGTACGTGTGCCGGGTTCCGGGTCCTGCGGAGGGGGGTGTCCGGACTGCTTGTCGCATGAGCTCCTTCGCTTTACGTCCGGACACCCCCTCCTCCGCCCGGCCCC
>NZ_JTIY01000001.1:4547763-4549817 GCF_000818175.1 Streptomyces sp. AcH 505
GTGGTGTCCGGAGCGTAGAGCGTGATTTGTGGCGCATCTCGGCGGTGGCTCCGCGTCAGGCGAGTACGCGCCGTAAATCATGCAGCGCAGGACACGACCCCGGAACGGCACCCGGCAACAACCGCAACCAAAACCCGCAACGAAACCGCGCCGGACGGCGACACCGCGCCGGACGGCGACACCGCGCCGCACGGCCGTCACGGCGCACCCGGCGGAACGAACGGCAGCCCCGTCGGCGCCCCGTCCTCGATCAGCCGCATCAGCGCGTCCGTATCGGCGTGCTCCTCGACCAGATCACCCAGCAGATCCAGCTGCGCCTCCCGCAGCTCCCCGAAACTCGTGTCGGGCGCCGGGACGAACCGCCGCCCCGCCTCCCGCGCCACCTCCGTGAGGAACCGCCGCCGGAACGCGTCGCTCTCCAGCGCCCCGTGCCAGTGCGTGCCCCGCACCGCACCCACCCGGCAGCCGTCCAGCGCCCGCCCCTCCCCGTCGACCACGAACGGCTCGCCGCCCCGCACGTCCGCCACGCCGTGATGGATCTCGTACCCCTCGACGGCCTCGCCCAGCGCGTGACCCACCGGCCGGGCCAGCGTCTTCGCCACGGCGAACCGCACCCGCACCGGCAGCAGTCCGAGCCCCGGCACCACGCCGGCCCGCGACTCGACGTCGTCCTCGACCCGTTCGCCGAGCATCTGGTACCCGCCGCAGATCCCCAGCACCGGCCTGCCGTCCGCCGCCCGCCGGGCTATCGCGTCGGCCAGGCCGCGCTCCCGCAGCCAGCCGAGCGCCTTCACCGTGCCGCGCGTGCCGGGCACCACCACCAGGTCGGCGTCGGCCAGTTCCTCGGGCCGGTCGACGAACCGCACCACCACACCCGGTTCGGCCGCCAGCGCGTCCACATCGGTGAAGTTGGACATCAGCGGCACCGCGCACACCGCCACCCGCAGCCCGTCCTCGCCGTACGGCGGCGCGACGCGCGACTCGCGTACGGTGCCGTGCTGCGACACCCGCAGCCCGTCCTCCTCGTCGATGCCGAGCCCGGTCCGCCACGGCAGCACCCCGTAGGTGGCGCGCCCGGTCAGCCCCTTCAGCATGTCGAGCCCCGGTTCGAGCAACGACACGTCGCCGCGGAACTTGTTGATCAGATACCCGGCGACCAGCGACTGGTCCGCCTCGCTCAGCAGCGCCGTCGTGCCGAAGAAGGAGGCGAAGACCCCGCCCCTGTCGATGTCCCCGACGATCACGACCGGCAGTTGGGCGGCCCGCGCGATGCCCATGTTCACGATGTCGGTACGGCGGAGGTTGATCTCGGCGGGACTGCCGGCGCCTTCGCAGATCACCGCGTCGTACGTGCTCCGCAGCTCGTCGAGGCAGTCCAGCACGGGCTGGAGCAGTTCGGCCTGCCGGCCGCCGTGGTAGCCGCGCGCGCTCAGCTCGCCCACCGGCCGCCCCATCAGGATCACTTGGCTGCTGCGGTCGCCGCCCGGCTTGAGCAGTACCGGATTCATCAGCGCCGTCGGCTCGACCCTGGCGGCCTGTGCCTGCATGGCCTGGGCCCGGCCGATCTCCGCGCCCTCGCGCGTCACGAACGAGTTGAGCGACATGTTCTGCCCCTTGAAGGGCGCGACCTTCACCCCCTGGCGCACCAGCCACCGGCAGATGCCCGCCGTGACGACGCTCTTGCCCGCGTCGGACGTCGTGCCCGCGACCAGCAGTCCGCCGCCCCTCATATCGACCCCTTCCGACCAACAACTCCGGACCGGAACCTGGACCCGGCCCCGAACCCGGCCCCGACCGCGAACCGCCCCACCGCACAGACGCCCAGCGTGAGCCAGGTGACGCGTCGCGACAGGCGTACCGCGCGCTCGATGTCGGTCACCTCGACCGCCCGCCCCGCAGCCTCGTTCAGCACCGGCCGGTGCTCGACCCGGCCGCCGTACGCGAGGGCGCCGCCGAGCCGTACCCCCAGCGCACCGGCGAACGCCGCCTCCACCGGGCCCGCGTTGGGGCTCGGATGGCGGGCCGCGTCGGCGCGTACCGCCCGCAGCGCGCCG
>NZ_JTIY01000001.1:4550335-4559825 GCF_000818175.1 Streptomyces sp. AcH 505
TGGCGCCCGTGACACACACCGCCGTGTGCAGGGCGCCCCAGCCCCGGTGGTCGCGCCACAGGACGCGCTCGACGGCGCCTGCGGAGCGGCCGAAGGCGGCGACGGGGTGTCCCCGCCGTGGGTCGGCGAACAGCAGGTCGGCCAGGAGTCCGGCGGTGGCGCCGTAGGCGAAGACCCGCTCGGCGGCTGAACCGCGGCCAGGCATGGCGAAGTGTCCTCACTCAGGGTCCGCGCCCCGGCTCGACGTGAAGCGGCGGCGAGAGTTCCTGGCTCCTGGGCGCTGCGCTCTCCCAGTGACAGTGGCGGGACCGCGCCGGACTCGCACCGGCTTCCTCTGCTTGCCACCGCGGGACCGGCGCGAACCGGTCCCTTTTGGCCTCGGCAGTCCACCACGCTGTGAGAACAGCCGTCAACTCACCCTTGACCTGCGGTCGAGGGTGAGCGGGACGGTGCGGTCGGGGACAGGGGCAGGGCCAGGGGCCGGGTCAGGCGACGATGAGGAAGATCCCGTACGCGACGGCGGCCGCGCACAGGGCGAAGCAGGCGTACGCGCCGGACACGGCGGTCGCCGAGCCCTGCTTGGAGAGGCCGATGACCCCGAGGGTGAACAGGCCAACCAGCGCGACGGTGGCCACGAGGCTGACCCCGAAGACGGAGCCGAGAGCCGCCCAGTCGATTTCCATGCTGTTCCGTCCTTACGCCGTGGCCGAGGCCGCTGTGGTGGGAGCCGCCGCGGTCGCGGCCGTGGTCGCGGCCCCGGGGACCGGAGCGGGGGCCGGGATGGTGGCCGACAGATCCTGCGGGAGTCCGACGGACACCGGAACCACGTCGTCCGTACCGCCGACCACATTCGTGGCGTCGACGGGCCGGCGACGGGAGGCCCGCCAGATCACCGCGGACACCAGGATGAGCAGCGCGGCGACGACGGCGACGCCCCAGGGGCCCCGTCCGGTCAGGAACTCCGCGCCCGCCGCGACCAGACCGGCCGCGGGCAGTGTCAGACACCAGGCGACGGCCATCCGGGTCGCGGTGGACCAGTGGACCACCCCGCCCTTGCGGCCGAGCCCCGCGCCCATCACGGCACCGGAGCACGCCTGAGTCGTGGAGAGCGAGAAACCGAGGTGGGAGGAGGCCAGGATGACGGTCGCGGCACTGGTCTGGGCCGCGAAGCCCTGCTGCGGCTTGAGGGTGGTGAGTCCGGTGCCCATGGTGCGGATGATGCGCCAGCCGCCGAGGTAGGTGCCGAGCGCGATGGCCGTGCCGGCCGAGACGATGACCCACAGCGGCGGGTTGGACCCGGGCGCCAGCACACCGCCGGTGACCAGGGCGAGGGTGATCACACCCATGGTCTTCTGCGCGTCGTTGGTGCCGTGGGCGAGGGAGACCAGGGCGGCGGAGGCGATCTGCCCCGCCCGGTACCCCTTGGCGGTGTCCTTCTCGTCGGTGTGCCGTCCGATCCGGTACGTCAGACGGGTGGCGGCCGTCGCGGCGAGCCCCGCGACGACCGGCGCCGCGAGCGCAGGGATGAGCACCTTGGTGACGACGACCCCGCCGTTGACCCCCGACGTACCGACGGACATCAGGGTGGCGCCGATCAGGCCTCCGAAGAGGGCGTGCGAGGAGCTGGACGGCAGGCCCAGCAGCCAGGTGAAGAGATTCCACAGGATGGCGCCGACGAGTGCGGCGAAGATGACTTCGGTCCTGATGCCCTGTTCGTTGATGAGGCCGCCGGAGATGGTCTTGGCGACCTCGACCGACAGGAAGGCGCCGACGAGATTGAGGGCGGCGGACATGGCCACCGCGATCTTTGGCTGGAGAGCGCCGGTCGAGATGGTCGTAGCCATCGCGTTGGCGGTGTCGTGGAAACCGTTCGTGAAATCGAACACGAGAGCCGTCGCGATCACGATCGCGAGCAGCAGCGTGAGGTGCTCCATGCCGTTCAGGCAATCGAATAAGAGTGAACGGAAGATGAACTAGGCAGGTATTTGAGGTGTCTCTCCACGGGGGAGGCCACGGACCGCACCGCACTGCCCGAATTGCGGCCCGCCTGACAGGATCTGCGCATGACAGAGCACCGGACACAGCCGCCTCCGCCAGGGTCGCGGCCACGGCCCCAGCCACGCTCGCGGCAACGGACCTCCGTGGACGACGACGCGGTCCGGCAGGCCTGGCAGGACGTCGTCGCCACCGCCCGCAGGACGGCCGCCGAAGGCCTCGTCGTCGGCACGTCGGGCAACGTGTCGGCCCGCGTCGGCGATCTCGTCCTCGTCACCCCGAGCGCGGTGCCGTACGACCGGCTGACCCCCGACGACACCGTAGCGGTCCGGCTCGACGGGGAGCAGGTGGCCGGATCCCTGCCGCCGACCAGCGAACTGCCGCTGCATCTGGCGGTCTACCGCAGCACCCCGGCCGCCGCGGTCGTCCACACCCACGCCGTACACGCCACCGCCGTCTCCACGCTCGTCCCCGAGCTGCCGCTGATCCACTACATGGCGGCCGCCCTGGGCGGTCCGGTCCGCGTCGCGCCGTACGCCACGTACGGGACGGACCAGCTCGCCACGTACATGCTCGAAGCGCTCCGCGACCGCAGCGCCTGTCTGCTGCGCAACCACGGCACGGTCGCCCACGGCGCCACCCTCGACCAGGCGTACGACCGCACGGCCCAGCTGGAGTGGATGTGCCGCCTGTGGCTGACCGCGTCGGCGGTGCCGGGACACACCCCGACGCTGCTCTCCGAGGCCGAGCTGGCCGAGGTGACGGAGAAACTGAAGGGGTACGGCAAGCAGAGCTGACCGCCGTGACCGGCCGTGTCGAATGTCACCGGTGGGCCCCGTCCACTGGCGGGCCGGGCCGACGGTCACCACACTGTGAGGGTGCGCCCGGCAACAGCGACGGCAGCAGCCGTCACCACGATGATCGGTGTCGGCGCGGCCGCAGTCGCGGCCGGCCGGTACGCCAGCGACGCGGCGCTCAAGCCGCCGCCCGGGCGCGCCCTGCCCGGCGACCCCCGACTGACCGTGCACGCGACGGCCGCGGGACAGATCACCCTGACCCGCTCCTTCGCCTCCCTGCGCCCCGGCACGTACGGACTCCAGGGCCCCGGCATCCACGCCGTCGTCGGACCTGTGCTGCCCGACGTGGACCACTCCCCGGACACCGTCGTACGCCGTCTTGAGCGCGTCAGCCACGGCAAACTCACCCCGGGTAGCCGGGTGCGGCTCACCCCGCAGGTGCACAGCGGCGACCCGGCGACCGCCCTCGGCCTCGACCACCAGGACATCGAGATCCCCGGCGAACTCGGCATGCTGCCCGCCTGGTTCGTGCCCGGCCTCCGCGAGACCTGGGTGATCACCACGCACGGCCTCGGCACGACGCGCGAACACCCCCTGAACCTCATGGACTTCCTCGCGGCGCAGCGCTTCCCCGTGCTGGACCTCGCCTACCGCGGCGACGCCGGAGCGCCCAAGTCCCCCGACGGGATCGGCCATCTCGGCGACTCCGAATCGCGCGACCTGGAGGCGGCCGTCCGGCACGCGGTCCGGCACGGCGCGCAGAGCGTCCTGCTGTACGGCTGGTCGACCGGCGCCTCGATGGCGCTGCGGGTGGCGACCGACTCCGCCATGGCCGGCCGGGTCAGCGGCCTCATCCTGGACTCGCCCGTACTGGACTGGCAGGCCACCCTGCGGGCCCTGGCCACCGCCCGCCGCACGCCGGGCCCGCTGCTGCCCCTCGCCGTACGCGCGGCCCAGGGCAGGACGGGACTGAGCGGCAACCGGCTGCTGCGCGCCACCGACGCCCGGCACCTGCGGGTGCCGACCCTGATCATCCACGGCCCCGACGACACGCTCGCCCCGTGGGGCCCGTCCCGGCAGCTGGCCGCGCACCGCCCCGAAATGGTCACGCTGCACACCGTTCCGCAAGCGCCGCACGCCGCGATGTGGAATGCGGATCCCGACGGCTACGAAGAGACGCTGCGGCGCTTCCTCACCCCCCTGATGTAACGCCCGGAGCAGCCCGAACGCCGCCGCGTCCACGGCGGTTCCGGGCCCGGCCCCGGCACCCCGCCCCGCCGTCGCCGGACCGATCCGGCAGGTTCCGTTTGGGCTTTCGGGCAGTCACCGGGAAGACTGCCCCCGTGACGTCCCGAAAGCCTGATGAGCAATTGGCGCGCAACTCCAGACTCCGAATCGTCCGTTCGCGGCCGGTGGCCTCGGCGCGACGGGCCGTGACCGACGGGCGGAACCGGCCGGCCCCCCGTCCGCCCGAGGGCACTCCGCCCCAGGCGGAGCTGGCCCGCCAGGCGAGGGCGGTGCTCGCCGACGCCGTACGGATCGCCCGCTGGGCGGCCGTCGACCGGGACCCGGGAGCGGGCAGGCTCGGCGAGCAGGCCCAGGAACGGGCCGCTGCCGCGCTGGAGTTGTCACCCGCTCAGGTGCGCGCCGCGTGGGACCGGGCCAGGCTGGCCGGACTCGTCGAGCTGCACGACGGCGCGGTGCGCCCCGGCTGGCGGCTGCACGCCTGGGACCGCGACGACAGCGCCGTACTGCGCGGCTGGGTCGCGCTCTTCGACGCCTGGTCGCTGGTCCATCTCGCCCCCGCCGACGTCGAACCCGCGACCGTCGCCGAGGTCGTCGAAGCCCTGCCGCAGGTACTTTCCCTCCTCCAGCTCTCGGCCGGGCCCGTGACGGCCCCCGCCCTGCTCGACCTGTTGCGCAAGCGCGTCGCCGAACTCCACGAGGAGCGCTGCGAGGTGCCGTACGGACCCGGCGCCGACGCCGCGGAGGCGACCGCCGTCACCGTCCCCCTCTCGCCGCTGCTGCACTGGGCCCTGGAAGGCCTGGCGTCGGTCGGCGCGCTCACCCTCGGCGAGGGCCAGGCGACCCTCACCCCGCTCGGCAACTGGGCGGTGTGGGTCAAGCTGGAGCAGATCTGCGTCGCCGCCCAGAGCCCGGCCGGCAACATCGAGCAGTCCGCGCAGGAGATGCTCCGCGGCTGCGCCGGCCTCACCCCCGGCCCCGCCCGCGCCGAGTACCGCGCCTGGCTCGCCGCCCGCACGGCGAGCAGCGCCATCAGCGAACTCCTCACCGTCGCACGGGGCGAGGACGCGCTGCTGCGCGGTCTGGCCTTCGAGGCGCTGCGCGTCGTCGGCGCCCCCGCCGAACCCGGCGTACGGGCAGCGGCCGCCGACACCTCACTGCGCCCCTACGCGCTCCTCTGGCTCGCCGAGTACGAGGGCGCCGACCCCGACGACGCCTCCGAGGTCCTCACCCGCGAGGAGTCGACCTGGCTGTGGGTGGACACCGCGGCGGCCGTGGCCGACCACGGCGAGAGCGCGCTGCTGGTGCGCCACCTGGACTCGGCGGTGCAGGGCAACGTCCCCGCGCTCCTCGAAGAGGTACGCGCCGTCGGCCATCCCCGTACGGTCCAGGTGCTGGTCGCCCTGGCGGCGGCGCACCCGGACCCGGCCCTGGCCAAGGCGGTCCGCAGGGCGGCCTTCCAGGTCCACAACGGAGGCGCCTGAGCCCCCGGCCCCGGCCCCGGGCCCCAGGTCCTCCCGCCCGCACCTCGGCCCGCAATCCGGCTTCCTCAGACCTCGGCTCCCGGCGCGTACGTACCGAAGCTCCAGACATTGCCTTCGGCGTCCCGCGCGATGTAGTCACGGGAGCCGTAGTCCTGGTCAGTGGGGGCCATCAGGATCTCCACGCCCTGCTCGACCGCCCGCGCGTGATGCGCGTCCACGTCCTCGATCACGACATAGACGCCGACCGGGCCGCCGTCCCCCATCGCCTTGGCGAAGACGCCCTCCCGGCCCTTCGCCCCCAGCATCACCATCCCGTTCCCGCACGACAGCTCCGCGTGGGCCACCGTGCCGTCCTCGGCCTCGTACACCGCGACTTCGGTGAATCCGAAGCCCTCTTTCAGCGTCCTGATGGCGGCCTTCGGGTCCGCGTACAGAATCGTCGGGTAAATGCTCGGAACCCCGGCCATGTGGACCAGCCCCTTCGCAGACTCGATAGCGCAAGCTCGAATGTGACCTGGATCTCAGTCTCGCACCGACCACCGACAATCCGCCCCCCGTCGCCTGGTCAGCCGGGGGAGGGGCGGCGCGACGTGGCGGGAAGGCAGTCGCGGCGGGCGGTTAGACTGGGCGTCATGGCATTTCTCCTCCTTGTGCATTAGCCGGCGTCGAAGTACTTCCTCCGCCTGTCCTTCCGCCGTCCAATACCGCCCTGGAGTCTTTCCGTGATCACCGCAACCGGTGTCGAACTGCGCGCCGGCGCCCGCGTCCTCATCGAGTCCGCCTCGTTCCGCATCGCCAAGGGCGACCGCATCGGTCTCGTCGGCCGTAACGGAGCCGGCAAGACCACGCTCACCAAGTGCCTCGCGGGTGAGGGCATCCCCGCCGCCGGCACCATCACCCGCTCGGGTGAGGTCGGCTATCTGCCGCAGGACCCCCGCACCGGTGATCTCGACGTCCTCGCCCGCGACCGCGTCCTGTCGGCCCGCGACCTCGACTCCGTGCTGAAGAAGATGCGCGAGAACGAGGAGCGGATGGCGAACGGCAAGGGCGCCACCCGCGAGAAGGCGATGCGCAAGTACGAGCGCCTGGAGACCGAGTTCCTGACCAAGGGCGGCTACGCGGCCGAGGCGGAGGCCGCCACCATCGCCGCCGCGCTCGGCCTGCCCGACCGGGTGCTCGGCCAGCCGCTGCACACCCTCTCGGGCGGTCAGCGGCGCCGGATCGAGCTGGCCCGCATCCTCTTCTCCGACGCCGACACCCTGCTCCTCGACGAGCCGACGAACCACCTCGACGCCGACTCCATCGCCTGGCTGCGCGACTACCTCAAGACCTACCGCGGCGGCTTCATCGTGATCTCCCACGACGTCGAACTGGTCGAGACGGTCGTCAACAAGGTCTTCTACCTGGACGCCAACCGCTCCCACATCGACGTCTACAACATGGGCTGGAAGCTCTACCAGCAGCAGCGCGAGTCGGACGAGAAGCGCCGCAAGCGCGAGCGCGCCAACGCGGAGAAGAAGGCCGCCACGCTGAACTCGCAGGCCGACAAGATGCGGGCCAAGGCCACCAAGACCGTGGCCGCGCAGAACATGGCCCGCAGGGCCGAGCGGCTGCTGTCCGGCCTTGAGCAGGTGCGGATGTCCGACAAGGTCGCCAAGCTGCGCTTCCCCGAGCCCGCCCCCTGCGGCAAGACACCGCTGACGGCCGAGAGCCTGTCGAAGTCGTACGGCTCACTGGAGATCTTCACCGATGTCGACCTGGCCGTCGACAAGGGCTCACGCGTGGTCATCCTCGGCCTCAACGGCGCGGGCAAGACCACGCTGCTGCGGCTGCTCGCGGGCGTCGAGAAGCCGGACACCGGACAGGTGACCCCGGGGCACGGTCTCAAGCTCGGCTACTACGCCCAGGAGCACGAGACCCTCGACCCCGAGCGCACGGTCCTGGAGAACATGCGCTCGTCGGCCCCCGACCTCGATCTGGTCGAGGTCCGCAAGACCCTCGGCTCCTTCCTCTTCTCCGGCGACGACGTCGACAAGCCGGCCGGGGTGCTCTCCGGCGGTGAGAAGACCCGGCTCGCCCTGGCCACCCTCGTGGTGTCCGCCGCCAACGTGCTGCTCCTCGACGAGCCGACGAACAACCTCGACCCCGCCAGCCGCGAGGAGATCCTCGGCGCGCTGCGCACCTACAAGGGCGCCGTCATCCTCGTCACGCACGACGAGGGCGCGGTCCACGCGCTGGAGCCGGAGCGGATCATCCTGCTGCCCGACGGGGTCGAGGACCTGTGGGGCGCCGACTACGCGGATCTTGTCGCGCTCGCCTGAGCCACGGCGATGCCCGTCCATCCCGCTGATCCAGGCTGATCGACTCCTTGTCGATCATTCGTATGGATCATTCGGCTGAGCGGTGATCCATCATCTGAGTGAGGGCGTCTACTCTTCCGGCGTGGCAACGCGTCGATCAGGCCTTGATCGTCCTTGTTCTGGCGTTTTCTCTGACACGCGCCGCTGACCTGGCATTTTTCCGGAAAATTCGAGCAAGATCCGTTGGTGCGACGTCTGGAATAGTGGATTCCGTTCGTGCTGGAGCCTTGAAGTGAGCCAAAGCTCGTCGTACGGACCTTGCCGAATGGGTGGCCAGGACGCCCCGGAGGGGTGATCATGAGAAGTCCAGAGCGCACTTCCCATGAGGAGGCACGGGTGGCCGAGACTCTGAAGAAGGGCAGCCGGGTAACCGGCGCCGCGCGCGACAAGCTCGCGGCAGACCTGAAGAAGAAATACGACTCCGGTGCGAGCATCCGGGCGCTGGCCGAGGAAACCGGCCGCTCCTACGGATTCGTCCACCGGATGCTCAGCGAGTCCGGAGTCACGCTGCGGGGACGCGGCGGAGCCACGCGAGGCAAGAAGGCCGCTTCGGCCTGACGACCGAGCGTCGCTTCTCCGGCCACCGGTTCGGACGGTGGCCACCCGGTCGGTCAAGCGATCACCCGGGTGGTTACTGTGCAGTCACTTAGCTCCATGCGTGCTTCGCTGACTGCGCGCCGTCTGCCCGAACCGGAGGCGTCCCATGACTTCACTCGATCCCCTACTCGACAAGGACGGCGTACGGCTCACTGTCGATGACGCCGTTGCCACGGTAACGCTGACCAATCCGGCCAAACGCAACGCCCAGTCTCCCGCTCTGTGGCGGGCGTTGACCGAGGCCGGAACGGCACTGCCGGGCAGTGTGCGGGTCGTCGTGGTGCGGGGCGAGGGCAAATCCTTCTCCGCCGGCCTCGACCGGCAGGCGTTCACCCCTGAGGGCTTCGACGGCGAGCCGTCCTTCCACGACCTCGCGCAAGGTTCCGACGCGGACCTTGACGCGGCCATCGCCGGCTACCAGGCCGGATTCACCTGGCTGCGGCAGAGCGACATCGTGTCGGTCGCCGCGGTCCAGGGCCATGCGATCGGCGCCGGATTCCAGCTCGCGCTCGCCTGTGACCTGCGGATCGTCGCCGAGGACGTGCAGTTCTCGATGCGCGAGACAAGCCTCGGCATCGTTCCCGACCTGGCCGGCACCCATCCGCTGGTCGGGCTCGTCGGCTATGCCCGCGCGCTGGAGATCTGCGTGACGGGCCGCTACGTGCAGGCGGCGGAGGCCGAGCGCGTCGGCCTCGCCAACCTGGTGGTGCCCGAGGCCGAACTGGACGCCGCAGTACGGGACTTGGCGGCCGCGCTGGTCGCAGCGCCGCGGGACGCGGTCATCGAGACGAAGGCGCTCCTGCGGGGCGCTTCGAGCCGTACGTACGACGAACAGCGCGCGGCGGAACGCGCGGCCCAGGCCCGCCGCCTGCGCGACCTGGCGGGCCTCGGCGACTAGCCGGCCGGGCACGGCCCAGGGCGCGCCCTCGCTTCCCTTCCCGGTCACTCCCTTCCGGGGCGCTCCACCGCCGTGATCACCACGGCCACCGGAAGGGCGCCCGGTACGGCTGGC
>NZ_JTIY01000001.1:4560500-4585391 GCF_000818175.1 Streptomyces sp. AcH 505
GCGCCCAGCGGCAGCAGCCTGCCCAGGCCCAGCCGCTCCCGTACCGCCGCCGTCCATCCGTCGGAGCTCTGCCCGTCGGTGCTCTGCGCAGTCGTCATTGCTCCAGCCTGCCGTATCGGTGGCGCGGGACGCCGTAAGCACACCTAATGTGAGCGATGAAGTCCGAACCGTCAGGAAAGGGACGAATGGCGATGTCAGAGACCACAGCGCGTAACCAGTCGGATTCTTCTGAGCCGTCCGACAGGGCACAGTCCCTGACGAAGCGCGGCGGCGGCCCCGCGGGGACGCGCGGCCGTACCACCATCGCCGACGGCGTGGTGGAGAAGATCGCCGGGCTCGCCGCACGTGACGTGTTCGGCGTGCACGCCATGGGCAGCGGTATGTCCCGCACCTTCGGCGCCGTGCGCGACCGGGTGCCCGGCGGCGGCAAGTCCGTGAGCCGCGGGGTGAAGGCCGAGGTCGGCGAGGTGCAGACGGCCCTCGACCTGGAGATCGTCGTGGACTACGGCGTGGCGATCGCCGACGTGGCCCGCGAGGTGCGCGAGAACGTGATCTCCGCCGTCGAGCGGATGACCGGGCTTGAGGTCGTCGAGGTCAACATCTCGGTCAGCGACGTGAAGCTGCCCGACGAGGAGGACGACGACGACCAGGAGTCACGGCTCCAGTAACGGGCGGGCGGCGTGGCTGAGCGCGGACGACAGGAGATCAGGATGAGTATGGCGATGGTCGGCCTGTTGGCCGGAATGGCTCTCGCGTTCGCCGGGTACTTCGGCGGGTTCGGTGCCTTTGTGCTGGTGGCCGCTCTGGGGGCGATCGGATATGTGGCAGGCCGGTTCGCCGACGGCGATCTGGAACCGGGCGACTTCTTCCGCAGTCGCGACCGCGACGACCGGCGGCGGTGACGCGCGTGGCCGTTGACCGGGTGGCACCCGCCGAGCGCGGAGCGACCGCGATCGCCGACCGGGTGGTCGCGAAGATCGCCGCGCAGGCGGCGCGCGAGGCGCTCGACGGCGTGCCGGACGACGCGGAGCCGCCGCACGCCACGGTGTCGGTCAAGCACGACACCGCCCGGGTGCGGATCGGCGTCGAGCTGGACTACCCCTGCGACATCGGCGCGCAGTGCGGCGCCGTACGGCACCAGGTCGCCGAGCGCGTGCACACGTTGGCGGGGATGGAGGTGCCCGAGGTGGCGGTACGGGTGGAGCGGCTGCACTCCGTGCACTCCCGTGGCGTGGAGAACGGGAGGATCCGATGAGCGAGCGAGCGGCCGAAGAGGGCCGGTCGGCGTCCGCCACGCGGTACGACCCGTCGCGGCCGGACGGACCGGACGGACCGGAAGGCGCCGGCGGCCAGGGCGGGCCGGGCGGGCCCGACGGCCTGGACGAAGGCGCGACCGCCGCGACCAACGCGAAGGCGGGCCGCTTCTGGTCGGCGCGCCGGGTGCCCGCGGCCATCGTGGCGGCGATCCTGCTCGGCGCTTCCGGGCTGCTGCTGTACGACGTCGTCGCCGTACGGGCGGGCCGTCCCGCGATGTACTGGCGGCGCGAACTCGCCAAGAAGCTCGCCCAGGAGCACCTGGACGACACCTGGGCACTGGTCGGCGCCGGTATCGCGATGGCGCTCGGCCTGTGGCTGCTCGTACTCGCCCTCACCGCGGGACTGCGGTCGCTGCTGCCGATGCGGCGCGGCTCCACCCAGGTGCGGGCCGGCATCGACCGGGACGCGGCGGCGCTGGTGCTGCGCGACCGGGCGATGGAGGTCTCCGGTGTCCAGTCGGTACGGGTCAAGATGAAGCGCCACAAGGTCAAGGCCCGCGCCCAGTCGCACTTCCGTGAACTCGACGACGTACGGGCCGACCTGGACGACGCGCTCGGCGCGGGCGTCGACGAACTCGGCCTGGCGAAGCAGCCGGGACTCAAGCTCCATGTCCGCAGGCCCAAGAAGAAGGGGTGACCGGATGCTCCGGCTGGTCAACCGTGTACTGCTGGGCCTCGTCGGCCTGGTGCTGCTCTGCGGAGGCGGCATCGTCGTCGCGCGGGGCGCGGACTGGTCCGTACCGTCCTGGTGGCCCTACTCCGGCAAGCACGACGTCCTGCTGAGCCACGCGGACCGCTACCGCTGGCGCGACCAGGGCTGGTGGTGGCCGGTCGTCATCGCGGTGCTGGCGGTCGTGCTGCTGCTCGCGCTGTGGTGGCTGCTGACGCAGCCGCGTCGCGCCAGGCTGGGCGAGCTGCTGGTCGACAGCGGGGACGGCGAGGGCGCGGTGCTGCGTGGCCGGGCGCTGGAGAACGTCCTGGAGAACGAGTCACAGTCGCTGGACGGCGTGGCCCGCGCCCGGGTCCTGCTGACGGGCCGCCGCCGAACCCCCGCCGCGCGGGTACGACTCCTGCTGCAACCCCACGCGTCCCCGGGCGAAGCGCTCCGGCGTCTGACGACGGAGGCGGTGGCCAACGCCCGCGACTCGGCGGGCCTGGACGAACTCCCCACGGAGGTCCGGCTCAAAGCGGCGAAACACCACGCGGACCGCGTGACGTAACGCGACGAGTCGCCGTCCGGGCGACGTGGCCGACGTGGGGCCGGGCGCGGGCTAGCCGACCAGGCTCTGCGTGCCCAGGACGCCCAGCAGCGCCAGGCGTTCGGCGTCCGCCGTGCCGGGTTCGGCCGTGTAGATCATGATCCGGACGTCGCTGCCCGCGACGCTCAGCACGTCGCAGTCCAGGGTCAGCGGGCCCACCCGCGGATGGTCGACGGTCTTGCGTGACGCCTCGATGTGGGCCACCGCGCCCGCGTCCCAGAGTTCGGCGAACCGGGCGCTGTTCGCGCGCAGTTCGGCGATCAGCCGGCGCAGCCGCTGGTCCGCCGGGTAGCGGCTCTGGGCCGCGCGCAACTCCGCGACCTGCGCCGTCTCCAGTGCGCGCAGCGACTCGGGGGTGTGGCGTACGCGGCTGCCCGAGCCGAGGAAGTTGCGCCACACGCCGTTGCGTTCGTCGCCGCGTCGCTCGCCCATCAGCGCCGTGTACAGCGGATTGGCCAGCAGCTGTGTCCAGCTGGCGTCGAAGACCGCGACGGGCGTCCCGGCCAGCCGGTCCAGCAGACGCTGGACGCTCGGTGTGAGGTACGCCGGTACCGTGCCCTGCCCCGGCGGTACGAGTCCGGCGGCGTGGAACAGGTGCTCGCGCTCCGGACCCGACACGCGCAGGGCCCTGCCCAGGGCCTCGACGACCTGTTCCGACGGGTTGGCCGCCCGGCCCTGTTCGAGGCGGGTGACGTAGTCGACGGAGATCCCGGCCAGCAGCGCCAGCTCCTCGCGGCGCAGCCCGGGAGCGCGCCGGTGCTCCCCGGCGGACAGCCCCGCCGCCTCGGGCGGGACCCGGTCCCGCCAGCGCCGTACCGTGCGACCGAATTCAGTGGTGGCCATGAGACCACTGTGCACCGCCGGAGTCGGATCGTCCTGGTACCAGCAGTCCCAGGAAGACCGGACTGCTGGCTGACCTCCCGGGCGCGGCGCATGGTGGAGCTATGACATCAATACTGATCACAGGAGCGAACAAGGGAATCGGCTTCGAGGCCGCCCGCCAGCTCGTCGCCGCAGGCCACACCGTCTACGTCGGGAGCCGGGACGCCGAGCGCGGCCGGCAGGCCGCCGAGCGGCTGGGCGCGCGTGCGGTCCAGCTCGACATCACCGACGACGCGTCCGTCGCCGCAGCCGTGAAGACCGTCGAGGCGGACGGAGGCCTTGACGTACTGGTCAACAACGCAGGCGTCGAGGAGCGGGGCGAGAACAACGTCGTGATCGGCCCCGCCGACGTGACCGCCGACCTCATGCGCACGACGTTCGAGACGAACGTCTTCGGCACGGTCCGCGCCCTGCACGCCTTTCTGCCGCTGCTGGAGCGTTCCGCCGCGCCCGTCGTCGTCAACGTCAGCAGCGGCCTCGGCTCGATGACCCAGGTCACCGACCCCAGCGGTTTCACCTACGCCTACCCGGGCGTCGCCTACCCGGCGTCCAAGACCGCCGTCAACATGATCACCGTGCAGTACGCGAAGGCGTTCCCGCACATCCGGATCAACGCGGTGGACCCCGGCTTCACCAAGACCGACCTGAACGGGAACACCGGCGTCCAGACCGTCGCACAGGGCGCCGAGGTCATCGTGCGCATGGCGCAGACGGCCCCCGACGGGCCCACCGGCGGCTACTTCGACGCCAAGGGCAGCATCAGCTGGTAGCTGGTAGCTGGTAGCAGGGATCAGCAAGGGCCGGCGCGGATCAGCCGGAAGCGGCCTCAGTAGCCGTGCCTCGCGCCGCCGTCCACCGGCACCATCAGACCCGTCAGATACGACGCCGCCGGTGACAGCAGGAACGCGGCCGTCCTGCCGAACTCGTCGGCGGTGCCGTACCTGCGCAGCGGGATACGCGCCTCCTGCGCGGCCTTCGCCGCCGCCGGGTCACCGCCCAGCGCGTCGAGTTCGCGCACCCGGTCCGTGTCGATACGGGACGGCAGCAGCCCGACCACCCGGACACCGCGCGGACCGACCTCGTCCGCCAGGGACTTCGCGAACCCCGCGAGCCCCGGGCGCAGTCCGTTGGAGATCGTCAGACCGGGGATCGGCTCGTGCACGGAGCCCGACAGCACCAGCCCGACGACACCGCCCTCGCCCAGCTCCCCGGCCGCCGTGCGGGCCAGCCGTACCGCGCCGAGGAAGACCGTCTCGAACGCCGTCCGCCACTGCTCCTCCGTGGTGCCGGCCGCGGAACCGGGCGGCGGGCCGCCGACGCTGATCAATACGCCGTCGAAGCGGCCGAACCGCTCGCGGGCGACATCGATCAGCCGCCGGGCCGCCGCCGGATCGGCGTTGTCGGCTGCGACGCCCAGCGCACCCGCGCCGAGTTCCGCAGCCGCCTCGGCGACCCGCTTGCCGTCCCGCGCCGAGACGACCACCTTCGCCCCGTCGGCGACCAGCGCACGCGCCGTGGCGTGCCCCAGCCCCCGCGAACCACCCGTCACGACATACACACGGTCCCGCAGTCCCAGATCCATGCCGCCTATCCTGCCGTGCCGTCGTCGGCGAGAGCCAGGGCGGTCACCACCAGGCCGATATGGCTGAACGCCTGCGGGAAGTTGCCGAGCTGCCGGCCCGCCGCCGGGTCGTACTCCTCGGACAGCAGCCCCACGTCGTTGCGCAGCGCCAGCAGCCGCTCGAAGAGTTCCTTCGCCTCCGCCGTGCGCCCCGTCATGTGCAGCGCGTCGGCCAGCCAGAACGAGCAGACCAGGAAGGTGCCTTCGGAGCCCGGCAGCCCGTCGGTCTGTGGGCCCGTCGTCGTGTAGCGGCGGACCAGACCCTCGCGGCCCAGCTCAGCCCGTACCGCGTCGACCGTCCCCACCACCCGGGGGTCGTCGGGCGGCAGGAACCCGACGCGGGGGATGAGCAGCGTCGCCGCGTCCAGCTCCGCCGAGCCGTACGACTGCGTGAAGGTGTTGCGCACCGGGTCGAACCCCTTCTCGCACACCTCCCGGTGCACTTCGTCCCGCATGGCGCGCCAGCGCTTCACGTCCCCCTCCAGCGAGGGGTCCGACTCCAGCGTCCGTACGGCCCGGTCCGCCGCCACCCACGCCATCACCTTGGAGTGCACGAAGTGCCGGCGCGGCCCCCGCACCTCCCACAGCCCCTCGTCCGGCTCGCGCCACTTGGATTCGAGGAAGCCCAGCAGACTCAACTGCAGGGCCCAGATGTGCCGCTCGGTGGGGATGCCCGCCGCCCGCGCCACATGGAGGGAGTCCATGACCTCCCCGTACACGTCGAGCTGGAGCTGGTTGACCGCCTCGTTGCCGATGCGTACGGGCGCGGAGCCGGCGAATCCGCTCAGCCACGGCAGCTCCATCTCCGGCAGCCTGCGCTCACCGCCGAGCCCGTACATGATCTGCAGATCCGCCGGGTCGCCGGCGACGGCGCGCAGCAGCCAGTCGCGCCAGGCCACCGCCTCCTCCTGGTAGCCGGCCGCCAGCAGCGCGCCCAGTACGAGCGTCGAGTCGCGCAGCCAGCAGTAGCGGTAGTCCCAGTTGCGGACCCCGCCCATCTCCTCGGGCAGCGAAGTTGTGGGGGCGGCCACGATGCCGCCGGTCGGCGCGTAGATCAGCGCCTTGAGCGTGATCAGCGAGCGCATCACGGCCGCCCGGTGCGGGCCCTCGTACCGGCAGTGCGTGGCCCACTTCTCCCAGTCCTCCAGGCTGTCCGCCAGCTGCTCGAACGGGTCTATGAGCGGCGGGCGTTCGCGGTGCGACGGGTGCCAGGTCATGATGAACGACACCTTCTCGCCCGCGCCGACCGTGAACGACGAACAGGTGCTGTAGTGCTGGCCCCAGGTCTTGACCTCGGGCTCGCTGCGCAGCCAGACGGCGTCCGGTCCCGCGACCGCGACCCGGTGGCCGTCCGAGCGGCGCATCCACGGCACGATCGAGCCGTAGTCGAAGCGCAGCCGCAGCGTGGACGACATCTCGACGGAGCCGCTGACGCACTCGACGATCCGCACGATGTCCGGGGCCACGTCGCGCTGGGGCATGAAGTCGGTGACCCGGACGGTGCCGGTACGGGTCTCCCAGACGGATTCGAGGATCAGCGACTCGCCGACGTAGCTGCGGCTCGTGCAGTCGCCGGCGCCGGTCGGCGCCAGCCGCCAGTGGCCGTTCTCCTCGTCGCCGAGGAGGGCGGCGAAGCAGGCCGCCGAGTCGAAGCGCGGCAGGCACAGCCAGTCGATGGAGCCGTTCCTGCCGACGAGGGCCGCGGTCTGCAGATCGCCGATGAGTGCGTAGTCCTCGATGCGTTGGGTCACGCCTGGGCCTCTTCCCGCCCGACAGGCGGGTTAAGCAGGGACGTTACACAGCGGCCGGGGTGGCGGGCGCCTGTTCGGGGGCGCTTTCGGCGGCGGCTGCCTGCCGGTCGCGCTTCTCGCGCCGTACGAGCACCACCCAGCCGACCGGCACACCCGCGACGAACAGCCACCACTGCACCGCGTACGCCATGTGCGGCCCGATCGAGCTGTGGTCGGGGTCGTGGATCTGCTCGGGGCTGCCGCCGTGCGGTACGGGGGCGGTCTGCGCGATGTAGCCGCCGAGCACCCGGAGCCCGGTGAGCCGCTCCTGCTGCTTGCTGTTGATCAGCATGACCTGGCGCGGCGGCAGACCGCTGACGTCCTTGATGCCGCTGGCCGCCGTCGTCTCGTCACCCTGGAGCAGCCCCGTGACGGTGACCACACCCTTCGGGGTGGCCGGGATCTTGGGGAAGGCCCGCTGGTCGCCGTTGGACGGGATCCAGCCGCGGTTGACGATGACCGCCCGGCCGTCGCGCAGGACGAGCGGGATCAGCACGTGGTAGCCGACCTCGCCGTCGTTGGACGTCCTGCGCCGCACGACGACCTCGTGCGCGGGGTCGTACGTGCCGGTGGCGGTGACCCGGCGCCAGTAGTCGGCCTCGGGCACGGTGTGGCCGGGGGACGTGAGGTCCTGGACGGGGAGGGGCTTCGCCTGGAGGTTGTCCGCTATCAGGGTGTTCTGCGCGACCTTGCTCTCGTGCCGGTGAAGCTGCCAGAAACCCAGCTTGATCATCACGGGGATGAGCACGAGGGCGAGAAGGGTGAGGGTCACCCACTGCCGGGACAACAGGAAGCGGTACACGCCTTCGACGGTACCCGCCGCCGAACGCCCACCGAACGCGGGGTGCCGCCGACGCGCCCGGCCGGGTCAGGGCCGGCCGCCCGAGCGGCTCCGGCCGGACCCGGGCCATCGCCCCCGGACGCGCGCCCGCGCTCCCGTGCGTCAGGCCCTGTCGGACGGGGACTTTCCGCTCGCCGGGGCCACGTCCCGCAGCAGCTGCGTGAACGCCGCCTCGTCGATCACCGGCGTCCCGTACGCCGCCGCCTTGACGTTCTTCGACGTCGTCGACCTCGGGTCGTTGGTGACCAGCAGGCTCGTCAGCCGGGACACGCTCGTCGCGACATGCAGGCCCGCTTCGACCGCGCGGTCCTCCAGCAGCTCCCGGTCGACGGACGTGTCGCCCGAGAACGCCACACGCATGCCCTGCGTCAGGGGACCGCCCGGCTCGTACCTGCCCGGGTTCGGGTACGGGCACGTGGGGCGTTTGCGGGAGGGGCGCCAGCTCGTCTGCTGACGGTACGACGGCTGGTAGCCGACCCGGGGCCGGGCCGGGGCGTCCGACCACTCGGTGAGCGGCAGACACTCCAGCAGCGGCAGCCGTACGCCCGTCCTGGCCGCGGTGAGCAGGCTCGGCCGGAACGCCTCGGCGAGCACCCGGGCGTCGTCCAGCGCGTGGTGCGCGCGCTGCTGGACGACGCCGAAGTGCGCGGCCAGCGACTCCAGTTTGTGGTTGGGCAGCGGCAGCGCCAGCTCCTTGGAGAGCGCGATGGTGCACAGCCGCTGCCGGGTCGGCGCCGTACGCCCCGCCCGCGCGTACTCCCGCGCGATCATCGACCAGTCGAAGATCGCGTTGTGCGCGACGAGCACCCGTCCTTCGAGCCGCTCCGCGAACTCCGCCGCGATCTCGGGGAACAGCGGGGCGCCTTCGAGCACATCACTCGTCAGACCGTGGATCCATACGGGTCCTGGGTCCCGCTCGGGGTTGACGAGCGTGTACCAGTGGTCCTCGACCTCGCCGCGCGCGTCCAGCCGGTAGACGGCAGCCGACACTATCCGGTCGTCCCGGGCGAGTCCGGTGGTCTCGACGTCCACGACCGCGTAACCCTGGGGGTAGGCGGTCGGCCACGTCGCTGCAGTCGTATGGTCGTCGAGCATGGTCACAGAGAATACGGGCCGCGGCTGACAGTCCGGTCCCCCGGTCGGATGAGACCCTCCCGTGGTGACTGACACGAATCTTGCCAAGTCCGGCGGAGAGCCGCACAACTCGACCCTCGGCTCCCGGCTCAACTGGCTGCGGGCCGGGGTGCTCGGCGCCAACGACGGCATCGTCTCCACGGCCGGGCTCGTGGTCGGAGTGGCCGGAGCCACCGACTCCCGCTCCGCGTTGCTGACGGCGGGACTCGCCGGGCTGCTGGCCGGTTCGATGTCGATGGCGGCCGGCGAATACGTCTCGGTCTCCACCCAGCGGGACTCCGAGAAGGCGGCGCTGGCGCTGGAGAAGCGCGAGCTGCGCGAGCAGCCCGAGGCCGAACTCGAAGAACTCACCGGGCTGTTGGCCGAGCGGGGGCTGTCACGTGAGGTGGCGCGCGAGGCGGCCCGGCAGCTGACGGAGCGTGACGCGCTGCGGGCGCACGCCAGTGAGGAGCTGGGCATCGACCCCGACGACCTCACCAACCCCTGGCACGCGGCGGGCGCGAGCTTCCTCGCCTTCACGGTGGGCGCGCTGCTCCCGCTGCTCGCCATCGTGCTGCCGCCGCACGGACTGCGGCTGCCGGTGACGGTCCTTTCGGTCCTGGCTGCGCTGGCCCTGACGGGCTGGGGGAGCGCCCGGCTCGGCGCCGCGCCGGTCGGCCGCGCCGTGCTGCGCAACATGGGCGGGGGAGCGGTCGCGATGGCGGTCACGTACGCCGCAGGAGCGCTGCTGGGGGCCGCGGGGGCATGAGAACGCGGGCCGCCCCCCGGAGGGGACGGCCCGCGCCTGTGGTGTCCGCCGTGCTGTTACCAGCGCACC
Source organism: Streptomyces sp. AcH 505 (assembly GCF_000818175.1). Lineage (GTDB taxonomy): Bacteria > Actinomycetota > Actinomycetes > Streptomycetales > Streptomycetaceae > Streptomyces. Next base: position 4,570,161 of record NZ_JTIY01000001.1, read on the forward strand.
GCGTCCAGCGCGTCCACGAGGCCCGCCCCGTAGAAGCCGTTGTACTGCTTGCCGCCCTGGCACACCGCGTCGGCCGTGCCGTCACCGTCGATGTCGTACGGGTCCGGGCAGGCCGTCGCGTCGGCCTCGGCCAGCAGCAGCGCCTTCACCACGGCGGCGGAGGCGTGCGGATGGCGCGACTTGATCAGCGCGGCGACACCGGCGACGTGCGGGGACGCCATCGACGTACCGGCCATGTAGCCCCACGAACCGCCGGGCAGCGGGCCGAGGATGAGCCCGCTGGTGGCCGGGGCCTGCGGCGGCTGGAGTGACGTGCTGTCACCGCCGGGACCGGCGATGTCGATGACGCCGCGTCCGTAGTTGGAGAACGACGACTTCAACCCCTTGGCCCCGGTGGAGGCGACGGTCACCACACCCGGCAACTGGGTCGGGATGTCGAAGCACTTGGACGGGTCGATGTCCCGGCTGCCCGGCGTGGTGTCGTTCGGGCTCGACGGGTCGGTGATCGAGTCCGACGCGAGGTCGTAGCTCTCGTTGCCCGCCGCGGCCACGTTGACCGTGCCCTTGCTCTCCGCGTACCTGCTGGCCCGGGTGATCGCGTCGACCAGGGCCTTCTGGTCCGGGTCGGTGGTGCAGTTGAAGTACCACGGGTCGGTGTAGTAGCTGTTGTTCGTCACGTCGACGCCGTGCTCGGCGGCCCACACGAAGCCGCAGACGACGGCCTCCGTGTAGAAGAAGCCCTCCGTCGTGGCGACCTTGATGCCGGCCACCTTCACACCCGGCGCGACACCGGTGACGCCGATGCCGTTCTTCGCCGCGGCGATCTCGCCCGCCACATGCGTGCCGTGCGGGCTCTCCGCCGCGCTCGGCCGCCAGGCGCCGTCAGCCGTGTTGGGCTTGCCGCCCACACAGTTGACCGATGCCTTGCGGTCGAAGTTCGGCGCGATGTCCGGGTGGGTGTCGTCGACACCCGTGTCGATGACGGCGACCGTGACGGCACGGCTGCCGAGCGTCTTCTCGTGGGCCTTGTCCGCCTTGATGGCGGGCAGGTCCCACTGCAGGGGCTCCAGCGGGTCCTGGGCCGCCGTCTTCTTCGCCGTCGCCGCCGCGACCTCCTTGGCGGAGAGCACCTTGGGCGTGTCGGTGTCCGTCGTGGACTGGGCGGGCAGCGGCGCCGTACGGGTGGCACCCGCCGACGAGACGCCCCTGGCCTTGCGGACGGTCGTGGCGAAGGCGGGGTTCTTCGAGGTGACGACCGTGACTCCTATCCGGTCGTACGACGTCACCATCGTGCCGCCGGCTCTGACGATCGCTCTCTTCACCGAATCGGCGGTCGAACGGCCGGTCCCGCTGTTGACGACATAGGTCAGCGCCGGTCCGTCCGCGGCGGGCGCGGCGGCGGCACCGGTGCCCCTGCCCGCCTCCGTCGTCGCCGAGGCCGAAGCGGCGGGCAGGGCGAGCGAAGCGGTGAGCGCCAGACCAGCGGTCAGCGCCAGTACGCGCCGCCGTCCGGAACGCAGATGAGCCATGGGGTCTCCACATCATCCGTCGAACCCTCCCGCGCATGCCGCGCGGGACGGGTGGTGTGCATGACGAGCGAAGTTATCCCCGATCGACCGTGACTCTCAATCATTTCCGGAAGAAAAAGGCCCGGGTTGAACCGGTGCGCCGAGACGGCCGTGCGGTTGGCAGAGGGACGAGTTCCGCTCGCCCGTACCGTCCGCCCGTCCGTAACGCGTCACACCGACGTCACCACGAGGAGAGTCCGTGGCCACCGAAGTACCGCCGCCGCCCGATGGCGGTCAGGACACCAAGCCCGCCGAGGCGACCCCGACCCTGCCCAAACAGGCGGGACCGCCGGCGACAGGCCCCAGCACGGCACAGTTCGTCACGGTGCAGGAGAGCGCCGAGTTCGGCGAACTCCGCCGCACCTACCGCTCCTTCGCCTTCCCGCTGACCGTCGCCTTCATCCTCTGGTACCTGCTGTACGTGCTGCTGTCCAACTACGCGGGCGGCTTCATGGGCACCAAGGTCTTCGGCAACATCAACGTCGCCCTGGTCTTCGGTCTGGCCCAGTTCCTCACCACCTTCCTCATCGCCTGGTTCTACGCGCGGCACGCGGCCCGGAAGCTCGACCCGAAGGCGGACGCCATCAAGTCCCGTATGGAGGCCGACGTATGAGCGCATCGACCCACCTGCAGCTCGCGGCGGCGGCGGACGTCAGTGACCACCGGACACTGATCATCACGCTGTTCGCCGTCATCGTCGCCGCGACCCTCGCCATCACGGTCTGGGCAGGACGGCAGACCAGGAGCGCCGCCGACTTCTACGCCGGCGGCCGGCAGTTCTCCGGCTTCCAGAACGGCCTCGCCGTGTCCGGCGACTACATGTCGGCCGCGTCCTTCCTCGGTATCGCGGGCGCCATCGCGATCTTCGGCTACGACGGCTTCCTCTACTCCATCGGCTTCCTCGTCGCCTGGCTGGTCGCGCTGCTGCTCGTCGCCGAGCCGCTGCGCAACTCCGGCCGGTACACGATGGGTGACGTGCTCGCGTACCGGATGCGCCAGCGCCCCGTGCGGACCGCGGCCGGCGTCTCGACGATCGTCGTCTCGATCTTCTACCTGCTGGCGCAGATGGCCGGCGCGGGTGTGCTCGTCTCGCTGCTGCTCGGCATCACCAGCGACGCCGGGAAGATCGCCATCGTCGCGCTGGTCGGCGTCCTGATGATCTTCTACGTCACCATCGGCGGGATGAAGGGCACCACCTGGGTGCAGATGGTCAAGGCCGTCCTGCTCATCGCGGGCACGATCCTCATCACCTTCCTGATCCTGCTGAAGTTCAACTTCAACCTGTCCGACCTGCTCGGCACGGCGGCGAGCAACAGCGGCAAGGGCTCCGCGTTCCTGGAGCCGGGCCTCAAGTACGGCGCGACGGGCACGTCGAAGCTGGACTTCCTCTCGCTGGGCATCGCGCTCGTCCTCGGCACCGCAGGGCTGCCGCACATCCTGATCCGCTTCTACACCGTGCCGACGGCCAGGGCCGCGCGTAAGTCGGTCATCTGGGCGATCGGCATCATCGGCGCCTTCTACCTGATGACGATCGTCCTCGGCTTCGGCGCCGCTGCCATCCTCAAGCCCGGCGACATCATCGCGTCCAACCCGGCGGGCAACACGGCAGCTCCGCTCGCCGCGCTGGAGATCGGCGGCGGCGGTGACTCCACCGGCGGCGCCGTCCTGCTGGCGGTGATCTCCGCGGTCGCCTTCGCGACGATCCTCGCCGTCGTCGCGGGACTGACGCTCGCCTCGTCGTCGTCGTTCGCGCACGACATCTACGCCAACGTCATCCGCAGGGGCAAGGCGACCGAGAAGGAGGAGATCCGCGCCGCCCGCTGGGCGACCGTCGCCATCGGTATCGTCTCCATCGCGCTCGGCGCCCTCTCCAGGGACCTGAACGTGGCGGGGCTCGTCGCGCTCGCCTTCGCCGTCGCCGCTTCGGCGAACCTGCCGACGCTCCTCTACAGCCTGTTCTGGAAGCGCTTCACCACCCAGGGCGCCCTGTGGTCGATCTACGGCGGTCTCGCCTCGTCCGTCCTGCTGGTGCTGTTCTCGCCCGTCGTCTCCGGCAAGCCGTCGTCGATGTTCCCCGACGTCGACTTCCACTTCTTCCCGCTGGAGAACCCGGGCCTGATCTCGATCCCGCTGGGCTTCCTGCTCGGCTGGCTCGGCACCCTGTTCTCCAAGGAGGAGCCGGACACCGGCAAGTACGCCGAGCTGGAGGTCAAGTCGCTCACCGGGACCGGAGCCCAGTAGCCCCTTCCTGGTCACCGTCCTGACCAGCGGAAACAGCCCACCGGCGCGGCCGTGTCGTAGAGACCTACGACACGGCCGCGCCGTTCCTTGTGGCAAGCGGGGCAAGAGCGATGTCGGTGCACTGACGTAGTCTCGAAAGTGACCTGATCCATTGGAAGGTCACCGAAATGGGAGGGAGGCCGCCATGCTCATCGACACCTATGGCCGCGTGGCCACCGACCTGCGCGTCTCGCTCACCGACCGCTGCAATCTGCGGTGCACGTATTGCATGCCCGAGGAGGGCCTGCAATGGCTCGGCAAGTCCGATCTGCTGAGTGACGACGAGATCGTCCGGCTGATCACGATCGCCGTGACCACCCTCGGCATCACCGAGGTCCGCTTCACCGGCGGCGAGCCGCTGCTCAGGCCCGGCCTCGCCGGCATCGTGGAGCGCTGCGCCGCGCTGGAGCCGCGCCCCCGGATGTCGCTGACCACCAACGGGATAGCCCTGGCCCGTACCGCCCCCGCCCTCAAGGCCGCCGGGCTCGACCGGGTCAACGTCTCGCTCGACACACTGCGGCCCGACGTCTTCAAGACCCTCACCCGCCGTGACCGGCACGCGGACGTACTGGCCGGGCTCGAAGCCGCTCAGCGGGCCGGGCTGAACCCCATCAAGATCAACACGGTCCTGATGCCGGGGCTCAACGACGACGAGGCCCCCGAGCTGCTCGCCTGGGCCGTCGAGAACAGCTACGAGCTGCGCTTCATCGAACAGATGCCGCTCGACGCCCAGCACGGCTGGAAGCGGGACGGCATGATCACGGCCGGCGACATCCTGCGCTCACTGAGCGAGCGCTTCACCCTGACGCCGGAGAGCCAGGAGACCCGGGGCGCCGCGCCGGCCGAGCGCTGGATCGTGGACGGCGGACCGCACCGCGTCGGTGTCATCGGCTCCGTCACCCGCCCGTTCTGCGCCGCCTGCGACCGCACCCGGCTCACCGCCGACGGCCAGGTCCGTAACTGCCTGTTCGCCAGTGAGGAGACCGATCTGCGCGCCGCGCTCCGCTCGGACGCGCCCGACGAGGACGTGGCGGCGCTCTGGAAGCAGGCCATGTGGGGCAAGAAGGCCGGCTCGGGCCTCGACGACCCCGCGTTCCTCCAGCCGGCGCGGCCGATGTCAGCGATCGGCGGCTGACTCCTCCCACTCCCGCAGGGTGACGACGTCCTTGAGGAAGCCGCGCACCCCGAGGAACGACGACAGATGCTCGCGGTGTTCGTCGCAGGCCAGCCAGGTCTTGCGGCGCTCGGGAGTGTGCAGCTTGGGGTTGTTCCAGGCGAGCACCCACACGGCGGCGGCGCGGCAGCCCTTGGCCGAGCACACCGGGGCCCCGTCGCCCGTCATGTCAGGGCGGGGGCCGAAGAAACCGAGTGGATCGGAGGAGTCTGGGGAGGTCACACCTCAACCCTAGATGCCGTGCCCCACAGCCCGAAATGGCGACGCCGAGCAGCCACGGGGGGAGCTGCCCGGCGTCGGTCCGTCGCTCCGACGGGGGATGCGGAGCGCCTAAGAAGTATGTCATGGGCAGTCGGGTGCCCGGCACCGGAACTTCGGGATTGATCTGAGCTTTTCCTGAGCTTACGTAGGCCTTGCGATCAGGTCCGTACCAGCGTCACACCACCGGGGCCGACGGTCCCTCACCTTCGGCCGGCTTCGGCTCCACCGGGCCCGCCACCGGCGCGATCATCGGCCGGGTCGGCGCCGTCACGAAGGTCGAAGGCAGCGAGGACGCGTTCTCCCGGCCCCCGTTGGCGATCACCACAGCCACGTACGGCAGCAGCAGCCCCAGCGCCAGCGTGACGATCGCGACGGGCCGCTCCACGTTCCACAACACGGCCGTCAGGATCACCGCGAGTGTCCTGATCGACATCGAGATCACATAGCGCCGCTGTCTGCCGCGCACGTCCTCGGCGAGCCCCGTCCGCGCCCCGGTGATCCGGAAGACCTCGGCGCCGCTCTGCTTCCGCGTCACACCCCACCACCCGATTCCACTGCCGGGCCCCCGGCCGTCCGGGCCTGCCCGCCCCACACGGTACGCCGCGCCGGGCCCGTTCACGAGGGTGGGGCGGAGGTGTGGCCGGACCCGTACGGCGCCGTCCGGCGTGCGCCGTACGGGTCCGCGCCACAGACTGAGCCAGACGTGCGCATCTCGCGCCGGCTGAGGAGGGCGTCCATGAACTGGTTGTGGATCATCATCGTGGGCCTGGTGCTGGGTCTGCTCGCCAAGGCGATCATCCCCGGCAAGCAGCGGATCCCGCTCTGGCTGACCGTCGTCTTCGGCATCCTCGGCAGCCTTCTCGGCAACGCGGCCGCAGGCTGGTTCGGCGTCGCCGACACCAAGGGCATCGACTGGACCCGGCATGTGCTCCAGCTGATCGGCGCCGTCCTCGTCGTCTTCGTCGGCGACATGATCTGGAACTCGATCAGAGGCAACCGGCGACAGCGCGCCTGACCCGCGAGGGCAGGGACACAGACCCGGGGTCACGGGCGGGACAGCGTGGTCAGCCGCCCGTGACCTCGTCACGTACCTCGATCGCCGCCAGGTTCTTCTTGCCCCTGCGCAGCACCAGCCACCGGCCGTTCAGCAGCTCCGCACGGTCGGGCACGGCCTCGGCGTCCGCCACCTTCACGTTGTTCACGTACGCCCCGCCCTCCTTGACGGTGCGCCGCGCGGCCGACTTGCTCGGCGCGAGACCCACCTCGGTGAAGAGGTCCACCACCGGGCCGAGTTCGGCCACGGTCGCCCTCGGCACCTCGGAGAGCGCCGCGCTCAGCGTCGCGTCGTCCAGCTCGTCGAGCTGCCCCTGCCCGAACAGCGCACGGGAGGCGGCCACCACGGCGGCGCACTGCTCGGCGCCGTGCACCAGCGTCGTCAGCTCCTCGGCCAGCGCCCGCTGCGCGGCACGCGCCTGCGGGCGCTCCCGGGTCAGCTCCTCCAGCTCCTCGATCTCCGTGCGCGAGGCGAAGCTGAAGATCCGCAGGAACTTGGAGATGTCCCGGTCGTCGGCGTTCAGCCAGAACTGGTAGAAGGCGTACGGCGTCGTCATCTCCGGGTCGAGCCAGATGGCGCCGCCCTCGGTCTTGCCGAACTTCGTGCCGTCCGCCTTGGTGATCAGCGGGGTGGCCAGCGCGTGTGCCGAAGCGCCCTCGACCCGGTGGATCAGGTCGATACCGGCCGTCAGATTGCCCCACTGGTCGCTGCCGCCGGTCTGCATCGTGCAGCCGTACTCCTGGAACAGCTTCAGGAAGTCCATGCCCTGGAGGATCTGGTAGCTGAACTCCGTGTAGCTGATGCCCTGGTCGGAGTTGAGCCGGCGCGCCACCGCCTCCTTCGCGATCATCTTGTTGACCCGGAAGTACTTGCCGATGTCGCGCAGGAACTCGATCGCGGAGAGCCCCGACGTCCAGTCCAGGTTGTTCACCATGGTCGCCGCGTTGGGACCCTCGAACGAGAGGAACGGCTCGATCTGCCCCTTGACCCGCTCGACCCAGTCGGCGACGGTCTCGGGCGCGTTCAGCGTCCGCTCCGCCGTGGGCTTGGGGTCACCGATCAGCCCGGTCGCCCCGCCCACCAGCGCCAGCGGGCGGTGGCCCGCCTGCTGGAGCCGCCGGATGGTGAGGATCTGCACCAGGTTGCCCAGATGCAGGCTCGGCGCCGTGGGGTCGAAACCGCAATAGACCGTGACGGGGCCGTCCGCGAACGCCTTGCGCAACGCGTCCTCGTCAGTGGATACGGCGATCAGGCCGCGCCACTGAAGCTCGTCGACGATGTCCGTCACGGGTCTCGTGTCTCCTCTGGTGAGTGCCGAAGCGATGGAGCGATGCCTACCGGCGGCGCGAAGGGCGCGCCGACGTCCAGTGTATTGGGGTCACACCCCCTGGCTGACCGAGCTCATGTTGAAATCGGGGATCCGCAGGGCGGGCATCGCCGCCCGGGTGAAGTAGTCGCCCCATTCACGCGGCAGCGTCTTCTCGGTACGGCCCGCCTCGGTGGCCCGCGACAGCAGACCGACCGGCGACTCGTTGAACCGGAAGTTGTTCACCTCGCCGACGACCTCGCCGTTCTCGACGAGATACACCCCGTCCCTGGTCAGCCCGGTCAGCAGCAGCGTCGCCGGATCGACCTCGCGGATGTACCACAGGCACGTCAGCAGCAGCCCGCGCTCCGTGGCGGCGACCATCTCGTCCAGCGAGCGCTCACCGCCGCCGTCCAGCACCAGATTGCCGATGCCGGGCGCCACGGGCAGCCCGGTCAGCGCCGCGCTGTGCCGGGTGGTGACCAGGTGTTCCAGACGGCCGTCCTTGACCCAGTCCGTCGCCGACAGCGGCAGACCGTTGTCGAAGACCGAGGCGTCGTCGCCCGAGGCGTGCGCCAGCACGAACGGCGCCGACTCCAGGCCGGGCTCGTCCGGGTCGCTGCGCAGTGTCAGCGGCAGCTCGGAGAGCGTCTCCCCGACGCGGGTGCCGCCGCCGGGGCGGGAGAAGACCGTACGGCCCTCGACCGCGTCGCGCGCGGCGGCCGACCAGAGCTGGTAGATCAGCAGGTCGGCCACGGCGGTCGGCGGCAGCAGCGTCTCGTAGCGGCCCGCCGGCAGGTCGATCTTCCGCTCGGCCCAGGCCAGCCGCTTGGCCAGCTCGGCGTCGAGCGCGCCCGGGTCGACGTCCTTGAAGTCGCGGGTGGCGCGGCCCGCCCAGGCGGAGCGGGTGCGGTCGGGCGACTTGGCGTTCAGCTCCAGCGTGCCGTTGGGCTGGTCGTGCCGTAGCCGTACGCCCGTCGACGTACCGAGGTAGGCCGACGACAGCTCGTGGTTGGCGAAGCCGTACAGCTCACGGCCGCCCGCGCGGGCCCGCGCGAAGGCCTCGCCGAGGGCGGGCGCGAAGTCGGCGAAGACCGCTGACGTCGTCTCGACGGGCGCGTCCGTGAAGTCGCCCGAGGCCTCTCCCGCGGCGACGAGCGGGGTGGCGTCCTCGGCGGGACCCGCGCCGCGCGCCGCCGCCTCGGCGGCCCGTACCAGCGGCTCCAGGTCGTCGGCGGTCACCGCGGAGCGCGAGACGACACCGGAGGCGGTGCCCTCGGCGCCGTCCACGGTCGCGATGACGGTGAGCGTACGGCCGCGGGTGACCCCGTTGGTGGTGAGCGCGTTGCCCGCCCAGCGGAGGTTGGCCGACGAGTGCTCCTCGGCGATGACCACACACCCGTCGGCCGTCGACAGGCCGAGAGCGCGCTCGACGATCTCGTGCGGCTTGCTGACGCCGCTCGTGGCTGCCTTCATCGCCCTGCCTCCTGCGTGGTGTTGAGGATGTTCACGCCGCGGAACAGCGCCGAGGGGCAGCCGTGCGAGACCGCGGCCACCTGGCCCGGCTGGGCCTTGCCGCAGTTGAAGGCACCGCCGAGGACATACGTCTGCGGTCCGCCGACCGCCTCCATCGAGCCCCAGAAGTCGGTGGTCGTCGCCTGGTAGGCCACGTCGCGCAGCTGGCCCGCCAGCTTGCCGTTCTCGATGCGGAAGAACCGCTGCCCGGTGAACTGGAAGTTGTAGCGCTGCATGTCGATGGACCACGAACGGTCACCGACCACATAGATCCCGCGCTCGACCCCGCCGATCAGATCGTCCGTGCCGAGCCCGCCCGGATCGGCCGCCAGCGACACGTTCGCCATCCGCTGCACCGGCACATGGCCGGGGGAGTCGGCGTACGCGCAGCCGTTGGAGCGGTCGAAGCCGGTGAGCTTCGCGATCCTGCGGTCCAGCTGGTACCCGACGAGCGTGCCGTCCTTCACCAGGTCCCACGACTGGCCCTCGACGCCCTCGTCGTCGTACCCGATCGTGGCGAGCCCGTGCTCGGCGGTCCTGTCGCCCGTCACATTCATCACCGACGAGCCGTACGCCAGCTTCCCCAGCTGGTCGAAGGTGGCGAACGAGGTGCCCGCGTAGGCCGCTTCGTAGCCCAGCGCCCGGTCCAGCTCGGTGGCGTGACCGATCGACTCATGGATCGTCAGCCACAGGTTGGACGGGTCGACGACCAGGTCGTACGTCCCCGCCTCGACGCTCGGCGCGCGCATCTTCTCGGCGAGCAGTCCCGGGATGCGCTCCAGCTCGCCGTCCCAGTCCCAGCCCGTCCCGGTCAGATACTCCCAGCCCCTGCCGACCGGCGGGGCGATGGTGCGCATCGAGTCGAACTCGCCGCTCTTCTCGTCCACGGCGACCGCCGTGAGCTGCGGATGCAGCCGCACCCGCTGCTGTGTCGTGACGGTGCCGGCGGTGTCCGCGTAGAACTTGTTCTCGTGCACGGTCAGCAGCGAGGCGTCCACATGCGTGACGCCGTCGGCGCGCAGCAGCCGGGCGCTCCACTCGGCGAGCAGCCCGCTCTTGTCCTCGTCGGGCACCGTGAACGGATCGATGTCGTACGCCGACACCCACGTCTTCTCGGCGTGCACCGGCTCGTCCGCCAGCTCCACCCGCTCGTCGGAACCCGCCGCCGCGATCACCTTCGCCGACAGCTTCGCCATCGCCACCGCCTGGCCGGCCACCCGGGCCGCCGCGTCCATCGACAGGTCGACACCGGAGGCGAACCCCCAGGCGCCGCCGTGCACGACACGGACCGCGTACCCGACGTCCGTCGAGTCCGCCGAACCGGCCGGCTTGGCGTCCCGCAGCCGCCAGGCGGCGCTGCGTACCCGCTCGAACCGGAAGTCGGCGTGGTCGGCGCCGAGTGCACGGGCCCTGGCGAGCGCCGCGTCGGCCAGCGCCCTCAGCGGCAGGGCCAGAAACGACTGATCTACCTCATGGGGCACTGCGGCCTCTCCTTCGCACGCCCCGGGTCTCGTCCCGGGGACACGTATCCGGCAGTGAATCACGCGAGGCGGCCCGTACGAAGCAGGATTCCGGTCCGTACGGTGAACTCGGCCGGGTGCGGCATCTGTAGGAAACCAACAGGGACCGTACCGAGGGCCTGTCGGTGCCGATTCCTCTCCCGCAGGCCGGTAGCGATAGGTTTTCGCTGTACAGACCGCCGAGGAAAGGGTGATCCGTTGAGCCGCTCGGTTCTCGTCACCGGAGGAAACCGGGGCATCGGCCTCGCCATCGCCCGCGCCTTCGCCGACAACGGCGACAAGGTCGCCGTCACGTACCGCACCGGCGAACCGTCGGCCGAGCTCGTGAAGTCGGGCTGCCTGCCCGTACGTTGCGACATCACCGACGCCGAACAGGTGGAGCAGGCATACAAAGAGATCGAGGAGAAGCACGGTCCCGTCGAGGTGCTGGTGGCCAACGCCGGTATCACGAAGGACCAGTTGCTGATGCGGATGAGTGAGGAGGACTTCACCTCCGTCCTCGACACGAACCTCACCGGCACCTTCCGCGTCGTCAAGCGCGCCAACCGCGCGATGCTGCGGGCCAAGAAGGGCCGGGTCGTCCTGATCTCGTCCGTCGTGGGGCTGCTCGGCTCGGCGGGGCAGGCCAACTACGCCGCCTCCAAGGCCGGTCTCGTCGGTTTCGCCCGCTCGCTCGCCCGTGAGCTGGGTTCGCGCAACATCACCTTCAACGTCGTGTCGCCGGGCTTCGTCGACACCGACATGACGAAGGTGCTCAGCGACGAGCAGCGGGCGGGCATCGTCTCGCAGGTGCCGCTCGGCCGCTACGCGCAGCCGGAGGAGATCGCCGCGACGGTGCGGTTCCTAGCCTCCGACGACGCCTCGTACATCACTGGAGCCGTCATTCCCGTTGACGGCGGATTGGGCATGGGTCACTGATCACATGAGCGGAATTCTCGACGGAAAGCGCATCCTCATCACGGGTGTGCTGATGGAGTCCTCCATCGCCTTCCACGCCGCCAAAGTGGCCCAGGAGCAGGGTGCCGACGTCATCCTGACGGCCTTCCCGCGGCCGACGCTCACCGAGCGCATCGCCAAGAAGCTGCCGAAGCCTGCCAAGGTCATCGAGCTGGACGTGACCAACGCCGAGCACCTGGAGCGGCTGGCGGGACTCGTCAGGGACGAACTCGGTTCGCTGGACGGCGTCGTGCACTCCATCGGCTTCGCCCCGCAGGACGCCCTCGGCGGGAACTTCCTCAACACGCCGTTCGAGTCCGTCGCCACGGCGATGCACGTCTCCGCGTTCTCGCTGAAGTCGCTCACCATGGCGTGCCTTCCGCTGATGAGCGCGGGCGGCTCGGTCGTGGGACTGACCTTCGACGCGCAGTACGCCTGGCCGCAGTACGACTGGATGGGCCCGGCCAAGGCGGCGCTGGAGGCCACCTCCCGCTACCTCGCCCGCGACCTCGGCGAGCGGGACATCCGCTGCAACCTGATCTCGGCGGGGCCGATCGGCTCCATGGCCGCCAAGTCCATCCCGGGCTTCGGCGAGCTGGCCGACGTGTGGAACCACCGCTCCCCGCTGGCGTGGGACATGGCCGACCCGGAGCCGGCCGGACGCGGCATCGTCGCGCTGCTGTCGGACTTCTTCCCGAAGACCACGGGCGAGATCGTGCACGTCGACGGCGGCGTCCACATGATGGGTGCCTGACCCCGCACCCGCAGGAAACCCCGCGCACCCCGGCCGGGTGACCGTCCCACCGGACGGTCACCCGGCTTCCGTATGTCACGGACCGTGTCCGTCCGAGTCGAAAAGCGCACGGATTCCCCGCACACTGAACGAACCGGATCATTTCGGGCCGGGTCGTTCCGGGTTCCGTCGTTCCGGGCATCGCGGGGGAGGAGGTCCGAGCATGCGTGCGCTACGCCGACGTACCGCGGCTCTCACCACGGCCGCCCTGATCACCGCCGGATTCGCCGTCTCCTCCGAGGTGCGGCACGCCACGGCGCCCACCGCCGCCTCGGGCCCTGCCGCGGCCCCGGCGGCGGACCGGCCGGACCACGAGAGGTACCGGGCCAGCTGCCGCACCCAGATCCACGGCTCGCACGCCGTCGCCTACTGCCACAACCCGTACCCGGAGACCGACCGGGTGAGCCTGCACGTCGAATGCGCCCGCTGGTGGGACATCGACGCGGACAGCGCGCCCGTCACGATCGGCGCCGCCGGGTACGTCCAGCTCACCGACCGGTGCTGGAAGGAGATCCGCTCGGCGTGGGTCAGTCATGAACCGGTCGGACCGGGGAAGCCCGGCAAGACCGGAAAGCCCCGTAAGGCCGGCAAGCCGGACAAGCCCGTCAGACACGCTCACGCAGACAGCTGAAGGCGTGCCCCGCCGCCTCGCGCCCCGCCGTCTCCACATCACCCGCGTGGATCGCCTCGACCAGCCGCGCGTGGTCCAGCAGGTCCTCGGCCCGCAGCACCTGGCCCACGTCGTCGCGCAGCGCGCTGCGTACGAGATCGCCCAGGTCCGCGTAGAGCGCGCTCAGCACGTCGTTGTGGGAAGCCGCCACCACCGCCAGATGCAGGGACGTGTCGGCCGCGACGAACTGCTCGGCGTCCCCGGCGGCCCACACCTCCTCCCGGCGCGCCAGCAGGGCGTCCAGCTGCCGCAGATCCCGCTCCGTACGGCGCTCGGCGGCCAGCCTCGCCGCTGACGCCTCCAGCGTGGAGCGCAGCTCGGCGACATGGCGCGGATCGGCGCCGGCGAACCTGCGGTGCATCACCCCCGCCAGCTCGCTGGTGGCCGCCACATAGGTCCCCGAACCCTGCCGGATGTCCAGCAGCCCGTTGTGGGCGAGCGCGCGCACCGCCTCCCGGACGGTGTTCCGGGCCACCCCGAGCTGCTCGACCAGCTCGGGCTCGGTGGGGATACGGGAGCCCACCGGCCATTCGCCCGACGTGATCTGGTTCCGCAGCTCCGTGATGACCTGGTCGGAGAGTGCGGAACGCCGGGGAGAGGTCAGCGCCATGGTGCTCCTTGCCTCGATGACGGGAAAGTCTCGCACGGGATTGGACAACCAATCATCCCATGATTCTATGATGGCCGCATGTCCGACGAGATAACGACCGACGAGACCCGGCCCCCGACCCACCGGACCGACCGGGCGAGTGATGTCCCCGCGCCGCACGCCCCGGCCGCCTCGGTATGGCTGACCAGGCTCGTCGTCGTCGGCCTCTTCCTCGCCGCGCTCAACCTGCGCCCGGCCATCACCAGCCTCGGCGCGCTGCTCGAAGACGTACGCGACGGGCTGCACATGAGCGGCAGCGTCGCCGGTGTCCTCACCTCCGTACCGCCCGCCTGCTTCGCCCTCTTCGGCTTCGCCGCGCCCCGCCTGGCCAGGCGCTTCGGTCCCGGCGCGGTCGTCTGCGCCGGGATGCTGGCCATCACGGCGGGCCTGGTGATCCGCCCCTTCGCCGGCGGCACGGCGGCCTTCCTCGCGGCCAGCGCGCTCGCGCTGATGGGGATCGCCGTCAGCAACGTACTCATGCCGGTGATCGTCAAGCGGTACTTCCCCGACCGCGTCGGCACCATGACCGGTCTCTACTCGATGGCCGTCGCCCTCGGCACCGCCCTCGCCGCGGCGGCGACCGTGCCCATGGCCGAAGCCCTCGGCGGCGGCTGGCGCACCGGGCTCGGCATCTGGGTCGTCCCCGCCGTCGTGGCCGTACTGCCCTGGCTCTTCCTCGTACGGGACCGCACCGCAGCCGTCGCACCGGCCGCGCGGCCCGAGAGCACGGCGGACGCCACCCCCGTACCCAGCCTCACCCGCAGCCCCACCGCCTGGGCGATGGCCTGCTTCTTCGGACTGCAGGCCACCGGCGCCTACATCACCATGGGCTGGATGCCGCAGCGCTTCCGCGACGCGGGCATCTCGGCCGGCACCTCGGGTCTGCTGCTCGCCGTGATCATGGTGATGGGCGTGCCGCTGGCCTTCGTGATCCCCCGGCTGGCCACCCGGATGAAGCAGCAGGGCCCGATCGTGGTGGCCCTCGGCGTCTGCGGTCTGATCGCCATCGGCGGCCTGTACGTGGCCCCGGTCGGCGGCGCCTGGCTGTGGGCGGTACTGCTGGGCGTCTCGAACTGCTCGTTCCCGCTGGCCCTGACCATGATCGGCATGCGGTCGCGGTCCGGCGCCGGTGTCGTACGCCTCTCCGCGTTCGTCCAGAGCACCGGCTACCTGATCTCGATCCCGGGCCCGCTGCTGGTCGGAGTCCTCTACCAGCACAGCGGCGGCTGGGGGCTGCCGCTCACGCTGATGGCGGCGCTGCTGGTGCCGCAGATGGCGGCGGGTGTGGTGGCTGGGCGGGACCGGACGATCGAGGACGAATCGCGGGTGCGAGACTGAGCGCATGCCAGTCCTCGACCCGAATCCCCAGAACGGCCAGCAGAAGCTGCTCATCGTGTTCGGCACGATCATCGGCATCATGGTCGTCATCGCCATCATCGCCACCCTGGCGTCGCCGTAATTTTTTGGGGCTCGGTTCGCCTCCGGGGCGCTGCAAGCCACTGTCG
>NZ_JTIY01000001.1:4585426-4588378 GCF_000818175.1 Streptomyces sp. AcH 505
ACGTGATCGGGGCGAGCCCGGGATGAACGGTGGACCCGTGGGCGCCCCGGAGGCGAACCGAGCCCTCAAAAGAGGGGGGGTTAGCACCACCACCCTTAGGGGGGCAGGTTCAGGGTTGAGTGGGTGGGTCACCGGATGGGCTCCGGAGGTCATGATCCGTAGATTCGGACCCATCGAATCGCAGACCCACCCCGCAGCCCACCGGAGGCGGCCATGACGGCCCCAGCGCACCCCCGATCCGCCCGTCCCGCCCAGGGCAGCACGGAGATCAGGCTGCCGTGGTGGGCCATCGCCCTGCCCGCCGTCGCCTTCGCCGCGCTGCTGCTGCTCATGACCGGTACGGGGCAGGCCGAGGCGGCCGCAGGCGATCCGGCCGTCGGCCGGATCCTGGCGCACCTCTTCCAGCTCCTGACCCCGTGACGACCCCGATTTCCGGGTGTCCCGCGACCTCTCCCGTGGAGCCCGTCAACACCCTGCGCCCGGCGGCGCATTTCATGCGAAGCTGGGGTGCATGAGCGTCGATACACCCCGCAGGATCGTCCTACTCCGGCATGCGAAGGCCGACTGGCCCCAGGTGTCCGACCATGAACGGCCGCTGGCCGAGCGGGGCCGCCTGGACGCCTCGATGGCCGGACGCAAGCTCGGTGAGACCGGTATCCCCTTCGACCTGGCAGTCTGCTCGACCTCGGTCAGGACCCGGGAGACCTGGAAGCTCGCCGTGCACGAGATGCCGCACCGGCCCAGGACCGTCTACGAGGAGCGGCTGTACGACGCGTCGCTCGGCGACCTCCTCGCGCTGATCAACGAGACCGCCGACGAGGTGCGGGATCTGCTGGTCATCGGTCACAACCCCGGCATGCACACGCTCGCCGACGCGCTGTCCGGCGGCTCCGAGGGTGACGCGCTCGCCCGTATGACGCAAGGCGGCTTCCCGACCGCGGGATTCGCCGTCGTCGGCTTCACCGGCACCTGGAAGTCGGTGGAACACGGCGTGGGCAAGCTCGTCGACTACTGGGCACCGCACGACTGATCAGCGGCCGCTGACCCCTGACATCACCCGGCCCCGGCGCGGACGATCCGCGCCGGGGCCTCGTACGTCCGCAGCCGGCCGGTGTACTGCCGGTGCATGGCCGGTCCGCGCTCAGTACTCCTCCGTGACACCGTCCTCGTCGTCCGCCGTCTCGACCTCGTCGCGTGTGATGCCCAGCAGGTACAGGACGGTGTCGAGGAACGGCACGTTCACCGCCGTGTGCGCCGCCTCGCGCACCACCGGCTTGGCGTTGAACGCGACCCCCAGCCCCGCCGCGTTCAGCATGTCGAGGTCGTTGGCGCCGTCGCCGATCGCCACGGTCTGCGCCAGCGGCACCCCCGCCTCGGCGGCGAACCTGCGCAGCAGCCTGGCCTTGCCCGCGCGGTCGACCACATCGCCGACCACCCGTCCGGTGAGCTTGCCGTCCACGATCTCCAGTGTGTTGGCTGCGGCGAAGTCGAGTCCGAGCTGTTCCTTGAGCGCGTCAGTCACCTGGGTGAATCCCCCGGAGACCACGCCCACTTGGTAGCCGAGCCGCTTGAGTGTACGGATCAGGGTGCGGGCGCCCGGTGTGAGCCGTACCTCCGTGCGCACCTTGTCGACCACCGAGACGTCGAGCCCGGCGAGCAGCGCCACCCGCGCGTGCAGGGACTGCTCGAAGTCCAGCTCGCCGAGCATGGCCCGCGCGGTGACCTCGGCGACCTCCGCCTCACAGCCCGCGTGCGCAGCGAAGAGTTCGATGACCTCGTCCTGGATCAGGGTCGAGTCCACGTCCATGACCACCAGCCGCTGCGCCCTGCGCTGGAGTCCGGCGGCGACCACCGCCACATCCACACCGATCTCGGCGGCCTCGGGTGCGAGCCGGCTGCGCAGCTGCTCGGTGGGCGCGCCGGAGACCGCGAACTCGACCGCTGTGACGGGGTACTTGGCCAGTCGGAAGATCCGGTCGATGTTCCCGCCGACCGAGGTGATGCCGGCGGCGATGGCGGCGGTCGACTCGGCCGTCAGCGGGTTGCCGAGCACGGTGACATGCGAACGGCCGCTGCCGCGCGGCCGGTTGTCGCCCATGCCGGAGATGATCTCGGCCTGGAGTTTGAGGGATTCGGTCCAGCTGTGCACGGTGGCCCGCAGTTCGCCCTCGGTCGTGCCGCCGACCGTCGGCGCCGTGATGAGCGCGCACAGGACGATACGGCCACGGGTGACGACCTGCTCGATGTCGATGACGTCGACGGAGTAGGCCGCGAGGGTGTCGAAGAGGCCGGCGGTGATCCCGGGGCGGTCCTTCCCGAAGATCTTTACCAGAAGAGTGGGGACGTCAGCGGTCTGATTCGGCTGCGATGCGCTCATGGTGATCCCACCGTAGCGGGCGGCGCCCCGGGACCGGCCGGCCGTCCCGCGTGCCGGACAAACACGGTATTCGGTGGGCCCGACTTTCCGAGGAAGGGCCGAGCCTGAAATAGTTCCCCCCGATGTTCGCCATCCCTAGACTCCCTGTGATGGGGGTACCTCGGGGGAAAACTAGTGGGGCGCGGAGTGCCGGAACTCGTACTGGAATTGAACGGAAGGACCTGGACTCTCGATCCGTCCAGGTCGTACACACTTGGCCGGGATCCACAGGGGGACCTGGTGATCGACGACGCCAGGGTCTCGTGGCGTCACGCCACCATCAGCCGGGGAGCCCGCAGTTGGGTCATGGAGGACCACGGCAGCACCAACGGCACCTACTCACAGGGCCAGCGCGTGCAGCAGTTGGAGCTGGGTCCCGGCTCCGTGGTGCATCTCGGTAATCCCACCGACGGGCCGCGGATGAGTCTCACGGCGGCCCCGCAGTCGGCGCCGGCGCAGGCCGTGCCGCAGCAGGCCCAGCCGGCTCAGCAGCAAGCAATGGCCCCCGCGGCGCCGCAGGCGGCAGCCACGGCGGC
>NZ_JTIY01000001.1:4588403-4593250 GCF_000818175.1 Streptomyces sp. AcH 505
CGGCGCCACAGGCCCCGGCCCAGCCGCAGCAGGGCTGGCCGCAGACACCGGCACCGCAGGCACAGTTCCCGCCCGCGCCCGTGCCGCAGCAGAGCTCCGCAGCGGGCGGCGCCGCGGGGGCGCCGCCGGTGTACGGGGACCGCAGCCCCACCACGTTCCACCAGCTCTCGCTCGGCCGGGTCATGCGCATCGGCCGTGCCCTGGAGAACGAACTGGTCGTCTCCGACCTCCAGGTGTCCCGGCTGCACGCCGAGTTCACCGCGATGCCCGACGGCCGCTTCGAGATCCGCGACCTCGGCTCGCACAACGGCACGTACGTCAACGGGCAGCCGATCGCCAAGTCCGGCACGGTCCTCCTCAGCCCCGACGACGTCGTCGGTGTGGGGCACTCGGCCTTCCGGCTCGTCGGCGACCGTCTTGAGGAGTTCGTCGACACCGGCGAGGTGTCCTTCTCCGCCCGCCATCTCACCGTGACGGTCGACGGCGGCAAGCAGATCCTCAAGGACGTCTCCTTCGGCGTCCCCGAGAAGTCGCTGATCGCGGTCATCGGCCCGTCGGGCTCCGGCAAGTCCACCCTGCTCAAGGCGCTGACCGGCTACCGGCCCGCCGACCAGGGCGACGTCCTGTACGACAACAGGAACCTGTACAAGCAGTTCGCCGAGCTGCGCCAGCGCATCGGTCTGGTCCCGCAGGACGACATCCTGCACAAGGAACTGACCGTCAGGAAGGCGCTCAAGTACGCGGCCAAGCTCCGCTTCCCCGGTGACACGGCGGAGGCCGAGCGCGAGTCCCGTATCGACGAGGTGCTGCGCGAGCTGAAGCTCGACGTGCACAAGGAGAAGAAGGTCACCTCCCTCTCCGGTGGCCAGCGCAAGCGCGTCTCCGTCGCGCTCGAACTGCTCACCAAGCCGTCGCTGATCTTCCTGGACGAGCCGACCTCGGGCCTCGACCCGGGCATGGACCGCGACGTCATGCAGCTGCTGCGCGGCCTCGCCGACGACGGCCGTACGGTCCTGGTCGTCACCCACTCCGTGGCCGAGCTGGCGATCTGCGACAAGCTGCTCGTCATGGCGCCCGGCGGCTCCGTCGCGTACTTCGGCCCGCCGGAGGAAGCGCTCAACTTCTTCGGCTACGGCAGCTGGGCGGACGTCTTCTCGGCGTTCGAGAACTACCGCGACTACGACTGGGCGGGCCGCTGGCGCGGCTCCGAGCACTACCAGATATACGCGGCCGACATCGACGCCGTCGCCGTCCAGACCGCGCAGGTCCCCTCGCGGGCGCAGATGCGGCCGCCGAAGCCGCAGAGCTGGGGCTCCCAGCTCTGGACGCTGATCCGGCGCTATGTCGCGGTGATCGCGTCCGACCGCGGATTCCTCGGACTCATGGTGCTGCTGCCCGCGATCCTCGGCGGGGTGAGTGTGGTGATCCCGGCGAAGTTCGGACTGGGCCCGCCCACACCGCCCGCGCGCTTCAACGGCGGCGCCGGCATGATCATGATGATTCTCGTGGTCGGCATGTGCTTCTCGGGCTCGGCCAACTCCGTACGAGAGCTGATCAAGGAGCGGGTGATCTACGAACGGGAACGGTCGGTCGGCCTGTCCCGCTCCGCGTACCTGATGTCCAAGGTCATCGTGCTCGGTGTGATCACGGCCCTGCAGGCCGTCATCATCTGCGGCATCGGCTTCTCGGTGCGCGACCTGCCGGCCGAGGGGCTGGTCACCAACCCGGCCGTCGAACTGTGCCTGGCGATCATCGGCATCGGCTTCACCTCGATGATGTTCGGTCTGGTGATCTCCTCCCTGGTCAAGACGGCCGAGAAGACCATGCCGCTGCTCGTGATGTTCGCGATCGTGCAGCTCGTCTTCACCGGCACGCTCTTCCAGATCTTCGGCAAGGCCGGGCTCGACCAGTTCGCCTGGCTGATGCCCTCGCGCTGGGCACTCAGCGCGGCGGGCGCGACGCTCGACCTGTCGCACCTGATGGCGCCGTGGGACCCGGAGAAGCCGAACGACCTCGACCCGCTGTGGGAGCACTCGGCCACCCAGTGGAGCATCGACATGATCGCGCTGATCGCGCTCGGGGTCATCTGCGGCTTCATCGTGTCGCGGCTGCTGCGCCGCCACGAGCCCGAGGTCATGCGCAAGTAGCGCATCGCCAGGAGACGTACACGCGCCGGAGGGCGGCACCCCAGCGGGTGCCGCCCTTCGGCGTACGGATGGCGCGGCTCAGTAGGCGCTGTTGACGTTGTCCATCGAGCCGTACCGGTCGGCCGCGTAGTTGGCCGCGGCGACGATGTTGGCGACGGGGTCGTAGATGTTATTGGGCGTTCCGGAGACGTGGTACGTCTTGAACGTCGGGGGGATGACCTGGAGCAGGCCCTTCGACGGTATGCCGTTGCGGGCGTTGATGTCCCAGTTGTTGATGGCCATCGGGTTACCCGACGACTCACGGATGATGTTGCGGTGCAGCCCGTTGTACGAACCCGGGATGCCGTGCTTCTTCATGATCGACAGGGACTCACGGATCCAGCCGTCGAGGTTGTTGGCGTAGACCGGCTTGCGAACCGTCGAGCGGTTGGCGGCCTGGCCCTTGGCGCGCTTCTTGGCTGCCGCGGCCTTCGCCTTGGCGGCCGCCTTGGCCTTGGCTGCCTTCTCGGCCTTGGCCTTCTTGGCTGCCTCGGCCTTGGCCTTGGCGTCCTTCTCCGCCTTGACCGTCTTGGCGTGGGACGCCGCCTTGGCGAACGCCTGGGCCTGGACCTTGGCGGCGTTCTCGGCGGAAAGCTGCTGCTTGGCGATGCTCGCGTGGAGCGCTGACGCCTGGGTTCCCGAAGTGGAGTTCCAGGCCACCGGCGCTGCGGCGGCCACGGAGTGGGAATCGACGTCGGCGGATGCGTTACCGGGGACCAGGGAGAACGCCAGTGAGGCGGCGCCGATCGCGGCGATGCCGGCGATCGAAACCTTGTGGGTCTTGCTCAGGCGACTGTGACCAGGGGTGCGTGACGCGGACATAGAGACGTACCTCTTCGAATAGCGGGAGTCGCGGAGGCCGGGAGGCCCACTGCCTTCCGGCGGCGACGGACGCAATTCTTAGCGGTAGCAAAAACCTGTGGCAAAGGTGTGACGTACGAAGCTGGATAGTGGGACGGGGTGTGGGGCAGGGGGTGGTCAAGTCGCCCATTTACCCACTTATGCCGAGCTAACACCCGGGACATTGTCGACTAATCCCCTTCGTAAGTGATGTGCGTCCTATGTGCGGCGTCACATCGGGGCGATGACAGTTTCACCAAACGTTGCGTTCGCAACGCACAGCGTGAGTGGTCTCATCCCCCAGGAGGAGATGGACGTCGCCGAACTCGTGCCAGAGGTAGCGCTCACGCAGTGCCTCGGTATAACCCCGGCTCAGCGCGGCCCGCCCCGCGACGGCCTCCAGCATCAGCAGATGGGAGGCCGCCGGCTCGTGCAGCCCCGTCAGCAGCCCGTCCACCGCCAGCACCCCACGGCGCGGCGTGATCACCAGATCCGTCCACCCCGAAGCCGCCCGCACCACCCCGGTGGGCCCCGCAGCCGACTCCAGCGCCCGCACCGCCGTCGTACCGACGGCCACGACCCGGCCGCCACCCGCACGCGCCGCGTTCACCAGCCGCGCCGACGCGGCGGGCACCGCGAACCGCTCCGGGTACGGTGGCTCGTGCGCCTCCGCCGACGCCACCCCCGTATGGAGCGTGATCGGCGCGAACTGCACCCCCCTGCTCACCAGCTCCGCCACAAGACCCGCGGTGAAGGGCCGCCCGGCGCTCGGCATCTCCGCGGAACCCGAGCCGTCGGCCGCAGGCAGCGCGAAGACCGTCTGGTACGCCGACAGCGGCTGGTCCCGCTCCGTGTACCCGTACCGGATCGGCCGCCCGTACGCCCGCAGCAGCCCCGGCACGTCGACGTCCTCGGCCCGCGCCCACCACAGCCGGTCGCCCGCCGGGTCCAGCGGCCGCTCAAGCACCAGCCGTCCCCCGCCCGGCAGCCGGACGACCGTGCCGGCGGAGCCGCCCGCGCGCGGCAGCGTCGTACCCCCGGCAGCCGGGTCGGGGGTGCGCAGCTCGACCGCCCACCGCCCGTCGTCACCCCGCGTCGAGAAGTGCGTGACGACCCGCTCACCACGGATCCGCCCGTTCACCGCCGCCGCCAGCGTCGCCGACGTGTTCACCACCAGGACGTCCCCGGCCCGCAGCTGCCCGGGCAGCTCGCGGAAGACATGGTGCGAGACCCGGGTGCCGTGCGACACCAGCAGTCGTACGTCGTCACGGCCCGCCCCGCGCTGCTCGGCCGGTACCCGCGCCGACAGCTCGGCCGGCACCCGCGGAATGTCCAGCCCCCGCTCCACCGGTGCCCGCCTCACACCGTCCACCCCTTCAGCGAAGGGGCCGTGTACCGGCCGCTCGCCGGACGGCGCTCCAGCAGCCGCAGGAAGCCCGGCACCACCGACGCCGGCTCGGGACGCGGATCCGTGTCGTCCGGCACGGCCGCCGCGTACAGCTCGGTCCGCATGTCACCCGGATCGACCGCCCACACCCGCAGCCCCGGCTCCTCCACGGCGAGCACAGCCGCCAGATGGTCGAGCGCCGCCTTCGACGCCCCGTAACCGCCCCACGTCTCGTACGCCTCCGCCGCGGCGTCCGAACTCACCGCGATCACCGTCCCCGCGGTACTCGCCCGCAGCAGCGGCAGCGCTTCCTGGACCAGCCCCAGCGCCGCCACCACATTCGTCTCCAGCGCCGCCCGCAGCCCCGCGAGACCCAGCCGTTCCAGCCGCACCAGCGGCTGCGCCCCCAGCGCGCTCGCGTTGCTCACCAGCAG
>NZ_JTIY01000001.1:4593493-4596175 GCF_000818175.1 Streptomyces sp. AcH 505
CGGCGGCCGCCACCAGCTCCGCCCGGTGCCCGCCGTCCGTGACGTCCCCCGCGACCGCCACCACCCGCGTCCCATGCCGCCCGGCCTCCCGCGCCGCCTCGTCCAGCGCCTCCGGGGTCCTGGCGTCCAGCACCAGATCCCAGCCGCGCTCGGCGAGCCCGTCGGCCAGGGCCCGGCCCAGCCCCTTCGAAGCCCCCGTGATGATCGCTACCGGCATGACAACCGCTCCCTCTCCCGTCGCGACGGGACCGTCTGCGAACACCCGTCGATGCCCTCAACGTAGGAACGCCGCACCGCCCGCCGCCTCGGCCGCGGGCACCCGCGCCGCAGGGCATTTGGACCTAGGTCCCAAGGCCCGTCGACAGGGTGCGTCCGGCCGATCCGCCGGGCCCGTCGGCGCCGGTACCGTGAGGCCATGACCCACAGTCCGAGCTCCGGCCTCGCCGCCGTGAGCACCGCGCTCCTCGCGATGAGCAGGCATCTGGAGGTGCGCGACGTCCTCAAGACGATCGTCGTGTCCGCCCGTGAACTGCTCGACGCCGAGTACGCGGCGCTCGGCGTCCCCGACGACCACGGCGGCTTCGCCCAGTTCGTCGTGGACGGCGTCAGCGACGAACAGTGGAAGGCCATCGGGCCGCTGCCCCGGCAGCACGGCATCCTCGCCGCGATGCTCAGGGACGAGCAGGTCGAACGGCTCGACGACGTACGCGAGGACCCCCGCTTCGGCGGCTGGCCGTCCGCCCACCCCGACATGTCCGACTTCCTCGGCATGCCGGTCAGGGACGGCGACGAAACACTCGCCGCCCTCTTCCTGGCCAACAAGCGCTGCCCGGACCGCACCCCCGGCGACGCCAAAGGCTGCGCCTTCACCGAGGAGGACGCCGAACTCCTCGAAATCCTCGCCCAGCACGCCGCCATCGCCCTCACCAACGCCCGGCTCTACGAGCGCAGCCGCGAGCTGACCATCAGCGAGGAACGCTCACGCCTCGCACACGAACTCCACGACGCCGTCAGCCAGAAACTCTTCTCGCTGCGGCTGACCGCCCAGGCCGCCGCCACCCTCGTCGACCGGGACCCGGCACGCGCCAAGGGCGAACTCCAGCAGATCGTCACCCTCGCCGCCGAAGCCTCCGACGAACTGGGCGCCGCCGTGATCGAGCTGCGCCCGGCCGCCCTGGACGAGGACGGACTCGTCAACACCCTGCGCGCCCACATCAAGGTCCTCGACCGCGCCCACGCCGCCCGCGTCACCTTCGACACCTGCGGAGTACGGGCCCTGCCGTCCGCCCAGGAGGAAGCGCTGCTGCGCGTCGCCCAGGAAGCCCTGCACAACGCGCTGCGGCACTCGGCCGGCGACCGCGTCGACGTCTCCCTGATGCGCCGCGGCCCGGGCGCCGTGCTCAGCGTCACCGACAACGGCAAGGGCTTCGAACCCCGGACGGTCCGCCGAGCGGGCCGGCACCTCGGTCTCGTCTCGATGCGGGACCGGGCGAGCGGCGCCGGCGGCAGACTCACCGTGCAATCGGCGCCCGGCCAGGGCACCACGATCGAGATGGAGGTGCCCGGTGGGTGACAAGGCGATCCGTGTCCTGCTCGTCGACGACCACCAGGTGGTCCGGCGCGGCCTGCGCACATTCCTGGAGGTCCAGGGCGACATCGAAGTCGTGGGCGAGGCGGGCGACGGCGCCGAAGGCGTCGCCGGCGCGGAGGCGCTGCGGCCCGACGTCGTCCTGATGGACATCAAGATGCCGGGCATGGACGGCATCGAGGCGCTGCGCAAGCTCCGCGAACTCGCCAACCCGGCGAAGGTGCTGATCGTCACCAGCTTCACCGAGCAGCGCACGGTGGTCCCGGCGCTGCGGGCCGGCGCCGCGGGATACGTATACAAGGACATCGACCCCGAAGCGCTCGCCGACGCCATCCGCTCCGTACACGCGGGCCACGTACTGCTCCAGCCCGAGGTCGCGGGCGCCCTGCTGGCCCAGGACGACCGGGGGAGCGGCCAGGGGCGCGGCACGACACTGACCGAGCGGGAACGCGAGGTACTGGTCCTGATCGCCGACGGCCGCTCCAACCGGGAGATCGCCCGCGCCCTCGTTCTCTCCGAGAAGACGGTCAAGACCCACGTTTCGAACATCCTGATGAAACTCGATCTCGCCGACCGGACCCAGGCGGCGCTGTGGGCCGTCCGACATGGGATAACCGGCTGATACGGATTGGCGACCACCAATCTGAGATTCATACCGTCGGGTGTATGTCACCCACACGGCGCAACCTGAGCGAGGTCCTGGCGTTCTCCATGGCGTGCTGCGGCGTACCGGCCGCAGCCTTTGCGAGGAGGATTCCAATAATGAAGAACCTGAAGAAGGCCGCCGCCCTCACCATGATCGCCGGCGGCATCGTCGCAGCGGGCGCGGGCGCCGCGTCCGCCACGGAGGGCCCGCAGGGCCACCAGGGCCCGGCGGCGCACGCGCAGGCCGACGGCCAGGCCGTGCAGTCCCCGGGCATCGCCTCCGGCAACCTTGTGCAGATCCCGGTCCACGTGCCGGTCAACGTGGTGGGCAACACGGTCAACGTGATCGGCCTGCTGAACCCGGCCTTCGGCAACAGCGGCCTGAACGCCTGATTTAGGGACGCGCACTTCTTATCAGGCCGCGCCCCTTCGGCTCACGTCCGCCTCGT
>NZ_JTIY01000001.1:4596200-4605320 GCF_000818175.1 Streptomyces sp. AcH 505
CGGGACACCGGCCGCCGGGCCGTACGTCTCGTCGTACCCGGCGGCCGTGAGCTGCCGGGACAGCCCGGGGAAGACCCGCTCGGGGTGGCCGCCCGCGACGGGGTCGACGGTCGGCGCGTCCCCGGCCGGGGTGGCGGTCCCGACCCAGAAGCCCTTCAGCCTGCCGCTGCCGTCCGGGGCCGTGAGGGCGAGGCCGTTGGGTACGGTCCGCTCGCTCCCGTCCGACGGGCTGTTCTCCAACCGCAGGGCGTCACTGCCCGGTTCGCGGGCGACCAGGGTGGACGAGCCGCCGCCGTCGAGGTTGATCGCGCTGTACGAACCGGCCTTCTTCATCATCAGGCCGAGTTCGGTGAGGGTGACCCCCGCGCTGTCGGCCTGCCGCCCGTCCACGGTGAGCACCTGCATCGTGCTGCCGTCGCGGGAGAACCCGACGGCGGTGCGGGGCGCCGCCGTGTTGTTGCCCTCGCCCTCGTGGCTCTGCGCCGCGCCGTCCACGACGAGCAGTTCACGGCCGCCGACCGCGGTGCGGGGTACGGGTCCGCTGTCGGTGCGCGGCCGGTAGGCGAGCGAGACCGGATCGCCGGGCCGCAGGGCGGCGAGCGCCTGCGCGCCCGCCTCGCGGCCGACGAGGACGGTGGCGCCGACCGCGATCGGCCCCGAGCCCGGCTCACCGGTCACGGACACGACCTCGCCGTCCCGTACGACCGCCTCGGCCACGGGCGTCGCGGTGTCCACGGTCAGCGCCCGGTCGGCCTGCCCCCACCCTTGCGTGTACGCGCCGATGCCCCCGGCGGGCACGTTGGCCGCGTTGTAGCCGGCCAGCGGGAGCCGGCCCGACGGCAGGGTCAGGGTGCCGTCGAAGTAGAGCCGCAGGATGCGCCCCGCCGCGCCGGGGCCGAGGCCGACGGCCTGGTTCGCACCGGGGGCCGGCGACTGGACGAGTGCGCCGTCCTGGACACCGGGGCCCTCGGGCGCGCCCGTCTGGTTGATGTCGAAGAAGTCCGCGTTGATCGCCGCGACGGTCCGCCGGCCCCGGCCGGCGTTGTGCCGCGCGGCGAGTTCGGAGACCGTACGGCGGTCCGAGACCGCGCCCGACGAGAGGTAGTCGGCCCGGGCACCGGTGCCTTCGAGGTTCACGTCGAGCGCGTCGACCCGCAGCCACTTGTCGGATTCGAGCCGGTCGTACGAGCTGAGCCGGATGCCGGGGGCGACCGGCCGCGAGCTGCGCGCCGTTTCGATGCCGTCGCCGTCGGCGACCGCTCTCGGCGCTCCGCCGGCGGCACTCGCGGGCGGCGGCGCCACGGGGCGCAGCACCTCGGCGGACGAATAGGGACGGGGGTCGGGGTCGGAATCGGCGAAGGACGGGGAAATGGCCCCCGCCGTCAGGGCGGTCACCGCCGCGAACAGCACGGCGGACCTGCCGGCAATGCCTGGGCCCACAAGTTCTCCTGGAATGAGCTGGGTTACGCCCCTAGGCCAGATGCGGATGGCCTAGTAAGCGCTGTCGGCGGCAAGCATCGCGGTGCGCACACCGATGGGCCAGGGGGCCAGGGGAAAGTCGGGGCGAACAGGCCGTGACACGGTTCGACCGTATCGGCCCGAAGCGGGACCGAGCGGTCGTCACACCTGCGATTCGCCGGCGAGTGAGCCGAAGGGGCGCGCCGCTGTCGAGAGAGAGCGCGCACAGGCCCGCGAGGAACGAGCGGACCGAGCACGGTCGACCGTCCACGAAGACTCAAAGCGCCGCGTTGACCGTCCCGGCCCGCCCCCATCACGTGGCGAGTGAGCCGAAGGGGCGCGCCGCTGTCGAAAGGGAGAGCGCGCGCAGGCCCGCGAGGGACGAGCGGACCGAGCACGGTCGACCGTCGACAGTGGCTTGCAGCGCCCCGGAGGCGAACCGAGCCTCAAAAAATCAGCGCAACCCGTCGCGCTCGCGTTCCTCCACGTACGCGTTGTACGACGCCACCTGCGCGCGGCGCGCCACTCGTTCCACCGGGCGTAGCGCCGCGACCCGCGCGGACATCTCCGATGCGCTCACCGCGCCGCCCGGGCCGTGTTCGTACGCCAGTGACACCAGCAGTCCGATGCGCTCCGCGAGCTGAAGCACCCGCGCCGCGCGCGGCGGATAGCCCGGGGCCAGCACATCGCGGCCCCGCTCCGCCCGTGCCCGGTACGCGTCGAGCGCCGCGTCCGCCACCGGGCCCGACGCCGCCACGTCCAGCCGCGACAGCACCTCCGTCGCGTCCCGCAGCGCCTCGGCCAGTTCCCGCTCCGCCTCGCCGAGCGACGGCACGTCCGCCGGCGGCGCCTCGCGTACCGGCAGGCAGTGCCAGACGACCTCGACATGCCGGTCCCCGTCGGGACCGACCGCTGTGACCTCCGGCACCAAGCCGTACGGCGCCCCCGAGGCGACCACCGCCTCCTCCGCCTCCAGCGCACGCGCGTTGAAGTCCGGCGGCCCGCTGAGCCCCAGCGGATGGCCCGGCGCGGGCAGCGCGACCCGGTAGCCGGTCACCCCGAGCGCCCGCAGCCGGCCGAAGGCCAGCGTCAGTCCCACCGGGCCCGGCTCACCCGGAAGCCCCTCCACCCGGTGCACCGCATCGTCGCCGACGACGGCGTCCGCCGCGTCGTCCGGCGACACAAACCCGGCCAACAGGGCGTTCCCCCATGCGGCCAACAGTCCTGAGCGTGGTTCCAGAAGCATGGGACCAGCCTAGGTAATGGACCTCAGGACCGGACCACCCAACCGGTGGCGTAGGTTTTGCCCTGGGAGCTGCGCCTACAGGCGCACCCGAAACTCAAGACGATTGCATGGGGAGACAACGCGCTCATGAGCGATGTACTGGAGCTGGTGGACGTATCCGTGGTCCGCGAAGGACGCGCTCTGGTGGACGATGTCTCCTGGTCCATCAAGGAAGGCGAGCGCTGGGTGATCCTCGGCCCCAACGGCGCCGGCAAGACCACCCTCCTCAACCTCGCCTCCAGCTACCTCTTCCCGACCAGCGGCACCGCCCGCATCCTCGGTGAGCAGCTCGGCAAGGTCGACGTCTTCGACCTGCGCCCCCGGATCGGTGTCGCCGGCGTCGCCATGTCCGAGAAGCTGCCCAAGCGGCAGACCGTCCTGCAGACCGTGCTCACCGCCGCGTACGGCATGACGGCCACCTGGAACGAGAACTACGACGAGGTCGACGAGCAGCGCGCCCGCGCCTTCCTCGACCGCCTCGGCATGACCGACTTCCTGGACCGCAAGTTCGGCACCCTCTCCGAGGGCGAGCGCAAGCGCACCCTGATCGCCCGCGCGATGATGACCGACCCGGAGCTGCTGCTCCTGGACGAGCCCGCCGCAGGACTCGACCTCGGCGGCCGTGAGGACCTGGTACGCCGGCTCGGCCGGCTCGCGCGCGACCCGTACGCGCCGTCCATGATCATGGTCACCCACCACGTCGAGGAGATCGCGCCCGGCTTCACGCACGTCCTCATGATCCGCCAGGGCAAGGTCCTCGCGGCCGGCCCCATGGAGACCGAGCTGACCTCGCGCAACCTCTCCCGCTGCTTCGGCCTGCCGCTCGTCGTCGAGCGCACCGGCGAGCGCTGGACCGCGCAGGGCCTGCCCCTCAAGTAAGCACGAGCACACAGCACGAGCACACAGCACAAGCGCACCGAACGGGCACGTCCGACCCGTCGCCCCGTCAAGTCGCCCTCAAGTGACCTGATATGGCCACTGTCCCGACCGGGATCGCCGGACCTACCATGACGTTGTGGAAATCGACGCGTGGGTGTGGTGGCTGATCGGCGCTGTCGGGCTGGGGATCCCGCTCGTCATGACCGCGATGCCCGAGTTCGGAATGTTCTCGGCCGGAGCCGTCGTGGCGGCCGTCGTCGCCGCGCTCGGTGGCGGCATCGTCGCCCAAGTCCTCGTCTTCGTCGTGGTGTCCGTCGCGCTCGTCGCCGTCGTACGGCCCGTCGCGGCCCGGCGCAACGCCCAACGCCCCAATCTGCGCACCGGAATCGACCGGCTGAAAGGCCGCTCGGCCGTCGTACTGGAACGGGTCGACCGCGGTGGTGGCCGGATCAAGCTGGCCGGTGAGGTGTGGTCGGCGCGCTCGTTCGACGCCGACCAGTCGTACGAACCAGGCCAGGAGGTCGACGTCGTCGAGATCGACGGCGCGACGGCGGTGGTCATGTGAGCCAAACCCCTGGTCATGTGAGCCAACCTGGGTGAACAGCCCCCGCTCACGCCCCTGTTCTGCGAAACTCGATCATCAGAATATCCGGCAGCGAAGGGCCCGAGGAACGCGATGTCAGCAATCATCATCGTCCTGGTCATCCTGGTGGTGCTTGTCTTCATCGCCCTGATCAAGACGATCCAGGTCATCCCGCAGGCAAGCGCCGCCATCGTCGAGCGGTTCGGCCGCTACACCCGCACACTCAACGCGGGCCTCAACATCGTCGTCCCGTTCATCGACTCGATCCGCAACCGGATCGACCTGCGTGAACAGGTCGTCCCCTTCCCGCCCCAGCCGGTGATCACCCAGGACAACCTGGTCGTCAACATCGACACCGTCATCTACTACCAGGTCACCGACGCCCGCGCCGCGACCTACGAAGTCGCCAGCTACATCCAGGCGATCGAGCAGCTCACCGTCACCACGCTGCGCAACATCATCGGCGGCATGGACCTGGAGCGGACCCTGACCTCCCGCGAGGAGATCAACGCCGCACTGCGCGGAGTCCTCGACGAAGCCACCGGCAAGTGGGGCATCCGCGTCAACCGCGTCGAGCTCAAGGCCATCGAACCGCCCACCTCCATCCAGGACTCGATGGAGAAGCAGATGCGCGCCGACCGTGACAAGCGCGCCGCGATCCTCACCGCCGAAGGTATCCGGCAGTCCCAGATCCTCACGGCCGAAGGCGAGAAGCAGTCCGCGATCCTGCGCGCCGAAGGTGAGGCCAAGGCGGCGGCGCTGCGCGCCGAAGGTGAAGCCCAGGCGATCCGTACCGTCTTCGAGTCGATCCACGCGGGCGACCCCGACCAGAAGCTCCTCGCCTACCAGTACCTCCAGATGCTCCCCAAGATCGCCGAAGGCGACGCCAACAAGCTCTGGATCGTGCCGAGCGAGATCGGCGACGCCCTCAAGGGGCTCAGCGGCGCCTTCGACAACCTCGGATCGGGCATGCCCGGCTTCAACACGGGCAAGGAGCGCAGGCAGGACACCCCGCTCGACTGACCAAAAGACCCTTTCGGGCATGATGCGGTGCGTCCGGCACCGCATACCGAAAGGCTCACCGTGACCATCTGGGAGATGCTCGCCGTCTTCGTCGCGGGGATCAGTGCCGGAACCATCAACACCATCGTCGGTTCCGGCACCCTGATCACCTTCCCCGTCCTGCTGGCGACGGGCCTCCCCCCGGTCACCGCCACCGTCTCCAACGCACTCGGCCTGATCCCCGGCTCGATCAGCGGAGCCATCGGCTACCGCGCCGAACTCACCGGCCAGCGCCCCCGCATCCTGCGCCTCGGCGCCGCCGCACTCGTCGGCGGACTCACCGGCGCCGTCCTGCTGCAGGTCCTGCCGTCAACGGCCTTCGAGACGATCGTGCCCGTCCTCGTCGCCCTCGCGCTCGTCCTGGTCGTCCTGCAGCCCCGGATCACCAAGGCCGTCCAGGAACGTCGGGTGCGCGAGCAGAAGACCGCCCGCCCCAACGGCGGCCCGCTGCTCTTCATCGGCCTGCTGCTCGCCAGCGTCTACGGCGGGTACTTCACCGCCGCCCAGGGGATCATCTACCTCTCCCTCATGGGCATGCTGCTCGACGACACCCTGCAACGCCTCAACGCCGTCAAGAACGTCCTCGCCGCGATCGTGAACACCGTCGCCGCGATCCTCTTCCTCTTCGTCGCCGACTTCGACTGGACAGCGGTCGTCCTCATCGCCGTCGGCTCCGCCATCGGCGGACAGATCGGGGCCAAGATCGGCCGGCGTCTGCCGCCGGTGGCGATGCGCGTCATCATCGTCGTCGTCGGAACGGCCGCCATCGTCCAACTGCTGCTGCGCTAGGCGCCTTTACCTGCCGGCTCGCGCCACCACGCGCTACGCGGCGGGCTGCGCCGCCAGCCACAACGGCAGCTCCGAACGCTCACCGGCCCGCAGCGACAGCAGCATCGCGTCCGCGGGGGACGGCACGAACGGCGGGTGCAGCAACGGCATCCCCGCCTGCTCCGGCGTACGGTCCGCCTTACGGTGATTGTCCTCGGCGCAGGAAGCGACCGTATTCAGCCAGCTGTCACCGCCCCCACGCGACCTCGGCACCACATGGTCCACCGTCGTCGCACGCCTCCCGCAGTACGCGCACCTGTGCTGGTCCCTGATGAGCACCCCGCGTCTCGACCACGGCGCCTGTCTTCGGAACGGCACTCGTACATAACGGCAGAGCCTGATCACCCGCGGCACCGGAAGCTCGACAGCGGCGGCCCGCACACGGAGATCGGGGTGCGCCTGCTCGACAACGGCCTTGTCCTGCAGCACCAGCACCACCGCACGGTTGAGAGTCACCGTCGACAGCGGCTCGAAGCTCGCGTTCAGTACCAGCGTGTCCCGCATCTCGCCCACCTCCCGTGTGCCGACCCGGCCCCGTTCGGGGGCTGCGGGCTGTGGATCAACTCTGGCCGGGCACGCCGAGAGGGACAACACAATAAAAAAATGCCCTGCTCTGATCTCTCCAAGACCAGGGCAGGGCAAACAACACACAAACGGTCAGCTGTCGGCCGGTGCCGCGTACTCCCCGACGAGCTGCGCACGCGCCAGCGTGTGGAACCGCAGGTTGAAGCCCACGAACGCGGGCGAAGCCGCACTGTCAGGACCGAGCTGCTCGGTGTCCACCGCGTAGACGGTGAACACATAGCGGTGCGCCGGGTCCCCGGCGGGCGGAGCGGCGCCGCCGAAGTCGTTCGTCCCGTAGTCGTTCCGGGCCTGCACCGCACCCTTCGGCAGCCCGTCGAACCCGCCACTGCCGGCCCCGACGGGAAGCTCGGTGACCGACGCCGGGATGTCGAAGACCACCCAGTGCCAGAACCCGCTGCCGGTCGGCGCGTCCGGGTCGAAGCACGTCACGGCGAAGCTCTTCGTCTCCGCGGGAAAGCCCTCCCACCGCAGCTGCGGCGAGGTGTTGCCCTCCGCGTAGACCTGGGCGTCCTTCAGGACCGCCCCGGCCGACACGTCATCGCTCACCACGGTGAACGACGGCACCTGCGGATGGAAGTCATGGGGGAGCGGAGCCCTCTGCCCGTCAGTCACGTCTGAACCTCCGAATATCGGCAACGACTGTCCTGCTCACCGCCCGAGCCTATGCCTCAGGATCAGAACCAGTTACGACGGCCGCCCACCTCGGCGAGCCACTGGTTGAGATACGCGGACCAGTCGGTGGACGCGAAATCGTTGAGCCCGACCTGGAACGCCCGGAACGAGTCACTGCCCTCGCTGAAGAGCCCCGGCTTCTTGTCCATCTCCAGAACGACGTCCATCTCCCGGTCGTCGGCGACGAACGTCAGCTCCACCTGGTTGAGCCCCCGGTACTGCTGCGGGGCGTGGAACTCGATCTCCTGGTAGAACGGCAGCCGCTGACGCGTACCGCGCACATGCCCGCGCTCCATGTCCGCGCTCTTGAAGCGGAACCCGAGCTGGATGAACGCGTCGAGGATCGCCTGCTGCGCCGGCAGCGGGTGCACCGTGATCGGATCCAGGTCGCCGGAGTCCAGCGCCCGCGCGATCTCCAGCTCCGTGGTCACACCGATGTTCATCCCGCGCAGCTGCTGCCCGTCGACCGCCGTGACCGGCGTCTCCCACGGGATCTCCAGCCCGAACGGGACCACATGGACGGCCCCCGCCTGAACGGTGAAGGCGCCGCCGATCCGCTGCTTGGTGAACTCGATGTTCTGCTTGAGCTCCTGGTCGTTGCCCTCGACCTCGACCCGGGCCTGCAGACCGACCGAAAGCCCCTGGATCTCCTGCTCGACGGAACCGCCCTGGATCCGCACCTCACCCTG
This sequence comes from Streptomyces sp. AcH 505, assembly GCF_000818175.1. Classification (GTDB taxonomy): domain Bacteria; phylum Actinomycetota; class Actinomycetes; order Streptomycetales; family Streptomycetaceae; genus Streptomyces. The sequence continues at coordinate 4,604,242 of NZ_JTIY01000001.1, forward strand.
AACGACCCCGCCAGGTACGACGTTCGACTCGCTCAGCTCGGTCTCGACGGACGCGCCACCGGCGCCCATGCTCGCAAGCAGCTTCTTGAAGCCCATACTCACTCCTTCTCAGGTCCTGACCCCTACATACGCGTGACGGACACGGTCGGTTCCCCGCGCCGCGCCCGGCTACGCTCGTACGCCATGATCCAAGGCCCCGACGGCACCCCACGCACACCCCTGCCCCGCGAGTTCTTCGACAGACCGGTACTCGAGGTCGCACCCGACCTCCTGGGCCGCACGCTGGTCCGCATGACGGACGAGGGCCCGATCGAACTACGCCTGACCGAGGTCGAGGCGTACGCGGGCGCGATCGACCCGGGCTCGCACGCCTTCCGTGGCCGCACGGCCCGCAACGCGGTGATGTTCGGTCCGCCCGGACACGCGTACGTCTACTTCACGTACGGCATGTGGCACTGCCTCAACCTGGTGTGCGGCCCGGAGGGCGAAGCGAGCGGGGTGCTGCTGCGGGCCGGCGAGATCCACACGGGCGCCGAACTCGCCCACAAACGGCGACTCTCGGCCCGCCACGACAGAGAACTGGCCAAAGGCCCCGCCCGGCTGGCCACCGCACTCGACATCGACCGCTCGCTGGACGGCACGGACGTCTGCGCGGGCCTCGGCGAGCCCCTGGCGATACTGATGGGAACACCGGCCACCGCTGACCAGGTCAGCAGCGGCCCACGTACGGGAGTCGGCGGCGACGGTGCCCACCAGCCCTGGCGGTACTGGATCGCCGGCGACCCCTCGGTGAGCCCTTATCGGGCCCATGCGCCGAAGCGCCGACGAACTTGACTCGCACAGTTCACCCACCTAATGTAGTCCGAGCCGCTTGACACGGGACCTGCTGTTCAACAGCTCCCGGAGCGGCCATCCACTACCTACGATCACTCCCCAAACGGGTTGGGACTTTCGGCATGCCGGAATTCGAACTCGGTTGACTCGATTATGAGCCGGACGGGGAATCGGTTAACGTAGTGAGCAGCCGAAAGGCGAAAGGCCAACCCAAAGGCCATCAGAATTAAAGCGGCGGAAACGCC
>NZ_JTIY01000001.1:4610574-4616896 GCF_000818175.1 Streptomyces sp. AcH 505
GGTTCCCGGGTTGCGAACAGTTTCGCACCGGTTGAACCAGTATGTACTCAATTGAAGAGTGTGCTTGTTCGCTAGAGACCCGATAGGGTTTCGGTGGTCATAGCGTGAGGGAAACGCCCGGTTACATTTCGAACCCGGAAGCTAAGCCTCATTGCGCCGATGGTACTGCAGGGGGGACCCTGTGGGAGAGTAGGACGCCGCCGAACAATCTTTGAAGGGCCCGTGGTCCAGCGTTCAACGCTGGGCTACGGGCCCTTTTTTGTTTTGTCCTTTTCTGCATGATGCGCACCCGAAAGCCGGTTGCGCGAGAATGACTGCGTCACCCGAAGACAGGAGCTCAACCCATGTCCCCCAACTCCTCCGACGATCGTCCCGACCGCGAGCAGCCTCGTCGGGACAACAGTGGTGACCGGGGCGGGTTCCGTGGGGGCCGTGACGACCGTGGTGGCCGCCCGAGCGGCCCGCGTCGTGACGACCGCCCCAGTAGTCCTCGGCGTGACGACCGTGGTCGTGACGATCGCGGTGGCCGGCCCACCAACAGCGGTGGCAGCGGCGGCGGTTTCGCGCGTCGTGACGACCGTCCCAGCGGGCCGCGGCGTAGTGACGACCGGCGCGACGACCGTCCCTCCTTCCGTCGTGACGACCGCGGCGACCGTCCCAGCGGTCCGCGCCGTGACGACGACCGTGGTGGACGCCCCAGTACAGGTGGCCGTCCCAGCACCGGAGGCCGTCCCACCAGCGGTGGGCGTCCGACCGGCGGTGGCCGCCCCACCGGTGGCGGTCGTCCGACGAGCGGTGGACGTCCGACCGGCGGTCGTGACGATCGCGGCGGCCGTCCCACCAGCGGTGGCGGCGGCTACGGGCGTCGTGACGACCGGCCGAGCGGTCCGCGCCGCGAGGACGACCGTGGTGGACGCCCCAGCACAGGCGGACGTCCGAGCACGGGTGGCCGTCCCAGCAGTGGCGGACGTCCGACCGGCGGTGGACGTCCGACCGGCGGTCGTGACGATCGCGGCGGCCGTCCCACGACCAGCGGTGGCGGCGGCGGTTACGGCCGGCGTGACGACCGTGACCGTGGCGGATACCGCGGGCGTGACGACAACCGGCGCGACGACAGCCGTGGTGGCGGCTACACCCGCCGTGACGACCGTGAGCGGGACAGGGAGCCGATCAAGCGGCTGCCGATTCCCGACGAGGTCACCGGGTTCGAGATCGACAAGAGCGTCCGGCAGGAGCTGATGAGCCTGCCGAAGACCCTCGCCGACGACGTCGCCAGGAACCTCGTCATGGTCGCCCAGCTCATCGACGACGACCCGGAGCAGGCCTACGCCTACTCGCGTATCGCCCTGCGGCTCGCCTCCCGTGTCTCAGCCGTGCGCGAGGCCGCAGGCTTCGCCGCGTACGCGACGCAGAAGTACGGTGAGGCGCTGGCCGAGTTCAGGGCTTCGCGTCGGATGACCGGCGGCGTGGACCTGTGGCCCGTCATGGCGGACTGCGAGCGCGGCCTCGGCCGCCCCGAGCGTGCCATGGCGATGGCCGGCGAGCCCGAGGTGCGGAAGCTCGACAAGGCGGGGCAGGTCGAGATGCGGCTGGTCGCCGCCGGCGCCCGCAGGGACATGGGGCAGATCGACGCCGCCATCGTGACCCTGGAGAGCCCGGAGTTGGGGTCCAGCGCCATTCATCCGTGGACCTCGCGGCTCCGTTACGCGTACGCCGACGCGCTGCTGTCGGCCGGGCGTGAGGACGAGGCGCGCGAGTGGTTCGCCAAGACGATCGAGGCCGACAAGGACGGGGCGACGGACGCGTCCGACCGCCTCGCCGAGCTGGACGGGATCGAGTTCGTCGATGCCGAGGCGGCCGACGACGAAGGCGACGACCAGGACGACAGCGACGACGTGGCCGACGACAAGAAGTGACGAAGTGACCGTGTAGTCCGACGAGAGGGCGGCGCCGGAATCCCGAACAGGGTTCCGGCGCCGCCCTTTTGCGTTGCCCCGCAGAAGCCGCACTCAGCTCGGCGTGAGGCTCCTCATCACCAGGCCCGTCGCCGGCTTCGGGCCGAACGACGTCGATTTGCGCGGCATCGTGACGCCCTGGCGGGCCAAGTCCCGTACGACGTCCTCGCGTACCGGATGCAGCAGCACGGCGGTCGATCCGTTGCGCTCGGCGTGCTCGACCGCGGCGTCGGTCTCGTGGATGTACGCGATGTGTTCGCGGTCGTCCGGGATCCGCAGAATGTGGTCGAGCAGCGTGCTGTGCAGCACCGTCGCGTCCAACTCCCGCCAGGCCGCGGGGCGGTCGGCCGGGATCGTCCGGGCCAGCAGTCCGGGGTCCGGGCGGTCGACCAGATGGAAACGGCCGTCCCCGGCGAGCAGGAACGCGGTTCCTTTTTCGGTGGCCGCGCCGAGGGCGTCCAGGGCGTCCGGGAGCGGGCCCTCGATCGTGCGGACACGGAAGGCGCCGTCGAGGGCGTCGATCGCGCGGGCCACCGGTATGCCGTGCAGCAGCCGGTGGATGGCCCGTACCCGCAGCGGATAGCGGTTGGTGTCGACGAGCAGGACCAGTCCGTAGCTCCACGGTCCGCCGGCCGCGTGCTCCGTACGCAGCCGGAGGTACGTCGCCCACCGGTGGTGGCCGTCCGCGATCAGTGCCTGATGGCTGCCCAGGTCCGCGGCGATCGCGGCGAGTTCGGCGGGATCGGTGACGGACCACAGCCGGTGGCTGAAGCCGTCCTCGGTGGTGGTGGCGAGCAGCGGGGTCCGGCCGGCCGTGCGCTCGATGACCGCCGCCGTGCCGGTCGTACCGTCGTCGCCGCCGGGGTAGGTCAGCAGCAGCGGTTCCAGGTTGGTCGCCGTCGTACGCATCAGGGCCGCGCGGTCCGCCACGATGTCGGGCATCACGTCCTCGTGCGGCAGCACGATGCCGTCCGCCGGTTCGGAGAGGGCCAGCGCGCCGATGACGCCGCGCTGCAACACCTCGTCCCTGCGCTGCTCGTAGACGTAGAGCGCGGGTTCGGGGTCCGGGGCGATGACGCCCTCGCTCCGCCAGCGCGCCAAGGTCTCCGCGGCCTGCCGGTGGCGCTCGTCGGCTGTCGGGGCCTGCGGCAGGATGAGCCGGACGATGTTGTGGGGATCCGCCGATTCGAGATGCTGCAGTCCGTCCGGCCTGATGACGACGTCGTACGGCGGTGACGTCACGGCGGCGAGGCTGCCGACCAGTTCGGGGACGTATCGCAGGCCGCGGAAGGGGAGCAGCCGCAGTCCGTCGGGCGCCGCACCTGTCGTCTTCATCTGTGCATGGTATGTGGGATGCGGCTATGAGCGATGATCTGGGGGATGGTCCCGAGCGAGGAGCGGAAGACGGATGAGTCAGCAGGGCAGGTCCAGGCCGGGCAGCAGTGGCGAAGCGCTGGACAAGACGTACGACACGGCTCTGCTCGATCTTGACGGTGTGGTGTACGCGGGCGGTTCCGCCATCGCGCATGCCGTCGAAGCGCTCGGCACGGCGCGGGACGCGGGGATGCGTCTGGCGTACGTGACGAACAACGCGCTGCGGACGCCGGACGCCGTCGCCGGGCATCTGACGGAGCTGGGGGTGCCGGCCGAGGCGGCCGATGTGATCACGTCGGCGCAGGCGGTGGCGCGGCTGATCGCCGAGCAAGTGCCCGCAGGGGCCAGGGTGCTGGTCATCGGCGGGGAGGGGCTGCGGGTCGCGCTGCGCGAGCGCGGGCTTGAACCGGTGGAGTCGGCGGACGACGATCCCGCCGCGGTCGCCCAGGGGTACGGCGGGCCCGACCTCGCCTGGGGCAGGTTCGCCGAGGCCGGGTACGCGGTGTCCCGGGGCGTGCCGTGGTTCGCTTCGAACACGGACCTGACGATTCCGAGCGGGCGCGGCATCGCGCCGGGCAACGGGGCGGCCGTCGAGGTCGTACGGATCGCGACCGGCGCCGAACCGCAGGTCGCGGGCAAGCCGTTGCCGCCGATGCACCGGGAGACGATCCTGCGGACCGGCGCGAAGCACGCCCTGGTCGTGGGGGACCGGCTGGACACGGACATCGAGGGCGCGTTCAACGGCGAGGTGGACTCGCTGCTGGTGCTGACCGGAGTGACGGACGCCGCGCATCTCCTGGCCGCCGAGCCCAAGCACCGGCCGACGTACGTGGACGCGGATCTGCGCGGACTGCTGACCGGGCAGCCCGAAGTGACGGACACCGACGGCGGCTTCGGCTGCGGCGGGTGGACGGCGTCCGTGCGCGACGACGCGTTCGTCCTCGACGGGGACGGCGCCGCGCTGGACGGGCTGCGTGCGCTGTGCGCCGCTGCCTGGACGCAGGCCGGGGAAGGCTCCTGCACGCTCGACGCGGGGAAGGTGCTGGCGAAGCTGGGTCTCTGAGCGGTACGGCGCTGAGGGGCGTCGGCAAGGGCTCTGAGCAGGCACGCAGCCCCCCTCGAAGGGCGGCCTGTCAGGGTAGGCTAGCCTAACTTGCGTGTTGGTCGACCGTCCCTCCGAACAGCGCGCGGAGCCCCTGCCCGCAGCGCCGCCCGCGCGCCGCACCCTGCGCGCCGCCGGGTTGCTGCTCGCTCTCTGCGTGCTGCTCCTGGTGTGTGTCGCGAGCATCGCCGTCGGCGCGAAGTCGATTTCGCCCGCCGACGTGTGGCACGGGCTGTTCCACGCGTCGGGCACCGACAACGACGTGATCGTCACCGACGTACGGCTGCCGCGCACCGTCCTCGGGCTGCTCGTCGGCGCCGCCCTCGGGCTGGCCGGCGCCGTGATGCAGGCACTCACCCGCAACCCGCTCGCCGAGCCGGGGCTGCTGGGTGTCAACGCCGGTGCCTCGGCGGCCGTCGTCTCCGCGATCAGCTTCCTCGGCGTCACCTCACTGACCGGGTACGTGTGGTTCGCCTTCGCCGGCGCCGCCGTCGTGTCCGTGGCGGTCTACGTCCTCGGTGGCAGCCGTGGCGCCACCCCCGTACGGCTCGCGCTCGCCGGTACGGCGGCGAGCGCCGCGCTGTTCGGCTATGTCAACGCCGTCCAGCTGCTGGACTCGGCCGCGCTCGACCGGCTGCGGTTCTGGACGGTCGGCTCGCTCGCCTCCGCCGACATGTCGACCGTCGGCAAGGTGTGGCCGTTCATCGCGGCCGGTGTGCTGCTCGCGCTGCTGATCGCCCGCCCGCTGAACGCGATGGAGATGGGCGACGACACGGCGCGCTCCCTGGGCGCGCGGCTGACCCGTACGCGCGTGCTCGCGATGCTCTCCGTCACCCTGCTGTGCGGGGCCGCGACCGCAGCGTGCGGGCCGATCGTCTTCATCGGGCTGATGGTGCCCCATCTCGTCCGTACCGTCACGGGCCCGGACATGCGCTGGATCCTGCCGTACGCGGCGGTGCTCGCGCCGGTGCTGCTGCTCGGCTCCGACGTGCTGGGCAGGGTCGTGGCCCGGCCTTCGGAACTGCAGGTCGGCATCGTCACCGCGCTGATCGGCGGGCCCGTCTTCGTCCAACTCGTCCGCCGCAAGAGGATGGCCCAGCTGTGAGCGCGCCGACACGGGTGATCCGTACGCCCGGTGGACTGTCCGTACGGTTCGACGGCCGCTCCGGTCTCGTCCTGCTCGTGCTGACGGTGGCGGCGCTCGCCGTCGGGGTCGTCCTGATCGGCAGCGGCGACTTCGCGATGTCGCCGGGCGACGTCGTGGCCACCCTGTTCGGGAAGGGCACGGTCTCGCAGGAGTTCATCGTCCGTGACCTGCGGCTGCCCCGGGTGCTCGTGGGGCTGCTGGTGGGCGGGGCGCTCGGGATCGGCGGGGCCGTTTTCCAGTCCGTCAGCCGCAACCCGCTCGGCAGCCCCGACGTGATCGGCTTCGGCCAGGGCGCGACCGTCGGCGCCCTCGGGGTGATCGTGATCTTCCACGGCGGCGCCGCTGCCGTCTCGGCGGGTGCGCTGGCCGGCGGGCTGCTGACCGGCGCCGGTATCTACCTGCTGGCCTGGAAGCGCGGCGTGCACGGCTACCGTCTCGTCCTCGTCGGTGTCGGCGTCGCCGCGATGCTCACGGCCGTCAACTACTACCTGATCACCAAGGCCGACCTGAACGACGCGACGCGGGCCGTGCTGTGGATGACCGGCACGCTCGACGGCCGTGACTGGACGCAGGTCTGGCCGCTGCTGGCCCTCTGCGCCGTGCTCGCGCCGCCGGTCGTCGGATACGCCAGGCCGCTGCGGGTGATGGAGATGGGCGACGACGCGGCGTACGCGCTCGGCATACCGGTCGAGCGGGTACGGGTGCTGCTGATGGGGGCGGCGGCGCTGCTCGTGGCGGCGGCGA
>NZ_JTIY01000001.1:4616998-4623822 GCF_000818175.1 Streptomyces sp. AcH 505
CGACCGCCGCGGCCGGTCCGATCGCCTTCGTCTCGCTCAGCGCGCCCCAGCTCGCCCGCCGGCTGACCCGGGCGCCGGGCCCCAACCTCGCCGCCTCCGCCCTCATGGGCGCCGTACTGCTGCTGGCCGCCGACTGGGTCGCCACCAACGCGTTCGGCGACCGTGAGCTGCCGGTGGGGGTGGTCACGGGCGTGCTCGGCGGCTGCTACCTGCTCTGGCTGCTGGTCACCGAACGCAAGGCGGGACGCATATGAGAGCGGGACGCATATGAGAAGCGGGACGCATATGACTGACCCGACGGCTCCGGCGGACCCGACAACGCCCCCGATCGCAAAGGCTTCCCCCATGCAGCGCCTCACCGCGGAATCGGTGACCCTCGGCTACGACCGGCGGATCATCGCCCGTGATCTGTCCGTGGAGATACCCGACCACTCCTTCACCGTGGTGGTGGGACCGAACGCCTGCGGCAAGTCGACATTGCTGCGTGCGCTCTCCCGGATGCTCAAACCGGCCGAGGGGCGGGTACTCCTCGACGGCGCCGCCATTCACTCGCTGCCGGCCAAGAAGGTCGCCAGAACCCTCGGTCTGCTGCCGCAGTCGTCCGTCGCGCCCGACGGCATCACCGTCGCCGACCTGGTCGCCCGTGGCCGCTATCCGCACCAGGGGCTGCTGCGGCAGTGGTCGCCCGACGACGAGCGGACCGTCCAGGAGTCGATGGCGGCCACCCGTATCGATGATCTCGCCGATCGCTATGTCGACGAATTGTCCGGCGGACAGCGCCAGCGGGTCTGGATCGCGATGGCCCTCGCCCAGCAGACGCCGCTGCTGCTCCTCGACGAACCCACCACCTTCCTCGACATCCAGCACCAGATCGAGGTGCTCGACCTCTGCGCCGAACTGCACGAGACCGGCGGGCGCACCCTCGTCGCCGTCCTGCACGACCTGAACCACGCCGCCCGCTACGCCACGCATCTCGTCGCCATGCGCGACGGGGCGGTCGTGGCGGAGGGGCCGCCGGCCGAGGTGGTCACAGCGCCGCTGGTGGAGCGGGTGTTCGGGCTGCGCTGTCAGGTCATCGAGGACCCCGAGACGGGCACCCCGCTGGTGGTGCCCGCGGGCCGCAAGGCCAGGAGCAGGGACGCCGTGCCGGCAGTCCCGGAGAACTGACTAGAGGAGTGTTTTCAGCCGCAGCAGGTCCCGGAAGCCCGCCTCCAGCTTGACCCGTCCCGAACCCCAGGCCCGTACGAAGTTCAGCTCCCCGTCCACGAGCGCGACCAGGTCGTCGCCCGCCATGGCCAGCCGGATCTGCGCCTGGTCGCGCGGCGGACCCGGCAGGGTGTCGGCCACCTCGATCCGGCCGTCCGTCAGCCGCCCTGTGAAGGTGATGTCGAGGTCCGTGATGTGACAGCTGAGGGAACGGTCGAACCCGGCCGCGTCGCGAACCTTCCCGTTCGCGCCCGCCAAGTTGTCCGAGAGCTTGTCGAGTGCGCCACGGCACTCCTCCTTCGTCGCCATCGTGATCGACGGTACCCCACCCCTTCGGGGTAGCGTCTTGGCATGAGCGACTTGATGGCTGCGACGGCCGGCGGCGACGGCCCGCACGACCCTGAACCGCAGCCCCTGGGGGTGCCGCGGACCCCGACAGGCAACGCGGAGGTGGACGGCCAGCTCGCCCGCCTCGACGATGTGGACCACCTGCCCGCCGAGGGCCATGTCGAGGTGTACGAGGATGTGCACAGGGGCCTGCGCGACACCCTGACCGCGCTCGACGCGCGCCCGGCGCACCCGGGACCCCCGGCGCCGGCGGCATCGCCTTCGCCGGCCTCGTTCACGTACGACAACAGGAGCTGAACCGAACGTGGCAGGACTGGCACGCCGCCGTCTCGATGCCGAGCTGGTACGCCGCAACCTCGCCCGCTCACGCGAGCACGCGAGCCAGCTGATCGCCGCGGGCCGGGTCACCGTCGGCGGCAACACGGCCACCAAACCCGCGACCCAGGTCGAGACCAGCGCGGCCGTCGTCGTCACCGAGGACGACGGAGATCCCGACTACGTCTCACGCGGCGGCCACAAACTCGCCGGCGCCCTCGCGGCCTTCGAGCCGCTCGGCCTCGCCGTACGCGGCAGGCGCGCCCTCGACGCCGGCGCTTCCACGGGCGGCTTCACCGACGTACTGCTGCGGGCCGGCGTCGGACACGTCGTCGCCGTGGACGTCGGATACGGACAACTCGCCTGGTCGCTGCGGAGCGATGAACGGGTGACCGTCAAGGACCGTACGAACGTACGCGAGTTGACGCTCGACCTGATCGGGGGAGTGCCTGTGGAGGTAATCGTGGGGGATCTGTCGTTCATCCCGCTCGGCCTCGTGCTGCCCGCGCTGGTGCGCTGCGCGGCCGACGAGGCCGATCTGGTGCTGATGGTCAAACCGCAGTTCGAGGTGGGCAAGGAGCGCCTCGGCAGCGGCGGTGTCGTACGCAGCCCCGAACTGCGTGCCTCGACCGTGAAGAACGTGGCGGGGAAGGCCGCCGAACTCGGCCTCGGCGTACGGGGGGTCACGGCGAGCCCGCTGCCCGGCCCCTCGGGGAACGTCGAATACTTCCTGTGGCTCAGCGCCGGAGCGCCCGCACTCGATCCGGCGGACGTCGACCGTGCAGTGGCGGAGGGACCCCGTTGACCGTGAACGCAGACCGCACCGTATTCCTGCTGGCCCACACCGGAAGACCCGCGGCGATCCGCAGTGCCGAGCGGGTCGTCAACGGGCTGGTGCGCAACGGGCTGCGCGTGCGTGTCCTGGAGGCCGAGGCGGCCGATCTGCCGCTGTCGGGCTCCGTCGTGGAGACGGTCCCCGACGCGACCCCCGAGGCACTGGACGGCTGCGAGCTGCTGATCGTGCTCGGCGGCGACGGGACGCTGCTGCGCGGCGCCGCCTTCGCCCGCGCTTCGGGCGTCCCGATGCTGGGGGTCAACCTCGGCAGGGTCGGGTTTCTCGCCGAGGCCGAGCGCGACGACCTGGACCGGGTCGTGTACCGCGTCGTCACGCGCGCCTACGAGGTCGAGGAGCGGATGACGATCGACGTCGTCGTACGCGTCAACGGCGCCGTCGTGCACCGGGACTGGGCGCTCAACGAGGCGGCCGTGCAGAAGGTGTCCCCCGAGCGGATGCTGGAGGTCGTCCTGGAGATCGACGGCCGGCCCGTCACCGGCTTCGGCTGCGACGGCATCGTCTGCGCCACCCCCACCGGGTCGACGGCGTACGCGTTCTCGGCGGGCGGCCCGGTCGTCTGGCCCGACGTCGAGGCGCTGCTGATGGTCCCGATCAGCGCCCACGCCCTGTTCGCGAAGCCGCTGGTCACCTCCCCGACGACGGTGCTCGCCGTGGAGGTGCAGCAGGACACCCCGCAGGGCGTCCTGTGGTGCGACGGGCGCAGAACGGTCGAGCTGCCGCCGGGGGCCCGGGTCGAGGTACGGCGCGGAGCCGTCCCCGTACGGCTGGCGCGGCTGCACCACGCGTCCTTCACCGACCGGCTGGTGGCCAAGTTCGCACTGCCGGTTTCCGGCTGGCGCGGAGCCCCGAACTGACCCCGGGCGGGCGCCGCTCCCGCAGGTCGGAGCCGGTACGCCCGGTGCGGTGGCGCGGGTGCCCGGTCGATCGGGGGGTGGGGTCCGTCGCACAGGGGGGCTCGGACCTCGTATGGTCATGACCGTGTTGGAGGAGATGCGGATACGGTCGCTCGGAGTCATCGACGACGCTGTGGTGGAGCTGTCACCCGGCTTCACAGCGGTGACCGGTGAGACGGGCGCCGGCAAGACCATGGTCGTCACCAGCCTCGGGCTGCTGCTCGGCGGACGCGCCGATCCCACGCTCGTACGGATCGGCGCGAAGGCGGCGGTCGTCGAGGGGCGGATCACGCTGGCCGCCGGATCGGCCGCCGCGCTGCGCGCCGAGGAGGCCGGGGCCGAGCTGGAGGACGGCGCGCTGCTCGTCAGCAGGACCGTCTCGGCCGAGGGGCGCTCACGCGCGCACCTGGGCGGCCGCTCCGTGCCCGTCGGCATGCTGGCGGAGCTGGCGGACGACCTCGTCGCCGTACACGGCCAGACCGACCAGCAGGGCCTGCTGCGGCCCGCCCGGCAGCGCCAGGCCCTCGACCGGTACGCGGGCGACGCCGTCACCGGACCGCACGCGAAGTACTTGGCCGCCTACCGCAGGCTGCGGGCCGTCGTCGCCGAACTCGACGAGCTGACCACCCGCGCCAGGGAGCGCGCCCAGGAGGCCGACCTGCTGCGCTTCGGCCTCAACGAGATCGCCGCCGTCGAACCGCTGCCGGGGGAGGACGTCGAACTCGCCGCCGAGGCCGAGCGGCTCGGCAACGCGGAGGCGCTGGCGTCGGCCGCGGCCCTCGCGCACGGCGCGCTCGCCGGCGACCCCGAGGACCCGGAGGGCGTGGACGCCACCACGCTGGTGGGCGGCGCCGGCCGCGCGCTGGAGGCCGTACGCTCCCACGACCCGGCGCTCGCCGGGCTCGCGGAGCGGATGGGCGAGATCTCGATCCTGCTCTCGGACGTCGCCGGTGAACTCGCCAGCTACGCCGACAACCTCGACGCCGACCCGCTGCGGCTCGGCGCCGTCGAGGAGCGCCGCGCCGCGCTGACCGCGCTGACCCGCAAGTACGGCCAGGACATCGCGACCGTGCTGGCCTGGTCGCAGGAGAGCGCCGCCCGGCTGACCGAGCTGGAGGGCGACGACGACCGGATCGGCGAGCTGACCGTCGAGCGTGACGCGCTGCGCGCCGAACTGTCCGGGCTCGCCCAGGCACTCACCGACGCCCGTACGGAGGCGGCTGACCGCTTCGCCGAAGCGGTCACCACGGAACTGGCGTCGCTGGCCATGCCGCACGCCCGGGTCTCCTTCGACATCCGGCAGACCGAGGCGGCGGACGAGACGTCCGGCATCGAGGTCGGCGGGCGCGCCGTCACGTACGGCACGCACGGCGTGGACGAGGTCGAACTGCTCCTCGCACCGCACCCGGGCGCCCAGCCCCGGCCGATCGCCAAGGGCGCTTCGGGCGGTGAGCTGTCGCGCGTGATGCTCGCCGTCGAGGTGGTCTTCGCGGGGTCCGACCCGGTGCCGACGTATCTCTTCGACGAGGTCGACGCGGGCGTCGGCGGCAAGGCCGCCGTCGAGGTGGGCCGCAGGCTGGCGAAGCTCGCCAAGTCGGCGCAGGTGGTGGTCGTGACGCACCTGCCGCAGGTCGCCGCCTTCGCCGACCGGCAGTTGCTGGTGGAGAAGACCAACGACGGTTCGGTGACGCGTTCGGGAGTGACCGTCCTGGAGGGCGAGGACCGGGTGCGGGAGCTGTCCCGGATGCTGGCGGGCCAGGAGGACTCCGAGACGGCGCGGGCCCACGCGGAAGAACTCCTGGCGACGGCACGCGCCGACGCGTAATCTACGGAACCTTCACCCGGGTGAGTGATTCAACGGGCCGATATCGCGCTGGCGGACGCAAGAACGCCACCTCCTCGGTGCCGGAACGTGCGTACGGACTGGCATCCTTGACGGCAGACCCGCTGCGGCGGCAGCACCCCGCCCCCGATCCAGGAGCCTTGGCCACGTGACACAACTGCGTACGGTCCAGGTGCTGGGCGGAGGCAGTGCGGGCAGCAGCGCGCACGTCCGGTCGCTGACGGCGGGACTCGTCGCCCGGGGCGTGCGCGTGACGGTGTGTGCCCCCGCCGAACTGGACGACGCCTACGACTTCCGGGGCGCCGGAGCGCGGCACATCCCCGTGCCGCGCCGCGGTGACCCGGCGTCGGTCGCCGCGCTGCGGGCGGCCTGCGTCGGCGCCGACGTGGTGCACGCGCACGGACTGCACGCCGCCGTACGGACCGCCCTCGCCCTGGGCGGCCGGCGGGTGCCGCTCGTCGTGACCTGGCACACCCGCGCCATCGACGAGGGGGCGCGCGGCCAAGTGCTGCGGCTGCTGGAGCGAAGAGCCGTACGGGCCGCGGCCGTTGTGCTGGGCACCTCGTCGGGCCTGGTCGACCGCGCGCGGGAACGCGGAGCCCGCGACGCCCGGCTCGCCCCGCTGGCCGTGCCCGCACCCCGGTCCGGCGCGGCGGGACCCGAGAGCCCGGAGCGTCCCGAGAGCAAGGCGCGCGCCGAACTGGGCGCGGTGGAGCGCCCGTTGGTGATGGCGGTCGGAAGTCTCGTGCCGCACCACGGCTATGACGTCCTGCTGGACGCGACCACCACCTGGGGCGCGCTCGACCCGGCGCCGCTGCTCGTGGTGGCGGGCGAGGGCCGGGAGCGCGCCAAGCTGCAACAGCGCATCGAGGACGACGAGTTGCCGGTCCAGCTGATCGGCAGGCGCGACGACATCAGCGACCTGCTCGCCGTCGCCGACGTGGCCGTACTGCCCAGCCGCTGGGAGGCACGGTCCGTCCTCGCCCAGGAGGCGCTGCGGCTGGGGGTGCCGCTGGTCGCCACGGCGGTCGGCGGAGTGCCCGAACTCGTCGGCGAGGCAGCGGAACTCGTCCCGTACGGAAACGCCGCGGCGCTCTCCCGCGCGGTGCTGCGCCTGCTGGCCGACCCGGCGCGCCGCCACGAACTGGCCCTGGCGGGCCGGGCGCAGGCGGCCACGTGGCCGACGGAGGACGACACGATCGCCCAGGTCCTGAGCGTCTACGACGAGTTGACGCAGCCCTGGTCGTTCGCCTGACGATTCGCCGACCGGCGCGGTGTCGCCGTCCGGCGCGGTTCTTGGTTGCGGGTCGCGGTTGCGGTTGTCGCCGGGTGCCGTTCCGGGGAGGCGTCCTGCGCTGCATGA
>NZ_JTIY01000001.1:4625450-4631500 GCF_000818175.1 Streptomyces sp. AcH 505
TGTCTCGCCGGCGCCCGCCGCGTACAGCAGCCGTCCGTCGGCGGTTTCGAGGAAGACCGGGTTGCCGGCGAAGTCGGCGAGGATGCGCAGCACCTGAGGCGCGCCGCCGCCGTCGAGCAGTGCCTCCGTGCACCGCCGGTGCACCTCGTCGGCCTGCCGCAGCAGCGCGTAGTGCCCGTTGACGATCTCGGTGTGCACCTCCTCGGTCACCGAGACGAAGGCCACCTCGCGGCGCAGTTGCACCAGCGGCAGTCCGGCGGCCGTCGCCGCCTCCACCAGCGCGGCGGGCAGCCGGTCGAACCTGGACCCCAGCTCCACCACCAGCGCGGCGATGCCGCGCTCGGCCAGCCTGCGGACGAAGGCGCGCTGCTCGGCGGGCCGGGTGCCGAGGCCGAGCCCCGTGGTCAGCAGCAGCTCGCCGCCCTTGAGCAGCGACGCGATGTTCGGCACCTCACCGGCATGCACCCAGCGGACCCGGCGCTCCAGCCGGTCCCCGCAGGCCACGACCTCCGGCAGCCCACTGCGCAACCCCGGCAGCTCAAGCGCTCGCCGCACGGTGATTCCGCCCTGTTCGTCCATAGGGCCGGAGGCTACCGGGCGCGCCGCGCGGCGCGCCGGACCAGGTAGGGGACGGTCAGATGGTGGACCGGCGCGGCGGCGGCCCACAACAGCCCACCGGACCGCCGCTCGAAGCGCACCAAGGTGACCCACACCACACGGCCGTTCTCGACAAGGATGATGTTGCGCGCGTCGATCAGCCCCGAGCGCGCCGCCAGGGTGACCGTGTCGGGCCCGGCGTCCGAGACCGCCCAGCCGAGGACATGGCCGGGCGAAGGGCGTGGCCCGAGCCGCAGCCCGAGTCCCAGACGCCAGCCCCGCAGCAGGACCCACCGCAGGAGCCGGGGAGCGTCCTCGAAGACGGCCCGCGCCCAGTCCTCGGGTGCGCGTGACGGGGCGCCGGGGGAGACCAGTTCGAACGCCGACGCGTAGTCGAACGCCGCGAACCCGGCCTCCCGCGTGATCCGGCGCGGCACCTCGATCCGGTGCACGCGCGGATCACCCGCCGGACCGCCCACGGCCTCAGCCGCCGTACGCGCCCGAAGCCGTCAGCCGCAGCGCCGTGTCGATCAGCGGCACATGGCTGAAGGCCTGCGGGAAGTTCCCGACCTGGCGCTGCAGGCGCGGGTCCCACTCCTCGGCCAGCAGGCCCAGGTCGTTGCGCAGGGTCAGCAGCTTCTCGAAGAGCTTGCGGGCCTCGTCGACCCGGCCGATCATCGCGAGATCGTCCGCCAGCCAGAACGAACAGGCCAGGAAGGCGCCTTCGTCGCCCTCAAGACCGTCCAGGCCCGCCTCGTCGCCCGCGGTGGGGTAGCGCATTACGAAGCCGTCCACCGTCGACAGCTCGCGCTGGATCGCCTCGATCGTGCCGATGACGCGCTTGTCGTCGGGCGGCAGGAAGCCCATCTGCGGAATCAGCAGCAGGGAGGCGTCCAGCTCCTTCGAGCCGTACGACTGCGTGAAGGTGTTGCGTTCCTTGTCGTAACCCTTTTCACACACGTCGTGGTGGATGTCGTCCCGCAGGTCCCGCCAGCGCTCCAGCGGCCCGTCGGCGTCGCCCGACTCGATCAGCTTGATCGTCCGGTCCACGGCGACCCACGCCATGACCTTGGAGTGCACGAAGTGCCTGCGCGGTCCGCGCACCTCCCAGATGCCCTCGTCGGGCTGGTCCCAGTGCTTCTCCAGGTAGCGGATCAGCTTGAGCTGGAGAAGAGATGCGTAGTCGTTACGGGCGAGTCCCGTCATGTGCGCCAGATGCAGCGCCTCGGTCACCTCTCCGTACACGTCCAGCTGCAGCTGGTGCGCCGCGCCGTTGCCGACCCGGACGGGGCCCGAACTCTCGTAGCCCGGCAGCCAGTCCAGCTCCGCCTCGCCCAGCTCACGCTCGCCGGCGATGCCGTACATGATCTGCAGGTTCTCCGGGTCGCCCGCGACGGCCCGCAGCAGCCACTCGCGCCAGGCGCGCGCCTCCTCGCGGTAGCCGGTGCGCAGCAGTGAGGAGAGCGTGATCGCGGCGTCCCGCAGCCAGGTGTAGCGGTAGTCCCAGTTCCGTACGCCGCCGATCTCCTCCGGCAGGGACGTCGTCGGCGCGGCGACGATGCCGCCCGTCGGGGCGTACGTCAGCGCCTTGAGCGTGATCAGCGAACGGACGACGGCTTCCCGGTAGGGGCCGTGGTACGTGCACTGCTCGACCCACTCGCGCCAGAAGTCGGTCGTCGCCTCCAGCGAGCCCTCGGGGTCGGGCAGCGCGGGCGGCGTGCGGTGCGAGGGCTGCCAGCTGATCGTGAAGGCGATCCGGTCGCCGGGCGCCACCGTGAAGTCGGAGTAGGTGGTGAGGTCCTTGCCGTAGGTCTCCGCCTCGGTGTCCAGCCACACGGAGTCGGGTCCCGCGACGGCGACCGTGCGGTTGTCGACCTTGTGCACCCAGGGCGTCACCCGCCCGTAGCTGAACCGCATCCGCAGCGTGGAGCGCATCGGCACCCGGCCGCTTATGCCTTCCACGATGCGGATGACCTGCGGGGCTCCGTCACGCGGCGGCATGAAATCCGTCACGCGTACGGAACCGCGCGGCGTGTCCCATTCCGATTCCAGGACCAGCGAGTCCCCGACGTAGCGGCGGCGCGCGGCGCGCGGCGGGTTGGCACCCGCCGGATACGCCGGCCCGAGCCGCCAGAAACCGTGTTCGTCGGTCCCCAGAAGGGCCGCGAAGACGGCGTGCGAGTCGAAGCGGGGCAGGCACAGCCAGTCGACTGTGCCGTCCCGGCAGACCAGGGCAGCGGTCTGCATGTCTCCGATGAGTGCGTAATCCTCGATGCGCCCGGCCACGTGCATCTCCAGTCGAACGGCCACGTTCGCCCCGCGGGGCGCTTACTGCGACAAAAAGGGTCGTTGACGAGCTGTTTGTTCCGGGAATACGGGCGGGGTGATGCCTTTTCCGGCCTGACTCGGCAGCGAGTGTCCGAGCAGCTTACGACGCACCTCGTAGTTCCGCGCCACGCTCCCGGCAACATGAGGCCGCCGAACGGGTGAGCCAGGGGTGAGCAGGGGTACGGATAGGGACAGACGCGGCGACGCGTGGCCGGAAGCGGCCTCCCTTTGTCGCTGATACCCTGGTAGCCCGTGGACCGGTGGTCTCCCTGCGACGCAAAAGGGGCCCCGAACCCGCAGCGACGGCAGCCCCCGCACCTCCGGCAAGGACGGCGCGCGGAAGCGGCCGGTACGCACTCCAGACCGCGACCACGGGAGCCCCCTCTTGGCCATGCCGAACCGATCCTCGACATCCTCGACGACCAAGCACATCTTCGTCACCGGGGGTGTCGCATCCTCCCTCGGCAAGGGCCTGACCGCCTCCAGCCTGGGTGCGCTGCTCAAGGCGCGTGGGCTGCGGGTCACGATGCAGAAGCTCGACCCCTACCTCAACGTCGACCCGGGCACGATGAACCCGTTCCAGCACGGTGAGGTGTTCGTCACCAACGACGGCGCCGAGACCGACCTGGACGTCGGCCACTACGAGCGTTTCCTGGACGTGGACCTCGACGGCGCCGCCAACGTCACCACGGGGCAGGTCTACTCCACGGTGATCGCCAAGGAGCGGCGTGGCGAGTACCTGGGCGACACGGTCCAGGTCATCCCGCACATCACCAACGAGATCAAGCACCGCATCCGCCGGATGGCCACCGACGACGTCGACGTCGTCATCACCGAGGTCGGCGGCACCGTCGGCGACATCGAGTCCCAGCCGTTCTTGGAGACCGTGCGTCAGGTACGCCACGAGGTGGGCCGTGACAACGTCTTCGTCGTACACATCTCGCTCCTCCCGTACATCGGCCCGTCCGGCGAGCTGAAGACCAAGCCGACCCAGCACTCGGTCGCGGCGCTGCGCAGCATCGGCATCCAGCCCGACGCGATCGTGCTGCGCGCCGACCGTGAGGTGCCGCTCTCGATCAAGCGCAAGATCTCGCTGATGTGCGACGTCGACGAGGACGCGGTGGTCGCGGCCATCGACGCCAAGTCGATCTACGACATCCCGAAGGTGCTGCACACCGAGGGACTTGACGCGTACGTCGTGCGCAAGCTCGACCTGCCGTTCAGGGACGTCGACTGGACGGTCTGGGACGATCTGCTGGACCGCGTCCACAACCCCGACCACGAGGTCACCGTCGCGCTCGTCGGCAAGTACATCGATCTGCCGGACGCCTACCTGTCGGTGACCGAGGCGCTGCGCGCCGGCGGCTTCGCCAACAAGGCGCGGGTGAACGTCAAATGGGTCACGTCCGACGACTGCAAGACCCAGGCGGGCGCCGCGAGGCAGCTCGAAGGGGTCGACGGGGTGCTGATCCCCGGCGGCTTCGGCGACCGCGGCGTGACGGGCAAGATCGGCGCGATCCAGTACGCGCGCGAGAACCTGATCCCGCTGCTCGGCATCTGTCTCGGCCTGCAGTGCATCGTGATCGAGGCGGCGCGCAACCTCGCGGAGATCCCCGAGGCGAACTCGACGGAGTTCGACGCGGGCACCGCCCATCCGGTGATCTCCACGATGGAGGAGCAGCTGGCGTACGTGGAAGGCGCGGGCGACCTCGGCGGCACGATGCGGCTGGGCCTCTACCCGGCGAAGCTCGCCGAGGGCTCGCTGGTGCGCGCGGCGTACGCGGACGAGCCGTACGTGGAGGAGCGCCACCGGCACCGCTACGAGGTGAACAACGCGTACCGGGCCGAGCTGGAGAAGAAGGCGGGCCTGGTCTTCTCGGGCACGTCGCCGGACAACAAGCTCGTCGAGTACGTCGAGTACCCGCGCGCCGTGCACCCGTACCTGGTCTCCACCCAGGCCCACCCGGAGCTGCGCTCCCGGCCGACCCGGCCGCACCCGCTGTTCGCGGGGCTGGTCAAGGCGGCGGTGGAGCGCCAGCAGGGCGCGAAGGGTGACGCGTCCGGCGCCGACGCGTCCGGTACGGACGGCGCGGGCAGCTAGGTCCTGTCCGGTCACGGCCGGACGATACGGTGGCAGCCGGGGTACGGGCCCTTCAGGGCCGGTGCCCCGGTTTTTCCGTTGTCGCGTGGCCGCTGTGTGGGAGGACGCTTTCATGACCATCAAGGATGCCCCCGAGGAATGGCGCGTCACCGAGACCGGGACGCCGTTCCGCGGCAACAAGACCAGCGTCCGCACGGACCACGTGGTCATGCCGGACGGTTCCGTCGCGACGCGCGACTACCAGGTCCACCCCGGGTCGGTGGCGATCCTCGCGTACGACGACGCGGGCCGGGTCGTCGTACTGTGCCAGTACCGCCACCCCGTACGGCACAAGCTGTGGGAGATCCCGGCCGGGCTGCTCGACGTACCGGGCGAGAACCCGCTGCACGCGGCGCAGCGCGAGCTGTACGAGGAGGCGCACATCAAGGCGGGGGAGTGGCGGGTACTCGCCGACATCTACACCTCGCCGGGCGGCTCCGACGAGGCGGTCCGCGTCTTCCTCGCCCGCGACCTCTCGGAGGCGGACGGCGACCGCTTCGAGGTCGCTGAGGAGGAGGCGGACATGGAGGTCGCGCGGGTGGAGCTGGCCGACCTCGTCCAAGGCGTGCTCGCGGGCGAGCTGCACAACAGCTGCCTGGTGACGGGCGTCCTGGCGCTGTCGGCCGCACTGGCGGGCGAGGGCCTGGACGCGCTGCGGGCGCCGGAGGAGCCGTGGCCGGCGCGGCCGTTCGAGTCCTGACCTGAGTTCGGTCCGACCGATCTGGCCCTGATCCGACAAAATGCTGATCCGATCGGGGGACGTACCGGCCGCGCTCGCACCGACCCGTCGCAGAGAGTGAACTAGGCTCGATCCGCCCGCGCGGATACCCGCCGGGCTCGGCTCGTGCGCAGGCGGACGGAGCGTGGCCCGTGACGGATCAGGCGGTGGACGTGAACGACCAAAACGGCCCACAAGCCCAGCGCCCGACCACGCCTGACACCCCGTCCCCCCAACCCCGCCGCCGTGGCCGCAAGGCCCCCTCCG
>NZ_JTIY01000001.1:4633884-4640034 GCF_000818175.1 Streptomyces sp. AcH 505
CGGCTGGTCGCCGCGCTCGTACGGGCGCTGGCGACCCATCGCGGCACCGAGGCGGCGGCGCCCGAGCTGTACGGGCTGCACCAGCTCGTCCTGGACGTCGCCGAGCGGCGCGAGCTGCACCGCGAGAAGGCCGCCGCCCTGCTGAACATCGGCGACCTGGACGCCCGTACCGGCCGCACGGCCGACGCGCTGGTGCGCTACCGCGCCGCGCTCGACGCCGGAAGGGCGGCCAACGACCTCTACGCGACCGGCCGCGCGATGGAATCCGTAGGCGGTGCCTACCAGGACCTCCAGGACTGGCAGCGGGCCGCCGACTGGTACGGCAGGGCGCTGTCCCAGCGCATCGGCAGGGGCGAGCGCGCCGACGAGGCGCGGCTGTACGGCCGGCTCGGCGCCGTCCACGCCTACGCGGGCGAGTACGACGACGCGCTGCGCGACTGGCGCGCTGCGGCGGCCGGCTTCCGGCGGCTGGGCGATCTGCCGGGTCTGGCACGGGCGTTGAGCGAGACGGCCCGGGTACTCGAACACGCGGGCCGCCCCCAGGAGTCGCTGCGCGTCTGCGAGGACGCCGCCGCTGTCGCACGCCAGGCCGGTGACGTACGGCTCCAGGCGGCGCTCCAGCTCCGTCTCGCGGACACCCTGGAGCGGCTCGGCGACCCCACGGCTGCGGGGCTGCACCGCGCCGCAGCCGATCGTTTGCTGGCAGAACCGCCGACAGATCACGAGTCCGCCTACGAAATCCGTAGCGGTTCCGGGAAAGATTAAAGCTTTGCAAGGCTAGACAGCTGGAAGTCCTTCATTAGACTGGCTCCGCCGCGTGTTTCTGTGGCGACTCCCGGAGCGCCCCGCGCTGCCCGGGTATGTATGGAATTACCCCGGTAATCCCCTGAGCCCCTGAGTCAAGGACCGTGATCCACGTGCTGGTCGGTATCCCCCGCGAGGTCAAGAACAACGAGTTCCGGGTGGCCATCACCCCCGGCGGTGTGCACGAGCTGGTGCGCCACGGTCATCAGGTCGTCATCGAGCGTGACGCCGGCGCCGGATCCTCGATCACCGACGACGAGTTCAGTGCGGCGGGCGCCCGCGTCCTGGCGACGGCCGACGAGGTCTGGGCCGCCGCCGACCTGCTGCTCAAGGTCAAGGAGCCGGTTCCCGAGGAGTACCACCGGCTGCGCAAGGGCCAGACGCTCTTCACGTATCTGCACCTCGCGGCCTCCCGCGCCTGCACCGACGCGCTGCTGGACTCCGGCACCACCGCCATCGCCTACGAGACGGTCGAGACCGCCCATCGCGCGCTGCCGCTGCTCGCCCCGATGTCCGAGGTGGCCGGCCGGCTCGCCCCGCAGGTCGGCGCGTACCACCTGATGCGCTCGGCCGGCGGCCGTGGCGTACTGCCCGGCGGGGTCCCCGGCACGGCGCCCGGCCGCGCCGTCGTCATCGGCGGCGGTGTCTCCGGGTGGAACGCCACCCAGATCGCCGTCGGCATGGGCTTCCACGTGACCTTGCTCGACAAGGACATCAACAAGCTCCGCGAGGCCGACAAAGTCTTCGGCACGAAGGTCCAGACCATCGTCTCCAACGCGTACGAACTGGAGCGCGCGGTGGTCGGCGCGGACCTCGTCGTCGGCGCCGTACTCATCCCCGGCGCGAAGGCGCCAAAGCTCGTCACCAACGCGCTCGTGGCCAAGATGAAGCCCGGGAGTGTACTTGTCGACATTGCAATCGATCAGGGTGGTTGCTTCGAGGATTCGCACCCGACGACGCACGCCGAACCGACCTTCCAGGTGCACGACTCGGTCTTCTACTGCGTGGCCAACATGCCGGGCGCCGTGCCCAACACCTCCACCTACGCGCTGACCAACGCGACGCTGCCCTACATCGTGGAGCTGGCGAACCGTGGCTGGGTCGAGGCGCTGCGCCGCGACCCGGCACTCGCCAAGGGCCTCAACACCCACGACGGCCAGGTGGTTTACCGTGAGGTGGCAGAGGCGCACGGCCTGGACAACGTGGAGTTGAGCGCCCTTCTCGGCTGACGCGTCAACGCCGTCGTCAACATCGCGCCAACGGCCGGATCTTGCTCAGCGAGGTCCGGCCGGGTGTCTGTCGGGACACATTCGGACCCCCGGTCAACTCGCCTCGTACGTAACACTTCGACCGATTCGCGCACCCGGGAAACCCGTGCGCCATGCCTTGGTGAGAGGCCCGTGCGCCCTTGACAGAGAGGTGTTCGGTTGCCGACACATCGGGCCGGGTCCGGCGGATTGTGTTGCTGCGGACCGGTGACACGCCATAGAGTCGCCCATCGTCGGCATGGTGCCACGCTGACCTATCGATAAGTTTCCTGGTCACGTCCAAGGAGGTAAGACGACTTGTGAATGAGTCGACATTTACTCCCGGGGGTGGTCAACCAGGAATGCCTGCGAGGGGCCAGAGCCCTTCGTCCGGGCTCGACGCTGTCGGCTCCGTCGCAGTCCGCACCTTCTCGACCCACCCGCACATGACGACAGCCCACCAGATGATGGACGGCCAACACGTGAACGCCATGGCCGGCAACGAGGGCGGGCGAGAGTCCAGCCCATTCGCCGACTACAACGAAGTGCCCGAGGGTCACTTCTACGACCCTGACGCCGAGTACGAGCCCGACCCCGAATACGCGGCCACCCTCGCGCCCGACGCTGCCCGCCAGCGCCGCGAGCGGATCGGCCCGACCGGGCGTCCCCTGCCGTACTTCCCGATCCCAGGACCGCTCACCGATCACGGCCCCGCGAAGATCATCGCGATGTGCAACCAGAAGGGCGGCGTCGGCAAGACGACGTCGACCATCAATCTGGGTGCCGCGCTCGCGGAGTACGGACGGCGCGTCCTGCTCGTCGACTTCGACCCGCAGGGAGCCCTGTCGGTCGGACTCGGTGTGAATCCGATGGAGCTCGACCTCACCGTCTACAACCTGCTCATGGAGCGGGGCATGGCGGCGGACGAAGTGCTCCTGAAGACCGCTGTGCCCAACATGGATCTACTGCCGAGCAACATCGACCTCTCGGCCGCCGAAGTGCAGTTGGTGAGCGAGGTGGCGCGCGAGTCCACGCTCCAGCGGGCGTTGAAGCCGCTGATGCAGGACTACGACTACATCGTGATCGACTGTCAGCCCTCGCTCGGTCTGCTCACCGTGAACGCGCTGACAGCGGCGCACAAGGTGATCGTGCCGCTGGAGTGCGAGTTCTTCGCGCTGCGCGGCGTGGCCCTGCTCACGGAGACCATCGAGAAGGTCCAGGAGCGGCTCAACCCCGAGCTGGAGCTCGACGGCATCCTCGCCACGATGTACGACTCCCGCACGGTGCACAGCCGTGAGGTGCTCGCCCGCGTGGTCGAGGCGTTCGACGAGAACGTCTACCACACGGTGATCGGGCGGACCGTGCGCTTCCCCGAGACCACGGTCGCCGGTGAGCCGATCACGACCTACGCGTCGAACTCCGTCGGCGCCGCCGCGTACCGCCAGCTCGCCAGGGAGGTGCTCGCCCGGTGTCACGCCGAGTGAGTCTGCCCGGGGCCGACGAACTGTTCCGTACGACCGGTGGCACGGCTCTGCAGGCATCATCGCCCGCGGACCGGCGCCGGAGCGCGAACGGCGAGGCCCGGGTGCCCGGTCCCGCGGGGGAGAGCGACCCGTCTGGCGAAGCGGCGGGACCGTCCTCGCCGGCGGCCTCGGCCGGTACGTCGACGGAGGAGCACTCCACCGCCGAACCGGGTCCCGCCGGGCCGCCGCGCAGCCGTACGTCGGACGCGGAGCAGGCGGCGTCCTCCGTCAAGGGGCGCCGCCCGCCGGAGCAGGGCAACGGCCCCTCGCAGCCGGGCGGCCCGCAGGGGCCCCAGGGCGGGCAGCAGGGCGGCCAGCGCCGCAGGGGGCGGGGTGCCAACCGCCGTCCCAGCGGTCGCGAACGGCACGACGAGAAGATCACGGTCTATGTCTCGGCCGAGGAACTGATGGACCTCGAACACGCGCGGCTCGTGCTGCGCGGTGAGCACGGCCTCGCCGTCGACCGCGGGCGGATCGTCCGCGAAGCGGTGGCCGTCGTGCTGGCGGATCTGGAATCGCGCGGCGACGCGAGCATCCTCGTACGGCGCCTGCGCGGCCGCTGAAGATAGCCTGCGCGGGCCGGACCCGCCGCCCACGCACCTGGACCCCGATGCCGCCGACCGACGACCCCGCCCGCCCCTCCCGCCGCTCACTCGGCCGCGGTCCGGGCGTGCCGGACGCGCGGCCACCGGCGGTCACGGAGCCGGAACCGGTGCTTCCGGAGCCGGTCGCCGAACCGGAAACGGCCGCGGTGGCCGAGGCCGAGCCTCCGCCCCCACCGGCTCCGCCGGCCGAGCCGGAACCCGAGCCCGACCCGGATCCAGAACCCGACCCGGATCCAGGGCCCGTCCCGGAGCCCACACCCGCTCCCGACCCGGCACCGGACCCCGCACCCGCGCCCGACGGGGAGACCGAACCCGTCGACGACGGCCGGTTCACCGTGCGGCTCGTCAACTTCGAAGGCCCCTTCGACCTGCTGCTCCAGCTCATCTCGAAGCACAAGCTCGACGTGACCGAGGTGGCGCTCTCCAAGGTCACCGACGAGTTCATGGGCCATATCCGCGCCATGGGCCCCGACTGGGACCTCGACCAGACCACCGAATTCCTCGTCGTCGCCGCCACCCTGCTCGACCTCAAGGCGGCCCGGCTGCTGCCCGCCGCCGAGGTGGAGGACGAGGCCGACCTCGCCCTGCTCGAAGCGCGTGACCTGCTCTTCGCCCGGCTGTTGCAGTACCGCGCCTACAAGCAGATCGCGGAGATCTTCAGCGACCGTCTGGAGACCGAGGCCCGGCGCTATCCGCGCACCGTGGGCCTCGAACCCCAGTACGCCGAGCTGCTTCCCGAAGTCGTGATCCGCATCGGCCCCGAGGGCTTCGCCCGGCTCGCGGTGAAGGCGATGCAGCCCAAGCCCCGGCCGCAGGTGTACGTCGACCACATCCACGCGCCGCTCGTCTCCGTGCAGGAGCAGGCGGGGATCGTCGTGGCGCGGCTGCGCGAGCGCGGCGAGGTGAGCTTCCAGGCGCTCACCGAGGACGCAGCGGACACCCTCACCGTCGTGGCGCGCTTCCTGGCCCTTCTGGAGCTCTACCGGGAGCGGGTGGTGGCGCTCGACCAGGAAGAGGCCCTGGGGTCGCTGATGGTCCGCTGGACGGGCGGGGACGACGATGTGGAACCGACGGTGACCGACGAGTTCGACCGGCCCCCGGACGTACCCGACGTGCCGGCGGCCCCGGCACCGGCCCCGGAGGCCGACCAGACGCGCGAGGAGAAGGTGTGAGCGAGCAGGAGCAGGCCCCGTCCGGTACGGCGGGCACCGGTGTGGCGGGTACGGCGAGCACGGTCGCCGAGCTCGACCTCCGCCCCGCCCTGGAGGCGGTCCTCATGGTCGTGGACGAGCCCGCGAGCGAGGAGCACCTGGCCAAGGTCCTCGACCGCCCCCGCAGGGCCGTGGCGGACGCGCTGCGCGCGCTGGCGGACGAGTACACCGTGCAGGGCCGCGGTTTCGAGCTGCGGCTGGTCGCCGGGGGCTGGCGGTTCTACTCGCGCCCCGCGTACGCGGAGGCCGTCGAGGGCTTCGTCCTGGACGGCCAGCACGCCAGGCTGACCCAGGCGGCGCTGGAGACGCTGGCCGTCGTCGCGTACCGCCAGCCGGTGAGCCGTTCCCGGGTCTCGATGGTGCGCGGAGTGAACTGCGACGGTGTGATGCGCACCCTCCTCCAGCGGGGGCTGGTCGAGGAGGCGGGCGCGGAACCCGAAACAGGTGCGATCCTGTACAGGACGACGAACTACTTTCTGGAGCGGATGGGCCTGCGCGGCCTTGACGAGCTTCCGGAGCTCGCGCCCTTCCTCCCCGAGGCGGAGGCGATCGAGGCCGAGACCTTGGAAGGGGTTCCGTCGTTCGACCCAGACGCGCCGGACACCCCGGAAACTTACGCAGACGACAAGACGGAAATTTGATGCGAAGCGGCAACAGCAACAGCGGAAGCGGCAACAGGAACGGCGGAGGCGGTAGCGGCGGCGGCAACCGGGGGGCCGGCAGCGGCGGCCGGGGCTCCGGCGGCGGCAACCGCGGCGCG
>NZ_JTIY01000001.1:4640588-4645623 GCF_000818175.1 Streptomyces sp. AcH 505
GCTGGGACAACCGGGGCGGCGGCGCGGGCAACAGGGGCAGCAACCCCGGCGCCCGTACGTCGGGCAGCGGACGCGAGGACGAGCAGAAGCGTCCGTCCCGCCCCCGCCCCGAGGAGCGCCGTTACGACGTCGGCCGCTCGGGTCCGACGGGTGGCGCGGGCGCGAAGGGCACGCCGCGCGGCAC
This sequence comes from Streptomyces sp. AcH 505, assembly GCF_000818175.1. Lineage (GTDB taxonomy): Bacteria > Actinomycetota > Actinomycetes > Streptomycetales > Streptomycetaceae > Streptomyces. Next base: position 4,640,773 of record NZ_JTIY01000001.1, read on the forward strand.
CGGGCGTGCGGGCGGCTCGGCCGCCTTCACCCGTGACGCACGCGACGGTGACGACGAGCGCCGTGGTGGCGGCGCCAGGGGCGCCGCGGCCCGTGGCGGCGCCAAGGGCGGCCCCAGGTCCTCGCAGAGCGCGCCCAGGGCCCGCAGGGACAGCCAGGGCCAGTCCCGCCCCCGTGAGCTGGACGCGAAGATCGAGCAGCGCAACCGCGACAGGTACGCGGACGCGCCGGAGATCAGGACCCCGAAGACCAACCCGAACGACGAGGGCGAGCGGCTGCAGAAGGTGCTCGCGCGGGCCGGGATGGGTTCGCGGCGTGCCTGCGAGGAGCTGATCGAGCAGTCCCGTGTCGAGGTCAACGGCGAGATCGTGCTGGAACAGGGCATGCGCGTCGACCCCGACCAGGACGAGATCAAGGTCGACGGACTGACCGTCGCCACCCAGTCGCACCTCTTCTTCGCGCTGAACAAGCCCGCGGGCGTCGTCTCCACGATGGAGGACCCCGACGGCCGGCAGAGCCTCGGCGACTACGTGACCAACCGGGAGACCCGGCTGTTCCACGTGGGGAGGCTCGACACGGAGACCGAGGGCATCATCCTGCTCACCAACCACGGCGAGCTGGCCCACCGGCTCACCCACCCCCGGTACGGCGTCAAGAAGATCTACCTGGCCGCGATCCAGGGGCCGCTCCCGCGCGACCTGGGCAAGCGGCTGAAGGACGGCATCCAGCTGGAGGACGGTTACGCGAAGGCGGACCACTTCCGGGTCGTCGAGAACACCGGCAAGAACTACCTCGTCGAGGTCACCCTGCACGAGGGCCGCAAGCACATCGTCCGCCGCATGCTCGCCGAGGCCGGTTTCCCGGTCGACCGGCTGGTCCGGACGTCCTTCGGCCCGATCCCGCTGGGCGACCAGAAGTCGGGCTGGCTGCGCCGCCTCACCAACACCGAGGTCGGCATGCTGATGAAGGAGGTCGGACTCTAGGCCTGAGGCCCGGTACTCCGAGCACTTCGAGCACTTCGAGCGAACCCGCGGCCCGACGGCCGCGGGTTTTTGCTTGTGCGCGCGGCCCGTTCGCCTTTATAGTCAACATGACTATTAAGGAGGCGGGCCATGAGTCTCGCTGACATCCTCGACCCGTTGCAGCAGCCGCTGTTCACCGTGCTGGACACCCCGGTCAGCTGGACCGAGTTCCTCGGGTTCGGCAGCGGCGCGCTCTGTGTCTGGCTGGTCGCCCGCCAGCACCTCGCCAACTGGCCCGTCGGCATCGCCAACAACCTGTTCTTCGTCCTTCTGTTCGTCCCGGCGGGGCTCTACGCCGACGCCGGGCTGCAGGTCGTCTTCATCGCCCTCGCCGTGTACGGCTGGTGGATCTGGACCCACGGGGGTGGCCCGGACCCACGGTCCCTGCCGGTGCGGCGCAGCAGCCGCGCCGAATGGGGCGTGCTGCTCGCGGCGGGGGCGGTGGGGACAGCTGGACTCACCCTCCTGCTCGGCCGCTTCACCAACTCGACCGTGCCGTTCTGGGACGCGCTGACCACCGCGCTGTCCCTGGCGGCGACCTACGGCCAGTGCCGCAAACTGCTGGAGTCGTGGTGGCTGTGGATCGCCGCCGACCTCGTCTACATCCCGCTCTACGCCTACAAGGGGCTGTACTTGACCTCACTGCTGTACGTCGGCTTCCTCGCCCTGTGCGTCGTGGGGCTGCGCGGCTGGTCCCGCGATCTGGCCGGGGCGAAGGCACCGGCCGCCGAGGCGGTGACGGCATGACGGAGCTGACGGGATATCAGCACGGGCTGGTGCTGGGGAAGTTCTATCCGCCGCACGCCGGCCACCACCATCTCGTCCGCACGGCGAAGGAACGCTGCGCCCGGCTGACCGTGCTGGTCTGCGCCGCGTCCGTCGAGTCGGTGCCGCTCGCCGACCGGGTGCGCTGGATGCGCGAGGTCCACCCGGACGTCACGGTCGTGGGCGCGGTCGACGACGTCCCCATGGACCTGGGCGACCCCGACATCTGGGACGCGCACATGGCGGTCTTCCGGAGCGCCGTGCCCGAGCGGGTCGACGCGGTGTTCTCCTCGGAGGCGTACGGCGCCGAGCTGGGCCGCCGGTTCGGCGCGGCGTCGGAGTGCGTCGACCCCGGCCGTACGGCCTACCCCGTCTCCGCCACGGCCGTGCGCAAGGACCCGGTGGGCTGCTGGGAGTTCCTGTCGCCGCCCGTGCGCGCCGCGCTCACCCGCCGGGTGGTCGTCGTCGGGGCGGAGTCCACCGGCACCACCACGCTCGCCCGCGCTCTCGCCGAGCACTACCGGCGGCGCGGCGGGATCTGGGCGTCGACCGGCTGTGTGCCCGAGTACGGCAGGGAGTTCAGCGAGGAGAAACTGGCCGAGCTGCGCCGGGCCCGGCCGTGGGCGCACTGGTCGGAGGTCACGTTCGGCACGGACGACTTCCCGCTGATCGCCCAGCGGCAGAACGAACTGGAGGAGCGGGCGGCGAGGTTGGGCTCGCCGGTGCTGTTCTGCGACACCGACTCCTTCGCGACCACCGTCTGGCACGAGCGGTACCTGGGCGGCCGTAACCCGCGCGTCGAGGAGATCGCCGACCGCGTCGACCATCAGCTCTGGCTGCTCACCGACCACACCGGAGTCCCCTTCGAGGACGACGGACTGCGGGACGGCGAGGAGCTGCGGCCCTGGATGACCGACCGGTTCCGGGCGGAACTGACCCGTACGGGACGGCGGTTCCTCACCATGAGCGGCCCGCCCGCCACGCGGCTCGCGGCAGCGGTCGAAGCCGTGGACGACCTGCTCGGCCGGGGCTGGGACTTCGCGCCGCCCCTCCCGGAGCGCCGGTGACAGCGCGCCCCGGAGCGCCGGAGGGCTACGACCCGGCCGCCTTCGAACCGTTCGCCGTCACCGTCGACCTCGCCGTCTTCACCGTCCGCGAGAGCCGGCTGCACGTCCTGCTCGTGGAGCGCGGCCAGGAGCCCTACCGGGGAGCCTGGGCGCTGCCCGGCGGGTTCGTCCTGCCGCGCGAGTCCGCCGGGGACGCCGCGCTGCGTGAACTCGCCGAGGAGACCGGGCTGTCGGAGGAGACCGCCACCGTGCTCCACCTCGAACAGCTCGCCACCTACAGCGATCCCGACCGCGACCCGAGGATGCGGGTCGTCTCCGTCGCGTACGCGGCGCTCGTCCCCGATCTGCCCGAGCCACGAGGCGGTGGCGACGCGGCGAGCGCCGACTGGACGGCGCTCGGCGCCGGCGGGACACCGGTGGTCGGACCGCTCGCCTTCGACCACGAGCGGATCCTCGCCGACGCGTACGAGCGGGTCGGCGCCAAGCTCGAATACAGCTGTCTCGCCACGTCCTTCTGCCCGCCCGAGTTCACCCTCGGCGAGCTCCAGCAGGTGTACGAGACGATCTGGGGCGTCCCGCTCGACCGGCCCAACTTCCGCCGCAAGGTGCTGGCGACGCCCGGCTTCGTCCAGCCCGTCGAAGGACCGCCGCGCAGGACCGGCGGCCGAGGCAAACCGGCCGCGCTCTACCGGCAGGGCCCCGCCACCACGCTGCACCCACCGCTGCTCCGACCGGAAGGGCGTACCCCATGACCACAACTCCCGTGAAACAGCCCGCGACCGGCGCCCTGATCGGGCTGGCGCTCGGCGACGCGCTGGGCTTCCCGACCGAGTTCAGCGACGTGCCGTCGATCCTCGCCAAGACCGGCCCCTGGCGCGACATGGCGCTGCCGGAGCCCGCGTTCGTCACCGACGACACCCAGATGACCCTCGCGCTCGGCAAGGGCATCGTGACCGCCGTCGACCGCACCGGCGCCCTCGACCCGGCGAGCCTCGAACCGCCCGTGCGCGCCGAGTTCGTCGCCTGGTACCACGACCCGGAGAACAACCGCGCCCCTGGCCGCACCTGCCTGGACGCCTGCGCCCTGCTGGAGGACGGCCGCCCCTGGCAGCGGGCGAGCCGCCTCGGCTCGAAGGGCTGCGGCGCCAACATGCGGGTGGCGCCGATCGGCCTCGTACCGGGCCTCGGCGACGAACAGCGCGCGGGCGCCGCGCAGTTGCAGGCCGCCCTCACCCACGGCCACCCCACGGCGCTGGCCGCCTCCGACCTCACGGCACGCGCCGTCCACCTCCTCGCGCAGGGCACCGAACCCCTCGGCCTGGTCGGCCGGCTGCGCTCGTACGCGTACGAGAACCGCACCCGCTACGACCACCGGTGGCTCGGCGACCTGTGGACCCTGGGCGACGCCCCGACCCCCGGCGAGTTCATCGCCCGCGGCTGGGACGACTGCCTCGCCGCCCTCGACCGCCTCCAGCAGGCGCTGCGCACCCCGTCCCCCGAGACCGACCCGTGCCTGACGACGGGCGACGGCTGGATCGCCGAGGAGGCGCTCGCCACAGCGCTGCACTGCTTCCTGCTCTTCCCCACGTCCCCGCTCACGGCCCTGCGCCGAGCGGCCTGCACAAAGGGCGACTCGGACTCCCTGGCCTGCCTGGCAGGCGCCTTCGCCGGAGCCCACCTGGGCGCGGCGGCCTGGCCGGAGCACTGGTCGGACCGCATCGAGTACCGAACCGACCTGCTGAGGCTCGGCGCGCTCTGGGACGCCTGAGCCGACCGCACCTGCGCTACCCCCCGCCCCCTTCAGGGACATCAGGCGACGACAGGGCCGAGGCGCGGCGGGTGCGGGTCAGGAACGCTTCCACTCGCGCGCGGTCGGGTTCCGGCGGGAGGGGGGAGCCGGGGAGCGCCGCCTCGGCCTCCTCGGCCAGGCGGGTCATCCGGCGTTCGGTCTCCGGCCAGGGGACCTCGCCGCGCTTCACCGCCAGCAGCGGCTCCCGC
>NZ_JTIY01000001.1:4645794-4650923 GCF_000818175.1 Streptomyces sp. AcH 505
CCAGCAGCGGCTCCCGCTGGTCGCCCACGTCGATGACGAGGGCGCCCGTACGGAGCAGGTCGCGGCAGGAGGCGAGCAGCCGGAGCAGGTGCATGGCGTGCTTCCAGCGCGGGGCGCCGTACTGCCGTACGTCCGCCTCCAGCTTCCTGCGCTGGCCCAACGCGTAGCGCTGGAACGTCTCGTACGCCCGCAGCGACAGGAACGCGTCACGCAGGGCGAGCAGTTCGCGGCCCGTGGCGTCGGCGTGCTCCACGATCGGGGAGTGCAGGCACTCCAGGACGTTGGGGTTGGCGCGCAGGGCGAGTTCGCAGAAGCGCTCCAGCTCCCAGGAGAACTGCTCGTCCGCCGGGCCCTCCACATGTGTCGGCGGCTTCTCGAAGCGCCAGAACAGCGCCGTGGGGGCGAGGAAGACCCCGCGCCGGTCCGTGTCCGACCCCTCCGTCGCGAGCCCGAAGGCGCGGGAGCCCGTCACACACGCGTAGACGGTGTGGTCGCGGACCAGGGCCTCGGGAGTCATGCGCGCGAGGCTACCGGCCGGACAGGCCCTAGGCTGAACGGAGCACGCGATCATCGTGGACGAACGAGGAGGAACCGTGGCGGTACGAGCGGTCCGTGGCGCGGTCCAGCTGGAGCGGGACGAGCGCGGGCACATGGACGAGCAGGTCAAGCAGCTCCTGTCCGCGATCCTCGACCGCAACGACCTCACGCCGGACGACCTGATCAGCATCTGGTTCACGGCCACCCCCGACCTGCACAGCGACTTCCCCGCCGCTGCCGCCCGCGGCCTCGGCATCGTGGACGTGCCGCTGATCTGCGCGCAGGAGCTGGACATCGCCGGTGCCATGCCGCGCGTCGTGCGGATCCTCGCCCACGTCGAGTCCGGCAGGACCAAGGCGCAGATCGCGCACGTCTACCTCGGCGCCGCCGCCGCCCTCCGCAAGGACATCGCCCAGTGAGAACAGCCGTCGTCATCGGAACGGGCCTGATCGGCACATCGGCCGCGCTCGCCCTGGCGAGCCGCGGCGTCACCGTGCACCTCACCGACCACGACCCCGACCGGGCCCGTACGGCCGCCGCGCTCGGCGCCGGTACGGACGAGCCGGCGCCCGGCACGGTCGACCTCGCGATCGTCGCCGTACCGCCCGCGCATGTCGCGGCGACCCTCGCCGACGCCATGCGGCGCGGGACGGCCCGCGGCTACCTCGACGTCGCCAGCGTCAAGGGCGGCCCGCGCCGCGAGCTGGAGGCGCTCGGCCTCGACCTGACCGCCTACATCGGTACGCACCCCATGTCCGGCAAGGAGCGGTCAGGCCCGCTCGCCGCCACCGCCGACCTGTTCGAGGGTCGCCCCTGGGTGCTCACCCCCGCCAGGGACACCGACACCGAGGTGCTCAACCAGGCCCTGGAACTCGTCGCGCTCTGCCGCGCCGTACCCGTCGTCATGGACGCCGACGCCCACGACCGGGCCGTCGCCCTCGTCTCGCACACCCCGCAGCTGATCTCTTCCATGGTGGCCGCCCGGCTCGAAGAGGCCGACGAGACCGCCGTACGCCTCTGCGGGCAGGGCATCAGGGACGTCACCAGGATCGCCGCCTCCGACCCCGCCATGTGGATCGACATCCTCACCGCCAACCCGGGGCCCGTCGCCGACGTGCTCGCCGGGATCGCCACCGACCTCGGCGAGACGGTCGAGGCGCTGCGCGCCCTCCAGTCGTCGGACGAGGAGAAGCGGCGCGGCGGCGCGGCGGGCATCGAGGACGTACTGCGCCGGGGCAACGCGGGCCGGGTCCGGGTGCCGGGCAAGCACGGCGCCGCCCCGAAGACGTACGAGGTCGTGGCCGTCCTGATCAGCGACAGTCCCGGCGAGCTGGCCCGGATCTTCGCCGACGCGGGCAGCGCAGGGGTCAACATCGAGGACGTACGCATCGAGCACGCCACCGGGCAGCAGGCCGGCCTCGTCCAGCTGATGGTCGAGCCGTCCGCCGCGCCCGTACTCAACGCCGCCCTGCGCAACCGCGGCTGGTCGATCCGGCAGTGACCCGGGGGCCGTCCGGCCCCCGGAAGGACGCGTGCACCGGCGCTCCGAGTACTCGGTAACCTTGTGCGGGGGCCGTTGCCACGTCCCACCGCACCCCAGCCGTGAACCAGGAAGGTGTCCACTCCCGTGGAAAGCGCCGCAACCGCCGCAACCGCAGCCAGGACCGCCCCTGCCGCCGTGATCGTCGCCATCGACGGCCCCTCGGGCACGGGCAAGTCGAGCACCTCCAAGGCGGTGGCCCTCAAGCTCGGGCTGAGCTTCCTGGACACGGGCGCGCAGTACCGCGCGATGACCTGGTGGATGATCAGCAACGGCATCGACGTACGGGACGCGGAAGCGGTCGCGACAGCGGCCGGCAAGCCCGTCATCGTCTCGGGCACCGACCCGGCGGGACCGACGATCACCGTGGACGGGACCGACGCGTCGGGCCCGATCCGCACCCAGGAGGTCACCTCGAAGGTCAGCGCCGTCAGCGCCGTCCCCGAGGTGCGGGCCGTCATCACGCGGCTGCAGCGCTCCGTCGCCGCCTCGGCCGAGCACGGCATCGTGGTCGAGGGCAGGGACATCGGTACGACGGTCCTGCCGGACGCCGACGTCAAGGTCTTCCTCACCGCGTCCGCCGAGGCGCGGGCCGCCCGCCGCAGCGGCGAACTGGGCGGCAAGGACGCGGCCGATGTCGCGGCGACCAGGGAAGCCCTCATAAAGCGCGACGCCGCCGACTCCAGCCGCAAGACGTCCCCGCTCGCGAAGGCGGACGACGCGGTGGAGGTCGACACCACCCACCTCACGCTTCAGCAGGTCGTCGAGTGCATCGTGACCCTGGTCGAGGAGAAGCGGGCGGTCCGGTGAGCACCGCCGAGCGGGCCGCCCCGTCCCGCAGAGGCGCCGCGGTCGGACGGGGCATAGGCGTCGGCCTGATGAACGGCCTCTGGCGGCCCCGGGTGCTCGGCGCCTGGCGGGTCCCCGCGAGCGGCCCGGTGATCCTGGCCGTCAACCACTCGCACAACATCGACGGCCCGATGCTGATGGGCACGGCGCCCCGGCCCGTGCACTTCCTGATCAAGAAGGAAGCGTTCGTCGGACCGCTCGACCCGTTCCTGCGCGCGATCGGGCAGCTCAAGGTGGACCGCGCGGTCGCCGACCGCACGGCGATCACCGACGCGCTCGGCCTGCTGGCGGCCGGCGGGGTGCTGGGGATCTTCCCCGAGGGCACCAGGGGCGAGGGCAATTTCGCCTCTTTGCGGTCCGGTCTCGCATACTTCGCAGTACGGTCCGGTGCGCCGATCGTGCCGGTGGCTGTCCTGGGAAGCACGGAGAGCCGCAGCCGGCTGGTCAAGGCGCTGCCCCGGCTGCGCAGCCGCGTGGACGTCGTCTTCGGCGACGCGTTCGTGGCGGGCGACGGCAGCGGCAGGCGTACGCGCGCCGCGCTGGACGACGCCACGGTCGGCGTCCAGCAGCGGCTGGCCGCCCACCTGGACGACGCCAGGCGCCTCACCGGGCGCCCGGCAGGACTTGAGTAGTGCGCCACATGTGGTGGCGCACCGATCACGATGGATGAACGAGGTACGGACTTCATGAACGACCAGATCGACTCCGACGACGAGCACGGAGAGCTTGGCGATGCCGAGTACGCGGAGTTCATGGAGATCGCCGCGCAGGAGGGCTTCGACCCCGAGGACGTGGAGGGCGCGATCGGCGAGGCCGGACACGGCCCGCTGCCCGTACTCGCCGTCGTCGGCCGGCCGAATGTCGGCAAGTCGACCCTTGTGAACCGCATCATCGGCCGCCGTGAGGCGGTCGTCGAGGACAAGCCGGGCGTGACCAGGGACCGGGTCACCTACGAGGCCGAGTGGGCGGGCCACCGCTTCAAGGTCGTCGACACCGGCGGCTGGGAGCAGGACGTCCTCGGTATCGACGCCTCGGTCGCCGCCCAGGCCGAGTACGCGATCGAGGCCGCCGACGCGGTCGTCTTCGTCGTGGACTCCACCGTCGGCGCCACCGACACCGACGAGGCCGTGGTCCGGCTGCTCCGCAAGGCAGGCAAGCCCGTCGTGCTCTGCGCCAACAAGGTCGACGGGCAGAGCGGCGAGGCGGACGCCACGGCGCTGTGGTCGCTCGGGCTCGGCGAGCCGCACCCCGTCTCGTCCCTGCACGGCCGCGGTACGGGCGACATGCTCGACGCCGTGCTCGAAGCGCTGCCGGACGCCCCAGCGCAGACCTTCGGCACCGCCATCGGCGGCCCGCGCCGTATCGCCCTCATCGGGCGGCCGAACGTCGGCAAGTCGTCCTTGCTGAACCGGGTCGCCAACGAGGACCGGGTGGTCGTCAACGAGGTGGCGGGCACCACCCGTGACCCGGTCGACGAGCTGATCGAGCTGGGCGGCATCGTCTGGAAGTTCATCGACACGGCGGGCATCAGGCGCCGGGTCCACCTCCAGGAGGGCGCGGACTACTACGCGTCGCTGCGCACCGCGGCCGCCGTCGAGAAGGCGGAGGTCGCCGTCGTCCTGATCGACACGAGCGAGTCCATCAGCGTCCAGGACCAGCGCATCATCACGATGGCCGTGGACGCGGGCCGCGCCCTGGTCATCGCGTACAACAAGTGGGACACCCTCGACGAGGACCGGCGCTACTACCTGGAGCGCGAGATCGAGACGGAGCTGGCGCAGGTCGCCTGGGCGCCCCGGGTCAATGTGTCGGCGCGTACCGGACGGCACATGGAGAAGCTGGTCCCGGCGATCGAGACGGCGCTGGCCGGCTGGGAGACCCGGGTGCCGACGGGACGGCTGAACGCGTTCCTCGGCGAGCTGGTGGCCGGGCATCCGCACCCGATCAGGGGCGGCAAGCAGCCGCGCATCCTGTTCGGCACGCAGGCGGGCACGAAGCCGCCGCGGTTCGTGCTGTTCGCTTCGGGCTTCATCGAGGCCGGCTACCGGCGGTTCGTCGAGCGCAGGCTGCGTGAGGAGTTCGGCTTCGAGGGCACGCCGATCCACATCTCGGTGCGGGTGCGCGAGAAGCGCGGCCGCAAGAAGTAGCGGGGCCGGGAACGGCGGAAACGGGCGGGCCCGGCACGGATCATCCGTGCCGGGCC
>NZ_JTIY01000001.1:4651373-4652996 GCF_000818175.1 Streptomyces sp. AcH 505
CGCGCGGCTCACGCCTCGCGACGCGGACCCGGCGGCAGCGCCGCCGGGGTGTGGCGGGCGACGGGCTGCCGGGTGTCCCGCTGCCAGGACCCCTGGTACGGCGTGTGCGCGCGGTCGCCGTGTCTGCCGCGGCCCGGGTGCGTCCCGGCACCGAAGGCCGTGAAACCCAGATTGTCCTCGCCGCTCCTGTCGCCGGGGAGGGCTCTGAACGACCGGAGGAACTCGGAGTACAGCGCGTCGTAGATCGGGGTCGTCGAATACCCGTCCGCCACGTCCTGCGCGGGGCGCATCGAGGGGATCTGGCTCTGGTACTGCGGGCGGGAGGGGTCGTATGAGTGCACGTATGTGCCAACGACCCCGGTGCCTCGTCGGATGCGGGTACGACCGGGAAATTGCCGGTCAACGGGGTGGTGACCGGTGTGCGGCGGGGCGCGCCCGCGCCGTCACGTGCCCTGCCGCACGCTCACCTGCCCGCCCGCACCCTCACGTGCCCGCCAGGGGCATCGCCGCGGCCACCAGCCGGCCGTTGGCCGCCGCCTTCTCCAGGGCGTCGCGCAGCAGGTCCTCACGGGGCTGCTGGCCGATCGAGCCGACCGGCGCCGCGAACACCAGGACCTGGTGCGACTTGTTGGCCGCCGCCCGCCAGCCCTCGGTGACCTGGAGCGGCTGGTGCGCCTGCCACCAGGCGACCTGGCCGCTGCCGCCCGTGCCGGGCTGCAGGACGGCGTGCAGCTGGCCCATGGCGAGCAGCACGGACCAGCCGGGCAGCACGCCGGGCCGGCCGCCGAGGTCGGCGACCGGCTGGAAGCCCTGCTCGACCAGGAGCGGGAGGAACTCGTCCATCGTGCCGCCGGATCCCGCACGGGTGATCGGCGCCGTCGGCTCCACCACCAGGGCCGGGTGCAGCTCGCCCTCGATCAGCACCAGACCGCTGGTGACGCCCAGCACGGCCTGCTGCTCGGCCCCCGCGGGGCCGCCGGGCGCCTGCGGCTCGTTGCCGGTGATGGACCTGACCGCGCCCTGGAGCTGGTCCTCGGCGACCTGGACGACCTGGGACGGGATGCAGGTGGCGTGGGCGAAGGCCAGGACGGCCGTCTCCTCGCCGACGAACAGGACGGTGCTGGTCCGCTCCTGCTCGGAGTCTCCCGGGGTGCGGCAGGACGTGCAGTCGTAACTGCCCGGGGAGTTCTCGCCGGTGAGCAACCGGTCGGCTTCTTCGTCGCCGATCTCGGCGCGGACGTCCTCGCTGACATCGAGCATGCGCGGCACGGGGTGGCTCCTCGAAATCGGTGCGTGAACCGGGCTGTTCCCGGCTCGTACGGGGTTCAACGGGCGAGCCGTGGCCGGGGTCACGCGCGAAGACGAACAGAATCGGACGGGCCGGCGCCGCAAGATCGAACAAATCTGCTGTCGGAGGGCACCTGCGCGGTGTTTTCCGCATCTATAGCCGTATGACCAGATCGACCGGGCGGCGGACCGCGCGCGAGGAGTGGGCCGCAGACTGTGTGGCCGACTCGGCCGGCGGCATCACCTTCGACGTCATGGGCGCCGCCCGTCCCGACGCGGTACTCGTCCTGCGCAGGCGCCCCGACGGGGCCCCGGCGGCCGACGACGTGCGGCTGC
>NZ_JTIY01000001.1:4653829-4658217 GCF_000818175.1 Streptomyces sp. AcH 505
GGCCCCGACGCCCGCGCCTGAGCCGGCCCCGGCCCCCGCTCCCGTCGTCGTGTCCTCCGCGTCCGTCGTGGCCCGGCGCTCCGGGGCGCCTTGCGGACCGTAGCTGTCCGCGAGCCCTGGCAGACTCGGCCGCATGCTGGACACCTCGGCCCGACTGCTGCGGCTGCTCTCCCTCCTCCAGGCGCACCGCGACTGGTCGGGAGCCGACCTCGCCGAGCGGCTGGGCGTCACCCCCAGGACCGTGCGGCGCGACGTCGAGCGGCTGCGGGAACTCGGCTACCCGGTGAACGCCAGCCCCGGCACGGGCGGCGGCTACCAGCTGGGCGCCGGCGCCGAACTGCCGCCGCTGCTCCTGGACGACGACGAGGCGGTCGCCGTCGCCGTCGGGCTGCGCACAGCGGCGGGCAACGGCATCGAGGGCATCGGCGAGAGCTCCGTACGCGCCCTGGCCAAGCTCCAGCAGGTGCTGCCCGACCGGCTGCGCCGCAGGGTCGGGGCGCTCAACGCGTTCACCGTCCCGATGCTGCGCGGCCCGGGCACCTCGGCCGTCGACCCGGCCGTCCTCACCGAACTGGCCACCGCGTGCCGGGACAGTGAGGGACTGCGCTTCGCCTACCGGGACCACGCGGGGGCGGTCGCAGGTCGCCGGGTGGAGCCGCACCGGCTGGTGTGCACCGAGCGCCGCTGGTACCTCGTCGCCTGGGACGTGGACCGCGCCGACTGGCGGACGTTCCGGGTGGACCGGATCACCCCCACCCCGCCGCACGGCCCGCGCTTCGCCCCGCGCACCCCGCCGGCCGCCGATCTCGCCGCGTACGTGTCGCGCGGGGTCTCCTCGCGCGTCTACGCCGCGTCCGCCGTGCTGCGGCTGCTGGTGCCCCGCGAGGAGGCGGCGCGGCTCGTGTCGCCGTCCTCGGGCGCCCTGGAGGCGGTCGACGACCACAGCTGTCTGCTGCGCACGGGGGCCGCGAGTCTCGACGTGCTGGTCCTGCACGTGGCGCTGATCGGTGTCGACTTCGAGGTGGTCGAACCCGTCGAGCTGACCGAGCACGTCAGGGTCCTCAGGGACCGGTTGTCCCGGTCTCTTCGCTGAATTCGGCCGGCCGCCGATATTCCGCCGTCTTACCGGACGGTTACCTGCGGGTGGAATTCAGGAAGAGCGAATTTATGTGATCTTCAGGTGCTTTGAATTCGTCCGGGGCATCCTGTGAACACTCTGTGAGTGCGCGTCATTCGCTTCGGAAGCGTGTCGTCATTCTGTGACGAAAGCGTGACCGCTCACTGACCGGAACGGGTTGTCCGGATGGCGGACGCTTCCTTCACCGTCCGCGTACGCCTACGGTGAATGGCATGGCACCGACACCGACATCACCCGACCGTCCGGACGACGACACCGAGGCGTACGTAGGCCTCTCCGCCGAGAGCGCGGAGCGGCGCGCGAGGGAGCGTGGCTGGACCACCGTGCGGTCCCTGCCGCCCGGCTCGATCATCACGATGGAGTACGTCGCCGGGCGGCTGAACTTCGAGGTGGACGACGAGACGGTGGTCCGCTGCTGGCTCGGCTAGACCGCACGTCGGCGCAGGTCAGCCGCCCGTGACGGGCCGCGAGTGAGGCGGCCTGCGCGAGCCGGCCGGCGTGATCGGGGAGCGCTCGGAGCGCAGCGTGTGCGGCCGCGGCTGGGCGAGCTGCGCCGGGCTGCGGCCCGCCGGGTTACGGCCGGTGTGACCTGCCCCGATCGGTTCCCGCTTGGAGTCGTCCTCGGTGGGCGGGAGCGTCGGCACCTTCGACGGCCGGAGGCCGCCCGCCGGGACCCGCGCGGGTGAAGCAGCCCGCGCGCGCGCCCGCAACTGGTCGCGTACGGCGAAGATGATCTGCTCGGCTCGGCCGATCGTGGGCTCGCACCAGGGCAGCGCGAGCAGGATCAGCATGCCGGCGGCCCAGCCGAGCAGCACGTCGCTGAGCCAGTGCGTACCGAGGTAGACCGTGGTCGCGCCGACCCCGAGGGACAGCGCCGACGACAGGATCGACAGATACCGCCTGGTCAGTGGGGTGGTGGCCAGATAGGCCAGGATTCCCCAGGTCACGACGGCGTTCGCGGTGTGGCCCGAGGGAAATATATCGCCGCCGGCGAACAGCTCGGCCGAGCCGATCTGGGTCGCGTAGTGCGGGCCGAGCCGGCCGAGACCGAGCTTCACCGCGCCGACCGTCACGTTGAGCAGCAGCAGAGCGGCGCCGAGGGCCAGCAGCGGCCGCAGCGTGTGCTGCCGCCAGGAGCGCCAGCCCAGCCAGGCGGCGATCATCACCGCTGTGGGACCGCGCTGGCCGAGCACCACGAAGTAGTCGAGGAAGGCGTGCAGTCCCGGCCACTGCTGATAGGGCCGGAACAGCATGACCTTCCAGTCGAGGGTCACCAGCCAGGACGAGTCCAGCACGGCAACGACGATGGCGAGATAGAACGCCAGCGTCCCGCCGAAGAGAGCCGTGCGGGTACGGCTCATCCGCGGGATCTCTATCTTCGGCGGCTCCGGCTCCCGGTCCAGCCGGGCGAAGATGTCGGTACGCACCCAATCGACGTTACAGCGAGTGAGTGCGTGAACCGGTCGTTCCGGTCTCTTTGTGATGACGATGTGATGTGGAGTATGTCTCAGCTCACGGTTTATCCCGGCCGGTAACCGAAATCCAAGTGAGTTGCTCCTTATTAATCGACACGCCGTGTGTGTACGTGTCTTTGTGGGGTCTTGAATTCGTTCACCACCGCGTTACGCCGAATTTCCCCCACGGGCGGCGGCGCGGGGTGAGGCGTGCGCCACACGCCACAGGAGTCAACTCGCGTACGCTCGCCGGGCGCGCAGCACGCATGGGAGGTACACAGATGTCGGGCACCACCACGGCCGCAGCACGGCCGGTCGCCGCCGGCGCCCGTGGCGGTGCCAACCGCTGGCTCGTGCTGGTCGTCCTGTGCGTCAGCCTGCTGCTGGTCGCACTCGACGCGACGGTGCTGCATGTCGCGGTCCCCGCCGTCACGGCCGACCTGCGGCCCACCGGGGTCGAACTTCTCTGGATCGTCGACGCGTACCCGCTGGTCTGCGCCTCGCTGCTGATCCTCTTCGGCACGCTCGGCGACCGCGTCGGCCGCCGCAGGGTGCTGCTGATCGGCTACGCCATCTTCGGCGCCGCCTCGGCGCTCGCGGCCTTCGCCGCCACCCCGCAGATGCTGATCGGGGCGCGTGCGCTGCTCGGGATCGGCGGCGCGATGATCATGCCGGCGACGCTCTCGATACTCCGCGCGGTCTTCCCCGACCGGCGTGAGCGGGCCGTGGCCATCGGCGCGTGGACCGCCGTCGCGGCCGTCGGCGCCGCCGTGGGGCCCGTACTCGGCGGGTTTCTCGTCGAGCACTTCTGGTGGGGCTCGGTCTTCCTCATCAACATCCCGCTGCTCGCCGTCATCCTGCCGCTCGGCAGGGTGGCGCTGCCCGAGTCGCGCGGCAGCGCCGAGGGTCCCTGGGACGTGCTCGGGGCGCTGCTGGCGGCCGTCGGCGTGCTCGGGGTGGTCTTCGGGGTGAAGCGGCTCGGCGCGGGGGAGGGCGTGCTCTCGGGCGCCACCGTCGGACCGCTGTGCGTAGGGGCCGCGCTGCTGGTCGTGTTCGTCCGCAGACAGCGACGGCTGGCGCATCCGCTGATCGACGTGCGGATGTTCGCCAGGAAGACCTTCGCCACCTCCGTCGGCTGCATCGTCCTCGCCATGCTCGCGCTGGTGGGCCTGGAGCTGATCGCCGTCCAGTACCTCCAGCTGGTGCTCGGACTGAGCCCGCTGGAGACCGGGCTGCGGCTGCTGCCGCTCACCTTCGCCGCCATCGCCGCCGGCGCCACCGGATCGCTGACGCTGCGCGGGCTGGGGCCGCGCGCGATGGTGTCCTGGGGGTTCGTGCTCACCGCCGCCGCCGTGCTGCTGCTGGTCCTGATGGGACAGCACGACCGTCCGGTGCTGCTCACCGCGGGGTTCGTCCTGCTCGGCGTCGGGCTGCAGTCCACTCTCTTCGGCGCGTACGAGTCGATGCTCAGCGAGTGCCCCGCCGACGAGGCGGGCGGGGCGGCCGCGATCGGCGAGACGTCGTACCAACTGGGCGCCGGGCTGGGGATCGCGCTGCTCGGCAGCGTGATGAACGCGGCGTACGCCCCCGGGCTGTCGGCCGTGCCCGGCGTCCCCGCGGCGGCGAGGGGGGCCGCCGCCGACTCGCTGGGGGAGGCGTACCAGGTGGCGGACCGGCTCGGCGGGTCCGCTGGCGCCTCGCTGCGGACGGCCGCCCGTGACTCCTTCGTGCACGGTCTCCATGTCACGCTGCTGGTCAGCGCGGGACTGCTGCTGCTCGGCGCGCTGGCCGCGCTG
>NZ_JTIY01000001.1:4659051-4661657 GCF_000818175.1 Streptomyces sp. AcH 505
GCTGGTCAAGCAGGGCGGCGCGGAGCAGCGTGGCGCGCGGGCCGGGGCGGGGCCGCTCGCCGTACCGGCGAGCAGGGCCGCTCCCCGGCAGGCGGGGTCGGCCCGTCATCTCTAACTACCGCTGCTAGTTTTGGTCGTGAGCAGACCGAGTTCGAGCTTCAGTCCGTGCGAGCCGCCGGAGGCAGCGCCATGTCAGCACCGTCAGCCCCTTCCTCGGATTCATCAGGGCCTTCGGGTTCTTCAGGTTCTTCGGGGTCGAAGCGGCCCTCCTTCGACCCCCACGACCCGCTCGGCATCGACGACCTGCTCAGCCCCGAGGACCTGGCGATCAGGGGGACCGTCAGGGACTGGGCCGCCGACCGGGTGCTGCCGCATGTCGCCGAGTGGTACGAGAGCGGCGAGCTGCCCGGCATCCGCGAACTGGCCCGCGAGCTCGGCGCCATCGGCGCGCTCGGGATGTCGCTGACCGGATACGGCTGCGCCGGCGCCACCGCCGTCCAGTACGGCCTGACCTGTCTGGAGCTGGAAGCCGCCGACTCGGGCATCCGCTCGCTCGTCTCCGTCCAGGGCTCCCTCGCCATGTACGCGATCCACCGCTTCGGCTCCGAGGAGCAGCGGCAGCGCTGGCTGCCCGGCATGGCGGCGGGCGAGATCATCGGCTGCTTCGGCCTCACCGAGCCCGACCACGGCTCCGACCCGGCGGGCATGCGCACCTACGCCAGGCGGGACGGCTCCGACTGGCTGCTCACCGGACGCAAGATGTGGATCACCAACGGCACGGTGGCGGGCGTCGCCGTCGTCTGGGCGCAGACGGACGACGGCATCCGCGGCTTTCTGGTGCCCGCCGGGACCGCCGGCTTCACCGCCCCCGAGATCAAGCACAAGTGGTCGCTGCGCGCCTCGGTCACCAGCGAACTGGTCCTCGACGACGTACGGCTGCCCGCCGACGCCGTCCTGCCGGAGGCCACCGGGCTGCGCGGCCCGCTCGGCTGTCTGAACCACGCGCGGTACGGAATCATCTGGGGCGCCATGGGCGCCGCGCGCGCCAGCTTCGAGGCGGCCCTCGACTACGCGAAGACCCGGGAGCAGTTCGGCCGGCCCATCGGCGGCTTCCAGCTCACCCAGGCCAAACTCGCCGACATGGCCCTCGAACTGCACAAGGGCATCCTGCTCGCCCACCACATCGGGCTGCGCATGGACGCGGGGCGGCTCCGCCCCGAGCAGGTCAGTTTCGGCAAGCTCAACAATGTGCGGGAGGCGATCGAGATCTGCCGCACGGCACGGACCATTCTCGGCGCCAATGGGATCTCGCTCGAATATCCCGTGATGCGGCACGCCACGAATCTTGAGTCGGTGCTCACCTACGAGGGCACCGTCGAGATGCATCAACTCGTCCTGGGCAAGGCGCTCACCGGTCTCGACGCGTTCCGGTGAACCCGGTGGTAAGTGCCGGTGAACCCGGCGTGAACCGGTGAGCGCCCTGCTCAGCTCTGATTGAAGAAGCCGCCCTGCGTACGGCCGGCCGAATCGCCGGAGACGATCTCGGTGTCACCGGGGGTCAGCAGAAAGACCCGGGTGGCGACGCGGTCGATCGAACCGTGCAGTCCGAAGATCAGCCCGGCGGCGAAGTCGACGACGCGCTTGGCGTCGGCGGGCTCCATGGAAGTGAGGTTCATGATGACCGGGACGCCGTCCCGGAAGAGCTCGCCGATGCTCCGGGCGTCCCGGAAGCTCTCCGGGGAGACGGTGGCGATCCTGCGGTCCTGCTCGGGGGCGGGCTGGGAGGCGACCCGCACCCGGGGGTCGGTCTTCCAGGCTTCGCCGCTCTCCGCACCTTCGGCGTACTCGTCGTCGTCGTAGTACCGCTCGTCGTTGTCCTCAACGAGGCCCAGCCAGGCACTCGCCTTGCGCACCGATCCCATGGACGCCTCCTTTCACCGCGGTCACTTGTGGTTCCGCTTCTCTATCGTCGTCCATAATGCGGATTGAGCGCCAAGGGGATAGCCGCCGCAGAGGCGATTCGTGACGGTACTGGTGCAGAAGATGTGGCGGTTCGTCAAGGTTCTTCCTGGGTACGGGCCATGGCTCGGCACGAAATATGAATTTCGGGCCAGACGGGTGACGCAGGGGACGTTCGGGTGAACCGTCACTCGATACGATGCGTTTCGCACACGAGAACGAGCGAGAAACGGCTGGCGACAGCCCAAGGACGACGCACCCGGGGGACGGTCGTGTTCGGAATAGTCAGGCCCTGCGCCCATCGGCTGGCGGGCAGCCTCAAGACCGAGTGGACGGCCCATCTCTGTGGGCTGTGCCTGGCACTTCGCTCGGACCACGGACAGTTCTCCCGGGTTGTGACCAACTACGACGGCCTGATCGTCTCCGTCCTGACGGAGGCTCAGACCGGGCGCACCGCCGGGCAGCGGCGTACAGCAGGTCCCTGCCCGCTGCGCGGGATGCGGACCGCCCCGGTGGCAAGAGGTGAGGGCGCGCGGCTCGCCGCCGCCGTCTCCCTGGTGCTGGCGTCGGCGAAGATACGGGACCACGTCGCCGACGGCGACGGGCTGTTGAGGCGCCGGCCGCTGGCGGCGGCGGCGCGCCGGGTG
>NZ_JTIY01000001.1:4662000-4663027 GCF_000818175.1 Streptomyces sp. AcH 505
GCGCGCACCGGGGCCGAGCTGGGCTTCGACACGGCCGTGTTGGTCGAAGCCGTCGACCGGCAGCCGGACATCGAGCTGCTGGCGGGCCCCGGCACCCCGCTGCTGACCGTCACCGAACCGACCGAGACGGCGACGGCGGCGGCGTTCGCGCACACCGCCGTCCTGGCGGGCCGGCCGGGCAACCAGGCGCCGCTCGCCGAGGCGGGGCGGCTCTTCGGACGGCTGGCGCATCTGCTGGACGCCGTGGAGGACAGGGAAGCTGACGCGGCGTCGGGTGCCTGGAACCCGCTCACCGCGACCGGCACCCCGCTGCCGGAGGCGCGGCGGCTCGCCGACGACGCGGTGCACGGGATACGTCTCGCCCTGCGGGACGCCGAGTTCGTCGACGACAAGCTGGCGCACGTACTGCTGGCGCACGAACTGCGCACCTCCGTCGACCGGGCCTTCGCCACGACGACGGCCTGCGCGCACCAGGGGCACGGGCCGGGACACGGCGCGGGGCACGGGCCGGGACACGGCGCGGGGCACGGGCCGGACGTGGACCCGGACGCACCGGCGGACCCCTGGACCTCCGGAGGGCGCGTACAGCCGCCCGAGCCGCCGCGAAGGGACGGCCGGGGCTTCCTGGCCGGCTGCGCGGTCTTCGCCGGACTGCTCTGCACCTGCCGGATGTGCTGCGCCGAGCGGTACGAGGGCCCGTGGTCGGGCAAGCACCGCGAGGGCTGCTGCCAGAGCTGCGACTGCGACGGCGGCTGCTGCGACTGCTGCCAGTGCTGTGACGGGTGCGACGGCTGTGACGGATGCGACTGTGACTGCGGCTGCTGAGATGTGACGGGTGGTCAGCCGGCCGCTGCCCCCTCCCGCCGGTGTTCACACCTCCGGCGCGCACCCCCTACGACCTGCGAAGCTGCGGCCAGAAGGCGGCCTTGTGCGGCCCGTCGGCACGCCTCGATACTCCGAGCGGCATGGCTTTCGACTCGGAGGAACGCACACGTGAGGATCAAGCACATCCGGCTGCCGTCGGCCG
>NZ_JTIY01000001.1:4663052-4693083 GCF_000818175.1 Streptomyces sp. AcH 505
GGAGGCCGTACGGCACGCCGATGTGGCCGGCACCGCCTGGTACACCGACGGGGCCGACGGCGCCCTGGTCGTCACGGCCGACAGCACCGTCTCGTCCGCCGAGATCGCCGGACTGCGGGAGGCGGCCGGACCCGGAGCGGGGGCGCTGCGCGTCGAGCGGGTCGCGGGCAGGATCTCCCCGCTCATCTCCGGCGGCGACCCGGCGTCGGCCACCGGCTGGCGCTGCTCGGCCGGCTTCAACGTCCGCAAGGGCGCCACGTACTACTTCCTGACCGCGGGGCACTGCACCGAACGCAGCTCGTCCTGGTACACCAACGCCTCCCACTCCGTCCGTATCGGCCCCACGGCGGGCTCCAGCTACCCGGGCAACGACTACGGCATCGTGCGCTACGCCAACACCTCGCTCCGGCACCCCGGCACGGTCGGCAGGACCGACATCACCGCGGCGGCCGAGGCGGCCGTGGGCATGCGCGTCACCCGCAGGGGCTCCACCACCGGTGTGCACAGCGGGACCGTGCTCGGTCTTCACACCACCGTCAACTACGGCGGCGGCCACATCATCTCCGGGCTGATCCGCACCAACGTCTGCGCCGAACAGGGCGACAGCGGCGGCTCGTTGTACTCCGGCGGCCGGGCCGTCGGTCTGACGTCCGGCGGCACGGGCAACTGCCGCTCCGGCGGCACGACGTACTTCCAGCCGGTCACCGAGGCGCTCAAGGCCTATGGCGTACGGGTCTATTGAGAGTGATGTGCTGAAGCAGATGGAGACCGCGTGGCCGTATTGAGACCTTCGTGTGCGTGTCCTGGGACCGACCTTGTGTGCTACTGGCGAGTTTAGGAATAGTGGGCGGCTCATCCTCCGTGCCGGAACACCCCACTTGTCCCGGCACGGCCCCCCACAGGAGGCCTGTGTATGAAGCATCGGCACATATCCAAGAAGCGGGCGACGATGGCAGGCGGCGCTGTGGCCGCCCTGGTCGTGGCAGGAATCAGCTTCCAGACGGCCAACGCCAGTGAGGGAGCACCGCAGTTCGCGGTGAAGTCACTGTCCGCGACAGCGGCAGGGACGCTCTCCTCGCATCTGAACAAGGATCTGGGAAGCGACGCGGCCGGCTCGTACTACGACGCCAAGTCCAAGGCGCTCGTGGTGAACGTCGTCGACGACCAGGCGGCGGAGGTCGTCCGCCAGGCCGGCGGCAAGGCCAGAGTGGTGGAGAACTCCGCGAAGGAACTCACCGCCGCGCGCAAGACCCTGGCGGCGAAGGCGGCCATCCCGGGTACGTCCTGGTCCGTCGACCCGGTCAGCAACAAGGTCGTCGTCAAGGCCGACCGTACGGTCAAGGGCGCCCAGCTGACCAAGCTCAACAGCGTGGTCGACGGGCTCGGCGGCAAGGTCGAACTCAAGCGGTCGGCGGGGGAGTTCAAGCCCTTCGTCTCCGGCGGCGACGCCGTGACCGGACCCGTCCCCGGCGGTACGGCACGCTGCTCGGTCGGCTTCAACGTGACCGTGGGCGGCGCCCCGTACTTCATCACGGCGGGGCACTGCACGGCGGACATCCAGACCTGGTCCGACGCGCAGGGCAACCAGATCGGGACGACCGAGGGCTCGGACTTCCCGGGCCACGACTACGGCCTGGTCAAGTACAACGACGGCGTGGACCACCCCAGCGAGGTCAACCTCTACGACGGCAGCGCACAGCCGATCAGCGGGGCGGCCGAAGCGACGGTCGGCCAGTCCGTGACCCGCAGCGGCTCCACCACCCAGGTGCACAGCGGTACGGTCCTGGGGCTCGACGCCACCGTCAACTACGGCAACGGTGACATCGTCAACGGGCTCATCGACACCGATGTGTGCGCCGAGCCCGGCGACAGCGGCGGCTCGCTCTTCTCGGGCAGCTCCGCGATCGGGCTGACCTCGGGCGGCAGCGGTGACTGCAGCTCGGGCGGTGAGACGTTCTTCCAGCCGGCTACGGCGGCGCTCGCCGCGTTCGGCGCCGAGATCGGCTGACGCCGGTACCGGTCCGGTCGTAACGAGCGGTCATCGCGAGCAGTGACCAGGGAACCCGGTCCGCCGAACGGCGGGCCGGGTTCCTGTCGTCCCTACAGCGGTTGCCCCGGCTCTCCCGGCAGGCCGGGCGCCGATTCGGCGGTGACGACCCGCCGGTCCCGTGGCGGCTTGCGCAGCACGGTCGCGACGAGCGTGACCAGGGTGCCGCCCACCGCCCAGGCGCAGAGCACCAGCAGCGGCCCGGTGACCGCGTTGCCGCGGAAGTACGCGATCGACCTGGCCACCCAGGTCCCGGCGCCCGGTGGCAGCGCGGGCCCGATCGACCGCCAGAAGTCCGGCAGCAGCGGCAGCGGGAAGGCGCCGCCCGCGCTCGGATTGCCGGCGACGACGATCAGCAGGATGGCGAGACCGATACCGACGACGCCGAAGACCGCCTGCAGGGCCAGGGTGGCGGCGCCGACGGCGAACACCGTGAGCGCGCCGAGCCCCCACAGCCCGAACACGCTGCCCGGCAGGGCGTTCAGGATCGGTCCCGTGATCACCGCGCCGAGGATGCCTCCCACGACGGCGTACAGCGCCATCACACCCAGCCGGATCACGGCCCTGCTGCGGTTGGCCGGCCGCGCGCCCGCGCTGATCGCGAGGATCGCCGCGCACAGGTAGCCGCCGACGCACCAGCCGATGACGAGATAGAACGACGAGAGGCCGTCGGCGTCCTGGACGGTGGCGGGCGCGACGTCGTCGGGCCTGAGCGAGCGCTGCTGCTGTTGTTCGAGGCCGCCGAAGAGATTGAACAGGATGCTGGTCTCGGTGGAGCCCTGCCCCGAGGCGATCAGCAGGGTGTCGGTGCTCGACCGGGGGTCGACGAGGAGAGCGGCGTCGATGTCGCGGTTCAGCATCTGCTTGCGCGCCGTCTTCTCGTCCGGGAGCACCCGGGGGTCCAGCGGACTGCCCGAGAGCTGCTTCAGCTCCCCGGCCAGCTGGGTGGCGGTCTGCCCGGGGGCGACGACGGCGACCTTGATGTCCGTCGGCTTCGGATGGTGCAGGGCGCCGACGTACGAGGCGATGAACAGCAGTTGCAGCGCCAGCACACCGATGATGAGCAGCGCTGCCCGTGGGGTGACGGCGGTCTTCACCTCGTCGACGAATGTCATGTCCCCACCGTCCTGGGCGCGCGGTATCCGCGCAGGTGGGGAGAGTCTGAATGGCGTAAGGACGGCCACGGGCGGGCCCGGGGAGCCGGGAGGCCAGGCGTCCCACGGGTATCGCACGCACGTTCGAAACTTGGTCTATGGTGGAACTCGGGGAGGCGAGCAGGACTGATCCAGGACGACCCAGGAGGTGCGGATGCCCGGGTTCACGCATCTGCACACCGTGTCCGGTTTCTCCCTGCGGTACGGCGCCTCCCACCCGGAGCGGCTCGCGGCGCGCGCCGCCGAACGGGGCATGGACGCCTTGGCGCTCACCGACCGCGACAGCCTCGCCGGCGCCGTCCGCTTCGCCAAGGCGTGCGCCGTGGAAGGGGTGCGCCCGCTGTTCGGGGTGGATCTCGCGGTGGGTGAGCGGGCGCGCGAGGAGGGCCCCACCTCGCGCAGGCGCACCCCCGTGCGCGGCGGTGCCTTCATCGACGAATCGGCGCCGCGCGCCGTCTTCCTCGCCCGGGACGGCGCGGCCGGCTGGGCCGACCTGTGCCGGCTGGTGACCACGGCGCACGCGGCGGGGGAGGGCGGCCCGCTGCTGCCGTGGCGCGACAACCACGGCGCGGGACTCACCGTCCTGCTCGGCCCCGACTCGGAGATCGGCCGTGCCGTCGCCGCCGGCCGCCCCGACCGGGCCGCCAGGCTGCTCGCGCCCTGGCGGGAGGTCTACGGCGACGCGCTGCGGCTGGAGATCGTCCACCACGGGCGTACCGGCACGGGCCCTGGATCGCTGCGGCACGCCGCCCGCACCCTCGGTTTCGCCGCCGAACAGGGCGTACGGCCCGTGCTCGGCAACGCCGTCCGGTACGCGGACGCCGGGCAGGGCCCGGTCGCCGACGTACTGGACGCGGCCCGCAGGCTGATCCCCATCGATCCGCGCCGCGGCCTGGACACCGGGGAACGCTGGCTCAAGGACCCGGAGGCGATGGCGCGTACCGCCGAGCTGGTCGCCGAGGCCGCCGGATTCCGGCGTGACATCGCGCACCGGCTGCTCGCCATGACCGAGGAGACGGCGGCGAGCTGTCTCGTCGACCCCGAGGACGACCTGGGGATCGGCACCGTCCACTTCCCCGAACCCCGGCTGGTCGGCGCCGACCGGCGCAGCGCCTCACGGGTGCTGCGCTCGCGCGCCGCCGCCGGGATGGTGCTGCGCGGCTACGACCGGCGCGCCGACCACCGCGTGTACTGGTCCCGGATGGAGGCCGAGCTGCGCACGATCGACACGATGGGGTTCGCCTCGTACTTCCTCACCGTCGCCGGCGTCGCCGACGACATCCGGGGGATGGGCATCCGGGTCGCCGCCCGCGGCTCGGGCGCCGGCTCCCTGGTCAACCATCTGCTGGGCATCGCCCACGCCGATCCGGTCGCGCACGGACTGCTGATGGAACGTTTCCTCTCCACCCGGCGCCCCGGTCTCCCCGACATCGACATCGACGTGGAATCGGCCCGGCGGCTTGAGGTGTACCGCGCGATCCTCGACCGGTTCGGCGGTGAGCGGGTCGCCGCCGTCGCCATGCCCGAGACCTACCGGGTGCGCCATGCCGTACGGGACGTCGGCGCAGCCCTGTCCATGGACCCGGCCGAGATCGACCGGATCGCCAAGGCGTTCCCGCACATCCGCGCCCGGGACGCCCGTACGGCGATGGCGGAGCTGCCCGAGCTGCGCGAGGTCGCCGGGCAGCAGGAGCGGCACGGCAGGCTCTGGGAGCTGGTGGAGGCGCTGGACGCGCTGCCGCGCGGGATCGCCATGCACCCGTGCGGGGTGCTGCTCTCCGACGCGTCGCTGCTGCGCCGTACGCCGGTGGTGCCGACCAGCGGCGAGAGCTTCCCGATGTCCCAGTTCGACAAGGAGGACGTGGAGGATCTCGGACTGCTCAAGCTCGATGTCCTCGGGGTGCGGATGCAGTCGGCGATGGCGCACGCCGTCGCCGAGATCGAGCGCGCCACCGGTGACGCCGTGGACATCGACGACCCGGCGCAGGTGCCCGAGGGCGACCCGGCGACCTACGACCTCATCCGCTCGGCCGAGACCCTGGGCTGCTTCCAGATCGAATCGCCGGGCCAGCGCGATCTGGTGGGCAGGCTGCAGCCCGCCACCTTCCACGACCTGGTGGTCGACATCTCGCTCTTCCGGCCCGGCCCGGTCGCCGCCGACATGGTCCGGCCGTTCATCGAGGCCCGGCACGGCAGGGCGCCGATCCGCTATCCGCACCCGGACCTGGAGGCGCCGCTGCGCGAGACCTACGGGGTGGTCGTCTTCCACGAGCAGATCATCAGGATGGTGGACATCATGACCGGCTGCGGCCGTGAGGAGGCCGACAAGGTGCGTCGGGGGCTCTCCGACCCGGAGTCGCAGGGCCGGATCCGCGCCTGGTTCGAACAGCGGACCGTGGAGCGCGGGTACGCGCCGGAGGTGGTGGCGCGCGCCTGGGCGATCGTCGAGGCGTTCGGCTCGTACGGCTTCTGCAAGGCGCACGCGGTCGCCTTCGCCGTACCGACGTACCAGTCGGCCTGGCTCAAGGCGCACCATCCCGCCGCCTTCTACGCCGGGCTGCTCACCCATGACCCGGGGATGTATCCCAAGCGGCTGCTGCTGGCGGACGCGCGGCGGCGCGGGGTGCCGGTGCTGCCGCTGGATGTGAACGCGTCGGCGGCCACTCATAGAATCGAACTGGTGTCTGATAGTGGTGAGGTTGGAGGCGGGGTTGGAGAGGGCGGGGTCCCGGTATGGGGGCTGCGGCTCGCGCTCTGCGACGTCCACGGCATCAGCGAGGCGGAGACCGCGCGGATCGAGGCGGCGCAGCCGTACTCCTCGCTGCTGGACTTCTGGCAGCGGGCCAGGCCCAGCCGTCCGGTGGCCGAACGGCTGGCGCAGGTCGGGGCGTTGGACCGGTTCGGCGCCAACAGGCGTGATCTGCTGCTGCATCTGTCCGAGCTGCACGGCGCGCAGCGCAGGACGGGCGCCGGCCACGGCGACCAACTCCCGCTCGGGGGCGGGCAGCGGACCGCGCCCGCCGGCCTGCCCGACCTGGGCGACGCCGAACGGCTCAGCGCCGAGCTGGGCGTCCTCGGCATGGACGCGTCCCGCCATCTGATGGGGGACCACCACGCGTTCCTGAAGGAGCTGGGAGTGATGTCCGCCAAGCGGCTGCGGGCGGCGCCGCACGGCAGCACCGTCCTGGTCGCCGGCGCCAAGGTGGCCACCCAGACCCCGCCGATCAGGTCGGGCAAGCGGGTCATCTTCACGACGCTCGACGACGGTACGGGCCTGGTCGACCTCGCCTTCTTCGACGACAGCCACGAGGCGTGCGCGCACACCGTCTTCCACTCCTGGCTGCTGCTGGTACGCGGGGTGGTGCAGCGCAGGGGGCCGCGCAGCCTCAGCGTGGTGGGCGCCGCCGCGTGGAATCTGGCGGAACTGGTGGAGCTGCGGGAGCGAGGCGGCCTCGACGCGGTGGCGGCGGCCCTCAACGAGCCCGCCGAGCAGCCTGTCGCGGCCGACGGGTCCGCCGACAACGGCCGGCGCATCCAACTGCCCACCGGGTACGAGATGAACCCGTGGGCCGACCTCCGTCCTGCGGGCGAGGGCGTGCCGACCGGCCAGAAGCTGCGCAAGCTGTGGCATTCGAGCCCGGGGAGCGCCGGATGATCCTCTGCGTACGGTTCCACCACTCGCACGCGCAGTCCCACGATGACGCCGTCGACGCCGTTGACGCCGTCGACGTGACCCCGCTGCTCGGGCTGATCGAGGACATCAGCCCGGTCGTCCAGGCGCTGCCGCCGGACTCCGCGCTCGTCGATGTGCGCGGCGCCCAGCGGTACTTCGGGCAGGACGCGGCCGGGATCGCCGCCGTGCTGCGGGTACGGGCACTCGCGCACGCCGGGGCGGGCTGCACGATCGGGGTGGCCGGCACCCCGATGCTGGCCAGGATGGCCGCGCGGGAAGCCGGGCGGGGAACGACGCTCGTGGTGCCGGACGACGAGCGCGCCGTCCAGCGGTTCCTGGCGCCCCGGCCGGTCGCCGCGCTGCCCGGGATCGGTACGGCGACGGCGCGGGCGCTGGGCTCGTACGGCATCGACACCGTGGGGAAGGCGGCGGCCGTACCGCTGTCGACCCTGCAGCGGGTCATCGGGACGCGCCGGGGCCGCGAGGTGTACGAGAAGGCGCACGGCGTGGACGGCGCGCCGGTCGTCCCGAACGCGGCCTCCCGCTCGCTCGCCGCCGAACGGTCCTTCCCCCGCGACGAGTTGGACCAGGAGCGGCACCGGCGCGCGCTGCTCTCGATCACCGAGGAGCTGGGCGTGCGGATGCGCGGTTCCGGTCAGGTGTGCCGGTCGCTCACACTCACCGTGCGCTACGCCGACCGCTCCACCACCGTCCGCACCCGCGCGCTGCGCGAACCGACCGCCCACTCGGGGGCGCTCACCGCCGCCGCGTACCGGATCCATGAGTCGCTCGGGCTGCAACGGGCCCGGGTGCGGGCGCTCTCGGTGCGGGCCGAGGACCTGCTCCCCGCCGAACGGGCCACCCGGCAGCTGACGTTCGACCCGGTGGACGACCGGGCGCGCCGGATCGAGGAGGTCGCCGACCTCGTACGCGCCAAGTTCGGCCCGCAGACGCTGTTCCCGGGATCGCTGGCCGCGTGAGCCCGGCAGCCGCCCGGTCAGCGGGGGGCGGTGAACGCGCGGCGGGCGTACGCGACGAACTCCCGTACGGCGGGGGTCTGGGTGTCCCGCCAGACCAGCGAGAGCAGAGCCGGGGCCTGGGCGTCCTCGATGATGCGGCCGCCGAGCCGGTCGCCGTAGCGCGCGGCCATCGACTCGCTGAGGACGGCGACGCCGAGCCCGCGGGCGGCCAGCTCGGCGATGGCGTCGGAGGCGCTGGCCTGGAGCGTGATCACCGGGTGGAGGTCCTGGGCGGCGCAGGCCCGGTCGAAGACCGTGCGCAGTCCGGTACCCGGCGGCATGCACACGATCGGGTGGGCGCACACGTCACGCAGGGTGATCCGCTTCGGTTTCGTCAGCGGATGTCCGGCCGGAACCGCGACGACGAGCCGTTCGCTGACGATCGTCAATGACTCAAGCCCCTCGGGGGCGGGGGCCGCGGTGCCGACGAGGGCCAATTCGATGCTGCCGGCGCGCACTTCCTCGGCCAGCCGCTCGGAGTTGTCCTCCAGGAGGGAGATCTCCACCCCGGGATGCGTCCGGTGGAAGGCGGCGAGGGCTTCGAACAGCGGGGTGAGCGTGCAGCCGATGACCATTCCGACGGTGAGCCTGCCCCGGATCAGATCGGTCACCTCGCCCACCGCCTGACCGACAGCGCCCGCGGCGGCGAGCGCGGCCCGCGCCGGTCCGAGCGCGGCCTTCCCCGCGACGGTGAGGACCGTCGTGCGCGCCGACCGGTCGAACAGCTCGGCGCCCAGCTCCCGTTCCAGCTGGCGGATCTGGGCGCTGACACCGGACTGGCTGATGTGCACCCGCTCGGCGGCCCGGGTGAAGTTCCGCTCCTCGGCGACCGCGACGAAGTATTCGAGCTGCCTCAAGTCCATGAGTGTTGATTCTAGCTTCCAGCAGGACCATCTGTTGGACTTCTGGTGCGGGGGTGACCAGGCTGGGAATCACCGAAGCCCCTGGCGTGAGGAGAAAGTCATGACGGAGTACGAGAAGGCCATGCGCCCCGAGGACATCACCCGGCTGTTCGTCGAACGGTCCAACGCGGGCGACGCCGCCGGGGTCGCCGAACTCTACGAACCGGACGCGGTGCTGGCGTACCCGCCCGGCGGGCGGACGGTCGGCCGGGAGGCGATCCGCGCGCTGTGGGAGAAGGTGCTGGCGGGCCGGCCGCACTTCGAGCAGGAGGAACCGCTGCCGACCCTGCTGAGCGGTGACATCGCGCTCACCTCGACACCGCCCAAGGACGGGTCGGGAGCCCGTGCGCAGGTCGTCAGGCGCCAGCCGGACGGAAGCTGGCTGCGGCTGCTGGACCAGCCCGAGTTCACCCCTCCCGCCGGCTGATCGCCCTCGGGTCTTCCCCGGGCGCGCGCCAGTTCGATGCCCGATCCCGGCAGGTGTTGCTGCCGGGATCGCGGGACGCGGGAGATTACCGTGCTGTCGTCGCAGTTTTTACCGACGCGTAACTTCCCCCCGCTTTCTACTGGCACGTAACTTGGCATGAACACAGCCATCCTTGTGGTCCGGGCCATATGGCTGCCAGTCATCGCCATTCCCTTGAGCCGCAAGGAGACCGCCCGATGCTGCCCTGGAAACGCGCACTCGGACCACTGGCCGCGCTGCTGCTCGCAGCCACCGCCACCCTGACCGCCGCCCCGGCCGCTTCCGCCGCCCCGCTCGCCGCCTCGGCGCCGAGCAGCGGCTGGAACAACTACTCCTGCAAACCGTCCGCGGCCCACCCGCGTCCGGTCGTCCTCGTCCACGGCACCTTCGGCAACGGCGTCGACAACTGGCTCGCCCTCGCCCCGTACCTGGTGAACCGCGGCTACTGCGTCTTCTCCCTCGACTACGGCCAACTCCCGGGCGTGCCGCTCATCTACGGCATCGGCCCCATCGACGCGTCGGCGGGTCAGCTCGCCACCTTCGTCGACAAGGTGCTCGCCGCCACTGGGGCGCCCAAGGCCGATCTGGTCGGCCACTCGCAGGGCGGCATGATGCCGCGCTACTACCTCAAGTTCCTCGGCGGCGCCGCGAAGACGAACGCCATGATCGGCATCGCCCCCGACAACCACGGCACCACGCTGAACGGCCTCACCGCGCTGCTGCCGTACTTCCCCGGCGCCAAGGACCTGCTGACCATGGCGACCCCGGGCCTCGCCGACCAGGTGGCGGGCTCACCCTTCCTCACCAAGCTCAACGCGGGCGGCGACACCCAGCCGGGCGTGCACTACACGGTGATCGCCACCCGCTACGACGAGGTCGTCACGCCGTACCGCAGCCAGTTCCTGACCGGACCCGACGTGCGCAACGTGCTGCTCCAGGACCTGTGCCCGGTCGACCTCTCGGAGCATGTGGCGATCGGTACGGTCGACCGGATCGCGTACCACGAGGTGGCCAACGCCCTGGATCCCGCCCACGCCACCCCGACCACCTGCGCCTCGGTCGTCGGCTGACCCGACGACCGGCTGACGCCACAACCGTCCGGATGGCAGGGTGGGGAAATGGCGGAGCTCTGGGACCCCGCGGCGGCCGGAGTTCTCCGGCTGCCGTCCGGGCGGCTGGTACGGGGACGGGGGTTGCGGCGGGCGATGCCCGCCGGGGCCGTCCCGGCGTTCGGCGTCTATCTGTTGGGCAAGCCGCCGCCCGAAGTCCCCTGGGAGAGCCGGTGGTTGCGCTGGCCCGACTTCCGGTTGCCCGCCGACCGGGAGCGGGCCGTCGCGCTGTTCGCCGACGTGTGGGAGCGCGCGGCGAGTGAGCGCGTCGAGGTCGCCTGCGGCGGCGGACGGGGCAGGACCGGCACGGCGCTGGCCTGCCTCGCCGTTTCGACGGCGTCCCCGCGGACCGGGCCGTGGCGTATGTGCGGCGGCATTACGAAGCGCGCGCCGTGGAGACGCCGTGGCAACGGCGTTACGTCGCGCGCTTCGGTCAGCCGTCCTAGCCGTCAGCGGCTGTGCCGGCCGCCGGTGGCGACCGCCTTGCGCCGGGTCGTACCGAACATGATGGCCGCGCCGAGCGCGAGCGCCGCCGCCCCGCCGATCGTGTAGATCGGGGTGTTGCTGTCGCTTCCCGTCTCGGCCAGATTGTCCTGCGAGGCGGTCGGCTGTGCGACCACCGCGTCGGCGTTGGTGACGACGGGGTCGTTGCCCTCTTCGCCCGCGTACTCGTCGCCCTCGTCCGCCGGCTCGGCCGCCGCCGGAGCGGCGGGGTGGGTCGCGCCGCCCTCGTGGCCGGTGTGGTCGACGGACGACTTGTCGGCGCCGTCGGCGACCTGCTCGTTCGTGGGGGCCGAGGCGGTCGGCGCCGCACCGGCCGGGGCGCCGTTGTCCTGGCCGAAGACCACGTCCGAGCAGGTGTAGAACGCCTCGGGGCTGTCGGAGCGCTGCCAGATCGAATAGATCAGGTGGCGGCCCGACTTGTTGGGGACGATGCCGTCGAAGACGTAGTCACCGTTGACCAGCTTCGGGTCGGTGACCTTCAGGAAGGGCGTGTCCTCCAGGTCCGACCACTTCAGCGGCTTGGCGGGGTCGTAGCCGTCCTTGGTGATGTACAGCTCGAAGGAACCCCTGTGCGGGGCGGTCGCCTTGTAACGGAACGTCCGGTTGCCCGCGTTGAGCTTCGTGGACGGCCAGTCGGCGCGGGCCAGGTCGAGCCCCTTGTACTTGTCCCTGCCCGCGCTGCACAGCTTGCCGTCGGGTATCACCTGACGGCTGTTCCCCGCGGCGTCGGGGAGGTTGACCTCGTTCCAGTCGTAGAACGGCTGGGTGCCGCCGGCCGCGACAGCGGCCTTGCAGGCGGCGGACTGCGGCTGCTCGGGCCCCTCGGCGTAGCAGGCGGCGACGCGGCTGACCGGGTCCGTCATCGACCCGTGGGCGACGGCGGGTACCGAGGTCAGACCGACCACGGCGAGCGGGACGAAGCCCAGGACGACTACCCCGGCAGCCTTGCGACGAGCGGTCATGTACGGGTTCTCCTTCGGGGCGGTGCAGAGCCAAGAGAGCGGGGCGGGATTCGTGCCGACGGCGTGACCTCCCGTGTCGGGCGCCACCGGATCCGAACCCGCCCCGGCGATCAGCAAGTTATCCGCTCCAAACCTCGAAATCCCCCGCCAGGAGGGGCCGGTTCCCATCCTTATGCTCCGCTTAAGGAACCACTAAGGACCGGCACAGGCCGGTGCCCGTCCGGGGCCGGGCTCGCGGAGGACGGGCGTTGTCAGTGGGGGGTGCCAGGATCGGATCATGACCTCGATCGACTGGAACGCCGAAGCCGGCACCTTCGACCAGGAGCCCGACCACGGGCTGCTGGACCCCGCCGTGCGGGCCGCCTGGGACGGGCGGCTCGGGGGGTGGCTGCCCCGGGAGCCGGCCGATGTGCTCGATCTCGGGTGCGGCACGGGCAGCCTGGCGCTGCTCGCCGCCGAGCGGGGGCATCGGGTCACCGGGGTCGATCTCTCGCCCCGGATGGTGGAGCTGGCGCGCCGCAAGCTGGCGGGGACGGGCGCCGATGTGCTGGTCGGCGATGTCCAGGCGCCGCCGGTGGCGGGGCGCACCTTCGACGTGGTGCTGGCCCGGCACGTGCTGTGGGTGGTGGACGACCCCGAGGCGGTCCTGCGGCAGTGGGTCTCGCTGCTGCGGCCCGGTGGCAGGCTGGTGCTGGTCGAGGGGGTCTGGGCGGGGACGGGGCTGCCCGCGACCCGGGTCGTCCGCGCGCTCGGTCCGCTCGCCGAGCGCGTCCATCACGAGCCGCTGTCGGACGACCCGGCGCTCTGGGGCCGGGCCGTGGACGACGAGCGGTACGCGGTGGTCGCGCGCACCGCCGCCACGCCGCGCCACCGCGAAGTGGTCGACGTCCATCTGATCCTGCGCCGGGGCGACGAGGTGCTGCTCGCCCGCCGCGCCGGCACCGGTTACGCCGACGGGCTGCTCAACGGGCCTTCGGGGCATGTGGAGGACGGTGAGGACGTCCGTACGGCCATGATCCGCGAGGCGGCCGAGGAGATCGGCGTCGAACCGGACCCGGAGGATGTGCGGGTCGCCCTGGTCATGCAGCATCGCGGCCCCGGCGGCAATCCCCGGATCGGCTGGTTCTTCGAGGTCGCCTACGGCAAGGGCGGCGAGCCGTACAACCGCGAGCCGGACAAGTGCTCGGGGCTCTCCTGGCACCCGCTGGACGACCTGCCGGACGACATGGTCGCCTACTGCCGGGCCGCCCTCGACGCCTACCGCGCGGGCGAGCGGTTCCTCGTCCACTGGCATGAGGACGACGACCCCGTCGCGTACCGGCCCGAGGGAGCGCGCCGGGCGGTGCACCTTCCGCCCAGCGGGCCGTGGGGGACAATCGCCGGGTGACCCTGAAGATCGTGATCGACCCGGCAGCCACCCCCGCGCCGTACGAGCAGCTGCGTACGCAGATCTCGGCGCAGGCCCGCAAAGGCACCCTGCCGGTCGGCTACAAGCTGCCGACCGTGCGGGGACTCGCCGAGGAGCTGGGCCTCGCCGCCAACACCGTCGCCAAGGCGTACCGGGCCCTGGAGAGCGACGGGGTGATCGAGACCCGTGGCCGCAACGGCACCTTTGTCGCCGCGGCGGGCGACGCGGCCGAGCGTGGGACGGCCGCCGCCGCGCAGGCGTACGCGGACCGGGCCCTGCGCCTCGGGCTCAGCAAGGCGGCGGCGCTGGC
The DNA here is from genome assembly GCF_000818175.1 of Streptomyces sp. AcH 505. Lineage (GTDB taxonomy): Bacteria > Actinomycetota > Actinomycetes > Streptomycetales > Streptomycetaceae > Streptomyces. Next base: position 4,676,607 of record NZ_JTIY01000001.1, read on the forward strand.
GGCCGTCGAGGACGCCCTGCGGGCCGCCTACGCCAACAAGCCGTAGCCGTACCCGTAGACGTACCCGTAGCCGCGTCGCGCGCCCTCAGAGGTACAGGCCCGCCTCGCCCGGCTGCCGCGCCGGGACCGACGCCGGGCCGTGGCCCCGCCGCAGAGCGTACAGCTCGGCGAGCGTCGCGCCCTCGCGGCCCACCGTGCCGTCCCAGTCGCCTTCCTCGCGGCCGAGCCACGCCATCGACTCCGCGCGGGTCAGCGACCCCACCTCGATCCTGGCCAGACAGCGCCCCGGCCTGACCACCGCCGGGTGCAGCCGCTCCAGGTCCTCGTTGGTCGTCACCCCCACCAGCACATTCCGGCCCTGGCCGAGCAGCCCGTCGGTCAGGTTCAGCAGCCGCGACAGCGCCTGGCCTGCCGTGTGCTTGGCCTCGCCGCGGATCAGTTCGTCGCAGTCCTCCAGGAGCAGCAGCCGCCAGCGGCCCTTCGCCGAGCCGTCGTCCTCGCCGATCGCGATGTCCATCAGATAGCCGACGTCGTTGAACAGCCGCTCGGGGTCCAGCACGCAGTCCACCTGGCACCAGTCGCGCCAGGAGCGGGCCAGGGTGCGCAGCGCCGAGGTCTTGCCGGTGCCCGGCGGGCCGTGCAGCAGGAGCAGCCGTCCGGCGATGTCGTCGGGCGTGACCTTCATCAGCTGATCCAGCGCGTCGGCCACCGGCGCCGTGTAGTTGGCCCGCACGTCGTCCCAGGTGCCGGCGGCGATCTGGCGGGTGGTGCGGTACGGGCCGCGCCGCGGCGACACGTACCAGAACCCCATGGTCACGTTCTCGGGCTGGGGCTCCGGTTCGTCCCGGGCGCCCTCGGTCGTCCGGCCGTGGATCTGCTCGGCGAGTTCGGCGCTGACCGCCGTCACCGTCACATCGGCGCCGTGGTTCCAGCGGGAGACCAGCAGCGTCCAGCCGTTGCCCTCGGAGAGCGTCGCGCTGCGGTCGTCGTCGCGCGCCGAGCGCAGCACGGTGGCGCCGGGCGGCAGCAGCGGGACCCCCGGCTTGACCCGGTCGATGGTGGAACTGTGCGAGAACGGCTGCTCGCCCGTCGCGAAGCGGCCGAGGAACAGCGCGTCGACGACATCCGAAGGGGAGTCGCTGTCGTCGACGGTGAGCCGGATCGGCAGTGCGTCCTGTGGCTTGGCAGACATGACGCCCATGATCCGGCACCGGGGCGGCCGGTGCACGGCCTTTTGTCCCGTGACCGTGGCGGCGGCCACGGCGGCGATCTGTCCAACTCGCCCTGAAATCGGCAGGATAGGGTGATCTTCGCGGCAACTCGTATGGGTGTGCTTAATGCTGCAGGCGGGATACACGAGTGTCGGGTGGGAGCGATAGGGTTAACCTGCCCGGGTCGGGTGCCCTCGTACGGGTGGGGAGTGACATGGAACAGATAACAGTGCACAGCAGGGCGCGAGTCCCTGCGATCACATGCGGGAGCAGCGCGACGAGTTCGCGCCTCGACCGCCATCTCTCGGTGCTCGGCGGCCCTGCCGTCCCACAGCGTGAGACGGCGGAAGCGACGCTTCTGATGCGTGAGCTGACCTCGCGTTCGAGCGACGAGACGGAGGCCCGCAGCAAGAGCAAGAGCGCGCGTGTCTCGCTCTTCGCGCCCCTGCGGCGTCTGCGCCGCTCGCTGTTCGGCAGCCGCCGCTGACTCCACTCCCGACCCCACGGCGATCCACAACCCGCTCGGGCGAGTACGCCGTCCGACGCAGTGCCGCGCTCATTTCACCCGTTCTCCCCGACGGTCCGCGGCAGTGCGTCGGTGTCAAGTCCCCCTAGATGGGGGCGAATCAGATCAGGGCGAACTGCCCTTCCGGCCCTTCCTCGTGATGATCGAAGACCGAGGCGGGACGCCGCGCTGCCGAGGGCACCGGCAGAACCCCGGCGGCCGTCAGCTCGTCCCGGCCGATCCCGGGCCCCTTCCGCACCTTCTCCCGCAATTCCCGTGTCGGTGCGCGCAGTTCGGCGAGCAGCGTCAGAATCGTGATCAACTCCAGCAGCTCGGACGTCCATTCGGGCAGCCAGCCGGCCGGCCGGATCGCCGCCAGCCCCTCGATCCCGTCCTCCGGCACGGCCGTACGCCGCTCGAACCACAGCTCAAGCACCCGCACCCCGCCCACCGTGAACTCCCAGGCCCCTGCGGACACGGGAGAGATACGCCCCTCCCCGACGAGCAGCGTCTGCCCGTCCGGTTCGAATCCCAGCGTCTCGGCCCTGCCGGTGACGGCGGCACGCACATAGGGCCGGCGGCCGCCCGGCAGCCGGGGACGCTCGCCGCCGTGCGCCCCGCGCAACTGCGCGCGCGTCATCCGCTCGCCGAGGCCGACCCCCGCCGCCCACAGCTCAGGATCGCCCGTCAGCGGCACCACACACCCGCTGGGCGACGGCTCGGCCACGGCGAGGGCCCAGGCCAGCACCTGCTCGGCGGTGACATCGAGGCCGTACCGGTCCGCCAGCAACTCCCGCAGCCCCGGGGCGAGATTGGGCTCCACGCCCCCCGGGCGGCGGTACAGGGGCCGGATCCTGCCCGGCCGCCCCGCCGGCGAACGGCCGTCCGGGAGCAGGGCGCCCACCAGCAGCGCGGGACCCGCCGCCCCCGGTACGTACCCCTGCTCGACGGCGAAGAGCTGCCGGTCGTCGGCGACCCGCCACAGCTCGGGACGCGCCGCGTCGATCAGCCGGTGGTCGGGGATCAGCCACTGCTCGTCGAACGGGCCATGGGTGATCCGCAGCGGCTCGGGGCACGGGCCCGACTCGCGGGCGAGGCGCGCCGTCGAGGTCGGGCGGCCCGGCAGCGCGGCGACCGCGCTGAGCGGCGTACGGGCCCTGGTCGGTACGAACAGTTCCTCGCGCTCGGCGCCTTCGGCCCGTATCAGCCGGTCCCAGCGGGCGATCAGCGAAGCGCGGTCCTGCGCCATGACCCAGGATCTGCCGAGCCGCAGCGGGGCCGCCGACCACGGCATCAGATCGCTCAGCGGCGGTGCGGTCGGCGAGGGCGTCGGCGGGGCCGTCATCCGGGCAAACCCTCCTTGTCGGCCACAGGTTCTGTGTGCGAAAGCCTAACGACCGGGTCCGTCAGTCCGCCTCGACGGTGACCGAGAAGGCGAACCGGTCGCCCCGGTAGTGGATCCGCGCCACATCCACCACCCGGCCGTCCTGGTCGTAGGTCACCCCCGTGTAGTGCAGGATCGGGCTGAGCAGCGGCACCTTCAGCAGCTCGGCGGTGGCCGGGTCGGCGAGCCTCGCCTCGACGGTGTCGGTGACCCGGCTGATCCGTACCCCGAGCGCGTCGCGCAGTACCTTCGTCATCGGCCAGCGCTCCAGATCGGCGATGTCGAGCCCGGCCGCGACGTCGGGACGGACCGCGTTGCGCGCCCAGTTGACCGGCTCGCCGCTCTCGCTGTCGCAGCGCAGCCGGGTGTACGACATGATCTCGTCGAGACCGGGGAAGTGCTCGGCGAGTTCGCCGGGCACCGGCGCCGGACCGTGGGCGAGGACCGTGGTGCGCTCCCCGGACTGCTGCGCCACGATCGCGTCGATCGACCCGAGCAGCCGGCGCGGAGCGCCGCGCCGGGCGCCGGGCTCGATGAAGGTGCCGCGCCGCCGGTGCCTGCTGATCAGCCCCTCGGTCTCCAGCTCCTTCAGGGCCTGCCGCATGGTCAGCACGCTGACCCCGTAGTGGGCCGCCAGCCGCTCCTCGGTGGGCAGCCGCAGGGGGTCCTGCGGGCGGCGGCCCAGGATCGAGGCGCGCAGCGACTGCGACACCTGGTACCACAGCGGCAGCTTGCGGTTCAGGGCCAGCGAGTCGGGGGCGAAGTCGGACACCGGCAGCTCCGTAAGCTCCGTAACGAGGTCAGGGCCTGAAGTGGCGTTGCAGACCCTGCCACACGTCGTCGTAGCGCTGTTGCAGGTGTCCGGCGTCGGCCGCCTGCTCGGTGACCGTCACCGGCCAGCGGGTCTCGAACATGAAGGCGAGCCCGTCGTCGATCTTCTGCGGCCGCAGCTCGGCCGCGCTCGCCCGCTCGAACGTCTCCCGGTCGGGGCCGTGCGCGGACATCATGTTGTGCAGCGAGCCGCCGCCCGGCACGAAGCCCTCCGCCTTGGCGTCGTAGGCGCCCTCGATGAGCCCCATGTACTCGCTCATCACGTTGCGGTGGAAGTACGGCGGCCGGAAGGTGTCCTCGCCGACCAGCCAGCGCGGCGCGAAGACCACGAAGTCGACGCCCGCGAGCCCCGGGGTGTCCGAGGGCGAGGTGAGGACCGTGAAGATCGACGGGTCCGGGTGGTCGTAGCTGATGGAGCCGAGGACGTTGAAGCGGCGCAGGTCGTAGACGTACGGCACATGGTTGCCGTGCCAGGCCACGACGTCCAGCGGTGAGTGGTCGTAGGTGGCGGACCAGAGGTTCCCGCAGAACTTGCTGATCACCTCGACCGGCCGTTCGACGTCCTCGTAGGCGGCGACCGGGGCGAGGAAGTCCCGCGCGTTCGCGAGGCCGTTGGCGCCGATCGGGCCGAGGTCGGGGAGCGCGAACGGACGGCCGTAGTTCTCGCACACATAGCCGCGGGCGCTCTCGTCCAGCAGCTCCACCCGGAAGCGGACCCCGCGCGGGACCAGCGCGATCTGCCCCGGCCGGGCGGCGAGCAGGCCGAGTTCGGTACGGAGCAGCAGGCCGCCGCGCTCGGGGACGATCAGCAGTTCGCCGTCTGCGTCGCTGAACACCCGGTCGGTCATGGGGGCGTTGGCGTGGTAGAGGTGCACGGCCATGCCGGTGCGCTGCGCCGCGTCGCCGTTGCCGCCCAGGGTCCACAGGCCGGCCAGGAAGTCGGTACCGGGGGCCGGTTCGGGGAGCGGGTTCCAGCGCAGCCGGTTCGGGTCGGCCGCCCTGCCCGTGAACGGCGCGCCCGCGAGGGCGCCGCCCGGCACCCGGACAAACGGCGGATGCGCCGCCGAAGGGCGGATGCGGTACAGCCACGAGCGGCGGTTGTGGGCGCGCGGCTCGGTGAAGGCGCTGCCGCTGAGCTGTTCCGCGTACAGCCCGAGCGGCGCGCGCTGCGGCGCGTTGCGGCCGTGCGGCAGGGCGCCCGGCACCGCCTCGGAGCTGTGTTCGTTGCCGAAGCCCGCGGAGTGGTCGAGCTCCGCTGCGGTCTTCCTGGCCTGTTCGATGCCGGTCATCATGCGCTCCCGTGCTGGGGATCCCCCGGAGTCTTCTGAATCCTATGGTCCACCGTAGGATTGCGACAGAGGGGCGTCAACGGTGCCGCGCGGGGACCCGTCGCCGATCCGGACCGGTCGCGCTTCGTCTACGACTCATGACTGTCAGGCGTCCACCGAACTTGCCGTATTGCTGTCGTGTTGTGGTAATTCCCGTGACAGGGGCGTTCCGCCTTGTCCCGTGGTGCCCTTTGGTATGGGGGACTACCTCTTCTTAACGGGCGGAACCCTCATGACTCGCGCCATCTCACTCAACAGCGTCAGCAAGGTGTACGGACGCACGGCACGCGCCGTCGACCGCTTCTCGCTCGACATCACGCCGGGGGAGTTCGTCGTACTCCTCGGTCCTTCCGGCTGCGGCAAGTCCACCGTCCTGCGCATGATCGCCGGGCTTGAGGACATCACCGAGGGGGAACTCCTTCTCGACGGTGAGTACTCGAACCTGGTGCCGCCCCGCGAACGCGGCATGGCCATGGTCTTCCAGAACTTCGCGCTCTACCCGAGCATGACCAACCGCGAGAACATCGGCTTCCCGCTGCGGCTGGAGAACCCGCACCTGGACAGCACCGAACGGGTCGAGGCGACCGCCCGGATGCTGGGCATCGAGAGCGTCCTCGACCGCTACCCGAGCCAGCTGTCCGGTGGTGAGCGGCAGCGGGTCGCGATGGGCAGGGCCATCTCCCGCCATCCGTCGGTCTTCCTGATGGACGAGCCGCTGTCCAACCTCGACGCGAAGCTGCGCAACCACCTGCGCGCCGAGATCGCCCAGCTCACCGGTGAACTGGGGGTCACCACGGTCTATGTGACGCATGATCAGGCGGAGGCGATGTCGCTCGGCGACCGGGTCGCCGTGATGCGCGGCGGGGTGCTGCAACAGGTCAGCCCGCCGCGCGAGGTGTACGCCCTGCCGGAGAACGTGTTCGTTGCCGCCTTCATCGGCACGCCGCGGATCAATCTGCTCCAGGCCGTCGTGTACGCGCCGCTGGACGGCCGGATGTCGATCAACCTCGGCAAGCAGCGGCTGCCGCTGCCCGAACCCCTCAGCCAGGAGCACCAGTTGCTCCGTATCCAGCAGGGCAGGGAGGTCATCGTGGGGCTGCGGTCCGAGGCGGTGCGGATCGCGCCGCCGAGCCAGGCGCGGCCCGGCGAGGTGGCGCTCAGCGGCCTGGTCGAGCATATGGAGTACCAGGGGCACGAGGCGCTGGTCCATCTCAACACCGGGTCCAAGGCGGCCGTCGTCACCGATCTCGAATCGCCGAGGCCGCGCACGGCGCCGCGCCGCCGTAAGAGCGGCGGCGGAGCGGGCGTGCTGGAGCGGCTCAAGGAGCGCGCCGCGGGCGCGGTCGCCCATGTCAGCGGCGGTTCCGTGGGGGTGCTCGACGAGCCGGAGCGGCGGCAGGAGGGTCCCGTGAGCTACACGGAGCGGCCCGCCATCGCCGCCGCCGACCTGGTCGTGCGGACCGGGCCCGACATGTGGCTGCGGCCCGGCGCCCAGGTGCCGCTCCTGGTCGATCTGGCGCATCTGTACGTCTTCGACAACTACGGCCGGCGGATCTGCCCGGCGCCGCGCGACCTGCCGGGGCTCGACGGGTGACCCGCACCGGGCCTGGGGTCTGTCGTGTGGATCGTGCCGGGCTCGCGGGCGCTGGCACCGCGCCTCGCGGCGTTGTCGTCGGTCGACGACGCTCCGCGTCGCCTCCCTCCTCCGCCTTGCGATCCACGGCACCAGCGCCCGCTCCCTGACCCGGCCTGATCCACACGACAGACCCCCGGCGGGTGGGCGCACCGGCTGCCACCCTGGCGCCGTAAAACTAACACCGCTAGTTTGGGTCTGACACATCCGGACTCGGAAGGACTGGCGATGAAGGCACACGACGGGATGTACATCCGGGGGGAGTGGCGGCCGGCCGCCGGTACCGGGACGATCGCCGTCGTCAACCCGGCGGACGAGCAGATCATCGCGGAGGTCCCCGCCGGTACGGCGCAGGACGTGGACGCCGCCGTACGCGCCGCGCGCGACGCCTTCCCCGGCTGGGCCGCCACCCCGCCCGCCGAGCGCGCCGCGCGGATCGCCGCGCTGCGCGATGCCATGGTGGCCCGCAAGGACGAGATCGCGGAGACCGTCACCGCCGAACTGGGCACCCCCATCGGTCTCTCGCAGGTCGTCCACGCCAACCTGCCGATCTCCGTGGCCGGTTCGTTCGCGGAGCTGGCCGGCACGTACGCCTTCGAGGAGAAGGCGGGCAACTCGACCGTGCTGCTGGAGCCGGTGGGCGTGGTCGGCGCCATCACCCCCTGGAACTACCCGCTGCACCAGATCGTGGCGAAGGTCGCGCCCGCCCTCGCGGCGGGCTGCACGGTGGTGCTCAAGCCCGCCGAGGACACCCCGCTCGTGGCCCAGCTGTTCGCCGAGTGCGTCCACGAGGCGGGGCTGCCCGCCGGCGTCTTCAACCTCGTCACCGGCCTCGGCGCGGTCGCGGGACAGGCGCTCGCCGCGCACGAGGGCGTCGACCTGGTCTCCTTCACCGGGTCCACGGCGGTCGGCAGGCAGATCGGCGCGACGGCCGGCGCGGCGGTCAAGCGGGTCGCGCTGGAGCTGGGCGGCAAGTCGGCCAACGTGATCCTGCCGAGCGCCGACCTCGCCAAGGCCGTCAAGGTCGGCGTCGCCAACGTCATGTCCAACTCCGGCCAGACCTGCAGCGCGTGGACCCGGATGCTGGTCCACACCGACCAGTACGACGAGGCGGTCGAGCTGGCACGCGCGGCGGTCGCCAAGTACGCGGCGGGCGACCCGCACGACCCGGCCAGCCGGCTCGGTCCCGTCGTCAGCGCCAAGCAGCGCGAGCGGGTGCGCGGTTACATCGACCAGGGCGTCGCCGCGGGCGCCAGGCTCGTCGCGGGCGGCTCCGAAGCGCCCCATCCGGCCGGCTACTACGTCGCGCCGACCGTCTTCGCCGACGTCACCCCGGAGATGACCATCGCGCAGGAGGAGATCTTCGGCCCCGTCATCTCGATGCTCCGCTACGCGGACGAGGACGACGCCCTGCGGATCGCCAACGGCACCGTCTACGGCCTCGCGGGCGCCGTCTGGGCCGGTGACGAGGCGGAGGCCGTGGCCTTCGCCCGGCGGATGGAGACGGGCCAGGTCGACATCAACGGCGGCCGGTTCAACCCGCTCGCCCCGTTCGGCGGTTACAAGCAGTCGGGTGTCGGCCGCGAGCTGGGCACGCACGGCCTCGCCGAGTACCTCCAGACCAAGTCCCTCCAGTTCTGAGCCGGGAGAAGCATCCGTGACACGCGCCGCCGTCCTGTCCGCAGTCGGAGCCCCGCTGGAGATCCGCGACATCGAACTCCCCGAGCCGGGCCCCGGCCGGGTCCGCGTCCGGCTCGCCGCCGCGGGCGTCTGCCACTCCGACCTGTCCCTGTCCAACGGCACCATGCGGGTGCCGGTGCCCGCCGTGCTCGGCCATGAGGGCGCCGGTACGGTCGTCTCCGTCGGCGAAGGGGTCAGCCATGTCGCCCCCGGCGACCAGGTCGTCCTCAACTGGGCCCCGTCCTGCGGCACTTGCCACGCCTGCGAGCTGGGCGAGGTCTGGCTCTGCGCCAACGCGCTGGCGGGCGCGGCCGATGTGCACGCCCGCACCGCCGACGGCACCGAACTGCACCCCGGGCTGAATGTCGCCGCCTTCGCCGAGGAGACCGTCGTCGCGGCCAACTGCGTACTGCCGCTGCCCGACGGTGTGCCGCTCACCGACGCCGCGCTGCTCGGCTGCGCCGTGCTCACCGGCTTCGGCGCCGTCCACCACTCGGCGCGCGTGCGCGCCGGAGAGAGCGTGGTCGTCTTCGGCGTCGGCGGGGTCGGTCTCGCCGTCCTGCAGTCGGCGCGGATCGCGGGCGCCTCGACCGTCATCGCCGTGGACGTCACCCCGGAGAAGGAGGCGCTGGCGCGCGCGGCGGGCGCGACGGAGTACGTCGTCGCCTCCGGCACCACCGCCAGGGAGATCAGGAAGCTCACCGGCGGCCATGGCGCCGACGTGGCCGTCGAGTGCGTCGGCCGCGCCGTCACCATCCGCGCCGCCTGGGACTCCACCCGGCGCGGCGGCCGTACGACGGTCGTCGGCATCGGCGGCAAGGACCAGGAGGTGACGTTCAACGCCCTGGAGCTGTTCCACTGGGGCCGTACGCTCGCCGGCTGCGTCTACGGCGACAGCGACCCGGCGAAGGACCTGCCGGTGCTGGCCGAGCACATCAGGGCGGGCCGCTTCGACCTGGGCATGATGGTCACCGAACGGATCGGGCTCGACGGCATCCCCGCCGCCTTCGAGGCCATGCTGGCGGGCCGGGGAGGCCGGGCCCTGGTCGTCTTCTGAGCCGGTACGGGCCCCGCCGTGGTCAGTGGGCCGCTGCGCTCAGCGGGCCGCCGCGTGCTGCTCGTACTGCGCGGTGAGCCCGTCGACCAGCGCCCGCAGCCCCGTCTCGAACGCGCCCTCGTCCACCTGGCGCTGCCGGTCGGCGAGCAGATGGGCCTGGCCGAGGTGCGGGTAGTCGGCCGGGTCGTACGCCGTCGCGTCGTCCGGGAAGCCGCGGGCGAACGAGCCGAGGGCCGAGCCGGTGATGAAGTAGCGCATCAGCGCGCCGATGTACGTGGCCTGGGCCGGCGGCCAGCCCGCCCTGACCATCGCGCCGAAGACCGCGTCGGCCACCCGCAGCCCGGCCGGCCGCCGTCCGGGGCCGCGCGCCAGCACCGGCACGATGTGCGGGTGGTCGGTGAGGGCCGCGCGGTAGGAGAGCGCCCAGTCGTGCAGCGCGGTGCGCCAGTCGCGTCCGTCGCTCTCGTCGAACATCGACAGGTCGACCTGGGCGCTGACCGCGTCCGCCACGGCTTCGAGGATCTCGTCCTTCGTACGGAAGTGGTTGTAGAGCGAGGGGCCGCTCACCCCCAGCTCGGCGGCGAGCCTGCGGGTGGAGACCGCTTCCAGGCCCTCGGCGTCCACGAGCGCGCTCGCCGTGGCGACGATGCGGTCTCGGCTGAGCAGGGGCTTGCGCGGTCTGGCCATGGCGCACATAGTAAGGGCTGCCCTGCGTAAACTAGCAGTGCTAATTAAAGTGAAGGGGAGCAGGTACCGCTGTGAATCTGGAGCTCAGCGAGGAGCAGGAAGCCGTACGGGAGCTGGCGCGCGACTTCGTGGACCGGGAGATCGCCCCGCACGCCGCCGAGTGGGACAGGGCGGAGAGCGTCGACCGCGCGATCGTGGGCAAGCTCGGCGCGCTCGGCTTCCTCGGTCTCACCGTGCCGGAGGAGTACGGCGGTTCGGGCGGCGACCATCTCTCGTACTGCCTGGTCACCGAGGAGCTGGGGCGCGGCGACTCGTCCGTGCGCGGCATCGTCTCCGTCTCCCTCGGCCTGGTCGGCAAGACCGTGCTGGCCTGGGGGAGCGAGGAGCAGAAGCGCGCCTGGCTGCCGGGGATCACCTCCGGCGAGGCCATCGGCTGCTTCGGCCTCACCGAGCCGGGCACCGGCTCCGACGCGGGCAATCTGATCACGAAAGCCGTCAGGGACGGCGACGACTGGGTGATCAGCGGCAGCAAGATGTTCATCACCAACGGCACCTGGGCCGATGTGGTCCTGCTCTTCGCGCGGACCAACGACACCCCGGGGCACCGGGGCATCTCCGCCTTCCTCGTACCCGCCGACTCGCCCGGCCTGACCCGGCGCACCCTGCACGGCAAGCTGGGGCTGCGCGGCCAGGCCACGGCCGAGCTGGTTCTGGACGGCGTGCGGGTCCCGGCGGGCGCCCTGCTGGGTCCTGAGGGCAAGGGCTTCTCGATCGCCATGTCCGCGCTCGCCAAGGGGCGGATGGCGGTCGCGGCCGGCTGCGTCGGCATCGCGCGCGCGGCGCTGGAGGCGGCCGTCGGATACGCGGGGGAGCGCGAGCAGTTCGGCAAGTCCATCGCCCACCACCAGCTCGTCCAGGAGCTGCTCAGCGACATCGCCGTGGACGTCGACGCGGCCCGGCTGCTGACCTGGCGCGTTGCCGATCTCATCGACAGGGGGGTCGAGTTCGCCACCGCGGCCTCGCAGGCGAAGCTCTTCGCGTCGGAGGCGGCGGTGCGCGCGGCGGGCAACGCGATCCAGGTGTACGGCGGTTACGGGTACATCGACGAGTACCCGGTCGGCAAACTGCTGCGTGACGCCCGGGTGATGACCCTCTACGAGGGCACCAGCCAGATCCAGAAACTCATCATCGGCCGTGCGCTCACCGGGGTCTCCGCGTTCTGAACGCGGCCTGGGCGCGGTACCGGAGGCCGTACCCGGACGCCCCGCCGCCCCGCCGCTGTCCTGGCGCCGGCTGCGGGGTCGTTGAGTACCGGGTGAGTAGCAGTACGGATGTGGCGCGGGCCGCGGTTCCCGATGCTGGACCCATGACCGACACACCTGTGAAGCAGAGCAACACCGCCGCCTTCTACGGACAGGCCGTCGCCTCCTTCGGCCTCGCCCTCGCCGCCGTCACCATCGGCATCCTGCGCCTCGACGCCGACGCGTGGGTGCGCGGCTTCCTCGCCATCGGGGTGCTGTACCTGACCACGTCGGCCTTCACCCTGGCCAAGGTGGTCAGGGACCGCCAGCAGGAGGGCCAGATCGTCAGCCGGGTCGACCAGGCGAGACTGGAGAAGATCCTCGCCGAGCACGACCCGTTCCAGAAGCTCTGACCGACGCGTCCTAAGCGCTTGCTCAGCTTCGGGGTATGGTGTTCGTCCTGCCGAGTGGAAGGGGCGAGCGATGCGTACGGCGGAACAGCCGGCCGGTGACGGCGGCGACAAGCCATGGGGCGAGGTGACCCCCGAGGCGGCCAGGCGGCTGCTGGTCGCCGCCGTCGAGGCGTTCGCCGAGCGCGGCTACCACGCCACCACCACCCGTGACATCGCGGGCCGCGCGGGCATGAGCCCCGCGGCGCTCTACATCCACTACAAGACCAAGGAAGAGCTGCTCCACCGGATCAGCCGGATCGGCCACGACCGGGCCCTGGCGCTGCTCACGGCGGCCGAGACGGGCGGCGGCAGCGCGTCGGAGCGGCTCGCCGAAGCCGTCAGCGCCTTCGTGCGCTGGCACGCGGAGCGGCACACGACGGCGCGCGTCGTCCAGTACGAACTGGACGCGCTCGCCCCCGAGCACCGCGTCGAGATCGTCAAGCTGCGCCGGGAGAGCGACGCCGTGGTGCGCCGCATCCTGGCCGACGGGGTGCGGGACGGCGAGTTCGACGTACCGGACCTGACGGGCACGACACTCGCCGTGCTGTCCCTGTGCATCGACGTGGCGCGCTGGTTCAACTCGCGCGGACACCGGACGCCCGACGAGGTCGGCGCGCTCTACGCCGACCTCGTCCTGCGGATGGTCGCCGCCCCCCGGGGCGGCGACCAGGACCGGCGGCCAGGTCAGAAGTAGTAGCGGGAGACCGACTCCGCGACGCAGACCGGCTTGTCGCCGCCCTCGCGCTCGACCGTCACCTCGACCGTGACCTGCTGGGCGCCGCCGCTCGCCGGCGTGACGTCCCGCAGGACGGCGGAGGCGCGCAACCGCGAGCCCACGGGCACGGGGGAGGGGAAACGGACCTTGTTGGTCCCGTAGTTGATGCCCATCTTCACGTTCTCGACCTGGACGATCTGCGGGACGAGCACCGGCAGCAGCGACAGCGTCAGATAGCCGTGCGCGATCGTCGTGCCGAAGGGCCCCCGCGCCGCGCGCTCCGGGTCCACATGGATCCACTGGTGGTCGCCGGTCGCGTCCGCGAACAGATCGATCCGCTTCTGGTCGATCTCCAGCCAGTCGCTGTGTCCCAGCTGCTCACCGATCCCGGCGCGCAGCTCGTCGGCGGATGTGAAGACCCTCGGCTCTGCCATGTCCGGCCCCTGCTCTCTCGAACTCTCTCGAAGCGATGTCTAAGCGCTTGCTCAGCATGGCGACGGCTGCCGCGTCCTGTCAACGCGGCAGGCCCAGTAGGCTCCGAGGGGTGCCGCAGATCCCGGAGCAGATCCATGAACTCACCGTCGGCCAGCTCTCGGCGCGCAGTGGCGCCGCCGTCTCGGCCCTGCACTTCTACGAGTCCAAAGGGCTGATCACCAGCCGCAGGACGAGCGGCAACCAGCGCCGCTACGGCCGGGACGCGCTGCGCCGGGTCGCCTTCGTACGGGCCGCCCAGCGGCTCGGCATCCCGCTCGCCACCATCAGGGACGCGCTGGGGCAGCTGCCCGAGGAGCGCACCCCCACCCGTGCGGACTGGGCGCGTCTCTCCGAGGCGTGGCGCTCCGAACTGGACGAGCGCATCAAGCAGTTGGGCAGGCTGCGGGACACGCTGACCGAGTGCATCGGCTGCGGCTGCCTGTCGTTGGAGACCTGCGCGCTGTCCAACCCGGGCGATGTCTTCGGCGACCGGATGAGCGGCTCCCGGCTCTACCCCGGCCGCGCCTAGGACAACGCAGCGAGGTGCCGTGCCAGGCGTCGCGGGCCCGCGAAGATCGGCCGGACAGGGCCTAGCGCGCGTCCGCCTGCGCGCGGGCCGCCGCCACGAGGTCCGCGTTGGAGGTCGCCGGGCGGCCGTCCGGCAGCAGCAGGACGTCCTCAAGGCCGATCCGGGTGTCCAGGCCCAGCTCCAGGGCGAGCCGCAGCACCGGCCACGCGCCACCGTCCTCACCGTGCAGCAGTACGGGCCTGCCGTGCGCCGCGCCCAGAGCGCCCAGCAGCGAGCGCGCCGTGTCCCGCGCCGTGTCCGGGCCGGTGTCCGTGACCTCGGCGAGCACCCGCAGCACCCGTGGCCCCAGCGGCGAGCCGAGAAAGCGCCGCGCACCGTCCGTGCCCGACCAGATCCCCGCCTCCACGCCGACCCCGCGCTCCAGCAACGCCGCGGCGACCTCCTCGGCGCCCGGCTCGTGCCAGTTCACCGACGCGTGGTCCGGCAGCACCGTCCAGGCGCGCACACGCGCCACACGCCGCTCCGGGTCGGCTTCCGCCCAGGCCCCCGTCGTCACCCCGACCAGGACGCCCGGCACCGCCGCCCGTACCGCCGTGACCGTCTCCGCGACCGCCCTCGCCGAGAGGGTGTCCTGTCCGCACGGCGTCTTCGGGTGGACATGCACGTCGACGGCGCCCGCCGCGACCGCGCGTGCCGCCGCCTCGGCCGCCGCACCCGGCGACATCGGCACAGCGGCGTGGTCGGCCGCGCTCCGTGGTCCGTTCAGACAGACCTGGATCATGGCCCGGGGCATGACATGGGTCATCCGCGCGCTACGCCACCGAAGCGAGTGTCTTGTTCTGTTTGGCCCGGTCCAGCGCCTCCGTCGTGAGCACCGGCTCCGGCACAACGATGCCGCAGCTCGTGCAGACGGGTCCTGACCAGGGTTCGTGCGAGAGGTTCGGTGCCCAGGCGATGCCGCGCTGCGCGCACACCGGGCAGACCGTGCCAGGTCCTGATTCGAGCCCGGCGATCAGCCGGCGCAGCACCTCCGCCAGCGACTCGGCCGGGTGCACCGCGGGGTTGTCGCAGCGGGCCACACCGTTGCCGCCCCAGGTGAGCCGGTGCCAGTCGTCGAAGCTCCCGGGCCGCCGCAGCCCGTCGTGCTTCTCACGCTTGCGCCGCTCGGCGAAATCGACCTCGTACGCGAGCCAGACCGCCCGCGCCTCTTCCAGTTCGTCCAGCGCGGCCACCAGCCGCGCCGGGTCCGGTGCCCGGTCCTCCGGTTCTATGCCGTGCCGTGCGCACAGATGGTCCCAGGTCGCCCGGTGCCCGTAAGGGGCGAATCTTTCAAGGCACTTGCGCAGTGAGTACCGCCGCAAAGCCAGATCACACCGCGGGTCGCGCACCTGTCTCGCGAGACTCCGAAATTTGGCCATCGCCTGCCACCTCCGTCGCTGGTACTTCGGCGTTGTGGAATGGACGTACGCCTGCCCCATTCGGATCCATCAAAAAACAAAACAAGTCCGGAGGACGGACAACTCGGGTGATTCTCATCCGCAATTAATGCGTGCGAGGAGACTCCTTCGCGTGAGGGTTCGAAAAACACCATCCACGTTCACGGTAACGCCACATTTTCACCGGTAGAGCAGATAGCCCCGGCGCACGGCGCGGAACGCCGCCAGCTCGTCCTGCCAGGCGCCGACCACCTCGTCCGTGCCCGCCCCCGCGTCGATCATCGTCCGCAGCCGCGCCGAGCCCGACAGCGTGTCGATGTAGTGGTCCGCGCGCCAGGCGAAACCGCTCCACACCCGCTTCGCCGTCACCAGCAGCGCCACGCCGGTACGCACCGGGTCGAACGCAGCGCGGTCATGGACATGCAACTCCACCCCACCGATGGTCTTGCCGGTGAACTTCGAGAACGTCGGCGCGAAATACGCCTCACGGAAGTGCACACCGGGCAGTTCCTCGGCCGTGGCGGCCGCCGCCCACGCGCCGTCGACCGTCTCGGCGCCCAGGGTCTCGAACGGGCGGGTCGTGCCGCGCCCCTCCGAGACGTTCGTCCCCTCGAAGAGGCAGGTGCCGGAGTACACCAGCGCCGTGTCGGGCGTCGGCATGTTGGGGCTCGGCGGCACCCAGGGGAGACCCGTCGCGTCGAAGAAGTCGGCGCGCCGCCAGCCGGTCACCTCGACCGTCGTCAGCTCCACCGGCTTCGCCAGGAACTCCCCGTTGAACAGCAGCGCCAGCTCGGCCGCCGTCATCCCGTGCGCCTGCGAGACCGGCTTGCGGCCGACGAAGCTCGCGAACTCCTCGTGCAGCACGG
Organism: Streptomyces sp. AcH 505; assembly: GCF_000818175.1. Taxonomy (GTDB): domain Bacteria; phylum Actinomycetota; class Actinomycetes; order Streptomycetales; family Streptomycetaceae; genus Streptomyces. Next base: position 4,692,636 of record NZ_JTIY01000001.1, read on the forward strand.
GCCCGGTCGCGGACCGCCCGGTGACCGGGTTCGGCCGGTCCAGTACGACGAAGCGCTTCCCGGCGAGCGCGGCCGCCTCCATGCAGTCGTACAGCGTCCAGATGTACGTGTAGAAGCGGGCGCCCGCGTCCTGGATGTCGAAGACGACCGTGTCCACCCCGGACGCGGTGAAGACGTCGGCCAGCTTCTGCCCGCTGACCTGGTACGTGTCGTAGACCGGCAGCCCGGTCGCCGGGTCGTCGTAGCGCCCCTCGGAGCCGCCGGCCTGTGCGGTGCCGCGGAAGCCGTGCTCGGGGCCGAAGACGGCCACCAGGTCGACCCGGTCGTCGGCGTGCATGACGTCGACGATGTGGCGCACGTCCTGGGTGATGCCGGTCGGGTTGGTGACGACGCCCACCCGCTGCCCCGACAGCTGCCGGTAGCGGTTGTCGGCCAGCCGGTCGCAGCC
>NZ_JTIY01000001.1:4693258-4742350 GCF_000818175.1 Streptomyces sp. AcH 505
CCGCCAGCGCCCCCGCCGCCGCGGTCGCGCCGCCCGCCGCCAGCAGGCCCCGCCGGGAAAGATTCGTACCGCTGCCTCGGTTGCTCGCGCTGTCTGTCATGCCCACGCACGGTAGTACCCGTCACCGTGCCGGGGAACGAAGCGGCGCCGACGGGGCGCATCCCGGCCCTTCCCCTGCAACATACCGACTGGTTAGTCTGCTGGGGACCGGCTGTGGTTGACCGCGGTCGGCGACGAACCGGAAGGGCAGGTGCCGATGGGTACGGTGCAGGGCGCGGGGGTTGTCGTGACAGGAGCCGGAGGGGGCATCGGCGCCGCACTCGCCCGCCGGTTCGCCGCCGAAGGCGCTCGCGTGGTGGTCAACGACCTCGACGCGGCCAAGGCCGCTGCCGTCGCCGAGGAGACCGGCGCCATCGCCGTCCCCGGGGACGCCTCCCTGATCGTGGACGCCGCGCGCGAGGCGCTCGGCGGCACCGTCGACATCTACTGCGCCAACGCGGGCGTCGGCTCGGGCGGCGACGAACAGGCGCCGGAAGACGTCTGGGCGCTCGCCTGGGACGTCAACGTGATGGCGCACGTACGGGCGAGCAAGGCCCTGCTCCCCGGCTGGCTGGAGCGCGGCAGCGGCCGCTTCGTCTCCACCGTCTCCGCCGCCGGACTGCTCACGATGATCGGCGCGGCGCCGTACAGCGTCACCAAGCACGGCGCCCTGGCCTACGCGGAGTGGCTCTCCCTCACCTACCGGCACCGCGGCATCAAGGTCCACGCCATCTGCCCGCAGGGCGTACGCACCGACATGCTGACCGCCTCCGGCACAGCGGGCGACCTCGTCCTCGCGCCGACCGCCATCGAACCGGAGGCCGTCGCCGACGCCCTCTTCGCGGCCATGGCCGACGACCGGTTCCTGGTCCTGCCGCACCCCGAGGTCGCCGGCTACTACCAGGCACGCGCCGGGGACCCCGACCGCTGGCTGTCCACCATGAACCACATCCAGCAGAAGTGGGAAGGAGCCGCGGAATGACGCCGTCGATCTATGCGGCCAAGCCCTGGCTCGGCCTGCTCAGCGAGGTCCAGCGGGCCGACATCCACCCGGCGGCCGGAGTCGTGGACGCGTTCAGGGCGTCGGCCGGGCGCGCCCCCGACAGGACCGCGCTCGTCTACTTCGACGGCCGGCTCACCTACCGCGAGACCGACCAGCTCTCCGACTCGGTGGCGGGACATCTCGCCGCCCGTGGCCTGGAGCGCGGCGACCGGGTCGCGATCATGCTCCAGAACAGCCCGCACTTCGTGCTCGCGCTGCTCGGGGCCTGGAAGGCCGGCGCGATCGTCGTACCGCTCAACCCGATGTACAAGTCGGCCGAGGTCGGGCACGTCCTGCACGACGCCGAGGTGACGGCGCTGATCTGCTCGGACCGCGCCTGGGAGGGGTATCTGCGCGACACGGCCGCCGCCTCGCCCGTACGGATCGCCGTCACCGCCGACGAACACGGGCTCCAGACCCGCGACGACCCGCGCGTCCTCGGCTCGGCGAAGCTGCCGAAGCCGGACGACACCGACGATCTGCTCGCCGTCGCCCGCCGCGGTCTGCCCGCGCCCGCCGAGCGTGACCCCGGCACCGACGACGTGGCACTGATCAGCTACACCTCGGGCACCAGCGGCAAACCCAAGGGCGCCATGAACGCCCACCGCAACATCATGGTCAACGCCGAACGCCAGCGCACCGGCCAGGGCATCACCGAGGGAGCCTGCTACTTCGCCCTCGCACCGCTCTTCCACATCACCGGCATGGTCTGCGAACTCGCCGCCTGCTTCGCCAACGCGGGCACCCTCGCCCTCGCCTACCGCTTCGAGTCCGGTGTCGTCCTCGACGCCTTCGCCGAGCACCGCCCCGCGTACACCGTCGGCCCCTCCACCGCCTTCATGGCGCTCGCCGCGCACCCGGACGTCACCCCGGAGCACTTCAGCTCCTTCCAGCAGATCTCGTCCGGCGGCGCGCCGCTGCCGCCCGCCCTGGTGGAGAAGTTCCGGGCCGGCTTCGGCCCGTACATACGCAACGGCTACGGCCTCACCGAGTGCACGGCGCCCTGCGCCTCCGTACCGCCCCAGCTGGAGGCCCCCGTCGACCCGGCGTCCGGGACGCTGTCGGTCGGCGTGCCGGGCCCCGACACGGTCGTACGGATCATCGACGACAACGGCGACGACATGCCCTTCGGCGAACAGGGCGAGATCGCCGTACGCGGCCCGCAGGTCGTCGCCGGCTACTGGCGGCTGCCCACGGCCACCGCCGACGCGTTCCCCGACGGCGAACTGCGCACCGGCGACATCGGGTTCATGGACACCGACGGCTGGCTCTACGTGGTCGACCGCAAGAAGGACATGATCAACGCGTCGGGGTTCAAGGTCTGGCCGCGCGAGGTCGAGGACGTCCTCTACACCCACCCCCAGGTGCGGGAGGCGGCCGTCGTCGGCATCCCCGACCCGTACCGGGGCGAGAGCGTCAAGGCCTATGTCAGCCTGCGCCCCGGCGCGACGGCGACCCCCGAGGAACTGGCCGGCTACTGCAAGGAACGCCTCGCCGCTTACAAGTACCCGCGCGTGGTCGACATCCTGCCCGAGCTGCCCAAGACCACGAGTGGGAAGATCCTGCGCAGGGAACTGCGTTCCCTGACGTAACAGCGACTGCGGACGGCACGAAGAGACAAGGCGGTGGCGGCACATGGCCAGGACGACGGAGGGCAACGGCACGCCCGTCCCCCAGCGGCTGCTGGCCGCCGCCACCCGGCTCTTCGCCGAGCAGGGCTACGACCGGACCTCGGTCCAGGAGATCGTCGAGGCGGCTGGCGTCACCAAGGGCGCCCTCTACCACTACTTCGGCTCCAAGGAAGACCTCCTCCAGGAGGTCTACGCGCGGGTGCTGCGCCTCCAGCAGGAGCGGCTCGACGCCTTCGCGGACGCCGACGAACCGGTGGAGCAGCGGCTGCGCGCGGCCGCAGCCGACGTGGTCGTGACGACGATCGAGAACCTGGACGACGCGGCCATCTTCTTCCGCTCGATGCACCATCTGAGCCCGGAGAAGAACAAGCAGGTGCGGATGGAGCGGCGGCACTACCACGAGCGGTTCCGCGCGCTGGTCGAAGAGGGCCAGCGCAGCGGGGTGTTCTCCACGGCGACCCCGTCCGACCTGGTGGTGGACTACCACTTCGGGTCCGTCCACCACCTGTCGACGTGGTACCGCCCGGCGGGCCCGCTCACCCCGCAGCAGGTGGCCGACCACCTGGCCGACCTCCTGCTGCGGGCGCTGCGCCCCTAGGTCGTCAGCATTCGCCGCGCCACACCACCTTCGTCAGCGTGATGCTGTCGAAGTCCGCCTTGTACTCCCCGGGGCCCGGGTTGTAGTGGAAGCAGTTGCCCCAGCTGCTGCCGTTGTAGTTCCAGGACGCCTGGACATGGTCGGCGCCGGCGAACTTGACGCCGTTGTTGAAGAAGGACTTCACGCCCGGGATGTTGCCCGACCAGTTGCCCGCCGTCTTCAGCAGCAGCCGGCCGGACTCGCCTTCGCCGGAGTACGCGCAGAAGTACTGCTTCGGGCAGCCGGCCGGGTTGGCCTCGGCGGACGCGGTGGGTGCGGTGGCGAGGACGCCGACGAACGCGGCGGCCACGGCCAGAACGGTGACGGAACGCTTACGCATGGGTGATTCCCCCTGTGGTGGAGTCGACAAAGCGATGACGACGCTAGCCAGGGGAGGAGCCGAGATGTCTGCTCTCGGGGTGATTGTCACTGGAATAGCTGAAATGGGTGGCGAATGGTCGCCACCCATCCCCGCTATCGACCGCCGCTCCCGGGGGTTATAGGTACTTCTTCAGCTCCCGCCGGGCCAGCGACCGCTGATGCACCTCGTCGGGCCCGTCGGCCAGCCGCAACGTCCGCGCCGCCGCCCACAGTTCGGCCAGCGGGAAGTCCTGGCTGACCCCGCCCGCGCCGTGCAGCTGGACCGCGCGGTCGATGATGTCGACCACCGCGCGCGGCGTGGCGATCTTGATGGCCTGGATCTCGGTGTGCGCGCCCCGGTTGCCCGCCGTGTCCATCAGCCAGGCCGTCTTGAGCACGAGCAGCCGCAGCTGTTCGACCGTCACCCGGGCGTCCGCGATCCAGTTCTGCACGACGCCCTGCTGGGCGATCGGCCGGCCGAAGGCCGTACGGGACACCGCGCGCCGGCACATCAGCTCGATGGCCCGCTCCGCCATGCCGATCAGCCGCATGCAGTGGTGGATCCGGCCGGGACCGAGCCGCGCCTGCGCGATGGCGAAACCGCCGCCCTCCTCACCGACCAGATTCGCGGCGGGCACCCGCACGTCGTCGAAGACCACCTCGGCGTGGCCGCCGTGGAAGTGGTCCTCGTAGCCGTACACCTGCATGGCGCGCCGCACCTCGACGCCCGGTGTGTCGCGCGGGACCAGCACCATCGACTGCTGGCGGCGGACGTCCTCGCCGTCCGGGTCGGTCTTGCCCATCACGATGAAGATCTTGCAGTCCGGGTTCATCGCCCCGGAGATGTACCACTTGCGCCCGTTGACGACGTAGTCGTCGCCGTCCCGGTCGATCCGGGTCCGGATGTTCGTCGCGTCCGACGAGGCCACCTCGGGCTCCGTCATCGCGAAGGCGGACCGGATCTCGCCCGCCAGCAGCGGCTCCAGCCACTGCTTCTTCTGCTGCTCGGTGGCGAACTGGGCCAGCAGCTCCATGTTCCCGGTGTCGGGGGCCGCGCAGTTCAGCGCCGTCGGGGCGAGCTGCGGGGAGCGGCCGGTGATCTCGGCGAGCGGCGCGTACTGCAGATTGGTCAGCCCCGCGCCGTACTCGGCGTCCGGCAGGAAGAGGTTCCACAGGCCCTGCCTGCGGGCCTCGGCCTTGAGTTCCCCCACGATCGCGGGGGTGTCCCAGGGGCTCGCCAGCTCGGCGCGCTGCGCGTGCGCGACCTCCTCGGCCGGGTGCACGTGCTCGTCCATGAAGGCGAGCAGCCTCTCCCGCAGCTCTTCGGTGCGGGCGTCGAATGCGAAGTCCATGGGGTGTACTCAGCCTTCCTGGAGGGTGGTGAGCCCGTGCTGGATGAACAGGGGGACGAGATCGCCGATCTGGTCGAAGCCGGGGCCGACCGTCTGACCGAGCGTGTAGCGGTAGTGGATGCCCTCCAGGATCACGGCGAGCTTGAACCAGGCGAACGCCGTGTACCAGTTGATGGCGGTGGCGTCCCGGCCCGACCGGCTCGCGTACCGCTCGATCAGCTCGCCCGGCGTCGGATGGCCCGGCGCGCCCGCCGTCGTGCTGATCGGGGAGCCGACCAGTTCGAGCCGGGCGCTGTACATCACCAGCAGGCCCAGGTCGGTGAGCGGGTCGCCGAGCGTCGACATCTCCCAGTCGAGCACCGCCTTGATCCGGTCGTCGTCGCCGAGCAGGACGTTGTCGAGCCGGTAGTCGCCGTGGATCACCGTCGGCGCGGGGGAGTCGGGCAGTGCCCGGCCGAGGGCCGCGTGCAGCTCGTCGATGCCGGGCAGCTCGCGGTTGCGGGACCCGTCGAGCTGCTTGCCCCAGCGGCGCAGCTGCCGGTCGAGGAAGCCCTCGGGCCGCCCGAAGTCCCCGAGGCCCACCGACGCGGGGTCCACGGCGTGCAGCTCGACGAGCGTGTCGACCAGCGCCAGGACGGCGGCGCGGGTCCGCTCCGGGCCGAGCGGGGCGAGCTGTTCGGCGGTGCGGTACGGCGTGCCCGCCACGTACTCCATGACGTAGAACGGCGCGCCGAGCACCGCGTCGTCCTCGCAGAGCAGCAGCGGCTCCGGCACCGGGACGGCCGTCGGGTGCAGCGCGCTGATCACGCGGTACTCGCGCTTCATGTCGTGCGCCGTGGCCAGCACATGCCCCAGCGGCGGCCTGCGGACCACCCAGCGGCCCGCGCCGTCCGTCACGCTGCCGGTATCGTCCGTGACGACGTATGTCAGGTTCGACCGGCCGCCCTGGAACATGCGGGCACTGAGCGGTCCGCCCACCAGTCCGGGGCGTTCGCGGTCGAGATGGCCGCGCAGCCGCTCGGGGTCGAGTCCTGGCGGGGGAGCTGAGCTCATCGTGCGTACCTCCGAAGACGGTGGGTGATCCGATCTCATGATGCCGACCAGTCGGTATGTAGTCCAGCCTCTGGCCGGTGCGGACCGAGGACCCTCTGGTCTACGGGTCGTGTCTATGAATACAGTTCATGTATGAATACCGCGCTGCTCATCGACCAGGTCCGGCTCACCCCGATCCTCATCGCCGATCCGCCCCTGCTCAACACCCAGGGCGTGCATCAGCCGTACACGCCGCGGCTCATCGTCGAGGTGATCACCCGGGACGGGGTCACCGGCGTCGGCGAGACGTACGGCGACGGGAAGTATCTGGACCTCGCCCGGCCGCTGGCCGAGGCGCTGCCGGGCCGGCAGGTCAGCGACGTGAACGGCCTGTTCGAGCTGGCCGCCGAGGTCTGCGGCGACCCGGGCAGCACCGACGGGCGGGTCGACGCGGGCGGTCTGCGCGGGGTGCAGACGGCGGACAAGCTCCGGCTCTCGGTCGTCTCCGGCTTCGAGGTCGCCTGTCTCGACGCGTTCGGCAAGACGCTCGGGCTGCCGGTGCACGCCCTGCTCGGCGGCAAGGTCCGCGACACCGTCGAGTACAGCGCGTATCTCTTCTACCGCTGGGCCGCGCATCCCGAGGGCGGCGAACAAGACGGCTGGGGCGCCGCGGTCGACCCGGCCGGGGTCGTGGCCCAGGCCCGCAGGTTCGCCCAGGAGTACGGCTTCTCGTCGTTCAAGCTCAAGGGCGGCGTCTTCGCACCCGAGCAGGAGATCGCCGCCGTCCGCGCACTCGCCGAGGCGTTCCCCGGGCAGCCGCTGCGGCTCGACCCCAACGGCGCCTGGTCGGTGCCGACTTCGCTGTACGTCGCCGAGCAGCTGGCCGACGTGCTCGAATACCTGGAGGACCCGGCGACCGGCACGGACCGGATGGCCGAGGTGTCGGCCGGCACGTCGGTCCCGCTGGCCACCAACATGTGCGTGACCACCCTCCCGGAGATCGCCGACGCCTTCGCCCGCGACGCCGTCCAGGTCGTGCTCTCCGACCACCACTACTGGGGCGGCCTGCACCGTACCCGCGAACTCGCCGCCATCTGCCGCACGTTCGGCGTCGGCCTCTCCATGCACTCCAACACCCACCTGGGCATCAGCCTGGCGGCGATGACCCATGTCGCGGCGACCGTACCCAACCTCGACTACGCCTGCGACAGTCACTACCCCTGGCAGACGGAGGACGTGATCACCGCCCGGCACACCTTCGAGGACGGCCGGCTCACGGTCTCCGACACTCCGGGCCTCGGCGTCGAACTCGACCGCGCCGCACTGGACCGCCTGCACCGCCGCTGGCTGGACGACGACGGCACGATGCGCGAACGCGACGACGCGGCGGCGATGCGCAAGGCGGAGGCGGACTGGGTGACACCGACGATCCCGCGCTGGTGAGCGCGGGACCGCCGAGGTGCGGGGGGCTGCCGGGGCCGGTCAGCCGCGGGCGAATTCGAGGAGGTCCTTGTTGAAGACGTCCGCGAACACCGGGACCATCGCGAGGCCGTGCGGGGCGCCCGGGTAGACCTTGTAGGTCACGTCCTTGACGATCTTGGAGGACTTGGCTCCCGCGGCCACGATCGGCACGATCTGGTCGTCGTCGCCGTGCACGATCAAGGTGGGCACGTCGAACTTCTTCAGGTCCTCGGTGAGGTCGGTCTCGGAGAACGCCTTGACGCAGTCGTACGCGCCCTTGATGCCGACCGTCATCGACCAGAGCCAGAACTGGTCACGGATGCCCTGGGTGACGGTCGATCCTTCGCGGTTGGCGCCGTAGAACGACTCGCTGAGGTCCTGGTAGAACTGCGAGCGGTCGTTCGCGACGCCCGCCCTGATCTGGTCGAAGACCTCGATCGGCAGCCCCTCGGGGTTCGCCTCGGTCTTGAGCATCAGCGGCGGGATCGCGCCGAGCAGTACGGCCTTGGCGACGCGTCCTGTGCCGTGCCTGCCGATGTAGCGGGTGACCTCGCCGCCGCCCGTCGAGTGGCCGACCAGGATGACGTCGTGCAGGTCGAGCTTTTCGATGACCGCCGCCAGGTCGTCGGCGTACGTGTCGAGGTCGTTGCCGTCCCAGGTCTGCCCGGAGCGGCCGCCGCCGCGCCGGTCGTGGGCGATGGCGCGGAAGCCGTTGTCGGCCATGAACTGCAGCTGGGCGTCCCAGGCGTCGGCGTTCAGCGGCCAGCCGTGCGAGAACACGACGGGCTGTCCCGAGCCCCAGTCCTTGTAGTAGATGTCGGTGCCGTCTTGGGCGGTCGCGAAGGGCATGACGCGGATTCCTTTCGAGCGTCCGGCCGGAATGTGGACGTGGACGTCACGCCGCCGACGGTTCGAAAGCGCCGGAGATCGACGGAGAGGCCGGCGGCGGAAGGCGACCGGATGGGTTATGTCCTGCTCTGTCCTGCGAGTCACGCTACCCGAGATGGCGTGGTTCAGCGCGTCGTCCCGACGGGGCTCCGCCCGGCCGGGACGACGTGCCGAACCGCCCGCTCAACTGCCGCGCTGAATCCATTCGTCCAGGTGCGGTGACTCGTCGCCGATGGTGGTCGAATCGCCGTGCCCGGTACGTACGACGGTCTCGGGCGGGAGCGTGAACAGCCGGTCGCGGATCGAGTTGATGATCGTCGGGAAGTCCGAGAAGGACCGTCCCGTCGCGCCGGGGCCGCCCTGGAACAGCGTGTCGCCGGTGAAGACCGTGCCGAGTGCGGGCGCGTAGAGGCAGATCGCGCCCGGTGTGTGGCCCGGTGTGTGCAGCACGGTCAGGGTCGTGCCGCCGATGGTGATGGTCTGCCCGTCGGACAGTTCCTCGTCCGGGGCGAGACCCGGGTGGGTCTGCTTCCAGAGCTGGAGGTCGTCGGGGTGGAGCATGACGGGCGCGTCGGTCATCGCGGCCAGTTCGGGGGCCGCGTCGATGTGGTCGTCATGGCCGTGGGTGGAGATGATCGCGCGCAGGACGCGGCCGCCGAGCGCCGTCTCGATGCTGCCGGCGTCGTGCGCGGCGTCGATGACGATCGCCTCGGAGTCGTCCCCGACGATCCAGACGTTGTTGTCGACGTCCCAGGTGCCGCCGTCGAGGGAGAAGGTGCCTGAGGTGACGAGGTGGTCGATACGGGCAGCCATCAGAGCATCACGACCGAACGCAGCACATCGCCGTCGCCCATGCGGGAGAACGCCGACTCGACGTCGCCCAGGCCCACCTTCTCGGTGACGAACGCCTCCAGATCGATCCTGCCTTGCTGGTGCAGATCGATGAGCATCGGGAAGTCCCGGGACGGCAGACAGTCGCCGTACCAGGACGACTTGAGCGCGCCGCCGCGGCCGAAGACGTCCAGCAGCGGCAGTTCGAGCGTCATCTCCGGGGTGGGCACCCCCACCAGGACGACGGTGCCGGCCAGATCGCGGGCGTAGAACGCCTGCTTGTACGTCTCGGGGCGGCCGACCGCCTCGATGACGACATCGGCGCCGAACCCGCCGGTGAGGGCGCGGATCGCCTCGACGGGATCCGTCCCCGACGAGTTGACGGTGTGGGTGGCGCCCATCGTCCTGGCCGTGGCCAGCTTCCGGTCGTCGACGTCGACGGCGATGATCCGGGCGGCGCCCGCGAGGCGCGCGCCGACCACGGCCGCGTCACCGACCCCGCCGCAGCCGATCACGGCGACCGTGTCGCCCCTGCCGACCTGGCCGGTGTTGATCGCGGCGCCGATGCCCGCCATCACCCCGCAGCCGAGCAGTCCCGCCACGGCCGGGGAGACGGTCGGGTCGACCTTCGTGCACTGCCCGGCGGCGACCAGGGTCTTCTCCGCGAACGCGCCGATACCGAGCGCCGGCGACAGCTCCGTGCCGTCGGTCAGGGTCATCTTCTGCTTCGCGTTGTGGGTGTTGAAGCAGTACCAGGGCCTGCCGCGCAGACAGGCACGGCAGTTGCCGCACACGGCGCGCCAGTTGAGGACGACGAAATCGCCCGGTGCCACGTCCGTGACACCTTCGCCGACCGATTCGACCAGACCCGCCGCCTCGTGCCCGAGCAGGAACGGGAACTCGTCGTTGATCCCGCCCTGCTTGTAGTGCAGATCGGTGTGGCAGACGCCGCACGCCTGCACCTTCACCACGGCCTCGCCGGGGCCGGGATCCGGTACAACGATCGTCTCGACCCGCACCGGCTCGTTCTTTCCGGGTGCGACGACCCCTTGTACCTGTTGCGACATCCCAGGACCTGCCTTTCCTCACGCCTACGCACGCACTTCGTCCGCACCCACTATCCCGTGCCGCGGTGGTTCAGGGCGCGAGGACATCCAGTTCGTGCAGGGCGCCGACGGCGATCTGCCGGGTCAGCTCCTCGGCCCTGGCCGCCTCGCCCTCCCTGACCGCCTCAGCGAGCCGTACGTGCAGGGTGACCGCAGCCGGGTCGGGGTCGTCGAACATCACCTGGTGGTGGGTGCGTCCCGCCAGGACCTCGGCCACCACATCACCGAGCCTGGCGAACATCTCGTTGCCGGACGCGTTGAGCACCACCCGGTGGAAGGCGATGTCGTGGACCAGGTACTCCTGGAGCCTGCCGCCCCGGGAGGTGGCGACCATGCCGAGGGCCTGCTCGGTGAGTTCGGCGCACTGCTCAGGCGTGGCGTTGACGGCGGCGAGCCCGGCGGCGACCGGTTCGACCGCGGAGCGCAGCACCGTCAGCGAGCGCAGCTGGCGCGGCCGGTCGGAGCCCGCGAGGCGCCAGCGGATGACGCGCGGGTCGTAGACGTTCCACTCCTCGGTGGGGCGTACGGTCACGCCCACCCGGCGCCGGGACGCGACGAGTTGCATCGATTCGAGGACGCGGACCACTTCCCGTACCACGGTGCGGGACACATCGAACCGCTGCGCGACTTCGTCCGTGCGTACGACGCTGCCCTGCGGGTATTCGCCCGCGGTGATGGCGAGGCCGAGGGCGTCCAGCACACGGGTATGCAGGCCCTGGCCTTCTGTGGTCATGGGGCAAGCCTACGGGGCGACCGGCGGTGGAGAAAGTACGACGTTTTCATCACAGCCTCTTGAATACGTCATACCTAATGAGGTTCAGTGACCCGACACACCGATCGTGACCGACTGAGGTCGAGACAGCGAGGCACGCAATGAGCACCCCCCACGTCGTCGTGGTGATGGGAGTGGCAGGGACAGGGAAGACCACGATCGGCCCGCTCGTCGCCACCGAGCTGGACGTCCCGTACGCCGAGGGCGACGACTTCCACCCCCCGGAGAACGTCGCCAAGATGTCGGCCGGCACCCCGCTGGACGACGCGGACCGGTGGCCCTGGCTCGACGCGATCGGCGCGTGGGCACACCACCGCGCCGGACTCGGCGGGGTGGTCAGCTGCTCGGCGCTCAAGCGGTCCTACCGCGACCGGCTGCGGGCGGCGGCGCCCGGCGTCGTGTTCCTGCACCTGACCGGTGACCGGTCGCTCATCGAACGCCGGATGGCCGAGCGCAAGGGCCACTTCATGCCGTCGGCGCTGCTCGACTCGCAGTTCGCGACGCTCCAGCCGCTGGGGGACGACGAGGCGGGCGTCGCCGTCGACGTGTCCGGCGGCCCCGAGGAGATCGCCGCACGGGCCGTCGCCGCGCTGCGCAGGACCGGCCCCTGAACGGACCCCCCGCCGCACTGCCCCACCCCGTCGGCAGTGCCCCCACCGCCCCGACCCCCACAGCCTAAGGAAGTACCCCCGTGAGCCATCTCAGCGTGGAGATGCTGGCAGCGGATGCCCCGGAGCCGATCTCGTCGGCGGGCAACGCACAGCTCGGCATCGCCGTCCTCGTCGGCATCGCCGTCATCGTCGTCCTCATCACCGTCTTCAAACTGCACGCCTTCCTGTCCCTGACCATCGGTTCGCTGGCGCTCGGCGCCGTGGCCGGTGCGCCGCTGGACAAGGTCATCACCAGCTTCACCACAGGACTCGGCTCCACGGTCGCGAGCGTGGGTGTGCTGATCGCGCTCGGCGCGATACTCGGCAGGCTCCTCGCCGACTCGGGAGGGGCCGACCAGATCGTCGACACGATCCTGGCGAAGGCCAGCGCCCGGTCCATGCCGTGGGCGATGGTGCTGATCGCCTCGATCGTCGGGCTGCCGCTGTTCTTCGAGATCGGCATCGTGCTGCTGATACCCGTGGTGCTGCTGGTCGCCAAGCGCGGCAACTACTCGCTCATGCGCATCGGCATCCCGGCCCTCGCCGGTCTCTCCGTGATGCACGGCCTGATCCCGCCGCACCCCGGTCCGCTCGCCGCGATCGACGCCCTGCACGCCAACCTCGGTGTGACGCTGGCGCTCGGTGTGCTGGTCGCCATCCCGACCGTGATCATCGCCGGGCCGCTGTTCTCGAAGTACGCGGCGCGCTGGGTCGACGTCGAGGCGCCCGAAGGCATGGTGCCGCAGCGCGCCTCCGAGGACCTGGAGCACCGGCCGAGCTTCGGGGCGACGGTCTGCACCATCCTGCTGCCCGTCGTGCTGATGCTCGGCAAGGCGCTCGTGGACGTGGTGATCGACAACCCCGACAACACGGGCCAGCGCGTCGCCGACGTCGTCGGATCCCCGCTGATCGCGCTGCTCATCGCCGTACTCGTCGCCCTGTTCACGATGGGCAGGGCCGCCGGATTCACCAAGGACCGGCTCGCCACGACCGTGGACAAGTCACTCGCGCCGATCGCCGGTGTGATGCTGATCGTCGCCGCGGGCGGCGGCTTCAAGCAGACGCTGGTCGACGCGGGCGTGGGCCAGATGATCCTGGACATCTCCAAGGACTGGTCGATACCCGCCCTGCTGCTGGCCTGGCTGATCGCCGTGGCGATCCGGATCGCCACCGGGTCCGCGACCGTCGCCACCATCTCGGCCGCGGGACTTGTGGGCCCGCTCGCCGCCGACATGTCGACCACGCATGTGGCCCTGCTGGTGCTGGCGGTGGGCTGCGGCTCGCTCTTCTTCAGCCATGTCAACGACGCCGGATTCTGGCTGGTGAAGGAGTACTTCGGGATGAGCGTCGGGCAGACGGTCAAGACCTGGTCGCTGATGGAGACGATCATCTCCGTGGTCGGCCTCGGCTTCGTCATGCTGCTGTCGCTGATCCTGTAGCGCCCCGCCCTGGTGGAGCGGGAGTTCACTCCTCGGGCGGGTCGCCGTCCTTCCACAGCGGGTGCTCCCGCTCCGCCCAGTCGCGCTCCACCTCGCCGGTGCGCATCCCGCGCCTGGCCTGCGGGTCGTTGAACGCCATGCCGATATGACCGAACAGCACGATCCCGATGGCCAGCGCCAGCCAGTCGTGGATGAACGTGGCGCTGGTGCGCCACACGATCGGGGCGAGCCCGGTGAACCACATCAGCAGCCCCGTGGCGACCATCACGAGCACCGCCCCCGCGATCCAGGCCGCGTAGAGCTTCTGCCCCGCGTTGAACTTGCCCGCGGGCCGCGCGCCCGGCCACGCCCAGCGCTTGCGGACGGCGCGCAGCCACTCCCGGTCCTCGGGGATGAAGCGGTTCAGCCGCTCCAGGTCCTTGCGGAAGGCGCGGGAGACGAGCCCGGCGAGGAACGGCACCGGGATCAGGATGCCGGACCACTCGTGGACGGTGACCACGAGATAGCGCCGGCCGACGAGTTCGGCCAGCTGCGGGACGTACAGGAAAGCCGCGGTGACGACGCACGTCATCATCAGCCAGGCGGTGCTCCGGTGCACCCAGCGCTCGGCGCGGGTGAAGCGGCGCAGCCGGCCAGGGCCGCGCCGCTCAGACGGTGGGGGTGTCGTCGCGCCCGTTGGACCTGCCGACCCAGCCGTCGACGTCATAGCCGTACCCCTCCCAGTAGCCGGGCTTGACCTCGGAGGTGACCGAGATCCCGGAGAGCCATTTCGCCGACTTGTAGAAGTACATGGGGGCCACGTAGAGCCGCACCGGACCGCCGTGCGCGTGCGATATCGGCTTGTCCTGCATCTTCAGCGCCACCAGGACGTCGTCGCGGCGGGCCTGCGAGAGCGTGAGGCTCTCGCTGTACGTGCCGTCGAAGCAGGTGAAGCGCAGCGCCTTGCCCTCGGGGCGCACCCCGGCGGCTTCCAGGAGGTCGGAGACCCGGACACCCTCGAACGGTGTCTTGGGCACCCGCCATCCCGTGACGCACTGCACATCACGGACGATCCGGGTCTGCGGCAGTTTCCGCAGCGCGTCCAGCGTGTAGGTGCCGGGCCGGTCGACCAGCCCGTCGATCTTCAGCTGGTAGTTGCTCGCGTCCTTGTTCGGGACGGAAGCGGCGACGTTGTAGAAGCGGAAGCCGCCGCCGTTGGGCAGCAGTCCGGTGATTCCGGTCGGATCCTTCTCGGCGGCCGCGCCCAGGAACGATTCGAGGCCGTGCTGCAGATGCGGTGCGAGGACGATCCCGGCGGCGCCGACGCCGACCATGGAGAGCACCACCCGGCGCCCCACCGGCGCGCCCTTGGGCGCTTCGGGCGCTCCGTTGCCGCTTGGTTGATGGTTCACGGTTCAATTGAACACCCGCGGCCGTGTGAAGCAGGCGGCCGCGGGTGTCCGTAAGGCTTTCGTCAGACTCTTCGACTCAGCGTCCCGTCAGACGCGCGGAGCCGCCTCGGCCGTCTGCGACTCGGCGGCCTTCTCCAGCTCGAACGCCTCGTTGCCGAGCCCGATCCTGGCGTGCACCTCGGGCTTGGTGGCGCGCAGGACGAGTCCGAGGACAAGGCCGCCGACCAGCACCACACCGATGATCGCGGGCAGGATCCAGCTCAGCGAGGAGCCGGGGCCCGCACCGACGAGGACGTCGAAGTCCTTGACCGTGTAGACGGCCACGACCACCAGCGCGATACCGGCGAGGCCCGAGGAGATCAGCCGCCACGCCTGCGCGCCGCCCGCGCCGCGCTTGACGAAGAAGGCGATCACGGCGAACGCGGCGGCGGCCATCAGCAGGATGACGCCGAACGCCCCGATGTTGCCCATCCAGGTGAACAGGTGCAGCACCGGCGCCGTCGGGTCACCGACCGGCTTGTCGTCGGTCAGCGCGAAGATCAGGATGACGACGATGGAGAACACCGACTGCAGCACGGAACCCGCCGACGGCGCGCCGCTGGACTTGCTGGTGCGGCCGAAGCGGGCGGGCAGCAGCCCCTCGCGGCCCATCGCGAAGGCGTACCGGGCGACGACGTTGTGGAAGCTCAGCATCGCGGCGAACATGCCGGTCACGTACAGGACATGCAGCACATCGGTGAACGTCTTGCCGAGCAGCCCCTCGGTCAGCCCGAACAGCAGGTTCGGCCCTTCCTTGCCCGAGGCGGCGACGATCGAGGAGGGCCCGGCGGCCAGGGACAGCGCCCAGGCGCCGATGGCCAGGAACAGGGCCGAGATCCCGACGCCCAGGAACATCACGCGCTGCACGATGACGTGCGGGCGGTTGGTCTCCTCCGCGTACACCGGAGCCTGCTCGAAGCCGACGAAGGCGGCGATGCAGAAGCAGAGCGCGGTGCCGAACCCGGCGCCGGTGAGCGTGTCCGGGTTGAACGCGTGGAGGGACAGGCCCTCCTTGCTCGGGTCGGCGACGGCGGAGACGTCGAAGATCAGGACCAGGGTCACCTCGATGAGCAGCAGGACACCGAGCACCTTGGCGTTGAGGTCGATCTTCAGCCAGCCGAGGACGGCGACGAGCACGGCGCCGGCGAGCGCGGGGATCCACCAGGCCACGCTCGTGTCGAGGTAGGTGCCGAAGAGGTTCGAGACCTCGAAGCCGAACAGGCCGTAGATACCGACCTGCATGGCGTTGTACGCGACGAGCGCGACGAGCGAGGCCCCCGCGCCCGCCGTCGGGCCGAGACCGCGCGCGATGTACGCGTAGAAGGCACCCGCGTTGTGCACGTGCCGGCTCATCTCGGCGTAGCCGACGCTGAACAGCACCAGGACCACGCCGAGGATGACGTAGAGCAGCGGCTGACCGACGATGCCCATGACCCCGTAGACGGTGGGCATGACCCCCGCCACCGTCATCAGGGGCGCGCTGGCCGCCAGCACGGACAGCAGCAGCCCGGCGGTGCCGAGCCGGTTCGCGCGGAGCGCTCTCTCCTGCCCCTTGTAAGTGTTTATCTCGCTCGTGGTCGAACTGCCCGTCGACATGGCAGAGGTTCCTTCCGGGAATCGGTGGTGCGTCGGTCAGGCGGAGCCGAGCGCGGCACTGCGCGCGGCGAGAAACGCTTTGTGGGGGTCTCGGTCCGGATAGGACCAGGGAGCGGGGGTGTTGTGCTCGCCGATGCGGTTGAAGAGCGCTGCCGCCTCGGCCACCCTCCCCTCGTAGAACTGGGCGTGGGCAAGGAAGTTGAGGTCGACGCGGTTGCGCGGGTGCGCCTGCTCCTCGTACCCCCACTCCAGCCACCAGTCGAACGCGGTCTTGAGCACCTGATGGGCGCGACGGCTGCGCCAGTGGGGCGACTCAGCGGGGTCGCCCGGTTCCCGGCCGGAAGCGGCCAGCACCCGGTAGCGCTCGGCGTGCGCGACGACGGGCAGCACGGCGAGCGGTGAGTCGGCCGGGGCCTGTTCGGCGGCCCAGGACGCGAAGTCGTAGACCTCGTGGAGCGGGTCCTGCCCCACCTCGGCATGGCGCTCGGCGAGCCGGGCCACCATCAGATGGTGCGCGTGGTGGTGTTCCGGGTGCCGGGTGCGGACCTCGTCGAAGAGCTGCATGGTCTCTTCCTCCGTGCCCAGCGTGCGGGCGAGGAGCAGCAGACCGAGCCAGGGGGTGGGGTCGGCGGGGGCGCGTCTGATCGCCTCACGGCAGGTGTCACGCGCCCGGTACTCGGGCTCCTTGCCGCGCAGCGCCGCGATGACGTTGGCACAGGCGAAGAGCGTCGCCGCGTCGCTGCTCCGGGGTTCGACGACGAGCCAGTCGCGGGTCCAGGCGACGGCGCCCGACGCCTGCGCGAGGACGATGGCGCGGTGGCCGCGGCGGTCCCAGTCGTCGCCGGTCGCCGCGAGCAGGGTACGCGCCTCGGACCAGCGGCCCTGGGCCAACTGATCGCGTACGCCTGCGAGTTCGACGTCGTCGAGGGCCGGATCGAAGTGCTGGTCGGAGCGTGAGCCCCGTCTTCGGGAACGGCCCAGGGGCGGCGGAGGCGGAGACATCCGCGGAGTTCCTCCAGACCACGTGAATGAGCAATGATCGCGCACAGCAAAGCGGTACCCAAGGCCCTACGTCAAGAGCCGATTCGTTGTAATTGGACGTCAACTGTCACCTCGGTGACCTGGGTTGACCCGTCCCGAGACGCCGCCAAACATCGCTCCCGGGTGCTTCTGCCCAGATGGGACGCCTTTCGGCCATCCTGGCTCGTAAGCTGACGTCATGGAGAAACCCGAACCGCTCCCGCCATATTTGCTCGCGTTTCCCGGGCCGACACGCGACCGGCTGGTCGCCGCGGTCCTCAGCGGCGAGAAGGTTTCGACCACCGGACTGCTCGCCGAGTTCGAGGCGGAACGGGAGGAACTCCCGCCCGTGGGCGAGCGGTCGGCGCTCATCGACTCGGCGGGCCGGGAGATCGCGGTGATCGAGCTGACCGAGGTACGGGTGCTGCCGCTGGGCGACGTCGACCTGCGGCACGCGCTGGACGAGGGCGAGGGCCACACGTCGGTCGCCGAATGGCGCGCGGCCCACGAGCGGTTCTGGCACAGCGACGAGATGCGCGAGGCGCTGGACGACCCGGAGTTCACGGTGGACGACACGACGCTGGTGGTCGCGGAGCGGTTCCGGGTGGTGCAACTACTGGGCGACGAGGGCTGAAGGGGGTCGTGCAGGGGTGGTGTCCGGAGCGTAGAGCGTGATTTGTGGCGCATCTCGGCGGTGGCTCCGCGTCAGACGAGTACGCGCCGTAAATCATGCAGCGCAGGACACGACCCCGGAACGGCACCCGGCGACAACCGCAACCAAGACCCGCAACCCCGAACCGCGCCGGACGGCGACACCGCGCAGGACACGACCCCGGAACGGCCCCGCCGACCACCGCAACCGAGAGCACCGCACCCCGCGCGGAGATCAGCCGACCGCCCGCGCCGCCGCCCGGCCCGCCACCCGCCCCGAGAAGATGCAGCCGCCCAGGAACGTGCCCTCCAGCGAGCGGTAGCCGTGCATCCCGCCGCCGCCGAACCCCGCCGCCTCGCCCGCCGCGTACACGCCCGGCAGCGGCTCGCCGCCCTCGGTCAGCACCCGCGAGGACAGGTCGGTCTCAAGTCCGCCCAGCGACTTGCGCGTCAGGATGTTCAGCCGTACGGCGATCAGCGGTCCGGCCGCCGGGTCCAGGATCCGGTGCGGCGCCGCCGTACGGATCAGCCGGTCGCCGATGAACTTCCTGGCGCCCCTGATGGCCGTCACCTGGAGGTCCTTGGTGAACGGGTTGGCGATCTCCCGGTCCCGCGCGGTGATTTCGCGGCGCAGCTCCGCCTCGTCGATCAGCGGCTCGCCGCCCGCGAGCGCGTTCATGCCGCGCACCAGCGCGCCCAGGTCGTCCTCCACCACGAAGTCGACGCCCTTGTCCATGAACGCCCGTACCGGGCCCGGCACATCGGCCCGCGCCCGGCCGATCACGTCCCGTACGGACTTCCCGGTCAGGTCCGGGTTCTGCTCGGAGCCCGAGAGCGCGAACTCCTTGCCGATGATCCGCTGGTCGAGGACGAACCAGGTGTACTCGTAACCGGAACGCATGATGTGTTCCAGAGTGCCCAGCGTGTCGAAGCCGGGGAACAGCGGCACCGGCAGCCGCTTGCCGCGCGCGTCCAGCCACAGCGACGAGGGTCCCGGCAGGATCCGGATGCCGTGCCCCGGCCAGATCGGGTCCCAGTTCTGGATGCCCTCGGTGTAGTGCCACATCCGGTCACGGTTGATGTGGTGGGCGCCCGCCTCCTCCGTGACACCGATCATCAGCCCGTCGACATGCGCGGGCACGCCGGTCAGCATGGTGCGCGGCGGGGTGCCGAGCCGCTCGGGCCACTGGGCGCGTACGAGGTCGTGGTTGCCGCCGATGCCGCCGGAGGTGACGATCACGGCCTGCGCCCGGAGCTCGAAGGCACCGGTCGCGGTACGGCCGCTCGTGACGCCGCGCGCGACGTCGCTCGGCTCCAGCACCTCGCCCGTGACGGTGTCCACGGCGCCGGCCGTCCGGCCGAGGCCAGTCACCCGGTGCCGGAAGCGGAAGGTCACCAGGCCCTTGGCGACCCCTTCCCGCACCCGCCGTTCGAAGGGGGCGACGACACCAGGGCCCGTGCCCCAGGTGATGTGGAAGCGCGGCACCGAATTGCCGTGCCCCGTCGCGTCGTACCCGCCGCGCTCCGCCCAGCCGACGACGGGGAAGAACCGCATTCCCTGCCGGTGCAGCCAGTCGCGCTTCTCGCCGGCCGCGAAGTCGACGTACGCCTCGGCCCACTTGCGCGGCCAGTGGTCCTCGGCCCGGTCGAACCCCGCGGTGCCGAGCCAGTCCTGGGTCGCCAGCTCATGGCTGTCCTTGATCCGCATCCGGCGCTGCTCGGGCGAGTCGACGAAGAACAGCCCGCCGAAGGACCAGTGCGCCTGCCCGCCGAGCGCCTGCTCGGGCTCCTGGTCGACGACGATCACGGAGCGTCCCGCGTCCACCAGTTCGGCGGTGGCGACGAGCCCCGCGAGGCCGGCCCCGACCACGATCACATCGGCGTCGTACGCCATCGGCTTTCCATCCTTAGCTGAGCGGTACGGAACCTCCGATACTCGGTACGCGCGAGTAACTAGTCAACTGATTGGATGGAGCCATGACCCCGGAAGAGGAAATCCTGGACGTCGTCGACGAGCACGACCACGTCGTCGGGCAGGCCCCGCGCGGCGAGGTCTATGCGAAGGGGCTGCGCCACCGCGCTGTCTTCATCCAGGCCAGGGACGCGGAGGGCCGGATCTTCGTGCACCGCAGAACGCCGGTCAAGCTGATCTTCCCCTCGCTGTACGACATGTTCGTCGGCGGTGTCGTCGGGGCGGGCGAGAGCTACGACGACGCGGCGCTGCGCGAGGCCGAGGAGGAGCTGGGGGTGTCCGGACTGCCCACGCCCGTACCGCTGTTCAAGTTCCTCTACGAGTCGGCCCCGCACGGGTCGGCGCAGGGCGGCCAGAGCTGGTGGTCGTCGGTCTACGAGGTCCGCTGCGAGCTGCCGGTGAACCCCCAGACCGAGGAGGTCGCCTGGCACGACTTCCTCACCGACGGCGAACTGGAGCGCAGGCTCGGCGAGTGGGAGTGGGTGCCGGACGGTCTCGCGGCGTACGAGCAGCTCAGAGCCCGCCGCGCGTAGGGTGCCGCTGGTGAGCGACTTTGCACGGAGCCTGCGGCTGTGGTTCACGCCGCAGCGGATGGGCGACGAGGGCGAGACCCCCGACTACCGCTTCTCGCTGGCCAACGAGCGCACGTTCCTGGCGTGGATCCGTACCGCGCTCGCCCTGGTCGGCGGCGGCTTCGCGGTCGACCAGTTCCTGCCGCGTCTGGGCGGCGGCGTGCGGGCCGGGCTGGCCGTCGCACTGCTCGCTGTCGGCGCGCTGTCCGCGCTGCGGGCCGTCAACCACTGGGTACGTTGCGAGCGCGCGATGCGGCGCGGCGACGATCTGCCGGTGACCCGCTTCCCGACGCTGCTGAGCCTGGCGGTCGGGGTGGTCGCCGTGGCGATGCTGATCGTCGTACTGCTGGGCCGGGCCGGCTGATGGCGGACGTGCCCGCCGGGGGCCGGGAGGGCGCGGACCCCGGGCTCCAGCCGGAACGCACCCGGCTGGCCTGGCGGCGCACGACGCTCTCGTACACCGTGGCCGCCGTACTCGCCGTCCGGCAGGTGCTCCACCAGGGCGGTACGGCGGCCGGTATCGCGGCGACCGCGCTGAGCGCGCTCGGCTGGGTGGGTTTCCTGGCGGTGGCCCACCGCCGGGTCCTCGCGCTCAGCACGGCCCGGCCGAGGCCGATCCGGCTGCGCGCCGCCGTCACGGCCACGGTCTGCACGGTGGCGCTGGCGGCGTTCGGTGTGACGGCGCTGTTCTGACTGCTCCTACCGCTCAGCTCGTGGCGAGGGCGAACGGCGGCAGCATCGCCCGCGGGTCCTGGCCGGTCCGCCACAGCCCGATGAGAAAGGCGGTGGCGGCCTCCAGCAGATCGGCCCGCGCGAGCCCGCCCCCGTCGTACGGGACACAGCCGGTATCGCGTACGAGCACGCGGACGACCTCCAGCGCGCCCTCGTCGTCACCGCACAGCGGCACGGCCAACGGCCCCTCGGGCCCCGCCGGGACCCGCCCGCGCCGGCCCAGAACCGGGACGCCGACTGACACGCGGCGCGTCTCCCTCCGGGGTCAGGACGCCGGAGCGGCCAGGTAGTCGCCGTGCTTGAGATCGTCGAGCAGTGTCGGGTGGGTGGGCGACCAGCCGAGCAGTTCCCGCGTGTGAGTGCTGGAGACCGGCGCGTCGAAGCCGTAGACCCTGGCCATGAACGGGCCGGCGTAGTGCCCGGCAGCCTGGTCGGGCGTCAGCGAGACCGTCGGCAGGTCCAGGCCACGGGCGATCGTCTGCGCGATGTCCTTCATGGTGACGCCGTTTTCGGCCACTCCGTGCAGCACGCTGCCGGCAGGAGCCTTCTCCAGCGCCAGCCGGAACAGGACCGCGGCGTCGAGCCGGTGTACCGCGGGCCACCGGTTGGTGCCGTCGCCCACATAAGCCGAGACGCCGGTCCTCCGTGCGGTGGCGACGAGCATGGGAATGAAGCCGTGGTCCTCGGGGCCATGGACGGTAGGAGCGAGGCGAACCACGCTCGCGCGTACGCCCAGAGCGGCGAAGTCCAGACAGGCTCGCTCGCCCGCGATGCGGAAGGCGGCGATGCCGGTCGTGTCTGGCTCATCCTTCTCGGTGCTCTCCCGGCCTGCGGGCATGACCAGCGTGCCCGAGGTGACGACGAGCGGCTTGCCCGAGTGTTCCAACGGTTGGCCGAGCGCCTCGATCGCGGTCCGGTCGCGCCTCATCATGTCGTCGAGGTCGGAGAAGTCGCCGCCGTAGGCCATGTGCAGAACGCCATCGGCTGCTTCGGCGCCGCGGCGCAGGCTGTCGTGGTCGTCCAGGGAGCCGTGGTGCGGTGTGGCGCCGAGCGACTCAAGCCGCGCGGCGGCGGTGCCGGAGCGCGCCAGACCAGTGACGTGGTGGCCGGCCGCGACGAGCTCGGCGACGACGGCGGGACCGGTCTGGCCGGAACCACCAGTGACGAAAATATGCATGAAACGCTCTCTCTGGGGGGTGTGCGCACGGGTCGCCGCACCAGCGACACCGGGCAGAAGACTTCCGTTAACGCCAGCCACTGGCACTAAGTGGCGCCAGTCACTGACATTACGTAGCGCCAGTCACTGACGTCAAGCCATGTCAGTCGCTGGCGTGTGCGGTATCTTCGGGGGGTGCCACGAAGCGGAGCAGAAGCGCGCCGCCGCCTTCAGCAGGCGGCTCTGGAGCTGTACCGGGAGCGCGGGTTCGACCGGACCACCACGGCCGAGATCGCCGCCCGAGCAGGCATCAACGAGCGCACGTTCTTCCGGCACTTCCCGGACAAGCGTGAGGTGCTCTTCGACGGCGAAGCCGACCTGCGCGCCGCGCTGGTCCAAGAGGTCGCCGACGCCCCCGACGGCCTGCAGCCGCTCGGTATTCTGCTGTGCGCCTTCCGCAAGGCCGGCCGGATCCTTGAGGAAAACCGCCCGTTCTCCGAGCCGCGATTGGCGGTCATCGCCAGGACGCCGGCGCTCCGGGAACGCGACTTGGCCAAGGGCGCAGCCCTCACGGAAGCCATGGCGGAGGCGCTACGCCGGCGCGATGTCCCCGCCGGGCTGGCCGATCTGGCCGCACATACCGGCTGGGCCACCTTCCACCACGCGGCCCAAGCCTGGATCGACGACCCCGCACAGCCCTTGGACGCACACCTCCTTCAAGCGTTCAACGATCTGCACACCCTGGCCGCGCCCGCCCCGGTCGCCGACCGGACCTCCTGACGATCCGCGTACCCCGCGAGAAGCGCGCCGACTGACGCGCGCGGGCTCAGTCGGTGCGGTGGTGGGCCAGGAGCCAGGTGTAGAGGTCGGGGTTGTCGTAGGTCCGGGTCCAGGAGTCGTGGCCGACGCCCTCGTACCGGGTGAAGCGGACGTCCGCGTCCAGCGCTTTGAGGCCTGCCACGATCTCTTCGGTCAACTCGATCGGGACGGTCTTGTCCTCCTCGCCGTGGAACGCCCAGACCGGCAGGTGGCGGATGGGGTCGACGTCCTGCAGCCACAGGCCTCCGCAGACCGGGGCGATGGCGGCGAAGCGTTCGGGGTAGCGGACGGCCAGGCTCCAGGTGCCGAAGCCGCCCATGCTCAGGCCGGTGGCGTAGACGCGGGACGGGTCGATGCGGTAGTCGGCGGTGACGTCGTCCAGCAGCCCGGCGAGCGTGGTCAGTTCGGCGACCCATTGGCTGGATGCGGGGCATTGTGGCGTGGCTATCACGAAGGGGAACTCGCGGCCGGCCTCCGCCAGTTTCGGTATGCCGTGGACCGTTGCCGAGTCCAGGTCGGAGCCGCGTTCGCCGGCGCCGTGCAGGAACAGCACCAGCGGCCAGCTGCCCCCGGAGTCGGCGTCGTAGTCCTCCGGCAGATGGACGAGGTAGGGCAGGACGTCGGCAGGGGCGGGGCCGGGGGCGCTGTCGGGCAACTCGTGCTTGCGCGCGGCCGGGGTGACGCTTCGGACCTTGCGCATCACAGGTACCTCGATCGAGTCGTGGGGGTCGGGGCCGTATCAACTATCGGCCGAAGGCCCGGCGAGCCGCCAGCCGCTTTCGAAGCGCAGTTGTCCGCCGGTCACCGGGTCCCTGAACTCCAGCACCCTCGCCAGCAGCCGCAGCGGGCGGCTGTAGTCGTCCGGGGCCGGTGGGAGGACCGTCGGGTACAGCGGGTCGTCCAGCAGGGGGAGGCCCAACGCGTTCATGTGGACGCGCAGTTGGTGCGTGCGGCCGGTGGTGGGCAGCAGGCGGTAGCGGGCGTGGCCGGCGTCGGCGTCGTGGGACAGCAGCTCGATCCGGCTCTCGCTGTTGGGCTCGCCCGGCACCTCACGGGCCGTCAGTACCCCGCGCTCCTTCTCGATGCGGCTGCGGACCGTCGTCGGCAGGGGCACTGCCGGGTCGTACGGGGCGACGGCCTCGTACTCCTTGCGCACCAGCCGGTCCCGGAACAGGGTCTGGTAGGCGCCGCGCAGCTCGGGGCGTACCACCAGCAGGACGAGGCCCGCCGTCAGGCGGTCCAGGCGGTGGGCCGGCTGGAGGGCGGGGAGGTCCAGTTCGTGGCGGGCCCTGGCCACCAGCGTCTCGGTGACATGGCTGCCGCGCGGGGTCGTCGCCAGGAAGTGCGGTTTGTCGGCGATCACGATCCGGTCGTCGCGGTACACCACCCCGATCTCGAACGGCACCCGCTCCTCGGGGGCCGCGTCCCGGTGGAACCACAGCCAACGGCCTACGGTGTACGGCTCCCCGGGCGCGACGGACCGCCCGTCCGCGTCCACGAACCGTCCGTCGCGGAACATGCCGTCGACCTCCGGCACCCCGACGGCCCCGGCGAACCGTGCGACCAGATGGTCCCGCACGGTGGGCCAGGCCCCCGCGGGGTCGGCCGGGAGCCGCAGCCGCACCGGGTCGACCCCGTTCCGCTGGGGCAGCGGCGCGGCCGGGATTCGTTTTCTGCGCACCCGCCGTGTTCCTCACTCGCCGGTTCCGGACCGCTGGAACGTACCTCATTCGGACCGTGCGGGCGGCCTCGGCCAGGTCCGGCGCCGGTTCCCGGCGCCCCGACCCGCATGATGGTGCGGTGATCAGTGTCCTGTTCGCCGTGCTGACCGCCATCAGCAACGGCTCCGCATCGGTGCTCCAGCGCCGCGCCGCTTCCACCGTCCCCGACAAGGAGGCGATGCATCTGTCGCTGATCGGGCATCTGCTGCGGCAGAAGGTGTGGCTGGCGGGGATCGGCCTGGTGATCGTGGCAGCCGCCTGCCAGGCCATCGCCCTCGCCACCGGCGCCATCGCCGTGGTCCAGCCGATCTTCGTCATCGAGCTGCCGTCGACCCTGCTGATCGCCGGCTACGTCTTCCACACCAAGCTGCCACGCTCGGCCTGGTACGGCGTCGCCGCCGTGACCTTCGGGCTGGCGCTGGGGATGGCCAGCGCGGCGCCGGGCGGTGGCAGCGAGACCGTGAGCGGGGTCGCCTGGATCCCCGCGCTGATCATCACCGTGGGGTTCGAGGCCGTACTGATCTCGGTGGCCGTGCGGGTGCGCGGCAATCCGCGGGCCGCGCTGTTCGGGCTCGCCGCCGCCTGTGGGTACGCGCTGACGGCCGCCCTGATGAAGGACGCGGTGGCGCGTCTTGAGGACGGCGACGGCATCGTCGCGCTGTTCGCCTCCTGGCAGCTGTACGCCACGGCCGTCGCCGGGGTCGGCGCGCTGTTCCTGCTGCAGAACGCCCTGCAGGCCGGGTCGCTGGTGGCGTCCCAGCCGATGCTCACCCTCGGCGACGCGCTCATCAGCATCACCTACGGCGTGACGCTCTTCGGCGAGACCCTGCGCACCGGCTGGTGGCTGCTGCCCGAGCTGGCGGGGCTCGGGCTGGTCGCCGCCGGGTGCGTGGAGCTGGCGCGCTCCCCGCTCGTCTCGGGAAACGCGCCACAGCCACGGCGGGTCCGCTGAGGCCGCGCTGAGGTCCCCGGACACGACCTAGCCCAGGCGCTCCAGCAGTCCGGCCGCCGCGTCCGCCGCCACCTGCTCGCGCAGCTGGTAGTGGATCTTCTTGCCGGTCGCCGTGGTCGGCAGCGCGTCCACGAACCGGTAGGCGCGCGGCCGCTTGTACGGGGCCAGCATCGGGTGCGAGCGGCAGTGCTTCTCGCAGTCCTCGGCGGTCAGGGCGGGGTCCTTGCGCACCACGTACGCCGTGACCAGCTGCCCCCACTCCGGGTCGGGCAGCCCCACCACCGCCGAGTCCGCGACGCCCGGCAGCTCGCCCAGGATCTCCTCGACCTGGACGGGGTGCACGTTCTCGCCGCCCGACAGGATCATGTCGTCACGGCGGCCGACGATCGTGACGTACTCGTCCTCGTCCCAGGTCGCCAGGTCCCCGATGTAGAGCCAGCCGTCCCGGAAGTTCTCCGCCTCCTCGTCAGGCCGTCCGATGTAGCTGTACCCGGACTTGGGGGAGCGGACGATCACCTCGCCGATCTCCTGGCCGTCCTTCGCCGCCAGGTCGTCCGGCGCCGCCCTGCGGTCCTCGTAGACCTTGACGATCGCCACGTCGTCGTCGGTGGAGGCGCGCCCCGCGCTGCCCGCGTGCTCCGGCAGGTCCACCGGGCGCAGGAAGGTGTTCCAGAACGCCTCGGTCGTGCCGTAGCCGTTGAAGATCCGCGGGGTGAGCACCCGCTGGTAGCGCAGGGCGGCGGCGCGGTCCAGCGGGGCGCCCATGGTGACGATGCCGCGCAGCGTCGACAGGTCGCGCTCCGACCGCTCCTGCGCGTCGGCCAGCCGCTCCAGATTGGTCGGCGCCCCGATCAGGAAGGTGAGACCCCGCTCCTGGACCAGGTCGAGGACGGTGTCCGCGTCGAAGTGGCGCAGCGGCACCACCTCGCCGCCGGCGTAGAACACCGGGTTGGGGCCGCCCGCGTACAGACCGCCCCGGTGGAACCACGGCGTCATGTTGAGTGTGCGGTCCTCTGGCGACAGCGGGAAGTGCATGATCACGTCATGCGCGGAGAGCACCTCGGTGGCGTTGTTGAGCGGTACGCCCTTGGGCAGTCCCGTGGTGCCGGAGGTGTAGAGCCGGGTGGTCTCCGTGTAGATACCGCCGGCGGGTTCGGGCAGGGGCGCCAGGTCCGCGCCGCTCGCGGCCAGTTCGGCGAACGGTACGGAGCCCGGCAGTGGCCGGTCGTCGGGGGCGCCCGACTCGACATGGGCGACCAGCGCCGGGGTGTGCCCGGCGAGCGACAGCGCGCGGCCCGCGTTCTCGGCGACGGCCGTGTCGTACACGAAAGCGGCGGGGCGCCCGCTGTCCAGCACATGGGCCGTCTCGCCGGGCGCGAGCCGGAAGTTGACGGGTGAGCCGATCGCGCCGAGCCGCTGGGTGGCCAGATAGAGCAGCGCGAACTCGGGCCCGTTGAAGAGCTGGTACGCTACCAGGTCACCCGCCCGCACCCCGGCGGCGGCGAGCCCCGCGGCGCAGCGCTCGGTCTCGGCCGCCAGCTCGGCGTACGTCCAGCTCCGCCCGGTCGCCGGGTCGGACATGGCGGTCGAGCGCGCGTACCGGTGGGCGTTGCGCCGGAAGCCGGACCAGTACGTGAACTGCCGCTCGAAGACGGCGCGGAAGGCGGCCGGGTCGTAGCCGGGTGGAGGGGTGTCTATCGGATCCGGGGTGTTCATCGCGTTGTTCCTTCGTTCCTTGTGGTGTTCCTTGTGGGCGGGGGGGGCGTCAGACGGCTTTCAGCACGGCCACGCAGTTCTGGCCGCCGAAGCCGAAGGCGTTGACCGCGGCTGCCCGTACCCCGGTCTTGCGCGCCGTGCCGGGCACGTAGTCGAGATCGCACTCCTCGCCCGGCGTTTCGAGATTGATCGTCGGCGGTACGACCCCGTCCCTGATGGCCAGCGCGCACACCATCGCCGACAGCGCGCCGGCGGCGCCGATGAGATGGCCGACCATCGACTTCGGCGAGCTGATCGCCGTGTCGTAGGCGTGCGTCCGGTAGACCTCCTTGATCGCCCGGGTCTCGGCGAGGTCGTTGATCCGGGTGCTGGTGCCATGGGCGCAGATGTAGTCCACGTCGGCCGCCTCGGTGCCCGACGAGCGCAGCGCCCCGCGCATCGCCGCCACCGCGCCCGCGCCGCTCGGGTCGGGCGCGCTGACATGGAACGCGTCCGAGGTCAGCGCGCCGCCCGCGATCTCCGCGTACGCCCGGACGCCACGCGCGCGTGCGTGCTCGGCCGATTCCAGGACACAGACGACGGCGCCCTCGCCGAAGACGAAGCCGTCCCGGTCGGCGTCGAACGGCCGGCTGGCACGGGCCGGGTCGTCGTTACGGCGGGACAGCGCGCCCATGTTGGACAGGCCGGTGAACATCACCGGCGTGATCGCCGAGTCGGTGCCGCCCGCGATCACCACGTCGGCCTCGCCCGACAGGATCAGCCTGCGCGCCTCCAGCAGGGCGTAGATCCCGCTGGCGCAGGCCAGCGCGCTCGCCGTGACCGGGCCGCGCACACCGAGGTCGATGGCGACCTCGCAGGCCGGCATGTTCGGGATGACGGACGACACGAAGTACGGGGACACGCCGCGCGGATCGGCGTGCATCAGGTCGACGGCCGCCTCGACGCCGTCCATCCCGGCGACCGCGTTGTTCAGGACGATCCCGACGCGCTCGGCGTCGATGCCGCCGTCCGCCGCGCCGACCGTGAGGCCGGCGTCGGCCACGGCCTCCCGCGCCGCCGCCACGGCCAGCTGTGAGAAGCGGGCCGAGCGGCGCTGCCGCTTGCGGTCGAAGAGGTCGGCCGGGTCGAAGCCCTTGACCTCGCCGGCGATCCCGGTCGCCATCCCCGACGCGTCGAAGCGCGTGATCGGGGCGATCCCCGACGTGCCCGCGAGGAGCGCCTGCCAGGTGCTTTCCCGGTCGTTGCCGACGGGGGTGAGGGCGCCGAAGCCCGTCACCACGACTTGCTGGTTGTTCTGCACGGCATTCCTCCTGCTCGGACCACGATCCGGCCGTGGCTCTGAAAAATCACCGGTTCTGCGCGATCCGGTTCTGCGCGCTCGCGTTCCGCGCGATCCCGTTCCGCCCGTCCCGGCCGTTCCGGTTCTGCTGTCGCGGGCTCCGGTTCCGCGCGATGCGATGCGCGGCCCGCAGCCCTTCCGCCGTGGCGCGCACGGCGTTGAGTCCTTCGGTGCCCGCGGCGCCGCCCGCCGTCTCGAACGGGATGCCGGCCGCGCTCAGCAGGGCCGCCGCGTCACGCTCCGGTTCCTGTCCCGCCGCGAGCACCACGTGGTCGGCCGCGACGAGCTGCGGCTGCCCCTCGGCGTCCACGATCCGTACGCCGTCGCGGGTGATCTCCTCGTACCGCACCCCGGTGAGGGTGCGGACCCCGGCCGAGCGCAGCTCCGCCATGACCACCCAGCGGGTGCTCGGACCGATGCCCGCGCCGATCCGGCCGGTCCGCCGCATCAGGGTCACCTCGCGCGGGCCGCGCCCCGGGCGGTGCTCGGCCCGCGTCGCCGCAGCGGTAATCCGCGGCGCTGTCAGGTCGTGCGCCGCCAGGAACTCCTCCGGTGTCACCTTCGCGTACGGATCGCCGGTCAGCAGATGCGCCAGGTCCACCGCGATCCCGCCGCCACCGACGATCGCGACCCGGGGGCCGAGCGTGTGGGGGTCGGCGAACGCCTTCGGGTAGTCGACGACATGGGGGAGCGCCAGGCCGGGCAGCGTCGGCAGGCACGGCACGACACCGGTCGCCAGCACCACACCGTCCAGCTCCCGCAGCGCCGCGAGGTCGCCGTGCCCGATCCGGTGGCCGAGCCGCAGCGGTACGCCCAACTCGGCCAGTTCCCTGACCCGGTGGCGCACGGTCTCGCCGAACTCGGCCTTCCCCGGCACCCGGGCGGCCAGCCGGAACTGGCCGCCGGGCTCGGCCGCCGCCTCGAAGACCTCGACCTGATGGCCGAGCCTGGCCAGCGTTCTGGCCGCCTCAAGTCCTGCGGGCCCGGCCCCGATCACGGCGTACCGGCCGGCGCCGCCGGGCGCGGGCCGTGCCCGCGCCGGGAACTCCCGCTCGTACCCCGCACGCGGGTTGACCAGGCAGGACACCCGTTCCGTGCCGAAGGAGCGGTCGATGCACGCCTCGTTGCAGGCGATACAGATGTCCACCGAATCGCCCCGCCCCGCACCGGACTTGGTGACGATCTCGGCGTCGGCGAGGAACGGCCTGGCCAGGGCGACGAAGTCGACCTCGCCGCCCGCCAGCACCTCGTCGGCCTGGGCGAGCCGGTTGAAGCGGTTGGACGCGATGACGGGCACCGCGCCGTGGCCGGCGGCCCGCAGCGCCCGCTTGATCTCCTTGGCGTGCACCGCCCAGGTACCGGCCGGCACCTGCGCCTGCACCGTGGGCACCTGCGACTCGTGCCAGCCGACCCCCACGGCCAGCGCGTCGGCGCCCGCCCCGGCGAGGGCCACGGCCAGCGCGGCCGTCTCCTCGCGGGGTGTGCCGTCCGGCACCAGATCGGCGCCGGACATCCGGAACAGCACGGGGAAGTCCGGTCCGACCTCGGCCCGTACGGCGCTCAGCACCGCGACCGGGAAGCTCCTGCGCCGCTCCGCGTCGCCGCCCCACGCGTCACCGCGCCGGTTGGTGAGCGGCGCGGTGAACTGGTTGATCAGATAGCCCTCGGAGCCCATCACCTCGACGGCGTCGAAGCCCAGCTCACGCGCCACCCCCGCGCCCCTGGCGAAGTCGGCGACCGTCGCCAGGATCTCCTCGTGCGTCAGCTCCCGCGGAGTGACGCGGGCGAAGCGGCTGAAGACGGCCGACGGCGCGACCGGTGGGCCGCCGTCGGTGCCGGGCGCGCCGGGCAGCGCGTACCGCCCGGCGTGGAAGAGCTGGAGGGCGATCAGACCGCCCGCCTCGTGCACCGCGTCCGCCGCCCGGCGCAGCGCCGCCCGGTGGCCCGGGTCGTCGGCCATGCCGTACCCGGGCCCGCCCGCGCCGGCCGGACTCACCGCCGTACCGCCGGTGACGATCAGCGCGGCCCCGCCCCTGGCGCGCTCCTGGTAGAAGGCGGCGAGCGCGGCGCCGTCGTCGTCCAGGGTCTCCAGGTTGAGGTGCATGGCCCCCATGACGACGCGGTGCGGCAGGGTCAGGCCTCCGATGGCGCCGGGCCGGAAGACGTGGTCGAACACGTGTCTTTTCCCTCTCCTCAGTAGCTCCCCGGCAGTCGCTGTCAGGCGTCGCGCGTCGGGCGCGGCGGCAGCGACAGCGGGCCACCGGTCTCGGAGTGGAACGGCGGCGCGACGATGCTCAGCCCGCCGTCGACCACCAGCGTCTGTCCCGTGATGTAGCCGGACCCGGCGCCGAGCAGGAACAGCACGGTGTCCGCCATCTCCTGCACCGTGCCCGGCCGGTTCGCCGGGATCCGGTCGAGGACGCTGTCCATCGGCGCCATGCCCTCGACCTTGTTGTAGAAGTAGTCCAGCGAGTCGGAGTCGATGAGCCCGCCGTTGACCCCGTTGACGTTGATGCCGTACGGCGCGAACTCCACCGCCATGTACCGCACCCACGACTCGATGGCGGCCTTCATCCCGCCGAGCATCGCGTACGTCGGATAGGCGCGGACCGAGCCGTACGACGACAGCGCGACGATCCGGCCGCCGTTGTCCATCAGCTTCACCGCCTCCTGCGCGCCCAGCACGAAGGGCCGCAGATTCATCGCGTACGACCGGTCGAGGTGGTGCGGACCGACGTCGACGATGTTCTTGAACGCGCTCGCCGCCGCGTTCGACACGAAGTGGTCGAGCCGCCCGCAGCGCCGCGCCACCTCGTCGAACAGCGCCTTGACGCCCTCGGTCGTCTCGACGTCCGCCTGGACGGCGAAGCCGCTGCCGCCCGCCTCCTCGACGTCGGCGACGGTCTTCTCCGCCAGATCGGCGTTCTTCTTGTAGTTGACGACGACCGTGCCGCCCTGCCGGGCGAGGGTGAGGGCCAGGGCGCGGCCGATACCGCGCGAGGCCCCCGTGATCAGCGAGACCTGCTCGCTGCCGCCGTTGCCGCCCTGCTGCCTGCTCATCGGGCCGTTCCTTCCGTGTCGTCGGCCGCCGCGCGCTGGAGCAGCTCACGGAAGACCACTGCCTTCTGCACCTCGTTGGTGCCTTCCTCGAAGCGCTGCGCGCGGGCGTCCCGGTAAACGCGTTCGATCTTCTGGGACTTCCAGTAGCCGAGCCCGCCGTGGATCTGCAGCGCCTTGTCCGTGACGTTCGTCAGCATCGTCACGGCGTGCATCTTGGCCATGGAGGACTGCAACGACGCGTCGTCGGCGCCCTCCTCGAAGCGGCGCGCCGCGTGCAGGACGAGCTGCCGCGCCGCCTCGATGTCGGCGGCGTTCTCGGCGAGCATGAACTGGATGGCCTGGCGCTGGGTGAGGGACTTGCCGAAGGTCACCCGGCTGCGCGCGTAGTCGATCGCGAGCGACTGCGCCCGCTGCGCGAGCCCCACACAGCTCATCGCGACGGAGATCCGCGAGGGGGTGAGGAAGCCGCCGAGGAAGACCTCAAGTCCCTGCCCCTCGGCGCCGAGCCGGTGGTCGACCGGGACCGGCGTACGGTCGAAGGTCAGCGAAGCGTGGTCCGTGCCGGTGACGCCCATGGTGTTCGAGGTGTCCTCGGCGGTGAGCCCCGCCGCGTCGCGCGGCACCAGCAGCGCGACGGTGCCTTCGTGACCGGAGCTGCCCTCGACCCGGGCGGCCAGCAGGTAGTAGTCGCAGCGCATCCCGAAGGTGATCAGGTGCTTGCGGCCCGACAGGTAGTACGTGTCGCCCTCCCGCACCACGGACGTGGTGATGTCGGCGCCGGTGCCGTTGCCCGGCTCGGTCAGCGTGAAGGCGATCTTGATCTCGCCGGTGACCGAGGGGATGACGAAGCGCTTGCGCTGCTCGTCGGAGGCGTGGCCGTCCATGGACCGCCAGATGCCGTTGACGACGTGCACGATCATCCGGACCGAGCCGTGGGAGCGGGAGAAGACCTCCATCAGCTCCATCCACCGCGCGAAGCCCAGCCCCGCACCGCCGTACTCGCGGGGCGCCGCGATCCGCAGGAACCCCAGGCTGTTCAGCTCGGCCCACAGCTCCTCCGGTACCTCCCCGGTCTCCTCGATCCGCTCGGCCCAGCGTTCGCCGGGCCCCTCCACCCACCGCTCGACCTGCTCGCGGAGCTGGGGGAACCGCTCTTCTCGCGTCATGTGCTGCTTCTGCCTTCTTCTTCCGTCATAACTGAGTGGTACCCGGCCGGTGCCGGAGCGCGTCAGGGCTTGTCAGGGCTTGTCGGTGGTTGTCGGTGCTTGTCAGTGGTTCTCTTCGGTGTGCGGCCGCAGCCCGCGGGCCCGCTCGCGCAGTTCGAACTTCTGGACCTTGCCGATGGGGTTGCGGGGGAGCGTCGCGATCGGCTCCAGCCGCTCGGGCCAGTACTGCTTGGCGACCTGGTGTTCGTCGAGATAGCGGCACATCGCATCGAATCCCAGCTCGGCGCCGTTTTTGACGACCACGAACGCGCAGGCCCGCTCGCCCAGCCGTTCGTCGGGCATCGCCACCACGGCGACGTCGTCGACCGCCGGGTGCGCGAACAGCAGTTGCTCGATCTCGGCGACGGGGATCTTCTCGCCGCCCCGGTTGATCACGTCCTTGACGCGTCCGGTGATCCGCAGGAAACCGGAGCCGTCGATGGTCGCCAGGTCGCCCGTGCGGTACCAGCCGTCCTCGGTGAAGACCTCGGCCGTCAGATCGGGCCTGCCCAGATAGCCGTCGAACACGGTGGGGGAGCGCAGTTCGAAGTTGCCCTCCTCGCCCGCCGGCAGCACCCGGCCCACTTCGTCGGTGACGCGCAGCTCGATGCCGTCCAGCGCGCGGCCGTCGGAGCCCCAGCGCTGTCCCGGCTCGTCGGACGGCGCCGACAGCGCGCCGAGACACGTCTCCGTCGTACCGAAGGCCCCGCACACGTCGGCGCCGAGCACCCGCCCCGCCCGCTCGGCCAGACCGCGCGGCACGGTCGCGCCGGTGGCCACGAAGATCCGCAGGGAGCGGGGTGTGTCGCCGCTCTCCTCCACCGTCCTGACCAGGTCGGAGAGGAACGGCGTCGCCGCCTGTACGAAGGTCGCGCCGTGCTCGTTCAGCGACCGCACGGCCCGCTCCGGGTCCCACTCGGACTGCAGGATCTGCGGTACGCCGAGGACGGTCGCCAGCACCATCCCGTACAGGAACCCGGTTTGGTGGGCGAGCGGCGACGGCACCCAGATCGCGTCGTACGCGCCGAGCCCGAGGTGTCTGATCTCCATGGACGCGGCTCTGACCAGGTTCGCCGACGGCTGGGTCACGCCCTTGGGCTCGCCGGTGGTGCCCGAGGTGAACAGCAGCTGCGCCGTCATCGCGGGGGTGGGTTCGACCGCGTCGAGAGCCGCCCTGTCGATCGTCGTGTCCGCGAGCGCCTGCTCCCAGTCGTGTACGGCGGGGCCGCCGGCCGGGAAGTCCGGCAGCCGCGCGGGGCCCTTGGCCGAGGGGAGTACGACGACGTGTTCGAGCGCGGAGCTGTCCTCGGCCGGCAGGCCCACCAGCTCGTCGGCCGGGCGGCGCGAGCGGTAGCTGTCGGCCACCACCAGGACTCTGGCCCGCGAGCGGCGCAGTACGTGTCCGACCTCGCGCTCCCGGAAGAACGGGATG
Source organism: Streptomyces sp. AcH 505 (assembly GCF_000818175.1). Taxonomy (GTDB): domain Bacteria; phylum Actinomycetota; class Actinomycetes; order Streptomycetales; family Streptomycetaceae; genus Streptomyces. The sequence goes on from NZ_JTIY01000001.1 coordinate 4,727,872, forward strand.
ATCGGGCAGCACACCGCGCCGATCCGCAGGCACGCCAGGGACAGCACCACGAACTCGGCCCGGTTGGGGAGCTGGTAGGCGACGTGCTCACCCGGCCGCACCCCGAACCTCAGCAGTGTCGCCGCCGTCCGCTCGACCCGCTCGGCCAGCTCCCGCCAGCTGACGGTCTCGTCGCCGTCGGGCCGTACGTCCACCACGGCGGTGTCCTCGGGGCGGGCGGCGGCCCGCCGCGCCAGCCACTCGGGCAGCGTGATCCGCGCCGCCAGCTCCGGCTTGCCGACTTCCTTCTCCAGCCGCCGGACCGCGGCCCTGCCGGGCCGGGTCCCGCCGTCCTCGACGGACATGGGCACTCCCAGGGTGTTCATCGCGTCGAGGAACGTCGGATACGAGATCCGGTACGCGTTCGGGTAGGTGAGGGTCGAGTGGCCGCGGGCCCGGGAGGACGCCACGGCCAGCGACATCAGCACCCGGTGGTCGTTGAACGACGACAGCTTCGCGCCGACCAGAGCGCCCACCCCGCGCACCCGCAGCGCGTCGCCGGACAGCTCCAGGTCGCCGCCCATGGCGTTGAGCTGGAGCATCGCCGCCGCCCTGTCGGACTCCTTGAGCCGGGTGTGCGCGATGTTCTCGAACACCGACTCGCCGTAGGCGAAGGTGCTGAGCGTGGCCAGGACCGGCAGCATGTCGGGCACGTCACGGCAGTCGACGGTGACGGCCTTCAGCTCGGGCGCCCGCTGCCTGATCCGTACCCCGCCCGCCGCCTCGTCCAGCTCCATGGGCACGCCCATGGCCCGGGCGATGTCGAGGAAGTGGAACTCGGGGTGGTCGGCGGGGCCGCCTTCGAGCCGGTCCATGCCGCGCAGCAGCACGTCGGACGGGTGCAGGGCGGCGGCGGCGATGCCGAAGGCGGCCGAGCCGATGTCGGGCGGCAGCGTCAGCTCGGTGGGCGTGGCCTCCTGCCCGGGGGCGATGTCGAAGCGCCGCCAGTCGGCGGAGACGCTCACCTCAAGGCCGAACTGCCGCATCATCGCGACGGTCAGCTCCAGGTAGGAGCGCTCGTTCAGCTCGCCCTCGACCTCGATGGTGGTGGGCCCCGTCGCGAACGGCGCGAGCAGGATCAGCCCCGAGATCCACTGCGAGAGCGTCCCGGCGATCCGGACATGGCCACCGGCCGGCCGGCTGCCCCGGACATGCACCGGCGGGCAGTCGTCGGCCGACTCCAGCTCGACCCCGAGCTGCCGCAGCGCCGTCAGCAGCGGACCGACGGGCCGGCGCCTGAAGTACTTCTGGCCGGTCACGGTGACCGGCCGGTCGGAGAGCGCGGCGAGGCCGATCATGAAATAGAGGGTGGTGCCGGAGCTGCCCGCCGACACGGCGGCGCGGCGGGGCCGGTAGCGGCCGCCGAGCCCGTGCACCACGAACGTGTCACCGTCCGTCGTGATCTTGACACCGAGGCCGCGCAACAGCCCCACGGTGTACTGGACATGCCGGGCGTCGGAGAGCCCGTGCACCCGGCTGACCCCGTCGGCGAGCGAGGCGAGGATCAGCGCGCGGTGCGCGTGGTACTTGGAATTGGGGACGAGGACTTCACCGGTCAGCTGGTGCTGGATCCCCTTGACGAGAAGATGCATGTGGGCGTGCTACTCCCTGGCCATGGGCGGGCACACCGCGTCACGGAGCGCAGGCGGCGGAGCCCCACGGCCGCCGGGCGCGGGGCGCCGGGGCAGCACGAACAGGGCCTCGGACGCCGGAGTGCCGTGGCTCGGTGTTGGAACCGTCCGCAAGACGGCAGTGGTTACGTTATGAAACCGGGCGCGGTCAGACGTGTGACATCGCCGGTCGATCCGAGGAGTAGCCCATACGAGGGATGTCGGACCTGGCCGGTGCCTGCCGCTGGTTCGGGTGATGTGTGGGGAGCGCCGGGTGAGCGCTCGCGGGGGCTAATCGCCGTGCGCGGGTGGCGACATCCGGCGACGCGGGGAACAGATCGGACGGCTGTCATGGCGCGGGGCCCGTGCGGTGGGGCCCACTGGTCGTGGCAGTTGCCGAGGTGCGCTCGTACGGTCCGGGCGGGACCGTACGGGGAAGAGCGTCCGGATGACGAGCCCGCGCGTGCCGGCGCCGGGGAGGCGGGGGCGGTGCAGAGGGTGCTCAGTCATACGAGCTTTATATCAATGCTTTGTACATCTATCCATCCTGCCCCTGGTCCGGGCCGCGCGTAGGCTGCGGCCAGGGATTCCGTCGCTGGGTGAAGGGACGAGTAACCATGGCTGGACGACTGACCGGGAAGGTCGCATTCATCACCGGCGCCGCACGGGGGCAGGGCCGGGCGCACGCGGTGCGGCTGGCGAGCGAGGGGGCCGACATCGTCGCGGTCGACCTGGCGGGGCCGCTGCCGCACGTGCCGTACGATTCGCCGACTCCGGCCGACCTCGAAGAGACCGTACGGCTGGTCGAGGCGCAGGACCGGCGGATCGTCGCCGAGCGCTGCGACGTACGGGACCTCGAAGCGATGCGCGCCGCCGTCGACAGGGCCGTCGCCGAACTCGGCCGGCTGGACGTCGTGGTGGCCAACGCCGGCATCTGTATCCCGGCGGCCTGGGACCGGACGACGCCCGCGGTGTTCCAGGACACGATGGACATCAATGTCGTCGGCGTCTGGAACACCGTCATGGTCGGAGCCCCGCACCTGATCGCGGCAGGCGGCGGCTCGATCATCCTGACCAGCTCCTACGCGGGCAAGAAGATGCAGCCGTTCATGGTCCACTACACGGCCAGCAAACACGCCGTGACGGGCATGACCCGCGCCTTCGCCGCGGAACTCGGCCCGCACCGGATCCGGGTCAACAGCGTCCACCCCGGAGCGGTCAACACCCCGATGGGCTCGGGCCGGATGGTCGAGGAACTCGACGCGGCGTCGCAGACGAACCCGCCGCTCGCCGCGATGGGCACCCCGTTCCTGCCGCAGTGGTCGGCGGAGCCGGAGGAGATCGCTGCGACGGTGGCGTTCCTCGCCTCCGACGACGCGGGCTACATCACGGCCGAGCACATCAGCATCGACGGCGGCGCCCAGTACTACTAGGGCCTACTGGACCTAAGGGCTGTCCGGACGGCGCATCGCGGCGGCCACGACCTCGCCCACCAGCACCGCCGTCGCCGCGGGGCCGCGCAGCGGGGCCGTCGGCAGGATCGATGTGTCCGCGACGCGCAGTCCGCTGACCCCGTACACCCTGCCGTACTGGTCGACGACCGCGCCCGGATCGTCCGGCGGCCCCATCGGCGCGCTCGCGCAGGCGTGCACCGACGTGCCGAGCCGGCCGGCGATCCACCGGTCGAGCGCGCCGTCGTCGGCGAGGATCCGCGGATCCGGTCCGGCCCGCCCCGCGGCGACGGCGCCGAACGCGCGCGACGCGATCACCGCAGCCGTCACCCGTACCGCCTCGCGCATCCTGCGCCTGCTGTCGGCCGTGGACAGATAGCCGTAGTCGATCCGCGGCGGCACCCCGGGGTCGGCGGACACCAGCCGCAGCTTCCCCACGGACTCCGGTGCCTGGACGGAGACGAGGAACGGCAGGGGTGCGCCCGGGACCGCCGTCGTCCCGCCGACCAGGCCCGCCATCGGCACCAGCGACTGCAGGATCTCCAGATCGCCGGAGTGCCCGCCGTCCGACGACGACAGGTGGAGGCTCCCGCCCAGCCAGTTGCCTTCGGGCGCCGGCAGCTCGGACGAGGGAGCCCACTCGACGACGACCTGCGGATGGTCGCCGAAGCCCGCGCCCACGCCCGGGGCGTGCCGTACGACCGGCACCCCGAGCCGTTCGAGGTCGGCGCGCGGGCCGATGCCCGAGAGCAGCAGCAACTGCGGCGAGGCGAAGGCCCCGGCGCAGAGCACGACCTCACCGGCCCGTACGGTCTCCCGCCGGCCGGCGCGCTCCAGCTCGACGCCGACGGCGCGGGCGCCCGCCGTCCCGCCGCCCTCGACCAGGACCCGCAGGACCGTGCTGTCGCCGCTGACAGCGAGGTTGGGCCGGGCAAACGCGTCGAGCAGATAGCTGAGACCGGTGTTCACCCGGACACCCGCGTCCGTGTTCGTCGGCACGGGACCGAAGCCGGGCGCGCCCTGGTCGTTCTTGTCGGGCTCGGCGGGAAAGCCCAGCTCGGCGGCGGCGGCGCCGAACGCGGCCGCCGCGGGGTGGCCGAGCGAGGTGCGCCGGACCCTGACCGGACCCGAACCGCCGTGCACCGCCGACGAGCCGTGGTCCAGGTCGGTCTCCAGGCCGCGCAGGAACGGCAGGACCCGGTCGAAGGACCAGGCGTCGTTGCCGGCCGCCGCCCACCGGTCGAAGTCGGCGCGCCTGGCGCGGACGAAGTACCCGCCGTTGATCGTGGTCGAGCCGCCGAGGAACCGGCCCCTGACGACGGTGTACGGGCGCTCCGGCGTGAGGTGCGCCGGATACTCCGTACCGGCGGGGTGGCCCGGCCAGGCGCCCGGGACCAGCCGCCCGTCCAGCAGTCCGGGCCCGAAGCCGGCCGCGCGCAGCGGTACGGGTCCGGCCTCCACCAGCAGCACCCGGCGGTCGCCGTCCTCGCTGAGCCGCGCGGCGAGCGGCGCTCCGCTCGCCCCCGCGCCGACGACCACCACGTCGTGCCGGATCACCTGGGCGGGTCCTCGGCGAAGGTCTCGCTCAGCACGTCGAACGCCGACCACAGCAGCTCCCGCAGATCGCTGCCGTCCCGTCTGAGCCACTGCTCGTACGCGGACAGCGAGGCGGCCAGGAACGTCCAGGCGATCACCTGCGGCCGCAGATCGTCCTCGGACACACCGAGTCTGCGGGCGGCGTACTCGGCGACCACCTGCCGCCAGGACGCGTAGCGCAGCGTCGAGTGCGCGACCAGCGACGGCACGTTCAGCAGGAGGTCCATCCGGCGTTTGTGGTACTCGATCTCCTCGGCGGGGAACTGGTTGAACTCGACGATGGCGGAGCGCAGCGCGTCCAGCAGGGGGGTCTCCTGCGGGGTGGCGCGCAGATACTCGCGCATCTGCTCCACGAGGTCGTCGAAGTCGCCCCACGGGACGTCGTTCTTCGACCGGAAGTAGCGGAAGAAGGTGCGCCGCCCGATGCCGGACGCGTTGGCTATGTCGTCCACCGTCGTCTCGGCGAAGCCGCGTTCCACGAAGAGCTGGAGCGCGACATGGCTCAGCTCGCCCACCGACGTCGATGGCTGTCTGCCGGCGCGCGCCGCAGGCCGTGGGACGCCGGCTGAGGAAGTCACATCTTTCCCTTTCTTCCATTTGACACCGGGTGCCATTACAGTGGCGATTATCAGGCAGACAGGGACCGGCGGCCAGCCGGTACCGCGTCATCAAGCCGCAGAGGAGCATCGTATGAACGACCTCCAGATTGTCCCTTCCGGCGAGCAGTCCAGCGCTTCCGACGCCGCCGCGACAGCCGACACCGCACCGCGTCCCGATTCCGTCATCGAGGCCGACGACCTCGTCGAGGAGATCTCGATCGACGGCATGTGCGGCGTCTACTAGCCGCCGCGCCGTGACCGGCATGGACATCGATCGTCCCTGGGACCTGCATCCGCAGGTCTCGGTACGGCCCGAACCCTTCGGTGCGCTGCTGTACCACTTCGGGACGCGCAAACTCTCGTTCCTCAAGGACCGCCGCCTGCTGACCGTCGTCCAGTCACTCGCGGACGCTCCCACCGCGCGGGCCGCGTGCACGGCCGCCGGTGTCGCCGAGCCCGAAGTGCCGCGCTACAGCCGGGCTCTCGCGACGCTCGCCCAGTCGTCGATGGTGGTGGAAAGGATCTCATGACCGCGCTCCAGGACACTCCCACCCGCAGTGCGGGCAGCAAGCCGCTCGTCGACCTGTTCGAGTACGGGCTCGACGCGCCGATCTGTCTCACCTGGGAGCTCACGTACGCCTGCAACCTCTCCTGCACCCACTGCCTGTCCAGCTCGGGACGGCGCGACCCGCGCGAACTGAGCACGGCTGAGGCGAAGGCGGTGATCGACGAGCTCGAACGCATGCAGGTCTTCTACGTCAACATCGGCGGCGGCGAACCGACGGTACGCGCCGATTTCTGGGAGCTCGTGGACTATGCCACAGCCCATCACGTGGGCGTGAAATTCTCCACGAACGGCGTGAAGATCACCCCGGAGGTGGCCGAGCGGCTCGCCCGGAACTCCTACGTCGACGTGCAGATCTCCCTCGACGGCGCGACCGCCGAGGTCAACGACGCCGTACGCGGCCCCGGTTCGTACGACATGGCCCTGCAGGCCATGGCCAATCTCTCCGCCGCAGGGATGGAGAACTTCAAACTGTCCGTCGTCTGCACCCGGCACAACATCCCGCAGATGGACGAGTTCAAGGAGATCGCCGACCGCTACGGGGCCCAGCTCAGGCTGACCCGGCTGCGCCCCTCGGGCCGCGGCGCCGACGTGTGGGACGAGCTGCACCCCACCCGCGACCAGCAACGCGAACTGTACGACTGGCTCGTGGCGCACGGCGACAGCGTGCTGACCGGTGACTCGTTCTTCCACCTCTCCGCCTTCGGGGAGGCGCTGCCCGGGCTCAACCTGTGCGGCGCCGGACGTGTCGTCTGCCTGATCGACCCGATCGGCGACGTCTACGCCTGCCCGTTCGCGATCCACGACGAATTCCTCGCCGGCAACATCCGTACCCCGGGCGGCTTCACCGGCGTCTGGCGGCAGTCCGAGCTGTTCCAGCGGCTGCGCCAACCGCAGTCCGGGGGAGCCTGCGCCTCCTGCCAGTTCTTCGACACCTGCAAGGGCGGGTGCATGGCGGCGAAGTTCTTCACGGGCCTTCCGCTGGACGGCCCCGACCCCGAGTGCGTCCAGGGGTACGGCGAGCAGCTGCTCGCCGGCCGCACTTCACAGACTCCCGTCCCGAAATCCTCGGCGGATCACTCCCACCGCACCACCCGGGCCGCGCGCCCGGGTCCGGTGGCCCTGACCCTCACCCGCCGCGCGGAGCTGGACGGGCCTCCGGTCAGCGACTGCGCCGAGAGCCCGCTCGCCGGGTTCCGGCCGGAGTAGCCGGCCCCGGAGCAGCACAACACCACAGCCCGCACAGGCGCGTTCGACGGGAACGCGTCTCTGCGCGATGGCGAAATATGATGAGAAAGGTGCACGTAATGGGGCGTGTAGAAGGCAAGGTCGCATTCATCACGGGGGCAGCACGAGGACAGGGCCGCAGCCACGCGGTCAGGCTGGCGCAAGAGGGCGCCGACATCATCGCGGTCGATATCTGCGAGGACATACCCGGCGTGGTCTATTCAGGGGCCACCGAGGACGATCTCGCCGAGACCGTGCGCCAGGTGGAAGCCCTGGACCGCAGGATCGTGGCGCGGAAGGCCGACGTACGGGACCTCGCACAGCTCAAGGAGGCCGTCGGCCAGGGGGTCGCCGAGCTGGGGAAGCTCGACATCGTCTCGGCGAACGCCGGCATCCTCAACACCCCGGCCCCGGCCGAGGACCTGGCCGAGGACAGCTGGGCCACCATGATCGACATCAATCTGACCGGCGTGTGGAAGACCTGCGCCGCGGCGATCCCGCATCTCAAGGCCGGCGGCAGCGGCGGCTCGATCATCCTCACCAGCTCCGAGGCGGGCCTGATCGGCTATCAGAACGTCGCGCACTACGTCTCTGCCAAGCACGGCGTGGTCGGACTCATGCGCACCCTCGCGCTGGAGCTCGCGCCGGACAGCATCCGGGTCAACAGCCTCCACCCCACGCAGGTGGACACGGACATGATTCAGAACGAGTCGACGTACCGGATGTTCAGCCCGGACCTCGACCACCCGACCAGGGACGACTTCGCCGTGGCCTCACAGGCCGTCAACGCCCTGCCGATCCCGTGGGTCGAGTCGGTCGACATCTCCAACGCCCTGCTGTTCCTCGCCTCGGACGAGGCGCGCTACATCACCGGCGTTCCGCTGCCGGTCGACGCCGGCTGCTTCCTCAAGTGACAGACCCGCACCCAGCACCACCGAAGACTTCAAGACAAGGAGACACGCAATGGGGCGTGTAGAAGGCAAAGTAGCGTTCGTCACCGGCGCGGCACGCGGCCAGGGCCGCAGCCACGCGTTGCGCCTCGCCCAGGAGGGCGCGGACATCATCGCGATAGACATCGCATCCCAGATAGATTCCGTCCCGTACGCCATGGCGACACCGGACGACCTCGCCGAGACCGTACGCCAGGTGGAAGCCCTGGACCGCAGGATCGTCGCCACCCAGGCCGACGTACGCGACTTCGAAGCGGTGAAGCGGGCGGTCGACGACGGCGTCGCCCAGCTCGGCCGGCTCGACATCGTCTCGGCCAACGCCGGCATCTTCAGCTTCGGCACGATGGACGAACTCAGCGAGACCCAGTTCGCCGACATGATCGACGTCAATCTGACCGGTGTGTGGCGCACGGCCAAGGCGGCGATCCCGCATCTCAAGGCGGGCGGCAACGGCGGCTCGATCATCCTGACCAGCTCGACGGCCGGGCTGATGGGCATGGAGAACATCGGCCACTACGTGGCGGCCAAGCACGGTGTCGTGGGGCTCATGCGGACCCTCGCGCTGGAGCTGGCGCCGGACAGCATCCGGGTCAACAGCGTGCACCCCACATCCGTCAACACCGACATGATCCAGAACTCGGCCGCCTACGAGCTGTTCTCGCCCGACCTCACCCCCGAGGAGCGGAACAGGGACGTCCTCGCACCGCGCTTCGCCGCGATGAACGCGCTGCCGATCCCGTGGGTCGAGCCGGTCGACATCTCCAACGCCGTGCTCTGGCTGGCCTCCGACGAGTCGCGTTACGTCACCGGCGTCACGCTGCCGGTGGACGCCGGACAGCTCACCAAGTAAGCGACGCCACCATGACAAGGACGAGGACGATTACCACGCAGCGGACAGCCCGGGAGACGTCGACCGCGACGGCCGGTGTGCTGGCGACCCGGGAGCGGATCGCCTCGCGCCTTGTCGGCCGTGAGCGCGAGCTGGAACTCGCGCTCGCGGCGGTCGCCGCCGGGCGTGATCTCGTGCTGGAAGGCCCCCCGGGCACCAGCAAGACCACCATGCTCAGGGCGATCACCGACGAATGGGGCATCCCCCTGGTGTTCGTGGAGGGCAACGCCGATCTGACCCCGGCCAAACTGATCGGCCATCACAACCCCTCGCGGGTGCTGCGGGAGGACTACAGCGCCGACAACTTCGTCGCCGGACCGCTGGTCGAGGCCATGAGCACCGGCGGCTTCCTCTACCTGGAGGAGTTCAACCGCGCCCCCGAGGACACCCTCAACGCGCTGCTCACCGCGATGGCGGACCGCACCATCCAGGTGCCGCGCGTCGGCCGGATCACCGCCCAGCCGTCGTTCCGGGTCGTCGCCTCGATGAACCCGTACGACAACGTCGGCACGACCCGGCTCTCCATGAGCGTCAGCGACCGGCTCAACCGGATCGTCGTGGACTACCAGGACACCCGGGCCGAGGAAGGCATCCTCGCGCTGCGCACCGAACTCACCGGCGCACTCGCCGAGCGGATCATCGCCGACGCCGTCGCCGTCACCCGGGCCACCCGCGTCCACCAGGACGTACGGCAGGGCAGCAGTGTGCGCGGAGCGATCGACTGCGCCCTCGTCGACCATGAACTCACCCTGCTGCGACAGCTCGCGGGACCGGCCGACGAGCGCTACCCCGAGACGTTCTACGACGCCATGACCGTCGCCCTGTCCGGCCGTATCCGCATCGACGAGGCGGCCGGGACGACCCCGGAACGCGTCCTGCGCGAGATCTGGGAGAACCGCTTCGTGCTGGACCCGGCACGCGCCGAACCCGGCTGAAGAGCTGTGGCCGCCGACTCGCCGCTGCGCCGCGAGACGGCTCGCGCCACAGCCACGAGCAGGCCGCTGCGCCGTACCCCGAAGAAGCTGGACGAGGATCCGATGGTGTTCGAGACCGTGCCAGGCACCGGCGGGGCCGTGCTGCGCGCCCAGCCGCGCGGCGGCACGGCGCGCGAGCGGCCCGCAGGCCCGGGAGCGGGCTTCACCGACGAGGAAGGACACCTGCTCACCGCCACCGACGAGGAAGCGGTCGACCCCGAGGTGCGGGCACGGGCCAGGGCCATCGCGGCCCGGCTCTCGCTGCCCAAGCCGAAGCGGGCCAGCACCGCACGGCGCGCCACCGGCCGGCTCGCCAGCCTGCCCTACCGGGACAGGAGCGACGAGATCGACCTCGACCGCACCCTGGAGAGCCTGGCCGAGCACCCGGTGCCCGAGGACGAGGACATCTACGTCTTCGAGCGGGTCCACGCCCGCAGGTCCGTGGTCCTCGCCGTCGACCTGTCCGGCTCGATGAAGGGCGAGCGGGTCCGCACGGCGGCGGCGACCGTCGGCGCGCTCGCCGCCGAACTGGCGCAGGACGCCCTCGCCGTCATCGCGTTCTGGTCCGACGCGGCGATCCTCCTCGGCCTCGGCGAGCCGGTCCGGCCCGCCGAACTCCTCGACGCGATGCTGCGGCTGCCCGCCAGGGGACTCACCAACGTGGGCTTCCCGCTCCAGCTCGCCGCCCGGCAGCTCGCCGGAGTGCCCGAACCCGACGCGCGGGTCCTGCTGCTGTCCGACTGCGTGCACAACGCCGGCCCCGACCCACGGCCCGCCGCCGCCCGGCTGCCGAGGCTCGACGTGCTGCTCGACACGAGCGGCGAGAAGGACGTCGAACTCGGCACGGAGATGGCCCGGCTGGGCCGCGGCACCTTCCACGCCGTCCGCACCCACCACGATGTCGGGGCCGCGCTCGGCGACATCTTTCGCGCCTGACCCGGATAGGAAAGATCTATGCCTAGGAATCCCTGGTTCGAGACCGTTGCCGAGGCGCAGCGCCGGGCCAAGAAGCAACTGCCCAGCTCGGTCTACGGGGCGCTGGTCGCCGGTTCCGAGCGCGGCCTGACCATCGACGACAACATCGGGGCCTTCGCCGAACTCGGCTTCGCCCCCCGGGTCGTCGGGCACCACGCCGAGCGGGATCTGTCGACCACCGTGCTCGGCGTCGAGACGGCGTTCCCCGTTCTCATCTCACCGACGGGCGTCCAGGCGGTGCATCCGGACGGCGAGGTCGCGGTCGCCCGCGCCGCCGCCAACCGGGGCATCATCATGGGCCTCAGCTCGTTCGCGAGCAAACCGGTCGAGGAGGTCGCGGCGGCCAACCCCAACACCTTCTTCCAGATGTACTGGACGGGTACGCGCGAGGCGATGACGCAGCGCATGGAGCGCGCCAGGGCGGCCGGGGCCAAGGCCCTCATCTCCACCCTCGACTGGTCCTTCTCCAACGGCCGCGACTGGGGCAGCCCGGCCATCCCCGACAAGGTCGACCTCAAAACCATGCTGCGGTTCGCGCCCGACGTACTGCCGCACCCGCGCTGGCTCCTGCAGTTCGCGAAGACCCGCAGCATCCCCGATCTGACCACCCCCAACCTGCGGCCCCCGGGCGGTGTCGCGCCGACGTTCTTCGGCGCGTACGGCGAGTGGATGCAGACCCCGCCGCCCACCTGGGACGACGTGAAGTGGCTCCGCGAGGAGTGGGGCGGGCCCTTCCTGCTCAAGGGCGTCACACGGGTCGACGACGCGCGGCGCGCCGTCGACGCGGGAGTCTCGGCGATCTCCGTCTCCAACCACGGCGGCAACAACCTCGACTCGACCCCCGGCACGATCCGCATGCTGCCCTCGATCGCCGAAGCCGTCGGCGACGAGATCGAGGTGCTGCTCGACGGCGGCATCCGGCGCGGCGGTGACGTGGCCAAGGCACTCGCGCTCGGCGCCGACGCCGTACTGATCGGCCGCGCCTATCTGTGGGGGCTCGCCGCCAACGGACAGGGCGGGGTCGAGAACGTCCTGGACATCCTGCGCGGCGGCCTCGACTCCGCCGTACTGGGCCTCGGCCACTCCTCGGTCCACGAGCTGTCCCCCGACGACCTGGTGATCCCGCCGGGCTTCACCAGGACCCTGGGCGGCGGTCTCGTGGCCGGGTCGGACAAGCCGAAGGCGGGCCCGACCACACCGCGCGACCAGGACCCGATCGGCTAGCGGGCGCCCGTGTCGCAGGAACACACCGGCTCGTCGGAGCTGGCGCGGCTGGTGTGGCCGCGCGTTCCCGACGCCGTGACCGTCCTCGTACCGATCGGTTCGACGGAACAGCACGGCCCGCACCTGCCGTTCACCACGGACAGCGTCATCGCGCGGGCCGTCGCGGCGCGGGCGGCGGACCACCCGTCGCTCGCCCGGCCGCACCCGCCGCTGGTCGCGCCGACCATCACGTACGGATCCAGCGGCGAGCACGCGGGCTTCCCCGGCACGGTCTCCATAGGACGCGAGGCCCTGCTGGCGGTCGTCGTCGAGACGGTGCGCTCGCTGTCCCTGTGGGCAGGGCGGATCGTGTTCGTGAACGGCCACGGCGGCAATGTGCCGACCCTCGACCAGGCCGTCGGCCGGCTGCGCGCCGAGGGGCACGACGTGGCGTGGACGCTGTGCGCGCCGCCGGGCTCCGACGCGCACGCCGGACGTGCGGAGACCTCCGTCATGCTCCATCTCGTCCCCGACGAGGTACGGGTCGAGGCCGCGACCGCGGGCGACACCCGGCCGCTCGCCGAGATCATGCCCGAGCTGATCGCCCACGGCGTGCGGGCCGTCTCCCCGAACGGGGTGCTCGGCGACCCGACGGGTGCGTCGGCCGAGGAAGGCGCGGCGCTGCTGGACGCCATGGTGGCGAGCGCCGTACGGCGGATCGCCCGCTTCAGGGTGGACGCGCGCGGCCGGCTCACGGAGGAGACACCAACGGCAGCGGGGACACCAACGGCAGAGGGGACACCGGAAGAATGACGCTCCCGCACGGCTTCGTCGTCCAACTCGACCGCAGGACCCGGGTCGTCGACGGCGGCAGGTCCCTGCTCGGCGGCTTCCCGACCCGGCTGGTGCGTCTGACCGAGCGCGCGAGGCCGCTTGTCACGGGCCGCCGTGTCGTGGTCAAGGACGCGGCGAGCGCGCTGCTCGCCGACCGGCTGCTGGAGACGGGCCTGGCCCACCCCGTCACCGCCGAACTCCCGCCCCACCCGGACCCGCGCTGGACCGTCGTCGTACCGGTACGCGACCGGCCGCGCGAACTCGACCGGCTGCTCACCAGCCTCGGCACCGCGCACCCCGTGATCGTCGTGGACGACGCGTCGTACGAGCCGCAGGCCGTCGGCGCCGTGGCCGCCCGGCACGGCGCGCTGCTGGTGCCCCTCGACGTCAACGTGGGTCCGGCCGCCGCCCGGAACGCCGGGCTGCGGCTGGTCCGCACCCCCTACGTGGCCTTCGTGGACTCCGACGTCGTTCTCCCCGCCACGACGATCCCCACGCTGCTCGGGCACTTCGCCGACCCGAAGGTCGCCATGGCCGTCCCGCGGATCGCCGGGCTGCGCACCGAAGCTGCCCCCGGCTGGCTCACCCGCTACGAAGAGGCCCGCTCGTCCCTCGACCTCGGCGCGGAACCGGCGCAGGTCCGGCCGGGATCACCCGTCTCCTGGGCCTCCACGACCTGTGTGCTGGCCCGGGTCGACGCGCTGGCCGAGGGGATCGGCGGGTTCGATGACGGGATGCGGGTCGGGGAGGACGTCGACCTGTGCTGGCGGCTCGTCGCGCGCGGACTGCGGGTGCGCTACGACCCCTCGGTCACCGCCGAGCACGAACACCGGGCCCGGCTGGGGGAGTGGTTCACCCGCAAGGCGTTCTACGGCACCGGTGCCCACCCGCTCGCCGTACGGCACCCCGAGGCGATTGCCCCGGTCGTCCTCGCCCCCTGGAGCGCGGCGCTGATCGTCGCGCTGCTCGCCCAGCGCCGCTGGTCGGTCCCGGCGGTGGGCGCCCTCTGCGCCGTCACCACCGTACGGATCGCCCGCAAGCTGGACCGCGCCGACCACCCGCTGAAACTGGCCGCCCGGCTCACCGCGAACGGCACCGTCGGGGCGCTCTCCCAGGCGGGCAGCCTGCTGACCCGGCACTGGTGGCCGGCGGCGGCCGCCGGCTGCCTGGTCTCCCGCCGGGTGCGCAGAGCGGTCGCCGTGGCGGCCGTCACCGACATCGCCCTGGAGTACCGCAAGAACCACGGGCACCTCGACCCCGTACGCTTCGCCGTCGCCCGGCGCCTGGACGACCTCGCCTACGGCGCCGGCGTCTGGTACTCGGCGGCCAAGGGCCACTCGCTCGCGGCCCTGCGCCCGCGCGTCCGCGGCTGACGGTCCGGGCGCGGAACGCCGGAACGCGGAAGTGCCCGCCGGTCTCCCGGCGGGCACTTCCCGTATCCGAACTGCTGTACCGCTCTGTACTGCTGTACCGCTCGGTGTCCGAGGGGGGACTTGAACCCCCACGCCCGATAAAGGGCACTAGCACCTCAAGCTAGCGCGTCTGCCATTCCGCCACCCGGACGAGG
>NZ_JTIY01000001.1:4742742-4747656 GCF_000818175.1 Streptomyces sp. AcH 505
TGTCTGCCGGGCGGCCATGGGCCGTTCCGACGTGGAAAACCATAGCAAACAATCGACGGTGCCCGATCACACCGCCCGGCCCCCGGACTCCCTTGGGGTCCGGGGCCTGATCGCGGCAGTATGTGGGGAGCAGCCGTATCGAACAGCACCGACCACCGTGGGAGTGAGCAGCGTGAGCGAGCCGAACGCGGGCAGGACCGTATCGGGCGAGGACGAGGTCGTCGACCTCTGCCGTGATCTGATCCGGATCGACACCAGCAACTACGGCGACCACTCAGGCCCCGGTGAACGGGCGGCCGCCGAATACGTGGCGGAGAAGCTCGCCGAGGTGGGCCTCGAACCGAAGATCTTCGAGTCCCATCCGGGCCGGGCCTCGACCGTGGCCCGGATCGAGGGCGAGGACCCGTCCAGGCCGGCCCTGCTCATCCACGGCCACACCGACGTCGTACCGGCCAACGCGGCGGACTGGCGGCACGACCCGTTCTCCGGTGAGATCGCCGACGGCTGCGTCTGGGGGCGCGGGGCGGTCGACATGAAGGACATGGACGCGATGACGCTGGCCGTCGTACGGGACCGGCTGCGCAGCGGCCGTAAGCCCCCGCGCGACATCGTGCTGGCCTTCCTCGCCGACGAGGAGGCGGGCGGCACCTACGGCGCCCGGTATCTGGTCGACAACCACCCGGACCTCTTCGAGGGCGTCACCGAAGCCATCAGCGAGGTCGGCGGCTTCTCCTACACCGTGGACGAGAACCGCAGGCTGTATCTGATCCAGACCGCCGAGAAGGGCATCCACTGGATGCGGCTCACGGTCGAGGGCGCCGCCGGACACGGGTCGATGATCAGCAAGGACAACGCGATCACGGAGCTGTGCGAGGCCGTGGCGCGGGTCGGGCGGCACAAGTGGCCGGTACGGGTCACCAAGAGCGTGCGGTCCTTCCTGGACGAGCTGTCGGACGCGTTCGGTGTCCCGGTCGACCCCGAGGACATGGACAGCACGCTGGAGCGGCTCGGCGGCATCGCCAAGATGATCGGCACCACCCTGTACAACACGGCGACCCCCACCATGCTGGGCGCCGGCTACAAGGCGAACGTGGTTCCGGGACAGGCGACCGCGCATCTCGACGGCCGCTACCTGCCGGGCTACGAGGAGGAGTTCCTCGCCGACCTGGACCGGATCCTCGGCCCGCGCGTCAAGCGCGAGGACGTGCACGCCGACAAGGCGCGCGAGACCAGCTTCGACGGGCCGCTGGTGGACGCCATGCAGGGCGCGCTGCTGGCGGAGGACCCGATCGCCAAGGCCGTGCCGTACATGCTCTCCGGCGGCACCGACGCCAAGTCCTTCGACGACCTCGGCATCCGCGGGTTCGGCTTCGCGCCGCTGAAGCTGCCGCCGGAGCTGGACTTCGCGGGGATGTTCCACGGCATCGACGAGCGCGTGCCGGTGGACGGACTCCAGTTCGGCGTGCGGGTGCTCGACCGGTTCATCGACAACTGCTGAGGACCGTCCACCGGGGACAATCGGCAGTGTGTGCGTACGCGACTGAAAAGGATGAATGCGACGATACGCTCGTAGCCTGATTACTTCCTTCTCGTTACAGGTGTGGCGGTCCGAGGCTTGGACCGCCTTTGCCTACAAGGAGGAAGAATGATCAAGAAGGTCGTCGCTGCTGCGGCTATCACCGGTGGTCTGGTGCTCGCCGGCGCGGGCATGGCCGTCGCCGACTCGGGTGCCCAGGGCGCTGCCCTGAACTCCCCGGGTGTGCTTTCGGGCAATGTCGTCCAGGTGCCGATTCACATCCCGGTGAACGCGTGCGGCAACACGGTCTCTGTGATCGGGCTGCTGAACCCCGCCTTCGGCAACACCTGCGTCAACGCGTGACGTTGTACATCAACCCATGAGGGTTTGAACCCGGGCGGCCCCGGAGTGCGCGCCATGCACTCCGGGGCCGCTGGGCATCCTGCCCCGGCACTTCGGCTCAGGGGCACTTTCGGCAGGTAGAAGGCAGGGATCGAAGCTATGAGACAGGTCACTCGCAAGGGCCTGATCACCGTGGCGGCCGCAGGCGGCGTACTCGCCCTCGGCGGCGGCTACGCGCACGCGGACTCGGGAGCCGCGGGCACCGCGGCGAATTCGCCGGGCGTGCTGTCCGGCAACAACGTCCAGGTTCCGGTGGACGTCCCGGTCAACGTGTGCGGGAACACCGTGAATGTCGTCGGGTTGCTCAACCCGGCCATCGGCAACCGCTGCGCCAACGTCTCGGGCGGCTCGTCCGGGCACGGCGGCGGCTCCCGCGGGCACGGCGGTTCGGACGACGGCGGTTACGGCGGCGGCGGATCGCACGGCGGTTCGCACAACGGCGGACCGCAGCGCGACGGCGGCTCGCACCACAAGCCGCCGCAGGGCGGTTCACCCGGCGGTGGACAGCACGGCGGTGGGTCACACGCCGGCGGGTCGCACGGCGGTGGTTCGCACAGCGGTTCGCACGGTGGCGGGTCGCACGCCGGGGGTGACGCGGGGAACTCTCCCGGCGTCGGCTCCGGCAACGGGCTCCAGCTGCCGATCGACATTCCCGTGAACGTGTGCGGGCTCGGCATCGACGTCATCGGTCTCGGCAACCCCGTGACCGGCGACAGCTGCGAGAACGACGCACCGCCGGTGGTCACCCCGCCCGAGCGGCCCGTTACCCCGGGCACACCGCATCCGCACCCGGTGACCCACCGCAACATCCCGCCGGCCCCGAGCCACAACACCCCCGTGGCACAGACCGTCGCGAAGCCCCTGGCAGGACC
Organism: Streptomyces sp. AcH 505; assembly: GCF_000818175.1. Classification (GTDB taxonomy): domain Bacteria; phylum Actinomycetota; class Actinomycetes; order Streptomycetales; family Streptomycetaceae; genus Streptomyces. The sequence continues at coordinate 4,745,533 of NZ_JTIY01000001.1, forward strand.
CGAGGAACTCGCCCACACCGGGGCGGGCTCGGTCGGAATGGCCGCCTCAGCAGGCGTCGGGATGCTGCTCGCGGGCAGCATCCTCTACCGTCGCGCCCGCGCCGCCGCGTAGTCGGGCGCGTACGGACAGACAGGGCGGGCCTCGCGTGAGCGGGGCCCGTTCCGTCGTCGTCACCAGGTGGCGCGCACCTGACGGATGATGCGTCGGCGCAACCGCACCCTGCGGCTGCCGTCCCGGTGCAGACTCAGACGGTCGAGTTCCCAGTGCCCGTACTCGGCATGGTCGGTGAGCAGACGGGCCGCTTCCTTGCGGGAAACCCCGCGCGGCACGTACACGTCGACAAATTCGTATTCCGGCATCGCATCTATTGTGCGGGCAGAGGCCAGGTACGGATAGCGTCTGCACTATGTCTGATGCTGCGCAGTCCACCGCCGCCGAGGTACGCGCCGCCGCCGAGGCGGTCAAGATCGCTCTGGACCGTCATCTCGCGGCCGTCGAACACCGCTCCGGCGAGGACGACCAGGCCGTCTCCGAGGCGTTCAACGCCCTTGCCGCCGCCGCCGAGGTGTACGACGAGCGGCTGTACAGCCGTTACGACGAGGTCACTCCATTCGAGATTCCGGAGCCGGACGACTCGCTTCCGCCATACGCGGGACCCGAGGAGCCGAATGCCCTCAGCGTCCTGATCCGACGGGACTACGCGGTCACCGAACCGCAGCGGCTGCTGGCGCAGGCACAGCGCATCGCGGACGTCGAAGGCGAGAGCGACTCGACCGCCATGGTCGGCAGCAGTGTGCACGCGGCCCTCGGTGTGCTCTTCGGCGAGTACGAACCGGACGAGATCGCCTCCCGGCACAAGGAATTCGGCCTTGAGGAGGGCGACTCCACGCTGTGGGTGTCGGCTGCGGACGAACTCCCGGAACCGGGGGAGTGGCTGAGCGCCCCCTTCGACCAGGCAGACCCGCAGCAGGTGGTGTGCCGGTTCGACGTCAGCTCGGTCTTCGACGAGGACGACCTGGACCTGGACACGGACGACCTGGAGGAGCAGGAAGTCTGACGGCGCCGCGCGCGCGGCGCGGCGCCGGGGCCGGCACCTCGCGGTGTGCCGGCCCCCGCGAGCCCCGGCCCCCGCCCTAGGCCCTAGGCCCTAGCCGGCCGCCGTCGGTGCCGGTGCCAGTAGTCCTTCCAGCAGCGGGCGCAGGCGGGTGGTGCGGTCCTGGGACGGGATCTGGGCCACCGCGTGGGCCAGGGCCTGGTCGGCGCCGTGGACCACCGAGAGGTGGCGGTCGCCGCGGCTGAAGGCCGTGTAGACCCAGGGGCGGCTCAGCCCCTGGGCCGCGTCGCCCGGGAGTACCACGACCGCGGCGGGCCAGCGCATGCCGGCCGCCTGGTGTGCGGTCAGGGCCCAGCCGTGCCGGACCGCCGATTCGACGCGCTCCTTCGGGACCACGACCGGCACCCCGGCGCAGTCGAGGTGCAGGCCGTCCGCGTCGGCCGACACCACCGATCCTTGCAGCGTCCTGCCGGGCGCCGGTACGTACGCGATCCGGTCGCCCGGGTCGAAGCCGCCGAACCGGCCGGGGCCCGGCTGGAGACGCTGCTTGAGCGCCGCGTTGAGCGCGCGGGTACCCGCGGCGCCGCCGTGGCCCACCGTGATCACCTGCGTCTGCTCGGCCGTCACACCGAACGCGCGCGGTACGGACTCGGCGACCAGCTGCACCGTCCGGTGCACCGCCTCGCCCGCGTCCCGCACCGGGACGATCACAACCTCCTTGCCGGGCGCCGGGACCTGGTTCAGCTCGCCCACGCCGATGCCGGAGACCAGCTCGCCCACCGGGCCCGGATCGGGCGTACGGGACGCGATCTGCGGGCACACCCGGGCGGCCAGCAGATCGGCGAACACCCGTCCAGCGCCCGCCGACCACAGCACACCCGGATCACCGCTGAGCACCAGCCGGCCGCCGTCGGGGAGCGACTCCACGAGCATCGCCGCCGTCTCCACGTCCAGCTGCGGCGCGTCCAGCACCACCAGCAGGTCGAGCGCGAAGAGCCCGTCGCTGTCCCGGCCGGGACCCTCGGCGCCGGAGAGCAGTCCGGCGACGGTGACGGCCGCGCCGCCCAGC
>NZ_JTIY01000001.1:4748324-4753018 GCF_000818175.1 Streptomyces sp. AcH 505
TGCCCGCTCTGCCACCGGCGCGGGCGCGGGCGGTGCCAGCAGGGCCGGGTCGACCTTCTCGCCGCTCTCCACCGCCCGTACGGCGGCGAGCAGATCGGCCGCCTTCCCGTTCAGTTTCGTCCCCGCCGCGATGGGCCCGTCCTTCTCGGCCTTGCGCTGCTCGATGCGCTCCCGCAGCTCCCGCTGGGCGGCCAGCTCGGCCTCGGCCTCGGAGGGTGCCGCCGCCTCTGCGGCCGCCGCCTCCGTGGCCGTCGCGTCCGTACCCGCAGCGTCCGTACCGGCAACATCCGTCCCGGCAACGTCCGTACCCGCCGCGTCCGTCTCCACGGCGTCCGGGCCCGCCGCATCCGGGGTCTCGTCCACGGTCTCGTGGTCCGTACTCACAGCGTGCTCCAGTCCTGGTCGGGATAGCGGTGAACGGGCGCCGACACATCGTCCAGCGCCTGGCGGATCTCGTCAGGAAGACTAAGGCTCTCCACTGACAACGCGGCCGCGAGCTGCTGCGCGTTCCGCGCGCCGACGATGGGGGCCACCACCCCCGGGCGGTCCCTGACCCAGGCCAGCGCGACTTCCAGCGGGGTCGTGGCGAGCCCGTCGGCCGCGGTCACCACCGCGTCGACGATCCGGCTCGCCGCCTCGTCCAGATACGGCTCGACGAACAGCGCCATGTCGGAAGCGCCCCGCGAGTCGGCGGGCGTGGCGTGCCGGTACTTGCCGGTGAGCACCCCGCGGCCGAGCGGTGACGAGGGCAGCAGGCCCACGCCCAGGTCCAGCGCCGCCGGCAGCACCTCGCGCTCGACGCCGCGCTGCAACAGCGAGTACTCCATCTGTGTGCTGGCGAGGCGCGTGCGTATGCCGGGCTGCGCGAGCTGCCAGGTCGCCGCCTTGGCGAGCTGCCAGCCGCAGAAGTTCGACACCCCCGCGTAGCGCGCCCGGCCGCTGGTGACGGCGATGTCCAGCGCGTGCAGCGTCTCTTCGAGCGGCGTCTCGGTGTCGAAGGCGTGGACCTGCCACAGGTCCACGTAGTCGGTGCCGAGCCGGGCGAGCGAGGCGTCCAGCGCGGCGAGCAGATGTCCGCGCGACCCGTCGAAGCGCCGGTCGGGGTCCGGCACACTGCCGGCCTTGGTCCCGATGATCAGATCCCTGCGGGGCACCAGCCGCTCGACGAGCTGGCCCAGCAGATACTCCGACTCCCCGCCGCCGTACACGTCCGCCGTGTCCACCAGGGTGCCGCCGGCCTCCCAGAACGTCTTCAACTGCTGGGCCGCGTCGTGCTCGTCGGTGTCCCTGCCCCACGTCAGGGTGCCGAGCCCGATCCTGGACACACGCAGGCCGGTACGGCCGAGATGCCTCTGCTCCATGGTGGCTGAGATTACTGGCCAGGACCGTACGGGGAGAGAGGGCTGTGGACAACGCGCCGCTGACGCGAGCGGCGGCGCGCGCTAGAGTCCCCGCACAAGGACGTTACTCGTCGGTAAGGGAAGGGAGCGGTTATGCGGCTCGGCATCAACCTCGGCTACTGGGGCGCGGGGATGGACAGCGACAACCTGGCCGTCGCGCAGGAGGCCGACCGGCTCGGCTACGACGTCTGCTGGGCCGCCGAGGCGTACGGATCCGACGCTCCCACCGTGCTGACCTGGGTGGCGGCGCAGACCGAGTCCATCGACGTCGGCTCGGCGATCCTGCAGATCCCGGCCCGCCAGCCCGCGATGACCGCCATGACCGCCGCCACCCTCGACTCGCTCTCCGGCGGCCGGTTCCGGCTCGGCCTCGGGGTGTCGGGCCCGCAGGTCTCCGAGGGCTGGTACGGCGTCAAGTTCGACAAGCCGCTGGCCCGCACCCGCGAGTACGTCGAGATCGTCCGCCGCGCGATGTCCCGCGAGCGGCTGTCGTTCGAGGGCGAGCACTGGACACTGCCGCTGCCGGACGGCCCGGGCAAGCCGCTCAAGCTCACCGTCCACCCGCAGCGCGAGCACATTCCGCTCTACATCGCGGCGATCGGCCCGAAGAACCTGGAGCAGACCGGCGAGATCGCCGACGGCGCCCTGCTGATCTTCCCCTCGGCCGAGCATCTGGAGGACACCGCGATCACGCATCTGCGGGCCGGCCGTGCCAAGGCCGGGCTCACGATGGACGGGTTCGACGTGTGTCCCACGCTGCCCCTCGCCGTCGGTGACGACGTCCAGGCCCTGGCGGACGTCTTCCGCCCGTACACCGCGCTGTACGTGGGCGGCATGGGCAGCCGCAAGCAGAACTTCTACAACCAGCTCGCCCGGCGCATGGGGTACGAGAAGGAGGCGGCCGAGATCCAGGACAAGTACCTGGCGGGCGACAAGACCGGCGCCGCCGCCGCCGTACCGCACCAGCTCATCGACTCGACCACCCTGCTGGGCTCCGTCGAGCGGATCGCCGACCGGATGCAGGCGTACGCGGCGGCCGGTGTCACCACCCTCACCCTGGCCCCCGCGGGCTTCACGCTCGACGAGCGGCTGGCCGCGCTGCGGGTCGGCACCGACGCACTGGAGCGGGCCGGGCTCGTGTCCTGATCCCGGCCGGCCGGCGAACGCCCGGCCCGGGTCGGGCCGACGGAAGTCTGCGGCCGTGGTGGGGGCTCGGGGGTCTTCCCCGCCACGGCCGTCATGCGGAACAACGCCTCCGGACGCCGCTCGGTTACGCCCTCCGGCGCACCTTCCGCGTCCTTCGTATGGAGCAGTCCTGCCCCGCACCTGTTGCCTGCCGCCCCGTACCCGCTTTGACTCGGATCCGGCGGACGTCGGTTCTGTACGGAGGTGGCAGTGATGCTCTCGGCCCGAAGCCTGTTCAGAGAAATGCTCGACAACGACCGCGCCTTCCAGCTCTTCTGCTCCATCGCCGCCAGCGGCGAGGCCCAGGGCGGCTGGGAGAACGGCAGGATCGCGGCGCTGGTCCCCGCGGGCATGCGGGACCTCGCGCCCAAGATCGCCCGGCACGGCGCCGACGAGGACAAGCACGGCCGGCTCTTCCAGGCGCTGCTCAAGAAGCGCGGCCTGCCCGCCGTCGACATCCCGCAGGAGACCGACTACACCGCCCTGCTGGAGCGGCGCGGCATCGGGCTCGCGCACGAGAAGCTGCGCCGCGACGAACCGCTCACCGAGCGGGACATCGTCATCTACCTCTCGCACAGCCGGGTCACCGAGCAGCGGGCCAGCGACCAGATGGTGATGCTGCGCAAGTACTTCGGCGACGACCCCGAGGTCGGCAAGGCCGTCAGGATGATCAGCAACGACGAGGACAACCACCTCGCGTACTCCAACGAGGAACTGCTGCGGCTCGCCGGGCTCGGCCACGGCAGGACGATCCACACCGCGCTGAGCGAGTGCGCCCGCGCCGAGATCCAGGTCTACCGCCAGGTGAGCCTCGCCGTGATGGACCACATGGGCCGCATCCTCGGCTGGCCGGCGCCCAAGGCCGCGCTGCTGCGGGTCGGCATCAACGCGATGTACGGCGTCGAGCGGACCGGCGGCTGGCGCCGGATGGTCCGGCTCGCCATGCCGGAGCGGCGCGACGCGCTCGGCGGCCCCGCCACCGCCGCGCCCGTCTTCTGAGCCGGACCGAGCTGGACCGGCCGGGCCGGGCTGCCGTCCGGCTCAGAGCCAGCCGCGCCGCTTGAACGTCCGGTGCAGGCTGATGACGGCCGTGGCCATCAGGGCGATCACCGCGGGGTAGCCCCAGACCCAGTGCAGCTCGGGCATGTGGTCGAAGTTCATCCCGTAGATGCCCGCCACCAGCGTGGGCACCGCCGCCATGGCCGCCCACGCCGAGATCTTCCGCATGTCGTCGTTCTGCCGCACACCCATCTGCGCCAGATGCGCGGACAGGATGTCGGAGAGCAGCCGGTCGAGCCCTTCGACCTGCTCGTTCGCATGTGTCAGGTGGTCGTTGACGTCCCGGAAGAACGGCCGGGACTCCTCGTTCACGAACGGCACCTCCTGGTCCGTCAGCCGGGCCATGGGCATCGCCAGCGGCCCCGTGGCGCGACGGAACTCCAGCACCTGCCGCTTGAAGTTGTAGATCTGCGCCGCCGTCGACGTGCCGGACCCCTTGGCCGGGCCCGAGATGCCCGGTGCGAAGACCTCCGCCTCCAGCTCCTCCAGGTCGACCTGGAGCTCGTCGGCCACGTCGATGTAGTTGTCGACCACCGCGTCGCTGATGGCGTACAGCACGGCGGTCGGACCCCGCTTCAGGATCTCCGGGTCCCCTTCGAGCCGCTTGCGGACAGCGGCGAGCGGGGAGATCTCGCCGTGCCTGACCGTCACCACGAACGAGTCGCCGATGAAGACCATCACCTCGCCCGTCGAGACGTCGTCGGTCGCCGCCTCGTAGGCGACCGGCTTGATGACCGTGAACAGCGAATCGTCGTAGATCTCCAGCTTGGGCCGCTGGTGCGCGGTCAGCGCGTCCTCGACGGCGAGCGGATGGAGCCCGAACTCGCTGCTCACCGTCTCGAACTCCACCTCCGTCGGCTCGTGCAGCCCGAGCCACAGGAAGGCGTCCCCCGAGGAACGCGCCTCGGCCAGGGCGTCGGAGAAGTCGGCGGGTCCGTCGGTGCGGTGTCCGTCGCGGTAGATGGCACAGTCCACGATCACGGCTGGCATTCTTCCCGGTCCGGGGGACCTCACTCGTCATCGCCCCTCGACGGCCGACCCGCCGCCGGC
>NZ_JTIY01000001.1:4753234-4756925 GCF_000818175.1 Streptomyces sp. AcH 505
CGGGTCGTTAGGCTGACGGGCATGGCCACGCTGATCCTCGTCCGTCACGGACGGTCCACCGCCAACACCGCCGGGCTGCTCGCGGGCTGGACGCCGGACGTCGCCCTCGACGAGCGGGGCGCCGCCCAGGCGGCCGCGCTGCCGGGGCGGCTCGACGGCGTACCGATCGCCGCCGTCGTCTCCAGCCCGTTGCAGCGCTGCCGCGAGACGCTGGCGCCGCTGCTCGACGCCAGGCCGGAACTCCAGGTACGCGAGGACGAGCGGATCGGCGAGTGCCACTACGGCGACTGGACCGGGCGCAAACTCGCCGAGCTGAGCGACGACCCGCTGATGGAGGTCGTCCAGCAGCACCCCTCGGCCGCCGCCTTCCCCGGCGGTGAGTCGATGCGCGCCATGCAGGCCCGCGCCGTCGAAGCCGTACGGGAGTGGAACGCGCGCGTGGAGGAGGAGCACGGCCAGGACGCCGTGTTCCTGATGTGCTCGCACGGCGACATCATCAAGGCCCTGGTGGCCGACGCGCTCGGGATGCACCTCGATCTCTTCCAGCGGATCCATGTCGATCCCTGCTCCGTGACCGCCGTCCGCTACACCCGGGTACGCCCCTTCGTGATGCGGCTGGGCGACACGGGCGACCTCAGCGGCTTCGTGCCGCGCGAGGCTTCCGCCGAGAGCGAAGCCGAAGCCGGGAAGGGCAGCGACGGAGCCGGTGTTGTAGGGGGCGGCGCGGGAGCACCGTGATCGCTCGGCGCAGTAGGGTGGACGCGCCGTCCGCGGCGTGATCCCGGGGCCTCCCGGGCCCCCCGGACCGCCCCTTTCCGTTTTCGTTTCCGTTCTTCATCGATTCCCAAGGGAGACAGGACGTTGTCCCGTCAGGTGTTCCTCTACGACCCACCGGACCGTTTCGTGGCCGGTACGGTCGGGCTGCCTGGACGCCGTACGTTCTTCCTGCAGGCTTCCGCCGCAGGGCGCGTCACCAGCGTCGCCCTGGAGAAGACCCAGGTGGCGGCGTTGGCCGAGCGGATCGACGAGCTGCTGGACGAGGTCGTCCGCCGTACCGGCGGCAACGCACCCGTACCCGCCGTCGCCTCGCCGGCCGTCGCCGACTCGGCCCCGCTCGACGCACCGGTCGAGGAGGAGTTCAGGGTCGGCACGATGGCGCTGGCCTGGGACGGCGACGAGCAGCGCATGATCATCGAGGCCCAGGCGCTGGTCGAGCTGGACGCCGACACCGACGAGGATCTCGCCGAGGCCGAGGAGCGGATGCTCCAGGACGACGAGAACGGTCCGCCGATGCTGCGCGTACGGCTCTCCGGGGCCCAGGCCAGGGCGTTCGCCAAGCGCGCGCTGGACGTGGTCAACGCGGGCCGGCCGCCGTGTCCGCTGTGCAGTCTGCCGCTCGATCCGGAAGGACACGTATGCCCGCGCCAGAACGGATACCGCCGGGACGCGTGACGGGGACCGTGACCGTGCTGGATCTGCTCACCAAGGGCGAGCTGACCGTACGCGGCCAGATCCGCGAGGCGTCCAACGCCGTGATCTACTGCTCCGTCGCGTACGAGGGCCAGGAGGCGCACTGCGTCTACAAGCCCGTGGCGGGGGAGCGGCCCCTGTGGGACTTCCCCGACGGGACGCTCGCCCAGCGCGAGGTCGCGGCCTACGAGGTCTCCGAGGCGACCGGCTGGGGTCTGGTGCCGCCCACCGTGCTGCGCGAGGGCCCGTACGGCCAGGGCATGTGCCAGCTCTGGATCGACACGCAGACTGAGGACGCCGAAGCCGAAGCCGACGGAGACGGCGAAGCCGAGACCGAGGAGCCGGGCGCGCTCCTGGCGCTCGTCGAGGGCGACGAGCCCGGCGAGGGCTGGAAGGCCGTCGGCCTCGCCGACGTGGGCGAGGACCGGACGGCGCTGCTGGTGCACGCAGACGACGAGCGGCTGCGCCGCCTCGCCGTACTCGACGCGGTCATCAACAACGGCGACCGCAAGGGCGGCCACCTGCTGCCCGCCCCCGACGGGCGGTTGTACGCCATCGACCACGGCGTGACCTTCAACGTGGAGGACAAGCTGCGCACCCTGCTCTGGGGCTGGGCCGGCGAGCCGCTGACCGACGAGGCGCTGGCGGTGCTGGCCCGGCTGACGGACGAGCTGGCCGAAGGCGCCCCGCTGGCCACCCGGCTGGCCGCGCTGATCACCCCCGCCGAGACGGAGGCCGTCCGCGCGCGGGTACGTGAGCTGCGCCACACGGGCCGCCACCCCGAGCCGTCCGGCCAGTGGCCCGCGATCCCGTGGCCGCCGGTCTGAGAGCCGGTACGCCGACGGGGGCCGCGGGCCCATGACGTGGCCGGTATCGCCGGGAGCCGCCGTCCGGTTCGTATCGGGAACATCCGCCCGGTTACGCTCAAGGCATGTATGCCTGGCCCGCTTCCGAGGTGCCCGCCCTTCCTGGCAAGGGCCGCGACCTCAGCATTCACGACACCTCGACCGGTGACCGCGTCACGCTCGAACCCGGTCCCGTCGCCCGCATATACGTCTGCGGCATCACGCCGTACGACGCGACCCATATGGGTCACGCGGCGACGTACAACGCGTTCGACCTCGTGCAGCGCGTGTGGCTCGACACGAAGCGGCAGGTTCACTATGTGCAGAACGTGACCGATGTCGACGATCCGCTGCTGGAGCGCGCGGTGCGCGACGGTGAGGACTGGGTCGCGCTCGCGGAGCGCGAAACGGCGCTGTTCCGCGAGGACATGACCGCCCTGCGGATGCTGCCGCCCCAGCACTACATCGGCGCCGTCGAGGCCATACCGGGCATCGTGCCGCTCGTGGAGCGGCTGCGGGACGCCGGCGCGGCGTACGAACTCGAAGGCGACGTCTACTTCTCCGTGGCGGCCGACCCGCACTTCGGCGAGGTGTCCCGGCTCGACGCCGAGGCGATGCGGCTGCTCTCGGCCGAGCGCGGCGGCGACCCCGACAGGGCGGGCAAGAAGAACCCGCTCGACCCGATCCTGTGGCTGGCGGCCCGGCCCGGCGAGCCGAGCTGGGACGGCGGCAGCCTCGGCCGCGGCAGGCCCGGCTGGCACATCGAGTGTGTGGCGATCGCGCTGGACCATCTCGGCATGGCCTTCGACGTCCAGGGCGGCGGCAGCGATCTGGCCTTCCCGCACCACGAGATGGGCGCGTCCCACGCCCAGGTGCTGACCGGCGAGCACCCGTTCGCCCGTGCCTATGTCCACGCGGGCATGGTCGCGCTGGACGGCGAGAAGATGTCCAAGTCCAAGGGCAATCTGGTCTTCGTCTCGACCCTGCGCCGCGCGGGCGTGGACCCTGCGGCGATCCGGCTCGCGCTGCTCGCCAACCACTACCGGGCCGACTGGGAGTGGACGGACCGGATCCTCCAGGACGCGGTGGAGCGACTCGCCCGCTGGCGGGCCGCGGTGTCGCGTCCTGACGGCCCGTCGGCCGACGCGCTCGTCGACGAGATCAGGGCCGCCCTCGCCGACGACCTGGACTCCCCGTCGGCGCTGCTCGCCGTGGACCGCTGGGCCCGCTCGCAGGAGGCCGAAGGCGGTACGGAGGAGGGCGCCCCCGGTGTCGTCTCCCGCGCCGTGGACGCGCTCCTCGGGGTGGCCCTGTGAGGCCGTAGCCAAGGCCGCGTGCCGGGACCGTACGCGGAGAGGGGCGGCGCCGTCAGGCGC
>NZ_JTIY01000001.1:4757255-4774635 GCF_000818175.1 Streptomyces sp. AcH 505
GCGGTCGGCTGCGACCGCCGGCCGAGGTGTCGCGCCGGTATGACGGGCCGTCACCGCTCTCCGTGGCGTGGCCCCCCGGCGGCTGTCCGGGACCGCCGTCGCGGCGGCGCAGATACCGCTCGAATTCACGAGCGATGGCCTCGCCCGACGCCTCGGGCAGCTCGGCCGTGTCCCGCGCCTCCTCCAACGACTGCACGTACTCCGCCACTTCGGTGTCCTCGGCGGCCAGCTGGTCCACCCCGAGCTGCCAGGCCCGCGCGTCCTCCGCCAGCTCGCCCAGCGGGATCCGCAGCCCGATCAGGTCCTCCAGCCGGTTGAGCAGCGCCAGCGTGGCCTTCGGGTTGGGCGGCTGCGACACGTAGTGCGGCACGGCCGCCCACAGGCTCACGGCCGGGACGCCCGCGTGGGTGCACGCCTCCTGGAGGATGCCGACGATGCCCGTCGGGCCCTCGTACCTGGTCTCCTCCAGATCCATCGTCCTGGCCAGGTCGGCGTCGGACGTCACGCCACTGACGGGGACGGGGCGGGTGTGCGGTGTGTCGCCGAGCAGCGCGCCCAGGATGACCACCATCTCCACGCCCAGCTCATGGGCGAAGCCCAGGATCTCGTTGCAGAAGGACCGCCAGCGCATGGACGGTTCGATGCCCCTGACCAGCACCAGGTCGCGTGGGGTGTCCCCGCCGACGCGCACCACGGAGAGCCGGGTGGTGGGCCAGGTGATCTTCCGTGAGCCGCCGTCCAGGAACACCGTGGGCCGGTTGACCTGGAAGTCGTAGTAGTCCTCGGCGTCGAGCGCCGCGAACACCTCGCCCTTCCACTCCCGGTCCAGATGGCCGACCGCCGTGGAGGCCGCGTCGCCGGCGTCGTTCCAGCCCTCGAACGCGGCCACCATGACCGGGTCGATCAGCTCGGGAACTCCCTCCAGCTCGATCACCCAGTGCCTCCTTCCGAAGTTCCTTTTCTACGGACCAACCTTACGGCTTTCCCGCTGCTCGCCCGCAGCCCCTGCGCACGCGCGGGTGAACTTCGCCCTCCCGGGGCAGAGAAGGGGGGACGAAGGTCCCCGCGGCGCTCCTTGGGCGAGTCGCCGACGAGCTGCGGACGGGCTCCGGACGGGCTCCGGACGAGATTCATCCGAGCTGTGACCTCATTTTTCTTCCTGCCCCTGGACGGTTGGGCGTCAACGACGCTATACATCGGATGACCACAAGAGGTCCGATGTTCTTCCAAGGGGGGCGTGCATGAGTCAGACCGTCACGGGGTTCGAGGTTCACGACATTCGTTTTCCCACCTCGGAACAGCTCGACGGCTCCGACGCCATGAACCCGGATCCCGACTACTCGGCGGCCTACGTGATCCTGCGGACCACGGACGGCGCCGAAGGCCACGGATTCTGCTTCACGATCGGCCGGGGAAACGAGGTAACGGCAGCCGCCATCGAGGCGCTGCGGCCGTACGTCGTGGGACGCCCCGCCCCGCACACGGCGGCCGATCTCGCCGCGCTCTACTTCGAGTTGACCCATGACTCGCAACTGCGCTGGCTCGGCCCCGAGAAGGGCGTGATGCACATGGCGGCGGGTGCCGTCGTCAACGCCGCCTGGGATCTGGCGGCGAAGTACGCGGGCAAGCCCGTATGGGAGTTCCTCGCCGGGATGACCCCCGAGGAACTGGTCTCGCTCGTCGACTTCCGCTATCTCACCGACGCCCTCACCCCCGACGAGGCCCTGGAGATCCTGCGCGCGGCCGAACCGGGCCGCGCGGAACGCGCCGCGACGCTGCGGGAGCAGGGCTATCCCGCGTACACCACGTCGCCCGGCTGGCTCGGCTACTCCGACGCCAAACTCGTGGGGCTCGCCAAACAGGCCGTCGCCGACGGGTTCGAGCAGATCAAACTGAAGGTCGGCGGCTCGCTCGACGACGACAGACGGCGTATGGAGCTGGCCCGCGCCGCCGTGGGACCCGACATCCGGATCGCCGTCGACGCCAACCAGCGCTGGGACGTCTCCGACGCGCTGCGCTGGATGTCGGCGCTCGCCCCGTTCGACCCGCACTGGATCGAGGAGCCGACCAGCCCCGACGACATCCTCGGCCACGCGGCCATCAGGGCCGGGCAGCCGGTCAAGGTGGCCACCGGCGAGCATGTCGCCAACCGGGTCGTCTTCAAGCAGTTGTTGCAGGCGGGCGCCGTCGACTTCGTGCAGATCGACGCGGCCAGGGTCGCGGGCGTCAACGAGAACGTGGCGATCCTGCTGCTCGCCGCCAAGTTCGGGGTGCCGGTCTGCCCGCACGCCGGCGGTGTCGGACTCTGTGAACTGGTCCAGCATCTCTCGATGTTCGACTATGTCGCGGTGTCCGGCAGCTGGGACGACCGGGTCATCGAGTACGTCGACCATCTCCACGAGCACTTCGCCGACCCGGCCGTGATCGTCTCGGGGCGCTACGCCACCCCGACGGCGCCCGGCTTCTCCGCGCGGATGCTCCCCGGGTCGATCGCCGCGCACAGTTTTCCGGAGGGACCCGTCTGGCAGTCCCGCCGCACCACCGAGGAGGTCAGTTCGTGACGGCAGTACCCCAGCCCCCCGAGACCCGTGACTTCGCCGGACTCGGCGCCGTGGTCACCGGCGGTGCCTCCGGCATCGGCGCGGCCATCGCGACGCTGCTGCTCTCGCGCGGCGCCCAGGTCGCCGTACTGGACAGGGCGACCGAGGGGGCGCCGGCCGGGACGCTGGCGCTCACGGCCGACGTCACGGACGACGCGGCAGTCAAGGCGGCGGTGGACGCGGCGGCGGCCGAGTTCGGCGGCCTGCACACCATCGTCTCCAACGCCGGGATCGGCGCCCAGGGCACCGTCCTCGACAACGCGGACGACGAATGGCTCCGCGTCATCGACATCAACGTCCTCGGCATGGTCCGCACCGCCCGGCACGCGCTGCCCCATCTGCGCCGCTCGGCGGGCGAGCGGCCCGGCTGTGTCTCCATCACCCAGACCTGCTCCATCGCCGCCACCGCCGGACTGCCCCAACGGGCCCTGTACAGCGCGAGCAAGGGCGCGGTCCTCTCGCTGACCCTGGCCATGGCGGCCGACCACATCCGCGAGGGGATCCGGGTCAACTGCGTCAACCCCGGTACCGCGGACACTCCTTGGATCGGCCGGCTGCTCGACCAGGCACCGGACCCGGAGGCCGAACGCGCCGCGCTCGCCGCCCGACAGCCGACGGGACGGCTGGTCGGTGCGGACGAGGTCGCGGCAGCGGTCGCCTATCTCGCCAGCCCCGCGGCGGCAGCCGTCACGGGAACGGCCCTCGCTGTGGACGGCGGAATGCAGGGCCTGCGCCTGCGTCCCGCCAACTGAGCCGTATTTCACCAAGCCTTAAGGACGGGACAATCCATGCCGCGAAACACCGTGGGGCGAGCCCCACTCCGCAGACTGCGTACGACGAGTGTCGCCGCCGGCGTCGCCCTGCTCGCCGTCACGGCCCTCGCGGGCTGCAACCGTGACGAGGGCGACTCGGGCGCAGGCGGCGGCAAGGTCGGTATCGACCTGCCGCGCAGCGACACCGACTTCTGGAACTCGTACCAGCAGTACGTGGAGAAGGGCGTCAAGGCCGGTGACGTGGACGCGTTGCCGCTGACGAACTCGCAGAACGACATCGGCAAGCTCGCCTCCAACGTGCAGGCGCTGACCGACCAGGGCGCCAAGGCCGTCGTCATGGCTCCGCAGGACACCGGGGCCGTGGCCGAGACGCTCCAGAAGCTGAACGACAAGAAGATACCCGTCATCAGCGTGGACACCCGGCCCGACAAGGGCAACGTCTACATGGTCGTCAGGGCCGACAACCGCGCGTACGGTGAGAACGCCTGCCAGTACCTCGGCAAGCAGCTCAAGGGCAAGGGCAAGGTGGCCGAGTTCCAGGGCGACCTGTCCTCCATCAACGGACGTGACCGCTCCGAGGCGTTCAAGTCCTGCATGGACAAGAACTTCCCCGGTATCAAGGTCTTCGAGCTGGTCACCAACTGGGCCGGGGACGTGGCCTCGGCCAAGCTCCAGTCCACGCTCACCGCCAACCCGGACCTGAACGGCATCTACATGCAGGCGGGCGGTGTCTTCCTGGAGCCGACCCTGGCCCTGCTGGAGCAGAAGAAGCTGCTCAAGCCGCCGGGCACGGCGGGCCACATCACGATCATCTCGAACGACGGCATCCCGCAGGAGTTCGACGCGATCCGCTCCGGCAAGATCGACGCCACGATCTCGCAGCCGGCCGACCTGTACGCCAAGTACGCGCTCTACTACGCCAAGCAGGCGCTGGAGGGCAAGAAGCAGAAGCTGGGCCCGACGGACCACGACTCCAACGTCATCAAGATCCCCAACGGGTACGAGGACCAGCTCCCCGCGCCCCTGGTGACCAAGGAGAACGTGGACGACCCGAAGCTCTGGGCCAACCAGCTGGACAAGAAGAGCTAGCCGTGACCCTGGAAGCACCTGACGCGGCAGCACCTGCCGCGGTACACGCGGAAGGCATCGTCAAGCGCTTCGGGCCCACCGTCGCGCTTGACGGTGTCCAACTCACCGTACGGCCGGGCGAGTCACACGCACTCGTCGGCCGTAACGGCGCGGGCAAGTCCACCCTGGTCAGCGTTCTCACCGGGCTGCACAAGCCGGACGAGGGGCAGGTGACCTTCGGCGGCGCGCCCGCGCCCGCGTACGGCGACACCGCCGCCTGGCAGTCCAAGGTCGCCTGCGTCTACCAGAAGTCCATGGTGGTGCCCGACCTGACCGTCGCCGAGAACCTGTTCCTCAACGACTTCGGTCTGCGCGGGACCGGCAACAGCGCGCGCTTCATCAGCTGGCGCGGCCTGCGCAGACGCGCGCAGGACCTGCTGGCCGAGTACGGGGTCGACGTCGGCCCGAACGTACGGATGAAGGATCTGCCCGTCGAGCAGCGGCAGTTCGTCGAGATCGCGCGGGCGCTGTCCTTCGGCGCCCGGCTGATCATCCTGGACGAGCCGACGGCGCAGCTCGACGCGCGCGGTATCCAGCGGCTGTTCGAGCGGCTGCGTGAACTGCAGGCGCAGGGAGTGGCGTTCCTCTTCATCTCCCACCATCTGCAGGAGGTGTACGAGCTGTGCACCGCGGTCACCGTCTACCGCGACGCCCGGCACGTGCTGACGGCGCCGGTCGCCGACCTGTCCAAGGACGAACTGGTGACGGCGATGACCGGCGAGTCGGGGGCGAAGACGGCGGCCTGGCACGCGGCGCGCGCCGAACAGCCCGACACCGGGGCCGAGCCGGTCCTGCGGACCGAAGGGCTCGCCCTCGACGGGACGTTCGAGCCGCTGGACCTGGCGGTGCGCCCCGGTGAGGTGCTGGGCGTGGCGGGCGCGGCGGCCAGCGGCACCACCGCGCTCGGCGAGATCCTGGTCGGGATGCGCAGCGCGACAGCCGGCCGGATCTCCATGAACGGCAGGACGGTGAAGCCGGGCAGCGTCCCGCACGCCCTGGACGCAGGGATCGGCTACATCCCCGAGGACCGGCACCTCCAGGGTCTGGTCGTCGGCCGCAGCGTCGCGGAGAACGCGACGCTCACCGTCGCCGACCAGCTCGGGCCGTGGGGGACCGTACTGCCCTCGCGGACAAGGGCGTTCGCCCGGTCGATGATCTCGGCCCTGGACATCAAGACCACGGGTCCCGAACAGCCGGTCTCGGGTCTGTCCGGCGGGAACCAGCAGAAGGTGGTGGTCGCGCGTGCGCTCGCGCGCAACCCCACGGCGTTGGTGGCGGTACGGCCCACCGCCGGTGTCGACGTGAAATCGAAGGACTCGCTGCTCGGCGTGGTGCGCAGAGTGGCGGACGAAGGCAGCGCGGCCGTGATCATCTCGGACGAGCTGGACGATCTGCGGGTGTGCGACCGCGTACTCGCGCTGTTCCACGGGCGCGTGGTGGCCACGTTCGGGAGTGGGTGGACCGACCGGGAACTGGTCGCCGCCATGGAAGGTGTGGGGGAGCGGGAATGACCGAGACGATGCGGCCGCCGGTGGCGGCCGAGACCGAGAAGCTGACGCCGCGCGGCAGGCTTCAGCTCATCCGGTGGAGCGACTTCTCGCTGGTGCCGGTGATCCTGGTGCTGATGGTGATCGGCTTCATCGTCTCGCCGGTGTTCCTCACCTCCAACAACCTGATCAGCGTGGTCCAGCAGTCGTCGGAGCTGAGCCTGCTGGTGCTGGGCGAGGCGCTGATCCTGATCAGCGGCCGGATGGACCTGTCCCTGGAGTCGACGATCGGCATCGCGCCGGTCATCGCGATGTGGCTGGTCCTGCCCACGTCCGGCGGCCGGTTCAACGGGCTGGGCCTGCTGCCGGAGTGGTCGGCGATCCCGGTCTGTCTGCTGGCGGGTCTCGCGGTGGGGCTGATCAACGGCTTCCTGATCCTGAAACTGCGGGTCAACGGCTTCATCGCCACGCTCGGCATGCTCACCATGCTGCGCGGCCTGCAGATCGGCATCACCGAGGGCAAGTCGATCACCGACGTGCCCGAGTCCTTCCGCTACCTGGGCAAGACCAGCTGGATCGGTGCGCCGGCCGCGGTGTGGATCTGTCTGGCGCTGTTCGCCGTCGGCGGGGCCGTGCTGGCCTGGATGCGGCACGGCAGGGCGCTGTACGCGATCGGCGGCAACCCGGAGGCGGCGCGCGCCGCCGGTATCCGGGTCGACCGGATCACCTGGATCGTCCTCGGGGTCGGCGGGCTGCTGGCCGGCTTCGCGGGTGTGCTCTACACCGGCCACTACGGCTCGGTCGCCGCCAACCAGGGCAACGGCTGGATCTTCCAGGTCTTCGCCGCCGCCGTCATCGGCGGCATCAGCCTCAAGGGCGGCCGCGGCACGCTGTTCGGCGCGCTGACGGGTGTGCTCACCCTCCAGCTGGTGGTCAACGTGATGACCCTGGGCGGGGTGCCGCCGCTGTGGAACCAGTTCCTCAACGGCGCGATCATCATCGTCGCGCTGGTCATCTCGCGCTTCGCCAGCGGCGAGAAACAGGACTGACAACTTCCGTACGCAGTCATGGAAAGGGCCGGGGTGGTGCTCGTACGAGCACCACCCCGGCCCTTCCCGTCAGCGGCTCAGAGCGCCGAACGCAGCCACATCTCCACGCTCGCGATATGCACCGTCGCCCAGGATCTCGCCGCCTCCGCGTCCCTGTCGCGCAGCGCCGCGAGGATCGCGCGGTGCTCGTGCAGGGTGCGGCTGACCGCGTCCTCCTGGGTCAGGCCGCGCCATATCCGGGCCCGGGTGGTGGGTCCCGAGAGCCCGTCGAGCAGCGAACAGAGCACCGAGTTCCCCGAGGCCTGCACGATCCCGCGGTGGAACTCCAGGTCGGACGCGACCAGCTCCTCCACCGAGGGCTGCGCCCCCAGCGCGTCCAACTGTGCGTCGAGACGCACGAGTTCGTCGTCGGTGATACGGGCGCTCGCCATCGCGGTGGCCGCGGGTTCCAGGATGCGGCGCACCGCCAGGAACTCCAGCACCGTGTCGTCGCGGTGGAAGTCCACGACGAAGCTCAGCGCCTCC
This sequence comes from Streptomyces sp. AcH 505, assembly GCF_000818175.1. Classification (GTDB taxonomy): domain Bacteria; phylum Actinomycetota; class Actinomycetes; order Streptomycetales; family Streptomycetaceae; genus Streptomyces. The sequence goes on from NZ_JTIY01000001.1 coordinate 4,764,818, forward strand.
AGCAGCAACTGCGGTTCGAGGCTGGTGACATACGTGCCGTCGCCCTGCCGCACATCGAGGATGTGCATGAGCGACAGGGCGCGCACCGCCTCCCGCAGTGAGTTGCGCGAAAGCCCCAGATCGGCGGCGAGTTCGCTTTCCTTGGGGAGGCGGTCGCCCGGGCGCAGTGCGCCCGAGACGATCATTCCCTTGATCTTCTCTATGGCCTCGTCGGTGACAGCCACGGGCGACCTCCAGACATCCGATGTATCGCCCCCATTATGCGTCCAAGAACGTGAAAGCGGGGCGGTACCCCGGAGGTACCTGTCGGTCGCATCGATCTGTGGGTCACACCGCCGTCAGTCGCGCCGGGCCAGCAGTTCCTCGACCCGGGCGCGGATCTCGTCCGTCGCCAGGCCGCGGATCGTCAGCGTGGTACGGCGGCGCAGCACGTCGTCGGCCGTCTCCGCCCACTCGTGGTCCCGCGCGTACACCACCTGCGCCCAGATCTCGGGCGCCTCCGGGTGGATACGCTCGCCCAGCTCGGGGTGCTCGTAGGCGAGGCGTACCAGGTCGAAGGCGAGCGAGCCGTAGTGCGTCGCCAGATGGTGCGCGGTGTCGGGCGCCATGCCGGGCCCGGAGCCGCCGCCGTCGATCATCAGCCGGTGGGCCACGGCGTGCGGGTTCGAGATGCCGGGCAGCGGGAACTTCTTCGGCAGCCGGGCCACCGGCTCCACGTCCGAGCCGAGCGGGCGCCCCGGCAGGGTCTCCAGCTTGGTCAGGACCGTCCGGCCGATGTGGCGGAACGTGGTCCACTTGCCGCCGGCGACCGACAGCATGCCGCCGCTGCCCTCGGTCACGACCGTCTCGCGCTTCGCCTTGGAGGTGTCGCCGGGGCCGCCGGGCAGCACCCGCAGACCGGCGAACGAGTACGTGATCAGATCGCGGGACAGCTGCTGGTCGCGTACCGAGAGGGACGCCTCGTCCAGGATCTGGTGGATGTCCTTCTCGTTGACCGCGACGTCCGCCGGGTCACCCACGTACTCCTCGTCGGTGGTGCCGAGCAGCAGCATGCCCTCCCAGGGCAGCGCGAAGGTGATGCGGTACTTGTCGATCGGTGTCGCGAGCGCCGCGTTCCACGGCGCGCTGCGCTTGAGCACGAGGTGCGCGCCCTTGGACAGCCGGATGGAGGGCTCGGAGTTCGGGTCCTCCATCTTCCGCAGGTGGTCCACCCACGGCCCGGTCGCGTTGAGCACCAGTCGGGCGTTGACGCCGAACTCCGTACCGTCCATCCGGTCCCGCAGGTCGGCGCCGGTCACCCGGCCGCCGGAGAACCGCAGCCCGGTCACCTCGGCGTGGTTGAGCACGGCGGCGCCCGACTCGACGGCTGCGCGCACCGTCATGATCGCCATCCGCGCGTCGTTCATCTGGTCGTCGCCGTAGACCGCGACGGCCTGCAGATTGTCGGTACGCAGCTCGGGCACCGCCTGCCGCGCCTTGGCCGGGCTGATCACATGCCCGACCCCGTCGCGGAAGGCGGAGAGCGCCGAGTAGGCGAAGACGCCGGCGCCGAGCTTGGCGGCGCTGTGCGGTCCGCCCTTGTAGACCGGCAGGTAGAAGGTCAGCGGGTTGGCCAGGTGGGGGGCCACCTGGTTGGAGACGGCGCGCCGTTCGAAGTGGTTCTCCGCGACCAGCTTCACCGCGCCGGTCTGCAGGTAGCGCAGACCGCCGTGGAGGAGCTTGGACGAGGCCGACGAGGTGGCGCCGGCGAAGTCGCCGCCGTCCACGAGGGCCACCCGCAGTCCCGACTGCGAGGCGTGCCAGGCGGTGGAGATGCCCAGGATCCCGCCGCCGATCACCAGGAGGTCGTACGTCGCGTTGGACAGTTGCTCCCGGGTCTCGGCGCGGCTCGGAAGGGAACCGCCAGCCGGGTGCGTCCCCAGTGCGGGGCCGCTCTGCAGGGTGCTCATCGTTACTCCTTGTCGGCCTTACGGTGCGTCGGACGCTCGACGGGTCAGCTGTCGTCCTCGTCCAGCCAGCCCTTGGTGCGGTCGACCGCCTTGAGCCAGTTCTTGTACTCGTGGTCACGCCGCGCGGCGTCCATGTCGGGCGTCCACTCGGCGGCCCTGCGCCAGTTGGCGCGCAGCGCGTCGGTGTCGGGCCAGAAGCCCACGGCGAGCCCCGCCGCGTAGGCGGCGCCGAGACAGGTCGTCTCGGCGACCATCGGGCGGACCACCGGCGCGTCCAGGACGTTGGCCAGCGTCTGCATCAGCAGATTGTTCGCCGTCATACCGCCGTCGACCTTCAGCGACGTCAGCTCGACCTTGGAGTCCTTGGTCATGGCGTCGCTGATCTCGCGGGTCTGCCAGGCCGTGGCCTCCAGGACCGCGCGGGCGATGTGCGCCTTGGTGACGTAGCCGGTCAGACCGGCGATCACCCCACGCGCGCCCGAGTCCCAGTGCGGGGCGAAGAGACCGGAGAAGGCGGGGACGAAGTACGCGCCGCCGTTGTCCTCCACGGAGGAGGCCAGCGTCTCGATCTCGGGGGCCGAGTTGATCAGGCCCATCTGGTCGCGCATCCACTGCACCAGCGCGCCGGTGACGGCGATGGAGCCCTCCAGCGCGTACACGGCGGGCTGGTCACCGATGCGGTAACCGACCGTGGTCAGCAGGCCGTTGTACGAGTTGATCGGCTTGTTGGCGGTGTTCATCAGCATGAACGTGCCGGTGCCGTAGGTGGACTTGGCCTCGCCCTCGGCGAAGCAGGTCTGGCCGAACAGGGCCGCCTGCTGGTCACCGAGCGCCGAGGCGACCGGAATCCCGTCCAGGGGGCCGCCCTTGGCCGTTCCGTACACCTCGGAGGAGGAGCGGATCTCCGGCAGCATCGCGGTCGGGACGCCGATGGAGTTGCAGATCTTCGGGTCCCACTGGAGCGTGTCGAGGCGCATCAGCATCGTGCGGGACGCGTTGGTCACGTCGGTGACGTGGACGCCGCCGTCGACTCCGCCGGTCAGGTTCCAGATGACCCAGGAGTCCATGGTGCCGAAGAGGATGTCGCCGCTCTCCGCGCGCTCGCGCAGCCCCTCGACGTTGTCGAGCAGCCAGCGGGCCTTCGGGCCGGCGAAGTAGGTCGCGAGCGGCAGTCCCGTGTCGCGCCTGAACCGGTCCTGGCCGACGTTGCGGCCCAGTTCCCTGACCAGACCGCTGGTCCTGGTGTCCTGCCAGACGATGGCGTTGTGCACGGGCTCACCGGTGTTCTTGTCCCAGAGCATGGTGGTCTCGCGCTGGTTGGTGATCCCGATCGCCAGGACGTCGGCCTTGGTGATGCCGGCCTTCTCGATGGCGTTCGCGACCACTTCCTGGACGTTGGTCCAGATCTCCTTGGCGTCGTGCTCCACCCAGCCGGGCTTGGGGAATATCTGCTCGTGCTCCTTCTGGTCGACGGCGACGATGCGCCCGTCGACGTCGAAGACGATGCAGCGGCTGGACGTCGTGCCCTGGTCGATGGCCGCGATGAACGGCCCGGTTCCGTGGGAGGAAGTCCCGGTTGCGTTGTCGTCACTCACGGTGTCTGCTCCTGGTCCGTCGGGATGGTGGGGGTGGCCGGCCGGGCGATCACATGAAGCAGGCCCGGTAGAAGCCGGCCGCCAGCGCCGCGCCGGCGAACGGCCCGATCACCGGAACCCATGCGTAGGTCCAGTCGGAGCCGCCCTTGTTGGGCAGCGGCAGGATCGCGTGGATGATGCGGGGGCCGAGGTCTCGGGCCGGGTTGATGGCGTATCCGGTCGGTCCACCGAGGGAGAGACCGATACCCACCACGACGAACGACGTGATCAGGATGCCGATGGGACCGAGCCCGTCGCCCTTCTGGTTCAGGCCCTGGGTCAGGACCGCGATGACCAGGACGAACGTGGCGATGATCTCGGTCAGGACGTTCTGCCAGTAGTTCCGCACCTCAGGACCCGTGGAGAAGATACCCAGCACGGGACCCGCCTTGGGAGCGGTCTTCTGGTCGACCAGACCCTCCACCTCGGGCTGCGCCGCCAGCACCTCGGGGTCGCGGAGGTGGGCGTAGAACTGGCCCAGGTAGGCCAGGTACACCAGTACGGCGCCGATCATCGCGCCGAGCAGCTCGGAGCCGATGTAGAGAAGGACGTCGCCCCACTTGATGCTGCCCTGAATGGCCAGACCGATCGTCAGCGCCGGGTTGAGGGACGCGGCCGATTTCGGTGCGGAGAGATACGCGCCGACCATGACCGCGAAACCCCAGCCGAGGCTGATCGCGACCCAGCCCGCGCCGGAGGCCTTGGACCGCCTGAGCACGACGCCGGCGACCACGCCGCCACCGAGCAGGATCAGGGCGGCGGTACCCGCGGTCTCGCCTAGGAAAATGTCGAGATTGGACACCCGAAGACTCCTTCGTCCAGGGGAAGGCGGACCTCCGGCTCGTACCGGTGGCCCGCGCCCTCGGTGAGGGCATTTCGGCCCTTGGCGTTGTCACGACCGCTGGCTCGTCCACCGAAAAGCGTTCGACAATGCCGACCGTCTTACGGCAGTCTCATCCTCGGGTCGTGATGCGGTCAAGGGTTCCGGGGCCGAAACCTTGTTCAAGTCAGATCATCCGGCAAATGACTCAAAACCGCCCGGCGCCGACATCTCGGGACACCGACCTGGCGCACTCGCGGACCGCCGCGATCAGCTCGGGGCGCGGCTCGCCCGACTCGCAGAGCCGTTCGACCGCACCGGTGACGGCGATCGCTCCCACCGGCATACGGCGCCTGTCGTGGACGGGCGCGGCTACGGCGGCGACGCCTTCCCAGGTCTCCTCGACGTCCGACGCCCAGCCGCGCGCGCGGGTCAGTTCGAGAATTTTCTCGAACTCGGCCAGACCGGTGACGGTCCGCGTCGTGAACGCCGTCCGCTCACCCTGGACGGCCTCGTTGTGGGCCACCGGGTCGTACGCCGACAGCACCTTGCCCAGCGCCGTCGAGTGCAGCGGCTGCATCGCCCCCACTTCGAGCACCTGCCGGCTGTCGTCCGGGCGGAAGACATGGTGGACGATCAGCACCCCCTCCAGGTGCGCCACGCCCAGATGGACGCTCTCGCCGGACGACCTCGCCAGGTCGTCCGTCCAGACCAGGGCGCGCGAGCGCAGCTCGTGGACGTCCAGATAGCTGTTGCCGAGCCGCAGCAGCTCGGCCCCCAGCTGGTATCTGCCCGAAGGCCCGTCCTGCTCCACGAAGCCCTCGGCCTGGAGGGTGCGGAGGATGCCGTGGGCCGTGCCCTTGGCCAGGCCGAGTGAGGAAGCGATGTCGGAGAGGCCGAGCCTGCGCTCGCCGCCCGCGAGGAGCCGCAGGATCGCGGCCGCCCGCTCCAGCGACTGGATCGTCTTCGCCATGGCACGGACCTCCAAAACGGGATTCGACAATGCTGAACACTATCGGCCGATGCCGACCTGCGCCCCGCCAAGCGGGGGGCGGTCCCGGCCCCCGGGGCGGAATGCCGGACCGTAAGGGGGCACGCCCCGCTACGCTGGCGGGGTGCCCCTTCCGCCGGGAAGGCGCAAAGCCGACAGCCGTCGCAACCCGGGAGTACATACATGGCCTCGTCGCCAACCCCAGCCCCCGCTACTGACAGCCGTACCCGCATCGAAGCCCTGCGCGAGGCCTTCGCCACCCGAGTGGTGGTGGCCGACGGTGCGATGGGCACGATGCTCCAGGCGCAGGACCCCACCCTGGAGGACTTCCAGGACCTGGAAGGCTGCAACGAGATCCTCAACGTGACACGCCCGGACATCGTCCGCTCCGTGCACCAGGAGTACTTCGCTGTCGGCGTCGACTGCGTCGAGACCAACACCTTCGGCGCGAACTTCGCCGCGCTGGGGGAGTACGACATCCCCGAGCGGGTCTTCGAACTCTCCGAGGCCGGCGCCAGGATCGCCCGCGAGGTGGCCGACGAGTTCACCGCCTCCAGCGGACGCCAGCGCTGGGTGCTCGGCTCCATGGGCCCCGGCACCAAGCTGCCCACCCTGGGCCACGCCCCGTACGTCAAGCTGCGCGACGCCTACCAGCAGAACGCCGAAGGCATGATCGCCGGCGGCGCCGACGCGCTGCTCGTCGAGACCACCCAGGACCTGCTCCAGACCAAGGCCGCCGTCCTCGGCGCCCGCCGCGCCCTGGAGACCACCGGCGCCAACCTCCCGATCATCTGCTCCGTGACGGTCGAGACGACCGGCACGATGCTGCTCGGCTCCGAGATCGGCGCGGCGCTGACGGCCCTGGAGCCGCTGGGCATCGACATGATCGGCCTGAACTGCGCCACCGGGCCCGCCGAGATGAGCGAGCACCTGCGCTATCTGGCCCGGCACTCCCGGATCCCGCTCTCCTGCATGCCCAACGCCGGCCTGCCCGTGCTCGGCAAGAACGGCGCCCACTACCCGCTGCAGCCCGCCGAACTGGCCGACGCCCAGGAGACCTTCGTCGGCGAGTACGGCCTCTCGCTGGTCGGCGGCTGCTGCGGCACCACCCCCGAGCATCTGCGCCAGGTGGTCGAGCGGGTGCGCGACGTGCCCCGTACGGAGCGCGAGCCGCACCCCGAGCCGGGCGCCGCCTCGCTCTACCAGACGGTGCCGTTCCGCCAGGACGCGTCCTTCCTCGCCATCGGCGAGCGCACCAACGCCAACGGCTCGAAGAAGTTCCGCGAGGCCATGCTGGACGGCCGCTGGGACGACTGCGTCGAGATGGCACGCGGTCAGATCCGGGAGGGCGCGCATCTGCTGGACCTGTGCGTCGACTACGTCGGCCGCGACGGTGTCGCCGACATGGCCGAGCTGGCCGGCCGGTTCGCCACCGCCTCCACGCTGCCCATCGTGCTGGACTCCACCGAGCTGCCCGTCCTCCGGGCGGGCCTGGAGAAGCTGGGCGGCCGGGCCGTCATCAACTCCGTCAACTACGAGGACGGCGACGGCCCCGAGTCCCGCTTCACCAAGGTCACCCAGCTCGCCGTCGAGCACGGCGCCGCGCTGATCGCGCTGACCATCGACGAGGAGGGCCAGGCCCGTACCCCCGAGCACAAGGTCGCCATCGCCGAGCGGCTGATCGGCGAGCTGACCGGCACCTACGGCGTGCACGAGTCGGACATCCTCATCGACACCCTGACCTTCACCATCTGCACCGGCCAGGAGGAGTCCCGCAAGGACGGCATCGCCACGATCGAGGCGATCCGCCGGCTCAAGGAACGGCACCCCGACGTCCAGACCACGCTGGGCCTCTCCAACATCTCCTTCGGCCTCAACCCGGCCGCCCGTATCGTCCTCAACTCCGTCTTCCTCGACGAGTGCGTCAAGGCCGGGCTCGACTCCGCGATCGTGCACGCCTCGAAGATCCTGCCCATCGCGCGGCTGGAGGAGGAGCAGGTCAAGGTCGCCCTCGACCTGATCTACGACCGCCGCGAAGAGGGCTACGACCCGCTGCAGAAGCTCATGGAGCTGTTCGAGGGCGTCAACACCAAGTCGATGAAGGACGGCAGGGCCGAGGAACTGCGCGCCCTGCCGCTCAACGAGCGCCTGGAGCGGCGCATCATCGACGGCGAGAAGAACGGCCTGGAGGAGGACCTCGCCGCCGCCCTGGCCGAGCGTCCCGCGCTGGAGATCGTCAACGACACCCTGCTGAACGGGATGAAGGTCGTCGGCGAGCTGTTCGGCTCCGGCCAGATGCAGCTGCCGTTCGTGCTCCAGTCCGCCGAGGTGATGAAGACCGCGGTCGCCTATCTGGAACCGCACATGGAGAAGACGGACGACGACGGCAAGGGCACCATCGTGCTCGCGACCGTACGCGGCGACGTCCACGACATCGGCAAGAACCTCGTGGACATCATCCTCTCCAACAACGGCTACACCGTGGTCAATCTGGGCATCAAGCAGCCCGTCTCCGCGATCCTGGAAGCCGCCGAGGAGCACAAGGCGGATGTCATCGGCATGTCGGGTCTGCTGGTGAAGTCGACCGTGATCATGAAGGAGAACCTGGAAGAGCTGAACCAGCGCAAGATGGCGGCCGACTTCCCCGTCATCCTCGGTGGCGCCGCGCTCACCCGGGCCTATGTCGAGCAGGACCTGCACGAGATCTACGAGGGCGAAGTCCGCTACGCCCGCGACGCGTTCGAAGGCCTGCGGCTGATGGACGCGCTGATCGGCGTCAAGCGCGGCGTCCCCGGCGTCACGCTCCCCGAACTGAAGCCGCGCCGGGTCAGGGCCACCACGAACACCGTGGTCGAGGAGCGGCCCGAGGAGGGCGGCGGGCGCTCGGACGTCGCCGTCGACAACCCCGTACCCACCCCGCCGTTCTGGGGCACCCGCGTCGTCAAGGGCATCCAGCTCAAGGAGTACGCGTCCTGGCTGGACGAAGGCGCGCTGTTCAAGGGCCAGTGGGGCCTCAAGGAGGCCCGTACCGGCGACGGACCCAGCTACGAGGAACTGGTCGAGACCGAGGGCCGGCCGCATCTGCGCGGCTGGCTGGAGCGGCTGCACACCGAGAACATGCTGGAAGCCGCCGTCGTCTACGGCTACTTCCCCTGCGTCTCCAAGGGCGAGGACCTGATCCTGCTCGGTGAGGACGGCGCTGAGCGCACCCGCTTCACCTTCCCCCGCCAGCGGCGCGGCCGCAGGCTCTGCCTCGCCGACTACTTCCGCCCCGAGGAGTCGGGCGAGACGGACGTCGTCGGGCTGCAGATCGTCACCGTGGGCTCGAAGATCGGCGGCACGACCGCCGAACTCTTCGAGCGCAACGCCTACCGCGACTACCTGGAGCTGCACGGGCTGTCCGTCCAGCTCGCCGAGGCGCTGGCCGAGTACTGGCACGCCAGGGTCCGCTCCGAGCTGGGCTTCGCAGGCGAGGACCCGTCCGAGGTCGAGGACATGTTCGCGCTGAAGTACCGCGGCGCGCGCTTCTCACTCGGCTACGGCGCCTGCCCCAACCTGGAGGACCGCGCCAAGATCGCCGAGCTGCTCGAACCCGAGCGGATCGGCGTCCAGCTCTCCGAGGAGTTCCAGCTCCACCCGGAGCAGTCCACCGACGCGATCGTCATCCACCACCCCGACGCCACCTACTTCAACGCTCGGTGAACATCGGTCCGAAGACCCGGTAATCGATAAGCACGACAACCGGACAAGTCGTACACTGGTCGGCCCAGCGCAGGCCGGTCGCCTGTTCCGGCGGGACACCCCGCCGGCCAGGCGACCGGCCTTCTCGTCCCTCTTGGAGGTGTGCCGGATGACCAGTACGGTCCCCGCGTCCCTGACCCGTACGGCCGAAGGGTCCTCCCTGCAGGCTGTCCTCCTCGACATGGACGGCACCCTGGTCGACAGCGAGGGCTTCTGGTGGGACGCGGAGGTCGAGGTCTTCAAGGGCCTCGGACACGCGCTCGACGAGTCCTGGCGCGAAGTGGTGGTCGGCGGGCCCATGACCCGCAGCGCGGGTTTCCTGATCGAGGCCACCGGCGCCCGGATCACCCTCCCCGAGCTGACCGTGCTGCTCAACGAGACCTTCGAGCGGCGCATCGGGCTCGGCGTACCGCTGATGCCGGGCGCCGCACGGCTGCTCGCCGAGCTGTCGGCCCACCAGGTGCCCACCGCACTGGTCTCCGCCTCGCACCGGCGCATCGTCGACCGGGTGCTTCTCTCGCTGGGCCCCGACAACTTCGCGCTGACCGTCGCGGGCGACGACGTGGCCCGCACGAAGCCGCACCCCGACCCGTACCTGATCGCCGCGCGCGGTCTGGGGGCCGACCCCGGGCGCTGCGCCGTCGTCGAGGACACCGCGACCGGGGTGGCGGCGGCCGAGGCCG
>NZ_JTIY01000001.1:4774705-4788274 GCF_000818175.1 Streptomyces sp. AcH 505
CCGGCTGCCAGGTCGTCGTCGTACCGTCCGTCGCGCCCATCGCACCCGCGGAAGGGCGCACGATCGTCGGATCGCTGGAAGAAGTCGATCTGGTATTCCTGCGCGGACTGATGACGCCCAGGCGCTGATCCGCACTGCGCGTCTCTGCATTTTGCATTCAGAAACTCATCGCATTGGCCCGTGTATTTTCCGTGACATTGCGGGGCCGCTATTCACTGCGGACTCGGCACGGAGTGAGTGACGTTTATCACGCGCCATGCCGTCGACAGCTGGGACAAGACCCTGCCTCGGGTGGTGCGGAGGGGGTTTCGCTGTGCCCATGTGTCCCGATTGGTGAACCGGTGTACGAAACATGACGGCACCAGGAAATGGCACCCCGGTCGGTAGTGATCACTTAGCGTTTACGCCGCCGTTCGCACCCGGTCCTGCATTCCCCGCACCGCCGACTAATCTCGTGCCGAGTACTTCGCCGCATCACCGACGTGTCCCGACGGTCCACCAAGTCGCCGTGAACACGGGACCGATCACCCTGTATCCCGGCCCGAACGCGCAGCCCCGAACGGGTGGCACGGCGGAGTCTCCTTCACACCGCTGTATCCCAGTGCCGCATGAGGAGTACGTCCAGGATGAACCGCAAGACCTTGGTGTTGACGGCCGTTGCCGGTCTGCTCGCGCCCGTGCTGGCCGGTTGCGGTGGTGCGGAGGGCGGTTCGGGCGGTGACGCCGCCATTGTCGTGGGCACCACGGACCAGGTCGTCGCCACGAAGGAAGTGCCGGCTCCGCTGGATCCCGCCTCCACGTACGACACTTCGACGTGGAACGTCATTCGGCAGACCCTGCAGACCTTGATGGCCGTGCCGCGCGGCGGTGGTGTGCCGGTGCCCGAGGCCGCCTCCAAGTGCGCCTTCACCGACAACGAGGACGAGAGTTACCGCTGCACGCTGCGCGAGGGCCTCACCTTCAGCAACGGTGACCCGGTCACGGCCGACGATGTGAAGTTCTCCATCGAGCGCGTCGTCGACATCAACGACCCCAACGGCGCCGCCGGTCTGCTGAACAACATCGACGCCATCGACACCAACGGCGACCTTGAGGTGATCTTCCACCTCAAGACGTCCGACGCGACCTTCCCCTACAAGCTCGCGACCCCCATCGCCGGTGTCGTCAACCCCAAGCAGTACGAGGCCAAGAAGGTCCGCAAGGGCTTCGACGTCGACGGCTCGGGCCCGTACACGCTCAAGGCCGAGGTCAAGAACGACAAGGTCACGAAGATCGTGTTCACCAAGAACCCCAAGTACAAGGGTGCTCTGAAGGTGAACAACAACAAGGTGGAGCGGATCACGTTCGACGATCCCGACGCCATGGGCAAGGCGCTCGACAAGGGTGACATCGGGGTCATGCTCCGCACCATGTCGCCCGAGCAGATCAAGACGATGACCGAGCACCCCAGGGACGACATCGACCTGACGGAGATGCCGGGTCTGGAGATCCGCTACCTGGCCTTCGACACCTCGGCCCCCTCGGTGAAGAACAAGGCGGTCCGGCAGGCGATCGCGTACAGCGTCGACCGCAACAAGCTCGTCAACGACGTGTACGGCACGACGGCCGAGTCGCTCTACTCGCTGATCCCCTCGGGCATCAGCGGCCACACCAACTCCTTCTTCAACCAGTACGGCGACCCGTCGCTGTCCAAGGCGCAGACCGTGCTGCGGAACGCGGGCATCAAGACCCCGGTCGAGTTCACGCTGAACTACACGACCGACCACTACGGTCCCGCCACGAAGAAGGAATTCCAGACCCTGCAGAGCCAGCTCAACGCGACCGGGCTCTTCAAGGTCCAGATCAAGGGCACCGAGTGGTCGGCCTTCCGCCCGGCCGAAGTCGCCCGCAAGTACGAGGTCTTCGGGATGGGCTGGTTCCCCGACTTCCCGGACCCGGACAACTACGTCGCGCCGTTCCTCGACAAGGGCAACTTCCTCAACAGCCCCTACGTCAGCGCCGAGACGCAGAACCTGCTCATACCGGAGTCCCGCAAGGAAGCCAACCGCGCCGACGCTTCGGACACCTTCGGCCGGATCCAGGACATCGTCGCCCGGGACGTGCCGGTCCTGCCGCTCTGGCAGGGCAAGCAGTACGTGGCGTCGCGCGACGACATCACGGGCGTCGAATGGGCCGTCAACTCCGCGGCCGAGGTGAACCTCTGGGAGCTGGGCCGGGGCAGCTCCTGACCCCTGGGCACCGCCACAGCGGACCGAAGGGCCGGCCACGAGAGTGCGACGCACTCACGAGGCCGGCCCTTCGGCATGTGCCCTCCGTGTCCTCCGCGCCCCCCGGCGGCCGGGGGAGACCGGTCACTGGGCGCCGGGGCGCACCAGACCGCTCTCGTACGCGTACACCGCCGCCTGCACCCGGTCGCGCAGGCTCAGCTTCGTGAGCACATGACCCACATGCGTCTTGACCGTCGTCTCGCTCACGAACAGGTCAGCCGCGATCTCCGCGTTCGACAGGCCGCGCGCGACCAGCTTGAGCACCTCGACCTCGCGCTCCGTCAGGGTGTGCAGCGTGTCGGGGACCGGATCCTCGCCGGACGGCAGATGGTCCGCGTACTTGTCGAGCAGCCGGCGCGTGATGCTCGGCGCCAGCATCGCCTCGCCGGCGGCGACCACCCGGATCGCCTGCACCAGCTCGTTGGCGGGCGCGTCCTTCAGCAGGAAGCCGCTCGCCCCGGCGCGCAGCGCCTCCACCACGTACTCGTCCAGGTCGAAGGTGGTCAGCACGAGCACCTTCGCCGGGCCGTCCCGGCCGGGGCCCGTGATCTGGCGGGTCGCCTCGACGCCGTCCATCCGGGGCATCCGGATGTCCATCAGCACCACGTCGGGCTGCAACGCCCGGACCTGGTCGATGGCCTGGAGGCCGTCCCCGGCCTCGCCGACGACCGCGATGTCCTGCTCCGCCTCCAGGATCATCCGGAAGCCGGTGCGCAGCAGCGGCTGGTCATCGACCAGTAGGACGCGGACAGTCACAGGGAACTCCCATTCACTAGACCGGCCCCATTCTGCCCTGACCGCCCCGCCGGGGCTCCGTCGGGCGCGCGGCCGCTATGCCGTCTCCCGCACGGTTTCCTGCTCCGGTACGGCGGCGGCCCCCGGCACCGTGAGGGGATAAACCGGCGGTGTGCCGCCGAATTCCGGACAGAGCGCCTGATGGTCGCACCAGCCGCACAGCTTCGTCGGCCGCGGCCGCCAGTCACCCGACTCCGTGGCGGCCTGGATCGCCTCCCACAGGGCCAGCAGCTTGCGCTCCACCCGCTCCAGGTCCGCCACTTCGGGGTCGTACGTCATGACCTCGCCGCTGCCCAGGTACACCAGCTGGAGCCGGCGCGGCACCACGCCCTTCAGCCGCCAGATCACCAGGGCGTAGAACTTCATCTGGAACAGCGCCCCTTCCGCGTACTCGGGGCGGGGCGCCTTGCCCGTCTTGTAGTCGACGATCCGCACCTCGCCGGTCGGCGCCACATCGACCCGGTCGATCACCCCGCGCAGCCGCAGCCCCGACGCCAGCTCCGTCTCGACGAACAGCTCACGCTCGGCCGGTTCCAGCCGGGTCGGGTCCTCCAGCGAGAACCACCGCTCCACCAGCCGCTCGGCCTCCGCCAGCCAGCCGGTCAGCCGCTCACCCTCCGCGTCCTCGGCGAACAGCTCGGCCAGCTCGGGCCGCGACTCCAGCAGCCGGTCCCACTGGCCCGGCACCATCGCCCGCGCCCGCGGCGCCGTGCGCTCCGCCGCCGGGTCGTCGAACAGCCGCTCAAGCACCGCGTGCACCAGCGTGCCGCGGGTGGCCGCCTCACTGGGCTTCTGGGGCAGCTTGTCGATGACCCGGAAGCGGTACAGCAAGGGGCACTGCATGAAGTCGCTCGCACGCGACGGCGACAGCGACGAGGGCGGCGTGCTGGTAGTCATGACGCAGACCCTAAGGCCCCGCACTGACAGCAGGGTCCCTGTCCGCCGGAGAGCACCCCGCCGAATACCATCGACTACAGAGCCTCTCGCACTGCATGATCGAGATAGCGACGCTGCCGCCGACGAAGGGGACCCGTGAAAGAGGACGACGAGAGCGGCGAGAGCAGCCGGCCGGAGCCCGGCCCCGGGGGCAGGCCCCCCGGCCGGAAGCCGCCGAGGCCCGCGGATCCCGGCGGTGGGATCCTCATGGGCCGGCCCTTCGGCGTGCCCGTCTACGTCGCCCCCAGCTGGTTCCTGGTGGCCGCGCTGATCACCTGGGTCTTCGGCGGCCAGATCGACCGGATCCTGCCAGGTCTCGGCGGTGCCCGCTATCTCGTCTCGCTCTTCTTCGCCGTCGCCTTCTACGCCTCCGTACTCGTCCACGAGCTGGCCCACACCGTGGCGGCGCTGCGCTTCAAGCTTCCCGTGCGACGCATCCAGCTCCAGTTCTTCGGCGGCGTCTCGGAGATCGAGAAGGAGTCCGACACCCCGGGCCGTGAGTTCGTCCTCGCCTTCGTCGGACCGCTGCTCTCGCTCGTCCTCGCCGGGGTCTTCTACCTCGGCATGCTGACCGTGGACGCCGACACCGTCCCCGGCGTCCTGCTCGCGGGACTGATGGTCTCCAACCTGATCGTGGCCGTCTTCAACCTGCTGCCGGGACTGCCGCTCGACGGCGGCCGGATGCTGCGCGCCGTCGTCTGGAAGATCACCGGAAAGCCGATGAGCGGCACCGTGGCCGCCGCCTGGGTCGGCCGGGCGCTGGCCGTCGTCGTACTCGTCGGCCTCATCGGGCTGCCGCTGTTCACGCACGGCGGCAGCTTCAGCAGCGCGGCGGGGGACATCGGCGGTTTCGAAACGGTCACCGACGCCCTGATCGCCGCGATCCTCGCCGCGATCATCTGGACCGGCGCCGGCAACAGCCTGCGGATGGCCCGGCTGCGCGAGCACCTGCCGGAACTCCAGGCGCGCACGCTGACCAGACGCGCCGTCCCCGTCGAACCGCAGACCCCGCTCTCCGAGGCGCTGCGCCGGGCCAACGAGGCCGGGGCGCGCGCCCTCGTGGTCGTCGACGGACAGGGCGACCCGACGGGCCTGGTACGCGAGGCGGCGATCGTCGGCGTCCCCCAGCACCGCCGTCCCTGGGTGGCCGTCAGCGGTCTCTCGCAGGACCTCACCGACGACATGCGGGTCCCCGCCGAACTGGCGGGGGAGGCGCTGCTCGACCGGCTGCGGGCGGCCCCCGCCACCGAGTACCTGGTCGTCGAGGAGACCGGCGAGATCTACGGCGTCCTGTCCACGGCGGACGTGGAGCGCGCCTTCGTCGCCGCGATGGCCCGGCCCGAGCCGCACTGACCGGCGTCAGGGGACCCCGCACAAAGCCGCTAGTGTGGTCGCATGTCCGAACCGACCGGTGCCGCCCGCCGACGTGGGCCCTTCAAGGTCGGGGACCAGGTTCAGCTCACCGACCCCAAGGGACGCCACTACACCTTCACGCTCGAAGCCGGGAAGAACTTCCACACCCATAAAGGGTCCTTCCCGCACGACGAGCTGATCGGTGCTCCCGAGGGCAGTGTTGTCCGTACCACGGGAAACGTCGCCTACCTCGCGCTGCGCCCCCTGCTCCCCGACTACGTCCTGTCCATGCCCCGCGGCGCCGCCGTGGTCTACCCCAAGGACGCGGGCCAGATCCTGGCCTTCGCCGACATCTTCCCCGGCGCGCGCGTCGTCGAGGCCGGGGTGGGTTCCGGGTCGCTCAGCAGCTTCCTGCTGCGCGTCATCGGTGACGAGGGCATGCTGCACTCCTACGAGCGCCGCCAGGACTTCGCCGACATCGCCCAGCAGAACGTGGAACGCTACTTCGGCGAACCGCACCCCGCCTGGACCCTGACCGTCGGCGACCTCCAGGACAACCTGTCCGACACGGACGTGGACCGGGTCGTCCTGGACATGCTCGCACCCTGGGAGTGCATCGAGGCCGTCTCCAAGGCACTCGTGCCCGGCGGCATCCTCTGCGCGTACGTCGCGACGACGACCCAGCTCGCCCGCACCGTCGAGACGATCAGGGAGTTCGGCACGTTCAACGAGCCGGCCGCCTGGGAGTCGATGATCCGCAACTGGCACGTCGAAGGCCTCGCCGTGCGCCCCGACCACCGGATGATCGGCCACACCGGCTTCCTGGTCACCGCGCGCCGCCTCGCCGACGGCGTGGAGCCCCCGCTGCGCCGCCGCCGGCCGTCCAAGGGCTCGTACGGCGACGACTACGAAGGACCGGGCAGCAGCAACTCCCACTAGAGCCAGGCCGACCGGCCCTGTCCGGCCGAACGCCGCACCGCCGCCGCCGAGTTCCCGAGCAGCCCACGGAACTCGGCGGCGGCGCCGTTTTGTTGGCCGTAAGGACCGCCGAAGTTCCGTACCCCGCTGTTCCGCGCCGCTGTGACGTGTGGCACGATGCTGTCTCCCTCACACCGTTGGTTTCTTCTCCAGCACGGCCCTTCTCAGGAGACACTCCGCGTGCAGATCTCCGACGCTGCGGACCTCGCTCACACCAGGCCCGCCCCCATGCACTGGCTCGCCACGGCGACCGCGATGGCCGGTGTCGTGGCCGTCGCGGGACTCCTCCAGCCGGGCCCGGCCACCGCGTCGCAGGCGGCTCACCAGGGACAGGGACAGGTACGCGCGCAGAGCGCGCCGAACCACCAGGCACTGCCGGCCCCCGACCCGGCCGCCGCCCACTTCCCGCTGGAATGTGGCGCCGCCGGGACGGTCGTCACGAAAAAGGCATCCGGCGATCTGGACGGTGACGGCTCCCCGGAGACCGTGGCCGTCGTGCGCTGCGACTCCGGCTCCGGCACCCCGCCGAGCGGGGTCTACGTACTGACCAAGGGCACGGCGGCCACGCCCCGCATAGTGGCGACCCTGCTGGACCCGAAGGCGAAGCAGAGCGTCGGCACCGGCTTCGCGATAACCGGCGGCGCCGTTCTGGCCACCCTGCTGGGCTACTCGGACCCGAGCGTCCCGAGCTGCTGCCCCGACATCCAGGAGCGGGTCTCCTGGAAGTGGCGCGGCGGCGCGTTCGTCCGCAGCGAACAGCCCACCGCCAAGAGCGTCTGACGGCGGGCCGCGCCCCGGCTCAGACCGCGTCCGGGCCGTACACCTCGACGCTGTCCGAAACCCGCCGGACGTGGATGCAGTCGCCCGGACACTCCTTGGCCGAGTCCACCACGTCACGCAGCAGCGGCAGCGGCACCCGGGTGGTGGCACCGGGGGCCTGCAACAGCTCGTCCTCCGGGCTCTTCACATAGGCCAGGCCGTCGATGTCGAGCTCGAAGACCTCGGGCGCGTACTGGGCACAGATCCCGTCACCGGTGCACAGATCCTGGTCGATCCACACCTCCAGCGGATCCTGGGTCTCAGTGACACCTTCGGTGGGAGCCTCCTGCTGCACGATCATGTCTCCTGCCGTTTGCCGCTCCGGGTGGTGCAATATGGGGTAAGTCGCGCCAGCCCTGACGGGTGTTGAACACTTCGACGATACAACCGGCGGCTTTCCGATGTTGTTCGGTGGGTATTCCCCTCACGTGAGGGCGAGCGCAAGGGTGAAGATCGGACACACCCCGACAGTCTTTGTGATCTAGGGGTTTCAATCATCACCGGCCCAGGTAGGGTCAGGAAGCGTCCAGCTCCCCTTGGAGGAGGTGAGGACCGTGGCAGCACACGACGACGACATCAACCGCGGCACCCGGCCCGGTCGGGGGTCTGAAGACCCCGCCGGCCAGGTTGCCTATCTCGAGCAGGAAATCGCCGTCCTGCGACGCAAGCTCGCCGACTCTCCGCGGCACACGAGGATTCTCGAAGAGCGGATCGTCGAGCTGCAGACCAATCTGGCGGGTGTGTCCGCGCAGAACGAGCGGCTCGCCAACACGCTGCGTGAGGCCCGCGACCAGATCGTGGCCCTCAAGGAAGAGGTCGACAGGCTGGCACAGCCGCCGGCCGGTTTCGGCGTCTTCCTGCAGGCGAACGAGGACGGTACGGCCGACATCTTCACCGGGGGCCGCAAGCTCCGGGTGAACGTCAGCCCCAGCGTGGAGCTCGAAGAGCTCAGGCGTGGCCAGGAGGTCATGCTCAACGAGGCGACCAACGTGGTCGAGGCCATGACGTTCGAGCGGGCCGGCGACATCGTCACCCTCAAGGAGATCCTTGAGGACGGCGAGCGCGCCCTGGTCGTCGGGCACACCGACGAGGAACGGGTGGTGCGGCTGGCTGAACCGCTGCTGGACATCACCATCCGGCCCGGCGACGCCCTGCTGCTCGAACCGCGCTCCGGTTACGTCTACGAGGTCATCCCCAAGAGCGAGGTCGAAGAACTCGTCCTCGAAGAGGTCCCGGACGTCGACTACGACAAGATCGGCGGTCTGGGCGGCCAGATCGAGATGATCCGCGACGCGGTCGAGCTTCCGTACCTCTACCCCGACCTCTTCAAGGAGCACGAACTGCGGCCGCCGAAGGGCATCCTGCTCTACGGCCCTCCTGGCTGCGGCAAGACGCTCATCGCCAAGGCCGTGGCGAACTCGCTCGCCAAGAAGGTCGCCGAGGTGACAGGGCGGCCCGCCGGCAAGAGTTACTTCCTCAATATCAAGGGTCCGGAGCTCCTCAACAAGTACGTGGGCGAGACCGAGCGGCACATCCGCCTGGTCTTCCAGCGCGCCCGTGAGAAGGCCAGCGAGGGCACCCCCGTCATCGTCTTCTTCGACGAGATGGAATCCCTCTTCCGCACCCGTGGATCCGGTGTCAGCTCGGACGTGGAGAACACCATCGTCCCCCAGCTGCTCGCCGAGATCGACGGTGTGGAGGGCCTGGAGAACGTCATCGTGATCGGCGCCTCCAACCGTGAGGACATGATCGACCCGGCGATCCTGCGCCCCGGCCGGCTCGATGTGAAGATCAAGATCGAGCGTCCCGACGCCGAGGCGGCCAAGGACATCTTCGCCAAGTACCTGCGCTCCTCGCTGCCCCTGCACACGGACGACCTGTCCGAGCACAGGGACTCCCGTGAGGACGCGGTCCAGGGCATGATCCAGACCGTCGTCGAGCGGATGTACACGGAGTCCGAGGAGAACCGCTTCCTCGAGGTCACGTACGCCAACGGCGACAAGGAAGTCCTCTATTTCAAGGACTTCAACTCCGGCGCCATGATTCAGAACATCGTGGACCGGGCCAAGAAAATGGCCATCAAGGACTTCCTCGACCAGAACCAGAAAGGTCTCAGGGTCTCCCACCTCCTCCAGGCTTGCGTGGACGAGTTCAAGGAGAACGAGGACCTGCCGAACACCACCAACCCCGACGACTGGGCCCGCATCTCCGGAAAGAAGGGCGAGCGGATCGTGTTCATCCGTACGCTCGTCACCGGAAAACAGGGCGCGGACACCGGACGCTCCATCGACACGGTGGCGAACACCGGTCAGTACCTGTAAAACGCACACCGGCTGCGGATGTCCGGAAGGACATCCGCAGCCGCTGCTTTTCCCGTACCTTCCACCACACCAGGCCAATGACGGAAATGATCTCCCCACAAGCGCCATGGCGTTCTAGGCTCGTCGGTACCGCCGGGTCGCGCAGTGCGGGGAAGGGCACCGCACACGCACCGGAGCGACAGCGGTACTTGAGCACCTTTCCCGAAGGGGAGCGGTGCCGGGCAAGGAGGGCCGCATGACTGTACGGCGAGTAATGGGCATCGAGACGGAGTACGGCATCTCCGTTCCGGGTCACCCGAACGCCAATGCCATGCTCACCTCGTCCCAGATCGTGAACGCCTACGCGGCGGCGATGATGCGGGCCCGGCGCGCCCGGTGGGATTTCGAGGAGGAGAACCCGCTGCGGGACGCGCGGGGCTTCGACCTCGCCCGTGAGACGGCGGACTCCAGCCAGCTGACCGACGAGGACATCGGCCTGGCCAACGTGATTCTCACGAACGGCGCGAGGCTCTACGTCGACCACGCCCATCCGGAGTACAGCTCACCGGAGATCACCAACCCGCGCGACGCGGTCCTGTGGGACAAGGCAGGCGAGCGCGTCATGGCCGAGGCGGCGGAGCGGGCGGCGCAGATCCCCGGCGCCCAGCCGATCCACCTGTACAAGAACAACACCGACAACAAGGGCGCCTCCTACGGCACGCACGAGAACTACCTCATGCGCCGGGAGACCCCGTTCTCGGACATCGTGCGCCATCTGACGCCGTTCTTCGTCTCCCGGCAGGTCGTCACGGGCGCCGGCCGGGTCGGCATCGGCCAGGACGGCCACGAGCACGGCTTCCAGATCAGCCAGCGCGCCGACTATTTCGAGGTCGAGGTCGGCCTGGAGACCACCCTCAAACGGCCCATCATCAACACCCGCGACGAACCGCACTCGGACGCGGAGAAGTACCGCAGGCTGCACGTCATCATCGGTGACGCGAACCTGTCGGAGATCTCCACCTACCTCAAGCTCGGTACGACCTCGCTGGTCCTCGCCATGATCGAGGACGGCTTCATCAACGTCGACCTGGCCGTCGACCAGCCGGTCCGCACCCTGCACCAGGTCTCCCACGACCCGACGCTCAAGCAGCTCGTCACACTGCGCAGCGGACGCACCCTGACCGCCGTACAGCTCCAGATGGAGTACTACGAGCTGGCCAGAAAATATGTCGAGGAGCGGTACGGCTCCGACGCCGACGAACAGACCCAGGATGTGCTCGGCCGCTGGGAGGACACGCTCAACCGGCTGGAGAACGATCCGATGAGCCTGTCGGGCGAGCTGGACTGGATCACCAAGCGGGAAATACTGGAGGGATACCGCCGCAGGGACGGTCTCGACTGGGACGCGGCCCGGCTGCACCTGGTGGACCTCCAGTACGCCGACGTACGCCCCGAGAAGGGTCTCTACAACCGTCTGGTGGCCCGCGGCAAGATGACCAGGCTGCTGGACGACCAGGACGTGGAGCGGGCCAGGACGAAGCCTCCGGAGGACACCAGGGCCTACTTCCGCGGCCGCTGTCTTGAGCAGTACGCGGAGGACGTGGCCGCCGCCTCCTGGGACTCGGTCATCTTCGACCTGCCGGGCCGCGACTCGTTGCAGCGCGTGCCCACGCTGGAACCGCTGCGCGGTACACGTAACCACGTCAAAGAGCTGCTCGACCGGTGCCGTACGGCGGAAGACCTGGTCCGGGTGCTGTCCGGCGGCTGAAATGGTCCCCGGACGGGAATCATGAGGGTGGGCCCCGGACGTTGTACGAAAGTGCGGGGCCGATGTCGGACCCTGCTTGTAGGGTCTGATCTTGAAGGTCACATCGAGCGGGGCGAACCGAGCGGGGTGAGGATATGGCGACCAAGGACACCGGCGGCGGACAGCAGAAGGCGACGCGTTCCACGGAGGACGTCGAGGAGCAGGCGCAGGACGCGCAGGGCTCCGAGGACCTCAAGGAACGTCAGGAGAAGCTGTCGGACGACGTGGACTCCGTTCTCGACGAAATCGACGATGTGCTCGAAGAGAACGCCGAGGACTTCGTGCGTTCGTTCGTGCAAAAGGGCGGGCAGTAACCTGCGTCGCCGCCCCGGCGCCATCGGCGAAAGCCGGTCGCACCGGGGCGGATGACCCGCTGCGGCGCGGGTAAGGTCCGTGCACAGTGCGAAAGATCGGCCCGGCCCCAGCGGCGGGCCGCAGCCAATCCGGAAGGAAACGTGTGGAAGCCAATCCTCGGAGCACCGGGCGTCTGCCGGCGGCCTTCCTGACGCCCGGCTCGTCCTCGTTCATGGATTTCCTGTCGGACCAGTCGCCGGACATGCTCCCCGGCAAGCGTTCGCTGCCGCCGTTGCAGGGTGCCGTCGAGGCACCGCACGGCACGACGATCGTCGCCGTGACGTTCCCCGGCGGTGTGGTGCTGGCCGGTGACCGGCGGGCCACCATGGGCAACATGATCGCCCAGCGCGACATCGAGAAGGTCTTCCCCGCCGACGAGTTCTCGGCGGTGGGCATCGCCGGCACCGCGGGGCTCGCCGTGGAGATGGTGAAGCTCTTCCAGCTGGAGCTTGAGCACTTCGAGAAGGTGGAAGGCGCCACGCTCTCCCTGGAGGGCAAGGCCAACCGGCTCTCCACGATGATCCGTTCCAACCTGGCCATGGCCATGCAGGGCCTGGCCGTCGTGCCGCTCTTCGCCGGGTACGACGTGGACCGCGAGAAGGGCCGCATCTTCTCGTACGACGTGACGGGCGGCCGCTCCGAGGAGAATGGTTACGCCTCGACAGGCTCCGGTTCGATCTTCGCCCGTGGTGCGATGAAGAAGCTCTACCACGACGAGCTGACCGAGCAGGAGGCCACGACACTGGTCATCCAGGCGCTCTACGACGCCGCCGACGACGACTCGGCGACGGGCGGCCCCGACGTGGCCCGCCGGATCTACCCGATCGTCACCGTGATCACGGAGGACGGCTTCCGCCGGCTGGACGACACGGAGTCCGCCGAGATCGCCCGGACGATCCTGGAGCGCCGGCTGCAGCAGCCGGACGGCCCGCGGGCCGCGCTGCTCTGACGTCCCCTCTCCCGAACACATCTGCCACTGACTGAAAGGGACGGATAGCCGGTGTCGACGCCGTTCTATGTCTCACCCCAGCAGGCCATGGCCGACCGGGCGGAATACGCCCGGAAGGGCATCGCCCGCGGTCGCAGCCTGGTTGTGCTGCAGTACGCCGACGGCATCGTGTTCGTCGGCGAGAACCCGTCCCGAGCCCTGCACAAGTTCAGCGAGATCTACGACCGGATCGGCTTCGCCGCCGCCGGCAAGTACAACGAGTACGAGAACCTGCGGATCGGCGGTGTGCGCTACGCGGATCTGCGCGGATACACCTACGACCGCGACGATGTGACGGCCCGTGGCCTCGCCAACGTGTACGCGCAGACGCTGGGCACCATCTTCTCCAGCGCCGGCGAGAAGCCGTACGAGGTCGAGCTGGTCGTCGCCGAGGTGGGCGCCACACCGGACGGCGACCAGATCTACCGGCTGCCGCACGACGGATCGATCGTGGACGAGCACGGCTCGGTCGCGGTCGGCGGCAGCTCCGAGCAGATCAGCACCTATCTGGACCAGCGCCACCGCGAGGCGATGACGCTCGCCGAGGCGCTCAGCCTCGCCGTACAGGCGCTGTCGCGCGACACCAACGGCGGAGAGCGTGAGATCCCCGCCGAGCGGCTCGAAGTGGCGGTCCTGGACCGCACGCGACCGCAGAAGCGCAAGTTCAAGCGGATCGTCGGCCGTCAGCTCTCCCGGCTGCTGGAGGCGGACGGCGCCGCTTCGACCCCGACCGACGCCCCGTCGGACGACGAGGACAGCTCGGGCACGGACGGGACGGCAGGACCGAAGTCGATTCAGGATGTCGAAAAGAAGCAGGACAGCTCCGACGAGTGACGTGGGCTCCGCCGCGCGGAGCCCTGTGCCCCGGTCCGCCCCGTGCGGACCGGGGCACAGCCGTACCCGGCGCCGACAGTGCGTCAGACGCCCGGCGGGGGCGCTGTCGAGCCCCTGACGACCAGCGTGACCGGCAGC
>NZ_JTIY01000001.1:4788509-4817935 GCF_000818175.1 Streptomyces sp. AcH 505
TCGCCCCCGGCCGGCTGACGGCCGTCCAGGACCGCCAGGAGCGCCGACATGCCCCGCTCGCCGACCTGTTCGGCCGGCAGTCGCACGGTGGTGAGCTCCGGTTCCACGGCGCCGGCCAGCGTCAGATCGTCGAAGCCGGTCACCGACACGTCCTCCGGCACCCGCAGACCGAGCCTGCGTACGGCCTTGCACACGCCGGCCGCCAGGATGTCGTCGTCGCAGACCAGGGCCGTCGGCCGGGGCCCCGCCCCGGTCAGGGCGTGTGCGGCGGCCTCGCGCGCTGCGCCCACCTCCAGCGCCGAGGTGACGGTGCGTACGACGGCGCCTGTACCGCCCAGCGCCTCGGCGAGGGCCCGCGCTCGTACGTCGAAGGTCCAGGAGTCGACGGCGGCGGCGAGATGGACGAACCGCCGGTGGCCGAGGGCCAGCAGATGCTCCGTCACCTGCCGCATGCCGTCCGCCATGTCGAGATTCACCCGGGCGGCGGCGCCCGGCCGCTCCGGATCGCTGTCCAGCATCACCAGCGGCAGATCGGCGCCCCGGATGGTGGCCAGCGCCTCGGCCGCCATCGACGAGGCGATGACACCGTCCAGCGCGGCGCGCGCCGAGGCGAACGGGTCCCTGGCCGGGCCGATCCCGTCGGGTGACGGATAGAGCACGACGCCGAAGTCGTGTTCGGCGGCGACCGCGGCTGCCCCCGTGTACACCCGGGCGAAGAACTCGTTGGTGAGCGCCGGCACGACCAGCAGCGCCGTCCTGGTCCTGCCGAGCCGCAGGTTGCGGGCCGCGAGGTTGGGCCGGTAACCCAGCTCCCGCGCGCTGTCCCTGACCAGCAGCGCGGTCCGCTCGGAGACCCTGCCCCGCCACTTGTCGCCGAGCACCAGCGAGACCGTCGCCTGCGATACACCGGCGGCCCGCGCCACGTCCCTGCTGGTGGGCCTGGCGGCCTGCTCGTTCATGATTGCCGACTCCCTGCCGGTGGACCCGCGTGCTGCGCACATGGTACGTATGACGCCTGACGTTATACGTAACACTCCGGCCGTCGGGTGAAACCGGCGCACCGGGGGAGAGGGGCGGAGCGGGCTGTGGGAGCCACCGGATACAAGGACCTGCTCAAAACCCCGCACGCGGCCCGGCTGCTGGCGGGCACGCTGGTGGGCCGGCTGCCCAACGCCACGGCCCCGATCGCCGTCGTGCTGCTCGTACGGGCCGAGGGCGGCGGCTACAGCCTGGCCGGCGCGCTGGCCGCCGTGTACGGCATCGCCAACGCCGTCGGACAGCCGCTGCTCGGCCGGGCCGTGGACCTCTACGGCCAGCCACGCGTCCAACTGCCCGCAGCCGTGCTCTCCGCGCTCGGTGTGGTGCTGCTCGTGGCCGTCGGCACCGACCCGCCGCTCCTCGCCTACCTGGCCGTCGTGGTGGCGGGCCTGTGCACCCCGCCGCTCGAAGGCGGGCTGCGGGCCCTGTGGCCCAGCGTCCTCGGCAAGGAGGACCGGGTGCACCGGGCCTACGCCATGGACGCGGTGGCCCAGGAAGTGATGTTCACGGTCGGACCGCTGCTCGTCACCCTGCTGGTCGCCCTCTGGTCCCCGGGTGTCGCGCTGCTCGTCATCAACGCGACCGGGGTGCTCGGCGCGCTCTCCGTCGTGGTGTCCGAGCCCTCACGCGCGTGGCGCTCGGCGCCGCGCGAGGCCCATTGGCTGGGCGCGCTGCGCTCACCCGGTCTCCTCGCGCTGCTCGCCGCCTTCCTGTTCGTCGGGGTGGCCCTGGGCTCCATCACGGTCGCCGGCGTCGCGTACGCCGACGACCAGGGCCGGGAGTCGGTCTACGGCTGGCTGATGGCGGCCCTCGGACTCGGCGCGCTGCTGGGCGGGGTGGTGTACGGCTCACGGGAGTGGGCCGGCGCACCCGAACGGCGGCTGCGGACGATCGTCGCGCTGCTCGCGCTGGGCTATCTGCCGCTCACCCTCACCCCCGGCGTGGTGGCGATGACGGGGCTCTGCGTGATCGCCGGGGTCTTCCTCGCGCCCGCCATCGCCTGCGCGTTCATCGTCGTCGACCGGCACGCCCCGCGCGGCACCGTCACCGAGGCGTTCTCCTGGCTGGTGACGACCTTCGGGGTGGGCGCCGCACTGGGCACGGCGGCCGCGGGACCCGCCGTCGACGCGGGCGGTACGACGGCCAGCTTCGCCGTCGCCGGGGCCGGTGGCGTCGCCGCGCTGCTCGTACTGATCGCCACCCGACGGGTCCTCGCAGCTCCCGGCCGTACTTCGAATGCCACGGCCGGAACCGAAAATGATCGAAGCGGGGCGGCCGAACCCGGTTTCAGCTCAGGCCATCAGGCGTAATGTTCAGACATGGACCGCCGCATTTTCGGGCTGGAGAACGAGTACGGCGTCACGTGCACGTTCAGGGGACAGCGCCGACTGTCACCTGACGAAGTGGCGCGCTACCTCTTCCGCCGTGTTGTCTCATGGGGCCGCAGCAGCAATGTCTTCCTGCGGAACGGCGCCCGCCTCTATCTCGACGTGGGTTCGCATCCGGAATACGCGACACCGGAATGCGACAACGTGACCGAGTTGGTCACGCACGACAAGGCCGGTGAGCGCATTCTCGAAGGTCTGCTCGTCGACGCCGAACGCCGCCTGCACGAGGAGGGAATCGCCGGCGACGTCTATCTCTTCAAGAACAACACCGACTCGGCGGGAAACTCCTACGGCTGCCACGAGAACTATCTCGTCGCCCGCCACGGAGAGTTCTCCCGGCTCGCGGACATCCTCATCCCGTTCCTCGTCACCAGGCAGCTGCTCTGCGGCGCCGGGAAGGTGCTGCAGACTCCGCGTGGCGCCGTCTACTGCGTCAGCCAGCGGGCCGAGCACATCTGGGAGGGCGTCAGTTCAGCGACGACCCGTTCCCGTCCGATCATCAACACCCGTGACGAGCCGCACGCGGACGCCGAGCGCTACCGGCGGCTGCATGTGATCGTCGGCGACTCGAACATGTCCGAGACGACCATGCTGCTGAAGGTCGGTGCCACCGACCTCGTCCTGCGCATGATCGAGGCGGGCACGGTGATGCGTGACCTCACCCTGGAGAACCCGATCCGGGCCATCCGCGAGGTCAGCCACGACATCACGGGCCAGCGCAAGGTCCGGCTGGCGAGCGGCCGCGAGGCCTCGGCCATCGAGGTGCAGCGGGAGTACTACGAGAAGGCCGTCGACTTCGTCGACCGCCGCGGCATCCGCACCGGCACCGTCGAGCAGGTCCTGGAGCTCTGGGGCCGCACGCTCGACGCGATCGAGGCCGAGGACCTCGACCGGATCAGCACGGAGATCGACTGGGTCATGAAGTACCAGCTGATCGAGCGCTACCGGGCCAAGCACAACATGACCATGTCGCATCCGCGGGTCGCCCAGATAGACCTCGCCTACCACGACATCCACCGCCGTCGCGGGCTGTACTACCTGCTGGAGAAGAAGGGCCAGGCGGCCCGGATCTGCAACGATCTGAAGATCTTCGAAGGCAAGTCGGTGCCCCCGCAGACCACCAGGGCGCGGCTGCGCGGCGACTTCATCCGCCGGGCCCAGGAGCAGCGGCGGGACTTCACCGTCGACTGGGTCCATCTGAAGCTCAACGACCAGGCGCAGCGCACCGTGCTCTGCAAGGACCCCTTCCGGTCGGTCGACGACCGGGTGGAGAAGCTGATCGCCGGTATGTGACCGACGGCCACGACCGGATTTTCGCCGGGTTTTGGCCGGATACGCACGGGCCCCGTACGAACGCCGTACGGGGCCCGTGCGCACGCTGTACACCTGAGCGATCGGCGCAGGGTCGTAGAGTGGCCGCACGGACATCCCCCTACACCCCCGAGGACCCTCTGTGCGACGCCGTCTTGCAGCCCTGCTGATCGTGCCGGCCCTGGCGCTGACCGCGTGTGGAGGTGGTGGGGACTCCAAGAAGGACGACTCCGCCGCGTCCAAATCCGCGTCCCCTTCGGCCGGTCCTTCCGCCCCCGCGTCGCCGCCGGCGGTTCCCAAGCCCGTCGACACGGCGGATCCGATGCCGACCGTCGCGGGGGCCACGGGCAAGAAGGCGACCATCACCCTGCCCAAGGGCGACCCGAGCGACAAGTTCGTCGTGCACACCATCTCCAAGGGCAGCGGCACCGAGGTCAAGAAGGGCGACCTCGTGATGGCCGACTTCACCGTCAAGGTGTGGAAGGGCGGCAAGGACCTCGGCAGCTCGTACGACAAGGGAGCGGCCCCGCAGGTCATCCCGGCCGGCGCGCAGAACGTCATCCCGGCGTTCTCGGACGGTGTGGTCGGCCAGAAGCTCGGCAGCAGGGTGCTGGTCGTGGCCCCGCCGAACGCCGGCTTCGGCCCGCAGGGCAGCCAGCAACTCGGGGTCAGCGGCACCGACACCCTGGTGTTCGTGCTGGACCTCGAAAAGGTGATTCCCACCCAGGCCGAGGGCACCCAGTCCTCGATCCCGAAGAAACTGCCGCAGGTCAAGGCGGGCAAGGGCGTGGCGGCGACGATCTCCGTGCCGAAGAACAACCCGCCGTCCGCCCTGGTCAGCAAGACGATCGTGGAGGGCAAGGGCGCCACGGTCAAGAACGGCCAGAGCGTCTACATGCAGTACACCGGCGCCACCTGGAAGCCCAACGAGGGCAAGCCGGCGGCCACGCCGTTCGACGACTCCTGGAAGACCGGGGCGCCGTTCGCGACGACCATCGGCACCAAGCAGGTCATCGAGGGCTGGGACAAGGGCCTCGTCGGCAAGAAGGTCGGCAGCCGGGTGCTGCTGGTGATCCCGCCGGCGCTGGGGTACAAGGACCAGGCGCAGGGTGACACCATCCCCGCCAACTCGACTCTGGTGTTCGTCGTCGAGATCCTGGCGGCGGTGTAACACTGTCCCGGTTGTCCCGTTCATCATTTCGAGGAGCAGTTCAGTGAGCAACGAAAAGCCCGAGGTCGACTTCCCGGGTGGCGAGCCGCCTGCCGATCTGGAGATCAAGGACCTCTGGGAGGGTGAAGGCCAGGAGGCCAAGGCGGGCGACAGCGTCTCCGTCCACTACGTGGGCGTGGCCTTCTCCACCGGCGAGGAGTTCGACTCGTCGTGGAACCGCGGCACCCCGCTGCGGTTCAACCTTGGCGCAGGACAGGTCATCTCCGGCTGGGACCAGGGTGTCCAGGGCATGAAGGTCGGCGGCCGTCGCCAGCTGACGATTCCCGCGCACCTCGCGTACGGGGACCGCGGCGCACCGGGTGCCATCGCGCCCGGCGAGACGCTGATCTTCGTCTGCGATCTGGTCGCCGTCTGATCACATCCGGACATGATCCGTGTCCACCTGGGGCCCATGCCGTCAGGCATGGGCCCTCGGCTTTTGCGGGCACACTCCGGGACGGTACGGTCAACGGTCGGAAGTACCACCAGAAAGGGCTTCGATGGCCATTGCCAAGGCCGAGCGGTTGATGAACCTGGCGCTGTGTCTGCTCGGGACCAGGCGGCCGCTCAGCAAGCGCGAACTGCGCGGCTCCATCGAGGCCTATCTGGAGGCAGGCTCCGACGACTCCTTCAACCGCATGTTCGAGCGGGACAAGGACGATCTGCGCGAACTTGGCCTGGTCATCGAGACCGTGGAGAACCTGGACGGCGACACGGGCTACGTGGCCCGGCGCGACAGCAACCGGCTGCCCGCCATCACCCTCGACGCCGAGGAGGCCGCGGCCCTCGGCCTCGCGGCGAAGGTCTGGCAGCAGGCCCGGCTGGCCGGCGCGGCCAGCGGCGCGCTGCAGAAGCTGCGGGCCGCCGGGATGCCGGAGGCCGAGGACAGCTACGAGGCCCACCACAGCGCCCTCGAACCCCGTATCCCCGTGCACGAGGCGGCCTTCGAGCCGCTGATGCTGGCCTGCCGCGACCGGCGGCCCGTCGTCTTCGACTACCGCAAGGCCAACGCGGCGCGCCCCGAGCAGCGCCAGGTCGAGCCCTGGACGCTGGAGTGCTGGCGCGGCCACTGGTACTTGGCCGGCTGGGACCGGGAGCGCGGGGCCGAGCGGGTCTTCCGGCTCTCCAGGATCACCGGCCGGATCCGCTCCAGGTCGGGCGAGTTCTCGGCGCCGGTGCCCGACGTGGTGACCGTACGGGAGACCGTGGAGAGCTGGGCGGGGGAGACGGCGACCCGCTCCGCCCTGATCAAACTGCGCTCGGGCAGCGGCTATCCGCTGCGCGCCAAGGCGCTGTCGTCGCGTGAGCTGGGCGACGGCTGGGACGAGCTGGAGGTCCCGTACGGGCACGGTCTGGACGCCTGGCTGGTGGAGTTCGGCCCGGACGCTGTCGTGCTGGAGCCCGCGGACCTGCGGGCCGACGTCGTGGAGCGGCTGCGCGCCGTGGCCAAGGGCTGAGGGGAGGCGACCACCATGGCTGCCAACGCCATCGACCAGACCCGCCGGATGCTGTCGCTCGTGACGTATCTGCGGGAGCGCCCCGGCGCCCATGTCAGCGATGTCGCGCGGGCGTTCGGCATCACCGAGGACGAGCTGATCTCCGACCTCGACGTGCTGCCCATGTGCGGCACGAGCTTCCGGGGCGGCGACCTCCTCGACATCGACACCGACGGCGACCGCATCTGGTGGCACAACCCGGACGATGTCGCCGAGCCGCTGCGGCTCGCCGCCGACGAGGCGACGGCGCTGCTCGTCGCCGCCCGCGCGGTGGCCACCCTGCCCGGGCTCCGGGAGAGCGACCGGCAGGCGCTGCTGCGCGCCACGGCCAAGCTGGAGGCGGCGGCGGGCGAGGCGGCGGGGGCCAGCTCCCGGCTGTCGGTGACCTTCGAGTCGGAGGGCGGCGTCTTCGCCGATGTCGACCGGGCGATCTCCGAGCGCCGCAGGCTGTGGCTGCGCTACTACTCCCCGGCCAGGGACGAACTGACCGAGCGGGAGGTCGACCCGATCCGGCTGTTCGCCGTGGGCCACACGTACATGGAGGCGTGGTGCCGTACGTCCGAGGCCCGGCGGACGTTCCGGCTCGACCGGGTGGCCGAGATCAAGCTCCTCGACGCGCCCTCCGCCCCGCCCGAGCTGGAGCTGCGCGATCTGTCGGAGGGTCTGGTGCAGCCCTCGGCCGACGATCCCGAGGTGGTCGTCGAGGTCGGCCCCGGCGGTCGCTGGGTGGCCGAGTACTACCCGCACGACAGCGCGGATGAACTTCCCGACGGCGGGCTGCGTATCACGCTGCGTACCCCGGCCCCCGCCTCCCTGCGGCGGCTCGCGCTGCGGCTCGGCGGTGACGGCCGGATCGTCTCCCCGCAGGACCTGGCCGAGAGCGCGCGGCTGGCGGCACACGAGGCGCTCGCCGCCTACGACGGCCAAGAGTAGGAAGACTCAAAGACATGTCGGGAGTATCTGGGATGGTCGGAATGTCTGGGATGTCCGGTGCGGCGTACGAACTCTCGACCGTCACCCCGGTCCTCTTCAAGGCCGCCTGCCCGCATTGCAGAGCCGGCTTCGAACTGTCCGCGGGGGCGCTGTGCCTGGCGATAGGCGCGAGCAGGCGGACCACCTTCTACTCCTTCACCTGCCCGGAGTGCGAGAGCGCCGTACGCAAGCCCGCGGGCGAGCGCATCGTCGAACTCCTCACCGGCGGCGGGGTACGGACGCTGCGCCTCCACTCCCGCTCCGGGGCCAGCTGAGAAAGGGCCTAGGCTGCCGGTATGTTCTGGCCCATGCTCGCCATCGCCCTCGGGTTCTGCGGTATCGCCGTGCTCGGGGTGCTGGCCGTACGCGTCTTCCTGGAGACCCAGCGGCTCGGCCGTCAGGTCGCCGCCACCACGGAGCGGATCAACCGCGCCTCGGAGGATCTGGAGCGCGCCGCGACCCGGCTCGCCGCCACCGGCGAGGCCCTGCGGTAGCCGCACCCTCCGGTGCGATGTCCCGCCGTGCCACCTACCCAGGTCAGGTCGTGCCCGACGCACCCTCCTGCATCGCCAGTTCGGGCGGTAAGGTGATCGGCGTGGCCCAGGTAGCGAGGCACGGGCCGCATGCGGAAGAGCGAGAGTGCCGTCAGGGGCTTGCTTTTTGTTCACCCCTGGGCGTTACGATCGCTGCACATGGCACGGTCGGGCCCCTATGCCCGGCCGCGATCGTGCAGGCCCGTCCCATGCAGCCTCGGTGAGAAGGTAAACGCTTATGTTCGGAAGGCTCGGAGCCCCCGAGATCATTCTCATCCTCGTCGTGATCGTGCTGCTGTTCGGCGCGAAGAAGCTTCCCGACATGGCGCGTTCGCTCGGCAAGTCGGCCCGCATCCTCAAGAGCGAGGCCAAGGCGATGAAGTCGGAAGGCGCTGCGACGGCCCCGGCGGACCCGCCGACCGACCCGACGGCCCAGGACCAGTCGGCTCCCCGTACCATCAAGGCCGCGCCCGGTGACGTGACGAGTGCCCGTCCGGTGAGCGAGCCGACGGACTCCACTCAGCGCTGAGACCAGGGCCGGAGCGGACGCTGTCAGCGGTGGTCCGCCGCACGAGATGAGGACGTGGGTTGCTCAAGTCTGCCCGCAAGCAGGAGACGGATCCCGAGGGGCGCATGCCCCTCGTGGAGCACCTGCGTGAGCTGCGCAACCGAATGGCGAAGGGCCTGCTGGCAATCGTCGTCGTCACGCTTGTCGCCGCCTTCTTCTACAACGAAATAATCGACTTCTTCACGAAGCCGGTGCTCCAGTCGGTCGGCTGCCCCACCGACTTCAGCGCGCTCGCTCAGCAGACCAAGGGCAACACCCAGTGCGCCCACATCACCCTCAACGGGCTCCTGGCGCCGTTCACCCTCGCCCTCAAGGTCTCCCTGACGGCGGGCGTGGTGCTCGCCTCGCCGGTCTGGCTCTACCAGCTCTGGGCGTTCCTCGCGCCCGGCCTGCACAGCAACGAGAAGAAGTACACGCTCTCCTTCGTCGGCGCCGGTGTGCCGCTGTTCCTCGGCGGCGCCCTCTTCGCCTACAAGGTGCTGCCGACCACGGCCAAGGTCCTGCTGGGCTTCTCGCCGAGCGGTGTGGACAACCTGCTGCCGCTGGACGACCTGCTCGACCTCGTGACCCGCATGGTCGTCGTCTTCGGCCTCTCCTTCGAGATGCCGCTGCTGCTCGTCATGCTGAACTTCGCGGGCATCCTCACCGGCCGCCGGATGATCGGCTGGTGGCGGGCCATGATCTTCGGCATCACCGTCTTCGCCGCCATCGCGACGCCGAGCACCGACCCGCTGTCGATGCTCGCCCTGTCCGCGCCGATCTGGGTGCTGTACTTCGCGGCCTGCTTCGTCTCGATGTACAACGACCGGCGCCGCCGGCTGCGCACCGCGACGGGCCCCTCCGACGACGAGGCGTCCGATCTGGACCTCACGCCGGAAGACGTCGACTCGGCCATAGAGCCCGTCTCCGCCTCGCCCGTGCTGCCCGAGCAGACGGACGCCGGCCGGGCGAACCGGCTCAACGGCTACGACGACGTCACCTGATCCCGTAACGGCTCTCGTCCGTCGGCGCACCGTCTTGTAGGGTCCGCCGGGTGACCAGCGAGATCACCCTCTTCGTCAACCCCACAGCGGGTCGCGGCAGGGGCGCGCGTGCCGTGCGGCCCGCCGCCGACGCCCTCCGGGCCGCCGGCTTCTCCGTACGGACCGTTCTCGGCTCCGACGCGCCCGACGCGCTGCGCCGGGCCAGGGAAGCGGTCGACGGCGGCACCGGCGCCCTGATAGCCGTCGGCGGCGACGGGCTGATCTCCCTCGCGCTGCAAGCGGTCGCCGGTACCCACGTCCCGCTCGGCGTGATAGCCGTCGGCACCGGCAACGACTTCGCCCGCGCGCTCGGACTGCCCGTACGCGACCCGGTGGCGGCCGCCCTGCTGGCCGCCGACACGCTCAAGAACGGCACACCGCGCGCCGTCGACCTCGGCCGGGTCACCGGCGGGAGCGGCGGGAGCGGCGGGAGATGGTTCGGCACGGTCCTCGCCTCCGGCTTCGACTCACGGGTCAACGACCGGGGCAACCGGATGCGGCTGCCCGCCGGCCGGTTCAAGTACGACCTCGCCATGCTCGCCGAGCTGGCCGCCTTCGCGCCCGTCCCGTACCGGATGACCCTGGACGACGGGGTCGAGCGGCGGATCGAGGCCACGCTCGTCGCGGTCGGCAACGGCTCCTCGTACGGCGGCGGGATGCGGATCGCCGCCGGCGCCGAGATGGACGACGGCCTCTTCGACGTGACGGTCGTCGCCGGATGCAGCCGCTCCACCCTGCTCCGGGTCTTCCCGAAGGTCTACCGGGGGACGCATCTGAGCCACCACGTCGTCACGGTCCACCGCACCGCGCGGATCACCCTCGCGGCAGACGGCCTCACCGGCTACGCCGACGGCGAACCGCTCGGCCCGCTGCCGCTCACCGCCACCTGCGTGCCCGGCGCCGTGCGCGTCCTCGCCGGAGCGGACGACGGCCGCTCCAAGTCGAAATAAAGATCGCGGTGACTGTCATACCTGGCGGGTAGGCTCGACAGCAAGATGACTGAGGACCTCTCACCAGCCGAGCGGTACGCCGCTGCCCGGATCCGCGCCGTCGAGCAGGCCACGGCGCTCGCCTCCTTCCGGGAGATGTACGAGTTCGGCCTCGACCCGTTCCAGGTCGAGGCGTGCCAGGCCCTGGAGTCCGGGAAGGGCGTGCTGGTCGCGGCGCCCACCGGCTCGGGCAAGACGATCGTCGGCGAGTTCGCCGTCCACCTGGCCCTGGCCGAGGGCCGCAAGTGTTTCTACACCACGCCCATCAAGGCGCTCTCCAACCAGAAGTACGCGGATCTGGCCAAGCGCTACGGCGCCGACAAGGTCGGCCTGCTGACCGGGGACAACAGCGTCAACTCCGACGCGCCGGTGGTCGTCATGACCACCGAGGTCCTGCGGAACATGCTCTACGCGGGCTCGCAGTCGCTCACCGGGCTCGGCTATGTGGTGATGGACGAGGTCCACTACCTCTCCGACCGGTTCCGCGGCGCCGTCTGGGAAGAGGTGATCATCCACCTCCCCGAGTCGGTCACGCTGGTCTCGCTCTCCGCGACGGTCTCCAACGCCGAGGAGTTCGGCGACTGGCTCGACACCGTGCGGGGCGACACCG
The DNA here is from genome assembly GCF_000818175.1 of Streptomyces sp. AcH 505. GTDB lineage: Bacteria > Actinomycetota > Actinomycetes > Streptomycetales > Streptomycetaceae > Streptomyces. Next base: position 4,799,647 of record NZ_JTIY01000001.1, read on the forward strand.
AGGTCATCGTCTCCGAGCACCGTCCCGTGCCGCTGTGGCAGCACGTGATGGCGGGCCGCCGGATGTACGACCTCTTCGAGGAGGAGTCCGACCACGGCGGCCGTGGCGTCGGCAAGCGCGAGACCAACCCGGACCTGGTCCGGATGGCCCGCATGGAGAACCAGCGCACGTACAACCCGCGCGACCGGCGGCGCGGCAAGATGGTCCGCGAGGCCGACCGGGAGCGCGAGCGCAGACAGCGCAGCCGGATCTGGACGCCGTCACGGCCCGAGGTCATCGAGCGGCTCGACGCCGAGGGGCTGCTCCCGGCGATCACGTTCATCTTCAGCAGGGCCGCCTGCGAGGCAGCCGTGCAGCAGTGCATGCACGCCGGCCTGCGGCTGAACAACGACGAGGCGCGCCGCAGGGTCCGCGAGATCGTCGAGGAGCGCACCGCCTCCATCCCCGGCGAGGATCTTCATGTCCTCGGCTACTACGAATGGCTGGAGGGCCTGGAGCGCGGTATCGCCGCGCACCACGCTGGCATGCTGCCGACCTTCAAGGAGGTCGTGGAAGACCTGTTCGTGCGCGGCCTGGTCAAGGCCGTCTTCGCCACGGAGACGCTGGCACTCGGCATCAACATGCCGGCCAGGACCGTGATCCTGGAGAAGCTCGTCAAGTGGAACGGCGAGCAGCACGCCGACATCACCCCCGGTGAGTACACCCAGCTCACCGGGCGGGCCGGCCGCCGCGGCATCGACGTCGAGGGCCACGCGGTGGTGCTGTGGCAGCGCGGGATGGACCCGGGCGCCCTCGCCGGGCTCGCCGGGACCCGTACGTACCCGCTGCGCTCCAGCTTCCGCCCGTCGTACAACATGGCGGTCAATCTGGTCCAGCAGTTCGGCAGGCACCGCTCGCGTGAGCTGCTGGAGACCTCCTTCGCCCAGTTCCAGGCCGACAAGTCGGTCGTCGGGATCTCCCGGCAGGTGCAGAAGAACGAGGAAGGGCTCGACGGCTACCGCCAGGGCATGACCTGTCACCTCGGCGACTTCGAGGAGTACGCGCGGCTGCGCCGCGAGCTGAAGGACCGGGAGAACGAGCTGGCGAAGCAGGGCGCCGTGCAGCGGCGCGCCGCTGCCGCCGCCTCGCTGGAGAAGCTGAAGCCGGGCGACGTGATCCACGTACCGACGGGGAAGTTCGCCGGGCTCGCGCTGGTCCTCGACCCCGGGGTGCCGGCCGGGCGTTCCAACGGACACCGCGGCCTGGAGTACCAGGAAGGGCCCCGGCCCCTGGTCCTGACCGCCGAACGGCAGGTCAAGCGGCTGGCGTCGATGGACTTCCCGGTGCCCGTGGAGGCGCTGGACCGGATGCGGGTCCCCAAGTCGTTCAACGCGCGCTCGCCGCAGTCGCGCCGCGACCTGGCGTCCGCGCTGCGCACGAAGGCCGGACACATCGTGCCCGAGCGGCACCGCAAGCAGCGGGCCGAGGCGGCGGACGACCGGGAGATCGCCCGGCTGCGCACCGCCCTGCGGGCCCACCCCTGCCACGGCTGCGACGAGCGGGAGGACCACGCCAGGTGGGCCGAGCGCTACCACCGGCTGCAGCGGGACACGCGGCAGCTGGAGCGGCGGATCGAGGGCAGGACGAACACGATCGCCCGCACCTTCGACCGGATCGTCAAGCTGCTCACCGAGCTGGACTATCTGCGCGGCAACGAGGTCACGGAGCACGGCAAGCGGCTGGCCAGGCTCTACGGGGAGCTGGATCTGCTGGCCAGTGAGTGTCTGCGCGAGGGCGTCTGGGAGGGGCTCGGCCCCGCCGAGCTGGCGGCGTGCGTGTCGGCGCTGGTCTACGAGGCCCGGCAGTCGGACGACGCGGTGACGCCCAAGGTCCCCTCGGGCAACGCGAAGGCCGCGCTCAACGACATGGTGCGGATCTGGAGCCGGCTGGACGATCTGGAGGAGGACTTCAAGATCAACCAGGCGGAGGGCGTCGGCCAGCGCGAACCCGACCTCGGGTTCGCCTGGGCGGTCTACATGTGGGCGTCCGGGCGCGGGCTCGACGAGGTGCTGCGCGAGGCCGAGATGCCGGCGGGCGACTTCGTCCGCTGGTGCAAGCAGGTCATCGACGTGCTCGGACAGATCGCCGCCGCCGCTCCCCGGGAGAACAGCACGGTCGCGAAGAACGCCCGCAAGGCGGTGGACGAGGTACGGCGCGGCGTCGTGGCGTACAGCTCGGTCGGCTGATCGCCGGGCCGGCCGCGCCTCAGCCGCTCAGGTAGGCGCGCCAGCCACCGTACGAAGTGATGTCGACGGCGCCGTCGAGCGCCGCGGGCTCGCACAGGAAGCCCGCGGTACTCGCGCCGTCCGCCAGCTCCACCCGGCCGATGGTCATGGGCCGGGGGAGCGCGGCCACGATGGTGCCCAGCCCCTCGGCGGGCAACTCCCATACCTCGGCCTCGATCGCGGCACCGGCCTTGATCTCGGTCCCGGTCTCGACTGTTTCTCCGGTGTGCACGAGGCCCGGTTTGGGCGGGTCGGTGCGCAGGGCGTAGAGCCGGTAGCGGGGCGCGGTGCTGGTCGTACGGACCAGCCGGGCGCCCGCCGCGAGCAACTGCGGATTCAGCGGCTGCCCGGAAAGATGCGCGCCGACCACGGTGAGAGTGACGCGCTGGCGGCTCCGGCCCAGGTCTTCGGCCAGCGTCGCCAGCCGGTCGTCCGTGCCCGCGGGGCCGACGAGCATGACCCCGAAGGGTCTGCCGCGCACCTCACCCGCCGGGACGGCGACGGCGGCCAGGTCGAAGAGATTCGTGGAGTTGGTGAACCGGCCGAGGTCCGCGTTCACGCCCAGCGGGTCGGCGGCCACCTCCGCGAGCGTGGGATGCCGGGGCGCTGTCGGCAGCAGCAGGGCGTCGGCGTCGCCCAGCGTCGCCAGCGCGGCGGCGCGCAGCTCCGCGAGGCGCGCCTGGTCGGCGTAGAGCCGGTGCGCGGGGATGTCCCTGGCCCGGCCGATGATGGTCGCCACGGTCGGATCGAGGTCGGCGGCTCCGGTGTGTTTGTCGATAAAAGCACCTACGGCGGTGTACCGCTCGGCGACGAAGGCCCCTTCGTAGAGCATCGCCGCCGCCTCGGTGAACGGGGTCAGATCGACCGTCACGAGCTGGGCGCCCGAGGTGGTCAGGCGCGCGGCAGCCGCTTCGTACGCCACGGCCCAGCCGTCCTCCAGCGGTCCGAGCTGGTCCGTCGGCGGTACGGCGACCCGCCAGGGCCCCGGGCGCCTGCGTGGTGCGTCGCTGCCGGTCCCGTCCCGGCCGGACTCCGCAGGATCGGCCATCAGCGCCAGGGCGAGCCGCGCCTCGGTAAGTGTTCTGGCGAAGACGCTGACACAGTCCAGGCTGGCGCAGGCGGGCACCACGCCCCGGGTCGGCACCAGCCCGCGCGACGGCTTCAGCCCGACGATCCCGTTGAAGGCGGCGGGCACCCGGCCCGAGCCCGCCGTGTCGGTGCCGAGGGCCAGATCCACGATGCCGAGGGCCACGGCCACTGCGGACCCCGAACTCGACCCGCCGGAGATACGTTCCGGGTCGACGGCGCACCGTACGGCGCCGTACGGGGAGCGGGTGCCGACCAGGCCCGTGGCGAACTGGTCCATGTTCGTGCTCCCGATGACCAGCGCGCCCGCCTGCCGGAGCCGCGCCACCACGGGTGCGTCGCCTGCGGGCTCGTACGCGTAGGACGGGCAGCCCGCGGTGGTGGGCAGGCCCGCGACGTCGATGTTGCCCTTGACCGCGAGTAGATGGCCGAGCAGCGGCAGCCGTGGGGCGTCCGGCGGGTGTGAGGTGTCCGGCGTGCGCGTGGCGTCGGGTCCGCGTGCGTCGAGGGCGCGGGCCTCGGCTTCCACGTCCTCCTGCGGCCGCAGGGTGATCCAGATCTCGGGCCGTCCGGTCTCTTCGATACGCCGGTAGGCGGCGCGTACCCGCTCAAGGACGGTGGTGACAGGGCCGGTTGCCATGGGGGCCTCCTGCGTCATGACGGGCCGTCAGGCCGGGGACAGGATCAGCAGCGGGGTACCGGCCTCGACCTGGGCACCGGGCGCGGTCAGCACCCTCGTGACCACGCCGTCGGCCGGCGCGTGGACCCGGGACTCCATCTTCATCGCCTCCAGGGCGAGCAGCGGCTGTCCGGCCTTGACCGTGTCACCCTGGGCCACGTTCAACTGCCACACCGAGGCGGCGAACTCGGCCTCCAGCAGGCGACTGCCCGGTGGCACGGTCAGCTCGGCCCGATCGGGGTGCGGAGCGGCCGGCTCTTGTGTCGCGCGGGCGAACTCGCCCGACGCCTTCCACGCCGCGCGTTCCGCGCCGAACGCCGCCGCCTGCACCGCTCTGAACTCCTCGATGGCGGCCGCGTTCCGGGCGAGGAACCGCTGATGGTCGGCGAGCGCGAACGTACCCTCCTCGGTGCGCGGTACGAAGCGTCCCGCCGCCATGTCGGCGCGCAGCGCGAGGAGTTCGTCCGCGCTCACCGGATACCACTTGATCCGGTCGAAGAACCGCAGCAGCCACGGCTGTTCGCGCCAGCGGGACCAGACCTGGGTGGTCCTGCCCACGAACTGGTAGCCGCCGGGCCCCTCCATCCCGTACACGCACAGATAGGCGCCGCCGATACCGACCGAGTTCTCGGCGGTCCAGGTGCGGGCCGGGTTGTACTTGGTGGTGACCAGCCGGTGCCTCGGGTCCAGCGGCGTGGCGACCGGCGCGCCCAAGTACACGTCGCCCAGGCCCAGTACGAGATATTCGGCGTCGAAGACCGTGCGGTACACGTCGTCGACCGACGCCAGACCGTTGACCCTCCGGATGAACTCGATGTTCCACGGGCACCACGGCGCGTCGTCCCGTACCCCCGTCATGTAGCGCTCGATGGCCTCGCGGGTCGCCGGATCGTCCCAGGAGAGCGGCAGATGGACGGTGCGCGACTCCACCACCAGCTCGTCGGCCGGCGGCAGCGCCGCCTCGGTGCGGCGGAGCAGACGCAGCAGCTCGGACTGCGGCAGCACGGCCGGATCGGTCCGGATCTGCAACGAGCGGATACCGGGCGTCAGATCGGTGATCCCGGGGACGGCCTGGGCCGCCAGCGCCTCCATCAGGGCGTGCACCCGCATCCGGAGCGCCAGATCGAGCTGCATCGGACCGTACTCGACCAGGATGTTGTCGTCGCCGCAGCGCCGGTAGGTGACATCGCCCTCCCGGTGCAGGACGCCGCCGTCGACGATCTCGGGCCTCGCCTCGCCCGTGACCGTCACCGGGGTGAAGCGCACGGTGTCGCCGGGGCGCAGCTGTCCCAGCTTCCAGCGCTCGGCGGTCACGACGGTCGCCGGGCAGACGAATCCGCCCAGCGAGGGGCCGTCGGGGCCGAGCAGCACCGGCATGTCGCCGGTGTAGTCGACGGCGCCCACCGAGTACGGCGTGTCATGGATGTTGGAGGGGTGAAGTCCGGCCTCACCGCCGTCGGTTCGCGCCCAGCGCGGGGTGGGTCCGATCAGCCGGACGCCGGTGCGGGCCGAGTTGAAGTGCACCTTCCAGTCGGCGCCGTAGAACGCCCTGATGTCGTCCTCGGTGAAGAACTCCGGCGCCGCGTGCGGACCTTCGGCCACTGCGAGCTGCCAGGTGTGCGCCATGCCGGGCCGTTCGGCGGGCGGCACCGGGCCGGCGGACGTGGCCTCCGCACCCCCGTGCAGGACGTCCCCTGTCCGCAGCGCCCGGCCGCCGTGGCCGCCGAACCGGCCCAGGGTGAAGGTGGCGGCGCTGCCCAGGAAGCCGGGGACGTCGATCCCGCCGCCGGCGAACAGGACGTACGTCCGCAGCCCGGTCCCGTCGGGCGCGCCGACGCTGAGGGACCCGCCGGCGGGGACCGTGACCGGCTCCCACAGCGGTGCGGGTGCGGTGACTCCGTCGCTGTCGACGGTGACCGGTGCCGGGGCGCCGGTGACACAGACCGTGGTCGCGTGGTTGAAGCGCAACGTCGGTCCTCGCAGGGTGCATTCGAGCCCGGGGGCGCCTTCGTCGTTCCCCAGCGCGCGGTTGCCGAGCCGGAACGAGCGGCTGTCCATCGGGCCCGACGGCGGCACGCCCACCTGCCAGTAGCCGGTGCGGCCCGGCCAGTCCTGCACGGTGGTCAGGGTGCCGCCCGCCGTCACCTCGATGCGGGGTGTCGGATCGGTGACCGAGGCGAGGGTGGCGGTGGAATGGGTGGCCGCCGCCACCGACGGCTCGGCGAGGGCGGCGCGGACAAGCCCCAGATTGGTCTCGATGCCGTCGACGCGGGTGCGGGCCAGTGCCGAGTCCAGGGTGGCGAACGCCTCGGCCCGGTCCGCGCCCCGGGCGATGACTTTCGCCAGCATCGGGTCGTACGCGGTCGTCACCTCCGTACCCGTCTCGATCCAGGAGTCGACCCGTACGGCCGGCATGTCGGAGGGGAAGGCGACCCGGGTCAACAGCCCGGCGCTCGGGCGGTGTTCGCGTGTGGGGTCCTCGGCGTAGACGCGGGCCTCGACGGCGTGCCCGCGAGGTGCGGCCGGCTGCTGGACGACGTCGGTCTCGCCCTGCGCGAGCCGGAGCATCCACTCGACCAGATCGATGCCGTGGATCGCCTCGGTGACGGGATGTTCCACCTGGAGGCGGGTGTTGACCTCAAGGAAGTACGCCTCTTCGCGGGCCGCGTCGTACACGAACTCGACCGTCCCCGCCGACCGGTAGTCCACGGACGCGCACAACTCCCGCGCCGAGGAGGCCAGGCGCTCACGTACGGCGCTGGGCAGACCGGGAGCCGGGGCCTCTTCGAGCACCTTCTGGTTGCGGCGCTGGAGTGAGCAGTCCCGGTCGCCGAGGGTGACGACCCGGCCGAGACCGTCGCCGAAGACCTGCACCTCGACATGGCGCGCGTCCTCGACGAGCCGTTCCAGGAACACCCCGGCGGACGAGAACGACGCGGCGGCCACCCGCTGCACCTGCTCCCACGCGTCGGCGAGCCCGGCCGCGTCACGGACGGCGCGCATGCCGATGCCGCCTCCGCCGCCGGTCGCCTTGAGCATCACCGGATAGCCGACGGCCTCGGCGGCGCTGAGCGCGACCGCGAGGTCCGGCAGCAGACCGGTGCCGGGTGCGAGCGGGACACCCGCCGCCTCGGCCGCCGCGCGGGCGGTGTGTTTGGCGCCGAAGAGGTCGAGCTGACGGGGTGTCGGGCCGACGAACACGATCCCGGCGTCCTCGCACCGGCGGGCGAAGGCCGCGTCCTCGGAGAGGAATCCGTAGCCGGGGTGGATGGCGCCGGCGCCGGTGTCCTTGGCGGCCCGCAGCACCAACTCCGCGTCCAGGTACGACTCCTTGGCGGGCGCGGGACCGATCCGTACGGCTTCGTCGGCGAGGCGTACGTGGGGCGCGGGGCGGTCGGGGTCGGAGAAGACGGCGACGGTACGCAGCCCGAGCCGCCGCGCGGTACGGATGATCCGCACGGCTATCTCGCCCCGGTTGGCGACCAGCAGCGTGTCGAAGCTCATGCGGCGGCGCCCGAGTCGGCGGCGGCCGTGATGGTCATCTCGACGGGGGTCGGGTCGAACCCGTTGCAGGGATTGTTGAGTTGAGGGCAGTTGGAGACCAGGACCAACACGTCGGTCTCGGCGCGTAGGGTGACGCGCAGACCGGGCGCGGAGATGCCGTCCACGATGCCGAGCGTGCCGTCCTTCTCCACCGGCACGTTCATGTACCAGTTCACGTTGGAGACCAGATCGCGCTTACCGAGACCGTAACGGGCCCCCTCGCTCAGGAAGTTGTCCACGCACGCGTGCTGGGACCAGGTGTGGTGGCCGTAGCGCAGGGTGTTCGACTCCTTGGAGCAGGCGCCGCCGAGTGTGTCGTGCCGGCCACAGGTGTCCTCGGTGACCGTCATCAGTGGGGTGTGTTCGTTCGACATCAGCACACTGCCGGTGGTGAGGTAGATGTTCGACTGCGCCTGGATGGTGTCGGGGGCGCTGTAGCGGACGGCGGTGTCCTGGGCGTTGTACACCAGGAAGTCCACGGCCTGGTTGCCGCGCAGATCGGTGAGGGTGAGGAGCCGGCCCGCGCGGACGACGGCGGACCAGGCGGCCCGGGCGGGTACGACGGTGCTGGTGCTGCCTGTGCTGCTGGTGCCGGTCATCGGACGCCCTTCGCTGCGAGGAATTCGGCGGTGTTGAGGAACGCGCGGCGGCCCTCGGGCGTGGCGTCCCACAACGGGTCGCCGGGCTGCGTGGCGGCGGCCGTCCAGGCGAGTACTTCCAGCGGGGTGCTGGTGTAGTCGGGCCGTGGGTCGAGCGGGTGGGGCACATTGGCGATCAGTACGGTCAGGTCCTGCTCGGCGCGCAGGGTCACCGAGCCGCCGGGGCCGGCCGAGCCGGTGAGGACCGGGGTGCCGTCCTTGCGTATCTCCACTCCCTGGAAGAACGAGACGGAGGGTGGCAGATCGCGCGGCTCAAGGCCGTTCTTGAGCGCGGCGAGCTTCAACAGCTCCCGTCCGGCGGGGGAGTTGGAGTGCACGGCGCCGTCGCCGTACCGCGCGGTGTTCGAGGCGCGGGTCGAGGTGCCGCACAGCGCGTCGTGCCGGCCATCGGCGGTGTCCTCGGTCAGCGAGGCGAGGACCCGCCCCTGGTCGGACAGGAGCAGCCGGCCCGCGCGCAGATAGGCGTTCCACTGGACCTTGACCGTGTCGGCGGTGTTCAGCCGCTCCCAGGGCCGGCCGTCCGCGTGGAGCAGCAGATGGGCGCAGGCGTCGCCGCGCAGGTCGGTGAGGCGGATCTCGGTGCCGCGCGCCACGGCACGATGCGTGTAGCCGCCGCCTGCGACGGTCTCGGCCCACACCAGATGCCCGGCGCCGCAGGGCGGCGCGGGCCAGTCGGTGGCCGGCACCACGGGCATGGCGTCGGCCCGGCGTCCCGCCTGGGCGCGGGCGTGGGTCCTGGCCCCGTGTGTCGTGGCTGTCTTCATGACTCGGCCTCCGGGCTCCTCGGTCGCTGCTTCCCTGGCTCTTAGGGCACTCCGTTGTTTCTGTCGCCCGACAGAAATTAGGCGGGGGCGGCTTCGGCGCCGTTGCCCGGCCGTTGCGCGCGCGTTACCGGAAACTCACCAAGATCCGGGGACGCGGCGCGCTGTGCGACGATCGGTGTATGGGCACGACGGGACGACGGGTCGGACGGCCACGCGCGGCGCAGCGACCGGACAGCGGGCTGTCCGCCCGCGACGAACTGCTGGGCGCCGCAGCTGAGTTGTTCACGACGCTCGGGTACGCGGCGACGACGACCCGGTCCGTCGCCGAGCGCGCCGGTATGCGCCAGGCGACGATGTACCACTACTTCGGCGGCAAGGAAGACCTGCTGGCCGAGCTGCTGGAATCGACGGTGGCCCCGTCGCTGACCCTGGCCAGGGGACTGCTCGCCGACCGCGACCGCCCGGCCGAGGACCGGCTGTGGGAGCTGTGCCGCTCCGACGTGCAGCTGTTGTGCGGCGGCCCGCACAACCTGGGCGGCCTCTACCTGCTGCCCGAGGTCCGGTCGGAGCGCTTCACCGGCTTCCACCGCACCCGCGCCGACCTCAAGGACACGTACGGCAGCCTGCTGACGGCGACAGCGCCGGGCGCCCGCCTCGACCCGGCCGAACGGGCCCTGCGTACGGACCTGGTCTTCGGCCTGATCGAGAGCGTCATCCTCGTCCACCGCTCCGACCCCGCGCGCCCGGTCGAATCCTTCGCCTCGGCAACGGCGGACGCGGCACTACGCATAGTCGGCGTTCCGACCAAGACCGCCTGAGCCGACGTCACCGGTCCAACGCGGCAGCCAAATGGGCCAGTTCACCAACCCGAAGCACCCGATCGTCGAACCCGGGCAGCGGAGTGTGCGAAGAGATTAGCCGGGTTCCGCTTGTTCCGCCGGGAGTTGCCGAAACTGCCACGAGTCCCCGTTCGTCCGGATACATTCACGCACCCCGGTGCAAAACGTCCGGAAGATTGTCTTAAGGGGACATGTCACGTGAGTCAGCAGCACGACCCGCTCCCGCAGCCGGACGGACCGGAGGCGGAACCGTCGCCGCCCGGTCCCGGTTGGTTCGCGCGGCATACGGTGTTCACCACCGTCGGGGCAGTCCTCCTGGTCCTTGTCGTCGGCAGTATCGCGACCGGCGGCGGGGGCCGGGATCCGCGTGGTGAGGACACCGCGGCCGTGCTCCCCGCCCCGGGTGGCGGGGAGGAGTTCGGGGACGGTGACTACACCGTCGGCCAGGACCTCCCCGAGGGCACGTACGTCTCGGACGGCGCCCGTTCGGCGCCCCCGCTGATCTGCTCGGTGACCACCGAGCCCAGCGACCCGGACCGGCTGCCGCAGTTCCGCGCGGGCGGCCGGGACGAGCGGATCGAGATCACCCTGGACACCGCCGACGGCGTGGTCACCGTACGGGGCTGCCAGCCGTTGACGCTGCGTCAGCAGCCGGCGTAGATACGGACTTGAGCGGATCCGGCCGACGGCCCCGCCTCGCTACGACCGCGCGGTACAGACCGCCCAGTCCCACCGTGGCCAGCAGGAACAGGATCGTGAACCACTGGAAGTACCAGTGGCCGCCCGCCGGGTCGTAGACCGTGGCTCGGGGCCAGGCCAGGTTGACCGTCATCGCCACGCCGTAGAGGCAGGCCAGGGCGTTGACCGGCAGGCCCCAACGGCCCAGGGAGAAGGGCGGCTTGCCGCTCTCGTCGGTCGTGTCGGGGTGCGTCGTGTCGGCCCGCGTCGTGTCGTATGTGCCGCGCAGTCTGCGGAGCAGCATCGGGGCCGTGACCATCAGGTAGGCGAGGTAGAGCATCGCGATGCAGGTCGTGCCGATGGCGAGAAAGGCCTCCGGGGAGGCCAGGTTGAGCAGGCACAGGGCGGCCGCCGCCACGCCCACCGTCAGGGCCGTCGCCGTCGGCATGCCCGTGCGGGGTGAGACCTTGGCCAGCAGGCGGGCGCCCGGCAGGGAGCCGTCGCGGGCCATCGAGAAGAGCATCCGTGAGCCCGACGTCTGGATGGCCAGGGTCGCCACCGCGATGGCCACCACCACGTCGACGAGCAGCGCCCGGCCGACGCCCTCGCCGAGGGTGCTGGTCAGTACGTAGGACAGGCCCTCGGTGCTCAGCCGTCCGTCGGTCAGGCTCGGCGCCGCCAGCACTCCGCCGAGCAGCAGCAGCCCGCCGAGGACCCCGGCGGCGGCGAGGGCGAGCAGGATCGTACGGGGCGCGGTACGCCGCGGGGAGCGGGTCTCCTCGCTCAGCTCGCCCGCGCTGTCGAACCCGATCAGTACGTACGCCGCGGTGAAGGAGCCCACCAGCAGCGCGCCGATCGCGCCGCCCTGGCCGCCGGTGTGCAGGGTGACGCCGGGGCCGCGGTCGGCGTGGGTGAACAGCAGCACCACGATCAGCACAGCGCCGACGATCTCGGCCGTGACCCCCACCCGGTTCACCACCGACATCACGCGGTTGTCCAGCAGGTTCACCACCGTCGTCACCACCAGCAGCGCCACGGCGAGCAGCGCCGCGTTCGCCGCTCCGCTCGCCGACGCCGGTGAGCTGTCCGTACCGACGAGCTGGAAACCGCTCCAGATCGCCGGCAGCACGACCTGGAGCGCGAGCGCTGCCGCCGCCACCACGACCATCTGTCCGATCACCATGATCCAGCCGGCGAACCAGCCGAACGACGGGGTGGAGAGCCTGGTCGACCACTGGTAGATCGCGCCCGACAGCGGGTAGCGGGCGGCCAGTTCGGCGAAGCAGGCCGCGACGAGCAACTGCCCCGCCAGCACGGCGGGCCAGGTCCAGAAGAAGGCGGCCCCGCCGAACGAGAAGCCGAACGCGAAGAACTGGAAGACGGTGGTGAGGACGGAGATGAAGGAGAACCCGGCGGCGAACGACGCGTACTGCCCCAGGCTGCGGTGCAGTTCCTGGCGATAGCCGAAACCGGCCAGCGCGACTGAGTCGCCCTGGCTGGCCTCGGAGCGGGCTCCGGCTGCGGATGCGGTGACGCTCATGAAGGGCCCCTGTCCCTGATTCTGTCGATTGACAGAAATTAGGGAGAGGCTGTTTCACCGGCGTGTCACCACGGTCACATCTTCGGCATCAGCACCGTGTCGATGATGTTCACCGTCGCGTTGGAGGTGGGGACGTCGCCGCAGACGATGTTCGCCGAGTCGTTGACCTTGAAGGCGTCGCCCGAACCGGCGGTCGTCAGGGTGCCCTTCTCCAGCGTCGGGTACGTGCCGCTCGCCAGGTCCTTGGTGGTGAGCTTCTGGCCCACGACGTGGTACGTGAGGATCTTGGTGAGCGTCGCCTTGTCGGCGAGCACCTTGTCCAGGTCGGCCTTCGGGATCTTCGCGAACGCCTCGTTGGTCGGCGCGAACACCGTGATGTTCTGGGCGCTGTTGAGGGTGTCGACGAGCCCGGCCTTCTTCACCGCTGTGACCAGTGTGGACAGGTCGGGGTTGTTGGAGGCGGCCGTCGCCACCGGGTCCTGCGCCATGCCGTCGAAGCTGCCGGCGCCGCTCGTGGGCACCGAGGCACACGCCGGGCCGAAGGGCTTGCCCGCCATGTTGTCCATGCCGTCGCTCGGCATGTCCGAAGCCGGCTTCGACGCCTCGGCGGCGGCCGACGCCTTGCTGTCGGTGTTCGAGTCGCTCTTGTCGTCGCTGGAGCAGGCGCTGAGGGCGAGCGGCAGGACGACGGCACCGACGACGGCGAGGGCGGCACGGTGGAGGCGAGTGGCGATCATGAGGTTCTCCTTGGAGGTGATTCGAGAGGTGATTCTGAAAGTGATTCAGGGGTTTTCAGGGGAAGTTCGGAGAGAGCGGGACGCCGGAGGGCTCAGGTCACGGCGACCACCACCGAATGCCAGCCGGTCGCGCCGTTCGGTACGGTCCCGACGCGCTTGTCCGTCTGCGTGTAGCCGTCCCTGTCGGTCGCGCGGACTTCGAGGGTGTGGCTCCCCGAGGAGGCCGGCCACTCCCAGGTCCACTGCCGCCAGGTGTCCTTGCTGTCCTCGACCGCCAGCCGCGCCTCGTGCCAGCCGCCGCCGTCGACCCGTACCTCGACCTTGGCGATCCCCCGGTGCTGCGCCCACGCCACCCCGGCGACGGGCACCTTGCCCGACTTGGGGCTCGCGAACGGCCGGGGGGTGTCGATGCGGGACTCGGTCTTGATCGGGGCCCGCTTGGACCAGGTGCGCTTGACCCAGTACGGGTCGTAGTCGTCGAACGTGGTGAGTTCGAGGTCCTCTATCCACTTGCAGGCCGAGACGTAGCCGTACAGACCCGGCACCAGCATCCGGACCGGGAAACCGTGCTCGAAGGGCAGCGGCTCCCCGTTCATGCCGAGCGCCAGCATCGCGTCACGGCCGTCCATGACCGTGTCGACGGGGGAGCCGATCGTCATGCCGTCCACCGAACGGGCCACCAGCTGGTCGGCCGGGCCGCCCTGGGACGGCGGTTTCACCCCCGCCTCGCGCAGCAGGTCGGCCAGCCGCACCCCGATCCAGCGGGCGTTGCCCACATACGGCCCACCGACCTGGTTGGACACGCAGGTCAGGGTGATGTCGCGTTCGATCAGCTCCCGGCGCAGCAGATCCTGGTAGGTCACGGTGAGCGGCTTGCGGACGCCCTTGCCGTGGATCCGCAGCCGCCAGCTGCCCGCGTCCACCCGTGGCACGACGAGCGCCGTGTCCACCCGGTAGAAGTCCTTGCTGGGCGTGGTGAAGGGGCTAAGTCCCTTCACCCCCAGCTCGGCGCCCGCCGGTACCGGACGCGCCGGTGAGGCCGGGCGGGGCAGCACGATGTCCTGACGTGAGGCGGCGGCCTCGGCGGCCCCTGATGCGTTGAGCCGGCGCCCCGCTACGCCCGCTCCCGCCGATGCCGCCACCGCGGCCGTCGCGGCGATCACAAAGCCGCGCCGGTCGAAGGTGCCTGCCGTCCCGCCCGCCCCGGCGACCGCGAACGGCCCTTCCGACACGCCGGAAGCGGGAGCCGGGGCGGGACGGGCGGCCAGCCGGCCGGCCAGCAGATACAGCACTCCGCAGGCCAGCACGCCACCGACGGCCGAGGGCAGCGCGTCGAGTGTGTGGCCGTCAGGCCGCCCCACCGCCGCTACCGCCCCGACCACACCGAAGACCAGAACCAGGGCCGAACCGACCCGCCGCCACCGCAGCGCGACCACTCCGATCGCCATGGCGAAGAGCGCCAGGAGGACCAGGATGCCGAGCTGCAGGACGAGCTTGTCGTTCGTGCCGAAGTGCCGTACGGCGAAGTCCTTCAGCTCGGGCGGCGTGCGGTCGATGACCGCTCCGCCGACCGCCGTCACCGGACTCGACTCGGGCCTGACGGCCGCGGAGACGAGCTCGGCGACGCACAGCGCGGCGAGGCCGGCGAGCAGGCCGCTCAAACCCGCCAGACCCACCCGCACTGCTGTAAGGACTTTCCGATCTTCGCTCACGTCGGCCATTCGGTGCGAGAACCACGGCGGATTGGTCGTTCACCCGAAGGAATTGAGGTTGTCGCTGTATCAAGAAAGATCGCCGCAGAAACCAATCCCGCGGCCCTCCGGCCTCGAATGCACTGTGCGGGGCCGTGTGTGAGGGCCGTGCAGGCAGCGGAATCCGAGGAGCGGAGCGACATGAGCGGTGAGCGTCGGCGTACGGCCGTGGTGGGCGGCGGAGTGGCGGGCCTCACGGCCGCCTACGTACTCCGGAACTCGCACGAGGTGGCGTTGTACGAGTCGGACGACCGGCTCGGCGGACACGCCCACACCCACGACATACCGTCGTCGGACGGCGGGGTGCACCGCGTCGATTCCGGTTTCATCGTGCACAACACCCGGACATATCCGTTTCTGCTCCGGCTCCTCGGGGAACTCGGCGTTGCCACGCAGGAGTCGGAGATGAGCATGTCGGTGCGGTGCGAGGGCTGCGGCCTGGAGTACGCGGGCGCGCGCGGCCCCGGCGGTCTCCTCGCCCAGCCGCGCAACGCGCTGCGCCCCCGCTACCTGCGGATGCTGGCCGAGGTCCCGGTCTTCCACCGGCGGGCCCGCGCCCTGCTCGCCACACCGGACGCCGGAGCGGCCGAGCAGACCCTGGGCGAGTTCGTCGCCGCCGGGCGCTTCTCGCCCTACTTCACCGCGCACTTCCTGACCCCGGTGGTCTCGGCGGTCTGGTCCTGCGACCCCACCACCGCGCTGCGCTACCCGGCCCGCTACCTGTTCCGCTTCCTCGCCCACCACGGCATGCTCGCGATCAGCGGCTCGCCCGTCTGGCGCACCGTCAGCGGCGGCTCACGCGCGTACGTGGAACGTGTCGGAAAGCAGCTCGCCGCCGTCCACACCGCCACACCGGTACGGGCCGTGCGCCGACCCGACAACGGACGCGCCGGTGTCGACATCGTCTCCGACGACGGCAGCACCGCCCACTACGACTCCGTGGTCATCGCCGTCCACCCCGACCAGGCGCTGCGGCTGCTGGCCGATCCCACCGAGGCGGAACGGCGGGTGCTCGGCGCCTTCCGCTACTCCCGCAACCCCACCCGGCTGCACACCGACACGAGCGTCCTGCCCCGCGCCGGGCGCGCCCGCGCCTCCTGGAACTACGTCATGCCCTCCTGCACGGCGGGCGCCGACGCCGTACAGGTCAGCTACGACATGAGCCGGCTCCAGCGCATCGAAGGCCCCGACACCTACGTGGTGACACTGAACGGCGAAGGCCGCGTCGACGAGGAACGGGTCCTCGCCCGGATGACGTACGAACACCCCGTCTACACCCCGGAGTCGGTCGCCGCCCAGCGGCTGCTGCCCGAGCTGAGCGGCCCCGTCACCGCCTACGCGGGCGCCTACCACGGCTGGGGATTCCACGAGGACGGCTGCCGCTCCGGCGTCGAGGCCGCAGCCGCGCTGGGAGTCGCGTGGTGAGCGAAGTCCCCGCCGTCTACACCTGCCTGATCAGCCATGTGCGCACCTCGCCGCGCCGCTACGCGTTCCGCTTCCGCACCTACATGTGGCTGACCGACCCCGACCGGCCGCCCGCGCTGCCCCGGCTGCTGCGCCCGCTCGCCCGCTTCGACGCCCGCGACCACTTCGACGGCACCGAGCCCACGATCCGCGAGGGACTTGCGGCGTTCCTCGCCCCGCGCGGCATCGACCTGGCGGACGGCAGTGTGATGATGCTCAGTCACGCCCGGGTGTTCGGGTACGTCTTCAACCCACTGACCCTGTACTGGTGCCGCGGCGCCGACGGCACCCCGCTGTGCACCGTCGCCGAGGTCCACAACACCTACGGCGGGCGGCACGCGTACCTGCTGCGCCCCGACGCCGCCGGCCGCTCGCGCGTGGACAAGGAGTTCTACGTCTCGCCGTTCTTCCCCGTGGACGGCGCGTACGACATGCGGCTGCCCGAGCCCGGCGAGCGGCTGGGCCTGCGGATCCGGCTGGAGCGTCCTGGCAGCACCCCGTTCACCGCGACCGTACGGGGCGAACGCCGCCCCGCCACGTCCCGGACCCTGCTGCGGGCGGCCCTGCGCCATCCGTGGTCCACCGCCCTCGTCTCCGCCGGAATCCGTCTGCACGGCATCCGGCTCTATCTGCGCGGACTGCCCGTGCAACCCCGTCCCCGGCCCCAGGAAGGTACGAAGTGAGCACGTCAATCCAGTCGTCGGTAGCCCGCAGGACGAGGTCCGCAGCCGTCGACGCGGCACGCTGGCCCGACGTGGCCCGGCTGCCGCAGGCCTCCTGGCTGCGTACGGCGATCGCCGAGCGGATCGTCCGGTACGCGCTCGGCAGGCTCCCGCTGCGCGTCAGGCTCGGCGACACCGGGACGCTCGGACTCGGCGGCCCGCTGATGATCGTGCACGAGCCGCGCGCGTTCTTCCGGCGGATCGGCGCCGGCGGTCTGATCGGCTTCGGCGAGTCGTACATGGCGGGGGAGTGGGAGGCCGACGACCTGGTCGGCCTGCTGACCGTACTCGCCGAGCACGCGGCCTCACTCGTACCGGCGCCGCTGCGCACCCTGCGCGCCGCCTGGGCGCCGCGCCACCCGGCGGCGCAGCGCAACACCCCCGAGGGCTCGCGGGAGAACATCAGCCACCATTACGACCTGTCCAACGACCTGTTCGCGCTCTTCCTCGACGAGACGCTGTCGTACTCGTCGGCGCTCTTCCGCGGCTTCCCCGCCGACCGGGCGCTGCTGGCGGCGGCCCAGCACCGCAAGATCGACCGGCTCCTCGACGAGGCCGGCGTCGGTGCGGGCACCCGGCTGCTGGAGATCGGCACGGGCTGGGGCGAACTCGCCGTCCGCGCGGCGGCGCGCGGCGCGACCGTGACCACCGTGACCCTCTCCCGCGAACAGCGGGAACTGGCCCAACAGCGTATCGCCGCCGCAGGGTTCAGCGAGGCCGTCACGGTCCTGCTCAGCGACTACCGGCTGGTGGAAGGCACCTTCGACGCCGTCGTCAGCGTCGAGATGATCGAGGCCGTCGGCGCCGAGTTCTGGCCCGACTACTTCACCACCCTGGACCGGCTGCTGGCACCCGGCGGCCGGATCTCGCTCCAGGCGATCACCATGGCCCACGACCGGATGCTCGCCACGAAGGACACCTTCACCTGGATCCAGAAGTACATCTTCCCCGGCGGTCTGCTGCCGTCGACCGAGGCGATCGAGCAGATCACCGAACGGCACACGGCGCTGCGCGTCGCCGACAGCGACGGCTTCGGACCGCACTACGCCGAGACGCTGCGCCTGTGGCGCGAGGAGTTCGAGGCGCGCACCCCGCAGATCGACGCACTCGGCTTCGACGAGACGTTCCGCCGGATGTGGACCTTCTACCTCGCCTACTCCGAAGCGGGCTTCCGCTCCGGCTATCTCGACGTGCGCCAGATGATGCTCACCAAGGAGGCACAGCCCCGATGACGCGACCCGCCCCGCACGACGGCGCCGCCCAGCGGCTCTTCCCCCTCGCCGAACAGCTCTTCGGCGGCCGGCTGCCGCTGCGGCTGCGCGCCTGGGACGGCTCGGTCGCGGGACCCGACGACGCGCCCACCGTCGTGCTGCGCTCCCGCCGCGCGCTGCGCAGACTGGTCTGGCAGCCGAACGAACTCGGCCTGGCCCAGGCGTACATCACCGGAGAGCTGGACATCGAAGGCGATCTCGCCGACGGACTGCGCACCGTCTGGCGCGCCGTGCGGGAACGCGGACTGCGCCCGCCGAAGCTCCCAGCGGGCGACCGGGCCAGGGCCGCCGC
>NZ_JTIY01000001.1:4818038-4820689 GCF_000818175.1 Streptomyces sp. AcH 505
GCGCTCGGCCCCCGGCCGCCGGCCCCGGCCTCCCAGGCCAGGCTGGGCGGCGCCCTGCACAGCAGGTCACGCGACCGGGCCGCCATCAGCCATCACTACGACCTGTCGAACGAGTTCTACGCGCTGCTCCTCGACGAGACGATGGCGTACTCCTGCGGCTACTGGACGAGCGACGAGCCCGGTTACAGCGCCGCCGACGCGCAGCGCGACAAGCTGGAGCTGATCTGCCGCAAGCTCGAACTGCGCCCCGGCGCCCGGCTGCTGGACATCGGCTGCGGCTGGGGCTCGCTCACCCTCTACGCGGCGCAGGAGTACAAGACCCAGGTCACCGCCGTCACCCTCGCCGCCGAACAGGCCGACCACGTGCGGGCCCAGGTGCGCGAGCGCGGCCTTGAAGAGCTGGTCGACGTACAGCTGCGGGACTACCGCGACATCGTCGGCGGCTCGTACGAGGCGGTGTCCACCGTCGAGATGGGCGAGCATGTCGGCGACGCCGAATACCCCGGCTTCACCGCGACCCTGCACCGGATGCTGCGGCCCGGCGGCCGGGTGCTCGTCCAGCAGATGTCCCGGGGCACCACGGCCCCCGGCGGCGGCGCGTTCATCGAGTCCTACATAGCCCCCGACATGCACATGCGCCCGCTCGGCGAGACCGTGTCGCTGCTGGAGGGCGCCGGGCTCGAAGTACGGTCGGTGGAGGCCCTGCGCGAGCACTACATCCGTACGGTCGGTGCCTGGCACCGCACCCTGGAGGAGCGCTGGGCGGAGTTCGCCGCGCTCGTCGGCGCGCAGACCGCGCGGGTCTGGCGGCTGTACCTGGTCGGCGGCGCCCTCGCGTTCGAGGAGCGCCGGATGGGCGTGGACCAGATCCTGGCGGTACGACCGACGGACGACGGGGTGAGCGGGATGGCGGCGACGCCGCGTGACTGGTACCGGCCGGGTGAGCTGCGATGAACGGCTACCCGTGGGGCGCGTTCGGCACGGGCGTCGGGATCTGCGCCGCCACCGCGCTCGCCGTCATGCTCGTGACCTTCGCGATCGGCGCGGCCAAAGGGCTGCACCGCGTGGTCGACATCGCCTGGGGCGCCGGGTTCGCCGCGGTCGCCGTCGTCTCGTACGCCTTGTCGGCGGGCGAGGGCGACGACGTACGACGGCTGCTGGTGACGGTCCTGACCGCGGTGTGGGGGCTGCGGCTCGCCGTCCATATCGCGGCGCGCGGCCACGGCCACGGCGAGGACCCCCGGTATGCGCGGATGCTCGACAAGGCACCCGGCAACCGGAACCTCTACGCGCTGCGGATGATCTACCTGCTCCAGGGCGCGCTGGTGCTGCTGGTCTCGCTGCCCGTCCAGGCCGCGATGTACATCCCTGGCGCTGTGGGACCCGTCGCCTACGTCGGCTGGGCGCTGTGGCTGGTCGGCCTCGTCTTCGAGGCGGTCGGCGACCGGCAGCTGGCCCGTTTCAAGGCGGATCCGGCCAACAAGGGCCGGGTGATGGACCGGGGGCTGTGGAGCTGGACCCGGCATCCCAACTACTTCGGCGACTTCTGCGTCTGGTGGGGGCTGTTCCTGATCGTCTGCGACGACCCGGTGGTCGCGGCGGCGACCGTGGTCAGCCCGCTGGTGATGAGCTACCTGCTGACCAAGGGCAGCGGGAAGCGGCTGCTGGAGCGGCACATGGCGGACCGGCCGGGGTTCGCCGAGTACACCGCCCGCACCAGCGGCTTCCTCCCGCTGCCGCCGCGCAGGTCACGGGAGTCGTAGCGGCCTCACGGCTGCTGACCACGGCCCCGCAGGAACCGGTCGCGGCCCTCACCGAGGTCCACGACCGGTTCGGTCCCTTCGGCGTCCGCGCCGAGCCAGCGCCGTACGTACGCGCCGTCCCGGTCGAAGCGCTTGGCCTGGGTGAGCGGGTTCAGCACCCGGTTGGGACGGGTGTCGGTACCGGTACCCGCCGCCCACTGCCAGTTGAGCTGGTTGTTGGCGAGATCCCCGTCGACCAGCAGGTCCAGGAAGTGCCGGGCGCCGACGCGCCAGTCCACGTACAGCGTCTTGGTGAGGAAGCTCGCGACCAGCAGCCGGCCCCTGTTGTGCATCCATCCCTCGTGCGCCAGCTGCCGCATCGCCGCGTCGACCAGCGGATAGCCGGTACGGCCCGCCCGCCAGGCGGCGATGTCCGCGCTGTCGTCGCGCCAGTGGTCGGCGCGGCCGCGGTAGTCCGACCAGGCGGAGTCGGGACGGGCGGCGAGCACCTGGTGGTGGAAGTCCCGCCAGACGAGCTGCCGTACGAACGCCTCGGCGCCCGGACCGCCCTTGCGGCCGGCCCGGTGCACCAGCTCCACGGCCGACAGACAGCCGAAGTGCAGGAAGGGCGAGAGCCGGGAGGTGGCGTCGCCCGCCAGATCGTCGTGCCGGTCCTCGTACGACTCGATGCCCGCGCGCAGCCAGGCCGCCAGCCGCTCCCTGCCCACCGCCTCACCGCCGTCGGTGAGACCGGGGGACACGCCGGTCACGTCCGCCCGCTTCGGCAGCGGATCGCTGTCGAGCGCGGGGACGCGTACCGCCTTCGGCGCCGGCATCACCGCGCGCAGCCCGGTCGCCTGCCAGCGCCGGAAGTACGGCGTGAACACGGCGAAGTGGTCACGGCCGCCC
>NZ_JTIY01000001.1:4820714-4830571 GCF_000818175.1 Streptomyces sp. AcH 505
CCCGCCGGGGTGAGGTCCCCCGGCGGCACGGCCGTGACCACCGCCTCGTGCACGTCGAGTGCGCAGCCGGCCCCCGCCAGCGCGGCGCGCAGCCGCTCCTCCCTGCGCGCCGCGTACCGGCTGACCCCCGCCGCGACATGGACCTGCCGGGCGCCGCTCTCGCGCACCACCCGGCAGACCGCGTCGACGACTTCACCCGAACGGACGATCAGCCGGCCGCCTCTCTCCCGCAGTCCGTCGTCCAGGGACGCCAGACAGTCGGCCAGGAAGGCGCGCCGGTTCGGCGCGTCGAACCCCGCCGCCCGCACCCCCGGATCGAGGACGAACAGCGGTACGACCTCGTCGGCGCCGCGCAGGGCTGCGCGCAGCACCGGCTGGTCGTGCACCCGCAGGTCGGAGGTGAAGAGCACCACCGCAACGCTCATGTAGCTGTCCTCACGGTCCTCAGGCGGGGAAGTTCATCAGGGCCAGCGGGTCCGACGTGGGCTGGTCGGAGCCGCCCGCCGGTTCGACGGTGATCCCCATGCCCGAAGCCTCCCCGACGGTCCCGGACAGCAGTACGGCGTCCGATCCGGCGGAGGGGCTGAGCAGCCCCGCTGCCCGCATCTTGCCGCCGTCGTTGAACCAGAGCTCGTACACCTTGCCGTTCGGCGGTTCGGGCAGCCCGGCGGCGACGAAGGCCGCCTTGTCCTGGTTCCGCGAGACGACGACGGTGCCGGTGGCTCCGTCGGTCAGCTTGCCCGTGGTGACCTTGGCGTCCGGCGCGGCGAGCACCGAGGCCAGCGCCTCGGACCGCTGCTGCGACGACTGCGCCTGGGCGCGGGCGTCCTGCGCCTGCTGATGCTGCCAGGCGGCGATGCCGCCGAACGCGGCGGCGACGGCGAGGCACGCGGCCAGCGCGAAGCGGGACAGTGCCCGGCCGCGCCTGCCGGCGACGCCCGAACGGGACTCCGGGGCGACCCTGGGCGGGTCCTGGCGCTCCGTCGCGATCCTGCGGAGCAGCTGCTCCTTCATCGCGGGCGGTGGTGTGACGGACACGGCGAGGCCGAGCCGGGCCGCCGTCGCCGCCAGCTCACTCACCTCCTGGGCACAGGCCGGGCATTCGGCGAGATGCCGCTCGAAAGCGTCGCGCTCGGCCGGTTCCAGTGCGTGCAGCGCGTAGGCGCCGGTCAGCGTGTGCAGTTCCGCGGTACTCATGAGCTCACCCCCAGGCAGTCGCGCAGCCGGATGAGTCCGTCGCGCAGCCGGGTCTTGACCGTGCCCAGCGGTACGGCGAGCAGTTCGGCCACTTCGCGGTAGGCCAGACCCTGGTAGTAAGCCAGCGTCACCGATTGGCGTTGCAGTTCGGTCAGGGTGCGCAGACAGCGCCGTACCTGCTCCCGTTCCAGCCGGGCCTCCACCTGTTCGGTGACCTCGTCGAAGGCGGGGGTACGGTCCAGCAGCGCGGCCCTGTGCTCGCGGTCGCTGGACGCCTGGGCCGAGCGCACCCGGTCGACGGCCCTGCGGTGGGCGAGCGTCAGCACCCAGGTCATACCGCTGCCCCGGGACGGCTGGAAGCGGGTGGCGGACCGCCAGATCTCCAGCAGCACCTCCTGGGTGACCTCTTCGGACTGGGCGGGGTCGCGCAGCACGGAACGCACCAGACCGAGTACGGGCCCGCAGACCGTGTCGTACACGCGGGCGAAGGCGTCCTGGTCGCCCCGGGCCACGAGACCCAGCAGTTCTTGCAGATCAGGCCCCGCCGAGGCGGGTCCGCCGATGTGTACGGCTTCTTTCACGCGAGCTTTCCTCCTTCGAACACTCTTCAGGACCGATTCGGAGCCGGTGCCCGAACGGATTGGTCGACTTCCGCCCGTACCGGAAGTCCGTCCGACGGCCCCGCGGCAGCACGACGCTACGGCCCCACGGCAACGGCGGCGCCCCCCTGCTTCGGGGGACGCCGCCGTTGCCGTGGCCCTACGTGCCTCAGGCCGCGCTCTCCTGCTCGCGCTCCACCTGCTCGTTCCACTCCCGCTTGACGGCCCGCCACGCCTCGTCGGTCTTGCCCAGGCGCCAGTACCCCGAGACGGACAGCCGCTCGCGCGGGACGTCGCGCTCCACCCGGAGATAGCGGCGCAGGTCCTTCACGAAACCCGCCTCGCCGTGGACGAACGCGTGCACGTCGCCCGCCGGGAAGTCCAGTTCGCGTACGGCGGCGACCAGCGCCTCGCCCACCGGGCGGTCGCCGCGGTGCAGCCAGATGAGCGCGACCCCGTCGGGGGCGGCGATCTTCTGCTCCTCCTCGGGGCCCGAGACCTCGACGAAGGCATGGACCACCGCGCCGGCCGGGGCCCGCTCCAGTGAGGCCGCGATGGCGGGCAGGGCACTCTCGTCGCCCACCAGCAGATGCCAGTCGGCCGCCGGGTCCGGTGCGTAACCGCCGCCGGGGCCGAGGAACCTCACCGGGTCGCCCACCTGGGCGCGCGCCGCCCACGGGCCCGCCAGGCCCTCGTCGCCGTGCACCACGAAGTCGACGGTCAGCTCACCGGCCGCCGCGTCCCAGCCGCGCACCGTGTACGTACGGGTCGTGGGCCACTGCTCGCGCGGGAGGTCGGCCCTGATCTGCTCCATGTCGAACGGCTCGGGGTAGCTCACGCCCTCGGGGGCGAACAGCACCTTGATGTAGTGGTCGGTGAACTCGTCGGCTTCGAGGCCGTCGAGACCTTCACCGCCGAGCACCAGCCGCACCATGTGCGGGGTGAGCTGTTCCGTGCGCGTCACGCGCGCCTCACGGGCCTTCGGTGTCCTGCGGGCCGGTCGGTCTGCCACTGCGCTCTCCCTGATGCTTGCCCGACGATGCGTGCACGACGGCTGCTTAGGCTTACCTAAGCTAGCACTTCAGCTCCGCAGCGTCGCCAGCAGTCGCTGCAGCGCACCGCCAAGACCCCAGCGCGCCGCCAGGGCGTCGAGCATCGCCGGATCGCGCGGCTCGGACGGCAGCGCCGGGTCGAAGTCCGGCAGGGGTACGTCACCGGCGACGCGCACCACGGTCGGCGCGACCGCCACATAGTCCCGGGCCTCGTCCAGCCGCTTGCGCTGCGAAGGGGTGAGCTTGGCGTGCGGGTCGTCCACGGCCGCCATGATCCCGGCCAGGTCGCCGAAGGCGTCCAGCAGCTTGGCGGCCGTCTTCTCGCCGATCCCCGGCACCCCTGGCAGCCCGTCGCTCGGGTCACCGCGCAGCAGCGCCAGATCCACATATCCCCGGCCGTCCACCCCGTACTTCTCGCGGAGCGCGGCCTCGTCCGTCAGCTGGAGGGTGCCGACCCCCTTGACCGGGTAGAGCACCCGCACGCCCCGGGTGTCGTCGACGAGCTGGTACAGATCCCGGTCGCCGGTGACGATGTCGACTGGCCCCGCGGACCGGCCGGCGAGCGTGCCGATCACATCGTCCGCCTCGTACCCGGCGACGCCGACGCGGGCGATGCCCAGCGCGTCCAGCACCGCCTCGATGATCGGCACCTGGGGCGCCAACGTGTCCGGCGTCTCCTCCTCGTCCGGTCCCTCGCTGCGTTCCCGCGCCACCCGGTGCGCCTTGTAGGAAGGGATGAGATCCACCCGCCACTGCGGCCGCCAGTCGGCGTCCATGCACGCCACCAGATCGTCCGGGTGGTGGTCCTGGACCAGCCTGGCGATGAAGTCCAGCAGGCCGCGCACCGCGTTGACCGGGGTGCCGTCCGGAGCGCGTACGGAGTCCGGCACGCCGAAATAGGCGCGGAAATAGAGGGAAGCGGTGTCGAGGAGCATCAGGCGTCGCGTCACACGCCTGATGATGCCGCACCCCACTGACAGCGGACCGCGGTCGGCCGGCGGCCAACGGCATGTCACCCTCCGTACAGGGAACGGAAATGTGACCTGGAACACATACTTGTTTGCGCTCTACAACGTAGGGCAGGGGCGAAGCCGGAGCGGACCCGGCCCTTTTCGCCATGGGCCGGGCGCTGCGGGCCGACCCCGCCCCGCTCCACGGCCCGCCCGCGGGGGTGCCGGGCCGTACTCGGTTCGACGCGTGAGGTGTATGTGTCCAGGCTCCAGGCCGAACATCTGTACAAGGTGTTCGGTATACGACCAGACGAAGCTGTGCCGAAGCTCGAAAGCGGCAAGGACCGTGAGGAGCTCCGCGCCGAAGGTACGACCGCAGCAGTGATCGACGCCTCGTTCTCGGTCGAGCCCGGCGAGATATTCGTCGTGATGGGGCTCTCGGGATCCGGCAAGTCCACGCTGCTGCGCATGCTCAACGGACTCTCGGAACCGACATCGGGCCAGGTTCTGTTCGACGGCGACGACCTGACTGCCCTGACCCCGCAGCAGCTGCGGGAGGTGCGCGCGAACAAAATCAGCATGGTCTTCCAGCACTTCGCGCTCTTCCCGCACCGCAACGTGCTGGAGAACGTCGCCTACGGCCTCGAAGTACAGGGTGTCCCGCGTGAGCAGCGTGTCGAGCGCGCCGGCGAGGCACTGGAGCTGGCGGGGCTCGGCGGCTGGGAGAAGTCCTGGCCCGACGAACTCTCCGGCGGTATGCAACAGCGCGTGGGCCTGGCCCGCGCCCTCGCCACCGACGCCGACGTCCTGCTGATGGACGAGGCGTTCAGCGCGCTCGACCCGCTGATCCGGCGCGACATGCAGGACCAGCTGCTGGAGATACAGAAGCGGCTCAAGAAGACGATCGTCTTCATCACGCACGACCTCAACGAGGCCATGCGCCTCGGTGACCGGATCGCCGTGATGCGCGACGGCAGGATCGTCCAGCTGGGCACCGCCGAGGACATCCTCGTCACGCCCGCCAACGACTACGTGGCCTCCTTCACCCAGGATGTCGACCGTTCCAGGGTGCTCACGGCAGGCGCGATCATGGCCGACGTGGAGACCGCGCTCGGCACCACGACGGAGAGCGGCAAGGAACTGCGCACCCCCGAGGACATCATCGAGGCGGCCCCCGCCGTCGTCCCCGCCGCCACCCCGATCATCGAACTCTTCACCCCCTGCTCCACCAGCGGGGTCGCCGTCGCCGTCACCGGCGACGACGGGGAGCTCGTCGGGGTCGTACCGCGCGCCAGGCTGCTCGCCGTGCTCGGCGAGCCGATGACGCCGGCCACCCCGGCCGACACCCAGCTGACCACGCCGGTATCCACCGACAAGGCGGTGGCCGGTGCCTAGGATCCACTTCGGTGACTGGGTCGAGAACGTCGTCGACTGGCTCACCGACCATCTCAGCTGGCTCTTCGACGCCATCACCTGGCTGCTCACCCACATGGACGACGGCATCAACGCCGTCCTCTCCGCCCCGCAGCCGCTGCTGCTCGCCGGCATCTTCGCCGTCATCGCCTGGTGGCTGCGGAACCTGAGCGCGGGCGTGCTCACCTTCATCGGCTTCGCGCTCATCGACTCGTTCGAGTTGTGGGACCACGCGATGCTGACGCTGACCATGGTCCTCGTCGCGACGATCATCATCCTGGTCATCGCCGTGCCGCTGGGCATCTGGACGGCGCGTTCCAAGGCCGTCAGCTCCGTCGTACGGCCGGTGCTCGACCTGATGCAGACCATGCCCGCCATGGTCTATCTGATCCCCGGTGTGCTGTTCTTCGGCATCGGCGTGACGCCCGGCATCATCGCCACCATCATCTTCTCCCTGCCGCCCGGCGTCCGGATGACCGAACTCGGCATCCGGCAGGTCGACGAGGAACTGGTCGAGGCCGCCGACGCGTTCGGCACCAGCCCGCGCAACACGCTGCTCCGGGTCCAGCTGCCGCTGGCGCTCCAGACGATCATGGCCGGGGTCAACCAGGTCATCATGCTGGCGCTGTCCATGGTGGTCATCGCCGGCATGGTCGGCGGCGACGGCCTGGGCGCCGACGTCTTCGAGGCCATCGGCAACGTCAACATCGGCCTCGGCGCCGAGGCGGGCCTGTCCGTCGTCATCCTGGCCATCTACCTGGACCGGATCACCGGCTCGCTCAGCCTGCACGTCTCACCGATCGGCCGCCGCGCGCTGGCCAAGGCGAAGGCGCTGACCGGCGGACTGAAGATCTGGAACCACCGCCCGCAGCCCGCCGTCGCACTCGCCGGCGTGGTGATCCTGGCGCTCGTCGCCGGCGGTCTCGGCATCTTCGGCGGCTCGGACTCGTCGGACGACACCGCCGCGTCCGACCCCGGCAACGTGGGCCAGGGCAAGACCGTCAGCATGGGCTACATCCCCTGGGACGAAGGCATCGCCACCACCTTCCTCTGGAAGGAGATGCTGGAGCAGCGCGGCTTCAAGGTCGACGCCAAGCAGTACGACGCGGGACCGCTCTACGCGGGCCAGGCGGGCGGCCAGGTCGACCTCCAGACCGACTCCTGGCTGCCGACCACGCACGCCACGTACTGGGCCAAGTACCACGACAAGCTGGAGGACATGGGGTCCTGGTACGGCCAGACCTCCCTGGAGATCGCCGTCCCCAGCTACGTCAAGGGCGTCAAGACCATGGCGGACCTGAAGGGCAAGAGCTCCACCTTCAAGGGCCGGATCGTCGGCATCGAGCCGAGCGCCGGTGAGATGGGCCTGCTCAAGAGCAAGGTCCTCAAGGCGTACGGGCTCGACAAGGAGTACAAGGTCGTCGACAGCTCGACCCCCAGCATGCTGGCCGAGCTGAAGCGGTCGTACGCGAAGAAGGAACCCATCGCGGTCGTCCTCTGGTCGCCGCACTGGGCCTACGCCACGTACGACATGACCAAGCTCGCCGACCCGCAGAACGCGTGGGGCAAGGGCGACGGCATCCACATGCTCGCCCGCAAGGGCTTCACCGACGACAACCCGCAGGCCGCGGCCTGGCTGAAGAACTTCAAGATGACCGAGGACCAGCTCGGCTCTCTTGAGGCCAAGATCCAGTCGACCGGCAAGGGCAAGGAGCAGGAGGCCGTACGCGCCTGGCTGAAGGCCAACCCGGACGCCCTCGACAAGTGGGCGCCGGTCCCCAAGGCCAAGGACAAGGTCAGCAAGGCGGCCAACGGCAAGGACGAGCGGGCCAGGGCGCTGACCGTCGCCTGGTTCCCGTGGGACGAGGACATCGCCGCCACGTACCTGTGGAAGAACGTGCTGGAACAGCGCGGCTACAAGATGAACCTCAAGCAGTTCGACGTCGGCCCGATGTACACGGCGCTCTCGCGTGGCCAGCTCGACGTCCAGTTCGACGGCTGGCTGCCCAACACGCAGAAGAGATACTGGGACAAGTACCACGACGACCTGACGAAGATCGGATCCTGGTACGGCCCCACCTCGCTGGAGATCGCGGTGCCCAGCTACGTCAAGGGCGTCAGCACCCTGGACGACCTCAAGGGCAAGGGCTCCGAGTTCAAGGGCCGGATCATCGGCATCGAGCCGGGCACCGAGACCATGAACATCCTGAAGAACAAGGTCGTCCCCGGCTACGGGCTCGACAAGGAGTACAAGGTCCTCGACAGCTCGACCCCCGGGATGCTCTCCGAGCTGAAGCGGTCGTACGACAAGAAGCAGCCGGTCGCCGTCATGCTGTGGAGCCCGCACTGGGCCTACAACGAGTACAAGCTGACCAAGCTGGCCGACCCCAAGAAGGCGTTCGGCACCGGTGACCAGATCACCACCGTCGCCAGCAAGAAGTTCCCCGAGCAGTACCCCCAGCTGACCAAGTGGCTCAAGGACTTCAAGATGAGCGAGGGCGACCTCGCGAGCCTGGAGAACCAGATCACGAAGAGCGGCAAGGGACATGAGGAAGAAGCGGTGGAGGCCTGGATGAAGACCAAGCCGGACATCGTGGACAAGATGGCTCCGCTCTAGACCTCTGGTCCGGACCGGGCCGGAGTACCTTCGATGGGGTGGGTGTCGCCGATGGCGGTACCCACCCTTTCGGGGTTGTGGCCGGCGCCGGTGGCCGAGTCGTGGGCGGGTCGCCGGGCGGTGGGTGCGGCCGGACGGCTCTTGTACCGCCGTCAACTCTGCGAAGATGGCGATCCGGCGGGAGGGAGCCAACATGGACGACAAGGAAGCGCTCAGGGTGGGCGCCGCCGTCCGCAGACGGCGCAGGTCCCTGGGTCTGACGCTCGCAGCGGTCGCGGAGCGCAGCGGACTGTCCGTGCCGTTCCTGAGCCAGATCGAGAACGAACGCGCCCGGCCCAGCACCCGCTCGCTCGACCGGGTCGCCGAGGCGCTGGAGACCACCCCCGCCCGGCTGCACGCGGCGGCCGACTCGGCGCGCACCGTCGACGTCGTACGGTCCGCCGCCCCCGTCGTACCAGGGGCGCGCCGGGTGGTGCGCGGCGGACACCAGCTGGACGCCCAGGAGTTCACCGGCGAGCTGGACACCGGGCGTGAATACCAGCACCGCAACGACGAAGTGATGTACATCGCCGACGGCGCGGCCGAAGTCGAGGCCGAAGGCCGGGCGTACCGGCTGGAGCGCGGCGACACGCTCTATCTCAGCGGCGGTGTGACGCACCGTTGGCGCACCACCGAGCCCGGCACCCGCATCGTGATCGTCGCCGTCGCCGAGCACATCGACGCGACGGTCGACCGCAGGAACTGACGCCGTGACCGGCCGGACAGGCCCCGCGCGGGTCGTCTCGCTCGTCCCCTCCCTGACCGAGGCGGTCGCGGTCAGCGCGCCGGGGCTGCTGGTGGGGGCCACGGACTGGTGCGTACGGCCCGCCGGACTCGACGTCGTACGGATCGGCGGCACCAAGAACCCCGATGTCGCGGCGATCGTCGCGCTGCGCCCCGATCTCGTCATCGCCAACGAGGAGGAGAACCGCGCCCCCGACCTCGCCGCACTGGCCGCCGCCGGGCTCGACGTACTGGTCACCGAGGTGCGCGGCCTCGACCAGGCGTTCGCCGAGCTGGAGCGGGTCCTGCTGGCCGGCTGCGGTCTGCCCGCCGCGCCGCGCTGGCTGGACGACGCCCGCACGGCCTGGGAGCGGCCCGCGGCCCCCGCCGCCCGGCGCACCGCGTTCGTACCGATCTGGCGGCGGCCCTGGATGGTCGTCGGCAGTGACACGTTCGCCGGTGATCTGCTGGCCAGGCTCGGCGTCGACAACGTGTACGGGGCGCACGCCGAGCGCTATCCGCGCATCCCCGTGGATGAGCTGCGGTCCGCCGGCGCCGATCTGGTGGTGCTGCCCGACGAGCCGTACCGCTTCACCGCCGACGACGGGCCGGAGGCGTTTCCCGGGCTGCCCGCCGCGCTCGTCGACGGGCGGATGCTCACCTGGTACGGACCGTCGCTGGTGCGGGCACCGGCGGCGCTGCGGGCCGCGCTGAGCGACGCCCGCTGACCGGACTCATACGCGACGAGCGCCCGCCGCTTCGACCAGTGCCCGCATGACCCGGGTGTCCGCCGCCATCTCCGGGTGCCACTGGACCCCCAACGCCCACTGCGGCTCGGGCAGTTCGACGGCCTCGACCGTGCCGTCGGCTGCGACGGCTGAGACGGTGAGCCCCTCACCGAGCTGGTCGACCGACTGGTGGTGCTGGGTGGGGACGCTGAACTCCCCGGCCACCAGGGCCGCGTAGCGGGTGCCGGGCAGCGGCGTCACGGGATGCTCGCCGAACCGGCCGACGACGGGGGAGACATGACCCTCGATGTGCTGGACGAGCGTGCCGCCGCAAGCGACGTTCAGCAGCTGCATCCCCCGGCAGATGCCCAGCAGCGGGGTGCCCGAGGCCAGCGCCGCCTCGATCAGCGCCAGTTCCCAGGCGTCCCGCTCGCGGGCGGGCGGGCCGGTACGGGGGTGCGGCTCGGCGCCGTACCGTACGGGCTCGACGTCGGGACCGCCGGCGATCACCAGACCGTCGAGCCGCGCCACCACGGCTG
>NZ_JTIY01000001.1:4833143-4836750 GCF_000818175.1 Streptomyces sp. AcH 505
GACCGGGCGCGGCTGCTGCGCCGCTTCGCCGCCCTCGTCGACACGCACACCGAGGAACTGGCCCGGCTGGAGGTACGCGAAGCCGGCCACACCATCGGCAACGCCCGCTGGGAGGCGGGCAATGTCCGCGATCTGCTCGACTACGCGGCGGGCGGGGTCGAGCGGCTGACCGGCCGGCAGATCCCCGTGGCCGGGGGCATCGACGTCACGTTCCTCGAACCCCTCGGGGTGATCGGGGTGATCGTCCCCTGGAACTTCCCCATGCCGATCGCCGGCTGGGGCGCGGCGCCCGCGCTCGCGGCAGGCAACGCCGTCATCCTCAAGCCCGCCGAGACCACCCCGCTCACCGCGCTGCGCCTCGCCGAACTGGCCCTGGAGGCAGGCCTTCCCGAGCATCTGCTGCAAGTCCTGCCAGGCGCCGGGGACATCGCGGGCAACGCCCTCGTCGAAAACCCCGGCGTGGCCAAGATCGTGTTCACCGGGTCCACCCGCGTCGGCAGGCAGATCATGGCGAAGTGCGCGGAGCGGGTGAAGCGCGTCACCCTCGAACTCGGCGGCAAGAGCCCCAACATCGTCTTCGCCGACGCCGACCTCGAACAGGCGGCGGCCACCGCGCCGATGTCCTTCCTCGACAACGCGGGACAGGACTGCTGCGCCCGCACCCGCATCCTCGTCCAGCGCGAGGTGTACGACCGCTTCCTCGACCTGCTCGCCCCGGCGCTGAGCGCCGTCGTCGTCGGCGACCCCGCCGACGAGGCGACCCAGATGGGCCCGCTGATCTCGGCCGTCCAGCTGGAGCGCGTACGGTCCTACGTCCCCGACGGCGCGCCCGCGCTGCGCGGCAGCGCACCCGTGGGGCCCGGCTTCTGGTTCCCGCCGACCGTCCTCACCGAAGCCCCCGCCGACTCACCGGCCGCCGTCCAGGAGGTCTTCGGCCCGGTCGCCGTCGTCCTGCCCTTCGACGGCGAACAGGACGCGGTCCGGCTCGCCAACGCCACCGACCACGGCCTCGCGGGCTCCATCTGGACCCGCGACGTGGGCCGCGCCCTGCGCGTCTCCCGCGGGGTCGCCGCCGGGAACCTGTCCGTCAACTCGCACAGCAGCGTGCGCTACAGCACCCCCTTCGGCGGCTTCAAACAGTCCGGGCTCGGCCGCGAACTCGGCCCCGACGCACTGACCGCCTTCACCGAAACCAAGAACGTCTTCATCAGCACGGAGGCCTGAGCACCCATGACCGAAGCCACCACGGACGCCGTCTGCCGCCGACTGGTCGGCCGCACCGCCGTCATCACCGGAGCCGGCAGCGGCATCGGCCTCGCCACCGCCCGCAGGCTCGCCTCCGAAGGCGCCCATGTCGTCTGCGGCGACATCGACGAGACCACCGGCCGCACCACGGCCGACGAGGTCGGCGGCACCTTCGTACGGGTCGACGTCACCGACCCCGAACAGGTCGAAGCGCTGTTCAGGACGGCGTACGACACCTACGGCAGCGTCGACGTCGCCTTCAACAACGCGGGCATCTCCCCGCCCGACGACGACTCGATCCTCACCACCGGCCTCGCGGCCTGGCGCCGGGTCCAGGAGGTCAACCTCACCTCCGTCTACCTCTGCTGCAAGGCCGCGATCCCCTACATGCAGCGCCAGGGCAGGGGCTCCATCATCAACACCGCGTCGTTCGTGGCCAGACTGGGCGCGGCGACCTCGCAGATCTCGTACACCGCGTCCAAGGGCGGCGTGCTCGCCATGTCCAGGGAACTGGGCGTCCAGTTCGCCCGCGAAGGCATCAGGGTCAACGCCCTGTGCCCGGGCCCCGTCAACACCCCGCTGCTCCAGGAACTCTTCGCCAAGGACCCGGAACGCGCGGCCCGCCGCCTGGTCCACATCCCGGTCGGCCGCTTCGCGGAGGCCACCGAGATCGCCGCCGCCGTGGCCTTCCTCGCCAGCGACGACGCGTCCTTCGTCAACGCCACGGACTTCCTGGTCGACGGCGGCATCGCGGGCGCCTACGTCACCCCGGTGTAGCCGCGGCCGCCGGGGAGGGCGGCCGCGTGGCCACGGGACCGCGTCAGAGGAACGTCTTGCCCTCGCCCCGGTAGGTCGGGGTCTCGGCGGTCAGGTGGTCGCCCTCCAGCAGGTGCAGGGTGTCGAACCGTTCGCACAGTTCGCCCGCCTTCGCGTGCCGGAACCAGACCTTGTCGCCGATCAGGAGGTCGTCCGCCGGCGAGCCGAGCAGGGGGGTCTGGACCTCACCCGGGCCCTCCTGCGCGTCGTAGCGCAGGCCCTCAGGGAGATACGGTTCGGGCAGCCGGTCGGGGCCTGCCGCGCCCGACGCCGGGTAGCCGCCGCCGAGGACCGTCACCACGCCGACGCCCGGCCTGCGGACCACCGGCAGGGCGAAGAGCGCTGCCGGGCGGCCGGTGAACGACGTGTAGTTGTCGAACAGGCGCGGTACGTAGAGGCCAGAACCCGCCGCGATCTCCGTCACCGCCTCCTCGGCGGCCGTGTGCTGGACGCTGCCCGTGCCGCCGCCGTTGACGA
This sequence comes from Streptomyces sp. AcH 505, assembly GCF_000818175.1. GTDB lineage: Bacteria > Actinomycetota > Actinomycetes > Streptomycetales > Streptomycetaceae > Streptomyces. The sequence continues at coordinate 4,835,682 of NZ_JTIY01000001.1, forward strand.
ACTCCAGCTCCGGGGCCACCGCGCGGACCGCGCGTACGACGGCGCCGCGCCGGTCCGCCAGTTCCCTGCGGGCCGTCGCCTGCATCAGCCTGATCGCCCGCGAGCGCAGCGGCCGGTCGGCGATCGCGTCGCCGACGCCCGCGATATGGCCCTCGTACGCCATCAGACCCACCAGCCGGAAGCCCGGCCTGCGCGCCACCGACCGCGCCAGCTCGACCAGTTGTGCCGGCTCGCGCAGCGGCGAGCGCAGCGCGCCGATCCGTACCCGGCCGCCGAACATCCGGAGCGACGTGTCGAGTTCCAGACAGACCCGGATCTCCTCCTGACCGCCCGCACGCGCCAGATCGATCAGATCCAGCTGCGCCGGATCGTCGACCATCACCGTCACGGCGGCGGCCAGCTTGGGGTCGGCCGCCAGCTCCGCGTACGCGGAGCGGTCCGCCGACGGGTACGCCAGCAGTACGTCGTCGAAACCGGCGCGCGCCAGCCACAGCGACTCCGCCAGCGTGAACGACATGATCCCGGCGAAACCGTCCCTGGCCAGCACCCGTTCCAGCAGCGCACGGGAGCGAACGGACTTGCTGGCCACCCGGATCGGCTTGCCCGCCGCCCGCCGGACGAGATCGTCCGCGTTCGCGTCGAAGGCGTCGAGATCGACGATCGCGAACGGGGCGTCGAGATGAGCGGTGGCCCGGTCGTAGCGGGCCCTGTCAGTGGCGCGGGGAGTCATGGACCGAGCTTGCCAGACAGGATTACCCGACGGTAGGGGGATCTATTGGGCAGATCACCACCGGCCGGTCCACCCGTTCCCTCCGGGGGTGGTCCAGCCCGTAGAGTGACGCACACGCGGCGTTCGAACGGGCCTGCCCGGCAAGGCGGATCGGCGCGGGCCGAACAGCGGACCGAACTGCACAGGGGGGCAGATGAGCACCGACGCGCGGCGCTCCTCCATACCGCCCCGGCCCACGGAGCCTCCCGAGGTCCAGCCGCCGCCCGGCGTGCCCCAGCCCCGCTCCCGCATCACGGACGCGCTGCTGCCGCCCAAACCGCCGGCGCCGCCCCGGCCCGC
>NZ_JTIY01000001.1:4839498-4847343 GCF_000818175.1 Streptomyces sp. AcH 505
CGAGCCCGCCGTGCGGCGCGCGCATCTCGGCCCCGGCAGCGCGGACGGCACCCTCGCGCTCGTACTGGACGACGCGGCGCCGCCCGCCGAAGCGGCCCGCAGGATCGCCGAGGCGCTGGCCGCCGACGAGGTGCTCAGGGCCCGGCTGGTGCGCGGCCTGGATCTGGCCCTGCTGCCGCCGGAAGCGGCACCGCCGGGCGAGCCCCTGTACGTACGGCCGTAAAGAACCGACGCTCAGCCGTCAGCCGTCAGCCGTCAGCCGTCAGCCGTCAGCCGTCAGCCGTCAGCCGTCAGCCGGCTCAGCCGTAGACCGGCCCGGTGTACTTCTCGCCGGGGCCCTGGCCGATCTCGTCCGGTACGACCGACGCCTCGCGGAACGCCAGCTGGAGCGACTTCAGACCGTCCCGCAGCGGCGCCGCGTGGAACGAGCTGATCTCCGTCGTGCTCGCGTCCATCAGCCCGGCCAGCGCCATGATCAGCTTGCGCGCCTCGTCGAGGTCCTTGTGTTCCTCACCCTCCTCGGTGAGCCCGAGCTTCACCGCGGCGGCGCTCATCAGATTGACCGCGACGGTGACGATCACCTCGACGGCGGGCACCTCCGCGATGTCGCGGGTCATGGCGTCGAAGTCGGGGGATGCCGTGGGCTCCGAGGAGTCCTGGGGAGAGGTAGCGTCGCTCATGCCCCACACCCTAGGGCGTATCGCTCGAACAGCCTCCCGTGCCGCCGGTTAGCTCCCGCGGGGGAGAGGTGCTAACCTGGAGTGACGACCGGCTGGACATCTGTATGTCCGGCCCACAAGTGGAGGCTCCGATCTCCCACCTGACCGCCCTTACCGGGCGGCGGGTCACCGGTCAGGTGGCGCCCATCGTTCCGTACGGACGATGGAGCCGCCCGATACGCCCCGCGGTAGACGCGGCGGTGTTCCGGTATTCACGGAGCTGCCGCCTGTGTCCCGTCCGGGGCATTTTTGTTGTCCCGCCACGGTTGGTCTGACGAAACAGACGTTACGCGGCTGTCTGCCAGGCAGTCGTGTGGTGCTACCGAGGAGGATCCATCAGCGCCGAGCCCCGCATCAACGACCGGATTCGCGTTCCCGAGGTGCGACTGGTCGGTCCCAGTGGCGAGCAGGTCGGCATCGTGCCGCTTGCCAAGGCCCTGGAACTTGCACAGGAGTACGACCTGGACCTGGTCGAGGTCGCGGCGACAGCCCGTCCGCCCGTGTGCAAGCTCATGGACTACGGGAAGTTCAAGTACGAGTCGGCCATGAAGGCCCGTGAGGCGCGCAAGAACCAGGCGCACACGGTCATCAAGGAGATGAAGCTCCGGCCGAAGATCGACCCGCACGACTATGACACCAAGAAGGGTCACGTCGTCCGGTTCCTCAAGCAGGGTGACAAGGTCAAGATCACGATCATGTTCCGTGGTCGCGAGCAGTCCAGGCCGGAACTCGGCTTCCGACTGCTGCAGCGGCTCGCTTCGGACGTCGAGGACCTCGGGTTCATCGAGTCGAACCCGAAGCAGGACGGCCGAAACATGATCATGGTTCTCGGCCCGCACAAGAAGAAGACCGAGGCCATGGCCGAGGCACGCGAGGCGCAGGCCGCCCGCAAGGCCGAACGCCAGGGCTACGCGCCCGACGAGCATGTCGACGAGTCCCCGGACGCCGCCGAAGCTCGCGCCGAAGCCCAGGCCGAGGCACCTTCCGAAGCGTGATCCGTGGGCGCCAACCAGGCGCCCTGGACCGCGGTCCGGACATCCCCATCACCATTGAGAAGGCGTCTCGTGCCTGCCGGCCCGTCCGGACCGGCAGGGGGCGCCAATGACGAGGAGAGAACGGCGTCATGCCGAAGAACAAGACCCACAGCGGTGCAAAGAAGCGTTTCCGCGTCACCGGCTCCGGCAAGATCCTGCGCCAGCGCGCCGGCCGCCGCCACTACCTGGAGCACAAGCCCTCGACCCTGACGCGCCGCCTCGCCGGCACCGTCGAGCTCGCCCCGGGAGACGCCGCCAAGGCGAAGAAGCTTCTCGGCATCTAGGGCGTGCCCTAGGCCAGTACAGGGCACACCCGCCGACCTGCGGGGGCCATGCCGTTCTCGGGTCACGTCCCACCGTGACCCAGCTACTAGGAGTTAACAAGTGGCACGCGTCAAGCGCGCAGTCAACGCCCACAAGAAGCGCCGGGCAATCCTTGAGGCAGCCAGCGGTTACCGCGGCCAGCGCTCACGTCTGTACCGGAAGGCGAAGGAGCAGGTCACCCACTCCCTCGTCTACAACTACAACGACCGCAAGAAGCGCAAGGGCGACTTCCGTCAGCTGTGGATCCAGCGCATCAACGCCGCTGCCCGCGCCAACGGCATCACCTACAACCGCTTCATCCAGGGTCTGAAGGCCGCCAACGTCGAGGTGGACCGCAAGATCCTCGCCGAGCTGGCCGTCAACGACACGAACGCGTTCGCCGCGCTCGTCGAGGTCGCCCAGAAGGCGCTTCCGAGCGACGTCAACGCGCCCAAGGCCGCGGCCTGACCGCGCTCGCGCACCCAGCACAGCCACCGGACCCGCAGGCGGAGAGCCTGCGGGTCCGGTGCGTTCCCCGGCCCGTCCGGTAGCCGTCACCCCGCAGCCGTCACCCGGCAGCCGTCACCCCGTCGAACGTCCGCCCCGCCAGAAGTGAGAGCCGCCGCATCATGGGCACCCCCACCCCCGAGCTGATCTCCCCGCGCTCAGCGCGCGTCACGGCGGCCCGCAGGCTCGCCAAGCGGGCCTTCCGCGGCAAGGAGCGCCGGTTCATCGCCGAGGGGCCGCAGGCCGTGCGGGAGGCGGTCGCCCACCGCCCGGCCGGCGGCGAGCCCACGCTCGTGGAGCTGTTCGCGACGGCCGAGGCCGCCGAGCGGTACGCCGAGATCGTCCGGGCGGCCCGGGACACCGGCGCCCGGGTGCACCTCGCGGCCGACGCCGTGCTGGACGACCTGTCCCAGACGGTCAGCCCGCAGGGCCTGCTCGGGGTCTGCCGCTTCCTCGACACCCCGTTCGAGGACGTCGTACGGGCCAGGCCCCGGCTCGTGGCCGTTCTCGCGCACGTACGCGACCCGGGCAACGCCGGTACGGTGCTGCGCTGCGCGGACGCGGCGGGAGCCGACGCCGTCGTCCTGACCGACGCGTCCGTCGACCTCTACAACCCCAAGTCGGTGAGGGCGTCGGCCGGTTCGCTCTTCCATCTGCCGGTGGCTGTCGGCGTTCCCGTCGAGGAGGCCGTCCAGGGGCTGCGGGATGCGGGCGCCCGGATCCTGGCCGCCGACGGTGCGGGTCACAGCGATCTGGACGACGAGCTGGACGCGGGACGGATGGGCGCCCCGACCGCGTGGGTGTTCGGCAACGAGGCGTGGGGGCTGCCGGACGAGACGCGCGCGCTCGCCGACGCCGTGGTGCGCGTCCCGATCCACGGAAGGGCCGAGAGTCTGAACCTCGCGACCGCCGCCGCCGTATGTCTTTACGCCTCCGCCCGTGCCCAGCGCAAGACAGCTCCCTAGGCCGGACGGCGCCTAGTACTGTTGCGCCTTCGAAGAAGCCCGACCACAGCCCGACCGCTGCCCGACCGCGGCCCGGGACAAGCCCCACAGCAGCTCCACAGCAGTCCGACAGATGCCCGATCCGCTGATCCGGAAGGGGATACGACGTGCCGGCCATCGACCCCGACGATCTCCCCGACGGCCTTGTCGTCGCCGACGAGACAGGCAAGGTGATCAGCTTCAACGCGGCAGCGGCCCGTATCACCGCCTTACCGTGCGCCGAGGCGATCGGCCGCCCGCTGGAGCGGGCGCTGCCGCTGGAGGACCTGAAGGGCCGCCGCTGGTGGTCGCTGACCGATCCGTACGGCGGGCTCGCCATCCGGTCGGGCCAGCCCGAATGCAACCTGCTGCTGCCCGGCGGCCGTGAGGTCCTCGTCTCGGTCCGCTACGTCCGTACGCACCCCACGGGACCCGTCCGCAGGCTCGTCGTCTGCATCCGCGGCACCGAGGCGCGACGGCGTACCGAACTGAGCCATGCCGAGCTGATCGCCACCGTCGCGCACGAGCTGCGCTCGCCGCTGACCTCGGTGAAAGGCTTCACCGCGACGCTGCTCGCCAAGTGGGAGCGGTTCACCGACGACCAGAAGCGGCTGATGCTGGAGACGGTCGACGCCGACGCCAACCGGGTGACCCGGCTGATCGCCGAACTGCTCGACATCTCCCGGATCGACTCCGGCCGGCTTGAGGTGCGCCGCCAGCCGGTCGACATGGCCGCGGCCGTCGGCCGCCACGTACAGGCGCACACCGCGTCGGGCCAGGCGCCGGACCGGTTCCTCGTCCGGATGCGGCAGCCGCTGCCCGATCTGTGGGCCGATCCCGACAAGATCGACCAGATCCTCGGCAACCTGCTGGAAAACGCGGTGCGCCACGGCGAGGGAACCGTCACCATCGAGGTGGGCCCCGCGCCCCTCGACCCGACCGCCGACCCGGCGGAAAGCACGACCACTACGGAGATGGGAACGGCTGTCACGGTGTGCGACGAAGGCCCCGGCATCCCCGAGGAGTCGATGAGCCGCGTCTTCACCCGCTTCTGGCGCGGCAGCAAACGCGGCGGCACGGGCCTCGGCCTGTACATCGTCAAGGGGATCGTCGAGGCGCACGGCGGGACGATCACCGTGGGACGCGGCCCCGGCGGCGGCGCCGAGTTCCGATTTATCCTGCCCGTCGGCGCTCCGGCCTATCTGACCTGAGCACGCCCACGGGCTTCGTCACTCCGTACGACCTTTAGACTCGACCTTTGGCGCTTTCGCGTCCTCTGCGAGCAGGGTCGTTTCGCCAGCCAACCGGAAGCACGGGAAGAGATGTCGGCACCCAACAAGTCGTACGACCCAGTCGAGGTCGAGGCACTGAAACCGCAAGAGATCGACCGGATGCGGGACGAGGCGCTCGCCGCCTTCGCCGCAGCGGGCGATCTCGAAGCGCTCGGTCACGCGAAGACCGCGCACACCTCGGGCACCTCACCGCTCGCACTCGCCAACCGGGAGATCGGCGCGCTGCCGCCCCAGGCCAAGGCCGAGGCCGGCAAGCGGGTCGGCCAGGCGCGCGGCGCCGTCAGCAAGGCGCTCGCCGCCCGGCAGAGCGAGCTGGAGGCCGAGCGCGACGCCCGGGTCCTGGTCGAGGAGGCGGTGGACGTCACACTGCCCTACGACCGGGTACCGGCAGGCGCCCGGCATCCGCTGACCACCTTCATGGAGCGCGTCGCCGACGTCTTCGTCGCCATGGGCTACGAGGTCGCCGAAGGGCCCGAGGTCGAGGCGGAGTGGTTCAACTTCGACGCGCTCAACTTCGTCCCCGACCACCCGGCCCGGCAGATGCAGGACACGTTCTTCGTCCAGGGCCCCGCGGGCACCGAGGGCGACGAGTCGGGGGTCGTGCTGCGCACGCACACCTCACCCGTCCAGGCGCGCACCCTGCTCGACCGGGAGCCGCCGGTCTACGTCGTCTGCCCCGGGCGGGTCTACCGCACGGACGAGCTGGACGCCACGCACACCCCGGTCTTCCACCAGATCGAGCTGCTGGCCGTCGACGAGGGCCTGACCATGGCCGACCTCAAGGGCACCCTCGACCACATGGTCCAGGCGCTCTTCGGGCCCGAGGTGACGACCCGGCTGCGGCCGAACTACTTCCCGTTCACCGAGCCGTCCGCCGAGATGGACATGGTCTGCTACGTCTGCCACGGCGACTCCGTCGGCAACCCCGACCGGCCCTGCCGCACCTGCGGCAGCGAGGGCTGGATCGAGCTGGGCGGCTGCGGCATGGTCAACCCCAAGGTGCTCGTCGCCTGCGGTGTCGACCCCAAGAAGTACAGCGGATTCGCCTTCGGGTTCGGCATCGAACGGATGCTGATGTTCCGCCACAACGTCGAAGACATGCGAGACATGGTCGAGGGTGACGTCCGGTTCACCCGGCCGTTCGGGATGGAGATCTGATGCGCGTCCCGCTTTCCTGGCTGCGGGAGTACGTCGACCTGCCGGCGACGGAGACCGGCCGTGACGTACAGACGCGGCTCGTCTCCGCAGGGCTCGAGGTCGAGGCGGTCGAGCAGCTCGGCGCCGGACTCAAGGGCCCGCTCGTCGTCGGCAAGGTGCTCACCATCGAGGAGCTGGAGGGCTTCAAGAAGCCCATCAGGTTCTGCACCGTCGACGTCGGCACCGCCAACGGCACGGGCGAGCCGCAGGAGATCGTCTGCGGCGCCCGTAACTTCGCCGTCGGCGACAAGGTCGTCGTGGTCCTGCCGGGCGCCGTGCTGCCCGGCGACTTCGCCATCTCGGCGCGCAAGACGTACGGCAGGACGTCGCACGGCATGATCTGCTCCAGCGACGAGCTGGACATGGGCGACGACGGCACGCACGGCATCATCGTGCTGTCGCCCGAGCACGAGGTCGGCTCCGACGCCATCGCGCTCCTGGAGCTGGTGGACGAGGTCCTCGACATCGCCGTCACGCCCGACCGCGGCTACTGCCTCTCGCTGCGCGGCATCGCCCGCGAGACCGCCATCGCGTACGGGCTGCCGCTGCGCGACCCGGCGCTCATCGACGTACCGGCGCCCAGCGCGTCCGGCTACCCGGCGAAGGTCTCCGACCCGATGGGCTGCGACCGGCTCACGCTCCGCACGGTCACCGGGCTCAACCCCGAGGCGCAGTCCCCGATCTGGATGCGGCGCAGGCTGCAGAAGGCCGGGATGCGGCCCATCTCGCTCGCCGTCGACATCACCAACTACGTGATGCTGGAGATCGGCCAGCCGCTGCACGCCTACGACCGCTCCCGGCTCGAAGGGCCGATCGGGGTGCGCCGCGCGCAGCCCGGCGAGCGGATCACCACCCTCGACGACACCGAGCGGGCGCTCGACCCGCAGGACCTGGTCATCACCGACGACCGGGGCCCCATCGGGCTCGCCGGGGTGATGGGCGGCGCCCACACGGAGATCGCCGACGGCGGCACCGACGGCGACAGCGGTGAGGCGCACGGCACGACCGACGTCGTCATCGAGGCGGCGCACTTCGACGCGATCTCCATCGCCCGTACCGCCCGCAGGCACAAGCTGTCCTCCGAGGCGTCCAAGCGCTTCGAGCGCGGCTCCGACCCGCAGGCGACCGCCGCCGCGGCGCAGCGGACCGTCGATCTGCTGGTGCTGCTCGGCGGCGGCTCGGCCGAGGCCGGTGTCACCGAGGTCATCGCACCGTCGGCGCCGCACACGATCAGCATGCCGGCCGGTCACCCCGACCGCGTCGCGGGTGTCACGTACGGCAGGGAGACCGTCGTACGGCGGCTCCAGGAGATCGGCTGCGACGTCTACGGGCAGGACGAACTCGTCGTGACCGTGCCGTCCTGGCGGCCCGACCTCGACGCGCCCAACGACCTCGCCGAAGAGGTCATCCGGCTGGAGGGGTACGAGAACCTGCCCTCCACGCTGCCCACCCCGCCGGCGGGCCGCGGCCTCACCGAGCGGCAGCGGCTGCACCGCCGCGTCGGCCGCGCCCTCGCGGGCGCCGGCTATGTCGAGGCGCTGAGCTACCCGTTCATCGGCGACGCCGTACTCGACCAGCTCGGACTGCCGGCCGACGACGCGCGCCGCCGTACGGTCAAGCTGGTCAACCCGCTCTCCGACGAGGAGCCCGCGCTGCGCACGACGCTGCTGCCCGGACTCCTCGGGGCGCTGCGCCGCAACGACGGCCGTGGCTCGCACGACCTGGCGCTGTTCGAGACAGGTCCGGTGTTCCGGCCGACCGGCGACGAGACGGTGCCGGTCCGGCTACCCGTCGACCGGCGGCCGACCGA
>NZ_JTIY01000001.1:4847752-4857901 GCF_000818175.1 Streptomyces sp. AcH 505
CGGCCCGCACGATCGCCCGCGAGGCGGGCGCCGAGCTGGCCGTACGCGCGGATCAGCACGAACCCTGGCACCCGGGCCGGTGCGCCGCGCTGTTCGCGACGGTGGACGGCACGCGGACGCTGGTCGGTCACGCGGGCGAACTGCACCCGCGCGTCGTGAAGGCGCTCGGCCTGCCCGAGCGCACCAGCGCCGCCGAGGTCGACCTCGACCTGCTGGAGCGGGCCGGCGCCGGGCCGCTGCGGGCGCCCAGGATCTCCACCTTCCCGGTGGCGACCCAGGACGTGGCGCTGGTCGTCGCGCGTGACGTGCCGGCCGCCGACGTGGAGCTGGCGCTGCGCGAGGGCGCAGGACCGCTGCTTGAGGGCATCCGGCTGTTCGACGTGTTCACCGGCGAGCAGCTCGGTGCGGACAGCAAGTCCCTCGCCTACGCCCTGCGGTTCCGGGCGGCCGACCGCACGCTGACCGTCGACGAGGCGTCGGCCGCGCGTGACGCGGCGGTCGCGCTGGCGGCCGAGCGCACGGGCGCCGTACTGCGCGGCGCCTGAGGGACCGGGCCCGACAGCCCGACCGGGCTGTGGTTGAGCACTGAGGAGCGGATCCGCAAGCCAGGGATCCGCTCCTCACTCGTTCGAGTGAGAACTCCTGGTGGAGGGTCCGGAGCGGGCCCGGTGATCGACACAATCGATCCGGCCACTCAGCCGAAGGGCGGGCCATGATCCGTACCAGGACAGCAGCCAGACCGGCGGAGAAATCCCCCGCCGGACCGTCGTCCCTGTGGCGCGCCCTCGTCTATCTCGTCCCCGGCCTGTGGCTCGCCTCCGTGATCGGCTGGGAGCTGCTGGGCCCGCCGGCCGAGGAGGACCACGGCGGGATGGCCCAGCGCTTCGCGGCCTGCGCGGCCTGCCTGCTCCCCGCCGTGTGCGTCGTCGCCGGGGTGCGGCACGGCCCGGTGCGCGAGCTGCGGCAGTTACGCGCCATCGCGCGGGCCGCACAGGACGTACTGCTCAGACCGCTGCCACCACGGCTCGACGGTCTGACCCTCGCCGCAGCCCAGCTCTCCGCGACCCGGGGCGCCGACATCGGCGGCGATCTGTACGAGGTGCTGGTCACCCCGTACGGCGTGCGGGTGGTGATCGGGGACGTACGGGGCCACGGACTGCCCGCCGTCGGGGCGGTCGCCGCCGTCCTCGGCTGCTTCCGGGAGGCGGCGTACGACGAGCCGGGGCTCGACGGGGTGCTGCGCAGACTGGAGCGGGCGCACCAGCGCCAGGTGCGCAGACGGGCCGGGCAGGAGTATCCGGCGGCCGAGGGGCCGCTGTGCCCCGCCGTCGAGGAGTTCGTGACGGTCCTGCTGCTGGAGATCACCGCCGACGCCGAGGTGCTGGCCGTCAACTGCGGTCATCCGTGGCCCCGCAGGATCGGCGGTGAGGTGACACCGCTCGCCTCCGACGAGCCGCTGCCGCCGCTCGGCGCTTTTCCGCTGCCCGCCGACGTCCCCGTACAGAGCTGTGGCCGGCTGCTGCCGGGCGAGGCGCTGTTCCTGCACACGGACGGCGCGACGGACGCCCGTGACCACGCCGGACGGTTCTTCGCCCTGGAGGCCGAGCTGGCCGCCACGGCGGGGACGGACCCGATCTCACCGGCCGCGCTGGTACGGCGGGTGCACACCGCCCTGCTGCGGCACACCGGGGGCCGGGTCACCGACGACATCGCCCTGCTGGTCCTGTGCAACGACCGCGCGCGGGTACCGGCGCAGTCCGCTGAGCCGGAGCTGCGCCGCACCCGTCCGACACCCTCCCATCCGTAGTGGCCCAGTTGGCTGCACGGCCGACCGCGCCGTCCGCCTGCCGCGGAGTGTCGGGCAGGTCGGCAGGACGGACGGTGCGGTCACGGGCCGCCGCACTGTACGAGGGGGAGCCGGCGGCCCGGCCGACGGCATTCAGTCAACCGGCCCCCGCGCCGCACCGGCAGAGCGCACACTGTCCGGATCCGGGCGTTACGTTCACACCCCGTGTGAACGCCGCCCTGCGGAGGCCGTGCGGGGGCGGCGTCCGGCGAGCCACCGGAGGGGGATATGCAGCCCAACACTCTGCTGGAATCGCTGCTCGACGAGGCGGGCGTCTCGCATGCCGGCCTCGCCGCGCGGGTCAACCTGGCGGGCCGGGACAGGGGCCTGGCCCTGCGGTACGAGCACACGGCCGTGGGCCGCTGGCTCAAGGGGCAGCGGCCACGCGGGCAGGTGCCGGACCTGATCTGCGCCGTCCTGAGCGAGCGGCTGGGCCGTCCGCTGGCCCTGGACGACATCGGGTTCGGCAGACCGGACGAGCCGGCGGCCGCCGGGGTCACCCCGCTGGCCGGGTTCGTGGAGCGGGCCACCGCGCTCTGGCGCTCCGACGTACAACGGCGGCCGCATGCCGTGGACGCGCCCGCGGTCACCGGCACTCCGGCCGTGCTGCCGGTGTGGGAGTGGGAGAACCCGCCGGAGGACGGCGACGTCTCACGCAACGGCCCCACCAAGGTCTCGCCCGCCGACATAGAGCTGCTGCGGGCGGCCAGGGCCCACTACGAACTGATGTACCGCAGGGCGGGCGGGGTGGTGACCCGGGCCAGGATCGTCGGCTTCCTCAACGCCGAGACGGCGCCGCTGCTGCGCGGCGGGTACAGCGACGCCCTGGGCCGTCAGCTGCACCGCGCGGCGGGCGGGCTCGTCGCCGTCGCCGGGATCTGCGCGTACGACTCGGACGCGCACGGCCTCGCCCAGCGCTACTTCCACCAGGCGCTGCGGCTCGCCAAGGCCAGCGGCGACCGGGGCCTCGGCGCCTATGTGATCGCGCTGCTGGTCAACCAGTCGCTGTACCGGGGGGAGTACCGGCAGGCCGTCGCCTTCGCCGAGGCGGCGCTGCGGGCGGCCGGGCGGCAGATCACGCCCGCGCTCGCCGCCGACCTGTACGCGATGCAGGCCAAGTCGTACGCCTGCCTGGGCGACAGCACCGGCGCGCTGGAGCGGATCAGGCGCGCGGAGCAGGCCGCGGAGCGCATCAGGCCGGGGTACGAGCCGGACGAGACCGGTTACGTCCAGCCGGGCCTGGTGAACGTGCAGGTGGCGGAGGCGCTGCTGAGCCTCGGCGATCTGCCGGCCGCCCGCGCGCACGCGGCTGCGGCCGTGGACACCCCGGCACACGACCGGGGCCGGGTGCACCGGCTCGCGATGCTCAGCCACATCGAACTGCGCCAGGGCGAACCCGACCGGGCGGCGCGCACGGCCGTCGAAATGACCGAACGGGCCAGGGGGATGGAGTCGCAGCGGCTGCGCGACCGGCTGCGCTCGGTCCGCGAGCAGCTGGTGGCCAGCGGCTGCACGGACGCGGAGGAGACGGCCGAACTCATCGACGGCGCACTGCGCGTCCCCCTGTAGAAGACCTGCCGCCGGGAGAAGACGTACTGCCGGTCACAGACCTGCTGCTGCGATATTGCCATCAACTTGTCGAAAGGTGGCAGAAACGTGCAGTGGACGAAACTAAGCGAAAAGAATGTCTATGGAAACCGCTGGTTCGAGGTGAATCTGGCGGACGTGGAACTCCCCGACGGCCGGCATCTGGACCACTTCCTCATCCGGCTCCGTCCGGTGGCCGTGGCGACAGCGGTCAACGCGGCCGACGAAGTGCTGTTGCTCTGGCGGCACCGCTTCATCACCGACAGCTGGGGCTGGGAGCTGGCGGCGGGTGTGGTGGAGGACGGCGAGGACATCGAGAGCGCGGCGGCGCGGGAGATGGAGGAGGAGACCGGCTGGCGCCCCGGCGCGCTCAAGCATCTGCTCACCGTCGAGCCGTCCAACGGTCTGACCGACGCCCGGCACCATCTCTACTGGTCGGAGAGCGCGACGTACGTCGGCCACCCCGAGGACGACTTCGAGTCCTCACGCCGGGAGTGGGTGCCGCTGAGCCGGGTGCCCGCCCTGCTCGCACGCGGTGAGATCCCGGCGGCCAACATGGCGGCCGCGCTGCTGATGCTCCATCACTTACGACTCGGGTAGGCCAGGAACTCCGAACACTCCGGGTATGCGGACATGACACCGTCCGCCGGCGCCCTGCCTCTCCGGCGCCGGCGGACGGCCGGATACGGTGTCCGGGCCCCGCCGTTGTGTCTTGATCCGGGAGGACCCCCATGTCGGCAGCGTTTTTCTCCGCCCTGTCCCATCTCGAATGCTCCAGGACCGGCGCCGTCAGCGACGCCGACGTGCTGCAAGGGACGTCCGAAGCGGGGGTCCCGCTGCTGGCCCGATACGACCTGGACCGGGTCAAGGCGTCCGTGAAGCGCGCGGAGATCGCCGACCGGGCACCGGACCTCTGGCGCTACCGCGAACTGCTGCCCGTACGGGACGAGCGCCATGTGGTCACCCTCGGCGAGGGCATGACCCCGCTGCTCGACCTGCCCCGCTACGGCGCCCAGCTCGGTGTGCCGGGACTGCGGATGAAGGACGAGGGGCTGATCCCCACCGGCAGCTTCAAGGCGCGCGGCGCCGCCGTCGGCGTCTCACGCGCCGCCGAACTCGGCGTGACCGGCATCGCCATGCCGACCAACGGCAACGCGGGCGCCGCCTGGGCGGTCTACGCCGCACGGGCCGGGATGCGCAGCCTGATCGCCATGCCGGTCGACGCCCCGGAGATCACCCGCGCCGAGTGCGTCGTCGCCGGCGCCGAGCTGTATCTGGTCGACGGCCTGATCGGCGACGCGGGCAAGATCGTCGCCGCCGCCGTCCGCGAGCGGACCGGCTACCAGGAGGTCTCCACGCTCAAGGAGCCCTACCGGCTCGAAGGCAAGAAGACCATGGGCTACGAGATCGTGGAGCAGCTCGGCTGGCGCTGCCCCGATGTGATCCTCTACCCGACCGGCGGCGGTGTCGGCATCATCGGCATCTACAAGGCGCTGCTGGAGATGCGTGAACTGGGCTGGCTGACCGGGGACCTGCCGCGTCTGGTCGCCGTCCAGGCGGCGGGCTGCGCGCCGATCGTGGACGCGTACGAGCGCGGCGCCACCGAGAGCGTGGCGCCCGCGAAGTCCCACACGGTCGCCTTCGGCATCACCGTCCCCAAGGCGCTCGGCGACTTCCTCGTCCTGGAGGCCGTACGGGCCACCGAGGGCACCGCCATCGCCGTGACCGACGAGGAACTGCTGGCGGCCCAGGGCGATCTCGCCCGCGCCGAGGGCATGTTCATCTGCCCGGAGGGCGCCGCCTGCTTCGCCGCCGTGGACAAGCTGCGCGAGTCCGGCTGGCTGCGCGGCGACGAGGACGTGGTCGTGCTGAACACCGGCGCCGGGCTGAAGTACCCGGAGACCGTGCGGGTCGACGTCCCCACGCTGCCGGTCGACGGACGCATTCCCGCCGCGGGCGAACCCTGGTCCGACAGTGAGTGACCGGGCGGCGGGGGCCGGTTCGCAAGCTGGGGCCGGTTCGACGGCGGTGCGCTGGCGGCGCGACATCCACCGGCACCCGGAGACCGGCTTCACCGAATTCCGCACCGCCAGCCTGATCGCCGCGCGCCTCACCGAGCTGGGCTGGCGGGTGCGTACCGGCACCGACGTCATCTCGTCCGGGCACCGGCTCGGTGTGCCGGACCCGGCCGAACTCGACGCCGCGTACCGGCGCGCCGCCGAATCGGGCGCCGACCCACGGCAGTTGGCGGCGCTGCGCGGCGGCCATACGGCCGTGGTGGCGACGCTGCCGGGCGCCGGGCCGGGACCGGCGGTCGCCCTGCGCGCCGACATCGACGCGCTGCCGATCCTGGAGTCGGCCGACGCGACGCATCTCCCCGCACGCGAGGGCTTCCGCTCCGCGTACGACGGGGTGATGCACGCCTGCGGCCACGACGGGCATATCGGCATGGCGGTCGAACTCGCCGAGCGGCTGACCGCCGACCCGCCGCCCGCAGGTTCGGTGACGCTGATCTTCCAGCCGGCCGAGGAGGGCGGCAGAGGAGCACGCGCCATGGTGCCGGCGGGGGCCGCAGACGGCATCGACGTACTGATCGCGGCGCATCTCGGCCTCAGCCTGCCCACCGGCACCGTCGCGTCGTCCCTGGACGGCCTGCTCGCCAACTCCAAGCTCAGGGCGGTCTTCCACGGCGTCTCCGCGCACGCGTCGCTCGCTCCGCACGAGGGCCGCAGCGCCCTGCTCGGCGCCGCTGCCGCCACCCTCGCCGTGCACGGTCTGCCGCGCGTTCCCGGCCACGAGACCCGGGTGGGGGTCGGCCGGATCAGCGGCGGCACCTCCAGCAACATCGTCCCCGACCGGGCCGAGATGCTGCTGGAGACCCGCGCCGACGAAGGGTCCGTCAACGACGACCTGGAGGCGCGGGCCCGTACCGCGCTGCGCGGGGCGGCGGAGATGTACGGGCTGAGCGTCGACGTCGAGCTGATCGGCGGCGTCACGACGGCGCGCGCCGACCGGCCCGCCGTCGAACTCGTCGAGGCGGCCGCGGACGCGGCGGCGCTGCGGCTGGTGACGGCGTCGGCCGAGAACGGGGTGGCGAGCGACGACGCCACCGCGTTCATGCGCCAGGTCCAGCGCGGCGGCGGGTACGCCAGCTACGTCGGCGTGGGCGCCGACCTCGCCGCGCCCCACCACACGCCGCGCTTCGACTTCGACGAGGCGGCGCTGCCGCTGGGCGTCGCACTCCTCGAAGGGTTCGTCCGCCGCGCCGTGGAGCGCCCGCCGGACGCGCCCTAGTCGGGGAAGGCGCCGCCGAGAGCGGTGAACAACCGCTCCAGCCGGGCCCGGTGGTCGTCGATCACCGGGCCCGTCGGCTCCCCTGCGGTGAGCCGGCGCGCGGTCTCCACCATCACCGTGCTGTAACCGGCGATGAAGAAGGCCGCGAACAGCGCCGCGTCGCCTTCGAAGGCCGGGTCGCGTGCCAGCTCGTCGGCGAGGGTCCGCTGCAGGTCGGAGGCGATCTCCCGGGCCCGCGCGATCAGCGCGGGCGAGGCGGCGACGGTCCGGAAGAACGGGATGGACCGGTCCTTGACCCCGGACAGCGCGTGCCGGGTGTCGACCAGCCGCAGGGTCGTGTCGCGCAGGGACGTCACCACGCCGACGCCAGGAGCGCGGTCGCGCACCGCCGAGCGCAGGAACTCCACGGCGTCGTCGGCGCGGTCCAGGAACAGGTCCTCCTTGCGCGGGAAGTGCTTGAAGACCGTCACGCTCGACACCCCGGCCGCCCGGGCGACCTCGGCGACCGTGACCGTGTCGTACCCGCGCTCCAGGAAGAGCCCGGTCGCGACCTCCGAGATCCTCGCCCGCGTCAGCGGCCCGCCCCGCTCTCCGGTCCTGGGCATCCGGCCTCACTTCCTTGCGTAACTAAACTTAGTGACTTAACTTAGTGGAGTAACCCCAGTGTGGCCACCCCGCACGGCAGAGAGAAGGAAATCAGATGACTGTCGACGCACCTCCGCCCCCCGGCACAGGACCCACGGATTACGACGTGCTCGTGGCGGGCGCCGGGCCCGTCGGCCTGATGCTCGCCACCGAGCTGCGGCTGGCCGGGGTCCGGGTGCTGGTCGTGGAGCGGCGGACGGAGATCGACACCGCGCTCAAGGCGGGCGCGGTCAACACCGCGTCGGCCGAGGCCTTCGACCGGCGCGGACTGCTCGCCGCCGTGGCGGCGCTGGCGGCGCCGCAGCCGTTCCAGGGGGCCGGGGCCGGCAAGCTGCCGCCCTCCGTCGGCCACTTCGGCGGCATCCAGGTCCCCGCGGGCCCCGTCGACCTGGCGGATCCCGACCTGCGCGGCCGTGGCCCCGCCTGGTACGTGCAAGCCGTCCAGGCCGATGTGGAGCGGGTCCTCGACGAACGCGCCGCCGAGCTGGGCGTCGAGGTCAGGCGCGGGGTCGAGGTGCGCGGCTTCGACGCGACGGACGCCGGTGTCACCGTCCAGCTGGACGGCGGCGACGACGTACGCGTGGCGTGGCTCGTCGGCTGCGACGGCGGCCGCAGCCTGGTCCGCCGCCACGGCGGCTTCGACTTCCCCGGCACGGACCCGGGGATCACCTTCCGCCAGGCGGTCGGCACGGTCGAGGGCGCGGAGGCCCTGGAGCCGGGCTGGCAGCACACCGCCACCGGCGTCTACGTCTACGGGCCGAAGCCGGGCCGGGTGCGCACCGTCGAGCTGGACGGCCCGCCGGCCGACCGGGAGGCACCGGTCACGGCGGCCGAGATGGAGGCCAGCCTGCGGCGCGTCAGCGGCGCCGACGTCCGCGTCACGGAGGTCACCGCAGGCACCCGCTTCACCGACAACGCCCGGCAGGCGACGGAGTACCGGCGCGGCCGGGTGCTGCTGTGCGGCGACGCGGCGCACGTGCACTCACCGTTCAGCGGCCAGGGCCTGAACCTCGGCATCGGCGACGCCGTCAACCTGGGCTGGAAGCTCGCCGCGACCGTACGCGGCTGGGCACCGGACGGACTGCTCGACACCTACACCGCCGAACGGCACCCGATCGGCGCCTGGGTGCTCGACTGGACACGCGCGCAGGTCGGCGTGATGCGCGGCGACGCCTACAGCAGCGCGCTGCGCGGCGTGGTCACCGACTTCCTCGGCACCCGGGACGGCGCGACCTACTACGCCCGACGCGTCTCCGGCCTGTGGCAGCGCCACGACCTCGGGGACGGCCACCCGCTGGCCGGCGCGACGGTGCCCGCCCTCCGCCTCACCGACGGCAGCCGCCTCGCCGACCACGCCCACCACGGCCGCACCCTGCTGGTCGACCTCACGGGCGACGACCGACTGGCGGCCCTGGCCGCCCCGTACACCGGCCGCCTGGACCTGCTCAACGCCCACACCGAAGACACCGAGGCGACCGCGCTACTGGTACGCCCCGACGGCTTCGTGGCATGGGCATCCTCCGACGGCAGCACCACCGGCCTGACAACGGCCCTGAACCGCTGGCTCGGCGCGTAGCCCCCGCCGGGTTCGTCGGTACGCCGGGTCCGTCAGTACGAGTAGAAGCCCGCGCCCGACTTGCGGCCCAGGCGGCCCGCGTCGACCATGCGCTGGAGCAGCGGGGGAGCGGCGTACAGCGGTTCCTTGTACTCGGCGTACATCGAGTCGGCGACCGAGGCCACCGTGTCGAGTCCGATCAGGTCGGAGAGCTTCAGCGGGCCCATCGGGTGGGCGCAGCCCAGCTCCATGCCGTTGTCGATGTCCTCGCGGCTCGCGATCCCCGACTCGAACATCCGGATCGCGGAGAGCAGATACGGGATCAGCAGCGCGTTGACCACGAAGCCCGAGCGGTCCTGGGCGCGGATCGCGTGCTTGCCGAGGACGCCGCCGACCACGGCCTCGGCGCGGCGGATCGTTTCGTCGGACGTCGTGAGCGCGGGGATCAGTTCGACCAGCTTCTGCACCGGCGCCGGGTTGAAGAAGTGGATCCCAATCACCTGGTCGGGCCGCGAGGTCGCCACGGCCAGCCTGACCAGCGGGATGGACGAGGTGTTGGAGGCCAGGATCGCGTCGGGGCGCGTCACCACCTGGTCGAGCACCTGGAAGATCTCCGTCTTCACCTGCTCGTTCTCCACGACCGCCTCGACCACCAGATCACGGTCGGCGAACTCGCCGAGATCGGTGGTGTAGCTGATTCTGTCCAGCGCCGAGTCGCGCTCATGGGCGGTGATCTTGCCGCGTTCGGCGGCCTTCGTCAGCGAGTTGTGCAGCCGGGTGCGGCCGATCTCCAGGGCCTCGCCCGTGGTCTCGGCGACCCGTACCTCAAGTCCGCTGCGGGCGGCGACCTCCGCGATGCCCGCGCCCATCTGGCCGCAGCCCACCACTCCGACGCGGGTGATATCGCTCAGGGTGTCGGTCACGTCGTGCCTTTCGCTGGTCCGTGTTCCGGCAGGTCCCGTACGGTTCCGGGCCTGTCCGGGCCACGACGTTACCGCGCGGTGTTCTTGGGGTTGCGGCCCGGGGCGGGCATGCTCTGCGGGAGCGGCACGAGCGGCGACCGGCGGAAGCACGCGCAAGCACACAAGGGGCAGGTTCATGCGGGGAATCGGCAGAAGAGGGTTCGTGACGGCCGTGGCGGGCACCGCCGGAGCCCTGCTCACGGCGGGGGACGCGGTCGCGGGGGACGCGGTCGTGCGGCCGGCGGCGGCGCCGCGGGGAC
>NZ_JTIY01000001.1:4857926-4883028 GCF_000818175.1 Streptomyces sp. AcH 505
CCGTCGAAGCCGGGGCTGCCGGCCGCCCGGCAGCGGAGCGAACTGCTGAGCCTGCTGGACACGGCGGTCGCGCGCCGGCTCAACACCGTGATCTTCCAGGTGCGGCCCACGGCCGACGCGCTGTGGCCGTCGCCGTACGAGCCCTGGTCCCAGGTGCTCACCGGCACCCAGGGCAAGGACCCCGGCTGGGACCCGCTGGGCACCGCCGTGCGCGAGGCGCACGCGCGCGGCCTCGAACTGCACGCCTGGTTCAACCCGTACCGCGTCGCGAACAGCACCGACCGCGCCGCGCTGTCGCCGCGGCACCCCGCGCGGGTCCACCCGCGGTGGGTGCTGCCCTACGGCGGGAAGCTCTACTACAACCCGGGCCTGCCCGAGGTCAGGAGCTTCGTCCAGGACGCGATGCTCGACGCGGTCAAGCGCTACGACATCGACGCCGTCCACTGGGACGACTACTTCTACCCGTACCCCGTCGCCGGACAGACCTTCGACGACGACGCCGCGTACCGGCGGTACGGCGGCGGCTTCGCCGACAAGGCGGCCTGGCGGCGGCACAACACGGACACGCTGGTGCGCGAAACGGCGGCCCGCATCAAGGCGGTCAAGCCGCACCTGCCCTTCGGCATCAGCCCGTTCGGGGTGTGGCGCAACGCGTCGAGCGATCCGCTCGGCTCGGACACCAGCGGCGGTGTGCAGACCTACGACGACCTGCACGCCGACACCCGCAAGTGGGTCAAGGAAGGCTGGATCGACCACATCGTCCCGCAGCTCTACTGGAACATCGGCTTCGCCGCCGCCGACTACGCGAAGCTGCTGGACTGGTGGGCCGCCGCCGTACGGGGCACGGGCGTCGACCTCCACATCGGCGAGGCGCTGTACAAGGTGGGGGACCCGGCCCAGCCCGCGCAGTGGCAGGACCCGGCCGAACTCACCCGCCACCTCGACCTGTGCGCGCGGCGCCCGGAGGTCAGGGGCAACGTCTACTTCTCCGCCGCCCAGGTGGCCGGTGACCCCCTGGGCGCGATGACCCGGGTCGCCGAGCGCTACGAGCGCCACGGGAGCCGGTGAAGGGGAGTCCGGAAGGGCCGGGGCGAGTTCACCTGGTCCGGTCTCCGGTGGTCCGGTCCCGGCCCGGTGCCCCCGCGCGCAGTCCGTCCGTGACGATGTCCAGGAGCCGGGCGGCCCTCGGCTGCCAGTCCTCGTGCGGATCGATCTGCCAGAGGCCGGCGATGGCCAGGAAGAAGTCCTCCGGGGTCACCCCGGGGCGGATGGTGCCGGCCTCCTCGTTGGCGCGGAGCAGGGTTCGGGCAGCGTCCGTCATCGGGGTGGGGCCCGGTTTGGCAGGGCCACCCGGCGCGCCGGTGACCAGCCGGATCGCGCTGGCCAGGCCGGCCTTGGTCATGGCGAATCCGGCGAGACGGTCCATCCACTCGCGCAGGGCCTGTTCGGGTGCGCGCGTGTCCAGCAGTTCGGTCGCCGCTTCTGAGACCTGCTGCATCTCGTAGCGGTAGACCTCAAGGACCAGTGCCTCGCGGTGGGGGAAGTTGCGGTAGAACGTGGCTTGGCCGACGCCGGCCTTCTTGGCGATCTCGCTCAGCGGGACGTCCGCCCGCAGCGTCAGTTCGACCATCGCGACCCGCAGGATGCGTTCGCGGTTGCGCTGTGCGTCCGAACGCAGAGGAGTGTCCTTCTTCGGCTGGGGCACACGTCCTCCTCGGCGGGTTCCCGGTCGAATCCCTTCCTTGTCAACCGGACAATTGTCCGTTAAGTTGCCGCGTACAAGGACAGCAGTCCGGTCAGCTGTCACCTTAGCGTCGGGCGCTGCTGCCTCCAGCCCCCAGTTCCTTGTCACCGGACACAAAAGAAGGCTGATCATGGACCCAGCCCCTTCGCCGACGTCCAGCGCGATCACTCTGCACATCAACGGCGAGAAGTACCGTCTGTCCACCGACCACCGCACCACCCTGCTCGACGTCCTGCGCGAGCGCCTCGACCTCACGGGTACGAAGAAGGGCTGCGACCAGGGGCAGTGCGGTGCCTGCACCGTCCTGGTCGACGGGCGTCGTGTCGTCTCCTGCCTGAGCCTCGCGGTCGCGGCCGAAGGGCGCGACGTCACCACCATCGAAGGCATGGCCGACGGTGACCAGCTGCACCCCGTCCAGCAGGCGTTTCTCGACCTCGACGGCTACCAGTGCGGTTACTGCACGCCCGGCCAGATCTGCTCGGCCGTCGCCGTCATCGAGGAGCACGCCGCCGGCTGGCCGAGCGCCGTCACCGACGACGTAGGCACCGAGGCGGGGCCGGCACCGCTCACGCCGGCCGAGATACGTGAGCGCATGAGCGGAAACCTGTGCCGCTGCGGCGCCTACGTCTCCATCGTCCAGGCCGTCAGCCGTGCGGCCGCGGCGGCCGAAGAAGGCCGGACGGCAGCACTGAAGGAGGCATCCGTATGAAGGAGTTCGGCTATCAGCGCGCCGACGACGTCGCCGGTGCGGTCGCCCTGCTCGCAGCCGCCCCGGACGCGCGGTTCCTCGGCGGCGGCACCAACCTCGTCGACCTGATGAAGAGCGGAGTCGAACGTCCCGGCCGGCTGGTCGACATCCGTGGACTGCCGCTGGACCGGGTCGAGCGCACCGCGGACGGCGGCCTGCGCATCGGCGCGACCGTCACCAACAGCGACCTCGCCGCGCACCCCGAAATCCGCCGCCGGTACCCGGCGTTGACCCAGGCAGTACTGGCCGGCGCCTCCGGGCAGCTGCGCAACATGGCCACCGTCGGCGGCAACCTGCTCCAGCGCACCCGCTGCGGCTACTTCTCCGACGTGAGCAAGCCCTGCAACAAGCGCACCCCGGGCAGCGGTTGCCCCGCCGTCAGCGGCGAGCACCACAACCACGCCGTCCTCGGCGCCTCCGACCACTGTGTGGCGGTGCACCCCTCCGACATGGGCGTGGCACTGACGGCGTTCGACGCCGTGGTCTCCTACGAGACTGCCGAAGGGCCGGGCGAGCTGCCGATCACCGACTTCTACCTCCCGGTCGGCGACACCCCGCACCTGGAGACCGCCCTGCCGCCCGGAGCGCTGATCACCCATGTCAGCCTGCCACCGGCTCCGGTCGCCGCTCGCTCCCGCTACCGCAAGGTGCGCGAACGCGCCTCGTACGCCTTCGCCATCGGCTCCGTCGCCGCCGCGCTGGACATCGAGGACGGCTTCGTACGTGATGCGCGGCTGGCCTTCGGTGCCGTCGCCTCCCGGCCCTGGCGTGCCCGCGCGGCCGAATCGGTCCTGACCGGGGCACCGGCCGACGGCGACACCTTCGCCGCCGCGGCGGACGCCGAACTCGCCGCCGCCAGGCCCCTGCCCGACAACGGATACAAGGTGACCCTCATGCGCAACCTGGTGGTCGCCGTCCTGACCGAACTCGCCGAGAGGGACGTCCGATGACGATCACCACGCCAGGAGCCGCCGCGCTGCGAGGGGCTGTCGGTGTCGCGCACACCCGTGTGGAGGGCCGGGACAAGGTCACCGGCGCGGCCCGCTACGCGGGAGAGATTCCCTTCGCCGAACTGGCCCACGGCTGGCTGGTCCTGTCGACCGTCACCCGCGGCCGGATCCGCTCGGTCGAAAGCGCCCCGGTACTCGGCATGCCGGGCGTGCTCGCCGTGCTGCACCACGGCAACGCACCGCGCCTGAACACCGACTACGTCGGCATGCTGGGACGTCCCGACCCGACCGCCGCCGTCTTCCAGGACGACCGGGTGCCGTGCGCCGGCTGGCCGGTCGCGCTGGTCGTCGCCACCACATCCGAGGAGGCCAGGGAGGCCGCCGAAACGCTGCTCGTCACCTACGACGAGGAGCCGCACGACACCGCGCTCGTCGCCGACCACCCCGGCGCCTACTCGGCCCAGGGACCGATGCTGGCGGAGACGGAGAAGGGGGACATGGAGGCCCAGCTCGCCGCGTCCGCCGTCGTCATGGACGCGCAGTACACCACCCCCGAAGAACAGCACAGCATGATGGAGCCGCACGCGGCGACCGCCCTGTGGGACGCCGGCCGGCTGGAAGTCGTCGACTCCAACCAGGGCGCCAGCTGGATCCAGGGCGAGCTGGCCAAGATGTTCTCGCTCGACGAGTCCTCGGTGCGGGTGCGTTCCGAGCACATCGGCGGCGGCTTCGGCAGCAAGGGCCTGCGCGCCCACCAGGTGTCCGCCGTGATGGCCGCCACCGTCCTGCGGCGCCCGGTACGGGTGGTGATGACCCGGCGTCAGATGTTCTCGCTGACCGGGCACCGCAGCCCCACCACGCAGCGGGTCAGGCTCGGCGCCGACCGGGACGGCCGGCTGCGCGCCCTTGAGCACCGTTCGCTGAGCCGGACGTCGACCGTGTACGAGTTCGTCGAGCCCAGTGCGGGTGTCGCCCGGGTGATGTACGACGCCGAGGCCCACCGCACGGCCAACCACGTCGTGCGACTCGATGTGCCGTCCCCGACCTGGATGCGCGCACCGGGCGAGGCCCCCGGATCGTTCGCGATCGAGTCGGCCCTCGACGAGCTCGCGGAACGCTGCGGCGTCGACCCGATCGAGCTGCGTCTGCGCAACGAGCCGGAGACCGGCCCCGTCTCCGGGCTCCCGTTCAGCAGCCGCAACCTGTCGGCCTGCTTCCGCGAGGGCGCCCGCAGATTCGGCTGGGCGGACCGCGTCCCGCGTCCCGGCGTGCGCCGGGACGGACGCTGGCTGCTCGGCACCGGCACGGCCGCCGCGTCCTTCGGTGCCGGGGCCAGGCCCTCCACGGCCCTGGCGACGGCGGAGGCGGACGGTTCGTTCACCGTACGGATCTCCGCCGCCGACATCGGCACCGGCGCCCGCACCGCCCTCACCCTGATCGCCGCCGACGCGCTGGAGACCACGCCCGAACGGGTCCGGGTCCGGATCGGGGACAGCGACTTCGGCCCCGCGATGATCGCCGGCGGTTCGATGGGCACCCGCTCGTGGGCCTGGGCGGTCACAGCCGCGGCCGCCGAGCTGCGGGAACGGCTCGCGGTGGCCCCGGACATCCCCCCGGAGGGGATCACCGTTCGGTCCGACACCACCGAGGTCCTCGGTGCGCTCGCGAAGAAGGAACGGCACTCCTTCGGGGCCCAGTTCGCCGAGGTCGCCGTGGACGTCGCCACCGGTGAGATCCGGGTGCGCCGCATGCTGGGCATCTTCGCCGCCGGCCGGATCGTGAATCCGCTCACCGCCCGCAACCAGCTCCTCGGCGGTATGACCTGGGGCATCTCCATGGCCCTGCACGAGGAGGCGGTCCGTGACCGGAACACCGGCCGCCACTACGCCCCCGACCTCGCCGGTTACCACGTGGCCACGCACGCGGACGTCCCGGACATCGAGGCGGACTGGGTGGCGGACCACGACCCGGACGACCCGGTCGGCATCAAAGGCGTCGGCGAGATCGGCATCGTGGGCGCGGCCGCTGCCGTCGCCAACGCGGTGTGGCACGCCACCGGCGTACGCCACCGGAACCTTCCGATCCGGCCCGACCGCGTGCTGACGGCATCGGTCGAGGACCCGGCCGGGGCGACCCCCTCGGGCAGGGGAGCGGCGCATGCTTGACATCGCCGACGAGCTGCACCGCTGGATGGAGGAGGGCCGGGAGTTCGCCGTCGGCACCGTCGTCTCCGTCGGCGGAAGCGCGCCGCGCGGCCCCGGCGCCGCCCTCGCCGTCGACAGCGAGGGCACGGCGGTCGGCTCGGTGTCCGGCGGCTGCGTGGAGGGCGCCGTCTACGAACTCTGCGAACGGGCCCTCCAGGACGACAGGGCCGTGCGCGAACGGTTCGGCTACAGCGACGAGGACGCCTTCGCAGTCGGGCTGACCTGTGGGGGGATCATCGACGTGATGGTCACCCCGGTTCGCTCCCACTCACCCGAGCGGGCGGTGCTGCGGGCCGCGCTGGCCGCGGCGGCCGGCGGCGAGCCCGCTGCCCTCGCCCGGGTGGTGCGCGGTCCGGAGGAGCTGCTCGGGCGGGCCCTGCTCGTCCGAGCCGACAGCGCCGATGCCGACGGCGCCGACGAGGGCGGGCTCGGAGGCCACCCGGAGCTGGACCGTACCGCCGTGGCCGAGGCCCGGGCCCTGCTGGACGCCGGCCGCACCGGCACCGTCACGATCTCCGAGGACGGGTCGCACTGTCCGGGCGGGATCACCCTGCTCGTCGAGACCAGCGTGCCGCCGCCCCGCATGATCGTCTTCGGCGCGGTCGACTTCGCCGCGGCGCTGGTGCGGGCGGGAAAGTTCCTGGGCCATCACGTCACCGTGTGCGACGCCCGGGCCGTCTTCGCCACCGAAGCCCGCTTCCCCGACGCCGACGAGGTGGTCGTGGACTGGCCGCACCGCTATCTGCGGCGTACCCCGACCGACGGGCGCACGGTGGTGTGCGTACTCACGCACGAAACCAAATTCGACGTGCCACTGCTCGTGGAGGCGCTGCGGATGCCGGTCGCGTTCGTCGGTGCGATGGGCTCACGCCGTACCCACGAGGATCGGCTCCGACGGCTGCGTGAGGCGGGTCTGAGCGAGGCGGAGCTGCACAGGTTGCGCTCGCCCATCGGCCTGGACCTCGGCGCCCGTACGCCCGAGGAGACTGCCCTGTCCATCGCGGCCGAGATCGTCGCGGCCCGTCGGGGCGGCACGGGACTGCCGCTGACCGGCCGGGCGGAACCCATCCACCGGGACCTGTGGGGGGCGACGGCCTGAACACTCCGCCGTACCGTCAGGTCCTGGCGCGCTGGGTGACCGCGATACAGGCCAGCACGGCGACCGCCGCCACCGGCGCCGCCGCCGTCAGGTGCTCGCCGAGCAGCAGCACCGACCAGACCAGCGTCAGCAGCGGCTGCGCCAGTTGCAGCTGACTGGCCCTGGCGACACCGATCGCCGCCATGCCCCGGTACCAGACGTACAGACCGCAGAACGTCGAGCCGACCGCGACCCACACCAGCCCCGTCACACCGTGCGCCGTCAGCCGCACCGGCTCGAAGGGCAGCGCGACGACGGCGCCCACCACGGCGAACGGCAGACAGCCGACCAGGGCCCAGCCGATCACCTGCCAGCCCGGCATCTCCCGGGCGAGCCTGCCCCCTTCGGTGTAACCGGCCGCGCAGACGAGCACCGCGCCGAACGTGTACAGATCCGCGGCGGACAGCCGGCCACCGCTCTGCTGCACGGCGAACGCCACCACGACAGCGGCGCCGACGAGCGCCGCCGCCCAGAACGTACGCGAAGGCCGCCGGCCGGTGCGCAGCGCGGCGAACACGGCGGTCGTCAGTGGCAGCAGCCCCACCACGACAGCGGTGTGCGCGGACGTGGCCGACCCGAGCGCGAGCGTCGTCAGGGTGGGGAAACCGATCACCACCCCGCCCGCCACGACGGCGAGCCCGCCCCGGTGCTCCCGCGCCGGGAGCGGCACCCGCAGCGCCAGCAGGAAGGCGCCCGCGACCAGGGCGGCGAGTGTGCTGCGCAGCGTGACCAGGGACCAGGGGCCGAAGCTCTCCAGACCCCACACCGTGGAGGGGAAGGTGAGCGAGAAGGCGATCACCCCGAGCGCGGCGAGCAGCGTGCCGCCGCGGGCGCCACCGCCCTCGACTGCTATCGAGGCGGGGCGAGTAGCGCTATCCTGTGCTGTCATGCATGAGGGTAGCAGTGTGGCCGAGTTGACGAAATCCCTGCGCCAGGAGCTGGACCGCTACTCGCCAGGTGGAAAACTGCCGTCCAGCAGGGCCCTGGTCGAGCGCTATCGGGTCTCCCCGGTGACGGTCTCCCGCGCCCTCGCCGGGCTCGTCGCCGAAGGTCTCGTCGTCAGCCGTCCGGGCGCCGGGGTCTTCCGCGCCCACCCGAGGGCCACGCCCCCGCCGCTCGGCGACACCTCCTGGCAGGAGGTCGCCCTCAGCGCCGACGCAGCGACCGACGCCGTGCCCCGGTCGGTCGACGCCTCCGGAGTGCTCGTCACCCTCGCCGCCCCCGCACCGGGCGTCATCGAGTTCAACAGCGGCTATCTGCACTCCGTCCTCCAGCCCGAACAGGCCATGGCGGCGGCGCTCGCCAGGGCGGGGCGGCGGCCCGGCGCCTGGGGACGGCCGCCCGTCGAAGGCGTCCCCGAACTGCGCGCCTGGTTCGCCCGTGGCATCGGCGAGAGCTGCACCGCGGCCGACGTACTCGTCACGGCCGGTGGCCAGTCCGCGCTGACCACCGCCTTCCGCGCGCTCGCGCCGCCCGGCTCGCCCGTACTCGTCGAATCCCCCACCTACCCGGGCATGCTGGCCATCGCCAGGGCGGCCGGGCTGCGGCCCGTACCGGTCCCGGTCGACGCCGAAGGGGTGCGGACCGAACTGCTCGAAGCGGCCTTCAAAGCCACCGGCGCCCGGCTCTTCGTCTGCCAGCCGCTCTTCCAGAACCCCACGGGCGCCGTGCTCTCGGCGGCCCGCCGCCCCGAGGTGCTGCGCATCGCGCGGGCCGCGGGGGCCTTCGTGGTCGAGGACGACTTCGTACGCCAACTCGTCCAGGAATCAGGGCCGTTGCCCCGGCCGCTCGCCGCCGACGACCCCGAAGGCGTGGTCGTGCACGTGAGTTCGCTGACCAAGGCCACAGCCCCCAGCCTGCGCATCGGCGTCCTCGCCGCCCGAGGTCCGGTGATGGAACGGCTGCGGGCCATCCATGTCGTCGACACCTTCTTCGTGCTGCGTCCTTTGCAGGAGGCCACCATCGAACTGGTCGGCTCGGCCGCCTGGAGCCGTCATCTGCGCTCCGTCCACACGGCGTTGAAGCTCCGCAGGGACACCATGGTCGCCGCGCTCAGGACCGAGGTGCCCGAACTGGCCCTGCCGCACGTCCCGGCCGGCGGCTACCACCTCTGGCTCCGCCTCCCGGACGGCAGCGACGAACAGGCCGTCGTCTCGGCGGCGCTGCGCGCCGGTGTCGCCGTGGCCCCGGGCCGCCCCTACTTCAGCGCCGAGCCGCCCGCACCCCACCTGCGCGTGAGCTTCGCGGGCGTGGCCGGTACGGCGGAGATCACCGAAGGCGTACGGCGGCTGCGCACCGCGTGCGACGAGGCGCTCGGCTGACCGTCAGGATTCCGTCAGAGCCATCTCCGGGGATATGCCGACGTCATGGGAAAACGTCCGGAAGCGTTCCATGGTTGTCCATCGAGCCCCCCTTGACCAGCGTGGCTTTCGGATCGACGATCCTGGCCATGAGTGTTCGGGTCACGTTGGTCACCGCCGCGCGAAACTCGGACCTGTACGACGAGCGCTTCGACGACGACCGCCCGCTGAACCGGGCCGGCTGGCACGAGATGCAACTCGTCGCACACGCCCTGGTGCCGCTGGCCGCCGCAGATCTCCGCTACTGCTCGCCGACCCTCCGCAGCCGCGCGACCGGCGACGCCCTCGGCTACGCCCCGCTCGCCCAACCCGCCCTGCGGGACTGCGACATGGGCCGCTGGCGCGGCTTCACCCTGGCCGAGGTCGCCGCCCGTGAACCGGCCGGTGTCGAGACCTGGCTGGCCGACCCGCGCACCTCACCGCACGGCGGGGAACCGCTGCTGGCCTTCATCGCGCGGATAGGGAACTGGCTGGACACCCGGCCCGCCGATGACATCGTTGCCATTGTCGCGGTCGCCGAACCCGCCGTCGTACGCGCCGCGCTCGTCTACGCCCTCAAGGCGCCGCCCCACACCTACTGGTCCTTCGACGTACGCCCGCTGTCGACCGTCACGCTGACCGGCAGCCCGGGGCGCTGGGTGGTACGGCTCGACGCGGGCGTCTGACCAGGGGCGCCCGCAGCTCGGCCCGCCCCGGCGCTCAGCCGGCCTCGGGATCGGGGCCGTCGGGCTCGCCGCCCGGCGCGCCCAGCGTGTCGAGGAGCTGCTGACCGTACTTGGCCAGCTTGTTCTCCCCGACCCCGTTCACCGTGCCCAGCTCGTCCAGCGTCGAGGGCGACAGCACCGCGATCTCGCGCAGCGTGGCGTCGTGGAAGATCACGTACGCCGGTACGCCCTGCTCCTTGGCCGTCGCGCCGCGCCAGGCGCGCAGCGTCTCGAACACCGGCACCGCCTCGGCCGGCAGATCGACGGGCGCCGCCCGCTGCTTCGGGGTCTTCTCCCGCGCCGCCCTGGCCGCCTTCGCCGCCTTCTCCGGCTCGCGCCGCAGCACGACGGGCCTGCGGCCGCCCAGCACCTCGCCGCTGTCGTCCGTGAGGACCAGCGTCCCGTACTCGCCCTCGACGGCGATCAGCCCCTGCGCCAGCAACTGCCGGGCCACACTGCGCCATTCGGCCTCACGCAGCTCCGTGCCGATACCGAAGACGCTGAGCGCGTCATGGTCGAACTGGATGACCTTCGCCGTCTTCTTGCCGAGCAGGATGTCGGTGATCTGCCCCGCGCCGAACTTCTGGTTGCGCTCCCGCTTCAGCCGCACCACCGTCGACAGCATCTTCTGCGCCGGCACCGTCCCGTCGTACGACTCCGGCGGGGTCAGACACGTGTCGCAGTTGCCGCAGGTCTCGCCCGCGCTCTGCTGGCCGAAGTAGGCCAGCAGCTGCCGCCTGCGGCACTCGACGGTCTCGCACAGCGCGAGCATCGCGTCGACATGGGCGCTCAGCATCCGCCGGTGGGCGGCGTCGCCCTCGGACGTGTCGATCATCTTCCGCTGCTGGACCACGTCCTGGAGGCCGTACGCCAGCCAGGCCGTGGACGGCAGCCCGTCACGCCCGGCACGGCCCGTCTCCTGGTAGTACCCCTCGACGGACTTCGGCAGGTCGAGGTGGGCGACGAACCGTACGTCCGGCTTGTCGATGCCCATCCCGAAGGCGATCGTCGCGACCATCACCAGACCGTCCTCGCGCAGGAAGCGCGACTGGTTCGTGGCGCGGGTACGGGCGTCGAGACCCGCGTGGTACGGCAGCGCGTCGACCCCGTTCTTCACCAGGAACTCGGCGGTCCTGTCCACCGAGGCGCGGGACAGGCAGTAGACGATCCCCGCGTCGCCGGGGTGCTCGGCGCGCAGCAGCTGCAGCAGCTGGCGCTTCGGGTCGTCCTTCGGCACGACGCGGTACTGGATGTTGGGCCGGTCGAAGCTGGCGACGAAGTGCCGGGCGTCCTGGAGCTTCAGCCGCGAGGCGATCTCCGTGTGCGTGGCCTCGGTCGCCGTCGCGGTCAGCGCGATACGCGGCACGTCGGGCCAGCGCTCGTGCAGCGCGGACAGGGCGAGGTAGTCGGGCCGGAAGTCGTGCCCCCACTGCGCCACGCAGTGCGCCTCGTCGATGGCGAACAGCGAGATCGTGCCGCGCTCCAGCAGCCGTACGGTCGCGTCGACCCGCAGCCGCTCAGGGGCCAGATAGAGCAGGTCCAGCTCGCCCGCGAGGAACTCGGCCTCCACCAGCCGCCGTTCGTCGAGATCCTGGCTGGAGTTCAGGAAGCCGGCGCGCACCCCGAGCGCCCTGAGCGCGTCGACCTGGTCCTGCATGAGCGCGATGAGCGGCGAGACGACCACACCGACGCCCTTACGCACCAGCGCGGGGATCTGGTAGCAGAGCGACTTGCCGCCGCCGGTCGGCATGAGCACGAGCGCGTCG
Organism: Streptomyces sp. AcH 505; assembly: GCF_000818175.1. GTDB lineage: Bacteria > Actinomycetota > Actinomycetes > Streptomycetales > Streptomycetaceae > Streptomyces. The sequence goes on from NZ_JTIY01000001.1 coordinate 4,869,541, forward strand.
CCGCCGTCGACCACATGGTCGATGATCTCCTGCTGGCTGCCCCGGAAGGAGTCGTAGCCGAAGACCCGGTGCAGGACCCGCAGCGCCTCGCTCGTCTCGTCGGGCGCCGGGGAAGGACCGGGTGCCTCGGGTGCTTCTGGACCGGTGTCGGGAGCGCTCATCCGGCGATTCTACGAGGGTCGGCTTGGCCGGTCCGACGGGCTTGCGTCCTGCTGTGAATCCCGGGGTGGAAAGGTGTGCGAACCCCGTCGCCGCGTGCCTTTTCCTTCTAGACTCAACCGCGTGTCCGCGTTTCCGTCGGCACCGCGCGGTTTTCGCGCCTAGGAGGCTCCCGTGTCGGATGCATCTGTCGTTCCGGTCGTTTTCATCCACGGACTGTGGCTGCACTCCAGCAGCTGGGACCCCTGGCTCAGTCTCTTCAACGAGCGCGGGTACGCGGCGACGGCGCCGGGCTGGCCCGGCGACGCGCCGACCGTCGAGGCCACCCGCAAGAACCCCGCGCCGCTCGCGAACCGGGGGCTCGCCGAGGTCACCGACCACTACGCGCAGATCATCGCCGGGCTGCCGGCCGCGCCCGTGGTGATCGGGCACTCGTTCGGCGGGCTGATCGCCGAGCGGCTGCTCGCCTCGGGCGTGACCCGCGGCTGTGTGGCGCTCGCCCCCGCCCAGTTCCGCGGTGTGCTCGGGCTGCCGCTCGCCCAGCTCCAGACGGCGGGACCGATCCTGAGCCGCCCGGGGCTGCGCACCAAGACCTGGGCGCACACGGCGGACTCGTTCCACCGCGGCTTCGCCAACACACTGCCGCGCGAGGAGTCCGACCGCCTCTTCGAGACGTACGCCATGCCGTCCCCCGCGCGCCCGCTGTTCCAGGCCGGGCTCGCCAACTTCGCGCCCCGCAGCGAGGCGGCCGTCGACACCGCCCGTGAGCGCGGGCCGCTGCTGATGCTGGCGGCGGGCGAGGACAGGACCGTACCGCCGGCGACGGTGCGGGCCGCGTACAAGATCCAGCGGAAGAAGAACAAGGGCGTCACCGAGTACAAGCTGTTCGAGGGGCGCAGCCACGCGTTCGGCGCCGACAGCGGCTGGCGCGACCTCGCCGACGAGGCGCTGGCCTTCCTCGCCCGCAACGGCCTCGCCCCGGCCGGTACGGCGACGGACCGGCCGCCCACCGCGTAGTCGGTCACTGACGGCGCGAGTCGGCCCGCGCGGCTCGCGCCAGCAGCAGCGCCCGCTCGGGGGCGTTACGGGTCAGCGAAGCCGCCCGCTCGAACTCGGCGCGCGCCTCGTCCGTCCGGCCCAGCCGCTCCAGCAGATCGCCCCTGACGCTCGGCAACAGGTGGTAGTCCTTCAGGTCGGGTCCCTCGGCCAGGGCGTCCACCAGCTCAAGACCGGCGTCGGGGCCCCGGGCCATCGACACGGCGACGGCCCGGTTCAGCTCCACCACGGGGGACGGGGTCAGCGTCATCAGCCGGCCGTACAGCGCGGCGATCGCGTCCCAGTCCGTGTCCTCGTAACGGATCGCCTGCGCGTGGCAGGCGGCGATGGCCGCCTGCACCGCGTACGGGCCGCCGCCCGCGCGGTGCAGCGCCTCGATGCCGCGCCGGATGAGGACGCGGTTCCACCGGGAGCGGTCCTGGTCGGCGAGGAGGACCGGCTCGCCGTCCTGGTTCGTACGGGCCGCGATACGGGAGGCCTGGAACTCCAGGAGCGCGGCAAGACCGTGCACCTCCGGCTCGTCGGGCATCAGCCCTTCCAGCACCCGGACCAGCCGCAGCGCGTCCTCGCACAGGGCGGGGCGTACGAGGTCGTCGCCGGCCGTCGCCGAGTACCCCTCGTTGAAGACGAGGTAGATGACCTCGCAGACCGAGGAGACCCGGCCCGGTCGCTCGGTGGCGCCGGGGACCTCGAACGGCACCCCGGCCTTGGCGAGGGTCCGCTTCGCCCGGACGATGCGCTGGGCGACCGCCGGCTCGGAGGCGAGGAAGGCGCGGGCGATCTCCTCCGTCGTGAGCCCGCCGAGCAGCCGCAGCGTCAGCGCGATCCTGGCCTGCGTCGACAGCACGGGATGGCAGGCGGTGAAGATCAGCCGCAACAGGTCGTCGTCGATGTCGTCCACATCGGCGGGCTCGGCGGGCGGCGCGTCCTCCAGCGTCCGGCCGACCTCGGCCAGCTTGCGCGCGTACGTCTCCTTGCGGCGGACGAGATCGATCGCGCGATGCCGGGCCGTGGCCGTCAGCCAGGCCCCCGGCCGGTCCGGCACCCCGGTCCGCGGCCACTGCTCCAGGGCGGCGACCAGCGCGTCCTGCGCGATCTCCTCGGCGATGCCGACGTCACGTACCACCCGGGTGACGCTCGCGATGATCCGCGCGGACTCGATCCTGAACACCGCTTCGACCGTCTCCGCCACGCTTGCTGCCGTCACGGCAACCCATCAGAGCAGCAGGGCGGGGACGGGGCAACCGCGGGCCCCCGCGGTGCGCGGCCGGACGCGGGGCCCGCGCCCGGTCAGCCCTCGTCGATCTGGCGGACCTCGGAGGTGACGGTCCAGTCGTCCGGGTGACAGGCCAGGAACCGCTTGGTCCACTCCATCGCCTCCGCCTTGTCCTTCACCTGGAGGATGGCGTAGCCGCCGACGACTTCCTTGGTCTCGGTGAACGGCCCGTCGGTGTAGCTGAACTCACCGCCGGACCTGGTGACCCGGGTGCCCTCGGCGGACGGGGTGAGCCCCGCGGTGTCCAGCATGACGCCGGCCTTGGTGATCTCCTCGAACAGCGCCCCCATCCGCGCCCCGGCCTCGGGGGTCATGTCGGCGGCGGAGTGCTTCTCCTCGATACGTACCAGTGTCAGAAAGCGCGGCATGACGACTCCTCGGTCGGAAACGACGACGGGGCCTGTGCCCGCCTCTCACCCTTGCGTCGAACGGGCGGGACCCGGATCGACACCCCCGGCGGAGATTCTTCGGTGAATCTTTCCGGCCGGCCACCGGGACCCCACAGGCGGATTCCCGGCGACGCGCGGCGGGACGCCGCAGGCTGACCCGAACGGCGGACCCTACGCGGCGGCGCCGAACCACCTCGGCAGCGTGTCCGTCAGGTCGCGCTGGTCGTCCCCGACCCACGCCACATGGCCGTCCGGCCGCAGCAGCATCGCCGGTACGGGCAGCTCCTCGCTGACGTCCACGACATGGTCGACCCGGTCCGCCCAGCCCTCGGCCGAGAGCCGTCCCGTCTGGTCGAGCAGCAGTCCGCGGCCCGCGCGGGTCAGCTCGTAGAGGCGACCGCGCTTCAGCGTCACGTCCCGCATCCGCCGGCCGAGCAGTTCGTGGCCCTCGCCGAAGTCGTAGCGGATCCCGATCGCGATGATCTTCTCGGTCAGATGGCGGTTCACCTCGTCGAAGTCCATCAGCTCCGCGACCAGTCTGCGGACCGTCCGCGGGCCTGGCTCCGGGGACATCAGCTGCATCTGCGCGCGGGTGTTCTCCAGCACGTCGGCGGCCACCGCGTGCCGCTCGGTGTGGTAGCTGTCCAGCAGCCCCTCCGGCGCCCAGCCGTTGATCTCGGCCGCCAGCTTCCAGCCGAGGTTGAACGCGTCCTGGACGCCGAGGTTGAGGCCCTGCCCGCCCACCGGCGGGTGGACGTGCGCCGCGTCGCCCGCCAGCAGCACCCGGCCGGTGCGGTAGCGCTCGGCGAGCCGGGTGGCGTCGCCGAAGCGGGAGAGCCAGCGCGGCGAGTGGATCCCGAAGTCGGTGCCGCCGTAGGCCCGTAGCTGCCGCTTGAAGTCGTCGAGGGTCGGCGGCACCGAGCGGTCGCCGGCCACCCCGTCGGCGGGCACCACGACGCGGAACCTGTGGTCCCCGAAAGGACCGACGCCGAACCGCAGATGGGTTTTGCGCACCTCGCCCACCACGGCGGCGATCTCCTCCGCCGAGGCGGCCACGTCCATCTCGCCCACCAGCGTGTCGGTCCTGGACGGCTCACCGGGGAAGCCGACGCCGAGCAGCTTGCGCACCGTACTGCGGCCGCCGTCGCAGCCGACCAGATACCGCGCGCGCAGCTCCGTGCCGTCGGCCAACTCGACGCTCACCCCGTCGTCGGACCGGCTCAGCCCGACCAGCTCGCAGCCGCGCCGGATCTCCGCCCCCAGCTCCGCCGCGCGCTCGGCCAGCAGCCGGTCGATGACCGGCTGCGGAATGCCGAGGACATAGCCGTGCGCGGTGTCCAGCCCCTCGGGCGCCGGCTTGGCGATAGCCGCGAAGAACCCGCCGAGCGGATGCTGCCGACCCTCCGCCAGGAAACGATCCAGCAGGCCGCGCTGATCCATCACCTCGATGCTGCGCACATGCAGCCCGAGCGAACGGATGAACGCGGCGGGCTCGGCGTCCTTCTCCACCACGACCACCCGCACCCCGTGCAGCCGTAGCTCGCCGGCCAGCATCATCCCGGCCGGTCCCGCGCCGGCGATGATCACGTCAATCATGAAGTTCCCCCACTACGAAGTCACACACAAGGTCGCAAACAGGCGGATTACCGTAGGTTCCCGGCCCAGGCGGGCCATTCTGCGGCACGCCGGGGGCCTTGCCGCAAGGCCCCCCGTGCGCTATACCTTGGGTGTGGCAAGGAGTGGCTGATCTCCTTGCCTTTGCTTTTGCCCTGCGTTGCATAAAGCTGCGGTTAAACGTATAGTCATGCCCTTACCGAGGAGGGTTTTCGATGGCTGTACGTGCAGCGGTGGCGGGAGCGAGCGGATACGCGGGCGGGGAACTGCTCCGACTGCTCCTCACTCACCCCGAGGTCGAGATCGGCGCCGTCACAGGACACTCCAGCGCGGGCGAGCGCCTCGGTCCGCTCCAGCCGCATCTGCTGCCGCTGGCCGACCGGGTGCTGCTGCCCACGACGGCCGACGCGCTCGCCGGGCACGACGTGGTCTTCCTCGCGCTGCCGCACGGCCAGTCCGCCGCTGTCGCCGAGCAGCTCGGTGACGACGTGCTCGTCGTCGACATGGGCGCCGACTTCCGTCTTGAGAACGCCGCCGACTGGGAGCGGTTCTACGGCTCGCCGCACGCCGGCACCTGGCCGTACGGGCTGCCCGAGCTGCCCGGGGCCCGCGCTGCGCTCGCCGGGACCCGGCGGGTCGCCGTCCCCGGCTGCTACCCCACCGCCGTCTCGCTCGCCCTCTTCCCCGCGTACGCCGCCGGTCTCGTCGAGCCGGAAGCCGTGATCACCGCCGCCTCCGGCACCTCGGGCGCCGGCAAGTCGGCCAAGCCCCATCTGCTCGGCTCCGAGGTGATGGGCTCCATGTCGCCGTACGGCGTCGGCGGCGGCCACCGGCACACCCCCGAGATGATCCAGAACCTCAGCGCGGCTGCGGGGGAGCGGATCAGCGTCTCCTTCACCCCGACCCTCGCCCCCATGCCGCGCGGCATCCTCGCCACCTGCTCCGCCAAGGCCAGGCCGGGCACCACGGCGCAAGGCGTCAGGGACGCCTACGCGAAGGCCTTCGCCGACGAACCGTTCGTCCGTCTGCTGCCCGAAGGTCAGTGGCCGGCCACCGCGTCCGTCTACGGTTCCAACGCCGTTCAGATCCAGGTCGCCCACGACCCGGACGCGGGGCGCGTCATCGCGATCAGCGCCATCGACAACCTCACCAAGGGCACCGCTGGCGGCGCGGTGCAGAGCATGAACATCGCCCTCGGGATCGCCGAGGACACCGGACTTTCCACGATCGGAGTGGCACCGTGAGCGTCACCGCAGCGCAGGGATTCACGGCGGCCGGCATCGCCGCAGGAATCAAGGACAGCGGCGGCCCCGACCTGGCCCTCGTGGTCAACACCGGGCCGCGCACAGCGGCGGCCGGTGTCTTCACCTCCAACCGCGTCAAGGCGGCGCCGGTCCTCTGGTCCGAGCAGGTCGTCAAGGGCGGCGCGATCACCGCCGTCGTCCTCAACTCCGGCGGTGCCAACGCCTGTACGGGACCCCAGGGCTTCCAGGACACCCACGCGACGGCCGAGAAGGCCGCCGAGGTGCTGAGCGCGGCCGGCCCGGCCGAGCACAGCGCGGGCGAGATCGCCGTCGCCTCCACCGGGCTGATCGGTGTGCCGCTCCCGATGGACAAGCTGCTGCCCGGCGTCGAGAAGGCCGCGGCGGCCCTGTCCGAGCACGGCGGCGAGAAGGCCGCCATCGCCATCAAGACCACCGACACGGTCCACAAGACCGCCGTCGCGGGCGGCGCCGGATGGACCGTCGGCGGCATGGCCAAGGGCGCCGGCATGCTCGCGCCGGGACTCGCCACCATGCTGGTCGTCCTCACCACCGACGCCGACGTGGAGACATCCGCCCTCGACACCGCGCTGCGGGCCGCCACCCGGACCACCTTCGACCGCGTCGACTCCGACGGCTGCATGTCCACCAACGACACCGTGCTGCTGCTCGCCTCGGGCGCGGCGGGCGTGACACCCGGGTACGACGAGTTCGCCGAGGCCGTCCGTACGGTCTGCGCCGATCTCGCGCGGCAGCTCATCGGTGACGCGGAAGGCGCGTCCAAGGACATCAGGATCGAAGTGATCAACGCGGCGACCGAGGACGACGCCGTCGAGGTGGGCCGCTCCATCGCACGTAACAACCTCCTCAAGTGCGCCATCCACGGGGAGGACCCCAACTGGGGCCGGGTGCTCTCCGCCATCGGCACGACGGGCGCCGCCTTCGAGCCCGACCAGCTCAACGTCGCCATCAACGGCGTCTGGGTCTGCAAGAACGGCGCGGTCGGCGAGGACCGCGACCTGGTCGACATGCGCTACCGCGAAGTGAAGATCACCGCCGATCTGGCCGCGGGCGGCGACTCCGCCGTGATCTGGGCCAACGACCTCACCGCCGACTACGTCCACGAGAACAGCGCGTACAGCTCATGAGCACCCGACAGCACACCGCCCTGCCCAAGGCCCAGATCCTCGTCGAGGCGCTGCCCTGGCTCATCCGTCATCACGGCAAGGTCGTCGTCATCAAGTTCGGCGGCAACGCCATGATCGACGACGACCTCAAGGCCGCCTTCGCGCAGGACGTCGTCTTTCTGCGGCAGGCCGGGCTCAAGCCCGTCGTCGTGCACGGCGGCGGCCCGCAGATCAGCGCCCAGCTCGACCGGCACGGCCTGGTCAGCGAGTTCAAGGCCGGGCTGCGGGTCACCACACCCGAGGCGATGGACGTCGTACGGATGGTGCTCGCCGGACAGGTCCAGCGCGAACTCGTCGGGCTGCTCAACCAGCACGGCCCGCTCGCCGTCGGTATGACGGGCGAGGACGCGCACACCATCACGGCGACCCAGCACCGCCCGCTCATCGACGGCGAGATGGTCGACATCGGCCGGGTCGGCGAGATCACCGCGATCGACACCGGCGCCATCGAGGCGCTGCTCGGCGACGGCCGGATCCCGGTGATCTCCTCGATCGCGCGCAGCGCCGAGGACAACCACGTCTACAACGTCAACGCCGACACCGCGGCGGCGGCGCTCGCCGCCGCGCTCGGCGCCGAGACGATGATGGTCCTCACCGACGTCGAAGGCCTCTACGAGGACTGGCCGAACAGCGACGACGTGATCAGCAGACTCACCGCGACCCAGCTGGAGAAACTGCTGCCCGACCTCTCCAGCGGCATGGTGCCCAAGATGGAGGGCTGTCTGCACGCCGTCCGCAACGGCGTCACCACGGCCCGCGTGATCGACGGCCGGGTCCCGCACTCGATCCTGCTGGAGATCTTCACCGACGAAGGAATCGGCACGATGGTCGTGCCGGACGGACAGGACACAGGGGGAGCTCAGTGACCGCCAACGACGCACTCGTACAGCGCTGGCAAGGCGTGATGACGGACAACTACGGCACGCCGAAGCTGTCCCTCGTACGCGGCGAGGGCGCCACCCTCTGGGACGCGGACGGCAACCGCTACACCGACTTCGTCGGCGGTATCGCCGTCAACGCGCTCGGCCACGCCCACCCCGCCGTCGTCGAGGCGGTCTCGCAGCAGATCGCGTCGCTCGGTCATGTCTCCAACCTCTTCATCGCCGAACCGCCGATCGCGCTCGCCGAGCGGCTGATCCAGGCGTTCGGCCGCCCGGGCCGGGTCTTCTTCTGCAACTCGGGCGCCGAGGCCAACGAAGCGGCCTTCAAGATCGGCCGGCTGACGGGCCGTACGCACATGGTCGCCACCGAAGGCGGCTTCCACGGCCGCACGATGGGCTCCCTCGCGCTCACCGGACAGCAGCCGAAGCGGACCCCGTTCCTGCCGCTGCCCGGCGACGTCACGCACGTACCGTTCGGCGACGTCGAGGCGCTGCGCGCCGCCGTCACCACCGACACCGCGTTCGTGATCATCGAACCGATCCAGGGCGAACTCGGCGTGGTCGTCCCGCCCAAGGGCTATCTGGAGGCGGCCAGGGAGATCACCCGCGCCACCGGCACCCTGCTCGTCCTGGACGAGGTCCAGACGGGCGTCGGCCGGACCGGACACTGGTTCGAGTATCAGGCGCACCAAGGCGTCGAGCCCGATGTCGTCACCCTCGCCAAGGGGCTCGGCGGCGGGCTGCCGCTCGGCGCCACCATCGCCTTCGGCCCGGCGGCCGACCTGCTCAAGCCCGGCCAGCACGGGACGACGTTCGGCGGCAACCCGGTCGCCTGCGCCGCGGGGCTCGCCGTCCTGGACACGCTCGCAGCCGACGGGGTGCTCGACCAGGTCAAGCGGCTCGGCGAGCGGCTGCGCGACGGCGTCGAAGGGCTCGGCCACCCGCTGGTGTCCCATGTCCGCGGCGCGGGGCTGCTGCTGGGTATCGTGCTCACCGAGCCGCTCGCGCCCCAGGTGCAGCGCGCGGCTCAGGACGCCGGCCTCCTGGTCAACGCGCCCGCCCCCGACGTGATCAGGCTGATGCCGCCGCTGATCATCGGTGACGAAGAGGTGGACGCGTTCCTCCGGGCCCTGCCCGGCATCCTCGACGACGCGTACGGGAACGGAAGAGCCGGAGAATGAGACGACGATGACCGAGGCCCCGGAAACAGAGCAGGGCGGACAGTCGGTGCCGCAGACGCGGACCGCGCGCCACCGCCGGATCGTGGACATCCTCAACCGGCAGCCGGTGCGCTCCCAGAGCCAGCTCGCGAAGCTCCTCGCCGACGACGGACTGAGCGTCACGCAGGCGACGCTCTCCCGCGACCTGGACGAGCTGGGCGCCGTGAAGATCCGCAACACCGGTGGTGAGCTGATCTACGCCGTGCCCAGCGAGGGCGGCTACCGGACCCCGCACGCCCCGCTCGGCGAATCGGCGAAGGAGGAGCGGATGCGCAGGCTCTCCGCCGAACTGCTGATCTCCGCCGAGGCCTCGGCCAATCTCGTCGTGCTCCGCACCCCGCCGGGCGCCGCCCAGTTCCTCGCCTCCTCCATCGACCAGGCCGAGTTGAGCGACGTACTCGGCACGATCGCCGGCGACGACACGCTGATGCTGATCAGCAGGGACCCGGCGGGCGGCCAGGCGCTCGCCGACCACCTGCTCAAGCTGGCCCAGAACCCCCGCTGACCGCGCCGTCCCCGGACAGCGCGTCGCCCGCTGGCCGGTCGGCCCGGTGGCGGCCTCGGCGGTCAGTAGCGGGTGAGGGCCGTCGCACCCGACGCGGTGCCCATCGCGATGTGCGGGGAGCGGCGCGGATCGGCCCAGGCCAGGATCGCGCTCATCGCGTCGGCCGGTACGGACACGCAGCCGGCGGTCGCGCCCTTGCCGTTCACATGCAGGAAGATCCCGGCGCCCCGGCCGTGCACCGGCGCGTCGTAGTTGTAGCCGATGACCAGCGCCCGCGCGTACTGCTCGGTGTAGTCGGACAGATGCTCGGCCTCGGCGGCGCGGCAGTCGGCCGGCAGCCCCTCGGTCCAGCGGTTGTACGCGGTGGACCCGTTGTCCTCGCACCACCAGGAGTCGTCGCCCACCGGCCGGTAGCCGAACCGGGTCCCGGCCGGCGCGGGCGCGATGCCGAAGGCGTACGGCAGGTCGTACAGACCCGTCGGTGTGGTGGACGTGCCCTGGGTGCGCCGCTCGCCGTCGACGAGGCCGCCCGAGCCGAAGCGCGCGTCCGCCGAACCCGCCTCGACCCACCGGCCGTCGCGCAGGTCCCACCAGGACAGCTTGCCGGTGGTGGACCCGGTGTCCGGGGCCTGCGCGGTGATCAGCTGGCTGCCGCCGCCGGTGTCCGCCATCCGCTCCGGCAGCGGCGCCTCCGGGGACACGGGTACGGGGGCGGCGGCGCCCGTGGCGGTGGCGAGGGCGAGCAGGACGGAGCCGAGCACAAGTCCGGTACGCATGCTCAGGACCGTAGCCCGGCCCGCCCCTGACGGCCCCTCAGCCCGCTCCGTACGGGTGAGGCCCGGTCCGCCGGGCCCGCAGCTTCGGATCGGGGTCCGCGCGCATCAGGACCGCCGCGCGCCCCGACGCGGCGCAGCGCGTCGACGGCGGCGGGCCGGGCGTGCGGTTGCTCGTACCTGTGTTCGATCCGTACCTCCTGGTCGACATCGACCCAGGTCGCCGCGTCGGTCAGATCCCGTTCTTCCCAGCTCTGCATGGCCGGAGCCCAGGGCGGACAGGGCTGGGGGCGCCGATCGTTTTCGGCGGCTTTGACAAAGCATACGGACCACTGCATAGTTATACCCATCAGTGAATGCATCGTAAGGAGATACCCGTGACCGAGCGCGTCGTACTCGCCTACTCGGGCGGCCTGGACACCTCCGTCGCCATCGGCTGGATCGCCGAGGAGACGGGCGCCGAGGTCATCGCCGTTGCCGTGGACGTCGGCCAGGGCGGCGAGGACCTGGACGTCATCCGCAAGCGCGCGCTCGCCTGCGGTGCTGTCGAGGCCGAGGTCGCCGACGCCAAGGACGAGTTCGCCGACGAGTACTGCCTCCCGGCGATCCAGGCCAACGCCCTTTACATGGACCGCTACCCGCTGGTCTCGGCCCTTTCCCGGCCGGCCATCGTCAAGCACCTCGTGGCCGCCGCCCACAAGCACGGCGCGGGCATCGTCGCGCACGGCTGCACCGGCAAGGGCAACGACCAGGTGCGGTTCGAGGCGGGTATCTCCGCGCTCGGTCCCGATCTGAAGTGCATCGCCCCGGTCCGCGACTACGCGATGACCCGGGACAAGGCGATCGCCTTCTGCGAGGAGAAGAACCTCCCGATCGCGACCACCAAGAAGTCCCCGTACTCCATCGACCAGAACGTCTTCGGACGCGCCGTCGAGACGGGCTTCCTGGAGGACATCTGGAACGGTCCGATCGAGGACATCTACGAGTACACCCAGAACCCGGCCGTCCAGCGCGAGGCCGACGAGGTCGTCATCTCCTTCAAGGAGGGCGTCCCCGTCGCCATCGACGGCAAGCCCGTCACCGTGCTGCAGGCCATCCAGCAGCTCAACGAGCGGGCCGGCGGCCAGGGCATCGGCCGGATCGACATGGTCGAGGACCGGCTCGTGGGCATCAAGTCCCGTGAGGTGTACGAGGCGCCGGGCGCCATCGCGCTGATCACCGCGCACCAGGAGCTGGAGAACGTCACGGTCGAGCGCGAACTGGCCCGCTACAAGCGGCAGGTCGAGCAGCGCTGGGGCGAACTGGTCTACGACGGCCTGTGGTTCTCGCCGCTCAAGCGCGCCTTGGACGGCTTCATCAAGGAGGCCAACCAGCACGTCACGGGCGAGATCCGGATGACGCTGCACGGCGGCCGCGCCGTCGTCACAGGACGCAAGTCCCCCGAGTCGCTGTACGACTTCAACCTCGCCACCTACGACTCGGGCGACACCTTCGACCAGTCCAAGGCCCAGGGCTTCATCGAGATCTTCGGCCTCTCGTCGAAGATCGCCGCCAAGCGCGACCTCGCCTGATCCGCGTACGCGCCTGACGCGACCGAACAGGACAGCCGCCTCCCCGTCACAGCGGCGGGGAGGCGTCTTCGTTTCCAAGCCTTCTGAGGAGCAGTAGTGAGCAGCAAAAACGGGGATGTCCGGCTCTGGGGCGGCCGGTTCGCCGACGGTCCTTCCGAGGCCCTGGCCGCCTTGTCCGCCTCGGTGCACTTCGACTGGCGCCTCGCGCCGTACGACATCGCCGGCTCACGTGCCCACGCCCGCGCGCTGCACAAGGCGGGGCTGCTCTCCCAGGACGAACTGGCCCGCATGCTGGCCGGGCTCGCCCAGCTGGAGGACGACGTCGCCGACGGCTCGTTCGTCGGCACCGTCGCCGACGAGGACGTCCACACGGCCCTGGAACGCGGCCTGCTGGAGCGGCTCGGCCCCGACCTCGGCGGCAAGCTGCGCGCGGGCCGCTCCCGCAACGACCAGATCGCGACGCTGTTCCGGATGTATCTGCGCGACCACGGCCGGATCATCGGCGGGCTGATCGCCGACCTCCAGGACGCGCTCGTCGCCCTCGCCGAGGCGCACCACGGCGTCGCCATGCCCGGCAGGACGCACCTCCAGCACGCGCAGCCCGTGCTGTTCGCCCATCATGTGCTCGCGCACGTCCAGTCGCTGTCCAGGGACGCGGAGCGGCTGCGGCAGTGGGACAAGCGCACGGCCGTCTCGCCGTACGGCTCCGGCGCGCTGGCGGGCTCGTCGCTCGGGCTCGACCCGGAGGCCGTCGCCGTCGACCTCGGCTTCGAACGCGGCTCGGTCGGCAACTCCATCGACGGCACCGCCTCACGGGACTTCGTCGCCGAGTTCGCCTTCATCACGGCGATGATCGGCGTCAACCTGTCCCGGATCGCCGAGGAAGTCATCCTCTGGAACACGAAGGAGTTCTCCTTCGTCACGCTCCACGACGCCTTCTCCACCGGCTCGTCGATCATGCCGCAGAAGAAGAACCCGGACATCGCGGAGCTGGCGCGCGGCAAGTCGGGCCGGCTCATCGGCAATCTCACCGGGCTGCTCGCCACGCTGAAGGCGCTGCCGCTCGCGTACAACCGCGACCTCCAGGAGGACAAGGAGCCGGTCTTCGACTCCTGCGACCAACTGGAGGTGCTGCTGCCCGCGTTCACCGGCATGATGGCGACGCTGACGGTCAACCGCACCCGGATGGAGGAGCTGGCCCCGGCCGGCTTCTCGCTCGCGACGGACATCGCCGAATGGCTCGTCAAGCAGGGCGTGCCGTTCCGGGTCGCGCACGAGGTCGCGGGGGAGTGCGTCAAGGAGTGCGAGGCGCGCGGCATCGAGCTGGACCAGCTCACCGACGAGCAGTTCGCCAAGATCTCCGAGCACCTGACGCCCGACGTGCGCTCGGTGCTCAACGTGGCGGGTTCGCTGGCGTCCCGTAACGGCAGGGGCGGTACGGCCCCTTCGGCGGTGGCAGTCCAGCTCTCCGAGCTGAAGGCCGACCTGGTGATCCAGCACGCGTGGGCGACGGCCAAGGACTGACGACGGCTCACCGCCCGGACGCCGACCGGACGCACCGGTCGGCGTCCGGCGTGTCCGGGGCGGGTCCGGGG
>NZ_JTIY01000001.1:4883053-4884073 GCF_000818175.1 Streptomyces sp. AcH 505
GGCGAAGGCCGCGTCGCCCCCGTCCGCCGGACAGCCGCTACGCGGCCTTCGCCTTCGTCGCGTACATGTCCACGTACTCCTGGCCGCCCAGCCGCATGACCTCGGTCATCACCGAGTCCGTCACCGCGCGCAGCACATAGCGGTCGCGCTCCATGCCGTCGTAGCGGGAGAACTCCATCGGCTTGCCGAAGCGCACCGTCACCTTGCCCGCACGCGGCAGGCCCTTGCCGCTCGGCTGCAGCTTGTCCGTGCCGATCATCGCGAACGGGACCACCGGCGCGCCCGTCATCAGCGTCAGCCGGGCGATCCCCGTACGCCCCCGGTACAGTCGGCCGTCGGGGGAGCGGGTGCCCTCCGGGTAGATGCCGAAGATCCGGCCCTCCTCCAGCACGCGCTGCCCCGTCATCAGCGCGGCGACACCGCCCCTGCCGCCGTCGCGGTCCACCGGGATCATGCCGACACCGGTGAAGAACCAGGCCATCAGCCGGCCCTTCACGCCCTTGCCCGTGACGTACTCGTCCTTGCCGATGAAGAACACCTGCCGGTCGCAGACCAGCGGCAGGATCATGGAGTCGATGAACGTCAGATGGTTGCCGGCCAGGATCACGGGCCCGCTGCCGGGAATGTTCTCGGCGCCTTCCACCCGTGTACGGAACATCAGGCGCACGAGCGTTCCGAGCGTTGCCTTGATGAGCGCGAAGCGGGACAACGGGTCCTCCGGTGTCGGGAACGGGCAGGAATAACCGGCCAAGTCTATGCAGGTGAGCACGTTACTCGCGGGGGGCCGCACGGCGCACGTCGGGCCGCCGCCGAATACCCGGTGTCGGGGGCTGTTTCCGCCGTGTTCGTCCAGGGTCCCCCCTGTCGCAGACGTATCCGCCTACGCTCGGGCGCGTTTGACAGGTGCCGGACATCACACGGACTCACACAAGGGAGCATTCATGACGCAGGGTGCGCGCAACACACCCGGACGGCGGACCGTACTGGGCGCCGCCGTACTGGGCTCGGCGGCCATGGCGG
>NZ_JTIY01000001.1:4884825-4892637 GCF_000818175.1 Streptomyces sp. AcH 505
TGGCGGTGCCCGCCGTCGCCGGTACGGCCGCGGCGCAGCCGGCAGGGCACGGCAAGGGCGGCCACGGCCCCGCGCGGCCGAAGCTGCCCGTGCCGACGATCGTCGGCCACCGGGGGACGGCGGGTTACCGCCCCGAGCACACCCTCGGCTCGTACCAGCTGGCCCTCGACATGGGCGCCGACGTGATCGAGCAGGACCTGGTGCCCACCAAGGACGGGCATCTGGTCTGCCGTCACGAGCCAGACATCACGGCCACGTCGGACGTCGCCGACCACCCGGAGTTCGCCTCCCGCAAGACCACCCGGGTCATCGACGGGGTCAGCACCACCGGCTGGTTCACCGTGGACTTCACCCTGGCCGAGCTGAAGACGCTGCGCGCCAAGGAGCGGATCCCCGCCAACCGGCAGCACAACACCCTCTACGACGGCCACTGGGACATCCCCACCTACGAAGAGGTGCTGCGCTGGGCCGACGACGAGGGCCGCCGCCGCGGCAGGCCCGTCTGGCTGTACACCGAGACCAAGCACCCCACCTACTTCCGGGGCATCGGCCTCGGTCTTGAGGAGCGGTTCGCGAAGCTGCTGCGCCGGTACGGGCGCGACCACGCGAACGCGCCCATCTTCCTCCAGTCGTTCGAGCCGACCAGCATGAAGCGGATGGCGGAGCTGGTCTCGGCGCCGCGCGTCGTCCTGCTCGACGTCGCGGGCAGCCGGCCGTGGGACTTCAAGGCCACCGGCGACCCCCGGGGTGTCGACGACCTCGTCACGCCGGCCGGGCTGAAGTGGATCGCCTCCTTCGCGCAGGGCATCGGCCCGACGCTCGACCTGGTCATCCCCAAGGACGCGACGGGGAAGCTGACGTCGCCGACCACCCTCGTCCGGGACGCGCACGCCAAGGGGCTGATCCTGCACCCGTACACGATGCGCAACGAGAACACCTTCCTGCCGGCCGACTTCCGCCGCGGCACCGACCCGAACGCGTACGGGGACGCCTTCGGCGCCTTCCAGGCGTACTTCGAGACCGGTATCGACGGTGTCTTCACCGACAACGCCGACACCGGCGTGCTCGCCCGGGCGGACTTCCTCAGCCGCTGAGCCGATGCCGGGGCGCCGGTCCGTCAGCCGCGCGCCCCGAGATGCCCCCGGTCGGGTGACTGCCCGCACCGGGGGCAACCGCCGTCCGCCGCCGTCGCGTCCCGCCAGGCATGACAGTCGCCGACACCCGCCTCCCGTACGGTCCGCACCGGGCCGCAGCCGCGCTCGTCAGCGCGCTGTCCCCGCTGGTCAGCGCCGAGGCCACGGCCGAAGCCGGCTGGGCGGCCGCCGAACCGCGCGATCTCGAACAGGCCGTCTGGGTACGGCTGCTGGAGCGGCTGGCCGACGCGGGGCCGCCGTCCGACACGGCCCGCTGGGTACGGTCGGCGGTACGCGCCGAGGCGCGCAGGACCCGGCGCACGGCGGCGAACGAGCTGCCCTACGCACCGGAGCGGCCGGATCCGGCCACCGACCCCGACGCCGGGCCTGAACACAGCGCATTACGCGCGGAGTGGCGCAGAACACTTCGTTCCGCCGTGGTCCGTACACCAGGGCGTTGCCCCGGGCTGCTGACTGCGATGTTGTCGCCGAAGGACCCCACGTACCGCGAAATCGCAGGGGAGTTGGCTATCTCACAGGGAAGTCTGGGGCCGATGCGTTCCCGATGCCTGGGATGCCTGCGCAGAATGCTGGCGGCAGAGGTTGCAGCTCCTGAACAACGGGGAAAGGAGCGGTAGACAACCGGCGGAACAGGTGAGCGGGAGGCATGCACACATGGGCATGAGCGTGACCATCTCAGCGGCGAGAGCGCAGGACGCGGAACAGATCCTGAAGCTGCAGTACCTGTGTTACCAGAACGAGGCCGAGCTCTACGGCGACTACACCATCGAACCCCTCACCCAGACCCTGGAGGATCTCAGGGCCGAACTCGACGCCGGACACGGCCTGGTGGCCCGGCTGGGCGACGAGATCGTGGCATCGGTACGGGGAACGGTCGACGAGCAGGGCACGGCGCGCATCGCGAAACTCATCGTCCATCCGAGGATGCAGCGGCACGGCCTGGGCGGCCGGCTCCTCGACGCCATCGAGGGCCAGTTCGCCACGACCCCCGCCGCCAAGCGCTTCCAGCTCTTCACCGGCCACCGCAGTGAAGGCAATCTGCGGCTGTACCGCAGCCGTGGCTACCTGCCGGTGTCGAGGGAGCTGGTCGGTCCGCGGCTGACGCTCGTCACACTGGAGAAGCAGGCGTCACAGGGCGCGGACGCCACCGCGTACGCGGCGAGCGCCTGAGCGCACACCACCCGTCAGCATCTACCTCAGCCGTCAACGGGGTCGACGGGGTCAGGGCCCGACAGGCTCTGACCCCGACGGGACCTGCGCAGCCACAGGATGCCGGTGACCGGCAGCAGTACGGGGATGAAGACGTACCCCATGCCGTAGTCCGACCAGACCGTCGCGTCCGGGAAGGCCGAAGGGTCGGCCAGCGTCCAGGTGCCCACGGTCAGCACCCCGACGAGTTCGAGACCGCAGCAGACCAGCGCCGCCCTGCGGGCGGTCTCCCCGCCGCGCACCAACGTGTACGTGATGAACGCGTACACCACGGCGGCGACGGCCGAGAGTGAATACGCCAGCGGCGCCCGGTCGAAGTCGGTGGCGATCTGGTAGACCGACCGCGAGACGGCCCCGACGGACATCACCCCGTAGAACCAGACGAGCAGCAGTCCAGGACCCTTGACCAGCCTGGTCCTCGGTTCCCCGGTCGCGGAATCCTCCAGCGTCACCGTCAGCCTCCCCAGATGTCGTACAGCCGTACTTCCAGCACCGCCAGGACGACCGCGCCCGCCGAGACCGTCACCGAGCCCCACCGGGTCCGTTCCGTCAGCGAGAGGAAACCGGCGGCTGGCACCGCGAGCGCGGCGCCGACCAGATACGAGACGAAGATCACCGATCCGTCGTCGGCGTGCTCGCCACGTGCCAACTGCACGATTCCCACCACGAGTTGGACCAGCGCGAGCAGGGACACCACGGCCATGCCGATGAAGTGCCAGTCCTTGGTCGGCTGGTCCCTGTATGCGGCGAATCCGCACCAGGCGGCGAGGGCGAGCGCGGCCACGGACACCGCGATCGTCAGGACGTCAAGCATGCGCAAGAGCGTATTACGGTCCGTCCCGACCCCGGCGCGCGCCCCTGGGTCCCGACTGTCCGCTATGCGGACACCCCGGACCTCGTCCTTGACGTCTGCTTTACTTGAGCCATGACCACGACGAGCAACCGCGTTTCCGCGACCGAGGCGATCGTTACGCCCGGTGCTCGTTGTATGTGTCGAATGTGCGCCTGCTGACGCGCGCTTCGTGACGCTCGGGCCCCGGCGGCTTGCCACCCGCGGCGCCTGAGCATCCGAGCAGCTGAACTTCCCCCGGCCCGACCCGGCTCCGCCGTGTCCTGGCCTCTTTCCTGTGCCCCCCTCGTGCCCGGCCGACCTGCGGCCGGGCACCGGACAGTGACGGACAACTCCTGTGATCACCACAACAGGTCTGACCAAAATCTACCGGTCAGGCCCCTCCCGCAGCCGTGAGGTGACGGCCCTCGACGGGGTCGACCTCCATGTCGGCGAAGGGGAGGTCTTCGGCGTCGTCGGCCAGAGCGGCGCCGGGAAATCGTCCCTCATCCGCTGCGTCAACCTCCTCGAACGCCCCACGTCCGGCACAGTCACCGTCGACGGCCAGGACCTTACCGCCCTCGCCGGCCGGGGCCGGCGGGCCGGCAAGGAGCTGCGCGCGGCCCGCAGTTCGATCGGCATGGTCTTCCAGCACTTCAACCTGCTGTCGTCACGCACCGTGCGGGACAACGTCGAACTGCCGCTGGAGATCCTCGGCCACTCCGGCAAGGACCGGCAGCGCCGCGCCGCGGAACTGCTCGACCTGGTCGGCCTCGCCGACAAGGCCAAGGCCTACCCCGCCCAGCTCTCCGGCGGGCAGAAGCAGCGGGTCGGCATCGCCCGCGCCCTCGCCGGCAAGCCCAAGGTGCTGCTCTCCGACGAGGCGACCAGCGCACTCGACCCCGAGACCACCCGCTCGATCCTCGCGCTGCTGCGCGACCTCAACCGGCAGCTCGGACTGACCGTGCTGCTCATCACCCACGAGATGGAGGTCGTCAAGACGATCTGCGATTCGGCGGCGCTGATGAGCCGCGGCCGGATCGTCGAGTCCGGCAAGGTCGACGAACTGCTCGCCACCACCGGATCGCAGCTCGCGCGCGAGCTGTACCCGGTCGAAGGGCCGGGCTCCGACGAGAGCCGTACGGTCCTCGACATCACGTTCAACGGCGAATCCGACGAGCGCGGCATCGTCTCCCGGCTGTCCCGTACGTACAACATCGACATTGCGATCCTGGGCGCCGCGCTGCGCACGGTCCAGGGCCGGCAGATCGGCCGGCTCCGGATCGAGCTGCCCGGCCGCTACGAGGACAACGTCGTACCCGTCGGCTTCCTGCGCGAGCGGGGGCTGCATGTCGAGAACGTCACCGGTGTCCCCGCCCAGCTGGTCAAGGACGGTGCCAGGTGACCTGGTCGCAGATGCAGCCCCTGCTCACCCAGGGGACCCTCGACACCCTCTACATGGTGCTCTGGTCGACGCTCGTCACGGTCCTGGGCGGCCTGCCGCTCGGCATCCTGCTGGTCCTCACCGACAAGGGCGGGCTGCTCCAGAACGCCCCCGTGAACAAGACGGTCGGCGTGATCGTGAACATCGGCCGCTCGCTGCCGTTCATCATCCTGCTGATCGCGCTGATCCCGTTCACCACGTTCGTCGTGGGCACCTTCATCGGACCCACGGCCATGATCGTGCCGCTGGCGATCGGCGCCATCCCCTTCTTCGCCCGGCTCGTCGAGACGGCCATCCGTGAGGTCGACCACGGTCTGGTCGAGGCCGTGCAGTCGATGGGCGGGTCCATCCCCACCATCGTCCGCAAAGTGCTGCTGCCGCAGGCGCTGCCCTCGCTCGTCTCCGGCGTCACCACCACCGTCATCGCGCTCATCGGCTACTCGGCCATGGCCGGCGCCGTCGGCGGTGAAGGGCTCGGCTCCAAGGCCGTCACCTACGGATTCCAGCGCTTCGAGAACGGCTTCATGGTCGCCACCGTCGTGGTGCTGATCGTGATCGTCACCGTCATCCAGCTGATCGGCGACATCGCCGTACGGCTCCTCGCGCGCCGCGTCCGCACGACTTCCTGACCGCACAACCCCAGATCCGTAAGACACCTCTCAGAAACGAGGCACCTCCCATGCGCGTCAACCTCAAGCTCACGACCGTCGCCGCAGCCACCGCCGCCCTGGCCCTCACGCTGGGCGCCTGCGGCACCTCGTCCGATCCCGGCTCCACGACGGCGGGGGAGGGGAAGCCGGACACGTCCAAGCCGCTGGTCGTCGCCGCTTCGCCGACCCCGCACGCCGACATCCTGAACTTCGTCAAGGACCACCTGGCGGCGAAGGCCGGACTGAAGCTCCAGGTCAAGGAGTTCACCGACTACGTCCTGCCCAACACCGCCACCGAAAAGGGCGAGGTCGACGCCAACTACTTCCAGCACAAGCCGTACCTCGACGACTTCAACAAGAAGAACGGCACCCACATCGTGCCCGTCGTCAACGTCCACCTGGAGCCGCTCGGCCTCTACTCCAAGAAGCTCGACGGGCTCAAGGCGATCAAGCCGGGGCAGAGCGTCGCGATCCCCAACGACACCACCAACGAGGGCCGCGCGCTCAAGCTGCTCGCCGACAACGGTCTGATCACACTCAAGGACGGCGTCGGCGCCGAAGGGAACCTCGCCGACATCAAGGACGCCAAGGGGCTGAAGTTCAAGGAACTGGAGGCCGCCACCCTGCCCCGCGCGCTCAACGACGTCGACTCGGCCGTCATCAACGGCAATTACGCCCTTGAGGCCAAGCTCAAGCCCGCCCAGGACTCACTGGCCCTGGAGAAGAGCGAAGGCAACCCGTACGCCAACTTCCTCGCCGTCAAGCAGGGCAACGAGAAGGACCCGCGGGTGGTCAAGCTCGCGAAACTGCTCAACTCCCCCGAGGTGAAGAAGTTCATAGAGGACACCTACGACGGTTCGGTCGTCCCGAGCTTCGGCCAGGCCGGCTGAGCCCGACGTACCGCGCACAGCGACGGCGCCCCGTACACACCCTGTGTGCGGGGCGCACCCATCCGGGCGGACCCGGCCATGCACATTCGCGACCCGATGCTGCATGCTGTGCATTTACGACGGACTGAGGCATGGAGCTGGCATGACTACCACCTTTCCGGACGTTTCCATCAGCACGGAGCGGTTGGTGCTGCGCGCCTTCGAGACGGCGGACCTCCCGGCGCACATCGAGATGATGAACGACGAGCAGGTCACGGCGTGGTCGTCGGTGCCACATCCGTACACGGCGGGCGACGCGGAGGAGTGGGTGCGCCGGATCGCTCCGGAGGAACGGACGGCCGGGCGGGGCATCGTGTTCGCCGTCACCGAGTTCCTCACCCAGCGGCTCGTCGGTGTCGTCCAGCTCCAGGAGACCGACTGGCGGCTGCGCGCCACGGAGGTGGCGTATCTCACCGCGCCCTGGGCGCGCGGCGAGGGATACGCGACGGAATCGGTGCTGGCCGTCGCCCAGTGGCTGTTCCGCGACCAGAAGTTCGAGCGCATCGAACTGCGCACCGCCGCCGACAACACGGCGGCCCAGCAGGTCGCCCAGAAGATCGGCTGCATCAGCGAAGGGGTCCTGCGCAACGCCTGGATAGTGCGTACGCAGACGGAGGACGGCGGCTGGGCCGACATCCGCACCGACCTGATCGTGTGGAGCCTGCTCCCCGAAGATCTCGAAGGGGTCGCCGAGCAGATGGCGGACGCGGGCGGCTACGCCTCCTTCACCGACTGGAACTGACCGCGCGGCCGGGCGACTTCGGCCGCCCTCCCGCGTACGACCGCCCCGGTACGCACCACTCGGCGGGCACCACTTAGCATGATCGCCCGCAGGCCGTCCACGCACCGGCGCACGACGGCGCGCCGACGCACGACGGCCGACACCGCCGCACAGCGCTGTACGACCACTGCCGTACGACAACTCACGACGCCGCACGACGACTTACCGGGAGACTGACAACGATGGCCGACCGCGTCACGGTGATCGGCTGGGACGGTTCGCCCCTCACGCCTGCGGCCGAATCCGCCCTGTCCGCCGCCACCTTGGTGGCCGGCGCCGCCCACCACCTGGCCATCCCCGAGGTGCCCGCCGAAGCGGAGCGGATCAGACTCGGCAGCATAGATCTCGCCGCCCGCCGGATCGCCGGACACCGCGGCAGCGCCGTCGTCATCGCCGACGGCGACCCCGGGTTCTTCGGCGTCGTACGCACCTTGCGCGCCCCCGAACACGGACTTGAGGTCGAAGTCGTCCCCGCCGTCTCGGCCGTGGCCGCCGCCTTCGCCCGCGCCGGCATGCCGTGGGACGACGCCCAGGTCGTCGTCGCCCACAGCCGTACGCTGCGCCGCGTCGTCAACGTGTGCCGGGCGCACACCAAGGTCGCCGTACTCACCTCGCCCGGCGCGGGACCCGCCGAACTCGCCCTGCTGCTCGAAGGGGTCCACCGCACCTTCGTCATCTGCGAGGAACTCGGCACCACCCGCGAGACGGTCTCCGTCCTCACCTCCGACACGGTCGCCGACCACGTCTGGCACGACCCCAACGTCGTGATCGTCATCGGCGGCATCGGCACCGCGCCCTCGCCGGTCGCCGGCTGGG
>NZ_JTIY01000001.1:4892662-4894208 GCF_000818175.1 Streptomyces sp. AcH 505
GCGCGGGGCTGGGCGCTGCCGGCCGAGGAGTACGGCATCGACCTCGACGAGAGCGAGTCGACCTGGCTGCGCGCCGCCCAACTGGCCCGGCTGGGCGCCCGTACCGGCGACCTCGTCTGGGACATCGGCTGCGGCACCGGCGCCGTGGCGGCCGAGGCGGCCGGCTTCGGCGCGGCCGTCATCGCCGTCGACTCCGAACCGGGCGCCTGCGCCAGCACGGCCGCCGCAGCCCGCAGGGCCGGCGTCCAGCTCCAGGTCGTCGAGGGCACGGCCCCGCACGTACTGGAGCGGCTGCCCGAACCCGATGTCGTACGGATCGGCGGCGGCGGTATCGACGTCGTCGTCGCCTGCGCCGACCGCAGGCCGGAACGTATCGTCACGCACGCGGCCACCCGGGACGAGGCCGAGGCGGTCAGCACCGCGCTGACCGAGGGCGGTTACCAGGTGGAGTGCACACTGCTGCAGTCCGTCGACCTCGACACCGCCGACTGGTCGGAGCGCGAGCGCGCCGTCGTCTTCCTGGTCGCGGCCCGGCGCCCGGACGGCACTTCCTGATACGTCCAGCAGCGGCCCCCTGACCCCGCGGCCGAACGGCGCGGGGTAGGCTGACCGACCGTTGTACCGCAGCTGGGCGTTCGTCGCTTCGTTCGTCAATGTCCGGAAAAGGGGCCCGTTTTGGACCCTGATGTGGTAGAGCCGAACCGGGGGACGCGCGACGTGGCGCAGTCCACAGTTTGCCGTGGCGGATCATCCCCCCACGGCTGCGAAAGCCCGCGAGAATACGTGAGAGCCGCGGGCCGTTCGTGCCGCGCGGCGCCCACGCTCGTTGTTGTTGACGGGCAGCCGAAGCGCCGCGTTTCGGGCGCCCCGGTGCAGGGCTGAAGGAGCACTACCAATGGGCGAGGGGTACGCATGACCGACACCGGCCAGGTCCCGGGCGAGGGACAGCCGGAGCACGCAGGCATGGTGGAGCAGCCGGGCATCCCCGCTCCTGGCGCGTACACCTACCTGTCCCCCTCCGAGACGGTCACCGAGGACGAAGACCTGCTGCTGATGCCGAGCGCCCAGGGGGGGTGGAGCGACCCCCAGCCCGTGGCGCCGGAGGCCCCGGGCCCCGACCAGGTCCCGGCCCAGGTGCAGGTCGCGATGCCCGTCGACCACGGTGCGTACGCGGCGCAGACCGCGCCGCAGGTGCCCGTCGCCCCGCAGATAGAACAGCCGGCCGCCGCGCCGGTCCCGACGCAGACTCAGGTCCATCCTGAGCAGGGGTTCCAGCACCAGCAGGAATTCCACCAGCCCGGGTACGAGTACCAGGCACACGTGCAGGTGCAGCAGGTGCCGGTGCCCGAGGCCGTGGCTGTGCCCGAGGTCGCGGTGCCCGTGCCGGCGCCCGCTCCCGCCGAGCAGCGGGACGCGCATGAGACCGGGGGCCGGCATTCCGGTTCGCTGGACCTCAGCGACGTACGGGTGCCGCAGGCGGCGCAGCCCGAGCCTGAGCCGTTGGTGGCCCCGGAGCCCGAGCTGGTCGCACCGGAGCCCGAGCCGG
>NZ_JTIY01000001.1:4894424-4899599 GCF_000818175.1 Streptomyces sp. AcH 505
GGCGGAGGCTCCCGCACCCGAGCCCGTACCGGCTCCTGAGCCCGCCCCCGCCCCCGCGGTGCCCCCAACGGTGACTCCGCAGCCGCCGCGACGCCCGCTGCACATGGGCCCCGCCCTGCCGGACCCGACAGGCGGCGTGGTGCGCTCGCTGGCCGACCGCGGGCCCGCGGGCAGCGCACCCGCGTACACACCTCCGGTACGGACCCAGCAGGGCCCGCCCACCACGGGCCCGGAGTACCTGGACATCCCGCGCGAAGAGCCGCTGCCGGCGCAGGGCGGAACGCCGTGGATCCCGGAACCGACACCGACGTCGGTCCCGGCACCGGCCCCGGAGCCCGAGGTACTGGCGGCAGCCCCGGAACCGGACGCCGTGGTCGCACCGGAACCGGAACCCGAGCCCGAGCCGGTGGCACAGGCTCCCGCGCCCGAACCCGAACCTGAACTTCAGCTCGAACCCGCACCGGAGCCCGAACCGGGACCGGAACCCGAACCGCAGCCCGAAGTCCAGGCTGAAGCGGCGCCCGAGGCGCAGGACGAACCCGAGCCGCAGCCGGAACCGGAGCCCGAACCGGCGCCCGAACCGGCGCCCGAACCGGAAGCAACGCGACCGGCAGACGCGGCGCCCGGTTACGACGACGCCGAGCGCGACGCGGTGCTCCGCGTCATGCGCGAGCGGCGCGACATCCGGAACGGCTTCCGCTCGGACCCCGTCCCGCACGAGGTGCTGCTGCGCGTCCTTGAGGCCGCGCACACCGCGCCCAGCGTCGGCCACTCGCAGCCCTGGGACTTCGTCGTGATCCGCTCCGCCGAGACCCGGCGGAGCATGCACGAGCTGGCGCAGCGTCAGCGCGACGCGTACGCGAAGTCGCTGCCCAAGGGCCGCGCGAAGCAGTTCAAGGAAATGAAGATCGAGGCGATCCTCGACACCCCGGTGAACATCGTCGTCACCGCGGACCCGACGCGCGGCGGCCGGCACACCCTGGGCCGCCACACGCAGCCGCAGATGGCGCCGTACTCCTCGGCACTGGCCGTCGAGAACCTGTGGCTCGCCGCGCGCGCCGAGGGACTTGGCGTCGGCTGGGTCAGCTTCTTCGATGAGCGCGAGATGGTCCGGGCGCTGGGACTGCCCGAGCACCTGGAGGTCGTGGCGTATCTGTGCGTCGGGTACGTGGACGAGTTCCCCGACGAGCCCGAGCTGATGCAGGCGGGCTGGTCGAAGCGCCGCCCGCTGTCCTGGGTCGTCCACGAGGAGACGTACGGCCGCCGGGCGCTGCCCGGTGAGGCGCCGCACGACCTGCTCGCCGAGACGGTCGCCACGATCAGGCCGCTGGACGCCAAGGCGCTGGGGGAGGCGTGGGAGCGGCAGAAGCGGATGACGAAGCCGGCCGGCGCGCTCGGCATGCTGGAGATCATCTCCGCGCAGCTCAGCGGGCTGTCGCGGATGTGCCCGCCGCCGATCCCCGAGCCCGCGGCTGTCGCGATCTTCGCGGGGGACCACGGGGTGCACGCCCAGGGCGTCACGCCGTGGCCGCAGGAGGTCACCGGCCAGATGGTCGCCAACATCCTGGGCGGCGGCGCGGTGTGCAACGCGTTCGCGACGCAGGTCGGGGCCGAGGTGTGCGTGGTCGACGTCGGCGTGGCGAGCGAACTGCCCGCGACGGCGGGCCTGGTGCCGCGCAAGGTACGCGCGGGAACGGCCGACTTCACGACGGGCCCCGCGCTGAGCCGCGAGGAGGTCCTGCAGGCGATCGAGGTCGGCATCGAGACGGCGCGCGACCTGGTGGCGGCGGGCAACAAGGCGCTGATCACGGGCGAGATGGGCATAGCGAACACCACGGTGTCGGCCGCGCTGATCTCCGTGTACACCGGCTGCGACCCGTCGGAGGTGACGGGCCGCGGCACGGGCATCAACGACGAGACGCACGCCCGCAAGATCGACGTCGTACGCCACGGCCTGGAACTCCACCGCCCGGACCCGGCGGACCCGATCGGCGTGCTGTCCGCGATCGGCGGCCTGGAACACGCGGCCCTCGTCGGCTTCCTGCTGGGCGGAGCGTCGATGCGTACGCCGGTGATCCTGGACGGAGTGAGCGCAGGCGCTGCGGCCCTGGTGGCCCGCGCCATCGCCCCGGAAGCCCTGGCAGCCTGCATCGCGGGCCACCGCAGCGCGGAACCGGGCCACGTGGCAGCCCTCAACAAACTGGGCCTGCGCCCCTTGGTCGACCTGGACCTACGCCTGGGCGAAGGCACGGGAGCACTGCTGGCGCTCCCGGTGATCCAGAGCGCGGCACGGGCGATGCACGAGGTGGCGACGTTCGACTCGGCGGGAGTGACGGAGAAGTAGCCGCGGGGCCGCCGACGCCCTGGCTGGAGGCGGCGGCCTTCCCGGCGCTTCGCGCCGCGTAGCGCGTGCCCGCAGGCTGCGGGCGCATCAGCCCAGCTTTCCCCTGGGGCCGGGGCCCCGGGGGCGCGATGGTGCCGGGTCGGACGGGTGAGCCGCATCGTCCCGCCGGGGCTTGCGGCCCGCTGAGTCGTGCGTCATCTTGGCGCGGAGGCGCACCGCACCCAGGGAAGTCCGGCCTCCTTGGCCCTGCCCGACCTGGGCTTTGCACTTCCCGCGCCGCGCGGCTCACGTCCGCAGGTGGCCACTCCCTGGCCATCCCGGGGTCCGGGGGCCTGCCCCCGGCTTCGGGGAGGGGCGGGGTGGGGGACATCGCCCGGGGCGCCCGTAAGGTTGTCGCCGGGGGCGCCCCCCGTCCCACCAGCCGGTTCACCACCGTACGACCGCACCCCGCCCGAGGAGCCCCTACCGACATGGCCGAGCACGCGACGCACCCCGCCTACCCCGTCGGACTCCGCCTGGCCGGGCGGCGCGTCGTCGTCATCGGCGGCGGACAGGTCGCGCAGCGGCGGTTGCCGGCGCTCATCGCGGCCGGCGCCGACGTCGTGCTCGTATCGCCGTCCGCCACCCCCTCCGTCGAGGCGATGGCAGAGGCCGGCGAGATCCGCTGGGAGCGCCGCCGGTACGCCGAGGGCGACCTCGCCGACACCTGGTACGCGCTGGTCGCTTCGAGCGACCCCGCCGCCAACCGGACCGCGTCCGCCGAGGCCGAACGTACCCGCACCTGGTGCGTACGCAGCGACGACGCCGACGCCGCCACCGCCTGGACGCCCGCCACGGGCCGCAGCGAAGGCGTCACCGTCGCAGTGCTCACCGGACACGACCCGCGCCGCTCCGCCGCCGTGCGGGACGCCGTCGTCGAGGGGCTGCGCGACGGCACCCTCGCCGCACCCCACCACCGCGCCCGCACCCCCGGCGTCGCCCTCGTCGGCGGCGGTCCCGGCGACCCCGACCTGATCACCGTCCGCGGCCGCAGGCTCCTCGCCGCGGCGGACGTCGTCATCGCCGACCGGCTCGGCCCGCGCGATCTGCTGGACGAACTGCCGCCGCACGTCGAGGTGATCGACGCCGCCAAGATCCCGTACGGGCGTGCCATGGCCCAGGAGGCCATCAACGCGGCGCTGATCGAGCACGCCAAGGCCGGCAAGGCCGTCGTGCGGCTCAAGGGCGGCGACCCCTTCGTCTTCGGCCGTGGCATGGAAGAGGTGCAGGCACTGGCGGAGGCGGGCATCGCCTGCACCGTCGTACCCGGCATCTCCAGCTCCATCAGCGTGCCGGCCGCCGCGGGCATCCCCGTCACCCACCGGGGCGTCGCCCATGAGTTCACCGTCGTCAGCGGCCATGTCACCCCCGACGACGACCGGTCACTCGTCGACTGGGCGGCGCTGGCCCGGCTCCGCGGCACGCTGGTGCTGCTGATGGCCGTCGACAAGATCGGCGCCATCGCCCAGGCCCTGATCGAGCACGGCAAGCCGTCCGGGACGCCCGTCGCGCTCGTCCAGGAGGGCACGACGGCCGCCCAGCGCAGGGTGGACGCGACACTCGCGACCGTCGCCGACGTCGTACGGGAAGAAGGGGTACGCCCGCCGGCCGTCATCGTCATCGGCGACGTCGTGGCCCTCGGCGATGTCGCCGCGCTCGCCGGAGGCCGCTGACCCCATGGCCGAGCTGATCACGGTCGACGACCCCGACGACCCCCGGCTGTACGACTACACCGGCCTCACCGACGTCGCGCTGCGCCGCAGGCGCGAACCGGCCGAAGGACTCTTCATCGCCGAGGGCGAGAAGGTCATCAAACGCGCTGTCCGGGCCGGCTACCCGATGCGCTCGATGCTGCTGTCGGCCAAGTGGGTCGAGGTGATGCGGGACGTCGCCACCGACGCACCGGTGTACGTCGTCAGCCCTGAGCTGGCCGAACAGGTCACCGGGTACCACGTACACCGCGGGGCGCTCGCCTCCATGGGGCGCAAGCCGCTGCCCACGGTGGCCGAAACGGTCGAAGGACACCCGCCCCGGCGGATCGCCGTCTTCGAGGACCTGGTCGACCACGCCAACGTCGGCGCCGCCTTCCGGAACGCCGCCGCCCTCGGTGTCGACGCGGTCCTCCTCACCCCGCGCTGCGCCGACCCGCTGTACCGGAGGGCGGTGAAGGTCTCGATGGGGGCCGTCTTCCAGCTGCCGTGGACCCGGCTGGAGTCGTGGCCGGGGGACGCCGAGATCCTGCGCTCGGCGGGCTTCCTCGTCGCGGCCCTCTGCCTGAGCGACCGGGCGATCACCCTGGACGAACTCGTGTCCCGGAAGGCCGAGAAGCTGGCCCTGGTCTTCGGCACGGAGGGTGACGGCCTCACCAGGGGAGCCCTCGCCGCAGCCGACGAGCACGTCAGCATCCCGATGGAAGCCGGTGTCGACTCGCTCAACGTGGCGGCCGCCTCGGCGGTGGTCTTCTACGCGACCCGGCCCTGAACGGGCCGGCGATTCACCCCGGCTCAGCCGTGCCCTGCCGCGCCCCGCTAGAGCTGCTGCGCGCCCCAGATCCCCAGCGCCACGATCAGCGTCACCACGACGAAGACGATCAGCCGCTGGCGCAACAGCCGAGGATTGGCGGGGCGCCGCCCGGACGACGTGGAGCGCGGCGCGGTGTTGTGCCGGTTGCCCGCGCGCGAGTCGCCGGCCCGCGAGTCGCCGTGACGCGGATCGTGACGCGGATCGCCATGCCGAGCGTCGTGCCGCGGGTCGCCGTGCCGCGAGTCGTGCCGCGGGTCGCCCGTCCGGGG
>NZ_JTIY01000001.1:4900084-4902829 GCF_000818175.1 Streptomyces sp. AcH 505
CCGTCGGCTGGTCCAGCTCCGACCGCTCGCGCTGGGCCGGCGGCCGGCCGCCCGACAGGCCCTGCGCCTCCCTGGACGCGATCTCCTTGAGCCGCATCGACAGCTGGAGCGTGCTCGGACGCTCCTCCGGGTCCTTCGCCAGACAGGCCCGCACCAGCGGCGCCAGCGCGTCCGGCATCCCGTACAGCTGCGCCTCCTCGTGCACCACCCGGTAGAGCATGACCTCCGAACTGCCGTGTCCGAAGGGCGAATCGGAGGTCGCCGCGTACGCCAGCGTGGCGCCCAGCGAGAACACGTCCGTCGCCGGGGTCACCGCGGCGCCCCGCACCTGCTCGGGCGCCAGGAAGCCGGGGGAGCCGACCGCCGTGCCGACATGGGTCAGCGTGCTCGCGCCCGTCGCCCACGCGATGCCGAAGTCGATGATGCGCGGGCCCTTCGGGGACAGCAGGATGTTCGACGGCTTGAGGTCGCGGTGGACCACCCCCGCCTCGTGCACCGCCACCAGACCCTCGGACAGCGCGGCCCCCACCGAGGCCACCTCGGCCGCCGACAGCGGCCCTTCCTCGGCCACCTTGTCGTGCAGGGAGGGCCCCGGCACGTACTGCGTCGCGAACCACGGACGCTCGGCGTCCAGGTCGGCGGCGACCAGCCGGGCCGTACAGCCGCCCCTGATCCGTCGCGCCGCCGACACCTCGCGGGCGAACCGTGACCTGAACTCCTGATCCTCCGCCAGATCCGGTCGGATCACCTTCAGCGCGACCCGCTGGCCGCGCCGGTCCGATCCCAGATAGACGACACCCATGCCGCCCGCGCCCAGCCGCCGGTGAAGCCTGAACGAACCGACGACACGCGGGTCCTCGCGCCGGAGCCGCATCATCGCCATGTCCATCCCCGCTGCCCGGTCGTCCGTGTGACGTGGCACAGCTTACGTACCCGCACCCCGGTGCGCTCATAGGCCGCGCCCTCGCATCCGGATCGATTGTCAGTGCCCGGTGGGAGAATTGAGGAGTGGTCAGGGGGCAACGGATCCACGCCCCTTACGGCCCGCGCGAGATCCCAATGGTCTGTCGCACAAGGGGGATTGAATCGTGAAGGGTGACCGGGTGGAGATAGTCGTGGACGCGGGTGACACGACTCGGACGTACGAAGTGGTGGCCAGCAGAGCGGGCCGCAGGGTGGAGACAGCGGTGCGCAGGGGGGTGGTGGAAGTGAGTGAAGTCACCCGGAACGGGTCCGTGGTGCGTACGGCCCGCTTCATGGCCACGCGCGTCCTCGCGCTCGTCGAGCAGCCGGTCCCCAGGGAGGACTCCTCGGAGCGCCCCGTGGAGCGCCCCCTCAGGGAAGACCCCAAGGGATAGCGGGTGTCCCGGGCCGCCTCTCCACCCAGGGGAGTAGGCGGCCGCCGGACCACTCATCCTCCTGGAGGCCAGCCAATGGGTACGCGGGCATGACGACCCGGCGTCCCCGGATCCCTAGTGTTGAGGTCAAGCGGCGGGTGCAGCACTCGTCCCCCGAGGTCAGACACCCGCCGCCGTTGGATCACGACAGGAGAGGGACCATGGCGGACACGGCAGCGCGGACACTGATCCGCACGCAGGGACGTAGGGCATTCGCCGCGTTCGGCACGCGCCCGTCCGGTACGCGCCACCCGTTGGTGGCGACGCTCATGGTGCTTCCCCTGGCGGCTCTGCTCGCGGTCGCCTTCGGCGGCTGGGACGCAGTAGTCACACAAGCGTCGTCCGTGGGCGTGATGCTGGGGCGCTGAGCGGCGCCCTGGACCCGGGAGAGCGGCCCGGGTCGGGGACATCCGGCCAACAGCCCCGTGGGGACGGGGGTGCGGCGGACGGCAGCGTTTGGCCGGTCAGCTGGGGAGCTGACCGGCCATCGCGCTGTCCGGGCCCGGCCGTCTACGCTCTGCGCGGGGCAGGAGCCGACTCCGGGGGGACACCATGACCACGTCCGTCGCAGGACAACTCACCGACGTCGCCCGCGCCGCCGCCCACCGGCAGCTCGCCGGGCAGCGCTGCGAGGCCTGCGGCCGGGACGAGACGGTGCTGGCGGACAGACCGGACGGTGTGGTCGTACGCCACGGGCAGGCCGTGGCCAAGGCGCACGCCGACGACACGGACCCGGCGGACCACCGGGCGCGACTCGCTGTGGCCGCGCACCCGCTGCTGGCGGGCATCCTGCTGCCACCCCTGCCACCCCTGCCGCCGCCTTTCCCGCCGTCCTCGCCGGCCGGCACCGAGGCCGTACGGGGCAGGCTCGTCACCGCCTGGCCGTACGGCACGCCCGTGGACCCCGACGACCCGGACGCCGCCCCCTGGGAGCAGGCGGGGGTACTGATCGCCCGGCTGCACTCCGTACCGCCCGCCGCGCTGCCGGGCCCGCTGCCCGCGATGCGCGGCCCCGCGAAGGCGGCCAGGGCCGTTGCCCGGATGCGGGCGGCCGGACACCATCCGGCCGTGGCCCCGGTGGAGAGCGCGTGGGCGCTGCTGCCCGGCTGGGCGCGCGACGAGACCCCGACGGACGGTCCGGTGGCGCTGTGCCACGGGGACCTGCATCTGGGACAGCTCGTACGCCACCCCGCCGAAGGACCGTGGCTCCTCATCGACGTGGACGACCTCGGTATCGGCGCCCCCGCCTGGGACTTGGGCCGCCCGGCGGCCTGGTACGCCGCCGGACTGCTGTCGGCCGACGTCTGGCACCGTTTCCTCGGCGCCTACCGCACGGCGGGCGGCCCCG
>NZ_JTIY01000001.1:4903679-4908068 GCF_000818175.1 Streptomyces sp. AcH 505
CGACGTCGCCGCCCGCGCGCTGACCGTCCAGGGCGCGGCACTGGCCGTCGTCCGGGCGACGGCCGAAGGCCGACAACTCGACGAGGTGGAACAGCTGATGATCGACTCGTGCGCCCGGATCAGTGCCCTCGCAACCGACTTGCGGTCCGCCGCGTCGTCGTAAAGTGAACAGATTGTCGCCGGGCGCTCGTTCCGGTGACGCGCGACGAACGGCGAGGAGCTGACCCGACGATGCAGTGTCCCAAGTGTCATGCAGCGATGCACACGTACAACCGCAATGGCATACAGATCGAGCAGTGCAGTGGCTGCCGGGGGATCTTCCTCGACTACGGGGAGCTCGAAACGCTGACCCGCCTGGAGTCCCAGTGGTCCCAGCAGCCGCCCATGCAGCAGCCGATGCCCCCGCAGGCCTACCCGGCCGCCGGCCACGCCCCGGCCTGGGGCGCCCCGCACGGGGGAGGCCACTACGGCGGCCACCACCACAAGAAGAGCTTCGGACACATGCTCTTCTCGTCCTGACAGACGACGAAGCCCCCGGCCGCAGAGGCGGACCGGGGGCTTCTTGCTGTGCGCGATACTGGGATTGAACCAGTGACCTCTTCCGTGTCAGGGAAGCGCTCTCCCGCTGAGCTAATCGCGCGGGCGGCTGTTTGGGCCGGTGAAGAGATATTGACACGCCCCGGCCCCCCACCGCAAATCCATGATCGTCCGCCCCACCCGACGCTGCGCGACGGCTGTTGTCCCGCAGTTGCCCACTCACCGGGGCAGGTATTGCAGGCGGTCTCGTGAGCTCGTGTCGTCTGGGACCATGCCACATGGTCATCATCGACGTGGGCCGAGTCGACGACGAACGCGAGCTGCACGCGCTCCTCAAAACGGAACTTGGCTTCCCGGCCTTCTACGGCATGAACTGGGATGCCTTCTGGGATGCCCTCACCGGTCTGGTCCAGATTCCGGACCATCTGCGCTTCACGGGCTGGGACCACCTCAACACCTGTGTCCCGCGCGGAGCGACCCTGCTCGCACAGACACTGGATCGGTATCGGCAGCAGTACCGGCCGCAATTCCAGGCCGAGTACGCGTAGCGCCCCGGCCGCCTCTTGATGCGCGGGTAGTCACCCGAAACGCCTCAGGGGCTGTCTCCCGTCGTGGGAAACAGCCCCTGAGCTGTGTGGACGATACTGGGATTGAACCAGTGACCTCTTCCGTGTCAGGGAAGCGCTCTCCCGCTGAGCTAATCGTCCTTGGAGGTGGAGACGGGATTTGAACCCGTGTAGACGGCTTTGCAGGCCGTTGCCTCGCCTCTCGGCCACTCCACCTGGAGTGTGGGGCCCGGGAAAGATCCCCCACAATCGAGCGGACGACCAGGTTCGAACTGGCGACCTCAACCTTGGCAAGGTTGCGCTCTACCAACTGAGCTACGTCCGCGTGCCGTTTCCCGGTCCGTTTTGCGTGGCCCGGCGACGTGGTGAACTCTAGCGGATTCCTCCGCCAGCACAAAAACGCGTTTACGCAGCGTGCTGGGCCGCGTTCAGCTGTGGGTGGCCCGCCGATCACGTGGGGGCCACTCGCGGTAGCGTCGGAGGGGTACGAGGCGAGCGTGAGGAGAACCGGACAGATGATGATCTGGGTCAACGGCGGACTGCGGGCGGCGGAGTCCGCGCAGGTGTCGGTGCTCGACCACGGGCTGACCGTGGGGGACGGCATCTTCGAGTCCCTCAAGACCGTGCACGGCCGGCCGTTCGCGCTCACCCGCCATCTCGACCGGCTCGCCCGCTCCGCCCGTGGCCTCGGGCTGCCGGCTCCCGACCTCGACGAGGTCCGCGCCGCCTGCACCGCCGTGCTCGACGCCAATCCGGCGCCGCTCGGCCG
Source organism: Streptomyces sp. AcH 505 (assembly GCF_000818175.1). GTDB lineage: Bacteria > Actinomycetota > Actinomycetes > Streptomycetales > Streptomycetaceae > Streptomyces. Next base: position 4,905,552 of record NZ_JTIY01000001.1, read on the forward strand.
GCTGCGGATCACCTACACCGGCGGACTCTCGCCGCTCGGCTCCGCGCGGGGCGACGCGGGCACGTCCCTCGTCGTCGCGCTCGCCGAGTCCGAGCCGCGCGCCGAGACCACCGCCGTGGTCACCGTCCCCTGGACGCGCAACGAGCGCGGCGCGCTCGCCGGGCTGAAGACCACCTCGTACGCCGAGAACGTGGTCGCCCTCGCCGCCGCCCACGAACAAGGCGCGTCAGAAGCGCTCTTCGCCAACACCGTCGGGCAGCTGTGCGAGGGCACCGGGTCCAACGTCTTCGTCGTGGTCGACGGCGAACTGCACACCCCGCCGCTGGCCTCCGGCTGTCTCGCCGGCATCACCCGCGAGCTCGTCGTCGAATGGTCCGGCGCCCGGGAGACCGACCTGCCGCTCGGCGTTCTCCAAAGCGCGGACGAGATCTTCGTGACGTCGAGCCTGCGCGACGTGCAGGCCGTCCACCGGGTGGACAGCCGCGAACTGCCCACCGCCCCGGGCCCGGTGACCGCCAAGGCGATGCGCGTGTTCGACGAGCGGTCCGGCGCCGATCTCGACCCGTAGGACCGCCCCCGCAGGACCACCGGGCGCAAAGAGGATGACGCCGCCCCCGCAGGCGGGTAGAACTCCGGTGATGACCACGACCCTGCGGCCGACCGGGCCGCTTCAGAAGACCGGTGACGGCGCCCAGTCACGCAGCTACCAGGTCTGCGTCAACAGCAGACCCGTCGGGCTGATCGAACTCGGCACCGACCCGGGCTTCGGCTCCACCGTGGGTGTCGTCCACGCGCTGCACATCGACGAACCCGACCGCGGCAGAGGAAGAGGAACGGTCGCCGCGCTCGCCGCCGAGGAGGTGCTGCGCGGCTGGGGCTGCGAGCAGGTGCTGGCGGCCGCCCCCGCCGACGCCGTCCCCGCGCTCCGTACGCTGGCCGCCCTCGGCTACGTCGAACGCAGCCGCAACATGATCAAGGACCTGGCCCCCGAGCCGCCCGAGCTGCCCGCCGGGGTCGAGGCGCGCCCGATGACCCTGGCCGAGTTCCAGGACTGGCTGGTCAAGGCGCAGGAGAAGTTCGCCGAGCACTGGATCGCCCGCGGCGCGACCCCGGAGCAGGCACGGGCCAAGTCGGAGGCGAGCCACCGCGAGAGCCTGCCGGCGGGCCTCGACACCCCCGGCGTCTCGATGTGGGTCCTGATCGCCGAGGGCGAGGTCGTCGGCCATGTCTGGGTCGCGCGGCGTGAGGTACGGCCCGGCGAGCGGGCGCCGTACGTGTACGACGTGGCGGTCGCCGAGGACCGCCGCGGCAAGGGGTACGGCCGCGCGCTGATGCTGCTCGCCGAGCGGATCGCGGGGGAGGGCGGGGCGTCCCTGATCGGCCTGCACGTCTTCTCCGACAACACCCCGGCCGTCCGGCTGTACGAGTCGCTCGGTTACGGGACGACCGGCATCAACTTCTTCAAGCGGCTTCTCTAGCCGCCGCCAGCCGCCAGCCGCCAGCCGCCAGCCGCCAGTAGCTACCAGCTAGTCGCTCAGGAGCCCGTCCACGATCTCCTCGATCCGCTCGCGCAGCCCCTCCTGGCTCTTGCCGCCGTCGAGCCGCTCGCCGCCCACCTCGTACGTGGGCGTGCCCGTCACGCCGATCGCCTTGCCCTCGGCCTGGTCGGCGTCCACGACCAGGATGTGCCGCCCGTCGATCAGGGCCGTGTCGAACTCCTCCGCGTCCAGGCCGAGCTCGCGGGCGATCTCCACCAGCAGGGGCTCGCCGGCGGCCGCCAGCTCCGCCGTACGGGCCAGCACGGCTTCCACGTACGGCCAGCCGCGCCCCTGCTCGGCCGCCTCCTCCGCCGCCTGCGCCGCGGCGAAGGCGTGCCGGTGCTTCTCCAGCGGGAAGTGCCGGAGCCGGGGATCGAGGCCGTCCCCGTAACGGGCCCGGAGCGCGGCGATGTCCGCCAGGGCGCTGTGACAGTCGGTGCACTGGAGGTCGCACCAGACGTCGAGGACGACGGGACGGCGGGTGGAGGAGTCGCTCATGGGGTCAGTCTCCCAGCAGGAGGCGGGCCGCTCCGACCGGGACCTGGGGAGGACCGCGCCCCCGATATGTCCCTGAGAGGTGGCCTCCGCCCGTGGCCCCGAACGAGGTACCAGGTGCAGGATGGAGGAAGTACGAGTTTTTCCGACCAGCCTTTACCGATGATCGACGGCGGCAGGCGCTGCCTGGAGGACCGGATGATTGCCGAGACCATTTGTTCCGCGGTGTCTGTGGCGGGCCTGGGCATCGCCGCGGTCACGGCGTACCGCAAGCGTTTCCTGAAGGCGACGCGGATCGCCGCGTACTCGCTGGTCCCGATCGGGCTCGTGCTGACCGGGGTCGTCAAATGGCTGGCGCACACGGCCTTCAGCGTGACGGCGTGGTCCGGATTCGTGCTGCTGGCCGTCGCCTGGCTGCTCTTCATGCTGACCAGAGCGATCGAACGGCGCACCGGCGGCACCCGCAAGGAGCGCAGGGCCGCCG
>NZ_JTIY01000001.1:4908432-4909555 GCF_000818175.1 Streptomyces sp. AcH 505
CAGGGCCGCCGCGAAGGCCGCGCAGCGTGACGCCGTCGCGCCGGCCGCTTCGGCGCCCTCGCTCGGCGGGGCGGCCAAGCCCGCCGCGCAGCCGAAGGCGAAGCCGCGGGCGGGGAGCGAGGACGACTTCGGCGACATCGAGGCGATCCTCAAGAAGCACGGAATCTGACCCGGGACGGCCGCCGCAGGGCCGGCGGTGAAGGGGCATTGTGCCCACATTCCGGACCGCATCCACGGGATATGATGAACTCCCGCTCGTATGGGGTGTGTTGGTCATGAGCACCCCTGGGGCTGCGTCATCATCGGTCCGAGATGCTCGATACCTCACGGGACGAAACACCCGCACCCACCGATGAGCAGCGCGGTTGCCTCTTCGCGCTCTCCCAGCCGCCCCTGATGATCTTCCTCACGGTCATCGCTTCGCTGCTGCTGTTCGCGGCTGTACACGATCTTTTCCTGCTGTGACGCTCAGCCGGCCGCTTCCTTGCGGCGCGCTCGGTAAGCGGCGACATGCAGCCTGTTGCCGCAGGTGCGGCTGTCGCAGTAGCGGCGGGAGCGATTGCGCGACAGGTCGACGAACGCGCGCCCGCAGTCCGGGGCCTCGCAGCGGCGCAGCCGCTCCTGTTCCCCGGCCACCACGATGAACGCCAGTGCCATCCCGCAGTCGGCCGCGAGATGGTCGGCGACGGACGCACCCGGCGTGAAGTAGTGGACGTGCCAGTCGTAGCCGTCGTGATCGGTGAGCTGCGGCGTGGTGCCGGCGGCCGCCACGAGCTTGTTGAGCAGCTCGGCGGCGGCAGCGGCGTCCGGGGCCGCGAAGACCTCGGTGAAGCGGGTACGTACGTCCTGTACGGCCCGCAGATCGCTCGCGCGGAGCTCGTCGACCCCGCTGATGTGATGGTCCCGTACGAACGCGTACAGCGCCTCCGTGTCGGCGAGCCCGTCCGCCGGGATTCCGTCCACGGTCTCCTGCGGGGCACTGTTCACCAGGTCGACGACGGTGGTGAGGGCGATGCGGGTGTCGTGTGGGATCAGCACGATTCGCTCCCTGGGCGGCTGCGGGCCTGTGCGCCCGCCGAACCCGCAGAACTCTATCCGCTGCCGCCCGGAACGCGGCGGCGCC
>NZ_JTIY01000001.1:4909580-4922503 GCF_000818175.1 Streptomyces sp. AcH 505
CGCCGCCGCGGTGGGTTCCGCGGCGCCGGCGCCGTCGTGCTCCGTATGCGGTTGTCCGCGCGGCGCCGTCTCCCCGAGTCGGACGGCGCCGTGCGGCCCTCAGCCTGGCTCAGCTCTCGGCCAGGATGTGTGAGAGTTCGGTGTCGAGGTCGAAGTGGCGATGCTCGGTGCCGGGTGGCACAGCGGCGTCGGTCCGCTTGAGGAACGACTCCAGGGCCCGGGCAGGGGCCTCGAGCAGTGCTTCGCCCTCCGGAGAGCTCAGCGCGATGCAGACGACGCCCTGACCGTGACTGCGGGACGGCCAGACTCGGACGTCGCCGGTGCCGGTGGGCCTGTGCAGCCCCTCGGCGAGAAGGTCGCGGGCGAAGACCCACTCGACCGTCTCCTCGGCTCCGGTGTGGAAGGTGGCGTGCACGGCATAGGGATCGGCCGTGTCATACCGCAGGCCCGCGGGTACAGGCAGTGAGGACTCGCTCGATACAACGAGGCGCAGGTGCAGCTCGCAGCTGACCGTGGTGTTCATAAGCGCCAGGGCCTTTCGCTCAGTGTGCGCTCGGGGATTCGCACGTCGGCGAAATCGACATGCCACCTACAGTGCCGTTGTAAACCCCTCTGCCCGTTTTGTGGCCCTTCAGGTAACCCGTTCGGCGGTGTGTTACCCAGGGTCATTCGGCCATTCCAGTGATGCGGCCGGGTCGGGTAGATTGGCGTACATGGGTGCGGAGAGTGACGAACGGGGGCTTGGCGTGGCGGAGGAGACGCAGTCGGCGCGCACGGACGGTGAGCCGGCGGTCGCGACGGCCGACGGCACGGACATCGGGACGGACGCGGAGACGGGCGCCGGGGCGGACACCGGGAAGGCCGACGACACCGGGAAGGCCGACGACACCGGCGAGGCCGGCGAGCGCGCGGGGCTCGGCTCTCGTGCGCCCGACTTCATCAAGCGGTCCCGCACGCTGCACCTGAGCTGGCAGGTCGGCGTCTTCGTCGTCGGTCTCGCCGTCGTCGTCGGCGGAATCATCCTGCTGCCCCTGCCGGGCCCCGGCTGGCTGGTCATCTTCGGCGGCATGGCGATCTGGGCGACCGAGTTCGTCTGGGCCCAGCTCGTCCTGCGCTGGACCCGGCGCAAGGTGACGGAGGCGGCGCACCGCGCGATGGACCCGAGGGTCCGCCGCCGCAACATCGTCCTCACCAGCGTCGGCGTCGTGATCATCGCCGTGCTGGTCGGGATCTACCTCTGGAAGTTCGGCGTCGTCATGCCGTGGAAGATCAAGCAGTGACATCGGGTAATGTGTGCCGTGCGTCGGGGCGATTAGCTCAGTGGGAGAGCGCTTCGTTCACACCGAAGAGGTCACTGGTTCGAACCCAGTATCGCCCACCCGGCACGCGAGCCCCGAAGACCCCAACAGGTCTTCGGGGCCTTCGTCGTCCCCGGACCCGAATCGGCTGCCGGTGAGCCGGATTCGGTTTGGAGGGAAGCCGTCGCGGCCTGTATGGTTCAGTCCGTTCCCGGGCGATTAGCTCAGTGGGAGAGCGCTTCGTTCACACCGAAGAGGTCACTGGTTCGAACCCAGTATCGCCCACCGGGGAAGGCCGGTCCGTCATCGACGGACCGGCCTTCGTGCGTCCGGCCCGCGTCCGGATCAGGCTGCCGCCGCCGGGAGTTCGGCCCGTAGCGGCCAGCCGGGGGCGGTCGGGGCGCGGGTGCCCGTGCGGGTGAACCAGCTGCGCAGACCGCGCTGCTGCGTCGTGTGCCAGGCCGCCTGCAACCGGTGCAGTTCGGCCGCGCTCAGCCGCTCCAGACGTACCGCGAACCGGCGCCCCACCGCGCGGGCCAGCTGCAGCGCCGCCAGCGCGCCCGCCGCCGCGTCCGGCTCCGTGCCATGGGTGGACAGTTCGACCCCGTACCGGCCGCACAGCTCGGGGAGCGTGCGGTGGCCCTTGCGGTAGCGGTCCAGATGCAGGTCAAGGACGCGTGGATCGACCACCGCCACCGGGGATCTGTCCAGATAGCGGGCCAGCCGGGAGGCCCGGTGCCTGCGCAGTTCACGGTCGAGCAGCGTCAGGTCGAACGGCGCGTCCAGCACCACGAGCGGTCGGCCCGCCGCGCACTGGTCGGCCAGCGACCCGGCCATCTCCGCGACCGCCGGGGCCGGCCAACGGCCGTTGCGGTGCAGGAAGTCGTCGGTCAGGCCGTGTACGTCGGTGGCGGCCCTGGGCACGGGCACGCCCGGGTCCACCAGCCAGCGCGTCACCCGGGGCGCCGCCCCGGCGTCGTCCTGGACGACGAGGGCGGCGGAGACTATCCGGTCACCCTCGACGTCGCTTCCCGTCGTCTCGGTGTCGAATGCGGCCAACGGCCCTTCGTACCAACACGTCATTCGTGAACTCCTCGTGCGTCAACGGCAGATGGCGTTCCCGCTCTGCACAGATCGGTGATACCCGGACAGGTCGTGCGGTACGCGCCCTTTACGGCCACCGTCATCCGTTGCGCGGGCGGCCCGCCCGGCTCGGTACGATCGGGCACGAGCGCAGTGTCCGCTGTCGCGCCCCGTGGTTAAGGAGAGACCGGTGTCAGACGTCCGTGTGATCATCCAACGCGATTCCGAGCGGGAAGAGCGCGTGGTGACGACGGGCACTACGGCGGCCGACCTCTTCCCCGGCGAGCGCACCGTCGTCGCCGCCCGTGTCGACGGCCGGCTGCGGGACCTCGCGTACGAGCCCGCCGAGGGCGACGTCGTCGAACCCGTCGAGATCTCCTCCAAGGACGGTCTCGACATCCTGCGGCACTCCACGGCGCACGTCATGGCGCAGGCGGTGCAGGAGCTGTTCCCCGACGCCAAGCTGGGCATCGGCCCGCCCATCAAGGACGGCTTCTACTACGACTTCGACGTCACCGAGCCCTTCACCCCCGACGACCTCAAGCGCGTCGAGAAGAAGATGCAGGAGATCCAGAAGCGCGGCCAGCGGTTCTCCCGGCGGGTCACCACCGACGAGGACGCCAGGGCCGAGCTGGCGGACGAGCCGTACAAGATCGAGCTGATCGGGCTCAAGGGCAACGCGGCCGACGCGGCCGAGGGCGCGTCCGCCGAGGTCGGCGCCGGTGAGCTGACGATCTACGACAACCTCGACGCCAAGACCGGCGAGCTGTGCTGGAAGGACCTCTGCCGCGGTCCGCACCTGCCCACCACCCGCTACATCCCGGCGTTCAAGCTGATGCGCTCCGCCGCCGCCTACTGGCGCGGCAGCGAGAAGAACCCGCAGCTCCAGCGGATCTACGGCACGGCGTGGCCGTCCAAGGACGAGCTGAAGGCGCATCTCGACTTCCTCGTCGAGGCCGAGCGCCGCGACCACCGCAGGCTGGGCAGCGAACTCGACCTGTTCTCCTTCCCGGACGAGCTGGGCCCCGGCCTCGCGGTCTTCCATCCCAAGGGCGGCATCGTCCGCAAGGAGATGGAGAACTACTCGCGCAAGCGGCACGAGGACGAGGGGTACGAGTTCGTGAACACCCCGCACATCTCGAAGGAGCACCTCTTCGAGACGTCCGGGCACCTGCCGCACTATGCGGAGGGCATGTTCCCGCCCATCGAGTTCGACGGGCAGAACTACCGCCTCAAGGCCATGAACTGCCCCATGCACAACCTGATCTTCAAGTCGCGCGGCCGGTCCTACCGCGAACTGCCCCTGCGGCTCTTCGAGTTCGGCACGGTCTACCGCTACGAGAAGTCCGGCGTCGTGCACGGGCTCACCCGCTCGCGCGGCTTCACCCAGGACGACGCGCACATCTACTGCACCAAGGAGCAGATGCCGCAGGAGCTGGACACGCTCCTGACGTTCGTCCTCGACCTGCTGCGCGACTACGGCCTGGACGACTTCGAGCTGGAACTGTCCACCCGCGACCCGGAGTCGGACAAGTTCATCGGCTCCGACGAGGACTGGGCCGAGGCCACGGAGGCGCTGCGGCAGGCCGCGGAGAAGCAGGGGCTGCCGCTGGTGCCCGACCCGGGCGGCGCCGCGTACTACGGACCGAAGATCTCGGTGCAGGCGAAGGACGCAATCGGCAGGTCGTGGCAGATGTCGACCCTCCAGGTCGACTTCAACCAGCCCAAGCGCTTCGGCCTGGAATACACCGCGGCCGACGGCTCACGGCAGCAGCCCGTCATGCTGCACCGCGCGCTGTTCGGCTCCATCGAGCGGTTCTTCGGTGTCCTCCTGGAGCACTACGCGGGCGCCTTCCCCGCCTGGCTGGCCCCGGTCCAGGCGGTCGGTATCCCGGTCGGCGACGGGCATGTCCCGTACCTTGAGGAGTTCGCCGCCGAGGCCAGGAAGAAGGGCCTGCGGATCGACGTGGACGCGTCGTCCGACCGGATGCAGAAGAAGATCCGCAACCACCAGCGGCAGAAGGTGCCCTTCATGATCATCGTCGGTGACGACGACATGACGGGCGGCACCGTGTCCTTCCGCTACCGCGACGGGACGCAGAAGAACGGCATCCCGCGTGACGAGGCGATCGCCGAGATCCTCGACGTGGTGGAGCGCCGGGTCCAGGTCTGACCCCACCCCGTCCAGTCCGGGCCCCCGACCGAGATCAACTCGTCGGGGGCCCGGCCTCGTCCTCCCGCCGGAAGACCTGGATCAGCCAGGACGAGAACGAACCCGTCACCGCCCCCAGCAGCGCGAGACCGCAGCCCATCAGCCCCACCGCGATCACCCGCCCCCACGGGGTCACCGGCGTCACGTCGCCGTACCCGACCGTCGTGATCGCCGAGCACGCCCACCACACCGAGTCGCCGAAGGTACGGATCGTGGCACCGGGCGCGCCCCGCTCCTGCTGGAACACGGCCAGCGCGGCGGCGAAGGTGAGCAGCAGCGCCGAAAGACCGGCGTACATCATCACCCGCCCGTACAGGCTGAAGCGGGGGCGGTCCCTGCGGCGCTGCACCGCCAGATACGTGCTCACGATCCGCAGCGGCCGCAGCAGCGGCAGCAGCACCACCACGGTGTCCAGCCAGTGCGTGCGCAGGAATCCGGCGCCCTGCCGGCTGAGCCGCAGCCGCACCAGATAGTCCCCGAGGAAGAGCGCCCAGGTCAGCAGGGCGAGGATCAGCGCGAGAGCCCGCCAGAACTGGTCGGCGTCGTTCGCGAGGACCCGTACCGCGTAGCAGGCGAGAAACACCAGCGAGGCCAGGAGCAGCGGAAACTCCATGCGCTGCTCCCAGCGGCGCTGCCGGTCGGGGCCGCTCGGGACATCCATCGGCCCAGCATCGCGGTGCGCCGCCGGGAGCGGGGCCGACGACACGCCTCGGCGGGGCGAAGTCATATGCTGCATTGCATGACGACTGAGCCGGAGCAGCAGATCGGAGTGGGGACCCCGGACGCGTTCCAGCGCCTGTGGACACCCCACCGGATGGCCTACATCCAGGGTGAGAACAAGCCCACGGGGCCCGAGGCCGGCGACGGCTGTCCGTTCTGTTCCATCCCGGCGAAGTCGGACGAGGACGGCCTGATCATCGCCCGTGGTGAGCGGGTGTACGCGGTGCTGAACCTCTACCCGTACAACGGCGGCCATCTGATGGTGGTGCCGTTCCGGCACGTCGCCGACTACACGGAGCTGGACGACCCGGAGACCGCGGAGCTGGGCGCCTTCACCAAGCGGGCGATGACCGCGCTGCGGACCGCCTCAGGGGCGCACGGCTTCAACATCGGCATGAACCAGGGCGCGTCGGCGGGAGCGGGCATCGCCGCGCATCTGCACCAGCACGTCGTGCCGCGCTGGGGCGGGGACACCAACTTCATGCCGGTCGTCGGACATACCAAGGTGCTGCCCCAACTGCTCGCCGACACCCGGACGATGCTCGCCGAGGCCTGGCCGGCCGGCTCCTGACCCGGCCGGCTCCGCTCACGCGTCGTACGTGTCGACCTTCCGCGGCGCCGGGTCCTGCACCACACCGCTGAGGAAGCCCGCGCGGTTGCCGAAGTTGTCGGTGTCCACGCCGTGCTCCTCCAGCACCCGCATGGCCGCGTTGTGCGCGACCCGCAGGACGGGCGTGGCCGCCCGCATCGCGTCGTCCGCCATGAAGCGGTGCCGCCACGGCTGGTCGGCCCAGGCGTGCCGCGGGCCGAACGGCTCGGGCAGCGTGAGCTTGCCGCCGAGGTGGTCGAGGACCGCCGGGTACCAGACGAGCGGCGCGCGCACCGCGAGCCTGACGACCTCGTTCGAGTCGACCAGCGGCAGATTCCGGGTCGTGGTCTCCCAGAACTTGACGGTCTTGGAGACGGTGATGGTCTTCGCCGCGGGCTTGCTGGTGAACAGCGAGTGCACCGGGCCCAGCGCGTGTCCGGTGACCTCGATGCGCAGCGTCTCGTGCAGCACGGTCACGGTGATCATCATCGTGATCACCAACTGGCCGTCCCAGAGCGTGAACTGAACGCCCAGATAGTGCCGGTTGCCGCTGCCGAACTGCTGGTGGTTGCAGATGCGCTGTATCTCGTGGCCCTTGATCTGGAAGGCCTCCACATCCTGCCCCTCGGGCCGGGAGACCGATCCCGCGCCCTCGCCGACCGGTGAGACGATCCAGTGCTTGACCGAAGGGGTCGGAAAACCGCCGGTGTTCAGCGGGCCGCGCTCCAGCAGCTTCATCTGGTCATGGATCGCGCGTATCACGTCCCAGCTGCGGAAGCCGTGGATCTCCTTGGTGGGGTCCTTGGGCAGCAGCTGTTCGGCGAGCTGCCAGCTGCCCCACCGGGTGCCCATCCCCAGGATGCCCTTGGGTCCCGCGTAGAACACGACGTTCGACTGCTGCTCGGCCGTCAGCTTCTGCAGCCCCTGGCGCAGCTGTTCGCGGGATATCTCGTTCGGGTGCCCGGGCACCGCCTCGGGGATCTTGGCACCGATGCCGCCGCCGGAGAGCAGATCCTCCCAGCGCACCCGCAGGTCCCGCGCCGTCGACTCACAGATCCGCTTGGCGATCACCCAGCCCACGACCGGGGCCAGCACGGCCCCGCGTACGTACCAGCCGGCCACCCCGCCGAAGGGCAGCTTCACCAGGAAGAGCACCGCCAGCACGGCCACCGCCACCAGGAGCAGCATGCCGATGGCGCCCGCGCCCTTGTTTTTCGCCCCCGACAGGCTCTTGCGCAGCTGGAACACCGCGAGCCACACCAGCAGCCCCGGCAGGAAGACCACCCCGAACACCAGCGTCACCAGGGTCAGTTTCTGGTCGCGCTCCTTGCGTATCCGGTTGGCCGCGAGGCAGTGCTCCACCACGGTCTGCGGCTCCGTGCCGAACGACTGGATGAGCGCCGCACGCGCCCCGCCCAGCATCCGGACCTGGACGGCCCGGGAGAACGCCTCGCCGAGATTGGGCTTGAAGAGCTTGAACGCGGGCTTCGACACCGCCGACTTGTGCCACTCGTTGTCGGCCTTGAGGATCTCCTCGACCGGGCTGTCCCGGTAGGCGGCCGACGCCAGGGCATGGGTGGCCGCCGTCTGCCCGGCCGAGCCCGTGAGCGGGACCTGCGCTCCCGGGCTGAAGTCGAAACCGTCATTCGCCACTGCCGCCCCCACTGTCCGCCGCCAGGATCCGCTGTGCGGCCTTTTCCCAACCAGCAGCCCCTGCACACCTGCTGAGCTGGGCACCCCAAGCGTAGCGGGGGCGCGGCTTCCGCGTCAGGTACGGCCGTGACTACGCCCCGTTCGCGTCCCGTATCCGTAGCTTCTCGGCCAACGGCCCCGGCATGGCCTCGTGACGGGCGTACGAGCGGCTGAACCGGCCGGTGCCGTGCGAGACGGAGCGCAGCTCGACCGCGTACCGGCCGATCTCCAGTTCGGGCACCTCGGCCCTGACCGACGTCCTTCCCCGGCTCGCCTGTTCGGTGCCGACCACCCGGCCGCGGCGGCCCGTCAGATCGCTCATCACCGGGCCGACGTACTCGTCGGGCACCGTCACGCGTAGCTCGGCGACCGGTTCCAGCAGGCTGAGGACGGCGGCGGCCGCCGCCTCGCGCAGGGCCAGCGCGCCGGCCGTCTGGAATGCGGCGTCCGAGGAGTCGACGGAATGCGCCTTCCCGTCGTGCAGCGTGACGCGGATGTCGACCAGCGGGAAGCCGGCGGTGACTCCCTGCGCCGCCTGGGTCCGTACGCCCTTCTCGACGGACGGGACGAACTGCCGCGGCACCGAACCGCCCACCACCCGGTCGACGAACTCGATGCCCGAACCGGGCGGCAGCGGCTCCACGTCGATCTCACAGATCGCGAACTGGCCGTGCCCGCCCGACTGTTTGACATGCCGGCCGCGCCCGGCGGCCGGGTCGCCGAAGGTCTCCCTGAGCGGCACCCGGTACGGCACGGTGTCCACCCGCACGCCGTACCGGTTCCGCAGCCGGTCCAGCGCCACGTCCGCGTGCGCCTCCCCGAGGCACCACAGGACGACCTGACGGGTGTCCTGGTTCTGTTCGAGGCGCATCGTCGGATCCTCGGCCACCAGCCGGGCCAGACCGTGCGACAGCCGGTCCTCGTCCGCCTTGCCGTGCGCCTCGACGGCCAGCGGCAGCAGCGGCTCCGGCATGGTCCACGGCACCATCAGCAGCGGCTCGTCCTTGGCGGAAAGCGTGTCACCCGTCTCCGCGCTCGACAGCTTCGCCACACACGCGAGATCACCGGCGACACAGCGCGGCAGCACCCGCTGCCGCTTGCCGAAAGGGGACGACAGCGCGCCGATCCGCTCGTCCTCCGTGCCGTGCCCCGACACGCACACCGTCTCGTCGGGCCGCAGCGTCCCGGAGAACACCCGTACCAGCGAGAGCCGCCCCACGTACGGGTCGGACGCCGTCTTGACCACCTCGGCGACCAGCGGGCCGCCCGGATCGCAGCTGATGCCGGCGCGCGGCGTGCCGCCCGGCGTCGTCACGGCGGGGGCGGCGCGCTCCAGCGGGGAGGGGAAGCCGCCGGTGATCAGCTCCAGCAGCTCGACCGTACCGAGCCCCTGCCTGCCGTCGGGCGGCGCCGGCGCCGCGGCGAGCACCGGATGGAAGACCCCGCGCGCGACCGCCTTCTCCAGATCCCCGGTCAGCGTCCCGACGGCGATGTCCGCGCCGCCGAGATACCGGTCCATCAGGGTCTCGTCCTCGCTCTCCGCGATGATCCCCTCGATCAGCCGCGCGCGGGCCGCCTCGATGAGCGGCAGCTGCCCGGCCGCCGGGGCACCGGTCCTGCGCTCGCCCGTCGAGTAGTCGAAGATCCGCTGCGAGAGGAGCCCCACGAGACCCGTGGCCCGCGCGTGCCCGTCGGCCGCCTCGGGGCCACGTACGGGCAGGTAGAGCGGCAGTACGGCGTCGGGGTCGGCGCCGCCGAAGATCCGGCCGCAGATGTCGGTCATCGTCTCGAAGCTGGTGCGCGCCGTGTCCAGATGCGTGACGACGATGGCCCGCGGCATCCCCACGGCCGCGCACTCGTCCCACACCGCCCGGGTCGTCGCGGGGACCGACTGCGCGTCCTGCGCGGCCGACACCACGAAAAGGGCCGCGTCCGCCGCGCGCAGACCGGCCCTGAGCTCCCCGACGAAATCGGCGTAGCCGGGGGTGTCCAGCAGATTGATCTTGCAGCCGCCCCACTCCAGCGGCACCAGCGAGAGCTGTACGGAGCGGTGCTGGCGGTGCTCGATCTCGTCGTAGTCCGAGACCGTCCCGCCGTCCTCGACCCGGCCCGCCCTGTTGACCGCCCCCGCGGTCAGCGCCAGCGCCTCGACGAGCGTGGTCTTGCCCGATCCGCTGTGGCCGACCAGGACCACGTTCCGTACGGCGGACGGCCGGTCGGCGACCGCCACCCCGCCCGCGGCCCCGGTATGTGTGTGCGCCTTGTCGCCCATGATCAAGCCTCCCGCTCCGGCTGTGCCCCGCGGTGGTCCTTCGAGCTTTCCACTCGCTCCACGGTCCGTCCATACGTCGCACGCCACGCATGGGGCGGGTACCCGGCGGTGGAGCCCGCCGGTCGTGGCTACGATGGGCCAGCCGGTGGCCGTCGGGGCCGCGCGGCCCACCGACCGTCGGGAAGGCCATGCTGAACAAGTACGCGCGTGCATTTTTCACGCGTGTCCTCACACCGTTCGCCGCGTTTCTGCTCCGCCGAGGGGTCAGCCCCGATGCGGTCACGCTCATCGGCACAGCCGGAGTGATGGCGGGCGCGCTGGTCTTCTTCCCTCGTGGAGAGTTCTTCTGGGGCACGATCGTCGCCACCGTCTTCGTCTTCTCCGACCTCGTCGACGGCAACATGGCCCGGCAGGCCGGCATCTCCAGCCGCTGGGGCGCGTTCCTCGACTCGACCCTGGACCGGGTCGCCGACGGGGCCGTCTTCGGCGGCTTCGCGCTCTGGTACGCGGGCAGCGGCGACAACAACATGCTGTGCGCCGTCGCGATCTTCTGCCTCGCCAGCGGCCAGGTCGTGTCGTACACGAAGGCACGCGGCGAGGCCATCGGACTGCCGGTCGCCGTCAACGGACTCGTCGAGCGCGCCGAGCGGCTGGTGATCTCCCTGGTCGCCGCCGGACTCGCCGGATTCCACCGGACCTTCGGCGTCCCCGGGATCGAGATCCTGCTGCCGATCGCCCTGTGGATCGTGGCGGCAGGCAGCGCGGTGACGCTCGCCCAGCGGGTCATCACCGTCCGCAGGGAGTCCGCCGAGGCGGACGCCGCGGCCGCCGGCACCGGACGGGGGAGTGAGACCACGTCATGAGCGGCGCGAGCGACCGGGTGACCGACGCGCTGTACGGACTGGGCTGGGGCACCGTCAAGAAGCTCCCCGAGCCCGCCGCCGTCGCCCTCGGCAGGAACATCGCCGACATCGCGTGGAAGCGGCGCGGCAAGAGCGTCCAGCGGCTCGAATCCAACCTGGCGCGCGTCGTGCCCGACGCGGGCCCCGAGCGGCTCGCCGAGCTGTCCAAGGCCGGCATGCGCTCGTACATGCGGTACTGGATGGAGTCGTTCCGGCTGCCCAGCTGGAGCGACGAGCGCGCCGCCGCCGGATTCGATCCCAAGGGACTCCACCACCTCACCGACGGCCTGGCCGCGGGCCGTGGCGTCATACTGGCGCTGCCCCACCTGGCCAACTGGGACCTCGCGGGCGTCTGGGTCACCCGCTGCCTCGGGGTGCCCTTCACGACCGTCGCCGAACGGCTCAAACCGGAGACGCTGTACGACAGGTTCGTCGCCTACCGCGAAAGCCTCGGCATGGAGGTGCTGCCGCACACCGGCGGCGCCGCGTTCGGCACGCTCGCCCGGCGGCTGCGCGAGGGCGGCCTCGTCTGTCTCGTCGCCGACCGCGACCTGTCGGCTTCCGGCGTGGAGGTCGACTTCTTCGGCGACACGGCGCGGATGCCGGCGGGCCCCGCGCTGCTGGCGCAGCAGACCGGCGCGCTGCTCCTGCCGGTGACCCTCTGGTACGACGAGTCGCCGGTGATGCAGGGCCGGGTCCATCCGCCCGTGGACGTACCGGAGACAGGTACCCGCGCGGAAAAGACGTCTGTCATGGCACAGGCGGTGGCCGACGCCTTCGCCGGCGGGATCGCCGACCATCCGGAGGACTGGCACATGCTGCAACGGCTGTGGGTGGCGGACCTCGAACCGCGTGAGGGGTCCGCGTGAAGATCGGCATCGTCTGCCCGTACTCCTGGGACGTGCCGGGCGGCGTCCAGTTCCACATCAGGGACCTGGCGGAGCATCTGATCCGGCTGGGCCACACGGTGTCCGTCCTCGCCCCGGCTGACGACGACACCCCGCTGCCGCCGTACGTCGTCTCGGCCGGGCGCGCGGTGCCCGTCCCGTACAACGGCTCGGTGGCCCGGCTCAACTTCGGCTTCCTCTCGGCCGCCCGCGTACGCCGCTGGCTGCACGAGGGCGAGTTCGACGTGATGCACATCCACGAGCCGACCTCGCCGTCCCTCGGACTGCTCGCCTGCTGGGCGGCGTCGGGCCCGACCGTCGCGACGTTCCACACGTCCAACCCGCGCTCACGCGCGATGATCGCGGCGTACCCGATCCTGCAGAACGCGCTGGAGAAGATCAGCGCGCGGATCGCGGTCAGCGAGTACGCGCGCCGGACACTGGTCGAACACCTCGGCGGCGACGCCGTCGTCATCCCCAACGGGGTCGACGTCGACTTCTTCGCCGACGCCGAGCCCAACCCGGCGTGGCAGGGCGGCACGATCGGCTTCATCGGCCGCATCGACGAGCCCCGCAAGGGGATGCCGGTCCTGATGAAGGCGCTGCCGAAGATTCTCGCGGCCTACCCCGGGACGCGGCTGCTGGTGGCGGGACGCGGCGACGAGAAGGAAGCCGTCGAGTCCCTGCCCAAGGCGCTGCGCGGGCAGGTCGAGTTCCTGGGGATGGTGAGCGACGCGGACAAGGCGAGGCTGCTGCGCAGCCTCGACGTGTACGTGGCGCCCAACACGGGCGGCGAGAGCTTCGGCATCATCCTGGTCGAGGCGATGTCCGCGGGCGCTGCGGTGCTGGCGAGCGACCTGGACGCGTTCGCCCAGGTCCTGGACCAGGGCGCGGCGGGCGAGCTGTTCGCGAACGAGGACGCGGACGCGCTGGCGGACGCGGCGATCCGGCTGCTGGGCGACGCGTCGCGCCGCGCGGAACTGCGGGAGCGCGGGAGCGCGCATGTGCGGCGGTTCGACTGGTCGACGGTGGGCGCGGATATTTTGGCCGTGTACGAGACGGTGACGGACGGCGCGGCGTCGGTGGCGACGGACGAGAGGGCGACGGGCTTCAGGGCGCGCTTCGGCTTGGCGGCGCGGGACTAGCCGTCCGGGGTTGCGGGTCGTGGTTGCGGTCTCGCTGTCTGGTGGCGGTGTCCGGGTCCTGCGGAGGGGGGTGTCCGGACTGCTTGTCGCATGAGCTCCTTCGCCTTACGTCCGGACACCCCC
>NZ_JTIY01000001.1:4923197-4933350 GCF_000818175.1 Streptomyces sp. AcH 505
GGGGAGTACGCGCCGTAAATCATGCAGCGCAGGACGCCTCCCCGGAACGGCACCCGGCGACAACCGCAACCACCACCCGCAACCCCGAACCGCGCCGGACGGCGACACCGCGCAGGACGCGACCCCGGAACGGCCCCCGGCAACCACCGCAACCACCACCCCGCACCGACCACCGGCCGGACGACAAACACCCGCCGCACGACGACTAGCCTGCGCACGTGACGCAAACCATCATCTGGATCGTCGGCATCGCCATCGCCATCGGGCTCTACCTGAGCTGGACCGCCGGGCGGCTCGACCGGCTGCACGCCCGTATCGACGCCGCCCGCGCCGCCCTTGACGCGCAGTTGCTGCGGCGGGCGTCCGTCGCGCAGGAGCTCGCCACCTCCGGCCTGCTCGATCCCGCCGCCTCGCTCGTCCTGTACGAGGCCACGCACGCCGCCCGGCAGGCCGAGGAGGAGCAGCGGGAGGTGGCGGAGAGCGAGTTGAGCCAGGCGTTGCGGGCCGTGTTCGGGGAGCCCGAGCAGGTCGAGGCCGTGCGGGCCGCGCCCGGCGGGGAGGAGGCGGCCGACGAACTCGCCGCCGCCGTGCGCCGCGTACCGATGGCGCGGCTCTTCCACAACGACGCCGTACGCGCCGCCCGCGCCCTGCGGCGGCACCGCAAGGTGCGCTGGTTCCGGCTCGCCGGCCACGCACCGTTCTCGCCGACGTTCGAGATGGACGACGAGCCGCCCACCGCGCTCGCGGCCCGGCCGGTGAGCTGAGAAGGATCCACCGGCTCTCCGGTGGCCCTTGCTGTGGACCGGTGACCAGGCGTTCTCTTGAAGGAGCCACATACTTCCCAGTCCAGTGAGGTCGCTCCGTGTCCACCAGCCCCCAGACCCCCGAAACCGGCACCGCACGCGTCAAGCGCGGCATGGCAGAGCAGCTCAAGGGCGGCGTGATCATGGACGTCGTCACGCCGGAGCAGGCGAAGATCGCCGAGGACGCAGGCGCGGTGGCCGTGATGGCTCTGGAGCGGGTGCCCGCCGACATCCGCAAGGACGGCGGGGTGGCCCGGATGTCCGACCCGGACATGATCGAGGGGATCATCGGGGCGGTGTCGATCCCGGTCATGGCCAAGTCCCGGATCGGGCACTTCGTGGAGGCGCAGGTCCTCCAGTCGCTCGGCGTCGACTACATCGACGAGTCGGAGGTGCTGACGCCCGCGGACGAGGTCAACCACTCGGACAAGTGGGCGTTCACCACCCCGTTCGTGTGCGGTGCGACCAACCTGGGTGAGGCGCTGCGGCGGATCGCCGAGGGCGCGGCCATGATCCGGTCGAAGGGCGAGGCCGGCACCGGCAACGTCGTCGAGGCCGTGCGCCACCTGCGGCAGATCAAGAACGAGATCGCCCGGCTGCGCGGGTACGACAGCAACGAGCTGTACGCGGCGGCCAAGGAGCTGCGCGCGCCGTACGAGATCGTCCGGGAGGTCGCCGAGCTGGGCAAGCTGCCCGTGGTGCTGTTCTCGGCGGGCGGTGTGGCGACCCCGGCGGACGCGGCGCTGATGCGTCAGCTCGGCGCCGAGGGCGTCTTCGTCGGGTCCGGCATCTTCAAGTCGGGCGACCCGGCCAAGCGCGCGGCCGCGATCGTCAAGGCCACCACGTTCTTCGACGACCCGAAGATCATCGCGGACGCCTCGCGCGACCTCGGCGAGGCCATGGTCGGCATCAACCTCGACACCCTGTCCGACGCCGAGCACTTCGCGAACCGTGGCTGGTGAACAGCCGCCCCTGATCGGGGTCCTGGCGCTCCAGGGCGACGTCCGGGAGCATCTGGCGGCGCTGACGGAGGTCGGCGCCGTGGCCGGGACCGTGCGCAGGCCGCAGGAGCTGGCCGAGGTGGACGGGCTGATCGTGCCGGGCGGCGAGTCCACGACCATGTCGAAGCTGGCCGTGCTCTTCGGCATGCTTCAGCCGCTGCGTGAGCGGGTACGGGCCGGGATGCCGGTCTACGGCACGTGCGCGGGGATGATCATGCTGGCGGAGAAGATCCTCGACCCGCGGTCGGGCCAGGAGACCATCGGCGGTATCGACATGATCGTCCGCAGGAACGCGTTCGGACGGCAGAACGAGTCGTTCGAAGCGGCGGTGGACGTCACCGGGGTCGGTCCCGTCGAGGGTGTCTTCATCCGCGCGCCGTGGGTGGAGTCGGTGGGTGCGCAGGTCGAGGTGCTGGCCGAGCACGGGGGCCATGTCGTCGCCGTGCGGCAGCGGAACGCCCTCGCGACGTCGTTCCACCCGGAACTCACGGGTGATCACCGGCTGCACGGGTTCTTCGCGGATATGGTGCGCGCCTGCCGGTGACGCCGTCCCGGTAGGATCTCTGCCGAACGGAGCAGGATTGGTTACGCGAAGGAGACAGGCAGATGTCCGGCCACTCTAAATGGGCTACGACGAAGCACAAGAAGGCCGTGATCGATGCCAAGCGCGGCAAGCTCTTCGCGAAGCTGATCAAGAACATCGAGGTCGCTTCCCGCACCGGCGGCGCCGATGTCGAGGGCAACCCGACGCTGTTCGACGCCATCCAGAAGGCGAAGAAGAGCTCGGTGCCCAACAAGAACATCGACTCGGCGGTCAAGCGCGGCTCCGGCCTCGAAGCCGGTGGCGCCGACTACGAGACGATCATGTACGAGGGCTACGGGCCCAACGGTGTCGCGGTCCTCATCGAGTGCCTCACCGACAACCGCAACCGCGCAGCCTCGGACGTGCGGGTCGCGATGACCCGTAACGGCGGCTCGATGGCCGACCCCGGTTCCGTCTCGTACCTCTTCAACCGCAAGGGCGTCGTCATCGTCCCCAAGGGTGAGCTGGGCGAGGACGACGTGCTCGGCGCGGTGCTCGACGCGGGCGCCGAAGAGGTCAACGACCTCGGCGAGACCTTCGAGGTGCTCAGCGAGGCCACCGACCTGGTGCAGGTGCGCACCGCGCTCCAGGAGGCCGGCATCGACTACGACTCGGCCGACGCCAACTTCGTCCCGACCATGCAGGTCGAGCTGGACGAAGAGGGCGCCCGCAAGATCTTCAAGCTGATCGACGCGCTGGAGGACAGCGACGACGTGCAGAACGTCTTCGCCAACTTCGACGTGTCGGACGAAGTCATGGAGAAGGTCGACACCTGACGCGGCCTCATGCCGACGGGCCGACGGGGGGACGCGCCCGCCCGTCGGCCCGTCGCGTTGTCAGTCGTGACAGATACTGTGCTGATCAGCGACTGAAGGGGAGGCGTGCGATGCGGGTTCTGGGCGTTGACCCCGGGCTGACCCGGTGCGGTGTCGGAGTGGTCGAGGGTGTGGCGGGCCGCCCCCTGACGATGCTGGGTGTCGGAGTGGTGCGGACGCCCGCCGACGCGGAGATCGGCATGCGGCTGGTCGCCATCGAGCAGGGCATCGAGGCCTGGCTGGACGAGCACAAGCCCGAACTCGTCGCGGTGGAGCGGGTGTTCGCCCAGCACAATGTGCGTACGGTGATGGGCACGGCCCAGGCGAGCGCCGTCGCCATGCTCTGCGCTTCGCGCCGTGGCATCCCCGTCGCCCTGCACACCCCCAGCGAGGTCAAGGCCGCCGTCACCGGCAGCGGACGGGCGGACAAGGCGCAGGTCGGCGCGATGGTGACCCGGCTGCTGCGGCTGGCGGCGCCGCCCAAGCCGGCCGACGCCGCCGACGCGCTGGCGCTCGCCATCTGCCACATCTGGCGCGCCCCCGCCATGAACCGTCTCCAGCAGGCGCACGCGGCCGCCCGCCCGTCCCGTATCCCCACCTCCGTACGTAAGGTCACCCGATGATCGCCTTCGTCAGCGGCCCCGTCGCCGCTCTCGCCCCGACCACGGCCGTGATCGAGGTCGGCGGCATCGGCATGTCCGTGCAGTGCACCCCCGGCACCCTCGCCGAACTGCGCGTCGGACAGCAGGCGAAGCTCGCCACCTCACTGGTCGTCAGGGAGGACTCCCTGACGCTCTACGGGTTCGCCGACGACGACGAGCGGCAGACCTTCGAACTGCTCCAGACCGCGAGCGGCGTCGGGCCACGGCTCGCCCAGGCGATGCTCGCCGTGCACGCCCCCGACACGCTGCGCGTCGCGGTCGCCACGGGCGACGAGAAGACGCTGACCGCCGTGCCCGGCATCGGCAAGAAGGGCGCCCAGAAGCTGCTCCTCGAACTGAAGGACCGGCTCGGCGAGCCGGTCGGCCCCGGCAGGGCACAGGGCATCGGGACGGCCGTCTCCGCCTCCTGGAGCGACCAGCTGCACGCCGCGCTGATCGGCCTCGGCTACGCCACCCGCGAGGCGGACGAGGCGGTGGCGCTGGTCGCGCCGCAGGCCGAGGCCGCCGTCGCCGAAGGACTGCAGCCCCCCGTGCCGCAGCTGCTGCGCGCCGCGCTCCAGAGCCTGAACCGAACCCGTTGAGCCGACCCCGAGGTGTACTTCAGTGAGCTGGGACGACAGCAGCAGCGAGACGACGGCGGACGAGGCCGAGCGGCTCGTCGGCTCGTCGGCCGACGGTGAGGATCAGGCCGTCGAGGCGGCCCTGCGGCCCAAGTCGCTCGACGAGTTCGTCGGCCAGGAGCGCGTCAGGGAACAGCTCGACCTGGTGCTCAAGGCGGCCCGCGCGCGCGGCGCGACCGCCGACCATGTGCTGCTCTCCGGGGCGCCGGGGCTCGGCAAGACCACGCTGTCCATGATCATCGCAGCCGAGATGAACGCGCCGATCCGGATCACCTCGGGCCCCGCCATCCAGCACGCGGGCGATCTCGCCGCGATCCTTTCCTCATTGCAGGAGGGCGAAGTCCTCTTTCTCGACGAGATCCACCGGATGTCGCGGCCCGCCGAGGAAATGCTCTACATGGCCATGGAGGACTACCGGGTCGACGTGATCGTCGGCAAGGGTCCGGGGGCGACCGCCATCCCGCTGGAGCTTCCGCCGTTCACCCTGGTCGGCGCCACCACCAGGGCCGGGCTGCTGCCGCCGCCGCTGCGCGACCGGTTCGGCTTCACCGGGCACATGGAGTTCTACGAGAGCGTGGAGCTGGAGCGGGTCCTGCACCGCTCGGCGCAGCTGCTCGATCTGGAGATCGACGCCGAGGGCGCCGCGGAGATCGCCGGACGCTCCCGGGGCACCCCCCGTATCGCCAACCGCCTGCTGCGCCGGGTACGGGACTACGCGCAGGTCAAGGCCGACGGCTTCATCACCCGTGAGGTGGCTGCCGTGGCCCTCAAGGTCTACGAGGTCGACGCCCGGGGACTCGACCGCCTCGACCGGGCCGTGCTCCAGGCGCTGCTGAAGCTGTTCGGCGGCGGACCCGTGGGACTTTCGACCCTCGCGGTCGCCGTGGGGGAGGAGCGGGAGACGGTCGAAGAGGTCGCCGAGCCCTTCCTCGTACGGGAGGGACTGCTCGCGCGCACCCCGCGCGGCCGGGTGGCGACGCCCGCCGCCTGGGCACATATGGGTCTCACACCCCCGCAGCAGACACCGGGCGCAAGCGGACAACAGGGTCTCTTCGGGGCGTGACGGAGATCGCTCTCGCCAACCGAGGAACCCCGGTGCGATGCTGGGCGTTGTTCCAATGATGCGGACTCGCTTAGACTCCGCCGATGCCGCCCTTCCGGGCCGGTGTGCCCACCCCCGTATACAAGGCCGTTCGACAAGCGCGGTCGTGCGAAGGAAGTTCCCTCCCGTGAGTCTCGTGACCATCCTCCCCTTCATCGTGCTCATCGGGGCCATGTTCCTGATGACCCGGTCCGCCAAGAAGAAGCAAGCGGCGGCCGCGTCGATGCGCAACGACATGCAGCCCGGCATCGGCGTCCGCACGATCGGGGGCATGTACGCCACCGTCAAGGAGGTGCACGACGAAATGGTCCTCCTTGAGGTAGCTCCCGGAGTCCACGCCGTGTACGCCAAGAACGCCATCGGCGCCGTCATGGACGACGAGGAGTACAACCGCATCGTCCACGGCGAAGACCCCTCCCAGGAAGACGCTCTGGGTGACGGTGCGATCGTCCCCGACGACGCTTCTTCCCTGACCGAGGCCGGCGACACCCCTGCCACGGCCAAGATCGACCTCGGCAAGAAGCCCGAGGACGACGAGGCGGCCGACGCCGAGCCCGAGCTGAAGGCCGCCAAGGCCGACGCGAAGGCCGAGGCCGACGCCAAGGACAGCAAGGCCGACGGCGAGGCCGACGCGAAGTAGTCCCGTCCGCGACTACCGCGACCGTGGGCCGTCCTGCGGCCCTCAGCGGTGCACGGACCCTGCCGATTTCTGCGGGGGCAGGTCCTCACAACACTTCGTGGCCGCTCCGGCGCATACCGGGCGAGGGGCGGTTGGACAGGGAGAAACGAGAAGGTGGCAGCACCTAATAAGGGCCGAAGGCAGGCGGGGCGGGGCAAGCCGGGCCGCACCCTGACACTGTTCCTGATCGTCATGGTCGCCCTCACGGGCGGGATGTTCTGGTCCGGTCATGTCACGCCGCGGCTGGGGATCGACCTCGCGGGCGGCACGAGCATCACGCTCGAGGCGAAGAACACGCCGGGCAAGCCGAACGCGATCAACAAGACCAACATGGACACGGCGGTCAGCATCATCGACCGGCGTGTCAACGGTCTTGGTGTCTCGGAGGCCGAGGTTCAGACCCAGGGCTCCAAGAACATCATCGTGAACATCCCCAAGGGGACGAACGAGAAGCAGGCCCGCGACCAGGTCGGCCAGACGGCCCAGCTGTACTTCCGGCCGGTGCTCACCGTCGCCGCCGGCGGCCCGACGGCGCCCCAGCCGTCCGGCTCGCCCAGCGCGTCGCCGTCCGGTTCGCCCAGCGGCTCCCCGAGCGGCAAGCCGAGCGCCGAGTCCTCCGCGGGCACGTCGGGCGACAAGGCCTCGCCGTCGTCCAGCGCCACCACCCAGGGCCGTGCCGTGACGGGCGCCCTGAAGAAGGCGCCCTCGCCGACGCCGACCCCGGGTGCGACCGACCCGAGCGCCCCGGCCAGCCCGCCGGCCGCGACACCGCCGCCGGACCCGGCCACGGCCGCTCTGCAGAAGAAGTTCGAGAACCTCAACTGCACGAGCAAGGCCCAGCGCACCACGGTCAACCAGAGCTCAGCGCCCAAGGACACGATCGTGGCCTGCGGTCAGGACTCGGACAAGCAGTGGGCCAAGTACGTCCTCGGCCCGGCCGAGCTCGAAGGCACCGACGTCTCCAAGTCCAAGGGCGTCCTCGACCCGCAGCGCGGCATGTGGATCGTCACCCTCGACTTCACCGGTGGCGGCACGAAGAAGTTCCAGTCGATCACCACGAAGCTCTCGAAGCAGCAGCAGCCGATGAACCAGTTCGCCATCGTGCTGGACGGCAACGTCGTCTCGGCGCCCTCGGTGAGCCAGACCCTCGGCGCCAGCGCCGAGATCTCCGGCAGCTTCACCCAGCAGTCCGCGCAGGACCTCGCGAACGTGCTCTCGTACGGCGCGCTGCCGCTGTCCTTCAAGGAGGAGAGCGTCAGTACGGTCACCGCCGCGCTCGGCACCGAACAGCTCCAGGCGGGGCTGATCGCGGGCGCCATCGGGCTGGCCCTGGTCATCATCTACCTGGTGGCCTACTACCGGGGTCTGTCGCTGATCGCGCTGCTCAGCCTGCTGACCTCCGGCATCCTCACGTACGTGATCATGTCGCTGCTCGGCCCGGGTATCGGCTTCGCGCTGAACCTGCCGGCGGTCTGCGGTGCGATCGTCGCCATCGGTATTACGGCGGACTCGTTCATCGTGTACTTCGAACGGATCCGGGACGAGATCAGAGAGGGCAGGACCCTGCGTCCCGCCGTCGAGCGCGCCTGGCCGCGCGCCCGGCGCACCGTCCTGGTCTCCGACTTCGTGTCGTTCCTCGCCGCAGCCGTGCTGTTCCTCGTCACGGTCGGCAAGGTGCAGGGCTTCGCGTTCACCCTCGGCCTGACCACGATCCTCGACGTGGTCGTGGTGTTCTTCTTCACCAAGCCGGTCATGACGCTCCTCGCCCGCACCAAGTTCTTCTCCAGCGGCAGCCCGTGGTCGGGTCTCGACCCGAAGCGTCTCGGGGCCAAGCCGCCCCTGCGCCGCTCCCGCCGCACCGGCGGCCCCACCGACCACCCGAAGGAGGCGTGAGATGTCGCGACTCGGTGCATTCGGCGCCCGGCTCTACCGTGGCGAGGTCGGCTACGACTTCGTCGGGAAGCGCAAGATCTGGTACGGGATCTCGATCCTGATCACCATCACGGCCATCGTCGGCCTGGCGGTGCGCGGTCTCAACATGGGCATCGAGTTCAAGGGCGGTGCTGTCTTCACCATTCAGCACACGACCACCTCGGTCGCCAAGGCCCAGACCGACACCGAGGCGGCGGCCCCCGGCCACGAGGTCGTGGTCCAGAAGCTCGGCAGCGACGGTCTGCGCATCCAGGTCAGCGACCTGAATCCGCAGAACTCCGCCGCCGTGACGACGGAGCTCTCCAAGGACCTGAACGTCCCGGAGAGCAAGATCGCCGCCGACCTGGTCGGTCCCAGCTGGGGAGAGTCGGTCGCCAACAAGGCGTGGACCGGACTGGGGATCTTCCTGGTCCTGGTGGTGATCTATCTGGCCATCGCCTTCGAGTGGCGGATGGCCGTCGCCGCCCTCGTCGCCCTGATCCACGACCTCACCATCACCGTCGGTGTCTACGCCCTCGTCGGCTTCGAGGTCACACCGGGCACGGTGATTGGTCTGCTGACCATTCTCGGTTACTCGCTCTACGACACCGTCGTCGTCTTCGACAGTCTCAAGGAGCAGTCGAAGGGGATCACCAAGCAGTCCCGCTGGACCTTCAGCGAGGTCGCCAACCGCTCGATCAACGGCACCCTGGTGCGGTCCATCAACACCACGGTGGTCGCCCTGCTGCCGGTCGCCGGTCTGCTGTTCATCGGCGGCGGCCTCCTCGGTGCCGGCACGCTGAACGACATCTCGCTGGCCCTGTTCGTCGGCCTCGCCGCCGGTGCGTACTCCTCGATCTTCATCGCCACCCCGCTGGTGGCGGACCTCAAGGAGAGCGAGCCGCAGATGAAGGCCCTGAAGAAGCGGGTGTTCGCCAAGCGGGCGGCCGCAGCGGCCAAGGGCGAGTCGATCGAGCAGACCGACTACGGCACGGACGACGACGCTCCGGCGGACGGCGACCCGGCCGGTGCGACTCCCGCCGCCGCCGGCTCGGTCAACGGACCGCGCAGCCGCAACCGCAACAACGGGCGGCCCTCGGGGCGGCGCCGATGACGGACGACAGCACACGGGAGCTGCTGCTCAGCCGCATCCGTGACGTCTCGGACTACCCCAAGCCGGGGGTGATGTTCAAGGACATCACCCCGCTGCTGGCCGACCCCAAGGCGTTCTCCGCGCTCACCGACGCGCTGGCCGAGGTGTGTGTCCGGCAGGGCGCCACGAAGATCGTCGGTCTGGAGGCGCGCGGGTTCATCCTCGCCGCCCCGGTCGCCGTCAGGGCCGGGCTCGGCTTCATCCCCGTACGCAAGGCGGGGAAGCTGCCGGGAGCGACGCTGTCGCAGACGTACGAGCTGGAGTACGGCAGCGCCGAGATCGAGGTGCACGCCGAGGACCTGGCCGAAGGTGACCGGGTCATCGTCATCGACGACGTCCTGGCCACCGGCGGTACGGCCGAGGCGTCCCTTGAGCTGGTCAGGCGGGCGGGCGCCGAGGTCGTGGGCGTCGCCGTACTGCTGGAACTCGGCTTCCTCGCGGGCCGTGCCCGCCTGGAGCCGGCCCTGCGCGGGGCTCCGCTGGAGGCCCTGATCACGGTCTGACCGATCTCTTACGCACACCAGGACGGGCGCCCGGGAACACCGGGCGCCCGTCCTGTGTTGTGTAATCCCTCCAGTCCCGGGGCGAGCGGAATGCCCAGGGTCGATACCATGGAGGTTCGGGCCTGACCGGGGGACCCGGATCCGCACGAGGAGCGCTCTTGCCAGACGAGGCCCAGCCACTGGCCGCCGCAACGCCCGACGAGCACGAGAACCGGGCAACGAAGGCATCGGACGCGCCGCAGGAGAAGCCCGCGGCAGCGCCCGAGGCGGAGCGCGCCCAGAATCCGGCGCAGACGGCCCCGGCGGAGACTCCGGCGCCCG
>NZ_JTIY01000001.1:4933434-4948741 GCF_000818175.1 Streptomyces sp. AcH 505
CCCCGGCCGCCAAGGCCCCGCCCGTGCCGCCCACGCCCGTCACCGCCCCGAAGCCCGGTCCGGCCACGCCCGCGCGCTCCGGCGGCTCGTCCAACCGCGTCAGGGCCCGGCTCGCCAGGCTCGGCGTGCAGCGCTCGTCCCCGTACAACCCGGTGCTCGAACCGCTGCTGCGCACGGTCCGGGGCAACGACCCCAAGATCGAGTCCGCGACGCTGCGCCAGATCGAGAGCGCCTACCAGGTCGCCGAGCGCTGGCACCGCGGCCAGAAGCGCAAGAGCGGCGACCCCTACATCACCCACCCCCTCGCCGTCACGACGATCCTCGCCGAGCTGGGCATGGACCCCGCCACCCTGATGGCGGGCCTGCTGCACGACACGGTCGAGGACACCGAGTACGGCCTGGACACCCTGCGCAAGGACTTCGGCGAGCAGGTCGCCCTCCTCGTCGACGGGGTCACCAAGCTGGACCGGGTCAAGTTCGGCGAGGCCGCGCAGGCCGAGACCGTACGCAAGATGGTCGTCGCCATGGCCAAGGACCCGCGGGTCCTGGTCATCAAGCTCGCCGACCGGCTGCACAACATGCGCACGATGCGGTATCTCAAGCGGGAGAAGCAGGAGAAGAAGGCCCGCGAGACGCTGGAGATCTACGCACCGCTGGCCCACCGGCTGGGCATGAACACCATCAAGTGGGAGCTGGAGGACCTCGCCTTCGCGATCCTCTACCCCAAGATGTACGACGAGATCGTCCGGCTCGTCGCCGAGCGGGCCCCCAAGCGCGACGAGTACCTGGCCATAGTGACCGACGAGGTGCAGTCGGACCTGCGGGCGGCCCGGATCAAGGCCACCGTCACAGGCCGGCCGAAGCACTACTACAGCGTCTACCAGAAGATGATCGTCCGCGGCCGGGACTTCGCGGAGATCTACGACCTGGTCGGCATCCGTGTCCTCGTCGACACCGTCCGCGACTGCTACGCGGCGCTCGGCACCGTGCACGCCCGGTGGAATCCGGTGCCGGGGCGGTTCAAGGACTACATCGCGATGCCGAAGTTCAACATGTACCAGTCGCTGCACACGACGGTCATCGGCCCCAACGGCAAGCCCGTCGAGCTGCAGATCCGCACCTTCGACATGCACCGCCGCGCCGAGTACGGCATCGCCGCGCACTGGAAGTACAAGCAGGAGGCCGTCGCCGGGGCGTCGAAGGTGCGCACCGACGTGCCCAGGTCCACCAGCAAGGTCGGCGGCCAGGACACCGTCAACGACATGGCGTGGCTGCGGCAGTTGCTCGACTGGCAGAAGGAGACCGAGGACCCCAGCGAGTTCCTGGAGTCGCTCCGCTTCGACCTGTCGCGCAACGAGGTCTTCGTGTTCACGCCGAAGGGCGACGTGATAGCGCTGCCCGCGGGCGCGACGCCCGTCGACTTCGCGTACGCCGTGCACACGGAGGTCGGCCACCGCACCATAGGAGCGCGGGTCAACGGGCGGCTCGTACCGCTCGAATCGACCCTCGACAACGGGGACTTGGTGGAGGTCTTCACCTCCAAGGCGTCCGGTGCGGGACCGTCACGCGACTGGCTGGGGTTCGTCAAGTCGCCGCGGGCCAGGAACAAGATCCGTGGCTGGTTCTCCAAGGAACGCCGTGACGAGGCGATCGAGCAGGGCAAGGACGCCATCGCCAAGGCGATGCGCAAGCAGAACCTGCCGATCCAGCGCATCCTCACCGGCGACTCGCTGGTCACGCTCGCGCACGAGATGCGCTACCCCGACATCTCGTCGCTGTACGCGGCGATCGGCGAGGGCCATGTCGCCGCGCAGGGCGTCGTCCACAAGCTGGTGCAGGCGCTCGGCGGCGAGGAGGCCGCCAACGAGGACCTCGCCGAGAGCGAGCCGCCCTCGCACGGCCGCAGCAAGCGCCGTAAGAGCGCCGACCCCGGGGTGGTCGTCAAGGGCGTCGACGACGTGTGGGTCAAGCTCGCGCGCTGCTGTACGCCGGTGCCGGGAGACCCGATCATCGGCTTCGTCACGCGCGGCAGCGGCGTCTCGGTGCACCGCGCCGACTGCGTCAACGTCGACTCACTGTCCCAGCAGCCCGAGCGGATCCTGGAAGTCGAGTGGGCGCCCACCCAGTCGTCGGTGTTCCTGGTCGCCATCCAGGTCGAGGCGCTGGACCGCTCCCGGCTGCTGTCGGACGTCACGCGCGTCCTGTCCGACCAGCACGTCAACATCCTGTCGGCGGCCGTCCAGACCTCCCGCGACCGGGTGGCCACCTCGCGCTTCACCTTCGAGATGGGTGACCCGAAGCACCTCGGGCACGTCCTGAAGGCCGTACGGGGCGTGGAGGGCGTCTACGACGTCTACCGCGTCACCTCGGCCCGCAGGCCGTAGCGCCCACCAGCCGAACACGAAGGCGGCCCCGGAGCTTCACGCTCCGGGGCCGCCCTCGCACATCTGGGACCTCGCGTCAGCCGCCGAACTCCTGCAAGCCCTTCAGCGCCTGGTCGAGCAGCGCCTGCCGGCCCTCCAGCTCCTTGGCGAGCTTGTCCGCCCGGGAGTTGTTGCCCTGCGCGCGCGCCGCGTCGATCTGCGTACGCAGCTTGTCGACGGCGGCCTGCAGCTGACCGGTCAGACCCTCGGCGCGGGCCCGCGCCTCCGGGTTCGTCCGGCGCCACTCGTTCTCCTCGGACTCCTGCAGCGCCCGCTCCACGGTCTGCATCCGGCCCTCGACCTTGGGCCTGGCGTCGCGCGGCACATGCCCGATCGCCTCCCAGCGCTCGTTGATGGCACGGAAAGCGGCCCTGGCCGACTTGAGATCCTTCACCGGCAGCAGGCGCTCGGCCTCGACGGCCAGCTCCTCCTTGAGCTTCAGATTCTCGGTCTGCTCGGCGTCCCGCTCGGCGAAGACCTCGCCGCGTGCGGCGAAGAAGACGTCCTGGGCACCGCGGAAGCGGTTCCACAGGTCGTCCTCGGCCTCGCGCTGGGCGCGGCCCGCCGCCTTCCAGTCCGTCATCAGCTCGCGGTAACGCGCCGCCGTGGCACCCCAGTCGGTGGACCCGGACAGCGCCTCGGCCTCGGTGACCAGCTTCTCCTTGGCCTGCCGTGCCTCCTCGCGCTGCGCGTCGAGCGCGGCGAAGTGGGCCTTGCGGCGCTTGGAGAAGGCGGAGCGCGCGTGCGAGAAGCGGTGCCACAGCTCGTCGTCGGACTTCCGGTCCAGCCTCGGCAGGCCCTTCCAGATGTCCACCAGCGCCCGCAGCCGCTCACCGGCGGCCCGCCACTGGTCGCTCTGCGCCAGCTCCTCGGCCTCGACGACCAGCGCCTCCTTGGCGACCTTCGCCTCGTCGGTCTGCTTGGCGCGCTGTGCCTTGCGCTCCTCACGGCGCGCTTCGACCGTCGCGACCAGGCCGTCGAGGCGCTGCCGCAGCGCGTCGAGGTCACCCACCGCGTGGTGTTCGTCGATCTGCCCGCGCAGATGATCGATGGCCGCCGTCGCGTCCTTCGCGGACAGGTCGGTGGTCTTCACCCGCTTTTCGAGCAACCCGATCTCGACGACCAGGCCCTCGTACTTGCGCTCGAAATAGGCCAGGGCCTCGTCCGGAGAGCCGGCCTGCCAGGATCCGACGACCTGCTCGCCCTCGGCCGTACGCACGTACACGGTGCCTGTCTCGTCGACACGGCCCCACGGGTCGCTGCTCACAGCGCCTCCTCCACCTGATGCCCGCCGGGGAGTTGGCCCCCGGGCATCGTCCACAGTTTCCTGGGGCGGGCAGCGCCCGCCCTGCACAACGCCAATCTAAGTGACAGGGCGACCGGCTGTCCGCACTCAGCACGGCTGAAATTCGGCTGGTTACGCCTTGTCGACGGTGGCCTTCGAGATGGTGACGGCCTTCTTGGGCGCACCGTCACCGCTGCCGCCGGTGACGCCGGCCTTCGCCACGTCCTGCACGGTCTGCAGACCGGCCGCGTCCATCGTCCCGAACGGGGTGTACGTGGGCGGCAGCTTGGTGTCCTTGTAGACCAGGAAGAACTGGCTGCCACCGGTGTGCGGCTGGCCGGTGTTGGCCATCGCGACCGTCCCCGCGGGGAAGGTCACCGTGCCGTCGGCAGCGGCCTTGCCGAGCGCCGTGAGGTTCTCGTCGGGGATGGTGTAGCCGGGGCCGCCCGAGCCGTCGCCCTTCGGGTCGCCGCACTGGAGCACGAAGATGCCGGACGTCGTCAGCCGGTGGCACTTCGTCTTGTCGAAGTACTTCTTGTCGGCGAGCGCCTTGAACGAGTTGACGGTGTGCGGGGTCTTCGCCGCGTCCATGGCGATGGCGATGTCACCCTGGTTCGTCTTGAGCGACATCGTGTACTTGGCCGTCTTGTCGACCGTCATCTTCGGTTCGGGCGGTGCGCTCTCGCTCGCCGAGGGGGACGGCACGGGCGACGGCGGCGCCGACGGCTTCGCCGCCGTGTCGCTCTTGTCGTCGTCCGACAGGCCCACCGACGCGTACGCGGCGCCGCCGGCCAGCACCACCACGGCCAGCACGGAGGCGATGACGATGTTGCGCCGCTTCGCCTTCCGCCGTGCCTCGGCCCGGCGCTGCTGCTGGCGCTCGAACTTCTTGCGGGCGAGTTCCCGCCGCCGCTGGTCGTTGTTGGCCACCGGGTCTTCTCCTCGTGGGTCGGCATGATCGTCGGCATGTCACAGGACTAGCCCCGTACGGTATATGGGTTAGCTGTGGAATGAGCAGCGCCGGTAGGCTTTGATCTGCCGCGATCTCCTCGCGGGCACGGACCTGCCGGACAACAAAAAGGGACGATTGTGCTCATTGCCGGGTTCCCCGCCGGGGCCTGGGGGACCAATTGTTATCTGGTCGCCCCCGCCGCGGGCGAGGAGTGCGTGATCATCGACCCGGGCCACCAGGCCGCCCAGGGCGTCGCCGACGCGGTGCGCAAGCACCGGCTCAAGCCGGTCGCCGTCGTCCTCACGCACGGCCACATCGACCATGTCGCCTCGGTCGTCCCCGTCTGCGGTGCCCATGACGTACCGGCCTGGATCCACCCCGCCGACCGCTACATGATGAGCGACCCCGAGAAGGGGATCGGCCGCTCGATCGGTATGCCGCTCATGGGCGAGCTGACCGTGGGGGAGCCGGACGACATCAGGGAACTGACCGACGGCGCACGGCTGCGGCTGGCGGGGCTCGACCTCGCCGTCTCGCATGCGCCCGGCCATACCAAGGGGTCGGTGACCTTCGGACTGCCCGAGGACACGGCGGGGGACATCCCGCCGCTGCTGTTCTCCGGTGATCTGCTGTTCGCCGGCTCCGTCGGACGCACCGATCTGCCCGGCGGCGACCAGGCCGAGCTGTTCGAGTCGCTGGCCCGCGTGTGCCTGCCGCTCGACGACTCGACCGTGGTGCTGTCGGGCCACGGCCCCCAGACGACCATCGGCCAGGAGCGCACCGCCAACCCGTATCTGCGGGAAGCGGCGACCGCCGGCGACGGCGGAGCGAGCGCCCGGCCGCTACGAGGAATGTGACGCAGCGATCCCCATGAGTACTTTCCAGGCCCCCAAGGGCACCTACGACCTGCTCCCGCCCGAGTCCGCGACGTTCCTCGCGGTACGCGAGGCGATCTCGGCGCCGCTCAGGAACTCCGGCTACGGCTATGTGGAGACCCCCGGCTTCGAGAACGTGGAGCTGTTCGCGCGCGGTGTCGGCGAGTCCACCGACATCGTCAGCAAGGAGATGTACGCCTTCGAGACCAAGGGCGGCGACAAGCTCGCGCTGCGCCCCGAGGGCACGGCTTCCGTGCTGCGCGCCGCGCTGGAGGCCAACCTCCACAAGGCGGGCAGGCTGCCGGTCAAGCTCTGGTACTCCGGCTCGTACTACCGCTACGAGCGCCCGCAGAAGGGCCGCTACCGGCACTTCTCCCAGGTGGGCGCCGAGGCGATCGGCGCCGAGGACCCCGCGCTCGACGCCGAGTTGATCATTCTGGCCGACCAGGCGTACCGCTCGCTCGGACTGCGCACCTTCCGCATCCTGCTCAACTCGCTGGGTGACAAGGTCTGCAGGCCCGTCTACCGCGAAGCGCTCCAGGGCTTCCTGCGCGGACTCGACCTCGACGAGGAGACCCGCCGCCGGATCGAGATCAACCCGCTCCGGGTCCTCGACGACAAGCGCCCCGACGTGCAGCGTCAACTCGCCGAAGCGCCGCTGCTCCGCGACTATCTGTGCGACGCGTGCAAGGCGTACCACGAAGAGG
Source organism: Streptomyces sp. AcH 505 (assembly GCF_000818175.1). Classification (GTDB taxonomy): domain Bacteria; phylum Actinomycetota; class Actinomycetes; order Streptomycetales; family Streptomycetaceae; genus Streptomyces. Next base: position 4,939,677 of record NZ_JTIY01000001.1, read on the forward strand.
TGCGCGAACTGCTGGGCGCTGCGGGCGTCGCGTACGAGGACGACGCGCGGCTCGTCCGCGGCCTCGACTACTACACCCGCACCACCTTCGAGTTCGTCCACGACGGTCTCGGCGCGCAGTCGGCGGTGGGCGGCGGCGGCCGTTACGACGGGCTCTCCGAGATGATCGGCGGCCCCGCGCTGCCGTCGGTCGGCTGGGCGCTGGGTGTCGACCGCACGGTCCTGGCGCTGGAGGCCGAGGGCATCACGCTCCAACTGCCCTCCGCCACCAGCGTGTTCGCGATCGCGCTCGGTGAGGAGGCGCGGCGCGTGCTGTTCGCTGCCGTCACCGAACTGCGCAGGGCGGGGATCGCCGCCGACTTCAGTTTCGGCACGAAGGGACTGAAGGGCGCCATGAAGGACGCCAACAGGTCCGGCGCCCGCTACACGCTCGTGGCGGGCGAGCGCGATCTCGCCGACGGCGTGGTCCAGCTCAAGGACATGGAGAGCGGCGAGCAGGGGCCCGTCGCGCTCGGCGACATCGGTGCGGAGCTGGCTCGCCGGCTCGGCCGGTAACAGCGCTCAGGACGTTGTCCTTATCTCCGGCGAACAGTGGTCCTGGGGGCGGGTGCGGCACAATGAGCCTGCCCCCGCAGGCCACTGAAACGTATGGAAAGCGATATGACGAGTACCGCGCTGGACGATGTCTCCTCCTCCGAGCGGGACGAGGGTGACTCCGCCCGCACGATCGGCGGCAGCCGTGCCTTCGGGCTGCTGCTGATCATCACGGGCGCCGCGGGGCTGCTGGCCGCCTGGGTCATCACGCTCGACAAGTTCAAGCTGCTCGAAGACCCCGGCTTCACGCCCGGGTGCAGTCTCAACCCCGTCGTGTCCTGCGGCAGTGTGATGAAGAGCGCACAGGCGGCGGTCTTCGGCTTCCCCAACCCGATGCTCGGCCTCGCCACGTACCCCGTCGTGATCGGCATCGGCCTCGCCGTGCTGGCGGGCGCCCGGTTCCGCGGCTGGTACTGGCTCGGGCTGAACTTCGGCGCCCTCTTCGGTGTCGGGTTCTGCACCTGGCTCCAGTACCAGTCGCTGTACAGCATCAACGCCCTGTGCCTGTGGTGCTGCCTCGCCTGGGTCGGTACGACGGTCCTGTTCTGGTACGTGACGTCGCACAACGTCCGCGCCGGGATCCTGCCGGCGCCGTCCTGGCTGCGGAGCTTCTTCGGCGAGTTCACCTGGGTGCTCCCGGTGCTGCACCTCGGCATCATCGGGATGCTCATCCTGACCCGCTGGTGGGACTTCTGGACCAGCTGACGGCTGCCCGACCGGTCCCATCACGCTGTCGGTGGCCTGACATAGGCTTCACATGTGGAGCCCGACCTCTTTACCGCAGCGGCGGAAGACCGCCAGGAGAAGGATCCGTCCAGCAGCCCCCTGGCCGTACGGATGCGTCCGCGCGTCCTCGACGAAGTCGTCGGCCAGCGCCATCTGCTCAAGCCCGGATCACCGCTGCGCCGCCTGGTCGGCGAGGGTACGGGCGGTCCCGCAGGACCCTCGTCCGTGATCCTCTGGGGCCCGCCCGGCACCGGCAAGACCACCCTGGCCTACGTCGTCTCGAAAGCGACCAACAAGCGTTTCGTGGAGCTGTCCGCGATCACCGCGGGGGTCAAAGAGGTCAGGGCCGTCATCGACGGCGCCCGCCGCGCCTCCGGTGGCTACGGCAAGGAGACCGTCCTCTTCCTCGACGAGATCCACCGCTTCAGCAAGGCCCAGCAGGACTCGCTGCTGCCCGCCGTGGAGAACCGCTGGGTCACGCTCATCGCGGCCACCACCGAGAACCCGTACTTCTCGATCATCTCCCCGCTGCTCTCCCGGTCGCTGCTGCTCACGCTCGAACCGCTCACCGACGACGACCTGCGCAGCCTGCTGCGCCGCGCGCTCACCGAGGAGCGGGGTCTCGGCGGCGCCGTCACGCTCCCGGACGACGCGGAGGCGCATCTGCTGCGGATCGCCGGCGGTGACGCACGGCGCGCGCTGACCGCGCTGGAGGCGGCGGCCGGCGCCGCGATCGACAAGGGCGAGGCGGAGATCACCCTCGGCACGGTCGAGGAGACGGTCGACCGCGCCGCGGTGGCGTACGACCGCGACGGGGACCAGCACTACGACGTGGCGAGCGCGCTCATCAAGTCGATCCGCGGCTCCGACGTGGACGCGGCACTGCACTACCTGGCCCGGATGATCGACGCGGGGGAGGACCCCCGGTTCATCGCGAGACGGCTGATGATCTCGGCGAGCGAGGACATCGGCCTTGCCGATCCGGCCGCCCTGCCGCTCGCCGTCGCGGCGGCCCAGGCCGTCGCCATGATCGGCTTCCCCGAGGCGTCCCTCACCCTCAGCCACGCCACCATCGCCCTCGCCCTCGCCCCGAAGTCGAACGCGGCGACGCTGGCGATCGGCGCCGCCCTCGAAGACGTCAAGACGGGGGTGGCCGGGTCGGTGCCGACGCATCTGCGCGACGGCCATTACAAGGGCGCGGCCAAGCTCGGCCACGCACAGGGCTATGTGTATCCGCACGACGTGCCGGGCGGGATCGCCGCCCAGCAGTACGCGCCGGAGGGCGTCCAGGGCAAGCGGTACTACGAGCCGACCCGCTACGGCGCCGAGGCGCGGTACGCCGACGTCGTGGAGAAGGTGCGCGAGCGGCTGCGCGGGGACGGCTCCTGACCTGCCGGACAGGCGCTAGTGCGACGCGTCGAAGAGGGTGTGCATCGCCCGGCGCAGTCCGTTCACGTCGGCCACCGGCTCGGGGAAGTCGAAGCGCGCGTCGAAGCACTGGACGCCGGTGAAGCGCACCCGCAGTCCGAACCGGTCCAGCGCGACGGGCACGGCGGCGGAGCCGGCGGTCGAGGCACCGGCCCGTTCGCCGAGCAGTTCGCGCAGCCGCCGGACCTCGGCGCCGTGGGCGCTGTGCAGATGCTGGAGCAGCTCGGCCTCGTGCTCGACCAGCGGGTCGGCCTCGGCTGCGGCGAACTCCTCGGGCTCGACGGACTCGGCGCCCCACAGGTCGTCCACGCAGGCCTCGCCCACTTCGAGCCGGAGCGTGGCCTGGCCGGGTTCCGCTCGTCCCGGCACCCGGGTCAGCCAGCCGGAGACCCAGGCCCTGCCCCTGATCCGGTGCGGTACGGAGACGGGCGCGACATCGGTGATCTCCAGCACGGCGGACAGCTCGTCGTCCTGCGCGTGGGCGGCTGCGCGTACGGCGGGGGAGTCCGCGGCGAAGACGAGGAACACGTCACCTTCGGGCCCCACCACGCGGGCATCCGGCATCAACTGGAGGGGTTTGGCGCCTTCAAGCCCTGGAATGAGCAGCACCGACGAGCATGTACTCTGTACGAGAGTTCGTGTGCGCTCGGCTGCTGACGGCATCCGGGCGATTTCAAGCCCGCTGGGACGCGGCTGACCATGAGCTGATCGGACCTCCGTCGATTCGGTGCCCTGTGCGTCGAGGCTGTCTGTGATGCGCGTGGTGTTCCCAGGGCGAGACATGCGATCTCCTTTGAGTAAGGTGAGCCTAACCTAACCTACAACGGAGGTCTGGAGAACGTGCCTAACCAGTCGCGTCCCAAGGTCAAGAAGTCGCGTGCGCTCGGTATCGCGCTGACGCCGAAGGCTGTCAAGTACTTCGAGGCCCGTCCCTACCCGCCGGGTGAGCACGGTCGCGGACGCAAGCAGAACAGTGACTACAAGGTCCGTCTGCTGGAGAAGCAGCGCCTGCGCGCCCAGTACGACATCAGCGAGCGCCAGATGGCGCGTGCCTACGACCGCGCCCGCAAGGCCGAGGGCAAGACGGGCGAGGCGCTCGTCGTCGAGCTGGAGCGCCGTCTCGACGCGCTGGTCCTGCGTTCGGGCATCGCCCGCACCATCTACCAGGCCCGTCAGATGGTTGTCCACGGCCACATCGAGGTCAACGGCAACAAGGTCGACAAGCCGTCGTTCCGCGTCCGTCCCGACGATGTCGTGATGGTCCGCGAGCGCAGCCGCGAGAAGGTCCCCTTCCAGGTCGCGCGCGAAGGTGGCTACGACACCGACGGCGAGACCCCGCGCTACCTCCAGGTCAACCTGAAGGCGCTGGCGTTCCGCCTGGACCGCGACCCGAACCGCAAGGAAATCCCGGTCATCTGCGACGAGCAGCTGGTCGTCGAGTACTACGCCCGCTGACCCGGCCGTAGCTCACCGCGCGTCTGCCCGCCGTTCCCCGCCGCTTCCGGCGCGGGGCCGGCGGGCTTCGGCGTACCGGACCCGCGCCACGCGGACCCGCCCCCGCGCCGCCGACAATCCGGTTCAGGGGGACAGGCCCGGCGCGATAGGGTCGGACCACGATTTTCGGGGCACGATTTTCCGAGCAGAGAGCGGTGCGGTGTGACCGGTGGAGAGGTTGCCGGGCTCCTGGTGGCCGTGTTCTGGGCGATCCTGGTCTCCTTCCTCGCCGTGGTACTGGTGAGGCTGGCCCAGACGCTCAAGGCGACCACCAAGCTCATGGCGGACGTGACGGACCAGGCGGTGCCGCTGCTCGCGGACGCCTCGGCGACGGTGCGCTCGGCGCAGACCCAGCTCGACCGGGTCGACGCTATCGCCACCGACGTCCAGGAAGTCACCTCCAACGCGTCCGCGCTCTCCTCGACGGTCGCCTCGACCTTCGGCGGGCCGCTGGTCAAGGTCGCCGCCTTCGGCTACGGAGTACGACAGGCCATGAGCCGCAAGGGCGCACCGGCCGGCGGCGAAGCCCCGGCCGACCGGGCCCGGCGCACCGTAGTCGTCGGCCGTACGGTTCCGTCGGCCAGGCGCAGGAAGAAGAAAGGCTGACGCAGCCATGTTCCGCCGTACGTTCTGGTTCACAGCGGGCGCAGCAGCCGGCGTGTGGGCCACCACCAAGGTCAACCGCAAGATCAGGCAGCTGAGCCCGGAGAGTCTCGCCGCGCAGGCGGCCAACAAGGCGCTCGTCGCGGGCCACCGGCTCAAGGACTTCGCCGTCGACGTCAGGACCGGCATGGTCAGGCGCGAGGCGGAACTGGGCGAGGCGCTGGGCATCGACGCGTCCGCCGCACCCGAACTGCCCGCCCCGCGCCGCGTCGTGGCCATCGAACAGGACGAGCCCGGCGGCCGCCGCGGCACCACGTACCCCTACAACTCGCACAACCGGAATGAGGACCACTGATGGAGTCGGCTGAAATCCGCCGCCGCTGGCTGAGCTTCTTCGAGGAGCGCGGGCACACCGTCGTCCCTTCGGCGTCGCTCATCGCGGACGACCCGACTCTGCTCCTCGTCCCGGCAGGCATGGTGCCGTTCAAGCCCTACTTCCTCGGCGAGGTCAAGCCGCCCGCCCCGCGCGCCACCAGCGTGCAGAAGTGCGTGCGGACCCCCGACATCGAAGAGGTCGGCAAGACCACCCGGCACGGCACGTTCTTCCAGATGTGCGGCAACTTCTCCTTCGGCGACTACTTCAAGGAAGGCGCCGTCGAGCTGGCCTGGGAGCTGCTCACCCGCCCCCAGGCCGACGGCGGTTACGGACTCGACCCCGAGCGGCTCTGGGTGACCATCTACCTGGAGGACGACGAGGCCGAGCGGATCTGGCTGGCCAAGACGGACGTGCCGGCCGAGCGGATCCAGCGGCTCGGCAAGAAGGACAACTTCTGGTCCATGGGCGTGCCAGGACCCTGCGGCCCCAGCTCCGAGATCCACTACGACCGCGGTCCCGAGTTCGGCGCCGCCGGCGGACCCGCCGTCAACGACGAGCGGTACGTGGAGATCTGGAACCTGGTCTTCATGCAGTACGAGCGCGGCCCGGGGCAGACGAAGGAAGACTTCGAGATCCTCGGCGACCTGCCCTCGAAGAACATCGACACCGGACTCGGCCTCGAACGCCTCGCCATGATCCTGCAAGGCGTGCAGAACATGTTCGAGATCGACACGTCGATGGCGGTCATCGCCAGGGCCACCGAGCTGACCGGCGTGCGCTACGGCGCCGACCACGGCTCGGACGTCTCGCTGCGCGTCGTCACCGACCACATGCGTACGTCCGTGATGCTCATCGGTGACGGCGTCACCCCCGGCAACGAGGGCCGCGGCTACGTGCTGCGCCGCATCATGCGCCGCGCCATCCGCAACATGCGGCTGCTCGGCGCCACGGGCCCGGTCGTCGCCGACCTGGTCGACGTGGTCATCGAGACGATGGGCGAGCAGTACCCGGAGCTGCGGACCGAGCGCAAGCGCATCGAGACCGTCGCCCTCGCCGAGGAAGCCGCCTTCCTCAAGGCCATCAAGGGCGGCACCAACATCCTCGACACCGCCGTCACCGAGACCAAGGCCGCCGGCGGCAAGGTGCTCGCCGGCGACAAGGCGTTCCTGCTCCACGACACCTGGGGCTTCCCGATCGACCTCACCCTGGAGATGGCCGCCGAACAGGGCCTGTCCGTGGACGAGGACGGGTTCCGCCGGCTGATGAAGGAACAGCGCGAGCGCGCCAAGGCCGACGCCAGGTCCAAGAAGTCCGGCCACGCCGACCTGTCCGCCTACCGCGAGGTCGCCGACAAGAGCGGTGTGACCGAGTTCACCGGCTACACCACCGCCGAGAACGAGTCGACCGTGGTCGGCCTGCTCGTGGACGGTGTCCCCTCACCGGCCGCGACCGAGGGCGACGACGTCGAGGTCGTCCTCGACCGCACCCCGTTCTACGCCGAGGGCGGCGGCCAGCTCGCCGACCAGGGCCGGATCAGGGTCGACACCGGCGCCGTCATCGAGATCAGGGACGTCCAGCAGCCGGTCCCCGGGATCTACGTGCACAAGGGCACCGTCCAGGTGGGTGAGGTGACGCTCGGCTCGTCCGTGCACGCCGCCATCGACACCCACCGGCGCCGGGCCATCGCCCGCGCCCACAGCGCCACCCACCTGACCCACCAGGCGCTGCGCGACGCGCTCGGCCCGACGGCCGCCCAGGCCGGTTCCGAGAACTCGCCCGGCCGGTTCCGCTTCGACTTCGGTTCGCCCGCCGCCGTACCCGGCACGGTCCTCACCGACGTCGAGCAGAAGATCAACGAAGTGCTCGCCAGGGACCTCGACGTACAGGCCGAGGTCATGTCCATCGACGACGCCAAGAAGCAGGGCGCCATCGCCGAGTTCGGCGAGAAGTACGGCGAGCGGGTCCGCGTCGTGACCATCGGCGACTTCTCCAAGGAGCTGTGCGGCGGCACGCACGTGCACAACACCGCCCAGCTCGGCCTGGTCAAGCTGCTCGGCGAATCGTCGATCGGCTCCGGGGTCCGCCGTATCGAGGCCCTGGTCGGGGTGGACGCGTACAACTTCCTCGCCAGGGAGCACACCGTCGTCGCCCAGCTCCAGGAGCTGGTCAAGGGCCGCTCCGAGGAGCTGCCCGAGAAGATCTCCGGGGTGCTCGCCAAGCTCAAGGAAGCCGAGAAGGAGATCGAGAAGTTCCGCGCGGAGAAGGTGCTCGCCGCCGCCGCTGGGCTTGCCGCCAGTGCCGTGGACGTACGCGGTACGGCGCTGGTCACCGGACAGGTCCCGGACGGCACGTCGGCCGACGACCTGCGCCGGCTCGTCCTCGACGTACGCGGCCGGATCCCGAACGACCGGCCCGCTGTCGTGGCGCTGTTCAGCACGGCCGGCGGCCGTCCGCTGACGGTCATCGCCACCAACGAGGCCGCGCGCGGACGCGGGCTCAAGGCCGGCGAGCTGGTGCGCGCCGCCGCCAAGACCCTCGGCGGCGGAGGCGGCGGCAAGCCGGACGTCGCGCAGGGCGGTGGGCAGAACCCGGCCGCCATCGGCGACGCCGTGGCCGCTGTCGAGCGCCTCGTCGCAGAAACGGCCTGACGGCCGATGAGACGAGGACGTCGTCTCGCGATCGACGTCGGGGACGCCCGGATCGGGGTCGCCTCGTGCGACCCCGACGGGGTCCTCGCCACCCCGGTGGAGACCGTGCCGGGACGTGATGTCCCGGCCGCCCACCGGCGGCTGCTCCAGCTCGTGCAGGAGTACGAACCGATCGAGGTGCTGATCGGGCTGCCGCGCTCCCTGAACGGCGGCGAGGGCCCGGCGGCGGCGAAGGTCCGGATCTTCGCCCAGGAGGTCGCACGGGGCGCCGCTCCCGTACCGGTACGGCTGGTGGACGAGCGGATGACGACGGTGTCGGCGGCCCAGGGCCTGCGCGCGTCCGGCGTGACGTCCAAGAAGGGCCGGTCGGTGATCGACCAGGCGGCTGCGATCATCATCCTGCAGAATGCCCTTGAGGCTGAACGAGCCTTGGGTAAAGCTCCGGGCGAAGCCGTCGAAGTGGTCATCTGATCGCGATACGGTAACGTTCCGCGCGATGCGGCGGTGTTCGAACAGCTGCCGCACAACAAAGAGGCCCAACGGACGCCGTGCCGAGTGCTCGCAAGCCGTTGCCTCGCGGCTCTAGGGGATCGATGACTGACTATGGCCGGGGCCCCGGCTCCGAACCGTGGCACCCCGAGGATCCCCTGTACGGGGACCAGGGATGGGCAGCGCAGCAGGCCGCCGACGGCCAGGCCCCGTACGGCGGCCAGCCGCAGCAGCAGTACCCGCAGCAGCCGGTTCAGGGGCAGCAGACGGCAGGCCAGGGCCAGTACGCGGCCGGCCAGGACCCGTACCAGCAGCAGTACCCCCCGCAGCAGTACGCCGACCCGCAGTACCAGCAGCAGTACCCGCAGGCCCAGGCTCAGTACCAGCAGCAGCCCCAGCAGCCCCAGCAGTACGGCGGGCAGCAGCAGTACAACGACCCCCGGTACAACAACGCGCAGCAGCCGCAGCAGCCGCAGGCCCAGCAGTACGACGCGCAGCACCAGTACACCGATCCCCAGTACAACGACCCGCAGTACCAAGGCGGTTGGGACACCGGGCAGCGGGCGGCCATGCAGTACGGCCAGCAGCCCCCAGGTGGCTACGGCAACCAGGGCGACACCGGGCAGGGCAACGGCTACCCGCAGAACCCCGACTACTACGCCGCCCCCGAGGGCTACCCGCAACAGCAGCCGCCGGGCCAGCAGCAGC
>NZ_JTIY01000001.1:4948766-4954526 GCF_000818175.1 Streptomyces sp. AcH 505
GCCGCCGCCCGGCCGTGGCCAGGCAGGGCCCGCCGCAGGGCAGCGCCGCCCCGAGCCGGAGAACGACTGGGACGGCCCGCAGCCGGAGGAGACGCACCCCTTCTTCACCGGCGCCGACACCCCCGTCCCCGCCAGGGGCCGGCGTGACGAGGACGACGACCGGTACGACGAGTCCGACGACGCGTACGACGACCACGGGGGCGACGGCGACCGCCGTGGCGACGGCAAGAAGAAGGGCCGCAGCGGCCGGGCCTGTCTCGTCGTCGCCGTGGTCCTGCTGGGCGTGGTCGGTGGCGTCAGCTACGTCGGCTACAACTTCTACCAGGACCGCTTCGGCCCGCCGCCGGACTTCTCCGGCAGCGGTACGGGCGCGGTCCAGATCGTGGTGCCCGAAGGCGCTTCGGGCGCCGAGATCGCCGCGCTGCTGGTGAAGGGCGGCGTGGTCAAGAGCCAGGGCGCGTTCGTCGAGGCGCAGAAGGACAACCCCAAGGGCGACACGATCCAGGCGGGCGTCTACACCCTCGGCACCGGCATGTCCGGGCAGAACGCCGTCACGAAGATGCTGGACCCCAAGAGCCAGGACGTCCTCATCGTCGCTCCGGGCTGGCGCAACGGTCAGGTCTACGCGGCGATCGACAAACGGCTGGGCGTCAAGGACGGCACGACCAAGGCCGTTGCCAAGTCGCAGCTCAAGACGCTCGGCCTGCCCGACTGGGCGCAGAACAACGGCAAGATAAAAGACCCGCTCGAAGGCTTCCTGCTGCCAGGGAACTACGGGGTCGCCAAGGGGACGAAACCCGAGGCGGCCCTGAAGCAGATGGTGACCCGGGCCGACGACGCGTACACCAAGGCCGACCTGGTGGGCGAGGCCGAGAAGCGCGGGCTGCGGGATCCGTGGCAGCTGCTCACGGTCGCCAGCCTCGTGCAGGCCGAGGGCAAGACGCACGACGACTTCCGCAAGATGTCCGAGGTCGTCTACAACCGGCTCAAGCCCACCAACACGGAGACGAACCAGCTGCTCCAGTTCGACTCCACCTTCAACTACCTCAAGGGCCAGAGCAAGATCGACCTCACCGAGGCCGAGGTCAACGGCAACCACGACCCGTACAACACGTACACGGTGAAGGGGCTGCCGCCAGGCCCCATCGGCAACCCCGGCCCCGACGCCCTCGCCGCCGCGGTCAACCCGACCAGTGACGGCTGGATGTACTTCGTGGCGACCGACGGGGCGGACAAGACCGAGTTCGCCAAGACGAACGCCGAGTTCGAGAAGCTCAAGGACAAGTTCAATGACAACAAGGGCCTCGGCGGCTGAGGGGCGCAGGGCGGCCGTGCTCGGCTCGCCCATCGCACATTCCCTCTCGCCCGTCCTGCACCGGGCGGCCTACGCCGAACTCGGCCTCGACGGCTGGTCGTACGACCGCTTCGAGGTGGCCGAGGCGGGGCTGCCCGCGTTCCTCGAAGGACTCGGCCGGGACGGTGACGGGCGGGCGTGGGCGGGTCTCTCCCTGACCATGCCGCTCAAGCGCGCCGTCATCCCGCTGCTCGACAAGATCACCGACACCGCGGCTTCGGTGGAGGCCGTCAACACGGTGGTGTTCGACGCCGACGGCCGGCGCACCGGCGACAACACCGACATCCCCGGCATGCTCGCCGCGCTGCGCGAGCGCGGGGTGACCACGGTCGGCTCGGCCGCCGTACTCGGCGCGGGCGCCACGGCCTCGTCGGCGCTCGCCGCGCTCGCCCGCGTCTGCACGGGACCGGTCACCGCGTACGTACGCAGCGCCGCCCGCGCCGCCGAGATGCGTGGCTGGGGCGAGCGGCTGGGTGTCGACGTCCGCACCGCCGACTGGACTGCGGCTGCCGACGCGTTCGAGGCGCCGCTGGTCATCGCGACGACCCCGGCGGGCGCGACGGACGAGCTGGCGCCGCTGGTGCCGGGCAGCCCCGGCACGCTCTTCGACGTGCTGTACGAGCCCTGGCCCACCCCGCTCGCGACCGCCTGGGCGGCGGCCGGCGGACCGGTCGTCGGCGGCCTCGACCTGCTGGTGCACCAGGCGGTGCTCCAGGTCGAGCAGATGACGGGACGTACCCCCGCACCGCTCGCCGCGATGCGCGAGGCGGGGGAGCGGGCCCTGCGCGCCCGCTGACCGGCCCGGCGTACCGTCCGCTTCCTGGACCGCGGGCCGGGTCACCGGCCCGCACGTGGGAGGATCGGGAGCGGCGGGCCAGGGCCGCGCACCCGGCCGCGCCACCGCATTCCAGGCGCGAGCAAGAGGAGCACCGTTGAGCAGGTTGCGCTGGCTGACCGCGGGGGAGTCGCACGGCCCCGCACTCGTCGCGACGCTGGAGGGCCTTCCCGCCGGTGTGCCCATCACCACCGACATCGTCGCCGACCACCTCGCCCGGCGGCGGCTCGGCTACGGGCGCGGCGCGCGGATGAAGTTCGAGCGCGACGAGGTCACCTTCCTCGGCGGTGTGCGGCACGGCCTCACCATGGGCTCGCCCGTCGCGATCATGGTCGGCAACACCGAGTGGCCCAAGTGGGAGCAGGTCATGGCGGCCGACCCCGTCGACCCCGCCATCCTCGACGAACTGGCCCGCAACGCCCCGCTGACCCGCCCCCGGCCCGGCCATGCCGACCTCGCGGGGATGCAGAAGTACGGCTTCGACGAGGCCAGGCCCGTCCTGGAGCGCGCCAGCGCCCGCGAGACCGCCGCCCGCGTCGCGCTCGGCGCCGTCGCCCGCTCGTACCTGAAGGAGACGGCCGGCATCGAGGTCGTCTCGCACGTGGTCGAGCTGGCCGGGGCCAAGGCGCCCTACGGCGTCCTCCCGACCCCCTCCGACGTCGAGCGGCTGGACGCCGACCCGGTGCGCTGCCTCGACGCCGACGCGAGCAAGGTGATGGTCGCCGAGATCGACCAGGCCCACAAGGACGGTGACACGCTCGGCGGAGTGGTCGAGGTCCTGGCGTACGGCGTGCCCGTCGGCCTCGGCTCGCACGTCCACTGGGACCGCAGGCTCGACGCCCGGCTCGCCGCCGCGCTGATGGGCATTCAGGCCATCAAGGGCGTCGAGGTCGGCGACGGCTTCGACCTGGCCCGGGTGCCCGGCTCGCAGGCCCACGACGAGATCCTGGTGACCGACGACGGCATCAGGCGCGCCTCGGGACGCTCCGGCGGCACCGAGGGCGGTCTGACCACCGGCGAGCTGCTGCGGGTACGGGCCGCGATGAAGCCCATCGCGACCGTGCCGCGCGCGCTCGCCACCGTCGACGTCGCCACCGGCGAGGCGGCGAAGGCGCACCACCAGCGCTCCGACGTGTGCGCGGTGCCGGCGGCCGGCATCGTCGCCGAGGCCATGGTGGCGCTGACCCTCGCCGACGCCGTCGCCGAGAAGTTCGGCGGCGACAGCGTCCCCGAGACCCGCCGCAATGTCCGTTCGTACCTGGAGAATCTGGTGATCCGATGAGCGACCAGGAGCCTTCGGGCACCTCGGCGGGACCCGTCGTCGTACTGGTGGGACCGATGGGCGCGGGCAAGTCCGTCGTCGGGGAACTGCTCGCCGACCAGCTCGGCGTGGGCTACCGGGACAGCGACGCCGACATCGTCACGGCGCACGACCGCACGATCGCCGACATCTTCGTCGACGAGGGCGAACCGTACTTCCGCGGGCTGGAACGCGAAGCCGTACGCCGCGCGCTCACCGAGCACACCGGTGTCCTGGCGCTCGGCGGCGGCGCGATCCTGGACGACACCACCCGCGAGCTGCTGACCGGGCTGCCCGTCGTCTACCTGTCGGTCGAGGTGACCGAAGTGATGAAGCGGGTCGGCCTCAACACGGCACGCCCGCTGCTGCTGGTCAACCCGCGCCAGGAGTGGAAGAAGCTGATGGAGGCCCGCCGCCATCTCTACACCGGGGTGGCGCGCGCGGTGGTCGCGACGGACGACCGCACCCCCGAAGAGGTCGCCGAAGCCGTCCTCGACGCACTCGAACTGAGGAAAGCATGACCGCACAGGCAGTCACCCGTATCCAGATCGGCGGCACGGCCGGCACCGACCCGTACGAGGTGCTGGTCGGCAGGCAGCTGCTGGGCGAGCTGCCCGGGCTCATCGGCCGCGCGAAGCGCGTCGCCGTGCTGCACCCCGAGGCGCTGGCCGAGACCGGCGAGGCGCTGCGCCAGGACCTGGCGGACCAGGGGTACGAGGCCATCGCCGTCCAGCTGCCCAACGCGGAGGAGGCCAAGACCGTCGAGGTCGCCGCCTACTGCTGGAAGGCGCTCGGCCAGACCGGCTTCACCCGCAGCGACGTCATCGTCGGCGTCGGCGGCGGGGCCACCACGGACCTCGCCGGGTTCGTCGCGGCGACCTGGCTGCGCGGGGTGCGCTGGATCGCCGTACCGACGACCGTGCTCGGCATGGTCGACGCGGCCGTCGGCGGCAAGACCGGCATCAACACCGCCGAGGGCAAGAACCTGGTGGGCTCCTTCCACCCGCCCGCCGGGGTGCTCTGCGACCTGGCGGCGCTGGACTCGCTCGGTGTCCACGACTACGTCAGCGGCATGGCCGAGATCATCAAGGCGGGCTTCATCGCCGACCCGGCCATCCTCGACCTGGTCGAGTCGGATCCCGAAGGCGCCCGCACCCCCGCGGGTCCGCACACCGCCGAACTGATCGAGCGGTCGATCCGGGTCAAGGCCGAGGTCGTCTCCAGCGACCTCAGGGAGTCCGGACTGCGGGAGATCCTGAACTACGGCCACACCCTCGCGCACGCCATCGAGAAGAACGAGCGCTACAAGTGGCGGCACGGCGCCGCCGTCTCCGTCGGCATGGTCTTCGCCGCCGAACTGGGCCGGGTCGCCGGGCGCCTCGACGACGCGACGGCCGACCGGCACCGCTCGGTGCTGGAGTCCGTGGGTCTGCCGCTGACCTACCGCGGCGACCAGTGGCCCAAGCTGCTGGAGACCATGAAGGTCGACAAGAAGTCACGCGGCGACCTGCTGCGCTTCATCGTCCTCGACGGCCTTGCCAAGCCGACCGTCCTCGAAGGCCCCGACCCGGCGGTGCTGCTCGCCGCCTACGGCGAGGTGTCGGCGTGAGCGACGAGCAGGTGGGCGACGAGCAGGTGACCCGGCGGGTCCTGGTCATCAACGGCCCCAACCTCGGCCGGCTCGGCTCCCGTGAGCCCGACGTGTACGGCGCGACCTCGTACGCGGGTCTGGTCGACACCTGCCGCACCCTCGGCAAGGAGCTGGGCTTCGACGTCGACGTACGCGAGACGAACGACGAGGGCGAGCTGATCCGCTGGCTGCACGAAGCGGTGGACGGATCAATTCCGGTCGTTCTCAACCCGGGTGCGTTCACGCACTACTCGTACGCGCTGCGTGACGCGGCGGCGCAGCGCACGGCGCCCCTCATCGAGGTGCACATCTCGAATCCGTACACACGGGAGGAATTCCGCCACACCTCGGTGGTCGCCGCCGTGGCGAGCGGTACGGTCGCCGGCTTCGGCATCGGCTCCTACCGGCTCGCACTGCGGGCGCTCGCCGAGGAGTTGACCGGCTGACCCGGCCGAGGCGGTACCGTTCGGTAGCAATCGGCCGTGAGGCCGGCTTAGTCGTACGAGACGGAGTGGCACCGCATGCAGCACGCAGTGGGTGGTCCGCTGCCGCCTCACCGGGGACCGGTCGACGGATCCGGCGGGTGGGCGGCCGAACCGCCGCCCCCCGGAGCGCCTCCCGGGCCGCCGCCCGCGCACTGG
>NZ_JTIY01000001.1:4955421-4974855 GCF_000818175.1 Streptomyces sp. AcH 505
CCGCCGCACCTGCGGCTTCGCCGCCCGTAACTTCCTCGCCAACGGCATTTCCTGCATCCTGGACGACGCCGTCTTCCCCGACCGCCCGGCCGTCGGCCTCGGCGGCTGGAAGCGGCACGTCGGCCCCGGGCTGCTGCCCGTCGTGCTGCTCCCGGGGCTCGAAGCGGTCCTGGAGCGCAACGCGGCCCGCAGCGGCAACCGGCGGCTCTCCGACGAGGAGGTCGCCGGTATCCACGGCCGGATGGCGGGCTGGTACGGCTCCGGGCTGCCGATCATCGACAACACGACGCTCGACGTGGAGACCACGGCCAGGCTGCTGGACGACGTACTCGCCCGCTCCATAGCCTCCCCGCCCGCCTGGTAGCCCCCGTGCCGCGCGGCGGCACCCCGGTCGGACGCGCTGAACCGGCCGGTCGCCGCGACCGCTCATACGCTCGGGACATGGCAGAGGTGTATGCGGACCGCCGCGCGCGGCTGCGCGAGCGATGCTCAGCGGCAGGGAGCGGCGCCGCCCTGGTCTCCCGGCCGGCCAACGTCCGCTATCTCGCGGGCGGCGCGCCGCCCGGCGCCGTGCTGCTGCTCGGCGGACGGCCCGACGACGACCTGCTGCTGTGCCCCCGTACCCCGGCCGGCGACCCCGCCGAGGGCCGTCCGGACAGCGCTCTGCGGCTGTCGGTCCTCCCGTCGGGCGACGGTGACCCGGCGATCGCCGCCGTCGGCGCACTCGCCGCCGACGGCGCGGACCGGACGGCGGGACCGCTCGCCGTCGAGGAGCACCATCTGACCGTCGCCCGGCACCGGGCCCTCGGCTCCGTCGCCCCCGGGCTGCGGCTGACCGACCTCGGCTGCGCGGTGGAGCAGCAGCGCATCGTCAAGGACGAGGAGGAGATCGGCTGTCTGCGGATCGCCGCCGAGATCGCCGACCAGGCCCTGGGCGAACTGCTGGAGTCGATCCTCGTGGGCCGCACCGAACGCCATCTCGCGCTGGAACTGGAACGCCGGCTGATCGACCACGGCGCCGAGGGCCCCGCGTTCCCGACCTCCGTCGCCACCGGCCCCAACTCGGGCCGTGAGGCGCACCGTCCGTCGGACCGGCGGGTCGAGGAGGGCGATTTTCTCACCGTGGGGCTCGGCGCCGAATACCGCGGATACCGGTGCGGCATCGCCCGTACGTTCGTCATCGGAACGTCCCCCGCCGACTGGCAGGTCGAGCTGTACGAGCTGGTCTTCGCGGCACAACGGGCAGGTCGGGAGGGGCTGCTGCCCGGAGTCGGCTACCGGGACGTGGACCACGCCGCCCGTCAGCCGCTGGCGGCGGCGGGGTACGCGGAGGGGCTCGGCGCCCGCGTCGGGCACGGTGTGGGGCTCGAAAATGACGAGGACCCGCAGTTGGCCCCCGCCGCCATGGGTAAACTGGACGCTTGCGTGCCTGTCACCGTAGGACCGGGGGTCCACCTTCCGGGCCGGGGCGGTGTCCGGATCGCTGACACGCTCGTCGTCCGCCCCGAAGCGGACGGCGGACCCGAGCTACTCACCATCACGACCAAGGAGCTGCTCGCGCTCTAGCGCGCACCCGTGGTCCCACCAGCATCAGTCCAGGAGATTCCGCAACCGTGGCTTCCACGAACGACCTCAAGAACGGCATGGTTCTCAAGCTCGACTCGGGCCAGCTCTGGTCCGTCGTCGAGTTCCAGCACGTCAAGCCGGGCAAGGGCCCGGCCTTTGTGCGCACCAAGCTGAAGAACGTGCTCTCCGGCAAGGTCGTCGACAAGACCTTCAACGCAGGCGTGAAGGTCGAGACCGCCGTAGTCGACCGCCGCGACATGCAGTTCTCGTACATGGACGGCGAGTACTTCGTCTTCATGGACATGGGCACCTACGAGCAGATCCACATCAGCAGGGAGGTCGTCGGCGACGCCGCCAACTTCCTGCTGGAGGGGTTCGAGGCCACGGTCGCGATGTACGAGGGCAACGCCCTCTACGTCGAGCTGCCCGCGGCCGTCGAGCTGGTCATCGAGCACACCGACCCCGGCGTGCAGGGCGACCGTTCCACCGGCGGCTCCAAGCCGGCCAAGCTGGAGACCGGTTACGAGATCGGTGTGCCGCTCTTCATCACGACCGGCGAGAAGATCAAGGTCGACACGCGCTCAGGCGAGTACCTCGGCCGGGTGAACAGCTAACCGTGGCTGCCCGGAACAAGGCCCGCAAGCGTGCCTTCCAGATCCTCTTCGAGGCCGACCAGCGCGGGGCGTCCGTGCAGACGGTCCTCGCGGACTGGATACGGCATGCCCGGACCGACGACCGCCAGCCGCCGGTCGGCGAGTACACCATGGAGCTGGTCGAGGGGTACGCGGAGTACGCGGACCGCATCGACGACCTCATCGCCACCTACGCGGTCGGCTGGACCCTCGACCGGATGCCGGTGGTCGACCGGAACATCGTGCGGCTCGGCGCCTACGAACTGGTGTGGGTGGACGAGACACCGGACGCCGTGGTGATCGACGAGGCGGTACAGCTCGCCAAGGAATTCTCCACCGACGACTCGCCGTCGTTCGTGAACGGCCTGCTCGGCCGGTTCAAGGACCTCAAGCCGAGCCTGCGCCGCGTCTAGGACCTGGCCGACGGGGCGGGGCACGGCCCGGCACACCGCCGTCCACGCCCCGCACGCCACACGCACCGGAGGGCGGCCCCCGTACTGCCGGGCCCGCCCTCCGGAGGTGACGTTTCTGCTGGTGCGCGCCTTACGCGCGCTCAGACCTCCTCGTGGGCGACGGCGCGGCGCGCGTCCGCGTCCAGCACACCCCAGCTGATGAGCTGCTCGGTCAGGACCGAGGGCGACTGGTCGTAGATGACGGCCAGCGTGCGCAGGTCGTCCTGGCGGATCGACAGCACCTTGCCGTTGTAGTCGCCGCGCTGGCTCTGGATCGTCGCCGCGTAGCGCTGCAGCGGGCCGGCCTTCTCCTGCGGTACGTGGGCGAGGCGCTCCAGGTCCAGGACGAGCTTCGGCGGCGGCTCGGCGGCGCCGCCGGGCGTCGTGCCGGGAAGGAGCTCCTGCACCGGGACCCCGTAGAAATCAGCCAACTCGGCGAGCCGCTGCACGGTCACGGCACGGTCGCCGCGCTCGTACGAACCGACGACGACGGCCTTCCAGCGGCCCTGCGACTTCTCCTCAACGCCATGGAGCGAGAGGCCCTGCTGGGTGCGGATGGCGCGGAGTTTGGCCCCGAGCTGCTTTGCGTATTCGCTGGACATATAGCTCCCCGGACGAAGTCTGGTAACTCACTGTGAGGTTACGCAGCGTTACTTGGATGCGTCAAGCCGGGGGCTCCGCAACCCCTCCCGCCAGGGGCGACACCAGGCGCTCCGGACACTCCTGCTACCGTGGATGGCGCAATCCAGACGTCCTTTAAAAACCGTCCCGTGAGGCGGAGAAGGAGGTCCGTTTCTTATGGAGACAGACAGCTCGATCAGTCCTGATGGCCCGCGCCCCGTTCTGGAGGCGCCCGACATCGCACGGGTCCTGACCCGTATCGCCCACGAGATCGTCGAACGCGCCAAGGGCGCCGACGACGTGGTCCTGCTCGGCATCCCGACCCGCGGTGTTTTCCTGGCCCGCCGGCTGGCCGACAAGCTCGAAGAGATCACCGGACGAGCCATCCCGGTCGGCTCGCTCGACATCACCATGTACCGCGACGACCTGCGCCTGCGGCCCGCCCGCGCGCTCGCCCGCACCGACATCCCGGCGGACGGCGTCGACGGCCGGCTCGTCGTCCTCGTCGACGACGTGCTCTTCTCGGGCCGCACCATCCGCGCCGCCCTCGACGCCCTCGGCGACATCGGCCGGCCCCGCGCCGTCCAGCTCGCCGTCCTCGTCGACCGCGGCCACCGGGAGCTGCCGATCCGCGCGGACTACGTCGGCAAGAACCTCCCCACGTCGCTGCGCGAGACGGTCAAGGTCCAGCTCGCCGAGGAGGACGGCCGCGACACGGTCCTGCTCGGTCTGCGCCAGCCCGCCGCCTCCGACGAGCGGTAGCGGCAGCCGCTTCGTACGCCGCCAGTCCCGTACGGCTGCGCAAGCGCGCCCGCACGCCCTCACTAGACCCACCGGAGCACACCCAGATGCTGCGTCTGCCAGGAGCAAGCCCCCGTACCCCCGGCCATCTGATCTCAGCGGCCGACCTCACCCGCGACGACGCCGTACTGATCCTCGACACCGCCGAGGAGATGGCGCGCGTCGCCGACCGGCCCATCAAGAAGCTGCCGACGCTGCGCGGCCGCACCGTCGTCAACCTGTTCTTCGAGGACTCCACCCGCACCCGGATCTCCTTCGAGGCCGCCGCCAAACGGCTGTCCGCCGACGTCATCAACTTCTCCGCGAAGGGCTCGTCGGTCTCCAAGGGCGAGTCGCTGAAGGACACCGCCCTCACCCTGGAGGCGATGGGCGCCGACGCCGTGATCATCAGGCACCCGTCGTCCGGAGCCCCGTACCGGCTCGCCACCTCCGGCTGGATCGACGGTGTCGTCGTCAACGCGGGCGACGGCACCCACGAACACCCCACCCAGGCGCTCCTCGACGCCTTCACCCTGCGCCGCAGGCTGGTCGGCGCGGACGCCGGCATCGGCGCCGACCTCGCGGGCCGCAGGGTCACGATCGTCGGCGACATCCTGCACAGCCGGGTAGCGCGCTCCAACGTGCTGCTGCTGCACACACTCGGCGCGCAGGTCACGCTGGTCGCCCCGCCCACGCTCGTGCCGATCGGCGTCGAGGAGTGGCCCTGCGAGGTCAGCTACAGCCTGGACGAGGTGCTGCCCGCTTCGGACGCCGTGATGATGCTGCGCGTCCAGCGCGAGCGGATGAACGCCGCCTACTTCCCCACCGAGCGTGAGTACTCCCGCCGCTACGGCCTCGACGGCGAGCGGATGGCCCGGATGCCGGAGAAGTCCGTCGTGATGCACCCCGGGCCGATGAACCGCGGCATGGAGATCACCGCCGAGGTCGCCGACTCCGACCGCTGCACCGCCGTCGAACAGGTCGCCAACGGCGTCTCGATCCGGATGGCCGTGCTCTACCTGCTGCTGGGCGGCAACGAGCCCGCCGTCAGCCACGCGCGCACCGAGGAGAACAAGTAACCATGAGCAAGATCCTGATCCGGGGCGCGAAGGTGCTCGGCGGCGAGGTACGGGACGTCCTGATCGACGGCGAGAGCGTCGCCGCCGTGGACACCGCGGTCGAGGCCGAGGGCGCGACGGTCGTCGAGGCGGGCGGCAAGATCCTGCTGCCGGGCCTGGTCGACCTGCACACCCATCTGCGCGAGCCCGGCCGCGAGGACTCGGAGACCGTCCTCACCGGTACGAGGGCGGCCGCTGTCGGCGGTTTCACGGCCGTACACGCCATGGCCAACACATTCCCCGTCGCGGACACCGCGGGCGTCGTGGAGCAGGTCTGGCGGCTCGGCAAGGAGTCCGGCTACTGCGACGTGCAGCCCGTCGGCGCCGTCACCGTAGGCCTGGAGGGCAAGCAGCTCGCCGAGCTGGGCGCCATGCACGACTCGGCGGCCGGGGTGCGGGTCTTCTCCGACGACGGCAAGTGCGTGGACGACGCCGTGATCATGCGCCGCGCGCTGGAGTACGTGAAGGCGTTCGACGGCGTCGTCGCCCAGCACGCCCAGGAGCCCAGGCTCACCGAGGGCGCCCAGATGAACGAGGGCGTCGTCTCGTCCGAGCTGGGCCTCGGCGGCTGGCCGGCCGTGGCCGAGGAGTCGATCATCGCCCGCGACGTCCTCCTCGCCGCCCACGTGGGCTCACGTGTCCACATCTGCCACCTCTCCACGGCGGGCTCCGTCGACCTCGTCCGCTGGGCCAAGTCCAAGGGCTGGAACGTGACCGCCGAGGTCACCCCGCACCACCTGCTGCTCACCGACGAGCTCGTACGGTCGTACAACCCCGTCTACAAGGTGAACCCGCCGCTGCGCACCGACGCCGACGTGATGGCGCTGCGCGAGGCGCTCGCCGACGGCACCATCGACTGTGTCGCCACCGACCACGCGCCGCACCCGCACGAGGACAAGGACTGCGAGTGGGCCGCGGCCGCCATGGGCATGGTCGGCCTGGAGACGGCGCTGTCGGTGGTCCAGGAGACGATGGTCGACACCGGCCTCATCGACTGGGCGGGCGTCGCCGACCGGATGTCCTTCCGCCCGGCCGCGATCGGCAGGCTCGCGGGGCACGGCCGCCCGGTCGCCGTCGGCGAGCCCGCCAACCTCACCCTGGTCGATCCCGCTTACCGTGGTGTCGTGGACCCCGCGGACTTCGCCTCCCGCAGCCGTAACAGCCCCTACGCGGGCCGTGAGCTGCCGGGGCGCGTCACCCACACCTTCCTGCGGGGCAAGGCCACGGTCGTCGACGGGAATCTGGCGTGACAACTGCGAACCCCCTGCGGCTGCTGCCGCTCGCCGCCGAGCAGAAATCGGCGGACGTGACCGACTGGTCCGCCCGGATCGGCTGGGTCGTCGGGCTGCTGATCTTCATCGCGCTCGTGTACTGGCTGATGCGCCAGGGCTGGAAGTGGCGCGGCACCCTCCAGTCCGACGTGCCGGAGCTGCACCCGCTGCCCGAGCGGAGCGGTACGGCGAAGCTGGAGCTGACCGGCCGCTACCACGGCTCGACCACGGCAGGACAGTGGCTCGACCGCGTCGTCGCCCACGGCCTCGGCACCCGCAGCCGGGTCGAGCTGACCCTCACCGACGCAGGCCTCGACGTCGTACGCCCCGGCGCGAACGACTTCTTCGTGCCCGCCGCCCAGCTGCGCGAGGCGCGGCTCGACAAGGGCATCGCCGGCAAGGTCCTCACCGAGGGCGGCCTGCTGATCGTCACCTGGCAGCACGGCGACAAGCTGCTCGACTCCGGCTTCCGCTCCGACCGGTCGGCCGAGCACGCCGACTGGGTCGAGGCGATCAACTCCATGAACCACTCCACCACGAGCCCCACGTCCAGCACCACCACGGAAGGCGCATCATGACGACCTCCCCCCGGGGAACAGCCCGTGAGAAGGCGTCTGCCGCCGTACTCGTCCTGGAGGACGGCCGCAGCTTCCGCGGCCGCGCCTACGGAGCGGTCGGCGAGACCTTCGGCGAAGCCGTGTTCTCCACCGGCATGTCCGGCTACCAGGAAACCCTCACCGACCCCTCGTACCACCGCCAGGTCGTCGTGATGACCGCCCCGCACGTCGGCAACACCGGCGTCAACGACGAGGACCCGGAGTCCCGGCGGATCTGGGTCTCCGGCTACGTCGTACGCGACCCCGCGCGCGTGCCGTCCAACTGGCGCTCGCAGCGCTCCCTCGACGACGAACTCGTCGCCCAGGGCGTCGTCGGCATCAGCGGCATCGACACCCGCGCCCTCACCCGCCATCTGCGCGAGCGCGGCGCCATGCGGGTCGGTATCTTCTCCGGCGACGCGCTCGCCGACGAGGCCACGCTGCTCGACCGGGTGCGGCAGGCGCCCGAGATGACGGGCGCCGACCTGTCCGCCGAGGTCACCACCGCCGAGACGTACGTCGTCCCGGCCATCGGCACCAAGCGCTTCACCGTCGCGGCGCTCGACCTCGGCATCAAGGGCATGACCCCGCACCGGATGGCCGAGCGCGGCATCGAGGTGCACGTCCTGCCCGCGACCGCCACGCTCGACGAGGTCTACGCGACAGCGCCCGACGGCGTGTTCCTCGCCAACGGGCCCGGCGACCCCGCCACCGCCGACCTCACCGTCGTCAAGGGCGTCCTGGAGCGCGGCACGCCCCTGTTCGGCATCTGCTTCGGCAACCAGCTGCTCGGCCGGGCGCTCGGCTTCGGCACGTACAAGCTCAAGTACGGCCACCGCGGCATCAACCAGCCCGTCCAGGACCGGACGACCGGCAAGGTCGAGGTCACGGCGCACAACCACGGCTTCGCCGTCGACGCCCCGCTGGACCAGGTCTCCGAGACCCCCTACGGCCGCGCCGAGGTCTCGCACGTCTGCCTCAACGACAACGTGGTCGAGGGGCTGCGGCTGCTCGACCGGCCGGTCTTCAGCGTCCAGTACCACCCCGAGGCGGCCGCGGGCCCGCACGACGCCGCGTACCTCTTCGACCGCTTCACATCCCTGATGGAGGACCAGCGTGCCTAAGCGCACCGATATCCAGTCCGTCCTGGTCATCGGTTCAGGACCGATCGTCATCGGCCAGGCAGCTGAGTTCGACTACTCCGGCACCCAGGCGTGCCGGGTCCTGAAGGCCGAGGGCCTGCGGGTCATCCTCGTCAACTCCAACCCCGCCACGATCATGACGGACCCGGAGATCGCCGACGCCACGTACGTCGAGCCGATCACCCCCGAGTTCGTCGAGAAGATCATCGCCAAGGAGCGGCCCGACGCGCTGCTGCCCACGCTGGGCGGCCAGACCGCGCTGAACACCGCGATCTCCATGCACGAGCAGGGTGTCCTCGCGAAGTACGGCGTCGAGCTGATCGGCGCCAACGTCGAGGCCATCAACAAGGGCGAGGACCGCCAGCTGTTCAAGGGCGTCGTCGAGGCCGTACGGGCCAAGATCGGCCACGGCGAGTCGGCGCGCTCGGTCATCTGCCACTCGATGGACGACGTGCTCGCCGGCGTCGAGACGCTCGGCGGCTACCCCGTCGTCGTCCGGCCCTCCTTCACCATGGGCGGCGCGGGCTCCGGCTTCGCGCACGACGAGGACGAGCTGCGCCGGATCGCCGGCCAGGGCCTCACCCTCTCGCCGACCACCGAGGTCCTCCTGGAGGAGTCGATCCTCGGCTGGAAGGAGTACGAGCTGGAGCTGATGCGCGACCGGAACGACAACGTCGTGGTCGTCTGCTCCATCGAGAACTTCGACCCGATGGGCGTGCACACCGGCGACTCGATCACCGTCGCGCCCGCCATGACGCTCACCGACCGGGAGTACCAGACCCTGCGGGACGTCGGCATCGCGATCATCCGCGAGGTCGGCGTGGACACCGGCGGCTGCAACATCCAGTTCGCCGTCAACCCCGACGACGGCCGGATCATCGTCATCGAGATGAACCCGCGCGTCTCCCGCTCCTCGGCCCTCGCCTCCAAGGCCACCGGGTTCCCGATCGCCAAGATCGCCGCCAGGCTCGCCGTCGGCTACACGCTGGACGAGATCCCCAACGACATCACCGAGAAGACCCCGGCGTCCTTCGAGCCCACGCTCGACTACGTCGTGGTCAAGGTGCCGCGCTTCGCCTTCGAGAAGTTCCCCGCAGCCGACGCGACCCTCACCACCACCATGAAGTCCGTCGGCGAGGCCATGGCCATCGGCCGTAACTTCACCGAGGCCCTGCAGAAGGCGCTGCGCTCCCTGGAGAAGGCCGGCAGCCAGTTCGCCTTCACCGGCGACCCCGGTGACAAGGCCGGGCTGCTGCGTACCGCCGCCGTCCCCACCGACGGCCGGATCAACACCGTCATGCAGGCCATCAGGGCGGGCGCCACCCCCGAAGAGATCTTCGAAGCGACGAAGATCGACCCGTGGTTCGTCGACCAGCTGTTCCTGATCAAGGAGTACGCCGACGACCTGGCCGGCGCCGCGGAGCTGTCCCAGGAACTGCTCGCGGAGTCGAAGCGGCACGGCTTCTCCGACGCCCAGATCGGTGCGATCCGCGGGCTGCGCGAGGACGTCGTACGCGAGGTCAGGCACGCGCTCGGCGTCCGGCCGGTCTACAAGACCGTGGACACCTGCGCCGCCGAGTTCGCCGCGAAGACCCCGTACTTCTACTCCTCCTACGACGAGGAGAGCGAGGTCGCGCCGCGCGAGAAGGCCGCGGTGATCATCCTCGGGTCGGGTCCCAACCGGATCGGCCAGGGCATCGAGTTCGACTACTCGTGCGTCCACGCCTCGTTCGCGCTCAGCGCCGCCGGCTACGAGACCGTCATGGTCAACTGCAACCCCGAGACCGTCTCCACCGACTACGACACCTCCGACCGGCTCTACTTCGAGCCGCTCACCCTGGAGGACGTCCTGGAGATCGTGCACGCCGAGTCCCTGGCGGGCCCGATCGCCGGGGTCGTCGTCCAGCTCGGCGGCCAGACCCCGCTCGGCCTCGCGCAGTCGCTCAAGGACAACGGCGTACCGGTCGTCGGCACACCCCCCGAGGCGATCCACGCAGCCGAGGACCGCGGCGCCTTCGGCCAGGTGCTCGCCGAGGCCGGGCTGCCCGCGCCCAAGCACGGCACGGCCACCACCTTCGCCGGGGCCAAGGCCATCGCGGACGAGATCGGCTACCCCGTGCTCGTCCGGCCCAGCTACGTCCTCGGCGGGCGCGGCATGGAAATCGTCTACGACGAGGACCGGCTCGCCACGTACATCGCCGAGTCCACCGAGATCAGCCCCACCCGGCCGGTCCTCGTCGACCGGTTCCTGGACGACGCCATCGAGATCGACGTGGACGCCCTCTACGACGGCACCGAGCTGTACCTCGGCGGTGTGATGGAACACATCGAGGAGGCCGGCATCCACTCCGGCGACTCGGCGTGCGCCCTGCCGCCCATCACGCTCGGCGGCTTCGACATCAAGCGGCTGCGCGCCTCCACCGAGGCCATCGCCAAGGGCGTCGGCGTACGCGGACTGATCAACATCCAGTTCGCGCTGGCCGGCGACATCCTGTACGTCCTGGAGGCCAACCCGCGCGCCTCCCGCACGGTGCCCTTCACCTCCAAGGCCACCGCCGTACCGCTCGCCAAGGCCGCCGCCCGGATCTCGCTCGGCACCACCATCGCCGAGCTGCGCGCCGAAGGGCTGCTCCCCTCGACGGGCGACGGCGGCACGCTCCCCATGGACGCGCCGATCTCCGTCAAGGAGGCCGTGATGCCGTGGTCCCGCTTCCGCGACATCCACGGCCGCGGCGTCGACACCGTCCTCGGCCCTGAGATGCGCTCCACCGGCGAGGTCATGGGCATCGACACCGTCTTCGGCACGGCGTACGCCAAGTCGCAGGCCGCCGCCTACGGCCCGCTGCCCACCAAGGGCCGCGCCTTCATCTCCGTCGCCAACCGTGACAAGCGCTCGATGATCTTCCCGGCGCGTGAACTCGTCGCCCACGGCTTCGAACTGCTCGCCACCTCCGGCACGGCCGAGGTGCTCAAGCGCAACGGCATCAACGCCACCGTCGTCCGCAAACTGGGCGAGGGGGAGGGGCCGAACGGCGAGCCGACCGTCGTCCAGCTCATCCACGACGGCGAGATCGACCTGATCGTCAACACCCCCTACGGCACCGGCGGCCGGCTCGACGGCTACGAGATCCGCACGGCGGCCGTGGCCCGCGGCGTCCCCTGCCTCACGACGGTCCAGGCGCTCGCCGCAGCCGTCCAGGGCATCGACGCCCTCAACCACGGCGGGGTCGGGGTCCGTTCCCTCCAGGAACACGCCCGACATCTGATCGCGGCACGCGAGGACAAGTAACCAGCAGGGGGACACCGGAAGAGGTGTCCCCCTCTTCATGAGGTCCACGACCTCCTCATGAGGTCCACGACGGATCACTGCGAAGGATCACCCCACCCCATGTACCGCATCTTCTTCCGGCTGGCCTTCCGGCGGATGGACGCCGAAGCCGCCCACCACCTCGCCTTCCGCTGGATCCGGCTCGCCGCCCGGATCCCCGTCCTGCGCACGTTCCTCGCCGCCGCCCTCGCGCCGCGCCACCCCGAACTGCGCACCGAGGCCCTCGGGCTGCGGATGCACGGCCCCTTCGGGCTCGCGGCCGGCTTCGACAAGAACGCCGTCGCCGTCGACGGGATGGCGATGCTCGGCTTCGACCACGTCGAGATCGGCACCGTCACCGCCGAACCCCAGCCAGGCAACCCCAAGACCCGCCTCTTCCGGCTCGTGGCCGACCGCGCGCTCATCAACCGGATGGGGTTCAACAACGAAGGCTCGGCGGCCGTGGCGCGCCGCCTGGCGGCCCGCAAGGCGGTCTTCCGCACCACCCTCGGGGTCAACATCGGCAAGACCAAGGTCACCCCCGACAGCGCCGCCGTCGCCGACTACGTGACATCCACCGAACGGCTCGCCGCCCACGCCGACTACCTCGTGGTCAACGTGTCGTCCCCCAACACCCCGGGACTGCGCAGCCTCCAGGCCGTCGACCAGCTGCGCCCGCTGCTCGTCGCCGTGCGGGAAGCCGCCGACCGCACGGTCGAGGGACGCAGGGTCCCGCTGCTGGTGAAGATCGCCCCCGACCTCGCGGACGAGGACATCGACGCCGTCGCCGACCTCGCCGTCGAACTCGGGCTCGACGGCATCATCGCCACCAACACCACCATCGCCAGGGAAGGTCTGGGCCTCACCTCGGACCCCGCCCTCGTCGCCGAGACGGGCGGCCTGTCCGGCGCCCCGCTCAAGGAGCGCTCCCTGGAGGTCCTGCGGCGGCTGTACGGGCGCGTGGGCGACCGGCTGACGCTGGTCGGCGTCGGCGGCGTGGAGAACGCCGAGGACGCCTGGCAGCGCATCCTGGCGGGCGCCACCCTGGTGCAGGGCTACAGCGCCTTCATCTACCAGGGGCCGTTCTGGAGCCGCGCCGTCCACAAGGGGCTCGCCGCGCGCCTCGCGAGCAGCCCGTACGCCACACTCGCCGACGCCGTGGGCGCCGGTACCAGGAAGGTGACCGTATGAGTTCCGACACCGCGACCCCCGGCACCCCGCTCGCCCCCTTCGGCGCCCGGCTGCGGGCCGCCATGGACACCCGGGGACCGCTCTGCGTCGGTATCGACCCGCACCCGGGGCTGCTGACCGCCTGGGGCCTGGCCGACGACGTCGCGGGGCTCGAACGCTTCGCCAGGACCACGGTCGAGGCGCTGGCCGGTCAGGTCGCCGTGCTGAAACCGCAGTCCGCGTTCTTCGAACGCTTCGGCTCTCGCGGTGTCGCCGTCCTGGAGACGGCGGTCGCCGAGGCGCGGTCGGCGGGCGCGCTGGTCCTCATGGACGCGAAGCGCGGCGACATCGGCTCGACGATGCAGGCGTACGCGGCCACCTACCTCGACAAGGACTCGCCGCTCTTCTCCGACGCGGTGACCGTCTCGCCGTACCTCGGCTTCGGCGCCCTGCGGCCGGCCCTGGACGCCGCGGCGATCTCCGGGGCCGGGGTCTTCGTCCTCGCGCTGACGTCCAACCCGGAGGGCGCCGAGGTGCAGCGGGCGACCGCCGCCGACGGCCGTCCGGTGGCGCAGCTGATCCTCGACCACATCGCGGCGGAGAACGCGGGGGCGACGCCGCTCGGCTCGGTCGGAGCCGTCGTCGGGGCGACGCTCGGCGACGTACGGGTCGATCTCGCCGTCAACGGACCGCTGCTCGCTCCCGGCATCGGCGCGCAGGGCGCGACCCCCGCCGATCTGTCCGGCGTGTTCGGCCCCGCGATCAACGACGTACTGCCGAGCGTGAGCCGTGGCGTCCTGCGGTACGGACCGGACATCAGGGCTCTTCGGGACGGAGCCGAGCGCTTCACCGACGAGGTGAAGGCGGCTGTCGACGCCGCTCGTTGAGGGAGTTGAGCGCGTTCTGGACAGAAAAGCGGGGTGAAATGCCAGGAATGTACCGGTCGTGCGATGCTGACCAGGACTTTTCGTCTGTTCTCGCTGACTCCGGCGGCCTTCAACGCTAGTCTCCGTCGAGAGCCAACGAGCAATCCGTTGTTCACGGCTCACCAGGTGGGGGGCGACCAGCTTCCTCGCCGGTCCGTATCCGACAGTTCGACATCCGAGGTGACGTAGGCGTGGCTCTTCCGCCCCTTACCCCTGAACAGCGCGCAGCCGCGCTCGAAAAGGCCGCCGCGGCTCGCCGGGAGCGGGCCGAGGTCAAGAATCGACTCAAGCACTCCGGCGCCTCCCTCCATGACGTCATCAAGCAGGGTCAGGAGAACGACGTCATCGGGAAGATGAAGGTCTCCGCCCTGCTCGAGTCGCTGCCCGGCGTGGGCAAGGTCCGCGCCAAGCAGATCATGGAGCGGCTCGGGATCTCCGAAAGCCGCCGCGTGCGCGGTCTCGGCTCCAACCAGATCGCCTCCCTGGAACGCGAGTTCGGCGGCTCTCCGGCCTGACGTTCCCGGGCACTCCCGGGAACCTGGATAATCGCTGCATGGCAGCAGAGGTACGTCCGCGGCTGACCGTGCTCTCCGGCCCTTCCGGGGTCGGCAAGAGCACGGTCGTCGCCCATATGCGCAAGGCCCACCCCGAGGTATGGCTCTCGGTGTCGGCCACCACAAGAAAGCCGCGCCCCGGTGAGCGCCACGGCGTCCAGTACTTCTTCGTCAGCGACGAGGAGTTCGACAAGCTGGTCGCCAACGGAGAGCTGCTGGAATGGGCGGAGTTCGCGGGCAACCGCTACGGCACGCCCCGCAGAGCCGTGCTCGAACGGCTCGAAGCGGGGGAGCCCGTACTGCTGGAGATCGACCTCCAGGGCGCCAGACAGGTCAGGGATTCCATGGCGGACTCCCAGCTGATCTTCCTGGCGCCGCCGGACTGGGACGAGTTGGTACGCCGGCTCACCGGCCGGGGCACCGAAGCACCCGAGGTGATCGCGCGCCGGCTGGCGGCGGCCAAGGTGGAGCTGGCGGCCGAGTCGGAGTTCGACACGACCCTGGTCAACACCTCGGTCGAGGACGTCGCGCGCGAGCTGCTAGCCTTGATGGCAGTTGCATGATCATTGGTGTTTCCTGAAATTCCCTGATTTATCTTCGGAAGGCTAGAGAGTGTCCTCTTCCATCACCCCACCCGAGGGCATCATCAACCCGCCGATCGACGAGCTGCTTGAGGCCACCGACTCCAAGTACAGCCTCGTGATCTACGCGGCCAAGCGCGCGCGCCAGATCAACGCGTACTACTCGCAGCTCGGCGAGGGTCTGCTTGAGTACGTCGGCCCGCTGGTGGACACGCACGTCCACGAGAAGCCGCTCTCGATCGCCCTGCGCGAGATCAACGCCGGACTGCTGACCTCCGAGGCCATCGAGGGCCCGGCCCAGTAGACCCGCCCGCACAGACGCTTTCAGCACAGGCCCGGCAGCGCGACTGCCGGGCCTGTGGTGTGTCATAGGTACGAGAAGCGAAGACGAGGCGGGGAGACACGGTGGACAAGCCGAAGGTCGTACTGGGAGTGGCCGGCGGGATCGCCGCCTACAAGGCGTGCGAACTGCTGCGCCGGCTCACCGAGTCCGGCCATGACGTCCAGGTCGTACCGACCGAGTCCGCCCTGCACTTCGTCGGTGAGGCGACCTGGTCCGCGCTGTCGGGACACCCCGTCGCCACCCAGGTCTGGTCCGGGGTCCACGAGGTGCCGCACGTACGGATCGGGCAGTCGGCCGACCTCGTCGTCGTGGCCCCCGCCACCGCCGACCTGCTGGCCAAGGCCGCGCACGGACTCGCGGACGACCTGCTCACCAACACCCTGCTGACCGCCCGCTGCCCGGTGGTCTTCGCCCCCGCCATGCACACGGAGATGTGGGAGCACCCCGCCACCCAGGAGAACGTGGCCACGCTGCGCCGCAGGGGCGCCGTCGTCGTCGAACCGGCCGTCGGCAGGCTCACCGGCGTCGACACCGGCAAGGGCCGGCTGCCCGACCCCGAGGAGATCTACGAGATCTGCCGCCGGGTGCTGGCACGCGGCGTCGCCGCGCCCGATCTCGCCGGCCGCCATGTCGTGGTCAGCGCCGGCGGCACCCGCGAACCCCTGGACCCGGTGCGCTACCTGGGCAACCGCTCCTCGGGGAAACAGGGCTACGCCCTCGCCCGCACGGCCGCGGCCAGGGGCGCCAGGGTCACCCTGATCGAGGCCAACACCGGGATGACGGACCCGGCCGGAGTCGACGTCGTCCATGTGGGGACGGCGCGGCAGCTGCGCGAGGCCGTGCTGAAGGCCGTCGCCGACGCCGACGCGGTCGTGATGGCGGCGGCCGTCGCCGACTTCCGCCCGGCGGCCTACGCCGAAGGCAAGATCAAGAAGAAGGACGACGAGGAGCCCGCCCCGCTCACCCTGGTCCGTAACCCGGACATCCTCGCGGAGATCTCGGCGGACCGGCCGCACCCGGGCCAGGTGGTCGTCGGCTTCGCCGCCGAGACCGACGACGTCCTCGACAACGGCCGCCGCAAACTGCGCCGCAAGGGCTGCGACCTGCTGGTCGTCAACGAGGTGGGGGAGAGCAGGACCTTCGGGGCCGCGTCGAACGAAGCCGTGGTGCTGGCGGCGGACGGCGCGGAGACGCCGGTGCCGTACGGGCCCAAGGAAGCGCTCGCCGACACCGTCTGGGACCTTGTCGGGCCCCGGCTCGAAGACGTCGAAACGCGGCACTGAACGGACGCGAGATGAAATCTTTATTGCTTCTCGCCGGTCAAGTCACCGTCATTTCGCCGCTCCGGTCCGACCGAAAGCCAACAAAAACGGCATAACGCCCAGTACTCTGGCCGAATCGTCGTATCGCACTGCCCGGACCGCGCGCCACGGAACTCCCACGGACCGAGACACCTGGACCTGTGGCCCGGTATGACCGATAAACTGGCCCAGGAACGTCGTGGGGCGCAGCCCCCGGCCTGCCCGCCCATGATCAGCCAGCAGCCGCTGCAACCCCAGGGAGCGTTGTGTCCCGTCGTCTTTTCACCTCGGAGTCTGTGACCGAAGGTCACCCCGACAAGATCGCTGACCAGATCAGCGACACGATTCTTGACGCGCTTCTGCGCGAGGACCCGACATCGCGGGTCGCTGTGGAGACGTTGATCACCACCGGCCAGGTGCATGTCGCCGGTGAGGTGACGACGAAGGCGTACGCCCCGATCGCCCAGCTCGTGCGCGACAAGATCCTGGAGATCGGCTACGACTCCTCGAAGAAGGGCTTCGACGGCGCCTCCTGCGGTGTCTCCGTCTCGATCGGCGCGCAGTCCCCGGACATCGCCCAGGGTGTCGACGACGCGTACGAGAAGCGCGTCGAGGGTGACGAGGACGAGCTGGACAAGCAGGGCGCCGGCGACCAGGGCCTGATGTTCGGCTACGCCTGCGACGAGACGCCCGAGCTGATGCCGCTCCCGATCAACCTCGCGCACCGGCTGT
Organism: Streptomyces sp. AcH 505; assembly: GCF_000818175.1. Taxonomy (GTDB): domain Bacteria; phylum Actinomycetota; class Actinomycetes; order Streptomycetales; family Streptomycetaceae; genus Streptomyces. The sequence continues at coordinate 4,972,514 of NZ_JTIY01000001.1, forward strand.
CCCGCCGGCTCTCCGAGGTCCGCAAGAACGGCACCATCCCCTACCTGCGCCCCGACGGCAAGACGCAGGTCACCATCGAGTACGACGGCGACAAGGCCGTCCGCCTCGACACCGTCGTCGTCTCCTCGCAGCACGCGTCGGACATCGACCTCGACTCGCTGCTCGCCCCCGACATCCGCGAGTTCGTCGTCGAGCACGTCCTGCAGCAGCTCGTGGACGACGGCATCAAGCTGGACACCGAGGGCTACCGGCTGCTGGTCAACCCGACCGGACGCTTCGAGATCGGCGGCCCGATGGGCGACGCCGGCCTGACCGGCCGCAAGATCATCATTGACACCTACGGCGGCATGGCCCGCCACGGCGGCGGCGCCTTCTCGGGCAAGGACCCGTCGAAGGTCGACCGCTCCGCCGCGTACGCGATGCGCTGGGTCGCCAAGAACGTCGTGGCGGCGGGCCTCGCCACCCGCTGCGAGGTCCAGGTCGCCTACGCGATCGGCAAGGCCGAGCCGGTCGGTCTGTTCGTCGAGACCTTCGGCACGGCCACCGTCGACACCGAGAAGATCGAGCAGGCCATCAGCCAGGTCTTCGACCTGCGCCCGGCCGCGATCATCCGCGACCTCGACCTGCTGCGTCCGATCTACGCCCAGACCGCGGCGTACGGCCACTTCGGCCGCGAGCTGCCCGAGTTCACCTGGGAGCGCACGGACCGCGTGGACGCCCTGCGCAAGGCCGCGGGCAACTGACGGAGTTCTTCCCCGGGCCCGGTTCCTCCGCCAAGGAGGGGCCGGGCCCGGCGCGTTGCCGCCGCCGCATATATTTCCCCCATGTTCGTACTTGAGCTGACCTACACCGCGCCCCTCGACCGCGTCGACGCCGCCATGGCCGACCATGTGGCCTGGCTGGAGAAGGGGTACGCCACCGGGCTCCTCATCGCGTCGGGGCGCAAGGTCCCGCGCGACGGAGGCGTGATCCTCGCGGCCGGCACCGACCGGGCGGCCGTCGAACAGCTCGCCGCGGAGGACCCGTTCACCGTCGCCGGAGTCTGCGCGTACCGCATCACCGAATTCGTCGCGACCAAGACGGCGCCCGGGCTGGCCGAGTACCGGGAGCAGCCGCGGTCCTGATCGGCCGATGTCAGTTCTCTCTGGTAGGTATGGGGGCGTGAGCAGCGACGACGAGCGGGGGACCGAACCCGGGCAGCAGCCCGAGGCGGAACAGCTCGCGCTCATCCGCGAGACCGTCCGCACCGCCAAGGTCCCCCGGGCCAAACCGCGCACCTGGCGCGGCGCCACCCTCGCCGCCGAGCTGCCCGTCGCCCGCGTCGTCGTCAACAAGGGCGTCCTGCACCTCGACCAGTTCTTCGACTACGCGGTCCCCGAGGAGCTGGCCGACGAGGCACAGCCGGGCGTCCGGGTCCGGATCAGGTTCGGCGCCGGCGCCCATCAGGTACGCGGCGGGCGCCGCGAGGGCGGCCGGCTGATCGACGGCTTCGTCATCGAGCGCCGCGCCGACTCCGACTACTCGGGCCCGCTCGCCGCCCTGGCCGGCGTCGTCTCACCGGAACCCGTCCTCAGCACCGAACTGCTCACCCTCGCCCGCGCCGTCGCCGACCGGTACGCGGGCAGCCTCGCCGACGTACTCCAGCTCGCGATCCCGCCGAGGAACGCCCGCGCCGAGGCCAAACCGTCCCCGGAACCCCTGCCGCCGCCCGAAGCACCCGAGCCCGGCACCTGGCAGCGGTACGCCCAGGGCCCGGCGTTCCTCACCGCACTCGCCGACGGCGCGTCGCCACGCGCCGTGTGGACGGCGCTGCCGGGACCGCACTGGGCCGACGAACTGGCCCGCGCCGTAGCGGCGACGCTGTCCTCCGGCCGGGGCGCGCTCGTCGTCGTACGGGACGGCCGGGTCGCCGCCCGGCTCGACGCGGCGCTCACCACGCAGCTCGGCGAGGGACAGCACGCCCTGCTCACCGCCGAGGCGGGCCCCGAGAAGCGCTACCGCGAATGGCTCGCCGTACGGCGCGGCGCCGTCCGGGCCGTCGTCGGCACCCGCGCCGCGATGTTCGCCCCCGTACGCGACCTCGGCCTCGTCGCCATCTGGGACGACGCCGACGGCAGCCACAGCGAACAGCACGCGCCCCAGCCGCACGCCCGCGAAGTTCTGCTGCTGCGCGCGGCCCACGACAAATGCGGATTCCTCCTCGGCAGCACCGGCTGCACGGTGGAGGCGGCCCAACTGGTCGAGACGGGCTGGGCGCTGCCGCTCGGCGCCGACCGGGAACAGGTACGCGGCTCGGCCCCGCTGGTCCGCACCGTCGGCGACGGCGAGCTGGCCCGCGACGG
>NZ_JTIY01000001.1:4976560-4978783 GCF_000818175.1 Streptomyces sp. AcH 505
ACCTGACGGCGGACCCGCTCGATGTCCCGCACCAGCAGGTGCAGACTCGCACGGGCTTGTGCGTCGTGGGTTGCGTGGTCGGCCATGAACAAGCCTCTCGAACCGGCGTTGAAAAGGATCCGGGCCGCACCGGTGCGGCCCGTGTGGGGGTCAATCTCCCTTGACAACGCTTTACCTGGCCCTGGGGTCACGCTACGGGGGCGTATCCATAGGTGCGCGGGGCGCGCAGAGGGACGTACGCCCCCTGTGGTGCGCGCCCATAGACTGGTGCGCCGCATGATCCGATCCGCCCCGCCCGAGAGGCAGTCAGCCACCGATGAAGCTCGTCTTCGCCGGCACCCCCGAGGTCGCCGTACCCGCCCTGGACGCACTCATCGCCTCCGACCGGCACGAGGTCGCCGCCGTCGTGACGCGACCCGACGCGCCGTCGGGGCGCGGGCGCAGGCTGGTGGCCAGCCCGGTCGCCCAGCGGGCCGAGGAGGCGGGGATCGAGATCCTGCGGCCCGCGAAGCCCCGGGACGAGGACTTCCTCGCGCGGCTGCGGGAGATCGGGCCCGACTGCTGCCCGGTCGTCGCGTACGGCGCGCTGCTGCCCCGGGTCGCCCTCGACGTACCCACGCGTGGCTGGGTGAATCTGCACTTCTCGCTGCTGCCGGCCTGGCGGGGCGCCGCGCCCGTGCAGCACTCGCTGATGGCGGGTGACGAGATGACGGGCGCTTCGACGTTCCTGATCGAGGAGGGCATGGACTCGGGCCCGGTGTTCGGCGTGATCACCGAGCACGTGCGGGCGACCGACACGAGCGGCGACCTGTTGACGCGGCTCGCGTTCGCGGGGGCAGGGCTGCTCGCCGCGACCATGGACGGTATCGAGGACGGCAGCCTGATTCCCGTACCGCAGCCGGCCGACGGTGTCTCGCTCGCGCCGAAGATCACGGTCGAGGACGCGCAGGTGAACTGGGCCGAGCCGGCCCTGCGGGTGGACCGGGTGGTCAGGGGCTGTACGCCCGCGCCGGGGGCCTGGACCGTGTTCCGGGGGGAGCGGCTGAAGCTGATCCAGGTGACGCCGCGGCCCGAGCACACCGACCCGGCGCCGGGGGCGCTCGCCGTCGGCAAGAACAACGTGTACGTGGGGACCGGTTCGCACGCGGTGGAGCTGCTGTGGGTGCAGCCGCAGGGCAAGAAGCCGATGCGGGCGGCGGACTGGGCGCGTGGCGTGCGGATCACGCCCGGCGAACGGCTCGGCTGACGGCGCTGCGAACGGCCCGGCGGGACGGACGTAGGCTGGACGGGTTCTTCTCTTCATCACACGCGGAGCACCTTTGAACGAGCAGGCCGGTCGCCGTCCCCCCAAGCCGCACCGTCGTCCCAAGAAGGACCCGGTCCGGATCCTCGCCTTCGAAGCGCTGCGGGCGGTGGACGAGCGCGACGCCTACGCCAATCTCGTCCTGCCGCCGCTGCTCAAGAAGGCGCGGGAGAATCCCGCGTTCGAGGCGCGTGACGCGGCGCTGGCCACCGAGCTGGTCTACGGGACGCTGCGCAGGCAGGGGACGTACGACGCGATCATCGCGGCCTGTGTCGACCGGCCGCTGCACCGGGTCGATCCGCCGGTGCTCGACGTGCTCGCGCTGGGTGCGCACCAGCTCCTGGGGACCCGGATCCCGACGCACGCGGCGGTCTCGGCGAGTGTCGAGCTGGCCAGGGTGGTGCTCGGGGACGGGCGGGCCAAGTTCGTCAACGCCGTGCTGCGGAAGATCTCGCAGCACGATCTGGACACCTGGCTCGACCAGGTCGCCCCGTCGTACGACGAGGACGCCGAGCAGCATCTGGCGGTCGTCCACTCGCACCCGCGCTGGGTGGTCTCCGCGCTGTGGGACGCGCTGGGCGGTGGCCGCGCCGGTATCGAGGATCTGCTCGAAGCCGACAACGAACGGCCCGAGGTGACCCTCGTGGCCCGGCCCGGCCGCTCCACGACGGACGAGCTGATGGAGGTCCTGGGGGAGGACTCCGGGCTGCCGGGACGCTGGTCGCCGTATGCCGTACGGATGGCCGAGGGCGGCGAGCCGGGCGCTCTCGACGTCGTACGGGACGGCAGGGCGGGCGTCCAGGACGAGGGCAGCCAGTTGGTCGCGACGGCCGTCGCCAACGCGCCGATCGAGGGGTCCGACGCCCGCTGGCTGGACGGCTGTGCGGGGCCCGGCGGCAAGGCGGCGCTGATGGCGGCGC
>NZ_JTIY01000001.1:4978954-4988437 GCF_000818175.1 Streptomyces sp. AcH 505
GGACGGCACCCGCCCGCCGTGGGTGGCTGGCTCCTTCGACCGGGTGCTGGTCGATGTGCCGTGCTCCGGTCTCGGCGCGCTGCGCCGCAGGCCGGAGGCGCGCTGGCGGCGCCGCGCCTCGGACCTGGAGGGCTTCGCCCCGCTCCAGCGCGGCCTGCTCCGCGAGGCGCTGAACGCGGTACGGGTCGGCGGCGTCGTCGGCTACGCGACCTGCTCCCCGCACCTCGCCGAGACCCGCGTCGTCGTGGACGACGTACTGAAGGCGCTCGGCGGCTCGTCGGTCGAAGCGGAACTGATCGACGCCCGCGACCTCCTCCCGGGCGTCCCGGCCCTGGGCAAGGGCCCCGACGTCCAGCTGTGGCCGCATCTGCACGGCACGGACGCCATGTACCTGGCCCTGCTGCGCCGCACGGCGTGACGCAGGGGCTGACCCGGGCCCCGCGGGGCGATTCGTCCGTATCGATGGGCGGACCGTGTCCTGTGACCCCCGTGGAGCATGGCAGGCTTGGGCCATGGCTCAGATCAACCCCAGCATCCTGTCCGCCGACTTCTCCCGGCTCGCCGACGAGGCGAAGGCCGTCGAGGGTGCCGACTGGCTCCATGTCGATGTCATGGACAACCACTTCGTGCCCAATCTGACGCTGGGGGTGCCGGTGGTCGAGGCGCTCGGGCGGGCCACGGACACGCCGCTCGACTGCCATCTGATGATCGAGGACCCGGACCGGTGGGCCCCGCAGTACGTGGAGGCCGGGGCCGGTTCGGTGACCTTCCATGTGGAGGCCGCCGCCGCGCCCGTGCGGCTGGCCAGGGAGATCAGGGCCAAGGGGGCGAGGGCGTCGATGGGGCTGAAGCCCGCGACGCCGATCGAGCCGTACGAGGATCTGCTGCCCGAGCTGGACATGCTGCTGATCATGACCGTGGAGCCGGGCTTCGGCGGTCAGGCGTTCCTCGACATCATGCTGCCCAAGATCCGGCGTACCCGGCAGCTGATCGCCAAGCACGGACTTGAGCTGTGGCTCCAGGTCGACGGCGGGGTCTCGGCCGACACCATCGAGCAGTGCGCCGAGGCCGGCGCCGATGTGTTCGTCGCCGGGTCCGCCGTGTACGGGACGGACGATCCGGCGGCCGCGGTGCGGATGCTGCGGCACCAGGCGGACGAGACGACGGCGGGCGCGCCGTGGGCCTGCCGTCACTGAGTCGGCCACCCGGCCACGGGGACATGAACGGAGCCCAGCAGGGCTGATCAAGGACCGCTGCATCTGACAGGATGAACAGGGAGTCCGGAGTGCGCAGAAGTGAGGAGATCGCGGTGTCTGGTATGTCGGCAGGACGGCCAGCCCTGCGGATGGGACCCGCGGAGTTGGTACAGGCTGCGGCCATGGCCCGCCGGTTCTATCTGGAGGGCAAGTCCAAGATCCAGATCGCCGAGGAGTTCGGCGTCAGCCGCTTCAAGGTGGCCCGGGTGCTGGAGACGGCGCTGGAGCGGGATCTCGTACGGATCGAGATCCGCGTCCCCTCCGAGCTGGACGCCGAGCGCTCCGACGCCCTGCGCGCCCGCTACGGGCTGCGGCACGCCGTGGTCGTCGAGTCGCCCGCCGAGGGCGCCGACGAGTCGCCCGACCCGGAGAACCTGGGCGAGGTCGCCGCCGATCTGCTCGGTGAGCTGGTCACCGAGGGCGATGTGCTCGGGCTCGCCTGGGGCCGCTCCACCATCCACATGGCCGCAGCCCTCGACCGGCTGCCGCCCTGCACCGTCGTCCAGCTGACCGGCGTGTACGACGCGGGCACCGCTGAGCGCGGCTCGGTCGAGGCCGTACGGCGCGCCGCCCAGGTGTCCGGCGGTGAGGCCCACCCCATCTACGCCCCGATGCTGCTGCCCGACCCGGCGACCGCCGCCGCGCTGCGCAGCCAGCCCGGTATCGCCCGCGCCTTCGAGTACTTCGACAAGGTGACGGTGGCCGCCGTCTCCATCGGGTCCTGGGAGGCGGGCATCTCCACCGTCCACGACATGCTCACCGACGAGGACCGCACCCACTACGCGTCGCTCGGTGTCGCGGCCGAGATGTCGGCGCATCTCTTCGACGCCGAGGGCCGCCGGGTCGGCCGGGATCTCGGCGAGCGGTGCATCACGGTCGAGGCCGACCGGCTGCGCCGTATCCCGGAGGTCGTGGCCATCGCCGGCGGGCTGCGCAAGGCCGAGGCGATCGGCGCCGTCCTGCGCTCAGGTCTGGTCACCAGCCTGGTCACGGACACGGCGGCGGCCGACTTCCTGCTGACGGAGTTCACCCCGGCGCCCCGGCCGGCCCTGGAGCGCTCCGACCCGGACGGCGACTGACCGGGCCAGGTCCTGGCGGGGCGCCGTGCCGTAGACTCCCTGAGTAAGGCAAGGTTCCACCGCCTGACACAGCAAGGCCCCACCTCGTTGGAGGAACACACGAATGTGGGGCCGTTTTGTTGTGTCCTCGCGGAAGTGACCTGCTCCGTTTCGCGTGAAAATGTGAGACTTATGCGCTTCCTTGAGCCCGGCACCGGACGTTCCGTCGAGTCGTCACCGGTTCCCTACGACCTGACCTACGACGACGTCTTCATGGTGCCGAGCCGCTCGGCCGTCGGCTCCCGGCAGGGGGTGGACCTCTCGTCCCCCGACGGGACCGGCACGACGATTCCGCTGGTCGTCGCCAACATGACCGCCATCGCCGGCCGCCGCATGGCGGAGACCGTCGCCCGGCGGGGCGGGCTCGTCGTCATCCCCCAGGACATCCCGATCGAGGTCGTCACCGACGTCATCTCCTGGGTGAAGAAGCGCCATCTCGTCCTGGACACGGCGATCACCCTCGCCCCCGCGCAGACCGTCGGCGACGCGCTGTCCCTGCTGCCGAAGCGGGCGCACGGCGCGGGCGTCGTGGTGGACGGCGTCGGACGGCCCGTCGGCATCGTCACCGACCACGACCTGACCGGCGTCGACCGCTTCACCCAGCTGTCCGAGGTCATGTCGAAGGACCTGGTCCTGATCGCCGCCGACATGGACCCCCGCGAGGCGTTCAACACCCTCGACTCCGCCAACCGCAAGCTCGCGCCCGCCGTGGACGCCGACGGACGGCTGGTCGGCATCCTCACCCGCAAGGGCGCCCTGCGGGCGACGCTCTACACCCCGGCGACGGACGCCGAAGGCGCGCTGCGGATCGCGGCGGCCGTCGGGATCAACGGCGACGTGGCGGGCAAGGCCGCCCAGCTGCTGGACGCCGGGGTCGACACGCTCGTGGTCGACACCGCCCACGGCCACCAGGAGTCGATGCTCTCCGCGATCAAGTCGGTCCGCGCGCTCGACTCGAAGGTGCCGCTGGTGGCGGGCAACATCGTCGCCGCCGACGGCGTACGGGACCTGATCGAGGCGGGCGCCGACATCGTCAAGGTCGGGGTGGGCCCCGGCGCGATGTGCACCACCCGCATGATGACCGGCGTCGGCCGGCCGCAGTTCTCCGCCGTGAGGGAGTGCGCGGCCGAGGCGAAGAAGTACGGCAAGCACGTGTGGGCCGACGGCGGGGTGCGCCATCCGCGCGACGTCGCCATGGCGCTCGCCGCGGGCGCGTCGAACGTGATGATCGGCTCCTGGTTCGCCGGTACCTACGAGTCGCCGGGCGACCTTCAGCAGTCCGCCGACGGGCGGTACTACAAGGAGTCCTTCGGCATGGCATCCGCCCGCGCCGTCCGTAACCGCACCAGCGAGGAGTCGGCCTACGACCGCGCGCGCAAGGCACTGTTCGAGGAGGGCATCTCGACGTCCCGGATGTTCCTCGACCCCGCGCGGCCCGGCGTCGAGGACCTGATCGACTCGATCATCGCCGGGGTGCGTTCGTCCTGCACCTACGCCGGTGCGAACTCGCTGGAGGAGTTCGCCGAGAAGGCCGTCGTGGGCGTGCAGAGCGCGGCCGGGTACGCCGAGGGCAAGCCTTTGCACGACAGCTGGGCGTAGTCTCAACAGTGGTGCCGAACAATCTCGAATTGGCAGGCATGAGTGCGGAAGACCGGGGTAAACGGGCTCTGCACAGTCCACGATCAGGGGAGGACCACAGTGTCCACGGCAGTGTCCACGGCGAGCGCGGCCCAGTTGGAGCTTCCTCATGTTCCGTGCCCGAGCGAAGTGGCACCCAAGGACGCCCGGGAGATCTCCCGGCTCTTCTTCACCCGGCTCGCCGAGCTGGAAGAGGGCACGGCGGACCACCAGTACGTCCGTAACACCCTGATCGAGCTGAACCTGGCGCTGGTCCGGTATGCGGCGACGCGGTTCCGCAACCGGTCGGACCAGATGGAGGACATCGTCCAGGTCGGCACGATCGGCCTGATCAAGGCGATCGACCGGTTCGAACTCACCCGTGAGGTGGAGTTCGCGACCTTCGCCGTCCCGTACATCATCGGCGAGATCAAGCGGTTCTTCCGCGACACCAGCTGGGCGGTGCACGTGCCGCGCCGGCTCCAGGAGCTGCGGATCGATCTGGCCAAGGCCAGTGACGAGCTGTCCCAGCGGCTGGACCGCACGCCGACCAGCGCCGAGCTGGCCGAGCACCTCGGCATCGAGGTGGACGAGGTCATAGAGGGTGTCGTCGCGAGCAACGGCTACACGGCGGGCTCGATCGACATGCCGACCGACGACACCTCCGAGTTCGCCGCTCCGCTCTCCGACCGGCTGGGCGCGCTCGACGCCGACCTGGAGACCGCGGAGAACGTGCAGGCGCTCAAGCCGCTCATCGAGTGCCTGGACGCCCGGGAGCGGCAGATCCTGCGGATGCGCTTCGGCGACGAGATGACGCAGGCGGAGATCGGCGCCGAGCTGGGCGTCTCCCAGATGCATGTGTCCCGGCTGCTGACCCGGATCACCGGACAGCTGCGGGCCGGACTGCTCGCCGTCGAGTAGACCCGCGTCGAGCAGACCTCGCCGTAGAACAGACCTCGCCGTAGAACAGACCTTTCCGGCTGACCGGCCCGGCGGCTCCTGCCGTCGGGCCGTGTTCTACTTCAGCCGTGCGCCTCAACGATCTCGACGAACGCATCGTCCACGCCCTCGCCGAGGACGCCCGCCGCTCCTTCAGCGACATCGGCTCCCTCGTCGGCCTCTCGGCGCCCGCCGTGAAGCGCCGCGTCGACCGGCTGCGCGCCGAAGGGGCGATCACCGGCTTCACCGTCCGGGTCGATCCGGCGGCCATGGGCTGGCAGACCGAGGGATTCATCGAGATCTACTGCGGCCGCAACACCTCGCCCGAAGCGATCCGGCAGGGCCTGGAGCGCTACCCGGAGATCGTGGCGGCCTCCACCGTCACCGGCGACGCGGACGCGCTCGTGCAGGTACTCGCCGCCGACATGCGCCATTTCGAGCAGGTGCTGGAACGTATCGCGGGCGAGCCGTTCGTGGAGCGCACCAAGTCGGTCCTGGTGCTGTCGCCGCTGCTCAGACGGGCCGTCGTGCCCTCCTGACCGGCTCGCTCCACCGGTCGCGCAACGAATCGCCGCCCAGCGGCCGAGAGGCGCAACAAAACGCACACCACGACGCAACAGACGCGTCTTGCCGCGCCCGTCGCCCGGACCGTAGCGTCTAACCGTCACCCCCACCCCTTACGCACCACCCCGAGGTCCGTCATGCCGTCGCTGCGTACCGCCCTGCTCCAGAGCTCCGGCCACCCCGGTTCCGTCGAGGGCAATCTGATGGTGCTGGACGAGGCGGCCGGGCGTGCGGCTGACGCCGGTGCGCGGCTGCTGGTGTGCCCGGAGATGTTCCTGACCGGGTACGCGATCGGCGCCGACGTGGCCAGGCTCGCCGAGCCCGCCGACGGTCCCGGGGCGCAGGCCGTGGCCAGGATCGCGGCCCGGCACGGTCTCGCCGTGCTGTACGGCTACCCGGAGCGCGACGGTGAGCGGATCTTCAACGCCGCCCAGCTCGTCGGCCCGGACGGTGCGCGCGGCGCGCACTACCGCAAGACGCATCTCTTCGGCGACTTCGAACGTGCCTGGTTCACCCCGGGGGAGCAGCCGGTCGTGCTGGCCGAGCTGGACGGGATCCGGCTCGGCGTCATGATCTGCTACGACGTCGAGTTCCCGGAGAACGTCCGGGCCCACGCCCTGGCCGGCACCGATCTGCTGCTGGTCCCCACGGCGCAGATGCGGCCCTTCGAGTTCGTCGCCGAATCCCTCGTACCGGTCAGGGCCTTCGAGAACCAGCTCTACATCGCGTACGTGAACAGGACGGGCTGGGAAGGCGAGTTCGACTTCGTCGGGCTGAGCTGCCTCGCGGGACCTGACGGCGCCGCCGTCGTACGCGCAGGTCGCGACACGGAACTGGTCGTCGGTGACGTCGATCCCGTACCGCTCGCCGCGTCGCGCGCCGCCAATCCCTATCTGCGGGACCGCCGTCCCGGGCTGTACGGCTCGCTCGTCTGACCGGCGCGCCCCCGCACCGTAATCCCCGCTCGTTCGCAAGGAGTTCCCGCCGCCATGACCACGGTGCCGCCCCCTGCCGTCCCGCACACCCCCGAACCCGAGTCCGGCGCCCTGCCACGGGTCACCATGTCGGGCCCCGACTTCCCTTACGCGTACGACGACTTCCTGACGCATCCGGCGGGGCTCGGCCAGATACCGGCGACCGAGCACGGCGCCGAGGTCGCCGTCATCGGCGGCGGTCTCTCCGGGATCGTCACCGCGTACGAGCTGATGAAGATGGGTCTCAAGCCGGTCGTCTACGAGGCCGACCGCATCGGGGGCCGGCTGCGGACCGTCGGCTTCGACGGCTGTGACCCCGAACTGACAGCGGAACTGGGCGCGATGCGCTTCCCGCCGTCCTCCACGGCGCTCCAGCACTACATCGACCTGGTGGGACTTGAGACCCGTCCCTTCCCCAACCCGCTTGCCCCCGGCACCCCTTCGACGGTCGTGGACCTCAAGGGCGAGTCGCACTACGCCCGCACCATCGACGAACTGCCCGAGGTCTACCGGGAGGTGATGACCGCCTGGAACACCTGTCTGGAGGAGGGCGCCGACTTCTCCGACATGAACAGCGCCCTGCGCGAGCGGGACATCCCGCGGATCAGGGAGATCTGGGCGCGGCTCGTGGAGAAGCTCGACAACCAGACCTTCTACGGATTCCTCTGCGAGTCACCGGCGTTCGCCTCGTTCCGCAAGCGGGAGATCTTCGGCCAGGTCGGCTTCGGCACCGGCGGCTGGGACACCGACTTCCCCAACTCCATCCTGGAGATCCTGCGGGTCGTCTACACCGAGGCCGACGACCACCACCGCTCCATCGTCGGCGGTAGCCAGCAGCTCCCGGTCCGGCTGTGGGAACGGGCGCCTGGCAAGATCACCCACTGGCCCGCGGGCACGTCGCTGGCCTCGCTGCACGGCGGTGAGCCGCTGCCCGCCGTGACCCGGCTGCACCGTACGGCCGGCAACCGCGTCACGGTCACCGACGCCTCGGGCCGGATCCGCACTTTCCGCGCTGCCGTCTTCACCGCCCAGTCCTGGCTGCTGCTGTCGAAGATCGCCTGCGACGACGCGCTGTTCCCCATCGACCACTGGACGGCGATGGAGCGCACCCACTACATGGAGTCGTCCAAGCTGTTCGTGCCGGTCGACCGGCCGTTCTGGCTCGACCCGGCCGTCGACGGCGCCGGGCGTCCCACCGGGCGTGACGTGATGTCGATGACGCTCACCGACCGGATGACCAGGGGCACGTATCTGCTGGACGACGGGCCCGACAAGCCCGCGGTGATCTGCCTGTCGTACACATGGTGCGACGACAGCCTCAAGTGGCTGCCCCTGTCGGCGCAGGAGCGGATGGAGGTCATGCTCAGCTCGCTGCGGGAGATCTACCCGGGCGTGGACATCCGGCGGCACATCATCGGCAGCCCCGTGACCGTGTCCTGGGAGAACGAGCCGTACTTCATGGGCGCGTTCAAGGCCAACCTGCCGGGTCACTACCGCTACCAGCGGCGGCTGTTCACCCACTTCATGCAGGACCGGCTGCCCGCGGACAAGCGGGGGATCTTCCTGGCGGGCGACGACATCTCGTGGACGGCGGGCTGGGCCGAGGGCGCCGTGCAGACCGCGCTCAACGCGGTGTGGGGCGTGATGCACCACTTCGGCGGTGCCACGGACCCGACGAACCCGGGGCCCGGCGATCTGTACGACGACCTGGCACCCGTCGAACTCCCCGAGGACTGAGGGCCAGGCACCGGGCGGCCGGTCGGGGCCCGGCCGGAGCAGGGCCCCGACCGGCCGCAGGCTCAGACGCCGGCCGCGCGGACGCCCGCGTACACCTCGGCGGCCACATCCACCAGCTCCTGCGCGTCGCGCATCGTGGTGGACAGGTCGATCAGCAGCTCGGTGACTCCGTCGACCTGCGCGTGTGCCACGACGTCCTCGACGATCTGGCCCGCGCTCCCCTGGAACGGCTGCCGGCCCGCACCCTCGAACGGCTTCGCGCTGTACACGGAGTTGGCCCGGACGCAGACCTCCAGCGGCCGCTCACGGCCGCGCTCTGCCGCGACGTCCCGCACCTTGCGCAGCTCCTCCGCCAGCTTGTCGGCACCCAAGCCCACCGGCATCCAGCCGTCGGCGCGGTCGACGAGCCGGCGCACGGCGGGGCCGCCGCCGGCGGCGAGGAAGACCGGAATCGGCCGGGCGGGCTTGGGGCCCACCTCGGCGGGCGCGATGGTGGTGAACTCGCCCTGGTACGCGACCGGGTCGGGGCCCCAGACGGCGGCGAAGACGTCGAGCAGCTCGTCCAGGGCCGCACCGCGCTTCTCGAACGGCGCCACGGAGGCCGCCGCGTACTCGTCAAGCGACCAGCCGGTGCCGATACCGGCGACGGCGCGGCCACCGCTTGCCGCGTCCAGCGTGGCGAACGTACGGGCCAGTTGGAACGGGACGTGCAGCGGAGCCACCAGCACGCTGGTGCCCAGCCGGACCCGCTCGGTGACGGCGGCGGCCAGGGCGAGCGTCACCATCGGGTCGGCCACGCCGCGGTAGTGGTCGGGCCAGGCCAAGCCGGGTACGCCGTACAGGCCTTGGGTGGCGGGCGTGGGGAAGAGAATGCGCTCGAAGACCCACAGGCTTTCGTAGCCGGTGTCCTCGGCGGCCCGCGCGACGGTGGTCACATCATGGGCCAGGTCGTACTGATGCATCTGCGGCAGTCCGAGACCGAGTTTGAGCGGCATAGGGGCACTCCTTCGTGCGGGTGAAGAGGAGAACCACCGTAGGCCAATGGGTTGTTGAGCGCTCAACCGACCGGCTGTAACAGGACACCCGGCGCCGCGGCCCCGACGGACTCCGCTTTCCGCACCTCGGATGTCACGCACGCCACGTAAGCTCCCGGAAAGTCACCTCATGCCGGAAAGTCACCCGACGAGGGAGAAGTCCATGGTGTCCGGTCCGCGCGGGGGACGCCGCGCAGAACGGCTCGAACAGCGCAGGGCCGGCAGGCGCCGGGCCGCGCTGGTC
>NZ_JTIY01000001.1:4988462-5004276 GCF_000818175.1 Streptomyces sp. AcH 505
CTCCGCCGTCGTGGCCGCGGGCGCGCTCGTCGGGACGCTGGTCGCCACGGGCGGACCGGGGCCGGGGCCTGCGGACACGGCGAGTTCCGCTTCCCGTGTCGCTCCCGCGCCTTCGCTCGCGCCCCCTTCGCCCTCACCGGTCGCCACGGAGCCGTCCCCCTCGCCGTCGCCCACGGCCTCCCCGTCGAAGAAACCGGTCAAGCGGGCCGCCCCCAAGGCGCGCCCGGCGACCGCGCTCTACCGCCATCCCGACACCCAGGTCGGCGAGTGGGTCGGCGCGCACCGCGACGACCCGCGCCGACCGGTGATCGAGTCCCGGATCGCCGCGCGGCCCGAGGCGGTCTGGTTCGACGCGTACGACCCCGGCTCGATCACCGGCGAGGTGCGGTCCGTCACGTCGCGCGCCGCGGCGGCCGGCCGGACCGCGGTGCTCGTGCCGTACGTGATTCCGCAACGCGACTGCGGGGGCGCCTCGGACGGCGGTGCACCCGATCTCGCCGCGTACGACGGGTGGATACGGAACTTCGCGCGCGGCCTCGGCTCCCGCGAGGTCATCGTGATACTCGAACCCGACGCGATCGCCGAGAACGAATGCCTCGACGCGGCGCGGCGCGCCGCCCGTTACGCCTCATTGGCACGGGCCGGCCGTACGCTGCACGCCGCCGACCCGGCGGCGAAGGTGTACTTCGACGGTGGCCACTCCGGCTGGAACTCCGCCACGAAACAGGCCGGTCTGCTGCGGGCCGCCGACGCCGCCGGGAGCAGCGACGGCATCTTCACCAACGTGTCCAACTTCCACCGCACGGCCGACGAGGCGCGCTACGCACGCGCGGTGCTCGCCGCGCTCGGCGGCCCCGCGCGGCTCGGCGCCGTGATCGACACCAGCCGCAACGGCAACGGCGCGCCGCCGGGGGACGAGTGGTGCGACCCGGCCGGCCGGGCGCTGGGGCAGGCGCCGACGACCCGGACCGGCGAGGCCCGGATCGACGCCTATCTGTGGGTCAAGTCGCCGGGTGAGTCGGACGGTTGCAAGGGCGCGGCCGGATCGTTCACCGCCGACTACGCCTACGAGCTGGCCACCGGCTGAGCGCGATGCGCGAGGGCCGGGTTACTTCTGTGGGCTCTCCAGCGCGCCGGGCAGGGCGGCGTCGGCGATCTTCGCCGTGCGTCCCGCGCGCAACACGCCCGCGCCCGCGACGAGTCCGAAGGTCAGCAGCGTCACCAGGCCGAACGACGTCGTCAGGGACGTCGCGTTGGCGATGCCGCCGATCGCCGAAGGGGCGACGAGCCCCGAGGTGTACGTGATGGTGGCGACCCCGGCGATGGCCTGGTTGGCGTTCGGCCCGCTGCGGCCCGCCGCCGCGAAGGCCAGCGGTACGACCACGGCGACGCCGAGCCCGATGAAGGCGAAGCCGGTCATGGCGAGCGCCGGATTCGGCGCCGTCACCACCAGCAGACCGCCCGCGGCGGCGAACACCCCGCCCACCCGTACGGTCTTCACCGCGCCGAACCGGTCGACCACCCGGTCCCCGGCGATCCGGGTGATGGCCATGGTGAGCGTGAAGGCGGTGGTCGAGGCCGCCGCCAGACCGGGGGAGGTGTGCAGCACGTCGCGGAGATAGACCGCAGACCAGTCGAGGCTCGCGCCCTCGGCGAACACCGCGCAGAACCCGATCGTGCCGATGATCAGCGCGCTCTTCGGCGGCAGCGCGAAGCTGGGCGGCGCGTCGGCCTCCGGTGCGCTGCGGACGTCGAGCACGCCCTGGCAGAAGATCAGTCCGAGCGCGGTGAGCACGAGCGCGGCCAGCAGGTGGTGCAGCCGTGCGTCGCTGCCGAGATGCGCGGCGAGCGCGCCCGAGGCCGAGCCGATCAGCGCGCCCGCGCTCCACATCCCGTGCAGCCCGGACATGATCGACTTACCGAGCCGGTTCTCGGTCTCCACCCCGATGCCGTTCATCACCACGTCCGACATCCCGGACGTCGCGCCGTACACGTACAGCGCCAGACAGAGCGTGACGAGGTTCGGGGAGAGCGCGGGCAGGATCAGCGCCAGGGTCCACAGGGCGAGCAGGATGCGCAGCGCGGCGCGGGCGCCGAGCCGGTGGCCGATCGTGCCGACCAGCGGCATCGCCGTCACCGAACCGATGGCGGGGAAGGCGAGCGCGAGCCCGAGCTGGCCCGCGCTGACCCCGGTGTGGTCCTGGATCCAGGGGATACGGGTGGCGAAGCTGCCGGTGACGGCGCCGTGGACGCAGAACACCGCGGCCACGGCGAACCGCGCCCTCCGCAGCCGCTGCCTGTTGTCGACCGCTTCCTTCGTCATTTCGTTCCGTCCTCCCCCTGAGAAGCGTGTGGCGCACGCCTGGTCCCCGTTGCGATGCGTAAACTATCAGGAAGCCTGCCTGATAAATAGCGCGTTAATGCGCCAGGGACGTGGAAGGATCGCCGCCATGGCCGCATCCCCGAGTACCGCCCGAGCCATCAACGACCGGCTCGCCCTGCGACTGTTCCAGCAGGAAGGGCCGCTGACGGCAGGTCAGCTCAAGGTGCTGACCGGCCTCTCCCGGCCCAGCGTCGCCGATCTCGTGGAACGGCTCATCGAGTCGGGGCTGATCCAGGTCGTGGGCGAGACCGGTGACCGGCGGCGTGGCCCGAACGCGCGCGTGTACGGGATCGTCGCCGACCGGGCCCATCTCGCGGCCCTCGACGTCCGCACCGGCAGCGTCTCCGTCGTCGTCGCCGACCTGCTCGGCAGCACGCTCGCCGAGGCGGTCCTGCCGATCGACAGCGGTACGGGCGGCGAGAGCGCCGTCGAACAGGCCGTCGCCGTACTGGAGCGCACGGCCGCCGAAGCGGGGGCGGCGCCGCTGCACAGCGTGGGCATCGGCGCGCCCGGCCTCGTCGACCCCGCGACCGGCGAACTGCGCGACACCACCGGGCTGCCGGCCTGGCACCGCAGCCTCGTCGCCGCCCTGCACAAGCGGCTGCCCGCCACCGTCCTCGTGGAGAACGAGACCAATCTCGCCGCCCTCGCCGAACAGCGGCTGGGCGCCGCGCGCGGCCTGGACACCTTCGTCCTGCTCTGGCTCGGCCACGGCGTGGGCGCCGCCGTCATGCTCGACGGGAAACTCCGGCGCGGCATCTCGGGCGGCGCGGGCGAGGTCGCCTTCCTGCCGGTGCCCGGCACCTCTCAACTGCCGTCGGCGATCTCCTGCGAAGGCGGCTTCCACAGCCTGGGCGGCTCGGTCGCCGTCTGTGAACTCGCCGTGAAATACGGCCTGTCCGCGCTGCCCGGGGCGCGGCAGGAGCCGCCGGCCGCCGCCTTCGTACGGGCCGCACGCGCGGCGGGAGCGGCGGGCGACCCCTTCCTCGACGCGCTCGCCGACCGGCTGGTCGTCGGCGCCGCGGCGGTCAGCGCCGTACTCGACCCCGGCCGTGTCGTGCTCGCGGGCGAGACCGGCCACGCGGGCGGCGAGGATCTGGCCGCCCGCGTCGAGGCCAGGCTCGCGCTCATGTCCCCGCTGCGCACCGAGGTCAGAGCCGGGTCGCTCGGCGGGGCCGCCGTGCTGCGCGGGGCGCTGCTCACGGCGCGCGACGCGGCGCAGGACGCACTGTTCGCGCCCGCCGGGTGACCGCCTGTGATCCAGTGCACAGACCACCACCCGTATGGCCGACGATCAGACGTGGCACACTGGGTGCGTACCAGAAGCAGCGCACTCCGGGGTCGGTGTAATTCCGAACCGGCGGTTACAGTCCGCGACCCGTCCGCAGCCAGCGGCCGGTTGACCAGGTGAGATTCCTGGACCGACGGTGAAAGTCCGGATGGGAGGCAGTGCGCGGCGAGTCGGCATCGGTACGCCGCCGCAGGCGGACCGTCCTCGGACGGTCCCCGTCACCGGACCTGGCGTTGCCGTGGTTGTCTCGTTTTCTCTGTCGTCATCGACAGGCCCCGGAGTCCGTGCCCGAAGAGGCAGGAGGACCCGGTGGCCGACCAGGCCGACATCGCCGCCATGCACCGAGCCGTCGAGCTCGCCGCCCGTGGCCTCGGCTCCACCAGCCCCAATCCGGTCGTCGGATGCGTGATCCTCGACGCCTCGGGCCGCCTCGTCGGCGAGGGCTACCACCAGCGGGCCGGCGGACCGCACGCCGAGATCCACGCGCTGCGCGCCGCCGGCGACCGGGCCAGGGGCGGCACCGCGTACGTCACCCTCGAACCCTGCAACCACACCGGCCGCACCGGGCCGTGCGCCCAGGCCCTCGTCGAGGCCGGCGTCGCCCGCGTCCAGCACGCGGTCGCCGACCCGAACCCGCAGGCCACCGGCGGTGCCGACACCCTGCGCGCCGCCGGGGTCAGCGTCGGGCGCGGGCTGCTCGCCGAGGAGGCCGAGGCCGGCAACATCGCCTGGCTGACGTCCGTACGGCGCGGCAGGCCCTTCGTCCGCTGGAAGTACGCGGCGACGCTCGACGGCCGGATCGCGGCGGCCGACACCACCAGCCGCTGGATCACCGGACCCGAGTCGCGCGCCGACGTGCACCGGCTGCGCGCCGAGGCCGACGCCGTGATCGTCGGCTCGGGCACCGCCCGCACCGACGACCCGCACCTCGCCGCCCGTGACATCGAGGGCGCCGTCCAGCCGCTGCGGGTCGTCGTGGACACCGGGGCCACCGCCGTACGCCCCGGCGCCCGGATCCTGGACGACACGGCGGCCACCCTGGTCGCCGTCGCCGAGGACGCCGACCTCAGCGCGGCCGGCCACCTCAAGGACGTCGTCCGGCTGCCGCGCGCCGCCCGCGGCCTGTCCGTACCCGCGCTGCTGGCGGTCCTGCACGAGCGCGGTGTGCGCTCCGTACTCCTCGAAGGCGGCCCGACCCTGGCCGGCTCCTTCGTCGCCGCGGGCGCCGTCGACCAGGTCGTCGGCTATCTCGCCCCCGTCCTGCTCGGCGCCGGACCCCACGCGCTCGGCGAGGCCGGAATCACCACGATCGGCGACGCGTTGCGACTGCGGATGACGGAGTCCGTACGCGTCGGCGCGGATCTGCGGATCACCGCGACCCCGGCCGACGCCACCGAACCCCACGCCACAACCGCGCGGCCCACAGCCGCGCACGCCACAACCGACCACGCCACGAAGGAGATCTGAGTGTTCACCGGAATCGTCGAAGAGCTGGGTGAGGTCACCGCCGTCGACAACCTCGGCGACTCCTGTCGGTTCCGGCTGCGTGGCCCGTTGGTGACCGACGGCGCGAAACACGGCGACTCGATCGCCGTCAACGGCGTCTGCCTGACCGTCGTGGACCTCGCCGACGGCGAGTTCACCGCCGACGTGATGGCCGAGACCCTGAACCGCTCCAGCCTCGGCGCCCTGACGACCGGCTCCCGGGTCAACCTGGAGCGGCCCATGGCCCTCGGCGGCCGGCTCGGCGGGCACATCGTCCAGGGCCATGTCGACGGCAGGGGCGCCGTCGTGGAGCGCAAGCCCTCCGAGAACTGGGAGATCGTCAAGATCTCGCTCCCCGCCGAACTCACCCGCTACGTCGTGGAGAAGGGCTCCATCACCGTGGACGGCGTCAGCCTCACGGTGGTCGACGCGGGACCCGACTACTTCACCGTCAGCCTCATCCCCACCACCCTCGAAGCGACCACCCTCGGCATCAAGGGGCCCGGCGACCCGGTCAACCTCGAAGTCGACGTCATCGCGAAGTACGTCGAGCGGCTGCTCGGCGACCGAGCCGAGGAGCCCGCCCCGTGAACACCGTCTCGTGGCTGAACAGCGAGGCCTTCACCGCTTTCGGCCAGCACATCCTCTGGTCCGACATGATCGGCAACACCATCGGCCTGATCGCGCTCGCGCTCGGCTGGCGCCGTTCGATCTGGACCTGGCCCGCGCAGTTCGTCTCAGGCGTCATCCTCGTCGCCGCCTACGCCCAGGCCAACCTCAGCGGCGGCATCGGCAAGCAACTCCTCGTCATAGGCGTCGCGCTGTGGGGCTGGCGGCTGTGGCAGCGCGGCAGTCGGCAGGCCCAGGACGGGGCCATCGCCATCCGCTTCGCGAGCTGGCGCGAACGCGGTCTGCTCGCCGGCGGCACGGCCGTCGGCACGCTCGCCGTCGGCGGACTGTTCGTCGCCGTTCCCGAACTGTCCTGGAATCCCTGGCCCGACGCGTACATCTTCGTCGGCACGCTCGCCGCGATGATCGCGCAGGCGCGCGGGCTCGTGGAGTTCTGGTTCGCCTGGCTGCTGGTCGACGTGGTCGGCGTGCCGCTCGCGTTCAACAGCGGACTCGCCTTCTCCGGTCTTGTGTACGTGATCTATCTCGCCCTCGTCCTGTGGGGGATGCGCGACTGGTGGCTGCGCTCGCGCCGTAGCACCACCGTGGCTCTGGAAGGAGCAGCAGCATGACCGCACTGCCCACCTGGTATTCCACCGACAACGTCGAGGACCTGGCCCTCGACCCGGTCGAGCAGGCCATCAGGGACATCGCAGCGGGCCGCCCCGTGGTGGTCGTCGACGACGAGGACCGCGAGAACGAGGGAGACCTGGTCATCGCGGCCGAGAAGGCCACCCCCGAGATCGTCGCCTTCATGATGAGCGAGTGCCGCGGACTGATCTGCGCCCCCATGGAGGGCGACGAACTCGACCGGCTCGAACTGCCGCAGATGGTCGACCACAACACCGAGTCCATGCGCACCGCCTTCACGGTCTCCGTCGACGCCGGGTCCGCCCACGGCGTCACCACCGGCATCTCGGCCGCCGACCGGGCCACCACCCTGCGGCTGCTGGCCGGCGGCGCCGCCCAGGCCGGCGACTTCGTCAGGCCGGGCCATGTCTTCCCGCTGCGCGCCCGGCCCGGCGGTGTGCTCGTACGCAACGGACACACCGAGGCGGCCGTCGACCTCGCCCGGCTCGCGGGACTGCGCCCGGCGGGCGCGATCGTGGAGATCGCAGGCGAGGACGGCGTGATGCTGCGCCTGCCCGAACTGATCCCGTTCGCGCGCAAGAACGGCCTGACGATCATCTCCATCGAGGACCTGGTCGCCTACCGCCGCACCTCGGAGCCGACCGTACGGCGCGAGGCGCAGGTCCGGCTGCCCACCGCCTTCGGCGAGTTCACCGCGTACGGCTACCGCTCCACGGTCGACGGCGTCGAGCATGTCGCCCTGGTGCACGGCGACATCGGCGACGGCGAGGACCTGCTCGTACGGGTCCACTCCGAATGCCTGACGGGTGACATCTTCAGCTCCCAGCGCTGCGACTGCGGCCCGCAGTTGCACGCCTCCATGGAGCGCGTCACCGAGGAGGGCCGCGGCGTCGTCGTCTATCTGCGCGGCCACGAAGGGCGTGGCATCGGGCTGCTGTCGAAGCTGCGCGCCTACGAACTCCAGGAGCAGGGCCGCGACACCCTCGACGCCAATCTGGAACTCGGCCTGCCCGCCGACGCACGCGACTACGCGGCGGGCGCGCAGATCCTCGACGACCTCGGCGTGCACAGCCTGCGGCTGATGACCAACAACCCGGAGAAGACGGCGGCGCTCGTCAGCCACGGCCTGACGGTCACCGGGCGCGAGCCGATGCCCGTACAGGCAGGCGAGCACAACCTCCGCTATCTGCGCACCAAGCGGGACCGGATGGGCCACGACCTGCCCTGGCTCGACCCCGCGGGCGCCGCCGCCTGCGGCAACCAGTAAGCACCGCGCGACCACTTACCACCACAGAAGAACCAGTAACCACCACCGAAGACAAGAGCACCGAGGAGAGACGTGAGCGGCAAGGGCGCACCCGAACTGAGTGTGAAGAACTGCGGCGATCTGCGAGTCGCCGTGATCGCTGCGCAGTGGCACGAGAAGGTCATGGACGGCCTCGTGGACGGCGCGCTGCGCGCCCTGCACGAGCTGGGCATCGACGAGCCGACGCTGCTGCGCGTCCCCGGCAGCTTCGAACTCCCCGTCGTGGCCAAGGTGCTGGCCGGCCGGGGGTACGACGCCGTCGTCGCCCTCGGTGTCGTCATCCGGGGCGGCACCCCGCACTTCGAGTACGTGTGCCAGGGCGTCACCCAGGGCCTCACCCAGGTCTCGGTCGACACCGGCGTCCCCATCGGCTTCGGCGTCCTCACCTGCGACACCGAGGAGCAGGCGCTGGACCGCGCCGGTATCGAGGGGTCCCGCGAGGACAAGGGGCACGAGGCGGTCACCGCCGCCGTCGCCACGGCCGCCACGCTGCGTACCGTCGCCGAACCCTGGCGTTAGGTCCCGGCGTCAGGACCTGGCGCCAGGACCCCTCCGGAAGCCGCGTAAAGTAAGCGTCACCATGCCGAAGAAGACGTTCGAGGAGCTCTTCACCGAGCTCCAGCACAAGGCCGCGACCGCCGACCCCGCCACCTCCCGCACCGCGGAGCTGGTGGGCAAAGGCGTACACGCCATCGGGAAGAAGGTCGTCGAAGAGGCGGCCGAGGTGTGGATGGCAGCGGAGTACGAAGGCAACGACGCCGCCGCCGAGGAAATCTCGCAGCTGCTCTACCACGTCCAGGTGATGATGGTCGCGCGCGGGATCTCCCTCGACGACGTCTACGCCCATCTCTGAGCATCGCCGCCACCGCACCCTCCCGCGTCCCCGCCACAGCCCCGTCGCCACCCCTTCGCACCAAAGGAAGCCGATCTCATGCTGCGCATCGCCATTCCCAACAAGGGTTCACTCTCCGGGCCTGCGTCGGCGATGCTCCATGAAGCCGGCTACCAGCAGCGCAAGGAATCCAAGGAACTCGTCCTCGTCGACCCGGAGAACGACGTCGAGTTCTTCTACCTCCGCCCCCGCGACATCGCGATCTACGTCAGCTCGGGCCGGCTCGACATCGGCATCACGGGCCGGGACCTGCTGCTGGACTCCGGCGCCGACGCCGAGGCGATCCTGCCGCTCGGCTTCGCCCGCTCCACCTTCCGCTACGCCGCCAAGCCCGGCACGGCGACCGGCCTCGCCGACTTCGGCGGGATGACCGTCGCGACCTCGTACGAGGGCATCGTCGCCAAGCACCTCGCGGACAACGGGGTGGACGCCGCCGTGATCCACCTCGACGGGGCCGTCGAGACCGCCATCGAGCTGGGGGTGGCGCAGGTCATCGCGGACGTGGTCGAGACCGGTACGTCGATGCGTAACGCCGGACTCGAAGTGATCGGCGAGCCGATCATGACCTCGGAGGCGGTCGTCATCCGCCGCACCGGCGCCGACGGCGACCAGCCCAAGGTGCGCCAGTTCCTGCGCAGGCTCCAGGGCGTCCTGGTGGCCCGCAGCTACGTGATGATGGACTACGACTGCCGCGCCGAGCACCTGGAGCGCGCCGTGGCCCTCACCCCCGGTCTTGAGTCACCGACCGTCTCCCCGCTGCACAACGAGGGCTGGGTCGCCGTCCGCGCGATGGTCCCCGCCAAGGAGGCGCAGCGGATCATGGACGATCTGTACGAGCTGGGCGCCCGCGCCATCCTGACCACCGCCATCCACGCCTGCCGCCTGTGATGAGCGACCAGCCGGGGGCGCCCGCCCTGCCCGTCACGTTCCGGCCGACCCGCACCCGGGTCGTGCTGCTGAGCGTCGGTGTCGTCCTGTTCGCCGTGATCACGGCCGTCTCGCTGCTCCTGGACAAGGTGCGCCCCGCGGAACGGCTGAGCTTCATCGTCACGGCCGCGCTGTTCTGCGCCGTGCTCGCCGTGCTCAGCCGGCCCAAGGTCGTCGCCGACGAGACCGGCGTCACTGTCGTGAATCTCACCCGCACCCGGCGCCTCGCCTGGGCCGAGATCCTGCGGGTCAATCTGCGCCAGGGCGACCCGTGGGTCTTCCTCGACCTCAGCGACGGCAGCAGCATGCCGGCGCTGGGGATCCAGCCCGGGATCGCCAGGCAGCACGCCATCAGGGACGCTCGCGCCCTGCGCGCGCTCACCGAATCGCACGGCACGGGAACAGAGACCGGCTGAGCCCCTGACGCCCACGCCGCCGACTTGATTACTCTGTTGGCACGGGCGCCGAAGTGCGCCCCGCCCCGCACCCACGGCCGCGACCGGCCGGCGGGGCACCTGCGACCCGAGGAGTGACTCCCTCCAGCAATGGACGGATCGTCCGGTAGTACCTGCGCCGCCCCCTTCGAAGAGGCGGCGGCATGACCATCCCCCTTCTGCTGCTCGCCGCGGCACTCCTGCTGATCCTCGCCAACGGCTTCTTCGTGGCGGCGGAATTCGGCCTCGTCACCGTGGACCGGCCGGACGCCGAGCGTGCCGCCGCCGCCGGTGACCGGCGCGCCCTGACCGTCGTCAAGGCGCTGCGGGAACTCTCCTTCCAGCTCTCCGGCACCCAGCTGGGCATCACCATCACCTCGCTCGTCGTCGGCATGCTGGCCGAGCCCGCGCTCGCGAGCCTGCTCGACGGACCGCTCACGGCGACCGGGCTGCCCGAAGGGGCGGCGTCCGGGATCGCGGTGGTGATCGGCATGCTGCTCGCCTCCGCCGTGCAGATGGTGATCGGCGAGCTCGTACCCAAGAACTGGGCGGTCTCGCGACCGCTCCAGGTCGCCCGGTTCGTGGCCGGACCGCAGCATGTCTTCACCGCCACGTTCCGGCCGCTGATCTCCCTGCTCAACACGGTGGCCAACCGGCTCGTCCGGATGCTGGGCGTCGAGCCGACGGACGAGCTGGACTCGGCCCGTACGCCCGGCGAACTGGTCTCCCTGGCCCGCCACTCGGCCCAGGCGGGCACCCTCGAACAGGACACCGCCGACCTGTTCGTACGCACCCTCTCGCTCGGCGGGCTCACCGCCCAGCACGTGATGACCCCCCGGGTGAAGGTGAGCGCCCTGCAGTCCGACGCGACGGCGGCCGACGTCCTCAACCTCACCCGGGCCACCGGGCTCTCCCGCTTCCCCGTCTACCGCGAACGCATCGACGAGATCGTGGGCATGGTGCATCTCAAGGACGCGCTCGCCGTACCCGAGACCGAACGGCTGCGGACCCCGGCGGGCCGGATCGCGGTGCCCGCGCTGCTGGTGCCCGAGACGCTGCCCGTGCAGCAGCTGCTCGCGCGGCTGCGCAGCGAACAGCCGATAGCCGTCGTGGTCGACGAGTACGGCGGTACGGCCGGCGTCGTCACGCTGGAGGACATCATCGAGGAGCTGGTCGGCGAGGTGCGCGACGAGCACGACGCCGAGGGCGACGGGCGGCCCGAGCTGGCGCCCGCGCCGTCCGAGGACGGCAGCCCCGCCTGGGAGGCCTCCGGCAGCGCCCGGGTGCCCGTCCTGCGGCGGATCGGCCTCGACGTCCCCGACGGGCCGTACGAGACCCTGGCGGGCCTCGTCGCCGACCTGCTGGGCCGGATCCCCGCCCCCGGGGACCGCGCCGAGCTGCCCGGCTGGCGGCTGTCGGTACGCCAGGTCGACCGGTACCGCGCCGAGCGCGTCCGGCTGGTCCGTATCGGTGACGTGGCGGCCGACGCCCGTACCGAGAACGACGACGTACGCGCCACGGCGGGGAGTGTGCGATGAGCGCCCTGCAACTCCTCTTCGCCGTGCTGCTGGTCCTCGCCAACGGGTTCTTCGTGGGGGCCGAGTTCGCCCTCGTCTCGGTGCGCCGCAGCCAGATCGAGCCGCACGCGGCCCGTGGCTCGGCGCGTGCCCGGCAGGTGCTGCACGGGCTGGAACATCTGCCGCAGATGATGGCGGCGGCCCAGTTCGGCATCACGATCTGCTCCCTGACGCTCGGCGCCGTCGCCGAGCCGACGGTGGCGCGGATGCTGGAGCCGCTGTTCCACGCGGCCCGGCTGCCGGACGGTGTGGTGCACCCGCTGGGCTATGTCATCGCGCTGGCCCTGGTGGTCTCGCTGCATCTGGTCATCGGTGAGATGGTGCCCAAGAACCTCGCCATGGCGGCCCCCGAGAAGACCGCGCTGTGGCTCAGCCCCGGCCTGGTCGGCTTCGCCCGGCTCTGCCGTCCCGTCACCGCCGCGCTGGGCGCCTGCGCCCGGCTGGTGCTGCGGGCCTTCCGGGTCGAGCCGAGGGACGAGGTGGAGGCCGTCTTCACCAGCGAGCAGCTCAACCGGCTCGTCGAGGACTCGGGCCAGGCGGGACTGCTCGAACCTGAGGCGCAGGAACGCCTGGAGGACGCCCTGGAGCTGGGCAGCAGGCCCGTCACCGATGTGCTGCTCACCCGGGCGGGACTGATCACGGTCACCCCCGCGGTCACGCCGCGGGAGATCGAGGAGCTGACGGTACGCACCGGCTACTCGCGCTTCCCGGTGTGCGCCGAGGGCAACGGCGCCTTCATGGGCTATCTGCACGTGAAGGACGTCCTGGACCTGGAGGAGCGGGAGCGCGCCGTGCCGCAGCACGTCTGGCGGCCGATGGCGACGCTGCGGGCCGAACTGCCGCTGGACGACGCCCTGACGGTGATGCGCCGCGCCGCCACGCACCTCGCGCAGGTCGCGGACGGCTCGGGCCGGGTGCTCGGCCTGGTCGCCCTGGAGGACGTCCTGGAGATGCTGGTCGGTGAGGTGCGCGACCCGTCGCACCGGGACGGCGAGCCGCAGCAGGCCGTCGTCAGCGAGCAGCGTGCCGACCAGCCCGGGCAGCGCGCCGACCAGAGCGAGCAGGTGCTGGCCGGCTGAGGTCTGGCGCCGTGTGGCCGTGGGTGCCCGCCGGGATCACAGTCCCGGCGGGTCCTGCGGCCGGTTGACCGGGCCGCGCCCGGACAGCACCTCGCCGTACGCCTGCATCAGGTCGGGCAGCCGCAGGGTGGCCAGGTCGTCGCGGGTCGGTGTGCCGGTGTAACCGGAGAGCCGCAGGTCCCGGTAGGCGCAGCTCTTCTCGTACAGCGTGCGGATGAACCGGCCGTTGCCCAGCTCGTCGATCCAGGCCTGGTCGACGACATGGCCGCTGATGGAGCGCAGCTCGTCCACCGACTCCTCGTCCCACACGTCGCCGTTCTCCGCCGCCAGCACCTTGCCTATCGCGGTCAGTTCGAGCGGCCGGTAGCTGGGGAAGTCGACCCGGCTGGTGAAGCGGGAGGAGAGCCCGGGGTTGGTGGCGAGCAGCCGGTCCATGCCCTCCGGATAGCCGGCGAGGATCACCACGAGATGGTCCCTGCTGTCCTCGGCGCGCTTGAGCAGCACCTGAAGGGCCTCGTCGCCGTACGCGTCGCCCTTGCTGTAGCCGGAGTTGGAGAGGCTGTACGCCTCGTCGACGAAGAGCACCCCGCCGATCGCCGAGTCGATCAGCTCGTTCGCCTTGACCGCGGTCTGGCCCAGGAACTCGCCGACCAGATCGGCCCGTTGGGCCTCCACCAGGTGGTCGCCGCCGAGCAGGCCCAGGGCGTAGAAGACTCGGCCGATGATGCGGGCGACGGTGGTCTTGCCGGTGCCGGAGGGGCCCGAGAAGACAAAGTGACGTTTCGGCGGCTGTACGGGCAGTCCCTCGCCCGCCCGCAGCCGGGCCATGTTCAACTGCGCGGAGAGCGCCTTGACCTGGCGCTTCACCGGTTCGAGTCCGACCATCCGCTCCAGCTCGGCCAGTGCGTCGGCGAGCAGTTCGGGGTCGGTGGGGCCCTCGGGGAACCGTGGGGGAGCGGCGTGCCGGTTCGGCGGGCCCGTCTTCTCGCGTATGTCGTCGGGGGTGACGGCGGTGGGTCCCACGCCGCCGAGCGGGGGCTGGAGCGGCGGCGCCTCACCGCCGAACCGCGTGTCGCCGCCGAGCGGGTTGTCGGTGTCGCTCTGCGCCTCCACCACGTCCTGGCCGAAGCCGGCCAGCGCCACCGAGGCGAGTCCTGCCGGGTCGTCCGGGTCGGCCGGGTCGTACGAGGTCTCGTACCCGTCGGAGTCGTTGATCGCGGCGAGCCGGGCCGCCGTGTCCATGAAGGCGGGATCGAGCCGGTGCACCGCCCGGTAGAGGGGTAAGGCCGCGGCGCTGCGGCCGGTGCCCTCATGGGCGCGGGCCAGCCAGTAGCGCAGCTCCTTGCGCTGCGGCTGCTCGCTGCGGCAGCGCATCAGCGCGGTCGCCAGCAGCGGCTCGGCCTGCCCGAACATGTCGAGTCTGACCCGGGCCATCCCGCCGAACAGGCCGGCCTCGGTGCCGAGCAGCGGGTCGTCGACGAGCGGTTCGGTGTGGCGGACCAACTGGTCCCAGTCCTTGACGAGATAGGCCCGGCAGGCGTGCAGGAAGCGCACCTGCGGATCGGCGTCCACGGGCGGCAGCCCGGCCAGCGCCCGGTCCAGCTCGGGCACATGGCGCCCGTCGAGCCAGTGCGACGCGTGGGCGAGCAGCAGGTCGCGCCCGCTCTCCAGCACCGGCTGCACCCACCAGCCGAGCCAGTACCAGGAGTTGAGGGTGCGCCGGTGCCGGGCGCGCTGTTCGCCGAAGCGGTCGCGGTTGCTGTACATGCGCAGCAATGCCGTCGTGGTGTCGACGCGCAGCGCGTGCAGTCCGAGCCAGCCGTCGGCCATCGCGGGGTCGAGCCGGACGGCGGTTCTGAACTCTTCCTCCGCCTGCGGGTACGCGCCCATCGTGTACGCGTCCACGCCGCGCATCCAGGCGAGGTCGGCCGGGCCCCCCACGCCCTGCGAGCCGATGTTCATCTGGTCCCCCACCGAAACACCTCTTCGCGGACGGGAATTGACCGCACCGGGATGCATCGTACCTGCGCAGGGGGTGTGCGACTAAGGGAGCGTGGGACCCCGCTCAGCACTCCGACGGTGACCCAAAGTGATCAGAAAGGGGGGTGTGGCGCCGGAAAAGGGGCGTTGAGGGCAGAACGAAGCCCCCGATCACGGGGGAACAACCGGGGGCTTCGCGTCTGCGGCGGCTCCGAAAAGCCGCACATTGAGAACGTAAGACCTGTCCGGCCCCTCGGTCAAGCGGAGTTGGCGCACTCGCCCGGCTGATTTCCGACTGCTCAGTATGGAGCGAAGGGCTGATCACGTTACGTGATGCCGCTGTGCTCTCCTGGTGTCACATCGGTTCCCGAAGACACCACATATCCCTCTGGTGTCTCCCGTACCAGGGCATCGGCGAAGGATACGGACGGATCGGCCGCGAAATGGCTTGTCTCCGCCCTGATCCAGTCGTCCCAGAAAGCGGACTGCTCGGGTCCGTCCCGGCGCCTGCCGCGCTGCCAGGACGCCTCGGCGTCCCGGTCCATCCAGAAAAGACGGGCGAGCAGCGGCCGCAGCGCCCGGCGCCCGGCCCCGACCCCCTCGACGAGTACCACCGGCGCGGGCGCCAGGGTGCGTGGGGGGAGGAACCGGCGCGCGGTCCAGTCGTACGGCGCGTACCGCGCGCTCGCGCCCCGCGAGAGCGGGCCCGTCACCTGCTCGGCGAACCGGTCCGTCCAGTCGAAGAGCTGTTCGTGGCTGGCGAGGTCGTCCAGGCGCAGGACGGGCGCGTCGCCGAGCGCGGCCGAGAGGCGGTCGGCGAAGGTGCTCTTCCCCGACCCCGCGTGCCCGTCCACCGCGACGAGCCGCACCGGACCGCAGGACGGCGGCAGGGCGCGCAGGGTGTCGCCCAACCGGATCAGATCGGTCGGGGCCGGCGCTTCCTTCGGGTCGTCCATTCGGCCTACTTTACGAGGCATCGCAGGTCACGCCAGTGGTCGAGACCAATATTGCTTTTGGCGAGTCGTCGCCTTTCGCTGGCAGAAGACGGCCCCGAGCGGCAATAGTTGGGCACGGCCGAACCGGCGATTGACCAGTTGTCACCCGCCCGCCCGTCACCCTTCCGTCTCCGACCGGGGGTCACATGACCACGCCCACCTCCCGCAGAACCGTCCTCGCCGCCGCGATCGCCACGGTGGCCGC
>NZ_JTIY01000001.1:5004525-5007876 GCF_000818175.1 Streptomyces sp. AcH 505
CTCCGTCCCCGCGGCCTCCGCCGCCCCCTCGCACAGCGCCGGCGGCGGCCCCGGCCCCCGCCCGCGCGCCAAGGCTCTCGTGGACAACGGATTCTGGACCTCGTACGCCGACTGGCACGCCGGCGCCGCCGACGGCACCCGCGTGGTGGCCGCCGCCCGGCCGGGTCTCGTGCTCTCCACCCCGGCGGGCCGCAGCGACTACGCGGACCCGCACACCGGCAAGACGGCCAGCTGGGAGTACGGCACCTGGACCTCGCCGGTGCACCGCTCGGCCGTGCCCGCCACGGAGGTGATCGCCTCCTGGAACGCCGAGACACCGGCCGGCACCTGGCTCCAGGTGGAGTTCCAGGGCAGCTACTCCGACCGGACCAAGACCCCGTGGTACGTGCTGGGGCGCTGGACGTCCGGCGACACCGACGCCGACATCCGGCGCACCTCGGTCGACGGCCAGAGCGACGGCCGCAGCAGCATCTGGACCGACACCTTCGCCGTGGACGACGCGACGACGGGGCTGCGCGTCGTCTCGTACCAGCTGCGGCTCACCCTCTACCGCAAGCCCGGCAGCGGGCTCACCCCCACGGTCCACCGCCTCGGCGCGATGGCCTCGGACATCCCCGACCGGTTCACGGTCCCCGCCTCCACCCCCGGGCTCGTCCGCGAGCTGCCCGTGCCGCGCCTCTCGCAGGACATCCACGCGGGGCAGTATCCGGAGTACGACGGCGGCGGTGAGGCGTGGTGCAGCCCCACCAGCTCGGCGATGATCATCCAGTACTGGGGCCGCGGCCCGTCCGCCAAGGACCTCGCCTGGGTCAATCCGGAGTACGCGGACCCCCAGGTCTGCCACTCGGCGCGCTACACGTTCGACTACCAGTACGACGGCTGTGGCAACTGGCCCTTCAACGCCGCCTACGCCGCCACGTACAAGGACATGAGCTCGGCCGTCACCCGGCTCGGCTCGCTCGGCGACGTCGAGACGCTGGTCGGCGCCGGTATCCCGGTCATAACGTCACAGTCGTTCCTGGAGAAGGAGCTGACCGGGTCGGGCTACGGCACGTCCGGCCATCTGATGACCGTCATCGGCTTCACGGCGGACGGCGACGTGATCGCGAACGACCCGGCGTCGCCGGACGACGACGCGGTGCGCAGGGTCTACCGCCGCCATGAGTGGGAGACGATCTGGCTCAGGACCAAGCGGTACAACGCGGCGGGAGACGTCGTCTCCGGCACCGGCGGTGTCTGTTACGTGTACTGGCCGACGAACCCGACGGCCGCGCAGCGCCGCGCGCTGCGCAAGGTCGGTCTGCTCTGACGGGGACCGGCCGACTTCCGACCCCGTAGGCCGGTGGCCGGCGTGCTCAGGCGCGTCGGCCACCGGCGGGTGTCCGCGGGTAACCCCTTGTGAGCCGTGCCCGGCCTCTCTGCCATACTGCGTTGATTCTGTGGCAGCCGGAGACCAGGATGCGAATTTGAGTCGTTCTCAACAGCGTGGCGAATCCGCACGATCGCAACTGCGGCGCTCCGAACTGATCGCGACGGGGCGGAAGTTGTTCGCCGACACGTCGTACGACGCGCTGTCGATGGATGACATCGCCCAGCACGCCGGGGTGGCCAAGGGGCTGATCTACTACTACTTCAAGAACAAGCGCGGCTATTACCTGGCCATCGTCGAGCACTCCGTCGGCGAACTCGTGATGCTGGCGGCGAGCGAGCCGGGACTGCCGCGCACCGAGCGGATCCAGCGCACCGTCGAGGCCTACCTCCGCTTCGCGCAGGAGAACGGCGCCGCGTACCGCACCATCATCAACGGCGGTGTCGGCTTCGACACCCAGGTCCAGGCCATCCGCGACGCCGTGCGGACGGAACTGGTCTCGACCCTCGCCGAGGGCGCCTACGGGCACCGTGACATCCCGCCCATCGCCCGGCTCGCGCTGCTCGGCTGGCTCAGCAGTGTCGAGTGGCTCACGCTGGAATGGCTGGGCCACCAGGAGATCGAACTGGCCGTCCCGCGTGATCTGCTGGTGCGGATGCTGCGTCATACGCTCAACACCATCGAGGAGTTCGCGCCGGAGTGCCCCGCACCCCCGCCGGACCTCGCCTGGCGGCCGTACACCGGCCGTGACCAGGTGCCCGCGGAGGCCGCAGGGGCTGCGGAGGCCGATCCGCCCGGTGCATGACACCGGGCGGGAAGCCGCCTCACGGCTCCCCGCCCGGGTCGGCTGTGCGCGGGTCAGCCGATGGCGTTGATCAGCTCGCCGTTGGCGGTGTCCCCGCTGAGCTCCCAGAGGAACGTGCCCCCCAGGCCCTGCTGGCTCTCGTACTGCAGCTTGCCCGCGATGGTCTCGGGCGTGTCGTAGCTCCACCACTCGTTGCCGCAGAAGGCGTAAGCGGTACCGGCGACCGTGCCGTTGGCCGGGCACCTGTCCTTGAGGACCTTGTAGTCCTCGATACCGGGCTCGTACGTGCCGGGCGCCGCGCCCGTCGCCGTGCCGCCCGGCTCCTTCTGGGTGACCCCGGTCCAGCCGCGGCCGTAGAAACCGATGCCGAGCAGCAGCTTCTCCGACGGGATGCCGAGGCCCTTGAGCTTCGTGATGGCGGCGTCCGAGTTGAAGCCCTCGGTCGGGATGCCCTCGTACGACGTGAGCGGCGAATGCGGGGCGGTCGGGCCCTGCGCGCTGAAGGCGCCGAAGAAGTCGTACGTCATCGGGTTGTACCAGTCGAGGTACTGGGCCGCGCCCGCGTAGTCGGTGGCGTCGATCTTGCCGCCGTCCGAACCGTCGGCGGTGATGGCGGCCGTCACGAGGTCGGAGCCGAAGGCGCCGCGCAGCGCCGACGCGACGTTCTTGAACGCGTCGGGACCGCTGGTGTCGCAGCTCAGCCCGCAGGCGTTGGGGTACTCCCAGTCGATGTCGATGCCGTCGAAGACATCGGCCCAGCGCGGGTCCTCGACCAGGTCGTGGCAGGACTGGGCGAAGGCGGCCGGGTTCTTGGCTGCCTCACCGAAGCCGCCGGACCAGGACCAGCCGCCGAAGGACCAGAGGACCTTGAGCCCGGGGTGCAGCTTCTTCAGCTCGCGCAGCTGGTTGAAGCTGCCGGCCACCGGCTGGTCCCAGGTGTCGGCCGTGCCGTCCACGCTCTGGTCGGCGGTGTACGTCTTCTGGTAGTCGGCGTAGGCGTCACCGATGGCGCACTTGCCGCCGGTCACGTTGCCGAACGCGTAGTTGATGTGGGTGAGCTTGTCGGCGGAGCCCGACGTCTCGATGTTCTTGACGTGGTAATTCCGCTCGTACACGCCCCAGTCGGTGAAGTAACCGACCACCTTGTTGCCGGCGGCTGCGGGCGCGGCCGCAGCAG
>NZ_JTIY01000001.1:5008153-5027444 GCF_000818175.1 Streptomyces sp. AcH 505
GCGGGCGCGACCTGTGCGGACGCGCTGCCCGCTCCGGAGAGCAGGGCCAGGCCGAGCGCGGCGGTACACGCGGTGGCCAGCAGCGCCCGGCCCCGGGCGCGGGGGCGGATGTGGGGGAATCTCAGCACGGGGTCTCCTCGTGGGGGAGGAAGAAGCACATGACTTGGCATGGGCACGAAAGTTGTTCCGATGGACGTTAGAAGGACTAGACCAGTGAGTCAATGGTTCGGACCAATCCGTTCGCCACTTCCGGCGCGGCCATCGCGGACGGCCGACCGGTGACGTATGGCGGCCGATCGGGCATACTCGACGCGCCACAGCCGCTGGTCAGCATCTTCCGCGATCCGGGAGGGCAGCATCGGCCGGGGAGAACATCGGCCCGGGGACATCCCCGGGCCCCAGTCGGCGCCGCCGCCCTACCCTGCGCGTGCGGACAGCCGTAGCGTCCCGAACAGGGAGGAGAGCGCAACCATGTCCGACCGCGCACCGCAGCCGGTGGATCGTCAGTTGCCCACCGAGGAGTCCCGCGACCTCGTCACGCTGACCCGCGAGATCGTCCAGCGCGAGATCGCGCCCACGGCGGCCGACGAGGAGGAAGCCGGCCACTTCCCACGCCAACTCTTCACCCTGCTCTCCGAATCGGGACTGCTCGGCCTGCCCTACGACTCCGCCCACGGCGGCGGGGACCAGCCGTACGAGGTCTACCTCCAGGTACTCGAAGAACTCGCCGCCGCCCGGCTCACCGTCGGCCTCGGCGTCAGCGTGCACTCCCTCGCCTGCCACGCCCTGGCCAACTACGGCAGCAAGGAGCAGCAGAGCGAGCATCTGCCCGCGATGCTCGGCGGCGGCCTGCTGGGCGCGTACTGCCTCTCCGAGCCCGCCTCGGGCTCCGACGCGGCCTCGCTGCGCACCAAGGCCGTGCGCGACGGCGACGACTGGGTCATCACCGGCACCAAGGCGTGGATCACCCACGGCGGGATCGCCGACTTCTACACCGTGCTCGCCCGCACCGGCGGCGACGGCGCCCGGGGCATCACGGCCTTCCTGGTGCCGGGCGACGCGGCGGGGCTCGAAGCCGCCGTACCCGAGAAGAAGATGGGGATGAAGGGCTCGCCCACCGCCCAACTCCACTTCGACGGCGTACGGGTGGCCGACGGCCGCCGGATCGGCGACGAGGGCCAGGGATTCGCGATCGCGCTGTCCGCCCTCGACTCGGGCCGGCTCGGCATCGCGGCCGCCGCCGTCGGACTCGCCCAGGCGGCGCTGGACGAGGCCGTCCAATACGCCACGGGTCGCGAGCAGTTCGGCAGACCGATCGCCGACTTCCAGGGGCTGCGCTTCCTGCTCGCCGACATGGCGACCCGCGTCGAGGCCGGACGCTCGCTCTACCTCTCCGCCGCCCGGCTGCGGGACATGGGCCGGCCGTTCTCCCAACAGGCCGCCATGGCCAAGCTGTTCTGCACGGACACGGCGATGCAGGTCACCACGGACGCGGTGCAGGTGCTCGGCGGCTACGGCTACACCACCGACTTCCCGGTGGAGCGCTACATGCGCGAGGCCAAGGTGATGCAGATCGTCGAGGGCACCAACCAGATCCAGCGCATGGTGATCGCCCGTCATCTGGTGGGGCCCGAGACACACTGAAACCACCGACGGCACCCATGTCATGACGAACCGTCATGACATGGGTGCCATAGGTGTGTTGCCGCCGGAAGAGGCTGAGCCGCAGAGCGGGCTTACGCCGCGCGGGCGATCTTGACGGGCCGGGAGGCCGGGCCGCCGACGTGCGAGAACGGCTGGGTCCGCCAGTCGAGCCCCTGAGGCAGCGTCAACAGCAGTGCCGTGTCCTGCTCCTGGGCGTCGAACGTGTCGTCGGCCGGCCGCGCCTGCGCCGCCGCCGTACCCGTACCGGCACACACCGACAGCACGAACGGGTTCCAGGGGGAGGGGCACAGCGCGTGCTCGGGCAGGACGTCCTCGTCCGCCAGCAGCGCGATCGGCTGTGCACAGTCCGGGCAGACCACGCGGTACATCTCGAAGGTGTCGTACGAGTCGAACTCGTCCGTTTCGACGAGCTCGACGGGCTCCGGTCCGGTATTTCCGGCGCGGTTCAGCTTCTGCATGGAGACATTCCCCCTCGGGTGGGCCGACCAGGCACTTGTGGTCTCGACCACAGCAAGCACTTCCCTGCGTGCGCGCCGAGTAACCGTGCGGCACCGACGGACCGGTCCCGGGCCCTGTGGTCTTCGTCACATGCCCGTCGCAGGTGCCGGTGGTCGCCGCAGACGACTGTGCCGGAGCACGCCCGGGGGAATAGGTTGATCGGCATGGAGGAGCTGGATCGTCAGATCGTGGAGTTGCTCGTCAAGGACGGCCGGATGAGCTACACCGACCTGGGCAAGGCCACCGGCCTGTCCACGTCGGCGGTGCATCAGCGGGTACGCCGGCTGGAGCAGCGCGGAGTGGTCAGGGGATACGCCGCCGTCGTGGACCCCGAGTCGGTCGGGCTGCCGCTGACGGCGTTCATCTCGGTGAAACCGTTCGACCCGAGCGCCCCCGACGACATCGCGGAACGGCTCGCCGGCATCCCCGAGATCGAGGCGTGCCACAGCGTGGCGGGCGACGAGAACTACATCCTCAAGGTCCGGGTCGCCACCCCGCTGGAGCTGGAGGACCTGCTGACCCGCATCCGCACCCTGGCCGGCGTCTCCACCCGCACCACCGTCGTGCTGTCGACGCCGTACGAGGCACGGCCGCCGCACTTCTGACCCACCGGGGCAGCCGCCCCCACCCGGGCGCGAACCACGCCGCCCGAGGCGCGAGACTTGTGCCCATGAACGAGAGCACCGCCCCCCAGAGCGAACACCGCACCGTCCTGCTGCGCGGCGGAGAAGTCCACAGCCCCGCCGACCCCTTCGCCACGGCGATGGTCGTGGAGCGCGGCCATGTCGCCTGGGTCGGCTCCGAGGGCGCGGCCGACGCGTTCGCCACCGGAGTCGACGAGACCGTCGACCTCGAAGGCGCTCTCGTCACCCCGGCGTTCACCGACGCCCACGTACACACCACAGCCACCGGGCTCGCCCTCACCGGGCTCGATCTGTCCGGCGCCGCCACCCTGCCCGAGGCGCTGCGGCTCGTACGGGACCACGCGGCGGCCCGCCCCGGCGACCGGATCCTGCTGGGCCACGGCTGGGACTCGGCCCGCTGGCCCGAGCGGCGTCCGCCGTCCCGCGCCGAGCTGGACGAGGCGACGGGCGGCCGGCCGCTGTATCTGACCCGGATCGACGTCCATTCGGCCGTGGTGACCACGGCGCTGCTCGACCTGGTCCCCGGTGTCAGTGGCCTCACCGGCTACGAGCCGGAAGCGCCGCTGACCGCCGCCGCCCCCCACGCGGTACGCGCCGCTGCCTACGGCGCCGTCACCCCGGCCCAGCGCGCGGAGGCCCAGCGGGCCGCGCTGCGCCGGGCGGCCTCGCTCGGTATCGGCTCGCTCCACGAGTGCGCGGGACCCGACATCTCCGACGAGGACGACTTCGCCGCGCTGCTGGCTCTGGCCGCGGGGGAGCCCGGCCCCCGGGTGTCCGGGTACTGGGCCGAGCTGATCAGCGACGAGAAGGGCGCCAGGCGGGTCCGTGAGCTCGGCGCCGTGGGCGCCGCGGGTGATCTCTTCGTGGACGGCTCGCTGGGCTCCCACACGGCCTGTCTGCGCGAGCCGTACGCCGACGCCGCCCACACGGGCAGCGCGCACCTCGACGCGGCCGCCATCGCCGCCCATGTGACCGCGTGCACCGAGGCCGGACTCCAGGCGGGGTTCCACGCCATCGGCGACGCGGCGGTGGACGCCGTGGTCGAAGGGGTACGGGCGGCGGCCGACCGGCTCGGGGTGGCGCGGGTGCGGGCCGCCAGGCACCGGGTGGAGCACGCCGAGATGCTCACCGCGGGGACGATCGCCGGCTTCGCCGACCTCGGCCTGACCGCGTCCGTCCAGCCGGGCTTCGACGCTGCCTGGGGCGGCGAGGACGGCATGTACGTGGAACGGCTCGGCGCGGACCGGGCCCGCACCCTCAACCCGTACGCGGCGCTGCTGCGGGCCGGGGTGCCGCTCGCCCTCGGCTCCGACAGCCCCGTCACCCCGCTGGACCCGTGGGGCACGGTCAGGGCCGCCGCCTTCCACCGCACGCCCGAGCACCGGGTCTCCGTACGCGCGGCCTTCACCGCCCACACCCGCGGCGGCTGGCGCGCCGTCGGCCGCGACGACGCCGGGACGCTCGTCCCCGGCGCCCCCGCGGACTACGCCGTGTGGCGGACGGAGGAGCTGGTGGTCCAGGCGCCCGACGACCGGGTGGCCCGCTGGTCGACCGATCCGCGCTCCGGGACACCGGGTCTGCCGGACCTGACCCCGGGCCGCCCGCTGCCCGAATGTCTGCGGACCGTGGTCGGTGGTCAAACGGTCTTCATGCGACCGAACGAGTGACGTGCGGATATTTCGTACCGCCGACCGATGCTTCCCCGGCCGTGCGAACGCCTCCGGCGCCTCCCCGCTGACCTGCTGATTTAGCCGAACGTCGCAGGTCAAACGGCTGTTGACAGTGAGCGGCCGGAGGCGGGTAGGTTCGGCCAGGTCCACCACCGTACGTCCGTCCGGCAACCTCCACGCAGTCGTCGAACGCCGCTGGGCCATGGGGCGGTGTGCCGCACCGGCGCACCACCACTGGGAGCCAGGTCCAGCACCCGCGCCTCGGGGGCGAGGGAAGGTTTCAGCCGGCCGGCGGGTGTGACCCGGGTGGGGCCCCGGCGTTCAGTAGACAACGGCTTTCGGTTGGCCCGCAGCCAGCGGGCCCCAGGTCGGCCCGAAGGACGCCGGGACCCGATCCGCAGCACGGCTGCCCCGCCCTGCCGGGCGCCGGCCCCGCGACCGCGTCGCGGGCAAGATCACCCTTTCCGTACGACACCGGTCCGATTCGGCCCGCGTCGCACAACACCCGCGCACCGCGTGGGCATCGGGCCTCCCCGCGCTCGCTAAGCTGGTGCATCGGCGTACGGCGACTAAGGGGCAGTAGTGAACGACGGCGGTCAGAGGCGGTTCGGCCCGCTGGGCAAGGCCCTGGTGATCATTCCGACCTACAACGAGGCCGAGAACATCAAGCCGATCGTCGCCCGGGTGCGGGCTGCGGTGCCGGAGGTCGACATCCTCGTCGCCGACGACAACAGCCCCGACGGCACAGGCAAGCTCGCCGACGAACTGGCGGCGGCCGACCAGCAGGTGCACGTGCTGCACCGCAAGGGCAAGGAAGGGCTCGGCGCCGCCTACATGGCGGGCTTCCGCTGGGGCATCGAGCACGGCTACGGCGTCCTGGTCGAGATGGACGCCGACGGCTCGCACCAGCCCGAGGAACTGCCCCGGCTGCTGACCGCGCTCAAGGGCGCCGACCTGGTGCTCGGCTCGCGCTGGATGCCCGGCGGCCGGGTCGTCAACTGGCCCAAGAGCCGGGAGCTCATCTCCCGTGGCGGCAGCACCTACTCGCGCCTCCTGCTGGGGGTCCCGATGCGTGACGTGACCGGGGGCTACCGGGCGTTCCGCGCGGAGACCCTGGCGGGTCTGGGGCTCGACGCCGTCGCCTCGGCGGGTTACTGCTTCCAGGTCGACCTCGCCCGGCGCGCGATCGACGCCGGGTTCCACGTGGTCGAGGTGCCCATCACCTTCGTCGACCGCGAGCTGGGCGACTCCAAGATGAGCCGCGACATCTTCGTCGAGGCGCTCTGGCGGGTCACCGCCTGGGGCGTGGAGTCGCGGGCGAACCGGCTGCTGGGACGTAAGCCTTCCTGATCCCGGTCCGTCCCCGCGCGTTCCCGCCCGTCGCAGGGGCCTCATAACGGCCCTCATACGCCGTCGGGCGGCCAGGCCAGGCACACTGGACGTATGACGACCGCCACGCATCGGACCGCACCCAGGCGCTCGCGCGCCCGTACGCTCGTGCCGCTGGGCATCGCTGTCTGGCTGGCTCTCGAGATCTGGCTGCTGGTGCTGGTCGCCGGCGCGGCCGGCGGGCTGACCGTCTGGCTGCTGATCCTCGCGGAGATCGTGGTCGGGGCCCTGGTGATGAAGCGCGCGGGCCGCCGGGCGTTCCGCAATCTGACCGGGACCCTCCAGCGGCAGCAGCGCAGACAGCAGGGCGAGGACGTGGAGCCCGAGCCTGTGCCCGGCCGTGACCGCAACGGCTTCCTGATGCTCGGCGGGCTGCTGATCATGGTGCCGGGGCTGATCACCGACGTCTTCGGCCTGCTGCTGCTCGTACCCGCTCTGCGCACCCGGCTCGGCGACTACACGGAACGCACGCTGGAGCGGCGGCTCCGGGCGACGGCCGCCGCACAGCCGGGCGGTCTTGGCGAGGCGTTCGAGCAGGCGCGGATGCGGCAGCCGGACGGCAAGGTGGTCCAGGGCGAGGTCATCAAGAACGACGAGCGTGACCAGCGCGGCGGACCGCGCGACGACGGCCCCCGCCCGCCGCTCACCGGCTGAGCAGGCAGAGACCGCAGGCGCCTCAACAGGCAGAAGCCGCGGGCCGCGACACATGATCTGTGTCGCGGCCCGCGGCTTTTGTGTTGTTGTCTTGACTGGCGCTATGCGGTGATTACGCGATCAGGCGGACTTCCGGCTGTCGCGCGGGTGCACTGCGATGTTCATGGCGCCGGAGCGCAGGACGGCCAGCCTCTCGGCCAGCACCTCCTCCAACTCCTCGCGGGTGCGCCGCTCCATGAGCATGTCCCAGTGCGTACGCGCAGGCTTGCCCTTCTTCTCTTCGGGACCATCCCCGTCCACCAGGAGTGCCTGGGCGCCGCACGCCTTGCACTCCCACTCCGGCGGAATTTCCGCCTCTACCGAGAACGGCATCTCAAATCGATGACCGTTCTGGCATGCGTACTCCACCGCCTGGCGCGGGGCCAGATCGATGCCGCGGTCCGTCTCGTAGCTGGTAACCACGAGTCGCGTGCCGCGGAGAGCTCGCTCACTCATGAATCGTGCCTCCCGGGCTTGTCGCCCACAGGACAAATGTCGCTGTCGTCGTCATCCGGTCAACGTCCGGTCGGCGGTAAAGATTCCCGCTCCGGGTCGTGCGTCGTCCGTGTGCCGCCCCTTGTTGTACCCACCAGTGCCCGGTTTGTCACGTCTTGCAGGAGATGTCACCCGTCGTTGTGGCTTCTCAGGCATGCAGGAACGCTCCGGCTGGCAGGCCAAACGCGTACACTACCGCCCTTTGACGTCTCGCGTCTAAATACGCTCAGGCAGCGTGTTCCCCGCGGCGGCCACCGCACGCCTGACCGGCACCCGCGCCAGCAGCACCGAGCCGATGACGAAGAAGACCACCAGCGAGATGATGGCGTCCCGGTAGCTGCCGGTGAGCTGGTAGGCGAGCCCGAAGACCAGCGGCCCGAGCCAGCTAAGCCCCCGGTCGCTCATCTCGTACGCGGAGAAGTACTCCGCCTCCTTGCCCGCGGGCACCAGATGCGAGAACAGCGAACGCGACAGCGCCTGGCTGCCGCCCAGCACCAGACCGATCGCGGCGGCGAGCCCGAAGAACCAGACCGGCGCCTTCGCCGGCAGGAAGTACCCGGCGACCAGGATCAGCGTCCAGACCGCCAGCGATCCCAGGATGGTGCGCTGCGCGCCGTACGTCCGCGCCATCCGCCCCATGGCCAGCGCACCGGCGACGGCGAGGATCTGCACCAGCAGCACCGCCACGATCAGCGTGGTCTGCCCGAGCCCCAGCTCCTCCGAGCCGTACACGGACGCCTGCGAGATGACCGTCTGGATGCCGTCGTTGTAGACGAGATACGCCAGCAGGAACGACAGCGTCAGCGGGCGCTTGCGCATGTCCCGCAGCGTGGCCGTCAGCTGCCGCCAGCCGGTCCCGACCGCGCCCTCACCGCTCTGCGGTACCCGCCGGTCCCGCAGTCTGCGTAGCGGTACGAGCGTGAAGGCGCCCCACCACAGCCCGGCCGAGGCCAGACAGATCCGCACGGCCGTCGACTCGCTCACGCCGAACGAGTCGTGGCCCGAGTAGAGGACGAGATTGAGGATGAGGACGAAAGCGCCCGAGGTGTAGCCGAAGGCCCAGCCGCGCGAGGAGACCGCGTCCCGCTCCTCGGGGCCCGCGATCTGCGGCAGATACGCGTTGTAGACCACCGTCGAGACCGACAGCGCCGCGTTCGCCACGATCAGCAGCAGCGCGCCCAGCAGATAGCGGTGGCCGTCCAGGAAGAACATCCCGGTCGTCGCCGCGGCGCCGGTGTAGGCGGCGGCGGCCAGCAGCGGCTTCTTGCGGCCCGTACGGTCGGCCGCAGCGCCGGCCAGCGGCATCAGCAGCACGGCGACGACCACGGAGACCGAGACGGTGTAGGCGAAGACCGACCCGGCGCGCACGGGTATCCCGAGCGGATGGACATAGCCGCGGGCGTCGGCAGCCGCCTTGGCCACGGACGTCAGATAGGGGCCGAGGAAGACGGTGAGGACGCTCGTCGAGTAGACGGAGCAGGCGAAGTCGTAGAAGTACCAGCCGTGCTGCTCGCGTCTGCGCTCCCGCGCCGCGCCGGCGGCCTCGTCCTCGCCGTCACCAGGACCTTCGGTCAGGTCCACGGTCTCCGCGGTCACCGCGCCCCCTCGTCAGTGCCTCTCGTTCGGATCTTGCCGGGCTCGCGGGCGGATCCGAACGAAAGGTCCTAGTGCCAGACTCCCCGCCCGGCGAACACCGCGCGCAGCGTCTCAAGATGATCGGTCATGATGCCATCCACGCCAAGGTCGAGGAGTTCGTTCATCAGGGCGGGCTCGTTGACCGTCCACACATGGACCTGCAGGCCGCGCTCGTGGGCCGTGCGTACGAACCGCTCGTCCACCACCGGGATGCCGTTGTGCGCGGGCGGCACCTGCGCGCACACCGCGCCCGGGCGTACGGGCACCGGGATCCGGTACGAGCGCAGCCGCAGCCCGAGCACCCCGCGGATGCCGTACGAGGTGGCGAGGCGGTCCCCGGCGAGCTGCGCGGCCGCCGCCACCCGCGCCTCGGAGAACGAGCCGACGCACACCCGGTCCCAGCTGTCGGTCGCCCGGATCAGCTCGACCAGCGGCTCCAGCGCGGGAGCCGCCTTGATGTCCACGTTCCAGCGCGCGTCGGGGAACTCCTCCAGCAGTTCCTCGAAGAGCGGCAGCGGCTCCCGGCCGTCGACCCTGGCCCGGCGCACCTGGTGCCACGGCAGGTCCCCGATCCGGCCGGTGCCGTCGGTGACCCGGTCCAGGGTCGCGTCGTGGAAGGCGACGAGCCGCCCGTCGGCGGTGGCGTGCACATCGGTCTCGAAGTACCGGTAGCCGAGCGCGGCCGCCCTGCGGAAGGCGGCTGCCGTGTTCTCGATCCCGTCGGCCGCTCCGCCGCGGTGTGCGAAGGGGATCGGGGTCGGATGGTCGAGGTAGGGGTGACGGTTCACCGCGGCAGTATCGCGCCCTCCGGTGTCCCCGCGGCGACCAGCGCGCTGCCGGTGGGGGCCGTGGGAATGGCGAAGACGCGCAGGAACAGCTGCGCGAGCGGGCCGATGGCGAGCGCGTAGACGACGGTGCCGACGCCCAGCGAGCCGCCCAGCGCGAACCCGGTGGCGACGACGGCGACCTCCAGTGCCGTACGGACCAGCCGGATCGAGCGTCCGGTCACCCGGTGCAGCCCGGTCATCAGACCGTCGCGCGGACCAGGGCCGAGCCGGGCCGCGATGTAGAGACCCGTCGCCGCGCCCTGGACGACGATGCCGCCGACCAGCAGCGCGATCCTGGTCGCCGCTCCGTGCCCGTCGGGCACCAGGTCCAGCGTCACGTCCATCGCGATCCCGACGACGAACACGTTGGAGACGGTGCCGAGCCCCGGCCGCTGCCGGAGCGGTATCCACAGCAGCAGGACGGCGGCGCCCACGATGATCGAGACCACGCCCATGGTCAGTCCGGTCAGCTCGGCGAGCCCCTGGTGCAGCACACCCCACGGCTCAAGCCCGAGACCGCCCCTGACCAGCAGCGCCGAGCTGGCCCCGTACAGGGCGAGCCCCACGTACAGCTGGGTCAGCCGGCGGCCGAGCCGCGCTCCGCGCAGACGGGCGGTGATGGCCATGTGGTGCTCCCTGGTGGCGATGGTGGACCGGCTCATGTCACTCTGTGGCTGGTCGGCACTGACCGGCCATGGCCAATTCGGGGAAGGTGGACCGACTTCATGACCCAGTGGACATCGGCGGTGGGCGCCGCCCAGCT
Source organism: Streptomyces sp. AcH 505 (assembly GCF_000818175.1). Lineage (GTDB taxonomy): Bacteria > Actinomycetota > Actinomycetes > Streptomycetales > Streptomycetaceae > Streptomyces. The sequence continues at coordinate 5,018,433 of NZ_JTIY01000001.1, forward strand.
CGCCCGCCAGCTCAAGGCGCAGCAGTCCCGTCCTGCGGGCCCCGGCACGCGCAAGCCGCCCGCCTACCGCGCGCTGTCCGACGGGATCCGGCTGCTGGTGCTCGAAGGCCGGGTCCCGGTCGCCGCCCGGCTCCCGGCCGAACGGGAACTGGCGCTGGCCCTTTCGGTGAGCCGTACGACCGTCGCCGCCGCCTACGAGGCGCTGCGCGGCGAGGGCTTCCTCGAATCCCGCAGGGGCGCCGGCAGCTGGACCGCCGTACCGGCGGGCAACCCGCTGCCCGCGCGGGGCCTCGAACCGCTGCCGCCCGAGTCGCTGGGCTCCATGATCGACCTCGGTACGGCCGCGCTGCCGGCGCCCGAGCCCTGGCTGACCCGTGGGGTGCACGGCGCGCTGGAGGAGCTGCCGCCGTACGCGCACACCCACGGCGACTACCCGGCCGGACTGCCCTCGCTGCGGCGGATGCTCGCCGACCGGTACACCGAGCGCGGCATCCCGACCATGCCGGAGCAGATCATGGTGACCACCGGCGCGATGGGCGCCATGGACGCGATCTGTCATCTCTTCGCCGGCCGCGGCGAGCGCATCGCCGTGGAGTCGCCCTCGTACGCCAACATCCTCCAGCTGATGCGGGAGTCGGGCGCCCGGCTGGTGCCCGTCGCGATGGCCGAGGGGCTGGGCGGCTGGGACCTGCCGCGCTGGCGCCAGGTGCTGCGGGAGGCGGCGCCCCGGCTCGCCTATGTCGTCGCCGACTTCCACAACCCGACCGGCGCCCTGGCCGACGAGGACCAGCGCCGACAGCTCGTGGACGCCGCGCGGTCGGCCGGCACGGTCCTGGTGGTCGACGAGACCATGTCCGAACTGCGGCTGGACCCTGACGTCGAGATGCCCCGGCGGGTGTGCGCCTTCGACCCCGCCGGCAGCACGGTGCTGACGGTCGGCTCGGCGAGCAAGGCGTTCTGGGCGGGCATGCGCATCGGCTGGGTGCGCGCGGCGCCCGATGTGATCAGGTCCCTGGTATCGGCGCGTGCCTACGCCGACCTCGGCACACCGGTGCTGGAACAGCTCGCCGTCAACTGGCTGATGCGGACCGGCGGCTGGGAGGAGGCGGTCGCGCTGCGCCGCGTCCAGGCGCGGGAGAACCGCGACGCGCTGGTGGCGGCGGTCCGTGAGGCCCTGCCAAGCTGGGAGTTCGAGGTGCCGCGCGGCGGGCTCACGCTGTGGGTGCGCACCGGGGGCCTGTCCGGTTCACGGCTGGCCGAGGCCGGTGAGCGGGTCGGGGTGCGGGTGCCGTCCGGGCCGCGCTTCGGGGTCGACGGCGCGTTCGAGGGGTATGTGCGGCTGCCGTTCACCGTGGGCGGCCCGGTCGCCGTCGAGGCCGCCGCCCGGCTGGCCGCAGCGGCGCGCCTGGTGACGACGGGGGCGAGCAACGGCACGGACGCGCCCCGCACGTTCGTCGCCTGACGAGTACGGCCTGTCGGGTGGAGCGGGTCGTGGAACCCGCCCCACCCGACGGGACGTCAGCCCTCGGCCGGTACCGCGTCGGCGATCGGACCGGCCGGCCGGACCGCGGGCGGTGCGTGTTCCACGACGCGCTCCACCGCCTGGTCCGGGATCTCGTCCGGCAGGTGTTCCTCGGCGGGCGCCTCGTCCAGCGAGGGGTGCCGGTCGGGCAGCAGGTCGAGGACGGCCCTGCGGTGCGCCTCGCTCGTCGCGTCGTCGTACGGGTCGGGGGTGGCCGGCACCTGGAGCCTGAGCACCGGGCCCGTGCCGAGCCGCGCGTAGCCCCTGCCGGGCGGGACGTCCGGGGTGGGGGTGGTGTGCGGCGGCGCCCCGAGCACCCATTCCACCTGGGCGGGGGTGGCGGCGCCGAGGACGACCCGGGCGCGGGTGTGGGTCAGCACGCTCTCGGTCAGGTCCTGGACGCCGTCGAACTGGTCGGCGACGACCACCGTCACATTCGCCGCCCTGCCGTGCCGCAGCGGCACCTGGAGCTGTTCCTGCGGGTCGGGCCGCCCTTCCACGGCGGCGAGATGCCCGAAGACGCTGGGCCGGTCCAGCAGGATCCACAGCGGCCGCTTGATGTCGTCCGGCGCGGGATGGCCGGACTGCCTGGCGCGGTTGGCGGCGATCAGCCGCCGCTCCGTCTCACGGGCCGCCCATTCGAGGCTGGAGGCGGCCCCGGCGGGCGCGCACTCCACGGCGAGCACGCCGGTCCGGCCGGTCAGACAGGCGAATTCGCCGTTCCCGCTGCCCTCCACGATCAGCACGTCACCGTGCTGGAGAGCTTGCAGGGCGAGGGAGCGCAGCAGGCTCGTGGCGCCGCTGCCGGGCTGGCCGACGATCAGCAGATGGGGCTCGGTCGAGCGCTGGCCCGTGCGCCACACGACCGGCGGCGCGTCACTGGTCTCGTCGCCCGTCGTCACCGGAACCGTACGCTGCACGGCCCCGCCGTCGGTGAAGCCCAGCACCGTCTCGCCGGGGGCGGTGACGAAACGCTGGGCGGCGATGGCGGTGGGGAGCGCCGGCAGCACGGTCATGACCAGGTGGTTGGCTTCGTGGTTCCAGTCGAAGAGGTACTCCCTGCCGCGCCCCGACTTGGCGTGCAGCAACTGTTCGATCCGGGCGCGGGCCTCGGGCTCGCCGTCCGTGAAGTAAGGGGGGTACGTCAGCTCCAGCCGGCTGAGCCGTCCGTCGGCGTCGAACTCGTGGGCGCCGAAGGCCGCTCCCCATTCGCCGCCGTGGGAGAACAGCGGGCTCGGGTCGTCCGGCACCGAGAAGTACGGCACCAGCGCCTCGTAGAGGGACCGGAGGCGGCCGGTCTGCGCGTCGTCGGGGCCGGCCGGCGCCGGCGTGCGGTCGCGTCCCTTCCAGGCGGCCGCGGCCATCACCGTGATCAGGGCCAGCAGCGGCCCGTACGGGATGAGCGCGACCACCAGGACACAGGCCGCCACGAGGAACAGCGCGGGACCGCGCCGGTCCTTGGGTGTGTCGGCCCACCGCTGGCGCCCTGCGGCGGCCAGCCTCCGCAGACCACGCGTGACCGTGATCAGCGGATGGAGAACATCGGTGGCGCTGTCGGCGGCCGTGCGCGCCATCTCGCGACTGCGAGCGAGCTGGGCGCTGCCGCTGCTCAGAATGCGGGGGAGTGGACGCCGGGCCACATCTGTCTCCTGGAGGTGCGGAAGGGATGAAGAGACGCGGGAACTGTCAGAACTTGATCCCGCCCAGCAGACCGGCGAGGCTCGCGCCGCCGGCCGTGATGCTGGGGGCGATGGCGGTGCCCGCCAGGTAGAAGCCGAAGAGGGCGCTCACCATCGCGTGTGAGGCTTTGAGCCCGTCTTTCCTGAAGAAGAGGAAGACGATGATTCCGAGCAGCACGACGCCTGACATGGACAGGATCATGAGGTTCTCCTGGTTGAGGGGACAGTCACCATGAGTTCTTCCATGCTTACAGAAAGTATCAATGCGACTAAAGGTGCAAATGAGTGAATTGTTGGGTATTTCACCCGACCGGCGTACAGGAACGTCCCGCTCCGGTGGCGGACCTGGGGCAGTACCCTGTCGATTCGTCGGTACGGCACGTACGCGCCGTACCCGTAGCAGGCCAACGACAGGAGAGGCGGTCCACCGATGAGCGAGGTCCCGGACCCCGGTGTGATCGAACTGGCGACGAAGCTCTTCGAGCTGGCCAGACGTGGTGACACCGAGACACTGGCCGCTTACGTGGACGCCGGAGTCTCGGCGAACCTCACCAACGACAGGGGCGACTCCCTCGTCATGCTCGCCGCCTACCACGGCCACGCCCCCGCGGTCCGCGTCCTGCTGGAGCGCGGCGCCGACGCCGACCGCGCCAACGACCGCGGTCAGACCCCGCTGGCGGGCGCCGTCTTCAAGGGTGAGGACGCGGTGATCGAGGCCCTGCTGACCGGGGGCGCCGATCCTGCGGCCGGCACGCCGTCGGCCGTGGATACGGCGCGGATGTTCGGGAAAGAGCATCTTCTGGAACTGTTCGGGGCCCGGTGAGCCGGGCAGCATGACACCCGTCCCCCTACCGGCCGGTAGGCCGCGCGGTCGAAATGTGGTCGCGTCGGCGAAATGGCTGGGTCATCATGACGGCGGGTCCGCAACGGGCCGCCGACGAGAGGCTGAGAAAGATGGTCTGCACCAAGCGCACGACGACAGCGGGTCTCCCATGTTGCCGCGTGGCCTAGGAACGCTCCCCGGTCGCGTCGACAGCTTGATGTGAGGCTTGCCCATGTTTGATCCAGTCATAGCGCCGAGCGGCACGCTGCTCGGCCTGCTGCAGCGGGGCCGCGGCGACGGCACCCTGCACGCGCTGGCGGCGCCGCGTACAGAGGCGCTCGCCACCCTCAACCACTGCGTACTGAACGACCCGCGCCACGACTGGCAGGTCGAGAACCGTTCGCTGTACTACGCACGCCTCTACCTGGATCTCCACGGCGGGCTCGACGCGATCGACCACCACCTCTTCCGCGCCGAGGACCACTTCGACACCGAGGAGACCAGGACCGGGCTCGCCCTCGCCGTACTGGGCCATCTCGCCTCGTACGACCGGCGCGACGCCCTCGACCTGCTCAGGCGCTACGCGGCGACCGGCGCCAACTGGGCCTGGGCCCTGGACGAACTGGCCCTGCGCGACGACGACACGGGCCTGCGCTCCCTCGCGGCGCCGGTGCTCGCCCGCTTCCCCGCCACCCCCGAGGGTGACGCCGAGCTGGCCTCCGCCGTACGGGACGCCTTCGAACCCCGGCCCTGGCGACTGTGGGCCGAAGACCCGCGCGCCGCCGTCGGCGGCCGGATCAAGGCCGCAGGCGAACAAGGCTCCTTCGACCGATGGCAACGCCAGATGCGCCCCAGCGGACCGCGCCCCGGCTGGAGCGTCCAGGCGGTCTTCGACTGGGCCCAGCAGGGCATCGAGCGCGGCAGCGAACTCCACGTACCGGCCGCCAGGTGCCTGAGCGCCGTGGCCGGACCCGAGGACAGGCCCGCCATCGTCGAGGCCGCCCGCAGCGGCCCCGAAGGCGCCCGCTGCGCCGCGCTCCACTATCTCGCCCAGATCGCCGACCCCGTCGTGCTCGACCTGATCGAAACGGCGGCCGGCGGCCTGGAACGCACGGTCTCCGACGCGGCCGTCTCCGCGTTCGAGCGGATGTGCGGCGACGAGGCCGTCGACCGGGCCCGTGGCTGGATCCACCGGCCCGACGCACTCGGCGCCTCCGCCGCGGGGGTGCTCGCCTCACGCGGCGCCCCCCAGGACGCCCAGCTCGTGCTCGGCGCACTGCGCGAGACCGTACGGGCCGAGGGCCCCGACGCCCAGCCGCTGTGGACCCTCGTCGACGGGGCGGGCCGGCTCGGCATCGCCTGCGCGGCGCCCGTCCTGCGCCACGTCTACCGCGAGACCGCCTCCTCACATCTGCGCGGCCGCACCGCCAGGGCACTGGCGGCCACCGACCCCTCGTACGCCACGGGCTTCGCCGTCGAATGCCTGTGGGACTGCGAGGAGACCACCCGCGAGGTCGCGGCCCTGCACGCGGAGACCGGCGACGTACGCGTCGCCGAACGGCTCAGGCGGCTGGCCGCCGACCCCGCGGAGGAGGCCGAGGTGCAGACGGCGGTCCGCAGCAGAATGGGGCCCGACGCGGCGGCGCTGTGAAGATGGCCGACAAGAGACCCTGAGGGGTCGAAGGCGAATGCTCACGGGACGTTCCCCACGCGGAAAGATCCACGTTGGCAGGGACACGTCCCGTGAGACGACAACACGGGTATGCGTGTCGTCATCGTCACCGAGTCCTTCCCGCCAGATGTCAACGGCGTAGCCCACTGCGCCCTGCAGACCGCGCGGCACCTCGCCGCACGCGGCCACGATCCGCTCGTCATCGCCCCCGCCGTGGCCGGCGCCGGGGCGTTCGACGCACCGTGCCCCGTGGTGCGTGTGCCCTCCGTCCCTCTCCCCGGCTACCCGCAGGTGCGGGTGGCTCTCCCCAGCAGGCGGGTGGCGGCGACCATCGCCGCCCACCGCGCCGACCTCGTCCACCTGGCGAGCCCCTTCATCCTCGGCGCCCGCGGCATGACAGCGGCCACCCGGCTGCGCCTGCCCGCCGTCGCCGTCTACCAGACCGACCTCGCGGGCTACGCCCGTACCTACGTCGGCGCCGGTGAGGCGGCGGCCTGGCGCCGGCTGCGCGCCGTCCACTGCGCCGCCGACCTCACGCTCGCCCCGTCCAGCGCCGCCGTCCGCGACCTCACCGAGCACGGCGTCCCGCGCGTACGGCTCTGGCGGCGCGGCGTGGACGCCGTACGGTTCCGGCCGGAGCTGCGGGACGTGGCACTGCGCCGGCGCTTCGCCCCGAACGGCGAGCTGATCGTCGGCTACGTCGGCCGTCTCGCCCCCGAGAAGCAGGTCGAACTCCTCGCAGGCGTCAGCGAACTGCCCGGTGTACGGGTGGTGATCGTCGGGGACGGCCCCAGCGAGACCGCGCTGCGCGGGGTGCTGCCACGGGCCCTGTTCCTCGGCCGCACCACGGGGGACGAACTGGCCCGGGTCTTCGCCTCCTTCGACGTCTTCGCGCACACCGGCCCCTTCGAGACCTTCTGCCAGACCGTGCAGGAGGCCATGGCGAGCGGGGTGCCGGTGATCGCCCCCGCCTCCGGCGGCCCCCTCGACCTCGTCGACCACGGCCGTACCGGACTGCTGGTCACACCGCAGGACGCCGACGCCGTCACCCAGGCGGTACGCGACCTCGCCCACGCCCCCGCGCTGCGCGCCGCCTTCGGCGCCGCGGGCCGCGCCACGGTCGAGGGCAGGACCTGGGCGGCGGTCGGGGACCAGCTCATCGACCACTACGGCGCCGTGGTCGGCGCACGCACGGCGGTGGTCGCGTGAACGCGCTACGGATCGTACGCATGGCGAACTTCGTCACCCCCTCCTCCGGAGGGCTGCGCACCGCCCTCCAGGAACTCGGCAGCGGCTATCTCGCCGCCGGTCACGAACCCGTCCTGATCGTCCCCGGCGAGCGCGCCTCCGACCGGAACACCGTGCAGGGGCGCGTGATCACCGTCCCGGGCCCGGTACTGCCGGGCACCGGCGGCTACCGGGTGCTGACCGCCCGGCGCGGCGTGCGCGACCTGCTCGAATCACTCGCGCCCGACCGGCTCGAAGTGTCCGACAGGACCACCTTGCGCTGGACGGGGGAGTGGGCACGCCGGCACCGCGTCCCGTCCGTCATGGTCTCCCACGAGACCGCCGACGGCGTCCTGCGCACCTGGGGAGTGCCGGGGGCGGCGGCGGGCCGCACGGCCGACCGGATCAACGCGCGCAGCGCCTGGGCGTATTCGCGGATCGTGTGCACCACCGAGTGGTCCGAGCGGGAGTTCCTGCGGATCGGCGCGCGCAACGTGGTCCGCGCGCCGCTCGGCGTCGACCTGGTCCGCTGCCGGCCGGACCGGCGCAGCACCGCACTGCGCGAGAGGTACGCGCGGGGCGCCGACGTGCTCCTGCTGCTCGGCTCCCGGCTCTCGGTGGAGAAGCGGCCGGGTACGGCCCTCGACGCGCTCGCCGAACTGCGCGCCCGTGGGGTGAGCGCGGTGCTGGTCGTCGCGGGCGACGGACCGCTGCGGCCGGGACTCGTCCGCAGGGCGCGGGCCCAGCGGCTGCCCGCGCTGTTCCTCGGCCACGTCGGGGACCGCGAATCGATGGCCGACCTCCAGGCGTCGGCCGACATCTGTCTGGCGCCTGGGCCCGCCGAGACCTTCGGGCTGTCGGCCCTGGAGGCGCTGGCCTCCGGCACGCCGGTGGTCGCGAGCGCTTCGTCGGCGCTGCCCGAGGTCATCGGGGACGCGGGCCTCGCGGCGGCCGACCAGGGTGCCGCGTTCGCCGACGCCGTACAGGACCTGCTCGACCGGCCGGAGCGGGCGCGCCGGGAGGCGGCCAGGACCCGCGCGGAGCTGTTCAGCTGGAGCAACGCGGTCAACGCCTTCCTCGCCGCCCACGACACGGCGCCGCTGCGCGCACCGGAGCCTGTCGCGCCGCCGGAGCCGACCGCCCCGGCTGTACGCGCCGTACGCCGCCCGGACGGGGCACCACGATGACCACACCGGCCTCAACGGCGGGGCCCCCGCGCGCCGTACGGTTCGCCGCGCTCGGAGACTCACTGACCTCGGGCGTCGGCGACCCCCTGGCGGACGGCCGCGGACGGGGCTGGGCGGCGCTGCTGTGCGGTGGCGGGGGTATGGATGCGGCGCCGGGCGCGTCACCTGACGGTGCGGCCGGGTCTGCCTCCTTGCAGGGCATGGGGCCTGACGCCGGAGCGGGCGTGGCACTGCACCTCGTGGCCGGCGCCGGCCCGGATGCCGGGTCCGGGGATGGTTCTGACGCTGTGCCGAGCGGGAGTCCTTACGCTGAGGTCGGCGCGGCGCTGCACGTCGTGCCGGGCGAGGGGCCCGACGACGCGGCCGTGCGCGAACGCGTCGTCGCCCTTCGCAACTTCGCCGTCAGCGGGGCGCTCACCCGCGACGTCGAGGAGCAGCAGGCGCCTGCCGCGCTCGCTTTTCGTCCCGACCTCGCGTCCGTCGTCGTCGGCGTCAACGACACGTTGCGGCGCGCCTTCGACATCCAGGACGTGGCCCTGCGTCTCGACCGGATCTGCGGGGAACTCGCCGCGCACGGCGCCGTACTGCTCACCGCCTGTCTGCCTGATCCGGGCACCATGCTCGGGCTGCCGGGGCCGCTCGCCCGGCCGCTCGCGCGCAGGCAGCGCGCCGTCAACGCCGTCGTCCACGCCCTGTCGGCGCGCTACGACTGCGTCCATCTGCACATGTCGGACGCCGGGTGGGTGGCCGACCGGTCGCTGTGGAGCGCCGACCGGCTGCACCCGGGGGAGCGCGGTCACCGCGTCATCGCCGCGCGCTTCCATGAGCTGCTGGCCGAGCGGGGGTTCGTCCTCGGGGCGCCGCCCGCCCTCACGACCGACCGGCCGCCGCCGAGCCGGCTC
>NZ_JTIY01000001.1:5029659-5034259 GCF_000818175.1 Streptomyces sp. AcH 505
AGCCGCCCGCCGGCCAGCAGCACACCGGCGACGACCGCCTCGGCCTGCTCCTCGTCGTGCACCGCGCGGTTGTAGAGCGCGCCGTGCGGCTTGACGTAACCGACGCCGGCGCCCGCCGCCTTGGCGAACACCTCCAACGCGCCGATCTGGTAGGCGACCTCGGCGGCCAGCTCGTCCGGCGGCACGTCCATGGAGCGCCGGCCGAATCCGGCGAGATCGCGGTACGAGACCTGGGCGCCGATCCGTACGCCCCGCTCGGCCGCCCAGGAACAGACGCGTCGCATGGTGGCCGGGTCGCCGGCGTGGAAGCCGCACGCCACATTGGCGCTGGTGACCACGGAGAGCAGCGCCTCGTCCTCGGTCAGCTTCCAGCGGCCGAAGCCCTCGCCGAGGTCGGCGTTGAGATCGATGGACGCCCAGGACATGGAGTCACCTTCCGACAGGCACACATGAGAGGTTCGTTGAACGATCCCAGGAACGATCCCAGACAACAGCGCACCGCTCGGCCGCGCCGGCACGGCGAAACGGGCGAACTGACGCGCGGTGCGACCGTCGTACGGCGGTTCGCCCGCCACCTCGTGGCCTCCCCGCTGCGGCGCGTCGCCGACTCCGGTCGCTTCTGCGCCGTTTCGACCGTTGTCAGTGCGAGGACCTAATCTGTTCAGCGTGACTTCGCCTGCCTCGACGGAACCCGTTCCGCCCCAGCTCAGCGCGGGGCCGCGGCCCGCACAGGGCCCGGCCGCCGACGAAGGGCTCGCGCGGCGGCTGCGCGCGCTCGCCTGCACAGCCCCGCTGCACGACCTGGACACCCGCAAGGCCAATCTGGCCGGTGAGTACTCCATCTACGCGATGGCCGAGGTCGCCCTCTCCGCCATCGACCTGGTCACGCTCAACATGGACTTCGACACCGGCGCGGACCATGAGCAGATAGTGGCCAGACTGCTGCCGCGCGTGGCGGCCCAGGCCCCCCGGCGCCCGCAGGCCGAGCATGAGCGGGTGGCCCGCTGGGTGCTGGAGAATCTCATCAACGTGGGCAGCGTCGACCGGGGCTTCCGCGCGGTCTACGGCACGTTCGGCACGGACGGCGTCTACACCCGCAGGGACTACGACTTCAAACTCATCGAGGAAGTGCCGGGCGACGGCGGCAGCGTCTATCTGCGCACCACCGACGAAGCGGTCAACGTGCTGGTCGGCGCCCTCGACACGGACGTCACGAGCGCGCAGATCGCCGCCGAGGTCAAGCTGGAGGTGCTGATCAACCGGGGCCGTCTCGCCGACGCGCAACTCGCCGCGGAACAGGCCAGGTACCGCACCGTCCAGTACGCGGAGACGCTGCGCAGGACGCTCGACGCGACCCGCCGCAACGTCCGCGCGGTCGACTGGCTCAACGCCGTCCCGGACATGATCGACGAAGCCCTGGACCATGTCGCCGACCGGTACCGCCACGAGAACGCGATCCTGAACAACATCCGCAAGGCGCGCGACGAGGCCGAGACCGGCGCCGACCCCAAGACGGCCGAGCACAAGCGGCGCGCCGCCGAGCTGGTCGACATCGTCAAGGACTGCATCCGCCGGCACACCCAGCTCCAGTCCCGGCTGCTGGAGGCCGGTCCGCTGTTCCGCGCCGAGCAGGACCGGCAGTCCTTCGCCGGGCCGAGCGCCCGCACCGGCCTCGATCTGTACGGGCAGTTGCTCGCCCCGCTGCTGCCGCTCCCCGTCGAACAGGCGACGAGAGTCACGGACGCGTTCTTCGCCCGTGGCACCGGACTACGTACGCCCACGTCCGTCCGCGTCGGCGACCTGATCGACATCCTGCTCACCCCGCCGCTTGAGCGCGAACACCTCGGCGCCGAGATGCCCGAACCCGATCTCATCGCCACCCCGGACGACAGCCGCTTCAGCGAGGAGCAGCTGGCGCACGCGATGGAACTGCTCGATCTCGAACACGACGCGCCACGACGGCTGTCCGGGTTGCTCGCCGAGGCCCGCAGACACGACCCCGACCTGCCGTATCTGGTGGCGCTGCTCGCCGTCCACGCGGCGAGCCCGCCTGTCGGCACCGCCTACCGGCAGGGCGAGAAGCGGCTGTTGTTCGCCGTCGACGACGGCACCCCGCTGGACGACCCCGAGTTCGGCGGCGCCGACCTGATAGTGGGCACGGCGCTCCTCGACGCGGCCGGCATGGCCGCGGACCGTACGGACGCGGCATGACCACCAACCGCCCGTCGGTCCCACCTTTCCCCGCACCGTCCGCCATCGCACCGTCCGCCACCCCAGGCCGTAAGGAGCAACGCCCGTGAGCGAGCACCACACAGAGCACGCGGCGGCATGGGGCGTCCCCGGCGGCGACAGCTCCGACGCCGCCGCGGCCCCGGCCGTGAGCGCCGCCGTCACGCCCGCCGACACGGCCGACGCCGCGCGACTCGTCTCCTTCGGCCTGCAGCCCAAACTGCTGCCGGCCCGCGACGCCGAATACACCGAACTGCTGCGCCGCTACCGCGAAGACCCCGCCTTCGCCCGGATCGCCGACGCCGTCGCCACCGGATTCGGCCTCGTCGTCCTGGAGGTCTCCCCGCGCGCCGGGATGGCCGTGACCGCGGGCGAGGACTCCGTCTTCGCCGTCCGTATGGGCGACTACGCCCGCCGCGCCTCCACCGACTCCGCCGACCGGTTCCTGCACGGCCTGGCCCATCTCGCCGTCGCCGCCATGGCCTTCCCCCGCCCGGAAGACCTCGCCGACGACGGCTACATCGGCCGGATCACCGTCAACGGGGTCGACGCGTTCGTCCGGCAGGCCTGCCGCCGTCTGGAGGAACGGGCCGAGGAGCAGGGCGAGAACACCGACCCGCAGACCGACACCCCCGGTCTTGAGGCGTCCTGGCGCATCTACACCCGGCGCAGTGCCACGGGCGCGACGAAGGACGCCCGCAGGCTCGCCGGTTCGACCACCGGCATCGTCGGCAAGGCGGTCGCCTTCCTCACCGAATCGGGCTTCCTCCAGCGCACCGGCGACGACGCGGGCGGCTCGTACCGCACCACCGCCCGCTACCAGCTCCAGGTACGCGACATGGCGGGCCACGCGGCCATGGCCGAACTGCTCGATCTGGGCGTCGTGCCGGTGACCGACGGGTCCGCCACCCTGCTGCCACCCTCCGGCGACGACGACCTCGACCTGGTCGCCGACGCGGGACTGCCGTTCCACTCCTGACCCGGGCCCGGATCCCCGCTCCGGGCCCCGGTCGCACCGCTGCCGCCCTTCCTTCCGCCGCTCTTCCCCACGACGAGAGTCCGCCATGTACGAGCTGTCCCGGGTCCGCCTCTACTCCATCGGGCCTGCCGGTGCGCGCTACGCCGACACCGTGCTCGACCTGCGCGGGGTGGGCGCGCCCGTGCCCAACCCCGCGCCCACCCAGGCGGAGTTCTTCGAGGACGAACCGGTCGGCCCGCCCCGCAGACCCGCCCCCGCGGGCGTGCTCTTCCTGGAGAACGGCGGCGGCAAGTCCGTCCTGCTCAAGCTGATCTTCTCGGTGATGCTGCCGGGCCACCGCAACACCCTCGGCGGCGCCAGCTCCGGGGTGCTGCGCAAGTTCCTCCTCGCCGACGACTGCGGTCATGTGGCGCTGGAGTGGCAGCACACCCTCACCGGCGAACTCGTCGTGGTCGGCAAGGCCAGCGAGTGGCGCGGCCGTCAGGTCTCCAACGACCCGCGGAAGTTCGCCGAGGCCTGGTACTCCTTCCGGCCCGGCCCCGGACTGAGCCTCGACTCGCTGCCCGTCGCCGAATCGTCCGCCGTGCACCGGTCACCCGAAGGCGCGTCAGGAGCGCGCGGCAGGCGCCGCACGATGAAGGGCTTCCGCGACTCCATCACCGAGGCGGGCAAGGTCTACCCGCATCTCGACATCCACTGGGAAGAGATCCACGACCGCTGGAACGAACATCTCGGCGACCTCGGCCTCGACCCGGAACTCTTCCGCTACCAGCGGGAGATGAACGCCGACGAGGGTGAGGCGGCCGGACTCTTCGCCGTCAAGAAGGACAGCGACTTCACCGACCTGCTGCTGCGCGCCGTCACCGACACCCGCGACACCGACGGGCTCGCCGACCTCGTCGGAGGCTTCGGCAACAAGCTCGGCCGGCGCGCCGAACTGACCGCCGAGCGCGACTTCACAGCGGGCTCCGTCGACCTGCTCGGCCGTATCGTCGAAGCGGCCGAGACCAGGTCCCACGCCCGTGACGTGCACGCGGGCGCCGAGCGCAGGGCCCGTACGCTGGTGCGCCGCATCGCCGCCCGCGCCACCGAGGAGCGCGGCCGTACGGGGGAGCTGGCCCAGCGGGTCACAGCGGCGGCCCACACGGTGACCGAGGCCCAGCAGGGCCGCGCCCACAGCTCCCTGATCGCCGCCGAACTGGCCTACCGGCACGCCTCCCTCGCGCTCACCGTGGCCGAGAAGCGCGCCGCCGCCCAGCGGCGCGAGCTGACCGACGCCCGTACGCTCCACTCGGCCTGGCAGGCGGCGGAGAACGTGCTGCGCCACCGCGCCGCCGCCGACCGTTCGGCGCGGGTCGCCGTCGCGATCCGCGAGGCCGAGCGCGACGCCGC
>NZ_JTIY01000001.1:5035941-5037920 GCF_000818175.1 Streptomyces sp. AcH 505
GCAGCCGACGACGCCCGCCGCACGGCCAGGGCGCTGCGCGCCGAGCGGGCCGAGATCGCCGGCGCGCCCGAGAGCCTGCCCCAGCCGGAGGAGGGCGCCGACGGGATCAAGCGCGCAGCGTTGCCCGCCCTGCGCGAGGCGTACCGCGCCGCCTCGCAGCTGTACGAGAAGGTCGGCGTCGGCGCCGACCTGCGCGCCGAACAGGCGCGCGCCGAGAGCGACGAGAGCGCGGCCCTCACCGAGCTGGACCGGCTCAGCAACAAGGTCCGTACCCGCGCGGCCCAGCTCCTCGAATCCACCGACGGCGCCGACGGCCCGTCCCGGCAGGCAGCCGCGGCACGCTCCGAATCCCTGGTCCAGATGCTCGAATCGCGCGCGTCGGCCGCCAGCGAACAGCTCGGCAGGCTGCGCGGCGAGGCCGAGCGCCTCGCCCCGGCCGACGGCAGCGCCCACACCGAGCTGCCCCCGGAGCAGGTCCCCGCCGACGCCGAACAGGCCCAGAGCCTGCTGCGCACCGCCACCGCCGAACTGGCCCTGCGCAGCGACGCCCTGGAGACCGCGCGCGCCGCCCACGACGAACTGCTCCACGCCCACCGCGCCGCGGAGAACGCGGCGGGCGGGTTCGACGAGACAGCGGCCCTCCTGCGGGACCTGCTGCGCGGCGCCCCCGCCGACGACGAACCGGGCGCCGAGCAGCCCGCACCCCCCGAGCCGTACCCGGGCAGCCTGGACGAGGCCCGGCAGTCCGCAGCGGAGGCCCGCCGCTCGCTGCGGGCCTGTGCCACGGAACTGTCCGCGGCGGAGACCGCGGTGCGTGAGGCCAGTGACATCCTCGTACGGCACGCCAACTCGACCCGCTACGAGCAGGTCCGCACCCCGGCCCGCCAGCAGATCCGCGAGCTGCCCGCGGCGGCGCTCCCCGAGCACGCGGCGCGCTGGGCGCAGGCGTTCGCGCCCCGGCTGCGGGTGCTGACGGACGAGCTGGCGCAGCTGGAGCGCAACAGGGAGTCCATCGTGGACCGGCTGCGCGGGCTGGTGGAGTCCGCGCTGACGACACTGCGCTCGGCCCAGCGGCTGTCCCGGCTGCCCGAGGGGCTGGGGGAGTGGTCGGGGCAGGAGTTCCTGCGGATCCGCTTCGAGGACCCGGACCGTACGACCCTCACCGAGCGGCTGGGCGAGGTCATCGACGAAGCCACCCACGCCGCCCTGAAGAAGAACTCCGACCTGCGCAGGGACGGGATGTCCCTGCTGCTGCGGGGCGTTCAGGCGGCGCTCCAGCCCAAGGGCGTCGCCGTCGAGATCCTCAAGCCGGACGCGGTGCTGCGCGCCGAGCGCGTCCCGGTCGGTCAGATGGGGGACGTCTTCTCCGGCGGCCAGCTCCTCACCGCCGCCATCGCCCTCTACTGCACGATGGCGGCCCTGCGGAGCAACGACCGGGGCCGCGACAAGCACCGTCACGCGGGGACGCTCTTCCTCGACAATCCCATCGGCCGCGCCAACGCGACCTATCTGCTGGAGCTCCAGCGCGCGGTGTCGGACGCCCTGGGCGTCCAGCTGCTCTATACGACGGGGCTGTTCGACACGACAGCGCTCGCGGAGTTCCCGCTGGTGATCCGGCTGCGCAACGACGCGGATCTGCGCGCCGGGCTCAAGTACATCAGTGTGGAGGAGCACTTGCGCCCCGGGCTGCCCCAACAGGACCCGGGCACCGAGACGGTGCACGGCGAGATCACGGCCACGCGGATGTTCAAGCGCTCCCAGGAGCAGCCGGCCCCGGCGGCTTCGGAAGTGGCCACATAGCAGCGCCCTCGAACGGAGCGGGTGACGCTGCCTGAGAGTTCACGTGAACCGGGCGATCAGGCGGCCTGGGACACCCGGTGGGAGCCGTGCTCCCGGTCCCGGTCACGGTTCCTGTCCCGGTCGCGTTCCCGCTCCCGTACGCCGCCGTGCTCCTGCTCCGGTATCCGGCCGGCGTCGCT
>NZ_JTIY01000001.1:5037945-5041054 GCF_000818175.1 Streptomyces sp. AcH 505
CCCCGCGCCCCGGCCCGCGCCCCGCGCCGCCCGCCGGGCGTCACCGCGCGCCTTGCGCCGCTCCTTGCGCATCTGCCGGGCCGTACTGCTGGGGACCGACACCACGCCGTTGCGCTGGTTCCACACCTGGCGGGTCACCCACACGTCCAGCACGGCCCAGGTGGCCACCACGGTCGAGGCGACGCTGCTCATCACCATGGGGAACGCCAGCCAGGAGCCGGCGAGCGTGCTGAGGAAGGCGACCATGGCCTCGATCAGTGTCACCGACATGATGATCACGGCGCGTACGGCGGCCTTTCTGACCGCGTCCGGCATGCGGTGGCGCACCGCGGGCTCCTCGACCCAGAGCCGCCGGGAAACCCCGGCGAACCCCTGCGCCGATGCCATGCCTTGCCGCTCTTCCGTCTCCATGGACCCGTCACTCCCCACACCGTCCGACATCAGGACTCACTGCCCGGCTTCCGTCGCTTCACGCCGGTCGAGAGCCGAATGTGATGCGCGAACCGCCCCGCAGTTGCCCAACGTCCCCCTGATCCCCGCACATAAGGACGATTGGCCCGACTGGAAGATTCCCGCAGCCTGCGGCGTTGCGAATAATTCAAGCCACTTGTTTGAGCGGATAAAGCACCGTCCGGCCTGGTCTTATCTCGATCGCCCGGAAGGATCATCTCTCCCGATACCGGGACAACTCATGATCGAGACAACGCCGCGTGGCTGAAAAACATCCGGATGTGTCTTCGAGTTGCAGGTGTGTCAGTAGTAGGCTCGCGCCGTTTGTTGACGGAGTATCTCCCGCACCCGGCGGGGGGCCCGATCTGGGGGAGGCCATGCGCTTTCGCGGGAAGTCCATCCGCCGGAAGATCGTGGCGCTGTTGCTCGTGCCGCTCATCTCGCTCGTGGCGCTCTGGGGCCTGTCCACCACCTTCACCGGTAGTGAAGCGGTCAAGCTGATGAACGCCAACAACGCGGTCAACAAGGTCGGTCACCCCGTCGAGGACGCCGTCGCCCGGCTCCAGCAGGAGCGCCGTCAGACGCTCATCTATCTGGCCGACCCGCGCGCCGCCGACTCGCTCAGCCGACTGCGGGCCCTGCGCGACGACACCGACCGCGCGATCACACGGGTGCGCAAGGGCGCCGGATCGTCCGGTGTGCGCGGCCAGTTGAAGAACAGCACCTCCCAACAGCTCACGCTCTTCACCGACTCGCTCGGCGGTCTGTCCCGGCTGCGTGCCACGGTCGACAAGGGCACGGCCTCCCGTGCGCAGGCCCTGGACTTCTACAACAGGGCCGTCGACCCCGGTCACAACTTCCTCTCCGACCTGCTCGGCCAGGAGGACGTGGCCCAGGACAACTGGGGCCGCTCCCTGGTAGGCCTTGAGCGGGCCAGGGAGATGTTCTCCCGCGAGGACGCGCTCGTCGTCTCCTCACTGATCACGGGACAGATCACCCAGGAAGAGATCCGTACGGTCTCCGACCTCGTCGCCAACCGGACGCTGCTCTACCAGACGAATCTGGCCGACCTGCCGGGCCCGGACCGGGCCACCCTCCAGCAGTACTGGAACAGCCCCGCCAACCTGACCCTGCGCGACACCGAGGACCGCCTCATCGCGGCCGGCGCCACCAGGAACCCCAAGACGGTGGACGCCCAGGGCTGGATGCGGATGACCACACCGGTCCTGGTGGACCTCAGCAACGAGAGCGCCCAGACCGACGCCCTCTACCGCAGCCACATGAAGCCCGTACGGCAGAACGTCTTCGTACGCGTCGGCATCGTCGCCGCCCTCGGCCTCATCGCCCTGCTCGTCACCGTGATCGTGTCCGTACGGCTCGGCCGCGAACTGATCCGTGACCTGTCCGGACTGCGCAAGGAGGCCCACGAGGTCTCCGGCGTCCGCCTGCCCAGCGTGATGCGCAGGCTCGCGGCGGGCGAACAGGTCGACGTGGAGACCGAGGCCCCCCGGCTCGACTACGAGAAGGACGAGGTCGGCCAGGTCGGCCAGGCGCTCAACACCCTGCAGCGCGCGGCGGTCGAGGCCGCCGTCAAACAGGCCGACCTCAGGCGCGGCGTCTCCGAGGTGTTCGTCAACCTCGCCCGCCGCAACCAGGTCCTGCTGCACCGTCAGCTCACGCTCCTCGACACCATGGAGCGCCGTACGGAGGACACCGAGGAACTGGCCGACCTCTTCCGCCTCGACCACCTCACCACCCGTATGCGCAGGCACGCCGAGGGCCTGGTGATCCTCTCCGGCGCCGCTCCGTCCCGGCAGTGGCGCAAGCCCGTCCAGCTCATGGACGTGGTGCGCGCCGCGGTCGCCGAGGTCGAGGACTACGAGCGCATCGAGGTCCGCCGGCTCCCGCGGATCGGCGTCGGCGGTCCCGCCGTCGCCGACCTCACCCACCTCATCGCCGAACTCCTGGAGAACGCCACGGTGTTCTCGCCCCCGCACACCGGGGTGCAGGTGCACGGCGAACGCGTCTCCAACGGCTTCACGCTGGAGATCCACGACCGCGGTCTCGGCATGACGCCCGAACTCCTCCTCGACGCCAACCTGCGGCTCGCCGAGACCCCGGAGTTCGAGCTGTCCGACACCGACAGGCTCGGCCTGTTCGTGGTCAGCCGGCTCGCCCAGCGGCAGAACGTCCGCGTCTCGCTCCAGCCGTCCCCGTACGGCGGCACGACCGCCGTCGTCTTCCTCCCGGTCGCGCTCCTCACCGACGCGCCCGAGACCGAGGGCACCGGCTTCCGGCTGGACCGCAAGAGTCCGCGTGACCGGGTGCGCGCCGAAGGCGGCGGCCGGCTCACCGCGCTGGCGCAGATACCCACCGGGCTCGGCAACGGCCCGTCCGTCCTCGACGGCCCGGTCGAACTCGAAGCCCCGGTCGGCGCGCTCGGCCGCGACGACACACCGCTACGTGGCGGAGGTGACGGCATCGCCGATCTGGACGACCTCGACAGCGAGCGCGGCGGGATCTTCCGCGCACGCGAACATCTGCGCGACGCGGGCAGGGACACCGAGCGTGCGCAGCGCACCGGCCGCGACGACCTCCGGCTGCCCGGCGAGCAGCACCAGCAGGCCCCCGACACCCTTCCCGACGGTGCCGAAGCGCC
>NZ_JTIY01000001.1:5041592-5052698 GCF_000818175.1 Streptomyces sp. AcH 505
CCGCAGGCCCCCGACGCTCGTCGCCGACCGTGGCAGGCGCGTGGACGAACCGACGGGCCGGGCCCACCCCGTGCCCGACCGGACACCGGCCGAGGATCCGGCCGGACAGGACGGCCTGACAGGCCAGGAACAGGAAGAGAACGAGTCCGCCCTCGGAGGACTGCCCCGCCGCGTCAGGCAGGCCAGCCTCGCCCCCCAGCTGAGGGACACCGCGACCGAGCGGGCCGCGGAACCGCGCCGCGCCGAGGCCCAGCAGGACACGGAGCGGGACGCGGACGAGGTCCGCGACCGCATGGCTTCACTCCAACGGGGCTGGCAGCGTGGCCGTCGGCAGAACGACGCCGAGGAGAACGCCGGCTCCGGGACACAAGGAACGACATCTGAGGGGGACGGTCGATGACCGCACCGAACGCCGCAGCACGCAACTCCGCCGACCCCAACGCCGTGGGAGAGCTCAACTGGCTCCTGGACGAGCTGGTCGAGCGGGTCGCCAGCATCCGTAAAGCACTCGTGCTCTCCGGGGACGGACTCGCCACCGGCACGTCCAAGGACCTCACCCGCGAGGACGGTGAGCATCTCGCCGCCGTCGCCTCCGGGTTCCACAGCCTCGCCAAGGGCGTCGGCCGGCACTTCGACGCCGGCCGGGTCCGGCAGACCGTCGTGGAACTCGACGACGCCTTCCTCTTCGTCACAGCGGCGGGCGACGGCAGCTGTCTGGCCGTCCTGTCGGACTCCGACTCGGACGTCGGCCAGGTCGCCTACGAGATGACGCTCATGGTCAAGCGGGTCGGGGCGCATCTGGCGACGGCGCCCCGCTCCGGTCTGCCCGCCGGAGGGTGAGTGGGGACGACAGATGAGTGACGCAGGTCAGGAACCCGAAGCCTGGTTCGACGGCGAAGCCGGACCGGTGGTACGGCCGTACGCGATGACGCGCGGCCGTACCAGCAGCGCGACCCGTCACCGGCTCGACCTGATCGCGGTCGTCATCGTCGAACCCCGCGCATCGGATCCCCGCCGGGACCAGACGCTCTCCCCGGAACACGTGGAGATCGTCGAGCGCTGTGTCGAGCAACCCCAGTCCATCGCCGAACTCGCCGCAGGCCTCGACCTCCCCGTCGGGGTGGTCCGGGTGCTGGTCGGTGACCTCGCCGATGACGAACTGGTCCATGTAACCCGTCCTGTTCCGCCGGCCGAGCTGCCGGACGTGAGCATTCTCCGCGAGGTGATCAATGGTCTTCGGGCGCTCTAGCCGAAGGCAGCGTCCCGCCGATCCGGTGACGCTGAAGATTCTCGTCGCCGGCGGATTCGGTGTCGGCAAGACCACCCTGGTCGGCGCGGTCAGCGAGATCAAGCCGCTCCGTACCGAGGAGGTGCTGAGCGAGGCCGGCCGTCCCGTGGACGACGTCGAGGGGGTCGAGAAGAAGACGACCACCACGGTCGCCATGGACTTCGGCCGCATCACCCTCCGCGACGACCTGGTGCTGTACGTCTTCGGCACGCCGGGCCAGGACCGGTTCTGGTTCCTCTGGGACGAACTGGCCCAGGGCGCGCTGGGCGCCGTCGTACTCGCCGACACCCGCCGTCTCGCCGACTCGTTCGCCGCCGTCGACTACTTCGAGCGGCGCGGCATCCCGTTCACCGTCGCCGTCAACTGCTTCGAAGGCGCGAGCAGGTTCCCGGGCGAGACCGTACGGGCGGCGCTCGACCTCGACCCCGAGGTGCCGCTGGTGATGTGCGACGCGCGGGAACGCGAGTCGGTGAAGGAAGTACTGATCGCCGTCGTCGAACACGCGATGAGCCTCGCGACGCGCGAGCGCGACCACGCCGCCACCCTCACCCCCACCACCTGACCGGCCCGGCACCTCCGACGGCACACGGCCCGCCCCTCGACCGCCAGGGGACGGGCCGTTCGCCGGTCCGCCGGCCTCAGCGCGCGCCCGGCTCAACGCGGGTGCTCGGCCAGCCACTTCGCCGCCGTCTCGGCCAACTCCCCGTCCCTGCCGGTGAGCATCATCCGGATCATCTCCACATCGCCCCTAAGCGACCAGGCCGGATGCCCGAACGACGCCGGGTTGTTTTTCTCGATCAGGAAGTGCGCCGGCCAGGCCGTCCCGTAACCGATCAGCGGCAGGGCCGCCGCGTACCGCTTCCGGCCACGCGCCAGGCCGTAGACGCTGACCGCGAGCCCGGTCAGGGTGCCCGTCAGATGGACCCAACGGGTCGCCGCCTTGGAGTGCATGGCCACGTAGTACGGCCAGAACTCCTCGTACGAATCGAACGTCTGCTCTGCTGTCTGCTCCGCCATAACCGCACGGTAGTGCCAAGTCCCGCGACGGGAAACACAGTCCGGTACAGTCCGCGCGTGCCCGAGCCCACGAAAGACCCAGCGAACCCCGACGGCCGCCTCCAGCACCCCGAGAAGCCGGTGCGCTTCTCCCACTGCGGCAGCTGCGGCACGCCCTACCGGGCCGACCAGACCAACTGGCCCCGCACCTGCGCCGCCTGCGGCGACACCGCCTACCGCAACCCGCTGCCGGTCGCCATCGCCCTGGTGCCCGCGACGGACGAACAGGGCACAGGGCTCGTCGTCATCACCCGCACCATCGAACCCCAGCTCGGCCAGGTCGCCCTGCCCGGCGGCTTCGTCGACGACAACGAGGACTGGCGGCACGCCGTCGTACGCGAACTGCGCGAGGAGACCGGCATCGAGGCGGCACGCGACGACGTACGCCTCGCCGACGCGCTCAGCTCCCAGGACGGTCATCTGCTGCTCTTCGGGCTCCTCCCGGTACGCCCGGCCGCCCAACTGCCGACCTCCATCGCGACCGACGAGACGGAAGGCTGGCATCTGCTGCACGCACCGGTCGAGTTGGCGTTCCCGCTGCACACCGAAGCCGTACGGGCCTTCTTCGCCGGAAACTACGGCTGAGCCACCCCCGGCGCCACGCCCCGCACCCGCACCGGCCACCGCGGGGCCACAGGCCCGCCGTCCGTCACCCGCTCCACCCGCACCTCGGTGCCCCGCAACCGCGACGTGTAGCGCTCCACCTCCGCCGGCAGCCAGCCGTCCCCGGGGTCCGGCACCACCAGACCCCCGCCGGTCCGGCCGGGCGACGGCGCCCACGCCTCCAACTCCAGCCTGCCGTCGGCGCCCCGCACCGGAAGCACCGTGCCCGCCCGCGCCAGCACGGGAGTTCGCGACAGCGGCGCGTCCAGCAACACCTGCCCGGGCCCCTCGAAAGCCTCCTCGGTGACCGTGTCGTACCACCGCCCCCTCGGCAGCCGCACCGCCCGCCGGTCCGAACCGCGCTCCAGCACCGGGGCGACCAGCAGCGAATCCCCCAGCAGGAACGCGTCCTCGCAGTCCCGCAGCGCCCGGTCCTCCGGCGCACCCCACCACAACGGCCGCGCGTACGGCGCCCCCGTGAGCTTCGCCAACTGCGCCAGCGTCACGAAGTACGGCCGCAGCCGCTCCCGTTCGACCAGCGCGGCCCGCGCGTGCTCCAGCACCTCGGGCCCGAACTCCCACGGCTCCCTGCGGCCCGCGTCGATCGCCGCGTGCGTACGGAACAGCGGCAGATACGAACCGAGTTGGAACCAGCGCAGATACAGCTCAGGAGTCGGGCTCCCGTCGAAACCCCCCACATCCGGGCCCGAGTACGGCACCCCGCACAGACCGAGCCCCAGCACCAGCGCCAGCGAGGCCCGCAGCCCCTGCCAGCTCGTCGCCACATCGCCCGACCAACTGCCGCCGTACCGCTGCAATCCCGCCCAGCCCGAGCGCGAGAAGAGAAACGGCCGCTCGTCGGGGCGCAGCCCGCGCAGCCCGTCGAACGCCGCACGCGCCATCGCGAGACCGTACACATTGTGCGCCTCGCGGTGGTCCCCGCCCCGGCCCTCCAGCCGGTGCCTGGCCGACCTCGGCAGCGTCCGGTCGCCGAACGAGGCGAACGACACCGGCTCGTTCATGTCGTGCCAGAACCCGGCGAACCCCTGCGCGAGCCGCTCCTCGTACCACCCGCCCCACCAGGCGCGCGCCGCCGGAGCCGTGAAGTCGGGGAAGGCGCACTCGCCCGGCCACACCCGGCCGTGCACCTCCCGGCCCCGCGCGTCCCGTACGAAGACGTCCGCGGCAGCGCCGCTGTCGTAGACCTCGGTACCCGGCTCCGCCTTCACCGCCGGATCGACGATCGACACCAGCCGTACGCCGTCCTCGCGCAACTCCGAGGCCAGCCCCGGCAGATCGGGGAACCGCTCACGGTCGACGGTGAAGACCTGATGCGCGTCGTAGTGGTCGATGTCCAGATGCAGCGCCGACAGCGGCAGCCCCCGCTCCCGGTAACCGGCGACGATCCGCCGCACCTCCCGCTCGCTGCCGAAACCCCACCGGGCGTGCTGCGGCCCCAGCGCCCAGGACGGCGGCGGCGTCGGCGCCCCGGTCAGCGCGGCCCAGCCGTGCAGCACCCGCGCCGGCGTACCCGTCACCACCCAGCAGCGCAGCGGGCCGCCCTCCATCCGCAGCTCACTCGTCCCCGGACGGTCATGGCCCGAACCCGCGCCCTCCTCACCCTCCCGGAGCGTGACCCGCCCCTCCCACGAGTTGTCGTGGAACGCCAGATGCGTCCCCCCGTCCGCCACCACCAGCTGCACCGGCATCGTCAGATACAGCGGATCCTCGTCGCGCCCGAACCCGCCGCCCCGCGGATCGGTGTTCCACAGCCGGTACGTGCCGCTGCGCAGCCGGGGCCCCGAAGCCCGCCCGCCCAGCCCGAAGAACCGCGCGTCCGCCGCCACCTCCGTACGCTGCACCCAGCGCGCCGGACCGCCCGCCACCGGCTCCCACCAGCGCGGCGGCAGCTCCCGGCGCAGCACGACACCCCCCGGCGTACGCACCTCCACACCGCCGTGCCGGGAGATCGCCACCGTCACCCGCTCGGACACCACCCGCCAGCCGCCGTCCGTGTCCGGTTCGAGGCCCGCCCGCGGATCAGGCTCGGGCGCCGCGCCCGCCAGCGCGTACGACGGCAGCGGACGCGCCCCGTCCCACGCCCAGAACACCGCGCCCCCCAGCGAGACACACACATGCAGCTCCGCGCGCGCGAACCGTACGGTCCCGCCGCCCGGCAGCGGCTCGGCGCCGCTCACCGGACCGGGCACCCTGGCCCGCTCAGGACCCCGCGCCGACAGCTCCCTGGCATCGGTACGCCACCGCCGCCACGCCGAAGGAACACCGCGCAGCCCCTGTATCGAGCCGGCCTCTTTCATCGAACGCACCAGTTCACGACGGTCCATGATGATCAGCCTGCCACCTGTCGGGCACAGCAGGTGCTGCGTTCAACTCCCGTTCACCCGTCGTAGGCCCGGCGTAGGGCGGTCCTGCCGCCGACCCGCCGCGTCGCCGCCGCCGAACCGGCCTGGTGCGCGGGACGATCACATGGCATCGTCCGTACCAGCCGTGTCGTGCCAGCCCCGGGAGCCACCCCATGACCACACAGAACAGCCCCGCACCGCTCTGGCAGCCGGGCCCCGAACGCGTGGCGACCGCCGCCGTCACCCGCTTCCAGAGCTGGGCCGCCGAACGGTACGACGCGCCGGCCGACGGCGGCTACGCCGCGCTCCACCGCTGGTCCGTCGACCAACTCGACACGTTCTGGGCGGCGGTGGCCGAGTGGTTCGACATCCGCTTCAGCACCCCCTACGAGCGGGTCATCGGCGAACGCGCCATGCCCGGCGCCCAGTGGTTCCCCGGCGCCACCCTCAACTACGCCGAGCACGCGCTGCGCACCGCCGAAGACCCGGCCCGCGCCGACGACTCCGCGCTGCTGTACGTGGACGAGACACAGGAACAGACCACCGTCAGCTGGTCCGAGCTGCGCCGCCAGGTCGGCGCGCTCGCCGCCCGCCTGCGCGACCTCGGCGTACGGCCCGGTGACCGCGTCAGCGGCTACCTACCCAACATCCCGCAGGCCGTCACCGCGCTCCTCGCCACCGCCGCGGTCGGCGCCGTCTGGACCTCCTGCGCGCCCGACTTCGGCGCCCGCAGCGTCCTCGACCGCTTCCAGCAGGTCGAACCCGTCGTGCTGTTCACCGTGGACGGCTACCGCTACGGCGGCAAGCAGCACGACCGCACAGCGACCGTCGCCGAACTCCGCGCCGAACTGCCCACCCTGCGGGCCGTGGTCCACATCCCGCTGCTGGGCACCCCCACCCCCGAGGCCGCCCTCAACTGGGCCGACCTCGTCGCTCCCGGCACGGGACCCGCGCCCGACCCCGTCTTCGAGCAGGTCCCCTTCGACCACCCGCTGTGGGTGCTCTACTCGTCGGGCACCACAGGACTGCCCAAGGCCATCGTCCAGTCCCAGGGCGGCATCCTGCTGGAGCACTTCAAGCAGGTCGGACTCCACCTCGACCTCGGCCCCGAGGACCGGTTCTTCTGGTACACCTCCACCGGCTGGATGATGTGGAACTTCCTGGTCGCCGGGCTGCTCACCGGCACCACGATCGTGCTGTACGACGGCAGCCCCGGCTTCCCCGCCATCGACGCGCAATGGGCCGTCGCCGAACGCACCGGCACCACCCTCTACGGCACGTCGGCCGCCTACGTCATGGCGTCCCGCAAGGCGGGCATCCACCCGGGCCGCGACCACGACCTCTCCCGCGTCCAGTGCGTCGCCACCACCGGATCCCCGCTGCCGCCCGACGGCTTCCGCTGGCTCCACGACGAGATCGCCGAAGACCTCTGGATCGCCTCCGTCAGCGGCGGCACCGACGTCTGCAGCTGCTTCGCCGGCGCCGTACCCACCCTCCCCGTCCACATCGGCGAACTCCAGGCAGCGGGGCTCGGCACCGACCTCCAGGCCTGGAACGCCCAGGGCGAACCCGTCGTCGACGAGGTCGGCGAGCTCGTCGTCACCAACCCCATGCCGTCCATGCCGGTCCGCTTCTGGAACGACCCCGACGGAAGCCGCTACCGCGACAGCTACTTCGAGATGTTCCCCGGCGTCTGGCGGCACGGCGACTGGATCACCATCACCGACCGCGGCACCGTCGTCATCCACGGCCGCTCCGACTCCACCCTCAACCGGCAGGGTGTCCGGATGGGCTCCGCCGACATCTACGAGGCCGTCGAACGGCTCCCGGAGATCCGCGAATCCCTCGTCATCGGCCTCGAAGAGCCCGACGGCGGCTACTGGATGCCGCTCTTCGTCCACCTCGCCGACGGCGCCGTACTCGACGACGACCTGCGGAATCGGATCAAACAGACGATCCGTCAGCAGCTCTCCCCGCGCCATGTCCCGGACGAGATCATCGAGGTCCCCGGCGTCCCGCACACCCTCACGGGCAAGCGCATCGAAGTCCCCGTCAAACGGCTCCTCCAGGGCACGGCACTGGACAAGGCCGTCAACGCGGGATCCGTGGACAACGTGGAACTCCTGCGCTTCTACGAGCGGATCGCGGCCAGCCGCCGCTGACCGCCGCCGTGCGCCGGTGACCGCCCGTGCCCGATGTCAGTGGCGACGGTTACGGTGAGTGAGCACTGATCGACAGCGCTCAGGGGGAGACATGGCGCACACCGACCACAGCGAACGGACCGCACAGACCGCCAGGACCGTCCGGCGGCACCTGCGCCGCGAAGTCGCCGGCGTCATCGGCCTGCTGGCCGACGCACACGACTTCGCGGCGATGCGGCCGTACACCACCTTCACCTTCGACGACCACGACATCTACCTACGGCAGCTCGACGCCCTGCTGAGATCCCGCTCCGCCCAAGGCGCACACACCACCGTCGCCCTCTTCGACCCCGAGGAGTTCACGGAATACTGCGAAGACACCGGCCTCGACCCCGACACCGTCGCGGCACGCGGCCAGTTCACCGCCAGAGCCGCCGCGTCCGGCGCGGCCGTTCCCTACAGCGGCCAGCCCGTCGACACCCTCGTCCCGCTGCTCATCGACACGGCGGTCCGCCGCGCCACCTGGGAGTACGCGACAACACTCCTCGCCGACGTCGGCGCCTGCGCCGACTGCGGACAGGACATCGGCGCAGCCGCCTTCGAGCGCGCCTCGCACCTGCTGCTGCGGCTGCTCGAAAAGGCCGGCCCCGGCACCCACCACATCGTCTGCAGCGTCCCCGCATCCGGCGAACAACTGCTGGCCGCCGCCCATCTGCACCGGCCCACCGGAGCGGAACCCGTCAGGGCCGACTCCACGGAAGCCACCGAACTCGTCACCGTCCTCGCCGCGGGCATCGCCCTGGAGAGCCCGGCCGGCGTCGTGCTCAGAACGACCGACCCCGAAGCCCCCGACCGGCTCTACGGCTGGCGGCTCGCCCACGGACTGCTCGTCCCGCTCACCGCGGGCGAGGTCTTCAACGCCTACTGCACCGACGCGGACACCGGAGAACCGCTCTCGCCCGAATCAGGCGTGGACTACCGCGCGGGATTCGAGCTGGGAGCGGACGACACGGGACTCCACCACTGACCGGCCCGGCACAGGGGAGGGGCCCCACACCGGCTTCGGCGTAGGGCCCCTGCCCGAACGAGACGTCAACTACCCGCCCACCAAACGCTATTCACCGGACAGCACAGCCTGCGCCGCGCTCCGGGCGTCGTCGGCGCTGTCCGTGGCACGCGCGGCGGCGGCAGCACGCTCGCACTGCGCCAGGGTGTACTTCGCGAGTGTCGCCCGCACATACGGAATCGACGCCGCACCCATCGACAAGGAGGTCACGCCAAGACCGGTGAGCACACAGGCGAGCAGCGGATCGGCGGCGGCCTCACCGCACACC
Organism: Streptomyces sp. AcH 505; assembly: GCF_000818175.1. Classification (GTDB taxonomy): domain Bacteria; phylum Actinomycetota; class Actinomycetes; order Streptomycetales; family Streptomycetaceae; genus Streptomyces. Next base: position 5,050,378 of record NZ_JTIY01000001.1, read on the forward strand.
CCACAGCTCTTGCCCTCGGCCCTGGCACCGTCGGCGGCCAGCGCGACCAGATCCAGCAGCGCCGGCTGCCAGGGATCCTGCAACCGCGAAACGGCGCCCACCTGACGGTCGGCGGCAAACGTGTACTGCGCGAGGTCATTGGTCCCCAGCGAAAGGAACTCGACCTCCTGAAGGATGGAACGCGACCGCAGAGCGGCCGACGGAATCTCCACCATCGCACCGAACTTCGCGCGCAGCCCGGCCTCACGACAAGCGTCGGCGAACGCCTTGGCGTCAGCCCGGTCCGCCACCATCGGCGCCATCACGTCAAGGTGCACCGGCAGGCCCTCAACGGCGGTCGCCAGCGCGGTCAGCTGCGCCCGCAGCACATCGGGATGGTCGAGCAGCGTCCGCAGACCCCGCACACCCAGAGCGGGATTGGGCTCGTCGGCGGGCGTCAGGAAGTCCAGCGGCTTGTCGGCCCCGGCGTCCAGGACCCGCACGACCACCCGGCCCTCGGGAAACGCCTCCAGCACCGCGCGGTACGCCGCGACCTGCTTCTCCTGCGAAGGAGCCTGCTTGCTGTCGTCGAGGAAAAGGAACTCGGTACGGAACAGCCCGACGCCCTCGGCGCCCGCCTCCAGCGCGGCCGGCACATCGGCGGGCCCGCCGACATTGGCCAGCAGCGGCATCTTGTGCCCGTCGGACGTCGCCCCCGGACCGGTGGAAGCGGAAAGCGCGGCCTTACGCTCGGCAGCCGCATGCTCAAGCCCGGCACGCTTCTCGGCGCTCGGCTCGACGAACACCTCACCACTGCTGCCGTCAACAGCGACGACCGTCCCCTCGGCCAGCTCACCGGCACCCGCCAGCGCCACCACGGCCGGCACCCCGAGCGCCCGCGCGAGAATCGCGCTGTGACTCGTCGGCCCGCCCTCCTCGGTGACAAAGCCCAGAACGAGCGAGGGATCGAGCAACGCCGTGTCGGCAGGCGCCAGATCACGCGCGATCAGCACATACGGCTCGTCACTGTCCGGCACCCCCGGCATCGGAACGCCGAGCAGCCGGGCGACGATACGGTTCCGCACGTCGTCCAGGTCGGCGACCCGCCCCGCCAGATACTCACCGGCACCCGCGAGCAGCTCCCGGTACGAGGCGAACGCGTCGTACACGCCACGCTCGGCCGTGCTCCCGGCAGTGATACGCCGCTCCACGTCGGCCATCAGCTCAGGGTCCTGCGCCATCATCGCCTGCGCCTCAAGCACCCCCTGCGCCTCACCACCCGCGAGATTGCCCCGGGCGATCAGATCGGCGGCCACGGCGTCGACCGCCTGCTTGGCCCGCGCCTGCTCGCGCCCGGCTTCCTCGGCCGGAATCTGCTTGGCCGGCGGCTCGAGAACGGCGGTCCCCATATGCCGGACCTCGCCGATCGCCACACCATGACTGACTCCGACGCCTCGCAGCGTTGTCTCCATTGCACCTGTCTCCGGTTGGGCGGCTCTCGTGCCGACCGCGATTGATATGCGGGGGGCCTGGGCGTCAGGCACCAGGCCGGGTGGCCTTACTGCCAGTCGAAGAGAGCGTCCCCGGTCCGCACTTCGCCGTCCTCACGCAGCGCGGAAAGCGCGTCGGCCGTGGCCTCAAGAGCGACGACGGGACACACCGGCGACTTCCCGGCAGCTTCGACACCCGCCGGGTCCCAGCGCACCATGGCCTGGCCCCGCTGGACGGTGTCCCCCTTGTTCACGAGCAGTTCGAACCCGGCGCCGTTGAGCTGGACCGTGTCGATCCCCAGATGCGTGAGGACGCCGTGCCCCTCGGGGTCAACGACCACGAAGGCGTGCGGGTGGAGAGAGACAACGATGCCGTCGACCGGCGAAACCGCCTCGGTGGGCTCACGAAGCGGGTCGATGGCGGTACCCGGCCCGACCATCGCACCGGCGAAGACGGGATCGGGCACGGCGGCAAGTCCGATGACTCTTCCGGGGCACGGAGCTGTCACGCTGGTCATGTGGGGGCCTCCCAGGGGCGCGGGGGAAAGAGGGGTTGGAGCAGTTGTGACTGACTGTGATGGTGATGACGTACTGTTCAGAGCGTAAGTCATAAGAAGTGACGGTTCCGCATGAGACCTGCCGGTTGACGGACCTAGGGGCAGACCGGAAACGATTTGCCTGTGCCGCCCGGCGCCATGTACTGTCGTACTCCTGCCTGACCCCAACGCGACTTTGAGTCGGGGGTCGGCGGCATCTACCAAGTCTCGATTCACGATCTCAAGCCTTCGGGTTCTGCTTTTGCATGTTTGCAGACCGGTGGTCAGGGAAGGCGAAAAGGACTGGTAAGGTTTT
>NZ_JTIY01000001.1:5057897-5067648 GCF_000818175.1 Streptomyces sp. AcH 505
TGCACCTCCCTCGCACCCCCGTTGCGTCCGCCCGTCCGGCCTGAGGGTAAGGTCAGGAGGCATCGTCGGCACGTTTCTCACATGGAGGCCCCCGGGTGGAGGTCCAGGAGACCCGCGTTCAGACGAACCGGGTGCTCACCATCCCCAACATCCTCAGCATGGCTCGCCTCGTCGGCGTGCCGCTGTTCCTGTGGTTGATCCTGCGTCCCGAGTTCGGTGGCCCCAACAGTGACCTGTGGGCGCTGCTGGTCCTGGCCCTGAGCGGCATCAGCGACTACCTCGACGGCAAGCTCGCCCGCAGGTGGAACCAGATCAGCAGCCTGGGGCGTCTCCTCGACCCCGCTGCCGACCGGCTGTACATCCTTTCCACCCTTGTCGGCCTCACCTGGCGCGAGATCCTGCCCCTGTGGCTCACCGCGGCCCTATTGGCCCGCGAGCTGATGCTTCTGGTGATGGTCGGAATCCTCCGCCGGCACGGTTATCCGCCTCCCCAGGTGAACTTCCTCGGGAAGGCAGCTACCTTCAACTTGATGTATGCCTTCCCTCTGCTGCTGCTCAGTGACAGAGATGGCTGGCTTGCGTCACTCGCCGAAGTTTTCGGATGGGCGTTCGCAGTTTGGGGTACAACTCTGTATTGGTGGGCAGGGATCCTGTATGTGGTCCAGGTCCGCCGGCTCGTCAGAGCGGACACCGTGGCCGATTGAGCCCGTCGTTCTGGTCGTGCCGTGCAGTGTCGCCGGCCCGCGCTTGACGCTTATGCGCCTGCCTCTGACGGGTGACGTCGGCGAGATCGTCTCTTCGAGGAGGATTCTTCCGACATGAAGGCCGTCGTGATGGCCGGTGGCGAAGGTACGCGACTTCGCCCCATGACCTCCAGCATGCCCAAGCCGCTTCTGCCGGTCGCGAACCGGCCGATCATGGAGCATGTTCTGCGGTTGCTCAAGCGCCATGGGCTGAGCGAGACCGTTGTCACCGTGCAGTTCTTGGCTTCTCTCGTCAAGAACTACTTCGGTGACGGCGAGGAGCTCGGAATGGAGCTCACCTATGCCAACGAGGAGAAGCCGCTCGGCACCGCGGGGTCGGTGAAGAATGCCGAGGAGGCGCTCAAGGACGATGCCTTCCTCGTCATCTCCGGCGATGCCCTGACCGACTTCGACCTCACCGATCTGATCGCCTTCCACAAGGAAAAGGGCGCCCTCGTCACGGTGTGCCTCACCCGGGTGCCCAATCCGCTGGAATTCGGCATCACGATCGTGGACGAAGAAGGAAAGGTCGAGCGCTTCCTGGAGAAGCCGACCTGGGGGCAGGTCTTCTCGGACACCGTCAATACGGGCATCTATGTCATGGAGCCCGAGGTCTTCGACTATGTCGAGGCCGACGTCTCGGTGGACTGGTCCGGCGATGTTTTCCCTCAGCTCATGAAGGAAGGCAAGCCGATCTACGGCTATATCGCCGAGGGCTACTGGGAGGACGTCGGTACGCACGAGAGCTACCAGAAGGCTCAGGCGGACGTTCTCGAAGGCAAGGTCGACGTCGATATCGACGGCTTCGAGATCTCGCCGGGTGTCTGGGTCGCCGAGGGCGCCGAGGTGCACCCGGACGCCGTGCTGCGCGGTCCGCTGTACATCGGTGACTACGCGAAGATCGAAGCCGATGTGGAGCTGCGCGAGCACACCGTCATCGGCTCCAACGTGGTCGTCAAGAGCGGCGCGTTCGTGCACAGGTCCGTCATCCACGACAACGTGTACATCGGTCAGCAGTGCAATCTGCGCGGCTGTGTGATCGGTAAGAACACCGACGTCATGCGTGCGGCCCGGATCGAGGACGGCGCTGTCATCGGCGACGAGTGCCTCGTGGGTGAGGAATCCATCATCCAGGGCAATGTCCGCGTCTATCCGTTCAAGACGATCGAAGCCGGCGCCTTCGTCAACACCTCGGTGATCTGGGAGTCCAGAGGACAGGCGAACCTGTTCGGGGCCCGCGGGGTCTCCGGGATCCTGAACGTGGAGATCACCCCCGAGCTGGCCGTGCGGCTGGCCGGTGCGTACGCGACCACGCTGAAGAAGGGGTCGACCGTCACCACGGCGCGTGACCACTCCCGTGGTGCCCGTGCGCTCAAGCGCGCCGTGATCTCCTCGCTCCAGTCCAGCGCCATCGACGTGCGTGACCTGGAGAATGTGCCGCTGCCTGTCGCACGGCAGCAGACGGCGCGCGGCAGCGCCGGCGGGATCATGATCCGTACGTCACCGGGTGTGCCGGACTCCGTCGACATCATGTTCTTCGACGAACGGGGCGCCGACCTGTCCCAGGCCGGACAGCGGAAGCTGGACCGGGTGTACGCGCGGCAGGAGTACCGCCGAGCGTTCCCGGGTGAGATCGGGGACCTGCACTTCCCGGCCAGCGTCTTCGACTCGTACACCGGGTCCTTGCTCCGTAACGTCGACACGACGGGGATCGCGGAAGCCAATCTCAAGGTCGTCGTGGACGCCTCGAACGGCAGTGCCGGGCTTGTGCTGCCCAGCCTGCTCGGTCGGCTCGGTGTCGACGCGCTGACCATCAACCCGGGGCTCGACGAGTCCCGGCCGACCGAGACCGCCGAATCGCGTCGGTCGGGTCTGGTCAGGCTCGGCGAGATCGTCGCCTCGGCGCGTGCCGCGTTCGGGGTGCGGTTCGACCCGGTCGGTGAGCGGCTGTCGCTGGTCGACGAGCGCGGCAGGATCATCGAGGACGACCGCGCGCTGCTGGTGCTGCTCGACCTGGTCGCCGCCGAGCGGCGCAGCGGCCGGGTGGCGCTGCCCGTGACGACGACGAGGATCGCCGAGCAGGTCGCCGCGTACCACGGCACGCAGGTGGAGTGGACGACCACGTCGCCCGACGACCTGACCAGGGTCGGCCGCGAGGAGGACACGATCTTCGGCGGTGACGGGCGAGGTGCCTTCATCGTGCCGGAGTTCAGCAGTGTCCTCGACGGTACGGCCGCGTTCGTGCGGCTGATCGGTCTGGTGGCGCGTACGCAGTTGACCCTCAGCCAGATCGACGCCCGGATTCCGCGCGCCCATGTGCTGCGTCGTGATCTGGCGACGCCGTGGGCGGTCAAGGGGCTCGTGATGCGCCGTGTGGTCGAGGCGGCGGCGGACCGTCAGGTGGACACGACGGACGGCGTACGGGTGGTGGAGACCGACGGCCGGTGGGTGATGGTGCTGCCCGACCCGTCGGAGGCCGTCACCCATCTGTGGGCGGAGGGTCCGGACGACGCTTCGGCCCAGGCGCTGCTCGACGAGTGGGCGGCGGTCGTCGACAGCGCAGGTCACTGACGAGAGTGACGCAAGTGACGGGAATGTGCCCGGCGGTGTCCTCGGACGCCGCCGGGCACACCGGTGGGGCCATTCGGCGGTAGCGCCCGCGACGTGCGACGATGTGCGGCATGTCGCAGCAGCCCCCCATTCGGAGCACCGCATCGCCGCCCGCGCGGCCGGACGCCTCCATGTCGCTGCTGAACAACGTGATGGACCACAGCCTTGACGACGGGTACGCCGAGGCCGCGGCGCGCAGGGACGCCGAGGAAGGCGGTCTGCCGCGCACGCTGCGGGCGAAGCTCGGTCTGGCGGCGGGGCTGGTGCTCGCCGCTGTCGTCGTCACGGTCGGTGCCGCGCAGGCGCGGATCGCCGCGCCCGTGGTGGCCAAGGAGCGTGACGAGCTCATCAACCGGGTGGACACGGAGACGTCGCGGGCCGACGCCCTGGAGAAGTCCGTCGACAAGCTCCGTAAGGACGTCGGCGACCGGCAGCGCGCCGCGCTGCGGAACCACGGCGGGGACCAGGGCGCGCTGGTGGCGTTGCTGGCCGGTGCGACCGAGGTGCACGGCCCCGGGGTGAAGCTCGTCGTCGACGACGCCAAGGACACCGAGTCCGGCGGGGGCGGCGGGCCGCGGGAGAACAGTGACTTCTCCGACACGGGCCGGGTGCGCGACCGCGACGTGCAGCGGGTCGTCAACGGCCTGTGGGAGTCGGGTGCCGAGGCCATCGCGATCAACGGGCAGCGGCTGACGGCCCTTTCGGCGATCAGGGCGGCGGGTGACGCCATCCTGGTCGACAACAGGCCGCTGGTGCCCCCGTACACGCTGCTGGCGGTGGGGAACGCGAAGAAGCTGAGCACCGCGTTCCTGGACAGCGCCGACGGGCAGTACCTGCATTCGCTGAAGGACAACTTCGGTATCCGTACCAGCATTTCCGACCGGGACGAGGTGCGGCTGCCGGCCGCGCCGAGCCTGATCGTACGTATCGCAGAGCCGAGGACCGCCGGCACCGGGACGGGTGCCGGGCAGGGGACGGCTGACACAGGGAAGGGCACATCGTGATCGCCGTACTGGGCCTCGTCGTGGGAGTGGTGGTCGGACTGTTCGTCCGGCCCGAGGTGCCGGCGGTGGTCGAGCCCTATCTGCCGATCGCCGTCGTCGCCGCGCTCGACGCGGTCTTCGGCGGGCTGCGGGCCATGCTCGACGGGATCTTCGTCGACAAGGTGTTCGTCGTCTCGTTCCTGTCGAACGTGGTGGTGGCGGCGCTGATCGTCTTCCTCGGTGACAAGCTGGGCGTCGGTGCCCAGCTGTCGACCGGTGTCGTCGTGGTGCTGGGGATCCGGATCTTCTCCAACGCCGCCGCGATCCGCCGGCACGTCTTCCGGGCGTGAGGCCGATGAACGAGCAGCCGATGAACCATCAGCCGGCGGGCGAGGGGCCGATGAGCAGCGAACCGCCCCCGCAGGACCGTCCGGCCGAGCTGACGGGCCGCCAGCGGCTGGCGGCCGGCCTGTGGCCGCCGCGGGTGACCCGCGCCCAACTCGTCGTGGCCGTCCTGCTGTTCGTGCTGGGCCTGGGGCTCGCCATTCAGGTCAGGTCGAACAACGACGACAGCGCGCTGCGCGGGGCCCGCCAGGAGGACCTGGTGCGGATCCTGGACGAGGTCGACAACCGCACCCAGCGTCTCGAGGACGAGAAGCAGCGTCTGGAGGACCAGCGGACCGGTCTGGAGACCAGCTCGGACCAGGCTGAGGAGGCGCGCAAGCAGACCCTGGAGAAGGAGCAGCAGTTGGGCATCCTGGCCGGTACGGTGGCGGCCCAGGGGCCCGGCATCGTCCTGACGATCGGTGACGGTCACGGCTCCGTCGAGCCGGACATGCTGCTCGACACGATCCAGGAGCTGCGGGCGGCGGGAGCTGAGGCGATTCAGATCAACCAGGTCCGGGTGGTGGCCGACACGCACTTCTCCGGCGCGGGCGGCGACGTCAAGGTGGACGGCAGCGCGGTGGATGCTCCGTACCGGTTCAAGGTGATCGGCAAACCGCAGGATCTGGAGCCCGCGCTCAACATTCCCGGCGGTGTGGTGCAGACGCTGGAGAAGGAGCAGGCCACAGCCACTGTGACCGGCTCGAAGAAGATCATCGTGGATGCCTTGCGACCGGCGGAGCAGCCTGACTACGCTCGGTCGTCATCGTAGTGGCCGGATGGTGCATGGCAGGTGCCACAGGAGGGCATGAGGTTGCGGGGGGTCGGCGCACGATCAGCACGTTGAGTGGTGGAAACTGTCCGGTGGATACGGACGTTGTCAAGATGTCCGGGTCGGCAGGTGTGTTCATTCAGGGTTCGTCCTGCCCCACGGGCGGGTCTGTATCGGTCAAGGGGAATCGCCCGTGAAGTTGTTTGCGAAGTTGTTCGGCAGGAGCGCACGCGAGGAGAGCGGCGGCTCCGCCCGTCACCGCGCGTCACGCCAGGGCCAGAGCGAGGAGGCGAGCGGTGATCGCCCGCTCTTCCGTGATCAGCTCGGTGGCGAGGGCGGTGATAATCCCGGTGGTCACGGCGCGTCGGCTGTTGACCCCGCCGGTCAGGGGCGCATAGGTTTCGGGAAACCATCAACCTCAAGTACGGGTGGAGACTTTCCCACCGGTACGTACGCCACCGACGCCGCAGCAGGGCAGTCGCGGCAGGAGGGTCCCGCCATGGCCTTGCCGGTCTGTACCAGATGTGGACACCGAAACGCCGAAGCGAGCAGGTTCTGCTCCAACTGCGGCGCGCCACTGCGGGCCGGCGCGCCGGCCGAGCGGCCCTCGGAGACGACGTCCACGATTTCCATCTCCGGTCTTGAGGCGTACGAGGCCGAGGCCACCGGGCAGACGGTGCTGCCGTCGCTCTCACCCGAGGCACAGGCCGCTGTCGACGCGCTTCCCGCGGGCTCGGCGCTCCTGGTCGTGCGCCGCGGGCCCAACTCGGGCAGCCGCTTCCTGCTGGACGGCGACCTGACCACGGCGGGGCGCCACCCGCAGAGCGACATCTTCCTGGACGACGTGACGGTGTCCCGTCGCCATGTGGAGTTCCGCAGGGGCGCCGACGGTCACTTCACCGTTTCGGACGTAGGCAGTCTGAACGGCACGTACGTCAATCGTGAGCGGATCGATTCGGTCCTGCTGGCGAACGGCGACGAGGTCCAGATCGGCAAGTACCGACTGGTCCTCTACGCGAGTCCGCTGGGCGTGTGACCCCTCAAAGGGAAGGTCCATGCTGCGAACACCGACGGGCGGTGCCGGACACGGCACCGCCCACACGGGCGAGCCACTGGTGAGCATCGGGGCCGTCCTGGCCCAGTTGCGGGACGAGTTCCCCGAGGTCACCATCTCGAAGATCCGCTTCCTGGAGGCGGAGGGGCTGATCGAGCCGCGCAGGACGCCCTCCGGGTACCGCAAGTTCGGCCCGCAGGACGTCGACCGGCTGGCGCAGGTGCTGCGCATGCAGCGGGACCACTATCTTCCGCTGAAGGTCATCAAGGAGCATCTCGACGCCGTCGGCCGGGGTGAGCGGGCCCCGATGCCCGGCCCCCCGCGGGAGCCGCTGGACGGGTCCTGGACCGCCGACGCTGCGGAGCTGCCGACGGCCGCGCGGATCGGCCGCGCCGAGCTGCTGGCCGCCGTCGGGGCCGAGGGGAGCGAGCTGGCGGAGTGGGAGTCGTACGGTCTCGTCACTCCGATGCCGGACGGCGGGTACGACGTCGAATCCGTCACAGTGGCGAAGCTCATCAAGGATCTGAGCGGATTCGGTCTGGAGCCCAGACATCTGCGGACGATGAAAGCCGCCGCCGAACGCGAGGCCGGGCTGGTCGAGCAGGTGGTCGCGCCCTTGCGCCGGCACCGTAATCCGCAGACCAGGGCCCATGCCGAGGCCACCACGAAGGAGCTGGCGGAGCTGTCCGTACGGCTGCACGCGGCACTGGTCAGCACGGCTCTCGGGGTCCGGTTCCACTGATCTTGGAGGAGTCCGACTACCCAAACCGGCCGGGCACGTCCTAGGGTTGCTGTGTGAACGAGCTCGACGTTGTGGGTGTCCGGGTGGAAATGCCCTCCAACCAACCGATCGTGCTCCTGCGTGAAGTGGGAGGCGACCGCTACCTCCCCATCTGGATCGGACCTGGGGAGGCGACCGCTATTGCCTTCGCCCAGCAGGGGATGGCACCGGCCAGGCCGCTGACCCACGATCTCTTCAAGGATGTCCTCGAAGCGGTGGGCCAAGAGCTCACGGAGGTCCGCATCACGGATCTGCGTGACGGGGTCTTCTACGCGGAGCTGGTCTTCGCCAGTGGGGTCGAGGTGAGCGCGCGGCCGTCCGACGCCATAGCGCTCGCCCTGCGCACGGGAACACCGATCTACGGCAGTGACGGGGTGCTCGACGATGCGGGCATCGCCATCCCCGACGAGCAGGAGGACGAGGTGGAGAAGTTCCGGGAGTTCCTCGATCAGATCTCTCCCGAGGACTTCGGAACCAACAGCCAGTGAGCGGCCGGTGAGCGCTGCGCCGGTCCCCATCAGCGCATTCGGACAGCCCTTCCCCGGAAGGGGACACGCGAAACCACTCTCAGGGTGATTATCACTCGGCGTGGCGAGTGCGGCGATCGTTGACGCACCCCGAGTGACTGCCTACCGTCGTGATGGCAGGTCTAGGACGGAGGTCGGCGTGGGAAGCAGCGGCGACAGCACGGCGGCGGGTCCGTATCCGCTTCAGAGCAGCGCGGCCGACCCTGTGGTCGCCCCGCCCGAGGTCGAGGTCGAGACCGTCGGGTACCGGGGTCCGACCGCGTGTGCGGCGGCGGGCATCACCTACCGCCAGTTGGACTACTGGGCGCGCACCGGGCTGGTCGAGCCCAGCGTGCGACCCGCTTACGGCTCCGGCACCCAGCGGCTCTACAGCTTCCGGGACGTCGTCGTCCTCAAGATCGTCAAACGGTTCCTGGACACCGGTGTCGCCCTGCAGAACATCAGGGCGGCCGTCCAGCATCTGCGCGCCAGGGGCTTCCAGGACCTGGAGCTGATGACGCTCATGAGCGACGGCGCGACGGTCTACGAATGCTCGTCGCCCGACGAGGTCGTCGGCCTGCTCCAGGGGGGCCAGGGGATCTTCGGCATCGCCGTGGGGGTGGTCTGGCGCGACGTCGAGTCGGCCCTCTCCCAGCTGCACGGGGAGCGGATCGACACCGGCGAGACGCTGGTGGGGAACAACCCCGCCGACGAACTCGCCAGACGGCGCCGCGACCGGGCCGTGTGACGAACGGCCGATTGTCAGTGCTCTGAGGCAGCATCGGTGGTGTGAGAACCGCCCCGACCATCCTCCATCTCGACATGGACGCCTTCTTCGCCGCCGCGGAGCAGGCGGCCAAGCCGAGCCTGCGCGGGAAGGCGGTCGTCGTCGGGGGGCTCGGGCCGCGCGGAGTGGTCTCGACAGCCTCGTACGAGGCGCGCAGGTTCGGGGTGCACTCCGCGATGCCGATGGCGCAGGCGCGCAGGCTCGCGCCGAACGCGGCGTATCTCGTGCCCCGCTTCACCGTCTACCGGGCGATCAGCGAGCAGGTCATGGAGCTGCTGGGGCGGCTCTCCCCGCTGGTGGAGCCACTGAGCCTGGACGAGGCCTTCGTGGACCTGGAGGCCGGCGGCTCAGCCGACGACTCGGCGAGCGCGCGGGCGGCCGGTGAGCAGCTGCGCAGGGACATCAGGGCCGTCACGGGACTCACCGGCTCGGTGGGGCTCGCCGCCTCCAAGATGCTGGCGAAGATCGGCTCGGAGCAGGCCAAGCCCGACGGGCTGGTCCTCATAGAGCCCGGCACCGAGCGCGGGCTGCTCGGGCCGATGTCGGTGCGGATCCTGCCGGGGGTCGGCCCCGCCACCGGTGATCATCTGCGGCGCGCCGGGATGACGACGGTCGCCGAGCTGGCGGAGGCCGGCGAGGACGAGCTGGTCCGGCTGCTGGGCAAGGCGCACGGCAGCTCGCTGTACCGGATGGCGCTGGCCCACGACGAGCGTCCCGTGGTGTCCGACCGGGAGGCCAAGTCCGTGTCGGTCGAGGACACCTTCGACGTGGATCTGCACGACCGGGTCCGGGTGCGTACGGAGGTCGACCGGCTGGCGGACCGGTGCGTGGAGCGGCTGCGCGCCTCCGGGCACTCCGGGCGGACGGTGGTCCTCAAGGTGCGGCGCTACGACTTCTCGACGCTGACCCGTTCGGAGACGCTGCGCGGGCCGACGGACGACGTGGGAGTCGTCCGCGAGGCGGCGGGGCGGCTGCTGGAGTCCGTGGACACGACCGGCGGGGTGCGGCTGCTGGGGGTGGGCGTCACCGGCCTCGCCGACTACACACAGGAAGACCTCTTCGCCCAGGCGGCCGCCGAAGGGCCCAAAGCGGCGGCGGCCAAGGCCGCGGAGTCGGCGGAGCCCGCCGAGT
>NZ_JTIY01000001.1:5067673-5082205 GCF_000818175.1 Streptomyces sp. AcH 505
GTGCCCGCAGAGGCGCCGGCAGCGGCCGTGGAGGTCCCGGCCCCGGCTGAGCGGCGCTTCGCCGCCGGGCATGACGTGCATCACGCGGTCTTCGGACCCGGCTGGGTGCAGGGCAGCGGCCTTCGCCGGGTCACGGTGCGCTTCGAGGTGCCCGGCTCGCTGCCCGGCCGGGTACGGACGTTCTGGGTGGACGACCCCGACCTGGAGCCGGCCGACCCGCTGCCGCTGGTGCCGCTCGCGCCTGCGGACACGGACCCAGCGGCGCCGGATCAGTCCTCCTGGCCGGCCAGACGGCCGAAGTCCCGCTGGGAATCGCCGTCCGACAGGGAAGCCGGCCGCTCGGACGGCTCCGGGAGGGCGAGGCCGTAGTGGTGGTAGAGCTGCAGTTCCTGCTCGGGGGAGAGATGCCGGCCGACACCGAAGTCCGGCGCGTCCTTGATCAGGGACCGGTCGAACGGCACGCGCAGCGCCTCGTCCACCAGCGTGCTGGGGCTGAGGGGTACGAAGGCGTCGTGGCTGAACAGCCCCGTACGCACGGCGGCCCACTCCGGGACGCCTGTCGCGTCGTCGAGGTAGACCTCGTCCACCGTGCCGATCTTGTGGCCGTCGCGGTCGAACGCCTTGCGGCCGATCAGGCTGCGCGGATCGATATCGCTCTCCACGGTCCCTCCAATTGGTCGCAACTGCTGGTAAAGACTACAAAAGTGCAGATCCGGCAAGGCGGCCACTCGAAAAGTTGGCCTCAAGCGCTCGCTGGTAGGCTGGCAGACGGCTGTCGACCCCGTGCGGGAGAGTCCTCCGATTGAGATCATCGGAGGCGCCGAAGGAGCAAATCCTCCCCGGAATCTCTCAGGCCCCCGTACCGCACGGACGAGGTCACTCTGGAAAGCAGGGCGGATGCCGCGAGGCAGCCGCTCTCACCGACGGTGAAAGCCGGGCCGCCGCAGGGCGGGCCGGTGAAGCTCTCAGGTCGAGATGACAGAGGGGGAGGCCGCCCGGGCACCCGCGTCTTGGTGCCCCTCGCAGGTCGTGTCGACCAGGAGGCCTCCGTAATGACCGCCAACCGCATTCCGCTCGCACAGCTGGAGCGAGGCACCCCCTTCGAACAGCGCCACATCGGTCCCGACGCCGGCGCTCAGGCGAAGATGCTCGCCCAGGTCGGTTACGGCTCGCTGGACGAGCTGACCGCCGCGGCCGTGCCCGACGTGATCAAGAGTGCGGAGGCGCTGCGGCTTCCCGACGCCCGTACCGAGGCCGAGGTCCTGGCCGAGCTGCGCAGCCTCGCCGACCGCAACCAGGTGCTCGCGCCGATGATCGGCCTCGGCTACTACGGCACCTTCACCCCGCCGGTGATCCTGCGGAACGTGATGGAGAACCCGGCCTGGTACACCGCCTACACGCCCTACCAGCCGGAGATCTCCCAGGGCCGGCTGGAGGCGCTGCTCAACTTCCAGACCGTCGTCGCCGACCTCACGGGACTGCCCACCTCCGGCGCCTCCCTGCTCGACGAGTCCACGGCCGCCGCCGAGGCGATGGCGCTGTCCCGCCGGGTCGGCAAGGTCAAGAACGGCGTCTTCCTGGTCGACGCCGACACCCTGCCGCAGACGATCGCCGTGATCCGGACCCGCGCCGAACCGACCGGCGTCGAGGTCGTCGTCGCCGACCTGACCGACGGCATCCCCGCCGAGGCCGCCGAGCGCGGTGTCTTCGGCGTCCTGCTCCAGTACCCCGGCGCCTCCGGTGCCGTACGGGACATCGCGCCCGTCGTCGAGCGGGCCCACGAACTCGGCGCCATCGTCACCGTCGCCGCCGACCTGCTCGCGCTGACGCTCCTCACCTCGCCCGGCGAGCTCGGCGCCGACATCGCCGTCGGCACCACCCAGCGCTTCGGCGTCCCCATGGGCTTCGGCGGACCGCACGCCGGCTTCATGGCCGTGCGCGAGACGTTCGCCCGCAACCTGCCGGGCCGGCTCGTCGGCGTCTCCGTCGATGCCGACGGCGACCGGGCGTACCGGCTGGCCCTCCAGACCCGCGAGCAGCACATCCGCCGCGAGAAGGCCACCAGCAACATCTGCACCGCCCAGGTGCTGCTCGCCGTGATGGCCGGCATGTACGCCGTCTACCACGGCCCGGACGGACTACGCGCCATCGCGCAGCGCACGCACCGGTTCGCCACGCTGCTCGCCGAGGGGCTGCGGGCCGGCGGCACGGAGATCGTCCACGGCACGTACTTCGACACCGTCACCGCGCGGGTCCCCGGCCGGGCGGCCGACGTGGTGGCGGCGGCGCGGGAGAACGGCGTCAACATCCGGCTCGTCGACGCCGACCACGTCTCGATCGCCTGCGACGAGACCACCGGCCGGGTGCAGCTGTCCGCCGTGTGGACCGCCTTCGGTGTGGACGCCGACATCGACGCGCTCGACGCGACGGCCGACGACGACCTGCCCGAGGCGCGGCTGCGCTCCGACGACTACCTGACGCACCCCGTCTTCCACCAGCACCGCTCCGAGACGGCGATGCTGCGCTACCTGCGCAGGCTCGCCGACCGCGACTACGCGCTGGACCGCGGCATGATCCCGCTCGGCTCGTGCACCATGAAGCTGAACGCGACCACGGAGATGGAGTCCGTCACCTGGCCCGAGTTCGGCGCGCTGCACCCCTTCGCCCCGGCCGACCAGGCGCAGGGCTATCTGACGCTCATCCGCGAGCTGGAGGAGCGGCTCGCCGAGGTCACCGGCTACGACGCGGTGTCGCTCCAGCCCAACGCCGGCTCGCAGGGCGAGTTCGCCGGGCTGCTCGCCGTACGCGCGTACCACCGCGCCAACGGCCAGGAAGGGCGCACCGTCTGCCTGATCCCGTCCTCGGCGCACGGCACGAACGCGGCGAGCGCGGTCATGGCCGGTATGAAGGTCGTCGTCGTGAAGACCAGCGACGACGGGGACGTGGACGTCGCCGACCTGCACGCGAAGATCGAGCAGTACGGCGACCAGCTCGCCGTACTGATGGTCACCTACCCGTCCACGCACGGCGTCTTCGAGGAGCACATCACCGACATCTGCGCCGCCGTGCACGACGCGGGCGGCCAGGTCTACGTGGACGGCGCCAACCTCAACGCGCTGGTGGGGCTCGCCAAGCCCGGCAAGTTCGGCTCGGACGTGTCCCATCTGAACCTGCACAAGACGTTCTGTATCCCGCACGGCGGCGGCGGCCCCGGCGTCGGCCCCGTCGGCGTACGGGCCCACCTCGCGCCGTACCTGCCCAACCACCCCCTCCAGCCGGCCGCCGGACCGGAGACAGGTGTGGGACCGATCTCAGCCGCCCCCTGGGGCTCGGCGGGCATCCTGCCGATCTCCTGGGCGTACGTGCGGCTGATGGGCGGCGAAGGGCTCAAGCGGGCCACCCAGGTCGCGGTGCTGGCGGCCAACTACATCGCCAAGCGGCTGGAGCCGCACTACCCGGTCCTGTACACGGGCCCCAACGGGCTGGTCGCCCACGAGTGCATCGTGGATCTGCGGCCCCTGACGAAGGCGACGGGCGTCAGCGTCGACGACATCGCCAAGCGCCTCATCGACTACGGCTTCCACGCGCCGACGATGTCCTTCCCCGTGGCCGGCACACTGATGATCGAGCCGACCGAGAGCGAGGACCTGGCCGAGCTGGACCGGTTCTGCGAGACGATGATCGCGATCCGCGCCGAGATCGAGAAGGTCGCATCGGGCGGTTGGCCCGCCGACGACAACCCGCTGCGGGGTGCTCCGCACACGGCGGCGGCCCTGGGCGGCGAGTGGGACCACGCGTACAGCCGCGACGAGGCGGTCTTCCCCGCCGGGGTCTCGGCGGCCGACAAGTACTGGCCGCCGGTGCGCCGGATAGACGGCGCCTTCGGTGACCGCAACCTGGTCTGCTCCTGCCCGCCGCTGGACGCGTACGACCACTGAGGTGGTCGCCGACAGCGGAGAGTGACGAGGCGCGGACATGCGTCGGGGCCGGTACGGAGGAAGATCTCCGGCCGGCCCCAGTCATACCGACGGCATCAGGCTGCCGTCACCACCTGCTCGGAGCGGAGCGGCCGGTGGGGAGCGATGATCTTGCCGTCCGGCAGCAGTTCACCGGTGTCCTCGAAGAGCAGGATGCCGTTGCACAGCAGACTCCAGCCCTGCTCGGGGTGGCTCGCCATCAGTCGGGCGGCCTCCCGGTCGGCTGAGTCGGCTGTCGGGCAGGCTGGTTGATGCTGGCACATGGGTAGGTTCTTTCGCTGCGTCGTAGTGACTGTCCTGCGGCTCGATGCGCTCACGGCCGCCCCCGTATCTGTTGTCGGTCCCAGTGTTGCCCCACGGACGCCGATCCGCAGGTATTTCACGGCAGCACTTTGTGTTGAGTAATGACGTCGCTCCGTGCCGGGCGGTTCAGCTCAACTCGGCCATCCTCCGGGACCGTTCGTCACGGCATGCGGCGCGCCCCGTGGCCGGAGGGCAACGGGGCGCGGGGACGGCGGTCGCGACGCAGGTCAGGCGGGGGTCCGGACGAGTGAGGCCGGCTTCGGCGCGAGCCGCAGACCGATCATGGGCAGCAGCTCGGAGACGCGGTGCGGGAGGTGCGAGGCGATACCGGGCGGCGCGGGCGCCAGCGGCACCAGCAGGTCGGCGGGGGCGGGCGAGCCCTCCGACGCGTCCGCGTCCGTGTCCTCGTGCAGCCACAGCGTGAGCATGTACAGCTCGGGTACGGAGAGCAGCCGTGGCTGATACGAGGCACTCAGTGTCTCGGCCTGGCGCAGCGCGCGCTCGGTCGAGGGGACGTAGGGGCCTTCGAAGAACCGCGAGAAGGCCCAGCCGTCGGGGGTGAGCATCGTGTCCGCCGCGGCCACGGCGCGCTCGGCGCTGCGGATCAGGAACCGCCAGCCGGTCAACCGGGTCCTCGGGGTGCTGCCGGCCGGGGAGACCCGGTCCAGCACATGAACGGGCAGGGGGAACTCGGCGCTCAGCTGTCCCTGGACGGACTGCAGAGCGGGCGTGCGTGCTTCACGGACGGCGGTAGGTGAACCGAGGGCCGCGAGAACGCTGCGCAGGGCGGGCGCGGGAGCCGGGGGGACATGCAGCGGCATGGTGGGTTGCCTCTCACTCAGGAGACAGGGTGAAACGTGGGCATACGGGGGCGTTGCGTGCGGGTGCGGACGTCGCTGTCGGCAGACGAGGTCAGAGGAGGAGCCAAGGGCCACGTGGCCGGGCGCCGACTCTCCGCCTCGTTCGGCAGTTTATACGACGCGTGTTCACGCGGTGTTTCTTCTAGCTGTCGTAGATATTGCGGCAAGGCGTTATTCGGTCCAACTTGTGCGGAGTTCTCGCAGATAAATCGTGAACGCGGCCGTCTGGCCTGGGCCGATACCGGCTGTGCGGTCGGCCGAAACTCGTTGGCGATTCCGTGCCCGACCGGGCGGTACCCGCAGAAGGGCCGGTGTCTTGTCAGTCACATACCAATGGGCATGCCAAAGGAATGTGCCGTACGACCGTTCTCACCACTCTACCTGGCGTACCCGGTGAACGGGACGTTACGGATCACCGTCCGGGGGCATTATCGACCGTGACATGAGTACGGGCCGACCGGCCGGTCACTCGGGGAGGACACTCGATGGGTGAGAAGGTCGTTGCGGACGGTGGTGGCCTGTCCGACCGCCAGAAGTACCGGCGGAAGTCGCAGCAGTGCCTCGCGGCGCTGGGACGGCTGCTGGCCGAGGAGCGGTTCGACCGGCCCAGGAATCTGATGGGCCTGGAGATCGAACTGAATCTGGCCGGATCCGACGGGATGCCCCGCATGATGAATGCGGAGGTGCTGAAGCGCATCGCGAGCGAGGATTTCCAGACCGAACTGGGAATGTTCAACCTGGAAGTAAATATCGCTCCGCATCGTCTGGACGGGCGGGTTCTGGATCAGCTCGCCGAGGAACTGCGGGCCGGCCTTGGATATGCCCACCGCAAAGCCAACGAGGTCGACGCCGGCATCGTGATGATCGGAATTCTGCCGACGCTGGCGGGTAAGGACGTCGTCTCGGCGAATCTGTCGGACGTCGACCGCTACACCTTGTTGAACGAACAGATGGTCGCCGCCAGGGGCGAGGATTTCACCCTCGACATCGACGGCGTGGAGCGGCTCGTCTGCACGTCGGCGTCGATTGCGCCGGAGGCCGCCTGCACCTCCGTACAACTGCATCTGCAAGTGACGCAGGAGCGTTTCGCCGACGTCTGGAACGCCGCGCAGTGCGTCGCGGCCGTACAGGTCGCCCTCGGCGCCAACTCGCCGTTCCTGTTCGGCAAGGAGCTGTGGCGGGAGTCCAGGCCGCCGCTGTTCCAGCAGGCGACCGACGTCAGGCCGCCCGAGCTGACCGCGCAGGGCGTCCGGCCGAGGACCTGGTTCGGGGAGCGCTGGATCGATTCCGCTTACGACCTGTTCGAGGAGAATCTGCGCTATTACCCGGCGCTGCTGCCGATCTGTTCGGAGGAGGATCCGCTGCGGGTGCTCGACGAGGGCGGCATCCCCGACCTCCAGGAGCTGGCCCTGCACAACGGCACCGTCTACCGGTGGAACCGGCCGGTGTACGAGGTCGCCGACGGCGTGCCGCACCTGCGGGTCGAGAACCGCGTCCTGCCGGCCGGGCCCACGGTCGCCGACGTCATCGCCAACACGGCCTTCTACTACGGCCTGGTGCGGGCGCTGGCGGAGGACGAGCGGCCGGTGTGGGAGCAGCTGCCCTTCTCGGTGGCGGCCGAGAACTTTGACACCGCGTGCCGCCACGGCATCGAGGCGGAGCTGGCCTGGCCGCGTCCCGGGCGCGCGTCGGGCATCACCTCGGTACCCGTGGCGAAGCTGGTACGGGACGAGCTGCTGCCGCTGGCGGCGGCCGGGCTCGACGCGTGGAACATCGAGCCCGCCGACCGGGACCTCTACCTCGGGATCATCGACGAGCGCTGCAAGCGGCGGATGAACGGCGCCTCATGGCAGGTGGACACCTTCCACCGGGCCCTGGACGCCGGGCTGGAGCGGGACGCGGCGTTCGCCGCGCTCACCCGCCGCTACAGCGAGCTGATGCACCAGGGGGACCCGGTGCACACCTGGCCGGTCGGCTTCCCCGGCCAGTCGTGAGCTGAGTGCCGGTCCTGACCCGACTGTCAGGACCGGCTGTCACGACTGGCCGTCAGGACTGGCCGACCGTCATGACCGCCTTCAGGATCACCGCCTGGATGTCGGCCGGATCGCTCACCTCGTAGCCGGCGCCGCCGGTTGCCTTGGCGATCTGGTCGACCTCGGTGCGGTCGGCGTCGGGCCCCACCGCGATCCCGATCATCGGCACCGGGCGCCGGGGGTCGGCGAGCGTCCTGAGCCGGTTGATCAGGGCGCCGCGGGAAATGCTGTGGTCGTCCTGGTTGGTGCCGTCCGTGAGGACGACGAGCGCGTTGAACTTGCCGCTCACATAGGTCGACTGGGCCTTCTGGTAGGCGGCCAGCGTCGTGTCGTACAGCCCCGTCGAGCCGTCCGGCACCGGCTTGAGTGAAGCGAAGGCGGCGGCCAGCCGCTCGCGGTGGGTGCCGCCGCCCGGCGCCGACTCACCGAGCCGGGCCGTCGGCTCAAGCTCGCGGTAGTCCTTGGCACCGTCGAGCTTGGTGGCGAACTCCCACAGCCCGACCTCGTCCTGCGGCGTGAACTGGGCGAGGGCCTGGAGCAGCGACCCCTTGGTGACATCCATCCTGGACTGACCCTTGCGGCCGGGCACCGGATCCGCCATCGACCCGGAGGCGTCCACGACCACCGTCAGCCGGGCGCTCTGCACGGTGATGGTCCACAGACCGAGTGTCTGCTGCACCGCGTCGTCCGTGGGCGGGGGCGCGTCGCTCGACGCGTACGGCTGCGGGGCCCGGCCGCCGGCCGTGCGCACCATGGCCGCCTTCAGCGGGGTGTCGGCGGCCCGGAAGCCGTGGTCCTGGAGGGTGTGCAGCGCGGCGCTCTGACTGAGCAGGGTCATGAAGCGCAGCGCCGCCCTGCCCTGGTCCGTGGTCAGCTCGCTGTCGTCGACCAGGTTGAACGGGTAGTCCAGCGCCGGGGTGGCGTCCGTCGGATAGAAGAGGTCGAGATTCGACGCGCCGTCGCCGTCGGAGTTGTGGGCGAACGCCGCCTGCTCGGACAGCAGCACCGCCTCGTTACGGCGCGGATTGCCCGTCTCGGTACCGGAGTCGTCCTGCGCGAGGGTCTGCAGCACCTGGGTGTCGGAGTCGGAGGCGCGCTGCGCGAGGAGCTTGGCCGTGGCGGCGACCTGGGTGTCGCTGCCCGCGCCGGAAGCCTGGGCCGACGTGGCGATGCTGGCGAGCGCGAGGAGGCCGGTGGCGCTGCGGGCCGGGTCGGCGGTGCCGAGACGTACCTTGTCGGTGGCGGTCGTCGCCGCCGTCAGCTCGGCCCAGCTGTACTTCTTGTTGGGCCAGCCCAGCGAGGCCGCGGCCGTGGGGACGGCGCCGACCGTGACGGGGGAGCTGGCCACATTGCCGGCGGGGGTGAGCGGGACGCCGTTGCCCTTGCCCCGGGCCCGGTCCGTCCAGAGCGACGAGTCGGGCACCCAGATCTGGTAGTCGGGGTCGGTGGTTCCGTCGGAGAGGGAGGCCGCGACCTTGAAGCTCTCCCGCGCGGCGACCTGGACGTCGAGACAGTGTCCGTCCGTGGTGACCTTGTCCCGCCGGGCCCGGTCGGCGATGGTACGCAGCACGGGCGCGATGTCGGGAGAGGCCACCAGATCCACCCGTACCGGATCACCTGCGCAGGGCCCCGAACGGGAGAGCAGTCCCGCCTGGGCCGCCACCCCGGCGCCCGCGGCCACCACCAGGACGAGGATGGTGGTGACCACCACACCTCGGCGGCGCGGCGGACGGTCCCTGGCAGCGTTCCTCACAGGCTCGTCGGGCAAGCTGTGACGTCCCATAGCGGTGGTGCCCCTCCGTGAAGGGTGAACAAGGGAGAAGGGGGACCTCGCCGTCGAACGGCGTCCGTCCCCCGGCCTGTCGTGCGCGATCTTCGTACCTGTATTCGAGACCCTAGTGGCACGGCGAGTGGCATGAGGCGGGAATGAACAACTGGAGGCAGGAGTGCAGACAGACGCCGGGAGCGTGGCCGGTTCTTTTCCCGAGGAGGACCCCTCACGGAAGATCTTCCGGTCCGAGACGGTGCTCGTACTGGCGCTCTCGCTCGGTGCGAGCGGTGTATCGGCGCTGATCAGTTTTGTCGGCTCGGTGACGAACAGCCAGGCGCTGAAACACCAGCAGGCCACGCTCAACGCGTCGGCCGCACCCGGGCGGCCCTGGCTGGATCTCGCCTGGCAGTTGTTCGGTATCGCCACGGCGCTGGTGCCCGTCGCGCTTGTCGCGCATCTGCTGCTGCGGGAGGGCAGCAGCCTGCGCGCCATCGGCTTCGACCGGCTGCGGCCGCGGTCGGACCTCGGCCGCGGGGTGCTGATCGCCGCCGGGATCGGCAGCATCGGGCTCGCGTTCTACCTGGTGGTGCAGAACCTGGGCTTCAACCTGACCGTCGTACCGGAGTCACTGCCGGACGTGTGGTGGAAGTTCCCCGTGCTGATCCTCTCCGCCGTGCAGAACGCCGTCCTGGAGGAGGTCATCGTCGTCGGGTATCTGCTGCGCAGGCTCGGCCAGCTCGGCTGGTCGCCGATGGCGGCCCTGGTGGCGAGTTCGGTGCTGCGCGGCTCGTACCACCTGTACCAGGGCGTCGGGGGCTTCCTCGGCAACATGGCGATGGGCGTGGTCTTCGTCTATCTGTACCGGCGCTGGGGGCGGGTGGGACCGCTGGTCGCGGCCCACTCGCTGCTCGACATCGGGGCGTTCGTCGGCTTCGCGCTGCTGGCGGGCAAGGTCGGCTGGCTGCCGACGGGTTAGCGGCCGGGCGGGGAGCTGAACAGTTCTCCTTCGATGACCGTCACGGCGCTGCCGGTGAGCAGGGTCCGCTCGCCGCGCAGTGCCGTACGGACGAGTCCGGTGCGGGCGGACGCCTGCAGTCCGGTCAGTTCGTCGCGGCCGAACCGGGCCGACCAGAAGGGGGCGAGCGCCGTGTGCGCGCTGCCCGTCACGGGATCCTCGTCGATCCCCACACCGGGGAAGAAACAGCGCGAGACGAAGTCGTAGCCGCGGCCCGGATCCTCGGCCGCCGCTGTGGCGATGATGCCGCGCCGGCTCTGCCGCATCAGGTCGGGGGAGTGCGGGGCGAGCGCGCGTACCGTCCGCTCGTCCGCCACCTCGACCAGCAGGTCCCCGATGTGCTCCGAGGTGTCGTGCACCGAGACCGGATCGGCGCCCAGGGCCTCCGCGAGCCCGTCGGGAGCGGCCACCGCCGTCAGCGGTGAGGTCGGGAAGTCGAGTGTGATCGTGCCGTCGTCGTGCGCGGCGGCGCCGAGGACTCCGGGCCGGGCGGCGAACCGTACGGCGCCGTTCGTGCGGCCCGTGGTGTGCAGGACATGCGCGGTGGCGAGCGTGGCATGGCCGCACATGTCCACCTCGGTGCTGGGGGTGAACCAGCGCAGCGCCCAGTCGGCGGGTCCGCCGGGCGGCAGCGGGTGGGCGAATGCCGTCTCCGAGAGATGCACCTCGGTCGCGACCTGCTGCAGCCAGCTGTCCGCGGGGAAGCCGTCGGAGTCCAGCAGGAGCACCCCTGCGGGGTTGCCCGCGAAGGGCCGGTCGGTGAAGGCGTCGACGATTCGAATCTGCATCCGCCGAGCGTAGGCGGCGCGCGAAGCCGCAGGCCAAGGCCAATACGCGGGTGGCGGCCCGGAAAAGTTCCGGCAGCTGTTTGCCAAGCGATGCGTTCCGATATATCGTTGAGCCATCGCGACAGATTCGCGATAAGTCTAAGAAGAGAGGAGCGCAGTCATGCGTTCACACGGACATGAGCACGGACCCGAAGCGGGTCACTGCGGACCCGGCCAGCACGGCAGGGGCGGCTTCGAAGGGCGGCGCGGGGCCTTCGGCCCGTTCGGCCCGCCCTTCGGCGGACCTTTCGGAGGCGGCGGACGCGGTCGTGGCGGCGGTGGCAGGGGACGGGCGCGACGCGGTGACGTACGCGCCTCGATCCTGGCGCTGCTGAAGGACCGGCCGATGCACGGCTACGAGATGATCCAGGAGATCGGCGAGCGCAGCGGCGGGGCCTGGCGCCCCAGCCCCGGCTCGGTGTATCCGACGCTCCAGCTGCTGGAGGACGAGGGTCACATCACCAGTCAGAGCGAGGGCGGCAAGAAGCTGTTCACGCTGACCGAATCGGGGCGTACGGAGGCCGAGTCCGGCCCCGAGGCCCCCTGGGAAGAGGCGGGCCGTGGAGTCGACTGGGAGTCGATCAACGAGATCCGCCAGGCGGGCTTCGGCCTGATGGAGGCGTTCGGGCAGGTCTGGAAGACCGGCACGCCCGAGCAGCGCCAGAAGGCGCTCGCCGTCACCAACGAAGCACGGAAGAAGCTCTATCTGATCCTCGCCGGCGACGACGAGTGATCGTCGGCCGTCGTCATGGCTGAGATGAGTGAGTGCGAAGGGCCTGTCCGGCCTTGATCCGCCGGACAGGCCCTTCTCTTTGTCAGGTGCGGTCGGCCGTCCGCAGCCGCCAGAACACCGCCGAGTCGAACCAGTCGGACGCCCGTGGGTGCGGGCCCTCGTCATGACAGAGGAAAGCCGCCCAGAACACATCGCCCCGCAGCGCCTCCGCCGGTGCGTACACGCGGTAGACGTACTGCAGCCCGTCCTCGGCGAGCAGGGCCACCATCCAGTACATCGGGCGCCCTCCCTGCGGCAACGGGTCTCGGTCGTCGTACGTTGCGACGCGTGCGCGCTCCGTGACGGTTGCGGATGGCAAGGCGGCTCGCCTCCCCTCCGGGAGGAGTGGGTCGATCTCCTTCGTAAGGAGGAGAAGCCGCATGTCTGTGCCCACCTTCGGTGGGACCGGCGAATGCTTCCCGGCGGGGATGCGGCAATTATGTGCGACTGATGAGGTGGGAGTGTGCAAAGCCCTACCCCGCAGGTGCCAGGACAGCCCGCACCGAACAGCTCCGACATCGACGCCCGTCTCACCGTGGAACTGGCCTCGGTGGTCTCGGGTGCGCGCAGACGGGCGCACCGCGACGGGGACCAGCAGATCGACACGGCCCATCTGCTGCACTCGCTCGTCGAGTCGGACCCCGAGGTGCGCGAGGCCTTCGACAGCGGAGCGCAGGTCGCCCGCGTGCTGGGCTATCTCGTCCAGCGCAGCATCGGCTACGGACTGCGCTGGCAGGGCACCGTCGAGGACTCGGGCGCCGTACCCGTCGTGACGGAGCAGGGCCCTGCGGTGGCCGGCTGGTCGCCCGCCGCCCTGACCGCGATGGACGGCGCCCTGGAGCGCGCGGCGCGGCGCGGTGACCCGCAGGCGGGCGGGCTGGATCTGCTGGCCGCGCTCGCAGCCGACCGTGCCTGCCGCGCGGTCGAGGTGCTCGAACGGGCCGGGGTCGACACGCGGAGCCTCGCCTGGCGGCTGGCCTGTGCCTGCCCGCAGGCATGACAGGCGCGTTCACGCCGCACGCGGCGTGATCGCTGCGACAGGTGCCACCGGTGTGACGCTCCTGACGCCGACTGCCATGATGACGCCATGCATGTGTCTCAGCGCAGGAGCGCCGGTATTGGACTCGCCCTGGTGTCGGCGTTCGCGTTCGGCGGGTCCGGTGTTGCGGCCAAGCCGCTGATCGAGGCGGGGCTCGACCCGCTGCACGTGGTCTGGCTCAGGGTCGCCGGAGCCGCCCTCGTCATGCTGCCGGTGGCCTGGCGCCATCGCGCCCTGGTCACCCGCAGGCCGGCGCTGCTCGTCGGCTTCGGGCTGCTGGGCGTCGCGGGGGTGCAGGCCTTCTACTTCGCGGCGATCTCCCGTATCCCCGTCGGGGTCGCGCTGCTCGTCGAATACCTCGCTCCGGCCCTGGTGCTGCTCTGGGTGCGCTTCGTGCAGCGCAGGCCGGTCAGCCGGGCGGCGGCCGTCGGTGTGGTGCTCGCCGTCGGCGGACTCGCCAGTGTGGTCGAGATCTGGAGCGGGCTGAGCTTCGACGCGGTCGGTCTGCTGCTGGCCCTCGGCGCCGCGTGCTGCCAGGTCGGCTACTTCGTCCTGTCGGACCATGCCGGGGACGGCGACGAACCGGCGCCCCCGATGGGCGTGATCGCGTACGGGCTGCTCGTCGGCGCTGTCGTGCTCACGGTCGTGGCCCGGCCGTGGGGCATGGACTGGTCGCTGCTCGGCGGCAGCGCCGACATGGGCGGGACGCGGGTCGCCGGGGCGCTGCTGGTCGGCTGGATCGTACTGATCGCGACCGTGCTCGCGTACATGACCGGCGTGGTCTCGGTGCGCAGGCTGTCGCCGCAGGTGGCCGGTGTCGTCGCCTGTCTGGAGGCGGTCGTCGCGACCGTACTGGCCTGGGTGCTGCTGCGGGAGCATCTTTCGGCGCCGCAGATCGTGGGCGGGGCCGTCGTGCTCGTCGGCGCCTTCGTCGCCCAGTCCACCACCCGCGAGCCGCCCACGGGTTCGACGCCGGGCGGCCCCGGCGAGGTGGTCGATGAGCCGGCGGGCGAGACCGAGTGGTTGTCCGCCGCCGGGCCGACCGCCTAGCGCCGCGATCGGCGATGTTTGCCCGTGGAGGGCCGGGGACCGCGACAGGGCAAAGCTTGCCGGGAGAGGCGCTAGGGTACGGATCATGCCTTTGACCGTATTGCCGCCTCCCGCCGCTTAGCGCGGGCGGCCATCCGCTGACGAAGACCGGACCGGGCACCGCCGATGTGCGGGTACCCCGGGTGGTTCGTCGCTGCCCGCGTGACGGAGCTGAGCGACCAACCAACCGTTCTTCTCACGGAGTTGTCACGTGTCGAAGTCTTCTTCCGTTTCTGTTCCCGATTCCGGCCCCGCCGCTGTCGCCGTGTCCGACGACACGCGCGTGGGGCGCAGTCTGTCCTTCCTGATCGTCGCGGGTCTCGCCTGGGGCACGGCCGGCGCCGCGGGGTCCCTGGTCTACCGGATCAGTGACATGGGTCCTTTCGCGCTCTCCTTCTGGCGCTGCACGGGCGGACTCGTCCTGCTGCTGGGCGCGTTGGCGCTGCGCCCGCGCCGGGCCGGGGCACGGGCCAACGCGACTGCTGCCGAACCGCGCGGGCGCAGGCTGCTGCGCATCCTCGGCAGCGGCTGCTGCTTCACCGTCTTCCAGACCGCCTACTTCGGCGCCGTCCAGCTGACCGGGCTGGCCGTCGGTACCGTCGTCACCCTCGGCGCCGGGCCGGTGTTCATCGCGGTCGGCGCCCGGCTGACCATGGGGGAGCGGCTGGGCGGCGGCGGGCTGCTCGCCGTGACCGGGGCGCTCGGCGGACTCGGCGTGCTGGTCCTGGGCGGCAGCGGCAGCGGCGACGTACACCCGGCGGGGATCGCGCTCGCCGTGCTGTCGGCGGCCGGGTACGCGGCGATGACGCTGCTCACCCGCTGGCTCGGCCGTGGCGGCGGGGCGGC
>NZ_JTIY01000001.1:5082465-5085500 GCF_000818175.1 Streptomyces sp. AcH 505
GCGGCCGATCCGCTGTCCACGACGGCCTGGTCCTGCGCGGTCGGCACCGTCACACTGCTGCCGTTCGGGGCCGCCGAGGGGCTGCTGCCGCACACCGCCCAACTGCCTGACGTCGTCGGTCTGCTGGTGTACGTGGCTGCGGTGCCGACCGCTCTCGCCTACGCGCTGTACTTCGCGGGCGCCGGAGTCGTGCGCTCGGCCACCGTCTCCGTGATCATGCTGCTGGAGCCGGTGAGCGCGGCCGTGATCGCCGTAAGCCTGCTCGACGAACGGCTCACCGGCGCCACGGTCGTGGGCACCCTGCTGCTGCTCGCGGCGGTGGCCGGGCTGGCGGTCGCCGAGGCCAGGGGAGCGGCGGCCCGGCGCAGGGCCGCGGTGCTCGTCTGACAGCTCCTTCGGATCGCGGCAAGGGGCTCGCGGCCGGGGCCCGGTCAGTCCTGCGGGGCACCGTCCTGCGGGGCGCCGGGCGTCCGGTGGCGCAGATGGTGGGCGTACGCGGCGGCGTCGCGCGGGCCGCCGCGTGCGAGCAGCCCGGCCGCCGTGCGTTCCTTCACGTCGTCCGGTTTGTGCGCCGCGTACTTGAACTTGGCGCGGACGTCGGTCACTTCCAGCCGCAGCCCGCGGATCCCGGACAGCATCCTGCCGTACGGGGCCTCGCCGACGGCGGCGCGCGCCGAGCCGCCGTCCGGCTGGAAGTGGCCCACCTGCGCGTTGAGCAGGTCCGCCTTCTCCCGCGGGTCGTCCACGAGGTGTGCGGTGCAGCGCAGTTGGACGGCCGCGTAGAAGCTGGTGGGTGTGCCGTGCTCGGGCGGGGTGTCGTCCGGAGCCTGCCAGGGGCCCGGCACGTAGACGTAGTCGTCGACGACGCTCAGCAGGACCGGTGAACCGGCCTCGACGGCCGGCCAGATCGGGTTGGGCCGGGCGAGATGCGTGAGCACCTCACCGTGCGGCCCGCGCAGCGGATCGTAGGCGAAGTGCAGCGGCTGGACGTAAGGCGGCTCACCCGGCGGGCCGTTGACGGCGAGCTGGCCGAAGTCGTGCTCAGCGAGCCACTGTTGCCAGACACCGTCGTCCTGCGGCGCGTCCCAGGGATGGATCAGCACGGCGGGCTCCTCAGAGGACGGTGAGATAGTCGGGCACGGCGACGGCCGGGTCGAGGTCGTCCGCCGGAATCGGCGGGCCGTAGCCGCGCTCCACCGGGACGACACCGCTCCAGTGGGGGAGTGCCACGTCCTCAGGCTCGTCACCGGGGCCGCCCGTACGGACCTTGGCCGACACCTCGTGGAGATCGAGGCTGAGCACGGCGGTCGCCGCCAGCTCCCGTTCGTTCCCTGGCCGGGAGTCGTGGGACCGACCAGGGACGACATGGTCGACGATCGCGTCGAGCGCGACGCGCCGCTCCTGCGGGTCCGTCACCTGGTGGGCGACGCCGTGCACCACCACGGAGCGGTAGTTGATCGAGTGGTGGAAGGCGGAGCGCGCCAGCACTAGCCCGTCGACATGGGTGACGGTCAGGCACACGGCAAGGCCGGGGTCGGTGTCGTCCGGCTGCCGCGCGCCGGCCATCCGCAGCGGGCGCGAGCCGGTCGACCCGTGCACGTACAGCCGCTCGCCCACCCGTCCGTAGAGGGTGGGCAGCACGACCGGTGCGCCGTCCCTGACGAAGCCGAGGTGGCAGAGGTACGTCTCGTCGAGTATCGCGTGCACCAGTTCGCGGTCGTAGGACGCCCGCTTCGCCGAGCGGGTGGGGACGGTGCGGGCGGTCGGCGGGTAGCCGGTGGGGTCCTGCATTGCGCTCTCCATTGCACTAGTGCATAATCTTCTTTGTGCTAGGAGAGTATCGGATCGTCGGTCGGCGCGCAGCCGAGATCGCAGCGAGTGTGGAGCGCGGGGTGGGCTCGGGTGAGCTGGCCCCGGGCCAACCCCTGCCGCCGATGCGGGAGTTGGCGGTGGATCTGGGCGTCAACCCGAACACCGTGGCCGCCGCCTACCGCACGCTGCGTGAGCGCGGGGTGATCGAGACGGCGGGCCGCAAGGGGAGCAGCGTGCGCCGCCGCCCCGCCAGCACGGTCCGCGGCTCGATCCGGGTGGACGCGCCACCGGGTGTGCGGGACCTGTCCGAGGGCAATCCCGACCCCGCCCTGCTGCCGTCGCTGCGTGACGCGCTCGCCGCCGCTGCGCTGCGCCACGAAAGCGCGCCCGGCCTCTACGGACAGGCCCCGGTCGAGGCGGAGTTGGCGCGGCTCGCCCGCGCGGGGCTCGACGCCGACGGGCTGCCCGCAGGACCCGTAGCTGTCACATCGGGCTCGTTGGACGCGATCGAGCGGGTGCTCGCCGCCCACTTGCGGCCGGGCGACGCCGTCGCCGTCGAGGACCCCGGCTGGGGCAGTCTGCTGGATCTCGTCCCGGCCCTCGGGCTGCGCCCCGTGCCGATGGGCCTGGACGACGAGGGGCCGCTGTCCGCCGAGTTGGCGCGCCTGCTGAAGGACGGTGTCCGGGCGGTCGTCGTCACCGACCGGGCGCAGAACCCGACGGGCGCCGCCGTCTCCGCCCGGCGCGCCGCCGAGCTGCGTACCGTCCTCGCCGCCCGTCCCGATGTGCTCCTCGTCGAGGACGACCACGGCCATGCCATCGTCGATCTGCCGTTGCACCCGCTCGCCGGTGTCACGGACCGCTGGGTGTTCGTGCGCTCGACGTCGAAGGCGTACGGCCCCGACCTGCGCGTCGCCGTACTGACCGGAGACGCCCTGACCGTGGACCGGGTGACGGGGCGTCAGCGACTCGGCCCCGGCTGGGTCAGCAGGCTTCTGCAGCAGGCCGTCGTGGAGCTGTGGAGTTCGGGCGCCGTGGACGTGCGGGCCGTCGCCGCCTCGTACGGGCGTCGGCGGGACGCACTCGTACGGGCGCTGGCGGAGCGGGGCGTCGCGGCGCACGGCCGCAGCGGTATGAACGTCTGGGTGCCGGTGGCCGACGAGACCGGCGCCGTCGCGCGGCTGCTGCACGCCGGCTGGGCCGTCGCGCCCGGCGCCCGCTTC
>NZ_JTIY01000001.1:5085844-5096896 GCF_000818175.1 Streptomyces sp. AcH 505
CGGCTGATCCGCTCCGGTCGTACGGGCGGCGGGCGTCGTACCGATGGCGGGCGCCCCGCGTCTGCTCTGTCTGCTCTGGGTGAGGGCGGCGCCCGCGACCACCACCAGCGCACCGACCGGGGTGTTCCAGCTCAGCGGCTCGTGCAGCAGGGTGACACCGGCGGCCGTCGCGATGACCGGGATGAAGTAGGTGACCATTTGGCCCGTGGTCGGGCCCACTTCGGCGACGATGCCGTACTGGAGCAGGATCGCGAAGCCGGTGCCGAGCGCGCCCAGCACGATCACCGCCAGCAGTGGGCCCACCGGGAGCGACGTCGGCACGCTCGTGAAGAACGGGAGGACCACCGCCAGTTGGACGGTGGCCAGCAGCAACTGGCTCGCCGACAGCGCGAGATGTGAGCTGCTGTTGCCACCGAGCGTGCGGCGTACGTAGATCCAGCCGATCGGGTAGCACAGCGAGGCGAGCAGGGCCATCGCCGTACCGGTGACATCGAGCCCCGAGAAGCCCTGCCAGGCGCCGAGCACGGTCAGCACACCGAGGAAGCCGAGACCGAGTCCCGCCACCCGGCGGCGGGTCGGCCGGTCCTCGGAGAGGGCGACCAGCGACAGGACCATGCCCCAGAGCGGCGACGTGGCGTTGCAGATCCCCGCCAGCGTCGAGGGGATCGTGAGCTCCGAGTAGGCGAAGAGCGAGAACGGCAGCGCGTTGAGAAGAAGCGCGGCGACGGTCAGATGCGCCCAGGTACGCCCGCCGCGCGGCAGCCGCTCGCGTCGTACGGCCAGGGCCACGGCCAGCACCGCCGTGCCGAACAGCAGGCGGCCGAAGGTGACTTGAAAGGGGGCGAAGCCACGGGTGCCGACCTTGATGAGCAGAAAGCTGAAGCCCCAGATGAGCGAGAGCACGCCGAACCGGATACGCCAGTCGAGGGCCGGTCGGGTCGTTGCGGTGGGCGGGGCCGAGGGGGCGGCCGGCTTGCGGCGGGGCGGCAGGGCGATGCTCATGCCCGTAACGATGACGCCTGCCATCTCGTAGAACAAGTGAGAATTAATCCACCCGTTCCCTTAGCATTGCTTACATGTTGAATCTGGAGCGGCTGCGCACCCTGGACGCCCTTGCCCGGCACGGCTCGGTGAGCGGCGCGGCCGGCGGGCTGCATGTCACGACGTCGGCGGTCTCGCAGCAGATGGCCAAACTGGAGCGGGAGGTCGGCCAGCAACTGCTGGCCAAGAACGGGCGCGGGGTCCGGCTCACCGACGCGGGAAAGCTCCTCGCCGATCACGCGGCGCGGATCCTGTCGCAGGTCGAGGTGGCCCAGGCCGACATCGAGGCGCAGCGCGGCCAGGCGGTCGGCGAGGTCCGGATCGGCGCCTTCCCGACGGCGGCCCGGGGGCTGTTCCCCGCCGCGCTGGTGGCGCTGGCGCGCTCGCACCCCGAACTGCGCGTGCGGTCCACGGAGATCGAACCGGAGGCGGGCATCACCGGCGTGATCCGGGGGGATCTCGATCTCGCCGTCGTGCTCGACTGGAACAACAAGCGGCTGCCGGTGCCCGGCGGTCTCGCCACGGCGCGACTGCTGGACGACGCCGCCGATGTCGCCCTGCCCGCCGGCCATCCGCTGGCCGGCCGCGCCGAGGTCGACCTGGAGGAGTTCGCCGACGACAGCTGGGTGTCCTGGCCGGAGGGCGAGTTCTGCTACGAGTGGCTGATGTTCACGCTGCGCTCGAAGGGCATCGAGCCGCGGATCGCCCATCTCGCGGCGGAGCACCACACCCAGCTCGCGCTGATCGCCGCAGGACTCGGCGTCTGTGTCGCGCCGAGGCTGGGACGCGGCCCGGTGCCGGACGGCGTCGTCGTCGTACCCGTACGGCAGAAGATGTGGCGCCACATCTACGCGGTGTGGCGCACCGACGCCGACCGCCGCCCGTCGATCAGGGCGGCGGTCGCGGCGCTCACGGAGGCCGGGAGTGCGCCCGGCGTCACGCGAGAGTGATCGAGTCCCCCGCGACCTTGATCTGTTCGGCGGGCAGCGGCTTGGTCGCGGGACCGCCCTTGACGCTGCCGTCCGTCACGCTGAACTGGCTGCCGTGGCACGGGCAGTGGATGATCCCGTCGGAGACGTCCTTCACCTTGCAGCCCTGGTGGGTGCAGGTGGCGGAGAACGCCTTGAACTGGCCCGCCGTCGGCTGGGTGACCACCACGCCCTGATCGGCGAAGACCTTGCCGCCGCCCTCCGGGATGTCGGCCGTCTTCGCGAGCACGTCACCGCCACCCTCGGCCGGCGCCTTGGCGTCCGGCTTCTCGGCGGCGTCGGACGACCCGTCCGCGCTGTCCGAACCGCAAGCGGCGAGCGCCACGCCGAGTCCGGTCGCGCCGGCCGCCGCGACGACGGTCCTGCGTGCCACGCCTGCTGTTCCGCGCGTTGCCGTCATACCTGGGTCCCCTTTTTTCGCATACGGCCGCGTCTCGGCCGGTCGTCAGGGGGTACGGGCGCAGATGCTGCGATGTTCAAGCATCCGAAGATTTTTTACGAAGGAGCCACCGGCGGACCGGCAGGCTCCGCCCCCGCCACGGCATCCGAATGGTTGTTTCCGCTGGCCAGAGGCTTTCTTTACGCTCCGGATGGTAATCTCGTCCTATGGATTCGCAGGATCTCGCCAACCTGGCGCATCTGCGCAGGGCGCGGGATTTGATCGACCGGGAATATGCCCGTCCGCTGGATGTGCCGACGATGGCCCGGCACGCCCTTATGTCACCCGCCCATTTCTCCCGGCAATTCCGCGCGACCTACGGCGAGACGCCGTACCAATACCTCATGTCCCGCCGAATTGAGCGGGCGATGGCGCTGCTGCGCGCCGGAATGAGCGTGACCGACGCGTGCATGGCCGTCGGCTGTACGTCGCTCGGCTCGTTCAGCTCCCGCTTCACCGAGATCATGGGCGAGTCGCCGAGCGCGTACCGCAGCCGTGACCACCAGGCCGTGACGGCGATGCCGGCATGTGTGGCGATGGTGCGCACCCGGCCGGTCAGAAACGCGGCACCCCGGAATATGGCGGCTCGCAACGACGTGAGCAGGATTCGAGAAGCGGGTCCGAAAGCCGCCGACTAGCGTTGCCCGCATGAGTATCGCACTGCAGTACTGCCATATCACCGTCAACGATCCGGACGAAGCGCTGCCCTTCTACCGGGACGCACTCGGCCTTGAGCTGCGTAACGACGTCGCGTCGGGCGGATTCCGCTGGGTCACCCTCGGCTCCGCCACTCAGCCGGGCCTTGAGATCGTCCTGTCGGAGCCGCACGCCGGACGGTCCCAGGCCGACGGCGACACCCTTCAGGAACTGCTCACCAAGGGCGTCCTGCCGAACATCGTCTTCAGCGTCGACGACGTGGACGCGACCTTCGAGACGGTCCTGGCCTCCGGCGCCGAGGTCCTTCAGGAGCCCATCGACCAGTCCTACGGCCCGCGCGACTGCGCGTTCCGCGACCCGTCGGGCAACACGGTACGGATCTCGCAGGCGCCCAAGCCGTAGGCGCGGATGCGGCCGTCGCCGCTGCCGGTCAGTCGCCGAGCACCTTGCGCAGGCGCTCGGCGAACTCGGCGGGGTGCGTGGTCAGTCCGACGTGGCCGCCCGGAAAGTGCACCAGCTCCGTGCCGAAGCGCTCGGCCAGGAACGCGGCGGGGCGGTAGGGCAGTTCCCCGCGTGAGTCCTCGCCGCAGGCCGGCACGAACCGGTCCGACACGGCCGCGAAGCGCTCCATGTCCGGTGCGTAGGACATGAATTCCGGCACGATGCGCCCGACGAAGAACGGCATGTCGGCCATCGTCCGCTCGACCCGCGCCGCCGCCCGCGGTGGCAGTTTGATCTCGGGCTTCGGCCCGGTGGAGTCGTCTGCCTTCTTCAGTCCTGCCGCGAACACCGCCATGGCAGGCGCGAGTCCCTCCGTGCGGAACGCCGTCCGTACGGAGGTGACGAGCGCGCGATGTCCGGCGGCGTCCGGCAGGACCTCCACCAGCGGTGGTTCGTGCGCCACGAGCCGTTCGACGCGCTCGGGGTGGGAGATGAGCAGGTGTACCCCGGCGATCGCGCCCGAGCTGGCGCCGAAGACCCGGGCGGGCGCGCCCGGCGACAGCAGGTCCAGTATCCGCAAGGCGTCGTCGGCGTGCTCGGCCACGCTCTGTTCGGCCTCGGGGTCGTCGAGCGTGCTGCGCGACATGCCGCGCGGATCGTACGTCGCGACGGTGTACTCGGCGGCCAGGACGTCGGCGACGTCGTCGAAGGAGGCCGCCCCGCCCGTACCGCCCGGAATCAGCAGCAGGAGCGGGCCGTCGCCGCGCACTTCGTAGTGGAGCGTCGCGCCGTGCACGCGCAGGCTGCCGGTGGTCGGGCCGGTCATGAGGGAGCTCCTTCCGGGGCGGTCGGCCAGTGTTCGAGGAGGGTGTGCAGCGCGTCGAGGGCGCGGTCCCAGGACTGCTGCGGCGGACGCTCGTGCCCGAAGCCGCCGGCGGCCTCCAGCGCGACGAACCCGTGGAACGTGCTGCGCAACAGCCGTACCGCGTCGGTCAGATCGGGTTCGGGCAGCCCGTAGGCGCGCAGCATGCCGTAGGTCAGTTCCACCGCGCGCCGGGGTCCTGCCGCCTTGGCCACCAGCTCCGGGTCGATCTCGATCGGGGTCTGCGTCGCCATGTAGCGGCCGGGATGCGCGTGGGCGTACGCGCGCCAGGCGTTGGCGAAAGCGACCAGTGCGTCCTTGCCCGCGCATCCGGTGGTCGCCTCGGCGATCCGGATGGTCTTCTCGTCCGCGGCGAGCAGCGCGATCCGGCCGCGCAGATCCTCCAGTCCGCGGACGTGGCTGTACAGACTCGCGTCCTTCACGCCGAGCCGCCGCGCGACCTGCGACATGGTCACTTGATCGAGCCCGACCTCGTCCGCCAGCTCGGCGCCCGCGATCGTCACCCGCTCCACCGTCAGACCGGCCCGCACCATGTGTCCTCCTCGTCTTCCTAACACTCCTAGGTATAACCTAGAGGTCCTAGGAAGGGCAACGCCGATACTGAGGCCATGGAGTACTTCTGCCACCACCGCGACCGGCCGGGTTCCCTGGCCCTGCGCGACGAACTGCTGGAAGAGCACTGGTCGTACATGGACCGGTACGCGCAGGAGATGATCGCCCGCGGCCCGACGCTCGCCGACGACGGCGACACGCCCACCGGCAGCGTGCACGTCCTCGACCTGCCGGACCCGGCCGCCGCCCGTGCCTTCGCCTTCGACGAGCCCGGCTACCAGGCCGGCGTGTACCGGGACGTGCTGCTGCGCCGCTGGCGCAATCTGCTGGGCCGCACCATGTGGGGCTTCCCCGGCGGCCCGGCCGAGGGCAACCGGTATCTGGTGCTCGGCCTCGGTACGGGCCCCGCCGCCGACCTGGACGTACCGGATGACGGTGACGAACTGATCGCGTACGGGCCGCTGTTGTCCGACGACGGCGCCAACTGGCTGGGGACCGCGGCGCTGGTGCGCGCACCGGACCCGGCCACGGCGCGCGCCGTCCTCACGTCCGACCGGTACGCCGACATCGAGGTCCACCGCTGGCAGTTCGGCGGCCGGTCGTGACCAACGGGCGCTGAGTCAGCGGGTCCGGCGCTCCCGGTGGGCCCGCACCCGCATGCGTACGGCCGCGTCGACGGAGCGCGGAGCCGCCGACTCGCGTGCCTGGGCGAGGGTTTCGGCCGACAGCCGGTGAAGTACGGCCGCGGGTTCGGCGTCCGGCTCCAGCACGACGTCGACCGTGGCCCGCAGCCGGCGCGGTCCGTGGCGGAGGCGGATGTGCGCGCGGGCCACGCCCGGCAGTTGGGCGCTCCGCGTGGCCATGGCCTGGGCGAGTGCTCCGGTGCGCAGGCTGATGCCCCTGGGCGTCAGCGGGATCGGACGACGGCCACCGCCACGGAGCTGTCCTGCCAGCCACCAGAGGAGCAGCAGCAGGAGCACCGTGAGCCCGCTCAGCACGGCCGGTGTCCACCAGGTGTGTTCGCGCAGCCGCTCAAGGCCCGGCCGGTCCACGAGCGCCGTGTCCGCGCCGGGCACCGGCCACCAGGCGGGGAGCCGTGACCGTACGGCGGATCCGGCGGAGAGCAGGAACAGACCGGCGACGAGCAGGGCAACGCCCGCGCACGCCAAGGCGATCCGGTTCGTCACATTACGCACCTGGCGCATCGGGATCCGCTCCCTTCCCGGTCAGTTCCAGCATCGGTGTCGGCCCCGGCGTGGGCGTGGGCGGGGTTTGCGTGGACGGGGGTTGCGCGGGACGGTCGGGGGGCAGATCGGCATGTGCTTCCGCGCTCACGGCCACCCGCAGCCGCAGCGGGCGGTGCAGGCTCAGCCCGTCCAGCACCCGCGACGCGGCGGCGGTCACGGCCTGTTCGGCGCTCGCCCGGTCGCCGAACCCGAGCTGGGCCCGTACCCGGATCCGCCGTCTGCCGACCCGGGTCCGGCATTCGGTGACGCCGGGTACGTCGCCGACCGCGTCACGGACGAGTACGGCCACGGCCGGACGGTCGAGCACCGCGCGGAGGCCGGGTTCGACGGTGACCAGCGGGAGTTGGCGGCGGTGTCCCGGCGTGACGGCGAGTACCAGCAGCCACAGTCCGACCACCGCGATCAGCACAGCGAGCCCGGTCACCACCGCGTCGCCGGGACCGTGACCGGAGAGCCAGTCCAGCAGCCGCGTCCGCCACCCCATGGCGGCGCGGTTCGCCGCGTGCACGGCCACGACGTCGTACAGCAGCAGGGCGCAGGCCGCGGCGGCTGCCAGCAGGAGCAGCACCATGGGTGTGCGGCGCTGGGCCCAGGGCCGCCGGGCGGTCGGCACCGCGGTGCCGGTGTCCGTGCCGGTGTCGGCGTTGACGGATGCGCTGTCCTGATGGCCCCGAGGGCTCGGGAGGCCCTGCGCCCCGGGCTCGTCCGGTGTGCCGTCGAGCCCGCGGATGCGGATCCGGGTCCGGGTGACCGTGAGGCCGGTGAGTTCACCGGTCCGCTCGGCCACCCTCCGCTGGATCCGGTCGCCCGCATCGTCGAGGCCCACCGGATACGGCAGCGCGACGTCGAGCGCCACATGCGCCCGCCGGCCCTGCACGGAGACGGACCCGTGGGCGACCCGTACCGCGCCGGGCCGCAGTGCCTCCCCGGCGGCCCGCTCGGCGATCCGCCGGACCGCGCGGTCGGCCACCGTCGTCGTACCGCGCTCGCCGGGGGCCGCAGCGGCGCCGGCGGCGGTGCCTGCGCGGTCACCGGGCGTCGTCATCGGCGTCCCCTGCGACCGGAGTTCAGGAACTCGCGCAGATCGAAGTCGTCGCCGTCGAGGAGCCGGCCGACCACACAGCCGACCGCCCCCAGGGCGGCCACCACGAGGAACGCGCCGAAACCGCCGAACCAGCCCGCGAAGCCCAGCGCCATACCCACCATCAGACCCACTGTCGCTCTGCTCACCACTCACCTCACCGTCGTCATGTGCGGGGGACACGTGCGGTTGTCGAAAAGGGACACGTGCGGTTCTCGAAACAGCGGCCTGGTTAAGCGACCCGGGCCTCGGACGCCGAGTCCGCGTCGTCGTCCTCCGGCAGGTGTACGTCGTTGACCGCGATGTTGACCTCGACGACCTCAAGACCGGTGATCCGCTCGACGGCCGCGATCACGTTCTCCCGTACGTCACGCGCCACGTCCGTGATCGGCACGCCGTACTCCACCACCAGATCCAGATCGATGGCGGTCTGCCGCTCACCGACCTCCACCTTCACGCCGCGTCCCACGTTCGGGCGACCGCCCGGGACACGGTTGCGTACCGCTCCGAGCGTCCGGGAGAGGCCGCCGCCCATGTCGTGCACGCCGGGGATGTCCCGTGCGGCCGTACCCGCGATCTTGACCACCACGAGGTCGGCGATGGCCGTCTTGCCGCGCGTCGCCGCCGGTTCGGCGGGGCCGGTGCCGCCCCCGCTGAGCGTGGTGGTGTTCTGCGCGTTCTGGTTCTTCTCCGTGCTCCTCGCCGCAGGCACGGCGGGCGACAGGTCCGTGGTCATGGCATCTCCTCGGTCGGTCGGGCGGGGCGGCGGGGAACTCCTGCGTGCCCTCACCTACTTCGACACGCCTTCCACGGGGTTGTGACGCGCATTCCCCGGGTTGTTCGGACGACCGCTGTCGTACGCCGCCGCCGGATAGTGTGCGAAAGCCGCGTCACACGCCCGGCCGCCGGGTGTCCAACACGGTGAGGCGAGCGAAAGGAGCCGTGTTGTCCGGGGACCTGGGCACGACACGGGCGGCGGGTGACGGCCGTCCCTGGCATGACGACGGTCTGCTGGCCGTACGGGCGGGCGAGGGCGACGAAGAGGCGTTCGAGACGCTGGTGCGCCGCTACGGCCCGGTCCTGCTGACGCTGGCCACCCGGCTGCTCGGCAGTCGTACCGAAGCGGAGGACGCCGTGCAGGACTCACTCGTCAGCGCCTGGCGCAAGCTCCCCGAGTTCCGCGGGGACGCCGCGTTCGGCACCTGGGTGCACCGGATCGTGACCAACCGCTGTCTGAACGTACTGCGGGCCAGGCGGCCGGTCACCCCGCTCGACACCGTGCCCGAGCAGCCCGCTCCCGACCACCACGACTCCCCGGCCAGGAGCGCCGAGACACACGCGGCGGTGCAGGCCCTGTCGGTGGCCATGGCCGGTCTGTCACCCGAGCAGCGGGTCTGCTGGGTGCTGCGCGAGCTGGACGGCACGTCCTACGAGACCATCGCCGAGACGGTCGGGATCAGCCAACAGGCGGTCCGCGCGCGGGTGTTCCGCGCTCGGCGCTATCTGACGGAGGCGATGGGCGCATGGCGGTGAACGCGAACTCCGGTCCCCCCTACGAGAACGTCCGGCAGCCGGCGGACGACGACGAGCAACTGCCCTGCGGACGCCTGCTGTCGCAGGTGTGGGAGGGCTGGGAGGACGGCAGGCCCGACCCGCACGCCGACGGCTGCCCCTATTGCGCCGCCGCGCTGGACGACCTGGCCCAGCTCGGCCGGGCCGTACAAGAGGTGCGCGACACCGGATTCGACGAGGCGGACACGGCCTCACTCACCTCGCGCGTCATGGATGTCGTACGGCTGGAACTGCGACCGGGCCGCACCCTTCCGCTGGGCGGTCCGGGCGACGACACCTGGATCATCGAGGCCGCGGCGGCCAGGACCCTGCGGGCAGCGGCCGAACTGCTGCCCGGTGTACGGGTGGGCAGCTGCCGGATCAGCCCGCTGCCCGTGTCCGCCGACGAGTCGCCGGCCGCGCCGCGAGGGCCGCTGCGCGGGCCGGTACGGGTACGGCTGAGCGCGGTGGTCACGTTGGCCCGGCCGCTCCAGGAGACGGCCGACCGGATCAGGGAGCAGGTCACGGATGCGGCGGACAGCGCGCTCGGCATGAGCGTCGCCGCCGTGGACGTCACGATCACGGACATCGCGGACGACGCAGGGCAGGACGAAGGAGCGACGTGGGAAGGAGCGGGCCGGTGACCCAACAGGAGCGGGACAAGGGGCGGCCCGTCGAGGAGCGGCTGTCCGGTGTCGCGGCGCCGGCGGCGCTCGCGGTGCCCGGTGTGGCGTTCCTGCGCCCCGGCCTCGCCGGACTGCTGCGCGGCTCGGTGCCGTCGGTGCTGCGGCGCGACTCCGAAGGGCGGCCCGACGGCACCGGGGTACGGGTCGAGCGCCGGACCCCCGACGGCGCGGACGGCACACCGGGCGCGGACGGTGTGTGGACGATCAGCGTCCATGTCGTGCTGCGCCGCAACCGGCGCGCGGTCGACGTCGCGCGTGCGGTGCGTGTCGCGGTGGCCGAAGCGGTGGTGGGTTCGGGCCTCACGGACACGGTGGCCCCGGAAGTGGGCGTGACCGTCACCGGTTTCGTCTGACACCGCACCGCGTCGCACGCCTGCGACCTGCCCGTTCGCCACTTCCTCACGGCGATTCACAGAAATGTCGTGTTCGGACCAAGCCGCGGAGCGCAGCACACCGAATGTGAGGCAAGAAACCAACGCGGCCCCCGTGCACGGTTCGTGGGCCGCACGAAGGGGATGCCTCACGTGATAGCCCAGCGCACAGTCCGCCTCACCGCACTCATGGCCCTGCCTGCCGCACTCACACTCGCGGGGGCCGCGCCGTCGTTCGCCGCCGGTGGCACCACCACGAAGGCGCAGGACAACAACACGTACCAGATCGACCTGGACAGCCTGAACGACTCCGGTGCCACCGGTGTCGCGCTGCTCAGCCTGGACGGTACGAAGCTGACGGTGAAGATCGAGTCCTCGGGTCTGACCCCCGGCGCGCCGCACGCCCAGCACATCCACGGCGACACCAAGGGCACGGACTTCCACTGCCCCGACGCGAGCGCCGACAAGGACGGCGACGGCATCGTCTCCACCAGTGAGGGTGTGCCGATGTACGGCAACATCAACATCTCGCTGACCACCAAGGGCGCCACGGACATGGCCAGTGGTCTGGCCGTCGACCGGATGCCCGTCGCCGACAAGAACGGCGACCTCAAGTACTCGCGCACGATCAACGTGTCGCAGGACGTCGCCGACCACATCAAGGACCTGCACGTCGTGCAGCACGGCATCGACCCCAACAACAACAAGAAGTACGACTTCGGCGCCGGCAAGAGCGACCTCGACCCGAAGCTCCCGCAGGAGGCCACCGCACCCACCGACTGCGGCATGGTCAAGGGCGCGGCAGTGGGTTCCATGCCCGTGGGCGGGGTCGAGACGGGTTCCGGCACCACGCAGGGCATCGAGTCGCCCGGCCTGATCGCCGGTGGCGGACTGGCCGTTGTGGCGGCCGGCGCGCTGTTCGCCGCCCGGCGCAAGATGCGTCCCGCCGACACCCGCCAGGGCAGCTGAGCAGCGGACCGGACAGGAGGGACGGAGCGGAATGGACGCCACGTTCGCGCGTCGGCGCACGATTTTGCTGGTCACGATTCCGGTCCTGCTGATCGTGGGCGGGCTGCTGCTGGCGGTGGGACTCACCCGGCAGCAGCCCGCGCCG
>NZ_JTIY01000001.1:5097143-5120618 GCF_000818175.1 Streptomyces sp. AcH 505
GGGCCGCCGGTCTCCATGCCGGCCGGTCCGAAGACGGGCTCAGCTGCCCCGTCCACCGGGGCGGGAGCGAGCGGGCAGCACGTCGCCGCGCTGCCCGCCTCCCGGCCGGTGCGGGTGAACATCCCCTCCATCAAGGTCTCTTCGACACTGGAGGAGCTGGGGCTCGCGAAGGACAAGACCATGGAGACCCCGCGTGACCCGGCGAAGGCGGGCTGGTTCACACCGGGTCCCACGCCCGGCGCGCAGGGCCCCTCGGTCATCGCGGGCCATGTCACCTGGAACGGTGTGCCCTCGGTCTTCTTCAAGCTGGGGGATCTCGCGCCCGGCGACCGGATCGACGTCCAACGGCAGGACGGGCGCACCGCGCGGTTCACGGTGGACCGGATCGCGACGTACGCCAAGGACGACTTCCCGACGGTCGCGGTGTACCGCAACACCGACCAGGCCGCGCTCCGGCTCATCACCTGCGGTGGTACGTACTCCAAGGCGGACCACTACTACCCCGACAACGTCGTGGTCTACGCGACACTGACGGGCAGTCACACGTAGCGAGTCCCCGACCGGCATCGCCCGGTCCTGTCACACCCCTTGACCCCGGGACTGACCCGCGTATGTAATCAGCGAACCGGTTCGCGAACCGGTTCGCTGATTTTTTTGATCCTGGGGAGGCACCTGGTGAACATCGGTGAGATCGCCCGCAGGGCCGGTGTGTCGCGCAGTACGGTCTCCTATGTCCTGAGCGGCAAACGGCAGGTGTCGGAGCAGGTCAGGGAGCGGGTGAACCGCGTCATCGAGGAGTCCGGCTACCGGCCGAGCGCCACGGCGCGGGCCCTGGCGCACGGTTCGCCGAAGACCTTCGGTCTGGTCATCCCGCCCATGCGGGGCCATCTCAGCGTCGACCAGCTCCAGTTCGTCGGCGCCGTGGCCGAGGCGGCGGCCGATCACGACTACGACATCCTCCTGTCACCCACCGGCGAGGGCCGGGAGGCGGCCTTCGACCGGATGGTCGGCGAGCGCAGGGTCGACGGTGTCATCGTGATGGAGACCCTGCTGCACGACACCCGGGTCAGCCGGCTCGTCGAACACGGGCTGCCGTTCGTCACCATCGGACGCACCGGCAGCGAGGAGGCCCACGGCTGGGTCGACCTCGACTACGCGGGTCTCGTCACCGCTGCGGTGGAGCGGCTGCGGGCGCTCGGCCACCGCCGTGTCGCGCTCGTCAACCGCCCGCAGGCACTGCTGGACCGGGAGTACGGTCCGGCTTTCCGCGCGCTGGACGCCTTCGAGAAGACCGTCGCCGAACACGACCTGCTCGGACGCGCGTTGTGCTGCGAGGACGACGAACAGGCCGGCGCCGACTGCGTCGCCGAACTCTTCGCCACCGACGGCACACCCAGTGGCATCGTCGCCGTGAACGAACGCTCGCTCGCCGGTGTGGTGCGGGCTCTCCACGCGCGCGGATCGAGGATCCCCGACGACGTGTCGGTGCTGGCGGTGACGTCCGAGAACAATGCCCGTAGCCTCACCCCGGAGATCACCGCCGCCGACGTACCCACCGCCGAGATGGGCCGGCACGCGGTCGAGTCCCTGCTCAGGCTGGTCGCTGACCCCGCCGCCGAGCCCGCCCACATCCTGCTCGCGCCGCCCTTCGTCGACCGCCGAAGCCACGCCCCCGCCCCCGGATCCGCGGCGGGCGGCTGACGGCTGACGGCTCAGCGCCGGTCACCACCCCCCTCCTCCGTACCCCCTTCTCCGCACTCCCTTGCTTTCTCCCACCGCCGCCTCGCCGCGCCAGCGGTCGGTGTGCGATGCCCGCGTCCAGAAAGGAACCGAACCATGAGCGGTACCGCGTCAAGAGGCGTACGCCCACGCCCACCTCGTACGGCGACGCTCGCACTGACCTCGGCCGCAGCGGCCCTGTCGTTGCTGCTGACGGCGTGCAGTTCGGGCTCGACCACAGCCACCGGTTCGGACGGCGGCAAACTGACGCTCACCGAGATGGACTACTACAACACCGGCACGACGATGACCGCCCTGCCCCAGCTGCTCAACAGCTGCGGCAAGCAGGCGGGTGTCACCGTCAAGCGCCAGATCGTGCCCGACCTGCGGACCAAGCTCATCCAGCTCGCCAGCAGCCACGCCGTCCCCGACCTGGTCCTGCTGGACAACCCCGATCTTCAGCAACTGGCCGCCACCGGCGCGCTCGCCGACCTCGGTGCTGCCGGACTGAGCACGGACGGGCTCTACCCGAACGTGGTCGAGGCGGGCAGGTACCAGGGCAAGCAGTACGGCGTGGCGCCGGGCGTCAACGCCCTCGCGCTCTACTACAACAAGAAGCTCTTCACCCAGGCCGGCGTCGAACCGCCCACCACATGGGACGAGTTGAAGACGGCCGCGAAGAAGCTGACCGACGGCGACAAGCGCCGAGGCCTCGGCTTCGCCGTACCCGCCACCGAGGAGGGCAGTTTCCAGTTCGAGTCGTTCTTCCTCAGCGCGGGGGCCGATCTGACGAAGCTCGACTCCGACCAGGCCGTCTCCGCCCTGGAACTCCTCGACGGGCTGGTGACGTCCGGATCCTCGCCCAAGGACGTGCTGACCTGGACCCAGGCCAACGTCGAGGAGCAGTTCGCCAACGGCTCCCTCGCGATGATGGTGAACGGACCTTGGCAGCTGCCCCAGTTGAAGAAGGCCGGGATGACGGAGTACGGCATCGTCCCCATGCCCACCCCCACGGCCGGCGGCACCCCGTCCGGCGCCCTCGGCGGCGAAGTGTGGGCGGCCGGAAACAACGGCGCCAAGTCCCGTAAGGCCGCCGAGGTCATCAAGTGCATGACCTCCGCCAAGAACAGCCTCACCTGGTCCGAACTCACCACCTACGTCCCGTCCAGCCGGCAGGCCGCCGCCAAACTCGCCGCCGGCGACCCCGACATGAAGCCTTTCGTGGACGGCATCGCCGGGGCCCAGGGGCGTACGGCGAAGCTCGGCGCGAAGTACCCCGCTTACTCCCAGGCGCTGTGGACCGCTGTGCAGTCCGCCCTCTCCGGTCAGAAGTCGCCGCGCGCCGCCCTCGGCGACGCCCAGCGCCAAGCCACCCGATGACTCGGGGGCGTTGACGTGACACTCACGCTCCCCGACGGCGCCGTACACGGCCGTGCCGGTGCGCCCGCCGGCGGCGGGCCCGGGGACGGCCGCCGTCCCCGGCTCCGGCGCCGCACCCTGCTGCGCCTCGGATTCCTCGCCCCCGTCGTCGTCTACACGGCGGTGTTCTTCC
This sequence comes from Streptomyces sp. AcH 505, assembly GCF_000818175.1. Lineage (GTDB taxonomy): Bacteria > Actinomycetota > Actinomycetes > Streptomycetales > Streptomycetaceae > Streptomyces. The sequence continues at coordinate 5,100,415 of NZ_JTIY01000001.1, forward strand.
TCTACCCGCTGATCCGCAACATCCAGCTGTCCTTCCAGGACTTCGGCATCCAGTCGGTCTACAGCGGCCAGGCCCCCTACAACGGCCTGGGCAACTACCGGAAACTCTTCGACGACCCGGTCTTCCTCAAGTCCGTCACCAACACGCTGGTGTTCGTCGCGCTCTCGCTGCTGTGCCAGTTCCTGATCGGCCTCGGTCTCGCCGAGTTCTTCCGGCACACCTTCCCGCTGAGCGGTCTGCTGCGGTCCCTGCTGCTGGTGCCGTGGCTGCTGCCGCTGGTCGTCGCGGGCACGGTGTTCCGCTGGATGCTGGACACCAGCAACGGCGTCGTCAATCAAGTGCTGCTCGCCACCCACCTGGTGAGCGATCCGGTGCCCTGGCTCAACAGTCCGCACACCGCCATGGCCGGCGTCCTGATCTGCAACATCTGGATCGGGGTCCCGTTCAACATGGTCATCCTCTACGGCGGGCTCCAGGCCATTCCCGCAGGGCTGTACGAGGCGGCGGCCCTCGACGGCGCCGGCCGCCGGCAGCAGTTCCGCCATGTCACGCTGCCGCTGCTGAAGCCTGTCATCGGTGTCGTCCTCACCCTGGGGCTGATCTACACCCTCAAGGTCTTCGACGTCATCTGGGTGATGACGAAGGGCGGACCTGCCAACGCCACCCACACCGTGACCACGTACGGCTACCAGCTGTCCTTCGGCGGGCTCTCCGAATTCGGCGTCGGCGCCGCGGCGGGGGATCTGCTGATCGTGGTGGCGGGACTCTTCGCGGTGTTCTACCTGCGCTCCCTGCGCGCGGAGACAGGAGGCCGCTGAGATGGCCCGCGTCAGGACCGCCGTCGGTGTCCTCGTCGTCGCTGTGATGCTGTTCCCGCTGTACTGGATGATCAACGCGTCCTTCCAGACCAACGAGCAGCTGGCCAGGCGCTCGGCGCTCTGGCTGCCGCTCGGCGGCACCCTCGGCGGCTACCGCGACGCCTTCGCCCAGCAGGGCGGACATCTGCTCGCCTCGATCGTCGTCGGGGCCGGGGCGACCGTACTGACACTGGTCCTCGCCACCCCCGCCGCATACGCGCTCGCCCTGCTCAAGGCGCCCGGCGGCAAAGCCCTGTTGAGCGTCCTGCTGATCGTCCAGCTCGTCCCCGGCATCGTCATGGCCAACGCGCTGTACCGGATCTTCTCCTCGGCGGGGATCCTCGACTCGGCGCCCGCCCTGATCCTCGCGGACTCCACCCTGGCGGTGCCCTTCGCCGTGCTGATCCTGCGCGCCTTCATGATCTCCATCCCCGGCGAACTCCTGGAGGCCGCCGCACTCGACGGCGCAGGGGCGGTACGCGCCTTCCTGCGCATCGTGCTGCCGATGTCCCGCAACGCGCTGATCACAGCGGGTCTCTTCGCCTTCCTCTTCGCGTGGGGCGACTTCCTCTTCGCCACCACCCTCAACCTCAGCTCCACGACCTGGACCCCGATCACCGTGGGCCTCTACAACTACATCGGCGCCGGCACCAACACGACCAGCTGGAACTCGGTGATGGCCACCGCCGTCATCTCCTCGCTTCCGGCCGCCGTCCTGCTCGTCGTCGCACAACGCCATGTGGCCGCCGGTCTGTCCACCGGCGCGGTCAAGGACTGAACCGCCCCCTGGCCCCGCCCCGCCCCGCCACTCCGCGGCCCGTCGGCCGTGGGAAAGGACGAACGTGTCCCCTTCCCGCACACCCGCCATCGAATACACCTGCCAGGACCACACCCTGCGGGTCGAACCGTGGGGCGACGACAGCGTCCGCGTCCGTGTCGCCCGGCACACCGTCCAGGACGGACTGCCCGGCGCCCTGTCGGACGAGCCCGCCCCCACCGCCGCCGAACGGCACGACACAGCCGACGGCACGTCCGTCCTCACCGTCGGACGGCTGCGCGTCGAACTCTCGCCGCAAGGTCATCTGACGTTCCTGCGGGCCTCGGACGGGGGCGAGTTGCTCCGCGAGGTGGCGGGACACTTCGCCTGGCCGGGGCCGCGCCAGTTCACCCCCGTGGGTGACGGCCACTACCGCCTCGACCAGCGGTTCGCCGCATACGACGACGAGCGCTTCTACGGTCTCGGCCAGCACTCGCACGGCCGGCTCGACCACAAGCACATGGTCCTCGACCTCGTGCAGCGCAACGGCGAGGTCACCATTCCCTTCGCACTCTCCTCACGCGGCTACGGACTGCTGTGGAACCAGCCCGCCGTGGGGCGCGTCGAGCTGGCCGCCAACGGCACCCGCTGGGTCGCGGACGCCGCGCGGCAGATCGACTACTGGTTCACCGCCGGGCCCGCGCCCGACCGGATACTCGCCCGCTACGCCGACGCCACGGGCCACACACCCGTCCTGCCCGACTGGGCGCTCGGCCTCTGGCAGTCCAAACTCCGCTACCGCGACCAGGCGGAACTCCTCGCCGTGGCAAGGGAGTACAAGCGCCGCGGGCTGCCGCTCTCCGTCATCGCCGTCGACTACTTCCACTGGAACCACCTCGGTGACTGGAGCTTCGACCCCGCCGACTGGCCCGACCCCGCGGCCATGGTCGGCGAACTCGCCGATCTCGGTGTGCGTCCGCTGCTGTCGGTGTGGCCCTCCGTGAGCCCGCTCAGCGACAACTTCACCACCATGCACGAACAGGGCCTGCTCGTCGGTACCGAACAAGGCCTGCCCTTCCACCACACCTTCCCCGACGCCGAGTTCGAGGGCCGCTCGCTGCCCGTCGCCTTCTACGACCCCACCGAGCCGCGCGCCCGCGACTTCGTCTGGGACCGCGTCAAGGAGAACTACTACGACCTGGGGTTCCGGGTCTGGTGGCTGGACGCCTGCGAACCCGAGATCTTCCCCGAGCAGTACTCCCACCTGCGCTTCGCCGCGGGACCCGGCCGCGCCGTGGCCAATCTGTACCCGCGCGACCACGTCAAGGGCTTCTACGAGCACACCCGCGCACAGAACGCACTCGACCCGGCAGCGCCCGGCGCGGACGAGGCACCCGTCAGCCTCGTCCGGTCCGCCTGGGCCGGCAGCCAGCGCTACGGCGCGGCGCTGTGGTCCGGTGACATACCCGCCACGTTCGACGCGCTCGCCGCCCAGATACGCGCGGGGCTCAGCGCCGGCCTCAGCGGCATCCCGTGGTGGACCACCGACATCGGCGGCTTCCACGGCGGCGACCCCGACGACGAGGACTACCGCGAACTGGTGCTGCGCTGGTTCCAGTTCGGGGTGTTCTGCCCGCTGCTCCGGCTGCACGGACACCGTGAGCCGCGCGGCACCTTCGCCGCAGGGCACTCCGGAGGGCCCAACGAGCTGTGGTCGTACGGCGACAAGGCGTACGCCGTGCTGCGCGACCAACTCGCCCTGCGCGAACGTCTCCAGGACTACCTCCGCGTCCAGATGCGGCGCGCCGCCGACACCGGACTCCCGCCCATGCGGCCCCTGTTCGTCGACTTCCCGGACGACCCGCGGGCCTGGCACGTCGAGGATCAGTTCCTCTGCGGCCCCGACCTGCTGATCGCCCCGGTCACCCGGCTCGGGGAGCGTGAGCGCGAGGTCTACCTGCCGAGCGGCACCTCCTGGACCGACACCAGCACCGGAACGGTCCACGAAGGCGGCCGGACCGTACGGGCGGCCGCACCCGTCGAACGCATCCCCGTCTTCGCCCGCGGCGGCGCAAGCTTCCCCGAGCCGGCCTGAACCCGGGCCTGAACCCGGCCGTCCGGCGGACCGGCCGCCCCCGCAACACCCCCCACAGCGTGCCCGGCAAGGAAGCCGGGCGCCGACAGAAGGAGTACACCGTGCCGCACCTTCCCCCTGGACGGCCTGGACGGCAGCGACGGACCGTCCGCAGCGCCCTGCTGGCCGTCGTCTCCGTCGTGATGGCAGCCGGACTCTTCGCAGCGCCGCCGGCCGGCGCCGCCGACCCGCAGCCCCTCACCGTCGACCTCAACCACACCGTGGGAGCCGTCACCGGTGCGGGCTCCGGGTTCCTCTACGGACTCACCGAGGACGGCAGCGGCCCCGACGACAGCCTGCTCGGCCCGCTCAAGCCGACCTCCGCGCGCGGCGGCGGCGCCCGGCTCGACGGCGGCGGCTGGGCGGGCGACGGCTACTCCGCGGGCAGCGGGTATCAACGGCGGCTGAACTCCGCCGTCAACCAGGCCCGCCGGATCACCGGCGCACCGTACAACGGCACGTACGACCTGCTCGTCAGCGACATCTGGGGCGCCGACACCACCCAGGCCGCCGACACGGTCTACCCCTGTGCGAACGGCGACTGCGCCAACTGGCGCAGCTTCGTACGGCGGCTGGCCGACGACGTGGCGGCCTCCGGTGTCCGGGTGCGCTTCGACATCTGGAACGAACCCACCGGAGCGTTCTTCCCGCCGGGCTTCAACACCCCGCAGTACTACGCCATGTGGGACAGCGCGGTCCAGGAACTGCGTGCGCACGACGGCAACAGCGCCATCGTCGGCCCGTCGCTCTGGGACTTCAGCCCCGGCAACATCTCGCCGTTCCTCGACCACACCAAAGCGGCGGGCACACTGCCCACCGTCCTGAACTGGCACTTCAGCAACACGCCTGTCGCCGACGCGCAGAGCATCCGCGATCTGCTCGCCGCCAAGGGCATCAGCGGGCTGAGCCTCACCATGAACGAATACCTGCACGCCGACGAACAGCACGCCGGATTCCAGGCGTGGTACCTGACCCAGCTCGCGAAGTCCGGCATCGCCTCCGCGTCGCGCGGCATCTGGGACGACTGCTGTGTCGCCGGCACCCTCGACGGCGTACTCGTGCGCGACGGCTCAGGTGCGCTGCGCCGTACCGGTCAGTGGTGGGTCTACCAGGCGTACGCCGACCTGACCGGCAGCCGCGTCAGCTCGGACACGACCGGTTCGGTGGACGCCGTCGCGGCCGTGGACGCCTCCCGGCGCCGGGCGGGTGTGCTCATCGGTGACTCGTCGGGCGGCAGCCCGGCGGTGGACCTGCGGGTGGACGGGCTGACCTCGGCCGCCGTCGCGGGACCCGGCGGTGTGCGCGTCACCGTCCAGCGCATCCCCGATCAGAACCCGCTGGACCAGCCGGTCACCGTCGACACGAGGACGGTGCCCGCGGGGACGACGAGCGTGCACATCCCCGTCACCTGGCAGTCCGCGCAGGACGCGTTCCAGGTGACGGTCACGCCTGCGGCCTGACCGTAACGCAGCCCCGGGTTCCGCACGGAGCGTCCGCCGTGCGGGACCCGGGTGCCGCGTCAGGCCGGGAGAACGGCCTTGTCGAGGAAGGAGCCGATCAGCCGGCTCGTCTCGTGGAGGGCGCTTTCGAGGAGGAAGTGGCCGCCGTCCAGCAGATGGACCTGGGCGTCGGGGAGATCGTCGCGGAACGCCGCCGCCCCCGCAGGGCCGAAGATGGGGTCGTTCTTGCCCCAGACGGCCAGCAGTGGGGGCCGGTGCTCGCGGAAGTACGTGTGCACGGCGGGGTAGAGGGGCGAGTTGGTCGCGTAGTCGCGGAACAGCGCCAGCTGGATCTCGTCGTTGCCCGGGCGCGAGACGAGCTGGTGGTCGTGGTGCCAGGTGTCGGGGCTGACCACGGTCTCGTCGGGGACGCCCGTGACGTACTGCCACTTGATGGCGTCGAGTGTGAGCGCGGTACGGATCGCGGCCTCGGTCTCGGGGGTCTGCTCGCGCTGGTAGTCCCACACGGTCGTCCAGAAGCCCTCGACGAATCCGCTGTCGTAGGCGTTGCCGTTCTGGCTGATGACGGCGGTGACCGACGCGGGACTGCCGAGGGCCAGCCGCCAGCCGATGGGCGCACCGTAGTCCTGTACGTAGATCGCGAAGCGGTCGACACCGAGCTGGTCGAGCAGCCCCTTGGTGAGGTCGGTCAGCGCGTCGAACGTGTAGTCGAACCGATCGGCGGCAGGCGCGTCCGAGAGGCCGAAGCCCAGGTGGTCGGGGGCGATGACGTGGTAACGCTCCGCCAGCTCGGGGACGAGATCGCGGAACATGAACGAACTGGTCGGGAAGCCGTGCAGCAGAACGACCGCCGGGGCATCCGCCGGGCCTGCCTCCCGGTAGAAGAGTCGCTGCCCGTCCACGGTCGCGTAGCGGTGGTGTACGACGCTCATGGCTAACCCCTTTGATTGCCTTTGATGGTTATAGCCAAGCACTCGCCATCTAACCCGTCAAATTCTTCGGATGGGTTAGATGGTCAGGTCAGGGGCTCCCCGCCGTCGACGCGCGGTGTCACCCCGGTCAGGAAGGGGTTCGTCATGGCGTACAGCACCGTGTCGGCGACGTGGTCGACCGCGCCGAAGCGGCGGGCCGGGTTGCGGGTCCTGAGACTCTCGAAGTACGCGCGCTTGCCCGCCTCGCCCAGGGAGTCCCAGATCCCGGTGTCGATCGCACCGGCTTCGGCCGCCGCTGTGTGGATCACGTCCGAGTAATGCTTAGATGCTGCAACTAACCATTGATGATCGATCGTTCCTGGGCTGTTGCCGACCCTGACCTAATGGTTCTACTGTTGTTTTATGAGTTAGTCAGAGACAGGCATGCGACGAAGGGATCGTCATGGGTCTGGCATGGCAACAAGGCCCCCTCGCGACAGGGGCGGTCGGGCGGTTCCTGACACCCGAACCGCTGCCCGAGCGCCTGCTCTTCGCCGAACCGCTCCGCCGCAGGATGCGGGTGCGGTTCGGCGGTGAGTGGGTCGCGGACAGCGAGGACGTGGTCCTTCTGCACGAACCCGGCAGGTATCCGGTGGCGTACTTCCCGCTCGGCGACGTGGTTTCCGGTGTCCTGGAATCCACCGACCGGACGACACGCCACGGCGAACTAGGCGCCACGGAGTGGTACACGGTCCACGGCGGCGCGAAGGGCGCCGAGCGGGCTGCGTGGCAGCACACCGGACTTCCGCCGTACGCGCGGGAGTTGGCCGACCGGGTCGCCTTCGCCTGGCGCGCCATGGACGCGTTCTACGAAGAGGACGAACGCATCCTCGGCCACGCGGCGGACGCGTATCACCGAATCGACATCCGTGGCACATCGCGCGAGTTGGTGGTGCGTGACGGCGAGCGCGTGGTGGCACACACCCAACACCCGTTCGGGCTCTACGAATCGGGCTTCGCCCCGCGCTGGTACGTCTCGCGCGCCGACATCGACGAGACCGCGCTGACACCGGTCGAGGGACAGACCTTCTGCCCCTACAAGGGGCTGGCCGACTACTACTCGATCGGCGGCGCCAAGGGCGCGGCGTGGTGCTACCGCGACGCGTACGCGCAGGTGCGGCGCATCTCGGACCTGGTCTCCTTCGAGCCGGACGAGATCGCGGTCTTCCTCGACGGCGAACGCCAGACGCTGGCACCCGGCCAGACGGTTTTCGCGCACGGAGCGGACCGCGGGCTCGACGCGGACGAAGGACGTACGAGGTAACCGCACAACCCATCAGCAGCGGAATGAGGAGATCGTCATGACAACGACACTGCAGGGCAAGACGGTGCTCGTAATCGGCCGGGGCAGCGGAATCGCCCGCGCCATCGCCCTGGCGGCGCGCGAGGCGGGCGCCGAGGTCGTCGTGGCGGGACGGGACCAGAAGAAGCTCTCGGCCGCCTACGGCGAATCCGGGATCAGTGCGGAGACGGTGGACGTCACCGACGAGCGGTCGATCGCGGCGCTTGCCGAACGGCTCGGCGAGGTCGACCACATCGTGTCGACGGCATCGGCCCGTGCGCGCGGTCTCGTCGGCGACCTCACCCCCGAGACCATCAGGCTGTCCTTCGACACCAAGGTGATCGGGCCGATCATCCTCGCCAAGCACTTCAAGAGCCGTATCCGCGAAGGCGGATCGCTGGTGCTGCTCTCCGGATCGACGGCGGTCAGGCCCGTCCCCGGCATGCTGGCCGTCGCCGCGACCAACGGCGCGGCGGATGTGGCGGCGAAGGCGCTGGCGATCGAACTGGCGCCGGTCCGGGTCAACGCCGTCTCGCCGGGGACCGTCGACACCGGTGCCTACGACGCGTTGGGCGACGAGAAGAAGGCCGCGCTGTTCGCCGACCGTTCGGCGCGCAACCCGGCCCGGCGCATCGGCAGTGCCGAGGACGTCGCCGCCGCCGCGCTGTTCGCCATGACCAACACCTTCGTGACCGGCGCGACGATCCCTGTCGACGGCGGCGAACCGCTGGTCTGACCGGTGCGACCGGTCAGCCGGCGCCGTCCGTGGTGGTGTCCCGCACGCGCGAGTAATGCCTTCGCGCCTTCATGCGGTTCCCGCAGACCGTCATCGAGCACCAGCGGGCCCGGTTCGCCTTGCTCCTGTCCAGCAGGAACAGCCGGCAGTCGGGATTGGCGCACGGGCGCAGCCGGCCGGGCTTCTCCTGCTGGACGTGGCTCCAGGCCAGCACCGCCAGCGCCGCCGTCCTGCGGTCGGCCGGGGCGTCCAGCCGCCAGGTGACACCGTCGTCCCCGACGACGGGCCGACGGCTGACGCCGGAGACGAAGGCGGCGAGGGAGCCGGGCTCCGACTCGCCCCTGACCAGGCCCTGGAGCGCGTCGCGCACCGAACGTACGGCGCGCTGTTCCCTGACCGATCCGGTGCCACCGTGCTCCAGCAGCCATCGCCGGGCGGCTTCCGGGCTCGCCAGCAGGTCCTGCTGGACGCCGTCCACGACCGGCGTGGTGTTCAGCAGCGACAGCAGCGTGTCTTCCTGGACCGTTCCGATCTCCACACGCGCCCTCCCGGCCTCTGGCGATGCTCGCTCTTGCAACCTGTAAAAGTAATTGTACGGGTTAGGTCTCGGTGGAGGTCCCGGCCGCGTGGCCGCGGGCGTAGTGCCGCGCCACCCGGACCCTGTTCCCGCAGACATTGCTGGAGCACCACTTGCGGCGCTTGTTCTCCGCCAGGAAGAGCATGGAGCAGGCGGGATTCGCGCAGCGGCGCAGCAGCGCCGACCGGGCGGGATCCGCGACGAGTTCGACCGCCTCGGCCGCCACGGCGGCCAGGGCCGCGTTGCCGCCGTACTCGGTGTGCCAGCGCGCCTCGCCCCGAGGGCCATCGCCGGTCATCACGAGCCTCGGGCTCACCGGGGCCGCCGCCGTCGCCGCGTTGATGTCGTCCACCGAAACGGCGGCGGCCGAGCGCTGCTCCAGGTGTGCGTCGAAGACGTCTCTGATCGCCGTGCGGAGCCGGCGTGTGGCGGCGGGCTCGGGCGGCGGACCGGGCGGCAGCCGGGGAAGCTGCAGCCGCCACCACGTGTCGTGAGCGCCGGGGGCGGCGAGCAGGTCGACCGGTGGGGTGACGGCGGTCATCAGGGTGTCTACGAGGTCGAGGGCGACCGCCGGCTCGCCCCCCATGGGGAACCCCGCCGCCTGCATCTCGTCCACGCTCGGCCCAATGGTCATCTGAAAAGTATAACCATTAGCCGGAGGGTGGGACGGGCCTTCAGGAGCGCCCTATACGGGGTCCGAACGGCGACACTCGGCGTGGCAGCTAACGCCTGTACCGCATGGTCAGCAGTTAGCCAACGGGTCCCGGCGCGTACGGCGGCACGGCAGCCCGACGGTCGGCCTGGCCGGTGCTCGGGTGGCCGGCCGGCCGCTACGGGGCGTCATCGCGCCAACTCTTGACAGAAGCTTCGGCGGAATACAGCCTATGGCAACGTTGTCAGGCGGCTGGTGCAGGCCGTCTGTTTTCTTGAGGGCCGCCTGGAATGGATCACGTTGCACATGCCGAACCAGTCATCTCACCCTTCCCGCAGATCCGTTGTCACGACGGGTTCGACCCTGCTGGCGAGCTTCGGGCTCGCGGCCGCCTTCCCCGGTACGAGCCAGGCCGCCGGGCTCGCGCCGGCCTCCGGTGCCGCGTCCCGAGCTGAACTCGCCGCCTACCGGCCGGTCGAGGTCTCGTCCGTCGACTACGCACCCGCGCCCGCCGAGTTCGCGGTGGACAAGCTCACCTCCACCGGTGTCCGGGGCAGTGGGTGGCGGGCCGCCGCCGGCGATCCGCAGTGGATATCCGTCGACCTCCAGGCGCAGTGTCAGGTCGAGTCCGTACGGCTGACCTTCGAGGCGACCAAGGACGACCCGGTCTTCGTACCGTCGCCCAGCGGCAGTCCGCGGGACGGCACGACCGGCCAGGAGATCCTGTCCAGCTGCGCGGTGGCCTTCACGATCGAGACGTCGCCAGACCACCACAAGTGGACCACCGTGTACGAGACCACGTCCGGTGCGGGCGGGGTCGCCGAGATCAAGCTGGCCAAGCCCGCCACGGCGCGCTGGGTGCGGATGACCGTCACCAAGCGGTCGAACGCCAACCCGCTCGGCCTCAACGGCTTCGAGGTGTTCGGTACGGCGAAGGGCCACCGGCCCGCCGCCACCGGCTGGACCGACTGGGGCACGCACGACCACAAGGCACCCGCGCTGCAGGTCGCCGACGACGGCACCGTACCGCTGGAGTCCGGCTGGACCCTGACGATGGACGACTGGGCCGACGGCGGCGGCGCGGAGCTGTCCGCCGCCGACGTGGACACCAGCCGCTGGCTGCCCGCGACCGTGCCCGGCACGGTCCTCGGCTCGCTGGTCGACCAGGGCAAACTGCCCGACCCCGTCGCCGGCATGAACAACCTCCATGTCCCCGAGGCCCTTTCCCGGCACGCGTGGTGGTACCGCCGCGGCTTCCGGCTGCCGCGCGGTCTGCGCACCGGCTCAGGACGGCATGTCTGGCTGGAGTTCGACGGCGTCAACCACAAGGCCGACATCTGGCTCAACGGCAAGCAGGTGGGCGGGCTGACGTATCCCTTCGCCCGCTCGTCCCACGACGTGACGTCCCTGCTGGTCTCCGGCGACCGCGAACAGGCCCTCGCCGTACGCATCACGCCCATGCCGTTCCCCGGCAGTCCCACGGACAAGGGCGTGGAGGGGCTGTCGTTCGTGGACGCGGGCGCCAACATGATGAACCGCAACTCGCCCACGTACCTGGCGGCTTCGGGCTGGGACTGGATGCCGGCCGTGCGTGACCGGGTCTCCGGCATCTGGAACCACGTACGGCTGCGCTCCACGGGCCACGCCGTCATCGGCGACCCGCGCGTGGACACCGCACTGCCCGGCCTGCCCGACACCGGCACGGCCGAGGTGACGATCGTGGTGCCGGTGCGCAACGCCGACTCCGCCGAGCGCCGGGTGACCGTCACCGCGTCCTTCGACGACGTACGCGTCTCGCGGACCGTCACCCTGCCGGGCGGCGGCAGCGCCGATGTGACCTTCGCGCCCGCCGACTTCGCCCGGCTCACGGTGCGCAAGCCCAAGCTGTGGTGGCCCAACGGGTACGGCGAGGCCGCCCTGCACGACCTCACGCTCGTCGCCACGGTCGGCGGCTCGGAGAGCGACCGGCGCACCACCCGCTTCGGCATCCGGCAGTTCGGCTACGAGTACGACATACCGCTGCCGTTCGGCAACGGCACCGACGCGTACACGCAGTCGGTGGACCTCGGCGCCAGGAAGGCACGGTACGTACGGGTCAAGTGCCTGACGCGCGCCACCGGCTGGGGTTCGTCGCTGTGGGGCCTCTCGGTCTTCGACAGCGCGTCGCCCGGCACCGACCTGGCCCTGCACAAGACCGCGACCGCCTCGTCCGAGGACGAGACGGACCACGGCGCTGCCAACGTCACCGACGGTGACGCCAACACCCGGTGGGCGTCCGCCTTCGAGGACGACCAGTGGATCCAGGTCGACCTCGGCGCCTCCGCCTCCTTCGACCGGGTCGACCTGCTGTGGGAGCAGGCGTACGCGAAGACGTACGTGGTGCAGGTCTCCGACGACGGGGACAGCTGGACGGACGCCGCGTCCGTCGACAACTCGGCGGTGCCGCTGCCGTTCCAGAGCGCCGACGCGAGCCTGCAGAACCTCGACATCGGCGCCCGCAAGGCCCGTTACGTACGTATCGAGGGCGGGGCGCGCGCCACCAGCTGGGGCAACTCCCTGTGGAGCCTGTCGGTCGTCGACAGCGCCAAGGCCGGCACCGACCTCGCACTGCACAAGACCGCCACCGCCTCCACCGAGGACGGAGACAACAAGGCGGCCAACGCCACCGACGGCAGCTCCAGCACCCGTTGGTCCTCCGCGTACCAGGACGACCAGTGGATCCAGGTAGACCTCGGCGCCTCCGTCGACTTCGACCGGGTGGTCGTCGTGTGGGAGGCCGCCTACCCCAAGACGTTCGTCGTCCGGATCTCGGACGACGGACAGACCTGGACGGATGTGAAGTCCGTCGACAACACCCCGCAGCCGCTGAAGATCAGCGTGAACGGTGTGCGGGTCTTCTGCCGTGGCGGCAACTGGGGCTGGGACGAGCTGCTGCGCCGGATGCCCGCCGAGCGGATGGACACGGCGGTGCGGATGCACCGGGACATGAACTTCACCATGATCCGCAACTGGCTGGGCAGCAGCGACCGCGAGGAGTTCTTCGCCAGCTGTGACCGGTACGGCATCCTGGTGTGGAACGACTTCCCCAACGCCTGGGGCATGGACCCGCCGGACCACGACGCGTTCAACAGCCTGGCCAGGGACACCGTGCTGCGCTACCGCATCCACCCCAGTGTGGTGCTCTGGTGCGGTGCCAACGAGGGCAACCCGCCGGCGGCGATCGACAGCGGGATGCGCGAGGCGGTCGAGTCGCAGGCGCCGGGGATCTTCTACCAGAACAACTCGGCGGGCGGCATCATCACCGGCGGCGGCCCGTACGGCTGGGTCGACCCGGACAGCTACTTCTCCCCGTCCACCTACGGCTCGGGCTCGTTCGGCTTCCACACCGAGATCGGTATGCCCGTGGTGTCCACGGCGGAGAGCATGCGCAGCCTCGTCGGTGACGAGCCGGAGTGGCCGATCGGCGACGCCTGGTACTACCACGACTGGAGCACCCGGGGGAACCAGGCCCCGCAGAACTACCGCGCCGCCATCGAGGCCCGGCTGGACACCGCGAAGGACCTCGACGACTTCACCACCAAGGCCCAGTTCGTCAACTACGAGAACACCAGGGCCATGTTCGAGGCGTGGAACGCCAACCTGTGGAAGGACGCCAGCGGCTTGATGCTCTGGATGTCCCATCCGGCCTGGCACAGCACCGTATGGCAGACGTACGACTACGACTTCGACGTCAACGGCACCTACTACGGGGCGCGCAAGGCGTGCGAGGCCGTCCACGTGCAGGCCGACCCGGTGAAGTGGGCGGTGGAGGCGGTCAACCACACGGCCCAGGCGCTGAAGGGCGCGACGGTCACCGCCCGGCTGTACGACCTGTCGGGCCGTCAGCTCGGCTCGACGCGCCGGACGAAGCTCGACGTCGCCGCCTCGGGCAAGGGTGCGGCCTTCACCGTCGCCTTCGGGGCCGACCTGCCGGGACTGCACCTGCTGCGGCTGGGACTTGAGGACAGCAGGGGCAGGACGCTGTCGCAGAACACCTACTGGCGCTACCGCGACGCGGCCGACATGAAGGCGCTGAACACGACCAAGCCGGTCAAGGTCACCGCTGACCTCGGCCATGTCTCGCGGACGGAGTCGGGAGCGCGCCGCACCATGACGGTGACCTTGCGGAACCGGGGCTCCGCCGTCGCCTCCATGGTGCGGGTCTCGCTGCTCGACGCCGACAACGGCCGGCGGGTGCTGCCGACGCTGTACGGCGACAACTACCTGTGGCTGCTGCCCGGTGAGTCGCAGACCGTCACGGTGTCCTGGCCGGCCGACGCGCTGCGCTCCGGCCGCCCGGCGCTGCGTACGGAGGGATACAACAGCAAGGCGACCGTGACGCGGGCCTGAGTATGCGCTCCGGCGCCTGTCAGGTGGAGATGCCGGGGTACGGCATCTCCACGTGCGACAGGCGCCGGGCGTACTCCAGTTGGAAGCCGAGCGGCTCGGCGTGATCGCGTTCGAACATGCCGATGAACAGGGTCGGCGTGAGGAACGGGCGAGCGCCGAGTTCGAACAGCTCGCACGCCGCGCTCCGCGCCGCCGGACAACCCCTACACGTACACGGACTACGGGAGCGGCAGCACGCACCGTGTTTAAGTTAATTAGTAATTATCATTGACACGATGTGGAGCTGAGGTCACAGTCTTCGTCGTGGCGCCGCCGCCCCCGCTTCCGGGGTACGGCGGTGCCCGCGACCCCAACTCTCGGGAGACATCAGTGACTTCGCATCGTGCAGGGATGGTGCGTGCCCGGCGCGCCGCCGCGGCCGTGGTGGCGGCGGCACTCGCAGGCGTGGCGGCGCCGGTGGCGCACGCCACCGACCGCCCGGCGGGACCTGGTCAGGACCAGGGAACACCGGCGTACTACGACAGCGGCCTCGCCCCCACGCCCTACATGGGCTGGAACACCTACTACGGCCTGGGCGCGCCCACCGAGGACCAGGTCAAGAGCGTCGCCGACAAGCTCGTCAGCAGCGGGCTCAAGGACAGCGGCTACAACATCGTCTGGCTGGACGGCGGTTGGCAGGCCGACACTCCGCGTGACGCCGACGGGCGGCTCGCGGCGAACGCGGAGCGGTTCCCCTCCGGCATTCCCGCCCTGGTCAGCTATCTGCACAAGAGGGGCCTCAAGGCCGGGATCTACACCGACGCCGGTACCTACGACGGCGGCAAGAGCTGCGGACTCGGCAGCCGGGGCCACTACGCCGAGGACGCGCGGCAGTTCGCCGGCTGGAAGATCGACGCGGTGAAGGTCGACTTCCTGTGCGGGATCTCGGAGAAGCTCGACCCGGGCCCCGCCTACAAGGAGTTCAGCGACGCCGTCGCGAAGTCCGGCCGGCCGATGCTGCTCAACTTCTGCAACCCGCTCACCGACGACTGGGGTCTGCCGCACACCCCCGCCCAGGACGCGCACAACGCCTACACGTACGGGCCCACGACGGCCGACTCCTGGCGCACCGGCACCGACATCGCGTACGGCACACCGACGGCGGGTGAATGGCCCAACGTCCTGCGCAACATGGACGCCAACGCCTGGCACCCGGAGGCCCAGGGCCCCGGGCACTACAACGACCCCGACTACCTCATCCCGATGCGGACGATGCCGGACGGCTCGTACGAACTCTCGCAGGAGGAGTCGACGACCCAGCTGGTGATGTGGGCGGAGATGGCCTCCCCGCTGATCATCGGTTCCGATCCGCGCACCCTGCCCAAGGCGATGATCGACACACTGACCAACCCGGAGATCGTCGCCGTCGACCAGGACCCGCTGGCCGTCCAGGGCGTCCGGGTCGCCACCGACGCGACAGGCGACGTGTACAGCAAGGTCCTCCAGGGATCGGGCAAGCGCGCCGTGGTCCTGCTCAACCGGTCCGACACCGCGAGCGCCCGCACCGTACGGTTCTCGGGCGCCGGGCTGACCGGCCGGGTGTCCGTACGTGACCTGCGGGCCAGGAAGAGCGCGGGCGCCCACACCGGCTCGTACACCGTCACCGTGCCCGCGCACGGCACGGCCTTCCTCGGGCTGTCCGGCACGGACGACGCACCCGGCGTCGCGCTCGGTACGCGCTCAACGGCGACCCCGGCGCTGGTCCGTGACGGGGACAGGCTGAGCGTGTACTCCCTTTCCTCCGACGGATCCCTGCGGCAGCAGACCGGCCGCGACGGCCACTGGTCATCGGCCGGTAAGAACCTCGGCGGCCCGACCCACGGCCGGATACTCGGCTCGCCCGCCGCCTACAGCCCGGCCCCCGGCCGTACGGACGTCTTCGTGCGCGGCACGGACGACGCCGCCTACCGGCTCGTCGTCACCGACGGACGTCCGGGCCGGTGGCAGAAGCTCGGCGGCACACTGGGCGACGCGCCGAGTGTCACCTTCCAGGACGAGGACCACTGGACGCTGTTCGCGCACGGCGCGGACGGCGGTGTCATCTCGCGTACCGCGCAGAGCGGTTGGACCTCCGTCGGAGCGCCGTCGGGGCTGACGGTGTACGGCGCGCCCTCGGCCGCCACCGACTCGGCGGGCCGGATCCATGTCGCCGTACGCACCAACGACGACGCCGTGTGGGAGCGGGTGCGGGACGCCTCCGGCAGCTGGTCCGACTGGAGCTCGCTGGGCGGGACGGTGAGCGGGAGCCCGACGCTCGTCGCCTCGGGGGACACCGTCCATCTGTACGCCCGCGCCGGTGACTACACCCTCTGGCAGCAGGCGTTCACGGCCGGCGGCTGGAGTGGCTGGTCGCAGCGGGCGGGCTTCGCGAGCGCCGTCTTCGACGGTTCCCTCGGCGCGGCGGCGGGAGCGGACGGCAGTGTGCTGACCGCGTTCCGCGGAGTCGCGGACCGTCTTCACCAAGCGGAAATAAATTAGTAATTAATCTTGACGCTGGCTCGATCCCGGGTCAGTCTGTATCCGCCGAACGAGAGCCCACCGTCAGGGGGTCGGGCTCCGTTCGGCGGGCGGATAGGGAGTTCTTCCATGATCAGCACACCAACCGGCCGTCGTGGCTTTCTCGCCGGGGCGGGCGCCGTCGGCGCCGCCGCACTGATGAGCGGCTGCGTCACCGCCAGTTCCTCCGGCGGCAAGAAGCAGTCCGGCAGCGGCCCGGTCACCCTGCAGTCCAACCTCTCCTCGCCGCTGGCCAAGTCCGCCATGCAGGACCTCGTCGCGGCGTTCAACAAGCGCGGGGGCACGAAGACCACCCTCAACACCGTTGCCTCCGAGACGTTCCGCACCCAGCTGCCGACGTATCTCACCTCGGCCAACCCGCCGGACCTGCTGACCTGGTACCCCGGCTCGGTCGCCGACTCGTACGCCAAGAAGGACCTGCTGCTCGACGTCAGCGACATATGGACCAAGCCGGAGTTCGCCGGCTACAGCGCGGCGCAGCAGAAGCTCTGCACCTCGTCCGCCGGCAAGAAGGTCTTCGTGCCGGCCACGTACTACTGGTGGGGCGTCTTCTACCGGAAGTCGAACTTCGCCAAGTGGGGCGTCCAGGAGCCCAAGACCTGGGACGAGTTCCTCGACCTGTGCGACAAGCTCAAGTCCAAGGGCGTCGCACCGATCGGGCTCGGCGCCGGCGGCAACACCGCCTGGGTGGCGTCCTCCTGGTTCGACTACCTCAACATCCGCATCAACGGCGCCCAGTACCACCGTGATCTGCTCGCCGGCAAGCACCGTTTCGACGACCCCGAGGTCCACAAGGTCTTCGACCGGTGGGGCGAGGCACTGCCCTACTTCGACAAGAACGGCACGGCGCTCGCCTTCCAGGACGCCACCACCGCGCTCCTCCAGGGCCGCACCGGCATGATGCTCATCGGTACGTTCTTCGCCGACTCGGCGCCCAAGGCCGAGCTGGACGACATCGACTTCTTCCGCTTCCCCGTCATCGACCCGAAGGTCCCGCTGGCCGAAGAGGGGCCCACCGACGGCTACTTCGCCAGCGCCCGCACCGGCCGCAAGGACGAGGTCAAGGAAATGATGCGCTACCTGGCCACCGCCGAGGCGCAGGAGATCTACCTCAAGGGCTCGTCCGGCACCTCGCTGCCGACCAACCCCAAGGCCAAGGACACCGGCACCCCGCTGGTCAAGAAGGGCCGCGCGCTGATCGAAGGAGCCGCGGACGTCACGCAGTTCTTCAACCGTGACTCCAGCGACGCGCTCCAGCCGTCCGCCGACACCGCGCTCACCCGCTTCCTCGCCAAGCCCAAGGAGATCAACTCGATCCTCACCACCTGGCAGCGGGACGCGCAGAAGATCTGGGGCCAGTGAGATGGCGGTGCTCACTGCCGTACGGAAGCCGCGGCGGATGCGGGGCGCCACCAGGGTCCCGCCCGTGGTGCTCGCCTTCGTGCTCGTCCCGCTGCTGGCCGAGGGCTTCTGGGTGTTCTGGCCCGCCATCCAGGGCTTCTACCTCTCGCTGACCAACTGGGACGGTGTCTCGACCCCGCAGTTCGTCGGGCTCGGCAACTACCGCGAGATGTTCGGGGACAGTGTCTTCCGCACCGCCCTGCTCGACACGGTGCTGTGGCTGGTGCTGTTCGGCGGCCTGTCGGCGATCCTCGGACTCGGCGCCGCGCTCCTGCTCCAACAGGAGCGCAGGGGAGTCGGCTTCTACCGGGCCGCGCTGTTCCTGCCCGTGGTGTTCTCGCTGACCGCCACCGCCCTGGTGTGGCAGGCGATGTACCAGCCGGACGGGCTGATCAACAAAACGCTCGAAGGGGTCGGCCTCGGCAGCCTCACCCACGCCTGGCTCGCCGACCAGAACACCGCCCTGTACGCCGTGATCGTGCCCGCCCTGTGGCGGCAGATCGGCTACGTGATGGTGCTCTACCTGGCCGGCCTCAAGGGCATCGACCCGGTGCTCTACGAGGCGGCGAAGGTCGACGGGGCCTCCCGCTGGCAGCAGTTCCGGCACATCACCATCCCGCAGCTCAGCAGTGTCAACGCGGTGGTGCTGTCCGTCATCGTCATCGACTCGCTGCGCTCCTTCGACGTCATCTGGGCGCTCACCCGGGGCGGCCCGTACCACTCGTCGGAACTGCTCAGCACCTACATGTACTCCACCGCCTTCCAGTCGCTGCGGCTGGGATACGGATCCGCCCTCGCCGTCGTGATCTTCGTGCTGGCCTTCGGGGTCATCGTGTCGTATCTCGTCCGCGCCTTCCGGGAGGCCGACTGATGGCCGTCACCCAAGCCTCCGCCACCGCGCCCGTGGGCGAGGAGCGGGAACCCGCCGTGCGCGAGCGCCCGCCGGGCAACCGCCGCAGCCGGGGCCGCGCCTGGCGGACCGTCAGCTTCCATGTCAGCGCGAGCGCGCTGTCGCTGCTGTGGCTCGTGCCGATCGCGCTCGTGCTCGTCACCAGCACCCGGTCCTTCGACGACATCGCCGCCCACGGCCTCGGCAGCCTGCCGCACTCCTTCACCCTGAGCGGTTTCAGCCAGGCGTGGGTGGACGGCGGCCAGGGCCGCGCGCTGATCAACAGCCTGATCGTCACGATCCCCACCGTGCTGCTCTCGCTGGGGCTCGCCTCGACCGCCGCGTTCGCGCTCAGCCGCTACGACCTGCCGCTGCGCCGCACACTGCTGCTGCTGATGCTCGGCGGTAACCTGCTGCCGCCGCAGATCCTGCTCATCCCGGTCTCCAAGATCAGTGAGTCGCTGGGGCTCTACGACAGCCTCTACGCGCTGATCGGGGTGCAGGTCGGCTTCGGCGTGGGCTTCTACGTCTTCGTCCTGCACGGCTTCATGCGGTCCATACCGCCGGAGATCCAGCAGGCCGCGGTCATCGACGGGGCGGGGCCCTGGCAGATCTACCGGCGCATCATCATGCCGCTGACCACGCCCGCGCTCGCCGCGCTCAGCGCGCTGTCCTTCACCTGGATCTTCAACGACCTGCTCTGGGCCATCACCGTGCTGCGGACCGACACGAAGATGCCCATCACCGCGTCGCTGATCGGACTCCAGGGCCAGTACGTGTCGATGTGGAACGTCATCGCCGCCGGGTCCGTCATCGCAGCGGCGCCGACCGTGATCGTGTTTCTCCGTTTCCAGCGCCACTTCGTCGCCGGACTCAATCTGGGAGCAGTCAAGTGACCGCGCGGGAAAGCTGGTTGTTGCGCACCGAGCACACCGTCTACGAGGTCGCCCTCGCGGACACCGGACAGTGGGCCGAACTGGTGGCCTGGGGCCCGCACGGGGTGGAGAGCGGTCCCTCGCCGCTCGACTGGTCACGCCGTACGCACTTCGTCACCCCCGCCGACCTGGCGCCCGCCGAGTACATCCCGTACGGGCTGCGGCCGTTCAACGGCGCCGACCTGGTCGCCCAGCGCCCCGGTGCGGAACGAGGCGTCTACTGGCGGTTCACCGAAGCGAGCGCCGACGCCGACCGGGCGCTGCGGCTCGTCTTCACCGACGACACGCTCGGCCTGCGGGCCGCGCTCTGCTACGAGACCGTCGCCGGCACGGACGTCATCCTCCGCTGGACCGAGCTGACCTGCGTCGGCGACGACGAACTGCGGCTGGAACGCTTCGACTCGGCGGCCGTCAACATCCCCGCGGCCGACGCCGCCCGGCTCACCTACCTCAGCGGGCAGTGGTCGCGGGAGTTCCAGCGCACCCAGCTCGAACTGACCCGCGGGCGCTTCGAGATGGGCTCCACCCAGGCCGTCCCCGGCCACGCGTACGCGCCGTGGCTCGCAGTCCAGGACGCCGCCGCACCGGCCGAAGGCGCGACACCCACC
>NZ_JTIY01000001.1:5120643-5138439 GCF_000818175.1 Streptomyces sp. AcH 505
GGCCGTCCCCGGCCACGCGTACGCGCCGTGGCTCGCAGTCCAGGACGCCGCCGCACCGGCCGAAGGCGCGACACCCACCTACGGCATCGCGCTGGAGTGGTCGGGCAACTGGCACATCACCGCCGACGCCGAGCCCGGCGGCGCCCTCCGCGTGCGTGCCGGACGGGTGCCGCACGAAGGCGCCGTACGGCTCGCCCCCGGCGCCACCCTCACCACGCCGCGCCTGGCCTGCGCCTTCAGCCCGGACGGACTCGAAGGGCTGGCCCGCGTCTGGCACCGCTACGAGCGCGGACTCACCGGCGACCGGATGAACCGCCCCCGCAAGGTGCTCTACAACTCCTGGGAAGCCACCGGATTCGGGGTCGAGGCGGCGAGCCAGCTCGAACTCGCCTCGCTCGCCGCCGACATGGGCGCCGAACTGTTCGTCGTCGACGACGGCTGGTTCCCCGGCCGTGCCGACGACACCGGCGGCCTCGGCGACTGGACCCCCGACCCGAAGGCGTTCCCCGAAGGCTTCGACGACTTCATCGGCCACGTGCGCGCGCTGGGCATGGACTTCGGCCTCTGGGTCGAGCCGGAGGCGATCAGCCCCGCTTCGGAGCTGTACGCCCGGCACCCCGAATGGGTCTACCGCGTCGAAGGCCGCCCCGCCACCCTCGTCCGCAACCAGCTCCTCCTCGACCTCGGCCGCACCGACGTGCAGGACTTCGTCCTCGCCACCCTCGACCGGCTCCTCGGCGACCACCCGATCAGCTACCTCAAGTGGGACATGAACCGGCCGCCCACCGAGCGCGGCAGACCGGGCGGCGGCCCCGCCGAACAACAGGACCTCGACGCCGCGCACGTCGCCGGCTACCTGCGGGTCCTCGACCATCTGCGCGCCCACCACCCCGACGTCACCGTCGAAGGCTGCGCGGGCGGCGGCGCCCGGATCGAACACGCCACCATCGCCCGTACGGACGTCGTCTGGCCGAGTGACAACACGGCCCCGCTGGACCGGCTCTCCATCCAGTACGGCTACCTGCACGCACACGCCCCGCACACCATGAGCTCCTGGGTCACCGACTCGCCCGGCGTCTTCGACCCGCGCCCGCGCTCCCTCGGCTTCCGCTTCGTCAACGCGATGGCGGGCGTGCTCGGCATCGGCGCCGACATCCGCACCTGGACGCCCGAGCAACGCACCGAGGCCGCCGGGTGGGTGGCCCGCTACAAGGACATCAGGGACGTCATCCACCACGGCGAGATCAGGCTGCTCAACACACCGGCCGACGCCACCTGCGGGGTGCAGTACGACGAGCCGGGCGGCGCCCGCGTCGTCGTCACCGCGTGGAACACCGGCCGGCTCGACGGCGCGCCGCTCGTACCGGGACGCGCGTCCCGGCTGCGGCTGCGCGGCCTCGATCCGCGGGCGCGGTACGCCGACACGGCGACCGGCACCGTCCTCAGCGGGGCCCATCTGCTGCACTCAGGGCTGCCGTTCACCTGGAGCGCGCACTACGACGCGGAACTGGTGGTACTGACCAGACAGTGACCCTGCGCTGTCCGTACCGCATCTCCGCAGTCACTAAAGTCGCCCAGGACGCCACGAAGCGTCCACCAACACCGAGGAGTGGACCCGCCTCATGAACTCTGCCGCCCGCTTCACCGACCGCGTGGCCGTGGTCACCGGAGCCGCCTCGGGCATCGGCGCCGCGGCGGCGCGACGCCTCGCGGCCGAAGGCGCAGCCGTCGTCCTCGCCGACATCACGGCGGAGCGCGGCGAGACCACCGCCGCCCGCATACGCGACGACGGCGGACGCGCCGTCTTCGTCAGGGCGGACGCCGCCGAACAGGACGGCTGGGACCGGATCGTCGCCGCCGCGCACACCTACGGACCCGTCGGTGTGCTCGTCAGCAACGCCTACACCGTGGACGTCACCCCCGCCCACGAGATGTCCCTCGCCTCCTGGGAGCGGCAGCTCGCCGTCAACCTCACCGGCGGCTTCCTCGGCTTCAAGGCCTGCCTGCCCGATCTGCGGGAGAACGCCGGATCCGTCGTCCTCGTCTCGTCGGTCCACGCGCACAAGGGCATCCCCGGCCACCCCGCGTACGCGGCGACCAAGGGCGCCCTGCTCTCCCTCTGCTCCCAACTCGCCGTCGAGTACGGGCCCGACGTGCGGGTCAACGCCGTGCTGCCGGGACCGATCCTCACCGCGGCCTGGGACCGGGTCGGGGAGGCCGACCGGGAACGCAGCGTCGCCGAGACCGCTGCCCGCCGGTTCGGGACACCCGAGGAGGCGGCCGCCGCCATCACCTTCCTCGCCGCCGGGGAAGCCTCCTACATCACCGGAACGAGCCTGGTCGTCGACGGCGGCTGGAGCGTGCTCAAGGCATCGGCCTGACCGCCCGCCGTACCCCCTACCGACCAGCAGAAAGGCAGAACGACATGACGCCATACGCGCGCCGCGGAGTGCACGGCCAGACCGTGGAGACTCTCGCGCGCCGGGTGCTCAGCGGTGAGATCCCCGAGGGAGCGACACTCGACCTCCCCGCACTGCAGAGCGAGTTGGACGTCAGTCTGACCGCCCTGCGGGAATCGCTGAAGGTGCTGGCGGCCAAGGGCATGGTCGACGCGCGGCAGAAGCGCGGCACCTTCGTCAGGGCGCGGGCCGACTGGAACCTGCTCGACGCCGACGTGCTGCGCTGGCAGTTCGCCGAAGGCACCAGCTCCGGCGCCGACCTCGGACTGCTGCGCCACCTCGGTGAGGTGCGCGGCATCATCGAGCCGGCCGCCGTCAGGCTCGCCGCCGAACGCCGCACCGACGACGACCTCCAGGCACTGGAAGCGGCACTGACCGCCATGGCCACCGTCGAGGGAACAGGCGGCCCCGGCCACGCCGTCGAGGCCGACCTCGCCTTCCACCGGGCGCTGCTCGCAGCGACCCACAACGAACTCCTCGAACGGATGGAGATGGTCATCGAGTCGGGCCTCGCCCACCGCGACGAGATCGTGCACAGCTCGCCGCACGGTGAGGACCCCGTACCGAGCCACCGGGCCGTGCTCGACGCGGTACGGGCGCAGGACCAGGACGCCGCTGAACGCGCCATGCGCGCCCTGCTCGACCAGGCGGTACGCGACCTCGACAAGGTCCACGGCACCCCCCGTACGAAAGGCACCGAGCCGAAGTGAAGATCGTTCGCGTCGAGACGTTCCTGGTGGCGCCCCGCTGGCTGTTCTGCCGGATCGAGACCGACGACGGGGTGGTCGGCTGGGGCGAGCCGGTGGTGGAGGGCCGGGCCGAAGTGGTGCGCGCCGCCGTCGACGTACTCGCCGAACACCTCGTGGGCCAGGACCCGTTGCGGATCCAGGACCACTGGCAGGTGATGACCAAGGGCGGCTTCTACCGGGGCGGCCCCGTGCTCTCCAGCGCCGTCGCCGGCCTCGACCAGGCCCTGTGGGACATCGCGGGCAAGACGTACGGAGCGCCGGTGCACGCGCTGCTCGGCGGGCCCGTCAGGGACTCCGTACGGGTCTACGCCTGGGTCGGCGGCGACGAACCCGGCCAGCTCACCGAGGATGTCACCGAGCAGGTCGAAGCGGGCTTCACCGCCGTCAAGATGAACGCGGCGGGCCGTACGTCACCCCTGTCCACACCGGCCGAGACGGCGGCCGTGGTGGC
Organism: Streptomyces sp. AcH 505; assembly: GCF_000818175.1. GTDB lineage: Bacteria > Actinomycetota > Actinomycetes > Streptomycetales > Streptomycetaceae > Streptomyces. The sequence continues at coordinate 5,124,303 of NZ_JTIY01000001.1, forward strand.
GCGGGTGGCGGCCGTCAGGGAGGTGCTGGGCCCTGAGCGGGACGTGGCGGTGGACTTCCACGGCCGGTTCAGCCCGGCCGGCGCACGCCGGGTGCTGCATGAAATAGCCCCGCTGCAGCCGCTGTTCGCCGAGGAGCCGCTGCTGCCCGAGCACAACCACCTGCTGGCGGGTCTGGTGGCGGCCGTGAACGTGCCGATCGCGACCGGTGAACGGCTCTACGGGCGCTCGGAGTTCCTGCCCGCCCTGACCGCCGGGATAGCGGTGGCCCAGCCGGACCTCTCGCACGCCGGCGGTATATCCGAGGTCCACCGGATCGCGTCGCTCGCCGAGACGTACGGGGCGCTGCTGGCCCCGCACTGCCCGCTCGGCCCGATCGCGCTCGCCGCCAGTCTGCAAATCGCCTTCTGCACACCCAACTTCCTCATCCAGGAGCAGAGCAGGGGCATCCACTACAACAAGGAGGCCGACCTGCTGTCGTACCTCGTCGACACCGAGCCCTTCCGGTTCGTGGCCGGGCAGGCGCACCGCACGGAGCTGCCGGGGCTCGGCATCACCGTGGACGAGGCGGCGGTACGGGCGGCGGACCGGTCAGGACACGCCTGGCGCAACCCGGTCTGGCGGCACGAGGACGGATCGTTCGCCGAATGGTGAGTGACACGACGAGTGGTGCGGTGACCGGGCCGCAGGTCGTCACGGACCCAGCGCACGGCGGGCGTTGGACCTCCCTGCGCGCGGACGGCGGCCGGGAGTGGCTGTGGCACCGGGACGAGCCGCGCAGGCACGGCGTACGGCCGGGGGACGCCTTCGCGGACGCCGGCGGCCTTGAGGAGTGTGTTCCGACGGTACGCGGCACCCCGGACCACGGCGAGGCCTGGAGCAGGCCCTGGGTGCGCGTCGGCGCGGGCGACGAGGCCGTGGACTGCCCGGACTTCCGGCTCGTCCGCCGTATCCGTACGCGGCCGGGGCGCACGGCCGTGGACTACCGGCTGACCGCCGAGCCGGGCTACCGCTTCCTCTGGGCGGCGCACGCGCTGCTGGACGTCTCCGAGGCGGCCACGGTCGAACTGCGTGACGGGGCAGGGCTTTCGCTGTACCCGGACGGCGGCTCGGACACCGTCCGCGGGCAGTGGCCGCGCGTCGGCGGCGTACGGCTGGACCGGCTCGGACCCGACGACGGCACGGCGCTCGGAGCCGTGATCAACACACCGGAGGCGGCCGTCCACGACGGTCCCGACACACTGACACTCGCGCTGGAGGCCCCGGGACAACCCGTCTCGATCGCCCTCTGGCGCAACCTCGGCGGCTTTCCCGACGACGCGCCGTACCGGTCCGTCGGTGTGGAGCCCATGCTCGGCCGCGTCTTCGACCTGGCGGCGGCGGGGGAGGAGGACGCGGCCCGCGTCCCGGCGGCGGGCGAGGTCCGCTGGCGCCTGACCATGACAACGACACACCGCAGGTGAAAGGAACCACCCCATGGATCTGCTCGGCGCGCTGCACGCGCACCGTCTGGTCGCCATCGTGCGCGGCGACGACCCGGACGCCGCGCTGAAGACCGTACTGACCCTCGTCGAGGAGGGCGTCGCCCTGGTCGAGGTCTCGCTGAGCGGCAGGGACGCGCTCACGGTGATCAACCGGGCCAGGGCCGCACTGGGGCCTGACGCACCCCTCGGCGCGGGTACGGTGCTGAGCGCCGACGACGCGCGCGCGGCGCACGGAGCGGGAGCCGATTTCGTCGTGACACCCGCCGTCGGCGACGGAGTCACGGCGGCCAGGGAACTCGGACTGCCGGTGCTCGCCGGGGTGATGACGCCCACGGACATCCTGTCGGCGCTGCGGCTCGGCGCCGAGGCGCTCAAGATATTCCCGGCGGCGCAGGCGGGCGGCCCCGCCTATCTGCGGGCGCTGCGCGGCCCGTTCCCCGGGCTGCCGTTCGTGCCGGTCGGGGGAGTGGACGCGACTGCAGCGGCCGAGTATCTGGCGGCCGGTGCGACGGCTGTGGGCGTCGGGTCCCCACTGATCGGTGACGCGGCGGACGGCGGAGACCTGGACGCGCTGCGGGCGCGGACGAGGACGTTCCTCGATGTCGTACGCACCGGTGTACCGGCCGCCGAAGGCCCGGCATGAGCGGCCCTGTTGTCTGCGTCGGCGAGACGATGGCGGCTCTCGCACCGGACCCGGTCACCCCACTCGACACCGCCGACCTGCTGCGGATCGACATCGCGGGCGCCGAGTCGAACGTGGCGATGTATCTCGCCGACCACGGTGTGCCCGCCCGCTGGGTGTCCGCGCTGGGCGCCGATCCGTTCGGGCGCCGGATACGGGAGCGCGTCGCCGCTTCCGGCGTCGATGTCTCCGGCGTACGCACCGACCCGGAGCGCCCCACCGGGCTGCTGATCAAGGACCCGGGGCGGGACGCCACCCGCGTCCACTACTACCGGCGCGGTTCGGCGGCCGCCGCACTGGGGCCCGAACTCCTGCGGGACGGCGGCCTGTCCGACGCCGGACTCGTCCATGTCACGGGCATCACCCCGGCACTGTCCGCCAGTTGCCACGCGCTGGTGGAGGCGGTCCTCGCCCCCGACCGGCCGTACCGGGTCAGCTTCGACGTCAACCACCGCCCCGCACTGTGGTCCGGCACCCCGGCAGGGACGGCCGCCACAACGCTGCGGGCACTGGCCGGGCGCGCCGACATCGTCTTCGTCGGGCTGGACGAGGCCCAGGCGCTGTGGGGCGCGGACCTGAAGGACCCGGAGGCGGTACGCGCGTTGCTGCCCGGGCCGGGCACTCTGGTCGTCAAGGACGGCTCCCGCTCCGCCACGGCCTTCGTCGGCCCGGAGTCGTACACGGTGCCCGCGCTCACCACGGACGTGGCCGAACCGGTCGGCGCGGGCGACGCGTTCGCGGCCGGCTTCCTGGCGGCTACGCGCCAGGGCGGCGGCCCGGTCGCCGCCCTGCGGCTCGGCCATCTCACAGCGGTGTCGGCGCTGCGGGTCACCGCCGACCACGGCCCGCTGCTGCCTGCGGCGCGCACGGCCCAGCTCCTCGCCGCCACCGACGAGGAGTGGGCCACAGCGGTCCTCGCCCCCGGCCTTTAGGGCGTGAGCGCGACGACGGCCTCGCTGGTGTGCACCAGGAACGTCAGCGTCTCCTGGAAGTACAGCCGCACACTCGTCGCGTCATGGCTGAGATAACCGATGGACACGTCCTGCCCCAGGCGCAGTTCGAAGTCCCCGCCCCGGGCCGACAGCAGGAACGCGCCGTCGATGGCCGGGGCCCAGATGATGTCGCCGTCGAGGAGACGCGCGATGTGTTCGTGGATGGGGTAGCCGTGGTCCGACGTCTCGTTCACCGCGGTGTACGCGTCGGCGCTCAGCGCCAGGGTGTACGGGCCCTCGACACCGGCCAGCCGCAGCGCGGTGATGGCCCGGCTCACGGCGTTCGGGTACTCGCGCACATCGGCGGGGAGCGGCACCGCCGGGTTGGACGAGCCGGCGCGGATGCCCTCGATACCCGCCTCCGGATAGCCCTCGAAGACGGCCCGGTCCTCGGCGAAGGCCAGCCGCCGCGCGGCGTCCTTCACCGGCTGCCAGTCGGCGTCCTGGGCGCCCCGCTCCACGTCGTCGACCTGCTGCCGGTCCACGGTGAACGGGACGCGCAGCTCCACGACGGGCTGCGAGTGGCGGGTGTGCGCCAGGACGCCCTCGGCTGGCGGGGCGACCGGGTCGAGATGCCCGGTGGCCACGGCGGCCAGCTCAGGCCCCCCGGGCTCGGGCACGTCCACGATCCGGCGCGCGGCCACATTGCGCTTGAAGGTGCGCTGCGCCTCGGCCTCCAGATCGGCCCAGGCGGCCGCGGAGACGGGGGCGAGATCGCGGTGCAGATTGTTCACCGGGCGGTGCTCCTGTTCAGGTCGCCGATCCCCAGGCTGCCGTCGGCGGGCGTGACCGCGGGGCTGTCCGCGGGCCGGGGTACGGAGGTGGTGGCCGAAGCCGAGTCGGGAAGGCCGTCGAGGAAGTCCACGGACGGCGCGAAGAAGAGGGTGCCGGTCACGGCGGTCGAGAAGTCCAGGATGCGGTCGTGGCTCGCGTTCGGCGCGCCGAGGAACATGTTGCGCAGCATCTGTTCCGTGACGTCCGGCGTGCGCGAGTAGCCGATGAAGTACGTACCGAACTCGCCGCGCCCGGGGCTGCCGAAGGGCATGTTGTCCCGCAGGATCTGCTGCTCGTCCCCGTCGGGACCGACGATGGTCGTCAGCGCGACGTGCGAGGCGTCCTCGTCCAGCTCGACGTTGTTGAGCTTCTTACGGCCGATGATCTTCTCCTGCGCCTCGACGGGCAGGGTGTTCCAGGCATCCAGGTCGTGCAGGTACTTCTGCACGATCACATAGCTGCCGCCGGTGTGGGCGGGGTCCTCGTCGCCGACCAGGACCGCCGTACGGGCGGCGCCGCCGACCGGGTTCTCGGTGCCGTCGACGAAACCCATCAGGTCACGGGTGTCCAGGTACTTGAACCCCTGGACCTCGTCCCGCACGGTGACCGCGCCGCGCAGCCGGTCCATGATCTCGGTCGCCAGCGCGAAGCACAGGTCAGGCCGGGTGGCCCGGATGTGGAAGAGCAGGTCGCCCGGGGTGGCGACCGCGCGGTGCCGGGCCCCGACCAGCTCCTTGAAGGGATGCAGCCCCACCGGCCTGGGCAGCTCGAACAGCCGGTCCCACAGGCCGGCGCCGATCCCGGCGACACAGCTCAGCGCGCCGTCGGGCGCCCCGAACCCGAAGGCGCGTTCGAGGCCGGACAGATCGGCCAGCAGGTCCTGCACCGTCTCCTCGCCCCCGGCGTCGACCGTGACCACCAGGAAGATCGCGCCGGTGGTCAGCGGGCTGAGCACCGATTGCGGCTCGGGCCCCGGAAAAGATTCGACCGTCAACCGGCTCTCCAGTCTCGTTCGTACCGGCGCCGAACGATCTCCGGCGCCGATTGGCCGTCCGTCGCACCAGCAGTGCGATCAAGCAGTGCGTAGTCAGCCTACGACGTCAGCCGAACGCCGCCACGGAGACCGGCTGCCAATCGCGCCAGGTCCGCAGCCGCTCCTCGTACAGCTCGGCCACAGCGGGAAAGGACTTGCCGAGGAAGACCCGCAGCGGCGGCTCAGGCGCGTCGACGATCCGCAGGATCGCCTCGCGTGTGGCGCGCGGGTCGCCGACCTCGAACTCCGGCGCCGTCGTCTCGCGGACCCCGGCGTAGTCGGGATGCGGCGCGCTGCGGCGCGCTCCCCGGTCGAGCCAGTCGGTCGCGTAGGGGCCGGGCTCCACACTGGTGATGTGGATGCCGAACGGCGCCACCTCCTGCGCCAGCGACTCGGACAGTCCCTCCAGGGCCCACTTCGACGCGTGGTACGCGCCGATCCCGGGGTACGCCCGCACCCCGCCCTCGCTGGTCACCTGGAGGATGTGCCCACGGCGCTGCTCCCGCATGAGGGGAAGGGCGGCCTGGGTGACCCACACGGCGCCGAAGAAGTTCGTCTCCAGCTGCGCGCGCAGCTCGCTCTCGGTCACCTCCTCGACCATGCCGAAGTGGCCGTAGCCGGCGTTGTTGACGACGACGTCCAGCGAGCCGAAGTGGGCGTACGCCTTGCGTACCGCCGCACCCACCGCCTCGCGGTCGGTGACGTCCAGCTGGATCGGCAGCACCGCGTCCCCGTAGCGGTCGGCCAGTTCGGCGGGCCTGCTCAGGTCGCGGGCGGTCGCCGCCACCCGGTCACCGCGCTCCAGCGCGGCCCGTGCCCACTCGTTGCCGAATCCCCGTGACGTTCCGGTGATCAACCATGTCTTCGTCATAACTGGTGCCTCCTGTATGAGCTGTCGCTCTCCGACACCTCCACACTGCGCCGCCCCGAGCCATTCCACCAGCGATGATCAAGCACAGGAGCCATGCGTGTTACGCATGGCCGGCGACTAGGGTGGAGGTCATGAGCGAGTTCACGATCACCGGTCTCCGGGTCGTTTCCGCCGTGGTCGACACCGGATCGTTCACGGCGGCGGCCGACGCGCTCGGGTACACGCAGTCGGCCGTGTCCCGCCAGGTCGCCGCCATGGAGACCGCCGCCGGCGCCGCGCTGTTCGTAAGGGGAGCCCGTGGGGTGAGCCCGTCGCCGGCCGGGCGGTTGCTGGCCCGGCGGGCGGCGACGGTACTGCACGAGATCGACGGCGCCGACCGGGACATCGCGGGACTGCGGGACCATGTCACCGGGCGTGTGACCGTCGCCGCCTTCCCCGCCGCCGCGGCCGTGCTCGTACCCCGCGCGATGGCACGGCTCGGACGGGAGCACCCGGGGCTGGAGGTGGACCTCGCGGAGGGCTCCTCGCCCACACAGCTACGGCAGTTGCGGGCGCACCGGATCGAAGTCGCCGTGATCGGCGTCGGATCCGACCTGCCCGCCTACGATCTCGACGGCCTGCGGAGCGAGTTGCTGCTGGAGGGCGGTCTGCTCGTCGCCCTGCCCGCCGCCCACCGGTTCGCGGGCCGTGACAGCGTCGCCGTCGCCGAACTCGCCACGGAACCGTGGATCGTGGGAAAGGGCCTGCGTGACGATCCCCAGTTCGGCGCGTGGCCGACCCTGGAGCACCCCCGGATCGCCCACGCGGCCCGGGAATGGCCCACCCGCCTCGGCCTTGTCGCCGCCGGGCTCGGCATCACCGTACTGCCCCGGCTGGCGGCGGCATCCGTACCGGCGGGCGTGCACACCGTCGCGGTGGAGGATCCGTCGTGGTTCGGCCGGTCCGCCGTAGCGGTCACCGCTGACCCGCCCACGGCCGAAGTGGCCGTGGTGGTCGGCGCGTTGCGCGAGGAGGCGGCGCTTCTCGACGGGCCGCAGTGACGCGGTGGGGCGGCGGCGAGGCGTGGCCGCTCCACGGGGGTCACTCGAACGCGTCAGGGGCGGTGAGGTCGATGGGGATAGTGGGCATATAGGACGAACCTATGACATGAAAGGTTCCCCATGCCCGCACTGTCGCCGGAGTCCCCCTTCACCCCGGCCGACCCGCTCGTCGTCGCTCGCAAGAACCCGACCGCCCCCGCGAAGACAGCCTGAGCCACGCCTGTGCCCTCCGTATCCGCGCCCTCCGGGAGAGGGCGCCTGGCCACCGTGTCGGCGCTGATGTCGTACGCGGCGGGCGCCGGCGACGCCTTCGCCTTCGCGCAGCTCGGCGGGGTGTTCACCGCGAACATGACCGGCAGCCTCGTGCTGGCCGGGCTCACCGCCCAGCCGGCGTACGGCGACCTCGTGACCGGAGCGGCCACCGCGCTGGCCGCCTTTCTGCTCGCGGTGTACGCCGCGTCCCTGGCCACACCGGTACGGCCGGACGGGCAGCGGCGCGCGATCCGCCGGGTGCTGTGGAGCGTGGTGGGGCTCAACGCCGCCCTGCTCGCCGCGATCGCCGCCAGTTCGGGAAACGGCTCCGGCTCAGGACCCGGGCCTGGATCCGCGCTGCGGCTGGGGCTGCTCGCCGTGTCGGCGGCCGCCATGGGCGCCCAGACCGCGGCGGCCAAGCGGTACGAGCGCTCGTCCGGGGTGACCACGACGTTCGTCACCGGCACCCTGACCAGCCTGGCGCAGGACGCCGCCGACGGCAGCGGTAAGCACGCGCCCATCCGCGTCGTCGTGGTCGTCATGCTCGTCCTGGGCTCGCTGACGGCCTCCGGCGCGATGACCCTCGACCTGCGCCTCGGCCCCGCGGTGGCGGCCGTCGCGACCGCGGTGGCGGCCTTGGTCTTCCCCTCGGACCAGGCCGACGACGTCGGACCGGACGGAGACCGGCTCGCATGACGACGGTCCAGGCGCTGCCGTGTCGGCGCGGCGGCTCGGACTCCCCTGCGCCGCGCGGTGCCGACGCCGCCCTGCTCACCGACCGGTTGACCAGCTGAGAATCCCTGGGCATGCGGTCGGTCCGATCGCGGTATAGCGTCGTTTTCCCAAGGGGAACACACGTCGTCCCGTGGTGTGCGGCGATCCTGTCGACCCGAACAGCTCTCGTGCTCGCTTCTCGGGTGAGGAGGAGACCGACATGACGTCCGTGCTCATCACCGGCGCCTCCAGAGGTATCGGCCGCGCCATCGCCGTCGAACTCGCCCGCCGGGGCCACCGGGTCGTCGCCACGGCCCGCAGGACCGACGACCTCGACGACCTCCCCGTCGACCAGCGGCTACGGCTCGACGTCACCGACCAGGGAAGTGTGGACGAGGCCGTCCGGGCGGCCGGTGAGATCGACGTACTGGTCAGCAACGCGGGCGCGACGGTCCGCGCGCCCTTGGAGAGCGTGCCGGTCTCCGAGGTCGAAGCCCTCTTCCAGCTCAACACCTTCGGTCCGCTGCGGGTGGTGCAGGGTCTGCTGCCCGCGATGCGTGAGCGCGGCGCGGGCCGGCTTGTCTTCGTCTCCAGCATCCAGGGCCGGCTGGTCGTGCCGATCATCGGCCCGTATGCCGCCAGCAAGTGGGCACTTGAGGCGTTCGCCGAGACACTGGCGGTCGAGGCGGGCCACTTCGGCGTCAAGGTGAGCATCCTCCAGCCGGGCACGGTCTCCTCGGGCGGAGCCGAGCGGGCCAAGTCCTTCTTCAAGGAGAACGACCCGTACACGCCCCTGTTCGCACAGTTCGGCCCGCTGCGTGGCACGTCCATCTTCGAGCCGGTCACCCCCGAGGACGTGGCCGTGGCGGTGGCGGACACGATCGAACACCCGGACCCGCCGCTCCGTGTCCCGGTCGGCGAGCCGGCGGAAACAGCCTTGCGGGCCCGCAAGACAGCACCGGAGGACGCCCCGTTCGTACCGGTCACCCTGGACTGGTAGCCGCACGGAGACCACCCCGGCGCGTCGCGGACCGCGCCGGGGTGGTGGCTGTCTGCCGGGTGTCAGGACGCCGGGTACAGGCTGAGCTTTGCCTTGTGGCCGGAGATCGAATTCACATAGATGTCCAGGTTGTTGAGCCTGACCAGGCCGCCGGCGCTGGCGCTGCCGCCGAGGTGGGCGCCGCCGCCCGTGATGGCGGCCGACACCTTCACCACGTCGGGGCCGGTGTGTGTGACCTTCAGGTTCGCGAAGCCGAAGCGGTTTCCGTTGACCTTGACCGTCCTGGGCTTTGAGACCGTGATGTCACACCGGCCGTCGTAGCAGGGCCCCTGGCTGGCGCCGTACGCCGCCGTTGTCACACCGAGCCCCAGCGCGACCGCCATCGACACCGTCAACGCCGCCGTGGCCGCGCGTGAGCGCATACCCGTACTCATCAGTTGGACCTCCTGGTTCGAGGGGATTCCCCCGCACCGGATCCAACCCGTCCGCGCCGGGACCCCTCCCGGCGCGGAAGCCGATCTACTTGGACTCGATCCGTCCGAGCGCGTCGGGACCGGCGGTCAGCGCGGCGCGTGCGTCCTGCCAGGCGGTGTCTCCGGGGTACAGCTCGCTGCGGAGATACGCCGAGGTCAGCCGCGCGACCGCGGCCACCCGCCCGGGGTTCTCGTCGGTGGTCTCGGCGACGTCGTAACCGGAGACCCCGCCGAAGCCGTGTTCCGCTCCGAAGACGGTGAGCAGGGACTTGGGGCCGGGGGCGAGGAGGTACGGATCGGCATGCCAGTCCGGGCCGTTGACCGTCAGATGGGTGGAGGTGTCCTTGTCGCCGGCGACCACGAGCGTGGGCGTCGTCATCGCGGAGAAGTCCGTGGTCAGGAAGACGGGGTAGTTCGTGGCCGCGATCTCGCTGAGGGCGTCGCCACCCCTGCCGGGCGCGCCGAGCAGGACCCCCGCCTTGATCCGCGGCTCGGCCATGTTCACCTCCACGCCGTCGTCCGGGTCGGTGAGCCGGGCGCCGAGCAGCAGGCTCGCGGTGTGGCCGCCCATGGAGTGGCCCGCCACCGCGACCCTGTTCCGGTCCAGGCGCCCGACGAGCTGCGGTACGGCGGCCTCGACCGCGTCGAGCTGGTCGAGGACCGCCCGCATGTCCTCGGCGCGCGAGCGCCAGAACAGCGGCGCCCCGGGAGTGGCGGGATCCAGGCTCAGCGACCTGGAACTCAGATGGGTGGGCTGGATGACGACGAAGCCCTGCGCCGCCCAGAACTGGGCGAGGGGCGCGTAGCCGTTCAGCGAGGAGAGATGGTTGGAGAAACCCTGGCCGTGCGAGAGCAGGATCACCGGCAGGTCGCTGCCGGTCACGGGCGCGGAGACGCGTATCTCCAGGTCCACGGCGCGGCCGGGAGCCGGCAGCACGACGGGTGCGACGGACAGGACGGGGGTGGCGGAAGGTTCACTCATGCTGGGGATCCATTCAGCGGTCAGCGACGCCTGTTTCGGACGGCGCTGAAATCGGAACGTCGTTCCGTTTAATTTACGGAACCGTGTTCCGTTTTGTCAAAGGCCACCGTCCGCCTCACGACACCGTCCGCTTCACAGCACCGGCGGCAGACTGCGGATCATCAGTCCGAGGCCCACGACAAGGACGAGCGCGGCCGTCAGCAGGGCGGTGCTGGGCGCGACGCGCCGGAGGAACGCGAACAGCGGGCGGTCCGTGAGCGTGCCGAGCCTGTCTCCGAGGCGGACAAGGATCAGGCCGACCGCCGTCAGGGTGGCGGCCATGCCGAGGCCGTACGCGAGTACGAGCCCGGCTCCGAAGACGGTTCTGCCCAGGGCGATCGAGCCCAGCAGGACGACCAGGGCGGACGGGCTCGGTACGAGGCCGCCGGCGACGCCGAGGCCGATCAGCCCGCGCCTGGTGTACGGCCGGCCGGCGTCCGTGGCGGACGGCGAGTGGCTGTGGTGGTGGTGTCCGAACAGCCCGTGCCGGTGCGGCTTTTCATGCGGGTGATGGTGATTCCGATGGTGCCCGTCCGCAGGTCCGTGGCCGTGCCCGTGCCCGAGCCCGTGCTGAGGCCCGTGCCTATGCCCTGTGTCATGCGTGTGACCGTGCGCGATCTCCGCAGCCGTGTCGGCGGCGCCCGCGGCGCCCACCAGCGCCGGCTCCCGAGCGCTCGGCGGCAGGGCGCCGATCGCGGCGGCGTCGAGACGCCTGCGGCGCGCCCCGCGCACCGCGTCGAGCAGCAGGGCCGCGCCGACCGCTGCCACCAGCGCGCCGCTCACCACGCCCAGCCAGTTCAGCACGGTGTCACCGGCGAGTGCGGAGAAGGTGGTGAGACAGAGGCCGACGACCAGCACCCCCGCGGTGTGGGTGGCGGTCACCGTCGCGCCTACGGTCAGCGCGTCCCGGGTGCTGCCCCGCTTGCCGGCGAGATAGGCGGCCATGACGGTCTTGCCGTGGCCGGGCAGCAGCGCGTGCCCCGCGCCCAGCACGACGGACAGCAGGACGGCGAGCACCCCGACCGGGACGGTGAGCGTCCGCGTGCCGGTGAGCGACGTCAGTCGCCGGGAGAGCGCTTCGACGCCTCCGGTGAGTCCGCCCACAGCCCCGGCCCGGGACGTCCCTTCCGTACCGCTCGAAGCGGCGGCGCCGGGGACGGCGGTGAACCGCGCCGTGGTGTCGCCCAGCGGAGTGGCGAGCAAGTCGCGCGGATAGTGCCGGAGTTCACCGGTCGATGACGACGCGGGCACCGTGGAGTCCCGCAGATGCGTACCCGCACCCTTCGCTGTGATCTCGTTCCAGCCGACCCGGGCCCTGTCGGCGCCCGTGTCGATCCGTAGCGTCTGCGGGCCGTCCGTCAGCTCCAGCGGAGCCCGGAGGCGGCAGTCGAGCCGGCTGGTGCGCAGTCCGCTCTGTCCCGGCCGGTAGGCGAAAGTGGCGGAGCTGACCTTCCAGGTCAGGCGCCGGGGCGCGGCCACGGCGAGCTTCCCCGCCGTCTCGGCGCAGCGCGCGGTGGCCCACGCGGCGCGTTCGGCGGCGCTCGGGGTGCCGTCGCCGTCCGTGTCGATGCGCGGTGCGGCCTGGAGGGTGGGAATCTCCGCGGTGTCGGTGACCGCCAGGACGTCCACACGGTCGGGACGCACGGTGAATCCGGTGTAGTGGTTCACCGAGAAGTTGCCGAGCGGATGGGCCTGGGCCGCCTGGGCCGCCGGTGCGGCAGTCCCGAGCAGCCACAGCAGACCGCCCGCCACCACTGCGGCGCGCCGCCCGAGCTGGCGGTGGGTCATGGATGCCTCCAGGGCGCCGGGTCGGGTCTCGCACTGCTACCCGGTCGGCCGGCGCGCGTGTCGCGGCGGGCGGTGCGGTCACCCGAACGGCCGGGCGGGGTCGTCGGACCGGCCCAGGGGGCGACGGGCGGCGCTCGCCTCATTCGGCTCACGGGCATTGCGAGCGCCCTATGCGCATGGTGATTTGGTGGGAGCTTTAAGTCACATTGCTGGCCTTTTGCCACACGGCTCATGCCGATCGGGGCACTGCCGGAGGGTCTGTGTGGGGCTTCGAGCGTCCACCGATCTCAGCCGTACCCACCGCCCGGTCCCCGCGAGGTACGGCGCTCACACCGGAAATGGATGGCCCATGCAGTCCTCCCGTCTGTCACGCCGAAGAATTCCGGGACGCCCGGCAGAACGCGCGCTCGCCTCTGCCGGCGCCCTCGCCCTGCTGGCCGCCGCCGCTGTCACCGGCCTCGCGCCGGGCACCAGCGCCGCCTCCAGCCACCGCGAGGCGCCGCTGACGGGTGGTGACCCCAGGGCCGACAACACGGACGTCTACGCCTTCACCAGCCCCGACAAGCCGGACACGGTCACGCTGGTGGCGAACTGGATCCCGTTCGAGGAGCCCAACGGCGGCCCGAACTTCTACCCGTTCGCCGACGACGCGCACTACAACATCAAGATCGACGGGAACGGCGACGGCAAGCCCGACACCACGTACACCTGGTCGTTCACCAACCACGTCCGGGACGACGCCAACCAGTTCCTCTACAACACCGGCGTCGTGAAGTCCCTGGACGACGAGACGCTGAACTTCCGCCAGACGTACTCCCTGACGGCCACCGACGGCAGCGGCAACACCAAGACACTGCTCAAGGACGCCCCTGCGGCGCCGTCCAACGTCGGCAAGGCGTCGATGCCGGACTACGCGGCGCTGCGCGAGCAGGCCACCGTGTCCCTGCCGAACGGCGGCCAGACGTACGCGGGCCAGGCGTCCGACCCGTTCTTCCTTGATCTGCGGATCTTCGACCTCCTCTACGGGGGCAACCTCAAGGAGACCGGTCACAACACGCTCGCCGGGTACAACGTCAACACCATCGCCATCCAGGTGCCCAAGAAGGACCTGGCACTCAACGGCGACGCCAAGCGCAACCCCGTGGTCGGCGTGTGGTCCACCACCGACCGGCAGGGCGCGGTCGTCACCGGCAAGGGCAGCGAGAACGCGGAGCCGGCGGCTGACGGCAAGGGCGGTCCCGGTGCGCCCGACAAGGGCGGCGAAGGCGGCTGGCACCAGGTCTCCCGCCTCGGTAACCCGCTGGTCAACGAGGTGGTCGTACCCCTCAAGTACAAGGACGCCTTCAACGCGCTGCCGCCGGAGAAGGACCACACGGTCACCCCGGTCGTGAACGCGGTCAAGGACCCGATCGTGCCCAAGCTCATCCAGAACATCTACAACGTTCCGGCGCCCGCCACCCCCCGTAACGACCTGGTCGAGATCTTCCTGACCGGGCTCTGCAAGGCGTGCGGTCCGGTCAAGGCGGACCTCAACTCGCAGCTGCTCAACGCGGACGCCGACAAGAAGGCGTTCCTCCCGGCGGAGGAACTGCGCCTCAACATGTCGGTGCCGGTCTCGGCCAACCCGAACCGGCTCGGTGTCATCGGCGGCGACCTGGGCGGCTTCCCCAACGGACGCCGGCTCAACGACGATGTCGTCGACATCGAACTGCAGGCACTCGAAGGCGCCGCGCAGACCGGCAAGATCGTGCCAGCGCTGGCCGCGGGTGACGCGGTCGACGCCCCGTACCGTCAGCCCGGTGACACGTTCCCGTACGTGGCGCTGCCCAACACCGCCGCGGTCAACCAGGCCGACTCCCTGCACCCGGACGGCGGCGTCGGCGCCGGTTTCGGCGGCAGCGCCTTCGGCGGGGACTTCCCCGTCGCCTCCGCGGCAGCCATCGGCGGCGGCGCGCTCCTGGCCTGCGCCGGAGTCCTGGCCCTGCGCCGGCGGCGCGCGGGACAGGCGTGAGCGG
>NZ_JTIY01000001.1:5138891-5166012 GCF_000818175.1 Streptomyces sp. AcH 505
GCCGAAGGGCAGCCGCGCTCGCGGCGCTCGCGGCCGGCGTCGTGCTGGCCGTCACCGGCACCGTCGCCCTCGTCACCGACCGGTCCCCGGCGCCCGAGCAGGTGGACAGAGGCGCACTTCCCCTGCCGCACGGCACGGACGGCCACACCGCCACGCAGCACCCGCGCGCGGCGCCACCGATGCGCATACGAATATCCGCGATCGGCCTCGACCACGCGCTCATCGGTCTGCGGGTGCAACAGGACGGCCACCTCGGCGTACCGCAGCGTCCCGACCAGATCGGCTGGTGGAGCGACGGCCCGCGGCCCGGTGATCCGGGCGCCGCCGTCATCGTCGGGCACGTCGACTCGGCCACCGGCCCCGCCGCCTTCTACGGCCTGTCCTCGCTCCACCCGGGCGACACCATCAGCGTCGAACGCGGTGACCACACCAAGGCCGACTTCACCGTCCGGGCGCTGCGCCAGTACGAGAAGGACGCCTTCCCCGACGACCAGGTCTACGTCACGGCAGGTCCTCCCGTGCTGCGGCTGATCACCTGCGGCGGCAGCTACGACCGCGAGCGCGGCGGCTACCGGGACAACGTCGTCGTCTACGCGACGCTCAAGCCTCCGGCGTCGAAGCACTCCTAGTTCGCCCGTCCAACCACCCCTCACCGGAGCGGGAATTGACGCACTTCCTCCGCCGGCGCGCAGCGCGCCGACGCACTCTGCCGGCCGCCGCCGTGACCGTGGCGCTCGGCGTGGGACTCTTCGTCGCCGGAGGCATCGGCCTCGCGCCACGCGACGCGGGGCGCCACGGCAGCGGCATCTCCCCGCGCACCGAGGCGGCCGGGCCCGCGACCGGGGCCGATCCGCTGTCCGCCGGCATCACCACGCTCCAGAACCACCTGCGCCACACCCCGACGGACGCCGTCGGCCTGGCGACCCTGGGGCTGGACTACGTCCAGCAGGCCAAGACCACGGCCGACCCGACGTACTACCCCAAGGCCGAAGCCGCGCTCAAGCGCTCACTGAAACTGGCGCCCGCTGACAACTTCACCGCGATGGGGGGCATGGGCGCCCTGGAAGCGGGCCGCCACCGCTTCAGCCAGGCACTCGACTGGGCCCGCCGCGCCGTCGCCGTCAACCCGTACAACTCGTCCCTGTACGGCACGCTCGCCGACGCCTACACCCAGCTCGGCCGCTACTCCGAAGCGGCCGACGCCGTACAGAAGATGGTCGACCTCAAACCCGGGGCACCGTCCCTGTCGCGTGCTTCCTACGTCGCTGAGCTGCGCGGCGACACCAAGACCGCCCGTACCGACATGCGGCGCGCCCTCCAGGACGCGGCAGGCCCCGCCGACCAGGCTTTCGCCCGCTACTACCTCAGCGAACTCGCCTTCAACCAGGGCGACCCGGCCACCGCACTCGACGAAGCCGAGGCCGGACTGCGCGCCGCGCCTTCCTACACCCCGCTGCTCCAGGCGAGGGCCAGGGCCGAGGCCGCGCTCGGCAGGACCAAGGCGGCCGTCGCCGACCTCGGCCGCGCCGTGCAGCGCGTACCGCTGCCCGAATACGTGCTCCAGCTCGGCGAGTTGCACCGGTCGCTCGGCCATCCGCGGGAGGCCGCCCAGCAGTTCCAGGTCTTCCGCGCCGAACAGAAGCTCTTCACCGACAACGGCGTCGCCCTCGACGCGGACGCCGCGCTCTTCGAAGCCGACCACGGAAACCCCGGCCGGGCCCTGACCATCGCCCGGCAGGGCCTCAAGAGCCGGCCGTTCCTCGACTCCCACGACGCCCTGGCCTGGGCGCTGCACGTCAACGGCCAGGACGACGAGGCCCTCGCCGAGTCCGACCGGGCGCTCGCCCTCGGCACCCGCAACGCCCTGTTCCACTACCACCGCGCGATGATCCAGCGGGCCCTCGGCAACACCTCCGCCGCGCGGGACGGGCTGAAGCAGGCTCTCGCCGTCAATCCCCACTTCAGCCCGCTCCACGCGCCGAAGGCGCACGCGGCCCTCACCGCCCTGACGGCTACCCGAAGGTGAAGGAGTACGCCTGGTCGGTTTCCCGTCGACGAGGACCGTGACCGGACCTTCGCCCGCGAGCACCGGATAGGCGGCGACCTTGTCGTCGACCAGCGGGTCACCGATGTAGCCGGCGATCCGCAGGGTGCCGAGACAGGTCTCAGGCGTGCGGTCCTCGGTCAGGTCCGTGTCGCTCTGCTTGGTCCTGACACCCGGCCGGGGGTGACCTGGGGTTTCGCGTGTCGTGAGCCGGGTTCCGTCGTTGGTGGAGGTGCGGCCCGGATCGGTCAGGGCCCGGACGAAGGAGGAACCTGATGGGTGTCGAGACGCGGGGTACGGGCGGCAGCGCGGGGCGCATGGGCGCGCGGGCCGCGATGCTGGGCGCGGTGGCCGGGGTGGCGCTGCTCCCGGCCGGCGCCGCCCAGGCGAACGTCGTCGGGGTCGGCAACGCGGCGTTCGGCAACACCTGTGCCAGTCATGACGACGCGCGGGCCGAGGGCGCGACGGTGACCGGCAGCGGACTCGCGAACGGCAACCAGACCGGCTTGCCGCTGAGCCTGCCGCGTAACCACTGCGGCAACAGCGGCATCATCTGCACCGCCGTGTTCATGTCCAGTGTGTGAGCAGGACGGCGAGCAGCGGATGACCGGCGGGACGGCGCGGAGTGGTGGGACGGCGGCGGACGCGCCGGTGGCGGAGCGGGCGGTGGAGGCGCTGCTGTCCCTGAGCGGGCGGACGCTGCCTCTGCTGCGTGAGTGGGTGGGCTCGGACCCGGACTGCGGTGTGGCGCGGGCGCTGCTCGCCCTGGCAGCGGGCGGGCACTGGGACGACACGGTGCTCAAGGAGCAACTGGTGATCGCGCACCGGGACGCGCGGGCCGCGGGGGAGCGGGAAGCGAGCCTGGTCCACGGGGTGTTCCTCCATACCCACCGGCAGTACCGGCTGACGGCCGACCACTTGGCGGGGCACTTCGACCGCTGGCCCGCCGACGAGCAGGCCGGGATCATGCTGGGTGCCTTCTCCGCCTGCGAGGACGCCGACTACCGCGCGCGGGGCAACCTGCTGATGGAGCATCAGGCCGCGCACGCCGGTCCGGACAGCTGGCCCTGGGTGAGCTGGCTGGCCTCGACCCGGGCCGAGCAGGGCCGGGTACGCGAGGCGCACGCGCTGGCGGAGCGGGCCCTGGTCCGCCATCCCCGCTCGGGCGTGGCCGCGCACGCCCTGGCGCACGCGGAGCACGAGTTGGGCACAGGCCCCGCCGGCAGCGGCTTCCTCGACGACTGGCTCGCCACCGACCCGCACGCGCTCCAGGCGCGGCACTTGAACTGGCACGCCGCCCTGCAGTCCATCGCCTGCGGCGACTTCGCCGACGCGCGCCGACGGGCCGACACGGCCCTGGCACGTACGGACGTCGGCATGCGGGCCGCGACGAACTGGCGCCTGCTGCTGGCCGGTCAGTCACCGGCGGGCCGCAGCGACCCGGACCACATCCGGGAACTGCTCGCCGCGCCGGGCGGTACGGCGGAGGTCTTCCACACCTTCAACCTCGCCCTGGCGCTCGCCGTGGAGGGCGCGACCGACGACCTGCACCAGCTCTCCCGCCGGGCGTCGGCCGACGAACGCGCCGACTACCGCGAGGTCCTGGCGCCCGTGGTCGAGGCGCTGGCGGAGGTCACGGCGGGGCGCCCCCGCGCTGCGGCGGACCTGTTGAGCGGCCTGGGTGAGAAGGCCGAGCGGATCGGGGGAGTACGGGTGGAGCGCGAGATCATCCAGGACACCCTCGCCCGTGCCCTCATGGACGCGGGCGAACCCGCCCGCGCGGCGGAGCTGCTGCACCACCGCACCGGCACCCGCCGTCACCACACCTACGAAACCCTGCTCCTCACTCCCCAACGGCTCCCCGTCACCCCGTCGTCGCCCATCGGACCGCCGCCACGACACCCAGCACCACCGGCGGCGCCAGCCACCAGCGACCCATCGTGCGCCGCACCGAGGGCGCGAGTGTGATCAGCAGGGCCAGACCGCTTGCCACGAGGGTGAGCAGGCACGACAGGACGATCCCGGCGCGTGCGTCGTCGTCCCAACTGCCCCCCGGTTCAATGGTCAGCGCCGTGTAGCAGAACCAGGCCGCCACGAGGTGGAGGAGCACGAGCGGAACGGCCAGGACCCACCGCAGGCAGCCCTGGTCCTCGGTCGTCCGGGTGGCTTCGGTGCGGTCAAGCATCAGCGCAGTGCTTCCCTTGCGTGGTCGAGGTCGCGGTCGAAGTTGTGGCCGTACGTCTGGGCCTTGCCCGACTCCCAGTACGGTCCGCCGTTGTACCGCGCGGCGAGTTCCTGGTACTGGGCGGACGTCATCTCCTGCGGCGGTACGTCGGCGAACTCGCTCTCCGCCTTGAGCTGGGCCAGATACCCGGAGGCGATGAAGATGTTCTGGCCCGGGTCCTGGAGGGACTCCTCCACGACCGACCGCTGGAGGTCGGTGAGATTGTCCGGATCGTAGCCGAGCACCTCGGCGCCCCGCCGTACCTGGATCGCGATCGGGCCGAAGGACGTCTCGTCCGGTGTCCCGCCGAGACGCCACGGCAGATTCTCCGGCGAGACGGGGCTCAACCCCCAAGGCGCGTCGGCCTGTTCGCGGATGGTGTCGGTGATGTCGTCCAGGAATCCCGGCTGGCCCGCGATCTCCTGCCACGCGATGCCCGCGACCATGTCCGCCGGCAGTCCGGAGTTCGTTGCCGCGGCCTGGATGATCTCCTTGTTCGCTGCGATCCAGGCCGCCTTCTCCTTGTCCGTGGACGGGGGGTTCCAGTAGGCGTCCTTCGCGTCCGGCAGATGGGCCAGCCGGGTCCGGATGTCGCTCAGCGTCGGTGAGACGGGACTGGACCCGGTTTCTGCGACGTAGTCGTGCTTGGGGCCGCTGCCGGGCAGATGCGTGAGGGGGTTGTCGCTCGCCTCCTGGGCCTCCCTGCGCATCGCTGCGATGGCCGAGACGATGTCCACCCGGTCGATGAAACCCATCCGGAACTCGGGCAGCAGATCGTAGGCCTGCTTCATTCCGTGGACGCAGATGTCGCGGGCTTCCTTCTCCGTGGTCTTCGCGAGATGGAAGCAGCCGCCCGCTGCGTCATGCAGCTGGTTCGCCGCGTCCTTGATGTCGTCGACGTCCATGGTGAGTTCGGCGAAGAAGTCGAGGACACCCGTCGTCGCCCGCATGTCCTCCCACTGCCGCATGGGCTCCGCGTCCTGCGCCTTACGGGTGACCGCCGTGCCTTTGGTACCGATGAGATCGGCCAGGGCCTGTTCGTTCTCCTTTCCCGCCGAGTAGTAGCCCTTCGCGCTCTCCAGCGCCCAGGCGTACGCGCGCAGGGTGCTGCTCGCCTGGCCGTACCCCTCCGCCATGCTCGTCAGCAGTTTGCGCGCCTCCGCGACGCGCGCTTCGTAATGCTGACTGCCCTCACTTTTCCAGTGCGTTCGCTTCTCCGCCCGCTCGGCGGGCTCGTCGACTTCCGCCAGCATGTCGCGTAACCGCTGGAACTCGTCGGCATTCCGCTCCACGAGCGCCGGATTGCAGCCTTCCAGGAATTCGACGTCCTTGCGGTGGCTCAGCCCGCTCACTTCGCCTCCGGTGCCACGTACTGACCGTCGCTCAGGACCAGTCCGAGGAATCGCCGTACGTTGTCGTCGTCCACGGTCACGAAATCCGTCCCGGTGGTCTTCAGGCGGGTGGCGAGAGCGGCGAAGAGCGCCACCGTGTCCTGGAACTGGTCGTCGGCGAACCGGCCGAAGCGCTCCACCTGGGCCGCGACGTCATGATGCGCCCTCGGCTCCCTGGCCAGGGTGCACAGGTCGCCGTCCGGCCTGCCTTCGTAGAGAAAGCCGGCGATTTCGATGAGCAGATTCGCATTCCCGTTGATGGAATCCGTGTTGTAATCCAGGGTTCCACCGGAAGGAGTTCCTCCGGGACCGGAACTCGGAGTAGGCTCCAGGTGATTGAGCCGCATGGCGTCCGAGCGCCGGTCAAGCGCATCGGCCTTGGACGCGGCCCATTCTTCTTCGAACGACACAAATCCCCCCGTCGTCGCCCCGGGATCCGCCGTCCCGGAGGGCCATGAATTTTATCAGCACTCAACCGGGCCGCGCCAAGCCATTTCAAGCCGCGGCGGCGACGTTGCGGCCTCGCGTTGTGAGCCCCGCCGAGACCCCCGCCGATACGATGCGTGACATGACCGACGAGCCGAACCGCGCAGCGCCCTACCGGCAGCCCCGGCAGGCGCGCAGCGCCGCGACGCTGGCTCGCGTCCTGCGGGCGGCCGAGGACATCGCCTCCTCGTCCGGCCTGGAGGAGATGACGATGACCGGCGTCGCGGAGCGCGCCGGCGTCGCCGTCGGCTCGATCTACCGCCGCTTCGAGGGCAAGGAGCAGTTGATCGCCGCCCTCACGGAGCGGATGCTGGAGCGGCGCGAGGAGTACGTGGCGGAGCGGCTGCGCACGGCCGAGCCGTCACTTGCCGGCGTCATGGACGCCTACGCCCACGCGCTGTTGCAGTCCTTCGCCGACCACAGCACCCTCTTCCCCGAACTGCTGCGGACGCGGGGAGCCGGCGCGCTGGACCGCGGTGCCCGCACGATCAGCGAGATCCACCGTCTCCTGCTCGAAGCGGCGGCTCCTCACACCCACGAGATCCGGCGCCCGGACCCGGCGGCAGCCCTGGACACCGTGGCCCGCGCCGTCCTCGGCGCCTGCTTCCACAACTCCGTACGCCCCGATCCCGTCACCGGCGAGGTGGCCCGGCGTCAGTACGCCGACGAGCTCAGCGACATGGCGCTCGCCTACCTGCTCACCCCCGGCCGTCGCCGCACCGCGCACAGCTGAACCGGCGGCAATGCCCGCGCACGACTCTGGACAGCCCGGCCGGTGGCATGTTGTCATGCAACGGCCACTGTTTCCAACGTTGTACTGACTGTAAGTAATCGAGTGCCGTATCTCAGTCAAGGAGAATTCGTGCGCACCAAACGACTCAGAGGCAAACTGGCCATGCTTCTGGCCGCCGGGCTCGGCCTCGCCGTCCTGACCGTGCCGCCGTCGGCCGGGGCAGCCGGAGCCGCCGAGGACCCCGCAGGAGCACACGGCCTCAAGGGCGAATACTTCACCCAGTCCGCCCCGGGCGCCTTCGACTTCGGTGAGCTGAAGGCCACCGGCTTCGACCCGAACATCGACTTCAACAGCCTCGACTCGCGGCTGCAGACCGCCACCGGCCAGGCCGACGACGCCAGTGTGCGCTGGACGGGCGAGGTCGTGCCCGAGGAGACCGGTGCGACGACCTTCTCCGTCATCGGCGACAACGGCTTCCGGCTCTGGGTCGACGGCAAGCTGACCATCGACCACTGGGTCGACGACTGGGAGAAGGAACAGACCTCCCAGCCCGTCGAGTTGACGGCCGGTAAGGCCTACGACATCAAGGTCGAGTACTTCGAGCACACCGGCGGCTCCAACCTCCATCTGCGCTGGACCGAACCCGGCCAGGAGAAGGAGGCCATCCCCTCCTCCGCGTTCCGCCTCCCCGCCGACTGGGACTACGACGGGGCCATCTCGACCACTGTCCTCAAGGACGGCCGCAGCCTCAGACTCGACTTCGCACAGCCCCTCGCGGCGCTCCCGAGCGGCCTCGCCGACCACCTCCAGGCCGTCATCGGCGGCGCGAAGTGGCCGCTCGGCACGGTCAAGGCCGACCCCGCCGACCCGCGCTCCCTGGTCGTCGGACTCAAGGAACCGGTCGTCGGCAAGAAGGGCGGCGGCGCCAGTGGCCAGGCCGACCTCACGTACGACGGCAACGGCGGCCTGACCGGCTCGGACGGCGCCGCCGTCGGACAGTTCTGGAGCAGCGGGCCGAACAACTCGGAGTACGAGCTGCGCACCAAGTGGGCCGACGAGGTGGGCCCGAAGAACGCCCATCCCGAGTACCCGCGGCCCCAACTCACCCGCGACGACTGGCAGAACCTCAACGGCCAGTGGCAGTTCGCCGCCGCACAGCCGGGCGACAAGCCCCCGGTCGGCAAGCAGCTCGCCGAGAAGATCCTCGTGCCGTACCCGGTCGAGTCCCAGCTCTCCGGCATCGAACGCCACGAGGACCGGATGTGGTACCGCCGCACCTTCACCGTTCCCAAGGACTGGAAGGTCGGCAAGAGCAAGCATCTCCAGCTCAACTTCGGAGCTGTCGACTGGCAGGCCGACGTGTACGTCAACGGCAAGGCGGTCGCCCAGCACAAGGGCGGCTACGACAAGTTCAGCGCCGACATCACCGGCGCGCTGAAGCCCGGCCGTACCCAGGAGCTGATCGTCGGCGTCTACGACCCGACCGACGCGGCGGACGGCGAGAACCCGCCGGTCGGGAAGCAGCGCCTCGACCCCAGCGGCATCTGGTACACCCCGTCGTCCGGTATCTGGCAGACGGTGTGGATGGAGCCGGTGGCCGCCACCCACGCCGCCGACCTCAAGATCACCCCGGACGTCACGGCGGGCCGGGCCACCGTCGAGGTCAAGGGCGTACCGGACGGTGTCCCGGTCACGGCGACGGCCTACGACGGCAAGCGGAAGATCGCGACCGCCGCGGGACGCACCGGCGCACCGGTCAACCTGAAGATCAACAAGGCGCATCTGTGGTCCCCGGACGACCCGTTCCTCTACCAGCTCAAGGTGCGCGTCGGGCAGGACCAGGTGGGCAGTTACTTCGGGATGCGCTCCATCGCCGTCGAGAACGTGAACGGCACGCCGCGTACCGTACTCAACGGCAAGCCCGTCTTCATGATGGCCACGCTCGACCAGGGCTTCTGGCCGGACGGGCTGCACACCGCGCCGACCGACGAGGCGCTGGCCTACGACCTGAAGACGCACAAGCAGATGGGCTTCAACTCGGTCCGCAAGCACATCAAGGTGGAACCCGACCGCTGGTTCTACTGGGCGGACAAGCTGGGCCTGCTGGTCTGGCAGGACATGCCGGCGATGAGCGCGGAGCCGGACACGGCCGCCCGTGCCGAGTACGAGCGTGAGCTGAAGACCATGATCGACCAGCACAGCAGCCACCCCTCGGTGGTCATGTGGGTCACCTTCAACGAGGGCTGGGGCCAGTACGACGTGGGCCGCATCGCCGAACAGGCCAAGGCCTGGGACCCGACGCGGCTGGTCAACAACATGTCGGGGCTCAATCTGGGGGCGGACGGCGGGACCGGCGACATCATGGACGAGCACGGCTATCCGAGTCCCGCCCTGCCGCCCAACCCCGACGGCAAGCGCGCCCTGGTCAGCGGCGAGTACGGCGGACTCGGACTCGCGGTGCCCGGACACGCCTGGGCGGTGCAGCAGTCGTACGTGGACGTCGATCCGGCGGCCTACACGGACGACTACCTGGCGCGGCTCGCCGAGGTCCACCAGTTGGCGTGCCAGGGCAGCAACGGCGCTGTGTACACGCAGATATCGGACGTCGAGGGTGAACTCAACGGCCTGATGACGTACGACCGCAAGGTCGTCAAGCCCGATGTGAAACGGCTGAAGGCGGCGCAGGACGCGCTGATCCACGACGCTTCACAGGCGACCGTGGCCGGCTGCTCGGGCAGCTGACCCATCAGGCGCATCGGCCCCCTCCCCGGTCAGAACCACGGGGAGGGGGCCGGTGCGGTGCCGGGGGCAGGTGCTCATGCCCACCCGGGGCGCCGGGCCGGTCAGCAGGTGTCGTCTCCGGAGGTGACACACCGGCGGGCTTCGAGCCGGCCCGCGTAGCGGTCCGCGCGGTTGCGGGCCCGGTTCATGTCCCCCGACTCCCTTTTGGCCGCACGCCCGTTGGGCCCCGAGCAGCAGGTCTCACCGAACCAGGAGTACACCCACCGGCAGTGTGTGTCCGGCCCCTCCCGCGTCGGGTTCGGCGGCAGGTCGCACGAGCCGTGACGGTGGTCATGAGCCGGACGAGGACGGTGCTCGGCGCAGCGCACCCACAACGGTTTGGTCTTGTCCGTACGGGACATCTCGTTCCTTCCGGAACCCGCCGCCCGTGCCCCCGGAACCTCCGGGCGGGCGGCTAGGTCGACCACGTCATGGGGCACTCTCCTTCGTCTGTCTGTGGCGCTCCGTTCCAGGGTGCCACGGGGCAGCTCGCGGGGACCGGCATTAATTGCTCAGCGAGTCCCGGGACACCGGGAAGTCGAAGTAGTCCGAGGGGAAAGTTTCCGGCGAATAGGTGAAATGCCACCACTCCTCGGCGAGATTGACGAAGCCGAGGGATTCCAGGGCGTTCTTCAGCTTCAGCCGGTTGGCCCGTTGCGTCCCGACGATACGGGGATCAAGCGTGTGGGCCAGGGTGTCGAAGCAGTCGTATCCCGTCCCCATGTCGATGGAGTTGTCCGGGAATCTCTTCTTGGCCGGCGCGTAACAGGGGGCAAGGGGCTCGCCCGGCACGTACGGGCGGGTGGTGGCCGCGGGCAGCTTCACCAGGGTCAGGTCCACCGTACTTCCCCGGCTGTGACCGGACTTGGCCGCGATGTACCCGTCGGTGAAGAGGTCCGTCTTCTCCACCCGTGGATAGAACTCGCCCTTCATCAGCTCGTCGTCCAGATCCTCGGCCCAGGTCACGAAGCTGTCGACGGCGCGCTGCGGCCGGTAGCAGTCGTACACCTTGAGGGTGTAGCCCTGCGCGAGGAACGTCCGCTCCGCCTTCGCCAGCGCCTGGGCCGCCGGGGCGGTGAGGATGCACAGCGGCTCTTCGTAGCCGTTGATCCTGCTGCCCATGAAGTTGTGCGGGGTGTTGTACCGGATCTCCTGCAGAATGGACGGTGCCACGTCGTGCAGGGCGACGAATTCGGGCGGGGCGGTATCTCCGGTAGCGGCCTGGGCCGTTACGGGTGCGCTCACCGCCGTGGTGAACACGGCCGAGAGGATGGCTAATACGGTCGTGAGGCGCCGGAAGGCGCGGTTGGTGATCACGGCTCAACACTGAACATCATGTGGTGACAGAAGACAACGCGATCCCTTGTCATATCTGGTCCTTGCTCTCGTGGAACAGTTCCGCGAAGCTCGGATACTCCTCGACCGTCCCGTACTTGGGCGTGAACTCGTAGGCGGTCCACTCACCGTCCGGCTGGGTCTCGGTGGGATCGAGCAGCCACAGATCCTCGCCGGCGGCGACCAGCAGGGCGCGCCGGAACAAGTCGGCGAGGCTGATGGTGTCGTCCTCGGGGTCTTCCCCTTCGGCGTAGAGATGAATGAAGCTGTCGCCCGGCCCGGTGTTCCGCATCCAGTCGATCTCGGCGCACGGGCTGATCCGGTCGATCCACCCGCCGACCCCCTGCCAGCCGTCGGTGACGGTCAGGAACGCCCGCAGGCTGGGCGGGAATTGGATGCCCAGACGCTGCTCCTGGGCCGCTATGGTCTGCTCACCCGCAGGCTCGGCGCCGAGCCAGTGGCTCTCGATCTGCTCGGCCGTCAGGGACGAGTACTCCTCGTCCTCGTTGGCCTCCACGTACTCCTTGCCGTACTCGGCCAGGTAGCCGCGCCATTCCTCGACGGTTCGCGGCGCGTCTTCGAGTGGCAGGTCTGTCATGTCAACACTCCTGTTCGGCAGGGAAGTTCCGTGCGTCATTCTGGACCATGGACGGGAGCAGCCGCGCGGAACCAGAGTTGTCATGCCCCTTGCAAACGGCCCTGAAGTGCGTGTGAAATCGTGTTCGATGGACTTCACCCCGATGGACTTCCAGACCGGCAAGATCCCGGTGTCCGACGCCGCGGAGCTGGTGCTCTCGGTGGTCTACGAGTCCGGCTTCCAGAACTTCGCCGGCTCGCTTGACGAGTACCGCAAGCGTCCGGAGCTGGAGAGGTTCCTCGCGGACGTGCCCACGGCCTGGGACGAGACGCGGCTGGTGTCCGGCGACCCGGGCAAGGAGACCACCATCGCCCGCCGCGACGGCGACCGGTGGTTCCTGGGCAGTGTCACCGCGGGCGACGCCCGCACCGAAGAGGTGCCGCTCACGTTCCTGGGGGACGGCAGGTACACCGTCGACGTGGTCAGGGACGGCCCGGACGGGCTGGTGCGGGAGAGCCACGAGGCGACGGCCCAGGACACCCTGACGGTGGACATCCCGGCCGACGGCGGCTTCGCGGCCGTCGCCCACAAGGCCTGAGATCTCCCGGACCGCCGCGGCGGCGGCGGCCAGGACCACGGGCGAGCCACGGCCCTCTTCGTCGCCGTGATGCCGCCGTAATAGGGGGGTTTAAGGGGTTACTCCACGCTGACCGCGCGTGTCAGCCTACGGGCGGTACGGCCGGGCGCCCCGCACGGCGCCTCGCCGGCCGCTGAGCCGCACCGTCCGCCTGGACCCCCGTTCCGAGCGGACGGTGCGCTGTCCACGAGACCCCGCCGTTCCCCGGCCCCGCCGCCTGCCTGTGACACCCGTCGTGGCACACCGGTGACAAACGTCGTGGGCGCGGCAGGGGCCCCGCGGGCAGGCTGAGAGCAGGCTCGCCGCGGTAGCGCGCGGCGGGTGCGGGAGGGCCGGTACTGCCGGTCGACGGAGCAGCCGGGCAGCACGCTTGAAGGGGAAGAACCATGTCGGAGACGGGAACCGTGGAGTTGGGGAAGGGGCCGTCCGGTACGGGCGGCGCAGACGACGTCGTACTCGCGCGCTTCTTCTGGCTCGGCATCGGCGGGCTGATGCTCGGCATGTTCCTCGCCATGCTCGACAGCCTGATCATCGCCACCTCGCTGCCCACGATCGTCGGTGACCTGGGCGGCCTCGACCATCTCTCCTGGGTGGTCACCGCCTACCTGCTGGCGACGGCCGCGACCACGGCGATCTGGGGAAAGCTCGGCGACCTCTACGGCCGCAAGCGCGTCTTCCTGCTGTCGATCGTGCTCTTCCTCGCGGGCTCCGTCCTGTCTGGACTGGCCCAGGACATGGGCCAGCTCATCGGCTTCCGCGCGCTGCAAGGACTCGGCGGCGGCGGACTGATGGTCGGCGCGCAGGCGATCATCGGTGAACTGGTGCCGCCGCGCAAGAGCGGCAGGATCCAGGCCATGATGGCCGTCATGATGCCGACCGCCTTCGTGGGCGGCCCGCTCGTCGGCGGCTTCCTCACCGACAACTTCGGCTGGCGCTGGGTGTTCTACGTCAACATCCCGATCGGCGCCCTGGCGCTGCTGGCGACCGGCCTGTTCATCCACACCGCGGCGCCGACCGTCCGCGCGAAGATCGACTACCTGGGCACCGGACTCCTGACGGCCGGCATCGTCGCCCTCACCCTGCTGACGAGCTGGGCCGGCTCGGAGTACGGCTGGGCCTCGGCGCAGATCATCGGTCTCGCCGTCGTCTCCGTGGCCGCCCTGATCGCCTTCGGCTACGTCCAGCGGCGGGTGGCGGAACCGCTCATGCCGCCGCGGATGTTCCGCGACCGCAACTTCATCATCGCCCAGGCGCTGTCGTTCTTCGGCGGCGCGGCCATGTTCACCGCGACCAACTTCCTTCCCCAGTACACCCAGTACGCCCGCGGCGTCTCGTCGACCACCGGCGGTCTGCTGCTCATCCCGATGATGCTGGGCATGGTCGACATGATGGTCGTCGCCGCCATCCTGGTCACCAAGACCGGCAAGTACCGGATCTACCCGATCCTCGGCGGTGCGCTGGTCACCGTCGGCATGCTGCTCCTGCTGGTGCTCGACGCCGGCACCAACACCCTCGTCGGCTCGCTGCTCACCGCGGTGATCGGCCTCGGTGTGGGCTGTCTCGTCCAGAACACCGTGGTGATCACCATGAACAGTGTGGAGATCCGGGACATGGGGGCGGGCACCGGCGCGAACACCCTCGCCCGTCTCATCGGCGGCTCGCTCGGCGTGGCGCTGCTGGGTTCCCTGTTCAGCAACCGCCTGGAGGACACCCTCGCCGACCGGCTCGGACCCGGCGGTACGGGCAAGGGCGGCGGCGCGTCCGGGGACCTGACGCCGGAGCTGCTGCGCAAGCTGCCGCAGACGGTCCAGGACGCCTTCGGCGACGCGGTGACCAACGGGCTGCATGTCGTCGCGATCGGCGGCGCCGTGGTGGGAGTCCTGACCTTCGCTGTGGCGTGGTTCATCCGCGAGGTGCCGCTGCGCGACACCAACGAGACGTCGGCGAAGGACGCCGGTGGCCCGGACGCCGCTCCGGACACGGACACACGTACGGACGCGGATACGGACACGGTCACGGATGCCGACGCGCGTGCCGACTCGGCGCCGGACACCGACTCGGCCCGCGCCTAGGGCGGGAGGAGCGCGGCGTCAGGCCCCCGGGTGCACCTCGCCCGGGGGTCCTGCCGTGTCAGGGCCCTTCCTCGGCGAACGGCAGCCGGATCCGGAAGGTCGCTCCCTCCCCGGGCGTACTGCGCAGGGTCAGGCAACCCCCGTGCGCCGACACGAGCGAGTGGGCGATGGCGAGTCCGAGGCCCGCTCCCGACGTCGTACGCGCCTCGGACCTGTTGCGCGCCCCGTCGGCCCGGTAGAACCGCCGGAAGATACGCACCGCGTGCTCGTCGGTGATGCCGGGCCCCCGGTCGGCGACCTCCAGGACGCTCGCCGTCCCGCCTGCCCCCGTGACGCTGCCGACGCCGATCCTGACCGGCGAGCCCGGCGGCGTGTGGGCGACGGCGTTCCCCACGAGGTTGGTCACGACCTGTCGTAGCCGCGCCTCGTCCCCCAGCACCGGCGCCGGGCCCACGGACGTCCCGTCAGGGCCGGTGAGCGTCACCTCGCGCGCCGGATCCAGCGCGCGCAGGTCGAGCAGGGCGTCCACGGCGACCGCCCGCAGATCCATCGGAGCGCTGCGCAGGACCGGGGTCCCGGCGACCGCGTGCTCGTCCAACTGCGCCAGCAGCAGGAGGTCTTCCGCGAGACGTGTCAGGCGCGCGGCCTCACGCTCGATGCGGTCCATGGTGCGGTCCACGTCGGCCCGCTCCGGCAGCGCGCCCATCCGGTAAAGCTCGGCGTACCCGCTGATGCCGGCGAGCGGTGTCCGCAGCTCGTGGCCGGCGTCGGCGACGAATCTGCGCATCCTGGCCTCCGAGTCGATACGGGCGAGTGCAGCGGACTCGATGCGCTCCAGCATGCCGTTGAGCGCCGTGCTCAACCTGCCGACCTCGGTCTTCTCCGACGCGGACCCGGGGACCCGGCGGGACAGATCGCCGCCGGCGATGGCCGCGGCGGTCTCCTCGATCCTGTGCAGGGGGCGCAGACCCGCGCGGATCGCGACCAGTGCCACGAGAGCCAGGGCGATCAGCAAGGCGCTGCCCAGGGCGACGCTGTTGCCCCGTACGTCCTCGACGGTCGCGTTCACATTGTCCAGCGAGCCGGCGAGCACCATGTCCCCGCCCTCGGCCGTGGGCAGGACGAGTACCCGCCAGTCACCGTCGTCGGAGGTGCCGTCCGTGGTGCCGCCGGTGGTGAACGGCTTCAGGCGCCGCTCCCGCAGAGCGGTCGCGTCGAGCTTCGGGAGCCGTGGTGTCGCGGTGGCTCCGGCCGGCGCTTCCGTCCCGCCGATACGTTCGGTGCGGCCGTCGGGCAGCACCCGCGCCGGATAGAGGTCGCCGAGGAGATCGGCGCCCGGCTCCGCCGAGCCATCCGTGGTGAGCGCGAGGGTCGCGGCGAGCGGCGGTGGGAGTTGGGCCATGAGCAGGCCCGTGGTGCGCAGTTGACCGTCCGCTCGCTTCATCAGCGCGGGCTTCAGCGAGTTCAGCAGCAGAATGTTGCTGAGCAGCAGTCCCACGGCGAGCAGCGCCGTCGTGATGAGCAGGAGCCGGGTCCTCAGCGAGAGCCCTGCTGTCACGCGCCCGCGCGGCAGGCTCATGACCGGGGACTGCGCAGGACGTAGCCGATGCCGCGCACCGTGTGGATCAGTTTGGGTTCGACACACTCCACCTTGCGGCGCAGATAACTGATGTACGACTCCACGATGCTCGGGTCGCCGTCGAAGTCGTAGTGCCAGACGTCTTCGAGGATCCGCGCCTTGGACAGGGTGCGGTCGGCGTGCTCCATCAGGTAGCGGAGCAGTTTGAACTCGGTGGGGGACAGGTCGACCGGTGCGCCGGCCCGGGTGACCCGGTGGGTCGCGGGGTCCAGCGTGAGGTCCGCGACAGTCAGTACGCCCCCGGCGGGCCCGCCACGGGTCCTGCGCAGGATGGACCTGATTCTGGCGATCAGCTCCTCCAGCCGGAACGGCTTGGTGACGTAGTCGTCCGCGCCGATCCCGAGCCCGTTGACGGTGTCCTCCGGGTCGTCGCGGGCCGTCAGGAAGACGACCGGCACCTGCTCGGCCGCCCGGCCGTCGGCGGCCCCGCGCAGCCTGCGCACCACGTCGAAGCCGTCGAGGCCGGGGAGCATCACGTCGAGCACGACCAGGTCCGGCCGTTCGGCGGCCACCGCGCTCAGCGCCTCTTCGCCGGTCGCCACCGAGACGACCCGGAAGCCCACGAAGCGCAGGGAGGCGGCGAGCAGTTCGCGGAGCGTGGGCTCGTCCTCGACGACCAGCAGAACCCCCTCGCCGTCGCCTTCGCGCGGCACGGGTCCCCGCCCGGCCGGTGTCACCGCTGCCATACGTTCCCCCCGTGGTACGGATCGGCCTGCCTCCGACCATATGCCTCGCCGACCGGCGGGTTGACGGTTTGTCACCGACTCCCAGGAACCACCCAGGAAGCTCGCAGGAGCCGTACACCTGGGGCGGGCAGGATGTACGACATGAACTCTTCACCCACGCGTCAGGCCACCGCCGAGGCCGCCTACGGCGCCGCCGGAACCGGGCGTCCGGCCCGGGAGGCCCTCCGGTGATCGAAGCGCGAGGTCTCACGAAGCGCTACGGGGACAGGCTGGCCGTCGACGGGCTCTCCTTCCGCATCGGCAAGGGACTGGTCACCGGTTTCCTCGGCCCCAACGGTGCGGGCAAGACCACGACGATGCGGCTCATCCTCGGTCTGGACGCGCCCACTTCCGGCACGGTGACCGTCGCAGGCCTGCCCTTCGCCCGGCTTCCCTCGCCGATGCGTACGGTGGGCGCCCTGCTCGAAGCCAAGGCGGTGCACCCGCAGCGCAGCGCCCGTGACCATCTGCTGTGCCAGGCGCTGAGCAACGGGATCCCGCGGCGGCGTGTCGACGAGGTGCTGGCGCTCGTCGGTCTGGAGAAGGCGGGCCGGCGCAAGGCGGGCCGGTTCTCCCTCGGCATGGGCCAGCGGCTCGGCATCGCCACCGCCCTGCTGGGTGACCCGGACGTCCTGATCTTCGACGAACCCGTCAACGGCCTCGACCCGGAAGGCGTCCTGTGGATGCGGCATCTCATGCGGGAGCTGGCGGCCGAGGGGCGCACCGTCCTCGTCTCCAGTCACCTCATGAGTGAAATGGCCCTGACCGCCGACCACTTGCTCATCATCGGGCGGGGGAGGCTGATCGCCGACGTCGCCATGGAGGAGTTCATCGAGGAACAGTCCCGGCAGACGGTCCTCGTGCGCACCGCGCGTACGGACGACTTCGGCCGGCGGCTGACGGACGCGGGGGCCACGGTCCGGCCGGACGGCACCGGGGCGCTCGTCGTCTCGGGTCTGGACAGCGCCGTCATCGGCGAGCTGGCCGCCGCCGACGCCGTACCCCTCGTCGAACTGACCCCGCAGAAGACCTCGTTGGAAGAGGCATTCATGGCGCTCACCCACAGCAGTGTCGAGTACCCGGCCCGCGAGGGGGACCTGGGATGACCACGATCACGGAGAACGGGTCGCAGAGCCGTCCGCCGCGCGAACGTCCCGCACCGGGGCGGCAGATGACAGCGGGACAACTGCTGCTGTCCGAGTGGGCCAAGCTGTTCACCGTCCGCTCCACCACGTTCACCTTGCTGCTGGCGCTCGTGCTCGGTGTCGGCTTCGGCCTGCTCTTCACAGCGGCCGGGGCGCGCGACTACCTGGACGCCTCCACCGCCGTACAGCGGAACTTCGACCCGGTGGCGACCAGCACCGGCAGCTACATCTTCGCCCAACTCGCCCTCGGCTCCGTGGGCGTCAATGTGTTCGCTTCCGAGTACGCGACGGGAACCATCCGCACCAGCCTGACCTCGGTGCCCAGGCGCGGCCGGCTGCTGGCGGCGAAGACGGCGGCCTTCACCGCCGTGGCTGTCGTGGCCGGGCAGGTGATCGCGTTCCTCACGTTCTTCGCCGGCCAGGCCGTCCTGTCGGCCCGTCAGGTGCCGTACGTCTCCCTCGGCGACCCGGACGTGCCCCGCGCCGTGATCGGCTGCGGCCTCTACCTCGCCGCTGTCGGCGTGCTCGGCCTGGCCTTCGGCGCTCTCGTACGCTCGACGACGATCGGCCTTGTCCTGGTCACCGGAGCGACCCTCGTCGTGCCTGCGGTGACCAGCGCCCTGCCCGAGGTGTGGCGGGACAGAACGCAGAAGTGGTGGCCGCCCAGCGCCGCGGAACACGTGATGGAGATCAACCCCTCGGGCGGCTCACTCGGTCCCGGGGCCGGCCTCGGACTGCTGGTGCTGTCCGTCGTGGTGCTCCTGGTCGCCGCCTTCGGTGTCTTCCGCACACGCGACGCCTGACCGCCTTCGCGAGCCGCCCCGCATCGTACGCAATAGGGGGGAGCTAGGGGTTACCGGCCGGAGATCAGGACCGTAATCTCACAATCGAGGCGTCAGGAGCCGATTGTCATACCGTACGCGGAAGGACACTCCCATGGCGAATGGTCCCGAGCGGTGGGAAGAAATCAGGTCCACCCGTTCCGGCGAGCTGGTACTCGCGATCGGATGGCCGTCGGCCGAGCAGGGCGGCCCGCACTTCGCCGATCTCATTCCCTTGTTGGGCAGCCGATATCCGGTGTGGCGCATCGCCGGGCAGAGCGGACCTACGGACTGGGACACCAGCATCGAGAAATACGCCGGGCCCTGGGTCCAGGAAATACGCGACAGTGTGTCGACGGTTCGCGCGGTTCTCGCGCACGGACTGGGCGGCATTCTCGCGGCGGTCATTTCGGAGATGGTCGGCCAGTGGCAGGGGTACTTCCCGGAAGTACTGCTCATCGACCCGGAACTCGTCGACACCGACCTCGTGTACGACGAATTCCTGTCCTTGCTCCCCGACGTCCCGGCCACAGCCGCCGGTTCGGCCGACGCGGCCGACGTGGTCGGCGCCGAGGTGAAGCGGCTCCGCGAAAGGGGCGCCGAGCTGACGGCGGCCTCCGGCGGTGACGCCGCGGCGCTCGCAGCGGACCTGTACGCGTTGCTGCGGGACGCGGGCGCCCGGATCCGGACACCGGAACCCGGCGTACCGGCGGCCGAAAACGCACTGGCACGGGCCGAGTCGCGACTGTCGGAACTGGCCATCGCCGACCGCGCCGACGTCATCCGGCTGTGGGACAGGGGAACCGCCCTGTGCTCGTCCAGCAGGGAACGAGGCCTCAGCCGTACCCGCGCCGCACTGCTGCTGCCCGAAGCGGCGCTGGTCGGGCGGGAGATCACCTTCGACATCGATCATGAGGGCATTCTCAAGGACGCCGCGGTCGCCCGTACCGTCTACGAACTGATCGGCGCCTAGGTCCTGTCCGGCAGGACAGGACCCGGACGCCGATCAGTTCGCGATGCCTCACCCGCGCGTCATCGCGCGCTGGCCTCCAGCGAGTTGAGTTCGAGGATCGCCGGAAGGTCCTGACGGCGGCTGATGTTCAGCTTGCGGTAGACCCGTGTGAGGTGCTGTTCCACCGTGCTCACCGTGATGTGGAGCATCCCCGAGATCTCGCGGTTGGTGTACTTGAGCGCGGCGAGCGCCGCGACCCGCTGCTCCGAATCGCTGAGCGCGATCCCCAGGTCAGGCCCCCTGACATCCAGCGGAGCCGCCGCCAGGGTGCGCGGGGCGGAGGCCGACAGGGTGCCGCGCAGGATCCGCTCGTGCAGCGCGGCGGCCTTGCAGTCGGCGGCCAGCGCGAGAGCCTCCTGCCCCATCATGGTCGACAGCGGATCGCCGAGCGTGACCAGCGTCTCGCTCAAATCCGCCATCGCCCTGGCCAGTTGGACGCGGTCCCCGGACTTGCGCAGCTCGGTGATCGCCTGCTGGAGCAGCGGAGGACGCTTCTTGGGCTCGCTGGTTGCCGCGCGTAGACGCAGCGACGTGCCACGCACCCAGGGGTTGCGGGCGTCGACCATGGACAACTGACGGAGCACCAGCCGCTCGGCACGTTGCGGCTGCCCCATCTCGAACAGCACCTCAGCCGCCTCCGAACGCCAGGGAAGCATCATCGGACGGTCGATGCCCCACTGCTTCACCAGCCGGCCCGCCTCGTACAAGTCGCTTAACGCGGCCTGGAACTGGCGGGTGGCCAAGTAGTAGCGGGCCCGAGCACGTGCGTACGCGAGACCGTGCACCGACTGGTGCAGAGAGTCCGGTACCGGCTGGTCGACCAGGGCCGCCGCCTCCACGTACTTGCCCATCTCGGTCCGTGCGCGCAGCAGCGTGGCGATCACCGAGTACGCGAAATTGCTCCCCCGCGGATCGGGCAACCGCCCCAAGGCGTCCAACGCGTTCTCCTCGGCGCCTTCCAGGTCCCCGAGCCGCAGCAGCCCCTGCGCCTTCATCCCCAGGAACAGCGCCTGCCAGCCCGGAGCGGACCGACGCGGTGACTGATCGAGGAACACCTGGGACCAGTGCACGCTCAAGGACGGCTGCTCCGAACAGGTCAGACCGATGAGCGCCTGCACGATCGGCGGAATCGTCGCCGTGCTCAGCGTCGTCGCCCGGAGGAACCGTTCGATGTCCGTGGTGTTGGCGTCCAGCGACACGTAAGAGTGTGCCTCGACCAGTTCGGAGAGCTGGGCCGAGTTGTCGGACTGCTCGGACTGCGACGTGACCGACGTGACCGGCGACGCCGGTGCAGGCTCGGCGGCCGCGCCCCACGCGGACGACGCGCGACCGGCGACCGGCACGGCCGCCGACAGCCGTTCCCGCATCTCGGCGGCGTCCGCGATCCGGCCCTGGGCCGTCAGCAGATGAAGCAGGGGCAGGATCTGGGTGGCCGACACGGGAGCCGTCCGTACCGCCTCCGTCGCCTCCCAGAGGTAGCGCTCGGACAGACCCGGGTCGAGGCGCCACGCGATCGTCGACAGCCGGAGCTTGATCGTCACCCGCTTGCGCGCGTCGGCGCACGTGTCGTGCGCCAGTTCCAGCAGCGCGGTCGCACGGCAGACGTCGTCGGCCTTCACCGCGGCTTCCGCCGCCGCGCGCAACACGCCCTCCGCCCACTGCGGAGCGTCCCGCAGCGGCCCGTAGGAGTGCGAGTCGAGGAGATGCTGGGCCACCACGTCCGCCTCGGTCCCGCGCTCGTACAGCAGCTCGGCCGCGCACCGGTGCATCGTCGCGAGGGTGCCGGGCGCCAGATGATCCACGACGGTCGTCATGACGACCGGATGGCGCAGCCCCTGGCCGTGCAGCAGCCCCGAGGCCTCCAGCGCCGACATGCCCTGCGTCGCCTCGGTCGAGGTGATGCCCGCCATCTGCGCGACCAGGCCGGGTGTGGTGAGCCGGCCGAGCACGATGGTCGCGGCGGCCAGCTTCAGGATGTTCTGCCCGCAGCTCTGCAGGCAGGTGACCACGGCCCTGGCGAACGCGCCGCCCGGGCGGGGCCGTACGCCTGCCCCTTCAGGCGCGGCCGTGGGCTGCAGCTGGGTGTGCTCCGATGCCAGGGCGCGCAGCAGCAGCGGATTGCCGCCACTGAGCCGGTACAGGTCCTCTGCGAGCTGGTCCCGGTCGGCGAGACCCGGGAACCGCGAGGCCGCGGTGCCCATCTGATCACGCGTCAGCGGACGTAGCTGGATCCGTACCAGCCCCGGGCGGCGCATCAGTTCGGTGGTGAACTCGGCGTCGAGCGGACTGTAGTTCTGCGTCTGCGTCGCCACCAGCAGGATCCCGCTCGACCGGCTGTGCCGCGCCATGTACTGCAGGAACCGCTGCGAGGCCGCGTCCACGTACTGCAGGTCGTCGACGCAACAGACGACGGGCCTGCTCTCCGCGATGCCGCACATCTTCATGTGCAGCTCCCGCATGGCCTCGACCTTCAGGGCGTCGGAGTCCTGGTCCGGCAGTTCCGGCAGCTCCGGGCGTTCGGGTGCGGGCAATCTGTCGAGAAGCTGTCTGAGGACACCCAGCGGTACGCCACGCTCGGTGGCCGAGCCGGCGGCGAAGAGCACCATCGCGCCCTGGGCCGTGACCCGGTCCGCGAACGTCTCGACGAGCTCGCTCTTGCCGCAGCCGGCCGCCCCCTCGACGAGCACGATCCGGCCCCTGGCCGATCGGCAGTCCGCCAGCGCGGACCCAAGTGCGTTGAGTTCGGACTCCTGGTTCATGATTTGCACGACTTCCCCCGTAATGTGCGGTGTCCATGTGCAAGTCCACGAGACCCCATTCTCGTGGCCCGAAAGATGCTCCTGAGCTATCAAGCAGCTGAGCCGCTGATGCGCAGACGAGCCAGTTTCGAATGCTCGGACGCTGGCGAGTCTAGGCACGCTCAAGTCTGGATTGAGTGGCAACAAGCTGCATGGCAGGAAGTTGCAGTTCGTTATTCCGTTTCACATGAATGGGTCAAGAGTCATTCAAGATTTTTGGCGAACTGTGGTTCTGTGGTACTGCTGACGTCCACCTGTACGTCGACGTGGCTGTGTCGGCCGTCACGTACAAGCGGTGCGGAGCAGGCTCGGGAGCGGGATAGGGGCCCCTAGGGGAGCCCTCGAAAGACTCTTTAGGGGTGGGTTCCCGGTAGCCATGAACCGGCCCCGGGTGTCGAATGAAGTCCGGACGGCGGCACGCTCCGAGTTTATTTTCGCCATAGTGCCTTCGATGTCGAACGGCGTATCACCGGACCGATGAATCGTCACGAGCGAAAAAGAATTCGTCCGTCGCTGAATTGCCCGGATCGCAGGTCCGGTGGATCGACAAGCGGGTCCCGGCGGACGACACGACGTGACCGTATCCGACGTAGCCGGACCAGCCCTCCGCGCACCCGAAACGAAGGAACGTCGAGTCGACATGACAGGAACGACCACAGGCAACGGCGCATGGGTGCGGCGCTTCCACACCGCGTCCGCTCCCGGCGCCCGTCTCGTCTGCTTCCCGCACGCGGGCGGAGCCGCCTCGTTCTTCTTCCCCGTATCGAAGCAACTCTCCCCGGCACTCGACGTCCTGGCGATCCAGTACCCGGGCCGGCAGGACCGCCGGCGCGAACCCTGCGTGGAGGACATCGCCACTCTCGCCGACCGGCTCACCGCGGAGCTGCTCCCGCTCACGGACCAGCCTCTCGCGTTCTTCGGCCACAGCATGGGCGCCGTGGTCGCCTTCGAGGTCACCAGGAGGCTGGAGAAGGCCGGGACTTCGCCGATCGTCCTCTTCGCTTCCGGCAGGCGCGCACCGTCGTCCCTGCGGCAGGAGTCCGTGCATCGCGCCGGCGACCGCGCCATGATCGCGGAACTCCAGCGACTGGACGGAACCGACGCACGGATGCTGGACGACCCCGAACTCCTCCGGATGATCCTGCCCACGCTGCGCAGTGACTACAAGGCGGTGGAGACCTACCGCTGCGAACCGCCGGAAGCCGCCGTCAGCTGTCCCGTCGTGACGCTGATCGGTGACACCGACCCGCATGTGACGCGCGAGGAATGCCTGCGCTGGAAAACACACACCAGCGGCCAGTTCGACATGCACGTCTTCAACGGTGGCCACTTCTATCTGAACGCCCATGCCGCATCGGTCATGGAGATCATCGTCGAGCGGATCGGGGAGATCTCCCCGGTGAAATAGCCCCTGAAGCCCCCTGAAGGTCCTTGGTGGGTCAGGGGTGCCGATAGGGGGAGCCAGGTCAGGGGTACCACCGCACCGGATTCCACGGAAGAATACAGACGAGCAGAGAGGCGAGTCCATGGGGGACACGTTGAGCACGGACTCTTCCGGATCGATCAGGGGACTCGTAAGGCTCGAAGGAGGGCCCGCGCAAATCTGCGGAACGGTCAATCTGCGGGATTTGGGGCACGCTCTCATTTCCCAGGAGAAGATCAAGATTCGTCACCTCGACGGATACGAACACTATGAACCCGTCGTGACGGCCGGCGCTCTCGGTGAATCCGAGGCCTCCGGGGAATCCGCGCTTTCGGTCTTCCGCTGGTCCGGACGTACAAAGATCGCGGAGTGAATTCAACCGTCGAGTAGTACTTTTCGGCGATCGTCACAGCGAATCGACGCTGTGGCGATCACCGTAGTTTGCCCTGCGCCCACACGCACGCTCATCCACCCATTTCCCGGTACCGCGAGGAGCACGAGGCAGAATGGCTGAGAACGCCCCCAAACTCATCGAAGCCCTGCGCGCCTCTCTGAAGGAGACGGAGCGTCTGCGCGAGCAGAACCGTCAACTCGCCGGGGCCGCGCGCGAGCCGATCGCGATTGTGGGGATGGCGTGCCGGTATCCGGGTGGGGTGGTGTCGCCGGAGGGTTTGTGGGATCTGGTGGCGGGGGCTCGGGATGGTGTGGGTGAGTTTCCGGCTGACCGTGGCTGGGATGTGGAGAAGCTGTACGACCCGGATCCGGAGAGCCGGGGGACGTCGTATGCCCGGCATGGCGGATTCCTGTATGGGGCCGGGGAGTTCGATCCTGGGTTCTTCGGGATCTCGCCGCGTGAGGCGTTGGCGATGGATCCGCAGCAGCGGTTGTTGTTGGAGACGTCGTGGGAGGCGATCGAGCGGGCGGGGATCGACGCGACCGGGCTGCGGGGCAGTCGGACGGGGGTCTTCGCGGGTGTCATGTACCACGACTACGGCTCGCAGGCGGGCGAGGCTCCGCCGGAGCTGGAAGGTCTGATCGGTACCGGTAACTCGGGCAGTGTGGCGTCGGGGCGGGTGTCGTACACCTTCGGTTTCGAGGGTCCTGCGGTGACGGTGGACACGGCGTGCTCGTCGTCGCTGGTGGCGTTGCACTGGGCGGTGCAGGCGCTGCGCTCGGGTGAGTGCGACATGGCCCTGGCCGGCGGTGTGACGGTGATGGCCACGCCCGGGACGTTCATCGAGTTCTCCCGGCAGCGGGGGTTGTCGGTGGACGGCCGGTGCAAGGCGTTCTCGGCGTCGGCGGACGGTACCGGCTGGGCCGAGGGCGTGGGGATGCTCCTGGTGGAGCGGCTGTCGGACGCCCGGCGGAACGGTCATCCGGTGCTGGCGGTGGTGCGCGGTTCGGCGATCAACCAGGACGGTGCGAGTAATGGTCTGACGGCGCCGAACGGTCCTTCGCAGCAGCGGGTGATCCGGCAGGCGCTGGCGAATGCCGGTCTTGCCGCGGGTGAGGTGGATGCGGTTGAGGCGCACGGTACGGGGACGACACTGGGTGACCCGATCGAGGCGCAGGCCCTGATCGCGACGTACGGGCAGGACCGGTCGGAGGACCGGCCGCTGTGGCTGGGGTCGTTGAAGTCGAACATCGGTCATACCCAGGCGGCTGCGGGTGTGGGCGGCATCATCAAGATGGTCATGGCGATGCGGCACGGTGTGCTGCCGCAGACGCTGCATGTCGATGCGCCGTCGCCGCACGTGGACTGGACGGCGGGCGCAGTCGAGCTGCTGACCGAGGCGCAGCCGTGGCCGGAGGTCTCGCGGGCTCGGAGGGCGGGAATCTCGTCGTTCGGCGTCAGCGGTACGAACGCCCATGTGGTCATTGAACAGGGTGAGTTGGCCGGCTCGACGGCGCAGGCTGAGGGCGAGGCTGACGGGCCGGAGCTGCCGCTGGTGCCATGGCTGATCTCTGCCCGCAACGTGGAGGCGTTGCGGGGGCAGGCGGCCCGTCTGCGGGAGTGGGCGGAGGATGCTCCCGAGGCGGATGTCGCTGCGGTGGGTCGCGCGCTGGTGTCTTCGCGGACGGTGCTGGACGAGCGGGCGGTCGTGGTGGGCACCGGCCGGGACGAGCTGCTGGCAGGTCTGGAGGCGCTGGCGTCCGGGGTGTCTGCTGCTGGTGTGGTGAGCGGTAGTGGTACGGGCGGGAAGCTGGCGCTGTTGTTCGCCGGGCAGGGCAGTCAGCGGCTAGGCATGGGACGGGAGTTGGCAGCCGCGTTCCCGATGTTCGCTGCTGCCTTGGATGAGGTGTGTGGGGTTCTGGATCCGTTGCTGGCGCACCCGGTTCGGGATGTGGTTCACGCGGAGCCGGGTTCGGAGTTGGCCGGGCTGTTGGACGAGACCGGGATGACGCAGCCGGCTCTGTTCGCTTTCGAGGTGGCGCTGTACCGGTTGCTGGTCTCGTACGGGGTTACGGCTGACGTGCTGGCGGGGCATTCGATCGGTGAGTTGGCAGCCGCACATGTGGCGGGGGTGTTCTCGTTGGAGGATGCGTGCCGTCTGGTGGCGGCTCGTGCCCGGTTGATGCAGGCGCTGCCGAGTGGTGGTGCGATGCTCGCCGTCGCCGCTTCTGAGCCTGAGGTGCTGGCGCTGCTGGAGGGGCGCGAGCGCGAGGTGAGTGTCGCGGCCGTGAACGGGCCTGCCGCTGTGGTGATCTCCGGTGTGGAGCCCGCCGTTGAGGACATCGGGCAGCTGCTGGCGGGACGGGGGATTCGGACGCGCAGGCTGCGGGTCTCGCACGCGTTCCATTCGCCCTTGATGGAACCGATG
The DNA here is from genome assembly GCF_000818175.1 of Streptomyces sp. AcH 505. Lineage (GTDB taxonomy): Bacteria > Actinomycetota > Actinomycetes > Streptomycetales > Streptomycetaceae > Streptomyces. The sequence goes on from NZ_JTIY01000001.1 coordinate 5,165,557, forward strand.
TTGGAGGACTTCCGGCAGGTGGCGGACGGTCTGACCTATGCCGAGCCGACGATCCCGGTGATCTCCAACGTCACCGGGCAGCTCGCCGAACAAGGCCAGCTCGCCACCCCCGACTACTGGGTGCGGCACGTCCGTGAGGCGGTCCGCTTCGCGGACGGCGTGACGGCGGCTCGTGCGGCCGGTGCCAGCCTTTTCGTCGAGGTCGGCCCCGACGGTGTCCTCACCGGCCTCGCCCAGCAGACCCTCGACGGCGAAGAGGACGTTGCTCTCGTCCCGGTCGTCCGCAAGAACCGCGACGAGACACGTGCTGTGGTCGAGGCCCTGGCTGCTCTCCACACCCGTGGCGTTCGCGTCGACTGGGCAACGTACTTCGGACCCACCCCCCTTCGTCACATCGAACTGCCCACCTACGCCTTCCAGCACCAGCACCTCTGGCTTGAGTCAGGTTCAGCCGGC
>NZ_JTIY01000001.1:5166853-5169323 GCF_000818175.1 Streptomyces sp. AcH 505
GCCCGTCGCCGCGATCAACTCCCTCATACTGCGCCCGCTTTCCACGGATGCGCTGGCCGCGCCGGGTGGCGGGCTCCGTGACGCGCTCTTCCACCTTGAGTGGACAAGTGTCCAGCTCGACGAAAATCGGGACGGGCAGCGCTGGGCGGTACTGGGGGCCGACCACTTCGGCACCGGGGCCGAGGTCTATCCCAGCCTGGCCGCACTGGCCACAGCGCCCAATCTGGACGACCCGGACGCCCTGCCACGCTGGGCCCTCGCCACCTGCCCCACCACCAGCCTCGACGCTCCCGACGCCGCACGCGCGGCCACCCATGGCGTCCTCCAGCTCGTGCAGGGCTGGCTCAACCAGCCCCACCTCACCACCACCCAGCTGGTCGTCGTCACCCATCACGCCATCAGTGACATCGATACCTTCATCGACCCGGCGCAGGCGGCGGTGTGGGGGCTCGTGCGGGCCGCGCAGGCCGAACATCCCGGGCGGTTCGTCCTGCTCGACCTCGACGGCGACGCCGCCTCCGTGGACGCGATCAGTCAGGCCGTGACGACCGGTGAGCCCCAACTGGCCGTACGCGCAGGTGAAGTGCGCGTGCCGAGGCTGGCACGGACCGCCGTCTCCGCCACGGACGAGCCGGCGCCGGTCTTCGCGCCGGAGGGCACGGTACTGATCACCGGCGGTACGGGTGGCCTGGGCGCGCTCGTCGCTCGTCACCTGGTGGTCGAGCACGGCGTACGTCATCTGCTGCTCGCCAGCCGCCGCGGACCGAACGCCCCCGGCGCCGAGGAACTGGTGGCCGAACTCGCGGGCCACGGCGCCGAAGTGGTCGTCGAGGCTTGCGACGTCACGGACCGTGCCGCCCTCGCCCGCCTGATACGTGACGTGCCCGACAGCCGGCCGCTGACCGGCGTGATCCACACCGCGGGCGTCCTGGACGACGCCACCATCCCGGCGCTCACCACCGTCCGCATGGACACCGTCCTCCGGCCGAAGGCGGACGCGGCCTGGCACCTTCATGAACTCACCCGCGATCTGAACCTGACGGCGTTCGTGCTGTTCTCCTCGGCCGCCGGCGTGCTGGGCACGGCAGGGCAGGGGAACTACGCGGCGGCGAACGCGTTCCTGGACGCGCTGGCGGAGCACAGACTCACCCAGGGCCTGCCCGCCATCTCGCTGGCCTGGGGTCTCTGGGAGACCGGCGGCATGGCCGGTGACCTGGACGAGTCCGTCATCCGCCGCCTGGAGCGGAGCGGTGTCAGGCCCCTGTCCGACAGCGAGGGGCTGGCCCTGTTCGACGCGGCACTGCGCCAGGACCGGGCCGCCGTGGTTCCGGTTCGGCTCGACCTGAAGACGCTGAGCGCGGCGGGGGATTACCTGCCCGCGATGCTCCGAGGGCTGGCGCCCGCACCTACGCGCCGGGCGGCTGTCACCGAGGCGGGGACGGCCGGCCTGATCGAGCGCCTGGCGGCCCTCACGACAGACGAACGGAATTCGGCTCTCCTGGAGTTGGTACGGGGGCAAGTCGCCGTCGTACTCGGATTCGCCGACGGATCGGCGATCGAGCCTCAGCGCCAGTTCCAGGACATCGGGTTCGACTCGCTCACCGCAGTGGAATTCCGTAACCGGATCAACACCACGACCGGACTCCGACTGCCCACCACGCTGGTCTTCGACTACCCCACGCCGTCAGCACTTGCCGAGCACCTGAGCGCCGAACTCCTCGGCACCACGACCGGTGCTCCGGCCGCCGTCGCGACCAGGGCCGTTGACGATGATCCGATCGCGATTGTGGGGATGGCGTGCCGGTATCCGGGTGGGGTGGTGTCGCCGGAGGGTTTGTGGGATCTGGTGGCGGGTGCTCGGGATGGTGTGGGGGAGTTTCCGGCTGACCGTGGCTGGGATGTGGAGAAGCTGTACGACCCGGATCCGGAGAGCCGGGGGACCTCGTACGCCCGGCATGGCGGATTCCTGTATGGGGCCGGGGAGTTCGATCCGGGGTTCTTCGGGATCTCGCCGCGTGAAGCTCTCGCCATGGATCCGCAGCAGCGACTGCTGCTGGAGACCTCCTGGGAGGCGATCGAGCGGGCCGGGATCAACGCGACCGAGCTGCGCGGCAGCCGGACGGGTGTCTTCGCCGGCGTCATGTACCACGACTACGCGACCCAGCTCGGCTCTGTGCCAGGTGAGTTGGAGGGGCTGATCGGTACCGGTAACTCGGGCAGTGTGGCGTCGGGTCGGGTGTCGTACACCTTCGGTTTCGAGGGTCCTGCGGTGACGGTGGACACGGCGTGCTCGTCGTCGCTGGTGGCGTTGCACTGGGCGGTGCAGGCGCTGCGCTCGGGTGAGTGCGACATGGCGCTGGCCGGCGGTGTGACGGTGATGGCCACGCCGGGGACCTTCATCGAGTTCTCCCGGCAGCGGGGGTTGTCGGTGGACGGCCGGTGCAAGGCGTTTGCCGCAGGTGCCGATGGC
>NZ_JTIY01000001.1:5169348-5174898 GCF_000818175.1 Streptomyces sp. AcH 505
GCTCGGGTGAGTGCGACATGGCGCTGGCCGGCGGTGTGACGGTGATGGCCACGCCGGGGACCTTCATCGAGTTCTCCCGGCAGCGGGGGTTGTCGGTGGACGGCCGGTGCAAGGCGTTTGCCGCAGGTGCCGATGGCACCGGCTGGGGTGAGGGCGTCGGCATGCTGCTCGTGGAGCGGCTGTCGGACGCACGGCGGAACGGTCATCCGGTCCTGGCGGTGGTGCGCGGGTCGGCGATCAACCAGGACGGTGCGAGTAATGGTCTGACGGCGCCGAACGGTCCTTCGCAGCAGCGGGTGATCCGCCAGGCGCTGGCGAATGCGGGCCTGACGACGGCCGATGTCGACGCGGTCGAGGGGCACGGTACGGGGACGACGCTGGGTGACCCGATCGAGGCGCAGGCGCTGCTGGCGACGTACGGGCAGGGGCGATCGGAGGACCGGCCGCTGTGGCTGGGGTCGTTGAAGTCCAACATCGGTCATACCCAGGCGGCTGCGGGTGTGGGCGGCATCATCAAGATGGTGATGGCGATGCGGCACGGTGTGCTGCCGCAGACGCTGCACGTGGACGCGCCGTCGCCGCACGTGGACTGGACAGCGGGCGCCGTCGAGCTGCTGACCGAGTCCCGGGATTGGGAAGCGCCGGAGCGTCCGCGACGCGCCGGAATCTCGTCGTTCGGTGTGAGCGGCACAAACGCCCATGTGGTCATTGAGCAGGGCGAGTTGGTGGACGCGGCTGTGGAGGCTGAGGGTGCGGCTGACGGGCCGGCCCTGTCGCTGGTGCCGTGGGTGATGTCGGCGCGGAACCCGGAGGCGCTGCGTGGCCAGGCGGCCCGTCTGCGGGAGTGGGCGGAGGATGCTCCGGAAGCGGATGTCGCAGCGGTGGGCCGCGCGTTGGTGTCTTCGCGGACGGTGCTGGACGAGCGGGCGGTAGTGGTCGGCGCCGGCCGGGACGAGCTGCTGGCAGGTTTGGCGGCGCTGGCGTCCGGGGCGTCGGCTGCTGGTGTGGTGACCGGCAGTGGTGCGGGCGGGAAGCTGGCACTGCTGTTCGCCGGGCAGGGGAGTCAGCGGCTGGGCATGGGTCGCGAACTGGCCTCCTCGTTCCCGGTGTTCGCTGCCGCCTGGGATGAGGTGTGTGGGGTTCTGGATCCGCTGCTGGCGCACCCGGTACGGGACGTCGTCCACGCGGAGCCAGGCTCGGACCTGGCCGGGCTGCTGAACGAGACCGGGATGACGCAGCCTGCACTGTTCGCTTTCGAAGTGGCCCTGTACCGGCTCCTCAGTTCGTACGGCATCACAGCGGACGTACTGGCCGGACACTCCATCGGTGAGTTGGCAGCCGCACATGTGGCTGGGGTGTTCTCCCTTGAGGACGCCAGTCGTCTGGTGGCGGCTCGTGCCCGGCTGATGCAGGCCCTGCCGAGCGGCGGTGCCATGCTCGCCGTGGCCGCACCCGAGACGGATATTCTCCCGCTGCTGGAGGGCCGCGAGAACGAGGTGAGCATGGCGGCCGTCAACGGACCCGCCGCTGTCGTCATCTCCGGTGCGGAGTCGGCGGTTGAGGAGATCGGTCAGGTACTGGCCGGTCGCGAGATCCGGACGCGCAGATTGCGTGTCTCGCACGCGTTCCACTCGCCGCTGATGGACCCCATGCTGGCGGAGTTCCGGCAGGTCGCCGAGAGCCTGACCTACGCAGAGCCGGCGATCCCGGTGATCTCCAACGTCACCGGGCAGCTAGCCGAGGAGGGGCAGCTCAGCACCCCCGACTACTGGGTGCGGCACGTCCGTGAGGCAGTTCGTTTCGCCGACGGGGTGACAGCTGCTCGTGCGACTGGCGCCAGGCTCTTCGTCGAGGTCGGCCCTGACGGTGTTCTGACCGGCCTCGCCCAGCAGACCCTCGACGGTGACGAGAACACCGCCTTCGTTCCCGCCGTCCGCAAGGACCGCGACGAGACACGCGCCGTGGTCGAAGCCCTCGCCACCCTCCACACCCGTGGCGTTCGCGTCGACTGGGCAACGTACTTCGCCCGCACCCCCCTCCGTCACCTCGAACTCCCCACCTACGCCTTCCAGCACCAGCACTACTGGCTGAAGTCCGCCATCACGACCGGCGACGTGACAACCGCCGGCCAGAACGCCATCGACCATCCCCTCCTCACCGCCGCTGTGCCCTCCCCGGACGGCGACCACCTCACCCTCACCGGACGGCTCGCGCTGTCCACCCACCCCTGGCTCGCCGACCACAACGTCCTCGGAAACGTTCTGCTCCCGGGCACCGGGCTGTTGGAGCTGGCGGTTCGGGCCGGGCAGGAGGCCGGGTGCACGGTGCTGGAGGAACTGACCTTGCAGGCACCGCTGATGGTGCCGGCCGTAGGTGGTCTCCAGATCCAGGTCGTTGTCGGTGGCGCCGATGCCTCCGGCGGCAGGCCCGTGGCGATTCACTCGCGGGAAGAGAGCGACGCGGCCGGGCCGTGGACCCAGCATGCCGAAGGTGTACTGACCAGTGCGGTGCCGCAGTCCGCTGCGGACCTGGAGCAGTGGCCGCCCGCCGGAGCGACCGTGGTCGACGTGACCGGCGCGTACGACTCGCTGCTGGACAGGGGCTACGAGTACGGACCGGTCTTCCAGGGACTGAAGGCCGTGTGGCGGCGTCAGGGCGACGTGTTCGCCGAGGTCGAACTGCCGGATCAGGCGTTCGCCGATGCCGCGCGCTTTGGGCTGCATCCTGCGCTCCTCGACGCCGCCATGCACTCGCTGCTGCTCGACGGCGGCGACGACCGGAACGGGGACGCGCGCACGGTCCTGCCGTTCTCCTGGGCCGGCGTGAGTCTGCATGCCGCAGGGGCGACCGCCGTGCGCGTGCACATCTCGGAGTCGCAGGGGAACTCCGTGGCGATGACGATCGCCGACACCACCGGGGTACCGGTCCTGTCGGTCGGATCGCTCGCCACACGGCCGGTGTCCGCCGACCAGCTCGCCGCGGCCAAGGGGCGGACCGACACGCTCTTCCGGATGGACTGGGCCGTGCTCCAGTCGGCGGACGCCGTGACAGCGCACGACCTTGCCGATCTGGAGACGGCGAAGGCGGCGGTCGGCGCGGGCGAGGCCACGCCCGAAGCCGCGCTGTATGTGGTCGAGTCCGTCGATGCCGAGTCGGGTGTTCCGGCGGCGCTGCGCAGGGCCACGTACGGGGTACTGGCGGCGGTGCAGGAGTGGTTGGTGGACGAGCGGTTCGCGTCCTCCCGTCTGGTGGTGGTCACGTGCGGTGCGGTGGCCGTGGACGCGGCCGGGGACGCCGATCCGGTACAGGCCGCGGTATGGGGGCTCGTACGGGCGGCAGAGGCCGAGAATCCGGGCCGCTTCGTGCTCGTGGACGCGGACGTGGACGGCAGCGAGGAGTCCCAGCGGCAACTGCTGTCTGCCGTAGTGGCATCGGGCGAGCTGGAAGCAGCCGTACGCGGTGGCGAGGTGCGGGTGCCACGGCTGTCCCGGGCCGTTGTCTCCGGTGAACGGGATGTGGTGTTCACATCGGAAGAGACGGTGCTGGTCACCGGTGGCACGGGTGGTCTGGGCGCAATGGTGGCTCGACACTTGGTGGTTGAGCACCGCGTGCGTCATCTGGTGCTGGCGAGTCGGCGTGGTGCGGATGCTCCTGGTGCGGGGGAGTTGATCGCGGAGCTGGCCGAGTACGGCACCGAGGTGGCTGTGGTCGCGTGTGATGTGACCGATCGGGAGGCTCTGGCAGGGCTGGTTGGCGGGATATCCGCTGATCATCCGCTGGCGGCCGTCGTGCATGCGGCGGGTGTGGGTGACAACGGGCTGGTGGGTTCGTTGACGCCGGAGCGGTTGGACGGTGTGTTCGGTCCGAAGGCGGACGCGGCCTGGCATCTTCATGAGCTGACCCGTGAGCTGGACCTCAAGGCGTTCGTGCTGTTCTCGTCCGCCGGTGGGCTGGTCCTCGCGGCAGGACAGGGCAACTACGCGGCGGCGAACGTCTTCCTGGACGCGCTCGCCCAGCACCGCCGGGCGCACGGGCTCGCGGCCACGTCCCTCGCGTACGGGCTCTGGCAGGCTCCCACGGGCATGGCCCAGTTCCTGACCGACGCCGATCTGGAGCGGATGCGCCGCCAGGGTCTGCCGGCGCTGTCCGTGGACGAGGGCCTGGCGGCCTTTGACACCGGGCTGCGCGCGGACACGGCGACGCTGGTCCCGATACGGGTCGACGCGGGGGCCCTGCGGGCGCGGGGCGACGCCGTACCGACGCTGCTGCGCGGGCTGGTGCGCGGTCGCGTACGACAGGCCGCGCGAGCAGGCACCGCACGGGGAGGTTCCTCGGCGCTCGCACAGCGTCTGCTAGGCCTGGATGCAGCCGAACGCACGCGGCTGGTGAAGGACTTGGTACGGGAGAAGGCCGCGTCCGTACTCGGGCACGGCTCGCTGGACGAGGTCCCAGGCGACCGGGCCTTCCGGGACCTCGGCTTCGACTCACTGACCGCCGTGGAACTGCGCAACGAACTCAACGCGGCAAGCGGGCTGCGGCTGCCGGCCACGCTGGTCTTCGATTACCCCACGTCCCATGCCGTGGCCGAGCACATCGCCGCCGAACTCGCCGGAACCGCACCAGGATCCGCATCAACGACGGTGGCCACACGCCTGGCGGACGACGAGCCGATCGCCATCGTCGGAATGGCCTGCCGGTACCCGGGCGGGGTCGCCTCGCCCGATGACCTCTGGCAATTGGTCGTGGACGGCCGCGACGCCGTGTCGGACTTCCCGACCGACCGAGGCTGGGACATCGGGAAGCTCTACGACCCGGAGCCGGGCACACCCGGCAGGACGTACACCCGGCGTGGTGGATTCCTCTACGACGCGGGGGAGTTCGACCCGGGCTTCTTCGGGATCTCGCCGCGCGAGGCACAGACGATGGACCCGCAGCAGCGGTTGCTGCTGGAGACCTCGTGGGAGGCGTTCGAGCGGGCGGGTATCGATCCCGGGTCGGCACGCGGCAGCCGTACGGGTGTGTTCGCGGGGCTGATGTACCACGACTACGGACTCGGCGTCGCCCAGGGATCCACCAGCGGCGGAAGCCTCGTGTCGGGCCGGGTGTCGTACACCTTCGGTTTCGAGGGTCCTGCGGTGACGGTGGACACGGCGTGCTCGTCGTCGCTGGTGGCACTGCACCTCGCGGTGCAGGCGCTGCGGTCCGGCGAATGTGACATGGCGCTGGCCGGCGGTGTGACGGTGATGGCGACACCGGGCATGTTCGTGGAGTTCTCCCGGCAGCGTGGGCTCGCTGTCGACGGCCGCTGCAAGGCGTTCTCCGCTTCGGCGGACGGCGCGGGCTGGGCCGAGGGTGCGGGCATGCTGCTCGTGGAGCGGCTGTCGGACGCTCGGCGGAGCGGTCACCCTGTGCTGGCCGTGGTGCGCGGCTCGGCGGTCAACCAGGACGGTGCGAGTAATGGTCTGACGGCGCCGAACGGTCCGTCGCAGCAGCGCGTGATCCGGCAGGCGCTGGCCAACGCCGGTCTGACGACGGCGGATGTCGATGCCG
>NZ_JTIY01000001.1:5175221-5183307 GCF_000818175.1 Streptomyces sp. AcH 505
GCAGCGCGTGATCCGGCAGGCGCTGGCCAACGCCGGTCTGACGACGGCGGATGTCGATGCCGTGGAGGCGCACGGTACGGGTACGACGCTGGGTGACCCGATCGAGGCGCAGGCCCTGATCGCTACGTACGGGCAGGACCGCCCGGAGGACCGGCCGCTGTGGCTCGGCTCGGTGAAGTCGAACATGGGCCATGCGCAGGCAGCCGCCGGCGTGGGCGGGGTCATCAAGATGGTGATGGCGATACGTCACGGACTGCTGCCCAAGACCCTGCACGTCGACGAGGCATCGCCGCACGTGGACTGGTCGGCAGGGGCGGTCGAACTCCTCACCGAGGCACGGGAATGGCCGCAGAACGGCCATCCGCGTCGCGCGGGCGTCTCGTCGTTCGGCATCAGCGGGACGAACGTCCACGTCATCGTGGAACAGCCCGCGGCCGTGGCTGAGTTGGAGAGCGCGGACGTCCCGGAGACGTCACCGGACCTCTCCCTCGTGCCGTGGACGGTCTCGGCCAACGATCTCGACGCGCTGCGCGACCAGGCGGACCGGCTCCACGCCTGGGTGGCGGCCCGTCCTGAGTTTGCACCGGCGGATATCGCCCGGACGCTTGCCACGGGGCGCTCGCTGCTTGATGAGCGGGCGGTTGTGGTCGGTGCCGGCAGGGACGAGCTGCTGGCGGGTTTGGCGGCGGTGGCGTCCGGGGCGTCTGCTGCGGGTGTGGTGACGGGCAACGGTACGGGTGGGAAGCTCGCGCTGCTGTTCGCCGGGCAGGGGAGTCAGCGGCTGGGCATGGGCCGCGAACTGGCCTCGTCGTTCCCGGTGTTCGCTGCCGCCTGGGATGAGGTGTGTGCGGTTCTGGATCCGCTGCTGGCACACCCGATACGGGACGTCGTCCACGCGGAGCCTGGCTCTGAGCTGGCAGGTCTGCTGGACGAGACCGGGATGACGCAGCCGGCCCTGTTCGCCTTCGAGGTGGCGCTGTACCGACTGCTTGTCTCGTACGGCATCACAGCGGACGTGCTGGCCGGACACTCGATCGGTGAGTTGGCAGCCGCACATGTGGCCGGGGTGTTCTCCCTGGAGGACGCCTGCCGCCTGGTCGCGGCGCGTGCCCGGCTGATGCAGGCGCTGCCGAGCGGTGGTGCGATGCTCGCCGTCGCCGCACCCGAGGCAGAGGTGCTGCCGCTGCTGGAAGGCCGCGAGCATGAAGTGAGCGTCGCGGCCGTCAACGGGCCTGCCGCCGTCGTCATCTCCGGCACTGAATCGGCCATGGACGACATTGGCCAGGTGCTGGCCAATCGGGAGATCCGTACCCGCAGGCTGCGGGTCTCGCACGCGTTCCACTCGCCGCTGATGGCCCCGATGCTGGAGGACTTCCGGCAGGTCGCCGAGAGTCTGACCTACGCCGAGCCGGCGATTTCGGTGATCTCGAACGTCACCGGTCAGCTCGCCGAGCTCGGCCAACTCACCACCCCCGACTACTGGGTGCGGCACGTGCGTGAGGCGGTTCGTTTCGCGGACGGCATCACCGCAGCTCGCACGGCTGGCGCGACATTGTTTGTCGAGGTCGGTCCGGACGGTGTTCTCACCGGCCTGGCCCAGCAGTCCCTCGACGGTGACGAGACCGCGGCGTTCGTTCCCGCCGTCCGCAAGGACCGTGGGGAGACACGGGCCGTGGTCGAGGCCCTGGCCACCCTGCACACCCGCGGCGTACGCGTCGACTGGACGCCCCACTTCACGGCCGCCCGGCACCGTCCTGTTGAGCTGCCGACCTACGCCTTCCAGAGGCGGCGCTACTGGGTCGAGTCGGGTGTGGTCAGCGGCGACGTCGCGACGGTCGGGCTCAGCGCGATCGAGCACCCGTTCCTCGGTGCGGCGACGGAACTGCCGGGTTCGGCAGGGTTCTTGTTCACCGGGCGGCTGTCGTTGGCGGCGCAACCGTGGTTGGCGGACCACGCAGTCAACGGAACGGTCATCGTGCCGGGCGCCGCGCTCGTGGAGTTGGCGGTACGGGTCGGCGACGAGATCGGCTACCCGGTGCTGGACGAACTGACCCTCCAGGCTCCGCTCGTCGTGCCCGAAGGTGAGAGCGTCCAGCTCCAGTTGGCGGTCACTGCGGCCGAGTCCGACCGGCACGAGGTGACGATCCACTCGCGTGCCGAAGGCAGTTCGGGCGAGGAGAGCTGGACCCGGCACGCCACGGGAGTGCTCGCCGAGGTCGCTCCCGCGCGCCCCTTCGACATGGTGCAGTGGCCCCCGAAGGACGCGCAGCCGGTCGACGTGGCGGACCTGTACGACACCCTTGCCGGACTGGGCCTGGAGTACGGGAAGACCTTCCAAGGGCTGACGGCCGCCTGGCGCGACGCCGAGGTGGTCTTCGCCGAGATCACTCTGCCCGAACAAGCACACACGGATGCCGAGCACTTCGGCATTCACCCCGCCCTCCTGGACGCGGCCTTGCACAGCATGGCGCTCGGCGACTTCCTGCCGGAGGTCGAGGCCGGACGACCGTATCTGCCGTTCGCCTGGAACCGGGTCGCGCTGTACGCGGCGGGCGCTACCGCGCTCCGGGTACGGATCGCCCCCGCCGGAACGCACGGCGAGGTCGAGCTGGACATCGCCGATGCGGCGGGTGCGCCGGTCGCCGAGATCGGCTCCCTCGCCATGCGACCGGTGTCGCTGGATCAACTCGGAGCCACCGGTGCCCACCATGACGTCCTCTACCAACTGGACTGGAAGTCGGCGCCGGTTGCTGCTTCTGCGGCGGACGTGCGATGGGCCGTCGTAGGCACGGAGGGTTTCGGCACCGGAGCACCTGCCCATGCGGATCTGGCGGCGCTGGCAGAAGCCGCCGAGGTTCCGGAGTATGTGCTGCTGACGCTGCCGGCCACGGTTGGTGACGCCCCGGAGGCGCTGCGCGAGGCCACGCACGGCGTACTGGCGGCGGTGCAGCAGTGGTTGGTGGACGAGCGGTTCGCGTCCTCTCGCCTGGTGCTGGTGACGCGTGGTGCGATGGCGGTGGACGCGACAGGGGACGCTGATCCGGTACAGGCCGCCGTGTGGGGTCTCGTACGGGCGGCGCAGGCTGAGCAGCCGGACCGGTTCGTGCTGCTGGATCTGGACGACACCCCCGCGTCCGTCGATGCGATCAGTGACGCCCTGGCAACCGGCGAGTCCCAACTGGCCTTGTCCGGCGGTGAGGTGCGCGTGCCGCGTCTGGCGCGGGCTGCTGCTCCCGAGACGCACGACCTGACGCCGGTCTTCACATCGGAAGAGACGGTGCTGGTCACCGGTGGTACGGGTGGTCTGGGCGCAATGGTGGCTCGACACTTGGTGGTTGAGCATGGTGTGCGTCATCTGGTGTTGGCGAGTCGGCGTGGTGCGGATGCTCCTGGTGCGGGGGAGTTGATCGCGGAGCTGGCCGAGTACGGCGCTCAGGTGGGTGCGGTCGCGTGTGATGTGACCGATCGGGAGGCTCTGGCGGGGCTGGTTGGCGGGATTTCCGCTGATCATCCGCTGGTGGGTGTGGTGCATGCGGCGGGTGTGGGTGACAACGGGCTGGTGGGTTCGTTGACGCCGGAGCGGTTGGACGGTGTGTTCGGTCCGAAGGCGGACGCGGCCTGGCATCTTCATGAGTTGACGCGTGAGCTGGACCTCAAGGCGTTCGTGCTGTTCTCGTCCGCCGGCGGGCTGGTCCTTGCCGCCGGTCAGGCACCGTACGCTGCGGCGAACGTCTTCCTCGACGCGCTCGCCCAGCACCGCCGGGCGCACGGGCTCACGGCCACGTCCCTCGCGTACGGCCTCTGGGACACGGACACCGGTCTCAGCCAGTGGCTGACCAAGGTCGACCTTGAGCGCATGCGGCGCCAGGGGCTGCCGATGCTGTCCGTGGACGAGGGCCTGGCGGCCTTCGACGCCGGGCTGCGTGCCGACACGGCGACGCTGGTGCCGATACGGGTCGACGCCGACGCCCTGCGGGCGCGGGGCGACGGCGTACCGACACTGTTGCGCGGGCTGGTGCGCGGTCGCGTACGGAAGGCGGCAAAGCCGGGAGCGGAGACGGGCGCCGGCAGCTCGGTGCTGGCGCAGCGCCTTGCCGGGCTGGACGCCGAGGAACGTGCTCGGACCCTGTCGCACCTGGTGCGCGAGGAGATCGCAGCCGTACTGGGCCATGACTCGGTGGACGCCGTGCAGCCGGACCGGGCGTTCCAGGAGCTGGGATTCGACTCGCTGACCGCCGTCGAACTGCGGAACCGGCTGAACGCCCTGTCGGGGCTGCGGCTCCCCGCGACACTGGTCTTCGACTATCCGACGTCGCGTGCCGTGGCGGACCACCTCGACCAGGAGCTGGGCGGAACAGCCGCCGATGCCGGGCCCGTTGCCTGGGCCACGACATCGGTGGACGACGAGCCGATCGCGATCGTCGGGATGGCCTGCCGCTACCCGGGCGGGGTGGTGTCGCCCGAGGATCTGTGGGACCTGGTGGTCCAGGGCAAGGACGCGATCGGCGACTTCCCGACCGACCGTGGCTGGGACCTGGAGAAGCTGTACGACCCGGACCCGGCGAGCCGGGGAACGACGTACACCAAGCGCGGTGGATTCCTGTACGAGGCGGGCGAGTTCGACCCGGGCTTCTTCGGGATCAGTCCGCGCGAGGCGCTGGCGATGGACCCGCAGCAGCGGCTGCTGCTGGAGACGTCCTGGGAGGCGCTGGAGCGGGCGGGTCTCGACCCGGCGGGGCTGCGGGGCAGCCGTACCGGCGTCTTCGCCGGCGTGATGTACCACGACTATGCCTCGCATCTCACCTCCGTGCCCGCGGAGTTGGAGGGGCTGATCGGCACCGGAAACTCAGGCAGTGTCGCGTCGGGCCGGGTGTCGTACACCTTCGGCTTCGAGGGGCCAGCGGTGACGGTGGACACGGCGTGCTCGTCGTCGCTGGTAGCACTGCACCTCGCGGCGCAGGCCCTGCGGTCCGGCGAGTGCGACATGGCGCTGGCCGGCGGGGTCACCGTGATGGCGAGGCCGGGCACCTTCGTGGAGTTCTCGCGGCAGCGAGGGTTGTCGGTCGACGGCCGCTGCAAGGCGTTTGCCGCAGGTGCCGACGGCACCGGCTGGGGCGAGGGCGTCGGCATGCTGCTCGTGGAGCGCCTGTCGGACGCCCGGAAGAACGGTCATCAGGTGCTCGCGGTAGTCCGTGGGACCGCGGTCAACCAGGACGGCGCCAGCAACGGCCTCACGGCGCCGAACGGCCCTTCGCAGCAGCGGGTGATCCGCCAGGCGCTGGCCAACGCCGGTCTGACGACGGCCGATGTCGACGCTGTGGAGGCGCACGGTACGGGCACGGCGCTGGGTGACCCGATCGAGGCGCAGGCGCTGCTGGCGACGTACGGGCAGGACCGTCCGGAGGACCGGCCGCTGTGGCTGGGTTCGGTGAAGTCCAACGTCGGCCACACCCAGGCCGCGGCCGGCGCCGCGGGCATCATCAAGATGGTGATGGCGATGCGGCACGGTGTGCTGCCGCAGACGCTGCATGTGGACGCGCCGTCGCCGCACGTGGACTGGACGGCGGGCGCGGTCGAACTCCTCACCGAGACAAGGGAATGGCCGGACGCAGCACGGGCACGCCGCGCCGCCGTCTCATCGTTCGGGGTCAGCGGTACGAACGCGCATGTGGTGCTGGAAGAGGCTCCTGCGGAGGCTTCCGGAGTGGTGGTTCCCGCGGAGCCGATTGCTGTTGGCGGCGTGGTGCCGTGGGTGATGTCGGGTCGTTCCGCTGGTGGATTGCGCGGGCAGGCCGGGCGGTTGGGTGGGTTGGCGGGTCTGGGGTCTGTGGTGGATGTGGGGCACTCGTTGGCGGTGTCGCGTGGGGTGTTCGAGCATCGCGCGGTGGTTGTGGGCGGCGGGGATGCGGAGTTGCGTGACGGTGTGGCTGCGCTGGCCGAGGGTGTGCCGTTCCCTGGTGTGGTGGAGGGAGTGGCCGGCTCGGCCGGCCGTGTGGTGTTCGTGTTCCCTGGCCAGGGGTCTCAATGGGCAGGTATGGCCGTGGAGCTGCTGGACTCCAATGAAGTGTTTGCTGCGCGGCTGAGTGAGTGCGAGCGGGCGCTGAGTCTTTACGTGGACTGGTCGTTGACCAGGGTGTTGCGTGGCGAAGTAGATGCGCCGGGGCTGGACCGGGTGGATGTGGTGCAGCCGGTGTTGTGGGCGGTGATGGTGTCGCTGGCCGCGATGTGGGCTTCGGTGGGTGTGGTGCCGGACGCGGTGGTGGGTCATTCGCAAGGTGAGATCGCTGCCGCTGTCGTGGCGGGTGGGTTGTCGTTGGAGGACGGCGCGCGGGTGGTGGCCTTGCGTAGTCGGGCGCTGGTCGGACTGTCCGGGCGTGGGGGCATGGTGTCGGTCCCGCTTCCGGCGGACGCGGTGGAAGAGCGCCTGGCGTTGCTGGGCGGGGCCGTGTCGGTGGCGGCGGTGAACGGTCCGTCGTCGACGGTCGTGTCCGGTGACGCGGGACTGCTGGACACGCTGGTCGCCGAGTACGAGGCGGAAGGCGTACGAGCACGTCGTATCGAGGTGGACTACGCCTCGCATTCCGCTCACGTGGAGTCGATCGAGGCGGAGCTGCTTGACGTACTGGGCCCGGTCAGGCCGCAGGCCGTTTCGGTGCCGTGGTACTCGACGGTGCGGCAGGAGTGGCTGAGCGGCGAGGAGGCGGATGCCGCGTACTGGTACCGGAACCTGCGGGGCACGGTGCAGTTCGGTCCGGCGATCGAGGCGCTGGCCGGTGAGGGTTTCCGGTTCTTCGTGGAGTCCAGTGCGCATCCGGTGGTGAAGATCGGGGTCCAGGAGAGCCTGGAGCGCGCGGGCGCCGGTGACGCGGTGGTGGTGGGGACACTGCGCCGGCAGGAAGGCGGCATGGCCCGCTTCCTGACGTCGGCGGCCGAGCTGTGGGTACGTGGCGCCGAGGTGGACTGGAAGGCGTTCTTCGCCCCGGCCCGGCCCCGGATCGTAGACCTGCCCACGTACGCCTTCCAGCACGAGCGCTACTGGCTCCAGTCACCCGTCGGCGGTGGCGACGTGGCGAGCTTCGGCCTGCGGGCCACCGGGCACCCCCTGATCGGCGCGGCAACCGGACTGGCCGGCGGCGAGACACTGGTGCTCACCGGCCGGCTGTCGCTGAAGGCACAGCCGTGGCTCACGGATCACCGGGTCAACGGAACCGTCCTGCTCCCGGGAGCAGGGCTGGTCGAGCTGGCGATCCGCGCGGGCGACGAGGTGGACTGCGGGACGCTGGAAGAGCTGACCCTCCAGTCCCCGCTTGTCGTGCCGGAGAGCGCGGAGGTCCAGCTCCAGCTGACCGTCGGCGCGCCTGACCGGGACGGGCGGCGCGAGCTCGCCATCTACTCCCGCACGGACGAGAGCGCCGCCGGTGCGGCGGCCGACGCGCCGTGGACCCAGCACGCCGCCGGCATCCTGAGCGATACGGCCATCAGCGCACCCGCAGCGCCCGCCGTCTGGCCGCCGGAGGGTGCGGAGGCCGTGGCGCTGGACGGGCTCTACGACGATTTCGCCGAGCTGGGACTCGGCTACGGGCCGGCCTTCCGGGGGCTCCGGACCGCTTGGCGCAAGGGTGGCGAGGTCTTCGCCGAGGTGGCACTCCCCGAGGAGGGGGCAGCCGAAGCGGCCCGGTTCGGACTCCACCCGGCGCTCTTCGACGCGGCCCTGCACGCGATCAGCCTCGGCGGCTACGTCGAGGACGCCGAGCCGGGACGCCCGTACCTGCCGTTCGCCTGGGGCGAGGTCGCCCTCCAGGCGGCAGGCGCCACGAAGCTGCGGATCCATGTCTCTCCGACCGGATCCGGCGCGGTGTCGTTGACCATGACGGACACCGAGGGCCAGCCGCTGGCAACCGTGGGCTCGCTCGCGGTACGCCCGGTGGCGACCGGGGAGCTGGGTGCGGCAAGCGCCGCCGGGCACCACAGCAAGCTTTTCCAGCTGGAGTGGTCGGCGGCGGACGCGGCGCCGGGCACCACGGTGGCTCCGGTGTATACGGAGCTGTCGGATCTCTCCGAGCTGGCAGTTGGTGATGTTCCGGAG
>NZ_JTIY01000001.1:5183332-5187536 GCF_000818175.1 Streptomyces sp. AcH 505
TGTTCCGGAGTATGTGCTGCTGAGGCTGCCTGAGCCGACATCCGCAGGGGTGCCGGAGGCGGCCCGCGCGTTGACGCATCACGTGCTGGGTGCCGTACAAGAGTGGTTGGTGGACGGGCGGTTCGCCGCATCGCGTCTGGTGGTGGTCACTCAGGGTGCGGTGGCCGTTGATGCGGCCGGGGATGCTGATCCGGTACAGGCCGCGGTGTGGGGTCTGGTACGGGCCGCGCAGGCGGAGCAGCCGGACCGGTTCGTACTGCTGGATCTGGACGAGGATCCTGAGTCTCTTGGTGCGGTCGGTTACGCGCTGGCGACCGGTGAGCCACAGCTCGCGATCCGTGCGGGCGGGATACAGGTGCCTCGGCTGACCCGGGCCGTCGTGCCCAGCTCGGACGCGACGGTGTTCAGGCCGGACGGCACGGTGCTGGTCACCGGTGGTACGGGTGGTCTGGGCGCGCTGGTGGCCCGGCATGTGGTGGTGGAGCATGGTGTGCGCCACCTGCTGTTGGCGAGCCGCCGTGGAGCGGATGCACCTGGTGCCGGTGAGCTGATCGCGGAACTGACCAAGTACGGCGCCGACGTTGATGCGGTTGCCTGCGACGTCACCGACCGCGACGCCCTCGCTCACCTCATCGCTTCCATACGCGCCGACCACGCCCTGACCGGTGTGATCCACACGGCCGGCGTCCTGGACGACGCCACGATCCCGTCCCTCACCCCGGACCGGATGGACATCGTCCTGCGGCCCAAGGCGGACGCCGCCTGGCACCTCCACGAACTCACCCGCGACCTCAACCTCACCGCCTTCGTGCTCTTCTCGTCCATGGCAGGCGTCTGGGGCAGCGCCGGACAGGGCAACTACGCTGCCGCGAACGCCTTCCTCGACGCACTTGCCCACCACCGTCACACCCAGGACCTGCCCGCCACCTCACTGGCCTGGGGCCTGTGGGCGGGCGGCGGCATGGTGAGCGAGCTGGACGAGGCCGATCTGCGACGACTGGAGCGCTCGGGAGTTCAGCCGCTGTCGCCGGCGGACGGCCTCGCGCTGTTCGACGCCTCCCTCCGGTCCGCCCACTCCACGCTCGTCCCGGTGGGGCTGAATCTGAAGACCCTGGGTGCACGCCCTGAGCTTCTTCCGCTGCTGCTACGCGGGCTGGTGGGCCGTTCCGCCAGGCGCATGGCAGCGAGTGGCGCCGAGGGCGAGGCCACACTGAAGAGGCGGCTCACCGCGCTGGACGCCGGCGCGCGGAAGTCCCTGCTGGACGAGCTTGCGCGCGGCCAGGTCGCCGCCGTCCTCGGCTACAAGGACGCCTCGGCCGTCGAAGCCACCCTGTCCTTCCAGGAGTTGGGATTCGACTCGCTGATGGCAGTGGAATTCCGCAACCGCCTCAACGAGGCGACCGGGCTGCGGCTCCCGGCCACGCTCATCTTCGACTACCCGACGCCGCTGGCGCTCGTCGATCTCCTGACCGAGGAACTGCTCGGTACGCAGGACGCGGCACCGGTGCCCACCCTGCGACCGGCGTCACATGACGAGCCGGTCGCGATCGTCGGCATCGGCTGCCGCTTCCCGGGTGGGGTGATGTCGCCCGAGGGGCTGTGGGACCTGGTTTCCCAAGCCAAGGACGCGGTGGGCGAGTTCCCGACCGACCGTGGCTGGGACCTGGAGAAGCTGTACGACCCGGACCCGGCGAGCCGGGGCACGACCTACGCCCGGCACGGCGGATTCCTTTACGACGCTGGTGAGTTCGACCCGGCGTTCTTCGGGATCAGCCCGCGCGAGGCGTTGGCGATGGACCCGCAGCAGCGCTTGCTGCTGGAGACCTCCTGGGAGGCCATCGAACGCGCGGGACTGGACCCGGTCGACCTGCGCGGCAGCCGGACCGGCGTCTTCGCGGGTGTGATGTACCACGACTACGTCTCCCAGGCGGGCGAGCTGCCCCCGGAGCTGGAAGGTCTGATCGGCACCGGCAACTCGGGCAGTGTGGCCTCGGGCAGGGTGTCGTACACCCTCGGGCTGGAAGGTCCCGCGGTCACCGTCGACACGGCCTGCTCCTCCTCGCTCGTCGCCCTGCACCTCGCGGTGCAGGCGCTGCGCTCGGGTGAGTGCGACATGGCACTGGCCGGCGGGGCGACCGTCATGGCCACCCCGTGGACGTTCATCGAGTTCGCGCGGCAACGCAACCTCTCCGTGGACGGCCGCTGCAAGGCGTTCGCGACGGAGGACGGCGGAGTCGGTCTGTCGGAGGGCGCGGGCATGCTGCTCGTCGAACGGCTCTCCGACGCCGAACGCAACGGGCACAGCATCCTGGCGGTCGTGCGCGGGTCGGCCGTCAACCAGGACGGTGCGAGCAACGGTTTGACGGCGCCGAACGGTCCTTCGCAGCAGCGCGTCATCCGGCAGGCTCTTGCCGACGCCGGTCTGGCCGCGTCGGACGTGGACACGGTGGAGGCGCACGGGACGGGTACGGTGCTCGGCGACCCGATCGAGGCACAGGCCCTCATCGCGACGTACGGGCAGGACCGGCCGGACGATCAGCCGCTGTGGCTGGGCTCGGTGAAGTCCAACCTCGGTCACACGCAGGCCGCCGCCGGTGTCGCGGGCATCATCAAGATGGTGATGGCGATGCGGCACGGCGTGCTGCCGCAGACGCTGCACGTGGACGCGCCGTCGCCGCATGTGGACTGGGCGGCCGGGGCGGTGGAACTCCTCACCGAGGCCCGCGAGTGGGGCGGTCAGGACCGCCAGCGCCGGGCCGGGGTCTCCTCCTTCGGGATCAGCGGGACGAACGCGCACGTGATCATCGAGCGGGCCCCGGCCCCGAAGCCGGGCCCAGCACCCGAAGGCCGTACGGAACTGCCGCTGGTGCCGTGGATGGTCTCGGCCCGGGACGGCGAGGCACTCCGGGAGCAGGCCGCCCGACTTCGTGACTGGTTCGCGGAGCACCCGGAGGCGCACATCGCGGACGTCGGCGCCGAACTCGTCTCTTCCCGCTCTCTGTTGGAGCGGCGCGCGGTCGTCGTGGGCGCGGATCGTACGGAACTGCTCGCCGCCTTGTCGGCCTTCGCCGACGGGCAGCCCAGTCCTTCGGTGATCGAAGGCGGGTCGGAGCGGCCCAGGGGCGGGAAGTTGGCGCTGTTGTTCGCGGGGCAGGGGAGTCAGCGGCTGGGTATGGGGCGCGAACTGGCCTCCTCGTTGCCAGTGTTCGCTGCCGCCTGGGATGAGGTGTGTGAGGTTCTGGATCCGTTGCTGGCGTATCCGGTTCGGGATGTGGTTCACGCGGAGCCGGGTTCGGAGTTGGCTGGGCTGTTGGATGAGACGGGGATGACGCAGCCTGCGTTGTTCGCCTTCGAAGTGGCGCTGTATCGGTTGCTGGTCTCGTACGGGGTTGCGGCGGACGTGCTGGCGGGGCATTCGATCGGTGAGTTGGCGGCCGCGTATGTGGCGGGGGTGTTCTCGCTGGAGGATGCGTGCCGTCTGGTGGCGGCTCGTGCCCGGTTGATGCAGGCGCTGCCGAGTGGTGGTGCGATGCTCGCCGTGGCCGCCTCTGAGGCTGAGGTGCTGCCGCTGCTGGAGGGGCGCGAGCGCGAGGTGAGCGTCGGGGCCGTGAACGGTCCTGCCGCTGTGGTGATCTCCGGTGTGGAGTCGGCGGTCGAGGAGATCGGGCAGGTGCTGGCGGACCGCAAGATCCGGACGCGCAGGCTGCGGGTCTCGCACGCGTTCCATTCGCCGTTGATGGACCCGATGCTGGACGACTTCCGGCAGATCGCCCAGGCCCTCACCTACCACGAGCCGACGATCCCGCTGATCTCGAACGTCACCGGGCAGCTGGCCGAGGAGGGGCAGCTCAGCACTCCCGACTACTGGGTGCGGCATGTGCGTGAAGCGGTTCGTTTCGCGGACGGCATCACCGCAGCTCGCACGGCGGGCGCCACGCTGTTTGTCGAGGTCGGTCCGGACGGTGTTCTCACCGGCCTGGCCCAGCAGACCCTCGACGCTGACGAGACCGCGGCGTTCGTACCCGCCGTCCGCAAGGACCGTGACGAGACACGAGCTGTGGTCGAGGCACTGGCCACGCTCCACACCCACGGTGCACACGTCGACTGGACGACGTACTTCGCCGGCGTCCACCCCCAGCACCTTGAACTCCCCACCTATCCCTTCCAGCGGCAGCGGTACTGGCTGAAGTCCAGGGCTGCGGCC
>NZ_JTIY01000001.1:5188650-5196715 GCF_000818175.1 Streptomyces sp. AcH 505
ACCCGTCGCCGCGATCAACTCCCTCATACTGCGCCCCTTGGCAGCAGATCAACTCGCTGCAGCTGGAGGTGGGTTGCGTGACGCTCTCTTCCAGTTGGACTGGCTGGTGGCGGATGCCGCACCGGGTAGCGCGGTCGCTCCGGCATACGCGGAGCTGCCGGACCTGTCGGTGGCCGGTGACGTCCCGGAGTACGTGCTGCTGAGGCTGTCTGAGCCGACATCCGCTGGGGTGCCGGAGGCGGCCCGCGCGTTGACGCATCACGTGCTGGGTGCCGTGCAACAGTGGTTGGTGGATGAGCGGTTCGCCGCTTCCCGTCTGGTGGTCGTCACTCAGGGCGCGGTGGCCGTGGACCTGTCCGGGGATGCTGATCCGGTACAGGCCGCCGTGTGGGGTCTCGTACGGGCCGCGCAGGCGGAGCAGCCGGACCGGTTCGTACTGCTGGATCTGGACGACGACCCCGCATCCACCAACGCCATCGGCAGCGCACTCGCGAACGGTGAGCCACAGCTCGCAATCCGTGCGGGCGGGATACGGGTGCCGCGGCTGACCCGGGCCGTCATTGCGGAGACGCGAGACGAGACGGTCTTCACGCCGGACGGCACCGTTCTGGTCACCGGTGGCACCGGCGGTCTCGGTGCTCTGGTCGCCCGCCGTCTCGTCACCGAACACGGCGTACGCCACCTCCTGCTCGCCAGCCGGCGCGGACCCGACGCCCCCGGCGCCGACGGCCTCCTGGCCGAACTCACCGCGCACGGGGCCCAGGTCACCGCCACCGCGTGCGACGTCACCGACCGCGACGCCCTCGCCGCGCTCGTCGCCTCCGTACCCGCCGAGCACCCGCTGACCGGTGTTATCCACACCGCCGGTGTCCTGGACGACGCCACGATCCCGTCCCTCACCCCGGACCGGATGGATACGGTTCTGCGGCCCAAGGCGGACGCCGCCTGGCACCTCCACGAACTCACCCGCCACCTCGACCTCACCGCCTTCGTGCTCTTCTCCTCCGTCTCAGGCACCCTCGGCGGCGCCGGACAGGCCAACTACGCCGCCGCCAACGCCTTCCTCGACGCACTCGCCACCCACCGACACACCCACCACCTCCCCGCCACCTCACTCGCCTGGGGACTGTGGGAAACCGGCGGCATGACCGGCCAACTCGCCGACACCGACCTCCGTCGTCTGGAGCGCACCGGCATCAGCCCGCTCACACCCGACGACGGCCTCACCCTTTTCGACAGCACGATCGCAGGGGATCGAGCCGTCCTCGTACCGGTCCGGCTCAATCTCAGGACCCTGGGCGCGGCAGCGGATCGGCTGCCGGCGGTGTTCGGCGCACTCGTCCGCAAGCCCGCCAAGCGGGCGACGGCCGGCGGGGCGGAAGCCGCGGGGCTGGCCGATCGGCTCGCCGCTCTGGATCCGGGCGAGCGGCAGTCGGCGGTGTCGGACCTGGTACGGGGCCAAGTGGCCGCCGTACTCGGCTTCGCCGACGCATCCGCGATCGAGTCCCAGCGGCAGTTCCAGGAACTCGGCTTCGACTCGCTCACCGCGGTGGAGTTCCGTAACCGGATCAACACGGCCACCGGACTCTCCCTCCCGGCGACGCTCATCTTCGACTATCCGACCCCGATCGAGCTGATCGACCACCTGGTGGGTCACTTCGACGGAGCCGAGGACGAAGAGGCCGGCATCCTCCGGATCTTCGCCGAACTGGACCGGATCGAAAGCTCGATGGCCGGTCTCACGCAGGAAAGCGCAGCACGCACTCGGCTCGCCGCACGTCTCAAGACGGTCCTGTCGAGCCTCAACGACAACGGAGAGCAGTCCGGCAAAGCAACGGTGGCCGACCAGATCGACTCGGCCACGGACGACGAGATGTTCGCCTTCATCGACAACGAGCTTGAAATCTCTTGACGTGTGCACTGGCTGAGAAGGGTTACGTTCGATGGCAAACGAAGACAAGCTCCGGGACTACCTGAAGCGCGTCACGGCCGACCTTCATCAAACTCGCCAGGAGCTGCGAGAGATGGAGGGCAAGGAGCACGAGCCGATCGCGATCGTCGGAATGAGCTGCCGCTATCCGGGTGGCATCTCGTCGCCCGAGGAACTGTGGCGGCTGGTCTCCGAAGGCGGCGACGCCATCTCCGAATTCCCCACCGACCGCGGCTGGGGGGAAGAGCTGTACCACCCGGACCCGGACCATCCGGAGACCTCGTACACACGGCAGGGCGGATTCCTTTACGACGCGGGGGACTTCGACGCCGGGTTCTTCTCCATATCCCCGCGCGAGGCAATCGCAACCGACCCGCAGCAGCGGCTGTTCCTGGAGGCCTCCTGGGAGGCCCTGGAGCGAGCGGGTATCGATCCCACCTCGATGCGCGGCAGCCGCACGGGAGTGTTCGTCGGCGCGATGTACCACGACTACTTCCGCAGCGAGGCGCTCGGCAGTGTCATTTCGGGGCGTGTGTCGTACGCGCTTGATCTGGAGGGCCCCGCCGTCTCGATCGACACGGCATGCTCGTCCTCGCTGGTGGCGCTCCACCTCGCGGTGCACGCGCTGCGCCGGGGTGAGTGCTCGATGGCGCTGGCCGGCGGTGTGACGGTGATGGCGACCCCCGGGACCTTCATCGAGTTCTCCCGGCAACGCGGGCTGTCCGCCGACGGCCGCTGCAAGTCCTTCGCCGGTGCGGCGGACGGCACCGGCTGGAGCGAGGGCGTCGGTGTGCTGCTGGTCGAAAGGCTGTCGGACGCCCGGCGCAACGGCCACCACGTCCTGGCCGTCGTCCGCGGCAGCGCGGTCAACCAGGACGGCGCCAGCAACGGCCTCTCCGCGCCGAACGGCCCCTCCCAGATCAGAGTGATCAGGGAAGCCCTCACCAACGCGGGACTGTCGGCCTCACAGATCGACACGGTGGAGGCACACGGCACAGGTACGGTGCTGGGCGATCCGATCGAGGCGCAGGCGCTGTTGGCGACGTACGGGCAGGACCGGCCGGACAACCGGCCGCTGTGGCTCGGCTCCTTGAAGTCCAACATCGGCCACACCCAGGCCGCCGCAGGTGTCGGTGGCGTCATCAAAATGGTGATGGCGATGCGGAACGGCGTCATGCCGAAGACGCTGCACGTGGACGAGCCCTCGCCGCACGTCGATTGGTCGGTGGGCGAGGTCGAACTGCTCACCGAGCCCCGGCCCTGGGAACACGACGAGGCGCCCCGACGCGCTGCGGTCTCCGCCTTCGGCTTCAGCGGAACGAACGCTCATCTGATCCTGGAGGAAGCGCCGGCCGAAGAGTCACTGTCGGACGAGCCCGAGAGGTCGGCTCTCCCGTCGGTGCCGCTGGTGCCGTGGGTGATGTCGGCGCGGAACGCGGAGTCGCTGGCCGTCCAGGCTGCTCGTCTGCGGGAGTGGGTGGTGGATGCTCCGGAGGCTGATGTCGCTGCGGTGGGCCAGGCGCTGGCCACGGGGCGCGCGCTGCTTGATGAGCGGGCGGTCGTGGTCGGTGAGGACCGGGAGGAGCTGCTGGCGGGTTTGGCGGCGCTGGCGTCCGGGGCGTCTGCTGCTGGTGTCGTGAGCGGCAGTGGTACGGGCGGGAAGCTCGCGCTGCTGTTCGCCGGACAGGGTAGCCAGCGGCTGGGCATGGGCCGCGAACTGGCCTCCTCGTTCCCGGTGTTCGCTGCCGCCTGGGATGCGGTGTGCGCGGTTCTGGATCCGTTGCTGGCGCATCCGGTACGGGATGTGGTTCACGCGGAGCCGGGTTCGGAGCTGGCCGGGCTGCTGGACGAGACCGGCATGACGCAGCCGGCGTTGTTCGCCTTCGAGGTGGCCCTGTACCGGCTCCTCAGTTCGTACGGCATCACAGCGGACGTACTGGCCGGGCACTCCATCGGCGAGCTGGCAGCCGCGTATGTCGCGGGGGTGTTCTCTCTGGAGGACGCGTGCCAGCTGGTCGCGGCGCGTGCCCGGCTGATGCAGGCGCTGCCCGCCGGCGGTGCCATGCTCGCCGTCGCCGCCCCCGAGGCTGAGGTGCTGGCGCTGCTGGCAGGCCGCGCGCACGAGGTGAGCATCGCGGCCGTCAACGGACCTGCCGCCGTCGTCATCTCCGGTGCGGAGTCCGCCGTTGCGGAGATCGGGCAGATCCTGGCCGATCGGGAGGTTCGGACGCGCAGGCTGCGTGTCTCGCACGCCTTCCACTCGCCGCTGATGGACCCCATGCTGGATGACTTCCGGCAGGTCGCCCAGAGCCTCGACTACCACGAGCCCGCGATCCCGATCGTCTCCAACCTGACCGGACAGCTCGCCGAAGACGGCCAACTCACCACCCCCGACTACTGGGTACGGCACGTACGTGAGGCGGTCCGCTTCGCGGACGGCGTCACCGCAGCCCACACAGCAGGCGCCACCCTCTTCGTCGAGGTCGGCCCTGACGGTGTCCTGACCGGCCTTGCCGACACCGATGTCATCCCGACCGTCCGCAAGAACCGCGACGAGACACGCTCCGTGCTCGAAGCCCTCGCCACCCTCCACACCCGTGGCGTCCGCATCGACTGGACGACGCACTTCGCGCGGACCCCCTCCTCCTACGTCGACCTGCCCACGTACGCCTTCCAGCACCAGCGTTTCTGGCACCGGCCCGAGACGGTCGAGGCTGTGCCGGCGGCGCAGGCCGCCGACCCGGGGGACGCCAAGTTCTGGGCAGCCGTTGAGCGGGAGGACCTGGCCGGTCTCGCCGACACACTGGACATCGAGGACGGCTCTCCGCTGGCCGCCGTCCTGCCGAAGCTGTCGTCGTGGCGGCGGCGTCGGCAGGACCGGGCGGTACTCGACTCCTGGCGTTACCGGATCACCTGGCAGCCGCTGACTGCCGTGGGCACCACTGCGCCCGCCCTGTCCGGTACTTGGTGGGTCGCGGTCCCTCCCGCCCAGGGCGCCGATGACGCGGCGACCTCGGTCGTCGACGCCCTCGAACGGCATGGCGCCCGCACCCGAGTGATCGACCTGGCCGCAGATCCTGATCGCAAGCGCCTGGCCGACCTGCTGCGGGAACTGGCCGCGGACGAGGCGCCGACCGGTGTGCTGTCCCTGTCGGCGGGGGCGTCCGAAGCGGGCCCGGTGGCTGCCGCCGGACAACTACTCGCGCTGATGCAGACCTTGGGCGACGCGGACGTTGACGCACCGCTCTGGATCGCCACGTCCGGTGCCGAGAGCGTCAGCCGGATCGATCCTCTTCGGCACCCCGAGCAGGCCGCCGTGTGGGGGCTCGGGCGGGTCTTCGGCCTTGAGCACAGCGCGCGTTGGGGCGGTCTCGTCGATCTGCCCGAAGCGCTCGACACGCGCGCCCTGACCCGGCTCGTCGCCGTGCTCGCGGGTACCGGGGACGTCGCCGGCGAGGACCAGCTCGCCATCCGGGCGTCAGCCGTGTTCGCCCGCCGATTGACGCGCGCGCCCCGTACGCCCCGTACGCCGTCGGATTCGGCGGCGAAGTGGCAGGCGCGGGGGACCGTCCTCGTCACCGGAGGCACCGGCGGCCTGGGCGCGCAGGTGGCGCGCCGGCTGGCGGGCGACGGCGCCGAGCATCTCGTACTCACCAGCCGGCGCGGCGTGAACGCGCCGGGCGCCACGGAACTCGTCGCCGAACTGGAAGAGTTGGGCGCACGGGTGACCGTGGCCGCATGTGACGTCGCCGACCGCGACGCGCTCACCGAACTCGTACGCGGTGTCGAGGCCGCCGGTGACACGATCAGATCGGTCTTCCACACCGCAGGGGTCGCACACATTCAGCCGCTGGCCGATCTGGACCGGCGGGAACTCGTCGAAGCCACTCGGGCCAAGACAGTCGGGGCCGCCAACCTGCACCAGCTGTTCGCCGAGGACGCGCGCGACACACTCGACGCCTTCGTGCTGTTCTCGTCCGGGGCGGGAGCCTGGGGCGGTGGCCACAACGGGGCGTACGCCGCAGGCAACGCCTTCCTCGACGCGCTCGCGGCTCACCGCCGGGGCCGTGGACTGACCGCGACGGCAATCGCGTGGGGGTTCTGGCACTCGGCGGGCGGTGGCATGACCACCCTGCTCAACGAGGACGACGCCAACCGCGGCGGCTTGCCGTTCATGGACCCGCAGTTGGCCCTGGACGGTCTGCGACAGGCACTGGACGACGACGAGACCAACCTCGTGATCGCGGACATCGACTGGACGCGGTTCGCCCCGCTGTTCACCGCCGCGCGGCGCCGTCCGCTCCTGGAGGGCGTACCCGAAGCGCTTCAAGCCTTCGAAGCCGACGCCGAGTTGATACCCGAGGGGACGGGGACGGCCTCGCCGCTGCGCGAGCGACTGCTGCGGCTCAACCCGGCGGACCAAGAGCGTCTTCTGGTGGACCAGGTCCGCGAACAGGTCGCACTGGTGCTTGGCCACGCCGACCCGGCGGACGTCGAGGCGGACCGGGCCTTCCGGGACCTCGGCTTCGACTCCGTCACGGCCGTGGAACTGCGCGGCAGGCTCAATGCCGCCACCGGGGTGCGGTTGCCGTCGACCGTCGTCTTCGACTACCCGAGCGTGACGGCTCTCGCCCGACTGGTCCGTACCGAACTCCTGGGCGAGGAGACGTCTGCCGACCAGGCCGCCGTCCGCTCGCGCGGCACGGACACCGGCGACGACGATCCCGTCGTGATCGTCGGAATGAGCTGCCGCATGCCCGGCGGTGTGAACAGCCCTGACGACCTCTGGCGCCTCGTCGCCGACGGCAGGGACGCGATCGCCGCGCTCCCGGAGAACCGGGGCTGGGACACCGAAGGCCTGTACGACCCGGACCCTGAGCGCCCCGACACCTCGTACGTCCGCGAAGGCGGATTCGTGGACGGGGCAGGGGGGTTCGACCCCGAGTTCTTCGGGATCAGCCCGCGCGAGGCCCTTGCCATGGACCCGCAGCAGCGGCTGTTGCTCGAAGCCTCGTGGGAGGCGATCGAGAGCGGCCGGATCGCCCCGCACTCCCTGCGCGGCAGCCGGACCGGTGTGTTCGCCGGGGCGGCCTACGAGGAGTACGGACGCGACTCCGACCAGGTTCCGCCGGAGTCCGTGGGACACCTCGTCACGGGCACCCTGAGCAGCATCGTGTCCGGCCGCGTCGCGTACGCACTGGGCCTCGAAGGGCCCGCGGTGACGGTGGACACGGCGTGCTCGTCGTCGCTGGTCGCGCTGCACCTCGCGGTGCAGGCGCTGCGTAACGGCGACTGCGATCTGGCCCTGGCCGGTGGCGTCACCGTCATGTCCTCCCCGATCGGATTCATCGGCTTCAGCCGCCAAGGCGCTCTCTCGCGCGACGGCCGGTGCAAGTCCTTCGCCGATGCCGCCGACGGTTTCGGGCTGTCCGAGGGCGTGGGCATGCTGCTCGTGGAGCGGCTGTCGGACGCACGGCGGAACGGTCATCCGGTGCTGGCGGTGGTGCGCGGGTCGGCGATCAACCAGGACGGTGCGAGCAACGGCCTGACAGCCCCGAACGGTCCTTCGCAGCAGCGCGTCATCCGGCAGGCGCTGGCCAATGCCGGACTGACGACAGCAGACGTCGATGTCGTGGAGGCACATGGGACCGGCACGACGCTGGGTGACCCGATCGAGGCGCAAGCGCTGATCGCGACGTACGGGCAGGGGCGCACAGAGGACCGACCGCTGTGGCTGGGCTCGCTGAAGTCCAACATCGGCCACACCCAGTCGGCCGCCGGCGTGGCCGGCGTCATCAAGATGGTGATGGCCCTGCGGAACGGTGTGCTGCCGCAGACGTTGCATGTGGACGCGCCGTCGCCGCACGTGGACTGGACGGCCGGTGCGGTCGAACTCCTCACCGAGGCACAGCCGTGGCAGGAGACGGGCCGCGAACGCCGTGCTGCCGTCTCGTCGTTCGGTATCAGCGGTACGAACGCGCATGTGGTGTTGGAGGAGGCTCCTGGGGTGGTTCCGGTGGAGCCGGTGGGTGTGGTTTCTGGTGGTGTGGTGCCGTGGGTGTTGTCTGCGCGGAGTGCTGGTGGGTTGCGCGGGCAGGCGGGGCGGTTGGGCGGGTTGGTGGGCGCGGGGTCGGT
>NZ_JTIY01000001.1:5196740-5203956 GCF_000818175.1 Streptomyces sp. AcH 505
GCGCATGTGGTGTTGGAGGAGGCTCCTGGGGTGGTTCCGGTGGAGCCGGTGGGTGTGGTTTCTGGTGGTGTGGTGCCGTGGGTGTTGTCTGCGCGGAGTGCTGGTGGGTTGCGCGGGCAGGCGGGGCGGTTGGGCGGGTTGGTGGGCGCGGGGTCGGTAGCTGATGTGGGCTATTCGTTGGTGGTGTCGCGTGGGGTGTTTGAGCATCGCGCGGTGGTTGTGGGCGGTGGCGGCGCGGAGTTGGCTGATGGTGTGGGAGCGCTGGCCGAGGGTGTGCCGTTCCCTGGTGTGGTGGAGGGGGTGGCCGGTTCGGTTGGGCGTGTGGTGTTCGTGTTCCCTGGCCAGGGGTCTCAATGGGCAGGTATGGCCGTGGAGCTGCTGGACTCCAACGAGGTGTTTGCCGCGCGGCTGAGTGAGTGCGAGCGGGCGCTGGGTCTTTACGTGGACTGGTCGTTGACCGGGGTGTTGCGTGGTGACGTAGATGCGCCGGGGTTGGACCGGGTGGATGTGGTGCAGCCGGTGTTGTGGGCGGTGATGGTGTCGCTGGCCGCGATGTGGGCTTCGGTGGGTGTGGTGCCGGACGCGGTGGTGGGTCATTCCCAGGGCGAGATCGCTGCCGCTGTTGTGGCGGGCGGGTTGTCGTTGGAGGACGGTGCGCGGGTGGTGGCCCTGCGTAGCCGGGCACTGGTCGGACTGTCCGGGCGCGGGGGCATGGTGTCGGTCCCGCTTGCGGCGGACGCGGTGGAGGAACGCCTTCGCGAACTGGGCGGAGAGGTTTGCGTGGCGGCCGTGAACGGTCCGTCGTCGACGGTGGTCTCCGGTGACGCCGGGCTGCTGGACACGCTGGTCGCCGGGTACGAAGCGGCAGGGGTACGGGCACGTCGTATCGAAGTCGATTACGCGTCCCACTCTGCTCATGTGGAATCGATCGAAGCGGAGCTGCTGGACGTACTCGGTTCGATCACGCCGCGCAGCGGTGACGTGCCGTTCTTCTCGACAGTGACATCCGACTGGTTGGACACGACGGGGCTGGATGCCGGCTACTGGTTCCGGAACCTGCGGGGGACCGTGCGGCTGGAGCCCTCGATCCGTTCGTTGTTGGGCGCGGGCCATGGCGTGTTTGTGGAGGTGAGCGCCCATCCGGTGCTGTTGACGGCCGTTCAGGCGACGGCGGAGGACGCGGGCAGCGAGGTGGTGGCGGTCGGCACGCTCCGCCGCGACGAGGGCGGCATGGCCCGGTTCCTGACCTCCGCTGCGGAGTTGTGGGTGCGGGGCGGGGACGTCGACTGGGCAGCGTTCTTCGCCCAGGCTGGGCAGCCCGGTCCCCGTGTCGTGGACCTGCCGACCTACGCCTTCCAGCACCAGCACTACTGGCTGGAGAGTTCAGGACAGCGCGCCGGTGATGTCGCGGCGGCCGGCCTCGGTTCGGTAGGTCATCCCTTGCTCGGTGCGACGGTTGCGCTCGCCGACAGTGAAGGCGCGCTACTCACCGGGCGGTTGTCGCTCAGGTCGCATCCGTGGCTGGCGGACCACAGGGTCAACGGAAGCGTTCTGTTGCCGGGTACGGGTTTTGTGGAGCTGGCGATCCGGGCCGGTGACGAGGTCGGTTGTGACCTCGTGGAGGAGTTGACACTCCAGGCGCCGCTCATAGTTCCCGAACGGGGCGCGGTGCAGCTTCAGTTGGCTGTCGGCGCCCCGGAGGATGACGGGCGCAGAGCACTTGCTGTCCACGGCCGGTCCGCCGATGCCGCAGCCGACGAACCCTGGACCTGCCACGCCACCGGCTTCCTCACCACCGACACCGCCCCCCAGCCGTTGCCGGAAGGACCGGTCTGGCCCCCCGAGGGGGCGGAGTCGGTCGACACGACAGGTTTCTACGCCTGGCTCGACGAGGCAGGTCTGAACTACGGGCCGGTCTTCCGCGGTCTGAAGGCCGTATGGCGCAGGGGCCAGGAGCTGTTCGCCGAGGTCGCGCTGCCGGAAGACGTACGAGGAGACGCGGGCGCGGCGTTCGGACTGCACCCCGCGCTGCTGGACTCCGCCCTGCACGCCGTCGCTCTGGGCGGTGTCACCGAGGACGGCTCGTCCGGGCCGCTGCTGCCCTTCGCCTGGTCCGGCGTACGCCTCTACGCGACAGGCGCCACCGCCCTGCGGGTCCGGCTCACGCCCGGAGAGGCCGGCCGGGTGGCACTCACGGTCTCCGACCCGGCCGGTGCGCCGGTCGCCCGCGTCGACTCCCTGGTGATGCGTCCGGTGCCGGCCGAGCTGCCCTCGGCCGGCGCGCAGGTCCGTAACGACTCCCTCTTCACCGTCGAGTGGGCCGCCGTGCCGGTCGACGGAGCCGAGGAGCAGCCGGGCACGACGCGGTGGGCGGTCATCGACGACAACCACATCGCCACCGCCGCGGAACTGGCACGCGCCGGCATCAGCGCCGAGGGCCACGACAGCCTTGACGCTCTTGTCGCCTCGGCCACGGTCCCGGACCGGGTGGTCGTCACCTGGGGACGGGCGACAACCCAGGGCTCGGGCGGTGTCGGCGGCCTGGCCGAGGAGGTCCACGAGACGACGTCCCGCGTGCTGGCATTCCTCCAGGCCTGGCTCGCCGAGGAACGCTTCGCGTCCACATCACTGGTCGTCATCACCCACGGGGCCGTCGCGGCCGCCGGCGACGAGCGAGTAGCCGATCTGGCGCACGCGGCGGCCTGGGGCCTGATCCGGTCCGCGCAGTCGGAGAACCCGGAGCGGATCGTCCTGCTCGACATCGACGCGGACGACGCCTCGTACCGGCTCCTGCCCGCTGCGCTCGCGCGCGGTGAGGACCAACTCGCCCTCCGCGAAGGGGCGATGTACACACCGCGGCTCGCCAGGGCCGGGGCGGTCCCCGGCAGTTCGCTGGTACCGCCCGCCGGAGCCCCGAACTGGCGGCTCGATGTGACCAGTCGCGGCACGGTCGACAACCTGGCCCTGCTCGCCCAGGACATCGCGCCGCTCGGTCCCGGTGAGGTGCGGGTCGCGCTGCACGCCATGGGTCTGAACTTCCGCGATGTGCTGATCGCCCTGGACATGTACCCCGGCGACGCGCCAATGGGCGGCGAAGGCGCGGGAGTTGTCGTCGAGGTCGCTGACGACGTGACCGAACTGGCGCCGGGGGACCGGGTGATGGGCATCCTGGAAGGCGGCTTCGCGCGGCACGTGGTCACGGACCGGCGCACGCTCGTCCGTATCCCCGGAGGCTGGTCCTTCCCGCAGGCCGCTTCGGTGCCGGTCGCCTTCACCACCGCGTACCACGCCCTGGTCGACCTCGCCGGGCTCACCGCCGGTGAGTCCCTGCTGGTGCACGCGGCCGCCGGGGGAGTCGGCATGGCCGCCGTGCAGCTCGCCCGCCATCTGGGGGCCGAGGTCTACGGGACGGCCAGTCCGGCCAAGTGGGACGCGCTGTATGGCCTGGGGCTGTCCGGTGAACGGGTCGCCTCCTCCCGCACGCTGGAGTTCGAGGAGACGTTCAAGGCCGCGACCGGCGGCCGGGGCATGGACGTCGTACTCAACTCCCTGGCCGGCGAGTTCGTCGACGCCTCGTTGCGACTGCTGCCGCGCGGCGGCCGGTTCGTCGAGATGGGCAAGACGGACGTGCGCGGCGAGGAGGAGCTGGCCACGGCCCACCCGGGCGTCGACTACAGCGCGTTCGACCTCACCGCGCTCGACGCCGCACGCGTGGGACAGATACTCACCGAGATCGTCGTCCTCTTCGAGCAGGGCTCGTTGCGGCCGATGCCCGTCCGCAGCTGGGACGTCCGCCGTGCGCCCGAGGCGTTCCGGTACGTCGCCCAGGCCCAGCACATCGGCAAGGTCGTCCTGACCGCGCCGCCCGCACTCGACCCGGACGGCACCGTGCTCGTCACCGGAGGCACCGGAGCGCTCGGCGCCCTCGCGGCGCGCCACCTTGTCACCCGGTACGGCGTACGGCACCTGGTTCTGGCCGGCCGGCGCGGCATCGCCGCCACCGGCGCGGCGGAACTGGAGCGGGAGCTGACGGCGCTGGGCGCCTTCGTACGGATCGCCGCCTGCGACGCGGCCGACCGTGACGCGCTGGCCGCGCTGCTCGCGGAACTGCCCTCTGAACACCCGCTCACCGGCGTCGTCCACACCGCCGGCGTCCTCGACGACGGGGTCGTCGGATCGCTGAATCCGGAGCGCCTGGCCGCGGTACTGCGGCCGAAGGTCGACGCGGCGGTCAACCTGCACGAGCTCACCGCGCATCTCGACCTCGCGGAGTTCGTCCTCTACTCGGGCGCCGCCGGGGTGTTCGGCAACGCGGGGCAGGGCAACTACGCCGCCGCCAACACGTTCCTTGACGCCCTCGCCCGGCACCGCCGCTCCGAAGGGCTGCCGGCCACCTCCCTCGCCTGGGGCCTGTGGGCGCAGCTCGACGGCAGCGGAATGACGGGCCATCTGGACGAGGCCGATCTGAGCAGGCTCGCCCGCTCCGGAATGCTGGCGCTCACTCCCGAGCAGGGACTCGAACTCCTCGACCAGGCGATGGAATTGGACGAGCCGGCCCTCGTCCCGATGCGGGTCGACCTGACGGCGCTGCGCGCGGGCGCCGCCAAGGGCTTCGGGCATCCGCTCTTCCGCGGACTGGTGCGGATACCGACCCGCCGGGTGCTGGAGGCGGACGCGCGCCAGGACGAGTCGCTCACCGAGCGGCTCGCCTCGCTGCCCGAAGCCGAACGGCTGCCCGCGATCGTGGAGTTGGTACGGGTCCACGTGTCCGCCGTGCTCGGGTTCGCCGGAGCGGGGGCCGTCGATCCCGGACGCGCCTTCAACGAGATCGGCTTCGACTCGCTCACCGCGGTCGAGTTCCGCAACCGGCTCAAGGCCGCCACCGGGCTGAAACTGCCCGCGACCCTCGTCTTCGACTACCCCACACCGATCGTGCTCGCCGGGCATCTCCTCACGGAGATCGCACCGCCCGCCCACAGCGCCGGACTGCTGGTGCTGGCCGAACTCGACAAGATCGAGGCCACACTCGCCTCCGCCGCAGCCGACTGCGAGAGCCCGCAGGACATCACGGCCCGGCTCGAACTCCTGCTGGCCGCCTGGAAGGAGAAGCAGCCGGGCTCCGATCTGGCCGGTGAGGACATGGGCGACCGGCTTGAGTCGGCGACCGCGGACGAAGTCCTCAGCTTCATTGACAACGAGCTCGGGCTCGCCTGAGTGAGCGACAGCTAGGAAGGCAGAAGCAGATGGCGAGTGAAGCGCAGCTGGTCGACTACCTGAAGCGCGTGACGGCCGAGCTCCACGACAGCAAGAGGCGGCTCCAGGCGGCGGACGAGAAGGACCACGAGCCGATCGCGATCATCGGCATGGGCTGCCGCTACCCGGGCGGGGCCAACAGCCCCGAGGACCTGTGGCGGCTCGTGGCCGAGGGGACGGACGCCATATCCCGCTTCCCCGAGGGCCGGGGATGGGACCTGGAGACGCTGTACGACCCGGACCCCGACACACCCGGCACGTCGTACGTCCGTGAGGGCGGGTTCGTCCACGACGTCACCGAGTTCGACCCGGCCTTCTTCGGCATCAGCCCGCGCGAGGCGACGGCGATGGACCCGCAGCAGCGACTGTTGCTGGAGACGTCGTGGGAGGCGATCGAGCGGGCTGGCATCGTCCCGGCCACGTTGCACGGCAGCAGGACCGGTGTGTTCGTCGGCGCGAACAGCGGCGAGTTCCTCACCTTCATGGAAAAGGCCCCGCCCGAGCTTCAGGGTTACCTGATGACCGGCGTCGCCACGAGCGTCGTGTCGGGCCGCATCTCCTACAGCCTGGGCCTCGAAGGCCCTGCCGTCACGATCGACACCGCCTGCTCGTCGTCGCTGGTCGCGTTGCACCTGGCGGTGCGGGCACTGCGTAACGGTGACTGCGACCTGGCGCTGACCGGAGCGGTGGCCGTGCTGTCCTCGCCCGGCACGTTCATCGGCTTCAGCCGCCAGCGGGGGCTCGCCAAGGACGGACGGTGCAAGGCGTTCGCCTCCGACGCCGACGGCATGGCGCTCGCCGAGGGTGCGGGCGTGTTCCTCGTGGAGCGGCTGTCGGACGCACGGCGGAACGGCCATCCGGTGCTGGCGGTGGTGCGTGGTTCGGCGATCAACCAGGACGGTGCGAGCAACGGTCTGACAGCCCCGAACGGCCCGTCGCAGCAGCGCGTCATCCGGCAGGCGCTGGCCGACGCCCGGATAGCGCCGGCGCAGATCGACGCGGTCGAGGCGCACGGTACGGGTACGCCGCTGGGCGACCCGATCGAGGCGCAGGCCCTGATGGCGACGTACGGCCAGGGCCGTCCGGAGGACCGGCCGCTGTGGCTGGGCTCGGTGAAGTCCAACATCGGCCACACCCAGGCCGCCGCGGGCGCCGCGGGCATCATCAAGATGGTGATGGCCCTGCGCAACGGCATCCTGCCGCGCACCCTCCATGCCGAGGAGCGGTCGCCGCACATCGACTGGTCCGAAGGCGCCGTCGAACTCCTCACCGAGCCGCGCCCGTGGCCCGCCTCGGACGAACCGCGCCGCGTGGGCGTGTCCTCCTTCGGCATGAGCGGTACGAACGCGCATGTGGTGTTGGAGGAAGCTCCTGGGGTGGTTCCGGTGGAGCCGGCGGGTGTGGATGTGGTTGCTGGTGGTGTGGTGCCGTGGGTGTTGTCCGCGCGGAGTGCTGGTGGGTTGCGGGGGCAGGCGGGGCGGTTGGGCGGGTTGGTGGGCGCGGGGTCGGTAGCTGATGTGGGCTATTCGTTGGTGGTGTCGCGTGAGGTGTTCGAGCATCGCGCGGTGGTTGTGGGCGGTGCGGGTGTCGAGCTGGGTGATGGTCTGGCTGCGTTGGCCGAGGGTGTGCCGTTCCCTGGTGTGGTGGAGGGAGTGGCCGGCTCGGCTGGCCGTGTGGTGTTCGTGTTCCCTGGTCAGGGTTCCCAGTGGGCGGGTATGGCGGTGGAGCTGCTGGACTCCGACGAGGTGTTCGCTGCGCGGTTGAGTGAGTGCGAGCGGGCGCTGGGGTTGTACGTGGACTGGTCGTTGACCGGGGTGTTGCGTGGTGAGGTAGGGGCGCCGGGACTTGACCGGGTGGACGTCGTGCAGCCGGTGTTGTGGGCCGTGATGGTGTCGCTGGCCGCGATGTGGTCTTCGGTCGGTGTGGTGCCGGACGCGGTGGTGGGTCATTCCCAGGGCGAGAT
>NZ_JTIY01000001.1:5204317-5214331 GCF_000818175.1 Streptomyces sp. AcH 505
GGTGTCGCTGGCCGCGATGTGGTCTTCGGTCGGTGTGGTGCCGGACGCGGTGGTGGGTCATTCCCAGGGCGAGATCGCTGCTGCCGTCGTGGCGGGCGGATTGTCGTTGGAGGACGGTGCGCGGGTGGTGGCTCTGCGCAGCCGGGCGCTGGTCGGACTGTCAGGGCGTGGGGGCATGGTGTCGGTCCCGCTCCCGGCGGACGCGGTGGAGGAACGCCTTCGCGAGCTGGACGGAAGTGTCTGTGTCGCGGCGGTGAACGGTCCGTCGTCGACGGTGGTCTCCGGTGACGCCGGGCTGCTGGACACGCTGGTCGCCGAGTACGAAGCGGCAGGGGTACGGGCACGTCGTATCGAGGTGGATTACGCCTCGCATTCGGCTCATGTGGAGGCGATCGAGGCAGAGCTGTTGGAGGTTTTGGGCCCCATCATGCCGCACAGCGGTGACGTGCCGTTCTTCTCGACAGTGACATCCGACTGGTTCGACACGACAGCGCTCGATGCCGGCTACTGGTTCCGGAACCTGCGGGAGACGGTCCGGTTCGGTCCGGCGGTTGAGGCACTGGCCGGAGAGGGCTTCCGGTTCTTCGTGGAGTCCAGTGCGCATCCGGTGGTGCGGATCGGGGTCCAGGAGAGTCTGGAGCGTGCGGGCGCCGCCGATGCGGTGGTGGTGGGCACGCTGCGCCGGCAGGAGGGCGGCATGGCCCGGTTCCTGGCCTCCGCCGCGGAGTTGTGGGTGCGCGGTGGCGAGGTCGACTGGGCAGCGTTCTTCGCCCCGGCCCACCCGCGCGTCGTGGAGCTGCCGACCTACGCCTTTCAGCACCAGCCCTACTGGCCGAAGTCCGTCACGTCCAGCGGCGACGCCTCCCATCTGGGTCTGGGCGTCGTGGGCCATCCCTTGCTCGGCGCGACAGTGGCGCTCGCCGACTCGGAAGGTGTGCTGCTGACGGGGCGGTTGTCGCTCGCGTCCCATCCGTGGCTGGCGGACCACACGGTCAACGGAAGCGTTCTGCTGCCGGGTACGGGTTTTGTGGAGCTGGCGATCCGGGCCGGTGACGAGGTCGGCTGTGACCTCGTGGAGGAGCTGACGCTTCAGGCGCCGCTCGTCGTCCCTGAACGGGGCGCGGTGCAGCTTCAGTTGGCTGTCGGCGCCCCGGAGGATGACGGGCGGCGGGCACTGGCCGTTCATGGCCGGTCCGCCGATGCCGCAGCCGACGAACCCTGGACCTGCCACGCCACCGGCTTCCTCACCACCGACACCGCGTCCGCGCACTTCCCGGAGGAGTCGTGGCCGCCGGCCGGTGCGACGGCGCTGCGGCCGGACGACGTGTACGAATCGATGGCGGCCGTCGGTGTCGACTACGGCCCCGCCTTCCGCGGCCTGAAGGCCCTCTGGCGCCGCGACGACGAGCTGTTCGCCGAAGTGGCCCTGCCGGACGAGGCGTCCGACGAAGCGGACGCGTTCGGGCTGCATCCCGCGCTTCTCGACGCCGCGCTGCAACCGCTGGCGCTCGGGGGCTTCTTCGAGGGGGCGTCCGCCGACGGGCCGCTGCTGCCGTTCGCCTGGACCGGGGTACGACTGGCGGCCACGGGCGCCACCGCGCTGCGAGTACGGCTCTCCTCTGCGGGCCGTAACGCGGTCCGGGTGGAGGTCGCCGACAGCGCCGGCGCGCCGGTCGCCTCCGCTGACTCGCTTGTCGTACGTCCCCTCGCCGTTGCTGACCTCACGGGCGGCGCCGACCCGCTGCGGGACGCCTTGTTCCGGCTCGACTGGGTGCCCGCCCCCGACACCGCCGCCCCGGCGACGGGCGGTGTCCGCTGCCAGCTGCGGGGCGACGACGTACCGGAGCTGCGCGCCGTACTGGAGAGGGCCGGCGCTCAAGTCGACCTCTGCCCGCCGGGGACGGACCCGGACACCGAACTGCCCGTACCCCGGGTGGCGTTCGTGGTGTGCGAGGCCGTGTCACAGGGCGTCGTCGAGGACACGGCGGCCCAGGTGCGTACCGCGACCGCCGCGGCGCTCGCGGCGGCGCAGGCATGGCTGGCCGCCGACGGGTACGCCGACGTGCCGTTGGTGTTCGTCACCCGCGACGCCGTACCGGCCGGGGGGCCTGCGGCCGGCGATCTGCCGAACGCCGCCGTATGGGGGCTGATCCGCTCGGCCCAGTCCGAGAACCCGGGCCGCTTCGTCCTCCTGGACATCGACGGTACGGAGGAGTCGTGGCAGGCGCTGCCCGCCGCCGTACTGTCCGGCGAACCGCAGGCCGCCCTGCGCGTCGGCGCCACCCTCGTACCGCGACTCGCCCGTCACAGTGCCGAAGAGGTCCCCGCGCCCGCGTGGGACACCGAAGGCACCGTACTGATCACCGGAGGCACCGGAACGCTCGGCGGCATCGTCGCCAGGCATTTGGTCGCCGCGCACGGGGTGCGCCATCTGGTACTCGCCGGCCGCAGCGGCCCCGCCGCCGATGGCGCCGACCGGCTGCGGGACGAACTGACCGGGCTGGGCGCCGAGGTGACCGTCGTCGCGTGCGACGCGGCCGACCGGCAAGCCCTGGCCGACGTGCTGGCCGGTGTCCCGGCGGAGCACCCCCTCACCGCCGTGGTCCACGCGGCGGGTTCGCTGGACGACGGCGTCGTCACCTCACTGACCCCCGAGCGGTTCGACACGGTGCTGCGGTCCAAGGCCGACGCCGTCCTCAACCTGCACGAACTGACCAGGGAACTGCCGCTCACCGCTTTCGTGGTCTTCTCCTCGGCGGCGGGCGTCTTCGGCGGCCCGGGGCAGGGCAACTACGCCTCGGCCAACGCCTTCGTGGACGCCCTGGCCGGATACCGGCGCCAACTCGGCCTGCCCGCCCTGTCCCTGGCATGGGGCTTGTGGGAGCAGGACAGCGGACTGACCGGGGGACTCGACGACACCGACCGGGCCCGGCTGGCCCGTACGGGCGTCGCGCCGTTGTCGACCGAGGACGGTCTCGCCCTGTTCGACGCGGCCCGCACGGCGGACCTGGCGACCCTGGTGCCCATCCGCCTGGAGTTCGGCGCGCTGCGCGCCGCCGCCCGCTTCGGCGCGGTGCCCACGGTGCTGCGCGGTCTGGTCGCCACGTCGAAGCGGCGCACGGTGGGCGCCGACCCGGCTGCGGCTTCGGCTCTGCGTGAGCGCCTGGCCCGTATGCCCGAGGCCGAACACCTCGGTGCCCTGCTGGACGTGGTGCTCGGTCAGGCTGCTGCCGTGCTCGGTCACCCGGACCCCAACAACCTGGACCCGGAAGGGCCGTTCAACGAGAACGGCTTCGACTCGCTGACCGCCGTCGAGTTCCGCAACCGGATGAACACGGCCACCGGCCTCCGGCTGCCCGCCACGCTGATCTTCGACTGCCCCACCCCCACGAGCCTGGCCGCGTATCTGCGGACCGAACTGCTGGATGACGGACCGGCCGCAGGGCCCGCCACGGCTGCCGGCGGCGACGACGAGCCGATCGCTATCGTGGGCATGAGCTGCCGGCTGCCCGGCGGCGTCACCGACCCGGACGGTCTGTGGCGGCTGGTGGCCGAGGGTGGGGACGCCATGTCGATGTTCCCCGCCGACCGCAACTGGAACCTGGCCGAGCTGTACCACCCCGACCCCGAGCACCCCGGCACCACGTACACACGCGAGGGCGGATTCGTCTACGACGCAACCGAGTTCGACCCGGCGTTCTTCGGCATCTCGCCGCGCGAGGCCGTCGCGATGGACCCGCAGCAGCGGATGCTCCTGGAAAGTTCGTGGGAGGCGCTGGAATACGCCGGTATCGACCCGGCGAAGGTCCGCGGCAGCCAGACCGGCGTGTTCGTCGGTCTGATGTACCACGACTACGGGATGCACCTGCAGCACCTGCCGAGCGGCAGCGAGGGGTTCGTCGGTACGGGCACGTCCGGCGGTGTGGCGTCGGGGCGGATCTCGTACACCTTCGGTTTCGAAGGGCCCTCCGTCACCCTCGACACGGCCTGCTCCTCCTCCCTGGTGGCCCTGCACTGGGCGATCCAGGCGCTGAGGTCCGGTGACTGCTCCCTCGCCCTGGCCGGTGGGGTCACCGTCCTGTCCACCCCCAACGTGTTCGTCGACTTCAGCAGGCAGCGCGGGCTCGCGCCCGACGGCCGCTGCAAGTCCTTCGCCGACGCGGCGGACGGCACCGGCTGGAGCGAGGGCGTCGGCATGCTGCTCGTCGAGCGGCTCTCCGACGCCCGCCGCAACGGCCATCAGGTGCTCGCCGTGGTCCGCGGCTCCGCCATCAACCAGGACGGTGCCAGCAACGGTCTCACCGCCCCCAACGGCCCCTCCCAGCAGCGGGTCATCCGGCAGGCCCTCGCCGACGCACGGCTCGTCCCTTCCGAGGTGGACGCCGTCGAGGCGCACGGCACGGGCACCACCCTCGGCGACCCGATCGAGGCGCAGGCCCTGCTCGCGACCTACGGGCAGGACCGGCCCGAGGACCGGCCGCTGTGGCTGGGCTCGGTGAAGTCCAACATCGGTCACACCCAGGCCGCGGCGGGAGTCGCCGGCGTCATCAAGATGGTGATGGCCATGCGCAACGGCGTCCTGCCGCGCACCCTCCATGTGGACCGGCCCTCGCGGCACGTCGCATGGGAGTCGGGCTCGGTACGGGTGCTCACCGAACGGACGGACTGGCCCGACAGCGACCGGCCGCGCCGGGCCGGCGTGTCCTCCTTCGGCATCAGCGGCACCAACGCGCACGTCATCCTCGAACAGCCCGCGCCCGAATGGGAGGTGCCACGGCCCGAACAGCCCGACGTGGCAAGCCCGGTGACCGCCTGGACACTGTCGGCGAAGAGCCCCGAAGCGCTCCGTGCCCAGACCCAGCGGCTGCGCGCCCACGTGGAGGACCGGCCCGAGCAGACGCCCGCCGAGATCTCCCACGCGCTGGCCACCACCCGCAGCGCACTCAAACATCGCCTGGTCGTCCTCGGCGCCTCCCGCGCCGAACTCACCGAAGGGCTGGACGCGG
Source organism: Streptomyces sp. AcH 505 (assembly GCF_000818175.1). Taxonomy (GTDB): domain Bacteria; phylum Actinomycetota; class Actinomycetes; order Streptomycetales; family Streptomycetaceae; genus Streptomyces. The sequence goes on from NZ_JTIY01000001.1 coordinate 5,209,324, forward strand.
CATCGCTGGGGACGCCCGGCGCGCAGGTGATCAGCGGCACCGCCGCGCGCGGCAAGACGGCCTTCCTCTTCACCGGTCAGGGCAGTCAACGGCTCGCCATGGGCCAGGAGTTGTACGACACGTACCCGGTGTACGCCGCCGCCTTCGACGAGGTGTGCGCACGATTCGACCAGCACATCCAACCGCCGGTACGTGACGTCCTGCGCGACGACGCCGAGCTGCTTCAGCAGACGCAGTACACCCAGGCCGCGCTCTTCGCGGTCGAGGTGGCCCTGTTCCGCACCCTCGAACAGTGGGGCGTACGGCCCGACTTCCTGGCGGGCCACTCCATCGGCGAACTTGTCGCCGCCCATGTCGCCGGCGTGCTCCCGCTGGACGACGCGGTACGACTCGTCGCCGCGCGCGGCAGGCTGATGCAGGCGCTGCCGCCGGGCGGGGCCATGGTGTCGGTGCGCGCGGCCGAGGAGGACGTACTGCCCCTGCTCGCCCCCTACCCGGACCTGGTGAGCGTCGCCGCCGTCAACGGGCCCGCGTCCGTGGTCATTTCAGGCGACGAGACGGCCACCCTCGCCCTGGCCGCACGCCTTGCCGAACAGGGGCACAAGACGAGACGGCTGGCCGTCAGCCACGCCTTCCACTCACCCCTCATGGAACCCGCGCTGGCGGAATTCCGGCGCGTCGCCGAAGAGATGACGTACCGGCCGCCGACGATCCCGGTTGTCTCCAACGTCACCGGAGAGCTGGCCACCGATGCCGAACTCACCTCGCCCGCCTACTGGGTGCGCCACCTCCGCGAAGCCGTACGGTTCAGCGACGGCGTACGCACCCTGCGGGCGCAGGGAGTGACCAGGTTCATGGAAGTCGGCCCCGACGCCGTGCTGTCGGCGATGGCGCAAGAATGCCTTGTCGACTGGACGGGGACCAACGTGCCGGCGCTGCGCCGCGACCGGCCGGAGGCACGCACACTGGCTGAGGCGCTCGCCCACCTCTACGTCCACGGGCTGCCCGTCGACTGGGCCGCCGTCGTCGGCGGGGCGCCGCCGCGTACCGTCTCCCTGCCCACGTACCCCTTCCAGCGTCAGCGCTACTGGCCGGACGCGACCGGGCGGCGCCGGGAGTCCGGGACCCGCGACGTGGAGCGGGCGGACCAGGGCCTCTGGGACGCCGTCGAGCGCCAGGACCCCGACGCGCTGCTCGCCGCGCTCGGCCTGGGCGCCGGGCACCAGCTCGGCGACCTGCTGCCCGCACTGGCGAAACTGCGCGGCACGCGGGACCCGGACACCACAGCGCGGCTGCGGTACCGGACCACCTGGAAACCCCTGACGGACGTACCCGCACCCGCCCTGGCCGGACCGTGGCTGGTCTTCGTGCCCGAGGACGAGACGGTCTCGGAGCACGCCCAGGCGGTCGTGGCCGGCCTCGCGGCCCACGGCGCGCAGGTACGGGCGCTCCCCGTGGCCCGCAGCTCCGACGCCGACAAGCTCGCCCGCCGGATCAGGGAGACCGCCGACGAACGGACCGCCGGCATCACGTGCCTGCTCACCGACGGCGAGCAGGGCGCCGGGAGCGGCACGACCCGCTTCGCCGAGTCCCTGGTCGCAGCGGTGACCGAGGCCCAGCCTGCGGCGCCCGTGTGGTTCCTGACCCGGGGCGCGGTCCAGGTGACCCCGTCGGACGGCCCGACCACGCCCGGCTCGGCACCGGCCTGGGGCGTCGGACGGGCCGCGGCCCACGCGTACACGGCGCTCAGCGGCGGCCAGATCGACCTGCCCGAGCAGATCAACGAGCAGGCCGTACGCCGGCTGTGCGGGATGCTGACCGGGCTGACGGGCGAGGACGAGATCGCCGTACGCGCCGCCGGTGTCTTCGGCCGCAGGCTCCAGCAGGCCCCGGCGGGCCGGGTGGCGCTCGGCACCGACTGGCAGCCGACGGGTACGGTCCTGATAGCCGGTGAACTCGACGCGCAGACAGTCGAGTTGACCCGGTGGGTGGCGCGCGCCGGCGCCGCCGGAGTCGTCCTGACCCAGCCGGCAGCCGCACTCGACACCGAACCCGGCGTCGTGGTGCACGCCTGCGACCCGGCCGACCCGGCGGCTCTCGACGCCCTGCTGGACCGTATCGAACCGCCCCTGACCGCCGTCGTGTGCACCGCCGGCGACGGCATGACGACCGATGCGACGGCCGACATGGCGACCGGTGCGACGACCGCTACGACAGGGACGCCGGCGGCCGTCGCCCACACCCTGCACGAACGCACCCGGTCCCTGGACCTGGCCGCCTTCGTCCTCGTCTCCCCGGCGGAAGCGGCCTGGGGCACCGCGGGGCAGGCCGCCACCGCCGCGCACCTGTCCTTCGACGCCCTCGCGGGACTGCGAGCCGCCCAGGGGCTGCCGGCCATCTCCGTGGCCGTCGGCCTGACCGACCCGGCTGCGGTGGTACCCGCCGTCCGGCAGGCCCTCGCCCAGGGCGACACGACCCTGCTGCTCACCGACACAGAACCGGCCGACATCGGCGCTCTCCTGTCGGCCCACCGCCCGTCCCGGCTGCTCGACGAACTCCCGGAAACGGCGGGGGACAAGGACGGTCAGGGCGCGGACAGCGCCGAAACGGGCGACAGCGTCGCCGCGTTCCGGCAGCGGCTCGCGGACGGTACGCCCGACGAGCACCGCGGTATCGTGCTCGACCTGGTACGCGGCGCGGCGGCGGAGATCCTGCGGTTCCCCTCCGCCGAAGCGGTCGAACACGACGCCGACTTCTTCGACCTCGGGTTCTCCTCGATGGCCGCGATCGAACTGCGCAACCGGATCGTCGAACTCACCGGACTGGAACTGGAGGCCGACGCCGTCTACGACTGCCCGACCCCCGCGGACCTCGCCGAGCACCTGCTCGCCGAACTGGCCGGGGCCCCGGCACCCGAGGTCGGCTGACACGCCGTCACTGCCCGGGACGGCACCAACGTCCCGGGCAGTACGCTGAGTCCGCCCGTACAGAACGTCGGAGGAGCACACACACTTGATCAGGGTTCTGCTCGCCGACGATCAGGCGCTGGTGCGCGGCGCACTCGCCTCGATGCTCCGCCTGGAGCAGGACATCGAGGTCGTCGCCGAGGTCGGCAACGGGGACGATGTTCTGCCCGCCGCGCTGCGTACCCTCCCGGACGTGGCGCTGATGGACGTCCAGATGCCGGGCAAGGACGGTCTGAGCGCCGCGGCCGAACTCGGCCGGCGGCTGCCGTCCTGCAAGGTCGTCATCTGCACGACGTTCGGCAGGCCCGGATATCTGACCCGGGCCATGGCGGCGGGCGCCGTCGGCTTCGTCGTCAAGGACGCGCCCCCCGAACACCTCGTCGACGCGGTGCGCAGGGCTGCGGCCGGGCTGCGGGTCATAGACCCCGGCCTCGCGTCGGAAGCCCTCCACTCGGGCACCAGCCCCCTCACGGTGCGGGAGCGGCAGGTGCTCGCCCAGGCACTCGACGGGGGTACGGTCACCGACATCGCCCGGGCGCTGCACCTGTCGGAGGGGACCGTGCGCAACCACGTCTCGTCCGCCATGGCCAAGACCACCGCGAGGACCCGCGCGGAGGCTGCCCGTATCGCGGAGGACCGCGGCTGGCTCTGACGGGCCCTCCCCGGGGTCCCCGTCGCCTCGTACGCCCCGCCCTTACACCGTAGGCGCGGCCGGCACAACCATGACACCTATCAGGGGTCCGCCATGACAGACGTCGTGGGCGACCACCGTCCGACGGCCGCACACTGGACCAGCAGGAAAGAGAAAGCGGTCCGAGGCGCACGGCGACATCCCCGCACCATCCCCGGACCGCTTTCCGCAACACCGCCTCCGACTCCGGAGGAGACGCGAAGCGCGCGTGCCGGACGACCCCTCCGGAAACCCCCGTTCCGGTGTCCGGCAACGCGCGCCGCGCCTCTCCGGCCCCGGCCGCGGGACTTCCCACCCGTGGAGTCCCGCGGCTTAACGGGGTGGCGCGGCGCGGTGGCCGGCTGCCGCTGCCGTAGGATCACTCAGCCATTCGAACCCGCCGTCGACTCCGCTTCCGCACCCGCCGCCGCGCGCGCCGCACGCGTCTTCATGGCCAGCCCCGCAGGAGTCGGGTCGTCGAAGAGGTCCTTGAGCTTGAGCCGTACCTCCGTCGCCGTCTGAACCTCCTGCAACAGCCGTACGCCGAGCAGCGAATGACCCCCGTGCGCGAAGAAGTTGCTCTCCGCGTCCAGATCGCCGCGCCCCAGCAGGCTGTTCCACAGTGCCACCAGCACCCCCACCAACTCGTCACCGCCGCCGGCGGAATCCTGGCCCGCGCCCCGCGGACCGGCGGGCGGCACGTCGGCAGCCGTCCTGCGCTGCTCCAACGCCCGCCGCGTGAGCGCCGGGTAGTCCACCTTGTCGTTGCCCGTCATCGGGAAGGCGTCCACCGCCACGAACTCCTGAGGCGTCGCCGAGGCAGGCAGCGAACCGTGCGCGTGCTCCCACAGCTCCGCGACCACCTCGGGCCGCCCCGGAGCGACCACGAACGCGCACAGGACCGCGTCGGCGCTCGGGTCACCCGCGATCACCACCGCGGCGGCGAGCACATCCGGATGGGACAGCAACACGGCCTCGATCTCGCCGAGTTCGATCCGGTTGCCCCGCAGTTTGACCTGGCGGTCCATCCGTCCGAGGATCTCCAGCCTGCCGTCGCCGGTCCACTTCGCCAGGTCCCCGGTGCGGTAGAACCTGCCGTACCGCGGATGGTCACCGAAGCGCAGCGCCGTCAGCTCCGGACGGTCGTGGTAGCCGACAGCGACGCCCGTCCCCGCGACACACAGTTCACCGCGCACCCCGACCGGCAGTTCACGGCCGTACGGATCCGCCACGTACACCTGGGTGTTGGCGATCGGGCGGCCCACATCCACCCGGCCGTCGGCGGTCGCCCGGTCGAGCCGGCCCGCGGTGGACCAGATGGTGGTCTCCGTGGGGCCGTAGACGTTGTACAGGTCGCAGCCGGTCGCGCTCA
>NZ_JTIY01000001.1:5214474-5215234 GCF_000818175.1 Streptomyces sp. AcH 505
GGCGGGCAGCGGCTCACCGCCGCTGAGCACCCGGCGGCCGGCCAGCTGCCCCGCCACCTCGTCGGCTACCAGACGCCAGGTCGTCGGGGTGGCCTGCACCACCGACACGTCGTGCTTCCGCAACACCTCTGCCAGGGGTGCCCCCTCGGTACGCGCCTCGTCGGGCGCGACCGCGAGACGCCCGCCCGACACCAGCGGCAGGAAGAGTTCCAGGGCCGAAATGTCGAAGCTGAACGTCGTCAGCCACAGGACGGTGTCCTCGGGGCCCACCGCGAGCTGGTCCGCGAAGTGTGCCACCAGATTGGCGAGGGCGCGGTGGTCGAGCAGCGTGCCCTTCGGCAGCCCCGTCGAACCCGAGGTGTAGATCAGATACGCGCAGTCCTCCGGCGCCACCAGGCCGGCGGCGAGCACGCTCCCCGTCACCGGCCGCACCGAGTCAGCGTCGACCAGCGGCAGGACCGTACGCTCACCGGGAACCACGACCCCGGGGCCGGCCAGGACCGCGGCGGCGCCCGAGTCGTCGAGCTGATACGCGATGCGCTGCTCGGGATGGTACGGATCGAGCGGCAGGTACGCGGCCCCGGCCAGCCATACGCCGATGGCCGCGGCGGCCAGCTCGGGCCCCCGGGCGGCCAGCAGGGCGACCACGTCCCCCTTGCCGACCCCGGCCTCCGCCAACCGGTCACGGGTCGCCTCGGCCGCTGCCCACAGCCGGCGGATCCCGATCCGGCGCTCACCGTCGAGGACCGTCTCGGTGTCC
>NZ_JTIY01000001.1:5216213-5238980 GCF_000818175.1 Streptomyces sp. AcH 505
CCCTGTCTCCGACTCCCGCCCCGAATCCGACTCCGCAGCGCCGGAGGCCGAGACCCGCCGCGCGATCGATTCCAGCACGGTCGTGGGTTTCACGGGCCGGTCCGTGGCGTTCGCGGCCCCGATCACCTCCGTGTCCCGCCCGCTCCACACCTGTATCTCCGCGAGAGGCTCGTCCGGCCGGCGCGCGAGCGTCACCAGCAGATCGTCGTACCGGGCCAGCAGCAGCTCCACATCCGCCCGGTCCAGCACGTCGACGTAGAACGCCGCCCGCACCTTGATGTCCTCCGGGGTGGAGGTCACGAAGAACTCCAGGTCGAACTTGCTGGAACTGTTCTCCACCACCACGGCCGTGGCCAGCTGCCCGTCCAGGACGAACTCCCCGTCCATCGCGGCCGGGACGTAGTTGAACGTGTGCCGGAAGAGATTGTTCCGCCACGACGAGGCGTCCCGCTCCACGGCCTCCAGCAGATCGTCCACCGGATAGTCCGCGTGCGCCATCGCCTCCATGAACGTACGGCGCGCCAACCGGACGAACTTCCGGAAGCTCTCCGCCCGGTCGACCGGTGTCCGCAGGGTGAGTACGTTGATGTGGTAGCCGATCGTCTGCGCCGCCTCCGGTGTGCGCACACTGACGGGCGAACCGATCGTGAGATCGGGCCCGGCGCCGTGCGCCGCCAGCAGGACCCCGTACGCCGCCAGCAGGACCACCGACTCGGGCGCCCGCAACTCGCGCCGCATCAGCCGCACCGCGTCACGCGCGGCCGGCGAGAGAACATGATTGATCACATCACCGGCGAGCGTCGTCTCCGCCGCATCCGGCTTCTGGCACCACAGATCCAACTCAGTGGCCCGGAACCCGGCCAGCTTCCCGCGCCAGAACTCCGCACTGGCCGGGTTCGGCGCAGGCTCCCGCCAGGCAGGCACAACGGCCACGGCCGCCGGCTCCGGCACCGCCCCCGAGGCAAGCGTGCCGTACAGGGACACGAACTCGCCGAGCAGCAGCGCGGACGACAGACCGTCGAAGACGGCGTGGTGGACCGCCAGGCAGAAGACCTCGCCGGACCCCTCAGGCACAACCGCCGCACGCACCAGCGGCCGGCCGTCCGGCCCGAACGGCTCAGCCACGAACCGGGTCAGCCACGCCCGCGCCCCGCCGTCGCCCGGCTCACCCTCCACGATCCGCAACGCGGTCTGGTCAGGCGACAGGGTCTCCCGCGTCAACCCCTCGGCGCCGGCCCGGAAGACCGTACGCAACACCTCGTGGCGGCGCAGCAGCAGCGTCAGCGTCTCCAGCAGGACGGGCCGCCGCAGCCGCCCCTCCACACGGAACGCCACACTGAGGTTGTTCACACCCGTGCCGGGCACGAACTCCTCCAGAAGCCAAAGCGCTTCCTCCTTGTGCGTGGCCCGCTGCCGGGCCACCGCGGAGCGGGCGACCTCGCCGGATACCTGGTTGGTCGTCACAGTCACCTCTCCAGAAGCTTGCCGACGGCCTGCGCGACGCCGTCGGAACGCAGCAGCTCACCATGGCCGGCGTCGAACCTGATCTCCCGCGCCACCAGCTCGCCCGCACCGAACTCGCCTGTTCTGCGCAGCCGGTTGAGGCCGTTGTACTCGCCGGACGAACTCAGCGCGGTGGACTCCAGCCAGCGGTCGCGCGGATCCAGCCGGTCGGCGAAGCTCAGGTAGGAGAGGAACGCACTGAACAGCGCCCACATCTCGGTGCCGTACTCCTGATCGAGCCCGGCCCGCTCGAACGCGCGCTCACCGACCTGGCGGAACGTCCTGTACAGCTCCGACGCGTAATTCCCCACCGTCATGCCGTCGACCTGGATCAGGCGCTCGACCTCGCCCTGCGTCTCCGCGACGTCCTCCTCGGTGAGGATCGACGACAGCATGCCGAAGACATTGCCGAACTGGTAGCGGATGGTCTCCATGCTGGTCGGCTCAGGATCGAACAGTACGACCTGGGGCGCCTGCGCCTGCGACCCGGCCAACTCGTCGGCCAGCGCGGCCGCGTACACGGCGCCCACGCAGTACCCGAAGACCGCGCGCACGGTCAGCCCTTGCTCGCGCACCGGTTCCAGCCAGGACTGTACGTACTCCTTCACGTCCGTCCCGGAGCCGGGAGCGACGACCGGCGGATTGACGTGCCAGAACGTGGCGTCATGGCCGAGCTGTGCCACCAGGTCGGGAAACCCGGCCTCCGGGCGGCCCGTCGTGTGGAAGTCGGCACAGAGGATGAGCTCGTCCGAGCCCGAACGAAGAGTGTTCCAGGTGGTGTTGAGGTTCATCGGCACTTCTTTCGAATCTCGGCGCCACCGTGGTGACGGACCGGTCGGTGAATGGGGGGCAGTGGAGGCCCTAGGAGTCCCCGCCCTCCATGGCCAGTTGGATCAGGTTGTCCACGTCCATGCTGTCGATCGCCTCGTCGGCGTCCTCCGCCCTTTCGAGGTCGTCCGGACCCTGCGCGTCGGCCAGCTCCAGCAGCGCGTCCAACAGCCCCGACTCGCGCAGTTTCGCCACCGGGATCGCCGTCAGAAGCCCGCGCACCTCCGCATCGCCGCGCTGCGCCGTCACGACAGTCGCCGCCTCCGGGAAGAACTGCTCCAGGACAAAGGCAGTCAGGGCGCGAGGCGTCGGGTAGTCGAAGATGAGCGTGGTGGGCAACTGCAGCCGGGTGGCCGCCGTCAGATAATTGCGAAGCTCCACCGCGGTCAGGGAGTCGAAGCCGAGATCCTGGAACTGCCGGTCCGGCTCGATCGCCGAGCCGTCGGCGATGCCCAGCACAGCCGCCACCTGGCCCCGTACCAGCCCCGACATCACCGACTGCCGCTCCTCGGCACCCAGCGGCGCCAACCGCTGCGCCAACGCGTCCGCCCGCACCTCGGCCGAGGCTGCCGAACGCCGCGCGGTGCCCCGTACCAGCCCGCGCAGCATGCCTGGCACCTGGCCGACCGCCGCACCGATGGCCTTGAGGTCGAACTGGGCGGGAACGAAGGTGGGCTGGTCGGAGCTGAGTGTGGCGTCGAAGAGGGTGAGGCCGTCGTCGGGTGTGAGGGGGGTGATGCCGGTGCGCTCCAGGCGGCGGAGGTCGGTGTCGGCGAGTTGGCCGGTCATGCCGCCGGTTTCCCATAGTCCCCAGGCGAGTGAGGTCGCCGGGAGGTGGTGGGTGTGGCGGTGGGTGGCGAGGGCGTCGAGGAAGGCGTTGGCGGCGGCGTAGTTGGCCTGTCCGGCGCCGCCGAGGGTGCCGGAGACGGAGGAGAAGAGCACGAACGCGGTGAGGTCGAGGTCGCGGGTGAGTTCGTGGAGATGCCAGGCGGCATCCGCCTTGGGCCGCAGAACCGTATCCATCCGGTCCGGGGTGAGGGACGGGATCGTAGCGTCGTCCAGAACACCGGCGGTGTGGATGACACCGGTCAGCGGGTGGTCGGCGGGTACGGAGGCGATGAGTGCGGCGAGGGCGTCGCGGTCGGTGACGTCGCACGCGGTGGCGGTGACCTGGGCCCCGTGCGCGGTGAGTTCGGTCAGGAGGCCGTCGGCGCCGGGGGCGTCGGGTCCGCGCCGGCTGGCGAGGAGGAGGTGGCGTACGCCGTGTTCGGTGACGAGACGGCGGGCGACCAGAGCACCGAGACCACCGGTGCCACCGGTGACCAGGACGGTGCCGTCCGGCGTGAAGACCGTCTCGTCTCGCGTCTCCGCAATGACGGCCCGGGTCAGCCGAGCCACCCGTGTCCCGCCCGCACGGATTGCGAGCTGCGGCTCACCGGTCGACAGTGCGCTGCCGATGGCGTTGGTGGATGCGGGGTCGTCGTCCAGATCCAGCAGCACGAACCGGTTCGGCTGCTCGGCCTGCGCGGCGCGTACGAGACCCCAGACCGCGGCCTGTACCGGATCGGCATCCCCGGACGGGTCGACGGCCACCGCGCCCTGGGTGACGACCACCAGTCGGGAAGCGGCGAAGCGCTCGTCTACCAGCCACTGTTGCACGGCACCCAGCACGTGATGCGTCAGCGCGCGGACCGCTTCCGGCACCCCTGCGGATGTCGGCTCAGGCAGCCTCAGCAGCACATACTCCGGAACATCACCAACTGCCAGCTCGGAGAGATCCGACAGCTCCGTATACGCCGGAGCCACCGTGGTGCCCGGCGCCGCATCCGCCACCGACCAGTCCAACTGGAAGAGAGCGTCGCGGGGCTGGCCGGAGGACAGTCCGCTCAAGGAGACGGGCCGCAGGGTGAGGGAGGCGATGTCGGCGACCGGTTCGCCGGTGCCGTCCGCCATCGCGAGAGCTATCGCGCCGCCGGCGGCGGTGATGCGGACACGGAGCTGAGTGGCGCCGGTCGCGTGCAGGGTCATCTGGTTCCAGGCGAAGGGCAGATGGGGTCGGCCGGCTTCGTCGGCCGGCAGGAAGTCGCCCAGGGCGATGGCGTGCAGGGCGCCGTCGAGGAGGGCGGGGTGGATGCCGAAGCGCGCCGCGTCCGCGTGGGCTTGCTCGGGGAGGGTGATGTCCGCGTAGACGTCGTCCCCGTCGCGCCATGCGGCGGTCAGGGTCCGGAAGACATCGCCGTACTCCAGTCCCAGATCAGTCAGGTCGTCGTAGAGGACGTCCACTGCCAGCGGCTCAGCGTCCTTCGGGGGCCACTGGAGCAGGTCGAAGTGCGGTGCCTCGGCGGTGGCGGCCAGTAGTCCTTGTGCGTGTGGGGTCCAGGGCGCTGTCAGGTCGCTGTCCTCGGTACGGGAGTACACGGTCAACGACCGCCTGCCGGTGGCGTCGGCCGCTCCGAGAACGAGTTGGAGCTGACTGCTGCCGTGCGGGGGCAGGACGAGTGGGGCCTGGAGGGTGAGTTCTTCGAGTACGGGGGTGCCGGTTTCGTCGCCTGCGCGGATGGCGAGTTCGGCCAGCGCGGCGCCCGGGAGGATGACCGTGCCGTTGACGGCGTGGTCGGCCAGCCAGGGGTGGGTGGTGAGGGAGAGCCTTCCGGTCACGGTGAGTTGGCCGCTTTCCGGCGAGGGAATGGCGGCGGTGAGGAGCGGATGGTTGACGGCAGCCTGACCGGCGGTCGTGACGTCACCGGCCGCTGCCGTGGACTTCAGCCAGTAGTGCTGGTGTTGGAAGGCGTAGGTGGGCAGTTCCACGTGCTGGCGGCGCGCGTTGGCGAAGTACGTCGTCCAGTCCACGCGTACGCCACGGGTGTGGAGGGTGGCGAGGGCTTCGAGCAGGGCGCGTGTCTCGTCACGGTCCTTGCGGACGGCCGGGATGAGGGTCGTGGTCTCGTCGCCGTCGAGGGTCTGCTGGGCAAGACCGGTGAGAACACCGTCCGGACCGACTTCGACGAAGAGGGTGGCACCGGTCGCACGAGCCGCCGTCACGCCGTCTGCGAAGCGGACCGCTTCGCGGACGTGCTGTACCCAGTAGTCGGGGGTGGTGAGTTGGCCGGGTTCGGCGAGCTGTCCGGTGACGTTGGAGATGAGCGGGATGGTCGGCTCGGCGTAGGTGAGGCTCTGGGCGATCTGCCGGAACTCCGCCAGCATCGGGTCCATCAGCGGCGAGTGGAAGGCGTGCGAGACGCGCAGTCTGCGCGTCCGGATCTTGCGATCCGCCAGCAGCTGCCCGATGTCCTCGACCGCTGACTCCGCACCGGAGATCACCACAGCGGCGGGTCCGTTGACGGCCGCGATGCTCACTTCATGCTCGTGGCCCGCCAGCAGCGGCAGAATGTCCGCTTCGGGTGCGGCGATGGCGAGCATGGCACCGCCGGTGGGCAGGGCCTGCATCAGCCGGGCTCGTGCTGCGACGAGGCGGCTGGCGCCTTCCAGGGAGAAGACCCCGGCAACGTGTGCGGCTGCCAGTTCACCGATGGAGTGTCCGGCCAGTACGTCCGCCGTAATCCCGTAGGAGACCAGCAGCCGGTACAGCGCCACTTCGAAGGCGAACAGGGCGGGCTGTGTCATGCCGGTCTCGTTCAGCAGCGAGGCCAGTTCCGAGTCCGGCTCGGCGTGGACGACGTCCCGTAGCGGGTGTGCCAGCAGCGGATCCAGAACCGCACACACCTCATCCCAGGCGGCAGCGAACACCGGGAACGCGGCGGCGAGTTCGCGGCCCATGCCCGGCCGCTGACTGCCCTGTCCGGCGAACAGCAGCGCGAGCTTCCCGCCCGTCCCGCTGCCCGTCACCACACCGGCAGTCGTTGTCCCGGACGCCAGCGCCTTGAGGCCGGCCAGCAGCTCGTCACGGCCTTCGGCGACCACCACCGCCCGGTGATCCAGGACCCCACGTGAGGAGACCAGTGCCTCGGCGACCGCAGCGACATCCGCCAGGTTGCCGTCGTCGGTGGTCCACGTCCCCAGGCGCTCGGCCTGTGCGCCGAGGGCGGCTGCGCTGCGCGCGGAGATCAGCCACGGCAGCACCGACGGCGCTTCCGCCGCGTTGGTGACGTCCTGCGGTTCGGTCTCGCCCTGTTCGATGACTACGTGGGCGTTGGTGCCGCTGATGCCGAACGAGGAGATCGCTGCTCGCCGAGGGTGGTTGGACTCGGGCCATTGCTGGGCCTCGGTGAGGAGTTCGACAGCGCCTGCGGACCAGTCGACGTGTGGTGACGGGGCGTTCACGTGCAGGGTCTGGGGGAGTAGGCCGTGGCGCATGGCCATGACCATTTTGATGATGCCGGCGACGCCTGCGGCGGCTTGGGTGTGGCCGATGTTGGATTTGATGGAGCCGAGCCACAGGGGGTGGTCTTCGGGGCGGTCTTGTCCGTACGTCGCCAGCAACGCCTGTGCCTCGATGGGGTCGCCGAGTGTGGTGCCGGTTCCGTGGGCTTCGACGGCGTCGATGTCTGCTGTGGTGAGGTGGGCGTTGGCGAGGGCTTGTCGGATGACTCGTTGTTGTGAGGGGCCGTTGGGGGCGGTGAGGCCGTTGCTGGCGCCGTCCTGGTTGATGGCTGATCCGCGTACGACTGCCAGGACCGGATGACCGTTCCGCCGGGCGTCGGAGAGTCGTTCGACGAGGAGCATGCCGATGCCTTCGCCCCAGCCGGTTCCGTCGGCGGACGCGGAGAAGGCCTTGCACCGACCGTCGACCGACAGCCCGCGCTGCCGGGAGAACTCGATGAACGTGTTCGGCGTGGCCATCACCGTCACACCACCGGCCAGCGCCATGTCACACTCACCCGACCGCAGTGCCTGCACCGCAAGATGCAACGCCACCAGTGACGACGAGCACGCCGTGTCGACCGTTACCGCAGGACCCTCGAAACCGAAGGTGTACGACACCCGACCCGACGCGACGCTGCCCGAGTTGCCGGTCCCGACCAGCCCTTCCAGCTCCGGCGGCGTCTCACCGGACTGAGAGCCGTAGTCGTGGTACATGACGCCGGCGAAGACGCCCGTTTTGCTGCCCCGCAGCCCGGCCGGGTCAACACCCGCCCGCTCCAGTGCCTCCCACGACGTCTCCAGCAGCAGTCGCTGCTGCGGGTCCATGGCAAGGGCCTCACGCGGCGAGATCCCGAAGAACCCCGGGTCGAACTCGCCCGCGTCGTGCAGGAATGCGCCGTGGCGGGCGTACGACGTGCCCCGGCTCGCCGGGTCCGGGTCGTAGAGCTTGTCCAGGTCCCAGCCACGGTCGGTCGGGAAGCCCGAGACCGTGTCGCGAGCTTGCGCGAGCAGATCCCACAGGCCTTCGGGCGAAACCACGCCGCCCGGGTAGCGGCAGGCCATACCGACGATGGCGATCGGGTCGTCGTTCACCGCTGTGGTGGCGACGGCGAGGGGGGCGTCTGTGGTGGTGCCGAGGAGTTCGGTGGCCAGGTGGTCGGCGAGCACGGTCGGTGTGGGGTAGTCGAAGACGAGTGTGGTGGGGAGCCTGAGCCCGGTTGCGGTGTTGAGCCGGTTGCGGAACTCGACCGCGGTGAGCGAGTCGAACCCGAGATCCTGGAAGGTCCGGTCCCGGGACACTTCCTGCTCGTCGGAGAATCCGAGGACCGCAACCAGCTGCGAAGTGAGCAACCGCACCAGCTCGTCACGTTGTTCGGCGTCGGTGAGACGGGAAAGCGACTGGCGCAGACTTCCGTCAGCTCCGGCCGTCCCGGCACCGCTGCTCGCGCGACGTACGGGCGTGCGTACGACTCCACGCAGGATCGGTTGCAGTACACCCGACCGGGCTTGCTCCTGGAGGGCCGGCACGTTGAGACGTACGGGAACCAGGAGTTCATGATCGCTGCGAACCGCGAGGTCGAAGAGATCGAGACCCTGCTCGGCGGACAGAGCGGCAACCCCCGAACGCCGCATGCGTTCCAGGTCGACCTCGCCCAGGACACCTGCCATGCCGCCGGTCTCCCACAGGCCCCAGGCGAGGGAGGTGGCGGGCAGACCCTCGGTGTGGCGGTGGGTGGCGAGGGCGTCGAGGAAGGCGTTGGCCGCGTCGTAGTTGCCCTGTCCTGCCGCGCCGAGGATGCCCGAGAGGGAGGAGAAGAGCACGAATGCGGTGAGGTCGAGATCGCGGGTGAGTTCGTGGAGGTGCCAGGCGGCATCCGCCTTGGGCCGCAGGACCGAGTCCATACGGTCGGGCGTGAGCGACGCGATGGTCGCGTCGTCAAGGGTGCCGGCGGTGTGGACGACCCCGGTCAGCGGGTGGTCGGCGGGTATGGAGGCGATGAGTGCGGCGAGGGCGTCGCGGTCGGTGACGTCGCAGGCTGCGGTGGTGACGTGGGCTCCCAGCGAGGTGAGTTCGGTCAGGAGGTCGTCGGCGCCGGGGGCGTCGGGTCCGCGTCGGCTGGCGAGGAGCAGGTGGCGTACGCCGTGCTCGGTGACGAGACGGCGGGCGACCAAGGCACCGAGTCCGCCGGTGCCGCCGGTGATGAGGACGGTGCCTTCGGATCCGAAGGCGGTTGCGTCCGAGCTGGGTACGGCTGCCCGGGTCAGCCGTGGAACCCGTATCTCACCAGCACGCAGGGCGAGTTGCGGCTCGTCTGCGGCCAGCGCCCGGCCGAGAGCGCGTACCGACGCGGGATCGTCGTCCAGGTCCACCACGGTGAGCCGGTCCGGCTGTTCCGCCTGGGCGGCTCGTACCAGACCCCATACCGCTGCCTGTACCGGATCGGCGTCGGCCGCCGGATCCGTTGCCACCGCGCCACGCGTGACCACCACGAGCCGCGAGCCGTCGAATCGATCGGCCGTCAGCCACTCCTGGACACGCGCCAGCATGGTGTGCGTGATCCGGTGCACCGAATCCAGAACATCCATGTCCGGCTTGCTCGCTGCGGGGCCGGGGGTGGCGATCAGCACATACGCGGGAACGTCGTCCCGCTCGGCGAGGGCGGAGAGACTCGGACAGGTCTCAGCGCCCGTGCCGAGGTCGTCGCTGCCGAGCACGGCCCACCGGGGCTCCGGCAGGTCCGCACCGGAGGGCAGAGCCGTCCAGTCGATCCGGAGCAGTGAGTCACCGTGTCGTGTCCCAGACTGGGCCAGGCTGTCAACGGCAAGCGGGCGCAAGGTCAGCGACCCGATCTCGGCGACCGGCGCACCGGCGGCGTCCGAGAGGGCGAGAGCGATCCGCCTGTCCGCGGTGGAGGTGACCCGGACCCGCAGGGCCGTCGCTCCGGTCGCGTACAGGGCGAACTGGTCCCAGGCGAAGGGCAGATACGGCTGCCCGGTCACGGTCTCGCCCAGGAAGTCACCGAGGCCGACGGCATGCAGAGCGCTGTCGAGGAGCGCGGGATGGATACCGAAACGGCCGGCGTCCGCGTGCGCCTCCTCGGGAAGCGTGATGTCGGCGTAGACCCCGTCGCCGTCGCGCCATGCGGCGGTCACGCCCTGGAAGACCTCGCCGTACTCCAGCCCTTGGACCGCCAGATCGCGGTACAGGTCCTGCACGTCGACCGCCTGCGCGCCCTGCGGCGGCCAATTCGTCAGGTCGTAGGCGGGCGTTGGAGCCGTGTCGGCCAAGACACCCTCGGCGTGCCGCTGCCAGTCTCCATCTCCCGCATGGCCGCCTTCGGCTCGCGAGTGAATCGCCACCGGCCGTCGGCCGCTGTCGTCGGCCGATCCGAGAGTGAGTCGGAGCTGCACGTTGCCGTGCTCGGGCAGGACGAGTGGGGCCTGGAGCGCCAGTTCTTCGAGTACAGGTGTGCCGGTCTCGTCGCCTGCACGGACGGCGAGTTCGGCCAGCGCGGCGCCCGGGAGGACGACGGTGCCGTTGACCGCGTGGTCGGCGAGCCACGGCTGGGCCGCCAGCGACAGCCGACCGGTGAGCAGCACCCCATCGGAACCAGGCAGCTCGGCCGATGCGCTGAGCAACGGGTGCTCCACCGTCACCAGGCCCGCCGATGCCATGTCTCCCGCCGGGACGCCGGACTCCAGCCAGTACCGCCGGCTTTGGAAGGCATAGGTGGGCAGGTCGAGATGGCGGGAGGCGGTGGTGGCGAAGTAGGACGTCCAGTCGACGGGTGTGCCGTGGGTGTGGAGGGTCGCGAGGGCTTCGAGCAAGGCGTGTGTCTCGTCGCGGTCCTTGCGCACGGCCGGGATGAACGCGGTGCCTTCGTCGGTGTCGAGGGTCTGCTGGGCGAGGCCGGTGAGGACGCCGTCGGGGCCGACCTCGACGAAGAGGGTGGCGCCTGCTGCATGGGCTGCGGTGAGGCCGTCTGCAAAGCGGACTGCTTCACGGACGTGCTGTACCCAGTAGTCGGGGGTGGTGAGTTGGCCGGGTTCGGCGAGCTGTCCGGTGACGTTGGAGATGAGCGGGATGGTCGGCTCGGCGTAGGTGAGGCTCTGGGCGATCTGCCGGAAGTCCGCCAGCATCGGTTCCATCAACGGCGAGTGGAAGGCGTGCGAGACGCGCAGCCTGCGCGTCCGGATCTTGCGATCCGCCAGCAGCTGCCCGATGTCCTCGACCGCTGACTCCGCACCGGAGATGACGACGGCGGTAGGTCCGTTGACGGCCGCGATGCTTACATCGTGCGCGTGGCCTGCCAGCAGCGGGAGAATGTCCGCTTCGGGGGCGGCGATGGCGAGCATGGCGCCGCCGGTGGGCAGGGCCTGCATCAGCCGGGCTCGTGCTGCGACGAGGCGGCACGCATCCTCCAGGGAGAAGACCCCGGCAACGTGTGCGGCTGCCAGTTCACCGATGGAGTGTCCGGCGAGTACGTCGGCGGTGATGCCGTACGAGACCAGCAGCCGGTACAGGGCCACTTCGAAGGCGAACAAGGCGGGCTGTGTCATGCCGGTCTCGTTCAGCAGTGAGGCCAGTTCCGAGCCTGGCTCGGCGTGGACGACGTCCCGTACCGGGTGTGCCAGCAGCGGATCCAGAACCGCACACACCTTGTCCAGCGTGGCAGCGAACACCGGGAACGTGGCTGCCAGTTCGCGGCCCATGCCCAGCCGCTGACTGCCCTGTCCGGCGAACAGCAGCGCGAGCCTCTTACCCGTACCACTACCGGTCACGACACCCGTGGCAGACGTCCCGGAGGCCAGCGCCGCCAAACCGGCCAGCAGGTCTTCCCGGTCTTCTCCGACGACGACGGCTCGTTTGTCAAGCACCGTCCGCGAGGACACCAACGCCAGCCCCGCCGCGGCGATATCCGTATCCGGAGCATCCTCCGCCCATTCCCGCAGGCGTGCGGCCTGGACCGCCAGTGCTTCCGGGTTGCGGGCGGAGATCATCCATGGCACGAGCGGCAGTGCCTGCCTGTCAGCCTCGACGGCCGAGTCGGCCAACTCGCCCTGTTCGATGACTACGTGGGCGTTGGTGCCGCTGATCCCGAACGAGGAGATCGCTGCTCGCCGAGGGCGGTCGGACTCGGGCCATTCCTGGGCCTCCGTCAGCAGCTCGACCGCGCCCGCCGACCAGTCCACGTGCGGCGACGGCGCATCCACATGCAGGGTCTGCGGCAGGACACCGTGGCGCATGGCCATGACCATTTTGATGATGCCGGCGACGCCTCCGGCGGCTTGGGTGTGGCCGATGTTGGATTTGATGGAGCCGAGCCACAGAGGTTCGTTGTCCGCCCGGTCCTGTCCGTACGTCGCCAGGAGTGCCTGTGCCTCGATGGGGTCGCCGAGGGTGGTGCCGGTTCCGTGGGCTTCGACGGCGTCGATGTCTGCTGTGGTGAGGTGGGCGTTGGCGAGGGCTTGTCGGATGACTCGTTGTTGTGAGGGGCCGTTGGGGGCGGTGAGGCCGTTGCTGGCGCCGTCCTGGTTGATGGCTGATCCGCGTACGACGGCGAGGACGGGGTGTCCGTTGCGGTGGGCGTCGGAGAGTCGTTCGACGAGGAGCATGCCGATGCCTTCGCCCCAGCCGGTGCCGTCGGCGGACGCGGAGAATGCCTTGCACCGACCGTCGACCGACAGACCGCGCTGTCGGGAGAACTCGATGAACGTGTTCGGCGTGGCCATCACCGTGACACCACCGGCCAGCGCCATGTCGCACTCACCCGACCGGAGCGCCTGCACCGCCCAGTGCAAGGCGACCAGGGACGACGAGCAGGCGGTGTCGACGGTGACGGCCGGGCCTTCCAGACCGAAGGTGTAGGCCACCCGGCCGGAGGCGACGCTGCCCGAGTTGCCGGTGCCGACCATGCCTTCCAACTCCGACGGCAGCGAACCGATTTGCGAGCCGTAGTCGTGGTACATCACCCCGGCGAAGACACCCGTTCGGCTGCCCCGTAGCTCGGTCGCGTTGATCCCGGCCCGCTCGATCGCCTCCCAGGAGGTCTCCAGCAGCAGTCGCTGCTGCGGGTCCATGGCGAGAGCTTCCCGCGGCGAGATCCCGAAGAACCCAGGGTCGAAGTGGTCGGCGTCGTGGAGGAAACCCCCCAGACGTGTGTAGCTCGTCCCGGTGTGCTCGGGGTCCGGGTCGTAGAGCTTGTCCAGGTCCCAGCCGCGGTTGGTGGGGAAGGCGCTGATCGCGTCGTCCCCTTGGACGAGGAGTCGCCACAGGTCTTCGGGTGAGGTGATGTCTCCGGGGTAGCGGCAGGCCATGCCGACGATGGCGATCGGGTCGTCGCTGACCCCTGTGGTGGCGACGGCGGTGGGGGTGTCGATGGTGGTGCCGAGGAGTTCGGTGGCCAGATAGTCGGCGAGCGCCGTGGGCGTCGGGTAGTCGAAGACGAGCGTGGTGGGGAGCCGGAGTCCGGTGGCGGTGTTGAGCCGGTTGCGGAACTCGACCGCGGTCAGGGAGTCGAACCCGAGATCCTGGAACGCGCGATCCCGGGGCACTGCCTGCTGGTCGGCGAAACCGAGGACCTGCGCCAGGTGGTCACGGACCAGATCGATGATGAGCTGCTCACGCGCGGCGGGAGCGAGTCCGGCGAGCTGCCCCGCGAGTCCGTTCTCTGAAGTGCCGGCGGTGTGCGCGCTGCGCCGCGACGCGGGGCGCAGCAGCCCGCGAAGCATCGACGGTGCGGCGGCGTCGCCCGTGAACGAAGACAGCACGAACTGGGCCGGAACGAGGGTGGGTTGGTCGGAGCTGAGTGTGGCGTCGAAGAGGGCGAGGCCGTCGTCGGGCGAGAGTGGGCTGATGCCGCCACGTTCGAGGCGGCGGAGGTCGGTTTCGGCGAGTTGGCCGGTCATGCCGCCGGTTTCCCACAGTCCCCAGGCGAGGGACGTGGCGGCCAGACCCCGGGCGTGGCGATGGTGGGCGAGCGCGTCGAGGAAGGTGTTGGCGGCGGCGTAGTTGGCCTGCCCTGCCGCGCCGAGGGTGCCGGATACGGAGGAGAAGAGCACGAACGCGGTGAGGTCGAGATCGCGGGTGAGTTCGTGGAGGTGCCAGGCGGCGTCCGCCTTGGGCCGCAGGACGGAGTCCATACGGTCCGGCGTGAGCGAGATGATCGTGGCGTCGTCCAGGACACCTGCGGTGTGGACGACTCCGGTCAGGGCGTGGTCGGCGGGTATGGAGGCGATGAGTGCGGCGAGGGCGTCGCGGTCGGTGACGTCGCAGGCAACCGCGTCCACCTGAGCGCCGTACTCGGTCAGCTCCGCGACCAGCTCCTCAGCGCCGGGTGCGTCCGCTCCACGCCGGCTCGCCAACACCAGATGGCGCACACCGTGCTCAACCACCGCACGCCGGGCCACCAGCGCACCCAGGCCACCCGTACCGCCGGTGACCAGGACGGTGCCTTCGGACCCGAAGACGGTCCCGTCCGAGCCGGGCACGGCGGCCCGGGTCAGCCGAGGTACCCGTATCCCGCCCGCGCGGATCGCGAGCTGCGGCTCACCGGTCGCGAGTGCGGCGCTGATCGCCCCGGCGGATGCGGGGTCGTCGTCCAGATCGAGCAACACGAACCGGTCCGGCTGCTCCGCCTGCGCGGCCCGTACGAGACCCCACACGGCGGCCTGTACCGGATCAGCATCGCCACCCGCGTCCACGGCCACCGCGCCCCGGGTGACCACCACCAGACGGGAAGCAGCGAGCCGCCCGTCCACCAGCCACTCCTGCACCGCACCCAGTACATGATGGGTCAACGCGCGGGCCGCTTCCGGGACATCATCGGTCGCCGGCTCAGGCAGCCGCAGCAGCACATACTCCGGAAGGTCCCCGGCCATCACGCCGAAGCCTTCGGTTCCGACTTCGCCCCAGCTCAGCACGTCAGCGGGGACGGAGGAGCTGGGCGCAGCGGTCCAGGCGACCTGGAACAGGGAACGGCTGACCGCCGTGCCCGCAACCCGATCGGTGGAGACCGGACGCAGTACCAGGGACCCGATGTCGGCCACGGCCGCGCCGGTGCCGTCCGCGAGGGTCAGCGCCACCCGGCCATCGGCACCTGTGGGCGTGACATGGACGCGGAGTCTGGTCGCCCCCGACGCGTGCAGGACCAAGTGGTTCCAGGCGAAGGGCAGATAGGGGCGGCCTTCCGCGTCGTCCTGCAGGAAGTCGCCGAGGGCGATGGCGTGCAAGGCCGCGTCGAGAAGGGCCGGGTGGAGTCCGAAGCGCTCGGAGCCCGCGTGTGCCTGCTCGGGCAGCGTGACCTCCGCGAAGATCTCCTCACCCAGCCGCCACGCGCCGGTCAGACCTTGGAAGACCGCCCCGTACTCGACCCCCTTTCGGGCCAGATCGTCATAGAGCATGCCGACAGCGACGGGCTCCGCGCCCTGCGGCGGCCACTGCGTCAGGTCGGTGGACAGCGTGGGTGCGGAGGGTGTGGGAGGTGCGAGTGTGCCCTCGGCGTGTTCGGTCCAGGTGGCGGCGAGACCGTCGTCCTCGGCGCGCGAGTACACGGTCAACCGCCGCTTACCCTCGGCATCGGCCGTATCGACCACCAACTGAAGCTGCACGTTGCCGTGTTCGGGCAGCACGAGTGGGGCCTGAAGAGTGAGTTCTTCGAGTACGGGGGTGCCGGTCTCGTCGCCTGCGCGGATGGCGAGTTCGGCCAGCGCGGCGCCCGGGAGCACGACGGTGCCGTTGACGGCATGGTCGGCCAACCACGGCTGTGTCGCCAGGGACAGCCGGCCGCTGAAGACCATCGATTCCCCGCCCGCCACGTCCGTCGCCGCGCTGAGGAGCGGGTGGTCGACGGAGATGAGCCCGGCGGTGGTGACATCACCGGCGGCTGATCCGGACTCAAGCCAGTAGCGCTCTCGCTGGAAGGCGTAGGTGGGCAGTTCGAGGTGACGGAGTGGGGTGCGGTCGAAGTACGTGGCCCAGTCGACGCGTACGCCGTGGGTGTGAAGGGTGGCGAGGGCTTCGACCACGGCCCGCGCCTCGTCGCGGTCTTTGCGGACGGCGGGAACGAAGGCGGTGTTCTCGTCGCCGTCGAGGGTCTGCTGGGCGAGGCCGGTGAGGACACCGTCGGGGCCGACTTCGACAAACAGCGTGGCGCCTGTCGAGTGGGCTGCGGTGATGCCGTCCGCGAAACGAACCGCCTCACGGACGTGCCGCACCCAGTAGTCGGGGGTGGTGAGTTCGCCCTGTTCGGCGAGCTGACCGGTGACGTTGGAGATCAGCGGAATGGTCGGCTCGTGGTAGGTGAGTGATTGGGCGATCTGCCGGAACTCCGCCAGCATCGGGTCCATCAGAGGAGAGTGGAAGGCATGCGAGACGCGCAGTCTGCGCGTCCGGATCTTGCGATCCGCCAGCAGCTGACCGATGTCCTCAACCGCTGACTCCGCACCGGAGATGACCACGGCGGCAGGTCCGTTGACGGCCGCGATGCTCACCTGGTGCTCGCGGCCTGCCAGCAGCGGCAGCACCTCAGCCTCGGGGGCAGCGATGGCGAGCATCGCGCCACCACTCGGCAGCGCCTGCATCAGCCGGGCACGCGCCGCCACCAGACGGCACGCATCCTCCAGAGAGAACACCCCCGCCACATGTGCGGCCGCCAGTTCACCGATGGAGTGTCCGGCCAGTACGTCGGCGGTGATGCCGTACGAGACCAGCAACCGATACAGCGCCACCTCGAAGGCGAAGAGGGCGGGCTGTGTCATGCCGGTCTCGTCCAGCAGCCCGGCCAGTTCCGAACCTGGCTCCGCGTGGACGACATCCCGTACCGGGTGCGCCAGCAGCGGATCCAAAATCCCACAGACCTCATCCCAGGCAGCAGCGAACACGGGGAACGCAGCTGCCAACTCCCGGCCCATGCCGAGCCGCTGGCTACCCTGCCCGGCGAACAACAGCGCCAGCTTCCCGCCCGTACCACTGCCGCTCACCACACCCGCCGCGGACGCGCCCGACGCCAGCGCCTCCAGACCCGCCAGCAGCTCATTCCGGTCGGCTCCTACGACAACTGCCCGCTCGTCCAGCACCGTCCGCGAGGACACCAGCGCGCGGCCCACCGCAGCGACATCCGCCTCCGGAGAACGCACCGCCCACTCCCGCAGGCGTTCGGCCTGCACGGCCAGTGCCTCCGGGTTGCGGGCGGAGACCATCCACGGCACGAGCGGCAGAGCCGGCCCGTCAACCTCGCCCTGAGCCTCCGAAGCCGAGCCCGCCGACTCGCCTTGCTCAATGACCACATGGGCGTTCGTGCCGCTGACGCCGAACGACGAGATCGCCGCCCTGCGGGCCCGGGAGACCTCCGGCCAGGGTTGCGCCTTCGTCAGCAGCTCGACGGCGCCCGCCGTCCAGTCCACGTGCGGCGACGGCGCGTCGACATGCAGCGTCTGCGGCAGCACGCCGTGCCGCATCGCCATGACCATCTTGATGATGCCGCCCACACCCGCAGCCGCCTGCGTGTGACCGATGTTGGACTTCAACGACCCCAGCCACAGCGGCCGGTCCTTCGACCGGTCCTGCCCGTACGTCGCCAGTACCGCTTGCGCCTCTATTGGGTCGCCCAGCGTCGTACCGGTCCCGTGTGCCTCCACGGCGTCGATGTCTGCCGTCGTCAGTCCGGCGTTGGCGAGCGCTTGGCGGATCACCCGCTCCTGTGAGGGGCCGTTCGGTGCCGTGAGGCCGTTGCTCGCTCCGTCCTGATTGATTGCCGACCCGCGCACCAGCGCCAGCACGGGATGACCGTTCCGGCGCGCGTCCGACAGGCGCTCCACGAGCAGCATGCCGACGCCCTCGGCCCACCCGGTACCGTCCGCCGACGCCGAGAACGCCTTGCAGCGGCCGTCGACCGACAACCCGCGCTGGCGCGAGAACTCGACGAAGACGTTGGGCGTTGCCATGACCGTGGCGCCGCCGGCAAGGGCCATGTCGCACTCGCCCGACCGCAGAGCCTGCGCCGCGAGATGCAGTGCCACCAGTGACGACGAGCATGCCGTGTCCACCGTTACCGCAGGGCCTTCCAGCCCGAAGGTGTACGACACCCGGCCCGAGGCGATGCTGCCCGCGCTGCCGTTGATGACGAATCCCTCGAACCCCTCCGGGGCCTGCGGCAGTCGGGAACCGTAGTCGTGGTACATCACACCGGTGAAGACACCGGTACGGCTGCCCCGCAGTCCCGCCGCGTCGATCCCTGCCCGCTCGATCGCCTCCCACGAGGTCTCCAACAACAACCGCTGCTGCGGGTCCATGGCCGTGGCTTCACGGGGTGAGATCCCGAAGAACCCGGGGTCGAAGCGGTCGGCTTCGTGGAGGAAGCCGCCCTCTCGTGCGTAACTCGTGCCGGAGTGCTCGGGATCGGGATCGTAGAGCCCGTCCAGGTCCCAGCCGCGGTTGGTCGGGAAGGTGGTGATTGCGTCGTCGGCCTGGACAAGGAGGCGCCACAGGTCTTCGGGGGAGGTGATGTCTCCGGGATAGCGGCAGGCCATCCCGACGATCGCGATCGGGTCGTCGTTCACGGGCGAACTGGCGGAGGCGACGGGCTTCAGCTCGGCCACGGTGCCCACGAGTTGGTCGCGGAGATGTGCGGCCAGTGCGTCGGAGGTCGGGAAGTTGAAGAGGAGCGTCGCGGGGAGACGCAGGCCTGTGGCGGTGTTCAACCGGTTGCGGAGCTCGACGGAGCTGAGGGAGTCGAAGCCGAGATCCTTGAAGGCAATGGTCGTGTCGACGGTCTGGGAGGAGGCGTGTCCCAGCGTGAGAGCGACGTGGGTACGGATGAGGTCCAGGAGTGCGCTCACCTGTTCCTCGGTCGGCAGCCCGCGCAACCGGCCCGCAAGCACACCCGAAGCCGTCTGCGCCGCGCTGCCCGCCGTCGCACGCCGTACCGGAGACCTGACCAGACCACGGAAGACGGCCGGGATCTCGTCCTGCCTGCGAAGGGCCGCAGTGTCGAGGCGGCCCGGAACGACCGACGCCGCGTCGAGCGACAGAGCGGCGTCGAAGAGCGCCAGGCCCTCGGCTGCCGGGAGCGGCGCGACT
Organism: Streptomyces sp. AcH 505; assembly: GCF_000818175.1. Classification (GTDB taxonomy): domain Bacteria; phylum Actinomycetota; class Actinomycetes; order Streptomycetales; family Streptomycetaceae; genus Streptomyces. The sequence continues at coordinate 5,234,947 of NZ_JTIY01000001.1, forward strand.
CCGGTCCTCGCGAGGCGTGCCACATCTGCCGCGCTCAGCGCACCGGCCATACCGCTGCCGAGATCCCACAGCCCCCAGGCGAGCGAGGTGGCGGGCAGCCCCTGGGCGCGCCGATGGAGGGCGAGAGCGTCCAGGAAGACGTTGGCTGCGGCGTAGTTCCCCTGGCCCGCACTGCCCACCGTGCCGGCGATCGACGAGAACAGGACGAAGGCCGAAAGACCGAGTTCCTTGGTCAGATCGTGCAGGTGCCAGGAAGCGTCGGCCTTCGGGCCGAAGACCCGGTCGATGTGCGCTGCGGAGAGCGATGCCACCGCGCCGTCGTCCACGATGCCGGCCAGATGGACAACCGCCGTCAACGGCCGTGCTGCGGGGATCGACCCCAACAGCGCGGCGATCTGCTCCCGTTCACGCACATCGCAGGTCGCGACGCCGACTTCCGCGCCGAGCGACTCCAGCTCCGCCACGAGGACGTCGGCCCCCGGCGCTTCGATGCCCCGACGGCCCGCCAACAGCATGTGGCGTACGCCGTGTTCGGCGACGAGATGGCGTGCGACCAGCGCGCCGAGTTCTCCCATGCCTCCGGTGAGGAGCACTGTGCCCTCAGGGTTCCAGGCCGTCGGCTCGCCAGCGCCGGTCGCGCCGGTCGCTCCGGTCGCGCCGGTCGCTCCGGTCCTCTCCGGGACAACCGCCAGGCGGGGTACGTGCAAGGCGCCGTGGCGCACGGCCACTTGAGGTTCGCCGGTGGCGCAGGCCGCCAGGATCGCCAGCGTCGAGTCGGCATGACCGTCCGTGTCCAGCAGTGTGAACCGTCCGCCGTACTCGGACTGCGCGGACCGGACCAACCCCCAGACGGGCGCGACCGAAAGTTCAGGTATGTCGCCGTCGCGTGCGGCGACCGCCCCGGTGGTCACAAGAACCAGTCGGCTGTCGGCCAGGCTCTCGTCAGCGACCCAATCCTGAAGCAGCTGGAGCGTCGCGTACATGCTGCGCCGGGTCTCGGCGAGTACGTCCACGCCGCTCGCCACAGCAGTGTCCGTTCCTTCCCCGGTCGGCTCGGCTTGCGGCAGTTCTACGAGTACGACGTCGGGCACGTCCTCGCCCGCGCCGATGGCCTCGCGCAGCGCGGACAGGTCGGCGTAGGAAGCGGTGAGACCGTCACGCGGAGCGGACACCGGGGCACCGCCCAGGGCGACGACCCGCCCCGGCGTGCCCGCCTTCGCGACAGCCGTCGGAGGCAGGGCCGTCCACTCCAGTCCGAAGAGGGAGCCCGCCGAGGCCTCCGACACCGCGGATTCGAGCTGTTCAGCGGATGCCGTCCTGACCCCGAGCGACCGTACGGAGGCGACCGGCAGCCCGGACGGATCCGCGATGTCCACGGACACCTCGCCCGGTCCTGTCGGTGCCATGCGGACACGTAGCGAGGTGGCACCCACGGCGGACAGGGAGACCCCGGACCAGGCGAACGGCAGGTAGGGACGGCCCTCTTCGGCCTTCGGCAGCACGATGCCGAGGGTGATGGCATGCAGGGCGGCGTCGAGGAGGGCGGGGTGCAGGCCGAAGCGTGCCGCGTCTCCGTGGGCCTGTTCCGGCAGTGTGATCTCGGCGTAGACCTCGTCACCGTCGCGCCATGCGGACGTCAGTCCCTGGAAGACCGGTCCGTACGCAAGACCCGCCCCGGCAAGGTAGTCGTACAGCCCGTCCAGCGAGACCGGCTGTGCGCCGAGCGGCGGCCACTGCGTCAGGTCGTACGACGGTGCCAACTCGACGGGTGACAGGGTGCCTTGTGCGTGCCGCAGCCAGTTCGATGTGTCCTGGACCCGGGAGAAGGCCGTGATGCCGCGCAGCCCCGCGTCGTCAGGACTGTCTACCAGCACCTGGAGTTGCACGGACCCTTCCTGAGGAAGGACAAGCGGTGCTTCCAGGGTCAGTTCGGCCACTGCTTCGCAGTCACCGGTCTGTGCTGCGGCCTCCAATGCCAGCTCCACGACTGCCGTGCCCGGGAGCAGTACGTTTCCGAGGACGTTGTGGTCGGCGAGCCAAGGGTGGGTGGTGAGGGCGAGCCGTCCGGTGAGGGTGAGGTGGTCGCTGTCCGGGGAGGGCACGGCGGCGGTGAGGAGGGGATGGTCGATGGGCGCGAGTCCGGCGGTGGTGACGTCGCCGGTCCTGGATGTCGAGTTGAGCCAGTAGTGCTCGTGTTGGAAGGCGTAGGTCGGTAGCGCCACGTGCTGGGCCGGCACGGTGGCGAAGTACGGTGCCCAGTCGACGCGTACGCCGCACGTGTGGAGCGTCGCCAGCGCTTCGACTACGGCGCGTGTCTCGTCGCGGTTCTTGCGGACGGCCGGGACGAATGCGGTGTTGTCGTCGGTGTCGAGGGTCTGCTGGGCGAGGCCGGTGAGGACGCCGTCGGGGCCGATCTCGACGAAGAGAGTGGCACCGGTTGCACGGGCCGCTGTCACGCCGTCCGCGAAGCGGACCGCCTCGCGGACGTGCCGCACCCAGTAGTCGGGGGTGCTGAGCTGGCCGTGTTCGGCAAGCTCACCGGTGACGTTGGAGATCACCGGGATGGTGGGCTCCGCGTAGGTGAGGGTCTGGGCGATCTGCCGGAAGTCGTCCAGCATGGGGTCCATCAGAGGGGAGTGGAAGGCGTGCGAGACCCGCAGCCTGCGGGTCCGGATCTCCCGATCGGCCAGCAGCTGCCCGATGTCCTCGACCGCGGACTCCGCACCGGAGATGACGACGGCGGCGGGTCCGTTGACGGCCGCGATGCTCACGTGGTGCTCGCGGCCTTCCAGCAGCGGAAGTACGTCCGCCTCGGGTGCGGCGACGGCGAGCATGGCGCCACCAGACGGCAGTGCCTGCATCAGCCGGGCACGAGCCGCCACCAGACGGCACGCGTCCTCCAGCGAGAAGACCCCCGCCACATGCGCGGCTGCCAGCTCACCGATGGAATGCCCGGCCAGTACGTCCGCCGTAACTCCGTACGAGGCCAGCAGCCGGTACAGGGCCACCTCGAAGGCGAACAGGGCCGGTTGTGTCATCCCGGTCTCGTCGAGCAGCCCAGCTAGCTCCGAACCCGGCTCCGCGTGGACGACGTCCCGTAGCGGGTGTGCCAGCAGCGGATCCAGAACCGTACACACCTCGTCCAGCGCGGCAGCGAACACCGGGAACGTGGCTGCCAGTTCGCGGCCCATGCCCAGCCGCTGACTGCCTTGCCCGGCGAACAGCAGCGCGAGTTTCCCGCCCGTACCACTGCCGGTCACCACACCGGCAGCCGATGTCCCGGAGGCCAGTGCCTCCAGGCCCGTCAGCAGCTCGTCCCGGTCGGCGCCCACCACAACCGCCCGCTCATCGAGCGGCACCCGGCTGTCGACCAGCGCCCGGCCCACCACGGCAGGAGAGGTCTCGGCAGCCCCTGCAGCCCATTCCCGCAGACGGGCCGCCTGGGCGGCCAGCGCCTCCGCGTTGTGCGCCGAGATGACCCACGGCACCAGCGACGGTTCCGGTCGGTCCGTCTCGACAGTGGAATCCGTACGTTCGTCCTGCTCGATGATCACGTGTGCGTTCGTGCCGCTGAACCCGAACGACGAGACCGCCGCCCGCCGGGGGTGGCCGAACTCGGGCCAGTCCTGGGGCTCGTTCAGCAACTTCACAGCGCCCGCCGACCAGTCCACGTGTGGTGTGGGCTCGTCCGCGTGGAGCGTCTGCGGCAGCACGCCGTGCCGCATCGCCATGACCATCTTGATGATGCCGCCCACACCGGCAGCCGCCTGGGCGTGGCCGATGTTCGACTTCAGCGACCCCAGCCACAGCGGCCGGTCCTCGGCCCGCCCCTGCCCGTATGTCGCGATCAGGGCCTGCGCCTCGATCGGGTCACCCAGCGTCGTGCCGGTCCCGTGTGCCTCGACAGCGTCGATATCCGACGTCGTCAGGCCCGCATTCGCCAGCGCCTGGCGGATCACCCGCTGCTGCGACGGGCCGTTCGGCGCCGTGAGGCCGTTGCTCGCACCGTCCTGGTTGATCGCCGACCCGCGCAC
>NZ_JTIY01000001.1:5239005-5290119 GCF_000818175.1 Streptomyces sp. AcH 505
GTCGTCAGGCCCGCATTCGCCAGCGCCTGGCGGATCACCCGCTGCTGCGACGGGCCGTTCGGCGCCGTGAGGCCGTTGCTCGCACCGTCCTGGTTGATCGCCGACCCGCGCACCACCGCCAGGACCGGATGACCGTTCCTGCGGGCATCCGACAGCCGCTCCACGAGGAGCATGCCGACGCCCTCGGCCCAGCCGGTACCGTCCGCCGACGCCGAGAACGCCTTGCACCGGCCGTCCGCGGACAACCCCCGCTGCCGGGAGAACTCGATGAAGGTCCCCGGCGTGGCCATGACCATCGCGCCGCCGGCGAGTGCCATGTCGCACTCGCCCGTGCGTAGGGCTTGCGCCGCCAGGTGTAGTGCCACCAGCGACGACGAGCACGCGGTGTCCACCGTCACCGCTGGACCCTCGAAGCCGAAGGTGTACGACACCCGGCCCGAGGCGATGCTCGCGGAGCCGCCCGTGAGGAGGTACCCCTCCATGCTCTCCGGGGCTTCGTGCCGTCGTGGGCCGTAGTCCTGCGGAGCGATGCCCGCGAAGACGCCGGTACGGCTGCCCCGCAGCTCGGTCGCGTTGACCCCGGCCCGCTCGATCGCCTCCCACGACGTCTCCAGCAGCAACCGCTGCTGCGGATCCATCGCAAGCGCCTCACGCGGCGATATCCCGAAGAACCCCGGATCGAACTCACCGGCCCCGTAAAGGAATCCGCCATGCCGGGCGTAGGAGGTGCCCCGGTTCTCCGGATCGGGGTCGTACAGCTTTTCCAGATTCCAGCCGCGATCCGGGGGGAATTCGCCGATCACGTCGGCGCGTGAGGCAACCAGGTCCCACAGCCCCTCCGGGGACACCACCCCACCCGGATACCGGCATGCCATGCCCACGATCGCGATCGGCTCGTCGAAGGCGGCGGCTGAACTGCCGTACGTACCAGCGGTGACCGAGGCCTGTGCAGTCTCCTGGCCCAGCAACTCCGTGCGGAGGTAGGTGGCCAGAGCCTGTGGTGACGCGTAGTCGTACAGCAGCGAACTCGGCAAGCTCACGCCGGTCGCCGCGACGAGCCGGTTGCGCAGCTCGACGGCCGTCAGGGAATCGAAGCCCGCGTCCTTGAACGCCTTCCCCGCCCCGATCAGACCGGGCCGGACATGACCGAGGACCAGCGCCGCCTGGCTGCTCACCAAGTCGACGAGGATGTGCTCCTGTTCCTCGGGGCCCATCCCGAGCAGTCGCTGGGCCAGGGGAGTCGCGGCTGCTGTGCGGTCGGCGTCGCCGACCGTGCGCCGAGTGGCCTGCGTACGGACCATGCCACGCAACAGGGCGGGGACGGGGCTGCCTTGTGCACCGACCCTGGCGAGGTTCAGCCGGGCGGGTACGGCATGCGTCGCATCCCGCGCCAGCGCCGAGTCGAAGAGCGCAAGCCCTGTGTCCTGCGGAAGGGGCGCGATGCCCAGGCGGGTCCACCGGGCCAGGGCGGTCGGGTCGAGGGTTCCGGCCATGCCGTCGGTTGAGTCCTCCCACAGGCCCCAGGCGAGGGAGGTGGCCGGCAGCCCGAGGGTTCTGCGGTGCGTGGCAAGGCCGTCGAGGAAGGCGTTGGCAGCCGCGTAGTTCGCCTGGCCCGCACTGCCCAGCGTGGCTGCCACGGAAGAGAACAGCACGAAGGCCGTCAGATCCAGATGCCGGGTCAATTCGTGCAGGAGCCAGGCGCTTTCCGCCTTGGGCCGCCACACGGCATCCAGCCGCTCCGGAGTCAGCGCCGATGCGACGCCGTCGTCCAGGACACCTGCGGCGTGTACGACGGCCGACAGCGGACGGTCGGCAGGGACGGCGGCGATCAGCCGGGCGAGGGCGTCGCGGTCGGCGACATCGCAGGCGACCAGTTCAGCGTGTGCCCCGGACTCCGCAAGTTCGGCGACGAGTTCGGCGGTTCCAGCGGCAGCGGACCCGCGACGGCTGGCCAACACCAGATGCCGGACGCCGTGTTCGGTGACGAGATGACGCGCGACGAGTCGGCCCAGTGTGCCGGTGGCGCCCGTGATCAGGACGGTACCTGTCGAACTCCACGGCTCCGTCGACACGTCGGCCTGTACGGCCTGTGCGTCCGGCGCGGTTCGCTCCGTCAGCCTGGGGACCCTGATGTCCCCTGCACGGAAGGCTACTTGGGGTTCGCCGGAGCCGAGGGCTGCGACGACTGCCCGTACGAAGCCGGTGTCCCCGACTTCGCCCACGCTCTCGCCAACGCCTTCGTCCACGTCCAACAGGACGAACCGGTCCGGATGCTCGGTCTGTACGGACCGGACCAGGCCCCAGACGGCCGAGCCGGCCATCGTCGCGGCTTCGCCTACCGCGTCGACCTCCGCGCCCCGGGTCAGCAGGACGAGCTTGGACGCCGCGAACCGGTCGTCCGCAAGCCACTCCTGCACCGTGGACAGCACACTCTGTACGCAGGCGCGCGCATGCGACCCCGCGTCCTCCGGAGCCGAGCCCAGCGCGCAGGGCACCAGAACGAACTCGGGTGCCGACACACCGTCCGTGAGGGCCCGGCCCAACTCCGCCAGGCTCGTGTAGTGCGCAGTGGGCCAGGACTCCGAGGCGTCCGCCACGAGCACGGTTCGGTCCAGGACCGCATCCGCGTGATCGCCGGTCACCGGCACGGTGACCCAGTCGACGTCGAACAGTCCGCCGAGGGCGCTGCCAGGGGCGGCGGAGATACTGTCCTGCGGCAGCGCGCCGAGCGTCACGGCCTCCATGGTCGCCACCGCGGCCCCGGTGTGATCGGCGACGTCCACCCGCACGTTCCCGGCGGCTGTCTGCGAGATGCGCGCACTCAAGCGTCCGGCCCCTGTGGCGTACAGGGACACGCCCTGCCATGCGACGGGCAGGGGCACTGAGTTCGGGTCCGTGCCGGTGTCCGTGTCCGTGTCGGAGGAGAGGCGTGCCGCGTGGTGAGCGTGCAGCACCGTGTCGAGCAGGAGCGGGTGCAGGCCGAAAGCGGTGCGGGAGGAAAGCAGCTCCTCGGGCAGTTCCACCTCGACAAACGTGTCGGTCCCGCGCTGCCTGACCTCTTGCAGCACGGGATACAGCGGACCGCTGTCGTAACCGTGATCCGCCAGCCGCTCGTAGACGCTCTCCACCGGAACGGTCACGGCGTCGGCGGGGCGCATGTTGACCCGCTCGGCGGTGGGGGAGAGGCTGGGTTGTGCGGTGGTGAGTACGCCGGAGGCGTGCAGCGTCCAGTCGTGCGCGGCGTGGCCGCTCGCGCGACGGGTGTGGATGCTGAGCACGGACCGGCCCGAGTCGTCCGGTGCGGTCACCGCGACCTGAAGGTGCAGAACGTCCCCGTGCGCATCGGCCAGGGTGATCGGAGCGGCGAGTGTCAGCTCCTCGATGTGACCACAACGCACCTCCTCTCCTGCTCGCAGGGCCAGTTCCACGAGGGCGGAGCCGGAAAGCACGACAGCCGCGGGCGCCGCCGTGTCCAGCGCCGGCCAGGGGAGCGAGGCGGCGGACAGCTGCCCGCTGAGAATCACGGATCCGCCGGCGACTTCCGTCGCGGCGGTGAGGAGGGGGTGGTCGATGGCGGTGAGTCCGGCGGTGGTGACGTCGCCGGTGGCGGTTGTCGCGTTGAGCCAGTAATGCTGGTGCTGGAAGGCGTAGGTGGGGAGTTCGAGATGGCGCAGGGGGGTGGACTCGAAGTACGTTGCCCAGTCGACGCGAACGCCACGGGTGTGGAGAGCGGCCAAGGCCTCGACCACAGCACGTGTCTCGTCGCGGTTCTTGCGGATGGCCGGGACGAAGGCGGTGGTGTCGCCCGTGTCGACGGTCTGCTGGGCAAGTCCGGAGAGAACCCCGTCCGGACCCACCTCGACAAACAGCGTCGCACCGGCGGCGCGAGCCGCCGTCACGCCGTCTGCGAAGCGGACCGCTTCACGGACGTGCTGTACCCAGTAGTCGGGGGTGGTGAGCTGGCCGTGCTCGGCGAGCTGCCCGGTGACGTTGGAGATCAGCGGGATCGTCGGCTCGGCATAGGTCAGACCGTCCGCCACCTGCCGGAAGTCCTCCAACATCGGATCCATCAGCGGCGAGTGGAACGCGTGCGAGACCCGCAGCCTGCGCGTCCGGATCTTGCGATCGGCCAGCAGCTGCCCGATCTCCTCGACCGCAGACTCCGCACCGGAGATGACGACAGCGGCAGGACCGTTCACGGCCGCGATGCTCACCTCGCGCTCGCGGCCTGCCAGCAGAGGAAGTACGTCCCCCTCGGACGCGGCGACGGCGAGCATCGCACCACCACTCGGCAGCGCCTGCATCAACCGGGCACGCGCCGCCACCAGACGGCACGCATCCTCCAGAGAGAACACCCCCGCCACATGTGCGGCCGCCAACTCACCGATCGAATGCCCCGCCAGCACGTCCGCCGCAACCCCATACGAGACAAGCAACCGGTACAACGCCACCTCGAAAGCGAACAGAGCCGGCTGCGTCATCCCCGTCTCATCCAACAGCCCGGCCAACTCCGAACCCGGCTCCGCGTGAACCACATCCCGAACCGGGTGCGCCAGCAACGGATCCAGAACCGCACACACCTCATCCCATGCGGCAGCGAACACCGGGAATCCGGAGGCCAGTTCGCGGCCCATGCCCAGCCGCTGGCTACCCTGCCCGGCGAACAACAGCGCCAGCTTCCCGCCCGCACCACTACCGCTCACCACACCAGCAGCAGACGCCCCAGACGCCAGCGCCGCCAAACCTGCCAGCAGCTCGCCCCGGTCCGCGCCCACCACGACCGCCCGCTCGTCCAGCACCGTCCGCGACGAGACCAGCGCGCGGCCCACCGCAGCGACGTCCGCCTCAGGAGCGTCCTCCGCCCACTCACGCAGACGGGCCGCCTGCCCCCGCAGCGCCTCGACGTTGCGGGCGGAGATCATCCACGGCACGAGCGGCAGAACCGGCCCGTCAGCCTGCGCCTCTGCCTCCACGGCCGAGTCGGCCAACTCGCACTGCTCGATGACCACATGGGCGTTGGTCCCACTGATCCCGAACGACGAGACCGCCGCGCGCCGGGGGTGGCCGGACGCGGACCACTCCCGGGACTGGGTCAGCAGCTCGACGGCGCCCGCCGTCCAGTCCACGTGCGGCGACGGCGCGTCGACATGCAGCGTCTGCGGCAGCACGCCGTGCCGCATCGCCATGACCATCTTGATGATGCCGCCCACACCGGCAGCCGCCTGCGTGTGGCCGATGTTCGACTTCAGCGAGCCCAGCCACAGGGGCCGGTCCTCGGCCCGCCCCTGCCCGTATGTCGCGATCAGGGCCTGCGCCTCGATCGGGTCACCCAGTGTCGTCCCCGTACCGTGCGCCTCGACCGCATCCACCTCAGCACCGGCAAGACCGGCGTTGGCCAGCGCCTGCCGGATCACTCGTTCCTGTGAGGGGCCGTTCGGTGCCGTGAGGCCGTTGCTTGCTCCGTCCTGGTTGATTGCCGACCCGCGCACCAGCGCCAGCACGGGATGACCGTTCCGGCGCGCGTCCGACAGGCGCTCCACGAGCAGCATGCCGACGCCCTCGGCCCAGCCGGTACCGTCCGCGGACGCCGAGAACGCCTTGCACCGGCCGTCCACCGACAAGCCCCGCTGGCGGGAGAACTCCACGAACATGCCGGGAGAGGCCATGACGGTGGCGCCGCCGGCGAGGGCCATGTCGCACTCGCCCGAGCGCAGGGCCTGCGCCGCCAGGTGCAGGGCTACCAGCGAGGACGAGCACGCGGTGTCCACCGTCACCGCGGGACCCTCGAAACCGAAGGTGTACGACACGCGACCCGAGGCCACGCTGACCGAATTGCCGGTCAGCGCGTAGCCCTCCGCTCCCTCGGCCGCCTCAGCGGCTTCGTGGAGACGCGGACCGTATTCCTGCGACATGGCGCCGGCGAAGACGCCGGTACGGCTGCCGCGCAGCTCGGTCGCGTTGATCCCGGCCCGCTCGATCGCCTCCCAGGAGGTCTCCAGCAGCAGTCGCTGCTGCGGATCCATCGCCAACGCCTCACGCGGCGAAATCCCGAAGAACCCAGGATCGAACTCCCCGGCCCCATACAGGAATCCACCGTGCCGGGCGTACGAGGTCCCCCGGCTCTCCGGATCCGGGTCGTACAGCTTCTCCACATCCCAGCCACGGTCAGCCGGAAACTCCCCCACACCGTCCCGAGCACCCGCCACCAGATCCCACAAACTCTCCGGCGACACCACCCCACCCGGATACCGGCACGCCATCCCCACAATCGCGATCGGATCATCGTCGACCGGAGCCTTGGCCGGAATGACCGGCGTCAACCCATCCTCAACGTCGGTGAGTTGCGTCAGCAGATGAGTGACGAGGGAGTGCGGGGTGGGGAAGTTGAAGAGGAGCGTCGCGGGGAGCTGAAGTCCGGTCGCGGTGTTGAGTCGGTTGCGCAGCTCAACAGCGCTGAGGGAGTCGAAGCCGAGTTCCTTGAACGCGAGCGTGGCGTCGACGGTTCGGGAAGTGGCGTACCCGAGGGTCAGGGCGATCTGCGTGCAGACGAGGTCCAGCAGCTCGCGTTCCTGCTCCTCGACCGACAGCGCGCCGATTTTGCCCGCCAAGGACGTCACAGACGGTTCGACAGCTACGAACGCCACCGGGGCAGCACCGGCCGCCGTAACGGCGCCCGCGCCCGCAGCGGTGGCCGAGTCCTGGAGCCAGTGCCTGTCCCGCTGGAACGCGTACGTGGGCAGCTTGACGCGCCGCCCGCCCGATCCGTCGTACACCGCCTCCCAGGCCACTCCGGCGCCTCGTACGTACAGCCTCGCCAGCGCCTGGTGCACGGTGCCGGTCTCTGAGCGTCCGTCGCGCAGCGCGGCGACGAAATCGGCGTCCGCTGTGCCGTCCAGGCACTGTTGCCCGAGGGCCGTCAGTACGGAGCCGGGGCCGATCTCGACGTATACGGCTACGTCTTCGGCGGCCAGCGACCGGATGCCGTCGCCGAAGCGGACCGCCTCACGCACATGGCGCACCCAGTGGTCGGGCGAACCGAGTTGGTCGGTGGTCGCGTACGTGCCGGTGAGGTTCGTGACGATCGGGAGAGTGGGTGCGTGGTAGGTCAGCGACTCGGCCACCTGCCGGAACTCGTCCAGCATCGGTTCCATCAGTGGGGAGTGGAAGGCGTGGGAGACCTGCAGGCGATGGACTTTGCGGCCGGCGGCGCGGAAGGTCTCGGCGATCTCCTCGACACGGTCCCGCTCGCCCGAAATGACGGTGGAGGCCGGCCCGTTGACGGCGGCGACGCCGACGGACGCCGCTGCCTCACCTTCCAGGTGGGGGAGTACTTCCTCCTCCGTCGCCTGGACGGCGATCATCGCGCCGCCGTCCGGCAGGCTCTGCATCAGACGCCCGCGAGCGGAGACGAGCGTGCAGGCGTCCGACAGGCTGAGCACTCCGGCGACATGGGCCGCGGAGATCTCGCCGATGGAGTGCCCGATCAGATGGTCGGGGCGTACGCCCCAGCTCTCGTAGAGACGGGTGAGCGCGATCTCGAAGGCGAAGAGCGCGGGCTGCGCGAAGGCTGTCCGGTGGAGCAGTTCCGCCTCAGGGGTGCCTTCGGCGCTGAACATCACGTCGCGCAGCGGCACGGAGAGCTGGTCGTCGAGGACGGCGGCGATCTCGTCCAGGGCGGCGGCGAACACGGGATGGGCGTCGTACAACTCACTTCCCATGCCGGGGCGTTGACTGCCCTGCCCCGAGTAGAGGAAGGCGACGTCGGCCCGCCCGGTGCCGGGTGTGTGGCCCGTCACGACATCGGCGGCGGGCTCGCCACGCGACAGCCGGTCCAGGGCGTCGGCTGCGTCCTCGGCGGTGGCTGCCACGACTACCGCCCGGTGCGCGAAGGCCTCGCGCGTGGTGGCCAGGGCGAGCGCGGTGTCGACCAGCCGGGCCGGGGATTCGGCAGAGGCGTCAGCCGCAGCCTCACCGCCCGCGTCGGCGAGCAGATGGTCGCGCAGGCGCGCCGCCTGGCCGCGCAGTCCTGCCTCGCTGTGCCCGGAGAGCGGCAGCAGAACCGGACCGTGGTCCCGGTCCGCCGATGCCGATGCCGATGCCGATGCCGACGCCGACGTCGATCCCGACCCCTGAGTCGGAAGTCCGCCCAGCTGTGAACCCTTCGCCACCCCGCTCTGCTCGAACCCGGCCAGGATCACATGGCAGTTGGTGCCGCCCATGCCGAAGGAACTGACCCCGGCGAGCGGTAGTACGTCGGTGCGCGGCCACGGCTTCAGCTCCGTGTTCACCCGCAGGTTGAGCTCGTCCAACGGGATCAGCGGATGGGGGGTCTCGAAGTTCAGGGACGGCGGCAGCTGCCGGTGGTGAATGCTCAGCGCGGCCTTGAGCAGCCCGACGATGCCCGCAGCGCCCTCCAGGTGGCCGACATTCGTCTTGGCGGAGCCGACGAGCAGCGGTGCGCCTGGTTCCTTCGCCGTACCGATGGCGGCGCCGAGCGCCCGCGCCTCGATGGGGTCCCCGATCCGGGTGCCGGTCCCGTGCAGTTCGACGTACTGGACGTCTGCCGCCGCCACCCCCGCCCGGCGGCAGGCCAGTCGGACGACCTCTTCCTGCGCGTGCCGGTCGGGGACCGTCAACCCCTCGCTGGCGCCGTCGTTGTTGACGGCGCTGCCGGCGATCACGCAGTACACCTGGTCGCCGTCGGCCAGGGCGCGGGCCAGTGGTTTGAGTACGACAACGGCGCCGCCCTCGCCGCGGACGTAGCCGTTGGCGCGGGCGTCGAAGGTGAAGCACCTGCCGTCCGGGGACAGTCCGCCGAACTTCGCCGCTGCGACCGTGCCTTCAGAGGTGAGGTTGAGGTTGACGCCGGCGACGATCGCGAGGCCGGACTCGTTGTCGCGCAGGCTTTGGCAGGCCATGTGGACGGCGGTCAGCGAGGCGGACTGGGCGGAGTCGACCGTCATACTGGGACCGCGCAGGCCGAGCGTGTACGACACCCGGTTGGCGAGCAGCGCCCGGCTGAGGCCGGTGAGACTGTGCCGGGTGACCGCTTCGGGGCCGTTGCCCTGGAGGAGGGCCGCGTAGTCCCCGGCCATGGCACCGACGAACACGCCCGTGGTGGACTGCCGCAGACTGCTGGGCACGATTCCGGCGTCCTCGAGCGCTTCCCAGCTCAGTTCCATGACGAGCCGCTGCTGGGGGTCCATCATCGCGGCCTCGTTCGGCGGAATTCCGAAGAAGCCGGCGTCGAATTCGGTGATGCCGTCGATGAAGCCGCCGTGCCGGATGTTGGCCCTGCCGGGAGCGGCCGAATCCTTGTCGAAGAAGTCGTAGGAGTTCCACCGGTCGGCGGGCACTTCCGTGATGGCGTCCCGGCCGTCGGAGAGGAGCCGCCAGAATGATTCCGGGTCGCCGGCCTGGGGAAGGCGGCACGCCAGACCGACGATCGCCACCGCGTCTTCGGAAACGTCACGAGAGGGAAGTTCGAAGGACATTAAACCCAATCCAGATTCCGGCGGTGCGATACGGATGGCAAGGTCTCTCGTGCGGCTCGGTCTCTCGTGCGGATCGGCCGACCGGGACGCGCGGGATCACCGGTCGGCCCGTACAAGGCGTAGGCGTCGTACGAGGCCTTTACGGGCCGTACGGGACCGACCGGTGGCGGCGCGTTGGGGATCAGCTGATCACGTCGCACTTCTCGAATCCGGTGCCGACGGCGACCGGATCCTGAAGCGTGGCCAGCGGGTTGTCCGGGTCGAACTTCCCCGAGTGGACATAGGCGTTGAGGGTGCCGTCGGGGCGCAGGCCCAGCAGGTCCGGCTTGCCGTCGAGGTCGATGTCGGTCAGCGTCATCATCATCATGTCGTGCCAGCCGTGCGCGATGGTGTGCCAGGTGCCGGAGGGCGCGGTCCCCGCCGGCGTGCCGGGCTTGGCGGGGAACTCGTAGAGGTCGATGTTCCCGTTGGCGCGGCGCACGACCAGGTCGAGGTTGCCGTTACCGGTGAAGTCGGCCATGGCGAAGGGGAAGTCGTCGACACTGATCTCGGTGAGCGGTACCGGGTCGCGGCTGTAGGTGTGATCGTGGATCACACCGGCGTCGCGGTGCACGAACGCGTCCACGTTCCCGCCGCCCTCGCCGCGGGCGAAGGTGTCGTCGGTGCCCGAGCCGGTCAGGTCGGCGAAGCCGATCGTCTCCCACCGCCGGCCGTCCTCGCGCTTGCCGGAGACCCGGAGCGGGTCGGAGAACGGACCGATCTCGCCGGGCCCGCCGGTGTTCTGGAGCAGGAAGTAGCCGAACTCGCCGTTCTCACCGGGATTGAATTCGCTTACGCTGAAGGCGCAGATGTCCGCCTTGCCGTTTCCTGTGGCGTCCACCGCACGGACGAAGAAGAAGCGCTGCCAGCCGAACCCTTCGGCGATTTTGACCGGCTCTTCGAAGGTGTTGGTCCCGTTGAACGTTCCGCTGTGCGGATGGACGAACAACTCGCCCGTCTGGGCGTTCCGTACCAGCAGATCGAGCCGTCCGTCGCCCCGGAATGATCGGCACTGGCCGTTAGCGAATATCGGCGCCATTGCGGAAAGCCCCTCTTGATAAGTGAGCTGGGTAGCGTTCATTCTTTCCGGAGGGGCAGGGATGGGTAACCCCTAACCGCCCCCTAAGTGTTGGCCCCAGGGGGCTGCCTTGGCCGCGGTGCGGCGTGGTGCGGGGGCACAATGATGCGTGACAGGCATCATGGGTGTGACCTCCCGGAAAGCTGGATTCTTGCGTCATACGCGATCTGAGACCCGCGTCCGTCCGTCGTCGGGCGGTGAACTCGGATGAACACTGACTCGACGCGCTTCGGCTCCCGGCAGTGGCCCGTCGAAGGGCAGGGCGGGGGAGGGCGGCAGCAGTCCCGGCTGGTCCGGCTGCGGGGTCACCTGGTGGTGGTGATCCTCATCGTCGTACTGCCCCTGGCCACCGTGGACATGGACGGAGCGGCCACCGGTGTCCGCTGGGCCCTGCTGGCCCTGGATCTCGCGGTCTACGCGGCGAGTTTCCTGGTCATCACGCAGGTGGGACAGCGCAGTTCGCGATGGGGCCGGTCGCTGATGGTTGGCTGGCTCCTCGTGGTGGGGTCGTTCCTGCCGGTCATCACGGGAGACGTCACGACGCTGGTGAATCTCGCCTACGCGATCGTGGCGGCTGTCGTGCTGCTGCCGGCCGAGGCGAGCCGGCTGGTCGGGCTCGGCGTTGCGTTGGCCCAGGTGGTGGCGACCCGGCTGGCCGTCGGCCGGGTGGACTGGAACGGCACGTGGCTGCTGGTGCTGCTGACGCTGTCGTTGTCGTCGCTGTTCCTGCTCACCCGCGTCGTCTCGCAGTTGAGCGCCGCCCGCGCGGTCATCGCCCACCAGTCGGTCATGGACGAGCGGAACCGACTGGCCAGGGATCTGCACGACGTGCTGGGGCATACGGTCGCCACGATCGCGCTCAAGGGCGGTGTGGCACGCAGGATCCTGGAGGGCGCCGGTGACCGGGGGGCCGGTGGGACCGGTGGGGCCGAGGTCAAGGACTCGCTGCGGACCGAGGTCCGGGACATCGAGGAGCTGGCCCGCAAGGCGATGCAGGAGATCCGCAGTACGGTCCTCGACACGCGACTGGTCTCCCTGGACGACGAGTTGGCGAACGCCGCGCTGGCGCTGCGCGCCGCCGGGATCGCCGCGACGCTGCCGGAGACGGGCGACATCGTCCGTGTCGAGCTGCGTGACGTGTTCGCCTACGTGCTCCGCGAAGGCGTGACCAATGTGCTCAAGCACAGTGGCGCGCGGAGTTGCGAAGTACGGTTCGGCGCCGCATGGCTGGAAATCGAGGACGACGGCCGCGGGAAGCTCTTCAGCATGGAGACCTGGGCCGAAGCGGGCAGCGGCTACGGTCTGTTGGGCCTCGCCGAGCGGTTGCGTGCCGTCGGGGGCAGCCTCACGTCGGGGCGGGTACGCACGGGCGGCTTCCTGCTGCGCGCCGAGGCGGAGGACCGGCCGGAAGACCGGCCGGCGGACGGGCCGGCGGACAGGGAAGACCCACCCGACGGGCGCCCGGCGGACGCCTGACGCCCAGACCCCCGACCTCCGCCCCCCACGTCCCGCGGCTCACATCAGCGCGTTGTGGTCCGTCTCGGTCACGGAGCCGTTCAGCGTGGCCCGTACGCCGGCCTGGAAACGGCTGCTGGCGTCCAGCTCGTTCATGATCTCCTTGATGTGGCGTCGGCAGGTGCGCACCGATATCCCCAGGCGCCTGGCCACGACATCGTCCTTGAAGCCCTGCGCCAGCAGACGGATGATCGAAAGCTGCAGAAGCCCGAGTGTCCTGGCGTCGCCCATGTCCTCGGGCGCCGACGAGCCCACGTCGTCCCAGGTCTGGTCGAAGGTGGCGCGGAGATGGCCGATGACCGTCGCGTCGCGTACGGCGACGGCGGTCGGCGCCTCGGACACGTACCCCGCCTCGGTCGCATACTCCGCCTCGGTCGCATACTCCGCGTCGGCGCTGCCGGGCGAAGGCTCGCGGCCGAAGACGATCGCGACCTCGGCTCCGAAGATGATCAGCTGTCCTGCCGGTTCCGCACGGATCCGCACCAGGGCGCCGGCCGCTGCCAGTTCCTCGATGTGCCCCCGGGTTGTCTGGTCACCGAGGGCCGCGTGCTGGTAGACCGCCCTGATACGCGTCCCGCGCCGCGCCGCCTCAAGAAGCTCCGGATGCATGGCTCCGACGGAATCGGCGGCGGGCAGCAGGTCGCCGCGGCGGCTGATCAGTATCTCGCTGCGGCAGCGTTCTGCCTGCTCCTTGAGCATCCAGCGGATGTGGTCGGCGGCCTGGAGCGGCTCCAGGCTCTGCTCGACCTGTTCGCGCAGGCTCCGTCCCTCCACATAGGCCGGCAGGAGCTTGTTCAGCCGTCGCTTGGTGCGGTCGATGTCCTCTTGGAGGTTGCGTATTTCGTCTTCGGACATTCTGACCAGCTCGGTCGCGGCGGCCTCGGGGCTCACCGGGACGAAGACTTCCGAGTCGTGCGCCGACGGCTGGAGGAGTCTGAGATGCAGCAGGCCCTTGCGAATGGCGTCGACCTTCGCACAGGGAAGGCGAAGGGTCTCCGCTATCTGTTTACTGTTGAACTGCCCGATGCGGACGGCCTGCCTGAATGCCAGCGCATGCAGGTGATCAGGGTCGGCAAACTCAGGCATTCACTGGCCTTCTTTCCCCCGAGGCGCACTCTCAGCCGAGCACGCCAATGGCCACGCAAATATGCTAGAGGCCAGGCTAAGCGCTGAAGGCCGTGGGTGGCGACAAGATTTGAGCCATTCTCCGGCTGTTGGCTTGACGTTGTCGAACGGTTCGTGCTCCCGCTCGGCGTCGCGACGCTCCGTGGCGGCAAGATCCAGACGAGCCGTTGCGGACACGACCTAGGCTCCCGTGTCCGGAAGCCAGTTGCCGTGGAAGCCGTACGGGACGCGCTGCGGCAGATGAACGGTCGCCACCGGCGTCGCGCTCAGATCGCCGGCGTCCACGATGACCAGGTCACTGGTGTCCGTCGCCACGTCGTAGACGTACGTCATGAGCCACCCCTCGCCGCCGGGCCTGCCGTCCGCGGGGACGAAGGCGGCCTCACCCGGAATCCGGCCGGGCCCGAAGGAGTGCCGCGCCACCTCGCCGGTGTGCATGTCGTAGCGCAGCAGCGCGCCCGGAACGGCGTCGTGGCGGGGATGAGAAGCGGCCACCGTGGTGTGCACATGGCGGGCGTCGAGCCCGGCCAGTCTGTCGTCGATACGGGGAAACTCGGTGTTCCGGTCGTCGAGTTGCTCCTCGGTGACCTTCCCCGCCGCCAGATCCACGGTCCAGCGCCACAGCGAGGCGACCGGGTAGGGCTCGCTGCTGTCCGCGACCCACAGCTCCGGATAGCGGATGACGCTCACGACCACGCTGTCGCCGTCGTCGTGCGCGTTGGGCACGTGGAAGACGTAACAGGGATCGATGTCGAACCAGCGGATCTCGCCGTGCGGGTCGTCGCGCCGCAGCACCCCGAGCCGGGCCCCGTACTCGGGATCCCACTTGTACGGCATGGGCTTGCCCGACATCGCTTCGAGGACGTCGAAGACGACCGGCAGATCCATGAAGACCACATGCCGGGCGGTCAGGGCGAAGTCGTGCATCATCGTCGGTCCGACCCCGTCGACCGCACGGCTGACGGTCAGATTTCCGGCGGCGTCGGCCCGGTGGTAGGTCAGGAACGGGGCGGTGAGCATCCCGTACCCGAAGAAGTGCAGCTCGCCCGTGGTCGGGCAGGTCTTCGGGTGCGCGGTCATGGCCGTGGTGAGCTTGCCCCCGAAGTCGTGCACACCGACGGTGTCCAGCTCGGGGGTGAGCAGGTACGGGAGGGACGACTCGGCCAGTGACAGGATGCGGCCGGCGTGCCGGACGACGTGTGTGTTGGAGGGTCCCGCCGTGAGATCGCGGTTGCCGAGCGAGTCGTAGACCGTGGCGCCCTCGGTGAAGGACGACGTGCGGACCCACCGGCTGCGGTGGGACGTCGCCCGGCCGCCTTCCAGCCGGACACCGTGCACCATGCCGGAGCCGAGGAACCAGTGGGCGGACGCCGCCTCGTGCGGGTTGGGCCCGTTGCGCAGGTACCAGCCGGTCAGCTCCCTGGGGATGGTCCCGGTGACGGGCAGGTCGTAGGAGGTGAGTTCGCCGACGGGGGCGAAGTTACCGAGCAGGTGAGGGGTGGGCGTCGTCAATTGCGGCTTCCTCTCGAACGCGGGTGTCCGGGCCGGCGCCGCAGTGGACTCTGCGACAGGTCGCCATCTGCTGGACCAGGGGCCTGCTCAGCCGGCCTTGGTCACGGTGAAAAGGAAGAACCGCGGGACGCCGGGGATGTGCCGGGGGATGGGTGGTACCGGCCAGCGGCCGAAGGAAGCGCCGTCGTCGCCGACGGACTTGACCTCGGTCGGCTCCCAACCGCCCCCGGACAGCAGGGTTTCCGGCTCGTCGGTGCCGAACTGCCAGGGGCTGCCGTCCTCGGCGAGCAGCGGGAGGCCGTTCTGCGGGAAGTCGTGCTCCGAGATCAGGAACTGGTGGCTGACGATGTCGCCCGCGAAGACGCTGCCGGGCGGCGCGATGTCGGCGACCGCCTTCACCAGTGCGTGCACGGCCTGTTCGGGCAGGTAGTAGAGCAGCCCCTCGGCGACCCAGAGGGTCGGCTCCGCCGCGTCCCAGCCGGCCGCGCGCAGCGCTTCCTGCCAGTTCTCGGTCAGGTCGGCTCCCACGGTGCGCCGTTCGCAGTCGTGCGTGACGCCCAGTTTCGCGAGCCGTTCTTCCTTCCACTCCAGCAGATCCGGGTGGTCCACCTCGAAGAGCGTCGTGCCGGCCGGCCACGCGGTGCGTACGGAACGGGTGTCGAGACCGGCGGCGAGCAGCACGACCTGCCGGAAGCCGGAGTGCTTGGCGATCGTCTCGTCCATGTAGCGGGTGCGGATCGCGAGGCTGTCCGCGACGCCGGGCCGCTCGTACCGGGTGCGCAGCGCGAAGCCCTTGTCGCCGGCCAGCTCTTCTGCCAGTTCGTCGACGAACAACGCGTCGTCGCGCTGTGATTCGCCGGCCCGGAGAGCCGCGGCCCACAACGCGGTGGCGGAAACGCTTTTCATGCCGACTCCTTTGTGACTGCGTCCCGAACTTCTCGGAAATACCCGCAGGTTCGGAAATACCCGAGGGGCGCGGGCCGCGCGAATTCTCCGCTCGCGGCCGGCACCGCCCAGTATTTGTGACGTGGGACAGATCGGAAACCCCTAAGGGCCCCTATGCGCGGCCCCCAGAATGTCCGCGCAGGGGTGGGGGCGGCTGCCGCCCGGCGGTACGGTGCGAAACCAGGCCCGGCGACCCGAAGGAGCGGCAATGCCGCAATACACCATGACCATTGGCGGCGCGAGTGTATCCGGGGACGCCTCCTTCGGGGTCGTCGATCCGGCTCTGGGTACGGTGCACGCCGAGGCTCCCGACTGCGGTCCCGGCCAGCTCGACGCCGCATTCGAGGCGGCTGCGCTGGCGTACCGGTCGTGGCGGAAGAACGAGAACGCGCGGCGCAAGGCCCTGCACGCCGCCGGCGATCTGCTGATGAGCAAGGCCGACGAGCTGGCCCCCGTACTCACCCGTGAGCAGGGCAAGCCGCTGAAGGATGCCGCGTTCGAGATCATCGGCTCCGGATACTGGCTCAAGCACTTCGCCGACATGGCCATTCCGTACGAGGTGATCCGGGACGACGACGCGGCGTTCGTGGAGGTCATCCGCCGGCCGATGGGAGTGGTCGCGGCGATCACACCGTGGAACTTCCCGCTCATGCTGGCCTGTTGGAAGGTCGCTCCGGCCCTGCTGGCCGGTAACACCATGGTGCTCAAACCATCGCCGTACACACCGCTCACCACCCTGGCGTTCGGTGCGATGATGCGCGAGGTGCTGCCGCCCGGTGTGCTGAACGTGGTCAGCGGGCAGGATCCGCTCGGCGCGCGGATGACGGCGCACCCCGTGCCCCGGAAGATCACCTTCACCGGCAGCGTCGCCACCGGCAAGCGGGTCGCGGAGGCGGCGGCGAGCGACCTCAAGAGGGTGACGCTCGAACTCGGCGGGAACGACCCCGCGATCGTGCTGGACGACGCGGACCCGGCCCGGGTCGCGCCGAAGATATTCGACTTCGCCTTCCAGAACAACGGACAGCTCTGCTCCGCGATCAAGCGTGTCTACGCACCGGCGCGGCTCTACGACGACGTGGTCGAAGCGCTGGCGGCCGTCGCACGCGAGGTCAAGGTCGGCAACGGCCTGCACGAGGGCGTGCAGTACGGGCCCGTCAACAACAAGCCGCAGTTCGACCGGGTCACCGAACTCGTCGACGACGCGGTCGGCCGGGGCGCGCGGGCGGTGGCGGGCGGCAAACGCGTCGAAGGGCCCGGCTACTTCTACGAACCGACCGTGCTCGCGGGCGCCGAGGACGGGTTCCGCATCGTCGACGAGGAGCAGTTCGGCCCCGCCCTGCCGGTGATCAGCTACACCTCACTCGACGACGTGGTGGAGCGCGCCAACGGGTCCCACTTCGGCCTGTGCGGCTCGGTCTGGGGCACCGACGTGGAGCGCGCCTCCCAGGTGGCAGGCGACTTGGAATGCGGGACGGCGTGGGTCAACACCCACTTCGCCGTCCACCCGGACCAGCCGTTCGGCGGCCACAAGTGGAGCGGTGTCGGATCCGAGAACGGCCGCCTCGGCCTGGAGGGCTTCACCGAGGTACAGGTGCGGCACCGCGCCAAGAGCTGAGCCGCGCCGCGCTGACCCCGCCGGCAGCCGCAGTCACAGCCAGTCGTGTTCGCGCGCGTACCGCGCCGCTTCGTGCCTGCTCTGGGTCTGGGTCTTGCCCATCGCGTTGGAGAGGTAGTTGCGGACGGTGCCCTCGGCGAGATGGAGCTGGCCGGCGATGTCGGCGACGGAGTAGCCGTAGGACGTGGCGCGCAGGACGTCGATCTCGCGGTCGGTGAGCGGGCAGTCGTCGATGAGGGCGAGCGCCGAGACGTCCGGGTCGATCCAGCGCCGTCCCTCGTGCAGCGTCGCGATGACGGACGTGATGTGCGCCGGTTCGGCGGATTTGCTGACGAACCCCTGGACGCCGAGCTTCAGCGCCCGGCGCAGCACCCCCGGCTTGGCGTGCCTGGTCAGCATCAGGATCACCTGGTCGGGGTGGACGCCGCGGATCTCCGCCACGGCGCCGAGCCCGTCG
Source organism: Streptomyces sp. AcH 505 (assembly GCF_000818175.1). Classification (GTDB taxonomy): domain Bacteria; phylum Actinomycetota; class Actinomycetes; order Streptomycetales; family Streptomycetaceae; genus Streptomyces. The sequence goes on from NZ_JTIY01000001.1 coordinate 5,256,786, forward strand.
ACACCGGGCATCTCCAGGTCGATGACGAGCACGTCGGGCCGGTGCCGCAGGGTGGCGGTGACCGCCTCCGCGCCGTCCGCGGCTTCGGCGAGGACGGTGATGTCGCCCTCCAGCGGCAGCAGTGCGGCGAGCGCCTTGCGCAGCAGCGCCTCGTCGTCGGCCAGTACAACGGTGGTCATCGGGTCTCCTGTGGGTCGGGGCCGGGTGACGGGAAGGCCGCCGCGGTCAGGAAGCGCCCGTCCTCCTGCTCCACCGTGAGGGTGCCCCCTTCGTCGGCCACGCGTTGTCCGAGCACGGCCAGACCGCCGAGTTCCGGCAGGGGGGAGTTTGGGGCGCCGTCGTTGACGATGCTGATGCCGGTCCCGGACAGTGTGATCCGTACTTCCTCGGCCTCGGCGTGCCGCAGGATGTTGGTCGTCGTCTCCCGCAGCACCTGGCCCAGCAGCTCGCTCACACCGGTGTCCGCGTACGCGACGCGGCGGATGTGCACCTCGATGCCTGCCGCCTCGAACAGGTTCTTCGCGTTCTCCAGCTCGGCGGGCAGGTTGAGCCTGCGCTGGGCGTAGGCGAGCTCCTTGGTCTGGGCGATGGTGTCGCCGACCAGCGAGTGGATCTCGCGCAGCTCCTGCTCGGCCCGGCCGGGGTCGCGGTGCACCAGCTTCTGCGCGAGGGCGACCTTGAGCTTCACCACGTGCAGGGTGTGCCCCTGGATGTCGTGCAGGTCGCTGGCGAACCGCATGCGCTCGCGTACGACGGCCAGCTCCGCCTCGCGCCAGCGCGACTCGTCCAGCTCCTCGACGACGTCGTAGAACCGTTTGTTCGGGAACATCAGCCCGGTCACCACGGCGGTGACGCCCGCCGGGACGATGACGAACTCGATCAGCACGCCACGCGGATCGTCCTGGGTCACCAGGAACCGGGTCGCACCCGCCAGAGCGACGTAGGCCACCAGTCCTGCGGCGGCCCAGCCCCGGCCGCGGGGCAGCCGCGGCACGATCAGCGGGCCCACGACGGACAGACCGAAGACCGCCTTCCCGCTCCCGGCCACCAGCACCCCGAAGAGCCAGACGCCCGCGGTGATGACCAGACACGGCACGGCGACCCGGGCCAGACCGCCGGCCGTCCAGGACACGAAGGCCAGCAGAGCCGCGAGCACACCCAGCCCCAGGACCGCGGCGTCCCACCAGGACTCGGTGTCCAGCGCCACCAGCAGCACGCCGCCGACCGCGATGGAAGGGAACACCATGATCAGGTTGAGCCGCCGCAGCCGGCCGCGCGTCACCTCGGAAATATCGGACATCGTGCGGCAAGTATTGGCGCGAACTCCCCGGTACGCCAGTGACACCACGTCATACGCGCGTGCCAGGAATGTCATGCCGGGGACGTGATACGACGCCACTACCAGCGGGGCGGCCCACACGGTGTGATCGGGGTATGTCCACCACCCCAGTCATCGAAGTCGAGAAACTCAACGTCCGCTACGGCGACTTCCACGCCGTGAAGGACCTGTCGTTCCAGGTCCGGAAGGGCGAGGTGTACGCCTTGCTCGGCACGAACGGCGCGGGCAAGACGTCGACCCTCGAAGTCATCGAGGGCCACCGGCCCACCACGTCGGGCGCCGTCCGTGTGCTGGGCCGCAGTCCGCTGGACCGCGCCGCCGTGCACCCGCGGATGGGCATCATGCTGCAGGAGAGCGGTTTCTCCCCGGACCTCACGGTGCGGGAGTCGGTCCGGCTGATCGGGGCGCTGACCCGGCGGCAGGACGACGTCGGCCGGGTGCTCGGCGTCGTGGGGCTGACGGACAAGGCGGGCACCAAGGTGTCGCAGCTCTCCGGCGGCGAGAAGCGCCGGCTGGACTTCGCCACCGCCTTCTACGGCGGCCCCGAGCTGGTCATCCTGGACGAGCCGACGACCGGCCTGGACATCAACTCCCGCGACGCACTCTGGGCTGCCGTCGACCGGCTGCGTGAGGAGGGCGCGACGATCGTGCTCACCACCCACTACCTGGAGGAGGCGCAGCAGCGCGCCGACCGCATCGGGCTCATGCACGAGGGGACCTTCCACCGCGAGGGGACCGTCGTGGAGCTGACGCAGACGCTGCCCTCGGTGATCAGCTTCACGCTGCCGGCCGGCGCTCCCGAGCCACCGCTGGCCGGTGCGGCCGTGGACGGGGGCTGCCGCGTCGAGACCTTCAGCCTGCAGAAGGATCTCTACCGCCTGCTGGGCTGGGCCCACGAGACCGGTGTGGACCTGCGGGGCCTGCAGGCCGGTCCGACCCGCCTGGACGACGTCTTCCGCGCCATCAGCGGCGAGTGACCGCCCCCGCCCCCGCCGTCCCCGCCCCGCCTCCGCTTCTGTCTCCGTCTCCGTCTCCGCCCCGCGTCCGTCTCCGCCACGAAGGGACCCACACCTCATGTTCGCGATCGCTCGCAGTGAGCTGATCCAGATCTTCCGGAACCGGCTCGTCCTGGTCACCGGACTCGTCATCCCGGTCGCCGTCAGCGCGTTCTTCGTCTACCGGCACGAGATCTTCGCCGAGGCGGCCGGCCTCGGCTACATCGCGGCGATCGTGATGTTCACCGTCATGACCTTCGGCCTCTACACCACGGTCGTGACCACGCTGGCCTCGCGTCGGCAGAACCTCTTCCTCAAACGGCTGCGCTCGACCGCCGCCGGCGACGTCGGCATCCTGGCCGGGCTGCTGCTGCCGGTCACCGTCATCGCGCTGCTCCAGGTGATCGTGATCCTGATCGTGCTCGGCGCGGTCGCCACCGCACCGGCCCAGGTGCTGCTGCTCGTGGTGGCCGTCCTGGCGACGCTGGCCATGATGGTCGGCCTGGCGCTCGCCACCGCGGGGCTGACGAACTCGCCGGAGCACGCCCAGGTGACCACGCTGCCGGTCAGCCTCGGGGTGATCGGGGTCGCCAGCTGGGTGGGCATCGCCGGCACCGACGACCTCGCCCCGCTCAAGCGGCTGCTGCCGGGCGGCGCGGCCACCGAACTGGTGGTCAACGCCTGGGAGGGCGGCGTCGCCGTCACGGACTCGCTGGTCCTGCTGGTGCCCACCCTGAGCTGGGTCGTCGTCGCCGTCGCACTCGCCGCCCTGCCGCGCTCCGCCACCTGGGACTTCGACGAACCGTCCGACGCCGAGGAGATATGGGCGGCGCTCGCCCCGCCGGCAGCCGCGCGGCCCGCCGCACCGGAACAGCTGCCCGGCCGACTGGCCGGTGCCTGGCTGGGACGGTGTGTGGGCAACACGATGGGCAAACCCGTCGAAGGCCTGACCCGCGACGAGGTCGGCATCTACCTGCGGGCCGTCGGCCAGTGGCCGCAGACCGGATTCATCCCGCTGCTGGACACACTGCCCGCCGGTGTCAGCCACCTCCACGAATCGGCTCCGTTCGCCGCGGCCGGCCGCTTCGACGCCGTCCCGAGGGACGACGACCTGGACTGGACGATCCTCGGCCTGCACCTGCTGGAGACGTACGGGCGCGGCCTGACGACCGAGGACATCGGCCGCGAGTGGCTGGACCGCGTTCCCTTCACCCAGACGTTCACGGCGGAGCGCGCCGCGTACCGCAACCTCATCCGGGGCCTGCGCGCACCTCGCACGGCCACCCACGACAACCCGTACCGCGAGTGGATCGGCGCGCTGATCCGCACCGACATCTACGGCTACGTACAGCCCGGCGACCCCCGTGCCGCGGCGAAGATGGCGCTGACCGACGCGGTCCTGTCGCACACCGCCAACGGCATCTACGGTGCGATGTGGTCCGCGGCGCTGAACGCCGAGGCGCTGGTGTCCACCGAGCCGATCGACGCCCTGCGGGCCGCGCTCACCGTCGTCCCGCCACGCTCGCGGCTGTACACGAGCCAGGCCGAGCTGCTGCGCATGGCCGAGCGGGGCGCCACCGGCGAGACGGTGCAGCGCTGGATCGACAGCGAACTCGGCCATTACAACTGGGTGCACACTGTCAACAACGCCGCCATCATCGCCGCCGCTCTGCTGTGGGGTGAGGGCGACTTCGTACGCAGCATCGCCCTCGCCGTCGGCGCGGGCCGTGACACCGACTCGACGGCCGCCACGGTCGGCAGTGTGTTCGGTGCCCTGCACGGTGTGGACGCCGTCCCCGGCCGACTGGTGGAACCCACCGGGGGAGTGGTCCGCAGCGCCGTACGCGGCTTCGACCGGATCACCGTCACCGAGCTCGCCGCACGGACGGAAGCCGTTCGTATCACCTTCGAACAGGATGTGCCCGCATGACCACCGCACGCAGGATCGTGATCGACACCGACCCAGGTCTGGGCGAACCCGGCTCCGACATCGACGACGGCCTGGCCATCGCGCTGGCCCTGCGGTCGCCCGAACTGACCGTCGAGGCACTGACCGTCGTCAACGGCAACGTCGACGTCGACACGGGGGTCGACGTCGCCCGCCGGCTGACCCAGCGGCTCGGCCACCCCGGCCTCCCCGTCCTGCGCGGCGCCGACCGCCCGCTGCTGCGCGACATGGCTCCCCTGCGTGCCCTGTTCGACGACGTCGTCGGTGACCGGCCCGCCGTCCCCACGGCGGCGGCCGACCGGCTCGGACCGACCAGCGACCTCACCGCCGCCGCGTATCTCGTGGAGCTGGCAGCCGCGCATCCCGGCGAGATCACGGTGGTCGCCATCGGCCCCATGACCAATCTCGCGCTGGCCCTGCGACTCGACCCCGGGTTCGCCCAGAACGTGGCGGAAATCGTCATGATGGCCGGCTCCGCCACCGGCTACGCCCAGAACATCACCGTCGTCGGCGACTTCAACGCCTACGTCGACCCCGAGGCACTCGCGATGGTCCTCGCCAGCGGCGCCGAGCTGCGCATGGTGGGCATCGACCAGACCTCCCGGGTACGGCTCACCCGCGACGACGCCGCCGTACTGTCCCGCGGTGACTCCTTCGGCCGCTGGGCCGGGGAGTGCGCGCTGGCCTGGATCGACTTCCTGGCCAGGGCCTTCCCGCTGCGCGAGGAACACAGGGACGCGTGTTTCCTGCACGACCCCCTCGTCGTGGCGGCCGTGGCTGACCCGTCCCTGTGCACATGGGCCGACGCCCACGTCGCCACCGACACCACCAGCGAACTCGCCCGGGGCCTGGTCGTCGCCGACCGCGGACTCGCCCTCGCCCCGCCCCCCGGACCCCCCAACGCCTCGGTCGCCGTCGACACCGACGTGCCTGGCTTCGGCCGCCTCTTCCTCGATCGCCTCACCGGTACGTCCGCCGGCGATTGACCCGTCATCCCATGACCGTCAGAGAGGACCGTCATGAAGCTTCCCACCCTTCCCCGCCCCGCCAGGGCCGGAACACAACTCGCCGTCGGCGCGATCGCCACGGCCCTGCTGGTCGCGGGCTGCGGATCCGGCTCCGACTCGTCCGGCGGCGGACAGAAGCCCGCAGGCCTCACCGCCGCCGACAGCCTCAAGGACCCGGCGAAGCCGGTCACCATCAACTACGCCGGCGCCGCGTACTCGGCCGACGACATCAAGCCGGTGCTCGCCGCCTTCCACAAGGAGCACCCGAACATCACCGTCAACTACCAGGCGGTGCCGTTCGACCAGTTCAACAGTGTGCTCAGCACCCGGCTGAGCCGCCGGGACTCGACGCTCGACCTGTACGACGTCGACATGCCGCGCACCGACGCCTACCAGGCGCGGGGCTGGCTCACCGACCTGACGTCGGCGTTCCCCGACATGGCAGGCAAGGTCGACAAGACGTCACTGCAGGCGGCGACCAGCGACGGAAAGCTCGTCGCCATGCCCTTCCAGACGTCGAGCCAGCTGCTCTTCTACAACAAGACGCTGCTGAAGAAGGCCGGCATCCCCTTCCCCTCGGCGAAGCCAGCCGACCGGCTGACCTGGGAGGCGGTGACCGCCGACGCGAAGAAGACCCAGCAGGCAGGCGCCAAGTGGGGCCTGCTGTTCGACCAGGTCAACCGCTACTACCAGCTGCAGCCCCTGGCCGAGAGCCTGGGCGGCGGCCCGGGCGCCGGCGGGGACAAGAACCTCACGCCCAAGCTGGAGACCGCGGGCTGGGAGAAGGCGATGACCTGGTACGGCTCGCTGTACAAGGACAAGGTCTCCCCGCGCGGTGTACCGGTCGCCCAGACCCCGGAGCTGTTCGCCTCGGGCCAGGTGGCCTTCTTCCCCGGCGGCCCCTGGTGGGGACCCCAGTTCGCGTCCAACGCCAAGCTGGACTTCGGCGTCACCGCCTACCCGTACTTCAAGGGCGGCAAGGCGGCCACCCCCACCGGCGGCTGGTCGCTCGGGCTGAACCCCGCGAGCAAGAAGGCGGTGGCCTCCGAGATCTTCATGAAGTTCATGGCGCTCGACAAGGGCGGCTTCGCCCAGTACATGCCCAGCCTCACCGTGCCGCCCTCCAACACGGCCGGCACGGCGACCTTCTACGACGAGAAGGTCTTCAAGGACCCCCGCATGGCGGGCGCCGTCGACCTGACCAAGTACGAACTGGCCAACACGGCCACGCTGCGCGCCAGGACCGCCGGCTACGTCGAGTTCGAGGACACCCTGTCCAAGACCTTCGACGACATCAGTAACGGCGCCTCCGCGAGCAGCGCCCTGTCCTCCGCCACCAGCACGATCAACCAGGCGTGGGCCAAGTACCGCTGACCCATGTGAACCGACCGGCCGGGGCGGGCCGACCAAGCCCCGGCCGGCGGGAGGGACTCCCGCAATGACACTCACCACGCACCCTCCGGACGCCGGAGAGACGGCTCCCGCGCCACGCCGTAAAGGCACACTTCACCGGCGCAGGCTCGTAGGCAATCTCAGCGCAGCCGCCATCTTCCTGACGCCCGCCCTCGCGCTCATCATCGTGCTGCGGCTCATCCCGGTCATCCAGGCCGTCAACGACGCCACGCACACCAGTCTCCCCGGCAGCACACTGCCGCCGAGCTTCGTGGGCCTGGACAACTTCACGGCGCTCTTCTCCTCCCACGCCTTCTGGTCGTCCGTCCAGCAGACCTTGATCTTCAACGTCATCGTCAACCCGCTGCAGATCGTGCTGGCGCTCGCCCTCGCCGTGCTCCTCACCCAGAACCTGCCGGCCACCGGCATCTGGCGCACACTGATCTTCCTGCCCGCCGCCGTCCCGATGACCGGGTCCGCGGTGGTGTGGGGGATCGCGCTCCGCCCGGACGGTCCGGTCAACGCGGCGCTCACCGGCGTCGGCATCCACCAGCAGCCCTTCCTCACCGGACAGGGCCAGGTGGTGGCGAGCCTCATCCTCATCGCCAGCTGGATCGGCGTCGGCTACTGGATGATCTTCCTCATCGCGGGTCTCAACGACATCCCGACCGTGTACTACGAAGCCGCCGCCATCGACGGAGCGGGCCCGTTCCGCCGCTTCTGGTCGGTGACGCTTCCGCTGCTCCGCAGGCCGCTGCTGTTCGTCCTGGTCGCCGACACCGTCTCGAACTTCGTCCTGTTCGCGCCCATGCAGATCCTGACCGACGGGGGACCGCAAGGAAAGTCGAACTTCCTGATGTACGACATCTTCCACAACAGCTTCGAGCTCGCCGATCCGCACACCGCCGCCGCGGAACTGCTGGTGCTGCTCGCCCTGATGATCGTCATCGTCGCGGTCCAGTTCCGGCTGCTGCGCAGCGTCGAGGAGAGCTGATCATGAACCGCACCCCGCTCCCGAACCCTGTCAGGCCCGCGGCTTCCGCGTCCGGCCGCACGGGTGACACGGGTCGTACGGGGCACACCGGCCGCACCGGCCGGATCGTGCTGGCCGTCGTCGCCGTCGTCGTGGGCCTCGCCTTCCTGCTGCCGGTCCTCTGGCTCATCGCCAGCACGTTCCGCGGCGCCACCGAAACCTTCGCCAACAGCTCGTCCCTCAACTGGCACATGCTGTGGCCCGAGCACTGGACGTTCCACAACATCCGCTCCGCGGTCGACAACGGCTTTCTGCGCAACCTCTCCAACAGTGTGATCGTGGCGGCCGTGACCGTCGTCCTCGGCATCGTGATCTCCGCGATGGCGGCCTTCGCCCTGGCGGTCGTCGACTTCCCCGGCCGCAAGTTCGTCTTCGGCATGGTCGTGCTGAGCTTCCTCGTCCCCTTCGAGGCCATCGCCATCCCGTTGGCGCACACGTTCAGCGACTGGGACCTGACCAACAGCATTCCCGCCCTCGTCCTGCCCGGACTCGGGAACGGTCTTGCCATCTTCACCCTCCGTCAGTTCTTCCTGGGGATCCCGTCCGAACTGGCCGAGGCGGCGCGTGTCGACGGCGCCGGGTGGCCCAGGATCTTCCTGAAGATCTATCTGCCGCTGACCCGGCCGGCCCTCATCGGCACCGGTCTGATCCTCTTCCTCTTCCAGTGGCAGGCCTATCTGTGGCCCATCCTCGTCACCACCAGCGACGGGAAGGACCTCGCCCCCGTCGCCATCGCCAAGACCTTCAACGCGTTCAGCACCGACTACGGCCGCGTCTTCGCCGAGACGGCCGTGCTGGCGGTCATTCCCGCCGTGATCCTGCTCGGTCTGCAGCGCTACTTCGTCGCATCGGTCGCCACCACCGGGAGCAAGAATTGAGCCGCGTAGCCGTGGTCGGATCCGCGAACCTCGACCTCGTCGCCCGTACGCCCCGTCGCCCCGCCGCGGGCGAGACGGTCCTGGGCACCGACTATCGCCGGCACCCCGGGGGCAAGGGCCTCAACCAGGCGGTCGCCGCGGCGAGCGTCACAGCGACGGCGTTCGTCGGCTGCCGCGGGTCCGACGACGCGGGCCGGGCGCTGGAGGCCGAGCTCGTACGACGGGGCGTCGACACCTCGCAGTTCGCCGTACGGGGAGAGTCCAGCGGCCTCGCCCTGATCACGGTCACGCCCGACGGTGAGAACAGCATCACCGTGCTCCCCGAGGCCAACAACCTGCTGCTGCCCGACGACGTCACCCGCGCGCTCGACGCCCTCGCCCCGCGGCTCGTACTGACCCAGTTGGAGATCCCGCAGGCGACGACGGAGGCCACGGCGCGCTGGACGGTGGCGCGCGGCGCCCGGCTGATGGTCAACGCCAGCCCCAGCGCCCCGCTGCCCGAGCATGTCCTGGCCGCCGCGGATCCCCTCATCGTCAACGTCTCCGAAGCACACCATCTGACGGCCGCCGACACACCGGCGGAAGCGGCGGCCCGACTCGCGGAGCGGTGTGTTTCCGTCATCGTCACGCTCGGCTCCGACGGCGCGCTCGTCGTGGCGGACGGACGGACGACCCGCCTGCCCGCACCGGCGCTGACACCGGTCGACACCACGGGGGCGGGTGATGTGTTCGCCGGTGTCACGGCGGCCCGTCTCGTCAACGGAAGCAGCCTCGTCGAAGCGGCCCAGCAGGCCACCCAGGCAGCGGCCGAGGCGATCCGCACCCCGAGGGCCGGCCGATAGGACCCGCACCTCTTGGACGGGCGTTCGTCATCACCCATGGTGCTGGTGATCAGCATCAGACATCGTTGGACGTGATGGCTGCCTCGGCGTGACAGTGGTGGTACCGGCTTGAACCACTGCCACTGCGAGGAGGCGGGCATGTCCCTCCCACCCCGGACCGAAGAGCAGCCGCTGCTCGGTCCTTACGATCTCGGTGCGGGGCTGAGACTGCGCAACCGCGTGGTCATGGCGCCGATGACCCGGGCCCGTGCGGACAATCCGGCGCTGGCTCCGACGACATTGCACAGCGAGTACTACCGGCAGCGGGCCGGCGCCGGTCTGATCGTGTCGGAAGGCACCTGGATCAGCCCGCAAGCGGTGGGGGCGGTGCGTGTGCCCGGCATCTACAGCCAGGAGCAGGTACGGGCCTGGGCGGCGGTGACGTCGGCCGTGCACGACGAGGGCGGAACCGTCTTCGCCCAACTCGCCCACACCGGCGCCGCCTCGCACCCGGACTTCCACCAGGGGCATCTCCCGGTCGCACCCTCCGCCGTCAATCCCGGCGGTACGGTGCACACGCCGAACGGGCCCACCCACGTCATCACGCCCCGCGCGCTGAGCACACACCAGATCGCGGACGTCGTGGAGCAGTACCGGTCGGCCGCGGCCAACGCGCGGCTGGCGGGCTTCGACGGTGTGGAGCTGCACGCCCAACGCGGCTATCTCATCGCCCAGTTCCTCAATCCCGCGCTCAACCTGCGTACCGACGCCTACGGCGGCACGGTGGAGGGCAGGGCCCGCTTCCTGTTCGAGGTGCTCGACGCGGTGACCGGCGTCTGGGGGCCGCACCGGGTGGGCGTCAAGTTCGCCCCGCACCAGGCGCTGGGGGCGTCACACGAGGTCTCGCCGGAGATCCTGGCCGTGCACGAGCATGTGGCCGCGCGACTCAGCGACTACCCGCTTGCCTATCTGCACTTGATGATGACCCGGCGGCCCAACGAGAAGGTGACTCCGGCCCAACGGCAGGAATCCCTCAGGCTGTTCCGGCCGCTGTACCGCGGAACGCTCATCGCCAACGCAGGCCTCGACCAGGAATCCGCCAACGCCGTCATCGGCGAAGGCCTCGCCGATCTGGTCTCCTTCGCCGAGCTGTTCATCGGCAACCCCGACCTCCCCACCCGCTTCCGGCACGGTCTGCCGCTCGCCACGGGCGACCGGGCCACGTTCTACCAGGGCGGCCCCGACGGCTACACCGACTATCCGCCGGCGGCACCGATACGCGCCTCGCCGGCGGCGGAGGTCGGTCCGCAACCTGTTCCGTCTCAACCACAACCCCGGAGGACGTCATGACTGACACGACCCTGCGACTCCTGGCCGACCGCGCCGCCGTCGCCGACACACTGCACCGCTACGCGGCCGGACTCGACCACGGCGACGCCGAACTGTTCACGTCCTCGCTCACCGAGGACGCCACGGTCGACCTGACCCCCGCCACCACCAAGATCGGCCTGGAATTCCCGGTGCTGGCCCCGCGTGACGTCGTCGTCGGCGCGCTGATCCCCGCCGTCGGTCCCCTCGACACCAGCCACGTCATCAGCAACATCCGCACGACCGTGGACGGCGACAGCGCGAGCGTCCAGTGCTACGCGATGGCCCAGCACTTCCCGCCCGGCGAAGGACCCAAGCCCGACCGCACCCGCCACGCGCTGATGATGAACCGCTACGACGCCGACCTCGTACGCGACGGCGAGAACTGGCGCATCCGCCGACTCACCATCGACAGCGCATGGTTCACCGGCGACCCGACCGTGCTGCTCCCGGAGAGCTGATCCGCGCAGGCCCCGGACCGTTCCTCCGTCACTTCGCCAAGGCGGTGCGCAGGAACGCGAGGATCTCCGCCCGGGCGGCCTCGGCCTGTGGTTCCACGCCGGGCAGTGTGAGGAACGCGTGCTTCGCTCCCGGGTATTCGGTGAGCCGCACCGAGGTCCCCGCCGTGCGCAGTCGCTCGGCATAGCGCCGGCCGTGGTCGGCCGCCGGGTCCTGGGTGGGTACCACCACGAGCGCCGGGGCGAGCCCGCCCAGGTCGTCCGCGTACAGGGGTGAGACCGCGCGGGCCTCGGCCGCCGAGGAGGCGGCGAGCCGCTGGAAGAGCCGCAGTTGCGGCAGGGCCAGGGTCGGGCTGTCCGCGTACTCGGCGACCGAGGGATAGTCGAACATCGTCGCGGTCACGTCGACCGCGGGGTTGACCAGCACCTGCGCCGTGAGCTCCAGGCCCGCCTCCCTTGCCCGGATCGCCGTCAGCGCGCTGATCAGAGCACCGCAACTCTCACCGAAGACGGCCACGCGCGCGGGGTCGGCACCCCACTGCGCCGCGTGCCGCACCACGTGGTCGAGCACGTCCCAACCGTCGTCGGCGGCGTTCGCGAGCGGGCTGTCCGGGGTGAGGAGGCGGTGCTCGACGGAGACGACGAGGGCGGGCAGCCTCGCGGCGAGACGGCTGTTGGTCCAGTCGCACTGCACCGCCGTGCCCACGAAGCTGCCTCCGTGGACATGGACCACGAGGGGCAGGCCGGCCGGGGCTGCGGCCTCCTCGTCCCCCGTCGGCGCCGGCCGGTAGACCCGGACCGCCAGGTCGCGGCCGGGCAGCGCGATCTCCTGCCAGCCGATCGCGGCTCCCGGATCCGGCTCCCCGAGGAACGCCCGGGCCGCGCCGGAGGCCCGGAAACGGTTCTCCGCCTCGCGGTAGGCGAGCAGTTCCCCGGTCGTTATCGCCGCGAAGTCGGGCTCCGCCGGCCGCGTCCCGGCAGTGAACTCACTCATGGCTCCTTCTTCCCTCCCGGCCGGATGCCGGGTACGTCGTGGTGACCGGACGGTCCGTTGTCCTCATTATGCACGCACCGCGTGCATCGGCAAGTGCATGAATGAGTGCATCGATGAACGCATGGGCTAGGCTGAGTCCGGACGAGAGGGGCGAGATGACGGGTCGAAGGCGATGGTCGACCGACGAGATCCTGGACACGGCGGCGGAACTGCTGCGCACGAGCGACGCCGAGTCGTTCAGCGTGCGCAAACTCGCCGCAGCGCTCGGGACCGACTCCTCCAGCCTCTACCGGCACTTCCGCAACAAGACCGAACTGCTGCGCGCGGTTGCCGACCGGATCCTCCTGGCCGCCATGGACGGCTACCGGCCCGAGGGCAACTGGCGGCAGCGCGTCACCGCAGTGGCCCTGCGCCTGCGGGAGGCGTTCGGCGAACAGCCCCAGCTCGCCGCGGTGTGGGGACGCCATGCGTCCGGCGGCACCGGATCCCGGCTGGTCATGGAGGAAATGCTGCAGGCCCTGCGCGCGTCAGGCCTGCCCGACGAGGAAGTCCCCGTGCGATACCACCGCACCGTGATCCTCGTCGCGGCGCTCATCGCCTCCGAGGCCGGTATCAGCGCCATCACGCCCGAGGAGTACGAGCAGGGCATGGAGCAGTTCCGCGTCGCGGTGCTCGGCGCCGATCCCGAACGATTCCCCGCCCTGGCCCACTACGCCCGCGACCTCCGCCCCCTCGGAGCGGACCGCAGCGCGGCGTTCGAAGACGTCCTCGCGGCCCAACTCGACCGCATCGAGGCACTGATCCCCTGACGCGCCGGAACGCCGACGCACCCCGTCCTACCCGTTTCGCGGCGGGTCGGACGGGGTGCGTCGGCGTGTGTCAGCGTGCGGCGACGTTCTTCGGTCAGATGTCCCGGAAGATTTCGATCTGCGCGCCCACCGAGTTCAGGCGTTCCGCCAGGTCCTCGTAGCCGCGGTTGATGACGTACACGTTGCGCAGCACCGATGTGCCCTCCGCCGCCATCATGGCCAGCAGGACCACTACGGCCGGGCGCAGCGCCGGGGGGCACATCATTTCGGCGGCGCGCCAGCGGGTGGGGCCCTCGACCAGGACCCGGTGCGGGTCGAGGAGTTGGAGCCGGCCGCCCAGCCGGTTGAGGTCCGTCAGGTAGATGGCGCGGTTGTCGTAGACCCAGTCGTGGATGAGGGTCTTGCCCTGCGCCACGGCGGCGATGGCGGCGAAGAACGGCACGTTGTCGATGTTCAGGCCGGGGAACGGCATGGGGTGGATCTTGTCGATCGGCGCCTCCAGCTTGGAGGGCCGTACGGTCAGGTCCACCAGCCGGGTACGGCCGTTGTCGGCCGCGTACTCGCTGGTCAGGTCGTGGTCGAGGCCCATCTCCTCCAGTACGGCGAGTTCGATCTCCAGGAACTCGATCGGGACCCGGCGGATGGTCAGCCGCGACTCGGTGACCACGGCCGCCGCGATCAGGCTCATCGCCTCGACCGGGTCCTCGGAGGGGGAGTAGTCCACGTCCGCGTCGATGGACGGTACGCCGTGCACGGTCAGCGTCGTCGTGCCGATGCCGTCGACCCGTACGCCCAGCGCTTCGAGGAAGAAGCACAGGTCCTGGACCATGTAGTTGGACGAGGCGTTGCGGATGACCGTCGCGCCGTCGTGGCGGGCGGCCGCCAGGAGCGCGTTCTCGGTGACCGTGTCGCCGCGCTCGGTCAGGACGATGGGGCGGCTGGGCGAGACCGAGTGGTCGACCTGCGCGTGGTACATGCCCTCGGTCGCCGCGATGTCCAGGCCGAACCGGCGCAGGGCGATCATGTGCGGCTCGATGGTACGGGTGCCGAGGTCGCAGCCGCCGGCGTACGGCAGCCGGAAGTTGTCCATCCGGTGCAGCAGCGGGCCGAGGAACATGATGATGGAGCGGGTGCGGCGGGCGGCGTCCTCGTCGATGGCCGCCATGTCCAGCTCGGCGGGCGGCACGATTTCGAGGTCGACCCCGTCGTTGATCCACCGGGTGCGCACACCGATGGAGTTGAGGACTTCGAGGAGCCGGAAGACCTCTTCGATCCGGGCTACGCGGCGCAGTACCGTACGCCCCTTGTTGAGCAGGGAGCCGCAGAGCAGCGCCACACAGGCGTTCTTGCTCGTCTTGACGTCGATGGCGCCGGAGAGCCGGCGTCCGCCGACCACGCGCAGATGCATCGGCCCGGCGTAGCCGAGCGAGACGATCTCGCTGTCGAGTGCCTCGCCGATCCGGGCGATCATCTCAAGGCTGATGTTCTGATTGCCGCGCTCAATGCGATTCACGGCGCTCTGGCTGGTGGCCAGTGCCTCGGCGAGCTGTGTCTGTGTCCAGCCCCGGTGCTGTCGGGCGTCACGGATGAGCTTGCCGATGCGTACGAGGTAGTCGTCTGCCATAGCGAAAGGCTATCTCACGTGTGAGATAAGCGCCGCGCGAGGGGGGTCTGTCGCGTGAGGTCAACCCGTACGGCCCCACAGTCCGATGATCGGTCTGTGGGGCCGTACGGACAATCCGTATACCGCCGTTCGGGTTACTGCCCGGCGCTCAGCCGCCGGGCAGACCCTAACCGCGGCGCTTCGTCGTCGTCTTGCGCCAGCCGAAGGGGCCCGGCAGGTCCTGCGACGTCGTCTGCCGTCCTGTCGAACTTGACGTGTGCCGCGGCCCGTGCTTGCCGCCGCCTGTCGTGATGGACCAGGAGTGGCGGTTGATGTTGAGCCGCACCCCCGGCAGGATCCGGAAACTCTTGCGGAATGTGATCGGCATCTGCGCCTCCTCTGTCAGGGGTACGGATATCCCGTCAACGCCGATACATGCCCGGCAGGTTGGCCGGAATTTCGAGCAGGTGGCAGCGGTGCTCCGCCGGCCGGACGGGGGCATCGACCGGCCCTGGGGCTGTCGTTCGGATCAGGCCCTGGGTCGTGTCCGCGAAGTCTCGTCTGGCTCGCGGGGGCTGGCACGCACGCTCGCGGCGTTGCCGACATGCCCAAGTAGCTCCGCTACAAGGCCACATCGGCGCCTTGCGATCGCACGCACCAGCCCCCGCGAGCCCCGCCCCGAGGGCGGACGACGATACTTCGCGGACACTCCCTAGCCGTTCTTCTCCCGCGGTCTGCCGTTGGCCGCCGACACCTCGACGAACACCGCCCTGCCCTGGGCGGTCAGCCGCAGCACCGGGACCGCTTTGTCGCGCGGGTTGCCGTTGTTCTGGAAGGACAGAAAACCGCTCGCACCGGCCACCTGCTGACCGCCGTCCATCTGGTGGAACATCCGCGCCACCGCGTCCCCGACGACCTCGCCCTGCGAGCTGGCCGCCATCTGTACGCCGGTCGCCGCCGTCAGCACGGCGTCGTGGGCCATGATGGCCTGGCCGTCGTCGCGGCTGTCGTTGGGGAACCACCGGTCCAGCTCGGCGCCTTCGGCGAAGAACTTGGCCGAGGGGGCCGAGACCGCGTCCGGGTTCTTCTTGTACATGTCGGGGTGGGCGAGGCCGGTGTACAGCACGTTGATCTTCGTCGCCGCCGCGTCGGCGAGCTTGTCCGCCGTGAGATTGCTGGTGTCGTCACCGGCGATCACGGTGAACTGCTCCGACTGGCAGTTCCGGTTGGCCAGCGAGTCGAGGAAGCTCGTGAGATGGATCCCGCGCCCGGCGAAGTAGATCACCTGAGGTTTCTGGGCGCACAACTCCACCGACATGAAGCGCAGTTCCGTCTGCCAGGCGCTGCGCACCGACGAGTCGAACGTCTTCGTCTCGGCCACCAGCCGATGGCCGGCCTTGTCGGGGAAGGCCCGGGTGAACGCGGGGCCCAGGGTGCCGGCGTAGAGGTTTCCCTTCGCCGCGTCCTGCACCACGACCGCCGTTTTGAACTTGTTCCGCTTGAGATAGCCGGCCGCCGCGTACGCCTCGTCCACGTTGGTCGGCGACACCCGCACGAAGTTGTGTATGTCCTGGATGTCGGTGGCCGTCATCGTGGAGGCGACCATCGCGATGCCCTTCTTGGACAGCTCCCTGATGGCGGCCAGATTCTCGTCCGTGCTGGGGCCGAGGCCGGTGACGGCGACGAGCCTGCCCTGCTTGTCGTCGGCGCGGGCGGTCAGTTCGCCGACCGTGTGCCGCCAATGGGCCGATCTGCTGCCGGTGTTGGCGAGCAGCAGCCGGATCTTCGGCTTCCCGCCGAGATCGCCCTCGTTGTAGCGGTACTGCGCGAGATAGGCGCCCTCCAGCTCGTGCCGCACCGACTCGGACGAGTTGCTGTCGTCGTCCTTCAGGGTGAAGGAGGTCATGTAGGCGACGCTCACATAACTGTCCTCGCCCTTCGCGACCTTGGCGTTCTCCTGCCGGATCTTCTTCTCGACCGGCGCGAGATGACCGGCGAAGGTGTACGAGCCGTCGGTCACCCCCACGCACTCGGCGTCGTCGCCCATCTTCACCACGCCCGCGCCGCACCGGGCCTGCGACTCCTGGAGCCAGGAGACCAAGAACCAGCCGCCCACCGCGAGTACGGCGGCGGTGACCACCCCGAACACGATCCGCCGGACGACGTGCAGCGGCCATTCGACTCTGACCATCACCGGCTCATGCCTCCCCGGACGTTGTCTGCGGATGACGCCAACTGCGGTACCGCTCCGCCTCGTTGAACAGCGGCACAATGTCGTAACTGCGGAGCCTGGAGAGCTGCGCGAACCCGTCGGCGATCATGTTGCCGAGCCGCATCCCCGGGTCGCCGAGCGGATCGCTCCAGACCCAGCGGGCGGCGACGAGACTGCGGATCACCGACTGCGGGCCGCCGTCCTGGACCGTCCCCGGCTGGTCGCCGCTCAGCCCGGCCAGCACCTCCAGCGGCCCGCCGGCGGACGGCAGCCGGTTGGGGGCCGCGGTGACCGCGCCGAACTCGCTGATCCACTGCGCGGCCGGTACGTCGAGGAAGCGCCGCTTCAGCTGCTCGGCGACCTCGTCGACCTGTCCCGTGGCCAGTTGGTGGTACATCTCCCGCACCGGCCGGCCCTCGGCCCTGTAGTGCTCGGCAAGCAGTTCGTGCGCCATGTCCCAGTCGTCGGGGCGCCGGGCCAGCTGCCACAGCAGCAGCCTGCGCAGCCACGGATGCAGCATCGGTACGAGGGTGCCGGGCCCGGCCAGCAGCCAGCGCGACCGCATCTCGCCGAACAGGGCGTCGCCCTGTCCCAGCACCTGCGCGCCCACCGAAAGGTCCCGCGCGGCGGCGACCTCGGCGAGCATGGTGCGCTCGATCGTGTCCAGCCCGTGCAGCAGGTGGTCGGTCGCGGTGTCGGCCAGCGGCCTCGTCACCTCGCCGGCGAGCAGCGGCCGGTCCGGCAGTGTGCGCAGCCAGCGCTCCTGCTCGGAACCGCTCTCGGCCGGGACGTCGCTCGACTGCCTCAGTACGTCCAGGACTTGCTGCACCGCGCGCGGCAGACCACCGGTCAGCCGGTGCACGAACGGGGTGAGCCGGGTGTACGGCGCGTGGTCGGGGTTGCCGCCCAGCTGCAACTCGATCCGGATCCGCACCTCGTCGAGGCTGAGGTCGCGCAGCCGCAGCGGGTACCACCAGGTGTCCTCGCTGTCCCTGGTCGGCCGGTAGTCGTTCCAGTCCGTGAGCGACGCGTGGTCGGGGCCGCGGAGCTGCCAGGGCCAGGAGTCGCCGGTGGCGGGACCCCAGCGGGGCAGCCAGCGGTTGGAACTCGCCACGACCGTCAGCGGATCGCAGTCGGTGCCCGCCACCACCGCGTCGTCGTGCCGGGCCCGCAGCAGCAGGTCCAGGAAGCGGCGTCCGTACGGTGCGTGCGACTCGTCCAGCAGCACCAGGTACGAGCGGGGCATGAAGGACCGTGCGGCGTTACGGCGCAGATCCTCCAGGAACGCGGAGAACAAGACCCGGTCCAGGCGTTCCTGTTCCTGCGCATCGCCCTCGTGGCGCCAGAGGTTGAGCTCGACCAGGGCCTCCCAGCGGTCGCCGCTGCGGATCAGCGGGTGCGCGCCGAACCACTGCGCGCCACCGGTCAGCCGGCCCGCCAACGCCCGCCCGGGCAGCCGGTTACGACCGCGCCGCAGCGCGTCGGACGCGACGGCGAGCGCGATGGCTGACGCCCCCTCGGGCACTCCGACGGCGCCCATCCCGACCTCGAAGAAGGCCGCCAGATAGTCGCCGTGCCGGGCCTCGTTGGCCTCCTGGAACCGGTCGAGCTGCCGCTGCACCGCACGCCGGCCCTCGGGCAGGCTGCGGATGTGCAACTCCTGGTCGGACGCGAGGAGTCCGAGGCTCAGCAGGGGGAATCTGGACCGGCCGAAGCGGGGCAGTTTCCGCTCCAGCTGGCGGGCCAGCAGGGCCAGCGCGTAGCGCGGCAGCAACGACTGCGCGCCACCGAAGTCCAGGTAGGCGAAGGGATGTTCAGGTCCGAAGCGCTCCATCAGCGCACCGTGCGCCTCACTCGCGCCGCTGCCGCGCGGACCGAGCAGCATCGTGACGGGGCGGTCGGCCCCCGGCGGTAAACGCAGACACTCCTCGACCAGCGACAGAATGCCGCTGCGACCGCGCAGTCCTATGCCGGCCCCGGGCTCCACCACGCCCTTCCCCCCTTCGACAACGGCCGGTCCGGCCTGTTGTGACCACCCACCGTAGGCGGCCATCCCCGTTACGTCACGCCGCTTGGGACACCGGTGGCGCGCCGGTTGGTTCCGCGTCCGCCCGGGCCCGTCCGTGTCCGTTCGCGTCGCCGTCCCGCGCCTGTCCGTGCCTGTCCGCGCCAAAGCTTGTGGGATACAACAGATTTGAATTGGTCTAGTCCAAGTCATTGACGTGTCCCTGGCGGTGCTCAATTCTGAAGGCTCCCTTCCACTCCTTCAGGAGACCTGCACATGAAGCGTCTTCGTGCTCTCCTCTGCGGCGCGGCGACCGCCGCGCTCGCCACGGCCGGCCTTGCCGCCTTCGCTACCGGCCAGGCGGCCGGAGCGACGGCGTCCGCCGACGCGGCAGCGCTCAGCAATCGCTGGTACGCCGCAGCGCCTTATCTGATGCCCCTCGACAACAACCCGCCCAACGCCGGCGCCATCATGGACGCGACCGGACTGAAGGCGTTCCAACTCGCGTTCATCCTCGCCCCCAACGGTGGTGGCTGCAGCCCGACCTGGGGCGGCACGGCGCCCGTCGCCAACGACACGGCGGTCGGGGGGGTCATCAACTCCATCCGGGCCAAGGGCGGAGACGTGTCCGTCTCCATCGGCGGCTACGGCGGTACCAAACTCGGCCAGGCGTGCGCCACTTCGGAGGCCACGGCCGCCGCGTACCAGCAGGTCGTGACCAAGTACCAGCTCAAGGCCATCGACTTCGACCTCGAAGAGCCGGAGTACGAGAACACCGCGGCCGTCGCGCACGAAATCGGCGCCGCCAAGATCCTCCAGCAGAACAACCCCGGCCTGTATGTCTCCGTCACCACGGCCGGCACGGCGGCGGGCACCGGCTGGTTCGGCACCCAGATGCTGAACGAGGCCAAGGCACAGGGCTTCACACCGAACAACTTCTCCATCATGCCGTTCGACGGCGGGTTCAACGGCGCGGCCTCGCAGACCTCCGCGCTGACGAACTTCAACTCGATCCTCCGCTCCACCTTCGGCTGGAGCGAGGCGACCGCCTACGCCCACGAGGGCTTCTCCGGAATGAACGGCCGCAGCGACACCGGCGAGTACTTCAGCCAGGCCGACTTCCAGACGGTCCTCGACTTCGCGACCAGCCACGGCATGGACCGGTTCACCTTCTGGTCGCTCAACCGCGACCGGCAGTGCACACCGGCCGACAACAACGGCGCGACGTCCGGCACCTGCAGCAGTGTGCCGCAGGCCGCCTGGGACTTCGCGAAGTACTCGGTGAAGTTCGCGGGGGCGACGCCGCCCACCAACCCGCCGACCGATCCGCCCACCGACCCGCCGACCAACCCGCCGGGGACCTGCACCACGACCCCGTGGAGCGCCACCACCGTGTACACGGGCGGCGAGGAGGTCTCGTACAGCGGCCACAAGTGGAAGGCGCAGTGGTGGACCCAGAACGAGAAGCCGGGCTCGACCGGCGAGTGGGGTGCCTGGAAGGACGAGGGCACCTGCTGAACTGACCGCCCCGGGTGCCCCGGTGGCCGGCGCGCGCCCCAGGGCCCGCCGGTCCCCGGGGCACCCGCGCGTCACGCCTCAGGCGGCGGCGTTGCCCACGACGCGGTCGGGCGTGATGCGGATCACGACCCGGACGACCTCCGGCGGCAGCTGCAGGAACTCCTCGCCCGCGCCGGGCCCCGCGTACTTCTCGGCGAGCGAGACGGCCAGCGCGCGGCCGGTGTCCTCGGTGACGGTCGCGGCGCCGCGGATCTCGATGTACCGGAGCGGGTTGTCCTTGTCGAAGACGCTCAGACTGACGCGCGGCTCCTGCCGCAGGTTCTTCTCCTTGCGCCGCCCGGCGGCCGTGGAGATGACCACGTCGTCGCCGTCCCTGCCGACCCAGACGACGGACGTCTGCGGACTGCCGTCCGGGCTGACCGTGGCGAGGATCGCGTAGTTGGTGTCGTCGAGGATCTGGCGGGCGGCTTCGCTCAGCTGGGCAGACATGCCGTGGATCGTATCGGCGGCATGCCGTCACACTCCAGTGCGCAGGCGCAGGTGCCGGCTCAGGAGCGCGAGCGGCGGTGGGCCGCCACCCGCTCCCGCGTCGCGCAGCGGCGAGAGCAGTAGCGGCGTGGCGGGCCGCTTCCCTGCGTGAGGTACACGTTCCGGCAACTGGCCGACGCGCAGAGGCCGCCGGGCGGCCGCTGGTGGTCCCAGACGAGGACCGTCAGGGCCAGGCAGGAGGAGGCGAGGAACCACTCGCCCCAGGGCGCGTCGTCGTCGCTGTCGAGGTGGGGGTGCCAGGGCGAGAGACCGTCGTGCGCGGAGAGACGGACGGTGCCGACAGTGCGCCGGAGAAGCTGATTCAGCCGGGTCGCCGCGACGTCGACCTGGTCCGTGGTGAAGACCTCGCGCAGCAGCACGGCGGCGTCGCGCATCTCGGCGACATCGGTCGGGGAGAGTTCGACGGCGCCGGTCTCGCCGTGCTCGCGGAGCACTTCGGCGACCGCGTCGGCCGTCGGGCTCTCGCAGGCCAGGGCGTTGACGAGGGCGGCGGTCCGGCCGGCAACCGCCTGCACCGAATGCCGAGTTGACCAGTCGTCGTCTCTGAGGGGCACTCGACGAATGTAACGCATCTTGTGAAGTTTTGAGTTACCTCCGTAACGTGCTGTGCATGGGGAAGCGTTACGCGCTGTGGGGGTACGTCGCCGGGGCGGCCGCGGCCCGTACCGGGGACGAGATGTCGGGTCCGGCCCTGCTGCTGGCAGGACTCGCGGTCACCGGATCGGCGTCGGCCGCTTCGTCGCTCCTGGCGGGCCTCATGATCTCGGCGGCGATCGGTGGACCCGTCTTCGGCGTGGTGCTCGACAGGTCGCCCAGGCCGGGCCGCCTGCTGGCCCGGGCCCTCATTGGTTACGCCGCGATGCTCCTGGTCGTCCTGGCCGCCCTGGGCCACGGCCCGGTCGCCGGCACGGCCCTGATCGCGGTGTGCGCCGGGCTGCTGGGACCTGCCCTGTCCGGCGGGTGGACCTCGCAACTGCCGGGCGTCGTCGCCCGCGAGAGCCTGCCCCGCGCCAACGCGCTCGACGCGATGACCTTCAACCTCGCGAGCCTGGCGGGTCCGGCGCTGGCGGGGATCGTCGCCGGCCTGGCCGGGGCGTCCGCCGGTGTGATCGTGGCCGTCGCGCTGATCTGCCTCGCACTGCCCTCGGCACTCGCCCTGCCGCCGGCCCGGACGCCGGCCCAAGACCGGCCGGCCACCTCGGTCGCCACCGACCTCGCCGCCGGACTGCGGGCCATCACCGGCAACCGGCCACTGATCAGGGCGACCGCGACGTCGGTGGTCTCCTGCGCTGGCCAGGGCATGGTGATCGCGTGCACCCCGCTGATCGGACAGCACAGCCTCGGCTCGGCCGATCGCGGAGCGCTCCTCCTCTCCCTGACAGCCGCCTCGGCACTTGCCGCCAACGCGGTACTCGCCCGCCACCCACGGCTGCTGCGCCCGGACACCGTCATCTGGTGCAGCACGCTCGTCCTCGCCGCGGCTTTCCTCCTCGCCGCGACAGGCCGGCCGGCCCTGCTCGTCACCGCGATGCTGATCGCCGGCATCGGCGAGGGCCCGCAGCTCACAGCCCTCTTCGCGGTCCGCCACCGCGAAGCCCCCAGCCGACTGCGCGGCCAGGTCTTCACCACCGGCGCGAGCCTGAAGATCACCGGCTTCGCCATCGGCGCGGCCACAGCGGGCCCGCTGGCGGCCCGTTCACTCCCCGGCGCCCTCCTCGCAGCCGCCGCACTCCAGCTCCTCGCAGCACTGTGCGCAACCTGCTACCACCCAACCCGCCGCCGCGCCTCCGGGCGCGGGCCGGACGGGCCCGCTGCCTAGGAAGGGTCCGCGACGCGGGAGTTGTCCAGCGGGGTGCCGATGTGCAGGCCTTCGTCGAGCTTGGCAATCAGCGCGGGGGCCGACGCGGGCGCGTAGCGGGAGGCCCATTGTTCGGCGAGGGCGAGAAAACCGTTGAGCTTGTCGTGCACGGTCTGGAGAAGGTCCGGCAACTCGGCCACGGGAAGCTCGATGAATCGCTCTGCCGGTGGGTCCGCGTCCGGCCACACCCTGACGAGCGTTCCCCGCTGTTCGATGTGCGCGGCGGTGCCGTGGCCGAGCCAGAGCTCTTCGCCGTGCAGGAGGCCGAGCCAGTCGCGCCAGTTCTCCAGACCGAAGCAGCACCCCGGTTCGATCACGACGCCGGTAGCGGTGTCCTGCAGGAGGATGCCGCCCGGGGCCATGACGAGATCGACGTCCAGCAGCGCCTCGATACGTCGGATCCCGGCTTCGGGGTCCGAGGCCCGGTCGTCGGAGGTGTAGCTGGTCTGGACAGCCATCGCTGTTCCGACTTCCAGCGCTGACAGGTGGCCGGAGAGGACCAGCAGGCGGTCCGCGCTCGGGGCGGCCGTGGGCCACAGGGCGAAGTCGACGGCATCATAGGTTTCCAGGACGGCATCCATGATCAGCACAGGCCCATTGTCGCCGTCCGGCGGACGGGCTTCCGACGGACGGGCTTCCGGCGGCAGGGGGGCGGTCAGGGATGACCGTCGACAGTGGGGCCAGGCCCTCACGCCCTTGTTTCAACCCGCCGGATCTGTCAGGGCTTTGAACGCCGGGCGGAGCAGGCCCGCGATGCGGTCGGGCGGGGCGTCGCGAAGAGCGGCCAGGTCGAGGAACTGGTGGCCGATGGTGACGCCCAGCAGGGTGACGACGACCAGGGCGGCGCGCAGCTGGGGGTCTTCGGCTGCGGGCAGGGCAGCGCTGACGCTGTCGATCTGCCCGTCGAGGGCGGCGCGGACGTGGTCGGCCGCAGTCGGGTCGGTGAGCATGGAGCGCAACATCACCAGCGTGCCCTCGGGAAGACCCCCGAGCTTGAGGTCGAGCGTGGCCAGCAGCTGATCGACGAGCGCGTCGGTGTCAGTGGCCGCGGGCAGTGTGGGGACCGCCTGCACCGCGTGGGTGAAAAGCTCGCGCTTCGAGCCGAAGTACTGCATGACGAGAGCCGGGTCGACGCCTGCCGCGGTCGCCACGGCGCGGATGGTGGTGCGATCGAATCCCTTCTCGGCGAACAGCCCCCGGGCGCTGCTGAGGATGCGCAGTTCGGTGGCTCGGCGGCGGTCGGCGCGGGACCGGTGAGGGGAAGGCACCAATTCACTCTACAGCTGTTGACCCAACCGTCGGCCGACTCCTACGGTGGCCGGGTCAACGCGTGTTGAGCGAATGGAGTGATCCCTGTGCCGGACCTGGAGGCACCTGCCGTCCGCACCCCTCGCGAGGTGCTGGCCTGCTACTACCGGGCCATGCTCGACAAGTCCGCAGACGATCTCGCCGACCTGTATGCGGTGGACGCGGTGCACGAGTTCCCGTTCACCTCTCCCGGCTTTCCCGCGCGTTACGAGGGCCGCGAGGCGGTGCGTGCGGGATATCGGGCGGCCTGGGGAGCCAGCCCCGTCCAGGTGGAGGAGATCAGGAAGACCGCGGCTTGCGAGACCGCCGATCCGGAAGTGATCATCGCTGAGCACGTGGTGGTAGGAACGCTGCCGACCGGTCGCACCACCTTCACCGTCCCCGGTCTCCTGGTGCTCCACGTCCACAACGGACTGATCACGCGCGTCCGCGACTACATGGACGGCCTGCGGGTCGCCGGTGCCAGAGAGTGAATGCCGCTCCGGCCCCGGCTCGAACCCGGCCCGTCGCGGGGCGCGGTCAGGGAGGTCGGAGCATGACCGGGCGGCGGTCATGTACTACAGTTATCTCGACATCGAGATATCTGCCGAAGGCGTACCGCAGCCGTCAGTCGGTTAGGGTCACCTAACTTAGCCATACCTTAGCGGATGGGCGACAGATCGAGGCGGCAGGATGCGGTAGTACGCGCACATTGATGAAGGAGACTGTCGTGTCGGCGAACAGCTTCGACGCCCGCAGCACGCTGCGTGTGGGCGACGAGTCGTACGAGATCTTCCGGCTGGACAAGGTCGAGGGCTCAGCGCGCCTCCCTTACAGCCTGAAGGTGCTGCTGGAGAACCTGCTGCGGACCGAGGACGGCGCGAACATCACCGCCGACCACATCCGGGCCATCGGCGGCTGGGACTCCCAGGCGCAGCCGAGCCAGGAGATCCAGTTCACCCCGGCCCGCGTGATCATGCAGGACTTCACCGGTGTGCCGTGTGTCGTGGACCTGGCCACCATGCGGGAGGCCGTCAAGGAGCTGGGTGGCGACCCGGCGAAGATCAACCCGCTGGCCCCCGCCGAGCTGGTCATCGACCACTCGGTGATCGCCGACAAGTTCGGTACGCCGCAGTCGTTCGCGCAGAACGTGGAGCTGGAGTACGGCCGTAACCAGGAGCGTTACCAGTTCCTGCGCTGGGGCCAGTCCGCCTTCGACGAGTTCAAGGTCGTCCCGCCGGGCACCGGCATCGTGCACCAGGTCAACATCGAGCACCTGGCCCGTACGGTCATGGTCAGGAACGGCCAGGCGTACCCCGACACCCTCGTCGGCACCGACTCGCACACCACCATGGTCAACGGCCTCGGCGTGCTGGGCTGGGGCGTCGGCGGCATCGAGGCCGAGGCCGCGATGCTCGGACAGCCCGTCTCGATGCTCATCCCGCGCGTCGTCGGCTTCAAGCTGACCGGTGAGCTGCCCGCCGGCACCACCGCGACCGACCTCGTGCTGACCATCACCGAGATGCTGCGCAAGCACGGCGTCGTCGGCAAGTTCGTCGAGTTCTACGGTGAGGGCGTCGGCGCGACCACGCTCGCCAACCGCGCCACCATCGGCAACATGTCGCCGGAGTTCGGCTCGACGGCCGCGATCTTCCCGATCGACGCCGAGACGATCAAGTACCTCACCCTCACCGGCCGCAGCGAGCAGCAGATCGCGCTGGTCGAGGCGTACGCCAAGGAGCAGGGGCTGTGGCTCGACCCTGCCGCCGAGCCCGACTTCTCCGAGAAGCTGGAGCTCGACCTCGCCACGGTCGTCCCGTCCATCGCGGGCCCCAAGCGCCCGCAGGACCGCATCATCCTGGCCGAGGCCCAGCAGAAGTTCGCCCAGGACGTACGCAACTACGTGACGGACGACGAGGAGTCCGGCAAGGAGTCCTTCCCCGCCTCCGACTCCCCGGCCGCCCACAACGGTGTGCCGACCCGGCCCACCCTCGTCACGGCCCCGGACGGTTCGACGTACGAGATCGACCACGGCGCCGTCACCGTCGCCGCGATCACCTCCTGCACCAACACCTCGAACCCGGCCGTCATGGTCGCCGCCGCGCTGGTCGCGAAGAAGGCCGTCGAGAAGGGCCTCACCCGCAAGCCGTGGGTCAAGACGACGCTGGCCCCCGGGTCCAAGGTCGTCATGGACTACTACGACCGCGCGGGCCTCACCCCGTACCTCGACAAGCTCGGTTTCAACCTCGTCGGTTACGGCTGCACCACCTGCATCGGCAACTCGGGTCCGCTGCCCGAGGAGGTCTCCAAGGCCGTCAACGACGCCGACCTCGCGGTCACCGCCGTGCTCTCCGGCAACCGCAACTTCGAGGGCCGGATCAACCCCGACGTCAAGATGAACTACCTGGCGTCGCCGCCGCTGGTCGTCGCCTACGCCATCGCGGGCTCCATGAAGGTGGACATCACCCGCGACGCGCTCGGCACCGACCAGGACGGCAAGCCGGTCCACCTGGAGGACATCTGGCCCTCCGAGGCCGAGGTCAACGAGGTCGTGGCCTCCGCGATCGGCCAGGACATGTTCAACGACTCGTACAAGGACGTCTTCGCCGGCGACGCGCAGTGGCAGGCGCTGTCCATCCCGACGGGCAACACCTTCGAGTGGGACCCGCAGTCCACCTACGTGCGCAAGCCTCCGTACTTCGAGGGCATGCAGCAGGACCCGTCGCCGGTCGAGGACATCACCGGCGCCCGGGTGCTGGCCAAGCTGGGCGACTCGGTCACCACCGACCACATCTCCCCGGCCGGTGCGATCAAGGCCGACACCCCGGCCGGTACGTACCTGACGGAGCACGGCATCGAGCGCCGCGACTTCAACTCGTACGGCTCGCGCCGCGGCAACCATGAGGTCATGATCCGGGGCACGTTCGCCAACATCCGCCTGCGCAACCAGATCGCGCCGGGCACCGAGGGCGGCTACACCCGCGACTTCACGAAGGACGGCGGCCCTGTCTCCTTCATCTACGACGCGTCGGTCAACTACCAGGAGGCCGGCACCCCGCTGGTCGTCCTGGCTGGCAAGGAGTACGGCTCGGGCTCGTCCCGCGACTGGGCGGCCAAGGGCACGGCGCTGCTCGGCGTCAAGGCGGTCATCGCCGAGTCGTACGAGCGCATCCACCGCTCGAACCTGATCGGCATGGGCGTACTGCCGCTCCAGTTCCCGGAGGGCGTCACCGCCGCCTCCCTGGGCCTGACCGGTGAGGAGACCTTCTCCTTCTCCGGCGTGACCGCGCTGAACGACGCCATCCCGAGCACGGTCAAGGTCACCACCGACACCGGTGTGGAGTTCGACGCGGTCCTGCGCATCGACACCCCGGGCGAGGCGGACTACTACCGCAACGGCGGCATCCTGCAGTACGTGCTGCGCAGCCTGATCAGCAAGTAGGTCAGCCGGTAACAGACCGGACGAAGGGCCGCACCCCCGGGGGTGCGGCCCTTCATGCTGAGCACATGAACCTGAACGGGCACGGACTGACGACAGCGCGCGCGGCAGTGGTCGGACTCCTGCATCCGGGCAGCATGGGCGCAGCCTTCGGCGCGCAGCTCCGCTCCCGGGGCACCACCGTGCTGTGGTGTCCCGACGGCCGGAGCGCCGCCACACGGCGGCGGGCCGAACAGGCGGGTCTCGAACCGGAGTCACTCACCGGCCTGCTCGCCCGTGCGCACCTGGTCATCTCGCTCTGCCCGCCCGCTGCGGCCGAGGACGTGGCGGCCCAAGTGGCTGCCCACGCCCCGGCCGACGGTCCAGGCCCGGCGGTGTACGTCGAGGCGAACGCCGTCGCCCCGCACCGGATGCGGCACATCGCGGGACTGCTGCCCGGCATGGCCGTCGTCGACGGGGCGGTGGTCGGATCCCCGCCCGTCGGCGGCAAGACGCCCTCGCTGTACCTCGCGGGGCCGGCCGCGGCCGTCGCGCGCACCGAAGCGATCTTCGAGCGGACCGATGTCGTCACCCGGCCCCTCGGCGAGGACATCGGCAAGGCATCGGCGCTCAAACTCGCCTACTCCAGCTACCAGAAGGTCTCCCGGGTCCTCGCCGCCGTCGCCTACGGCGCCGCCGATGCCCACGGGGTCGCCGACGAACTGATGGAGATCGCGGGCAGCCGACCCGGCAGCTACCTCACCGAGACGTCGTACATCCCCAAGACGGCTGCCCGCGCCTGGCGTTGGGGGCCCGAGTTGGAGGACGCAGCCGTGCTGCTGGCTGACGCGGGGCTGCCCCCGCAGATCGTCGCCGCCGCTGCCACCGTGCTGGTGGGCTGGAATCCGGAGAAGGACACGGGGCTCACCGTAGAAGCGGCACTGGCCGAGCTGCGCCTCCAGGCCCGCCCCGAGCACGGTTGACCGTCGACAGGGGCTTAAGGCGCCCCGGAGGTGAACCGAGCCCCAAAAAAGAGGGGGGCTCCGTCAGCGTACGAGCTTGCGGATCATGATGCCCACCGTCAGCGTCGTGAAGAGCAGACCTCCGGCGGCGAAGAGGACCGACAAAGCCGTCCAGGCGTACGTCTTCAGCTCCGAAGGAGCGCCCGTACCGACGTTCAGCCACAGCGCGCTGGACAGGATCAGCGCACGTGAGGCTCCGAGGGGGCTCAGCAACTGACCTACGCCGGGGCCTCGTACGGCGCCCGAGGCGTGCATCGCGGCTGCCGTGGCGAGTACGGCCGCCACGAGGGTGCGGGCGGGGTTGCGCGCCCGTACGCCCCAGCCGAGGACACCGCCGAGCAGGCCCCTGGTCAACAGCCGGCGCAGCAGCGGTCCGTGCAGGGACTCCCGCTGGCGGGCGAAGTAGTAGAGCTGGTCCTCTTCGGCGTTCCGCCGGCGCAGGGCCAGGGTGGATCTGACGGCTTCGAGGGCGCCGGGTCCCGGCCCGGTGAAGACGCGGTTCAGGAAGCCGGTGACCTGAGCGGTGTTACGGAACACCGCGTCCCCGAGGTCCACTTCACGCACGGTGCTGTTGTCGCTGAGGTGGTAACGGGCGGGGCCGCCCGGCAGAGCGAGTGTGTCTGTGACGGCGGTGTTGTCGAGCCGTACCAGCACCGGCAGTCCCTCGTCGGAGGCGGCCGTCAGCCGGCCGATCGTCGACGACCGGAAGACCATCTCCGCCGCGTCGCCGGGTACGGTGCCCGCCTGGCGCAGCCCGCGTATCTCGACGGTGCCCTTCACGTCGCTGTCGGACACTGTGCTCGCCGCGTCGTCCACCACCACCATGCCGTTGACGCGGAGCCCTTCGCGGCACCGTATGCCCGTCCCGGCGAGCGGTGTTTCGAGCCGTACCCGGCGCAGGATCAGGACGTCCGCGTCGATCTCTTCCAGGGACAGCGTGTTGAGCCAGAGGTCGTCGAAGGTGATTTCCTCCGTCACATGCAGATTCTCCAGCACCACGTCCGGTCGCCGGCGCCGGCGACCCGCCGACGCCTGACTGCGGACGGTCAGGGACGCAGTGCGTAATCGTTTGAGGTGCACGGCGCCGCGTATGCCGGAGATCTGCACCGAGTCGGCCACCCGGACTCCCTCCAGCCGTGTCGCGGCACACGAGTGGATGTCGAGGGTCTGGACCGTCGACTCGTTCACCGCCAGCTCGCAGTTGAGCGGGGTGTTACGGATGGTGAGCCGGCCGATGCGTGAGTTGGTGACGAGCAACGCCTCCGCGGTGCAGTGGTCGATCACCAACTCATCGATCACGCAGGAGCGGACGGCGATGATCCCGTCCACGTCCACCTGCAGAAGCGCGAGCCGGCCGGCGGACAGCGAGTCCAACCGCAGCGGTTCGTCGATCTCACGCCGCCGGACGGTGAGGTCACGCCCACCGCCCGGTCCCGCCTCCAGCCCCGCCGTGCGGGCCAGTGATTCGAGTGTGCTGATCGTGCCCACATCGGCCCCCATGACGACGACTCACACTTGGTGACGGTGCACACTGCCTGTCGGCAGCACTCGCTGTGTCAGTGCGATGTGAGCTGGGCCAGTTCGGCGATCTTCGGGGACAGCTCGGACCAGGGCGGAGCGGTTTTCCAGTCCCACTTCTCGTACCGCTCCGCTACTTTCCGTGCGGCCTTGTCGGCGTTGTCACTGTCGGTTCGCACCACCTGGTGGAAAATCGCCTCGTCCGCCGGTACGGCGGCCAGATCGGCCAGCGCCGCGTCCCAGGCGGCGAGCCGCGCTTCGGTGTCAGGGTCACCTCGGTCCGCCGAGCGCTGGGCACAGACAGCGCGGGGCACCCACAGGAGCACAGAGAGCCAGGGCCGGTCCACGGCTTCGCGGAAGGCGCGTAGGTGGTCCACACTGCCGAGATGCACCACCGGTACCAGCTTGTCCCGGCGCATCCGCGACAGGTCGGCGCTGTCTACGGCGTAGGTGTTGCCGTACCGGTGTGTCTCCAGGACGATACGGCCCATGCGGCGCAGTGCGGCGAGTTCGGCGGCACTGGTCGCGCGGTAGCCGGAGGTGCGGCCGGACCCCACCTTGAGTTTGGTCAACTGGGTGTAGCGAGGGTCATGTTCGGACAGGGCGGCGCTGACGGTGTCCTTGCCTGCGGTCGGTGGTCCGAGCAGGATCACACCACCAGGATCGGGAACGGCGCGGGTGTTCACACGCGGCTCCCCACGTACCGGTCGTACCGGGCGGAGAGGCCCATGGCCACCGCCTCCACCTGCTCGGCGAGCGGTGTCCCGGCGGTCAGCCGGTTGTCGATCCGATGGAAGTCCCCGACCGGAACACGGTCGACGGCCGTCGTGGCGAGGTAGCGCCCCCAGTTGGCGAGTTTCCAGGTGTCCCGTCCGGCATTGCGCGCCGTGAGACGCTCGCGCATCGACGGGGCATCGCTCTCCACCCAAAGTAATTCGAATCCGGCGCCCAGACGGGCGCAGCGCCTTCGGATGCGCGTGTCCCACTGCGGGTCGTCGACCTCTTTGATGAACGGGGCGACCGCGATCACCGGGACGCCGCATTCGACGTTCTCCCAGCACGATTTCAGCAGACAGTCGTATTCCACCGGGCGCACCCGGTCGGCGTAGAGGGCGGTCTGCCGGTCGTCCGGATCGCCGCCCAGCGCGCTCAGCAGGGACTCCGTCAGAGGCCGGGTCATGGTGTCCTTGTCGAGCAAAGTCCAGCCGGTGGCCTGGGCGAGTAACTTCCCCGCCTCCGACTTCCCGGACCCGGCATACCCGGCGACCGCGACGAGCGGGACGGGGTGCGAGGACGGTACGGGATCGATGGTCAACGAAGGCCCCCGTTGTTTTCTGTTCCACCAAATGAGAGAAGAGACCACGATCTCAGGAACCTGATGGGGGGTCAACATGACTTTAGGCCGCATGAGTTCGCACATTTGAGATGCGTGCGACCGCCTGTGCGAACGCTGTCCGGCTGCCCCCTTCCGCCTCCTCCGCACTCCGCAAGGCACACTGTGACCATGGTGTATACGCAGGATGGGGCGGGCGGGGCAGGCGTGCTGGCGGGGCTGGGTGCGGTGTGTGCTGGTGTGTTGGGGGAGCACGGGTGTCCTTCCGTGTCCGTCGCCGTTGCCGAGCGTGGGGAAGTGGTGCTTGCCGAGGCTTACGGGTTCGCCGATGTGGCTGCCCGGCGGGTCGCCTCGCCGCAGACCGCTTACGCGCTGGCGTCCATCAGTAAGCCGTTCACGGCGACGGCGGTGTGTGTCGCCGTCGACGAGGGGCTGATCGGTCTCGACGAGCCCGTGCCCGTGCCCGTGGCGGGCGATTCGCCGTGGGGTGAGCCGACGGTGCGTCAGTTGCTGCGGCATCGGGGCGGGTTCGGGATGCACTACGACTTTCACTACGGCGCCGACGAGCCCGCCGTCGATGCGGAGCGCTACGCTCGGCTCCGGCGTGCGCCGGGGTCCGGCTACGAGTACGCCAACCTCGGATTCCGGGCGCTGGGGCGGTTGTTGGAGAAGGCCGGGGGGCAGCCGCTCGGCTCGTTCGTGCGGGAGCGGGTCTTCGGGCCGCTCGGGTTGCGCAACTGCCTGCTGGCATCCGCCTATCCGGGGCCCGCGCCGTCGGCGGTGCGGTACACGGTCGACGGCCGTCCGTATCCCCGTGTCATGGGCACCAGCCACCCCGGAGCCACCCTCGGCTGGGCGCCCGCGCCGGAACTCGCGCTCTTCGGCCAGTCGTACGCGCGGCTGCTGAAGCCCGCGACGGTCGCGGCCATGCGGGACGGGGTCCCGATCAACGCGCATCTCGGGTACGGGCTCGGCTGGTGTGTGTCGTACGGGGGCGGGCCGTTGATGATCAGCCACGGCGGCGGTATGGGCGGGGTGGCGGCGATGCTGGTCACGGTGCCCGACCGGGAGCTGTCGGTCGCCGTGCTGACCAACAGCACGAACAAGGCGGCCCGCGACGCGGTCGTCCAGTACGTGATGAGCGCGCTCGTACCGGACTACCGGCCCGAGCTGATCTCGCCGCTGACCCAGGACGCGGCGCGCCCCGCCGAACTGCCGCCCGGTGTGTGGAGCGGCCGGATCGTGGCGCCAGAGCGGGACATCCCCACGGAGGTGCGCGTACTGCCGGACGGCGGCGTCGAGGTGAGCGTGGACGGCGAGCGGGTCACCGGACCCGCCGACGCGTCGGCCGAGTGGGACCTGCGGGCGGACCTCCCGCTCCAACTGCCCACCGCCGACGCCAGGCTGGGCGGTCCCCGGCTGGGGCTCGCGCTACGGCTCGACGGCGCGGGGCGCGAGCTGACGGGCGTCGCGTACGCGTACAAGAACGGCGACGCCGAGGGGCTGATGGGCAACTTCCTCTCGCACTCCTGCGAACTGACGCGCCGCTGAAACCAGAACGGCACTCCCCGCGTCCGATGCACGGACGGAACGTCGGGCGGGGGAGTGCCGTGGGGCGTCAACAGTGGTCGCGGGCAGGCGCGTTACTGATCGCCGTCGTGCTGCTCCTGGCGGTCTGCGGCTGCGGTGCCGACGCACAGGGTGACCGGGCGGAGCCGGCCGGCCGGCCCTACCGGCCCGTCGAGGTGCACACCCTGACCCCCGGCTTCGCACACGCCGCCCCACTGCCGCTGCTGTCCGCCGACAGGGCCGCAGGACTGACCGGACTGCCCTGGGCATCGGTCGACCACCGCACCGCCCCCGACGGCACCCTGCGGCTGACGGCCGACACCGGTGGCTGCGTCCGGCTCGTGGGGGCCCGTGCCGTGCGCGAGGGCGCCGCCGCCCGGCTGGCGCTGCTCGTACGGCC
>NZ_JTIY01000001.1:5290426-5314868 GCF_000818175.1 Streptomyces sp. AcH 505
CGTACGGCCGCCGGCGGCCGGGACCCGGTGCGCGATGCGGCGGATGACCGGACTGTTCACCGTGCGGCTGCCCATGGCCCTGCGCGGGCTGCCGGTCACCCACGCACCCACCAGGCCGTAGCGCCCCTCAGTAGGCCGTAGCGCCCCCCTCAGCCCATTTTGACCCGGCGGCGCAGCCATGTCATCGTATGTAGACATCATGCGATGACATCGCTTGTGGACTTGTGGATTTGCGGACATGTGGGAGCGAGCACCGACGTGAACATGGACAAGCGGACGCCGGCACCGCAGGCCGAGCGGCCTCCCCATCGCCTGATCGTGCCCGGCCTGGTGTTCATCGGCATGATCGTCGCCATCGTCAGCAGCCTGGGCGCGCCGCTCATCCCCACCATCGCCGAGACCGACCACATATCGCTGACCGACGCCCAGTGGTCGCTCACCGTCACCTTCCTGGTCAGCGCCCTCGCGACGCCCGTCATGGGGCGGCTCGGCGACGGCCCGCACCGGCGGCGGGTGATCATCGGGAGCCTTGCGACCGTGACCGTGGGCGCCGTACTGGCCGCCCTGCCGCTCGGCTTCGGCTTCCTGCTGGCCGGCCGGGCCCTCCAGGGCGTCGGCCTCGGACTCACCCCGCTCGGGATAGCCGTCGTACGCGACGCCCTGCCCGCCGAGCGCGCCAGGCCGGCCGCCGCGATCCTCTCGGTCACCACCGTCGCCGGTGTCGGCCTCGGCTACCCGCTCACCGGCCTCGTCGCCCAGTACGGCGGGCTGCACGCCGCCTTCTGGTTCGGCGCCGTGATGAGCGCCCTCGGACTGGTCGTCGCCGTCCTCGTCGTACCGTCCCCCGGTCCCCGTCCGCGCCGGCCCGTCGACTCCCTCGGCGCCGTCCTGCTGGGTCTTTCGCTGGCCGGGCTGCTGCTCGGCATCAGCGAGGGCGAGAGCTGGGGCTGGACCTCGCCCCGGCTGATCGGCGTCCTGGTCGCCGCGCTCGTCGTCCTGGCCGGCTGGGTGGTCCTGGAGTTGCGCGTCGCCCACCCGCTGGTCGATCTGCGCTTGCTGCGCAGGCCCGCCGTGCTCACCGCCGACGTCACGGCGCTGCTGGCAGGCGTCGGGATGTATCTGCTGATCTCGCTGGTCACACGCTTCGTACAGACCCCGAGGAGCAGCGGCTACGGCCTCGGCGCCTCCGTGGCCGTCGCGGGCCTGGCACTGCTGCCGTTCTCCGCCGCCAGCGTCGTCTCCACCCGGATCACCCGGCTGCTGGTACGGCGCGTTGCGCCCGGCGTCGCGCTGGCCATGGGCTCCGTCGTCGTCCTGTTCGCCATGGTGATGCTCACGTACGCACGAGGCGCCATGTGGGAGATCCTCGTCCTCATGGCCCTCGCGGGCCTGGGCGTCGGCGCGATCTTCGCCGTGATGCCCGGCCTGGTCGTCGGCGCCGTGCCGCCCCACGAGACCGGCAGCGCGACCAGCTTCAACCAGGTGATCCGGTACGTCGGTTACGCGACCGGCAGCACCCTCAGCGCCGTCGTGCTCGAAGCCCACACCGCCCCCGGCCACGCCCTCCCGGCGAACAGCGGCTACACCGTCGCGGGTCTCATCGGCTGCGGGATGTGGCTCGTCACCGCCCTCGCCAGTCTCGTACTGCCGCGACTGCGCAGGGGCGCGGGCGCGGGGCCGGGTGCCGGCTCTTCGAAGGTCGTCGGCGGCGGGGCCACGACGCGGGTGGACCGGGCGGCCGAGGACCTGCTGGAGGTGGAGGGTGTCGCCGATGTCCCTGAGGTGGGTGACACGGCCTCCGCGGGCCGTAAGGATTGATCCATGACCAAGGAAGCGTCCCCAGCGTCCCCCCGCCGCCGCGACTCGGCCGCGAGCCGCGAACGGCTGCTGCGGGCAGCGGGAGAGCTGTTCGCCGAGCGCGGCTTCGACCGCACCACGGCACGTGACATCGGCGAACGCGCCGGCGTCGACCCGGCGATGATCGCCCGCTACTTCGGCGGGAAGGCCCAGCTCTACGTGGCGGTACTGGGCGCCGAGAACCCCTCGGACACCTTCGCCGACCTGTTCGACCCCGACCGGCTCGCCGGTCTGCTCAACCGCTTCGACCGCTCGGGCCCCGGGCCCGTCATGCAGGCGGCGGTACGGCCGTACGACGACCCGGCGGCCCAGGAGGCGGCGGCGGTCGAGCTCGACCGCCGTATCGTCGCCCCGCTGCGGGCGCACTTCACCCGGGACGGCGACGAACAGGCCGCACTGCGCGCCGAGCTGATCACGGCGGCGTTCATCGGTGTCATCCTCGGCCGCCGCGCCGGCACGCTGGAGCATCTGTCGGCCGCCGGTACGGACGAGTTGCTGCCGCTGCTCCAGGAACTGTTCGGCGGCCGGGGATAGTTCGCCCCGGCCGCCGAACGGCACTTCTCACCTGCGCGTCGGTGTGCCGGCGCACGCGACGGTGCGCCGGCACCCATGTCATCGCGTCAGCGCAGCAACTCCACCTCCGCCAGTGACGACTGACCCTTCGGGACGAGCCGGTACTGCCGGTAGGTGCCCGGGTGGGCCACCGTGAAGACCCGCGTCTGCTGGTCCCAGGCGAACTTCTGCCTGGACCGCGCGTCCACCGTGGTCCACCGCTTGCCGTCGGCCGAGCCCTCCAGCGTCCAGCCGGCCGGTGCCTCCGCCGCCTTGGCCGACGTCAGTGTGTACTGCACGGCGCGGGTCGCCGAATCGACCGGCAGCTCCACCCGCTCACTGACCGTCGCCTCCGTCGTCGACGTGTTGTCGAACAGCGGACCGGACCCCGTCAGCGCGTCGGAGCGAGGCGTCGGGGCCTTGTCGCCCTTGGTGATCGACACCGGCGCCGCGTCCTTGCCCGTGCCCCAGGCCGACGGCTTCGGACCCATCGCGAAGTCCAGCGTGCCGCCGCGCGCCAGCAGGTCGTGCGGGAGCGCCGTGGAGTTCCACGTCTTCCCGTTGACCTTCAGACCCTGGACGTAGATGTTCTTCGCGCTGTTCTTCGGGGCCTTGACGACCAGGTCGCGGCCGCCGCCCAGATGCAGCGTCGCCTTTGTGAACTGCGGTGAGCCGATGGCGTATTCGCCGCTGCCCATGACCAGCGGGTAGAAGCCGAGCGAGGAGAACAGGTACCAGGCCGACTGCTCGCCGTTGTCCTCGTCGCCGTGGTAGCCCTGCCCGATCTCGCTGCCGGTGTACAGCCGCGACAGGACCTCACGCACCTTTTCCTGCGTCTTCGACGGTTCGCCCGCCGCGTCGTACAGGTAAGTGACGTGGTGGGCCACCTGGTTGGAGTGGCCGTACATGCCCATCCGCACGTCACGCGCCTCGGTCATCTCATGGATGACGCTCCCGTACGAGCCGACGACGTCGGGCGACGCCGTCTCGGGTGTGGCGAAGTACGTGTCGAGCTTCTTGCCCAGGCCCGCCTTCCCGCCGTACAGATCGGCGAGACCGCGGGTGTCCTGCACGGCCGTGAACGCGTAACCCCAGCCGTTGGTCTCGGTGTAGTCGTAGCCCCACACCTTCGGGTCGTACTCGGCGGACGGCACCCGCCACGCGCCCTGCGGGTCACGGCCCTGGAAGAAGCCGGCGTCGTGGTCGAAGAGCGAGACGTAGTTCTGGGCGCGGTTGAGGAAGTACGCCGACTCCTCCTTGTACCGCTCCTTGCCCGTCTTCTTGTAGAGCTTCTGGCCCATCTGCGCGATGCCGTAGTCGTTGAGATACCCCTCAAGCGCCCAGGAAAGGCCCTCTCCGGTGTCGGTGGAGGTGTAGCCGAGGAACGGCGACGTCTCCATGCCCTTGCGGCCCACACCCGAACTGGGCGGCGCCACCGTCGCGTTCTTCAGCGCCGCCTCGTACGCGGCTGTCGCGTCGAAGTCGACGCCCTTCACGTACGCGTCGGCGAACGCCACGTCCGAACTGGTGCCGGTCATCAGGTCGGCGTAGCCGGGGGACGACCAACGGGAGATCCAGCCGCCGTCCTTGTACTGCTGGACGAACCCGTCCACCATCTCGCCCGCCTTGTCGGGCGTGAGGAGCGAGTACGCCGGCCAGGTCGTCCGGTAGGTGTCCCAGAAGCCGTTGTTCACGTACACCTTGCCGTCCACGATCTTCGCGCCCGTGTGGGTCGCGGTGTCGGGCTCCGGCATCGGGGAGAACGGACTGGCGTACTGCTGCTTCGGGCGGGACGCCGAACCGGTGTTCTCGAAGCCCGAGTTGGGATACAGGTACAGCCGGTAGAGGCTGGAGTAGAGCGAGGTCAGCTGGTCCTTGCTCGCACCCTCGACCTCCACCTTCCCCAGCAGCTGGTCCCAGGCCCGCTGTGCCTTCTTCTCGACCTGGCTGAAGCCGGTGCCCGCCGGGATCTCGGCGGCGAGGTTCTTCTTCGCCTGGTCGACGCTGATCAGGGACGTCGCGAGCCGCAGATTGACCGTGCGGTCCTTGCCCGCGTCGAACCGCAGATAGCCGGTGACGTCGTCACCGCCGCCACCGGTGAGCTTGCCGCTCGCGGTGACCGGCGCGTCGAAGACGCCGTACACGAACAGCCGGGTGGCGCCGACCGAGAGCCCGCTCTTGACGTCGGAGAAACCGGTGAAGGACCGGCTGCCCGGGTCGAGGGTGAGCCCGCCGTCGTTGGAGATGTTGTCGAAGACCATGCTGGCGTCGTCACCTGGATAGCGGAAACGCATCGCCGCCGCGTGGTCCGTCGGCGTCATCTCCGCCTTCAGGCCGTTCTCGAACGTCACACCGTAGTAGTGCGGCTTCGCCACCTCGTTCTCGTGCCGGAAGGGCAGCGCACGCGCCGTACGGTCCGCGTCGGGGGTGTCCGCGGCCACCGACGGCATCAGCTGGAACGTCTGCCGGTCGCCCATCCAGGGGCTCGGTTCGTGGCTGGCGCTGAACGCCTGGAGCGTCGGGAGGTTGTCGGCGTTGTTGTTGTGCGCGTACTCGTAAAGCCAGCTGTTGGAGACCGCGTTGGTCACCGGCGTCCAGAAGTTGAAGCCGTTGGGCACCGCGGTGGCCGGGAAGGTGTTGCCCCGCGAGAACGAACCGCTGGAGTTGGTGCCGCGCACCGTCGACGCGTAGTCCGACAGATGGGCGAGCGGCTTCTCGGGCGGCGCGGGCGCGAGGCTGATGTCGTCGATCCAGCCCTGGAAGGCGGCGGGGCCCTTGGGCGAGTCGTACGCCACCAGGATCCGGTCGACCGTGCGTCCTGCCGCGACGGCGCCGATCCGCGCGTCCACCTGGTTCCACTGGTTCACGTAGAGCCGCTTGGCCGCGCCCTGCCCCTGCGGGGTGAGTGCGCCGCCGTGCGCGTCGACGGCCCCCAGCTCGCTGAGATAGCTGCCGTCGGTGAAGGCGAGGTCCACCGACACGTTGGTGGCCGGGTAGTTGAGGTCCGTCTCCGTCATGGAGGGGTAGATCCGGTAGGAGAGCGCGGTGTCACGGCCGACGGCCGTGTTCACGTCGAAGACCTTGTTGTACGAGTACGCCCGGCCGTCCGGCTTGTGCGTGCCCGCGTACTTCAGCGCCTTCGTGCCGGTGAAGCCCGCGTTGGCCTTGGCGGTCGGCGAGCCCGCGGGGCCCCGGTCGACCTGGGTGCGCATGTCCTGTGGCGCCGGGGGAGCGGTGTCGCCGTCGGAGAACTGCACATCGGCCAGTTGAAGGGCGTCGGGGGAGCCGTTGTTGGCGGTGAAGTCGATGCGGTAGTGCTGGTATTCGGCGGGCTCGGCGATGTCGTAGGACTTCGTCTGGAACCGTTCGGCGAAGGTCTGGCCGGTCTTGGCGTCCAGCTCCTTCCATGTCTTGCCATCGGTCGAGCCCTGGAGCTTCCAGTCCTTCGGGTCACGCTCGGCGTGGTCGTTGGCCGAGGTCAGCGCGTACGTGGCGACCTTGACCGGGGCGTCGAGGTCGAACTCCGCCCAGCCGGTGGCCTCGAACGTCAGCCATTTGGTGCCGGACTGGACATCGACCAGGTTCTCTTTGGTCTCGCCCGCGTCCGTGTTCTCGCCGCTGGCCCGCACATCGGTCACCCGGTCGGTGACATTGCCCGGAATTCCGGCGGTGAAGGCACCATCGACACCGGATGCCCGCTTCTTTCCGTCGGGTCCCACTTCGACGGTGTTCCGCCAGTCCGGCTGGGCTTCGTCCGTCTCGAACGAAGAGCTGAATTCCTTTTGCTGCGTGCGGTTTTCCGCCGCGCTCCGGCCCAGCGGACGGGCCTGCGCCGCCGACTGGGCGCTCACCACGAGGAGCGCGGCCGCCGCCACCAGGGAGGCGGTATGCCATTGTCTGCGCCGGCGTCCGGGTTTCTGCTGCATACCGAGCCTTTCCTCCCGAGGATCCCGTCCAATCAGGCCGGAACCACGTCGGACAACGTTGTCAGAGTGGTGCGCGAGGGACCAGTAGGGGACAAGAGCCGTGAGGTGTCAAGGGTGTTGGCCGTGGTGGGGGTGGTAAACCGGTCATTCCATCAGGACCGACCCGGTCGAATGAGTACACAACCGGCTCACATATCCGGGAGGTCTCAACTAGGGAAAGACTGCCGCCCAAACCTGCTTTCGATCTTGCTCACCTGGCGGGAAGTGGACTATACCTGTCGGCACCCGCCCCGCGTATCCCGTGGCGGCGGGCCAGGGGGACACGACCCGGAGGGGGACAGGGGCGGGGGGAAGGGCTCTGCTCGTACCCGACCGGCCGTTTCAGGCCGTTCCTCCTGCGAAAGCCGGTCCGACATCGGTACGACATTCCTGTACGACCCAGCTTCAATTGACCGCGGTGGCGGGGCCCTTCGCCTCAGAAGAGAAGGACGGGCGACCGGTACACCGCCTGAGTCCTGAAGAAGGCGAGGACTTGAGCATGGGATCCACCTCCGCTCAGCACAACGAGGGTCTTGACCGTCGCAACCTCATCAAGCGCTCGGCCGCGCTCGGCGTGATCGCGGTGCCGACGATGAGCTTCCTGTCCGCCTGCGCGAGCAGCGACAGCGGATCGGACAAGAAGGTCGACAAGGGCAAGACGAGTGCGAAGAACCCGCTCGGCGTGAACGAGACGGCGCCGCTGGACTTCGTACTGTTCGACGGTGGTTTCGGCACCGAGTACGCCACGGACGCCGTCAAGCTGTACAACAAGGCCCACCCGAAGGCGAAGGTGAAGTTCAGCTCCACCCAGAAGATCCAGTCCACACTGCAGCCGCGCTTCAACGGCGGCACGCCGCCCGACCTGATCGACAACTCGGGCGCCGAACAGATGGACATGGGCGTTCTCGTCGGCCAGAAGCAGCTCACCGACATGACACCCCTGCTGGACTCCCCGTCCGTCGACGACCCGTCCAAGAAGGTGCGCGACACCCTGCGCCCCGGCATCGTGGAGATGGGCCAGTACGACGGCGATCCCTTCTGGATCATGAATTACGCCTACACCGTGTACGGCGTGTGGTACTCGCAGACCGCCCTGGACAAGCTCGACGCGGAGTACCCCGAGGACTGGGACGCGATGCTGGCCCTCTGCGAGAAGGCCAAGAAGAAGGGCATCGCCGGCTGGACGTACGCGGGCAAGTACCCGTACTACCTGCCCTTCTCGCTCTACCCGTTCATCGGCAAGATCGGTGGCCGCGAGGTACTCGACGCGATCGACAACCTGGAGCCGAACGCCTGGAAGAACCCGGCCGTCAAGTCCGCGTTCGAGGCGTACTACGAGCTCTTCAAGAAGGGCTACATCCTCAAGGGCACCCCGGGGATCGACCACATCCAGTCGCAGACCGCGTGGACCGAGGGCAAGGCCCTTTTCATCCCCAACGGCTCGTGGGTGGAGAACGAGGCGGCGAAGACGACGCCCAAGGACTTCCAGATGAAGGTCGCCGCGCCGTCCAGCCTGGACAGCTCGGACAAGCTGCCGTTCGGCACCCTCTGGGCGGGCGGCGGCGAGCCGTTCATCGTGCCCGCCAAGGCGGCCAACCCCGCCGGCGGCATGGAGCAGCTGCGCATCATGCTCAGCGAGGCGTCCTCCAAGAACTTCACCACCAAGGTGAAGTCGCTCAGCGCCTTCAACGGGGGCACCGACGGCCTCACGCTGTCGACCGCGATGCAGTCGGCCGTCGACTCGCTGGCCAAGGCCGGTGACAACGTGCTCAACCCGCGGCTGCAGGACTGGTACGTCCAGCTCCAGAAGGACAAGATCGGCACGGGCGCGCTCGGCGAGATGATGGCCGGACGGATGACCCCGGCCGAATGCGTCGCCAAGTGTCAGCAGTTCGCCGACGCGGCGGCCAAGGACTCGAGCATCAAGCACTACAAGCACCCGGCGTAGGAGCGGCAGTGACCGGAAGCCCCGCCGGGGCTTCCGGTTCCTCCTCACGGCAGCACGGCGGTGCCCGCCCAAGATTCGGGGTCTGGAGACATGCAACACGGCAAGTACCGTTTCATCGCGGGGTTCTTGATCGTCCCGCTGGCGCTGTACGCCATTTTTGTGATCTGGCCGTTCGTCCAG
This sequence comes from Streptomyces sp. AcH 505, assembly GCF_000818175.1. Taxonomy (GTDB): domain Bacteria; phylum Actinomycetota; class Actinomycetes; order Streptomycetales; family Streptomycetaceae; genus Streptomyces. The sequence goes on from NZ_JTIY01000001.1 coordinate 5,298,929, forward strand.
TCCATCTTCTACTCGTTCACGGACTGGTCAGGGCTGAGCCCGGACTTCAAGATGGTCGGCTTCAGCAACTACACACGGATGCTGCACGACGACACGTTCTGGAAGTCGTTCCAGCACAGCCTGACCTTCGCGTTGATTCTGCCCGTACTGGTTCTCGGGCTGGCGCTGTTCTTCGCGTTCATGGTCAACATCGGCGGCCGCCGCCGAAAGGGCGCCGCCATCGCGGGAGTCCGGGGATCGGGCTTCTACAAGATCGTCTATTTCTTCCCGCAGGTGCTGTCGATCGCGATCGTCGCGCTGCTGTTCCAGTTCGCGTACAACCCGAACAGCGGGCTGCTCAACGGGGCGCTCAGAGGCGTGGGTCTCGGCAGTTTCCAGCCGGACTGGCTGGGTGACCCGAAATTCGCCCTGTGGTGTGTGATGGCCGTTCTGGTGTGGAGCCAGACCGGTTTCTTCGTGGTCCTGTTCTCCGCGGGCATGGCGTCCATCCCCAAGGACTTCTACGAGGCCGCGCTGCTCGACGGCGCCAACCGCGTCACCACGTTCTTCCGCATCACACTGCCGCTGCTGTGGGACACCGTGCAGTCCGGCTGGGTGTACATGGGCATCCTGGCGCTGGGCGCCGAGTCCTTCGCGGTCGTCCAGATCATGACCGTGGGCCCCGGCGGGCCCGCCAGTTCCACCAACGTGCTGATCCTCTACGTCTACCAGAAGGCGTTCCGTGACGGTCAGGCGGCGTATGCGACCACGATCGGTGTCGCCCTTCTCATCGTGACGCTGGTCTTCGCCGGCCTCGTGATGCGGGTGGGCCGACGAGAGCGGCTGGAGTACTGATGAAGACCACCGACACCCCGCCGCCGCCCGCCGAAGCCGTCGAGAAGCGGCAGGCGGCGCCCGCTCCCGGTGCACCCGCCGCCAAGGGCGACAAGACCGGCGGGACGCTCAACGTCTTCTCGCACGGCGTTCTCGTCATCTGGGCGATCCTGGTCGCCCTGCCGCTGCTGTGGGCGGTGATGACGTCCTTCAAGGACGACAACTCCATCCTGACCACGCCCTGGGCGCTGCCCGACCGGCTGCACTTCGACAACTGGTCACGCGCCTGGACCCAGGCGCACATGAGCGAGTACTTCCTCAACACCATTGTCGTGGTGGCGGGTTCGCTGATCGGCACGCTGCTGCTCGGCTCGATGGCCGCCTATGTGCTGGCGCGCTTCGAATTCCCCGGGAACCGGTTCATCTACTTCCTGTTCGTCGGCGGGATGAGTTTCCCGATCATTCTCGCCCTCGTTCCGCTCTTCTACGTGATGAGCAACCTGGGGCTGCTGAACACCATCCACGGCCTGATCCTGGTCTACATCGCCTACTCGCTGCCGTTCACGGTCTTCTTCCTCACCTCGTTCTTCAGAACGCTGCCGACCTCGGTCGCGGAGGCGGCGCTCATCGACGGGGCCTCACACACCCGTACGTTCTTCCAGGTCATGCTGCCGATGGCGAAGCCCGGCCTGATCAGCGTCGGGATCTTCAACTTCCTCGGCCAGTGGAACCAGTACCTGCTGCCCACGGTGCTGAACACCGACCCCGACCGCAGGGTGCTCACCCAGGGGCTCGTGCAGCTGGCGAGCAGCCAGGGGTACAAGGGCGACTGGTCGGGACTGTTCGCCGGGCTGGTCATGGCGATGCTGCCGGTCCTCGGCGCGTACATCATCTTCCAGCGCCAGGTGGTCGCCGGGCTCACCGCGGGAGCGCTGAAGTAACGAGCGGAGCACGGGACCAGGCCGGACCGGCCGGTCCCGGGTCCGGACCGCCCGCCCACCGTCACGGTGCCGGCGGGCGGTTCGTCGTGGTTTGGGGGGATGTCGTCAACTGGCCGGAGACCGCTCATGCGTGGCCTCACTCGCTCAAGGTCTTGACGGGGAGCTGTCCGAAAGGCTGAGCTTAGGGTTCACAAGTTGGAGATACGTCGGGGTCTCATTGGCGCGACCCCGGCCGGGGGCGGTGGTCGTGCCGCCTGCCTAGGGCAGGAGTGGATGAGTCGTGGAGACTCCAGGGTCGCAGTCGTCTCTGCACCGGGCCAACCTCGAGCGGGTGGTGCGCGCGGTGCGCATGGCCGGCTCGCTCACCCAGGCGGAGATCGCCCGGAGCACCGGACTGTCGGCGGCCACGGTCTCCAATATCGTCCGAGAGCTGAAGGACAGCGGGACCGTGGAGGTCACGCCGACGTCGGCGGGGGGCCGCCGGGCGCGAAGTGTCGCTCTCAGCGCCGACGCGGGCATCGTCATAGGAGTGGATTTCGGCCATACCCATCTGCGGGTCGCTGTGGGCAACCTCGCCCACCAGGTGCTCGCGGAGGAGTCCGAACCGCTCGACGTGGACGCGTCGTCGGCGCAGGGCTTCGGCCGGGCCGAGGAGCTGGTCGAGCGGCTGATCGTGACCACCGGCGTCAGCAGGCAGAAGGTGATCGGTGTCGGGCTGGGCGTTCCCGGCCCCATCGACGTCGAGTCGGGCACCCTCGGCTCCACCTCGATCCTGCCGGGCTGGACGGGGATCAACCCCAGTGACGAGCTGGCGGGCCGCCTCGGGGTGCCGGTCTACGTCGACAACGATGCCAACCTCGGCGCGCTCGGCGAGCTGGTGTGGGGGAGCGGTCGCGGGGTCAAGGACCTCGCCTACATCAAGGTCGCCAGCGGGGTCGGCGCCGGTCTGGTCATAGACAGCCAGATCTACCGGGGGCCCGGCGGCACGGCGGGCGAGATCGGGCACATCACGCTCGACGAGTCGGGCCCTGTGTGCCGCTGCGGGAACCGGGGGTGCCTGGAGACGTTCACCGCCGCCCGGTACGTCCTGCCCCTCCTGCAGTCCAGTCACGGGGTCGATCTGACGATGGAGCGGGTCGTCCAGCTCGCCAGGGAGGGCGACCCGGGCTGCCGCAGGGTCGTGGCGGACGTCGGACGCCACATCGGCAGCGGAGTCGCCAATCTGTGCAACCTCTTGAACCCCAGCCGGGTGGTGCTCGGCGGCGATTTGGCGGAGGCTGGGGAGCTGGTGCTCGCGCCGATACGCGAATCCGTCTCGCGGTACGCGATTCCCAGCGCGGCACGGCAGCTCTCGGTGCTTCCAGGCGCGCTCGGCGGACGGGCCGAGGTGCTCGGCGCGCTGGCTCTCGTCTTGAGCGAAATGGGCGATTCGACCCTTTTGGAGAGCGCGCTGCCGGCGAATACACCTGCCTTCACTTAGATAACGAATGGCACCGTTGTCATCTCGTTAAGGATTTACTCCTTGACGTCGCCCCCGGACCCGAGTTGACTTCCAGCCACCTCGGCCGCAACGACGCGGCCTCGTCAGGGAGGTTTTTCGAAGTGAACGCGAACATGCGTCGTGCCGCCGTGGCTGTCGCAGCCACCGCAATGGCTGTTTCCCTCGCTGCCTGTGGCAGCGCCAAGGAGTCCGGTGACAAGGCCGACGCTCCCAAGAAGAAGTCCGACTCGAACGCCATAACCGTCGGTCTGCTCCTCCCGGAGAACCAGACGGCGCGTTACGAGGCGCTGGACAAGCCCCTCATCGAGAAGCGGATCTCCGACCTCACCAACGGTGAGGGCAAGGTCATCTACCAGAACGCCAAGCAGGACGCCTCGCTGCAGAACCAGCAGGCGGACAGCATGATCACCAACAAGGTTGACGTGCTGATCGTCGACGCCGTGGACTCGAAGGCGATCGCCAGCTCGGTCACGAAGGCCAAGCAGGCCGGTATCCCGGTCGTGGCGTACGACCGTCTCGCCGAGGGCCCGATCGACGCGTACACCTCGTTCGACAACGAAGAGGTCGGCCGTGTGCAGGGCAACGCGCTCCTGAAGGAGCTCGGCTCGAAGGCCACCAAGACGAGCGAGATCGTCATGATGAACGGCGCGAGCACCGACCCGAACGCCGCGCTGTTCAAGAAGGGCGCCCACTCCGTCCTCGACGGCAAGGTGAAGATCGCCCGCGAGTACGACACCAAGGAGTGGAAGCCGGAGAACGCCAACGCCAACATGGAGGCGGCGATCACGGCGATCGGCAAGAACAAGATCGTCGGTGTCTACTCCGCCAACGACGGTATGGCCGGCGGTATCATCCAGGCCCTCAAGCAGGCCGGTCTCTCGAAGCTTCCCCCGGTCACGGGCCAGGACGCCGAGCTCGCCGGTGTGCAGCGCATCCTCGCGGGTGAGCAGTTCATGAGCGTCTACAAGTCCTACCCGCAGGAAGCCTCCGTCGCCGGCCAGATGGCCGTCGCGCTGGCGAAGGGCCAGGACCTGGCCCCCATCGCCAAGGACACGGTCGACAGCCCCACCAACAAGGGCATCCCGACCACCATCGTCCCCGTCGTCTCGCTGACCAAGGCGAACATCAACGACACGGTGATCAAGGACGGCATCTACCCCGTCGACAAGATCTGCACCCCCCAGTTCAAGGCCGCTTGTGACGCGGCCGGTGTGAAGTAGTCCCTCTCCGGGTTCTCCCGGTGGACTGCTCCACCCCGTGAAGCCTGTCCGGCGCCTCGCCCGTCAACAGCCCCGCAAGCAGGGGCGGGGCGCCGGACGGAACACTTCACAACGAACCGTCGCTCACGCGGCGGGTTCCGTATGTTCTCTTCTGCTCGACCCACCGCGCCTCACCCCGGCGCGGCATCCCCGCCGGTCAGGCGGCGAAGGAGATGGTTCACGTGACCGCTACGCCCGTGTTGGCGTTGCGAGGGGTCTCCAAGCGATTCGGTGCCGTCCAGGCGCTCACCGATGTTCAGCTTGAGGTCCATCCCGGTGAGGTTCTCGCCCTTGTGGGCGACAACGGAGCCGGAAAATCAACGCTGGTGAAGACCATCGCCGGCGTCAACCCCATCGATGACGGCGTCATCGAATGGGAAGGCAGGCCGGTTTCGATCAGCCGGCCGCACGACGCCCAGAACCTGGGCGTCGCGACGGTCTACCAGGACCTGTCGCTCGCCGACAACCTCGATGTCGTCGGCAACCTGTACCTCGGACGTGAACTCCACCGCTGGGGTGTCCTCAACGAGGTCGAGATGGAACGCCGTTCGCGCGAACTGCTCGACACGCTGTCGATCCGTATCCCCAGCGTCCGGATCCCCATCGCCTCCCTCTCCGGCGGTCAGCGCCAGACAGTGGCGATCGCCCGTTCCATGCTCGGCAACCCCAAGCTCGTCATCCTCGACGAGCCGACGGCGGCCCTCGGTGTGGAACAGACCGCGCAGGTCCTCGACCTCGTCGAGCGGCTGCGTGAGCGCGGTCTGGCCGTCCTGCTGGTCAGCCACAACATGGCCGACGTCAAGGCCGTCGCCGACCGCGTCGCCGTGCTCAGGCTCGGCGGCAACAACGGCGTCTTCGACGTCAGGACCACTTCGCAGGAAGAGATCATCGCCGCCATCACCGGTGCCACGGACAACGCCGTGACCCGCCGTGCGTCGCGCAACGTGGAGGTTCAGAAGTGAGTATCGACAAGACCTCCTCACCGCGCCACAGGGCGGTGGACGCGCCGGCTGCCGCCGAGGGCGCCGTGACTGCGGTCGACCCCCGGCTGCTCGTGCGCGAGCAGGGCTTCGGTGGCTACATAACGGAGTTCCGCCGCAAGATCAAGGCGGGCGAACTGGGCTCCATGCCCGTCGTCATCGGCCTGATCATCATCTGGGCGATCTTCACCAGCCTCAACTCGCGCTTTCTGTCCGCCGAGAACTTCAGCAACATCTCGGTCACCATGGTCGGCACCGGCATGATCGCCGTCGGTATCGTCTTCGTGCTGCTGCTCGGTGAGATCGACCTCTCGGTCGGCTCGGTCAGCGGTCTGGCGAGCGCCGTCTTCGGTGTGCTGGGCATCACCCACGGCATGAACGCCTGGCTGGCGTTCATCGTCGCCATCCTCACGGGCGCCGTCGCCGGCGTGATCCACGGGTTCTTCTTCGCCCGGATCGGTGTGCCCGCCTTCGCCGTGACCCTGGCCGGTCTGCTGTTCTGGAACGGCCTCATGCTCCAGGTGCTCGGCGACGACGGCACGATCAACCTCAACGGCAACGATGTCGTCGGCAAGCTGACCTCGTACTACTTCACGGACGTGGCAGCCGCCTACATCCTGGCGATCGCCGCCGTCGTGCTGTTCTTCGTGATGACGTTCACGGACAACCGCAAGCGCGCCAGGGCCGGCATGCCGTCCAGGCCGAACAGCGAGATCGTGGTCCGCACCGCCCTGCTCGCCGTCGCCGCCTTCGTGGTCGCGATCCTGTTCAACCAGTACAAGGGCCTGCCGCTGGCCTTCGTGCTGTTCATCGTCGTCGTGGTCGGCACGGACTTCCTGCTGCGCCGCACCTCGTACGGCCGTAAGGTCTTCGCACTCGGCGGCAGCGTCGAGGCCGCCCGGCGTGCCGGTATCAACGTCACGATGGTCCGGATCTCGGTCTTCGCCATCGCCGGTACCTTCGCCGCCCTCGGCGGTCTGTTCATCGCCTCCAAGATCGTCGCCGCCAACCAGGGCGCCGGTAGTGGTGACCTCCTGATGAACTCGATCGCCGCGGCGGTCATCGGTGGTACCAGCCTCTTCGGTGGCCGTGGCCGCACCTGGAACGCTCTGCTCGGTGTACTGGTGATCTTCTCGATCCAGGCCGGGCTCAACCTCCAGGGCATCGCCTCGCCGATCCAGTACATGATCACCGGCGCGGTGCTGCTGGCGACGGTCGTCATCGACGCCGTCACCCGCAAGACCCAGAAGTCCGCGGGTCGCGCCTGACCGCGGTTCCCGCGGGTCGTGCCCGGCGCCCTCACCAGGGTGCCGGGCACGGCTGCGTCCAGGGGTACCCGCTCCCGGCCCCGTCCGCCTCGCCGGTGCGCCGGCCGAGGCCGAGCCGTACGGTACGAGCCGCCTCGGCGCTGAACCGCCCGGGACCGGGAGCCGCCCGCCCGGTCGTGGCCTGGCACAACGGGCGCGGGGACGCAAGAGAGAAGGGTGGTTCCCAGCCGAAGGTGTGACATACAAACGCGTCGCCTGACGAACGGCGTCCCTTCGGGAACATTAGACTCTGCGGATCGGTAGAGATCGGCAGAGCTCGACCAGCTCGAACGCTAGGAGGCACGGGTGCCGTTGCTGACCCACATCAAGGGACCGCGTGATCTGGACCGGCTCGGTCCCGAGCAGCTGGACCAGCTGGCCGGGGAGATCCGGTCCTTTCTCGTCGACGCGGTGTCCAAGACCGGCGGCCACCTCGGCCCCAACCTGGGCGTCGTCGAACTGACCATCGCGCTGCACCGGGTCTACGACTCGCCGAGGGACAGAGTCCTCTTCGACACGGGTCACCAGTCGTACGTGCACAAACTGCTCACCGGACGCCAGGACTTCTCCAAGCTCAAGAGCAAGGGCGGCCTGTCCGGCTACCCGTCACGCGCCGAGTCCGACCACGACGTCATCGAGAACTCGCACGCGTCGACGGTCCTCGGCTGGGCCGACGGCCTCGCCAAGGCCAACGAGGTGCTGAAGAAGGACGACCACGTGGTCGCCGTCATCGGTGACGGCGCGCTCACCGGCGGCATGGCCTGGGAGGCGCTGAACAACATCGCGGCCGCCAAGGACCGCCCACTGGTCATCGTCGTCAACGACAACGAACGCTCGTACGCGCCGACCATCGGCGGCCTCGCCAACCATCTGGCGACCCTGCGGACTACCGACGGCTACGAGCGCTTCCTGGCCCGCGGCAAGGACCTCCTCGGCCGTACCCCGGTCGTCGGCAAGCCCCTGTACGAGACGCTGCACGGCGCCAAGAAGGGCCTCAAGGACTTCATCGCCCCGCAGGGCATGTTCGAGGACCTCGGCCTGAAGTACGTCGGCCCCATCGACGGCCACGACATCGAGGCCCTGGAGTCGGCGCTGCTGCGCGCCAAGCGCTTCGGCGGCCCGGTCATCGTGCACTGCATCACGGAGAAGGGCCGCGGCTACAAGCCCGCCGAGCAGGACGAGGCCGACCGCTTCCACGGCATCGGCCCCATCCACCCCGACACCGGGCTGCCCATCGCCGCCGCCGGCATGGACTGGACCTCGGTCTTCGGCGAGGAGATGGTCAAGCTCGGGCACGAGCGCGCCGACATCGTCGCGATCACCGCCGCCATGCTCCAGCCGCTCGGCCTGGAGAAGTTCGCCAAGGCGTTCCCCGACCGGGTGTACGACGTCGGCATCGCCGAGCAGCACGGCGCCGTGTCGGCGGCCGGCCTGGCCACCGGCGGGCTCCATCCCGTCTTCGCCGTCTACGCGACCTTCCTCAACCGCGCCTTCGACCAGGTGCTGATGGATGTCGCCCTGCACCGCTGCGGTGTGACGTTCGTTCTCGACCGGGCCGGCATCACCGGCACCGACGGCGCCTCGCACAACGGCATGTGGGACATGTCGATCCTCCAGTGCGTGCCGGGGCTGCGGATCGCCGCCCCGCGCGATGCCGACCAGGTGCGCGCCCAGCTCCGCGAGGCGGTCCAGGTCGAGGACGCGCCGACCGTGGTGCGCTACTCGAAGGGCGCCGTCGGCCCGGCCGTCTCGGCCGTCGGCCGGATCGGCGGCATGGACGTCCTGCGCAGGCCCGAGGGCGAGGCGGCCGACGTGCTGCTGGTCTCCGTCGGCGCGCTGGCGCCGATGTGCCTGGAGATCGCCGCGCTCCTCGACAAGCAGGGGATCTCGACCACGGTCGTCGACCCGCGCTGGGTCAAGCCCGTGGACGAGGCGCTGCCGCCGCTCGCCGAACAGCACCGGGTCGTCGTCACCGTCGAGGACAACAGCAGGGTCGGCGGTGTCGGCTCCGCCGTCGCCCAGGCGCTGCGTGACGCCGGCGTCGACGTACCGCTGCGGGACTTCGGCATCCCGCCGCGCTTCCTCGACCACGCGGCGCGCAAGGAGGTCATGGCCGAGATCGGTCTGACGGCGCCGGACATCGCCCGTCAGGTCACCGGCCTGGTCGCCAGGATCGACGGCCGGCTCGCCGACGCGCCCGCCGAGGCCGCCCGCGACTGACGGTCGTCCGCGGACACGAACCCCGGGCCTGCCGGATCCCCTTGCGTAGTCAGATCGTAAGGGTGGTCCGGCAGGCCCATCCGTGTGAAGGGCGACGATACGGGTAGCCGGGTGCGCAAGGTCTCTCGATCATGATCGGTAACCATGCGCTCGGAGGTACGCCGGTGACTAGCCAGCAGGACACGGAACCAGCCAAGAACGGTATGTTCCGCACGAAATCGGTCGAGCAGTCGATTGAGGACACCAAAGATCCTGAATACGCGCTCAAGAAGTCGCTGACCGCCCTCGACCTGACGGTCTTCGGCGTCGGCGTCATCATCGGAACCGGCATCTTCGTCCTGACCGGCAAAGTGGCCAAGGAGAACGCGGGTCCGTCCACGGCGCTCGCCTTCGTCGTCGCCGGCGTCGTCTGCGGCCTCGCCGCGCTCTGCTACGCGGAGTTCGCCTCGACGGTGCCGGTCGCCGGATCCGCCTACACCTTCTCCTACGCCTCACTCGGCGAACTGCCCGCCTGGATCATCGGCTGGGACCTCGTCCTCGAACTCGCCCTGGGCTGTGCGGTGGTGGCGGTCGGCTGGTCCGGCTACATCCGCTCACTGCTCGACACGGCGGGCTTCCATCTGCCCGCAGGCCTGTCCGGCACCCACGGCGGGCATTTCGGCTTCGACATCCTCGCCGTGCTGCTCGTGCTCGTCCTGACCGGCATCCTCGTCGTCGGGATGAAGCTGTCCTCGCGCGTCACGAACGTCATCGTCGCGGTCAAGGTCACCGTCGTCCTGATCGTCATCATCGTCGGCGCCTTCCTCATCACCGGCGCCAACTACGACCCGTTCGTGCCGCCCGCCCAGGACGTCAAGGGCGGCGACGGCCTGACCTCGCCGCTCATCCAGCTGATCGCGGGCTTCACGCCGTCCAACTTCGGCATCATGGGCATCTTCAGCGCCGCCGCTGTCGTGTTCTTCGCGTTCATCGGCTTCGACATCGTCGCCACCGCAGCCGAGGAGACCAACAACCCCCAACGCGACGTGCCGCGCGGGATCTTCGGCTCGCTGTTCATCTGCACCGTGCTCTACGTCGCCGTGTCGATCGTCGTCACCGGCATGGAGCACTACACCAAACTCACCGTGGACGCCCCGCTGGCCGACGCGTTCAAATCCGTCGGACACCCCTTCTGGGCCGGTCTGATCAGCTTCGGCGCCGCCGTCGGGCTCACCTCGGTCTGTCTGATCCTGCTGCTCGGCCAGACCCGGGTGTTCTTCGCGATGAGCCGCGACGGACTGCTGCCGCGGACCTTTTCGCACGTCCACCCCAAGTTCAAGACGCCCTACCGCTCGACCATCCTGCTCGGTCTGATCGTCGCGGTCGTCGCGGGGTTCACCTCCATCGACACCCTCGCCGAACTGGTCAACATCGGCACGCTGTTCGCCTTCGTCGTGGTCGCGATCGGCGTGATCATCCTGCGCAAGCAGCGCCCCGACCTGGAGCGCTCGTTCCGTACGCCGCTGGTGCCGCTCGTGCCGATCCTGTCGGTGCTCGCCTCGCTGTGGCTGATGGTCAACCTGCCCGCCGAGACCTGGGTCAGGTTCGGCATCTGGATGGCCGTGGGGCTCGTCGTGTACTTCGTCTACGGACGGCGCCACAGCCGCCTCGGCCGCACCGGCCGCTGATCACCGGGCCGCCGGCCGTACGGTTCTGGGCCCGGCGCACCGCGCGCCGTGCTCGCCCACCCGGCGGCGCAGCTCGCGGTCGGCCGTCACGACCACACAGTGACGGCCGGCCGTCGCCGCTGCCGCTGCCAGCTCCACGATCCGGTCGTCGCCACTGCCGGGTGCGGGCTCCACCCGTACGCCCGGCACGGACGCCACCCCGCGCGCGCCGCCCTCGGTGACGAGCACGACCTCCAGCGGGCCAGGAAAGCCGGTCACTCCGTGCTTGGCCACGGCCACCAGGGAGTCACGCAGCCGCTCGGCAGCCCCGTGGCGGTCGCGCCACCAGCCGTCGGGCACCGAGCCCACCACGTTCGCCGCGTCGACGATCAGCAGTATCCGCACCTCAGCAGCCTGGCACAGCGGGACGCGCCAGATGCCGCGCCGGCGCGTGCGAGTATCATCAGTCCGTCGAGATTCCTCCGAGTTCCTGCGCTCGGGAAGGTGGCGTTGGGCGATGGCAATGAGGTCCGCACGGACGTCGAAGCAGCCGGAGGACGGCATGGGTAAAGCTCCCGGTTCCGACCGTAAGAGCAGGCCCCCCATGGCCGCCGACGCCACACTCCCGGCGACCACCGGCTGGCTGCTGCGCGGCAAGGACGGCAGGCTCAGCGCCTACTCGCCCGTCGACCAGGCCCTGCTCCGGTGGACCGAGGCCAGGCCCGGTGGACCCGAATGGACCGGACCCGACCGGCTGGAAGCGCGCGGCATGCTGCCGTACCTCTCCATCTCGCAGAGCGCCGAGGGCTACGTGCACCTGATGGGCGTCCGCAGACGCCCCCGCACCGACGGCCCCGACGACATCGACTTCGCCTACGCCATCCAGTTCCAGACGGGCCGCCCGCTGCGTGACTGGCTGCCGCTGAGCAACCCGCACGGCAAGGACCGCGCCAAGGCCGTCCAGGTCGGGCTGCCGTCGGCGGTCCTCGACTCGACCGGCGGCATGCAGCTGTTCGTCCGCAACACCGACGGCGCCCTCTCCGTCCGCAGACAGAACCCCACCGGCGGCTGGCGCGGCTGGGGCCGGGTGCTGGCCGAAGGGACACCGGCGACCGGCGAGGCCGCGGCGGCCGTGGCGGGACACGGCGCGGTCGACGTGGTCGTACCCGCCGAAGGGACGCTGCTGCGCTGGCACCGCCCCGCCGCCGACAAGCCGCTCATCCGCGACACCGACGAGCCGGCGGCGAACGTCGTACCCGGCACCATCACCGTCGAGCGCACCAGCGCCGAAGGGCTCACCCACTTCTGGCGCGACGCGGGCGACGGCGCGATCCGCGCCTGGCGGCCCGGCACCGAGCCCGCCGTGCTCGCGGGACGCGGCACGGGCCCGGTCGCCCTGCTGCGCACCCCCGTGGACGGCTTCGACTGCACGATCCTCGCCCAGCGCGGCCTGGACGGACGGCCCACCATCGCCGCCTACCCGACCGAGGAGGAGTCGGTGGGCCTCAACTGGACCCCCACCGGCGAACCGTGCGTCGGCGCACCCGCCCTCGCCCTGGACGCCGAGGGCCGGGTGGTCCTGGCGGCCATCGGTCTCGACGGGACCCTGCGGGTGGCCCGGCAGAAGGCCGAGCAGGGGCTGGCGCTGGCCGCCTGGACCCGCTTCTAGCGTGCGGAAAGGGGGCCCTGCGGCTTGTCGCCGCAGGGCCCCCTTTTTATGGATTACGCGGGAACGGATTACGCGGGAACGCTGGCGACGCCCGGCGCCAGGAACGGCTTGCCGTTCACCCGCTCCGACACGCCCTCGCGGTCCAGATACGGCGTGACCCCGCCCAGGTGGAACGGCCAGCCGGCGCCCGTGATCAGGCACAGGTCGATGTCCTGCGCCTCGGCGACGACGCCCTCGTCCAGCATCAGCCCGATCTCCTGCGCCACGGCGTCCAGCACCCGCGCCCGCACCTGCGTCTCGTCCAGGACCGTGTCGCCCTGCTTCAGCAGCGCCGCGACCTCCGGGTCGAGCACCGGCGCGCCGGACTCGTACGTGTAGAAGCCGCGCTTGCCGGCCTTCACGACGGCCGCCAGATTCTCCGACACGGTGAACCGGTCGGGGAACGCCCGGTGCAGCGTCTCGGAGACATGCAGCCCGATCGCGGGACCGACCAGCTCCAGCAGCACCAGCGGCGACATCGGAAGCCCCAGCGGCTCCACGGCGCGCTCGGCGACGGCGACCGGGGTGCCCTCGTCGATGACGTTCTGGATCTCGCCCATGAACCGCGTCAGCACCCGGTTGACGACGAACGCCGGCGCGTCCTTCACCAGCACCGCCGTCTTCCGCAGCTTCTTCGCCACGCCGAACGCCGTCGCCAGCGAAGCGTCGTCCGTCTGCTCGCCGCGGACGATCTCCAGCAGCGGCAGGACCGCCACCGGGTTGAAGAAGTGGAAACCGACGACCCGCTCCGGGTTCTTCAGCTTCGACGCCATCTCGGAGACCGAGAGCGACGAGGTGTTCGTCGCGAGGACGGCATGCGCCGGAGCGACCGCCTCCACCTCGGCGAACACCTGCTGCTTGACGCTCATCTCCTCGAAGACGGCCTCGATGACGAAGTCGGCGTCGGCGAACCCGTCGGCCTTGTCCAGCACCCCGGTGACCAGCGCGGTGAGCCGGTTGGCCTTGTCCTGGTTGATCCTGCCCTTGCCCAGCAGCTTCTCGATCTCGGCGTGGACATAGCCGACGCCCTTGTCGATCCGGTCCTGGTCGATGTCCGTGAGGACGACCGGCACCTCAAGACGGCGCAGGAACAGCAGCGCCAACTGCGACGCCATCAGACCCGCGCCGACGACCCCGACCTTGGTGACCGGCCGGGCCAGGCCCTTGTCCGGCGCGCCCACCGGCCGCTTGCCGCGCTTCTGCACCAGGTTGAAGGCGTAGACCCCGGCGCGCAGCTCTCCGCTCATGATCAGATCGGCCAGCGCGCTGTCCTCGGCGTCGAAGCCCGCCTGCAGGTCGCCGTCCTTGACCGCCGCGATGATGTCGAGCGCGCGGTACGCGGCGGGAGCCGCGCCGTGCACCTTCGAGTCGGCGATGAACCGGCCGCGCTCCACGGCCTGGTCCCACGCCTCGCCCCGGTCGACCTCGGGCCGTACGACGGCCAGCTCACCCTTGAGCACCGAAGCCGTCCAGAGCAGCGACTGCTCCAGGAAGTCGGCGCCCTCGAAGATTGCGTCCGCGATCCCCAGCTCCACGACCTGGGCGCCTTTGAGCTGTTTGTTCTGGTTGAGCGCGTTCTCGATGATGACCGAAACCGCACGGTCGGCGCCGATCAGATTCGGCAGGATCGTGCAGCCGCCCCAGCCGGGCACCAGACCGAGGAACACCTCGGGGAACGAGAAGGCGGGGGTCGAGGCGGAGACCGTACGGTACTGGCAGTGCAGCCCGATCTCGACGCCGCCGCCCATCGAGGCGCCGTTGTAGTACGCGAACGTCGGCACCGGCAGCGCGGCGATCCGCTTGAAGACGTCATGGCCGCCCTTGCCGATGGCCAGCGCGTCCTCGTGGCGCTTCAGCAGCTCCACGCCCTTCAGGTCCGCGCCCACGGCGAAGATGAACGGCTTGCCGGTGATACCGACGCCGACGATCGTGCCCTCGGCCGCCTCCCGCTCGACCTGGTCGAGCGCCGCGTCCAGATTGGCCAGCGACTGCGGGCCGATCGTCGTCGGCTTCGTGTGGTCGAAGCCGTTGTCGAGGGTGATCAGCGCGAAGCGCCCGGCCCCGGGCAGATCGAGATGGCGCACGTGCGCCTGGGTCACGACCTCGTCGGGATACAGCTCGGCCGCGCCCTTCAGCAGCTCAGCAGTCGTGCTCACTTGGTGCCTCCGTCGAAGTGCGGGTTCTCCCAGATGACCGTCGCGCCCATGCCGAAGCCGACGCACATCGTGGTCAGGCCGTAGCGCACATGGGGCTGCTCCTCGAACTGCCGGGCCAGCTGGGTCATCAGCCGCACGCCCGAGGAGGCCAGCGGGTGGCCGTACGCGATGGCGCCGCCGTACTGGTTGACGCGCTCGTCGTCGTCGGCGATGCCGTAGTGGTCGAGCAGCGCGATGACCTGCACCGCGAACGCCTCGTTGACCTCGAACAGGCCGATGTCGGAGATCGAGAGTCCCGCCTTGGCGAGCGCCTTCTCCGTCGCGGGGATCGGGCCGTACCCCATGACCTCGGGCTCGACGCCGGCGAACGCGTACGAGACGAGCCGCATCCTGACCGGCAGGCCCTGCTCGCGCGCGAAGTCCTCGGCGGCGATGATCGAGGCGGTCGCGCCGTCGTTGAGACCCGCCGCGTTGCCCGCCGTGACCCGGCCGTGCGGCCGGAACGGCGTCTTCAGCCCGGCCAGCATCTCCAGCGTGGTGCCCGGACGCATCGGCTCGTCGGCGGTCGCGAGCCCCCAGCCGGTCTCGCCGGCCTCCGGGTTGGTCCGCCGGATCGAGATCGGCACCAGGTCCTGCTGGATCTTCCCGTTCGCGTACGCCTTCGCCGCCTTCTCCTGCGAGCGCACGGCGTACTCGTCGGCGCGCTGCTTGGTGAGCTGCGGGAAGCGGTCGTGCAGGTTCTCCGCCGTCATGCCCATGAACAGCGCGGAGTCGTCCACGAGCTTCTCGGAGACGAAGCGCGGGTTGGGGTCGACGGCCTCGCCCATGGGGTGGCGCCCCATGTGCTCGACGCCGCCGGCGATGACGACGTCGTACGCGCCGAAGGCGATGGACCCGGCGGTCGTCGTCACCGCGGTCAGCGCGCCCGCGCACATGCGGTCGATCGAGTAGCCGGGCACGGACTGCGGCAGCCCGGCGAGGATCCCGGCGGTACGGCCGAGCGTGAGCCCCTGGTCACCGATCTGCGTGGTCGCGGCGACGGCGACCTCGTCGATCCGGGCGGGGTCGAGGTCCGGGTTGCGGCGCAGCAGCTCGCGGATCGCCTTGACGACCAGATCGTCGGCCCGGGTCTCGTGGTAGATGCCCTTGGGGCCCGCCTTGCCGAACGGGGTGCGGACGCCGTCGACGAAGACGACGTCCCTGACGGTACGAGGCACGATCTCTCCTCCAGGATGCGGGTGCGCCGTGCGGCGCGCGTGCGCCGTGCGGCGCGCTCCGGCCCATGCTACTCGCGGGTAACAGCGGTGCCCAGCGTTGGGGGTGACCGGGTCTTGGTTGCGGTGTCGCCGTCCGGCGGGGGGTGCGGGTCTGGGTTGCGGTTGTCGTCGTCCGTGCCGGTGTCCGGGTCC
>NZ_JTIY01000001.1:5315582-5325995 GCF_000818175.1 Streptomyces sp. AcH 505
GGGCCCTGGAGTGGCTGGCCCGGCTGGGGCAGCTCCGCGTCGGGCAGGGCGCGTGCCCTGTCGATCGCCGCCTGCCACTGTTCGAGCTGCCGCCGGCCCATCCGGTGCCCGAACCCGGGCAGCGCCGTGAGCGCGTGCACGTTGACCGGCAGGGCCAGCGACGCCTCGACGATCGCCGCGTCGCTCAGCACCTTGCCCGGCGAGATGTCGCGCCGCTGCGCCGTCTGGTCGCGGGTGTTCCACAGCTCCCGCAGGACGGCCATCTGCCGGCGCCGGCGCACCTTGTGCATGCCGGACGTCCGGCGCCACGGGTCCTTGCGCGGGGGCGGCGGCGGGGCCGATGCGATGGCGTGGAACTCCTGGAGCGCCCAGTCGAGCTTGCCCTGGCGGTCCAGCTCCTTCTCCAGCGCGTCGCGCAGGTCCACGAGCAGCTCCACGTCGAGCGCGGCGTACCGCAGCCAGGGCTCGGGGAGCGGACGTGTGGACCAGTCCACGGCGGAGTGGCCCTTCTCCAGGGCGAAGCCGAGGACGTTCTCGACCATCGCCCCGAGGCCGACTCGTGGGAAGCCCGCCAGCCGGCCTGCCAGCTCGGTGTCGAACAGCCGGGTGGGCGTCATGCCTATTTCGCGCAGGCACGGCAGGTCCTGGGTGGCCGCGTGCAGGATCCACTCGGTGTCGGCGAGTACGTCGCCGAGCGCGGAGAGGTCGGGGCAGCCGATGGGGTCGATCAGCGCGGTGCCGGCGCCCGCGCGGCGCAGCTGGACGAGGTAGGCGCGCTGCCCGTAGCGGTAGCCGGACGCGCGCTCCGCGTCGACGGCCAGCGGCCCCGTACCGGCGGCGAAGGCGGCGATCACCTCCGCGAGTGCCTCGTCGGTCGCGACCACCGGCGGAATGCCTTCGCGGGGCTCCAACAAGGGGATCGGCGCCGAATCGACGTCGGCCGGAGGAGCGCCCCCGGTGGTTCGCAGTGCTGCGTCTGCTGCGGTCTCTTGGGCGTCGGTCACCTGTCAAGGGTATCTGTCGACGGACTACGCCCGCCGACGATGCGTTCTGTCGGCGGGCGCAGGGGGTGAGAAGTGGTCAGTGGATGATTCCGGTACGGAGGGCCACGGCGACCATCCCCGCCCGGTCGCCGGTGCCGAGCTTGCGCGCGATACGGGCGAGGTGGCTCTTGACGGTCAGGGCCGACAGGCCCATGGAGACGCCGATCGCCTTGTTCGACTGACCTTCGGCGACGAGTCTGAGCACCTCGACCTCACGGCCGGAGAGCTCGCGGTAGCCGCCCGGGTGGCTCGGGGCCCCCGGGGGGCGGCGGTGCATGCGCTGGCCTGCGCCGATGGGTGCGGCGCCGGGACGGGTGGGGTGGCCGATGTTGTTGCGCGTACCGGTCACGACGTAGCCCTTGACGCCGCCGGCGAGCGCGTTGCGTACCGCGCCGATGTCGTCGGCGGCCGAGAGGGCGAGGCCGTTGGGCCAGCCCGCTGCCCGGGTTTCGGACAGCAGGGTCAGCCCGGAACCGTCGGGCAGGTGGACGTCGGCAACGCAGATGTCGCGCGGGTTGCTGACACGGGGACGGGCCTCCGCGATGGACGAAGCCTCGATGACGTCACGCACTCCAAGGGCCCACAGGTGGCGGGTGACGGTGGAGCGGACGCGTGGGTCGGCCACGACGACCATGGCCGTCGGCTTGTTCGGGCGGTAGGCGACCAGGCTTGCGGGCTGCTCAAGGAGAACGGACACCAGGCCTCCTGGGGGAAGGTGCGGGACGAGCCGGCCTCTGGGGGGTGAAGCCGGGGCGAACCGTGTTTGAAGGGTCATAGACCTCTTCGGCACCAATCGCGCCCGCCTTTAGAGAAAGATCACGATTTGGTGAGTAACAATTCGGGCAATTCGGACGAGTGATCGATCATCCTACGAGCGGACGCCCCCGCTGAGGGCATGTCAGGGAGCCTGTGGGCCGCGCCGCTGCGGCAGCGACACCACACCCGCCCCGGACTCGTGCTGGCCCGGCGCGGGGCCGGACGCGGCCGGCGGCAGTCCGGCGATCTGGCACAACAGATCGCACCAGGCCGCCAGATGGGCCGCCGAGTCCGGCACCCCGCCGTGTCCCTCGCGCGGTGTCCACGACGCCCTGATCTCGATCTGCGTCGCCGGCCTGCGCTCCGAGAGGCCGCCGAAGTAGTGCGAGCCCGCGCGGGTCACCGTGCCGCTCGCCTCCCCGTACGAGAGACCGCGCGCCTCCAGTGCGCCCGTCAGCCACGACCAGCACACCTCGGGCAGCAGCGGATCGGCCGCCATCTCCGGCTCCAGCTCGGCCCGTACGAGCGTCACCAGGCGGAACGTGCCGTGCCATGCCTCGTGCCCCGCCGGGTCGTGCAGCAGGACGAGCCGGCCGTCGGCCAGATCGTCGTCGCCGTCCACGACCGCCGCCTCCAGCGCGTACGCGTGCGGGGCGAGCCGCTGGGGCGGTTTCGTCGGGTCGATCTCGATCTCGGGACGCAACCGCGCCCCCCGGAGCGCCTCGACCGCGAGCCGGAAGGCGGGCGGCACGGAACTCCCCTCCGTACTGTCCGTACTGCCGTTGTCACCGGCGCCGTTGGAATGATCGGAAAACTGTCCCTGAGCCGCAGCCATGCGGGGAAGACTAGGCCGAACCAGGGCCGCGCGCAGGGAGGGACACCCGGCCCGGCCCTGCCGCTTACCCGTACATGCGAAGATTCTGGGCGTGAGCGTCAACGACCGCCCCTCGGGCCAGCCGACAAAGCCCCCCGTCAGTCACAATTCGCCCTTTTTGCGGGCGTGCAGGCGGGAACCGGTGCCGCACACCCCGGTCTGGTTCATGCGGCAGGCCGGCCGGTCGCTGCCCGAGTACCTGAAGGTGCGTGAGGGGATTCCGATGCTGGAGTCCTGCACGCGGCCCGAGCTGGTCACCGAGATCACGCTGCAGCCCGTACGGCGCCACAAGGTCGACGCGGCCGTCTACTACAGCGACATCGTCGTGCCCCTCAAGGCCATCGGCCTCGACCTCGACATCAAGCCCGGCGTCGGTCCCGTCGTCGCCGACCCGATCCGCAGCCGCGCCGACCTGGACCGGCTGCGTGACCTCACCCCGGACGACGTCGGTTACGTCACCGAAGCCATCGGGATGCTCACCGCCGAGCTGGGGGAGACCCCGCTCATCGGCTTCGCGGGTGCGCCGTTCACGCTCGCCAGCTATCTGATCGAGGGCGGCCCCTCGCGGACGTACGAGCGCACCAAGGCCATGATGTACGGCGACCCCGAGCTGTGGGCCGACCTCGTGGACCGGCTCGCCGACATCACGGGCGCCTTCCTGAAGGTGCAGGTCGAGGCCGGCGCGAGCGCCGTCCAGCTCTTCGACTCGTGGGCCGGCGCCCTCGCCCCCGCCGACTACGAGCGCCATGTGATGCCCGCCTCGGCGAAGGTCTTCGACACGATCGCCCCGTACGGCGTTCCGCGCATCCACTTCGGCGTCGGCACGGGCGAACTGCTCAAGCTGATGGGCGACGCGGGCGCCGACGTCGTCGGTGTCGACTGGCGGGTGAGCCTGGACGAGGCCGCCCGCAGGGTCGGGCCCGGCAAGGCGCTCCAGGGCAACCTCGACCCGACCGTGCTCTACGCCCCCACCGAGGTGGTGGAGGAGAAGACCCGCGAGGTGCTCGAAGCGGCGGCCGGGCTCGAAGGCCACGTCTTCAACCTCGGCCACGGCGTGCTGCCCACGATGGACCCGGACGCGCTGACCCGGCTCACCGAATACGTCCACACGCGCACCGCACACTGACGGCGCGTCACATACCCGCCTCGCGCACCTTGGTCACCGCCTTGCGCGCCGCCACCAGCACCGGGTCCCAGACCGGGGAGAAGGGCGGCGCGTAGCCGAGGTCCAGCGTCGTCATCCGCTCCACGGTCATCCCGGCGGTCAGCGCGACCGCCGCGATGTCCACCCGCTTCGCCGCGCCCTCGTGGCCGACGATCTGGGTGCCGAGCAGCCGGCCGGTGCGGTGTTCGGCGAGCATCTTCACCGTCATCAGCGTCGCGCCCGGGTAGTAGCCGGCGCTGTGGGTGGACTCCACGGTCGCCGTCACGAACCGCAGCCCCACCGCGCGGGCGTCCTTCTCGCGCAGCCCGGTGCGGGCGATCTCCAGGTCGCACACCTTGCTGACGGCCGTGCCGACCACCCCGGGGAAGGTGGCGTAGCCGCCGCCCACGTTCGACCCGATGATCTGGCCGTGCTTGTTGGCGTGGGTGCCCAGCGCGATGTGCCGGGTCGTGCCCGACACCAGGTCCAGCACCTCCACACAGTCGCCGCCCGACCAGATGTTGTCGTGCCCCCGCACCCGCATCGCCAGATCGGTGAGCAGCCCGCCGCTCGGCCCGAGGGGGAGTCCGGCCTCGCGGGCCAGTTCCGTGCGCGGTTCGACGCCGAGACCGAGGATCACCACGTCCGCCGGGTACTCGGCGTCCTCGGTGGCAACCGCGCGCACCCGGCCGTCGTCGCCGGTCCTGATCGCCGCGACGGACGCGCCGCCCACCGTGGTGATCCCCAGCGCGTCCATCGCCGAGTGGACCAGCTTCCCCATGTCCGGGTCGAGGGTCGACATCGGCTGCTCGTCGCGGTGCACGACGGTGACCTCGTACCCGCGCTTGAGCAGCGCCTCCGCCATCTCCACGCCGATGTAGCCCGCGCCGACGACGACCGCGCGGCCGCCGCCGGAACCGGCGAGCGTGTCCAGCAGCGCCTGGCCGTCGTCCAGCGTCTGGACGCCGTGCACGCCCGGCGCGTCCATCCCCGGCAGCGCGGGCCGCACCGGGCGGGCGCCCGTCGCGATCACGAGCTTGTCGAAGCCCGTCCAGCCCTCGCCGCCCCCGTCCAGGTCGCGGGAGCGGACCCGCTGCCCCGCCACGTCGATCTCCGTGACCTCGGTACGGGTCCGCAGGTCGATGGCCCGTTCGCGGTGCTCCTCGGGCGTACGGGCGATCAGGTCGTCAGGACCCCGGACGTCACCGCTCACCCAGTACGGGATCCCGCACGCCGAGTACGACGTGAAGTGGCCGCGCTCGAAGGCGACGATCTCCAGCTCCTGCGGCCCCTTCAGCCGGCGGGCCTGTGACGCGGCGGACATGCCCGCCGCGTCACCGCCGATGACCACCAAGCGCTCCGCCGCCATGCCGTTTCCTTCCGTCCGGTGTCTGCCACCGAACGCTACGCGCTCACGCCGTCATTCCTGTTCGGCGGCCTCCCGCGGCTGCGCGGCGGGGACCGGCGCGGTACGGCGGGGCAGCCGGCCGCGCACCAGCCGCCACAGCAGGTACAGCACCGCCAGTGCGACGGCGAAGGGTGCCACGGCGCCGATCACGACGCCGATCCAGCGCAGCGTGCCGGTGAAGGCGTCCCAGCCGCCGCCCAGGGCGTCCAGGAAGCCCGGATCGTCCTCCGCCTTCTCCTTGGCCGCCACCGCGTGCTTCTGGGACAGGTTCAGCGAGATCGTCGCCATGCTCGTACGGTTCTTGAGCGACGCCTGCTGGGAGAGCAGCGACTCCAGATCGGCCTGACGGCTGCTCAACTGGCCTTCCAGCTCGACCACATCGCTGAGCTTCGTGGCCCGGTCCATCAACTCCCGCACCCGCGCCACGCTGGCGCGCTGCGAGGAGACCCGGCTGTCCACGTCGACCACCTGGTCGGTGACGTCCTTCGCGTCGGAGCTGCGCGCCACCAGCCGCCCGGTGCCGGCCAGTTCGTCCAGCACCTCGTCGTACGACTCCTGCGGGACCCGCAGCACGATGGTGGAGGTCACATGATTGGTCGAGTCCCGCTCGGTGGACTCGTTCTGCACGAGCCCGCCCGCCCCCACAGCGGTGGTACGGGCGGTGGCGAGCGCCTTCTCCGTGTCCGTGACCTGCACGGTCAGCTCCGCGGTCCTGATGACGTAGGTCGCGGAGCGTGCGGTCGCCTGCTGCTGTTTCTGCTGCTCGCGCGGTGTGCCGTCGGCCTGCGCCGCGGCGCCCGGCGCGCCCTCCCGAGGCCGGGCGGCGCTGTTCGCCGCCTTGTCGGCGCTGCCTGAATCCGTGTCGGCCGAACAACCGGCGAGAGCGAGTGAAGCGGTGAGAAGTACTGCCGCGATAGCGGGTGTTGCGCGCATGTCGGCCCCCCTGTGAACGATCGTGCGTCGTGCCGGTTCGACGTAACGGACCGCCGAGCGGGTTGCCGTTCCGCGGTCTCGAAGCAGTCACGGTCAGGACTCGGTCACGGCATGTCGGAGCGGTTTGAGAGAGTGGAGGCCATGGACACGGGAACGGAGCAGCCTGGTACGCGCGCCAGGCATGTCGTGGTGGCCGGCGGCGGTATCGCCGGGCTCGCGGCGGCGCACCGGCTGGTCACCGCCGGGGTACGGGTGACGCTGCTGGAGGGCACCGACAGGCTCGGCGGAAAGCTGCGCGCCGGCGAGATCGAGGGCGCCCCCGTCGACCTCGGCGCCGAGTCGATGCTGGCCCGCCGCCCGGAGGCCGTCGGCCTCGCGCGCGAGGTGGGGCTCGATGACCTGCTCCAGCCGCCCAGCGCCGCCGGATCCGCCATCTGGAGCCGGGGCGAGCTGCGGCCGATGCCCAAGGGCCATGTGATGGGCGTCCCCGGGGACCCCGAAGCGCTCGCCGGGCTGCTGTCCGCCGAAGGACTCGCCCGGATCGCGGCGGAACCCGGGCTGCCGCGCACCGAGGTCGGCGACGACGTCTCCGTCGGTGACTACGTCGCCGAGCGGCTCGGCCGTGAGGTCGTCGACCGGCTCGTGGAGCCGCTGCTCGGCGGGGTCTACGCGGGCGACGCGTACCGGATCTCGATGAAGGCCGCCGTGCCGCAGCTCTTCGCCGCCGTCCAGGACCACGACTCGCTGCTCGCGGGCGTACGCGACATCCAGGCCAAGGCCGCTGCCGCCGCGGGACCCCAGCAGGTCGGCGCCCCCGTCTTCGCCGGCATCCGGGGCGGCATCGGCCGGCTGCCGGGCGCCGTCGCCGACGCCGTACGGGCAGCCGGCGGCGAGATCCTGCTGGAGACCCCCGTCCTCGGCCTCGCGCGCACCGCCGACGGCTGGCGGGTGCGCACCGACCGGGAGCTGCTCAGCGCCGACGGTGTGGTCCTGGCGACCCCCGCCTGGTCCGCTTCCGCGCTCCTCGCCGACGAATCACCCACCGCATCGGCCGAACTCGCCGCGATCGAGTACGCGTCGATGGCGCTGGTCACCATGGCCTTCCGCCGCGCCGACCTGGCCGCGCTGCCGGACAGCAGCGGCTTTCTCGTACCGCCCGTCGACGGACACACCATCAAGGCGGCCACGTTCTCGACCCGTAAATGGGGCTGGGTCGCCGAGGCCGCCCCGGACCTGTTCGTCCTGCGCACCTCCGTCGGGCGCTACGGCGAGGAGGAGCAGCTGCACCGCGAGGACGCCGAACTCGTCGACCTGTCCGTGCACGACCTCGGCGCCGCGACCGGGCTCACCGGCAAACCCGTCGCCTCGCTGGTGACCCGGTGGACCGGCGGGCTGCCGCAGTACCCCGTCGGACACCAGGCCAGGATCGCCCGGGTGCGTGCCGCGGTCGGCGCGCTGCCCGGACTGCGCGTCGCGGGCGCGGCCTACGACGGCGTCGGCATCCCCGCCTGTGTCGCGAGCGCCCGCCGGGCCGCCGACGAGATCATCGCCACGCTCACCCCGGCGCGGGGCACCGGCCGGGGCACGGGAGAATAGCCGCATGACTGCTGCACCGGACAAGTCCCCGAACGCGGGCAAGAAGGCCAAGGACCTCAACGAGGTCATCCGCTACACCCTGTGGTCCGTCTTCAAGCTGCGCGACGCGCTGCCCGAGGACCGCGACGACCACGCCGCCGAGGTCCAGGCCCTGTTCGACCAGCTCGCGAAGGCCGACGTCACCGTGCGCGGCACGTACGACGTGTCCGCGCTGCGCGCCGACGCCGACGTGCTGATCTGGTGGCACGCCGAGACCTCGGACGAGCTGCAGGACGCGTACAACCGCTTCCGCCGCACCAAGCTGGGCCGCGCCCTCGAACCGGTCTGGTCGAACATGGCGCTGCATCGCCCCGCCGAGTTCAACAAGTCGCACATCCCGGCGTTCCTCGCCGACGAGCAGCCCCGCGACTATGTGAGCGTCTACCCGTTCGTGCGCTCCTACGACTGGTACCTGCTGCCGGACGCCGACCGCCGCGCGCTGCTCGCCGAGCACGGCAAGATGGCCCGCGACTACCCCGACGTACGGGCCAACACCGTGGCGTCGTTCTCACTCGGCGACTACGAGTGGATCCTGGCCTTCGAGGCGGACGAGCTGTACCGCATCGTCGACCTGATGCGCCATCTGCGGGGCTCCGAGACCCGTAAGTACGTCCGTGAGGAGATCCCGTTCTTCACGGGCCGCCGCAAGTCGGTGGCGGACCTGGTGGCGGGACTGGCCTGACCGGCCGGCCCGGCCACCTGTCCGACTCCCGGAAGATCAGACGACCGGCGGCAGCTTCCGGCCGCCCGACCGGCCGTCCAGCGACACCGGGTTCGGTTCCGCGTGCGGCGCGCATTCGGCGCGCCGCACCGGCGTCCGTCCGGTCAGCAGGTAGTCCTCCACGTACGTGTTGACGCAGGCGTTGCTGCCGCCCGCGATGCCGTGCGTGCCCGCGTTCCGCTCCGTCACCAGCACGGAACCCGCCAGCCGCTTCTGCAGTTCGAGCGCGCCGGGGTACGGGGTCGCCGCGTCCCGCTCGGCCGCCAGGATCAGCGTCGGCGGCAACTGGCCCGGCCAGGTGCGGACGTCGACCGGCTGCTGCCGGGGAGCGGGCCAGTAGGCGCACGGCAGATTCATCCACGCGTTGTCCCACGTCTCGAACGGCGCCCGCGCCGCGAGCGCGGTGTTGTCGCGGTCCCAGACGTGCCAGTCCGTCGGCCACGGCGCGTCGTTGCACTCGACCGCCGTGTAGACCGCGTTGCCGTTCTCGTTGTCGACGGCCGCCGCGGGCTGCGGACTCGCCTGCTCGATCAGCGGCTGCTCGTTGCCCTTGACGAACTCGGAGAGCGCCGTGGCGCGCATCGCCCAGTAGTCGTCGTAGTAACCCGCCCCGAGCATCGCCGCCTGGAGCTGGCCGGGGCCGACCTTCCCGCCGGCCGGCTCCTGCGCCACCCGGGCCCGCACCTGCTCGTAGCTCTTCTGCACGGCCGCCGCGTCGGTGCCGAGGTGGTACGTCTTGTCGTGCTTGGCGACCCAGGCGCGGAAGTCGGCCCAGCGCTGCTCGAAGGCGCGCGACTGGTCGAGGTTGTTGCGGTACCAGATCTGCCGGGGGTCCGGGTCGACCGCCGAGTCGAAGACCATACGGCGGACGTGGGACGGGAAGAGCGTCGCGTACAGCGCGCCGAAGTACGTCCCGTACGAGGACCCCATGAAGGTCAGCTTCTGCTCACCGAGGGCGGCCCGCAGCACATCGAGGTCGCGTGCGTTGTTCAGCGACGTGTAGAACGGCAGCGCGGCGCCCGCGCGGTCGGCGCAGCCCTGGGCGTAGGCCTTGGCCTCGGCGATCCGCTCCCGCTTGTACGACTCCGAAGGATGCCGGGGCGACTGGGTCGGCGCCTTGGCGAAGTCGGCGGGGTCCTCGCAGGACAGCGGGGCCGAGTGGCCGACGCCGCGCGGCGCGTAGCCGACGATGTCGTACGCGGCGGCGATCCGCTTCCACTCCGGCATGACCGCCGCCATCGGGAAGTACATGCTGGAGGCGCCGGGCCCGCCGGGGTTGAAGACGAAGGCGCCCTGCCGGTCCTGCGGCTTGCCCGAGGCGCGCACCCGGCTGACGGTGAGCGCGATCGTGCGGCCATCGGGCGCCGCGTAGTCGAGCGGGACCTTGACCGTGCCGCAGGTGATGGGCGGGGGCAGCATCTCGTTCTTGGGGCAGGTGCCGAACGTGATCCCGGCGGCTGCGGCACGCTCGGCCGCCAGCGCGACGCCGTACCTCTCGGCGGTCGTCGTACCGGCGCCCGCCGCCGTGCCCGCGCCGTGCGTACCGGCGGCGCGCGTGTCCGAGCCTGCCGCGTTGCTCGCCGGGGCGACGACGAGCGCCGACAGGACCAGGGAGCCGAGGGTGGCCAGAGCCCCGTACTTGACTGCTGCTCTCATCGCTTTCCCTTCGAGCGTGCATGTCCTGCGTGCATGCGGAAGGCGAGCGTGGGCGGCCGGGGTGATCTTTCCAAGGACCGGTGCCAGGTGTCGGGCGCTGTGACCCCGACGCGGCACCGGACCACTCCAAGGGCCGCTCCCGGGATGCGGAACGGGCCGTGGTGTGCCGGGCCGTGCGGGACGGCGCGGTCAGTGCCTGACCAGCGCCGCGCGGGCGGCGCGTGCCAGCCGGGTGGCCCGGCG
>NZ_JTIY01000001.1:5326020-5330545 GCF_000818175.1 Streptomyces sp. AcH 505
CGGGCGGGCCGCGGCGCGCTCCCGCCACCACAGGTCGAGCCTGCGGCGCGCCGCCGCGTCCGCCGGAAGGCCCTCGGTGAGCAGATGCTCGGCGAAGTCCAGCGCGTCACGCCGGTAACCGCCGCGCAGCGGGTGGTGCGCGCCGTACCCGACGAACGCGGGGCGGTAGCCGTCGCCCAGGATCTCCGGCAGCTCCGGGGCGATCTTGGCGACGACGTCGGCGCGTTTGGCGGTGAGCGCGCGGCTCTGCACACCGAGCCGGTGCGCGTCGAAGCCCTCGGGTACGGGCCCGCCGTCGACCAGCGCGGAGAGCAGGGCGGTCTGCCGCAGGGCGAGCCGCTGCCGGGCCCCCTCATCGTCCGTGCCGCCGGCCCACGCCGCCGTGACGCGCGGCGGTACGCGACCGCCCGCAGGCGTGGGTCCTGCCGCGACCGTCTCGCGGATGGTGTCGAGTTCGGCGGCCAGCTCCGCGGCAGGCGGGAAGTCGTCGTCGCGCTCCAGCAGCACGCCGGGCGGCGCGGTACGGGAGCGCAGCTCGGCCAGTACGTCGAGCACCGGCCGGGTGACGGGGTGGGCGTGGGTGTCGTGCCAGACCCCGTCGCGCTCGACACCGCCGGCGACATGGACGTACGCGATGGCCTCGACCGGCAGTTCGTCGAGCGCGGTCGCCGGGTCCTCACCGCGGTTGACGTGGTTGGTGTGCAGATTGGCGACGTCGATCAGCAGCCGGACGCCGGTGCGCTCCACCAGTTCGGCGAGGAACTGGCCCTCGCTCATCTCCTCGTCGGGCCAGCAGATCAGCGCGGCGATGTTCTCCACTGCGAGCGGCACCGGCAGCGAGTCCTGGGCGATGCGCACGTTCTCGCAGAGCACCCGCAGCGCGTCCTTCGTGCGCGGCACCGGCAGCAGATGACCGGCCTCCAGGCCGGGCGAAGCGGTCAGCGCGCCGCCGGCCCTGACGAACGCGATGTGCTCGGTGACCAGCGGCGAGCCGAGCGCCTGCGCCCGTTCGGCGAGGTCGGCCAGCCGCCCAGGATCGGGCCGGTCGGCGCCGCCGAGCCCGAGCGAGACGCCGTGCGGGACGACGGTGACGCCCCGCTCGCGCAGTCGGACGAGCGAGTCCGGCAGATGGTCGGCGCAGAGGTTCTCGGCGACCGCCTCGACCCAGTCGACCCCGTCCAGCGCCTCGACGGCGTCCGCGATCTCCGGGCGCCAGCCGATGCCGATCCCCAGCTCCGGTGTGCCGTGGGTGCCTTTCATGTTTTCCTCCCCCGTTTGCGTGCTCCTGGGGTGATGGCCCGGCCGGGCGGCGCCGAACCGGCGGCGGCGCAAGCTCAGAGGTTGATTTGAGCTTGCCCCGCCGGGCCGGCCACCGGCCGGGTGTCAGCCGGGTGTCAGCCGGAGTGTCACGGCATCGGCATGTCCATCGGCCTCCTGGACGCCTCCTGCGGCGCGGGCCGGTCGGTGTTGACGGCCGTCGGTACGCCGGGCTGCGGCGAGGGCCGGGAGGTGAACGACTCGTCCTCGCCGGTCGGCGTCGCGGGCTTCGGCGCCGGCGGCAGATCGCCGTTGGGCGGCGGCGGCCCGGTCGGGCTCGCGGTCGTCAGCCCCGCGGCCTCGTCGGCGATGGAGTCGAAGTTCACGAAACCGGTCTTCTCCAGCATCGTGATGTGGTCGAGGACGGTCTGGTTGGCATCGGTCGCCAGGTCCCGGATCAGGGTGTTCCTGGTGCTGTTCCTGATGCTCGCGATCACCATGAAGACCTTGCCGTGCGCGTTGCGCAGCAGGTCGGCGAACTTGTGCTCGTAGTCCACGCCCTTGGCCGCCGACAACTCCCGCAGCCAGCCCTGCTGTTGCGGGTTCGGCTGGTTGGGCAGCTCAACCCCGAGCTGGGCGGCGACACTGCGCGCCCGCTTGTCGAGGTCGGTGTGGCCGACGACGAGATGGTCACCGCAGTCCTTGATGGCCTGACTCGGCGCCCGCTGGATGGCCTGCTGCCCGGCCGGCAGCTCCCACAGCCCGGCGAGCCGGACCCGTACCAGGAAGTCACGGTCGGCCGCCGTCAGCGGCCCCCACTTGGTCTGCACGGTCGATGCGGCGACATTCGCCTGGCCGGTCCCCGAACGGTCCGCGTAGGACCACACGGGGAAAGCCAGCGCCCCGACCGTGGCGACGAGTGCCGCGATGATGAGCGCCGTGCCGTTGATACGTCGCAACAATGTGCTGCCTCCCGAACCGATATGTGACACCGCGGAATCAACCGCCGACCGCGCGGCCGGTCAACCTGCTTGACGGCATTGGGAGATACGTAACGCCCGGCGCGAATGTTCAGCGGCGCAGCGCCGGATGGTCGGCGACCACCGTCGCCGAGCCCGCGGCGATCTCCGTGAAACCGGCATCGCGGACCAACGGTAGCCCGCTGCCGGTCAGTCGGAGCCACTGCTGGACGTCCGCCGTACGGACGGCGAGCGCGAAGCCCGCCTCCCGCCAGGCCTTGCGGTCCGCCTCGGACAGTTCCCACCAGGCGAGTTGGGCGCCGTGGCCTGCCTGGGCCATCGCCTTGCCCGCCGACATGTCCAGCTGCGGATTGAGCCACAGCACCGGACCCGTCAGGTCGGGCGCCGGGGGCGGCCGCGGGTCGTCCAGCTCCGTGCCGGAGACCTGGAGTTTGGCCAGCTCCTTGGGCCAGCCGTCCAGCGGGACCGGCGGGAAGACCCGTA
Source organism: Streptomyces sp. AcH 505 (assembly GCF_000818175.1). Lineage (GTDB taxonomy): Bacteria > Actinomycetota > Actinomycetes > Streptomycetales > Streptomycetaceae > Streptomyces. The sequence continues at coordinate 5,328,741 of NZ_JTIY01000001.1, forward strand.
CCTCGGCCGCCGAGCGGTCCTCCTCGGTCCGGTCGGGTCCGGTGACGGTGAGGCCCGGGAGCGCCGAGGCGCGCCGCCACTCGGCGCCGCGTGCGCGCCGTACCACCTTGCGGATCCTGGCGTCCTGCCAGTCCCGTACGGCCTGCGCCCACTCGCCCTCGCCCAGCGAGCGCTCGTCGCTGAGCATGGCGAGCACCGCGCGGGCCGCCGTCTCCAGGGCGTCGGTGCGGGTCGGCGGTGCGGGCTTCTCCAGGTGGACCACCAGAGGCAGTACGTACTGCGGGGCCGCGTCGCGCTCGGATCGCGCGTCTTCGAACGGGCTGTCTGTGCTGTCGCTGCTCACCCCACCAGTCTCGCAGGGGGCGCGGCGCACCTTCCCGGCGGAACGGCTTGGCGGAATGGGTGCCTCCGGGCCAGGATGCACGGCATGAAGAGCGATCTCTTTGCCACAGAGAACATGGCGCAGCAGGCGAGCGTCCCAGGGATGACCCTGCAGAACGCCAAATCGGTCAAATACGCCGTCAACGGCGAGATGCACGCGCGGCAGGGATCGATGATCGCTTTCCGCGGCAATCTGCAGTTCGAACGCAAGGGGCAGGGCATCGGCGGCATGCTGAAGCGTGCCGTCACCGGCGAGGGGCTGCCGCTGATGGCGGTCAAGGGCCAGGGCGAGGCGTGGTTCGCGCACGAGGCCGAGAACTGCTTCATCGTCGACATCGAGCAGGGCGACGCGCTCACCATCAACGGCCGCAACGTGCTGTGCTTCGACCCGACCCTGTCGTACGAGATAAAGACGGTGAAGGGCGCCGGCATGACCGGTGGCGGCCTTTTCAACAGTCTCTTCACCGGCTACGGGAAGCTCGCCGTCATCTGCGACGGCAACCCGATCGTGATCCCGGTGACCACGCAGGCGCCGGTCTACGTCGACACCGACGCCGTCGTCGGCTGGAGCGCGCAGCTGAACACCTCGCTGCACCGCTCCCAGTCCATCGGCTCGATGATCCGCGGCGGCTCCGGCGAGGCCGTTCAACTGATGCTCCAGGGCGAGGGGTTCGTGATCGTCAGGCCCAGCGAGGTCACGCCGGTGAAGGCCTCGGCGAACTGATCCGTCGATGATGCTGCAGCGGGTGGGCCGCCGTTACGGGCTCGGCGGACCGTGGGTGCTGCGCGGGATCGATCTGGAGCTGCCCGCGCACGCCCTGGTCAGGGTCGAGGGAGTCAACGGCGGCGGCAAGTCGACCCTGCTGCGGCTGCTGGCCGGTGTCGACAGCCCCACGGAGGGGCGCGTCACCGGCCGGCCCCGCACGGCCTACGTGCCGGAACGCTTCCCGGTCGCGCTGCCGTTCACGGCGGCCGGATATCTGACCCACCTGGGCCGGATCCACGGTCTGGCCGCCGGGCCCGCTGCGGGGCGCGCGGTCGAATGGCTCGACCGGTTCGGCGCCGCCGGGCACGCCCGTACCCCCATGGCCGAACTGTCCAAGGGGACGAGCCAGAAGGTCGCCGTCGCCCAGGCGCTGCTCGCCGAGCCCGAGTTGCTGGTGCTCGACGAGGCGTGGACGGGACTCGACGCGGCGGCGCGTGACGAACTGGACCGTGCCGTCGCCGAGCGGGTCGCCGCGGGCAGCACGGTGGTCTTCGTCGACCACGACCCGGCCCGGCTCCGCGGCGTCGCCGACGAGGTGTACGCGGTGGCCGACGGCGGCCTGCTGCGCCGTCCGGCCACGGAGGCGACCGGGGCGGGGCCGGGGGAGCGCGGACCGGAGACACGGATCGTGGTGAGCGGCCCGCCGGGCGCTGCGCCG
>NZ_JTIY01000001.1:5331209-5338970 GCF_000818175.1 Streptomyces sp. AcH 505
CCGCGCGGTGACGGCCGCCGCCACCGGACCCGCCCGCGTCCATCTCGCCGCGCTGCTGGCCGGCGCGGTCTGCGCCGCCGCGCTCGGCGTCGTGGGCACGGCGATCGTGACGGTGATCAGCGCGCCGGACAACGAGGACCACACCGTGGCGGTGCCGCTGCTGCCCGCGGGGGCCGCCGGGCTGCTCGTCGCGCTCGTCTGTCTGCTGCTCGGCGCCGCGACCGGCGCCCTGTGCAACCGGCCGCTGCTGCGCGCCCGCGGCTGGTCGATCGCGGCGACCTCGCTCGTCGCCCTGCTGGCGCTGGTGTCGAGCGGATCGCCGGCGAAGTACGCGGTCAGCGCGCTGGTGACGGGGTCACGGACGGGGATGATCCCCATCCCCGTGCTGCCGGCGGCGGCAGCCGTCCTGGTCGCGGCGGCGGTGGGCGCGGTCGTCTGCACGCTCGGCGTCCGCCGGGGCTGAGCCGACCGTCGGACCCGGGTCGTAAGCTTGGCCGCATGGCAGAGGTAGCTGAAGACGTCGGGTACGCGGAATGCGTGCTGTGCCGGGAGCCGACCGAGCATCCCAACTCGGTGAAGGGCGCCACGCTCTGCCCTGTCTGCACATGGCAGGAAGCCCAGCGCCAGGCCTGTTCCGGCTAGACCCTGTCCGGCCGGACAGGACCTAGGTGGTCACAACGACAGCCCGCAGGGCCCGTCAGCGCTTCATCAGCTGAGAGACCTTGACGAAGCGGTAGCCGCGCTCGCGCAGCCGGGGCACGATCTGCTCCACCGCCTCCTCCGTCACCGGCGCCGCGCTGCGTGAGCAGTGCAGGACCACCAGCGAGCCCGGCGCGACCCCGTCGACCACCTGCCGGGCGACCGCGTCCGCGTTCGTGGCGAGCACGTCGCCGCCCGCGACGTCCCACTGCACCGCCGTCACCTTCGCCGGGCCGATCGCCCGCAGCGCCGACCGGTCGTAACAGCCGCCGGGGAAGCGGAAGTACGGCATGACATGGTGCACGCCGGCCGCGTGGAACGCGGCGAAGGCGTGCTCGACGTCGGCCGACCGCTCGTCGCCCCGCAGCTCGGGCAGCCCGTAGCAGTGACGTGTGAACGCCCGGTGGCTGTACGAGTGGTTGGCGACCTCGAAGAGCGGGTCGTCGCCGATGGAGTCCGCCTGCGCCGGGTACTCCTCGGCCCAGCGGCCCGTCATGAAGATCGTCGACGGCACTTCGAGCCGGCGCAGCAGCGCGATCAGCTCGGGGTTGTCGAACCGCTCCCCGTCCGCGGCGCGCTCGCCGTCGTCCGGCGCCATGTCGGCGTCGAAGGTGAGCGCGACGGTCCGGCCCGCCGTGCCGAGGCCGCGCTTGAAGACCGGGGTCAGCCCGCCACGGCCCGGCGCCATGGTCGGCGGCCCCTTGACCGTGGCCGGGCGCAGGACGGCCGCTGCCGGGGAGTGGAGAACCGGCGGCTGCTGCGCGCCGCAGCCGGTCAGGGCGGCGCCCAGGGCAGCACTCAGGGCGGTGGCCGTGGCGAGCGTGCGTACGTATCTGGTCACTCACGGAAAATATATGATGATCTACGCGGATCGGGCACATGGCGTTCGTGTCGAGCATGCCGCGTGTCCCGCGCCCGTCCCCGGGCCCGTCCCCAGGGCCGCCCCCGACCCTCGCCCCCGAGCCCGTGCTCAGTCCATCGCCAGCAGCCGCTCGCGGCTCGCCGCCACGTCGAAGTCGCCCTTCGGGTACTGCGGGTCCAGCGCCTGGAGATGCTCCAACAGCAGCTTGCTGATGGCCCAGTTGCGGTACCACTTCCGGTCGGCCGGCACCACGTACCAGGGGGTCTGCGCCGAGGTGCAGCGGGTCAGGGCCGTCTCGTACGCGTCGTGGTACGCCGGCCACAGCGACCGGTCCTCGATGTCGTCCGGGGTGAACTTCCAGTGCTTGTCCGGGTTGTCGATGCGCGCGAGCAGCCGGTCGCGCTGCTCCTCGTAGCTGATGTGCAGGAAGACCTTCACGACCGTCACGCCGTCGTCCGCGAGCGACTGCTCGAACCGGTTGATCTGGCCGTACCTGCGGCCGATGTCCCGGCGCGGCGCCAGCTCGCGCACCTTGGCGATCAGCACGTCCTCGTAGTGCGAGCGGTCGAAGATGCCGATCTCGCCCGGCTCGGGCAGCGCCCGCTTGATCCGCCACAGGAACGGGTGGCTGCGCTCCTCGGCGGTCGGCGCCTTGAAGGCCCTGATCCGGCAGCCCGCCGGGTTGAACAGCCCGATCACATGCTTGAGGGTGCCGCCCTTGCCGCTGGTGTCCATGCCCTGGAGGACGAGCAGCAGCCGGCGGCGGTCGCCCGCCGTGCTGGCCGCGTAGAGCCGGTCCTGGAGCGCGGTGAGGTCTTCGGCCATCCGGGTCATGGCCTCGCGTCCCGCGGCCTTGTCCTCCGGGCCGCCGGGCGTCGCCCGCGGATCGTACGAGGCGAGTACGGCCGGCTCGCCGGGCGGGACGCGCAGCAGGTCACGCAGGGCCGGCTCGTCCCGCGAGCGCCGCTCGGACGGCTTGTGCGCCTTCTCGGCCTTCTTGGCCTTCTTCGCGTCGTCCTTCTTCGCGTCCTTCTTGCTCACCGGGCACCCCTTCGGATCAGTTGTATCGAGGGTGCGCCGGATCACGGCGGAACGCGACCGGCGTGACCCGCATGTGCGCGGCATGCGGGTCAGCCGGTCCTGCCGCGGTCACCGGTCGTGCCGGACGACCCCGGCGGGGAGGGCGGGTCAGGCGAGCGAGGCGCTCAGCGTGATGCTGGTGCCCGACAGCGCCTGGCTCACGGGGCAGTTCGCCTTCGCGTCCTCGGCGGCCTTGACGAAGTCCGCCTCGTCCAGGCCCGCGACCTCACCCTGCACCGTGATGTGGATGCCGGTGATGCCGGTACCGGGCACGAGGGTGACATCGGCGCTGGTGGTCAGCTTGGTCGGCGGGGTGCCGGCCTTGGTGAGACCGTTCGAGAGGGCCATCGAGAAGCAGCTGGAGTGAGCGGCGGCGATCAGCTCCTCCGGGCTGGTCTTGCCGTTGGCCTGCTCGGCGCGTGAGGCCCAGGAAACCGGCTGCTCGGCGATGCCGGAGGAGTCGAAGGTGACAAGGCCCTTGCCCTGGGCGAGGTCGCCCTCCCAGACGGTGTGTGCCGTGCGCGTGGTAGCCATGATGGAACCCTTCTGATGAGGTGTGCGAGGTGATCGCACGTCGTTACGGCACCGAACCTACTCGGCGCGGCTCCGAACCTACTCGGCCAGCAGCCCCTTGGCGTCACGCGCCAGTGCTGTCAGCCGGGAGATCGCCCGGAAGTACTTCTTCCGGTAGCCGCCGTTCAGCATCTCGTCGCTGAAAAGCCGGTCGAAGGGCACGCCGGAGGCCAGCACCGGCACCTCGCGGTCGTACAGCCGGTCGGCGAGTACGACGAGCCGCAGCGCCGTCGACTGGTCGGGCACCGGGCCCACGCCGGTGAGGCAGGCGACCCGCAGACCCTCCGTCAGCGCGCCGTAGCGGCTGGGGTGGACCGAGGCGAGATGGCCGAGCAGCGCGGGGAAGTCGTCCAGGCTGGCGCCCTCGGTGGCGTGCGCCGTCCTGGTCACCTGCTCCTCGGTGAACGGCTCGGGTGCCTCGGGCAGACCCCGGTGGCGGTAGTCGTCGCCGTCGATCCGCAGCGGCCTGAAGTGCGCGCCGAGCCCTTGGATCTCGCGGAGGAAGTCGGCGGAGGCGAACCGGCCCTCACCGAGCTTGCCCGGCAGGGTGTTGGAGGTCGCGGCGAGTGCCACCCCCGAGTCGACCAGCTTGCCGAGCAGAGTCGAGACGAGCACGGTGTCGCCGGGGTCGTCCAGCTCGAACTCGTCGATGCACAGCAGCCGGTGGCCGCCGAGCGTCCGTACGGTCTGCTGGAAGCCCAGCGCGCCGACCAGGTTGGTCAGCTCCACGAACGTGCCGAAGCCCTTCAGCTCGGCGGGCGCGGGGGTGGCGTGCCACAGCGAGGCGAGCAGATGGGTCTTGCCGACGCCGTAGCCGCCGTCCAGATAGATCCCCCGGGGCCCGGCGGGGGCCGAGGGCTTCCGGCCGAACCAGCGGCGCATCCCGCCGCCCTCACCGGCCGCGGAACCGGGTCCCGGCCGGTCCAGGCCCGCGGCGAAGGCGCTCAGTACGGTGACGGCCTCGGTCTGGCTGGGCTGCTTCGGGTCGGGTACGTACGTGTCGAACCGTACGGAGCCGAAGCGCGGCGGCGGGACCATCTCGGCGACGAGCCGTTCGGCGGGGACCCGCGGCTCGCGTGCGCACAGGGAGATGAGGGCCGCGCGGGCTATCGGGTGCTGGCCGGGGGCGGCGGGGGAGGACGACACAACTCACAAGCTTATGCGCCGTGCCAGACTGCTTCGCATGCGACGCCTGTTCCCTGTGACCGATGAGACAGCCTCCGCAGCTTCCGATCGGCCGGCCTCCGATCAGGCAGCCTCCGGCCGGACCGGCTCCGGCACCGCCGGTGACTGGACGCTCGACGAGCTGGCGGACGCGTACGCCTATCCGCGGGACCTGGACGGCGCGGGCCACTGGCTGCGGGCCAACATGGTCTCCACGCTGGACGGCGCGGCCCAGCACGACGGCCGCTCGCAGACCATCTCGTCCGCCGCCGACATGCGGATCTTCGGCGTGCTGCGCGCCCTGGCCGATGTGGTGGTGGTCGGCGCGGAAACGGTTCGGCAGGAGGGCTACCGGCCGGCCCGCGCCCGGGACGCCTTCGCGGCGCGCCGGGAGGCGGCGGGACAGGGGCCGGCGCCGGCCATCGCGATCGTCACGGCAGGGCTGGCTCTCGACTTCTCGCTGCCGCTGTTCACGGCGCCGCTCGTACCGACCCTGGTGCTCACCGGCGCCGCGGCGCCGCCCGAGCGGGTGCGGGAGGCGGAGAAGGCGGGCGCCGAGGTGGTGATCGCGGGGGACGGCCCCGGCGTGGAGCCGGCCCGCGCCGTCCAGGCGCTCGCCGCGCGGGGTCTGCGGCGGCTGCTGACCGAGGGCGGACCGAGGCTGCTGGGCCAGTTCGTCGCCGCGGGGGTGCTGGACGAACTGTGTCTGACCATGTCTCCCACGCTGACTTCGGGGTACGCGCAGCGCATCGCGGGGGGACCCGCACTCGCCGTACCCGAGCGCTTCGCCCTCGCGGCGCTCCTGGAGGAGGAGGGGTTCCTCTTCACCCGATACCGTCGGAGCTGAGGAGGAGCGGAATCCGCTGTTCCGGTTAGCTCTGGATGGGCAGGATCATGTACACGCAGACCCCGTGCGGGCACGGGGAAGGATGGTTTCAGCAGTGGGCCGCACCGGCCCACGAGGACGGACGAAGGGCGCTGTCGTGTTCACAAGCGTATTGATGATCGAGAAGCCTCTGTCGCCCGAGGACGTGGAGTTCGTCACGACCCTGCACGGCGACGAGACCATCTCCTTCGTCGTGCTCATGCAGCCGCGCGGTGACCAGGCCGACGTACTGCTGCGCGCCATCGACGACGTCGCCTTCGGGGAGCTGAAGGAGGCGTCCCAGGAAGGTGACGTGCCGGAGGGGGCGGACGCGAGACGACCCGCGGAACTGGCGCTCGAACATTCGCTGGCCGCGCTGCGCGCGCAGGGCTCCCAGGCCACCGGACGGGTGGTCGAGGAGCACCCGCTGGACGGCCTCAAGGCCGTCGTGGACGAGGCGGGCGCCGACGAGGTGATCGTGCTGACCGAGCCGCACTACGTGGAGGAGTTCTTCCACCGCGACTGGGCATCGCGCGCCCGCCACAAGGTCGGTGTCCCGGTGCTCAAGCTCTTCGCGCACAGCGAATAGGCTGGGTGACCGCACGAACACGTCACGCACGCCTGCCCTGGGAGAAACGCGAATGGCACCCGAAACCGGCATCCCCGACGCCATGGAACGGCCGCACTTCATCGGTATCGGCGGCGCCGGGATGTCCGGGATCGCGAAGATCCTGGCCCAGCGCGGCGCCAAGGTCGCCGGCAGTGACGCGAAGGAGTCGGAGACGGCGGAGGCGCTGCGCGCGCAGGGAGCCACCGTCCATGTCGGACACGCGGCCGCGCATCTCGCCGACGACGCCTCGTGCGTGGTCGTCTCCAGCGCCATCCGCGCCGACAACCCGGAGCTGGCACGCGCCGCCGAGCTGTCGATCCCCGTCGTGCACCGCTCCGACGCGCTGGCCTCGCTGATGCGAGGCCGCAGGTCGATCGCCGTCGCCGGCACGCACGGCAAGACCACCACCACCTCCATGCTGGCCGTCGCCCTGACCGAGCTGGGGCTCGACCCGTCGTACGCGATCGGCGGCGACCTCACCGGGCCCGGCACCAACGCCCAGCACGGCGCCGGCGACATCTTCGTCGCCGAGGCCGACGAGAGCGACCGCAGCTTCCAGAAGTACGACCCCGAGGTCGCGATCGTCCTCAACGTGGAGCTGGACCACCACGCGAACTACGCGTCGATGGACGAGATCTACGAGTCCTTCGAGACCTTCGTCGGCAAGGTCGTCCCCGGCGGCACCCTGGTGATCTCCGCCGACCAGCCGGGCGCGGTCGAGCTGGCCTCCCGGGTCCGTGACCTGTCCACGCTCAAGGTCGTCACCTACGGCGCCGCCGAGAACGCGGACGTACGGGTCCACAAGGTCACCGCACGCGGGCTGACCAGCGAGGTCACCGTCGTCCTCGACGGCCGCTTCCTGACCTTCACCGTCTCGGTCCCCGGCCGGCACTACGCCGACAACGCCGTCGCCGCGCTCGCCGCCGGTGTCGCCCTCGGCGTTCCCGCGCACAATCTGGCGTCGGCGATCGGCACGTACACCGGCGTCAAGCGCCGCCTCCAGCTCAAGGGCGAGGCGGCCGGCGTCCAGGTGATCGACTCGTACGCGCACCACCCGACGGAGATGACGGCCGACCTCGAAGCGATGCGCGCGGCGGTCCCTGACGGCTCCCGCATCCTGGTGGTCTTCCAGCCGCACCTGTTCTCGCGCACCCAGGAGCTGGGCACGGAAATGGGCCAGGCGCTCGCCCTCGCCGACGCCTCCGTGGTGCTCGACATCTACCCGGCGCGCGAGGACCCGATTCCCGGCATCACCAGCGCCCTGATCATCGACGCTGCCCGCGCCGCCGGAGCCCAGGTCACGGCCCTGTCGGACAAGAACGCCGTGCCGGAGACCGTCGCGGGAATGGTGAGGGCGGGCGATCTCGTTCTCACCATGGGCGCGGGTGACGTCACGGACCTCGGTCCCGTCATCCTGGCCCGCCTGACCGACTGAGGTCCGGCCAGACCCTGAGGGAGAACTCATGGCGTACGACATCGACAAACCCGACGAGCAGTGGCGCGCCGAGCTGTCCGACGCGGAGTACGCGGTACTCCGCAAGGCGGCCACGGAACCCGCTTTCGTCGGCGAGTACACCGACACCAAGACCACCGGCGTCTACTCCTGTCGCGCCTGTGGGGCCGAGCTGTTCCGCTCGGACACGAAATTCGAGTCGCACTGCGGCTGGCCGTCCTTCTACGACCCGAAGGACACCGAAGCCGTCGAGCTGATCGAGGACCGTTCGATGGGCATGAAGCGCGTCGAGGTGCGCTGCTCACGCTGCGGTTCCCACCTCGGCCACGTCTTCGAGGGTGAGGGCTACCCCACCCCGACCGACCAGCGGTACTGCATCAACAGCATCTCGCTGCGGCTGACGCCCGACGAGAGCTGACCCAGCAGGCCGGCCGGGACATCAGCCGGCCGGCCGG
>NZ_JTIY01000001.1:5339086-5360385 GCF_000818175.1 Streptomyces sp. AcH 505
CCGGCGGCCCAGCCGGCCGAAGGCGCCGGGGCGGTTCCACAGCCGGAACTCCTCGGCCCGGTGGGCCCCGGCCCGCTCAAGAGCGTGCTCGACCGAGGCGACGTCCTCGGCGGGCAGCGCCCGGACCACGGGCCGCAGCACCTTGTCGAGCAGCGCCGAACGGGTCTTGTCCCAGGGGCGGTTGGCCCCGGGCAGCGAACTCCACGCGACGAAACAGTCGGCGACGTAACCGGGCGCCGCGCCCAGCCGCTCCCGTACCCGGTCGGCGCGCGCAGCGGCGCCGTAGGCGGCCAGCAGATCCGGTTCGTCGCAGTGGATCAGCGCGTACAGCTCGCCCTCCGGCCGGTGCTCGGAGAGCAGATGGCGGGCGAGGATCCCGAACACGAGGTCGACGACGCCGGGTTCGACCGGCTCGACGGCCGCCTTCAGCGTAAGTGTCCGCTGCGTCCATGGCGGTTGCGCCCGGCCCCGCTCCAGTTCCCTGGCGAACTGCAGGAGTTGCAGCGCGCCGCGCACCCTCGGCTCCAGCTGGTCGGGAAAGCTGCGCAGCAGCTCGTGCGCCAGATCGGGCGCGTCGGCGTCGTCCGCCGAACATTCGAGCGCCGCACTGACCAGGGCCCGCCAGGTGCCGGCCGCGCGATGCGCGTCGGAGCCCGTCTCACCGAGCATCTGCCGTGCCTCGCCCGCGGCGGGCGCGCCGCCGTCCCAGACCAGCCGTACGGCCGTGCGCAGCACCAGCGGATCGGCCAGCGGAGACACCCCGGAGGCGCGCAGCGCTGCGTGCAGGGCGGTGACCCGGTCACCGCCGGGTATCGGCAGCCAGGGCGCCCCCGCGCACATCCGCAGCTGCGGCAGCGCCTGCACCCCCGTGAGGTCGAGCGGGGTACGGGCCAGCAGCCGCGCGGCGGCGGACGGGTCCTCCGCCGCGAGCGCGTCGAGGGCGCTGAGCAGCGCCGTCCGCAGCTCGAAGTGATCGTCGACCATGGCGCGCAGGGACGGTGTCCAGGCGGCCTCCGGGTCGGCGAGCAGCGCCCGTGCGAGCCGCCGGGCCAGCGCGGGCAGCAGGTCGGCGCAGTCCACACCGAGCACGCCGGCGGCGCGCAGCAGTCCCAACGGCCGGGCGGTGTCAGGTCCGCTGCCCGCCGAGTCGCGGGTGATACCGCCGCGCAGCTCCGGCGCCAGCTCGACGGCGAGGCGGCTTCGCAACTCGGACGGCAGCGCCATGAGTTGGAGCGCGGGCAGCTCGTGTCCCGCGTCCGGCATCCGCACCGCCAGGGTCAGCACCAGCGCCCCGAGCAGGGTGGTCGTGGCCGACGGCGCCTGGCTGTCCAGTGTCCCGAACAGCGCCGACAGGGCGGCGGATTCGGCCGCCGTACGGTCCTCGGAGGGTGCGCAGAGCGCTTCGACGACCTGGCGCAGCCGCTTGTCGTCGAGGTCGCGCGCGTGCGCGCGCGCCCAGACGGCGGCTTCGGTGCGTGCCTCGGGGCCGAGCCCGATGTCGGCGCAGAGCGCGACGGCGGCGAGCGCACCGGCCGAGAAGGCGCCGGCGGGCAACGCGACCGCCTCGGTGAAGAGTTCGGGCGCCCTGGCCAGCCAGACCCGCGCCGCTGTCAGCGCCCATACGTCCGTGACCGGTTCCTGTGCGCTGCCAGGGGCGGTCGCGCGGTCCACGATCCGGAAGGTCTGCCCCGGCTCGCTCAGGGACGGCGCGTCGTCCGGCAGGACCCCGACGATCTGCTGCGGTGCGAGGCGTGGCCGCCGGGTGTACGTGGTGAAGGTCAGCCGCAGCGCCTCCGCGCGCGGAAGTACGGTGCTGGCGAGCGCGATCCACCGGGCGGCATCCGCGCTGTCCCGCTCGACCAGTCCGATCCGCCGCCCCGGATCCGTGGTGTGCAGTGCCCGCAACGCGGCGAAGAAGACGGGGAGTTGGGCGGCGCGCGCCGCCGCGAACCGTACCTGCGCGTCCCGGCCGAAGGCGGCAGGTCCGAAGGCGGCAGGTCCGAAGACGCCGGGTCCGGCGGGACCGGTCAGCGGCAACGGGACCCCGCCGTCCGGCGTTCCGGTCGCCCACAACGGCGAGTCCCACCCCGCGACCGGCAGGACACTGGTGTCCGTCGCCGTGCCGTACGGGTCCGGCGGGAACAGCACGCCGTGTGCGTGGAAGGACGACCACCGTCCGCTGTGGTCGACGCCCGTGCACACCGTACGGGCCAGCAGCCGGCTGCCGTCGGCGAGCAGGCTGTGACTGAACGCCAGCGGAAACGCGGCCAGTTCGGCGGTCGTCGGGTGCGGCGGCGCGTCGCGCGGCGGCTCGTACCCGAGCAGTTGTCCTGCCTCGTCGAGGACCGCCTGTCCTGTGCCGGGCGTGACGGCGGTGAACCGCGGCGCCGACCCGTCGGTGTCCTGCGGGGCCGAGGCGTAGTGGAGTTGCGCCAGTTGTGGCGTGAGCGCGTCCAGGGCGGGGTCCGTCATGGCCGAACCCTATCGACCTGACGCCCGCCTCAGGGCCGCCTCCCGGGCGATACGGGCGGCGGTAGGAAGGAGCGTTCGCGCGGCGCCGTCGGCCGCGTCGCGGGCGGGGTTCGCGGGCGCCCGCCGCCGCACCGGAGAGCCGCGATGGAACAATGCCGCCTATGGATGAGCAGCAGATCGCGGCGCTCGCCGCCCGCGCCCGCAAGCTCGCCGTTCCGGGCGCCCGCCATGTCCTCGGTATCGCGGGCGCGCCGGGCGCGGGCAAGTCCACGCTCGCCGAGCGGATCGTCGATCGGCTTGACGGCCTCGCCGTCCTCGTACCGATGGACGGCTTCCATCTCGCCCAGGCGGAGCTGGTCCGGCTGGGGCGGGCCGGGCGCAAGGGCGCCCCCGACACCTTCGACCCCGCGGGCTACGCGGCCCTGCTCGGCCGGCTACGCACCCCCGAGCAGGGCACCGTCGTCTACGCGCCTGCGTTCGACCGGTCCCTCGAAGAGGCGGTCGCGGGCAGTGTCGCCGTCCACCCCGACATCCCGCTCGTCGTCACCGAGGGCAACTACCTGCTGCTGGACGACGGCCCCGCAGGGCCCTGGACGGCGGTGCGCGCGCTCATCGACGAGGTGTGGTTCCTGGACCCCGACCCGGAGGTACGGGTGCGCCGGCTCGTCGAGCGCCATGTGCGCTTCGGCAAGGAGCGGGCGTACGCCGAGCGCTGGGTGCGGGAGTCCGACGAGGTCAACGCGCGTCTGGTGCTGGCGGGCAAGGACCGTGCCGACCTCGTTGTCGGTCAGGACCGTTAGCATCGGAAGTGCGACGATCGGACGGTCACAGGGGCGGGCGGACGCGGCTGAAGCGGTCCGGGGCCGGGCAGGGTCCGGCTGACCGGCCGACCGGCCGGAGATGTACGGGTGGAGGCGGATGGTGTGCGGTTGTTCCGACGAGGGCCGAAACGCGACGGACGCGACGCGCCCCGTGACCCCGCGTTCTCCTTCTTCTCCGTCGACGAGGGCGCGTGGTTCCGCTCCCAGGTCCGCGAGGCCTTCGCCGAGCAGGGCCTTGAGCTGACGGTCTACGCGGACATGGTCAGCGACAGCGCGGGCCGCCAGTTCGGGCTCGCCAATCTCGCCGCCGTCTGCCACAACGACCACCGGGGCCCGCGCGTCTGGGGCGAGCTGGCCAGGCAGCACGCCGGGATGGTGCTGCGCACCATGGACGGCCCTTCGGCGCTCGACACCCTGCCGCCCGAGCAGATCAGGGCGCAGCTCTACCCCCGGGTGATCAGCGGTGACGGCCTCGACCCGCAGACCTTCGCGTACGCGCGCTCGGTCGCCCCCGGGCTGTACGAGGTGCTGGCCCTGGATCTGCCGGAGAGCGTCATGATGCTCACCGACGAGGCGCTGGAGCCGCTGGGCCAGGTCCAGCAGCTGCGCGACCGCGCGATGCGCAACCTCAAGGACCTGCCGGTCGAGGGGCGCGAGACCGTCAAGGACTCGGGCGGGATGCGGTTCGAGGTGGTCCTCGGCGACTCGTTCTACACGGCCAGCCGGGTCCTCGCGCTGGAGTCCGTCGTACGGCAGGTGACCGGACAGCACCTCACGGCGGACGGCGCGCTGGTCGCGATGCCGTTCCGGCACCAGCTCGCGTTCCATGTCATCCGGGACACGACCATGATCCCTTCGCTGAACGCGATGGCGTCGTTCGCCGCGTCCGGGTACGCGGACACCCCCGGCGCGATCAGCCCGTACGTCTACTGGTGGCGGGGCGGCACACTCACCCAGCTCAGCGACGAGGACGAGGACGGCGAGGGGCTGCGGATCGTCGTCGGCGACGAGTTCCAGGAGCTGCTGGAGCGGCTGGTGGAGCGCGAACCGCCACCGGCGTGACCCCTTTCGCGTCGGCGTGAGCCTCCCCGCTCGGCGTGAACCCTTTCGTCCGGGCCGTCCCACCAGGCACGATGACCCCATGCCGACCACACCAGAGCCCGCGCCCGACACCGCCGCAGAGGCCGCACCCGCGCCGTTCACCGCCGACGACTACCGCGACCGGATGGCCCGTACGGCCCGCTCGGCCGCCGAGGCCGGGCTGGCCGGTGTGCTGGTCGCGCCGGGCCCCGACCTGACGTATCTCACCGGGTACCACGCGTCACTGACCACCGAGCGGATGACCATGCTCGTCGTGCCCGCCGACGGCGATCCGGTCCTGGTGGTGCCCGCGCTGGAGGCGCCGGACGCGGCCAGGGCGCCCGGCGCGCCCGCGCTCACCCTGCGGGACTGGACCGACGCGCAGGACCCGTACGCCGCGACAGCGCCGCTGCTCGACCCGGCGGGCCGCTTCGGCATCAGCGACAACGCCTGGGCCCTGCACCTGCTGCGCCTGCGAGCGGCGCTGCCCGGCGTCTCGTACACCGCGCTGACCGAGACGCTGCCGATGCTGCGCGCGGTGAAGGACGCGCGTGAGCTGGCGAGGGCCGAGGCGGCGGGCGCCGCGGCCGACGCCGCGTACGGCGAGATCCTGAAGGTCCCCTTCGCCGGGCGCAAGGAGACGGACATCGCCGCCGACCTCGCGGCGCTGCTGCTGCGCTTCGGCCACTCGCAGGTCGACTTCACCGTCGTGGGCTCGGGCCCCGGCGCCGCCGACCCGCACCACGACGCGGGCGACCGGGTCATCGCCGACGGCGACATGGTCGTCCTGGACTTCGGCGGGCTGAAGCACGGCTACGGGTCCGACACCACCCGCACCGTCCACGTCGGCGAGCCGACCGACGAGGAGCGGCGCGTGCACACCCTCGTGCGCGAGGCGCAGCAGGCCGGCTTCGAGGCCGTCAGGCCGGGCGTCGCCTGCCAGGAGGTCGACCGCGCGGCCCGCGCGGTGATCGAAGCGGCCGGCTACGGCGAGTACTTCATCCACCGCACAGGACACGGCATCGGCATCACCACGCACGAGCCGCCGTACATGATCGAGGGGGAGGAGCAGCCCATGGTGCCGGGCATGTGCTTCTCGGTCGAGCCCGGCGTCTATCTGCCCGGCCGGTTCGGGGTCCGGATCGAGGACATCGTGACGGTCACCGAGACCGGTGGCCGCCGCCTCAACAACACCCCGCGCGAGATGGCGATCGTGCACTGACCGGGGCGGCGCGCGGTCAGCTGTCGGTCAGGACCACGCAGGACTCCGGCGGCAGCCGCAGCACCCCGTCGGCGCCCGGCGCCCGTACCGGCTCCCAGGCGGCCAACACCCGGCCGCCGCCGCCCAGCGGGATCTCGGCGCTCCGGTCGGACAGGTTCACCGCGATCCGCAGATCGCCCCTGCGGTACGCCAGCCAGCGCGCCGCCTCGTCGAAGGCCACCTTCACCGTGGCCAGGTCGGGGTCGGCGAGGTCCGGCTGGCCGTGCCGCAGGGCGATCAGCTCGCGGTGCCAGGCCAGCAGCCGGGCGTGCGGCTCCTTCTCGATCTCCGTACGGTCCAGACAGGACCGCTCGCGGGTGGCGGGGTCCTGCGGGTCGGGGATGTCCTCCTCAGCCCAGCCGTGCGCGGCGAACTCCCTGCGCCTGCCGGTGCGTACGGCCTCGGCGAGCACCGGGTCGGGGTGGTCGGTGAAGAACTGCCAGGGGGTGGCGGCGCCCCACTCCTCGCCCATGAACAGCATCGGGGTGTGCGGGCCCGTCAGGACGAGCACGGCGGCGCAGGCGAGCAGCCCGGGGGAGAGGGTGGCGGAGAGCCGGTCGCCCAGCGCGCGGTTGCCGACCTGGTCATGGGTCTGGGCGTAGCCGAGGAAGCGGTGCGCGGGGGTTCTCGTGCGGTCCACCGGCCGGCCGTGGACTCTGCCGCGGAACGTCGAGTACGTACCGTCGTGGAAGAACGCCCGGCTCAGCGTCTTGGCGACGGCGGCGAGCGGTGCGCGGGCGAAGTCGGCGTAGTAGCCCTGGGATTCGCCGGTCAGGGCGGTGTGCAGGGCGTGGTGGAAGTCGTCGTTCCACTGCGCGTGCAGCCCGAGGCCGCCCTCGGTGCGCGGGGTCGTGGTGCGCGGGTCGGCCAGGTCCGACTCGGCGATGAGGAACAGCGGCCGTCCGACGCCGGCCGCGAGCGCGTCGACCGCCGTGGACAGCTCTTCGAGGAAGGTCAGCGCGCGGCCGTCGGCGAGGGCGTGCACGGCGTCGAGCCGCAGCCCGTCGAGCCGGTAGTCCCGCAGCCAGGCCAGGGCGCTCTCCAGCAGATAGGCCCGCACCTCGTCGGAGCCCGGCGCGTCCAGGTTGACCGCGGCGCCCCACGGGGTGTGGTGCGTGTCGGTGAAGTACGGGCCGAACTGGGGCAGGTAGTTGCCGGCCGGACCGAGGTGGTTGTGTACGACGTCCAGCACCACGCCGATGCCCAGGCCGTGCGCCGTGTCGACAAAGCGCTTCAACGCCTCGGGGCCGCCGTACGGCTCGTGCACCGCCCACAGCGACACCCCCTCGTACCCCCAGCCGTGCGAGCCGGGGAACGGGCAGAGCGGCATCAACTCAACATGCGTGATGCCCAGTTCGGCCAGCGGCGCGAGCTGTTCGGCCGCCGCGTCCAGGGTGCCCTCACGGGTGAACGTGCCGATGTGCAGCTCGTACAGCACGGCGCCGGGCAGCGGCCGCCCCGCCCACTCGACCTGCCACGCGTACGCGGCCTGGTCGACGACGGCGCTCGTACCGTCGGGCCCGTCCGGCTGGCGCCGCGAGCGCGGGTCGGGAAGCACCAGACCGCCGTCCAGCGCGAAGCCGTACCGGCTCCCGTCGGTCGCCGGCGCCTGCGCCAGCCACCAGCCCTCCCGCTCCGGATCGCGCTCCATCGGCCGGTCGGCGTCCTCAAGACGCAGTACGACCTGGTCCTGCGCCTTCGGTGCCCACACCTCGAACTGCACGGACGGTCCCCCTTTTTCTGTCATCGGCTTCACCACACACCGTTCCCACATGGTGGCAAGCCAGACCGCCGGGAGCCCCGTCATCACCCCGAATTGGCAAGACGTTCCCCCAATACGACGCTCACGGGCCCGGCATCCGGTAGTGGGATCAGTCCCAGGTCATATTGATAGCCCGTTGAAAGTTCAGGTAACCGGCTCACCGGGCGGCCGGTGCCGAGGCCGGCTCGCCGATTCCGGGCGGTCATGAACCGGGGCGTCTGGACACCTCGGTGTCGGCGGCCCGACAATCACGGTGTGACGTCTTCCTTCGAGTCCCCCACGTATCCCGCGCGGCTCTCCGACGCCGAGCGGGACCGGGTGCTGGCGTTGCTCAGGGAAGGGGCGGCGCAGGGGAGGCTGTCGCACGACACCTTTCTGCGCCGGATGGATCTCGTGCTCGCCGCGCGCAGGGCGGACGAGCTGAAGATACTCACCGCCGACCTGGAGACCGAAGGGGCCTGGTCCCGGCGGTTGTTCGGGGCCGTGGGGCGGGTCTCCGCCTTCTCGCAGCGGCTGCGCAGGGCGTGGCAGGTGGAGCGGCTGCCGAAGCTGCTGCTGCCGCAGCCGAGCCCCTACCCGCTGCGGATCGGCCGCGACCCGGTCAACGGGCTGCGGCTGAGCGACGACACCGTGTCCAGGCTCCACGCCGAGCTGGTCATGCGCGGCGACCAGTGGATCCTCCGTGACCTCAGCTCCACCAACGGGACCGTCGTCAACGGCCGCCGGGTGACGGCGACGGCCGTGGTGCGCGACGGCGACATGGTGAGCTTCGGGCAGATGAGCTTCCGTATCGCGACCGACTAGGCCTTGTCCGGCGCCGCGGACCGTGACTCGGTCCGGCCCGTCGGAACAGCGCGCCGTGCGGCCCGCACATGGTCACAGCGGCACTTCTGCCCGCGAGGCGGCGGTTGCCCTGGGGCGAGCGCGTGTCAGCCAACGACGGCGGAGACTCCCGGGAGGGTCGGCGGGAACCCCGGTCACTGCTGGTGCAGGCCGCGGCCCGCCAGGGTCAGGAACGTTTCCCCGACCGCCTCCGACAGTGTCGGGTGCGGGTGGATGTGGCGGGCCACGTCGGACGGTTCGGCGTCCCAGCCGACGATCAGCTGGCTCTCGGCGATCATCTCCGAGACGTGCGGGCCGACCAGATGTACCCCGAGGACCCGGCCGTCCCGTTCGGCCACGACCTTCACCACGCCGCCCCGGCCGTGCACCATGCCCTTGGCGACCGCGGTCAGCGGCATCGTGTTCACCCGCACCTCGTGGCCCCGGTTGCGGGCCTCCTCCTCGGTCAGTCCGACCGCCGCCGTCTGCGGGCTGGAGTACGTCACCCTCGGCACCGTCGCGTAGTCGACCGGCTGCGAGGCGACCCCCGCCAGGGTCTCCGCGACCAACAGGCCCTCGGCGAACGACGCGTGGGCCAGGCCCAGGGACGGGGGCGGCAGCAGATCGCCGACCACGTGGATGCCGGGCACGGCCGTCTCCAGCCGCGTCCAGTCGGCCGGGACGACATGGCCGCGCTCGTCGGTGGTGAGCCCGGCCGCCGCCAGGTCGAGTCCTTCGGTGACCGGTGCGCGCCCGACGGCGACCAGCAGCCGCTCCGCCTCGACCGTACGGCTCTCCCCGCGCGCCGGGCGCACCACGGCCCGTACCGACCCGGCCGCCACCGACGCGTCGTCCAGCCGGGCGCCCGTCAGCACCCGGATACCGCGCTTCTTCAGACCGCGTGTCAGGTGCCGGCCCACGTCCGCGTCCTCCAGCGGTACGAGCCGGTCGGCGGCCTCCACGAGCGTCACGGCCGCGCCCATGGAGCGGTGGAACGAGGCGTACTCCACCCCGATCGCACCGCCGCCCAGCACCAGGACCGAAGCGGGCAGCCCCGGCGCGAAGAGCGCGTCGTCGCTGGTGACGACCGTCCGGCCGTCGGGGGTGAGCCCCGGCAGCGTGCGCGGTCTCGATCCGGTCGCCAGCACGATCCCCCGGCGCGCCGTCAGCTCCCCGGCCCCCTCGACGTACACACCGCGCGGCCCGGTCAGCCGGGCGCTGCCCCGCACCACCCGTACCCCCGCGTGGGCGAGATGGCTCTCCACGCCCCGGTGGTTACGGGCGACGATGTCGTCCCGGGTGGCGACGAGCGCCGGCCAGTCCACCGAGTCGAGCGTCGACTTCACCCCCCACCGCTCCCGGGCCTCGGCGATCCCGTCGACCAGTTCCGCCGCGTGCAGCATCGCCTTGCTGGGGACGCAGCCGCGGTGCAGACAGGTGCCGCCGATCTTGTCGCGCTCCGCCAGGACGACGTCGAGGCCCAGCGCCGCGGCGCGCAGCGCGGTGGAGTATCCGCCGGTGCCGCCGCCGATCACGATCACATCGGTAGTCATGCGGCCAGCCTCGGCCCCTTCCTGGTCATGCGTCCAAGGCAATAATCTTGTGGAGCCGATGCAGGGTGTTTATGGCTCGGCGCGGGAGGCGCGGAAAGCGCGGGAGGCGGCGGCCATGAGTCTGCGACAGATGGAGTACTTCCTGACCGTCGTCGAGGAGTCGTCCTTCACCCGGGCCGCCGAGCTGCTCCATGTCACCCAGCCCGCGCTCTCGCACCAGATCAAGGCCCTGGAGCGGACCGTCGGCGGCCCGCTCCTGGAGCGGCTGCCGCGCGGTGTCCGGCTCACCCCGATGGGCCGCGCCTTCCTGCCCCACGCCGAACTGGCCGTACGCAGCGCGGCGCAGGCCCAGCGCGCCGCGCGGGCCGCCGCCGGCGCCGAGGGCGGTGAGCTGCATGTCGCCGCGATGCACGGCGTGGCCGTCGGGATCCTGCCCGAGGTCTTCGCCCGCTGGCGCAGGCTCCGTCCGCGGGTCGCGCTGTTCCTGCACGAGTACGCGACATCCGAGGCGCTGGAGGAACGGGTCGAGCGCGGTATCGCCGACCTGGCGGTAGGACCGCCGCCCCGCGACTGGCAGGGCCCGGTCGTCCACGTCGGGATCGAGGAGATCGTGCTGGTCGTGCCCTTCGACGACCGGCTCGCGGGCCGCACGACGGTGGCCCTGGCCGAGCTGTCCGACCGCACCTGGGTGCGGTGCGCGATGGAGCCGGTGGTCGAGGGCCGCAGATTCCTCGACTGGGCCTGCGGTAAGGCCGGTTTCGCCCCGCGCACCGCCGTCTGGACCGAGCACTCGTCCACGGCGGTACGGATGGCGGCTGCCGGTGTCGGTATCGCCACCGCGCCCTCGCACGTGGTGCGGGGCGCGGTGGGGGAGGACTGCGTGATCCTCCAGGTCGACCCGGAGTGGCGCCGCCCGGTCACCGCGTTCTCCCGGGTGGAACTCACCGGCGCCGCGGCCGCCTTCGTCGACCTCCTGCACCGCCCTGGCTAGGAGTCGCCCGGCCGGTCGTCGGGGAGCCGCGCCTCAAGCTCGGCCACCCGTGCCTCCAGCACCACCATGCGGTCGTACAGGTCGAGCGTCATCCGCGGATCGATCGGGATCCCGGTCCCCTCCGCGACCCGGCGGCGCAGCCACTGTTCGAGCGTCTCGTCGTCCTGCCTGCGCTGGTCCTTGCTCCGCCGGCCGGCCATCAGGAAGCCGCCACCGCGAGCAGTGCCACCGGGCGCTCGGCCAACAGCTCGGCCAGCGGCACCGGGTGGTCGGGGCCGCCCTCGAACTCCCGCTCGGGGGAGAGCAGATCGACCCACCGGCCGGCCGGCAGGACCAGCTCCGTACCCGTCCAGCCGCCCGTCTCCGCGAGCCGCAGCGGCAGCCTGGTCACGGCCGTGACCACCTCGCCCGACCTGCTGAATGCCAGACAGTGCGCGGCGGCCGGGCCCGAGGCCTCCAGCGGGGTGTACGTGCCCGACTCGCCGAACGCGTCCGGGCGTTCCCTGCGCACCTTCAGCGCCGCCGTGGTCACCACCGTCTTCTCGTCCGGCGGTCCCGGCCGGAACCTGGCCCGGTTGTCCGGGTCGACCAGCGCGAAGTACTCCCGCTCGGTGCCCTGGTAGAGGTCGGGCACGCCCGGCATCGTCAGCTGCACCAGCGCGGCGCCCAGCGCCCCTGCCCGTACGTACGGGGACAGCGCGCGGGTGAAGTGCGCGACCGTGCGGCGCGCGGCGCCCGCCGGGCCCGCGTCGACGAAATC
Source organism: Streptomyces sp. AcH 505 (assembly GCF_000818175.1). GTDB lineage: Bacteria > Actinomycetota > Actinomycetes > Streptomycetales > Streptomycetaceae > Streptomyces. The sequence continues at coordinate 5,350,609 of NZ_JTIY01000001.1, forward strand.
GGTGACCGCCTGCTCGTAGCCCGGGTCACCCTCGGTCCAGCTCGTGCGCAGCCCCGACTCCCGTACGGACTTCAGCAGCGCGGGACCCATCCGGCTGCCGTCCGGCGCGCCGGCCAGCGACGCGTCGACGTCCACGGAGTCGCCGGCCGGGGTGAAGCCGACCGCCGTCTGCCAGGCCTGCCAGGCCACCTGCGGATCGGGCGCCGGTACCCCTGACACCTGCTCCAGCAGGTCGTCCCACCACTTCGGGCACTGCGACAGCACCGCGATCCCGGCCCGTACGTCCGCGCTCCGCTTGGTGTCATGGGTCGTCAGGACTGTACCGGTGGCGGGCCAGTCGCGCGCGAGCCTGCCGCAGTACGCGTGGAACTCCGCCGGGCTGACGGCGGGCGTACCCGGGTCGCCGCCCACCTCGTTGGCCGAGATCAGCGGCACGAACCGGTAGAACGCCGTGTCCTCGACGGACTTGGCGCGCAGCGCCGAGGCGGTCTGGGCGAACCGCGCGCAGAACGTCACATGGTCGGGTCCGGTACCGAGCCTGCCGAGGGCCAGGTCGCGCACCACGTCGACGGCCGCCGCCTCCTGCTCCACCACGAAGGCCGCCTTCGCCTCGCGCACGGCCTGCGCCGGGATCGTGGCGGCCGACGCCTCGGTGAGCGGCCCGCCGGGGCCCGTCGCCGTCACGTACGGGCGGTAGACGGGGACCCGTACCAGCAGCTCGCGAATGGCGGTGCGCAGCGCCCAGGGCGCGTGGTCGCGCAGGGCCGGGTCGGCGGCGCAGATCCGCTCGGCGGCCCGCACCAGCACCTCGGTCTCGGCGGCCAGTTCATGGACGACCACCTTGTACGCGGCGCGGCGCACCGTCGGCTCCCAGTGGCCGCCCCGGTCGGGCGCGGGCGCCGCCACCTCCCGGTACCGGTGCTCCAGCGCGGCGGCGCCGACCGGGTCGGTGAACAGGCCGTCGATCTTGCGCAGCGCGTCGTAGCCGGTCGTGCCGGCCACCGGCCAGGTGGCGGGCAGCACCTCGTCACCGGTGAGGATCTTCTCCACCACGGTCCAGCAGGCGCCGCCGGTGGCCTCGCCCAGTCGGCGCAGATACTGCTCGGGGTCGGCGAGCCCGTCCGGATGGTCGATGCGCAGTCCCTCGACCACACCGTCCCGCACCAGCTCCAGGATCTTGGCGTGGGTGGCCTCGAAGACCTCGGGGTCCTCGACGCGCAGCCCGATCAGCTCCGAGATGGTGAAGAACCGGCGGTAGTTCAGCTCCGTGCGGGCCAGCCGCCACCAGCACAGCCGGTAGTGCTGCGCGTTCAGCAGCTCGGGCAGCGCCAGCTCCTCGGTGCCGGGCGCGAGCGGGAACCGCTGCTCGCCGTGGTGCAGGACACCGTCCTCGACCCGCATGGCGGCGAGTTCACCGCCGAGCGGCCCCGGCAGCACGGGCAGCAGCATCTTCCCGTCACCCGTCGACCTGTCGATGTCGAACCAGCCGGCGTACGGGGAGTCCGCGCCCTCGCGCAGCACCTCCCACAGCGCCTTGTTGTGGGACGGCGCCGCCGCCATGTGGTTGGGGACGATGTCGAGGACGAGGCCGAGGCCGTACTCGCGGGCCCGGCGGGCCAGCTGCCGCAGCCCGTCCTCGCCGCCCAGCTCGTCCCGTACCCGGGAGTGGTCGACGACGTCGTAGCCGTGCGTCGAGCCGGGGACGGCTTCGAGCACGGGGGACAGATGGAGGTGCGAGACCCCGAGCGCTGCGAGGTACGGCACCACCTTCTCGGCGGCCCGGAAGGTGAAGTCCGGCTGGAGCTGGAGCCGGTAGGTCGCGGTGGGCGTCATACGGACGTTCGTACCCCGCTTCGGGCTTCGTGTGTCATTGACTCATGCGGACGGGCGGACGGGCAGGGCGCTGTCAGGGTGTCTGTACCGGCTTGTACACGTACGGCGTGGTCGTGGTCAGGGCGGTGAAGCCCAGCCGTTCCAGGATCGGGCGGCTGGTCTCCAGGGCATCGACCTGGAGATAACGGTAACCGCGCGCGGCGGCGATCTCCGCCCGGTGGGCGACCAGGGCCCGGTAGATCCCTTTGCCCCGCCAGGCCTCCAGGGTGCCGCCGCCCCACAGCCCGGCGAACTCCTTGCCCGGGGGCAGCTCCATCCGGGCCGCGCTCACCGGTGTGTCACCGGCCGTCGCGACGACCGCCGACACCGTCTCGGGGGCTTCGGCGAGCTGCGTCAGCAGCCGCTCCCGGTAGGCGGTGCCCGTCATGCCGAACGCCTGCTCATGGACGCCGGACAGCAGCTCCATCCCGGCGGCGTCGGTCACCGGACGCAGCCGTACGCCCGCCGGGAGCGTGGCCCGGGTGGACAGCTTCCCGACCTCGGCGACCAGCACCGTCTCGGTGTCCTCAGGGACGAAACCGGCGGCCAGCAGCCGCTCGGCGAGATCGGCGGGCCGGTCGTGGCCGTAGAGCTTCCACTCGAACTCGTAACCGAGGGGGGCGAACCGCTCGATCTGCGCGACGATCGCCGCGTCGGCCGCGGCGCCGTCCAGGGCCGGGTCCGACCAGAGGACACCGTTCCAGTCGTGCGCGGCGCCGGCCTGCCGTACCACCCCGCCGGTCCGCTCGACCCGCACTCCCGGGCCCTCGGCCGTCGCGTCCTGTCGCATCTGCCGGTCGAAAGCGGTCAGTACCGCACTGTGTTCCATGCGGCCACTCCAGCACCGGCGGCGCGGCGCGGCAAACGCGTTTCGCGCCGCCGGTGCTGGACGGACGGACCGGCTGCCGGACGGCCAGTCACGCGGGGCGCATCAGCACCGTCATGCTCCGGCCGATCATGGTGACGTGCGCGCCGCCGTCGACCTTCGGACCCGCCCCCGGCGGTACGTCCTCGGGATGGGCGGTGTCCACCACGACCTGCCACTGCAGACCGTGGTTGACGGGCACCACGAACTCCAGCTCCTCGCTGCTCGCGTTGAACATCAGCAGGAACGAGTCGTCCGAGATCCGCTCGCCGCGCGGCCCCGGCTCCGAGATGGCGTGCCCGTTGAGGAAGACCGTCATCGCCTTGGCGTGCGCGGCCTGCCAGTCCTGCTGCGTCATCTCCTCACCCTCGGGGGTGAACCAGGAGATGTCCGACAGCTCGTCGTGGGTGCCCTCCACCGGGCGCCCGTGGAAGAACCTGCGCCGCCGGAACACCGGGTGGTCGCGGCGCAGCCACACCATGGAGCGGGTGAACGCCAGCATGTCGTCCTCGGCCGCGCTGCCCGCCTTGGCGCCCGGCTCGGGCCAGCGGACCCAGGACACCTCGTTGTCCTGGCAGTACGCGTTGTTGTTGCCGCCCTGCGTACGGGAGAACTCGTCGCCGTGGCTGAGCATCGGCACACCCTGCGACAGCATCAGCGTCGCGATGAAGTTACGCATCTGACGCTTGCGCAGCTCCACGATCTCGGGGTCGTCGGTCTCGCCCTCCGCGCCGCAGTTCCACGAGCGGTTGTGGCTCTCCCCGTCCCTGTTGCCCTCGCCGTTGGCCTCGTTGTGCTTGTCGTTGTACGAGACCAGGTCGTTGAGTGTGAAGCCGTCGTGGCAGGTGGTGAAGTTGATGGAGGCCAGCGGCCGGCGCCCGTCGTCCTGGTACAGGTCGGACGAGCCGGTGAGCCGCCCGGCGAACTCGGCCAGGGTGCGCGGCTCGCCGCGCCACAGGTCGCGGACCGTGTCGCGGTACTTGCCGTTCCACTCGGTCCACAGCGGCGGGAAGTTGCCCACCTGGTAGCCGCCCTCGCCGACGTCCCACGGCTCGGCGATCAGCTTCACCTGGCTGACCACCGGATCCTGCTGGACCAGGTCGAAGAACGACGACAGCCGGTCCACCTCGTGGAACTGGCGGGCCAGGGTGGCGGCGAGGTCGAAGCGGAAGCCGTCGACATGCATCTCCGTCACCCAGTACCGCAGCGAGTCCATGATCAGCTGCAGTACGTGCGGACTGCGCATCAGCAGCGAGTTACCGGTGCCGGTGGTGTCCGTGTAGTAACGGGCGTCCTCGCTGAGCCGGTAGTACTGCGCGTTGTCCAGGCCGCGGAAGGACAGCGTCGGGCCGAGGTGGTTGCCCTCGGCGGTGTGGTTGTAGACCACGTCGAGGATGACCTCGATACCCGCCTGGTGCAGCGCCTTGACCGCCTGCTTGAACTCCAGCACCTGCTCGCCGCGGTCGCCCCACGAGGCGTACGTGTTGTGCGGCGCGAAGAAGCCGATGGTGTTGTAGCCCCAGTAGTTGGCGAGGCCCGCGTCCACCAGCCGGTGGTCGTTGACGAACTGGTGGACCGGCATCAGCTCTAGCGCCGTCACCCCCAGCTCGGTGAGGTGTTCGATCACCGCGGGGTGCGCGAGACCGGCGTACGTGCCGCGCAGTTCCTCGGGCAGCTCCGGGTGGAGCATGGTCAGACCCTTGACATGGGCCTCGTACAGCACCGTCTTGTGGTACTCGGTCCGCGGCAGCCGGTCGTCGCCCCAGTCGAAGTACGGATTGACGACGACGGACGACATCGTGTGCGGGGCGGAGTCCATGTCGTTGCGCGAGTCCGGCTTGCCGAAGTGGTAGCCGTAGACCGACTCACCCCACTCGACGGAGCCGCTGATCGCGCGGGCGTAGGGGTCGAGGAGCAGCTTCGCCGAGTTGCAGCGGTGGCCGTGCTCCGGTGCGTACGGGCCGTGCACCCGGAAGCCGTACCGCTGGCCCGGCATGATGCCGGGCAGATAGGCATGGCGAACGAAGGCGTCGGTCTCGCGCAGTTCCACCGCCGTTTCTGAACCGTCGTCGTGCAGCAGGCACAACTCGATCCGGTCGGCGGCCTCTGAGTAGACCGCGAAGTTGGTGCCGGCGCCGTCGTACGTGGCGCCCAGGGGATATGTCTGTCCCGGCCAGACCTGCATAGATAAGACTCTTCCATTTCTGATCCGGGTGCTGCGGGTCACTTGCGTCAGATCTTCCCCGAAAGAAGCGAAACCACCTAGGAACCCGGGAGATTCTGCCGAAGAACCGGGGAGATTCTGGCGAAGTCAACCTCACGCTACGCGCCGTCGCCCGTTCAACGGACCCGCGCTCGGGGGCACCGCGGGGGCGGTCACCCGGGGGGCGTGCCCGGTGGCGCACCGGGCGTAATCACTATGAACCATCTCACTCCGGTCGATCTCGCCACAGGGAACCACCTTTCCGATTGGGGGAGTTGGGAAAGGAGCTGTGCATCCGGCTGCCACGCGTACCGTCCGCGGAGTACCCTTCCTTGATCGTTGAAGGGGAGGGAAGGCGGTGCGCGGGTGAGCTCGGGAGGGCTGGAACTACCCCCCGGTGACGCAGGTCACGAGGGGGAGTCCGGCGACATCCCGCCCGGAGCGGTCTCCCTCGCGCAACCGATGGAGATCGGGGCGGAACTGGACTGGGGCGCGGAGGCCTGGACCGAGGTCCGGACGCGCGCGCAACGGGCCGGGCGCGCCTACATCTGGCTGAATCTCGTCGAACAGCGCCTGCGCGCCGTTGTGGCCGCCGTACTGCGCCCCATCTACGAACCGGTGCACGGCGAGGAGTGGGTCGTCGCCGCGGCGGGCCCCGCCGGGCAGGAGTGGGTCCAGCGGGCCGTCGCCGTCCGGGAGGTCTCCCGGCGCAAGGGCTATCTCCTCGACCCGGCCGACGACAACGTCCTGAGCTTCCTCACCCTCCCTCAGCTCCGGGAGCTGATGGTCCAGCACTGGCCCTGCTTCGAGCCGTACTTCGACGACCGCCGCGACGTGGAGCTGGCCCTCGACGAGCTGGAGGTCGCGCGCAACGTCGTCTCGCGCAACCGCGCGCTCTCCGTGACCGTCCTCGCCCAGGCCGAGCGGGCGTCCGCCCGGCTGCTGGAGATCCTCGGCGGCGGCAGCGGGGTGCCGTCGGTCGACCGGCTGCCGGTCGACGCCGTGGAGGACCTGGTCGGTGACCGGTACGCGGACGTGGTCTCCGTCCATCCCGACCGGGTCAGGCTCCAGCGTCAGATCCCGGCGGAGGACCTGTTCGGCGGCGCGCGCCGGGTCGACGCCATCGGGATAGGCCTGAACCTCCTCGTGCAGAACTTCTCGGGCCGCCGGCTGATCAGGCTGGCCGAATCGGGCTGCCGGATACGGCTGCTCTTCCTCAACCCGGCGAGCAGCGCGGTCAAACGGCGCGAGCGGGAGCTGGGTCTGAAGAAGGGTGAGCTGAGCCGGTCGGTGGAGATGAACATCCTTCATATGCGCCGGGTGCGCGCCAGTCTGCGCGACCCGGGCGCCTTCGAGATCCATGTCTTCGACGAGACCCCGCGCTTCACGGCCTATCTGGTCGACGGCGACGGCCCCGGCGGGCTCGCCGTCGTCCAGTCGTACCTGCGCAAGGCCCGTGGCATGGAGGCGCCCGTGCTGGTGCTGCGCGGCGGCCGGCGTGAGGTCGTACGGACGGACAAGGACACCGAGCACGGCCTCTTCCAGACGTACCGCGAGGAGTTCGAGTCGATCTGGACGGACTCCCGGCCGGTCTCCTGACCCGGTGTTGTCAGTGGCGCGTGGCAGGGTTGGCCATCAACGGGGAACGCAGCACCGCACCATGAGGCATGCACGTCAGGGAGGTCCGGGATGACTTGGCACGGGGAGCCGCTGGTCGGTTTCGATCTGGAGACGACCGGCACCGAGCCGCTGGAGGCGCGCATCGTGACGGCCGCCGTCGTCGAGGTGCGGGGCGGCGAGGTGATCAGCGAGCGGACGTGGCTGGCCGATCCGGGCATCAGCATTCCCGCCCAGGCGTCGGCGGTGCACGGCATCAGCAGCGAGCGGGCCGCGGCGGAGGGGCGTCCGGCGGCGGAGGTGGCCGGCGAGATCGGTCAGCTCCTCGCCGGTTACTGGGCGCGCGGGGTGCCGGTCGTCGCGTACAACGCGTCGTTCGATCTGACCCTGCTCGCCGCCGAGTTGCGCCGGCACGGACTGCCGCCGCTGGGCCCGGTCGGGCCGGTGATCGACCCGTACACGATCGACCGCGCCGTCGACCGCTACCGGCGCGGCAAGCGGACGCTGGAGGCGGTCTGCGGGGAGTACGGGGTGGTGCTGGACACCGCGCACGACGCCCGGTCCGACGCGCTGGCGGCCGTCCGGGTGGCGACGGCGATAGCGGGGCGGCACGGGGTGGTCGCCGCGCTCAGTACGGCCGAGCTGCACGAGCGTCAGATCGCCTGGTACGCGGAGTGGGCGAAGGACTTCCAGCAGTTCCTGCGCAAGAAGGGCAACGCGGACGCGGTGGTGGACGCGGACTGGCCGCTGCGCGAGCCGGTGCCGACCCGGCCCTGAACCCGCGTCAGCCGCCCGTTCCCGTCCCGCCGTCCGGTCAGAACGGGTACCAGCGGACCTCGGGGTCGTCGTCGCGCAGCGAGGCGACCCGGCGGCGGAATTCGGCGAGCGCCTTCGGGTTGGTCGGCGCGTGCTGCGCCACCCAGGCGCAGCTGGCCGTCTCCCGGGCGCCGCGCAGGACGGCGCAGCCGTCCCAGTCGCGCACGTCCCAGCCGTAGCCGGAGGTGAACGCGTCGTACTGCTCGGCGGGCAGCGCGTACCGGTCCCTGGACAGCGCCATGACGACGAGGTCGTGTTCGCGCAGGTCCGAGGAGAACGTCTCCAGGTCGACCAGTACGGGCCCGTCCGGGCCGATGTGGACGTTGCGGGGCAGGGCGTCGCCGTGGATCGGCCCGGGGGGCAGCTGGGGCGTCAGCGCCGCGGCGGCGGCGGCGAAGCCGTCCCTGCGCTCCCGCAAGTAGTCGGCGTCCGCCGGGTCGATCGCTTCGCCGGCGATCCGCAGCCACCGCTCGACGCCGCCGAGCAGTTCTCTGCGGGGGAGCGTGAAGGCGGCAGGGGCGGGCAGGGCGTGCACGAGCCGGAGCAGCGAGGCCAGATCGGCGGCCTCGGCAGGGCGTACGGCATCGGCCAGCCGGTGCCAGAGCGTCACCGGATGACCTTCCACCGACCGCGCGTGCGGCTCGGCGGCCCGTACGGCGGGGACGCCGTGCCCGGCGAGCCAGGACGCGAGCGCGACCTCCCGCTCGGCCCGGTCCAGCAGCCCCGGGTCCCACTTCGCGTCCCTGCCGACCTTGACGACCAGTTCACCGGCCGCGAAGACGGCGTTCTCGCCCAGCGCCAGCAGCTCCGCGCCCTCCGGCAGCCCTGTCGCCGTCAGGATGTGCCGCGCCTGTGCTTCGTCCATCACTCGCCCACTTGCTTCCGGTCCTCGTACGAACTCCGCAGAGTCTCGCACCCGCACCACCCGCTCCCGGGGACGTGGTGTTCTCCCCGCCCCGGCCCGGCCTGACCCGTCCCTCACAGGACCGCTGCAAGTCCCTTACATCCAGCGGGAATCCGCCGGTCCGCGACGGGAATTGTCCCTGGTGAGGTCTTGATCTGAGCGCGTCAATCGGCCAGGGTTTCCTGTCAGTTCGCCGGAGTCCTCCCGGCCGGCGGGCATCCCCCCACTTGATGACGAGGAGTCCCCTCTTCATGACCTTCATGACCCCCAGGACCACGGGCAAGCCGGCCAACCGGATCAGACTCGCCGCAGCCGTCACCGCTGTGGCGGCGGCGGCCGGACTCACCGCGCTCACCTCCCCACAGGCGGGTGCGGCGACCTCCGAAGGCGTCGTCTACGGGGCCGGCGCCCCGGGTGCGATCTCCGGCAGCTACATCGTCACGCTGGACCACAAGGCCGACAAGAAGGATCTCGCCAAGGAGTACGGCGGTCAGCTGCGGCGCAACTACACGACCGCGGTCGACGGCTTCTCGGCGAGCGGGCTCACCGCGACCGAGGCCAAGCGGCTCGCGGCCGACCCGGCCGTCGCCAAGGTCGTCCAGAACAAGACGTTCCATGTCACCGACACCCAGGAAGTACCGCCGTCCTGGGGCCTCGACCGGGTCGACCAGACCGCGACCACCGGTGACAACGCCTACACCTACCCGGACACGGCGGGCGCGGGCGTCACGGCCTACGTCATCGACACGGGCGTCCGGATCACCCATCAGGACTTCGAAGGGCGCGCGTCCTACGGCTACGACGCCATCGACGGCGACAACATCGCCGACGACGGCTACGGGCACGGCACGCATGTGGCCGGCACCATCGCCGGCGCCCAGTTCGGCGTCGCCAAGAAGGCGAACATCGTCGCCGTGCGCGTCCTCGACGACACCGGCTACGGCACCACGGAACAGGTCGTCGCGGGCGTCGACTGGGTCGCCCAGAACCACCAGGGCCCGTCCGTCGCCAACATGAGCCTCGGCGGCGGCGCCGACCCCGCCATCGACGCGTCCGTCCAGGGCGCCATCGCTTCCGGGGTGACCTTCGCCGTCGCCGCGGGCAACGACACGCAGGACGCCGACGTCAGCTCGCCCGCCCGGGTGCCCGAGGCCATCACCGTCGCCTCGTCCGACCAGAACGACCAGCAGTCGTACTTCTCCAACTTCGGTCCGCTCGTGGACATCTACGCCCCGGGCGGCAACATCGTCTCCGACTACAACACCGGTGACGACGCCACGACCACCATGTCCGGCACCTCCATGGCGACGCCGCACGTCACCGGCGCCGCGGCCCTCTATCTCGCCGACCACCCGGAAGCGACACCGGCCGAGGTGGCGACCGCGCTCACCGACGGCGCCACCCCGGACGCCATCACCGACGCGACGGAAGGCACCGCCAACAAACTGCTGAAGATAGTCGAGTGACCTGACGCGGGGCGGCCCGCCGCCTTACCGGCGG
>NZ_JTIY01000001.1:5360410-5381453 GCF_000818175.1 Streptomyces sp. AcH 505
CGGTCGGCCGGCCCGCCGTCGGCCGCCCCGCGTCCGATCGCTCGTGCCTGGCCCTCCGGGCGCTGCGCCCGTCCTATCGTGGGCCCCATGACCACGACGTACGCGGCGCTGTTGCGCGGTATCAATGTGAGCGGGCACCGAAGAGTGCCGATGCCCGACCTCCGCGACCTCATCGCGGAGCTGGGGCACAGCGATGTCGTCACGCATCTGCAGAGCGGCAACGCCGTCTTCACCAGCGAATCGGACGACGAGGAGGCCCTGCGCGCCGAGCTGGAGTCTGCCGTCGAGACCCGGTTCGGCTTCGCCGTCGACTGCCTCGTGCGCAGCGGCGGCTATCTGCGCGCCGTCGCCGACGCGTGCCCCTTCCCCGCCGCCGAACTGGAGGGGAAACAGCTGCACGTCACGTACTTCTCCGCCCCCGTGGGCCCCGACCGGGTCGCCTCGCTCGACCAGGGCGCCTTCCTCCCCGAGGAGTTCCGGCTCGGCGACCGGGCGCTGTACCTGTACGCCCCGAACGGCGTCGGCCGCTCCAAGCTCGCCGAAGCGCTCGCCAGGCCCGCCCTGTTCAAGGGCCTCGTCGCCACCAGCCGCAACTGGAACACCGTCGCCAAGCTGGTGGAGCTGACCCGTGGCTGACCCCGCATCCACCCCTGCCTCCACCACCCCTGCCTCCACCACCCCTGCCTCCACCGCCGCCGCCTCCGCCGTCATCGAGTCCGAACTGCGCTTCCTCGACCCGGCGGTCTTCACGTCCCCCACCCGGCTCGGCGAACTGCTCCACCCCGACTTCAGGTCGTTCGGTTCGTCCGGCAGGGCCTGGAACCGGGAGACGCTGATCACCGAACTCAGAGCCAGGGGCTCGGCGGCGGCCCCGCCCACCGTGTCCCGGATGAAGGCGGTCGAACTCAGCCCCGGTGTCGTCCTGGTGACCTTCGACGCGAACGTCAACGGGCGCCGCGCACACCGCAGTTCCCTGTGGCGGCTGACCGGGCCCGACTGGCTGCTCTACTTCCACCAGGGCACCGAGTTCACTCCGGACGAGACTCCGGGGGACTGATCCGGCCCGCGGGCGCAGCCCGTTCGGCCCGCGCCGTCCACCGCCCGTCCGTACGGGTGATCCGCACCGGATGGTCGAAGCACTTGCTCACCCGGTCCGTGGTCAGCACCTCGTCGGCGGGGCCGGATGCGACACACTGCCCGGCCCGCAGCAGCATCGCGTGCGTCGTGGAGCCGGGCAGCTCCTCCAGATGGTGGGTGACCAGCACCGTCGCCAGCTCCGGGTGTTCCAGCCGCAAGGTGTCCAGACTGGTCAGCAACTGCTCACGGGCCGCGAGATCCAGGCCGGTCGCCGGCTCGTCCAGCAGCAACAGCCGGGGCCGGGGCATCAGCGCGCGGGCGATGAGGGTGCGGCCACGCTCGCCCTGCGAGAGCGTCGGCCAGCGCGCGTCCTCCTTGCCCGCCATCCCCAGCATGGCCAGCAGCCGCGTCGCCCGCGCCCGCTCGGCCGACTCCGGGACCCAGCGGGGCACCGGCTCGACGGAGTTCGTCAGACCGGTCAGCACGACATCGTGGACCCGCAGCGGCGAACGCAGCGGATGGCGCGGGTTGACATGGCCGAGCAGCGTCCGCAGATCGCGCAGATCGACCCGGCCGAGCCGCTCGCCCAGCACCTCGACCGTGCCACGGGTCGGGTGCGTCACCGCCCCGAGCATCCCCAGCAGGGTGCTCTTGCCCGCGCCGTTGGCGCCCAGCAGCGCCCAGTGCTCGCCGCTGCGCACGGTCATCGAGACCGAGTCCAGCAGCAGATTCCCCTGTCGGACGACATCGATGTCGACCGCTTTCACCACAGTGGCCGGACGGCTGGTCATACGTGGGTGCTCCTCATCGTCGACGACGGACCCGCCGGGAAACGTCCCGGCGGAAGGGCCGGTGCCGGGGGTGGGGGCACAACACGGGGGTGGTGGAGCGGCTTGCCAGGGGGGTGCACCCGGCGGCCGCTCCGAATCGGCCGGCGACGGTGCCCGGCACCGTCGCACACGTCCGATGCTACCCGCGCCGCCCGACAGCCCGCGCACCGCGTGGACCCGGGCCGTGCCGGTACCGCACCGAGCGGTACGCTGCGGCGCTGACCGAACAATTCAAGCCGCTCAACCACCAAGGAACGGGGCACACATGGCCATCCGGAAGTCCACGATGCAGGAACAGGTCGCGCAGGCGATAGCGCAGATCAACCCGGGCGACCGCCCGATCGCCACGATCCACACCATCACAGGCCCCAGCCCGTGGCTGACGAACGCTTTCGGCCTGATAGCCCAGCTCTTCGTGAAGTACTACTTCGTCACCGTCACCGAGCAGGCCGTGGTGTTCCACAAGGCCGGCCGGATGAGCTCGCGTCCCAAGGAGCTGGTGGTGGCGATACCGCGCGACGAGGCGGCGCGGCTGGTCAGCGGCGTGGACCGCAACGCGCTCTGGAGCTCGCTCAGGTTCCAGCTGCCCGGCGAGCCGAAGCCGACGCGGCTGAACGTGGCCCGCTACTGGCGTCCGGAGCTGGACCAGTGGGTCCTCGCGGTCACCGGGGCCCCCGCGACCTCCTGAACGACCGGTCGCCGGGTCCGTACGGTCCCTCCCGGGCCGTACGGACCCGGCGACAACGCCGCGAGCGTGCGTGCCACAACCCGCCACCCAGACGGGACGTTGACGACACGACCTAGGGCAGGGCTTACGGCTTGGCCGCGACGAAGCCCCACTGGTTGACCGGCGTACCGGTGAACGGCTCGTCGGGGCGCCACAGGCTGATCGAGCCGAAGCCGGGCTCCACGAGATCCAGCCCGTCGGCGAACGAGCCCAGCACCTCCTGCGGGCGCGACACGTACGGCACGGCGCCGCCCTCGGCGTACTCGTCCGAGCCGGCCAGCGTCTCCGGTGTGGCGATCGTGTCGCACAGCATCAGATAGCTGCCGGACGGCAGCGGGTCCAGATAGCCGCGCAGCAGCGCCGCCGCCTCACCCGCGTCGGCCACGTGTCCCAGCGTCGAGAGCACCATCACCGCGACCGGCTGCGCCAGATCCAGCGTCCGGGCCGCCTCCCGCAGCACGGCCGCGGCATCCGTCAGATCGGCGTGCACATAGTCGGTTGCGCCCTCGGGCCGGCTGGTCAGCAGCGCGCGGGCGTGCGCCAGCACGATCGGGTCGTTGTCGACGTAGACCACCCGGGCCGACGGCACGACGCCCTGGGCGACCTCGTGCGTCGCGTTGGCGGTCGGCAGACCCGTACCGACGTCCAAGAACTGGCGTACCCCCGCCACCCCGGCCAGATACCGCACCGCCCGCGCCTGGAACTGCCGGGAGGCGCGTGCGATGTCGATGATCTCGGGCAGCGACTCGGCCAGTTTCGCGCCCAGCTCGCGGTCGACCTCGTAGTTGTCCTTGCCGCCGAGCCAGTAATTCCAGACCCGTGCCGAATGCGGCGTGCTGGTGTCGATCTGATCCATCGGCCCCTCCTCCTGATCCCCGGTGCGCGGTGGCCCGTCAGCCGGCTCAACTCTCTCTCACGGGAGCGGCATATGCTGGATTTTCATTGATCCTCTGGAGTCGAGATGCGCTACATCGTCATCGGGGCGGGGGCGGTCGGCGGCAGTATCGGCGGCCGGCTCGCCCAGGCCGGGCACGATGTCGTGCTCGTGGCACGCGGCGCCCACCGGGACGCGCTGCGGGAGCACGGGCTGCGGCTCGTCACGCCCGACGGGACCAGGACCCACGCGCTGCCCGTCGTCGGCGGCCCCGACGAGATCGAGCTGCGCCCGGACGACGTGCTGCTGCTGGCCGTCAAGACCCAGGACAGCGTCGCCGCGCTGGACGCCTGGTCGCTGCGGGCCGTCGGGGACAGTACGGCGGGGGAGTCGCTTCCGCTGATCTGCGCGCAGAACGGGGTCGAGGGCGAGCGGCTGGCCCTGCGCCGGTTCCGCCGGGTGTACGGCATGTGCGTATGGCTCCCGTCGTCCCTCGTCGAGCCGGGTGTGGTCGCCGCCCCCTGCACCCCGTACACCGGCATCCTGAACCTCGGCCGCTACCCCGCCGGCGCCGACGACACGCTCCGGCGGATCGCCGCCGACCTGGAGAAGTCCACCTTGCTCGCGCCGGTCGTCCCCGATGTCATGCGGTGGAAGTACGCCAAGCTGCTCGCCAATCTCGCCAACGCCGTCGAGGCGGTCGCCGGACCGCTGGTCAGCCCCGAGGCGCGCGTCCTCGTCGACCGGGCCAGGGCCGAGGGGACCGCGGTTCTCGACGCCGCCGGCATCGCGTACGCCGACGAGGCGGAGCAGGAGGAGCTGCGCGCCGACCGGGTGGACGTCGTGCCGCTGCCGGGCGCGCCGCGCGGCGGCGGTTCGTCGTGGCAGAGCCTGAGCCGTGGCACCGGATCCATCGAGTCCGACTACCTCAACGGCGAGATCGTCCTGCTGGGGCGGCTGCACGGCGTGCCCACGCCGGTGAACGAGACCTTGCAGCGCCTCGCCGACAGCTTCGCCGACGGGCACCGCCCGGCCGGTTCGATGACGCTCGCCGAGGTGGCCGCGCTCCTCGACGCCGCGGGCTGACCGGCGCCACGCGCTGTCGCCTTTCTTCAAGACCCCCGGCCGGAGCGCTGCCTACGGTGGGCGCATGAACACCGGATATCCGCCTCTGCGGGAGTGCGCCGCCGAGGCCGCCCGCATCGCACGTCACGTACCCGCCGGACAGCTGGCGGCGCCCACCCCCAGCGCGGAGTGGGACCTCAGGGCCCTGATCAACCACCTGGTGCCCTACACCTCCCACGGCCTCGAACACCGCGCCCTGCGCACCGAGCTGCCCGAGGAGATGACCACCCGCGACTTCGCAGCCGACGCCGACTGGGCCGAGCAGTACGTGACGGCGCTGGACCGCGCCGTCGCCGCCTGGGCCGATCCCGCCGTCTGGGAGGGCGAGATCGGGGAGGGACCCGGGGCGATGCCCGCGCCGGCCGTCGCCGCGCTCATGACGCTGGAACTGGCCCTGCACGGCTGGGAGCTGGCACGCGCCACCGGTCAGGAGTTCCGGCTCTCCGAGGAGACCGCCGCGTTCATCCTCGGCACCGTCACGGAGAACGCCGAGATGTACCGGAAGTACGACGGCTTCGCCGAGCCCGTGGAACTCCCGGCGACCGCGGGGACCTTCGACCGGGCACTCGCGGCCAGCGGCCGTGACCCGCGCTGGACACCCTGACCTGAGCCGCCCGACCCATGCGAATGGCCCAGTGGACCAAGACGGGAATGGCCCGTGGTCCGGGGCCGGCCGGTCGCTAATCTCGGTGCCATGAGCACCCCAGCGAGACCGGAGACACCGGCGGCCGTCGACTTCTACTTCGACCCTGCCTGCCCCTTCGCCTGGATCACCTCCCGCTGGATGCTGGAGGTCGAGCGGGAGCGCCCCGTCGACCTCCGCTTCCACGTGATGAGCCTGTACCTGCACAACGTCGGCAACGAACTCCCCGACTGGTACCGCGACCTGGTCGACCGCTCCGTCGGCCCCGTCCGGGTCGCCGTCGCCGCGGCCGAACAGCACGGCGACGCCGTCCTGCGCGATCTGTACACCGCCTTCGGCAGCCGGATCCATCAGCGCGAGGACGAGTACGCGGGGAAGTTCGACGCCGTCGTCGCCGACTCGCTCGCCGAACTCGGCCTGCCCGCCTCCCTCGCCGGCGCCGCAGCAGACCCCGCGTACGACGACGCCGTACGCCGCAGCCACGAGGCGGGCCAGGACCCGGCCGCCGGGGGCTACGTGGGGACGCCCACGATCCACATCGACGGGAACGTCTGGTTCGGCCCGGTCTTCAACGAGGCCCCGCGCGGCGCCGAAGCCGCCAGGATCTTCGACAGCGTCCGGCTCCTCGCCGATCAGCCCGACTTCTTCGAGCTGAAGCGGACCCGCACCGGCACGCTCAGGCCGTGAGCCCGGCGCCGACCCCGGCCGGCGCCAGGGCCGCCGCCGCCGCCTCGTCGTAGCGCCGCAGCAGCAGCCGCGCCACCTCAGGGGCCGGGCCCAGCACCTCGGCCAGCACGTCCGCGCCGCCCGCCCGCGCGCCGGCGGCGATACGGTCCGGCAGGAAACCAGGGGCGATCACATACGGGGCGACGGCGATCCGCCGCACCCCCGCCGCGCGCAGCTCGCGCACCGCGTCCTCGGTACGCGGCGCCGAAGCCGACGCGTACGCGGGCCGCACGGCGCACCAGCCGCCGCGCCGCCACCCCCGCGCGATGCCGGCGATCACCGCGACGGCCTCCGGGTCGGAGGAGCCGGCCGAGGCCAGCACGACCCCGGTGGTGGGCTTGTCCGCGGGGGTGAGACCGGCCTCGTAGAGCCGCCGCTCCAGCGCCCGGTTCAGCAGCGGCGAGGGACCGAGCACGGCGGCCTGCCTGATCCGCAGCAGCGGATGGCGCGCGGACGCGGTGCGCAGCACGGCGGGGATGTCGGTCTTCGCGTGGAAGGCGCGCGTCAGCAGCAGCGGCTGCGCGGTCACGTCCCGTACGCCCTCCAGCGCCAGCCGGTCCAGCAGCTCGGGCACCGACGGCGTCCCGAACTCCAGGAAGGCCGTCTCGACCCGCAGCCCGGGGCGCAGCGAGCGCAGCCGCCCGCCCAGGGCGTGCACGGTCGCGGCATGCCGCGGGTCGCGGCTGCCGTGCGCGACGATCATCAGAACAGGAGGGTGCACCGGGCTCAGTTTTTCACGAGGAGGCCGCGGCTGCGCAGGACGTAGCGCTCCAGCGGGCTGAAGATCAGCAGGTCGATGGCGATGCCGACGATCAGGATCAGGAAGATCGCGAGGAAGACCATCGACATGCTGCTGTTGGTCCTGCCGTTCTCCAGCAACTGGCCCAGCCCCACGCCGAGATCGGGCGACGACGCGATGATCTCGGCGGCCATCAGGGACCGCCAGGAGAACGCCCAGCCCTGCTTGAGGCCCGCCAGATAGCCGGGCAGCGCGGCCGGCATCACGATGTGCCAGGTGCCGCGCAGTCCGGTCGCGCCGATGGTGCGGCCGGCCCGCAGATACAGCGGCGGGACCTGGTCGACGCCCGAGACGAGCCCGTTGGCGATGGAGGGGACGGCGCCGAGGAGGATCACGGCGTACATCATGGAGTCGTTCAGACCGAGCCAGATCACGGCGGGCGGCACCCACGCGACGGACGGCAGCGACTGGAGCCCGGACAGGATCGGGCCGATCGCGGCCCGTACGAACTTCACCCGGGCGACCAGCAGTCCCAGCGGGGTGCCGATGACCAGGGCGAGCAGGAAGCCCAGCAGGCCGCGCGAGACGCTGGTCCAGATGTAGTCCAGCAGGGTGCCCTGCTTCCACGCCTCGGACAGCTGGTCCCACACGTCGGACGGCGGCGGCAGCTTGTAGTCGTCGGTGACCTTGGCCCACACCAGGACCTGCCACACCACCAGCACCAGCACGACCGCGGTGGCCGGCGGCAGCACCTTCGTCACCAGGGTCTGGCGCAGCGGCGGCCGGCCGGTCTGTACGGCGTCCAGCGCGTCGAGACCGGCTTCGAGACCCGCCAGGTCCCCGGCCCGCTCCCGCGCGGCGCCCGCGTCCGCCGCCTCCGCGGTGTCCTTCGGCGGAGTCGTCTCAGTGCTGGCCATGGCGGCGGATCTCCCCACGAAGTTCTTCGGTGATCTCGACGGACAGCTCGGCGACCGCCGTGTCCTCGATACGGCGCGGCTGCGGTATGTCGACGGTCCACTCGTGCGCGACCCGGCCGGGCCGCGACGACAGCAGGACGACCCGCTCGGCGAGCCGGACCGCCTCACGGACGTTGTGGGTGACGAAGAGGACCGACACGTCCGTCTCGCGCCAGATCCTGGTCAGTTCGTCGTGCAGGACGTCCCTGGTGATGGCGTCGAGCGCGGCGAACGGCTCGTCCATCAGCAGCAGCCTGCTGTCCTGCGCCAGCGCGCGGGCCAGCGCGACCCGCTGGCGCATCCCGCCGGACAGCTCGTGCACCCGCTTGCCGTGGGCGCCGGGCAGCCGGACGAGTTCGAGCAGCCGCTCCGCCTCGGCGCGGCGCTCCTGCTTGGCCACCCCGCGCATCCGCAGGGTCAGTTCGATGTTCTTGCCCGCGGTCAGCCACGGGAAGAGGGCGTGCTCCTGGAACATCAGGGCCGGCCGGCCGCCGGGGGTCTCGATGGACCCCGCGGACGGCCGGTCGAGCCCGGCGACCAGGTTGAGCAGGGTGGACTTGCCACAGCCCGAAGCCCCCAGGAGGGTGACGAACTCGCCGGGGGCGACATCGAGGGTGATGTCGTCGAGGACGAGCTGCTGCCCCGCGGGCGTCGCGAAGGACTTCGAGACGTGCGCGATCCGGGCGGCGTGGTCCACCACCGGGACGCTGTCGGCGGCCTTGGCGAGGGTCGATGCCATAGGTCGTCACCTCCTGGGAACGGTGCGGATAACGGGAAGAGGGCTGTGGTCCGCGCCGGTTACTTGGCGCCGAGACCCGCGTCGTCGACCGCGGGCCGGCCCGCCGCCTGGAGGATCTTGTTGAGCGGCGCCAGGTCGTAGATGCCCGCCAGGTCGGGCTTCTTGAGCAGCCCAGCCTTGACGGCGTGGTCGGCCTCGGCCTGCAGCGTGGAGGCCAGCGGGTCGTCGGTGAACTGGATGGTCTTCCACGCCGGGTCGATGACGTCGGCGGGCAGCTCGGCGCCGGACAGCTTCTTCAGCGCCGCGTTGGCCGACGCCTTCGCCGCGTCCGGGTTGGCGTTGATCCACTTGTTGGTGTTCACCGAACCGCGCAGAACGGCCTCGACCACGTCCGGGTGATCCTTGAGGAACGACTGCTTCACGATGATGTTCGTGATCACGAACTTCTTGTCCGGCCACAGGTCACGCTCGTCGAGCAGGATCTTGCCGCCCGCCGCGACCAGCTTGGACGCGGTCGGCTCGGGCACCCAGGCGCCGTCGATCGAACCGGACTTGTAGGCGTCCGGGGTGATCTTGTTGTCCGTGCGGACGACGGAGACGTCGCCCTTGCCGGACTGGGCGTCGACCTTCCAGCCCTGGTCCGATATCCAGTTGAGGAACGCCACGTCCTGGGTGTTGCCCAGCTGCGGGGTGGCGATCTTCTTGCCCTTGACGTCCTTCAGGGACTTGATCTTCTTCGGGTTGACGACGAGCTCGACGCCGCCGGAGGCCGAACCGCCGATGATCCGCAGGCTCTGGCCCTTGGTCGCCGTGTAGCCGTTCACGGCGGGGGAGGGGCCGATGAAGCCGATGTCGACACTGCCCGCGTTGAGCGCCTCGATCTCGGAGGGCCCGGCGTTGAAGGTGGCGGGCGCCACCTTCGTGGCACCGAGCTCCTTCTGGAAGATGCCCTGCTCGATACCGACGAGCGCGGTGGCGTGCGTGAGGTTGGGGAAGTAGCCGATCTTCACGGAGTCGGCGGAGAGCTTCTTCGCTCCGGAGGAGGCGGCGGGCTTCGCCGACGCGTCCTTGTCGGAGTCCGAGTCGGAGCCGTAGCCGCAGGACGCGAGGACCAGGGCGACCAGCGGCAGTGCGGCCGCGACGGCGAGGCGGCGGTGCGAGGTGGGACGGGTGGCAGGCACGGGAGGGGTTCCTCTCGTTGGCCCGGAACTTACGCCGCTGCGCAGGGCGGTGGCGAGACCGGGAAGTCGGCAGGTCTTCGGCGGTACGGGTGGAGCGTGCGGAGGGTGCGGGGGGTGAGAAGCTGTTGTCTTGCGCCGGTTGGGATCAGGTCGAGGGGCCTGGTGCCTTCGGATCCAAGGCGGAGGAGGGAGTCGACGCGGAGCGTCGGCGACTGACGACAACGCCGGAGGCGGAGGTGCCAGGCCCCTCGGGCCCCGGCCTGGGTAAGACGACAGCTTCTGAGGGCGCGCGAGCGGTGCGCGTACGTCATCGCGCACATCGCGAGACTCCGCCCGTCCCCGCGCCGAGCGTGCCGCTGCCCACGCGGCCGCCCTCCTTCGCGAATGTCGCGTACACGTCGATGGCCATCAGAAGTCCCATCCCTCGTCGTCCTGGGCGGGGAGCGCCACGGCGCTCTCGGCGGCGAACGCGGCGCCGGCCATGCCGGCCGTCAGCGTCGTACCGTCCGCCGGGTCGATGAGCAGGAACGATCCGGTACGGCGCGAGTCCGCGTAGGCGTCGAGCGCGAGCGGTTCGGCGGTACGGATCGTGACCCGGCCGATGTCGTTGGCGACGAGCTGGCCGGGCGCCGGGTGCTGGGAGAGGTCGTCCAGGGTGAGCCGCGAGGGGATGTCCTTGACGATCGCCTTGACCGTACGGGTGGTGTGCTTGAGCAGCACCCGCTGGCCCACCGTCAGGGGCCGGTCGGCGACATGGCACACCGTCGCCTCGACGTCCTGCGTGGTGCCGGGGGCGCTGGCGGTCGGGGCGATCAGGTCGCCGCGCGACACGTCGATGTCGTCGGCCAGCCGGACCGTCACCGACTGCGGGGCCCAGGCGACCGTGACGGACTCGCCGAGCGCGTCGATGCCCTCGACGGTGCTGGTACGGCCTGAGGGCAGCACCGTCACCGCGTCGCCCACGCGCAGCACGCCGGAGGCGATCTGCCCCGCGTAGCCGCGGTAGTCGGGGTGTTCGGCGGACTGCGGGCGGATCACGTACTGGACGGGGAAGCGCGCGGGGCAGTCGGCCAGGTCGTGGCTGACCGGCACCGTCTCCAGGTGCTCCAGGACCGTGGGGCCGCCGTACCAGTCCATGTGCGCGGACGGCTCGACCACGTTGTCGCCGGCGAGCGCCGAGATCGGGATCGCGGTGATCTCCGGGACGCCCAGCGAGGCCGCGTACGCGGTGAACTCCTCGGCTATCGCGGCGAACACCGGCTCCGCGTACGCGACCAGGTCCATCTTGTTGACGGCGAGCACCACGTGCGGCACTCGCAGCAGCGCGGCCACGGCCGCGTGGCGGCGGGTCTGCTCGACCACGCCGTTGCGCGCGTCGACCAGGACCACGGCCAGTTCCGCGGTGGAGGCGCCGGTCACCATGTTGCGGGTGTACTGCACATGGCCCGGGGTGTCGGCGAGGATGAACCGCCGCCGGGGCGTGGCGAAGTAGCGGTACGCCACGTCGATCGTGATGCCCTGTTCGCGCTCGGCCCGCAGCCCGTCGGTGAGCAGCGCCAGGTCGGGCGTCTCCTGGCCGCGGTTGCGCGAGGCGTGCGCGACGGCCTCCAGCTGGTCGGTGAGCACCGACTTGGAGTCGTGCAGCAGCCGGCCCACCAGGGTGGACTTGCCGTCGTCGACGGAGCCCGCCGTGGCGAAGCGCAGCAGTGTGGTGGTGGCCAGCTGCTCGGCGTACTTCTCCGTACCCGTACTCGTCATGGTTAGAAGTACCCCTCGCGCTTGCGGTCTTCCATCGCGGCCTCGGACATCTTGTCGTCGGCGCGGGTGGCGCCGCGCTCGGTGAGCCGGGAGGCGGCGATCTCGGCGATCACCGCGTCGAGCGTGGTGGCGTCCGAGTCGACGGCGCCCGTGCAGGACATGTCGCCCACCGTGCGGTAGCGCACCTGGCGCAGCTCGACGGTCTCGCCGTCCTTCGGGCCGCCCCAGTCGCCCGCCGTCAGCCACATGCCGGAGCGGCTGAACACCTCACGCTCGTGCGCGAAGTAGATCTCGGGGAGTTCGATGCCCTCCCGTGCGATGTACTGCCACACGTCCAGCTCGGTCCAGTTGGAGATCGGGAAGACCCGGACATGCTCGCCCGCCGCGTGCCGGCCGTTGTAGAGCTGCCACAGCTCGGGCCGCTGGCGGCGCGGGTCCCACTGGGAGAACTCGTCGCGCAGCGAGAACACCCGCTCCTTGGCGCGGGCCTTCTCCTCGTCGCGCCGGCCGCCGCCGAAGACCGCGTCGAACCGCTCGGCCTGGATCTTCTCCGTCAGCGGCACGGTCTGCAGCGGGTTGCGGGTGCCGTCGGGGCGCTCGCGCAGCGTTCCCGCGTCGATGTAGTCCTGTACGGAGGCGACATGCAGCCGCAGCCCGTGCTCGGCGACCGTACGGTCGCGGTAGGCCAGCACCTCGGGGAAGTTGTGCCCGGTGTCCACGTGCAGCAGCGAGAACGGCACCGGCGCGGGCGTGAACGCCTTGAGCGCCAGATGCAGCATGACGATGGAGTCCTTGCCGCCGGAGAAGAGGATCACCGGCCGCTCGAACTCGCCCGCCACCTCGCGGAAGATGTGCACCGCCTCGGACTCCAGGGCGTCCAGATGGCTCAGCGCGTACGGGGCGTCGGTGCCCTCGCCCACGGTCGCGACGGTCGGCCTCATGCGAGTCCCCTCTCGGTCAGCAGCGCGTGCAGGGCCGCCGCGGACTGCGCCACGGTCTGGGTGTGCGACTCGATCCGCAGGTCCGGCGATTCCGGCGCCTCGTACGGGTCGTCGACCCCGGTGAGACCGGAGATCTCGCCGGCCGCCTGCTTGGCGTACAGGCCCTTCACGTCGCGTACGGAGCACACCTCGACCGGCGTGGCCACATGCACCTCCAGATAGGCCGCGGAGCGGGCCTCGTGCCGTTTGCGTACGGCGTCGCGGCTGTCCGCGTACGGGGCGATCACCGGCACCAGCGCCTTCACCCCGTTGGCGGCGAGGAGTTGGGCGACGAAGCCGATCCGCTGCACGTTGGTGTGCCGGTCCTCGCGGCTGAAGCCGAGGCCCGCGGAGAGGAATTCGCGGATCTCGTCGCCGTCGAGCACCTCGACCCGGTGGCCCTCGCCGCGCAGCCGTCCCGCGAGTTCGTTCGCGATGGTGGTCTTGCCGGCGCTCGGCAGACCGGTGAGCCAGACGGTCGCGCCCTGGTCCGTGCCGCTCAACTGCCCCTCCTGGCTCATCCGTGGATTCCGCACTCGGTCTTCGACCGGCCGGCCCAGCGGCCCGCCCTGGGGTCCTCGCCTGCCAGCACCCTGCGCGTGCAGGGGGCGCAGCCGACGGAGGCGTAACCGTCCGTGAGGAGCGGGTTGGTGAGGACGCCGTGCTCCTCGACGTAGCTGTCGACGTCGTCCTGCGTCCAGCGGGCGATCGGGGCGATCTTCACCTTCTGCCGCTTCTCGTCCCAGCTGACCACCGGGGTGTTGGCGCGGGTCGGCGACTCGTCGCGGCGCAGTCCCGTGGCCCAGGCCGCGTAGCCGGCCAGGCCCTCTTCGAGGGGTTTGACCTTGCGCAGCGCGCAGCACAGGTCGGGGTCGCGGTCGTGCAGCTTCGGGCCGTACTCGGCGTCCTGTTCGGCGACGCTCTGCCGGGGGGTGAGCGTGATGAGGTTGACGTCCATCACGGCGTCGACGGCGTCCCGGGTGCCGATGGTCTCGGGGAAGTGGTAACCGGTGTCGAGGAAGACGACATCGACGCCGGGCCTGGCGCGGGAGGCGAGGTGGGCGACGACCGCGTCCTCCATGGACGACGTCACACAGAACCGGCCGCCGAAGGTGTCGGCCGCCCAGGTGAGGATCTCCAGCGCTGTGGCGTTCTCCAGATCACGCCCCGCCTGTTCGGCGAGGCCCTTCAGATCGTCGGTCTCCGTCGGTGCGGTCATATCTCTTCCCCTCCGTCACTCCGTCGCAGTCCCTGGGCGAGCAGCCCGAGGAACTTCAACTGGAAGGCCCGGTTGCATGCCGCGCATTCCCACGACCCGTGTCCCTGCTCGCTGGGACGCAGGTCCTCGTCGCCGCAGTACGGGCAGTAGAACGGGGCGGCGCGCTCGCTCATGACAGCGCCTCGGCGGAGGCGCGGGCCGCCCAGGTGGCGAAGCGCTCGCCGTCCTCGCGCTCCTTCTGGTAGCGGCCCAGCACCCGCTCGACGTAGTCGGGCAGCTCGGCCGAAGTGACCTTCAGACCACGGACCTTGCGGCCGAAGCCG
This sequence comes from Streptomyces sp. AcH 505, assembly GCF_000818175.1. Taxonomy (GTDB): domain Bacteria; phylum Actinomycetota; class Actinomycetes; order Streptomycetales; family Streptomycetaceae; genus Streptomyces. The sequence goes on from NZ_JTIY01000001.1 coordinate 5,374,308, forward strand.
GCGTCGAGGCCCAGGGCGCCGCCGAGATGGACCTGGAAGCCCTCGACCTGGTCGCCGTTGTCGTCCAGGACCAGCTGGCCCTTGAGACCGATGTCGGCGACCTGGATCCGGGCGCAGGCGTTGGGGCAGCCGTTGACGTTGATGGTGATCGGCTCGTCGAACTCGGGCAGCCTGCGCTCCAGTTCGTCGATGAGATCGGCGCCGCGCTGCTTCGTCTCGACGATCGCCAGCTTGCAGAACTCGATGCCGGTGCAGGCCATGGTGCCGCGCCGGAAGGGCGAGGGGTTGACCTGCAGGTCCAGCGCCTCAAGCCCGGCGACCAGCGAATCGACCTGGTCCTCGGCCACGTCGAGCACGATCATCTTCTGCTCGACGGTGGTCCGCAGCCGGTCCGAGCCGTGCGCCGCTGCGAGGTCGGCGATCTTGGTCAGGGTGGGCCCGTCGACCCGGCCGACGCGCGGCGCGAAGCCGACGTAGAAGCGGCCGTCGGTCTGGCGGTGCACCCCGACGTGGTCACGCCACCGGTGCACGGGCAGCGGCGGCGCCGGGCCGTCGACGAGCGTGCGCTTCAGGTACTCGTCCTCCAGGACCTGGCGGAACTTCTCCGGGCCCCAGTCGGCAACGAGGAACTTCAGCCGGGCGCGGGTACGCAGCCTGCGGTAGCCGTAGTCGCGGAAGATCCCGATCACCCCGGCCCAGACGTCGGGCGCCTCGCGCTCGGGGATCCAGGCGCCGAGCCGCACGCCGAGCTTGGGGTTGGTGGACAGGCCGCCGCCGACCCACAGGTCGAAGCCGGGGCCGTGCTCGGGGTGGTCGACGCCGACGAAGGCGATGTCGTTGATCTCGTGCGCCACGTCCAGCAGCGGCGATCCGGAGACCGCCGTCTTGAACTTGCGCGGCAGGTTCGAGAACTCCTTGGAGCCGATGAAGCGCTCGTTGATCTCGTCGATGACCCAGCTGCCGTCGATGATCTCGTCGGCTGCCACGCCGGCGACGGGCGAGCCGAGGACCACCCGGGGCGTGTCGCCGCAGGCTTCGGTGGTCTTCAGCCCGACGGCTTCGAGCCGGCGCCAGATCTCCGGCACGTCCTCGATCCGGATCCAGTGCAGCTGGATGTTCTGCCGGTCGGTGATGTCGGCGGTGTCGCGGCCGAACTCGGCGGAGATCCCGCCGATCGTGCGCAGCTGTTCCGCGGTCAGCCGGCCGCCGTCGATCCTGACCCGCAGCATGAAGTACTTGTCGTCCAGCTCCTCCGGCTCCAGGATCGCGGTCTTGCCGCCGTCGATCCCGGGCTTGCGCTGGGTGTACAGACCCCACCAGCGCATCCGGCCGCGCAGGTCGGCGCCGTCGATCGAGTCGAACCCGGCCTTGGAGTAGATCGTCTCAATACGTGTCCGTACGTTGAGACCGTCGTCGTCCTTCTTCGTCTGCTCGTTGGCGTTGAGCGGAGTGAAGTGCCCCATGGCCCACTGGCCCTCGCCGCGGTGACGGCTCACTTTGCGGCGCGGGGCTGCGGGCGTCGGCTTTTCCGGGGTGGCGGCCATGGCGGATACGTCCTTCGAGACTGCGGGAGGGCGGCTCTGAGCAGCACACTCGCGCGGGGCGCAAACAGTGCGCGATAGGGGCAAGGGGTCGGGGACTGTGGAGGTGCTGGACTCTCAGCTCACTCGACAGATGGCGCTGGACATGCGGCCGAGATCGACGTGCCGCCGACTCACCAAGGCAATTCCAGCTCTCGACATGACGGAAGCGTGTCACGCGGGTCTCCGGGCAGTCCACCATTGTCCGGCATATGGACAACTCTGTCCCATCTTGCGAGACGATGTGTCGGCTGTCACGTGACGACCGAGTTTACCCGCCGATCACCGTGGTTCCCGGGAGGCTCACGCGCCCGGCCAGGGACCCGGAGTCGCCACGTCCGGTTCCTCCGCGACGCTGGTGTCGAACAGCGTGAAACCGCGCCGCAGATAGTTCTCCCGCGCGTACGGCCCGTCCTTCGAGCAGGTGTGCAGCCAGACCCGCTCCGTCGGCTTCCGGCCGGGCCACCGCTCGGCGAGATCCCAGGCGCGTGCCGTCCCGTACGACAGCAGGTGGCCGCCGATGCGCCGGCCGCGGAAGGCCGGGAGCAGCCCGAAGTAGACGATCTCCACCGCCGCGTCGTCCTGCGCCGCCAGCTCCACATAGCCGGCCGGGGTGCCCCGTTCGTACGCGACCCAGGTCTCCACCCCCGGCCGGGACAGCTCCTGCGCCCACCGCGCCCGGCTCAGCGGGAGCCGGTCGGTCCACCGGACGTCCCCGCCGACCGCCGTGTAGAGGAAGCGGCTGAACTCGGGCGACGGCACCTCGGACCTGACGATCCGGACATCGCCGCCGGGCGACGCGGCGGGCCGCAGATCGGCGGGCGAGGTCTGTTCCAGGGACCACGTGGTCACAGAGATGCTCATACGAGCCAGCGAACCACGCCGGACCGCGCTCCCGTCACGCGCCCCCGCGCAGCCGCGCGCCCAGCACGGCCGGGGCCGTCGAGTGCGGCAGCAGCCCCGCGGGGTCGCAGGGCGGCACCACCTCCACCTCGACCTCGTCGCTGAACCGGTACGGACGGTGCGCCAGCACCCCCGAGAGATGGCGCCGCACTCGTGACATCTCGGCCCGCACCGTCACCGTGCGGGTCGGGTCGCCGAACACGTCCGACGCCAGCTCCGCTGCCGTGCGTCCCTCCCGGTGCGTGGCCAGGACGTACAGCAGCTCGGCATGGCGCGGAGTCAGCTCCTGCGTCCAGCTGCCGGCGGGCCCGGACACCGCGACGGTCCAGCTGTGCGGCCGGCTCAGGTCCAGGACCACCCGGCTCGGCTGCGCCGTTTCGCCGGGCCCCGGCCCCTCGTCGATCCGCAGCAGCCAGCCGCCGGGCAGCGGCTCGACCGTGCACGTCCCGAACGCCGGATGCCAGATCCGGCCGGCCCGCAGCGACTTCGGCAGCGGCACCCGGTCCGTCGGCGGCATACCGGTGACCGCCGCCGTCCAGCCGTGCCGGTCGACGGCCATGGCCCGGCCGCCCACCCGGCACAGGATCGGCGCGGCCACCGACCGCAGCCGCTCGACGGCGCGCCGGTGCCCTTCGCGCATCTCGCTCTCCGCGAGCCGCGCGACGGACGTCACCAGACCCAGCGTCGTCGGATGGAAACCGGTGGCGGGACCGCTCACGTCGACCACCCCGAGCAGCCGCCCGTCCCGCGGGTCGTGCACCGGGGCCGCCGCACAGGTCCACGAGTGCAGCGTCCGCACGAAATGCTCGCCCGAGTGGACCTGTACGGGCCGGCGGATCGCCAGCGCCGTACCGATCGCGTTGGTCCCCGTGGCGCCCTCCGACCACGTGGTGCCCTCCTCAAGCCGGATACCGCTGGCCCTGCGCAGCACACCGAGGCTGCCCTCGCGCCACAGCACCCGGCCCGCGTCGTCCGAGACGACCATGATCTGCTGCGCCACGTCGACCAGGGTGGTGAGTTCGGCGCTGAGCGTGCGCATCAGCTCGCCCAGCTCCGACGTACGCCTGCGGTGCTCCAGCTCCTCACGCTCCAGCGGAACCCCGCCGAGGGACTGCTGCGGGCTGACCCCGAGCCGTGACATCCGCTGCCACGACGCGTCGATCAGCGGTCGTGGCGCGACGGCGGGACGCTCACCGGCGAGCGCCGCGTCCCGGGTCTGATGGAGCAGACGGGTGGCCTGGGCACTGTCCAGGGCGGTCAGCCGGGACAGGTCGAGCGGTACGTCCTTCATCGGGCTCCCGGTCCTCACGGTCGGCGCGGCACCATGTGCCCATCGTGCCGCTCCGAAATCCGGACGGAGGGTCAGTTGGCCAATTCCTGCAACGCCTTGCAACCCTGGCGGACCAGGGACATGTGCACGAAGGTGACAACAAGTCGGAGGTGGTGCCGTGTCGGCGCAGCACCACCTCTGACGTCGTACGTCATGCTCCGGCGCCCCGCGTCACGGCGCGACGGGCCGCGCCCGCTCCACCACGGGGGCCAGATCGAGCCCGTACGGCAGGGTGCCGAAGGCCGCGCCCCAGTCCCCGCCGAGCCGTGAGGCGCAGAACGCGTCGGCCACCTGCGGCGGCGCCCAGCGCACCAGCAGCGACCCCTGGAGCACCAGCGCCATCCGCTCCACCAGCCTGCGCGCCCTTGTCTCGATCCCGTTCAGATCGGCCAGTTCCGTCAGCAGGTCCTTGATCGCCCCGTCGAGCCGGTGGTCGGCGCCGCGCGCCTTGCCCACCTCCGTCAGGAACGCGTTCACCGCCTCCGGTTCACGCTGCAACGCCCGCAGCACGTCGAGCGCCTGCACATTGCCCGAGCCCTCCCAGATCGAGTTGAGCGGCGCCTCGCGCAGCAGCCGCGGCATGCCGGACTCCTCCACGTAGCCGTTGCCGCCCAGACACTCCAGGGCCTCCGCGACCAGCGGCGTCGTTCGCTTCGTCACCCAGTACTTGGCGATCGGCACGGCCAGCCGCAGGAACGCCCGCTCCTGCCCGGCCTCGACGCTGCCCGTCGAGCCGTACGACCGGTCGTACGCCGAGGCGAGCCGCATCGCGAGCGTCGTCGCCGCCTCCGATTCCAGCGCCAGATCGGCCAGGACGTTGCGCATCAGCGGCTTGTCGACCAACTCGCCCCCGAACGCGGTGCGGTACGTCGCGTGGTGCACCGCCTGCGCCACGGCCTGCCGCATCAGCGCCGCGCCCCCGAGCACGCAGTCGAGCCGGGTCGCCGCCACCATCTCGATGATGGTGCGCACCCCGCGCCCCTCGTCGCCGACCCGGCGCGCCCACGTGTCGTCGAACTCGACCTCGCCCGACGCGTTCGAGCGGTTGCCCAGCTTGTCCTTGAGCCGCTGGATCCGGAACGTGTTGCGCTCCCCGTCGGGCAGCACCCGCGGCAGCAGGAAGCACGTCAGCCCCTCCGGCGCCTGCGCCAGCACCAGGAACCCGTCGGACATCGGCGCGGAACAGAACCACTTGTGCCCGGTGAGCAGATACTCGCCCGCCGCGTCCAGCGGCCGGGCGGCCGTCGTGTTGGCCCGTACGTCGCTGCCGCCCTGCTTCTCCGTCATGCCCATCCCGAAGAGCACCCCCGGCTTCTGCCCGGCGGGCAGCAAGTCGGGCTCGTAGCTGTGCGAGAGGAGCTTCGGCTCCCACTCCGCCGCGAGCGCGGGATCGGTGCGCAGCGCCGGCACGGCCGCGTGCGTCATCGACACCGGGCAGCCGTGGCCCGCCTCGGCCTGTGACCACACGAGGAACCCGGCCGCGCGCCGCAGGTGGCCGCCCGGCCTGCCCCAGGCGTCCGTCAGACCGGCCGTCACCGCGTGCCCGAGCAGCCGGTGCCAGGCCGGATGGAAGTCGACCTCGTCGATTCTGTTGCCGTACCTGTCGTGGGTGCGCAGCTTCGGCGGGTTCTCGTTGGCCTGCGTCGCCCACTGCTGCGCCTGCGCCGATCCCGCGGCGAGACCGAGCGTCGTCAGCTCCTCCTCGGCCGTGTCGAGGAGGTCCGGCGCGAGATGGCGCCCGACGGCCTCGGCCAGCGCCCGGTCGGCGGCGAATACGTCGTACCCCACCAGGGGCGGGACCTGGTTGGTCACTGTGTGAGTGGTGGCTGCCATACGGCTACGGTAAGGATGTGCAGGCAGCAAAAGAAACACCCGAGCGGCCATCGGGGCGGCTCCACCGGGCCCGAGTGCTCTACCGCAACGTCTCGAAGCGGAAGATGGCGTGGCTGCTGCTGAAGGACACGGTCAACTCCTGCATGGAGTACCGCATCCTGGGGCTCGCCGCCGAGGCGGCGTTCTTCACGCTGCTCTCGCTGCCGCCGCTGCTCCTCGGCATGATCGGCCTGTTGGGGTACGTGGACGACTGGACCAACACCACGACGGTCGCCTCGCTGGAGAAGAGCATCCTCTCGGCGGTCGGCACGGTCCTCTCCGACCGCGGCGTGAACCAGATCGCCAAGCCGCTGCTGGCGGACATCAACCACGGCGGCCGGCCCGATGTCATCTCCATCGGCTTCGCCATCGCCCTGTGGTCGGGGTCGCGCGCGGTCAACGTCTTCGTCGACACGATCACCGTGATGTACGGGCTCGACGGCAGGCGCGGCATCGTGGCGACCCGGCTGCTCGCCTTCCTGCTCTACCTCGCCGCCCTGGTCATCGGCTCGGTGGTGCTGCCGCTCGCCGTCGTGGGACCCGACAGGGTGGTCGAGTTCGTGCCCGGCGGCACGGAAGTCGTCAGCATCCTCTACTGGCCCGTGGTCAGCCTGCTGTCCATCGCCTTCCTCACCACGCTCTACCACGTGTCGGTGCCGGCCCGTTCCGCGTGGCTGGAGGACGTCCCGGGTGCGCTGGTCGCGCTCGCCATCTGGGTGCTCGGCAGTTTCCTGCTGCGGATCTACCTCACCAGCACGGTGGAGGGCCCGACGATCTACGGCTCGCTGGCCGCGCCCATCGCCGTGCTGTTGTGGATCGGTATCTCCGCCTTCGCCGTCCTGGTCGGCGCCGCAGTCAACGCGGCCATCGACCGGGTCTGGCCGTCCCTCGCCACGGCCGCCGCCCGCGCGTCCAACGAACGTCTGCGGGCCGCCCACGCCGCCGAGTTGATGGCCCGCGCCGCCGCCGCTGGCCCCCCGGCCGACGAGGAGGCCGGCGCCGACCCCGACATGCCGTCGGAGTTCCCGGAACGCTGGTCGCGCTTCCTGCCGCCGGACGACGTGAAGTCCCGGGTACGGTCCCGGCTGCACGCCCCACGGCACAAGAACCACAAGCACTGAGCGGGGCGTTAGCCTGATCGGTATGTACCGGGAGTGGACGTCGCGGCTGCTGGAGGGCGCCGTCGTCTGGACGAAGACCGTGCCGGACCGTGCGGCCACGGCGCCCTATCCGGTGCTCCCCGACGGCTGCATGGACCTGCTGTGGGCCGACGGCAGGCTGCTCGTCGCGGGGCCCGACACCCACGCGCACACCGGCGACGGGCTTGGCGGCTCCCGCTTCACCGGCGTGCGCTTCGCGCCGGGCACGGCGCCCGCCGTCCTCGGCGTACCGGCGCACGAACTGCGCGACCGGCGGGTGGATCTCGCCGATCTGTGGCCCTCAGCAGGGGCGCGCGAGAGC
>NZ_JTIY01000001.1:5381833-5384530 GCF_000818175.1 Streptomyces sp. AcH 505
CGGGCCGCCCGACCCGCTGCTGCGGGCCGTGGTCGAGGGCCTCGACGCGGGCCGTACGGTCGCGGCGACCGCCGAAGCGGTCGGCCTCGGCGCCCGCCAGCTGCACCGCCGCTCGCTGGACGCCTTCGGGTACGGCCCCAAGACGCTCGCCCGTATCCTGCGCCTGCAGCGCGCCCTGGCGCTCGTACGGGCCGGGACGCCCTACGCGCAGGCCGCGCTGGACGCGGGCTGCACCGACCAGGCGCATCTCGCACGGGAGACGCGCGAGCTGGCCGGGCTCACACTCGGCGCCTACGCGGCGCTGGCGTACAGCGAGACCGAGCAGCCGTCCGGGTCGAGCACCGTCGCGTAACGCTGCCCCCAGACCGCGTCCCACGGCTTCAGATGGCCCCGGTACCCGGCGCCGGTCAGATCCGCGTAGATCGAGTCCACGTCGGCGGGGCTGTCGCAGGAGAAGGCCAGCGAGAGCCGCTCACCCTCGCGGGGCGCCGTCCAGCCGGGGTCGAAGGAGCGTACGACGTCCTCCGTGTCCCACAGCAGCCGCATCCCGCCGGGCAGCACCGCCTCCGCGTGGGGCGCGGTGTCCGCGTCGGCGGGCACCGCGACGCCGAGCCTGCGGTAGAACGCGAGGGAGGCCGCCATGTCGGAGACGACCAGGCCGATCACATCAAGTCGTGGAGTCATGCCCCCACCGTAGGCAGCGGGGCGCGGACGGGTCTTGTACGAATCGGACGTCGTGGCCGCCGGTTCGTGGCTGCCGTTCGTGGCCGCTGGTTCGTGGCCGGGCCCTCCGTCATGGTTTCGTAAGAGGTGAACGGCGGTGCACCGGCCGCCGCCCGAGGAGACTTGCGCGTATGCACACCATCCTGGTCGTCGACGACGACCCGACCGTCTCCGAGGTCGTCACCGGCTATCTGGAACGGGCCGGCTTCGCCGTCGACCGGGCCGCCGACGGGCCCGAGGCGCTGCGGCTGGCGGCGGGGAACCCGCCGGCGCTGGTCGTCCTCGATCTGATGCTGCCCGGCATGGACGGTCTTGAGGTGTGCCGGCGGCTGCGGGCGAGCGCCGCCGTGCCCGTCATCATGCTGACCGCGCGCGGCGACGAGGACGACCGCATCCTCGGTCTGGAGATAGGGGCCGACGACTACGTCACCAAGCCCTTCAGCCCGCGCGAACTCGTGCTGCGCGTCGAGTCGGTGCTGCGCCGCGGCACCCACGCCCGGCAGGGCGGCGCCGCCGGGCCCGAGCTGCGCTCCGGCGGGCTGACTCTCGACCCCGCGGCCCGCAGCGCCACCAAGGACGGCAGCCCGCTGGCGCTGACCCTGCGCGAGTTCGAACTGCTCGCGCACCTGATGACGCACCCGGGGCTCGCCATCGCCAGGGAGCAGCTGATGCACGACGTGTGGGGCTGGGAGTTCGGCGATCTGTCGACGGTCACCGTCCATGTGCGGCGGCTGCGCGGCAAGATCGAGGATGATCCGGCGAGGCCCCGGCTGATCCGGACGGTCTGGGGGGTCGGCTACCGCTTCGACGCACCGCCCGAGCAGCCGGCCGGGGAGCCCTTCGAGCAGCGCGCGGGGCAGCAGCCCGCGGGGCAGTCCGCCGAGCAGCCCACCGACAGGAGCTGACCGTGCCCCCCATGCTCGCCATCGTGCTGATCGCCTTCGCAGGCGCAGCGGCCGCAGGCCTGGTCGGAGCGGTCGCGCTGCGGCTGCTGCGGGACCGCTCGGTCACCGTCGGGCTGACCGTGGTCGCCGCCGTCGCCGTCACCGCGATGCTCGCCGGGACGCTGGGCGTCGCCCAGGCGATGTTCCTGTCCAGGCACGACCTGTCGGTCGTCACCACGGTCACCGCGATGGCGGCCGCGGTCTCGCTCGCCACCGCGCTGCTGCTGGGCCGCTGGGTCGTCGCCCGCAGCCGCGATCTGGCCCTCGCCGCCCGGTCGTTCGGCGACGGCGGCAGCTTCGACGCGCCCGGCGGCCCGGCCACGGCCGAACTCACCGAGCTGAGCAGGGAGCTGGCGGCGACCAGCGCGAAGCTCGCCGTCTCGCGGGAGCGTGAGCGGGCCCTGGAGACCTCGCGGCGCGAGCTGGTCGCCTGGATCTCGCACGACCTGCGCACCCCGCTGGCCGGGCTCCGCGCCATGTCGGAGGCGCTGGAGGACGGTGTGGTGCCGGACCAGGCCCGGTACTTCCGGCAGATCAGCGCCGAGGTGGCCCGGCTCGACTCGATGGTCGGCGATCTCTTCGAACTCTCCCGTATCCACGCGGGTTCGCTCGCCCTCACGCCGACCCGGATGTCGGCGTACGACCTGGTGGGGGAGGCGCTGGCGGGCGCCGATCCGGTGGCCAGGGAGCACGGGGTACGGCTGGTCGGCGCCGATGTCGAGGCCGTCCCGATCGAGGTGGACGGCAAGGAGATGACGCGGGTCCTCGCCAATCTGCTGATCAACGCCATCCACCGGACCCCGGCCGACGGCACGGTCGCCGTCGCGGCCGAGCTGCGCGCCGGTTCCGTCGTGCTCTCCGTCACCGACGGCTGCGGCGGTATCCCGGCCGAGGACCTGGCCCGGGTCTTCGACACCGGCTGGCGGGGTACCGAGGCCCGTACGCCGCCGGGCGGCGCCGGCCTGGGGCTCGCGATCGTCCGGGGCATCGTGGAGGCCCACGCGGGCCGCGCAGCCGTCCGCAACGTGGC
>NZ_JTIY01000001.1:5385151-5387451 GCF_000818175.1 Streptomyces sp. AcH 505
GGGCCGCGTCCGAGGACGCGGCCCGCCGGTATCAGTGGTGATGGGTGGAGCGGATGCTGCCTGACTGCTCAGCGGCGACTAGTAGACGCTGACCCCGTACACGCTGAGGGCCTCGGTCACCGGCTGGAAGAACGTGGTGCCGCCGGAGGAGCAGTTGCCGCTGCCGCCGGAGGTGGTGCCCAGCGCCACGCTGCCGGCGAAGAGCGGACCGCCGCTGTCGCCGGGCTCGGCGCAGACGTTGGTCTGGATGAGGCCGGAGACGGTGCCCTCGGCGTAGCGGACGCTGGCGTTCGTGGCCTGGACCGTGCCGGTGTGCACGCCCGAGGTCGAGCCGCTGCGGGTCACGCGCTGACCCACGGAGGCGTTGCCCGCCGACGTGATGTCCTGGTAGGAGCCGTTGTAGAGGGTGACACGGCCGTCGTTCGGCGCAGCCTGGCTGAGCCGGATGATGCCGTAGTCGTTGCCGGGGAAGCTGGAGCCCGCGGTGCTGCCGAGCACCGTGCTCTGCGACGAGTTGCTGTACCAGGTCGAGCCGATGTTGGTGCAGTGGCCCGCCGTCAGGGCGTAGTACGTGCTGCCGCTGCGGACGTTGAAGCCGAGCGAGCAGCGGCCGCCGCCGGTGTAGATGGCCGCGCCGCCGGCCAGCAGCTTGCTGAACTTGCCGGCGGTGTGCTTCACGGTGAGCTGTGAGGTGCTGGGGACGGAGCTCTTGATCTTCGCGATGGCCGCGTCGGAGACGGTGCTGTCGACGGTGACGACGACCTTGCCGGTCTTCGCGTCCGTGTACCAGGCCGTACCGGGGGCGGCGGAGGCGCTGACGGCGCTGCTCGTCGCGGCCAGCGTCGAGGCGCTTGCCGAGGGAGCGGTCTGGGCCATGGCGGTCGGGGCCGCAAGCGCGACAGCGGTCACCAGTCCGGATGCGACTGCGATGAGCCGGACTCGTCTGGAGAGCGTGTCGAGGGGGGTAAAGCGCTTGAAGGTCACAACATCCTCCATCAGTGGGGGAAACGCGCGGTCCGACGGGTGGGCGGGCCGCAGTGGCGCGATCGTTCGCGGCCATTCGGTTTTGGCCGTGAACCTGTCAATCGCACGGACTGAATCCTTGGGTCCGGTTGCTTCGATGGCAAGGCCGACTTCCGGACCTACGGCGGGAGTCAGCGCGCGTAGATCCCAAGTCGCGCCGAGAGCCGCCGTGTTGACAGCGACGGGTGGTGAACGCGTGACGCGCCAGTGAATTGCTGCAAAGTGCCCGGCGGCGGGAAAGTGACCTCCCGGTGGACGCCGACACCCCTGCCCAGCACGCGCGTTGAGTCCCCTCGTGATTCGGCCACGCGGCCGGGGCGTCGCAATCACACACGGCTCACCGAGGGTGTCCGCATCCTGACTCGGCGCGGTCGGGAATGGGTGTACGGGGCCGGTAGTGCGGCGCCGCAGGGATGGCGGCGGTCCGTTTGTGCGCCGTGTTACCGAATTGCGCCCGAGTGGATCATGGCTGGATCTCGGCAGTCGCGCGTCAACGCGGCGGAACCGGTGCGCATTCCGCCGCGGGGCGTGAGGGTGCTCACGGCGACGGCCGAGGGAAAGTGGTTTACCGTTAAACCAACATATTGGCACGTCATCGCCGTGCGCATGTCGTCATGCGCGTATCCGGCGCGGAAAGGCCCCACCATGAGTGACCCCGTAAAGCTCGCCGTCGTCTACTACTCGGCCACCGGAACCAACACCGAAGTGGCCAAGGTGCTGGCAGAGACCGCCGAGAAGGCCGGCGCCGAGGTGCGGGTACGCCGGGTCGCCGAGCTGGCCCCGCAGGCCGCCATCGACTCGAACCCGGCCTGGGCCGCCAACCACGCGGCGAGCGCCGACATCGCCGTCGCGACCCCCGAGGACATCGAGTGGGCGGACGCCGTGATCTTCGGCAGCCCCACCCGTTTCGGCAACATCTCCTCCCAGCTCAAGCAGTTCATCGACACGCTCGGCGGGCTGTGGGCGCAGGGCAAGCTGGCCGACAAGGTCTACTCGGGCTTCGTCTCCTCCGCGACCCGGCACGGCGGCCAGGAGTCCACGCTGCTCGCGCTCTACAACTCCTTCCACCACTTCGGCGGCATCGTCGTGGCCCCCGGCTACACGGACCCGGTGAAGTTCGCCGACGGCAACCCGTACGGCACCTCGCACATCGACGCCCAGGGCAACAACCCGGTCAACGACGAGACCCGTGACGCGGCCCGCGTCCAGGCCGACCGCGTCGTGCGCATCGCCCGGCAGCTGAAGGCGGGCGCGGCGGCCTGACCCGGCCGCAAGGC
>NZ_JTIY01000001.1:5387476-5390124 GCF_000818175.1 Streptomyces sp. AcH 505
CCTCGCTACGCTCGTCACGCCCCGCCGCGGGCACGGCCGCTGACGGACAATCAGTGGCCGGGACCCCGGTGGCGCGCCGCGCCGGGGGTATCCGGTACCGGAGGCCGACCCCGAAGGAGGAGATCACCATGAGCCGTGAACTCCAGATCCTCATTGCCGTCGCCGCCGTCGTGGTGGCAGTCACCGTCGGCTTCGCGATCGTCCTGGCGGTCCGCCTGGTGCGGACCAGGCGCCGGCTGCGCGCCTCAGGACTGCCGGTCCAGAACCGCTGGGTGTTCTGGGCGGCGATGATCTATCTCGTACTCCCCACCGACCTGGTGCCCGACCCCGTGTACCTGGACGACATCGGGGTCCTGATGCTCGCGCTGCGCTCGATGCGCTCCTCCGAGGGCAAGCTCCAGTACGCGCTGCGCTCGCGAGGCGGCAAGGGCGAACTGCCCCGATCATCGAAAGCATGGCCACGTCCGACCGAAGCGCCGCCGACCCGGCACTGATCAGGCCGATGCTGGCGGTCCCAGGACCGCTCCCGGCCGACGACGAGCGCGCCCCCGACGGGAGCGCGCTCTGGGCGTACGAGGTCAAGTGGGACGGCGTGCGGTGCGTCGTCGAGGTCGCGTCCGACGGAGCCGTACGGCTGACCACCCGCGCGGGCAACGACGCGACACCCCGCTACCCCGAACTGGCCTCCCTCGGCGCGCAGCTCGGCGGCAGGGCCGCGGTCCTCGACGGTGAGGTCGTGGTGCTGGACGCCAAGGGGCGGCCGGACTTCGGGCTGCTCCAGCGCCGGATGGGCGTGACCAACCCGCGCAGGGCCGCGCGCCTGGCTGTCGAGTACCCCGTCCATCTCGTCCTGTTCGACCTGATGTGGCTGGACGGCACCTCCCTGCTGGGCAGGACCTACCGGGAGCGTCGGGCGGCCCTGGCCGCTCTCGGCGTCTCGGGCCCCAACTGGTCGGCCCCCGGCTATATCGAGGGGCACGGTCAGGAGGCCTGGGACGCCACCCTGCGCGGCGGTTTCGAGGGCGTCGTGGCGAAACGGCTCTCGTCCCGCTACACCCCGGGGCTGCGCTCACCCGACTGGCGCAAGACCAAGCATCTGCTGACCGTCGATGTGATCATCGGCGGCTGGGCCGAGGGCCGAGGCGGGCTCGCCGGGCTGCCGGGAGCGGTGCTGGTGGGCCTCGCGGAGCCCGAAGGGCTGCGGTACGTGGGCGCTGTCGGGTCCGGCATGTCCGAGCGGGAACGGCACGACCTGGCGCGCTACCTGGGCGTGATCCCGCGCGGCGGCTCGCCCTTCGCCAACCCCGTGGACGTACCGGCCCCGCACTGGGTCGAGCCCCGGCTCGTCGCCGAGATCACCATCTCCGGCTGGACCTCGGGCCGGGTCGTCCGGCAGCCGGTCTGGCACCGGCTGCGGCCCGACCTGACCCGGCTCGGCTGACCGGCCCGGTCAGGACGGGCCGGGCGGACGGGCCGACCGGTCCGGCCGAAAAACCGATGTTTGGCCCTCCGGATCGCGGCCATGCGAAGGGTGTCCACCGATTTCGAGTACGTCAGGACGTGATTGTTGTGACCGCGAAGAAGAACCAGAAGACCGAGGCCAAGGTCGAGCAGATCAAGGGCAAGACCAAGGAGACAGTCGGCCGCGCGGTGGGCAACGAGCGCATGACGGCCGAAGGCCGCGCCGAGGCGGCGAAGGGTGACATGCGGCAGGCGAAGGAGAAGGGCAAGGACGCCTTCAGGCACTGACCGCACAGCACCACCCGTAACCGCAGCACCAGCAGACCGCGCCACGGGCCCGGTGGACGGCACGACCGTCCACCGGGCCCACGCCGTTGCCCCTGCCCGGAAGGACCGGTGCGAGGACCGGTCAGGACGGCGGCACCAGCGCCGCCCGCTGCCGCGCCTCGCGCACCGCGGCCGAGAGATGGCCGATGTCGTAGGCGCCCCGGTGCCGGCGGCCGTTGATGAAGAACGACGGCGTCCCCGACACCCCGCTCAGATCTGCCGACTCCACGTCCTCGGCGATCCGTGCCGCGCCGCGCCTGTGCCGTATGTCGCGCCGGAACCGCTCCATGTCGAGCCCGAGATCCGCCGCGTACCGGTGCAGATCCGGCGCCCGCAGCGCGTCCTGGTGGTCCAGCAGCAGGTCGTGCATCTCCCAGAAGGCGTTCTGCTCGGCCGCCGCCTCCGACGCCTCGGCGGCGAGCTGCGCCTGCGGATGGACATCGGTGAGCGGCAGATGCCGCCACACGTAGCGGACGTCCCCGAAGTCGGCCAGCAGCTCGCGGACGATCGGCTCCGCCTGGCCGCAGTAAGGGCATTCGAAGTCGCCGTACTCGACCACCGTGACCGGCGCCTCCATCGGCCCGCGCACCTTGTCGCGCTCCGGGTCGACGGGCACCGCGAGGTCGACGATCAGCTCCGTCGTCCCGAGCAGCGCGCGGTTGCGCCGGTGCTTGGGCAGCCGCCCGATCACCGCGGTCACCGCCCAGGTGACGGCGAACGCGCCGATCAGCCCGCTGAGCGTGCCGATCTTCGCCTCCTCCAGCTGGTCGCCCTTGAAGGCCAGCGTCGCGATCAGCAGCGAGACGGTGAATCCGACACCGGCGCTCGCGCCGCCCGCCAGCGTCGCGCCCCAGCCGACC
>NZ_JTIY01000001.1:5390269-5397070 GCF_000818175.1 Streptomyces sp. AcH 505
CGCGCCCCAGCCGACCGGCGGCCGCAGCCGGCCGCCGCTGATCCGGGTGGCCAGCCAGGACGCCCCGAAGATGGCGACCGGCTTGCCGACGACGAAGCCGCACAGGATGCCCAGCGTGATCGGGGAGGTGAACGCGTTCGCCAGCTCGCTCCCGGTGATCCGGATGCCCGCGTTGGCGAGCGCGAACAGCGGCACGATCACATAGCTGCTCCACGGGTGGTACATCCGCTGGAGCCGTTCGTTCGGCGAGATCGCCGAGGCGAGCCCCAGCCGCGCCGAGCGCTCCAGCTCCGGGGTCGGCTGCTCGCGGAACAGCCGGAAGAGACCGCTGGCCCGCTCCAGATCGCTGCGGGCCGCCGGATACGCGTAGGTGAGCAGTCCCATCGCCAGACCGACCACGATCGGGTCGACCCCCGACTCCAGCATGGCCACCCAGGCGACCACCGCGAGCAGCGCGTACGCCCCGCCGCGCCGCAGCCCCGCGAGGGTGATCACCAGGACGACGGCCAGCGCCCCGACGGACACCAGCAGCCCCGGCAGGACGATGTGGTCGCTGTAGGCGACCCCGATGACGACGAGCGCCACGAAGTCGTCCACGACGGCGACCGACAGCACGAACATCCGTACGGCGGCCGGCAGTCGCTTGCCGAGGAGGGCCAGCATGCCCAGCGCGAACGCGGTGTCCGTGGACATCGCCGCGCCCCAGCCGTGCGTCGTGTCGTGCCCGGCGTTGAAGGCGAGGAAGATCCCGACCGGCACCAGCATCCCGCAGATCCCCGCCACGAAGGGGAGCGCGACCCGGCGCCGCTCACGCAGCTCGCCCATGTCGAACTCGCGGCGCGCCTCCAGGCCGACGACGAAGAAGAACACCGCCATCAGACCGCTGTTGACCCACTCGCGCAGCTCCAGCGTGACGCCGTACGAGCCGAGGCGCAGCGCCAGATCCGTCCGCCACACGGTCTCGTACGACGCGAGGCTGATGTTGGCCCAGACGAGGGCGGCGACGACGGCCGCGAGCAGCACGGCCGCGCTGCCCGTCTCCGTACGCAGGAAGGAACGGAACGGCGTGTGCGCGTCGGCGCCGCCCGCTGTCGTACCCGAGTGGTCGGCGCCCGCTGAGGATTCGGTCACTCCGCGATTCTCCCTTTCGGCCGTCGGCCCGCTGCCCGGCGGCGCGCCCGGCGATTGCCACCATACAGACCTGTCTAGTACCGTTGGCGCATGGCGACGAAGTCTGCGGATCGAACGACGGCGCGCGAGCGGCTGCTCGATGCGGCGGAGGAGCTGTTCTACGGAGAAGGTGTCCGCACGGTCGGTATCGACCGGGTCATCGCCCAGGCGGGCGTGGCCAAGGCGAGCCTCTACAACACCTTCGGCAGCAAGGACGAACTGATCCGCGCCTATCTCGAACGGCGCCACGAGCGCTGGGCGCAGCGGATGACGACCCGGCTCGCCGCCGACTACGACACCCCGCGCGAGCGGCTGGTCGGCGTGTTCGACCTGCTGGCCGAGACGTTCGTCGCCCCCGCCTTCAACGGCTGCCACTTCGCGAACGCGAGCGCTGAGGCCACCCCCGGCAGCCCGGTCGTGGAGGCCACCGACTCCTTCCGGCAGGACCGCCGCCGGCTCCTCACCGAGCTGGCCCGTGAGGCGGGCGCCGCCGACCCCGACCAGCTCGCCCGTAACCTGACGCTCGTCTCCGACGGCGCGACCGTCGCCGCCCGGCTGGACCACGACCCGGTGGGTGTCGCCGCCGACGCGCGCGCCATGGCGGCGACGCTGGTCGAAGCGGCCGTCCCCGCCTGAGCCCCGCCTGATCGCCCCCTGCCTCCGGCTCTATCCGGCGGCCAGTTCGTCCTCCAGCCAGGTACGGCCACGGGTGCGCGGGCTGAGCCGTACGCCGGCCAGCAGCGGCGCCAGCCGGTCCGCCTCCGCCCGCACGGCGGCCTCGGCGTCCGCCCCGACGTCCTCCAGGAAGCGGCAGACGATCGTGCCCGCGCCGTCCTGCGCCCAGCCGCCGACGATCCGGCCGTTCCACCACACCGAGGGCCCGATGTTGCCCGCCCGGTCGAACAGCCGGGGCCCGTGCGCGCCGAGGAACCAGCCGCGCTCGTGCCATCCCATCGGGGTCGAGTCCAGCGCGGGCAGCAGCGCGGCCCACGGCTCGGGCTCCGGGGTGTCCGCCAGGTCGTCGGCGAGCAGCAGCCCCGTACCGCCGCCGTCGCCCAGCTCCACCTCCACCGGTGCGAGCCGGGTCAGCGCCCGCCGGGTCTGTGTCTTCGTCCACCCCGCCCACCAGCTCAGATCCTCGGCGGTCGCGGGGCCGAAGGCCCGTAGCCAGCGCTCGGCCAGTGCCGCCTCGGCGTCCTCGGCGTCCCACTCGGCGAGCCCGCCGGGGAACCAGTCGGTCAGCGGCGCCCAGCGGTACTGGTGGGAGGTCCAGGAGCCGCGCGGCCGGCCGCGTACCACCCGGCCTTCGGCGGCGAGCAGCAGCAACAGCCTGCTCGCGACGTTCTGCCGGCCCTCGTAGCTCTTGCCGCGCGACAGCACGATCTGCGTGCTCAACCGGGGATCGTCACCGGCCAGTTCGGCCGCGGTCGCCTCGCCGCGCGCGGTGAGCGCCCGCAGCGCGGCGTCCTCCGCACCGGCGAGCCAGCTCAGCACCCCGGCCTCGTCGTCGGCCACGCCCGATTCGGCCAGATAACCCAGCAGCTTCCGCCGCTCGCGCGCGGCGACCGTACGGGAGCAGGCGGCCTGCAGCACCGGGGCCACGTCGAGCGAGGTGACGAAGACGGTACGGCGCATCCCCAGCAGCCGGATCAGCGAACGGTCCTCGTACAGCGCGCGCTCCACGGCATCGGCGGCGCCGTCGTTCATCCGTACCCAGGCCGCGACATGGACCGACGACGGGTCGGTGCTGTGCAGGGCCACCAGGTCGCGGGCCACCTCCACCGGATCGTCCGCACGCGCCGCACCGGCCAGCCGGTGCCGGACCGCCAGTCTCGCGCGCCGCTGCGCCACCTCGATGCGCCGCACATCCGCTCCCTCGTTCGGCTTGGACCCTTCGGCCCGATCCGTCAGCTTAGGGTGACCGCATGGACGAGACGCCCGAGGACATCACCGAGCGGTCCTCGCTCACCGCACACGAACTGCGGGTGGTCCTCAGCCGGCTGCGCGGCCGGCTCCAGGAGGTCACCGGCGCCCACGATCTCACCCCCGCGCAGACCTCCGTGCTCGGCAGGCTGGCGGGCGGCGCCGCGTCCGCCGGTGATCTCGCGGCGGTCGAGCGGGTCCGCCCGCAGTCCATGGCCGCCACGCTGGCCGCGCTCGACCGGCACGGGCTGCTCCGGCGCGACCCCGACCCGGGCGACGGCCGCAGGCAGCTGATCAGCCTGAGCGACGCGGGCGGCGCACTCGTCCAGGGGCAGGCGCAGGCGCGTGCCGAGTGGCTGGCCGGGGAGATCCAGGAGCGCTGGACCCGGGCCGAGCGCGGCACCGTACGGGAAGCGCTGGCTCTGCTGGACCGGCTCACCCCGGCATGATCCGGTCGCGGCGATCGTCTACAGTGCGGTAGACCATCTGCTGTCCGGAAAGAGACCCGATGAGCGTGATCAGTATCGGCCAGGCCGTGATTCTCGGAGCCGTCGAGGGGGTGACGGAGTTCCTGCCGGTCTCGTCCACGGGCCATCTGAAGATCACCGAAGGGCTGATGGGCATCCCGGTCGACGACGACTCGGTCGTCGGCTTCTCCGCCGTCATCCAGGTGGGCGCGATCGCCGCCGTGCTCGTCTACTTCTTCAAGGACATCGTGCGGATCGTCGGCGCCTGGTTCCGGGGCCTCGCGCACCAGGACGAGCGGCAGAACCACGACTACAAGTTCGCCTGGTGGGTCATCTACGCGACGATCCCGATCGTCATCGTCGGCCTCGCGGCGAAACCGCTGATCGAGGGGCCGCTGGCGTCCCTGTGGGTGGTGGCGGCCTCACTGATCGTCGGCAGCGGGGTGATGTGGGCGGCCGACCAGATGGGCCGGCACCGGCGCGGTGAAGCCGACACGACCTTCAAGGACGCGATGCTGGTGGGCAGTTCGCAGATCCTCGCCCTGCTCTTCCCCGGCTTCTCGCGGTCCGGCGCGACCATGTCCACCGCGCTCATCCTCGACCTCGACCGGGTGGCGGCCACCCGGCTCTCCTTCTTCCTCGGCATCCCTGCCCTCACCGGCGCCGGTATCTACGAGCTGAAGGACGCGCTCGGCACCGGCACCGGAGCCGGACCGCTGGTCGTGGGCACCCTCGTGTCGTTCGTCGTCGCCTACGCGTCGATCGCCTGGCTGCTGAAGTTCGTGGCCAAGCACTCCTTCAACGCCTTCGTGATCTACCGCATCGTGATCGGGCTGCTGCTCTTCGGCCTCCTCGGCGCGGGCGCCCTCAACTGATCCGGGGGCCGGTGCCTAGCCCGGCCGTAACGGGGTATCCGGCCGGTGGTCGCAAAAACTACCCACGCCGACCGCGCGGGTCTCTGGGGGGAGCAGCCATGGAGCGGACTGCATTGAACAGCACACGCGGAGCGGCAGCCGCGAGCCAGTCGCCGAAGGGCGGCATCGCGTTCGACGGCGAACCGGGGATGATCGCCGAGGCGCGTCATTTCACCGCGGATTTCCTCGCCCAGGTCCGCACCGGCTACGGCGAAGCCCTCTCCGCCCGGCTCATCGGCACCGCGCAGCTCGTGGTGAGCGAGCTGGTGACCAACGCGCGCAAGTACGCCGTCGGCCCCTGCCTGCTGGACCTCGAACTCGCCGACGACATGGTCGAGATCACCGTCTGGGACAGCAACTCCACGCTGCCGCTCGCCCGCGCCGCCGACCCCGGCCGGGTGGGCCAGCACGGAATGGAGATCATCCTCTCGCTGTGCGACGGGTTCGACGTACGGCGCGAACTCGTCGGCAAGCGCATCACCGTACGACTCGCGGTCGCCGCCTGAAGGTTCGGCGGCCCCCGGTGCCGGGCATCGTGACAGAGGGACCCGCTCCGGCGGCGATGCCCCGCGCTCACCCTCGGACACAATCAGGTCGATACGGGCCATAAAGCGCCAACGTCCGGGTGAACGGCGGGAGTTCTGCTTTCCGCCGGTGCTCCGTCCCCATACGATTCAGTCGCGCGCGTGCGCGCACGCCGGGGGAGGGGGAGGGACATTGGCGACATCCGAACGCGCCCGGTCCTTCTCGCTGCCAGGTCCCGTGCCGCCCGTCGTGCTCGGCGGGGCGGTCGCGCTGGTCCTGGGCGTCGCCCTCGGTCTCCTACTGGACCCCACGGCGCTGGTCGGCACGACCGGCTACGTGTTCTGCGCCGGTTTCCTGCTCGCCGTCGGGCTCTACGGCAGCACCTACGGCATCGACATCAAGGCGCTCCGCGCCGACCTGGCCGGCGTGCTGGCGGCCGTGACCCTCGGCGTCGTCCTCAAGGCGGCGCTCATCGCCGGCGTCATGGTGCTGGCCTTCGGCCGGCCCGAGTACCTGGTCCTCGGGATCGCGGTGGCCCAGATCGACCCGCTCTCCGTCGCCGCCCTCGGCCGCAGCGGCCAGATGTCCGACCGGGCCCGTTCGCTGCTGACCGCCTGGGCGTCGTTCGACGACCCGATGACCGTCCTGCTGACGCTGTACGCGGCGGGCTACGCCTACACGGCGTCGGGCCGTACGGGCGTGCCCGCCGTGACCGGCGGCGGTACGCGCGGCTACGCGACCGGGCTCGCGCTGAACGCGGCCCTGCTCGCGGTCGTCCTGCTGCTGTGGTGGGCCGGGCGGAAAGCCGCCCCGGCCCTGGCCGCCGCGCCCCGGGGCCGGCGCGCCGGACTCCTGCTCGCCGGGCTGCTGGTGGTGACGATGCTGCTGGTCGCCGCAGGGAACATGCTGATGCTCGCCGTGGCCGTCGCCGGGCTCGTCGTCCGCACGGCGGCGTTCGACAAGATCCTCGGCCGGGCCGTCACGGGCGCCTTCCTCGCCGCTTTCCTCGCCCTCGGACTCTTCCTGGCGCAGGGCGTCCGGCTGTGGCCGGGACTGCTGCTCGGGGTGTCGGCCTTCGCCGCCCAGGCGGTGGTGGCGCTGCTCGTCATGCCGCTGTTCGTACGCGGTCTCGACCGGCGGGACCGGATCGCGCTCGGTCTCGCCCAGCAGAACGGCATCACGGCCGTCCTCATCGCGCTCACCCTGGAACGTGACTTCCCCGGCACGGTCGCCGTCGTCGGCCCCGCCGTGGTCACCGTCAACCTGCTCTACGGCGGCTCGCAGCTGCTGCTCGCGCACCCGCCCCGGCTGTGGGGGTCCGGCCCGCGCGCCCGCCGCCGCAGGACCGGCGGCGAACGGCCCCCCGCACCCGCCGAACCCCAGCCGGCCGGCTGGCCGGACTCCCTGACCTGAGCACGGCCGGTACGGCGGGACACGACAGCCACGCGAGACAGGAAGGACCGGCGCACCGGAGCGGCCGGACGGGGAGGGCGCGCATGAGACAGCGGGAAAGGCGCAGCCGGCGGGCGGCGCCGCTGCGCCGGGCCGTGACCGTGGGACTCCTGTTGACGGCGGTCACCGCGTCGGCCGCCGCCACTGCCGCCGCCGACGACGGCGGCAAGGAGCGCGATGTGCGGCTGGTCTACTGCCTGGACGACTCCCACCGTGCGGGGCTCGCTTCGGCCGGGGTACGGCTGGGCCTGCTGAAGCCCGGTGCGACGGCCGACGGCGCCGTCGAGCCCACCGGCGGGCCGGCCGCCCCGATGACGCTCACGGCGTGGGCCGAGCGGCGCGACGACGAC
>NZ_JTIY01000001.1:5397095-5400546 GCF_000818175.1 Streptomyces sp. AcH 505
ACGCGCTCATGGCGGCCGGCTCCGAGTCGCCGGGCTCCGCGCCCGAGGACGAGGACGGCTGGCTGGCGAGCCTCCTGACGCAGTGGGCGCAGCTGCCGCTGGTGGTGCTCGGCGCCCTGCTGACCCTGCTCGTGCAGTTCTGGGACCGGAGCCTCGGCGAACGGCGGTCGTTCAAGAAGCGGTTGGAGACCTCCCGGCAGACGTTCCGGTCGGCGGCGCGGCTCTACCTCGCCGCGTACGAGCGCGACCCGAAAGCCGACCACGCCGAGCTGCTGGCCGCCCGCGAGGCGCTGACCGGTGCCTTCGCCGAGGTGGAGGGGACCGGGGCCAGGGGCAGGGCGGCCCGGCGGCTGGCCGACGCGCTGCCGCTGTCCCAGCGCCTGCCGGAGAACGGCGAAGGCGTGCCGCTCGGCTCCGACGGCAGAAAGCACGAAGCGGACCGGGTACGACAGTTGATGGACCGTCAGCTCCCGCATGCGTCGGACCTCAGCCGGACCTTCGTGTACTGGTGGTGGCGCGCCCTGCGGGACCGTCCGACCGGGAGCGGCGTATGACACCGGTCGAGGACAACCCGTACGGGGTGCGGGTGCCGGGCCGCAGACACAGCCTGCCGGGCCTGGAAACCCCGCCCACCGACGACCACCCGCTGGTCCCGTGGGACGAACCGGGCCACACGGCCCAGTGGGTCGACGTCGACCACGCGCGCGAGCAGGTGGCCCGCTTCGGACAGCAGACCCTCGACCGGCTCGGCGAGCTGGTGACCCCCGGCGTCGGCGCGGGGCGGCTGGTGGTCGTGAGCGGGCCGCGCGGGATGGGCAAGACCACCCTCATCCACCGGTGCATATACGAGGCGGGCGAGTACATCGCGCGGCTGTCCGGCGCCGGCAGTCCGCCGGCACTGCGCCGCATCGTCGCGATGACCGGCGGATACCGCAACACCGGGTCGGGGATCAGCATCGACGAGAACGGCGACTTCGCGGCGATGCCTGTCGTCAACGGCAACATCCGCGACCAGATCCACGCCACGCTGTGCCGCCACTTCGAGGACGTCAAGATCGACCCGGCGATAGCCGAGGAGCCGCCGGCGAAGGCGTTCGGCGCGATCAGCGTGCTCCTCACCCAGCAGGACGCGCTGCTGTTCGCGGTCATTCCGCACATCGACTGGAAGGACGCGGGGGTGCGCACCAACTTCCTGAAGACCTGTCTGAACCACGCGCGGACCCGGATCGTACTTTTCGTCGAAGTGAGCCAGGAGACGAACGAGGCGGCGGAGGCGGTCATCGGCGAGCTGCCGGACGGCGCGGTCACCCATCTCGCGCTCGGCCAACTGACGTCGGAGGACACCGTGAAGTTCAGCGCGGGCCCGCACCACAGCCGCCCCCAGGACCTGCCGCCCGCCGTCAGGGCCGGACTGATAGCGGCTCATGACGCCCAGCAGCCCGCCGACGTGCGGGAACTGCGGCAGGTCTTCTACGCGGCCGCCGAACGGCGGCGGCACGGAGCGGCCGGCACGCCGATCACCGCCGACGAGCTGAGCAGGCACTGGCAGCCCGGCGCGCCCGACCTCAGGTCCCTGACCCGGCACAGCCCCCAGACGTCCACCGGATCATAAGGAGTGCCTCCATGACCACCGGCAGTGGCTACAGCTGGCACCGCAACCCCTTCCCGCTGATACCGGTCGTACGGCTCGGCCCCTCGGCCGACCTCGGTGACGCGCCGGTGACGGCGGCCGACTCGGGCAACGCGAGCATCGCGACGCCCACGTCCGACCAGCTGAACCGGCTGGTGGACGACTACCTGGTGGAGAATCCGACCGGCGGCAGGCGCGGCCGGGCCATCGCCGTCGTGGGCAGCTTCGGCCTCGGCAAGAGCCATGTGCTGCGGCAGATCTACACCTCGCTCAGCAGGCGTCCGGACGGCCCCGCCATGTGGATCGTCGACGAACCCGCCCAGGACATGGGCCGGATGTACCGCGACCGGCTGCGCGGGCCCGGCGACACCCCGCAGGGGCGGCGCGCCTTCGAGGAGCTGGTCAGGGACTACTACGCGTACGTGACGGCCAACCGCGTCGGCGAGCAGGGCGGCGACCCCCGGCTCGGCAGCCTCGACGAGATCGCGGCCGGACTGCGCGACCGCAGCCTCGACCCGGGCAAGGTGGTCTCGGCGCTGCGCTACGACCCGGAGGTGATCCACGCCGATCTGCGCGGCAAGCTGGGCGAGATCACCGAGCACCGCCGGTTCGCCACCGCGCTGGCCCTGCTCCAGGACCCCCTGTTCACCCGGCTGGTGTGGGCCTGGCTCAACGGCGAGGAGCCCGCCGAGGCACTGCGCGAGCGGGGCATCACCGAGGCCATCGTGCCGCCGTCGGGGAGCGGCCGGCCGGACACCGCCGCCGGCATCGACCAGGTCTTCGACGCGCTGGCGGTGCAGGGTTTCATGCACGGCAGGGTCGGCAGTCCCTACGTACTGCTCGTGGACGCACTGGAGAAGGTGCTCGACTGGCCGCAGGACAGCAGACGCGTCTTCGTCGACGCCTTCGAGCGGCTGGTCAACATCTACGTCAGCCGCGGCGGCCTGCTGATCTTCTGCATCTCGGCGGCCGGGCTCCAGGAGCTGCGGCCCAGTCTGCACGAGCGGTTGCTCCAGGTGTGGCCGGAGGGATTCACCAGGGAACTCACCGGGGAGCTCGTCGCCGCCTACGTCGAGGCGGGCCGCCGCGGCGAGGACGAGGCGTCGGCCCCGTTCGCCGAACTCTTCGGCGCCGACACCCTGCGGACGCTGCACGAGCAGACCGAGGGGCTGCCGCGCGAGATCCTCAAGACCTGCAGCCAGGCCTGGCTGTTCAGCGAGGACACCCACGGCGCGGTACGCGAAGTGACCCCCGCCGCCGTCCTCAGAGCCGTCCGCGCCCTGCACGAGAAGGTCTCCCGTGACCAGGTCGCCGCCGTCGTGCACGACGCGCTGAGCCTCGGGCAGTGGCGCATCGCCTCCCGCGACCCGGTGCCCGCCCGGATGTCGTCCCCGCAGCTGCCCGACGCCTCGGACCCCGCCGAGGAGGTGGTCTACTGGCTCGCTCCCGCGCCCAAGGCCCTGCTCGCCGTCATCGTCACCCGCTCCGTACTCGGCGCCGACGACGCGGAGCGGGTCGCCGCCTATGTGCAGGGCCTGCGCAACGCCGTGCTGCCCGCCCGCTTCGAGGCGCTGATCGTCGTCAACGGCCATGTCCCGCAGCACATGCAGGACCGGCTGAGCCGGCTGGTCGGATCACCGCCGCTGGTCTACCGGCAGCCCGACTTCGACCGGAAGGTGAACGACGCCCTCGAACGGCTCGCCGGACGGCTGGCCGACGGCGGGCGCGCGACGGAGCTGGAACAGCTGGGCGAGCGGATGCGCCGCGAACTCGCCCAGCAGAACGTCCAACTGGCCGAATTACGCCAGGCCATGACCTCCC
>NZ_JTIY01000001.1:5401002-5408375 GCF_000818175.1 Streptomyces sp. AcH 505
TCGCCCAGCAGAACGTCCAACTGGCCGAATTACGCCAGGCCATGACCTCCCTCGCCCGGGACACCGGCACGCCGGAACCCGCGGCGGCGACCGGGCACCCCGCCGAACCCGAGGCGCCGGCCGACAGCCTGCCGGGCCCGGTCGCCCGCCGCTTCCAGGAGACGCTCTCGGTCCTCGACGCCGTCACCCGCGAACTGGCGGCGGGGGAGCGGGCGGCGCGGCGCACCGTCACCCAGCCGGAGCTGAGCAAGCTCGGCTGCGCCACCCTGACCCGGACCCTCACGGAGGCCTTCCGCAGCTCCGTCGCGGACTGGCACCGGACGCCGGGGTCCGGCGCGCCCGCCGGCGACCGGTGGGACGAACTGCGCCAGATCTGCCGGGAGTACGAGAACGCCGTCGAGGTGCTGCCCGTCCATCTGCTCGGCAACCCGGGCCCGCCGCATCCGCTGACCGCTGCCCGCTCCGTCGAGGTGCTGGCCGAGGAGGTGTGGGAGACGCTCAGCGCTGCCGCGGCAGCGTGACCCTGTGCAGGGCCGCGGCGAGCCGGGTCAGCCGGTCCTCCGCCGGGCGGACCTGCGTCTGGTCGAGGGTCACCCCGACGACGAACTCGTCGGGCGACGGCCAGGTCACGAACACGGCGCCCTCCTGCACGTCCAGCACCAGACGCTCCACCACCGGCTGATCGGCGCCGGGGGTAGCGACCAGGCACAGCGCGTCGGCCAGCCGGGCCAGATGGCTGCCCAGACTGAACGCGAGATCGCGGTAGGCGGTGCGCCGGGTGCGCACACTGACGTCCATGAAGCGCGGGCCGAGGTCGGGCGCGTCGAAGACATCGCCGACGCAGACCAGCGTCCGGTCCCGGTAGTACGCGGCGTACTGCAGGTCCGAGGTGCTGAGATGGCTGCCCCACAACGCGCGCAGCCGCTGCTCGTACGGGCCGTCCGGCTCGGCCGCCGTACCGTAGTCGACCCGCAACTGGGCACTCAGGGGCGTGTCCTGGACCGGCGCCGACTCGGGGCCGCCCAGCATCTCGCTGGGGAGCTTGTGCACCTGCGTGCGGATCCGGGTGACCAGCTCGTTCATGGCCTCGTCCATCGCCGGTACGTCGTCCGGCGCGTCGGCCACGGCCGCCACGTACTCCCCGGGCTTGACGCGGCCGCCCCACAGACCGCCGCCCGCGTTGGCGACGACCGTGCGCATCAACTCGCCCGTGCCCAGGGGGCGCAGGAGTGAGCCGAGGTCCTGGGTGCACAGCAACAGCCGGCTGCCGGCCAGCGACTCGTCCTGGAGGTCGTCACCGTTCTCCAGGAGTGTGCTGCTGAGCGGCGCCCGCCGGGCGCGGCACACCACGAAGTCGAGGGTGCCCGCGCTGTAGTGCGAGAGTGACCGGACGGCGGGCGTGGCAGCGGCGGTTTCCTGTGCCAACTCCGTTACTGTGCCGTGGAGTTGGCTGGACCAGTGATGCTCTCGCAAAGTCTGGGACACGTGCTCCGCCGGTACTGCCACGTCTCCTCGCCCTTTCCGGTTGGCAAAGCTCAAACGCCTTTACAGGCCCGGTAGTTCGTAGTCGACGTCAAATCCCGACGGCGGCTCGGTGCGGGCCCTCGTCGAACCCGTCAGCCAGTCGTGATGGGCCTTCACCCGCCGTGCGTCCGGCCGGTGCCCGATACCCAGACGCTGCAGCCGGGTGAGGGCATTGTACGCCTGCACGACCGCTTCGTCCGTCTTGCCCGCTGCCGCGAGGGTGACCGCGAGCGAGTTCTCCGCCCCGGCCACCCAGAGGTGGGCATGGCCCAGTTTGTGCGTCAGCACATTCAGGGCCGACCGGCCCGTCTCCTCCGCCTGGTCGAACCGGCCGAGGGAGCGCAGATACACGCCCTGTCGGACCTGGCAGGCTGCGGTGTACGGATGACCGGGGCCGAACCGGTCGGCCAGCGCCACACCGCACCGGCGTGCCTGCAGCTCGGCGTCCTCGAACTTGCCGAGCGCGTGCAGGTCGGCCGCGTAACTGAACCGGCAGCGCAGCGTGTCGAACCGGTCGGCGCCGAAGCGGCTCACATACAGGTCCAGTGCCCGCCGGTCCCGCTCGTGGGCCCCCTCGAAGCCGTACCTCGGGTCCTTCGTTGCGGGGTAACCGTCCGCGAGACGGCGCTCGCTGACGGCGAGTCCGACCTCGGTCCTGAGCCGTGCCAGGTCCCACACGTCGCCGTGGCGGCGCAGCTCCTGGCGCAGCAGATCCCGCGACTCGCCGTCCCTGCCCGTCATCCGGTACAGGTAGGCGAGCAGGTCGGCCGAGCGCCAGGAGGCCGCGTCGTCCTTGCCGCCCATGGACTGCCGGTAACGGAACCGGTCGAGGATCCGGTCGAGCCCCTGGTCGATGCGGCCGGTCAGCGCCTCGGTCAGGGCGAGGTTGTGCTCCACCTGCACGGTCGCCTCGTGCTTCCACCCCAGCAGCAGGGTCAGCCCCTCGACGGCGGGCCGGATCTGCATCAGCGCGTCGTCGAACCGGCCGAGCGCGCGCAAGGTCGCCGCGTGCGAGTCGGCCGACAGGAGCGTACGGGGGTGTACGAGCCCCAGCAGCCTGCGGTGGCCGCGCAGCGCCTGCTCGGACTGGCGCCGCGACTGCTCGTAGTCCCCGACCAGCCGGTGGGCGCGCGCGGTGAGGTTGAGCAGCCGCAGATACTCCGGCGTCTCCTCGTCACCCTCCGGCGCCCAGGCGGCGCGTGCCTTGTCGGCGATGTCCAGCAGCCGGTCCAGGTCGGCGCTCTCCCCGCGCTGGCTCAGCGCGTTGAGATGGCGCAGCAGCGACCGGCGCACCCGGGGCCGGGAGTCCTCCCACAGCCGCAGCGAGTACACCTCGCGCGCCCAGTCGGCCGGCAGGGCCTCCTCGGCGCGCGGTACGTACTCGGCGATGACGCCGCGCAGGACCGACTCGACATGCAGCCGCTCCTGCGGCGCCATCCCGTCGCGGATCAGGTCGCGCAGCGCGTGGTGCTGCGCCAGCGGCTGCTCCTTCCGGTCGAAGTCGACGTCGATCAGGCCCACTTGGGCCAGCGACCACAACGCGACACTCACCATGTGCTCGTCGGGCAGCTGCACGTCGTCCGGATGGGGCTGCACCGTGGTGCCGTTCTCGGGTCCCGCCGAGTCGTCGCGGGCCAGCTCGGACAGAATCCGCCGGGAGCGCAGCAGTTCGAGACCCATGCCGCGCCCGGTGAGCAGCGAGGCGGCGTTCAGCAGCCAGTCGAGCGGCATGCGCGCCGAGCTCTCCGCGCGCCAGGCGGCGGCCCCCGGCGTGCTCTGCGCCACGCGCCGCGCCACCCGCACCATGACCTCGACGGGCGGCGCCGCCTCCGCCGTGTCGAGGATGTCGGTCTTCGCCGTGCGGAACGCCTCGACGACATCGGCGACCGCGGCCCGGGTCGACGTCTCCTGCCCCATGTGGTCGTCACGCCGGTGGGTCTCGGCGCGCTCGGCCAGACAGTGGGCGGCCAGCCACAGCGCCAGCGGGACGAAGTCCACCACGTTGCCGACCTGTTCGGCCTGCTCCGCGGCGAGTTCCGGCAGCCGCTCCCGCAGCAGGGCCCGGCATTCGGCCGACGTCATCCGGGGCAGCGCCGAGCCGGTCAGCCGCGGACTTCCGCCGTCCTGCGGCGGCGCCGTACGGCCGGTGATCAGCACATGCCCGCGCTCGTGCGGGACGGGGAGCAGATCGCGCACCTCGGCGAAGTCCGCCACGCCGTCGTAGACGATCAGCCAGCTCCCGTCCCGGTCGCTGTCGCCGTCCAGCGGGAAAGCGGGATCCGACAGCCGGCCGAGCAGCTCGGCCACCCCGCCGTCGGCCGCGACGATGCCGAGCAGGCCCGCGAGCCGGGCGAGCCCGCGCCGTACCCGCAGCCGCTCCCAGGAGCGCACCCACCACACCACGTCGTACCCGGCGCCGTAGCGGTGGCACAGCTCCCGCGCGGTCTCGCTCTTGCCCCAGCCGCTCGGGGCGTGCAGCACCAGCGCCGCGTGCTCCTCGCCCGCCGCCCGCAGCTCGCTCTCCAACTGCGCCAGCGCCGTGTCACGGTCGACGAAGTCGCCGTTGCGCTCGGCGACGTTGGTCACCCCGGGCAGCCGGGGGAAGCGCGCCCCTGACGTACCGTCACGCGGCACCACGGGGCCGAGCCGCAGGCTCGCGTAGAGGATCCGCAGGGCCTCGTCCTCCGTCGTGCCGCGCAGATCGATCCGCTCGTGGTGCGCGGTGTCCGCGTCCGAGAACGGCTCGTCGACGAGGACGATCCGCACGTCCGCGTGGGACAGCGCGGCGACCTGGGCCAGCAGTGTGTCGTCGGCGTCGGGCAGTGAGAGGAACAGCAGCGCCGTGCCGGGGGTGGGGCGTTCCCCCGCGTACATGTCGCTCCTGCGCAGCTCCGTCTCGATGCCCCGGTCACCCAGCCGGTCCGCCAGCCAGGCGGCCCAGGGCACATGGCGTCCCGAGTGCACGACGGTGACATCGCTGAGCGGCAGCGGCCTGCGCTCGCGCAGCCAGTCGGCGAGCTGCGCGTAGTACGGGCGCAGGCCGGTGACCGTACCCGCGTCCTCGTTCTCGACGGCGAGCCGTCTGCTGTCCATGTAGAGCGGGTTGTACGGGATTTCGAGAAACGGAATCTCGCCCTGGCCGCGTGCCTGGGAGAGCGGCCCGAACTTGCGCCGGACCCGCTCGCGCGCCACCCGCAGCCGGTCACGGGACCCGACGTCGCTCTTGAGCCCCAGGGTGAGCAGCCGCAGCGGCCGGGTGGCGCGCACCGCGGACAGGTCCTCGGCGAGCGCGGCCGCGCCGTCGATGGACCACGCGGTCATCGCGAAACAGATGACGACGGAGTCGGCGAACCGCGCCAGCAGGCCGGGCACCGCGGCTCCGGGGGCGTCGGGCACCGGCGCCTCGACGAACACGTGGTCGTAACCGGCGGCCACCGGGTCCGAGCCGAGACCGGTCAGCGAGTCCGCGTCCGGACGGACCGCGTACGCCACCGTCCCCGGCGTGGGTTCGGGTACGGGCGGCCCCGCCGCTTCACCCGGCCGGCCGTCCACGATCAGCACACTGCGGTTGCCCTCGGCGAGGATGTCCGCCGCGTTGCGCATGGTGGTGCTGAGCCCGAGGTTCTCCGAGGTGGTGAAGAAAACGGTGAAGGGACCAGAGGGTGCGAAGGGGTCGGCGTCGGGCATGGCCTCTCCGTTCCGTGCGGCGGAGCAAGGAAGGTGGACTTAATGGATATAACGGAACAATGAGAGATGTCAGTATAGAAGCGCCGACAGGCATCTCACAGACTCTCGGAGTGACCCGTGACGAACGGGTCGCCCGCCGCACAGCTCTCGCGCACCCGGCGCAGCACGTCCCCGAGGACCGAGTCCGGCAGGGCGGCGATGTCGGCGAGCGGCAGATCCGAGATGTCCAGTACGGCCGACTCGGCGTCAGCGCCGGGGATGACGCCCTTGGCTGCGGCTGTCATATGCGCTCCGTGGTGTCTCGGGGCCGCTCCGCCATGGCCCGCCCAGCGAGTACGCGTCAGGGAAAGCGTGTCCCCTCCAGCGTACCGCCACCCCGGCCCGGCGAGCAGGGCCGGACAACGCGTTCCTGACCGGCAACTCGCCCTGTTCGGAACCCCTTTGGCTCAATCGTGATGTTGACGCTGTTCGGCGCCCGAACGAACATGGGACGAACATGGTGTGCTCCGCCCCGCCGGTCCCCGCTCCTGGCCGGCCACGGACGGCAGGCGCACGACTTCGGGGGGAAGCCGATGAGTCGACCGCCACTGCGGCAGGCCGAGCTGCCCTGGCCGACGGCCGCCGACGTGACGGCCAGGGAAGCGGCGGGCTGGGTGCCGTCCCCGCTGCACTCCTTCGTCCTCAAGATCCACAGCCGCTGTGACCTGGCCTGCGACTACTGCTACATGTACCGCTCCCACGACCAGAGTTGGCGCACCCAGCCGCGCACCATGACGGACGGGACCGTCGACCTCGCCGGCACGAGGATCGCCGAACACCTCGCGGCGCACGGCCTGCGCGAAGCCGGTGTCGTGCTGCACGGCGGCGAACCGCTCCTCGCCGGCGACGCCACGCTCGCCCGCACCGCCCGGGTGCTGCGCGCCGCCGTCGGCGACGGCATACGGCTGAACCTGTCCCTGCAGACCAACGGCGTACGGCTCACCGAGCGCCGCCTCGACCTGTGCGCCGAACACGGCATCCGCGTCGGGGTGAGCGTCGACGGCGGCAGGGCCGCCCAGGACCGCCACCGCAAGGGCGCCGACGGGCGCGGCAGCCACACCCGCGTACGTGAAGCGCTGCGGCTGCTCTCCGAAGGGCCGTACCGGCACCTCTTCGCCGGGCTGCTGTGCACCGTCGACCTGCGCAACGATCCCGTACGCGTCTACCAGGACCTGCTCGCCCACCGCCCGCCGTCCCTCGACTTCCTGCTGCCGCTGGGCAATTGGCACACCCGACCGCCCGGCCTCACCCCCGGCGACGGGCGTACTCCGTACGCCGACTGGCTGTGGGCCGTCTTCGAGCGGTGGTACGGCGCCCCGGTCAGCGAGACCCGGATCCGGCTGCTCGACGACCTCATGGCGCTGCTCCTCGGCGCCACCCCGGCGACGGAAGCCCTCGGCCTGCGCCCGGTGCGCTACGCCGTCGTGGAGACCGACGGGGCCCTCGCCCAGGACGACACCCTGCGCACCGTCTACGCGGGCGCCGCGGCCACCGGACTCGACCTGCGGCGGCACTCGTTCGACACGCTGCTCCGCCACCCCGGCGTCGCGGCCCGCCAGTGGGGCGCCGACGCGCTGTGCGCCGACTGCCTGGCCTGCCCGCTGCACCAGGTGTGCGGCGGCGGGCACTACGCCAACCGCTACCGCAGGGACACCGGGTTCGCCAACCGCAGTGTGTACTGCGCCGATCTCACCGCCCTGATCACCCGGGTACGCGGCCGGCTCGCCGCCGACGTGGGGGCGGTGGCATGACGCCGGCGCCGCATCGGATGCCGGGCCCGCTGTTCGACGCCGTCGCCGAAGGCGGCGGCGGGGCCGAGGCGTTGCTGCTGCTCGCCCGCGCCGAGTACAGCAGACGGCTCGCCTGCGTGCACGCGATCACCGCTGCGGCGCGCGAGATCGGCGGCGCGACCGGCCAACAGGCCCAGGAAGCCTGGGAGTTGCTGGCCGCAGCCCAGCGGGCGGCCCCCGAAGCGGCGGCAGCGGTCATCGCCCACCCCTCGGCGGGCCCGGCGCTGGCCGGGCTGCTCGCCCGGGTACAGCGGGTGGGGGAGCAGGGCCCGAACCCACCCCTGGCCCCCACGCCCCCGGCTCCTCCCATGCACTGGCTGACCGCGATAGCCG
>NZ_JTIY01000001.1:5408400-5425744 GCF_000818175.1 Streptomyces sp. AcH 505
GCGACCGACCCCTGGGTCGCCCTGCCGTCGCTCGGCCGCGCGCACCTCCCCGGCGTCAGGGCCGGCGACAGCGCCGAACTGCGGGTGGGCGCCGACGGACAGGTCAGCGTCGGCGCATCCGGCTCGCTGCCGCTGACCGTGCCGCCGGACCCGTACACGGTGCGGGGCCGCTGGCACGGCGGGCGGATCCTGACCGGGGCCGACACCGGCGCCCCGCTGGTCCTCGGCGCCCTCGACCCCACGTGCTTCCCCGGCGCCGTACCGCAGCCGGGCGCCATCGGCGCCGACGACCTGCGCCGCTGGCGGTCGACCGCGCACGACGCGTACCGGCTGCTCCGAACCGACCACCCCGTCCCGTACGCGGAACTGACCGCAGGACCCCGGGTTCTGGTGCCGTTGACGCGCGTAGGTCCCGGCAGCGTCAGCGGCAGCAGCGCGGAGACCTTCGGCTGCGTCGCGATGTCCCTGCCGAACAGCGGCACCGGCTTCGCCGTGACCCTGACCCACGAGATGCAGCACAACAAGTTCGCCGCTCTGCTGCACCTCTTCGACCTCTTCGACACGGCCGCCCCTGAGCTGTACTACGCCCCCTGGCGGCCCGACCCGCGCCCGCTGCTCGGCCTGTTCCACGGCGCGTACGCGCACCTGGGCGTCGCCCAGTTCTGGAACCGCCGCCGCGAAGCCGATCCGCACACCGCACAACGGGCCGCCGCAAACGCCCACTTCGCCCGCTGGCGCACCGCCACCCGCGAAGCGACCACCACGATCCTGGCCTCGGGACACCTCACTCCGCTCGGCCACCACTTCGCCACGCGCATGCTGCACACGGCCGACGCCCTGTGCGCCCTCCCGGTCCCGGCCGAGGCCCGCCGCCGGGCCCTGGGGGCGGCCCGCGCCCACCGCTCGACCTGGACGGACCGCCACGGCACGGCCGAAGTCCTGCCGGTGTGACGGGTCCGCTGCCGCCGCTCCGTAAATGAGTGCCCGGCGAGTCGCGTCGGCAAGGATGAGTACTTCCCGGTCAGGTCAACGGCACTCCGCGGAGTCGTCCCGCTGGCTGTCGTTCACGCTGATGCGGACTTTGATGCGTTTTCCGACGGGTACGCGCTGCACGTCGTAGCCCTCGCACAGGGCAAGGACGATCTCCATACCGTGCTGGCCGATCCGGCCAGGTTCAGCGGCATATGCGAGAGGCAGCGTGGAATCGGAGTCCCACACCGTGACCTCCAGGACCGAATCGTCAAGCTTCAGCTC
Source organism: Streptomyces sp. AcH 505 (assembly GCF_000818175.1). Taxonomy (GTDB): domain Bacteria; phylum Actinomycetota; class Actinomycetes; order Streptomycetales; family Streptomycetaceae; genus Streptomyces. The sequence goes on from NZ_JTIY01000001.1 coordinate 5,409,655, forward strand.
CAGGAGGCAGGGACCAGGCGCATATTTGCACGAGTTCGTCACCAGCTCGCTGACCACCAGCTCGGCCACACCGCTCAACCGGGAGGACAGCGGCGGACCGGGGCCGTCGCGGAACCGGGCCAAGAAGTCAGCGGTGAAACGGCGTGCCGTCGCGATCATCCCCGGCTCGCCGTCCAGGGCGATGTTGGCCTCGCCCGAAGGCCCCGTCGCTGTACCACCAGGTGTTGCCACTTCTATCTGCTCCACGGATCCCGTCCGCTTCGTGCGATACCTGCTCGGTCAGTGCAGGTGCTGCGAACACCTGTGCACCTACCCCCGCAACCCGACCCCAGTCTTGGCTCCGCTTCTCCGAAGATGCGCGTCTGCGCCGGGCGGAGGAATCTGGAACGTGGGGAAACGTCGTCTTCCGCTGACGCCACTCCTCTCGGTCACACAGAGGGCGTCAGGGGCACCGAGTGCACTCTCTGACAAGGCATCGTTATGGATACCAGCAACAAATCGTCTCTCACTGCAGCCCTCGCGGTCGGTTACATGGCGGGCCGGACGAAGAAGGGGAAGCTGGTCCTGGCTCTTCTGTCCGTCGCTGCGGCCCGAGGCGTGGATCCCACGGCTGCGGTCGGCCAGGGAGTCGGCAAACTCACGGCCAACCCCTTGGTGGGGCAGCTCGTCGAACAGATGCGGGGCGAACTCCTCGACGCCGGCCGCGCCGCCCTCTCGGCAACGACCAGCCGAGGCATCTCCTCCCTGACCGGCGCCCTTCAACAGCGCACCGGCTCGCTCCCGGAGAGCGAAACCGATGAGGATGAGGAACATGAGGGTGAACTGGACGAGGTAGAGGAACAGCCGGAGGAAGAGGACGATGAAGGGGAGCCTCCTCGTTCCTCCCGGCGCCGTCCGGTCAGGCGAGCTGAGAAGCCCACCGACCGGGCACCGGGACCGAAGAACCCGCCCGCCGAAAAGGCCATGGCCAGGAAGGCGGCGGACAGGAAAACGCAAGACGAGAAGGCCCGCGCGAGCCGGGCTGCACGTCAGAAGTCTCCCGCCCACAGGAGCAGTCACAGGTGACTCGTGATGCCTGAAACCGGCAATTCTTGGCGCCCCGTTCTCCCGGCACGGCAAGGTGGCGTGAATCTCACATGCTGTCGCTGCTGGGGCGGATGGTGAAGACGTGGTCCAGGCCGGCGATGGCGAGGATGCGCAGGGTGTCGGCGGGAACAGCGGACAAGACCGCGTCGGCGCCGGCGGCTTGGGCGTGCTGCCGTGCGGCCAGGAGGGCGGTGATGCCGGTGGAGTCGCAGAATTCCAGGTCGGACAGGTCGATGACCAGGTTCTGGCCGGGGCCCAGGACGAGGCGTTCGACGTGCTCGCGCAGGGCGGTGGCCTGGGCGTAGTCGAGTTCGCCGGCCACGTGCAGAACCGGTCCGGTGGTGGTGGTGCGGTGGGTGATGTTCAGCGGGCTCATGCTTGTTGCTTCGTTGCCGGGTGGGCGTTCGGATGGGTGGCGGGGACGCCGAGGGCGAGGAGGGCGGTGTCGTCGTCCAGGCCGCCGCCGAAGCTCTCCAGCAGCCCGGTCAGTGCGGTAATCATCTCTTGGGGCGTGGCGGGGGCGTGCTCGGTGGCGAAGCGTTGCAGGGCTTCGTCGCCGAAGAGGTGTTCGCGGGTGGGGCCGGTGCGGGCCTCGGTGAGGCCGTCCGTGTACAGCAGGAGGGTGTCGCCCGGGCCTAGCGTGGTCTGCGTGGTGCTGAACCGGGCGGCGGCCAGGACGCCGACGAGGAGCCCCCCGGGGGTGGGCAGATACTCGGTGCGGCCCTCGGCCCGCACCACCAGTGCCGGGGGGTGTCCGCCGGACGCAAGGCGCACAGTCGTGTGGCCGTGGTCGCCGCAGGGCTCCATAACGCCGAAGATGACGGTGCAGTAGCGGGGGTCGCCGCTGGTGGCGTACCGCTCGTGCAGGACGGAGTTCAGCGTCGTCAGGGCTGCTGCCGGCTCGGGATCGTGGAGGGCCGCGGCGCGCAGGGTGTAGCGGGTCAATGAGGTCAGGGAGGCCGCTTGGGGGCCTTTGCCGCACACGTCTCCGAGGAAGAAGGCCCACCGGCCCTTGCTCAGCGGGAACAAGTCGTAGAAGTCACCGCCCAGCCGGTCGGGGGAGGCGGTGTGGTAGTAGGCGGCTGCCTCAAGGCCCGGCACGGCAGGCAGTGCGGAGGGCACGAGGGACTGCTGAAGCACGGCGAGCGCGTCGGTCAGGCGTTCCCGGTCGGCCTCGGCCTGTCGGCGGGCCGCTTCCGCCTCCGCGTGGGCGCGCTCGGCGTCGGCGCGTGCCTGCTCGGCTTCCCGACGACGGCGCAGGAGTTCCTGCTCGTAGGCGCGGCGGTCGGAGGCGTCGAAGACGGTGGTGCGGATCAGCAGCGGCTCACCCTGGCTGCTGCGCTTGACCCTGGAGGAGACCAGCACCGGCAGTCGGCGCCCGTCCGCAGCCTTCATCTCCAGGGCGACACCGCTCAGTTCGCCCTGCATACGCAGCAGCGGCGCGAAGTGTGTTTCGTGGTACATCTTCCCGCCGACGGAAAGGAGATCAGCGAAGCGGGCTCGGCCCACCACTGCCTCGCGCTCCACCCCGAGCCACTCCAGCAGCGTCGCGTTGATCTTCGCGACGGTGCCGTCCATCAGCGTCGACAGGTAGCCGCAGGGAGCCGACTCGTAGAGATCTTCGGCGCTGTCCTCCAACAGTGCGGAGAACGCAGCACCCGTGCCCGCGGCGTCCTGGACATCTGTCGGCTCCGGTCCCTCCCCCGGCTCCTCGCCGGTGCGGCGCATCAACGCAAGGCCGCCAGAAACTCAAGGATCGCCTCGGCGGTGGCCTCCGGCGCGCTCAACTGCGGGCAGTGCCCGGTGGCGTCAAGGGTGACCAACCGGGAGGACGGGATCGCGGCGTGCACATACGCGCCGACCTCGCGGGGCGCGATCATGTCCTCGGAGCACTCCAGTACCAGGGTCGGCACGCTCACGCTCTTCAGCTCCTCGCGGGTGTCGGACAAGAATGTGGTGCGGGCGAAAACGCGGGCGATGTCGGGATCGGTGGCGCAAAAGCTGTTCGTCAGTTCTTGCCCCAACTCCGGCCGGTCCGGATTGCTCATGATCACCGGAGCCATCGCGCCGGACCAGCCGAGATAGTTCGACTCCAAGGACTCCAGCAGCTCATCGATGTCCTGCACGCTGAAACCGCCCCGGTAGCCGTCGTCATCGATGTAGCGGGGCGAGGGAGCCACCATCACCAGCGCCCCGAGCCTCTCCGGCGCCGCCTGCGCGGCCAGCACCCCGACCATGGCGCTGACCGAATGGCCGACGAACACCGCTCCCCGCAGGTCCAGCTCCTCGCAGACCTCCACGGCATCTTGGGCGTAACCCCGGAGCGAGGAGTACCGCTCCTGGTCCCAGGCCGACAGATCCGAACCGCCGGAGCCGACATAGTCGAACAGCACCACCCGGTACCGCTTTTCCAGGGCCGGCACGGCCAGCCGCCACATGTTCTGATCGCAGCCGAACCCGTGCGCCAGCACCACCACCGTCCCCTCAGGTGGGCCACTGACCGTCACGTTGTTCCTCCTGCGAATATCCATAACCAGCCGTCTTCCCCCGCGCCCTGAGAAAACCCGCGAAGCGGCCCTGACCGAGGAATTGCCCGAAGCACTGTTACCCCGCAGGACAACCGGTCGGCAGCATCGGGACTTCTCGGGGTAAGGGACCTTGGACGACGTCCTGTCCGGAGGGCCCGGTCAGGACATGAGGGTTCTGTGAGGAGGGGCGCGTGGCTACGGAAGACGAGAGTGGCACAGCTGCCCTGTCCCGGGTGGAGCGGCTGCTTGCGGTACGGGAGACGGGACTCTCAGCTGCGGCGGACGCGGACATGGAGCGGTTCGCGCGGTTGGTCGCGCGGATGGTGGGCGTGCCGGTGGCGCTGGTGTCGTTGGTGGAGGAGGACCGGCAGGTATTTCCCGGCATGGTGGGCCTGCCCGAGCCGTGGGCCACCCGGCGGCAGACTCCTCTGTCCCACTCCCTCTGCCGTCACGTTCTGTCCTCTCAGGGGTCTTTCGTTGTGGAGGATGCCCGTGAGGAGCGTTCGACGTGGGCGAGTACGGCGATTCCCCAACTCGGTGTGGTCGCCTACGCAGGTGTGCCGTTGACCGACGACGACGGCAATGTTCTGGGTGCGCTGTGTGCCGTGGACACGGTGCCACGGGCTTGGACGTCGCGTGAGGTCCAGGATCTGCGGGATCTGGCAGCGGCTTGTTCGGCGGAACTGCGGCTGCGAATCGCTTCGGCACAGGGCGCCGTGTTGCGGCGTCGTGCCGATGAACTCGCCGCCGTGGCCGGCCGGGCCCTGACGAGCGCCGAGCTGCTGCTGCGTGCGGCGGAGGATCTGACGGACACCGCAGGCCTGGAGGAGGTTCGCCTACGGGTGGGGGATCTGGTCAGTGGTGACCTCAAACCGTCCTACGTGAGCCTGCTGCTGGCCGAGAACCATGGCGGACTGCACCGTCTGCTGGACCGGTCGGCTGCGCCCTCCATGGAAGTCCTGCACGAGTACGTGCTGGCGGATGCCGACTTCCCCACGGCACGGGCTCTTCGGGAGCGGCGCATGGTCACCGTCCCCGACCGTGCTCACCTTCAGGCCGTCCACGGGCCCGCCGCTGTGGGTGTCTTCGACTCGCTCGGGCTGGGGTCGGCGGTCTGTCTGCCGCTGTTGGGAGCCCGGGGGCCGCTTGGGGTGCTTGTCCTGGGCTGGAGCACCCCGCACGAGATCGACATGACCGAAGCCTCCGTGCTCACCACAGTCGCGGGATATACCGCGCAGGCGGTGGAGCGTGCACTGTTCCTCGACGAGCGGATCGACGTCGCACACCAGCTCCAGCAGGCCATGCTCACCACGTTGCCCGACGTGCCCGGTCTTGAGCTGGCGGCGCTGTACCGCCCCGCCTCCAGCACCGACATGGTCGGTGGTGACTGGTACGACGCCTTCTCCCTGCCCAGACCGGGAAATGACGCCTCACTCGTGGACGACCTGGCGGTCACCGTCGGGGACATCACCGGCCACGACGTACAGGCCGCGACCTTGATGGGGCAGACCCGCAGCATGCTGCGCCAAGCGGCAGCCACCACGCGGGACCAGGGGCCGGCCGCTGCTATGTCCGCTCTGGAAGATGCCTGCCGCACCCTGCCCGTGGAAGTCTCCGGCACCCTGGTGCACGGCCATCTGCGTCGCGTCGGCGACGCGTGGGCTTTGACGTGGGTCAACGCCGGCCATCCGCCGCCCTTGGTGCTTCTCGCGAACGGCACGGTGTGCCGGCTCGACGAACACGGGATCCTGCTGCACCACCGCCTCGGCCCCTTCCCCCGGCACGATCTGCAGACCGTCCTGGAACCGGGCTCCACGCTGCTGCTCTACACCGACGGCCTCATCGAACGCCCGGGCCAGGACTTCAACACCGCTGTCGATCGCGCCGCCCATCTGCTGGCAGCAGCCGACTCGGACATCCCGCTGCCGGCACTTTTGGAACACCTCGCTGACGAGGTATGTCCCGGGGAGCCGGGTGACGACGTCGTTCTGCTCGCCGTGCGCGTCCCGCGGGCCGAGCCGTCGGATCGGTGATCCGCGGTTCCCGGATGCGCTGAGGGCCATGGGACGGGGTAGGGGCATGGAGGGGCAGGCCATCCGACCTTCCCCGACGGAAGGCCCCCATGAATTCATCCCCCACTTCGGCCGGCGCTTCCCACCCTCTCCGGAACCCTGAAGTGGAACGGTTCGGCGAAGCCGGGGCCCGCCACTGGGCCACGCCGACGTACCTCGTACTGGAGCTGCAAGGGGTCCTCGGCCACCCCGTAGAGCAATACATTTCAGGAGTGATCGCCCAGGCCCGGCGCTTCGCGAAGCCCTTGGTGGTGGACGTGGCGGCGGTGACGCATCTGACCGTCGATGTGCTGGTGTTGTTCCTCAACGCCCAACCGGATCCCGGAGTCAGCTTCCAACCGCCCCTGCCGCAGGCACTCGTGAGGATCATGGAGATGACCGGCACCCACACGGTCTTCTCCCTTCACCGATCGCCCATCGCCCCGCCCACGACCAGCTGAGGTGAAATCCGGGCATCTGGGCGGCACCCGGGCCGCTCAGGTGCGGACAGTGGCCTGGGCCTCCTCCACCGTGCCGTAGATCCGCAGAACACTCTCGGTGCCGGTCAGTGACAGCAGCCGCTCGATACCGGCGGGTACCTGCGCGATTCGCAGATCTGTCTCCTGGTGTGCGCTCAGCAGCAGGTTCAGGAAACTGGAGTCCCCGAAGGTGACGTCGCTGAGATCCAGGACAACTCCCGGCGACCGGGACACCGTCTCCCGGATTTCCGCGGTCAGCGGGCCGGTGTTCTGGGCATCGAAATCACCGCGAGGCGCGAGTACTGGTAGCGCCGCGTGAGCGCCATCGTTCTTCGACATGCGGCGATTATGCCCAAGCCTGGTTCTCTTCGGACAGCCGGTGCCATCTGGGAACCGAAGGGGCGGCACGGCGGGGTGCCCGTGAACGAGGCCGTCATGGCTCTGCCGGACGCCTCGGGCGTCGGCGGGCATGGGCGGGAGATCGTCACTGCCCTGTGCGGCGGCTACCGCGTCTTCCTCACGGCGAACGGCAAACAAGTCATCGCCCAGGTGGCCCTTGGCTGAGAGAGCCGGAACGGTTGCGGCTCCATTGCCGGTCATACGGCAAGTACCGGTAGTTTCGCCTGCTCACCACAGTCCCTTGGCTGCGACGACCGAGGCGTCGTCGTGGTATTTACCGGCGCTGCGCAGGAGTTGACCTGCGATCACAGCTGCGGAGTGCTGGAGGACTCCGGGAAGGGATTCGGGGTTCCACCGCTCGGTCAGGCCGTCGGAGTGCATGACCAGCACGCTGCCGGCCGGTAGCGGGTGGGTGACGGTGCGCAGGGTGCGTACGTGGTGTCCGGCGATGCCCGGCAGTGACGGCAGGCTGATCTTGGACGTGTTGGTCACGATCGCGCCGGCGGTGTTGCCCACCCCGCAGTAGAGCACCCGTCGTTGATCCGGCTCGATGCGTGCCACGGCCACCGCGGCACCCCGTGTGCCGGCGAGGGCCTGGTGGATCTCCCGCATGACCTCATCGGGCGAGTGCCCCCTGCTGATGCGGAAGGCGCGGATCGCGACCCGGGTGGCCAGCTCTGCCAGGGGGCCGTGGCCGAGCCCGTCACAGAGCATCACCAGTAGCGCCCGCCCCGCGCTCGGCGCACCAGAAGGGGGACCGGCCGTGGGGCTGTCGAGCACCCGCAGGGTTCCGCGCGGGCCACGGACAGGGGGGTCTGCCGCCACATCATGCGAGGGATTGCCCGGCGTCGATGACCCGGCCGCGTCCCAGTGCGCAGCCCAGCCGTCCCCGCACTCGGTCGCTCCGCTGATGGGCCGGGTCACTCCTTCCACCACGGACTGCGCCGGTTCGCCGCTGCTGTCCGGGTGGCGGCGGAGGCCGGGTCGTGGCCAGAACCGTGCCAGCATCACCGTTCCCTGCCCGGCGACAGAGTGCAGGTCGAAGGTGTCCGCGAGCCGGGCCACCATGCCCAGTCCGATGCCCAGCGTGCCGGCGGTCGACCGGCCGTCGCGCATCGCACTGGCCACATCCGCCATGCCCGGTCCGCGGTCCACCGCCAGGAATTCGATCCCGGCGTGCTGCTCGGTCCGCACCACCCGCAGCACGATCGCCCCGGCGACCGCGTGCTTGACCAGGTTGGAGGCGGCCTCCGACACCGCCAGGGCGATCTCGCCGGCCCGCTGCTCACTCAGTCCGATCCGGCCGGCCAGCCGGGAGGCAGCTCCCCGGGCACCGGCGAGGTCGTCGCGGAACCATGCCACATCCTCGCTCGCCAGCAGCAGAACGCTCACGGCATGCGCCGGCGGGTGCTTACCGGGACCGCGAGGCGCTGCACGCCGGCCTGGCCGTAGTTCATGACAACCCCCGGAGTAAGGCGCACCGGACGAGATCTCGCCGGTTCCGCCGGCAGCCGTCTGCCCCCGAACGACAGCGGTGACCACATTCGAACGGACCTGGATCTTCAGCAGGCAGACCCGGTCCCACGGAGATCGAGGCAGGTTACCTCCGCCTCGGACGACGAAAAATCTATGTCGGCTGGAGTAGACATTGGTGGGTGGTGTGGTTATGGTTTCTCTCGTAGCCGAGATCAGCAAGGCCCGGCAGATACGAACTGGCGGGAGTAGGACAGGTAGTTGCAGTGCGCAGGACGGTGCGGTGGTGGAGTTTCGAAGCCAGGGCTGGTGCAGGACGGCGACGGGACTGACGGCCGGACCGGGTGGCCCGCGGTGATCAGGGGCCGCCGTGGTGGTATCGCGATGGCGGTACCGGTAGGTGAAGTGCGCAGTACCCAGCAGTGAAGGTGAGTGAGCAGCACCCTGGTGAAGGCGTCGGCTGCGGGCGCGCGCATCGGGAGGTTCGGCAGCGGGGTTCCAAGCCGGAGCAGACGCAGGAGTGGCGACGGGGCTGGCTGCCGAAGAGTGACGCTTGTCCAAGGTCACCAGCAGTACGAGTAGTGCGAAGTACCAGCAGTACGAAGTGAGTTGGTCCAGAGGGAAGAACGGAGGAGCCAGGCGCCATCAGGATCGCCCGGACGGAGTGTTGAGTCCGGGTACCGCAGGACATCGATAGTGAGGTGGTCTCCGGTCAAGCAACCGCGATCCCCGCAAGTCCCATCCTCTCCCGGGTGGGCGTGCGGACACAGAAGGCCGGCGCAGTACTGGGGCCGGCAGATGGTGTAGCAGTTCCTTCGGGGCCTTGGTGCCATATGGCACCAAGGCCCCTCCAGCATGTTCCACAGAGAGGCGAGATGACAGCAGACGACTCGTTCGGCCGTCTCGACGACGACGACTACCCCGCCTACACCATGGGTAGGGCCGCCGAGATGCTCAACACCACCCAGGGCTTCCTCCGCGCCATCGGCCAAGCCCGCCTCATCACACCCCTGCGCTCCGAGGGCGGACACCGCCGCTACTCCCGCTACCAGCTGCGCATCGCGGCCCGGGCACGGGAACTCGTCGACCAGGGCACCCCGATCGAGGCCGCGTGCCGCATCGTCATCCTCGAAGACCAACTCGAAGAAGCGAAACGCATCAACGCCGAACACCACCGCACCGCCCAATCGGCAAACCCGACGGCCAACGGCTCGGAAAGCTAAAACCGGAGCTTTCGGCCGGACCCTGACCGCCGTTCCGGTGGCGATTCGCGTCGCCCCGTCGGTCAGGCGGTCGCAGGGACCCCGAGCGTCGCGGAAGCCTGTTGGAACGGGCTGAGGAGCCGCGTGGGGGTGGCGGTCTGGGACGGAGTGGGGCAAGTGAAGCCGAGTTGGGCCATGGCCCGGAGGACTTCCTGGGCGCTGAAGTCACGGCGGTCCTGGCCGGTGACGACCTGCCCGACCTGCTTCACGGGGTAGGTGCGGCGGCCGATGATCACGGACTTCCCCGTGACGTGCTCGGGCTTGACGCCCTTCATGGATTCCAGGACGCCGCTCCTGGTGAGGTCGAACGGGAAACGGGCGATGACGAAGCGCATGATGCCTCACAGAAGAAGGACGGAAGGAGGGGGTATGCCGTGGTGCGGCGGTTCAGCCGGTGAGGGCGAGGACGCCCGGAAGACGAACGGCTCGGGGAATCGCAAAAACGGACCGAATGGAATGCGTTAGTGAATCTGGCCACCAAGGAATAGGTGACGTCATGCAAATGTGAAATTTAGGATGCCGACGGGTGCATAGGGACCTGCGAGCGGTATTTGGTCCCCAGTAAAAGACTTTGCGGGAAATGTCGCGGATCGGGCCGCGCACCGCACCGAGGGGGTACGGGCCCCAGTCACGGAGTGCGCGTCGGCGTCAGACGGGAACAATGTTCTCGGCTGTCGGGCCCTTCCGGCTCGGCGCGATGTCGAAGGTGACCTTCTGGCCTTCGAGCAGCTGGTTGAAGCCCTGAGCGGTGATGTTTGAGAAGTGGGCGAATACGTCAGCGCCCCCGCCGTCCTGCTCGATGAAGCCGAAACCCTTGGCTGCGTTGAACCATGTCACGGTGCCGGACGCCATGTCGTATCTCCCTTGGGGCGGTACGCCGGGACCTGCAATGCACGGATATCCAGGTCGCCGCGATGATGCCCCGCCCGAAAAATGACCGGAAATGCAAAGATGCTTCCAGTGGCTGAAAATACCGACGAAGGCGCTTGGAGTTTCGAGAATCAAGACTCCAAGTGAGAATGACAGTAGCATGCGGCAGTAGTCGGTGTGCGTCAAACAATCCCACTCTGCTCGTTGCGGTAGAAACGTTCCTCACAAGGCGTGGTAAACCCTCATCTGGCGGTCATAGATATTGCTCTGCCCGTAGCGCAGCACTTCAGGTGAGAGCTCGCAGTTCACGACTTGGAGAGCTGCGGCCTGCTGTGCGTGATCATTTGTGCCGCGCGGGCTCCTCGGCGGAAAACAGTTGGCGTTCCGCCGAGGCGTGCGGCTACGGTTGCCTCGTTCTGAGGCGGCCTGTGGCCGCCGGTGTTGGTCGAGCGTGATCGAGGAGGTGTGACCGATGGCTGTCGTTGAGATGGGCGCTGCCCGCATCCGGAAGTTCATCAAGTCCACTTCTGTGGTCTCCGGCTGACCTCTTCCTTTCTGCGCCTGTGAGCGCGGTGCCGGGGCCATCCTTGTGAAGGGTTCCCCCTTGTCTTTCTCTCCATCTCATCTCCCTTCTGCGCATCCTCTCGCCGTGTACGGCTGGGACGCGGACTGGGAGACCGAGTTCGCTCCCTACATGGAGCGGGGTCTGCTTCCCGGTCGTGTCGTACGGGTCGACCGTGGGCAGTGCGATGTCGTCACCGCCGAAGGGCTCGTACGCGCCGACACCGAGTTCGTCGTACCCCGTGATCCGATGAAGGTCGTGTGCACCGGGGACTGGGTCGCCGTCGATCCCGAAGGCGACGACCCGCGGTTTGTGAGGACCTTGCTGCCTCGCCGCACCGCCTTCGTACGCTCGACCTCGTCGAAGCGTTCCGAGGGGCAGATCCTCGCCGCCAACATCGACCACACGGTCGTAGCCGTCTCCCTCGCGGTCGAACTCGACCTCGGCCGGGTCGAACGCTTCCTCGCGCTGGCCTGGGAGAGCGGTGCGACGCCGCTGCTCGTCCTCACCAAGGCCGACCTGGTCGACGACCCCGCCGTGCTCGCCCATACCGTCCAGGACGTCGAGACCACGGCGCCCGGTGTGCAGGTGCTGGTCGTCAGCTCCGAGACGGGCGAGGGCGTCGACGTACTCTCCGCCGTGCTCGCCGGTGGCACCGCTGTGCTGCTGGGTGTGTCGGGCGCGGGGAAGTCGACCCTCGCCAACGCGCTCGTCGGCGAGGACGTGATGGGGGTGGAGGCCATCCGCGACGTCGACGGCAAGGGCCGGCACACCACCACGACCCGCAACCTGCTCGTCCTGCCCGGCGGCGGGGTGCTCATCGACACCCCTGGCCTGCGTGGCGTCGGGCTGTGGGACGCCGAGACCGGCGTCGGACAGGTCTTCGCCGAGATCGAGGAACTGGCCGAGCAGTGCCGCTTCCACGACTGCGGCCATGCCGCCGAACCGGGCTGCGCCGTACTCGCCGCCGTCGAGGACGGCACTCTGCAGGACCGGCGGCTGGAGAGCTACCGCAAACTCATCCGGGAGAACCAGTACATCGTCGCCAAGACGGACGCCCGGGCCCGCGCCGAACTCCGGCGCGTCTGGAAGATGAGGGGAGCAGAGGGCAAGGCCGCCATGGAGGCCAAGCGCGGCGGCCGGATCCGGTGACCGTGTCCGGCGGCCGGACCCGGTGACCGGCCGGGACTGACCGTGGTGTCCGAATCCCGCGAGTGCGGTGGCCCCGGCTGCCGCACACTGGAGCCATGACGGACGAGGAGACCCGGTACGAAGCGGTGACCAGCCGCGATGCCCGATTCGACGGAGTGTTCTTCTTCGCCGTCGAGACGACGGGCATCTACTGCCGCCCCAGCTGCCCCGCCGTGACGCCGAAGCGGAAGAACGTACGGTTCTTCCGCACCGCCGCCGCTGCCCAGGGGCACGGCTTCCGCGCCTGCCGCCGGTGCAGGCCGGACGCCGTGCCGGGGTCCGCCGAGTGGAACGTACGCGCCGACGTCGTCGGCCGTGCCATGCGCATGATCGGCGACGGCGTCGTGGACCGCGAGGGCGTACCGGGTCTCGCGGGGCGGCTCGGCTACAGCACCCGTCAGGTGCAACGCCAGCTCAACGCCGAACTCGGCGCCGGTCCCGTCGCGCTCGCCCGCGCCCAACGCGCGCACACCGCAAGGGTGTTGCTCCAGACCACCGCACTGCCCATCACCGACATCGCGTTCGGTGCGGGTTTCGCCAGCGTCCGGCAGTTCAACGACACGGTCCGGCAGATCTACGCCCGCACCCCCAGCGAACTGCGCACCGAGAGCGGCACCCGGCTCGGCACCTCCCGCGCGCCCGCACTCGCCGGGGTGCCGCTCCGGCTGGCGTTCCGGGGCCCGTACGGCGCACGCGACGTCTTCGACCTGTTCGCCCGTGAGGCGATCCCCGGCGTCGAGGAGATCACCGGCACCCCGGGCCGCCGCACCTACCGGCGCACCCTGCGACTGCCGCACGGCCCCGGCGTCGTCTCCGTGGACGAGCGGACCTTCGGCGGCGGTGCCACGGCACCGGGCAGGGGCCCGGCGCGCGGCCACGCTCCGGGGCCCGCGCAGGCGCTGGGGCAGACGCAGACGCATGCGCAGGGGCTCGGGCAGGCTCCGGCCGGCCGCAGCGGATGGCTGGAGGCCCGGATCCAGCTCGGCGATCTGCGCGACCTCACCACCGCCGTACAGCGGCTGCGCCGGCTCCTCGACCTCGACGCCGACCCGTACGCCGTGGACGAACGGCTCGGCGCCGACCCCAGGCTCGCGCCGTACGTCGCCGCCCGCCCGGGGCTGCGCTCGCCGGGCGCGGCGGAGCCCGAGGAGTACGCGCTGCGCGCCCTGCTCGGTCAGGAGGCGGCGGTGCGCCTGGTCGAGACGTACGGGGAGGACATCCCCGAGCCGTGCGGCGGGCTGACCCGGCTGTTCCCCGCGCCGTCTGCCCTGCGCGACCACCCGGCGGCGGGACCGCTCGCCGCCGCGCTCGCCGACGGCGCCGTACGTCTCGATCCCGGCGCCGACCGCGACGAGGCGGAGAAGGCGCTGCTGTCGGTCGGGGGAATCACGCCGCGCACCGCCGCACTGATCCGGATGCGGGCGCTCGGTGACCCGGACATCTGGCCGCCGTCGGCCGGCGAGCCGGCCGCCGAGGAGGAGACCGAGGCGTGGCGCCCCTGGCGCTCCTACGCGGCCCGCCATCTGCGCGAGGCGCCGGTTCTCTGACGGCCGTCAGCCCTTGACGGCCGTCAGTTCTCGGCGGCCGTCAGTCAAGACCCCAGCTGTGGATCTTGCGAGGGTGGATCCGGATCAACTCCTCGCTGAAGTGCGGGCCGAGATCGTGCGGCCCCGTCAACAGCTCCGCCTCACCCCGGATGTCGACCCCGCGCACCGTCCACGGACGCAGACTCACGATGTCGTCGACGACGAGCGCGACCCGGGGGTTCGACTGGAGATTGCGCCATTTCTTCGTGGTGCCGAGCGAATATCCCCCGACCAGGATCGTGCCGTCCTCCTGCGGGAAGAAGCCGACCGGATTGGCCTGCGGCTGACCCTTGGGGTCGACGGTGGCCAGCCGTCCCAGCCGCTGGGACGTGAGATAGGCGCTCTCGGCCTCGCTGAATGCGGTCATGCCGCCCAGCGTCACACGCCCGCCCCGCCGACGCGTCGATCCCGGGCGGCCTCCGGCGGACGGACCGTCAGATCAGTGCGGTCGCGTACTCGTCAACACCGGTCAGCTGCGGCTCAGCCCCAGATCTGTACGCCCAGCCAGGCGCCGACCACCAGCAGGCACGAGAACAGCTCCACCAGCAGCGAGTAGCCCGCGCTGCGCATGACCGTCCGGGTCGACCCCCAGGCGTTCCTGCGGCTGCCGAGCCGTACCCGTTCGGCGCCGTAGACACCCCCGACGAACCCGATCACCGCGCCCACCACCGGCACCACGAAGAACCCGACGATGCCGATCGCCCCGCCCATCACCAGCACCCGCCGTGGCGCACCCGTCCTGCCGGTCCGCCGCGACGGCAGGACGGGTCTCAGCGCGAGATTGACCAGCAGCAGCACCGTGGCTCCCACCAGTACGGCCCAGGCGAGCGCCGTCTTGTCCGAGAACGCCCACCACAGCACGGCCGCCCAGACGATCGCCTGGCCGGGCACACCGGGGACGAGGACACCGATCAGACCGAGCAGCATGACCAGTCCGACCAGCACCAGCTGCCACACGTCCATCAGCCCAGCCTGCCGGAATCAGCTCATTTCCGCAGTTCGCGAGCCACCCAGCCGCGCTCGTACGCGTGCCAGCCCAGCTGCAGCCGGGTCGTCACCCCGCTCAGCTCCATCAGCCCCTTCACCCGCCGCTGCACCGTGCGCAGGCCGAGATCGAGCTGTTTGGCGACACTGGCGTCGGTCATCCCGGCGAGCAGCAGCGACAGGATCTCCAGATCGGTGCCGTCCGGGCCGGGCAGCTCGCCCTCCGCCGCAGCGCCCCGGCCGTCCAGCCGCAGCGGGCGGGACTCCCGCCACACCGCCTCGAACAGGCTGAGCAGCGACTCCAGCAGCCCGCTGGCATGGATGACCAGTGCAGCGGGCTCGGCGCCCGGGCCGGTCAGCGGCACCATCGCCAGGGCCCGGTCGGCTATCACCAGCTTCGTGGGCAGCCGCTCGGCCACCCTGACCTGTTCGTCCCTGCCGAGCGCCGCGACCAGCTCCCCGATGCCGGCGGGCTCCGACAGCACGTCGCGTTCGATGACCACCCGGTAGGTGACGCCCCTGTCCGTGGCCTGCGCCTCGGCCTCGTTGTCCCCGCCCGTCACCGCGACCGGACGCCCGGTGACCAGGGCGCAGACCTCCTGGCCCGCCCCCAGCTGCAACTGGAGGAAGCGGTGCGAGACGGCAGCCGCCCCGGTCACCATCTCGACCAGGTCGTGCACGGCCGGTTCGGTGGCCTCGGCGCGGTACTCCTCGGCGAGCAGCGCCGCCGCCAGCTCGGCCCGCTCCAGCTCGTGCCGCTGCTGGGTCAGCAGCGCGCCCAGCGCGACGCCCGGCGGCGCGGCGACCCAGCGGCCGGTACGGGACGACGACTGCGCCGCGAGCCCGTGCCGTTCCAGCTTGCGCAGCGCCCGTTCCGTTTCCGGTTCGGGGAGCGCGAGCCGGTGCGCGAGATCGGCGACATCGGCGGCGCCGATCGCCACGAGCGCGCGGTAAGTGGACTCTTGTCTCTCGTCGAGACCTATTGCTCCCAGCACCCCTCGCACCTCTCCCTCCGCCACCGGCGCGCGCTGGCGGATACCAGCCACGGCGTAAACCCGCCGCGCATATCATCCCCGTACCGGTCGCCACTCTGCCAAGGTGGGGCATCACAGCAGCAACAGACCTCGGTCATATGCCTTTTGGGTACGCCCTGGGTACGCTTGACCGTGGATGTGCTCGGGCGCGTGATGCGCCCTGCTTGTCCTGTGAACGTCTGCCGGGCGTCCTTCCTGTGGGGGGTAGGGCCGCCCGGCGGACTCCAGGGGCGTGCGCGGCGGCCGGGACGGCCGCCTCCGTTATTTTTCCGGATGCTCCGTTTTCTGGTCCCTCCGGCGGTCGACAATAGGGGCATGAGTCAACAGGGGGAGAGGTCGACCACCGACGACTGGTGGAACCGGTTGTACGACGAGACCACTCCGGACACCGGCCCTACGGCAACGACGGACGACACACTCGACGACCGCTTCGATTCGGCGGCGGACACCGTGGCAGCGGCGGACCCGCCGGAAGCGTCGGACGCGACCGGGGGCCCGGCAGCGGTTCCCGACGCGGCGCCTGAACCGGCCGGCGCACCGCCGCCGGAGGCCGTGGACCCGCCGCGTGCGGTCGATCCGCCGCGC
>NZ_JTIY01000001.1:5426435-5442207 GCF_000818175.1 Streptomyces sp. AcH 505
TCCGCGCCTCCCCGGCAGCGGGCGCCGTGGGAGCCGCCCGTGGCGTACGACCCGTCCGACGCGCGGCCACTGCCGGGCCGCTCCGCCGCCCCGCCGGCGGTTCCGCTTAAGCCTCCGCTTACGCCTCCGGCCACGCCTCCTCCGCCGCCGGTCCCGCCGCGAGCCGAGTACGCGGACGAGTACGCCGAGAGGCAGCCCGAGCAGCAGCCCGCGAAGCAGCCCCAGAAGCCGTCCACGCAACCGGAGAGACTGGCGGAGAGCCCCGTGGAGAACACCGCCATCGGCGACAGAGGTCTCGTACGGCCCGGCGTCGCGCACGTCGGCGACCGGCCGCCCACGTACGACCCCGAGCCCACCGCCCTCGCCCCCGCCGACTACGACGACCTCGGCGCGCTCGTCGCCGACACCGTCCTCGACGGCGCCCGGTACGGCACGTACACCCTGCGCGCCGCTTCCGTGCGCGGCGACTCCGCGCGCTACCGCGGCGAGCCGCGCAGGGACGCGCTGCTGACGGCGCGCTTCGGGAGCGGCGCCGGTGCGCTCGTGCTGGTGGCCGTCGCCAGCGGCGCCCGCGCGACCGAAGGGGCGCATCGCGCGGCGGCCGACGCGTGTCACTGGATCGGCGGCGCCGTCGGGCGCAGCCACAGCCGGCTCTCCGACGACATACGGAGCGGCCGCAGGGGCGATCTCAAGTCCGGTCTGCACCGGCTCACCGACCGCAGCTTCGGCAAGCTCCGCTCACGCGCCGCCGAACTGGGCGTCGAACCGCAGGAGTACACCGCGGGGCTGCGCTGCCTGCTGCTGTCCGCCGATCCCGAGTGCAGGACCCGCGTCTTCTTCGGCGTGGGCCCCGGCGGTCTCTTCCGGCTCAGGGACGGTGTCTGGCAGGACCTGGAGCCGCCGGCCCCGGACCCCGGAGCGGTGACGGGCGAGGCGGTCGTCGGTTTCGGGGCGCAGCCCGCCGAGACCCCCGACGGGGACCGGCTGACCATGGACCTCGGGATCACGACGGCCCCCGCGCCGCATGTCGACGAGCCGGCCCCGGCGCCGGCCGAGCCGTTCCGGTTCCGTGCGTCCGTCGCCCGGCCGGGCGACACGCTCCTGCTGTGCGGCCCGGGCCTGTCCGAGCCGCTGCGCGGCGGCCCGGAGCTGGCGGGTGCACTGGCCGAGCGCTGGGCCGGGGCCGAGCCGCCCGGTCTCGTGGAGTTCCTGGCCGACACCCAGCTGCGGGTGAAGGGCTACGCCGACGACCGCACGGCGGTCGCCGTCTGGGAGGCGTAACCGCGCGGGACATGGGTTGATGGACACCGGAACCGGACTTCACACCGGAAGGGTGCGCCTCCCATGGCCAAGCAGAACGTGGCGGAGCAGTTCGTCGACATCCTCGTCAAAGCGGGTGTCCAGCGGCTGTACGGCGTCGTCGGCGACAGCCTCAACCCTGTCGTCGACGCCATCCGCCGCACCCCGGGCCTCGACTGGGTGCAGGTGCGGCACGAGGAGACCGCGGCTTTCGCGGCCGGCGCCGAGGCGCAGATCAGCGGCAAGCTCGCCGCCTGCGCCGGCTCCTGCGGGCCCGGCAACCTGCATCTCATCAACGGCCTGTACGACGCGCACCGCTCGATGGCCCCGGTCCTCGCCCTCGCCTCGCACATCCCGTCCAGCGAGATCGGGCTGAGCTACTTCCAGGAGACCCATCCGGACCAGCTGTTCCGGGAGTGTTCCCACTACAGCGAGATGATCTCCAACCCGAAGCAGATGCCACGGGTGCTCCAGACGGCGATCCAGCACGCCGTGGGCCAGAGCGGTGTGAGTGTGGTGACGCTGCCCGGCGACATCGCCTCGGCGCCCGCGCCCGAACGCGCCTCGGAGCAGGCGCTGGTCACCTCGCGTCCCTCCGTACGGCCGGGCGACGCCGAGATCGAGAAGCTGGCGCGGATGATCGACGAGGCCGAGCGGGTCACCCTGTTCTGCGGCAGTGGCACTGCGGGCGCGCACGCCGAGGTGATGGAGTTCGCCGAACGGATCAAGTCCCCGGTCGGGCACGCGCTGCGCGGCAAGGAGTGGATCCAGTACGACAACCCGTTCGACGTCGGGATGAGCGGCCTGCTGGGTTACGGCGCGGCGTACGAGGCGACGCACGAGTGCGATCTGCTGATCCTGCTCGGTACGGACTTCCCGTACAACGCCTTCCTCCCGGACGATGTCAAGATCGCCCAGGTGGACATCAGGCCGGAGCACCTGGGCCGCCGCTCCAAGCTGGATCTCGCGGTGTGGGGCGATGTGCGCGAGACGCTGCTGGGGCTCACCCCCCGGGTGCGGGCCAAGACCGACCGCCGGTTCCTCGACAAGATGCTGAAGAAGCACGCCGAGGCGCTGGAGGGTGTGGTCAAGGCGTACACCCGCAGGGTCGAGAAGCACACACCGATCCACCCGGAGTACGTCGCGGCCGTCCTGGACGATCTCGCGGACGACGACGCCGTGTTCACCGTCGACACCGGCATGTGCAACGTGTGGGCGGCGCGTTACCTCACCCCGAACGGACGGCGCCGGGTCATCGGTTCGTTCAGCCACGGCTCGATGGCCAACGCCCTGCCGCAGGCGATCGGCGCGCAGTTCATCGACCGGGACCGGCAGGTCGTCTCGATGTCGGGCGACGGCGGATTCTCCATGTTGATGGGCGACTTCCTGACGCTGGTCCAGCACGACCTGCCGGTGAAGGTCGTCCTGTTCAACAACTCGGCACTGGGGATGGTCGAGTTGGAGATGATGGTCGCGGGGCTGCCCGCCTACGGGACCACCAACCACAACCCGGACTTCGCCGCCATCGCGCGCGCGGCGGGGGCGTACGGGGTGCGGGTCGAGAAGCCGAAGCAGCTGGAGGGCGCGCTCAAGGACGCCTTCAAGCACAAGGGTCCCGCGCTGGTCGACGTGGTGACCGACCCGAACGCGCTGTCCATCCCGCCGAAGATCAGCGCGGACATGGTCACCGGCTTCGCGCTCTCCGCCAGCAAGATCGTGCTGGACGGGGGAGTCGGCCGCATGGTGCAGATGGCCCGCTCCAACCTGCGCAACGTGCCACGCCCTTGACGCGCCGGCCGACGACAGAGCGGGCCGGTGCGGCGTCTCCGCCGTACCGACCCGCTCCGATCCGATCTGTCTGACCCAGGATCAGCCGAACTGCTGCTCAAGGTCCTTGAGCTTGCGCTCAAGGGAGTCGAGCCTCGGCAGTGCCTGGGTGTCGTCCTCCGCCGTGAGGTCCACGGTACGTGGAGTCTCAGCGCCTTTGACCGCCTGAAGGGACGGCCACGAGCGCTGCGGATCCGGTTCCCGCTGGGGGAGGGGTTCGGGCTCCGATAGCGCAGGCTCCGATGAGCCGACGGCTGCGGGAGCCGAACCCGATGCGGTCAGTGCGGGGACCTGACGGCCACCGCGACCACGCGGCCAGGAGCGGTGCTGCCGGTTGAGCGCCCTTATCTGCGCCCGGTCCAGCTTTCCCTGTTCGCGCCTGCGGTGCCTGGTCTGCTCCTGCTGACGCTTGTCCTCGCGGACTTCTTCGACCGCCTCGTCCAGTGTACGGACGCCCTCGAGCAGCATCAGCGACCAGGCGCCGAAGGTCTCGCGGGGCGCACGCAGCCACCGTACGATTCGGATCTGCGGCAACGGGCGCGGCACCAGGCCCTGTTCGCGCAGCGCGGCCCTGCGGGTCTGCTTCAGCGCGCGGTCGAACAGCACCGCTGACGAGAGAGACATCCCCGCGAAGAACTGGGGCGCGCCGGCGTGGCCGAACCCCCGAGGCGCGTGCACCCAGTTGAACCAGGCGGCAGCGCCGGCGAACAGCCACACGAGCAGCCGCGAGCCGAGAGCGGCGTCACCGTGGCTGGCCTCGCGCACGGCGAGCACGGAGCAGAACATCGCCGCGCCGTCGAGGCCGAACGGAACCAAGTACTCCCATCCGTCGGTGAGGTTGAGGTTTTCCTGGCCGAAGCCGACCAGGCCGTGGAAGGAGAGCGCGGCGGCCACCGCTGCACAGCAGAAGAGCAGTGCGTAGGAGGCCGTGCCGTAGATGGCTTCCTTCCGTCTGCGGCGTTCTTCCTGGCGTTCCCAGGAGTCCTCGGAGCCGGCCGCAGCCTTGACACTCGCGCGCTTGCCGCGCGCGAGCACTGCCACCGCCGCCAGGATTCCGACGAGCAGCACGCCGCCGGGAAGCAGCCAGTCGAGCGATATGTCGGTCAGACGCATGCGGTGTTCCTTGCATCGCAGTAGGACGTTTCGGGCGCCATATTGGCGGAAGAAGGGTGTCCCACAGAGGGTTTCGGGACAAGAGAACGCCAACGGGGCGTCGAGTTACGCAAATAGGCGCGTTCGGCTAGAACTGCCGTGCGGCATGCGGCTGTCATGTTTGATTAATATCACCCTTGCGAGTGGCGTTGAACGCGGG
Source organism: Streptomyces sp. AcH 505 (assembly GCF_000818175.1). GTDB lineage: Bacteria > Actinomycetota > Actinomycetes > Streptomycetales > Streptomycetaceae > Streptomyces. Next base: position 5,430,874 of record NZ_JTIY01000001.1, read on the forward strand.
GTGACGATCCGTCAGACCCACCGCTGAACTTCCGCCGTACGAGGCCTTCCGGAGCGGTGTGTGAGGGGTGTGTCAGGGGGTGTCCGGGGCGTGTGCCGGGGTGTGTCAGAGCTGCGCGGAGGCCTGCGCGGCGGCCTCGGTGACGGCTTCGGTGACGGCTTCGGCGGCGGCGAGCTTCGCCACCCGGTCCGCGTCACACGTACGCGGGCAGGTGACACACGTGTCGTCCGGCCGCAGTGTGTAGTAGAGGCAGCAGCTCGCCCGGTCACGCGTCGGCAGTGGTTCGCCCGACCCGCCGGTCAGCTCCCGGAAACCGGGGGTGCCCACGTACGGCCGTACGCCGCCCGGCAGCAGCAGTTCGAGCTCGGCCATCGCGCGCGGCTCGTCGTCCACGAGCGAGCCGACGTACCAGAGCCCTTCGACGATCTCGTCGGTCGCCATGCCCCACAGCGCCCTCGGGCCACGGCGCATCCGGGGTGCGAAGACATCGAGGAGCGGACCGAGATGCTCGGCTACCGCGGCCCGTACCTCGGCGCGCAGCGCCTCCTCGTCCGGTACGACACGGGCGCCGGGCAGCCCCGCGGCCGGGTCGTCGGGCAGGCAGGCGAATTCCCCGGTCCTGACGGCCATCCGGCCCTGCGTCCGGTGGAAGGCGACGGCCCCGACCGGCAGCCGTGGCACCCGCCGCTGGAGGAACCACGGCACGGTGATCAGCAGACAGGCGGGCCACGCGTAGCGGTGCAGACCGAAGGTGGCGACCACGTCGGGCCGGGCCTCCTGGCCGTAGTCCCGCACCACCTGGGCCGCGTCCCACGCCAGGAACTCGTCCAGGACGGGACCGCCGGCCGCGAGGTCGGCGGCGCCCAGCCAGCCGGCCCCGGTCGGCAGCGGTTCACGTTCGGCGATCTCGTCCACCCGCATCCCTGGGAACACCTCGGTCAGCCGCGTGTAGGCGGCGCTGACGGGCGAGGTGGACAAGCTGGGCAGCAGGGTGGACAGGCTCATGCGGGGACCACCGAATCACGTTCGTTGACAGGCAAGGCTTACCTTACCCGATGTGATCGATGTTTGAACTGCGGCCGGGGCCGCCTATCGTGCAGAGGAGCATCGGCCGCCCTTGACCCGGGCGGGGACCTGACAGGCCGGAGGTGGACCCGCGTGGAGCAGAGCGGTACGCGTGACACCGAGGCCACCGGCGCGTCGGCATCGGCATCGGCCTCGTACGAATCGGTCCGGTCGGTCCGGTTGCCGGAGCAGGCGCGCGGCGAACACACGCACAGTGAGCCGGCCGCCGCGCTGCCGGTGCGCCGCCACTCCGTGCGCGGTCAGATACTCGCCGCCCTGCGTGCCGCGCTCGTCAGTGGCGAGCTGGTGCCCGGCGGTGTGTACTCCGCGCCCGCGCTCGGTGACCGGTTCGGTGTTTCCGCCACGCCCGTGCGTGAGGCCATGCAGCAGCTCGCCGTCGAGGGTGCCGTCGAGGTCGTACCCAACCGCGGGTTCAGGATCGCCGAGCGCAGCGCCGGTGAACTGGCCCAACTCGCCGAGGTTCGGGCGCTGTTGGAGGTGCCGGTGATGCTACGGCTGGCTCGTACCGTCCCCACCGAGCGCTGGACGGCGCTGCGGCCCCTGGCCGACGAGACGAGTGCGGCCGCGGCCTGCGGCGACCGCGCCGCGTACGCCGACCGGGACAGGGCCTTCCACCGGGCACTGCTCTCGCTCTCCGGCAACCAGCAGCTGGTCATGATCGCCGACGACTTGCACCGCCGCTCGCAGTGGCCGCTGGTGAGCGCACCGGCGACGCGCCGCGCGGATCTCGTCGCCGACGCGGCCGAGCATCTGGCGCTCCTCGACGCGCTGATGGCGCGGGACCTGCCGGTCGTGCAGTCGCTCGTGAGCGAACACTTCACGGGCGCCTCGGGCTGACCCGCAGCCCGGCCCACATGGGCATTTGACTAGTGTGTTACCCATGAGTGGCGCCTACATGAACCCGGGAGAGCCCGACCGGCGCGGTGCCGCGCGTTATCTCTGGTGGCTGGCCGCGAGCCAGCCCCGCCGTATCGCCGCCGGGGCCACACTCGGCAGCCTCTGGATGATCGCCCTCACCCTGCCGCCGTTCCTGCTCTCGCACGCCATCGACGACGGGCTGCGCCCCGGCCGGCGCGACGCGCTGCTCGGCTGGACGGCCGCGCTGCTCGGCGTCGGCGTCCTCAACGCCTGGCTCGCGATCATGCGCCACCGCACCATGACCAGGATCCGGACGGACGCCGCACTGCGCACGGTGCAGACCGTGGTCGAGCACGCGACGCGGCTCGGTGCCACCCTCCCGCGCCGTGTCACGGCGGGGGAGATGGTCACCATCGGGTTCGGCGATGTCGCGATGATGGCCGGCACCCTGACCGTGACAGGGCCGGGAGTCGGCGCCGTGCTCTCGTATGCCGTCGTGGCCGTACTGCTGTTGACCATCTCGCCGCTGCTCGCCGTGGTCGTGGTGCTGGGCGTGCCCGTACTGGTGCTGCTGATCGGACCGCTGCTGGGCCGGCTGCGGGCGGTGGAGACCTCGTACCGCGCACAGCAGAGCGAGCTGGCCGCCCGGGTCGCCGACATGGTGGGCGGGCTGCGGGTCCTCGGCGGTCTCGGCGGCAAGGACGCGTACGCGACGCGCTACCGGCGCGGTTCGCGGCGGCTGAGCACCGAGGGCTACCGGGTGGGGGCGGTGACGAGCTGGATCCAGGCCCTCGGTGTCGGCCTGCCCGCGCTGTTCCTCGCCGCCGTGACGTGGCTGAGCGCCCGGATGGCGGCGCAGGGGACGATCAGCGCCGGCGATCTGGTCGCGGTCTACGGTTACGTGGCTGTCCTCGTCGTGCCGGTCTCCTTCTTCATCGAGGGCGGTTACGACGTCAGCCGCGGGCTGGTCGCGGCCCGCCGTGTCACCCACTTCCTGAACCTGCGCCCCGAGGCGGCGGACGACACCGGGACGGCGCGGGTGGCGGCGCCCGCTGAACCGTCCACACTGCGCGACCCCGAATCCGGTGTGGAGATCGAACCCGGGATGATGACCGCGCTCGTCTCGGCCCGGCCCGAGGAGACGGCCGCCGTGGTCGACCGGGTGGGCCGGTTCGCCCGCTCGGCAGCCACCTGGGGTGGCGTACGGCTCGACGCCGTCGCCCTGACGGACGTACGGGAACGGATCCTGGTCGCCGACAACGAAGCCGATCTGTTCTCGGGCACCCTGCGCGCCGTCGTCGAGGGCCGGTCGGAACGGAGAGACGAAGCCATCGCCGAGGCCGTACGTACGGCGGTCGCCGACGACATTGTCCAAGGGCTGCCCGGGGGACTTGACTCCGCGATCGACGCCCAGGGCCGCAACCTCTCCGGCGGCCAGCGCCAACGCGTGCGGCTGGTACGGGCGTTGCTCGCCGAACCCGAGGTGCTGCTCGCCGTCGAACCGACCTCGGCGGTCGACGCGCACACCGAAGCCGCCCTCGCCGCGCGCCTGCACGCGACGCGCGCCGGGCGTACGACGGTGGTCACCAGCACCTCGCCGCTGCTCCTGGACCACGCGGACGCCGTCTGCTATCTGGCCGACGGGCGGGTGGCGGCCGTGGGCACGCACCAGGAGCTGCTGGCATCGACGGCGGGATACCGGGAGTTGGTGTCGCGGGGTGCGGAGGAGGACGAGGGGGTGCTGGGCCGATGACCGGCGACCGCGACGCAACCGCGCTGCCCGTCGCGGCACAGCGCCACGTCCGGCGCGCCGCGATGCGGTTGATCGGGCAGGAGCGTGCCGCCTTCAGCCTGATGCTCGTCCTCAACGCGGCTGCGGCGGCCGTCGGTCTCGTCGCGCCGTGGCTGCTCGGGCGCATCGTCAACGTGGTGAGCGCGGGCCACGGCGCCGTCGGCACCGTCGACCGGTACGCGTACGCCATCGTGGCCTGCGCGCTCGCCCAGCTGATCCTCACCCGTTACGCCGGGTACGTCGGCCACCGCTTCGGCGAACGGACCTTGGCCCGTGTCCGCGAACAGTTCGTCGACCGGGCACTCGACCTGCCGGTCGCCGTGGTGGAGCGGGCGGGCACCGGCGATCTGACATCGCGGGGCACCACCGACGTCGTGGCGGTGGGCAGCACCCTGCGCGACGCGGGCCCCGAGATCGTGATCGCCGCGATCCAGGCGGTGTTCATCATCGCTGCCGTACTCGTCCTCGATCCGCTGCTCGGCCTGTGCGGCCTGCTGGGCCTGTTCGGCATCGTGATCGCCGCCCGCTGGTACCTGCGCCGCGCCCGCACCGCCTACCTCGTCCAGGGCGAGGCCGACTCGGGCTTGGCGGAGGTCATCACCACCACGGCCACGGGCGCCCGTACGGTCGAGGCGCTGAGCCTCCAGGAACGCCGGATCGCGGCCGGCCGCGAGGCCAACGGGACGTGGCTGCGGACCCGGATGCGGACGCTGCGGCTGCGCAGTGTGCTCTTCCCCTCGATCGACATCTCGTACGTCATCCCCCTGGTCGCCGTCCTGCTGGTCGGCGGCGCGCTGCTCGACCACGACGCGGTCAGCCTGGGCACGGTCGTCTCCTGCGCCCTGTACCTGCGGCAGCTCTCGCAGCCGCTGGACGTGATCCTGCAGCAGATGGAGCAACTGCAGAGCAGCGGAGCCGCGTTCGCACGCGTCGAAGGCCTCGGACTGGCCCCGCGCGTACGGCCGTCCACGGGCCCGGTCCCCGCGGACGACCGCATCGAGGTGACGGGCGTCCACTACGCGTACGACGGCGGCCGCGACGTGCTGCACGGCGTCGACCTGACGGTCCGCCCCGGCGAACGGCTCGCCGTCGTCGGCCCGTCGGGAGCCGGGAAGTCCACCCTGGGCCGGCTGCTCGTCGGCATCGACCGACCGGGCCGGGGCACGGTGACGGTGGGTGGCGTACCCGTCGCGGACCTGGACCCGGACGAGCTGCGCCGCCAGGTGGTGCTGGTGACACAGGAGCACCATGTCTTCCACGACACGGTCCGCGACAACCTGCTGATCGCGGCGCCGACCGCCACGGACGAAGACCTGTGGTCGGCGCTGGCGGTGGTGGGAGCGGACTGGGTCCAGCGGCTGGTGGACGGCCTGGACACGGAACTGGGCGCGGGCAGACATCTGGTCAACGGCGCGCAGTCGCAGCAACTGGCCCTGGCCAGAGTCGTACTGGCCGACCCGCACACCCTGGTCCTGGACGAGGCGACGGCCCTCCTCGACCCCACAACAGCCCGCCACACGGAACGCGCCCTGGCAGCGGTCCTGAAGGGCCGCACAGTCATAGCCATAGCCCACCGCCTCCACACAGCCCGCGACGCGGACCGCGTAGCGGTAATGGCAGCCGGCCACCTGACGGAACTGGGCACGCACGACGAACTGGTGGCGACGGAGGGCGAGTACGCGGCATTGTGGCACTCGTGGCAGGGCGAGCCGGGCACCGCGCACTGAGCCGGGGAAACCCGCCAGGTTCCGCTTAATTACGCCCGGGACAAGATTCCGCCTGAACAGTAACCCGCAAGGGCCACCCCCTCCGCACTTCCCACCACTCCGGATCGGCTCTGACCGCCAAATGCGTCACACCGACGCCCTTTCAGTGCGCATGATAGGCGTATGGCCATCTCTGAATCCCGCCTCAGAACCCTGCTCGCAACCCTCGATCTCCCGCCACGCGACTATGTCGTCGCCGGTAGCGCACCGCTGTTAGTGCACCATCTGAAGCCGGAGATATCCGACCTCGACCTGGTGGCCCGAGGAACGGCCTGGGCGAGGGCCGTCGAACTCGGCCGGCCGGGCCCGGCGGCATCCGGTAACGGGCTGCGGGTCGGGCTTACGGGCGCACCGGTCGAGATATTCGACCGTTGGCATCCGATCCGCCAGTTCGGGGTCGACGTCGACACCGACCGCCTGATCGACGAGAGCGAAATGATCGACGGCGTACATTTCCTGTCACTGTCACTTACGCTCATCTGGAAGCGGAGCCTCGGCCGGGCCAAAGACCTGGCCGACGTCGCGCTGATCGAAGGACATCTCGCGCAGACCGCCGACGTTCCGAAGTAGCCCGCATACAAGCGAGTTCGATGTTGCCGGCCCCGTCGAACTGTCCTACGCTCGCGCACGACGCCGGCCGCGCATCACCTGCCGAAGGGAACCAAACAGCATGACAACGGGGATTTCCATGGAACCGACAGTCGCGCCGGGCGAGCTCAAAAGCTGGCTCGCGGCGCAGTGGGCGGAATTACTCGGGTCCGAGCCACAGGACGATACGGACTTCTTCGCGCTCGGGGGCAGCTCGCTGCAAGCGACGGTTCTGGCCGCCCGGATCCGAAAGGCGGGCTTCACGCAGATCGGCCTTGTCGACGTCCTGGAGCACCGCACATTCGCGCGGCAGTTCGCGGTGATCGCCGCACACCTGGGGCAGCAAGCGGACAGCGTTCCGGCGGCCGTGCCAGGGCTCTCCCACGCTCAGCAGAACCGCCTGGCGATGGTGCGCGAGCGGCTGCGGGCCGGCGAGGCCGCGCCGCCGTTCGCGATCCAGCTCGCGGTGGAGCTCGTCGGCCCGGTTGACGTCCCGGCGCTCGAATCGGCGGTCCGGAGCCTCGTCTCCCGGCACCCCGGGCTGCGGACCGCGTTCCTCACGGACCAGGCCGAACTCAGCCTCACCGAGCTGCCGGTACAGAGCGAGACCGAAGCGTTCCTGGGCGTCCGCGACCTGCGCCACCGTCCCTTCGACGACGCCTGGTCCGACGCGCTCACCCTGGCTCACGAGACGGCGGCCACCCCCTTCGACTTCAGCGGCTCACCTCTGCTGTCCGCGCACATCACGCTGCTGAGCGAGGACCGCAGCCTGTTCACCATGACCGTCGACCACCTGGTGAGCGACGCGACCTCCATGGGGCTGCTGTGGCGTGACCTCACCGAGTTCTACGAGGCGGCGCTGCAGAACCGCCGGCCGCAGTTGCCGTCTCTGCCCGTCACCCCGCAACAGGTACTCGGCGCGCGTGACGCGCAGTGGCGGGCCGGCGAGGCCCGCATGCTGGAGGCGTGGGACAAGGCGTTGGCCGGGTTCCCCAGCGCACCACAGGACGATCTCGCGCCGGTCGATCCCGCGGAGGAGTTCCGTCCGCCGCAACCGGCCGCGTTCAGCGAGTTCACCCCGTCAGCTCCTACGGCTGCCGCGTTCGAGGCCGCCTGCCTGGCCGCCGGAGTCACGCAGCACACCGCGGTGATGGGCCTGGTTTTCCACGCGCTGCACGCGCTCGACGGCAGACAGGACGCCGTGGTGTGCTCCTCCCAGTCCGGCCGGACGAGCGTCGACGAGGAACACCTGGTCGGCTGGCTCTCGGACAGCGTGATCGTCCGCCTCGGTGACCCGGACGGCGGCCTGCGGGTGTCGGCACTCGAACTGGTCCGTCGTACGCAGGAGCAGCTCATGTTCGCGTATCGCAATCCGGTGCCGTTCAACGTGCTGGTGCGGCGATATCAGGGCACGGTAGGCGGTCGATCACCGCACAAGCCACACATCTACGTCCACCACACGGGCGGCTCGACGGTCGGCGCCCATCTGGGGGCCGCGCGGGCCCGGCTGCTGGAGGAAAGCGCACCTTTCACAACTTTCCCCGGGCCCAGTATTCAGGTTGAGCGCGACGGTGACCAACTCCGCATGGGTGTGAATACGGTAGCGGGCCGCTACCCCGACGGACTTGTCGACCGGTTCGGTGCGGCGTTGTGTGACGCGCTCACCCAGTTCGTGGACGAGGCGACCGCATGAGTTTCACCCCTTCGGCGCGGATCGTCTCCGATCCGCGCCGAAGGGGTGCGAGTTGCTAGTTCACAAAGGCAGCTTTTCCTCTTCGCCGAGAGGTTGCCCACCGAACTGCACCGTTCGTAGCGCTCCACCCGTGCGAACGGTTACCGCATGAGACCAGTAATCGGAAGGGAGCCGACCGGGATGATCCTTCGACTCCTCCTCGATGGAGGTCAAAACCTCCTTCGTCACCGCCAAGGGACGTTGGTCCCGCGGAACTTTGGAAAGCTTGGCTGCTGTATTCACGCAGCGCCCCGCCCAAATCCTGTCTCTTACGCCGCCGGCATCCACAGGAACGGTGAAGACCGACCCTATGTCTATGCCGAAGCCGACACTGAAACCCAGTCTCCTTCGCGTCGCAGCCTGATTGCGCCCTAAGTGCGCTTGAAATCGCGGATGCAAGTTGTTCGAGGCATAACGGTTGACTTGTACGGCTGTGTCAACGGCCCTGAGCGCGCTGTGCGGGCCGGTGAAGAAAGCCAGTACGGCATCTCCTTGTACCCCGCGGACGTGTCCCTCATTGGCCGTTGTGACCGCCGCAGCGCCCAGCGCGAGAGCCCGGAAGAATCTGGCTCCGTCCTGTCTGCCCAGGGCATTCAAAATATCGGACGACCCGTTGACGTCAAGAAACAGGCACGCGGCATCGAACATGACGGCGTCCTGGTCATTTCGTGCGCTCGTCGAGATGAACCTCGGCCCCATGTGGCGTATTCGGTGCGGGGTGTTGAGGCAGTCGTCGGCAATACCTTCCAGATGTGATGTCAAGTCCATCAGCGGTGCCTCTGCCGGGTTGGGATCGTCGTCACTCATCCGGCAGCGGGCCGGCGGCGGGTGCTACCGCGACCGATGCCGGTGTTCGCCGGGGCGGGCAGGGCCACCCGGTCACACTTGCCGTTGGCGGTGACGGGGAACGTGGGCAGTGACACGATCACCGCGGGGACCAGCAGCTCCGGCAGCATGGCGGCCAAGTGGCGCCGTAGCGCCGCGGTTTCGTCCGGGTCCAGTGCGGGGGTGACGTAGAGCACGAGTTTCGCACTGCCGGCCACATCGTCCCGCACCATCGCGACGGCCGCACCGACCGAAGGATATTCGGCGGCCACCGCTTCAATCTCGCCCGGCTCGATCCTCAGCCCGCGAAGTTTGATCTGGTGGTCCCGGCGGCCGTGGAACACCAGGAATCCTTCGTCCGACCAGCTGACCAGATCGCCGGTACGGTACAGGCGCTCGCCCGATGCGTCGGGGTCGTTGACGAAGCTCGCCGCGGTCAACTCCGGCTGACCGACGTACCCGCGGGCGAGACACACTCCGCCGACGTACAGTTCACCCACTTCCCCCGCGCTGACGGGGCGGCCGGTATCGTCGCGTACCGACACACGTACCCCCCTGATCGGCCGGCCGATCGGAACTCCCGGCCCGGGTTCGGGTGTTCGGCAGGTCCACCACGTCACATCGATCGATGCCTCGGTGGGGCCGTAGAGATTGTGCAACCGCGCGTCGTACGACGCGGCGAAACGGTTGGCCAACCCGCGGCTCAGCGCCTCGCCACTGGCGATGACATGCCGCAGTGCGGAGCACGGAGCCGCCTCGGTCTCGGTCAGGAACGCCTCAAGCATCGACGGTACGAAATGGACGACCGTGATGCCTTCCCTGCGAATCGTCTCCGCCAGGTATTCCGGGTCCCGCTGCCCGCCGGGCCTGGCCATGACCAGCCGTGCGCCCACCGTCAGCGGCCACAGGAACTCCCAGACGGACACGTCGAAGGTGTACGGGGTTTTCTGCAGGACCGCGTCGCCGGGGCCGATCGGGAACCGCTCCTCCATCCAGCGCAGCCGGTTGACCAGACCGCGCTGCGGAACGCCGACACCCTTGGGCCGGCCGGTGGATCCCGAGGTATAGATCACGTAGGCGAGATCCAGATCGCTGTCCGTACCCGGCTGCGCCGGAGCCCGGCCGCCTGCCTGGCCGGCCGACGACCCAGGAGCGCCGTCAAGGCCGAGGACCGTGGTACCGCGACGGGTCGGCAGTTTCGGTCGGTACTGCTCGTCGGCAAGGATCACCGGCGGTTCGGCCTCGCTGAGCACATGCTCGATCCGGCCGGCCGGCCAGGTCGGGTCCAGAGGCAGAAACGCGCCGTCGGCGAGCAGGACCGCCACGATCGCGACCGCCAGGCCGACCGAGCGCTCGGCGCACACGGCAACGGTCACATCGGACGTGACACCTTCGTCCCGCAGTCGCTGGGCCAACGCGCCTGCACGCCGGGCGAGTTCCCGGTACGAGATGGACTCCGCCTCGTCCGCGACCGCCGGTGCGCTTCCCGCGAGGTCGAACGCGCGCCACAGCAGATCCGGCATGCGCGCGCCGTCGTCCCATGCCGGTTCACCGTGTTCCCGCGGCCCGGCGGCGGCTGACGGCGGATCGATGAGCTGACCGAGCAGCCTGGCGGTCTGCGGATCACCCAGCAGCGATCCCGTCGGCAGTGGCATCTCCTCCACTCGGACCCCGGCGCGCGGCCAGTCCGGGTGGGCGAATCGCAGCCCGTCGTTCCCGACCACCACCGCGTCGGGCCGTAGCGCGGACGGGACAGGGGTGTCGAGGGTGTGCAGGAGAAATCCGAACCAGGCGCGATAGCGGTCGCTGAGCATGACGACGCACATGTCGAGGTCTTCCTCAGGAAGCCCGTCGGCGCGGAGTCGTGTGATCAGGGCCTGGCGCAGCCAGTCCATGATCTCCGGGAGGGACAGCTCGCCTTCGTAGTCCTCGCGGGCGGTCGCGCCGAGGGTCGCGCGGATCGCCGCGGCGTCGGCCCGGATCAGGTCCGGTGTCAGCCAGGTCGGCTCCAGCAGGACGACGCGCGGTCCGGGGGAGCCCTGGCCGGTGAGTTGGTCCGCCAGGTGCAGACTCAGCGTCGCCGCGCTGCAGTAGCCGATCACCGTCTCGGGACGTACCCCGAGGCGGTTCAGCTCCTGTGCGCACGCACGGGCGAGTTCGACGATGTCCTCGGTGTCGGTGAGCGGAGCGGTGACCGCGTCGATGCGGTAAAGGCCGCGCTCCGCGGTCAGGGGGTCCGCCACGTCGGCCAGTGTGGTCTTCGGTGTGAACTCGTTGAAGTCGACGATCACTACGGGTCGTACCGTGCTGTCGTGTAACGCCACGATCTTTGCCAGCGGCTGTTCAGAACTCATGGGGCGTTCGTGTCCTCTCCGGCGTCGCCATGGAAGGGCTGGAGCTTTCGGCCGAGCCCGCTCGGACGAGCCTCGCCTGTGCGGCGAGGGCCGAGTGTTCGAGTACTGCGTCGAGGTTGAGCGTCACGTCGAATTCGCGCCGGATCAGGGCTATGAGACGCACAGCGAGCAGGGAGTCGCCGCCCAGGGCGAAGAAGTCGGCGTCACCTGCGATCGGTTGGTCACCGAGCAGCCGCTGCCAGATGGCCTGGAGCCGTGACTCGACCGTGGCCGGTTCCTCGGCCGGCGCCGGTCGGTACGGCGGCTGCGCCGCCTGCTCGGCCTGCTCGGCCT
>NZ_JTIY01000001.1:5442264-5463587 GCF_000818175.1 Streptomyces sp. AcH 505
TGCTCGGCCTGCTCGGCCGGGGCGTTCGACGCAGGCGGGCGAGCGGCCACCGTCGGCGTGGGTGGGGCGAGCCAATGGCGACGGCGCTGGAACGGGTAGGAGGGCAAGGGCACTCGGCGGCCCTGGCCGCCACTGAAGGACGTCCAGTCGATGTCGGCGCCCGCGGTCCACAACGCACCGACGGCGGCCAGCAGTTCCGTGTGCGGATCGGTGCCGGTCCGGGCGCCGGGCATCGCCGGCCGGCACACCAGGTCTCCGTCCTGCTCGTGTGACATGGCGAGACTGGTCAGGGCGCGTCCGGGGCCGACTTCCACCAGCACCGGTCGCGTCATGGCCAGCACCCGGGTCAGCCCGGCGGAGAAGCGCACCGGCTCCCGCAGATGTCTGGTCCAGTACTCCGCCGAGTACTCCCCGACCGGCTCTCCCGTGAGGTTGGACATCACGCGCATGCGGGGGCGGCGATACCGTACGGCGGACGCGTGCTCGTGGAACTCGTCCAGTACCGAGTCCATCTGCACGCTGTGAAATCCGTGCGACACGCGCAACGGCCGGGCGGAGATGCCGCGGTCGAGCGCGGTTTCGGCGAACTCGGCCACCGCCTCGCGGTCTCCCGACACGACGACCGACTCGGGGCCGTTGTGGGCCGCGATGCAGACGCCTTCGGGTAGCAGCGGCTCGATCTTCTCCCCGGCCGTGTGCACGGCGAGCATGCTCCCGGGCGGGGCGCCGTCCATGAGCCGTCCGCGTACCGCGACAAGGTTGAGGGCGTCCGGGAGGGTGAGTGCCCCAGCCAGGCAGGCGGCGGTGTACTCACCGATGCTGTGGCCGATGAGCACTCTCGGCTTGATCCCCCAGCCGGTGAGCTGGCGCGCGAGCGCGTATTCGGTGACGAACAGAGCCGGCTGGGCCAGCCGGGTGCTCCGCAGGGCGGCTTCGGACCCGGGTTCTTCGCTTGCGTCGAGCAGCAACGTGCGTAGATCGACGCCGAGTTGCCCGGTGAGCTGTTCGCTGCATTCGTCGACCACCGCCCGGAACCGCGGCAGTGCTTCGTAGAGGCCTGCCGCCATGCCGGGGCGCTGGGCGCCCTGCCCCGGGAACATGAATCCGATGGTGACAGCGCGGGCCGCCTGGCGCGGCAGGGCCGACCGCAGCTGATCGCGCAGGGCGCGGGGATCGCTGCCGGCCACCGCGGTACGCCATGGTGTGGTGGCCCGGCCGACCTGCAGTGTGTGCGCGACGTCCGGGACATCGGCGGCGACCGAGGTGTCCAGATGCCGGGCGAGCGCGATCGCGGAGGCGCACGCCGCTTGCGGATCCCGGGCGGACAGTACGATCAAGGACGGTCCGGTTCGTTGCTTCCGCGGCGCCTGCCGTACCGCCGGCTGCTCCACGATGACGTGGGCGTTGGTGCCGCCGATGCCGAACGCGCTGACACCGGCGCGGCGCGGCCCGTCTTCGCTCGGCCAGCCACGGGCCTGGGTGTTCACGAAGAACGGTGTGGACTCCCAGCCGATCTCCGGGTTCGGCTCACGGCAGTTGATGGTCGGCGGGATCACGCCTTCGCGCACCGCCAGGACCGCTTTGATCAGCCCGCTCACACCGGCGGCCGCGTCGAGGTGCCCCAGGTTCGCCTTGACGCTGCCGACAGCGCAGAATCCGGACCTGTCCGTGTGCTCCCGGTACGCCTCTGTCAGGGCCGCGATCTCGATGCCGTCACCGAGTTCGGTGCCGGTGCCGTGTGCCTCGACGTAGCCGATGCTCTCCGCGGCGATCCCCGCTGAGGACAGCGCGGCGCCGATCACCTCGGCCTGCCCCTCGGCACTTGGCGCCGTGTACCCCACCTTTCGTCCGCCGTCGTTGTTGATGGCTGATCCGCGGATCAGCGCGTGCACGGTGTCGCCGTCGGCGTACGCGTCGTGGGCCCGCTTGAGGACCACCAGCGCGGCGCCGTGGCCGACCACCGTCCCGTGCGCGTCCCGGTCGAACGGCCGGCAGTGGCCGTCGGGCGAGAGGATCCCGTTGCGGGCGTAGACGTATCCAGCGTGCTGGGGAGGCTGGACCGAGGCCCCGCCGGCGAGGGCGATGTCGCATTCGCCCCGCAGCAGGCTCTGTCTCGCCATGTGCACAGCGACCAGCGACGTGGAGCACGCGGTCTGGACCGCCACGGCGGGCCCTCGCAGGCCGAGTTTGTACGCGATCCGGGCGGCGGCGTGGTCCTTCTCGTTGCCCAGGACGAGTTGCAGGAGGTCGGCCTCGTCAGCGCGGCGCGGGTCGGCCAGCAGATGACGCAGGAGATAGCTGTTGACTCCGGTGCCGACGAACACCCCGCCCTTGCCGTGGAAGCCGCCGTATCCGGCGGTGTCCATCGCCTGCCACGCGCATTCGAGGAGCAGCCGCTGCTGCGGGTCCGTCAGCTCCGCTTCGCGCGCCGAGTATCCGAAGAAGTTCGCGTCGAAGAGTTCCACATCTCTGAGGACTCCGCGCACCGGTACGTAATCGGGGTCCTCGTACTCGGCTGCGGACACCCCTGCGGCGGCGAGCTGTTCGGTGGTGAAGCGGGTCAGCGACTCTTCGCCGGCCAGGAGGTTGGTCCACAGCTGTTCGACGCCGTCCGCGCCGGGGAACCGTCCGGCGAGACCGATGACAGCGACGGCCGTTGACAGGTCGGGGCCTTGGGCCGTGGTGGGCTCGGACTTCATGTGACACTCACCTTCGCGTGCAGGAACGCGGCGAGCTGTCCCACGGTCGAGTATCTGAACATCTCCGCGAGCTTGATCTCGCAGCCGGGGAAGGTGGCAAGCAACTCGTTGCGGACCAAGGGGATTTGCAGGGAGTCTCCGCCCACGTCGAAGAACCGGTCGCTGTAACCGAAGTCGGCCGACCCCAGGATCCGCTCCCAGACCTCGGCGATCTTGTCCTCGATCTCTTCGACCTCGCCGATCTCGTCGGGCGCTTCGATGCCCTCGTTGCCCGGTCCGGATGCGCCGGACGACGTGGCAAGCGCAATGGCTGTCAAGGCCGGTACGTCCACTTTGCCGTTCGCGGTCACCGGAAGGCGTTCGGTGACGGCCCAGAGTGCGGGAACCGAGAAGTCCGGCAACTGCTCGGCCGCCAGAGCCCGCAACCGCAGTGGATCAAGGGCGCTCCGACCGGTGACGATCCCCGCCACGATCCGGGTCTCGGCCCCGCCGGTGGCGGCCACAGCCACGGCGTCCGTCACATCTGGCAGACCGCGCAGGACCGTGGCCACTTCTTCGAGTTCGACCCGGAAGCCCCGGATTTTGACCTGGTGATCCCGGCGGCCCAGAATCCGCAGGTTCGCGTCTTCGTCCCAGCGCACCAGATCCCCGGTGCGGTAATAACGGCGCCGCCCCGGCCCGAGCACGAAGCGCCGCTCCGTCTCCAGGGGATCGTTCAGATAGTCGATCGCCAGCCCCCGCCCCGACGTGTAGAGCTCCCCGACCGCCCCTTGTGGCACCGGCCGCCCGGTGCCGTCGACGACCAGAACGTCCGTTCCGGCGATCGGCCGGCCGATCGGAACGGTGTCGCCGACGGCCGCGGGGTCGTCCACATGGTGGACCGTTGTGAAGGTCGTGTTCTCCGTCGGGCCGTAGCCGTTGGTGATCCGCAGGCCGGGGCAGCGCTCCAACACCCGACGGACCTGGGCGGCGGGCACGACGTCTCCGCCGGTCAACAGGTGGTCGACCGCACTGAAGGCTTCGGGCGCGTGATCCGCCACGAGTCGGAAGAGTCCGGCGGTCAGCCAGAGCCCTGTCACCGCCTCGGTGCTCAGGAACCGCGCCAACTCCCCGGTCGTCGGCTGCCGGTTCGGGTAGACCGCGATCGAGCCCCCGGCGGCCAGCGGGGCGAAGATCTCCAGCGTCGACGCGTCGAAGGACAGCGGCGCGAGTCTGAGGAAGCGTTCGAGCGCCTTGGGGCGGACCACGTCGGTGCCGAGGATCAGTCGCAGCACGGCGCGATGGGGGATACGGACCGCCTTCGGCTTGCCGGTGGAGCCCGAGGTGAACGCGATGTACGCGACGCGCTCCGGGTCGGGCGCGGCGGGAGGCGGTACGGCCGCGGCCATGAGCGAAGGCGCCCAGGGATCAACCGGCTCGACATGGCGCACCGCGAGCCCGGCGGAGGCCAGCTCGGCCGCCCGCCGCGGATCGGCCAAAACCACTGCGGGCCGGGCCAGTTCGGTAACGCGACGCACGACGGCGGCCGGTGCTCCCGGCTCCAGGCCGATATAGGCGGCGCCGATCCGTAGCGTGGCCAGCACCGCGACGATCTCCTCGGCCGAGCGCGGTACGGCGATGACCACACGGTCGCCGTCCCGGACACCTGCCTCGTACAACGCGGCGGACTGGGCCTCCACCGCGCGCACCAGTCCGGCGTAGGACAAGGCCTCACGGTCGGGGACCACTGCTGCCGGCGCGAGCGGGTTCTGTCCTGCGAGCTGCTCAACAAGCTGCCACAGACCACTCGGTGAAGCCGGTGCGGTCCCGGGGGCACTCGCTTCGGCCGGCGTGGCCCCGACAGCTGTGATCTCGCCCTCGTGGTTCTCGGTCATCTGCCGCAGCACCGTCAGGAAATCCGCGACGAGCAGTGAGGCATCTCCGGGCGTGAGGACAGAGGACGCGTACTCCACGCACAGTCGGGGCTGTTCACCCCACCGCTGCACATACAGCAGGGCGTCGAACGTCGCGCCGCCGCAGTGTCCCTCGTACAGCCGGGCCTCAAGGCCCGCGACATCGAGCTGCTCGGGCACCATCTCGTCATGCGCGGCGAAGCCCACCTGGGTCAAGGGCGTGCGCCGTGCGTCGGACCGGACGCCCAGAGCGTTCGAGAACCGCTTGCGCGGCACGTCCCTGGAGTCGATCGCGGCGCGGACATCCCGGCCGACAGCCTCGACGTAGCTACGGACGGTCTGTCCGCCGGCAAGCTCGCACCGCACCGGCAGCACCGACGTGGCCAGTTGGACCGTCGCCTGTTCCGCCAGCGTCGAACGGCCGACCCAGGAGAGGCCGACCAGCAGCTGGGAAACACCGGCCCTGCGGGCAAGCGCCGCCGACCAGGCAGCGAACAGCAGCACGTTGCGCGTGACACCACATGCCTGCGCCAACTCGGCACATTGGTTGCCGAGTTGGGCGTCGAGACGGACGGGGACGCGTACGCCACGGCCGTCGAAGACCTCGGGCCGACGAAGGTCACTGGGCAGTTCCAGTACGGTCGGTGTTCCGGACAGCTCGCCGATCCGGCGGACGGCGATGTGTTCCGCGACGATTGCCGGCCGGTCCGCGGGGCCGGGTGCCGTACCCGCAGGACCGGCCGCCCGGTAGTGGTCGAACAGCTCGCGCCACAACAGCCCGACACTCCACCCGTCGGCCACCACATGGTGAATCAACAGACTCAGCACATGGCGGGTGCTGCCGGCCTTGGTCAGGGTGAAGACGACAGGTGGGCATGCGAACGGTGACAGCAAGGAGGCCGAAGCCGCGCTGAGCATGGTGTGGACCGTGTCCACCCCGGCTTCGCCTTCGGCGAGCTCCCACTCGTTGAAGCGCACCCGGGCCCGCCATTGGGAGACGACGCGTGCGCGCGGCCCGTCTGGTGCTTCGAAGTAGACGGTGCGCAGGGCCTCATGACGATCCGTCAGGTTCTGGACCGCGTCCAATAACGCTTCCCGGTCGAGTTCACCGTACAGATCCACGCTGAAAAGCAGTCGCCAAGGCGCGCCTGCGCCCAGCCCCTCGCTCAGCAGCATCGTGGTCTCGCCCGCGGTCGCCGGGCGGTCGAGGCGGCTCGACGGTGCGTGGCTCTCCGCCCGTTCCGGCAGCGGTCGGGTCGCGGTCAGGCTCACGGCCAGCGGATCGCCGCCCAGCAGGCCGGACAGGTCGAGCGCGAGACCCAGCCGCTCGGCGCGGGCGACGAGGTCGACCGCACTGAGCGACGTGCCTCCTAAGGTCACGAACGAACTTTTCTGCGCTGCGACCCGCACATCGGCCGGCTCACGTCCGAGGACCAGCGCCGCGACCGATGTCAGCGCTGACGTCGCGGGGGCCTGTGTTTCAGTACTCATCCACTCTCTCGATTCGGTGTCATCAATGAGCTGACGGTGTCGGTCCCGGCCTGCGGCCCCGCCGGCAAGGTCGCGTCCTCGGGTGTCCTGGTGCGCTCGGCCCAGGAGATGACCGGCCCGTTGGCCAGCAAGCCGGCCACGAAGATCGAAGCGAGGATGAACCATCCGCCCGGTACGAACCGCGCGGTGCAGAACGTCACCACCACCGGTCCGACGATGTTCGGCAGCGACCCGCCCAGCGCGTACATGCCGCCGTAAGCACCATGGGCGTTGTCCGGCGCCAGGCCGTAGCGGAACGACCAGTTGGCGCTCTCGCCCCACAACTCGCCCAGGGTCAGCAGGGCGACGGTGACCAACAGGACGCCGGTCGCGGCGAGGGTGCTGAACTCCGCCACGGCGGCGGCGCTCGCACAGGCGAGGGCGAGGACGGCGAACGCACCGCGCTGCATACGCCGGGCGCCGGCGACGGTGTCGCTCCCTCGGGACATCCGCACCTGGAGGGCGATCACCAGGAGTGTGTTGCCCAGAATCATCCACGCGGCCAGCGGCGGGGGCACAGCGGTGTGGGTGATGATCCACAAGGGCAGCCCGACGGTCAGGACCGTGTTGCCGATCAGGGTGGTGCTGCTCACCACCGACACGGCGATGTAGGGGAGGTCGTATGTCCGGGTACCGCTGGTTTCCTTTCCCGCGCCCACCCGATCGCTACGCGGGCGCGGCAGGCGCAGACTCAAGGCCGCGGCGGCCAGTGCGGCCACCGCCATGCCCAGGATCAACGAGGCGTACGCCGCTCTGGTGTTGACACCGAGCACCACGCCGGCGCAGAGCGCGCCCAGCGAGAATCCGATGTTGGTCACCACTCTGCTGTACGCGGCCGTCCGCACGCGCTGTTCCTTCGGCACCAGCTCGGCGAGGAGGGAGCCGCGTGCGACGTTGCCCCCGGCCTCGACGATTCCGATCCCGGTGATCACCGGGAGGTACTCCCAGAACGAGTGCACGAACACGGCGGCGATCAGCAGTAATGCGAGCACTGTGGAGCACGCGATCGACACGTCGCGGGAGTTCCAGCGGTCGGCCAGGCGGCCTATGGGCATACTGAGCAGCACGCCGGCTAAGCCGGCCGCCGAAAAACCCAGTCCGACCATGGACGGGGATATTCCGCTCTCTTTCACGAAGAAGATGGCGCTGCCAGAGGTGTACAGACCATAGCCGATTGTCGCGATGAGGTTATTCGTCTGAAGGACGCGGACCGGTCCTGGAGGCGGCAGGATATCTGTGAAGCGCCGCACGGGACACACCTCCCCGGTAGAGGTATCAAGGTAAAAGGTTGCGTCGGCTCCCGGGGGCCCGTACCGGCTGGTCACGGCAGGCCGGACACCCTAAGCACCGCTGGGAAAAGAGGAGTTATATCGAGAACCACGATCAGGCAAAGAATGATGCGTTCCGGGCCGGAGCCCATGGTTGGCAACGCCGCCGACTTCCTCTCCGGTGGCCTCGTGGACAGAACTATGCACCGGTGGCTGATGGCGGAGCAATGAATTTCTGAGATATCTGAGGTTCCCTTGAGTATCGCGCGGAGATCGGCTGGTTGATTAACCAAGACCATGAGTCGACGACAAAGCGGAATAAGAAATACCGCCTCCGTCACCAGGCCGGGTACCGGCTGGAGCGTGTGTGACGCAACGCCCCACGCAAAGCAAAAGGCTTCTGAGCGTCGACTCAGAAGCCTTCGGCGGGTCCGTGCAGCCCTCGGTCCTCAGACCGCTGCCGTCGGGGGTGTCAGTTGCTCCGCCAACCATGTCGGGACGCCGTCCAGGAGGCGGACCAAACGGGTGGCTTCCGTGCGTAGGCGGGTGGCTTCCAGTTCTGGTTCTGCCTCTGCCAGGGCCGCCAAGGCCGGGGCTGTGCCTACCAGGTAGCCCAGCTCCTCGCTCAGTCGCAGCGACTCGCTGAAGCCGTGTCTCGCTTCCGCCAGTTCGCCGTCCCTGAGTGACAGTCCCGCCAGGTGGCGCCAAGTGAGCGAGAGCAGCAGCTGGTCGCCCTGCGCCGTCGCCGACGCGTGGGCGCGGCTGTAGGCCGCGCGGGCCGACTGGGGGGAGTCGGAGAGGTGTTCGGCGATCAGGCCGCGGCGGAAGTCGAGCAGTCCGCGGCCCGGCGCCGTCGGGTCGAGCAGTGCCGCTGCGCGGCCGAGCGCGGCGCGGGCTTCGTCCGCGCGGTCGCGGACGCCGAGCCAGGTCGAGGCGTAGGCGAGGTGACCGCGTTCGCAGGCGGCGGCGCCGCGTTCGTCGTCCTCGTGGGCGATGGCCTCCGCCGTACGCAGGGCGTCCTCCGCGTCGGCCCAGCCGCTTCCGGTGTACAGGCACCGCTCGACGAGGAGCGCGGCCCGTTGGAGCGCGGGGGCCGCCGTGCCGGTGTGCGGTGCGAGCAGGGCTGCTGCGTCGGTCCAACAGCCGCGCGAGCGCAGCCGCCATACCGCGGTCTGGAGTGGGTCGTCCCCGGCAGTGGTTCCGGTACCAGACATGGCGGTATGCGCCACATTGCCCTCCCCTAGCGCGCCATTGTGCTGTTGAGTGTGAGACGCATCTCAACACGGATAGGCACGCCGGGCCAATAGGTTAGGTGAAACTTTTCACAATCCCTTGGTCGTCAACGCGGGCGCCGACCCGGCCCCGATCTTGGAGCCGCGCCGCGCGCACGCCCCTCACCTGCGGTGGGACCCGCGTGACGGAGATCGTCCATGTCTGTCATGCCCCCGCCGTGGCGGACCGGTTGGATCTCCACGTGACCTCTTCGGGTGACGGCGGTCAACGTGGCACGCGGTGACGCGGCGCCGCGCATGCGAGCCGGAAGCCCGTCCCTCAACTCATCCGCAGCGCCAGGAAGAAGTCCAACTTGTCTTCCAGGCGCGAGAGATCACGGCCCGTCAGCTGCTCGATCCGGCCGATCCGGTACCGCAGCGTGTTCACATGCAGATGCAGTCGCGCCGCGCAGCGCGTCCATGAGCCGTCGCAGTCCAGGAACGCCTCAAGCGTGGGGATCAGCTCCGCGCGGTGCCGGCGGTCGTAGTCCCGCAGCGGGTCGAGCAGCCTGGCGGTGAAGGCCCGGCGTACGTCGTCGGGGACGAACGGCAGCAGCAGGACGTGCGAGGCCAGCTCGTGATGGCCCGCGGCGCACACCCGGCCCGGCCGCGCCGCCGCCACCCGGCGGGCATGACGCGCCTCCTCCAGGGCGCCGCGCAGCCCCTCGGCCGAGTGGACGGCCGCGCTCACCCCGAGGGTCAGCCGTCCGTCGTCCGCCAGGCCGGCGGAGAGTGGTGCCTGTACGGCGGCAAGGAGCACATCCGCCCGCAACCCGGGCCCTGCGTCCGCCGCCTCCTCCTCAGGAGCCTCGTCCGGGCCGCTCGCGCCGTCCGGCTCCTCCGTCACCGCCGGCGGTACCAGCGGCACCAGCGCGACCGCCTCGTCGCCCACCTGCGCCACCGCGATACGGTCCGACGGGTCGGCCCCCGCGATCGTCGGATCGACCAGGATCTCCTCCAGCAGCGACTGCGCCACCGGACCGTGGCCCACCGCCGCCGCCCCGTCCGTACCGGCCCGCGTCCACTCGACCCTCGCCACCACGACCTGCCAGTGTGGCGCCGTGCCGAGTCCCGGCAGCAGTACCGGCGCGGCGACCCGCAGCCGCGCGGCGATCTCGGCGGGCGGCGCGCCCGCCTGGACGAGTTCGAGGACTTCTTGCGCGAGCCTGCGCCGTACCGTACGGGCGGCGTCGCGCCGGTCCCTTTCCACCGCGATCAGCTGTGTGACGCCCTGCAGCAGATCGAGCCTGGCCGTCGGCCATTCACCGGCGTCCGCCTCGACGGCGAGCAGCCACTCGGAGAGCACCGCCTCGCGCGGATCCCGCACCGCCCCCGAGGAAAACGCTCCCGAGGAGACCGGCGGCCCCGAAGAAACCGACGGCCCCGAAGAACCCGCCGCGCCCGCACCCAGTGCCCCCGCCCCCAGCGACGTCTCGACACGCCCGGTGTTGCGTACCGCGAAGAGTGAATACGCCGTACCGTCCAGCGTCACCCGGTAAGGCCCCCGTCGTCCTGTGCGTGTCGCCGCCATGTGTTCGCCCGCGAGCCGGGCCGCCCGCGCCGCCGACAGCGGTTCGCCGGAGCCCGCGATCTGGCGGCCGGCCGGGGAAAGTACCCAGGCCCGCAGGTCGAGGTCCGAGCCCAGCAGGTCGAGGACGACATCGGGGCCGCCGCCCGCAGGACCCGCCGTCATCAGCCTGCGGTGCCGGTCGACGACGGCGGCCAGATCCCCGGCACGCTCCCCGGACACCTGCCGCACCACATGCTCGGTGATCGTCGCGAAGGCAACGTCCTCGTTCACGGCGAACAGCGGCAGCCGGTGCCGTACGCACGCCTCCACCAGATCGTCCGGGATGCCGTTGAGCCCCGCGTCACCGGCCGCGAGCCCGGTGACACCGGCGCCCGCGAGGATCCGTACGAACGGTTCGGAGTCGGCCGCCTCATGCCGCCAGGCGAGACCCGTGAGCACCAGTTCGCCGCCCGTCAGATAGCGGCTCGGGTCGCGCAGGTCGGTGGTCATCACACCCCGCACCGGCCGGTCGAGTTCGTCGGCGCCGCCGAGGAGGCGCAGGCCCAGCGCCTCGGTTTCCAGCAGTGCGCGCAGCCGCATCTCGTCGCCGCCGATCTTTCTCGTCGCTTCAGGGGTGGAACACAGGGGTGGGACACAGGGTCGGGACGCAGGGGTGGGGTACAGCCGCAGGACACGCACCGTCCGCCTCGTCTTTTGTTCGAATCTACAAGACCGCGAACCCGCCCAGCCAACTCCTTCATGGTTTCGGTGACTGCACCGGACGGAGCACGGCCCGGTGTACTAGGGCCACACAGCGTTAACAGCTGATGAATAACCTGTCGAATCTCCGGCCGTCTCCGGGCTTCAGCGCACGACCGAGCACGTCGATCACGTCGATCACGACCGATCACGAATGAAGAGAGCCACTGATGGACTTCCTTCGTCCCGCCAGCTGGGAGGAGGCGCTCGCCGCGAAGGCCGAGCACCCCACGGCTGTGCCCATCGCGGGTGGCACGGACGTCATGGTCGAGATCAATTTCGACCACCGGCGGCCGGAGTACCTGCTGGACCTGAACCGCATCGGCGAGCTGCGCGACTGGGCCGTCGGCGAGGAGAGCGTCCAGCTGGGCGCCTCCGTGCCGTACACCCACATCATGGAGCAGCTCAGGACCGAGCTGCCGGGTCTCGCGCTCGCCTCCCACACCGTCGCTTCCCCCCAGATCCGTAACCGCGGCGGCGTCGGCGGCAACCTCGGCACCGCGTCCCCCGCGGGGGACGCCCACCCGGCCCTGCTCGCCGCGGGCGCCGAGGTCGAGGCCGAGTCCGTACGCGGCAGTCGGCGCATCCCGATCGACGCGTTCTACACCGGGGTCAAGCGCAACGCGCTCGAAGCGGACGAGCTGATCAAGTGGGTGCACATCAAGAAGGCCGAAGGCCCGCAGCAGTACTCGAAGGTGGGCACCCGCAACGCGATGGTCATCGCCGTCTGCGCCTTCGGGCTCGCGCTGCACCCCCGTACCCGCACGGTCAGGACCGGCATCGGATCCGCCGCGCCGACCCCCGTACGGGCCGCGACGGCCGAGGAGTTCCTGAACGCGGCGCTCGAAGAGGGCGGCTTCTGGGAGAGCGGCAAGATCATCACCCCGTCGATCGCCAAGCAGTTCGCCACGCTGGTGGCGGCCGCCTGCAACCCCATCGACGACGTGCGCGGCACCGCCGCCTACCGCAGGCACGCCGTCGGGATCATGGCTCGCCGCCAGCTCGGCTGGACCTGGGAGCAGTACCGCGGCACCGGCCGCACGCTGGAAGGAGCTGCATAACCATGCGCGTCAATTTCACCGTCAACGGACGCAAGCACGAGGCCGACGACGTCTGGGAGGGCGAGAGCCTGCTGTACGTCCTGCGCGAGCGCATGGGCCTGCCGGGCTCCAAGAACGCGTGCGAGCAGGGGGAGTGCGGCAGCTGTACGGTACGGCTCGACGGCGTCCCGGTCTGCTCCTGCCTGGTCGCGGCCGGCCAGGTCGAGGGCCGCGAGGTGATCACGGTCGAGGGCCTTGCCGACTACGCCAAGCAGCGTGAGGACCGCGGCTGCGGCGACCAGAACCACGGCGACCAGGACCACGGCGATCAGAGCCATGGCGGCCGGACGAACGACACCCCCGGCACCAGCGTCCAGCGCGCCCAGCAGTGGCAGGCCCGCCCGCCCGCGCAGGGCACCGACTCGCAGACCGGCGAGGGCGGCGCGCTGTCCCCCATCCAGCAGGCGTTCATCGACGCCGGCGCCGTGCAGTGCGGCTTCTGCACCCCCGGCCTGCTCGTCGCGGCCGACGAGATGCTGGAGCGGACCCCTTCGCCCACCGACGCGGACATCCGCGAGGCGCTGTCCGGCAACCTCTGCCGCTGCACCGGTTACGAGAAGATCCTCGACGCGGTGCGCCTCGCCGCCGCCCGGCAGGAAGAGGCGGTCTGATGACGACCCAAGACCCGACGGCCACCGGCAACGCAACGGCCCGCGCCGCCCGCCCCACCACCGGTACCCCCACCAGCCTCACCCAGGGCTCGACGACCAAGGGCGGCATCGGCGAGTCCACCCTCCGCCCCGACGGCACCCTCAAGGTCACCGGCGAGTTCGCGTACTCCTCCGACCTGTGGCACGAGGACATGCTCTGGGGCCACACCCTGCGCTCCACCGTCGCGCACGCCGAGATCCGGTCCATCGACACCGCCGAAGCCCTCGCCACGCCGGGTGTCTACGCCGTCCTCACCTACGACGACCTGCCCACCGACGTGAAGAACTACGGCCTGGAGATCCAGGACACCCCCGTCCTCGCGCACGGCAAGGTACGCCACCACGGCGAGCCGGTCGCGATCATCGCGGCCGACCACCCGGAGACCGCGCGCCGGGCGGCGGCGAAGATCGTGATCGACTACGCCGACCTGCCCGTCATCACCGACGAGGCGTCCGCGACGGCGCCCGACGCGCTGCTGATCCACGAGGGCCGCGACGACCACCACATCGGCCACGTCCCGCACCCGAACATCGTGCACCGCCAGCCCGTCGTACGCGGCGACGCCGACGAGGCCGCCAAGCGCGCCGATGTGATCGTGTCGGGGGAGTACGTCTTCGGCATGCAGGACCAGGCGTTCCTCGGCCCCGAGTCCGGTATGGCGGTCCCCGGCGAGGACGGCGGCGTCGATCTGTACGTCGCGACGCAGTGGCTCCACTCCGACCTGCGGCAGATCGCGCCCGTACTCGGCCTGCCCGAGGACAAGGTCCGGATGACCCTGTCCGGCGTCGGCGGTGCCTTCGGCGGCAGGGAAGACCTGTCGATGCAGATCCACGCCTGCCTGCTGGCGCTGCGCACCGGCAAGCCGGTCAAGATCGTCTATAACCGGTTCGAGTCGTTCTTCGGCCATGTCCACCGGCATCCGGCGAAGCTCTGGTACGAGCACGGCGCCACCCGCGACGGCAAGCTCACCCACATGAAGTGCCGGATCGTCCTCGACGGCGGCGCCTACGCCTCGGCGTCCCCGGCCGTCGTCGGCAACGCCTCGTCGCTCTCGGTCGGTCCTTACGTCATCGAGGACGTCGACATCGAGGCCATCGCCCTCTACACCAACAACCCGCCCTGCGGCGCGATGCGCGGTTTCGGCGCCGTCCAGGCGTGCTTCGCCTACGAGGCGCAGATGGACAAGCTCGCGAAGCGACTGGGCCTGGACCCGGTCGAGTTCCGCCAGCTCAACGCCATGGAGCAGGGCACACTGCTGCCCACGGGACAGCGCGTCGACTCACCTGCGCCCGTCGCCGAGCTGCTGCGCCGCGTCAAGGCCAGGCCGCTGCCGCCGGAGCAGCAGTGGCTCACCGCGGGTGAGGCCGCCGATGTGCGGGCACTGCCCGGCGGGCTGTCCAACACCACCCACGGCGAAGGGGTGGTACGGGGCATCGGCTACGCGGTCGGCCTCAAGAACGTCGGCTTCTCCGAGGGCTTCGACGACTACTCCACCGCGCGGGTACGGCTCGAAGTCATCAACGGGGAGCCGGTCGCCGTCGTGCACACGGCCATGGCCGAGGTCGGCCAGGGCGGTGTGACCGTGCACGCGCAGATCGCCCGCAGCGAGCTGGGCGTCACCCAGGTCACCATCAACCCCGCCGACACACAGGTCGGTTCGGCCGGATCGACGTCCGCCTCGCGGCAGACGTACGTGACCGGCGGCGCGGTGAAGAACACCTGCGAGCACGTACGCGAACAGGTCCTGGAGATGGGCCGCCGCAAGCTCGGCACCTACCATCCGGCCTGGGCCACCGCCGAGTTGCTGCTCGAAAGCGGCAAGGTCGTCACCGACGGCGGCGAGGTGCTGGCCAGCCTGGTGGACGTGCTCGGCGACGAGGTGGTCGATCTGGAGCTGGAGTGGCGCCACCGGCCGACCGAGGCGTTCGACCTCCGTACCGGGCAGGGCAACGGCCATGTCCAGTACTCCTTCGCCGCGCACCGCGCCGTCGTCGAGGTCGACACGGAACTCGGCCTGGTCAAGGTCATCGAACTGGCCGTGGCGCAGGACGTCGGCAAGGCGCTCAACCCGCTGTCCGTCGTCGGCCAGATCCAGGGTGGTACCACCCAGGGGCTCGGCGTCGCGGTCATGGAGGAGATCATCGTCGACCCCAAGACCGCGAAGGTGCGCAACCCGTCCTTCACGGACTATCTCATCCCCACCATTCTCGACACACCGACCATCCCGGTCGATGTGCTCGAACTCGCCGACGACCACGCCCCCTACGGGCTGCGCGGCATCGGCGAGGCGCCCACCCTGTCGTCAACTCCCGCTGTCCTCGCGGCCATCAGGAACGCGACGGGGCTGGAGCTCAACCGGACGCCGGTACGTCCCGAGCACCTGACCGGTACGTAACCGGCCGACGGAACTCGTTCCGCAACCAGTTCGCCTCGGGCCGTCCCCCGGGTCGTGCAGCCCACGCACCATCCCAAATCCCGCAATCCCAGTACCACGCGGGTGCCCCTGTGAACCTTGGGAGTAGGCACCATGACCCAGTCGTCAACAGAGCCGAAGATCACAGCCGAGGACGCCGGCTCAGGCTCACGTCCCCCGGCGGGCCGTTCATGGCTCGACCGGTATTTCCACATAACGCACCGAGGGTCCACCGTCTCGCGCGAACTGCGCGGCGGCGTCACGACCTTCATGGCGATGGCGTACATCCTGCTGCTCAACCCGCTGATCCTGTCGGGCAAGGACGCGGCGGGCGACAGCCTCAGCCGCTCCGCGCTCATCACGGCGACGGCGTTCGCCGCCGCCCTCACCACTCTGCTCATGGGGTTCGTCGGCAAGGTGCCGCTGGCGCTCGCCGCCGGGCTTTCCGTGTCCGGTGTGCTGTCCAGCCAGGTCGTGCCCGTGATGACCTGGCCGCAGGCCATGGGCATGTGTGTGATGTACGGCGTTGTGATCATGCTGCTGGTGGTCACCGGGCTACGCGAAATGATCATGAACGCGATCCCGCTCGCGCTGAAACACGCGATCACCATGGGCATCGGGATGTTCGTCGCCCTGATCGGCCTGGTGAAGGCGGGCTTCGTGCACGCCTCCACCGGCGGCGGCCCCGTCACCCTCGGCCCGGCGGGACAGCTCGCCGGCTGGCCCGTGCTGATCTTCTGCGTCACCCTGCTGCTGATCTTCATGCTCCAGGCGCGCAACGTGCCCGGCGCGATCCTCATCGGCATCGTGATCGGCACGGTCATCGCCGTCGTGCTCAACGCCGTGGGCAACATCAGCCCCAAGGCGTGGGGCAGCGGACCGCCCGAGCTGAAGGGCAGCGCGGTCTCCATGCCGGACTTCTCGCTGTTCGGGAAGGTCGAGTTCGGCGGCTGGGGCCAGGTCGGCGCCATGACGGTCGGCATGATCGTCTTCACCCTCGTGCTGGCCGGCTTCTTCGACGCGATGGCCACCATCATCGGGGTCGGCACCGAGGCCAAGCTGGCCGACGCCAACGGGCGGATGCCGGGCCTCTCCAAGGCGCTGTTCATCGACGGCGCGGGCGGCGCGGTCGGCGGTGTGGTCGGCGGCTCGGGACAGACCGTCTTCGTCGAGTCGGCGACCGGCGTCGGCGAGGGAGCGCGTACCGGCTTCTCCGCCGTCATCACCGGCCTGTTCTTCGCCGCCTGCCTGTTCTTCACACCGATCACCCAGATCGTGCCGGGAGAGGTCGCGGCGGCGGCCCTGGTCGTCATCGGCGCGATGATGATGCAGAACGCCAGGCATGTGGACTGGAGCGACCGGTCGGTCGCCATTCCGGTGTTCCTCACCGTGGTGCTGATGCCGTTCACGTACTCCATCACCGCGGGCGTCGCCGCGGGCGTCATCGCCTACGTCGCCATCAAGATCGCCCAGGGCAGGGCACGGGAGATCGGGGCCTTCATGTGGGGCCTCACCGTGGTCTTCCTCGTCTTCTACGCGCTGCACCCGATCGAGGCGTCGCTGGGCGTCTCCTGAGCTGCCCGCACACGAGTCAACACACACCACGTCCAAGTCACTTGGCCGTACCGGACCTTTGAGGAGACCGTCATGCTGGACATCGCCGAAGAGCTCAACCGGTGGGTCGGGCAGGGCCGGGACTTCGCCGTCGCCACCGTCGTGGCTGTCGGCGGCAGCGCGCCCCGGCAGCCGGGTGCCGCGCTCGCCGTCGACAGCGAGGGCACCGCGATCGGTTCGGTCTCGGGCGGCTGCGTGGAGGGCGCGGTGTACGAGCTGTGCCAACAGGTGCTCGCCGACGGCGCCGTGGTGCTGGAGCGCTTCGGCTACAGCGACGAGGACGCCTTCGCCGTGGGACTCACCTGCGGCGGTGTCATCGACATCCTCGTCACACCGGTGCGCGCGGGCGCCGCCCGCCGTGAGGTGTTCGCCGCCGCCCTCGCCACCGCGGCGGGCGGTGGCGCGGCGGCGCTCGCACGGATCACGGAAGGCCCGGACGACCTGCGCGAACAGGCCCTGCTGGTACGGCCGGACGGCTCGTACGAGGGGAGCATCGGCGGCCACCCGGCGCTGGACCGTACGGCGGTGGGTGAGGCACGCGCGATGCTGGACGCCGGCCGGACCGGCACCGTGGTGATCGGCGCGGGCGGCTCGCGGTGCGGCCGGCCGG
The DNA here is from genome assembly GCF_000818175.1 of Streptomyces sp. AcH 505. Taxonomy (GTDB): domain Bacteria; phylum Actinomycetota; class Actinomycetes; order Streptomycetales; family Streptomycetaceae; genus Streptomyces. The sequence goes on from NZ_JTIY01000001.1 coordinate 5,459,582, forward strand.
TGACCCTGCTGGTCGAGTCGAGCGTCCCGCCCCCGCGCATGATCGTCTTCGGCGCCATAGATTTCGCCGCGGCGCTGGTACGGGTCGGCAAGTTCCTCGGGTACCGGGTGACGGTGTGCGACGCGCGGCCCGTCTTCGCCACCCGGGTGCGCTTCCCGGACGCCGACGAGATCGTCGTCGACTGGCCGCACCGCTACGTGGAGTCCACGGAGACCGACGGCCGTACGGTGCTGTGCGTGCTCACGCACGACGCCAAGTTCGACGTACCGCTCCTGGAGGTGGCGCTGCGGCTCCCCGTCGCCTTCGTCGGCGCGATGGGCTCGCGCCGCACCCATGAGGACCGCAACCGGCGGCTGCGCGAGGTCGGCGTGACCGAGCTCGAACTGGCCAGGCTGCACTCGCCGATCGGGCTCGACCTGGGCGCGCGTACGCCCGAGGAGACCGCGCTGTCGATCGCCGCCGAGATCGTCGCGTCCCGGCGCGGCGGTACCGGGGTCTCGCTGACGGGGGCCCATACGCCGATCCACCACGACGGATCCCGCCGGGGACCGGGCAGGCGCATCGGCTCGGTCGCCTGAGCCCGGCACGGGCGCTCCGGCGGGGCCGAAGTCAGGTGCGCCGCCCCGTGCCGCGACCCCCCACGGGCGCGGCACGGAACGGCGCGGCTACCTGCCCGTGCGACCGGTGAGGCAGCGGCGCGCCCGGAACCGGAGCGGCAGTCCGTGCGGGGTGGCGTGGACGGGAGACAGGCCCTCTCGCGGTAATGGGAGCGCTCCCGAAAGACTTCTCCTGCGCCCTGTCGCTGTCAAGGGCGGTGACGTTCTCTGTGTCCTGGGGCCTGTACCGCGGGCCTGCACGACCGGCTTGTACGGCGGGCTGCGGGCCGGTGGGCGGGGCCGTCCGTCCGCCCGCCCTGCCGCAGGCCGTACGCCGGGCTCAGCCCGACGCCCGCTGTACCAGCTCCGTCGGCAGCACCACATGCTCGCGCGCGGCCTCGGGCGCGCCGAGCGCCGTCAGCAGCACCCGCGCCATCGTGCGCCCCATCTCCTCCACCGGCTGGCGCACCGAGGTCAGCCCCGGGTCCGTGTGGCGGGCGATGGGGGAGTCGTCGAATCCCACCACCGCCACGTCCTGCGGGATCCGGCGGCCCGCCGCGCGCAGGGTGTGCAGGGCGCCCGCCGCCATCACGTCGGAGGCCGCGAACACCGCGTCCAGCTCCGGGTGACGGTCCAGCAGCTCGGCCGTCGCGCGCCGGCCGCCCTCCTCGGTGAAGTCGCCGTTGGCGATCCACGACGAATCGGGTGCGGCGCCCGAGACGTCACGCACCGCGTCCTCGTACCCGCGCAGCCGGGACTGCGCCACGTACATGTCCGGCGGTCCGGTGACCGTCGCGATGGCCCGCCGCCCCGAGCCGGCCAGATGGGCCACGGCCGAGCGGGCGCCGCCCGCGTTGTCGGCGTCCACGTACGCCACGGGCTCGTCGGCGGAGCGCCGGCCGCCGAGCACCGTCGGCAGGCCGATCTGGGCGAGCAGGTCGGGCAGCGGGTCGCTGCCGTGCACGGAGACCAGCAGCACGCCGTCCACGCGGCGGGCCCCCGCGTACTGCAGGAACCGCTTCCGCTCGCTCTCGGTGCGCAGGAAGGTGAGCAGCAGCTGCATGTCGGTGTCGGCGAACCCGTCGGCCACGCCGTGCACGATGTCGGAGAAGTACGGCTCGGCGAAGAACCGTTTCTCGTTCTCCGGGATGACCAGCGCGACCGCGTCGGTCCTGCTGCCCGCCAGCGCCCTGGCCGCCCGGTTCGGTACGTAGCCGAGCTCGCTGATCGCCTGCTCGACCAGCGCCCTGGTGCTGTCCTTGACCCGCGGCGAGTTGTTGATGACCCGGGAGACGGTGCCCCGGCCGACCCCCGCGAGCGCCGCGACCTCTTCCAGGGTCGGCTGACCCGTACGTCCCTTCGCCACCATCTGTGCGACCTCCGGTCTGCATCTGTACGCCGTCCGGTGCGTGGGGGAACGGACTGCCGCCATCACTCCCGGCCATCCAACCACTGGGAGCGCTCCCATGCACATGGCGGCCTTGTGCCGTCCGGATCGGTGTAGGGGGTGTCGTGTGGCGTCCGGTGAGCGCCGGGGCGTACGCGCCTGGCGTGAAGCGGGTGTGCAAATGTCCGTGTTTTGTAACCCGTAACCGCATTTTCTTCACCGTTGGCCGACGGACCGCCACAGTGTGAAAGCGCCCGGCGACCGACCGGGCACAGGCACCAGCGGCACCCAGGGACGGGTGCCGTATGCAGGAGGTTCACATGTCCAACTCCGTATCCCGTACCGCAGCGGTCATCCTGGGCTCGGCCGCGCTGGCGGCCGGTGCTGTGCTCCCCGCCGTCGCCGCCGACCACGGGCACGGCCACGGTCACGGCGCGCCGGCCCCGCATTCGACCGTCACCCTGGGCGCCGTCCAGTACGACAGCCCCGGACGCGACGACCGGTCCAACAGGAGCCTCAACGCGGAGTGGGTCACGGTCAAGAACACCGGCAAGCGCGCGGTGAACCTCAACGGCTACACGCTGGCCAAGGACAGCCGGCACGTCTACCACTTCAAGAACGTGCGGCTGGCCGCCAAGCAGTCGCTGCGGGTGCACACCGGCGTGGGCCGCAACACGTCGCGTGACCTCTACCAGGGCAGCCGCTTCTACATCTGGGACAACGACGACACCGCGACCCTGCGCGACAACCACAACCACGTGGTCGCCTCGAAGCACTGGGCGCCGAAGCACCACCGCTGAGCCGTCCGGCAGCGGTAGGGGACTCACACTCACACTGACACACCACTGTGCGCCACGGGTCGGCCGGCCCGTGGCGCACAGTGGTGTGTGCGGACAGCCGCTACAGCGGCAGTGCGCAGACGGCCACCGGCGAGGGGAACGGGTCCCCGGCGGAGGCGAGTTCGCCGGTCGCGAGGTCGACGTGGAACACCGTCACCGTGCCGGAGTTCTGGTTGGCGGCGAACAGCAGCCCGCCGTCCGGCGAGAAGGCGATCTGCCGGGGGTAGTCGCCCCCGACGGGCACGGTGTCCAGCAGCCGCAGCTCGGCGCCGTCCGCCTCGACCGCGTACCGGGTCAGGCTGTTGTGGCCCCGGTTGGCGAGATACGCGAAGGCGCCGTCGGCCGTGACCAGCAGCTCGGCGGGGAAGCTGCTGCCCGCGCCGCCCGCCCCCGTGGACTGCGGTTCCCCCGGGGTGAGTTCACCGCTCTGCGGGTCGTAGCCGCAGACGACCACGGTGTTGTCGAGCTCGTTGGCCAGGTACGCGTACGCGCCCGACGGGTGGAAGGTGAGGTGCCGGGGGCCCGCGCCCGGCCGCAGCGTCGCGTAGGAGACCTGGCTGAGGGTGCCGGCCGACTCGTCGAGGCGGTACGTGTAGACGGTGTCGTTGCCCAGGTCGACGGCGAGGACATGGCCGCCGTCCGGGCTGGTGACGATCTGATGGGCGTGCGGCCCGTCCTGTCCCGGACCCGGCGCGGGAGCCGAGTGCTGGACCACGTCCGTCGCCTCGCCCAGCGCGCCCGTCGTGTCGATGGGGTGCACGGCCACACTGCCCGAGGTGTAGTCGGCGCTCAGCAGCCACCGGCCGCTCGGATGGACCGACAGATGGGTCGGCCCCGCCCCGCCCGCGCTCCTGCTGCCCAGCACCGAGGGGCTGCCGCCGCCAGTAGGCAGGGCGATGGCCGTCACCGCGCCGTCCTGCTGTTCGTCGACCGCGTAGAGCGTCGTACCGTCCGGATGGACCGCCAGATACGAGGGATTGGCGACGCCGGTGAGCGTCCCGCCCGCCGTGACGGCGCCGGTCGTCCCGTCGTACGTCGCGAGGCCGACGCCCGTTCCGCCGCCCTGCTGGGAGGTGTACGTCCCGAGGTACAGCGGCCGGCCGGCGGCGCGCGGTCCCGCGGGCACCGGACTCCGGCTGATCGGCGCGGTGTTCGCGACGGCCGACGTCGGAACGGCGGCCAGC
>NZ_JTIY01000001.1:5464118-5510388 GCF_000818175.1 Streptomyces sp. AcH 505
CGGCCAGCGCCGCCGCCGCCGCGAACGCGCCCAGCACCCGGCGCCTGCCGGGACCGCCGGTCGGTCGTGCTTCCTGTCCTGCGCTGCTGCTCATACCGGTCACCTCTGCGTGTGGGGGGTTGTGACGGGTGGGGGGTTGTGACGGATGGGGGTCGTGCCGGTCGGGGGGTCGTGCCGGGGCGGACGGACGGGGCGGACGCGCTCACCGCGGGGGCCGTGAACGCGCCCACCACAGTGGCCTGATCCGTTCATCCCGACAAGTCCGCACCCGATATGACGGGGCGTCAGTCCTCATTTGGCCCCGGTGGCTGATTCTCCATATCATCCGGCGATGATCATAAGTAAACGGTCGGCGGTCGCCGCGTGCGGTCTGCTGGCCGCACTGTCCTTCGGGCTCCTCGCTCCCTCCACCGCGGCAGCCGACGACGAACCCGCCGCGCAGCCCGCGGCCAAGGTCGATCTCGTGCTGGACGTCAGCGGTTCGATGCGGACCCGCGACATCGACGGCCAGACCCGGATGACGGCGGCCAAGCAGGCGTTCAACGAAGTCCTGGACTCGGTACCGCAGGGGGTGGAGCTCGGGATCCGTACCCTCGGGGCCAACTACCCGGGCAAGGACACCAAGGTGGGCTGCAAGGACACCGAGCAGCTCTACAAGGTCGGCCCGCTGGACCGTACCGAGGCGAAGACCGCCGTCGCCACCCTCGCCCCCACCGGCTGGACGCCCATCGGCCCCGCGCTGCTGCGCGCGGCCGACGACCTCGAAGGCGGTGAGGCCACCCGCCGTATCGTCCTCATCACCGACGGCGAGGACACCTGCGCGCCGCTCGACCCCTGCGAGGTGGCGCGCGACATCGCGGCCAAGGGCATCCACCTCGTCATCGACACGCTGGGTCTCGTGCCCGACGACAAGACGCGCAAGCAGCTCACCTGTATCGCCGAGGCCACCGGCGGCACCTACACGTCCGTACGGCACACCGACGAACTGTCCGGCCGGGTGACCCAGTTGGTCGACCGGGCCGCCGATCCCGTGGTCACGCCCGTGGCCACCGAGGGCGCCGCGCGGTGCGCGCAGGCCCCCGAACTCAAGCCCGGTCTCTACAGTGACCGTGAGCGGTTCTCCGAACACCGCTGGTACCGCGTCGACGTCCGGCCGGGACAGGAGCTGCGCGCCTCGGTGAGCGTCTCCGCCGACCGCGCCGTCGACCCCGACTACGGCGTCCTGCTGCGGGCTGTGACCGTGCACGGCAGGGAGATCGTCCGTGGCTCGGAGGCCGGCGCCGGACGCACCGATGTGATCTCCACCGGTCTGCGCTACCCGAAGCCGCCGGAGGACGAGAGCGACGACGGCACGCCACCGCCCGCCGAGGCGGTGTGTCTTGAGGTCGGCAACGCCTTCGCGGCGCCCGACTCGGTCAAGACCACCCCGGGACTGCCGGTCGAGCTGACCGTCGCCCTGGTGGACTCGCCCGACGATCCGTCCGACGTCGCCTCCTTCGGCCTCGGCCGCGGCTGGTGGCTGCTCGGTCTGCTGACCCTCACCGGTTTGGTCGCAGGTCTGCTGTGGGGCTGGATCTCCCGCTGGCGTGTCGCTGTCTGGAGGAGCAACTGATGCGTACCACAGATGTGTTCACAAGTGTTCTCCTCACGGGCGCCCTGGCGGGCGCGGTGTTCGCCGGCGCGGCGGGAGCTGCCTCCGCCGACAGCCCCACCCCGTCCGACACGTCCACGGCCGCCACGGGCGACGACGGCTCGGCAGCGCCGACCGAGGCCGGCACGTCGTTCCGTACGGCGACGGCCTTCCGGCCGGGGCAGCGGCCCACGGCCGACGCGTCGACCGGCGACTACCTGTACTGGATGTTCCCCGTCGACGTGGGGCAGCGGGCCACCGTGACCGCCGAGGTCACCTTCCCCGACTCCTCGGCCAGGAAGTCGAGTTCGACCTGGCAGGTCGACGTGTACGACGGGCTGCGCCGCCGCCAGCCGTGCGTCTACGGCGCGCAGACCCGAGCGGTCGCGGGCGGCGCGGGCACGGTCGAACTGCGCTGCACGCTGCGCACCGTACGGGCCTGGGCCGAGCCGTGGTCCAACGACCCGCTGCCGGGCAGCTATTACATCCGGCTGACGGCGGTCGACGCGCAGGAGCAGGACCTCGGACTGCCGATGAAGGCGGCCATCGGGGTACGGACGTCCGGCGAGGGCGGTGCGCATGCCGTCGGCGGCAAGCTCGCCGCACCGCTGACGCCCGGCGTCGCCGACGACGAAGCGGCGACAGCGCCCGAGGACGGCTGGTCGTCGGGCCGCTGGTCCGACCGCTGGCTGTGGACGGTCGGCGGCGGCGTGCTCGGCGCACTCGCCGCCATCGCGGGCTACACCCTGGCCCGGCCCTCGCGGCGCCGGGTGGCCTCGCCGCCCCCGCCGGCGCAGTACTGAGCGCGCAAGCGCCCAAACAGTCGGCTCCGGGGGCCTGTTCACCCACAGGACCCCGGAGCCGTGCGCGTACGGGGCACCCGCGTACAGGGGCCCGCGTGAAGAGGGCCTGCTGACGAAAGCAGGCTCGCGCGGAGCCCGCTCACGGAAGGCCGCTCACGGGACACGCACCCTCGCAGCGCCGGAAGCCGCCGCGATAGCCTGGCGCGCGTGACTGTGCCCAGCGCCTCCGACGCCTCTGACCGGACGCCGAAACTCTTCGCGATCAGTGACCTCCACGTCGCCTACACCGAGAACCGCGACATCGTCGAATTGCTGCGGCCGGAGTCCCCGGACGACTGGCTCATCGTCGCCGGCGACACCGCGGAGAAGGTCGCGGACGTCGAATGGGCGCTGCGCACCCTCGCCGGCCGGTTCGCGAAAGTCGTGTGGACACCGGGCAACCACGAGCTGTGGACCCACAAACAGGACCCGGTCCAGCTGCGGGGCGACGCGCGCTACCAGCATCTGGTGGCGCGGTGCCGGGAGTTGGGCGTGTCGACGCCCGAAGACCCGTACCCCGTCTGGCGGGGCCCCGGCGGCCCTGTCACCGTGGCACCCCTCTTCGTCCTCTACGACTACACGTTCCGCCCCGCGGGCACCACGACCAAGGAGGAGGCGCTGGCCGTCGCGCACGAGTCGGGCGTGGTGTGCACGGACGAGATGGTGCTCCACCCCGACCCGTACCAGAGCCGCGAGGCCTGGAGCGCCGAGCGGGTCAGGATCACCGAGAAGCGGCTCGAAGACAGGCCACCCGGCCTGCCGACCATTCTGGTCAACCACTGGCCGCTGACCCGCCACCCCACCCGCGTCCTCACCTATCCCGAGTTCGCGCTGTGGTGCGGCACGGAAGCCACGGCCGACTGGCATGTGCGCTACGAGGCCAAGACGGTCGTCTACGGCCATCTGCACATCCCGCGCACCACCTACGAGGACGGGGTGCGGTTCGAGGAGGTGTCCGTCGGCTACCCCCGCGAATGGCAGCGCCAGCGGCACCCCGACCCCGCGCTGCGGCAGATCCTGCCCGTGCCCGGGGCCGCGTCATGATCGGCGAGATACTGCCCCCCGCGGTGGTGTCCGTGGCCACGACCGACGACGTCGCCGCGCCCGACCTCTTCCCCGAAGAGGCGGCCCTGGTGGAGAAGGCCGTGCCCAAGCGGGTGCGCGAGTTCGGCACGACCCGGCACTGCGCCCGCAGCGCGCTCGCGCAGCTGGGTGTGGCACGCGCGCCCATCCTGCGCGACCAACGCGGCGCCCCCGGCTGGCCGGCCGGGACGGTCGGCAGCATGACCCACTGCGACGGCTTCCGCGCCGCCGCCGTCGCCAGGAAGAGCGACATCGTCACCCTCGGCATCGACGCCGAACCGCACGCCCGGATACCCGAAGGCGTGCTGGAGACCATCACGGTCGGGGACGAGCCCGCCATGATCGGGAAACTCGTCCACACCCGGCCCGAAGTCCACTGGGACCGGCTGCTGTTCAGCGCCAAGGAGTCCGTGTACAAGGCGTGGTACCCGATCACCGGACGCTGGCTGGACTTCACCGAGGCGGAGTTCGACATCGACCCGGCGAACGGGGGCTTCACGGCGCGGCTGCTCGTCCCGGGACCCGAACTGCCGGGTCACGGCACCCTCAAGGGGTTCACCGGACGCTGGGCGGTGCGGGACGGGGTCATCATGACGTCCGTCGTCCTCGCGGCGCTGCGGTAACCGGCCCCCCTCGTCGGCGGGTGTTGCGGACCGAAGCTGTCCGCAAGGCTCGGTACGGTTCGGGCATGGCCTCGAAGACGACCGCCCCCGTGCTCGGGGTACGCGCCCTCAACCGGGCGACCCTGGAGCGGCAACTGCTCCTGCGCCGCGACGACAGGCCGGCCGAGGACGCCGTCGCGCACCTCCTGGGGCTGCAGGCGCAGAACGTGAAACCGCCGTACTTCCAGCTCGCCGCCCGGCTGGCGGGGTTCGTCCCCGAGGACCTGTCCAGCCTGATGGCCTCCCGCGCCGTGGCCCGGCTCGTGACCATGCGCTCCACGATCCATACGCACACCGCCGACGACTGCCTCACCCTGCGCCCGCTCGTCCAGGCCGCCCGCGACCGCGAACTGGGGCTCTTCCGCAAGGGGCTGCCCGGCGTGGACCTCGACCGGCTCGCCGCGTACAGCCGCGCGTTCGTCGAGGAACAGCCCCGCCCGGTCAAGGAGTTGCGCGAAGCGCTGCTGAAGCAGTGGCCGGACGCCGATCCGCAGGCGCTGACCGTCGCCGCCCGCTGTCTGCTGCCGCTCGTGCAGACCACCCCGCGCGGACTGTGGGACACCAGCGCGCAGGTCACCCTCACCACGGCGGAACACTGGTTCGGCAGGGCCGCCGAGCCCGCGCCCGCCGCCGACGGGACCGTACTGCGCTATCTCGCGGCCTTCGGACCCGCTTCCGTGCAGGACATGCAGACCTGGGCGGGTCTTACCCGGCTGCGGGCCGTCTTCGAGCGGCTACGGCCCCGGCTGCGCACCTTCCAGGACGAGAACGGCGTCGAACTCTTCGACCTGCCCGAAGCGCCGAGGCCCGACCCCGCTACCCCGGCGCCGCCGCGCTTCCTGCCGGAGTTCGACAACTTGCTGCTCTCGCACGCCGACCGGAGCCGGATCGTCCCGCCGGCCTACCGGGGCCGCTCCTGGCGCGGGAACACCGGATACCGCACGCTCCTCGTGGACGGTTTCCTCGCGGGCGTCTGGCAGCCGCCGGAAGGCGGCGACGGCGCGCCGCTCACCGTCGAACTCTTCGCCGGCATCGGCCGTGAACAGCGCGGCGCGGTGACGGAGGAGGGCGAGCGGCTGCTCACCACCATGTACGGCGGCGCGGCCGGTGGAGTCCGCTACGCGAACTTCACCGGCTCCTGAGGCCCGCGCCCCACACCGGTTCCTGACGCACCGTTACCTCACAGCCCGACGTCCCGCATCCGCAGATCGTCGAAGCTCTCCCGCCGGACCAGCAGCCGGGACCGGCCCTCCGACACCGCGACCACCGGCGGGCGGCCCGTCATGTTGTAGCCGGACGCCATCGACACCTGGTAGGCCCCCGACGCCGGTACGGCCAGCACGTCACCCGCCCTGATGTCGTCGGGCAGCTCGACCGACTCGGCGAGCACATCGCCCGCCTCGCAGTGCCGCCCCACGACCGTCGCCGTCCGCATGGGCGCGTCCGACGCCCGGCCCACCCTGCGTACGGTGTAGCGCGCGCCGTACAGCGCGGGGCGCGGGTTGTCGCTCATCCCGCCGTCGACGGCGACGAAGGCCCGGCCGCCGGTGTGTTTGACCGACAGCACCCGGTAGAGGGCGATCCCGGCCGGTGCCATGATCGACCGGCCCGGCTCGACGGTCAGCCTCGGCACCGGCAGGTCGTGCGCGGCGCAGGCCTCCGCCAGTGTTTCGGTGATCAGCCGCCCGTATACCGAAGGCGCGGGCGCGGGATCTCCCGGCAGATACGCCACGGCGAAGCCGCCGCCCATGTCCAGCTCGGGCAGCGTCACCCCGAACCGCTCCCGGATCAGCGCCATGAAGGCGACCACCCGCCGCACGGCCTCGGCGTACGGCTCGGCCCGGGTGATCTGGGAGCCCAAGTGGCAGTGCAGACCGACCAGTCGCAGACGGTGCTGGCCGAGGATCCGGCCGACGGCGTCCAGTGCGTCACCGTCCGCGATCGACATGCCGAACTTCTGGCCGGCCACACCCGTACGCACCTTGTGATGCGCGCCCGCCGCCACACCGGGCACCACCCGCACCATCACCTGCTGCGGGTCGGGCCCCGCGACCTGCGCGGCGAGCCGGGCGATCTCGTTGTCCGAATCGATGACGATCCGGCCGACACCGAGCCGCAGCGCCGCCCGCAGATCCTCCGGCGACTTCGCGTTGCCGTGCAGCACGATGTGCTCCGGCGGGAAGCCGCGGGTGGCCGCCAGCTCCAGTTCACCGGCGGAGCAGACGTCGAGCCCCAGGCCCTCCTGCTCGACCCAGTCGACCACGGCACGGCACAGGAACGCCTTGGCCGCGTACACCACATCGGCCTGCGGCAGCGCGGCACGCCAGGCCCGGGCACGGGATCTGACCTCGCCCTCGTCCAGGACGTACGCCGGTGTGCCGTACCGCTCGGCCAGCTCGGCCAGGGACACGCCCGCCACGGCGATGTCACCGCCGGGGGCCACCACGGCGGACGTGGGCCACACCGTCGCCGTGCTCAGCTCGTCGATGCGCAGCAGCGGCTGCGGTTCGGTGGTCATACGGCCATCGCCTCCGGGACGTCCAGCGGGCCCAGGGTGCGGCGCGCACAGCTCATGACCGGTGCGGTGCGCCGCCCGGCCGGCGAAGGGGGAGCGGACGGGACGGCGGTGAGCTGCGGGTCGACCGTCACCACCAGCGCCCCGAGCGGCGCGCCGAGCGCGCGCAGGGCCGGTTCGGCGAGCAGGATCCAGGGCTGCCGCTCACCGAACACGGCGGCCAGCCGCCCCTTGCTGGTGAACCCGACAGCGGTCCGTGCCCCGAGCGGTGTGCGCGCGAAACGCAGCTGGCAGTCGCCCGAGGGGCCGCGCCGCACGGGTACGTAGAGCATGCCCGCACCGCACGGCAGGTCGGCCGGGTCGGGGTCCGCGGCCTCGTCGTCGGAAATGCGCTCCATGGTGTCCTCCGGAGGAGTAGTTCACTGCCTGACACCTGGAAGCTATGCCCGCGGGGAACCCTCCCTGGGGTCCCATGACGCACCATTGATCACCACCCCCCACATCTTGACGCCCCCCTGTCGCTGATCGGCCCTGACCTGCGCATTCGCTCAGGGCAGCAGGCCCGCGCGGCGGGCTGCCACGACCGCTTCGAGGCGGGTGTGGGCGCCCAGTTTCCGCATGGCCGAGCGGAGGTAGCCCTTCACCGTCTCGGGGCGCAGGCCGAGCAGTTCGGCCGCCGCCGCGTTGGTCGCGCCGGCCGAGACGCAGCTCAGGACGTCCAGTTCGCGGGGTGCGAGGCCGATCGGCATCAGGGTGCCGTCCGTCGCCGTCGCGCCCGCCAGCCGGCCGCAGACGGCGAGGAGTTCGTCGCGCAGCCCGGCGTCGGGGACCCGGGGGGCCAGGGCGCGCAGTTCGCTGTGGGCAGCGCGTACCTCCTCCCACGCCGCCGATCCGGCCGCCGGCTCGCGGGTCAGTGACAGCAGCCGCTGCACCTCGTCGTGTACTGCCAGCGACTGCTCCACGTCCTTCGCGGCGGCGACCGCCGCGTCGAAGGTGCGGTCGCCTATCGGCAGCGCCGTGCGCAGCGCCCCGTACAGCACGCCGCGCACCTTGCGCCGTACGACCACGGGCACGGCGAGCACCGAGCGCAGCCCCTCGGCGGCGACCGCCGCGTCGTACTCGTGGCTGATGTGGCGCGCCTCGTGGTAGTCGGTCACGGCGAACGGCCGGCGCAGCGCGATCGACTTGCCGCCGAGGCCGTTGCCCGAGGAGATCAGCAGGCCGCGCAGGGCGCTCGTCGCCGCCCCTGTCAGCTCGGCGAGTCTGACCTGACCCGGGTCGTGCAGCAGCCCGCCGAAGGCGACCGGCAGCCCCGTCGTACGGCGCAGCCGCAGCAGCGCCGCGCGCATCTCCACCGCCTCCACCGCTTCGGCCACGCCGCTCGTTCCTCTCGCCCCGCCCGGCCACCCCCGTTCGGGGGTGGTGAGACCTGCGTCACGATTACACAGTGGCAGTGCACGACCCCGCAATGAGGAGGACACATGACGGAATCCATTCCGACCGGCCCGACCGAGCAGTTCAGGGCCGCGCGGGACTTCCTCCTGGCGCACCGCGAGGACTACGCGGCGGCCTACGCGGGGTTCGAGTGGCCGAGGCCCGAGCTGTTCAACTGGGCGCTGGACTGGTTCGACCGCATCGCCGAAGGCAACGACCGGCTCGCCCTGCACATCGTGGAGGAGGACGGCGCCCGCACCCGGGTCACCTTCGCCGAGATGGCGGCCCGCTCCAACCAGGCGGCCAACTGGCTGCGCGCGCGGGGGGTGCGGGCGGGGGACCGGATCATCGTCATGCTCGGCAACCAGGTCGAGCTGTGGGAGACCGCGCTGGCGGCGATGAAGCTGCGGGCCGTCGTCATCCCCGCGACCCCGCTGCTCGGCCCGGTCGACCTGCGCGACCGTGTCGACCGCGGCCGGGCCCGCCATGTGATCGTCAGGGCCGACGACACCGCGAAGTTCGACTCGGTGCCCGGCGACTTCACCCGCGTCGTGGTCGGGGCGGAGCGCGGCGCGGAGACCGGCGGCTGGCTGCCGTACGAGCAGGCGTACGCCGAGCCCGAGACCTTCGAACCCGACGGGGTCACCCGAGCGGACGATCCGCTGATGCTGTATTTCACCTCGGGCACCACTGCGCGGCCCAAACTCGTCGAGCACACCCACGTCTCGTACCCGATCGGCCATCTGGCCACGATGTACTGGATCGGTCTCAAGCCGGGCGACGTCCATCTCAACATCGCCTCACCCGGATGGGCCAAGCACGCCTGGTCGAACCTCTTCGGGCCGTGGAACGCCGAGGCGACCGTCTTCATCCACAACTACACCCGCTTCGACCCGGCGCGGCTGATGGCGGAGATGGACGGCGCCGGGGTCACCAGCTTCTGTGCCCCGCCCACCGTGTGGCGGATGCTGATCCAGGCCGATCTGTCGCAGCTGCGCACCCGGCCGCGTGAGGTCGTCGCTGCGGGCGAACCGCTCAACCCCGAGGTGATCGAGACCGTACGCCGCGAGTGGGGCCTGACGATCCGGGACGGGTTCGGCCAGACGGAGACGGCGGTGCAGGTCGCCAACTCGCCGGGACAGTTGGTCAAGGCGGGCTCCATGGGCCGGCCGACCCCCGGCTACCGGGTGGTGCTGGTCGACCCGGTGACGGGTGAGGCGGGGGTGGACGAGGGCGAGATCTCGCTCGATCTGTCCACGCTTCCGGTCGGGTTGATGACCGGCTATCACGGCGACCCGGAGCGTACGGCCGAGGCGATGGCGGGCGGCTACTACCGGACGGGTGACATCGGCGCACGTGACGCCGACGGCTACATCACCTACATCGGCCGAAGTGACGACGTGTTCAAGGCGAGTGACTACAAGATCTCGCCCTTCGAGCTGGAGAGCGCCCTGTTGGAGCACGAGGCGGTGGCCGAGGCCGCCGTCGTGCCCGCGCCCGACCCGCTGCGGCTCGCCGTGCCGAAGGCCTACATCGTCCTCGCCGAAGGCTGGGAGCCGGGGCCCGACACGGCCAAGGTGATCTTCGAGCACTCGCGGTCCGTCCTCGCTCCGTACAAGCGGCTGCGTCGGCTGGAGTTCGCCCCGCTGCCCAAGACCGTCTCGGGGAAGATCCGCCGCATCGAGCTGCGCGAGCTGACCGCCAACGGTTCGGACGCCGAATACGACGAGGGAGACCTGCGATGAGCACACCGGTCACGGCTGCGTCGTACACCCACGGCACGGGGGAGACCCCGCTGCTCGGCGACACCATCGGTGCCAATCTCGACCGGGCGATCGAGGCGTTCCCCGACCGCGAGGCCCTGGTCGATGTACCGTCCGGACGGCGCTGGACGTACGGGGAGTTCGGGGCGGCCGTCGACGAACTCGCGCGTGCGCTGCTCGGCAGCGGCATCGCGAAGGGCGACCGGGTCGGCATCTGGGCGGTCAACTGCCCCGAGTGGGTGCTCGTGCAGTACGCGACCGCCCGGGTCGGCGCCATCATGGTCAACATCAACCCGGCCTATCGCGCCTACGAGTTGGAGTTCGTACTCAAGCAGTCCGGGATCTCCCTGCTGGTCGCGTCCGTCGCCCACCGCACCAGCGACTACCGGGCCATGGTGGAGCAGGTGCGCGCCAACTGCCCGGCCCTCCACGCCGTCCACTACATCGGCGACCCGAGCTGGCACGAACTGCACGAAGCGGCCGGCGGCGTCAGCGGGGATCAACTGAGGGCGCGCGAGGCCGAGCTGTCCTGCGACGACCCGATCAACATCCAGTACACCTCAGGAACCACCGGCTTCCCCAAGGGCGCGACGCTCTCGCACCACAACATCCTCAACAACGGCTACTTCGTGGGGGAGACGGTCGGCTACACCGAGCAGGACCGGATCTGTCTGCCGGTCCCCTTCTACCACTGCTTCGGCATGGTCATGGGCAACCTCGCCGCCACCTCGCACGGCGCGTGCATCGTCATCCCCGCCGGAGCCTTCGACGCCGACACGACCCTGCGCGCGGTCGAGGCCGAGCGCTGCACCTCCCTGTACGGCGTACCGACCATGTTCATCGCCGAGTTGAACCTCCCCGGTTTCGCCGGGTACGACCTGTCGTCGCTGCGCACCGGCATCATGGCGGGCTCGCCCTGCCCGGTCGAGGTGATGAAGCGGGTCGTCGCCGAGATGAACATGGCCGAGGTGTCCATCTGTTACGGCATGACGGAGACCTCGCCGGTCTCCACCCAGACCCGCCGCGACGACGACCTGGAGCGGCGCACCGGCACCGCCGGCCGGGCGCTGCCGCACATCGAGGTCAAGGTGATCGACCCGGTGACCGGGGTGACCCTGCCGCGCGGCGAGTCGGGCGAGCTGTGCACCCGGGGCTACAGCGTGATGCTGGGCTACTGGGACGAGCCCGAGCGCACGGCCGAGGTCATCGACGCGGGGCGCTGGATGCACACCGGCGATCTCGCGGTGATCAGGGAGGACGGCTACGCGCAGATCGTGGGCCGGATCAAGGACATGATCATCAGGGGTGGTGAGAACGTCTATCCCCGGGAGATCGAGGAGTTCCTGTACACCCACCCCAAGGTCGCCGATGTGCAGGTCGTCGGTGTCGCCGACGCGAAGTACGGCGAGGAGATCCTGGCCTGTGTCATCCCGCGCGACCCGGCCGACCCGCCCACCCAGGACGACATCGCCGCGTACTGCCGCGACCGGCTCGCGCACTACAAGATCCCGCGCCGGGTGGAGATCGTGGACGCCTTCCCGATGACGGTGAGCGGCAAGGTCAGAAAGATCGAACTGCGCGAACGGTTCGGCGCTCAGGCCGGCAACTCCTCCGAGCGCTCCCAGAGTTGACGGGCCAGCTCGGCGTCCCGTGCCTGCGGGTTGACCCGCTTGGCGGGCTTGCCCTTCTCGTAGTAGCGCCCCGGCTCCCAGTCGGTGCCGGGGCGGCTCTCGGCGAACCGGACCAGCTGGTCCGCGCCCTTCTCCGGGGAGATCAACATGCCACGGGTGATGGGGTTGGTGGTGATGAACTTCATCAGCCGGCTCTCGGAGCGGGTGCCGAAGCTCGACGCGACATTGCCGGGGTGGTGGGCGACGGCGGAGATGCCCCCGGCGTGGAAGCGGCGGTGCAAGTACGCGGCGGTGAGAAGTCGGCGGCCCAGGATCAGAGTTCGCGGCGCATGCACACCCGCGGCCAGGCATCCAGGCCGTGTTCCGCCTCCGCGCGCCTGATCTCCCGCAGCCCGTCGGTGAGTTCGTCCGCGCCGAGGGTGCGGAAGCCGAGCCGCGCGTAGTACGGCGCGTTCCAGGGGACCTCGGCGAAGGTCGTGAGCGTGAGCGCGGGCAGCCCGGCGTCCTTGGCGAGCTGTCCGACGTGGTCGATGAGGGCGCTGCCGAGCCGGCGGTGTGCCGCCGCCGGGTGGACCGAGACCTGCTCGACATGCCCGGCGCCGTCGACCTCCTCATGGATCACATAGGCGACGGGCGCGCCGCTGCCGTCGTCCGTCACCCACAGCAGGCCGTCCGCGCGGTAGCGCTCCAGCACGTGGAGTGACGGGGGAGTGTCGTCGGCGACGAGCGCCATCCCGACCGTGCGGAACGGCTCGCCCGCCGCGACCTCGATGTCCTGGAGCAGCGGCAGATCCGCCGGGGCGGCGGGGCGTATGCGCATCGGCCGATTATGGCGCGCCCTCACGCTCCGGACGACACCAATTCCGTCGCCGGGGTGTTGACCGGCTGCGGGGCGCCCGTGAGGTCCATGACGAACAGTGGCACCCCGAGGTCGTCGGCGCGGGCGCGCGCGTCGTCCGCGTACCCGGCGAGCGAGAAGAAGACGCTCACCGCCGAAGCGCTCAGCCCGTGCAGCCACAGCGTCTCCACCGAGCGGAGCGACGCCGGGCTGGTCGTCGGGTCGACCTGGGCGACGACCTCGGGGCCGCGCAGGTCGATGCCGGACGCCGGCTGTTCCTCGGCCTGGACGATGCCGTGGAAGCCGAGCCAGCGCAGATAGAGCGCGGCGGCCGTCACCACGTCGCGCGCCGTGCGGATCGTCAGCGGATGGAAGGACGGCCGGGGCGCCGCCGGCCTGCGCGACAGCGTCGGCCGGACCCGCGCCGTGTCCTGCGGCTCGTGCGACTCCTGCGGCTCCCGGGGCGGTCCCGCCGGATTCACCGGCCGTACCGGGATGCGCAGCACCGCCCCGCAGGGGCAGCCGAGTTCGGGCTGCGGCCAGTGCCCCTGCCGGCCGCAGGCGGCGCAGCGGACCATGACCCACTCGTCGGTCCAGGTGCGGTGGGTGATCGGTTGCGGAGGTGCGTCCCGCGCCAGCGGCGGGGCCACCGGCGCGCCACAGGCGCACGGGTACACCGACACCACGAAGGTGTGCCGACGGCTGCAGGTCGGGCAGCTCACCGGAACGCTCTCTCCCATCACGACCCCCATCAACCACGTTCGCATATGCCTGATCGACTGCGCTGCGTGGCCCATCGTCCACCAAGAGCGAGGTATTGGGGAGGGGCCGCCGGGATCCCTCCCTTGACGGGGTGTCGTATCGACCCTAGATTGTTTCCGTATAGCAGAACAGTACTTCCACATTACGGAATTGGCGCTCTCAGGTGGCGCGACAGAGCCCGAATCCGCCTGCCGGATGAGGAGTAACCCCATGACTCGAATGACCGCTGCCCGAGCGGCAGTTGAGATCCTCAAGCGCGAGGGCGTGACACACGCCTTCGGTGTGCCGGGTGCCGCGATCAATCCCTTCTACGCCGCCCTCAAGGCGTCCGGGGGCATCCACCACACACTCGCGCGCCATGTCGAGGGCGCCTCGCACATGGCGGAGGGCTACACCCGCACCGAGAACGGCAACATCGGTGTCTGTGTGGGTACGTCGGGGCCGGCCGGCACCGACATGATCACCGGGCTGTACTCCGCGCTCGGCGACTCCATCCCGATCCTGTGCATCACGGGACAGGCACCCACCGCCGTGATCCACAAGGAGGACTTCCAGGCCGTCGACATCGCGTCGATCGCCGCGCCCGTCACCAAGGCCGCCACCACGGTGCTGGAGGCCGCCCAGGTGCCCGGCGTGCTGCAGCAGGCCTTCCATCTGATGCGCTCGGGACGGCCGGGCCCGGTCCTCGTGGACCTGCCGATCGACGTGCAGCTCACCGAGATCGAGTTCGACCCGGAGATGTACGAGCCGCTGACGCCCTACAAGCCGGCCGCGACCCGCGCCCAGGCGGAGAAGGCCGTCGCGATGCTCGCCGCCTCCGAGCGGCCGCTGATCGTCGCGGGCGGCGGCATCATCAACGCCGAAGCGTCCGCGCTGCTGGTCGAGTTCGCCGAGCTGACCGGGGTGCCGGTCATCCCCACCCTGATGGGCTGGGGCACCATCGCCGACGACCACGAGCTGAACGCCGGCATGGTCGGGCTCCAGACCTCGCACCGCTACGGCAACGCCACGTTCCTGGAGTCGGACTTCGTGCTCGGCATCGGCAACCGGTGGGCCAACCGGCACACCGGCAAGCTCGATGTCTACACGCGGGGACGGACGTTCGTCCACGTCGACATCGAACCCACCCAGCTCGGCAAGATATTCGCCCCGGACTTCGGCATCGCGTCCGACGCCAAGGCCGCGTTGGAACTCTTCGTCGAGGTGGCACGGGAGCTGAAGGAGGCCGGGCGGCTGCCCGACCGCAGCGCCTGGGCCGCGTCCGCCAGGGAGCGCAAGGCCACGCTGCACCGGCGTACGCACTTCGACAACGTGCCGCTGAAGCCGCAGCGCGTGTACGAGGAGATGAACAGGGCCTTCGGGCCCGAGACCCGGTACGTGACCACCATCGGCCTCTCCCAGATCGCCGGCGCGCAGATGCTGCACGTCTACCGGCCGCGCCACTGGATCAACTGCGGCCAGGCGGGCCCGCTCGGCTGGACCGTCCCCGCGGCGCTGGGCGTCGCGACGGCCGACCCGGAGGCCACCGTCGTCGCGCTGTCCGGCGACTACGACTTCCAGTTCATGCTCGAAGAGCTGGCGGTCGGCGCCCAGCACCACATCCCGTACGTCCATGTGCTGGTGAACAACTCCTATCTGGGCCTGATCCGCCAGGCGCAGCGCAACTTCGACATCGACTTCCAGGTCAACCTGGAGTTCGAGAACCTCAACTCGCCCGAGCTGGGCGTCTACGGGGTCGACCATGTGAAGGTCGCCGAGGGTCTCGGCTGCAAGGCGATCAGGGTCACCGAGCCCGATCAGCTGCTGCCCGCCTTCGAGGAGGCCAAGAAGCTGGCGGCCGAATTCCGGGTGCCGGTCGTCGTGGAGGCCATCCTGGAGCGCGTCACCAACATCGCCATGAGCGGCAGTGACATCGCCAGTGTGAACGAGTTCGAGGACATCGCCACCGAACCGGGCCACGCGCCCACCGCGATCCTGCCGCTGGCCTGACCCCGGCGGCAGACCCTGTACGGCCCCGGTCACCGGACCACCTCCGGTGACCGGGGCCGTACGCGTGCACCGGCACCGGCACCGGCTTCGGGTCTTACGTCTCGATCAGCCCGGACACACAAGGGAGCCCCGGACGCACAAGAGCGCGGGGCACGGGACCAGTTGTCTCCGTACCCCGCGCTCCGTCGGGCAGACCGCGGCGGTGGGCGAAGGGAGCGGGGCCCCCTCCCTCACGTCGGGAGGGGGCCGCTCGCGCCCGTTACCACCGCACTGGCTCACTCAGCCGCCGCGGTCCGATCAAGGGAGGAAGGCTCACTCCTCGCGCAGCGCGCGTACCGCTTCCTCGACGCGCTTGCCGTACTCCTGGTCCGCGGCGTGGAAGTGGGCCAGGTTCTTCTCGATCACATCGTCCAGGGAGACCTGCGAGAGGCCGCCGGCGATGTTCGCGACGAGCCGGGACTTCTCCTCGGCCGACATCAGCCGGTACAGCTCACCGGCCTGGAAGAAGTCGTCGTCCTTGGTGTGCGCGGGCGCCGGGTGGGTCCCCGTCCAGCCGTGCACGGCGTACGGCGCGGACAGCGCCGCGTCGCTCTGCACGGGCCCCGCGTACGAGTTGGGCTCGTAGTTCTTGTCGTGCCGCCCGCCACGGCGCGCTGCCATGACACCGTCACGCCCGTAGTTGTCGACGGTGGCGGCCTTCGGCGCGTTCACGGCCAGCTGGGTGTGGTTGACGCCGAGCCGGTAGCGGTGGGCGTCGGCGTAGGCGAACAGCCGGCCCTGGAGCATCTTGTCCGGCGAAGGGCCGATGCCGGGAACGAAGTTGTTCGGCGAGAACGCCGCCTGCTCGACCTCGGCGAAGACGTTGTCGGGGTTGCGGTCGAGCACCAGCCGGCCCACCCGGCGCAGCGGATAGTCGCTGTGCGGCCACACCTTGGTGAGGTCGAACGGGTTGAAGCGGTAGTGGGCGGCGTCGGCGGCCGGCATCAGCTGGACGTGCAGCGTCCAGGACGGGTTCATCCCGCGCTCGATGGCCTGGAGCAGGTCCGTCTGGTGGGAGTTGGCATCCCTGCCGACGAGTTCCGCCGCCTGCTCGGCGCTCAGCGAGCGCACGCCCTGGTTGGTCTTGAAGTGGTACTTGACGAAGAAGGCCTCGCCCTCCGCGTTCGTCCACTGGTAGGTGTGCGAGCCGTAGCCGTTCATGTGCCGGTACGAGGCGGGGATACCGCGGTCGCCCATCAGCCATGTCACCTGGTGGGTCGCCTCGGGCGAATGCGCCCAGAAGTCCCAGACGTTGTCCGGCTCCTGACGGCCCGTGAACGGGTCGCGCTTCTGCGAGTGGATGAAATCAGGGAACTTGACGGGGTCCTTGACGAAGAACACCGGGGTGTTGTTGCCGACCAGGTCGTAATTGCCCTGCTCGGTGTAGAACTTCAGCGCGAAACCACGCGGGTCGCGGACCGCGTCCGCGCCGCCCAGCGAGTCGGCGACGGTGGAGAAGCGCGCGAAGGTCTCGGTGCGCCTGCCCACGGCGGACAGGAAGTCGGCGCTGGTGTACGCGGTGACGTCGTCGGTCACCTCGAAGTAGCCGTAGGCACCGGAGCCGCGTGCGTGCACGACACGCTCCGGGATGCGCTCGCGGTTGAAGCGGGCGAGCTTCTCCAGCAGGTGCTGGTCCTGGAGGAGCAGGGGACCGCCGGCGCCTGCGGTCGCTGCGTTCTGGTTGTCGGCGACCGGGGCGCCTGACTCGGTCGTAAGCACGCGCTTCGACATGGTGACCTTCCGTGCGGGACTGCTGAGGGGGTTCGGCGAGAGGCTTCTGGAGCCTCTGGAGCGTAAATTCACACCGAAGGAAACGTCAACAGTTTGTTGAAATTGGAGGAGTGGGTTCCGGGCGGCGGCGGCGCCTGGGCGCGACAGGACAGGTGTCAGCGCCACCGCCGCCCGGGGTTCGGGGGCCGGACTTCAGGGGTCAGGCTTCAGGGGCCGGGCTGACCCGGCCGCGGTGGGTCAGACCTGGTCGCCGGAAAGGCGCTCGACGGAGCGCAGCAGCGCGGAGTGGTCGAGGCCGCCGTCGCCCTGCGCGCGCAGGGACGCGACAAGTTGGGCCACCACGGCGCCGACCGGCAGCGCCGCGCCGACATTGCGGGCCGCGTCGGTGACGATGCCCATGTCCTTGTGGTGCAGATCGATCCGGAAGCCGGGCTTGAAGTCGCGGTTGAGGAAGTTGTCCTTCTTGCGGGTCAGCACGGTCGAGCCGGCCAGACCGCCGTTCAGCACGTCCAGCGCGGCGCTCAGGTCCACACCGGACTTCTCCAGGAAGACCACGGCCTCGGCGCACGCCTGGATGTTGACGGCCACGATGAGCTGGTTGGCGGCCTTCACCGTCTGTCCCGAGCCGTGCGGGCCGCAGAGCACGATGGTCTTGCCCAGGGCCTCCAGCAGCGGCTTCGCCTCGTCGAAGTCGGCCTGGCCGCCGCCGACCATGATGGACAGGACGGCCTCGATCGCACCGGCCTCGCCGCCGGAGACCGGCGCGTCGAGGACGCGGATGCCCTTCTCCGCACCGGCCTTGGCCAGATCGACCGACGTCTGCGGGGTGATCGAGGACATGTCGACGAGCAGCGCGCCGCGCCTGGCGTGCGCGAGGATGCCGTCGTCGCCGTACGCGATGGCCTCGACCTGCGGCGAAGCGGGCACCATGGTGACGATGACATCGGCGTCGGCGACCGCCTCGGCGATCGAGGCGGCGGCGGCGCCGCCCGCCGCCGCCAGCCGGTCCAGCTTGTCCTGCTCCAGCGTGTAACCGGTCACCTGGTAACCGGCCTTGATCAGGTTCTCCGACATGGGCGAGCCCATGATGCCGAGACCTATCCATGCGATCTTGGGGAGCGTGCTCATGGGATGCCTTCCTGGACTCTTCTGACGTTTCTGTAAAGGGACCTGCCGCCGGTCCGCAAAGGGACCTGCCGCCGCGGGACGGGATTCAGCGGGCCGCGCGCGCCTCGGCGGGCAGCCAGCCGAAGGACTCGGCGCTCGGCCGGTCGCCCGGCTTGTACTCCAGGCCGACCCAGCCGCGGTACCCCGCGTCGCGCAGCCGGTCCAGCAGCTCCTGGAGCGGCAGCGCCCCGGTGCCCGGCGCGCCACGGCCCGGGTTGTCCGCGATCTGTACGTGCCCGGCCTTGCCCGCGTACCGGTCGACGACCTCGGCCAGGTCCTCGCCGTTCATCGACAGGTGGTAGAGGTCGAGCAGGAACGAGGCGTTGCCGAGGCCGGTCGCCGCGTTCACCTTGTCGACCACCTCGACGGCCGACGGCGCGCTCACGAGCGGGTAGCGCGGCGACTCCGGCTTGTTGAGGGCTTCGACGAGCAGGGTCGCGCCGACCCGGTCGGCCGCCCGCGCGGCGAGCACCAGATTCTCCAGGGCGAGGGCGTCCTGGAGCTCGGGATCGACGCCGTCGATCCGGTTCCCGTACAGCGCGTTCAGCGCCGTGCAGCCGACGGAGGCGGCGAACTCCGCCGCCACCTCGATATTGGCGCGGAAGCGGTCGGACTCCTCGCCGGGCACGGAGAGCGCGCCACGGTCGGGCCCCGGCAGCTGCCCCGCGTAGAAGTTCAGCCCGACCAGCTGGGTGCCCGCGTCGTCGAGCGCCTTCTTGAGGGCGTCGAGTTCGGCCTGCGGCGGGGTGGGTGTGTCGGTCCAGGGCCACCACAGCTCGACCGCGGTGAAGCCCGCTGCGGCGGCGGCCGCCGGGCGCTCCAGGAGCGGAAGCTCGGTGTAGAGGATCGAGAGGTTCACATCGAAGCGCTGGTCTGCGTAGCCCATGAGGGGTCAGCTGCTCCTTCCGTATTGCGGAAGTTGTTTTCTGCTTAATGGAAGACTGCCCGCGCTGCTCGGGAGCTGTCAAGTGTCCCCACCGGAATCCGCGACCACTCCGTTGTCCCGCCGTGATCTCCGTCGGGCAGGGTGGTCGGATGAACGGCACATGTCTCAGGGGTCGTTGGCCGGTCGTACTGGTGGTCGTGGCCCTGGTCGCGCTGCTCGGCGGCTGTGGTGGCCTGTCGGGTGAGCCGCGCCTGAGCTTGCAGGTGCCCGAGGTTCTGTACGTGTCGACCGACCCGTCCCGCGCCCTCAGCTCGGAGAACGATCTCGACGTCGGCCAGCGACTGACCGGCAAGGGACCCACCGACGTCTCGATCACCTTCGACATCCGGGGGCTGGCCGGGGTCGCCGTGCTCAAGCGGGGCGGGGACCGGTGCGAGATCGACCGGATCAGGCGGCCGGTCTTCGGCTGCACCATGCGCACGGACCAGCAGCACGCGGCGTCGCAGACCTTCCATGTCGTACCGGTCAAGGGCAGCAAGGCGGGGGACACCGGCGTCGTGCGCTACACCGTGCGCGCACCCGGCGTCCCGGACGTCACCGGCCGGACCACCGTCACCGTCGGCAAGCCGACCCTCGCGGTGGAACAGCGGCCCGACCGTACGACGGTGGCGCCCGGCGGCACGGTCGGCGTCCGGCTCGTCATCCGTAACACCGGTGGCGTCCCCGCGCGGGGCGTGGCCCTCCGGATGGACGCGCGGGACGGCTTCTCGTTCGACAGCAAACACCGCAACTGCCGCTACCGGGGGGCCTCGGCGTGGTGCCGGCTGCCGGCCGCCACGGTCGTCGTCGCGCCCGGCGAGGCGTACGCGCTCGCCGTACCCGAGCGGGTCCGGGTGGCCGCCGACGCCATGTATCCCGGCGTCACCTACTCCGCCGACGCCCTCGCGGAGGACTACACGCCCCCACCGGAGTGGGCGGCGCTCTTCACGGCGGGGTCCGGCCCTGACCTGCGGCTGGTCCCGGTCACGCCGTCCGCCCGTCCGGCGGGCGACGAACTGCACGTCGCCGTGGCCACGCACGCGGACCTCGCCGCCGTGGGAGCCACCGTCAAAGGCCCCGTCGGCAGCAGGCAGAGCATGCGGATCGGCTTCCGCACGCGCGGTCCCGGCTCCCCGCGCAACGCCCCCGTGACGGTCGGCTTCACCGTGCCGGCCGGCACCAGCGTCGTGGAGTCGCCCTACGAGCCCGAGCGCGACGAGGAGGTGCTCGACCAGCCGTGCCGGGCCCTGCGCGACGACGGCACCCCGATCACCGGGTCGGCCAGCGAAAGGCAGCCGCCCGCCCGCCGCTACGCGTGCACGGCGCCGGGCGGGAAGGTGGGACAGCTGACCCTCTTCCCCTTCACGCTGCGCATCGACCGGGACATCGCCGACCGCGGCGGCCAGGTCACCGTACGGGGAGCCGACGCGAAGCGCCCCACCCACGACGACCGGCCGGCCAACGACACGGCCGGGGTCGCCGTACGGATCTGGCCGGGCCCCGGCTGGGCCACGTCGTCGTTCTACAGCGTGGCGGGTGTCGGATCCGGCCTGCTGCTGCTCGTGTTCGGCATCGTCCTTGTCCGCAGGCGCAGGGCCCCGAGGGGGAAATGAAATGTTTCAATAGGGGCTGCCGGTAGAGCCTCCGGCGGAGAGTGGGACGGCATGGTCGGGATCAAGGATGTGGCACGGCAGGCCGGGGTCTCCGTCGGCACGGTGTCCAATGTGATCAACCGCCCCGAGATGGTGTCCAAGGAGACCAAGGAACGGGTCCAGGCCGTCATCAAACGCCTCGGCTACGTACGCAGCGAGTCCGCGAGACAGCTCCGGGCCGGACACAGCCGCATCATGGCGCTGCTGGTGCTGGACATGGGCAACCCCTTCTTCGTGGACGTCGCACGCGGCGCCGAGTCGGCGGCGCGCGGCGCGGGACTCGGCGTCATGGTGTGCAACAGCGCCCAGGACCCGGCCGAGGAAGCGACGTACCTCTCGCTGTTCGTGGAGCACCGGGTGCGCGGCGTGCTGGTCACCCCCGTCGACTCGACCGGCGCCAACCTGGACGCGCTGCGCCAGCAGGAGATCCCCTTCGTGCTGGTGGACCGGGTGGCGGGGGAGGCCGAGGAGTGCTCCGTCTCGGTGGACGACACGGTCGGCGGCGCCCTCGCGGGACGGCATCTCATCGGCGCAGGACACCGCACCATCGCCTACATCAGCGGCCCGCCCCACCTCCAGCAGGTGCGCGACAGACGTGCGGGCATGCTGCTCGCCCTCGCCGAGGCGGGGCTGCCGCCCGAGGCGCTGCTGGAGATCCCAGCCGACCGGCTCGACGTGGCGGCGGGCCGCGACGCGGGCGCCCGGCTGCTCGGCCTCGCGCCGCGTCCGACCGCCGTGTTCTGCGCCAACGACCTGCTGGCCCTCGGCGTGCTCCAGACGGTGTACGCGGCGGGCCTCGCCGTGCCGCAGGACCTGGCCATCGTCGGGTACGACGACATCGAGTTCGCCGCAGCCGCCGCCGTACCGCTGACGTCGGTGCGCCAGCCGGCCGCCGCGATGGGGCGGCTCGCCGCGGATCTGCTGCTGGAGGAGATCCGCGCCGAAGGGGCGGGCCACGAGCACCAGCATGTGGTGCTCCAGCCCGAACTGGTCGTCAGAGGGTCGAGCCGAGCCCGCCGTTGAGACGCGGAGAGCTGCCGTACGAAGTGACGGTGGCCCGTACGGCAGCGCTCAGCCGAGCCCGACCCGCGCCGCTGCCGCCGCCCAGGCCCGTTCGTCACCGCGCGGTGTGTAGTGCCGCAAGTCCTGCGTCGCCGCCACCAGTTGGCGCATCTCGGCGCGGTCGCCGACGAGTCCCCGCGCGCGTGCCTGGACGAGGACGTTGCCGAGCGCCGTCGCCTCGGTGGGCCCCGCGACCACCGGCAGTCCCGTGGCGTCGGCGGTGAGCTGGCAGAGCAGGTCGTTACGGCTGCCGCCGCCGACCAGATGCACCACCCGGATGTCCCGGCCCGCCAGTTCGGCGGCCGCACGCAACGTGGCGCGGTGCGCCAGCGCCAGGCTTTCCAGGACGCAGCGCACCACGGCGGCCTGCCCTTCGGGGGCGCGCTGTCCCGTCCGCTCGCAGTAGGCGGCGATCCGGGCCGGCATGTCGCCGGGGGTGAGGAAATCGGGGGCGTCGGGGTCGACGAGCGCGGCGAAGGCGGGTGCGCGGGCTGCTTCGGCCAGCAGGGGCGCCAGATCGGCGGGCAGCCCCCGCGCGGCCCAGGTGCGCAGGCTCTCGGTCAGCAGCCACATCCCCATGATGTTGCGCAGGAAGCGGATCGACCCGTCGACACCGCGCTCGTTGGTGAAGTTCGCCGCGCGTGACGCCTCGGTGATCACAGGCGCAGCCAGTTCGAGGCCGGCCAGCGACCACGTACCGCACGAGATGTAGGCGAAGTCGGCTCCGGACGCGGGGACGGCGACGACGGCGGACGCGGTGTCGTGCGAAGCGACCGCCGTGACCGGGGTGTTGACGGACAGGCCGGTGGCCAGTGCCACCTCGGGCAGCAGCGTCCCCGCCGGATCGCCGGGGTGGCGGACCGGGGGCAGCAGCGCGCGGTCGACGGCGAGCCGGTCCAGCACCTGCCCCGACCAGTCGGCGGTGCGCGCGTCGAACAAGGCGGTGGTGGAGGCGTTGGTGGCCTCGGCGCCGACGCTGCCGGTCAGCCAGTGCGTGATCAGATCGGGGATCAGCAGCAGCGTCCGCGCCTGGGGCAGGCGCGATCCGGTCCGCTCGGCGGCCAGTTGGAAAACCGTGTTGAACGGCAGATGCTGCAGCCCGCTGATCCGGTACAGCTCGTCGGCCGGCACGTCGGCCCACACCCGCGCCGCCATGCCCTCGGTGCGGGTGTCCCGGTAGTGGTACGGGTTGCCGAGCAACTCCCCTTCCGCGTCGAGGAGTCCGTAGTCCACCGCCCAGCTGTCGACGCCGATCGAGGCAGGTTCGCAGGAGCGGCCTGCCTCGGCCAGGCCGTCCAGCACCCCCTGGAAGAGACTCAGCACGTCCCAGTGGAGCCCGCCGGGCAGCCGCACCGGCCGGTTGGGGAAGCGGTGCACCTCGCGGAGATCGAGGTACGGCGTGCCCCCGCCGCCCGCCGGGCCCACCCGGCCGACCATCACCCGTCCGCTGGTGGCGCCCAGGTCGGCGGCGGCGAAGGCCGAGTGGTCGGCGGAGGACGAACGGTGGGGGGTCGACACGGTGGCTACCTCGGCGGTGCGAAACGGCGCGGACGGCGGGTACGGCGGGTACGGCGGACACGGAGACGGCGGGGCGAACAGCTCGGCCCTGCGGGCGGGTTCAGCGCAGGAACGCCGCCGCCACGCCCGCGTCCACCGGCACGTGCAGCCCGGTGGTGTGGGTCAGATCGCCGCCGGTGAGCGCGAAGACGGCGTTGGCGACATGCTCGGGCAGCACCTCGCGCTTGAGCAAGGTGCGCTGCGCGTAGAACTCGCCCAGCTTCTCCTCCTCCACCCCGTAGACGGCGGCGCGCTGCGCGCCCCAGCCGGCCGCGAAGATCCCGGAGCCGCGCACCACACCGTCCGGATTGACCCCGTTGACCCTGATCCCCTCGCCCCCCAACTCCGCTGCCAGCAGCCGCACCTGGTGCGCCTGGTCGGCCTTGGTCGCCGAGTAGGCGATGTTGTTGGGGCCGGCGAAGACGGCGTTCTTCGAGACGATGTAGACGATGTCACCGCCCATCGCCTGCTCCGTCATGACCCGGGCTGCCTCCCGCGACACCAGGAACGAGCCGCGCGCCATGATGTCGTGCTGCAGGTCCCAGTCCCGCGCGGTGGTCTCCAGCAGCGGCTTCGAGATGGAGATGCCCGCGTTGTTGACGACCAGGTCGACCCCGCCGAAGGCCAGCACGGCCTGCCGGAAGGCGGCGATGATCTGCTCCTCGTCCGTCACGTCGGCGGTGACGGCCACCGCCTTGTCCGCGCCGCCCAGTTCCTTGGCGACGGTGGCGGCGTTCTCCCCGTTCAGATCCGCGACGACCACACAGGCACCCTCGGCGACCAGCCGGTGCGCCACGGCCTTGCCGATGCCGGAACCGGCCCCCGTCACCAGCGCGACCCTGGTCGCCAGCGGCTTGGGCTTCGGCATCCGCTGGAGCTTCGCCTCCTCCAGCGCCCAGTACTCGATACGGAACTTCTCCGACTCCTCGATGGGGGTGTATCGGGAGACGGCCTCGGCGCCGCGCATCACATTGATCGCGTTGAGGTAGAACTCCCCGGCGACCCGCGCCGTCTGCTTGTCCTTGCCGAACGAGAACATGCCCACGCCGGGCACGAGCACGATCGCCGGGTCGGCTCCGCGCATCGCGGGCGAGTCAGGGGTGGCGTGCCGCTCGTAGTACGCGGCGTACTCGGCGCGGTATTCCGCGTGCAACTGCCGGAGCCTGGCGGTCACTTCCTCCGCCGGCGCGGCCGGCGGCAGGTCGAGCACCAGCGGCCGGACCTTCGTGCGCAGGAAGTGGTCCGGGCAGGAGGTGCCGAGCGCGGCGAGCCGCGGATGCTCGGCGCTCGCCAGGAAGTCCAGTACGGGCTCGGTGTCGGTGAAGTGGCCGACCTGCGGCCGGTCCGTGGAAGCGAGACCGCGCAGCAGCGGCGCGAGGGCGGCGGCCCGCTCCCGCCGCTCGGCCTCGGGCAGCGCGCCGTACCCGTCCAGCGCGGGCCCGAAGGGCTCGGGCCTGCCGCGCTCCGCCAGGAAGCGCTCCGCCTCCCCGATGATGCGCAGCGAGTTGGCCTCGCACTCGTCGGAGGTACGCCCCCACGCGGTGATGCCGTGCCCGCCGAGGACACAGCCGATCGCCGCCGGGTTGGCCTCCTTGACGGCGGCGATGTCCAGCCCGAGCTGGAAGCCGGGGCGGCGCCAGTCCACCCACACCACGCTGTCCCCGAAGCACTCGCGGGTCAGTGCTGCCCCGTCGGCGGCGCAGGCCAGCGCGATGCCGGAGTCGGGGTGCAGATGGTCCACGTGCGGCGCGTCGACCAGGCCGTGCATGGCGGTGTCGATGGACGGTGCCGCGCCGCCCTTGCCGTGCAGGCAGTAGTCGAAGGCCGCGACCATCTCGTCCTCGCGCTCCACCCCCGGATAGACGTCCACCAGGGCGCGCAGCCGGTCGAGCCGCAGCACGGCCAGCCCGGACTCGCCGAGCGTGCCCAGGTCACCGCCGGACCCCTTGACCCACATCAGCTCGGTGTCGGTGCCGCTCACCGGGTCGGTGGCCGTGCCCTTGGCGGACGTGTTGCCGCCCGCGTAGTTGGTGTTGCGCGGGTCGGCGCCCAAGCGGTTGGAACGCGCGAGCAGCGCCGATGCCTCGGGGTGGGACGTCATGGCGTGGATTCCTTCGGTTCCTGGCGGCAGGTCTTGGCGGGAGGGAGAGACGGAACAAGGGGGAGACGGAAGAAGGGGGGACGTGGCGAGAGGGCGACGGAACAGGGGGCGGGAAGGGCCGTACGGCTCAGGCGCCCCAGCCGGCCTGTTCGCCGCCGACACGCTCGGCGACGATCCGCTCGGCCCAGCCGCTCGCGCGGTAGGCGGCGACCGGATCGGGGTTCAGCCCCTGCTCCTCGCGCACCTCGGCGAGCAGCGGGCGTACGTCGGTGTTGTAGGCGTCCATCAGCACCGCGTTGGAGGCGAGCACATCACCGGAGCGCTGCGCGGCACGCAGTGCCTCGATGTCCACCAGCAGCGCCTTGGCCGTCGCCTCCTGCACGTTCATCACCGAACGGATGACGGCCGGGATCTTCGCCTCGATGTTGTGGCACTGGTCGAGCATGAAGGCGACGCCGGTCTCCGGGGCGAAGCCGCCGTTCTTGGCCACCTCGTGCAGGATCCGGAAGAGCTGGAACGGGTCGGCCGCGCCCACCATCAGGTCGTCGTCGGCGTAGAAGCGCGAGTTGAAGTCGAAGCCGCCGAGCTTCCCCTGGCGCAGCAGGAACGCCACGATGAACTCGATGTTGGTGCCGGGCGCGTGGTGCCCGGTGTCCACCACGACCTGTGCCTTCTCGCCGAGGGTGAGGCAGTGCGCGTAGGACGTGCCCCAGTCCGGTACGTCGGTGGTGTAGAAGGCCGGTTCGAAGAGCTTGTACTCCAGCAGGATCCGCTGGTCGTCGCCGAGCCGCGCGTACACCTCGGCCAGCGCCTCGGCGAGCCGGTCCTGGCGCTCGACGATGTCGTCCTGGCCGGGGTAGTTGGTGCCGTCGGAGAACCAGAGCTTCAGGTCGTGCGAGCCCGTGACATCCATGATGTCGACGCACTCCAGCAGATGGGCGACGGCCTTGCGCCTGATCCGGGGGTCCGGGTTGGTCACGGACCCGAGCTTGAAGTCGTCGTCCTGGAAGACGTTGGCGTTGATCCCGCCGAGCCGCAGCCCCAGCTCCTGCGCGTGCTTCTTGAGCGCGCCGTAGTCGTCGACCTTGTCCCAGGGGATGTGCAGCGACACGACGGGGGCGACGCCGGTCGCCGCGTGCACCTGCGCCGCGTCGTTCAGCTTCTCGTACGGGTCCCTGGGGACCCCCTCCTGGGTGAAGACCTTGAACCGTGTGCCCGAGTTGCCGTACCCCCACGACGGGGTCTCGATCACCTGCGACTTCAGTGCGGCCTTCACGGTCGACAGGTCAGGCATGCTCACTCCAGAGGCGAGGGCAGTAGGAGATGAATCGATTCACACAGCGAAGGTAGGTCGCGTTCGAGCCGCCTGTCAAGGAGGCTTCACGCCCATTCGGCCTGTGGTTGTTGTCGGTGAAGACAGGTTTGAAACATTTCACCACGGGTGGGGTTTTGGCCGGGCCGTCTATAGTCACCTGTTCCTGTCTTCCCTGATGCGGAGAAGCAGGTGAGGATGGCGGTGGAGGCACAGTGCGACTGAGAGTGGAATTCACGACCGAACCCTTCGATCTCGACGAGGCGCCCGCGCACGCGGTGGTGGCGCGCGAGGTCGTCCAAGGGGCTGATCTTGACGCGGTCGACGTCGGTCCGTTCGGCAACACGGCCGAAGGTGGTGCGGAAGAGGTGCTCGCGGCGGTCGGGACGCTGCTGCGTGAGTCGCTCGCTGCCGGCGCCACCCGGGTCTCGCTCCAGGTGAACGTGGTGGACGCCGCCGGCGCGGGCGAAGGCGCCGCCGGGGAGGGTGACCGGTGATGGAGCCGCTCGATCACCCGTTCATCGCCGCGGTGAAGCCGCTGGTGGACGCCATGGGCGGCGAGCTGATGGCGCCCGGCGACGCGAGACCCGACGATGTCGTGCTGGCCTGGGAAGGCGCGGACGTCGTCGCCGTACGCCTGCCGCAGCTCGCCGACTCGCTCGACCACATCCTGGCGGCGCTGGAGCGCACGTACGGGATGCCGCTGGCCGACCTCGACCGTAAGTCCAAGCAGTCGGCGGTCCGGACCCTGGAGGCACGCGGTGCCTTTTCGGTACGCCACGGGGTGGAGACGGTGGCGAGCGCGCTCGGCGTCAGCCGTTTCACTGTGTACAACTACCTGAACAGGGCCAACGCGGCCGACAGCGACTAGCGCCGGTCCGGCGGACGGGTCCTGGTCCGGCGGGAGGACGCGGGTTCGCGAGATTTCAACAAAGTGTTGACGTGTTGTTGTTCGGGGCGTTAGCTATGCGGAGCCCGTCCAGCACAGCCACGGAGGCTCCCGTGACGTATCGCCAGCCGCCGGGTCTCACCCGGTTCAACACCTTGCCCGACGCGGCGGCCACCGCCGCGCTGCGTGAGGTGTGCGCCGCCCCCGCCTGGGGGAGCAGCCTGCTCGCGGAGCGTCCCTACGCCACCGTGGACGCGCTGCTCACCGCCGCCGACCGGGCGACGGCCGACCTGTCCGACGCTTCTCTCGCCGAGGCGATGGCGGGTCATCCGCCGATCGGCCGGCCCAAGCCGGGCGATCCCGCCTCGGCCAGGGAACAGCGCGGGATGGCGGACGCCTCCGAGGCGCTGAGGACCGAGATGCTCGAACTGAATCTGGCCTACCAGGAGAGGTTCGGACATGTCTTCCTGATCTGCGCGACCGGCGCCACCGGCGAGCAGATGCGGGACGCGCTGCGGACCCGGTCGGGTCATACGCCCGAGCAGGAGCGTGCGATCGTGCGCACCGAACTGGGCAAGATCAACCGTATCCGGCTGACCCGTCTCGTGGCGGCCGGAGAAGAGGAGTGAGGTCTTGAGCACCGACACCACCGCCTCGGTGTCCACGCACATCCTGGACACCAGCGTCGGACGCCCGGCGTCCGGCGTCCGGATCGACCTCGCCGCCCGCAGCGGCGCGGCCGGCGACTGGGTGGCGCTCGGCGGCTCCGCGACGGACCCCGACGGGCGCTGCAAGGACCTGCCGGCGCTGCCGGCGGGCACCACGCACGTACGACTCGACTTCGCGACCGAGGCGTACTTCACCGAACACACCGAACACACAGACAGGCGAGCCGAGGCACAGCAGGACGCCCCCGCGCTACGGGACAGCGGTGCGTTTTTCCCGGAGGTGGCGATCACATTCAGCGTCAACCCCGGCGAGCACTATCATGTACCGCTGCTGCTCAACCCGTTCGGCTACTCCGTTTACAGAGGGAGCTAGCAGATGCCCACGATTCTCGGCCAGAACCAGTACGGCAAAGCGGAGAACCGCGTCGTCAAGATCACGCGGGACGGCGACACCCACCACATCAAGGACCTGAACGTCTCCGTCGCCCTCTCCGGCGAGATGGAGGACGTCCACTACTCGGGCTCCAACGCCAACGTCCTGCCGACCGACACCACCAAGAACACGGTGTACGCGTTCGCCAAGGAGCACGGCATAGAGTCCGCCGAGCAGTTCGGCATCCATCTGGCCCGGCACTTCGTGGCCAGCCAGGAGCAGATCCACCAGGCGCGCATCAGGATCGAGGAGTACGCCTGGGACCGCATCGCGACCTCGGACGGCAACTCGCAGTTCATCGGGGCCGACGAGGTCAGGCATTCCTTCGTCCGCAAGGGCCAGGAGACCCGGGTCAGCCAGATCACCTACGACGGTGAGTCCTGGCAGATCATCTCGGGCCTCAAGGACCTGACGGTGCTCAACTCGACCAACTCCGAGTTCTGGGGTTACGCCAAGGACAAGTACACGACGCTGCCCGAGGCCTACGACCGGATACTCGCCACCCAGGTCGCCGCCAAGTGGCGCTACAACTGGACCTCCGACGACCAGCGCATGCCGAACTGGGACAAGTCGTACGAGCAGGCGAAGAAGCACATGCTCCAGGCCTTCGCCGAGACGTACTCGCTCTCGCTCCAGCAGACGATGTACCAGATGGGTTCGCGGATCATCAACAGCCGCAGCGAGATCGACGAGATCCGTTTCTCGCTCCCCAACAAGCACCATTTCCTGGTGGATCTGGAGCCGTTCGGGCTCAAGAACGAGAACGAGGTGTACTACGCGGCCGACCGGCCGTACGGCCTGATCGAGGCGACCATCCTCCGGGACGGTGTCGAGCCGCAGATCCCGGTCGACCTGACCAACCTCTGACACAGCGTCACCCCTCGGCGCGCGCGCCGGCGTCGGCCCCCGGGAGTTCCTTCCCGCTCCCGGGGGCCACCAGAGGGGGAGCGGGGGCATCTGCGCACCCTGGACCCGGTCGTCACCCCGCTCGACCCCCGGGCCCGTAAGAATCCGGGCCGCAGGCCCGACTTCAGGAAGAGGAACCACCATGACGGCTTCGCGCATCGTCATCGAGAACTGTGCCATCGCGACCGTGGACGCCCAGGACACCGAGTACGCCTCGGGCCATGTCGTCATCGCGGGCGACCGCGTCGAGTCGGTCGGCGCCGGACCCGCCCCGCAGGGCCTCGCCGACGTCGTCCGCCGGATCGACGGCACCGGTCATCTCCTCACCCCTGGCCTGGTCAACACGCACCACCACTTCTACCAGTGGATCACCCGCGGGCTCGCCACCGACCACAACCTCTTCAACTGGCTCGTCGCGCTCTACCCGACCTGGGCGCGGATCGACGAACCGATGGTGCGCGCCGCCGCGCAGGGCTCCCTCGCGATGCTGGCCCGCGGCGGTGTCACCACCGCCATGGACCACCACTACGTCTACCCGCGCGGCTCGGGCGATCTGACCGGCGCCATCATCGGGGCGGCCAAGGAGACCGGCGTACGGTTCACCCTCGCGCGTGGCTCCATGGACCGCGGCGAGTCGGACGGCGGACTGCCGCCGGACTTCGCCGTCGAGACGCTCGAAGGCGCCCTGGCCGCGACCGAGGAGACCGTCGACACCTACCACGACGCCTCGTTCGACGCGATGACCCAGATCGCCGTCGCCCCCTGCTCGCCCTTCTCCGTCACCACCGAACTGATGAAGCAGGGCGCCGAGTTGGCCCGCCGCAAGGGGGTCAGGCTGCACACCCACGGCAGCGAGACGGTCGAGGAGGAGCAGTTCTGCAAGGAACTGTTCGGCATGGGACCCACCGACTACTTCGAGTCGACGGGCTGGCTCGGCTCCGACGTGTGGATGGCGCACTGCGTCCACATGAACGACTCCGACATCGCCGCCTTCGCCCGCACGGGCACCGGTGTGGCGCACTGCCCGTCGTCCAACGCCCGCCTGGCCGCCGGGATCGCACGCGTCCCCGACATGCTCGCCGCCGGTGTACCGGTCGGCCTCGGGGTGGACGGCACGGCCTCCAACGAGTCCGGCGAACTCCACACCGAACTGCGCAACGCCCTGCTCATCAACCGCCTCGGCGCCCACCGCGAAGCGGCGCTCAACGCCCGGCAGGCACTGCGCCTCGGTACCTACGGCGGGGCCCAAGTGCTGGGCCGCGCCGACCAGATCGGCTCCGTCGAGGCCGGCAAACTCGCCGACCTCGTGCTCTGGAAGCTGGACACCGTCGCCCACTCCTCCATCGCCGACCCGGTGACCGCACTGGTCTTCGGCGCTGCGGCCCCCGTCACCCTCTCGCTGGTCGGCGGCAGGACCGTCGTCGAGGACAACCACCTCACCACGGTGGACGAGGACGCCGTCGCCCGCTCGACCCGCAGCGAGGCCCGACGGCTCGCGAGGATCGCCGCCGACGGCTGATCCCCCCTGGAAGTCCGGTCGGGGGGGACGGCCCCCGACCGGAGCCGTGGACCCGTTCAGGGTCCACGGGCAGCCGCGCCCGGGAGGCGCCGCGCCGCATAGCGGTACGGCCGCCTCCCGGGACGGTGAAACGTGTCTTCGTCCATGCCCGCACGCATGCGAGTACGCGCGCATCATGTCTCCACCTCCCTGATACCCGCGTCACCGACGACGCGTAACCGACCGGAGGAACATCCCCGTGGCAGACCGGACACAGCACGTCGAAACACCGCCCGCCGACACACCATCCCCCGGAGCGCCATCCGCGGACCAACAGCCCCCGAAGACACACCCGGTGGACGAAACGCTCCCGCCGCTCAAGATGGTCACCAGCGGACTGCAGCACGTGGCCGCGATGTACGCGGGCGTCGTCGCCCCGCCCATGATCGTGGGGCCCGCCGTGGGTCTCGACGCGAAGGACACCGCCTTTCTGATGGGCGCGAGTCTCTTCACCGCCGGTATCGCCACCCTGCTCCAGACCCTCGGGTTCTGGAAGGTCGGCGCCCGGCTCCCCTTCGTCAACGGCGTCTCGTTCGCCGGCGTGACCCCGATGGTCGCCATCGCCAAGGACAGGGGAGCCGACGGACTCACCGTCATCTTCGGCGCGATCATCGTCGCCAGCCTGCTCGGGCTCGTCGTCACGCCGTACTTCTCGAAGCTCGTGCGCTTCTTCCCACCGGTCGTCACCGGCACGGTCATCACCCTGATAGGGGTCTCGCTGCTGCCCGTCGCCTTCGACTGGGCGCAGGGCGGCTCGGCCGCCGGGGCTGACCGCGGCTCGATGCGTGATCTCGGCATGGCCGGGCTGACCTTGCTGATCGTGCTCGTGCTGCGCAAGGTGCTGCGCGGCTTCCTCCAGCAGATCGCCATCCTGCTCGGTCTGGTCGCCGGCACGCTCATCGCCGTACCGCTGGGGATGACCAACCTCGACGCGATCAGGGGCGCGGGTCTCGTCGGCTTCCCGACGCCGTTCCACTTCGGCGCACCGCACTTCGAGGCCGCCGCCATCGTCTCCATGTGTGTCGTCATGCTCGTCTGTATGACGGAGTCGACGGCCGACATGCTGGCGCTCGGCAAGATAGTCGAGCGGCCCGCCGGCCGGCGGACCATCCTCGGCGGGCTGCGTGCCGACACCGTGGGCAGCGCGATCAGTCCGCTGTTCAACGGCTTCATGTGCAGCGCCTTCGCGCAGAACATCGGGCTCGTCGCGATGACGAAGGTGCGCAGCCGGTTCGTCGTCGCCACCGGCGGCGGCATTCTCGTGCTGCTCGGGCTGTGTCCCGTCCTGGCGTCGGTGATCGCGCTCGTACCGCTGCCGGTGCTCGGCGGCGCGGGGATCGTCCTGTTCGGCTCGGTGGCGGCGAGCGGGGTACAGACCCTGGCCTCCGCCGCCCTGGAGAAGGGCGAGAACGCCCTGATCGTGGCCGTCGCGCTGGGCATCGGACTGATACCGATAGCGGCCCCCGACTTCTACCACGCCTTCCCGAAGGACCTGATGGTCATCTTCGACTCGGGCATCAGCACCGGCTGCGTCGTCGCCATCGCGCTCAATCTCGCCTTCAACCACCTTGGTGCGAAGGAGAGTTCACCGCCGGTGCCGGAAACCGACAGTGTGCTCAGCGCCGTGCAGGGCTGAGCACACCGACGGTCTGTTGACGGGGCGTCAGCCGATGTGGAAGCTCTCGCCGTAGACCTTCCAGTCGAGCGGCGGGTCCAGATTCAGATTGCCCGCGTCGAGGAACACGCGCTGCGCGGTGTCCACCCGGCTGGTGTCCGAGTGCGCCTCCTCCTGCTTCATCGCCCAGACCCGGGCGTCCAGGAAGGCGTTGAGGTACGTGACCTCGTCACCGCCCTGCGCCGGCGTCTCGGCCTGGGCCAGCGCCCGCTCCCTGATGGAGCCGAAGCTGGTGTCGTCGCCGCCGTCGCCGTGCATCACGATGGCGTCGTAGTAGATGAACTGGCCGAGGGTGCCGAGCCCGTCCTGCTTGGCCCGGCTGACGGCCGGGTCGAAGTACACCCGGTCCCGCTCGTTGTTCTGCGCGGTCTGGAACGCCGGGTCTTCGGCGGCCTGTTGCCACGCCTCGGGGAATCCGTCGAGACCTTCGTGCGAGTCCGTGCCGTCGACCTCGCGCAGCGCCGGCAGATAGGAGGCCAGCGGGTTGTCCGGCTCGTCCGCCGTGTACGCCTCGACCAGATCGAGCATGTCGCCGGTGCCCGAGCAGAAGCCGATGATGCCGGCGGTGTAGCCGCGGCCGTCGCCGATGTCCTCGATGTAGCTGTACTGAGCCTGCCAGTCCAGCGACGAGTTCTCGGCGCTGGAGACGAGCCGCATCGCGATGTCCTTCTTCGCGGGGTCGTCGAGGCCGGTCGCTGCTGCCGGGTTCGCTGCGGTCACAGCGGTGACGGTACCCGTCGGGACGGGCGCCGTGGCCGCCATCGCGGTGGCCGGGGCGGCGACCAGCGCGAGGCCGAGCGCGATGTGCGGGAGGAACCTGAGCCGACGTGCGGTGCTGCTGTGGGGGGTGTGCACCTGTGCCTCCTGTGGGGGGAGTTGGGCTTCCGCTGTTCTGTTAGGAAGCTTTCCTACCAACTTTTGGAGACGGCGTACAGCTGTTCTACGTAAAGAGATGTGAATGAGCCGGTCGGCTCAGCGCTTGGCGATGTGGTAGCTGTCGCCGTAGACCTTCCAGCTGAGCGGGGTGTCGAGATCCAGATTGCCCTGCTTCAGGAAGACCCGCTGCGCCGTGTCGATCCTGCTGGTGTCGGCGTGCGTCGGCTCGTGGCGGATCGCGTCGACCCGTACGTCCAGGAACGCGTTCAGATACGCCGTCTGGTCGCCGCCGTCGTGCGGGGTCCTGACCTTCTTCATGGCGCGCTCGCGCAGGGTGTTGAAGCCGACCGAGCCGGGGGAGTCCTCGGCGCCGTGCATCACGAACGCGTCGTAGTAGATGAACTGCCCCAGCGCGCCGAGCCCGTCGGCCTTCGCCTGGCCGACGGCCGGGTTGAAGTACTGCCGGTCCCGCTCGGCGTCCTGCGCGGCCCGCATCGCGGGATCCGCCGCCGCCTTCCGCCAGGCGCTGACGAAGGGATCGCCGAGACCTTCGTGCGAGTCGCTGCCCTTGACCGCGGTGAGTGCGGGGATGAACGGCTTCAGCGGGTTGTCGGGCTCGGCCTTCGTGTACCGCCGGACGACCTGGAGCAGATCGCCGCAGCCGGTGCAGAAGCCGATGATGCCCGCGGTGTAGCCGCGGTTGTCGTGGATGTCCTCGATGTAGCGGTACTGCGCCTGCCAGTCCAGCGACGAGTTCTCCGCGCTGGACACCAGCTGCATCGCGGTCTTCTTCTTCACCGGGTCGTCGAGCCCCACGGACGCGCCCGAGGCGGTGGTGCAGGCGGCGCACGCGGTGAGCGCCAGTGCGAACAGGAGGAGCAGCAAACGGCGGAGCGGGTGGATCACGTGTCGTGCCTTTCGCGTGCCTAGGGCCTATCCGGCGGATCAGGGTCGGACAGGCCCTCGCGCCGATCAGGCCACGAGCGTACGTGAGTAACCTATGAACATCCGTTATGAGTGGTGGACGGAGAGTGAACTGTGTTACCCCGCCCCGCCGTCGGCCGACCCGACTCGATCCGCCCCGTCGCCCGTCGGCGTTACGGCTTCCAGTCCGGCCTGCGGCCGCTCAGTCCGACGACGCGGTCCAGCAGCGGGGCGTCCGCCGGGACCTCGACCGGGGTGCCGAACAGGCTGTTCTTGTTCGGTCCCATCGCGTCGTCGGGGGTGAGCAGGGCGCGGGACGCCTGGAGCGTCGCCTCGTCGGGCGCGTACCCGAGCCCCGTGCTGCGTGCCACGTCCCAGCCGTGGATCAGCACTTCGTTGAGGGCGACCACCCCGGCGACCCCGGCCGGCAGATCCACGCCCCCGGCCCTGGTCGCGCCCTGCCAGGCGTCGGGCGACTGCCAGGCCGCGGCCAGCTCGTAGAGCTGCCGCGCCAGCACGGCGCGCCAGTCGGCGCCGAGCACGGGCAGGACGTTCCCCGGCGTGTTGTCGGTCGTCGGCCCGAGGTCCTTCCGCGCGGCGTCCCGGAACGCGACGGTCAGCCCCAGGAGATGCGTCAGCACGTCCCGTAGGGCGTAGTCGGGACAGGGCGTGGGCCCGCCCAGCTGGTCGCCGGTGACGCCGTCGAGCAGCCCGGCGACCTCGTCGCACACGGGCTTCAGGTCGATCATGTCCGTATCGGTGTTCGTCTCCATGCAGGGGTAGACCGGCGGAGCCGGCGAAACTCATCGCGAGGCTGCCCCGGTCCTGGCCGGACCGGGGCAGCCTCGCTGAGCGCAGCGTCGGCTCAGCCGCGCAGTTGCTCGTACGCGGGGAGCGTGAGGAAGTCCGCGTAGTCCTCGTCGAGCGAGACCGTCAGCAGCAGGTCGTGCGCCTGCTGCCAGCGCCCGGCGGCGAACGCCTCGTCGCCGACCTCGGCGCGGATCGCCGCGAGATCGGCGGCGGCGATCTCCCGGGCCAGCTCCGGGGTGGCCCGTACGGTCCGGCCCTCGTGGTCGAACTCCACCCCCGCGTTGATCCACTGCCAGATCTGCGAGCGGGAGATCTCGGCCGTCGCCGCGTCCTCCATCAGGTTGAAGATCGCGACGGCGCCCGAGCCGCGCAGCCAGGACTCGATGTAACGGATGCCGACCTGGACGGCGTTGACCAGCCCGTCGTACGTGGGTTTGGCGTCGAGCGAGTCGACGGCGATCAGATCGCCGGCCGCGACGGAGACGTCCTCGCGCAGCCGCTCCTTCTGGTTGGGCTTCGCGCCGAGGACCGCGTCGAACGAGGCCATGGCGATCGGGACGAGGTCCGGGTGGGCGACCCAGGAGCCGTCGAAGCCGTCGCCGGCCTCCCGGTCCTTGTCGGCCTTGACCTTCTCGAAGGCCACCTTGTTGACCTCGGCGTCGCGCCGGGACGGGATGAACGCCGCCATGCCGCCGATGGCGTGCGCCCCGCGCTTGTGGCAGGTGCGCACCAGCAGTTCGGTGTAGGCGCGCATGAACGGGGCGGTCATGGTGACCGCGTTGCGGTCCGGCAGGACGAACTTGGCGCCGCCGTCACGGAAGTTCTTGACGATCGAGAACAGGTAGTCCCAGCGGCCCGCGTTGAGCCCGGACGCGTGGTCGCGCAGCTCGTAGAGGATCTCCTCCATCTCGTACGCGGCGGTGATCGTCTCGATCAGCACGGTCGCGCGCACGGTGCCCTGCGGGACGCCGATGTAGTCCTGGGCGAAGACGAAGATCTCGTTCCAGAGCCTGGCCTCCAGGTACGACTCGGTCTTCGGCAGGTAGAAGTACGGGCCCTTGCCGAGGTCGATCAGCCGCTTGGCGTTGTGGAAGAAGTACAGGCCGAAGTCGACCAGCGCGCCGGGCACGGCGACACCGTCCAACCGCAGGTGGCGCTCGTCGAGATGCCAGCCGCGCGGGCGCATCACTGCGGTGGCGAGTTCACCGGCCGGCTTCAGGGCGTACGACTTGCCGGACGACGGGTCGGTGAAGTCGATCCTGCGCTCGTAGGCGTCGATCAGGTTGAGCTGCCCGGTGACCACGTTCTCCCAGGTGGGCGCCGAGGCGTCCTCGAAGTCCGCGAGCCAGATCCTCGCGCCCGAGTTGAGGGCGTTGATGGTCATCTTGCGGTCGGTCGGCCCGGTGATCTCCACCCGCCGGTCGTTGAGCGCGGCGGGTGCGGGGGCGACCCGCCAGCTGTCGTCGGCGCGGACGGCCGCGGTCTCGGGGCGGAAGTCGAGGCTCGACGTACGGGCGATCTCGGCCCGGCGCTCGACACGGCGTGCCAGCAGTTCGTCCCGGCGGGGCGTGAACCGCCGGTGCAGCTCGGCAAGGAAGGTGAGGGCCGCCTCGGAGAGAACCTCGTCCTGCCGTGGCAGGGGCTCGGTCGCGACGATGGCCAGCGGTGACGGCGCTGGTGCGGACATGAGTGGTCACTCCTTCGGCGAACGGTCCGTGCGGTCGGGCCGGCGGCTCGGACGGCACGGGGTGCCGGGGCGCCGGGGTCGGCCGTCGGCGCCGTCCGAGGTGTCGGGCGCTTCTGACCAGTGGATAGTAGTTTCCTCATGGTGGAACTTCAATGGTTTGTTGATGTCGAGATTCTCCGGGTCGAGGGAGTGTGGCGCTCGGTGCCAGCTCCCTCACTCATGGTGGTCCCGGTCGAGATGCCACAGATCTTCCTCCGTGTCGATGTCGAACGGCTCGGCGACATCCCCGCACTCGACGAGGACGATCTCGCTCTCCCTGGCCCGCAGATAGTCGCGTGCCCCGCGATCGCCCCGCGCATCCGCGGCGACGGCCGTCCAGCGGTTCGCACCGAACAGCACGGGATGGCCGCGCCGCCCGGCGTACGCGGCCGACACGAGCGAGTCCGGCGAGCGGTACGCCGCGACGACCCGGGCCACCGCCGCGGCGCCGATGCCCGGCTGGTCCACCAGCAGGACGACCGCCGCTCGCGCCCCCGTACCGGCGAGCGAGGCGAGCCCAGCGCGCAGCGACGAGCCCATACCGTCGGCCCAGTCCGGGTTGTCGAGCAGCACACTGCCGGGCAGTACGGCCCGCTCGCGCACCTCGTCGGCCGCCGCTCCCAGCACCACATGCACCGGGCCGCAGCCGCCCGCGCGCAGGGCGAGCGCGCCGTGCTCGACCAGCGGCCGGCCGCGGTGGGTCAGCAGTGCTTTGGGCCGGCCGCCCAGCCTGCGCCCGCCGCCGGCCGCCAGCAGCAGTCCTGCGACGGGTGCGGTGTGTTCCTCGGCGTTGTTCTCTGTCATGGGAACTGCCTATCGCATGGGCCCCCGGCCGGCCGTGAACTTCGGGCGCGAAGCGGGCAGGATATCCGCCCGCATTCCCGCCGTATTCGGTCCGCGGAGTGGCGCCGAACGCGCGCCAAGGGGTTAACTTGCCCGCGAACCTTGGCGCTTGACCACCGTCCGGGAGGTCGGGAAACGGGCACGGAAACGTGCGGAGCGAGGGGGAGACACTTTGTTGCGGAGCGTGGGGCAGACGCGGGTGACAGAGCAGGGGCGGGACCAGGGGCAGGACCCGGACGAGGATCCGAGAGTGGCGGGGCTGCGTGCCGCCATCGCCCGGCTCCGGCGTGAACTGGCCGGATATCCGGCCGAGTTCAAGGACAGGGCAATCGCGGAGGACGAGCTGGCCGCGCTCGCCGCGATGGTGGCGGGCGGCGCACCCGAGATCGGCCGGATGCGGCGCTCCCTGCTGCTGATCGTCGGCTCGACCGGTTCGGTCAGCGCGCTCACCCCGGCGCTGATGGGCGTACGGAACGCGGTCGAGCTGTTCGGCGGCCGGGCCTAGGTCCGGAGCGGGTCCGGGCCGGCTCGTCCCGGCTTCTAGGCCTGGGCGTTGCTGGTCAGTACGTCCGACAG
This sequence comes from Streptomyces sp. AcH 505, assembly GCF_000818175.1. Classification (GTDB taxonomy): domain Bacteria; phylum Actinomycetota; class Actinomycetes; order Streptomycetales; family Streptomycetaceae; genus Streptomyces. The sequence continues at coordinate 5,502,698 of NZ_JTIY01000001.1, forward strand.
GTCCCTGGCGACCTCCTGGAGCACCGGCACGATCCTTGCGGTGGCCGACTCGGTCAGCCGTCCCGCCGGGCCCGAGATGGAAATCGCCGCCGCCGTGGGGGAGTTGGGGATCGGTACCGCGAGGCAGCGGACACCGATCTCCTGCTCGTTGTCGTCCACCGCGTAGCCGGCCCCGCGCACCACCTCAAGGGCGCGCAGGAAGCCGTCCGGGGTGGTGATCGTCTTGTCGGTGGTGGCCGGCATGCCCGTACGGGCGAGCAGCGCCCTGACGTCGTCCGGCGGGATGTGGGCGAGCAGGGCCTTGCCGACTCCGGTGGAGTGCGGGAGGACCCGCCGGCCGACCTCGGTGAACATCCGCATCGAGTGCTTGGACGGCACCTGTGCGACGTAGACGATCTCGTCGCCGTCCAGCAGCGCCATGTTCGCGGTCTCGCCGGTCTCCTCGACCAGCCGGGCCAGATAGGGCCTGGCCCAGGTGCCGAGCAGCCGCGACGCCGACTCGCCGAGCCGGATCAGCCGCGGGCCGAGTGCGTACCGCCGGTTCGACTGCTGGCGTACGTAGCCGCAGACGACCAGCGTGCGCATGAGGCGGTGAATGGTGGGCAGCGGCAGACCGCTGCTGGCGGAGAGCTCGCTCAGACCGACCTCGCCGCCGGCGTCCGCCATCCGTTCGAGCAGGTCGAACGCGCGCTCAAGGGATTGGACGCCACCGCCGGCGGAGGCGGATTTCGCGGCGTCGGTGATGCTGGCGCTGGACGACGGCACGTCAGGTGTCCTTTCGGGACGGGCTGGGCGAACAAACAGCCTACCGGTCCTGGGTAAAGATACATTCTGCTCAACGAAATAGTACTTTCGCTTGGTGGAAAAAGCGATGGCAGTCGGTCTTGACGGACCGGAATCGAGGGGGAAGACTTCTTCAACACTTCGTTGAATTTCAGAGAGGCAGGCCCCGCGTGCCCGATGTGAGCCTGGTGCTGCGCTCGACGCGCGTCGTCACCCCCGAGGGGACGCGCGCCGCCTCGGTCGCGGTCGCCGACGGACGGATCGCCGCCGTGCTGCCGTACGGATCCGACGTACCGCCCGGAGCGCGGCTTGAGGACGTCGGCGACGACGTCGTGCTTCCCGGGCTGGTCGACACCCATGTGCATGTGAACGACCCGGGCCGCACCGAGTGGGAAGGGTTCTGGACCGCCACCCGCGCCGCCGCCGCCGGCGGGATCACCACCCTGCTGGACATGCCGCTCAACTCGCTGCCCCCGACGACGACGGCCGCCCATCTGCGCACCAAGCAGGACGTCGCGCGGCCGAAGGCCCATGTCGACGTCGGCTTCTGGGGCGGCGCGGTGCCGGACAACGTCAAGGATCTGCGGCCCCTGTACGACGCGGGGGTCTTCGGCTTCAAGTGCTTCCTCTCGCCGTCCGGTGTCGAGGAGTTCCCCGAGCTCGACCAGGACCAACTCGCCCGCTCCCTCGCCGAGATCGCCGGCTTCGGCGGTCTGCTGATCGTGCACGCCGAGGACCCGCACGAGCTGGCCGGCGCACCGCAGCGCGGCGGCCCCGCGTACGCCGACTTCCTGGCGTCCCGGCCGCGCGGCGCGGAGAACGCGGCGATCACGCATCTGATCGCCCAGGCCAAACGGCTCGACGCGCGGGTGCACGTCCTGCATCTGTCCTCCTCCGACGCGCTGCCGCTGATCGCCGCGGCCAAAAGCGAAGGCGTGCGGATCACCGTCGAGTCCTGCCCGCACTTCCTCACCCTCACCGCCGAGGAAGTGCCGGACGGCGCGACGGAGTTCAAATGCTGCCCGCCGATCCGCGAGGCGGCCAACCAGGATCTGCTCTGGCAGGGACTGATCGACGGGACGATCGACTGCGTCGTCTCCGACCACTCGCCCTGCACCACCGACCTCAAGACCCCGGACTTCGCCTCCGCCTGGGGCGGCATCTCCTCCCTCCAGCTCGGCCTGCCGGCCATCTGGACCGAGGCGCGCCGCCGCGGCCGCACCCTGGAGGACGTCGCCCGCTGGATGTCGACGGCCCCCGCGGCGCTCGCGGGACTCGCGGGCAAGGGAGCGATCGAGGCCGGCCGTGACGCCGACTTCGCCGTCGTCGCTCCTGACGCGACCTTCACCGTCGACCCGGCGGAACTGCACCACCGCAATCAGGTGACCGCCTACGCGGGCAGGACGCTCCACGGCGTCGTCCGATCGACCTGGCTGCGCGGCAGCCGGATCCTGATCGACGGCGCCCTCGTGGAACCGCCCGCAGGCCGACTGCTCGAAAGGAACAACTGACCTTGTCACAAACCCCGTTGAACTCCACCACCTTCACCGGCGACGCCGCGCCCTACGGCGGCGGCGACCCGTACGCCGACTACCGCACCGCCGAACTGCCCTTCACCCAGCTCGCCGATCTCGCCGACCGGCGGCTCGGCGCCGGTGTCGTCGCCGCCAACGACGAGTTCTTCGCCGAGCGCGAGAATCTGCTGAAGCCGGGCGTCGCCGAGTTCGACCCCGAGCGCTTCGGACACAAGGGCAAGATCATGGACGGCTGGGAGACCCGCCGCAGGCGCGGTGTCTCGGCGGGCCGACCGCACCCCACGGACACCGACCACGACTGGGCTCTCGTCCGGCTCGGCGCGCCCGGGGTGATCCGGGGAATCGTCGTCGACACCGCCCACTTCCGTGGCAACTACCCGCAGGCGGTGTCGGTCGAAGGCGCTTCGGTGCCTGGCTCGCCGTCCCCCGAGACGCTGCTCGGCGACGACGTGAAGTGGACAACGCTGGTACCCCGTACGGCAGTCGGCGGCCACGCGGCCAACGGCTTCAGCGTCGACGCCGAACAGCGCTTCACCCATCTGCGGCTCAACCAGCACCCGGACGGCGGGATCGCCCGGCTGCGGGTGTACGGCGAGGTCGCCCCCGACCCGGGGTGGCTGACCGCGCTCGGTACGTTCGACCTCGTCGCGCTGGAGAACGGCGGCCGGGTCGAGGACGCGTCCGACCGCTTCTACTCCCCGGCCACCAACACCATCCAGCCGGGTCGCTCCCACAAGATGGACGACGGCTGGGAGACCAGGCGCCGCCGCGACCAGGGCAACGACTGGATCAGCTACGCGCTGGCGACGCAGTCCGAGATCCGCGCCGTCGAGATCGACACCGCCTACCTCAAGGGCAACGCTGCGGGCTGGGCGACCCTTTCGGTGCGCGACGGCGAGAGCGGCGCGTGGACCGAGATCCTGCCCCGCACCCGGCTCCAGCCGGACACGAACCACCGGTTCGTGCTGCCGTCCGCCGCGGTCGCCACGCACGTACGGATCGACATCTTCCCCGACGGCGGTATCTCCCGGCTCCGCCTCTTCGGCTCGCTGACCGAACAGGGCGCGGCCCGACTGGCGGCCCGCCACCAGGAGTTGGGAGGCTGACCGGCTGACCGGCTGACCGGCTGACCGGCTGACCGAAGGGACGGGGGACGCGCTGCGGCAGCAGGGCCTGGGCGACCGGCCTACGCGGCGTGGCCGCCGTCCACCGCGAACTCCGCCCCCGTCACATAGCCGGCCTCGTCACCGGCCAGGAACGCCACCATCGCCGCCACCTCGTCCGCCGAGCCGTACCGGCCGAGCGCCGTCATGGCGCTCTGGGCCGGTGAGTGCGGCCCGTGGGCCGGATTCATGTCCGTGTCCGTCGGGCCCGGGTGGACGATGTTGGCGGTGATGCCGCGCTCGCCCAACTCCCGTGCCAGTGCCTTCGTCAGACCGATCAGCGCCGACTTGCTCGTCGCGTAGAGCGTGCCGCCGGGGCCCGGCACGCGCTGCGTCATACAACTGCCGACGGTGACGATCCGGCCGCCGCGGCCCAGCCGCGACGCCGCCGCCTGCGAGGCGAGGAACACACCCCGGACATTCACGTCAAGCGTCCGGGACACCTCGTCGGCGGTGAAGCCGTCGAGCGGACCGAGCAGCCCCACGCCCACGTTGTTGACGAGGATGTCGAGCTTCCCGAGGCCGGCCACCGTACGGTCCACCGCCCCGGCCGCCTCCGCCGGGTCGGCCGAATCGGCGCGCAGCGCGAGCCCGCGCCGCCCCGTCGCCTCGATCTTCCGTACGACGGCGAGCGCCGCCTCCTCGCCCGTCACATAGGTGAGCGCCACATCCGCGCCGTCCTGCGCGAGCCGCAGCGCCGTCGCCGCTCCGATACCCCGGCTGCCGCCGGTGACCAGTGCAGTCCTGCCGTCCAGTGCGGACATGAGCCGTCTCCCTCTTCCGTGGTGAGGCGCCGACGGACGAAGCTCCCGCCGCACGCTGCATACGATGAAAGCGGCGCGGCGGCGACGCCGCTGGCGGCTATCGGACCCCAGGCTCGGCAACCGCCAACACGGCCCACGGAGCGCCCACTTGCTATCCGGCCGGGCCCGAACGAACAATCGGAGGATGCGGCAGTCGAAGGTTCGTACGGCCTCGGTGGTATTCGCTCTCCCGGTCGCCATGCTCGTGGCGGCCGGCTGCGGAAGCGGCGGTGTGAAGCACAGCGAGCACGCCGTGTTGAGCGTCGACAGGCCCGTCTCACTCGCCGACGCACCGGTGCGGCTGCGCTTCACCGGCCTACGCCCGGGGGAAGAGGTCACCGCGGGTTCCAGTGCCGTGGACGCCCGGCACCGGACGTGGACGGGCAAGGCCGTCCTGACCGCCGACAAGCACGGCGTGATCGATCTCGACCGCGACGCCCCGAAGTCCGGCACCTACCGGGGCGTCGACGCCATGGGGCTGTTCTGGTCGATGACACCGCGCGGCGCCGACCCGGTGACCTCGTGGTTCCAGCCGCCGAAGCAGACGTCCTCGTTCTCCGTACGGATCACCCTGCGCGCGGGCGACCGCACCGTCGCGGCGAAGACGCTCACCCGCACCACGGTCGGGCGCGGGGTGCGGCACACCACGCTCACCGAGGCGCGCGACCAGGTCAGCGGGGAGCTGTATCTGCCGCCCGCAGGCGCCCGGCAGGGAGCGCCCGTCCTGCTGCTCGGCGGCTCGGAGGGCGGGGTGAGCTACAGCGGTCGTGCGGCGCTGCTCGCCTCGCGTGGCCATCCGGCCCTGGCTGTCTGCTACTTCGGGTGTCAGGACGACGGGCCGCCGAAGAGCCTGGAGCGCATCCCCATGGAGTACTTCGCCACGGCGGCGCGGGTGCTGGACCGGCGGGCCGGCGCCGCTCCGGGACGTACGACGGTCGTCGGCGCCTCCCGGGGCACCGAACCGGCCCAACTGCTGGTCCAGGACTACCCGGAGCTGGTTCGCAACGCGGTCGTGTTCGCCCCGAGCGCGCGCACCGGTCCGGGCTATCCGCACGGCGGTGTCGCGTGGACGAAGGACGGCAAGCCGGCCGAGGCCGCGCCGATACCGCTCGACAACGTACGCGGAAGTGTCCTCGCCGTTGCGGGCGCCGACGACAAGGTGTGGGACTCGGCCACCTCGGCGCAGCTCATCGCCTCGGGGCAGAGTGTCACGGGAGTGTCGTACCGGGCGCTGGTGTACCCGGGCGCCGGGCACGGCGTGACGAACCTTCCCTATTTCCCCTCCGGCACGGTCGTCGAGAGCGGGGCGCGCGAGGATCTGGGTGGTACGCGTGCGGGCAACGCCCGTGCCGCCGAGCAGAGTTGGCCGCAGGCCCTGAAGCTGATGGGCGACTGAGTCACCCGGCGGAGACTGCGCGGACCCGCCCCGCGGTTACGGCTTCGCCTTCGCCCACGGTTTGACCCCGAGCTTCCCTGTGGTGCCGAGGTCGAGCTTCGGGGTCACCGTCACCGGGTCGGCGCCGGCCTTCGCCCGGACCCGTACGTAGGGCACGTTCACCGCCGTCCCCATCTGGGTGGTGTTGCGCCAGACCAGGGCGGAGGTGGCCTCCTCGCCCGGCTTGAGGGTGACGGGCCCCGGCGGCGTGTCGGGTCCCGCGCCGGTGGAGATCTCGGCGCTGCCTTCGAGTATCTGCACGCCGTCGACGGGCTTACGGTCCTCGTCGAGGAGTTGCAGCAGCGGATAGCCCTCGACGGTGTAGGTGCGCGTGCCGCAGTTGTCGAGGTGCAGGCCCACGACCCGCAGTCCCATGGCCGCGTCTCCTCGGTCGACGCTGACGCGGATCCCCGAGGCGGGGCAGGCACCCGGCTCGGTCGGCGCCTCGGCTGCGGGGACCTTGGTCACCTCCAGCACCCTGGCCCCCGTGGTCCGTGGCGCCCCGGGCGTCAGCGCTTCGGCCTGGACCGTGCCGCGTACGGTCCTGCCAGGACCGACGTCGCGCACGGTCACGGTCCGGTTGGACATGGCGCCGCCGTCAGCGCTCTGGAAGGTGATGATGACCGTGTAAGTCAGCGTCTCGGCGCTCTTGTTGGTGACCTCGTAGGCGGCGGAGATCCCCGAATACAGGCTGTCGGCGTGGACGGAGTAGTCGTCGGACGGCGTGCGGGAAGGCGACGGCAAGGTCACCGAGGTGACCCGTACGCCGTCCTTGCCCGGATCGTCGACCGGTGTGCCGGACGGCGAACCGGCCGCGCCCGCACCTCGGTCCCCGGCGCCCGCGGGCTCCGTCCCGCAGCCCGTGAGCAGCAGAGCGGTCGCGGCGAGGGCCGCCAGGAAGGGTGCGGGCGCGGCGGGGGCCGGGCGGAAGGCGGAGGGTCTGCTCATCGGGTCATCCCATCAGGGCGTTGACCACGCACGCGTGACGGAGGCCACAGCTCCGGTCACAGGAGTGTCACAAGTGCACGCTCTCACCCGCGAGCCAGACCCGGTCGGGGCGCAGCTCGGCGTCGAGCGACACCAAGTCGGCGCGCAGCCCCGGGAGCAGGGCGCCCCGGTCGGTCAGGCCCAGCAGCCGCGCTGCGTTCGTCGCCGCCATCCGTACGGCGTCGGCGAGCGGCAGTCCGATGCCGAGCACCGCGCGGCGGAAGGCGTCAGCGACGAACAGGGTGGAGCCGGCGAGTGTGTCCGTGCCGCGCAGTCGTGCCACGCCGTCGGTGACGGTGACCTCCCGGTCGGCGAACCGGTAGGTGCCGTCGGAGAGTCCGGCGGCCGGCATGGCGTCGCTGACGAGCAGCAGCCGGTCGGCCCCGGCCGTCCGGTGGGCCAACCGGACCGTGTCGTCTGCCAGATGGTGCCCGTCCAGGATCAACTCGCAGCTCAGCCTGGGGTCGAGCAGCGCTGCCGCCGCCGGCCCCGGCTCCCGGTGGTGCAGGGGCGGCATCGCGTTGAAGAGATGGGTGACGGCGCGTGCGCCGGCCGCCGCCGCCCGGCCGAACTGCTCGGCCGTCGCGTCGCTGTGCCCGAGACAGAACAGCAGGTCGTCCGCGTGCTCGCGGATCAGCTCGACGGCGCCGGGCAGTTCGGGCGCGACGGTCATCGACCGGGCGTGGCCGCCCGCCGCTGCCAGCAGCCGCGCCAGCGCCGCCCGGTCAGGGGTGCGCAGGGCGTCACGGGTCTGCGCACCTCGCCGCTCGGGCGACAGGAAGGGGCCCTCGAAGTGGATCCCCGCGAGCGAGGGCGCCGAGCCGTCCTCGATCACCTCGGCGACGGCGCGCGCCGCCGCCTCCATCGCCGGCGGCGCCGTCGTGGCGACGGACGCCAGCATGGTGGTCGTACCGCGCGCCAGATGGCCGGCCGCCGCCGCCCGTACGTCGGCCGGGTCGCCGGTGTAGACCGAGTGGCCGGCGCC
>NZ_JTIY01000001.1:5511169-5535273 GCF_000818175.1 Streptomyces sp. AcH 505
CGTTGGCCTCGCGCAGCCGGGCCAGCGGCAGTGTGCCGTCCTCGACGGCCGTGACCAGGGCGGTGGCCGCCGTCCGCACGTCGTCCCCGAACGCCCACGCGCCCAGGCAGAGCGCGTCGGCGCCCGCGCCGATGGCCCGTACCGCCGCCTCCGGCAGGCTCGCGACATCGCTGATGCCGTGCATCTCCAGGGCGTCGGTGATGACGACACCGTCGTAGCCCAGCTCCTCGCGCAGCAGCCCGGTCAGCACGGCCGGGCTGATGGTGGCGGGTACGTCGTCGAGCTGGGTCAGCAGGACGTGCGAGACCATGATGCTGTCGACCCCGGCGGCGATGGCCGCGCGGAACGGGTCGAGGTAGTGGTCGACCAGCTCCTGCCGGGACAGTCCGACGGTGGGTGTGCCGAGATGGGCGTCGGTCGAGCTGAGCCCGTGCCCGGGGAAGTGTTTGGCGCAGGCGCTGACCCCGGCGGACTGGAGGCCTTCCACCCAGGCCGCCGCGTGCTTGGCGACCAGGGTCCGGTCCGAGCCGAAGCAGCGGATGCCGTTGGGGCTCAGCGGGTTGACCGCGGCGTCGACCGCGGGCGCCAGGTCCCAGTCCACACCGGCCTCGACCAGCGAGAGGCCGATCTGGTACGCGGCCTGCCGGGTCAGCTCCGGGTCGTCGAGCCGGCCCAGCGCGTGGTTGCCGGGCACCGACGTACCGCCGTACGCCTCAAGGCGGTTGACGTCGCCGCCCTCCTCGTCGATGGAGAGCACGACATGCTCCCGCAGTCCGTGCAGCCCGGCCGTCAGCTCGCGCACCTGCTCGGCCGACGCGATGTCCTTGCCGAACAGGACGAATCCGCCGAGCCCTTCGGCGACGCTCGCACGGGCCCACCGGGGCACGGTGCGCCGGCCGAGTGCCGGGAACAGCACACCGTGGGCCAGTCGGGACAGCTCGCTCATGAGCTCCTCGCTCTCTCGTTTCGTCGCGCGGTCATTCCTTGACCGCGCCGCTGGCCATGCCGCCGACCAGGCGTCGCTGCACCAGCAGGAAGAAGATCAGTACGGGGATGGAGAAGATCGTCGAAGCCGCGATCATGGCGCCGTAGTCGACGCTCTCCGAGGTCTGGAAGGACACCAGCCAGACCGGCAGTGTGTAGTTGCTCTGCGACTTCATGATCACGTAGGCGAAGAGATAGTCGTCCCACGCGTTGACGAAGGCGAAAATGGAGGTGGCGACGATGCCCGGCATCAGCAGCGGGAGCAGCACCCGGGTGTACATCTGGAACCTGCCGCACCCGTCGACGAGCGCCGCTTCCTCCAGCTCGACCGGTACGCCCTCGACGAAGCCGCGCAGTGTCCAGATCGTGAACGGCAGCACGAACGTCATGTAGGTGAGGACCAACCCCGGTATGAAGTCGAGGCCGTTGATGGACCTGAGCATCAGATAGACCGGGATGACCATCGCCGCGGCCGGGATCATCTGGACCAGCACCAGGATCGCGAGCAGTGCCTTGCGGCCGGCGAACCGGAAGCGGGCGATGGCGACGGCGGCGAACAGCGAGATGATCAGGGACAGTACGACCGAGGACAGCGTCACGGTCAGCGAGTTGCGGACGAAGACCCAGAAGTGCGGCTTGTCCAGGGCCCGCGCGAAGTTGTCCAGACTCAGCGGCCAGGGGAAGAACTGCGGTACGGCGCTGAGGATCCTGCCGGGCCGCTTCAGCGCTGTGGTCACCATCCAGTAGACGGGGAACACCATCACGGCGGAGACCAGCAGCGCGATGATGTTGTTGACGGTGCGCCGCCGGCGTGCCGGTGTCATCGATGCGCTCATCGCGTCTCCCCCTGGGCCGAGAGCTTGCGTACGTAGGCGATGGAGAACAGCGCCAGGATCAGCACCGTCACCACGGCGATGGAGGCGCCGCTGCCGTAGTCGTTGCGGCTGAACGCGGTGATGTAGGCGTACACACCGAGGGTGGTGGTCTGCCCGTCGGGACCGCCCTGGGTCAGCACCCAGATCGGGGTGAACGAGTTGACCGACCAGATGACTTCCAGGATGGTCAGGATCGCCAGCACCGGACGCATGATCGGGATGGTGATGTGCCGGAACGTCTGCAGGGTGCCCGCACCGTCGAGCCGCGCCGCCTCGTACAGCGACTCGGATATCTGCCCGCGTGCGGCGAACAGCGTCAGGGCCACGAAGGGCAGCCCCTTCCACACCGTCAGCAGGACGATCAGCCCGAGGGCCTGGTTCGGATGGGAGAACCAGTCGTGCGCCGTCAGGTCGCCGAACACCTGGAGCTTGGTGAGCAGCCAGTTGGCCACGCCGTACTGCGGCTGGTACATCCACTGCCACACCAGCGTCGCCGCGACCATCGGCATCGCCCACACCAGCACCAGACACACCGTGGTGACGATCTGCACCCACCGGGAGACACCCATCAGCAGATGCGAGATGAGGAAACCCAGCACCATCAGCAGCAGGACACACAACGCGGTGAACACCAGGGTACGGACCAGTACGGCCCGGAAGTCCGCGTCGCCGAATATCTTGGTGAAGTTGTCGAGTCCGACGAAGTCGGCCTGTCCGGTGAAGAGCGAGCGCGGACCGAAGTCCTGCGTGGACAGGACGAGCAGCCGCACCAGGGGATAGCCCTGGATCAGCAGGAGTGCGATCACCGCTGGTGCGATCATCGCCCAGGGCAGCATCCGTGGCCGGGTGGCGCTGCGGCGCCGGCCCGGGGGCCGGGGGCGGGGCCCGGTCGAGGTGCGTACCGGACTCCGCTTCTCTGTGATTGCCATCAGGGCCTCAGAAGGACTAGTCGCTCAGTGAGTTGAAGGCTTCGGTCGCGTGCTTGTCGTAGTCGGCCGACGCCTTCGCGATGTCGGCGCCGCTCGCGATCTTCGAGAAGAACTGCTCGTTGTACCGCTCGGTCTCCAGCGTCGCCTCGCCCGGACTGCTGGGCAGCGGCCGACTGATCCGGCTGGCGGCGGACGCGACGGTCAGCTGCTCCGGCACGCCCGGCGGGGTGAAGTCGGGTGACACGGGCAGCAGATTGAGCGTGGTCGCCATCTTCTGCTGGAACCGCTTGCCGGAGACGATGCGCAGCCAGTCCGCTGCCGCCTCCTGGTCCGGGCTGTTGGCCGCGACCCCGACCGTCGAACCGGAGACGATCACCGGCATGGACTTGTCAGCGGTGTAGCCGGGCATCGGGAAGAAGCCGATCTCGTCCTTGAGTGACGGGTTCTTCTCCAGCACGGCGGCGGGCTCCCAGGCCTTCACGTACGCCATGGCGGCCTTGCCGTCGGCGAAGAGCTGGTCCTGGTCGGGGCTGTCGGTGTTGACGCCGACGGAGGACTTGGTGGAGCAGCTGTTCTGGAAGTCCCGCCAGGCGGTGAGTCCCGCCGCGTTCTGCGGGGAACTCATCTGCGCCTTCCACGTGCCGCCGGACCGGGTGGCGATCTCGCCGCCCTTGCCGAAGAGGAACGGCATGCCGTTGAACCAGTACTGGCCCGGCAGGTAGAACCCGGAGAAGTTGGCCACCTGCGCGTTGGCCTTGGCGAGCGTCCCGCAGTCCTGCTGCAACTGCGCCAGCGTCTTGGGGGGTTGCTTGATCCCGGCGTCGGCGAACAGCTTCTTGTTGTACATGACGACCTTGGTGCCGCCGTACAGCGGTACGGCGTACAGCTTGCCGTCGTACGTGGCGGGGCCCGAAAGCCCGGTCAGCCAGCCGTCGGAGCCCTCGAAGGACTTCTTGTCGGCGGTGAGATCGGCGAGACCGCCGGAGTAAGTCTGCAGCGGGGTCTGGGTGTTGCCCATCTCGACGATGTCCGGCGGGTTGTTGGTCGCCAGCGCCGTGGTCACCTTCGTGGCGACCCCGTCCCACTGCTGTATCTGGATGTCGACCTTGATGTCCGGGTGCTTCTTGGCGAACTCGGTGTTGACGTCCTTGATCAGCGGATTGTCACCGGGGCCGCCGGTCATCATCCAGATGGTGAGCTTGTGGTCGGACTCGGACTGCGAGCCGCCGCTGCCACCGCCGCAGCCGGTCAGCGCGAGCGCCATGACCGGCAGCGCCGTGACGGCATACCGCCACCGTGATCGGTTCATTCTTCTCACCCTTCTTGTTCGTCCGTGGGACAGTCGTCGAGCCGCTTGACGATCAGTTCGCGGTCGACGTCGATCGAGGCGCTGTCCGGGGCGCTGACCCCGAGTGACGCGTAGTAGTGGCCGAGGGACGAGGCCATCGAGCCGAGCAGCCCCGCCGAGTCGCCCAGGTCGGACTTCCTGACCAGGCTGCGCACCCCGACGGTGTCCGCGACCTGGTCGCTGATCCGGCCCAGCCAGGCCGGGTCGAAGGACTCGGAGAACCCGCCGGTGAGGACGACCGTCTTCGGTTCGTAGGCCAGGGCCACGACCGAGACCAGATGGGTCAGCGCGGAGTGCACCTCGTCGAGCAGCGCCGCGTAGCGCGCCCGGTCGGCGAAGAGGCTCTGCGCCGTGGGGACTTCGACGCCCCTGCGGCGTGCGTAGGCGACCAGGTCGGCGCCGGAGAGCAGATCGCGCAGCCGCTCCTCGCGGCCCGGCAGCGGGAGCCGGCCGAACTCGCCGAGCAGCCCCGACTCACCGGTCAGCACCCGCCCTTCGAGCGAGACGGCCGAACCGAGGCCGGTGCCCATGGCGAGCAGGACGGCCGTCTCGCGGTCCGGCAGCGATCCGTAACTCAACTCGCCCAGCAGGGCGAGGTTGGAGTCGTTGCCGACGAAGGTCGCCACACCCAGCAGCCGGGAGACCTCCTCGATGAAGGCGGTGCCCTTGATCTGGCCGAGGTTGTGCGAGGCGACGACGGTACGGCCGTCACCGGTCACCACACCCGGCAGACCGATGGTGACGGTGTGCAGGGTGATGTCCTCGCCGTGTCCCGCGACCAGTTCGGTGACCCGGCGGGCCACCCAGGCGGCCAGTTCGGCCGACGTCGCGTCGCGCGGTGTCGCGTCACGGCTTCTGATCAGCGGGCGGCCCAGCGCGTCGGACACCACGACACGGCAGTTGGTGCCGCCGAGGTCGATGCCGCACACCAGGGCGGAGCGGTTGTTGAAGCCCACCGATGTGGACTGCCGGCCAGGTCCTTCGCGGAGCAGCCGGCGGCCTTCGCGGGCGAGCCCGTCGGCCATCAGGTCGTCGATGATCCGGAACACCGTGGCGCGGCTGAGACCGGTGTCGGCGATCAGCTGCTGGCGGTCCGTCTCGGCGCCGGACAGCAGGGCCGCGAGGACGGCGCTGCGGTTGGACGCACGGGGGAGGGAGGTAGTTGCCACAATTCCTCTCACGCTGAGATTAATTCGTGTGGGGCTACTTTAACCACGAGGGACCGATGAGAACCAGACATGTGCGTCTCTTTCCGGTAACGCGGTGTCCGAAGTCGGGAGCCGTGTGACTTTGGTAGCTGCTCCCGCCGCGAGGCCCGCTCACCCCCTCCCACCTGCGTACCGTGGACGTATGACGACGATGGAGTACCGCTGGCTGCTGCCGTCCGCCATGGCGGAACCCCGGCAGCGCCGCACGGTCCGTGACTGGATCGTGGACACGGCGATGCTCGGCTGCGCCGTCCTCTTCGGCATGTTCGCCCTCGACGCGGCCACCAAGGCGGGCAACTCCGACACGGTCGTCGCGCTCGACCTGGCGGCCGGCGCCGTCGCCTGCTGCGCGCTGTGGCTGCGCCGGCGCCGGCCGGTCGCCCTCGCCGTCGCGCTGACCCTGCTCACCGCCGTCGCACCGGTCAGCAGCGGGGCCGCGCTGGTGAGCCTGTTCGCCGTCGCCGTCCACCGGCCGTTCAAACCGGTCGCCCTCATCGGGGCGCTGGCCGTCGTCACCGGCGTCGTCCAGGCGGTGCTCCGGCCCGACCCGACCGTCTCGTTCACGGTCGCCGTGTTCAGCACCGCCCTGCTGATCCTGCTGGTCACCGGCTGGGGCATGCTCGTACGGGCCAGGCGCCAGCTCGTCGTCGCCCTGCGCGAGCGGGCCCAGCGCGCCGAGGCCGAGGCCGACCTGCGGGCCGAGCAGGCCCAGCGGCTCGCCAGGGAGTCCATCGCCCGCGAGATGCACGACGTGCTCGCCCACCGGCTGAGCCTGCTCAGCGTCCACGCGGGCGCCCTCGAATTCCGGCCGGACGCGCCGCCGCCCGAGGTGGCGAGGGCGGCCGGGGTGATCAGGGACAGCGCCCACGAAGCGCTCCAGGACCTGCGCGCGATCATCGGCGTCCTGCGTACGCCCGGCGACGACGGCGACCGCCCGCAGCCCACCCTCGCCACCCTCGAAGCCCTGGTCGCCGAGTCCAGGGACGCGGGGATGCGGGTCACCTTCGACAGCGGCGTCGCCGACCCGGCCGCCGCGCCCGCCGCCGTCGGACGCACCGCCTACCGCATCGCCCAGGAGGCCCTGACCAACGCGCGCAAACACGCGCCCGGCACCGAGGCCACGGTCCTGGTCGGCGGCGGCCCGGGCGACGGACTCACCGTCGAGGTCCGCAACACGGCGCCGCACGGCGACATCACACCGGTGCCCGGATCCGGCCAGGGCCTGATCGGCCTGACCGAACGGGCCGCGCTGGCCGGCGGCCGCTTCGAGCACGGACCCACCGGAGACGGCGGCTTCGCCGTGCGGGCCTGGCTACCGTGGGCGGCATGACCATCCGACTGCTCGTCGTCGACGACGATCCGCTGGTACGGGCCGGCCTGACCTTCATGCTCGGCGGCGCCGACGACATCGAGATCGTCGGGGAGGGCGCCGACGGTACCGAGGTCGCCGCCCTCGTCGACCGCACGGCCCCCGACGTGGTGCTGATGGACATCCGGATGCCGGTCATGGACGGACTGACCGCGACCGACCTGCTCCGCGCCAGGCCCCAAGCCCCGCAGGTGATCGTCCTGACCACCTTCCACGCCGACGAACAGGTGCTGCGGGCCCTGCGCGTCGGCGCGGCGGGGTTCGTGCTCAAGGACACTCCGCCCGCCGAGATCGTCACCGCCGTACGGCGCGTCGCGGCCGGCGATCCCGTGCTGTCACCCGCCGTCACCCGCCAGCTCATGACCCATGTCACCGGCGCGCCGACGGCCGACCGCAGGGCGGGCGCCGCACGGAAACTGGCCCTGCTCGGCGAGCGGGAGCGGGAGGTCGCGCTCGCCGTCGGCCGCGGCCGGTCCAACGCCCAGATCGCCGCGGGACTCTATCTGAGCATTCCCACGGTCAAGGCCCACGTCTCGCGCATCCTCGCCAAGCTGGACATGAACAACCGCGTCCAGATCGCCCTGCTCGTCCATGACGCCGAACCGGCCACGGGCGACCCCGGAGCACCGGACGGCGTCGTAGGCTGATCCGATGGCGACCATCGAAGTACGCGAGCTGGGACCGGACTTCACCGCGGACCCGTACCCGTACTACGCCAAGCTGCGCGAGCTGGGTCCCGTCCACCAGATGCGGAACCCGGACGGCTGGCGCTGGTGGCTCGTCGTCGGCTACGCCGAGGCGCGCGCCGCCCTCGCCGACCCCCGGCTGGGCAAACGGCCCCAGGTCGCCGGCGGCGAGGAACTCCTGATGGGCCCGCACGTGCTCATCTCCGACCCGCCCGACCACACCCGGCTGCGCAAGCTGATCACCCGCGAGTTCACCGCGCGCCGGGTGGAGAGCCTGCGCCCCCGCGTCCAGCAGATCACCGACGAACTGCTCGACGCGATGGGCCCCGCCGGGCACGGCGATCTCGTGGACGCACTCGCCTTCCCGCTGCCCATCACCGTCATCTGTGAACTGCTCGGGGTGCCGCGGTCGGACCGGGACACCTTCCGCGGCTGGACCAACGAGATCGTCGCGCCCACCTCGGTCGAGAGCTCCACGGCCGCCGCCTACGCGCTGCGTGACTACCTCGACGAACTCATCGAGGACAAGCGCTGTTCGGGCCCCGCCGACGACCTGCTCTCCGCCCTGCTGCGCACCAGTGCCGCCGACGACGACCGGCTCTCCGCCGCCGAACTGCGCGCCATGGCCTTCATCCTGCTCATCGCCGGCCATGAGACCACGGTCAATCTGATCTCCAACGGGGTACGGGCGTTGCTCGACCACCCCGACCAACTGAAGGCGCTGCGCGCCGACTTCACCCTGCTGGAACCCGCGATCGAGGAAATGCTCCGCTACGAGGGCCCGGTGGAGAACGCGACCAACCGCTACACCCGTGAGCCGGTCGCCTACGGCGAGACGGTGATCCCGGCAGGCGAGATGGTCCTGGTCGGGCTCGCCTCCGCCGACCGGGACCCGGCGCGCTTCCCCGAACCGGACACCTTCGACATCCGGCGGGCGGCGAAGGGCGGGGCCCAGGGGCATCTCGCCTTCGGCCACGGCCTGCACTTCTGCCTGGGCGCACCCCTCGCCCGGCTGGAGGGCGCCGTCGTGCTGCGCAGCCTGCTGGAGCGCTTCCCCGGCCTGGCGCTCGACCCGTCGCCCGAGCCGTACGAGTGGCTGCCGGGCTTGCTGATCCGGGGCGTGCGGCGACTGCCGGTGCGGTGGTAGAAACGACCATGCCCGCGTTCGACATCACCCTCGCCCAGCAGGTGCTCGACGCCCAGCCGTTCAGCAAGCTGATCGGCGCCCGCCTCACCCGTTTCGGTGACGGTGAGGCCGTCCTCGAAGTGGCGGTCCGCGCGGATCTGCACCAGCAGAACGACTATGTGCACGGCGGCGTCCTGGCCTACGCCGCCGACAACAGCATCACCTTCGCCGCCGGGACGACCCTCGGCCCCAACGTGCTGACCGGCGGTTTCTCCATCCAGTACGTCCGGCCGGCGACCGGCAGAAGACTGCTGGCCGAGGCCACCGTCGTCCACTCGGGACGGCGGCAGGCCACGGTCCGCTGCGATGTGTTCACCGTCGCCGACGACGGCACCCGCACCCTGTGCGCCGTCGCGCAGGGCACGGTCCTGCCCGTCCAGCAGTCCTGAGCCGGGCCGGACCGCGGACCCGGCAAGCGCGCGGGCTCAGCCGCCCGCGATCTCCGTCATCGCCACCGGCCGGCGCTCACGCCTAGACAGCTCGCACGCCTCGGCGATCCGCAGCGCGTGCAGCGCCTCGCGGCCGTCGCAGGGATTGTCCAGTTCGCCGGCGACGACGCTCAGGAACGCGTTCAGCTCGGCCTCGTACGCCGGGGCGAACCGTTCGAGGAAGCCCGGCCACGGGTTGTCGCAGGGCGGCGGGCCCTTCGGCTCCGTCGAGGTGATCGGCGTACGGTCGTCGAGCCCGACGGCGAACTGGTCCAGCTCGCCCGCCAGTTCCATCCGTACGTCGTAGCCGGCCCCGTTGCAGCGGGCGGCCGTGGCCGTGGCGAGTGTCCCGTCGTCCAGGGTGAGCACAGCGGCCGCCGTGTCGACGTCGCCCGCCTCCCGGAACATCGCGGGGCCGTTGTCGGAGCCCGTCGCGTACACCTCGACCACCTCGCGCCCGGTGACCCAGCGCATCATGTCGAAGTCGTGCACCAGACAGTCCCGATACAGCCCGCCGGAGAGCGGCAGATACGCGGCGGGCGGCGGCGCCGGGTCCGAGGTGATCGCCCGCACCGTGTGCAGCCGGCCGAGCTTGCCCGACCGTACGAGGTCGCGCGCCGCGCCGTACCCGGCGTCGAAGCGGCGCATGAAGCCGAGCTGCAGGACCGTACCCGCCGACTCGACCTCGCGCAGCGCGCCCAGCGTGCCCGCCAGGTCGAGGGCGATGGGCTTCTCGCAGAACGCGGGCAGCCCGGCCCGCGCCGCGCGGCTGATCAGCTCCGCGTGGGAGGAGGTGGCCGAGGCGATGACGACGGCGTCCACCCCCCAGGAGAAGATCTCGTCGACCGAGGGCGCCGCCGTCGATCCTGTCCTGTCGGCGACCTGGGCCGCCCGTGCCGAGTCCGTGTCGGCCACCACCAGGGCCCCTACTTCGCGGTGGCGGCTGAGCAGGTCCGCGTGGAAGGTGCCGATGCGGCCCGTGCCGATGAGTCCGATGCGCATGGCCCCAAAGGTGGCCGCAGGTGGCTCACGATGTCAAGCATTTGTCCTGACAATCGAACTTCACGACTTCCCGTCAACATGGCAGGGGTCTACCCTCCCTGATGTGCCCAATCAGCCGAGATCACCGCAGCCCGGGCAGGAGACGGAGCACTCCCTCCCGCTCCAGCTGGCCGTGGACCGCACCAGTCCGGTCCCGCTCTACTTCCAACTGGCGCAGCAACTGGAGGCCGCGATCGAGCGGGGCGGCCTCGCCCCCGGCAGCCTCCTCGGCAACGAGATCGAGCTGGCCGGGCGGCTCGGGCTGTCCCGGCCCACCGTCCGCCAGGCCATCCAGTCGCTGGTCGACAAGGGCCTGCTGGTCCGTCGCAGAGGCGTCGGCACCCAGGTCCTGCACAGCCAGGTCAAGCGTCCGCTGGAGCTGAGCAGCCTCTTCGACGACCTGGAGGCGGCCGGCCAGCGCCCGGCGACCGAGGTGCTGCGCAACACGCTCGTACCGGCGACCGCGCAGGCCGCCGCCGCCCTCGGGGTGCCGGAAGGCGCAGAGGTGCGGCTCGTCGAGCGGGTGCGGTACGCGCACGACGAGCCGATGGCGTATCTGCGCAACCACCTGCCGACCGGTCTGTTCGACTGCGACACCGAGCGCCTGGAGGCCACCGGCCTCTACCGGATGATGCGGGCGGGCGGCATCACGCTGCACAGCGCCCGCCAGTCCATCGGGGCGCGCGCGGCGACCGAGACGGAGGCCGGGCGGCTGGCGGAGACCGTGGGGGCGCCGCTGCTCACGATGGAGCGCACGACGTTCGACGACACGGGCCGGGCGGTGGAATTCGGTTCGCACGTCTACCGCGCGTCCCGGTACGCCTTTGAGTTCCAGCTGCTCGTCCGGCCCTGAGCGGCGCTTTTTCGTAAGAATGTACGGACAAACCCTTGACGCTCGACCGCGTACCCGATGAGCATGCACCGAACAACGATGGCCGATACTGCTCCGAGTAATCTCGCGAGAAGGGCACTACGTCGTGACAAGGGTTCGGACAGGGGTACGCGCGACCAGCGCCGTGCTGGCAGCGGTCCTCGGGGCATCGGTCCTCGCCGGCTGCAGCAGCACCGGCGGCAGGCGCGCCGAGGAACGGGCGGCGAAAGCGGCGGCCCAGGCCCAGGGACGGGCCGCTGTGAACACGCCGAAGTGGACCATCGCCATGGTCACCCACTCCGGGGACGGCGACACGTTCTGGGACATCGTGCAGAGCGGCGCCAAGCAGGCCGCGGTCAAGGACAACGTCAACTTCCTCTACGCGCACAGCGACGAGGGACAGCAGCAGGCACAGCTCGTCGACTCGTACATCGACAAGAAGGTCGACGGGCTGATCGTCACGCTCGCCAAGCCCGACGCCATGAAGGCCGTCGTCGCCAAGGCCCGTAAGGCCGGCATCCCGGTGATCACGGTCAACTCGGGCGCCGAGCAGTCCAAGGCGTTCGGCGCGCTCACCCACATCGGCCAGGACGAGACGATCGCCGGCCAGGCCGTCGGCGACGAACTCGACAAGCGCGGCAAGAAGAAGGCGCTGTGCGTCGTCCACGAACAGGGCAACGTCGGTCTTGAGCAGCGCTGCGCCGGTGCGAAGAAGAACTTCGACGGACAGCTGCAGAACCTGTACGTCGACGGCACGAACATGCCGGACGTCCAGTCGTCCATCGAGGCCAAGCTCCAGGCGGACCCGTCGATCGACTCCGTCGTCACCCTCGGCGCGCCGTTCGCCGACGCCGCCGTCAAGGCCAAGGGCACGGCGCAGAGCAAGGCCGAGGTCGACACCTTCGACCTCAACGCGTCCGTCGCCGCCTCGCTCAAGGCGGGCACGCTCGGCTTCGCCGTGGACCAGCAGCCGTACCTCCAGGGGTACGAGGCGGTCGACCTGCTCTGGCTCAACAAGTACAACGCCGACGTGCTCGGCGGCGGACAGCCCGTACTCACCGGACCGCAGGTGATCACCAAGCAGGACGCCGGCGCCCTGGAGGCGTTCACCAAGCGGGGGACCCGATGACGACGACAGCGCCACCGGTGGGCAGCAAGCCGGACGGCGGCGCCGAACCCGACGAGCGGCTGCTGCGCACCTCACCGCTGCGCAAGCTGCTCGGCAGGCCGGAACTGGGCTCGGTCGTGGGCGCCGTCGCGGTCTTCCTCTTCTTCGCCGTCGTCGCCGACTCGTTCCTGCGCGGCTCCAGCTTCGGCACCGTCCTGTACGCGGCGTCCACGATCGGCATCATGGCGGTGCCGGTGGCGCTGCTGATGATCGGCGGCGAGTTCGACCTGTCGGCCGGTGTGATGGTGACCAGCTCGGCGCTGATCTCCTCGATGTTCAGCTACCAGATGACCGCCAACGTCTGGGTGGGCGTGGGGGTTTCCCTGCTGGTGACCCTCGCGCTCGGCGCCTTCAACGGCGTCATGCTGACCCGTACCAAACTGCCGAGCTTCATCATCACGCTCGGCACGTATCTGATGCTCATCGGCCTCAACCTCGGTCTGACGAAGCTCATCAGCGGCACGGTCTCGACCAAGTCCATCGGCGACATGGAGGGTTTCCCCTCGGCGAAGAAGCTGTTCGCCTCGGAGTGGACCGTCGGCGGCGTCGAGCTGAAGGTCACCATCCTGTGGTGGGCCGTCCTGGTCGCGCTCGCCACCTGGATCCTGCTGCGGACCCGCTTCGGCAACTGGATCTTCGCCGCCGGCGGCAACGCCGACGCGGCGCGCGCCGTCGGTGTCCCGGTGATGCGCACCAAGATCCTGCTGTACATGGGTGTGGCGTTCTGCGCCTGGGTCTCCGGGCAGCACCTGCTGTTCTCCTTCGACGTCGTCCAGTCGGGCGAGGGCGTCGGGAACGAGCTGATCTACATCATCGCGGCCGTCATCGGCGGCTGTCTGATCACCGGCGGCTACGGCTCGGCGATCGGCGCCGCAGTCGGGGCCTTCATCTTCGGCATGACCAGCAAGGGCATCGTGTACGCGGAGTGGAACCCGGACTGGTTCAAGTTCTTCCTCGGAGCGATGCTCCTTCTGGCCACCCTGCTCAACGCGTGGGTGCGTAAGCGCGCGGAGGCGACCCGATGAGCGAGCCGCAGACCGACCCGACGGACCAGCCGCAGCCGGACACGGCGCCGCGGACGGAGCCGGCACCGGACCCCCGGCCCGAGCAGCGGGCGACGCCCCTGGTCGAGCTGGCCGACGTCAGCAAGTACTACGGCAACGTCCGCGCCCTGGAAGGCGTCTCGCTGGAGGTGCACCCCGGCGAGATCACCTGTGTGCTCGGCGACAACGGCGCGGGCAAGTCCACCCTGATCAAGATCATCGCCGGGCTGCACCAGCACGACTCGGGCGACTTCCTGATCGAGGGCGCGAAGGCCTCGCTGTCCTCCCCGCGCGAGGCCCTGGACCTGGGGATCGCCACGGTCTACCAGGACCTCGCCGTCGTCCCGCTGATGCCGGTGTGGCGCAACTTCTTCCTCGGCTCCGAGCTGACGAAGGGGGCGGGCCCCTTCAAGCGGCTCGACGTCAGGCTGATGCGTGAGACGACCCGCTCCGAGCTGCTGCGGATGGGCATCGACCTGCGTGACGTCGACCAGCCCATCGGCACCCTGTCCGGCGGTGAGCGCCAGTGCGTCGCCATCGCGCGCGCCGTCTACTTCGGCGCGAAGGTGCTGGTCCTGGACGAGCCGACGGCGGCGCTCGGGGTCAAGCAGTCCGGCGTGGTGCTGAAGTACGTGGCCGCGGCGCGCGACGCGGGCCTCGGCGTGGTGCTCATCACCCACAACCCGCACCACGCGTATCTCGTCGGCAACCGCTTCGTGCTGCTCAAGCGCGGGGTCATGGCGGGCAGCCACACCAAGGACTCGATCACCCTGGACGAGATCACCCGGCAGATGGCCGGCGGCTCCGAGCTGGAGGAGCTGAGCCACGAACTGGCCGCAGCCCCGGCCCCGAGCCATCTCGGCGGCCGTCCGGCCGAGACGGCCGGGAGGACCGAGAAGGCCGGCACGGCCGAGAAGGACTGACCGTACGCCCCGGCGGCCCGGCGGCAGGACCGGAGCGACGCGCTCCGGCCGCTTACCGGGCCGCACACCGGGCTCTTACCCTCCGGATGGCAGAATTCGCACCGGCGGGCACCGTCCGCCGCCTTCGCCCACCCGGGCGGCAGGCCCCGACCCCACAGGGACGACACGACTCGTGCGAGCAATCAGCCGGCGCACTCGGTACGGCAGGCCTGAGCCGACGGACACGAGGGGGCCCGCCCGATGAGTACGTACCGTGACTTCGCCGGTCGCGGCAGCGCTCGCGGCACCGTCCTGCGGACCGTCGGCACCCGTGAGCGGCGCTCCCATCTGACCGCGCCCAGGGTGCCCACCGTCGGTATCGACATCGGCGGTACGAAGGTGATGGCGGGCGTCGTCGACGCCGACGGCAACATCCTGGAGAAGCTGCGCACCGAGACGCCCGACAAGTCCAAGAGCCCCCGGGTCGTCGAGGACACCATCGTGGAGCTGGTCCTCGACCTCTCCGACCGGCACGACGTGCACGCCGTCGGCATCGGAGCGGCCGGCTGGGTCGACGCCGACCGCTCCAAGGTGCTGTTCGCCCCCCACCTGGCCTGGCGCGACGAACCCCTCAGGGACGCGCTCGCCTCCCGGCTCGCCGTCCCCGTGATGGTCGACAACGACGCCAACACCGCCGCCTGGGCGGAATGGCGCTTCGGCGCGGGCCGCGGCGAGGACCATCTGGTCATGATCACGCTCGGTACCGGGATCGGCGGCGCGATCCTGGAGGACGGCCAGGTCAAGCGCGGCAAGTTCGGCGTCGCGGGCGAGTTCGGCCATATGCAGGTCGTGCCGGGCGGCCACCGCTGCCCGTGCGGCAACCGCGGCTGCTGGGAGCAGTACAGCTCGGGCAACGCCCTCGTCCGGGAGGCCAAGGAACTCGCGGCGGCCGACTCGCCCGTCGCGTACAGCCTCATCGACCGGGTCAAGGGCAACGTCCACGAGATCACCGGACCGCTGATCACCGAGCTGGCCCGCGACGGCGACGCCATGTGCGTCGAGCTGTTCCAGGACATCGGACAGTGGCTCGGCGTCGGCATCGCCAACCTGGCAGCGGCGCTCGACCCGTCCTGCTTCGTCATCGGCGGCGGCGTCAGCGCGGCGGACGACCTGCTGATCGGCCCGGCGCGCGACGCGTTCCGCCGGCACCTCACGGGACGCGGCTACCGCCCCGAGGCCCGTATCGTGAAGGCAGAGCTCGGTCCCGAGGCCGGCATGGTCGGCGCCGCCGACCTGGCCCGGCTGGTGGCCCGCAGGTTCCGCCGGGCCACCCGCCGCCGGGTGGAGCGGCACGAGCGCTACGAACGCTACGCACAGGCCATCAGGACCACCCGCACGACCCCGACCCAGGAACCGCCGTCATGACCGTGCCCCGCCGTCCCGCACAGCCCGACGACAGAGCCAGGCCCCCGGAGAACCGAGGTCACCGCAACGCCAGACGCTGGTTCACCGCCATCGTCATCGTGCTCCTCGTCGGCATCCCGGCCGGTTATCTCGCCGTGGCGGCCGAGCAGAGCCGCGAGAGCGGGCGCGCCAAGGAGGCCGAGACCCTGGCCACCGGCCTCCAGCCGGTACGCCCCGCCGGGATGAAGAAGCGGATCTACGACGTGCCGATCCCCGGCGGCGCCACCGGGGTGCGCTACTACGAGACGAGCAACTGGAAGTCGAGCCGGCTCTACGCCCAGTTCGACGTCACGTCGGGGCGGCTCGACTCCTTCCTGACCGAGATGGGCACGAGCCGCTCGGCGCTCAAGAACGGCGCGGTCACCATCTCGAAGCGTGACCAGAAGATCGCCGGCTGGGACTTCGACATCCCCGACCACAAATGGGCCGGCCTCAGCCACAAGCAGAAGGACCCGCTGCCCAGCCAGAACGTGATCGTGGACCTGGCGGACCCCGGCTTCCCGCGCGTCTTCGTCGTCTCCACGACCACACCCTGACCTGCCCGCGGCGCCGGGTCACGGCTTACGCCGTGTGCTGATACGCGGGGTAGGTGAGATAGCCCGCGTCACCGCCCTGGTAGTACGTCGTCTCGTCGACAGGGGCGAGCGGCAGCCCGCCGCGCAGCCGCTCGACCAGGTCCGGGTTGGCGAGGAACGCGCGGCCGAAGCTGATGAGTTCGGCGCCGAGGCCCAGCCAGTGGTCGGCCTCGGCCCGGCCGGTCTGCTTGGCCCCCATGGGCAGCACCGGATTCATGATCAAGGTGCCGGGCCAGGCGCGCCGCAGGCCGAGCAGCACCTCTTCGTCGGCGGTGGCCTCCAGATGGACGTAGGCCAGGTCGAGCCGGGCCAGTTCGGTCAGCAGCTCGGCGTACAGGGCGGCCGAGTCGGTCTCCTCGACTCCCCAGAACCCGGCGGCCGGAGAGAGCCGGATCCCGGTCCTGTGCCCGCCGACGGCAGCGGCGGTCGCCGCCACCGCCTCGACGGCGAAGCGGATCCGGTTCGCCGTCGAGCCCCCGTAACGGTCCGTCCGCAGATTGGCGTTGGACGACAGGAACTGCGAGATGAGATAGCCGTTGGCGCCGTGCAGCTCCACCCCGTCGAAACCGGCGTCGACGGCGCGCCGGGCGGCCAGCGCGTACGACTCGGCGTGTTCCGGGACCTCGGCGGTGTCCAGGGCGCGCGGCATCGGCGCTGGCTTGGGGCCGGTCGGCGTGAACACCTCGCCGACGGCGGGCACGGCCGACGGCCCCACGGGCACGCTGCCGGTGGTGTCGGGGTGCGAGACCCGCCCGCCGTGCATGAGCTGGGCGAAGATCCGTCCGCCGCTGGCGTGCACCGCCGCCGTCACCGGACGCCACGCCGCGACCTGTTCGTCGGTGTGCAGCCCCGGAGTGCCCGGGCTGGACTGCCCGACAAGACTGGGCTGCACCCCCTCGGTCACGATCAGTCCGGCCGTCGCCCGCTGGGCGTAGTACGTCGCCATGGACGGCGTCGCCAGCCCGCCGGCCGCAGCCCTGATCCGGGTCATGGGGGCCATCACCAGCCGGTTGGGCAGGGTCAGGTCACCGAACCGGTAGGAGTGGAAAAGGCTCGTCATCGCGGGGCTCCTCGGTATGCGCTCGCCGTCGCCCGGCTTCCGGGCACGGGAGTACGCTAAAAGCTCACATGGATGTCAGAGGCAAGTCCTGTGCCGCAGCTCACAGCCCGGAGGACGGCATGCGTATCGGGGAACTCGCCGCACGTACCGGAGTCAGCATCCGGTCCCTGCGCTACTACGAGGAGCAGGGCCTGCTCGCCAGCACCCGCAGCCCCAGCGGCCAGCGGCACTACACGGACGACGAGGTCGAGCGCGTCTGGTTCATCCAACGCCTCTACACCGCGGGCCTGTCCAGCCGCACCATCGCCGAACTGCTGCCGTGCGTCGACTCCCCGAGCACGGACAACTCCGACGCCGCGCTGGCACGCATGGCCCAGGAACACGCCCGGCTCGCCGCCCACATCCGCGACCTCACGCGCACCCAGGAGGCCCTGGAGGCGCTGATGGACACGGCCCGCGCCCACCGCGAGACCCTGCGCGAACCGGCGAACCACTGACGGCCGGGCCTCGGGCGCCGGGTCGGCCATCGGGCATCGGCCATCGGTCATCCGGCGATGAGTTCCGGCACGGGGCTGCCGCGTTGTGTGGGGATTGCACGGTTTTCTGGAGGGGGACAGACCGCGCGGTCATGAGTGATCGGGTGACATGAGAGCGTGAGCGGGTGAGTGAGACGACGCCTCCCAAGACACTGCAGTACCGGATGGACGGTCCCGAAGACGCGCCCGTGCTGGTCCTCGGCCCCTCGCTGGGGACCACCTGGCACATGTGGGACCGGCAGGTGCCCGAGCTGGCCCGGCACTGGCGGGTGGTCCGGTTCGACCTGCCGGGGCACGGCGGTGCTCCCGCGCACGCGGCCAGCGGCATTCCGGAGCTGGCGCAGCGGCTGCTCGCCACGCTCGACGCCCTCGGGGTCCAGCGGTTCGGCTACGCGGGCTGTTCCATCGCCGCCGCCGTCGGCGCCGAGCTGGCGCTGCGCCGGCCCGACCGGATCGCCTCGCTCGCCGTGGTGGCGGCGTCGCCGCGGTTCGGGACCGCCGACGAGTTCCGCCAGCGCGGTGTGATCGTCCGGGCCAACGGGCTCGACCCGATGGCGCGCGCCGCTCCAGAGCGCTGGTTCACGCCGGGCTTCGCCGCCGCCCAGCCGGCCATCGTCGAGTGGGCCGTCCAGATGGTGCGCACCACCGACCCCGGCTGCTACATCGCCGCCTGCGAGGCGCTGGCCGCCTTCGACATCCGGGCCGAGCTGGGCCGTATCGCCGTGCCGACGCTCGTACTCGTCGGCGCCGAGGACCAGGTCACCGGGCCCGCCGAGGCGCGCACCCTGGTCGCCGGCATACCGGACGCCCGGCTCGCGCTGGTGCCCGGCGCCTCGCACCTGGCGCCGGTCGAGCAGCCCGCCGCCGTCACCGACCTGCTGCTGCGGCACTTCTCCACCGCCTGGTACAACCCGAACGACACCTCCACCGGCCTGACCGTGCTCCCCGAGAGCCGGTTCGCGCCCAGCCTGTCGGCAAGCGTGGGACCCGTCGCCGAGATCGCGGCGGCCGAACAGCCGCCGCAGGTCGCGACGGGCCACGCCGACCCGTACGAGGCGGGCATGCGGGTACGCAGGCAGGTGCTCGGCGACGCCCATGTGGACCGCGTCCTCGCGGCCTCCGACGACTTCGACGGCGACTTCCAGGACCTGATCACCCGCTACGCCTGGGGCGAGGTGTGGACCAGGGACGGCCTGGACCGCCGCACCCGCAGCTGTGTGACGCTCACCGCGCTCGTCGCGGGCGGACACCTGGACGAGCTGGCCTTCCACACCCGGGCGGCGCTCCGTAACGGACTCACCCCCGCCGAGATCAAGGAAGTACTGATCCAGACAGCCGTCTACTGCGGCGTTCCCGCGGCGAACTCGGCGTTCCGGGTGGCCAGGGCCGTGATCCAGGAAGAGACGGCGCCGGGGGCGTAGCGGGATGATGGAACAGCGGTACGGACGGTCCGAGACGAAAGGTGGTCCACGGTGAAGCTCACCAAGAAGACGCACTCCTGTATCCGGCTGGAGAAGGACGGGCGGACACTCGTCATCGACCCCGGAGGCTTCAGCGAGCAGGACGCGGCGGCCGGCGCCGACGCCGTGCTCGTCACCCATGAGCACCCCGACCACTTCCACGAGGGCAGGCTCCGCGCGGCGCTCGAAGCGAACCCCGCCGCCGAGCTGTGGACGCTGAGCAGCGTCGCCGACCAGGTCTCGGCGGCCTTTCCCGGCCGGGTGCACACCGTCGGCCACGGGGACACCTTCAGCGCCGCCGGATTCGACGTACAGGTGCACGGCGAGCTGCACGCCGTGATCCACCCCGACATCCCGCGCATCACCAATGTCGGCTATCTCCTGGACGGCTCGGTGTTCCACCCCGGCGACGCGCTGACCGTGCCGGACCAGCAGGTCGAGACCCTGCTGCTGCCGGTGCACGCGCCGTGGAACAAGCTCTCCGAGGTGATCGACTACGTCCGCGAGGTCAAGCCGCTGCGGGCCTTCGACATCCATGACGCGCTGCTCACCGAGCTGGCCCGGCCGGTCTACGACGGGCAGATCGGCGCCCTGGCAGCCGCCGACCACGCCAGGTTCGCATCCGGCGACTCCACCGAGGTCTGACCGGCGCGGGACGGTGACTGTCGGACCCCGCCGATAGGCTGTCCCGCATGCGCATCGCGACCTGGAATGTCAATTCGATCACCGCTCGGCTGCCCCGGCTGCTGGCCTGGCTGGAGAGCAGCGGCACGGACGTGCTGTGCGTCCAGGAGACCAAGTCCACCGCCGAGCAGTTCCCCGCCGAGCCGCTGCGCGAGCTGGGGTACGAGTCGGCGGTCAACGCGAGCGGCCGGTGGAACGGGGTGGCGCTGATCTCCCGTGTCGGTCTCGACGACGTGGTCAGCGGCCTCCCGGAGGGACCCGAGTACGAGGGCGTGCAGGAGCCGCGGGCCGTCTCGGCGACCTGCGGCCCCGTCCGCCTCTGGTCGGTGTACGTGCCGAACGGCCGCGAGGTCGGCCATGACCACTACGCCTACAAGCTGCGCTGGCTGGAGGCGCTGCGCGCCGCCGTCGCCGCCGACGCGGCGGGGGAGCGCCCCTTCGCCGTCCTCGGCGACTTCAACATCGCGCCGACGGACGAGGACGTCTGGGACCGCTCCCAGTTCGAGGGGGCCACCCACGTCACCCCCAAGGAGCGCGCCGCTCTCGCTGCCCTGCGCGACGAGGGCCTGTCCGACGTGATGCCCCGGCCGCTGAAGTACGACCGTCCCTTCACCTACTGGGACTACCGCAGCCTCGGCTTCCCCAAGAACAGGGGCATGCGGATCGACCTCGTGTACGGCAACGGCCCCTTCGGCGCGGCCGTCAAGGACAGCTACGTCGACCGCGAGGAGCGCAAGGGCAAGGGCGCCTCCGACCACGCTCCTGTCGTCGTGGACCTCGACGTCTGAGCCGGACGCCGCGCCCCCGCGCGCCCCTATGGTGCCCCGGCGGGGGTGATGGCAGGCTGAGTCGTATGAACATCCCCTTCTTGGACAACTGGCGCAGGAAGCACGCCGGTATCCAGGCGACGCCGCTCGCCACCGCGGTCGGCGGCGAGCAGGAGGGCGTCACGGAGCTGCTCTCGGAGTGCGAACTGCTGCGCGTCCGGGCGGGGCAGAGCGGTCTGAGACTCGACGACTCGCCGGGGTCCCTGGACGAACTCGACCAGCTCCCGCCGCGCTGGCGTGACGACCCCGAGGAGATGCCCTGGCTGGGCAACGACGCGGGGCTGTATCTGGGCACGGTGATCGTCCGGACGGTCCCCGGCGCCGTCTGGCACATCTGGCCGGGCGGTCACCCGGTGGTGCGGCTCGCCTCCGGCCGGGAGATCCAGGTGGTGGAGGCCGGGCTCGAATGGGCGGTCACCGGCACCCCCGAACTGGCCCAGGTCTACGCGGAGGCGGCCGAGGCCTGACGGTGGCACCGCCGATCACCCCGGCAGTAAATGTCACTTATGCACCATTTATGCGTGTCGGGTGTGAAGTCCCTTGTCGGCATGGATAGTTTGCGCTGACCCCGACACCGCCGAGAGTGGGTAGAACAGCGTATGGCCGTCGATCCGCCGACCGAGCCACATGGCGTCAACGCAAGCTCATCGCGACGAATCTCGACTACCCTTTGCCGTTCATCCCTATCGAGAACGCCGGCCGCGGGTGTCAGCCCGGCCGAACCAGGGACGCTGCTGCCGGGAGCGCAGTAGCTCAGGGGCAATGGCCCGTCCGGCAGCAGCCGGAGATCACTTCTCGTTCAGGGGAGAAGGTCAGCTGCGAGCCGGTCGGGTTGTGCTCGGTGTGGAGCGGGCCCGCGTCGCCGTGGAACGCGACGGGGGCGCCGCTCTCTACTCCTTGGCCCGATGGGACGTGCGTGCCAGGACCGGGGCGGGTTCCTGCGCGGCGCGCGTGACATCGGCGACCAGCTCCACCACATCCGGCCCGTACGCCTGTGAGTTGGCGACCTTCAGCAGCAGACAGAACGAACTCCCGCCGTGCTTGCGGAACAGCCGCTCGTGGTGGCGGGCCAGATAGCGCGAGGCCGCCTGGTTGGTGATGGCCCGCTGTCCGCAGAAGAGGAACACCGGCCGCGTGCCCTGTCCGGCCGTCAGCCGCGCCAGCAGTACGTACTCCGCCACACCCGGATCCACCCGGTAGCGCTCGGAACCGATCTGGAACGCGCCGCGGTCAGGACCCGGCGTCGCGTCCGTGTTGACGCCGACCCCCGGCAGCAGCGACTTCAGATGCGCCGCCATCCGCCGGTTGGACCCGGGCCCGCCGAAGCAGAACTCCGTACGCTCGCCGAAGCCCTGCTGCGCCGCGTCGTGCTGCACGATCTGCGCGTGCGCGCCGCACTCCTTCACCAGGGCCGCGACCTCCAGCAGGGCGAAGACGTCATGGCGCAGTACGGCGCCGTCACCGCCCGCCTCGCGGTTGACGACCATCAAGCACTCGGAGTTTCCCGGCAGTCCGAAGAATTCCTGCTTCCTGCCGAGCTTGCGCCGCCACAGGGACGAGCGGGCGAGCCAGCCCAGAGCCGCACATATCAGGGCGGCGACCACGCCGAGCACGATGTTGCGTACGTCGTCAGTCATGGGCGCGCATGCTATCGGGGCAACGCACCATTGTTCGAGACGCGGTCCTGACGAGTGGGGTGCGCTGAAGTTACAGTTCCCGGACGGTTCTTGACTGGAGGTACGGATGCGTCGCTCAGCCGCACGGAATGTCTCGCTTGTCGCCGTCGCCGCGGCCATGCTGTCGATCGGAGCCGTGGCACCTTCCGCCGCACGGCAGTCGGCCGCGCCACCCGGCACGCCGGCGAAGACACCGGTGGCCACCGGCTACGGCGGCGCGGTGGCCAGCGTCGACACCGACGCGACGGCCGCGGGGATCGACGTGCTCAAGCACGGCGGCAACGCCGTGGACGCCGCCGTCGCCACGGCGGCCGCGCTCGGTGTCACCGAGCCGTACTCGGCGGGCATCGGCGGTGGCGGCTACTTCGTCTACTACGACGCCAAGAGCCGCAGCGTCCACACGATCGACGGCCGCGAGACCGCGCCCAAGTCGGCGGACACCTCGCTCTTCCTGGAGAACGGCAAACCCCTCGCCTTCGCCGACGCGGTGACCAGCGGCCGCAGCGTCGGCACCCCCGGCACGGCCGCCACCTGGGACACCGCCCTCGACTCCTGGGGCAGCAAGTCCCTCGGCCAGGTGCTGAAGCCCGCCGAGCGGCTGGCGAAGAACGGGTTCACCGTCGACGACACGTTCCGCTCCCAGACCAAGGACAACCAGGCGCGGTTCGCCGACTTCCCCGCCTCCGCGAAGATCTTCCTGCCCGGCGGGCAGCTGCCGGTCGTCGGCTCCGCGCTGAAGAACCCGGATCTGGCCCGGACCTACGAGGAGTTGGGCCGCAAGGGCACCGATCTGCTCTACCGGGGCGCGCTCGGCCGCGACATCGTCCGTACGGTGCGCAAGCCGCCCGTCGCGCCCGGCTCCACCCGTAACGTTCGCACCGGCGATCTGACCGCCGCCGACCTGGCCGCCTACCGCACCGTGAAGCGGGCCCCCACCGAGGTCTCCTACCGGGGACTCGACGTGTACGGCATGGCGCCGTCGTCCTCGGGCGGCACGAGCGTCGGTGAAGCGCTCAACATCCTTGAGCGCAGCCGCCTTTCGAAGGAATCCCAGGCGCAGTACCTGCACCACTACATCGAGGCGAGCCGGATCGCCTTCGCCGACCGCGGCCGCTGGGTCGGTGACCCGGCCTTCGAGGACGTCCCCACCAAGGGCCTGCTCTCGCAGCGCTTCGCCGACTCGCGCGCCTGCCTGATCTCCGACGACGCGGTCCTCACCAGCCCGCTCGCACCTGGTGACCCCCGCCGTCCCGCGCCCTGCGCGCCCGGCGGCACGACCGCGCCGACGACGTACGAGGGCGAGAACACCACGCACCTCACCGTGGCCGACAAGTGGGGCAACGTCGTCGCGTACACGCTCACCATCGAGCAGACCGGCGGCAGCGCCATCACCGTGCCGGGCCGCGGCTTCCTGCTCAACAACGAGCTGACGGACTTCTCCTTCGCCCCGGCGAACCCCGCCGTGCACGACCCGAACCTGCCGGGCCCCGGCAAGCGGCCGCGCTCCTCGATCTCCCCGACGATCGTCCTCGACAAGCACAGCCGCCCGGTGCTCGCCGTCGGCTCACCCGGCGGCGCGACCATCATCACGACCGTGCTGCAGACCCTGACCGGCCGTATCGACCGGGGTCTGGCACTGGACGACGCGATTGCCGCACCGCGCGCCAGCCAGCGCAACGCCGCCGCGACCGAACTCGAACCGGCCCTGTGGAACAGCCCGTTGCGCGCGCAGCTGGAGGCCGTCGGACACTCCTTCACCCAGGTCGCCGAGATCGGCGCCGCCA
>NZ_JTIY01000001.1:5535487-5537902 GCF_000818175.1 Streptomyces sp. AcH 505
CCGCCGAACCGGTACGCCGCGGCGGCGGCTCGGCGATGGTGGTACGGCCCGCCGGCCGGTAGTCGCACGCGGGCGGGTCCCGGGCGCAGGGACCCGCCACCTGGGCGTATACGACCACCCGTCGGGTGGCCGCCGATTGCGGAGCCCCCGCCGCCGGGCGACGGTGGGGGCGTGTCCGTCGCCAAGAAGATCGCCCTCCTCGCGCTCACCGGCTCGCTCGCGCTGCTCGGCGCCTGCGCCCCGGCGCCCGCCACGTCCGGCGCCGCCTCCAACCGCAGCAGCCCGGCGCAGTTCCGCCACCCGGGCGTGGTGGTCGGCGGCGCGCAGCTGGCGACCGTACGGCGAAAGGTCGCCGCCGGGCAGGAACCCTGGGCCTCGGCGTTCACGGCCATGAGCGCCAGCCGGTACGCGAAGCCCGGCTACACCGCGCACCCCGCCGCTGTGGTGGCCTGCGCGTCCAACAACGGCGCGCCCGCCTGCGTCGCCGAACGCGAGGACGCCATCGCCGCGTACACCCAGGCGCTGATGTGGTCCGTCACCGGCAGGCCCGAACACGCCCGCAAGTCGGTGCAGATCATGGACGCCTGGTCGAAGGTGGTCAAACGGCACACCAAGGACGACGCCGACCTGCAGACCGCGTGGACCGGTTCCACCTGGTCGCGGGCGGCCGAGATCATGCACGCCGGCTACCCGCAGTGGCGCGAGCCCGCGGTGATGCGCTTCAAGTGGATGCTGCGCAAGGCGTATCTGCCCGACGTCACCGCCAAGGTGCCCGACTACAACGGGAACTGGGAACTGGCGATGACCGACGCGGCCATCGGCATGTCCGTCTTCCTGGAGGACCACAAACTTTTCGACGACTCGCTGCGCCGCTTCCGGGCCCGTGTCCCCGCGTACTTCTACCTCGCGTCGGACGGCAAGCTGCCCAAGGCGCCCCCCGGCGGCACCATCCGCACGCCGGGGCAGCTGTCCACGTACTGGTTCGGCCAGCGCACCTTCGCCGACGGCCTCGGCCAGGAGACCTGCCGCAACTTCATGCACATCGGCTACTCGCTGGCCTCCACGGCGCACATCGCCGAGACGGCCTGGCACCAGGGCGTCGACCTGTACGGCGAGCAGGCCGACCGGCTCACCGCGGCGCTGGAGTTCCACGCCCGCTACCAACTCGGCGCGAAACCGCCGACATGGCTGTGCGGCGGCAAGGTCACCCGGACGATGGGCCCCGACGTGGAGGTCGCGCTCAACCACCTCGAAGGCCGGATGCACCGCGAACTCCCGCTGACCGAGCGGCTCGCCGAGCGGCAGCGCCCGGCAGGCACCGACGACCTGTTCGTCGCGTGGGAGACGCTCACCCATGCCGACAACCCGACGACGGCGTAAGGTCAAACGCGTGAGCACCCTCGACGAACTCGGCCGCAGCCGCTATGTCAGCCTGACCACCTACCGCAAGGACGGCCGGGGGGTCGCCACCCCCGTCTGGCACGCGGTGGACGAAGGTCAGCTGTTCATCTGGACCAGCTCCGACGCGTGGAAGGTGAAGCGGATCCGCAACGACAGCCGGGTCGTCGTCACCGTCTGCGACATGCGCGGCCGGATCGCCGCAGGCGCGCCCACCGCGCACGGCACCGCGCGGCTGCTCGACGAGGACGGCACCGAGCGGGTCCGTAAACTCCTCGCCCGCAAGTACACCTGGCAGTACTGGCTGGCCGACTGGCCCGCCAAGATCATCCGACGCGGCAAGCGCCCCCAGACCGGTATCGCCGTGTCCCTCTGACCTCTGCCGCCCCCTTAACCCCGTAGCTCCCGGAAAACCGCGCGTAGCCGTCCCGTAACACGGCTGCGGTCGAATGCCGGGGACTACCGGAAGGGCAGGGGCGGGACAGCGATGGCGGTGCATCAACTCCCGGCGGAGATCGGGGCGTTCGCGCGATACCTACGAGACCTGACGGCGCTGCTCGACCCGGGCGGCGGCTGGTACGGGGTCTTCGTGCAGCGCGACCCGAGCGGGATGCGCGCCTGCCTCGACGGCGCCGAGGTGCCGCCCTGGGACGTGGTCGACTCGCTGCTCCAGGACTACGCGGCGGTCCGCGACGCCGACGCGGTGGGGGAGACGGTACGCGCCCGGCGGTTGCACGCGGTGGCAGCGGCCACCCACGACCGGCGGCCCGGCGGAAGCGCCGCACTGGCCGAGCGGCTGCGTCTGATGCTGCACGAGCAGGCGAGCGCGGGCGCCAGGGCCGAGGAGCTGACCCGGGCGCTGCGCACCGCGCGGCCGGCCTCCGCCGAGGCGGAACGACTCACCCACGAGCTGGCCTGGGCCCGCGACGACCACGCACGCGCCTCGGCCCGCTGCGCCGAACTCCGCGTCAGGACAGCGGCGTTGACGACCCCCGGCCGGACCGCCGCGGAGCGTCG
>NZ_JTIY01000001.1:5538543-5545000 GCF_000818175.1 Streptomyces sp. AcH 505
TGTACGGGCGCGACAGCGACTGCGCGCTGTTGCTGCGCCAGGGCGCCGCCCGCCCCGCCGACGAGATCGCCGACGCCGTCGTCGCCCTCGGCGA
Organism: Streptomyces sp. AcH 505; assembly: GCF_000818175.1. GTDB lineage: Bacteria > Actinomycetota > Actinomycetes > Streptomycetales > Streptomycetaceae > Streptomyces. Next base: position 5,538,638 of record NZ_JTIY01000001.1, read on the forward strand.
CGCGGGCCGCGAGCCCGAGGCGCAGGCGCTGCTCAGCGCGTTCGTCCAGTCCCGGGCGCCCGAGGACGCCGTGCTCGTCGCGGCGGGGGACCCGCACCGGCTCGTACCGCAACTGCTGCACGCGGCGCACGCCGTGTCCGACGCGCGGGAGCGGGACGTCGTGCACGCCCTGCGGGTCGCCGGGATCACCGGCGTCTGATCCGACGTCGCGTGTCCGAAGCTGCCCCATGTCGACCGCTCGGGTATGAAACATGATCGACTCCGCTGGTTCACGGCGATGGTCTTGCCCCCGCCTGGGAGGAGGCTTACGTTCTCTTCCTACGCAGTGAATCTACGTGCGTAGAGTTGTCCGTGCCCCAGGCCGAAGGAGCACCTCGTGGCCCGAGTCGTACGTGCCGCACTCGTCCAGGCGACCTGGACAGGTGACACCGAATCCATGATCGCCAAGCATGAGGAGCACGCCCGGGAAGCGGCCCGGCAGGGCGCCGGGATCATCGGGTTCCAGGAGGTGTTCAACGCCCCGTACTTCTGCCAGGTACAGGAAGCCGAGCACTACCGGTGGGCCGAGTCCGTCCCCGACGGGCCCACGGTCACCAGGATGAAGGAACTCGCCCGCGAGACCGGCATGGTGATCGTCGTCCCGGTCTTCGAGATCGAGCAGGCGGGCATCTACTACAACACCGCGGCCGTCATCGACGCCGACGGCTCGTACCTCGGCAAGTACCGCAAGCACCACATCCCGCAGCTCAAGGGGTTCTGGGAGAAGTACTACTTCAAACCGGGCAACGCGGGCTGGCCCGTCTTCGACACGGCCGTCGGCCGCGTCGGTGTGTACATCTGCTACGACCGGCACTTCCCCGAGGGCTGGCGCCAGCTCGGCCTGAACGGCGCCGAGATCGTCTACAACCCGTCGGCCACCTCGCGCGGGCTGTCCTCGTACCTCTGGCAGCTGGAGCAGCCGGCCGCCGCCGTCGCCAACGAGTACTTCATCGCGGCGATCAACCGGGTCGGTGTCGAGGAGTACGGCGACAACGACTTCTACGGCACGAGCTACTTCGTCGACCCGCGCGGCCAGTTCGTCGGCGAGCCCGCGAGCGACAAGGCGGAGGAACTGCTCGTCCGCGATCTCGACTTCGGCGTCTTCGAGGAGGTCCGCCAGCAGTGGCAGTTCTACCGGGACCGCAGGCCCGACGCCTACGAGGGGCTGATCGAGCCGTGACACATCCGGGCGCCCCCTCGCTGTACGACCGGCACCGCGCCGTCCTCCCCGACTGGCTGGCGCTCTACTACGAGCAGCCCATCGAGATCAGCCACGGCGAGGGCCGCCATGTCTGGGACACGGACGGCAACCGCTACCTCGACTTCTTCGGCGGCATCCTCACCACCATGACCGCCCACGCGCTGCCCGAGGTCACCAAGGCGGTGAGCGAGCAGGCGGCGCGGATCATCCACTCCTCGACGCTCTACCTCAACCGCCCCATGGTCGAGCTGGCCGAGCGGATCGCCACCCTGTCCGGCATCCCCGACGCCCGGGTCTTCTTCACCACGTCGGGCACCGAGGCCAACGACACCGCGCTGCTGCTGGCCACCGCGCACCGGGGCTCCAACCAGATCCTCGCGATGCGCAACAGCTACCACGGCCGGTCCTTCTCCACCGTCTCCATCACCGGCAACCGAGGCTGGTCGCCGACCACGCTCTCCCCGCTCCAGACGCTGTACGTGCACGGCGGCGTCCGCAACCGAGGTCCGTACGCGCAGCTGACCGACGACCGCTTCATCGAGGCGTGCGTCGCCGACCTGGAGGACCTGCTCGGCCACAGCCGCGCACCCGCCGCGCTGATCGCCGAGCCGATCCAGGGCGTCGGCGGCTTCACAGGACCGCCCGACGGGCTGTTCGCCGCGTTCCGCGAAGTGCTCAACCAGCACGGCATCCTGTGGATCAGCGACGAGGTGCAGACCGGCTGGGGCCGCACGGGCGACCACTTCTGGGGCTGGCAGGCGCACGCCGAGAACGGCCCGCCGGACATCGTCACCTTCGCCAAGGGCATCGGGAACGGCATGTCCATCGGCGGTGTCGTCGCGAGCGCCGAGATCATGAACACCCTCGACGCCAACTCGATCTCCACCTTCGGCGGCAGCCCCGTCACCATGGCCGCGGGTCTCGCCAACCTCTCGTACCTGCTGGAGCACGACCTGCAGAGCAACGCGCGCCGGGTCGGCGGACTGCTGATCGAACGGCTGCGGGCCATCGGCGCCTGCGTCGACTCCGTACGGGAAGTGCGCGGCCGCGGTCTGATGATCGGCATCGAGCTGGTCAAGCCGGGCACCGGCGAAGCGTCCCCCGAGCGGGCGGCGGCGGTCCTCGAAGCCGCGCGCGAGGGCGGGCTGCTGATCGGCAAGGGCGGCGGCCACAACACCAGCGTGCTGCGCATCGCGCCGCCGATGTCGCTGACCGTCGCGGAGGCCGAGGAAGGCGCCTCGATCCTCGACCGCGCCCTGCGCACCGCCTGAGCCGTACCGACCGATCCTTACCGACCGAGCCGTACCGACCGAGAGCTGTACCGCCCGTGAGCACGCACCCCGACGCGAATGGAGACGAGCCATGTCACGCACTCTGATCACCGGCGGTCTGGTCATCACCGCTTCCGACGAGATCGAGGCCGACGTGCTCGTCGACGGCGGCCGGGTCGTCGCCCTGGCCACGCACGGCAGCCACGGCTGGACCGCCGACCAGGAGATCGACGCGACGGGCAAGTACGTGATCCCGGGCGGGGTCGACGGCCATACACACATGGAGATGCCCTTCGGCGGCACCCTGGCGTCCGACACCTTCGAGACGGGCACCAGGGCCGCCGCATGGGGCGGCACGACGACCATCATCGACTTCGCCATCCAGAACAAGGGCGGCTCGCTCAGGGAAGGGCTCGACGCCTGGCACGAGAAGGCGGACGGCAACTGCGCGATCGACTACTCCTTCCACATGATCATGTCCGACGTGAACGAGTCGTCGCTGAAGGAGATGGACCGGCTGGTCGAGCTGGGCGTCAGCTCGTTCAAGCTGTTCACCGCCTACCCGGGGGTCTTCCTCTCGGACGACGGCCAGATCCTGCGCGCCATGCAGCGCGCCGGGTCGAACGGCGGTCTGGTGATGACGCACGCGGAGAACGGTCTGGCGATCGACGTCCTGGTCGAGCAGGCACTGGCGCGCGGCGAGCGCGACCCGCGCTATCACGGCGAGGTCAGGAAGGCGCTGCTCGAAGCCGAGGCGACGCACCGGGTGATCAAGCTCGCCCAGGTGGCCGGCGCGCCGGTCTACGTGGTGCACGTGTCGGCGCGCGAGGCCGTCGCCGAACTGGCGCGGGCCAGGGACGAGGGGCTGCCGGTCTTCGGGGAGACCTGCCCGCAGTACCTGTTCCTGTCGACGGACAACCTCGCCGAGCCGGACTTCGAGGGGGCGAAATACGTCTGCTCCACCCCGCTGCGCCCGAAGGACCACCAGGAGGCCCTGTGGCGCGGGCTGCGCACCAACGATCTCCAGGTGGTCTCCACCGACCACTGTCCCTTCTGCTTCAAGGGCCAGAAGGACATGGGCAAGGACGACTTCTCCAAGATCCCGAACGGGATGCCGGGGGTGGAGAACCGGATGGACCTGCTCCACCAGGCCGTGGTCGACGGGCACATCAGCCGCCGCCGCTGGATCGACATCGCCTGCGCCGCGCCGGCCCGGATGTTCGGGCTGTACCCGAGGAAGGGCACGATCGCGCCGGGCGCCGACGCCGACATCGTCATCTACGACCCGCACGCCGAGCAGATCATGTCCGCGCAGACCCATCACATGAACGTCGACTACTCCGCGTACGAGGGCAAGCGGGTGACGGGACAGGTGGAGACCGTGCTGTCCCGGGGCGTCCCGGTGATCGACGGCCGGAAGTACGTGGGCCACGCGGGCCACGGGGCGTATCTGCCGCGCGGTATCTGCCAGTTCACGAACTGACCGGCGCACACCGGGTTTCGCCGGCTCCGGTGTCGTTTCACCGGCTCCGGTGGTGCCCTGTATGGAAGGATCCGTCACAGTACGTCCCCCTCCCGTCGGTACCCATCTCCCACCTGTACATCACTCAGCTAGGGGCCACGCACATGGACTTCGGACTCGTCCTGCAGACCGACCCGCCGGCCTCGGGGGTCGTCGGGCTCATGCGGCGCGCCGAGCGGAACGGCTTTCGTTACGGCTGGACCTTCGACTCGGCCGTGCTGTGGCAGGAGCCTTTCGTCATCTACAGCCGCATCCTGGAGCACACCACCAAGCTCACGGTGGGCCCCATGGTCACCAACCCGGGCACCAGAACGTGGGAGGTGACGGCCTCCGCCTTCGCCACGCTCAACGAGATGTACGGCAACCGCACCGTGTGCGGCATCGGCCGGGGCGACTCGGCGATGCGGGTCGCGGGGCGGCAGCCCAACTCGCTGGCGCGGCTCGGCGAGGCCATTGGCGTCATCCGGGACCTGGCCGAGGGCCGCGAGGCCGAGGTCGACGGGCAGACACTGCGGCTGCCGTGGGTGAAGGACAGCAAACTGCCGGTGTGGATGGGCGCGTACGGGCCGAAGGCGCTGGCGCTCGCCGGGCAGAAGGCCGACGGATTCATCCTCCAGCTCGCCGACCCGTTCCTCACCGAATGGATGGTCAAGGCGGTCCGTACGGCCGCGTCCGACGCGGGACGCGACCCGGACTCCGTCACCATCTGCGTCGCCGCCCCCGCCTATGTGAGCGACGACCTGCCGTACGCACGCGAGCAGTGCCGGTGGTTCGGCGGCATGGTCGGCAACCACGTCGCCGAGCTGGTGAACCGCTACGGGGAGCACTCGGGGCTCGTCCCCGAGGCGCTGACCGACTACATCAAGCAGCGCGAGGGGTACGACTACAGCCACCACGGCCGTACGGGCAACCCGTCGACGGACTTCGTGCCCGACGAGATCGTCGACCGGTTCTGTCTGCTCGGCCCGGTCGAGGCGCACATCGAGAAGCTGAAGACGCTACGGGCCCTGGGCGTCGACCAGTTCGCCGTCTACGACATGCACGACGCCAAGGAGGCGACGATCGACGCGTACGGCGCGCAGATCATCCCGGCGCTCCAGGACTGAGCGCGCGGCCTGCTTACCTGCCCCTCGCCCGCCGGCGCTCAACGGCGGTCCGTGACCGAGCGGTCGAGGGCGTCGATCAGCCAGCCGTGCATCGCGCCGACGGTGACGGGCTCGCCCGTCACCCGGCCGAGCAGACCCCAGTAGCGGCGCACCCGCGGATCGCGGTCCACGGCGGTCGCCGCGAGCAGTTCGCTCCGGTACGCCGGGGTGTCCTCGGCCCCGCGCACCTCGGCGTGGGCCGCCACGAAGCGGTCGAGCGCGTGGCCCGGCGCAGGCCGCCGCCCGGCCAGCAGCAGGGGGCGGGCCAGCTCGCACGCCGCGCCGACGCCTGCCAGCAGCGCGCTCTCGTCGCGGACCGTGTCCCGGTCGGCCCGCGCGCGCGTCACGTACCGCCGGACCAGGGACCGGTCCGCGACCAGGGTGACCATCTCCGCGTACGCCACCACCTGGTCCGGCGTCGGCTCGGCCGGCGGTTCCGGCACGGCCACGGAGAGGAACATGCTGAGCATCGCGTCCGGCAGCGGTGAGCCGAACGTACGGCGCCAGAAGGCGACCAGGACGTCGTACGCCGCGCGTCCGCCCGCCACGGCGGCGAGCAGTTCGAGCCGGGCGGCCCGCTCGGCGGGACCCGCCTCCTCGATGGCGCGCAGCGAGGCACTGCGCCAGGCGAGCGAGGTCAACTCGGCATCGACAGCGGCCCGTTCGGCGGCCACCGCCTCCCCGACCGAGAGCCGGCCGGCGAGCACGCCCGTGATGGCGGGCAGACCGAGACCCAGGGTGCGCAGCCGGCGTACGAGCCGCAGCCGGTCGACCGCCGCCGGATCGAACCTGCGATGTCCGCCCGCGCTGCGCCGGGACTCCAGGATGCCCTCGTCGCAGTAGAAGCGCACGGTACGGACGGGGACACCGGCGAGCCGCGCCAACTCGCCGATCCCGAGCCCCGCTTCATGTGCTGTGACCTCGGTCACGATGACTGGAACCTCCACTCGGGTGCGTCTTTTACCGTACGGATCCACCCAGCGGAAGGAAACATCATGGGGACACCGGACGTGGCACGGCTCGCCGTACAACTGCGTGAGCAGACAGGCGCGTTCGCCGAGACGATCGAGGGCGCCGACCCGGGCGCGCGGGTACCGACCTGCCCGGAGTGGCGGGTACGGGACCTGGTCGGGCACATCGGCCAGGGCCACCGATGGGCAGCGGGGATCGTGCGCGGCGGCCGGC
>NZ_JTIY01000001.1:5545520-5552124 GCF_000818175.1 Streptomyces sp. AcH 505
CCGGCGCGGCCGAACTCGGCGACGCCGTCAGGGAGGCCGGCCCCGAAGCCGAGGTGTGGACCTTCGTGGGGGAGCGGCCCGCCATCTTCTGGCTGCGCCGGATGCTGTACGACACCTGTGTGCACCGGGCCGACGCCGCGCTCGTCTCGGGCTCCGCCTTCACCCTCCCGCCCGACCTCGCGGCGGGGGCGATCTGTGAGGGCCTGGAGCTGATGTCGACGCCGGGCAGTGAGCTCGTCAAACCAGCCCTGGCCGGACTGCGCGGGCAGGGTGAGACGCTGCGACTGCGGCCGGCGGAAGCGTCGCTGCCGGGGTGGCTGATCACCCGCACACCGGACGGAGTGACCTGGGACCGTGCCACGGCCGACGCCGATGTGGAGGTGAGCGCGCCCGTGCGGGACCTGCTGCTGATGTTCGCCCGGCGGCTGCCGGCCGACGACCAGGCGCTGAAGGTCACCGGCGACAGCACCCTGCTGGAACACTGGCTCGCCCGCACGGCCTTGTGACTGACGCACCGTCACATCCGGCTATCCCGCGCGTGCGAGCACGGCTTCGGCCACCGGCGCGTACCGCGCCCGTTGTGCCGCGTCCAGCGAGCTGTGCGTGGCGCCAGCGCCGCCGGCGTCTCGGCCCGCCAGTGCGTCTCGGCTTCCAGTGCCACCGGCTTGAGGACGAGTCCCCGGAGCGCCAGGTCTGTCCCTGGCCGCCCGGCAGCAGCCGGGGCGGTGTCCCGGAGGCGGCGCCGAAGGCGGCGAGCACGTGCGGGGGCGGTGCGCCGGGGGAGTCGCTCATGCCGGGGACCGTAGGGTCAGGGACGCTCGTCCGCAGGTGATGTGATCGCGCCCGGCGCCTCGGTGGAGCAGTGCGCCGGGCGCGTCGCCGCGTGTCACGGCGCCGCGTGTCACGGCCGCCGGTTCCGCGTGATCAGAACTGGGTGACCCGGCCGCCGCCGTCGCTCGCCGACTGCCACGCCTGCACACCCGCACGGGACGCCTCGCGGGCCTGGCGCCACTTGACCGCCGCCTGCTCGGACGGGCTCACGTCCATCCGGTGGAGCGCCTTACGTCCCGCAGTCAGCATGGCGAAGCCGGCGAGTGCCAGCCCCGCGCAGGCGAGCGCGGCGCCGGTCGCGGTGAGTACCGCTCCGGTCGTCAGGAGTCGGGTGTCGAGATCGGTCGTCCGCTGGGACTGGTGGCGAGTGCTCATGCCCCCACCCTGGGACGCGCCGCCGGGTCACGCACGCGGGCGTGGGCCATCCGCGTACCGCAGGCGGCGGACCGCCGCCACCCGCCGTGTGCTGAGATAGCTGCTGACCATGTACACGCCGGTGCGCGCACCGGTCACGGGAGGAACCTCGCTCCATGCGTAAAGCTCTGCTCGCCGCTGCCCTGATGTCGTCAACCGCCGTTCTGCTGGCCGGTTGTGGCGGCGGCTCCTCGTCGGACGCCTCGGGCGGCTCGGCGAAGGCCACGGCCGAACCGTCCAGGTCACCGGCGGCCGAGGCGCCCGCGACGCCGTCGGACAGCCCGGCCGCCGGTGCGGCGGACAGTTCGGCGGGCAAGGGCCTGGACGGCACCTGGCGGCCCATCAACGACGACAGCCCCATCGCCACCCTGACGGTCACCGGCACCAAGGTCACCACCACGGGCAAGCTCGCCTGTCCCGGCACGATAACGGGGGCCGGTACGAAGAAGCCGGTGCTCACCCTGGCCTGCCAGAAGCCGGACCCGGAGCGCACACGCGGCACCCTGGAGCGGAAGCCCGACGGCTCGGCCGTCGTCATCAACTGGGAAGGACCTGCCTGGGGCGGCATGATCGACAGCCTGAAGCGCGCCTGAGCCGGGGCGCGAACGGCATCATGACCGCCATGGCTCCCACCGACCCGCCCACTGACCTGCCCTCAGGCCAACTGCCCGCGCCACGAACCCTCTTCGGCACGCTCTGGCGCTGCACCGGCACACTCCTGCTCGCCCTGGTGGCTCTGGCCGCCGCGGCCTGGCTGGACGCGCAGTTCGACATCGACGGGGCGACGGCCTCGCTGCCGACGACCGTCGTGAGCCTGCTGCTCGGCGCGGCCACGGTCCTGTGGCTGCGGGTGGGCCAGGCATGGATCCTCCCCGTCCTCCTGGGCGCCGACACCGCCGGCCTCTCCGCGGCCGTCCTCATCAGCAGAGGCGTACTGGACGGCGGTCAACCGGACCGGGCCCGGCTGACCGACGGCACACTGAACGAGGTGCTGGCCGGTCTGGCGGCGCTCGGGATCGCGGTCCTGGTGGTGTCCGTCCTGTGGGCAGCCGTACGTGGACACCGGCACCCTGCCGTGCCGTTCCCCGCGAAGGACCCCCAGGCCGTCAGTTCCAGGGGAGCCGGGAGCGGTGGGTCCAGTACGCCGCCGGAGGCTCCGCCAGGTCCGTGACCAGCGGACTGAGCTGGTCAGGCCCGAGAGTGATCGCCGGGGCGCGCAGGTTCGAGTCGAGCTGGCCCGTGGTCACGGCGCCCGCGAGGACGACGTCGGACCACGGCTGCTGGAGCGCCGCCGCCAGCGCCACCGCGTCGTACGAGGTCTCCGTCGCCTCGGCGACCGGGCCGAGCAGCGGGTCGAGGCGCGCGTCGGGGCGGACGAGCCTGCCGTTGGCCAGGGCCTCCTTGACGATGACCATGCAGCCGGAGCCGTGCGCCTCGGCCAGGGCGGGTCCCGCCGACGGTTCGAGCAGGTTCCAGGTGGCCTGCACACTGCGGAACAGCGGGGCGCCGCCGACACTGACGTCGAGCGCCGCCCGGATGGTGTCGGCCTGGTCGGGACCGCTGGTCGTGATCCCGACCGTGACCCCCTCGGCGGCGAGCGCGGCGAGCCGCTTGTGCAGGCTGACGTCGGTGAGGGCGGGGCTGTCGGTCGTGACGGAGTGCACCTGGTAGAGGTTCAGCCGGGAGCCCAGCAGTATCCGTGACTCGGCGAGCTGCCTGCTGTAGGTGGCCGAGCTGTGGTCCTTGACCTCCTGCTGCTCGGCCTCGATCTGCCAGTCCGCCGTGTACGTGTAACCCCACTTGCTGCCGACGACCACCCCCGGCCGCTCCGAGCCGTCGTTCAGCCACTCGGCCAGGAACTCCTCGGCCCGCCCGTACGAGCGCGCCGCGTCGAAGTACCGCACCCCGCGCTCGTACGCGTGGTCGAGCACCTTGTGCGTACGCCGTCGCATCGCGTCCACCCCCCGCCCCGCCGGCAGGTCACGCTCCCGGTCGGACGTGATGTACCCGGGCCGCCCGAGTGCGGCCAGGCCCAGGCCGATCTGGTGCTGGGCGGAGTCGAGTGACGGCGGCTGTGTGGCCATGGGGACGGCTCCTCGTTCATGGGCGGCGGGAGAGGTACGCGGTACGGGCGGTGCGCGCGGGCCCGTGCGTGATCACCGTACCGAGCGCCCGCCGGTGGAGCGCGCGTACGGGAGCGGTGTCGGCGCCGCTCCGCGTCGCGCGGACACTCCCTAGCCGTCGATGTCGACCACCCGTGCCCACGCGGGCGGCGAGTCCGGCCGGTGGTCGGGATCGTCCTCGCGCCACGAATCGCCGCGCCGCCGGGGGAACAGGCCCACCACCGTCCGGCACGGCGGCCGGGCCTGCGGCCACGGCGTCTGACCGTCCGTCAGGACCACCACCACATCGGGGCCCGGCCGCGCCTTGAGCGCCCTGGCGAAACCCGTACGCAGATCCGTACCGCCACCGCCCATCAGCGGAATCCCCTCCCCACGGCAGAGCGGATGCACGAGGTGGGCCGCAGCGTCGCACGGCAGTACGGTCACGAGATCGCGACGGCCGCCCACCGCCCGGGAGATCGCGGCGACCTCCAGCAGCGCACTGCCGAGTTCGGTGTCGCTCACCGAACCGGAGGTGTCGACGACCACCGAGACCCGGGGCGGTCTGCGCCGCAGGCTCGGCAGGATCACACCGGGCAGCCCCGCCGAGCGCCGCGACGGCCGGCCGTAGCTGTAGTCCTCGCCCGCGCCGGACCCCGAGACCGCCGAGCGGATCGCCGCCCCCAGCAGCTCCCGCCACGGCTGCGGCGGGTGGAACGCCTCCTCCGCCCACCGCTTCCACCCGCGCGGCGCGCTGCCCGGCCGGCCGGTGAGGCCCTGCGCCACCAGGAAACGGACCCCGTCGCGTTCCTGTTCGCTGAGGCCGTGCGCCCCGTCGGGCCCCAGCTCCCACTCCCGTTCCCGGCCGTCGGCGCCGCTGCCGCAGTCCAGCCAGGCCAGCTCGGCGGTGTGCGGCCCGAGCCGGAACTGGTGCAGGTAGTCCTCCATCAGCTCTCCGGAGCGCAACCTCAACAGCGCCGGATGCACGGCGCCTTCGGGCCGTACGAGACCGTCGCCGTACACGTCGTCGTTGATCTCCAGGTCCGCGGCGATGTTCATCCGCAGCCGCTCCGCCGGGCCCGTCAGCCCGTGCGTCCGCGCGAACCTGTCGCCGCGCCCGTGGTGGTCGCGGAGCAGGTGCGACACCTCGTGCACCCACACACCGGCCAGTTCCTCGACCGGTGTGCGGTCGACGAAACCGGGCGACACGTAGCACCGCCAGTGCCGGTCGACGGCCATCGTCGGGACCGCGCGCGATGCGACCGTGTGCAGGGCGAACAGCGCCGTCGACAGATAGGGCCGGACCCGGGCGGCGTGCAGCCGGGCGGCGAAGAGCTTGTCGACGTCCAAGCCTCCCGGGTCGTCCGAGGTTCGCGGTGCGTCCGCGGTCGTCCCGACCTCCGCGCTCATCGGCCGGCCTTCGCCGCGACCTTCGTGCGGGCAGTCGTCCGGGCCGCCGCCCGGTCCGCGCGCTGCGACAGGGACACCGCCCCGGCAAGCTGCTCGATCGTGGGCGGCACCTCCCAGTCCGGCTGACGCAGCGTGGCGAGTGTCGTCGCCGGGACGACCACCAGGTCGGGAGCGCCCGTCTCGAGCGCCCGCACCAGGAGCGCCCATGCCGCGTCCCAGCGGACCTTGTCGGGGCGTTTGCGGACCGCGGCCACCACCCCGTCGAGCACGGCCTGGCGCAGATCGCCCCGCTCGGGGAGCGGAACAGCCAGAGGGTCGGCCAGCAGCGTCTCCGGGTCGGGCAGGTCCATCCGGTCGAGACCGGCCATCAGCTCAAGCCCCGCACCGTCGCCGACGGTGCCCCTGACCAGCAGGGCGAGCGCGTCCCGCGAGGCGTCGGCCGCCGTCGCGAAAGCGATCAGACACAGCGTCATCTCCCAGCTCCGGGGGGACGGCCACGGGCCGCCCCTGCGCGTCTCGGTGGTGGGCAGCCGGTGGACGAGCGCGGGCCGGGCGGCGAGCAGCCCGCACACCGCGCGCCGGGCGACGGCCACCGACTCGGACAGCCGGCCGGGGTCGAGCCGTGGCAGCGTCGCCCGGGGCCAGGTCCCGCCGAGGCCGCGTACGACCACGTCCTGGTCGTGCGCCCACTGCAGATGGACGAAACGGTTGGCCAGCGGCGGACTCAGCTCCCAGCCGTCGGCCGCCGACGACCGGGGGTTGGCCGCTGCCACGATCCGTACCCCCGGCGGCAGCCGCAGGGCGCCGACCCGCCGCTCCAGCACCAGCCGCAGCAGGGCGGCCTGCACGGCGGGCGGCGCCGTGGACAGCTCGTCGAGGAACAGCAGCCCCCGGCCCGCCCGTACCAGCCGTACGGCCCAGTCCGGCGGTGCCATCGGCACGCCCTGTTCGGCGGGATCGTCCCCGACGACGGGCAGCCCGGAGAAGTCGGACGGCTCGTGCACACTGGCGATCACCGTGGTCAGCGGCAGGTCCAGGGCCGCCGCCAGCTGGGTCAGCGCCGCCGTCTTGCCGATGCCGGGCTCACCCCACAGCAGTACGGGCAGGTCGGCGGCGACGGCGAGGGTGAGCGCCTCCAGTTGCGCGTCGGGGCGCGGTTCGGTGGTCGTGTCGCGCAGCAGTGTCAACAGCTCTGCGGCGACGTCGAGTTGGGAGTCATGGGCAGGTACGGGCATGAGTGATCACCTTGTGTGTGTCGGGTGGAACCGGATGGGGTTCGGGCGGGGCGATGCGAGGCGATGCGAGGCGATGCGAGGCGATGCGAGGCGATGCGAGGCGATGCGAGGCGGGGCAGGGTACGGGCGGCCGGTGGGTCAGCGAGCCGTCGTCAGGCGCGGGTGCGAGCGGTGGTGGCGGGGGCGACGCGGGCCCGGCAGGCTGCTGTCGGCGCTGGTGCCGATCAGACCCGACCGGTACAGCCCGTAGGTGATCCGCCGTCGCGCTGCTGCCTCCAGCTCGTCCCGGAGCGCGCCGGTCCGCAGCACCGCCTCGCGGCCCAGCAGGCCCTCGACCACGGCCAGCGCACCGGCGGTGTCGCCGTGGTCGAGCCGTTCGCGCACGCCGGTGAGGCAGTCGGGACGGCGGTGCGCCTCGTCGACGGCCCGCAGACAGGGGAGCGGCGTGCCGGTCAGCGCGACCAGCAGCTCCTCGCGGCGGATCTCGGCGGGGTCGTGGTCCAGCGGGACGAGCACCCCGTCGACCAGACCGATCCGGTGCTGAGCCCCACGGCACTCCACGAGGCGCGGCTGTCCCGCCCGGTCCTGGCTCGGCGGCGGGCCGCCGGCCGG
>NZ_JTIY01000001.1:5552458-5566408 GCF_000818175.1 Streptomyces sp. AcH 505
GGTCCGGCAGCAGCGCTGCGGCGACGAGCGGGTGCAGCTGACGGGCCGCGATCGAACCGCTGCGGATCAGCTCCAGGTCGGGCGGTACCCACGTCGCCGCGTCGGGCAGGACGGGCAGTGCCGACGCGTCGGCCGGGGGAGTGTTCGCGATCCGCAGTCGCGGCGCGCCGCCGTCCCCGTGCCTGTCCCTGTCCCTGTCCGGGACAAGGTCCAGGACCAGCCGGTGCCTGGATGCGAGCCGTACGGTGAAGGTGCCGCCGGTATCGGCGCTCCCGGTGGACCGGCGTTCGGCACCGAGCAGGATCGCCGCCTCGGCCGGCCAGCGGTCCACGGCACAGTGGAGTCCCTGAGGCATTGCCGCCGGCAGTTCCGGGCCGCTGTCGGCGGGCGGCCCCTCGGCCCCCGACCGGACACGCAGCTCGTCGGTCCTGCGTGCGTCCCACAGATGCCGGTGCAGGTCGAAGCGGAACCGCCGGTCGGGCCGTGGATGCGGATGACGGCGGTCGCCGGCGGTGGGGAGCGAGCCGTCCCACAGCGCGAGACTGATCCGCTGACCGGCATCCGCCCAGGCCGGCGCCGTACGGGCCACGAGATACACCGGGCTCGCTTCGTCCGGCCCCGCAGCCCCTCCCTGCCCTGCGGCTTCGTCCTGCCCTGCGGACCCGTACCGGGCCAGCGCGACGGTCAGCCCCGGCCGCAGCAGCCCGTCAGGAGCGATCCTCGGCATGTGCCAGCGCAGCAGGTCCGGCGCCAGTTGGCGCAGATCGGCCCGCAGCCGGGCCCTCAGTTGCCTGCCGTGGGTACGCGCCACGTCACGGAGACGGAAATCGACGTCGAAGCCTGCGGCGGCACACGCCCCCGCCCAGTCACCGGCGTGCCGGCGGGCGGTCGCAGTCTCGATCATGGAGGCCGGCACGGCGAACTCGCGCACGCGCGGCCAGAAGGAAAAGCGGGCATCCCTGTTCGCGGTCGAGGTGAGCATCAGCACTCACCTTGCGCGGACGGGTCCCCCGATCTGTACACAGAAGGAGTCGTCATCGCGGCGAGACTACCGACCCCTCGCGCCGGCCGCGAGCCATTTATGGCGACGGGCGGTGAGCGCGGTGGCCCCCTGTCGATAGTCTGCCCGGGCGGCGACCGGAACGACCGGTCGGTGCGAACAGCGAGGTGAGAGCCACATGTTCACGACCCGCCCCACGCTCCAGGGCACCTTCGGCATGGTGTCCTCCACGCACTGGCTCGCCTCGCAGTCCGCGATGGCGGTCCTGGAGGACGGCGGCAACGCGTACGACGCCGCCGTGGCGGCCGGGTTCGTCCTGCATGTCGTCGAGCCGCATCTCAACGGACCCGGCGGCGAGGTGCCGATCATCCTCGCGCCCGCCGGCGGCGAGGTCCAGGTGCTGTGCGGGCAGGGCCCCGCCCCCGCGGGTGCCACCGTGGCCCACTACACCTCGCTGGGACTGCGGCTGGTGCCCGGCACCGGACCGCTGGCCGCCGCCGTACCCGGCGCCTTCGACGCCTGGATGGTGCTGCTGCGCGACCACGGTACGAAGACGCCGGCCGAGGTGCTGCGGTACGCCATCGGCTACGCGGAGGACGGCCACGCGCCCGTCGAGCAGATCGCGCACACCGTCGGGGCGGTGCGCGAACTCTTCGAGACGGAGTGGACGTCGTCGGCCGACGTCTACCTCCCGGGCGGTCAACCACCCGAGCCGGGCGCGCTGTTCCGTAATCCCGCGCTCGCCGCCACCTGGCGCCGGCTGATCGCCGAGGCGGAGGAAGCGGCAGGCGGGGCAGGGCGGTTGGCGCAGATCGAGGCCGCACGGGCCATCTGGCGCGAGGGGTTCGTCGCCGACGCGTTGGTACGGCAGGCGGCGACCCCCACCATGGACACCAGCGGCGCACGCCATACGGGCACGCTGACGGCCGCCGATCTGGTCGGCTGGTCGGCGGCGTACGAGGCACCCGTCACCTACACGTGGGACGGCTGGACCCTCTGCAAGGCGGGCGGCTGGAGCCAAGGCCCGGCGTTCCTGCAGCAGTTGGCGCTGCTGCCCGGCCGCGCCGATGAGCTGCCCCGGTACGGCTCCGCCGAGTACGTCCATCTCCTCGTCGAGGGCTGCAAGTTGGCCATGGCCGACCGGGAGGCCTGGTACGGCGACGCCGCCGACGTACCGCTCGAGGCGCTGCTGTCGGAGCCGTACAACACCCGGCGCCGCGCGCTCGTCGGGGAGCGGGCCTCCTACGAACTGCGCCCCGGCAGCCCGGACGGGCGGCAGCCGGTGCTCGGCGCGCACGTGACCGCCGTCGCCGCCGGTGACGCCGAGTTCGACGTGCCGGCGGCGGCGGGCGCGGGCGAGCCGACCGTCGCCAAGGACGGCACGACCCGCGGCGACACCTGCCATCTCGACATCGTGGACCGCTGGGGCAACATGATCTCCGCGACCCCGAGCGGCGGCTGGCTCCAGTCCAATCCCGTCGTGCCCGAGCTGGGCTTCCCGCTCGGCACCCGGCTGCAGATGGCCTGGCTCGAAGAGGGCCTGCCCAACTCGCTGACCCCGGGGCGCAGGCCCCGCACCACCCTCACCCCCTCCCTCGCGCTGCGCGACGGCGTGCCCACTGTCGCCTTCGGCACCCCCGGCGGTGACCAGCAGGACCAGTGGCAGCTGCACTTCTTCCTCGCGCTCGTCCTGCGCGACCGGGTGCGCGGCGGCCTGGACCTGCAAGGCGCCATCGACGCGCCCAACTGGCACAACGACGCCTTCCCCAGCTCCTTCTACCCGCGCGGGATGCGGCCGGGCAGTGTGATCGTCGAGGAGCGCATGGACCCCGGTGTGATCGAGGAGCTGCGCCGCCGCGGTCATGAGGTCACAGTCGGTGAACCCTGGTCCGAGGGGCGGCTGTGCGCCGTCGCCAGGGACCCGCACACCGGGATCCTGTCGGCGGCGGCCAACCCCCGTGGCATGCAGGGTTACGCCGTCGGTCGCTGAGATGTCACACGACCGGCCGTCCGCGCCGCACCCGGCCATGATTGGCTGGACGGCATGATCGATGACTCTGTGTTCGGAACGGTGCCGCTGCGCGACGGCCCCCGCGTGTCCGCCGTCGAGGCGGCGGTACGCGCTGCTGCCGCCGCCGAGATCACCCCCCGCTTCCGGCAGCTCGCCGCCCACGAGATCGTCGAGAAGAACGGTCCGCACGACCTGGTGACCGTCGCCGACCGGGGCGCCGAGGCGCATCTCACCGCCGCGCTCACCGCGCTGCTGCCCGGCTCCGTCGTCGTCGGCGAGGAGGCCGTCCACGCGGACCCCGCCGTCTACAAGGAACTGCGCGGCGAAGCCCCCGTCTGGATCGTCGACCCCGTGGACGGCACCCGCCAGTTCGTCAGGGGCGAGCCCGGTTTCTGCTCACTCGTCGCGCTCGCCTGGGGCGGCGAGGTGCTGGCCTCCTGGACGTACGCACCGGTGCTGGACGAGATGGCCGTCGCCGTACGCGGCAGGGGCGCCCGGCTGAACGGCGTACCGCTGCGGTCCGGCTCGCCCGAGCCCGGCGCGGTGCTCACGGTGGCCATGTCGCACCCGGACTACACGACGGACGCCCAGAAGCGCGCCCTGCTCGGGCTGCGCACCGAAGGCGTCGACGCCCGCCCCTGCGGTTCGGCGGGCCTGGAGTATCTGGCCGTGGCGCGCGGCGCGCTCGACGCGGTCGCCTTCAACTGGGAGTTCGCCTGGGACCACGCGGCGGGCCTGCTGCTGGTGAAGGAGGCGGGCGGCGCCGAACTGACGCTCTCCGGCGAGCCGTTCCGTATCACCGGCGGCAACGCACTGCCGTTCACGGCGGCCAGGGACGAGGCGACTGCCCGGCGGATCAGGGAGCACCTGCTGACCTGACGCCTGCTGACCCGACGCTCGCTGATCTGACGCCTGCTGACCTGACGCGCGCCGACCTGACGCCCGCTCAACTGGCCAGCGACTCTCGCGTCTCCCGCACCAGCCGCGCCGCCGACCCGACCGCTTCCGTGTCCAGCGAGCGCAGCGCCGCCGCCACGCGGTCGGCGAAGTCGGCGGGGGCCGACGGCAGTCCGGCCGCCGTGGCGAGCGCGCCCTTCTCGTTGACGCACCAGACCCGGTGCCGGGCGAGCAGCGCCTGCGCGAGGACGCCGAAGGCCCGCGACAGGCACAGCGACACATGGAGCGCGTCACCGGCCGCTGCCGACTTGCGCGCGTTGGTCACCGAGAAGTCCGCCTCCCAGGCCGCCTCGACCAGGGCGGTCCGCAGCGCGTCCGGGTAGCTCTGCGCCGTGGCGCGCAGCCGCGTCAACTCGCCGTCAGGGTCGGCCAGTACGCGGCACAGGGCGACCTCACCGGCGTACGCGGGCGACCAGAAGCCCAGCGGATGGCCGGGCTGGTGCCCCACCTCGAACCGGCCCGCGACACACTCCGCCCACACCCGCTCCACCCGGTCGAGGTCGCGCAGGATCCAGTCAACGGCGACGCCGTCCACCGTCAGCCAGGCGCCGCCGTTCACCCACGGGCCCCAGCCGCCGGGGCCCGCGACCTCCACCTGACGTCCCGTCATCTCACCCGCCAGCGCGGCCAGCGCGGTCGTGTCCAGCTCGCCGCGGTAGTAGACGCCCAGATCCCAGTCGGAGTCGGGCCGCTGCGTACCCCGGGCGCGGCTGCCGCCCAGCGCGACGGCGCGTACCCCCGGTACGCCGACGAGCCGTGCCGCCATCGCTTCGATCGTCTCGTCCATCGTGCCGCCCGCCGCGAAAATCGTCGTCGAATTCCTCGTCGCGGACAGTACCCGGGCTCGGGCTGTCGGTGCCCGGGAATATCCTGGACCCTCTTGCCATCGGCTGACAAAGGAGTCCGAAGGTGCCGTCGATGCTCGATGCAGTCGTCGTAGGGGCGGGACCCAACGGGCTGACCGCCGCGGTCGAACTGGCCAGACGCGGTTTTGCCGTGGCCGTCTTCGAAGCGAAGGAGACCGTGGGCGGAGGCGCGCGGACGGAGGAGCTGACCCTCCCGGGCTTCCGCCACGACCCCTGTTCCGCCGTCCACCCGCTGGGCGCCGGATCCCCGGCCTTCAAGGCGATGCCCCTGGACCGGTACGGGCTGGAATGGCTCCAGCCGGAGCTGCCCATGGCGCATCCCTTCGACGACGGCACATCGGCCGTGCTGTCCCGCTCGCCGGCCGAGACCGCCGCGTCGTTCGGCGCACACGACGCGGGGGTGTACCGCCGCCTGGTCACGCCGTTCCTCGGCAAATGGGACGCGCTCGCCCGCGACTTCCTGTCCCTGCCGCCGATCTCTTTGCCCCGCGACCCGGTCACCCTCGCCCGGTTCGGTCTGGCCGGACTGCCGCCCTACAGCTGGCTGATGCGCCGCTTCCGCGACGAGAAGGCGCGGGCCCTCTTCGCCGGCCTCGTCGCCCATGTCATCGCGCCGTTCGGCGGGATCGCCACCGGAGGAGTGGGACTGATGTTCGCCCTCGCCGCGCACGCGGGCGGCTGGCCGATGGCGCGCGGCGGCTCCCAGTCGATCTCGGACGCCCTCGCCGGCTACCTCCGCGACCAGGGCGGCACGATCCACACCGGCTACGAGGTCAAGCGCCTCGACGACCTGCCGCCGGCCCGCGCGTACATCTTCGACACCTCACCGACGGCGCTGGCGCGTATCGCCCGGCTGGGCCGGGTGTACGACGGATACCGCTACGGCGCGAGCGTCTTCAAGATCGACTACGCCCTGGACGGCCCCGTGCCCTGGACGGCGGAGGCACCCCGCAGAGCCGGCACCGTCCAGATCGGCCCGACCAGCGGCGAGATCGGCACGGCCCTGAAGCAGGCCGTCGGCGGCCACCCGCCCCGCACCCCGTTCCTGATCACCGCCCAGCCCAGCCTCGTCGACCCGTCGCGCGCCCCCGAGGGCAAACACGTCTTCTGGGCGTACGGCCATGTCCCGCACGCCTGGGAGGGCGATCTGACGGAAGCCGTGGAGCGCCAGATCGAGCGCTTCGCCCCCGGCTTCACCGACCGCGTCCTCGCCCGCGCCACGGCGGGCCCGCCCGAACTCGCCGCGCGCAACGCCAACTACGTGGGCGGCGACATCGCCTGCGGCTCGGTCGCCGGCCTCCAACTCCTCCTGCGCCCCAAACTCAGCCTCTCGCCGTACTCCACGCCGCACCCCGCGGTCTACATCTGCTCGTCGGCAACGCCGCCGGGCCCGGGGGTGCACGGCATGTCGGGCCACAACGCGGCGAAATCCGTCTGGCGCAAACTGCGCGCAAGCTGACCCCGCCCCCCGACCGACGCCCCGACGGAGCGACCCGATGACCACCCTGACCCTGGTACGCGGCGACATCACCGAGCAGCAGACCGACGCCATCGTCAACGCGGCGAACTCGTCCCTGCTGGGCGGCGGAGGCGTGGACGGCGCGATCCACCGCCGAGGCGGCCCCGAAATCCTGGCCGCCTGCCGCGACCTGCGGGCAGGCCACTACGGCCGCGGCCTCCCCACCGGCCAAGCGGTAGCCACAACGGCGGGCCGCCTCGACGCCCACTGGGTCATCCACACGGTCGGCCCGGTCTGGAGCAGCACCGAAGACCGCTCAGCGCTACTCGCCTCCTGCTACCGCGAGTCCCTGCGCGTCGCGGCCGAGCAGGGCGCCAGAACCGTAGCCTTCCCGGCCGTGTCCACCGGCGTCTACGGCTGGCCCATGGAAGACGGCGCCCGCATCGCGGTCAACACGGTCAGGGAGGCGGCCACCCTCCCGGTGGAAGAGGTCAGGTTCGTCCTCTTCGACGAGCGGGCGTACGAGGCGTTCGCCCTGTACGTCGACTGACCACTCCCGCGGCGGGGGCCGGTGGGGCGCTTGTCGGCGCAGTGGTGCTGCGCCTGGTCGCCGGCCCGCGATGTGTCGCGGGCACGGCCCCGCCACTTCCGTGACAGGGCCGGGGTCCCGCAGAGCTATCGCTGCTGGGCGCTCCAGTCGGCGAGGTGGGTTTCGGCGATGTGTGCGCCGGGGGCGGGGAGCAGGTCGGATTCCTTGAGTGCGGCGCCCCAGTACAGGCCGTGCGGGTCCGTCACGACCGTGCGCGGGTCGTTCTTGACCGCGAGGCCCTGCCGGATGAAGTCCTCAAGCTCGAAGACGTCGGGACCGGCGACCTCCGTCGTGCCGTTGACGGGTTCGCCGGCGGCCGTGCGGGCCACGGCGGTCCCCACGTCGCCGGAGAAGATGGGCTGGATCTTGATGGGGGCGACGGTCACCGTGTCGCCCTCCGTCGCCGAGTCGGCGAGGCTCTTCGCGAACTCGAAGAACTGCGTCGCGTGCACGATCGAGTACGGAAGGCCGGAGGCCTTGATCATGTCTTCCTGGGCCTGCTTGGCGCGGAAGTAGCCGCTTTCCTGCAGGCGGTCGGTGCCGACGACGGAGAGGGCCACGTGGTGCCTCACCCCGGCGTCCGCCTCCGCCTTGAGCAGGTTGGTCGTGGAGACGCGGAAGAACTTCGTGACGGCGTCGTCCTCGAACGAGGGGGAGTTCGAGACGTCCACGACGACCGACGCTCCCTGGAGCGCCTCGGCCAGACCCTCCCCGGTGACGGTGTTGACACCCGTGTTCGGCGCCGCCGGCACCGCCTCGTGGCCGTGCTCGTTGAGCCTGGCGACCACCTTCGAGCCGATGAGCCCGGTTCCACCGATTACGACGATCTTCATCAGGGGTTCCTTCCAGAGTTCTCACGGTGCTCCGGCCGCCCTCGGTGGGGCCGTTTTCCGGCACCGATCGTGTTTGTGCTGCTCAAGTAGAGACAAGGCAGCCGTCCCGCCTGTGACAGGACACGCTGCGGGGGCCCGAAGGCTGATGTCGTTTTTTCGCCAGCCCGGGGCGGCGCCGTGCCCGATGCTTGAGTCATGCACACCGACACCGAGCGTTGCGTGCGTGCCGTCCGGTCCAAGGACGCGCGCTTCGACGGGTGGTTCTTCACCGCGGTCCTGACCACCCGGATCTACTGCAGGCCCAGCTGTCCCGTCGTGCCGCCGAAAGCCGAGAACATGACGTTCCTGCCCAGCGCCGCCGCCTGCCAGCAGGCCGGGTTCCGGGCGTGCAAGCGGTGCCGGCCCGACACCAGCCCCGGGTCGCCGGAGTGGAACGCGCGCGCCGACACCGTCGCGCGGGCCGTGCGGCTCATCCAGGACGGTGTCGTCGACCGCGACGGCGTTCCGGGGCTCGCCGCGCGGCTCGGGTACTCCGCCCGGCAGATCGAGCGGCAGCTCAGCGCCGAGCTGGGGGCGGGACCGCTGGCCCTGGCCCGTGCGCAGCGTGCGCAGACGGCCAGGGTCCTCATCGAGACCACCACACTGCCGATGGCCGAGGTGGCGTTCGCCGCCGGGTTCGCCTCGGTCCGCGCGTTCAACGACACCGTGCGCGAGGTGTTCGCGCTGTCACCGAGCGAGCTGCGCGCCCGCAACGCCCGGCACGGGCGTGGCTCCGAGCCCGCAGCGCCCGGGGTGATCAGCCTGCGGCTGCCGTTCCGCGCGCCCCTCAACCCCGACAATCTCTTCGGGCACCTCGCCGCCACCGCCGTGCCCGGCGTCGAGGAGTGGCGGGACGGGGCGTACCGCCGCACGCTCACCCTGCCGTACGGTCACGGCATCGTCGCCCTCGCGCCGCGCGCCGACCACATCGCCTGCCGGCTCCTCCTCACCGACCCGCGCGATCTCACCCTCGCCATCAGCAGCTGCCGCCGGCTGCTCGACCTGGACGCCGATCCCGTCGCCGTGGACGAACAGCTCGCGTCCGACCCCGAGCTGGCGCCGCTGGTGGCCGAGGGGCCGGGACGGCGGGTGCCCCGCACGGTGGACGCGGCCGAGTTCGCCGTACGGGCCGTGCTGGGCCAGCAGGTCTCCACCGCCGCGGCCCGTACGCACGCGGCCCGGCTGGTCACGGCGCACGGCGTGCCGATCGAGGATCCCGAGGGCGGGCTCACTCATCTCTTCCCCACCCCCGAGACCCTGGCCGGGCTCGATCCGGAGGCGCTGGCCATGCCGCGCTCCCGGCGGACGACCCTGACCACCCTGGTCGCGGCGCTCGCCGACGGGTCCCTGCGGCTCGGCGCCGACAGCGACTGGGAACAGGCCAGGGCGGAGCTGTCCGCCCTGCCCGGATTCGGGCCCTGGACCGTCGAGTCGATCGCGATGCGCGCGCTCGGCGACCCCGACGCCTTCCTCCCCGGCGACCTCGGCGTACGCCGCGCAGCCCAGGACCTCGGGCTGCCGGCCACCCCTGCGGCGCTCACCGCACGCGCGGCGGCCTGGCGGCCCTGGCGCGCGTACGCCGTCCAGTACCTGTGGGCCACCGGCGACCACCCCATCAACCACCTTCCCGGCTAAGGACATTCGACGTGCACAAGCAACACACCGTCATCGACAGCCCGTACGGCCCGCTGACCCTCGTCGCCACGGACGACAGGCTCAGCGGCCTCTACATGGTCAACCACCGGCACCGGCCGCCGGAGGAGAGCTTCGGCGACCCCGATCCGCGCCCGTTCCGGGAGACCGAGCGCCAGCTCGCCGCCTATTTCGACGGCGAGTTGACCCACTTCGATCTGCCGATCAGCCTCGCGGGCACCCCGTTCCAGCTGAGCGTGTGGGAACAACTCCAGCTGATTCCTTACGGGGAGACCCGGTCGTACGGTCAACTCGCCGACGCCCTGGGCAAACCCGCCGCGTCACGCGCGGTGGGACTCGCCAACGGCAGGAACCCCATCAGCATCATCGTCCCCTGCCACCGGGTCATCGGCTCGACCGGCAGCCTCATCGGCTACGGCGGTGGCCTCGACCGTAAACAACGACTGCTGGTCTTCGAAGGCGCAGCCACCGTGGCCCCGGTCGGAGCGACATTGTTCTAGGTCGTGTCCGCGAAGTCTCGTCTGGCTCGCGGGGGTGGACGACGATACTTCGCGGACACTCCCTAGGCGTGAAACCCCTTGAGCAGCGCGGGCAGTGAGGTGCCGATCGGTTCGCGTACGACCTCGTCCGCGCGGTCGTCGTACGGCGTCGGCTCGGCGTTGACCACGACGAGCCGCGCGCCGTGGTCGGCGGCGACGCCCGCCAGTGACGCGGCGGGGTGCACCTGGAGCGTCGTACCGACCGCGACGAACACCTCGCACGCCTTGGCGATCGCCAACGCCTGCCCCAGCACCTCGGGATCGAGCCGCTCGCCGAACATCACCGTCGCCGACTTGAGGATCCCGCCGCACACCAGGCACGCCGGATCGTCCTCACCCGCCGCGACCCGGTCCAGCGCGTCCCGCATCGCGGAGCGCGCATGGCACCGGGTGCACACGACCGACCGCGCCGTGCCGTGCAGTTCGAGCACCTTGCGCTCCGGCATACCGGCGAGCTGGTGCAGCCCGTCGACGTTCTGGGTGATCACCCGGACCGCCGTACCGGACCGTTCGAGTTCCGTCACCGCGCGATGCCCGGCGTTGGGCTCGGCGCGCAGCGCGGGACTGTCGCCGCGCATCCGCCACGAGCGCCGCCGGATCTCCGGATCGCTCATGTACGCGTCGTACGTGACGAGCTTCTCGGCCTCGGGATCGCGGCGCCACACCCCGTTCGGGCCGCGGTAGTCGGGGATGCCGGAATCCGTCGAGATCCCGGCGCCGCTGAGGATCGCGACGAGAGTCATACCGCCGAGCGTAGCTTGATCACCTCACCGGACGCCGCCCCATTTCCGGCGGCCGGCATCCGCCTTCACGCCGCCGCCGGGGCGAGGCTGACCGGCATCACGAGCGTGGTGAAACTGCCCTGGTCGGCCGAGCGCACCAGCACAGGACCGGTCACATCGGCGATCTCCAGCAGCACATCAGGGCCGACACCGGACTCCAGGGCCGGCGCCAGGACCGCCGGGTCGAAACCGATCCGCGGTCCCGCGTCGCAGACGGCGGGCAACTCCCGCCGCTGCGAACCGTCCGGCAGGGACACGACGATCTCGTCCGCCCCGAACCGGATCGCGACCGCCGGGGCGTCGAAGCTGGCGACGACCGCGAGCAGAGCCGTCCGGTCCACGATCACCCGGCGGTCGGTGGGCGCCGGCAGGATCTGCCGATACGCCGGGAACTCCCCCTCACTCAGGGCCAGTTCACGCTCGCCCGCAGCACCGCCGAGCTTGGCGCCGGCGGCATCGGCCGTCACCACCACCTCGGCGGAGCGCGCTGCCCACGCCCCCGCCTCGATCAGGTCCGCCGCCTCGACCAGCAGCGCACGCGGGGGTCCTTCCACCGACGCCGGGCGCAGCGTACGCACCGACAGCCGGTAGCGGTCGGTGGCCACCAGGCTCACCTCACCGTCGTCGATCTCCACGAGCACACAGCCGAGCACCGGATGCTCCGCGTCGTGCCCGACAGCCGGTACGACCTGCCGCACGGCCGCGGCCAGTTCCGCGCCGTCGAGCCGTACAACCGTCGAAGCGCCCTCCGACAACGACCGCAGCACGGCCGCGATCGACGCGTCGGCGGCCAGCGTCCGCTCCCGCACGGCGGTGCGGTGCCGCTCCAGCACGGCGCGGGCCGCCTGCGATCCGTCTCCGTCCAGTACGACCGTGACCTCGGCCAGCGGCAGGCCCGTCGCGCGCAGGTCACGCAACAGCTGGGCGCCCGGCACCTGGTCCGGGCGGTAGTAGCGATAACCGGTCGATCTGTCGACATGCGCGGGCAACAGCACCCGGCAGTCGTCGTAGAAGCGCAGCGCGCTCGGTGCGAGACCGACGCGCCGCGCGAAAGCGCTGATGCTGAGCAGTTCAGGGGTGCCGTCCATGCCGCGATTCTCGGCGTTCGACACACTTGAAGGTCAACTCACCGGACGGCCGTTCTCCAGCTCCACCGTGCCGGCACCGGAATCCAGCGCGTCGAGCCCCGCCTGCACCCGCAGCAGGAGCGTGCCCAGCAGATACGTGGGCAGCTCGGCGCGGTCCACGAGGCGCCAGGACACCAGCTCCTCCTCCTGCAGCTTCACCGCCGCCAGCTGCTCGGCGTCCAGCACCCCGCCGTCGTACAGATACGTGACGATCGGCGGCCGGCCCTCACCCACCACCCAGTCGACGGCGAGCATCCGGCCCGGCTCCAGATCGAGGCCGATCTCCTCCAGCGTCTCGCGCCTGGCACCCTGGCGCGGCGTCTCGCCCTCGTCCGACTCGATGGTGCCGCCCGGCAGCACCCAGCCCTCCCGGTAGTTGGGCTCTGCGATCAGTACGCGTCCCTCGCTGTCCCTGAAGAGAGTGGCGGCGCCGGCGAGGACCCGGGGGAGGCCGGCGATGTACGTGGCGTAGTCCGAAAGTGTCACACCGGAATCGTAACCGCGCCCGGTGCCACCCCTGTCTGACCTGTGGATCGGCCGGGACACCCGGGCCGTGCGGCGACGCGGTCCCGGGGCGCCGTACCCCTCGCACAACCCGTACGGATAAGCTCAAATCGGCGCGACTGCTTGTTCGACAGCAAAGGGATTGCAAGTGACGGACGGAGCAGTACTTCGTGAGGCCGCCTGCGTGCTCATCGCGGCGGACAAATTCAAGGGTTCACTCACAGCGGTCCAGGTCGCCGAGAGGGTGACCGCGGGGCTGCTGAGCGTCGCCCCCGAAGCGACGGTGGAGACGCTCCCCGTCGCCGACGGCGGGGACGGCACGGTGGCGGCCGCGGTGGCCGCCGGATTCGAACGGCGCGAGGTACGGGTCACCGGACCGCTCGGTGACGAGGTGACCGCGGCGTTCGCGCTGCGCGACGGCACGGCGGTCGTCGAGATGGCCGAGTCCTCCGGCCTGCAGCTCCTGCCCGACGGCGTGTTCGCCGCCCTCACCGCCACGACGTACGGCGCGGGCCAACTGCTCGCCGCCGCGCTCGACGCGGGCGCTTCGCACATCGTCTTCGGCGTCGGCGGCAGCGCCACGACCGACGGCGGCGCGGGCATGCTGACGGCCCTCGGCGCGCGCCTCCTCGACACGGACGGCGCCCCCGTCGGCCCGGGCGGTGGCGGCCTGCGCGACCTCGCGACCGCCGACCTGTCCGGGCTCGACCCCCGGCTCGCCGACACGGACATCGTCCTCGCGAGCGACGTCGACAACCCGCTTACGGGGCCGAAGGGCGCGGCCGCGATCTACGGTCCGCAGAAGGGTGCGAGCGCGGCGGACGTCACCACGCTCGACGCGGCCCTCACCCACTACACCAAGGTCCTGGAGACCGCCATCGGCTCCCGCGCCACGGGCCTCGCCCACGCGCCCGGCGCCGGCGCGGCGGGCGGTATCGGCTACGGGGCCCTGGTCGGCCTGCACGCGAGCTTCCGGCCCGGTATCGAGGTCATGCTCGACGTGCTCGGCTTCGACTCGGCGCTGTCCCGCGCCACCCTGGTCATCACCGGCGAGGGCTCCCTGGACGAGCAGACGCTCCACGGCAAGGCGCCTGCGGGCGTGGCGGCGGCGGCGCGTGCGCGGAACGTCGAGGTGATCGCGGTCTGCGGGCGGCTGGCGCTGCGGCCGGAGGAACTGGGCAAGGCGGGTATCCGCCGCGCGTACGCACTGAGCGACCTGGAGCCGGACGCGGCGCGGTCGATGTCGCAGGCGGGCCCGCTGCTGGAACGTCTGGCGTCGAACATCGCGCGCGACTTCCTGATCTGACGGCTTCGCCGTCCGGCGCGGTTTCTGGTTGCGGGTCTTGGTTGCGGTTGTTGCCGGGGGCCGTTCCGGGGTCGTGTCCTGCGCGGTGTCGCCGTCCGGCGCGGTTCGGTTGGCGGTCTTGGTTGCGGTGGTCGCCGGGTGTCGTTCCGGGGTCGTGTCCTGCGCTGCATGATTTACGGCGCGTACTCGCCAGACGCGGAGCCACCGCCGAGATGCGCCACAAATCACGCTCTACGCTCCGGACACCACCCCTGCACGACCCCCTTCAGCCCCCGGCCAATCGGG
>NZ_JTIY01000001.1:5566433-5567149 GCF_000818175.1 Streptomyces sp. AcH 505
ACCGGCACGGGCGACGACAACCGCAACCACCGGACCCGGCCGCCCCCCGCCGGACGGCGAACCCGCCGGACGGCGATTGGGCTCGTGCACAATCACCCGCTCGCGCCAGTGGGACACCGCAACCGTTCCCCGCCACGACATGGCCCCCGCTACGGCACCGATGCTGAGGTGTGGCTCCCATCTCCGGATATCACCGGACGGAAGGAGCCTGCATGGCCGCGCTCGAAGTGCGTGCCCTGACCGTCGGCTACGGTCCCGTGCGTGCACTGCGCGACGTCTCCGTCGATGTGCCCGCCGGGCGCGTCGTCGCGGTGCTCGGCGGGAACGGTGCCGGTAAGTCCACCTTGCTGCGGGCCATTTCGCGCACCCTCGGTTTCCATCGCGGCGCGGCCACCGGCACCGTCCGGTTCGGCGGGCTGTCGCTCGACGGCCTGAGCCCCGCGCGGGTGGTGGCCGCCGGGGTGGTGCAAGTGCCCGAGGGGCGGCAGGTGTTCGCCCGGATGACGGTCGCCGACAATCTGCGCGCGGGGTCGCTGGGGGCGTCCGGCGGGCGTAAGGAGGCCGCCAGGGCGCTGGGCGAGGTGCACGAGTTGTTCCCCGTTCTCGCCGAACGCGCGCGGCAGCGGGCCGGGTTGCTGTCCGGTGGTGAGCAGCAGATGCTCGCGCTCGGGCGGGCCCTGATGGCGCGGCCGAAGCTGCTGCTGCTGGACGAGCCG
>NZ_JTIY01000001.1:5567235-5588315 GCF_000818175.1 Streptomyces sp. AcH 505
CGAGCCGTCGCTGGGGCTCGCGCCGCTGATGGCCGCCCGGATCGCGGACACCGTCCGGGAGATCAACGAGCGCGGTACGTCGGTGCTGCTCGTGGAGCAGAACGCGGCCATCGCGCTGCGGCTCGCCAGCAGTGCGTACGTCCTGGAGGTGGGCCAGGTCGCGCTCGAAGGCTCCGCGGACGAGCTCGCCGCGTCCGACGAGGTGCGCAGGCGCTATCTCGGTGTCGTGGACGAGACCGCAGCCGAGGACGCGGACAGCGCTCGGCGGCCGGTGCTGGCGCGGTGGTCGGCGTGAGCGACGTACTCCCGCGCCCGCAGGACGACCACCCCGCGCGCCCGCCGGCCGAGGCACCCGCGCTGACCCTCAGGGACGTCACCGTCCGCTTCGCCGGTCTCGTCGCCCTCGACGCCGTCTCGTTCACCGTCGAGCCCGGCAGTGTGCATGCCGTGATCGGTCCGAACGGCGCGGGCAAGTCGACCTGTTTCAACGTGCTGTCGGGGGTCTACCGCGCCACCTCGGGCAGTGTCCGGCTCGGGGACGACGAGCTGACCGGGCTCGCGCCGCACCGGATCGCCGCGCTCGGGGTGGCGCGGACCTTTCAGAATCTCGCGCTGCCACCGCACGCGACGGTCGCGGAGACCATGCTGCTCGGCCGGCACCGGCTGACCCGGGCCGGGTTCGTCGCGACGGGGCTCGGGCTGCCTTCGGCGGCCCGCGAGGCGCGCCGGCATCGCGAACGGGTCGCGGAGATCGCCGAGTTCGTCGGTCTCGCCGGGGATCTCGGCCGGCCGGCGGGCGCGCTGCCGTACGGGAAGCAGAAGCTCGTCGAGCTGGGGCGGGCGCTGTGTATGGAGCCCCAAGTCCTGTTGCTGGACGAGCCGGTGGCCGGGATGACCGCCGACGAGCGGCGGCGTACGGCGGCTGTCGTGTCGGGGGTGCGGGACAGCCTCGGGATCTCGATCGTCCTGGTCGAACACGACATGGGGGTGGTGATGCGGCTCGCCGACGCGGTGACCGTACTGGACTTCGGCCGCAGGATCGCGAGCGGTCCGCCGGAGCGCGTACAGAACGATCCGGCCGTGGTGCGGGCCTACTTGGGCGCTGATGAGGGGAGCGGTTCATGACGACGCTGATCGAGCTTCTTCTCGGCGGCATTTCGATCGGCTCGGTCTACGCGCTGATCGCGCTGGGCTTCGTGGTGATCTTCAAGGCGACCGAGGTGGTCAACTTCGCCCACGCCTCGCTGCTGTTGGCCGGTGGGTACGTCACCGCGTCGCTGCACGACGACATCGGGTTCTGGCCGGCGCTCGCCGTGGGCATCGCCGGGGCCGCCGTGGTCGGTGCGGCTGTGGAGTATCTGGTGATGCGGCGCTACCGGGGCTCCGACCAGAGCGTGCTGGCGATCGTCACCATCGGCGTCGACATCCTGCTCACCACCGAGCTGACCCGCAGGCTCGGTACGGACGTGCTGGCGCTCGGCGATCCGTGGGGCGACGGTGTCCTCACCCTCGGGGACATCACGATCGCCCAGACCCGGGTCGCGGCGTTCGTCGCGGCCGCCGTGCTCATCACGGGCTTCCTGCTGGCGTTCCGGTACACCAACTGGGGCGTGTCGATGCGGGCGGCGGCCGAGAACCCGGGGACGGCCGCGCTGATGGGCGTACGGCTGGGCCGGGTCTCGATGTCCGCCTGGGCGGTCGCGGGGGCGCTCGCCGCCGTCGCCGCGCTGTTCCTCACCGTCTTCCCGACGCCGGGACTTGAGCGCGCCACCTCGCTGGCCGCGCTCAAGGCGTTCCCGGCCGCGATCCTCGGCGGGCTCGACTCGACGACCGGGGCGCTGGCCGGCGGCCTGATCGTCGGGGTCACCGAATCCCTCGCGACCGGGTACCAGAGCGATCTGACGTTCCTGGGCCGGGGCATCGGCGATCTCGCGCCGTATCTGGTGATGCTCGTCGTGCTGCTCGTACGGCCCGCCGGGCTCTTCGGTACGAAGGAGCTGGCCCGTGTCTGAGCTGCTGCGCGGGCCACGGACGTACGGCTGGGCCGCCGGGGCCCTGGTGCTGCTGGCCCTGCCGTTCTACCTGGACCGGTTCTGGCTCCAGGCGGGACTGTTCGCGATGGCGGCGGCGGTCGGCGCCATCGGGCTGAATCTGCTGACCGGTGCGACCGGGCAGCTCTCCATGGGGCACGCGTTCTTCCTCGCCGTGGGCGCGTACGGCTACTGCGTCTTCGCCGGTGACGGCGGGAGCGCGGGCGGCCACCGGCTCACCGGGCTCGGGCTGCCGACCTGGCTCGCCGCCGTGCTGGCCGTACTGCTCGCCGGGGTGGCGGGCGGGATCTTCAGCCCCATCGCCGGGCGGCTGCGCGGCGCGTATCTGGGGATCGCGACGCTGGCGCTGATCTTCATCGGGCAGCACGTGCTGTTCGACGCGACCGGGCTCACCGGCGGCTTCAACGGCCGTGACGTACCGCCGCTGTCGCTGTTCGGCATCCGCTTCGACGACAGTGTCACCGTCGTGGCGGCCGTGCCGTTCCAGTCGTCGGAGAAGCTCTGGTACGTGGCGCTGGCCGCGCTGCTGGGCTGTGGTCTGTTCGCCCGTGGGGTGCTGCGGGGCCGGCCCGGACGGGCCATGAACGCGATACGCGACCACCGCACGGCGGCCGGCGTGATGGGCGTGCCGGTGGCCCGCTACCGGGCCGCGGTGTTCGTCCTCTCCTCGATGTACGCGGGTCTGGCCGGTGTGCTGCTGGCCCTGATCTTCCAGCGGACCGTGCCGGACTACTTCGGCATGACGCTGGCCCTGGAGTACCTGGCGATGATCGTCATCGGCGGCCTCGGCTCGGTCGCCGGAGCGGTCGTCGGCGCCGCTTTCGTCTCGCTGCTGCCCCAGGTGCTCACCCACTACAGCGACGGCCTTCCGCTGGTCTCCGAGCCAGGCGCGGGCGGCGTAGCCCCCGGTGAGGCCGCCCGCTATCTGTACGGCGCCGCGATCGTCGCGGTGGTCCTGTTCCTGCCCGGCGGCCTCACCCGCCCGACCCTGTCCTCACGGGAGAAGAAATGAAGCCACGTCCCATCACCACGCTCAGAGGCGGCGCCGCGCTGCTGGCCGTCCTGGCGCTGACGCT
Source organism: Streptomyces sp. AcH 505 (assembly GCF_000818175.1). Classification (GTDB taxonomy): domain Bacteria; phylum Actinomycetota; class Actinomycetes; order Streptomycetales; family Streptomycetaceae; genus Streptomyces. Next base: position 5,570,363 of record NZ_JTIY01000001.1, read on the forward strand.
CACGGCGTGCAGCGGCAAGGCGACCGACAACGACAAGGAGGGGGCAGACGCCGGGGGAGTGAAGACCGGGCAGGGCGTCACCGACAAGACCATCACGCTCGGTGTCCTCACCGACCTGACGGGTGTCTACGCCTCGCTCGGCAAGAGCGTCACACAGGCCCAGCAGCTCTGGGCGAAGCAGGTCAACGCGGCGGGCGGCATCTGTGGCCGGGACATCAAGCTGACCGTGCGCGACCACGGCTACGACCCGCAGAAGGCCGTCACGGCCTACAACGAGCTGGCGCCGAACGTGCTGGGCTTCGCCCAGTTCATCGGCTCGCCGTTCGTCGCGGCGGTCAAGCAGCGCATCGACGGCCAGGACAAGGGGCTCGTCCTGCCGCAGGCCTGGTCGGCGAGTCTGCTGGGCAGCGAGTACGTACGGGTGATCGGCGCGACGTACGACATCGAGACCATCAACGCCCTCGACTACCTGGTCAGCGAGAAGCGCATCGCCAAGGGCGACAAGGTCGGGCATGTCTACTTCGAGGGCGACTACGGCGAGAACGCGCTCGCCGGGTCGAAGTACGAGGCCGAGCAGGCCGGGCTCACCATCGTCGAGCAGAAGATCAAACCGACGGACAACGACATGTCGGCCCAGGTCGCGACGTTGAAGAGGGCCGGCGTCAAGGCCATCGTGATCAGCGCGGGCCCGGCGCAGACCGCTTCGCTGGTGGGCGTCGCGGCGGCGAGCGGCTTCGACGTCCCCGTCGTCGGCAACAACTCGACGTTCGCGCCGCAGCTGCTCGCCACCCAGGCGGGCCCCGCGCTGATGAAGGACTACTACATGGCGGCCTCGACGCTGCCGATCGGCTCGGACGAGCCCGCGCCCGCCAAGCTCGCCAAGGAGTACAAGGCGGCCTATCCGAAGGCGGAGCTGGACAACGGGGTGGTGGCCGGTTACGTCGCAGGCACACTCTACGGCGATGTGCTGAAGAAGGCGTGCGACGCCAAGGACCTGACCCGGGCGGGGGTCGGCAAGGCGCTGCTGTCCACGTCCTCGTACCAGGGCTTCGGTATCACGCACGACTTCTCGGACCCGGCGGCCCCGTCCACCCGGCAGTCCGTGATCATGAAGCCGGACGACAAGGTGCCGGGCGGGCTGCGGGTGGTACGGCCCGCGGGGACAGCCAAGAACGCCGAGGCGTTCCAGGTCACGGCCGGCGGCTGAGACGAACGAAGAGGGGCCCGGGTGCGATCCGCACCCGGGCCCCTCTTTCACGTTTCGTACTCCTACTGCTCCGCGCGCGCCTCACGGCGATTGTCACGGAACGTGTTCACGCGCCGTGCCGTGGCGAACAGCGGGATCACCGCGCCCGTCACCACCTGGAGCGCACAGCCGGTCTGCAGCAGCAGCTGCCCGCCGGGCGCGTCGAACGCCCAGGCCGCCAGCAGCGCCATCGCCGAGACGATCCAGCTGAGCATCGCCACCGCGAGAATGCCGCGCGGCTTCGGGTACTCGACCCGGCTCACCATCAGCCACGCCACGCCGATGATGGCGAGCAGCGTGGGCACGAAGGGGAGCTCCAGCAGCACGATCGAGACGACCGTCAGCGCGCCGAAGGGGCTCGGCATGCCCTGGAACATGCCGTCCTTCAGCGTCACACAGGAGAATCTGGCCAGCCTCAGCACGACGGCCAGCAGCACCACGATCGCCGCCAGCGCCGACACCCGCTGGTGCGCGTCGTCGGCGACCATGCCGTAGACGAGGACGAAGTACGCCGGCGCGAGACCGAAGCTGATCAGATCGGAGAGATTGTCCAGCTCGGCGCCCATCGGCGAGCTGCGCAGCCGGCGCGCCACGAGCCCGTCGAACAGGTCGAAGATCGCCGCGCACAGCATCAGGATCACGGCGGTGGCCGCGGAGTGCCGCGCCATGCCGCTCTCGTCACTGCCGGTGAGATGCGGGATGAGGATGCCGGTGGTGGTGAAGTACACCGCCATGAAGCCACAGGTGGCGTTGCCGAGTGTGAGGGTGTCCGCTATCGACAGCCGCAAGGACAGCGGAATGTCTTCCGCCTCGTCCTCCTCCTGCGCCTCGGCGACCCAGCCGGTCTGAGTCTCGGGATCAATGACGGTCAATTCGAGTCACCCCTGCGGTCGTGGCCTGACCGACCTCGACAGCGACATCCACACCTTCGGGAAGGTAGATGTCGACGCGCGAGCCGAACCGGATCAGGCCGATACGCTCGCCCTGCTCCACCTTGGTGCCCTGCGGCAGATAAGGAACGATGCGACGGGCCACGGCGCCGGCGATCTGCACCATCTCGATGTCACCGAGCTCGGTGTCGAAGTGCCAGACGACGCGTTCGTTGTTCTCGCTCTCTTTGTTGAAAGCCGGAACGAACCCGCCGGGAATGTGCTCGACGGAGGTCACCGTGCCCGCGAGGGGAGCGCGGTTGACGTGAACATTCAGCGGGCTCATGAAGATGGCGACGCGGGTGCGTCCGTCCTTCCACGGCATGATGCTCTGCACCACACCGTCGGCGGGGGAGATGACGCGGCCCTGCGTGATCTCACGCTCCGGGTCGCGGAAGAACCACAGCATGCCCGCCGCGAGTACGGTGACGGGCACGGCGAATGCGGCGGCGCCCTTGGAGCGGCGGGCACGGGCCAGGCCGATCGCTGCGGTCGCGACGGTCGGGAGGAGCCACGGCGATGCTCCGCGCGCGAGGCGGACCCGGCCGCGTGGTGCAGAGGTTTGGCTGTGGGGCATGGATGACCTTCGTAGCGGATGATGCCGCGCTGGCAACGGGGGACGGCGGCTTTCCACCGATGGTATCGGTTGCGAGCCACAACTGAGCAAGCCAGCACCCGAGTCGAGCGGCTTGAAGCCAGTGTCAGATGGCGACAGGGTGTGATCTTATCCGTCGCGAAACAACCTCAAAAGCGACAATCAGCCCTGGAATCGGTACTCCTCCAACAGTCGGCGCCCAATGATCATTTTCTGGATCTCGGCGGTACCTTCGCCGATCAGCAGCATCGGCGCCTCCCGGTAGAGTCGCTCGATCTCGTACTCCTTCGAGAAGCCGTAACCGCCGTGGATCCGGAAGGCGTCCTCGACGACTTCCTTGCAGTACTCGGAGGCGAGGTACTTCGCCATCCCTGCCTCCAGGTCGTTTCGTTCACCGGAGTCCTTTTTGCGTGCCGCGTTGACCATCATCGCATGCGCCGCCTCGACCTTGGTAGCCATCTCGGCGAGCTTGAACTGGATGGCCTGGTGCTCGGCGATGGCCTTGCCGAAAGTGTGCCGCTGCTGGGCATATGAGACGCCCAGTTCAAAGGCGCGTTGTGCGACGCCGCAGCCACGCGCCGCGACATTGACACGGCCGACTTCGACACCGTCCATCATTTGGTAAAACCCTCGGCCGGTCGTGCCGCCGAGTACCCGATTGGCCGGAATGCGAAGTCCGTCCATGATGAGCTCGGTCGTGTCGACGCCCTTGTACCCCATCTTGTCGATCTTCCCCGGGATGGTGAGCCCGGGACGCACCTCGCCGAAACCGGGCTCCTTCTCCACCAGGAACGTCGTCATCGACTTGTGCCGCGCGGTGCCTTCGGGATGTCCTTCGTCACTCCGGCACAGCACGGCGACGAGTGTGGACGTCCCACCGTTCGTCAACCACATCTTCTGGCCCGTGAGTACGAAGTCGTCGCCGTCCCTGACGCCCTTGGACGTGATGGCCGACACGTCCGAGCCGAGCCCCGGTTCCGACATGGAGAAGGCGCCGCGCACCTCGCCCGCCGCCATCCGGGGCAGGAAGGTGTCCTTCTGCTCCTCGGTGCCGTGCTGCTTGAGCATGTAGGCCACGATGAAATGGGTGTTGATGATGCCCGAGACGGACATCCAGCCGCGGGCGATCTCCTCCACGCACAGCGCGTAGGTGAGCAGGGACTCACCGAGTCCGCCGTACTCCTCCGGAATCATCAGCCCGAACAGGCCCAGTTCCTTGAGTCCTTCGACGATCTGCTGCGGGTACTCGTCGCGGTGCTCGAGTTCGGTGGCGACCGGGATGATCTCTTTGTCGACGAAGTCCCTTACCGTCGACAGGATCTCGCGCTGTACGTCGGTCAGGTCCGCTGTCTGTGCGAGTCGGCTCATCTCACTTCTCCCGTGACTTCTGCGGCGGATCCAGCGGTTCGGGGCGGCCCGGCTGTTCGCCGCCGCGCTCCTCGACATAGGCCCGGGTGGGGACCATCACCTTGCGGCGGAAGACACACACCACCGTGCCGTCCTGGTTGTAGCCCCGGGTCTCGACCTGGACGACGCCCCGGTCCGCCTTGGACCGCGACGGGGTCTTCGCGAGGACCGTCGACTCGCCGTAGAGCGTGTCGCCGTGGAAGGTCGGCGCGATGTGCTTCAGCGACTCGACCTCCAGATTGGCGATGGCCTTGCCCGAGACGTCGGGCACCGACATACCGAGCAGCAGCGAGTAGACGTAGTTGCCCACGACCACGTTCTTGCCGAAGTCCGTCGTGCTGCCCGCGTAGTTGGCGTCCATGTGCAGCGGGTGGTGGTTCATGGTCAGCAGACAGAACAGATGGTCGTCGTACTCCGTGACCGTCTTGCCCGGCCAGTGTTTGTAGACCGCGCCGACCTCGAACTCCTCAAATGTGCGCCCGAACTGCATCGTTCACACCTCCGGGGCTTCGAAGGAGGTGGTGCGCCGCATGCCGGCCGCGCGGCCCTTGCCGGAGATCACCAGCGCCATCTTGCGGCTGGCCTCGTCGATCATCTCGTCGCCGAGCATCGCCGAGCCCTTCTTGCCGCCCGCCTCCGACGTGTGGTACTCGTACGCGTCGAGGATCAGCTCGGCGTGGTCGTAGTCGTCCTGCGAGGGCGAGAAGATCTCGTTGGCCGCTTCGATCTGCCCGGGGTGCAGCACCCACTTGCCGTCGAAGCCGAGAGCGGCGGCGCGCCCCGCCACCTCGCGGAATGCGTCCACGTCCCGGATCTGCAGGAACGGGCCGTCGATCGCCTGGAGGTCATGGGTACGGGCCGCCATCAGGATGCGCATCAGGATGTAGTGGTACGCGTCGGCGCCGTAACCGGGCGGCTGCTGGCCCACCACCAGGGTCTTCATGTTGATGGACGCCATGAAGTCGGCGGGGCCGAAGACGATGGTCTCAAGACGCGGCGACGAAGCGGCGATCTCGTCGACGTTCACCAGCCCCTTGGCGTTCTCGATCTGCGCCTCGATGCCGATCCTGCCGACCTCGAAGCCCATCGTCTTCTCGATCTGCGTCAGCAGCAGGTCCAGCGCGACGACCTGCTGCGCGTCCTGCACCTTCGGCAGCATCAGACAGTCGAGGTTCTGCCCCGCGCCCTCGACCACCGTGACGACGTCGCGGTAAGTCCACTGCGTCGTCCAGTCGTTGACCCGTACGACCCGTGTCTTGCCCGTCCAGTCGCCCTTGTTGAGCGCGTCCACGATGGTGTGCCGGGCGCCCTCCTTGGCGAGTGGCGCGCAGGCGTCCTCCAGGTCGAGGAAGACCTGGTCGGCCGGGAGCCCCTGGGCCTTCTCCAGGAAGCGCGGGTTCGATCCCGGCACCGCGAGGCAGGAGCGGCGGGGCCTGAGACGGTTCACGGACGTCATGCGGGGACCTCCAGAGGGGCGAGTGCGTTGGCGGAGCGGATCTCGTCGACGATACGGCCGATGATCTCCGTGATACCGAAGTCCTTCGGGGTGAAGACGGCGGCCACACCGGCGCCGAGCAGCGTGCGCGCGTCGCCGGCCGGGATGATCCCGCCGACGATGACCGGTACGTCACCGGCGCCCGCCTCGCGCAGCCGCGCCAGTACGTCGGGCACCAGCGCCGCGTGCGACCCGGACAGGATCGAGAGCCCCACGCAGTGCACGTCCTCGGCGAGCGCCGCGTCGACGATCTGCTCGGGCGTCAGCCTGATGCCCTGGTAGACGACCTCGAACCCGGCGTCCCGCGCGCGCACCGCGATCTGCTCGGCGCCGTTGGAGTGCCCGTCGAGCCCCGGCTTGCCCACGAGCAGCCGCAGCCGGCCGACCCCCAGGTCCCGCGCGGTGTCCGCGACCTTCGCGCGTACGCCGGCCAGCGGTGTGCCGGCCTCGGCCGCGGCGGTCACCGGCGCGCCGCCGACGCCCGTAGGAGCGCGGAACTCGCCGAAGACGTCGCGCAGTGCCCAGGCCCACTCGCCGGTCGTCACACCGGCCCTGGCGCACTCCACGGTGGGTTCCATCAGATTGCCGGTGCCGGCGGCCGCCTTGCGCAGCGCGGTCAGCGCCTCCGTGGCGCGCGGTTCGTCGCGGTGCTCGCGCCAGGTGTGCAGGGCGGCCACCACCCGCGCCTCGTTGGCCGGGTCGATCGTCATGATGGCGGTGTCGAGGTCGGCGGTGAGCGGGCTGGGCTCCGTCGACTCGTAGCAGTTGACGCCGACGATCTTCTCGTCGCCCGACTCGATGCGCGCGCGCCGCTCGGCGTGCGCCGACACCAGCCGCGACTTGAGATAGCCGGACTCGACGGCCGCCATCGCGCCGCCCATCTCCTCGATCCTGGCCATCTCGGCCAGGCTCTCGGTGACCAGCTCGGCCACCTTCGCCTCGACCACGTGCGAGCCCTCGAAGAGGTCCGGGTACTCCAGCAGGTCGCTCTCGTGCGCGAGCACCTGCTGGATCCGCAGCGACCACTGCTGGTCCCACGGCCGGGGCAGTCCCAACGCCTCGTTCCAGGCGGGGAGTTGTACGGCGCGGGCGCGGGCGTCCTTGGAGAGTGTGACGCCCAGCATCTCCAGCACGATGCGCTGGACGTTGTTCTCCGGCTGCGCCTCCGTCAGGCCGAGGGAGTTGACCTGGACGCCGTAGCGGAAGCGGCGCTGCTTGGCGTCCTCGACGCCGTACCGCTCGCGGGTCAGCTGGTCCCAGATGCGCGAGAAGGCGCGCATCTTGCACATCTCCTCGACGAACCGGACGCCGGCGTTGACGAAGAAGGAGATCCGGCTGACCACCTCACCCTTGCGGTCGTCGGCGATCTGCCCCGAGGCGAACACCGCGTCCAGCACGGCGACGGCGGTCGACATCGCGTAGGCGATCTCCTGGACGGGGGTGGCTCCCGCCTCCTGGAGGTGGTAGCTGCAGATGTTGATGGGGTTCCAGCGGGGGATGTGGTTCACCGTGTACGTGATCATGTCCGTGGTGAGCCGCAGACTCGGCACCGGCGGGAACACATGCGTGCCGCGTGACAGGTACTCCTTGACGATGTCGTTCTGCGTCGTCCCCTGGAGCCGTGCGAGATCGGCGCCCTGCTCCTCGGCGACCACCTGGTACAGCGCCAGCAGCCACATGGCGGTGGCGTTGATGGTCATGGAGGTGTTCGTACGGTCCAGCGGGATGTCCTCGAACAGCCGCCGCATGTCGCCGAGATGGGTGACCGGCACGCCGACCCGGCCGACCTCGCCGCGGGCGAGCACATGGTCCGGGTCGTAACCGGTCTGGGTCGGCAGGTCGAAGGCGACGGAGAGCCCGGTCTGGCCCTTGGCGAGGTTGCGCCGGTAGAGCGCGTTGGACGCCTCGGCCGTGGAGTGGCCCGCGTACGTCCGCATCAGCCACGGGCGGTCCTTCTCGCCCATCACAGCGTCCGGAACCGGTTGATGGCGTCGATGTGTTCGGCGCGCTTCTCCTCGTCCCGCACGCCCATTCCCTCGCGGGGCGCGAGCGCCAGCACACCGACCTTGCCCTGGTGCAGATTGCGGTGGACGTCGTACGCGGCCTGTCCGGTGTCCTGGAGCGCGTACACCTTCGAGAGGGTGGGGTGGATCTTGCCCTTCGCCACCAGCCGGTTGGCCTCCCACGCCTCGCGGTAGTTGGCGAAGTGCGAGCCCACGATCCTCTTGAGGGACATCCACAGATAGCGGTTGTCGTACTCGTGCGTGTAGCCGGACGTGGAGGCGCAGGTGACGATCGTGCCGCCCTTGCGGGTCACGTACACACTGGCGCCGAAGGTCTCCCTGCCCGGGTGCTCGAAGACGATGTCGACGTCCTCGCCGCCGGTGACCTCGCGGATGCGCTTGCCGAACCGCTTCCACTCGCGCGGGTCCTGGTGGTGCTCGTCCTTCCAGAACCGGTACTCCTCGGCGTTCCTGTCGATGACCGCCTCGGCGCCCATCCGGGTGCACAGCTCCGCCTTCTGCGGGCTGGACACCACACAGACGGGGTTGGCGCCGCCGGCGAGCGCGAACTGCGTGGCGTACGAGCCGAGTCCGCCGCTGGCGCCCCAGATCAGCACGTTGTCACCCTGCTTCATCCCGGCGCCGTTGCGTGAGACCAGCTGGCGGTACGCCGTCGAGTTGACCAGCCCCGGCGCCGCCGCCTCCTCCCAACTCAGGTGCGCCGCCTTGGGCATGAGCTGGTTGGACTTGACGAGCGCCAGCTCGGCGAGGCCGCCGAAGTTGGTCTCGAAGCCCCAGATCCGCTGTTCCGGGTCGAGCATCGTGTCGTTGTGCCCGTCGGACGACTCCAGCTCGACGGAGAGACAGTGGGCGACGACCTCGTCGCCCGGGTGCCAGGCGTTGACACCGGGGCCGGTGCGCAGCACGACACCGGCCAGGTCGGAGCCGATGACGTGGTACGGCAGGTCGTGACGCCTGGTCAGCTCGCTGAGCTTGCCGTAGCGCTCCAGGAACCCGAAGGTCGCCATCGGCTCGAAGATGGACGTCCAGACGGAGTTGTAGTTGACCGAGCTGGCCATCACGGCGACCAGCGCCTCGCCCGGGCCGAGTTCCGGCACGGGCACGTCGTCGATGTGGAGCGACTTGCGGGGGTCCTTCTCGTTGGTGGGCAGTCCTGCGAACATCTCCGTCTCGTCCTTGCGCACGGTCACGGCGCGGTAGGACTCGGGGACGGGCAGCGCGGCGAAGTCGGCGGACGTGCTGTCCGGTGACTCGATGGCGTCCAGGATTTCCTTCACGGTGTCGCCTCCGGCGAAGCGTATTTTCGGGAACGCTGAGGGGGTGCGTGTGCCGTCGGTCCGGCGGGTGTGGCTGATCGAGGTCATGCTGATCGGCGGCGCCGGGTGGGCGCGGAGGGTGCCTGTGACGCAGGCGTCCGGGGCGCTGGCGAGATGGCCTGCGGGGACATCCGGACACCTTCACGGTATGGCACGCCGTGCCAGCTGACAAGACACTGCGTGCCAGTAATTTCCCCGGCGGACGCCTCGGGTCATCGGCTACTCACTTTCCGTGATCGCGACTGGGCGCGACGACGAACGGAGGGGGACGGGCCCCTCCGGCATGTGACCCCACCGGCATTTCTATATACGGATCGTCGTCCCGCCGGGGACGACACGCGCTCGGGACGGCCGCGTCGCGCCGCTACGCGTTCTTGAGCGCCTTTTTGATGGTCCGCATGACCTCGTCCAGCGGCGCGTCCACATGCGCCACCGTCACCAGCACGTCCCCGCTGGTACGCGCGGTCGCCGCCGCCCGCTCCGGCTTGCCGCCGACGGTACGGCCCGCGCCGATGCCCGCGCCGAACGTGTCACGGACGATCTCGAAGGCGTGGTCGAGCTGCGCCTCCACGTCGCCCTTGCCGCCGGCCCGCAGCCAGCGCCGCAGCACATGGTTGTGCGCGGTGACGACGGCAGAGGCGGCCACCTCGGCCAGCAGCGGGTCGTCGTTGCCGTCGGTGTGGTCGTGCTCGTCGAAGTGCCCCAGCAGATAGCGGGTGAACAGCCGCTCGTAGCGCGCCACCGAAGCGATCTCCCGCTCGCGCAGCGTGGGCACCTCACGGGTCAGCCGGTAGCGCTCGACGGAGACGGCGGGCGACGCCGCGTACATCCGCATGACCTCTTTGATGCCGCGGCACACCGTGTCCAGCGGGTGCTCGTGGGCCGGGGCCGCGTTCAGCACGGCCTCGGCCCGTACGAGCGTGTCGTCGTGGTCGGGGAAGATCGCCTCTTCCTTCGACCTGAAATGCCGGAAGAAGGTGCGGCGCGCGACCCCGGCCGTCGCCGCGATCTCGTCGACCGTCGTCGCCTCGTACCCCTTGGTGGCGAACAGCTCCATCGCCGCCGCCGCCAGTTCGCGGCGCATCTTCAGCCGCTGGGCCGCGGCGCGGGTACTCGCCGCAGTCTCAGGAGCATCGGACCTGGCAGTCGTACGGGAGGATTTGGCCGACTGGGACATGAGGTGAACGTACTGCATCCGCCCTGCGGAAATCTCCTGCGGGGCGGGGCCGCCCGGATCGCCGCCGGGCGCGGCCCCGCCGTCAGCGCCGCGCATATTCGCGGAAGCCGCGCCCGGTCTTGCGGCCCAGGCACCCGGCGGCCACCAGATGCTCCAGCAGCGGCGCGGGGGCGAGGCCAGGGTCACGGAACTCGCGGTGCAGCACCCGCTCGATGGCGAGGGACACGTCGAGACCGACCACGTCGAGGAGTTCGAAGGGCCCCATCGGGTAGCCGCCGCCGAGCTTCATCGCCGCGTCGATGTCGTCGAGCGTCGCGTAGTGCTCCTGCACCATCTTGACCGCGTTGTTCAGGTACGGGAAAAGCAGCGCGTTCACGATGAAGCCCGCCCGGTCGCCGCAGTCCACCGGATGCTTGCGGATCGCCGCGCTCACCTCGTGCACCGCGGCGTGCGCCTCGTCCGACGTGAGGACCGTACGGACCACCTCGACCAGTTTCATGGCCGGGGCCGGGTTGAAGAAGTGCATACCGACGACGTCGCGGGGGCGCGAGGTGGCGCGGGCGCACGCGATCACCGGCAGCGACGAGGTGGTCGTCGCGAGGACGGCGCCGGGACGGCAGACCTTGTCGAGGGTGGCGAACAGCTGCCGCTTGACCTCCAGGTCCTCCACCACCGCCTCGACGGCGAGATCGACCTCGGCGAACGCGTCGAGCGAACCGGCCGGCGCGATCCTGGCCAGCGCCTCGGCCCTGGCCTCCGCCGTCAGCCGCCCTTTGTCGACGGATCGCTGAAGCGACGTGGCGACCCGCTCCTTGGCCGCCGCCGCCTTCTCCGGGCCGCGCGCCGCCAGCACCACGTCGTACCCGGCCTTCGCGAAGACCTCGGCGATGCCGCTCGCCATCGTGCCGGAACCGGCGACCCCCACCGATGTGACGGTCCGCGCCCCGTCCGTCCCGGTGCGGTCGGGCGGGGTGAGCGCGTCGGGGACGACGGTGGCGCTGCCCGGCGCCTCGTACGTGTAGAAGCCGCGGCCCGACTTGCGCCCGGTGAGCCCCGCCTCGCTGAGCTGTCTGAGCACCGGCGCCGGCGCGTGCAGCCGGTCGCGGGACGCCGCGTACATCGCTTCGAGCACCGTGCGCGCGGTGTCGACGCCGATCAGGTCGAGGAGGGCGAGCGGCCCCATCGGGAGCCCGCAGCCGAGCCGCATCGCGGCGTCGATGTCCTCGCGCGACGCGTACTTGGCCTCGTACATCGCCGCTGCCTGGTTGAGATAGCCGAAGAGCAGCCCGTCGGCGACGAAGCCCGGCCGGTCACCGACGGCGACCGGCTCCTTGCCCAGCTCACGGGCGAGCGCGGTGACCGCCTCGACGGCGGCCGGTGCGGTGAGGACCGTACGGACCACCTCGACCAGTTTCATCGCCGGCGCCGGGTTGAAGAAGTGCAGCCCGAGCACCCGCTCGGGGTGCGCCGAGTCCGCGGCGAGCCGGGTCACCGACAGCGCGTTCGTGCCCGTCGCGAGGACGGCGGAGGGGCTGACGATGCCGTCCAGCGCGCGGAAGACCTGCTGCTTGGTCTCGTACGACTCGGGCACCACCTCGATCACCAGACCGGCGTCGGCTGCGGCCCGCAGATCGGTGAAGGTACGGAACCGGGCGAGGACGGTACGCCGCTCCTGCTCGGTGAGCCGCCCGCGCTCCACAGCGCGGGCGGTGGAGGCTTCGAGCGCGGTGACGGCCTGGGCCGTGGCCGCGTCGCTGATGTCGATACCGATGACCTCGCGGCCGGCCCGGGTGAGGATCTCGGCGATGCCGGTCCCCATGGTGCCGAGGCCGACGACGGCGATGGTGGAGAGAGGGATGTCCATCACGGGACTCCAGGGGAGGAAGAGTGACGACTGAAGGGGGGCGGCGGCGGGCGCGCGCACGTGGGCACGGGGCGCTGCGCCGGGTGCCGTGCCTCGCTCGTGGTGCGCCGCGTGTCCTGCGGATTGGTGCGGGATCGCTGCGGATCCCTGCGGATTCCTGCGGGTCAGGAGGGCGCCACCCTGTCCCGGGGTCGCGTCGCTCGTACTGAACTCGTGCCGAACCGACTGCACTGCGCTCTCGACGGCTGCGTCACCAGGCCGCCGGGAGCCGCGGGGGTCACCCGCTCATCTGAGGTTAACCGACGGGTAACGAGCGCGCCAGACCTCCGTCCTGGCTGGCGGATGTGGTCTGGGTCACGGATACTCTGGCCGCCATGAACGAGGACTTCCGCTCTCTCGCGGACCGGGTGCGGGACGAGTCCGGCGGCTGCGCCGCGTACGAACGGCTCATCGCCACCGAGGACGACGAGGAACTGGCCGTCGTGCTCGTCGAGCGCGAACGGCCTTTATGGGCACGGGAGATCGCGGCCTTCCGGCTGGGCTGCGCGGGCGACAGCCGGGCCTTCGAGACGCTGGTCCTGCTGCTCAACCACCGCGACCCGGAGCGCTGCGTCGGCGCCTCGTACGCCCTGGCGCGGCTGGCCGACCCCCGCACGGCGCGGGCGGCGGCAGCGCTGGCCACGAACGCGATGCGCACGGCGTACGCCCTGCACCCCGTCCGCCTGCTCACCGAACTGCGCGCGCCCGAGTCCGTACCGGCACTGATCACCACGCTGGAGCGGCTGCTGGCCCCGGACGAACCGCACTGGCGGGTGGCACTGGCCTGCGTCGAAGGCCTGGGCGAACTGGGCGACCCGAGCGCCACGACGGTGCTGCGGGCGGCTCTCGAAACGCCGAGACTCCGCCCGGCGGCGACCGAGGCCCTGACCCGCCTGACCTGACGCCCGGACAGGCCTAGGCGTTCAGGCGCGCCGCGTACCGCACCTCCGGTACGGGGACGTTCGCCACCTCGTACGACTCGCTCGCTCCGTCAGGCGTGAAGCCCGCCTTCGTGTAGAAGCGGCGTGCCCGCGAGTTGTCCGTCAGTACCCACAGCGACATCGACCGGTATCCCCGCGCCGCCGCGCGTACACGCAACTCGGCCATCAGGGACCGGCCGACGCCGGTGGACAGGTGTTCGGGGCGTACGTAGAGGGCGTACAGCTCCGCCGTGCCGTCCGGCGCTCCGGTGTCCCGGCTCGGGCCGAAGCAGCCCCAGCCGACGGTCTCGCCCGCGCGTTCCGCGACGACGTTCACCACCCGGCTTCCCCCGGCGCCGAACTGCTCCCGCCGGCGCGCGGCGTCCTCCTCGACGCTCATCGCGTCGAGGTAGGCCGCGGGCATCAGCCCCGCGTACGCGTGCTGCCAGCCGCGCACCCGGATCCGCGCGACGGCCTCGCAGTCGTCCGCCGTCATGTCCCGGATCCGGACCGGCCCCCCGCTCAGCCCTTCTCCCCGACGACGGCGAACGCCTCTATCTCCAGCAGCAGCTCGGGCCGGAACAGCGCGGCCACCTGGATCGCCGAACTGGCCGGCGGGCGTGCGGTGTCCACGACCTCGTCGCGCGCGATCCGGATCGCGGGCAGATGGGCGACGTCCGTGACGAAGTACGTCAGCTTGACGACATCGGCGAAGGTGGCGCCCGCGGCGGCGAGGCAGCGGCGCAGATTCTCGAAGACCTGGCGCGCCTGGGCGGCCGCGTCGCCCTCCCCGACGAGCTTGCCGTCCCCGTCGAAGGCGCACTGGCCGGACACCGCGACGAACGTGCCCGTGCCGTACACGACATGGCTGTAGCCGTTGCCGGGGGCGACGCCTTCGGGCGCCGGTACATGGGTGAGTCGACTCATGCGCCCATCCTGGCCGATGCCACTGACAACGCGCCAAGGGGTTTCGCGGCCGACGGCCGGCCCCCGACTCCCGCCCCCCGGTCACAACAGCGTGAGCTGCGTGGGCTCCTGTTCGGGCTGCCGCGCGGTCGGCAGGTCCGGGTCCGTCGGTACGGACAGCCGGCGCGACGCGCCCCGGGCCGCGGGGCCGATGCCGTACTCGTCGGCCAGCGCGTGCACCTGGCCGGTGATGCGGCGCTGGTACCACTTCGGGGCGTACGCGCCCTCCGCGTAGAGCCGTTCGTACCGCCGCACCAGGTGCGGATGGCGCTCGGCGAGCCAGGTCATGAACCACTCGCGCGCGCCGGGCCGCAGATGCAGGACGAGCGGGGTCACGGAGGTCGCGCCGGCCGCCGCTATCGCCCGTACCGTCGCCCGGAGCTGGTCGGGCCGGTCGCCCAGGAAGGGGATGACCGGCGCCATCAGCACCCCGCAGCCGATCCCGTTCTCCGACATCGCCCGTACGACGTCGAGGCGGCGCTCCGGTGAGGGCGTGCCGGGCTCGACGGTGCGCCACAGCTCCTGGTCGACCGAGCCGACCGAGACGGAGATGCCGACCTCGGTGAGGGCCGCCGCCTGCCGCAGCAGCTCCAGGTCGCGGAGGATCAGCGTGCCCTTCGTGAGGATGGAGAACGGGTTCGCGCGCTCGGTGAGCGCCGAGATGATGCCGGGCATCAGCCGGTAGCGGCCCTCGGCCCGCTGGTAGCAGTCGACGTTCGTGCCCATCGCGATGTGCGCCCCCTCCCAGCGGGGCGACGCGAGATGGCGGCGCAGCAGCTCCGGGGCGTTGATCTTGACGACGATCTGGGAGTCGAAGCCGAGTCCGGTGTCGAGGTCCAGATAGCTGTGGGTCTTGCGCGCGAAGCAGTAGACGCAGGCGTGCGTGCAGCCGCGGTACGGGTTGACCGTCCATTCGAACGGCATACGGGACGCTCCCGGCACCCGGTTCACGATCGAGCGGGCACGTATTTCGTGGAAGGTGATGCCGCGGAATTCGGGGGTGTCGAAGGTGCGTGTGGTCACCGCGTCCGTCCCGAAGAGCGCGATGTCCCCAGTTGTCCCGGGGTTCTCGACCAGATTGTCCCAGCGCATGGCTGCCTCCTCGGTAGTGCTCCTCAGAGAATAGAACATTTGTTCGTTCAATGTCGGCCACCCCGATTTGGGCGGGCGCGCCGGGGGTGGTTGGCTGTCCGCACTTCACCCAAGAACCGAGTGCTGGAGGAACAGCCATGGCGCAGGTCGAGGCCACGACGGAGCGGATCATCGCGGCGGACGCGGAGACCGTGTTCGACGCGCTGGCCGACTACCGGGACACCCGTGCGAAGCTCCTGCCCGAGCAGTTCAGCGAGTACGAGGTGCGCGAGGGCGGCGACGGCGAGGGGACCCTCGTCCACTGGAAGCTCCAGGCCACCAGCAAGCGCATCCGCGACTGTCTGCTGGAGGTCACGGAGCCCACGGACGGTCAGCTGGTCGAGAAGGACCGCAACTCCTCCATGGTCACCACCTGGGTCGTCACCCCGGCGGGTGAGGGCGGTTCGAAGGCCGTCGTCACCACGGTCTGGGACGGCGCCGGCGGTGTGGGCGGCTTCTTCGAGCGCACCTTCGCGCCCAAGGGACTCGGCCGTATCTACAGCACGATCCTGGCGAGGCTCGCCGCCGAGACCGAGAAGGCCGGGGCCGCGACGGCCGGAGCCGAGAAGTCCGGGGCCGCGAAGTCCGGCGGCGACGTCGAGGTGGCCCCCGGCGACAAGGCCGCGACCGAGCCTGCCGCCACCGAGCCCGCGGTGACCGACCCCGCCGAGGGTGAGAAGAAGTAGTCCCGGGCAACCAAGCTCCCTCGGTCACTCCCGCCGGGGTCACCGATTCGGGTGGTTTTCCCCGCGGCGCCGTACCGCGCTCCGCGCGTGATGCGTCGCGGGAAAGCCCCTGATGAGCGCCCCGGCGCGGGCTCCGACGCACAACACGCCCCCGCCGTAACCCCCTTCGTTCGTGAGCATCCCGCTTGCTCCTGCTTGGCGCGCAATGCGAAGAATGACGCCGCGCAAGTGTGCCGGGTGCGGGCGTGACGAGGGGAGCAGTACGTGGGCGGGATCACTCTGGTGAAGGACGACGAGCGGACACTGGTGTCCGCTCCCGCGGTGGCCGGTCCGCCGCAGCCACCACCGACCGGATCCGACGGGGTGGCGCCGGGCGAGGTGCTCAGCCCGCGCCGGGTGCGGCTGGTCTTCGTCGGCCTGATGCTCGCGCTGCTGCTGGCGGCGCTCGACCAGATGATCGTCGCCACGGCCCTGCCGAAGATCGTCGGCGAACTGCACGGCCTGGACCGGATGTCCTGGGCGATCACCGCCTATCTGCTGACCTCCACCATCGGTCTGCCGATCTACGGCAAGCTCGGCGACCTCTTCGGGCGCAAGGGCGTCTTCCTGTTCGCGATCGTCGCCTTCACCATCGGCTCCGCCCTCACCGGCTGGTCGCGTTCCATGAACGAACTGATCGCCTTCCGCGCGGTCCAGGGCATCGGCGCCGGCGGGTTGATGATCGGGGTCCAGGCGATCATCGCCGACATCGTGCCGCCCCGGCAGCGCGCCCGCTACATGGGGCTGATCGGCGCCGCCTTCGGTCTCGCCTCCGTGGCGGGGCCGCTGCTCGGCGGCTTCTTCACCGACCACGCGTCCTGGCGCTGGTGCTTCTACTTCAACGTGCCGTTCGGTGTGGTCACGTTCGCCGTCGTCTCCGTCGTCCTGCGCCTTCCCAAGAAGGCGGTCAGGGGCCGGCTGGACGTGCTCGGCGCCGCGCTGCTCGCCGCGGCCTCCACCTGCCTCGTACTGCTGACCAGTTGGGGCGGTACGGAGTACGCGTGGGGCTCGCGGACCATCCTCGGCCTCGCGGCCGGCGCGCTCGGAACGGCCGTGCTGTTCCTGGTCGTCGAGCACTTCGCCGCCGAACCGATCATCCCGCTGCGGCTGTTCCGCGACACGGTCTTCAACACCACCAGCCTGGTCGGCGCGGTCATCGGTGTCGCGCTGTTCGGCGCCGCCAGCTATCTGCCGACGTACCTGCAGATGGTCGACGGCGCGAGCGCCACCGAGTCGGGGCTGCTGATGCTGCCCATGATGGGCGGTGTCGTCGGCGCGTCGATCGTCTCCGGGCAGCTCATCAGCCGTACCGGCCGCTACAAGATCTACCCGGTGCTGGGCACCGCCGTCGCCGCCGTCGGCATGTGGCTGCTGTCCCGGCTCGACACCGGCACCTCAGGCCTGGAGACCGGGATCGCGCAGGCGGTGCTCGGCCTCGGGGTCGGCATGGTGATGTCGGTGCTCGTGCTCGCCGTGCAGAACTCCGTACCGCCCTCCGACCTCGGCACGGCGACCAGCGCCAACAACTACTTCCGGCAGATCGGCGGCAGTGTGGGGGCGGCCGTCTTCGGCACGCTCTTCGCCAACCGGCTGACCGACGCGCTCGCCGACCGCATCCCCGCGGGGGCCGGGCTGCCCAGCCCCGAGTCCATCACCCCGCAGATGGTGCACGCGCTGCCGCCCGCGCTGCGCGACGGCTACATCCAGGCGTACGCCGACGCGATGCCGCGGATCTTCCTCTATCTCGTGCCGGTGCTTGTCCTCGGCCTCTTCATCGCCTTCTTCCTCAAGGAGAAACCGCTGGTGTCCCACAACGCCTCAGCCGCCGAGTCCACCGAGGTCCCCACCGCGCGCATCGCGGCCGCCCAGGAACCCTCACCGTTCGCCCCGCCCGTCGCCCCCGTCGCGCCGACCCAGCCCGCTTACACCTCGGGTGTCGCCGTGTGCGGCACGGTCCAGCACTACGACGGCAGTACGGTGCCGCGCGCCGCGCTCACGCTCATCGACGTCCAGGGGCAGCAGATCGGCCGCGGTGCGAGCGGCGCCGACGGGCGGTACGCGCTCAGTGTGCCGGGCGCCGGGTCGTACGTGATGATCGCGGCGGCCGGCGGGCACCAGC
>NZ_JTIY01000001.1:5588486-5597300 GCF_000818175.1 Streptomyces sp. AcH 505
CTCTTCCGATCTATATTGTACGGGACGCGGCAGTGACGCTGACGGACGTGCGCGGCGAGGTGGTGGCCAGTACCCGCAGCGGCCGTGAGGGCAGTTATGTGATCGCCGAGCTGGTCGCGGGGGAGTACACCCTGGCGGCGAGCGCCCCCGCCTTCCGCCCCGCAGCGCTGCCGGTCAGTGTGCAGGCGTCGCGGGAGACCCGGCAGGACATCGAGCTGGCGGGCGGCGCGGTGCTGCGGGGTACGGTACGGGCCGGCGGCGGCCGGCCGGTCGAGGACGCCCGGGTCACCCTGCTCGACGCGGCGGGGAACGTGGTGGACACCCTCACCACCAACGCCGACGGCACCTTCCGGTTCGTCGACCTCTCGTCGGGCGAGTACACGGTGATCGCGGCGGGCTATCCGCCGGTCGCCACGGTGCTCCAGGTGGCGGGCGGCGGACGCACCGAACGGGATCTCCAACTGGGCCACGAGGACTGACTGAATTTCAGTCAATAATTTGCCGTGCGCGGGCGCACCACCTATTAGTTCATTGCCCGGCGGATCGCGTGTGCAGGGCCGTACCGTGGTGGGTGAAGCCGCAGATCCTGGCGGCATGGAAGGAGCCTTCCACCCATGGACAGTGGCTTTCCGCCGGGCTTGCCGCAGCAGTTCGCCGCGGCCGGCCGGATTCCGCTCGCCGTGGTCGTCGTGGACGCGGACGGCCAGGTGTCGCACTGGTCCACCGGCGCACGGAGACTTTTCGGCCATTCCAAGGAAGAGGCGGTCGGTCAGCAGGCCGGCGACCTGATGCCGGTCTCCGGAGCCTTCGCCGACGACGAACACGGGCTGGTCCACGGCCTGTACGACGCGGCCGACGAGCTGGGTCCCGAGCTGCACGGACGCGCGGCCTACCCCACGGCGGGGCGGGCGAAGGTCTCCGAGCCCGGCCGGGATCCGCTCGACGTGCTCTGGTGGTCCTACCCGCTGGTCGGCCCCGGCACGGGGCGCCATCTCGTACTGGCCGCCGACGCGCGGCAGTTCAGCGGCGGCACGACCGGGGAGGACGCGGCGGCCCAGCGGATCACGCCCGGTTTCGCCGCGCACACCGAGTTCCCCGACGGGAACGGGCTGGCCAGAAGGCTGCCGGACATCCTGCCGAACATGGGCCCCGCCGAGGCCACCCGCATCACCTCGCAGGTCCTCGAACTGGGCTATCCGGTGCTGGAGTTCAGCCGGCACGCCCAGGTGCCCGTCACCCCGGACTGGGGAGTGCCGCAGCGGCCGGACGGCCGGCAGGGCGCCGCGCGTGCGGGCGCGGGACAGCCGGGTGCCGGGCAGGCCGGTGCGGGGCCGGATTTCGCCGGGCCAGCCGCCGCCACGCGACGGCCGGCGCCCCGACCGGAGACGGATCTCGAATACGCCGCCGTCCGTGAGCGGTTGGAGTTCCTGAACGAGATCAGCGGACGCATCGGGTCCTCGCTCGACCTGGAACGCACCATCCGGGAGGTGACCAGCGCCGCCGTGCCCCGGTTCACCGACTTCGCCGGCACACATCTGCGGGCGGCCGTACTGGCGGGCGAGGGGTTCCCCGAAGGGGTGCCGGACGAGAGCACCGTCTGGCACCGGGTCTGGGTCGAACACAACGACGAACCGGGCCGCTGGGACGACACGGTCCCGGTCGGCGAGGCCATCGCCTTCCCCCGGCACACACCGTTCTTCCAGTGCATGGTCACCGGCGAACCGGTACTGATCCCCCGGCTCAGCGAGGAGCAAGGGGACCGTATCTCGGGGGAGTTCGAGAAGCGGGACCTGCGGCCGCTGATCAACAACCGCTCCCTGCTGCTCGTACCGCTGAAGGCGCGCGACGTGGTGCTCGGCTTCATGGTGCTGATGCGCCGCAGCGACCGTGCGCCGTTCGACGACATGGACCGGACGACCGGCGCCGAACTCGCCGCCAGGGCGGGGCTCGTGCTCGACAACGCCCGGATGTACACCCATCAGGAGAATGTCGCCGAGACACTGCAGGACAGCATGCTGCCGACGGTCGCCCCGCACATGGCGGGCTGCGACATCGCCACCCGCTACCTGCCCGGCACCCGGCTCGGCCGGATAGGCGGCGACTGGTTCGACTCCGTCAAACTCCCCGGCTCACGAACGGCGTTCGTGGTCGGTGACGTGATGGGCCACGGGCTCAACTCGGCCGCGATGATGGGCCAGCTGCGCACCGCCGTCCAGACGATGGCGACGATGGAGCTGCCGCCCGCCCAACTGCTCCGTAATCTCGATGACTTGGCGCAGCGGCTCGGCGAGCGGTATCTGGCCACCTGTCTGTACGCGGTGTACGACCCGATCAGGTCCGAGCTGCAGATCGCCAACGCGGGCCATATCCCCCCGGTGTTGGTACGCGCCGCCGACGGCTGCGCCGAACTGCTCGACCCGCCGACCGGTGCGCCCATCGGCGTCGGCGGTGTCGCCTTCGAGACGGCGACCTACTCGGTGGCGCCCGGCGACCGGCTCGTGCTGTGCACGGACGGTCTGGTCGAGGTGCGCGGCCAGGACATCGGGGAAGGGCTCGCCGCCCTGTGCGAGCACGCCGCCCATCCCGCCGCCTCGATGGACACCGCCTGCGACACGATCATCCGCGCCCTGAACACCAGAGAAGGGCGCGACGACGACGTGGCCCTGCTGATGGCGAGGCTGAACGGCATTCCGGCCGACGATGTGGCCGAGTGGCAACTGGCCCTGGACCCACGGGAGGTGGCCCGCGCCCGACGGCTGGTGCACGGCAGACTGCTGGACTGGGAGCTGCCGGAAGCGGTGGAGACCGCCGAACTGCTCGTCAGCGAGCTGGTCACCAACGCCGTGCACCACGGCAAGTGCCGCCATATCGGGCTGCGTCTGGTGCGTACCGACGCCCTGCTCTGCGAAGTCACCGACGACGAACCGGCGCCCGCCGCCCTGCGGGACGCAGGGGCGGACGACGAGATCGGCCGTGGACTGCGGGTGGTCAGCAGACTCGCCAGGGAGTGGGGCAGCAGCACCGGTACCCACGGCAAGACGGTGTGGTTCGAGCAGGCTCTGGCGTAAAAAGTACGTTTCGGGTCGAACGTCTGAGCCGAGTGGCCCCCGCCCACTTGCCCGGCGCCCGGCGGCGACGGTAGTCCGGTGCCTCACAACCAGACATGGGAGGCCGTATGGACGTCTCGGAGCGCTACCGGGAGTCATGGGAAGGTTTCTGGCGGACGACCTCGGACGCGCCGGGCGAGGCGATGTGGGACGCGGAAGCCGGCCTCTCCGCCGTCCCGCACAGCGAACTGCTGCTGCCGCACGCCGACACCGCGCTGCCCGTGGTCGACCTCGGCTGCGGCAGTGGCACGCAGACGCGCTATCTCGCCACCCTCTTCGCCCGCGCCATCGGGGTCGACCTGTCGGACGCGGCGGTCGAACACGCCCGCCGCGCCGACCCGGAGAAGGCCGCCGAGTACGAACAGCTCGATCTGGTCGACGCCGAAGCGGTCCGGGCGCTGGGGGAGCGCACCGGCGACACGAACGTCTACATGCGGGCCGTGATCCATCAGAGCGAGCCGCAGGACCGGCCGGCCGTCGCTGCGGCCGTGGCCGGGCTGCTCGGCGTGAAAGGCCGGGCGTTTGTGGTCGAACTCACCCCGGCCGCGCAGGGCGTGCTCAAAGGCGCCGCCGAGTCGCCGGGCGGACCGCCCGCCAAGCTGCGCCGGGTCTTCGAGCACGGCCTCAAGCCGGCCGGCGCGGCGGACGAGGAGGTGCCGGAGCTGCTGCGCGCGGCGGGCCTGCGGATCCTGGCGAGCGGGGACACGGCGCTGCCGATGACGGAACGGCTGCCGGACGGCACCAGGATCGATCTGCCGGCCCGGTGGTTCGTTCTCGCCCGCGAGTGAGCCGGCGGTTGGTGAAGGTGCTGGTCGTGGGCCGTGCGGGTCGCATTAGAGGTCTAGACCACCGTTAGTTTTCCACAGGGCTGGATCGGCCACACCGGGGCGCGTACGGTTTCCGCCATGAAGATCCTCATCAGCGCCGACATGGAGGGCGCGACCGGTGTGACCTGGCCGGCCGACGTCCTGCCCGGCACACCCCAGTGGGAGCGCTGCCGCTCCTTGTTCACCTCGGACGTGAACGCGGCAGCGCTCGGCTTCCTCGACGGCGGCGCGGATGAGGTGCTGGTCAACGAGGCGCACTGGAGCATGCGCAATCTGCTCCTGGAGCGCCTCGACGACCGCGTCCAGATGCTCACGGGCCGTCACAAGTCGCTCTCCATGGTCGAAGGCGTCCAGCACGGGGACGTGGACGGGATCGCGTTCGTCGGCTATCACACCGGCGCGGGCACCGAAGGTGTCCTTGCTCACACCTACCTCGCCAACTCCATCACCGGCGTCTGGCTCAGCGGCGTCCGGGCCAGCGAGGGGCTGCTCAACGCCCATGTCGTGGCCGAGTACGGCGTCCCGGTGGTGCTCGTCACCGGTGACGACCTGACCTGCGAGGACGCCGCGGGCTACGCACCGCGGGCCCGGAGCGTCGCGGTCAAGGACCATGTCTCGCGCTACGCGGCCGTCTGCCGCACCCCGGCGCGTACGGCGGCCGACATCCGCGCCGCCGCGAAGGAGGCGACGGCGCTGGCCGTGCGTCATGAGCCGGTGACCGGCAAGACCTTCACCGTGGAGCTGGAGTTCGACGCCGCGCATCTCGCGGCGGCCGCCACCGTCGTCCCAGGGGTCACCCCCAGCGGCGAACGGCGTGTCGCGTACACGAGCGGGACGATGTATGAGGGCATTCGCACGTTCAAGGCGGTCACCACGATCGTCTCGTCCGCGGTGGAGGAGCAGTATGGCTGACATGCAGACGGCGCTGGACGAGGTGGTCACCTTCACCTCCGAGCTCATCCGTATCGACACCACCAACCGAGGGAGCGGCGACTGCCGGGAACGTCCGGCGGCCGAATATGTGGCCGAGCGCCTCGCCGGCGCCGGCATCGAACCCACGCTTCTCGAACGGACCCCGGGCCGCACCAACGTGGTCGCCAGGATCGAGGGCACCGACCCCTCGGCCGAGGCGCTCCTCGTCCACGGCCATCTGGACGTCGTCCCCGCCGAACCCGCCGACTGGTCGGTGCACCCCTTCTCCGGTGAGGTCAAGGACGGCGTGGTGTGGGGGCGCGGCGCCATCGACATGAAGAACATGGACGCGATGGTCCTCGCCGTCGTCCGCGCCTGGGCCAGGGAAGGGATCAGGCCGCGCCGGGACATCGTCATCGCCTACACCGCGGACGAGGAGGCCAGCGCCGTCGACGGCTCGGGCTTCCTCGCCGACCACCACCCCGAGCTGTTCGACGGCTGCACGGAAGGCATCAGCGAGTCCGGCGCCTTCACCTTCCACGCGGGCCCCGGCATGGCGCTCTACCCGATCGCCGCGGGCGAGCGGGGCACCGGCTGGCTGAAGCTCACCGCGCACGGCAAGGCGGGCCACGGCTCGAAGGTGAACCGCGCCAACGCGGTCAGCAGGCTCGCAGCGGCCATTGCCAGGATCGGCGAGTACGAATGGCCGGTCAGGCTCACCCCGACCGTGCGGGCGGCCCTGCGGGAACTCGCCGCGCTGCACGGCATCGAGGCCGACGTCGAGGCGCCGGACTTCGACACGGACGGGCTGCTCGGCAAGCTCGGCCCCGCGGCGGCGCTCGTCGAGCCGACCGTACGCAACAGCGCCAACCCGACCGTCCTCGAAGCCGGCTACAAGGTCAACGTCATCCCGGGACAGGCGACGGCGCTGGTCGACGGGCGGATGGTGCCGGGCGGCGAGGAGGAGTTCCGCGCCACCCTGGACCGGCTGACCGGACCCGACGTGGAGTGGGAGTTCCACCACAAGGAGATCGCGCTCCAGGCCCCGGTCGACTCACCGACGTTCGCCAAACTGCGCGCCGCCGTCGAGCGCTTCGACCCCGGCGCGCACACCGTGCCGTACTGCATGTCGGGCGGCACGGACGCCAAGCAGTTCTCCCGGCTCGGTATCACCGGCTACGGCTTCTCGCCGCTCAAGCTGCCACCGGGCTTCGACTACCAGGCGCTCTTCCACGGCGTCGACGAACGGGTACCCGTCTCCGCGCTGCACTTCGGCGTCCGGGTCCTCGACCACTATCTGCAGACCGCATAGGGAGAGCCGCCACATGCTGACCACGGGCGCCTACGGAACGTGGCCCTCGCCGATCGACGCCGCACTGGCCGCCTCGCACGACGGCCGCCCCGAATTCGTCGGGGCGGTGGGCGACGAGGTGTGGTGGACCGAACCACGCCCCGCCGAGGGCGGCAGGCGGGCGCTGGTGCGCCGGACGGCGGAAGGACACGAGGAGCCGGTGCTACCGGCCCCGTGGAACGTACGCAGCCGGGTCATCGAGTACGGCGGCGCCCCCTGGGCGGCGCAGGCGCGCCCCGACGGCGGCCCGCTCGTCGTCTTCGTGCACTTCCCCGACCAGCGGCTGTACGTGTACGAGCCGGCGGCAGCCGCCGAGCCCCGGCCGCTCACCCCGCTGTCGCCGACCGGCGGCGGGCTGCGCTGGGTCGACCCGGTGCTCAGGTCCGAGCGCGGCGAGGTCTGGTGCGTGCTGGAGGAGTTCACCGGCGAACTCCCCACGGACGTACGGCGGGTGATCGCCGCCGTACCGCTCGACGGTTCGGCGGCCGACGACCGTACGGCCGTGCGTGAACTCTCCGACGACCGGCACCACTTCGTCACCGGGCCCCGGCTGTCCCCGGACGGCCTGCGGGTCGCCTGGCTCGGCTGGGACCACCCCCGGATGCCCTGGGACGGTACGGAGGTGATGCTCGGCGAGGCCGGCGAGACCGGTCCCTTCACCGGCGTCAGGTCCGTCGCGGGCGGGACCGGCGAGTCCGTCGCGCAGGTGGACTGGGCGCCGGACGGTTCGCTGCTGTTCGTCTCCGACCCCGACAACTGGTGGCAGCTCCAGCGGATCCGCCCCGACGCCCTCGCCGCACCCGCCGCCGGTGCCGGGCCGCTCGCCGCCACGGTCCTGTCCCCGCGCGGCGCCGAGGAGTTCGGCGGGCCGCTGTGGAAGATCGGCCTCCAGTGGTTCCACCCGCTGCGCAACGGGCTGATCGCCGTCATCCACGGCACCGGCGCCAACGCGCTGGGCATCCTCGACCCGGAGAGCGGCGAACTGGTCGACGCCGTCGGGCCCTGGACGGAATGGGCCTCCACCCTCGCCGTCCAGGACAGCCGGGTGATCGGCGTCGCAGCCGGAGCCCACACCGGCTTCGAGATCGTCGAACTCGACACGCTCACCGGCCACTCCCGGGTGATCGGCTCGCCGCACCACGATCCCGTCGACCCCGCGTACTACTCCCGGCCCGAGTCGCGGGTCTTCACCGGGCCCGGCGGCCGGGAGATCCACGCCCATGTGCACCTGCCGCACAGCCCCACCCACACCGCGCCCGACGGTGAGCTGCCGCCGTTCGTGATGTGGGCGCACGGCGGCCCCACCAGCCGCACCCCGCTCGTCCTCGACCTGGAGATCGCCTACTTCACCTCACGCGGCATCGGCGTCGCCGAGGTCAACTACGGCGGCTCCACCGGCTACGGACGGGAGTACCGCGAGCGGCTGCGCGAGCAGTGGGGCGTCGTGGACGTCGAGGACTGCGCGGCCGTCGCCGAGGCGCTGGCCGCCGAAGGCAGCGCCGACCCGGCCAGGCTCGCCGTACGCGGCGGCAGTGCCGGCGGCTGGACGACAGCGGCGTCCCTGACGACCAGCGACGTCTACGCCTGCGGCACGATCCTCTACCCCATCCTCGATCTCGCCGACTGGGCCGCCGACGGGACGCACGACTTCGAGTCGCGCTATCTGGAATCCCTGATCGGACCGCTCGCCGAGGTTCCCGACCGCTACCGCGACCGCTCGCCCGTGCACCTCGTCGACCGGGTCAGCGCGCCGTTCCTGCTGCTCCAGGGCCTGGACGATGTGATCTGCCCGCCCGTCCAGTGCGACCGCTTCCTCGCGGCGATCGAGGGCAAAGGCGTACCGCACGCGTACATCGCCTTCGAGGGCGAGGGCCACGGCTTCCGGATGCGGGACACCCTGATCCGCTCCCTCGAAGCCGAACTGTCCCTGTACGCACAGACGTTCGGCTTCGACCGTCCGGACGTCCCGCGACTGGAGCTGCGCAAGTGACCGTCACCGCACTGATCCGGCCGGCCCGGCTGCGCGCGGGCGACAAGGTCGCCGTCGTGGCGCCCAGCGGGCCGCTGCCCGAGGAGCGGCTGCAGAGCGGCCTGGACATCCTGCGCGGCTGGGACCTCGACCCGGTCGTCGCGCCCCATGTCCTCGACACCCACCCTCGGTTCGGCTACCTCGCGGGCACCGACCAGGACCGCGCACGCGACCTGACCGAGGCGTGGTGCGACCCGTCCGTCTCCGCCGTGTTCTGCGCACGCGGCGGCTACGGCGTGCAGCGCATGGCCGAGCTGCTCGACTGGTCCGCCATGCGGGCCGCCGGCCCCAAGGTCTTCGTCGGCTACAGCGACGTCACCGCCCTGCACGAGGCGTTCGCCGCCCGGCTCGGGCTGGTCACCCTGCACGGTCCGATGACGGCGGCCGTGACCTTCCTCAAGGACGCCGCGACCCAGGAGTCGCTGCGCGCCACGCTGTTCGAGCCCGAGTCGGTACGGACCCTGGGGCTGGGGACGGCCGGCGGACTCGTCCCCGGCCGGGCGGCCGGTGTCACGCTCGGCGGCTGCGTCAGCCTGCTCGCCGCCGACCTGGGCACCCCGCACGCGCGGGGCGGCGCGGCGGGCGGGC
>NZ_JTIY01000001.1:5598003-5601652 GCF_000818175.1 Streptomyces sp. AcH 505
GGAGCCGTACCGGCTCGACCGGATCCTCACCCAGCTGCTGCGCTCCGGCTGGCTGGACGGTGTCGCGGGCATCGGCCTCGGCTCCTGGGCGCAGTGCGGCCCGTACGAGGAGGTCCGCGCCCTGCTCCTGGACCGGCTCGGCGGCCTGGGGGTGCCGGTCGTCGAGGAGCTGGGCTTCGGCCACGGCGAGACGAATCTGACCATGCCACTGGGCGTCCCCGGCGTCCTCGACGCGGACAGCGCCACCCTCACCCTGGACGTCCCGGCGCTGGTCTGACTCCTCAAGCCGTCCGGCTCCTCAAGCCGTCCGGACGGGGTGTTGGTTAAGCTGGCGGGATGCCCGAAACCACCACCCAGCTCGGCGCGGGTCCGCGCGCGGTCATCCGTCCCTACCGGTCCGAGGACGCCGAGGAGTTCACCGCGCTCGCCCGGGAGAGCAAGGCGCTGCACCACCCCTGGCTCTTCCCGCCCGACGACGCCGAGGCGTTCGCCACGTACGTGAGCCGGTTCACCGGCCCGTCCGGCGCGGGCGGCCCGGCCGGCGTCGGAGGCGCCGCCGGTTATCTCGTCTGCTCCCGCTCCGACGGCCGGATCGCCGGGTACGTGAACGTGAACAACATCGTCAGAGGAGCCTTCCGCAGCGGGGCCATCGGCTACGGCGCGTTCGCCCACGCGGCGGGCCAGGGCCTGATGTCGGAAGGGCTGGCCCTGGTGATGCGGCACGCCTTCGGCCCGCTCGGACTGCACCGTCTCGAAGCCAACATCCAGCCCGCCAACACCCGTTCCATCGCGTTCGTCCGGCGTGCGGGATTCCGCCTGGAGGGCTACTCGCCGGACTTCCTGTACATCCACGGCGCCTGGCGCGACCACGAACGCTGGGCGGTCACCGCAGGTCCGCAATCCGCTTGAGGGACGGACCGTACCCGGCGAGAATGATCGGTATGGCTCCTGTCGTGGTGATCGACGCGCCCTCCAACCTGGGGCTGCGGCCCCCGGCGCCCGGGACGGTGCCCGGCTGCTACAAGCTCGCGGGAGCCCTGCGCGAGCAGCGCATCGTCCAGCGGCTCGGTGCCTTCGAGGGCGGTGTCGTCGTCCCGCCGCGCTACGACCGCGGCGACTGGCAGGAGGGCGACGGGGTCTTCAACGCCGCCGCCATCGCCGCGTACACCCCCCGGCTCGCCGACCGGATCGAGCGCCATGTCAGGAGCGGTGACTTCCCGGTGGTCCTGGGCGGCGACTGCTCGATCCAGCTCGGCGCCTCGCTCGCGCTGCGCCGGATCGGCCGCTACGGGCTGGCCGCCGTCGACGGCTCCGCCGACTTCCGGCACCCGGGCAACTCGGCCGCGGTCGGCGCGGCGGGCGGCGAGGAGCTGGCCATCTCCACCGGACGCGGTCAGGACGACCTCGCCGACCTGGAGGGGCTGCGCCCCTATCTGCGCGACGAGGACGTACGGCTGCTCGGCATCCGCGACGAGGACACGGACCGCGCCGAGCTGGCCCGGCTGCGTATCCCGACCGTGTCCGTGGGCGAGATGCGCCAATGGGGCGTGGCCGAGATGGCCGCCGGCGTTCTGCGGACCCTGGAGACGCCCGCCACCGACGGATTCTGGGTGCATCTCGACGCCGACGTCCTCGACCCGGCGGTGATGCCGGCGGTCGACGCCCCCGACGCGGGCGGCCTCCTGCCGGACGAACTCGCCGTGCTGCTGCGCACCCTGGTGCGCTCCGAGCGCTGCGTCGGACTGAACGTGACCATCTACGACCCGGACCTCGACCCGGACGGCAGCGCGGGCGCCATGTTCACCGATGTCATCGTGGGAGCCTTCGGCGACGACAAGGACTGACGCCTGTCCCGCGGTTCAAACCTCTGGGGCCCCTGGTCAGTGCGGCGGTCAACGTGTTCCATGGTCGACGGGCCACCGGCCGAAACGGAGCCGCCGGCCGCCCGCGGACGAAAGCGAGGCTGCCATGGCCACGACTGTGCGACGTGCCGTACTGACCCTGCCCGCCGCCCCCGTCGGGCCGGAGAACCCGCTGCCCGCCCTGCGGCCCCTCGACGAGACGCACACGATCGACGAGCGCGACAAGGCGGACCTGCCGCGCGACATGGCCCGGCAGATCGGCTACGAACCGCTGCGCACCCTGCTGCCCGTACGGGTCCTCGACGGGTACGGACGCGACCGCGCCGAGACCGGCATCGACACGATCGTCATCGAGAACGAGCACCTGCGGGTGACGGTCCTGCCGGGGCTCGGCGGCCGGATCCAGTCGCTCCTCCACAAGCCGACCGGCCGCGAACTGCTCTACCGCAACCCGGTGCTGCAGCCCGCCTGCTTCGCGCTGAACGGCGCCTGGTTCTCCGGCGGTATCGAGTGGAACATCGGCGCGACCGGCCACACCACGCTCTCCTGCGCCCCGCTGCACGCCGCTGTCGTGCCCGCGCCCGACGGCGGGCAGATGCTCCGGCTCTGGGAGTGGGAGCGGCTGCGGGACCTGCCGTTCCAGGTGGACCTGTGGCTCCCCGACGACGCCGCCTTCCTCCGGGTCGGCGTCCGGATCCGCAACCCGCACGACCGTCCCGCGCCGGTGTACTGGTGGTCCAACATCGCCGTCGAGGAGAACGAGCACACCCGGGTGCTCGCCCCCGCCGACGAGGCCTGGCACTTCGGCTACGAACGCAGCCTGCGCCGGGTCCCCGTACCCGAGTTCCGGGGGGCCGACCGTACGTACCCGCTGCGCGGCGAGTTCCCCGCCGACTACTTCTACGAGGTGCCGGCCGACGAGCGGAAGTGGATCGCCTCCCTCGACGGCGCGGGGCAGGGGCTCGTCCAGACCTCGACCGATGTGCTGCGCGGCAGGAAGCTGTTCGTCTGGGGCGCGGGCACCGGCGGCCGGCGCTGGCAGCGCTGGCTCACCGAGCCGGGCACGACCGGCTACGCGGAGATCCAGGCGGGTCTCGCCCGCACCCAACTGGAGCATGTACGGCTCGAAGGCGGCGGGGAGTTCAGCTGGCTGGAGGTGTACGGCCCGCTCGAAACCGACCCGGACCTCGTCCACGGGGCGGACTGGGGTACGGCACGCGCCGAGGTGGCGGACCGGCTCGAAGCGGCCTTCCCGCGCGCCGACGTCGAAGAGGCGTACCGGGCATGGCTGCCGTACGCCGACGCCGAACCGGGCGAACGGCTGGCGACGGGCTCGGGCTGGGGCGCGCTGGAGACGCTGCGGACGGGCCGTCAGCTGCCCGGCACGCCCTTCGACCCGTCGACGCTCGGCGCCGAACAGGCCCCGTGGGCCGAACTGTTGGCGGGCGGCGCGCTGCCCGAGCAGCGCACGCCGGCCCCGCCGGGCCCGACACTCGTCGCGCCGCACTGGCGCGACATGCTGGAGACCGCGCCCGCCGAGCCGCTCACCGAGTACCACCTCGGGGTCGCGCAGTGGCACGCGGGCGATCTCGCCCAGGCGGTACGGAGCTGGGAGCGCGGCCTCAAACTGGCGCCCGCGCGCTGGCCGTTGCTGCGCTGTCTGGCCGCCGCCGACCAGCGGGGCGGCAACACGGAGCGCGCGGCCGACCAGTACGCCGAGGCGTTCGACGACCTGTGCGAGCAGCGCCGCGACGACGGCCCCGGCTGGACGGCAGCGACGGCCGCGC
>NZ_JTIY01000001.1:5603588-5604571 GCF_000818175.1 Streptomyces sp. AcH 505
TGAGCGGACCCGCCAGCACGGCGGCGAGCAGCCGTGCGCCCGGCACCCGGCCGCCGTGCACGATCCGTACGTCGAGCAGACCGTCCGCCAGATCGCGCCGGTGCCCCGGCGTCGGGCCCATCCGGCGGTACATGCCGTTGCCCACGAACATCATCCACAGCGCGCGCTTCCTGCCGTCGAACTCCGCGTGCAGCGGCTGCTCGCCGCGCAGCACCTTCGCCGCCGCCAGCACCCCGGCGGGCCAGCCGCCGATCCGTGACGCCCAGCGTTCCCGCTCCCTGACCAGCTCCGGATAGACGCCCAGGCTGAAGGTGTTGAGGAAGAACCCCGACTTCGCCCCGCCGAGACCCGGACTGAACCGGCCCAGGTCGACCCGGACCGCGTCACCCGCCGCCAGCGCCCTGACGGTGTCATGGACGTCCTCGATGCCCAGGTCGTAGGCGAAGTGGTTGTACGTGCCGCCGGGGAAGACCGCCAGCGGCAGCCCGTGCTCCACGGCCACGACGGCCGCCCGGTTGATCGTCCCGTCGCCGCCGAGTACACCGAGCGCGCGGCAGCGCTCCGCCGCCTTCTCCAGCGCCCCGCGCACCTCCTGCGGCTCGCACTCCACCACCTCGGCGCGCGGCAGCGCGTCGGTCAGCAGCGTGGCGAGCCCGGCCGAACCGGACGCCCGGTTCACCACGACCACCAGACCCTCACCGCCCGGCAGCGCGGGCGCCTCGGCGTACGGACGGCCCGGCGAGGGCAGCTGCGAGCGGGTCGGTACGATCCCGCGCACCGCGAAGGCGGCCCCGACGCCGAGCGCCGCGCCCACCACCACGTCGCTCGGGTAGTGGACGCCCGTGTAGACCCGGGACAGGGCGACGGAAGCGGCCAGCGGCGCCACGGCGGCGCCCCAGCCCTTGGACTCCAGGGCGACGCCCGTCGCGAAGGCGGCGGCCGACGCCGCGTGCCCGGAAGGGAACGACGTGGTGATCGGCTGG
>NZ_JTIY01000001.1:5604596-5606390 GCF_000818175.1 Streptomyces sp. AcH 505
GCTGCCGCCCGCGGTGCGCCGGCGCGGCGCCTTCCGCTTCGTCGAGGCCCAACTGCTGCTCGCCGAGGGCGACAAGGCCGCGGCGCGTGCGCTGTTCGACGCCGGGTTCGAGGTGGCCGACCTGCGGGAGGGCGCCGAGACGCTGAGCGAGGTATGGGCGGCGCTCACCGACGATCCGCTGCCCGACGCCTACGAGTTCCGGATGCGACCGCAGGACGGCCCGGACCGCCCGGACACGACCTAGGGCGCGTCCCGGTCCTCGGTACGCGCGACTGGCCACGCGGCGGGGCGCTCCGTAATGGGCCTCCAGTGCCGGTCACGGCACTACGCCCCGTTGCGGTCCACGTACTCGAAGACCGAGCCGTCCGGGTGGACGGCGATCAGGTTGCGCCCCACGGGGGTCGGCACCGGTCCGACGAGGACCTTGGCGCCGACCGCCGTGAGGGTGGTGAACGCGTGGTCCAGGTCCTTCACGGCGATCGTGGCGGTCACTTTGCGCAGCACGTCGATCTCCTCGGCGGGGCCGCTCATCAGCAAGAAGCAGGAGACGGCCGCGACCGAGACCCCACCGCGCTCGAACCGCAGCGCGCGCGTCGCTGTGAGCCGTTCGTAGAACGCGACCGAGGTCTCCAGGTCGTCGACGCAGATGCGCAGCGTGGTTCCCAGGATTTCCATGGCGATCACATTAGTTGGCCTGGCTCACGCCCGGCAGAGGATCTCGCCGTGCGGTGTCATGAACCAGCCGTCCTGGTTCGCGCCCCACTCGCGCCAGGCCGCGGCGATCTCCGTCAGCCGCTCGTGGGTGGCGTGCCCGCCGTTGACCGCGATGTCCGCGTAGCTGGAGGCGACCGTACGGTCCGCCCACAGCCCGCTCCACCAGGCGCGGTCGTCCGGGGTGGCGAAACACCAGGTCCCCGCGGTCGGGGTGATGTCGGTGAAGCCGGCCTGCCGGGCCCAGGACAGGATCCGCCGCCCGGCGTCCGGCTCGCCGCCGTTGGCGCGGGCCACCGTGCGGTAGAGCTCCAGCCAGCCGTCGAGCACGGGGATCTCCGGGAACCAGGCGAAGGCGCCGTAGTCCGAGTCGCGGGCCGCCACGATCCCGCCGGGCCTGCACACCCGGCGCATCTCGCGCAGCGCCTGTACCGGGTCGCCGACGTGCTGCAGGACCTGGTGGGCGTGGACGACGTCGAAGGAGTCGTCGGGGAAGTCCAGTGCGTGGACATCGGCGACCGCGAAACGGACGTTGGTCACGCCCGCCGCCTCCGCGGCTTCCCTGGCCTTCGCCAGGACGTCCTCGGCGGCGTCGACCGCCGTCACCGTGCCGGGCGCGACCAGCGCCGCCAGGTCGGCCGTGATCGTGCCGGGGCCGCAGCCGACGTCCAGCACGTCCTGGCCCGGCCGGAGTTCGGGCACGAGGTACGCGGCCGAGTTGGCGGCGGTGCGCCAGGTGTGCGAGCGCAGCACCGACTCGTGGTGCCCGTGCGTGTAGACGGCGGTCTCCTTCGGCATGGCCGACTCCTTCTCGTGGCGTGATGAGGCCACGCTACGCCGCATGTTGAATACTGAGACCCCAATCTCACGATGTGGTCAGCCGGCTGGTCGGCGAACGCGGTCAGGGCAGGATCTGCGGCCGGTAGACCATCAGCGCCTCGTTGACCTTGTCGATCAGCAACTCCCCGGGCGACGGGGCCACTTCACCGTCGAAGGCCAGCGGGGTCCCCGGTGCGATGCCGCCGATCCGCACCCGGCGCATCCGCTCGGCCGCGTGCACGGGGGAGCGGCTGAGCGGACCCG
>NZ_JTIY01000001.1:5608876-5616612 GCF_000818175.1 Streptomyces sp. AcH 505
GGCGCGGGCAGCGGCCGCGCTGTACGGGCGGGCCGCGGTCGCCGCGCACCACGCGGTGCTCGTCTCCGGCGCGCTCGCCAGGCCGCCGCGCGCCGGCCGGCACCTCTACGCCGACCTCGGGCCGCTGCGCGAACGCCTGGCCGCGCTCGGTGTGTCCGACTCCATGGAGCTGGAGAACCATCTGAGCCGGCGGCTCGGGACACCCGTACCCGGCGGCCACCGCTTCGGCGACGAACTGGGCGCGCTGCGCGTACGGCTGTCCACCGGGCCGCTGCTCGGGGCAACCCCGGAACAGCGCCTGGAGTCCCTCACCGCGGCGGCCCCGCTCGAACTGCCGTATGTCGCACACGCGCTGGACGAACTCGGCGCCGCCTTCGACGAACTGCGCTGACCCGACGAACCGTTGAACGGAGCCTGCGATGACGGAACAGGGCGAACAGACCGGTCTGCCGGACCGCACCGGCCTCACCGGCGCCCCGCCGCGCCCCGTCGGTGAACACCGGCTGTGGCCACGGTCCTTCGCCGACCGGCTGACCGCACCGCTGCCCGGCGTCCTCGGGATGGCGAGACTCGCCAGGGAAGGCGCGGTCAGACCGGGGGCCGACGGGCTCCGCGACATCCCGCACCTGCCCTACGCGCCGGGTCCGCTGCCCGTGGTGGACACCAGCACGGTCGCCGTCACCTGGGCGGGGCACGCCAGTTGGGTGATCCGGGCCGGCGGCCTCACCGTCCTCACCGACCCCGTCTGGTCCCGCCGTATCTTCGGAACACCCGCCAGGATCACCCCCGTCGGGATCCCCTGGGACGACCTGCCCGCCGTCGACGCCGTCGTCATCAGCCACAACCACTACGACCACCTCGACGCACCGACGCTCAAACGACTGCCGCGCGACACCCCGCTGTTCGTCCCCGCGGGGCTCGCCCGCTGGTGCAGGCGGCGCCGGTTCACCCGGGTCACCGAACTCGACTGGTGGGAGTCGGCCGAGCTGCCCGCCGCCGACGGCGGCAGCGTCCGCTTCGACTTCGTACCGGCCCACCACTGGTCCAAGCGGTCCCTCACCGACACCTGCCGCACCCTGTGGGGCGGCTGGGTGATCGCTGACCCCAACGGCAGGCGGGTCTACTTCGCGGGGGACACCGGCTACGGCCACTGGTTCAAGGAGATCGGCGCCCGTCACCCCGACATCGACCTGGCGCTGCTGCCGATCGGCGCCTACGCGCCGCGCTGGTGGCTCAGCGACGTGCACACCGATCCCGAGGAAGCGGTCCAGGCGCTCGACGACCTCGGCGCCCGGAACATGGCCCCGATGCACTGGGCGACGTTCGTCCTCTCCGCCGAACCTGTGCTCGAACCGCTCACCCGGGTCAGAGCCGCCTGGGAGCGCACGGGACGGCCACGCGAACAGCTCTGGGACCTCCCCGTCGGCGCCTCACGCCTGCTGGTGCCCTGACCCGGCCGGCCCTTCGGGTCCCTCCGCGTCCCCGGAAGGACCGCGCAGCTTGCGCCACAGCGTGGGCGCGGCGCTGAGCACGACCGTCAGCACCACGGCCGTCACCACGCCCTGCCAGGGCTCGGGGAAGAGCGAGCCGCCCAGGATCCCGATCAGCTGGTACGTCGCGGCCCAGGCCAGACAGGCCGGCACGTCGCCCCGCGCGAACCTGCGCATCGGCCACTTCGCCAGCAGGCACGCCAGCATCACCGGGATCCGTCCGGCCGGTACCAGACGTGACAGCACCAGCACCGCCACCCCGTGCTCCTGGAGCTTGGCCTGCGCCTGCTCCAACCGGTCGGGCGGGGCGTGCTCCCTGATCTTCTCCAGCCACCGGGAGCCGTTCTTCGAACCGACCCCGCGCCGCCCGAGCCAGTACAGCGCCATGTCGCCGAGGAAGGCGGCGAAGGCGGAGACCAGGAATATGTACAGCATCGACAGCGGCGCCGTCTGGTGGAAGGCCACCACGGCCGCCGAACTCACCACGGCCCCGGTCGGCACCACCGGCACCAGCGCCCCGAGCGTCACGAGCAGGAAGACCGACGGATAGCCGACCGCCTGCTGGGTCGACTCCGGTGGCAGCTGCGACATCAGCTGGTCGATCACCGGGCGACCTCCGGCCGCATGCTCTCGCCGTGCCGCAGCAGATGCACGGTCACGTCCGGCGCCAGCCGCGCCGCGCGCCGTACGAACTCGTCGCCCGGCGTGTAGAACTCGTGCGGCCTGATCCCGTCCATCCCGATTGGCCAGAACGTGCCGTAGTGGACGGGCACGGCCGCGGCGGGCGCCAGCTGGGCCAGCGCCTGCGCCGCACGCGCCGCGTCCAGATGCTCGGGACCGAGGTGCGGCCCCCAGCCGCCGACCGGCAGCAGGGCCACGTCGACCGGTCCCACGGCGTCGGCCATTCCGTCGAAGAGCCCCGTGTCACCGGCGAAGTACGTGCGGGTCTCACCGCTGATCACATAGCCGAGCGCGGGGGAGCGCTGCGGTCCGACCGGCAGCCGCCTGCCGTCGTGGTGCGCGGGCACCACCCGGACCCGCAGCGCGCCGAGTTCGACCTCGTCCCCCGCCTCGACCTCGGTGATCCGCAGTCCCGCCGGGTTGCGGCGGGCGTCGAGCCTGCGCAGCGCGGGCACCGAGCGGGCCGCGTCCTTCGGGACGATCAGCCGGGTGCCGGGCGTGAGCCGCGAGAGCGAGCGCGGATGCAGATGGTCGGAGTGCAGATGGGAGACGAGCACGGCGTCGGCGACCGTCGCCTCCGGCGGCGGCAGCGGTCCCCGGCGCCTGCGCAGATGCGCCAGCCGCTGGACGAACAGCGGATCGGTCAGCACCCGGACCCCGGAGTCCTCGACCGTGCAGGTGGCATGACCCCACCAGGTGATGACAGTTCCCATCCTCGACCTCAGCTCCGATCCCAGGGGCCGCCTTCGCGCGGCCAGGCCGTCAGCGTACGGGGACGGCCCTGGCCGGCGCTCCCCGCTCATCCGCGTGCGTACCGGAAATGCGCCTCCGGTGCCTGGTTCACGCCTCCCTCACGGGGTCACCGGCGGAGTAGGGTCGGCGCACCAAGTCGTAGGTGACTGCCGGGGGGACGGAACGGACATGGGCGACGTGAGAGTGGCGGCGATCGCCAGCCTGACCCCGCTGGAGGAGCTGGACACCGATCCCTTCCTCGTGGACTCCCACGGCCAGCACGCGATGTGCGCCCGGTGGGCCGAGGACAAGGGCTATGTCCTCACCCGGCAGCTGACCGCCTACCAGCTCCGCCCGGACCACCGCGGACTGTGGGTCGACGTGGACGAAGGGTTCGTGGACGTCTTCGTCGCCCCCAACCACCGGGTGCTCGACCGGGCCTTCACCTCGCCTGCCGCCTTCTTCGCCGAGTGCGAGCGCAGAGGCGTGCTGCTGGAGACCGTGAGCCAGGACGAGCCGTCGTACGACGCGGGGATGAAGGCCGAGGTGCACCGCAGACTCACGCTGCCGGCGGGCGGCTTCACCGGCCGCTGACCCGGGCCGTCGGACCGGGCGCGGACCGGGCGCTGACCGGCGCTGGCCGGGCTCCGGGCGGGCGGACCGGCGCGCAGTCCTGGGTGTCGGTCCGTTGTGTCAGTCTTGTGCCGAGCCCGGACACCCCGTGCGGGCCCGGACGTGAGGTGGCAGAGCGGTGCTCCGAGGGCGATGGCGGACGGCGGGCAAGGCCCTGCTGCGCGTGGTCGTGGTGTGGGCGGTGTCCACCCTGACGATGCTGGCGCTGGCCGGGATCCTGCCCGACTTCCAGCTCCAGTCCGACGACGGCGACAGCGCCACCAGGACGGCCGTCACGGCGGGCTGGGGCGCCGGTGCCTTCGGGCTGCTCAGCGCGCTGGTCTGGCCGCTGCTGGTCAGGGCGCTGCTGCTGGTGCCCGCGCTCGTGCTGGGGCTGCTGGTCTTCTTCCTCAACGGCTCGCTGCTGCTGATAGCGCTGCGGCTCATCCCCGACGGCAGGGGAGCCGCCAACCCGGAGAACGCGATCGTGGTCGCGGCCGTGATGTCCGCCGTCGCCTCGGCGACCTCGACCGCGCTCGCCGTCGGCGACGACGGCGCGTACCGGCGCAGGCTCTCCCGGCTCGCCGACCGGCGGCGGCGCCGCAGCGGTGAGGACGGCGGCCACGGCGGGCCGCCCGGCACGGTCTTCCTCCAACTCGACGGGGTGGGGCACCAGGTACTGCTGGACGCGGTGGCGAACGGGAGCATGCCGCAGGTGGCGCGCTGGCTCGGCGAGCGGCCCACCCACCGGCTGACGCCGTGGCGCACCGACTGGTCGAGCCAGACAGGCGCCAGCCAGCTCGGTATCCTGCACGGCTCCAACCACGACGCCCCGGCCTTCCGCTGGTACGAGAAGGACACCGGCCAGATCATGGTCAGCAACCGCCCGGCCAGCGCGGCCGAGCTGCAGCGCCGCGCCATCGAGCGGACCGGCGACGGGGGGCTGCTCACCCTCGACGGCGCGAGCCGCGGCAATCTCTTCAGCGGCGGCGCCGACCAGCTCGCGCTGGTGCTGTCCATGGCGGCCAGGCGCGGCAAGTCCAACCGCTCGCGCGACGGCTACTTCGCGTACTTCTCCGACCCGGCCAACGCGGTCCGTACGGCGGTCTCCTTCGTCGCCGAAGTCGGCCGCGAGATAGGCCAGTCCACCCGGGCGCGGATCCGCGGCGACCGGCCCCGGGTCGGCCGCGGCGGGCTGTACCCGCTCATCAGGGCCTTCGCCACGGTCCTCGAACGGGACGTGGTGGTCGCGGCTGTCATGGGCGACATGCTGGCGGGCCGCGCCGCCGTCTACGCGGACCTCGTGGCGTACGACGAGGTGGCCCACCACTCGGGACCGCACAGCAGGGACGCGGTGCGGGTGCTGGCCCGGCTGGACCGCTCGGTCGGCCTGATAGCCAAGATCGCCGAGTACACACCCCGTACGTACCGGATCGTGCTGCTGTCCGACCACGGTCAGAGCCCGGGGGAGACCTTCGAGGGGGTCTACGGCCTCACCCTCAAGGACCTGGTCAGGGCGGGCTGCGGGCTGCCTGTCTCGCGCAAGGCCGAGCGGACCAGGAGCGGCGCCGAGGCCAGGTACGCCGCCCGGCGCGCGGTGCGCACCGCGCTGCACCGGCCGTTGCGCGACGGCGAGGCGGGTGAGGCGGGCGAGCAGCGTCCTGAGGCCGACTCGGAGCCGATCGTGCTGGCTTCCGGGAATCTGGCGCTGATCTCGTTCCCCGACGTGCCCGGGCGGATGAGCCGCGAGGAGCTGGACCGGCGCCACCCCGCGCTGCTGCGCACCCTCGCCAGCCATCCGGGGATCGGCTTCCTGCTGGTGCGCAGCGAGGAGCACGGCTCGCTCGTGTTCGGCCCGCAGGGCGTCGAGGTCCCCGTCGCCGAACTCCGCGACCACGAGGGGCCGCTCGCCGCGATGGGGCGCGGCGCCGCCGACGCCGTGCGGCGCACGGACGGCTTCCCGCATGTCGCCGACATCATGGTCAACTCGATGTACGACCCGGCGACCGGGCGCGTACACGCCTTCGAGGAGCAGATCGGTTCGCACGGCGGGCTCGGCGGACAGCAGTCGACGGCGTTCCTGCTGTCACCGCTCGTGCTCTCGGCGCCCGTGCCGGACGGTACGGAACTCGTCGGCGCCGAGCGGGTGCATCTGGTGCTCAGACGCTGGCTGCGCGAAGGGGGCGGCCCGCAGGTGCCGTTGGGACCCGCGATCAGACCGCTGGCCCATGAGGTGCCGCAGGAGGCCACGGAGTCGGCCTGACGACACCGCCGGCGCCGCACGGGTGCTCCCCGTTTCTTTTGTTTGCTGAGGAGCCAAAAACAACGCGAGGTGTGGCACAGCGTGTTTCGGAGTGCGTAGGGTCGGAGAAGGATGTACATCGTCTCCGACGCCACCAGCACCGGCCGGAAACCCGCATACTTCCGTCATTCAGGAGCTCTCCCTCATGCACGACGACCGCAGCCTGGTCGAAGCTCGCCTCAAGCGCGTCCTCCAGGAGCGCATCAGGCCGGCTGTCTACCCCGAGTCGATACCGCTGGACGTCGAAGTCTGGACCGCACCCGGTGAGCCCGTACCGGTGGACGAAGGGCTGGCGGGGCCGACCGCGCCCATCGCCACCGGCGACCGCTGGGGCGCCCCGTGGGGCACCAGTTGGTTCCGGGTCACCGGCACCGTCCCCCAGGAGTGGGCGGGCCGCACCGTCGAGGCCGTCCTCGACATCGGCTTCAACGAGACCAGCCCGGGATTCCAGTGCGAGGGGCTCGTCTACCGCCCCGACGGCAGCCCGGTGAAGGGCCTCAACCCCCGCAACCAGTGGGTGCGTGTCGGCGCGCCGGCGGCCGGCGGCGAAGAGGTGCTGCTGCACATCGAAGCCGCCTCGAACCCCAACGTGCACTCCGGCGGCAACCCCTTCGAACCGACACCGCTCGGCGACATCGAGACGGCCGGCAGCGAACCGCAGTACACGCTGGGCCGGATGGAGCTCGCCGTGCTCGACGAGTGCGTCTGGAACCTGATCCAGGACCTGGAAGTGCTGGGCGAGCTGATGGAACAGCTGCCCCTCGACACGGGCCGCAGGTGGGAGATCCTGCGCGCCGTCAGCCACGCGCTCGACGTGATCGACCTCCAGGACGTGAACGGTACGGCCGAGGCCGCCCGCGCCCAGCTCGCCGGCGTACTGGCCACGCCCGCGCAGGAGACGGCGCACCGCATCAGCGCCGTCGGCCACGCGCACATCGACTCCGCCTGGCTGTGGCCGCTGCGTGAGACGGTCCGCAAGGTCGCCCGCACCACCGCCAACATGACGGCCCTGCTGGAGGACGAGCCGGACTTCGTCTTCGCGATGTCCCAGGCGCAGCAGTTCGCCTGGATCAAGGAGCACCGCCCCGAGGTCTACGCGAAGGTCAAGAAGGCGGTCGCGGACGGCCGGTTCGTGCCGTCCGGCGGCATGTGGGTCGAGTCGGACACCAACATGCCCGGCTCCGAGGCGATGGCCAGGCAGTTCGTGCACGGCAAGCGCTTCTTCCTCGACGAGTTCGGCATCGAGAACGACGAGGCGTGGCTGCCCGACACCTTCGGCTTCGCCGCGGGGCTGCCGCAGATCATCAAGGCCGCCGGGTCCAAGTGGCTGCTCACCCAGAAGATCTCCTGGAGCAAGATCAACAAGTTCCCGCACCACACCTTCAACTGGGAAGGCATCGACGGCACCCGGATCTTCACCCACTTCCCGCCGATCGATTCGTACAACGTTGTCATGGACGGCGCGCAGATCGCCCACGCCGCCCGCAACTTCAAGGAGAAGGGCGTCGCCCGGCGCTCCCTCGCGCCCACCGGGTTCGGCGACGGCGGCGGCGGTACCACCCGCGAGATGATCGCCAAGGCCGCCCGGCTGCGCAGTCTCGAAGGCTCCGCCACGGTCGAGTGGGAGACCCCGGCCGACTTCTTCGCCAAGGCCGAGGCGGAGTACGCGAACCCGCCGGTGTGGGTCGGTGAGCTGTACCTCGAACTGCACCGCGCCACGCTCACCAGCCAGGCCAAGACCAAGCAGGGCAACCGGCGCAGCGAACACCTGCTGCGCGAGGCCGAGCTGTGGGCGGCGACCGCCGCCGTACGGACCGGCGCGAGCTATCCGTACGAGCGGCTGGACCGGATCTGGAAGACGGTCCTGCTCCACCAGTTCCACGACATCCTGCCCGGCTCGTCCATCGCCTGGGTGCACC
>NZ_JTIY01000001.1:5617031-5628711 GCF_000818175.1 Streptomyces sp. AcH 505
GCGAGGCCCGCAAGACGTACGACGCCGTCGCCGCCGAGCTGACCGGCATCATCGAATCGGCGCAGCGCGCGCTCGCAGGCGAGGCGTCCGGCGGATCGGTCCTGGTGTTCAACGCGGCCCCGCACGCCAGGGCCGGAGTCGCCGCGGGTGGCGCAGGGCCGGTCACCGGGTCCGGCGGCACGGAGCTGCGCGCCCGGGAGGGTGGCGGCCATGTGCTGGACAACGGGCTGCTGCGGGTCGAGATCGACGGCCGGGGTCTTGTGGTGTCGGCCTACGACATCGCGGCCGGGCGGGAGAGCGTCGCGCCGGGCGAGGCGGCCAACCTGCTCCAGATCCACCCCGACTTCCCCAACCAGTGGGACGCCTGGGACGTCGACTCGTTCTACCGGAACACCGTCACCGATCTGACGGAGCTGGACGAACTCACCCCGCTCGAAGGGGAGTCGGCGGCCGTCCGGGTCGTACGCACCTTCGGCGCCTCGAAGGTGACGCAGCTGCTCACCCTCGCACCGGGGGCCAAGCGGCTCGACATCGACACCGAGGTGGACTGGCACGAGACGGAGAAGTTCCTCAAGGCGGCCTTCCCGCTGGACGTGCACGCCGAGCGGTACGCGTCGGAGACCCAGTTCGGCCATGTGTACCGCGCCACCCACACCAACACCAGCTGGGAGGCGGCCAAGTTCGAGGCGTGCAACCACCGCTTCGTCCAGCTGGAGGAGCCGGGCTGGGGGGTCGCGCTCGTCAACGACTCGACGTACGGACACGACGTGACCCGTACGGTCCGGGCCGCCGACGCGGGCACGACCACCACCGTCCGGGTCTCGCTGCTGCGCGCGCCCCGCTACCCCGACCCGCAGACCGACCAGGGGGTGCACACCTTCCGGCACGCGCTCGTGCCCGGCGCCGCCATCGGCGACGCCGTCAGGGAGGGCTACCTGATCAACCTGCCGGAGCGCCGGGTCACCGGCGCCGGTGAGGTGGCCCCGCTGGTGACCGTCGACAACGACGCGGTCGTGGTCAGCGCGGTGAAGCTGGCCGACGACGAGAGCGGCGACCTTGTCGTACGGCTCTACGAGTCGCACGGCGGCCGGGCCAGGGCCAGGGTCGGGGTGGACCTCGGGGTCGGCGGGATCGCCGTGACGGACCTGCTGGAGCGGCCCCTGGCCGACGTACCGAGGCCGGAGCTCGACGACGGGGCCGTGACCCTGTCCCTGCGGCCGTTCGAGCTGATCACGCTGCGTCTGACCCGCGTCTGACCCGCGTCTGACGCGCGTCGGACGGTGACGGGGATCCGGCGGCCGGGTTCAGTGGATCCGGCCGCCGGGTCCGCCTGCTCCGCCCGCGTCGTCTTCGTCCGTAACAGGCCCTGGGCTCTCACCCAGGGCCTGATGCGCCACGAGATGAAGAAACTCCCGCTCGTTCCCCGCCAGCCCCGCCGCGCCCAGGGCCTCGTCGGCCTCGGCGATCGGGGCGGCGAGCAGCGGGGCCGCCAGGGACGCCTGGGCGGGGTCGTCGAGGACGGCACGCACAGCGGCCAGGAGCCTGAGATAGGCCCTGGCCGCTGTGCGTTCACCGGACGCGTGGGTCGTGCTGGACGTACTGGTCATTTCGGCTTCCTCCCCATGAATCTGTCGGACCCTCAAGTCTGGACGAGGGGTCTGACAATCCGGGGCGCAGGCGCGGGGCGCTTGGGGAGGCGGGGCGTGCGGAGCGGCGCGGGGCGCCTACTCCTCGACGAGCATCCCCTCGCGCAGCCGCGCGATGATGCGGTTCAGCAGCCGGGACACATGCATCTGCGAGACGCCCAGCTCGGCGCCGATCTGCGACTGGGTCATCTCCCGGCCGAACCGCATCTCCAGGATGCGGTGCTCGCGCGGGTCGAGCTGCTCCAGCAGCGGGGCCAGGGCGTGCAGATTCTCGACCTTCTCCATGGCGGGGTCGGGCTCGCCCAGGATGTCCGCGAAGGTGCGGCTGTTGGCGCCGGTCTTGCCCTCGTCACCGGTCGGCATGTCGAGCGAGCCCGCCGTGTAGCCGTTGGTCGCGACCAGGCCCTCCACGACGTCGCTCTCCTCGATGCCGAGCATGGCGGCGAGTTCGGCGACGGTCGGGTCCCGGTCCAGCCGGGTGGCGAGCAGTTCCTTGGCCTTGGCCAGCTCGACCCGCAGCTCCTGGAGCCGGCGCGGCACATGCACGGCCCAGCTGGTGTCCCGGAAGAAGCGCTTGATCTCACCGACGATGTAGGGGACGGCGAAGGAGGTGAACTCGACCTCGCGCGACAGGTCGAACCGGTCGATGGCCTTGATCAGGCCTATGGTGCCGACCTGGAGGATGTCCTCCATCTCGCCGCCGCCCCGGTTGCGGAACCGGCTCGCCGCGAAGCGCACCAGGGACTGGTTCATCTCGATCAGCGTGTTCCTGGCGTACTGGTACTCGGGCGTGCCCTCCTCCAGTACCTGGAGCTGGTCGAAGAACAGCTTCGACAGGGCGCGCGCGTCCCTCGGGGCGATCTTGCCCGGGTCGTCGATCTGCGGCAGTGCGTCCGCCGCTTCCACCGGCCCCGACGCCACGGCACTTTCTGCCTGCTCCGTCCTGGCAGCGTGCACAGTGCTGGTCGTCATGACATCACCCTCCCGAGCAAGCGGATCGTCCAGGAGCCCTTCTGCCCGCTGAGCACACGCTCATTCACCCCAGGTCCGCGATTCGGTGGCGCGCATGCCCGTTATCCCTTGCAGGGAAAAATACTTACCTGCCACTCGGGGCGGTCTCCAACTGATCGCCGGGAGCGGGTTTCCGCAGGCGGCCCCTGTCCAACGGCCTTGCGGGCGGCCGGATGTGGCCGTCGATACGTTGAC
Source organism: Streptomyces sp. AcH 505 (assembly GCF_000818175.1). GTDB lineage: Bacteria > Actinomycetota > Actinomycetes > Streptomycetales > Streptomycetaceae > Streptomyces. Next base: position 5,619,884 of record NZ_JTIY01000001.1, read on the forward strand.
GTGAGGCAATCCATTGGATTTATTGGAGCACGATGAATTTTCCTGAGATCCCCGAGAGAAGGACCGGCACGTGACCGATCGACCGATCGCGGCCCTGGCCGTCGACCCGGCAGTGGCCGACCTGGTATTGCCGGCGGATCTGCGTGAACGGCTCTCCCGCAGCGTGCGGTTGGCGCCGACGTCGCTGACAGGACCGCCGGGCGACCCGGCGGTCCGCGCCACGCTCGCCGAGACCGAGATCCTGCTCAGCGGCTGGGGCTGCCCCCGGCTCACCGCCGGACTCCTGGCGCTCGCGCCCCGGCTGCGGGCCGTCGTGCACGCCGCGGGCAGCGTCAAGCCGGTGGTCAGCGACGCCCTCTGGGAGCGCGGCATCGTCGTCTCGTCGGCGGCGGACGCCAACGCGGGCCCCGTCGTGGCCTTCACCCTCGCGGCGATCACCTTCGGCGCGAAGCGGACCCTCAGCGCCGCCGCGGGCTACGGGAGCGGCTGGCCCTCGACCCAGGAGCGGGCCGGGGCCGACGGCAGGACCGTGGGCATCGTCGGAGCCTCCCGGATCGGCCGCCGCGTCATCGCCGCGCTGCGCGCCTCGGACGCCGGGTACCGGCTGCTGCTCACCGACCCGTACGTCACCGACGAGGAAGCGACCGCACTCGGTGTGGAGCGGGTCGACCTGGCCGAACTGTGCCGCAGGTCAAGCGTCGTGAGCGTGCACGCGCCGCAACTCCCCGAGACCGAGGGGATGGTGAGCGCCGAGATGCTGGCGCTGATACCGGACGGCGGCAGTGTCGTGAACACCGCGCGCGGCGCGCTCGTCGACAACGAGGCGCTGGCCCGCGAATGCGCCTCAGGACGGCTCGACGCCTACCTCGACGTCACCCACCCGGAGCCGCTTCCGGCCGGACATCCGCTGCTCGCCCTGCCCAACGTGCTGGTGACCCCACACATCGCCGGGGCGCAGGGCAGCGAGGTGCGCAGGCTCGGCGCTTACGCCGTCGCCGAGGTGGAGCGGTACCTCGCGGGAGAACCGCTCCAGGGCGGCCTGGGCAAGGCCGATATGCCCCGGCTGGCCTGAGCCGGCACGTGCGGGTGGCTGACGGCGGCGGGCGCCGTCAGCCACCGAACCGCGCGTGGGTGCGCAGCCGAGGCGCGAAGGTGGTGTGGAAGACGCTGGACGCCGCACCGACGGCCGCCGCCGCGTCGTTGAGCGTCGAGAAGGCGACCCGCACCTCGCGCACCCGCCGCGCCACGGGGAAGCGGTTCACGGCCGCCGAGATCTCCGACAGATACAGGTCCGCCACCTCCGGGGTCACCGCGGGACCGCCGACGATCAGCAGATCGGTGTCGTACAGGTCGGTCATCCCGACCGCGCCGCGCGCCACCACCCGCGCCACGTCCCGCACCGCGTCGACCGCGCGTGCGTCGCCGCCCGCGGCGGCGGCGCAGACGGCCTCGTACGCCCCGTCCCCCTCGACGACGAGTCCCGCGGCGGCTGCCTTCTCGATCACGGCCGAGATGGGCGCGCACTCCGGGATCATCTGCGGGCCGCCCTCCGGGGTGAGCTTGCCGAGGGTGAGCGCGCACAGCTCGCCGAACTCGCCCGCGTTGCCTGACGAGCCACGGAAGATGTCGCCGTTCAGGAAGGCGCCACTGCCCGCGCCCGCACCCAGATACAGATAGACGAAGTCGCCGGCGCGCTCGGCCGCGCCGAGCCAGCGCTCACCGACGGCCGCAGCCGTGGCGTCCTTCTCCAGCAGTACCGGCAGCCCCAGTTCGCGGCTCAGCTCCGCGCGCAGCGGCACCTCGCCCCAGCCCTCGAAGAGCGGCGGATCGAGGATCAGCCCCGCGTTGACGTCGAGCGGGCCCGGCGCGGCGACCCCCACCCCGAGCAGGCTCGCGGTGACGGGCCGCACGGCCTCCACCGCTTCCGTGGCCATCCGGACCATCTGCGCGATGCACCACTCGGGGTCGCGGCGGCTCGTCAACGCGAGCTGTCTGCGGTCCCGTACGCCACCGCACAGGTCGACCACCACCTGCGTGATCATCTCCGGGTCGACATGGATCCCGATCGCACAGGCGGCGTCGGGGCGCAGCCGCAGCGGCACCCGTGGTTTGCCCTTGCCTGCCGAGCGGCGTGCGTCCTCGGTGAGGAATCCCGCGGTCAGCAGATTGCGGGTGATGCGGGAGACCGCCTGCGGGGTGAGCCCGGTCTGTTCGGCTATCTCCACCCGGCTGAGCGCGCCGGCGACCCGGATGGACTCGATCACCAGCTTCTCGTTGAACGAGCCGAGCGCCAACTGGTCGAAGGCGCGGTGCGCGACGCGCGTCGAGGGCGGCTGCGGATTGCCGTCGCCGGGGCGCTGCCAGAAGAACGGCTCGGTGGTGGCCGTGGCGGAGTACACCCGCGCGGACTCGGTCAGCGAGTCGAGGACCCGGCGCGCCTTGTGCGGATGGTGCAGCAGCTCCAGCTGGGCGATGACACCGACCGTCCCCGCCCAGCCCATGGACGCGCTCGGCCGCAGCCGGGCGATCCGGTCGGTGCCGAGCTGCCCGCCGTCGACCCCCCAGGCGATCACGGACAGGGCGCGGCCGGGGTACGTCTCCGCCAGCACCCGCAGCCGTTCGCCGACCGGCGGATGTCCGGCCGGAGCGACGGGAACCACACCGCCCCCGGATCCGCCGTCCCCGCCAACGCCCCCGGCCCCGGGCGCCGGTTCGACGCCGCTCCGCCGGTGGATCTGGCGCAGTCCGACGGCCAGCGCCGCGTACCGCGACTGGCGCTCCTCCGCCCGCGCCGGCGGTGTGTGCCGCTGCCCCGCCCGGTCGCTCTCCGCGAGGACGACGACGGCCGCGCCGCCCGGCTGCGTCCACACGGCGAGCAGTTCGGGCCGGTGTGCGCCGAGCGGCGGGATCGTCGGCAGCTGTACGGGCCCGTCGAGGACGCCCTGCGACGTGGCCCAGCGGTGCCACACCCTGCTGAGCGCGGTGTGCGAAAGCCCGAGGTGGTCGGCGAGCGACCGGGCGGACCAGGTGTGCTGCGGCGCCGGCGGCCCCGCCAGTGTGGTCGCGATGACGTCCGCCTCGTCGATCCTCGGCGGACGCCCACTGCGCGGCTGGTGTTCGAGCCCGGCGATGCCGCGCGCCGCGTAACGGCGGCGCCAGGCGGTCACCGTGGGCCGGGACACGCCGAGCGCGCGGGCGCTGTCCGACACCGACACACCGGCGGCGGCGTCCCGCACTATGCGCACCCGCACGGATCTGTCCTCGCGTGCTTCCGCCCACGACCGCAGCTCGTCCAGCTCATCGGCGGTCAGGGAGAAGTCAGTTGCTCGATGCATGGCCCCATCCAACAGGCGCGCCGTCATTTGTAAAAGTACTTACTGGCCGTCAGCCCGGCCGGGAGGCGCCTGCGCGCGGACCTGCGCCTCCTTCGGCGACACCGTACACCCCGGTGTCGGAATGCGCTTTCTACGATGGCACGGCAGGGTCCTGGCACGTTGAGCCGATGTGCTGCCCGGCAGGATTTACCTGTTCGAAGCATTGACGTAAGGCAATCCATTGGATTTACATAATCATCGCCGGCTTGGTGCTGCCCGGAGACGCCCGTACCTTGATGAAAGGGCTTTCATGCTATGACCACGCTCGATCAACCGGCCGCACGGCCGGAAGCGGCGGAGCCGCCGCCCACCGGGGAGGGCCGCACAGGGCGGCGCGACCCCCGGCGCAAGCGCGACATGGCGATGTTCTGGTTCCTCATACCGGGTGCGGTGGTGCTGCTCGTCTTCCACTACATACCGCTGCTCGGCAACGTCATCGCGTTCCAGAACTACCAGCCGTTCATCGGCATCATGCACAGCACGTGGTCGGGCTTCGACAACTTCAAGGTGCTGTTCAACGGCGACGCCGCCTTCGTCCACGCGTTGGTCAACACACTCGAACTGACCCTGATCCAGGTTGTGTTCGTCTTCCCCGCACCGATCCTGCTGGCCCTCGCGCTGAACAGCCTGGTCAGTGAGCGGATCAAGAAGTGGGTGCAGAACGTTCTGTACCTGCCGCACTTCCTGTCCTGGGTCGTGGTGGTCTCGCTCTTCCAGCAGATGCTGGGCAACGAAGGTCTGCTCAACCTGTTCCTGCGCGCCCACGAGATGGGCAGCTGGAACATCATCGGCAACCCCGAGCTGTTCAAGACACTGCTGACCTCCGAGGTCATCTGGAAGGACACCGGCTGGGGCACGATCCTCTTCCTCGCCGCGCTCTCCCGCGTCGACCAGAACCTGTACGAGGCGGCGGCGGTGGACGGCGCGAGCCGCTGGCGGCAGACCTGGCACGTCACACTGCCGGCCCTCAAGGGCCTGGTGATCCTGCTGCTCATCCTGCGGCTCGGCGACGCGCTGAGCGTCGGCTTCGAGCAGATCCTGCTCCAGCAGGGCGGTGTGGGTCTGGAGAACAGCGAAGTGCTCGACACGTACGTGTACAACAACGGCCTGATCGCGGGCCAGTGGGGCATCAGCGCGGCCGTCGGTCTGGTCAAGGGAGTCGTCGGCGTCGTGCTCGTCCTGGGCGCCAACAAGATCGCCCATTTCTTCGGCGAGGAAGGTGTGTACCGCTCATGACGACGCTGTCACCCACCCGGCCGGTGAGCCGCAGGCCGAAGCGCGCGTACAGCGCCATCCCGGGCGAGACCCCCGGCACCCCGCCGTGGCGCGCCTTCAAGTCGCTGATCCTGCTGATCTGCGTCGTGCTGGTGCTGCTGCCGTTCCTCGCCATCATCTCCACGTCGCTCGCCGACGCCAAGCAGGTCAACGCCGCCGGCGGCTACGTCCTGTGGCCCGACCACGCCTCGTTCGTCTCCTACCAGGCACTGCTCCAGGGCGGTCTGGTCTCCAAGGCGATGCTGGTCAGCGTGGGCGTCACCGTCGTCGGCACGGCGCTGGCGCTGCTCTGCTCCATCACCCTGGCCTACGGGCTGAGCCGGCCCGGCAGCTTCGGCCACAAGCCCGTGCTGATGCTGCTGCTGATGTCGATGCTCTTCGCCCCCGGCATCATCCCCAGCTATCTGATGATCAAGCAGCTGCATCTGATCAACAGCTACTGGTCACTGATCCTGCCCACCATGATCAACGGCTTCAACGTGATCGTGCTGCGGTCCTTCTTCATGAACCTGCCGAAGGAACTCATCGACGCGGCCCGTATCGACGGCGCCTCCGAACTGACCATCCTGCGCAGGATCGTGCTGCCGCTGTCCAAGGCGTCCGTCGCCGTGATCGGCCTGTTCTACGCGGTGACGTACTGGAACGCGTTCTTCAACGCGCTGCTCTACATCAACGACGCGTCGAAGTGGCCCATGCAGATGGTGCTCAGGACGTATGTCGTCAACAACTCCCAGCTCGGGGCGGGCGAGGTCGCGGCCGCCGCCGGTGCGCCGCTGCCCCCCACCCAGTCGCTCCAGGCGGCGATCCTCGTGCTCTCCATCGTGCCGATCGTGATCGTCTACCCCTTCCTGCAGCGGCACATGAACAAGGGCGTGATGGTCGGGGCGGTCAAGGGATGACCAGTCGCACACCGACCGGGCCACACCGGCACACCGGTCGCACCCCCACCCGTCCAGCACCACACGAGAGGAGACTGCCGTGAACTCGGCACTCAGCCGCCGGGGCTTCCTCACCGGAGTCGGCGGCGCGGCGGCGGGCCTGGCCCTGGCCGGCTGCGGGGACGGCATCAACATCCCCGCCGCGTCCAACGCGAAGGTGGAACTGCCCACGTACATCCCGTACAAGGGCGTGCCGACCTCGATGCCCAGCTCCAACGCCGGCATCACCCCCGGCTATCTGCACTACCCGGCGAACCCGGTGAAGTCGCTGCCCGATGGGCCGCCCGCCAAGGGGCCCGGCATCGACATCATGACGCTGATCTTCAACCCGGTGCCCCCGCCCGCGGACCGCAACGTCATGTGGGACAAGCTCAACAGGTCCGTCGGCACCGAGCTGAACTACCAGATCACGCCGGTCGGCGACTACCCGAACAAGTTCGCCGTCACCATCGCGGGCGGTGACCTGCCGGACGCCATGCTGATGCTGCTGCAGAGCGCCTCACAGCGGCCGCAGATGCTGGCGGCGCTGTTCCAGGACCTGACCGAGCATCTGTCGGGCGACAACATCCGGGACTACCCCTACCTGGCGAACATCCCCACCGCCTCCTGGGCGCCCACCGTCAACAACGGCGGCATCTACGGGCTGCCGATGCCCCGCATGCTCTCCGGCGGGCCCATGTACACCCGGATGGATCTGCTCAAGGAGAAGGACCTCGACCCGAACCCGAAGAACTTCAAGGAGTTCATGCAGCTCTGCAAGGACCTCACGGAGCCCAAGAAGAGCCGCTACGCGCTCGGTGACCCCATCACGGCCTTCGACTTCGTGATGCAGATGCTGCACGGGCCCAACCAGTGGGGGGTGAAGGACGGCAGGTTCACCTACTACTTCGAGACCGAGGAGGCCAAGCAGACGCTCGACGCGGTGCGCCGGCTCACCAAGGCCGGTGTCATGTACCCCGACGCCTACAGCGTCGTGGGCAAGGTCAAGGACTGGTTCGGCAACGGCCAGATCGCGCTGAACCCCGACGCGCCCGCCGCCTGGAACGACTTCTACACCACCTACGCCGCCGGCACCAAGGACTTCGAACTCGGCTACATGATGGCGCCCGGCTTCGACGGCGGTCCCGGTGTGCAGTGGCAGGGCTCGGCCAACTACGCCGTACTCATCCTCAAGAAGGCACCCAAGCAGCGGATCAAGCAGATCCTGCGCGCCATGAACGCGCTCGCCGCGCCGTTCGGGACCGACGGGTACCTGCTGCGCAAATACGGTGTCCAGGGCGACGACCACACCCTCCAAGGACCGGACCCGATCCTCACCCCCAAGGGCCAGTCCGAGGTCAACCTGCCCACCATCTTCACCACCGACGCGCCGCAGGTGCTGTACTACCCGGCCAAGCCGGACATCGTCCCCGTGCAGTACGCGTTCCAGAAGGCCGCGATCCCGGTCCTGATGCCCAACCCGGCCGAACCGCTGTACTCGGCGACCAACGGCACCATCGGCGTCGCGCTCAAGACCGTCCTCGACGACCAGCGCAAGGGCATCATGCAGGGCCGGCTGCCGGTCGGTCAGTGGGACGGCATCATGAAGAAATGGCGCAAGGACGCCGGGGACAAGATCCGCGCCGAATACGAGCAGGCTTGGGAGAACCTCCACCGATGACCCGTACCCCCGCGGCCGACCGCGCCCACTGGGAGCAGACGGCAGACCAACTGCTGCTGTCCGTAAGGCCGTACGCGACCGAGCAGCACGCGCTGCTGAACCTGCCCGGCGTCCCGAGCGCCAACGGCGTCTGGAGCGACGGCCTCGAAGGATTCGCCCGCACGTTCCTGCTGGCCGGCTTCCGGCTGGCCGGGGCGGGCGGCGCCGACCCGCACGGGTTCGCCGAGCGGTACGCGGCGGGGCTCGCCGCGGGTACCGACCCGACGAGTCCGGAGCGCTGGCCCACCTTCGCCGAGTCCAACCAGGCCAAGGTGGAGGCCGCTTCGATCGCCCTCGCCCTGCACGAGACCGGACCGTGGATCTGGGACCGGCTCTCCCGGCGGGTCCAGCAGCAGGTCCTCGACTGGCTCGGGCTGATGGTCGGCACCGACATGCCGGGCAACAACTGGGTCTGGTTCCAGGCCGTCACCGAGGCGTTCGCCCGCGGCGCCGGCGGCAGCTGGCGCCAGGAAGACCTCGACCGCACCGTCGAGGTCACCGACCGGTGGTACGCGGACGAAGGGTGGTACTCCGACGGGCTCACCGGCGGTGAGCACCGCAACTTCGACCACTACAACGGCTGGGCCATGCACCTGTACCCGCTCTGGTTCTGCCGGATCTCCGGCGACGCCGCCCCCGCGGGACTGCTCGACCGCTACCGCGACCGGCTGCGCCGCTTCCTCGCCGACCAGCGGCTGCTGGAAGGCGGCAACGGCTCGCCGCTCATCCAGGGCCGCTCCATGACCTACCGCCTCGCCGCGCTGGCCCCGGTGTGGACCGGTGCGCTCTTCGACGCGACCCCCATCGCCCCCGGTGAGACCCGCAGGCTGGCGTCGCACATGCTCGACCACTTCACCGCGCACGGCGCGACCGACGACCGGGGCGTGCTCACCCTCGGCTGGCACCGGCCCTTCCGCGGTCTGCTCCAGGTCTACTCGGGACCCGCCTCGCCCTACTGGGCGAGCAAGGGCTTCGCGGGACTGCTGCTCCCTCCCGACCACCCCGTGTGGACCGAGGAGGAGCGCCCGCTCGCCGTCGAGCAGGGCGACTTCGCCCGCACCCTGACCGCGCCGGGCTGGCTGCTGTCGGGCACCGCGTCGGACGGTGTCGTACGCGTCGTCAACCACGGCAGCGACCACGCGGATCCGGCGCGGCCGCACTCCGACGACCCCTGTTACGCACGGCTCGGCTACGCCACCCACGCCGCGCCCGACATGCCGGCCGACCCCACCGGCGGCCCCGTCGACTCCACGGTCACCCTCGTGGACGCCGACGGCAGGGCGGCCCACCGCCGCCCGCTGCGGCGGATCTCCGTCCAGGGCGCCACCGGGGTCTCCCGCAGCCGCGCCCACTGGCCGGAGCGGGAGACCTGGGACCCCTTCGGCGGTCCCGACTGCCCGTACCGCACCGGGCCCTGGGTCACCGTCGCCTCCGTACTGCGCGGCGCCGTCGAGATCCGGATCGCCCGGGTCGACCCGGCGGCAGAGGAGGACGGCGAAGGACCCTGGCGGCTGCGGGCCGGCGGCTGGGCGCTGCCCGTAC
>NZ_JTIY01000001.1:5629182-5631353 GCF_000818175.1 Streptomyces sp. AcH 505
GCTGGGCGCTGCCCGTACCCGCCGAGCCCGGACCCGGGACGGGCACCGGCACGCTCGGCGACGGGCCGAGCGCCGCCGTCACCGGTGACAACGGGGTACGGTCCACCGTCGTCGCCCTCGACGGATTCGCCGCCGCCGAGATCCACCACGCCACCGACAGCAACCCGCTCGGCGCCCGCTCCGCCACCCCCGTGCTGTGGACGCACGGCCCCGTCGCCTACGCCACGCCGTACGCGGCGGCGGTGCACCTCGGCGGCGACGCGCTGCGGCAGGCCGACCTGCCCCGGCTGACCACCCGCTTCGAAGGCCCCGACGTGGTGGCCGAAGTGACCTGGCCCGACGGCACCCTGGACGCCGTCCGGCTGCCCGCGCCCACCGGCGCCGACGCCCTGTGGAAGGACCCGCACCGTGCATGACGACCGCGAACTCGTCGAGGGTCGCATAGCCAAGTTCCTGGAGCGTCAGCTCCGCCCGGCCCTCTACAGCGACGCCCGCTCCCTCACCCTCGACGCCTGGCAGGTCGACGGCGAACCCGTACCCGTCGCCGACGCGCTGGCCGCCGACTACCGTCCGATGAAGACCGGCGAGAGCTGGGGCGGCCCCTGGTCGACCACCTGGCTGCGGGCCACCGCCGAGATCCCCGCCGAGTGGACGGGACGCCGCGTCGAGGCCGTATTCGACCTCGGCTTCGACCTGACCCGGGGCCCCGGCGGCCAGGCCGAAGGCCTCGTCCACGACGCGCACGGCTCACCGCTCCAGGGCCTGCACCCGTACAACCGCAGTGTGCTCCTGTCGAACAGCGCCACCGGCGGCGAAGCCGTCAATCTGCTGGTCGAACTGGCCGCCAACCCCAACATCTCCGGCAGCCAGGCCAGGGGAACCCACTTCGGCTCCAGGGAGACGGCGGGCGACGCACACCTGTACGTGCTGGAGAGCGCCGAGATCGCCGTACGGGAAGAGGCGGTGTGGCACCTCATCCACGACATGGAGGTGCTGGACGAGCTGATGCGGGAGCTGCCCGAGGGCGCCACCCGCCGCCACCAGATCCTGCGCGCCCTGCACCGCGCCCTGGAGGCCGTCGACCCCGCCGATGTCGCGAACACCGCGCAGGCGGGGCGTGACCGGCTGACCGAGGTGCTGTCCCGGCCCGCGCACGCCTCGGCGCACACCATCACGGCCGTCGGGCACGCCCACATCGACTCCGCGTGGCTGTGGCCCGTACGGGAGACCATGCGCAAGTGCGCACGGACCTTCACCAACATGACCACCCTCGCCCAGGAGTACCCGGAACTGGTCTTCGCCTGCTCGTCGGCGCAGCAGTACGCCTGGATCAAGGAGCAGCGCCCGGAGATCTTCAGCCGGATGCAGAAGGCGGCAGCCGCGGGCAACTGGGTCCCGGTCGGCGGCATGTGGGTCGAGGCCGACGGCAATCTGCCGGGCGGCGAGGCGATGGCCCGCCAACTCGTCTACGGACGGCGCTTCTTCGCCGAGGAGTTCGGCATCGAACAGGACGGGGTGTGGCTGCCCGACTCGTTCGGCTACACCGCCGCCTACCCGCAGCTCGCCCGGCTCGCCGGGGCGAAGTGGTTCCTCACCCAGAAGCTCTCCTGGAACGACACCAACAAGCTGCCGCACCACACCTTCGACTGGGAAGGCATCGACGGCACCCGCATCTTCACCCACCTGCCGCCCGTCGACAGCTACAACGCGGAACTCACCGGCAGGGAAGTGGCCTACGCGGAGCGCAACTTCAAGGACAAGGGATCCGCTACCCGGTCACTCGCCCCGTTCGGTTACGGGGACGGCGGCGGCGGCCCCAGCCGCTCCATGCTGGAGAAGGCGCGCCGGCTGCGCGACCTGGAAGGCTCGCCCAAGGTGGAGGTCGGCCCGCCCACCGAGTTCTTCGCCGCCGCCCGCGCCGAGTACACCGACCTGCCCGTGTGGCGCGGCGAGATGTATCTGGAGAACCACCGCGGCACCTACACCAGCCAGGCCCGCACCAAGCGCGGCAACCGCCGCAGCGAAGCCCTGCTGCGCGAGGCCGAGTTGTGGGCGGCGACCGCCGCCGTACAGGCGGGCGCCGCCTACCCGTACGAGCGCGTCGAGTCGGTCTGGAAGCGGGTGCTGCTCAACCAGTTCCACGACATCCTGCCCGGCTCGTCCATCGCCTG
>NZ_JTIY01000001.1:5631495-5638572 GCF_000818175.1 Streptomyces sp. AcH 505
AGCAGGCCGAGCAGGTCTACGGCGAGGTGCGCGCCGAGCTGGAGGAGATCATCGCCGAGGCGGCCGGCGCGCTGACCGGGGCCGAAGGGCCGCGGCTGCTCAACGCGGGCCCGTACGCCCGCCGCGAGGTGGCGCTCCTGCCGGCCGGCGGACCCGAAGTGCCGGGCGCCCAGCGGCTGTCCGACGGGCGCCTCGCCGTCCTCGCCGACACCCCGGCGCTGGGCGCTGGCGGCACGGTCGGCGAACCGACGACCCCGGTCACCACCCGGACCGAGGCCGACGGGATCGTCCTGGAGAACGGCCTGCTGACCGTACGGATCGACCACGCAGGGCTGGTCAGGTCGGTGTACGACCACACCGCCGGGCGCGAGTCGATCGCACCGGGCGCGGCGGGCAACCTGCTCCAACTGCACCCGGACGACCCGAACCTGTGGAGCGCCTGGAACATCGATCGGTTCTACCGCGACGTCGTCACCGACCTCGACACGGCGGAGTCGGTGGAACTCGCCGAGAGCGGGCCGCTGTTCGCGTCCGTACGTGTCGAGCGCGCCTTCGGCGCCTCACGGATCGTCCAGCGCCTCGAACTCGGCGCCGAGAGCAAGCAGCTGACGGTCCGTACGGACATCGACTGGCAGGAGCGTGACACGGTGCTGAAGGCGGCCTGGCCGCTGGACGTGCACGCGGAGCACGAGCGCTCCGAGATCCAGTTCGGCCATGTGCAGCGGCCCACCCACGAGAACACCAGCTGGGACGCTGCCCGGTTCGAGCTGTGGGCGCACCGCTGGGTGCATGTCGGCGAGCGGCACTGGGGCGCCGCCGTGCTCAACGACTCCACGTACGGCCATGACGTCGGCCGCGACACCCGGCCCGACGGCGGGACGACCACGACCGTACGGCTCTCGCTGCTCCGCGCACCGCACAGCCCCGACCCGCAGGCCGACCGCGGCCGGCACACCTTCAGCTACGCGCTGGTCGCCGGCGCCGGGATCGAGGAGGCGGTGGCCGGCGGGTACGCGCTCAACCTGCCGCTGCGACCGGCGGCTTCGGGCGGCGCGCCGGTGGTCACCGTCGACAACCAGGACATCGCCGTCGAGTCGGTGAAGCTCGCCGACGACCGCAGCGGCGATGTGATCGTGCGGCTCTACGAGGCGTGCGGCGGCGCGGCCCGCGCGACGCTCACGGCCACGTTCCCGCTGGCCGGCGTCTTCGACTGCGACCTGCTGGAGACCCCGGAGCGCGAGCTGACCCTCGGCGCCGACGACGCGTCGGCCGAGCTGCGGCTGCGGCCGTTCCAGATCCGCACCCTGCGGCTGCGCGCGGCGTAGCCGACGCCCCGTCAGTCGCGGTCAACAGCGGTCAACAGCGGTCAACCGCGGTCAGCGTGAGGTGAGATAGCTGACCGTCGCCGGATCGGCCGGGAGAAACGTCTCGATGGCCAGTTCGGCGACGGTCACATCCATCGGTGTGTTGAACGTCGAGATCGACGACAGGAAGGACAGCACCCGCCCGTCGTGCTCGATACGCATCGGCAGCGCGAAGCTGGGCCCGGCGGACGGCGGTTCGTCGCGCTCGGAGTCGTCGGGGTGCGCTTCGGCCACGGGATAGCCGGCGACCTCCTCGTACAGTTCGCGCAGCGCGGGCGAGCGGCTGAGCGCCAGTTGGCGCTCCATCTGGGCGAGCAGGTGGCCGCGCCACTCCCGCAGGTTGCGGATGCGCGGCGCGAGACCCTCCGGGTGCAGGGTGATCCGCATGGCGTTCGTCGGCAGGGTGAGGAGCTTCGCCGGCAGCCCCTCCAGGAGCATCGCGATGCCCCGGTTGGCGGCCAGCACCGTGTACGTACCGTCGACCACCACCGCCGGATACGGCTCGTAGCCCAGCAGCAGCCGGTCCAGGCCCTCGCGCAGCGCGCCCATCGCCGGGTCGTCCAGCGCCGTCTCGGTGAACCGGGGCGCGTAACCGGCCGCCAGCAGCAGGGCGTTGCGCTCCCGTACCGGGACGTCCAGGTGTTCGGCGAGCTTGAGGACCATCACCTCGCTGGGCCGGGACCTGCCCGTCTCGATGAAGCTGATGTGCCGGGCGGACGAATCGGCCTGGAGGGCCAGCTCCAGCTGGCTGATCCGGCGCCTGCGGCGCCAGTCACGCAGCAGCGGTCCTACTCCGACATCAGAGGCGAGCGCAGTCATACCAGGACGGTAATACAAGGCGGCCCGGTACCCGGCGGCGTATCGTCGGCCGAACAGGGCGAGCCCACCGCGCCCGTCCCACCGCAGCCGTCAAACCGCCCCGTCCTGAAGGAGCCCGTGCGATGTCCAGGAAGCCGCTGCCGGCCGAGACCGTCGAGGAGCGGCTGCGGGAGCTGCCCGGCTGGTCGCTCGCGGGCGACCGGATCGTCCGCTCCTACCGGCTGGGCAGCCACTTCGCCGCGACGGCGCTGGTCGTCCACATCGCGCAGCTCCAGGAAGAGCTTGACCACCACTCCGACCTGACCCTTGGGTACGACACCGTGTCGCTGGCCCTGCACACGCACGACGCGGGCGGCGCCGTCACCGAGCGGGACATCGAGCTGGCCCGCCGGATCGAGGCGGTCGCCCCGACCCACCTGGCGAGCTGAGCCGCAGGCCGTGGACGCGCTCGCCGGACTTCTCGACGGGCCCCGTGCCAGGGGCGCCTTCCTGCTGCGCATGGTGATGGAACCGCCCTGGTCGGTCCGGATCGAGGACGGCGCGCCGCTCTGTCTGATGTGCGTCACCAGCGGCGAGGCGTGGATCGTCCCCGCCAAGGGCGACCCGGTGCTGCTGCGCCCCGGTGATGTCGCCATCGCCCGTGGCCCGGAGCCGTACCGCGCGGCGGACAGCCTCGGCACCGAGCCGCATGCCCTGATCGGGCCCGGCGGCACCTGTCACACCCTCCAGGGCGAACCGCTCGCGCAGTCCATGCGGCTGGGCGTACGGACCTGGGGCAACGCGCCCGACGGGACCACGACCGTGCTCATCGGCACCTACCAGATGGCGGGCGAGGTCAGCAGACGGCTGCTCGACGCGCTGCCCGAGCTGCTGAAGCTGGAGGCGACAGCATGGCGCGGGCCGCTGCTGCCGGTCCTGGACGAGGAGATCTCCCGCGACGAGCCGGGCCAGAGCGTGGTCCTGGACCGGGTGCTCGACCTGCTGCTGATCGCGGTGGTCAGAGCGTGGTTCTCCCGCCCCGAGGCGGCGGCGCCCGGCTGGTACGCGGCGATGGCCGATCCGGTCGTCGGGCAGGCGCTGCGGCTGCTGCAGAACGACCCGGCTGCGCCGTGGACCGTCGCCTCGCTGGCGACCGCCTGCGGGGTGTCACGCGCCGGGCTCGCGCGCCGCTTCACCGAACTGGTCGGCGAGCCGCCGATGGCGTATCTGACGGGCTGGCGGCTCGCGCTCGCCGCCGATCTGCTGCGGGGGAGCGAGGTGACGGTCGAGGCGGTGGCCAGGAAGGTCGGCTACGGCGGTTCGTTCGCGCTCAGCGCCGCCTTCAAACGCGTACGGGGCGTCAGCCCGCAGGAGTACCGCACCGGCGGCGCCCCCGCGGACCGGCCGTCCGATCGCGTCAGTTGACGTCCGCCGGGTGGCTGCCGAGCCGCTTGCCCTCGTCGAGGGCGGCGAACGCGGCCAGGTCGTCGTCGTCCAGCTCGAAGTCGAAGACCTCGATGTTCTCGGTGATCCGGGACGGCGTCACGGACTTGGGAATCACCACGTGCCCCAGCTGGAGGTGCCAGCGCAGCACCACCTGGGCGGGGGTCCTGCCGTGCTTGTGGGCGACGGCCGCCACGGTCGGGACCTCCAGGAGCCCCCGGCCCGAGCCCAGCGGGGACCACGCCTCGGTGACGATGCCACGGCTCGCGTGGAACGCGCGCGACTCGGCCTGCTGGAGCTGGGGATGCAGCTCGATCTGGTTGACGGCGGGCACCACGGAGGTCTCGCCGGTCAGCCGCTCCAGGTGGTCGGGAAGGAAGTTGGAGACGCCGATGGCCCGGGCCCTGCCGTCGGCGAGGATCTTCTCGAACGCCCGGTAGGAGTCGACAAAGGTGTCCTTGGCCGGCATCGGCCAGTGGATCAGATACAGGTCGACGTGGTCGAGGCCCAGCTTGGCCAGCGATGTGTCGAAGGCGCGCAGGGCCGAGTCGTACCCCTGGTCGCCGTTGGCCAGCTTCGTGGTGACGAACAGCCCGTCCCGGGCGATCCCGGAGGCGGCGATGGCCTTGCCCGTGCCCTCTTCGTTGCCGTAGGCGGCCGCCGTGTCGATGCTGCGGTAGCCGGCCTCCAGCGCCGTGCCGACGGTCTGCGCCGCCTCGTCGGACGGCACCTGCCAGACACCGAAGCCGAGCTGGGGCATCGTGATGCCGTTGTTGAGGGTGAGGGAGGGGACCTTGCTCACGAGCGGTCGATCCTTACGTCGTCGGTTGTCTTCCGGGAGTGCGCCTGTCGTCCTGGGGTGCGCTCCCGGAAGACCAACGTCCCCGGACCTGGCCGAATTCCCGTAACCGGAGGCTCAGCGGTACAGCGCCTCGACCTCGCGGGTGTACGCCGCCTCGATCGCCTTGCGCTTGAGCTTCAGCGACGGGGTCAGCAGGCCGTGCTCCTCGCTGAACGGGTGCGCCAGGATCCGGAACGTACGGATCGACTCGGCCTGCGAGACAGCCGTGTTGGCCGCCACCACGGCGCGTCTGACCTCCATCTCCAGATCCGGGTCGCGCACCAGGTCGGCGGATTTCAGCGGCGGTTTGCCCTGCACGCTCAGCCAGTGGTCGACGGACTCCTGGTCCACCGTGACCAACGCCGCGATGTACGGCCGGTCGTTGCCGACCACGATGCACTGGGCCACCAGCGGATGCGCGCGGACCCGTTCCTCCAGCGCCGTCGGCGAGACGCTTTTGCCGCCCGAGGTGACCAGGATCTCCTTCTTGCGGCCGGTGATGGTCAGATAGCCGTCCTCGTCGAGCGCCCCCAGATCGCCGGTCGCCAGCCACCCGTCGTGCAGCACGGCGTCCGACGCCTTCGGGTCGCCCAGGTAGCCGGAGAACACCATGCCGCCGTGCAGCCACACCTCGCCGTCCGGGGCGATGTAGACCGAACTGCCGGGAATCGGCTGGCCGACCGTGCCGTACCGGGCGCGCTCGGGCGGGTTGACCGTCGCGGCCGCGCACGACTCGGTCAGCCCGTACCCCTCGAAGACGGTGACGCCCGCGCCCTCGAAGAACAGACCGAGCCGCCGGTCCATCGCCGAACCGCCGGAGAAGGCGTGCCGCACCCGGCCGCCCATCGCCGCGCGCACCTTGCTGTAGACGGCCTTCTCGAAGAACTGGTGCTGCACCCGCAGGGACGCCGAAGGCCCGGGGCCGATGCTGAACGCCCGGTGCTCCATGGCCTCCGCGTAGCGCACCGCCACATCGATGGCCTTCTCGAACGGACCGAGCTTGCCGTCGCGCTCCGCCTTGCGCCGCGCCGCGCTGTAGACCTTCTCGAAGATGTAGGGCACCGCGAGGATGAACGACGGCCGGAACGCCACCAGGTCCGGCAGCAGGGCGCTCGCGCGCAGCTCCGGCTGGTGCCCCAGCTTCACCCGGCCCCGGATCGCCGCGATCTCCACCATCCGCCCGAAGACGTGCGCGAGGGGCAGGAACAGCAGCGTGGACGCCTGGTCGCCGGGGCGCGAGTGGAAGACCGGCTCCCAGCGGTGGATGACCGTGTCGGCCTCGTACATGAAGTTGCCGTGGGTGATCACGCACCCTTTGGGCCGGCCCGTGGTGCCCGACGTGTAGATGATCGTGGCGATCCCGTCGGGCCGTACGGCAGCGCGGTTGCGGTGCACGGCCGCGTCCTCGATCCCGGCGCCGGCGGCGACCAGTTCGTCCACGGCGCCGGCGTCCAGCTGCCAGAGCCGCTTGAGCAGGGGCAGCCGGTCGATCACCGAGCCGACGCTCATCGCGTGGTCCTCGTGCTCCACGACGCAGGCGACGACCTCGGCGTCGTACAGCATCCACCAGATCTGCTCGGCCGACGACGTGGAGTAGACGGGCACCGACTGGACGCCGATCGACCAGAGGGCGAAGTCGAACAGGGTCCACTCGTAGCGGGTACGGGACATGATCGCGACCCGGTCACCGAACCGCAGCCCCTCGGCGAGCAGCCCCTTGGCCAGGGCCAGCACCTGGTCGCGGAACTCCGCCGATGTGACGTCCTGCCAGTGTCCTTCCGCGTCCTTGCGGCCGAGTGCCACCCGGTCGGGGGCGGCCTCGGCGTGGTCGTACACGGCGTCCGCGAGCCCACCGGAGTGGGGCGGCGCTGCCGCGAGAGGGGGGGAAGTGAACTCGCGCAATGACTTGGCTCCTTGTGGCGCTCCGCACAGCGCCGCGACGCTACCCCACAAGAAGCCCGCGCGGGAGCCCGTGCGCAAGCCGGAACCAAGCCATATCACCACAGGTCAGCGGCTGAAATACGGCCAGACCGGCAGGGCACGGACACACTTCTGACTGAAGAGTAAGTACGGCGCGGGGGAATCTCCACCGAATCCGTACGACGCTGTCACGCCCCCCGCGCGACTACGCCTCGGACAGCACCTTCACTGGGGTCCCCGCGGTGGGCGCCTTCGGCGTCCGTACCCAGATCAGCACCGCCGCACCCGCGACGATCCCCGCCGCACCCGCCACCAGTGTGGCCGTGTTCAGCCCCGAGGCGAACGCGCCGTGCAGCACATGAGCGCTCACCCGGCCGTGGAGTGCTCCCGCACCGCCGCCGGCCAGCAGGTGCGAGGCGCCCACCGGGTCGGGTGTCGCACCGCGCAGCGAGTCCGTCATCCGGCTCGTCACCAGCGTGCCGAAGACGGCCACCCCGAGCGCGAACCCCAGCTGCCGGAACGTGTTGACGGCGCCCCCCGCCATGCCCGCGTCCCGCTGCGGTACGGACGACAGCGCTGCGCCCGCCAGGCTCGGCGAGACCAGGCCCACGCCGGCCCCCGCGACGGCGAGCCCCGGGCTGAGCGCCGCCCAGCCGGATCCCGCGTCCAGCACGGACTGCGCCAGCGCCCCGATCCCGACCAGCAGCAGCC
>NZ_JTIY01000001.1:5638679-5642797 GCF_000818175.1 Streptomyces sp. AcH 505
CAGCAGCCGCGGCTGCACCCCGTGCAGCAGCCGGCCCGTCAGGGCGGCGACGACGAACGACAGCACCGCAAGCGGCAGCAGGGCCAGACCCGCCTCGACCGGGCTCATGCCGAGCAGCGTCTGGAGCCAGATCTCCGTGTACGGCAGCACACCGAACGCCGCCGCGTTGAACGCCAGCGCCGCCACCATCACCGCGACGAACGAGGCACCGCGGAACAGCGACAGATCCAGCAGCGGCTGCGCGACCCGGCGCTCCACCACCACGAACGCGACCAGCGCGACGACGGCCACCGCGAGGGCGACGCCCGTCTGCGCCGACGTCCAGCCCTCGGTGCCCGCCCGCACCACGGCGAAGGTCAGGGCGCCCGCGAACAGCGCGAAGCAGCCCGTGCCCGCCCAGTCGATCCGGCGGCCCTGCTCGCCGCGCCCCTCGTGCACGGCGCGCAGCGTCAGCCAGATCGCCAGCACGCTCACCGGCAGGTTGATGAAGAAGATCCAGCGCCAGTCGAGCCCCTCGGTCAGCACCCCGCCGAGCACCGGGCCGAGCGCGGCGGCCGCCCCGCTCACCGCGCCCCAGATGCCCAGCGCGAACGACCGGTCACGGCCCTGGTAGGCCGCGCCGAGTATGGACAGCGTCGTCGCGAACATCGCGGCGGCGCCCACGCCCTGCAATCCGCGCAGCGCGATCAGCTCCCCGGCGTTCTGCGCGAGGCCGCTGCCCAGCGAGGCCAGCGCGAAAAGCCCGGTGCCCACCGCGTACACCCGCCGCCTGCCCAGCACGTCGGCCGCGGCGCCGGCCCCCAGCAGCAGCGCGGCCAGCACCAGCGCGTAGATGTCGATGACCCACTGGAGCTCGCTGAGCGAGGCGTCGAGCCCGCCCGCCATGGCGGGCAGCGCCACGATCACGATGGTCACGTCCAGCAGCAGCATGAAGGTGCCCAGACAGACCGCGACGAGCGGCCCCCACTTACGCATGATGTTCTCCCCATCGAACGGTTCTCTTTCCTCCCGTACGATCAGGCAACGACCCCGATATCCGGCAGCCAGAACATCGAAAGCGCCGGAATCCGACACGATCCGGGAAGCGGCCGATGGAAAGCGACCTGTACGACCGCCTCGACTGGCAGCTGTTGCACGCGCTGGAGACCGACGCGCGCGCCCCCTTCAGCCGGATCGCCGAGGTGCTCGGCGTCTCCGACCAGACCGTCGCCCGCCGCTACCGGCGGCTGATCACCGACATGGGGGTCCGGGTCGTCGGGGTACGCGACGCCGCCCGGCTCGGCCACGACAGCTGGATGCTGCGGCTGCGCTGCACCCCCGACGCCGCCGACCCGCTGGCCCGCGCGCTCGCCCGCCGGCCCGACACCGCCTGGATCGGGCTCACTTCGGGCGGCACCGAAGTCGTCTGCACGACCCGGGCGCGCAGCAAGGGCGAGCAGGAGGAGCTGCTGCTCGGTCGGCTCCCGCGCACCCCGGCCGTCGCCGAGATCAGGGCCCACCAGCTGCTGCACCGCTTCTACGGCGGCCCTTCGGGCTGGCTCGCGAAGAGCAGGTCGCTGACCGGCGAGCAGGTGGCGGCGCTGCGCGGTCCTGTCCCCGACGAACCGCGCGAGCCGCGGTCGTCCGCCGTCCTCACCGCCGAGGACGAACCCCTGGTCGCCGCGCTCGAACGCGACGGCCGGGCGACCTTCGCCGAACTCCAGCGGGCCACCGGGCGTTCCGAGTCGGCGGTACGCCGCAGGCTCGACCAACTGCTGGCTTCGGGGGCGCTCTTCATCGACGTCACCTTCAACCAGGGTGTGTTCGGGTACGAGTTGAGAGCGATCCTCTGGATCACCGCGGCGCCCGCCGCCCTCGACTCCGTCGGCCGCGCGCTCGCCACCCACCCCGAGGTGGCGTTCGCCTCGGCGACGGCGGGCCACTGCAATCTGGTCGCGGTGATCGTGTGCAGCGACACCGCCTCGGTCTACCGCTATCTCAGCGAGGGCGTGGGCCGCCTCGACGGCGTCCAGCACGTGGAATGCGCGCCGGTGCTGCGTACGGTCAAACAGCTCACCTACGAGGAGCGCCGCCGTCCCTGAGCCGCGTTCCTGAGCCGCCGTCCCTGAGCCGCGTCCCCGCGCCGTGTCCCTAGGCCGGGCGCTGCAGCCGGTCGCCGCCCGTCAGGATCGCGTCGGCCAGCGCGTCCGCCGCCTCCTGGGCGCCCGCCTGCCTGCGGCCGTGCACCAAAACGAAGTCCACCTCGCCCAGCTCCGGCAGCCCGGCCCGTGCCGTCACCGGCACCAGGCCCTGCGGGACCAGACCCCGGGTATGGGCCATCACACCGAGACCGGCGTGGGCCGCCGCCGTCAGACCGCTCAGGCTGGAGCTGGTGCACGCCACCCGCCAGGCCCTGCCCTGCGCCCCGAGCGCGTCCAACGCCCTTGACCGGGTGATCGCCGGGGGCGGGTAGAGGATCAGCGGCACGGGACGGTCCGGATCGACCCGCAGCCGTGGCGCGCCGATCCAGGCCAGCGACGACCGCCACACCAGCTCGCCGTGGATGTCGCCGGCGCGCCGCTTGGCCAGGACGAGATCGAGCAGCCCCGCCGCCAGCTGTTCGTGCAGCGTGCCGGACAGCTCGACCGTCAGCTCCAGATCGACCTCCGGATGCTCCTGCCGGAACGACCGGAGGATCTCGGGGAGCCGGGTGAGGACGAAGTCCTCGGAGACCCCGAACCGCAGCCTGCCGCGCAGCCGGGTGCCGCCGAAGAACGCCGACGCGCGCTCGTGGGCCGCCAGGATCGTCCGGGCGAAGCCCAGCATCGCCTCGCCACTCTCCGTGAGCTGCACACTGTGTGTGTCGCGGCTGAACAGCGGTTGGCCGGCGGCCTGTTCGAGCCTGCGCACATGCTGGCTCACGGTCGACTGGCGCACTCCGAGCCGCCCGGCGGCCCGGGTGAAACTGAGCGTCTGGGCCACGGTGAGAAACGTACGCAGCTGTCCTGGGTCGTACACAAACCCCAAGATTACCCGGCCATCGCGAATCGCGATCACAGTCAGAGCGGCGTACGGGATTCCCGATTGCCCTGATCAGCGGGACGATGGGGCGGCACGCCCCGTACCGAGTCCGAGTGGAGCACATGAACCGCCGCGTCACCCTCCCGTCCTGGCTTCCGATCGACCCGTTCATCCTCGCGCTCGTCGGGACCGTGGCCCTCGCGGCGCTGCTGCCGGCCTCCGGAGGGGCCGCCGAGGTGGCGGGCGGGGCCTCGACCGGCGCCGTGGCGCTGCTGTTCTTCCTTTACGGAGCGCGACTGTCGACGCAGGAGGCGCTCGACGGGCTGCGGCACTGGCGGCTGCATGTCACCGTCCTCGGCTGTACGTTCGTGCTCTTCCCGCTGCTGGGCCTCGCCGCCAGGGGGCTCGTGCCGTTCGTGCTGACGCCCCAGCTCTACGACGGCCTGCTGTTCCTGTGCCTGGTGCCCTCCACCATCCAGTCGTCCATCGCCTTCACGTCCATCGCGCGCGGCAACGTACCGGCCGCGATCTGCGCCGGATCGTTCTCCAGCATCGTGGGGATCGTGGTCACCCCGCTGCTGGCCGCCTCGCTGATCGGCGGCGGCGCCGTGGGCTTCTCGGCCGACTCCCTGCTCAAGATCGTCGCGCAGCTGCTGCTGCCCTTCGTCGCGGGCCAGTTGCTGCGCCGCTGGGTCGGCGGCTTTCTGACCCGGCACAAGAAGCTGCTGAGCCTCGTCGACCGCGGCTCGATCCTGCTGGTGGTCTACACGGCGTTCAGCGAGGGCATGGTCGCCGGGATCTGGCACCAGGTGACCGTGGCGCGCCTCGCCGGGCTGCTGGCGGTGGAGGCGGTGCTGCTCGCCGCGATGCTGGCGGTCAGCTGGTACGGGGCGAAGCGGCTCGGCTTCGTACGGGGCGACCGGATCGCGATCCAGTTCGCCGGGTCGAAGAAGAGCCTGGCGGCCGGGCTGCCGATGGCGAGCGTCCTGTTCGGCGCGCACGCGAGCCTCGCCGTGCTGCCGCTGATGCTCTTCCACCAGATGCAGCTGATGGTGTGCGCGGTCATCGCGAAGCGCCGCGCGGGCGACCCGCAGCCGCGAGCGGCCGAGGCCGCGCCC
>NZ_JTIY01000001.1:5643250-5649891 GCF_000818175.1 Streptomyces sp. AcH 505
CGCCCGGAGGACGGAGGGGGTCCGGCCGACGCAGGGGGCGCTCCCCGCCGGCCGGGTCCCGTCCCGTGCAGCGGGGCGGGTCATACCCCGGTGTGCAGGGCGATCCGCTCATCGCCCGCGTACACGTTCATGGAGGTGCCGCGGAGAAAACCGACCAGGGTGAGCCCGGCCTCCGCCGCCAGGTCGACCGCCAGCGACGACGGCGCCGAGACCGCCGCGAGCATCGGGATGCCCGCCATCACGGCCTTCTGGGCCAGCTCGAACGACGCGCGGCCCGACACCAGCAGGATCGAGCGGGACAGCGGCAGCAGATCCTCCCGCAGGGCCCGGCCGACGAGCTTGTCGACCGCGTTGTGCCGGCCGACGTCCTCGCGGATGTCGTACATCTCGCCGGTCTCGGAGAACAGCGCGGCGGCGTGCAGGCCCCCGGTCCTGTCAAAGACCTGCTGCGCCGCCCGCAACCGGTCGGGGAGGCCGGACAGCAGCGCGGGCTCGACCAGGACCGGGGGAGTGTCGGAGATCGGGAAGCGGGCCGTGGTGCGTACGGCGTCCAGGCTCGCCTTGCCGCACAGTCCGCACGACGAGGTCGTGTAGACGTTGCGCTCCAGGCTGATGTCGGGCATCGGGACACCGGGCGCGAGGCGTACGTCGACGATGTTGTACGTGTTGGTGCCGTCGTCCTTGGCCCCTGCGCAGTACACGATCGACTGCACGTCGGAGGCGGCGGCCAGCACCCCCTCACTGACCAGGAACCCGGCCGCGAGCGCGAAGTCGTCGCCCGGGGTGCGCATCGTGATGGCGAGCGGTTTGCCGTTCAGCCGGATCTCCAGCGGCTCCTCGGCCACCAGTGTGTCGGGGCGGGTGGTGATCTGCCCGTCCCTGATCCGGATGGTGCGCCGGCGCTCGGTGACCCGTCCCATGTGATCCGTCCTACCCGTCCAGTACCGCTGTGCCTGTGGAGCCGGGGCCGGCCCTCGCGCTCCACGATGCCATTGGCCGGCGGCCACGACTCATCGCATACAGTATTCTGTCTGCGATGGCCCAGGGGAACCCCGTGGACCGTTATTTGTCGTGGCCGCCGGCGCGGGCGGACGGGGGGATCAGGCGGCGGCGCCGCGTGCCAGCAGATCGGAGATGGCGCCGACCGTACGGAGCGTCGGTACCGGTACGCCGGTGACGTCGGCGAGTTCGACGACGGCGGCGAGCAGCACGTCGAGTTCCAGCGGTTTGCCCTTCTCCAGGTCCTGGAGGGTGGACGTCCGGTGGTCCCCGACGCGTTCGGCGCCTGCGATGCGCCGCTCGACGGAGATGTCGGGGCGGCAGCCCAGCGCCCCGGCGACGCGCAGGGTCTCCGTCATCATCAGCTCGATGACCTCGCGTGTGCTGCGGTGCAGACACATTTCCCGCATGGTGGCGCGGGTGAGGGCGCTGATCGGGTTGAACGAGATGTTGCCGAGCAGCTTGATCCAGATGTCGTCGCGCAGCTCGGTCTCGACGGGACATTTGAGCCCGCCGCTCCGCATGGCCGCGCTGAGGTCGAGGCACCGCCGCGACATCGAGCGGTCGGGTTCGCCGATCGAGAAGCGGGTCCCTTCCAGATGCCGGACGATGCCGGGTCCCGCCAGTTCCGTCGCCGCGTAGACGACACATCCGACGGCCCGCTCGGGCGGCAGCACCGCACTGACCGAGCCGCCGGGGTCGACGCTCTCGATCCGTCTGCCGTCGTGCGGGCCGCCCAGGCCGTGGAAGTACCACCAGGGGATGCCGTTCTGGGCGGCGACGACCGCCGTGGTGTCCTTGAGCAGAGGCGTCACCAGCGGACCGCACGCCGCGTAGGAGTTGGCCTTGAGCCCCAGGAACACATAGTCGACCGGGCCGATCTCGTCCGGTCGGTCGGTGGCGTGCACCCGCGCGGTGAAATCGCCGCGCGGGCTGTACACCCGGACTCCGTGCTGCCGCATGGCCGCGAGATGCGGTCCACGGGCGATGAGATGGACGTCGGCGCCGGCTCGGTCGAGCGCGGCTCCGACATAGGCGCCGATCGCTCCGGCGCCGACAACTGCGACTTTCACCGTGAGGCTCTCCGTTCGGTTTTGAGGGAGACCGAGAGGGCCGGGGGAGCGGAAGCGTGCTCCCTGTCAGTGTCGACGATATATTGTCTACAGTATGGAGTTCCGGTCGACAAGGCTTCTGTCACCGCATACTGTCGACAGATTCGGTGAAGGATCTTCCCAACCGGCCGACAGGTTCCTAGAGTTCGCGAGCATGACCCCACCCATCGCGCCGGCAGGCTGGAGCCGCTGGCTGGTGCCGCCCGCCGCGCTCGCGGTCCATCTGTCGATCGGCCAGGCCTACGCCTGGAGCGTCTTCAAGCCCCCACTGGAATCCGCGCTCGACCTGTCGGGGACGGCCAGCGCCCTCCCCTTCCAGCTCGGCATCGTGATGCTCGGCCTGTCGGCCGCCTTCGGCGGCACCCTCGTCGAACGCAACGGTCCGCGCTGGGCGATGACCGTCGCGCTGTCCTGCTTCTCCTCCGGCTTCCTGCTCGCCGCGCTCGGCGCGGCGACCGAGCAGTACTGGCTGATCGTCTTCGGCTACGGGTTCGTCGGCGGTATCGGTCTGGGCATCGGCTACATCTCGCCCGTCTCCACGCTGATCAAGTGGTTCCCCGACCGGCCGGGGATGGCGACCGGCATCGCCATCATGGGCTTCGGCGGCGGCGCGCTGATCGCCTCGCCGTGGTCGGCGCAGATGCTGAAGTCGTTCGGCAGCGACAGCGGGGGCATCGCGCTCGCCTTCCTGGTGCACGGCCTGGTCTACGCGGTGTTCATGTCGCTCGGCGTGCTGCTGATCCGGGTGCCGCGGCCGGGCGAGCGGCCCGGCAGGGCCGGGGCGCCCGTCGTGGCGGCCGAGGCGGCCTCCGGCGTCCAGGTGTCGGCCGGATCCGCCCTGCGCACCCCGCAGTTCTGGTGTCTGTGGGTCGTGCTGTGCATGAACGTGACCGCGGGCATCGGGGTGCTGGAGCGGGCGGCGCCGATGATCACCGACTTCTTCTCCGACACCTCGGCCCCGGTCTCGGTCTCGGCGGCCGCCGGCTTCGTCGCGCTGCTCTCCGCGGCCAACATGGCGGGCCGGATCGGCTGGTCGTCCCTCTCGGACGTGATCGGCCGCAAGAACATCTACCGGTTCTACCTGCTCGTCGGAATCGTCATGTACGTGCTGATCTTCCTGACCGGTGACTCCGCCAAACCGCTGTTCGTGATCTGTGCGATGGTCATCCTGTCGTTCTACGGCGGCGGCTTCGCCACGCTGCCCGCCTATCTCAAGGACCTGTTCGGCACATACCAGGTCGGCGCGATCCACGGCCGGCTGCTGACCGCGTGGTCCGTCGCCGGCGTCCTCGGCCCGCTGATCGTCAACCGGGTCGCCGACAGCCAGGCGGACGCCGGCAAGAGCGGCCCCTCGCTCTACGGGGTGTCGTTCGTCATCATGATCTGTCTGCTGGCCGTCGGCTTCGTCGCGAACGAGCTGATCAGGCCCGTCGACCCGCGTCACCACCACATCCCGGCCCCGAGGGAGGCAGCCGATGACCACGCCGTCACCGAGCAGCACGGCACCTGAGTCCCGGCGCACCGGGCTGATCGTCTTCGCCTGGCTCTGGGTGGGGATTCCGTTGGCGTACGGTGTGTACGAGCTTGTCCTCAAGGCCCGACAGCTGTTCACCGGATGATGCGGACTCTCCAAGCGGCGCGGGCGAATCCTGTTGGTTCACCTGTCTTCGTACCGGCCGGTCGCTGACGAGACTGGAGGACTCCTGACGTCGAAGCAGAGGGGGTCCCCGGTATGACCGGCACTCGTATCACCGCGCTCGGCCATTACCAGCCCGCCAAGGTGCTGACCAACGACGACCTCGCGGCGTTGGTCGACACCAGTGACGAGTGGATCAGCAGCCGGGTCGGGATCAAGACCCGGCATGTCGCGGGCCCCGACGAACCGGTGGACGAGCTGGCCGCGCACGCCGGGGCGAAGGCGCTGGCCGCGGCCGGTCTCGTCCCCGCCGACATCGACATGGTCCTGGTCGCCACGTCCACGGCGATCGACCGCTCGCCGAACACGGCGGCCCGGGTCGCCGCCCGGCTGTCCATGGGCTCACCGGCCGTGATGGACCTCAACGTGGTCTGCGCGGGTTTCACCCACGCGCTCGCCACCGCCGACCACACCGTACGGGCCGGGGCCGCCTCCCGGGTCCTGGTCATCGGCGCCGACAAGATGGCCGGCGTCACCGACTGGACCGACCGCTCCACCTGCGTACTGGTGGGGGACGGGGCGGGCGCCGCCGTCGTCGAGGCGACCGGGCCGGGCGAGGAGCCGGGGATCGGTCCCGTGCTGTGGGGCTCCGTGCCCGAGATGGGCCACGCGGTACGTATCGAGGGCAGCCCGCCGGTCTTCGCCCAGGAGGGCCAGGCCGTCTACCGCTGGGCCATCACCCAACTCCCGCCGCTCGCGCGCGAGGTCTGTCTGCGGGCGGGTGTCGGGCTGGAGGAACTCGGCGCCGTCGTACTGCACCAGGCGAACCTGCGGATCATCGAGCCCCTCGCGCGCAAGATCGGGGCCGTCAACGCGGTGGTCGCCCGTGACGTGGTCGACTCGGGCAACACCTCGGCCGCGTCGATCCCGATGGCGCTGTCCAAACTGGTCGACCGCGGTGAAGTCGCCTCCGGAGCGCCCGCGCTGCTGTTCGGCTTTGGCGGAAATCTCTCTTACGCGGGCCAGGTCATCCGATGTCCATGAACGCGGCGCCCTTCGGTAGACTGTAGACGATAACCAATGTGCCGAGGCGTTCACCGATCGGCACGGTCGTCGTCACCGCACGCCAGAAGGGGGAGCGCAATGTTGTCGCCAGGACTGCCGCAGGGGGCCGTGCCCAGGCTCGAACGACAGGGTCCGCTGCGTGAGCGGGTCTACGAGGCGCTGCTGGAGCTGATCACGACGCGCGCGCTGCGCCCGGGGCAGCATCTGGTCGAGAGTGAACTCGCGGGCCACCTGGGCGTGTCCAGGCAGCCGGTACGGGAGGCCCTGCAGCGGCTGAACACCGAGGGGTGGATCGATCTGCGCCCGGCCCAGGGCGCGTTCGTGCACGAGCCGACCGAGGACGAGGCGGACCAGCTGCTGTCCGTGCGCACCCTCCTCGAAGCGGAGGCGGCCCGGCTCGCCGCCGCCAATTCCGGCACGGCGGGGATCGCGGCCCTGGAGGAGCTGTGCGCCAGGGGCGAGCAGTCGGTCGCCGACGACGACGTGGATCTGACGGTCGCCACCAACGCGGCCTTCCACGCCAAGGTGATGGAGCTCGCCGGCAATGTCGTCCTGGCCGAGCTGGCGGCGCAGGTGGACCGGCGGGTCCGCTGGTACTACACGCCGGTCGCCCGGCAGCGCGGCAAGCAGTCCTGGATCGAGCACCGCGCGCTGATCGCCGCCATCGCCGACCGGGACGAGCGGCGCGCCACGGAAGTCATGCGGGCGCACACCGAGCACACCCGTACCACCTACCACGACCGTGAACAGGCCTGATCCAGCCGTCATTTGAGGTCGGATCGCGCCCCATACTGCGCCGTCGACCCGTCTTCGCGCCAGTCTCCGGTCCAATCTCGCCATCGCTTTGTCTTCGGTGTGGAGAAAGTTATGACGGATTCACGCGCAACTTCTTCCCCCTGCGGGCAAGCGCTGCTACGTTCCCCTCGAAAGCACAAGAAACAGAGCCGACAAGGCACGTAGCCGACAAGGCGGGGAGGGGCGCGTGAGACGAATGACCGCACGACCCGCGAACGCGCACCAGGCGCGACTGCTCAGGCTGTTGCGTGACGGTGGCCCCAACTCCCGCGCCCAGCTCGGCGATCAGGTCGACCTCTCGCGGTCCAAGCTGGCCGTCGAGGTCGACCGGCTGCTGGAGACCGGACTCGTCGTCGCCGACGGACTCGCCGCATCGCGCGGCGGACGCCGCTCCCACAACATCCGGCTGGCGCCCGCCCTGCGCTTCCTCGGCGTGGACATCGGCGCCACCTCGATCGACGTGGCCGTCACCAACGCGGAGCTGGAGGTGCTCGGGCATCTCAACCACCCGATGGACGTCCGCGAGGGCCCGGTCGCCGTCTTCGAGCAGGTGCTCACGATGGCCGGCAAGCTCAAGGTGTCCGGTCTCGCCGACGAGTTCGACGGCGCCGGCATCGGGGTCCCCGGTCCTGTCCGCTTCCCCGAGGGTGTGCCCGTAGCACCGCCGATCATGCCCGGCTGGGACGGCTTCCCGGTCCGTGAGGCGCTCAGCCAGGAACTGGGCTGCCCCGTCATGGTCGACAACGACGTGAACCTGATGGCGATGGGGGAGCAGCACGCGGGCGTCGCACGCTCCGTCGGTGACTTCCTCTGCGTCAAGATCGGTACCGGTATCGGCTGCGGCATCGTCGTCGGCGGCGAGGTCTACCGCGGTACGACGGGCAGCGCGGGCGACATCGGTCATATCCAGGTCGAGCCCGACGGACGCGCCTGCGCGTGCGGCAACAGGGGCTGCCTGGAAGCCCACTTCAGCGGCGCCGCGCTCGCCCGCGACGCCGACGACGCGGCCCGCGACGGCCGCTCACCCGAACTCG
>NZ_JTIY01000001.1:5649916-5660770 GCF_000818175.1 Streptomyces sp. AcH 505
GGCGACACCGCCGCACTCGATCTCATTCGCGACGGCGGCAACCGGGTCGGCCAGGTCATCGCCGGGCTCGTCAGCTTCTTCAACCCCGGACTCGTGGTGATCGGCGGCGGTGTGACCGGCCTCGGCCACACCCTGCTGGCCTCGGTCCGTACCCAGGTCTACCGGCAGTCCCTGCCGCTGGCCACCGGCAACCTCCCCATCGTCCTGGGGGAGTTGGGCCCCGTCGCCGGTGTCACCGGCGCGGCCCGGCTCATCAGCGACCACCTGTTCTCGCCGGCCTGACGCCGGCGCGCATCACCGTAAACACACCGCACCGCACAACAAAGCAACACCGCACAACAAAGCAACACCGCACAACACGGCACAGCACCACGGCCCAGCACCACGGCACAGCGCAACGGCACCACGGCACAGCACCAGCACCGCACACGCAAGAGCCGCACACACGCAAGAGCCGCACCGTGCTCCACCCTGCCCTTGACCTGCCCTGCCCGCGGGGCGGCCGGTTCCGCCGAGGGGATACGCCATGGCACCAGCACCACCCGAATCCGTACTGCTCACCATGTCCGGCATCACCAAGTCCTTCCCCGGAGTTCGCGCCCTCGACGGTGTGGACCTGGAGGTCAGGGCCGGCGAGGTGCATTGTCTGCTGGGCCAGAACGGCGCAGGCAAGTCCACACTCATCAAGGTGCTGGCCGGTGCCCACCAGCCCAACGACGGTGTGATCACCTGGCGTGGCGAAGCGGTCGCGCTCAAGTCACCCATCGCCGCCATGCGGCTCGGCATCGCCACCATCTACCAGGAACTCGACCTGGTGGAAGGGCTTTCGGTCGCCGAGAACATCTTCCTCGGCCATGAACCCACCAGCGCCGGGTTCGTCGTCAGGGGCCGGGAGGCCAGGAAGAACGCCGAGGCGCTGCTGAAGCGGCTCGGCCACCCGGAGATCCAGGCCCACCGCACCGTGGGCTCGCTCTCCGCGGCCCAGCAGCAGATCGTCTCCATGGCACGCGCGCTCTCCCACGACGTACGCCTCATCGTCATGGACGAACCGTCAGCGGCCCTCGACCCGGACGAAGTCGACAACCTGTTCCGGATCGTGGCCACTTTGATCGCCGACGGGGTCGCCGTCGTTTACATCTCCCACCGGCTGGAGGAGATCCGCCGCATCGGCGACCGGGTCACCGTGCTCAAGGACGGCAAGACCGTCGCCGTGGGGCTGCCGGCCAAGGAGACCCCGACCCGCGAGATCGTCGCCCTGATGACCGGACGGAACGTCGAGTACGTCTTCCCCGAGCACCAGGCGGCGCCCCCGGCCGCGACGACCGAGCCCGTCCTGCGGGTCGAAGGCCTGTCCAGGGAGGGCGAGTTCGCCCCCGTCGACCTCGAACTGCGGCCCGGCGAGATCGTCGGCCTCGCCGGCCTCGTCGGCTCCGGGCGCTCCGAGATCCTGGAGACCATCTACGGTGCCCGCAAGCCGAGCACCGGCCAGGTCTTCGTCGCGGGCAAACCACTGCGCCCCGGCAGTGTGCGCGCAGCCGTACGGGCCGGCATCGGGCTCGCGCCCGAGGAACGCAAGGCCCAGGGCCTGCTGATGCTCGAATCCGTCACCCGCAACGTGTCGGTCTCGACCCTCTCCCGCTTCTCGCGGGCCGGCTGGCTCGACCGGTCGGCCGAGCGCTCGGCGGCCCAGGCGGCCACCAGGGAGCTGTCCCTGCGCCCCGACAACCCGGACGCCCGGATCCGTACCCTCTCCGGCGGCAATCAGCAGAAGGCGGTACTCGCCCGCTGGCTGCTGCGCGGCTGCCGGGTCCTGCTCCTCGACGAACCCACCCGCGGTGTGGACGTCGGCGCGCGCGCCGAGCTCTACTCCGTGATCCGCCGGCTGGCCGACGACGGCCTCGCCGTACTGCTCGTCTCCAGCGAGGTCCCCGAAGTCCTGGGCCTCGCCGACCGGGTGCTGGTGCTCCGTGAAGGCCAGGTCGTCCACCGGGCGCCGGCCGAGGAGCTCGACGAACACCGTGTACTCGACCTTGTGATGGAAGGGAGCCCGACGCCATGAAGCAGCCTGCCTCTGAGGCGCAGCAGGGCGGGCCGGACGCCGCGGCCGCACCCGAGCAGCCGACGTCCGCTGTCAGCACCGCCAAGTCAGGTCCGCAGAAGGGCGGCAAGCCCGGTCTCGGGCTGCGGCTCGACGTCCGTAACCTCTCGCTGCTCGGTGTGCTGGTCGCACTGATCATCGTCGGGGGCATCACCAAGCCCGAGCAGTTCCTCGACGTCAACAACCTCCAACTCGTGCTCACCCAGGCCTCGGTCATCGGTGTGGTCACGGTCGGCGCGACCTTCGTCATCACCAGCGGCGGGATCGACCTGTCCGTCGGGGCGATCGTGGCGCTGGCGTCGGTGTGGGCGACGACGGTCGCCACCCAGGAGTTCGGCTTCTGGGGCATCCTGTTCACCGCCATGGTGGTGGGTCTCGCCTGCGGCCTGGTCAACGGTGTGCTGATCGCGTACGGCGGGATGGTGCCCTTCATCGCGACCCTCGCGATGCTGGCGTCCGCCCGTGGTCTCGCGCTCCAACTCACCGACGGCAAGACCCAGATCGTCACCGTCCAGTCGGTGCTCGACCTCGGCGGCCGGGACTCCTACGTCCTCGGCATACCGCCGCTCGTGATCGTCTTCGCCGCCGTGACGGTCGTCGGCTGGCTGGTGCTCAACCGCACCACCTTCGGCCGGCGCACGGTGGCGGTCGGCGGCAACCCGGAGGCCGCGCGGCTCGCCGGCATCGACGTCCGCAGGCAGCGGCTGTACCTGTACCTGCTCTCCGGCCTCTGCTGCGGCATCGCCGCCTTCCTGCTGGTGGTGCTGGCAGGTTCGGGTCAGAACACCAACGGAAACCTCTACGAACTCGACGCCATCGCCGCCGCGATCATCGGTGGCACCCTGCTCAGCGGCGGCCGCGGCACCATCGTCGGCTCCGTACTCGGTGTCCTGGTGTTCACCACGATCACCAACATCTTCGCCCTCAACAACCTGCAGAGCGACGTCCAGCAGATCGCCAAGGGCGTCATCATCGTCGCCGCGGTCCTGGTCCAGCGGCGCACAGCGCGGGGTGGCGAGGGCTGACCTCGCTCCCGCTCCCGCAGCCGTCCTGTCGTCGTCATGGCACCTGCCAGGTGTGGTGACGACGGCACCCGCCAAGCCCCACAGCCCGGTCCGAAGAACGCCCTATCCGAAGGGTTCAACCGCCATGCCAGAAACCAGCCGCAGAGGACTGCTCTTCGGCACCGCCGCCGTCTCGGCGGGTGCCTTCCTCACCGCCTGCACCAGCAACGAGCCCGACAAGAAGGAAGCGGCGGCCGACACCAAGCCGGCCACGACCGACAAGCCGGGCAAGCACGTCACCATCGGCTTCGCGGGACCGCAGGCCGACCACGGCTGGCTCAACGCCATCAACGAGCAGGCCAAGGCACGCGCCGCCACGTACTCCGACGTGACACTGGAGGCCACCGAGGGCTCCAACGACACGGCTGCCCAGATCGGCCAGGTCGACACACTGATCAACAAGAAGGTCGACGTACTGGTGGTCCTGCCGGGCGACGGCAAGGCCCTCACCCAGGCCGGCCTCAAGGCCATGCGGGCCGGTATCCCGGTCATCAACCTGGACCGGATCTTCGCCACCCCGCAGGCGTACCGCTGCTGGATCGGCGGCGACAACTACGGCATGGGCCTCAACGCCGGCAACTACATCGGCGAGAAGCTCAAGGGCAAGGCCAACGCCAAGGTCATCGAACTGGCCGGCATCGACGGTCTCGAACTGACCACCCAGCGCACCAAGGGCTTCGACGACGCCCTGAAGAACTTCCCCAACATCAAGAAGGTCGCCCGGCAGGCCGCCGAGTTCACCGTCGAGTCGGGCCAGGCCAAGATGGCGCAGCTGCTCCAGGCCCAGCCCAGCTTCGACGCCATCTGGAACCACGACGACGACCAGGGCGTGGGCGCCCTGCGCGCCATCGACCAGGCCGGCCGTGACGGCTTCCTGATGGTCGGCGGCGCAGGCGCCAAGTCGGCGATGGACGCCATCAAGGCGGACAACAGTGTGCTGAAGGCGACCGTCCTCTACCCGCCCACGATGGCCGCCTCCGCCATCGACCTGGCGCGCGCGCTCGCCCAGTCCAAGGGCATCAGCGGGATCTCGGAAACGGAGATACCCACCCAGATCACCGTCTTCTCCGCCGTGGTAGACAAGACGAACATCGATCAGTACCTGCCGTCGGGCTTCAGCTGACCGGCCCTGGTGCGTCCGTCCCCCACTGAATGAGAGACGAGGAGTGTCCCGTATGACCCCCAGGGAAGCGTCGGAGAAAGAGGCCGGTGCGCCGCCGACACTCGGTGTCGGCATGGTCGGATACGCGTTCATGGGCGCCGCCCACTCACAGGGGTGGCGCACCGCAGGACACGTCTTCGACCTGCCGATGCGGCCGGCGCTCGCCGCGATCTGCGGACGTGACGCCGACTCCGTGCGCGCGGCGGCGGCCAAACACGGCTGGGCCGCCGCCGAGACGAACTGGCGGGACCTCATCGCCCGGGACGATGTGCAGTTGGTCGACATCTGCACACCGGGGGACAGCCACGCGGAGATCGCCATCGCCGCGCTGGAGGCGGGCAAGCACGTGTTGTGCGAGAAGCCGCTCGCCAACTCGGTCGCCGAGGCGGAGGAGATGGTCAGGGCCGCCGAGGCGGCCAGGTCGCGCGGACAGCTGGCGATGGTGGGGTTCAACTACCGCCGGGTGCCGGCTGTCGCGTACGCCCGTCGGCTCATCGCCGAGGGCAGGCTGGGCACACTGCGGCATCTGCGTGTCACCTATCTCCAGGACTGGCTGGTCGACCCGGAGTTCCCGCTCACCTGGCGGCTCCAGCAGGAGCACGCCGGGTCCGGGGCGCTCGGTGACCTGGGGGCGCACATCATCGACCTCGCCCAGTTCCTGACGGGCGAGCCGCTGGCGGGGGTCTCCGCGCTGTCGGAGACCTTCGTCAAGGAGCGCCCGGTGCTGGCGGGGGCCTCGGCAGGCCTCTCGGCGTCGGGTGGTGCCGAGCACGGTCCGGTGACCGTGGACGACGCCGCCGTGTTCACCGGCCGGCTCGCCTCGGGCGCGCTGGCCTCGTTCGAGGCGACCCGGTTCGCCTCGGGCCGCAAGAACGCGCTGAAGCTGGAGATCAACGGCGAGCGCGGTTCGCTCGCCTTCGACCTGGAGCGGCTGAACGAGCTGCAGTTCCACGACCACACCGAACCGGCGCCCTCGTCCGGCTTCCGCCGGATCCTGGTCACCGAGCCGGAACACCCGTACCTGGAGGCGTGGTGGCCGCCGGGCCACGCCCTCGGCTACGAGCACACCTTCATCCACCAGGCCCGCGATCTGGTCGAGGCCATCGCCGC
Organism: Streptomyces sp. AcH 505; assembly: GCF_000818175.1. Taxonomy (GTDB): domain Bacteria; phylum Actinomycetota; class Actinomycetes; order Streptomycetales; family Streptomycetaceae; genus Streptomyces. The sequence continues at coordinate 5,655,351 of NZ_JTIY01000001.1, forward strand.
CGGAACCGACCCCGTGCCGTCGTTCGCCGACGGACTGCAGGTCCAGCGGGTGCTCGCAGCCGTCGAGGAGAGCGCGGCGAAGAACGCCGTCTACACACCCGTGCCGCCCCCGCCGGGGACACCCGCCTAGGAGGTCCGAATGCCACGTCCGTTCACACTGTTCACCGGCCAGTGGGCCGATCTGCCCCTGGAAGAGGTCTGCAGGCTCGCCCGTGACTTCGGTTACGACGGCCTGGAACTCGCCACCTGGGGTGACCACTTCGAGGTCGACAAGGCCCTGGCCGACCCGGGATACCTGGACAGCCGCCACCAACTGCTCGACAAGTACGGGCTCAAGTGCTGGGCGATCTCCAACCACCTGGTGGGCCAGGCGGTCTGCGACAGCATCATCGACGAGCGCCACCAGGGCATCCTGCCCGGCCGTATCTGGGGCGACGGGGAGCCCGAGGGCGTCAGGCAGCGCGCCGCCGCCGAGATCAAGGACACCGCGCGGGCCGCTGCGGCCTTCGGCGTCAACACGGTCATCGGCTTCACCGGATCCTCCATCTGGCATCTGGTGGCGATGTTCCCGCCGGTGCCGGCCGGGATGATCGAGCGGGGTTACGAGGACTTCGCCGAGCGCTGGAACCCGATCCTGGACGTCTTCGACGCCGAGGGGGTGCGCTTCGCCCACGAGGTGCACCCGAGCGAGATCGCGTACGACTACTGGACCACCAAGCAGGCGCTCGAAGCGGTCGACCACCGGCCCGCGTTCGGGCTGAACTTCGACCCGAGCCACTTCGTGTGGCAGGACCTGGACCCGGTCAACTTCCTCTACGACTTCCGGGACCGGATCTACCACGTGGACTGCAAGGAGGCCCGTAAGCGGCTCGACGGCCGCAACGGCCGGCTCGGCTCGCACCTGCCCTGGGGCGATCCCAGGCGCGGCTGGGACTTCGTCTCCGCCGGCCACGGGGACGTGCCGTGGGAGGACGTCTTCCGGATGCTGCGGTCGATCGGCTACGAGGGCCCCGTCTCCGTCGAGTGGGAGGACGCGGGCATGGACCGGCTGGCCGGGGCACCCGAGGCGCTCAGGGACCTGAAGCGCTTCGACTTCGACCCGCCCACCGCGTCCTTCGACGCCGCCTTCGGCGGCGGCGAGTAGGAACAGGCAGGCCCGGGCCGGGCCTCCCTGCCCGCGCCCGCACGGACAGCCCGGTGGTGCACAGCGCCGCCGGGCGGTCCGGCATGCCCGCGACTCCCTTTGTCCTGATGCGGGAAAAAGTGCAACTTCACCTCTGCGCAAGGTCTTTCCGTCCCGGACGAACCCGGCTACCGTCCCTGAGGTGTACAGGACACAGATGGTCCCCGGTACACAGATGGTCCCCGGTGTGACGGCGCACGCCGGTGCCAAGAGAGCGCCTCGCGCTCCTCGGTGACCCGCAGGTACGAACAGCCCACTTCTGGAGGACTTTCGTGCACAGAAAACGTCTCAGAGCCAGACCACTCCTCGCACTGCTCACCGGCGCGCTGCTCGCCGTCGGCAGCCTCAGCGCCGTCCCCGCCGTCGCGGCGGACCCGACCACCCGCCACGAGGAAGAGCCGGCCGCCGACCCCAGCTTCCAGCAGGTGACCCTCGCGAAGGGCGCCGACGAGGTGGGCGAGCCGATGTCGCTCGCGGTCCTGCCGGACCGGCAGGTGCTGCACACCTCGCGTGACGGCACACTGCGGATCACCGACGCGGCGGGCACCACCAAGGTCGCCGGCACGCTGGAGGTCTACAGCCACGACGAGGAAGGTCTGCAGGGCGTCGGCGTCGACCCCGGCTTCGCGCAGAACCGCGCGATCTACCTGTACTACGCGCCCAAGCTGAACACCCCCGACGGCGACGCCCCCGAGAACGGCACCGCCGCCGACTTCGCACCCTTCGACGGGTACAACCGCCTCTCGCGCTTCACACTGAACGCGGACGGCACCCTCGACAAGGCGAGCGAGAAGAAGGTCCTCGACGTCGCGACGTCACGCGGAACCTGCTGCCACGTCGGCGGCGACATCGCGTTCGACGGCGAAGGAAACCTGTACCTGTCGACCGGCGACGACACCAACCCCTTCGCCTCCGACGGCTACACGCCCATCGACGAACGCCCGGACCGCAACCCGGCGTTCGACGCGCGGCGGAGCGCCGGAAACTCCAACGACCTGCGCGGCAAGGTGCTGCGCGTCAAGGTCGCCGACGACGGCTCGTACACGATCCCCGAGGGCAACCTCTTCGCTCCCGGCACGGACAAGACCCGCCCCGAGATCTACGCGATGGGCTTCCGCAACCCGTTCCGGCTGTCGGTCGACAAGAAGACCGGCGTCGTCTACGTGGGCGACTACGGCCCCGACGCGGGGGCGGCCTCGCCGACCCGCGGTCCCGGCGGCCAGGTCGAGTTCGCCCGGATCACCGAGGCGGGCAACTTCGGCTGGCCGTACTGCACGGGCAACAACGACCCGTATCTGGACTACGACTTCGCGACCGGGACGTCGGGCGCCGCCTTCGACTGCGCAGCGCCGAAGAACACCTCGCCGCACAACACGGGTCTCACCGACCTGCCGCCGGCCCAGGCGGCCTGGATCCCCTACGACGGCGGCAGCGTCCCGGAGTTCGGCAGCGGCTCCGAGTCCCCGATGGGCGGACCCGTCTACCGCTACGACGCCGAATCCGACTCCGCGGTGAAGTTCCCCGAGGAGTACGACGGCGACTTCTTCGCCGGTGAGTTCGGCCGGCAGTGGATCAAGCGGATCGAGCAGGGCGCCGACGGTACGGTCTCCAAGATCAACGACTTCCCGTGGACCGGTACCCAGGTCATGGACATGGAGTTCGGCCCCGACGGCGCGCTCTACGTACTCGACTACGGGCTCTCCTGGTTCGGCGGCGACGACAACTCCGCCGTCTACCGCATCGAGAACATCACCGGCGGACGTTCCCCTGTCGCGGTCGCCTCGGCCAACAAGACCTCGGGCACCGCGACCCTGCGGGTCAACTTCTCCTCCGCCGGCACCCAGGACCCGGACGGCGACGAGCTGACCTACGCGTGGGACTTCGGCGACGGAACCACCTCGACCGAGCCGAACCCGGCCCACCCGTACAAGAAGAACGGCACCTACACCGCGACCCTCACCGCGACCGACCCGGCAGGCCACACCGGCACCGCGTCCGTACGGGTGGTCGTCGGCAACACCGCGCCCAAGGTGACCCTGCAACTACCGGCCGACGGAGCGCTGTTCAGCTTCGGCGACGCGATCCCCTTCAAGGTCACCGTCACCGACCCCGAGGACGGCACGGCGATCGACTGCGCCAAGGTCACCGTCCGCTACATCCTCGGCCATGACAACCACGGCCATCCGATCACCTCGGCCAACGGCTGCGAAGGCACCATCACGGCGCCCGCGGACGCCGACCACGATCCCAACGCCAACATCTTCGGTGTGATCGACGCCGAGTACACCGACGGCGGAGGCGGCGGCCAGGCGGCACTCACCAGCCACGACGAGGCGCAGCTCCAGCCCCGTCACCGGCAGGCCGAGCACTTCACGAACTCGTCCGGGATCAGCACCCCGGCCAAGACGAGCGCCAACGGCGGCAAGACGGTCGGCGACATCGACAACGACGACTGGATCTCGTTCGCGCCGTACAACCTGACCGGCTCGAAGACACTGACCGCGCGGATCTCCTCCGCCGGCGCCGGCGGCTTCCTCGAAGTGCGCACCGGATCGCCCGACGGCAACCTGCTCGGCTCGGCCCCCATCCCGGTCACCGGCAGCTGGGACACCTTCCAGGACGTCGACGTCCCGCTGCGGGCCGTACCGAAGAAGTCCACGGAACTGTTCCTCGTCTTCAAGGGCGGCACGGGCGCGCTCTACGACCTGGACGACTTCCAGATCAGCGACCAGGCGCCCGGCAAGATCCAGAAGCGGGTGCTGGTCTTCTCCAAGACCGGCGGCTTCCGGCACGACGCGATCCCCGAGGGCATCGCGGCCCTGAAGGAACTGGGCAAGGACAACAACATCACGGTCGACACCACCGAGACCGCGGCCCAGTTCACCACCAACAACCTCGCCCGCTACGACGCGGTGGTCTTCATGTCCACCACCGGCGACGTGCTCGACGGGGCCCAGCAGGCCGCCTTCGAGAACTTCATCTCCACCGGCGGCGGCTATCTGGGCGTCCACGCGGCGGCCGACACCGAGTACGACTGGCCGTTCTACGGCGGCCTGGTCGGCGCCTACTTCCAGGGCCACCCGCAGATCCAGCCGGCGACGGTACGCGTCGAGGACCACACCAACCCGGCCACCGCGCACTTCGGTGACACCTGGGCGCACACCGACGAGCTGTACAACTACCGCACCAACCCGCGCTCCAAGGTCCGCGTGCTGGCCACCCTCGACGAAACCACGTACCAGGGCGGCACGATGCGCGGCGACCACCCGATCGCCTGGTGCCAGTCCTACGAGGGCGGCCGGTCCTTCTACACCGGACTCGGCCACACCAAGGAGTCCTACGCCGACCCCGACTTCCGTCAGCACCTGCTCGGCGGACTGCGGTACGCGGCAGGACAGGTCAAGGCCGACTGCGCGCCGAAGACGGGTTACCGGACCATCTTCAACGGGCAGACACTGGAGGGCTGGAAGCAGGCGGGCCCCGGCAAGTTCAACATCGCCGACGGTGAACTGCGCAGCGAGGGCGGCCTGGGCATGCTCTGGTACCAGCCCAAGCAGCTCGGCTCCTACTCGCTGAAGCTCGACTGGAAGCTCGACGGGGACGACAACTCCGGTGTGTTCGTGGGCTTCCCCGAGTCCGACGACCCCTGGTCGGCGGTGGACAACGGGTACGAGGTGCAGATCGACGCGACCGACGCGCCGGATCGCACCACCGGCTCGATCTACACCTTCAAGGCGGCCGACATCAAGGCCAGAGACCGGGTGCTGCGGCCGCCCGGCCAGTGGAACAGCTACGAGATCAAGGTCCAGGGTGAGCGTCTGCAGGTCTTCCTCAACGGAGTGAAGATCAACGACTTCACCAACACCGACCCTGCGCGGAGCCTGAAGGACGGCTACCTCGGCATCCAGAACCACGGTGCCGACGACCAGGCCGCCTTCCGGAACATCCAGCTCAGGGAACTGCCCTCCTAGGAAATCCAGGACGGGCAGCCGCTAGCCGGCGGCGGGCGGGGAGGCGCCGTACCCCCCGCCCGCCGCCCACCAACAACCACAGCACGGCAGGCACATCAACGGCAGGGAGGCAGCCCGTGACCATCACCGAATCGACTGCAGCACGTACCGGAGTCTGGTTCGTCGGAGCGCGCGGCTCCGTCGCCACGACCGCCGTCGCGGGATGCGCGGCGGTCACCGCCGGGCTCCACCCGCCGACCGGCATGGTCACCGAGACCCCGCCGTTC
>NZ_JTIY01000001.1:5662671-5679562 GCF_000818175.1 Streptomyces sp. AcH 505
GACCCCGGCGGGCAGGACGACGCCCGCGCTGGGCGCCGCCTATGTCGCGACCGCGGCCAGGCCCCTCGCGCACGCTGTCCTCAACCCGTCACCGCCGCTCACCCAGCGCGCGGTCGGCGGCGGCATCCGGGCCATGATCCCGCTCCAGGCCGCCCTCGCAGCGCGCGGCGGCGCCCTCGGCAGCGCCCTCGCCGTCATGGGGCTCGTACCGCTCGCCCGCGTCTTCGGCCGGAAGGTGAGCGTCACATGAGCCTGCGCCTCGGATACGGCACCAACGGACTCACCGACCTGCGGCTCGACGACGCCCTCGGGCTGCTCGCCGACCTCGGGTACGAAGGGGTCGGGCTGACCCTCGACCACATGCACCTCGACCCGCTCGCCGACGACCTCGCGGCCCGCACCCGGCAGGTCGGGCGCAGACTCGGCGAACTGGGGCTCGGCGTCACCGTCGAGACCGGCGCCCGCTACGTGCTCGACCCGCGCCGCAAACACGGCCCCTCCCTGCTGGACCCGGACCCCGAGGGACGCGCCGCCCGGGTCGGGCTGCTGGTCACGGCCGTGCGGGTGGCGGCCGACCTCGGCGCGCACGCCGTGCACTGCTTCAGCGGGATCACCCCGCCGGGCACCGGCACGGACACCGCCTTCGAACGTCTCGAAGAGACCATGGCGCCCGTGCTGGCTGCCGCCGAGGCGGCGGGGGTCCCGCTCGCCGTCGAGCCGGAGCCGGGGCATCTCGTCGGCGACCTCGCGGGGTTCCACGAACTCCGGCGCAGGCTCGGCGACCCCGGACTGCTCGGCCTCACCCTGGACCTGGGCCACTGCCAGTGCCTGGAGCCGCTGCCGCCCGCCGACTGCGTGCGCGCCGCCGCGCCCTGGCTGCGGCATGTGCAGATCGAGGACATGCGGCGCGGTGTGCACGAGCATCTGCCGTTCGGCGACGGCGAGATGGACTTCCCGCCGCTGCTCGAAGCGCTCGCGGAGGCCGACTACCAGGGGCTGACCGTCGTGGAGCTGCCGCGGCACTCCCACGCGGGACCCGAAATGGCCCGCACCTCCCTGGAGTTCCTGCGCGGCATCGTCACGAAGGGAGTACCGGCATGACCCCGCCCCTCACCCGCGACACGCTGGCCGCCCGGCTCGGCCCGGACGCGCGCGCCTGGCTCGACGGCGCGCTCACCGAAGCGGAGGCCGCCCCCGACAACGTTGCCTTCGCCCCCTGGGAGCTGCGCTTCGCCGCCGCCGGCCGGCACTGCGGCCAGGACAACGCCGACGACGTACGTACCCTGCTGCTCCAGCGGGCCGGCGCGGGAGTCGACACCCTGAACAGGCTCTACCACCAGGGCAACGCGGCCGAGCGGCGCGCCGTCCTGCTCTCCCTGCCCTACCGCGTGCCAGGACCCGACGCGCTGCCGCTCACCGAGGACGCCCTGCGCACCAACGACACCCGGCTCGTCGCAGCGGCCGTCGGACCGTACGCGGCGGCGCACCTCGACGCCCACGGCTGGCGGCACGCCATCCTCAAGTGCCTGTTCACCGGAGTCCCCGTCGACGCCGTCGACCGACTCGCCGAACGGGCCGCAGGGGACGCCGAACTGGCCAGGATGCTGGGCGACTTCGCCGCCGAGCGCACAGCGGCCGGCCGGGAGGTACCGGCAGACCTGCACCGCGTACTGACCCTGACGGGACTGGAGTCCTGATGCGCATCTTCGACCCCCACATCCACATGACCTCCCGCACCACGGACGACTACCAGGCGATGTACGCCTCCGGTGTCCGCGCCCTGGTCGAGCCGTCCTTCTGGCTCGGCCAGCCCCGTACCTCACCCGCCAGCTTCTACGACTACTTCGACGCGCTGCTCGGCTGGGAGCCGTTCCGCGCCGCGCAGTACGGCATCGCCCACCACTGCACCCTCGGTCTCAACCCCAAAGAGGCCAACGACCCGCGCTGTCTGCCCGTCCTGGAGGAGCTGCCCCGCTATCTCGTCAAGGACGGCGTCGTCGCCGTCGGCGAGCTGGGCTACGACTCGATGACCCCGGCCGAAGACCTGGCGCTCGCCGCGCAGTTGCAGCTCGCGGCCGACCACGGGCTGCCCGCGCTCGTGCACACCCCGCACCGGGACAAGCTCGCCGGTCTGCGCCGCACCGTCGACGTGATCCGGGAGTCCGTCCTCGCCCCCGACCGGGTGCTGCTCGACCACCTCAACGAGACGACCGTCAAGGACGCCGCCGAGAGCGGCAGCTGGCTCGGCTTCTCCATCTATCCCGACACCAAGATGGACGAGGACCGGATGGTCGCCGTGCTCAAGGCGCACGGCACGGAGAAGGTCCTGGTCAACTCCGCTGCCGACTGGGGCAAGAGCGACCCGCTCAAGACCCGCAAGGTCGCCGACGCGATGCTCGCCGCCGGCTTCACCGAGGACGACGTCGACCAGGTGCTCTGGCGCAACCCCGTCGCGTTCTACGGACTCAGCGGCAGACTCCAGCTGGACGTGCCCGCCCCGGAGGCCCTGCACGAGGGCAACTCCATTCTCCGCGGCGGGGAGTGAGCCCATGCGCTTCCGCCACCCCGACGGCTCCACCGTCCATCTCTCCTACTGCACCAACGTGCACCCCGCCGAGAACCTGGAAGGCGTGCTCGGCCAACTGCGCGACCACTGCGAGCCGGTACGCAAGCGGCTCGGCCGCGACCGGCTCGGCATCGGACTGTGGCTCGCCAAGGGCGCGGCCCAGGCCCTGATCAACGACCCGGCCCAACTGCGCGGCCTGCGGGCCGAACTGGACCGGCGCGGTCTCGAAGTCGTCACCCTCAACGGATTCCCCTACGAGGGATTCGGCGCCGAGGAGGTCAAGTACCGGGTCTACAAGCCCGACTGGGCCGATCCCGAACGGCTCTCGCACACCAGCGACCTGGCCCGGCTGCTGGCGGCCCTGCTGCCCGACGACGTCACCGAGGGCTCCGTCTCCACCCTGCCGCTCGCCTGGCGCACCACCTTCGACGAGGCAGCCGCCGACACCGCGCGGACCGCGCTGCGCACCCTGTCCGCACGGCTCGACGCGCTGGAGGAACTGACCGGCAAATCCATCAGGATCGCGCTGGAGCCCGAACCCGGCTGCACCGTCGAGACCACGGGCGACGCGATCGGCCCGCTCACCGACATCGCGAGCGACCGGATCGGCATCTGCGTCGACACCTGCCACCTCGCCACCTCCTTCGAGGACCCGGCGACCGCGCTCGCCGCACTGGAAGCCGCGCACATCGTCATCCCCAAGGCGCAGCTCTCCGCCGCCCTGCACGCCGAAGACCCGCATCTGCCCGAGGTGCGCGAAGCCCTCGGCGCCTTCGCCGAACCCCGCTTCCTGCACCAGACCCGCACCCGCACGGCGGCGGGACTGCGCGGCACCGACGACCTGGACGAGGCGCTGGGCGGCGGCACACTCCCGGACGGCGCGCCCTGGCGCTCGCACTTCCACGTCCCGCTGCACGCACCGCCCGCGCCACCGCTCACCTCGACCCTGCCGGTGCTCCAGGACACCCTCGCCCGCCTCGTCGGCGTCGCCGAACCGCGCACCCGCCACCTTGAGGTCGAGACCTACACCTGGCAGGCGCTGCCGGCCGAACTGCGCCCCCGCAGCCGCGGGCAGCTCGCCGACGGCATCGCCGCCGAACTCACCCTGGCCCGCGACCTGCTGGTCGACCTCGGCCTGAAGGAGCTGCCATGACCGACACCGGGCCCACCGCACCGGCCTCGCCCACCCCGCTGCTGGTGCTGGACGTCGTCGGACTCACCCCCCAACTGCTCGACCACATGCCGCATTTGAAGAAGCTCGCCGGAGCCGGCTCACAGGCCCCGCTGACCACGGTGCTGCCCGCCGTCACCTGCAGCGCCCAGTCGACCTTCCTCACCGGCACCCTCCCCGCCGAGCACGGCATCGTCGGCAACGGCTGGTACTTCCGCGAACTCGGCGACGTGCTGCTCTGGCGCCAGCACAACGGTCTGGTCTCCGGCGACAAGCTGTGGGACGCGGCCCGCCGCGCCCACCCCGGCTACACCGTCGCCAACGTGTGCTGGTGGTACGCGATGGGCGCCGACACCGACTACACCGTCACGCCCCGTCCCGTGTACTACGCCGACGGCCGCAAGGAGCCCGACTGCTACACCCGGCCGCCGGAGCTGCACGACGAACTCGAAGCCGAACTGGGCACGTTCCCGCTGTTCCACTTCTGGGGCCCCGGCGCCGACCTCGTCTCGTCGCAGTGGATCATCGACGCGACCCGGCACATCATCCGCACCCGCACCCCCGACCTGGCGCTGTGCTACGTACCGCACCTCGACTACGACCTCCAGCGCTTCGGGCCCGACGCCCCGCGCTCGCTGCGGGCCGCCGCCGAACTCGACGCCGCGCTCGCGCCGTTGCTGGACGACGCGAAGGCCGAGGGCCGGGTCGTCGTCGCACTGTCCGAGTACGGCATCACCCGGGTCTCCCGCCCGGTCGACATCAACCGGGCGCTGCGCAGGGCCGGTCTGCTGGAGGTGCACACCCAGGACGGTATGGAGTACCTCGACCCGATGGCCTCCCGCGCCTTCGCCGTCTCCGACCACCAGATCTCGCACGTCTACGTACGGCGCCCGGAGGACATGGACGCCACGCGCGAGGCCCTGAAGGACCTCGCGGGGATCGAGGAACTGCTCGACGACGAGGGCAAGAAGCGCTACGGCCTCGATCACCCGCGCTCGGGCGAGCTGGTGGCCGTCGCCGAACCGGACGCCTGGTTCACGTACTACTACTGGCTCGACGACGACCGGGCCCCCGACTTCGCCCAGCTCGTCGAGATCCACCGCAAGCCGGGCTACGACCCCGTCGAACTGTTCATGGACCCCCTCGACCCGTACGTCAAGGTCAAGGCGGCCACGGCCATCGCCCGCAAGAAGCTGGGCATGCGCTACCGCCTCGCCGTCGTACCGCTCGACCCCGCCCCCATCCGGGGCAGCCACGGCCGCCTTCCGGCGAGCGACGAAGAAGGTCCGCTCATCCTGTGCTCGGCCCCCCACGCCGTCGGTGACCGTGTCGCGGCCACCGATGTGAAGTCCCTGCTGCTGACCCTCGCAGGACTGCACTGACACCGAAGGAGTTCCGCATATGAGCCGCAAGAAGTCCGTCGACCCCGAGCTCTCCCACCGCCTCAGCAGACGCAACATGCTCGGCGTCACGGCGGGAGCCGGCGCCGCGGCCCTGCTCGGCCTCTCGGCCGGTACCGCGGGAGCGGTCGGGAGCGCGGCCCAGGGGAAGGGCGCCGGCGCGACCCAGCCGGTCCTGCCCCCGAACCGCCTCGGCATCCAGCTCTACTCGCTGCGCGACAAGATCGCCGAAATCGGTTTCGCCGCCGTCTTCAAGGAGCTGGAGAGCTTCGGGTACGACGAGATCGAGTACGCGGGCTACACCCAGGGCATCGGCAACATCAGCGTGAAGCAGCTCGCCAGGCTCGCCAAGAGCTACGGGCTCAACGGCATCGGCAGCCATGTCAACTACGCCGACAGCAACCCGGACGGGTACAGCTTCGCGACCAAGCTGGAGCAGGTGCTCGACGACGCCGAGGCCCTGGGTCTCGAACACATCGGCACCGCTTCGAGCCCCGCGCGCTACGGCAACACCGTCGACGCGTACAAGCGCGCGGCCGAGGAGTTCAACACCTACGGCGAAGCGGCCAGGGCCCGCGGGATGAAGTTCTACCAGCACAACCACGGGGACGAGTTCGGCTTCGCGACCGACAACCCGAACGTGCGCCTCTACGACGTGCTGCTGGAGGAGACCGACCCGAAGTTCGTCTTCCTGGAGATGGACATCTACTGGGCCTACACCGGGCAGTTCCGCTTCAGTGTCACCCCGGAGGGCAAGCCCCGGCCGTTCGAGCCGATCGACTACGTGGTGCAGCAGCCGCACCGCTACCCGCTGTTCCACGTCAAGGACGGCGTGCACGACCCGGACTCCCGTGACGGGTACGACATGACGGACGTCGGGGACGGCGACATCGACTACAAGACCTTCATCCAGAAGGTCAACAAGACCAACAAGGGCCGCACGTACCACCACTGGCAGGTGGAGCACGACCAGCCGGTCGACTCCATCGCGTTCGCCCGCAAGTCGGCCGACCACCTGCACGCGCTGACCGAGAAGAAGAAGGGCTGACCCACCCCGCACACCGGGCGGCCCCCGGTACGGCTCCTCATGAGCCGTACCGGGGGCCGCCTTCCCGCGCCGTGGGGCAGGATGCCGCCGGTCAGACGGCCTCCCTGCTGACCGGCTGGGGATTGGGTTCGATCCCGCCCTTGCGGCCGCGCGGCAGCCCCGGATGTCGCAGGAACAGCGCCAGCCCGGCAGCGACCAGCGAGAGCACACCGGCGATCACATAGGCGCCGTCGTAGCCCCAGGCGTCCACCGCCTCGGAGCCGAGCCCGCCGCCGAACAGCCCGCTGATCACCTTGCCGCTGTAGGCGATGCCGTAGTTGGTGGCGTTGTAGTTCTCCCCGAAGTAGTCCGGTGTGATGGACGCGAACATCGGATAGAACGCGCCACCGCCGAATCCGGAGAAGAACGCGAACACCAGGAACATCACCTCGTTGTTGGCGTTGCCCGCCCACAACACACCGAACTGGGAGAACCCCAGCACCAGGATGACGAAGATCAGCGCGTTCTTACGGCCCCACAGGTCGGAGAGCCAGCCGACGACGCCGCGTCCCACCCCGTTGACCACCGACAGGATGCCGGCCGAGTTGGCGGCCACCAGCGGACCGAAGCCGACCTCCTTGGCGAACGGCACCTGGAAGGAGATACCGAAGATGGAGACACCGGCCGTGATCACCAACAGCAGCCAAATCAGGGGCAGTTGACCGGTCCTGATGGCCTCCATCGGCCGGTACTGCTTGATGGCCGGCGGGTTCTTGATCAGGCTGCGCGCCGACTTGCCGACCCGTGCCTTCAGCGGGTCGACGGTGTCCGGCCACCAGTTCTTCGGCGGGTCCTTGAAGAACCAGCCGCTGATCGCCACCGCGACCAGCACCCACACCCCGATCAGGTCGAGCACCGTGTGGAAGTTGCTGGTGTCGAAGGCGAAGTTGAAGATGAAGATGAACGGAACGGCGCCGTAGGCGAAGCCGCCGTTGACGAACCCCGTCTTGCCGCCGCGCTTCTCGGGGAACCACTTGCCCACCATGTTGATACAGGTGGAGTAGACGAAGCCCGACCCCACCCCGCCCAGCACACCGAAGCCGATGATGGCCAGCCACACACTGTCGAAGTGGGAGATCGACAGAAAGCCCAGCAGCGCCAGCACCGAGCCGATCATCATCGCCGCGCGGGCCGACAGGATCCCCTTCTCCCGCATCCAGCCGGTCGGGAACGAGACCCCGGCCTGGAAGAAGGTCCACACCGAGAGGATCCAGAACGTGTTGCTCTGCGTCCAGCCGTGGGCGTCCGACAGGACGTCCTCCGCCGAACCGTACGCGTACTCGAAAACACTGATGCCCATCATCGCGAGCCACGGCAGGTACACCATCAGCTTGCGCGAGTGGCCGAGGATCTGCCGGTCGCTCTCACCGACCCGGTACACCCGGCCCTTGCTGTCCGTCACTTCCCGGTAGGCGACCGCCTCGGCGGTCGCTGACCCTTCGTTCTCTGTACTCATGTCTCCCCTTGGTCTCGAAAGAACTGGCCAGCGCCCCCTGTCCAAACCTTTCGTTCCTGAGGAGGCGGGTCAGGTGAGCAGCCCCGCCGCCCGAGCCCAGCGATATTTCGCACCCAGCGCCTCGACGGGCCGCTCGGTGGTGTACGGATAGGCGACAACGCCGCGCTCGAAGAGGTACGCGCACGCCTCTTCGACCTCGGTGTCGCCCGCAAGGGAAGCCACCACGGGCTTTTCGATGCCGCGCTCCCGGAACTCCGCCACGACCCGCGCCGTCAGTTCGGCGAAGACCATGGGGGGAGTGACGATGGTGTGCCAGTAGCCCAGCACGAGCGCGTGGATCCGGGGGTCCTCAAGACCCAGCCGGATGGTCTTCTCGTACGTGGACGGCGGCTCGCCGCCGGTGATGTCCACGGGGTTGCCCGCCGCGCCGAACGGCGGGATGAACTCACGGAACGCCGCGTCCAGGTCCGGCGGGATCTCCATCAGGGACAGGCCGTTGTCGACGATGGCGTCGGACAGCAGCACCCCCGAACCGCCCGCCCCGGTGATGATGACGACGTTGTCGCCCTTCGGCGTGGGGAGCACCGGCAGCGACCTGGCGTACTCCAGCATCTCGTTCAGCCCCGGCGCCCTGATCACACCCGCCTGGCGCAGGATGTCGTCGTACACCGCGTCGTCACCCGCCAGCGCGCCGGTGTGCGAGCCCGCCGCCCTGGCGCCGGCCGCCGTGCGGCCCGCCTTGAGGACCACGACCGGCTTCTTCGGCACGGTCGCCCGCGCCGCATCGACGAACGCCCTGCCGTCCTTCAGGTCCTCCAGGTGCATCGCGATGCACTTGGTGTTGGGGTCCTCACCGAACCAGGTCAGCAGATCGTCCTCGTCCAGGTCCGACTTGTTGCCGAGCCCGACGATCGCCGACACACCCGTCCTGGTGGTCCTGGCGAACCCGAGGATCGCCATCCCGATGCCGCCCGACTGGGAGGTCAGCGCGACGCCGCCCTTGACGTCGTACGGGGTGCAGAAGGTCGCGCAGAGATCCTGCCAGGTGGAGTAGTAGCCGTAGATGTTCGGCCCGAGCATCCGTACGCCGTACTCCTCGGCTATCGCCACGATCTTCGCCTGGAGTTCGTGCTCGCCGGTCTCGGCGAAACCGGACGGGATCAGCACGGCGTTGGGAATGCCCTTGCGGCCGACCTCTTCCAGCGCAGCGGGGACGAACTTCGCGGGGATCGCGAAGACCGCCACATCGGGCTCCCCTGGCACGTCCATCACGCTCTTGTACGCCTTGCGGCCGAGAATGTCATCGGCTCTGGGATTCACCGGGTGGATCTCGCCCGGAAAACCTCCGTCGATGAGATTGCGCATCACCGAATTGCCGATCTTGCCCTGCTCGTTGGAGGCGCCGATCACCGTGACGGAGGCGGGCTTCATCAGCCTGCGCATCGACACGAGGATCTCCTCGCGGCCGAACTTCCGCCGCTCCAACGGGGCTTCGGTGGCCAGCAGGATCCGTACGTCCGCCGCCATCACCCCGTCCTGCGACGCGAACACCGGGTTGAGGTCGACCTCGGCGATCTCGGGAAAGTCCGAAGCCAGTTGGGACACCTTGACGACGAGGCCGGCGAGCGCCTCCCGGTCGACGGGCGGCGCGCCGCGCACACCGCGCAGGATCTCGGCGGCGCGTATCCCGTCGAGCATCGACAGCGCGTCGTCCCTGGACGCGGGCGCGAGCCGGAACGTGACGTCCTTCAGCACCTCGACCAGCACACCGCCGAGCCCGAAGGCCACGATCTTGCCGAACGTCGGGTCGGTGACCGTGCCGATCAGCACCTCGGTGCCGGCCGGCACCATCTGCTGGACCTGTACGCCCAGGATGCGGGCGTCCGCGTCGTACGCCTTGGCGTTGGTGACGATCTCGGTGAAGGCGGTCCGCACCTCGGCGGCCGACTTCACCCCGATCCGCACCCCGCCCGCGTCGGTCTTGTGCAGGATCTGCGGTGAGACGATCTTCATCGCGACCGGGAATCCCATCCGGTCGGCGAGCGCGACGGCCTCGTCCGCGCTCTCGGCCAGCGCCTCGGCCGGGGTCGGGATGCCGTAGGCGTCGGTGACCGCCTTGCCCTCGGGCGCGGTCAGTGCGGTACGTCCGTCCGCGAGCGCCGCCCGCAGCACCTCGCGCACCGCCTGCTGATCGGTCTTCGTACGGTCCGCCACTAGATGACTCCGTTCGTCTTGAGCAGGCGCAGTTCCGCGTCGTCGAGACCCAGCTCGCCGACGTACACCTCTTCGTTGTGTTCGCCGAGCAGCGGTGAACTCACCACGTCCACCGGCGAGTCGGAGAGCTTCAGCGGGCTGCCGACCGTGGTGAACGAGCCCCGCTGGGGGTGTGCGACCTCGACGACCATCTCGTTCGCCGCGAGCGAGGGGTCCTCGATGATCTCCTTGGTGGAGAGGATCGGCCCGCACGGGATGTTGTGCGCGTTGAGCTTCTCCAGCACCGCCCACTTGGGCAGGGTGGTCGTCCACTCCTCGATGAGCTGGAACATCTTGCCGAGCTTCGGCAGCCGGGCCTCCGGGGTCGCCCAGTCGGCGTCCTCGGTCAGCTCGGGCCGGCCGATCAGCTCGGTGAGGGGCTTCCAGCCGACGGGCTGCACGATGACGTACACGTAGTCGTTGGGTCCGCCGGGCGCGCACTTGACGGCCCAGCCCGGCTGCCCGCCGCCGCTGGCGTTGCCGCTGCGGGGCACCTCGTCGCCGAAGTCCTCGTTGGGGTACTCGGCGAGCGGACCGTGCGCGAGCCGCTGCTGGTCCCGCAGTTTGACCCGGCACAGATTGAGCACCGCGTGCTGCATCGCGACATTGACCCGCTGGCCGCGCCCGGTGCTCTCGCGCTGGAAGAGCGCGGCGAGGATGCCGGCGACGGCGTGCACCCCGGTGCCCGAGTCGCCGATCTGCGCGCCGGTCGCGAGCGGCGGACCGTCCTCGAAGCCGGTCGACGTCATCGAACCGCCCATCGCCTGCGCGACGACCTCGTACGCCTTGAAGTTGGTGTACGGGCCCTCGCCGAAGCCCTTGATGGAGGCGTAGACGATGCGCGGGTTGATCTCCTGGATCCGCTCCCAGGTGAAGCCCATCCGGTCGACGGCGCCGGGGCCGAAGTTCTCCACCAGTACGTCGGAGCGGCGGATCAGCTCGGTCAGGATCTCCTTGCCGCGCGGTGTCTTGGTGTTGAGTGTGATCGAGCGCTTGTTGCAGTTGAGCATGGTGAAGTAGAGCGAGTCGACGTCGGGGATGTCGCGGAGCTGCTTGCGGGTGATGTCGCCGGTCGGCGCCTCCAGCTTCACCACGTCCGCACCGAGCCAGGCGAGCAGCTGGGTGGCGGAGGGACCTGACTGCACATGGGTCATGTCGAGAACGCGGACGCCTGCCAGCGCCTTGGTCGTTTCCGTGGCCTCTAGAGCCTGGGTCATGTGAGGGCTCCTCTACTTGTACATGGTCTGGTTCATCGTTCCGGGGGCGTACGCGTCGGGGTCGACCCAGACGTTGATCAGCGACGGCAGCCCGGACTCGCGGGCGCGCCGCAGTGCGGGGGCGATGTCGGCGGGGTCGCGTACCTCCTCGCCGTAACCTCCCAGCATCTGGGCGAACTTGTCGTAGTGGACGTCGCCGAGGGTGTTGCCGACCCGCTCGCGTTCGTCGCCGTACTTGGCCTTCTGGCCGTAACGGATCTGGTTCATCGACGAGTTGTTGCCGACGATGCCGACGAACGGCAGGTTGTAGCGGACCAGCGTCTCGAAGTCCCAGCCGGTCAGCGAGAACGCGCCGTCGCCGAACAGCGCGACGACCTCCTTGTCGGGGCGTGCCTTCTTCGCCGCGAGGACGAACGGGACGCCGACGCCCAGCGTGCCGAGCGGGCCCGGGTCCATCCAGTGGCCCGGCGACTTGGGCTGCACGACCTGCCCGGAGAAGGTGACGATGTCGCCGCCGTCGCCGATGTAGATCGAGTCCTCGGTCAGGAAGTCGTTGATCTCACTGACCAGCCGGTACGGGTGGATGGGGGAGGCGTCCGACTTCAGCGAGGGCAACCGCTTCTCGATCGCGCTCTGTTCGGCGGCGCGCAGCTCGTCCAGCCAGGCCTTGCGCTTGGCGGAACCGCCGTTGACACGCCCACTCGCCGCCTGGGTCGCCGCGGCGAGGACGAGCCCGGCGTCGCCGACGATGCCGAGGTCGACGTCGCGGTTCTTGCCGACCGTGCGGTAGTCGAGGTCGATCTGGACGACGGTCGCGTCCGGCGAGAGCCGCTTGCCGTAGCCCATCCGGAAGTCGAAGGGCGTGCCGACGATGATGATGAGGTCGGCGTTGGAGAAGGCGTAGCGGCGCGAGAGCTGGAAGTGGTGCGGGTCGCCGGGGGGCAGAGTGCCGCGCCCGGCGCCGTTCATGTACGCGGGCACGTTGAGCGTCCGCACCAGGTCGATCGCGGAGTCCGTGGCCCGGGTCGTCCAGACCTGGCTGCCGAGCAGGATCGCCGGCTTCTCGGCGTGCACGAGCAGATCGGCCAGCTTCTCGATCGCCGCCGGGTCGCCGGGGGAGCGGGTCGACGCGCGGTAGCCGCCGGCCTGCGGGATCCGGGCGCTGGACAGCGGCACCTTGGCGTCCAGCACGTCGCGCGGTATCTCCAGGAACGACGGCCCGGGCGCGCCGTTGTAGCACTCGCGGAAGGCCATCGAGACCATGTCGGCCGCCCGCGCCGTGCCGGGCACGGTCGCGGCGAACTTGGTGATCGGGGTCATCATGTCGACGTGCGGCAGGTCCTGGAGCGAGCCCATCTTGTGCTGGCTCAGGGCCCCTTGGCCGCCGATGAGCAGCATCGGTGACTCGGCGCGGAACGCGTTGGCGACGCCGGTGACGGCGTCCGTCGTCCCCGGACCCGCCGTGACGACGGCGCAGCCGGGCTTGCCGGTGATCCGCGCGTAGCCGTCGGCCGCGTGGGCGGCCACCTGTTCGTGCCGTACGTCGACGACTTCGATGCCCTCGTCGACGCAGCCGTCGTAGATGTCGATGATGTGTCCGCCGCAGAGGGTGTAGATGACCTCGACACCCTCCGCCTTCAGCGCCTTGGCGACCAGATGACCACCGGAGATGAGTTCCTGGCTGTCGTCGGGCATGAGCGAGACCTGTCCCTTCGTAGGTGAGCGCCAATGCGCTCCCGGTATATTGTCTACAGTCTACGAATACTGTATGAAGCTTGTTATCCCGCATCTGGCGGACGGTGTCCAGGGGGCGTGCGGCACTTATCTCAAAAGGGAGCGGCATGGATCTGTACGAACACGAAGCAAGGGAACTCTTCGCGGACCACGGCATCCCGGTACCGGGAGCCGAGGTGGTGACGGCCGCCAGGGACGCCCGTGACGCCGCGGAACGGCTCGGCGGCCGGGTCGTCGTCAAGGCGCAGGTGAAGACCGGCGGCCGGGGCAAGGCGGGCGGGGTGAAGCTCGCCGCCGACCCGGCGGCGGCCGAACTCACCGCACGTCAGATCCTCGGGATGGACATCAAGGGCCACACGGTCCGCACGGTGATGCTCGCGCAACCCGTGGACATCGAGGCCGAGTTCTACGTCAGCTACGTCCTCGACCGGGCGGCGGGGACCTTCCTCGCCATCGCGTCGGCCGAGGGCGGCATGGAGATCGAGGAGGTCGCTGCCGGCCGGCCCGAGGCGGTGGCCCGGATCCCTGTCGACCCGGCCGTCGGCGTCACCGCCACCAAGGCCGCCGAGATCGCCTCGGCCGCCGGACTGCCGGCCAACACCGCGCCCGTCCTCCAGGCGCTCTGGCAGGTGCTGATCCGCGAGGACGCCCTGCTGGTCGAGGTCAACCCGCTGGTGCGCACCACCGAAGGACGGATCCTCGCCATCGACGGCAAGGTCACCCTCGACGACAACGCCCGCTTCCGGCAGGCGCGTTGGGGCGAGGCCGAACCCGACCCCGGCGCCGATCCGCTGGAGGCGGAGGCGGCGGCGAAGGGCCTCAACTACGTCAAGCTCGACGGCGAGGTCGGCATCATCGGCAACGGCGCCGGACTGGTCATGTCCACCCTCGACGTGGTCGCCGGATGCGGCGCGCGGCCCGCCAACTTCCTCGACATCGGCGGCGGCGCGTCGGCGCAGGTGATGGCCGACGGGCTCTCCGTCATCCTCTCCGACCCGGCCGTCAGATCCGTCTTCGTCAACGTCTTCGGCGGGATCACCGCCTGCGACGCCGTCGCGAGCGGCATCGTCCAGGCCCTGGAGTCGGTCCGGCTGACCAAACCCCTCGTCGTACGGCTCGACGGCAACAACGCCGCCCGTGGCCGCGCGATCCTCCAGGAGCGCGCGCACCCCCTCGTCCAGCAGGCCACCACGATGGACGGCGCCGCCCGACAGGCCGCCGACCTGGCGAACGCCCGATAAGGAGAGACACCATGGCCATCTTCCTGACCAAGGAGAGCAAGGTCCTCGTCCAGGGCATGACGGGCGCCGAGGGCATGAAGCACACCCGCCGCATGCTCGCGGCCGGCACCGACGTGGTCGGCGGCGTCAACCCGCGCAAGGCGGGCCGCAGCGTCGACTTCGACGGCAGGGCCGTGCCCGTCTTCGGCTCGGTCGCCGAGGGCATCGAGGCGACGGACGCCGACGTCACCGTCCTGTTCGTACCGCCGCCCTTCGCCAAGGCCGCCGTCGTCGAGGCGGTCGACGCGGGCATCGCGCTCGCCGTCGTCATCACCGAAGGCATCCCCGTCCACGACGCGGTCGCCTTCCACGCCTACGCCAGGAACCACCACACCCGCGTCATCGGCCCCAACTGCCCGGGACTCATCAGCCCGGGCCAGTCCAACGCCGGGATCATTCCGGCGGACATCGCGGCCAAGCCCGGTAGGATCGGCCTCGTTTCCAAGTCCGGCACCCTCACCTACCAACTCATGTACGAGCTGCGGGAGATCGGATTCTCCTCGGCGGTCGGCATCGGTGGTGACCCCGTCGTGGGCACCACCCACATCGACTGCCTCGCGGCCTTCGAGAACGACCCCGACACCGAACTCATCGTGCTGATAGGCGAGATAGGCGGGGACGCCGAAGAGCGCGCCGCCGCCTACATCGCCGAGTGCGTCAGCAAACCGGTCGTCGGGTACATCGCCGGATTCACCGCGCCCGAGGGCCGGACGATGGGGCATGCGGGCGCCATCGTCTCCGGATCCTCAGGCACGGCCGACGCCAAGAAGCGGGCGCTGGAAGCCGTCGGCGTACGGGTCGGCTCCACACCGTCGGAGACCGCCCGACTGGTCCTGGACCAACTGGCGGCGCGCACCTAGGCGTTGTCGTTCGGATCTTGCCGGGCTCGCGAGGTCTGGTGCCTCATCCGGCCTGATCCGAACGACAGGCCCGCACCGCACACGTCACACCGGCCGACACCTGCCGGGCCACGCACCTCCCGCCCAGTCCGAGCGGAGACCCTCAATGGCACCCACCCTCCTGTCGACCCCGACCTCCACCCCGGCCCTCGCGGTCAAACCAGGCACGTCCTGGTCCGACGCGTGGCAGCGCTGCCTCGCCGTCGCCCCCGAAGCGTTCGACGACGACCGCGTACGCAACCTGTGGGCGGCGACCTGGCAGCGCGAAGGCCGCGCCCTGCCCGCGACCAGCCCCGTCGACGGCAGTCCCATCGCGGGACCGCCCCGGATCGACGCGCCCACCGCCCAGCAGGCGGTGCGCGCCGGCCTCGACCAGCACCGCGCCTGGCGGCATGTCCCGCTGCCAGAGCGCACGGCGCGCGTCGCCGCCACCCTCGACGCGCTCACCGAACACCGCGAACTGCTCGCCCTGCTCCTCGTCTGGGAGATCGGCAAGCCGTGGCGGCTCGCCCAGGCCGACGTCGACCGTGCGATCGACGGCGTCCGCTGGTACGTCGAGGGGATCGACCCGATGCTGGCGGGCCGCGTTCCACTCGCCGGGCCTGTCTCCAACATCGCCAGCTGGAACTACCCGATGTCCGTGCTCGTCCACGCCATGCTCGTCCAGGCGCTGGCCGGCAACGCGGTCATCGCCAAAGCCCCGACCGACGGCGGAGTGGCCTGTCTGACCCTGGCCTGTGCGCTCGCCGTCCGCGAAGGGCTGCCGGTCACCCTGGTCAGCGGCAGCGGCAGGGAACTGTCCGAACCGCTCGTGGCCGCACCGGAGATCGGCTGTGTCTCCTTCGTCGGCGGCCGGGACACCGGCGCCGGCATCGCCACCGCCGTCGCCGACCTCGGCAAGCGCCATGTCCTCGAACAGGAAGGACTCAACACCTGGGGAGTCTGGGACTTCACCGACTGGCCGGCGCTGACCGCCGTCGTCCCCAAGCTCTTCGACTACGGCAAACAGCGCTGCACCGCGTACCCGCGCTTCGTCGTGCAGCGCTCGCTGTTCCCCGACTTCCTCGCCGCCTACCTGCCGGCCGTGCGCGACGTACGCCTCGGCCACCCGCTCGCCGTCGAACACCCCGACGACCCCCTGCCGGAACTGGACTTCGGCCCGCTCATCAACGCGGCCAAGGCCAGGGAACTCGGCGACCAGGTCGCCGACGCCGTCGACCGCGGCGCCGTACCCCTGCACCGGGGGACGCTGTCGGCGGGCCGCTTCCTGCCGGGCCAGGACACCAGCGCCTATCTGGCACCGGTCACCCTGCTCGCACCGCCCCCTTCGTCGCCGCTGCACCACGCGGAACCCTTCGGCCCGGTCGACACCATCGTCCTGGTCGACACGGAGGCGGAGCTGCTGGCCGCGATGAACGCGTCGAACGGCGCGCTCGTGGCCACCCTGTCCACCGACGACCCGGCGGTCTACGCCCGGCTGGCACCCCAGATCCGGGCGTTCAAGGTCGGCCACGGCAAACCCCGCTCACGCGGTGACCGCGAAGAACTCTTCGGCGGCTTCGGCCACTCCTGGCGCGGCGCCTTCGTCGGCGGCGACCTGCTCGTACGGGCGGTGACCGACGGCCCGGACAACGGCCGGCCGCCGGGCAACTTCCCGGACTACCACCAGATGCCCTGACCGCCACGGGACATCGGGCACCGGGCGCTCCGGCACACTCGGCGGAGCGCCCGGTGCCACTCCTGACCACCGGATATACGGGTGAGAGCGGCCACGATCCCCTGGTATCGTTGATGACGTCGCCGCAGCGGAAACGCTCCGGTTCGACCA
>NZ_JTIY01000001.1:5680289-5694884 GCF_000818175.1 Streptomyces sp. AcH 505
CTGTTCGTAGCGGCGGAACGCCGCCCAGCACACCAGCAGCGCCGCGGCGAAGACCGGCAGCCAGGCCAGCCGGGCGAGGACCCAGCCCGCACCGTCCGGGGCGGTGTGCAGACCCGGCAGCGGCCGGCCGACCAGCAGGCCGGGCGGGGTCAGCCGGCCGTCGCGGGCGGCTGACCGGCCGCCCGCCAGGCGTCGGCGAACTCTCTGAGCGTCTCGAAGCGTTCCGCCGGGTCGAAGCGGACGGCCCGTGCGATCACCGCGAGTTGGGCGGCGTTGCCGCGCCAGGCCGCTTCCTCGTCGCCGGCGTCCAGCAGCAGGCGCGCTGCGCGGCCGAGGGTGAAGACCGTCGTGCGCGCGTCGATGACGGCGCCCCGCTCGGACTCCTCGGGCGCCATGTACCGCCGGGAGCCCGGCAGTCGGTCATGCGACAGCTCGAACGGGCCGGGACGGTACTCGTCGAGGTCGATGAGGTGGAGTTTGCGCTCCGTGAAGTCGTAGAGCAGCGAGGCGTCGTAGAAGTCGACGGCCACCCTGCCCGCGTCCTCGACCGCGAGATGCGCGTCCAGGATCCGGTCCAGGGCCCGCAGCACCTCGGCCACCGGCAGCGCCCGGAACCTGGCCATCGCACTGCCGGGGCTCGTCCGGTCACCGGGCGCGTCGGCGGTGGGCCGGTACAGCACCTCGCCGTCCCGCCAGGGCATCACCACGGCCCAGCGGCCCGCCACCGCGATCCGGTGGACCTGCGGCACGATCGCCGGGTGCCGGATGGCCCGGTGGAAGGCCCAGCCCCGGTCCAGCGACCGCTGGCCGTCCTCCGTCCGCGCCTCCTTGACGAACCAGCGCTTGCCGTCGGTGAGCCGCACGCCGTAGGACACACATCCCGAGTCCTGGCCGCGGAAGGTGGTGAACACCTCGCCCACCCGGCCGAGGAACGGCTCCAGTTCGGGGGTCTCTTGGACTGCCAACAGCGGATGAACGGCCATGCGCTCATCGTGCCATCGGTTGACCTTCCCGCTCACCGGCGCAGACGAACAGTCTCTCCCGTATTCGGGATATATTCTCGAATATGAGAAGCGAGAACGATGTCGAGACCCGGCTGGCCGGTCGGCTCGCCGAACTGCGCGTCGAGCACGGCTGGGCGCTGGACGAACTGGCGGAGCGTACGGGGGTGAGCCGCTCCACCCTCTCGCGGCTGGAGCGTGCCGAGATCAGCCCGACCGCCGCGCTGCTGAACAAGCTGTGCGCCGTGTACGGGCGCACGATGTCCCGGCTGCTGGCCGAGGTGGAGTCGGAGCCGCCCCAACTGGTCAGGGCCGAGCGGCAGTCGCTCTGGCGGGACGAAGCGGCCGGCTTCACCCGTAGATCGGTCTCCCCGCCGCACCCCGGGCTGCGCGGCGAACTGGTCGAGGGCGTGCTGCTGGCGGGCGGCGGCGTCTCGTACGACGAGCCGCCGGTGCCAGGTCTTGAGCAGCACATCTGGGTTCTGGACGGCGCGCTGGAGATCAGCGCGGGCGGCGCGACGCACGAGCTGCGGGCCGGCGACTGTCTGCGCTTCCGGCTGTGGGGCGCCTCCCGGTTCCACTGCCCGGGGCCCGGACCCGTGCGGTACGCCCTGATGATCGTCCTGCCGTGAACGGCTCTGAAATGAAGGGGCCTGAAACGAAGGGGGCTGCCGTGCACACCGTCACTCCGCTCTCCCCGGACGGCTTCGCCGACCGGCTGGACGGGCTGTCCCTGCTGCTCGCCGAGACCGTCGCGGGCGGTGCGTCCGTCGGCTTCCTGGCGCCCCTCGACCGGCGGGCCGCCGCGCGCTGGTGGCGCGACCGTGCCCCTGCCGTGGCCGACGGCGGTCTGCTGGTCTGGGTCGCCGAAGGCCCCGCCGGCGTCACCGGCACCGTCAGCCTGGCCCTCGGCGGCAAGGCGAACGGTCGGCACCGCGCGGAGGTCGTCAAGCTCATGGTGCGGCCCGACGCCCGTGGCCGGGGGCTGGCCCGTACGTTGCTGGCGACCACCGAGCGCGCTGCCGCCCTGGCCGGAATCGCCCTGCTGACCCTGGACACCGAGACCGGCAGCGCCGCCGACCGCCTCTACCGCGCGGCGGGCTGGACCCCGTACGGGCTGGTGCCGGGCTATGCCACCGACCCGTTCGGCACCCTCCAGGACTGCACTTTCTTCTACAAAAGGATCAGCTGAAGAAGCTGCGCCTGCGACCGGTCCACCGGCACCCAAGGGGCTTAGTATGTCGCCTTATCGGCCACGATGTCCGAACACCGGCCCTGGATGGCCGGAAGTCGCCCTGCGTACCGCTATGAGGAATTCATGTACGAACTATTCCGCATAGGGCGCACCCTCCTTATGGTTCAGGACACCCGGGTAGGACTCTGAGATCTCCTCCCCGGGTCACGGCGGGCCGCTGCCCGTTACGTCCACGAGGAGGACAGCGCGATGTATATCGACGTCCACGGGCATGTCACGGCCCCCGACAAGCTCTACGCGTACAAAGCCGGACTTCTCTCCCACCGCGGCGCTCATGGGCGTGGGCGCTCGGGAGTGACCAAGGAACACGTGGTGGAGGCGCTGAACGCACCGCACCCGAGCTTCGGCAACGTCTCGCACCTGCGCCACCTCGACGAGGCCGGGGTGGACATCCAGTTCATCTCACCCCGGCCGTTCCAGATGATGCACAGTGAGAGCCCGGCCAAGCTGGTCGAGTGGTTCACCGAGGAGACCAACGACGTCATCGCGCTGTGCTGCGAGGCCGACAGCCGGTTCCGCGGGGTCGCCGGTATGCCGCAGTCGATGGCGCTCGACCCGGCTGCCTGGACGAAGGAACTGCGCCGCTGCGTGACCGAACTCGGCTTCGTCGGCGCGACGTTGAACACCGACCCGTACGAAGGACTGCAGCCGCCGCCGGCCATCGGCGACCGCTTCTGGTACCCGGTGTGGGAGGCGCTGTGCGAGCTCGACGTGCCGGCGATCATCCACTCGGCCGCCTGCCGGCCCCCGGCCAGGGAAAGCTACTCGCTGCACTTCGTGCAGGAGGAGACCCTGGCCGTCGCCGGACTGCTCCAGTCGACCGTCCTCGACGACTTCCCCGAGCTGAAGATCGTCGTGTCGCACGGCGGCGGCGCCGTGCCGTACCAGAAGGGCCGCTTCTACCCGGCGGCGTTCCGGGCCGGCACCACCTTCGAGGAGCGGCTGCGCCGCCTGTACTACGACACCTGCCTCTACACCCGTGACTCGATCGAGTTCCTGATCCGCACCGTCGGTGTGGACCGCTGTCTGTTCGGCACGGAGAAGCCCGGCACCGGATCGGTGAAGGACCCGGCGACCGGCCGCTGGGTGGACGACATCCATCTGCTGATCCAGGACATCGACTGGCTGACCGACGACGACAGGTCGGCGCTGTTCGAGACCAATGCGGCCAAGCTGTTCCGGCTGGAGGTGTGAGGCACCGTGGCCGAACTCGTACTGGGCGTCGGCACCTCGCACGGGCCGCTGCTGAACACACCGCCGGACGACTGGGATCTGCGGGCCGGCGCCGACCGTGCCAACAAGGCACTGGTCTACCGGGGCGTCGAGTACCCCTACGACGAACTGCTCGCGCTGCGCGCACCGGGCTTCGCCGCTGAGTGCGCGCCGGACGAGCGCCGCCGCCGGCACACCGCGAGCCGCGCCGCCGTCACGGAGCTCGGCAGGCGGATCAAGGACGCGGCCCTCGACGTCCTGGTGGTCGTGAGCAGCGACCACAAGGAAGTCTTCGGCGACGAGCTGCTGCCGCAGTTCGCCGTCTACTGGGGCGACACCATGCGCCACGAGCCCTTCAGCCAGGAGCAGTTGGACGGGATGAAGCCGGGCCTGGCCGTGGCCGAGGTCGCCAACCAGCCCGAGCGCAGCACGGTACGGGCCGGTCATCCCGCCCTCGCCGGACATCTGATCGGCCAGACGTCGGCCGCCGGCTTCGATCCGGCGGCGTCCAAGCACCTGCCGCCGGGGGAGTGGGGCAACTCAGGAATTCCGCACGGCTGGGGCTTCATCTTCCAGCAGGTGCTCGGCGGCCGTGACGTACCGCCGACCGTGCCGGTCTTCGTGAACACCTTCTGGCAGCCCAACCCGCCGTCTGCGGCGCGCTGTTACGACTTCGGTGTGGCGCTCGGCGAGGCGATACGGGCGTTCCCCGAAGGGCTGCGGGTGGGGCTTGTCGCCTCCGGCGGGCTGAGTCACTTCGTCGTGGACGAGGAACTGGACCGCGCCTTCCTCGCCGCCCTGGCGGACCGTGACGCGGAGTACCTGCGGGCGCTGCCGGACGACGTGCTGCGGTCGGGCACCTCCGAACTGCGGAACTGGATCGTGCTGGCCGGCGCGCTGCGGGACACCGCACTCGACGCCGAACTCGTGGACTACCAGCCGTGTTACCGCGCCGAGGCCGGGACCGGCTGTGCGATGGCCTTCATGACCTGGCAGGCTCCCGGCGACAAGGACGGCGCATGACAACGGAACAGGCGCTCACACCGGGCCAGCACGTCACACCGGGCCAGGACGTCACACCGGAGCGGGCCGTCACACCGGAGCCGGCCCCCGTCGATGGTGTGCTCGACCGGCTGCGGGCGCTCGACTCCTGCGCGGTCTCCGACGCGCTCGACGCGTACGGGCTGGCGAGCGTGGTGCTCGGCCCCGCTCCGGTGTGGCAGGTGGACCGGGTGATCGCGGGACGGGTACGTACGGTGACGGCGGGGCCGCGCCGCTCGGACCGGCCCGCCGGGCACATCGCGGCCGCGGCCGTGGACATCTCGGGCCCTGACGATGTGATCGTCATCGCCAACGACGGCCGGCTGGACGTCTCCTGCTGGGGCGGGATCCTCAGCAGGGCCGCTGTCGCCAGAGGCGTCGCCGGAGTCGTGGTCGACGGTGCCTGCCGGGACGCGAGCGAGAGCCGCGACCTCGGGATGCCGGTCTTCGCACGGGCCGTCGTGCCGGTCAGCGCGCGCGGCCGGGTGGTGCAACTCGCCATGGACGAGACGATCCGGTTCGGCGAGATCGATGTCGGTCCGGGGGACTTCGTCATCGCCGACGGCAACGGCGTCGCCTTCGTACCCGGCCAGGACGCCGAGCGGATCGTCGCGTTCGCCGAGCGGATCGTCGCCAGGGAGGCCGCCATGGCCGAAGCGGTCGACCGGGGACGGCCGGTGGCCGACGTGATGCACGACAGTCAGTTTCCCGCGACCGAGGAGTCCGGCTCGTGACCGATCAACTCAGCCCCCGTGGAACCGCCGACGGGACCGAGCCCGGGACAGGGCCCGGCCATCCGCTGCGCGGCTACTCGACCGCGACCGTCTCCGACGCCCTCGACCGGATCGGCAGGGCCGGATGTCTGCACGGCATCGGCCAGCTCACCCCCGGCACGCGCGTCTTCGGCCGCGCCTACACCGTCTCGTACATGGCCGCAGGACATCCGGCGGGCACGGTGGGCGACTATCTGGACGACGTGCGCCCCGGTGAGGTGGCCGTACTCGACAACGGCGGGCGCACCGACTGCACGGTGTGGGGCGACATCCTCACCGCGATGGCCGACGACCGCGGGGTGGCCGGCACCCTGATCGACGGTGTCTGCCGC
Source organism: Streptomyces sp. AcH 505 (assembly GCF_000818175.1). Classification (GTDB taxonomy): domain Bacteria; phylum Actinomycetota; class Actinomycetes; order Streptomycetales; family Streptomycetaceae; genus Streptomyces. Next base: position 5,685,904 of record NZ_JTIY01000001.1, read on the forward strand.
GATGTGCACCGGGCCCTCGGCGTCGGCTATCCCCTCTTCACCCGGGGCCGTTACATGCGCACCGGCAAGGACCGGGTCGAGGTACGGGACGTCCAGTGCCCGGTCAGCGTCGCCGGGGTCCAGATCGCGCCCGGCCAGCTGATCATCGCCGACGACGACGGAGCGGTGACCGTACCGCTCGACGTCGAGGACGAACTCGCCGACATCTGCCGCACCATCCACGAGCGCGAGGAGCGCATCGTCGAGGACGTGCTGGCCGGCAGTTCGCTTGCCGCGGCGCGGGCCGCCCACGGATACCACCTGCTGCAGAGGAACCAGGCATGACGACCGCCGCTTCGGAACACACCGACACACCGCACACCGACACACCGCACACCGACATCACCCCCACGGACACCACGCACACCGACATCTCACCCACCGACGCCGCCGCTCTCTCGCGGCTCGGCACCGCCACGCTCTACGAGGCATCGGGGCTCGACTGCTACCTCCCGCCGCGCGTCCGCCCGGTGTGGCCGGGCGCCGCCGTGGTCGGCCGTGCGCTGCCCGTCTCCACCGCGCCCGCCGACAACCTCCCCCTGCACCTCGCACTCGAACAGGCGCTGCCCGGCGACGTGCTGGTGGTCGACGGCCGACAGGAGGCCTGCGGTTACTGGGGCGAGGTGCTCACGGCGGCCGCGCAGGCGCGCGGGGTGCTCGGGCTCGTGATCGACGGCGGGGTACGGGACACCGACCAGCTGCGCCGGCGCGGCTTTCCCGTGTTCAGTTCCTCGGTGGCCGTGCGCACCACGGTCAAGAACGACCCGGGCACCGTCGGTTCCCCCGTCACCCTGGGCCTCGCCACCGTCAACCGGGGCGATCTCGTCGTGGCCGACGCCGACGGTGTGGTGGTGATCCCCCGGGCCGCCACCGCGGACGTCCTGGCGGGCGGCCTCGCGCGCGAGGCGGCGGAGGCGCGCTACATGAGCCGGATCGCCGAGGGTGAACTGACCCTGGACATCTACGGCTTCCGGCCGGACCCGACGGACTGAGCCGGCCATGAACGATCCTGATCCCCTCGCCGCGCGTGCGCTGCTGGTCCGACAGGTACGCCTGGAGGCCACCGGTGTCGTATCCCTGACCCTGACCGATCCGGCCGGCGGCCGGCTGCCGCCCTGGACACCCGGCGCGCACATCGATCTCACACTCCCCAGCGGCACGGTCCGGCAGTACTCCCTGTGCGGGCCGCTGGACGACCCGTACTCCTACACCGTCGCCGTGCTGCGCGAGCAGAACGGCAGGGGCGGCTCGGCGGAAGTGCACGAGACGGCGCTGGTCGGCAGGACACTGCGGATACGCGGGCCCCGCAACCACTTCGCACTGGTCGACGCCCCGCACTATCTGCTGCTGGCCGGCGGTATCGGGATCACCCCGATCCTGGCCATGGTCCGCCGGCTCGTGGCCGATGGTGCCTCGTGGGAGTTGCACTACGGCGGACGCACCCGGGCCGGCATGGCGTTCACCGGAACGCTGGCCACACTCGGCGCGGGGCGCGTCCATGTCGTACCGCAGGACGAGCACGGCATCCTGCCGGTGCCCTCCCTGGTCGGGGCAGCGCCGTCGGGCGCCGCCGTGTACTGCTGCGGCCCCGAGGGCATGGTGCGCGCCGTCACCGAGGCGTGTGCGCTCGCCGCACCCGGGGCCCTGCACATCGAACGGTTCGGCGCACCGCCCGGTGTGCCGGCGACGGCGCCCGGACCGCCGGTGGGCGCCGGTGGTTTCAAGGTCGAACTGCGCCGCAGCGGTGTGACGCTGGACGTCCCACCGGACCGCACCCTGCTGGACGTCGCCCGCGAGGTCGTACCCGACGTGGGGTTCTCCTGCGAGGAGGGCTACTGCGGCTCGTGCGAGACGAAGGTGCTCGGCGGTGTGCCGGAACACCACGACACCGTGCTGTCGGCCGAGGAGCGCGAGCGGGGCGACACAATGATGATCTGCGTCGGCCGGTCCGCCTCCCGGCTGCTCACACTCGACCTCTGAACCAATACCTCTGACCTGGGGCTTCGGGTCACAGTTCCACACTGAAGAACTGTTGTGACAACTATTTCTGTATGAGGGATTCCTGGTTAGTGTCATGCCAATCAGGACCGAGCCGAGGAGTGCAGATGTCTATGAGGGCGACCACGCCGGACCGCCTCAAAGGCCCCACCGCGGACCCGGCGGACCAGAATGCGGCCGAGCCCGCCGCTCAGCTCCGACTGTCCGGTGTGACACGGAAGTTCGACGACGTCATCGCTGTCGACCGGATCGACCTCGACGTCAGGCCGGGCGAGATATTCGCGCTCCTCGGCCCGAGCGGCTGCGGCAAGAGCACATCGCTGCGGATGGTGGCGGGTCTTGAGAAGATCGACGAGGGCTCGATCGCCATGCGGGGCAACACACTTGCCGACGCCGGGCAGGGCACGTTCCTGCCGTCGGAGAAGCGCAACATCGCGATGGTGTTCCAGTCCTACGCGATCTGGCCGCACATGACGGTCGCCCAGAACGTCGGCTTCCCGCTGCGGATGCGCCGGGTCAAGCGCGCCGAACGGCGCCGCAGGGTCGAGGAGATCCTGGAGATCACCGGCCTCGGCGCGATGGCCGACCGCCCCGCGACCCTGCTCTCCGGCGGTCAGCAGCAGCGGGTCGCGCTCGCCAGGGCGCTCGTCTACACCCCCGATCTGCTGCTGCTCGACGAGCCGTTGTCGAACCTGGACGCCAAACTGCGCACCCAGATGCGCCGGGAGATCCGCAGGCTCAACCAGGAACTGGGCATCACGATGCTCTTCGTCACGCACGACCAGGACGAGGCACTGTCCCTGGCCGACCGGCTCGCGGTGATGAACAAGGGCAAGATCGAGCAGGTCGGCCGGCCCACCGAGCTGTACGAGCACCCGAAGACACCGTTCGTACGGGACTTCCTCGGCCGGCTCGTCGTGGTCGAGGGCGTGGTCACCGGCGACACCGGCAAGGGCCGCATCCTGCTCGACACCGGCGCGCTGCGGGTGGGCGAGATCGTCGGCGCCGATGTGCCGGCCGGACTCGGCGAAGGCGACCGGGTGGGTGTGCACCTGCGCCCCGAGGACGTCGACATCAAGGCCGCCGGTGTGGCCGGACCGGCACCGAACCAGGTGGCGGGGCGGGTGCTGTCGTCCGTCTACCTCGGCGACAGCTTCGAGTACGTACTCGACATCGCCGGATCCAACGTCCTGCTCAGCGCGCCGCGCAGGGTCGTCCATCAGCCGGGTGACGAGGTCGTCGTCGAGGTCGACCCGCAGCGCGCGATGGTGTGGCCGCTGTGACCGGCCTGCTGCCGCCGGTGACCCCGGAGGAGACCGAGTCGCTGCCCGCGCCGGTACGCACCCTGATACGCGCCCGCCGCTCGAGCGGCTCACGCCTCGCCGGCATCGTCTTCCTGCTGCTGGTCGCCGCCGTGACCGTCGTGCCCGTCGCGCTGCTGCTGTTCAACAGCCTCAACGTGGCGGGGCCGGGCGACCCCGCGTCCTACGGCCTGGACAACTGGCGCCACGCCTTCGCCAACGGCACGCTGTGGCACTCGGGATGGAACACACTGCGGCTCGCCGTACCGCGCGTGCTCATCGGTATGGTCATCGCCACCGTCATCTCCTGGCTCATCGCCCGAACCGACATGCCGGGCGCCAAGATCATCGAAGTCTTCCTCTGGTTCTCGTTCTTCATCCCGTCCCTGTCGATGACCCTCGGCTGGATCCTGCTCCTCGACCCGGCCAACGGCGTCGCCAACCAGGTGGTCAGAATGATCCCGGGGCTCGGTGACATCACCAACGGCCCGTTCAACATCTACAGTTACTGGGGCATCATCTGGGCCCACCTCACCACGACGACCGTCCCCATCATGGTGATCCTGCTGGTGCCGGCCTTCCGCAGGATGAGCCGGTCCATGGAGGAGGCGGCGCAGATCTGCGGCGCCAGCCGGCTCCGTACGCTCGTCCTCATCACCGTGCCCGTGATGCGGCCCGCCATCGTCGCCGCCACCCTGCTCAGCTTCGTCTACTCGCTGAAGACCTTCGAGATCGAGCTGCTGCTGGGCACCCCGATCGGGCTGAACGTCTACTCGACGCAGATCTACAACTGGCTGCAGAACTCACCACCCGAGTTCGGCACGGCCACCGCCCTCGGCTCGGTCTTCATCCCGATCCTCATCATGCTGGCGATCATGCAGCGGCTCGCCACCCGCAGTCGCAGCTACATCACCGTCGGCGCGCACACCTTCAACGACGAGCCGATCCGGCTCGGCCGGGTACGCCGCTGGGTCGTCGCCGGATCGCTCTCGCTGTACGCCGTCATCACCGTCGTGCTGCCGATGGGCGCCATCCTGCTCGGCTCCTTCATGCGCAGGTTCGGCTTCTTCCAGCTCAAGAACCCCTTCACCACGGCGCACTGGTCGGCCCTGTTCAACGACAACCTGTTCGCCTCGTCCGTGCGCAACACACTGATCATCGGTGTGCTCGCCACCCTCATCGGTGTGCTGGTCTACTTCGTCATCGCCTTCGCCGTGGTCCGCAGCACCCTGCCGACCCGGGGCGGCATCGACGTGATGGCCTGGCTGCCGGCCGCCGTCCCCGGCATGCTGCTCGGTCTCGGCCTGCTGTGGGTCTACCTCGGCACCCCGCTGCGCACCGTCCTCTACGGCAATCTCTTCGGGCTGATCATCGCGCTGGTCATCAGCCATATGGCCACCGGTACCCAGCAGTTGAAGGCGGCCATCGCCCAGATCAGTCCCGACCTGGACCGGGCGGCCCGCATCTGCGGCGCCAGCCAGCTCCGCAGCTACGCCCATATCCTCCTCCCGCTGCTCGGCCCCTCGGTGGCCGCGGCGGGAGTGCTCACCTTCCACGCGGCGGTGAGCGACGTCAGCACGGTCGTGCTGCTCAGCAGCAACGACTCCAGGCCCCTGTCGATCCTGCTCCTGGAGTACAGCACCAGCGGTGTGCTCGAACAGGCATCGGTCCTGGGCGTCCTCATCAGCATGCTCACGGTCGGGGTGGCCCTGCTGGCCCGCGCGCTGAGCGGCAGCCGGCTGCGCAAGGCGCGTCCGCGCCGCCGCGACAGCCGCGCGCCGGGCAGTACGCCGGGCCGCGCGCCGCGGAACCCCCGCCCCACAACGAAAGCAGGTGCGTCATCAACAGATTCCTCGCTCACCGTAACTGGAAGCTGATCTGCGCGGGCACGGTGGTGGCCCTCGCGGCCACCGCGTGCGGCGGCGGTTCGTCCGACGACTCCGGATCCACCACCCTCGGCGCCTCGGGCAAGGTCGACAGCGCCTGCCCGGCCCCCTCCGGGACGCTGGCGGCGGCGGCCAAGAAGGAGGGCAAGGTCGTCATGTCGGGCTCGCCCACCGACACCATCCGCCAGCAGCTGCCGCAGGCGTTCCAGCAGACCTACGGGGTGAAACTCGACTACATCGGCACCAGCGGCAAGGACAACGCCGCCCGGCTGCTGTCCGAGCGTAAGGCCGGGATCTACTCCCAGGACGTGTTCGTCGGCGGCGCCGACACCATGGCCAACACGTACCACGCACAGAAGTGGATCACCCCGCTCACCAAGGTGCTGACCCCGGCGGAGCTCGACCCCAAGTCCTGGCGCGGCGGCACGGTGCCGTTCGTCGACCCGGACAAGGAGATCCTCAGCATCAGCCGCTACGTCAGCGTCCCCGTCGTCATCAACACCGACAAGGTGAAGCCCGACGAGATCAAGACCTGGAAGGACCTGCTCGACCCGAAGTGGAAGGGCAAGATCGCCACGATCGACCCGCGCAGCCCCGGCGGCGCGATCTACAACGTCGGTATGTTCCAGGCGGCACCCGGCTACGGCGACGCGTTCGTCAAGCAGCTCTACAAGGACCAGCAGCCGGTGCTCATCACCGACTCCCGGCAGGGCACCGACGACCTGGCGCGCGGCAAGTACCCGATCGCCCTCGCCCTCGGCCAGCTCGACGTCGCCAAGGCCATGGACGACGGACTGCCCATCCAGGTCGTCGCGCCCGATCTGCAGCAGACCACCAGCGGGTTCGGCTTCCTGGCCGTCTCGGACAAGCCCCCGCACCCGAACGGCGCCAAGCTGCTCGCCCAGTGGCTGGCCTGCCCCGACGGCAACAAGGCGTGGAACACCGCGTACGGCAGCTCCAGCACCCGCACCGACGTGAAGCCGCCGGCCAGCCTGCCGGAGTGGGAGGTGCCGAAGGACGGTGTGACGTACTTCGACACCAACTCGTGGGAATTCCTCACCCAGGGTGTCGCGAAGGCGACGACCTTGATCAAGAGCCTCATCGGTGCCAACTAACCCACACACAGCACCGCCGACAAGGAGAACACGCATGACCACCGCCGAGACCGAGCTGCCCGACATCAAACGCCCGACGGCCTACGAACAGTGGCTGACGGACGAGGGACTGAAGGTCGTGGAGGGGCTGTTCATCCAGGACCTGCGCACCGTCGAACTCGGCGACTGGGCACGGCGCGGCTGCCGGGCGGCCGTCGCCAGGCTGGAGGGCACCGAGGACGTCAACGACGCCCACATCATCGAGATAGCCCCCGGCGGGCAGGTGGCACCGGAACGGCATCTGTACGAGGAGATCACCTACGTGGTCGCCGGCCGGGGCTCCACGAAGGTGTGGAACGCGGCGGGTACGGAGACCAGCTTCGAGTGGAACACCGGCAGTGTGTTCTCCGTACCGCTCAACGCCCACGCCCAGCACTTCAACGGCAGCGGGTCGGAGCCGGCCCGCTTCTACACCGTCACCAGCGCACCGCTCGTGATGCGGATGTTCCACAACCGTTCGTTCATCTACGACTGCGACTTCGACTTCACCGACCGGTTCGGCTCCGACAAGGACGACTTCAGCGGCGCCGGCACCGCGTACCGGTCCCGGGTCTGGGAGAGCAGATTCATCCCGGACGCCGCCGACATCGAACTCAAGTCATGGGCGGCGCGCGGCGCGGGCGGCTCCAACGTCATGCTGGAGATCGCCGACAACAGCCTCTGCGGCCATGTCTCGCAGTTCCCGACCGGAACGTACAAGAAGGCTCACCGGCACAACGCCGGCGCCCATGTCATCATCCTCGGCGGCACCGGCTTCTCGCTGCTGTGGCGTGAGGGCGAGCCGGTCCGCAAGGTGGACTGGCAGCAGGGCTCGATCGTCGTACCGCCCGACCGGTGGTTCCACCAGCACTTCAACACCGGTACCACGCCCGCCCGTTACCTGGCCCTGCGGTGGGGCAGCAAGAAGTACCCGCTGTTCAAGCAGTTCCTCATCGACCGCCCCACCACCGAGGGCGGCGACCAGATCGAGTACCAGGACGAGGATCCCTCGGTGCGTGCCACCTTCGAGGCCGAACTGGCCAAGAACGGCGCGAAGAGCCGGATGGACGAGGTCTACGCCAGGGCCCGGCAATGATCACCCTGGAGCGCAGCTTCGAGGAGGACTTCCGGCCTGCCACCGACGGGCAGACGCTGACGGTCGACTTCTGGAGCTATCTCAACGCGCTCCAGGCACGGCTCGGCTGGGGCGCGGCCGACGACAGGGCCTGGGGCTATCTGGAGGAGCTGGAACGCGACATCGAGCCGCTCATCGAGCGCCTCCCCGACGCGGCGGCGGCGCCGTACCTGCGGCGGATCGCCGACAGCTGGACAGCGGGCGGCGAAGGGGAGCGCGGCGCCCTGCGGCGCGACGTCGCCGCCATGCTGCGGCAGGCCCTGCGGAACCAAGAGGAGCATGATCATGATCAGTGAAGCCGAGAACGAGTTTCTCACCCGCGTCGGCCCCGGCACCCCGATGGGCGACCTGCTGCGCCGCTACTGGCAGCCCGTCGCCGTCACCGCCGACCTCTCCCCGGACAAACGCACCAAGCGGATCCGGGTCATGGGCGAGGACCTGGTGCTCTATCTGACGGAGGAGAACGGCTACGCCCTGGTCGCCGAGTCGTGCGCGCACCGGCGGGTCTCGCTCTACTACGGCTTCGTCGAGGGCTGTGAGATCCGCTGCCCGTACCACGGCTGGAAGTACGACAGCACGGGGCAGTGCCTGGAGCAGCCCTTCGAGCAGGACAACCGGCGGGCCCGCGAGCGCGCCAGGATCGCCGCCTATCCGGTACGGGCCTACCGCGGGCTGCTCTTCGCCTACCTCGGTCCCGGCGAGCCGCCCGTGCTGCCGCGGTGGGACGTGCTGGACCGCCGCGACGGCAAGCTCACCCTCTTCATCGAGCAGGAGCTGCAGTGCAACTGGCTCCAGCCGATGGAGAACGCCGTCGACACCGTGCACACCTTCTGGCTGCACGGCCACACCATGAAGGTGAAGGGCATCGACCGGGGCAGCTACTACTACCGCCCCATCGAGAAGTACTCGTTCGAGCAGTTCGAGTGGGGCATCATCAAGCGCCGGGTCTACCGCGACACCACCGGGGCCGTGGAGGAGGAGACCGGCCATCCGCTGGTCTTCCCCAACATCCTGCGGCTGCCCGAGGGCCCGTTGCAGGCCCTGCACTGGCGGGTGCCCGTCGACGACGAACACACCATGATCATCAGGGCCGGGCTGCTGCCGGACAAGCCGGGTGCGGAGCGGGTCCACGACGAGGAGCCCGAGGTGGTGCGCATCCCGCCGGAGACGACCCCCGAAGGCGATCACGCGATGAACACCTTCACCAGCCAGGACCGGATGGCCTGGGAGACCCAGGGCGCCGTCTACGACCGTACGAAGGAGATGCTGGGCGCCGAGGACAAGGGCATCGCCATGTACCGCAGGCTGCTGCGGCAGCAGGTCGAGCTGATCCAGGCGGGCGAGGACCCGATGGCGCTGATCCGGGACCCCGCCCAGGCGGTGGTCACCTTCGACGTCTCCCGTGGCCAGGCCCGGGTCGCGGTCACCGAAGGCCGGGTCTGATGACGGCGCCGGCCGAGCGGATCGCCGCGGGCGAGCCGGTCGTGGC
>NZ_JTIY01000001.1:5695139-5716012 GCF_000818175.1 Streptomyces sp. AcH 505
GAGGTACGCGCGGCGGCCGAAGTGCGCGCGGCGGCCGAGCGGGTCGCCGAGGCCTGCCGGGTCCTCGGCCGGTTGGGGCTCACCCGCGAACCGGCCGGACACATCAGCATGCTGCTCGCGGACGGGACCGTCGCGCTGAAGGCCCGCGGTCCCGCCGAGTCGGGGCTGCGGTTCGCCGGCGCCGACGACGTGGTGGTGGTCGACAGGGGCGGCACGCTGCTCTCCGGCGCTCCCGGTCTCACCGCGCCCCAGGAGCTGGCCATCCATCTGGCCGTGTACCGGGCGCGCCCCGACGTCACCAGTGTGGCGCACGTCCATCCCACGATGCCGGTCCTGTTCAGCGTCTGCGACGTGCCGCTGCTGCCGGTGACCGGCGCCTACGACCCGTACGCCCTGCGGCTGCTGGCCGACGGGGTGCCGACCTTCGACCGCAGTGTGCTGGTGACGACCCCTGAGCTGGGCGACGAACTGGCGGCCGTGCTGGGGGCGGGCTCGGTGTGTCTGATGCGCGGCCACGGTGTGACGGCGGTGGGGGCGAGCCCCGAGGAGGCGGCTCTCAATGTCATCAAACTCAGCGAGCTGGCCGAACTGAACTTCCAGGCCAGGCAGCTCGGCGAGCCGAGGCGGATCGACGAGGCCGAACGCGCCGCGATCGTCGGCACCGGACGTACCCGCCCCGAGCTGATCGCCTCGGCGTGGCGCTTCTACCTGCGGCTCGTGTCCGAGCAGCCGGAGGGGAGTTGAGATGGCCGACACCGTACTGACCGGGGACCGGCCGAGCCACGAGCACGGTCGTCACCACGAGGACCACAGCCACAGCCACGATCACAGCCACCACAGTCACGATCACGGCCATGACCATGGCGTGGAGATCCAGGCCGACGACCCGGACCATCCGCTGTGGGCCCGCGACCAGATCGTGCTGACCAGCGTCGGGATCGACATCGGCTCGGCCACCAGTCAACTGCTCTTCTCCCGGATCACCCTGCGCCGGCTCGGACGCGAACTGTCCAGTGCCTTCGCCGTCGTCGACCGGGAGACGGTCCACGAGTCGGCCGTCACGCTCACCCCGTACGCCGAAGGGCTGCGCATCGACGAGACGGCGCTGCGGGCCGTCGTGGACGAGGCGTTCGAGCAGGCCGGCATCTCGCCCGACGAGGTCGACACCGGCGCCGTCATCCTGACCGGCGAGGCGACCCGCCGGCACAACGCCCGCGCCATCGCCGACATGTTCGCCGCCGCCAGCGGACGCTTCATCTGCGCGACGGCCGGACACGGCATGGAGGCCGTGCTCGCGGCGCACGGCTCGGGGGCCGTGGCCAGGAGCCGGGAGGGCGCCGCCCGGGTGCTCAACATCGACATCGGCGGTGGTACGGCCAAACTGTCGGTGTGCGACTCCGGGACCGTACGGTCCACCGCAGCGCTGCATCTGGGCGCGCGGCTCGTCGTGGTCGACGCGGAGAACCGGATCGTCCGGCTGGAGCCCGCGGGCGCCCGGCTGGCCGCCGTGCTCGGTCTTGACTGGCGGCTGGGGGACCGGGCCGAGCCGGCCGAACTGGCCAGGCTCGCCGCGCTGATGGCGGACACGGTCGTCGCCACCGTCGGCGGTACGCGTGACCCGGCCGAAGGGCTGGACTGGCTCGTGCTCACCGAACCGCTGACGGAACGCGGCCCCTACGACGCCGTACTGTTCTCCGGCGGCGTCGCGGAGTACGTGTACGGCCGTGAGGCGGAGGAGTTCGGCGACCTCGGGCCGCTGCTCGGGCGGGCGCTGGTCGAGCGGTTCGCGCTGCTGCCGGGGCCCGTCGAGGACAGCCGCCGGGCGATCAGAGCCACCGTGCTCGGTGCTTCCCAGTACACCGTCCAGGTCAGTGGCAACACCCTGCACATCAGTGATCCCGGGTTGCTTCCGCTGCACAATCTGCGGGTGGTACGTCCCGCCGTCGAGCTGCCGGACACGGTGGACGCGGGGGCGGTGGCCGCCGCGATCGAACGGCATCTGGACGGCGCTGAGTTCGCGGCCGACGACGCGCTGGTCTTCGGGTTCACCTGGAGCGGACTGCCGAGCTTCCCCCGGCTCGACGCCTTCGTCGAAGGCATCCGGCGCGGCCTGGCCGACCGGATCAGCCGCGGACTGCCGTTGTGTCTGCTCTTCGAGGGGGACATCGCGCGCACCGTCGGTGGGATCCTCGTCGACCAGGGAGTCACCGCACCGGTCATCTCCGTCGACGGTATCGCCGTCACCGAGTTCGACTTCGTGGACATCGGGGCCGTACTGACCAAGTCCGGTACGGTGCCCGTCTCGCTCAAGTCGCTGGTGTTCTCGCTGTGACCGGCGCCCTGGCACCCGCCGGACCACCACCGGGCCGGCCTCCGCCGACCGGCCCGGCGTTACCCGCTCACCATCCCGGCTCAGGCCGTCTCGTTGAGCGCGTCCCGCACGGAAGCCTGGGCCTGCACCATCATGGGGGCGATCTCCCTCGCCTGCTCGATGTTCTCCAGCCGGGTGTTCGGTACCGCTACGGCGATCGCCGCCAGCGGGTAGCCGATGAGATCGTAGATCGCCATTCCCACGGCGCAGATACTGCTCTCGCCCTCGCCGAAGTTCACCGCGAAACCCGTGTCACGGATCTCGTCCAGCTCGGACTGCAACTCGCCCCACGTCGAGATGGAGTTCGGTGTGCGGGTGTCCAACTGCCGGGTCGGGTAGCGCCGTCCCAGGTCGCTGCCCGGCAGCGCCGCCAGAATCGCCTTGCCGCCGGCCGTGCAGTGCGCCGGCAGGACGATTCCGGTACGGGAGGCGACACGGACGGCACGTGAGCCCTCCACGCAGTCGATGAAGCGGACGGAATCGCCTTCCAGCAGCAGCAGGCTGACCGTCTCCTGGGTGTCCTCGCTGAGTTGTTCCAGCACCGGTCTCGCCGCGTGCCGGATGTCCACCCGGCCGATGGCCGCGAGGCCTATCTCCAGCAGGGCGCGGCCCGGACGGTAGACACCGTTGGGCTTGTCCTGGGTCACGAAGCCCTGCCGGCGCAGCGCGGTCAACAGGCGGTGTGCGGTGGAGCGGGCGACATCGAGGTCGTCGGCGGCCTCGGCCACACGCAGTGCCCGGCGCTCACCGATCAGATGCAGCAAACGCAAGGCGTTGTCGACCGATGACAGCCCCGACTGCGGTGGGTACGAGGCGGGCTGGTGGGGTTCATCGTGCGTTGTGTTCTTCATACCGGAATAGTAGCGCCATCTCTTTCAAGGCGCGGAATAATCACTAAGGTTGGGCTATGACATTCGTGTCGAATCATCGTGAGCTCCCTGTGCTCGTCCTGGGTGGTGGCCCCGTCGGTGTCACAGCGGCCTGGGCCCTGGCCAGGGCCGGCGTGCGAGTGCGTGTGATCGAGCGTGATCCGGTGCCGCGCACCGACTGGCGGGCCTCGACGTTCCATCCGCCGACCCTCGAACTGCTCGACGAGCTGGGCCTGTCGGCGCAGATGCACGCCGAGGGGCTCACGGTGCCGCGCTACCAGTACCGCGACCGCAAGGAGGGTCTGGTCGCCGAGTTCGACTTCACACTGCTCAAGGACGAGACGAAGTACCCGCACCGCCTCCAGCTCAACCAGCAGCACCTGGTGCGGATGCTCGTCGAGCGACTGGTGGACGAACCCAACGTCACACTGCACTACGGCATCGAGGCCACCGCGATCCGGGTCACCGAGGACGGTGTCGCGGTCGAAGGGCACAGCGCCGCGGGGCCCGAGACACTGCACGGCAGCTTCCTGATCGCAGCCGACGGCGCCAGCTCCACCGCACGGGGTCTGCTGGGCGTGCCGTTCGAGGGGTTCACCTACCCCGAGCGGTTCCTGATCGCCAGCACCACCGCCGACTTCCGCGCCCTGATCCCGGACATCGCCGACGTCAACTACGTCGCCGACCCCGAGGAATGGCTCTTCCTGCTGCGCACGGCCGAGTCCTGGCGCGCGGTCTACCCCGTCCCGCAGGGGCAGAGTTACGAGCAGGCGACCGACGCCGCCGAGATGCAGAGCAGGCTCCAGGGCATCGCGCCGCTGGCGGCCGGCTACGAGATCGGTGACTACCAGATCTACCACGTGCACCAGCGGGTGGCGGGCGCGTTCGTGTCGGGTCCCTGCGCGCTCATCGGCGACGCGGCGCACATCAACAGCCCCCTCGGCGGGGTGGGACTCAACAGCGGCATCCACGACGCGGTCGACCTCGCCCGCCGGCTGGCCCGGATCCTGCTCGAAGGCGCCGACGAGGACGCCGAGCTGGCCACCTTCGACGCGGTGCGCCGCCGGGTCGCCGTCGAATACGTACAGGCCGACACCCGGCGCAACACCGAGCGGATCAGCGAGCGCGACGAGGCCAAACGGCAGGCCAACCACGCCGAACTGCGGGCCGTCGCCGCCGACACCGACCGGGCGCGCGCCTGGTGCAGGCGCGCCTCGCTGCTCGAATCGGTCGCCCGGTTCGGCATCGGCCTGCCGCCGCAGGACGTCCGCAGCCGTATCGAGGCCGCACCGGCCTCCACCGCGTGAGGGGCAGGAGAACCCATGACTTCCGACACCACCACATCAGCAGGCCGCACCGACGAGGAGTCCCGGCTCGCCGCCTTCTACTCCGACCTGGCCTCCGTCGATCTGTATCCGCTCTGGACGATCACCCGTGATCTGCTGCCCCCCACCCCCCGGCCGCGTGCGGTGCCCTGGCTCTGGAACGCCCAGGTCCTCGGCGAACTCGCCGAGCGCGCGCTCGCGTTGGTGCCGGTGGAGCGGGGCGGTGAGCGGCGCGTGCTGAGCCTCGGCAATCCCGGCCTCGGCGGACTGCCGTACGCGGCGGGGACGCTGTGGGGCGCCATCCAGTGCCTCGGCCGGGGCGAGACGGCCCCGGCCCACCGGCACACCCCCGGCGCCATCCGCTTCATCCTCTCCGGTGACGGCGTCGCCACCACCGTGGACGGCGACGTGTGCGACATGCACCCCGGTGACCTGGTGCTCACCCCGTCGTGGAACTGGCACGACCACAGCAGCACCAGCGACGGGCCGATGCTCTGGTTCGACGGGCTCGACCTGCCGATGATCGAGGCGCTCGACGCGGTGTTCTTCGAGCCGTACCCCGACTTCCGCCAGCCCGACGTGACACCGCACAACCGCTCGGAGACCCTGGCGGGTCCCGGACCCCGCTTCGTCAGCGGCGCGGTGCGCGACGTCGTCGCCGTCGACCACTCGCCCCTGCTGGTCTACCGGTGGCAGGACACCGACAGGGAGCTGTCCCGGCTCGCAGCCGAGAGCGGAGAGCCGCTGGTCAGCCTGGAGTTCGTCAGCCCCGCCACCGGGGCCAGCGTGCTGCCGACGATGAACTGCGCCATGCACCGGCTGGTCCCCGGCGCCCGCACCCTGCCGGTGCGCCGCACCGGCAACGCCGTCTACGTCGTCCACCGCGGCGCCGGCTCCTCGGTGATCGAGGGCCGCCGCTTCGACTGGTCGCAGGGCGACATGTTCGTCGTGCCGTCCTGGGCGGCCGCCGAACACAACAGCGGTCCCGGCGCCGACCTGTTCAGCATCGGCGACAGCCCGGTGCTGCGCGCGCTCGGCATCTACCGCGAACTGGCCCTCGACACACCCCAGCAGGTGACCGGCGTCTTCACCCCGGCGACCCTCGACGACTCGGTGACACCATGAAACTGGCCATATTCGACGACAACCGCCTCGGCGCCGTCACCGGCGACCATCTGGTGGACATCACCGACGCGCTGCCCTGGGCGCACGAGCCCGACCCGCTGCTGGCCGGCTGGTGGCGCGCGCTGTGCCGGGACTACGCCTCCCTCGCCCCCGACCTCGCGGCGGCGGCCGGGAAGGGCCCTGAACTCCCGCTGGACTCCGTGACCTTGGCCGCGCCGGTGCTCGGCCCCACGAAGATCATCGCCTCGGCCAGCAACTACCGGGGCCATGTCGAGGAGATGCACGCCGTTCAGCAGCGCACCCTGGGCGGGGTCGAGTCCTGGATGATGAACTTCGACGTCTTCCTCAAGGCGCCCTCCTCGATCACCGGTCCCGCCGGCACCGTCGTCCTGCCCCGCGCCGTGCTCGGCGAGGGCAGCGAGATCCACCACGAGTCGGAACTGGTCGTGGTGATCGGCACGGGCGGCAAGGACATCGCGGAACAGGACGCGCTGAACCATGTGCTGGGCTACACGATCGGGCTCGACATCACCGTACGCAGCGCCGCCGATCGCTCCCGGCGCAAGAGCTACGACACCTTCAGCCCGCTCGGCCCCTGGCTGACCACGCGTGACGAGGCCGGCGACCCCGCCGACTTCGACATCCTGCTCACCTGCAACGGCGAGCAGCGGCAGAGCGTCAACACCTCCGCACTCATCACATCGGTGCCGCGCATCGTCTCGTACGCGTCCCGGATGATGACACTGAACCCCGGGGACGTCATCTTCACCGGCGCGCCTCCCGGAGTCGGGCCCATCGTGCCCGGTGACGTACTGAACGCCTCGATCAGCCGGCTCGGCGCGATGACACTCGCTGTCCGCGCGGAGACCGGCACCGCACCCCAATGAGGTATCTCCACACCGAGAACAGGTGAAGGCAATGTCGATGTCGATGAAGGTCAGAATCACCCTGCCCGCCGCCATGGTGCTGCTGGCCGTGAGTGCCTGTTCGAGCGGCTCGGACAGCGACTCGGCCGACGGCGCGGCAGGCGCTGTGCCCGCCGCGGGCAAGTCCGTGGCGCCCGGGTGCCCCGACCCGGCCGGCACCCTGGCGAAGGCCGCCAAGAAGGAAGGCCAGGTGGTCATGACCGGCACACCTGACGGCAGTGTGCGTACGGACGTGCCCAAGGCGTTCGCCCAGACCTACGGGGTCAAGGTCAACTACATCGGCGGCCGCAACAGCGACATCGCGGCCAAACTCCAGGCGGAGCGCAAGGCGGGCATCTACTCCCACGACGTGTTCGGCGGCGGCGGGAACACCATGTCGACCACCTACTACGCGCAGGACTGGCTCGGCGATCTGAAGACGGCCCTCGACCCCGGCCTGCTCACCGCGGCCAACTGGCGCGACGGCAAGCCCAAATGGGTCGACCCCGAGCAGAGCAAGATCCTCCAGCTCTCCAACTACGTGGACTCCGGGGTGGTCGTCAACACCAGCCTGGTCAAGGACGGCGACCTGACGACTTATCAGGACATGCTCGACCCCAAGTGGAAGGGGAAGATCGTCGTCGACGACCCGCGCTCCAACGGCGGCGCCATCTACGACGTGGGCGCCTTCAAGCAGGCGTACGGCGACTCCTTCCTCAAGTCCCTCTACGTCGACCAGAAGCCGACGCTCCTCACCGACCAGCGCCAGGAGCTGGACGACATCGCCCGCGGCAAGTACGCCTTCGGGATGTCGCTGCAGAACGCGGAGACCGAGAGCGCGCTCGCCGAGGGGCTGCCGCTCAAGCAGATCAAGCTCACCGGCGCGCCGCCCGTGACCACCGGCGGGTCCAGCCTGCTCGCGCTCGACAACAAGGCACCGCACCCGAACGCCGCCAAACTGCTCGTCAACTGGCTGGTGTGCAAGGACGGCAACAAGGTCTGGATGGACGCGCTCCAGGTGCCCAGCATGCGCGCCGACGTGCCGGCCGCCGGTGATCTCGGGGCCTCCGTCCCCGACAAGGGCGGCGAGTACTACGACAGTTACGGCTGGAACGTCCTGACGAAGGACGTCAAGCAGCTGCAGAAGACCATGGTCGGCCTGCTCGGCCCGCAGTAGGCCCGCCCCAACAGGTCCCGCACAGCAATCGGTCCCGCACAGCACCGGAGGTTCTCATGGCAGAGCGGCGGCCCGTCCGGCCTCCCACCGCGTACGCGCGCTGGGCCGGGGGCCAGGGCATCGACATCGTCCCCGGCTTCCACATCCCCGATCTGCGCGCGGTACCGCTCAAGCCCTGGCCGATGACGGGCGGCGACGGCTGTTTCATCAACCACGACGACAGCGACCGCAGCAACGACTGCTACGTGTCGCGGATCCCGCCCGGCGGGAACCTGCACCGGGTGCGCCATCTCCACGAGGTCATGACCTATGTCCTGGCCGGCCGGGGGAGCACCACGGTGTGGGGACCCGACGGCGCGGAGCAGAGCTTCGAATGGCAGCGGGGCGCGCTCTTCGCCGTCCCGCTGAACGTCCCGTACCAGCACTTCAACAGCAGCGGCGACCAGCCCGCGACGCTGCTCTCGGTGACCAACGCGCCCGTCGTCATCAACCTGTTCGACGAGGACGAGTTCGTCTTCAACTGCCCCTACGACTTCCCCGCCCGCTTCACCGGGGCCGCGGGCTACTTCAGCGGCGCCGGCACCCTGACCGGCCGGATGTGGGAGACCAACTTCGTCCCCGACGTACGGGACTTCCCGCTCGTCGACTACCGGGCGCGCGGCGCCGGCGGCACCAACGTCCAGTTCAAGCTGGCCAGGAACACCATGATGGCGCATGTCTCGGAGTTCCCCGTCGGCACCTACAAGAAGGCACACCGCCATGCGCCCGGCGCCCACGTCGTCATCCTCGGCGGCACCGGCTACAGCCTGATGTGGCGGGAGGGCGAGCCGATCCGGCGCTACGACTGGGCGGAGGGATCGCTCGTCATTCCGCCCGGCGAGACGTTCCACCAGCACTTCAACACCGGCGCCACCCCGGCCCGTTACCTCGCGTTGCGCCATCTCAACGCGCGCAGGGACCCGGCGACAGGGCTGCCGATGTCCTCGATCAGCACCCGGCTCGGCGGTGACCAGATCGACTACGAGGACGAGGACCCGCAGGTGCGCCGGATGTACCGCGACGCGTGCGCCGCGAACGGCATCGAGTCGCGGATGGCCGAGTTCCACGGTTCACGGGAGGACTGACAGATGACAACAGCCGGCCAGGCCAGGGAGACGTTCTACGACAGCTGGATGCGCAAGGAGGGCCTGCCCGTCCACCGCGGCTACGGCATGCCCGACGTCCGCACCCTGGAGCGCGCCGACTGGGCGCGTACCGGCGGCAGGGCCGCCTTCGTCCAGCTGCACGGCATGGAGGGCTTCACCGGCATGCAGATCGGTGAGATCGCCCCGCGCGCCTCGCTGGAGCGCCAGCGCCATCTGCACCAGCAGTTCGTCACCATCCTGTCCGGCCGGGGCACGGCCGACGTGTGGCTGCCCGGCGACACCCGGCGCACCAGCTTCGAGTGGCAGCGCGGCAGCTTCTTCGCGATCCCGCTCAACTGCTCGTACGTGCTGCACAACACCGGGTCCGAACCGGTGCTGTACATGGCGGTCAACGACGCCCCGATGGTGCTGGACCTGTTCCACAACGAGGACTTCGTCTTCGCCAACGACTACCGGTTCACCGACCGGTTCGCACCCGGGGACGGGTACTACTCCGACAGCAAGCGGTACGAGAACTACTTCGGCGGGATCGCGGAGACCAACTTCATCGCCGACATCAACGAGATCGTCCTCGACTCCCTCGGCGTCAAGGGCAGCGGTGTCGACGCGACCGTCTTCGAGATGGCGGGCAACACCGTCGCCGCGCACATCACCTCCTGGCCGGTGGGCCGCTACCACAAGGCCCACCACCATCTGGGCGGCGCGGTGCTGTTCGGACTCCGGTCGGAGGGCTATGTGCTCATCTGGCCGCAGGAGGCGGGCAGCAGACCGTACGAGTCCGGCAACGGCGACCG
This sequence comes from Streptomyces sp. AcH 505, assembly GCF_000818175.1. Taxonomy (GTDB): domain Bacteria; phylum Actinomycetota; class Actinomycetes; order Streptomycetales; family Streptomycetaceae; genus Streptomyces. The sequence continues at coordinate 5,704,851 of NZ_JTIY01000001.1, forward strand.
GGTGGTGCGGGTGGAATGGGGCGAGGCCTCCGTCTACAGCCCGCCCAGCAAGTGGTACCACCAGCACTTCAACACCGGGCCCGGCACCGCGCGGCAACTGGCCTTCCGCGGCGGGGTCAAACACCCCACCGGGATCCGCAGGGCCGGCAACCCCATCGTCGGCGGCCGTCCCGGGGTGCTCGTCAGTGTGCGCGAGGGCGGCAGCCTGCTGCCGTACGGCGACGAGGACCCGCAGATCCGGCGCGACTACCTCGAAGCGCTGGCCGCGCGCGGCGTCACGCCCGACATGCCGGACGAGCTCTACGCGCCGACGCCCTGATCAGGAGTGGCCCCGGTACGCCAGCTCACTCGCCAGCAGCGCGGCGCCCACCACGCCCGCCCTCGGGCCGAGTTCGGACATGACGATGGGCAGGTTCCGGGTGGCGAGCGGGAGCGAGCGCTTGTACACGACGCTGCGGATCTCGGCCAGCAGCAGATGGCCGAGGCCGGAGAGCCCGCCACCGATCACGATCATCGACGGGTTCATGAAGCTGACCAGCGTGGCGAGCACCTGTCCCACCCGGTGGCCGCCGGTGCGGATCAGATTGACGCAGGCGGTGTCACCGCCCGCCGCGCACTCGGCGACATCGACGGCCGTCAGTGAGCCCTGGGCCGCCAGCCGGTCGGCGAGCGGCTGCGAACGGCCCTCCAGAGCGGCGGCGGTGGCGTCCCTGGCGAGCGCGACCCCGCCGAAGTACGCCTCAAGGCAGCCGGTGTTGCCGCAGGAGCACACCGGACCCGCCGACTCCGCCTCGACCTGGATATGGCCGATGTCACCGGCGCACCCCTCGGCGCCCCGGTAGATCCGGCCGTGGTGCTGCATGCCCGACCCGATGCCGCTGCCGATCTTCACGAACAGCAGATGGTCGACGGTGCGGGCCACCCCGCTGTGCTGTTCGCCGAGCGCCATCACATTGACGTCGTTGTCGACGACCACCGGGCAGTTGTGCTCCCGCGCCAGGGTGTCGCGTACCGGATAGCGGTTCCAGCCGACCATGATCGGCGGGGAGACCGGGATGCCCTCCCGGAAGCTGACGGGTCCGGGCAGCCCGATGCCGATGGCGTCGATCTCCGTGTAGTGGCCCTGGGCGCGCATTTTGTGCAGCAGCTCGCTGACCCGGGCCAGCGCGGCGACCGGGCCCAGGTGGATGATGTCGGCCGCCTCGGTGACGGCCGCGACAGGTTCGAGCCTGCCGTCGGTGATCTCGATGTCGATGGAGCTCGCGCCCAGATCGACGGCGGCGAACCTGACCCCGGGGTCGAGCTGGACCAGGGTGGAGCGCCGGCCGCCGCGCGAGGCGGCGGGTCCCGCCTCCAGCACCTTGCCCGCCGCGACCATCCGGTCGAGCTCGGCCAGCAGCCGTGGTCTCGGCACGTCGAGTTCGTTCGACAACTGGGCGCGGGAAAGCGGGCCGTTGTCCCGCAGCCGGCTCAATACGCGGTACTCGATGCTCACAGTCTCACTTCCTCCGCACACCCTCAGTTTCGGACACTGCGACGCTGTTTGTACGGCTGTTGCGAACTTTCCTCGATTTTGCCAAAAGTAGTGACGGTGATGACCAAAGGGCGCGCCGCCCCACCGGTACGGCGGGGCGGCGCGCCACCAGGTCAGCCGGCCAGGCCCCCCTTCACGGCCTTCGCGTCACGCGCCAGCGCGGCGCCCGCCGCGGCGTCCGGCACCAGGGCGGTGTCACTCGCCGAGGCGGCGATCGAGTCGAGCACGGCCCCGGCCTGGCTCAGCCGGCCGGCCTCGGCGTGCGCCCGCGCCTGGTCGAGCCGCAGCGTCAGCCGCTGCTGGCCCTGCGCGGTGACCAGTCCGTCGGTACGGAACTGGGCGATGAGCGTGCCCAGTTCGGCGAACGACGTGCTGGTGGTGAAGTGCACGGTCTTCGTCGTGGTGTTGCCCGCCGCGTCGCGCGCCGTGACCTTCAGGTCATGGCCGCCCAGCGGCAGCCGCCACAGCTGCACCTGCCGTCCCGAGGTGAGAGCGGCGCCGTCCAGCGTGCTGGTCGCCGTCGCCCCTCCGGAGACCGCGTCGGTGGTCGTGACCACCGGTGTGACGCGCTTGGAGTCTCCGTACGTGGCGTCGGCCTCGACACCCGCGACCGTCACCGTGGGACCCGTCTTGTCGATCCGGACGGCGAGCGTCCCGACCTCGGAGACATTGCCGCCGCTGTCGGTCGCCCGGTAGCGGACGGTGGTGTTGCCCTCGGTGGACAGCGTGACCGCGGCGTTCGCCGACAGCCAGGTCGTACCGCCGTTGACGGAGTACTGACGGCTGGCGACCGAACCGTTGTCGGTGGCCGCGACGTTCAGCGTCACATTGCCGGTGTACCAGCCGTTGCCGCCCGTGGGCGCCGCCGGGTTGAGCGTGGCGGTCACCTTCGGCGGTGTCTTGTCGGCGACACCCGCGCCCTGGAACGTCAGCGCGTCGAGTTCGACGCCGCCGCTGGAGGTGACGTAGAGCTGACCGCTGCCCGCCGGAGCGTTCGCCAGCGCGGTGGTGACCGTCTGCCAGCCCTCACCCGCCGGGACCGGGATGGTGGCGAAGGGCTCGGTCCGCGAGGAGTTCCAGTGCAGCGACAGGGTGCCGGCGCCGGACGTCCGGGTCTGTACGCCGGTGATGCCGGCGAACGAGACCGGGTCGTAGGCGATCCAGTCGTTGGCGTCGAAGGCGGTCACCTTGCGCTGGCCGGAGGCCGTGGCGTCGTCGGTGATCGTGACGCCCTCCGACAGGTCGTAGTGCTCGGCCTGCATCAGCGCCGGGTTGAGGATGACCTGTGCGTCACCGGTGGCCGGCGGCACGCCGCCCGCGCCCTTGTCGGTGTAGGTGATGCCGAGGACGCCGAAGACGTTCTCGGTGTCACCGTGTCCCGCGTCGGCGGGGGAGACGACGGCGCCGGAGCAGCCGGTGCCGCTGTTGACCGGGTGGCCGTGCTGGTTGTGGCCGAGACCGAAGGTCCAGGCGACCTTGGCGCAGTCGATGTTGGTGCCGTCCTCGGGGTCGTCGACCTTGACCCCGTACGGCACCGCGTCACCCCAGTTGAAGAAGCCGCCGTTGGGCGGCTGGGTGATCTCGACGGTCGGTGCGGTGTTGCCGACGGTGATCTGACGGCTCGTCAGGCCGAACTTGCCCTGCGGGTCGGTGACCTTCAGCCGGGCCTGGTACTGGCCGTTCTCGGCGTAGGTGCGGGTGGCGGTCGGTCCGGTCGCGTCGAACGTGCCGTCGCCGTCCAGGTCCCACTGGTAGGTGAGGGTGCCGTCCTCCGGGTCGGTCGACCCGGAGGCGTCGAAGGAGACGGCCAGCGGCGCCTGCCCGGAGGCCGGCTGTGCCTTGATCACCGCGGTGGGAGCCTTGTTGCCCTCGGCGTAGTCGATCCGGTAGAGACCCGCGTCGGGGTTCTGCCGGAAGAAGCCGTCGCCGTAGTCCAGTACGTACAGCGCGCCGTCCGGACCGAACTCCAGGTCCATCGGGTTGTCCCACGGCGGGATGCCGTTCTCGGACCGCTCGCTGTTGGGCAGGACGTTCTCCAGCTTGCTGACGGGTCCGTCCGGGCCTGCGAGGGTGAGCGCCGCGACGTAGTCCTGCGAGAACTCGCCGAGGAACGCCTTGCCGTCCCAGTACTCGGGGAACTTGCCCGGGGCCGGGTTGTCGGCGTCGTAGTGGTAGACGGGACCGCCCATCGGGGCCTGGCCGCCGGGACCGCCGGGGCCGCGGAACGCGGTCAGCTCGGGCCAGGGCTGGTCGGTGTCCTTGTCCCCGTACCAGAGGGTGGCGGGGCTCGCCGGCGGCAGCGTGGTCAGACCCGTGTTCCAGCGCGAGTCGTTGACCGGCGCCGCGCAGTCGAACTCGGGACCCGGGGTGAGGGTGGCGAAGTCGAAGTCCCGGTACGGGTGGGTGTTGTCACCCGTGCAGTACGGCCAGCCGCTGTTCAGCGGCTTGGTCGTGGTGTTCCACTCGACGTACCCCATGGGACCGCGGTTCGGGTCGGCGTTGCCGGCGTCCGGTCCGTAGTCGCCCCACATCACCGCGCCGGTGGCCTTGTCGACCGTCATCCGGTACGGGTTGCGCAGCCCCATCACGAAGATCTCGGGACGGGTCTTGGCGGTGCCGACCGGGAACAGGTTCCCGTCCGGGATCGTGTAACTGCCGTCGTCCTGCACGTGGATGCGCAGGATCTTGCCCTTGAGGTCGTTGCTGTTGCCCGAACCGCGGCGCTCGTCGAGGCCGGGGTTGTAGGTGGCGGCGTCGTTGATCGGGGTGTACCCGTTGACGTTGGGCCCCGAGGCCGGGGTGTTGCCACCGGTGGAGATGTACAGGTTGCCGTCGGCGTCGAAGTCCACGTCGCCCGCCACGTGGCAGCACTGGCCGCGGTTGGTGTTGACCCGGATGATCTCCTGGGCGGTGGTCAGGTCGAGCTTGTCACCGGTCCACTTGAAGCGGGTGAGGGTGTCGTAGCCCTCCCACTGCTTCCAGTACGAGTCGTCCTGGCCCGCGGGCAGCCGCTCGGGCGCGGAGCCCGTCGGTGTGTTCAGCGGCGGCGAGTAGTAGAGGTAGACCCACTTGTTGGTCGCGAAGTCGGGGTCCAGGGTGACGGTCTGGAGCCCCATCTCGGAGTTCTGGTAGACCTCGATGTGGTTGGCGATCTTGGTGACGCCGGTACCGGGGTCGGTGAGCCGCAGGTCGCCGTTGCGGGCGGTGTGCAGCACGCGGCTGTCCGGGAGGACGGCGAGGTCGATCGGCTCGCCCGTCTCCTTGGTCAGGGTGACCTTCTCGTAGTTCGCCCAGTCCAGGGCCGGGTCGGCTGCTGCCGCGTGCTCGACGCCGTTGTGCGCGGTGGCGGCGGGCGCGAGCGCCACACCGCCCAACGCGGGCAACGCCGCCAGCAGGACGCCTGTGACGAGGCGTCTCAGGGTACGGTGCACGATGATGCTCTCCTTGGTCGCTGGCGGTTCAGGAGGGTGTGCGGCCGGGCCCGGTCCACCGCCCGCACCGTGGCTGCGGTGCGGAATCACGGCGGGCCGAGCCCGGCTGACGTGCTTGTGCTGTGCTGTGCGGGGTGGTGGTGTGCGGGGGCGGATCGCCCGGACTAGCCGAGCAGTTCCTTCAGACCGGCGAAGCTGCGCTCGGCCGCACCGAGCGAACCCGGCGGGTTGGGCTGGGTGTTGACGGCGTTGTCCTGCTCCCAGACGCCGAAGTGGCTGCCACGGGCGCCGATCTCCCGGACGAAGCGCTCGTACGGCATGTCGCCCGCGCCGAACTCGACCATGCTGTAGCCGTCGCCGGCCGACGGGTTCGACGTGCCGTCCTTCATGTGGAACAGCGGGTAGCGGTAGGGCTGGTTGCGCACGTAGGCGGCCGGGTCGAAGCCGGGGAACCGGTACTTGCCGACGAAGGCCCAGTACACGTCCATCTCCAGATAGACGTGGCGCGGGTCGGTGTTCCTGAGGAACACGTCGTACAGCCGGACCGACGGCTGGTCGGTGGCGAAGCCGAACTCGCCCGCGTGGTTGTGCTGGTAGAGCTTGAGGCCACGGGCGGTGGCGGCGGCGCCCCAGGTGTTGAACTCCTCGGCGGCCGCGAGGTAGCCGGCGACCGTGTTGCTGTTCGACGGGGCGTTGGCGGTGCCGACGTGCGGCATGCCGAGGATCTCGGCCGCGTCGAGTTCCGCCTGGATGTTGCTGCGGAAGTTCCCGATGCCGACGTGACTGCCCACCGCGCGCAGCCCGTTGTCGTCGAGGATCTGTCTTATCTCCTGGAGGGTGATCTGGCGGCCCAGGATGGAGGTGTTCTGGGTGTACCCGGCGAACTCGATCTCCGTGTAGCCGATTCTGGCCAGTTCGGTCAGGACGACGGCGAAGCCGAGTGAGGTGACTTTGTCGCGGACGCTGTAGAGCTGGAGCCCGATGCGGTCCTTGGGGATGGACAGGATGCTCGGCGCGGCCGACGCCGAGGATGCCGTGGCCACACCGCCGACGACCGAGGCGGCGGCGAGTGCCACCGTGGTGCCCGCTGTGGCCCGCAGGAAGTCCCTGCGATCGAAGGACTTGTTCAGATTACCCACGGTAACTCCTGGCTGGTGGGGTGACGAGAGACGGAAGGGGCGCTGTGCGCGCTACCGGTACGTCAGGTGCGGGGAACACCTGGGCCACTAGAGGTCGGAGTCACCGGCCGCGCGGGCGTCGGCCCGTGCGGTGGCGGCGCGGGCCGCTGCCTTCTCGGCGAGGTCGCCGCCGCGGTCCTGGGGTGCCAGGCGGGCGGAGCGGGCGGCCGAGGGCGCGACGGGGGCGGTCTCGCCGGTGACGGCGCCGCGGATCCGGGCCAGCGAACCGACCTGGAGCACCGGGCTGTTCCCGGTGGCGCTGAGGGCGCCGCGGACGATCGCGTTGTCCAGTACGGCGGTTGCCGTGTTGTCACTGACCGTCAGATTGCCACCGAGGTAGGTGGCGCCCTCGCAGGTGCTGAGCGGGCCGTTGCCGCCGAGCTGGAGGTTGTCCGCGTTGTTCTTGTAGACCGTGGCGCCTTCGACCTCGCTGGCGCACAGGACGCCGCCCAGCGAGTTGTCACTGACCGTCAGACCCTTGACGGTGGAGTCGTAGACGTCGGTGTAGAGGTTCCCTTCACCGGTGAGCGCCCCGCTGAGGGTGCTGCCCGAGACGTACAGCTCACCGTCGGAAGCGGTGACGGCGGCGAGCTTGGAGTCCACCGCGTACACGAAGCCCTCGGTCGCGGTCACGGCCTTGGCCGTGGTGTCCTGCAGATGGGCGCCGAAGGCCGACGTGGTGGTCAGCGCGCCCTTGACGGTGCTGTTGTCGAGGTCCAGATAGCCGTTGTCGGCCACCGTGACCGCGCCGTTGAAGGTGACGCCGGAGCCGACGAGGTCGGCGCCGGCCTCCACCCGCACCGTGCCCTTGACCTTGGTGCCGGTCAGTGTGCACGACTGCCCGGCCGGCACGACCAGGTCACCGCCCACGGTCACGGCGCCACCGTCTCCCACACAGGTGGTGTAGAGCGCCGCCTGGGCGGATCCGGCGAAGGCCACCAGCCCGCCGGACGCCACCAACGAGGCCGTGACAACGAGCGTACGGATCTTCATATCGCTTCCCTCCTGCTGCGATCACAGCCGCGACGATCGCGCGGCTGAGTGCCCCGTGGATACGGGGGTGCTGCGGGGCTGCCTGAGCAAGCGGCCGCCGACGCGGCGGCCGTGACGCCTCGGATCGGACTACGGCCCGACCAGTGGGGGGAGTGATGGTTCCGCCTCCGCTTGTAACGGGGGCGAAACACTTGCCTGGTTGGGCCGAGACACTAGGGCGCGGCAGGAGGGCTGTCCAGAGGTTTGGAACGAATCTCTAAAACTTTCTCATGATCCGTCAAAAGGTTTTGAGCGGGATCCATTTGTGCGACCAGGCCCTGATGGCCTCCATGACCGGTTCGAGGTCGAGCCCCTTCTGCGTGAGGTGGTACTCGACCTGGACGGGGGACGACGGCAGTACCCGACGCTCGATCAGACCCTCGTCCTCCAGGGTGTGCAGTCTTTGCGCGAGCATCGTGTCGCTCAGCCCCGGCACCGCGGCCTTGATCTGTGCGTACCGGTGCTGGTCCGTGGCGACGGCCCGCAGGATCGCGCCGCTCCAGCGGGCGCCGATCAGCTCGATCGCCGCGTGGTAGCGCGTGCAGACAGGGTGCAGTTCACTCATGGGTCGCCGCCTACCTCGTCAGGAGACCGGGGCCGGGCGCAGCGGGTGCAGCGTCGCCGACACCCTCAGCAGCTCGTCGAACATGGCCTTGGTCGATGTGGTCATGATCTCGCTCGGCACGACAGTACCGTCGTCGTCGATGAACTGGTTGACGAACGGGACGGCGACGGCCTCCACGACCGGGGTCATCTTGAGCGCCGTCACCACCGACTTGAGCTGCTGCACGGCGCGCGTTCCCGCGGCGATGCCGCCGTAGCTGACGAACGCCACGGGCTTGTACTGCCACTCGTTGTGCAGGAAGTCGAGGGCGTTCTTCAGCGCCGCGCTGTAGCCGTGGTTGTACTCCGGCATCACGAACGCGAACGCGTCGGCGGCCGCGACCCGGGCGCTCCAGTCGCGCGTGTGCTGCTGCGTGTACGCCCCCAGCCGGGGGTGTCCCGGCTCGTCCATGAACGGCAGGTTCAGCTCGGCGAGGTCGACCAGGTCGACCTCGGAGAAGCCGCCGTGCGCCGTGGCGGCGCTCTCGATCCACCGGCCGACCGGCAGCCCGACCCGGCCGGGGCGGTTGCTGCCGATGATGATCATGAGCTTGGTCATGCGGATGTCTCCTCGGTGCGTGCGTCTGAGTCGCCTCAACGTATCAGTATTTCTTAGTAGCTAAGAATATCTTAGCGCTGCGGGTGATGTGCGAGCGATCACAGCCGGTGGCGGCTACCATCGGAGAACAAGATCGAGAGGTGACTCGTCTCACAGGCGGCACGGCGGTCCGCGGCACATGGGCGATCAGCGGCTGGGCAGGCGCTCCCCCGGAGATGCCCGGTGCGGGCGCCTTCACCGCTGACCTCACAGCTGATCTCACGGCTGATTCGGGATGGAGAACCCACGGTGCTGATGGCTCACCCCGCGATACTTCGCAACCTTGTCGAGCAGTACGAGGCGCTGCAGATCCGGCACGCGGACGAAGGCTCGATCGAGACGCTCCGCCGGCTGGAGGACGTGACGTACACGCTGTGCGTCTCGACCGGCACCCAGACCGTCGAGGCGGCCCTGGCCGTCGCCGAGCAGCAGCTGACCAACGCGCTCGCCGAGACCGTCCCCGTGGCACCAGGCCGCGCGGGTACGGGCGTCGTGGACGACGAGGTGCGGCTCACCGCTTGACGTGGTGCCGCGCCCGCAGCAGGAGGAGGACGGATCGCGAGTCCCGGTGGTGCCGACACCTACGCCGTGTGGAACAGCGCTCCCTACGCGGCGCTGGTGGTGGACGCGGCGGGCACGGTACGACTCGCGAACGACCTCGCGCTCGCCCTCTTCCCCGGCGCGGGACCCGGTGCCCGGCTCACCGACGTCGTACCCCGCTGGCTCACGCTCGCCCATCAGGACCCGCTGCCCGACACGGTACGAGGACGGGTCGGCGCCCGCGCCTTCGAGGCGCGTCCCACCCGCGGACCCGACGGCGACGTCGTCTGGTGGCTGGCCGAGGCGCCCGGCGACGCCGGGCTGCGCGAGGCGCGGGAAGCGCTGCGGACCGAGCGCAGGCGCACCGCCTTCCTGACCGAGGCGTCGAACGCCCTGCTGTCCTCCCTGAACGCCGAACGGTGCGCGGACACCACGGCCCGGCTCGCCGCCGGACATCTGGCCGACGCCGCGCTCGTGGTCGCACCGCCCGCCGGACGCGGACTGCCGGTGACCCGCTGCACCCGGGGCGGCGCCCCGGTACGCGGACAGCAGACCGCCGAGCCCGCCGAGATGCCCGGCCTCGCCGAGGCGCTGGGCGGATTCCCGCCCGTCCCGTCCCGCTGGATCGACCCCGCCCATGTCCCCGACTGGGTGGTGCCGGAAGGATTCGGCCCGGTCGGCTCGATCGTGGTCGCCCCGCTGCCGGGACAGGGCGGCCCGGCCGGCGCCCTGATCCTCCTGCGGTACTCGACGACGGAGTCGTTCACCGACGACGAGGAGATCATCGTCCGGCTGTTCGCCGCCCGGGCCGGCGCCGCGCTCTACGCGGCGCGGATGTACCTGGACCAGGCCGCCATCACCGAGACGCTCATGGCGGAGCTGCTGCCGCCCTCGCTCGACCAGGTCGCCGGCGTCGAACTCGCCGCCGGATACCGGGCGGCGGGCGACGCCGAGCGCGTCGGCGGCGACTTCTACGACGTACACCCCACAGGCCCGGTCGCGCCGGACGCGGGCGCGGTCCCGAGCGGTGAGTACCTGGTGGTCCTCGGCGACGTGTGCGGCAAGGGACTTGAGGCGGCCGTACTGACCGGCAAGATCCGCAACACCCTCCACGCGCTGGTCCCGATGGCCGACGACCACCCGCGGATGCTCCGGCTGCTCAACGGGGCGCTGCTCAACTCCCGGAGCGCCCGTTTCGCCACCCTGGTGATGGCCTCGACCAGGCGCGAGGGCAGTCACGTACGGCTGCGGCTCACCAGCGCCGGCCACCCGGCGCCGCTGATCGTGCGCTCCGACGGCCGGGTGGAGGAGGCGGCGACCCGCGGCACCCTCGTGGGCGCGCTGCCCGAGATCGAGGCGCACACCGTGGAGACGAGCCTCGCACCGGGCGAGACCTGTGTGCTGTACACCGACGGCATCACCGAAGCCAGGGGAGGCCCGCTGGGCGGCGAGCTGTTCGGCGACGACAGGCTGCGCGGCGTCCTGGCCGAATGCGCGGGACTGCCCGGGGGCGCCCTGGTGGAACGGGTACAGATGCTCGCGTCCCAGTGGGTGTCCGGCGGCCGGCACGACGACATGGCGATCGTCGCCGTCACCGCCCCGCGCACCAACCACCTCAGCGCCGTCGGCGGCCACGGCCCGGGCAGGTTCACCCCATGACGGCCCCTTCGACGCCCCCCTCGACACCGCCGCTCGACCGCCTGCGGGAGCGCCTGTGGGAGGCGGTCCGCGGCGGCGACGAGGAAGCGGCGATCGACGCCGTGTCCGGCGCGCTGGACACCGGGACCGACCCGGAGAGCCTGCTGCTCGACGTCATCGGCTACACACAGCGGAAAATCGGTGACGAGTGGGCCGGTGCCCGGATGACCGTCGCCGAGGAGCACGCGGCGACCGCCATCAACGAGCGCGCCGTCGACGCCGCGGCACACCACCCCGCAGCCCGCCGTCCGCGCACCCGTGGCCGGATCGCCGTGGCCTGTGTGGACGGCGAGTGGCACGCGCTGCCCGCGCGGCTGCTCGCCGAGGTGCTGCGGCTGCGCGGCTGGCACGTCGACTACCTCGGCACGCAGGTGCCGGCGCCCCAACTCGTCGCACATGTGCACCGCACGGGCCCCGACGTCGTGGCCCTGTCCAGCTCGATCGCCACCCGGCTGCCCGCGGCGCACACGGCCATCACCGCGTGTCAGGGGGCGGGGGTGCCGGTCCTGGTCGGCGGCGCTGCCTTCGGCCACGACGGCCGGTACGCG
>NZ_JTIY01000001.1:5716361-5758499 GCF_000818175.1 Streptomyces sp. AcH 505
CTCGCTGCGGCGCCGTTGGCGGAACCGCACCCGCCGCGCGGCACGGGGGCGGACCTGCCGCATCTGGTGGACCACGAGTACACCCTGGTCGCCCGATCGGCGCCACAACTGGTCAGGACGGTCCTGGCCCGCCTGGAGCAGCGCTTCCCCGAGATGCGCGCGTACGACGCGGCGCGCCGGGAGACCATCGCCGAGGACCTCTCGCACATCGTGCGGTTCCTCGCCGCCGCGCTCTACACCGACGACGCGGAGCTGTTCACCGGTTACCTCAGCTGGACCACCGACATCCTGAACGCGCGCGGTGTGCCCGTCCCTTCGCAGCTTCCCGTGCTGGAGCTGCTGGGGGAGCAGCTCAAGGACTTCCCCCGCGCCGCGGGCCTGCTCGACCAGGCCCGCACGGCCGCCCGTGGTGGCGCGGCCGTGCGGGGTGACGGATGAGGTCCTGACGGGCGTGGTCCGACGGCGGGCGGCTCAGACCACCATCCAGTCCAGTACCGCGGTGCTCTGCAGATAGACGAGCACACACATGAACAGCAGGAACACCAGGCTCCAGCCGATGACCTTGCGGAACAGGACCCCTTCCTTGCCTTCGAGTCCGACGGCCGCCGCCGCGATGGCCAGGTTCTGCGGGGAGATCATCTTGCCCAGCACACCGCCCGACGAGTTCGCCGCCGCCATCAGTGTCGGCGACAGGTGCGCCTGCCCGGCAGCGGTGATCTGCAGTGCCCCGAACAGGGAGTTGGACGAGGTGTCCGAGCCGGTCACCGCGACGCCCAGCCAGCCGAGGATGGGCGAGAGGAAGGCGAACAGACCGCCGGCGCCCGCCACCCACAGACCGAGCGTCGTCGTGGCGCCCGACTCGTTCATGATGTAGCCGAGGCCCAGCACCAGCATCACGGTGAGGATCGCGAACTTCAGCTGGTCCAGGGTGTGTCCGTAGGCCTTGAGGCCGCGCCTGGGCCCCATCTGCAGGACGGCCATGCTGAGCAGCCCCGAGATCAGCAGCAACGTGCCCGCCGCCGACAGGTAGTTGAGCTTGAACGTCGTCGCGACCGGCTTGCCGGCCTCGTTGAGTATGTGCAGCCCCGGCCAGTTGACGATATGGGTCACGGCCTCGATCCCGCTGCCCGTCTCGCCCGCCTTGGCCGGCGGCGTACCGGTGATCGCAGGTACTCGCGTCGCCAGGACGAACACGACGATGACGATGAGATAGGGCGCGTACGCCTTGAAGACCTCCAGCGGTGAGTCGTGCGTCTGCCGGTCGGCCTCGGCCCTGGTCCGGGTCACGACCCCGGCGCCACCGCCGCCGGCCGGGGCGGCGACGCCGCCGGTGCCGGGCTCGGTGCCGGTACCGTCCGACCCCTCTTCCGCCGCCTCACTCTCCGTGTAACTGCCCTTGGCGTGCCACACCCGGGTGAAGACGAGCACGGCCAGCGCCGAGGCCAGCGCGGCGATGATGTCCGCGAGCTGTACGGACCAGAAGTTCGACGACAGGTACTGGAAGACGGCGAAGACCGCACCGCACACCAGGGCCGGCGGCCAGGTCTGCCGCAGCCCCCGCTTGCCGTCCACGATGAACACCAGCGCGAGCGGCACGAACAGGGCGAGCACCGGGGTCTGCCGGCCCACCATCGCACCCAGGTCGTCCACGGGCAGCCCGGTGACACCGGAGAGCGTGGTGATGGGGACGGCGATCGCGCCGAACGCCACCGGCGCCGTGTTGGCGACCAGCGCGACCGTCGCCGCCTTGATGGGCCGGAAGCCCAGGGCTATCAGCATGACCGAGCTGATCGCCACCGGCGTCCCGAAGCCGGCCAGGGCCTCCATCAGCGCGCCGAAGCAGAAGGCGATGATGATGGCCTGCACCCGCTGGTCGTCGCTGATGGAGGCGAACGACCTGCGGAGCACGTCGAAGTGGCCTGTCTCCACCGTGAGGTTGTAGACCCAGATCGCGTTGATCACGATCCACATGATCGGGAAGAACCCGAAGGCGGCCCCGAGGAGCCCGCTGTTGAGCGCGTCCCCGAGCGGCATCGAGTACGCCCAGATCGCGATGACGACGGAGACGACGAGCGAGATCAGCGAGGCCAGCCACGCCTTCATACGCAGCACACCGAGCAGTACGAACAGTACGAGCAGCGGCAGGATCGCGACGAGCGACGACAGCCCCAGCGAATTGTTGAGCGGACTGTAGTCCTGTTGATAATCGGCCAACAGCATGGAACACCTCTTCTAGGACGGGGAGGCGGGTTGCACGGCACCGGTGTGGGGGTTCCCGGTGTGCTTGGGGGCGGCGCCGGACACCACGGTCCCCGGCCCGTCGAGGGCCTGCGCGAGCAGCCGCTCCACGGGAACACCACGGATCGAGGCGTCCAGCACCTGCACGGTGTGGGCGACGGGCAGCCGCTCGCCCATCCGGGCGAGCGTGGTGGCGACCTGCATCCAGCAGCCGGGGTTCGCCGTCACCATGACCTCGGCGCCGGTGGCCAGCACGGCCTTGGCCTTGCGCTCGCCCAGCTCACCGGCCGGCTCCGGATGCAGCAGGTTGTACGTGCCGGCGCTGCCGCAGCAGATGTCGGCCTCGGCCAGCTCACGCAGCTCCACACCGGGGATCGACCCCAGCAGCCGGCGCGGCTGGTCGCGCACACTCTGCGCGTGCGCGAGATGGCAGGCGTCCTGGTAGGCGACGGTCATGGGCAGCGGATGGCGCTCGGCCACCGGGCCCAGCTCGTCGAGCAGTTCGGTGATGTCCCTGGCCTTGGCGGCCAGCGCGTCGGCCCGCGCCGCCCACCCCGGTTCGTCGCGCAACTGGTGGCCGTACTCCTTCAGGTTGGAGCCGCAGCCCGCCGCGTTCACGACGACCGTGTCGACCCCAGCGGCCTCGAACGTCTCGATCACCCGCTTGGCGAAGCGCAGCGCCTCCGGCTCCCGGCCCGCGTGCGCCGACAGCGCGCCGCAGCAGCTCTGCCGCGCCGGGACGACCACCTCACAGCCCTCGGCGGCCAGCACCCGTACCGTCGCCGCGTTCACGTCGGGGAAGAACGTGCCCTGCACACAGCCGGTGAGCAGGCCGACGGTGCGCCGCCGGGTCCCGACGGCCGGCACCCGCTCCGGAATGCGTTCCACCCGGCCGAGCTTGGGGGCCAGCGACTCCATCGCCCGCAGGGGCAGCGGCAGTCGGCCGAGCAGCCCCGAGCGTGCGAGCAACCGCCCGAGACCGCTGGCCTGATAGGCGCGCAGCGGACCGCGCAGCGCCCGCAGCCGCCGGGGGTAGGGGAAGAGACCGTAGATCGCGGTGCGCAACAGCCGCTCGGCGCGCGGGCGTTCGACCCTGCGCTCCACCTGCGCCCGGGTGGCCTCGATGAGTTTGTCGTACTGAACCCCGGACGGGCAGGCCGTCACACACGACATACAGCCGAGACACTGGTCGAGATGGCGCACACTGCTCTCGTCGAACACATCGCCTTCGAGGCCGCCCTTCATGATGTCGATGCGGCCACGCGGACTGTCCATCTCCTCGCCCCACAACACATAGGTGGGGCAGGCCGGCAGACAGAAACCGCAGTGCACACAGTCCCCGATCAGCGCGGCGTCCGGCGGGTGGTGCGCGTCGAACGCGCCGTCGGGCGGGGGCCCTTGACCCGGCATGCCGAGTGCGACGGTGGCGGAGGCCGCGCTGGGCGCGATCGGGCCGCCCTGGCCCGTACCGATGGGGCGGGGCGCGGTGAGATGTCCCGCCGCGCCGGTGGGGTGCTCGGCCGCCGGTACGTCGACGGGTTCCTGGTCGGCGGGGGTGTCCCCGGCGGGAGTGTGCCCGGTCATCTAGAGCCCTCCGATCAGCCGGCCGGGCGAGAGCCGCCGGCCCGGGTCGAACTGGTCCTTGACACGTGTCATCAGGCCGAACGAGTCGGCGACCGGGCCCCAGTGGTCGAGCCCCTGCCGTACGTCGTCCGGTGCTTCCAGCACGACGGCCGAGCCGTCGTACGGTGCGATCGCGGCCCGCAGCGCCGCCAGGTCGGTGGTGTGCGGCACGGCCGCGTACGCCACTCCGGTACAGGCGGAGGCGGTGCCCGACGAGCCTTCGGGCAGCGCCGCCAACACCCGGGGCAGCGCGAACGGCTCGAAGGCGAGCCGCAGTACGAGACCGCCGGAGGGACGCGCGCCGAACCAGGACGGGGGTGCGTCGGCCTCGGCGCCGCCGCCGAGCAGCGCGACCGCCGCCCGCGACTGTGCGTGTACGGACTCCTCGATGCTCTCGAAGAGCACGACGAGTTCACTGTCGGTGCCGGCTGCCCGGCCCGCCTCCCAGCGCAGTTCGACCGCGGTGGGGGTGAGCGTCGAGCGCGCCACGAGCGCGGCGAGCCGGCCCGCCTCCGCCGCGTCGGGTACCGGTACGACGACCGCGCGCGCCGCGGGGGGCAGCGGGTGCAGCCGCCAGGTCGTCGAGACGACCACGCCGAGGCCGCCGTGCGCCCCGGTGTAGAGCTTGCCGAGGTCGTAGCCCGCGACGTTCTTGACGACCTTGCCGCCGGACTTGGCCGTCCTGCCGTCGGCCAGCACGACCGTCACCCCGATGAGCAGGTCCCGGACCGTGCCGTAGCGCAGCCGGCGCGGGCCCGAGGCGTTGGCGCCGACGACACCGCCCAGCGTGGCCCCGGGCTCCGGCGGGTCGAGGGCCAGCATCTGGCCGTGTCCGGCGAGCTGCCGCTGGAGCGTGTCGAGACGTACGCCCGCCTCGGCGACGACGACGAGATCGCCCGGCGCGTGCTCGACCACCCGGTCCAGGCCTGTGGTGCGCAGCAGCAGGTCGCAGGAGGTGGCCGGGGCCGCCCAGCCGGTCTTCGTACCCGAACCGACGGGCACGACCGTGCCCGACGTGTCGCGCAGGACGTCGGCGACCTCGGCCGCCGTCGTCGGCCGGACCGTCCGCGCGGGGCCCGCACCCGCGACAACGGCGCCCGTCCGGGCGTCTTTTCCTGCCGCCATTCAGAACACCTCGCCCAGCGCCGGGTCGTGCGTGTCGGCGGCAGTGTGCACGCCAGGCCGCTCGCCGCACAACCGTGGTGTCGGAAAGAGTTTTCCGGGATTGGCGAGACCGGCCGGGTCGAAGGCGCAGCGGACGAGTTGCATCGTGTCCAGGTCGTCCTCGGTGAACTGCCTGCTCATCTTGGACTTCTTCTCCACACCGACGCCGTGTTCGCCGGTGATGGACCCGCCGGCGTCGACGCACAGGTCGAGGATCGCGAAGCCGAGCTGTTCGGCGTCGTGCGCGGCGCCGGGGACGGTGTCGTCGAACAGGATGAGCGGGTGCAGATTGCCGTCACCCGCGTGGAAGACGTTGGCGACCCGCACGTCGGCCGCCTCGGCGAGCCGGCCGATCTCCGCCAGCACCTCCGGCAGTTGGGTGCGCGGGATGACACCGTCCTGCACGTAGTAGGCGGGGCTGATCCGGCCGACGGCGGCGAAGGCGGACTTGCGGCCCTTCCACATCAGCGCCCGTTCGGCCGCGTCCCGCGCGATCCGGGTCTCGAAGGCGTGGCGCGCCTCGGCGGCCTGTGCGACCTGGCGGAACTGTTCGTCCACCTCGACCTGGGGCCCGTCGAGTTCGATGACGAGGACGGCGACGGCGCCTTCGGGGTAGCCGCAGCGTACGGCCGCCTCCGCCGCCTCGATGGCCAGCGCGTCCATCATCTCGATGGCGGCGGGCAGGATCCCGGCGGCGATGATGTCGCTGACCGTGCCCGCCGCGTCCTCGACGGTGTGGAAGCCGACCAGCATCGTCTGCACCGACTCCGGTGCCCGGATGGTCCGGACGGTGATCTGCGTGGCCACCCCGAGGGTGCCCTCGCTGCCGACGAAGGCACCGAGCAGGTCGAGCCCCGGGTGCTCGGGGGCCGTACCGCCGAGATGGACGACGTCACCGTCCGGCAGGACGATCTCGGCGCCCATCACGTGGTTGACGGTGAAGCCGTACTTGAGGCAGTGCGCGCCGCCCGCGTTCTCCGCGACGTTGCCGCCGATGGAACACACCTGCTGGGACGAGGGGTCGGGCGCGTACGCCTGGTTGTAGGGGGCCGCCTCCCGGGTGACCCACAGATTGATGACACCCGGCTCCACGACGACCCGGGCGTTGTCCGGGTCGACCGAGACGATGGCCCGCAGCCGGGACAGCACGATGAGCACACCGTCCGCCACGGGCACGGCCCCGCCGGAGAGCCCGGTGCCGGAGCCCCGGGCCACGAACGGCACACCCGCCTCGGCGCACAGCCGTACGGTGTGCACCACGTCGTCGCGGTGCGCCGCGAGGACGACGATGCCGGGACGGACCCGGAAGGCCGCGAGCCCGTCGCACTCGTAGGTGCGCAACTGGGCCGGGTCCGTGAGTACTTTGCCGTCCCCGATGACGGCGCGCAGCCGCTCGGCGAGCGCCCGCGACCTGGGGGATGCCGGGGAGTCCCGGGTCGCCGGGACGGTCTGCGAGGTCTGCCCTGGGTTCGCCATGCTGTCTCCTCGAACTCGAACTCGTAGCCGCTGACGAAGACTCCGGGCGGCGGCCGGCCGCCGCCCGGAGGGACGTCTCCGCCCCGGCCGAGGCGCTGTGCCGCGGCGCTACCCGGGCTACTTCCCGGCGGCGTCCGCTTCGAGTCCGAGCTGATCGGCCTTCGCGCACTGGATCGACACGTCGAAGTAGTTCTTGACCGAAGCGGCCCCGTTCACAAACGGGTTGGGCCCCGCGCCGCGGCCGGCGAGTTCCTTCGTCTTGGTGGCGGCGTTGTCGAACTCGGAGTGGTTGGACATGATGACGGTCGCCCCGGCCTTCACCGCGGCCGCCTGCATCTTCTTCGCCGAGTCGATGTACTGCTGGAGGTTGGCGATACCGGGGTCCGGCTTGTCGTTCTGGAAGCCGAGCGCCGTGCCGCCCGAGTAGGCGACGGTCACCGGGTCACCGTAGTCATGGACCGTGAAGGTCATGGAGAGGGTGCCGGGGGTGTGTCCCGGGGTCGGGATGATGTGGACGGTCGTACCGCCCAGCTTCAGATCGGTGTTCTTGGAGACCCGGATACCGGTCTTGAAGTCCGGGGTCTGGCCCTTGAACGTCTTGGGGTGTGCCTTGATGGCGTCCCAGTCCGGTGAACCCATCACCACCCGGGCGTTCTTGGTCGCCTTCTGGACCACCTCCACACCACCGACGTGGTCGGCGTGGGCGTGGGAGATGATGATGTACTTGATGTCCTTCGGGTCGAGCCCGAACTTCTTCATCCCGTCGATGATCAGGGTCTGCGCGCTGTACTGGTAACCCGAGTCGATCAGGATGAGACCCGCGCTGGTCTTGAGGATCCACGCGCTGTGCACCGAACCGCCGACGAAGTAGAGGTCGTCGAAGGCGCGGGCCGAGTCCGCGTACCAGGTCGACTTGGCGGGCGCCTTCGAAGGGTCGTCGATGTAGGCGGGTGTGGTGTCGGTGGTGCTGGGTGCTCCGTTGACCGGCGGCAGGAAGCAGAGCCGGTTCAGGGTGCCGAGGTGTTCGAGTCCCGCCGCGTTCTTGGCGGCCGTCTGGGCCGCGAGTATCTCCGCGGCGAAGTCGCGGTGCGAGGCCTGTGAGTGCCCCTGCCCCTGTGCGAACACCGGTGCTGCGGCGACGCTGCCGCCGACCAGTACGAGTGCGGTCGTCATCAGTGCGAGGCGGGATCTCATGCTCTTGCTCATGCGGTGCTCCCAAGGTGTTGGCGTCGTTGCCGATTCCACCACTCGGTAAGTCGCTACCGAATGGTGGAACAATGCGCGCGCCCACTCGGCCATGTCAAGAGTCACGTGTGAGTTGCATCTCAGCCACTTGCGGAGCTTGGCTCTCTCCCGTCACCAGCCCGTGAACAGCAGGTGGTTGATCAACAAGGCCAGTACGGTCTGCGCCGTCAGCCATCCCCGGCGCCCACGGTCCGGCAGCAGCGCGGCCGCCGGCAACAGCCAGCAGGCGAAGGGCAGCCAGATGCGTTCCGTCTCCGCCTTGCTCATGCCGGACAGGTCGGCGAGCAGCAGCGCCAGCAGCGCGGCCAGCACGAGCAGCGCCAGCCGCCCGGTGTCCTGGAGCGTTCCGGTACGCATCCCGCGCAGGATTTTCGCGGTGCATGCCCTGCGCATTCCGGCCACCGTGGCGAGACCCGTCATGAGCACGGTGCAGGCGAGGTTGGCCCACACCCAGTACCCGTACGGACGGATCCTGGCGACCCCCTGGTAGTAGCGCTCGACCAGCAGCTGGTACGCCTCCCACCAGTTGAAGCCGGCCAGGGTGAAGACGGCGGGCGCGACCAGTGCCCCGGCCAGGAACAGCGGCAGCGGGCGGGCGCTGCGGCTGATCAGCAGGACGGCGACGCCGATCACCGCGATCAGCGCCAGCCCGTACGAGAGGTAGCAGAGCGCACCGAACAGCAGCCCCGAAGCGACGGCGGCCGTCGCGGGCGACCGGACGGTGCGGGTCGCCGCCAGTGTGAACAGCGCGACGGCCCAGGCGGCGACGGCCGCGAAGTACCCGTCGGCGGAGGCGCCGATCCACACCGCTGTCGGCGCGACGACGAGGAACGGCGCAGCCCTGCGCGCAAGCGCCTCACCGGCCAGGGCGCGTACGGTGACCAGCACGGCGACCGCGGCCGACGCGCCGGTGACGACACACCACACGCCGGACCAGCCGCCGCCGCCGAGACCCAACCGGTCAAGACCCACGAAGGTGAGCACGGCGCCCGGCGGATGGCCCGCGAGGTGCGCGGGCCAGTGCCCGGGGGAGTAGAGCAGGATATGGCTGGTGTAGCCGCGCACGGCCGCCCCGATGTCGCCGAAGCGGCCGATGCCCTGGAGGTATTCCTCGCGGGTGGTGAGGCGTTGGGCGATGCCGTTGTGCCAGCCGTCCACGAGCGCGAGCGAGAAGACCCAGGCCATGCTGGTCGCCCAGGTGGCCAGGGTGAGCGCGCGCCAGGACAACCGGGCTGCCACCGCGGGCCCTTGGACGACCACGGCGAGTGCGACGAGGACCGCGGCCGGTGTGCCGGGGCCGATGTGCGGGTCCCACGAGGCGAACAGCGGCGGCCAGTTGACGTGCAGTGCGCCGTCGGCCCGCTCGATCGCCCGGCCGACGAGCACCGCCACCACCACGAGCAGCACGCCGGCGCCGGCGGCGGCCAGGTCGGCGCTACGCCCGGTCCTCCCCGTTTCCCCGGTCTTCCCGGTCTTCTTCCCGGCCGGTTCCTGGACGGGCGGGCACTCCTCAGGCGGCGAAGGGCGGTGGTCCGCCGTCGGTGTTTCCTCGGCCCTCATCCGGTGTTCCCTTCCCGTACGCGCGGCACACCGGCTCTGCGCAGCGCCACGAACGGCCGTCCGGCCGCCTCCCATTGGTCCACCGGCCGCCAGCCGAGCGGGCGCGCGTGCCGCAGCAGGGCGCGGACACCGATCCTGGCCCACGGGAAGAGCGCGTCCTCGGAGCCCTCCGCGGTGCCACCGCCGGTGCCGCGCCCGTCGTCCACCCGGACCCGCACCCGCTCGTCGATGTCGAGTGGCGCCGTCTCGGCGATGAGCAGTCCCTGCGGCGCCAGCAGTTCGGCCGCCCGCACCAGCAGCGCGCGCGGGTCGCCGCCGATGCCGACATTGCCGTCGACGAGCAGCGCCGTGTCCCAACGGCCCTCGCCCGGCAGCGGATCGAAGACCGATCTGCGCAGCGCGACACCGCCGAGGAGCGTGGTCCGGTCGACCGCCGCGTGGCTGACGTCGATGCCGAGCGCGCGATGACCGCGCCCGGCGAGCGCGGCGACCAGCCGGCCGGGGCCGCACCCGATGTCCAGCACCGCGCCCTCGCAGCGGGCGAGCGCCGACAGATCGGCCGCGTCCGCGACCGCGCACCACCGCTCCACGTCGAGCGGCAGCAGCCAGCCGTCGCTGCGGCGCAGGAACAGCGGGCCCCGGCCGCTGCGTACCGCCTCGGTGTACGGATCGGCGCCCCACGCCACCGCCGTACTCATCGGGCCACCGCCCTGCGGCCGGCGGTCAGACGCGCGTAGGTCGCGGCGAAGGCGGTGTGCGGTGCGAGCGCGCTGACGTACGCCGCGTCGTCCGGCGTGTCGACGTCGCGCAGCCTCGGCAGATCCTGGACGGTGAGCCCCGCCGCCACCAGCCGGCCGCGCTGCACGGCGCCGGTGTGCGGGACCGACATCGGCACACCGCGCAGCAGGGCCGGGTCGGGCACGGCGAGACCCAGCGCCCAGAACCCGCCGTCGTCGGCGGGCCCGAACCACGCTTCGGCGCCCTGCCGCCCGGCCGCGGTGAGTGCGGGGGCCAGCAGGTCAGGAGTGATCTGCGGGGTGTCCATCCCGATGAGTACGGTGGGCCCCTGGCAGCCGCCGAACGCGGCAGCGAGCCGTTCGTCGAGGCCGCCCGTTCCCTGCGGCACCACCTCGAAGCCCGGCGGCAGCCACCGCCCTGGGCGCCCTTCGAGCACCACCACACGCCGCCGGGCGGGCAGTTGGAGCATGGTCCGCAGTGTGTCACCGAGCGCGGCCTCGGCCAGTTCGGCCGCCTCGGTGTGGGTGAAGTGCGGGGTGAGCCGTGTCTTCACCCGGCCGGGCACCGGTTCCTTGGCAATGACCAGCAGCGTGGCTGATCCTTCTGAATGGGTCACGGATTTCACCCTACGGAGCGGAGCCCGGCATTTCGGGCAGCGGATTCTTACCGAACGTGGACGTCTGCGGCCGGTGCGACCGGGGCGGCCGTGAGCACACCGCGCATGTCGCGCACGGCGTGCCAGGTGCCGCGCCAGGTGCCGGTGACCTTCGACCTGCCCGTGCGCGGCCGGTACGGCACATCGCGCTCCACCACCCGCCAGCCGTTGTCGGCGGCCCGCACGACCATCTCCAGCGGATAGCCGCTGCGCCGGTCGGTCAGCTCCAGCGCCAGCAGCGCCTCGCGCCGCGCCGCCCGCAAAGGCCCCAGGTCACGCAGGGGCAGCCCGGTCCTGCGGCGGATCATCCTGGCCAGCGCCAGATTGCCGGCCCTGGCGTGCGGCGGCCACGCACCAGGCCCCTCGGGCCGTCTGCGGCCCAGCACCAGATCCGCCTCACCGGCCGCCACCTCCCGTACGAAGGAGGTGAGCAGCCCCGGGTCGAGCGAGGCGTCACAGTCGCAGAAACACACGAACTCCGCCTCGGCGGCCAGCAGTCCGGCATGGCACGCGGCCCCGAAGCCGCGCCGCTGCTCCCGTACGACGGTCGCGCCGAGCCCGGCGGCGATCTCGGCCGAGCCGTCACGCGAGCCGTTGTCGACGACGATCGCCCGCCACCCTTCGGGGATCCGGTTCAGTACCCACGGCAGCGCCAACGCCTCGTCGAGACAGGGGAGTACGACATCGACGGTCATGAAGCGACCGCCCGCAGTCCGGCCCCGGCGAACTCCGCCATGCCCGCGTCGAACGTGACCTCGGGCCGCCAGCCCAGTTCGGTGCGCAGCCGCTCGGAGGACGCGGTGATGTGCCGGACGTCGCCCAGCCGGTACTCACCCGTCACCACCGGGCCGGGTCCGCCGTGCGCCGTCGCGAGTGCTTCCGCCATCTCGCCCACGGTGTGCGGCTCGCCGCTGCCGGTGTTGAGCGCGCGGCACCCACCCGGCTCCCGCCCCGAAAGGGCCTCCAGGGCAAGCACGTTGGCGCGCGCCACGTCCCGTACATGTACGAAGTCCCGCCGCTGCCCGCCGTCCTCGAAGACCTGCGGTGCCTCGCCGCGCGCCAGCGCCGAGCGGAAGAACGACGCCACACCCGCGTACGGTGTGTCGCGCGGCATCCCGGGCCCGTAGACGTTGTGGTAGCGCAGGGCGAGGGCCCGGCCGCCGGTGGCCCGCGCCCAGGACGCGGCCAGCTGCTCCTGGGTCAGCTTGGTCACCGCGTACACGTTGCGCGGATCGGCCGGCGCGTCCTCCCCGATCAGCCCGGGGACCAGCGGGGCCGCGCAGCGCGGGCAGCCCGGTTCGAACCGTCCGGCCGCCAGATCGGCCTCCCGGCGCGGTCCGGGTGCGACCCGGCCGTGCGCGGGACAGTCGTAACGGCCCTCGCCGTAGACGACCATCGACCCGGCGAGCACCAGCGCCGTGACCCCGGTCTCGGCCATGGCGGCCAACAGCGTCGCGGTGCCCAGATCGTTGCAGCTCACATAGTCCGGCGCGTCGGCGAAGCCGGTGCCGAGACCGACCATCGCCGCCTGGTGGCAGACGGCGTCGACACCGGCCAGCGCCCGTACGACGGCGGCCCGGTCCCGTACGTCGGCGTGGAGCCACCCTGCGGGCGGATCTGGTGGCGCCACCGGATGGGCCGAGGGCAGCAGGGCGTCGAGGACCACCGGCTCATGACCGGCGGCGGTGAGTGCGGTGACCACGTGCGAGCCGATGAAGCCCGCGCCACCGGTGACAAGTACGCGCATCCAGCCGACGGTAGAGGCCCACGGCGTACCGGTCGGTGTCCCGCGCCGGAGCGTCACCGGTCCGTAAGATCGTCCGGCGGCCGGTGGGACGCCCGTTCGACCGGCCCGCCTCCGAACAGTCCCCGTCCGACGAACCACAGCGCCGACAGCACGAACAGCGCGGCGGTGACGAGCAGCCAGCGGCCGAGGTACACGTCGGCCGACAGACCGGTCGCGGGGGTGTAGCCGGCCGAGTTCCGCAGCACCAACGGCCAGTACACCAGCAACAGCAGCAGGGACAGAAAGCCCGGCACACGCACATAGTTGACACCGTCGCGGTGGACACCACCACGTCCCGCGAAGGGGCGCCGGCCGAGCCGGTCGAGGACGCCGTACAGCGGCACCAGCACCAGATCGTGCAGGACGGCGCAGGCCACGAACCAGATCGCGACGGCGAGCCATCGGTCGGCCAGCAGCCGGACCGCCGCGTAACCGCACAGCGCGAACGAGGCGAGCAGGATGAGCAGATGCAGCGGCGACTCGCCGTACAGCCGCCGGAAGCGCCCGGCGGACGAGCTGTCGCGTCGTGTCACACCGGCCATGTCGTCTCCCCGAAGCTCAACTGCCTGACCCACTTGGTGTTCATCACACCGGGAGCGCCCGGCACGATGATCCGCGCCGGACTGCCGTGGTCGGCGGAGAGCGCGGCGCCGTTGACCCGCAGCGCCAGCAGCGAGCGCGTGTCGCGTACTTGGTTGTCGCGCAGGGCCACGGCACGGAAGGAACCGTGCAGTTGCGCCGACTCGACGAACACCCCGGGCGGGTCGTCGCCGAGCCCCACCAGTCCCGCGAGATCGACGAGCCTGACCCCCTCCCAGTGCTGGTTCTCCGTCGACCAGCCCTCGACACACGCGATGGGCAGCGACGAGCGGTGCTGCGGCAGCTCCCGCACCTGCGCCAGTGTGAGCGAGACCCGCCGGCCGCCGCCCCGTACGACCAGCCGCCAGTCGGGGCCCACGTCCCGTTCCCTGATGTGCGCGAGGGCCGCCGTCTTGTTGACGGGGAACCCGTTCGGGCCGCTGCCCGGCTGCCGGCCGTGCGGTGCGAGCAGCGCCGTCCCGCGCAGGCTCCCGCCGATGGACTGCCCGGCCGTCACCACGAACAGCACCACGGAGCCGAGCCCCACCAGCCCGAGCGCGCCGCGCCGCGACATGGTCGGCGGTGCGGGGTCGGGGGCCACCAGACCGCTGTCGTCGGCCGGCTCGGGCCTGGTCCTGGCCACCGGCGTGCGCAGCTCGGCCCGGAAGTCGCGGCTGCGCAGCGCCCGTACGGTACGCGGCAGCCGGATCACCACATGCGCGACGACCGCGCCGAAGAACACCCAGGCGCCGTAGAAGTGCAGCGGGTAGAACGAGCCGGGGAAGAGATAGTCCAGCTGGATGTTGAGCACACCGGTGACGAACTCGAACAGCCCGCCGCCGACGAGCAGCAGCAGGGAGAGCCGGTCAAGCGCGTGCCCGACGGAGCGTACCGGCGGCAGGGTGAACAGCTTCGGCACGACCGACCAGAGCTTGGCGAGCAGCACCGGCACCAGCACGATCCCGAGCGTCACATGCACGCCCTGGGTGACGCGGTACAGCCAGTACGGGTCGGTCGGCCAGCTGAAGAGGTAGAACCCGAGCAGCCCCTTGTCCGGCGTCTTGTCGTTGACGGCAGACAGATCGGGGTTGTACGCCGCGTACGACACGAGCCCGGTCAGGAACAGCACGGGGATGCCCACGAGCAGCACGGCGCCGAACACGGACGTCAGCCATGGGCCGCGCAGCGGGCTGCGCCAGAAGGTGTCGGGCCGGACGGAACCGGGGGACGGGAGGCGGGAGCGGACGTTCATGACTGAGACCGTAGGGTCGGCGACCCCCCGCGGAGCCGCTGCGACTCGTGACGAAACGCTGACGTCAGCCAGGCGGGGACGGCGCCGGACGTCACCCGAATGGTCGGCGCGGAGCGGCGGCGGGCGCCGCGCGAGGGGACGGTGGGCTTACGCCGTCCGCCCCGCACCCCGAGGAGCTGGTTATCCATGCCCCGCAGGTCAGGAGCTGTTATATGCGGCAGTGTCGGCGGCGTCCTCGTCGGGGTGCTGGGGCTCTCGGCGTGTACGAACGCGCTGCCGAGGCCGGTCGTCGACGTGGCCTCGGCCGCCGCCAGGCCCTCGGCCGGCGGATCGACCTGGCAGCTCTCGTCGTCGGTGCGCAGGGACGTCGCGATCGTGTGGCCGCGGCTGGGCCGCATCTGGCCGGGGGCGGATTTCAGCAAACACAGTGTGATCGTGACGGACGGGCGGTGCGCCTATCTGCTGGACGCCCGCTCGGGCGGCTCGATCTCCCTGGACGAGCTGAAGAAGCACAACATCGGCGTCCCCCGGCCCGGCGGCTTCGAGGCGATCACCTGGAAGGGCAGGAAATCGATCGTGGTACGGCCGCCGGAGGGCGCGGGCGCCGCAGCGCCGGCGAAGGACCCCCTCGGCATGACCAGCCCCGACGCGGCCGGCTACACGTTCGGGCTCGCGACCCACGAGCAGTTCCACCCCGACGTCCAGTACGACAGCGCGGCGCCCTGGCACTCGCTGATCCAGCTGGACAACGCGTCCGGCGGCGCGGGCAGGGCCGAGGAGTACCCCCTGCGCGCCGATCCCCGTATCGACCGGGCGATGGTCTACAACAGCCTGCTGCTGGGGCTGCGGGACCCGGCCCGGCGGGCCGCGCATCTGGCGCGGGCCGCGTACTGGAACCAGCGGTGGACGGACGGCTTCCCCGCTGAGGCCAAGGGCCAGGCGTCCGTCGACCTGCTGGAGGGCACGGCCGAGTACGTCCAGCAGTCGGCGCTCGCCATGGCGGCCGTCCGGGATCCTGACGACCCCGCGCAGATACGGGCCCGGCTCGCCCGGACACTCAAGCCGATGAAGGTCGCGGCCAAGGGGGTCGAGCCGTACGCCATCGGCACGGCGGCCCTGCTCAACGCCGACGCGGCGGGCCGCGACGTGAAGAAGACCCTCACCACGAAGGCGACCACACCGCTGGCCGAACTGCTGCGCGGCGTCACCCCGGCCGGCCCGCAGGAGGCCCCCAAGGACGTGACCGACGGCATCACCCGGTCCATCGCCCGGACCAACCGGCAACTCGCCCCGGTCATCGAGCCGTTCGTGGCCGGGCTCCAGGACAAGAAGAAGCTGGTGTTGCTGCTCCCCGCCGATTCGGTGACCGGCAGCATGAGCGGCACGGGCTTCTATACGACCAGGCAACTCCCCGTGACCATCACCACCGGGGCGGGCGCGACCTTCAACCCGGGCAGCGGCGCCGTACGCCTCGACAAGGTGACCGTCGCCGAGACGCGGGTGAAGGACAAGGACTACTACGCCCTGCCGCTCGACCCGGACAACGGGAACTTCACCCTTGAGGACAACCGGCTGACCCTCAAGGGCGGGCACATGCACGGCAGCATCGTCGTCGTGCGGCAGACCGACGACGGACAGCGTTTCCTCTACGCCCAGTAGGACATCCCGGCGGCGCCGGCGGGGAACCGGCGGCTCGGACCGGCCCCGGCTCGGACCGGCCCCGGCTCAGACGGTCGCCAGCGAGACCTCGGTGGACTTGATGAGCGCCACCACCGTCGATCCGGTGACGAGCCCCAGATCGGTCACGGCCTCCTCCGTGACGGCCGAGGTGAGTTCGCCGCCGGGCACGGTGATCTTCACACTGGCCATGGCGTCGCCCGCCTTGATGCCGGTGACCGTGCCGGGCAGCTGGTTGCGGATGCTGACGCCCTCCACCACCCCGGTCGCCAGTGCCACCTCCGTCGACTTGACCAGGGCGTTGACGGCCGTGCCCGCGGCGATGCCCAACTCCCGTACCGCCTCCAGGGTGATCGCCGCCGTGATCTCCTGTCCGCCGGTCAGCCGGATCTTGACGGCCGCCATGACCTCGCCGGGGGTGACGGAGCTGACGGTGCCGGCGAGCTGGTTACGGATGCTCAGATTCATCGGGTGGCGCCTCGCAGTCGGAGAAGCGGGTGGGGGGAATGTCAGTATTTCACCCGGTGGGCCGGAAGCGCCGTAACCACCCGTGCCATGCTGGGGCTGTCCGGATCATGGCAGGAGTGAGGAGCGTACGGCAGCGCGATGGCAGCGAAACGGCGGAAGAGGACCGGCACCTGGGACCGCTTCGTGGCATCGGACCCCGGACTCCTGCGGCTGATGGCCGGGCTGCGCACGGTCGGCGCGATCGCACTCACGCTGCTGATCCTCGCGCTGATGCACACCCCGGTCCCGCATCTGGTGGCCGGCGCCATGGCCGCCATGGTCTCCACCTTCGCCATCCGGGAGAAGACGGTCAGGGGCCAGGCCGTCACCCTCGCCTGCGCCCTGCCCGTCGCCGTCGCCGCGATGTCCCTGGGCGCGCTGCTCAACACCCGGGTCGTCGCGGGGGACGCGTTCTTCATCCTGCTGATCTTCGGCGCCGTCTACTCCCGGCGGTTCGGCGACCGGGGCACCGCGCTCGGTCTGATCGGCTTCCAGATCTACTTCGTCTCGCTGTTCGTGCAGGCCACCGTCGGCAGCCTGGCCCAGCTCGCCCTGACGCTGCTCATCGCCTTCGTGTGCAGCGCGATCGTCCGGTTCGCCGTCGTGCCCGAGACCCCCGAACGCACCCTGCGCCGGCTGCGCCAGGCGTTCCGGGCGCGGCTCGCCCAGCTGACCGCGACCCAGGTCGAACTGCTGGACGCCGCACCCGACCAGCTGGACAAGGTCCTCGACGAGCTGCGGCGGCGCACGGCCCGGCTGCACGACGCGGCCCTGATGATCCAGGGCAGGCTCGACGACGGGACCCGCGACGCCACGACCGCCGCACTGGTGCAGCGCCGCGTCGCCGACGCCGAGATCGCCGCCGAACGGCTCGGCATGCTGCTGCTCAACTCCCGCAGCACCAACGGCGCCGACACCCTCACCATGCACCTGCCGCACGCGCCTCTGCCGCTCCAGGCCCCCTGGGCGCGGATCGGCAGGGACAAGGACGACCACACGCAGGACGACGAGGCCACCGTCCTGCTGCGCAGGGACCTCAACGCGCTGCACCTGCTGGTCAGCAGACTGGCCCCGGCCGACCGGGGCACTGCCCTGGTCCATGTGCGCAACCGGCTGCTCGGCTACCGGGAGAGCGAGAACCTGCCGCAGGCCCCGGCCGCCGTGCAGGACGTCTTCCGCGCGCTGGGCGAGGCGGCGCGCGCCGTACTCGGACTGCGCCTCGCCCTCGACGGCCCGCAGGACGAGTCCGACGACTCGCCCGAGACCGTCCGCTCACGCGAGGAGTTCGAGGCGGAGGACCTGGCGATCGTCGAACCCGAGGAGACCGAGGAGCAGCGCACCGGGCTGCAACGGCGCACCACCCGGGCCGCTTTCCAGGTCTCGGTCGGCTCCATGCTGGCCATCGTGGGCGGTGAGTTCCTGTCCAGCCAGCGCTGGTACTGGGCGGTGCTGACCTGCTGGGTGGTCTTCCTCAACACCGCGTCCACCGGTGAGATCCTGGTCAAGGGCTACCGCAGGGTGCTCGGCACCGTCTTCGGTGTCGTCGCGGGTGTCGGACTCGCGGGTCTCGTCGGCAACAACACCTGGCTGGCGTTCTTCCTGGTGCTGCTCTTCATCTTCGGGATGTTCTTCACCGCGCCGCTGTCGTACGCGCTGATGTCCTTCTTCGTCACGGCGATGCTCGGGCTGCTCTACACCCTCCTCAACACCTACAGCCTCTCCGTGCTCGTGCTGCGGATCGAGGAGACGGCGCTCGGCGCCGCCTGCGGGATCATCGCGGCCGTACTGGTGCTCCCGGTCCGCACCGACCTGCGCACCGACGAGCAACTGCGCGAGGTGCTGGGCCGGTTGCGGGACGTCGCCGCCGCGGCCGTGGCGCAGCTCAGCGGCGGTCCCGCGGTCGATCTGCTGGACATGGCACGCGAGTTGGACACCGCGCTGGACGATCTGCGCCGCTCCACCCAGCCGTTGACGCATCCGATCACCCCGCTGCGGGTGCGCCGGCAGACGGCGCGCTATCTGGTGGCGCTGCTGGAGACCTGCGCGTACCACGCCCGTTCGCTGGCGGCCACCGCCGAGCTGGTGCCGTACAGCAAGAGCGTCGCCGCCGACCCGCGGCTGGAGCGGGCCGGCCGCCGTATCGCGCACAACATCGACGTGACGATCGCGTACGTACGGGACGACGACGCCGAGGCCGCCGTCGGCAAGGTCGAGTCCGGGCCCAGCATCGCCGCGATGCTGGAGGACGGCGCCGCTCCCGCCCTGCGCTCGGGCACCGTCACCTACCGGGTGCTGCGCCACCTGCAACGCCTCGACGAAGGCGTGGTCGCCGTCGCCCGCACCCTCGACGTGCCGGTGGCCGGACGCGAAGAGCGCAAGACCGCCGCCTGACTCCGGTGCCGGGACCCCCAGTTGCGGAAAGTTTGCCATCGAAGCAGGCAGTTTCCGCAAGAAATTGATGGGCCGTCGCAGCAATACGCCAGGGCGACGAAAATATCTGTTCGGAACCTTGTGGAACGAGGTGGGGGGTCCTAATGTCACCTCACCCTCCGGCGCCCGTTTCGCCGCGAGTGTCGCAGTCGTTCACCGTTCCGACAGAAACGAGAGCATCCGATGTCACGGAGCATCAGAAGAGCCGCCGAGCGGCCCGGCAGACCGCTGCGAAGAGCGGTGGCGGTGGCCGCCGCGCTGACCACGGCCACCCTCGGTCTCGGGGTGCTGTCCGGCGGTTCCGCCGTCGCGGGCAGCGCCGCCGCCGGGCCGGTGGTGACCCGCGCGGCGCTCGATCCCTCGCTCGTCGCGGGGCGCGGCGCCGATGTGCCCTTCGCCGAGCAGGAGGCGGAGAACGCGGTGACGAACGGCTCGCTCGTCGGACCCGGCCGCACCGCCTACACCCTGCCCGCCGAGGCGTCCGGGCGTAAGGCGGTCAAGCTGACGCCCGGTCAGTACGTCGAGTTCACGCTGCCGAGCACGGCCAACGCGATCACCGTGCGCTACAGCATCCCGGACGCTCCGAACGGCGGCGGCATCACGGCGCCGCTCGATGTCACGGTGAACGGCAAGAACAAGTCCACCATGACGCTCACCTCGCAGTACGCGTGGCTGTACAACCAGTACTCGTTCTCCAACGACCCCAACGCCGGGCTGCTGCACCCCGATCAGTGGATCACCGAGTGCGCCTGCGTGCCCGCCGAGACGACACCCACCCCGACGGTCGAGAAGCCGTTCCGGCCGAACCACTTCTACGACGAGCAGCGTCTGCTGCTCGGCAGGACCTACCGCGCGGGGGACAAGGTGCGGCTCGCCGTGCCCGCCGGGAGCAAGGCGTCCTCGACCGTCGTCGACCTGCTCGACTCGCAGCTCGTCGGGGCCCCGCACGTGCGGCTCCTGGCGGCCAACGTGCTCGCGTTCGGCGCCGATCCGCTCGGCAGGCGCGACTCGGCCGACGCGATCGACAAGGCCGTCGCCTTCGCCAGGCGCAGCCACCTCAAGGTCTACATCCCGCCGGGCGTCTATCAGGTGAACCGGCACATCGTCGTGGACGACGTGACGATCGAGGGCGCGGGCAGCTGGTACACCGTCATCAAGGGCCGCCAGGTCACCCTCGCCACCCCGGCCCCCGACGGCTCGACCCACACCGGGGTCGGTTTCTACGGCAAGGACGCGGCGGCGGGCGGCAGCAGGAATGTCCACCTGTCCGGCTTCGCCATCGAGGGCGACGTACGCGAGCGCATCGACACCGACCAGGTGAACGGCATCGGCGGCGCGCTGAGCGACTCGACGATCGACGGGCTCTACATCCACCACACCAAGGTCGGCATGTGGTTCGACGGCCCGATGAAGAATCTGAGGATCACCAACAACGTGATCACCGACCAGATCGCCGACGGCCTCAACTTCCACACCGGCGTGACCGATTCGGTGGTGTCCGACAACTTCGTCCGTAACTCCGGCGACGACGGCCTCGCGATGTGGTCGGAGAAGACGGCGAACGCGCGCAACACGTTCAGCCACAACACCGTCCAGACTCCGGTGCTCGCCAACGGCATCGCGATCTACGGCGGCACCGACAACACCGTCTCCGGCAACCTGATCGCCGACCCGATCCGGGAGGGCAGCGCGATCCAGGTCGGCTCCCGGTTCGGCGCCGAGGCGTTCACCGGCCACCTGTGGATCACGGACAACACCACGGTGCGGGCAGGCACGTTCGAGCTGAACTGGAACATCGGGCTCGGCGCCATCTGGTTCTACGCGCTGGAGAAGAACATCGACGCCGACATCCAGGTCGTCGGTGACCACTTCCTCGACAACACCTACAACGCGATCATGCTGGTCAGCGACTTCCCGGTGAAGGATCTGTACTCGATCACCAACGTCCACTTCAAGGACATCAAGGTCGACGGCACCGGCACCTCCGTGGTCAGCGCCCGGGTCGCGGGCGGCGCGTCCTTCGAGAACGTGGACGCCCGCAACGTCGGCGCCGTCGGCGTCAACAACTGCGGATCGTTCCACTTCACGCCGGCGGGCTCGGAGTTCGGGCTCACCGACCTCGGCGGCAACGACGGGGGCGGCACCACAGGCCCCTGGTTCGCCGCGTGGGAACTGCCGAACACCATCACCTGCGACGACCGCCCGCCGGTCGTCGCGCCACCGGCGCCCACCGCCTGGTGACAACAGGCCGGCCGGCTGCCCGTACGATCACGGGCAGCCGGCCGGCCTTCGTGCCGTCCTGTACGTCAGCCGCCGAGCGCCGCAGCGACGACCGCCTTCGCCTCCTCCTGGACCCTGGCCAGATGGTCCGGGCCCTGGAAGGACTCGGCGTAGACCTTGTAGACGTCCTCGGTGCCCGAGGGGCGGGCGGCGAACCACGCGCTGTCCGTCGTCACCTTGATCCCGCCGATCGCCGCGCCGTTGCCCGGCGCCTCCGTCAGCACAGCCGTGACCGGCTCACCCGCGAGGGTGTCGGCCGTGACCTGCTCGGGCGAGAGCTTGGCCAGGACGGCCTTCTCCTCGCGGGTGGCGGGCGCGTCGATCCTGGCGTACGCGGGCTCGCCGAACCGGCCGGTCAGCTCCGCGTAGTGCTCGGACGGCGTCTTGCCGGTGACGGCCAGGATCTCCGAGGCGAGCAGCGCCAGGATGATGCCGTCCTTGTCGGTGGTCCACACCGACCCGTCCCTGCGCAGGAACGACGCCCCCGCCGACTCCTCGCCGCCGAAGCCGAGCGAGCCGTCCACCAGTCCGTCCACGAACCACTTGAAGCCGACGGGCACTTCGACCAGCCGTCGGCCCAGATCGCCCGCGACCCGGTCGATCATCCCCGACGACACCAGCGTCTTGCCGATCCCGGCGCCGGCCGGCCACTGCTCGCGGTGCGCGTAGAGATAGCCGATGGCGGTGGCCAGATAGTGGTTGGGGTTCATCAGCCCGCCGTCCGGCGTGACGATGCCGTGCCGGTCGGCGTCCGCGTCGTTGCCGGTGGCGATCTGGTACTGGTCCCGCTTGTCGATCAGCGAGGCCATCGCGTACGGCGACGAGCAGTCCATCCGGATCTTGCCGTCCCAGTCCAGCGTCATGAACCGCCAGGTCGGATCGGCCAGCGGATTGACCACCGTCAGATCGAGCCGGTGCTCCTCGGCGATCCGTCCCCAGTACCCGACGGACGCGCCGCCCAGCGGGTCGGCGCCGATCCGGATGCCGGCGGCGCGTACCGCCTCCAGGTCCAGCACGTTCGGCAGATCGGCCACATAGGCGCCGAGGAAGTCGTGGCGCCCGGTGGTGGGCGCAGCCAGGGCCCTGGTGTACGGCACCCGCCGTACGTCCTTCAGACCGCCCGCGATGATCTCGTTGGCCCGGTCCTGGATCCAGCCGGTCGCCTCCGACCCGGCGGGGCCGCCGCTCGGCGGGTTGTACTTGAACCCCCCGTCGCCCGGCGGGTTGTGCGACGGCGTCACCACCACACCGTCAGCGAACCCCGACGTACGGCCCCGGTTGTGGGTGAGGATCGCGAGCGACACCGCGGGGGTGGGGGTGTACCCGTCGGCGGCGTCGATCAGCACCGTCACCTCGTTCGCCGCGAACACCTCGACGGCCGTGACCTTGGCCGGCTCGGACAGCGCGTGGGTGTCGGCGCCGAGGAAGAGCGGCCCGTCGGTGCCCTGGCCGGCCCGGTACTCACAGATCGCCTGGCTGGTGGCGGCGATGTGGTCCTCGTTGAACGCGGTGTTCAGCGACGACCCGCGGTGGCCCGACGTGCCGAACGCCACCCGCTGCCCCGGGTCGTCCAGATCGGGGTGCAGCGCGTAGTACGCGGTCACCAGCCGTGCGATATCGGTGAGATCCCCCGGCTCGGCCGGCCGGCCCGCTCGCTCATGCGGCATCTGCCCACTCCTCCAGATCGTTTGCTCGTGCGCTCATCTTCCCCGGGACGGCGCTGTCCCACTGCCAGGCATGCCCGGAGAAGGACAGGACATCCGCGTTCGCGCGTGATCAGTACGTGAGCAGCCCCCTCCGCATCCAGTGCCGCTCCTCGCTCCAGCCCAGGAACTGCCGGGCCCGGCCGCCGTCCGCCGTGCCGTCAGGGCCGAAGGCGACCCCCTCCATCACCACCAGCCACAGCCCGTGCGCGACGGGGTCGAGCGACGTCCGGACCTGTCCGGGCTGCTGCGCCGTCTCCGCCAGGATGTGGTCGACGAGCGCCGCCTGCCCCTCACTCGTGCACTGCGACAGCTGGAACACCGTCTGCCGCCAGGCGTACGCCGCGTCCTTGATCGTCGCCAGTGGCCGCGCCTGCTGATGTGCCAGGGCGACCAGCCGGATCACGGAGCGGAAGGACCGGCGCGCGAGATCGTCCCAGCCGGGGCTGGGCACAGCGCCGACGGGACCCGCGAGGGTGGCCAGATTGTGCGTGGTGAGGATCTGCGCCTGCTCGATCACCATCCCGTTGGCGGCGACCGACCGGCCCGTACGGATCCGCGCGCGTTCGTGACACAGCTTCGCGAACCCGGGCACGTCGTCCGCCGCGAGGCGCCGGTAGTCGATGCCGTAGTAGCGCTCGTAGACCGAGCCGGCGAGCAGTTCGCCCGCGACGCACGCCGCCGCGAGGAACTTCGGCGAGAAGGTCCCCATGAAGATGTCCGCGGCCAGCTCCTCCACGAACGGCTCGGTCATCCCGGCACCACGGGCCAGCGCGGAGAACTCACTGATCAGCGGATTGGGCAGGATCGTCGCCGGGAAGCCCTGCAGCGTCAGCTCGGCCAGCTCCACCAGCGCCGTACGGGCCGAGTCCGCGGCCCGGCCCGTGCCCCGGCGCTGCTCAGCTACGGCCCGTACCCAGGGCAGCTCCTCGATCCGCACCTGGTGCGCCAGGTCGACCAGCAGCAGCGAACGCCGGTCGCGGAAGGCGCGGTACGTCGCCGCCATCAGCCGGCGCAGCGCCGGGTCCGGATAGGCGAGCGACGTCGCGGCGGCGACCAGATGGGGCACCAGCTCGGCCAGCACCTCGGCGGAGGGCACGACGCCCCGCTCGATGAGCGTGCCGACGGGCGCGCTGAGCGTCGAGGTGACGGTACGGGCGAGGGCGGCCGGGATCGCCGTGCCGGCCGGGATTCCCGTCAGCTCCTGCTCCTCGTCGCCGACCGGCCCGACGAGCAGGTCGGCCCGCGGTGTCCCGGTGTCCTGCGGAAGCCCGGACATCCGGCGCACGACGAGCTGGGCCAGGGCGTGATGGGTGGGCAGCGCGGCGTCGGCCGACTGCCGGGCGCGCAGTTCGCCGTGGTGCGCCGAACCGGGCGCTCCGCGCCGGGCCACCATCTTCGTCACGGCGGCGCGCAGCAGGCCGAGTCGGCGCGGGTCCAGCTCCTGGCCCGCGACCGTCCGCTCCAGCGCGTCACGCAGGATCGCCGGATTCTCCTTGGGCCGCAGGTGCTTACGGCACAGGGTGTGTGTCGCGGCCAGCACGCGGTAGCGCTGGAGCAGGCCCTCCGCGTGCCTGCGCCACTCGTCGTCGGGGGTGTGCGCCAGCACCTCGCCGGCGACGGCGGTCCGCAGCCACAGCGCCAGGAACTCGTCCGCCAGCGGATTCCACACCGTCAGCGCCTCGTTCATCGTCTCGACGGCGCGGTTGGGCGTGCGCCGCGCGAGGGTGGCCGTGGCCTGCCCGACCGTGGTGCGGTACGCCGTCGTCCCGTCCACGTCGACCGGCTCGTCGGCGGGCCGGGGGGTGAAGCGCAGCCGGCCGGCGAAGGGTTCCAGGACGTCCAACAGCCGCAGTGCCTCGGCCACTTCGCCGTGCCGCACCAGCCAGGCGACGGTGAGCAGCGCCGCCTCCTCCGGCACACCCACCGCGTACCGGCCGCTGTCGAGCAGCGCGGTCAGCTCCGCCAGGCCCCGGTCGGAGAGGTGGTGGGTGAACAGCGCTCCACGGTCGGCGGGGACACCGGCCCGCCGGGCCGCTTCGGTCTCGTACGGGAGCAGCGGGCCGCCCGCGACGGCGGCGCCGGTGGCGAAGCCGCCCCGTACGACCTCGGGGGTGACCCAGGCGGGCAGACCGGCGACCGGGGTGCGGGAGCCGACGGTCAGTGTGCCGTCGGCCATGCCGCTCAGCACGGCGCGCCAGCGCTCGACGCGCCGCTCGGCGCGCCGGCGGGTTTCCGGGTCGCCGTCGGTCAGCGCCGTGGTGAAGGCGCCGGCCAGTTGGGCTGTCGGCCATCCGCCGTGGATGACAGGTGTGGGCTGCGGTTCCTGCTGCTCGTTCATATCCGGCGTGGCGGGTTCCGCCCCCGCGCCCTCCGGGACCACAGCCCGGTGCTCTCCTGCTGAGCTACACGCCGATGACGATCAACACTAGGTTCGGGCGTGGCGCGCGCGCAACGGATTTGGTGCGGTCCGGCGGGGCGCGGCGCCTCCCCGCCGGACCGTGCTGCCAGGTGCCAGGTGCCAGGTGCCAGGCGCCAGATGTCAGCCGTGCAGCGCGAGTTCCGGCGCTCGCTTGCTCACCAGGCCCTTGTCCGCCGCCGAGTTGAGCGGGGTCAGACTCGACGGGACCGAGCGCAGTGCGTCGTACCAGACGGCCGCCATCTTCTCGTAGCCGCCCGGGTTGGGATGGACGCCGTCGGCCAGGTCGGCCGTCGTCAGCGCGCTGTGCAGGTCGACGACATGGACCTGCGGTCCCTTGGTCGCGACGACGCCGGCCAGCGCGTTGTTGTACGTCTGGACCATCGCCTCCTGGGCCGCGCCGCTCTCCGGCGTGATCTTGGCGACGAACAGCTGCACCTGCGGCTTCTGGGTGAGGATGTGGTCGATGAGCGTCGACAGCCGTGCGGGGGCGCCCGCCACGTCGTAGTTCTGGTTGATGTCGTTGGTGCCGATCTGCAGCATGATCGTGCGCGGGTCGCTCGCGCTCAGCCAGTTCACGATGTTCGCGTCGAGCTGGTCGATGCGCCAGCCCGAGTGGCCCTCGTGGTCGTGATCGCCCAGCTGGGCGGGGCCGTTGGCGAGTGAGCCGACGAAGTCGACCTGGTAGCCGCCGGCGGCCAGCCGGTTCCACAGGCCGATGCGGTAGCCGCCGGGCAGGGGGGTGTAGCCGTCGGTTATCGAGTCACCGAGCGGCATGATTCTGACGCCGCCGTTGGAGTCGGCGGCGGTGGCCGTGCCCTGGGTCAGTGCCACGATCGCGAGGGTCATGGCGAGCACCAGGGCGCTGAACAGGGACGTGACACGGCGAGATCCGGTTCTGCGCAAGGCAGTTCCCTTCCGTCGGGCCGCCATCGGGTGGGGGGAGTGGGGGGACTGGCGGCCCCGCATTAATTACCACCGGACGACATCCGGCGAAATGGAAGGGACAGGGTCGGCCGTAAAACGACCGTCCAATGGCGCACGAACGGTGGCAATCGGGCCCCCGCGACCAGGACCCACGACCAGGACCCGCGATCACGGTCTGCGATCAGGCCCCGCGCGACCTCAACGGACCCTGGCCACCCCGCCGTAGACGGTGTCCACACTGACCGGCGGCTCCGGGGTGTCGCGGTACCAGCGGTGGGCGGTCACCAGACCCGGCTCGACGAGGTCGAGGCCGTCGAAGAACCGCGCCACCTCGT
Source organism: Streptomyces sp. AcH 505 (assembly GCF_000818175.1). Lineage (GTDB taxonomy): Bacteria > Actinomycetota > Actinomycetes > Streptomycetales > Streptomycetaceae > Streptomyces. The sequence continues at coordinate 5,742,956 of NZ_JTIY01000001.1, forward strand.
CGCGGGCGCGGAACCGCAGCGCGATGCCGCCCTTGCCGTACGTCCCCGTGATGCTCTCCTTCAGCTCCGGGCTGAAGTCGAACGTCCCGTGCGAGAGGGCGAGATAGCTGCCCGAGGGCAGCGCCTCGAGCAGCGTCCCTGCCAGGCCGTACGGGTCGTCCTCGTCGGGGATGAAGTGCATCAGCGCGATCAGGGACAGCGCGATCGGCCGGTCGAAGTCCAGCAGTTTGCGGGCGTGGTCGAGGATCTTCGCCGGGTCGCGCACATCGGCCTCGATGTAGTCGGTCGCGCCCTCGGCCGTACCGACGAGCAGCGCCTCCGCGTGCCGCAGCACGATCGGGTCGTTGTCCGTGTAGACGACCCGGGCCCGCGGGACCGTCCGCTGCACCACCTGATGGAGATTGGGCTCGGTCGGGATGCCGGTACCGATGTCCAGGAACTGGTCGACGCCGTTGGCGGCGAGCCAGCCCACGGCCCGGTGCATGAACGCGCGGTTCTGCCGGGCACTGTCCTTGCCGAGTTCGGGAAGCTGCTCGCCCACGACCCTGTCGACCTGGTAGTTGTCCTTGCCGCCCAGCAGGTAGTCGTAGACACGGGCCGGGTGCGGCCTGCTCGTGTCGACCTGGGGCTTGGGCGTACCGGTGGTCATGGCGGCTCCGATCGGTCGGCGTCACGGCAGTCTGCCACAGCAGGCGACGGCCTCAACACGGCTCGCCCGCAGGTCCGTTGGGCCGTGCGCTCAGTGCGCGGCCGCCCACGCGTAGCGGTGCTCGGGCCGGCCCGTGTCCCCGTACTTGAGGGTGAGGCGGATCCGTCCCGCCTGCTCCAGATACTTCAGATAGCGCTGTGCCGTTGAGCGGCTGATGCCGGCCCGCTCGGCGACCTCGTGGGCGGAGAGCGGCGCCGCCGCCTCGGTCAGCACCTTGCGGACGAGTTCACTGGTCGGCGCCGAATGCCCCTTGGGCAGCCCGGCGGGTGACGCGTCGGCGGGTCTCAGCGCCCCAAAAATCCGGTCGACCTGCTCCTGCCCGGCCTCACCGCGGCCCCCCACCGCCTCCAGGGTGCGGCGCAGCGCCGCGTAGCCGTCGAGCTTCGCCCGCAGACCGCCGAAGCTGAACGGCTTGACCAGGTACTGCACGGCCCCGTAGCGCATCGCCGCCTGTACGGTCGCGACGTCGCGCGCCGCCGTCACCATGATCACGTCCGCGTGATGGCCGAGCTGGCGCATCCTGCGCACCACGGTCAGCCCCGTCTCGTCGGGCAGATAGTGGTCGAGCAGGACGAGATCGATGTGGTGGCGCTCCAGCGTCGCCAGCGCCTGGGCCGCCGTGTGCGCGCGGGCCGCGACCCGGAAGCCGGGGATCTTCGCCACATAGGCGGCGTTGATCTCCGCCACCCGGAAGTCGTCGTCCACGACCAGTACGTCGATCATCGTGACACTCCTGAGCCGGCGCCGGCCCCCAGGCCGGCGGCTGATGCGGTGAGCGGCGCTGCCAGCGCCTCCGGCAGTACGACGGTGAACACCGCGCCGCCGCCGGCCCGCGCGGTGACCCGGGCCATCCCGCCGTACCGCTCGGCGAGCCTGCGCACCAGCGCCAGCCCCAGACCGCGGCCGCGGTGGGCGGGGGACTGTTTGGTCGACCAGCCCTCGGTGAAGATCTGCTCCCGCATCGCGGGCGGCACGCCGGGCCCGTTGTCGCTGACCCGCAGCACCACCGTGGTGCCCTCGGCCCGCAGCTCCACCTCGACGGAGGTCGCCGCGTCCAGCGCGTTGTCGACGAGATTGCCCAGCACCGTCACCACATCGCGCGGGTCGACCACCTCGTCGGGCAGGAGCGTGGCGGCGGAGATCCGCAGCGAGACCCCGCGCTCGGCGGCGATGGCGGCCTTGCCCACCAACAGCGCCGCCAGCAGCGGGTCGTGGACCCGCTCCGAGAACTGCTCGGCCGACGAGCGGTGCGCCTCGGCGACCTCGGCGACGAACTCGGCCGCCTCGTCGTGCATCCCCAGCTCCAGCAGGCCCAGCAGGGTGTGCAGCCGGTTCGCGTGCTCGTGGTCCTGCGCCCGCAGCGCGTCGAGGAGCCCGTGCGTACTGTCCAGCTCGCGGCCCAGCTGCTCCAGTTCGGTACGGTCCCGCAGCGTCGCCACCGCGCCCCCGTCGCCGGTCGGCATCCGGTTGGCCACCAGGACGCGCCCGCCGCTCACCGTCAGCAGATCGGCGCCGTCGACCCGGCCCGCCAGTACGTCGGTGGTACGGCCCGGCAGCAGCACCTCGTCCACACCGCGCCCCGCAGCGTCCGGACCGAGCCCGAGCAGCCGCTGCGCCTCGTCGTTTACCAGCCGGATCCTGCCGTGCCGGTCGAGGGCGACCACCCCCTCCCTGATCCCGTGCAGCATCGCCTCACGCTCGTCCAGCAGCGCGGAGATGTCGGCGAAGGCCAGCCCGTGGGTGCGCCGTTGGAGCCGGCGCGACACCCCGTAAGCGGCGAGCGCGCCGACCGCGAGCGCGGCGCCCGCGTACAGCAGCAGCCCCCGCACGGCGCTCATCAGCCGGTCGCGCACACTGTCGTAGGCGATGCCGACCGACACGGCGCCCACGATCCTGCCGTGGTCGTCGCGCAGCGGCACCTTGCCACGGGCCGAGCGGCCGAGGGTGCCGCGGTCGATGCCCATCACCTCGTCGCCCGCCAGGGCGCCACCCGGGTCGGTCGACACATGTTCGCCGATCCGCCCGGTCTCGGTGTGCGACCAGCGGACACCGCGGTTGTCCATCACCACGATGTAGAGGGCGCCGGTGGCCCGTCTGATCCGGTCGGCCTCCGCCTGGACGGGTCCGCTCGCACTGGGCGGTGTGGTGGTCAGCAGCCGGGCGAGACCCGGCTCGGCCGCCGTGGTCTGGGCGATGGACAGCGCCTGGCGCATCGACTGGTCGTCCAGCTGGGAGGAGAGCGGGGCGAAGAACAGACCGATGGCGAGCATGATCACACCGGTGGTGATGGCCAGCTGCACCAGGAGCACCTGGGCGAAGACCCGGCGGGGCCAACGGATGCGCATACGGCTCTCCCGCCTTCCGCCGGTCTTCCGCGCCTTTGCGGAACAGATTCATCCGGTTAACTACGTCGCGAACGCACCGTAAGCGCCCACGGCCCCACTGCCCACCCCTCGTAGCGGTTTCGTTGTGACAACGCGAGCAGAACGAGCAGAACAGGAGCGCAACGAGCAGAACAGCGGCTTGTGAGCAGAAACCGGAGTTGTGACCACAAGGCTGCCGCTGTGGCGGGGACCACACCTAGCGTCCCGGCCCATGAACAGCCAAACGAGCCCCGCCATCGAGCTGCGGGGGGCGAGCAAAGCGTTCCGGACCCCGTCAGGTGCGCTCCACACCGCCGTACGGGATCTGGACCTGACGGTCGGCCGCGGTGAGTTCGTCGCCGTCGTCGGCCCCACCGGATGCGGCAAGTCGACGACCCTGACCCTGGTCAGCGGCCTCGACGAGCCCACGGAGGGCGAAGTGCTGGTCGGCGGCGAGTCCGTCACCGGCATCGGCGACAAGGTCGGCTTCGTCTTTCAGCAGGACGCCGTCTTCCCCTGGCGCACCGTCCTGTCCAACGTGATGGCGGGACCGCGCTTCCGCGGCGTGCCCAAGGCGGAGGCGAAGGAACGGGCCCGCGCCTGGCTCGACCGGGTCGGGCTCAGCACCTTTGAGGACCGCTACCCCCACCAGCTCTCCGGCGGCCAGCGCAAACGCGTCGCACTCGCCGCGACCTTCGTCAACGACCCCGAGATCCTGCTGATGGACGAGCCGTTCTCGGCCCTCGACGTGCAGACCCGCGCCCTGATGTCGGACGAACTGCTGGAGCTGTGGGCCGGCACCGGCGCCTCCGTCGTCTTCGTCACCCACGACCTGGAGGAGTCCATCGCGCTCGCCGACAAGGTCGTGATCATGACGGCGGGCCCCGCGACCGTCAAGGAGGTCTTCGAGATCGACCTGCCGCGCCCGCGCAAGGTCGAAGAGGTCCGGATGGAGCCCAGGTTCCTGGAGATCTACCGGGAGATCTGGTCCTCGCTCGGCGAAGAGGTACGCATCACCAGGGAAAGGGGCGCCGCCGATGTCGCCTGAGACCACCACCCTCGCGCAGCCGGCCGAACAGGCGCCGAAGAACGAACGCGCCCGGGCCAGGGCGCAGGCGGCCCGCCGCCGCTCCTATCTGGTGCTGGGCAGCCGGGTGCTGCTCCTCGTCGCCGTACTCGGCCTGTGGGAGTGGTTCGCCAGGACCGCCGTCATCGACCCGTTCAACTTCTCGATGCCGTCGAAGATCTGGCAGCAGATGAGCACCTGGGCCACCGACGGTACCGCCCAGGGATCGCTGTGGGAGCAGATCTGGTACACGCTCTACGAGGCGCTGCTCGGCTGGGTCATCGGTGTGATCGCCGGTGTGCTGCTCGGCATCGCGCTCGGCCGGGTCCGGTTCCTCGCCGATGTGATGGGCCCCTACATCAAGGTGCTCAACGCGCTGCCGCGCATCGTGCTCGCGCCGATCTTCCTGATCTGGTTCGGCCTCGGCCCCGCGTCGAAGGTCGCGTCGGCGGTCGTCCTCGTCTTCTTCCCGGTCTTCTTCAACGCCTTCCAGGGCGCCAGGGAGGTCGACCGCAACCTCGTCGCCAACTCCCGCATCCTCGGCGCGAGCAACCGCCAGGTCACCCTCCAGGTGGTCATCCCCTCGGCCACCTCATGGATCTTCACCAGCCTCCACGTCAGCTTCGGCTTCGCCCTCATCGGCGCCATCGTCGGGGAGTACATCGGCGCGACCAAGGGCCTCGGCCTGCTGGTCTCCGCCTCCCAGGGCACCTTCAACGCGGCCGGTGTGTACGCCGCCATGGTGATCCTCGCGATCGTCGCGCTGCTCGCCGAAGGCCTGCTGACCTTCCTGGAGAAGCGCCTCTTCCGCTGGAAGCCGGTCGAAGCCGGCGCCGAACGCTGACCCCTCCCCGCGCACATCGCACTCTCACAAGGACGTGAACCACATGCGAACAACGAAGATCGCGGCGCTCGCCGTCTCCGGCGTACTCGCCCTGTCCACCCTCACCGCGTGCGGCGGTGACTCGGGCTCCGGCGGCGACGGCGGCAAGGTCAAGATCATGGTCGGCGGTCTCGACAAGGTCATCTATCTGCCCGCGATGCTCACCCAGCAGCTGGGGTACTTCAAGTCCGAAGGCGTCAACGTCGAGCTGCTGACCGAACCGGCCGGTGTGCAGGCCGAGACCGCGCTGATCTCCGGTGACGTACAGGGCACCGTCGGCTTCTACGACCACACCCTGGACCTCCAGGCCAAGGGCAAGGCGGTGGAGTCGGTCGTCCAGCTCTCCCAGGCCCCGGGCGAGGTCGAGATCGTCTCCAACCAAGCGGCGGGCGACCTCACTTCGGCCAAGGACTTCAAGGGCAAGAAGCTCGGGGTGACCGGACTCGGCTCCTCGACCGACTTCCTGACGAAGTATCTGGCCGTCAACAGCGACGTGAAGGTCAGTGAGTTCACCCCCGTCGCCGTCGGCGCGGGACAGACCTTCATATCGGCGCTCCAACAGGGCTCGATCCAGGGCGGGATGACGACGGAGCCCACCGTCTCGACGATCCTCGACAAGAAGCTCGGCAAGGTGCTGATCGACATGCGCACCCCCGAGGGCTCCAAGGCCGCGCTCGGCGGTCTCTACCCCTCGTCCAGCCTCTACATGAACACCGACTGGGTCGAGGGCCACAAGGAGACGGTGCAGAAGCTCGCCAACGCCTTCGTCAAGACCCTCACGTGGATGTCCTCCCACAGCCCGGAGGAGATCGCGGCCAAGATGCCGGCCGACTACGCGCAGGGCGGCGGCAAGGCACTCTACGCGCAGTCGATCAAGAACAGCCTGCCGATGTTCACCAAGGACGGCGTGATGCCGGCCGAGGGCCCCGAGACGGTCAAGCGGGTACTGAAGGCGTTCGACCCGAACCTGCAGAACTTCGACGTGGACGTCTCGAAGACCTTCACCACGGAATTCGTCAAGAAGGCCGGCTGATCGAGCGCGTCACACCGGCCGCGATCGTGGTGGCCAGGATCCAGCCGGTGATGATGAGCAGGTACGACAGGCCCTGGTACCAGCCGGCCGGCGCGTAGGCCTGCTCCTGACCGAAGTCGACGACGGGCAGGAGCAGGTCCAGCGTGTAGAAGACCGGGTTGAAGTGCGGGGCCTCCGCCGGCTTCAGGGCCGGCGGACGGTGCACCGCGTAGACCACGGACCCGACGAGCAGCAGCGAGGCGAGCCAGGCCGCCGCGCGCATCGGACGGAAGCCGTAGCCGACGGTGACGTCCTGCAGCCGCCCCCAGAGCGCGGCGTACCAGGCGAGCCCGGCGCGCTGTCTGCGCTGCTTGGCGAGCTGGACCGTACGGGCCCCCGCGTCGTCGCCGACCTTGCGGTACGAGGCGGTCAACTGCTCGTACGCGTAGGGGACATAGCCGTCGAGATCGCGTTCGAGCACCGGCAGCCTGCGGGCCGCCGGCTCGTGCGGGGCGAGGGTGCCGTAGCTGAGGCCGTCCAGACTGACCCGCTCCGGCCAGACGTCCGGCGCGATGTGCAGCAGGTCGAGCTGGGAGCGGCGCAGATTGACCAGGCCCTCGACGGGGGCCGCCGCGCGCAGCCACAGCTCGCCGATGACGCAACTGCTCGCCCGCAGCGCCACCGCGCCCGGGTTGGCCAGGTGGGCGTGGGCCAGGTTGAGCTGGCCGGGGATCCTGGCCCCGCGCAGATTCACCCGGCCCCGCACCCGTATCCGCATGGCGCGCACATCGGCCCCCACCTGGAGCGTCTCGGCGCTCAGCGCGGTACCGGACGGCTCCGCCAGCTCCGCGTCGTCGAGCCGCACCGAACCGGCCACGACCGCGCCGTCCAGCCGCACCTCGCCGGACGCCTTGAGCCCCGGCGCCCACAGATCGTCCCCGCAGCTCGCCTGGTTGAGCGCCAGCAGCGGCTCGTCCTGCCCGCTCGCCCCGCTGTCCGGCCCGCTGCTGTCGCCCTCCGGCGGCGCGGGCCGGGTCAGTACGGCGCCGTCGAGGAAGATCGCACCCGACACACGCGCCCCGCCGAGCCGGACCGGGCCGCTGATCCGGCAGCCCGTCAGCCGCAGCACACCGTCCACGCGCAGGGTGGCGGCGGTGAGCCCGGGGAGCACCGAACCGCTGAGATTGAGCTGGCGGACCTCGGCGCCGTACAGCTGGGGCGCGGCGTCGAAGAAGCACTCCATGAGCCGGATCGCGCAGGTGGCCGCCGCGTAGCGCGGCGCCCAGGTCCCGGTGATCCGCGCGCCGGTGATCCGCAGCGCGGCGACCTCGCCGTCCGCCCGGCGGTCGTCCAGCAGCAGGGCCCGCAGGACGTCGCCCCGCAACGACCGCTCGGGGCCCCAACTGCCCCCGGACGCCGGGTCGTCGTCCGGTGAGGTACGGAAGTCGACGGCCGCGCCGCTCGGGAAGGCGCGCCACACACGCCGCTCGGCCGGCGTCAGATGGGGGATCTCCATTGGCCGGGACTCTGGCGCGGCGCCGCCCGGCCTGTCAACCGGCCCCCTGCCACCGCGCGTCAGGGAGCCGCCCGCGAATCACCCGACGGCCGCGACGAGTTCGGCCAGCGCTGCCGCGAGCGCGTCCAGTCCTGGCCCCGCAGGGCCGCCCGGCTCGGTCATGTACAGATCCCGCCGGATCTCGATCATCAGCGCGCTGACCTCCGGGCTCACGCCGTAGTACGCCAGCGGCACATATGTGCCGGCGAAGGGACGGTCGATGCCCGTCCCGCCGAACCGGGCGAACACCCGCTCGGCGTGGCCCAGCAGCGTGGCCGGGGTGTGGAAGCCGTCCGTCCCCAGACAGACCGGGGGCCGGGGTCCCGCGCCGTGCAGCTCGTAGGGGAGCGGCGCGGTCGGGTACGAGTGGACGTCGATGACGACGGCCCGTCCGGTGGCCGCCAGCCGGCCGGCCACGGCCGCCTCCATCGCTGCGGCGTACGGCCGGAAGTAGCGCTCGATCAGCGGCCCGTGCGGCACCTCGGGCCCGCGCAGCCGCTCGCGGTGCGCGGTGTGCGTGTAGACGGCGCCCATGCCGACCGCCCGCATCTCCTCCCGCTCGTCGGGGAACCGCTCGGGGTCCACGACCAGCCGGGACAGCCCGTTGACGAACCGCCACGGCCGCAGGGGAGCCGCGGCTGCGGCCAGCTCCGCGATGCGGGCGGTGTGCGCGTCGGTGAGATGGTCGAGTTCCCGCTCCAGCGCCGCGTCGTCGAGCACGATGTCCGCCCGCACCGGACCGGGCACGGTGCGCGCCGAGTGCGGGACGTGCAGCAGTACGGGAGAGTCGTCGGCGCCGGGAATGAGCTGGCAGAACCGCGCGTCGTCGTTCATCGTCCTCCGTAGCGGAACAGTGGGCCCCGGCCGGTGCCAGGAAGATCGGACAAGTCCTGGTTGGGGTCCGGGCGGCGTGATAGTTTCACCCACGATTCTGCGGGTGACCGGCTCAGCGGGGGATGGTCGGTGGAGAGGGACTCACCGGACGCGTTAGGGGCGCCAAGCGCCGCCTACCGACGTCTGAAGATGGCGTGGGTGCACGAACTGAGCGCGCTGGAATGCGTGACCGACGCCGCGCAGCGTCCGCTGTTCGTGCATCTCGTCGCCGAATACCTGAACGTCGAGATCAACGTACCCGGGCAGACCCCCCGGCTGGACATGGCGGCCCTGGTCGGCAAGGTGCTCGGGCTCGCCGACGGGCGGGACGCCCTCGTCTACGCGATCGAGATGCTGGCGGGTCCGCAGCCGGCCAAGTCCGTCGAGGAGCGGGTGCGCAGCCGTCCCGCGCCCGCGCTGCTGCCCGTCTTCACCGAGGACGAGATACGCAAAGGCCACGACCTGCTCGTCCCCGACCGGGACACCGATCCCCGACGGCTGCACGCGGCCCTCGCCCACGAACTGCAGATCGACCTGCCGGTCGGCCTCACCCGCGCCCAGCTCTTCGAACGGCTGCTGGACGCCAACGCCCAGGCGTCCGACGGACTGCCGCCCGCCGTGGTGCTGATGGAGGTGGCCGCCCTGCACTCCCCGCCGCGCGCCGATGCGCTGCGCGCGTGGTCGGCCGGCTGGGCCGCGCGGTCGGCGCCCGGCACCTCGGAGGCGCTGGAAGCACGCCGGCGCCGGATCGCCGAGGAACCGCCCCCCGACCCCGATGTGCCGCGCTGCCTCGTCGTGATGGTCGCCCCTGCCGACGACGGGTCGCCCGACCTCTACGTACGCCACTGGGTGAACGTCGCCGCAGGCCACTGGGAACCCCTGGCGGGGGAGACCGAACGGGCCACCCCCGCATCCTTCGCCGGCGCGGTCGAACGCGCCGTGGCCCGCGCCGAGCGGTACTGGGGGGAACACACCGCCGAGGCCGAGGGGCGCGGCGGCGACCCGGTCCACGTCGAGTTCGTCCTGCCGTACGCCATGCTCAACCACGACGTCGCCAGGCTGCCGCTGGGGGACCGGGCCATCGGCGAGGTGCCGATCAGCCAGCGCTACCTCGTCCACCTGCGCAGCCTCGACCGGATGCGCGCCGGGGACCCGGGACAGCTGCGCAGATGGCGGGACCGCTGGGGCGTGTTCCGTGCGGCGGCGGCGGCGCAGACGCCCCACTGGAGCGGGACGGACCTCAAGCTCTGGCGGGCCGGCCTCACCCGGGAGCGCGCCGTGACAGCGGTCATCCTGCACGGCCCCGCCGTACCCGGGCGCGGTCTTGAGCCACTGGCGGCGGCCATCAGCGAGGGCATCGGCGTGGCCGGCTGGGACCGCAGGGAAGAGGACTCCCCCCAGTCGCGGGAGCTCATCCGGGTGCTTTTCGGCCACCCACCCGGGCAAATCCCGGCGAAGGTGAGCCAGCTGCGTCTCGATGCGGAGGCAGAGGATGAGGGACCCCGGATGATGGGCAGACATATCGCGTTCTTCTGGGATGATCCGAACCGACTGGTCGACTGTGAGGAGTTGTCTGCGTGACGGAGCAGAGTTCTGCGGCGGAGACCGCCGTCCCGCCCTCCTGGCGGGTGTTCCACGCGACCGGACAGAGCCCGCGGTCCGAGCCGCCCGAACTGCCCGCGGCGCCGCCCTGGCGCGAGTTCAACGGCAGCCCCGTGCAGGACGATCCCCCCGACGACGACCGGGCGGCGCTGCGCAGACTCGGCGCGACCCGGACGGACCCTCAGCTGCGCGACGAGGAGATCGACACCGTCAACGCGGCCGTGCTGCTGCGCCGCCCCGTCCTCGTGACCGGGCCGCCCGGGGTCGGCAAGTCGACGCTCGCCTACCTCATCGCGCGCGAACTCGGCCTCGGCCGGGTGCTCCAGTGGAGCATCGTCAGCCGCACGACCCTGCGCGGCGGTCTGTACGAGTACGACTCGATCGGCCGCGCCCAGGCCATCGCCGCCTGGCGGGCCGGCGGCGAGCCGGGCCCCGCGCGCGACGCGGCGCCGGAGCAGCCGGCCGTCGCCGAACCGCCGTACCTCGGCGACTTCATGACGCTCGGTCCGCTCGGCACCGCCCTGCTGCCGTACCGCAGGCCGCGCGTCCTGCTCGTGGACGAACTCGACAAGAGCGACATCGACCTGCCCAACGACCTGCTGCACGTCCTGGAGAACGGCAGCTTCGAGATCCCCGAGCTGGTCCGCAGCGACCTGGACTCGGTGAAGGTCTTCTCGGACGACCCGCACAGCCGCGCCACCATCGAGGGCGGCCGGGTGGAGTGCGCCGAGTTCCCGATCGTGGTCATCACCAGCAACGGCGAGCGGGAGTTCCCCGCCGCTTTCCGGCGGCGCTGCCTGCCGCTCGAAATGCGCCCGCCCAGCCGTGAGCAGCTGCTCTCCATCGTGGCCGGTCATCTGCGGCGCCAGCCGGAGGGTGTGTCGGCGCTGGTCGACGAGTTCGAGAGGAGGCTGCAGGACGGCGGTACCCAGTCGGTCGACCAGCTCCTCAACGCGGTGCAGTTGACGGCGACATACGGTTTCCAGGGCGACAGCGACGGGCGTAAACTCATCGAGATGCTCCTCCGCGACCTCTCGAAAGGCCGCTGATGAACGGCTTGCCCAGGGAGCGCGCACCCGGCCCCGACGACACCGGGAGTTCCGCGGTCCCCGGTGCCGCAGGCGACGGGCCGAGCTGGCAGGACATCGCCGACTCCCTGTGGCTGGCGTCCCGCCGGCTGGCAGCCGGACGGACCGCCGCACCCGCACCCGCCGTCCCCGAAGCGGATGCGGACCTGCCCCCTGCCGTGCCTCCCGCCGTGCCGGACAGCGAGCCCTGGGACTTCTCCGTACCGGGGTCCAACGGCGCGGTGCCCGGCGCGCCGACCCACCTCACCGCGACCGCCGGGACGGGCGGCGAGGCGCCCGGTACGTACACCGCCGTATCCGCGGGTCGGACGCGGCCGGCCGCGCGGCCCCTGCCGCTGGCCAAGGCCATGCGCCGGCTCGGCCGCCGGGTGGACTCGCGGACCCTGACGGAGCTCGACGAGACGCGTACCGCCGAGCACGGCATCAACGACGGGTTATGGATCCCCTATCTGCTGCCGACCCGGGAGAACGCCTTCGATCTGGTGCTGCTCGTCGACGACGCGCCCACCATGCGCGGCTGGGAGCGTACGGCGCGTCAGCTCGCCGTCGAGGCCGCCCGCAGCGGCTCCTTCCGCGACGTCCGGTCCGTGTCCGTCTCCGTCCCGGCCGCAGGACCTCCGGTCCTGCGCAGGCCGGGCGGCCAGCAGGCCGACCCGGCCGAACTGCTCGACGGCCGCGGCTCCCGGCTCTTCCTGGTGGTCACCGACGGACTCGGGGCGGGCTGGGCCGGCGGAGCGGCCGACACGTTACTCGCACGGCTCGCCGCCGGCGGGCCGACCGCGCTGGTGCACCTGCTGCCGCCGTACCTGCGGCACCGGTCCTCGCTCTACCCTTTCCGCGCCTCCCTCGAAGCCGCCGGATTCGGCGCACTCAACCGGTACCTGGGCTGTCGGCCGCCGCACAGCCTGCCCGACCCGGTACGGCCGCTGCCCGAGCCCGACGACGGGACGGTCCCGGTGCCCGTGCTGAGCCTGCGCCCCGAGTCCTTCCGGGCCTGGGCCGACCTCGTCACCGGCGAGCGCGGGGTGTCCGCGACGCTGCCCGTGGTGCTGGCCGGCGCGCTGGCGAAGGGCGCTTCGGCCCCCGGACTGCGCGCCCCGCGCATCGACGGGCCGCGCGCCGCCTCGGCCGCCGTACGCCGCTTCCTGGGCCTCGCGAGCCCGCTCGCCCGGCAGCTGGCGCTGCTGCTGGCCGTCGTCCCGCTGGACTTCGACCTCATAGAGGAACTGCGCGACCGGGCCGTGCCCGAGGCGGGCCCCGACCATCTCGCCGAGGTGCTGATGGGCGGGCTCATCAACTGGAACGGCCAGGACGGCGAAGGCGAGCGCGCTGTCGACTTCGCGGACGGGGTCCGGGAGGCCCTGCTCGCCACCGGAACCCGCACCCAGCTGGCGCAGCTGGTCACCCTGCTCTCCGAGCTGCGGTCGGGACGGGGCGCCGGCGCGCTGCTGCGCGCCGTGCTGCGCGACCCCGAGCACGCCCCGCTGCCCGACCCGGCGCCGGCCAACCGGCCCTGGCTGCGGATCGAACTCGCGGTGCTCAAGGCGCTGTCGGGCCCGTACGCGCGCCGGGCGTCGCGGGTGGCGGCTGAGCTGGCGGGCGTGCCGGGCGCATCCGGCGTGACCAGGGGTGGTGCGGGCGCATCCCCCGATAAAAGTGGATCTTTGCGGGAAGGGCTGGGGGCGGAACAGACCACCGACCCGCCAGGAGGCACAGTGCCGCCCACACCGCCCGAGACAGTTGTTGACGAGAATGCCGGGAAGGCTGACCACACGATGGACCTCAGAGCGCAAGAGCACAGCTTCGTCCGTACGGGCCAGCCGAAGGTCATGGGCAACGTCCCTCCCAAGAACCCGAACTTCACCGGGCGGGAGAGTCTGCTGGCAGCGGTGGAACAGCAGTTGCGCGAGGACAAGACGGCAGCGGTCCTGCCGCACGCCCTGCACGGGATGGGCGGCGTCGGCAAGTCGCAGATCGCCATCGAGTACATCTACCGGCACAGCCACGAGTACAGCGTCATCTGGTGGATCCCCGCCGAGCACGACAGCCTGATCCTCGCCGCGCTCGCCGAACTGGCCCGCAGCCTCGGCCTCGACGTGGGCCCGCAGGCCAACACGGCGGTCCCCGCCGTACGGGAGGCGCTGCGCACCGGCAAGCCGTACGAGAACTGGCTGCTGGTCTTCGACAACGCGGAGAACATCGACGCCGTGCGCGCGTACTTCCCCAGCGGCGGCTCCGGAAAGATCATCGTGACTTCACGCAACCGCGAATGGGAGCGGGTCGCCACCCCGCTCAGCGTCAATGTGTTCGAACGGGACGAGAGCATCACCCTGCTCCAGCGCCGCGCCCGCGGGCTGGGCGCCGAGGACGCCGACCGGCTGGCGGAGGCCCTCGGCGACCTCCCGCTCGCGATCGAGCAGGCGGGCGCCTGGCACGCCGCAACCGGCATGCCGGTGGCCGAATACCTCGAACTGCTCGCCGCGCGCCGCCCGGAGATCCTGGAACTCGACCCGTCACCCGACTACCCCGTGACGGTCGCCGCCGCCTGGAACATCTCGCTGGAACGGCTGGCGCAGAACAACCCGGCCGCCCGGCAACTGCTGGAGATCTGCGCCGGCATGGCGCCCGAGCCCATTCCGCTGAGCATGCTCAGGGGCGGCCACAAGGTCGAGATCACCCCCGAACTGGACCCGGTCCTGCGCGACCCGCTGCTGCTGGCGCGGGCCACCCGTGACCTCAGCAAACTGTCGCTCATCAAACTCGACCACAAGTCGGGCACCCTGCAGATGCACCGACTGATGCAGAACGTCCTCGCCTCAGGGATCGCCTCCGACGAGCAGGAACGGATGCGCCGCGCGGCGCACCTGCTGCTGTCGACGGCGAAGCCGGGATCGCCCGAGTCCCCCGAACACTGGCCCGCCTACCAGGCGTTGCTGCCCCATGTCATCGCCTCCGAAGCGGTGGAGAGTTCCGACCCCTGGGTCCGTGGTCTGGTCTCCGACGTCGTGCTCTTCCTCTACTACTGGGGGGCGCACGACGCCGGCGAGAGCCTGGCGAGGCAGGCGTGGCTGGCCTGGAGCGCCCAGTCGGGCGCCGAGGAGCTCCAGGTCGTCCGGATGACCAAGCTCCTCGGCTTCTATCTGCGGGTCCTCGGCCGGGGTGCGGAGGCGCTCACCCTCAACGAGTCGGCGCTGGCCATCTCCCGCACCGCGCAGGTTCCCGACGAGGAACTCATCGACTCCATGTGCCAGATGGCGAGCGCGCTGCGTTACGAGGGCAAGTTCTACGAGGCGCGCGCGCTGGACGAGGAAGCGGACGAGCGGGCCCGCGACCTGTTCGGCCCCGAGGACCCGGAGACGCTGCGGGCCGCCCACGACTACGGCATCTCGATGCGGATGTGCGGTGAGTTCGCCGAGGCCAGGCGGCTGGACGAGGAGACGGCGCACCAGTGGGAGCTGCTGCTCGGCCCGACCAACGGCCTCACGCTCAACACCCTGAACGCGCTGGCCATCGACGTGCGTGAGGCGGGCGACTACCGGGCGGCGCACATCCTCCAGGAGTCCACCTACCAGACGTATGTGACCCACTTCGGCGAGGACAACGCGGCCACCATCCGCGCGGCGCGGAACCTGGCCGTCTGCCGGCGCAGGGCCGGGGTGCTCAGCCAGGCGGGGGAGCTGACCGAGGCGACCCTGCTCCGGTTCACCACCCGCTACGGCACCGACTATCCCGACACCCTCGCCACCGCCATGAACGCGATCGTCGACCGCAGGCTCGGCGGTGATCTCGCCGCGTCGCGCGACGTGGGGGAGAAGACCCTGGCGCGCTACCGGGCGACGCTCGGCGACACCCACGCGTACACGCTCGGCACGATGGTGAACTTCGCCGCCACCCTGCGCGCCCTGGGCGAGCTCGACAAGGCCGAGGCGCTCGACAGGGAAGCGACCGAGCGGTTCCGGGCCACCCTCGGCGAACGGCACGTGTCCACACTCACCGCGGCCATGGGTCTCGCCAACGACCACTACGCCCGGCTGGACTTCGCCCGCGCCCTGGAGGTGGACGAGGCGACGCTGGGCCCGCTGACGCGCAGCGCGGGGCCCGACCATCCGCTGACCCTGTCCTGCACGGCCAATCTCGCGCTGGACCTGCGCGGACTGGGCCGGGTGGCGGAGGCGGACGAGCTGAACGCCAAGGCGGTCGAAGGGCTCACCCGCCTGCTCGGCGACGACCACCCCCGTCCGACGGCGGCCCGGCTGTACCAGCGGATCGAGTGCGACATCGCGCCGATGCCGCTGTGACGCCGAAGCCGTTGCGGCCGGAAGGCCCCTGACGGCGGCCCGCTTCTGATCAGCCCGTTCCTGATCAGCCCGTTCCCGCCGCCGGCTCACCCGAG
>NZ_JTIY01000001.1:5758638-5763982 GCF_000818175.1 Streptomyces sp. AcH 505
TGGGGACCGTCGGCCCCGGCGCCCCGCTCCCGCAGGCGCAGCCGCCGCACCAGCTTCAGCAGCGGCTGGGTCAGCAGCGTCGTGGCGAGCGCCATGAACACCAGGATCGTGTAGAGCCGCCGGCTCAGCAGGCCCGCCTGGAGCCCGGCGCTGAGCGCGATCAGTTCGGTGAGGCCCCGGGTGCTCAGCAGCACCCCGACGGTCCGCGCGTCGTGCTTGTCGAGGCCGCTGAGCCGCGCGGTCACCGTGCCGCTGCCGATCTTCACCGCCATGCCCAGCACGGTCACGGCGACCAGTGTGACCAGGCCCGCGCCGTCGAGACCGCCCACGGCGACCGCCTGGCCCGACACCACGAAGAAGAACGGCAGCAGCAGCGAGCTGATCTCGTTCAACGGGCGCACCAGGTCCGCGTCGAGTGTGCCGCCCCGCTCACGCGGCACCACCACCCCGGCGAGCAGTGCGCCGAAGATGACATGCAGCCCCAGCGCGTTGGTCACCCACGCGGAGGCGAGGGCGAAGCCCACCAGCAGGGCGAGCCGCAGCGACGGATCGAGCTGGATCCGCCAGAGGGCCGCCAGCAGCAGCCGCCGGCCCCCGAGCAGCATCGCCGTGACGAAGGCGGCCGCGAGGCCGAGCCGTACCTGCCAGGACAGGGCGCCGTCCGGGGCCGTCGGCAGCATCGTGCCCGCCAGGACCGTCCAGCCCAGCACGTCCAGCATGCCCGCCGCGGACACGGCGATCACCCCGGGCACCGTGCGCGACAGGCCGTTCTCCCGCACGATCGCCGTCAGCACGGGAACCGCCGTGATCGACAGGGCGACACCGAGGAACAGCACCGACGCCACCGGGAGATGCCGGGGCATCCCCAGCGCGTGCAGCTGCCGCTGGAAGATCAGCGCCCCGCCGCAGCCGGCTGCCATCGGCACGGCGAACGAGGCGATCGAGACACTGAAGGCCGCGCGGGTGCGCCCGCGCAGAACGCGCAGGTCGAGTTCGTACCCGACGGCGAACAGGAAGAGCACCAGCGAGATCTGCGAGAGCCCGCTGAGCACCGGAGCGATGGCGGGGGGAAACACCGTGGCCCGCAGCGAAGGGGAGATCTCACCGAGCAGCGAGGGACCGAGGGCGATGCCGGCGACTAACTGGCCGACGATGTACGGCTGTCCGACGCGCCGCGCCGCCCAGCCCGCCAGATGGGCCACCAGCACGATCAGCGCGGACGCACCGACGAGATGAGTGATCATCACATCTGGGTTCATGGGGTACCCCCTGGTTCGGTCCCTTGCCGGAAGCGTGCCCCGCCCCCGGCCGTACGAAAGCCCGACGTGCTCGCGCAGATACGGAAAGCAGCGGTATCTCCGCGAGAGTACTGATAATTTGACGCTGATTCATGCAGGTGAACAGTGGTTCGGGCAGCGCGGTGACGGCAGCCGACGGCGGGGCGGTTCATGACATCTGTGGTCTTCGTTCACGGTACCGGGATAAGGGAACCGCACTTCACGGATCTCTGTACCAGAATCGCCCACGGGCTCGGCCCGTTGGCTCCTGCCGCGCGTGTCGTGCCGTACGACTGGGGCACACCGCACGGTGCGCGGCTGGGTTCGGGCGGTGCGAGCATCCCGGGGCCGGGCAGGGGCGCTGACAGCCGTGATCCGCGCGCCCCCGCCGACCGGGCGGACGAGGAGGCCGAAGCCTGGGCGCGGCTGTACCGCGAGCCGACGTCGGAACTGGCCCTCGCCGCAGCCGGGTCCGGCACGGTCGTGACACCACCCGGAGCCGCGTTCCCGGACGAGCGGCCGCGGGCCCTGCTCGGTCAACTCGCCTCCCAAGCAGGGGAGTTCGATGAGATCGGTCCGGGGCTCGACGAGGCCGCCCGCGCCCTCGCCCGTGACCCGCTGCTGCCCGCGGCCGCCCGGGCACTCGACGCCGGCACCCTGGCCGCGACCCTCGCCAGGGCCCTCGCCGCCACCGTCATCGGCGGCGCACTCGAAGCGGATCTGCCGGTCGTCTGCGACGGCGACACCCGCGACGCGACGGTCGAGCGGCTGGCCCGCGCGCTCGGTGCGCCCCCGCAGGGCACCGAGCGCGGTCCCGTGCTGAAGCTGCTCGGGCGTCCCGTGATACGCGCCGGGTCACACTACGTCGTACGCCGCAGACGCGCCCTCACCGAAGCCGCACACCCGGCGGCCGGTGACATCCTGCGCTATCTCGCCCGCGGCGAGCCGATGCGGCACGGGCTGCGGCAGCTGGTGGCCGAACTGGCGCCGCCCGTCGTGCTGCTCGGCCACAGCCTCGGCGGGATCATCGCCCTCGACACCCTGCTGGCCGGACCGCTGCCGGGCGTCGAACTGCTGGTGACCGTCGGGTCGCAGGCACCGTTCCTGTACGAGACCGGCGCGCTGCCCGGACTCGACCACCCCGACCCGCTCCCCGCACACGTGCCGGCCTGGCTCAACCTCCACGACCGCAGGGACCTGCTCGGCTACATCGGCGCTCCCGTCTTCCCCGGCCGGGTCACCGACGTCGAGACCGACAACCGCCAGCCCTTCCCCGCGGCGCACAGCGCCTACTGGTCCGACCCGGCCGTCTACACCGCCATCGCGGAGCAACTGCCGTGACGGACACGGCAGTCGCCCCCGCACGTGTCTTCGCCCTGGTCGTCGGGATCGAGCGGTACGCGGCAGGCGACACCTGGACACTGCCGGGGCCCGCCAGGGACGCGGTGCGGTTCCGCGCCTGGCTGCGCGCGGCGGGTGTGCCGGAACACAACATCCTGCTGCATCTCGCCCCGGCCGGCGGCTACGACCCCGGCGTCGCGTACCGCCCCGCCGACCACGCCGCCCTGCGGCGGGCCCTCGTCGGTGAACTGCCCGCGCTGCGCGGTGACGCGCTGTGGATCTGGTGGGGCGGCCACGGCGTACTCGACCAGGACGAGCGGATCCGGCTGTACTGCGCCGACGCGACCGAGGCCGACCGGCGCAACCTCGACCTGGAGTCCGCCCGGCGGGCGCTGTCCAGTGACGCCCTGCCCGGATTCGCCCGGCAGACCTGGGTCGTGGACGCCTGCCAGACCTTCGAGGAGCGGCACGGCTTCCCCCTCTCGCTGCCCGCCGAGACCCTGCCGGCCGGCGAGCGGGTGCACGCCCACCAACAGGCGCTGCTGCTCGCCGTCACCCGGGGCCAGCGCGCGGCCAACGATCCGGTCGGACGTACGGGTCTCTTTTCGGACGTTGTTCTCGGCGAACTGGGCGCCGAAGCGGCGCCGGACCCCGGGCCGCTCTTCGCCCGGGTCGCTGCCCGGATGGATGCGCTACGGGCCGACGGCGTGACCGAACAGACCCCGTCCGTCTTCCTTCGCGGCCCCGGGCTCGACACATCCCTGCCCGCACCGCGCGCGCAGGCCCGCCCCGGCGCGGGCAGCCCCATGCTGCGACTGGTCGAGGCGCTGCTCGCCTACCCGATGATGGGCGACCGCGACGAGCGGCAGACCCTGGTCAGCGCCCTGGACCCGGGCATCGTGGCCCGGCTGCCCCGGCACGCGGTGCCGCGCACCGATCTCGTCAATCTCGCACGCACCCTGGGCCGCCGGCCCGACGACCTGTGGCAGTTGTACGACGCCGTCACGCTGCTCGACGACGACCCGCGCAGGAGCGACGAACTGCGCCGGGCGATCAGTGAGTTGAACGGCGGTACCGGCGGCCCCCGCTGATCGCCCGGCGCAAAAGCAGGGTTTCAGTACCGGTGCTCTGTGGTCATGATGGGAGAAGGCGGTGGCATCTTGTGCCGCCGCGCGCGAAGGGGGAGCACGTCTTGGACCAGCTGGTGGATGCCGACATAACGCCGGAGCATGTCGAATCCGATGTGACGGATCTGACCGCGGTGAGTATCGCCGCGCTCCGCGGGCTCGCCGCCCCAGCGCCGAACCGGCGGCTGCTCGACGAGATTGGACGGCCGCGCAGCAACGCACTGGGTGGCACGAACCCGCCCGGCTGGGCCGTGTGACGGATTGACGGAGACGGTCCATGACCTCGGACGAGCCGTACGAACGCTTTCGCATGCCCGGCCGCCTGTTCGACGAACTCGCCGAAGGCGGCGGCTCGGCCGAGGCGGTCGCCTTTCTGCTGCGGAGTGAACGCACCCGCAGGCTCCTGCTGTTGCGGGAACTGCTCGTCCGGCTGGACGAACAGCCGGACGTCCTCGGCGGCCCGGCCGCCTCGATCTGGCGGTACGTCGAAGAGGCCGCCCTGCGTTCCCCGGACGCGGTCGAGGCGCTGCTGCTCAGCCCGCAGGCCGGCAGCTGGCTGGCCCATATGCTGCGGCGGCTGCACGGCACCGCCTCGGGCCCGCCGCTGTGGGCGGACGCCGGCCAGCTCGCCGCGCTCGCTCTGGTCGCCTGCGTGCGCAGCGGTACGGACGCCGATCTGCGGGTGCCCGCGCTCGCCGGCAGCGTCAACCTGCCCACGCTCGGCCTGATGCTGCTTCCCGGCCCCGTCGAGAAGGGCGACAACGGAGCGCGCTGGGTACCCGCCGTCGTCCGGGACCGCCGGGTGACGGCGGGACCTGCCGGCCGCACCGTCACCGTCCGGCCGCTGGAGGACGAGCGCGGCGCCCACTGGCTTCCGCTGCGGACGCTGCGCGCGGGTCCCGGCGGCCCGCCGATCTGGCTGGACGACCTCGACCCGTACCGGGACCTGGACGAACCGGTCGGCCCCGCGCCGCTCGAAGCCGCCGAGACGCGGGCCTGGCAGACGCTGCTGGACGAAGCGGTCGAGATCCTGCGGCCCTCGGGGCCCGAACCCGGGCGACTGCGCCCCGAGGAGATCAGCAGGATCGTCCCCTGGCGCCCGGCACCACGGCTGCTGGAGACGTCACCGGACGTCACCCACGACCCGGCCGGCCCCGGCGGCACCGACGCCGGCACCGCTCCGGGCGTCCGGCTCAGCGCCTCCACCGGCGACGCGTTCGGCTCCATGATGATCGCCCGGCCGCCCGGCGCCCTCGATCTGGCCGAGACCCTCGTCCACGAGTTCCAGCACAGCAAACTCGGCGCGCTGCTCCATCTCTTCCCGCTCCTCGGCGACAACCGCGACGAATGCCACTACGCCCCCTGGCGCCCCGACCCGAGACATCTGCCCGGGCTGCTGCACGGCGCGTACGCCTTCACCGGCGTCGCCGGATTCTGGCGCGAGCGGCTCGGCGACAAGGAGGCCGACCCCACCGGACTCGCCCCCTTCCAGTTCGCCCTGCGCCGCCTCCAGACCCGGCTCGTCGTCCGGACCCTCGCCACCCGGGCGGTGCTCACCCCGCAGGGGCGGCGGCTGGTGTCCGGTCTCGCCGCGACCCT
>NZ_JTIY01000001.1:5764640-5775605 GCF_000818175.1 Streptomyces sp. AcH 505
TGGCTGCTCGGCTGGGCGGCGGGCCGGGCGGACGGCCGCAGGCTGCTGGCCCGCCCCGAACGTTTCCGCGCGGCCCTGACGGCCGCCGGGATCGCCCCGGGGGACGCCGAAGGCATGCGCGAAACGGCCGGTTCGCTCCTCCGTCGCGGCGGTGCGCACCGGCCGTGAGCGGGAAACCGCCCTGACGCGAAGGGACTTCCGCAGCCGTTCGGCCGAATTCGCGCGGATTGAGCGCCACACCGGACGGCTGGGGCTACCCTCGTCATCTGACCTGCGCACCGTACCGAGGACTGCGCACCGGATTGAGGAGAGGGGAGGGGCCGATGGCGCCCCGGCCGGAGCAATCGGTCACCCTTCCGCTGATGGAGCGTGAATCCGAACTCGCCGCAGCTTCCCACGCCCTGGACGCGCTCTGCGCCGACGAGCCTTCGGCGGCGCTGCTCGTCTACCGGGGAGCGGCGGGACTCGGCAAGACGGCCCTGCTCTCCGAAGTCGCGAAACTCGCCGACGGACGCTGCACGGTGTGGACGGCGCGGGGCGGCGAGACCGTCAACTCCGTCCCCTTCCATGTCGTACGGCAGCTGCTGCACGTCGCCCTGACGAGCAATCAGGTCCCGGACGCCCGCGAGTTACTCGGCGACCGGTACGAGATCGCGGGACCCGCGCTCGGCATAGCGCCGCCCGGTGAACAGCACGCCGACCCGCAAGGGGTCAGGGACGCGCTGGACGCCCTGGTCGACCGGCTCGCCGAGGAGTACGGACCGCTCGTACTCGTCGTCGACGACGCGCAGTGGTCCGACCCCGAAACCCTTGCCTGGCTCACCTCGTACACCCGGCGCCCCACCGGCGGACGCTCCGTCCTCGTCGTGGTGGCCTACCGCACCGAGGAGGCCGGCGGCCCCGCCGAGGAATACCTCCAGATCCTCGGCGCCGCGGCCAAGTTGCAGGTCACCCTCCGCGAGCTGACCCCCGACGCGACGGCGGGCCTGGTGCGCGCCGCGCTCGGCGAGGCGGCCGACGACCCGTTCTGCCGCGAAGTCTGGGCGGTCACCGCGGGCAACGCGTACGAGACGGTCGAACTGCTCGCCCGGGTACGGGAGAGCGCCCTCCTGCCGGTCGAGAGTTCCGCGGGCCTGCTGCGCGCCCTCGGCGCCAGCTCGCACGGTGAGGGACTCATCACCCGGCTCGAAGAACTCGGCGTCCCCGCAACGAATTTCGCCCGCGCGGCCGCCATCTTCGGCACCGGCATCTCGATGGACCTCGCCTCACAACTGACCGGTATGAACCGGGAACTCGCCGCCGAATGCGCCGAACAGCTGCGCGCGGCCCGGATCCTGGTGGGCACCGACCCGCTGGAGTTCGTCCACCCGCTCATCGCGAACGACGTCTACCGGTCGATCCCTCACGCGACCCGTACCGCGATGCACGGCGTCGCCGCCTGGGTGATCGTGAACAGCGGCCGTGGCGTGGTCGAAGCCGCGCCGCACCTGCTGGAGGTGCAGCCCGACGAGGACCCGGAACTCGTCCAGCAGCTGCGTGACGCGGCCGCCGAGAACCTGGCGATCGGCGCCCCCGACGCCGCCCGCAGATGCCTCGAACGCGCCCTGGCGGAGCCGCCGTTGCCCCGGGTACGGGCCCGTGTGCTGTACGAGCTGGGCTGCGCCACCCTGCTGACCTCACCGGCCACCACGGCCGGACATCTGCGCGCCGCGCTGGAGACGAAGAAGCTGGACGAGGAGCTGCGGGTCGACGTGGTGTTCCACCTCGCCCAGGCCCTGACCCACAACAACCAGACCGGCGAGGCGTCGCACCTGCTCGCCACCGAGTCGGCCCGCACCCCGCAGGGCCCCGCCAGGATGCGGCTGCAGACCGCGCACTTCCTGTGGGAGGGCGTGCAGGCCGTCGAGGAGGACGGCCACGCCCGCTCCGCCCGGCTCGCCGAGATGGCGGGCGAACTCAGCGGCCGTGACAACACCGAGCGGGTCATGCTGATGCTGCGCGCCTCCGACGCGACGGCGCGCGGCGAGAACGCCGAAGAGATCGTCGAGATCGCCGAACGGGCCCTGCTGGACGGGATGCTGGCGCCGGGCACCGGCTGGACCGACACCGCGTGGGGCTTCGAACCCCCGGCACTGCTGGGGCTCGCCTACGCCTTCGCCGACCGGCTGGACCGCGCGGAGAGCCTGTTCACCGAAGGGCTGCGCGCCTTCGAGATCTCCGGCTGGAGCGGCGGCCATCTGGCCTTCGCCTACACACTCGTCGGGTATCTCAACCGCAGGCGCGGCCGGCTGGCCGAGGCCGAGACGTATCTGCGCGAGAGCCTGCGGCTCGCCGACCGGGTGGGCGACGGACTGCCCATGCACTGGGACGCCGCCTGCATGCTCATCGACACACTCCTCGCCCGAGGACATGTCGACCGGGCCAGGGAGGCCGCCGAACAGTACGCGTTCGCGCCGCCGTACTCGTCCACCATCGTCATTCCTGACGCACCGTCCGTTCGCGGCCGGCTGCTGCTGGCCCTCGGCCGTACGTCCGAGGGGATCGCCGAACTGGAAGCGGCCGGCGACGCGTTGACGTCCCGGGGACGGCACAACATCATCATGGCGCCGTGGGCCCTGGACCTCGCGACCGCCCTCGCCGAACACGACCCGGCGAAGGCGGCGCAGCTCGCCGCGTACGCGCGCGACCGGGCGGAGCGCTTCGGTACGCACACCGCCATCGGCGTCGCCCTGTGCTGCTCGGCGTCCCTCAAGGAAGGGCCGGAGGCGGTCGAACTGCTCGCCCAGGCCGTCTCCCATCTGGAAGCCTCCCCGTGCGCCTACGAACTCGCCCACGCCAGGGTCGAGTACGGCATCGCCGCCGGGTTCGTCGCCGAACTCTCCGCGGGGCTGGAACTGGCCGAGGCCTGCGGCGCGGACGGGGTGGTGGCCCGGGCCCGCCGGGCGCTGGAGTCGGACAGCCTGCGCCGTTAGGTCGTGTCCGCGCAGTATCGTCGTCCGGATCAGGCCCTGGCCGGTCGCCGGCACCCCGTATTCTGGCCCTGCCACCGTTCCACGCAGGAAAGCAGAGTCATGCCCCAGCCGACCGATCCCGCCCTGCGGGCCGACTGCGGTGCCTGCTTCGGGCTGTGCTGTGTCGCCCTGACCTTCTCGGTCTCCGCCGACTTCCCCGTGGCCAAGAAGGCGGGGGAGCCCTGCCGTCATCTGGGGACCGGCTTCGGCTGCGGTATCCACGACGACCTGCGCCCGCGCGGTTACGCGGGCTGCACGGTCTACGACTGTTTCGGCGCGGGCCAGAAGATCTCCCAGCACACCTTCGGCGGCCGCGACTGGCGCGAGGCACCGGAGAGCGCCGGGCAGATGTTCGCCCTGCTGCCCGTGATGCGCCAGCTCCAGGAGATGCTCCGCCATCTCACCGAGGCGACGACGCTGCCGCGGGCCCGTCCGCTCCGCGCCGACCTGGCCCGTGAGCTGGCGGCGACGGAGCGGCTGACCCTGGGCGACGCGGACTCCCTGCTGGCGCTGGACGTGGCGGCGCACCGGCAGGGCGTCAGCGCCCTGCTGGCCCGTACGAGCGAACTCGTACGGGCCCAGGTGCCGGGCAAGCGCAAGAACCGCAGGGGGGCGGACCTCTTCGGCGCCCGGCTCAAGGGCGCCGATCTGCGCGGGGCCGATCTGCGCGGCGCGTATCTGATCGCCGCCGACCTGCGCGGCGCCGATCTGCGGCTCGCCGATCTCATCGGCGCCGACCTCCGGGACGCCGATCTGCGCGGCGCCGATCTGACCGGGGCGATCTTCCTCACCCAGCCGCAGCTCCAGGCGGCGAAGGGCGACGCGGCGACCCGGCTGCCCGGCTCACTCGTCCGGCCCGCGCACTGGCAGCCGGCTCACTGATCGGTCGGGCCGCCGCGGCGGCGGCCCGTGCGGCGGAAGACGAAGAGCGCGATCGACCCCAAGGCGGCCGAACCCGTGAGCGCCAGCGGCAGGATGTACGCCGACGCCGGCTCCCCCTCGGCCGCGTCGGCCCCCGCGAGGGCCGCCGGATGTGCCCCGTGCGCGCCGTGCGCCGTATCCAGCGCCTTCTGCAGCGCGCCGGTGCCGGTGCGCACCGTGTCAGGAGTGGTGGGCAGCTTCGGCGGCACCACCGGGGCCGGTTGCAGCGAGCCCACCGGACGTACGTGCCCGGCGGCGGCGAAGCCCCAGTCCAGCAGCCTCCTGGCCTCCGCGTACACGGCGTTCGACTCGCCCGACTGCGGGTTCATCACCGTCACCAGCACCGTGCGGCTGCCGTGCCGGGCCGCGGCGACCAGGGTGTTGCCCGCGTTCGTCGTATAGCCGTTCTTGACCCCGATCAGCCCCGGGTAGCGCGTGACCCCGTCGGCCCCGCTGAGCAGCCGGTTGGTGTTCTGGATGCCGAAGGTGGCCGTCTTGTCGCCGGGGAACTGCGCGTCGGCGGTCGAGGAGTACCCCACGAACTGCGGGTCGGCGAGGCCCGCCCGGCCGAAGACGGCGAGGTCGTAGGCCGACGAGACCTGCCCCGGCATGTCGTACCCGTCGGGGGAGACGACATGGGTGTCGAGGGCTCCCAACAGCTGTGCCTTGCGCTGCATCTGACTGACCGTCGACTCCACACCGCCGTTCATCGCGGCGAGTACGTGCACGGCGTCGTTGCCGGAGCTGAGGAAGACGCCCCGCCACAGGTCGGCGACCCGGTAGGTGTGGCCGGGGACGACCCCCACCAGACTGCTGCCCTCGCCGATGCCGGCGAGGTCGGAGCTGGTGACCCTGTGCAGGGTCTGCGCCGGCAGATGCGGCAGGGCGGTGAGGGCGAAGAGGGTCTTGAGGGTGCTGGCGGGCGGCAGTCTGCGGTGCGCGTCGTGGGCGGCGATCACGGCGCCCGTGTCCGCGTCGGAGACCAGCCAGGACAGGGCGGACACCTCGGAGGGGAGCGCGGGCGCGCCGGGCGCCGTGCGCACCTGGGTGCCGGACCCGTAGAGCAGGGCGGGGTCGGCGGGCAGCGCTGCCCGGTCGGACCGCGCGCCCTGCACGGGCCGCGCTGACGGATCGGTTCGGGGGTCGGCGGCTGCCGGGGACGGCGCCGGTACGAGGACCAGCAGGCCGGCGGCGAGAGCCACCGTCCCGGCGAGCGCGGAGCGCGTCACGGATCTGATGATCATTCAGCCACCGTAGGAACGGTCCGGGTATCCCGCACCGCCGCCTGAGCCGACCGGACGTATCACTCTCCGTGGCCGCCCGTCCCGGCCCGGCGGCGCCGGGCCGGCCGGCCCTCGTTAGGACGAACGGGTGACGGGGGCCTACGGGACGTACCGGAGATCAGCTTCCGGACTGCGCCGCGGGCATCGGCTGGGTGCCGATCACGTCGAGGAGCGGCAGAGTCTCCGCCGCCTCGCTGCCGGGCGGCGCCGAGTAGACGACCAGCCGCAGATCGCTGCCGGGCGCCGTGAGGGTGTCGCAGTCGAAGGTGACAGGGCCGACGTCCGGGTGGTGGACGGTCTTCATGTCGCTCTCGTGGAAGCCGGTGATGTGCGATTTCCACAGCTGGCTGAACCGGCTGCTGAGCCGGCGCAGCTCGCCGACCAGGAAGCGCAGGTTCGCGTCGGTGGGGTAGCGGTCGGCGGCCGATCTGAGGTCGGCGACCAGGGCGGCCTCGAAGCGGGCCTCCTGCTCGGGGGTGTGGCTGACCCGGCTCGGCCGGCCGGTGAAGTGCCGCCACGCCGCGTTGCGGTCGCGGCCCGTCGCCGCCGCCGGGTCGCCGACGAGCGCCGCCCACAGGGGGTTCCAGGCGACCAGGTTCCAGGCCGCGTCGTAGACACCGATCGGTGTGCTGCCGAGCTGGTCGATCAGCCGCTGGACGCTGGGCGGGATATGGGCCGGGATACGGCCGGCCGCCGGCGGGGACTGGCCCGCCAGCAGGAAGAGATGTCTGCGTTCCTCCTCGGACAGCCGCAGGGCGCGCGCCAGCGCGCTCAGTACCTGGACCGAGGGGGAGGTCGCCCGCCCCTCTTCCAGCCGGACGACGTAGTCCACTGACAGACCTGCCAGCTCCGCCAGCTCCTCGTGCCGCAGCCCGGGCGCCCGCCGGGACCACTCGGCGGGCAGCCCGGCCTCGGCCGGTGCGATCCGGTCACGCCATCGGTGCAGGGCCGTGCCCAGCTCTCCGTGTCGGGTCATTTCTCCAGTATCAGCGGGTCGGCCGGACACTGCCTGGCGCCGCACGCCCACACACGGTGACAACGCGCCGTCCCTATGAATCGCTCATGTGTTCGTATCGAGAGGCTAAGGCCGTACATGTGTGCTCACTCTTCGTGCCGTGACCGCTGCGTAGTGTGCGAACGGGCGAGTGTATGCCTCTCGGCGGGGGTCGTGCAGAGGGTTGCGTGAATATGCCGATGCGCTGATCGGCCGGGGCTAAGCTCTCGCGGAGCGCGCCGAGTTGACACGAAATCAGGCACTTGTTCCCCCGTGCCCTGATGGTTCGAATAATCCGACCTGAATCGACCGCCAGAGGGCTTACATGGTTCGTCTCGAAGCACCCCCGAATGATCAGACATCCCCCGTTGTCCGCGCGCTTGTGGTTCCCGCCGTGCTGATGGTGGCCGCCACGGCCGCCCTGGTGGCCTTCGTCGACGGCTCCGCCCGGATACCCGTCGTGATCTACGGCGCGCTCGCCACCGTCACCGTGACCTGGTGCGCCGCCGAGATCATCCACCGCGGCCGGGTGGCGAGCGCCCTGCGCGAGCAGTACGCGCACCGCCTCGGCTTTCTCGAACGCTGTGTGGCCGAGCACGACGACGACCTGGTGCGGCTCGGCAAGGAGCTGATGCCCGCAGCCATCTACCGGCTGCGGCAGGGCGAGTCACCGCTCGAAGTGATCCGCGCCGTCGTGGACGGCGACGACCGCTACCGGCAACTCCCCGACGCGCAGCGCGCCTTGCTCCGCGCCATCCTGGAGATCGTCGACAACGAGGAAGCCATGCGGGAATCCGCGCAGCGCTCCTTCGTCAACATCGCCCGCCGCGTCCAGGCCATCGTGCACCAACAGGCGAGCGAACTGCGCGAGATGGAGGAGGACCACGGCCGTAACCCGGAGGTCTTCGACGACCTGCTGCGGATCGACCACGGCACCGCGCTGATCGGCCGGCTCGCCGACAGCATCGCGGTGCTCGGCAAGGCCCGCCCCGGCCGCCAATGGCCCAGGCCGGTACCGCTGTTCAGCGTGCTGCGCGGCGCGATGTCGCGGATCCTGGAGTACCAGCGCGTCGATCTGCACTCGATCGCCAAGGTCGCCATCATCGGCACCGCCGTCGAACCGCTCATCCACGCCTGCGCCGAACTCCTCGACAACGCCACCCGCTACTCGCCGCCGCAGACCCGGGTGCACGTCACCGCCGTCGAGGTGCAGACGGGCATCGCGATCGAGATCGAGGACGGCGGGGTCAGCCTCAGTGAAGAGGCCCGCACCCGGGCCGAGCGCATGCTGGCCCAGGCCCAGGCCGGTATCGACCTCAACGACCTCGGCGAGACGCCCAGGCTCGGCATGGCCGTCGTCGGCCGGCTCTGCCAGATGTACAACCTCCAGGTCTCGCTGCGGCAGTCGGCCTACGGCGGTGTACGCGCGGTGCTCGTCGTACCGCGCGACGTCGTCACCACAGGACCCGCGCCCGGCATCGCCCACGGCATCGGCGCTTCCGCGCTGCCGCGCGGCACCGGTATGGCCCTGCCGCTGAAGGAGGCCCTGCGCTCCGTCGACGGACCGCCGCCGCCCCGGCCGGTGACCGGCCCGCAGCCGTCCGTACCGGCTCCCGCCCCGGCGCCGCGCTCCGCACCGAAAGTGATGGCGGCCTTGGAGGACGACGTTCCGGTGGTGACCGAGTGGACCGAGAACGGCCTGCCGCAGCGGCGCAGCCGGACCCGGGCCCCCTTGGGCTCGCACAATCTGGGACTCGTCGCCCGGAACGCCGCGGCGGCGTCGGCGCCACCCGCCGCGGAGACCAACGGCACCCACGGCGGTGCGAACGGCACCAACGGCACCAACGGCGGCGACGGGCAAGGCCGCCGGCCGGGCCCCGGCATCTGGCTCGAAGCGTTCACCAAGGCGGTCAACGGCACCCCGCAGGAGCCGTCGCACGACGAGGGACAGCAGCCGGGCAGCGCCGGCGGGCAAGACGATTCCGATGACACGTGGGGCAAGGGGGACCTGAAGTGATCCAGCAGCGGGCGAACATGGACTGGATGCTCAAGGAGCTGGCCACCGGGGTGCCGCAGATCCAGCAGATCGTGGTGCTCTCGGCCGACGGGCTCAGGATCGCCAGGCACGGCGGCGACCCCGATGTCGCCGACCGGCTCGCCGCGGCCTGCGCGGGACTGCAGAGCCTGGCGGCCGCCGTCGCCGCCGAGATCCCGATGAGCGACGGCCGGATGCGGCTCGTCGTCATCGAGGTCGGCGGCGGCTTCTTCTACCTGATGGAGGCGGGCGCCGGCGCGTATCTCGCCGTCCTCGCCGACGACACGGTGGACGCGGGTCTGGTGGGTGCCCGGATGCGGGACATGGTCGTACGGATCGGCGCCCATCTGACCAGTCCGCCGCGCCACGACGGGCAGGGCGGATGACCCCTCCCCAACGCGAGCGCCGCAGCCCCCGGGCGGACGTGGGGGATCCGGAACGGCTCTATGTGATCACCGGCGGACCTGACGGCGCCGAACGCGCCCCTCTCGACCTGGTCACCATGATCGTCGCCCGGGTCCCGCCGTCGCCCACGGTGCCGCCCGAACAGGCCGCAATCCTGCGGCTGTGCCGGGCGCCGCTGTCCGTCGCCGAACTGTCCGCCTATCTCAGCCTGCCCTTCAGCGTGGTGACCGCGCTGCTGACCGAACTCCTCGGCACCGAACTCGTCGAGTCGCGCGCGCCCGTCGCACGTGCCGCGCTGCCCGACCGGTCCCTTCTCGAAGCGGTGATGCATGGACTTCAGAAACTCTGACACGATCACCGGACCCCGGAGCGAGGACGTGCTCCCCACCACCGCGACCTCGGCGGTCAAGATCGTGATCGTGGGCGGGTTCGGGGTCGGCAAGACCACCATGGTGGGCTCGGTCAGCGAGATCAGACCGCTCACCACCGAAGAGACCATGACCCAGGCCGGCGTCGGCGTGGACGACAACTCCGGCGTCGAGAGCAAGACGGCGACCACCGTCGCCATGGACTTCGGCCGGATCAGCATCACCGAACAACTGGTGCTCTACCTCTTCGGCACCCCGGGACAGGAGCGCTTCTGGTTCCTGTGGAACGGCCTCTTCGAAGGCGCGCTCGGCGCCGTCGTGCTGGTCGACACCCGCAGGCTCGAAGTCAGCTTCGACGTGATCGGACGCCTTGAGGAGCGCGGGGTGCCGTTCGTCGTCGCGATCAACACCTTCCCCGACGCGCCGCGCCACCCCGTCGAGGCGCTGCGCTCCGCCCTCGACCTGCCCGACGAGGTCCCGATGGTCGACTGCGACGCGCGACTGCGGGCGTCCAGCCGCGATGTGCTGCTGACGCTGATGCGCTATCTGCACTCGCTCGCGCTGCCGCGCGGCTGACCGGCGCCGCCAGGGCTTCCGGCCGGAGCGGGCCGGACAGCCCCCAGCCCCAACTTCCCTGCCTCATCACAGGAGTGACCGTGACAACCCCCTATTCGCATCTGCCAGGAACGGACGACCACGCGGTACCGCCCCCCGGCTGCCCCGCCCACGGCATGGCGACCGGCGGCCTGACCCCCAACGGACTGCGCCGGCTCTACGGGCCGGAGGCCGAGCGCGACCCCATGGGTCTTTACGAGAAGCTGCGCGCCGAACACGGCTCCGTCGCACCCGTGCTGCTCCAGGGCGACGCGCCCGCCTGGCTCGTACTCGGCCACAGCGAGAACCTGCACATGACCCGTACGCCCTCGCAGTTCTCCCGGGACTCGCGCCGCTGGCGGGCCCTGAACGACGGCAGTGTGCCTCCCGACCACCCGCTCGCGCCGGTCTTCACCTGGCAGCCGATCTGCGTCTTCGCCGACGGCGCGGATCACGAGCGGCTGCGCGGCGCCGTCACCGACTCGATCGCCCGCATCGACCACCGCGGTGTGCGGCGCTACATCAACCGCTACAGCAACCGGTTGGTCAACGAGTTCTGCGAGGACGGCAAGGCCGACCTGGTGAGCCGGTTCGCCGAACATCTGCCGATGATGGTGATGGCGCAGATCATCGGCATGCCGGAGGAGTACAACCAGCGGCTCGTGGACGCCGCGCGCGACATGATCAAGGGCACGGCGACCGCCAACGAGAGCAACGCCTATGTGATGGCGGCGCTCGACCGGCTGGTGGCCCGGCGCAGAAACGCCCCCGAGGAGGACTTCGCGACCTGGCTCACCGAGCACCCGGCCGGGCTCACCGACGCCGAGTGCAGTCAGCATCTGCGGCTCGTGCTGATCGCGGCGTACGAGACGACCGCCAACCTGATCGCCAACGTGCTGCGAATGGTGCTCACCGACCCGCGCTTCAGGGCGCAGTTGAGCGGCGGCCATATGACGCTGCCCGAGGCCGTGGAGCAAACCCTCTGGGACGAGCCGCCGTTCACCACGATCTTCGGCCGCTGGGCCGTCGGGGACACCGAGTTGGGCGGCCAGCACATCAAGGCGGGCGACGCGCTCGTCGTGGGGATCGCCGCCGCCAACGTCGACCCGGTGGTACGTCCCGACCGGAGCGCGTCGATGCAGGGCAACCGGGCGCATCTCGCCTTCAGCGGCGGCCCGCACGAATGTCCGGGCCAGGACATCGGCCGCGCCATCGCCGACACCGGGATCGACGCGCTGCTGCTGCGGCTGCCCGACCTCCAGCTCGCCGTGGAGGAGTCGGAGCTGAGCTGGACGGCCGCTCTGATGTCCCGTCAGCTCGACGCGCTGCCGGTGGCGTTCGCGCCCCGGCCGCC
>NZ_JTIY01000001.1:5775859-5784610 GCF_000818175.1 Streptomyces sp. AcH 505
GCCGCTTCGGCAGGGCCGTTCCCGTCCGACGGGCCCGGGCCGCAGCGCGGCCGTGGTTCGGCGCCGCGCCGCCTGTGGCGCTCCGCCGTGCGCTGGTGGCGCGGGTACTGATCAGCGCGCGGTGTCCAGCTGGTCCCACCACCAGGCGATCGAGGGAAGGGGAAGCGGCTCCGTGGCGTCGTCGGCCGGGTGCTGCTTCCACCATCCGCCGGGCGTCGCCTTCGCCCCGGTGTCCTCGGTGTAACGGGGGCACACCGAGGCCCAGTCGAGATGGCCCCGGACGAACTGGGCGAGGCCGCGCACGTATTGGCGCGTCGCGTCGGCCGTGCCGGCTGCGTCTTCCAGCACCTGGGCCGCCAGCCGGTCGAAGAGCACCATCACGCGGTCCCGCATCGCCACCGCCCGCACCAGTGCGCGGTGCGGGTCGCAGTCCAGCTCCTGGCACAGGACATCGATCAGATTGAGGTTGTCGCCCGCCCGCAGCAGCTCCTTGTTGCGGGAGTACAGGTCGTTGTCCCAGCTCACCAGGGTCCAGGTGATCTCGGTGAGGGCCTGGACCCGCGGGTCGGCCAGATCGCTGTCGGGGACCTCGAAGCCGCCCACGATCTCGATCATCGCCGTGGAGGGCGCCATCCCTATCGCCCGCATCCACATCGTCACGTAGTCGTCGAGCGGGGGCAGCAGCGGGTCGCGCCGCCAGGACGCTTCCCACACCAGCCCCGAGGTGTACAGGCGCATCGCGTCCGTCCACCGGCGCAGCTGGGCGGGGGAGGCGAACAGGGCCAGTTCCGCGCGGAGTCGGCGCAGGGCGGCGGTGTGCGGCGAGTCGGTGGGGGAGGGGCCGCCGGGGGCCTCGACCGCGCGCATGATCCGCGAGGTCTCCCTGGCCAGCAGATCGGCCGTGGCGTCCGCCTCGTCGCACACGCCGTCGTCGAGCGAGAAGAGTACGGCGTGGAACTTGGCCATCAGCGTGAGCGGTTCGAGCCGCCCGTACGGCATCGTCGCACCCGTCAGGCCGCCGAAGTCGCACACCGCGAGCCGCTTGAGCTGACGCTCGTCGCTGTCGAGCCCTTGCTGGAGCATCCAGTGGACGGTCAGCTCGTTCAGCAGGTCGATCGACTGGTGCCTGGCGGCCGGGACGGGGCAGTAGAACGGCACAGCGGGCAGCCGCAGGACCGAAGTCTGTTCCGAGACAAGCGTCATGGTCGGCCTCCAGGCGCGGGACAAGGATGTGCCATTCCGGTGGAGCGTATCTGGCTGGGTTCCGTCGTCAACTACCGCTTTTTTGGACAGTACTTGGCTGAAATTGACACAGTGTCACACGGTCGGCCCCCGGAGATGCCGGGCAGGAACGGCTCTCCACGCACCGAAACCGGTCGCCGCGGTGGCGGAAGAGTGCCGTTCGAGCGGAGCCGTTTATGGCGCATTCGGTCTTCTTTTAGTCGCAACTTGACCGTGTCTTGTACGTCGTTGTCCGGTCGGCCGGTGGGACGGCCGGGTGTGCTCCGGCTACGAACCGGCCGGTGGGCCCTCCCCGTAGGAGAAGGGCCCACCGGCCGGAAGGTGCGCCGCCCCCGTCCCCACGGTGCGGCGCGGGCGGGCCTTGCCATCCGCTGGGACGACGGCCCGCCGGTCATCAGGGCGAGGGGACTCGCAGGCCGAGCGCGGGGAACACGGCGGACTCCAGGAAGCGGACCAGATAGGCCTCGTCGGCGTGCTGTCCCTCCAGCACCGGACGGGCCCGCACCACCCCGATGAGCTGTGCGGCCACGAACTCCAGCGCCGGATTGTCGGCGGCGACCTCACCGCGCTCGACGGCGCGCCGCGTCATCGCCTCGATGCCGGCGACCTGGGGCTCGACGAAGCCCTCGCGCAGCGCGCACAGCAGCTCCGGGTTCTGCAGCGCCGCGTGGCTGAGACCCATCATCAGCGCGGTGTCCCGGCCGGAGCCCGCGGCGATGCCGCGCGCCGTCGCCAGCAGATCCCCGACGAGCGACCCGGTGTCGACCTCGCCCAGCTTGACGCAGCGGGTGCCGCGCAGCGCGGCCGAGACGAGCTGCGGCTTGGTGCGCCACTGGCGGTAGAGGGTCGACTTGCCGCAGCGGGTGCGCGCGGCGACGCCCTCCATCGTCAGCGCCTCGTAGCCGCCCTCGCGCAACAGGTCGAGAGCCGCTTCGTAGAACTCCAGCTCACGTTCCGGCGTGATCTTGGAGCGGCCCGTCGACGTCATCGTCTCTCCCTCTCGGTCCTGTGGCTCTCGGGTCCTGCGACCTGTCCCGGGTCCTGTGACCTATCCCGCATACCCGGTATCGATACGCCAGTGTACCGATACGAGCGCGTATCGGTACACTGGCGTATCGATAGGGCGTGGTGCGGACCGCGTCGCCGCACCACCACGACGCCGCCCAGCGCCGTGTCGTCCATGCAAGGGGGTCGGGTGAATGAACGCCCGAACAGGGCCCGCCGAACGGAAACGGAACGCTTCCGCCCGACCGCCCCTCGCCCGCGAGCTGCTGCTCGTCGTCGGACTCTTCCTCGTCTACAAGCTCGGCAGGCAGGCCGCCAACGGGCGCACCGCCGAGGCGTACCACAACGCGCGCCGCGTCTGGGATCTCGAACGTGACCTGCGGCTGCCCGGCGAAGGCGCCGTCCAGGGGCTCCTCCTGCACGGCGACACCCTGGTGCACATAGCCAACACCTACTACGCGGCGGTGCACTTCCCCGCCACCGTCCTCTTCCTGTGCTGGCTGTACTGGCGCCGGCCCGGCCACTACGTCTGGGCCCGCCGGGTCCTCGCCACCGTGACCGGCGCCGCGCTCGCCCTCCATCTGCTGCTGCCCCTCGCACCGCCCCGGCTGCTCACCGCCGCGGGACTCGTCGACACGGCGAAGGTCTACGGTCCGACCGTGTACGGCGCGACACCCACCTCGGGCTCGCTGGAGAACCAGTTCGCCGCCATGCCGTCGCTGCACTTCGGCTGGGCCCTGATGGTCGCGCTCGGCCTGATCGCCGCCACCCGCTCGCGGTGGCGCCTGCTGTGGCTGCTGCACCCGCTGATCACCCTGTTCGTCGTCGTCGGCACGGCCAACCACTACTGGCTCGACGCGATCGTCGCCGCCGCCCTGCTGGCCGGCGCGCTCGCGTTCCTCCGGCCGCCGGCGGCGCAGTCCCCCTCACTCGTGGTCCGGTCGTCCGTACCGGCCCGCGCGATCCCACTCGTCACCTCGTCAGGGGGCCACCGATGAACGGTGCGATGCTCGCGGCGGTGGGACTCTCGCTGGTCTCCGCCGTCGCCTACGCCACGGCGGCCGTCGCCCAGGAACGGCTGGCCGCCCGCAGCGAACCGAAGACCGGGCTGCTCACGCTGCTCGGGCGCGGCGCCTGGTGGTGGTCGGTCGGTCTGAACGCGACCGGCGCGCTGCTGCACGTCGTCGCGCTCACCTACGGCTCGCTCACCGTGGTCCAGCCGCTGGGCGCCCTGACCCTCGTCGCCGCCGTACCGCTCGGCGCGCGCAGGGCGGGACGGCAGGTCAGCAAGGGCGAGTGGCAGGGCACCGCGTTCACCCTCGTCGGGCTCGCCGCGATCCTGCTCGCCGCCGCCGGCACGGCCCCGAGCGAGACGCTCACCCTCTGGCAGGCGCTCGGCGTCGCCGCCGTCGCCCTCGCGCTCGTCGGCGTCCTGACCAGGCCGGGCGCCCGGCCAGGACTGCGCCACGCCGCCGCTTCCGGCATCACATCGGGCGTCGCTTCGGCGCTCACCCAGACGGTGACGGTCGCCGCGGCCGTCGGCGGGACGACGGCGCTGCCGCTCTGGCAGGTCGCTCTGGTGGCATTGATGGTCGCCGCGTTCGCCTCCGGCGGCCTGCTGCTGTCCCAGACCGCCTACCGGGGCGGCCTCGGCGCGCCGCTCGCCGTACTGACCCTGGCCAACCCGGTGGCGGCGGCCGCCATAGGTCTGACGCTGCTCGGCGAACGCCTCCAGGGCGGCGCCCTCGGTATCGCCGCGGCGGCCGTCGGCGCGGTGGTCGCGGCGCGCGGTGTGTTCCTGCTGACCCGCAGCTCGGCGGTGACGGGGGAGCCGGAGCCTGCGGGGCCGGCGCCCGAGGAGCCCCGTCCGCATCCCGAACCCGTGATGCGGACAGAGCCGGCGCGGCGGACCGAACCCGCGATGCACGTGGTCCGGATGCCCGCGGCAGGACGCCCCGCCATGGCAGCGGAGCCGGTCGTCCCGCTGGTGTCAGGGGTGCCGCCGCAGCCGTCCAAGGGCCGGGAGCGGGTCGCCGCCGCCCGCTCCGCGATGGCCGGTGCCATCGTTTGGGGCGCACCCATCCCGGTACTGTTGCTGCCCGGCTCGTACGCCTCCGACGACCTGCCCGAGGCGCCGGACGCGGCGCGGGAGGCGCCGCAGAGCCCGCTGGGCACGGCCGACGAGCACGAGGAGCGGCCGCCGTCGCCGCACAGCCACTGCCGGGCGTGAAGCTGCGCTGTGGGGCGGCTTAAGAAACTCTCGATGGACTGCGCGGTCCCGGCTCGGCAGATTGGTGGGTGACCACCGATCCGTACCGTCACCCGCCGGGAGCCGCGCCGATGAAGGCACTTGTCAAGCAGAAGGCCGAGCCCGGACTGTGGCTCATGGACGTCCCCGAGCCCGAGCACGGCCCCGGCGACGTGCTCATCAAGGTGCTGCGCACCGGCATCTGCGGCACCGATCTGCACATCAGGTCGTGGGACGGCTGGGCCCGGCAGTCGGTGGAGACACCGCTCGTCCTCGGCCATGAGTTCGTCGGCGAGGTCGCCGCGGTCGGCGCCGATGTCCAGGAGGTCGCCGTCGGCGATCTGGTGAGCGCCGAAGGCCATCTGGTCTGCGGCAAGTGCCGCAACTGTCTGGCCGGCCGCCGGCATCTGTGCCGCAGCACGGTCGGCCTCGGCGTGGGGCGTGACGGCGCCTTCGCCGAGTACGTGGTGATCCCCGCGTCCAACGTCTGGGTGCACCGCGCCGAGGTCGACCTCGATGTCGCCGCGATCTTCGACCCGTTCGGCAACGCGGTGCACACCGCGCTCTCCTTCCCGCTCGTCGGCGAGGACGTCCTGATCACCGGCGCGGGACCGATCGGGATCATGGCAGCCGCGGTCGCCAAGCACGCGGGGGCGCGCAACGTCGTGATCACCGACGTCAGCCCCGACCGGCTCGAACTGGCCCGCAAGGTCGGTGCCACCCTCGCCCTCGACGTCTCGCACACCGGCATCGCCGAGGCGCAGCACCAGCTCGGCCTCAAGGAGGGCTTCGACATCGGCCTTGAGATGTCGGGCAGGCCGGAGGCCATGCGGGACATGGTCGACAACATGACGCACGGCGGCCGGATCGCCATGCTCGGCCTGCCGGCCGAGGAGTTCGCCGTCGACTGGTCGAAGATCGTCACCTCCATGATCACGATCAAGGGCATCTACGGCCGCGAGATGTTCGAGACGTGGTACGCGATGACCGTCCTGCTCGAAGGCGGTCTCGACCTCGCCCCCGTCATCACCGGCAGCTACGACTACCGGGACTTCGACGCGGCCTTCGACGAGGCGGCCACCGCCCGCAGCGGCAAGATCATTCTCAACTGGGACGCCTGACCCACCGTCGCCACTCCGCCCGCTGCCCGCCGCCTGCTGTCCGCCGCGATCCCGCCCGCTGCCGCGACCCCGCCGTACCCCCAGGAGCCCGCCATGTACACCACCACCCGTGACGACCTGCGCGCCACCCTCGACGAGATCCGCGAGGCCGGACTCTTCAAGCCGGAGCGGGTCATCTCCACCCCGCAGAGCGCGTCGGTCGCCGTCACCGGCGGCGACGCCTCCGGTGACGTCCTCAACTTCTGCGCCAACAACTACCTGGGCCTCGCCGACCACCCCGAGGTGGTCGCCGCCGCCAAGGACGCCCTGGACCGCTGGGGGTACGGCATGGCGTCCGTACGCTTCATCTGCGGCACCCAGGAGATCCACAAGGAGCTGGAGCAGCGCCTCTCCACCTTCCTCGGACAGGAGGACACGATCCTCTACTCCTCCTGCTTCGACGCCAACGGAGGCGTCTTCGAAACCCTCCTCGGCGCCGAGGACGCCGTCATCTCCGACGCCCTCAACCACGCCAGCATCATCGACGGCATCCGGCTGTCCAAGGCCCGCAGGCTGCGCTACGCCAACCGCGACCTCGCCGAGCTGGAGGCGCGGCTCAAGGAGTCGCAGGACGCCCGCCGCAGGCTGATCGTCACCGACGGCGTGTTCTCGATGGACGGTTACGTCGCGCCGCTCGCCGAGATCTGCGACCTCGCCGACCGCTACGACGCGCTCGTCATGGTCGACGACTCGCACGCGGTCGGCTTCGTCGGCCCCGGCGGCCGCGGCACCCCCGAGCTGCACGGGGTCATGGACCGTGTCGACATCATCACCGGCACCCTCGGCAAGGCGCTCGGCGGCGCGTCCGGCGGCTATGTGGCCGCGCGCGCCGAGATCGTCGCCCTGCTGCGCCAGCGCTCCCGCCCGTACCTGTTCTCCAACTCGCTCGCGCCGGTCATCGCCGCCGCCTCGATCAAGGTGCTGGACCTGCTGGAGAGCGCGGGCGAGCTGCGCGAGCGGCTGCGCGCCAACACCGCGCTGTTCCGGACGAAGATGACCGAGGCGGGCTTCGACATCCTGGCGGGGGACCACCCCATCGCCCCGGTGATGATCGGTGACGCGACCGAGGCCGGCCGGATGGCCGAACTGCTGCTGGAGCGCGGCGTGTACGTGATCGGCTTCTCGTACCCGGTGGTGCCCATGGGCAAGGCCCGGATCAGGGTCCAGCTCTCGGCGGCGCACTCCACCGCCGACGTGGAGCGCGCGGTCGCCGCCTTCGTCGAGGCCCGCGCCGCCCTGCACGGCTGACCGGCCCGGCACCGACGGGCCCGGCGGTCGACCGGCCCCGCACCGACCGGCCCCGCCGTCCACCGGCCGGACCTGGCAAAATGGCTGGGTGATCGACCCCCGGCGGCTGCGCATCCTGCGGGCCGTCGCGGACCACCGAACGGTGACCGCGGCGGCTGCCGCGCTGTACCTCACCCCGTCCGCCGTCTCCCAGCAGCTCGCCGCGCTGGAGCAGGAGACCGGGCACGCCCTGCTGACCCGCAGCGGCCGTGGCGTACGGCTGACGGCGGCGGGGGAGATCCTGCTCGGCCACGCCCATGCCGTCCTCGCCCAGCTGGAACGGGCCGAGGCCGAGCTGGCGGCGTACGCGGGCGGCGCCGCGGGCGAGGTCACGGTCGCCGCCTTCGCCACCGGCATCGCCGAGGTGCTGGCCCCGGCCGTCCAGGCGCTGTCCGGGACGCACCCCGGCATCCGGGTACGGGTACGGGACGCCGAGGGCGACGAGAGCCTGCCGATGGTGCTCGACGGCGAGGCGGACCTGGCCGTCGCGGTCGACTACCGGGGCGCGCCGAGCGAGGACGACCTGCGGCTCGCCCGGGTGGCGCTGTACGCGGAGCCCTTCGACGCGGTGCTCCCGGCCGGCCACCCGCTGGCCCTGTCTGGCGAGGTGGTCCTGGCCGAACTCGCCGGCAGCGACTGGATCGGCCACTCCCCGGGCAACCCGTGCCGCGAGGTGATCCAGCTCGCCTGCGAACTCGCCGGCTTCCAGCCGCGTCTGGTGCACTCGTCCGACGACTTCCGCGCGGTCGTCGCCCTCGCCGGGGTGGGCGCGGGCGTCGCACTCGTCCCCCGCTCGGCGCTGCGCGGCATGGACCTGAAGGGCACGGTCGTGCGCCCGGTAGCAGGCCCGGCCGCCACCCGCCGCGTCTTCGCGGCGGTACGCAGCGGCGCGGAGGACCACCCACTGATCCGCCCGGTCCTGGACGCGCTGTCACGAGCGGCGTCGGGGCTGACGACGGACTGATCCCGTCCGGGCGGGCGGCTCAGGCCCGCCCGGTTACGACAGCAGGCTCGGGGCCGCGCGGTCCAGTACCGTGTTGACCCGTTCCCAGGTCTCCAGGTCCCGTGTCACCGGCTCCAGTTCGGGGCCGCTGCCGGACTGCCAGGACGTCGCGACGGCGACCGGGTCCTCGCCCGTCGCCGCGCTCGCCGCCAGGGCCGCCGCGCCGAGGGCGACCAGTTCGCCGCTCTGCGGGACGACCAGGCCGCGGCCCGAGAGCCGCCGTACGGTCTCCACCCACATCCGGCCCTGCGCGCCGCCGCCGATCAGGCGCAGTGGACGGCTCGCCACCTCGGGGGCCGACGGGTCGAGGCCGCACGCGGCCAGTACCTCGTCCAGGGCGCGCAGGACGGTCACCGCCGCGCCCTCGTAGGCCGCGCCGAGCAGCTGCTGGGGTGTGGTGTCGTGCCGCAGTCCGGTCAACAGGCCTGCCGCGGTGGGCAGATCGGGGGTGCGCTCGCCGTCGAGGTAGGGGAGCAGTACGGCCTCGCCGCCCGGTGTCGCGTCCTCCCGGTCGAGCCGCAACAGCTCGGCGACCTTGTCGACGGCGAGGGTGCAGTTCAGGGTGCAGCCGAGCGGCAGGTACGTGCCGTCGGCCGCGGCGAAGCCGGACAGCGCGGGGGTGGTGGGGCGGGTACGGGTCGCGGCGAACACCGTGCCCGAGGTGCCGAGGCTGAGCACCGGGTGGTCCAGCAGCCCCGCGCCGCCGAGGCCGAGGCCGACGGCCGCGCTCATGTTGTCGCCGGTGCCGGCCGCGACGGCGATACCGGCGAGCAGTCCCAGCTCGGCGGCGGCGCCCGCGGTGAGCG
>NZ_JTIY01000001.1:5784889-5815013 GCF_000818175.1 Streptomyces sp. AcH 505
CCCGCGGTGAGCGAGCCGATCCGGGCGCCGCCGGTGGTCGCGACGGCCGGCAGCAGCGCGGCGTCGAGGCCGAGCAGCGCCAGCAGCTCCGGGTCGTACGCGCCGGTGGCCGTGGAGTACCAGTTGGTGCCCGAGGCGTCACCGGGGTCGGTGACGGCCGTGCCGGCCAGCCGCTCGGTGAGGAAGTCGTGGGGGAGCCGGACCGCCGCCGTCGCCTCGGCGACGGCGGGGTCGTTCTCGCGCAGCCACTGCCACTTCGTGGCGGTGATCGAGGCGACGGGCGCCGAACCTGTGCGTGCCGCCCAGGCGGCGGCGCCGCCCAGCGCCTCGGTGAGCGCCGCTGCCTGCGGGGCGGAGCGGGTGTCGTTCCACAGCATCGCCGGACGCAGCGGCCGTCCCGTACGGTCCAGCACCACCAGTCCGTGCTGCTGGCCGGCGACGGCGATACCGGTCACAGCCGAGGCGTCGACACCGGACTCCTTGAGCCCCGCGGTGACGGCCTCGCGCAGCGCGCTCCACCACACCTCGGGGTCGGTCTCGCGCGCGCCGCCCTCGCCGGTGACGCGGTGCGAGGCGCGCCCGACGGCGAGCAGCTTGCCGGTCTCGACGTCGGTGAACGCCGCCTTGGTCGACTGGGTGGAGCTGTCGACGCCGATCACGACCGGGCTCCGCGACATGGACGTACCTCTTCCTGACCGGCTGTGGAACACAGTTTTGGACGTGGGAAAAACAAATTACGCGATGGGGCGCCGCACCGGAACCGGGGCGGCGATCATTGACTCTCCGTGGTCCTGCCCGTGCATGTTCGACCGGTCGGACACAGATGAGCGCGAACGGGGGCTTTTGCGTACCGGGGGCG
Source organism: Streptomyces sp. AcH 505 (assembly GCF_000818175.1). Taxonomy (GTDB): domain Bacteria; phylum Actinomycetota; class Actinomycetes; order Streptomycetales; family Streptomycetaceae; genus Streptomyces. The sequence continues at coordinate 5,785,749 of NZ_JTIY01000001.1, forward strand.
CCGTGCCATATTAGTCATGTCAGGAAACAAAAGGTCGGCACGTGCCGGACCTTGAGGTGTCGAAGGCGGCCAGAGATGACGGATAGCTTCACCCCCACCCCCGAGGACAAGTTCAGCTTCGGCCTGTGGACCGTGGGCTGGCAGGGCAAGGACCCCTTCGGTGACGCCACGCGCCCGGCCCTGGACCCGGTCGAGTCCGTGAAGCGCCTCGCCGAGCTGGGGTCGTGGGGGGTCACCTTCCACGACGACGACCTCATCCCGTTCGGCTCGACCGACGCGGAGCGCGAGGCGCACATCAAGCGGTTCCGGCAGGCGACCGAAGAGACCGGCATCACGGTGGAGATGGTCACCACCAACCTCTTCACGCACCCCGTGTTCAAGGACGGCGGCTTCACCGCCAACGACCGTGACGTGCGCCGCTACGCGCTGCGCAAGGTCCTGCGCAACGTCGACCTCGCCGCCGAGCTGGGCGCCAAGACCTTCGTCGCCTGGGGCGGCAGGGAAGGCGCCGAGTCGGGCGGTGCCAAGGACGTGCGCCTCGCGCTCGACCGGATGAAGGAAGCCTTCGACCTGCTCGCCGAGTACGTCACGGAGCAGGGTTACGACATCAAGTTCGCCATCGAGCCGAAGCCCAACGAGCCGCGCGGCGACATCCTGCTGCCCACCGTCGGCCACGCCATCGCCTTCATCGACCGCCTCGCGCGCCCCGAGCTGTTCGGCGTCAACCCGGAGGTCGGGCACGAGCAGATGGCCGGGCTCAACTTCCAGCACGGCATCGCGCAGGCGCTGTGGTCGGGCAAGCTCTTCCACATCGACCTCAACGGCCAGCACGGCACCCGCTACGACCAGGACCTGCGCTTCGGCGCCGGTGATCTGCGCGCCGCCTTCTGGCTCGTGGACCTGCTGGAGAGCGCGGGCTGGGAAGGCGCGCGGCACTTCGACTTCAAGCCGCCGCGCACCGAGGACTTCGACGGGGTGTGGGCGTCGGCCGCCGGCTGCATGCGCAACTACCTGATCCTCAAGGAGCGCGCCGCCGCGTTCCGCGCCGACCCGCAGGTCCAGGAGGCGCTGCGGGCAGCGCGCCTGGACGAGCTGGCCCAGCCCACGGCGGCCGACGGAGTGGCGGCGCTGCTCGCCGACCGCGCCGCCTTCGAGGACTTCGACGTCGACGCCGCCGCCGAGCGCGGCATGGCGTTCGAGGCGCTCGACCAGCTCGCCATGGACCACCTGCTCGGCGCCCGCTGACCCGTCCGCCTTCCGGGCAGACGCGTTCGCGAGGGTGCCGTTCGGCCCGGGCAGCCCCGCTGCCCGGGCCTCCGGCTGCCCGCGCTCACGCGGCTGTCAGCGGTTCGCCTCGCGCCGTACGTAGGCCACCGGGTCGGCCAGGACGGCCCGTACGACCAGGGCGGCCGCGCCGCGCGCAGCGTCGCCCGCCGACGAGGAGGCGCGCAGCCGGCCGCTGTCGCGCGGCCACAGGCCCGAGACCACCCGGGCCGTCAGCTCCCGGTCGGCCGAGGGCGACAGCCAGGGCATCAACTCGCGGTAGATCCCGCCGAGTACGACCGCGTCAGGGTCGAAGAGATTCACCGCGCCCGACAGGACGCGGCCCAGCATCGTGCCCGCCTGCTCGACGGCGGCCACCGCCCGCGCGTCACCGCCGCGCGCTTTGCGCTCCAGCTCCGCGACGCCCGGCACCCCGGAGTTCTCGTCCATGCCGGCCGCCCGCAGCAGCGCCGACTGGCCCGCGTACTGCTCAAGACAGCCGCGCGAACCGCAACGGCACAGCGGGCCCTCGGAGTCGACGACGACATGGCCGATCTCCCCGGCGAAGCCGTGCGCGCCGCGGAGCAGTTCACCGTCGAGGACCAGCGCGCCGCCGACGCCGATCTCACCGGTCAGATACAGGAACGAGCGCAACGGGCCGAGGCCGCCGAACCACAGCTCGGCCAGCGCGGCCAGATTGGCCTCGTTCTCCGAACTCACCGGCAGCACGGGCTGTTCCGGCTGCAGTTCGGCCAGGGCGCGCGCGAACAGCTCCTCGGCGGGCACCCGGTTCCAGCCGAGGTTGGGGGCCTGCCGGACCGTACCGCCCGACACCAGCCCCGGCAGCGCCAGTTGGACCCCCACGGGCAGCAAGTCCTGCTCGGCGGCGGACTCCAGGGTGCGCGCGGCGATACGGGCGCCACGGGCCAGCACCTCGGCGGGCAGCGCACCCCTGTTGTCGATGTGCTCGGTGAGCCGGACCCGGTCGGTGCCGGACAGATCGACGACACACACCGACACGTAGTCGATGTTGATCTCGACACCGATCCCGGCCGGCCCGGAACGGGTCACCTTCAGCACCGTGCCAGGCCGGCCCGCCTGTCCGCTGAACGTCTTGCCGGACTCGGAGAGGAAGCCGCTCTCCAGCAACTGCTCGACCAGGGACGACACCGCGGCCCTGGTCAGTCCCACGCGCGCGGCGACCCCGGCCCTGGTCGCCTCGCCCTCGTCCCGTACCGCGCGCAGCACAAGGCTCAGATTGTGCCGGCGCACTGTCTCTTTGTCCGCTTTGGGGCCGAGGGATGTGTGGTTGTTGTTCATGTCGCTGACGAGCCTATGTGATCGGCGTTGCGCGCAGGGGGTGTCCTGGCAGGTCCGCCCCACGACGGAGGCCGCGGGGCACCCGTCCGTCGCGCCGTGACGACCGCCGGTTCATCCGGCGGGGAGCGCCGATCCGGCCGTCCGGCCCGGCGCGAACAGCCGCTGCGCCGCCACCGCCGCCCCGCCCCTCGCCCACGCCTCGAAGGGCAGCGGGCGCACCACCAGATCGCAGTCGGCCGCCGTGCCGAACGCCTGGGCGCCGAAGGCCCGCCGGATCTCGTCGCTGAACAGGTCGTACGAGGCGACGCCCTCACCGGAGATGATGATGCGCTCGGGTCCGAAGAGGTTGGCCACCGACGCTATGGCGAGACCCAGCGCCCTGCCCGCCCGGGTGAAGACCCGGCGGGCCGCCTCGTCGCCGTTGTGGGCGAGGCGGGTGGCGTCGGCCAGGGTGAGCGCGGTGTCCCCGGTCTCCTCCCTGACCTGGTCGACGATCGCCTGGGCCGAGGCGATGGCCTCCACACAGCCGGTGTTGCCGCAGGTGCAGACCCGGTCGGAGCCGCCCACCGGCAGATGGCCGATCTCGCCGGACACCCCGTGCGCGCCGGAGACCACATGGCCGTTGATCGAGATTCCGCAGCCGATTCCCGCGCCGACGGTGACCAGGGCGAACGAGGAGAGTCCCGCTCCCGAGCCGAACCACTGCTCGGCCACCGTCAGCGCCCGTACGTCGTTGTCGATGACGGTCGCGATGCCCGTCGCGCTCTCCACCAGGGCGGCGAGCTGCACACCGCGCCAGTCCAGGAACGGTGAGTACCGTACGGCCCCGGTGTGCCCGTCGACATCGCCCGAGATGGTCACACCGACGCTGTGCACCTCGGGCGCGTGCTCCCCGCCGGGCTCGGCGGCGAGCTTTCCCACCAGCCGTGCGATGGCCCGCACGACCGTGCCGACGTCCCGGGAGCCGAGGGTGACCCGGCGGGTGGCGAGCTGGGTCGCCGTCAGGTCGGCCAGGACGCCGATCAGCTCGTCGGCGGTGACCTTGACGCCGACGAACCGCGCCCGGTCGGGCCGGACGGCGACGAGCGTGGCCGGCCTGCCCGGCTGCCGTTCCCCGACGGGCTGGCCGATCTCGGTGATCCAGCCGTCGGCGAGCAGCGGGGTGGAGACCTTGGTGACGGCTCCGGACGACAGCCCGGTCCTGCGGCCGAGTTCGGCCCGGGTCAGCGGCCCCTGCGTCAACAGGGTCTGGAACACCAGGGCGGCGGCGGGTGGCTGCTGGGAGAGACTCACGGTCGGAATATTACCTTCTCAGGGCAGGTAATGGACCGCGATTGCGACCATTCACGCTCCGACCAGCCGTAAATCCGCCGCAAACAGTGGTGGTCAATATATTGACCCTGGAAGGAAACCCTGACTAGGGTCGCGGCGCTCCCCCTCACTCAGGGAGCCACGGAACAGCCGCGACGAAGCGGCGAAATGGAGCAGCCATGGCACTGTCAGCTCGCACTGCGCCGCCCGGCCTCAAGGCCGTACGCGGGCCCCTGGGCCGCCGCTCGCAGCGGCCGGGCGCCGTGGCCACCCACCGGCGCGGCGACGCGAAGCTGGCGTGGCTGCTCATCACCCCGGCCGTCGTCGGGTTCCTGGTCTTCTTCGCGTACCCCACCGTGCGCGGCCTCTACTTCAGCTTCACCACGTTCCACATCCTCACCCCGGCGAAGTGGGTGGGCCTCGCCAACTTCCGCGAGCTGATCCACGACAGCGTCTTCTGGCACTCGCTGGGCGTCACCGCCTACTTCGTCGCGGTCTCCGTCGTCCTCGGGGTGCTCTTCTCGCTGATCACCGCCGTCGTACTGCACCGGCTGACCAACTCCACCGTGATCCGGGGCCTGATCATCCTGCCGTTCCTGATCTCGGGCGTGGTCGCCGCCCTGGTCTGGCAGTGGATGCTCGACCCGCAGCTCGGCATCATCAGCGCGCTGATCGAGAAGGTCACCGGGCAGCATCTGCTGTTCTTCGGCGACAGCCACTGGGCGGTGCCCTCGCTCGCCGCGATCAGCATCTGGAAGTCCATGGGCTACAACGCCGTACTCATCTTCGCCGGGCTGCAGACCATCCCGCCGACGGTCTACGAGGCGGGCCGGCTCGACGGGGCGAGCGAGATGCAGATGTTCCGCAGGCTGACGGTGCCGCTGCTGCGGCCGATCCTGGTCATGGTGGTGATCCTGACCGTCATCGGATCCTTCCAGGTCTTCGACATCGTGCAGGTCACGACCAAGGGCGGCCCGGCCAACGCCTCCAACGTGCTCCAGATGTACATCTACGAGAAAGCCTTCGGGGAACTGGACTTCGGCTACGCCTCGACGATGTCGCTGGCGCTGTTCGTGATGCTCATCGCGATCACCTTCACCCAGATGCGGCTGGCCCGCGCCAACGAATCCGACCTGAGCTGAGGAGCCGGACCATGTCCACCCTGTCGTCATCCGCCACGACAGCCGGGCCGCGCCCGGCAGCGGGAGCGCGCCCGCGATTCTCCCCCGGCAAGGCCGTCGCCTGGATCTATGTCGTCGTCGTGCTCGTCGTCACCATCTTCCCGTTCTACTGGATCCTGCGGACGGCCTTCTCCAACAACGTGGCCCTGCCCACGGATCCGTCGTCCCTGCTCCCCGTCGACTTCACCGTCGGCGCCTTCAAACGGGCCCTCGGCCTCGCTTCGACCGCCGAGGCCCAGTCGCAGGGCGGCTCGGGCGCCTCCCTCGACACCGCGCTCTACCTGCGCAACTCGATCGTCTACGCCACCGTCCAGACCGCGCTGGTCGTCTTCTTCTCTGCGATGGCCGCCTACGCCTTCTCCCGGCTGCGCTGGAAGGGCCGTGACGCGGTCTTCACGGTCCTGCTCTGCGCGCTGATGGTGCCCGGGATCCTCACCCTGCTGCCGAACTTCGTGCTCGTACGCAACCTCGGGCTGATGGACTCGTTCGCCGGACTGATCCTGCCGGGCGCCCTGTTCTCCGCGTTCAACGTCTTCTTCCTGCGGCAGTTCATGCTCGGGCTCTCCACCGAGATCGAGGAGGCCGCGATCGTGGACGGCGCCTCCCGGATGCGGATCTTCTTCAAGATCACCCTGCCGATGACGGCCGCCCCGATCGCGACGCTCTCCCTGCTGACGTTCATCAACACCTGGAACGACTATTTCTGGCCCCTGCTGGTCACCAACGGCGAGCACGCCAGGCCGCTGACCCTCGCCCTCGGCGTCTTCAAGCAGTCGTCCCCGCAGGCCGCGCCCGACTGGGCCGGGCTGATGGCGGCGACCCTCATCGCCGCCCTGCCGATGCTCGTGCTGTTCATGGTCTTCGGCCGCCGCATCGTCAACTCCATCGGCTTCACCGGCCTGAAGTAGGAAGTACGGACCCATGTACGGACCCATATTTGGATCTGTGAAACCCGTCAGCACCCCCGACGATCTGCGGCTCCACTGGGCACGGCCCGCCGCCGACTGGCACGAGGCGGCGCCCGTCGGCAACGGCAGGCTCGGTGCCATGGTCTTCGGCGGCGTCGAAACCGCCAGGATCCAGCTCAACGACTCGACCCTCTGGTCCGGCACCCCCGAAGGCCCGGCGCAGGCCCTGGACGCGGTGCGCGCCGCCGGTGCGGGACCCGAACGGTTCGCCGAGATCCGCGCCGCCGTCACGGCGGGCGACCACCCGCGCGCCGAAGCCCTGGTGATGTCCTTCGAAGGCGACTACACCCAGGAGTTCCTGCCCTTCGCCGACCTCACCATGAGGCTCGAAGCGGCGGAGCCCGGCAGCTTCACGGGCCGCACCCTCAACCTCGACAACGGTGTCGTCGAGGAGGAGATCCGGTACGGCGCCCGGACCCTGCGCCGACAGACCTGGGCCGACCGGCCCGCCGGCGCCCTCTGCGTCGAGATCGCCGTGACGGACGGTCAGGTCGACCTGGCCCTGGATCTCGGCAGCCCGCTGCGCGAACTCCACCGCGAGACGGGGGAGTCGGGCATCCTCATCGGTGTGGCCGTCCCGGTCGACGGCGCGCCGCTGCACGAGGAGGCCGTGGCCCAACCGTTGCGGTACGCCGACGAGTCGACGTCCGAGGGCCCCGAGCGCGCGGGCTACGACCCGTACGCGGCGCTCGCCGTCCGTGTCGACACCGACGGCGACGTCACGGCGCGGGACGGCGGTTGGGCCGTGCGCGGAATGACCCGCGCACTGATCACCGTCGCCTCCTCCACGGCGGGCGCCGACTTCTGGTCCCGTACGCACACCCCCGGCCAGGACGGCAGGACCCGCGCCGGCCACCGCGCGCACGCGGCCACCCGGGCCGAACTTGCCCTCGCCCAGGGCGCCGAGCAGCTTATGACGGAGCATCAGTGGGATCTGCGCGCACTGCTCGGCGCCACCTCGCTGCGCGTCGGGCAGCGCGGGAGCGGCACCTTCGACGTCGAGCGCGATCTCCTCTCCGGCGCGGACGACGCGCTCGCCGCCACCGTGATGTTCCAGCTCGGCCGCTATCTGCTGGCCTCCGCTTCACGCGCGGGCGCGGGCCCGCCCGCCAACCTCCAGGGCATTTGGAACGCAGAACTGCGGCCGCCCTGGTCGTCCAACTACACCGTCAACATCAACACGGAGATGAACTACTGGGCCGCCGAGGTGACCGGACTCGGTGACTGCCATCTGCCGCTGTTCGACCTGCTGGACCGGGCGGCGGAGAACGGCGCCCCGGTCGCCCGTGAGCTGTACGCGGCCCGTGGCTGGGTCACCCACCACAACACCGACATGTGGGGCTGGTCCCTGCCGGTCGGCGGGCAACACGGCAACCCTTCTTGGGCATTCTGGTTGATGGGCGGTGCCTGGCTGGTCCAACACGTCTGGGACCGCTACGACTTCACCCGCGACGCGGACTTTCTGCGCGAGCGCGGCTGGCCGCTGCTGAGCGGCCAGGCGGCCTTCTGTCTCGACTGGCTGGTCGAGGGCGACGACGGACAGCTCGACACCCTCCCCTCGACCTCGCCCGAGAACCTCTTCCGCTCGGCCGCCGGCACCCCCGCGTCCCTGACCCGCTCGACCACCATGGACATGGGCCTGATCAGGGCCCTGTTCGAGCGCTGTCTCGCCGCGGCCGACGTGCTCGCCATCGACGACCCGCTCTGTACGGAGATCAGGGCGGCGCTGCCCCGGCTGCGCACCCCCGCCGTCACCGAGGGCGGCTGGCTCCAGGAGTGGGCGACCGACCTGCCCGAGGTCGACCCGGCGCACCGGCACATGTCACAGCTGGTCACCGTCTACCCGCTCGGCCAGATCGATCCGGACACCACCCCCGAACTCGCCGCGGCGGCCCGCACGGTGCTCGACCGGCGCGGGCCGGGCGCGATGGGCTGGTCCTGGGCGTGGAAGATCGCGCTGCGCGCCCGCCTCGGCGACGGCGACATCGCCAGGGACCTCTTCCTGGAAGCCGTACGCCCGCTGTCGTACGACCCGGCGGAACACGCCCCGGTCGACGGCTCGCGGTGGGGCGGTCTGCTGCCGAACCTCTTCAGCAGCCATCCGCCCTTCCAGATCGACGGGAACTTCGGCTTCACCGCCGCCCTCGCCGAACTCGTCGTGCAGAGCCACGGCGAGACAATCACCCTGCTTCCCGCCCTGCCCGCGCGGTGGGCGGTGGGACAGGCGCGCGGGCTGCGCTGCCGGGGCGGCCTGGAGACCGACCTCGACTGGCAGGACGGCACGCTCACTTCGGTGACCGTCCGCCGGATCTCCGGCGACGGGACGGCCCCGGTACGGCTGCGCCACGGGGACGCGCTGGTCTCGGTCCGGATCGCGGCCGGCCAGGAGATCGTCCTCGACGGGAAGCTGGCGCCCGCATGCTGAGCGACCTGGACCTGCCGGGGCTGCACGCGTACCGCAGCGGCTACCGGGAACCCGAGGGCTTCGACGCGTTCTGGGACGCCACGCTCACCGAGGCGCGCGCGGCGGGCGGCGATCCGGTGCTGACGCCCGTCCGCACCGAACTGCGCACGGTCGAGGTGTACGACCTGGTCTTCGCCGGTTACGGCGGGCACCCCGTGCACGCCTGGCTGCGGCTGCCCGCCGAGCGCGGGGGCCCGCTGCCCGCCGTCGTGCAGTTCCACGGGTACGGCAGCGGCCGGGGCGGCCCGTACGACGACCTGGTGTGGGCCAGTGCCGGTTACGCGCACCTGCTGATGGACACGCGCGGCCAGGGCGGCGCGCACGCGGGCGGCGACACCGCCGACCCGGTCGGCAGCGGCCCGGCGTACCCGGGCTTCCTCACCCGGGGCGTGGAGGACAAGGAGACGTATTACTACCGGCGGGTCTTCACCGACGCGGTCCGCGCGATCGACGCGGTACGCACCCTGGACACCGTCAACCCCGCGCGGGTCGCTGTCACCGGCAACAGCCAGGGCGCGGGCATCGCGCTCGCCGCCGCCGGTCTGGTGCCGGACCTGGCGGCCGGACACTTCCAGGCGCCGTTCCTGACCGACATCCGCCGCGCGCTCGCCGTCACCGGCACCTTCCCCTATGCCGAACTCACCGGCTACCTCGGCGCGCGCCGGCATGCCGCGGACGCCGTCCTCAGCACGCTCGGCTACTTCGACGGCGTCGGCTTCGCCCGCAGGGCCCAGGCGCCCGGCCACTTCTCCACCGGGCTGATGGACGACATCTGCCCGCCGTCCACCGCCTTCGGCGCCTACCACGCCTACCGGGGGCCCAAGTCGATCCGTACGTGGGAGTTCAACGGACACGAGGCGGGCGGCGCGCAGGACGTGGCCGACGCGCTCGCCGCCTTCCGCTCCGCACCGGCCCAGGAAATCGAGGAACGATGACGATCCGGTTCACACGACGCGTACGGGCCAAGCTCACCGCCGGCCTGGTCCTCTCGGCGACCGCCGCACTGCTCAGCGGCTGCGGCGCGGACGCGGGTCCGGCGGGCCGGACCACACTCAACTGGTGGACCTGGGACGACAAACAGGCGGCCGGCTACCAGGAGTGCGCGACCGCCTTCGAGGCGGCCAACCCCGGGGTCACGGTGAAGATCTCGCAGTACGACAGTGCGGACTACTTCACCAAACTGCTGGCGGGCTTCGTCGCGGGCACCGCGCCGGACGCGTTCATGAACAGCGTCCAGTACCTCCAGCAGTACGCCTCGCTGAAGCAGCTGATGCCGCTGGACGAGCTGATGAAGAAGACCCACTTCGACATCGGCAAGTTCTCGGTCGGTGTGGACGCGTGGAAGTACACCGACGGCAAGCAGTACGGACTGCCCATGGACTGGGCGTCCGCCGCGCTCTACTTCAACGAGGACATGCTGAAGAAGGCCGGCTACACCGCCGCCGACGTCAGGGCGCTCAACTGGAACCCGGACGACGGCGGTACGTTCCAGAAGATGATCGCCCATCTGACCGTCGACAAGAAGGGCGTGCGCGGCGACCAGCCGGGCTTCGACAAGAAGCACGTCAAGACCTACGGCATCGGGACGATGGCCACGAAGGACTTCACGGGCCAGACCACCTGGAGCCCGTTCGTCTCGTCGCTCGGCTGGCGGCTCGGTGACAAGCCGTCCTGGCCAGGCAAGTTCGACTACGCCGACCCGCGCTTCGTGCGGACGATGAACTACTTCCGGCAGCTCACGGACCGTGGATTCGCCCCGAAGGACGGCGAGTTCGCCTCGGCGGGCAACACCCCCAGCGGTACGGACATGATCGGCTCGGGCAAGGTGGCGATCTACCCGGGCGGCTCCTGGGAGGCCACCCAGTTCGCCCAGCTCCCGAAGCTCAAGGTCGGTATCTCGCCGAACGTGGCGGGCCCCGGCGGCAAGCGCGGCACGAGCAGCAACTCCAACGGGAACGTCATCTGGACCGGCACCAAGCACCCCGCGCTGACCTGGAAGTGGGTCTCCTACATGGGTTCGGAGGCGTGCCAGTCCAAGGCGTCGGCGTCCGGCAGCTTCTTCCCCTCCATCCCGGCTTCCATGGACGCTTCGGCCAGGTCCATGGCGACGAAGGGGGTCGACCTGTCGGTCTTCATCAAGGCGGAGAAGGACGGTGAACTCCTGGCCTACCCGCCCTACGCGAACGGCACGGCCATCGGCTCGGTGCTGGAGCCGATGTTCCAGAACTTCTTCGCGCACGACGCGAACGACGAGATATTCAAGGACATGACCCAGCAGACCAAGAAGCTCCTGGCCGTGAAGGACTAGGCCTTGTCCGCTGATTCGAAAGGACCCACCGCATGACCCGCACCACCGCGCGGATCGCCCATCTGCGCGCGGCCGGAGTGAGCTTCGCCGTCGAGCTGACCGGGCCGCTGCCCCGCGTACTGCACTGGGGCGCGGACCTCGGCCCCCTGACGGACGACGACCTCGCGGCGCTCAGCCGCACCGCCGAAGGCGTCGTCCTCAACAACGCGCCAGACTCCGTACGGCAGTTCACCGTCTGGCCGACCGAGGCCGAGAACTGGTCCGGCACCCCCGCCCACCAGGGCCACCGGGGCGGCGTCGCGACCACCCCCCGGCTGCGGCTGGTCGACGCGCACGAGAGCGCGGGCGAGCTGGTGCTCCAACTCGCCGACGACGTCAGCGAACTCGACATCACGCTCGGCTACCTGCTGGAGCCCTCCGGGGTGCTGAGCGTACGGACCGAACTCACCAGGCAGGTCCTGACGGGCGGTCAGGACGCCACCCCGTACGACCTGGCCGGGGTGACCACGCTGCTGCCGCTGCCCGCACGGGCCGTCGAGATCCTCGACTTCACCGGCAAGTGGTGCCGCGAGCGGGCACCCCAGCGCGGCACCCTCGCGCACGGCAGCCATGTCAGGGAGGTGCGCCGGGGCAAGCCGGGACAGGACGCGCCCCATCTGCTCACCGTCGGGATGCCGGGCTTCGGCTTCCGCACCGGTGAGGTGTGGGGCCTGCATGTGGCCTGGAGCGGCAACCAGCGCTGGCTGGCCGAGCGTTCACCGGAAGGCGCCGGGGTGCACGGCGCGGTCCTCGGCGGCGGCGAGTCCCTCGCCCCCGGCGAGATCCGTCTCGCACCGGGGGAGCGCTACACGGCGCCCGTCTGCCACTTCGTCTGGTCGGACCAGGGCCTCGACGCGCTCGCCGACCGGTTCCACGCCCTGCTCAGGGCCCGTCCCCAGCACCCGGTGACGCCGCGCCCGCTCACCCTGAACACCTGGGAGGCGGTCTACTTCGACCACCGTGTCGACCGGCTGCTGGAACTCACCGAGCGGGCGGCGGACATCGGGGTGGAACGGCTCGTCCTGGACGACGGCTGGTTCACCGGCCGCCGCGACGACACGGCGGGACTCGGCGACTGGGCCGTGGACCCCGAGGTGTGGCCCGGCGGACTCGGACCGCTGGCCGACCGGGTGCACGGCCACGGCATGCAGTTCGGCCTCTGGGTCGAACCCGAGATGGTCAACCTCGACTCGCGGCTGGCCACCGAGCACCCCGAGTGGATCCTCGGCCCGTCCGTGGGCCTCGGCCCGAGCGCGCGCCATCAGTACGTACTGAACCTGGCGCACGACGACGCCTTCGCTCATCTCCTCACATCGCTGGACGAGTTGGTCACCCGCTACCGGATCGACTACCTCAAATGGGACCACAACCGCGATCTGCACGAAGCGGTCGGCCGAGGTCCCGGCGGTCAGGACCGGCCGGGTGTGCACGCCCAGACCGAGGCCGCCTACCGGCTGCTGGACGCGCTCAAGGAGCGCCACCCCCGGCTGGAGATCGAAAGCTGCTCGTCCGGCGGGGCCAGGGTCGACCTCGGCATCCTCGCCCGCACCGACCGGGTCTGGGCGTCCGACTGCAACGACCCGGTCGAGCGCCAGTCGGTGCAGCGCTGGACCGGCCAGCTGCTGCCGCCCGAGCTGATCGGCACCCATGTCGGCGGCCCCCGCAGCCACACCACGGGCCGGGTGACCGACGCGTCGTTCCGTCAGCTCACCGCGCTCTTCGGGCACGCGGGGATCGAGGACGACCTGACCGCCCGCACACCGGAGGAACTGACCGCGCTGCGCCGCTGGGTGGCGCTGTACAAGGAGGTACGGGCGCTGCTGCACAGCGGCCGCGTGGTCCGCGCCGACCTGGCGGACGACGCCGTGCTGCTGCACGGCGTGGTCGCGGCCGACGGCGGCTCGGCGCTCTACTGCTGGGCCAGGACCGGGACGTCGGGCGACGGCCAGTCGGGCAGGACCCGGCTGCCCGGCCTCGACCCGGCGGCGCGCTACGAGATACGGGTCCGCGACGACGCGGGCCTGCCGGTGGCCCACCAGGTGTCGGGCCCCGCGTGGTACACCGCCGCACTCGACGGCTGGGTCACCCTGCCCGGCGCCGTGCTCGCCGGCGCCGGGGTGCCGCTGCCCACGCTGGCCCCCGCGCAGGCCCTGCTCTTCGAGGTCCGGCGCGTACAGCCCTGAACGACGGCTCTGAACGGCAGGAGCCCGGAACGGCAGCTCTGAACGACAGGCCTGAACGCACGAAATCGCGAGTCGTGAGGTGATCACCATGAATACCGACAACCACCGCCCCCGCAGCAGGGAAGCGGTTCCCCACACCGAGGGCTGGACGCTGCGGCACGAAGGGGAGGCGCTGCCCGCCCAGGTGCCGGGCTGTGTCCACACCGACCTGCTCGCGGCGGGCCGGATCCCCGACCCGTTCATCGGACGGAACGAACTCGACGTCGACTGGGTGGGCCGCACCGACTGGGAGTACGAGACGACGCTCGGCGCGCGCGACACGGCGCACGAGCGGACCGACCTGGTCTTCGAAGGGCTGGACACGGCCGCCGAGATCAGCGTCGGCGGCGAGGTGATCGGCCGCACGGCCAACATGCACCGCGGCTACCGGTTCGACATCACCGGCCGGTACGCGGCCGGCGGCGCTGCGACCCCGGTCTCCGTACGGTTCACCTCGGCCTACACCGCGGCCGACGCCGTCAGGGAACAGATCGGGGCGCGCCGTGAGGCGTATCCCGAGGCGGCGCCCTTCATCCGCAAGATGGCCTGCGCCTTCGGCTGGGACTGGGGACCGATCCTGGTCACCGCGGGCATCTGGAAGGACGTACGGCTCGACCACTGGTCCACGGCGCGGCTGGACCGGGTACGCCCGCTGGTCACCGTCGAGGGATCCGCGGGGCGGGTGGAGATCCGGCTCGACGTGGAGCGCACCGACCGGGCGGCGGGCCGTACGCTCACCGCCACCGTCCGGGTCGGCGGCCAGGAGGTCTCCGGGAGCTTCGACGGGGACGCGGCGACGGTGACCGCCGTCGTACCGGACGTCGACCTGTGGTGGCCCAACGGCCATGGCGCGCAGCCGCTGTACGACTGCGAGGTCACCCTGCACGACGAGGACGGCGCCGCCCTCGACCGGTGGTCGCGCCGCGTCGGCTTCCGTACCGTCGAGATCGACACCTCGGCCGACGCGCACGGCAGCGGCTTCACGTTCGTCGTCAACGGCGAGCGGCTGTTCGTCCGCGGCGTGAACTGGATCCCGGAGGACATCTTCCCCTCCCGGGTGACGACGGAGCGCTACCGCGAGCGCCTGAGCCAGGCCGCCGAGGCCCATGTGGACCTGGTACGCGTCTGGGGCGGCGGTATCTACGAGCGTGACGACTTCTACGACGTCTGCGACGAACTGGGCCTGATGGTCTGGCAGGACTTCCTCTTCGCCTGCGCCGCCTACCCGGAGGAGCAGCCGCTGCGCTCCGAGATCGAGGCGGAGGCACGGGAGAACGTCGCGCGGCTCATGCCGCACGCCAGTCTGGTGCTGTGGAACGGCAACAACGAGAACCTGTGGGCGTTCCGGGACTGGGGCTGGGAGGAGCGGCTGGCGGGCGACTCCTGGGGCGAGGGCTACTACCTGGGACTGCTGCCGCGGGTGGTCGCCGACACCGACCCGACCCGGCCGTACTGGGCCGGCAGCCCCTGGTCGGGGTCGTGGGACCACCAACCCAACGACCCGGCGCACGGCGTCACGCACTCCTGGGACGTCTGGAACGTCGCCGACTACACCGACTACCTCGACGAAGTCCCGCGCTTCGTCGCGGAGTTCGGCTGGCAGGCGCCGCCCGCACACGCGACGCTGCGGCGCGCCCTGCCCGGGGAGGAACTGCGCCCGGACTCACCGGGGATGCTGCACCACCAGAAGGCGTCCGACGGCAACGGCAAGCTGGAGCGCGGTCTCGCCCGGCACTTCGAGATCCCGGAAGACTTCGACCGCTGGCACTACCTGATGCAGGTCAACCAGGTGCGCGCGGTGGCCACGGGCGTCGAACACTGGCGCTCGCACTGGCCGTTGAGCGCGGGCGCCGTTGTCTGGCAGCTCAACGACTGCTGGCCGGTGACCTCGTGGGCGGCCGTCGACGGCGACGCCAGGCTGAAACCGCTCTGGTACGAGCTGCGCAGGCTCTACGCCGACCGGCTGCTGACCGTACAACTCAGGGAAGGACGACCGGCCGTCCACGCCGTCAACCAGTCGGCGCGGCCGTGGCACGCCGAGGTGGAGCTGCGGCGGATGTCGGCGGCGGGCGACGTGCTCGGCCGGGAGCGGGTGACGCTGGTCGCCGAAGCACGTACGGTCGCGAACGCGCCGGTGCCGGACGCGCTGCTGCCCGACGCGGCTTCCGGGGAGGAGTACCTCGTCGCGGACGCGGACGGACTGCGCGCCCTGCACGTACCGGTCCGCGACCTCGCGTTCCGCTACCCCGTGCCGGAGTACGAGGTGACGCTGGCGCCCGACGACGGTACGGGAGAGGGCGTGGGCGTCGTGATCACCGCGCGCACGCTGCTGCGGGACCTGCTGCTCCAGGCGGACAGGCTCGCCCCTGCGGCCGTGGCCGACCAGGGGCTGCTGACGCTGCTGCCGGGCGAGAGCGTGACGGTACGGGTACGGAACTGGGAGAGCCCGGACGCCGCGGTGGCACGCGCGGCGCTGTTCGTACTCGGTCAGCCCTGACAGCCCTGACAGCCCTGACAGCCCTGACAGCCCTGACGGCCTTGGCGGCTCTGCCCGGGCCGGGAGAGCCGGCCGGGAGAGGCGGTCAGCGAGGGGTCGGTACGGTGCGCGGGACCTGCGAGTCCCAGGCGGGCGCCGTGCCGGCCAGCTGGCACACCATGAGGTAGAAGGGGATCGGCGGCGTGTACGGCGTCGGGTCGTCCGGCCAGTGGATCAGCCGGGGGCGCGCCGCCGGCACGCTGGTCCCCTCCACGTAGCGGGCGGGCTCGGGCCAGGCCAGCTCCAGGTCGGAGCCGGCGGGGACGATCCACCACCACCAGTCCGCGTCGGCGAAGACACAGCCGCTGCGCGGCAACCGGGCCATCAGCCGGAAACCGTGCCGGGCCGGGACGCCCACCGCGTCACAGCCCAGCGAGGCCGGGAGAGTGGCCGGCAGCGGAAGCTGCACCCGGCCGGCGTGCTCGGCGCGCAGGCCCTGGGTGAAGCGGTGCAGCGCGGTCCTCAGCACGGGGCCTCCGTCTCCTTCTCCGGTGAGAGCTCGGCCCAGACGACACGCCCGGGTCCGTATCCGGATGTGTCGTGCGCTCCCCAGCAGCTGCACATCGAATCGACAAGAAAGAGTCCCCGTCCGCCCTCGTCCTCGGCCGCGCGGTGCAGCTGGGGGCCGGTCGGTCCGTAACCCTGGTCCTCGACCGCTATCCGCAGCCGCCCCTGCTCCTCGCGTATCTCGCAGATGACGTGGTCGCCGGCGGCGTGCACCACGGCGTTGGTGACCAGCTCCGACACCACCAGGACGGCGGTCTCACAGGTCTCCTCGGCCACCTCCCACCGGCGTAGCCGGTCCTGGGTCAGTTTTCTAGCACGGCTTACCGACTCCGCACGGGCGGGCAACTCGAATCCGTAGCGTCGGACAACGTTGCCAGGGCACACGGTGATCAGCTGGGGGGTGAGCGCGTTACCAGGTGCCACGACCGATTCCTAACGGTGGGGAAGCGACTGCTGCGCGTGACGCCTCTCCCACGGCACAGCGCGACAATCGCGTGAACTGGTTCACTCATCCACTCTCCACCCGTCGGGGACACTTGGCAAGTGGCACTCTGAAAATTCCAGAGTGCCGTGTTCTTCGTCGTGGAGTCATGGCAGACTGCTGCCAATCGTGCGTGGGGAGGTCTCCAAAGTGAGTGAACCGCGGTCAGCCCCGACCGTGGGTCAGGTCGTGCTCGGCAGACGTCTGCAGGACCTGCGCGAGCGGTCCGGCCTGAAACGCGAAGAGGCCGCCAAGCTGCTCCGCGTGGCGCCGGCCACGATCCGCAGGATGGAGACGGCCGAGGTCACGCTGAAGATCCCGTACGTACAGGTGCTGCTCAGGGCCTACGGGGTCGCTCAGGAGGAGTCGGACGCGTTCGTCGACCTCACGGAGGAGGCGAACAAGCCCGGCTGGTGGCAGCGCTTCCACGACATCCTGCCGGACTGGTTCAGCATGTATGTCAGCCTGGAGGGCGCCGCATCCCTCCTGCGGGCCTACGAACCGCACTTCGTTCCCGGGCTGCTCCAGACGGAGGGGTACGCCAGGTCCGTCATGCACGCGGGGGCCGTGGGGCAGGCCCAGCCGGCGGAGATGGAACGGCACGTGGCACTCCGGATGGAGCGCCAGTCGCTGCTCACCCGGGAGGACGCACCGAGATTCTGGGTGGTCATGGACGAGACGGTGCTGCGCCGGCCCGTCGGTGACGACCCGGACATCATGCTGGAGCAGATCGACCGGCTGCTCGAAGCCGCCGACCTGCCCAATGTGACGCTACAGATCGCGGAATTCGCGAGCGGGCACCATCCCGGCACCTACGGGCCGTTCGTGATCTTCCGTTTCGCTGTACCAGAACTTCCGGACATGGTCTTCAGCGAGTACCTGACGGGCGCGGTCTATCTCGACGCACGCCCGGAGGTGGCCACTCACCTGGAGGTCATGGACCGGATGGCGGCGCAGGCCGCGACTGCACAACGCACGAAGGAGATCCTCAAGGATGTCCGCAAGGAGCTGTGAATGGATCCCATATACAACGGCATGCCCGCCACCGACCTTGGCGCCGATGGCTGGCACAAGCCGTGGAGCGGCGGCAACGGCGGCAACTGCATCGAGGCCATGAAGCTGGCCGACGGCAGAGTCGCGGTGCGTCAGTCGGCCGACCCTGAAGGCCCCGCACTGATCTACACGACCGGCGAGATCGAGGCCTTCATCCAGGGGGCCAAGTCAGGGCAGGCGGACTTCCTGCTGACCTGATCCGCAGCCACTCCTGTTCCGCAGATCCTGCCCACAGACCCTGAGACTCATGGAGCGCGCATGACCGGGCACCTCCCCATCGACACCAGCAAGCCGCATCCGGCCCGGGTGTACGACTGGCTCCTCGGCGGGCGGGACAACTATCCCGTCGACGAGGAGATGGGGCGGCAGCTGCTCACCCTGGACTCCAGGGCGCACGAGATGGCCAAGGTCAACCGGGGCTTCATGCACCGCGCCACCCGCTGGCTCGGTACCACCGGCGGAGTACGGCAGTATCTGGACATCGGGACGGGTATCCCGACCCAACCGAATCTCCATCAGATCGCCCAGGAGGTCGCCCCCGATTCCCGTGTCGTCTACACCGACAACGACCCGATAGTCCTCCGGCACGCAGAGGCGCTGCTCCGCAGCACCCAGGAGGGTGCCACGGAGTACGTCCAGGCCGACGCCCGCGAACCCGATGCCATCATCGAGGCCGCGGCCGGGATCCTGGACTTCGACAGGCCTGTCGCCCTGTCGCTCGTCGCGCTGCTGCACTTCGTCTCCGACGAGGACGGCGCGCACGACCTGGTGCGGCGACTGCTCGAACCGCTGTCTCCGGGCAGCTATCTCGTCCTTTCCCACGCAACGGGGGACTTCACCCCGGACAGCGCGGAACAGGCCCGCTCCCTGTACGAGAACCGGGGCCTCACGCTGGCCCTGCGCTCTCGTGACGAGTTCGCCGAGTTCTTCACCGGACTCGAACTCGTGGAGCCGGGCGTCGCGTTGGCCGAGCGGTGGCGTCCGGATCCGGGAGAGGCCACCTCCGCACCCGGCGGCGAACCGATACCGGGCTACGCGGGCGTGGCACGCAAACCATAGAGAGAACGGGTGGGGTACGCGTGCGGTGCCGCAGCACTTTTCAGGTGCGCTGCGGCATCGCACGCGTCATTTCCGGACGCGGTCCGGGCCGGCCCGCCTCAGCTCCGCCGCAGATAGCCGAGCCCCGGGTGCGCCGCCGTGTAGCCGTCCAGCAGCCGCCGGGCCACCGTCACCGAGTCGACCAGGGGATGCAGGGCGAACGCCTTGACCGCGCTCGCCCGTGAGGCGCCGCTCGCCGCTTCCAGGACCTCGCGCTCGACCGCCTTGACCGCGGTGACCAACCCCACCGCGTGGCCGGGAAGTTGACCGACCGTCACCGGATGCGCGCCGTTCGCGTCGACCAGGCACGGCACCTCGATGACCGCTTCGGCGTCCAGCACACGCAGCGTCGTGCCGTTGCGGACGTTCAGGATCAGGGTCGCCCGCTCGTCACGTGCGACGGCCCGCATCAGGTCGAGCGCGACCTTCTCGTAGCCGCCCGGCTCCAGGTCGGCGGAGTCCCGTTCGCCCACCCCGGCCGCCGTACGGTTGGCCGCCATGTACGTGGCCTCGCGCTCGGAGAGCGTACGGTGCCACGCGTCCAGCGCGGACCCCGTGCTCTCGGGTCCGGCCAACCCGGCGTAGAAACCCGCCTGTTGGTCGCGGAGGAAGGCGCCACGGGTGCGTTCTGCCGACCGGTAGGCCTGTACGGTCTCGCGGTTGAAGTAGTAGTAGTGCAGATACTCGTTGGGGATCGCGCCGAGCGAGGCCAGCCACTCGGGGCCGAACAGCCGGCCCTCCTCGAAGGAGCCCAGCGCCGCCGGGTCGGCCAGCAGCCGGGGCAGCTCGTCCCTGCCCGCCACCCGCAGCCCGCGCAGCCAGCCCAGATGGTTCAGCCCCACATAGTCGATCCAGACCTGATCCGGATCGGCGCCCAGCACCCGGGCGACCCGCCGGCCGAGCCCCACCGGTGAGTCGCAGATCCCGATGACCCGGTCACCGAGCACCCGCGACATGGCCTCGGTGACGAGCCCCGCCGGGTTGGTGAAGTTGATGACCCAGGCGTCGGGCGCCAGCGCCGCCACCCGCTCGGCGATACGGACGGCGACGGGGACCGTGCGCAGCCCGTACGCGATACCGCCCGCGCCGACCGTCTCCTGCCCCAGCACCCCCTCGGCCAGGGCGACCCGCTCGTCCGCGGCGCGCCCTTCCAGCCCGCCGACCCGGATCGCGGAGAAGACGAAGTCGGCGCCGAGCAGCGCCTCGTCCAGATCCGTGGTGGCGACGACCTCCGGCGCCCCGGGCACGCCCGCCGCCTGCTCGGCCAGCACCCGGGCGACGGCGCCGAGCCGCCCCCGGTCGACGTCGTACAGCGTGACCCGGGTGATCCGGCCCTCGCCGTGGTCGCCGAGCAGCGCGCCGTACACCAGGGGCACCCGGAAACCGCCACCGCCCAGAATCGTCAGCCTCATCCAGTGAACCGCCCTTCGTGTCGGTCGGCGCGGAGGTCACCCGGCCGGTACCGATCATCGCCGAGAGGGCGGGCCCGCCGCGCGTCAGCCACCCACCTTTCGTTTGTTCCACACGTCGAAGCCGACGGCGGCCAGCAGCACGAGACCCTTGATGACCTGCTGGTAGTCGGTGCCGACGCCCACCAGGGACATGCCGTTGTTGAGCACGCCGAGCACCAGACCGCCGATGACGGCCCCGAACACCGTGCCGACACCGCCGCTCATCGAGGCGCCGCCGATGAAGGCCGCGGCGATGGCCTCCAGTTCGAAGTTGACCCCGGCCTGCGGCACACCCGCGTTGAGCCGGGCCGCGTAGACGATCCCGGCCAGTGCGGCGAGCACCCCCATGGTGACGAAGACCAGGAAGGTGACCCGCCGGTCCTTGACCCCGGAGAGCTTCGCCGCCGCCTGGTTGCCGCCGAGCGCGTACACATGACGGCCCACGATCGCGTTGCGCATGACGAAGCCGAACCCGATGAGCAGCGCGGCGAGCAGCAGCAGGACGACGGGGACGCCGCGGTAGCTGGCCAGCGTCATCGTGAAGGCGAGCACGGCGGCGGCCAGCGCCCCGCACTTGAGCAGGAACAGATTGCGGGGCAGCACCTCCAGCTCGTAGGCCCGCTGCCTGCGCCGGTCCCTGACCTCCTGGAAGACGGCGAAGGCCAGCAGCGCGAGGCCCAGCAGCAGCGTCAGATTGTGGTAGTTCGTGTCCGGGCCGACCTCGGGCAGATAGCCCGTCGAGATCTTCTGGAAGCCCTCCGGGAACGGACCGAGCGACCGCGACCCGAGCAGGATCTGGGTGCCGCCGCGGAAGAGCAGCATGCCCGCGAGCGTCACGATGAACGACGGAATGCCGACGTACGCGATCCAGAAGCCCTGCCAGGCCCCGGCGACCGCCCCGATGGCGAGCCCCAGCACCAGCGCGAGCACCCAGGGGACCTGGTGCTCCACCATCATCACCGCGCAGGCGGCCGAGACGAAGGCGGCCAGCGAGCCGACCGAGAGATCGATGTGGCCCGCGATGATGACGATCATCATGCCGATGGCGAGGACCAGGATGTAGCTGTTCTGCAGCACCAGATTGGTGACGTTGTTGGGCTTGAGGAGCACGCCGTCGGTCCATATCTCGAACAGGACGACGATCAGACAGAGCGCGACGAGCATCCCGTACTGCCGCATGTTGCGCCGCGCCGCTTCCAGCAGCAGCGCCCCGGTGGTGTCCTGACCCATGGCGACTACCTCACGTTCCTGGTCATGTGGCGCATCAGGACTTCCTGGGTCGCCTCGGCCCTCGGCACCTCGCCGGTCAGCCGGCCGGCCGCCATCGTGTAGACCCGGTCGCACATACCGAGCAGTTCGGGCAGTTCGGAGGAGATCAGGACGACCGCCTTGCCCTGCGCGGCCAGCCGGTCGATGACGGTGTAGATCTCGTACTTGGCGCCGACGTCGATGCCGCGGGTCGGCTCGTCCAGGATCAGCACCTCGGGACCCGCGAAGATCCACTTGCTGAGGACGACCTTCTGCTGGTTGCCGCCCGAGAGCCGGCCGACCTGCTCGAAGACGGTCGGCGCCTTGATGTTCATCGAAGCGCGGTACGACTCGGCGACCCGCCGCTCCTCGTGCCCGTCGACGAAGCCGCGGTTGGAAACCTTGGACAGCGCGCTCAGCGTGATGTTCCGGCCGATCGTGTCGATCAGGTTCAGCCCGTAGCGCTTGCGGTCCTCGGTCACGTACGCGATGCCGTGCCCGACCGCCTCCGGCACCGTCCGGGTCCGGATCTCCCGGCCGTCCTTGAGGACGGTGCCGCTGATGTCGCGGCCGTAGGAGCGCCCGAAGACGCTCATCGCCAGCTCGGTGCGGCCGGCGCCCATCAGCCCGGCGAGACCGACGATCTCCCCCCTGCGGACCTGGAACGAGACCCCGTCGACCACCTTGCGCTGCTGGTCGATGGGGTGGTGCACGGTCCAGTCCCGCACCTCCAGCGCCGGATGCGTCCCCGGATCGCCCTCGTAACGGGTGCGTTCGGGGAAACGGTGGTCGAGATCGCGGCCCACCATGCCGCGGATGATGCGGTCCTCGGTCGTGGACTCCGCGCCCACGTCGAGGGTTTCGACGGTCCTGCCGTCCCGCAGGACGGTGACGGAGTCGGCGACCTCGGCGATCTCGTTCAGCTTGTGCGAGATGATGATCGAGGTGATGCCGTGCGCCTTCAGCTCCCGGATGAGCCGCAGCAGCGCCGCGCTGTCCCCGTCGTTGAGTGCGGCCGTCGGCTCGTCCAGGATCAGCAGCCGCACTTTCTTGGCGAGCGCCTTCGCGATCTCCACGAGCTGCTGCTTGCCGACGCCGATGTCGGCGACCCGCGTCTGCGGATGCTCGTCGAGCCCCACCCGTTTCAGCAGCGCCGCCGCCTGCCGCAGCGTCTCGTTCCAGCTGATGATGGACCGGGTCGCCCGCTCGTTGCCGAGGAAGATGTTCTCCGCGATCGACAAGTAGGGGATCAGGGCCAGCTCCTGATGAATGATCACGATGCCGCGCGCCTCACTCGCGCCGATGTCCTTGAAGGCGCAGGGCGTGCCCTCGAACAGGATCTCGCCCTGGTAACTGCCGTGCGGATGGACGCCGCTGAGCACCTTCATCAGCGTGGACTTGCCCGCGCCGTTCTCCCCGCAGACGGCGTGCACCTCACCGGGCGCCACCGTGAGGGAGACCTCGGACAGCGCCCTGACCCCGGGGAACGTCTTGACGATGGACCGCATTTCCAGCACCGGAGCGGTCACCCGAGGTCACTCGCCTTGATGTACCCGGAGTCGACGAGTTCGGCTTTGTAGTTGGACTTGTCGACGCTCACCGGGTTCAGCAGGAACGCCGGCACGACCTTGGCCTCGTTGTCGTACGTCGTCTCGTCGTTGACCTCGACCTTCTTGTGGGTGAGCATCGCGTCGGCCATCTGCACGGCCTGCTTGGCCAGCGCCCGGGTGTCCTTGAACGTCGTCTGGGTCTGCTGCCCAGCGATGATCGACTTCACCGACGCCACCTCGGCGTCCTGCCCCGTGACGACCGGGTACGGCTTGGCCGCCGTGCCGTAGCCGTCGGACTTGAGCGCCGACAGGATGCCGATCGAGATGCCGTCGTACGGGGAGAGCACGGCGTCCACGTCCTGCGAGCCGTACGCCTTGGTCAGCAGGTTGTCCATGCGCTTCTGCGCGGTGCCGCCGTCCCAGCGCAGCGTCGTGAGCTGGTTCAGCCGGGTCTGGCCGCTCCTGACGACGAGCTGCTTCTTGTCGAGGTACGGCTTGAGCGTCTTCATCGCGCCGTCGAAGACGTAGCGGGTGTTGTTGTCGTCCGGCGACCCGGCGAACAGCTCGATGGAGAACGGGCCCTTCGCGCCCTTGGCCAGACCGAGCCGGTCCACGATGTACGACGCTTGCAGGACCCCGACCTTCTCGTTGTCGAACGAGGCGTAGTAGTCGACGTTCTTGGTGCCCAGGATCAGCCGGTCGTACGAGATCACCTTGATGTCCTTGTCGGCGGCCTGCTGGAGTACGTCGCTCAGCGCGCGGCCGTCGATGGCGGCGATCACCAGCACGTCGACCCCGGTCGTGATCATGTTCTCGACCTGGGAGACCTGCTGCGAGACGTCGTCCTCGCCGTACTGCAGATTGGTCTTGTAGCCGAGCTTCTTGAACTGGGCGACCATGTTGTTGCCGTCGGCTATCCAGCGCTCCGACGACTTGGTCGGCATGGCGATGCCGATGGTGCCGCCCTTGCCGCCGTCCTTCTGTTCGGCCTTGCTGCCCCCCTCGCTGCTCTGCCCGCACGCGGCGAGCGAGAGGGCGAGGGCCGTGGCGACGACGGCGAGCGTTGATCCGCGGGTGCGCATGACGGCATCAGTCCTTTTCGTGGAGGAGTGGGAAGCGGTTGAGCGGCCCGGGCAGCCGGGAGCCGAGCGGTGACATACCGCCGTCGGCGCCGAGCCTGCCGAGCAGATCGAGTACGAGCCGGCCGCGCCTGACCCGTTCCCTGGCGCTGCTCAGGGCGGTCTCGCGGAGCTGGGCTCCGTAGGGGTAGATACCGGGGGACTTGGAGAGGCCGAACTTGAGGTAGAGCGGCGCACCGCGCCTGATCAGCTCGGCCGTCTCGTACATCCGGACGTAGCCGCCCAGATCGTCGGGCGCCTCGATGTAGAGATCCATCGGCGCCCGGCTGGCCCGGCGGATCTCGGTGAGCTGCGCGAGTGACAGGTCCGAGGGGATGTTGACCGAGTCGGCGCCGAGCTGTTCGACCACCGCGTAGGACGCGGGGTTGACCGGGCCGACCAGCGCCGAGACCTTGAGCGTGGTGTCGGCGGGCAGGATGCCGCGCTCCCGCAGCCGGTGCAGGGTCCACAGGACCCCCTCGTCGGCGACGAGCAGACACCGCACCCCCAACTCGGCGGCGCGTACCGCGTCCTCGACGCAGCCGGCCAGCGCGTCATGGCCGCGGGCGCGCAGTCCCGCGCCGCCCGAGTCGCTGCGGGTGGCGGCGCCGATGTCCCAGGTGCCGCGCGGGCCTGTGAACAGGCACAGCTCGACGGAGCGCGCGGCGCACGCGTCGGCCATGTCGGTGATGTCGGTGTCGGACAGCATCCAGACGCCGCTGCCCTGGCTCACCCGGTGGATCGGCACATCGAGGCGCGCCGACTCCTTGAACACCTCGGCAAGGGCCTCGGGCCCCTCCACCGAGGGAATTTCGGTGCGCCATCTGCCGCCGTCGGGGAACGCGTGGGGAGAGGTGTCCGCCGGGTTGTGCTCGGGGGCGGCCAGGCCGAGCGCGGCGAGTGCCTCTTCGCCGGGGCGCCGGGGGACGGAAGCTGATGCGTCGGTCACGGACGAGTCCTTCGGTCGGTTTCTTTGTTCGACATACCGGACGAGGTTCGGAACGTCGGGCGTGCCGGGCCAGGGCCCCGGCGTGGTCAGGGGCGCAGCAGCACCTTGCCGGTGCCGGGGCCGCCGCCGCCCACCAGCGCCACGGCCTCGGCGTACTTCTCCAGCGGGAACTCGTGGCTGATCAGCGGTCCTGGTGCGAGCAGCCCGGCGGTGAACGCCCGTACGGCGAAGGCCCAGGCCGCGGTCGGGGCGCCGAAGACGCCCCGCACGGTGAGTTGACGCAGCGTCAGGTTCGCCGGGTCGATGCCGGTCGCGTCCGGCGGGAAGATGCCGGTGAGCAGCACCCGGCCGCCGCGCCGCGCCAGCGCACAGGCCGCGGTCGCTGTCGCCGGGGCGCCCGCCGTCTCCAGGGCCAGGTCGTAGCGGCCGTGCTCGTCCGTGGCCGTCTCGGGGGTGCGCACGCTCGTCGCGCCGAACTCCCGTGCCAGCTCGGCCCGTTCGGTCCGTGGGTCGACGACCGTCAGCTCGGCGGGGGAGTAGCGGGCGAGCAGCTGGACGGCGAGCAGGCCCAGCGTTCCCGTCCCCACCACGGCGACCCGCTCACCCGGCTGCGGAGCGGCGGCCCGTACGGCGGCCGCCACCACGGCGGCCGGCTCAAGGAGCGCCGCCGACCGCAGGTCCGCCGCGTCGTCCAGCGGATGTAACAGCCGGGCGGGCACCAGCAGATGGTCGGCGAAGGCGCCGGGCCGGGTGAACCCCGTCTCGTCGTACCCCGCGGCGCACAGCGAGGTCTCGCCCTCGCGGCACCGGTCGCACACCCCGCAGTTACGGAACCCCTCGGCGACCGTCCGGCGTCCGGTCAGCCGCCGGTCGACGCCCTCGCCGACCGCCTCGACCGTCCCCGACCACTCGTGGCCCGGGGTGACCGGGTAGCGGACGTAACCCGCGTCGCGCCGTCCGTCGTACACCTCCCGGTCGCTCATACAGATCCCGGCGGCGGCGACCCGCACCAGCACCTCGCCGGGGCCCGGTACCGGCACCGGACCGGTCACCAGCCGGTGCGCGCCGGGCCGTTCGACGACGATCGCCCGGCTGCTCATCGCGGAGCCTTCGGTGCGCGCTTCTCCCAGCCGTCCGCCCACAGGTCGAACCGCGCCTGCTGCTGCGGGAATTCGGCCGCCGCCTCCGGGTCGAACTCGACACCGAGCCCCGGTGCGTGCGACACCTCGAAGCACCCCGTCCGCGGATCGACCTCCGGCGCACCGGTGACGACCTTCTTGATGTCGGCGTCCGCGAAGTCGTTGAAGTGCTCAAGGATTTTGAAGTTCGGTGTGCAGGCGGCCAGTTGCAGGCTGGCGGCGGTCAGTACCGAACCTCCTACGTTGTGCGGGGCGACCAGTACGTAGTGGGTCTCGGCGGTGGCGGCGAGCTTCCTGGCCTCCAGGATGCCGCCGATGTGCCCGACGTCCGGCTGGATGATGTCGGCCGCCTGCGACTCGAAGAGTTCGCGGAACTCGATCCGGTCATGGACGCGTTCGCCGGTGGCGATCGGCAGATCCACCTTGTCGGCGACCTTGCGCAGCGCCTTCAGGTTCTCCGGCGGCACCGGCTCCTCCAGCCAGGCCGGTGCGAACGGCGCGAGTTCGTGCGCCAGCCGTACGGCGGTGGCGGGGCTGAACCGGCCGTGCATCTCCAGCATCAGCTCGGCGTCGGGCCCGATCGCGTCGCGCACCGCCTCGATCAGCGCCACCGCCTCGTTGGAGGCGGCCCGGTCGAGCTCGAAGTGCCCGGTGCCGAACGGGTCTATCTTCAGGGCCCGGTAGCCGCGCGCCACCACCGCCTCGGCGGCCTTGTGGTAGGCGTCGGGGGTGCGTTCGGTGGTGTACCAGCCGTTGGCGTACGCCTTGACCCGGTCGGTCACCTTGCCGCCGAGCAACTGCCACACCGGGACACCCAGCGCCTTTCCCTTGATGTCCCAGCAGGCCGTCTCGACCACCGCGATGCCCGACATCACGATCTCGCCGGCCCGCCCGTAGTCGCCGTACTTCATCCGGCGGACCAGATCCTCCACCGCGAACGGGTCGGACCCGGCGATGTGGTTGGCCTCGGCCTCCCGCAGATAGCCCAGCAGCGCGTCCGTGCGGCCGAGCATCCGGGTCTCGCCGACCCCGGTCAGACCCTCGTCGGTGTGGACGAGGACGTAGGTGAGGTTGCGCCAGGGCGTCCCGACGACATGCGTGCTGATTCCGGTGATCCGCAAGGCAGTTGGCCTCTCCGTCGAGCCCGGTCCGCAGAGCTTGTTCGAAATTTCGTCAAGCGTTCGAAATGCTGGGCGTGACCGTATTCAGCTCCACCGAGGGGTGTCAATGGGTGTGCCGAGAGCTAACCTGTGTTCGTCATATCGGCCAACGGCCGGAACACCGAACGAGGTTGGTGGTCGGACATGGGACGGCTGGTCCCCGCGGTCACGCGGGCGATGGACATTCTGGAGCTGTTCCTGGACGGCGACGGCACCCTCACCGCGCCCGACGTCATCCGCAGGCTGGGGCTGCCCCGCACCACCGTGCACGAACTGCTCACCACGCTCGCCGCCCGCTCGTACCTGGTCGCCCTGCCGGACCAGCCCGGCCGCTACCGGCTCGGCGTACGCACCTACCAGCTCGGCAGCCGCTACGCGGAACAACTCGACCTGGCCGCCGAGGGTCAGCAGGTCGCCCGTGAGGTCGCGGAGACCTGCGACGAGACCGTCCATGTCGCCGTCCTGGAGGACACGGACGTCATCTACATCGCGAAGGTGGACTCCACCCACGCCGTCCGCATGGTCTCGGCCGCGGGCCGCAGACTGCCCGCCCACTGCACGTCGGTCGGCAAGATGCTGCTCGCCATGCTGCCGCGGACCGAACTGGAGGCGCGGCTCGCCGGCCGCGAACTGGTCGCGATGACCCCCGGCAGCCTGACCGACCCGGCCGCGCTCCGTGCCGAGCTGGACCGGGTCAGGGAGCGCGGTACGGCGGTTGAGCACCGCGAGTCCAACCCCGACGTCAGCTGCGTGGCGGCGCCCGTCCGCGACAGCAGGGGCCGGGTCGTCGCCGCCCTGTCCATCTCCGTACCGATGATCCGCTGGAGCGACGAGCGGGAGAGCGAGCTGGCCCAGCTCGCGTCGAACGGCGCGAACGCCCTCTCGGCGCGGCTGGGCCACCGCTGACCGCCGCCGCTCTCAGCCCGCGTACGGGTCGGGTACCTCTGTTCGAGCAGGTGGCTCAGCCGTCGTACCAGCGTGCGGTAGGCCGCCTACCTTGGCCGCCGCGTCGAAGGGGGTGAGGGGATCGCGACGACATCCGCGAGCGCGGCCCGCCGCGCGGCGGTCACAGGGCGTGCCCCGTCGTGGCGTCGACATGGCCGGGCACCTCGTCGTGCCGGTCGCCCACCGAGAGCGTGCCGCTCGGCTCGACGACCAGGATCGAGGCGCCGCCGGCCGAGGACGGCTTGTGCCAGATCCCGCGCGGCACGGTGAAGACCGAACCGCGCGGCAGGGTGACGGTCCGCTCGCCACCGTCCTCGCGGAGCCCGATCAGCAGCTCGCCTTCCAGCACCTGGAAGAACTCGTCCGTCTGCTCGTGGACGTGCCAGATGTGCTCTCCCACCACCTTGGCGATACGGATGTCGTAGTCGTTGACCCGGGTCACGATGCGCGGACTCCACACGGCGTCGAAGGAGTCGAGGGCGGCGGCCAGGGCGATGGGCCGGGTGCTGGGCTGCGTGCGCTCAGTGGTCATGGCTCCATCGTGGGTGTTGCCCGCCCCGTCGCGTGAGTGCTAGGAATCGCGTATGCCGCAAGATTCCTCGCACCGGGTCGTCATGATCGTCGCCGACGGCTCCAACCCCTTCGAGATGGGCGTCGCCACCGAGATGTTCGGACTCGACCGGCCGGAGATCGACGGGCCCTGGTACGACTTCGAGCTGTGCGCCGAGTCCCCCTCGGTACGGATGCACTCCGGTTTCTTCCAGCTCTCCGGTGTCGCGGGGCTGGACGCCGTGGACCGGGCCGACACCGTCATCGCGCCCAACCGCCCCGACCCCGAGACCCCGCCGTCGCCCGCCGTGCTGGACGCCGTCCGCCGCGCCGCCGCCCGTGGCGCCCGGCTGGTCAGCTTCTGCAGCGGCTCGTTCACGCTGGCCGCCGCCGGGGTGCTGGACG
>NZ_JTIY01000001.1:5815461-5820668 GCF_000818175.1 Streptomyces sp. AcH 505
GGGCGCGCCAGTTCGCCGAGCGCTTCCCCGCCGTACGGCTCGATCCGGACGTGCTGTTCGTGGACGACGGCGACATCGTCACCGCCGCCGGCAGTTCGGCCGCCCTCGACGCGTGCCTGGAGCTGATCCGCCGCGACCACGGCGCGCAAGCGGCGGTCGCCGTCAGCCGCAGGCTCGTCTTCGCGCTGCACCGCGACGGCGGCCAGCGACAGTTCATCGAGCAGCCGCTGCCCGCCGTCCCCGACTCCTCGCTCGCCCCGCTGCTCGACTGGGCGACCGCCCACCTCGACACCCCGCTGACCGTCCCCGACCTGGCGGTACGCGCCGCCGTCAGCCAGGCGACGCTGCACCGCCGCTTCCGCACCCAGCTCGGCACCACCCCGCTGGCCTGGCTCACCGCGCAGCGCGTCGCCCTCGCCTGCCGGCTCATGGAGCACGGCGAGACCCGTCTTGAGCGGGTGGCCAGGCTCAGCGGCCTCGGCACCGCGGCGAACCTGCGCGCCCAGCTGCGCCGGCGCACCGGACTGCCGCCCAGCGCGTACCGCCGGCGCTTCGGTCCAGGACAGCAACCAGGGACTTTCCGCGCCTCCGCCGAGGCACAATAGGGGCATGTCCCGACGTCCCGCCCGCCCCCGGCGCACCGGCGCCACCGGCCCCGGCACCCGCTCCTCGGCCGCGGAGCACCCCACGGGGGCGCCGTGCCCCTGCGGGCTCCCCGCCCCGTACGGCGAGTGCTGCGGGCGGTTCCACATCGGGCCCATGACCGCGCCCACCGCCGTGCTGCTGATGCGCTCGCGCTACAGCGCCTTCGTCGTCCTGGACGAGTCGTATCTGCTCAAGACCTGGGACCCGGCCACCCGCCCGTCGGGCGTCGACCTCGACCCGGCGATGCGCTGGACCGGCCTGGAGATCCTGGACAGCACCGAGGGGACCGCCTTCCACACCCATGGCACGGTCACCTTCCGGGCCGGCTACACCAACCTGGGCAGCCGGGGCGCGCTGCACGAACGCAGCCGCTTCGCCCGGCACGACGGCGCCTGGGTCTACGTGGACGGCAGCTACCTCGACTGACCCGGCCACCCCCGGCCGACCTCGGCCGGTCAGTCCTCCACCGCCGTGGCCCCGGCCGGCACCCGGCGCGGGGCCGGGCGCAGCGGCCTCGCCAGGTCCTCGGCGAGCAGCCGCTTGGCGATGGAGTCCACGGCGCGGCGCAGCTCCGCGTCGCTCGGGGCGCCCCGGTCGGTGGCCAGCCGCTCGTTGAGCCAGCGTCCCCAGGCCGAGGTGATGAGCGCCGCCTCCCGGCGCCCCGCCTCGGTGTGCGCGAAGAGATTGCCGTGCCGGGTGAGGTAGCCCTCGTCCACCATCCGCTGGAAGACCGGCACCAGCACCTCGGGAGGCATGCTGCGGCTCGCGGCGATCAGCCCGATGCTGGCGTGCCCGACGAGCCGGCTGAACAGCTCCACCTGCATCACCGCCCAGGCGCCCGCGACGTCGAGCCGGGTGTCCGAAGCGACGACGATGCCGCGCCCGGTGTCCGGGTGGGCGCTGTGCAGGATCTTCGCGACGGACAGCTCCAGCACCCGCGCCGAGTTGCTGCCGCTCGGTGAGGCGAACCCCTCGCCCATGTCGGTGGAGCCGGCCCGCGCCGAGTCCCGCAGCTTCACCTGCTTGAGGAAGAGCGCCACCACGAACCCGGCGAGGGCGACCGGCACCGCCCACAGGAACACCGTCTGCAGCGCGTCCGTGTACGACTGCACGAGCGGCCCCGACTGGGCGGCCGGCAGCCGGTGCAGGGTCCGCGGGCTCCCCGCCGCCTTGGAGACCGCCGCCGCGCTCCCGCCGTTCCTGACCGCCTCGGCGACCCCCGTACGCAGATGGCCGCTCAGCGAGTTGGCGTAGATCGTGCCGAAGACGGCCGTGCCGAACGAACTGCCCAGCGTACGGAAGAAGGTGACCCCGGACGTCGCGGTGCCGAGGTCGGAGTAGTCGACGGTGTTCTGCACCGCGATGGTCAGCACCTGCATGGACAGTCCGATGCCGACACCCAGCACGAACATGTACAGCGACTCCAGCCATACCCCGGAGCCAGGACCCATGTGCGACATCAGATACAGCCCGACCGCCATCACCAGCGTCCCGACGACCGGGAAGTAGCGGTACGAGCCGGTCTTGCTGACCACGTTGCCGCTGAAGACCGAGGCGAGCAGCAGACCGACGACCATCGGCAGGGTGCGCACCCCGGAGATCGTCGCCGAGTCGCCCTTCACGTACTGGAGATAGGTCGGCAGGAAGGTCAGCGCGCCGAGCATCGCGAAACCCACGATGAAGCTGAGGACGGAGCAGACGGCGAACACCGGGTTGCGGAACAGCCGCATCGGCAGCATCGGCTGCGCCGCCCGGGTCTCGGCCACACAGAACAGCGCGAGCGCCACGACACCGCCGGTAAACAGCGCGATGATCGTCGGCGAGCCCCAGGCGTACTGGTTGCCGCCCCAACTCGTCGCCAGGATCAGGGCGCTGGCCCCGACCGCCACCAGTGCGATGCCCAGGTAGTCGATGACCGGGCGCAGCGCCGAGCGGACGGCGGGGATGGTACGGGCGGCGGCGACGACCACGAGCGCGGCGATCGGGACATTGACGTAGAAGCACCAGCGCCAGGTCAGATGGTCGGTGAACACCCCGCCGAGCAGCGGCCCGACGACCGTCGAGACCCCGAACACGGCGCCGATCGCGCCCTGGTACTTGCCGCGCTCACGCAGCGGGATGACATCGGCGATCAGCGCGATGGCGGTGACCATGAGACCGCCGGCGCCGATGCCCTGGAGCGCGCGGAAGGAGATCAGCAGGATCATGTCGGTCGCGAGACCGCAGAGGAACGAGCCGGTGATGAAGATGACCGCCGACACCTGGAAGATCAGCTTGCGCCCGAACATGTCGCCGAACTTGCCGACGAGGACCGTGGAGACCGTCTCGGCCAGCAGATACGCGGTGACCACCCAGGACATGTGGGAGGCACCGCCGAGATCCGCGACGATCGTCGGCAGCGCCGTGCCGACGATCGTCTGGTCGAGCGCGGCCAGCAGCACACCGAGCATGATCGTGCCGAAGACGATGTTCCGCTGCCGTCCTTCGAGCACGGGGGGTTCGGGAGCCGGCGCCGGATTCGTGGTCTCGCTGGCTGTGGTCACCCTTGCACCGTCACACCGCGCCGCCGCCCCCGCATGCGGGGGCGGCCAGACCGGTGAGGCGCCGTCACCCTAGGATCCTCGCGTGACCCGCGTCCTGGTCTTCACCCGCACCACCGCCTTCCGGCACGACTCGATCCCGGCAGGCGTCCGCGCCTTCCAGGAGCTGGGCGCCGCACACGGCTTCGCCGTGGAGGCGACCGAGGACCCGGCTGCCCTGGAGGGCGGTCCCGGCCGGTACGGCGCCGTGGTCTTCCTCTCCACCAGCGGCGATGTCCTCACCCCCGCGGGCCGCGAAGGGCTGCGGGCGCACTGCGCGGCGGGCGGCGGCTTCATGGGGGTCCATCTGGCGGCGGGCACCGAGGGCGGCTGGCCGTTCTACGGCGAGCTGATCGGCGCCCGCTTCGTCAGCCATCCGGCGCTGCAACCCGGCCTGGTCAGGGTCGAGGACCGGGACCACCCGGCGACCCGGCCGCTGCCCGCCGCATGGCGGTGCACCGACGAGTGGTACGAGTTCGACGTCAGCGTGCGCGGCCGGTCACGGGTCCTCGCCTCGGCCGACGGCACGTCGTACGAGGGCGGCGCGCCCGGCGTGGACCGGCCGCTGGTGTGGTGTCACGAACACGGCGGCGCCCGGGTCTTCTACACCGCCCTCGGCCACACCCGGGAGTCCTACGCCGACCCCGGCTTCCGCGCCCATCTGCTGGGCGGCCTGCGGTCCGTCGTCGCTCCAGCGGCTCAGGGCCCCGCCAGCACCTGACCCAGGTCGTAGCCGACCGGCTCCTCCAGCTGGGCGTAGGTGCAGCTCTCCGGCGTACGGTCGGTGCGCCACCTGCGGAACTGGGCGGTGTGCCGGAAGCGGTCGCCCTCCATGTGGTCGTAGGCCACCTCGCAGACCAGCTCGGGCCGCACCGGAACCCAGGACAGGTCCTTCTTGCCCGACCAGCGGCTCGGCGCGCCCGGCAGTCTGGCGCCCTCGTGCGCCGACTCCCGCGCCCAGGCGGCCCACGGATGGTCTGCGGCGTCGTCGGCGGGATCCATCAGCAGCGGCGCCAGCTCCTCCACCAGCTCGGCCCGGCGCTTCATGGAGAACGCGGCGCAGACCCCGACGTGCTGGAGCACACCCTCGCCGTCGTGCAGCCCCAGCAGCAGCGACCCGACCACGGGACCGCTCTTGTGCAGCCGGTAGCCCGCCACCACCACATCGGCGGTCCGCTCGTGTTTGATCTTGTACATCGCCCGTACGTCGGGGCGGTACGGCAGGTCGAGCGGCTTGGCCACGATCCCGTCGAGCCCCGCGCCCTCGTACTGCTCGAACCACTCGCCGGCCAGCTCGATGTCGGTGGTGGCGGGCGCCACGTACACCGGCGGCCCCGCGCCGACCAGGGCCGCCTCCAGCGCCTCCCTGCGCAGCGACTGCGGGCTGGTCAGCAGCGAGGCGTCCCCCTTGGCCAGCAGGTCGAAGGCGACGAAGCTCGCCGGGGTCCGCTCAGCCAGCAGCGTCACCCGGGAGTCCGCCGGGTGGATCCGCTCGGTCAGCCGGTCGAAGTCCAGCCGCCCCTCGTGCACGATCACGATCTCGCCGTCCAGCACGCACCGGTCGGGCAGCTCGGCGCGCAGCGCCGCGACCAGTTCGGGGAAGTAGCGGGTGAGCGGTTTGCCGTTCCGGCTGCCGATCACCACCTCGTCCCCGTCCCGGTGCACGATCGCCCGGAACCCGTCCCACTTCGCCTCGTACTGCATACCGGGCGGGATGGTGGCGACGGACTTGGCGAGCATCGGCTTCACGGGCGGCATCACCGGCAGATCCATGCGTCGATTGTGCGCGGTAAAAGGTTCGGGCGCTCGGGAGCGTCCGCGAAGTATCGTCGTCCGCCCTTCGGGCGGGGCTCGCGGGGGCTGGTGCGTGCGATCGCAAGGCGCCGATGTGCCCTTGTAGCGGAGCTACTCGGGCAGGTCGGCAACGCCGCGAGCGTGCGTGCCAGGCATCGCGAGCCAGACGAGACTTCGCGGACACGACCT
>NZ_JTIY01000001.1:5820848-5833457 GCF_000818175.1 Streptomyces sp. AcH 505
CGATGTGCGCGCGCCGCACGGGCGGCCTACCGTGACGAGCATGGGTGCAGCTGTGGAGCTGGAGGCGGGCGGCAGGACCGTACGGCTGTCCAGCCCTGAGAAGATCTACTTTCCCGAGCGCGGCTTCACCAAGCTGGACGTGGCCCGCTACTACCTGGCCGTGGGGGACGGGATCACCCGCGCCCTGCGCGACCGGCCCACCACCCTGGAGCGCTTCCCCGAAGGCGTCGACGGCGAGTCGTTCTTCCAGAAGCGGGCGCCGAAGAACCTGCCCGACTGGATCCCCACCGCGCACATCACCTTCCCCAGCGGCCGCAGCGCCGACGAGATCCGGCCGACCGAGGTCGCCGCCGTGCTCTGGGCCGCCAACCTGGGCTGTCTCACCTTCCACCCCTGGCCGGTACGGGGTGACCGGCTCGACCACCCCGACGAGCTGCGGATCGACCTCGACCCGCAGCCGGGCACCGACTTCGCCGACGCCGTCAGGGCGGCGCACGAGCTGAACGCGTTCCTCGGCGAGCTGGGGCTCACCGGCTGGCTCAAGACATCCGGCGGGCGCGGCCTCCATGTCTTCGTACCGATCGAACCCCGCTGGACCTTCACCCAGGTGCGCCGCGCGGCCATCGCCACCGGGCGCGAGCTGGAGCGCCGGATGCCGGGCCGGGTCACCACGGCCTGGTGGAAGGAGGAGCGCGGCGAGCGGATCTTCGTCGACTACAACCAGACGGCGCGTGACCGCACCATCGCCTCCGCCTACTCCGTACGGCCGCGGCCGCACGCCCCGGTCTCGGCGCCGCTGCGCTGGGACGAGCTGGACGACGTCGCGCCGCAGGACTTCGACATCGCCACGATGCCGGTGAGATACGCCGACGTCGGCGACGTCCACGCGGGGATGGACGAGCATCCGCACAGTTTGGAAGGGCTGCTGGAGCTGGCCGACCGCGACGAGCGCGACCACGGCCACGGCGATCTGCCGTATCCGCCGGACTATCCGAAGATGCCGGGGGAGCCCAAGCGGGTCCAGCCCAGCAAGGCCAGGCCGGAGAAGCCGGAGAAGTGAGGACGCCCCCTCCCCGCGCGGTGCGCGCGGGGAGGGGGCACTCTGGTCGACCGGCTCTGTCGGCGCCGGTCACAGCTCCTTGATACGGACGTTGCGGTACGAGACCAGGTCCGTGGTGCTGTGGTTCTGCAGGCCGATGTAGCCGGACGAGTAACGCCGTCCGTCCGTGCCCACGTCACCGTCGCGCGGCGGCTCGAAGGCCTGGCCCGCGTTGTTGTCGAACTCGTTGATCAGGACACCGTTGCGGAAGATCTTGAAGTGCTGATCGACCGCCTGGATCTCGTAGTCGTTCCAGGTGCCCTTGGTGGTGGGATGCGCCCCGGCCAGACCCACGCGGTCGAAGCCGTAGACGGACCCGGTCTTGTACATGTCGCCGCCAGGACCGTCGTAGACCTGGATCTCGTGGCCGTAGTTGATCGCCACCCACTCAGGACGGGACTCCCCGGGGAAGTCGTGCGGCTGCGGGAAGCGGATGAAGACACCGCCGTTGGCGTTGCCCGTACCGGTGGCGTCGTCGCGGAACTGGAGCTTCAGTGAGAAGTTGTCGTACTTCCGCACCGGGTACCACTCCATGCCCAGACTGCCCCCGACCGTCGGGTTGACGGTCATGGTGCCGTCCGTGGTCAGGTCGATCTGACCGCCGCCGACGTGCTCCCACTTGTCGAAGGACGCCTGGGTGCCGTCGAAGATGTCCTTGTACCCCTCGGTCTGACCCGGGAGGCCGATCTTCGACTGCTTGGCGGCCTTGGTGATCGCCTTCTGCTCGCGCTTGTCGATGACGTTCTCGCTCAGCAACTGGCTGAGCACACCGTCGACATGCTTCAGGAAGAGCGCCTGTGAGGTCCACTCACGCTCGTCCTCGATCCGCTCGTTGATGGTGCAGCGGTTGCTGGTGATCCGGTTCGGCACACCCGTGTCGACCGTGCCGACGATGACCGTCAGCCGCTCGTCGTGCTCGGCGCACGGGGGCGGCGGCACGCCACCGCCCTCGACGACGGTGAACGACACCTCCTTGGCCTGCGAGGTGTTGCCGGCCTTGTCGGTCGCGCGGTGCGCCAGCGTGTGCGCGCCCGCCCGGTCGACGATGACCGGTGTGGTGTACGCGAGGTACGGGCCCGCGTCGATGGAGTACTCGACCTTGTCGACACCCGAGTCGTCGTCGGTGGCCGTGAGGGTCACCTTGGCACTCGTGATGTAGGCGCCGTTCGAGTTCTTGCTGCCCGTGACGGCCGCCGAGGTGACGGGAGCCGTCGTGTCCTCGGCCGGCGGTGCCACGACGGTGAAGTCGACCGACTTCTCCGCAGCCGCGTTGCCCGCCTTGTCGGTCGCGCGGTAGCGGACCGTCCGGGCGCCGGTCTCGTGGACCATCACCGGCGCGGTGTACGGCTGCCAGGCACCGTCGGCGCCGATCGCGTACTCGATGGTGTTGACGCCTGACCCGGTGTCGGACGCGGTCACCGTGACCGTGGCCATGCCCAGGTAGTTGCCGTCGGCGTCCTTCTCGCCGCTCACGGTCGCCGAGGTCTCCGGCGCCGTGGTGTCGTCGGTCGGTGGCGCCACGACGGTGAAGTCGGCCGACTTCTCCGCGGCGGCGTTGCCCGCCTTGTCGGTGGCCCGGTATCTGATCGACTGGTCACCGACCTGGTCCACCACGACGGGGGCGGTGTAGGGCTGCCACTCGCCGTCGGCGCCGACCGCGTACTCGATGGTGCCGACCCCGGACGAGTCGTCCGTCGCCGTCACCGTGACGGTCGC
The DNA here is from genome assembly GCF_000818175.1 of Streptomyces sp. AcH 505. Taxonomy (GTDB): domain Bacteria; phylum Actinomycetota; class Actinomycetes; order Streptomycetales; family Streptomycetaceae; genus Streptomyces. The sequence continues at coordinate 5,823,664 of NZ_JTIY01000001.1, forward strand.
CGAACCGACGTACGCGCCGTCGGCGTTCTGCTGTCCGTCCACCTTGGCCGCGGTCTCGGGGGCCGTGGTGTCCTCGCCACCGCCGCCGTCGGTCACGACCAGGATGCCGGTCATCATGTTGTGGCCGGGCATGCTGCAGAAGTAGCGGTAGGTGCCCGGGGTCAGGTTGACCTCGACGGAGTGCTTGCCGCCGGTGTCGTCGGCCGGGTTGGCCAGGATGTTGACCGAGACGTCGTTGTTGTAGTCGGTGTTGGAGACGTCGAAGGTCAACGTGTGCGGCATGCCGGTGGTGTTGCCGGTCGCCGCGCTGTTCTCGAAGACGAGCGTCGCGGGGCCCGCCACCGCCGTGGTCGGTGCGCTGAGGAAGTGGTCGATGGGGTCACCGGCCGTCCAGTTGAGCGTCTGGGCCGCCGCCGCACCCGCCTTGGCGTCGGCGCCTGAGCGTCCGTACGCCGCGGTCGAGGTCAGCCCCAGCACCAGCAGCAACGCACCCACCAGGGCGGTCCAGAGGCGTAGAGGTCGCTGTCTCACTGGGCTGCCTTCCTGGCGAGGTCCTTGGCGGCCGGAGTGGGCGCACCGCCCTTGTAGGTGATGTGCCACAGCGCGGAGTCCTTGTCGGAGTTGAAGAAGCCGCGCCCGTAGTCGAGGACGTAGAGCGAGCCGTCCGGGGCGAACTTCCAGTCCATCAGGTTGCGGATACCGCCCGCACCGACCGGAATGATCTTCCGCAGGGAGTCGGCGCTGACGGGCAGCCCGCCCTCGCCGGCGTTCTTCGGGTCCATCTGCACCGCGTGGCGCGGGTTGGTGGCGTCGTAGAAGTCACCCACGAACCACTTGCCGTCCCAGTACTCGGGCCACTTGACGCTGCTCTTGACCGTCGGGTCGAACCGGTAGACCGGGCCGTCCATGGTGGCCTGGCCGCCGCCCTTGAGCCACGGCAGCAGGTACGTCGCCTGGGTCGGGTCGTAGCTGGGTACGCCGTCCGCGTTGCGCGGGTAGTCGGGCGCACCGCCCTGCGGCGAGTACCAGATGTTGTTGGCCTCGGCCGGCGGGATGTTCACCAGACCGTCGTTGTTGGGCGACTCGTTCTTCAGGTGGTCGCAGTCGTACCAGCCGAGCGGCTTGGTCGGGTCGGGCAGGTTGCGGTCGCGGTAGGGCTGCTTGTTGCCCATGCAGTAGGGCCAGCCGTGGTTGCCCGCGTGGGTGATGACCGAGAAGGTGTCGTACTTCGCCGGGCCCCAGGTGGTGCTCGGCTCACCCGCGTCGGGTCCGACCCAGCCCGCGTAGAGCGTGTCGGTCTTCTTGTCGATGGAGATACGTGCCGGGTTGCGCACGCCCATCACATAGATCTCACCGCGGGTCTTGCCGCCGCCCTCGGCGGTCTCCTTGCCGGTGAAGAGGTTCCCCTCCGGCAGGGTGTACGTGCCGTCCTGCTCGGGGTGGATCCGCAGGATCTTGCCGTTGAGGTTGTTGGTGTTGCCCGCCGTGCGGCGCGCGTCGGCGAAGGAGACACCCTTGTAGTTGGGCTCGGGGTTGTTGCCCGAGTAACCGTCGCTGAACTGCGACGAGTTGTTGTCACCGACGGCGATGTACAGGTTGCCCTTCGAGTCGAAGGCCATCCCGCCGCCCGCGTGGCAGCAGCTGTGGATCTGGGCGGGCCACTGGAGCAGCACCTTCTCGGAGGTCATGTCCAGCTTGTCGGTCGTCGGGTTCAGGGTGAACCTCGCGACCCGGCGCTGCCCGATCTGGGTGTCGCGGTCGATCTCGGAGAACGGCGAGTAGTAGACGTACACCCAGCCGTTGGTCGCGAAGTTCGGGTCCAGGGTGATCCCCAGCAGCCCCTCCTCGACCTTGACCAGCTCGTCGCCGCCGCCCTTGTTGCCGAAGACCGTCAGCGATCCCGCGAGGGTCACCTGCTTCGTCTTCGGGTCGTAGATGTGGATCTGGCCGATGCCCTTGCCGACGTTGGGGTCGTTCCAGTCGGTCACCACGGGCGCGTTCGCGGCGCCGCCGCCGCGGCCGATGTAGATCACCCGTCCGTCCGGCATGATCGTCATGCCGTGCGGCTCGCCGATCTGATCCTGCTGGTCGGGCTGGTTCGGCTGGGTGACGCGCTCCGCCGTGTAGTTGGCGTCGATCGTCGCCTTGCAGTCGGCGCGCGAGAGGCGCGTCGTCCACTGGAGGGCGCCGCGCAGGTGGTCGCGGAAGTCGGTCTCGGAGTACGAGTCGGCCGTGCCGCCCATGGCGGTGTAGAACGAGCGGCCGCCGTCGTAGTCGCGGCACCAGGAAACCGGGTGGTCAGCGCCGTTGGCGCCGGTGCCCGGCTTGTAGGTGCTCTCCCTGACCTTGGCGACTGTGTGCACCGAACCGGTCGGGTTGGTGGCCCAGTTGAACCACTGGTCGGAGCGCTTCCACTCCAGCGGCAGGTCCTTGGTCGCCGGGTGGACGCGGTCGCCGACCTCGACGGTCGCGCGCTGGACGGCCGGCGGGGCCGACGCGGCGGGCCGGGCCCCGATCAGTCCGGTGAACCAGTCCGAGTACGGCTCGGTGTTGGCCGCGTCATGGATGCCGAGGAAGCCGCCTCCGGCCTCCACGTACGACTCGAGCCCGGCTTCCTGGTCGGGGTCGAGCACATCGCCGCCGCCCGTCAGGAAGACGACCGCGTTGTACTTGCCGAGCTTGTTGGCGTTGGTGAAGACCGAACCGTCCGCGGTGGCCTCGGTCTTGAAGCGCTTGCCCGCCGGGCTGGTCTGCCCGATCGCCTCGATCGCCTCGATACCGGCGTTGACGACGGGCGACTCCTCGGTCGCGGACGCGTAGTAGACGAGCACCTTGACGTTCGAGCCGCCGGGCGGCGAAGGAAGGTCGAGTGCCTTCGCCGTGGACACCGGCGCCTGGTTGGCGGTCGCGGCGGTTCCGCCGAGCAGAGATGCCGCCATCGCGCCGGCCAACAGGGCCACGGTTATTCCGCGCCTCGATCTTGACCGGTGATGTGGTGCGCGCTGCATGTTTCACCCACCCCTCTTTGGTCACAGCAACAGCCAGGAAAGCTAGACCCCTTTCGGCGGTCCGCCAATAGCTATGACCGGAATCCCACAAACTTTGTCCTGAGTGTGGATAAACGAAGATCCCTGGTCTACCGTGTGGCCGACCCCGGGGGAGCAAGCCCCTGCAAATTCCGTACGGCACGCGGGAGTTCGGCATGGCCATGGACAGACGGAGCTTCAACCGGCGGCTGTTGGCGGGCGGCGCCGCCGCGACGGGCGTGACGTCGCTCGCGGTCGCATCGGCCCCAGCGGCCACTTCAGCCACCTCCGCCACCTCGGCGGCGACCCCTCCCAAGACCGCGCCCGCCGGTGGGCAGGTGCGTCATATCACCCTGTTCGCCGAGAAGTTGGCGGACGGTTCGATGGGTTACGGCCTGGAGAAGGGCAAGGCGACGATCCCGGGACCGCTCATCGAGCTGGTCGAGGGCGACACGCTGCACATCGACTTCGAGAACACGATGGACGTGGCCGCCAGTCTCCACGTCCACGGCGTCGACTACGACGTCGCCAGCGACGGCACCAGGATGAACAAGAGCCATGTGGAACCCGGCGGCAAGCGCACCTACACCTGGCGCACGCACGCCCCGGGCAAGCGCGCCGACGGCACCTGGCAGCCGGGCAGCGCGGGCTACTGGCACTACCACGACCATGTCGTGGGCACCGACCACGGCACCGGCGGGATCCGGGCCGGCATGTACGGCCCCGTTGTGGTCCGCAGGAAGGGCGACATCCTGCCCGACAAGCAGTTCACCATCGTCTTCAACGACCTGCAGATCAACAACAAGCCGGCGGCCGAGTCGCCCAACTTCGAGGCCACGGTGGGCGACCGGCTCGAAGTCATCATGATCACGCACGGTGAGTACTACCACACGTTCCACATCCACGGTCACCGCTGGGCGGACAACAGGACCGGCCTGCTGACAGGTCCCGACGACACCAGCCCGGTCATCGACACGAAGATCACCGGGCCTGCCAACTCCTTCGGCTTCCAGATCATCGCCGGGGAGCATGTGGGCGCGGGCGCCTGGATGTACCACTGCCATGTGCAGAGCCATTCCGACATGGGCATGGCCGGGATGTTCCTGATCGCCAAGCCGGACGGCACCATCCCCAACTACGACCCCGACCACCACCCGATGGGCACGAAGGGAACGAAGACCACCAAGGGAATGAAGGGCATGGCCGACATGCCCGGCATGGACCACTCCGCCCACTGAGGCCCGGTCCGGCGGCGGACACCCTGGTACGCGCGTGACACACATGCGGCGTCGGCGTATCAGGAGGAGACTCGGAAGTACGCGCGACGTGTGTCACGACGGGTCTCCACCGAAGGAGCGCACCATGCTCACCAGGCCGTTCGCCGCCGGCTCCCCGAACTGGACCGATCTCGCCACCCCTGACATCGAGGACGCGACGGGCTTCTACGGCGGGCTGTTCGGCTGGACGTTCCGGTCGGCGGGGCCCGAGGCCGGCGGGTACGGCATGTTCCAGCTGGACGGCAGGACCGTCGCCGGAGCCATGGCCGTACCGCCGGACCAGGCGCCGCCGTCCTGGTCGCTCTACTTCCAGGCGCCGGACGCGCAGGCCACGGCGAAGGCCGTCGCCAAGGGCGGCGGCTCCGTCGTGCTCAAGCCCACGGACGTCATGGACATCGGCAGGATGTCGGTCTTCAACGATCCCTCCGGTGCCGGGTTCTCCGTCTGGCAGCCCGGCCACAACAAGGGCATGGGCCTCGTCGACGAGCCCGGCAGCCTGTGCTGGACCGAGCTGTACACCCCGGACGAGGCGGCGGCCTACGGCTTCTACCGGTCGGTCTTCGGCTGGGAGAGCCTCACCATGCCGATGCCGGGCGGCGGCGGCTCGTACCGGATGGTGCACCCGGCGGGAAACAGCCCCGACAGCATGTTCGGCGGGCTCGTGCCGCTCGGCTCCGACCCCCTGGAGGCGGACAGCCACCCGCACTGGCTGCTGTACTTCGCGGTGGACGACTGCGACGCCGCCGTACGGACCGCCGAGCGGCTCGGCGGCGCCGTGCGGCTGGCCCCGACCGACATCGAGGGCGTCGGCAGGTTCGCCAAGCTGACCGACCCGTACGGCGCCGAGTTCGCCGTCATGCGCGGCGTGACGCCGGAGGGCTGACCCGCCAGGGACGACCCGTTGACGCTTCGTCAAGAGGATGTTTATCGCGGCCCGGCAAGGTGTCCCCATGCCGATCAACGTCACCGACAGCACCGTGGACCGCATCATGGACAGCACGCCAGAGCCGTATGCCCACCGCGACGACGCACTCGCCTGGCAGGAGAACGCCCTGTGCGCCCAGACAGGCGCCGACTTCTTCTTCCCCGCCCCTGGCTCCTCCACCCGCGAGGCGAAGCAGCTGTGCGGCGCCTGTGAGGGCCGGGAGGCGTGCCTGGCCTACGCGCTGGACCACGACGAGCGGTTCGGGGTGTGGGGCGGCCTCTCCGAGAAGGAGCGGCAGCGCCTGCGGCGGGGCCGCGCCTGACCCCGCGCTTCGCCGGTCGGGTGACGATCAGCGGGGGCGCGCCGGTCAGTGCGTGATGCGGAACGTCTCCCCGTACACCCGCCACTTCAGCGGCAGCGAGAGATCCAGGTTGCCCTCGTCGAGGAAGACCCGCTGGGCCGTGTCGATCCGTGAGCTGTCCCGCTGCGCCGCCGTGGGCATCCGCTTCATCACCGAGCGGCCCGCGTCCAGGAAGGCGTTCAGATAGGTCTTCTCGTCCCCGCCCCCGGCCTTGGTCCTGGCCTGTTTCATCGCCGCCTCGCGGATGCCGTAGAAGCCCTCGTCGTCATGGCCGGGGCCGTGCAGCACCATCGCGTCGTAGTAGATGAACTGGCCGAGCGTGCCGAGCCCGTCCTGCTTGGCCCGCTTCACCGCCGGATCGAAGTAGAGCGTGTCGCGGATCGTGTCCTGCGCCTCGCGGAACGAGGCGGACCGCGCGGCCTTGGCCCAGGCCGCGGTGAAGCCGGGGTCGAGCCCCTGGTGCGAGTCGCCGCCGTCCACCTCGCGCAGCGCCGGCAGATAGCGCGCGAGCGGGTTGTCCGGGTGGGTCCTGGTGTACGCCTCGACCAGTTGCAGCATGTCGTGGGTGCCGGAGCAGAAACCGATCACACCCGCCGTGTAGCCGTTGCCGTCGCCCAGATCCTCGATCGCGCCGTACTGGCCGCGCCAGTCCAGCGTGGAGCTCTCCGCGCTGGCCAGGAGCCGCGCCGCGATCTCCTTCTTGCCCGGGGCCGCGAGTCCGTCCGGGCGGTCGGCGCCCGGTGAAACGGAGGCGAGCGGGTCGGGCGCGCTGCGGCCCGGGAGCGCCGGCGGATGGTCGGCGAGCGCCCCCGAGTCGCCGCCACGGCCGAAGATGACGGCCACGACGACGACTACGGGGGCGCCTATCAGAAGGAGGCGGGTGGCTGGCTTCACGGTGAAGAGCGTACGACGCCCGCACATCTGTCCAGAGCGGCGTCAGCCCGCGGCGCGGGCCGCCATCCGCGCCTTGCGGGCGGCGAGCTTCTCGTCGAACTTGCTCGCCTCGCAGTCCAGACCGCCCATGTACACGCCGATCTCCTCCTGCGCCCTGAGCCCCTCCGGGCCGAGCCCGTCGATGTCGAGCACCTTCAGGTAGCGCAGGATCGGCTGGAGCACGTCGTCGTGGTGGATCCGCATGTTGTAGATCTCCCCTATGGCCATCTGCGCCGCCGCGCGCTCGAAGCCCGGCATGCCGTGCCCCGGCATCCGGAAGTCGACGACCACGTCCCGGACGGCCAGCATGGTCGCGTCGGGGGCCAGCTCGAAGGCCGCGCCCAGCAGATTCCGGTAGAAGACCATGTGCAGGTTCTCGTCGGTGGAGATCCTGGCCAGCATCCGGTCGCAGACCGGGTCGCCCGACTGGTGTCCGGTGTTGCGGTGCGAGACGCGGGTCGCCAGCTCCTGGAAGGCCACATAGGCCACGGAGTGCAGCATGGAGTGCCGGTTGTCGGACTCGTACCCCTCCGACATGTGCGCCATCCGGAACTGCTCCAGCTTGTCCGGGTCGACGGCACGCGAGGTGAGCAGGTAGTCACGCATCACGATGCCATGCCTGCCCTCCTCGGCGGTCCAGCGGTGCACCCAGGTGCCCCAGGCGCCGTCGCGGCCGAAGAGCGAGGCGATCTCGTGGTGGTAGCTGGGGAGGTTGTCCTCGGTCAGCAGATTGACGACGAGCGCCGTCTTGCCGATGTCGGTGACCTTGGACTGGTCCGGCGCCCAGGCCTCGCCGTCGTCGAAGATCCCGGGGAAGTTGCGGCCGTCGGACCAGGGCACGTACTCGTGCGGCATCCAGTCCTTGGCCGCCTTGAGATGGCGATTGAGCTCCTTCTCCACCACCTCTTCGAGGGCGTACAGCAGTCGGGCGTCTGTCCACGCGTCCGAACTGCCGAGGTGCGGAGAGGTGAGCGTCACGGGTACTCCTGGGGACGGGAGAAAAAACCTACGGACTCGTAGGTTACGAGACCGTAGGTTAAAGCCGAGGTAAGCCTCTGGCCAAGACCCGGGGAACGGAACCCTTCCGTCCGGGGTGCGCCGCAGGGCGCCGAAGGGGACAGAAGCGCAGGTCAGACGTACAAGTCACGCAAGCGCACGGACAGGCAGGTCACACAGCCCTCACGCTTCTCGAATTCACTGATGTCGACCAATACCGGCTCGTAGCCGAGGCTCGCGAACAGCTCGGCCGTCTTGGGCGCGCTCGCCGCCATCAGCAGCCGGCCGCCGCCGAGCAGCACCACGTGCGCGCCGGACTCCTCCGGCACCGGCAGGAAGCGCGGGAAGACGGACGGCACGTCCACCAGCGGCTCGTAACCGATCACCGTGGCGTCCGGCAGCGCCGTCACCGCCGACTTCAGATGGAGCACCTTGCTCACGGGTACGGCGACGACGCGCGCCCCGAGCGGTTCGAAGGCCGCCCGCAGCTGCTGCACGCCCGCCGCGTTCGTCCGGCCGCCCTGGCCCACGTAGACGGTGTCGCCGGTCTTCAGCACATCACCGCCGTCGAGTGTGCCCGGCTCCCATATCCAGTTCACCGAGCAGCCGAGCCTGCCCAGCTCCTGCTCCACGGCGGCCGTCTCGCCGCGCCGGGACAGCGCCCCAGGACGGGCGACGAGGGCCACGTTGCGGAACATCACCACCGTGTCCTCGACGAACACACCGTCCGGGCAGTCGTCGGCGGGCGCCACCTCGACGGTCTCCCAGCCGTGTTCACGCAGCGTCCCGACGTACGCCTCCCACTGCAGGCCGGCGAGCGCGGTGTCGACGGCGGTACGTTCGAGATGGGTGACCAGCCCCTCGGCGAGGCGCGGGCTCGGGCGGCGGATCAGGGCTTTCCTGCTGGGCACGGGCGTCTCTCCAGGTCCATGAGGTTCCGGTCGCGCCCATCATGACCCGATGTGCCCCCGTTACGGAATGGCCGGATCCCGTCGCAGGTGCTCGGCCGTGCTGGACCTCGGGTCGTCCAGCAACTGGCGCGGAGTGCCTTCGAACACGATCTCACCACCATTTTTACCGCCGTCGGGACCGAGATCGATCACCCAGTCCGAACGTTTCACGACATCCATACTGTGCTCCACACAAATCACCGAGTTGCCCGCGTCCACCAGCCGGTCGAACAGCGCGACCAGTGTGCGCACATCGGCCAGGTGCAGCCCGGTGGTCGGCTCGTCGAGCACGTACACACTGCCGGTGCGGTGCAGTTGGGTGGCGAGTTTGACGCGCTGGCGCTCGCCCCCGGAGAGCGAGCTGAGCGGCCTGCCGAGCGCCAGGTAGGTGAGCCCGACGTCGTGCAGGGCGCGCAGCTTGCGCAGCAGCGCCCGGTCGCCGGTGAACTCCAGGAACTCCACGGCGTGCGCCGCCGTCATGTCCAGTACGTCCACGATGGAGGCGCCGCGCACCCGGTGCTTCAGCACGTCGTCGTGGAAGCGCCGCCCCTCGCAGGCCGCGCAGACCGCGGTCACCGGATCCATGAAGGCCAGATCGGTGTGGATGACTCCGCGCCCGGCGCAATTCCCGCAGGCACCCGAGGAGTTGAAGCTGAACAGGCCGGGGTCGACACCGTTCTCCTTGGCGAAGAGCGCGCGCACGGTGTCCAGCACACCCAGGTAGGAGGCGGGCGTCGAGCGCGACGACACACCGATGGCGCCCTGGTCGATGACGACCGACTGCGGGTGGGCCGCCGTGAACACCCCGCAGACCAAGGACGACTTACCTGATCCGGCCACCCCGGTGACGGTGGTGAGCACCCCGGTGGGAAACCGCACGTCGATGCCTTTGAGATTGTGCAACGCGGCTCCGGTCACCGCGAGATGGCCGGTGGGGGAGCGGAACGAGTCCTTCATCGGGGTACGTTCACGAAGGCAGCGCCCGGTGAGTGTGTCCGCGGCCGCCAGCCCGGCGGCCGGACCCTCGTACACGACATGGCCGCCGTCGGCGCCCGCGCCGGGACCCATGTCGACGACATGGTCGGCGACGGCGATCACATCGGGGTCGTGCTCCACCACCAGGACCGTGTTGCCCTTGTCGCGCAGCCGGACCAGCAGGTCGGCCAGCCTGCCGACATCGCGGGGATGCAGTCCCACGCTCGGCTCGTCGAAGACATAGGTGAGCCCGGTCAGCGAACTCCCCAGATGGCGCACCATCTTGAGCCGCTGGCCCTCGCCGCCCGACAGGCTGGTGGTCTCCCGGTCCAGACTCAGATAGCCGAGCCC
>NZ_JTIY01000001.1:5833482-5856581 GCF_000818175.1 Streptomyces sp. AcH 505
CTCGCCGCCCGACAGGCTGGTGGTCTCCCGGTCCAGACTCAGATAGCCGAGCCCGATGCCCACCAGCCGCTCAAGCCGCTCGCGGGCGGCCGCGGCGATCGGCGTCGCGACCGGATCGTCGATCCGGCCCAGCACCTCCACCAGGTCGGCGACCTCCATCCGGGTCAGTTCGGCGATGGAGTAACCGGCCACCCGGGTCGCACGGGCCGCCTCGTTGAGCCTGGCGCCCCCGCACCGCGCACACACGCGCTGCACGGTGAACCGGGCCGTGGCCTCCCGGCGGCGCTCGGAGAGCCCCGCGGTGTCCCGCTTGATGAAGAGCCGCTCGAAGCGGCGGACCACTCCCTCGACACCGTCGGCCGGTTCGCCGTACAGCAGGGTCCCGCGCTCGTCCTCGGTGTACGCACCGAGCGGCTTGTCCGGGTCGAACCGGCCGGACCGCGCGTACAGCTTCCACTCCCAGTTGCCCACCGCGAGTCCGGGCAGCAGCAGCGCGCCCCCGTCGAGCGACTTCGACCAGTCGACGGCTCGGCCGATGTCCAGCTCCACCACCTTGCCGATCCCGTCACAGCCGGGGCACATCCCCGCCGGGTCGTTGAACGAGTACGCACCGGCCGGGCCCGCGCTCGGCGTGCCGCAGCGGGAGAACAGCACCCGGATCGCCGCGTAGATGTCCGTCATCGTGCCCACCGTGGAGCGGACGTTGCCGCCGAGCGGCTTCTGGTCCACCACGATCGCGACCGCGAGGGCGTCGATGGTGTCGACCTGCGGCCGCTCGTGCTTGGGCAGCCGGTTACGGAGGAACGAGCCGAAGGTCTCGCCCAGTTGGCGCTGCGACTCCACGGCGACCGTGTCGAAGACGAGCGACGACTTGCCGGACCCCGAGACGCCGGTGAAGGCGGTGATCCGGTCCTTCGGGATGGTGAGGGAGACGTCCTGGAGATTGTTCTCGCGGGCGCCCGCGATCACGATGTTCTGAGCCATACGACCGAAGCTAACCGGGAAACCAGACACCTTCTGTCCGGTTTCCCGGCTCGTCACCGCTCCGGCTGTCGCTACTCCAGGGTCTCGGGCGTGGTGTCGCGCAGCTCGCCGTCGAGCAGCAGCCAGCGGGTGACGCCGATGGACTTCAGGAACGGCACGTCATGGCTGGCCACGATCAGCGCGCCCGCGTACGAGTCCAGCGCGGCCGTCAGCCGGGCGGCGCTCGCCATGTCCAGGTTGTTGGTCGGCTCGTCCAGCATCAGCAGCTGCGGCGGCGGCTCGGCGAGCAGCAGCGCGGCGAGCGAGGCACGGAACCGCTCCCCGCCCGACAGCGTGCCGGCCAACTGGTCCGCCCGGGCGCCCTTGAACAGGAAGTGCGCGAGACGTGCCCTGATCCGGTTGTTGGTCGCCGTGGGGGCGAGCAGCGCCACGTTCTCGGCGATCGTCAGCTCCCCGTCCAGGATGTCGAGACGCTGCGGCAGGAAGCGCAGCGGTACGTGCGCGACCACCTCGCCCGAGGCCGCCGCCAGCTCGCCCGCGATGCTCCGCAGCAGCGTGGTCTTGCCGGAACCGTTGGCCCCGACCAGCGCGATCCGCTCGGGGCCGCGCAGTTCGAGTTCACCGGCCACCCGCGCCCCGTGCCGCAGCTCCAGCTCGCGCAGGGTGAGCACGGTCCTGCCCGGAGGGACGGCGGTGCGGGGAAGCTCGATACGGATCTCCTCGTCCTCCCTGACAGCGTCCGCCGCCTCGTCCAGCCGCTCCCGCGCGCCGGCCAGCCGCTCCTCGTGCAGGACGCGGTGCTTGCCCGCCGACTCCTGGGCGGTGCGTTTTCGCGCGTTCATCACGGCCCGCGGTTCACGCTTCTGCTCGTACATCTTCTGGCCGTACCGCACGCGCTTGGCCAACTTGAGCTGAGCTTCGGCCAGTTCGCGCTTCTGCCGGCGCAGATCCGTCTCGGCGACCCGCACCATCCGGGCCGCCGCGTCCTGTTCGACGGCCAGCGCTTCCTCGTAGGCGGTGAAGTTCCCGCCGTACCAGGAGACTTCACCGTCGCGCAGATCGGCGATCTGGTCGACCAGTTCGAGCAGGGCACGGTCGTGGCTGACCACGACCAGTACTCCGGTCCAGGACTCGACGGCCGCGTAGAGCCGCCGTCGCGCCCGCAGATCGAGGTTGTTGGTCGGCTCGTCGAGCAGCAGCACATCGGGCCTGGCCAGCAACAGCGCGGCCAGTCTGAGCAGGACGCACTCACCGCCGGACACCTCGCCGATGGTGCGGTCGAGTCCGATGTGGAGGAGCCCGAGCTGGTCGAGGGTGGCACGCGCCCGCTCCTCGACGTCCCAGTCGTCACCGACGGCGGTGAAGTGCTCCTCCCGCGCGTCACCCGCCTCGATGGCGTGCAGCGCGCCGCGGATCCGGGCGATGCCCAGCGCCTCGTCCACCCGCAGGGCGGTGTCGAGGACGACGGTCTGCGGCAGGTACCCCACCTCGCCGGCGGTGCGGATCCGCCCGCCGGTCGGGGTGAGTTCACCGGCGATCAGTCGCAACAGGGTTGATTTCCCTGACCCGTTGAGGCCGATGAGCCCGGTCCTGCCGGGGCCGACGGCGAGCTGGAATCCGGCGAGGACTCCGGTCCCGTCGGGCCAGTCGAAGGAGAGGTCGGTACAGGTGATGTGCGTAGCGGAAGTAGACATGCGGGTCTCCGGCTGCTGAGCGGGGCATCAGGGCAACGGATGGAGACACCGGGCGTTCCCGGTACGGCAGGACGGGCTCAACTGCCGAGGTCACACACGAAACACGCACAGCGCGGCACGCTGTGCGGACGGTGTCTCAGGACCTCAGTAGCTCAACGTCCTACTCCGATCGGGCGACTGCGGGAACGCCACCGACGGTAGGAGAGGACGGGCGACGACGTCAACGCGTTTTTTCACGCGTGACGCGTCACGTTGTCACGCGCCGCGTCTCACGCGTCGCGCAGCAGCTCCGCCAGATCGTGGTCCAGGTCCAGATAGAGGTGCTCGTCGCCGACCGGCACCAGTCCCTGCACCCGTGCCAGGAAACGCCGCAGCTCGTTGGTGCGCAGATGCACCATCGCCGTGCCCTCCGGCGCCCGGAACTCCACGACGGTACGGCCGTAGCCGAACGGCCGTACCCGCACATCGCCCTCACCGGCCGGCTCGGAGACACCGGTGGTCAGCAGCTCACGGGAGAACTCCCAGGTGACTTCGGTGCCTTCGAGCGTCGCCGGCGGCGGGAACGCCATCCGCACCGCGAACGGGTCCTGCCGGTCGTACAGCAGCGTCGCGGGGACGGTCTCCGGGCTCGGGGCGGACGCGACCACGCGGGCCTGCACGGCCTGTTCGATGACAGGTGACATGGCCTGTTCCCTCCGACGGATCGGATTTACGGGCCCGGCGGCCCTCCGCTTACCCATGAGGACGCCGGAACGGTCCATTCCGTGCTCAAGAAGGGTGGTGAGCTGTATCACCGTGCGCGGGTCTGGTCAGTCCTCGCCACAGGGTCCCGAGTGGTCGCAGTACGGCTGGAGGTCGCTGGCGGCGCAGCCGCAGAGTACCGCCCGGGTCTCCGCGCGGGTCCCCTCGGCCGACTCGACGCGCAGATCGCCCCGTACGACCAGCTGTCCCGCGGGGGAGTGGACGACGGTGGTCGGCCGGTCGGGCGCCTCGCCGGCGCCGTCGGCGGTCCGGTACTGGAGCGCGCCGGACGGACAGCGCCGTACGACCTCGGCCACCTGTTCGGCGGCGGCGCCGTCGGGCCGCACCCAGGGGCGGGCGGCCGTGTCGAAGACCTCGGGCAGCCCTCGCACGCACTCGGCGGCGTGCAGACAGCGCCGGGTCTCGAAGGAGACCGAGATCCGCTCACCCGCATACTCCTTGGCCGCCGGACGCCCCTCAGTCATCGTGAATCCCGTCTCTTCTCGTGTGTCACCTGACCCTCACCCTAAGCTGGCGCGCCGTGACGACCACCGGTACTCCCTCGTTCTCCTCGCCCGGCTCCGAGGACGAGGCGCGCGCCGTCCAGGACGAACTGCGCGGCCGGGTCGTCCTCGACGAGCCGGGACCTCCGGCCGGTACGGGCCTGGTCACCGGGGTCGACGTGGCGTACGACGACGAGCGCGACGTGGTCGCGGCAGCGGCCGTCGTGCTCGAAGCGGCGACGCTCACCGTGGTCGCCGAGGCCACCGCCGTCGGCCGGGTCACCTTCCCCTACGTGCCGGGGCTGCTGGCCTTCCGGGAGATCCCGACCGTCCTCGCCGCGCTCGAAGCGCTGCCGGGCGACCCCGGCCTGATCGTCTGCGACGGCTACGGCCGCGCCCACCCGCGCCGCTTCGGGCTCGCCAGCCACCTCGGTGTGCTCACCGGGCACCCGGTGATCGGCGTCGCCAAGAACCCGTTCACCTTCCGCTACGAGCAACCGGGCCAGGACCGTGGCGCCTTCTCGCCACTGCGCGCGGACGACGGCGAGGAGGTGGGCCGCGCGCTGCGCACCCAGCGGGGCGTCAAGCCGGTCTTCGTCTCGGTCGGCCACCGCGTGTCGCTGGACACGGCCTGCGCCCATACGCTGCGGCTGGCCCCGGAGTTCCGCCTGCCGGAGTCCACCCGCAGGGCGGACGCCCTGTGCCGGGCCGCGCTGCGCGAAGCCACGGCCTGAGCCGCGCCGCCGCGCCGAATCTGCGGCACAATCGAAGACCGGTGAGAAACTAAGCGCTTGCTTGTTCTGTGGGCCGCCGGGGCTTGTGCGCGGCGGACCGCGTTCTTAGCATCGTCAGTGTTACATCAGTTGTGTCACAGTCTCGGGAGAACGATGGCAGCGACAGGAAACGGCCCGCTGACCGGCGTGCGCGTGGTCGAGCTGGCCGGCATCGGGCCCGGCCCGTTCGCCGCCATGCACCTCGGTGACCTCGGCGCCGACGTGGTGCGGGTCGACCGCCCCGGCGGCGCGGGGCTCGGCATCGACCCGCCGTATGACCTCACCAACCGCAACAAGCGCTCCGTGCTGATCGACCTCAAGTCGGAGTCGGGCCCCGCCCGGGTGCTGGACCTGGTCGCCCGCGCCGATGTGCTCATCGAGGGCTACCGCCCCGGCGTCGCCGAACGGCTCGGCATCGGACCCGACGCGTGCCTCGCCCGCAACCCCCGGCTGGTGTACGGCCGGATGACCGGCTGGGGCCAGGAAGGGCCGCTCGCCGAGCGGGCGGGACACGACCTCACCTATCTCGCGCTCGCCGGACCGCTCTCCATGATCGGCAAGGCCGACGAGCCGCCCGCCATCCCGGCCAACCTCGTCGGGGACTACGCGGGCGGCGCCCTCTACCTCGTCATCGGCGTACTCGCCGCGCTCCAGCACGCCCGTACACCCGACGGCACAGGACAGGTCGTGGACGCCGCCATCGTGGACGGCGCCGCCCATCTGACGACCATGATCCACGGCATGATGGCGGCCGGCGGCTGGCGGGACGAGCGCGGTGCCAACCTCCTCGACGGCGCCAGCCCGTTCTACGGCTCCTACGAGACGGCCGACGGCGGGTACATGGCGGTCGGCGCCCTGGAGAAGCGGTTCTACGACGAGTTCGTCGAACTGCTGGGCATCAAGGACCAGGTCCCGGCGCGCAACGACTTCGCGCGCTGGGACGAGCTGCGGACCGCCGTCGCTGACCGGTTCAGGACCAGGACCCGGCAGGAGTGGACCGAGGTCTTCGACGGGTCCGACGCCTGCGTCGCCCCCGTACTGACGCTGCGTGAGGCGCCCGCGCATCCGCATCTCGCCGCCCGTGGCACCTTCACCCGGCACGCCGGGATCACCCAGCCCGCACCCGCGCCCCGCTTCTCCGCCACCCCCGGATCCGTGCGCACAGGGCCCGCGCTGCCCGGAGCCGACACCGCAGAGGTGGCGCGCGACTGGGACGTACCGGGCATCAACGAGGACAAGCCCGCCGACCAGGACAAGGACGTCCACTGATGGAGATCTCCCTTCCGCTGGAGTACGCGGGTGACCCCCGCACCGCCTGCGACCAGGCCGTGGCCCTGGAGGCGGCGGGACTCGACGCCGTCTGGGTCGCCGAGGCGTACGGCTTCGACTCACCGACGCTCATGGGCTACCTCGCCGCCCGCACCGAGCGCATGAAGATCGGCGCCGCGATCCTCAACGTCTACTCACGCACCCCCGCGCTGATCGCGCAGACCGGCGCTGGACTCGACGCGGTCTCCGGCGGCCGGGCGATGATCGGCCTCGGCGCCTCCGGGCCCCAGGTCGTCGAGGGCTGGCACGGCAAGCCGTACGACAAGCCCCTCGGCCGCACCCGCGAGACCGTCGACCTCTGCCGGCGCATCTGGCGCCGCGAGACCATCGACCACCACGGCATCACGGACATGCCGCTGCCCCCGGAGAAGGGCGGCAAGCTGGGCAAGCCGCTCAAGTTCCTCGGCAAGCCGCTGCGCCGGGAGATCCCGCTGTACGTCGCCGCGCTCGGCCCCGCCAACGTGGAGATGACCGCGGAGATCGCCGACGGCTGGCTGCCGCACCTCTTCGTCCCGGAGAAGGCGCGGCAGGTCTGGGGCGGGCCGCTCGCCAGGGGCGCCGCCAAGCGTGACCCGGCGCGCGGACCGCTGCGGACCGTCGCGGGCGGACTGCTCGCCATCGGCGACGACGCGGCCCGCTACCGGGACCTCGCCCGCCCGCTGATCGCGCTGTACGTCGGCGGGATGGGCGCCCCCGGCAAGAACTTCTACAACGACCTCGCCGTCGCCTACGGATACGAGAAGGAGGCGGCGAAGATCCAGGAGCTCTACCTCGGCGGCAACAAGCGCGACGCCGAGGCGGCCGTCCCCGCCGAGTTCTGCGAGCTGATGACGCTGTGCGGGCCCGAGGGGTACGTACGCGACCGCGTCGAGGCGTTCCGCGAGGCGGGCGTCACGATGCTCAACGTCGTCCCCACCGGGTCCGATCCGGTCAAGCTGGTCGAGACCGTCAAGAGCTGGCTCTGAGCAGCCGCACACCGTGACCCGCACACCGCATCTTCGAAAGGCAGCTGTCGTGAGTACCGAAGCGTTCGTCTACGACGCGATCCGCACCCCCCGAGGCCGGGGCAAGGCCAACGGCGCCCTGCACGGCACCAAGCCGATCGATCTGGTCGTGGGGCTCATCCACGAGATGCGCGCCCGGTTCCCCGGACTCGACCCGGCGGCCGTCGACGACATCGTGCTCGGTGTGGTGAGCCCGCTCGGCGACCAGGGCTCGGACATCGCCCGGATCGCCGCCATCGCCGCGGGACTGCCCGACAGCGTCGCCGGCGTACAGGAGAACCGCTTCTGCGCGTCAGGCCTTGAGGCCGTCAACCTGGCGGCGGCCAAGGTCCGTTCCGGCTGGGAGGACCTGATCCTGGCCGGCGGCGTCGAGTCGATGTCCCGGGTGCCGATGGGCTCCGACGGCGGTGCCTGGGCGATGGACCCGATGACCAGCTTCGACACCGGCTTCGCCCCGCAGGGCATCGGCGCCGACCTGATCGCCACCATCGGCGGCTTCACCCGGCGTGACGTGGACGAGTTCGCCGCGCTGTCCCAGGAGCGGGCGGCGACGGCCTGGAAGGACGGCCGCTTCGCCCGGTCCGTCGTACCGGTCACCGACCGCAACGGCCTGACCGTCCTCGACCACGACGAGCACATGCGGCCCGGCACCACCGCCGACTCGCTGGCCGGCCTCAAGCCGTCCTTCGCCACCATCGGTGACGTGGGCGGGTTCGACGCGGTCGCGCTGCAGAAGTACCACTGGGTCGAGAAGATCGACCATGTCCACCACGCGGGCAACTCCTCCGGCATCGTGGACGGCGCCGCGCTCGTCGCCGTCGGCTCCAAGGAGATCGGCGAGCGGTACGGCATGACACCGCGCGCCCGGATCGTCTCGGCCGCCGTTTCGGGATCCGAGCCGACCATCATGCTGACCGGACCGGCCCCCGCCACCCGCAAGGCGCTCGCCAAGGCCGGGCTGACCATCGGTGACATCGACCTGATCGAGATGAACGAGGCGTTCGCCGCCGTCGTCCTGCGCTTCGCCGCCGACATGGACGTCTCCGTCGACAAGATCAACGTCAACGGCGGCGCCATCGCGCTCGGCCACCCCCTCGGCGCCACCGGCGCGATGATCCTCGGCACCCTCGTCGACGAACTGGAGCGGCAGGACAAGCGGTACGGACTCGCCACGCTCTGCATCGGCGGCGGCATGGGCGTCGCCACCGTCGTCGAGCGCGTCTGACCCCGGCCAGCCCCTCCCCACCCCCGATACGGAGCAGCAGCATGAGCGAGTCCACCACCATCCGCTGGGAACAGGACGGGACCGGCGTCGTCACCCTCGTCATCGACGACCCACGGCAGTCGGCCAACACCATGAACGAGGCGTTCCGCAGGTCCGTGACGGCGGTCGCCGACCGCGCCGAGGCCGAGCGGGACACCATCCGCGGCATCATCGTCACCTCGGCGAAGAAGACGTTCTTCGCGGGCGGCGACCTCAAGGACATGATCAAGGTCGGGCCCGGCGACGCCCAGCGGGTCTTCGACAGCAGCATGGCGATCAAGCGCGCCCTGCGCCGCATCGAGACCCTGGGCAAGCCGGTGGTCGCCGCTATCAACGGCGCGGCGCTCGGCGGCGGTTACGAGATCGCCCTCGCCTGCCACCACCGCGTCGCGCTGGACGCCCCCGGGTCGAAGATCGGCTTGCCCGAGGTCACGCTCGGCCTGCTGCCCGCCGGCGGCGGAGTCACCCGTACGGTCCGGCTGATGGGCATCGCCGACGCGCTGCTCAAGGTGCTGCTGCAAGGCACCCAGTACTCCCCGGCGCGCGCCCTGGAGCACGGGCTGATCCACGAGGTCGCGGCCACCCACGACGACATGCTCGCCAAGGCCCGCGCCTTCATCGACGCCCACCCCGAGTCGTCCCAGCCCTGGGACGCGAAGGGGTACCGGATCCCCGGCGGCACCCCGGCCAGCCCGCGCTTCGCCGCCAATCTGCCCGCCTTCCCCGCCAACTTGAAGAAGCAGACCGGCGGGGCGCCCTACCCGGCGCCGCGCAACATCCTCGCCGCGGCGGTCGAGGGCTCGCAGGTCGACTTCGAGACGGCGCAGACCGTCGAGTCCCGGTACTTCACCGAGCTGGTCACGGGTCAGACCGCGAAGAACATGATCCAGGCATTCTTCTTCGACCTCCAGGCCGTCAACTCCGGGGCGAGCAGGCCGCAGGGCGTCGCCAAGCGCGAGATCCGCAAGGTCGCCGTCCTCGGCGCCGGGATGATGGGCGCGGGCATCGCGTACTCCTGCGCCAGGGCAGGCCTCGACGTCGTCCTCAAGGACGTCTCGCGGGAAGCCGCCGACCAGGGCAAGGCGTATGCGGAGAAGGTCCTCGCCAAGGCGGTCGGCCGGGGCCGTACGACAGAGGCGGAGCGCGACCAGGTGCTCGCCCGGATCACCCCCACCGCCGAACCCGCCGACCTCGCGGGCTGCGAAGCGGTGATCGAGGCGGTCTTCGAGGACGTGTCGCTCAAGCACAAGGTGTTCCAGGAGATCCAGGAGATCGTCGAGCCGGACGCGCTGCTCTGTTCCAACACCTCGACCCTGCCCATCACCACGCTCGCCGACGGGGTGACCCGCCCCGCCGACTTCATCGGGCTGCACTTCTTCTCACCCGTCGACAAGATGCCGCTGGTCGAGATCATCAAGGGTGAGCGGACCGGCGACGAAGCGCTGGCGCGCGCCTTCGACCTGGTGCGGCTGATCAGGAAGACGCCGATCGTCGTCAACGACTCACGCGGCTTCTTCACCTCACGCGTCATCGGCCAGTTCATCAACGAAGGCGTCGCGATGATCGGCGAGGGCGTCGAACCCGCCTCGGTCGAGGCGGCGGCCGCCCAGGCGGGCTATCCCGCCAAGGTGCTGTCCCTGATGGACGAGCTGACGCTGACCCTGCCGCGCAAGATCAGGGCCGAGGCGCGGCGCGCCGTCGAGGAGGCGGGCGGCAGCTGGACCGCGCACCCGGCTGACACCGTCATCGACCGGATGGTCGACGAGTTCGGCCGCACGGGACGCAGCGGCGGCGCCGGGTTCTACGAGTACGGCGAGGACGGCGCCAGGACCCGGCTCTGGCCGGGGCTGCGTGAGCACTTCACGAAGCCGGAAGCGGATGTGCCGTTCGCCGACATGCGGGAGCGGATGCTGTTCTCCGAGGCGATCGACACCGTGCGCTGTCTGGAGGAGGGCGTGCTCACGTCGGTGGCCGACGCCAACATCGGCTCCGTCATGGGCATCGGCTTCCCCGCGTGGACCGGCGGCGTCCTGCAGTACATCAACGGCTACGAGGGCGGCCCCGCCGGCTTCGTCGGGCGCGCCCGCGAGCTGGCCGAGCGGTACGGCGAGCGGTTCGAGCCGCCCGCGCTGCTCGTCAGCAAGGCGGAGAAGGGCGAGACGTTCACCGACGCGTGAGCCGGCGCCGCACGTGAGCCACCTGGGCCCCGCAGGACGTGGCGGGCCGCGCTCCCCGGCTTATTCGGCCGGGAGCGCGGCCCGCAGCTCGTCCTTGAGCGAGCGCCGGAACGCGGTCACCAGCGCCTGCGCCACCAGCGGCCGCACATGGCCCGACAGCGAACGCATCGCCGCCACCTGCTCGGGGTCCTGCTCCCGCTCCGTGTACGGCCCCCACACCTCGTCCCGGAACAGCCGGGACAGCTCGTGCGCCACCGCGCGGGTGTGCTCCAGCAGGACGGTACGGGCCGCGAGGATCGTCTCGTGGGCGAGCGGCAGCTCCAGCAGCTCGACACCGAGCCGCAGCAGTCCCGGATCGAGCCGGTAGCCGCCGGCGTCGTCGGCCCGTTCCAGCACCCCCATCGCGGCGAGCCGGTCGATGTCCTGCTCGGTCAGCGCCCGCCCGGCCCGCCGTTCCAGCTCGGCCCTGTCCGCCTCCTCGGCGGAGTCCGGCGCCCAGGAGGCCACGAGAGCGCGGTGGATGGCGAGGTCATGGGCGCTCAGATCGGGCGGCAGCTGCTGGAGGTAGCGCTCGATCGCCGCGAGGGTCATGCCCTGGTGCTGCAGTTCCTCGATGAGCGCGAGACGCGAGAGATGGTCCCTGCCGTACTGCCCCACCCGGCGCGGACCGAGCACCGGCGGCGGCAGCAGTCCACGGGTGCTGTAGAAGCGGACGGTACGCACGCTGACCCCGGCCCGCGCCGCGAGCTGGTCGACGGTGAGCGTGACCTCGGCACCGGTCGTCATACGCCGCCTTCCGTCGCTGTCTCCGGTGCAACAGTATTGCTGTCGCACCGGCACTGCGAAAGCCGCAGCGGGCCGCTCCCGCGATCAGGCGGAGGCGCGGCGCACCAGTGTGGTGGGCATGATCACCGACTCCTGCTCAGGGGCGGGCGCGCCGTCCGGCGACCGGTCGAAGCCGCCCAGCAGCAGCCGCGCCATCAGCCTGCCCTGCCCCTCCACGTCCTGCTGGACGGTGGTCAGCGGCGGATCGGTGTTCTCGGCCACGGAATCCATGTCGTCGAAGCCGACGAGGGCCACATCCCCGGGCACCGTGCGGCCGTGCTCCTTGAGCACCCGCAGCGCGCCCGAGGCCATCAGGTCGTTGCCCGCGAACACCGCGTCGAGGTCGGGACACCGCTCCAGCAGCTCCGTCATCGCCCGGACACCGCTCTCCGCGGTGAAGGCGCCCTCGACGACCAGCGCGGGATCGGCGTCCGGCAGCACGTCGCGGTACCCGTCGAGCCGGTCGGTGGCCGACGTCTGGTCGCGCGGGCCCGCGATGTGCGCGATCCGGCGCCTGCCGATGTCCCGCAGATACCGGACCGCGGCCCGCGCACCGCCCCGGTTGTCGGCGTCCACGTACGGCACCGCCTGCTGCTCGGGCGCCACCGTCCACACCGGCCGGCCGCCGTAGACGGTCGGCAGCCCGGCCCGCCGGGTGATCGCCGGGATCTGGTCGTCGGTGTGCAGCGAGAACGCGAGCGCGCCGTCCACGTGGCCGCCCGTCAGATAGCGGGCGATCCGCCCGTGGTCGCCCGGACCCTCGACCAGCAGCAGTACCAACTGGGTGTCGTGCAGGGTCAGTTCCTTGCTGATACCGCGGATCTGCTGGAAGAAGAACGGGTCCGAGAAGATCCGTATCTCCGGCTCGGGAATGATCACGGCGACCGCGCCGGTGCGCCGGGTGACCAGCGTGCGGGCCGCGTGGTTCGGCACGTACCCCAGCTCGTCGACCGCCTCGCGCACCTTCTCCACCAGCGACTGACGCACACCCGTGCTGCCGTTGACGACCCGCGAGGCGGTGGCCCGTGAGACACCGGCACGCGCGGCCACGGCTTCCAGCGTGGGGCGGTCCCCGGGGGACGAATCGGTCAAGGCGTGCGCTCCTCGGCAGCGAACTGACACATTGAACCGTTACACCCTATCCGCTGCCGGTCCGCCGACGGAGAGCGCTTTCTCCGCCGGGGGTCCGGCCGCTCAGAAGGTCAGCCCGTCCGTCGCCAGCCTGGCGGCGTCCTCGGCGCAGCCCCAGGCCACCGTGACACCGGCGCCGCCGTGCCCGTAGTTGTGCACCAGCCGTCCGCCGCCCGGCAGTTGTACGACATCGAGCCGCACCTGGGGCCTGGCGGGCCGCAGCCCGACCCGGTGGTCCAGCACCCGAGCGGTGGCGAGCCCGGGATGGACCCGCGCGCAGCGCGCCACGATCGCCGCCGCCTCCGCCGGGTCGGTCTCCAGGTCCCAGGAGTGCTCGGTCGCCGTACCGCCGAGCAGCACCCCGTACGGCTGCGGCATCACGTACGTCATGTCGGTCGAGTCGGGGTCCGTCGCCACGAACCACTCGTCGACGCCCGGGTTCTCGACCACCACCACCTGACCCCGCACCGGGAACACCGAGGCGTCGGGGGCCAGTTCGCGGGCACCGAGCCCGGTGCAGTCCACCACCACCCGCGCCTCGGCGGCCGGCTCGTCGAAGCCCGTGGCCGACCGTACATCGACGGTGCCGCGGGCGAGCCGCAACCGCGCCTTCAGATAGCGCAGATACACCGGCATGTCGATCAACGGAACGGCGGCCCGCACCCCTTGGGCGAAGCCCTGGGGCAACTCGTCCTGGCGCGCCTCCCGCAGCCCCGGCACCCGGGACGCCCAGGCGCCGAGGTCGCTCAGAGGCGTGTTGGCCATCAGCCCCTCGACCACCCGGACCCCGGTCGCCGCCGGATTCTCCGCGAGCCGCTCGTAGCGCGAGAGGGATCTCTCCAGCCAGGTCCCGACCAGCTGCGCGGGCTCGATCCGGTACGGCCAGAAGAGGGCACCGGCCGTCGCCGATGTCGTCCGGCCCACCGGATCGCGCGTCCACAGGCCGACCCGCAGGCCGTCCTCCGCCAGTACCACCGCGGTCGTCAGCCCGATGACTCCACCGCCGACCACGATCACATCACTGCTGGTCATGGTCGGACCGTAGCGGAATCCGGCCCGACACGCGGCATTTCGCCCCGGGGACAGGCCCGGGTACCCCGCGGCGGACGGCTCGCCCGGCCGCCCAGCTCCCGCGCCCCGGCCCGGCGATAGGATCAGTCCCCTGATGACTGCCACGCTCGTAGCCAAGGATCTCGCCGCAGGACACGGCGACCGCTCGCTCTTCACCGGGCTCGACCTCGTCGTGGCCCCCGGTGACGTGATCGGACTCGTCGGTGCCAACGGGGCGGGCAAGTCGACCCTGCTCCGGCTGCTCGCCGGACTCGACTCGCCCGAGAGCGGGGAGCTGCGGCTCTCCCCGCCCACCGCCTCCGTGGGCCATCTCCCGCAGGAGCCCGAGCGGCGGGACGGCGAGACCGTACGGGACTTCCTGGCCCGCAGGACCGGCGTCAGCGCGGCGCAGGCCGCCCTGGACGCGGCCACCCAGGCGCTCGTGGACGCGGCGCCGGGCGCCGACGACGCGTACGCCGTCGGTCTGGAGCGCTGGCTCGCGCTGGGCGGCGCCGACCTCGACGAACGCGCCGATGAGGTCGCCGCGTCGCTCGGTCTGACCGTCGGGCTCGACCAGCCCATGACCACCCTCTCCGGCGGTCAGGCGGCCCGCGCCAGCCTCGCCTCGCTGCTCCTCTCCCGCTACGACGTCTTCCTGCTGGACGAGCCGACCAACGACCTCGACCTGGACGGACTCGAGCGGCTCGAACGGTTTGTGAGCGGGCTGCGCGCGGGGACGGTCGTGGTCAGCCACGACCGCGAGTTCCTGGTGCGCACCGTCACCAAGGTGCTCGAACTCGACCTGGCCCAGCAGAAGATCACCCTGTTCGGCGGCGGCTACGAGGCGTATCTCGAAGAGCGGGAGACCGCGCGGCGGCACGCCCGCGAGGAGTTCGACGAGTACGCGGACAGGAAGTCGTCCCTCGAAGCCCGTGGCCAGATGCAGCGCGCCTGGATGGACAAGGGCGTCAAGAACGCCCGCCGCAAGGCCACCGACAACGACAAGATCGGCCGCAAACTCCGCACCGAGTCCACCGAGAAGCAGGCGGCCAAGGCGCGCCAGACGCAGCGGATGATCGAACGGCTCGACGTGGTCGAGGAGCCGCGCAAGGAGTGGGAACTGCGGATGGAGATCGCAGCCGCCGACCGCTCGGGCGCCGTGGTCGCGACGCTGCGGGACGCCGAAGTGCGGCGCGGCGGCTTCCAGTTCGGCCCGGTGTCGCTCCAGATCGACCGCGCCGACCGGGTCGCCATCACCGGTGCCAACGGCGCCGGCAAGTCCACGCTGCTCGCGGCCCTGCTGGGCCGGCTGCCGCTGGACGAAGGCCACGCCACCCTCGGCGCGGGCGTGGTGGTGGGCGAGGTCGACCAGGCCCGCGCGCTGTTCCACGGACCGCAGAGCCTGCTGGACGCGTTCCGCGCCGCGGTGCCGGACACCGAACCCGCCGAGATCCGCACCCTGCTGGCGAAGTTCGGGCTGAAGGCCGGTCATCTGTCGCGTCCCGCGACGACGCTGTCACCGGGGGAGCGGACCAGGGCGGCGCTCGCGCTGCTCCAGGGCCGGGGCGTCAATCTGCTGGTGCTGGACGAGCCGACCAACCATCTCGACCTGCCAGCCATCGAGCAGCTGGAGTCGGCGCTCGACTCCTACGGCGGCACGCTGCTGCTGGTGACCCACGACCGCCGGATGCTGGACGCCGTCAGTACGACGCGCCGGCTGGTCGTGTCAGCGGGAAAGGTGCACGAGGAATAGCCGGGGCGCGAAGAACAGGCGGGGTGCGTGACCACGCACCCCGCCTGTTCCCGCTGTTACGCCGAAGAGCTGCGTTCCCGCCCGTCAGAGAGTGGCGGCGACAATGGCGACGAACGCCACCGCCAGCACCACGGCGACGATTCCGAGCACCATTCCGGCGGTCGCGGAACCGCGGTTGTCGGCCTGGCCCTGTGCGGCCCTGCGGCGGCCTGCGACACCGAGGCAGATGGCGACGATTCCCAGCGGCAGCGCGGCGATCCAGTACCAGGAAAGCACCAGACCGATGATTCCCAGCACCAGGGAAGCCGTGCCCATGCCGTTGTGCGTGGTGCCGGGGGTGGCACCGGCCCGCATATGACCCGTTCCGGACGTAGAGAGGTTCGACATCAGATCCTCTTTTCGTGTTGGTCTTTTCCGGCTACCCCCGGCTCCCGCCGCTACTCGTCCGCTGCTTGTGCACGACGCCGGGCTCAGCGGCCCTTCGGGTCGACAAGTCCCGCCTTGCGCAAGGCGTCGGCCATCGCGCTGTTCCCGGGAGCCGGCGCCGGAGCCGACCGCCGTCCCTGGCCTTGCCCCTGACCCTGACCCTGGCCCTGTCCCTGGCCGGCTGCCTTGCGCCGGGGGCCGCCGCCGGAGCGCTGCCGCGGCGCCCGGTCCCGACCGGCGTCGCCGGACTCCGTGCCCGAACCGCCCGCCGCTTCGTCGTCCAGACGCAGCGTCAGTGAGATCCGCTTGCGCGGGATGTCGATGTCCAGCACCTTCACCCGCACCACGTCGCCCGACTTCACCACGTCACGCGGGTCCTTGACGAACGTCCTCGACATGGCCGACACATGGACAAGACCGTCCTGATGGACGCCGATGTCGACGAACGCCCCGAACGCGGCGACGTTCGTCACGACGCCCTCCAGGATCATCCCCGACTCCAGGTCGCTCAGCTTCTCGACGCCGTCCTTGAACGTGGCCGTCTTGAACGCCGGCCGCGGGTCGCGGCCCGGCTTCTCCAGCTCGCGCAGGATGTCCGTGACCGTCGGGAGCCCGAAGGAGTCGTTCACGAAGTCCGCCGGGCGCAGCGAGCGCAGCACCGTCGAGTTGCCCATGAGCGCGGCGACCTCCGCACCGGTGGTCTTCGCCATGGAGCGCACGACCGGGTACGCCTCGGGGTGCACGCTGGACGCGTCCAGCGGGTCGTCGCCGTCGCGCACCCGCAGGAAGCCCGCGCACTGTTCGTACGCCTTGGGGCCGAGCCTCGCCACGTCCTTGAGCGCCTTGCGGGAGCGGAACGGGCCGTTCGCGTCGCGGTGCGCCACGATGTTCTCCGCGAGCCCGGCGCCGATGCCGGAGACCCGGGAGAGCAGCGGCGCCGACGCCGTGTTCACGTCGACCCCCACGCCGTTCACGCAGTCCTCCACGACCGCGTCGAGCGAGCGGGAGAGCTTCACCTCGGACAGGTCGTGCTGGTACTGGCCGACACCGATCGACTTGGGGTCGATCTTCACCAGCTCGGCGAGCGGGTCCTGGAGCCGGCGCGCGATGGAGACGGCGCCCCTGATCGACACGTCGAGGTCGGGCAGCTCCTGCGATGCGAAGGCCGACGCCGAGTACACCGAGGCGCCCGCCTCGGAGACCATCACCTTGGTGAGCTTCAACTCGGGGTGCTTGGCGATGAGTTCACCGGCGAGCTTGTCGGTCTCGCGGGACGCTGTGCCGTTCCCGATGGCGATCAGATCGACCGAGTGCTGCTTCGCGAGCCGGGCGAGGGCCGCCAGCGACTCGTCCCACCGGTTGGCCGGGACATGCGGGTGGATGGTGTCGATGGCGACGACCTTGCCCGTCGCGTCCACGACGGCGACCTTCACACCGGTACGGAACCCGGGGTCGAGGCCGAGCGTCGCGCGGGTGCCGGCGGGCGCGGCCAGCAGCAGGTCGCGGAGGTTGGAGGCGAAGACCCGCACCGCCTCGTCCTCGGCCGCCGTGCGCAGCCGCAGCCGCAGATCGATCCCGAGATGGACCAGGATCCGGGTCCGCCAGGCCCAGCGCACGGTGTCGCCGAGCCACTTGTCGCCGGGCCTGCCCCGGTCGTTGACCTGGAAGCGCCGGGCGATCATGTTCTCGTACAGGGAGGGTCCCGGCTGGTCCGACGGCTCCTCGGGCTCCAGCGTCAGATCGAGGACGTCCTCCTTCTCGCCGCGGAACATGGCCAGGACGCGGTGCGAGGGCAGCGCGGTGAAGGCCTCGGCGAAGTCGAAGTAGTCGGCGAACTTCGCGCCGGGCTCCTCCTTGCCGTCCCTGACCTTCGCCACGAGCCTGCCCTTGGACCACATCCGCTCGCGCAGCTCGCCGATGAGGTCGGGGTCCTCGGAGAAGCGCTCGGTGAGGATGGCGCGCGCGCCCTCCAGGGCCGCCGCCGGGTCCGCCACACCCTTCTCGGCATCCACGAAAGAGGCGGCAGCGGTCAGGGGATCCACCGACGGGTCGCTCAACAGCCCTTCGGCCAGCGGCTCAAGACCCGCCTCACGGGCGATCTGCGCCTTCGTACGCCGCTTGGGCTTGAAGGGCAGATAGATGTCCTCCAGGCGCGCCTTGGTGTCCGCGGCGCGGATCTGCGCCTCCAGGGCGGCGTCGAGCTTGCCCTGCTCCCGTACGGATTCGAGGACGGCCGTGCGCCGCTCCTCCAACTCCCGCAGATAGCGCAGCCGCTCCTCAAGGGTGCGCAGCTGCGCGTCGTCGAGCGTCTCCGTCGCTTCCTTGCGGTAGCGCGCGATGAACGGCACGGTCGATCCGCCGTCGAGCAGCTCGACGGCCGCCCGCACCTGCCGCTCCCGTACGCCGAGTTCCTCGGCGATCCTGCCTTCGATGGACGTCGTCACTTCACGCTCCGCTTTTCTGTCCGTTCCGCGGTCTGCATTGTGGCAGGTGGCTGTGACATCGCCCGTCGCGACGGGCGCGCGGACGGGCGACACGAGCCGGTTCATCCTGGCGGGGACCAGCCGAAGCGCGGTTCGCGGCGCTCCAGGAAGGCGGCGACGCCCTCGGCGGTTTCGCCGCTGACCCGCGCCTGCCGGGCCCAGTGCGCCGCCCGGTCGGTCCTGCCCGAGACGAACTCCTTGGCCGCCGCCTGGGTCAGCTGCGAGCGCGAGACGAGCGTACGGGCGAACTCGGCCACCCGCTTGTCCAGTTCGCCCGCGGGCAGCGCCTCGTCGACGAGCCCGGTGCGCAGGGCGCGGTCCGTGTCGATCAACTCGGCGGAGAACAGCAGGTGTTTGGTGGCCGCCGGGCCCACCAGCTCGGTCAGCCGCCGGGTGGAGGACGGCGGGTAGACGATTCCCAGTCGCGCGGGGGTGACCCCGAACACGGCGCCCTCGTCGGCGAACCGCAGATCGCACGCCACGGCCAGCTGGCAGCCGCCGCCCACGCAGTGGCCGCGTACGGCGGCCAGCGCCGGCTTGGGGAAGCCGGTCAGCGCCTCTTCCGCCCGAACGGCCAGGGACTGCGGATCCTCGCCGGGCTCCCGCAGCGACGAGATGTCGGCGCCCGCGCAGAAGGTGCCGCCCGCGCCGGTCAGTACCAGCACCCGGACGGCGGGGTCCGCCGTGAGCCGCGCGAGCAGCGGCGGCAGCTCACGCCACATCCCGGCGGTCATCGCGTTGCGCTTGGCCGGGTGGTGGATCACCACGGTCGCGACGCCGTCCGCGACGGTGAGCAGCAGCTGGGGCTCCATGGACCGGATGGTATCGGGCACCGAAGACGCCGGCGAAGCGACAACCGAAGATCAGGACCGGTCGCAAGACGCCGTCCCACGTGCCCGTTCGGTCATATCGCGTCGATACCCGCTGACTTCTGTTCAGTAGCCGGGGGCGGACCGGATCTTTCCCAAGACTCGGTGACCGAGGACAGCGCCGGTCCGCCGGCGGGCCGAGCCGAGGGTGGGTGCCGCAGTATGGAGAGCCGCGCGAGTGTTCCGGCCCCGCCGCCGGTGTACGAGGGGGTCTGGCGGTTCACCGCACCGGCCGTGGAGGTGTCGGTGCCCCAGGCCCGGCACGCGGTACGCGACCTGCTGAGGCGTCAGGCGGCCGAGGCCCCCGACGATCTCGTCCAGGGCGTCCTGCTGATCGTCTCCGAGCTGGTCACCAACGCCGTACGGCACGCGGCCCTGCTCTCGCCCGAGGTCGGCGTCGAGGTCGCCATCGGCGCCGGCTGGATCCGGATCGCCGTCGAGGACAACCACCCGTACCGGCCCAAGGCGCTGGAGCGGGACTACGCGCAGACCAGCGGGCGCGGGCTGCTGCTGGTCAGGGAGATCACCGCCGAGGCCGGCGGCAGCTGCGATGTCGAGCACACCGCCGGCGGCGGGAAGATCGTCTGGGCGGCGCTGCCGCTCACCAGCCCCCGGCGGGCCCCGTCAGCTCCCTGATCGCCGGACGCGCAGTGTCCAGCACGGTCATGAACCAGGCGGAGAACGTCGCTTCGGCGTGCAGCTCGGTCAGCTCGGCCGGGGTGACGAACGCCGTGTCGTCGATCTCGTCGGGGTCGGGCCGCAGCGAGGACTGCGCGAGACCCACGAACAGATGGTTGAACTCCTGCTCCACCAGGCCCGACTTCGGGTCGGGGTGGTTGTAGCGCACCGTGCCGGCCTCGGCGAGCAGCGTGGGCGAGATGCCCAGCTCCTCGTGGGTGCGGCGGGCGGCCGCCGCGAACGGCGCCTCGTCCGGGTACGGGTGCCCGCAGCAGGTGTTCGACCAGACGCCGGGGGAGTGGTACTTGCTCAGCGCCCTGCGCTGGATCAGCAGCCTGCCCTGCTCGTCGAAGAGGAAGACGGAGAAGGCGCGGTGCAGCTTCCCCGGTGGCTGATGCGCGGAGAGCTTCTCGGCCGTACCGATGGTGTTGCCGTCTTCGTCGACCAGCTCCAGCATGATCGGTTCTTGTACGCCGTTCGACGAGCTGTTCGCCGCAGCAGTGACTGGTGTGGTCGGCATAACCATCCTTCGCTTCGGGCCTCGGCCCCCAAGTCTGCCGTACAAAAGCCCCGTGTCCGCACTTCGGGGGCGTGGGCATGTCCGTTCCCACAATTACCCGCCGGGACACCGCCACAGGGCCGGCCCGCCGGTGCACGGAGGTGTGGCGACGGCGCGCGCACCACTGGTGTACCACCGGCGCCGCGCCCCGTCAGGGGCAGAGTCCCGCCTCGTGCTCGGCATGGCCACCCGGCTCCAGCTGGAAGGTGCAGTGCTCGACATCGAAGTGATGACCGAGACAGCCCTGCAGGTCATGGAGCATCTTCTCGTGGCCCACCGCGTCCAGCGCGTCCTGGTCCACCACCACATGCGCGGAGAGCACCGGCATGCCGGACGTGATGGTCCAGGCGTGGAGGTCGTGCACGTCCGCCACTCCGGGCAGGGACAGCATATGCGCCCGCACCTCGCCCATGTCCACGTCCTTGGGCGCCGCCTCCAGCAGCACGTTGAGCGTCTCGCGCAGCAGCTTCACCGTGCGCGGGACGATCATCAGCCCGATCAGCAGGGAGGCGATCGGGTCGGCGGTCTGCCAGCCGGTGGTCAGGATCACCGAGGCGGAGACCAGCACGGTCAGTGAGCCGAGGGTGTCGGCCAGCACCTCCAGATACGCGCCGCGCACATTGAGGCTCTCCTTCTGGCCGCGCATCAGCAGCGAGAGCGAGATCACATTGGCGACCATGCCGATCAGCGCGAAGACGATCGCGAGACCGCCCCGGGTGTCCGGCGGCGTGATGAAGCGCTCGACCGCCTCGTAGACCAGATAGCCGCCGACGCCGAGCAGCAGCAGACAGTTGGCGAGCGCGGCGAGGATCTCGGCGCGCGCGTAGCCGAAGGTCCGGCTGTCGTCGGCGGGCCTCGCGGCGAAGTGGATGGCGAGCAGGCCCATCCCGAGCCCGACCGCGTCGGTCGCCATATGGGCGGCGTCGGCGATGAGGGCGAGCGAGTCGGCGGCGAGACCACCGATGATCTCGATCACCATCACGGACAGCGTGATGCCGAGCGCGATCCGCAGCCGGCCCTTGTAGGCGGCGGCCGCCGTGCCCGTCGGCACGCTCCCGTGGCTGTGTCCGTGGTCGTGCCCTGCCCCCATGAGGACACCTCCCGCTGGTCGGACGAACTGCCGGACCCCGTCAGTGAACTACGGGTGGGGGGTATCCGGCAACACGGGACTGAACACCGTTGTCATTCCGTCTGACCTGCGGAAATGACCGCAGGTCAGCGCCCTTTCAAGATCATCCGACCGGGGCCGCCGGATGGCGCAGCCGCCACCCTTCCCAGGCGGACCCGACCATGTCGCGCATCGAGCGCTTCGCCGTCCAGCCCAGCTCCCGCGTGATGAGATCCACCGAGGCGACGGCCCGCGCCGCGTCGCCGGCACGGCGCGGCCCGACCTCGGGTGTGAGCCCGTGACCGGTGACATCGGCCACCAGATCGGCCAGCTCACGCACCGATACGCCCCGGCCGCGGCCGATGTTGAGGGTCAGGTCCCCGGGCTGCCGCTGTCCGGCCAGCCGCCGGGCGACCGACAGATGCGCGTCGGCCAGATCGGCGACATGGATGTAGTCGCGTACGCAGGTGCCGTCCGGCGTCGGATAGTCGGCGCCGAAGATCAGCGGGGCCTCGCCCCGGGTGATCCGGTCGAAGTACATCGGGATGATGTTGAACACGCCCGTGTCGGACAGCTCGGGCGAAGCGGCGCCCGCCACGTTGAAGTACCGCAGACAGGCGGTGGCCAGGGAGTGCGCCTGCCCGGTGGCCCGGACCAGCCACTCGCCGGCCAGCTTCGTCTCGCCGTACGGACTGATCGGCGCCGCCGGGGTCTGCTCGGTGATCAGCTCCACGTCCGGCACCCCGTACACGGCCGCCGAGGACGAGAACAGGAAGCGGCCGACGCCGCCCGCCACCACCGCTTCGAGCAGCACCGTCAGCCCGTGCAGATTCTCCCGGTAGTACCGGAGCGGCTGCTCGACGGACTCGCCCACCTGCTTCTTCCCGGCCAGATGCACCACACCGGTGACCGCGTGGGCGGCCAGCGTCCGGTCGACCAGGCCCCGGTCCAGCAGCGATCCCTCGACCAGCTCGATCTCCTTCGGCAGCCGCTCGGGGACCCCCGTCGACAGGTCGTCGAGGACGACGACCCGCTCGCCCGCCTCGGCCATCGACCGCGCCACATGTGCCCCGATATAACCCGCTCCGCCTGTGATCAGCCACGTCATGCGGTCACCCTAACCGGCCGGTGCGCGGCGGCCGGGTGGCCGGTTTGGCGGTGGGGTGCCGGTGGACGATGATGATCACCGGCCGGGGCCCGGCGGGATCGGATCGGAGCGTCCTGGGCGTAAACGGCCGGTGAACTCCGGCTGGCGTTCATCCGATAGCCTCTGCCGACGTGCCGCCGCCCCGGACACACCGGGTCACGAAGCCGCGCACCCAGCCCTGTCAGTGCCAAGGAGTGAGTTCGTCTGTCGACCGCCATTCTCACAGGTACGCCGGTGCCCGGATCGCCGCTCGAAGGCCATCTGCGGTCCCTGGGATTCGACGTCCGCAACGCGTCGGACGCCGCCGAAGCGGGGCAGCTCGCCGCCGCGGCCCCGGCCGGTGAGCGGATCGCGCTCGTCGACCCGCGCTTCGTCGGCCATGTGCACACACTGCGCCTCGCGCTGACCGACCCCCGGTTCCCCGCCGTCGCCGTGCCCGGAGCGCTCACCGCCAAGCCGGAGGCCAGGGCCGCGCTGCTGCGCGCCGTCGGCGCCGCCGGCGTCCCTGCCGGAGCCACCGTCCCGGCCCCGGCAGGACCCGCGCTCGCCGGCCAGCTCACCCGGCAGGCGCCGCTGACCGACCTCGTCGCCGACGCCGTCG
>NZ_JTIY01000001.1:5856971-5885807 GCF_000818175.1 Streptomyces sp. AcH 505
ACC
Source organism: Streptomyces sp. AcH 505 (assembly GCF_000818175.1). Taxonomy (GTDB): domain Bacteria; phylum Actinomycetota; class Actinomycetes; order Streptomycetales; family Streptomycetaceae; genus Streptomyces. Next base: position 5,856,975 of record NZ_JTIY01000001.1, read on the forward strand.
TCGTCGCCGACGCCGTCGAGGCGGACGGCACCGCCGTGCACCGCCCCGAACTGGGCTCGCTCGTCGCCGCCGTACCGGACGACGCCGCCGCGCGTGCCCAGGCCGAGGCCGCCGTCGGCGCCGTCGACGACGAAGCCGTACGGCTGCGCTCCGCGGTCAAGGCGCGCGACGGCTTCTTCACCACCTTCTGCATCAGCCCCTACTCCCGCTACCTCGCACGCTGGTGCGCGCGCCGCGGCCTGACGCCCAACCAGGTGACCACCGCGTCGCTGGTCACCGCCCTGATCGCGGCGGGCTGCGCGGCCACCGGCACCCGAGGCGGCTTCGTCGCCGCGGCGGTCCTGCTGATCTTCTCCTTCGTGCTGGACTGCACCGACGGACAGCTCGCCCGCTACTCGCTCCAGTACTCGACGCTGGGCGCCTGGCTGGACGCGACCTTCGACCGCGCCAAGGAGTACGCGTACTACGCGGGACTCGCCCTCGGCGCCGCCCGTAACGGCGACGACGTGTGGGCGCTGGCGCTCGGCGCGATGGTGCTCCAGGCCTGCCGCCATCTGCTCGACTCCTCCTTCAACGAGGCCAACGTCGACGCCACGGCGGCGACGGCCGACGGCAAGGCCGTGGCCGGCACCCCCACGGCCGCGCTCTCCAGCAAGCTCGACAGCGTCGGCTGGACGGTGTGGGTGCGCCGGATGATCGTCCTGCCCATCGGCGAGCGCTGGGCGATGATCGCCGTACTCACCGCGTTCACCACGCCCCGGATCGTCTTCTACGCGCTGCTCGTCGGCTGCGGTTTCGCCGCCTGCTACACCAGCGCGGGACGCGTCCTGCGCTCGGTCACCCGCAAGGCCAACCGCACCGAGCGGGCCGCCCGCGCCCTCGCCGAACTCACCGACTCCGGGCCGCTCGCCCGGTCGGTCGCGGGACTGCTGCGCCGCCCGGCCCGCCGGATGCCCGCCGTCCTGTCGTTCCTGGTGGCCTTCGTCGGCGGAGCCGCTGTCGCCGCCACCGCCGCCTTCGCGCCGATCGACGGGCCCTGGCCCGCGGTCGCCGCCGTGGTCTACGTCCTGACCTCGGGCATCGCGGTCGCCCGCCCGCTGACCGGCGCGCTCGACTGGCTCGTCCCCACGGTCTTCCGGGCAGCCGAGTACGGCACGGTCCTGCTGCTGGCCGCCCGGTCCGAGGTGAACGGCGCGTTGCCCGCGGCCTTCGGCCTGGTGGCCGCCGTCGCCTACCATCATTACGACACGGTGTACCGCATCCGCGGCGGCACCGGCGCCCCGCCCCGGTGGCTGGTCATGACGATCGGCGGACACGAGGGCAGGACGCTCGTCGTCACCGTCCTCGCCGCCGTACTCGTGACGCGGCACACCGACTTCCCCACGGCCCTGACGGTGCTCGCGGTCGCCGTGGCGCTGGTCGTGCTCGCCGAGTCCATCCGCTTCTGGGTGTCCTCGGCGGCCCCCGCCGTACACGACGAAGGAGAAACCGCATGATCGGCCTCGTACTGGCCGCCGGAGCCGGCCGGCGACTGCGCCCCTACACCGACACCCTCCCGAAGGCCTTGGTGCCGGTGGACGCGGCGGGCGACGGCAGCATCACCGTCCTCGACCTGGCGCTCGGCAACTTCGCCGAGGTCGGCCTCAAGGAGGCCGCGATCGTGGTCGGTTACCGCAAGGAAGCCGTGTACGCCCGCAAGGAGCAGCTGGAGCGGACCTACGGTCTGAAGATCACCCTGATCGACAACGACAAGGCCGAGGAGTGGAACAACGCCTACTCCCTGTGGTGCGCGCGTGAGGTCATCAAGCAGGGCGTGATCCTCGCCAACGGCGACACCGTGCACCCGGTCTCCGTCCAGCGCACCCTCCTCGACGCCCGGGGCCAGGGCCGCAAGATCATCCTCGCCCTCGACACGGTCAAGCACCTCGCCGACGAGGAGATGAAGGTCATCACCGACGGCGAGAAGGGCGTGCGCTCCATCACCAAGCTGATGGACCCGGCCACCGCCACCGGCGAGTACATCGGGGTCACCCTCATCGAGCCCGAGGCGGCCGAGGAACTGGCGGACGCGCTCAAGGCCACCTTCGAGCGCGACCCCGACCTGTACTACGAGGACGGCTACCAGGAGCTGGTCAACCGCGGCTTCATCGTGGACGTGGCGCCGATCGGGGACGTCCCCTGGGTCGAGATCGACAACCACGACGACCTCGCGAAGGGCCGTGAGATCGCGTGCCAGTACTGACCCGGCTCATCCCCTCGCCGGTCGTCGTCGACATCCGCCGTGGCGCCATGGACCAGCTCGCCGGGCTCCTCGCCGACCAGCGGATCTCCAGCTCGGGCAAGCTCGCCTTCGCGCTGAGCGGCGGGTCGGGACAGGCGCTGCGCGAGAAGCTGGCGCCGCTGCTGCCGGACGCCGACTGGTACCCCGTCGCTGACGGCACGATCGACTCGGCGGTCAAGCTGGCCGACGGCATCAAGGGCAAGCGGTACGACGCCGTGGTCGGTCTCGGCGGCGGCAAGATCATCGACGTGACGAAGTACGCGGCGGCCCGGCTCGGCCTGCCCATGGTGGCCGTCGCCACCAACCTCTCGCACGACGGCATCTGTTCACCGGTCTCGACCCTCGACAACGACAACGGCCGCGGCTCGTACGGCGTCCCGACGCCCATCGCCGTCGTCATCGACCTCGACGTCATCCGGCAGGCCCCGGTCCGCTTCGTCCGCTCGGGCATCGGCGACGCGCTCTCCAACATCTCCGCCATCGCCGACTGGGAACTGTCCCACCAGGTCAACGGCGAGCAGGTGGACGGTCTCGCTTCCGCGATGGCCCGCACGGCCGGCGAAGCCGTCCTGCGCCACCCGGCGGGCGCGGCCGACGACGCGTTCCTCACCGTCCTCGCCGAGGCACTGGTCCTCACCGGTATCGCCATGTCGATCAGCGGCGACACCCGCCCGTCGTCCGGCGCCTGCCACGAGATCAGCCACGCCTTCGACCTGCTGTACCCCAAGCGCGCCGCGCTCCACGGCGAACAGGTCGGCCTCGGCGCCGCGTTCGCCATGCACCTGCGCGGCGCGCACGAGCAGTCGGCGCTCTTCGCCCAGGTGCTGCGCGGCCACGGGCTGCCCGTGCTGCCGGAGGAGATCGGCTTCTCCGCCGACGAGTTCGTACGGGCCGTGGCCTACGCGCCGCAGACCCGCCCCGGGCGCTTCACGATTCTCGAGCACCTCGACCTGTCCACCGATCAGATCAGGGACGCGTACGCCGACTATGCCAAGACCATCAGTAGCTGAACTCCGTCCGGTCGTTCACCCGGAGGGCGTGAAGGACCGGCGCAGCGGGGAGCACTGGGCCGGGCGCATGTACATGCGGGAAATCTCGCTGCACATCGACCCGTACCTGGTCAACACCCGTATCTCGCCCAACCAGCTCACGTATCTGATGGTGGTCGTGGGGGTGATCGGCGGCGCCGCCCTGCTGGTGCCCGGCATCACCGGCGCGATCCTCGCCGTGGTGCTGTTCCAGATCTATCTGCTGCTCGACTGCGTGGACGGCGAAGTCGCCCGCTGGCGCAAGCAGACCTCCATCACAGGCGTCTATCTCGACCGTGTCGGCCACTACCTGTGCGAGGCGGCCCTGCTCGTCGGCTTCGGGGTGCGCGGCGCCGACGTCTTCGAGCAGAACGGCTCGACCGCCAACTGGCTCTGGGCGTTCCTCGGCACGCTTGCCGCGCTCGGCGCGATCCTGATCAAGGCCGAGACGGACCTGGTCGACGTCGCACGGCAGCGCAGCGGATTGCCCGCGGTCAAGGACGAGGCGTCGGCGCCCCGCTCCTCGGGTCTTGCCCTCGCCCGGCGCGGCGCCGCCGCGCTCAAGTTCCACCGGCTCGTCGGCGGTATCGAGGCCAGCCTGTTCATCCTGCTGATGGCGATCCTCGACGTGGTCCACGGCGACCTGTTCTTCACCCGCCTCGGCATCGCCGTACTCGCCGGCATCGCCCTCGTGCAGACCCTGCTGCACCTCGTCTCCATCCTGGCGTCCAGCAGGCTGAGGTGAGCGACATGCGGCTCGGCGCCGTGATCCTCACCATGGGGGACCGCCCCGCCGAACTGCGCGCGCTGCTCGACTCGGTCCGCGCCCAGCAGGGCGATCCCGTCGAGATCGTGGTGGTCGGCAACGGCGCCCCGGTGCCCGAAGTGCCCGCCGGGGTACGGACGGTCCTGCTGCCGGAGAACCTCGGCATCCCGGCCGGCCGCAACGCGGGGATCGAGGCGTTCGGCCCGGCGGGTGCGGACGTGGACGTCCTGCTCTTCCTCGACGACGACGGCTCGCTGCCCGACACCGGGACAGCGGAGCTGCTCCGCGCCGCGTTCGCCGCCGACCCGGTGCTGGGCATCGTCAGCTTCCGCATCGCCGACCCGGTGACCGGTCTCACCCAGCGCCGCCATGTGCCCCGGCTGCGCGCCTCCGACCCGCTGCGCTCGTCCCGGGTGACGACCTTCCTGGGCGGCGCCAGCGCCGTGAGAACCAGGGTCCTGGCCGAGGTCGGCCCGCTGCCCGGCGCCTTCTTCTACGCCCACGAGGAGACCGATCTCGCCTGGCGGGCCCTGGACGCCGGCTGGCAGATCGACTACCGCGCCGACCTCGTTCTGCACCACCCGACCATGCCGCCGTCGCGGCATGCGGAATATCACCGGATGGTGGCCCGCAACCGGGTCTGGCTGGCCCGCCGTAATCTGCCCGCGCCCGTCGTCCCGCTCTATCTGGGGGTGTGGCTGCTGCTCACCCTGGTCAGACGGCCGTCGGTGGCCGCCCTGAAAGTCTGGTTCGCCGGCTTCAGGGAAGGCTGGGCCTCGCCGCCGGGACCCCGGCACCCCATGAAGTGGCGTACGGTATGGCGGCTGACCCGACTGGGCCGGCCGCCGGTCGTCTGACAAGCTCGGATCTGACAGCATCAGGTGCTGTCAGCCCGGTCCGAACGCCCAGGGGCCCGGCCGCCGTGCCCGTGCCCGATCAGCTGCGCTTCTCGAACACGGAAGTTTCCACTTGTGAGTGACACAACCCATGACGGTGCGACCATGACGAGCGCGCCGCCGTCTCCCGACGACGGTCTGCCCCCCGAGGCGCTGGCCGCCAAGTACGGGCTGTCGGTCAGCGGCGCCCGGCCGGGACTCGCAGAGTACGCCCGCAAGCTGTGGGGCAGGCGGCATTTCATCTTCGCCTTCTCCAGCGCGAAGCTGACCGCCCAGTACAGCCAGGCGAAGCTCGGACAGCTGTGGCAGGTGGCGACCCCGCTGCTCAACGCCATCGTCTACTACCTGATCTTCGGCCTGATCCTGGGCACCAAGCGGGGCATTCCGCAGGAGGTGTTCATCCCCTTCCTGGTGACCGGGGTGTTCGTCTTCAACTTCACCACCAGCTCGGTGACGGCGGGGGTACGCGCCATCTCCGGGAACCTGGGACTGGTGCGCGCGCTGCACTTCCCGCGCGCCGCGCTGCCGATCTCGTTCGCGCTCCAGCAGCTCCAGCAGTTGCTGTACTCGATGATCGTGCTCGTCGTCATCACCTGCGCCTTCGGCAGCTACCCCTCGCCGCGCTGGCTGCTGGTCGTGCCCGCGCTGACGTTCCAGTTCGTCTTCAACACCGGGCTCGCGCTGATCCTGGCCAGGATGGGCAGCAAGACACCCGACCTCGCGCAGCTCATGCCGTTCGTCATGCGCACGTGGATGTACTCGTCCGGCGTGATGTTCTCCATCCCGGTGATGCTCAAGGGCAAGCCGAGCTGGATCGCCGACGTACTGCAGTACAACCCGGCCGCGGTGTACATGGACCTCGTCCGGTACGCGATGATCAACGGCTACGGATCGAGCAACCTGCCCGCACACGTCTGGGCCATCGCGCTGGTCTGGGCGCTCGTCGTGGGCGTCTTCGGTTTTGTGTTCTTCTGGAAGGCTGAGGAGCAGTATGGGCGTGGCTGATGTCAACGTGAAGGGGCGCGTCCCCACCGTCATCGCCGACGACGTGCACATCGTGTACCGGGTCAACGGCGGTGGCGGCGGCCGGGGGTCGGCGACCGCAGCGCTGAACCGGATCGTGCGCAGGGACAAGGGCGAGTCGCGCGGGATCCGCAAGGTGCACGCCGTACGGGGCGTCACCTTCACCGCGTACCGGGGCGAGGCTATCGGCCTGATCGGCACCAACGGCTCGGGCAAGTCGACCCTGCTGCGCGCCATCGCGGGACTGCTGCCGCCGGAGAGCGGCAAGGTCTACACCGACGGCCAGCCCTCACTGCTGGGCGTGAACGCCGCCCTGATGAGTGATCTGACCGGTGAACGCAATGTGGTGCTCGGCGGTTTGGCCATGGGCATGTCGCGGGAGGAGGTGCGGGAGCGTTACGACGGAATTGTCGAGTTCTCCGGCATCAACGAGAAGGGCGACTTCATCACGCTCCCGATGCGCACCTACTCGTCCGGTATGGCGGCCCGGCTGAGGTTCTCCATCGCCGCGGCCAAGAACCATGACGTGCTGATGATCGACGAGGCACTGGCAACCGGCGACAGCAAGTTCCGGATCCGCTCCGAGGCGCGCATCCGCGAACTGCGCGAAGAGGCGGGCACGGTCTTTCTGGTCAGCCACAGCAACAAGTCCATCAGGGACACCTGCGACCGGGTGCTGTGGCTGGAGAAGGGCGAGCTGCTGATGGACGGACCCACCGACGAGGTGCTCAAGGCGTACGAGAAGGAGACCGGCAAGTAGCCGCTCCCACCCAGCTCCGACCAGGGCCTCCGCCGGGATCGTTCCGGCGGGGGCCCTGGTCGTGCTCGTCAAGAACGGGTCAAGTCATGCGGTGCCGGGGAAGGTTGGTGCGTATTGCAGCGTTCTTGTAATGCGCGCAACACCCCGGCGTGGTCGTCCGCGTTGTACAACGTAAGCTGAGCTGGTTCTGAATTCGCGGCAAGTGGGGTGATACACCCTGGCCATTCCGCCTGCCCGAAGGCGTTTACTCGGACAAGCGGGCGGCGTGTCCGAAATGGGATGTATTAGGTCGGCAGTGTAGAACGGGAGATGTGACGGCAATGACGGAAAATCTCCAGCGCCACGAGGATTATTCCGTCCCCGTACCGGGAAGCTCGCAGTGACGGGCGCTCCGCAGGTGCGCCCTGACGCCTCGTCGCGCAGCACATTGGACAAGGCCACGGAAGAGAACTTCCCCGTAGCCCCGTTCTTCCTGCCCCGCGCCTGGCGGGGCGATCTGATGGCGGTTTACGGATTCGCGCGGCTCGTGGACGACATCGGCGACGGCGATCTGGCGCCCGGCGGCGCGGACGCGCGCCATCTCGGGGTGGCCGAGGCGCAGGCCGACGACCGGCTCGTCATGCTCGACGCCTTCGAGGCCGACCTCCGACGGGTGTTCGCGTCCGGCGGGCCGGAACCCGGCCATCCGCTGCTGCGGGCCCTGGTGCCCACCGTGCGGCGCAGGTCGCTCAGTCTCGACCCGTTCCTCGGGCTGATCGCCGCCAACCGCCAGGACCAACTGGTGGGGAGGTACGAGACGTACGACGACCTCCTCGCCTACTGCGAGCTGTCCGCCAACCCCGTCGGCCGGCTCGTCCTGGAGATCACCGGGACGGCGACCCCCGAGCGGATCCGCCGCTCCGACGCGGTCTGCACGGCGCTGCAGATCGTCGAACACTTGCAGGACGTGGCCGAGGACCTGGGCCGCGACCGCGTCTATCTGCCGGCCGCCGACATGAAACGGTTCCATGTCACCGAGGCGGACCTGGCCGAGGCTTCGGGGAACGCGTCGGTGCGCACCCTGATCGCCTACGAAGCCGAACGGGCCGGCACCCTGCTGAATGAAGGCACCCCGTTGGTGGGTAGCGTCCACGGCAGGCTCCAGCTGCTGCTCGCCGGATTTGTGGCCGGAGGGCGCGCCGCCCTCGCTTCGATCGCGGCCGCCGGGCACGATGTGCTCCCCGGACCGCCCAAACCCACCAAGCCGCGTCTGCTGCGCGAAGTGGGAGCTGTCTTGCGAAGAGCGCACAGAGAGGGGTGAGCCGGAACGTGGAGGGACAGACACCCATGTCCGCGCCGGTACAGGCGGCCTACAGCTACTGCGAGGCTGTGACCGGGCAGCAGGCCCGGAATTTCGCCTACGGCATCAGGCTGCTGCCGCTGGAGAAGCGGCAAGCCATGTCCGCGTTGTACGCGCTCTCCCGGCGGGTCGACGACATCGGTGACGGGACGCTCCCCGCCGATGCCAAACACGCCCGCCTCGAAGAGACGCGCGGGCTGCTGACCAGGATCAGGGAAGGCGCCGTCGACGAGGACGACACGGACCCCGTCGCCGTCGCGCTCGCCGACGCGGCGCGCCGCTTCCCGATCCCGATCGAAGGGCTCGACGAGCTCATCGACGGTGTCCTGATGGACGTGCGCGGCGAGACGTACGAGACGTGGGACGACCTGAAGAACTACTGCCGGTGTGTCGCCGGTGCGATCGGCCGGCTCTCGCTCGGCGTGTTCGGCACCGGAGCAGGCGTACCGGGCGCCGAGCGTGCCGCCGAGTACGCCGACACGCTGGGGCTCGCGCTCCAGTTGACCAACATCCTCCGGGACGTACGGGAGGACGCGGGCAACGGGCGTACGTACCTGCCGGCCGACGACCTCGCCAAGTTCGGCTGCTCCGTGGGGTTCCACAGCGCGACCCCGCCGGCCGGCTCCGACTTCGCCGGACTCGTGCACTTCGAGGTGCGCCGCGCCCGCGCGCTGTTCGCCGAGGGCTACCGGCTGCTGCCGATGCTCGACCGGCGCAGCGGCGCCTGCGTGGCGGCCATGGCGGGCATCTACCGCCGCCTCCTCGACCGCATCGAACGTGATCCCGAGGCGGTTCTGCGGGGCAGGGTCTCACTACCGGGGCGTGAGAAGGCGTATGTTGCCGTGCGCGGGCTTTCCGGTCTCGATGCCCGCCATGTCTCCAGGCAGACCATCAGGAGGCGCGGCTGATGCGGCAGATCGCCGAAGTCGCCTCCCGCGCCCTGACAACCCCGCACAAGGAAAGCGCGTCCCTGACTGCGACAGTCCGAGGGGAGCGCGCATGACAACGGCCGAGGCCACACCGTCCGGTTCCGGCCACGCCGTTGTGATCGGCGGCGGACTCGCGGGAATCACGGCGGCGCTGCAGCTGGCCGACGCCGGAGTGCGGGTGACGCTGGTCGAGGGACGCCCCAGGCTCGGCGGTCTCGCCTTCTCCTTCCGGCGCGGCGAACTGACCGTCGACAACGGCCAGCACGTGTACCTGCGCTGCTGCACCGCGTACCGCTGGTTCCTCGACCGGGTCGACGGCGCGGGCCTCGCACCGCTGCAGGACCGGCTCGACGTGCCGGTGCTCGACGTCGGGCGCCCCGAGCCGAAACTCGGCCGGCTGCGGCGCAACGCGCTGCCCGTACCGCTGCACCTCGCCGCAGGGCTCGCCCGCTACCCGCACCTGTCCCTCGCCGAACGGGCCTCCGTCGGCCGCGCCGCCCTCGCGCTCAAGGGTCTCGACCTCGCCGATCCCGCCCTGGACGACACCGACTTCGGGAGCTGGCTCGGCCGGCACGGACAGTCGCAGCGCACCATCGAGGCGCTGTGGGACCTGGTCGGTGTGGCCACCCTCAACGCCACGGCCCCGCACTCCTCGCTGGCGCTCGCGGCGATGGTCTTCAAGACCGGCCTGCTCTCCGAACCCGGCGCGGCCGACATCGGCTGGGCGCGGGTCCCGCTCGGCGAACTGCACGACACGCTGGCCCGCAAGGCACTCGACTCGGCCGGGGTACGCACCGAACTGCGCACCCGTGTCAACGCCGTCACCCGTGCCACCGACGGCGGCTGGTACGTCGACACCGACGGCGAACGGCTCGAAGCCGCAACGGTCGTCCTCGCGGTGGCGCAGCGTGAGACACACGCACTGCTCCCCGAAGGCGCCCTCGACCGGCCAGGGGACCTGCTCGACATCGGCACGGCGCCGATCCTCAACGTCCATGTGGTCTACGACCGCAAGGTGCTCCGCCGCCCCTTCTTCGCCGCGCTCGGCTCGCCCGTCCAGTGGGTCTTCGACCGCACGGACGCCTCGGGTCTGACCGAGGGCCAGTACCTCGCCGTGTCCCAGTCGGCGGCCCAGGACGAGATCGACACACCGGTCTCCGAGCTGCGCGCCCGCTACCTTCCCGAGCTGGAGCGGCTGCTGCCCGCCGCGCGCGGCGCCGAGGTGCGGGACTTCTTCGTCACCCGGGAGCGGACGGCGACCTTCGCCCCCACGCCCGGGGTGGGCCGGCTGCGGCCAGCGGCCCGAACCAACGCGCCCGGCCTCTTCCTGGCCGGTGCGTGGACCGCCACCGGCTGGCCCGCGACCATGGAGGGCGCCGTGCGCAGCGGCTTCAGCGCTGCCGGCGCCGCCCTCTCCGAGCTCGGCCACCCCCATGAACATCCGCTGGAGGAGGCGGCATGAGCCTGAGTACTGCACCGACGAGTACTGGAACAAGAGGAGAGACCGTGCCGACTGTGCCCCCGGCCGATCCGGCTGTCGACACCGCGGACGTCTTCGCGCTCCTGGAGCGGGGACGTGCGCTGGCCACCCCGGTGCTGCGCGCCGCCGTCGACCGGCTCGCCCCGCCCATGGACACCGTCGCCGCCTACCACTTCGGCTGGATCGACGCCGAGGGCAGGCCCGCCGACGGCGACGGCGGCAAGGCCGTACGCCCGGCGCTCGCGCTGATCTCCGCCGAGGCGGCGGGCGCGTCACCCGAGACGGGTGTGCCCGGCGCCGTCGCCGTGGAACTCGTCCACAACTTCTCGCTGCTGCACGACGACCTGATGGACGGTGACGAGCAGCGCAGGCACCGCGACACGGTGTGGAAGGTGCACGGCCCCGCCCAGGCGATCCTCGTCGGCGACGCGCTGTTCGCGCTCGCCAACGAGGTGCTGCTGGAGCTCGGCACGGCCGAGGCAGGCCGCGCGACACGCCGTCTCACCGCCGCCACCCGCAAGCTGATCGACGGTCAGGCGCAGGACATCTCGTACGAGCACCGTGAGCGCGTCACCGTCGAGGAATGCCTGCTGATGGAGGGCAACAAGACCGGCGCCCTGCTGGCCTGCGCCGTCTCCATCGGCGCCGTGCTCGGCGGCGCCGACGACAGGACCGCCGACACACTGGAGTCCTTCGGCCACCATCTCGGCCTGGCCTTCCAGGCGGTGGACGATCTGCTCGGCATCTGGGGCGATCCGGACGCCACCGGCAAGCAGACCTGGAGCGACCTGCGGCAGCGCAAGAAGTCACTGCCGGTGGTCGCCGCGCTCGCCGCGGGCGGGCCCGCTTCGGAGCGGCTGGCCGAACTGCTGGCCGCCGACGCGAAAAGCAATGATTTCGAGACCTTCTCCGAGGAAGAATTCGCCACCAGGGCAGCGCTGATCGAAGAGGCGGGCGGCCGGGAGTGGACCTCTCAGGAAGCCCGCAGACAGCACGCCACCGCCATCGAAACGCTGGCGGCCGTGGACATGCCGGAACAGGTCAGGGCGCAGCTCGTCGCGCTCGCCGACTTCGTCGTCGTACGAAAGAGATGATCAGAATTCCCATACACGCCTCTTCTGGGGGATAGCCCCAACAGTCGCCGTCCACCGCCCGTCGGGCACCGGACGACGGAGACCCCAGCACAGCAGAAGCACCACTGCACGAAGGGGAAGCCATGACAGCGACGACCGACGGAAGCACCGGGGCTATGGGACCCCGCGCAGCCTCGGCCAACCGACCGACCGATACCACCATCGCCGCGGCCGGAGACCTTTTGGTGGCCGCAGAGCGGGCCACCGCACGATCGGTCGAGTACCTGCTCGGCCAGCAGGACGCCGAGGGCTGGTGGAAGGGCGACCTGGCCACCAATGTGACGATGGACGCGGAAGACCTGCTGCTCCGTCAGTTCCTCGGTATCCAGGACGCCGACACCACCGAGGCGTCCGCACTCTTCATCCGCGGCGAACAGCGCGCCGACGGCACCTGGGCCACCTTCTACGGCGGTCCCGGTGAGCTGTCCACCACCATCGAGGCGTACGTCGCCCTGCGGCTGGCGGGCGACAAGCCCGATGAGCCGCACATGGCGCGCGCCTCCGCCTGGGTACGGGAGCGGGGCGGCATCGCCGAGAGCCGGGTCTTCACCCGGATCTGGCTCGCCCTGTTCGGCTGGTGGAAGTGGGACGACCTCCCCGTCATGCCGCCCGAGCTGATCTTCTTTCCCAAGTGGTTCCCGCTCAACATCTACGACTTCGGCTGCTGGGCCCGGCAGACCATCGTGCCGCTGACCATCGTCTCGGCGAAACGTCCCGTCCGGCCCGCTCCCTTCGCCCTGGACGAGCTGCACAGCGATGTGCGCCGGCCCAACCCGAGCAAGCCGATCGCGCCGCTCGCCAGTTGGGACGGTGTGTTCCAGCGCCTCGACAAGGGCCTGCACGCCTACCACAAGCTCGCCCCGCGCAGTGTGCGGCGTACCGCGATGAACGCGGCGGCGCGCTGGATCATCGAGCGGCAGGAGAACGACGGCTGCTGGGGCGGTATCCAGCCGCCGGCCGTCTACTCGGTGATCGCGCTGCATCTGCTCGGCTACGACATCGACCACCCCGTGATGCGTGCCGGACTCGAATCACTCGACCGGTTCGCCGTGCGGCGCGAGGACGGCGCCCGGATGATCGAGGCGTGCCAGTCACCGGTCTGGGACACCTGTCTCGCCACGATCGCGCTCGCCGACGCGGGCCTGAGCCCGGACCACCCGGCGCTGGTCAAGGCCGCCGACTGGATGATGAACGAGGAGATCGCGCGGCCGGGCGACTGGTCCGTGCGCAGGCCGGCCCTGACACCGGGCGGCTGGGCGTTCGAGTTCCACAACGACAACTACCCCGACATCGACGACACGGCCGAGGTCATCCTGGCGCTGCGCCGCGTCAAACACCCCGTGCCCGCGCGGCTCGACGCCTCCGTCGAGCGCGGCGCCCGGTGGACGATGGGCATGCAGTCACGCAACGGCGCGTGGGCCGCCTTCGACGCCGACAACACCAGCCCGTTCCCCAACAGGCTGCCGTTCTCGGACTTCGGCGAGGTCATCGACCCGCCGTCGGCCGACGTCACGGGACATGTCGTCGAGATGCTGGCCTACGAGGGCAAAGCACACCACCCCGCCACCCGGCGCGGTGTGGAGTGGCTGCTCGCCGAACAGGAGACCAACGGCGCCTGGTTCGGGCGCTGGGGCGTCAACTACGTCTACGGCACAGGCTCCGTGGTGCCGGCGCTGACCGCAGCCGGGCTGCCGGTCTCGCACCCGGCCGTCCGGCGGGCGGTGACCTGGCTCGAATCGGTGCAGAACGACGACGGCGGCTGGGGCGAGGACCTGCGCTCGTACCGCGAGGAGAAGTGGATCGGGCACGGCGCCTCGACCGCCTCACAGACCGCCTGGGCGCTCCTCGCGCTCCTCGCGGCCGGTGAGCAGGAGAGCAAGGCCGTCGAGCGGGGCATCGCCTATCTGGCCGACACCCAGCTGGAGGACGGCTCGTGGGACGAGCCGTACTTCACCGGCACCGGATTCCCGTGGGACTTCTCCATCAACTACCACCTCTACCGGCAGGTGTTCCCCCTCACCGCCCTCGGCCGTTACGTCAACGGGGAACCGTTCGCCGTACACGGCCGCAAGGCGAGCTGATGGGCAGATCCACCGGCCCCGAAGGCCCCGCCGATCCGCTGCTGATCGCCTGCGCGCTGGGCATCGAGCGGTTCGCCCTGCGCGGCAGGCGCGGCGCGGCGGGGCCGGTGACGGTCCTGCGCACCGGGATGGGGCCCGACAATGCCGAGCGTGCGGTGGCACGCACCCTCGGCACCGACCGGAACAGGGACGCCGCGGTCATCGCGTCCGGTTTCTGTGCCGGTCTCACCCCCGGGATGCACCCGGGGGACCTGATTGTCGCCGACGAGACCCGGAGCGCGCACGGCGTCACGCCCTGCACCGGCACCGGACTGCTCGTCGACGCGCTGACCCGGGCCGTGCCCGGCCACACGGTCCACACCGGACCGCTGACCGGGTCGGACCACGTGGTACGCGGCCAGGAACGGGCCGAACTGCGCACCACGGGGGCGATCGCCGTCGACATGGAGTCGGCGGCGACACTCCGAACCGCTCTGAGCGCCGGGCCCCGCCCGGTCGCGGCCGTACGTGTGGTCGTGGACGCTCCGGAGCACGAGCTTGTCCGTATCGGCACCGTACGCGGCGGCACCACAGCCTTCCGCGTACTGCGTGCCGTCCTTCCGGCCTTTTACGAATGGCACCGTTCTTCGCTGCTCCCCAGGAGGTGAGCCAGATGGCCATGCCGCTCCGCCAGACCATCAAAATCGGAACCTATCTCGTCGAACAGAAGATTCGCAGGCGCGAGAAGTTTCCGCTCATTGTCGAACTTGAACCCCTGTTCGCCTGCAATCTCAAATGTGAGGGCTGCGGCAAGATCCAGCACCCCGCCGGTGTGCTGAAGCAGCGCATGCCCGTTGCCCAGGCCGTCGGTGCCGTGCTGGAGTCCGGCGCCCCGATGGTGTCCATCGCCGGCGGCGAGCCGCTGATGCACCCTCAGATCGACGAGATCGTGCGGCAGCTGGTGGCCAGGAAGAAGTACGTCTTCCTGTGCACCAACGCCATGTTGCTCCGTAAGAAGATGGACAAGTTCACCCCCTCGCCCTACTTCGCCTTCACCGTCCACATCGACGGCATGCGCGAGCGGCACGACGAGTCGGTCGCCAAGGAAGGCGTCTTCGACGAGGCGGTCGAGGCCATCAAGGAAGCCAAGCGGCGCGGCTTCCGGGTGACCACCAACTCGACGTTCTTCAACACGGACACCCCGCAGAACATCATCGAGGTGCTCAACTACCTCAACGACGAGCTGCAGGTGGACGAGATGATGCTCTCGCCCGCCTACGCCTACGAGAAGGCCCCCGACCAGGAGCACTTCCTGGGTGTCGAGCAGACGCGGGAGCTGTTCAAGAAGGCGTTCGGCGGCGGCAACCGGCGCAAGTGGCGGCTCAACCACTCGCCGCTCTTCCTGGACTTCCTCGAAGGCAAGGCCGACTTCCCCTGCACGGCGTGGGCCATTCCCAACTACTCGCTCTTCGGCTGGCAGCGCCCCTGCTACCTGATGGCCGACGGTTACGTCCCGACGTACCAGAAGCTCATCGACGAGACCGACTGGAGCAAGTACGGCCGGGGCAAGGACGACCGGTGCGCCAACTGCATGGCCCACTGCGGCTACGAGCCGACCGCCGTCCTCGCCACCATGGGCTCGCTCAAGGAGACCATCCGCGCGGCGCGCGAGACGGTCGCCGGAACGCGCTGACGAAGCCGTGACCGCCGGTCCGGGCAGCGGCGACGTGGCACATGCCACGGCGCCGCCTGTCCGGACCGGCGGCGGGCGGTGGGGACCCGCCGTCACCGTGAGCTGATCAGAAACGGAGAGGGGGCCCGAGCGTGACGATCCTGGAGAACATCCGGGGGCCGCACGACCTCAAGGCGCTGGCGACAAGTGAACTCGGTGAACTCGCCGAGGACATCAGGCAATTCCTGGTCCGGGCAGTGGCCAGAACCGGCGGACATCTCGGGCCCAACCTCGGCGTGGTGGAACTGACCATCGCCCTGCACCGGGTCTTCGACTCGCCCGTCGACCGCGTCCTGTGGGACACCGGGCACCAGAGCTACGTCCACAAACTCCTCACCGGGCGGCAGGACTTCTCCAAGCTGCGGGCCAAGGGCGGCCTCTCCGGCTACCCTTCACGCGCCGAGTCCCCGCACGACGTCATCGAGAACTCCCACGCGTCGACCGTGCTCGGCTGGGCCGACGGCCTCGCCAAGGCCCGGGACGTACGCGGCACGGACCACCATGTCGTCGCCGTCACCGGCGACGGGGCGCTCACCGGCGGGATGGCCTGGGAGGCGCTGAACAACATCGCCGCCGCCCCGGACCGCCCCCTGATCATCGTCGTCAACGACAACGAACGCTCCTACGCGCCGACGATAGGCGGCCTCGCCGACCACCTGGCGACGCTGCGCACCACGGACGGCTACGAACGGGCGCTGGCCTGGGGCAAGGAGCGGCTGCAGAGCGCCCCGGTGGTGGGCAGACAGCTCTACGAGTCGCTGCACGGCGCCAAGAAGGGGTTCAAGGACACCTTCGCTCCGCAGGGCATGTTCGAGGACCTCGGCCTCAAGTACATCGGCCCGGTCGACGGACACGACGTCGAGGCCCTGGAGTCGGCGCTGGACCGGGCCAAACGGTTCCACGGGCCCGTCCTGGTGCACGTACTGACCGAGAAGGGCCGCGGCTACCCGCCGGCCCTTGAGGACGAGGCCGACCACTTCCACACCGTCGGTGTGATGGACCCACTGACCTGTGAACCGCTCGTGGCACCCGGCGCCCCTTCCTGGACGTCGGTGTTCGGCGACGAGATCGCCGCCATCGGCGCCGAGCGGCCCGACGTCGTCGCCGTCACGGCGGCCATGCTGCACCCCGTGGGGCTGACGAAGTTCGCCGAGCGCTTCCCCGAGCGGGTCTGGGACGTGGGCATCGCCGAACAGCACGCGACCGTCTCGGCGGCGGGGCTCGCCACCGGCGGACTGCATCCGGTCGTCGCCGTCTACGCCACCTTCCTCAACCGCGCCTTCGACCAGCTGCTGATGGATGTGGCGCTGCACAAGCTCGGTGTCACCTTCGTCCTGGACCGGGCCGGGGTCACCGGGGTCGACGGCCCCTCGCACAACGGCATGTGGGACATGTCGATCCTGCAGTGTGTCCCCGGGATCCGGATCGCGGCACCCCGGGACGCCGACCAGCTCAGGGCCCAACTGCGCGAAGCCGTCGAGGTGGACGACGCGCCGACGGTGCTGCGCTTCCCCAAGGAGTCGGTGGGCGAGCCCGTACCGGCCGTGGGACGGGTGGGCGGTCTTGACGTCCTGCACAGGCCCGACGAAGGGACCGCCGACGTCCTGCTCGTCGCCGTCGGGGTGCTGGCTGCCACCTGTCTGCAGGCGGCGGAGCTGCTCGCCGGAGCGGGCGTGCGCTGCACCGTCGTCGACCCGCGGTGGGTGCGGCCCGTTGACGAACACCTCGCACCGCTCGCTGCCCAGCACCGGCTCGTCGCCGTCGTCGAGGACAACAGCCGCAGCGGCGGGGTCGGTTGGGCGGTCGGACAGTCACTGCGGGACGCCGGGGTGGACGTACCGCTGCGGACGTTCGGCATCCCCGAGCAGTTCCTGGCACACGCCAAACGCGGTGAGGTACTGGCCGAGATCGGACTGACACCGGTGGAGATCGCAGGACGGATCAGTGCCGCCCTGGCACACAAGGAGAGCACGGAATGACCCAGCCCACGGAGGAGCCCAAGGGCTTCGACCTGACGCAGCTCCTCGCCGAGCGCGGCGCCGAGCGCTACGAACTGCACACCAAATACCTTAACCACCAACTCCCGCGCATGCTCCACACGATCGGCTTCGACCGGGTCTACGAGCGGGCCGAGGGCGCCTACTTCTGGGACGCCGAGGGCAACGACTACCTCGACATGCTGGCCGGCTTCGGTGTGATGGGCCTCGGCCGTCATCACCCCGTCGTCCGCAAGGCGCTGCACGACGTGCTCGACGCCTCGCTGGCCGACCTCACCCGCTTCGACTGCCAGCCGCTGCCGGGACTGCTCGCCGAGAAGCTGTTGGCCCACACCCCGCACCTGGACCGGGTGTTCTTCGGCAACAGCGGCACCGAAGCGGTCGAGACCGCGCTGAAGTTCGCCCGCTACGCCACCGGCAAGCCCAGGATCCTCTACGCCTCGCACGCCTTCCACGGACTGACCACGGGATCGCTCTCGGTCAACGGCGAGGCCAGCTTCAAGGACGGCTTCGCGCCGCTGCTGCCCGACACCGCGATCCCGCTCGGTGATCTGGACGCGCTGGAGCGGGAGTTGAAGCGCGGCGATGTGGCCGGCTTCGTCGTGGAGCCGATCCAGGGCAAGGGCGTGCACGAGACACCGCCCGGATTCCTGCTCGGCGCCCAGGAGTTGCTGCGCAAGCACAAGGCGCTGCTGATCGCCGACGAGGTGCAGAGCGGGCTCGGCAGGACCGGCGACTTCTACGCCTACCAGCACGAGGCCGGTGTGGAGCCGGACCTGGTCTGTGTGGCGAAGGCGCTCTCCGGCGGCTACGTACCCGTCGGCGCGACCCTCGGCAAGGACTGGATCTTCAAGAAGGTCTACTCGTCGATGGACCGGGTGCTCGTCCACTCGGCGAGCTTCGGTTCCAACGCGCAGGCCATGGCGGCGGGACTCGCCGTCCTGTCCGTGATGGAGGACGAGCAGATCGTCGCCAACGCCAGGACCACCGGCGATCTGCTCAGGACCCGGCTGGCCGAGCTGGTGCCGCGCTACGAGCTGCTGCACGACGTGCGCGGCCGGGGGCTGATGATCGGCATCGAGTTCGGCCGGCCGAACTCGATCAAGCTGCGGAGCCGCTGGACCATGCTCCAGGCGGCCCGCAAGGGGCTCTTCGCGCAGATGGTCGTCGTACCGCTGCTCCAGAAGCACCGCATCCTGACCCAGGTGTCCGGCGACTTCCTCGAAGTGATCAAGCTGATTCCGCCGCTGACCATCGGTGAGCGTGAGGTGGACCGGTTCGTGGACGCCTTCACCGCCGTCATGGACGACGCGCACGGCGGCGGCGGACTGATGTGGGACTTCGGCAAGACACTGGTGAAGCAGGCGGTCGCCAACCGGTAGCCGCGACATTTGCCTCCGAGGCAAGAAATTTGCCTCGGAGGAAAATTCCTGGCGCAATGGAGGCATGACCACACCTCCTGCCGGACGGGCGGCGGACCAGCTGCCCGACGAACTTCCGGGCGTCGCGCCCCGGCTGCGTGAACTGCGCCGCAGCCGGGGGCTCACCCTGGAGGCCGCCGCCCTGCGCGCGGGGCTCTCGGCCGCCCACCTGTCCCGACTGGAGACCGGCGGCCGGCAGCCGTCACTGCCCATGCTGCTGGCCCTGGCCAGGATCTACGGTACGACGGTCTCCGATCTGCTGGGCGAGATGCCGCCCGAGCGTGACCCGATCGTCCGCGCGGGACGCACCGAGGCCGTCGAGGCCGACGGCTGGACGTACCACCAGGCGGGCGGCTCCGGCCGGGCGATGCAGCCGCTGCGGGTCACCGTGCCGTACGGCGCCCAGGGCGACCTGATCAGGGTGCACCCGGGGGAGGAATGGATCTACGTTCTCGAAGGCCGGCTACGGCTGGGCCTCGGCGACGGTGTCCATGTGCTCGACCCGGGGGACAGCGCGCACTTCGACTCGCTCACCCCGCACCGCATCGCCGCCGCCGGTCCGCCGGGCACCGAGCTGCTGTTCGTCCACACCCTGCTGCAGAGCCCGACCGCCGAGCTGTGTCTCGGCGGCCCGGCCCATCGCCGCTGACCTGCCCGCCCCCGCACGGAAGAAGAGGTCGTCCCATGTCGGAGAATCCCGCAACCGAGCCCGCGCCCAAGCCCGCCCGCAAGGAGTGGACGCTGCCGAAGACCCTCGTCGTGCGGCTCTTCGCCTATCTGGTGGCCGGCCATCTCTTCGCCGGCTTCCTGTACCTGCTCTTCACGGTCGGGAAGTAGGCCGGCCACTGCCGCTGGTACGGCGGTCGCCTCAGGCGTCGCCGTCGGTCAGGAGATTCGCGCGCAGCCGCTCGCGGGTCTCGGGGGCCAGCGACAGGCCCTCGGCCAGATAGCTGTCCGTGGAGCCCCACGTGGTGTCGATGGTCTCGAAGGCGGCGGCCAGATACGCGGCGCGGGCCTCGAACAGCGGACTGAGCAGCTCCATCACCTCGGCGGAGCGCCCGGTGGGTGAGGTGTCGTCGCGGTGCACCAGATACCGCCTGCGCGGGTCGTTGGACTTGAGGTAGTCCTCCTCGATCGCGTCCCTGTCCACCCCGAGGGCCAGCAGGGTCACCGCCATCGTCACCCCGGCCCTGTCCTTGCCCGCGGCGCAGTGCAGCAGCGCGGGGAGGCCGTCGTCGGCGAGGGCGTGCAGGACACGGCTCAGCTCGGCCGCGCGCTCGACGGGCATCGACCGGTACGAGCCGGTCATCCGCTCGGCGGCCCTGTCCTCCGAGAGGATCGCCCGCAGCTGGTCGAGATCGCCCTGCCGGACCAGCCGCCAGAACTGCGCGCCGTCCGCCGGGTCGCTGAGCGGGATGTTCACGTTCCGCACGCCGGGCAGCTCGATGTCGGGGCCGTCCAGTTTGAGGTCGGCGGAGTTACGGAAGTCGAAGACCGTGTGCAGCCCGAGCGAGGCGAGGAACGCGGCGTCGGCGGCGGCGGCCGACGCGAGATGGCCGCTGCGGAACAGCTTGCCGTGCCGCACCCGCCGTCCGTCGGTCGTCGGCAGCCCGCCGACGTCACGGAAATTGCGTACTCCGGTCAGCTCGGGCTCTGTCGACGGGACGGGTGGCAGCTGCTGTGTCACGGAAGCTCCTCCAGATCTGGCGCCGACCCGGGGGGACGGCGATGTCGGCTTCCGACTTTATGGCATCGGTTCTGACGTGACCTGCCCGTATCGGGTGTCCGTATTGGGAACATTGACCCAACGTGCCCCGGGCGCGGGGGAAATGGGCGCCAGGCTGGTGAGCAGGATCATATCGGTGACGGTCCGTGGCGGAAGAGAGAAACGGAATTCCGTGGTCCGGGGGAATTCGAAGATCCGTAATCCACGCAGGGTGACCGGCGCTCCGACGTGTTGTCCGGGCGGCCGTGGGTGAATTCACCGAACGGCTTGTTACCGCCGTCCCCGCTCGCTTACCGTCACCGTCAATCCGAGCGGAACGCCGAATCCTGCCGCCGCCCGGAATTCCCATCCACCCACGTGTGGCAGGAGCGGGGGACCCAGGTAGTACGCCGATTCCGGATGTCCGGACGGCTTGGGGTGAAGTCGCGCGACAAGCGCGGCAGGGCAGCTCCGGCCCTAACCCGACAGCTCACCTCGCAGGCGCAGGAGAGGAAATTCGCCATGCCCGGAAAGGGTAAGCACCGCCGTCCCAAGTCCCGTTCACTCGCTCGTGGATTCGCCGCCGCGGGCGCCGGCGGCGCCGCGCTCGCGATGCCGTTCATCGGCGCCACCGGCGCCCACGCGGCCGAACACGCCGCACCCACCGCGGCGCCCGTGAAGGCGGCCCCGGCGAAGGCCGCGTCGGTCAGGACCGCCCCGGCGAAGGCGGCCACGACGTACTCCGTGGTCCCCGGGGACTATCTGTCCAAGATCGCGGCCAGGGAGCAGGTGAGCGGCGGCTGGCACAAGCTCTACGACGACAACCGCTCGGTCATCGGCTCCGACCCGTCCCTGATCAGGCCCGGTACGAAGCTGACCATCGGCGCGAAGGCACCGGCGGCGGCGGCCCCGAGCGCCGCGGCGAAGACCACCGCCGCCACCGCGACCCCGGCGGCCGCCACGAAGCAGACCGACGGCGGCTACACCCTGCCGGTCGACGGCGCCCCCATCGGCACGCCGTACCACCAGAACGGCGCCATGTGGTCCAGCGGCTACCACACCGGCACCGACTTCGTGGTGCCCACCGGCACCACGGTCAAGGCCGTCGCCGCCGGCACCGTCGTCACGGCGGGCTGGGGCGGCTCGTACGGCAACCAGGTCGTCATCCGGCACAGCGACGGCGACTACTCGCAGTACGGCCACATGTCGTCCCTCAACGTCTCCGCCGGGCAGACCGTCACCGAGGGACAGCAGATCGGTGTCTCCGGCGCGACCGGCAATGTGACAGGCCCGCACCTGCACTTCGAGATCCGCACCGGCCCCGACTACGGCTCGGACATCGACCCGCTGGCCTACCTGCGCGCGCACGGCGTCACGGTCTGAACCGTCCCGCCACGCCGGTCAACCGGAATGGCCGCCGTCCGCTTCGTCGCGGGCGGCGGCTATTCCGGCTTTTGCAGAACTTGACCGGTGGCATTTCTCACCACCCGTCAACCCCTCCTTACGGTCGCGTAGGTCACATCCGTAAGAGGAGCATATGGAGACGTGGCAAACGATTCGAGATCAAGAAGACATGACGTCATCGGGTCGTACACCGCGATCGGTGACAGTTTCACCGAAGGTGTAGGAGATCCGGGGCCGGACGGCCGGTACATAGGCTGGGCGGACCGGCTGGCGATCCTGCTCGCCGACCAATTGCCGGTGTGCCACGCACCCGTGGACACGGCGCACGGCGATTTCCGCTACGCCAATCTCGCCGTACGGGGCAGGCTCCTCGACCAGATCGTCGCCGAGCAGATTCCGCGCGCGAAGCAACTCGCCCCGGATCTCGTGACGTTCTGTGCCGGCGGCAACGACATCATCCGGCCGGGCACCGACCCCGACGATGTCGCCGAACGGCTCGAACGCGCCGTCGCCGACCTCGCGGGCGCGGTACCGACCGTCATGATCACCACCGGGTTCGACACCCGGGGCGTGCCCGTCCTGCGCCATCTGCGCGGCAAGATCGCCACCTACACCGCCCATGTACGGGCCATCGCCGACCGCTACGACTGCCCCGTCCTCGACCTCTGGTCCCTGAGGTCCGTGCAGGACCGGCGTGCCTGGGACGCCGACCGGCTGCATCTGTCCCCCGAGGGCCACACCCGGGTCGCGCTGCGCGCAGCCCAGGTGCTCGGCCTCGACGTACCGGCCGACCCGGACCAGCTCTGGCCACCGCAGGCACCGCGCGGCGCCTTCGAAGTGCGGCGCGACGACATCAACTGGGCCAGGGAACACCTGGTGCCCTGGATCGGCAGGCGGCTGCGCGGCGAGTCGTCAGGTGACCATGTCGCCGCGAAGCGGCCCGACCTGCTCCCGCTGGACCACTGAGAGCCCGCCCGGGGGAGACCCGGGCCTGCCGACCGCGGCGGGGATCCGCTCCAGCACACCGCCGGCGAACACGTCGTACAACGGCAGCGTCTCCAGATGCACATAGCCGATGTGGCAGTCGCACACCGCGAGCGGACAGGCGCGGGGGCGCAGCGCCGCGCGGTACGAACCGTCGTAGAGATTGCCCAGCTCGGCCGGGACGAAGTGGCAGCGCCGTACCGTACCGGCACCGTCCACCGAGATCACGGACTCGCCCGTGCGGCACGGCAGCCCCGCCGACCTGTGCGGATGGCGGCTGTACGGGAACAGCGGGTCGAGGTCCGTCCAGCGGGCGGCCTCCTCGTCGGTGTAGGTGTGCCCCTCGGCCGCGTTGATCCACAGATAGACCTGGCCGGGCAGCGCGGCGCGCAGTCTGCGGGCGTGCTCCAGATGCTCGGGAAGACCCACCACCCCCACACTGAACCGGACGCCCCGCGCCGTCAGCTCCTCGCACTTGGCGAGGAAGTGGTCGTACGGCGTCTGCCCCGGGTGGTACGTGCACCACAGGGCCAGCGTCTCCGGGTCGGCGTCGTCCAGCCAGTCGGCGCGTGCGCTGAGATTGGTCTGGATGGCGACCCGCCGTATGTGCGGCAGCCGGGACAGCTCGGCGAGCGACTTGCGGTACCAGGACCGGACCAGACCCTCGCCCCACGGCGTGAACAGCAGCGACAGCCGGTCCTCCGTCCGCCCGGCGGCCCAGCCGGCGAACCGCTCCAGCGCCGCGCGGTCGGCGCGCAGCTGCTCGCGGCTGTCGCGCCGCTTGGCGAAGGGGCAGTACGGACAGTCGTAGTCGCAGGAGGCCAGCGGGCCCCGGTAGAGGATCGTCAGGTCCACGGCGCCGCTCACTTCGTCTCGTAGGCGGCCATACGCGCGCGCACGGCGGGCGAGAACAGCAGCGGACCCAGCGCGTCGGAGTGCGCGAGACCTTCGGCCGAGAGCCGCAGCAGGCCGGCGCCGGCCTCCGCGTCGAGCCAGCCCCGCTCCACCGCGAACCGCAGCTCGGCCGGGAAGTCCTCGTCGGGTGCGCTGCCGAACCGCTCCCGGTACTCCGCCGTCGCCATGCCCTGCGCCTGGAGGACCGACTGGAGCAGATGGCGGCGCCGGGCCTCGTCCCCGTCCGGGGCGAGCGCGAAGCCGATCCGGGCGCGGGAGAAGTCCTCGGTCGCCGTGTAGTCGTCGATGATGTTCCTGATCTTCGGCATGTCGACGGCGTAGTCGAAGGAGTAGTGCAGCCGGGAGGTGTACGAGCGGGCGCCGCAGCCGAGGCCGATCATGCCGTCGCTCTGGCAGGCGTAGTCGTCCGCTGCCGGGACGGACGGGCCCGGCCTGCGGAACATCCGCATGGACACCTGCTCGTAGCCCTGTTCCAGCAGGTGGTCACGGCCCTGCCGGTAGAGCCGCAGCCGCTGCGCGTCCCAGGCCGCCTCGTCGTCCCAGGCCGCGGCGTCGTCCCGGGTCTGTGCGGCGCTCTCGCGGCGGGCCAGGCCGGTGCGGGGCCGCACATAGAGCGGATAGAGATACAGCTCCTCCGGGCGCCAGGCCAGCGCAGCGTCCAGCGAGCTGCGCCAGGTGGCCGCCGTCTGGCCCTCGATGCCGTAGATCAGGTCGATGTTGAGCACGGGCACGCCCGTGTCACGTATCCGGCCGAGGGCCGCCTCGACCTCGGCCCTGCGCTGCGGACGGACCGCCGCCCTGGCCTCCGCGTCGACGAAACTCTGCACGCCGATGCTGAGCCGCGTCGTGCCCCGGTCGGCGAGCACCGCCAGCCGGTCGGCGGTCGCGGTGGCCGGTGAGGTCTCCACGGACAGCGGGACGGAGCGCAGGTCGACGCCGGTGCGCTTCTCCGCGATGTCGCACAGCCGGTCCAGTTCGGCCGCGGTGAGGAAGGTGGGGGTGCCGCCGCCGAAAGCCGCCGCCGCGAACCGTACGGGCCTGGCGTCGCCCAGCGCTTCGCGCACGGCGGTGGCCTGCCGGTCGAGGGCGTCGAGATAGCGCGTCGTCAGCTCGTCGGGCGCGCCGACCCGGGTGAACAGGTTGCAGAAGCCGCACCGCACCTCGCAGAACGGGATGTGCAGATAGAGGGAGAGCGCCTCGGTCCGTTCCCCCGCCCACAGTTCACGCAGCGGCGGCAGGTCGGGCAGCTCGCGGTACGCCGTCTTGTGCGGATAGGCGTACACATAACTCTCGTACGGGCGTGGGGTCCTCATCGGGTGTCACCTGGGTTCAGGAAGAAGTGGGCGTACGGCACGGTC
This sequence comes from Streptomyces sp. AcH 505, assembly GCF_000818175.1. Lineage (GTDB taxonomy): Bacteria > Actinomycetota > Actinomycetes > Streptomycetales > Streptomycetaceae > Streptomyces. The sequence continues at coordinate 5,882,186 of NZ_JTIY01000001.1, forward strand.
CAGACGACCTCGTGGCCCAGCCGGTGGCCGCTCCAGCCGTCGTCGCCGTAGGCGGTGCCGTGATCGGAACAGACGACGGCGAAGCAGCGGCGCCTGCTGCTCATGGCACCGAACAGCCGGCCGGCATGGCGGTCGACGTACTCCAGGGCGGCCGTGTGGGTGGCGAGCGAATCGCCCGCCGCGTGGTCGGCGCCGGGCAGATGGAACCAGTTGGGCTGGTGCAGCGCCGACACATTGACGAAGAGGAACAGCCGCTGCTCCTGCGGCAGTCCGGCGATGACCTCTTCCGCGCGGTCGACCTGCGCCTCGAAGGAGACCGGTGAGGTGACACCGAACTCCGGCTCCCAGTGGCTCTCCTGGAAGAACCCGGGCAGTACGGAGCCGAGGGGGCCCTTCCGGTTGAAGAAGCCGACCCCGCCGATGCACACCGTGCGGTACCCGACGGCGGCGAGACCTGAGACCAGGTCGGGGGTGTCATGGACGAAGGTCCGCTCGGCGGTCGACTCGCTGCCGTCGAACCGCGCTGCGAACAGCCGCGGATGCGGGCCCTGGGTGGCCGGGGTGGGCAGGAAGCCGGCGAACATCGCCTGGTGCGAGGCGTAGGTGAAACTGCCGGGCGCGTGCCTGCGCTCCCATCGGCCGCCGGGCAGCCGGGCGGTGAGATTCGGGGTGCGCCCTGCGGCGGCGCTTTCGGCGGCGACGTCGTAGCGCAGGGTGTCGAGCGTGACGAACAGCAGATCGTCCCGCCCGACGATCTCGTTCATGTCCGGTGTGTGACGGTCAGACGTACGCACGGGCGCTCCCGGGAAGTGCGGCGAGCTGCGCCGCGTAGGTGTCGAGCCCCTCGGCTCCGCCGCCGGGCAGCCCGGTGAGCCGGGGCAGCAGATCACCGAACGCGTTGACCTCGCCGACGGCGAACCGGCGCCAGCCGGTGACCGGCAGCAGATCGACGCCCACGCAGTGCGTACCGGGGAAGCAGGCCGCCGCCCGCTCGCAGAGAGCCAGCGCGCCTGCCCAGCCGTCGCCGCCGGCCGCTTCGGCGGCGGCCCGGGCGGCCGCGAGGTCACCGCGGGCGCCGCCGAGATGCAGATTGGTCATCGGGGATGCGCTGGTCCTGACGACGGCGTGGGTGGCGCGGCCGGCCACGACCACCACCCGCAGATCCGCCGACCTGCCGTCCTGCGCCGCCTTGGGCAGCCACCGTTCGATGTGCAGACCGTCGGGCGCGAGGGTGTCGACGACGGCGGCGACCTCGCGCTCGCTCGTGTACGTGCGCACCCGCAGCGAGTTGTAGAGCCGCCCCGCGCCGTCCACTTCGACGGAGGTGGTGGCGCGCACCCGCCCGGGGCCCGCCGTCTGGACGGCGAGCACCCCGGAAGCCGACGAGCCGTGGGCGAGTTTCACGAAGGCGCGCCGCAGCCCGGCACCGGCCAGCAGCTCCCGCACGTCGTCCCAGCAGGACACGGGCGCCGCGCTGGGACCTGACGTCGGTGAGGACGGCACGCTCACGCCCGCCCGGTCGAGGACGCCGTGGCACAGCCGCTTGTCGAAGAGGACGGCCAGCTCGGCCGGGTCGTCCAGCAGCCGTGCACCCGCCGCGTCCGCCAGCCGGCCGAGCCGGCGGACCGCCGCGGTGAACGTGTCGTACCAGCGGGCGGAACCCTCGACCCGGGTCGGCTCCACCGCGCCCCGCAGCAGCCGGTCCACCTCGGGGTCCTCGCCGGGCGACTCGATCCGTACCGTCTCGCCGGCCGTGAACGAGCCCCGGCCGCCCAGCACATCGCGCCAGGCCAGCACCCGGGCCGCGGGCAGCCCGGCCGACCGCACGGCGTCCTGGAACAGGCCGACGCGGCGGCTGCCCGGATTGCCCACGACGACCAGGCCGCCCTGCCCGGGACTCACCTGATCACTCACCGACCGCGACGTAGCGCCATTCGGTGCCGTCGTCCTCCGTGTCGGCCTCCGTGGTGTTGGAGACGTCCACCTCGACTCCGGCCTCCCCGAGGGTGCTGACGATGCGCTGCCGCATGGTCTCGCCCAGGTAGTTGTGGTTGAGGTCGAGCCGCTTGAGGTGGGTGAGCGGCTGACCGCCGAGCAGCGCCTCGGCGCCCTCGTCGCCGAGCGTGCCCATCGACAGGTCGAGCGTCTCCAGGTTGGCCACGACGGGCGCACCGGCGAGGGCGGTGGCGATCTCGTCCTGCAGCTGGCTGTTGCGCAGGCCGAGATGGCGCAGCGCGGGCAGCCGCGCCCCGGACAGGAACGGTGCCAGATCGGCGATTTCCGCGTTCGCGCCGTAGTCGTCGACGCCCAGCCACAGATCCAGCCGCTCCAGCGCGGGGAACTCACTCGCGCCGACGCCCCGCACCACTTCGACGTCCAGGCCGCCCGTCTCGATCGTCAGCGAGCGCAACTGCTCGTGCTTGACCGGCGGGAAGCGCAGGTCCTGGCCGCCGCGCACACCGAACTCACGCAGGGCAGGGAACGCGTCGAGCAGCGGGGTCACCAGGGTCTGGTTGATCCACGATATCTCGCACTCGTCGAAGGTGATGTCGCCGAGGAACAGGGCCCGCAGCTCGGGCAGTTGCCCGCGCGCCGCCACGACGGCCGCGATCACCTCGTCGGGGCCCGACTCGTACGCGTCGCTCCAGGAACCGATGACGAGCGCCTGGACCTCGGTGGTGTCGACGGTCTCGGTGAAGCGGGCGAACGCCGCTTCCCACGGTTCCTCCGCCTCGTACGAGTCGACGGAGACGCGCCAGGCCACGGTGCCGGGCTCGGGCAGCGGCTCCGTCACACCGCCCCCGGGAAAGTCGAACGCGGGCAGGCCGTAGAGCTCCTGCAGATGGTTCGAGATGGACATGACTGATGCTCCTGACACCGGGCGGCATTGACGGGCCAATGGCGAAGTTGTACCAAGTCCCACTGACAACGCCCCTCGGCGGGGGGCCGGTCGTGAGCGGCCGGGGCCGATTGTCAGACCCGGCCTCTAGCGTCGGAGACAGGTTCGGCGCACTCGGCGCCGGCCGGTCGAGGGGAGAACCATGTTCCGGCAGGGAGACGTGCTGATCATGCCCGTCGCCGAGAGTGCGGTGCCGCCGCATCTCGTGACGGCCGACGGCGGCCCGAGGGACGCCCGGGGGCGGCTGGTCCTGGCGCTCGGCGAGGTCACGGGCCATGCCCACGCGGTCACCGGACCCGGCAGGCTGATCCGGGTGCCGGGGGACGAGTCGGGGCCGATGTACCTCCATCTCCCGGACGGCGGACGGGTGGTGCACGAGGAGCACGCGGCGATACCGCTGCCCAAGGGCTGGTTCCGGGTGGTGCGCCAGCGGGAGTACCTGCCGGGGGCCGTGCGTGTCGTCGCCGACTGAGCCCGGTACGGGGCGCGGCGACGGGGGCGGAGGCAGGACGGACATGACAGCGGAGGGGCTTCGGACATGAGCGGCGTGTACATCGGCACGGGCACGGACATCGGTACGGACGACGACACGGGTGCGGGCATGGGCCTGGGTGTGGAGGAGCTGGACAAGTGGCGGGTCGTCGCCGCGGCGACGGGTCCGGCGGACCGGGCGGCGGCCGAGCGCGGGGTGCGGCTCGCCTACCGCAGCGCCGGGCTGGCCGA
>NZ_JTIY01000001.1:5885877-5890371 GCF_000818175.1 Streptomyces sp. AcH 505
GCGGGGGCGGGGCGTTCCGTGCGCGACGAGGTGCGCACCCGCCCCTGGGCGGAGGAGCGGCGCAGGGTGCACGACGCGCTGGGCCCGGCGGGCTGGGCCGCCCACTGGAGCGCGACCGGCGCCCGGCTCTGGGACACCACGCGGCTGCTCGCCGACCGGATACGCACCGGCGTGGTCGACTCCCTCACCGCGGGCGGCGAGGACCTGGCCGAGGCGGCGCGGGTGCGCTCGGTCCTGCTGGACGCGGTGCTCGGCCAGCAGGACGCCGCCTGGCTCGCCGCCTTCGACGGCCGCAGCGCCAGGCTCGAAGGTCTGGCCGCCGTCGCCGAGCACGCGGGCTGGTGGTGGCCCTACGAGAACGTCGCGGTGATCTGCGAGCGGCCCGTCGCGCTGTACCGCGACGAGGCAGGCCGGCTCGACCACGCGGAAGGGCCCGCGCTCGCCTACCCGGACGGCTTCGCGCTGTACGCGTGGCGCGGCATGCCCGTACCCGCCACGTTCCTGGACGAGCTGCCCTCGCTGACGCCCGAGCGGATACGGGGCGAGGAGAACGCGGAGCTGCGCCGCGTCATGCTGGAGCACTACGGCTACGACCGCTTCCTCGCCGAGTCCGGCGCCCGGCCTGTGCACCGGGACGAGACCGGGGTGCTGTGGCGGACGGAGCTGCCGGGCGACGAGGCCGTCGTGATGGTCGAGGTGGTCAACGCGACCCCCGAGCCTGACGGCGAACACCGCACGTACTGGCTGCGGGTGCCGCCCGCGACACGCACCGCGAAGGAGGGAGTGGCCTGGACGTTCGGGCTCGACGCCGACACGTACGAGCCGGTGCGGCAGACCTGAGGCGCCCGCCCGAGGCCGGACAGGGGGGAGGGGAGGCCGGTGGTCCGGGCCGTCCTCTCAGACCGTACGGGCGAGCAGCGCGTCCCTGTCGATCAGGGAAGCGGGTCCCTCGCCCGTGCAGGCGTAGGCACCGGCAATCGCGCCGAGGTGTGCGCACTCCTCCAGATCGCGGCCGGTCAGCCGGCCGTACAGGAAACCGCAGACATACGCGTCGCCCGCGCCGTTGGAGTCCACCACAGGACCTGGCGGCGGTGTCGCCGGGATCGGGCGCGGTGAGCGGCTGCCCTGACGGGACATCAGGTACGAGCCGCCGGCGCCCGCGGTGGCGATCACCGTCTCGGCCCGTCCCTCGCGCAGGATCTCCTTCATCAGCTGGGCGATCCGCCCGCCGGACCCGGACGCGCTGAGGAACACCAGATCGGCGCGGAGCGCGAACTCCCTGTGATGGTCGTCCAGGCCGTCCCAGTCGTGCAGATCGGTCGAGACCGGAACACCGAGTTCTTCGATGTCGTCGAAGAGATGGCGCGCGAAGTTGGTGATGGACAGATGCACATGGCGGGCCCGCCGCAGGTGCGGCAGATAGAACTCACGCGGCATCCGCAGCTCCGCCGGGTCGCGGGCGTCGAAGAAGGACATCCGGCGACCCGTCTTCTCCACGAAGTTGACGGCCCTTCGGGTGCCGGCCGGGGATATCAATGTCTCGAAGTCGACATCGCCCTCGGTGAGCCGCTCCCGCACCTGCTCACCGGTCCTGTCCTCGCCGATGAAGTCGAGGAACTTGACATCGAGCCCGAGCCGCCGGCAGCCCAGGGCCACATTGCCGCCGGTGTGGCCCGGCCATTCGATGATCGGCCCCACCCCGACCGAGTCGGCGAGCGGCACGGGCAGCGAGTCGACCCGGACCACGGTGTCGACCCCGCTGCCCCCGACGACCAGCACATCAAGTCCGGGCCGAGCCGCCTGTTCGGTCCCGTCGGTCCCGTCGGTCTGGCGCTGCGCCACAGTCTCCCCTTGAGTTGTGAACGTTGAGGTGGGTCGTCATGCGTCGGCACGCGCCGGTGTCGAACACCGGTGCTGATGTGTCGCCGTCACCCTACTCACCCGCACCGCCCGCCTCAGCCGTACCAGCCGTACCGCTGCGCGATGACGGGCAGCCGGTCCGCGACGACCGCGTGCGCCGCCGCGCGCGGAGTGGTCCCCTCGGTCTCGGCCCGCTCCAGCACCAGAGTGACCAGCGCGCGCATCGACCGCCGGATGTGGGCGAACGCCTCGTCGGCGGTCGGACCGATGTCGCCGAACAGCGTCCACCACCACCAGGCGTTGGTGGCCGAGTTCACCACGACGTCGGGCAGCACCGTGATCCCGCGTGACGCCAGCAGCTCCTCGGCCTCGGGCAGCACCGGCATGTTAGCCGCCTCGACGATCCAACGCGCCCCGATCCAAGCCTGGTTGACGGAATCGACGGCATACGAGACGGCGGCGGGCACCAGCACGTCGGCCGGCACCGACAGCCACCCGTCCACCGGCAGCTCCCGGTCGTCCGGCCGCAGCGCGGCCCGGTCCACCGTGCCGTACCCGTCACGGGCGGCCAGCAGCGCCTCGACGTCAAGACCGTCCGGGTGGGCGATCGTGCCCTTCACATCGGCCACGGCGACGATCCGCAGCCCGGCTTCGGCCAGGAACCGCGCGGTCGCCCCGCCCATGGTCCCGAAGCCCTGCACGGCGACCCTGATCCCGTCATGGCCGACCTCCGCTCTGTCCAGCGCCGTGAGCACCGACTCGGCGACGCCGCAGCCGCCCACCAGCGCGTCGAGACCGATCCCCGCCACCTCGACGGCGAAGGCGTCGGCGAGCCGCCGCCTGGCCGCCGTCTCGTCGTCGAGCAGCGGATGGACGGCCTGGACGGTCGAGACCAGACCGGCCTCGGCGGCGGCCCGGTCCACGGTCTCCTGGCTCAGCCCCAGATCCTCCCCGGTGGTCCAGAAGCACTCGACGTACGGCCGGGTGGCGCGCAGGAACCTGACAAGCAGGTCGTACGCCCCAGGGTCCCGCGGGTCGCAGTCGACACCGCCCTTGGCGCCGCCGAGCGGCACGTAGCGGGCCGTGGCAGCGTCCGCGTCGAAGTGCAGGGCCTCCTTCATGGTCATGCCGCGGGCGAGACCGGCCACCTCGGACAGCGTGCAGCCCTCGCGCATCCGCAGTCCGCCGCTGGCCACGCCGCGTACCAGCCGGTCCACCACCAGATATCCCTTGCGCCCCGTGGCGTGGTCCGTCCAGGTGAGCGAGATCAGCGGGGCGTCGCCGGGCGGGGTGGGCGTCATCGGGTGGGTCTCCTCGGTCATGTCGACTTCTTGCGGGGGTGACGCGGAATTCTCGCTGATCCCCGGCATGCCGGGGAATCCTGGGGGCACCCCGCCCGTTGTTGTGGCGTATTCCCCGAGTCCGTGTATTCCTCATGCACTCGCCCCGCACCGAACGACGTCCCCCGTCATAATGGGGGGCGACACCGAAGCTCCAGGAGGTGCTGTGACAGGCGCTGGTTCTCCCGTATCGCTGCGTTCACGACTGCGCTCGCTGCGGTCCGAGCCCTTCGGGGCCGACTCGGCGGGGAAGAGGCTGGAGCGCATCCAGAACTCGCCGAACTTCGCCGACGGCGTCTTCCAGAACCCGGTGGGAGCCAGGACCCGGCCGTCCGGCGCTTCCGGCGTCGAGCTGGCGAAGGTCTACTTCGAGAAGGAGCAGCGGGTGCTGCGGGCGCCGGCCGGCACCATTCCCGTCCACCCCACCACGCTCGCCGACATCGCCAGGCCGCCCGCTTCCGGGCTGCGGCTCACCTGGATGGGTCATTCCAGCGTGCTGGCCGAGATCGACGGCAGCCGGGTGCTCTTCGACCCGGTGTGGGGCGAGCGCTGTTCGCCGTTCTCCTTCGTCGGCCCCAAGCGGCTGCACCCCGCGCCCGTGCCGATCGCCTCGCTCGGCTCCGTGGACGTGGTCGTGATCTCGCACGACCACTACGACCACCTCGACCTGCCCACCATCAAGGCGCTCGCCACGACGGACACCGTCTTCGCCGTACCGCTCGGCGTCGGCGCCCATCTGGAGCGCTGGGGGGTGCCCGCCTCGCGCCTGCGCGAGCTGGACTGGAACGAGTCGACGGAGGTCGCGGGGCTCCGGCTCACCGCCACCCCCGCCCGGCACTTCTGCGGCCGCGGCCTGCGCAACAAGCAGCACACGCTCTGGGCGTCCTGGGCCGTCCAGGGGCCCGAGCACCGGATCTACCACAGCGGGGACACCGGCTACTTCCCCGGCTTCCAGGACATCGGCGCCGAGCACGGCCCGTTCGACGCGACCATGATCCAGATCGGTGCCTACAGCGACGCCTGGCCCGACATCCACATGACACCGGCCGAGGGGATGCAGGCGCATCTCGACCTCCAGGGCGGCACGCCCTCCGGTGTGATGATGCCGATCCACTGGGGCACGTTCAATCTCGCTCCGCACCCGTGGGCCGAGCCCGGTGAGGGTACGGTCACGGCCGGCGCCGAGGCCGGCGCACCACTGGCGCTGCCGCGGCCCGGGGAGCCCTTCGAGCCGACGGGTGACGACGTGCCGGACGAGCCGTGGTGGCGGGCCGTCGCCGTCGTGCCGTCCGGC
>NZ_JTIY01000001.1:5890396-5895658 GCF_000818175.1 Streptomyces sp. AcH 505
CGGGCTCGCCCGCCAAGAGCTGAGCCGAGCCGAGCCGAGCTGACATACCCGGAGGGAACTGACCGGTCGCGGGAACCGACCGGTCAGTTCCCTCCGGACGTATGCCTCGACGCGGCGACCCGGGCCACCCGCCCCATGGGGTCGAAACGCTGTCGCAGCACCGCCTTCACACGCGGGGTGCAGGCTGGACGCAGCCGGCCCCGGCTTCCCGGCACCCCCAGCGTCTTCCGCCCTGCCGGCGGTTCGGGCCGGATCCCGAATCCGACGTGCAGGAAGCGAGTTGCGGATGTCCCACACGGATCAGTTCCCTGCCGGCGGCGGCCCCGAGCGGGCCCCCGGCTCCCACGCCGTCGTCGTGGCCGGCGCGGGCCCCACCGGGCTGCTGCTCGCCGGGGACCTCGCGGCGGCCGGCGTGGACGTCGTGGTGGTCGAGAAACGCCCGGAGGGCATCAGCAATCTGACCCGCGCCTTCGGTGTGCACGCCAGGACCCTCGAACTCCTCGACGCCCGCGGCCTCGCCGACGAACTCGTCACCACTGGCCAAGTCATCGGTGAGCTAAGGCTGTTCGGAGCGATTCCCTTCAACATCGGTGCGCTGCCGTCCCGTTACCCCTTCCTGCTGGTCACACCGCAGTACGAGGTCGAGAAGCTGCTGCTGCGCCGGGCCCTGAAGAACGGCGCGGTCATCCGCTACGGGACCGAGGTCACCGGACTCGACCAGGACGACGACGGTGTCACCGTGGCGGTGCGCACCGACGAGGGCGACACGACCCTGCGGGCCGGCTATCTCGTCGGCGCCGACGGAGGGCGCAGCGTGGTGCGCGAGGCCCTTGGACTGCCCTTCCCGGGCAAGGTGGTGATCCGGTCGGTGGCGCTCGCCGACGTCAAGTTCACCGAGCAGCCCAGCCTGGTGGTACGGGTGCACGGCACCGGCGACGCCTTCGGCTTCATCGCCCCCTTCGGCGACGGCTACTGGCGGGTCGGCGGCTGGGACCGCGCCCACCGTGGCGAACCCGACGACTCGCCGGTCGAGTTCGAGGAGTTACGCGCCATCATCGAGCGGGCCTTCGGCTCCGACTTCGGTATGCACGAACCGCGTTGGCTCTCCCGCTTCCACAGCGACGAACGTCAGGTGCCCGCATACCGGGTCGGCCGCGTGCTGTTGGCGGGCGACTCCGCGCACCAGCACTCACCGGCCGGCGGCCAGGGGATGAACACCGGACTCCAGGACGCCGTCAACCTCGGCTGGAAGCTGGCCGCCGTGCTCGACGGCGCCGCCCCCGACGCCCTGTTGGACACCTACCACAGCGAGCGGCACCCGGTCGGCAAGGCGGTGCTGCGCAGCAGCGGCCTCAACCTGCGGCTCGCCATGGCGCACAACCCGCTGGAGATCGCGCTGCGCACGGTGCGGAAGCTGGTGGTCACGCACGTACGGCCGGTCACACGGCAGGCCGTGGGGGAGATCACCGGCATCGGCTACTCGTATCCCGCGGCGCGCGGCGCGCACAAGCTGGTGGGCAAGCGGGCCCCGGACCTGACGCTGGACCGCGGGCGGCTCTACGAGGTTCTGCGGGAGGGCCGGTTCGTCCTGGTCCTGCCGCAGGAGGCGGCCGAGCCCACCGGGCTGGACTCTCCCGGCCGGCAGAAGCGACTGGTCGTCACCCACCGCGCGGACGGTGACAGCGGGGCGCCCGAAGCGGTGCTGGTGCGGCCCGACGGCTACTACGCGTGGGCCGGGGCGGCGGAAGAGTCGGCGTTGGCAGCCGGCATCACCCCCTGGGTGGGCTGACCGTCCCGTCCCTTCCGGCGTGTCGGCCGGACCGGCCGGACCGAACGGCCCCGGAGCAGTCACAACGGACTGTTCCGGGGCCGCCCGGACGGTGCGGTCGGTGCCGTCAGCGCGGTGGCAGCGGTGAGAGCGTGGGGAGGTGGGCGAGGAAACCACCGTCCACGGACAGGACTTGGCCGGTGATGAAGGAGGCGGCGGGAGAGGCGAGGAACGCCACCAACTGGGCCACGTCGTCCGGTGTGCCCAGCCTCGGTATCAGGTTCGCGCTCTGGAACATCTGCTGCACCGGTACGGGCATGTCCGCCTCCAGCGCGGGAGTACGGACCAGACCCGGCGCGACGGCGTTGCAGCGGACGCCGTCCGCTCCGTACGCGGCGGCCACGAAGCGGGTCAGTGCGACAAGACCGCCCTTGGAGCTGCCGTAGGCGACCATCACCCGGTCCCCGGACAGTCCCTGACCACTGGTGATGTTGATGATCGACCCGCCGCCGCGCTCGATCATCACCGGCACGGTGTGTTTGCACAGCAGCATGGGCCCGCGCAGATTGACGGCGAGCACCTGGTCCCACAGTTCCACGGACATCGTCACCACGTCGCGGTCCTGCCGGATCGCCGAGGTCAGCGCCGCGTTGTTGTCCAGCACGTCGATGCCGCCGAAGGTGTCGACGGCGAAGTCGACCAGGCGTTTGACGCTGTCCTCCGACGCGATGTCGACGCTGTGGCCGACCACCGACAGGCCCTTGGCCGCCAGTTCGGCCGCGGCGGCCTGGGCGGGCCCCTCGGCGACGTCCGCGAGCACGACGTCCGCCCCCGCGGTCGCCAGTGCTTCCACGGTGGCGACGCCGATCCCTCCCGCGCCGCCGGTGACCACGGCCACCTTGCCGGCGAGGGACTGCGTTCCGTTACTCATCGGTCAACGACCTCTCGTTCGGGACGGGGAGCTGCCCCCGATCCTGACGGACGTGCGTGAAGACGGTGCTGCGGAATCGTGTCGTGATCGGCCGAACTCGACGGTTTGTGAAACTAATTGATGACTCGTCAGCTCTTGTCGGCCGAGGCGCTGAACAGATCGGCGAACCGGCCGAGCAGCAGATCGTCACCCTTGTAGCGGGCCGTCTCGGCGGCGCCCAGCACGATCGGGCCTTCGGGGCCGGGCACCTGCGAGGCGCCGCCGGTCGAGCCCAGCGGCACCAGGACCGCGTCCTCGCCCGGCCGGTACGTGTGTTCCGCGGGCCGGCCTGCGGCCAGCGACCGGATGTTGGCGGCCACCACCGCGGCGTGCTCGGAGGCGGCCTTGGACCGCTTCGGCTCGGGCACGGCCGTGACGTCACCGACGGCGAAGACGTTGGAGGCGCCCGCGACCCGCAGGAACTCGTCGACCTCCACATGCCCGTCCGGCCGCCGGGCCGCGGCGAGTTCGCCGTGCAGCATGTCGCTGACCGGCACCACGCCGTAGCAGCGGAACCACAGATCCGCTTCGATCCGTACGCCCGCCTCCGTGGTGACCGAGAACGGCTCGCGCACGCCCGGCGGCACCGAAGGGGGCTCCGTCAGTGCGCTGCCCAGCTCCAGCCGCACGCCCCGCGCGGTCAGTTGCTCGCGCAGCGCGTCGCGCAGCCCGGGCAGATAACGGCCGCCGAGCACGTCGTCGGCGGGGTCGACCACCACGACCTCCGTCTGCGGCCACTGCTCGGTGATCTCGCCGGCCAGCTCAAGGCCGACCGGGCCCGCGCCCAGCAGCAACACCCTTGACGCTGAGGCGAGTTCGGCCCGGGTGTCGGCATGCCGGGTCTGCGAGTCCGCGCTGTTCTCGGTGTCCGGCTTGGCCGGGTAGGGGTAGGAGGAGCCGGTGGCGAGGACCACGTAGTCCGCCGCCACGCCGGTGCCGTCCGCCGTGGTGACACCGCCCGCGTCCACGGCCACCGCGTGGTCGCGCAGATGGCGGCCGCGGGTGAACAGGCCGTCGTAGCCGAAGTAGATCCGCTCCGCCCACTCCGCGTCGACCAGCCCGCGCAGGGCCGCGACCGTGTGGACGAAGGCGTCCCTGGGGTCGATCAGTACGACGTCGAAGTCCGGATCGAGCTGACGGGCCAGCGCGGCCCCTCCGTATCCGCCGCCGACGATCGCGACCGTGCTGCCCATAAGTTGCGCTCCTTGTGCTGTACCGCCTGGAGCCCACTGGAGGGAACGGGGCTCCGCCGACTTTCGCGGAGCCTAACGGGCCGCTCAGGTAAAATGCAATCTGCATGGCAATTTAGCCGCGAGCCGCCGGCTACAAGCCAGAAGTGACGAGGTGTCGCATGCCCAAGGCGTATGTCTACGACCGTTTCGGTGGCCCCGAGGTGGAGCACTTCACCGATCTCCCGCAACCGGTCCCCGGACCTGGCCAGTTGCTGATAGCCGTGCGCGCCGCCGGCGTCAACCCGGTGGACTGGAAGCGCCGTTCGGGCCGCAGACCGGCCGGGGCGCCCGCGGTGGAGGTGCCCGCCGTGATGGGCGGCGAGGCGGCGGGCGAGGTGGTCGCGCTCGGCCCCGGCACAGCCGGCTTCGCGGTGGGGGACGCGGTCCTCGGCGGCCCGCTGACCGGCGGGTACGCGCAGTACACACTGCTGCCTGCGGCGGCGACGGTGCGCAAGCCCCCGGAGGTCTCCTGGACCGACGCGGCCGCGCTGCCGATCGCCGCCGCCACCGGTTACGGCGCCGTGCGCCAACTCGGCCTGCCGGAGGGGGCGACGCTGCTGGTGACCGGTGCCGGGGGAGGGGTCGGGGTGGCGGCGGCCCAGGTGGCGGTGGGTCTCGGGCTGACCGTGGTGGGTGCGGCGGCCCCGGCCAAGCGGGAGTTCACCGAATCGCTCGGCGTCCGGTTCGTCGCGTCGGGCCCCGGCCTCGCCGCGCGGGTGCGGGCAGCGGCGCCCGACGGCGTGGACGGCGTCCTCGACCTGGTCGGGGGCGAAGTGCTGCGCGAGGTGGCCGAGATGCTGAAGGACCGTACGAAACTGGTGAGCGGCGCCGACCGGGAGGCGGTCGCCGCGCTGGGCGGCGCACCGGTCGGGCCGGTGCGGGACCCCGCGATCCTGGGCGCCGTCGTGGAACTGGTCCGTACCGGCGCCCTGGATCCGAGGGTGACCCGGGTGGTCCCGTTCGAGCAGGCCGCGCAGGCGGTCCGGGCCGTGGAGGGCGGACACAGCCAGGGCAAGACCGTCCTGGAGATGCCGCCCCTGGACTGACCGGCGGGCCGCGCTCCCGCGCGACGGGCCGTACCGCGCCGGGCGAGGCGCGTACCGCGTCGGGCGAGGGGCGTCGGCAGGCGGTGGTACTGCGCCGAGTATTGCCGTACGCCCGGAAAGTGAAGTACAACGTGCACGGTAAATTGGCCTGCGCGCCACCTGAACCTGGAGGCTTCCCCTGAACACCACATCGACGGTCCCCGCCGAGCCCGACGCGGACATGGCGTCGGGCGCCACCGGCGCGGG
>NZ_JTIY01000001.1:5896423-5897615 GCF_000818175.1 Streptomyces sp. AcH 505
ACACCCGGATACGTCCCCAACTCCTGCGCACCGCCGTGCTGCCCGCCATAGTCGCCGCGCTGAGCGGCGCGACCGGTGTGGCGCTCACGCTCCGCTCGTCGGCAGCCGAACCCACCACAGCCGTCTGGGCCGGCCTCGTCGGCACGGCGCTGCTCGCCTTCGCCGCCGTCGCGGCCGCCGCCCTCGGCGCCGAGCGCACCGCCAAGTCCTTCATCGGACGCTGTGAGGCGCTGCGCCGCTCCGGCGTGCGCGGCCAGGCCGAACTGCGCGCCCTCGTCGAGCAGCTCAGACGCGGCGAACCGGTGCCCGCCCGGCGTACGCCCCCGGCGCCAGGACCCGCCGGCCGCACCGCCGCCCGTACCGCCGGCTACGGCGAGGACGAATTCGACCTGCTGGCCAAGGAGCTGGAGCGCTCGCAGCAGACCGCGCTCGCCGCCGTCGTACAGGCGTCCCGGCTCTCCAGCAGCGCGGGCAACGAGCAGAAGGTCGAGGTCTTCGTCAATCTGGCCCGGCGCCTTCAGTCGCTGGTCCACCGGGAGATCCAGCTGCTGGACGACCTGGAGAACGAGGTCGAGGACCCCGAACTGCTCAAGGGCCTCTTCCACGTCGACCATCTGGCCACCCGGATCCGCAGGCACGCCGAGAACCTCGCCGTGCTCGGCGGCGCCGTGTCCCGCAGGCAGTGGAGCAAGCCGGTCACCATGACGGAGATCCTGCGCTCCGCCATCGCCGAGGTCGAGCAGTACCCGCGGATCAAGCTCGTGCCACCGATCGACGGCACCCTGCGCGGCCACGCCGTCGCCGACGTCATCCACCTGCTGGCCGAACTGGTCGAGAACGCCTCGGTGTTCTCGTCCCCCCACACCCAAGTGCTGCTGCGGGCGCAGCAGGTGACGGCCGGTCTCGCCATCGAGGTGGAGGACCGCGGCCTCGGTATGCCGGCCGACGAGCAGAAGCGGATGAACGGTCTGCTCGCCGACCCGGACCAGGTCAATGTCGCCCAGCTCCTCCAGGACGGCAGGATCGGGCTGTTCGTGGTGTCGGCGCTGGCCCGCCGACACGGCATCGCCGTCCGGCTGCAGTCCAACATCTACGGCGGCATCCAGGCCGTCCTCGTACTGCCGCAGGCCCTGCTCGGCTCGGAGGAGTCCGAAGGCGCTGGTCCAGGCCTCGACGCCGCTGCGCCGCCCGC
>NZ_JTIY01000001.1:5897640-5898511 GCF_000818175.1 Streptomyces sp. AcH 505
CCGCCGCGGCGGCAGGGCCGGGAAGCGCCGGGCCATCACCCAGGGTGCGCGCACGGTCTTCGGCCGGGAGGGGTACAGCCGCACCAGCATCGAGGCCATCGCCGCCGAGGCCGGGGTGTCCACGCGGACCATCTACAACCACTTCGACGGCAAGGAGAAGCTGTTCTCCGACGTGCTGCACGACAGCGCGACCCAGGTCGCCGACGCCTTCATCGCGACCGTCCACAAGCAGATGACCGGCACCGACCCGCGGGCCGATCTGCTCGCCCTCGGCCGCGCCTTCGTCGGCCAGCGCACCCAGTTCCCCGAGCACTTCGCGATGGTGGGCCAGATCAAGGCCGAGGTGCGGCACTTCCCCGCGGCCGTGATCGACACCTGGCAGCAGGCGGGACCGGCGCGGGTGCAGCAGGAGGTCGCCGGGCAGTTGGGACGGCTCGCGGAGGCCGGGCTGCTGCGTATCGCCGACCCGGCGCGCGCCACCTCGCACTTCATCGCCCTCGTGACGTCGGAGATCACCATCCGCCCGTACGGAAGCCCCTCGCTGGGCCCTGACCGGATACGCGACTGCGTCACCAGGGCCGTCGACGCCTTCCTGTACGGATACGGGGCGGCGGGCCGCTCGAACTGAGCGAAGAGTCCCGCTACGGGGTATTGAGGGTATTTCGTTCGCGCGTACGAACCCTCATACCAGAGCGGGACGCCGTATGGGCGAGTTTGTCAACTGCACTCCGCTCGTGACCGCTTGGCGACTACTGTGTGTTGCTGGTGATCAACGGAGGGCTCCACACTGATGTCTCACCTTCGCGCACCCGTCGCGCGGCCCGAGCGCCGCGAGGGCGGGCGGCACGGCAGGCCGGCCGGCCGGCCGGCC
>NZ_JTIY01000001.1:5899837-5901668 GCF_000818175.1 Streptomyces sp. AcH 505
CGACGCACGCGCCGCGACGGTCGCGGCAGCGCCGCCCGTACCGAGTGACCCGCCGCCCGCTGGGGACGGGACGATCCGCGGCACGATGAGTCGGCCGACCCGGCCCCAACTGCCCAAACGCCGGGGCCAGGAGCATCTGGTGCCGCAGCTGCGCGACGCCCCGGCCGCGGGTCCCGACGACGAACCCGTCCTGCACGACCCGGGTCTGATGGCCGCCTTCCGCCGTGGCATCGGCCTCGCCGAGGCCCAGCCCGAGGCGCGGGTCGAGATCCGGCCCGAGTTGTCCGAGCCGTTCGAGCCGTCCGAGCCGCCCGAGCCGTGGACCGGAGAGCGACTCGCCGCGCGGCCCGCCGACCCGGACCCGCGGCCCGCCCCCACCGCCCCCCACGACACCACCCCCAAGGAGTAGATGCACCATGGCGAGCGATGTACCGACCGGACATGTCACCGATCTCGACTGGCTGCTGAGCGGCCTGGTCCAGCGTGTCCCGTACACCCGCAGCGCTGTGCTGCTCTCCTCCGACGGCCTCGTGAGGTCGGCCCACGGCCTCGACTCCGACAGCGCCGACCACATGGCGGCCCTCGCCTCAGGTCTTTACTCCCTGGGACGCAGCGCCGGCATCCGCTTCGGCGACAGCGGCGAGGTCCGGCAGGTCGTCGTCGAGCTGGACTCCACCCTGCTGTTCGTCTCCACGGCCGGCTCCGGGACCTGTCTGGCCGTACTGGCGGGCCGCGAGGCGGACGCCGCGGTGCTCGGCTACGAGATGGCGATGCTGGTCAAGAGCGTACGGCCGTACCTGGCCACCCCTGTCAGGCAGGCGGCGGGCCCGGCGCAGAGCTTCACGGGGCGCTGAAGGTGCCGGTCCCGACGGACGGGCCGTGGCTCGACGAAGCCGCCGGCCGGCTCATCCGTCCGTACACGGCCAGCGGCGGCCGTACGCGGCCGGCCGTCGCCTTCGACCTGCTGACGCAGGTGATGTCCACGGGAAGCGTCCCGCAGGCACATCTCGACCCGGAGCACGCCGAGGCCCTGGGGCTCTGCCAGGGACCGACCTCGGTCGCCGAGATCTCGGCGTACCTGCGGCTCCCCGCGACCGTGACCAAGGTGCTGCTCTCCGACCTGGTGGGCTGCGGAGCGATCACCGCACGGCCGCCCGACACCTTCGACAACCCCACCGACCAAGCCCTGCTGGAGGCGGTGCTCGATGGTCTACGACGACAGCTCTAGCTCCGAACCATCCCCGACGGCGTTCCCCACGGCGCTGAAGATCCTGGTCGCCGGCGGCTTCGGGGTCGGCAAGACGACCTTCGTCGGCGCGGTCAGCGAGATCGCCCCGCTGAGCACGGAGGAGCTGCTGACCCAGGTCGGGGCCGAGACGGACGATCTGACGGGCGTCGAGTCCAAGACCTCCACCACGGTCGCCATGGACTTCGGCCGGATAACTCTCGACGAGCGGCACGTGCTCTACCTCTTCGGCACCCCCGGCCAGGAGCGCTTCTGGTTCATGTGGGACGAGCTGTCCCGAGGCGCGCTCGGCGCGATCGTGCTCGCCGACACCCGGCGGCTCGAATACTCCTTCTCCGCCGTGGACTTCTTCGAGCAGCGCGGCATCGGGTTCGTCGTCGCCGTCAACGAGTTCGACGGTTCGTTCCGCTACGAACCGGACGAGGTGCGGGCGGCGATAGATCTCAAACCCGAGGTGCCGATCGTGCTCTGCGACGCCCGGATCGCCAGCTCCGGCATCAGAACGCTGGTCACGCTCGTACAGCACCTGCTCACCACGACGACGGGAGCCGCCCCGGCGCCCGTGCCCCCGGCGGCCGTGCCCCC
>NZ_JTIY01000001.1:5902404-5909665 GCF_000818175.1 Streptomyces sp. AcH 505
CCGCCGAGCCGAGCGACGGAGCGTCCGCATGAGGCGCGGGTACGACCCGCTCAGCCGGTTACTGCTCACCCCCGTCGACCAGGAGGCGCCGGACCGGGTGCGGCGGCTGCGCACCCTCGGGCTCGGGCAGCGGCCCGAGCCGGCGTTCGACGCGTACGCCAGACAGCTGGCCGAGCAGACGGCGGCGCCGTACGCGATGGTCAACTTCATCGACGAGGAGCGACAGTTCTTCGCCGGGCTACACACGCCGCCCGGCGCGCCCGCCGACCGCTATCTCGCCCGCGACCACGGCTTCTGCCCGCATGTGGTGGTACGGCGCAAGGCCCTGGTCCTGGAGGACGTGGCCGACTTCCCCCGCTTCGCCGGGAACCCCCTCGTGGAGGAGAGCGGCATCCGCTCGTACCTCGGGGCGCCGCTCGTCGACCGTACGGGGCTGGCGCTCGGCACGGTCTGCGTGTCCGACACCGAGCCGAGGCGCTGGGGCCGGCCGGGGCTGGACCTGGTCAAGTCCGTCGCCGCCGAACTCGTCCGGCAGATCCACCACCGGGAGGACGGCGGTATCTGAGGCATCCGGAGCAACCCGGGCACGGGACGGCATGGGACGGACAGGTACGGGGAAGACGCCGCCGATGACGGCATACCAACCGGGGCTGCTCACGGCCCACGACGGCATCCAGATCGCCACGTACACCTGGCTCCCCGACAACGGCAGGCCGCGTGCCCTCGTACAGATCGCCCACGGCGCCGCCGAGCACGCCCTGCGCTACGACCGGTTCGCCCGGCATCTGCTGGAGCACGGGTACGGGGTGGTCGCCACGGACCATCGCGGGCACGGCGCCACGGCCACCTCAACCGGCGGTCTCGGGGTCACCGAACCCGACACCGGCGACAGTGCCGACAGCGCGGACGACGACCCCCCGAGCAGCTGGCGGGCCATCGTCAGGGACCTCAAGACGGCAGGGGACCAGGCCCGCACCCTGTACCCGGGGGTGCCGGTGGTGCTCCTCGGCCACAGCATGGGCTCGATGCTGGCCCGGGACTACGCGCAGGAGTACGCGGACGATCTGACCGCGCTCGTGCTCACCGGCGCCTTCCGTACCCTGCCGGGCGCAGAGATCGACACCTCGCTCGCCGGTCTGGAGCAGGAGATCGCCGAGCACGGCAGGGCGGCGCACTCCCCGTACATCCCTGGCCTCTTCGCCTCGTTCAACGATCCGTTCCCGCACCGCACCGGCTTCGAGTGGCTTTCCCGCGACGAGGCGGAGGTCGACGCCTATGTGGCGGACGAGCGGTGCGGCTTCCCTTTCAGCGCGGGTCTTGCCCTGGACTGGCTGCACGCCGTCCGCAAGATCAACGACCCCCGCTCCGTCGCCCGGATGCCCGCCGACCTGCCGGTGCATGTCGCTGCGGGCGAGGAGGACCCCTGCAACCAGCGGATGACGCTGATCTACGAACTGCTGGAGGACTTCCGCTACGCGGGTGTCGAGGACCTCAGCTGGAAGGGCTACCCGGGCGCCCGCCACGAGATCCTGAACGAGACCAACCGCGACGAGGTGCACCGGGACCTGACCGACTGGCTCGACGCGCACGTCTGACGCGTCTGAGCCGGCCGGTCAGGTGTGGGGGCGCGATCGGGCGCGCGGCGCGGTCAGGCGGCGTCCAGCGTCGCCAGCTCGGCCGGGGTGAGTACGAGCCCGACGGCGGCGACCGAGTCGCGTACGGTCTCGGGCCGGCTGAATCCGGGGATCGGGACGACGACCGGCGACTTCGCCAGCAGCCAGGCCAGACAGACGCGCTGCGGGCTCACCCCGTGGGCCTCGGCGACCTTCGCGAACGGCGCGAACCGGGAGCCGAGGTCACCGGCCTGCTTGATGCCGCCGAACGGGCTCCACGGCAGGAAGGCGATGCCCAGCTCGGTGCAGAGCTTCAGCTCGGCCTCGCTGGAGCGGAAGGCGGGCGAGTACTGGTTCTGCACGGAGGCGAGCCGCCCGCCGAGCACCTTGTTCGCCGCCCGTATCTGCTCCGGATTCGCGTTGGAGATGCCCGCCTGCCGGATCTTGCCCGCGTCGAGCAGGTCGCGCAGCGCGCCGACCGACTCCTCGTACGGCACCTTGGGGTCGGGGCGGTGCAGCTGGTAGAGCCCGATCGCGTCGACCCCCAGCCGGCCGAGCGAGGACTCACAGGCCGCCTTGATGTGGGCGGGGGAGCCGTCCACGTCCCAGGAACCGTCGCCCGGCCTGGTCATCCCGCCCTTGGTGGCTATGAGGACGTCGGTACCGCGGTCGTGCGAGGCGAGGGCCTTGGCCAGCAGCGCCTCGTTGTGCCCCACCTCGTGGGCGTGCAGGTGGTACGCGTCCGCGGTGTCGATGAGGGTGATCCCGGAGTCCAGCGCCTCGTGCACGGCGGCGATGGAGCGGGCCTCGTCGGGCCGCCCCTCGATCGACATCGGCATACCGCCGAGCCCGATCGCGCTCACCTTCACTGAGCCGATACGGCGCTTCTTCACTGCCGCCCCCGCACACCGAGGATGAAGGCCGCCTGGCCGGCGTGCTGGAGATCGTCGGAGATGACGGAGACGATCCTTACCCCGAGGGTGACCGCCGGGGTCCACGAGTCGTCGACCACCCGCTCGAAGTCCTTGTCCTTCAGCGTGGCCACGTACTCGACGGTCCGGTCATGGACGGCGTCGTGATACCCGGCGAGCAGCTCACCGGACACGCCCCCGAGCGCGGCCACGTCCCGCGTGGAGTGCCCGTAACCGGTAGCGCCGGCCGGGAACGGCAGACCGAACCGCTCCGACCAGTCCTGCGACGTCCAGAGCTGATCGCTCCCCGCGAGGCCGGCGATGTGGTCGTCCTGGATCCGGGTGAGATGCCAGACGAGCCAGGCGACCGAATTGGCCCCGTCGTCCAGCCGGGCGGCGAGGTCATCGGGAGCCGTTCCGTCGACCACGTTGTGCACGAGCTCACGGATACGGCCGAAGGCGTCGATGAGCAGGTCACCGCTTGCGGTCATGACTGGTTCCCTTCCTGATGCTGATCGGTACGTCCTGTCCAGGTTCCCTCTTGTCGGCACGGGACGCCCCCGGAATGCCGTTAGTGAGCACCCGGCCGAGTGCGGTATTGTTCTGATGCACGTCGAGCCGGGGGAAACCCCAGGTCACACGGGCATCGGGACGTGGCGCAGCTTGGTAGCGCACTTGACTGGGGGTCAAGGGGTCGCAGGTTCAAATCCTGTCGTCCCGACTCGAAAGAGTCGAGGTCAGGGCCGGTATCGGAGAAATCCGATACCGGCCCTTGATCGTTTTCGGGGACCGGTCGGGGACCAGTGAGGAACCGCCGAGCCGTACGGAGAGTGCGGCACCGGAGATGACCGGAGTTGGGGTTTTCGTCGTGCGGTGTGGGTGTCCGGAGCCGACAACCGCGCTGGTCGTTCGGTGCGCGGTCGACTAGCGTGGTGGACGAGGGGATCGGCCGGTACGCCGGTGGAGCGCCGGGTGCGCCCGACGGACCGGCGGCGGCGCGTACGGTCCCACCGGAAACGGTGAACGGCCATAGAGGCGTACGGGAGCCATGGGCCCCGTCGCACCAACTCCCGGAAGTCAGGCTCTTTGCGCCGTCTCCATCAGTGCGGTGCCGCGGGTTTTGCCGCGCACCCGAGGAGCGGTCATGAAGGCAGCGGTATACGAAGAAGCGCGCACGGTCACGGTGAAGGACGTACCGGATGCGAAGATCGAGCACCCCTGCGACATCATCGTCAAGATCACCGCCACCAATATCTGCGGTTCCGACCTGCACATGTATGAAGGGCGTACGTCCTTCGAGGCTGGTCGCACCCTGGGACACGAGAACATGGGCCAGGTCGTCGAGGTCGGCCCGGCCGTCCGCAAGGTCCAGGTCGGCCAGTACGTGGTGCTGCCCTTCAACATCGCCTGTGGTTTCTGCAAGCAGTGCGAGCGGGGTCTGACGAACTACTGCCTGACGATGCAGCCGGAACCGGCCCTCGCCGGAGCCGCCTACGGATTCGCCGACATGGGCCCCTACCAGGGCGGCCAGGCGGAACTGCTGCGCGTGCCCTACGGGGACTTCAACGCGCTGCGTCTGGGCGAGGACGCCGCCGAGCGGCAGAGCGACTATGTGATGCTCGCCGACATCTTCCCCACCGGCTATCACGCCACCGAGATGGCCCACGTCAAGCCGGGCGACCAGACCGTTGTGTTCGGTGCCGGTCCGGTCGGGCTGATGGCGGCGTACTCCGCCATCCTCAAGGGCGCCGGCCGCGTCTGGGTGGCCGACCACCAGCCCGACCGGCTGCGCAAGGCGGAGGAGATCGGGGCCATCCCGATCAACACCGCCGAGCAGGAGCCGGCGGAGGTCGTCAAGGAGGCCACCCTCGGGCTGGGCGCCGACAACGGCTGTGAATGCGTCGGCTACCAGGCACACGACGCCCAGGGACACGAGGACGCCAGCCTCACGCTCAACGGACTGATCGACACGGTCAGGTTCACCGGCGACATCGGCGTGGTGGGCGTGTTCCTGCCCCAGGACCCCGGCGGCACCGAGGCCCAGGGGGAGCTGGAGGCGCAGGGCAAGATCCCGATCGACTTCGGCATGATGTGGTTCAAGGGCCAGCACATGGGCACCGGGCAGGCGCCGGTGAAGCGGTACAACCGGGCGCTGCGGGACCTGATCGCCGGTGGGAAGGCAACACCGAGCTTCCTGGTGTCGCACGAACTCAGCCTGGACGAAGCACCCATGGCGTACGAGCACTTCGACGCCCGCGACGACGGCTGGACCAAGGTGATCCTGCATCCGGACGGACACGCCAACGGCCACAGGAGGTAAGAGGCCCGACGGCGGTTGCTCGCGCCCCGGCTCAGCCCGCCGGGGCGCGTCGTCTCGATGCCGCCCGATGCGCGCCACGTGCGAAAAAGGGGATGGCGGTCCGCCGGCCGTCGCACTCTCGGTGGTTAGATCCCGGTGACGGCCCGTCAGCAAGGGGCCGGAGGCGACGAACAGGGGAGCGCGCCCACCATGACGCGCAGGATCGTCCAGGCCCGGGCCGGGCATCCTCGGCATGAGCGTCGTGGAGAGGCCCGGTTGCCGGGTGTCCTCGCGACGCTCACCGCGATCGTGCTGTACCTGGCTCTGCCGCAGCGCTTGCTGATCGCGCCGCGCTATCTGCTTCCGGCGCTGGAAGTGCTGTTGCTGGTCCCCCTGATCGCGGTCAATCCCAAGCGCTTGACCCGCCAGACGCCGATCTTCCGCGTACTGTCGCTGACGCTCGTCCTGGTGATCGCCGCCAGCAACCTGTTCGCGCTGGGTCTGCTCATCCACGAGCTGCTGTACGCCGGGGTGAAGGACGGCCGTTCGCTGTTGGTAGCCGCATTGCAGGTCTGGATCACCAACATCGTCGTCTTCGGCCTGGGTTACTGGGAACTGGACCGGGGCGGTCCCGTACTCCGTACGCAGCTGCCACGCGGCGAACTGCCGCTGGCGGACTTCCGCTTCTCCCAGGACGAGAACGGCGACGCGGTCCAGGAAGTCGCGGACGGCTCCAGTGCCGTCTCGGACTGGATGCCCACCTTGGTGGACTACCTGTACCTGTCCGTCACGAACTCGGCCGCCTTCAGCCCGACCGACACCATGCCGCTGTCGGCCCGCGCCAAAGTCATGATGAGTATCCAGAGCATCGCCGCGCTGCTGACCTCACTACTCGTCATCGCCCGCGCGGTCAGCGTCCTTCGTTAGGCCACCGGGGGGCGACCAGGCGCGCACGGGACTCAGCGCGGTGTGTCGAGCACGTCCCGGATGCGGGTGGCGATGTGCAGATTGAGGCGCGTCTCGCCGTCGCAGAGGTCGTGGCCGGTGATCTCGCGGATGCGCTGGAGGCGGTAGCGGACGGTGCTGCGGTGGATGAGGAGCGCCTTGGCGGTCGCGTCGTAGCTGCCGCCGCTCTCCAGATAGCGCGAGACCGTCGTGACCAGCTCGGTGTGGTGCCGGGCGTCGTAGTCCAGCAGCCCGCCCAGCCATTCGCGGACGAAGCGGTCGGCTTCCCGTTCGCCCTGGCCGGTGCCCATCATGCGGCGCAGACCCAGCTCCTCGAAGCCGGTGCTGCCGTAGGGGTCCTGGGAACGGCGGCGGACGGTGAGGGCACGGACGGCCTCGTCGTAGGAGTGCGGCAGATCGGTGATGACGTCGCACTGGCCGCCGACCCCGATCGTCCCTGCCCCTGTGCCGAGTTCGTCCGAGACGGCCCTGTACAGCTCGCGTTCCCGAGCACGACCGTCCTCGCCGGGCTCCAGGACGACCGTGGTCGCGCCACGGGAGCCGACGAGTACGTCCCGGCGCAGCCGCCCGGCCGCCCGCGCCACCGCGTTGCCGAGTGCCGCCCGCTCGGCCGTCCCGGACCACTCCAGTACGGCGACCTTGTGCGGTCGGTGCAGGTCATGGCCCAGAACCGCGGCCTGGCCGAAGTCCTCGTCGGTCGCCTCACCCGAGATCAGCCGGTCGACCAGGTCATGGCGCAGTTGGGTCTCCAGCGTGGCCAGCCCGCGCTCGTGGGAGAGGAGGGGGGCCAGCACCAGAGCAGCCTGTTCCAGCGCCGAGGTGTCCGTCTGCGTTGCCCGCCGGTCCGGATCGACCAGTGCGACCACGCCCAGCAGATCTCCTGCCATCGCGACGGGCATGAGGAGCCGGTCCCGGTCGCGGACGGCGCCGGCCTGGCGTCGCGCGTCATGTATCGCGGCCTCCCGGCGGCGATTCCCCGCCCCCGGGCGCGGCCCGCCCGTGTGTTCGCCCCGGCCGGGACCCGTCCAGGCCCGCAGGTTGCCGAAGCGGTCCTCGGCGAGGGCCGCGAACCCTGTGCGGTCGTGCAGGACCTCCATGATCCCCGCCTCGCCCTCGCCGGAGGCGGCGGCGCGGGAGAGCGCGTCGTGGGTGGCGAGTCGGGAGGCCAGCGCGGAGACCACCGCGGCGAGGCCGGCGGCGGGTGAGCCCTCCAGGGTTTCCCGCAGGTCTCCGTCCGAGCCGGCGCGGGCCCGCTCTTCCTCGCGCCCGGTGAGGCGTGCGAGGGCGGTCCCGGTCTGCTGCGCGAGGAGGCCGGTCAGCGCGGTCTCCTCGGCCGAGGGCGTGGTCGGAGAGCGGACGACGAGATAGCCGAGGCACGCGTCCCGGTGCCGCAGGGCGATGGCCCGTGTCCACCGCCCGTCCCGCTGGTGCAGATTCCGGCTGCGGCCGTCGAGGGTGTCGATCCGCCGGTC
>NZ_JTIY01000001.1:5910243-5925561 GCF_000818175.1 Streptomyces sp. AcH 505
ACCACCTCGGCCGCGGCTGCTTCAGCCGGGGCTTCGTGGGCCGGGTCCGACGCGGGCTCCCGCACCGCTGCGCTCCCCGGCCGGGCAGCGGGGGAGGCAGCCACCCGGCACGGCGGGCAGCGCCGCGCCAGGCCGTGGTGCATGGCATACGCGGCTTCGGCGGTGAAAGGACCGGTGGCGGTGATTGCCGCCATGGCGCTCCACAGCACTTCGCGCTCGTCGTCGCCGTCGAGCAGGACCGACACCAGCCGTAGCAGTGTGTCCCGCGCGGCCCCCGGTCGCGGAACGGGACGGCGGTCCCCGGTGGTCGGAATCGGAACAGCGTCCATCGCGGGTCCATTCGCGGCTCGAAAGCGACTTTCCACCGTCCACGCTACGCCGTCCGGCACAGGGTCTCACCTGCGGACCTGCCGCATCCCCGTCTTCGCGGACCGGAACGACGGCGCCGATTGGTCATGCCGGGGTGAGGAAACGCGACGAGTACCGCGCGACGCTTCGAAGAAGTGCGGTGGGCGCTCCAGCCGTTCACGTGGCAGCCTGCCGGGCCGTCCCGTGTTGTGACGGAGGAGATTCCCATGGCGAAGGCAGTAGGCATTGATCTCGGTACCACCAACTCGGTCATCGCGGCGTGGGAGGGCGGCGGGCCTTCCGTCGTCCCGAATGCCGAGGGGGCCAGAACGACGCCGTCGGTGGTCGCCTTCTCCGATGACGGCGAGCGGCTGGTGGGACAGCTCGCGCGCCGGCAGTCGATCCTCAATCCCAAGGGCACCATCACCTCGGCGAAACGGTTCATCGGCCGTCGCTACGACGAGATCTCCGACGAGGCCAAAGCGGTCTCCTTCGATGTCGTCGAGGGGCCTGGCGGGGTGGCCCGCTTCGAGGTGAACGGCAAGCAGCACGCGCCCGAGGAGATCAGCGCGCAGGTCCTGCGGAAGCTGGCCGACGACGCCGGGAAGGCGCTCGGTGAAAAGGTGACCGAAGCGGTCATCACCGTCCCCGCCTACTTCAACGACGCCCAGCGCCAGGCCACCAAGGACGCCGGGAAGATCGCCGGCCTCGACGTTCTGCGGATCATCAACGAGCCGACCGCCGCGGCCCTGGCCTACGGTCTTGACAAGAAGGGCCACGAGACGGTCATGGTCTTCGACCTGGGCGGCGGCACCTTCGACGTCAGTCTGCTGGACGTCGGCGACGGTGTGGTGGAGGTCCGCGCCACCGCGGGCGACTCCCATCTGGGCGGCGACGACTTCGACCGCCGGCTGGTGGACCATCTCGCGGACGGCTTCCAGCAGGCCGAGGGCATCGACCTGCGTAAGGACCCGCAGGCCCTGCAGCGCCTGTTCGAGGCGGCCGAGAAGGCGAAGACCGAGCTGAGTTCGGTAAGCCAGACGCAGGTGAGCCTGCCGTTCATCACGGCGGACGCCTCCGGGCCGAAGCACCTCACCGAGACGGTCCGCCGCTCCACGTTCGAGCAGATCACCTCGGACCTGGTGGAGCGCTGCCTGGACCCGATCAGGACGGCGATGAGCGACGCCAAGGTCACGGACAACGACATCGACGAGGTGATCCTCGTCGGCGGCTCCACCCGTATACCGGCCGTGCAGAACCTCGTCCGCCGGATGACCGGCGGCAAGGACCCGAACATGAGCGTCAACCCCGACGAGGTCGTGGCGCTGGGCGCCGCCGTCCAGGCCGGGGTGCTCAAGGGCGAGGTCAAGGACGTCCTGCTGCTGGACGTCACCCCGCTCTCCCTGGGCGTCGAGACGGCCGGCGGCGTGATGACCAAGATCATTGAACGCAACACCACCATCCCCGCCCGCCGCTCCGAGACGTTCTCCACGGCCGAGGACAATCAGCCGGCCGTGGACATCGTGGTTCTCCAGGGCGAACGCGAACTGGCCGCGGACAACCGGGTGCTGGGCCGCTTCCGGCTGGAGAACCTGCGGCCGGCCAGGCGCGGGGAGACCCAGATCGAGGTCACCTTCGACATGGATGCCAACGGCATCCTCAAGGTCAGCGCCAAGGACCGGGACACCGGCGCCGAGCAGTCGGTGACCATCAGCGAGGGCTCCAATCTCGACCCGTCCGAGGTCGAGCGGATGATCAACGAGGCCGAGAGCAACCGGACCGCCGACCTCGCCCTGCGCGAGGCCATCGACGCCCGCAACGAGCTGGACGCCTCCGCGTACCAGGTGGAGCGCCGGCTGGACGAGCTCGGCGACGCCGCACCGGAGCACGAGCGGGCCCGGGCCCAACTGCTCATCGACGAGGCGCGCACCGCCGTCAAGGAGGAAGCCCCGGCGGACCGGGCCCGGAACCTGACATCCGAACTCCAGCAGCTCCACGCGGCTCTGGCCGCGCACTCCACCGCACCCGGCGGAGCCGAAGGCGACGTACGGCCCGGCCCGGCGCCCGGCCAGAGCCCCGAGGGTGGATCCCCGAGGGGCGACGACGACGTCATCGACGCCGACTTCGACAAGAGCTGAGGCGGCGACATGTCGGATCAGGACCAGACGACGCGTCCGGCCGAGGACCGCTCGCCGCCGGAGTCCGGGCAGACGCCCCTGCCCCCCACGCCGCCTACCGACGCAGCCGGGGAGCAGACACCGGAACACCGCACCACCGAGGCGGAGGAGTTGACGGACCGGTGGCGGCGAGCCCTCGCCGACCTCGACAACCTCCGCAAGCGCCACGCCCGCGAGCTTCCCCGGGAGCGGGAGGCCGAGCGGGCCAAGGTGGCCGCCGCGTTCCTCCCGGTCGTCGACAACCTCGAACTGGCCCTCGACCACGCGGGCGCCGACGATCCCGGCGCGCTCGTCAGCGGAATCCGGGCGGTACGCGACCAAGCCGTCGAGGTGCTGCGAAGCCTCGGCTACCCCCGCTACGAGGAGACCGGCGTCCCCTTCGACCCCGAGCGGCACGAGGTGGTGTCCGTGGTGGATGAACCGGACACCGCCGCGGGCACCGTCGTCCAGGTGCTGCGGCCCGGCTACGGCGAACCCGGCCACCAACTGCGGCCGGCCGCCGTGGCGGTCAGCCGCAAGCAGGAGTGAGGCCGCCATGGCTGACGACTACTACCAGGTGCTGGGCGTCCCCCGTACCGCCGACGCCGCCGAGATCCAGCAGGCGTTCCGTACCCTGGCCCGCCGCTATCACCCGGACGTCAACCGCGATCCGGCAGCCGAGGAGCGCTTCAAGCAGATCAACGAGGCGTACAGCGTGCTGTCCGACCCCGACACCCGGTCCCGCTACGACCGCTTCGGCCCGGACTTCCGGCAGATTCCGGAGGACTACGACGAGCGCGTCGCGGCCGGCCAAGGCTTCGGCGGTGGAGCCGGCGCCTACCGCGGCAGTCCCTTCGACGGCACCGGAGGCGCCGGCCGGGCAGGCACCAGGACCTGGACGGAGAGTGACTTCGACACCGCCGGCGTGGACTTCGAGGATCTCTTCGGAGGCATGTTCGGCGGCCGGGCAGGCCGCGCCGGGCGGGGCAGCCCGATCCCCGGCGCCGACCAGGAGGCCGAACTCACCCTCAGCGTCGAGGAGGCGTACCGGGGCGGCCGGCGGAAGATCACCCTCGGCGGAGGCGCGGGGGAGCGCACCTACGACGTCACCATCCCGGCCGGTGTCGTGGACGGTCAGCGCATCCGGCTCGCCGGAGAGGGCGGCCGGGGCCGCGGCCCGGGTTCCGCCGGGGACCTCTACCTGGTGGTCCGTATCGCCCCCCATCCCCGCTACCGGCTCCTCGGACGCGACATTCACGTCGATCTGCCGGTCACCGCCTGGGAGGCAGCGCTGGGAGCGACGGTGCCGGTCTCCGGTCCCGGCGGGACGGCCAAGGTGCATGTGCCGGCCGGTACCTCCACCGGTCGCCGGCTGCGGCTGCGCGGTGAGGGGATGCCCGACCCCAAGGGTTCGTCGGGGGACCTCTACGCCGAGATCAAGGTGATGGTGCCGCCCTCGCCCGGCCCGCGTGAGCGCGAGCTGTTCGAGGAACTGGCCGCCGTCTCCTCCTTCGACCCGAGGAAGCAGACATGAGAGCCGAACACCGTTCGCCCGCCGAAGGCGCCGGACGGGCCGGCGCCGGGGGCGTCTATCCCCTGGTGCGGGTCTACCGGACCAGCCCCAACCCCTATCAGCTCTCCATGGCCGAGGTGGCCGGCCGCAGCGGACTGTCGCCCGACCTCGTCGGCCGCTTCGTCGCTCTCGGGCTGGTGGACGCCGAGCGTGATGCCCGTGGCCGCCTGTGGTTCCGGGCCGGCGCACCGTCGGCCATCGCCCGGGTGCAGCGGCTGCGGGCCGGACTGTGCCTCAACTACGCGGCCGTCGGCGTCGTCCTGGACCTGCTCGGCCGCATCGAACGTCTGGAGACCGCACTGCGGCACAGCGAACGAGCCGACAGGGAGCGTGCGACATGGACATGAACCGCCTCACCCACAAGTCCCAGGAGGCGCTGCGGGAAGCACAGAGCCTCGCGGTGCGGATGGACCAGAGCGAGGTCGACGGAGAACACCTGCTGCTGGCCTTGCTCGACCAGCAGGACGGCCTGACGGGCCGCCTGCTGGCCGACGCTGGCGCCGACCCGGCCGCCCTGCGGGCCGCCGTGGAGACCGATCTCGCCAAGCGGCCGCGCATGACAGGACCGGGCGCCACCCCCGGCCAGGTGACGGTGACCCAGCGGCTGGCCAGACTGCTGGACAGCGCGGAGCAGGAGGCCAAGCGGCTCAAGGACGAGTACGTCTCCACCGAGCACCTGGTGCTGGCGATGGTGGACGAGGGTCCGGCCACCGCGGCCGGCCGGCGCCTCGCCGAACAGGGCGTCAGCAAGGACTCCTTCCTCGGCGCCCTCACCACGGTGCGCGGGAATCAGCGGGTCACCTCCGCCGATCCCGAGGAAGCGTACGAGGCACTGGAGAAGTACGGCCGTGACCTCGTGGTGGAGGCCCGCACCGGCCGCCTCGACCCGGTGATCGGCCGGGACGCCGAGATCCGGCGAGTCATCCAGATCCTCAGCCGCAAGTCCAAGAACAACCCTGTGCTGATCGGCGAACCGGGCGTCGGCAAGACCGCCATCGTCGAGGGACTGGCCCAGCGGATCGTCCGCGGCGACGTGCCCGAAGGGCTGCGGGACAAGACGGTGTTCTCGCTCGACATGGGCTCGCTGGTGGCCGGAGCCAAATACCGCGGCGAGTTCGAGGAGCGGCTGAAAGCCGTGCTGGCCGAGGTCAAGAGCGGCGAGGGCCGGATCCTGCTGTTCGTGGACGAACTGCACACCGTCGTCGGGGCCGGCGCCGCCGAGGGTGCCATGGACGCGGGCAACATGCTCAAGCCGATGCTGGCCCGCGGCGAGCTGCACATGATCGGCGCCACCACACTCGACGAGTACCGCAAGCACATCGAGTCCGACGCCGCCCTGGAGCGGCGCTTCCAGACCGTGCTGGTGGACGAGCCGACCGTCGAGGACGCCATCTCCATCCTGCGCGGCATCCGCGAACGGCTGGAGATCTTCCACGGCGTCAAGATCCAGGACGGCGCCCTGGTCGCCGCCGCCACCCTCAGCCACCGCTACATCAGTGACCGCTTCCTCCCGGACAAGGCCATCGACCTCGTCGACGAGGCGTGCGCGCGGCTGCGGACCGAGATCGACTCCATGCCCGCCGAACTCGACGAACTCACCCGCCGGGCCACCCGCCTGGAGATCGAGGAGGCCGCGCTCGACCAGGAGAGCGACCCGGCCAGCCGCACCCGCCTGGCGGACCTGCGGCGTGAACTGGCCGACCTGCGGGGCGAGGTGGACGCCAAACACGCCCAGTGGGAGGCCGAGCGGCAGGCCATCCGCAAGGTCCAGGAACTGCGTCAGGAACTGGAGCGCACCCGGCAGGAGGCCGAGGAGGCCGAACGCGCCTACGATCTGAACCGGGCCGCCCAGCTGCGGTACGGGACGATCAGCGAGCTGGAGCGCCGTCTGGCCGCCGAGGAGGAGCAGCTCGCCGACAAGCAGGGCGAGACCCGGCTGCTGCGCGAGGTGGTCACCGCCGAGGAGATCGCCGAGATCGTCTCCGCGTGGACCGGCATCCCCGTCACCCGGCTCCAGGAGGGCGAGCGGCAGAAGCTGCTCAAGCTGGACGAGATCCTGCGCGAGCGGGTCGTGGGCCAGGACGAGGCCGTTCAGCTCGTCGCCGACGCCGTGATCAGGGCCCGCTCCGGAGTGCGCGACCCGCGTCGGCCGATCGGCTCGTTCATCTTCCTCGGCCCCACCGGCGTCGGGAAGACCGAGCTGGCCAAGACCCTGGCCGCCGCGCTGTTCGACAGTGAGAGCAACATGATCCGCCTCGACATGAGCGAGTACCAGGAGCGGCACACCGTCAGCCGGCTGGTCGGCGCGCCCCCCGGCTACGTCGGCTACGAGGAGGGCGGCCAGCTCACCGAGGCCGTGCGCCGCAAGCCGTACTCCGTCGTCCTGTTCGACGAGATCGAGAAGGCGCACGCCGACGTCTTCAACACCCTGCTCCAGGTGCTGGACGACGGCCGGATCACCGACGCCCAGGGCCGTACGGTCGACTTCCGCAACACCGTCGTCATCATGACCTCGAACCTGGGCTCCCAGTACCTGCTCCAGGACGCCACCCAGGCGGGCGAGATCAAGCCCGAGGCGCGGGCGCTGGTGATGACCGAACTCAGCGGCCGGTTCCGCCCCGAGTTCCTCAACCGCGTGGACGACATCGTCCTCTTCCACCCGCTCGGCATCGCGCAGATCGAGCGCATCGTGGACCTGCTCCTCGCCGAGCTGCGCGACCGTCTCGCCGAGCAGCGCATCACGCTCGTCCTCACCGAGGAGGCCCGCCGGCTGATCGCAGCCGAGGGCTACGACCCGGTCTACGGGGCCAGGCCGCTGCGCCGCTTCATCTCCCACGAGGTCGAGACCAAGATCGGCCGGGCGCTGCTCAGCGGCGAGGCACGCGAAGGCGTGACCATCCTGGTCGACGCAGGGGACGGCGAACTGACCGTGACCCTCCAGGACGAGCCGCAGGAGCCGTGATGACCACATCTCCACCAAGCGGCGGTGGCCGCGGCGGCGCCACCGCCGGGGCGAAGACCTCCGTGTGGACGGTCGCCTGCGCCCGCTGCGGCCGGACCAATCGCGTACCCGCCGTGGCGGAGGGCAGCCCGCGCTGCGGAAACTGCCGGGCCCCGCTGCCGTGGATCGCCGAAGCGCGTGACGCCGACTTCGGGGAGGTCGCCGAGCAGGCGAGCCTGCCCGTGCTCGTCGACCTCTGGGCCACCTGGTGCGGGCCCTGCCGCATGGTGAGCCCCGCCCTCGAACAGGTCGCCAAGGACCTGGCGGGCCGGATCAAGCTCGTGAAGGTCGACATCGACATGTCGCCCGCCCTGGCACGGCGGTTCGAAGTCCAAGCCGTACCGACCCTGCTGATCCTCGACCACGGCAGGCCCCTCGCGCGCCGGACCGGCGCCGCGCCCGTGGACGCGCTGCGCCGCTGGGTGGACGAGTCACTGCCGACGCCCTCGGGACCAGCCGGCTCCGCCACCAGGAGGCCGTAATGACCAGTCTTCCCGACCCGCACCTGTCCCTGGTCCGGCCCGTCACGCCAAGAACACCGCAGGGCTGCGAGGACTGCCTCCGCATGGGAACTCCGTGGGTGCACCTGCGCCTGTGCCTGACCTGCGGCCATGTCGGCTGCTGTGACTCCTCGCCGATGCGGCACGCCCGCGCCCACGCCGCGGCCGACGGCCATCCGATCGTCCGGTCGTTCCAGCCCGGCGAGGACTGGCGGTGGTGTTTCGTGCACGAGGCGATGGTCTGAGCCCGCCGGGCCGGCACGGCGGAAGCCACCGTGCTCCGGCCGCTGTTCTCCATCCCGCTTTCCGCCTCCGCCTTTCTGACGAAGGGAACGAAGGATGCCGACACCGACACCGACCCCCGTCGTGGACGACGCGTACCCACTGCTGACGGACGATCAGATCGCGATCCTGAGATCCTGCGGACAGGTACGGTCGCTCCGCGAGGGGGAACACCTCTTCCGCGCGGGCGAGCCCAGCGAGGAGTTCTTCGTCGTCCTCAGCGGCACGGTGGCCGTGGTCGAAGCCCGTGACGACCAGGACGAAATCGTCCAACTGCACGGTCCGTACAGCTTCCTCGGTGAACTGGGCGTGCTGGAGGGCCAGACGCCCTTCCTCAGCGCGCTGGCGAGCACACCCGGCGACGTACTCACGGTGGGTTCGGCCGCCCTGCGCGATCTGCTCAGCCGGGAACCCGCGCTCGGCGACCTGATCCTGCGTGCCTACCTGCTGCGCCGTACGATGCTGGTCGGCGCGGGCGCGGGGTTCCGTATCATCGGCTCCGCCTTTTCCCCCGACACGCGGCGGCTGCTGGAATTCGCCGCCCGCAACCGCCTTCCGCACCGCTGGGCCGATCTTGAGAAGGACACCGAGGCCGAGGTGCTGCTGACGCGTCTCGGTGTCACTCCGCAGGAGACCCCCGTCGTCGTCTGGCACGACCGTCGTGTGCTGCGCAATCCCTCCAACGCCGAACTCGCCAGGGTCATCGGGCTGCGGACGCAGACAGCCGCGGGGGTCTGCGACCTGATGGTGGTCGGCGCGGGACCCGGAGGTCTGGCCGCTGCGGTGTACGGCGCCTCCGAGGGGCTCTCGACCGTCGTCCTGGACGCGGTGGCGACCGGCGGCCAGGCCGGTACGTCGTCGCGGATCGAGAACTACCTCGGTTTCCCCGCCGGGATCTCCGGCATGGAGCTCGCCGAACGCGCCGTCGTGCAGGCCAACCGGTTCGGTGCCCGGATCTCCGTCCCCGCCGAGGCCGCCGGCATCGAACAGCGCGACGGAACCAGCGTGGTACGGCTCGCCGACGGTGGCACGGTCGCCGCCGACAACGTCGTGGTGGCCACCGGCGCCCGCTACCGACGGCTGACAGCCCCGGGTGTGGAGCGGTTCGAGGGTGCGGGGGTCCACTACGCCGCCACCCTCTGGGAGGCACGGACCTGCCGCCTTGACCCGGTGGCTGTCGTCGGCGGCGGCAACTCCGCCGGCCAGGCGGCCCTGTTCCTGGCGCGCGAGTCGCCCGCGGTCCATCTGCTGGTCCGCGGCGGAGACCTGGCGCACAGCATGTCCCGCTACCTGATCGACCGGATCGAGCGGCACCCCCGGATTGATGTCCGACTGCATACCGAGGTGCGGGAGGTCACCGGCGAGGACGGGGTCGAATCCGTCGTCGTTGAGGACAACCGCACCGGCGAACAGGAGGTACTGCCGGACCGGGCCCTGTTCGTCTTCATCGGCGCCCGTCCCGCCACCTCCTGGCTCGCCGACGCCGTAACCCTGGACCGGCGTGGCTTCGTTCCGACCGGTCAGGACGTGGTCCATGCGGCAGCGGACCTCTGGAAACCCCTGGCCCGCGCCCCGCTCGCCCTGGAGACCGGTCTGCCGGGGGTCTTCGCCGTCGGCGACGTCCGCAGCGGCTCGGTCAAGCGGGTGGCCTCGGCAGTCGGTGAGGGCGCCATGGCCGTCCGTCTGGCGCACGAACACCGCGGGGAGCAGGCCGCTCTGCCTGCTGAAAGGTGAGGAGTGAGCAACGTCGTCGCCGTCTGCAAGGCGCTCCTTAAGGTGCGCGACCCGGAGTTCGCGTCGTCTCTGTCTCCCGGGCAGCTTCGACACCGCTATGGGTCAGCTCAAGAAGGACCACGGCGCATCGGACCTGCTGAAGTCTGCGGCCGTCAGACGGTTCGGCGAGTCGGCGGAGATCGCAGCGGTACTCGCTTTCGTCGTGCGCACCGAACCTGCGAGCATTGGGCGATGACTCAATACCGGCACGTCGTCGCCCTGGGCAGTTCCTTTGCGGCAGGACCGGGCATCGAACCGATCGAGGACTTTCCCGCGATGCGGTCGAAGCGCAACTACGCACACCTGGCCGCGGAGCGGCTCGGCGCCGACCTCGTCGATCTGACGGTCTCCGGGGCGACGACCGCCACGATTCTCGACACACCGCAGATCACCATGGCAGGAGTGGAGTTCGCGCCGCAGATCGAAGGGCTCCCCGCGGACGCTGATCTCGTCACGCTGACTGCCGGCGGTAACGACCTCCAGTTCGCCGGGTCGATGCTCTACGAGGCCTGGCGGCAGAAGGATCCCGACAGCCCGCTGGTCACGATGCTGGCTCAGCAATTTCCTCGTGGTGTCCCCGCGCCGACCACGGCGGCGATCGAGGCGACGGCACAGGGGCTGATTCGAATCGTCCAGACGGTTCGGTCCCGTGCTACCGATGCTCGCGTGGTCCTTGTCGACTACCTGACGGTCCTCGACGATGCCACCGGCCCCGACGATGCCACCGGCCCCGACAACGACTTGCCCTTCTCGGCAGCGCAGAGGGCCGCGTTCCGCAGGATCCAGGACGGCATCGCGCGGGCCTACGGGATCGCGGCGGACCGCTCTGCGGCCGAGGTCCTGCGAGTGTCCGAGCTGAGCGCTGAGCATGCCCTCGGGTCGGCCGAACCGTGGGTCTTCGGGTTCCAGCCGACTCTTGAATCCACGGCGCACTCCTTCCATCCCAACGAGAAGGGCATGGCCGCCGTCGCCGACGCGCTGGTCAGGCTGCTGGAGAGCTGAGAGGTATCCGAACGGATCAGCTCAACTGCCAGCGACCTGGGCCGGGTTGAACAGCTTCCACTGGCCTTCGGAGACGACCTCGATGCCGTCGCCGGTCACCTTGATCGCGGTCTGGGCGTCGATGGCGTACGCCGGGCCGGAGATCCCGGCGGCCCATCGTGCCGCCTCGGCCATGGTGTTCTCGGGGCAGTCGGGGCTGTCGAGATGCGGGAAGACGGAGAAGTCCACGACTCCCAGCGCGCTGTCGCCGCCGGCGGGCGGCTTCCAGCCGACGAAGTGCGTTCCGACACGGGGCGTCAAGACCATGCTGCCGGCGCTGAGCCCTACGTAGACCGTGTCGCGCAGCGACGGGAAGAGGCCGGCCAGTCCGGACTCGCGCATCCAGTGGCACAGGTACAGCGCGTCGCCGCCGTTCACCAGCAGGACGTCCGCCTCCCGTACCCAGGAGACCCAGCGTTCCTTGTCGATGCCCGGCAGTGCGGTGAGCTCCAGCACGCCCACCGACTTCCACCCCAGCTCCGTCATGGGACCGGGGGAGCGTCCGCTGATGAAACGCCACGGCCCGCCCGGATCCCCGTACGGCCCGCCGTACCCCGCCGTGGGGATGCACAGGGCCGTCGACTCGGCGATCGGTCTGCCGAGGAGGTCGACCAGCGCCGCCAGGATGCTCGCGTTCCTGACGCCGGAGTCGGTGAGGAGCAGCTTCATCGCAGTCGGGTCGAACGCTCGCACAGGTCAGCGCGGTTGGCCGCGCCCGTCTTGTTCATCAGGCTGGCGATGTGTTTCTCGACCGTGCGGGGCGAGATGAACAGCCGGTCGGCGATGTCCTTGTTGCTCAGCCGGTCGGCGAGGAGCAGGAACGCCTCGTACTCCCGGACGGTGACGCCGAGGGTCCGCAGCTCTTCGGGGATGCCGTCCGTGCCGCTGCGGTGCTGGTGCACCGGGGCGCCCAGCCGGCGCAGGGCGGCCCGGCAGGCGTTCGTGACGGCCGGTACGCCCTGCTCGTGGAAGTGGTGTTCGGCCCGCCTGAGCCAGGCGACCGGCTCGCCCCAGCCGTCCTCGTGCGCCGGGTCCGCGACCAGCCGCAGGCCCAGGTGCAGGGCGGCCGGGTACGCGGCGGCGTCGCGCAGGGCCGTGTCGATGCGCTCGGCGGCCCGCTCGCCCTGCCCCTCCCGGCCGAGCAGGACGGCGTCCGCGAGCGTGACGAACTGGCGGTTCCACCGCATCTGTCCGACCGCCGTCGCGGCCACCGCCTCGTGCCGGGCGCGGTCCGCCTCACCCGCCAGCACGTCCAGCAGCAGCCCGACCCCGTGCGTGCCGCCGAGGTGGTACGTGCTGGGGTTGTGCCGCTCCAGCGCCGACAGCGCCCCCAGCTCCGCCCGTGCCAGGTCGCGGTCCTCCTCCATCAGGGCGCAGAAGGCGCGGGCCA
Organism: Streptomyces sp. AcH 505; assembly: GCF_000818175.1. Taxonomy (GTDB): domain Bacteria; phylum Actinomycetota; class Actinomycetes; order Streptomycetales; family Streptomycetaceae; genus Streptomyces. The sequence continues at coordinate 5,922,308 of NZ_JTIY01000001.1, forward strand.
TGCCCAGCGTCAGCGGCTCCTCCTGCGATCCCGCCCCCTCCCATTCGGCGAACGAGTCGAGGGCGGCCTCCATCGCCGGCCGGTCGCCCTGGTGCGCCTCCAGTGACGCCAGGGACATGAGGAGATACCGGACGGCGGGGGCGAGTCTGAGCCTGCGCACGATCGTCAGGCACTCGACGGCCGCCTCGCGTGTCGCGTCGCGCGCGCCCCGCATCACCCCGTCCAGGACGAGGATGCCGTCCACGGTGTGCACGATGTTGATCGAACCGAGCCGCAGCGCCTCGTCCCTGGCGGAGAGCAGTCCGGCGGTGTCGCCCTCCGCCAGCCAGTCGTTGCCGCCGATCCGCGTCGCCGCGTACATCCGCCGCAGGGGGAGCTGATGCCGCTCCGCCGTCGACAGGGCCTTTTCCAGCATGGCCCGGGACTCGTCGGGGTCCCGTTCGCGGGCCACGGTCGCCAGCAGCTCCCACGCCTGGCAGGCGACGGAGGGCAGCGCGTAGCGCTCGGCGGCGTCGGCCGCCGAGCGGGCCAGCTTCTCCGCCTGCTGGGTGCGGTCGGTGCCGGGGGTGTCCAGGGCGAGATAGGCGGCGGTGACATCGACGGACGCCGTCGCCGCGCCGTCCGGATTGGCACCCAGCACCTCGCGGGCCCGATCGATCTGCCGGTTGCCGTCGCTCCAACGCCCCGCCGTGTGCGCCACCTTGGCCAGCCGGGTGTGCAGGATCGCCAGACGTGACGCACCGAGCCCCGCGCTGTCCAGGGCGTGCAGATGCTCGACCAGGTCGAAGGCCCGGTCGAAGTCGCCCGACTCGGCGAGCGCGGGCAGCAGCGGCTCCAGCGCGCCCGCCCGCTCCTGTGGATCGCCGGCCCGCGCCAGCAGGGTCTCGGCCCGGCTGAGCAGGGTCACAGCGGAACCGAGCGCGCCGGCGGCCAGGGCCCGCCGCCCCGCCTCGGCGAAGAGCTTGCCGGCCGCCGCGTCCTCGCCGGCCTCGGACCGCAGCCCGGCAGCGAGCGCGCACCAGTCACCGGGCAGCTGCGGGTGCAGCTTCTCGACCGCCTCCGCGCCCTGGCGCGCCAGGTCCGCGCGCTGACCGGGCGTCAGCTGGGTGAACAGGGCTTCCACGGTGGGTGAATGGCGAAAGGAGTACCAGTCGGGGGCGGGCTCGTCGGGGACCACCAGACGAGCGGCGACTCCGGCGTGCAGATGGCTGAGCAGGGCCCGGTCGTCGACTCCCGTCATCCGCTGGAGCACGGTCAGCGGGAACCGTCTGCCCAGCACGGCCGCCGCCGACAGCAGCGTCAGGCCCTCGGCGCCCAGCCGGTCGATACGGCGCAGGATGCCGCGGGCCAGCGCGGACGACACGTCGCCACGCGGATCGCCGACCGTGCGCCAGCCGTCGGGGCCCTGCACCAGGGTGCCCGCGCCGATCATCGACTGGAGCAACTCCTCGACGAGGTAAGGGCTTCCGGCGCTGCCCTCCCACAGCCGCTCCAGCACCGCCGCCGGCACATCCTCCGGCGATGTGCCCAACTGGCCCGCGACCAGGTCGCGTACCTGGGGGCGGGTGAGTGGCGCCAGCTCCACGACGGATGCCGTGCCGCGCCGGCGGGCCGACTGTGCGAGATCCAGCGCGTCGCTGAAGTCCGTGCGGACGGTGGCGAGCAGCAGGACCGGGCTGTACTCCAGGTTGTCCACGAGATATTCGAGGACGCCCAGGGTCTCGGGGTCGGCGTCGTGCAGATCCTCCAGCACCAGGAGCCGGCCCCGGCCGTGGTCGGTTGCCATGAGCAGGCGCAGGACGGCCTCACCCAGGATCACGATGGAACTGCTGTCGCCCGCCCCGGTGTTCCAGTCGGGGATCAGCCGTCCCAGCACCGGCTTGTACGGTCCCAGGGACAGCTCGTCCAGCGATTCACCGGTGCGGAAGAGCGACATCAGCGCCTCGGTCAGCGGCCGGAACGGCACCGCGGGCCCTGTGGTGCTGCTGCGGCCACGCAGTACGCCCATGCCGACCCCGAGCGCACTGCCCACGACCTCGGCCGCCAGCCGGGACTTGCCGACCCCGGCTTCGCCGACCAGGAAGACCACGCCACCGCGCCCCTGCTGAGCGTCGGACAAAGCGCGTCCGAGCAGCCCCAGTTGGGCATCCCGGCCGATGAGGGAAGAGGCTTGGAGACGCATGGCTTCCAAGCATAATCAGAATATCCGGAACCGTGGTGTGCCGTCGGGACTTCCCTTCCGCCCGGCGGTCCTGTCGGCCCGCCGAGCGGTGGGACGTGGCTACTGGGGCGCGGACACCGAGGTGTCGATCGAGCTGAGCGTGATGACGAGGCCGCTGGTGAGGACCATCCCGGCCAGGATGCGGGCGCGGGCGCAGGCGCGGTTGCGGCCCGAGAGGGTGATGCCGCCCGCGGCGTCCTGCTCGTCGGCGGCAGCGGGCGTGGGGGCCTCGGTGTCGGCGGAGACGGAGGCGACGGCGGAGGTGGAGACGGCAGCGGCGCGGCGGGAGTGCAGGTTCATGGGGAACTCCTTCGTGGGGGAAGTGCGCGGATGAACGAGCGGGTGAACGAGAGGAAGAGCGGAGACAACGAGCGTGCGGGGAGGAGCGGTTGGTGGGCCGGGTCCGGCCGGCCGGGGAGGCTCGCCCTCAACAGGCGGGCGGATTGGCCGGGTTGCCCGGACAGGAGTGCTCCAGCAGGAGCGCGGACGGGACATGGGCCGGGGAGCAGAGGCGGAGCAGCCCGTAGCCGATGCCGGCGAGGCCCGTCAGCATCCCGGGAGAGGGCACTTGGCCGGGGGTCGCGCAGCGGTGCTGCTGTCCCTCGACGGTCGCGAGGACCCGGCCGCCGGCCCGGCCGAGAGCGGCGGACGCCGTGGTGTCGCCCTGGCCGGCCAGCACCGACAGGGCTTCCAGGGCGCCGAACGCGCCGTGGCCCGCACTGAGTTCGGGTCCGTCGCCGAGGGCGGCGAGGCGCGTGGCGAGGTCGTCGCGCCCCGGCAGGTGCGCGGTGGCGGCGGCGATCCCGGGCAGGCCGGTGGTCCATGACGGGTTGGGCGCTGCGGCTTCAGGGGCGGTGTCGGCCGAGCGCAGCAGTCCGGCGGCGATCTCCGGGTGTCCCTTGCCGTCCGCCCGGTGGTCAGCGTGGCGCCACAGCGCCCAGCCGATGCCGGCGGCGCCCTCGGCGAACCCCGCGGCGCCGTTGCCCCGCGCCGCGGCGGGGGCCAGGGCGTCCGCCACCGCTTCGGCCAGTTC
>NZ_JTIY01000001.1:5925591-5932851 GCF_000818175.1 Streptomyces sp. AcH 505
CCGGCGGGCGCCGGTCGCTTCGTGGGTGGCGACGGCCGCCGCCAGGGCGCCTGCGGCGCCGTCGGCGAATCCGAGGTCCGTCCGGCCCATGACGGCGTGTTCGAGCGCGGTGAGGGCGTCGGGCAGCGAGTCGGCGAGGTCGGCGTCGAGTAGGGTCGACAGCCGCACCAGCCCGTACAGGATGCCGCCGAGCCCGTCGTACGCCCCGGGTCCGACAGCGGCGCAGAGTTCGGGGTCGGCGGCCAGCATCTTCAGCAGGGCGGGCAGCGGCAGTACCGCCTCGTGGGCGAGCGCCGTGTAGCGCTCGGCGCCGGCCAGCACCCCGGCCTGGGCCAGGAAGAGCGCGACTCCGGTGTATCCCTGGGCGAGTCCCGCACCCATCGGGAGCACCGACCAGTGGCCGCCCGGCAGGCTCTCCAGGCCGAGCCAGTTGGCCCGGCCGCCGGACCGCACGGCGCGGGCGGCGATCTCGTCGGCGATCCCGCAGGCGGCGGCGAGCAGCCGGGACGGTTCGGGCGCCACGGCGGGCAGCGGGGCGGGCACCAGCTCGGAGCGCGGCCGGACCAGCGGGGAGTCGGCCTCACGGGCGGCCAGCGCCGCGGCGACGATCCATTCCTGGTTGCGGCAGTCGACCTCGTCCATCCGGGCGATCTTGGCGCGGACCGCGCTCAGGCTCGACACGGGCAGCAGGTCCGGCAGCCAGGTGCCGCCGGCCGACCGTACCCCCGTGCCGGACGGCAGGTGGACGAAGAGCGGGACGTCCCCGCGCCACAGGTCCTCGGTCTCGTGCTCCACCAGCCGGCCGCGCGCCGGGTCGTGCGCGGACTCGGTCCACAGCACGGCGAAGGCGGCGTCCCTGGCGAGCGCGTCACCGAGCAGCGCCGGGTGGGTGGACTCCTCCAACAGTGTCGAGTACAGCCGGGTGGAGCGGACGATCAGCCGTGCGGGGCTCTCCGCGTGCCGCTCCAACAGGGCTCCCGGCGCGGTGAGTTCGGCGCCGTGCGCCCGGATCGCCGCGTACGTGGTGCGGAAGCCGTCCAGCAGCGCCGCGCGATGGTCGGCGCCCTGCAGGCGGTGCCCGCCGGGCAGCGGCTGGTTCTGCGCTGCCGGGCTGACCACCGCGCCCCTGACGACCCGCATGGTGTCGAGGCCGCTGTCCTCCCAGCACAGTCCCTCGCTCGGGTAGGTGCCTTCCTCGGCGCGGCCCAGCGCGGAAATGTCCAGCGCGCCGTTCTCGCCGATCAGCAGATGCGGCAGCAGGCACGTGCGGTGCACGGACGCCTGGAGGGCGTCGGCCGCCGGGTCGGCCCCGGCCGTCGCGGCCTGCGGAAGTCCGGTGTGCAGCAGGGTCTCGGCGTCCACCAGCACCGGCTGGCCGCCGTCGGCGATGAGGTTCTCGTAGTGCATGTCGGCGCCGTCCACCGCGTACAGCAGGGCCAGCAGCGCGCCCTGGCGCCGGTAGAAGGCGTCCGCCTCGGTCACCGAGCCGCACCAGCGGTGCTCGATGAACTCCAGCCAGCCGTGCTCCTGCCGCCGCACCGTGCGCGGGGTGCGCAGCTCCAGGCCGTCGACCCGGCCGGTGAGCCAGTGGGCCAGGTCGTCCAGCAGGGCGTGCTGCCCCAGCGGGCGCGGCTTGTACACCGCGCGTGACCCGTCGGCGAACGTCAGCACCGCAACCGAGCGCCCACCGCGATGGGCGTCGCCCCGGCCCAGTTCGACGCGGGTGAGCGGGCCGGGGTCGCGTCCTTCGAGCAGGACGCCGACCAGGTCCGCCCGGTCGGCGTGCAGCCGCAGGCCCAGTTCGGCGACGGCGTCGGCGGCGTCCAGCGCCGTCAGGGCCAGCATCCGGGCCAGTACCGGATAGCCGGTGAACAGTGAACCCAGGCCGTCCGCGCTGCCGTTGGCGGCGAGGAAGGCGGCGAACCGGTCGCGGGGCGTGGCCCCGTCGAGCCGTCCGGCGCGCCGTGCGCCGGCCAGTTCGCTGACGAGGGTGCGGGCCGCCTGCCGGGCCAGCCGGCCCAGCAGCCACTGCTCGAACGAGGCGCGCAGCACGTTCCGTTCGGATGCGGGAAGCGGTGCGAGCTGCCGGTCGAGGGCGTCCGAAGCAGGCACCACCAGCGGTGCCACGACCGGCGCGAACACGTCGGGCCCGGTGGCGTCGTCGTCACCCGGCACCGGCCGTGCGGCGAAGTGCGCGGATTCCAGGGCCTCTTCGACGTAACGGGCCCAGTGAGGCGTACCGGCACGGTCCGCCAGGTGTTCAGGTGCCTCGCCGGCCAGTGCCCACACGGCGAGTTCGTCGATACCCAGGTGGGCCAGCCGGGTCGCGAAGCCCGCCGTGTCCCCGACGGCCCACGGGGCGCGGCCGGACGTGGCGGTCGTGGCTGACGCCGCCGGACGTCCGGGGGCGCCGACCCGCTCGCTGAGGGAGAGCGCGGGGGCCCACCAGGCGAGCGGCAGGTGCGCGCTTCGGGGTGTCGTGGGTGCGGCTGATTCGTTCACAGGAAGAACGTCGCAGATATCGCACGACCCCCACATGGGGGTGCGGCCCCCATATTCTCCGGCGGCCCCGGGTAGCCGGGTGGGGGCCGCGCGGAAGAACGGGGTTACGTACGGGCCGCGTTACCGGCGTCAGAGTCCCAACTCGCAGGTCAGGGGCCGCCCTGACGCTCGGTCGGTAAGGGGGTCAGTGCCGGGCCGGCGGCAGCGGGCGCGGCTCCAGGCGTTCCTCGCGCACCCCGTCGCCGTCGCGCGACACCACGTAGGCGCCCTTGCCGGCCGACTCCGTGACCGCCTCCACGAGACGGGTGCCGTGATAGACGAGCCCCACGCCGTCGTCCGTACAGTGCGCCGTCGGCAGGGTGCCGTCCGCGACCAGCCGGTGGATCAGCGGGCGGCGGCCCAGGTCGGAGTCGTAATGGACCCCGTTGCCGTACGGCAGGAAGCCGAGCGCGTCCACCACCGGCCGCAGGTCAGGACCGTACGAGTCGGTCGCGCCGCCCTCGAACCAGCAGATCGACCCGGCGCTCACCCCGCTCAGCACGACCCCCGCCTGCCAGGCGCGCCGCAGCGCACCTTCCAGGCCGTGCACCCGCCACACCGCCAGCAGATTCGCCACCGAGCCGCCCATGACCCACACGACGTCGTGGTCGAGGAGGGTGCCTTCCACGTCCGCGACGTTCGGCATGGGGAACAGGTGCAGCGGCGTCAGGTCGAACCCCGCGACCCTGGCCGCCTCGTGCATGCGCGCGGTGACGTGCTCCGCGTCCCCCACCGCCGTGCCCAGGTACAGGATGCGCGGCCTACGGCCGGTCACCCCTGACAGGTCGACCGCGTGGTGGACCAGGGAGTCGAACAGCACCCGCGCGCGGGCACCGGCGCGATGCCCTCCGGAGGTGGCAAGGACGGTCGGCTGCGAGGCAGGCATGCGCGCGATGTTAACCCCTGCTGCGCGAGTGACCGGCGGGAGGCACCGGGGACCGCGCCCCCGCACCGGTCGTACAACGTGGGGACCGCGCCCACAACTTGGGTGGTCGCCCCGCATCCGCCGCCCGCCCGCACTCCCGTCTACTGATGTCCGGCCGACGGACCCCCGGACCCCCGGACAACAGGAGTGAAGGACATGCGGACCTCTCTGGGTATCGACTCCCTCGCACGGAGCGTCTATCTCGCCATGGTCGACCAGCCCGACGCCGGAGTCGCCGAGTTGGCCGGGCAGTTGAACGAGGCCGAGGAGACGGTCAGGCAGCGTCTTGAGCGGTTGTCCGCCCTGCTGCTCGTGGTGCCCGGCGACACCGCGACCGGCTTCCGGCCGGTCGACCCCGAGGTGGGCCTCGCCGCGATGCTCGCCCGGCAGCAGGACGAACTCGCCCGCCATCGGCTCCAGGTGGAGGACAGCAGACTCGAAGTCACCCGGCTGCTGTCCGAGCACACCCTCGGCAGCCGGGAGAGCATGCCAGGCGTCGAGTGGCTGGCCGGTGCGGACGCCGTCTGGCGGCGCCTCGCGGAACTCGCCGAAGGGTGCGAGCAGGAGTGGCTGACCGTCGGTCCCACCGAGCGGCTGGCCGTGGCCGCCGCCGAGTCCGCCCGGCCCGTCGACGAGATCCTGCGCCGCCGTGGCACCGCAGCCCGCACCATCGTCCTGGAGAGCGTCCGCAACGATCCCGAGGCGATGGGCCGCGTACGGGGCACGGACGACAGCGTCGGGTCGATCCGTACGCTGCCTTCGCTGCCCGCGTGGATGATCCTCTGCGACCGCACCCACGCGGTGGTCCCGGTCGCCAGCGCCCGGTCCGTCGTCGGCGCCATGGTGTGCGGCGTCGAGTCGGTCACCGAGGCGTTCGCCGCCCTGTTCAGCCGCCTCTGGAAGGAGGCGCTGCCGCTGACCGAGGCGCGCCCGCGTACCCGTGGCAGCCTCTCCCTTCAGGAGCAGCACGTGCTGCGGCTCTGGGCGCAGGGCCTCACCGACGCGGCCGCCGCCCGCAGGATGGACGTCTCGCTGCGCACGGTCCGCCGGCTCTCCGAGAAGCTGACCGACCGCTTCGGCGCGCAGAGCCGCTTCCAGCTCGGCGCCCTGGCCATCGCCCAGGGCGGCATCCGGGTCGAGGACATGGTCTGACGCGCCTGCGCGTACGCCCCGACCGTAGGTCCCGCCCGTACCGTACGTACGCCCCCACCGTCACCCGGACGGTGGGGGCGTACTTCTTCATCCGGCCGCTGTCATCCGGCCGGTGCGAACTGCGCGTTGATCGCCGCCATCATCAAATCCGCGACGTTCTGCGCCAGTTCGGCGGGTGTCGGGTGGTCGAACACCGACCGTACGGGTACGTCGACCCGCAACGCCTTCCGCAGCCGTGAGGCGACCTGGGTGGCGAGCAGCGAATGCCCGCCCAGCTGGAAGAAGTTGTCGTGGACGCCGACGCGTTCGATGCCCAGCAGCTCCGACCAGACGGCTGTGATGTGCCGCTCCACGGTGTTGCGCGGCGCCGTGTACGACGTTCCCAGGTCCGGCCGGCTGCCGTCGGGGACCGGCAGCGCCGCCCGGTCCACCTTTCCGTTCGCGGTCAGCGGCAGCCGCTCCAGCGCCATGAACGCCGCCGGGACCATGTAGTCGGGCAGATAGCGCCCGAGGTGCGCGTGCAGTTCCGTGATGCTCGGGGCTTCCGGTCCGGCCGGCACCAGATAGGCCACCAGCCGCTTGTCGCCCGGCACGTCCTCGCGGACGATCACGGCGACCTCGCCGATACCGGGGTGGGTGATCAAGTTGGCCTCGACCTCGCCCAGTTCGATGCGGTTGCCGCGGATCTTGACCTGGTGGTCGATCCTGCGCAGGAACTCGATCTGCCCGTCCGGCTGCCACCTGACCAGGTCGCCGGTGCGGTAGACCCGGCCGCCCACCTCCTCGTCGTCGAACGTGACGAACCGCTCCTCGGTCAGCTCGGGGCGCCCCAGGTAGCCGCGCGCCACCTGCACGCCGCCGACGAGGAGTTCACCGGGAACACCGACCGGCTGCGGTGTGCCGTGCTGGTCCACCACGAAGCACCGGGTGTTGCCGATCGGCCGGCCGATCGGCGGGACGGTGTCCCCGGGGACGCACACGGTCGAGGTGGCGATGACCGTGGTCTCCGTCGGGCCGTAGTTGTTGACCACGCGGAACGGCAGCCGGGCACGCGGCGGCATCCGCAGCCGGTCGCCGCCGGTCAGTACGTAGTCGAGGGTGCTGTCCTCGTCCCAGTCGAGCGCCGACAGCGACTCCAGCATCGGCGTGGACAGGAACGTGGCGTGGATGGCCTGTTCGCCCAGCCAGTCCCGCAGCAGGTGCGGGGTGAGCCGGACCCGCTCGGTGGTGACGCAGCAGGTCGCGCCCCGGACCAGCCCGAGCCACAGCTCCCACGCCGCGGCGTCGAACGCGATCCCCGCGAGCAGCGCGATCCGCTGCCCGGGGTCGAGACCGTACTGTCCCGCCGTCCAGTGGACCAGGTTGACCAGGCTGTGGTGCTCGACCTGGACACCCTTGGGCCGGCCGGTGGAGCCGCTGGTGTAGATGAGATAGGCCAAGTTGTGCGCGGTGGCGGCCGGTTCGGGGTTCGTGACCGGCTCGCCGTCCAGCGGGCCGCCTTCGGCGTCGCACTCGTCGAGCAGCAACAGGGGGACACCGGACGGGATCCGGTCCGCGTGCGCCGCGTGGGTGAGGACGACCGGGGTCCCGGTGTCCCGCACCATGAACGCCAGCCGCTCGACGGGGTACTCCGGGTCCAGCGGTACGTACGGCGCCCCCGCCTTCAGCACAGCGAGCTCCGCCGTCACCAGGTCGGCCCCACGGCCCAGACACACCGCGACCGGCATGTCGGGCCGCACCCCGTAGCGGGTGCGCAGATGGTGGGCGATCCGGTTGGCGCGCGCGTTCAGCTCGCCGTACGTCAGGGTGACCTGCGGTGATTCGACGGCCACGGTGTCCGGCTGCCGGGCCGCCCGCTCCTCGAAGAGGCCGTGCAGGGTGGCGGTGTCCGGGTAGGCCGCCGTGGTGTCGTTCCACTCGACGAGTGTCTGCCGCCGCTCGGCGGGGGTGAGCACGGACAGCTGCGACAGCCGGGCCCCGGGGTCGCCGGCGACCGCGTCGAGCAGTGTGCCGAGGTGGCCGGCCAGCCGGTCGACGGTGTCCCGCTCGAAGAGGTCGGTGCGGTACTCCAGGGTCCCGCGCAGACTGCCGGCCGGACCTTCGGACATGATCAGCGTCAGGTCGAACTTGGCGTCGGGCAGCGTCACCGCGAACGGCTCCACATCGAGGCCCGGCAGACTCCAGGTGTGGCCGTCCGGGGTGTTCTGCAGGGCGAACACGGTTTGGAACAGCGGGTTGCGCGACGGGTCGCGGTCGGGCGCCAGCTCCTCCACCAGCCGCTCGAAGGGCAGATCCTGGTGGTCGTAGGCGCCGAGCGCGGCGTCCTTGACCCGGGCGACCAGCTCGGTGAAGGCGGGGTCGCCGGACAGGTCGGTGCGCATCGCGAGGGTGTTGACGAAGAAGCCGATCAGATCCTCGGTCTCGGCGCGGTTGCGGCCGGCGATCGGGCTGCCGACCGTGATGTCGTCCTGCATGCTGTACTTCGCCAACAGCACCTGGAACGCGGCCAGCAGCACCATGTACAGGCTCGCGTCGTTCGCCGTCGCCGCCGCCCGCAGTCGCGCGGCGACCTCGGCCGGCACCTCGAACGGCACGGTGGCCCCGCCCTGGGGCGGTCCCGCCGGGCGGCGGTGGTCGCTCGG
>NZ_JTIY01000001.1:5932876-5947244 GCF_000818175.1 Streptomyces sp. AcH 505
GGCTCCACCCCGGCCAGCCGCTCCCGCCAGTAAGCCAGCTGCTCCTCCAGCAGGTCACCGGCCAGCCGCTCCCGCTGCCATACGGAGAAGTCCGCGTACTGCAGCGGCAGTTCGGGCAGTCCGGTCGGCGCGACCCCCGCGACAGCCGCCCGGTAGCCCTCGCGCAGCTCGCGCGCCATGACGCCCTCGGACCAGCCGTCGGCGATGATGTGATGCACCGTCACCAAAACGAACGCCTCGTCGTCGGCGAGCCGTACCAGATGGGCGCGGAGCAGCGGACCCGTCGCCAGGTCGAACGGGTGACCCGCCTCGTCCTCGGCGAACCGCCGTGCCGCCGCGTGCCGTTCGGCCGGATCGGTGATGTGCCGCAGGTCGTGGACGCTCGCTCCCACCGGCGCCGGCGCGTCGATGACCTGCCCCGGCTCGCCGTCGTCGGTGACGAACCGGGTCCGCAGGATCTCGTGCCGCGCCGCCATCGCCGTGAGCGCCGTGTCCAGCGCAGAGGCGTCCAGTACGCCACGGACGTGCAGCGCGAACGGTACGACGTACTCGGCGCGTCCAGGCTCCAGTTGATCAAGGAACCACAGCCGCTGCTGGGCGGAGCTCAGCGGCAGCGGGGCGCCCGTCCTGGCGACGGGCGCGATCCGCCCCGCGTCGTCCACGTCCAGCTCGGCCACGACGGCCGCGAGCGCGGCGACGGTCGGCGCCGCGAACAGGGCGCGTACCGGCACCTCCACGCCGAGTGCGGCCCGCAGCCGCGAGGTGACCTGGGTGGCCAGCAGTGAATGGCCGCCCAGCTCGAAGAAGTTGTCGTCGACCCGGGTGACGTCCGTACCCAGCACCTGCGACCAGGCCACCGCCACGGCGTGCTCGGCCGGTGTGCGCGGCGCGACGCCGGCCTCGGCCGAGCGGGGCTCGGGCGCGGGCAGCGCGCGCCGGTCCACCTTGCCGTTCGGGGTGAGCGGCAGCCGGTCCAGGGTCACGAAGGCGGACGGCACCATGTAGTCGGGCAGTTCGCGCCGCAGCCTCACGCGCAGTTCCTCGGCGGTCGGCGGCTGGCCGTCCGGCACGACGTACGCCACCAGGCGCTTGTCGCCCGGGACGTCCTCGCGCAGGACGACGGCCGTGGCCGTGACATCGGGACCTGCCAGCAGTACCGAAGCGATCTCGCCCGGTTCGATGCGGTGGCCGCGCAACTTCACCTGGTCGTCGAGGCGTCCCAGGAACTCCAGCTGCCCGTCGGACAGCCACCGCACCCGGTCCCCGGTGCGGTAGGCCCGCCGGGGGGTGCCGTCGATGTCCAGGGTGACGAACCGCTCCGCCGTCTGCTGCGGCAGCCCCTGGTAGCCCCGCGCCAACCCGGCGCCGCCGACGAGGAGTTCGCCAGGGACACCGATCGGCACCGGCCGGTCGTGCCGGTCGACGACATGGACCACGGTGTTGCGTACCGGCCGCCCGATCGGCGGCACCGGCACCCCGGGCACCACCTCGGCGGACGTCGTGACCACCGTCGACTCGGTCGGACCGTAGTTGTTGACGACGCGGAACGGCAGCCGCAGCCCGGCCGGCAGGCGCAGCGCGTCACCGCCGGTGAGGACGTACGCCAGCGAGGTCGGCCCCGACCAGTCCAGCGCGGCCAGCGCCTCCAGCATGGGCGTGGAGAGGAACGTGCCGGTCACCTGCCGCTCGGCCAGCCAGTCCCGCAGCAACTCCGGTGTGCGCCGCACCGTGTCCTCCGGTACGCAGACGGTCGCGCCGGCGGCCAGCGCGGGCCACAGCTCCCACGCCGCGGCGTCGAAGCCGATACCGGCGAGATGCGCGACCCGGCGGCCCGGCGCGGCGCCGAAGCTCTCCACCGTCCAGTGGATCAGGTTGACCAGGCTGTGGTGCTCGATCTGTACGCCCTTGGGGCGGCCGGTCGAGCCGCTCGTGTAGATCAGATAGGCCAGGTCGTGCGGGGCGGCGGCGGGTTCGAGGTCGTCCGTCGCCAGCTCCTCGATCCCCGGCCAGTCCTGGTCGGTGAGGAAGCGGTGGGGCGTACGGGGCAGCCGCGCCGTGTGCGCCGCGTCGGTCACCACATGCGCTGCGGCCGAGTCCTCGATCATGAAGGCGAGCCGGTCGGCCGGAAGCTCCGGGTCCAGCGGCAGGTAGGCCGCCCCGGCCTTCAGTGCCGCGAGCAGCGCGGTGATCTGGTCGGGCCCGCGCTCCAGGCAGACGGCGACCACCCGGCCAGGACCGGCGCCGAGCGAGCGCAGGTGCCGGGCGAGCCGGTTGGCACGCTCGTTCAGCTCCCGGTAGGTCAGCTCCCCGGGCTCCGACAACACCGCTGCTGCAGTCGGCAGTTGAGCGGCACGCTCCTCGACGAGCCGGTGCGCCGTCGTGTCGGCGTCCCGGGCGAGGGACGCGGTCCCGGACCACTCGGTCAGTACGAGGCGGCGCTCGGCGCCGGTCAACACCTCCAGCTCCGACAGCCGCTTTTGCCGGTCCGACACCGCCGCTTCGAGCAGCGTGGTGAAGTGACCGGCCAGCCGCGCCGCCGTCGCGTGGTCGAACAGGTCCACGGCGAAGACGAGGTTCCCGTCGAGCGAACCGTCGGGCCGCTCCGTCAGGAACAGCGTCAGGTCGAACTTGGCCTCCTCCGCCCGCACAGCGAACGGCTCGACGCCAAGACCCGGCAGCCCCCACGCGTTCCCGTCCGGGGTGTTCTGGAGCACGAACATGGTCTGGAACAGCGGTGTGCGCGACAGGTCCCGCTCCGGCGCCAGCTCCTCCACCAGCCGCTCGAACGGCAGCTCCTGGTGGTCGTAGGCGCCGAGCGCGGTGTCCCTGACCCGGTCGAGCAGCTCACCGAAGCTCGGATCGCCCGCCAGGTCCGTGCGCATCACGAGCGTGTTGACGAAGAAGCCGATCAGCTCCTCCGTCTCGGCCCGGCCGCGGCCCGCGACCGGGCTGCCGACCGCGATGTCCTCCTGCCCGCTGTACTCCGCCATGAGCAGCTGGAACACCGCCAGCAGGGACATGAACAGGGTGGCGCCCTGCCCCGCGGCGGTCCGCCGGGCGGCGTCGACCACGCCGGCGGGCACGGTGAAGGCGACCGCGTCTCCGCGCCCCGACCGCTCCGCCGGCCGGCGGTGGTCGGCGGGCAGCTCCAGCGGCTGGAGGCCGGCGAGCCGGTCGCGCCAGTACGCCGCCTGACCGTCCAGCGCGGGCCCCTCCAGGGCCGTACGCTGCCAGGCGGCGAAGTCCGCGTACTGGAACTCCAGGGGTACGAGGCCGGCTTCGCGTCCCGCGACCGCGGCGCCGTACAGTTCCCGCAGCTCACGGGCCAGGATGCCCTCCGACCAGCCGTCGGAGACGATGTGGTGCAGCGCGATCAGCAGCAGCCACTCCTCGTCGGCGACACGCACCGCAACCGCCCGCAGCAGCGGTCCCGCAGCCAGGTCGAACGGCGCTCCCGCCGCCTCGCGCAGGATGCCGAGCGCCGCTTCGCCGCCGAGGTCCCGTGCGTCGCGCACCTCGACAGCCACGTCGCGCGGCGCCTCGACGATCTGCGCGGGGCGGCCCGCGGCGTCCGCCACGAACCGGGTCCGCAGGATCTCGTGCCGGGCCACCAGCGCCGTCAGCGCGGCGCCGAACACGTCAGGGGCGAAGCGCCCGGTGACCCGGAGCCCGGCCGGGACGATGTATTCCGCCCGTCCCGGCTCCAACTGGTCCAGGAACCAGAGGCGTTGCTGGGCGAACGACAGCGGCAGCGGCCCCGCCGACCGGTCGGCGCGCCCCATCGCCGTCACCGTGCCCGGGTCGAGCGCGTCGACGGCGGCGGCCAGCAGCGCGGGGGTCGGTGCCTCGAACAGGGTGCGGTGGGACACGTCCACCCCCAGGTCGCGGCGGAGCCGGGAGGCGACCCGGGCGGCCAGCAGGGAGTGTCCGCCCAGCTCGAAGAAGTCGTCGTCGGCGCCCACCGGGTCCACACCCAGCAACTCGGCCCAGATACCGGCGACCGCGATCTGCGTCGGTGTGCCCGGCGCCGTGAACGCCACGGACAGCTCGGGCCGGTGGCCCTGCGGTGCGGGCAGCGCCTTGCGGTCGACCTTGCCGTTCGGTGTCAGCGGAAGCCGCTCCAGTGTCACGTAGCGGGCGGGCACCATGTGCTCAGGCAGTTCCCGCGCGAGGGCGCGGCGCAGCTCGGGCGTCGCAGGACCGGGTTCGTCCGCCGTCACCAGGTAGGCCACCAGGCGCTTGTCGCCGGGGACGTCCTCGCGGACCACGACGGTCGCCGCCACCACACCGGGCCGGGCGAGCAGGGCGTTCTCGATCTCGCCGAGCTCCACCCGGTGACCGCGCAGCTTGACCTGGTCGTCGATCCGGCCGAGGTAGACGAGGCGGCCGTCCGGCAGCCACTTGACCAGGTCCCCGGTGCGGTACACCCGGGCGTCCGGGTCCGCGGAGAACGGGTGCGGCACGAACCGCTCCGCCGTCAGGTCGGGCCGGCCCAGATAGCCGAGGGCCACGTTCACGCCGCCGATCAGCAACTCGCCCGGCACGCCAACCGGCTGGACCTCGCCGTGCGCGCCGACCACGAACACCTCGGTGTTGTCGATCGCGCGGCCCATCGGCACATGGTCGGCCGCCGGGTCCACCGACACCGTACGGCTGACCACGTTGCCCACGGTCGCCTCGGTCGGCCCGTACTCGTTGACGACGGCCGTGGCGTCCGTGCCGTTGGTCAGCATCCGGTGGGTCAGCGCCGGTGTCAGGTCCTCGCCGCCCGCCACCACCGTCACGATGTCGTGCCGCAGCCCGTCCCGCTCCAACCGGGCGACCAGCAGCTCAAGATGTGACGGCGTCGCCTTGAGGAAGCTGATCCGCGCCCCGGTCGCCACGAGATCCACGGCGGCGTCGAACACCGTCTGCCCGGGACCCGGGTTCGGTATCACCAGGCGCAGCCCCTGCACCAGCGGCAGGAACAGCGCCGTGACCGTCAGGTCGAACGCGGCCGACGAGCACAGCAGCGAGCCGATCTCGGCGCCGGGCGCCGCCGGGTAGTTGCGGTCGCACCAGTGCAGGTAGTTGACGACGCCCCGGTGCGCCACCCGCACGCCCTTGGGACGGCCCGTCGAGCCGGAGGTGTAGATGACGTACGCCAGGTCGCCGGCGCCCGCCTCGACCGCCGGGGCCGGGGTGTCGCCGTCCGGCCAGCCGCTGTCGGTGAGCAGCAGTTCAGGACCGGGCGCGAAGAGGCCGGCGTGCGCGGACTGCGTGACCACCACGGGCGCCGCACTGTCGCCGACCATGTAACGCAGCCGCTCGGCCGGGTACGACGGGTCCAACGGCACATACGCGGCACCGGACTTGAGCACCCCGAGCAGGGCGCACACCAGATCAGGGCCGTGGTCCAGGCACACGGCGACCAGGGCGCCGGGTCCGACGCCCCGCTCCGCGAGGTGGTGCGCGAGCCGGTTCGCCCGCTCGTCCAGCGCCCGGTACGTCAGCAGCTGCCCGTCGTGCTCCAGGGCGACCGCGTCCGGCTGCCGGGCGGCCCGCTCCGCCACCAGCCGGTGGACGGTCGACGTGTCGGGGAAGGCGGACCGGGGGCCGTTCCACTCGGTGAGGATCCGGGTCCGCTCCGCCGCCGTCAGCATCTCCAGCGCGGCCAGCCGCGTCCCCGGCGCTTCGGCGGCGGAGCCGGCGAGGACACCGAAGTGGTCCGCCAGACGCTCGGCCGTGGCGCGGTCGAACAGGTCGGTGCGGTAGCCCAGCACACCGCGCAGCGCGTCGCCGTCGGCGGCCAGCTCCAGGGTGAGCTGCGCCGTGGGCGCGAGCGCCGCCGACGTCTCACCCGCCGTACGCCACACGAACCACGGGGCACCGGTCAGCGCGCCGTCGGCCGCGTCGGCGAGCGCCGCGTACGGCAGGCCGCCGCGCGCCCGTACGGCCGTCGCGACCTGCGTCAGCGCGTCCTCGAACTGCGGGTCGCCCTCCGGACCGCGTACGGCCCGCACCAGCGCGTCGTCGCCCCGCACCACCACCGGGACGTCGCCCCGGCCGGTGTGCCGTGCGAGCAGTGTCTGAAACACCGTCAGCAGGGCCGTCGAAAGCTCCGTCCCGCGCTCGTGCGCCGTCGCGGACAGCGCCGCGGCCGTCACGGCGGGCACGTCGAAGAGGACCCGGTCCGAGGGACCCGGTCCGTCGTCGGCCGGGCGCCGGTCCGCCGGCAGCTCCAGCGGCTCAAGACCCGCCAGCGCGCGCCGCCACTCCTCAACCTGGTGATCAGCCACCGTTCACTCCCCATCGTCAGCACGTTGTCAGCGATACACGCGGTACAAGCGGTACAAGCGGTTCGGCGCCGGAAGGACGTCCGCGGTCAGCACGTTAGGACGCGGGCGCGGGCGCCCCCAGTGGGCACAAGTGACGCCCCCGGGGCTGGCCACAAGTGCCCAGTGCCGCTGGGGAACACCGCTGGCCACGATGGACGACGTCACCCGCCGACAGCCCGTACGCCCGCAGCCGACTCCCCGAAGTCCCACCGAACGCCTTGGAAACGGGCGGGACTTGGGGGACCCGGCCAGGGCGGGGACTGCCCCGGATGACCGGCCCGATCGCAGCGATCGAGGCCCCTACGGTGTCGAGAGGAAAGCCGGTCGTGTACCAGCGTCACCAGCCCCCGGAGAGCCCGCCCCACGCGGTCCTGAGCACCATTCCCTCGGACGCGCACACCTGGAACCTGCTGTTCCTCCAACTCACGCTGGAGGAACAGGGATGGGAGGTCACCAACCTCGGCGCCTGCGTCCCGGTCGACACCCTGGTCACCGAGTCCGCCGCACGGCCCCCGGGCCTCATCGTCGTGAGCACCGTCAACGGGCACGGCGCCGAGGAGGCCCCGGCCCTCGCCCGCGCGGTGCGTGCCGAGCCCGCCCTGGCCCGGGTACCGCTCGTCATCGGCGGCAAGCTCGACACCGAGGGGTCCGTCGACCCCGACGCCCATCCCGCGCTCACCGAGGCCGGCTTCGACGCGGTCCTGACCGGGCCGAACGCCGTACCGCGCATGCTCGCCCTGCTCGACTCCCTGTCCCAGCGCGGGCACGGAAGGGCCTACGCCGATGCCGTCGGCTGACCCCGCCCCCGGCAGCGCGGGACCGCTCACCGACCCGCTCCCCGGCGGCGCCTTCCACCGTTTCATGGCCGAAGCGGCGCACAACGGCACACTCGTCGTCCAGCCCCGCATGGGGTTCGCCGACCCCGCCAGGATGCGCGCGGGACTGCTCGCCACCCGTGGCGCGGCCGCCACCACCGTCGGCACCCTCACCCTCGACAGCTTCACCCGCGTCGGTGACTACGCTGCCGCCGCCCGCGCCGCCGCCCAGGGCCACCAGCTCAACGGCTACCCGCTCGTGAGCATGCCCGTCGCCACCACCACCGGGATGCTCGACGGCGTCCGGGGCGAGGACTTCCCCGTCCAGGTGCGGCACGGTTCGGCGCAGCCCGGCCGGATCGTCGAGGCACTGGTCGAGGCCGGGCTCGACGCCACCGAGGGCGGCCCCGTCTCGTACTGCCTGCCCTACGGCCGCATCCCGCTGGCCACCTCCGTGCAGGCGTGGGGCGAGACGTGCAGCAGGCTCGCCGAACTCCGGGCGACCGGCGTCGAACCGCACCTGGAGAGCTTCGGCGGCTGCATGCTGGGCCAGCTCTGCCCGCCCTCGCTGCTCGTCGCCATCTCCGTACTGGAAGGCATGTTCTTCCGGCAGCACGGACTGCGCAGCATCTCGCTGAGCTACGCCCAGCAGACCAGCGCCGCGCAGGACGAGGAAGCCGTCCACGCGCTGCGCGCCCTGGCCGCCGACCACCTCCCCGACACCTCCTGGCACGTGGTCGTCTACGCCTACATGGGCGTCTATCCGGAGACCAGGTCCGGTGCGCTGGCCCTCGTCGCCGACGCGGCCCGGCTCGCGGTACGGACCGGAGCCGCACGCCTCATCGTCAAGACGGCCGCCGAGTCCGCCCGCATTCCGTCGATCGCCGAGAACGTCACGGCGCTGGAGACCGCCACGACCGCCGGACAGTCCGAGCTGCGCACCGCACCACCGCCGTCCACCGGCGTCGAGGAGGAGGCCCGTGCCCTCGTGGAGGCCGTACTCGGCCTGCACGACGACCTGGGACAGGCCCTGATCCGGGCCTTCGCCCGTGGCTACCTCGACGTCCCCTTCTGCCTGCACCCCGACAACGCGGGCCGCACCCGCAGCGTCATCTCCGAGCAGGGCCGGCTGGAGTGGTCCCGTACCGGGTCGCTGCCGCTCGGCCCCACCGCCACCGCGCACAGCACCCACCCCCTGACCTCCTCGGGGCTGATGTACGCGCTGCATCACGTCAAGACCCGCTACGACGCGTCCGCCGACCCGCTCGCCCGAGCGAGCTGACGGATCGTCATCTTTCCCCTTCCGCGGCCCTTTTCGGGCCGGTGAACCGTACGTCGACCGGACAAGGACCGACATGACACTCCAGATCGACCACCCCCTGGCGTTCGCCGCCGCTCCCGCCCTTCCCTCGCCGCTGGAACACCTGCGCGACCCGCGCACCCGGGCGGCCCTGCGCATCCAGCAGGCCCTGGTCGCCGGCGCCCGCGCCTACCTGCGCGCCGACGACGCGGTGGAGATGTCCCACCCGATCATCGGCCCCGTCACCGACCCCGGCTCGCGCGGCGCCAAGCAGGTCGACGTCGACTACTACGGGCACCGCTACAAGCTGATGACCAGCGCCATCCTCTACAAGCAGGCGTCGCTACTGGCGTACGACCGGATCTTCCTCGTCGCGCCCAACGTCCGCCTGGAGCCGGTCGAGACCAGCACGACCCGCCGTCACCTCGCCGAGTTCCGGCAGATCGACGTCGAGTACGCGGGCGCCAGCCGCGACGACGCCATGGACATCGCCGAGGGCCTGGTCCGCCGGGCCGTCACCACCGTCGCCGACGAGTGCGGCGCCGAACTGGCCGTACTGGGCCGCGATCCCGACGCCCTGCGCCGGTTCGTCGCCCGGCCGTTCGCCCGCGTGCCGCACGGCGAGGTCGTCGAGCGGCTGCGCAGCGACGGGTACCCGCAGGCCGAGGGCACGGAGATCGAGTGGGAGGCCGAGGAGCGCATCTCCCGCCAGGCCGAGGCCCCGTTCTTCGTCGTCGGCTACCCCAAGGGCTCGCGCGGCTTCTACGACAAGGAGAGCCCGGCCGAGCCCGGTACCCTGCTCAACTTCGACCTGATCGCGCCCGAGTCCTGCGGCGAACTGTGCAGCGGCAGCGAGCGCGAGAGCGAGTACGCGGCCCTGGTCACCCGGATGCGGGAGACCGGCGAGAACCCCTCCAAGTACGCCTGGTACCTGGAGGTCGCCCGGCACGGCATCCCCAGGAGCGCCGGCTTCGGCATCGGCCTGGAACGCCTCACCCGCTGGGTCGCCGGCCTCGACTCCGTGTGGCAGGCCACCGCCTTCCCGAAGCTCGCGGGGGTCGTGTCCCCGTGACGTACCTGACCGCACCCGGCCTGCCCGAGGACGACATCCGCGCCCGCGCCCGCGACGGAGCCGCCGCCGTCTTCCCGCCGCTCGACAGCTACGGCACCGCCGTCTTCGGCGGAACCCGCGAACAGGGCGACGAGATCGACACCCTGCGCCTGGCCCCGCCCGTCTTCATGCCCGGCCGCCTCGCCAAACTCATCGACCTCGGCCGCGAACCCCTCTACTCCGACGTCAGCCTCACCACCGCGCTCGGCGGCTTCGACACCCCGCTGCCGGTGTACGTGTCGGCCCTCGGCTCCACCCGCGTCGCCGGCACCAGCCTCGCCCTCAGCCGCCAGGCGGGACGCCTCGGCATCCCCATGGTCATCGGCGAGAACGTCGCCCCGATGAACGGCTTCCGCAGCAGCGGCGACGACCACCGCAAGGGTCTGCTGGAACGCATCCTCGCCTACTGCGAGGAACTGCCCGACGGCGTCGGCGGCGTCTGCGTCCAGCAGAGCACCGAGGACGCCGACTCCGAGGTCTGGAACCACGTCTACAGCGACCCCGCCGTCTCCGGACTCCTCGCCTCCGGCCGCCTCGGCTTCGAGATGAAGGTCGGCCAGGGCGCCAAGCCAGGACTCGGCGGCCTCACCATGATCAGCGAGGCGGTCGCCGCCGACCTCGAAGGACAGTACGCCGTCGAACGGCTCACGGACGGCGGACCCGTCCTGCGCTGCTCCAGCCCCGGCACCTTCACCGACGAGATCTTCCGCCGGCAGATCCAGCTCATGCGCAACAACTACCCCCGCGCCCGCTGCTGGGTGAAACTCTTCCCCGGCAGGGACGTCGGCCACGCCGCCGGCATCGCCTGGGACGCGGGCGCCCACGCCGTCACCGTCGACGGAGCCGAGGGCGGCACCGGCTGGGCCCCCACCGGCTTCCTCGGCCACGTCGGACTGCCCCTGGCCGAGTGCCTGCGCCGCGTCGAACCCGCCGGCCGCACCCTGCTCGCCAGCGGACGCGTCTGGGACGGCATCCGCGCCGTGAAACTGCTCGCCCTCGGCGCCCGCGCCGTCGGCCTCGGCCGCGCGGCGCTCGTCGCCGCCGACGAGGACCCGGCACACGGGCTCGAACGCCTCCTGGAGGCCATGGCCCTGGAGATGCGGATGGCCGTCAGCTCCCTCGGCAGATACGCGGCGGACGAGACCGGCCCCGAGGACCTGTGGAGGCCCGAGTCATGATCTACGAGCACACGTACGAGCTGGTCACCGACGACCTCTTCGTCCGGCTGCCCCGGATGGCACCCGGCGCCGAGGTCTTCCTCAAGATCGAAGGCCTCAACCCGGCAGGATCCGTCAAACTCAAGACGGCACTGAGCCTGGTCGAGGACGCCGAACACCGCGGCGTCCTCACCCCCGGGGCCCGCGTCATCGAATCGTCCTCGGGGAACCTCGGTATCGCCCTCAGCTCCATCTGCGCCACCAAGGGATACGCCTTCACCTGCGTCGTCGACCCCAACACCAACGCCACCAGCATCGACCACATGCGCGCCCTCGGCGCCGAGGTCGTCGTCGTGGACACCGTCGACGCCAACGGCGGCTTCCTCCAGTCCCGCATCGCCCACATCCGGCGCCGCGTCGAGGCCGACCCCACCATGGTGTGGCTCAACCAGTACGCCAACCCGGCCAACCCCCGCGCCCACTACGAACAGACAGCGCGCACCCTGCTCAAGGAACTCCAGCAGATCGACTACCTGTTCGTCGGCGCCGGCTCCACCGGCACGTTCGTCGGCTGCTCCCGGTACCTGCGCGAATTCTCGCCCGACACCCGGATCGTCGCGGTCGACGCCGTCGGCTCCATCATCTTCGGCGCCCCGCCAGGACCGCGGGTCATCCCGGGACTCGGCGCCAGCCGCATCCCCGAACTGTTCGAACCCGGCCTCGCCGACGACGTCGTGCTCGTCCCCGAGGAGGACGCGGTCCACGAGTGCCGGCTGCTCGCCCGCACCCACGGCCTGCTGGTCGGCGGCTCCACCGGATCCGTCCTGGCCGCGATCCGCCGGTACGCGGACGTGTTCCCGGCCGGCTCCCGTATCGCCGCGATCTCACCCGACCTGGGGGAGCGCTACCTCGGCACGGTCTACAACGACGCCTGGGTGGGAGCACACCTCGGTGTGCTCGCGTGACCAGCACCACCGCCATCGACACCACTCCGCGCCCCTCCCGTGAAAGGGACCACCGATGTCTGCATTCCATGTGATCGACGGGGCCGTCGCCCGAGACGTCATCACCTCCGCGCCGTCCGAGATCCTGGACATCGTGCGGGACACCTACCTCCAGCACAGCCGCGGCGCCACCGTGAACCCGGACAGCTACTTCCTGCGCTTCCCCGAGAACCCCGGCGCCCGCATCATCGCCCTCCCCGCCCACCTGGGCGGCGAGGCACCGGTCTCCGGCCTGAAGTGGATCGCCAGCTACCCGGAGAACGTGCGGCAGAACCTGCCGCGCGCGTCGGCGGTCCTGCTCCTCAACGACGCGGAGACCGGCTACCCGTTCGCCTGCCTTGAGGCGTCCGCCATCAGCGCCGCCCGTACGGCGGCCTCCGCGGCACTCGCCGTGGAGACCCTGGCCCCCGACGACGCGCCCCGCACGGTGCTCTTCGTCGGCGCCGGCGTCATCGGCCGTACGGTCTCCGACTTCCTCGCGGCCCGCGGCCTCAACGTCGGCGAGTGCCTCGTCCACGACCATGTGGAGGCGTACGCAGAGAAGTTCGCCGCCTACGCGGCCGAGGCCCACGGGTGGCAGGCGAGAGCCGTCACCGAGATCGACGCGGCCCTGGCCACCGCCGACGTCGTGGTCCTCGCGACCACCGCCCCTGCGCCGTGGCTGGCGGACGGCCAGCCCCTGCTGCCGGACCAGCTGATCCTGAACCTGTCCCTGCGCGACATCCACCCCACGGTCATGATCAAGTGCAACAACATCCTCGACGACATCGACCACTGCCTCACCGCCCAGACCTCACCCCACCTCACCGAGATCGAGTACGGCAGCCGCGACTTCGTCGACGGCACCCTCGCCGACGTCCTGAACGGCAAGGTCACCCTCGACCGGAAGCGCCCCACGGTGTTCTCCCCGTTCGGCCTCGGCGTCCTGGACCTGGCGGTCGGCTGCCACATCTACCGGACGGCCCTGGACAGCGGCCGGGCCACCGAAATCCCCAGCTTCATACCGGAGTTGACGCGGTGGTGACCTGACCTGAGCTGCCTGCGCAACGTCGATGCCCTCGTCCCGGATCCGGGACGAGGGCATCGACGTCATGCGGGGCGGATGCCCTCGCACCCCGCACCCCGCACCCCGCACTCCACACCGAGCACCGAGGCCCCTGAACGGGCGGACCCTTGCCCCGGACGAACGGAAGCCGCCCCCCGCGTGGGCGGGGGGCGGCTTGTGGTGGCGTGATGGCCGTCAGGCCGGCAACAGGAGCCCGGCCTTCCGGCCGGAGCCGTTCGCCGTCATGGCCTCTCGTACCGCGGTGACCAGCACGGACAGCTGCTCCTCACCCTTCACCATCTCCATGTGGCGACCGGGCATGGGACGGATGTCCAGACCCATCGGGTAGAGCCCGTTCCAGTGCGCGACGTACCGCGCCTGCGGCACCTCGTCGCCGCTGCCGTCGCGTACGGTGTCGCTGACGAACAGCGTCGCGGCCGCCGCCGAGCCCACGGGCCGGTAGGCGGCGAGCGAGCGCACCTCGGCCTCCAGCACCGCGTAGGGCAGCCATTCGGTGAGCGTGATCGCGGCCTCGTCGATATTCATCTCCGGGGCCAGACTCTTCATCTCCCCTTCGGTACGGGCCCGTTGGGCGCCGGTCTCGCCCTGACCCCGCTGCCACAGGGCGTTCACCTGGCGGTACACCTCCGCGTGCCGCTGGAACCGGTCCTGCTGGTCGTCCCCGGTCGTCGCCGGCTCCAGCAGGAGCAGCGCGGCCACCGCCTCCGGGTCCCGTGCCCCCATCGCGTGGGCGATCACAGCGCCTGTTGACCATCCGAGGATCGTGCACGGCCCCTCCGGCTGCACCCGGCGGATCTCCCGCCAGTAGCGGTCCGCGATGGCCTCGAAGCCGACGAGCGGCGACTCGCCTGCGTTCAGCCCCGGCGCCTGAATGCCGTACACGGTGAACGCCCCGGCCAGGCGCTGTGCGAGCGCCCGGTACGGATGCGTGCTCCCGCCGCCCGGGTGCACGCAGAACAGCGTGGGCAGAGCGGGGTCGGCTTCGGGCGAGAGCAGTACGAGCAGTCCGCCGGCCCCGGACTCCGGGGTGTCCAGCACGGCGGCCAGCTCGGCCACCGTGGGGTGCCGCATGAGCTGCTGAAGGGCCATCGGCAGACCGGCCTCCCGGATCCGGGAGGTCACGCGCACCGCGCTGATGGACTGGCCGCCGAGCGTGAAGAAGTTGTCGTGGACGCCGATGGTGTCGATGCCGAGGATGTCGGACCAGACGGTGGTGAGGATGTGCTCCGTGGGGGTGCGAGGAGCGGTGTAGGTGGTGTCCAGGTCGGGGCGGTGGTGGTCGGGGGCGGGGAGGGCTTTGGTGTCGACCTTGCCGTTGGGGGTGAGGGGGAGCTGGTCGAGCGTGACGTAGGCCGCCGGGACCATGTACTCCGGCAGCTCGCGTTGCAGATGGGCACGGAGTTCGCTGACGTCCGGGCTGGTCTCGGGGGTGGTGACGAGGTAGGCGGTCAGTCGTTTGTCGCCGGGGGTGTCCTCGCGTACCACCACGGCCGCGGTTGTGACTGTGGGGTGGGTGGTGAGGGCGGTTTCGATTTCGCCGAGTTCGATGCGGTAGCCGCGGAGTTTGATTTGGTTGTCGATGCGGCCGATGAATTCGA
>NZ_JTIY01000001.1:5947633-5953949 GCF_000818175.1 Streptomyces sp. AcH 505
TTTCGCCGAGTTCGATGCGGTAGCCGCGGAGTTTGATTTGGTTGTCGATGCGGCCGATGAATTCGAGGGTGCCGTCGGGGCGCCAGGTGAGGAGGTCGCCGGTGTGGTAGGTGCGGGGGTCGTGGGTGAGGTTGAGGGGTTGGGGGTGAAGCGTTGGGTGGTGAGGTCGGGTCGGTTGTGGTAGTTGCGGGCGAGGCAGATGCCGCCGAGGAGTGAGTGTGCGGGGACGCCGATGGGTGCGGGTTGGTTGTGGTGGTCGAGGAGGTAGGTGGTGGTGTTGGTGATCGGTTGGCCGAGGGTGGTGGTGTGGCCGTTGGGGTCGGGTGTGGTGGTGAGGCTCATGACGTTGGCGACGGAGCCTTCGGTGGCGCCGTATTCGTTGCTGATCGTGGTCTGGGTGGTGCTGGTGTTGAGGAGCTGGGCGACGAGGGTGGGGGTGAGGTTTTCGCCGCCGGCGACGATGGTGGTGATGTGGTGGGTGGCGTTTCGGGTGGTCAGATGCGCGGCGAGGATTTCCAGGTGAGAGGGGGTCGCCTTGAGGAAGCTGATCGGGACGTCGGTGAGGATCAGATCGATCGCGGCGTCGAAGGCGCTCTGGCCGGGCTCTGTCTGGGGGATGGCGAGTTGGGTGCCTTGGATGAGGGGCAGGAACAGGGCGGTGATGGTGAGGTCGAAGGTGATGGAGGAGTACAGGATCGTGCCGATCCCGTTGGGCTCCTGGACGGGGTAGTTCTGGTCGCACCAGTGCAGGTAGTTGACGACCCCCCGGTGTTCGAGGGCGACGCCCTTGGGCCTGCCGGTGGAGCCGGAGGTGTAGATGATGTACGCCAGATCGTCCGGCGAGGCGAACGGGGCCGGATTGTGTGTCGGTCCGTCGGGCCATTCGGTGTCGGCGAGGAGACGCGCGGTGTCGGCCGGCAGCCGGTCGGTGTGCTCCGTGCTGGTGATGATGAGCGGTGCCTGGGCGTCCTCGACCATGTAAGTGATGCGCTCAGTCGGGTACTCCGGGTCGAGCGGCACGAACGCGGCCCCGGCTTTCAGGATGCCGAGGAAAGCGGCGATGAGCTGCGGCGAGCGATCGAGGCAGACGGCGATCAGCGTGTCCGGCGTGATGCCCGTATCGCGTAGGTGGTGGGCGAGCTGGTTGGCGCGAGCATTGAGCTGGGCGTACGTCCACTCCTCGGCCCCATGCGTGAGAGCCACGGCATCCGGGTCCGTGGCGACGCGGTCCTCGATGAGCTGGTGGATGGTGGCGGTGTCCGGGTACGGGCCCGTGACTCCGTTCCAGTCGACCAGGATCTGCTGCCGCTCCGTCTCCGTCAGCATGTTCAGTTCCGCGATGTTCGCTCCAGGAGCCGCAATGACAGACTCCAGCAAGGTCCGCAGATGGCCGGCCATCCGCTCGATCGTCGCCGCGTCGAACCGGCTCCGGTCGTACACGAACCGGAACTCCAAGGCGCGGCCCGCCGACGCGACCAGCGTGAGCGGGTAGCCCGTACGCTCAACGCAGTTGACCAGGCGCCGGGTCAGCCCCTCGGGGAAGTCCGACGGCTTCTGCACCACCGGGTAGTTCTCGAAGACCAGGATGGACCGGAACAGCGGCTCTCCCCGCGGGATGCTGCTGTGCTTCTGTACGTCGACGAGGTGGCAGTACTCCCACTGCCGCATCTCCAACTGCTCGTCCTGGAGATCCCGCAGCCAGCCCGCGACGCCGAGTTCACCCGTGAGCCGGCCTCGTACCGGGAGCGTGTTGATGAACAGACCCATCATCGAGTCCACGCCCGGCAGTGCGATCGAGCGGCCCGAGATGGTCGAGCCGAACAGCACCTCGTCGCTGCGGCTGTACCGGGAGAGCAGGATCGACCACAGCCCCTGCACCAGGGTGTTCATCGTGATCCGCTGCGACCTGGCGTAGTCGCGGGCCTGTGCGAACAGCTCGGAGGAGGCCTCCACCTCGAACTCCCCGACGCCCGTGTCCCCGGTGTCCCGGTCCACGTGCAGGTTGGTCGGCTCGGTGACCCCTGCCAGATACTTCGTCCAGAACTCCGCCGAGCTGTCGTCCCGTTGGGCGTTGAGCCATTCGATGTAGCGGCGGTACGGAACGGTCGTCGGCAGAGCGGCGGACGTACCGTCGAGCAGGCTGCGGTAGAGGGCGAACAGCTCCTTCTGGAGGATCTGCACGCTCCACCCGTCGAGCAGGATGTGGTGGAACGACCAGACCACGAACCGCCGTTGCTCCGCCGTCCGCAGCACCGTCACCCGTACCAGCGGCGCCCGGGACAGGTCGAAGCCGCGCTCCCAGTCCTCCGCGAGGAAGACGTCCAACTGCCGCTCCTGGTCGGGCAGGCCGCGCAGGTCCCGTACTTCGAAGGGCACGGGGGCCTGGCGCTGCACCACCTGCACCGGTTCCGACACGCCCTCCCACACGAACGCGCTGCGCAGGATCGAGTGCCGGTCGACGAGTCGCTGCCACGCCTGTCCGAACAGCGCGTCGTCGAAGGCGCCTTCGACCTCCTCCGTCATCTGGACCATGTACGGGCGGGTGTCGGACGTGTCCTCCAGCGAGTGGAAGAGCATCCCGAACTGGAGGGGCGAGAGCCCGTAGACGTCTTCCACGTTGTGCGTGCTCATATCGAGAACCTCTTCAGGATCGCGGCCATGTCGGTGTCACCGACGTCGGTGAGGGGGACGCCGGGGGTCGTCCGGCGGGAGTCGGCGGCGCCTTCGGCGCTGCCGGCGATCAGTCCGCGCAGGTGGTGGATCATGCCGTCGCCCAGTCGCTCGACGGTGCGCCGGTCGTGCAGCGCCGACGAGTAGCCGATGTACACCCCGAACGTGTCGCCCTCGACGGCCGCTGTCACGTCGAGGACGTTCCAGCGCATGCCGTCGGGACTGATCGAGTGCCCCTTGGGCTCATCCGCTGCGGCGTACCGCCCGATGCCCGGGAGGTCCCGGCTGAACTGCCCGAGGTAGTTGAAGTTGACCTCAGGGATCGGCTGCCGGCCCAGGACGGACGCCACTTCGGGCGCCCCGAGGTGGCGCAGGATGCCGTAGCCGACACCATTGTTCGGGATCCGGCCCAGCTGCTCCTTGACGGAGTCGACCGAATCGAGCGGCCCGGCGCCGGGTGTCAGTCGCAGCGCGACGGGGAACACCGACGTGAACCAGCCGACGGTCCGTGAAAGGTCCACGTCGGGGAAGAGATCCTCGCGGCCGTGTCCCTCCAGACCGATCAGCGTCTCGTCGTCGCCCGTCCAGTCCCGCAGCGCGTGGGCGAGGGCGGTGAGGAGCGCATCGTTGATCCGCGTGCTGAAGACGCGGGGGACGTCGCGCAGCAGGGCCCGTGTCTCCTCGGCGGTGAGGGCCACCGCGACGGTGGACGCCGAGCCCAGCTCGTTACGTCCGTCCCCGTCACGCGGAACCCGCCCGGAGGGCTTCGCCTCCGCCCAGTACGCGAACTCGGCCCGTGCCGCGTCCGACGTAGCGAACGCCCGCAGCCGTTCCGCCCAGGCCCGGAAGGACGTCGTCTTCGCGGCGAGCCGGGGCGCCCTGCCGGCGGCGCGCTGCTCGTAGCAACTCCCCAGGTCCTCCAGGAGGATCCGCCAGGACACACCGTCGACGGCCAGGTGGTGTACGGCGATGAGCAGCCGCTGTCCACGTGCCGACCCCAGCTGCAGCAGGGCACACCGCATCAGCGGCCCCTTTGCCAGGTCGAGGCTCTGCTGGGTCTCCTCCGCGATGGCGAGCGACACCGAGCTCAAGGCGTCGTCGGTGACGTCGGACAAGTCGTGGACGTCGAGGATGCCGGTGTCCACAGACTCGTCCAGATACTGCCGCCAGCCTGCGTCACCGTTCTCGCACCGCAGGCGCAACGCGTCGTGGTGCTCCACCAGGTCGGCCAGCGCCAGCCTGAGGACATCGGGGTCCAAGGCGTCGGTGGCCAGCAGTTCGGCCTGGTTGAAGTGGTCGAACGCCGGCAGTTCCTTCTCGAAGAACCAGTGCTGGATCGGTGTCAGCGGTACGTCGCCCACGACACGGCCCTGCTCCGCGTCGACCGGAGTGGCCGCGCCGGCGTGGACCGCGATCTCGGCGATCGTCTGATGCTTGAAGATCGTGCGCGGGGTGAGGTGCAGGCCGAACTTCTTGGCCCTGGCGATCATTTGGATGCTGATGATCGAGTCGCCGCCCAGCTCGAAGAAGTTGTCGTGGATACCGACGGTCTCGATGCCGAGGATGTCGCCCCACACCGAAGCGAGGGTGCGCTCGGTGGGAGTGCGGGGGGCGGTGTAGGTGGTGTCGAGGTCGGGGCGGTGGTGGTCGGGGGCGGGGAGGGCTTTGGTGTCGACCTTGCCGTTGGGGGTGAGGGGGAGCTGGTCGAGCGTGGTGTAGGCGGCGGGAACCATGTAGTCGGGGAGCTGGTTCTGGAGATGGGTGCGCAGCTCGTGTGTGGTGGGTGTGGTGGACCCGGGGGTGGTGGTGAGGTAGGCGGTGAGCCGTTTGTCGCCGGGGGTGTCTTCGCGTACGACGACGGCTGTGGTGGCTATGTCGGGGTGGGTGGTGAGGGCGGTTTCGATTTCGCCGAGTTCGATGCGGTAGCCGCGGAGTTTGATTTGGTTGTCGATGCGGCCGATGAATTCGAGGGTGCCGTCGGGGCGCCAGGTGAGGAGGTCGCCGGTGTGGTAGGTGCGGGGGTCGTTGGTGAGGTTGAGGGGGTTGGGGGTGAAGCGTTGGGTGGTGAGGTCGGGTCGGTTGTGGTAGTTGCGGGCGAGGCAGATGCCGCCGAGGAGTGAGTGTCCGGGGATGCCGATGGGTGCGGGCTGGTTGTGGTGGTCCAGGAGGTAGGTGGTGGTGTTGGTGATCGGTTGGCCGAGGGTGGTGGTGTACCCGTTGGGGTCGGGGGTGGTGGTGAGGCTCATGACGTTGGCGACGGAGCCTTCGGTCGCTCCGTATTCGTTGCTGATCGTGGTCTGGGTGGTGCTGGTGTTGAAGAGGTGTGCCGTGAGGGTGGGGGTGAGGTTTTCACCGCCGGCGATGATGGTGGTGATGTGGTGGGTGGCGTTCTGGCCGGTGAGGTGGGCGGCGAGGATTTCCAGGTGGGAAGGGGTCGCCTTGAGGAAGCTGATCGGGACGTCGGTGAGGATCATGTCGATCGCCGCGTCGAACGCGCTCTGGCCGGGCTCTGTCTGGGGGATGGCGAGCTGGGTGCCCTGGATGAGCGGCAGGAACAGAGCCGTGATGGTCAGGTCGAAGGTGATGGAGGAGTACAGGATCGTGCCGATCCCACCCGGCTCGGTGACGGGGTAGTTCTGGTCGCACCAGTGCAGGTAGTTGACGACGCCCCGGTGTTCGAGCGCGACGCCTTTGGGCCGGCCGGTGGAGCCGGAGGTGTAGATGATGTAGGCCAGGTCATCGGGCGAGGCGAGCGGCAGGGGGTTTTCGGTCGGTCCGTCCGGCCACTCGGTGTCGGCCAGAAGGCGTGGGGTGTCGGCCGGCAGTCGTTCGGTGTGGTTCGTACTGGTGATGATGAGTGGTGCCTGGGCGTCCTCGACCATGTAGGTGATGCGCTCGGTCGGGTACTCGGGGTCCAGCGGCACGAACGCCGCCCCTGCCTTCATGATCCCGAGGAGGGTCGCGATGAGCTGGGGGGACCGGTCGAGGCAGACGGCGATCAGGGTGTCCGGGGTGATGCCGGTCGTGCGTAGGTGGTGGGCGAGCTGGTTGGCGTGCGCGTTGAGCTGCGCGTATGTCCACTGCTCGGAGCCGTAGGTGAGGGCGATGGAGTCCGGGTCCGTGGCGACGCGGTCCTCGATCAGCTGGTGAATGGTGGCGGTGTCCGGGTAGGGCCCGGTGGTTCCGTTCCAGTCGACCAGGATCTGCTGCCGCTCCACCTCCGTCAGCATGTTCAGCTCGGACAAGCGGGCGTCAGGAGTGGCCGCCACGGACGCGGCCAGGGTGGCGAGGTGGCCGGCCATCCGCTCGATCCGCGCCCGGTCGAACAGATCCGTCCGGTACTCCAGCGCCGCCAGCACCTCACCGCCCGACTCCGCAGCTGTCAGCTGGAGGTCGAACTTCGCGTCCTGGCCGCCCACTCCGACCTGCTCGACGTCGAGGCCGGGCAGGCTCCACGTGTCTCCGTCCGGAGTGTTCTGGAACACGAAGAGGGTCTGGAACAGCGGGTTGCGCGACAGATCGCGGTTCGGGGCCAGCTCGTCCACCAGGCGCTCGAAGGGCAGGTCCTGGTGGTCGTACGCGCCCAGCGCCGTGTCCTTGACGCGGTTGATCAGCTCGGCGAACGTCGGGTCCCCGGACAGGTCGG
>NZ_JTIY01000001.1:5954035-5967775 GCF_000818175.1 Streptomyces sp. AcH 505
GCTCGTCCACCAGGCGCTCGAAGGGCAGGTCCTGGTGGTCGTACGCGCCCAGCGCCGTGTCCTTGACGCGGTTGATCAGCTCGGCGAACGTCGGGTCCCCGGACAGGTCGGTCCGCATCACCAGCGTATTGACGAAAAAGCCGATCAGGTCTTCGGTCTCGGCGCGGTTGCGGCCCGCGATGGGAGTGCCCACCGCGATGTCGTCCTGGCGGCCGTAGCGGGCCAGTACGACCTGGAACAGGGACAGCAGCGTCATGAACAGGCTCGCGCCCTGCCGTCCCGCCGTCGAGCGCAGCTGCTCCGCCACCTCGGCCGGCAGTGTGAAGTGCACGGTGTCCCCTGCGGCGCCCTCGCGTTCGGCGGGGCGTCCGTGGTCCGTTGGCAGTTCGAGCACCGGCACACCGGTCAGGCGCTCACGCCAGTACGCCAACTGCTCGTCCAGGAAGTCGCCGGTGAGCTGTTCGCGCTGCCAGACGGCGAAGTCCGCGTACTGCACGGGAAGTTCGGGGAGGGCTCCCGCGCGCTCGGCCAGGGCCGCCGCGTACAGTTCGCGCAGTTCGCGCGCCAGGATGCCGGAGGACCAGCCGTCCGAGACGATGTGGTGCAGCGTGATCAACAGGTACTGGTCGTCCTCCGCGACGCGGACCAGGTCCACGCGGAGCAGCCGTCCGCTGTCCAGCTCGAACGGGCGGCGCGCCTCCGCTGCCATGATCTCCTGTGCGGTCCGCTCCCTGTCCTCGCCGGGGGAGACGGTCCGGACGTCGTGCACCACCGGGGTGACCGACCACGGCGCGTCCACGATCTGGGAGGGCCGCCCGGAGTCGTCGGTGACGAACCGGGTCCGCAGGATCTCGTGCCGGGCCACCAGAGCGGTGAAGGCCGCGCCCATGGCGCCGGCGTTCAGCTCGCCGCGGATGCGCAGGCCGAAGGGCACCAGGTACTCGGCACTCCCTGGCGTCAACTGGTCGAGGAACCAGAGACGTTGCTGGGCGAAGGACAGCGGCAGGGAACCGTCCGTACGGTCGACCGGTACGAGCGGGGCCTCGTCGGCCGCTGCCAGCTCACGCATGGCCACAGCCAGAGTCGCCGGGGTGGGCGAGGTGAAGAGGGTACGGACCGGCACGTCGATGCCCAGCTGCTGCCGCAGCCGGGATGTCACCCGCGTCGCGAGCAGCGAATGCCCGCCGAGCGCGAAGAAGTTGTCGTGGACGCCGATGGTGTCGATGCCGAGGATGTCGGACCAGATGGTGGTGACGACGTGCTCTGCGGTGGTCCGGGGAGCGGTGTAGGTCGCGTCCAGGTCGGGGCGGTGGTGGTCGGGGACAGGGAGGGCTTTGGCGTCGACCTTGCCGTTGGGGGTGAGGGGGAGCTGGTCGAGCGTGACGTACGTGGCCGGAATCATGTAGTCCGGGAGCTGCTGCTGGAGGTGGGCGCGGAGCTCGTTGATCTCTGGCTCGGTGTCCGGTGCGATGGTGATGTAGGCGGTCAGTCGTTTGTCCCCCGGCGTGTCTTCACGTACGACGACGGCCGCAGCGGCGACGTCGGGGTGGGTGATCAGTGAGTTCTCGATTTCGCCGAGTTCGATGCGGTAGCCGCGGAGTTTGATTTGGTTGTCGATGCGGCCGATGAATTCGAGGGTGCCGTCGGGGCGCCAGGTGAGGAGGTCTCCGGTGTGGTAGGTGCGGGGGTCGTTGGTGAGGTTGAGGGGGTTGGGGGTGAAGCGTTGGGTGGTGAGGTCGGGTCGGTTGTGGTAGTTGCGGGCGAGGCAGATGCCCCCGAGGAGTGAGTGTCCGGGGACACCGATGGGTGCGGGCTGGTTGTGATGGTCCAGGAGGTAGGTGGTGGTGTTGGTGATGGGGCGGCCGAGGGTGGTGGTGTGGCCGTTGGGGTCGGGGGTGGTGGTGAGGCTCATGACGTTGGCGACGGAGCCTTCGGTGGCTCCGTATTCGTTGCTGATCGTGGTCTGGGTGGTGCTGGTGTCGAGGAGCTGGGAGACGAGGGTGGGGGTGAGGTTTTCGCCGCCGGCGACGATGGTGGTGATGTGGTGGGTGGCGTTTCGGGTGGTCAGATGTGCGGCGAGGATTTCCAGGTGGGAGGGCGTGGCTTTGAGGAAGCTGATCGGGACGTCGGTGAGGATCAGATCGATGGCCGCGTCGAACGCGCTCTGACCCGGCCCCGTCTGGGGAATGGCGAGTTGGGTGCCCTGGATGAGGGGTAGGAACAGGGCGGTGATGGTGAGGTCGAAGGTGATGGAGGAGTAGAGGATGGTGCCGATTCCGCCGGGTTCGGTGACGGGGTAGTTCTCGTCGCACCAGTGCAGGTAGTTGACGACCCCCCGGTGTTCCAGGGCGACGCCTTTGGGCCTGCCGGTGGAGCCGGAGGTGTAGATGATGTAGGCCAGATCGTCGGGCGAGGCCAGGGGATCCAGATTGCTCGTGGACCCGTCGGGCCACTGCACGTCCACCAGAAGCCGCGCGGTGTCGGCCGGCAGCCGGTCGGTGTGCTCCGTGCTGGTGATGATGAGCGGGGCCTGGGCGTCCTCGACCATGTAGGTGATGCGCTCAGTCGGGTACTCCGGGTCCAGCGGCACGAACGCCGCCCCCGCCTTCATGATGCCGAGGAGAGCCGCGATGAGCTGCGGCGAGCGATCGAGGCAGACGGCGATCAGCGTGTCCGGCGTGATGCCCGTATCGCGTAGGTGGTGGGCGAGCTGGTTGGCGCGAGCATTGAGCTGGGCGTACGTCCACTGCTCGGCCCCATGCGTGAGAGCCACGGCATCCGGATCGGTGTTGACGCGGTCTTCGATGAGCTGGTGGATGGTGGCGGTGTCCGGGTATGGGCCTGTGACTCCGTTCCAGTCGACCAGGATCTGCTGCCGCTCCGCCTCCGTCAGCATGTTCAGCTCGGACAGACGTGCGTCAGGAGTGGCCGCCACGGACGCGGCCAGGGTGGCGAGGTGGCCGGCCATCCGCTCGATCCGCGCCCGGTCGAACAGGTCCGTCCGGTACTCCAGCACAGCGCGTAGACCGTCCGACGACTCGACCGCGGTCAGCGTCAGGTCGAACTTGGCCACGCCCCGCTCGATCTCGACCGGCTCGACGTCCGTGCCCGCCAGCTCCCACCCTCCGCTGTCCGCGCTCCCCGGCGCCTGGAGGACGAACATGGTCTGGAACAGCGGGTTCCTGGACAGATCGCGCTCCGGCGCCAGCTCCTCCACCAGCCGCTCGAACGGCAGGTCCTGGTGGTCGTACGCGCCCAGCGCCGTGTCCTTGACCCGGTTGATCAGCTCGCCGAAAGTGGGGTCGCCGGACAGGTCGGTCCGCATCACCAGGGTGTTGACGAAGAAGCCGACGACATCCTCGATCTCGGCGCGGTTGCGGCCCGCGATCGGGGTGCCCACCGCGATGTCGTCCTGGCGGCAGTAGCGGGCCAGCACGACCTGGAACAGGGACAGCAGCGCCATGAACAGACTGCCCCCCTGCCGCGCCGCCGCCTCCCGCAGCCGCTCCGCCACCTCGCGGGACAGCTCGAAGGTGACCACGTCGCCTGCGCCGCTCGCGTGCGCCGGACGCTGGTGGTCGGTCGGCAGCTCCAACGGGGTGGAGTGGGCGAGGCGTTCGCGCCAGTAGCCGAGCTGTCGCTCCAGCGCCGGCCCCGTGAGCTGGTCGCGCTGCCAGACGGCGAAGTCCGCGTACCGTACTGGCACTTCAGGGAGCGACGCCTCGCGCTCCGCCAGGGCCGCCGCGTACAGCTCACGCAGTTCGCGCGCCAGGATCCCCGACGACCAGCCGTCCGACACGATGTGATGTACCGTCAGCAGAATGAAGTGGTCGTCCTCGGCGAGGCGTACGACATCCGTCCGCAGCGGGCGGCCCGTCGTGAGGTCGAAGGGGCGCTTCGCCTCGGTGCGCAGCACCTCGCGGCCCCGCGCCTCGGCGTCCGCCTCGTCCCGTACGTCGTGCACCGAAACGTGCACCGGCCAGGGCGCGTTGATGTCCTGGCGCGGTGTGCCGTCGTCCCCCGCCGTGAAGGCCGTCCGCAGCACCTCGTGCCGGGCCACCAGGCCGGACAGCGCCGTCTCCAGCGCTGTGACGTCCAGCGGACCGCGCACCCGCAGCGCCGTCGGCACCAAGTAGTCGGCGCTGTCGGGGGTCAGGCGGTCGAGGAACCAGAGCCGCTGCTGTGCGAACGACAGCGGCAGCGGTCGGGTGCCGTTCTTGTCGCCGCGTGTGATCCGGTCCGCGTCCGCGCGCCGTCGCATACGGGACAGCAGCCGCGCCTCGATCGAGTTCTCGCCCATGATGATGTCTGTCCTCTGCTCTCGGGTGGGCAACGGGTCTCTGCGTGTGGGCAGGGCCGCTGAATTCAGGAAGCCTGTTCCTGCGCGTCGAACAATTCGATGAGCTGTTCCTTGACACCGGTGACCGTCGGCGCCTGGAAAAGCCGGCGCAGACCGATACGGACGCCGGTCACCGCCTCGATACGGTTGACGAGTTGAATGGCGAGGAGGGAATGCCCGCCGATGTCGAAGAAACGGTCGTGAATTCCGACCTTTTCGCGGCCGAGCACCCCTGCCATGATCTCGGCGATCTCCGCCTCGATGCCGTCACGGGGCGCCACGAAGCCCGCCGTGATGTCGTCCTCGTCGGGCGCCGGCAGCGCCGCGTGGTCGACCTTGCCGTTCCTGTTGAGCGGGAGTTCCGGGAGTTCCACGAAGACGGACGGCATCATGGCCCGGGGCAGCCGCTCGGCCGCCCATCCCCGCAGCGCGCCGGTCTCCGCCGAACTGCCGGGCGCCGGTACGTGATACGCGACGAGCCGCTTGTCGCCCGGGGCGTCCTCGCGGACGGTGACCGCGCACACCCCGACCGCTTCGTGGGTGAGCAGGACCGCCTCGATCTCGGCGAGTTCGACCCGTACGCCGCGCAGTTTCACCTGACGGTCGATGCGTCCCAGCAGGTCGAGTTCACCGTCGGGGGTGAAGCGGCCGACGTCACCTGTGCGGTACATGCGGCCGCCGGTGAACGGGTCGGGTACGAAGCGCTCGGCGGTGAGTTCGGGCCGCTCGTGATAGCCCCGCCCGACGCTGTCACCACCGAGGTACACCTCGCCCAGCACTCCGGCCGGTACGGGACGGCGGTCCGGGTCGAGGACGTACACGGTCTGGTTCACCATGGGCCGTCCGGCGAGGACCGGACCGTGCGGGTCGGTGCGCGACGCCCGCCAGTACGTGGTGTCGACGGAGACCTCCGTCGCGCCGTACAGGTTGATCAGGTCCCCGGGGAAACTGTCGAGGAAACGGGCCACCAGCGTCGGCTGCAGGGGTTCGCCGCTCGCGAAGGCGTACCGCAGACGCGCGCAGTCCTCGGGCCGTACCTGGGAGACGAACAGGTCCAGCAGGCTCGGGACGAAGTGCAGGCCGACCACCTGGTGGGTGTGCATCAGGCGGGACACCGCGGTCATGTCCAGCCGGTCGGAGCCGGGTACGAGCACGACCTTCGCGCCCTGCCACAGCGGCCAGAAGATCTCGTACGCCGAGACGTCGAAGGACAGCGGCGTCGCCTGGAGGAAGCCCTCGCCCGGGGTGAGCGGGAACGCGTCCTGCATCCCGGCCAGGTAGTTGACCACGCCCCGGTGCTCGATGCGCACGCCCTTCGGACGTCCGGTCGAGCCGCTGGTGTAGATCAGGTAGGACAGGTCGCCGGGTCCCGCGACGGGTTCCGGCGCGGTGACGGGGAGGGCGTCCGGCAGGTCCGCCGCGCGGTCGACGGCCAGCAGGCCAGGGCCTTCGCCCAGCAGGCCGGCGTGCGCGATGTCGGTGACGACCAGGGGCGCACCGGAGTCCTCCACCAGGTACGCCAACCGCTCCGCCGGATGCTCCGGGTCGAGCGGTACGTAGGCCGCACCCGCCTTGAGGATGCCCAGCAGTGTCCACACCAGGGCGGGGGAGCGCTCCAGGCAGACCCCCACCGGGACGTCAGGACCGATCCCCGGCTCGGCGCCCAGCCGGTGGGCCAACTGGTTGGCTCGCTCGTCGAGTTCGCGGTACGTCAGCTCGTCGCTGCCGCACACGACGGCGACGGCGTCCGGGGTGAGCGCCGCACGCGCCTCGAACAGTCCGTGCAGGGTCGCGGTGGCCGGGACGGGCGCCGAGGTGGCGTTCCACTCGGTCACGATCCGGTGGCGCTCGTCCGCGCCCAGCATCTCCAGCTCGGACAGCGCGGTGCGCGGGCGCGCGGTGGCCGCGTCCAGCAGATTGGTGAAGTGGTCCACGAGGCGTCGTGCGGTGGCCTCGGTGAACAGGTCGCCGGCGTAGACGATCGCGCCGTCCAGGGTGCCGTCGGCCGCCTCGGCGAGGTACATCGACAGGTCGAACTTCGCGTCGCGTACCGGGGACTCGACGGGTTCCGCCGTCAGCCCCGGCAGGCTCCACGCGTCGGCGCCGGGCGTGTTCTGGAGCGCGAACAGCGTCTGGAACAGCGGGTTGCGGGACAGATCACGGTCGGGGGCCAGCTCTTCGACCAGGCGCTCGAAAGGCAGGTCCTGGTGGTCGTACGCGCCCAGCGCCGCGTCCTTGACGCGGGCCAGCAGCTCGGTGAACGCCGGATCGCCGGACAGGTCGGTGCGCAGGACGAGCGTGTTGACGAAGAAGCCGATCAGGTCTTCGGTCTCGGCCCGGTTGCGGCCCGCGATGGGGGTGCCCACCGCGACGTCCCGCTGTCCGCTGTAGCGGGCCAGCAGCAGCTGGAACACCGACAACAGCGTCATGAACAGGCTCGCGCCGCCGTCGGCGGAGACCGCCTTGGCCCGTGCGGCGACGTCGGCGGGCACCGAGAACCGGACGACCTCGCCCTTGCCGATGCGCTCCGTCGGCCGGGCGTGGTCCGTCGGCAGCTCCAACGGCTCAAGGCCCGCCAACCGGTCACGCCAGTAGTCGAGTTGACGCTCCAGCGGTGCGCCGGTCAGCCAGCCGCGCTGCCACAGCGCGTAGTCGGCGTACTGCACCGGCGGCGGCGCGGGGACGGGTCCCTTGCCCAGGGCAGCCGCGTACAGCGCGGACAGCTCGCGTACCAGCACGCCCACCGACCAGCCGTCGAAGGCGATGTGGTGCACGGTAACCGCCAGGACCGCTTCCTCGTCGGCGAGTCGTACCAGCACGGCGCGCAGTACCGGGCCGGCGGTGAGGTCCACCGGGCGCAGCGCGTCCTCGGCCAGGACCGCCGTGCAGGCCTCTTCCCTGGCCGCGTTGTCGGCGACGGCCCGCAGATCCCGTACCAGCACCGTCACCGGCCCCGGCGGGGCGATCGACTGGACCGGGGAGCCCGCTTCGTCCGTGCGGAACCGGGTGCGCAGGATCTCGTGGCGCGAAACCAGCTCGGTGAAGGCCGTGTTGAGGGCGTCCCCGTCGATCAGGCCCTGGACGCGGTAGGCGAAGGGCAGCAGGTATTCGGCCCTGCCCGGCTCCAACTGGTCGAGGAACCAGAGCCGTTGCTGGGCGAAGCTCAGCGGGAGCGGATCGCCGTCGCGCGGTACGGCGGTGATGCGGGAGATCCCGACGTCGTCGAGGTCCGCCACGGCGCCGGCGAGCAGCGCCGGGGTCGGCGCGCTGAACAGGGTCCGTACGGGGACGTCGACACCGAGCCGCCGACGCAGCCGCGACACGACCTGCGTCGCCAGCAGCGAGTGGCCGCCCAGCGCGAAGAAGTCGTCGTCCACGCCGACCGTGTCGATGCCGAGCACCTCTGCCCAGACCTGGGCCACCGTCCGCTCCGTCTCGGTGCGCGGGGCGGTGTACGCGGCGCCCAGCTCGGGCCGGTCGGAGGCGGGCGCGGGCAGGGCGCGGCGGTCCGTCTTGCCGTTGGGGGTGAGCGGAATGCGGTCCAGGGGCACGAAGGCGGCGGGCACCATGTAGTCCGGCAGGTCGCGCTGGAGGTGGGTGCGCAGCGCGGCTGTCTCGACGGGCGGGTCAGCGACGACGTACGCCACCAGCCGGGGGTCGCCGGGTACGTCCTCACGCAGCAGGACGGTGGCGAGCGTGACCGACGGGTGGGTGAGCAGCGCCGCCTCGATCTCGCCGAGTTCGATCCGGTAGCCCCGCAGCTTGACCTGGTTGTCACCCCGGCCGACGAACTCCAGCTCCCCGTCCGGGTGCCACTTCGCGAGGTCGCCGGTGCGGTACACGCGCCGTGGCGCCCCGTCCACGGTGACGACGGTGAACTTCTCGTCGGTCAGCTCGGGCCTGCCCAGATATCCACGGGCCAGACCGGGGCAGCTGATCCACATCTCGCCGGGGACGCCCACCGGGACCGGCCGGCCGTGCCGGTCCACCACGAAGACCTTCGCGTTGGCGACCGGGCGGCCGATCGGCACATGGTCGCCGGGTCCGGTGATCCGCGCCGTCGCCGCCTCCTGCGCCGCCTCGGTCGGACCGTAACCGTTGACGAGCGGCACCGAGGTGTGGCGGAACCACTGGCGTACCTGCTCGCGCGGGAGCGCCTCACCGCCGAGCCGTACCAGCCGCAGCTCCGGGCCGACGGCGTCCGGCCCGTCGAGCTGGGCGGCGAGCGCACCGAACGCCGAAGGGGTGAGCCAGGCCACGGTCACCTTGTTGGTGCGCAGCGCCTGCGCCAGCATGCCCGGGTCCCACGCGTCGTCGCGCAGCACCAGGGACGCGCCCGAGACGAGCGGCGCGAACAGCTGACCCACGGAGGAGTCGAAGGAGATCGAAGCGAACTGCAGCACCCGGTCCTCGCAGCTGAGGTCCAGCTGCCGCCGGGTCTCCCGCATCCGCGCGCGCAGGGCGCCGTGGGTGATCTGCACGCCCTTCGGGCGGCCCGTCGAACCGCTCGTGTAGATCACGTACGCCAGGTCGTCCGGCCCCGCCTCGGGCGCCGAACCGTCATCGGTACGGGCGGGCAGTTCTGACGGCCAGTCCTCCAGCAGCAGGAGCGGGGTGGCGGCGGGCAGCCGCTCGGCGTGCGACGACCGGGTGACGATCAGCGGCGCCCCGCTGTCCTCGACCATGTAGGCGAGCCGCTCGGTCGGATACGTCGGGTCCAACGGCACATACGCGGCGCCCGACTTGAGGATGCCGAGCAGGGCGCTCACCATGTCGGTGCCCCGGTCGAGGCAGATGGCGACCAGGGTCCCGGGCCCCGCTCCGCGCTCGCGCAGCAAGGCAGCGATCCAGTCGGCCCGCTCGTCCAGCTCCCGGTAGGTCAGATGATCCGAACCGCAGGTGACGGCGGGGGAGTTCGGGCGCTCGGCGGCCCGGTCCTCGAACAGCTGGTGCACGGTGACGGCGTCGGGGGCGTCGGTGTCCGCCCCGTTCCACGCGGTGAGGATGTCCCGGCGCTCCGCGGCCGTCAGCATCTCCAGTGTGGAGAGCGGGGCGTCGGGGGCGTCGGCGGCCGCACCGAGCAGGGTCTCGAAGTGTCCGGCGAGCCGGACCATCGTGGCTTCGTCGAAGAGGTCGGTGGAGTAGACGATCGTGCCGTCCAGAGCGCCGTCGGCGGCCTCGGTCGCGTAGAAGGTGAAGTCGAACTTGGACTCCTGCGCGGCCACGTCGAGTTGGCGGACGCTGACGCCGGGCAGCTCCCAGGAGCGGCTGTCGGGGGTGTTCTGCAGGACGAACATGGTCTGGAACAGCGGGTTCCTGGACAGGTCCCGCTGCGGCGCCAGCTCCTCCACCAGCCGCTCGAAAGGCAGGTCCTGGTGGTCGTAGGCGCCGAGTGCGGTGTCCTTGACGCGGTCGACGAGGTCGGTGAACGTCGGGTCGCCCGACAGGTCCGTCCGCATCACCAGCGTGTTCACGAAGAAGCCGACCATGTCCTCGATCTCGGACCGGTTGCGGCCCGCGATCGGCGTGCCCACCGCGATGTCCTCCTGGCCGCTGTAGCGCGACAGCACGATCTGGAACACGGCGAGCAGCGTCATGAACAGGCTCGCGC
The DNA here is from genome assembly GCF_000818175.1 of Streptomyces sp. AcH 505. Lineage (GTDB taxonomy): Bacteria > Actinomycetota > Actinomycetes > Streptomycetales > Streptomycetaceae > Streptomyces. The sequence goes on from NZ_JTIY01000001.1 coordinate 5,963,986, forward strand.
CCGTGTCGTGCGCCAGCCGGCGGGCCCCGTCGGCCGTTTCGGCCGGGACGGTGAAGGTGAGCATCGCTCCGTTGCCGCTGCGCCGCGCAGGGCGCCTGCGGTTGGTGGGCAGCTCCAGCGGCTCGGTGCCCGCCAGCACCCCACGCCAGTAGTCCAGTTGCCCGTCCAGCACGTCACCGGTGAGCCACCCGCGCTGCCAGACGGCGAAGTCGGCGTACTGCAGGGGCGGTTCGGGCAGACCTGCGGCGACTCCCGTGACCCGCGCCGTGTACAGCGTGGTCAGCTCCCGGGACAGGACACCCACCGACCACCCGTCAAAGGCGATGTGATGAATCGTCAGCGACAGCAGGTGGTCCTCGTCGCCCAGCCGGACCAGCAGGGCGCGGACCATCGGCCCGGTGGCGAGATCCACCGGCCGGAAGCCCTCCGTGTCCACGAGCGCGACGGCGGCCTCCTCACGGGCGCCGGCGTCAGCCACTGACCGCAGGTCGTGCACGGCCAGCGGCAGTGGCCGTGGCTCGTCGACGAGCTGACCGGGGGTGCCGTCCCCGTCGGTCACGAAACGGGTCCGCAGCACCTCGTGCCGCGCCACCAGCTCCGACAGCGACGCCTCCAGGGCCGGCACGTCCAGCGGACCGCTGATGCGCAGCCCCATCGGGATGAGGTATTCGGCCCGGCCCGGCTCCAGTTGGTCCAGGAACCACAGACGGCGCTGCGCGAACGACAACGGCAACGGCCGCCCGTCCCGTGCTGCGACGGGGATCGCGGCGGTGTCGTCGGGAGCGGATGCCGAGGCCAGGGCAGCCGCGCCGTCGGCCATGCCCTCGTCGCTCTCGTCCAGGGACGCGAACAGCAGGCGGGCCCGCTCCATGGCCTCGTCGGCGAGGAACGACGCCACGGTCCGTACGGTCAACGGGCCCGGCGGTGAAAGGGCCTGGAATTCCGAGCCGAATTCCGCCGCGACCCGGCGGGCCATTTCCGCCGCCTGCTCGCCGGTGCCGCCCAGCAGGAAGAAATCGGAGTCCGCCGTCGCCACATCGGTGCCGAGAACGGACCGCCATACGTCGGCTATGCGGGCCTCCGCCGGCGAGAACGGCTCAGGTCCCGCTTCCCGGCCGGGTGCCGGCGCCGGGGGCACCATCGGATTCGTAGTCATGCGTCCACCAGTTCCTCGTCGTCGACCCGTAACGGAAGGCCCTCGGATGCTCAGCCGAATTCGACTCTGGCAGAGCGATCTTGACGAGATAACTGGTTACTTCTGCCCGCGGCACATGGGTACTTCTGCCCGTACGCGTGGCGGCCGGGGCGAGGTGCCCCGGCCGCCACGCGCGTCCCGCGCGTGGCCGCGCCGGTTCAGACCCCGGCCGGGACCGAGGGCTTTTCCAGCGGTACGGCCCGCGCTGCCGCGCTCGCGACGGCGTCCGCCGTATCGATGGTGTCCGCGGTATCGAGAGCGTCCGCGGTTTCGACGGTGGCGGGTTCGGGCGCCGGCTGCTTGCGCATCCCGGACCATTCCTTGCTCAGGCCCGGCACAACAATGGCGATCAGGTACAGCCCGCCCACGATCCACAGCGCCGTCGAGGTGCCGGTCAGCGTCACCAGACCTGCCCCCAGCAGCCCGCCGAACGGGATACCCGCCCACGTGACCGCCTGGGCGAGTGTCTTGACCCGGCCCAGCAGGGGGGTCGGGATCAGCTCGTACGTCACGGCGCCCACGATCGGGTTCACGAAGCCGGAGCCCAGGCCGCCCACGGCGAGCACCGTCAGCACCAGCCACAGCGGTGCTCCCGTCGCCATCGCGGCGAACCGGGGCAGGCCGCCCAGGGAGAAGCCGATCAGATAGACGGTGCGCCGGGGCAGTCGCTCGGCCACCCCCGCCGCCACCAGCGCGGCGATGATCGACGTCGCGGCGAAGACACTGACCACCAGGCCGATGGCCTCCGCGCCGTTCCCCGACTCCTTCGCCCATACCGGCAGCAGCACCGACATGAACGCCTGGTCCAGGAGATTGGTCACCGCCAGCATGCACACGATGGACCGCAGCAGCTTCGCGTCCCGCAGGAAGGCCGCACCCTGGCGCAGTTGGGAGAAGTAACCGCCGCTCTCCTCGATCGGCGTCTCGTGCGGCTCGGGCACCGGGTCGCTGAGGGTGGTCGACACGATCAGCGCCGACACCGCGAACAGCGCGGCGGTGATCCACAGCGCGTACAGGCTGCCGAAGGCGGTGACGACCACGCCGGCGATGGCCGGCCCGACGGTGGTGGCTGTCCGTTCGACGGCCGCCGAGAGTCCGGTGCCCCGCTCGATGGGTACACGGGCGGCGCGGGTGGCCCCGGGCACGAAGAGCCCCTTCGCGCCGTTGGCAGGACCGTCGGCGGCGCCGACGATCGCGAGCAGCCCCAGCAGCAGGCCGAACGGCAGGCTGCCGGTCATGTAGAGCAGCGGAGCGGTGGCCATCGCGACGGTGGACAGGAGGTCGCCCGCCACACTGATCCGCTTGGGGCCGATACGATCGATGATCGGGCCGGCCAGCGCCTGCGAGATCACGTACGGCACGATCTGGCAGAAGGCCACCAGACCCGTCTTGCCGACGCTGCCCGTGGTCGTCAGCACGAACCAGGGCAGCGCGATCGACAACACGCGGTTGGCCGACAGGGCCGCCGCGTTGGCCGACAGCATGCCGATCAGGCCGCGCAGGACCCGGGGGCCCAGGTCCGGCGCGGTCGCGGGTGCGCCGTTGTCCGCCGCCGTCTCGGCGGCTGTGTGCTGAGTGGCCATCGTTCTACTCCATGTCGGTGGTCTGGGTGACGTGCCGGTCCTCGCTGGTCGGGAACAACTGGAACTGGAAGGAGACCCGTGCCGCGTCCTGCGGCCGCTCGCCCGCGCCCGCCGCGTCGGCGGCGGCGGACGTACGCCTGCGGAGCAGGGCGTGGATCTCCGCCGTCAACTCCTTGGCGTCGGCTGCGGAGAGGGTGAGCGCGTAGTCGCCGAAGTCCTGTGCGTCACGCCACTCGGGCGTGAGTGAAGGGGTGGCCTCGATCGCCGCGGTCATGGCGTCGGACCAGACCCGGCCGAGGGCCTGGAGGTACGCGATGCCGAGCCCTTCGCTGCCGTCCAGCACCTCGTCGTCGGGCACGACGGTGTTGGCGTGCGCCGCCTGCCACCACCGCTCCCGCCGGCCGCCCCGCGAGGGCGCCTCCGTGATGAAGCCGTACTCCGCGAGCTGGCGCAGGTGGTAGCTGGTCGCCCCGGTGTTCTGGTCCAGCCGGTGCGCCAGCGTGGTCGCCGTCGCCGGGCCCTCCGTCCGCAGACTGGTGAGGATCTGGACCCGCAGGGGATGCGCGATGCCGCGCAAGTTGCGGGCGGTCAGATGTACTTGGGAGGGCTGCTGCGGTAGTTCCACGACACTCAAGCTAGACCACAAAGAAGTCTGTGCATAGAAGGCAGTGCACAGAAGTCTGTGCAATATTTCGGCCCGGGTGCGGAGTTGGTGCTCGGCCGACCGTGCTGGACGCGCCAACTCGCCTATGTGGACGCGGAGTTGTGGTGGAGCGTGGGTGGAGATCGTGAGAGTTCGCGCGAGATTCCCGGGATTCGACCCCGGAGGCGGAAAACTCGGAGGGCTCACGCGGCGCCTCCGGACAGGCCGGGCACGCGCCGACCCACGCGAGGGGAGACCGATCAACGATGTTCACTCCGGTACGGAGCAGAGTACGGACGGCCGCGCTGGCGCTGTCGGCCGTCGCGGCCCTCGCTTTCGGCGCGACCGCCACCACCGGTGCGGCGGCGG
>NZ_JTIY01000001.1:5967800-5992712 GCF_000818175.1 Streptomyces sp. AcH 505
CCCCGCCCCCGCACCCGCGTCGGCCGCCGCGAAGCAGGGGCCGACCTCGGTGGCGTACGTCGAGGTGAACAACAACAGCATGGTCAACGTCGGCAAGTACAGCCTCGCGGACGGCGGCGGCAACGTCTTCGACGTCGCCGTGATCTTCGCGGCGAACATCAACTACGACACGGGCACGCAGGCGGCCTACCTCTCCTTCAACGAGAACGTGCAGCGCGTCCTCGACAACGCCGCGACGGAGATACGGCCGTTGCAGCAGAAGGGCATCAAGGTCGTCCTGTCGGTGCTCGGCAACCACCAGGGCGCCGGCTTCGCCAACTTCCCGTCCCAGCAGGCGGCGTCGGCCTTCGCGAATCAACTGTCGGACGCCGTCGCCCAGTACGGCCTCGACGGTATCGACTTCGACGACGAGTACGCCGACTACGGCAACAACGGCACCGGTCAGCCCAACGACAGCTCGTTCGTGAATCTCGTGACGGCGCTCCGCGCGAACATGCCGGACAAGATCATCAGCCTCTACAACATCGGCCCGGCCGCCTCGCGGCTCTCCTCCGGCGGCGTCGACGTGTCGTCCAAGTTCAGCTACGCCTGGAACCCGTACTACGGCAGCTGGCAGGTCCCCGGCATCGGACTGCCCAAGTCGCAGCTCTCGCCGGCGGCCGTCCAGATCGGCGGGACCTCGCAGAGCACGGTCGCCGACCTCGCCCGCCGTACCGTCAGCGAGGGGTACGGCGTCTTCCTGACGTACAACCTGGACGGCGCCGATCGCAGCGCCGATGTCTCCGCGTTCACCAGGGAGTTGTACGGCAGCGACGCCGTCTACACGCCGTAGGACGACGGCCCGCCCCCGGCGTCGGCGGCGCTGTCCCCCCGGCGCTCCGCACCCACTGCCATACGGGCCGTCGTGGACAGCGTGACGGCTTGGCGTGACACCTGGATGCGGGACACCTGGAGCAGCACGCTACGCCGGGTGGCGGACCGTCCCCGCACGAACGCCGTGGCCGGGTCGCTGCTCGTGCTGCTCGCCGTCCTGGCATCACTCACCGAGTTCGCCGCCGCCCACGGGTCGATTCCCCGGATGTTCGCCGAAGCCGCCACCGGGAGCGGCGCGCACGGCAGCGCCACCGGAGTCCAATTCGCCATGGTGGTCGGCCTGTTGTGCCTGCCCTACGGGCTGCCACTGGCCTTCCTGCGGCCCTTGACCGCGGGGATCACCGTCACGGCGGCGAGCGCCGGTTCCTTCCTGATCTTCGGCTCCCTGACGCTGGCCGGTCTCGCCGCCCAACTCGTCGCCCAGTACCGGCTCGGCCGCAGCGGCTCCGTCCTACCGGCCGCGCTGCTCACCGCCCCCTGCGGGCCGCCGTGGGGTCCGTCCTCCACCTCGTACTGATCGGCCTGCTCAGCCTCGGCACCGCCCTGGCCGTGCGGAGCTCGGCGACCGCCGTCGGCATCTTGCTCGGCCTGCTGTTCGTCTTCCCGATCCTCGCGCAGGTCGTCTGACGCAATCGGTCGGGTCCTGTCACATTCCTGCGTGTTTTTGTCATTGTCCGGCGCGGGTCTGACATTGCCGTGTGGTCCCCGGAAAAGCCTGACGAAGCCCTGAACCGGCTCGTATTGATCGCCGCACCGGAACCGATGAGCCTTGATGTCGTTGGCCGGCGCGATCACTTGCTGACATCCGGGGGCGACATGTTGCGCTCGTATGTCATGGACATTACACGAACAAGGAGTGAGTACGCATGCACAGCACCTTGATTGTCGCCAGGCTGGAGCCGGGCGCGAGCACGGATGTGGCCCGGCTGTTCGCCGACTTCGACGCGACGGAGATGCCGCACCGGATGGGGACGCGGCGCCGCCAGCTCTTCTCCTACCGGGGGCTGTACTTCCACCTCCAGGACTTCGACGAGGACAACGGCGGCGAGCTGATCGAGGCAGCCAAGTCCGACCCCCGGTTCATCGGCATCAGCAACGACCTGAAGCCGTTCATCGAGGCGTACGACCCCGCGACCTGGCGCTCACCCGCCGACGCGATGGCGACCCGCTTCTACTCCTGGGAGGCGTCGGCGTGAGCGCCAGACGCGTCGTCATCACCGGCCTGGAGGTCCTCGCCCCCGGCGGTGTCGGTGCCAAGAACTTCTGGGACCTGCTGAGCGAAGGACGCACGGCGACCCGCGGCATCACCTTCTTCGACCCCACGCCGTTCCGCTCACGCGTCGCAGCCGAGATCGACTTCGACCCCTACGCACACGGCCTGGCCCCGCAGGAGATCCGCCGGATGGACCGGGCAGCGCAGTTCGCCGTGGTCGCCGCGCGCGGCGCCGTCGCGGACAGCGGCATCGAGTTCGCCGACCTCGACCCGTACCGCACCGGGGTCACCGTCGGCAGCGCCGTCGGCGCCACGATGGGGCTCGACGAGGAGTACCGCGTCGTCAGCGACGGCGGCCGGCTCGACCTGGTCGACCACCGGTACGCGGCGCCGCACCTCTACAACCATCTCGTCCCCAGCTCCTTCGCCGCCGAGGTGGCCTGGGCGGTCGGCGCCGAAGGCCCCAGCACCGTGGTCTCCACCGGCTGCACGTCCGGGATCGACTCCGTCGGGTACGCCGCCGAGCTGATCCGCGAGGGCTCGGCCGACGTCATGGTCGCGGGCTCCTCGGACGCGCCGATCTCGCCGATCACCATGGCCTGCTTCGACGCGATCAAGGCCACCACACCACGCCACGACGACCCGGCCCACGCGTCACGCCCCTTCGACGGGACGCGCAACGGATTCGTCCTCGGCGAGGGCGCCGCGGTGTTCGTGCTGGAGGAACTGGACAGCGCCCGCAGACGCGGCGCGCACATCTACGCGGAGATCGCCGGCTACGCGACCCGCTCCAACGCCTACCACATGACCGGACTGCGCCCGGACGGCGCCGAGATGGCCGAGGCGATCCGGGTCGCCCTCGACGAGGCGCGGCTGCCCGGCGAGGCCGTCGACTACATCAACGCGCACGGCTCGGGCACCAAGCAGAACGACCGCCACGAGACCGCCGCGTTCAAGAGGAGCCTCGGCGACCACGCCTACCGGACGCCGGTCAGCTCGATCAAGTCCATGGTGGGCCACTCACTGGGCGCCATCGGATCCATCGAGATCGCCGCCTCGGTCCTGGCCATGGAGTACGACGTGGTGCCCCCGACGGCCAACCTCCACACGCCCGACCCCGAGTGCGACCTCGACTACGTGCCGCTGCACGCACGCGACCAGTTGATCGACGTGGTGCTCACCGTAGGCAGTGGGTTCGGCGGATTCCAGAGCGCGATGGTGCTGGCAGGCCCGGAAAGGAAGCTGGCGTGAGCAAGGGAACATCGGTCGTGGTCACCGGACTTGGCGTCGCGTCGCCGAACGGCCTCGGCGCGCGGGACCATTGGGAAGCCACCCGCGGGGGCAAGAGCGGCATCGGCCGCCTCACCCGCTTCGACCCGTCGGGCTACCCGGCCAAACTGGCGGGCGAGATACCGGGGTTCGCCGCCGAGGAGCATCTGCCGAGCCGGCTCATCCCGCAGACCGACCGGATGACCAGGATCGCGCTCGCCGCCGCCGACTGGGCGCTCGCCGACGCGGGCGTCAGCCCGGACGAGCTGGCGGGGTTCGACATGGGCGTGGTCACGGCCAGCGCCTCGGGCGGTTTCGAGTTCGGCCAGAACGAACTGCGCAAACTGTGGGGCCAGGGCAGCCAGTACGTCTCCGCCTACCAGTCGTTCGCCTGGTTCTACGCCGTCAACAGCGGCCAGATATCCATCCGCAACGGCATGAAGGGACCCAGCGGGGTCGTCGTCAGCGACCAGGCAGGCGGGCTCGACGCCGTCGCCCAGGCCCGCCGGCAGATCCGCAAGGGCACCCGGCTGGTCGTCTCGGGCGGCGTGGACGCCTCCCTGTGCCCCTGGGGCTGGGTCGCACAGCTGGCCAGCGGCCGCCTCAGCACCAGCGAGGAACCCGCCCGCGCCTACCTGCCCTTCGACCGCGACGCCGCCGGATTCGTACCGGGCGAGGGCGGCGCGATCCTGATCCTGGAGGACGCCGAAGCGGCCGGGGAACGCGGCGCGCACAGCTACGGGGAGATCGCCGGATACGGCGCCACCTTCGACCCGAAGCCCGGCAGCGGCCGGCCGCCCGCCCTGCGCAAGGCCGTCGAACTGGCCCTCGCCGACGCCTCGGCCGACCCGGCGGACATCGACGTGGTCTTCGCCGACGCGGCCGCCGACCTGGACCTGGACCGCGTCGAGGCCGACGCGCTCGTCGAGGTCTTCGGACCGCACGGCGTTCCGGTCAGCGCGCCCAAGACGATGACCGGACGGCTCTACTCGGGCGCCGCACCCCTCGACCTGGCGACCGCGCTGCTCGCCCTGCGCGACGGCGTCGTTCCGGCGGCGGTGAACGTCCGCCTCTCACCCGACTACGACCTCGACCTCGTGGTGGACCGCCCGCGCCACACCGAACTGCGCACCGCACTGGTGCTGGCCCGTGGCCACGGCGGCTTCAACTCCGCCGTCGTCCTGCGCGCCCCCGCGACGCCCCACCCCGGCCGCTGAGCGCGCCGGGACCGATCACCCACCGGAAGGACCTTTCCTTTGTCTGCCGAGCTTTTCACCCCCGCCGACCTCAAGCAGATCCTCCTGGAGGCCGCCGGCGCCGAGGAGGGCGTCGACTTCGAAGGCGACTTCCTGGACACGGAGTTCGAGGCACTCGGCTACGAGTCGCTGGCCCTGCTGGAGACCGGCGGGCGCATCGAGCGCACGTACGGCATCGCCCTCGACGACGACGTACTGACCAACGCCCTGACACCGCGCGCCCTCATCGGCGTCGTCAACGACCTGCTGACCGCCCCCCGTATCGCCTGAGAGGACCACCATGTCCGACACCACCACGACCGGCACCGGCCGCGTCGCCCTGGTCACCGGCGCCACCAGCGGCATCGGGCTGGCCGTCGCCCGGCTGCTCGGCACCCAGGGGCACCGCGTGTTCATCGGCGCCCGCGACGCGGAGAACGTCGAGGCCACCGTCAAGGAACTCACCGCCGAAGGGCTCGACGTGGCGGGCGCGGTCGTCGACGTCCGGGACGCGGCGGCGGTACGGGAGTTCGTGCGGGCCGCCGTCGACCGGTTCGGCGCGATCGACGTCCTCGTCAACAACGCGGGCCGCTCGGGCGGCGGCGTCACCGCCGACATCCCGGACGAGCTGTGGGAGGACGTCATCGAGACCAACCTCACCAGTGTGTTCCGGCTGACCCGCGAAGTCCTCACCGCCGGCGGGCTGCGCCACAAGGACCGGGGCCGCATCATCAACATCGCCTCCACGGCGGGCAAGCAGGGCGTGGTGCTGGGCGCCCCGTACTCCGCTTCCAAGCACGGCGTGGTCGGCTTCACCAAGGCCCTCGGCAACGAACTCGCCCCCACCGGCATCACCGTCAACGCCGTCTGCCCCGGATACGTGGAGACGCCGATGGCGCAGCGCGTGCGGCAGGGGTACGCCGCCGCCTGGGACACCACGGAGGACGCGATCCTGGAGAAGTTCCAGGCGAAGATCCCGCTCGGCCGGTACTCCACCCCCGACGAGGTCGCGGGACTGGTCGGCTACCTCGCCTCCGACACCGCGGCCTCCATCACGGCCCAGGCCCTCAACGTCTGCGGCGGACTCGGCAACTTCTGAGCCGTGTACCGCCGTTGCCATCCCCCCGTCACCGGACTCCTTGAGGAGCAGCGACCATGACGACCCGTGAGGTCGAGCACGAGATCACCGTCGGCGCGCCGGCATCGGCCGTCTACCGTCTCCTGGCGGAAGTGGTGAACTGGCCCCGGATCTTCCCGCCCACCATCCATGTCGACCAGGTCGAGCACAACGGCGCCGAGGAGCGCATCCGCATCTGGGCCACCGCAGGCGAAGAGGCGAAGAACTGGACCTCGCGCCGCACGCTGGACCCGGACGCCCTGCGCATCACCTTCCGGCAGGAGATCAGTGCCCCGCCGGTCGCCGCGATGGGCGGCGTCTGGATCATCGAACAGCTCGGCGAACAGAAGTCACGGGTACGGCTGTTGCACGACTACCGCGCCGTGGACGACGACCCGCAGGGGCTCGTCTGGATCGACGAGGCGGTCGACCGCAACAGCCGCTCGGAGCTCGCCGCGCTGCGCACCAACGTCGAAGCCGCCCACGCGGCCGAGGACCTGACGTTCTCCTTCACCGACAGCGTCACCGTGGACGGCGCGGCCAAGGACCTCTTCGACTTCGTCAACGAGGCCGACCTGTGGGCCGAGCGGCTGCCGCACGTCGCGTCCGTACGCCTCACCGAGGACACCCCGGGCCTTCAGACACTGGAGATGGACACCCGGGCCAAGGACGGCTCCACGCACACCACCAAGTCGTACCGCGTGACCTTCCCGCACCACCGCATCGCCTACAAGCAGGTCACCCTGCCCGCGCTGCTGACGCTGCACACCGGGATCTGGACCTTCGAGGAGACCGGGGACGGCACCGTCGCCTCCTCCCAGCACACCGTCACCCTCAACACCGACAACATCTCCGCCGTCCTCGGCCCCGAGGCCACCGCGGACGACGCGCGGAGCTACGTGCACACCGCCCTGTCCACCAACAGCCTCGCCACCCTCGGCCACGCCAAGGCGTACGCCGAAGGCCGCACGGGCGAGCGGGGCTGACATGCCGGGTGACCGCCTGGACACCCAGGTCATCGTCGTGGGCGCGGGCCCCGTCGGGCTGCTGCTCGCCGGGGAGCTGCGCCTCGGCGGCGCGGACGTCGTCGTACTGGAACGGCGCACGGCGCCCACCACCGAGTCGCGGGCCTCGACCCTGCACGCCCGCACCATGGAAATCCTCGACAGCCGGGGACTGACGGCCGCCTTACCCGCCCCGCCGAACGACCTGCGCGGACACTTCGCCGGCATTCCGCTGGACCTGACACTGCCCGGCAGCCGTCCGGGCCAGTGGAAGGTCCCGCAGTTCGACACCGAACGGCTGCTGGGGGAGTGGGCCACGGGGCTCGGCGCCGACATCCGGCGCGGCCACGAGGTCCGCGCGGTCACCGACACGGGCGCGTACGTCGAAGCCGAAGCCGTCGGCGACAGCGGCCCCGTCCTGGTACGCGGCAGCCATCTCGTCGCCTGTGACGGCGAAGACAGCGCCGTACGCGGCCTGTTGGGAGCCGACTTCCCCGGCCACGACGCGCGCCGCGAACTGCTGCGCGCCGACGTCGCGGGCATCGAGGTGCCCGACCGGCGGTTCCAGCGGCTCCCCGACGGGCTGGCCATCGCGGCGCGGCGGGCGGACGGGGTGACCCGGGTCATGGTGCACGAGCACGGCGCGCCGGCAGTGAGCCGTACCGGCCCGCCCACGTTCGGCGAGATCACACAGGCGTGGAAGCGGGTCACCGGCGAGGACATCAGCGGCGGCATCCCGCTGTGGGTGAACGCGTTCGGCGACGCTGCGCGCCAGCTCGCGCGATACCGGCACGGGCGCGTGCTGTTCGCGGGGGACGCGGCCCACCGGCAGATGCCCATCGGCGGGCAGGCGCTCAACCTCGGCCTCCAGGACGCCTTCAACCTCGGCTGGAAACTGGCCGCCGAGGCCACGGGGCGCGCCCATCCCGACCTGCTCGACAGCTACCACACCGAGCGGCACACCGTCGGCCTGCGGGTGCTCGCGGCCATCGAGGCCCAGGCGCTGCTGCTGCTCGGCGGGCCCGAGGTGGAGCCGGTACGCGCCCTGATCACCGAGCTGATCGGCGGCGAAGAGGTGCGCACCCACCTCGCCGCCACGATCAGCGGACTCGACATCCGGTACGACGTCGGCGGCCCCGCCCACCCGCTCGTCGGCGCCCGGCTGCCGCACACACCGCTGGCCGCTTCGGCGGCGGGCTGGTCCAGCAGTACGCAGGCGCTGCGCGCGGGCCGGGGGCTGCTGCTCGGCCCGGCGGGCGCCCCGGACCTCGGGGCCGTCCTCGGCGGCCGTGCCGTCCCCTTCGCCACGCCCGCCGCCCCGGACTCCGGAACGGCCTCCGGAACGGCCTCCGGGACGGTCTCCGCGCCGGACCGCGCCGGCTGGACGCTCGTACGGCCCGACGGCCACGTCGTATGGGCAGGCCCGTCCGGCACACCGCGAGGGGAGGGGCTGCCGGCGGCACTCGACCGGTGGTTCGGCCCCGCCTGACCGTCTCGCGCCCGCCGGGCCCGCCCGTCCCGCGCAGCCCGGCCGCGCGTACCCCGTACCCCCCCGCAGACCGCACCCGGAAGGAACCCCCGCCATGCCCTTGATCTCGCCCGACGACGGATATCTGACCGTGTTCAACCTCTTCGAGACGGACACGGTGCCCCTCCAGGACGACGTGCTCGACGCGATGCGCGACATCATCGACCACGCCGACTACCCCGGCTGGATCTCCTCGACCCTGCACGCGGGCGTCGACGAGCCGGGCACGGTCAACTACATCCAGTGGCGCAGCGCCGCCGATCTCCAGGCGCGCTACGAAGGACAGAAGTTCCAGCGCAAGACCGTGCCGCTGTTCCACAAACTCGCCCGGACCGTGCGGCTGTTGAAGACCGAGCTCGCCTTCACCCAGCACCACCCCGAACTCGGCGGGGACATCGAGATCTCGCCGGAGCGCGACGACTACACCGTACTGATCGTGTTCGACACGAAACCCGAGGACCAGCGGGAACTGCTGGACACACTCGCCAAGCCGGACGAGTGGATCACCACGGTGCCCGGCTACCGGTCGCACACCTACTTCCGTGGTGTGGACGGCAGCTTCGTCGTCAACTACGCCCAGTGGGACAGCAAGGAGCTGTACGACGCCTTCCACACCCTGCCCGAGGAGGACAGGCCCGCCGACATCCGCGACGGCAGGCAGCGGGCCCGCTCGCTCGTCACCAACCGCCAGGCCAACACCTACCGGGTGACCCACTCCCGGTCGGCGAAGGGCTGACCGGCATGGCACCCGAGGCAGCGACCGCGCAGGACGCCGACGACACGGACGTCATCGTCGTCGGCGCCGGACCGACCGGGCTGACACTCGCCGGTGAACTGCGCCTGGGCGGGGCGCGCGTGACCGTCGTGGAGCGGCTGGCCGCACCCACGGGACAGTCCCGTGGCCTGGGCTTCACGGCCCGCGCCATGGAGGCGTTCGACCAGCGGGGCCTGCTGCCCCGCTTCGGGCAGGGCGACACCCTCGACATCAGCCCCGTGGGCCACTTCGGCGGCGTGCGGTTCGACTACACCGTGCTGCCCGGCGCCCACTTCGGCGCCCGTGGCATACCGCAGTCGCTGACCGAGTCCGTCCTGGAGACCTGGGCGGCCGGCCTCGGAGCCGAGATCCACCGCGGCTGGGAGTTCACCCAACTGCACGAGGGAGCAGGCCCGGACGACACGGCGGTGGACATCACCGTACGAACCCCCGAAGGCCCCCGACGGCTGCGCGCCGGCTATCTCGTGGGCGCCGACGGCGGGCACAGCCCCGTACGCACGGCGGCCGGGATCGCCTTCCCCGGCACACCGGCGTCCCGTGTGATGTACCTCGCCGACGTGGTGGGCCGCTCGCTGCGCCCCCGGCCGCTCGGCGAACGCCTGGAGCACGGCATGGTGATGGCGGCGCCGCTCGGCGACGGGGTGGACCGCATCATCGTCTGCCCGGACGGCGCCCCGCCGCGCGAGGACGCGGCGCCGGTGACCTTCGCCGAGGTGGCGGCGGCGTGGCTGCGGCTCACCGGCGAGGACATCGCCGACGCCGCTACCCAGTGGGTGAGTTCGTTCACGGACGCGACCCGTCAGGCGGCCGCGTACCGGCGCGGGCGCGTCCTGCTGGCGGGGGACGCCGCCCACGTCCATCTGCCGGCCGGCGGCCAGGGGATGAGCACCGGCATCCTGGACGCCGGCAACCTCGGCTGGAAACTCGCCGCCGTCAGCCGGGGCACCGCGCCCGAAGCCCTGCTGGACACCTACCACGACGAGCGCCACCCGGTCGGCGCCCGGCTGCTGGTGAACACCCGCGCCCAGGGAACGGTCTTCCTCGGCGGCCGGGAGTCCGACCCGCTGCGTGCCCTGTTCGCCGAACTCATCGCGTACGACACCGTCAAACGGCATCTCGCCGGTGTCGTCAGCGGGTTGGACATCCGCTACGACCTCGGCGCCGACCACCCGCTGGCCGGCAGGCGCGTCGCGCACCGCGTCCTCGTCGGGCCGGGCGGCGAGACCAGCACCACCCAGTTGCTGCGTCCCGCGCGCGGTGTCCTGCTCGACCTCGCCGACGACGCTGCGGTACGGGCCGCGGCGGCGCCCTGGGCCGACCGGGTGACCGTCACCACGGCGGCCCCCAAGCCACTCGACGACCAGGACGACGAACTTCGCGGGCTGAGCGCCCTGTTGATACGCCCCGACGGCCACGCCGGCTGGGTGTCGACGGCCCCGGGCGGCGCGGGTCTGACCGCCGCCCTGCACCACTGGTTCGGGCCGCCCGCCCCGGCGGTCCCGAAGACGAAGGACGTGTGATGGCACATCCCACGAGCCGCACCACACGCGGCCACCGGGTGCTGGTCACCGGGTCCATCGCCACCGACCATCTGATGACCTACCCCGGCCGGTTCGCCGAGCAGCTGCTCACCGGTCAACTGGAGAGCGTCTCGCTGTCGTTCCTCGCCGACACCCTGGAGATCCGGCGCGGCGGAGTGGGCGCCAACATCGCCCTCGGCCTCGCCCGGCTCGGACTCGCTCCCGTGCTGGCCGGGTCCGCCGGCGCCGACTTCGCCGACTACGGCGCCTGGCTGGCCGGACAGGGCGTGGACGTCACACCCGTACGGGTCAGCGACACTCTGCACACGGCCCGCTTCGTGTGCACGACCGACGCCGACCACAACCAGATCGCCACGTTCTACGCCGGGGCGATGGCCGAGGCGCGGCACATCTCACTGACCAGGACCGTGGCCGGCACCGGCCGGCCGGAGCTGGTGCTGATCGCACCGGACGATCCTGAGGCGATGCTCCGGCACACCACCGAGGCGCGCGCCGCAGGCCTTCCCTTCGCCGCCGACCCCTCGCAGCAACTCGCCCGGCTCGACCGGGGCGCCACCCGCCGGCTGGTCGACGGGGCGCGTCACCTCTTCACCAACGCGTACGAGGCGGGCCTGCTGCGCGAACGCACCGGCTGGACCGACGAGCAGGTGCTCGCGCACGTCGACACCTGGGTCGTCACCCGGGGCGCCGACGGGGTCGACCTGCTGCGGGCCGGGGAAGCGCCCCTGCGGGTCCCGGCCGTGCCCACCGACGTGCCGGCCGAACCCACCGGCGTGGGCGACGCCTTCCGCGCGGGGTTCCTCGCCGGGCTCTCCTGGTCGCTGCCGGCCGCCGCCGCCGCGCGGCTGGGCTGCGCCGTCGCCACCGTCGTACTGGAGACGGTCGGCACGCAGGACTACCAACTGAACGCCGACGAGCTGCTGCTGCGCGTCAAACGCGCTCACGGCGAGCCCGCTGCGGCGGAGTTGGCAGGACCGCTCGGCGCCGGGATCGAGCGGGCGACGACAGGGGGCGCCGGATGAACCCCACCCGGCGGGCCGTCACTCCCGCGCTGTCGTCGGGCGTACGCCGCATCACCCTCAACGGCGCCGAAGCGCCCCTCTCGGCGCTGCTCGCCGAACCCGCCACCACACCGCGCGCCGTGATCGTCGCCCTGCACGGCGGCGGCCTCACCTCGGGCTACTTCGACGGGCAGGCCCACCCCTCCCTCTCGCTGCTGACACTCGGGGCGAGCCGCGGGTACACCGTCCTCGCACTGGACCGCCCCGGCTACGGGCGCTCCGCCGCGCATCTGCCCGACGGACTGTCCCTCACCGACCAGGCCGCCATGGTGCGTGCCGCGCTGGTGGCGTTCGCCGCGCGTCATCCGACCGGCGGCGGACTCCTGCTGCTGGCCCACTCCTTCGGCGGCAAGCTCGCCCTGCACCTCGCCGCCGGCGGACTCTGCGACCTGCGGGGTCTCGACATCTCGGGCTGCGGACATCGCAGCGCCCTGCTGCCGGAACAACTCCCCTTCGGCGGCGGCCGGCTGAGAACGACCCGGCTCTGGGGTCCGCTCCGGCTCTACCCGGCGGGCACCTTCCGCCACGGCCGGGTACCCGCGGCGCCGATCCCGGTACGGGAGAGCGCCGAAGTCGCCCGCTGGCCCGAGCAGTTCGGGACGCTGGCGTCCCGGGTGCGGGTCCCGGTCCGCTTCACCTTCGCCGAACACGAACGGTCCTGGCTGCACGGCGACGACGACCTCGCCGATCTCGCGGCGGCGCTGACCGGCGCACCCCGGGTCCGTACGGAACGACAACCCGGCTCCGGACACAACATCAGCCTCGGACTGGCGGCCCGCACCTACCACCTGCGGGCGCTGGACTTCCTGGGCGGCTGCCTGCCCGGCCTGTCAGGCCTCGGCGGATCCGACCCCGGCCGGTCCGACCCCGAATGAGCCGACCCGACTGAGCCCACCCGAAGGACGGACCGCCATGGCGACCGCTCAGCCCAGCCCCGATGTCCCAGGACCGCTCGCCGATCTGGCGGCGCGCAGGAAGGAGGCGTACGAAGGACCCGGCGCCGCCGCGACGGAACGGCAGCATGCCAAGGGGAAGCTGACCGTACGCGAACGCGTCGAACTCCTCCTGGACAAGGGCAGCTTCACCGAGGTGGAGGCTTTCCGCAGACACCGGGCGACGGGCTTCGGTCTGGAGGCGAAGAAGCCGTACACGGACGGTGTGATCACCGGCTGGGGCAGGGTCGAGGGCCGGACGGTCTTCGTGTACGCGCACGACTTCCGGATCTTCGGCGGCGCGCTCGGCGAGGCGCACGCGGCGAAGATCCACAAGATCATGGACATGGCCATCTCGGCGGGTGCCCCGCTGGTGTCGCTGAACGACGGCGCGGGCGCCCGTATCCAGGAAGGAGTCTCCGCGCTGGCCGGGTACGGCGGCATCTTCCGGCGCAACACCCGAGCCTCCGGGGTGATCCCGCAGATCAGCGTGATGCTCGGCCCGTGCGCGGGCGGCGCGGCCTACAGCCCGGCGTTGACGGACTTCGTGTTCATGGTCCGCGACACCTCGCAGATGTTCATCACGGGACCCGATGTCGTCCAGGCCGTCACGGGCGAGGAGATCACCCAGAACGGCCTCGGCGGCGCCGACGTGCACGCGCAGGCCTCCGGCGTCGCGCACTTCGCGTACGACGACGAGGAGACCTGCATCGCCGAGGTGCGCCATCTGCTCACCCTGCTGCCCGCCAACAACCGGGAGATGCCGCCGTACGAACCGGCCGACGACCCCGCCGACCGGACCTCGCCCGCGCTGACCGAACTGGTGCCGGCCGACGGCAGCCGCGCCTACGACGTACGCCCCGTGATCGAGGAACTCGTCGACGACGGGGACTACATGGAGGTGCACGCCGGCTGGGCACCCAACCTGGTCTGCGCACTCGCCCGGCTCGACGGACATGTCGTCGGTGTCGTCGCCAACCAGCCCGCCGCGCTCGCCGGGGTCCTCGACATCAGGGCCAGCGAGAAGGGCGCCAGATTCGTCCAGTTCTGCGACGCGTTCAACATCCCGCTGATCACCCTGGTCGACGTACCGGGCTTTCTGCCCGGCGTCGACCAGGAGCACGACGGCATCATCCGGCACGGCGCGAAACTGCTGTACGCGTACTGCAACGCGACCGTGCCCCGGATCTCGGTGGTGCTCCGCAAGGCCTACGGCGGCGCCTACATCGTCATGGACTCCCGGTCCATCGGCGCCGACATCGCGCTGGCCTGGCCCGGCAACGAGATCGCCGTGATGGGCGCCGAAGGCGCGGCCAACGTCGTCTTCCGCCGGGAGATCGCCGCGGCCGACGACCCGGAGCACACCAGGCGCCAGAAGATCGACGAATACCGCGCCGAACTCGTCCACCCCTTCTACGCGGCCGAGCGCGGACTCGTGGACGACGTCATCGACCCCCGCGAGACCCGCCCCGTCCTGGCCCGCACCGTGGCGATGCTGCTGGCCAAGGACTCCGACCTGCCACGCCGCAAGCACGGCAACCCGCCCCAGTGACCACTCCCTCGAGGTGACCGTCATGGACCAGCACATCCTGCGCGTACAGCGCGGCAACCCCCGTCCGGAAGAACTCGCGGCGCTCACCGCCGCCCTCCTCACCCGGCTCACCGCCGCGGCACCGGACAGCGGCCCGGTACGCCGGCGCTCGCTGGCCGGCTGGCGCAGACCGGAGCGCGCCGCCATGTTCGACGGCCCGCGCAGCTGGCGGGCCGCCGCCGCCCCCAGGAGCTGACCACCGCAGGCACACCACACCCACCGAAAGGCAGTACCGGCATGAGTGCCGTCACCAGCACCGAAAGCACCGAAAGCACCGAAGAGACCGTCGCCGCGCTGCGGGCCCAGCTGCGCGACCTCACCGACCGGGCCGAACTCACCGCCCTCGCCGACCGTTACGTCACCCACCTCGACCGGGACCGGCACCGCGACGACTGGTTCGGTTCGGTCTTCACCGACGACGTCCATCTCACCTTCCCCATGGGGGAGTACAAGGGAACGGCCGGACTCGCCGAGTTCCAGAAGCTGGCCCGCACCACCTTCGAACGCACCCATCACACCGCCTCCAACTACACCGTCGATGTCGAAGGCGACCGCGCCAGGATCCGGGCCCATCTGACCGCCGTACACGTACGCCGGGCAGCCGAACCCGGCACCCACTTCACCATCGGCGGGCACTACGAGGCCGACGCCGTCCGCACCCCCGAGGGCTGGCGGATCAACCGGTTCGTCTTCGAGCTGGTATGGCACGAAGGACAGGGTCCGCAGGGCGCTCCGGGCCACTGACCTCGGAACCTGCAGAGATCTGACGTAGCGCACAAAGACCTGACACCGGCGCGCCTTGAACCGCCCAGTCACCCGGAACACACTTCATCTGGGCCTGTCGGTGCGTCCCGGTCCGAACCCACCGGCCACCCCCGGTACCAAGGAGGAAGCCCCGTCATGCCCCCAGGCACCAACGAACTGCCCCTGCCCGCCCAGGTTCTGCAGATCATCACCGCCGGCTGGCTCGCCCAGGCGGTCAGCGCGACCGCCGAACTCGGCGTCGCCGACGTCCTGGCCGAAGGACCCCGACCGGTCTCCGAGATCGCGGCGGCGACCGACACCCACGCCCCCAGCCTCTACCGACTGCTGCGGGCCGGCGCCGACATCGGTCTCTTCACCGAACACGACGGCCACGTATTCGAGTTGACCGAGCTCGGCGGCACCCTGCGCGCCGACTCCCCGACCAGTCTGCGCAACTTCGCGATCTGGACCGGGCTGCCCGCCGAACGGCACGCCTGGGCGGGCCTCACCGACGCCGTACGGACCGGGAACACCGCGTTCGCCGAGGTGCTCGGCAAGCCCGTCTGGGACTATCTGCACGACCACCCCGATGTGCTCGGCGTCTTCGACCGCGCCATGACCGAGGCGTCCCAGCAGATCATCGCCCCCGTCGTCGCCGCCTACGACTTCGGCCGGTTCGGCACCGTGGTGGACGCGGGCGGCGGACGCGGCGCACTGCTGGCCGCCGTACTGGCCTCGGCGCCCGGCACCCGCGGTGTCCTCTACGACCGGCCGGAGGTCATCGCGAGCGCGGGACAGCCGCTGCGCGACGCCGGTGTGGACGACCGTGCCGAGCTGGTCCCCGGCGACTTCTTCGTGTCCGTACCGACAGGAGCCGACGCGGTGATCCTGTCCAACATCATCCACGACTGGGACGACGAGCAGTCGCGGCGCATCCTCGGCAACGCGCGGGACGCGCTCACCGACGGCGGGCATGTCCTGCTGGTGGAGGCGGTGCTGCCGGACCGGCCGCGCCCCTCGCCCACGGTCTCCCTGATGGACCTGGACATGCTGGTGGTGGCCGGCGGACAGCAACGCACCGCCGCCGAGTTCGAGTCCCTGCTGGCCGACTCCGGCCTCAAACTGTCGCGCATCGTGCCCGGCGGCCACTGCAGTGTCGTCGAGGCCGTACGCGCCTGACATCCCGCCCGGCGCCGGACCCGCCGGTGCCCCGTCATGTCCGGCGCCGGGCGCGCTCTCCCCGCAATCAGTACAAGGAAAGAGTAGGCACCAGCCATGCCAGAACGGCTCGCACGCAAGCTGTGGTTCGGAATCGGCCCGGGGGTCGCCCTCGCCGAAGCGCCGGAGGTCGTCCGCAGGGTCGAGTACGCCGACCGTGCGGGACTCGACTTCTTCGCCCTGTCCGACCACCCCTACTACGGCGACCGGCTGGAGGCCTACGGCGCCCTCGGGCTGCTCCTCGGCAGGACCAGGAACATCACTGGTGTCACCACCGTCACCAATCTGCCGACCCGCCCGGTGCCCCTGCTGGCCCGCACCCTGTCGACACTGTCGGCGCTCAGCGGCGGCCGGGTCGTCCTCGGCCTCGGCGCCGGCGGGTACTGGGACGACATCGCGCGCTTCGGCGCCACCCGGCTCGACCCGGCCGCCGCCGTACGCGCCCTGGAGGAGGCCATCGGTCTGGTCAAGGCGCTGTCCGGCGGCGTACGACCCGTCACCCTGGACGGCGAGTTCACACAGGTGCTCGCACTGGACCCGGCGCCGGTTCCGGCGCCGCTCGTCTGGACGGGCTCGGTGGGGCCCAAGTCCCTCGCCGTCACCGGACGTTCGGCCGACGGCTGGATACCGGGCAACGCCGCCGACTGGCACAGCGAGCGCTACCGGCAGTCGCGCCCGGTGATCGACGAGGCCGCCCGTTCCGCGGGACGCGACCCCGCCGACGTCACCACCGTCTTCAATCTGCCCGCACGCATCACCGACGCCCCCGTCAACGTCCCGCGCGATGCGTCAGGCCGCTGGCTGGGCGGATCCGTCGACCAGTGGATCACCGAGCTGACCGAGGCCGTACTGGACCACGGCGCATCGGGATTCGTGTACTTCGCCTCGGGCGACCCCTCGGGCCAGGTCGGCCTCGGTCGCTGGGCCGAGGAGATCGTGCCCGCCGTCCGCGAGGCCGTCGCCAAGGGCTGACACCCCCTTCACCTGCCGCCCTTCACCTGCCGCCCCTTCACTTGCCACCCCCCTTCACTCGCCACCCCCCGCACGTCCGCACCACAGCACCTTTCGGAGAGGTCCTCAGATGTCCACAAGAACCACCGGCTCGCGTCCACGGCTCCGTCTCGCGATCGCACTGCTCGCGGTCGTTCTGCCCGTCGCGGCCTGTTCGGGCGAGGGGACCGGCTCCGGCGGCAAGAGTGACGGCGCACCGCGTGACGGTGGCACCCTGCTGGTGGGCAGCGAGGCGGACCCGAGCTGCCTCGACCCGCAGCAGACCGGGCAGCTCGGCGCCGTGGACATCTCCAGGGCCGTGGTCGACGGGCTCACCTCGCAGGATCCGAAGACCGGCAAGATCGTGCCCTGGCTGGCCAAGTCCTTCACCATCAGCGCCGACGGCAGCGCGTTCACCTTCGTACTGCGCGAAGGCGCCACCTTCAGTGACGGCAAGCCCGTCGACGGGGCTGCGGTGAAGGCCACGTTCGACAACCTGGTCAAGCTGCCGGCCAACGGCGCCCCCAGCTATCTGATCGGCTACAAGGGCACCACCGTGACCGACGCGCACCGCGTCACCGTGAAGTTCGCTACGGCCAATGCCCAGTTCCTCCAGGCCACTTCCACCGTCGGCCTGGGCATTCTGTCGCCGTCGACCTTCACCGCTTCGGCCGCCGACCGCTGCCGCGGCAAGTTCGTCGGCTCGGGCCCCTACGTCCTGGACCACTACACCACCAACCAGGAAGTGGTCCTGAAGAAGCGCAAGGACTACGCCTGGCCCTCGTCCATCGCCACGAACAAGGGCGCGGCGCACTTCGACGAGGTGAAGTTCTCCTTCATCCCCGAGGGCGGGGCCCGCACCGGCGCGCTCAGCTCGGGACAGGTCGGGGTCGCCAAGGCTCTCCTGCCCACGGACGAGGCCCAGTTCAAGGGCAACGGCTTCAGCATCCTGTCGGCGCCGAGCCCCGGGCTCGTACCGCCGCTCTCCCTCAACCACAAGGGGATCCTCGCCGACTTCAAGGTCCGTGAGGCGCTGCTCAAGGGCATCGACAGGAAGGGGCTCGTGGACTCCGTCTTCAGCAGCTCCTACAAGCCGGCCACCAGCGCGCTGTCCTCGGGCACTCCGTACTACAAGGACTTCTCCGACAAGCTGCGCTACGACGCGGCGGGCGCCAAGTCCCTCCTGGACAGCGCGGGTTGGCGGGTGGGCAAGGACGGCATCCGGGTCAAGGACGGCAAGCCGCTGGCGCTCACCTGGCTGATACCCGCGCCCCTGCCGCCCGTCGACGAGGCCGTCCAGCAGCAGCTCCGCAAGATCGGCGTCGATGTGAAGCTCAAGCCCGTCGCACCGGCCGTCTACGTCGAACAGCAGCAGAAGGGCCAGTTCGACCTCACGGCCGTCGGGGTCACCCGCGCCGACCCGGACGTCCTGCGCAACATCTTCTACACCAAGGGCGACAACCTCTGGCATCTGCCGCCCAGCAAGCTCGACACCTATCTGGAGCAGGAGGTCGCGGCGACGAGCGAAGCCGCCCGGCAGACCGCGGTCAACAACGCCGTCGGCTGGATCCTCGACCACGCCGACACCGTCCCGCTGTACCAGGGCGCCAACGTCCACGGCGTGTCCGA
Organism: Streptomyces sp. AcH 505; assembly: GCF_000818175.1. Classification (GTDB taxonomy): domain Bacteria; phylum Actinomycetota; class Actinomycetes; order Streptomycetales; family Streptomycetaceae; genus Streptomyces. Next base: position 5,986,521 of record NZ_JTIY01000001.1, read on the forward strand.
CAAGGTCAAGGGGCTGAAACTCGACGCCTCCAACCGCTTCGACCTGCACGACGCCTGGCTCGGCTGAGGGAGGGTCCGACAGTGAACACGGCCCTGTACGCGGTCACCCGGACGCTGCGCGCGTTGTTCGTCGTCTGGGCCGCGTTCACGCTCACCTTCGTCGCGCTGCGTCTGCTGCCCGGCGACCCGGTGGCGCTGATGCTGAGCGGACGCGGCGGTTTCGCCGGCCTGACGCCCCAGCAGATCGCCCAGACGCGCGCGGACCTCGGCTTCGACCGCCCGCTGATCGTCCAGTACGGCTCGGCGCTCGCCGACGCGCTGCACGGCGACTTCGGCTCGTCCCTCCAGAGCGGGCAGCCGGTCTCCCACATGATCACCGAAGCGATCCCGCCGACGCTCCAGGTCGGCAGCCTCGCCCTGGTACTCGCGCTGGTGCTCGGCACCCTCACCGGGGTGACCGCCAACCTGACCGCGAGCCCCGCCCTGCGTCAACTGCTGCGTTCCATACCGTCGTTCGCGGTGTCGCTGCCGTCGTTCTGGGTGGGACTCATCCTGATCCAACTGCTGTCCTTCCAATGGCATCTCTTCCCCTCACTCGGCAACACCGGCGTGCAGAGCATGATCCTGCCCGCCTTCACCCTGGCCGTCCCGGGGGCCGCGCTGGTGGCACAGGTACTCGGCAAGAGCCTCCACACCACTCTCCAGGAGCCGTACGCCGACACCGTACGGGCCACCGGGGCGGGCAGGGCCCGGCTGCTCTTCGGGCACGGGCTGCGCAACGCGGCCATCCCCGCCGTGACCGTGGTCGGTCTGCTCGTCGGCTACCTGATCGGCGGCGCCGTCGTGGTGGAGACGGTGTTCTCGCGTCCCGGCATGGGCCGCATCACCCAGTCGGCCGTGTCGTCGCAGGATCTGCCCGTCGTGCAGGGCGTCGTGGTCGTGGCGGCCCTCGCCTTCGCGGTGGTCAATCTGCTGATCGACCTGGTCTATCCGGTCCTCGATCCGAGGATCCGCTCAACGGGACGGCTGGTGACCACATGACGAACCTGACGAAGACCCCCGTCACCGCCGGACCCGCGCCGGTCCCGGCCGAGCGGCACGGCGCCGAGGAGCCCGCCCGGGTCCGGCGGATCCTGACCGCGCCGCTGCGTTCCCCCGGCGTCACCCTCTCCGTCCTGGTGCTGCTGCTCGTACTCGGCTGGGCCCTCGTCCCCGAGTGGTTTACCAGCCGCAGTCCCCTCACCGGCGTCCCCGCCGAGCGGTTCCGGTCACCGAGCGCCGAACACTTCTTCGGCACCGACCAGTTGGGCCGCGACATCTACGCACGGGTGGTGCACGGCGCCGCCCTGTCGCTGCGCGCCACCGTCGCGGCCATCCTGATCGCCCTGGTGGGCGGCGTCGTGCTCGGCCTTGTCGCCGGCTTCTTCGGGCACTGGACGGACACCGTCATCATGCGGATCGTCGAGGTCATGCTGTCGGTGCCACCGGTGCTGCTGTCGCTCACCATCATCACCGCGCTCGGCTTCGGCACCGCACAGGTCGCCGTCGCGATCGGTGTCACCAGCGTCGCCGCCTTCGCCCGCGTCATGCGGGCCGAGGTGCTGCGGGTGCGGACAGCGCCGTACGTCGAAGCGGCGATCCTCTGCGGCACCCGGTGGTGGCGCATCCTGCCCCGCTACATCCTGCCGGCCGCGATCGGACCCGTACTGGCCCTGGCGGCGCTCGATTTCGGCCTGGTCGTCCTCGCCATCTCCAGCCTCAGTTTCCTCGGGTACGGGGAGCCGCCGCCGGCCCCCGAGTGGGGGTCCCTGGTCGCCGACGGACGCAACTACCTGGCCACCTCCTGGTGGCTCACCACCCTGCCCAGTCTCACCGTGACCGTGGTCGTCCTCGCGGCCAACCGGCTCTCGCGGGTGCTGGAAACCGAAGGGAGAAACCGGTGAACGTGACGAATCCGGCTCCCCGCACAGCGGCCCCGGCCACTACCGCCGACACCCCACTGCTGGCCGTCGAGGGACTGCGGATCGGCTACCGCACCGAGGGCGGCACCCATATCGCCGTCGACGGACTCGACCTGACGGCGGCGGCAGGACACATCACCGCCGTGGTGGGCGAGTCGGGCTCGGGCAAGAGCAGTACGGCCCACGCGCTGATCGGTCTGCTGCCCGCCGGCGGTCGGGTCCTCGGCGGCTCCGTACGCCTCCAGGGCGAGGAACTGACCGGGCTCGGCGAGCGGGCCTGGCGCGAGGTACGAGGGCGTCGCGTCGGACTGGTCCCGCAGGACCCCGGTGTCTCCCTCGACCCCGTCAAACCGGTCGGCAGCCAGGTCGCCGAGGTGCTTCTGGTGCACGGTCTGGCGACCCGCAGGGACGCCCATGCGCGCGCCGTCGACCTGCTCGCGGAGGCCGGGCTGCCCGATCCGGCGCAGCGGGCCCGCCAGTACCCGCACGAGCTGTCCGGGGGGATGCGCCAGCGGGTCCTCATCGCCGTCGCCACCGCGGCGAGTCCGCGCCTGCTGGTGGCCGACGAGCCCACCTCGGCACTCGACGTCACGGTGCAGCGGCAGATCCTCGACCACCTCCAGTCGGTCGTGACCACCACCGGAACCGCGATGCTCCTGGTCACCCACGACCTGGCGGTGGTCGCCGACCGCGCCCAGCACGTGGTGGTGATGTCACAGGCCCGGGTGGTCGAGGCCGGCCCCGCGGAGCAGGTGCTCACCGATCCCCAACACCCCTACACCCGAAGGCTGCTGGCCGACGCGCCCACCATCGCGGGCCGCACTTCGCACCGCTCCCGCACCACCGCGGGCACCGAGCCGGCAAGCACGGCGGTACCGCTCCTGCGGGTGACCGGGCTGACCCGGGCCTTCCCCGTACGGGGCGCCGCACTGGCCCGCCGCCGCTCCCGTACCGCGGTCGACGGTGTCGACTTCGAACTGGACAGAGGCGAAACCCTGGGCCTCGTCGGCGAGTCGGGCTCCGGCAAGTCGACCACCGCGCGCATGATCCTCGGCCTGGAGCGGGCCGACAGCGGCACGGTCCTGCTGGACGGCGCCGACGTCACCACCGTCCGGGGAGCGGCCCGCCGCGCACTGCACCGCCGTATCCAGTTCGTCTACCAGAACCCCTACGCCTCGCTGAACCCGCGCTTCACCGTCGGGGAACTGCTCACCGAGCCGCTGCGCAACCACAAGATCGGCACGAAGGACGAGTGGGCCGGCACCGTACGGCGGCTGCTGGACGACGTGGCCCTGCCGGAAGGCACCGAGCGCCGCAAGGCCGCCGAACTCTCCGGCGGCCAGCGCCAGCGGGTCGCCATCGCCCGCGCGCTCGCCCTCGGACCCGAACTCCTCGTCTGCGACGAGCCGGTCTCCGCACTCGACGTCACCGTCCAGGCCCGCATCCTGGAACTGCTCGTCGGCCTCCAGGAGCGACACGGTCTGAGCTATCTCTTCATCTCCCACGACCTGGCCGTCGTCGCCCAGGTCAGCGACCGGATCGCCGTCATGCGCGACGGCCGGATCGTGGAGAGCGGCCCCGCGGACGAGCTGCTGCGCTCGCCGAGCCACCCCTACACCAAAGAACTGCTGGCCGCCGTGCCCGGCGACCGAAGCAACCACAGCGCAACGGAGGACACCCCATGGAGCTAGGGCTCATCACTTTCGGCAGCCTTCTCCCCGACCCGCTCACCGGTGAGACCCTCACCCAGCAGCAGCGACTGCGGGACGTGGTGCGCGCCGCCGCCGAGGCGGAGCAGGCGGGATTCGCCTGGTACACCGTCGGTGAACACCACTTCGGCGAGCGGGACGTGATCTCCTCACCCGCGCTGGTGCTGGCCGCGATAGCGGAACACACCTCCACGATCAGGCTCGCCACCGGGACCACGCTCGTCGCCAACCGCGATCCGATCCTGGTCGCAGAGGACTACGCGCTGGTCGACCTGCTGTCCGGCGGCCGGCTTGAACTGATGGCGGGGGGTTCCTTCTTCCCTGAGCCGTACGCGGTCTTCGACCAGGCCCCGGAGTCGAAGGCGGCCCGCAAGCGCGAGAACACCGAGCTGCTGCTGCGGCTGTGGACCGAGGAACGCGTCAGCTGGCAGGGCGAGTTCCGGCCCGCGCTGACCGATGTCACCGTCCAGCCGAGGCCGTTGCAGCCCCGGCCGCCGTTCTGGATCAGCGGCGGCGTCGGCCTGGACTCCGTCCACCTCGCCGTCGACCACGGGCTGCCGCTCGTCGTGGGCACGACGGCACGCGAACCGGGCACGTTCGCACCGGTCTTCGAGTCCTACCGCACCCTGTGGAGCGAGAGCGGCCGTACCGACCCGCCCGGCCGGCTCGGCGCGGCCAGCCATGTCTTCGTCGCCGAGTCGTCCCAGCGGGCCCGCTCGGTCTGGGCCTCGTACATGAACAACTATCTGACCGTGAAGAAGCCCGGCAACACCCACTTCTCGACCCCGCCGGACTTCGACACCTACATCGGCGACAACGGGCCCGCCATCTGCGGAAGTCCCGCCGAGGTCGTCGACAAGCTGGGCCGGCTGCACGAGCTGTGGGGCCACGATCTGCATCTGCTCGCCATCGACGTCGGCGGCATCCCGTACGCCGAGGTGCAGGCGGCCAGCGAACTGACCGCGTCCGAAGTGCTGCCCCAGGTCAAGGGACTCGGCTCAGGAACGGTGGCGGCCGGTGCCTGACGACGCGATCAACCAGTCGACCCTCCCTCCGGTGGTCGACGCCGGCTGGGTGCGCGAGCACGGCGAAGGCCTCGTACTGGCCGATGTGCGCTGGTTCCTGGACGGCCGCAGCGGCTACGAGGCCTATCTCGCCGGGCATCTGCCCGGCGCGGTCTGGGTCGACGTCGACACCGTCCTGTCGGCGCCGCCCGACGAGACCGAGGGACGCCATCCGCTGCCCGACCCGGCCGGCTTCGCGCATGCGCTCGGCGCGCTCGGCATCGGCGACGGTACGACGGTGGTGGCGTACGACGCCGACGGCGGCCCGTACGCCGCCCGGCTGGTGTGGCTGCTGCGCAGGACCGGAAGGGCCGCCGCCCTGCTGGACGGCGGACTTGCGGCCTGGCCGGGCGCGACCGAGACCGGTGGGGTGACGCTCCCCGAGGCGCGGCTGACCCCGGTGGAGTGGCCCAAAGAGGTGCTGCGGACCGCGGACGAGGTCGCAGCGGGCGACGCCGTCGTCCTCGACGCCCGCGCGGCCGACCGGTATTCGGGCGAGACCGTCCTGCCGTCGGACATCCGCTCCGGCCATGTGCCCGGGGCCCGCAGCGCGCCCTGGAGCGCGAACATCACGCCGGAGGGGACGTTCGCCACACCGGAGCAACTACGCGAGCGCTACGAGGCGTTGGGCGTGCGGGAGGGGGCGGAGGTCATCGTCTACTGCGGCAGCGGGGTCACCGCCTGCCATGACCTGCTGGCCCTGGAACGCGCCGGGATCACCGGCGCGGCCCTCTACCCGGGCTCCTGGTCCGCCTGGTCGGCGGACCTGTCCCGTCCGGTGGCGACGGGACAGGAACCCGGGTAGCGGGGACGGCGGTTCACCAGCCGGTGCCGAACCGCGCCATGGGCTCGATCAGTTCACTCTCCTCGTACGCGAGATGCGACAGGAGGGTGTCCGTGAGGAGGTCCATGGCGGCCCGCAGTCCGGCACGGTCCTGCTCCTCGCCGGCGAAGGCGACCAGTTCGCGGTCGATCCGCTCGATCACACCCTGTATGGCGTGATGTTCCTCGGTGAGCCGGTCGAGCACCGCGGCGAGCCGGGGATCGGAGCGGCGCAGATACGGGAAGAGATCCTGGTCCTCGCGGGTGTGGTGCAGCGTCGTCACCCTGCAGTACGAGGCGCAGTAGGCGCCGAGCGTCCAGATGTTCTGCCGCAGGCTCAGCTTCTGGATCTCGGAGCGCGCCTCGCCCACGTCGCGCGTGTCGGCCAGCACCTCCCGTACGACGGAACCGAGTTGGTCGAGATCGGCGCGCAACTGGTCGTGTGCGGCGACCAGATTGCGGGCCGGCTCCTGTTCGCGGCGCGGATAGCGCCGGCCGGGGTCGGCGGCCGGGCCTGTGGGCCGGGTCGACTCGTCCCACAGCCGCTCCGTCGACCGGCGCACGCCGGGGTCCGGTGTGGCTCGCACCGACAGCCGGTCCCCGGAACCACCCGCCCGGCCCCGGTCAGAGGTGAGG
>NZ_JTIY01000001.1:5993135-6017738 GCF_000818175.1 Streptomyces sp. AcH 505
CCGCTTCGTCGACGATCCGGTGCCCCTCGGCGAGGCGGCCCGGTGGTACGTGCGGGGCGCTGGGCAGCCAGCCGTCGGCCACCGAGCCGACCAGCTTCAGCATGCGCGGACCGACGGCGCCGACCCAGATCCCCATGGGGTGGGCGGGGGCGGGCCCCGGGGCGGCGCCGTCGAGTCCGTAGTGCTTGCCTTCGACATGGGCCCGCCTGCCCGGGGTCCACAGTGCCCGGATGACCTCGATGGCCTCACGGGTCGCACGGACGGCCTCGCCCGGACTGCGGCGCGGCCCGCCGTCGGCGGCGATGGCGTCCCAGTAGGACCCGGCGCCCAGGCCCAGTTCGACCCGGCCGCCGCTGATCAGGTCCAGTCCTGCCGCCGTCCGTGCCAGTACCGCCGGCGGTCGCAGGGGCAGGTTCGCCACGTTGGGGAAGACCCGCACCCGGGTGGTGGAGGCGGCGATGACCGCGAGCGCCACCCAGGCGTCGAGCAGTTCCGGCCGGTAGGGGTGGTCCGGCACGCTCACCAGGTCGAGTCCGGTCCGGTCGGCGACCCGGGCCATCGCCACCGCGTCGTCGCTGTGTCCCGCCGTCGGCACCAGCACGGTGCCGAAGAGGAGGTCGTGTCCGTAGTCAGGCATGTGCGCGAACTCCTAGGGTCTTTCGTCTGGATCGGGCCGGATCAGGGAGCGGTGCCGGGGCACGCGAGCCCGGCCTGATCCGAACGGCAGGCCCTACCTAGGCGGCGGTCCGGCCGTCGCTGGGTGCTGAGGCGGGCGTGGGTGCGGGGGCGGCGGCGACCTTGCGCCAGAGCCTGCCGGGACCGGCGAGCGCGGCGAGGGTGGCGACCCCGAGCGCGATGGCGGACATCACGAACGCGGTGGTGTACCCGGACTCGGCCGGAATCCGGGTGCCTGCGATCGTCTTGGACGCCACCAGGGAAGCGGCGATCTGCGCGCCGAGCGAGCCGCCGATGGTACGCATGATGGTGTTGATGCCGGTCGCCTCGCCGGTCTGGCTCCGGTCGACCGCGCTGACCACGAGATTGGCCAGGGCGGCGAAGGCGAAGCCGACACCGATGCCCAGTACGGCCGAGCCCGCGTACATCGCCCACTCGGTGTCGTGCGCCCCCGCGTAGATCACGAAGCCGACGACACCGATCAGGCACGCCAGCACCAGCGGCAGCTTCCAGCCCACGGCCGCGCCGATCCGCCCGGCGAGCGGACTGGCGATCAGCATGGTCACCGCCATCGGCACCATGAACAGACCGGACTCGGTGACGGACGCGTCGAAGCCGTAGCCGACCTTCGACGGCGTCTGGGCGAGCAGCGGCACCAGCGTGAAGGCGCCGTACATGCCGAAACCGATGATGAGCGCGGTGATGTGACTGGTCAGCACGGCGGGCCTGCGCAGCAGCTCGATGTCGATGAGCGGCTCGCGGACCTTGGTCTCGACGTAGACGAACACCACGAGCAGCACGACGGCGCCGACGAACAGCCCGATGACGCCGCCCGAGGCCCAGCCCCACGACTTGCCCTCGCTGATGGCGAGCAGCAAGGCCACCACACCGGCGCTGAGCAGGACCACACCGGTCCAGTCGATCCGGCCGGGGGAGCGGAGGGCGGACTCCTGGATGAACGCGGCGACGGCGGCGATGCCCAGCAGGATCACGACAAGACCGAGCCAGAAGATCCAGTGCCAGTTGAGCGCGTCGACGATCGGGCCCGGAATGACCAGGCCGACACCGAAACCGATGCCGAACGTCGAGGAGATCAGCCCGATCGCGACCGGCACCCGCTCACGCGGGAACTGGTCGCGCACGATGCCGAACGCCAGCGGGAAGGCGGCCGAGCCGACCCCCTGCACCGCGCGGGCCGCGATCAGCAGGGGCAGCGAGTTGGACAGGGCGGCGAGCAGCGTGCCAGCGGCGAAGACGCCGAGGCTGGCGATCAGCACCCGGCGCTTGCCGAACATGTCACCGACCCGCCCCAGCAGCGCCGTGGCCACCGAAGCGGTGAGCAGGAACGAGCTGAGCACCCAGGAGACGCTGGTCGTGGACGCGTCGAACTCACGCTGGAGGTCGGGCAGGGCCGGCACGACCATCGTCTGCATCAGCGAGAAGGACAGTACGGCGAGGAGCAGGGCGGCGAACGGCGCCGCGGTGCCGCCGCGCGCACCGGTGGCCGGGGCCCCGGCCTGCGTGGGTGTGTCGGTCATGGGGCGGTCCTCCGGAAATGGGCGCAGCCGTCCGCGGTCCAGGAGCGTTCAGGAACACGGAAGGAACGAGCGCCGAACTGGTATCACCACGGAATGATTCCATGATGTCATCCTTACGTCCAGCCACTATTTTCCGGTATCGTGAACGCATGAGCGAAACCCCTGAACCCGGCACGGGCGGCGCGATCGGCACGGCCGACGCGGTGCTGCGCCCGCCGAGCCTGCTGGCGCTGCCCTCGTATCTCGCCGGTCATGCGGCGCGTATCGGCCACGACGCCCTGGTCGAGGCGGTCGGCAGGAACGGGCTGCGGCTGCCGCACTTCGCGGCCCTGACCGCGCTCTCGGACTTCGGCCCGCTGCCCCAGCACGTGCTGGCCGACCGGCTCGGGTTCCAGCGCAGCCACCTGGGGAGTTATCTGGACGCGATCGAGGAGCGCGGTCTGGTGCGCCGCACCCGGGACAGGGCCGACCGGCGCCGGCAGGTGGTCGAGCTGACCGACGAGGGCGTCGCGCTCCAGCGCCGTCTGTGGCTGGTGGCCGAGGAGTCCCAGGACTCCTTCCTCGGCTGTTTCACCCAGGCCGAGCGGGAGACGCTGACGACGCTGCTCCGGCGGCTGCTGGACGCCGACGACCGAATTGCGGAAAGGTAGCTCCGAAGGCTCTCGATGGCTTAATACCGCTTCATATGACTGCAACAGTTAATTCACTGGAAGAGTCTTTGAATTCAGCACCATGACTTTGTATCTTTGTGTCAAGTTTCGCTTCGTACGACGAACTTGACCTGCCGGGGGAGAGCATGACGCAACGATCGTCGGTGCAGCGATCGGTCACCGAACTCCTACCCGGTCCGTTGCAGGTGGGAACACCTGCGTCCGGCGGCTGGCGCATTCTGATCGTGGAAAGCGACACCGCCGACGCCTGCGCGCTGGAGGAAGGGCTGCGCAGACACGGCCATGAGGTGGCGGCGGTGGACCGGGGCAGCCTGGCCCTGGAGGCGCACGAGAGCGTGGATCTCGTCCTGCTCGACCTCGAACTGCCGGACCTGGACGGGCTGGAGGTCTGCAAGGCCATCCGCTCCGTCAGCTGCGTCCCGATGATCGTCGTCACCGCACGCGGCTCCGAACTGGACCGGGTGCTGGGACTTCAGGCGGGGGCCGACGACTATCTGGTGAAGCCGTACGGCTTCCGCGAGCTGATGGCCCGTATCGAGGCGGTCATGAGACGGGTGAGCACCCAGCGCAGACTGGGGCACGCGATAGACCACGGTCCGCTGCACATAGACGTCAACTCCCGTGAAGTCAGCGTGGACGGCCAGGGCGTGGGGCTGACCCGCAAGGAGTTCGACCTGCTGTGCCTGCTCGCCTCGCACCCCGACACCGTCATCTCGCGCAAACGCCTGTTGCAACAGGTCTGGGGCGACTCGTGGTCCCGGCGGACGGTGGACACCCATGTCAGCAGTCTGCGCGGGAAACTCGGCGGAAGCGGCTGGATCATCACCGTACGCGGTGTGGGGTTCAAGCTCGGAAACGCCTGAATTCCGTTTCCCGCGTTCCCCGATCTTGCGTTGTTCATAACCGCCGTCCGGGACAGCGGGATTCACTTGGCCCGAGTGGTTAATAAGGAGAGCTCGGGAGAGCGGACCGCCGGCCGGGACCCGGTTCCGGAACCGCACCCCGGCAGGGTCAGGCACGGATCGTCGGCGCCGCGCATACTCGGATCCATGAACAAGCACGGGCAGCTCGCCGCCTTCCTCCAGGCCCGCCGGAGCCAGTTGCGCCCCGAGGACGTCGGGTTGCGGACCTACGGCGAGCGGCGCCGGGTGCCGGGGCTGCGGCGTGAGGAACTGGCGATGCTGGCGGGAGTCAGCGTCCCCTACTACACACGCCTGGAGCAGGGCCGGTCCCACAACGCCTCGCCCGAGGTGCTCGACGCCATCGCCGGCGCTCTGCGCCTGCGGGAGCCCGAGCGCTCCCATCTCCATGAACTGGCGCGGGCCCCGAAGGGCCGGCGACCCGCTGGCCGGGTACGTCCCGAACGCGTCACCCCGGCGACCAGGGCCCTGCTGGCGGCCGTCGATGGCACGCCCGCCGTCGTCCTCGGCCGGCGCACCGACGTCCTGGCCTGGAACCGCCAGGGTCACGCGCTGTTCGCCGGCCATCTCGACCCGGACAGCCCCGACGACCCCGAACGACGCCCGAACATGGCCAGGTTGGTCTTCCTGGACGCGCACACCCGCGAGCTGTACGCGGACTGGCCCGCCAAGGCCAAGGCGGTGGTGGGCAATCTGCGGCTGACCGCCGGCCGCCACCCGGACGATCCGCCGCTGGCCGCACTGATCGGCGAACTGACCATGCGCAGCACGGTGTTCACCACGATGTGGGCCGATCACCGGATCGTGCCCTGCGATGTCGCGGAGTACGAGATGCGGCATCCGCTGATCGGATCGCTGACGGTCAGTCAGCAGACCCTGCAGAGCCCGCAGGGGACAGGCCCTGCCCTGGTGGTGGCCACGGCGGAACCCGGCTCCCCGTCCGCCACGGCCCTGACCCTGCTCGCCCACGCCACCGCTCCCACCGCGCCCGTCGCACCGCGGGAACCGGCCCGTGGCGACGCCGAACACCGCGCCGCCTGAACCGAGTTCCGCACCCCTGTCCCTACCGTCCCGCCGCACCGCGGCTGACGCCTGCCCGAAAACAAGTGAGGAATCATGAACGAGCGACGTACCAAGATCACCACATCGGCCGTCCTGGCGGCCGTGGCCGTCCTCGCGGCGGTCGCCCCTGTCGGCTCCGCCGCTGCGACAACGCGCCCGAGTCCACTGGCGGATGTCCGGATCGCCGCCCACTTCGACCTCTCGGCCGGGCAGATGCCGGAGAACGTCGCCCTGCTGCCCGACGGCTCGGCCGACGTCACCTTCGCCGGCGGCCGTCAAGTGGCGCGGGTGAGCGCGCACGGTACGACGCGCGTCCTGGCGACCCTGCCCGCGCCCGCCGACGGCGGAGTCGGCACGCCCGTCCTCGGCTTCCCGCTCACCACCGGCATCGTCCACACCCCGGACGGCACCGTGTACGTGCTGTACGCGACCGGTACCGCCGATCTGACGGGGCTGTGGCGGCTGAGCCCGGGACAGGCGCCGCGAAGGATCGCCGCGCTGCCCGCCGACGGGCTGCCCAACGGGCTCGCCCTGGACACGCGCGGCAAGCAGCTCTACATCACCGATTCGGTGCTCGGCGTCGTCTGGACCGTCCCCGTCACCGGCGGCGTCCCCACCGCGTGGTCCACGGCCCCCGAACTCGCCTCGGCCGGCTTCCTCGGGGCCAACGGCGCGAAGGTGCACGGCGGCGCCCTGTGGGTGTCCAACCTCGACCGGGGCACGCTCCTGCGCATACCGATCCGCCCCGGAAACCGGGCGGGGGCGCCGCAGCTCAGGGCGTCAGGCCTGGCCGGCATCGACGACTTCGCCTTCACCGGCCGCGGCGACGACGTGCTGGCCGCGCTCAACGGTCCGAACGGTGTCGTGAGGATCACGTCCGACGGCAGCAGCTCCACCGTCCTCGACGCCGCCGACGGGCTCCAGAACCCCACCTCCGTGGCGCTGCGCGGCGACGAGGTGTACGTACTGAGCGCCGCCTACACGACGGCCACCGACCCCAACCTCCTGCGCGCGCGCCTGCGCGGCCACCGGTAGGGCCGCTCGTTCGCATCAGGCCTCCGGTAGGGCCCCCGCGGGGTCACGAGGCGAGCGTCGCCCGGATGAGCTTGCCCCCCTCGGGGAGCGGGACGACCGCCACGTCGGCCAGCCGCCGCACCAGCGGCCAGCCGTATCCGCCGGGCAGCCAGTCGGGCCCCCGGCCGCCGGACCCGTGGTCCCTGACCGACGGTGCGGTCGCGCTCGCGTCCCGTACCGTCACCTCGACCAGGCCGTCCCCCGCGGTGATCCGCATCGCTGTCACGCCCCCGGCGTGCCGGATCGCGTTGGTCACCAGCTCGGACACGACCAGCAGGATGTCCCCGAGCGTGCGCGAGGACACCGGTGGCTCATAATGCGCCAGAAATTCGCCGGTCAGCGCGCGTGCCTCGGCGGCGCTGGCCGGGAGCGCGTCGATCCATCTCAGCGCGCCGGCGACGGCATTGTCGGCTCCGTCGTCAACCGTTGTCATTGGGCCTGCACCCCCGTACGCGGCTGGGCTCTCTGCCGTGCGTCTGCCCTCGTGGTGCCGGATCAAGCCTGCGGGTCCTGACCGGCCGTGAGCGTCGCACGGTGCCAGTGTGCTCGAATCCGGCCTCCGGTCCTGCCGCTTTGCGACAACTCGTGGCGGTACCGGGGGCCCGGGGCTGTTCTCGGACCGTGGCCGGAATGATGCTCCGGTTGTCGCATATGCTTCCGGCCGAAACGACGTCTTCCGCCGACGTCGTCTGCTGAGGGGGTGGAGTGTGGCCGAGCTGCCCACGGGCGTCTCGGCGCGTCCCGGACGGCGCCGCCGTGACGTGGCGCTGCCCGGCGTGCCGGCTCAGGACGTCACCGCTGTACGCGGCTCCGTACGGGCCGTGGACGCCGTGCTGCTGCTGGTCGAGGACGACGCGGGCGACGCGCTCCTCGTCGAGGAGATGCTCGCCGACAGCGACCTGGAGTCCACCCTCACCTGGTGCAAGACGCTGGCGGAGGCCCAGGGGTTCCTGCTCACCTGCCCCCAGCCGGTCTGTGTGCTGCTCGACCTCCATCTGCCGGACGTCCACGGGGTGGACGCCGTCACCCGTATCGTGCGCAGCGCGCCGGACGCCGCCATCGTCGTCCTGACCGGCATGGCCGAGGGTGAGACGGGGCTGCAGGCCGTGGCGACCGGCGCCCAGGACTATCTCGTCAAGGGCAGGCTCGACCCGGAGACCCTGAGCAGAGCCGTCCGCTACGCCCTCCAGCGCAAGCAGGTCGAGCGGGCCACGGCCGCGCTGCGGGCCAACGAACTGATGGCCCAGGAGAACGCCCGGCTCGAACGCGGTCTGCTGCCCGTGCCGCTGCTGCGCGGCGAGGACTTCGGCGCCATCGCCCGGTACGAGCCGGGCCGCGTCCACGGACTGCTCAGCGGGGACTTCTACGACGTCGTGCAGACGGCCGACGGCAGCGTGCACGCCGTCATCGGTGACGTGTCGGGCCACGGCGCCGCCGAGGCCGCCCTCGGGGTGTGTCTGCGGGTCGCCTGGCGCACCGCCGTGCTGTGCGGCACCCAGCCGCTGGAACAGGTCCGGCTGCTGGAGGAGATACTGGTCGCCGAGCGCACCGACCATCATCTATTCGCCACGGTCACCTCACTCGTGTTCCCGCCGGGCCGCCACGAGGTGCGGGTCGTCCGCGCCGGCCACCCGGGGCTGCTCGTACGGCACGGGACATCGGTGAACTGGAAGGAACCGCACGTGGGCATGGCGCTCGGGCTGATGCCCGGCATGGGCCGCTGGACCGAGGCGGTGCTGCCGCTGCCGCCCGACGGGTCGGTGGTCCTGTTCACCGACGGCCTCTTCGAGGGGCGTACGAGCCCCACCACGCGGCTCGGCGAGGACGGTCTGCTGGAACTGGCCCGCCGGCACGGCGAGCTGCCCGCGCAGGCCTTCGTGGACGCCCTGGTCGAAGGGGCGGCCCGCGGGGCCGCGCCTTACGGGGGACTCGCCGACGACGTGGCCGTGCTCCACCTCGGCTGGGACGATGCCCTATGAGTCTGTGGAGCACCGCGCGCACGCGGCTCTCCGTCCAGGGCTGGGTCTGGCTGATCCTCGCCGTCATGGTGCTGGTCGTCTCCTGCTGCGCCGCCGTCGGCAGCGTGCTGCTGTCCCGTACGAACGAGCGCACCGCACAGCTCGTGGACCACATCCAGCCCGCCCGCTCCGCCGTCTTCCAGCTGCAGAAGTCGCTGCTCGACCAGGAGACCGGCGTACGCGGCTTCGCGCTCACCGCCGAACCCTCCTTCCTCCAGCCCTACCAGCAGGGCCGCAAGGACGAGCAGCGGTTCACCGCCAACGTCGCGCGCTTCGTGGCCGGCGACCCGAGGTCCGAGGCCGACCTCGCCGGTATCACCAAGGCGGCGGCCGACTGGCGCAGCCAGGTGGCCGAGCCGCTGATCACCTCCGTGCGGACCCGGGGCGCCGAAGCCGCCTCGGCCGAGCAGCTCACCCGCAGCAAGACGACCTTCGACACGCTGCGCCGCCGGTTCACCCTGCAGGAGGACCACCTCGACGCCGCCAGGGACACCGCGCGCACCGAACTCAACCACGCGCGCGGGGTCAGCGACGCGCTGTTCCTCACGATGCTGGCTGTCTTCGTCGTCGCCGTCGTGGGCCTCGGCCTCGTCGTGCACCGGATGGTCGGCCGGCCGCTGAGCGCGCTGCGCGCCGCGTCCGACGGGGTGCGCGCGGGCGCCTTCGACCGGCGTATCACCATCCTCGGCCCCTCCGACGTACGGGCGGTCGGCGCCGCCGTCGAGGACATGCGCGGCCGGCTCGCCGACGAACTCGCCGTCACCCAGGCGCGCGAGGCACTGCTCGGCGAACAGGCCGAGGAGCTGCGTCGCTCGAACTCCGAGCTGGAGCAGTTCGCCTACGTCGCCTCGCACGACCTCCAGGAGCCGCTGCGCAAGGTCGCCTCGTTCTGCCAGCTGCTGGAGAAGCGGTACGGCGAACAGCTCGACGGCCGCGGCAAGCAGTACATCGACTTCGCCGTCGACGGCGCCAAGCGGATGCAGGTCCTCATCAACGACCTGCTCACCTTCTCCCGGGTCGGCCGGGTCCTCGAGGCGTGGCAGACGGTCTCGCTGGACATGGCCCTCGACCGGGCGCTCGGCAACCTCGGCCTGATCATCGAGGAGGCGGAGGTCACCGTGGTCAGGGAGGAGCCGCTGCCCGAGGTGAGCGGTGACCCGACCACCCTCGCGATGCTCTGGCAGAACCTCGTCGGCAACGCGATAAAATTCCGCAGGGCCGACGAGCCGTCCGTGATCACCGTCGGCTGTGTCCGCGAGGAGGACGACTGGCATCTGAGCGTCACCGACAACGGCATCGGGGTCGCTCCGGAATTCGCCGAGAAGGTCTTCGTCATCTTCCAGCGGCTGCACGCCAGGGACGAGTACGAGGGGACGGGCATCGGTCTCGCCCTGTGCCGGAAGATCGTCGAGTTCCACGGTGGCAGGATCTGGCTGGAGTCCGTGCCGGAGGGTGGCACGCGTATCCACTTCACCGTCCCCGTCGAGCCCGACCGCAGCAAAACGACCGAACTTCTCACCACCCTGCCGGGAGCCGCCACGTGACCACCCGCATGCAGTCCATCGAGGTACTCCTGGTCGAGGACGACGCAGGCGACGAGCTGATGACGCGTGAGGCGTTCGAGGACAACAAGATCCGCAACACCCTGCATGTGGTGCGCGACGGCGAAGAGGCCCTGGACTTCCTGTACCGGCGGGGCGACCACACGGACGCGGTGCGCCCCGACCTCATCCTGCTCGACCTCAACCTGCCGAGGTACGACGGGCGGCAGGTCCTGGAGAAGATCAAGACGGACCCCGAGCTGGCGCTGATCCCGGTCGTCGTGCTGACCACGTCGTCGGCCGAGGAAGACATCCTGCGCAGCTACAAACTGCATGCCAACGCGTACGTGACGAAGCCGGTCGACCTCGACCAGTTCATCGCGGCGGTCCGGCAGATCGACGAATTCTTCGTCACCGTGGTCCGGCTCCCGGGCCGCCAGTGAACCCCTTCACGAAACCCGTGGGCATATCCACGGCGTGTGAGGGCAGAAGGGCAACCGGAGCAGGGGGTCCCCGATCACTCTCACCGGTGCCGGGCAGGGCAGGAGCGAATGAACGAACAGATCACTATCGGCGCGGAGTACGCGCCCACCGCGGCGGATTCTGTGCAGCCTTTGCGACGAGCGGCTCAATTCAGTGGCGAACCGGGATGCATAGCCGAGGCCCGGCAGCTGACCGTGCGCTTCCTCCAGCAGCTGGAGGCGGAGTGGCTCGCCGAACTCGGCGGCCGTACCCGTGACGATCTGCTCCTGGTGGTCAGCGAACTGGTCACCAACGCGGAGCGGCACAGCCACGGCCCGTACCTGCTGGAGCTCGAAGGCACGGACCGGCATGTCACGGTCACGGTGTACGACAGCAGCGCCACCCTGCCGCGCCGCTACGAGCAGGACCCCAGCAGGCTCGGCGGCCACGGCATGGAGATCGTCCACGCGCTGAGCGACCGGCTGAGCGCCGAGCGCGTCCCGGTGGGCAAGCGCGTCCAGGCCGTCTTCGACCTGGAGCGCCGCCGCAAGGCCTGAGCCGGGCTCTCAGGCGGTTGCCGGCCCCGGTCAGCTGTCGAGCGCCCCTGGGCCGCCGTACGGGTGCATGTCGCCGCTCGTACCGTCGTCCTTCCTGCCGAACCAGTCCAGGCACAGGACGAGGGCGTCGTCGAGGGACTCGGCGTCCCGGTGCTCCGCCAGCTCCCGCAGGACCGCGCGCGGCACCATCGGTGCGGGCAGCAGGCTCGTGGAGTTGATCGCCCGGCTCAGCGCGCGGTCCCCGTACAGCTCCCCGCGCGGCGAGACCGCCGCGTAGACGCCGTCGCTCACGAACAGCAGCCGGTCGCCCGGCTCGACCTGGAACGTCTGCGCCACATAGTCCGACTCCTCGAACATGCCGAGCGGCAGCTGCGCCTCCAGCTCGACGCGCTCCACGTTCTTGCCGCGCTGGCGCCACAGCTGCGGGGAGCCGGCGTCCACCGCCTCCACCTGGCCGGTGGCCAGTTCGAAGCGCAGCAGCAGCGTCGAGACGTGGGAGGCGCCCCTGTGCTGCTCGTACAGGGCCTGATCGGCCAGCGCCGCCTGGTCGGCGATGCCGATCCCGGCCCTGCGGGCGTTGCGCAGGGCGTTGACCGCGAGGTTGGTGAGCAGCGAGGCCTGGATGCCCTCACCCATGCCGTTGGTCACCGCGAGGGTCAGCGTCTCGGCGTCGGCCGACCAGTCGAAGTTGTCGCCGTGGATCGCGTACGCCGGCTCCAGCTGGGCGCCCAGGGCGTACTCCTGCGCCGCGCAGGCACGCGCGGGCAGCAGCTCCCACTGCATCTCGGCGGCCAGCGTCAGCCGGTTCACCCGGCGCGCCCGCCGGTAGAGGTCCGTGTCGCGCTCGGCCACCAGGATCTCGTGGCCCAGCAGCTCGGCGACCTGGGTCAGCTCCTCGGTGGTCGCCGCCGTCGAGCGGTCGGCCGGCAGCCGTACGGTCAGGATCCCCAGCCGCTCGCCGCGCACGGTGACCGGCAGATGGTGGTCGACGGCGTCCTTGTGCCTGACCTCCCGCTCGCTCGGCTCCTGGCTGCCGAAGGCGCGCCCCTCGGGCGTGTTGTTCAACGACAGGGCCTCGTCGGGGCGGCCGGCGGGAATGCCGCCGCCGACCGGCTGGAGCACCGTGAGCCCGTAGTCGACCAGGTGCAGTTGTACGGATGTCGCCCCGTACGCGGCTTCGAGCACCCCGCGTACGGCCTCCACCAGGGCGTGCGGCGCCGCCGTGCGCACCGCTCTCTCCACATCCGCGAGTACAGTCACTTTCGTTCAGGCCTTCTTCGTCCAGGGGCGGATCCGTCCGGGCTGACAAAGGCCCGTGCCGGATGAAAGAGTGGATCGATGTCCCGCTTCACCGGTCAGTCGCGCCAGCGTGAGCAGGTTGCCGAGGCCGCCTGCGCCGCCTCCGAGCTGCTTGAGGTGCTGTGGGGGCGAGGCCAGGACGCCGCGCCCTCGGGGCCCGTATCGCCTTCCCAGCTAAGAGCCCTTCTCGTCATCGAGGAGCACGAGGGTGCCAACCTCAGGACGCTGAGCGAGGTGCTCGGCTCGCGTCCCTCCTCGCTGAGCAGGCTCTGCGACCGGATGGAGGCCATGGGCCTGGTCCAGCGTTCGCCGAGTCCGACGAGCCGCCGGGAGGTGGAACTGAGACTCACCAGGCGCGGCCATGTGGTGCTCGACGAGTACCGGGCCTTCCGCTCCCGTGAGGTCGAGGCCGTGCTGGAGCAGATGGACCCCTCCGACATCATGATGCTCGCCGAAGGGCTCGCCGCGTTCCGTGCCGCGGCGCGTTCCCGGCTGGGCACCGCCCAGGACGGGCCCGGAGAGGCGCAGGACGAGGTCGCGGACAGCGCATAGCTTCATTCGGCCCCATCTCCCGCCCCATGCACGTTACTCTCCGCGCGAAGCGTCGTGCGGAGACAGTGAACAGATTGTTGCTCACCAGAGAATGTTGTCAAATGACAACTATCGCTTCTATCGTGGGGTCAGCGTCACACCGTCTCACCGACAGCTCGAAGGATCTCCGTGCTCCCTCCCGACAGTGCAGGCCAAGTCATGGGACTGGTTGCCGGCCAAGCCGGTGACGCGGTCGTTCTCACCGTCAGCGGTGATCTGGACCTGGACAACATCGCGCCGCTGGCCGGAGCGCTCACCGAGGCCGGCGAGAGCTGTCCCGGGCCCGTCGTCCTCGATCTGTCCGGGGTCGGCTTCGCCGACTCCACGACGGTGAACGTGCTGCTCAAGGCGCGCAGCGAGCTGGGCGGACGGCTGCGGGTCGCCAAGCCCTCCGCCTTCATCGCGCGGCTCTTCGAGGTCATCGGTCTGGGCAGCGCCCTGCCGGTGTACGAGACGGTCGAGGCGGCCCTGGCCGCCCCCGACGCGTCAGGGCCTGTCGCCTCTGACGGCGTCGAGTGAGACGACGAAGGACCGCAGCCCCGCGAGCAGGTCCCGGCGTTCCTCCACCGACATCAGCCGCATGACGGCCGCCAGCTCGGCCGCCCGTCCCGCCAGATGACCGGCCAGCTCGGCCGCGCCTTCCTCGGTGAGCGTGAACTCGACACCGCGCCGGTCCCTCGCCACCGCCGTACGCGTCAGCAGGCCCGCCGCCGCCAGCCGGCCGCACAGCCGGCTGGCCCGGGGGAGCCCGAGATCGACGGCCTTGGCGAGCCGGGTCAGATTGATCCTGGGGCGCTCCCCGACCACGTACAGCACCCGCAGCCGGTGCGGCAGCAGCTGCGGGTCGAGGGCGACAGCCGCCCGCACCGAGATGTCGGCGACAGTCTCCGCCGAAACCCCGGGGTCGTCGGCCCCGGGCCCTGACGGGACCCGCTCCTCGGGAAGGTGGCCTTCCATGCCACTGCTCTGCCCGCTGAGACCGTTCTCACACGGCGCCAGGGGGCCGGACGAGTGCCCCGGCCGCCACTGGGTTCACTCCGGCACTGTTCGGCGCCGCTCTGCGGGGTAGGCGGAGAAAGGACAGGCCAGAGCCACAGCCCATATCTCCGGGGTGAGCCACGATGCACCATCCGCACACGAGCGACGACCGGCATCTCCCGTCCGCGGAACGCGACTCCCGGCCGCTCCTCGCGGCCGAGGCACGCGATGCCGCCTACGGATTCCTGGCCGGCCTCGATCCGATCCCTTCCACCCGTACGGCCCAGAATCTGGTACTCGTGGTCTCCGAGCTCGTGACCAACGCGCTGCGGCACGCGGGGGCGGTCACCTCGATGCGGCTGCGCGCCGACCGGCGGTCGCTGCAGATCACGGTGGACGACCCGAGCCCGGCCCCGCCCGAGGACCGGGTTCCCGACATCACCGGACGCGACGGCGGCTTCGGCTGGCCGATGATCAAGACGCTGGCCCAGAAGGTCACCGTGCTGCCGGGGCCCGGCGGCGGCAAGACGATCAGCGCCGTCCTGGCCCGCTGAGCCGGTCGGCCGTCCGGTCCGCCGACCGGTCGGCCGCCGTCCGTCCGGGCGCAGCAGTGCGGGCCCGACCTTCGCGGCCGGGCCCGCACGCGTGTCACCGAGTGGTGGCGGTCAGCTGGTGTACGCCTCCAGCTCGGAGAGCTGCGCGGCCGGCCAGCCCGTGTTGCCGGTGAACGTCACCCGTATGTAGCGGGCGGACGTGCCGGGCAGGGTGATGGTCGCCGTGTTGCCGCTCGACGGGTTGAACGTGTAGCCCGCCGAGGCCTTCAGCGAGGTGAAGGTGTTGTTGTCCGTGGAGCCGAGCACGCTCAGGGTCTGCGTACGGGTGGCCCACGCCGCCGCCGGCGGCAGCTTCAGGACCAGCCGCTTGACGGCCTTGTTCGCGCCGAGGTCGACCGTGGCCGACTGCGGGAAGGCGTTGTTCCTGCTCTCCCAGTAGGTGTTGGCGTTGCCGTCGACCGCGTTGCCCACGCCGTACACATCGGCGTGGCTGGTCTCGGCGATCGGCCGGCCCTGCGCGATGTTGCCCTGGTCGCCCGGGTCGGTGGGCGGGTCCGTCGGGTCGGTCGGCGGGTCGGTGGGCGGGTCCGTCGGCGGGTCGGTGGGCGGGTTGCCGCCCTGTGCGACGCCGCCGTTGGTCCAGATCGGGGTCGGCCAGGTGCCCGTGCAGACCGGCGGGTTGGCGAACCAGCCGGAGTTGCCGGTGCCCTGGGTGATCTGGAAGCCCGAGCCGATGCAGTTGTGGATCGGGTTGGACTGGGCGATGTGGGTGGCCTTGACGTTGGTGAACGAGGCCGTGCCCGGCGCCTGGATCTGCAGCGCGTACGTGCCCGCGCCGTCGATCCTGATGTTGTTGAAGTGCAGCCCGTTCGTCGCGCCCTCGATCAGGTGGATCGCGGCGTACGAGCTGTCCAGGATCTCGCTGTCGGTGATGTTGATGTTGCCGTTGACCGGCTCGTTGAGACCGCTGAACCAGACGGCGCCGACGCCGAACTGCCAGTTGAAGTCGTTGTTGCCGGTTCTGATCAGGGTGTTGCGCGCCGCCGTCGTGGTGCCGGAGACGGCCGTGCCCTGACCGGAGTTGACCCCCGGATAGCGGTTGGCGATGTGCAGCCCGCCGCCGTTGGTGATGGTGTCCGCCAT
Source organism: Streptomyces sp. AcH 505 (assembly GCF_000818175.1). Taxonomy (GTDB): domain Bacteria; phylum Actinomycetota; class Actinomycetes; order Streptomycetales; family Streptomycetaceae; genus Streptomyces. The sequence goes on from NZ_JTIY01000001.1 coordinate 6,008,219, forward strand.
CACGTTGTCGGAGATCGTGATGTCCTTGCCGCCGTAGGTGACGATGTTGTTCGCCAGGATCGGCAGGATCACCGTGTTGAACGTGAACTTGTTGTTGACGTTCGGGACGTTCTCCGCCCACATCGCCAGACCGTCGTCACCCGTGTTGCGTACGAAGGTGTTGGTGACCGTCGAGTTGGTGACGCCCATGTGGAAATTGACGCCGTCGGCGGTCTGGTCGAGGATGCGGCTGTTCTTGATGGTGAAGTTGTTCATCGGGCCGTCCATCCACGCCCCGACCTTCGTGTGCTGCATCCACACGTTGTCGACCGTGGAGTCCGACATGGCCCCGCCGATGGCGTTGACCTGGTCGTTGTCCTCGCGCTCCCGGATGTCGCCCAGGATGGCGAAGTTCTTCAGGGTGACGTTCTTGCTGCCGCCCGCGTTGGCGTACTTGCCGTACACCCCGACGGCCTTGGCCCGGTTGGACGGGTCGCGTCCGGTCAGCACGCTGTACCAGGGGCCCGCACCCGCGAGGGTCACCTGGTCGACGACGATGTGGTCGCGGACCTGGAAGGTGCCCTGCGGGATGTAGACCGTCTTGCCCTGGGCCTTGCCCGCGTCGACCGCCGCCTGGATCTTGGCCGTCGAGTCGGCGGCCCCCGTCGGGTCGGCGCCGAAGTCGCTGACCACGTCGAGCGCGCCGGACGGCTTGGCGATGGGCGCCGCGACCGTCTCGAAGTCGGCGAGGTCGATGGTGAAGGTGGGCGACTGCGCGGTGGACGAGACCTGCAGTCTGACCTTGGTGCCGGCCGGCAGCGTCGACCCGAACATCGTGCGGGTCTCGTCGTAGAAGTGGTGCGGGTTGGTGTCGCCCGGGTTGTTGTTGAACGGATAACCGCCGTAGTACCAGCTGTACTTGGAGGTCACCGGCACGCTCTTGAGCTGGTTGCCGTTGACCTTCAGGTCGATGCTGGCGTCGCGTCCCGCACCGTCCGAGGTGTCCGGCAGCGAGTAGCGGAACGACATCGCGTTCGCCGGCGCCGTGAGGGTGAACTCCACGTACTCGCCGGTCGCGTCGAGCGTGACCGCCTGGCGGCCCGAGGCCTCCGAGGGGAGGTGGCCGTAGAGGCGGTCAGGTCCGATCAGGGAGCCGTTGGTGGCGGCGTACTCCGCCTCCTGCTCCTTGAAGGGAACCGTCGCGCCGCGGCCCGGTACGCCGACCGGCGAGGGTGCGGGGACCCCCGCCGCCTGGGCGGCGGGTGCGGTGGACAGCACCACCGCCGTGGCCGTCCCGGCCACGGCGAGGGCGAGTGAGACAGATGCGGATATGCCGCGGCGGAACAAGCGGCGTCTAGGGGGAGGCGTCACAGACATACGTCCTTGCGGCTCGTGGGGACTCTGCGGACGCGAAAAGGCTAGGAGCACCAGCGCAGGAAGTCTATGAATCTGCGCAAAAAATGAAGGTGAAAGCAAAAATCCTCGACCTGGCAGATCGTGTAGCCCTATTCATCGGATGTCTGACCGAAAGGGTCCCGCGCACCGCTCTTACCCGGGCCACCACCGGCGACATATGCTCCGCTCATGCGTGCCGCTCTCTTTGTCACCTGCGTCAATGACGCCGTGTATCCGTCCACCGGCATCGCGACCGTGCGGCTCCTGGAGCGCCTGGGCGTCGAGGTGGACTTCCCCGAGGCCCAGACCTGCTGCGGCCAGCCGCAGTTCAACACGGGCTACCGCCGCGAGACCGAGCCGCTGGTACGCCGGATGGCGCGGACCTTCGACGGCTACGACTACGTGGTGACGCCCTCGGGCTCCTGCGCCGCCATGGTGCGGAACCACTATCCGAAGATCGGTGACGCGGCCGCCGCCGCGCTCGCCGCGCGCACCTACGAACTCACCGAGTTCCTGGTCGACGTGGTCGGCGTGACGGACGTCGGGGCGTATTTCCCACACACCGTCACCTATCACCCGTCCTGCCACGGGCTGCGGATGCTGGGACTGGGCGAGCGCCCCCGCCAACTGCTGCGCGCGGTCAAGGGCCTGGAGCTGCGCGAGCTGGAGGGCGCCGAGGAGTGCTGCGGCTTCGGCGGCACCTTCGCGGTGAAGAACTCCGATGTTTCCGCCGCGATGGGCCAGGACAAAGTCCGTCACGCCGTCGCGACCGGCGCCGAGGTGCTCTGCGGCGCCGACAACTCCTGTCTGATGCACATCGGCGGCGTACTGAGCCGCGCCGACGCCCCGCTGCGCGCCCTGCATCTCGCGGAGATCCTTGCGTCGACCGAAGAGGAGCCCTGGTCATGAGCGGCACATTTGTCGGGATGCCCGCCTTCCCCACGGCCGCGAAGGAAGCGGTCGCCAACGAGACCCTGCGCGGCAATCTGCGCCACGCCACCCACACCATCCGCGACAAACGGGCCACCGCCGTCGCCGAACTGGCCGACTGGGCGCAGCTCCGGGAGGCCGGCAAACAGATCAAGGACCACACGCTGCGCCATCTGGACCGCTATCTCGTCCAGTTGGAGGAGTCCGTCACGGCCGCGGGCGGCGTGGTGCACTGGGCGGCCGACGCCGCCGAGGCGAACCGGATCGTCGCCGAGCTGGTCAAGGCGACCGGCGAGACCGAGGTCGTCAAGGTCAAGTCCATGGCCACGCAGGAGATCGGCCTCAACGAAGCCCTCGCCGAGGAGGGCATCTCCGCGTACGAGACCGATCTGGCCGAGCTGATCGTCCAGCTGGGCCACGACCGCCCCTCGCACATCCTCGTCCCCGCGATCCACCGCAACCGCGGCGAGATCCGGGACATCTTCACCAAGGAGATGGGCAACTGGGGACGGGCGGCCCCCGACGGGCTCTCCGACACACCCGCCGAACTGGCCGAGGCCGCCCGGCTCCATCTGCGCGAGAAGTTCCTGCGCGCGAAGGTCGGCATCTCCGGCGCCAACTTCATGGTCGCCGAGACCGGCACGATGGCGGTCTTCGAGTCCGAGGGCAACGGCCGGATGTGTCTGACGCTCCCCGAGACCCTGATCTCCGTCGTCGGCATCGAGAAGGTCGTACCGACCTGGCGGGACCTCGAAGTCTTCCTGCAGACGCTGCCGCGCTCGTCCACCGCCGAGCGGATGAACCCGTACACCAGCATGTGGACCGGCACGCACGACACCGACGGCCCGCAGGTCTTCCATCTGGTGCTCCTCGACAACGGACGCACCCGGACACTCGCCGACGAGGTCGGCCGGCAGGCGCTGCGCTGCATCCGCTGTTCGGCGTGTCTGAACGTGTGCCCGGTGTACGAGCGGGCCGGCGGCCACGCCTACGGCTCGGTGTACCCGGGCCCGATCGGCGCGATCCTCAGCCCCCAACTGCGCGGTACGCAGAGCGACATCGACGCCTCGCTGCCGTTCGCCTCCTCGCTCTGCGGAGCCTGCTACGACGTGTGCCCGGTCGCCATCGACATCCCCGAGGTGCTGGTGCACCTGCGCGAGCGCGTCGCCGACCAGGGCGGCAAGGGGCACCGGCTGGAGAAGGCCGCGATGAAGGCCGCCGGCTGGGTCTTCGACCACCCCCGGGTGATGGCGGCGGGGGAGCGCGCGGCCTCCGGGACCCGCAAGCTCCACCCCGCGAAGCTGCCCGGCGCGAGTGCCTGGACCAACACCCGGGACCTGCCGGAGATGCCCGCCGAGTCGTTCCGCGACTGGTGGAAGAAGAACCGCGAGAACGGCCGGAAGGACACCGGATCATGAGCACCGCGTCAGAGCCCGGCACTTCGCGGGAAAGCACCGTCTCCGGGTCGCGCGAGCGGATTCTCGCCCGGATCCGCAGCGCGGTCGCCGAAGCCCCGGAAGCCCCTGAGGCCGCCCGCGACTACCTCGACACCCACACCCCCGACGACCGGATCGTGGAACTGCTCGCCGAGAACCTCGCCGACTACCGCGCGCTCGTCCACCGCACCGACCAGGCGGGGCTGCCCGCCGTCATCGCCCGGCTGCTCGCCGAGCGCGGCGCGCGCACCGTCGCCGTACCGCCGCTGCTCCCCGCGGACTGGCTGGCGGAGTCCGACGTCAGCCGGATCCCGGACAGCGCCGACGAGACGGCCCAGCGGCTGGACGCCGTCGACAGCGTCGTCACCGGCTGCGCCGTCGCCATCGCGGAGACCGGCACGATCGTCCTCGACGGCTCGCCCGACCAGGGGCGCCGCCGGATCACCCTCGTCCCCGACCATCACATCTGTGTCGTACGGGTGCCGGACCAGGTCGTGGCGTCCGTGCCGCGCGCCATGCCCCGGCTCGACCCGACCCGGCCGCTGACCTGGATCTCAGGCCCTTCGGCCACCAGCGACATCGAACTCGACCGGGTCGAGGGCGTGCACGGCCCGCGCACCCTCGAAGTCGTCCTCGTCACGGCCGCCGCAGAGTAGGCGCGAGGGCGGCGGCGTCCACCGCACCGCCGCTCTCCGCGACCCGCGCGGCCAGCTCCCGGGCCCAGCCGATCAGCGCGGGCACGTCGATCTCGTACGTGGGAGCGGTGCGCGCCGCAGCGCTGCCCGCCGGCGCCGCTGCCACGTACCCCTCGATCTGGGCGGCCCCGCGCAGCAGCAGCCGCGCGCCGCCCGTGCTGTTGCCGCGCGCCGCGTGCGTCAGTCCCACGGCGAGCTGCGCCAGCCCCTTCCACAGCGCCCGCTCCGCCTCGGGGCCGGACTTCCACGCGTCCTCGAAGACCTCGTGCGCGTGGAACGGCATCCCCGCTCCGAGCAGCCGCTGCGCCTCGGTGACCGTCTCCCGCGGAGTGCGGACGAGCCCTTCCGGTTGCCGTTCGACCCCCGGTGTCCCGTACGGCAGTGGCCGCCCCAGACCGTCCCGCGGCCGGGCGTTGCGCGCGCGCCCCTCCTGGTCCCGGTCCCGTGTCTCCCGCAGATCGTCGTCCATCCTCCGATTGTCCCTCCTGCGGTGGTCCCTCCGCCCGGCCGGGACCGGGGCCTTGCGGGGGGCGGGGCAGCTGCGATGATGTTCACGCGACGTGCACACAAATGACCTGGGGGGGACATGGGGACCGTCGGTACGGCACTGCTGGAACTGAGAACGGCCCAGAAGTCGGCCAAGGGAGTCTCGCTCTACTCCCGCTTCGTGAACAGGCCGGTGGGCCGCTACCTGGCCGCCGGATCGCACGGCATCGGCCTGACGCCCAATCAGGTCACGTTGGTCAGCGCGGTGTTCAGCTTCGCCGCAGTGACCGCGCTGGCCGTGGGCCGGCCGTCCTGGGACCTCGGCATCGCCGTCTGGGCCGCGCTGGCCGTCGGCTTCGCCTTCGACTCGGCCGACGGGCAGCTCGCCCGGCTGCGCGGCAGCGGCAGCGCGGCGGGGGAGTGGCTGGACCATGTGGTGGACTGCGCGAAGATCACCGCGCTGCACACCGCCGTACTGATCTCCTTCTTCCGGTATCCCGAGCACTACGGGATACCGGAAGAGGCCTGGCTGCTGGTGCCGCTCGGATTCCAGTTCTCCGCCGTCGTGACGTTCTTCGGCGGCCTGCTCACCGAGAAACTCAAGCCGCGTCCCGCGCCGGGCAGCGCCGCGCCCGCGCCGTCCACCCTGCGCGCCGTCGCCCTGCTGCCGGTCGACCACGGCATGTTCTGCCTGGTCTTCCTGCTGCTGGGCGGCGGGAGCTGGTTCCGCTGGGCCTACACGGCCCTGGGTGTCGCTTCCGTGCTGTTCCTGCTGGCCTTCCTCACGAAGTGGTTCCGGGAACTGACCGCAGTTCCGCGCTGAACTGCGGCTCGGGCTCGGCCAGTACGTCGAGCGCCCGGCGCAGCTGGGTGCTCGACGTGTGCACGGTGTACGGGAAGTAGACGATCTCGACGCCGACTTCGGCGAAGTCCCGCTCCAGCTTGTCGCCCTTCGGCGTGCCCCGCCAGTCGTCGCCCTTGAACAGGACGTCGAACCGGACCTGGCGCCAGGTCTCCACCTTGTCGGGGACCGTCTCGACGAAGGCGGCGTCCACGTACTTCACGCTCCGGACGATCTCCAGCCGCTCGACAAGCGGAATCATCGGCCGGCGACCCTTGGCCCGCTCGGCCATCTCGTCCGAGACGACCCCGGCGACCAGGTAGTCGCACCGACTGCGGGCATGTCTCAGGATGTTGAGGTGCCCGATGTGGAAAAGATCGTAAGCACCGGGTGCGTAGCCGACGCGATAAGGCATGTTGTTCGTCCTACTGTGTGCCATGAAATGAACCCCCCACGGCGCCGCACCCCCCCGGGCGCGGCTGAAGCTACTGACGATAGCGTGCACATTCCCTTCCGTAAGGGTGAACAATGAGGGCGAGATCAGGTTCACCTCTGGGGGGAAGGGACCGCTTCGTGAAAGCACACCGAGATACCGGCGCGCCGGGCGGGGGTGCGCGCCGGCTGCTGCTGGTGTCCACCAACTACGCGCCCGAGCACGCGGGCATCGGCCCGTACGCCACACAGATCGCCGAACACTGGGCGGGCAGCGGGCATGAGACGCACGTCCTGACCGGAATGCCGCACTACCCGTCCTGGTCCCTGGACCCGGCGTACGCGGGCGTCTGGCGCCGCACGGAACACCTGCGGGGGGTCGTCGTGCACCGGCGCAGGCACACCGTCCCGCCTCGGCAGACCGCCGTCAGACGCGCCCTGTTCGAGGGAACGATCCTGCTGCACGGCATCGCTGCGCCGCCCCGGATGGGCCGCCCCGACGCCGTACTGGCCCAGCTGCCCAGCCTCGCCGGCGGGGTGCTCGGGGCGCGGCTCGCCGCGCGCTGGCGCGTGCCGTACATACCCGTCGTGCAGGACCTGATGGGGGCCGCCGCGGCCCAGAGCGGAATCCGTGGCGGCGACCGCGCCGCCGCCGTGGCGCAGCGCGCCGAGTCGTACGCCCTGCGGCGCGGCCGGCTGGTCGGCGTCATCCACGAGACCTTCGTCGAACCCGTCCGGGCGATGGGCGTCGACCGGGGGCGCATCAGGGTCGTGCCCAACTGGTCGCATGTGCCGGGCCCGTCGCGCGCCCGCGCGGAGACCCGCAAGCGGCTCGGCTGGGCCGAAGGCGAGACCGTCCTGCTGCACTCCGGCAACATGGGCCTGAAACAGGGCCTCGACGTCCTGGTCGAGGCGGCCAGACGTGATCCGGCGGTGCGGGTGGTCCTGATGGGCGACGGCAACCAGCGCGAGGCGCTGGGCAGGGCCGCCGACGGCATCCCCAACCTGGACTTCCTGCCGCCCGCCGGGGATGATGAGTTTCCGGACATCCTCGCGGCGGCCGACGTCCTCGCCGTCACGCAGCGGGCCTCGGTGCTCGACATGAGTGTGCCGTCCAAGCTGACCTCGTACTTCGCCTCGGGGCGGCCCGTCGTCGCCTCGGTCGCCGCCGAGGGCGGCACGGCTCTTGAGGTGCTGCGTTCCGGCGCCGGGGTGCTCGTACCGCCGGAGGACCCGGACGATCTGCTGAAGGCGGTGCGTAGACTCGCCGAAGATCCGGCGGGCGCCGACGCTCTGGGGGCGGCGGGACCACGCCATGTGACGGCTCATTTGTCACGGGCCGACGGCCTCGCCCGGATCGACGCACTCATCGACGAGGCCATGGGGGGTCCACTGACGTGACGGACATGCATGTCTCCGCTGCGGGTGACGACGAGCCGAACCCGCTCAGGGACCAGTTCCGGCAGCTGCTGCGCTACCGCTGGCTGATCGGCGGCGGCGTCGGCATCGGCCTGGTCGGCGGCGCCTGGCTGGGCGTGACGTCCGCCGAGTCGTACGCGGCGTCCAGCGACGTCAGACTGCGGGCGCCCAGCACCGATCCGTTCAACTCCGCCGTATCGGTGGACAAGAGCGTCGACATGGGGTCCGAGCGGCAGACCGCGATCAGCGGCAGCGTCCTCGACCTGGCGGCCTCCCGGCTCGGTGTGGCCGGGGGAGCGGGCGCACTGCGCTCGGGGATCCAGGTCACCAACCCGCCCCAGACCATGGTGCTGCACTTCACCTACACGGCGGCCTCGCCCACCGAGGCGGCCCGCCGCGCCAACGCCCTGACCAAGGCCTATCTGGACCTGCGCAAGAAGCAGTGGACCGGCATCAGGGACAGCATGGTCAAGAACTACACCGACGAGCTGAACCCGCTCGGCAAGCAGCAGGACGAGCTGACCAAGGAGATCAACGAGCTGCCCGAGGACACGGCCGCCTCGGACTCCGCGTACACGGTGCGGGCCAATCTGCTCAACAAGATCAACGATCTGCAGAGCAACATCAGCAGCCTCAAGTCGCTCAACATGACGCCGGGTGATGTCATCGCCGTCGCCACGGCGCCCGCCTCCTCGCAGGGGCTCGGGCTGCCGCTCTCCGTCGGACTCGGCGGCGCCGTCGGGGTCGCGCTCGGTCTGCTCGGCGCCTGGGTCCGGCTGGTGTTCGACCCCTCGCCGCGCTCGTCGAGCGACATCGTCCGAGCCGTACGGGCGCCCGTGCTCGGCACCCTGCCGCGTGCCGGGTCGGGCCCGCTCCTGGCCGACCAGGCCGACTCGCGGATCGCCGAGGAGTACCGCTCGGTGGCCTTCCGGCTCGCCTACGACCAGCGGTTCGCCGACCGGCGCAGGCTGCTCGTGGTGGCCCCGCGGGGCAGCAGCGACGCGGCGGCCGCCGTCGCCGCCAACCTGGCCGCCTCGTTCGCCGAGACCGGCAAGGACGTGCTGCTCATCGAGGCCGATCTGCGCACCCCCTCGCTCGCCGGGCGGCTGCGGGTGAACGCCGCGGCGCGGCCGAGCTGGAGCCTGCCCGCCGACCCGGACGAGGCGGGCTGGCCGGGCAGCAGGCAACTGTCCGTCGACGCGGGCGAGTCGGGCTCCTTCGACCTGGTCCCCGGCGAGCGCGTGCGCAACGTGGCCCGCGCGCTCACTTCCACCCGGATGACCCGGCTGATCGACGAGGCCGACTCGCCGAACGCCACCGTCGTCGTCCTCGCGCCGCCGGTCCTCGCCTACGCCGACGCGCTGGCACTGGCCGACCGGGTGGACGGCGTCCTCGTCGTCTGCGACCCGACGTCCGTGCACCGTGCCGACCTCGCCAGGATCCGCGAACTCATCACCGGAGCCGGCGGTACGGTGCTGGGAGCCGTGGTGCACACCAAACCGCACCGCCGCCCCGGCAAGGGCGGCAGCTCGGCGCACCGCGGTGCCAGAGGTGCGGGAAACGGCCCGCCGCCACCGGCCGGACCGGCCCAGGAGCCGGAGCAGCCACCGATGGGGGACGGCAGCGACACGGTGGGACTGCGCACCGTACGCGCCGGCGATCTGCGGTGAGACGCTCGGCCGTCGTCGCGGCTTCGGTACTCGACCAGGCGGCCTCCAGCCTGACCAACATCCTGGTGCTCGTGATGGCGGCCCGGGTCTCCACGGCGGCCGGCTTCGCCGCCTTCTCGATGGTCTACCTGACCTTCACCGTGCTGCTCGGCCTCAACATGTCGTACGTGGGGCAGGCCGTCGTCCTGGAGCGCGGCGACGACGACGGGACGCTCGCCTCGGCCTGCCGCTCCGCCG
>NZ_JTIY01000001.1:6018563-6020166 GCF_000818175.1 Streptomyces sp. AcH 505
CGGTGTGCTGGCCGTCGTCGGACTCGGCTGGGCGGCCGTGCTGTACGCGTTGCCCGACCGGATCGGGCACCAACTCCTGGGCGCCACCTGGCAGTCGGCGTCCCAGATGTTCCCCGCCACCGGCACCCAGTACGCGTTCATGGCGCTCGGCACCTGCGGGCTCGTCACGCTGCGGGTGCTCAGCCCGCGCGCCACCCTGCCCCTGCAGATCGTCTTCTCGCTGCTCACCGTCGTGCTGATGCTCGGCGGTTACGCCGTCGACGGGGCGCTCGGCGCCGCGTGGGGCCTGGCAGCGGGCTCCGCCCTCAAGGCCCTCGCCGCCTGGATACGGGTCAGCCGGCTGCGTACCGAACCGGACAGGCTCGCGGACGATCAGCGCAGCGCCGCTCCCTTGTCCTGACGGTACGTCATGACGAGTGCGACACAGAGCACGGCGATCGCGATCCGCCCCGACGCCTGGAGCAGCGGCCCGCGCAGCAGGATGAACGAGTAGCCGGCCACCAGCGGCACCACCAGCGCGATCAGACTCCCCGGCGGCGCGCGCCGGGTCGCCCTGCGGGCGTATCTGCCGTCGACCCTGGCCGCCGCGTACCCCATGCCGAGCAGCCCGAGAGCCATGCCCAGCGGGCCGAAGTCGATCCACAGCTCGGCCCACACCGGCGAGGAGAGATTGGTGTTGACCGTGCCCATCCACTGGCCGACCATCACGCCCGTGTCGCGCGGCTTGCCCGGCCAGGCGGAGCGCGGCACGGCGAAGAAGACCGAACCTGCCAACTGGCGGCCGAAACTGTGGCCGTGCCCCGAGCGCACGAAGGTGATCGTGTTGGCGAACATGCCGACCTGGTCGTAGTCCTTGAGCGCCAGCGGCTGGAGCAGTGAAGTCGTCTCCACCGGGCGGTAGTTCTTCGCGTCGTAGCGGAAGCGGTCGGCGAACGGGAAGATCACCAGCGCCACCACGACACCCAGGCTTAGCGCCGCCCGGTACATCGCCGCACTCACCGGGAAGACCGTGAACAGCAGCGAGAACAGCACGGTCAGGAACCAGTAACGCGGATTGGATATCGGGTTGTTGACCACCAGGTTGAGCAAGCAGAGCGCCAGCCAGGTTGCGATCACCGGAGCCGAGCGGCGGGCCCGCCGCGACGTGACCAGCCACCGCGTGTACACCAGCAGCGCCAGCAGCGCGGGTACGGTGCCGAAACCGCGCAGCAGCGCCTGGCCCGCCTGCGAGTCGGCCTGCGAGAGCCCCGCGTCCGCGATCCCGGCGATGATCTCCTGCCGGCTGCTGAAGAACACCGCGGGGCCGCCCAGTTTGACGACGAACGCGGCGCTGCACACGAAGGCCGCCACCACCAGCAGATACAGCCGCCGTCTGTGCACCAAGGCGGGCCTGGTCGCCCCCCGCCCCGTACCGCCGGGCCGGTGCCGCGCCAGCAGCGCGCCCACGTCGAAGGCCACACAGCCGATCAGGATCAGCGCGACGGCCTCGGTCAGATCCGAGCGCGGGCCCACCACCGGGGTGGGCTCCTGGCCGAGCACCAGCTGCGCCAGCGGCGCCACCCCATCGCCATGTAGACGAAGAGCCAGAACGACCCCTGGAGCA
>NZ_JTIY01000001.1:6020191-6040525 GCF_000818175.1 Streptomyces sp. AcH 505
TCCTGGCCGAGCACCAGCTGCGCCAGCGGCGCCACCCCCATCGCCATGTAGACGAAGAGCCAGAACGACCCCTGGAGCAGCTTGCGCCTGGTGGTCAGCACCATCCCGCACAACCGGGTCCCGGCGTAGACGGTCAGGGTGAGCTGGAGCCAGTACGCGGCGTCGTGCACCCCGTCGCCCGACTGGGACGCGACCACCACCGGCAGGACCAGCGCGAGGCCGAGGACCAGCGGCACCGAGAGCGCCCGGGAGAGCAGTGTGCGCGGTGAGACCACCGGCGCTGCGCCGGTGGTCACCGGAACCGGCGGCCCGGTGGCCTCGTTCACGTCCGTCGCCATCACAGGCCCCCCTGCCCCTCAAAAGTTCCCCGGACAGGAGTCTAGGGCCTGGCGTCCCTCCACCTCGCTGTCACCTTGTGTCAACCACTAGGCTGAGCATCCGGGTCGCCAGGGGAGGCGCCCGTGGGGGGTGGACGGATGCGGGATCTCAGGGCCTTCACGCTGGCCGGATACGACAAGGGCCGCGGAAAACTGGTCCAGGCGCTGTGGTTCGCCGTGCTCAACACGGTGTTCATGGTGTGGTTCTGCCCGGCCCGGCTGCGTGTCGCCCTGCTGCGGGCGTTCGGCGCGCGGATCGGCGAGGGCGTGCTGATCCGGCACCGGGTGCGGATCCTGTGGCCGTGGAAGCTGACCATCGGCGACCACAGCTGGATCGGCGAGGGCGCCTGGCTGCTCAACCTGGAACCCGTCACCATCGGCGCGCACGTCTGCGTCTCGCAGGAAGCGCTGCTGTGCACCGGCAGCCACGACCACCGCGCCGCCGACTTCCGCTACCGCAACGCCCCCATCGCCGTCGAGGACGGCGCCTGGGTCGCCGCACGGGCCGTCGTGCTGGCCGGGGTCACCGTCGGCGCGCACTCCGTCGTCGCCGCGGGTACGGTCCTGCACAACGACCTGCCCGCGCTCACCCTGCACACCGCCGCCGGCCGCCGGCCGGTCGAGGAGCCGGTATGAGGGTGCTGCACGCCGTCACGCTGCACAGCCCCACCCACGCCTTCGGCGGCCCGGTACGGGTCGCGCTCAACCTCTCCAAGGGACTGCGGGCCCGTGGCCACGACGCGCGGCTGCTGGCGCTCGGCGACGGCTTCGAAGGGCCGCTGCCCTCCGCCGTCGAGGGCGTGCCCGCCCAGCTCCACCAGGCCCGCAGGGTCCTCCCGGTGGGCTTCAGCGGCATCACCTCACCCGGGCTGCTCGCCGCTGCGGGGCGGCTCGTACGCGACGCCGACGTCGTCCACGTACACCTGGCCCGCGATCTGGTGACCCTGCCCGTCGCACTCGCCGCGCTAAGGCACCGGCGGTCACTGGTACTCCAGACACACGGCATGGTCGACCCGAGCGACCGGCTGCTCGCCAAGGCGCTGGACGCGCTCGCCGTCCGCAGGCTGCTGCACGGAGCTTCGGCCGTGCTGTACCTGACGGACCACGAACGCAGGGGCCTGGACGCGGTGGCCGGGCCACCCGCGCTGGAGCAGGCGGTCCGGCTGGTCAACGGCGTACCGGCGCAGCAGGCGCGGACCGCCCCCGAAGGGCCGCCGCGCATCCTCTACGCGGCCCGGCTGCAGGCCCGCAAGCGCCCCCGGGACTTCGTCGCGGCGGTCCCGGAGATCCTGCGGGCGCAGCCCGACGCCGAGTTCGTGGTCGCAGGACCCGACGAGGGTGAACTGGCCGCCGTCCAGGCGCTGATCGCCGAACTGGGTCTCGGCGAAAAGGTGCGCTGCCCGGGGGCGCTGTCGGGCGAGGAGATGATCGCCGAGCTGCGGCGCGCGCATGTGTACGTACTGCCGTCGGTGGACGAGCCGTTCCCGATGTCCGTGCTGGAGGCGCTGTCGGTGGGCGTGCCGTCCGTCGTCACGACGTCCAACGGGCTGGCGGGCGACATCCGCGCGGCCGGTGCGGGCCGTGTGGTCGCCGAGGCTTCGGGGCTCGCCGCCGCCGTGCTGGAACTGCTGGAGCCGGAGACGGCGGCGGCGGCCTCGGCGGCGGCGCGGAAGCTGGCGGCTGAGTCGTTCTCGATGGACGCCGTGCTCGACACCCTGCTGGAGACGTACGCGAAGCTCTGAGCGGGCGTAGGGCCTGTCGTCCGGATCAGGCCTTACGCCGGCAGCCAGGCGTAGCAGCCCGAGGAGATGAACTCCTTGGTGCCCGCCGGGATCTTGGCGGTGACCTCGCCCTTGGCGCCGGGCGCCGGGCCCGAGGCCAGTGGTTTGCCGCCGGCGCCGACAGCACGCCAGGTGCACGAGGGGTCCGTGGTCAGCGCCCGGTAGGTGCCGGCCGCAGGCTTCTCCCGCTTGCCGTCAGGGAAGCCGGTCCTGGCCGCGGCGAGCACCGGCTTCTGGTCGGGGCACAGCTGGGTGATGGCGTCCGCCGCGTCCGGGATGTCACCCGCGATCACCGCTCCCACCGCGTCGTCGCGGCTGTGCTTCGCGGTGAGCGCGACCCGCTGGCAAGCCTCCTGGCCGGTCTGCAGGACCGCCGCCGGGTCCATGTTCTTCGGCACCCTGCCGCTGAGGTAGTGCTTCTCCTTCTTGGTGAACGTGCCGGTGACCGGCGTCAGTTGGGCGTCCGGCAGCACGGGCCCCCCGGACGGCGAAGGCGCGGGACTCTCCCCGGCCTGCGCGTCGGGCGGTTCGGGGGCGGGCGTGACCTGCGCCGAAGGGCCGCTGCCGGTCGTCCCCGACGGTGGCGCGGCGGCGTCGTCGCTGTCGTGCGACGAACTGCAGGCGGTCAGCGCGAGAAGGGCGGCGGCCAGCACGGCGGCGGCTGCCGGACGCCGGGGGAACGAACGCATCAAGTGGCTCCTGTGGCACGGGCGGTACGGGTAGTTCGGGCGGTACGGGCGGGTTCGGTTGGTGCGAGCGGGTGCGGTTGGTACGGGCGGGTGCGGGGCCCGGTGTGTGCCGGGCCCCGCACCTCCCCATCATCGTGGTGCGGTCAGAGCCGCGTCACGCCGCGTCACGGTGCGCCGAAGGTCAGCACCAGTTGCGGTGTCCCCTCGTTCGCCGTGGCCTCGCTCGACCACAGCCACAGCGGGTCGGTGCCCGTGCTCGTCAGCGCCAGGCTGTACGAACTGCCGAGCGCCGCCGACAGCGCCGATGTGCTCAGCGACGTCGAGTAGACGCTCGACGCGGCCGATGCCCCGCTGAGCGTGCCCAGGGTCCCCGCGCCGAGTGCGGGCCGGTTGTTGTACGTCACGCCCGCCTCGGTCCAGGCCCCGGTGACCGGGACGACGGACTGGCTGTCCGCCGACTCCGCGCCCGCCATGGTGGATGTCTTGACCGCGAGCCGCGCGCTCTTCAGTACCGTGCCGCTGGGTGCGGCGGGCAGGGTGAAGCGCAGATAGCTGGTGTACGCGGAGGTGCCGCGTACGGCCATCGAACTCGACGTACCGTAATTGGTGCTCGGCGCACCGGCGTTGACGTAACTGTCCTCCGCCGCCTGGACGGTGGTGACGGTGTCGGCCGGAGCGGACGCCAGCGTGTGGTGGTTGGCGACCTGCGTGGCCGAGAGCACCGAAGGATAGACGGCTGTCTCGTCGATCTGGCCGGCGAAGAAGCTGCTCGTCGGCTGACTCGGCCAGCTGTTCAGATTGTCGGCGCCGACGTGCCAGTAGCCCGTGAACGACTGGTTGGTGGTGACGTTCTTGGTGCCGACGGCCGCGCCGTCGACGTAGAGCGTCATCCCGCCGGGCCCCTGGGTCGCCACCACATGGTGCCAGGTGCCGTCGTTGTACGTGCCGGGCGACACGACCGTCTGGGTCGAGCCCGTGTACACACCGAACACCAGGTTCCCGGCGTTGGTCATGTAGATGTGCTTGTCGTAGTTGCCGCTGTTGGCCGTGGTGTTGGAGCCGAAGCCGATCAGCTTGCCACCGCTGGTCGTGGTGGTCTTGAACCAGGTCTCCAGACTGTAGGGCCCGGTCACGGTCGTCGGCCGGTCGCTGTAGACCTGCTCGTTGGTGCCGTTGAGACCGAGCGCCGTGCTGGGCCCGTTGACCGCGGCGGGCGTCTGCCGCAGGGCCGGTGCGTTGAGATAGACACCGCTGTTGTTCGACGAGGACGAGTCCCCCGCGAAGGCGCCGGACGCCTCGTCGTAGCGCCAGTACAGCGAGGCGCCGTCGTCGAGCACGGCGGCCGGATAGGCCTCGGCCGAGGTCGGTACGGTCACGGACACGGTCGGGGAGAGCCCGCTCGCGTTGCCCGCCGCGTCGGTCGCCGTGACCCGGTAGGTGTACGTCTGGCCCGAGGTCACCGTGGTGTCGGTGAAGGACAGCTGCGGCCGGGACCACGGGAGTGAGTCGCCGTCCACGGTACGGATCGGTGTCGACGAGCCGTTGCGGTAGACCTTGTACGTCAGCGTGCTGTCGTCGGTGTCGGTGCTGGAGCGCCACCGCACCTGCACCTCACCGGGTTTGACGCTCGAAGCGCTCGCCTGCGGCACCGCCGGCACGCCGGTGTCGGGCCCCGAGGCGAACCGGGTCAGACCCTGCGCCGGAGCCGCGTTGACCGTGGTGAACTCACCTCCGACCCACAGGTACTTGGTCGCTCCCGACCCGGCGATGGCCAGGGCGCGCGGGCCGATGCCCTCGCCCAGCCCGTCGTTGGTGTTCGGGAACCAGCCGAGCAGACTGGGGGTGCTGGTGGGCTCGGCGAGCAGATGGTTGCGCGGCCCGTCGGGGAACTCGCCCATGCTGGAGCAGTCGTGGGCGTGCGACGCGCTGTAGAGCACCGTCTGGTACGACTCGACCGCCTGGGTGGCGCCGAGGCACGTGTCGCGCCATCGCTGGCCGAAGTTGCTGAGATCCACCGCGATCCGGCCGTCGAAGACGCCGCCGCCGGTGCCCTCGTTGCCGGTGTAGAAGCCGGTCGCGTCGGTCCCGATGGCCTTCACGACCGAGTTGACCGGCACGAAGTTGTTCGGGTACGTCTGCACGTTGGCGCCCGTGGTGGAGTCCACCACGGCGAGCGCGTGCGAGTCCGCCCCGTTGACGGTGGTGAAGTCCCCGCCGACGACGACGTGGTCGCCGTCAGGAGTGACGGCGACGGCCCGCCCAGGAGCGTCGGCGTCGGCGGTGAACGGCCGCAGCGCGCCGCTCGTGCTGTCGACGGCCGCGAACCGCTGCCGGGTCTGGCCCTGGACCGATCCGAAGTCGCCGCCCGCGAAGACCGTGTCGTCGGTGACGGACAACGCCCGTACCGTCGCAGCGAAGCTCGGGTGGAAGGCCGCCTTCGGCGTACAGGTGGCGATGTCGATCGCGGCGAGACTGCTCACCGGGGTGCCGTTGACGGCGCCGAAGTAACCCCCCGCGTACAGCGTCTGCTTGTCGGGCGAGACGGCGAGCGCGCGTACCGTCGCCGTACCGCTGCCGATGGTGAACGAGAGTGTGCAGGAAGTGGGCGCGCCCGTCGCGGCGTTCATCGCGACGAAGTTCACCGCGCTCTGCGCGGTGCCACTCGCACCGTCCGGCGGGCGCACCTGCGAGAAGGTGCCGCCGACGAAGACGGTGTCGTCCGCCTGGGCGAGTGCCCAGACGATGCCGTTGGTCTGCCAGGTCGGCAGATCGTCGGCGGTGAACGCCACCGGAGGTGTCACCGCCGCTGCTTGCGGCACGGCGGTCACCCCCATGCCGGCGGTGACGGACAGGATGAGGGCCGCCGAAAGCCCCCAGGTTCTACGCATGTACCCCCCAGGCGGGATAGCCCGGCCCTACGGCCGGAGTTCTGTTGTGCGTGTGGTTCGCCGTGCTCATCCGCGCCACCCCTGCGCGGATGCCGTGCCGCGACCGCCCCCTCCGCGGTCGCTCAGCGGTCGATGCGGACCGCTGTACCCGCCAACTGGTCCTCCAGCTGGCGCAGATCGGCGTCGACCATGATCCGGGCCAGTTCGTCGACGAGCACCGTCGGCTTCCAGCCGAGCAGGTCCCGCGCCTTTCCGGCGTCTCCGATGAGTGAGTCGACCTCGCTGGGCCGCTCGTACTTGGGGTCATACCGCACATACCGGTCCCAGTCCAGACCTGCGTGCGCGAAGGCCGTCTCCACGAACTCCCGTACCGTGGCCGGGACTCCGGTGGCCACCACGAAGTCGGTCGGCTCTGTGTGCTGGAGCATCCGCCACATCGCCTCGACGTACTCGGGCGCGAATCCCCAGTCGCGCACGGCGTCGAGGTTGCCCAGATAGAGCCGGTCCTGGAGACCCGCCTTGATCCGGGCGACGGCGCGGGTCACCTTGCGGGTCACGAACGTCTCACCGCGGCGCGGTGACTCGTGGTTGAACAGGATCCCGTTGACGGCGAACATCCCGTACGCCTCGCGGTAGTTGACCGTGGTCCAGTAGGCGAAGACCTTCGCGGCGCCGTACGGGCTGCGCGGATGGAACGGGGTGTCCTCGTTCTGCGGCGGGGGAGTGGCGCCGAACATCTCCGACGAGGACGCCTGGTAGATCCGGGTCTCCACACCGCTCGCCCTGATGGCCTCCAGCAGCCGCAGCGCGCCGAGTCCGGTCACATCACCGGTGTACAGCGGCGCGTCGAAGGACACCCGCACATGGGACTGGGCGCCGAGGTTGTACACCTCGTCCGGGCCGATCTCCCGCAGCAGGTTCACCAGCGCCACACCGTCCGAGAGATCCGCGTGATGCAGCACGAACGACCGGTTCGCCTGCTGCGGATCCTGGTAAATGTGGTCGATGCGCTCGGTGTTGAAGCTGGACGACCGCCGGACCAGACCGTGGACCGTGTATCCCTTGGCGAGCAGCAGCTCCGCCAGATACGAACCGTCCTGTCCCGTCACGCCCGTGATCAGCGCGGACTTGCTCATGACCGATGCCCCCTGGGTATATGTAGTGATTTCCTGGCATGATCCGGCTCATGACTGACATGACTGAACCGCTCCTGCCGGCCGGCGCCCGGATATTCGTCGCCGGCCACCGAGGTCTCGTCGGGTCCGCCGTCGCGCGGAACCTGACCTCCGAGGGCTACGAGGTACTCACCCGGAGCCGCGACCAGTTGGACCTGCTCGACGCCGGCCGGACGGCCGCCTGGCTGAAGGACACCGGACCCGACGCCGTCGTCATGGCGGCCGCCAAGGTCGGCGGCATCATGGCGAACAGCACGTACCCCGTCCAGTTCATCGAGGACAACCTGCAGATCCAGCTCAGTGTCATCGCCGGCGCCCACCAGGCGGGCGTCGAACGGCTGCTCTTCCTCGGCTCGTCCTGCATCTACCCCAAGCACGCGGCGCAGCCGATCAGCGAGGACGCGCTGCTCACCGGACCGCTCGAACCGACCAACGAGGCGTACGCCCTGGCGAAGATCGCCGGCATCATCCAGATCCAGTCGTACCGGCGGCAGTACGGCGCCCGGTACATCTCGGCGATGCCGACGAATCTGTACGGTCCCGGCGACAACTTCGACCTGGCGACCTCGCACGTCCTGCCCGCGATGATCCGGCGCTTCCACGAGGCGCGCACCGAGGGCAAGGACGAGGTGGTGCTGTGGGGCTCCGGCACACCGCGCCGGGAATTCCTGCATGTCGACGACCTCGCCGCCGCCTGCACACTGCTGCTCCGCTCCTACGACGCCGACGGCCCCGTCAACGTCGGCTGCGGCGCCGACCTCACCATCCGCGAACTGGCTGAGACCGTAGCGGAGGTGACGGGGTATCAGGGCACCATCGGCTGGGACACCACGAAGCCGGACGGCACGCCCCGCAAGCTGCTGGACATCTCCCGGCTCGCCGCGCTCGGCTGGAAGCCGGGCATCCCGCTGCGGGACGGTATCGCCGCCACCTACGCCGACTGGCAGCGTACGTGAAGTCATCGCCGGCCCCTCTCAGTACGCTCCGCGACCGTCGACGACGGCGCGGAGCGTACGGGCCATGACATCGACGTCGCTGGTGAAGGACCAGTTGTCGACGTAGCTGAGATCGAGCTGGACGGTCTCGTCCCAGGAGAGGTCCGACCGTCCGCTGATCTGCCACAGACCGGTCATCCCCGGCCGTACCGCGAGCCGCCGCAGTTCGGTCTCGGTGTAGTGCGTGACCTCGTCGGCCAGCGGCGGGCGCGGGCCCACCAGCGACATCTCACCGCGCACCACGTTGATCAGCTGGGGCAGTTCGTCCAGTGACGCCCGGCGCAGCAGCCTGCCCACCCGGGTGACCCGGGGGTCCCTGCGGATCTTGAACATCGGACCGTCGATCTCGTTGACCGAGGCCAGCTCGGCCCTGCGCAGATCCGCGTCCACATGCATCGTGCGGAACTTCCACATCACGAACGGCACACACGCCTGCCCGATCCGGCGCTGCCGGTAGAAGACGGGGCCGGACGACGTCAGTCCGACGGCGAGCGCCACGACCACGAAGAGTGGTGACAGGGCCAGCAGCCCCAGCGCCGCCGCTGTTCGGTCCATGACAGTCTTCAGGGTCGGCTGGAGTCCGCGCCGCAGCGGTGGCACGACCCGCAGCAGGGCCAGTCCCGCCGCCGACGTGGTCTCCAGGCGCTTGACGGAGATCTCCAGCAGGCCCGGTGCCAGGGCCAGCTCGACACCCGCGTCGTGCAGCGCCCAGGAGAGCCGGCGCAGCCGCTCTCCCGACATCCCGGCCCCCGGCGCGATCAACACCACGTCGGCGGGCAGTTCACGGATGGCGGCCAGTACGGGCCCGCTGTCCTCGCCCGGCTCGGCCGGTGTGCCCGACGGCAGCCGGCAGGACAGCCGGGCGCCGGCGGCCAGGTCGCCTTCGCCGATCGCGACGACGCCGACCACGACGTACGGATGGTCGGTGCGGGCCGCGAGATGCTCCGCGAGATCGTCGGCGGCCGACGGCTCGCCGATCATCAGCACCCGCGTCACGACCTGCGCCTTTCTGCGGGCCCGCGCCAGGTGACGGTACGTCAGTTTGCGGCAGGCGAGCGTGAGGAACAACGCCGGAAGCAGTGCCAGCAGGCAGCGCAGCGGCGCGTGATGCAGTTCGAAGGCGGCCCGCGCCACGGCCAGTGTGCCGACCAGGATCAGCCAGTCGTGCAGCACGGGCAGCGCGCCGCGCGACTCGCCGAGTGTGCGCGCCGCGTATCTGAGCCGGCAGAACTGGACGAGCGTCCAGGCCAGCGCGGCCACGAAGGCGCTCCGCAGCGCGTAGGGCTCACCACTCCGGTAGAGCAGCAGTGCCACCGGCACGGCCGCCCCGACGAGGTCGGTCAGCAGCGCGACGGGCAGATACCAGCCCGCCTTGAGACGCATCCCACGCGGGACCGCCCCCGGCCCGGTTCTGGTTCCGGGCGCGCTTGTCTCAGATGGATGGACATGCCACATGTACCCCCCCGGCACGTGTTGACGTGCTACACACCGTTAGTCGATTCCCCGATCGACGAACAGGTGTCGCAACAGGGAACAGTACGACAAACTTGTGCGCATGCACCGCTGTTTACGGAATCGTTCCTATCGGTTGACGTCCGTTTCATCACATCGGTGCCCACTGGAGTTGCCGCTGAGGCGGCAGGGGGGAAGAGAACAAGATCATGAACGAGTCAGCCGACGAGAGATCCGACGGACCGCTCGACCCGGCGGAACCGGCCGCAGCGCCGGATTCCGCGGCGGATTCCGCGGCGGGTACGCCGCCGCCGTCCGCCCCCGAGCACCGCACGAAACGGCGTAAATTCCTGCTGGGCGGCCTGGCGCTGGTCGGCGTGGGCGTCCTGCTGCTGGCCGGCGCCGGCTGGTGGGCCGTCGGGCACTACACCGGCCGCGTGGAGCGCATCCCGAACGCCTTTCCCACCAAGGTCCCGGCCTCCGCGCAGCCCAAGGACAGCGCCGGCGGCGAGACGTTCCTGCTCGTCGGCGTCGACAGCCGCTCCGACCTGCCCACGACAGGAAAGGACGCCAAGGCCCCGCAGTGGACGTACGGGGCGCAGCGCAGCGACACGATGATGCTGGTCCATCTGCCCGAGGACCGCTCCAACGCCTATGTCGTCTCGCTGCCCAGGGACTCCTGGGTCGACATCCCCGGCCACGGCAAGGCCAAGCTCAACGCGGCGTTCTCCTGGGGCGGCCCGCCGCTGCTCATCGACACCGTGCAGCGGCTCACCGACGTCAAGGTCGATCATCTGGCGGTCATCGACTGGGACGGCTTCAAGAAGCTCACCGACTCGGTGGGCGGCGTCGACCTCACCGTCGACGGGGAGCGCCGGCACATGAACGGCACCCAGGGCCTGGTCTACGTACGGGAGCGGCACAGCCTGGCCCGCGGCGACCTCGACCGCACCCACCGGCAGCAGAACTTCCTGCGCGCCGTGCTCAGCAAGGTCCTCACCCCGGGCAACCTCACCAACCCGCTGAAGACCGGCGAGGTGCTGAACAACCTCACCGACAGCGTCAGTGTGGACGACCGCCTCGGCAACGGCGATCTGCGCGATCTGCTGTGGGGCTCCCGGGACATCAGGCCCTCCGGAATGGTCTTCATGAACGCTCCGGTGACCGGGACCGACACGATCGACGGACAGTCCGTCGTCCTCCTGGACGCGGCCAAGGACCGTACTTTGTGGGACGCGATGCGCGCGGACACCCTCAAGTCGTACGTCGCCGGTCACCGTACTGATCGGCTCGGTACGACCACCCCCTAGCGGGACAGGACGGGCCCCGGGGACGCCCGGGGCCGGTTGCCCCCGGGCCGCGGATCGGCTCTACTACTGCGCAATACCCGTATTACGGGACGATCTTCGGGAGGACGGACGATGGCCGAGCCGACAGCGGGGCCCGCGTCACACCGCCGTCACCCGGCGCGCCGCAAGCGCCGCGCGGTGCTCGGCGCCGTCCTCGGCGTCCTGCTGCTCGGCGCCTGGGCCGGAGTGGGCATGGCCGGTGACACGAACGGCGGGCAGGAGACCCCGGGCGGTACGAGTGTGGCACCGCCGAGGGCGACCGACGCGCTGCCGTTCGACCTGCCGCCCGCCGCCGAACTGCGCGACAGCGCGCACCTGGTCTTCGCCCACTACTTCACGCCGTACCCGCTCTCCCTCGACAACCAGCCGGCGCAGAGCGACTACTACAGCCGCAACTACCTCACGGTACGGGGCGAGAACGGCAAGCACGCCGCGTACGGCGGGCTGCTGCGCGACCGCCCGCTCCCGGTCGCCGAGCAGCAGGGCGACTGGCAACTGGCCAACCTGGAACAGGAAGTGCGCACCGCGCGGGACGCCGGGATCGACGGATTCAGCGTCGACATCCTCTCGCTGTCGGGACCGAACTGGGACCGGGTCAACCTGCTGCTCAAAGCGGCGCACGAGGTCGACCCGGCGTTCCGGATCATGCTGATGCCGGACATGACGTCCCTGCACACCGACCCGGCGACCCTGGCCGAAGCCCTGGCGAAGCTCGCCGCCCAGCCGGCGGCCCACCGGCTGGCCGACGGCAGGCTGGTGGTGTCCCCGTTCAAGGCCGAGGCCGTGGACCCCGCGTGGTGGTCGCAGATGATGGCGCGGCTGGACGGACAGCACGGCATCAGGACCGCACTGGTCCCGCTGTTCCTCAACTTCGGTGCCAACGCGGAGCGTTACGCGTCGATCAGCTACGGATTCTCCGAGTGGGGGAACCGCAGCTACACCGCCCAGGAGGGCGCGAGCGCCCACACAGCGCTCGCCCACCGGCTCGGCAAGGTGTGGATGCAGCCCGTCTCCGTCCAGGACGCCCGCCCCAACCAGGGCGTGTACGACGAGGCAGGCAACACCGCCAACCTCCGCACCACCTGGGGCCATGCCATCGACGACGGCGCCGACTGGGTCCAGCTCACCACCTGGAACGACTACTCGGAGGGCAGCCAGTTCGCCCCCTCGCTCCACAACGGTTACGCCTACCTCGACATCTCCTCGTACTACCTGACCCGCTTCAAGACGGGGAAGTGGCCGCAGCTCGTACGCGACCGGCTCTACGTGACCTCCCGCGTCCAGTTCGCCGCCGCCGTACCGTCGGCTGGCGCCGGCCAACGACTGATGCGGCCCCGCGCCGGGACCGCGCAGCCACGCGACGAGGTCGAGGTGCTGAGCTTCCTCCCGGCACCCGCGACCGTCGACACCGCCGTGGGCACCGACCACAAGAGCTTCGACCTGCCGGCGGGCGTCACCGCGACACTGCTGCCGCTGCGAACAGGCCACAGCTCGGCGGCCGTCGTACGCGACGGCCGGAAGTCGACCGAGGTGACCACCCGCTACCCGGTGGGCCCCCCGGCCCAGTCGCAGGACCTCCAGTACTACGCGGTGACGAGCGGCGACCTGGCGGCCGCCCGCCTCCCGGGCACGGACTGAGCAGCCCCGCGTTGGACAACCCCCTCCCGGAGTGCGGTAACGTTGGCGCTGCGTGACCGCACGGCGACATCCGTACACGGCACGCATCGGGACGTGGCGCAGCTTGGTAGCGCACTTGACTGGGGGTCAAGGGGTCGCAGGTTCAAATCCTGTCGTCCCGACTCGAAAGAGTCGAGGTCAGGGCCGGTGTCGGAGAAATCCGATACCGGCCCTTGATCGTTCCCGGGACCAGTTGGGGATCAGGCGGGGACGGTGCGTCCCAGCAGCGCCGCCAGTCGGTTGATGGCGGGCGCGCACCTGTCCGTACGCGAGCACCACTCACCGCTGAAGCCGGCGCGAAAGCCCCGGCGCCCCCGACGGCAGTGGGCTGCCACCCGGAGGAAGCAGCCCACCGTGCCGTATCGGCGGTCTCAGTAGCCGTAGATCATCTTGTACGCGACTTCCGGGAGGAACTGCCCGGCCACGGAGCCCGCGCCGACTCCGCAGTCGCCGTCGGATTCGCCGGGGGTCTTCAGCCACAGCAGCATCTCGGCTCCGCCGCCCGTCTGGCTGGCCGTTCCGGTCTTCCGTCCGGCGGGGTTGCACCACTCGCCGTTGGAGTCGTTGCCGTTGCGGCTGGTGTCGACGACGAAGGGCTTCGTGTAGCCGAAGGACGCCGACAGCGCCGAGTTGAGGGCGTTGCCGTAGCTGATGTTCCGGTCGTTGTTGTAGTAGTTCGAGATGTTCGACGAGAAACCGTGCGCCTGTCGGGCCCCGGCGCCGTCGAGAGCCCGGGCCATGGCGCCCGCGTCGATCCAGCCGGGGTTTCCGGCGTCCAGGTACGTCCAGGTGTTGGGCGCCTGCGCGGAGAACCGCGCCAGGGCGTCCTTGATCATGGCGTTGCGCTCATCGATCTGCTGCTGGGACATACAGCTGAAGTCGCCGAGGGAGTCGGGCTCGATCACCACCAGCGCCGGTCGCCCGCCGATGGCCGAGGCGAAGGCGGAGATCCAGGCGCTGTACGCCGCCGGAGAACCCGCGCCGCCGCCGGAGTGGCCGCCGCAGGCGTCGCGGCCAGGGATGTTGTAGGCGATCAGGACGGGAAGCTTGTCGGCGGCGTCCGCGGCTCCTACGTAGGAGCCAACCGCGGACCCGATGTCACCGCTCCAGGAACCGAACCACCGGGCCATGGGGCGCGAGGCGATGTTGTCCCGGATCGCCGGCGCCCGTCCGTCGCCGGGGTTCGCCGCTGCCCATGCGGCCGGAGTCGAGTTCGGGTCCACGTAGAACCCGCTGGTCATGCCGATCGGATCGGCCAGGGCGTCGGCGTCGGCCTGCCCGGCACCGAGGGGCAGGAGCAGGCACGCGAATGCCGACGTGACGAGCGTACGCATCTTCTTTCTCAAGAGTGCAGCCCTTCTGGGAGCGCTCCCACGCTGGCGATAAATCAGCCATGGGGGCGCGGGTGGGGGGAGGAACGAGCGGCGGTCCCGTCGGGGCTTTCACCGGGAACTGCCGCTGCCAGACGAGACATTGGCATCGGCGGCAGTCCGTGTCAATGAGTTCGGCAAGGGCCGTGGGACGCGGGGCGGGCCGGGTCCGGTGACGTCCGAACCCGGCCCTTGCCGGGTTTCCCGGCTTACGACACCCGGTCGCCGACCGGGTCCGACGCGTGGGCGGCGTTGACGCAGCGCAGCGCTGACGACAGGGCCTCCGTGGCTTCGGCGTTCCAGCCGGTGACCGTGAACTCGACGCTCTCTCCCGGGAGCAGCGTCACCAGGCCGCGGTCGGTGCGGGCGTCCGGGTGCAGCCGGTCGGCCTGTAGCAGCAGGTCCCGTACGAGGGTGTGCGCCGTGACCCGCACCCGTGCGTCGTCGCCCTCGGAGATGACCTGGGTGGTCATCTCCGCGACCGGGTAGTCGAAGGAGTGGTCGGGCACCGCGAAGTGCACGGCGCGCAGCCCGTCCGCGTCCGCGACGACGAACTCGCGCCGCGGATCGCCGGGTACCGCCAGCCGGTCGGGGAGGTCGAGCAGGACGACCGACCGCGGCGCCACCTCGACGGGGACGTGGTGTTCTGCGACCGCGCCGCCGTGGGCGTCCACCTGGCGCACGAGGGCCTGGCAACTCCACTGCTCGCCGCTCTGGTTGACGGCGGCCAGGACGAGACGTCCGTCCCGGGTCTGCAGTGTCAGCAGCCGGTCGGCGTAGAGGCGTTTCAGCTCGTGGTAGAGGGGCTTCTCGCGGCCGTCCCCGTCGATGGCGGCCCACGAGGTGACGGGCCAGCAGTCGTTGAGCTGCCACAGGATCGTGCCGGCGCAGCGCGGCCAGTGGGAGCGCCAGTGCTCGACGCCGGTGGCGACGGCCCGCGCCTGGTTGAGCTGGGTGAGGTAGTGCCAGGTGTCGAAGTCGGCGGGCGGCGCGAAGTGGTGGGCCAGCCCGCGGTCCAGCTTGCCGTTGCCGTCCTCGGCCTTCTGGTGATGCAGCATGCCGGGGGAGTCGGGGGTCAGCGGCCGGTCGCTCAGCGCGCGGCGCAGCGTCGCGTACGCGGGCGGGGCCTGCCAGCCGAACTCGGCGACGAACCGGGGGACTTCGTTGAGGTAGCCGGTGTAGTCCTCGCGGTTCCACACGTCCCACGAGTGGGCCGTGCCGTGCCCGGGGTCGTTGGGGTGCACCTCCCACGAGCCCGACCAGGGGCTGCCTGCCCAGTAGGGCCGGGTGGGATCGGTCTCGGCGGTGATACGGGGCAGCAGGTCGAGGTAGTACGCCTCGCCCCAGGAGGCCCCGGCGAGAGCCGGTTCCCAGTCCCAGTCCTTGAAGCCCCACAGGTTCTCGTTGTTGCCGTTCCACAGCACGAGGGACGGGTGCGGCATCAGCCTGACGACGTTCTCGCGCGCCTCGGCCTCGATCTCGGAACGCAGGGGTTCGCCCTCGGGGTAGGCCGCGCAGGCGAACGGGAAGTCCTGCCAGACCATCAGGCCGAGCTCGTCGCAGATGTCGTAGAAGGCGCGGTCCTCGTAGATCCCGCCGCCCCAGACCCGTACCAGGTCGACCCCGGCGGCCGCCGCCTGCTCCAGCCGCCGCCGGTAGCGCTCCGGTGTGACGCGGGACGGGAAGACGTCCTCCGGGATCCAGTTCACCCCCCGGGCGAACAGCGGCGTTCCGTTCACCACCAGGGTGAAGGCGCTGCCGTGCTCGTCCTCGCCGGTGTCGAGTACGACGGTACGGAAGCCGACGTTGCGCTCCCACATGTCCAGTGGCTCGGCTCCGTCGGCGTCGGCCCCGCCGGCTCCTTCGGTGTCGGCGAGGGTGACGGTGCAGGAGTGGACATGCTGCTCGCCGTATCCGCGGGGCCACCACAGCTCGGCGTCGGGCACCTCGGCCCGTAGCGTCAACTGGTCTGTTCCCGAAGGGAGTTCGCCGTGTACGGAGACGCTCCCGACACCCGAGACGCCCGACATGCCCGCTACGTCGAGACCGAGGCGCAGCCCGCGGCCGGTCCCGCCGGCCGACCGCTCGACGGTCACATGGACGGAGACGACTCCCGTGCCGTCCTCGCGGACGGTGACCTCCGGGCGGACCTCGGCGAGCCGGGCCGTGGACCAGCGCTCCAGCCGGGGCCGGCGCCAGATGCCCGCGGTGACGAGGGTCGGCCCCCAGTCCCAGCCGAACGAGCAGGCCATCTTGCGGATGAACGGGAAGGGCTCGGGGTACGGGCCCGGCCGATCGCCCAGCAGCGAGCGGACGCGCTCGGCCTCCTGGTAGGCCGAGGTGAAGGCCACCGTGAGCGGCGCCGGACCCGAGCCGAGCGCCTCGGTGACGTCGAAGCGGTACGAGCGGTGCATGTTGCGGGTCCGGCCCAGCACCGTCTCCCCGACGCGGATCTCGGCCACGGTGTCGAGGCCGTCGAAGACCAGGTCGGTGCGCTCGTGGCCGCCTCCGCCGGCGGGCAGTTCGGTGCGGTAGGTCCAGTCGGCCCGGCCCACCCAGGCCACGTCGGTCTCGTTGGCGTCGAGGAAGGGGTCGGGAATCAGGCCCGCGGTCAGCAGGTCGGTGTGCACACAGCCCGGCACGGTCGCGGTGACGGGTCCGGCCGCCAGTACCGGCGGCGCCTGCACGGGGAGGTGCCTGGAGGTGTCCAGGCTCAGGGTCCAGCCGCGGGTGAGCGGCGTGCTGACCTTCATACGGTCTCCTTGGGCCCGATGGGGGCTCGGCTGTAGAGGGCGGTGCGTGTTTTTCGGTGCGGTGGAGCTACTTGGTGGCGCCGGAGGCGAGACCGTTGTAGATGAAGCGCTGCAGCGCGAGGAAGACGACCAGGCTCGGGATGATCACCAGTGCGGCGCCCGCCGAGATGACCTCCCAGTGGGCGCCGTAGGGGCCCTTGAACCGGAACAGTGAGGTCGAGATCGTGCCGAGGCTGTCGTCCGGCATGTACAGGAAGGGAATGTAGAAGTCGTTGTATATCGCGACCCCCTTGATGATCACGACCGTGGCGGCGGCCGGTCTGAGCAGCGGCATGATGATGCGCCAGTAGATCGTGAACGAGTTCGCGCCGTCGATCCGGGCCGCCTCGTCCAGGGAGACCGGGATGGAGCGGATGAACTGCAGGAAGATGTAGATCGACACGATATCGGTGCCCATGTAGAGCATGACAGGTGCCCACCGGGTGTCCATCACCCCGAGGTTGTTGACGATCTGGTACGTCGCCACCTGGGTGGTGACGCTCGGCACCAGCGACGCGACCAGGAAGAGCGTCATCACCAGCTTCTTGAACCGGAAGTGGAAGCGGTCGATCGCATAGGCGGTCATCGAGCCGATCAGTACGGTACCGAGCACGGAGAAGAAGAGAATGAACGTGGTGTTCCACAGGGCGCGCAGCATGTGCCCGTCGGTGAACGCGATGGCGTAGTTGTGGAAGTTCAGCCAGTTGTCCGGGGCGGCGAGCGCGCCGCCGCCGGCCATCTCCTTGCTCGTACGCAGCGAGGTGAGCAGCACAGCGGCCAGCGGCACCAGGACGACCGCACTGGCCAGCACCAGCGAGAGGTACTTCAGGAACACCGCGACCCGGCCGCGCATGGGCGCCGCCCCCCCGGGGGAGCGCGGGGCCCGCGCCACGGCGGGAGCGTCGAGTGCCGTCATGACTGTTCCACCCTCTCGTCGGGGAACAGCAGGCGCTGGACCCAGGTCACCAGCAGCACGATCGCCAGCAGCACGACGGCGGCTGCCGAGGCGAGCCCGGTCTTGTTGAAGTTGAAGGCGAGCTTGATCGTCTGGATGACGAAGGTCTCGCTGTTGTTGGAGCCGCCGGTCATGATGAACGGGATCTCGAAGACCGACAGCGACCCGGAGATGGCCAGGATCACACTGAGGCTGATGATCGGCCGGATGCTCGGCGCGATGACGTAGCGGAACTGCTGCCAGCGGCTCGCCCCGTCCAGCGCCGCGGCCTCGTACAGCTGCGGCGGGATGGACTGGATGGCGCCGATGAACAACACCAGGTTCACGCCCATGAAGCGCCACACCGACACGCCCGCGAGCGAGGTGTTGACCAGGTGCGGGTCGCTCAGCCACAGGTGCGGCCCGGCGCCGAGCCAGCCGAGCACCGTGTCGAGGGTGCCGCCGGGCTGGAAGAAGTACAGGAACACGAAGCCGACGGCGACTCCGTTGATCAGGTAGGGGAAGAACAGCACCCCCTTGAACAGGTTGCGCAGCCGGGTGTTGAAACTGAGGACGGTGGCGAAGTACAGGGCCGCGCAGATCTGTACGACCGAAGCGCCCAGGTAGAACAGGCTGACCCAGAACACCTGGAACAGCTGCGGCCGGGTGAACAGGTCCGAGTAGTTCGACAGTCCCACCCAGTTGCGGACCGGGCTGATGCCGTCCCAGTCGGTGAAGCTGTAGCCGAACATGTCCACCACGGGCAGCCAGGTGAACACCACCAGCAGCGCGAGCGGCGCGAGCAGGTACAGCCACGGGGTGAACCACCGGGCGCCGCCCTTCCCGCGCCGCGAACCCGGCCGTCGGGGCCGGTTCTTGGCGGGGGAGCGGGCCGCGTCCGGCGGTACGGCGCGGGCGGGAGGCGTGCCGGCGGGAGGCTTGCGGGCGGGAGGCGTACGGCCTGCGGTCCGCGGTGCGCTCATGGGGTCCTTCTTCCGGTCGCCGCGTGGCGGGGCGGCAGGTCTGTGTGCTGGCGGGGGGACGGTCGCCCGCCCCTCCTGTTGCGAGGCTGGGCGCCCTGGGGTGCCGCTGCTCCGGTCCGGTCGGCGTCCGGATCGGGCCGGGCCGGATCGGGCCGGGCCGAAGCAGCGGCGTGGGTCATGCCCGTTCAGCCGACGGTGCCTTGGGCGTCGGACCACTTCTTGTTGAGGTCCTTGAAGATGCTGTCGATGTCCCCGCCCGCGGCGCCGCGGGCGACGTCGACGATGTGCTGCGGGTAGTCCTGGTTGTTCAGGCCGATCTCGGACGCCTTGTCGATCTCGTCGACCGTCGCCGTCTTGCCGTACGCCATGGGGACGAACGTGACGCCGGCGTCCTGGAAGGGCTTGAGGTCGGCGGGCAGCGCCGAGCCCTTGACCGACGAGATGGACAAGGAGGCCTGTGCATCACCGGACTTGTTGATGAACCAGTCGATCCAGGCGCGGGCGGCCGGCTTGTTCTTGGAGTGCACGTTGATCGCGTACTGGTAGTCCGGGCGGACGACGGAGCAGAAGTGCCCGTCCTTCTGCGTCGGGAAGGGCATGAAGCCGATGTCGTCGGGGTTCTTGCCGGCCGTCTTCGCGGCGTCCCGCATCTGCACCACGGCCCAGGAGCCCAGCCACATGGCGCCGATCTTGCCGGAGCCCATCAGGGCCTTGGAGTTCTCCCAGTTGGTGGTGTTGGGGTCGGCCTCCGAGAGCTTCTCGTGGACGATGCCGTACAGCAGGGTGTCGACGGTGTTGAGGTCCTGGCCCGCCGCCCAGGGCTCCTTCGTGTCGGCGAGCTTGTCGTTGGCGGCGGGGTCGCAGCTGGGCGAGCCGAGGGCGTTGCCCCAGTTCGTCATCGGCCAGCCGTCGTGGTAGTTCGTGTAGTACGGCGTCGCGCCGGTCTTGGCCTTGACAGCCTTCAGATCGTCGATGAACTGCTGAGGTGTGGTGGGCCAGTCGGTGATCCCGGCCTGCTTCCACACGGCCTTGTTGTAGACGAAGCCGTTGGCGGTGCCGATGTTGGCGATGCCGTAGACGTTCCCGCCGACGGTCGCGTGGTCGGTGAAGTCGTAGGTCTTCGACAGGGCGGCGGAGCTGCCCAGCGGGGCGAAGAACGTCGGATACTGCTTCAGCGGAACCGAGTTGGGGATCGACAGCACGTCCCCGTAGTTCTTGCTGTTGAGCCGGATCTTGACGTCGCCCTCGTAGTCCGTGAGGCCCTGGAACTTCACCTTCACGTGCGGGTAGACCTTGTTGAAGGCCGCCGCGTACTTCTTGGCGGTGCCGTCCTGCACCTGGTCGGTACGGTTGGTGAGCACCGTGATCGTGCCGGTCACCTTCGAGGGGTCGGCGGGCACCTTCACCACGTCGGTGGACGCGGCGCCGCCGCTTCCCCCGCCGCAGGCCGCCAGGACCATGGTGAGGACCACGCCGGTGGCCGCAAGGACTGTTTTTCGCATGCCGATCCCACTCCCTGTTGCTGAACGAAAGGGCGCCGCACTGCATGCCGCGCAGCGACGGACGTCTCGTCGTCGAGGGCGAAGCGGCTGATGGTTGCTCAACGTAGACGGAACATCCGCACGTGTCCATAGAACGGTCTAGTTTTGTGTAAGCATTTCGCGCTCTACAAGCCTTTACTGAATGTGCTAAAACGCACCAGTACATTATCGTGGTCGACCACCGCCGTTCCCCTGACCGCGATCAGGGGAACGGCGGCACGCCTGTGGGGTGTTGGGTGTGAGGTGTCAGGTGGGGAGGTGCCAGGTTTGCCAGGGGTTGGTGTTGCGGTCGTAGATCTGGAGGCGGGTGTTGTTGGTGGTGTTGCCGCCG
>NZ_JTIY01000001.1:6040550-6041723 GCF_000818175.1 Streptomyces sp. AcH 505
CGACGTCGTGGGGATCTGGACTTCGCCCTGGTTGTAGGTGCGAGCGTCGTAGTAGCCGGCCTTGATCGAGTCGTTGGAGTTGTAGGCCGGGTCGGTCAGCCAGTTCATCCAGACGTTCCAGTAGGTCCACTTGGGCTGGGCGGCCATCTGCGCGGGCTGCGGCACGCTGCCGACCTCGGCCAAGGCCATGGGCTTGGTGCCTGCGATGTTCTGGATCGCCTGGTACCAGTCGCTGGAGGGGAACTTGTTCACCCAGACGTCGAGCCCGACGACGTCCACGTAGCTGCTGCCCGGGTAGTAACTCGCCGCCTGGGAGGCGCCGCCGGCGACGTCTTTGGGAGCCCACACCCAGATGATGTTGTCGAGGCTCTTGGACTCCAGATAGTCGTGGGTGATCTGGAAGAGCCGCGCGCTGCCGTTCGCACCAGGGCGCCCGCCCCACCATGCCCAGCCCTCGTTCAGCTCGTGCTGCGGCCGGAACAGGACAGGGATACCGGCGTCCTTGAGCTGCTGGAAGTACGGCACGAACTGGTCGAGCTTGCGCTTGTAGTCGTTGTTGAGTGTGCTCCCGTCGGTGATGAGCTGGCTCCATTCGGAGTCCGACAGCTTGCTGCCCTTCACCGGGTTCGAGCCGCCCTCGAAGGAGCAAGTGGCCACGTCCGGGCGGCAGGCGTGCATCATCAGGCCGGGGAGGGTGCCGTTGGCCCACTCGGTCTTGGCCTCGTTGATCACCGTCTGCCGGTTGTTGATGTCGTCCTGACTGAACCCGAAGTCACCGTTCCAGACACCGGGGTTCAGGCCGGTGATGTCGTGGGCCTTGCGGACCCATTGCGCCGGGTCGCTGTTGGCGCCGCCCTGCTGGCCGGAGAGGACGTGGTTGCCGGTGAGGCTCTTGAGGTACGCGATCTCGTCGGCTCTGGTGACTCCGGCCGGTCCGGGCGGCGCCGCGGAGGCGGAGCCTCCGGTGACCGTGAGCGCGACACCTGCGACAGCGGCCACTGATGCTGTGGCCACAAGGGCTCGTGTTCTGGCACGTAGGGACATGAACGAGTGCCTTTCCTGTGGGGGGTTGCGGGGTGCGTCGGGTGTCAGGTGGGGAGGTGCCAGGTTTGCCAGGGGTTGGTGTTGCGGTCGTAGATCTGGAGGCGGGTGCTGTTGGTGGTGTTGCCGCCT
>NZ_JTIY01000001.1:6042570-6072677 GCF_000818175.1 Streptomyces sp. AcH 505
AGGAGACGTCGGCGAACTGCCCGTAGGAATCGTGAACTGGCCCTGGCTGAGCACCCGGGAGGAGTTGAACGTCGCCTGCAGGCCCGAGGCGGAGTTCGCCGAGGTGAGGTACTCGGACCAGATCATGAACCAGGCCCACTGCGGCTGTGAGGCGAGCTGTGCGGCCGTCGGCACCGTGCCGACCTCGGCAAGCGAAATGGGCTTGCCGTGTGCGACGTTGAGCATGGCGTTGTACCAGTCGCCACCCGGCCAGGAGTGCACCCACGGGTCGAGGCTGGCGACGTCCACGGAGGAGTCACCGGGGTAGAAGCCCGAGACGCCTCCGGAGCCGCCGTTCTGGTCGGTGTCCTTGATGTTCCACACCCAGACGATGTTGGTCAGGCCCTTGGAGACCAGGTAGTCGTGGGTGATCTGGAACAGCTTGGCACTGCCGTTGGCGCCGGAGCGGCCGCCCCACCACGCCCAGCTCTCGTTCATCTCGTGCAGCGGCCGGAACAGCACAGGTATCCCTGCGTCCTTGAGCTGCTGGAAGTACGGCACGGCGGTGTCGAGCTTGGCCTTGTACGCGTTGTTGAGCGAGGTGCCGTTCGTGATCAACTGACTCCAGTCGGAGTCCGACAGGCTGGCGCCGTTGATGCCGCCGTCGAATGCGCAGGTCGCCACGTCAGGCCGGCACATGTGCCACGTCAGGGAGACCAGCGACCCGTTGGCCCACTCGGTCTTGGCCTGGTTGATCAGGGTCTGGCGGTTGGCCACGTCCGAGGCGGTGAAGCCGAGTTCGCCGCCCCACAGGCCCGGCCACTTGCCGGTGATCGAGTGCGCCTGCGCGGTGTACTGCGAGGGGTTGCTCAGCGGCTCCTTGTTGTGGACGCCACTGATCACGTGATTGCCGCTGATCTGATGCAGATAGTCGATGACGGCGGCCGGCGTCGAGGCGCCGGTCGCTGACGCCGGGGACGGCGACGTGGCCAGCCAGGCCGCAGCGGCCAGTGGCAGCGCGGCCAGCAGAGCGGTCGTTCTACGGGTGAAGATCTTCGGTCTCAATGGGGAGCCCTCTCATGCGTGCGGTGGGGGTGAAACGCTGCATGCGCGGCCTGCTCGAATCCGCAACATCCCGCGGCTGCGCGTCACTGTCACGCTCTATCCATGTCGGGATCGACGCCTGGAAGTTAGAACGCGTACATGACAGTGTCAATGGATTGGACAGCCCGGAAGTAAAACGTGCTAGTGACGCGGGGCGATTCCGCTTGCCCTGGGGTCGGCCGCGATCGGACCGGCTCCGATCAGGCCGGCCCCGATGAGTCCGGCGTCGGCCCGTAGCGCCGCGCGCTCGATGCGGACCCCTGCTGCGAACGGCAGCGTCGCGTAGGACGCGAGGTGGCGGCGCAGGGGCGGGAAGAGTACGTCGTGGGCCTCGGCGACGCCGCCGCCGATGACGGCCACCTCGATCTCCACCAGAGTGGCCACCGCGGCGACGGCGGCTGCCAGAGCGCGGGCGGAGGTGTCGAAAGCGGCAAGGGCGACGGTGTCGCCCGCGCGGGCGTCTGCCGCGAGCGCCGCGCCGTCGGCGGTTCCGGAGGGCCGCCAACCGGCCTGCAGGGCCCGGCGTGTGAGGGAGGTGCCGCTGGCGAGCTGCTCGACACAGCCCCGGGACCCGCACGCGCACGGATCTCCCAGCAGGTCGACGGTGATGTGGCCGAGGTGGCCGGCGTTGCCGGTGGGGCCGTTGCGTACCACGCCGTCCATGACCAGTCCGGCACCCACTCCCGTCGACACCACCATGCACAGCGCGTCCCGGCAGCCGCGCGCGGCGCCTTTCCGGTGCTCCGCGGCCGTCATGGCGACCGCGTCCCCGCACAGCGTCACGGGCAGCCCGGCCACGGGCGGCAGCTCCATGACCCGCTCGACGAGCGGGAATTCGCGCCATCCGGGAATGTTGACGGGGCTGACCGTGCCCCGGGCGATGTCGACCGGGCCCGCGCTGGCGATGCCGAGCGAGGTCACCCGGGCCCACTGCGGCAGCGCCGCCAGCTCGGCCAGCACCGCCCGTACGGCCAGGAACACCTCCTGGGGGCCGCCTGCGGGAGGGGTGCCCTGTTGGGAGCGGTGCAGGACGTTTCCCTGCCCGTCGAGAACCGCGCCGGCGATTTTGGTACCGCCGACGTCGAGGGCGGCCAGAAGCTGGTCGCCGGTGTGCGCGGGAGGCAGGGACAACGCCTCGGGGGATCGAGTGACCATGACTGTTTTCCGTCCGGACGGTGATGGGCGGCGCGATGAGTGTGCAGACTGGTACAGCGTTTTACGATCGGTCAGACCCAGCCCGAGAGGGCGGACATGAACCCGGGGAAGTCGTCACGGTGGATCGAGTGGCCCGCGCCGGGTACGGTCCGCAGCTCGAACCCGCGGGCGCGCAGCAGTTCCTGGCCGCCGGGCGCAATACGCTCGCTGGGGTCGGCGAGGAGCACCAGGGAAGGACCGGCCGCCGATGCGGGAAGGCCGGGCGGGGGGTCCAGGACTGTCAGCGTGTCGGGATCCCACAACGCCAGGCACGCCAACTCGTCGTCCACGGCCGCCGGTTCCCACCGCGGGTTGGCCGTGCGGATCTCGTCGCGGGTCGCGTGCTTGTAGGCGCGGGCCGGTGCGAGGTCGTGCGGCTCGCTGCGCCAGGCGGGGTCGCTGTAAACAGCACGGTCAACTGCCAGGCCACGGTCGACGGCCCGTTCCAGCACCAGGGCGCCCAGGGAGTGTCCGATCGCCACCTCGGCCCTGGACGGGCAGGCGGCTGCCACCGCGCGCGCCATGTCGTCCAGACCGTAGAGCCTGGCGCCGTCTTGGCCGCTGCTGCGGGGACTGCCGCCGTGCCCGGGCAGGTCGACACCGACGACCTGGTAACCGCGGTCGGCGAGCGCCGGTCCGACCCGGCGCCAGGTGCGGTGATCAGCCATCATGCCGTGGATCAGCAGCGCCACGCGGTTGCCGGTGCCCCATGTGTGCGTCGTCAGCCGCATCGTCGTCTCCCGTGGTGAGGGGAAGCAGGCCGGCCGAGCGCCGCCCATCTTTCCTCGAACGTTTTATAGACGTACTGCGGGTGTGGCGTCTACCTTGAACGGCGGATCCGTCAGGCGGCGGCCAAGGGCCGGCGGCGGGCGCCGACCACGCTGCGCGGTGACGGCCCGCAGTGTGCTGAACGGAGAACAACTCCCGCGTTCCGTCGAGGAGATGATCACGTGTTCCGAGCTTGTCTTCGCCTGCCCTCCCCGCGTCTGGTGGGCGCTGTCCTCTCGGTGGTGGCGGTGCTTGTCGCAACGAGCGCGGCGAGCGCGGCTGCGCCGCCGGGCCGTACGCCCGCCGATTCCGCCCGGGCTCCCGCAGCGACGGCGCACAGCTCACCGGTCGTCCGGGTTCAGCAGGGTGTTCTGCGCGGCGAAGCGGCCACACCCCGGGTGGACTTCTTCGGCCATGTCCCGTACGCCGCGGCGCCGATCGGTGCCCTGCGCTGGCGGGCGCCGCAACCCGCGCAGGCGTGGCACGGCGTCCGTGACGCTGCGGAGCCGAGCCCGGTCTGCCCGCAGGCCGAGAACAGCAACGGGCCCCGGTCGGAGACCGAGGACTGCCTCTACCTGGACGTGTGGCGTCCGGACACCCCGGCGGCCCGGGCCGGTCACGCGCCCGTCCTGTACTGGATCTTCGGTGGCGGTGGCATCAACGGCTCGGGCAGCCAGTACCAGGCGGCCGACCTGGCCGCCGAGACCGGCAGCGTCGTGGTGACGGTCAATCACCGGCTGGGCTGGCTGGGGTTTTTGGCACTGCCCGCGCTCGGCCGCGAGGCACCGGACGGCATGTCGGGCCAGTACGGGCTCATGGACCAGGTCGCAGGGCTGCGCTGGCTGCGCGCCAACGCCCGAGCGTTCGGCGGCGATCCGGCCAAGGTGACGGTGGCCGGACAGTCGGCTGGCGGGCGCGCCGTGTGCCGGTTGCTGGCCGTGCCGTCGGCCAGGGGCCTGTTCGCCCGGGCGATCATCGAGAGCGGCGCGTGCGACGCCGGGCCGCTGGGCGCGGCACAGGAGTCGGGGACCGCCTTCGCCGCTTCGGTCGGCTGCGACGACGCCGCGACGGCCGCGCGATGCCTGCGTGGCAAGAGCGTCGGCACACTGCTCGACCGGCCCGGCTCGCCCGGCACTCCCACGATCGGCGGGACGCTCCTGCCGCGCGACCCACGACAGGCGATCGCCGCAGGCGACTTCACGCATGTGCCCGTCCTGGTCGGCAACACCCATGACGAGAACCGCCCTTACCCGGGCATCGCCCAGCCCGCCACCGAGGACACCCTGACCGCCTGGGTGCGGCGCTCGTACCCGGAGCAGGCCGACGAGATCCTGGCTTTGTACTCCGGCATGGACCCGGCCGACGCGGCGGGGGCCATCGCCTCCGACCCGGACCGGGTGTGCCGGACGTGGACGATCGAGAACGCACTCGCGCCACAGACCCGTACCTACGCCTACGAGTTCGCGGACTTCACCGCGCCGGCCGAGGACGTCACCCCGGGCTTCGCCTGGGGCGCCTACCACACCACCGAGCTGGAATACCTGTTCGCCTTCACCCGCAGCGACGGCTCGCGGAAGTTCCTGACCGGGCTGAACCCGGCGCAGGAGCGGCTGGCCCGGGCCATGCGCGCCCAGTGGGGCGCGTTCATCACGACCGGCCGGCCGGACCCCCGGCAGGGCCCGTGGCCGGCCTACCGCCCGGGGCACCCCGAAGCCCTGCAGTTCCGCCTGCCGCGGTCCGGGCTGACGGCCGGTTACGCCGCCGACCATCACTGCGACTTCTGGGACGCGCACGGCCTGATCCACCTCCAGTGAGGCGCGGGAACGTGCGCGTGAGCCTGCCGTAAAACGGTTGAGTAAACCGCAGGCGTCCGAGGCCGATTTCGGGCGCCTGCACGCGCGCGTCGGCGAGGGGCCGGGCCGCTCTCAAGGCTCCCGACAGGACCCCAGCCCTCAAGGGACACGGGCGACATCGTTTACGATGAGACAATTGCACGTCCGCGGACCGGCGGGGGCTAACCTGAGCTGTCCTCGCACTGGTGCGCTTTACCGCCTGCCACTGCTGAGCCTGGTGCGCGATCGACAACGGGAAGGCGGGATCCCCAGTGACTCAGACAGCAGCCACCGGCAGCGGGCGCAAGGTCACGATCAAGGATGTCGCCCGGCTGGCCGGGGTCTCGCCCTCCGCCGTGACCATCGCGGTGCACGACAAGCCCGGCGTCTCCTCCAAGACCAAGGAGCGGATTCTCCAGGCGGCCCGCGAACTGGGATGGAGCCCGAACCAGGCGGCACAGTCCCTGTCGGGGCGGGCGCTGCACACCGTGGGGCTGGCCATCGCGCGGCCGGCCCGGATGCTCGGCCTCGAACCGTTCTACATGGAGTTCATCTCCGGGATCGAAAGCGTGCTGGGCCGGCACTCCTGCTCTCTGCTGCTGCGTCTCGTGGAACCCGA
Organism: Streptomyces sp. AcH 505; assembly: GCF_000818175.1. GTDB lineage: Bacteria > Actinomycetota > Actinomycetes > Streptomycetales > Streptomycetaceae > Streptomyces. The sequence goes on from NZ_JTIY01000001.1 coordinate 6,048,067, forward strand.
GGCAGAGGTCGAAGTACACCGGGAGTGGTGGCAGGGCAACCGGGTCAACGGGAGCATCCTGGTCGACCTGCGGGTCGACGACCCGCGCATCCCGGCGCTGTCCTCGATCGGACTGCCGGCCGTTGTGGTCGGCCACCCGTCACTCGCCGGACCGTTCACCTCGGTATGGACCGACGACGCCGCCGCCGTCGTGGAGGCCGTACGGTATCTGGCCGCGCTCGGACACCGCCGGATCGCCCGGGTGAGCGGACCGGCCGAACTGGGCCACAGCGCCATCCGGACCACCGCCTTCACCGACATCGCCCGTGAACTGGGCCTCCAGGCCCGGACCGTGGTCGCCGACTTCTCCGCCGACCAAGGCAGCAAGGCCTGCCGCACACTGCTGCTGTCGGCCGAGCGGCCCACGGCGATCGTCTTCGACAACGACCTGATGGCGGTCACGGCCCTCGGAGTCGCCAGTGAGTTCGGACTCTCCGTCCCGGCCGACCTGTCCCTCCTCGCCTGGGACGACTCCCAGCTCTGCCAGCTCACGCGCCCCACGCTGTCGGCCATGCAGCACGACGTCTTCTCCTTCGGCGCCGACGTCACCGAAACGCTCTTCGACGTGATGATGCACCGGGAGCTGACCTCCCACGCGGCACAAGTCCCCAGCCTCGTCCCCCGCGGCTCCACCGCACCACCGCCCCGAACCACGACGCCCAACTGAAAACCGCCCAGGGCGCGTTGCTCGTGAAGCCCAGGGTTGCACCAGCAGCATGCGGCCGATCTGGTCGGTGATGGCGGCGGAGGCGCGGAGCCGGGGCCGGTTCCGGGGGCGTGCGGAACCGGCCCTGGACGCGCTTCGGCTGTCAGTCCTTGACGGTGAATCCCGCCCGCAGCAGCGACTCGTCGCGGGACGAAGGGCCGACCAGCAGCTCGAAGGCGCCCGGCTCCACGACGCGTTCGCCCTCCGCGTCCACGAGCGTGCACGCGGCGACCGGCAGGTCGATCAGGACCTCGCGTGACTCACCCGGTGCCAGTGCCACCTGCTGGTACGCCTTCAGCTCCTTCTCCGCCCAGGTCACCGAGGTGACCGTGTCGCTGATGTACGCCTGCACGGTCTCCAGGGCGGGGCGTGTGCCCGTGTTGGAGACGGTGAGCCGGGCGTGGACCGAGTCGTCCGCCGTCAGCTCCGTGGTGCGGATCTCCAGGTCCGCGTACTCGACGGTCGTGTAGCTCAGGCCCTCGCCGAAGACGAAGGCCGGGCGCTGCGTCAGGTCCGCGTAGCGGGTGCCGTGCTGGCCGCGTACCTGGTTGTAGTACGTCGGCTGCTGGCCGGCGTGCCGGGCGAAGGAGATCGGCAGCCGGCCGGTCGGCTCGACGAGGCCGAGGACCAGCTCCGCGACCGCCTGTCCGCCGAGCATGCCGGGGTTGAAGGCGTGCACGATCGCCGCCGCTTCGCGGGCGGACGGCGGCAGGACGAGCGGCTTGGAGCTGATGACCACGACCACCAGCGGCTTGCCGGTCGCGGCGAGCGCGTCGAGGAGGGCGACCTGGCCCCCGACCAGGTCCAGGGTCGCCGTCGACCTGCCCTCACCGACCAGTTCGATACGGTCGCCCACGACGGCGACGACATAGTCGGCGGCCTCAGCCTGTGCCACGGCTTCGGCGATCAGCGTCCCGGACGGATCCGCGGGGACGACGACCTTGGGGCGGGGCTGCCCGTCGGGGAAGAACGCGCCCTCCGGGTCGGCGTCGACGGTGAGGATGTCGGCGCCGCGCGCGTGCGTCACGCTCCAGCCCTCGGGGACATGCGCCCGGAACCCTTCGAGCACGGTCGTGATCATCGCGCGCGGCTGGCCGTCGGGGAGCCAGTCGGCCTGGCCGGACGAGCCGGCCCAGTCGCCGAGCTGGGTCTGGGCGTCGTCGGCGTTGGGGCCGACGACGGCGACGGTGCGCGGCGCGGTATCCGTCCCCGCGACGGCCTGGCCGTCGGCGCCCGCCGTGAACCCGCCCGCCAGCGGCAGGGTGCCGTCGTTGGTGAGCAGGACGAGCGAGCGACGCGCCGTCTCCAGGTTCAGCGCGGCATGGGCCGCGCTGCCGATCACCTCGGCCTGCCGGGCCCGGTCGGGCCTGCGCGGGTCCTCGAACAGCCCGAGTTCGAACTTGAGCGTGAGTATGCGGCGTACCGCCTGGTCGATCTCCGCCTCGTCGAGCTTGCCCTGCTCGACGGCCTCCCGCGCCCCGTCGAAGAACTTCGGCGTCGTCATCACCATGTCGTTGCCCGCGCGGACCGTCGCCGCTGCGGCCTGCGCGTAGTCGGCGTGGATGCGCTGCTCCCACACCATGCGGCCCACGTTGTCCCAGTCGGTGATGAGCGTGCCCGTGTAACCCCACTCACCGCGCAGCACGTCGTTGAGCAGCCAGTTGTTGACCGTGATCGGCACGCCGTCCATGGACTGGTAGCCGAGCATGAACGTACGGCACCCTTCGCGGGCCACCCGCTCGAAGGGCGGCAGGAACCAGGAGCGCAGCTTGCGCCGCGAGATGTCGGCCTCGCTGGCGTCCCGGCCGCCCTGGGTCTCGGAGTATCCGGCGAAGTGCTTGGCGCAGGCGAGGATCGCCGTCGGGTCGGAGAGCCCTTCGCCCTGGTAGCCGCGGACCATGGCGGAGGCCAACTCGCCGATGAGGTGCGGGTCTTCGCCGAAGGTCTCGCTGATCCGGCCCCAGCGCAGGTCCCGTGCGATGCACAGCACGGGCGAGAACGTCCAGTGCACACCCGTCGCTGCGGCCTCCACCGCCGTCGCTCTGCCGACCTGCTCGACCAGGGCCGCGTCCCAGGTCGCGGCCAGCCCGAGCTGGGTGGGGTAGATCGTGGCGCCCTCCCAGAAGGAGTGGCCGTGGATGCAGTCCTCGGCCACCAGCAGCGGGATGCGCAGCCGGGACTGCTCGGTGAGTCCGGCCGCCTCGACGACGCGCTCGGGGGAGGCATGGACGAGGGAGCCCACATGCATGTCCGAGACGACGTGCACGCCCTCCTTGGCGTTCAACTGCAGCATCTGGCCGATCTTCTCGGGCAGCGTCATACGGCCGACAAGGTCGTCGACCCGCTCGGCGACGGGCAGAGCGGGGTCGAGGTAGAGCGGAGAGGAGGGCACAGGAATTTCCCTTCACGGCGTCTTGATGTGAGGAGTGGGGGACGGACCACGGACTCGCGGGCCGAGCGGTGTCGCACGAGCCCTGCACCCGCGCGTCGTTGCGCGGTACGAGTCCTGGGGCCTGTCGTTCGGACAGGAGCTAGCCGACGGCGTGCCGCGAGCGGCTGAGCGCGGCGATACCGACGGTCGCCACGATGCCGTACAGGGCGGGCGCGAGGAACACGTGGGGCAGACCGAGCACCGCGACGCCGAGGCTGCCGGTCAGCCCGCCGAGGGCGCTGGCGACGGCGGTCGAGCTCATGAAGACGGCCGAGGCGGTCGCGACGGCCTCGGGCAGCAGGCGTTGGGCGACGATGATGCCGAGGCCGGCGAAGACCCCCCACACTCCGCCCATGAGGATCTGCCCGGCGAACATGCCGGCCGCGCCGCCGGTCAGGGCGAAGCAGAGGTTGGCGCCCACGCCGAAAGCCGCGCCGAAGATCATCAGGCGCATCATGCCGATCCTGCGGGCGACGATCACGGCCACCGGCATCAGGATCAGCTCGATCAGCGGCTGGATGCCGATCACCGCGCCGCTGACGGCCGTCGGCAGACGCAGGTCGTTGTGCATATAGATCGTCAGATAGCCGTACTTGATCGGCTCGCCCGCGTAGACGAGCACGTAGAGCCCGGTGAACGCGAGCAGCGGCAGCATGGCCCGCGTCGCGACGCGCTGTCCCGGGCGTACGACGGGTGTCTCCGTCGGCACCTCGGAGGTGGCCGCGGTCGGCTCGGGGGCGGCTGCCGTCGGTGAGCCGGCGGGTGATCCTGCCGGTGCGCCGGATGGTGCCGGGCGGGTGCGTGCGAAGCCCATGGGGACGATCTGCGCGAGGGTGCACACCCCGGTCGCCACCAGCATCGCGCGCGGTCCGGCGGCGGTGGCCAGCAGCGAGCCCGCGACGGGTCCGACGATCCATCCGGCGGTCAGCGCCATCCGCACGATCGAGACGATCCCGTCGCCGACCGGACTGGCGGTGGCCCGCAGATCGTCGTGGACCGCGGCGAACAGCTGCGACCCGGCGGCGCCGGCGAAGGCCAGCACCACGGCACTGATCACGAACGGCATCCACACCTGGTTCGACAGGGCCATGGCGGACCAGCCGATGAATCCCGCCAGGGCGCACAGCCGGAACAGGCCGAGCCGTTTGCCCGTACGGTCCGAGCGGGCCCCGATGAGATATCCGGCGGCCGGGGCCGTGATGCTCGTGAGGTAGTACAGGCCGGCCGTGGTCAGCGAGACATGCAGATCGTCGACGAGGAACAGGGTGATCTGCGGCGCTGCGGCCGAGGCGCCGAGACCGGACAGGAACAACGCGACGGTCGCGCCCCGGTAGAGCGGCGAACGCCACACCGACCGCATCGCGGAGGGCGCGACCGCGACGCCGTCGGCAGCGGCGAGTATTCGTGACAAGGCAGGCCCCCGGGGAGATCAAGCTCAGAGGCATCACACCGTATCTTCGAACAAACAGAACATCAACGGTGTTCGTTACCTTGCCTTTTGATCAGTCTCTGTGTGCAATTTGAATGCACGACTCTCGGCCTTGAGACGGTTCTCGGTCTTCCGGCGGGTCTCGGTCTTCCGGCGGGGTCAGCCTGCCGCGCCGTCCAGCAGCCGGCTGTAGCGCAGCCGCAGCGCCCGTTCCGTGCTCGCCAGCACGCTGGCGACCACGACAGCGCCGTTGAGCCAGGCCGGCAGTCGGACGGGCGAGGTGAACGTGCCGATGCGCCGGGCGACGGCGGGCACCTCGGTGAGTGGTTCGGCGACCTGCGGGACGAGCAGGAGCAGAGCGACGAGGAGGACCGCCGCCGAGAGGAAGCCGATACAGCGGCTCAGTGCGGGATACGCGCGGTCGAGGTGCGCGCGGCGTCCTTCGGCGGAGTGAGGATCCGGGACGAGTTGGTGTTCGACTCCATCGGCGGTGACGTAGTGGCAGCGCTTCAGTCCGAAGGTGCTCATCCTCACCTCGATGACGCCGTCCTGGACGGGGAAAGCGGCAGGGACCTTGGAGTGGGCGTGATGCCTGCCGTGCAGGTACAGGTCGGCCTTGTACTCGCCCGTCCCCTGGTCGCCCCACCGCTTGGCGTCGACGGCGTAGACCGTCCGTCGGCCGTCGTCGTGCGGCAGCTCCAGATAGAACAGTACGCGGCTGAGCGACTGCCACCAGCGGAAGCGCTTCAGCTCCCGCCCGTCCCCGGGCTTGACCCGTTTCGCGGTCCGCTCACGCCGCCATTCCTTCAACATCGCCTTCACTTCCGCTACTTGTCGGACATTGTCTTCGTTGCCGCTACGTGCCCGGCGCCGCCGGGCAGGCGAGATCCCGCGTCGGGCGCTGTCCCGTCGTCAGGAATGTGGTCACCGCGTCGTTGGCACACGTGCTGTGGCCGAACGGATAGACGCCGTGTCCGCTCTGGTCGGCCGTCACCATCGTGGCCCGCTTCCCGAATGCCCGCCGCAGCTCCTGGGCGCCGACCAACGGTGTGCCCGGGTCGCGTTCGTTCTGCACCATGAGCACGTTCGACGGGCCCCGGTCACCGATGCGCACCGGCCGTTCGACCCGCTTGTCCGGCCAGAACGCGCACGGACCGATGTTGGCCGAAGACCCGCCCAGCATCGGGTACTTCACCCGGTCGACCGCGACATCGCGCTGATACTCCCGGACCGTCCCCGGCCAGCGTGAATCACCGCAAATGACCGCCAGGCGTGCGGACATGAAGTTTTCCATGTTCGGCGGCGCCGGGTCGGGCGGCAGCGGCCGGTCCGTGTCGAGTGCCTGCCAGGTCCTGGCCAGCGTGGGCATGAGCACGTCGCTGTAGAGACTGTCGAATGTGATGCCGCGGAACAGCGTCCCGTCGATGCCCCGGACGGGCTTCGCCTCCAGCCGCTTCGCGAGATCGAAGAACTTCGCCGTCACCTGTGCCGGTGTGTTGCCCAGACCGTACTCGGGGTGCGCGGCGGTGAACGCCGCGAATTGCGGGAACACTTCCTCCATGCCCCGGGCGAACCTCCGCATGGCCGTGACGTCGTAACCGCCGGGGCCCAGGTTGCTGTCGAGCACGATCCGGTCGCCGCGCCGGGGGAACGCCGTCGTGTACACCGCGCCCAGGTACGTGCCGTAGGAGGCGCCCAGGTACGAGATCTTCGGCTCGCCCAGCGCCGCCCGGATCCGGTCCATGTCGCGCGCGGTGTTCGCCGTGGTGATGTACGGCAGCATCCACCCCGTCCGCGAGCTGGCGCACTGCTCGGCGACGGCCCGCGCGTTCCCCGCCTCCCGTGCGACGTCGGCCGCGGTGTGCGCGTACGGCGGGAAGTTGCGGCGTGCCTGCTGCTCCGGGGTCAGATCGCAGGTCACCCGCGTGCTGTGGTCCACGCCGCGCGGGTCGAAGCCGATCATGTCGTACGAGTCCCGCACCTGCTGCGGCAGCCCGGAGGCGGCGAGAACGGCCGGGTAGCTGAGCCCGCCGGCGCCGGGGCCGCCCGGGTTGGTCAGCAGTACACCGCGGCGCTTCGAGGGGTGCTCGCTCGGCAGCCGGGAGATCGCGATCGTGATCTGCCGGCCGTCCGGACGGCGGTAGTCCAGCGGGACGTCGAGCGTCGAACACTCCAGGCGTGGTGCGGCGGCCCCTTCCGGGCACGCGCCCCACCGGACGGCGCTGGGGGTCGCCGCCGCCGACACCCCCGGCACCGCGGTCGCCGCCGCCACAGCGGTGGCGACGAGGGCGAGGGACAAGGCTCTCTGCATCTGGGTTTCCTCCGGGCGCGGTTGCCGTGGTCGGACGCGGGCGCCGACGGCGTCGGTGGGGGACGGCCTGGTGAAAAAGTCTGTCCGTCCGGCGCCGCGGTCACATCGGCCCGGCGGCTCGAAGCACCCCCGCCGAAAGTCGAGGAGACGGTCCGACTTTCGGCGGGGTCGCAGCAGCCTCCGGTAGCGCATCGCTCGTACCGTCCGCCGCGATAATGGACGGATGGAAACGGACGTCGCACCACGGCTCGGGGTGTGGCAGCAGACCTGGCGGCTGGCGGCCGCGGCGGCGATCGGCGTACCCCTGTGGCTCTACACCGGAGTGCTGCTGCCCCGCGGGCACGCGACCGACGCGGGGTCCTGGTTCATCACCGGTGATCCGCTGCTCGCCGCCGCGTGTCTGACGGCGCTGGTGTGGCGGCGGCGGTTCCCGCTCACCGTCGCCTTCACGGTCGCCGTCGCCTCGACGGCCTCGGCGCTCGCCACCGGTGCCGGGCTGCTGGCGATGTGCTCGATCGGCACGCGCCGCCGGCCCGTGGAGATCGCGGTCGTCGTGGCGGGCTATGTGGGCGCGTCGCAGTTCACCGCCCGGCTCTATGCCATCGAGACCCCGCCCTGGTCGATCTGGCTCCAGCTCGCCCTCACGACGCTGAGCGCGGGCGTCGCGGTGGCCATGGGCGTCGCCATCGGCGCTCGCCGCGTCGAAGTGGGCTTCCTGCGGGACCGGGCGGAGAGCGCGGAGCGGGAGCAGACCGCGCGGGCGGCGCAGGCGCGGGCCCTGGAACGCAACCGGATCGCCCGCGAGATGCACGACGTGCTGGCGCACCGGATCTCCCTGGTCGCCATGCAGGCCGGCGTGCTGGACCACCGCGGCGACCTGACGGCCGAGGAGAACCGCGTGCTGATCCGTGGCATCGCCGACGGCTCCCACCAGGCGCTGGAAGAGCTACGGGACGTCCTCGGCGTGCTCAGGGCCGACCCCGGCCACCCGGAACCACCGCAGCCCTCCCTCGACCGGATCCCGGAACTGGTCGCCGAGGCCCGCGCGTCCGGGCTGGACGTCACGCTCACCACCACCGTGACGGGGAAACCGCCCGATGCCGTGGGACGGACCTGCTACCGGATCGTCCAGGAAGGACTGACCAACGCCGCCAAACACGCCCCGGGGGCAGCCGTACAGATCGTCGTCGACGGGACCGCCGGCGACGAACTGCACGTCAGCGTGCACAACTCGGCCGCCACCACGACCGTTGCCCAGGCGCCCGCCTCAGGATTCGGGCTGCTCGGTCTGACCGAACGCGTCACGCTCGCCGGCGGAGAACTCAGCCACCACCGCACACCGGACAAGGGGTACGTGCTCGCCGCGCGACTACCCTGGCCGAACCCCACGCACGAAAAGAGAGCATGAGTGGACAGCGAGCGGAAGCTGGTGCGAGTCGTCATCGTCGACGACGACCAGTTGGTGCGGATGGCGCTGCGACTCGTCATCGGCGGTGAACCGGACCTGACCGTCGTCGCCGAGGCGGCCGACGGGGACGCCGCGATCAGCGTGGTGGCGGAGCAGCGGCCGGACGTCGTGCTGATGGACGTACGGATGCCGCGCCGCGACGGGCTCAGCGCGACCCAGGAACTCCTCGCCCGGCCGGCGCCGCCCCGGGTGCTCATGCTCACCACGTTCGACTCCGACGATCTCGTGCTCGGCGCGCTGCGCGCCGGAGCGCTCGGGTTCGTGCTCAAGGACACCCCGCCGGCGCAGATCATCGAGGCGGTCCGGACGGTCGCGAGGGGGAACCCCGTACTCTCCCCGGCGGCCACGGCGCGCGTGATCGCCGCGGCCACCGGGCCGCAGTCGTCCGAGGCACGCCGGTCGTCGCGCGAGGCCGCGCGGACACGGCTGTCCACACTGACCGAACGGGAACGCGACACCGCGGGGGCCATCGCCGACGGGCTGGGCAACGCGGCGATCGCCGTGCGGCTGCGTATCAGCGTCGCCACCGTCAAGGCGCACACCAGCAGCCTGTTCACCAAGCTGTCGGTCGACAACCGGGTGCAGATCGCGCTGCTGGTCCGCGACGCTGAGGACTGACCGATGTCCTGCCGCTCCTACGCCTCGTCCCCCAGGGCGGTCGGCGGGGCGGTCGGCGGGGCGAGCAGGAGGGGCAGATAGACGTCGTCGACGATCTCGGTGATGACACTCTCCGGGATCGGGGCCCCGTACAGCAGGTAGTGGTTACGGAGCAGGTCGACCGCCACCCCGGCCCGCCGGGACGCGGGCACCCACGAAGCGAGTTCGCCGCGTCTGACGGCGCGCCACAGGACGCCCTGGATCGGCCCCGGCCCCGCAGTGTGCACCCGTTCGCGCACCAGCCGGGCGAATTCGGGGTCGTGCATGATCTCGGTGAGCAGCCCGCGGAGTAGGTCGCCGTGCGAGGTGGCCAACTTGGCGGAGAGTTGCCGTAGCGCCGCGAGGACATCGGTGCGTAGTACACCGGTATCGGGAACATCGGCCTCGGAGAGCCGGTTGGCCGCGCAGGCGTCCACCACGAGTTCGGCGCGGCCGGGCCAGCGGCGGTACAGAGTGGCCTTGCCGGTACGGGCCCGCGCGGCCACGCGCTCCATCGTCAGTCTGGCGTAACCGACCTCGGCGAGTTCTTCGAGGACCGCCGTCAGGATGGCGTTCTCCAGTGCCTCGCCCCTGCGGCGAGGGTTTCTTCGATGGTCGCCGACCGGCAGGTCCAGCGCGTCCCCGTTGATTGAGGGCATGACTCCCAGCCATTTATCGATCACCCGTTGTGAACATCCGGTCACTCAGCCTAGCCTCCGATTAGAGAACTGACCGTTCTTTAAGCGTCGAGAACAGCGAGGGAACGATGACCGAGACCGTTGCGACGCCCCCATCAGGCGCCCCCGCCTTCCCCAGCGACCGCACCTGCCCGTACCACCTGCCCGACCAGTACAACGACCTCCGGAGCCAGGAGGGTTCGCTACAGCGGGTCACCCTCTACGACGGCCGGCAGGCCTGGCTGGTGACCGGGTACGACGCGGCGCGCAAGCTCCTGTCCGACCCACGGCTGTCGTCCGACCGCACGCATCTGGACTTCCCCGCGACCTCCGAGCGGGTGGTGAGCATCCGGGACCGCACCCAGGCCTTCATCAGCCTGGACCCGCCCGAGCACGGGCCGAAGCGGCGCATGACCATCAGCGACTTCACGGTCCGGCGGATCAAGGGCATGCGGGCCGACGTCGAACAGATCGTGCACGGCTTCCTGAACGAGATGATCGCCGCGGGACCGCCCGCCGACCTCGTCAGCAAGTTCGCGCTGCCCGTGCCGTCCCTGGTGATCTGCCGGCTGCTCGGCGTGCCCTACGCCGACCACGACTTCTTCCAGGACGCGAGCAGGCGGCTGATCCAGTCCACGGACGCGGCAGGGGCGAGCGGCGCCAGGGACGACCTGGAGAGCTACCTCAGCGGTCTGGTGGACACCCTGCGCGGCAAGCCGGGACCGGGTCTGCTGAGCACCCTGATCACCGAGCAGCTGGAGAAGGGCACGATCGACCGCGACGAGCTGGTGGCGACCGCGATCCTGCTGCTGGTTGCGGGGCACGAGACGACCGCGTCGATGACCTCGCTCAGCGTCGTCACGCTGCTCGAACACCCGGAGCAGTACGACGCGCTGCGCGCCGATCCGGCCCTCGTGCCGGGCGCCGTCGAGGAGCTGCTGCGCTACTTGGCGATCGCCGACATCGCCGGGGGACGTGTCGCGACGGCCGACATCGAGATCGACGGGGCGCACATCAAGGCGGGCGAGGGCGTCATCGTCACCAACTCCATCGCCAACAGGGACGGTTCTGTCTTCGCCGAGCCGGACACCTTCGACGTACGGCGCGACGCGCGCCACCACCTGTCGTTCGGCTACGGGGTGCACCAGTGCCTCGGCCAGAACCTGGCCAGGCTCGAACTCGAAGTCATCCTGGCCGCGTTGTTCGAGCGGCTGCCGAACCTGCGGCTGGCGGTGCCCGTCGACCGGCTGACACTGCGGCCCGGTACGACGATCCAGGGCGTGAACGAACTCCCGGTCACCTGGTGACCACGGCGAAAGGAGCAGCCATGCGTGTGACAGCCGACCGAGGGGTCTGCGTGGGAGCGGGCCTGTGCGCCATGACGGCGCCGGAGGTCTTCGACCAGGACGACGACGGTGTGGTGACGGTACTCGCCGCCGACCCCGGGGGCGACGACCTCGCCGCGGCACGTCAGGCGGGCATGCTCTGTCCGTCGGGCGCGGTGCGCGTCGCCGAGTAGCCGCGTAGCCGAGTAGGCCCTCGGGAGCGTCGGGGGCGTCGGGGGCGGTCCCGGGGCATCCCGGAACCGCCCCTCGGCCGAGGCCCCGTAGCGGTCAGCGGGCAGTCGTCAGTCCTCGGTCGGTAGCCGTCAGTCCTCGGTCGGTCAGCCGAAGTTCCGCAGTGTGACGGATCCTCCCTCGGCGAGCCGCACCGTACGGGACGCGCCGCCGGCCGTCACGGTGGTGGTCCGGCCGCCGACGCTGCGGAGCACAGCCTCCTCCACCCGCCCCTCGCGCCACCGCAGGTCCACGACGAAGCCGCCGCGTACGCCCACGCCCGTCACATGCCCGGACGCCGCCCAGGCCTTGGGCAGCGCGGGAAGCAGCTCGACACGGCCCGGCCTCGAATACACCAGCATCTCCAGCATGGCCGACGGTGTACCGAAGTTGGCGTCGATCTGGAAGATGCTCCGGGTCTCCTCGACCTGGTAGATGTCGAAGAAGTTGGCCGCGGTGCCGTTCGAGTTGTCGGTCGAGGGACGCAGGTTGGTGGCGATGAGGCGGTACGCGGTCTCCGCGTCCTTCAACCGCGCCCAGCACAGCGCACGCCACGCGTTGGCCCAGCCGTAACTGTCCATGCCGCGCGCGGTCAGCAGCTTGCGCGCGCCCGCCAGGATCGTGTCGGGGGAGGCGTCGGGGCGGATCCGGTCACCGGGGAACAGGCCTATCAGGGGCGAGAGATGGCGGTGCTCGGTCTCGCCGAGGTTGTCCGGCGACATCCACTCCTCCAGCCAGCCCGTGGTGGGGCTGACGCGCGGCAGGTAGAGCCGGTCGCGCAGCCCGCCGATCACCTCGCTGTACTGCCGGTCCTTGCCCAGAATCCCGGCCGCCGTGCGGTAGTTGCCGAACAGGGCGTGCACCAGCTCCTGCGAGTAGGTGTTGCCGATGGAGTCCTGCGGCCCCTGCTCGGGCGACCAGTCCTTGTCGTCGACGAGGACCTCACGTGTGCCGGACGGCGCGTCGGGGTCGTCGACCGTGGTGGTGATCAGCCGGGCCTCCCAGAACGCGCAGGCCCCCTTGAGCAGCGGGTAGATCCGGGCCAGCGTCCGGGTGTCCTGGGTGTACTCGTAGTGCTCGAAGAGGGTGTTGCACAGCCAGGCGTTGGCCGCCGGATGCCACCACCAGCCCGACCCGCCGTAGATGTTGGTGGAGAACGCGACGGCCCAGCCCGCGAGCTTGCCCGAGGAGTTACGGAACCGGTTGCGCGGGTCGTTGAACGTTCTGGCCGTCACGTCGGACCACGAGGGGAGCTGGGAGACGCAGTAGTCGGTGAACGCGTCGAAGCACGACGAAAGACCGGCCCGGTCCGCCATCCAGTAGTTCATCTCGACGTTGATGTCGGTGTGGTAATCGCCCATCCAGTCCGGGTCGTTGCCGTCCAGCCACAGGCCCTGGAGGTTGAGCGGCACGCTGTCGCGCGACCCGCAGATCATCAGGTACCGGCCGAACTGGAGGTACGACGCTTCCAGTTCCGGGTCGGGCGCCGCGTCCTGCACCGCGCGCGCCGTGAGGCGCCGCCAGGTGTCGAGGCCGCGCTGGTCCGCGTCGGAGACGCCGAGGGAGAGGGACATCGTGTCGAACAGCCGCCGGTAGTCGGCGACATGGGTGGCGCGCAGCAGCGCGGGCGTGTGCCGCAGGGCCGCGCGCACCTTCCGCAGCGCCAGGCTGTCGGGCCGCAGGGAGGGATCGCGGTAGTCGTGGGCCGCGTCGGGGGAGTAGTTCGTGCCGCCGCTGAAGACCACGGTGAGGTCGGCGCAGTCGGTGAAGGTCAGCCGGCCGTCGGAGACCGTCACCCGGCCGGTGCTGCTCGTCGCCGTGACGACCCCGGCGTACCGCAGCCCGTTGTCCAGCGCCGCCGACAGGCTCGCCGTGGTGGTGGACCTGTCGGTCGTGACGCTCTCGGCGTGGGTGCCCGCGAGCAGGACACTGCCGGTGTAACGGCCCTTGCCGCTCTGTGTCATGCGGACCACCACGACGTCGTCGGGGTGGCTGGCGTACACCTCGCGGCGGTACGTGACGCCGCCCTGCCGGTAGGAGGCCGTGACGAGCCCGTTGCTCAGGTCGAGCGTACGGCGGTAGTCGGTGACCGAGTCGGGCGTATGGCCGGGCACGGCGACCGTCAGGTGGGCGAGCTGGGTGAACGAGCCGAACTGGACGCGCTCGTAGGGGAACTGGCCGTCGGCGTCGAGGACGTCGTTGAGGCCGCCGGTCCACAGGGTGCCGTCGGTGACGTACAGCGTCTCCTCGGCGGGGTCGCCGCCGACCAGCGCTCCCAGCCGTCCGTTGCCGATCGGCAGCCCCTCCTGGATCATGCGGGCCGGGTCGGCGGGCGCCGGGTACCACAGGGTGACCGCCCGGCCGGCCGGGACCAGCGGGTCGCCGGAGGGCCGGTCGGGTTCCGCCGCCGCGGCGCTGAACGTCGGCAGCCCGGCGAAGGCGGCCAGCGATCCGGCCCCCGCTGCGGCGAGAAAGGTCCGACGACTGGGGGACGAGGGGAGTGGCTGGGAAGAGGTCACGGGCGATGTCTCCTGCTCATGTCTACGCGGTACGCGGCTGGGGCGCGCGCTGGGATGCGTGGCTGGGGGCGTCTGAGCCATCGGTCAAGCTAAATCTACTAATTAACGATTACAAGGCTTCGCGCACGCATTAGTCCGATGAATCCATGCTCCAGGACGACGGGCTGGCTTGCTGCCCGCCGGGACGGGGATGTGCGCAGACTTTTAACAACGTTGGAATTGGCATGGACCTGATCAAGTCTCTGGGCTATCGTCCGGAACGGCATCCTCCACGGAGCGCTCAGAGATGCCTGCTGTTCCACCCCCACACATCTGGAACACCAGAAGGGTTGAACCCTTGAGACGCACGACAGTTGTCCGCACAGGACTGTCCGCACTCCTCCTCCTAGGTACCTGGGCGACCGCCGGGCTCGTCCCGGCCGCCGCCGCGGATTCCCCCTCCTCCTCTTCCGCCGTCACCTCCGAAACGCAGGTGTCCAACGGCCTGCTCGCCGCCATGCAACGGGACTTGGGCCTCACGGCGCCCCAGGCCGAAGCGCGGCTCGCCGCGGAGAAGACGGCGACAGCCACCCAGGGCAAAGCCAGGACCGCCGCCGGGTCGTCGTACGGCGGCTCGTGGTTCGACGCGAAGACCGGCCGGCTGACCGTCGCCGTCACCGGCGAAGAGCGGGCCGACGCGGTACGGGCCACCGGCGCCACGGTGCGGCTCGTGACCCGCAGCGCCCGTCAACTCGACGCGGCCAAGGCGAAGATCGACGCCCTCTCCGCACCGTCCGGCGTGGCCGGCTGGCATGTCGACCCCAAGGCCAACGGGGTCGTCGTCGACGTCGTCACCGCGCGCAAGTCCGACAGCGACGTCCAGGCGTTCCTCGCGAAGGCCAGGAAGACCGGGCCCGTCACGGTCAAGGAGACGCCGCAGGCGCCCAGGACCTTCTCCGCGGGCACCGTGGGCGGTGACCCGTACTACACGGGCAACGTCCGCTGCTCGATCGGCTTCTCCGTCAACGGCGGCTTCGTGACGGCCGGACACTGCGGCCAGGCCGGCGCCGGCGTCAGCGGCTGGGACGGCTCGGCCATCGGCTCCTTCCAGGGCTCCTCGTTCCCCGGCAACGACTACGCCTGGGTGAGCGTCGGCAACGGCTGGTGGACCGTCCCCGTGGTCCTCGGCTGGGGCACGGTCCCCGACCAGCTGGTGCGCGGCTCGGCCGAGGCCCCGATCGGTGCCTCGATATGCCGGTCCGGCTCCACGTCGCACTGGCACTGCGGCAACGTCCTCGGCACGAACGAGACCGTGAACTACGCGCAGGGCGCCGTCACCCAGATGACCGGCACCAGCGTCTGCGCCGAGCCGGGCGACTCCGGCGGCTCGTTCATCAGCGGTGACCAGGCCCAGGGCGTGACGTCCGGCGGCTTCGGCAACTGCACGAGCGGCGGCCAGACCTGGCACCAGCCGATCAACGAGATCCTCAACACCTTCGGCCTGACGCTGGCGACAGCGTGAGCTGACGCGGGTGGCACAACCCGATACGGCGGTGCGGGTGGTACGGGCCTGATGGGCCTGTACCACCCGCACGGGCGTCAGGGCTACGGCGCCGGTCCACGGCGGGGCCTGGCAGGATGGTGTCGAACCTGCCCTGACCTGGACGTTGGAGGAGCCCGTGCCGCTGCCGTCGGAGCCGTTGCGGAAACTGGGGTTCTTGACCATCGGACTGTTCGACGAGGCCGATCCCCGGCGCGGCCACGAGTCGACGCTGGAGATCATCCAACTCGGCGAGCGGCTCGGCTTCGACAGCGCGTGGGTGCGCCACCGCCATCTGCAGTACGGCATCTCCTCGCCCGTCGCCGTCCTGGCGGCCGCCTCGCAGCGCACCCGCCGTATCGAGCTGGGCACCGCCGTCATCCCGCTGGGCTGGGAGAATCCGCTGCGGCTGGCCGAAGACCTCGCGACGGTCGACCTGCTGTCCGGCGGCCGGCTCAACCCGGGCGTCAGCGTCGGGCCGCCCATGCACTACGACCGGGTCAAGCCGGCCCTCTACCCGGACACCGCCGACACCGAGGACTTCAGCTACGACCGCGTGCGCCGGCTGCTGGACTTCGTACGGGGCGCGCCCGCCACCGACTCGGCCGGGACCGAGGGCTTCGAGGTCTTCTCCGACCGGGTGCAGCCCCAGTCCGCCGGTCTCGGCCGGCGCATGTGGTACGGCGGAGCCAGCACGCGCTCGGCGCAGTGGGCCGGTGAGCACGGCATGAACTTCCTCACCAGCAGTGTGGTCAAGGCGGAGGAGTCCGAGGACTTCGCCGACATCCAGCGCGGACACATCCGCACCTTCCGCGCCCACCACCCCGACGGCGACAACGCCCGCGTCTCGCAGGGGCTCGTCGTCATCCCCACCGACTCCGCCTCGCCCGAACAGCGCGCGAAGTACGAGGAGTTCGCGCGCAAGCGAACGCCACGCACGGCCGCACCGCAGGGCCCCGCCCGCATGCTGTTCGCCCGCGACCTCGTCGGCACCTCCGCCGAGATCGCCGAACAGCTCTACGCACACGCCGCCTTCCGGGAGATCGACG
The DNA here is from genome assembly GCF_000818175.1 of Streptomyces sp. AcH 505. Classification (GTDB taxonomy): domain Bacteria; phylum Actinomycetota; class Actinomycetes; order Streptomycetales; family Streptomycetaceae; genus Streptomyces. Next base: position 6,064,407 of record NZ_JTIY01000001.1, read on the forward strand.
AGGTGGCGTTCGCGCTGCCCTTCACCTTCGACCACGACGACTACGTCCAGATCCTCACCGACATCGCCACCCACCTCGGCCCGGCCCTGGGATGGCACCCGACCGCCTGAACGGTCCCGCCCACTCGCACCATCCGGCAGCGGCTGGAACCATGGCATCCCATGGACAGGCTCAGCACTCCGGAAATCCTCGCGGCCGTCGCCGGTGACCTCGGCGACTGGCGCAAGCTCGCTCAACCCATTGCCGCACGCTACCGCCCCGCCGACGCCGTCGGTGGGGCGGCTTTCGTCGGCGCAGTCGTTCAGGCGGCCGTGGCGGTCGGGCGGTGTGTGCCGGAGGTTCGGTTGGGGGACGGGTTCGTCGACGTGGTGGTGTTCACCGTCGACGACACCAACGGCGCGCGGTGGGTCACGGCGGCCGACCTCGAGTTCGCGCGTACCGTCAGCGGGCTCGCGCGGGAGCGCGGGCTGACCGCCGTCCCCGGCCAGGTGGCGCAGGTCGAGTTGGCGCTCGACGCCGCCGACGAAGGGGCGGTGGGGCCGTTCTGGTCCGCGTTGCTCACCGGTGAGCCGGGAAACACGGTGTACGGCACGGTCTTCGACCCGACGAGCCGGGTGCCCAGCGTGTGGTTCCAGCGGACCGGTCCGCATCCGGTCCCGCGCCAGCGCTGGCACTTCGACCTGTGGCTGGCGCCCGAGGTGGCCGACGAGCGGATCGCCGCCGCCGTCGCGGCCGGGGGGAGTGTGGTCGACGACGCGGGGGCCCCTGCGTTCACCGTGCTCGCCGATCCGGAAGGCAACAAGGTCTGCGTCTGCACCGCGCTGGAGCGCGACTGACGGTGTGACGGTACGCGGCGGCGTCACCGTACCCGCGCCGCGACCGCCCAGCTCAGTGCCTGGTCGACCGCCCCCGGTATGTCGTCCACCGGGAACAGCGCGTGCCGTACGGTCCGTTCGGCGTCCACGACGAGGACAAGTCGCTTGAGGCGCAGCCGGCCGGCGCCCCGGAAGGTCGGCAGGCGCAGGGCCGCCGCCAGCCGCTGCTGGGCGTCGGAGAGAAGCGGGTAGGGCACCGACTCCGCGCGCGCGAACGCGGCCTGTTCGTGCGGGAGTTGGGTGCTGACGCCGTGCACGGCCGCGTTTGCGGCGCGAAATCGCGGCCACGCGTCGCGGAACAGCCGGTTCTCCAGGGTGCAGCCGGGCGCGCCGGGGATCGGCTCGTCGCCCCAGTCCACACCCGTGCCGGGATAGCTGAAGAGGACGGTCGACGCGGCCTCCGCCGCGACGACGGCGTGCTCCTTGCCGTCGGCGCCGGTCAGTTCGAGGTCTGCGGGCAGCCGGCTGCCGACCAGGCCGTGCACCCGCGCGTGTTCGGCGCTGTCCTCCGCCGCCGTGGCCGTGGTGCTCCCGTCGCCGAGCACCCAGCGGTCGCCCCAGTCCTGCATGGCCACGAGCAGGGGCAGCAGCGCGAGTCCGGAGTCCGTGAGCAGGTACTCGTAGCGGACCGGCCGCCGTTGGTAGAGCGTGCGGCGCAGCACCCCGCGCGCGACGAGCCTGCCGAGCCGTTCCGTGAGGACCTTCCGGGAGAGGCCGAGTTCGGTGGCGAGCGCGTCGAACCGTACGTGCCCGCGCGCGATCTCACGCAGCACCAGCACATTCCACCAGTCACCCGTCACGACGGCGGCCTGCGCGATGCCGCAGTTCTCGTCAGCGTTGTGCATCCTCATCCACCCATAGTACGTTCCTTTCCGGAACTCACTTTGTTTCGGGTGGGAACTTACACTCCGTCGTATCCGCCGATCGTGAGGAGCAGCACCATGACCGCCATCACCCGCATCGTGGCCCGCGAGATCATCGACAGCCGGGGCAACCCGACCGTCGAGGTCGACGTCGAACTCGTCGACGGTTCGACCGGCCGCGCCGCCGTGCCGTCCGGAGCGTCGACCGGCGCCAGGGAAGCCGTCGAACTGCGCGACGACGACCCGACCCGCTTCCACGGGAAGGGCGTCCGCCGCGCCGTCGACGCCGTCAACGAGGTCATCGCCGACGCCGTCGTCAGCCTCGAAGCCGAGGACCAGGCAACGGTGGACGCCACGCTGATCGACCTGGACGGCACCCCCGACAAGGCCAGACTCGGCGCCAACGCGATCCTGGGCGTCTCCCTCGCCACCGCCAAGGCCGCGGCGCAGGCCCATCGGCTGCCGCTCTACCGCTACGTCGGCGGGGTCGACGCGCGCCTGCTGCCCGTTCCGATGATGAACATCGTCAACGGCGGTGCGCACGCGGACAATCCGCTCGACTTCCAGGAGTTCATGATCGCGCCCATCGGCGCAGCCGACTTCGCCGAAGCGGTCCGCATGGGCTCGGAGGTCTTCCATACCCTGCGTCGCGACCTCATCGCCGCGGGCCACAGCACCGGCGTCGGCGACGAGGGCGGCTTCGCACCGAACCTGCGGACCGCGGAGGAGGCGCTGGACTTCGTCGTACGGGCCGTCGAGCGCACCGGCTACAAGCCCGGCACCGACATCACCGTGGTGATGGACCCCGCCACGTCCGAGTTCTTCCGTGACGGGGTCTACGACTACGCGGGCGAGGGCGTACGCCGCACCACCGAGGAGCACGCCGACTACCTGGTCTCGCTCGTCGACCGCTACCCCGTCGCCTCGATCGAGGACCCGATGGCCGAGAACGACCATGACGGCTGGCGGCTCCTCTCGTCGCGGCTCGGCGACCGCTGCCAGCTCACCGGCGACGACGTCTTCTGCACCAACGAGACGCTGCTGCGCGAGGGGATCAGGGACGGCGTCGCCAACTCGATCCTGGTGAAGGTCAATCAGATCGGCACCCTCACCGAGACGCTGGCCACCGTCGCCACCGCCCACCGCGCCGGCTACACCGTCGTCATGTCGCACCGCTCGGGCGAGACCGAGGACACCACGATCGCCGACCTCGCCGTGGCCACCGGCTGCGGCCAGATCAAGACCGGCTCGCTCTCCCGCTCCGACCGCACCGCCAAGTACAACCAGCTCATCCGCATCGAGGAGGAACTGGGTGGCCAGGCGCGCTACGCGGGCCGCGAAGCCCTCGGCCTGCGGTCGAACACACTGGTCGGCTAGATCCCAACGACAGGACCTGGGGCGACCGCAGGAAGGCCCGGACCGTCACGGGGTCTTGAGCCGCAGTGAGCTGATCGTCATCGGCGTTCCGGTGACCGCGATCAGATGGATACGGGGATGTCTGCCGCCCGGCAGTTCCCTGAAGCCGCCGGGTGGCGTCAGGACGTACGACCCGGCGGCGCCCGGAGCGAGCCGCGCGGGACCCGACCGGACCGTCCACCAGTCCGAGGCGCCCTGGCCGGCCCGGCTGGCGAAGTGCGGCTCCAGCGCGCTGCCCGACCTGTTCACCGCCCGCACCACAACACGGGTGACGACCGGACGCGACAGACCAGGACGCTCGGCGAACCGGGGTACGGCGCTCATCTGCAGCGGCGCCGGGCTCAGCGCCGCGACACCCGCACACAGCACCGAAGGGAGCAGCAGCGCCACCGTCACCACGACCCGCGCCTTGAAGCCCCTGCCACCCCTGAAACCCCTGCCACCCCTGATGCCGCTGATCCGTGGCAGCGCGGGCTGCCACGCCGTCGCGAACGCGGCAGCGGGAACGGTCGCGGCGGCAGCCAGCCACAGCGGTGTCATCAGCAGGAAGTAGCCGTCCTGGGAACGGGTGGCGGCGTAGAACGCCAGCCACGGCAGCACGGTCAGCGCGGGCCCCAGCCTGCGTACGAACAGCAGAGCCGCGGCGAGCAGGCCGAGGAGCAGCAGGAACGCCGCGTAGGAGTAGAAGTCCAGCCGGGAGCTGCCGCCGGTGATGTAGTACGAGATGCCCATGACGCCCTGGCCGTGCAGGATCGCCCCCTGGGTGAGCGGCAGCAGCGTGCCGTCGAACCAGGCGGGGAGATCGAGCACCATGAAGTACGCGTTGATCAGCAGCCAGGTCAGCGCGGCGAGGCCGCAGTATCGGGCCAGCAGGGCGAGCGCCGCCCGGCCGCCCAGCTCGCCGCGGCGCACCGCGTGCAGGCCGATCAGCAGGAACGGCAGCAGGAACCAGGCCAGTTGCTGGCTGGCGCACGCGGCGCCGAGACAGCACGCGCGCAGCACCCCGTACCTCCCGAGCCGGCCGCCCGCGCCCGTCGTCTGCCAGCGGACCACCACCGGGACGAGCAGCGCGAGGGCGAGAATCGCCGGATAGCCGGAACGGGCGTAGCCGGGCAGCAGCCCGAAGCCCAGACAGACGGCGGTCGCCGCCGACCGCCACGGCGCGGGGAGCAGCCGCCACAGCGTGACCGTACCGGCGAGCAGGGCGGCCATGGTCACCCCGGTGGCCGCGGAGGCGAAGGGCACGAAGGCACGCACGGGCGCGGTGAGCAGCGCGGCCAGCGGGGGATAGGCGTACGTGAGATCCGCGCCGCCGGACATGGTCTTCGTGAGGCCGACGTGCGGGCCGCCGAACAGCCACGGCCAGGGGCGGTCGTAGATCGTGTGGCCGCGCAGGATCTCCAGCGCCGCCTGCGCGGTCAGCACACCCTCGTCCGTACCGTCGCTGCGCAGCAGATAGCCGCAGATCGCGAGCGTCATGGCCAGTCCCAGCACACCGGCGTCCACCCGGGTCAGCGCGCGGCGGCCGCGTACGGCCAGGGTGAGCACGCCACAGACCAGGATGCCCAGGTAGCAGACCGAGATGACGGCGGCCACCGGCGGATGGACCGTCATCGCCCGGGTCCAGGCGCCCCGCGTACCGATGAACAGACTGATGACCGCCAGCAGGGTGACGCCCCGGTGCCACTGCGGCGGAGCCGCGTCCGCCGGGCGCCGCGACGGTGCGTCCCGGACCACCACGGGCACGGTCAGACCGGCTCCCGGGCTGCCGGTGCGAGCGGGCAGGGTGTCGTCCATGACGGTGTTCCTTCGTGGCTCGGCGATCCCCGACCGGGGTCATGAACCATCAAAAGGGAGAAAAACCGCCGTCGCATCCGGGACCTGACGGAGCATCACACCGCGCTTGGGCCGTTCGGCGGTCTGCCCGGCGGTCTGCCCGGCGATGTGTCGCGCCTACAGGCCGCCGAGAGCGACCGGCCCACCGGCCTCAGCGCGGGCCCGTCCCGTACTGGAGCTGTCGGCCGTGCGCCGCCGCCACCGACTCGAGCACCGGCCGCCAGTCCTCCAGCACCCCCGCGTCGAGTCCCACCGTCTTGCCCTCGTCGTCGGCCTGGCGCAGCCGTACGGCGTCCTCGGCCAGCGGGTCGAGTGCGAAGCGGGCCGCCTCGTCGTGGCTCATCGGGCCGCCCTGCACCGCCAGGGTCTGGGCGCTCTGCGCCGACAGCGGCCGGCCCGGCTCCACCGCCGCCAGATAACGCTTGGCCGGCACATGCAGCTGTACGAGCCGGGCCACCCGCTCGCCGAGCAGCGGCCGCACGGCGTCGGCCGCCCGGTCCGCGTGCCCCGCGTCGTCACCGGGCAGCAGCAGATGGCCCAGGTCATGGACGAGCCCGGCCACCTGGAGCTCCTTGTCGGCCGGGCGCAGGCGGCGCAGCAGCGCCGCCGTCTGCAGGGCGTGATCGTGCAGATCCACCGGATCCCCGCTGCGGTCCGGTGTGTCCCAGGCGCCCTGACACGCGTGCAGGAGATCCATCAGCTCGTCGACCGAGTTCGCAGCCATGGGCGGCCTCTCTCGTCCAGGGAATGTCTGCCTTCGCCCTTCCGAGCAGATCACGAAGGGGTGAACGCGTCGCCGAACGGCGGACTGAACGCGTGGCGAACAAATGCCGTCGGACGGCCCGTCCGATCTGTTATCCGCTTTCCCTGTGCCAACGGGCGTCGGTACGGCACGCTGATGGGTATGAACGCTGCCAGACACGCCGGCGAACGACTGATGACCTGGCCGGGTCTCAGCGTCGGCCGGGCTTACTGCGGCACGGACCTGTGCGTACGCACGGGCACCCAGGAGATCGTGCACTTCCACGGCGAGAACGAAGCCGATGTGCATCTCACCAATCCTATGATCGCCAAGCTGCGCCCCGCGCTGAAGAATTCCAGCGCGCTGCGGATGAGGAGCGGCTCGGGCTGGGTCACCGTACGGCTCGACACGGGCGCCGACATCGATCTGCTCACGACGCTCGTCAGCGCCGCGCTGCAGGCCGTCGCCGCGCTGCCCGTCGAAGCGGCCGGCAGCCGGGTGACCGACCCCTGCACCCGGCACGGCGTCGCCTACTCACGCTGACCCGCTCACGCCGGCCCCCGGCCCCCGGCCCCCGGCCGGTGCCGGTGGCCGCGCCCGTTCGCTGCGGATGCGGGATCGCCCGGCAGCGTGGATCGTGGTGGGAAGTACGTTCCGAGTGAGGAGCTAGCCATGTCGATGCTCGACAAGCTGAAGGGCCTCGTCAAGGGGCATGAGGACACGGCCCGCAAGGGCGTGGATAAGGCCGGCGACGCGGTCGACAAGAAGACCGGCAACAAGTACAGCGGCCAGGTCGACTCCGCCCAGCAGAAGATCGACGACCAGCTCGGCTCCGGAGACTCCGGCGGCCGCCCGCCCCAGAACTGACGGTCGCGGGCCCGTGGGCCCGTAACCCCCAGGACAGCTGATGGCCCCGCACCCACAGAGCCGTGGGTGCGGGGCCATCAGCTGTCTTCGCTGCCCTTACTCCTCGACCGTCACCCTGACCTGACCGTCACCCCTTCGACGGTTCGAGCCCGGCCCGTACCAGCGCCGCGGCGAACGTCGCCGGATCGGCGCCCGTGTCGTCGGCCAGCCGCGCCAGCGCCTTCGGGTCCTCCGGCAGACCGGCGCGCCGCGCGCCTTCCTGGGCCTTGGAGTCCAGGTACGGGGCGACCTCGGGCCAGACCCCCTGCACCTCGCGCAGAAAGATGTCGGCGCCGACAGGACCGAGCCCGGGCGTCCGCAGCAGCCCGCCGCGCAGCTCGTCGATGTCTCCGTCCGCGGCCTTACGCAGCCGGCGCAGATCGCCGCCGTAATCCTCGATCAGCCGTTCGGCGCCCTCGCCGAGCTGGGTCGAGGTCCGTTCGTCGTAGCGTCGGTAGCCGCCACGGCCCAATGCGTCCACCCGCTGCTGCCAGGTGGCCTTCGCCATCTGCCGTGGGCCGCGCAGCCCCGCTTCGGCCAGCGCGCGTGCGGTGGCGAGCGCGATGTCGCTGCGGATGCGGGCGCTCAGCAGATTCGCGAGCACCAGCAGCCGGTACAGCGGCTGGGGGGTGTCCTTGAGGCGGATGTCCGCCTCATCGGCGTAGGTACGGCCGTGGGTCTTCAGCAGATCCCGCACGGCTTCCCGGTCCTTGGCCCCTGCCATGGCATGCCTCCCTTGCCGGAGCCGTCCCGCGCCGTTCCGCACCGTGCCGACCGGCATCGCGGCCACCGGTATCGCGGCCACCGGCACCGCGCCGACTACTCCTTGCGTCCTTCATTGTTGCTCGGCCAGGTGCCCGTCGCACGCTCGATGGCCTTGGCCCCTGAGCGGTCGACGGCCGTCCGGACGACGGCGAAGATCATGCCCTCCACGGCGGCGGCGAGCAGCACCTCGCCCCAGCCACGGTCGCGGTCGAGGGCGTCGGGCGCGTCGTCCTCGTGGCGCAGCGCCTTCCAGGCGGAGCGGAACAGCGGTCGCGCCAGCGCGCCGCCGACCCAGCCGAGCACGAAACCGGCCGGCCGGTAGGCGAGGGTGAGTTTCTGTTTTTTGGTCACGCCGCTCGGGTGCCCGGTACGGACGCACGCACACAACGCCGTACCGGACCCGTACGGACCAACAACGCTCTCCCCGGTGACACCGCGCACCGCACGGTGGAAGGAAACATGCCCGACCACCCCGCACCCCCGGAGTCCCGAGATGACCTGTGTGAACCGACGAGACGTCGGACTGCTCGCCCTGCGGATCGGAGCGGGCGCCGTGCTCGCGGCGCACGGCACCCAGAAACTGTTCGGCTGGTTCGGCGGCCCCGGCATCGAGGGCACCGCGCAGGGCATGGAGTCCCTGGGCTTCAAACCGGGCAAGGAGAGCGCCATCGCGGCGGGGCTCGGCGAGACGGGCGGCGGGGTGCTGCTGGCCCTGGGCCTGGCCACCCCGGCGGCCGGCGCCGCCGCGGCCGGCGGCATGGCCGCTGCCGTCTCCGTGCACGCCCCGAACGGCTTCTTCAACCAGGACGGCGGCCTGGAGCACCCCGGCTTCCTCGGCTGGACCGCGGCCTGTCTGGGGCTCGTGGGA
>NZ_JTIY01000001.1:6072714-6073697 GCF_000818175.1 Streptomyces sp. AcH 505
ACCCGGCCGCTACTCGCTCGACCACGCCACGGGGCACCGGTTCGACCGGCCCTGGATGGTCCCCGTCGCGTTCGCCGTCGGAGCCGCCGCCGCCACGACGGTCATCCGCAAGCGCCTCGCGGCGCAGGCGGCCGAGCGGGCCGAGGCGGAGCCCGGCGAGGACGCGGCGGGCGGCGACATCGGCCCCGAGTAGACGGGGGACGAGGCTCGAACGGACCGGCCCCGGCACGTCGGCGGCCGGAAGTACCCTGGCGGGCATCCGCCCGATCCAAGGAGCCTGACCCGTCATGACAGACCTCGACATTCGCGACAACCGGCAGCAGGGCCGCCTGGAGGCGTACGAGGACGGCAAGGCCGCCGGTGTCATCGCCTACTTCACCCTGGACGGCACACCGCGCGCCCTGGTCGCCGTCCACACCGTGGTCGACGAGGGGCACGAGGGCAAGGGCATCGCGGGCGCGCTGGTCAGGGAGTTCTACGCGATGGCGGCACGCGAGGGCGTCCCCGTCGTGCCGCTGTGCCCGTACGCCGCCAAATGGGCCGAGCGCCATCCCGACGAGGCACCCGCCGCCGACCCCGCCGTCGTGGCCGAGGCCAAGGCGCAGCTGAAGGCCAACCCCCAGCTCTGGTGAGGGCCGGATGCCGCGGCCGGGCGCCGGGCGCTTTCGTGTTCCGCGCCGCGGATCATGACTGCTTCCGGCGCGCGCGGGCACGTGCACCGGGAGACATTGGGAACGCACGTCTCCGCACTTCTTGGAGGTCAGGCATGACCAGCCCGTACCCGGATCCCGTACCGCCGTCGCCCACGCCGACCCCGGGTCCGCCCGGACCCGAGCCGGGGCCGCTGCCGGGCCCAGGGCCCACGCCGGTACCGGCGCCGCCGCCGAGCCCCGTGCCGAGCCCGCCGGGTCCCGACCCCGTACCGGAGCCGGAACCCGCGCCCGGACCGCTCGGCTGACGCCTGCGGGCGGACCGGGCCGATC
>NZ_JTIY01000001.1:6073834-6075634 GCF_000818175.1 Streptomyces sp. AcH 505
CGGACCGGGCCGATCGGCCCGGTCCGCCTGACCAGGGCGGTCAGTCCGTCGAGACCTCGGAACGGTCGCCGCCCCACAGCGTGTGGAACGAGCCCTTCCGGTCGGTGCGCGTGTACGTGTGTGCGCCGAAGAAGTCACGCTGACCCTGGGTCAGCGCGGCGGGCAGCCGCTCGGCGCGCAGCGCGTCGTAGTACGACAGCGCGGCGGCGAAGCCCGGCGTCGGGACGCCCTGGTGCACCGCGGCCGTGATGACCGCGCGCCAGTCGTCCTGCGCCGCGCCGATCTCCTCGGCGAACTGCTTGTCCGACAGCAGGCTCGGCAGGTCGCGCTGCGTGTCGAACGCCTCGCGGATCCGGTCGAGGAACGCCGCCCTGATGATGCAGCCCGCCCGCCAGATGGCCGCGACCGAACCGAGGTCGATGTCCCAGTCGTACTCGTCGCTGCCCGCCCGGATCTGGTGGAAGCCCTGCGTGTACGACACGATCTTGGACGCGTAGAGCGCCTGCTCGACCTGGTCGGCGAAGCGCGCCGCGTCCTCCTCGCTCAGCGACGTGGCCTTCGGGCCCGGCAGCGAGCGCGACGCATCGCGCAGCGCCGCGTGGCCCGACAGGGAACGGGCGAAGACGGCCTCGGCGATACCGGACACCGGCACCCCGAGGTCGAGCGCGATCTGCACGGTCCAGCGGCCCGTGCCCTTCTGCTCCGCCTGGTCGGTGACGATGTCGACGAACGGCTTGCCCGTCTCCGCGTCCGTGTGCGCCAGCACCTCGGCGGTGATCTCGATCAGGTACGAGTCGAGCCGGCCGGTGTTCCAGGTCCTGAACGTCTCGGCGATCTTCGCGGGGGAGTAGCCGGCGACCGCGCGCAGCAGGTGGTACGCCTCGGCGATGAGCTGCATGTCGGCGTACTCGATGCCGTTGTGCACCATCTTCACGAAGTGCCCCGCGCCGTCCGGGCCGATGTGTGCGACCGTACGCGCGCCGTCGGGCGCCTTGGCCGCGATCTTCTCCAGCAGCGGGCCGAGCGACTTGTACGACTCGGCGGAACCGCCGGGCATGATGCTCGGGCCGTGCAGCGCGCCCTCCTCGCCGCCGGAGATGCCGACGCCGACGAAGTGGATGCCCTGCTCCCGCAGCTCCTTCTCGCGGCGCCTGGTGTCGGCGAAGTGGGCGTTGCCGCCGTCGATGATGACGTCGCCCTCCTCCAGCAGCGGGGCGAACTCCTGGATCACGGCGTCCGTCGGCTCGCCGGCCTTCACCATGATCACGAGACGCCGGGGGCGTTCGAGCGCGGCGACGAAGTCCGCCGCCGATTCGGCGGGGACGAAGGTGCCCTCGTCGCCGAACTCCTCGACCAGCGCGCGGGTCTTCGCCGCCGTACGGTTGTGCAGGGCGACGGTGAGGCCGTTACGGGCGAAGTTCCTGGCGAGGTTGCGGCCCATCACCGCGAGCCCGGTGACGCCGATCTGGGCAGTACCACTCATGCCTGTGCTCCTGGTGTCTGTCGGTCGTGCCATGGCTGTACGTCAATGGTCAAGCCGCCCGGGAGGTTCCGCATTCCGGGCCTGTCGCATCGTGCCGGTTTCCCCGGCCGGGCGCGAGCGGCGCACGGCAACCGGGCCCGCCGCGGGGATCGTTCACGAACTATTGACACCCTCTCAGCATCGGCGCAAGACTGACCCGATCTCGGAGAGCGCTCTCCCGGACACTTTCTGAACTTCCAGGACCCGTTCCGCGCCGTCCCCTCCCCGCTGTCGGCGCGGCGCGGCGCCCACGGCGGGTCACGGCCATCCGTGGCCCG
>NZ_JTIY01000001.1:6075700-6083605 GCF_000818175.1 Streptomyces sp. AcH 505
CCGGCGCACCACACTGAGCAGATACTCCTTGCGGTGCAGCGGGTCGTGGTCGGTCCTGGCCCGCTCGGCCGCGGCGCCGGCGACCGGCCGGTAGCTGCCGAACGCCGATTCCAGTACGCCTTCGCCACCGGTCAGCCCCGGCAGCCGCTGTTCCAGCTCGTGCACGTGCGCGGCCGGGATCTCGCCCTCCAGCAGATACGAGGAGCCGTGCGGTACGGGGGAGCCCGGCGCCGCCCGCAGTCGCGCCAGGAGCGGCAGGACCACCCCGAAGGTGTCGGCGGGCACGTCGAGTTGGAAGTGGTGCATCGGCTCGTGCACCGTCGTGCCCGCCTGTTTCAGCGCGTCCATCAGCACCAGCGGGGTCAGATTGCGGAAGTCCCCGGACGTGCTCGACATGCTCTTGTCGAAGACCGCGTGGGCGTGGCTCTGCCGCGCCGAGTACCCGGAGTGGGTCATGGTCACCGTGCAGTCAGGGACCTCCCAGCCGTGCAGGCCCTGGCGCAGCGTCTCCCGTACGGTCTCCTCCACCGCCTTGATGAACGAGTACGGCATGGAGCCGAGTTCGACCTCCAGCCGGAACTCGACGCCGCTGCCCGCCGGGGCCGGGTCGATACGCAGCCCGACCGTGGCGAGGAAGGGATTGGGGTCCTTCCCGTTGAACTCGACCGCCGACCCGCTGGTGTCGGGCCGTTCGACGCAGATGGTCGTCGTCTCACGGAAGGCCACCTCCACGCCGAAGTCGTTCGCCAGGGTGGCCTCGATGACTTCCTTCTGGACCTCGCCGTAGAGGGAGACGGCGGTCTCCTGGCGGAGGTCGTCCTGGCGGAGGTTGATCAGCGGGTCCTGTTCGGCCAGTTGGGTCAGTGCGCCATGCAGGGTCCCCTTGTCGGCCGGACGGCGGGCGCTGATGACGGTTTCCAGGGTGGGCGGGGCGAAGTGGGCGGTGCGGGGGCCGGCGGGTGGCTGTCCTACGGCGTCGTCGATGCGGACGGTGGTCAGGCCCCGGACGCGGCCGATGCGGCCCGCGGTGAGGGTGTCGGTGCGCCGGTCGGTGCCCTGGTCGAAGACGGTCAGGGCGGTCACCTTGCCCTCGGTGCCGCCGCCGAGCGGGATCCGGTCGCGGGTGCGCAGGGTGCCGGAGAACATCCGTACGTAGGCGATCTTCTCCCCGGCCGGGCCGCGCTCGACCTTGAACACCGTCCCGGACAGCGGCCCCTGGGGGTCCGCCGGGGTGGTGGGGAGGAGGCGGGTGAGGCCGGCCATCAGGGCCGGCAGGCCCGCGCCGGTGATGGCGGAGCCGAAGAACACCGGGTGCACCTCACCGCGCCCGCTCTGCACGGCCAGCGCCTCGCGCAGCCGCCCGTACGACAGCGCCCGTTCGTCGGTCACATAGGCCGCCAGCAGCGCGTCGTCCCGCTCGGCCAGCACCTCAGCCAGTCGCGCCGTGAACCCCGCGTCAGCGGCGCCGTAGGGGCGTACCCCGGCGGCGCGGGTGCCCGCGCCGTGCACCGAGCCCGTCGCCAGTACGGCGGGGGTCAGTTTCCCGGCGATCTGGCGCAGTACCCGCGCTCCGTCCGCGCCGGCCCGGTCGATCTTGTTGACGAAGACCAGGGTCGGGATCCGCAGGCGCTTCAGGGCACGCATCAGCACCCGGGTCTGCGCCTGCACACCCTCCACCGCAGAGACGACCAGTACCGCGCCGTCCAGGACGCTCAGCACCCGCTCCACCTCGGCGATGAAGTCCGGGTGTCCGGGGGTGTCGATCAGGTTGACCGTGACCCCGTCCACGACGAACGAGACCACCGCCGACTTGATCGTGATGCCCCGCTGCCGCTCCAGCGCCAGCGAATCGGTCTGCGTACTGCCTCCGTCGACGCTGCCGACCTCGTCGATGACCCCGGCCGCGTGCAGCAGCCGCTCGGTCAGACTCGTCTTACCGGCGTCGACATGCGCCAGAATTCCCAGATTCAACGTACTCAACGAACGTCATGTCCTCTAGATAGGCGAAAAGAACCTTCTGGATGGGCGATGACGTTCCGCGCATGATCAACTCCTGGGTCGACGGCTGTTGCCGGGAGTACAACAGAGGCCCGGACGGGCCCGCAACCGATTTGCCGGTCGAGCGACAGATTCCGCTTCGGGCTCCGATCGGGCAGGCATCGGGCGCCAAGCGGGCAGTGATCTGCGCTACACACCCCCCTGTCAGCGGTGTGACCAGCACGGGTCCATCCTGCGGAACGGGCATGAACGGGCACAGTAGGTCCGGCGAAGAACCTGGTCGCAGTGGGGTTATTGCTTGTACAAACGACGCATGAGCCCGAACGGGTGCTGAAGGACAGCGGAGCCAGAGCCAGGGAAGTGTGTCGTGGACACCGACGAACGCCGACGAGAAATTCTTGAGATCGCCAGACGCGACGGGTCAGTGGAAGTCACCGCACTGGCCGCGAAGCTTCAGGTGGCCAAGGAGACGGTCCGGCGCGATCTCCATGTGCTGGAGGAGCACGGTCTCGTACGGCGTACGCACGGCGGCGCCTACCCGGTGGAGAGCGCCGGCTTCGAGACCACGCTCGCGGTGCGCACCACCCGGCTCGTACCGCAGAAGTCCCGCATCGCGGCCGCCGCGGCCGATCTGATCGGCGACGCGGAGACGGTCTTCGTGGACGAGGGGTTCACCCCCCAGCTCGTGGCCGAAGCGCTCCCGAAGGACCGGCAGTTGACGGTCGTCACCGCCTCCCTCGCCGTGGCGACGACGCTGGCCGACGCCGAGAAGATCGCCGTGTTGCTCCTCGGTGGCCGGGTACGCGGTTCCACCATGGCCACCGTCGATCATTGGGCGACCCGTATGCTCTCCGAATTCGTCATCGACCTCGCCTTCGTCGGTGCCAACGGAATTTCCCGTGAATACGGCCTGACCACACCGGACCCGGCCGTCAGCGAGGTGAAGGCACAGGTGATGCGCAGCGCGCGCCGCCGCGTCTTCGCCGGTATCCACACCAAGTTCGGCGCGGTGAGCTTCTGCCGCTTCGCCGAAGTCGGTGACTTCGAGACGATCGTGACCGACGCGGGGCTGCCGTCGGCCGAGGCGCAGCGCTACTCGCTGCTCGGCCCGCAGGTCATCCGCGTCTGAACCGCGGCGCCCCGTCCGATGTGACTCCCGTTCCCCGGCCGCGTGCGGCCGGGGGGGTCGGCACAGTACGCCCCTATTCCTGCCCCATCGAATGATCAGGAGAATTCCATGCCCCTCCAGGAACGACGACGTGGACTCTATGTGCGGGTGGGCGCAGGCGCCGCCCTGGCCGCGCTCCTCGCGGGGTGCAGCGGCGCGGGCGGCGGCGGCAGCTCGTCCGGCGGCGGCGACACGATCAATGTCCTCATGGTCAACAACCCGCAGATGGTGGAGTTGCAGAAGCTGACGGCGAGCAACTTCACGAAGGAGACCGGTATCAAGGTCAACTTCACCGTGCTGCCGGAGAACGACGCGCGGGACAAGTTCACCCAGGACTTCTCCAACCAGGCCGGCCAGTACGACGTCGCCACCATCAGCAACTTCGAGGTGCCGTTCTACGCGAAGAACGGCTGGCTGCAGCCGCTGGACGGCTACGTCGCCAAGGACAAGGCGTTCGACCAGGGCGACATACTCAAGCCCCTCCAGGAGTCGCTCACCGCGAAGGACGGCAAGCTCTACGCCGAGCCCTTCTACGGCGAGTCGTCGATGCTCATGTACCGCAAGGACATCTTCGACCAGAAGAAGCTCACGATGCCGCCCAACCCCACCTGGGACCAGGTGGCCGATCTCGCGGCCAAGGCCGACGGCGCCAAGCCCGGCCTCAAGGGCATCTGTCTGCGCGGTCTGCCCGGCTGGGGCGAGGTGATCGCCCCGCTGACGACCGTCGTCAACACCATGGGCGGCACCTGGTTCGACAAGGACTGGAACGCCAAGGTGAACTCCCCGGAGTTCAAGAAGGCCACCCAGTTCTACGTGGACCTGGTCCGCAAGCACGGTGAGGCGGGCGCACCGCAGTCCGGCTTCGCCGAGTGCCTCAACAACATGACGCAGGGCAAGTCGGCGATGTGGTACGACGCGACGTCCGGCGCCGGTTCGCTCGAAGCGGCCAACTCCCCGGTCAAGGGCAAGATCGGCTATGTGCCCGCGCCGGTGGACAAGACCAAGAGCTCCGGCTGGCTCTACACCTGGGCCTGGGGTGTGCAGAAGGCCTCCAAGAACCCGGACAACGCCTGGAAGTTCATCTCCTGGGCGTCCAGCAAGAAGTACGAGCAGCTCGTCGGCCAGAAGATCGGCTGGCCCAACGTGCCCGCCGGCAAGCGCGCTTCGACGTACGCCAACAAGGACTACCTGAAGGACGCGGGGGCGTTCGCCGACATCACCCAGAAGTCCATCGCCGGCGTCGACCCGAACAACCCCGGTACCCAGCCCCGGCCCACCGTCGGCATCCAGTTCGTCGACATCCCGGAATTCATCGACCTGGGCACCAAGGTCTCGCAGGAGATCAGCTCCGCCATCGCCGGTAAGCAATCGGTCGACCAGGCACTGGACAACTCGCAGTCGCTCGCCGAGAAGGTCGGCAAGGAGCAGCAGTGAGTACCTCTGTCGGAACACCGTCGCTGTCCCCGGCCGGCCAGGCGCACTCCCCTGCGCCCCGCACGGCCGGCCGGGGGCCGGGCACCCGGGCGCGAGCCTGGGCGACCCGCGCCCCGCTGCTGCCCGCGCTGATCTTCCTCATCGCGGTCACCCAACTGCCCTTCGTGGCAACGCTGCTGATCTCCCTCTTCGACTGGAACTCGCTCGCCCCCGACTCGCGGAGCTTCACCGGGTTCTCCAACTACGGCTCGGTGTTCTCCGACGCCGACCTGCGGGACTCGGTGTTCACCACGATCGAGCTGACCGTCACCGTCGTGCTGGCCAGCGTCATCCTCGGGCTGCTCCTCGCGCTGCTGCTCGACCGGAAGTTCATGGGGCGCGGCTTCGTCCGCACCCTGCTGATCACCCCGTTCCTGCTGGTGCCCGTCTCGGCGGCGCTGCTGTGGAAGCACGTGCTCTACAACCCCGAGTACGGTCTGCTCAACGGCGGCTGGGCCTGGTTCACCGGCCTGTTCGGCGTCGACAGCCCCGGTCAGCCCGACTGGATCTCGGAGATGCCGCTGACGGCGGTCGAGGTCGCGCTCGTCTGGCAGTGGACGCCGTTCATGATGCTCATCCTGCTCGCCGGGCTGCAGAGCCGGCCGCTCGACATCATGGAGGCGGCGCGGCTCGACGGCGCCAGCAACTGGCAGATGTTCCGCTTCCTGACCCTGCCGCACCTGCGCCGCTACCTCGAACTGGGCATCCTGCTCGGCTCGATCAACATCGTGCAGAACTTCGACGCGGTGTTCACCATCACGGCGGGCGGGCTCGGTACCGCCAACCTCCCCTACACGATCTACCAGACCTTCTACCAGGCTCACGAATACGGACTGGCGTCCGCCGCAGGAGTCGTCGTGGTGATCGGCACCATCATCGTCGCGACCTTCGCCCTGCGCGTGGTCTCGTCCCTCTTCAGTGAGGAGGCGAACCGCGCATGAGTACCCTGACCGCAACGGACGTCCAGCCGGCCGCCCCGGAGCGCCGGCGCACCAAGGCCCCCGTCGAACGCAAGGCCAGGCGGCGCTCCGCCTCGCTCGGCCTGCTGGCGTGGGTCGTCGGCGTCGTCTTCTGTCTGCCGGCCATCTGGATGCTGGTGACGTCGTTCCACTCGGAACCCGACGCCGCCACCAACCCGCCGTCGATCGGAGCCCCGCTCACCCTCGACAGCTACCGGATCTTCTTCGGCTCCGGCGGGGGCCCCAGCCCCTGGCCGCCGCTGATCAACTCGCTGATGGCGTCGCTGTTCTCGACGCTGTTCGTGCTCGTACTCGCGCTGCCGGCGGCGTACGCGCTCTCCATCAAGCGGGTGGAGAAGTGGACGGACGTCATGTTCTTCTTCCTCTCCACCAAGATGCTGCCGATGGTCGCCGGGCTGCTGCCCGTGTACCTCTTCGCGAAGAACGCGGGGATGCTCGACAACATCTGGCTGCTCGTCATCCTCTACACGTCGATGAATCTGCCGATCGCGGTCTGGATGATGCAGTCCTTCCTCGCGGACGTGCCGGTCTCCATCATCGAGGCCGCACAGGTCGACGGGGCCCGGCTGGTCACCATCCTGACCCGGGTGGTGGCGCCGGTCGCCGCGCCGGGTATCGCGGCCACCTCGCTGATCTGTTTCATCTTCAGCTGGAACGAGCTGCTGTTCGCCCGGGTGCTGACCAGTGTGAAGGCGGAGACCGCGCCCGTCTTCCTGACCGGATTCGTCACCAGCCAGGGGCTGTTCCTCGCCCAGCTGTGTGCCGCTTCGGTGGTCGTGTCCCTGCCGGTGCTCGCCGCCGGCTTCGCCGCCCAGGACAAACTCGTCCAGGGCCTTTCTCTTGGAGCTGTCAAATGAGGGCTGCGATCGTCGAGTCCGTCGGCAAGGTATCCGTGACGACGGTTCCCGATCCGACCCCGGGACCCAGGGACGTCGTCGTCAAGGTCGCGGCATGCGGCCTGTGCGGCACCGATCTGCACATCCTGCAGGGCGAGTTCGCGCCGACCCTGCCGATCGTCCCGGGGCACGAGTTCGCCGGGGAGATCGTGGAACTCGGCTCCGACGTCACGGAACTGGCCATCGGCGACCTCGTCGCCGTCGACCCTTCGCTGTACTGCCACGAGTGCCACTACTGCCGGATCGGCCGGGGCAATCTCTGCGAACGCTGGAACGCGATCGGCGTCAGTAAACCCGGCGGGGCCGCGGAGTACGCGCTCGCGCCCGTGGCGAACTGCGTCAAACTGCCCGACCACATCAATGTGAAGGACGCGGCGCTCATCGAACCGCTGTCGTGCGCCGTGCGCGGCTACGACGTGCTGAGCAGCACGCTCGGCGCCGAGGTGCTGATCTACGGCTCGGGCACGATGGGGCTGATGATGCTGGAGCTGGCCAAGCGCACCGGCGCCGCCAGCGTCGACATCCTCGACGTCAACCCGGAGCGGCTGACCACGGCGACCAAGCTCGGTGTCTCCCGGTCGGCCGCCTCGGCGGACGAGCTGGAGACGGTGCGCGGCTGGGACTTCGTCATCGACGCGACCGGCAACGCCGGCGCCATCCAGGACGGACTCGGCAGGGTCGCCAAGGGCGGAACGTTCCTGCAGTTCGGGGTCTCCGACTACGCGACGACCGCGCTCATCGAGCCGTACAAGATCTACAACCACGAGATCACCATCACCGGCTCGATGGCGGTGCTGCACAGCTACGAGCGGGCGGCTGCGCTGTTCGCCTCCGGTGTGCTCGACCCGGCCGTCTTCATCAGCGACCGGCTGCCGCTGGAGCAGTACCCGCAGGCACTCGATAAGTTCAAGGCGGGCCAGGGCCGGAAGATCGTGGTGGAGCCATGACCCAGGACGCGGGGCCCGCACCGGGTCCCGGGGCCGTCCTGGTCCTCGGGGAGGCCCTGATCGACCTGGTGCCGGCGCCGGGTGAACCGGGCACCTACCGGGCCCAGCCGGGCGGCGCCCCGGCCAACGTCGCCGACGGTCTGGCCCGGCTGGGCACGCCCAGCTGGTTCGCCGGTGCGCTGGGGGCCGACGCCTTCGCCCGTACGCTCGAACAGCGGCTCGTCTCCGCGGGCGTACGGCTCGACCTGTGCGCGCGCTCCCCGCTGCCGACGGCGCTCGCTGTCGCCGACCCGGGCCCCGACGGCACCGGATACCACTTCCATCTGCGGGACACCGCCACGTTCCGGATCCCCGCGCACGCCACCGACGTCGGCCTGTTCGGCGCGGTGTACGTGGGCGGCCTCGCCGCCGTCGTCGAACCCGCCGCGACAGCGGTGGCCGCC
>NZ_JTIY01000001.1:6083630-6090128 GCF_000818175.1 Streptomyces sp. AcH 505
GGCCGCCACGGCGGCCGCGGCGGCCGAGCACTCGGTCCTGGTGGTCGACCCCAACGTACGGGAGGACCGCGGCCTCGACCGGGCGAGCAGCCTGGGCATGCTGCGCGAACTGTGCGCGCTGGCCCAGGTCGTGAAGGCGAGCGACGAGGACGTCGCGGCGCTCTGGCCTGCGGCCGACCCCGACGAGACCTGCCGCGAACTCGCGGCGGAGGGACGGCTGGTCGTCCTCACCCGTGGCGCCGACGGCAGCACCGCGTACACCGGCTCGGGGGAGCCGGTCTCGGTGCCCGCCGTCCCCGTCGACGTGGTGAACACGATCGGCGCCGGCGACGCCTTCATGGCGGCGCTGCTGAGCCGGCTCGCCGCCGGCGGCGCGGTACCGACGGGCGAAGCGGCCCGCCCGATGCTGGAGTTCGCCGCCGAGGCCGCCGCGTCCGTCGTCTCGGCGTCGGGCACGGAGATCACCCTGGCCGCCCGCGTCTGACGCACCCGGGCCGCCCCCGGACACACAGGAGCCACCGCCCTCCCCGAAAGGGCGGTGGCTCCGGTCCTGACTGTCGCGTCGCGGACTACTGCCAGGACGGCACTACGCCGCCCGGCTGCCCCGGCCCGACGTCTGCCGCACGATGTCCGCGTAGCGGTAGCCGCTGCTCTTGACCGTGCGGACCTGGGTGTCGTAGTCGACGTGGACAAGGCCGAAGCGCTTGTCGTAGCCGTACGCCCACTCGAAGTTGTCCAGCAGCGACCAGGCGAAGTACCCGGCGAGCGGGGCGCCCTTCTCGACGGCCCGCGCACAGGCCGCCAGGTGCTCCTCCAGGTAGCGCACGCGCTCCGGGTCGTCGACCGTGCCGTCGGCCTGGACGACGTCCGGGTAGGCGGAGCCGTTCTCGGTGACGAAGATGCGCTGCGCGCCGTACTCCTCGGTCACCCGCAGCAGCAGCTGCTCAAGACCGTCGGCGTGCACCTCCCACGGCATGGCGGTCAGCCGCGCGCCCGGTACCTCGACCTGCTTGGCGAACGGGGCGATGCCGGTCGGGTCGTCGCGGACGATCTGGCGGAAGTAGTAGTTCACTCCCAGCCAGTCCAGCGGAGCCGCGATGGTTTCCAGGTCGCCGTCGCGTACCGGCAGGTCGACGCCGTACAGGTCGACCATGTCCTGCGGGTAGCCGCGGCCGTGGATCGGGTCCAGCCACCAGCGGTTGGTGTGGCCGTCGGCGCGGACGGCCGCAGCGCGGTCCGCCTCGCTGTCGGTGGCCGGCTCGATCGGGCTGAGGTTGTTGACGATGCCGATCCGCGCGTCGGACGAGACGGCGCGTATCGCCTGCACCGCGAGTCCGTGCCCGAGGTGCAGGTGGTACGAGGTGTGCACCGCGGCCGTCAGGTCCCGTACACCGGGGGCCATGGTGCCTTCGAGGTGGCCGATCCACGACGAGCACAGCGGCTCGTTGAGGGTCGCCCAGTCCTTCACCCGGTCGCCGAGGCGCTCGGCGACGATGCCCGCGTACCGCGCGAAGTGCTCGGCGGTCTCACGGGCCGGCCAGCCGCCCCTGTCCTGGGACGCCTGCGGCAGGTCCCAGTGGTAGAGCGTCGCGAACGGGCTGATGCCCGCTTCCAGCAGACCGTCGACCAGCCGGTCGTAGAAGTCCAGACCGGCCTTGTTCACCGCGCCGTTGCCGTCCGGCACGATCCGCGGCCAGGCGAGCGAGAAGCGGTACGCGTCGACACCGAGCTGCTTCATCAGCCCGATGTCCTCGGGGACGCGGTGGTAGTGGTCGCAGGCCACATCGCCGGTGTCCCCGCCGTCGATGGTGCCCGGCGTGTGGGAGAACGTGTCCCAGATGGAGGGGGCACGGCCGTCCTCGGCCACCGCTCCCTCGATCTGGTACGCGGCGGTGGCGACGCCCCACGTGAAGTCGGCCGGAAGGGCGCTGAGCTCGTTCACTGACTTCCTTTCTGAATCGGTCACTTCACTGCACCCGCGGTCAGGCCGGCGACGAGATAGCGCTGGAGGAGAAGGAACCCGATGACGACCGGCACGCTGACGACGAGCGAGGCGGCCATGATCTGGTTCCAGTACACATCGTTCTGCGTGGAGTACCCCTGCAGCCCGATGGCGAGCGTTCTGGTGTTGTCGTTGGTCATGACGGAGGCGAAGAGGACTTCGCCCCAGGCCGTCATGAACGCGTACACGGCGACGGCCACGATGCCGGGGATGGCGGCGGGCACGACGACGCGGAAGAGCGCGCCGAGCGGGCCGTTGCCGTCCACCAGCGCCGCCTCGTCCAGGTCCTTCGGGATGGAGTCGAAGTACCCGATCAGCATCCAGATGGAGAACGGCAACGAGAAGGTCAGATACGTGAGGATCAGACCGCCGCGCGAGCCGTTCAGCGTGATGCCGGTGCTGTTGCCGATGTTGACGAAGATCAGGTACAGCGGCAGCAGGAAGAGGATGCCGGGGAACATCTGGGTCGACAGCACCGTGACGGTGAAGACCCGCTTGCCGGCGAACCGGTAGCGGCTCACGGCGTACGCGGCGAACACCGCGATGATCACGGAGGCCACCGTCGCCGTACCCGCCACGATCAGCGAGTTGGCGAAGTACTTGGCGAGCGGGACGGTCTTCCAGATGTCGAAGTACGGCCGAATGGTGAGCCCGCTCGGGATCCACTGGAACTTGCCGTTGACGTCCTGGAGCGGCTTGAGCGAGCTGCTGACCATCACGAAGACGGGCAGCAGCACGAAGGCGGCCAGCAGGGTCAGGACGATACGGCGCGTCCAGAGGAAGGACTGCGGCGAAGCCATCGGAGACTTGGTGTGACTAGACATCGGCGCTCTTCCTCCCTCGTGACGTGAGCAGCAGATAGATCGCGGTGACGACCAGCAGGAACAGCAGGAGCAGCACCGACATGGCGGAGCCCGAGCCGAAGTTCCAGGTCACGAACGACGACTGGTAGATGTGGATCGAGATCAGGTCCGCCGCTTCCGGCGCCGATTTCCCGAACAGCACGAACGGCGTGTTGAAGTCGTTGAACGTCCACAGGAACAGCACCAGCACCAGCACCTGGTTGACCGGACGCAGCGACGGCAGGGTGATCTTGCGGATCTGCTGCCACATGCCGGCGCCGTCGATGGACGCCGCCTCGTACAGGTCGCGCGGGATGTTCTGCAGCCCCGCCATGATGATCAGGAAGGCGAAGGGCCAGCCCTTCCAGACCGACACGACGACCAGCGCGATGAAGCTGTTGTTGCCGATCAGCCAGAACGACGGCTTGTCGGTGAGCCCGAGCTGGTCGTGCAGGACGTGGTTCACCAGGCCGTTGTCGTGCTGGAACATGAAGGCCCAGGTGATGATCGCGGCGTACGCGGGCAGTGCGTAGGGGATCAGGAAGATCGCCCGCAGCAGTCCGCGGCCCCGGAAGGTCTCCTGGAGCATGATCGCCGCGACCGTGCCGAACAGCCAGCACAGTCCTACGGACAGGATCGTGAAGGCGCAGGTCACCCAGAACGAGTGGAGCAGCGCCTGGCCGATCGGCGCGTCGAAGTCGACGGCGACCTTGTAGTTGTCGAAACCGGACCAGGGAGCCTGGCCCCAGTTACGGATGAAGAAGAGGGTCAGCTTGCGGAAGCTGACCACGATCCCGACGGCCATCGGGATCAGATGGATGAGCAGTTCGAGCAGGATCGCCGGCAGCAGGAGCAGATAGGGCAGACCGCCGCGGCGGATCCGGTCGGGGATGCGCGGCAGTCGTCTGCGCGCACCCCCACTGCCCGAAGTCTCCTTGCTGCCCGCCTGCGCACTGGGGGGTGTCACGGTGGCGGTCATGGAGAGAGCCTCACTGCGTCATCTGCTGCTGGGCCTTGGTCAGGGCTGCCTTGACGGACTCGGTGGTCACCGGCTTTCCGCCCGCGGCGTCCGCCCACAGGCCCTTGATGGCCGTGCCGACGGTGGTCTCGAACTGGGACTCGGCAGCGACCTGGGGGAGCGGGGCCGCGCTCTTGGCGAGCGTGTCACGCAGGACCTGGAGGTCGGGCGCCGAGAACGCCGGGTCGGCCTGGGCGGCCTTCACGGGCGGGATCGAGCCGTAGCTCTTGTTGAGGTACACCTGCTCGGCGTCGCTCGTCATGAACTTCACGAACTTCTTGGCGCCGTCGACGTTCTTGGTGTTGTTGAACACCGCGATGTTGATACCGGCGACCATGGAGTTGACGCTCGTGCCCGTGCCGGGAGTACCGGACTGGACGGGCACCGGGGCCGCGCCCCAGTCGGTGGGCTTCATGCCCTGGGAGGCGAAGCTCGTGGCGGCGGCCTGCCACAGCACCATCGCGGTCTTGCCCTTGGCGAAGTCCGTGAGCGACTGGTTCTGCGCGTACTCCGCGTTGCCCGGAGCGATGATCTTGTCCTTGGCCATGAAGTCGACGTACTGCTTCACGGCGGCCACCGCGCCGTCGGAGGTGAACGTCGGCTGGCCGGACTTGTCGAAGAAGTCGGCACCGTGCTGCTGCCCGAGGGCGAACGCCTGGTGGATGTTGTTGGAGAGGTTGCCACCCTCAGCGCCGAGGCCCCACTTGTTGGCGTCCTTGGCGTGGATCTTCTTTCCGTCGGCGACCAGTTCGTCCCAGGTCGTCGGCGGCTTGGTGATGCCCGCGTCGGCGAACATCTGCTTGTTGTAGTACAGCGCGTACGCCAGCGAGTACAGCGGCACGGCCGACGGGTCCTTGCCCTCGGCGCCGGACGAGCCGACCGCCGACGTGACGAAGCGGTCCTTGCCGCCGATCGCGTCGAAGTTCTTCGCGTTCCACGGCAGCAGGGCGCCGCTCGCCTGGAGAGAGGCCGACCAGGTGTTGCCGATGTTGAGCACGTCGGGGCCGTCACCCGACGTGGTGGCCGCGAGGATGCGGTTGAGCAGGTCGGACCACGGGACGACTTCGAGCTTGACCTTGATACCCGTCTGCTTCTGGAACTTCGCCAGCTCGGGGGTCAGGATCTTCTTGTCGGCGTCGATGTTGGGGCCCTGGTTGGACGCCCAGTAGGTGAGCGTCTTGGGAGCGGAGTTGTCGCCGCTGTCCGACGAGCCTCCGCCGCAGCCCGTGGCTGCTGCCGCGAGGGCGGTGACGACGGTGACGGCTGCTGCGGCTCTGATCTTGCGCATGTGAGGTGGCCCCTTTCCGGGGGTGGCATCGTTCGAGAGTCGAACGGTCTCCATGACTTAATTTATGCCGTGATTTAAGAGGTGAGAGAAGGTCGCGTCAAGGGCTGTGACGGGGGTATGTTGCGTCCAGGGAAGGAGCAACATGGCGGAACGCAACAGAAGAACAGTGCGTGACCTGCGACGCGGCAACCGCGCCCGGGTTGTGCAACGGTTGTATTTCGATGGCCCGCTGAGCCGCCAGGAGCTCGGATCCGCGACCGGCTTGAGTTCAGGATCCATCAGCAACGTCGTCGCCGAACTCGCCGCGGAGGGCCTCCTGGAGGAGGCCGGAGTGGTCGATTCCGACGGCGGCCGCCCCCGTACCCTCCTGCGTGTCGCCCCCGCGGGAGGACTGCTCATCGGCATCGACATCGGCGAGACCCGGGTGCGGGTCGAGCTGTTCGACCTGTCGCTCACCGAACTCGCCAGGACCGACCGGCTGTTGGCCCAGCACGGCTATGACGTCGACCGCATCGTCGCGCATGTGCGCACCGGCGTCGCCGATGTCATCAGGGACGCCGGCGCCGATCCGCACCAGCTCCTCGGCATCGGCATCGGGGTCCCCGGCATCATCGAGCGCGGCGGCCCCGAAGGCGCCGTCGTGCACGGCCAGACCATCGGCTGGAGCGCCGTACCGTTCGAGAAACTGCTCCGGGAGGCCGTCGAAGTCCCGGCCGAGGTACCGCTGTTCATCGACAACGGCGCCAAGACGCTCGGCCAGGCCGAGATGTGGTTCGGCGGCGGCAGGGGCGCCGGCATCGCCGCCATCGCGCTGATCGGCTCGGGCGTCGGCGCGAGCGTCATACACGGCGGCGCGCTGGTCGAGGAGAGCAGACGTGGCACGGCCCTCGAATGGGGCCACACCACCGTGCACATGAGGGGCCGCCGCTGCCGCTGCGGCTCCATCGGCTGTCTGGAGGCGTACGCGGGCGCCGAGGCGATGCGCGAGCGCTGGCACGAGCTGGGAGGTCCGCTGCCCGACGACACCGACGACGAGAGCGCCCTGGCGGCCCTGCTGGACGCCGCGTTCCCCGACACGGAAGGGGCGGTGCCCGATCCGCTCGCCGTCTCCCTCCTCGACGACACCGCCGAGTGCCTGGGGGCGGCGCTGGCCGATCTGATCAACCTCTTCCTGCCCGACCGGATCCTGCTCGGCGGCTGGGCCGGGCTGCTCGTCGGCCCGCACATCCTGCCCGCCATCCGCCGGCACGCCGCGCAGTACGCGCTCAGCCACGCGGCCGGGCGCACCACCATCGACATCGGCGAACTCGGCCCCGACGCGGTGACGGTGGGGGCCGCGACGCTGCCG
>NZ_JTIY01000001.1:6090643-6101922 GCF_000818175.1 Streptomyces sp. AcH 505
GGCGCGGGGCGGCAGCCGCCCCCGTACGCCGGACGAGAGCGTCCCGCAGAGCGGCGCCGTGGGCGTACCGAGGCGCTGGCGGCGCGCTCCCGCGCCCGCGGGGGAGGCGTCGGGCGAACCGATCCCCGGCTGACCCCCGACGGTGCCCTAGGCCGACTGCCGTACCACCAGGGTGGGTTCGAATATCACCGACGTGACAGGCCGGTCGGGGCGGGCGAGCCGGTCGAGCAGCAGCCGTCCCATCTCCGCCGCCATGTCCTCCACGGGCTGGCGCACCGTCGTCAGCGGCGGCCGGCAGGCGGCAGCGGCGCTGCTGTCGTCGAAGCCGATCACCGCGACATCCTCCGGCACCCGCTTGCCGTGCTCGCGCAGCACATGGCAGGCGCCCACGGCCATCAGATCGTTGGCGGCGAACACGCCGTCCAGGTCGGGGTGTTCGGCCAGCAGCCGCTCCATGGCGGCCTCGCCGCTCTCCTGGGTGAACCGGCCCTCGGCGATCGGGATGTACGGATGGCCCTGGCGCGTCATCGTGGAGCGGAACCCGGCGAGCCTGTCCTGACCCGCGGGCACGTCGAGCGGGCCCGTGATGGTGGCGATCCTGCGGCAGCCGCGCTTGACCAGATGTTCGGCGGCGATCCGCGAACCGTCCTGGTGCGCGAGGTCGACGTAGCTGATCCGCACCGGCCTGGCGGGACGCGCGTACAGCACGGCGGGCAGCCCCGCCTCGGTGATCATGGCGGGCAGCGGGTCCTCGGCGTGCGTCGACACGACGAGAGCGCCGTCGGCGCTGCCCTGGCGCATATACGAGACGATCTCCTCCCGGGCGCGCGCCGTCTCGGCGAACATCAGCACGGGGAACATCCCGCGCGGCCGCAGGTAGTTGACGACCCCGGTCACCACCCGGCCGAAGAACGGGTCGGAGAAGACCTCGGCGGTGAACGAGTCGCTGCCGCCGTCCGGCGCGCCCAGATCCGCGTCGCTCCCCTCGCTGTCCCGGTAGATGCTGCTGCCACCCGTGGGGTCGTCCGGATCGGGATCGGCCCCCGCACCAGAGACGACCAGCGCGATCGTGTCGGCCCGCCGGGTCACCAGGGAACGGGCCGCCCGGTTGGGTGTGTACCCGGTGCTGGCCACGGCCTTGCGCACCGCGTCCGCTATCGTCGGGTCGACATTCCGGACACCGTTGATGACACGCGAGACCGTGGCGCGGGAGACACCTGCCGTCCGCGCCACATCCTCCAGGGTGGGTGCGCCGGTCGAGCGCACGTCTTCCGTCATGACCGCATTTATAGCATTAGAGGAGAGCGCTCTCCGTGGTCGCCCCTGGTGACAGCGGCAACGGCGCCGAAGCGGTCACCACGCCGGTGAGCGGCAGGTCCCCGGCCGAACGGCCCCCGAGCAGAAGGAACTCGCCCGGCTCGCTCTCCCAGCGATGCCGCTCCGCCGACCAGTGGGCCAGCGCCCTGGCCGGCACGTGTACGACGGCGACGGCCTCCTCGCCGGGCTCGGCGCTCACCGCCGCGTAGCCCACGAGCCGCCGCATCGGCCGCTCGACAACCGAGTCGGGTCTGGCCAGATAGAGCTGTACGACCTCGCGTCCGCGCCGCCGCCCGGTGTTGCGCAGCGTCACCCGCACCTCGAACCCGTTCCCCTCGGCCACCGCCGCCGGCGTCTCCATCGACTCGTACGACCAGTTCGTGTACCCGAGCCCGTGACCGAACCAGTGGGCGGGCGGGGTGCCGGCGCGCAGCCAGGCCGCGTACCCGATGTGCGGGCCTTCCCGGTAGCTGAGCCGGCCCTGCTCGGGCTCCGTGCGGAGCACCGGCACGTCGCGCTGGGCGGCCGGCCAGGTGGTGGGCAGCCTCCCGCCCGGCTCGGCCCGTCCGAACAGCACGTCGGCGAGACCGTGCCCCGCCTCCTGACCGGGGAACCAGGCGAGCAGCAGGGCCGGTGCCGGGACGCCCTCGGGGAGCAGCACGGGCCCACCGGAGTTGACGATCACCACCGTGCGTTCGTTGGCCTCGACCACGGCCCGGATCAGCTCGTCCTGGCCGTCCGGCAGGGCGAGCGTCTCGCGGTCGCGCCCCTCGGACTCGCTCTCCTCCGTCGTACCGACGACGACCACGGCGACATCGGCGGCCCTGGCGGCTGCCGTGGCGGCGGCCAGTGCCTGCGCCGCGTCACCGGCGGGCCGGGCAGCCGCCAGGATCGTGGCCACCCCCGAGCCGGGGTCCAGCCGCCGCCGGGCGACCACCTCCACCTCGTCCCCCGCGGTCAGTTCGGCGCTCGCGCAGCGGTAGGGCGGCGCCACATGGACCCGGGTCGGATCGTCGGTGTCCAGCGGGAAGGTCCCGGTGAGCAGCGTCTCGCCCGCCACCGACAGCGAGATCAGCCCCCAGCCGCCGACGGCGAAGGTCCAACTGCCGCTCTCGTCGGGCCGCAGCAGCGCCCGGATCTCGACGGTGCGGGAACCGGGCGGCACCAGGGCGGGTTCCACGATCCGTCCCGACAGCCGGTGCTCTGCGTGGAGTTCGCCGCCCGCCTCGTCCAGCAGCCGTACGAGGACGCCCGGTTCACCGTCGCGCGGGTCCCGTACGACCGACCGCTCCAGCGGCCTGGGCAGCCGGCCGGCCGGCAGTCCCGGCGTATGGATCACCTCGGCCGTGTCGCGCAGCGCGTGCACGATGCCCTCCAGCGGAGAGACGACCGACTCGGGGAACACCTCGGCGCTGCCGCCGCCCTGGATACGGACGGCCGTGGCATGCGGCCCGATGACGGCGACCGAGCGCAGCGCCGCCGGGTCGAGCGGCAGCAACTCGCCTTCGTTGCGCAGCAGTACGGACCCGGCGGCCACCGCGCGGCGCAGCAGCGCGCGCTGGTCGGACGGCGCGCTGACCGGATGCCATACCAGCGGGGGCTCGTTCCGGCCAGGGGCCAGGGCGCCCACCCGGTCGGCGAGCCGCAGCAGTCTGCGCACCTTGTCGTCGACGGCCTCGGGCGGGACGAGTCCCTTCCTGGCCGCGTCGAGCAGTCCGGCGGACCAGGGACTGTCGGGGCCGCCCATCGCCAAGTCCTGTGCGGAGCGCGCCGTGTCGAGCAGGGAGCGCACGGCGCCCCAGTCGGAGACCACGGGCCCCGCGAAGCCCCACTCGCTCTTGAGCGGCCGCCGCAGCAGCGGCCCTGCCGCCATCGTCACGCCGTTGACCTGGTTGTACGAGGACATCACGGCCCAGGTGCCGGCTTCGACGGCCGCCTCGAAGGGCGCCAAGTACACCTCGCGCAGGGTCCGTTCGTCGACCTGGACGTCGACCGTGAGTCGGTCGGTCTCCGAGTCGTTGGCCACGAAGTGCTTCGGGGTGGCCGCCACGCCGCCGGACTGGATGCCCCTGATGAGCGCGGCGCCGATGCGCCCGGTCAGCAGCGGGTCCTCGGAGAAGCATTCGAAGTGCCGCCCGCCGAGCGGCGAGCGGTGCAGATTGAGCGTCGGCGCCAGCAGCACGTCGATGCTTTTGCGCCGCGCTTCGGCGGCCAGCAGCGCACCGAGCGCGGTGGCCAGTTCGTCGTCCCAGGCCGCGCCGACCGCCGTCGGCGAGGGCAGGACGAGGGAGGTGTCCCGCTCGTCCCAGGCGTCGCCGCGCACCCCCGCGGGGCCGTCGGAGAAGGCGAGAGGTCGCAGTCCGACGGCCGGCTCGGCGTGGGTCCGCCAGTTGCT
This sequence comes from Streptomyces sp. AcH 505, assembly GCF_000818175.1. Classification (GTDB taxonomy): domain Bacteria; phylum Actinomycetota; class Actinomycetes; order Streptomycetales; family Streptomycetaceae; genus Streptomyces. The sequence continues at coordinate 6,094,356 of NZ_JTIY01000001.1, forward strand.
CGCGCCGGTCAGCAGGCGCACCTTCTGCGCGAGGTCCAGTTTCTCCAGCAGATGGTCGATCTCTTCGTCAGTCATACCCAACCCCTTCTCCCACCCCTCGGAGAGCGCTCTCCGGCTCGCTTGGCCCAGACTCCCCGGACCGGGCGGGCGCTGTCAATGGCGGCAGGGACGGGCGGGCGGCCGGATGCCGGACATGACGGGCCGAGTGGCGAGAAAGAGCCAGACGGAGAGTGAGCCCTTGTCACGGTCCGTGCGCCGCGCCTAAGTTGGCCGATTGCGACATGTCCTACCTGTCAGTTGGGGGAGTGAACTCATGGCCGTAACCGGTCGGCACCGCAGATATCAGCCGAGCCGTATCAACCGCGCGTCGCTGACCGTCACGGCGGGCGGCGCCGGAATGGCGCTTCCCCTCATCGGCGCGGTCGCCGCGCACGCCGCGCCGGTCGACGTGTGGGAGAAGGTCGCCGCATGCGAGTCGACCAACAACTGGCACATCAACACCGGTAACGGCTACTACGGCGGCCTCCAGTTCACCCAGTCCACCTGGGAGGCGTACGGCGGCCGTGCCTACGCGGCGCGCGCCGATCTCGCCACGAAGGACCAGCAGATCGCCGTCGCGGAGAAGGTGCTCAAGGGGCAGGGCCCCGGGGCGTGGCCCGCCTGCTCGGTCCGCGCGGGGCTGACCCGTGGGGGAGACGCGCCGGACATCTCGACCGGCGGCCAGAAGGCCCAGGGCGGCGAGAAGGGCCAGATCGGGAACAAGAGCGCGGCCAAGCCCCGGTCCAGGCCGAAGAGCGAGACCAGGCCGAAGGCGGCGGCCGAACCGAAGAGCGAGGCCGAGCCCAAGGCCGAGCCGAAGAAGACCGCGTCGCCCACGCATGTGCCGACCCATCGCGAGGGCTACACCGTGGCCCGCGGCGACTCGCTCTCCGAGATCGCCGTCGACGAGCAGGTGCTCGGCGGCTGGCAGCGGCTCTACGAGGAGAACCGCGGCGTCGTCGGCAGCGACCCCGACCTGATCTTCCCCGGGCAGCGGCTCGTGCTGCGCGTCCCGGCGGACGGGAAGCCCGCCGCCCCGAAGGCCAAGTCGAAGGACAGGGCCGAGCCGGTCCCGACGACGAAGCCCAAGGCGTCGGAGCAGCACAAGGCGGCCGAGCAGCCCAAGAGCGTTCAGAAGTCGAAGGCGGCGGAGAAGCCGGCGCAGAAGGCCACGCCCAAGCCCGCCGCGCACACGGAGAAGCCGAAGGCGAAGTCGAGCGGGTTCACCGCCCCGGTGCACGCCTCGATCGGCACGCCGTACCACAAATCGGGCGGGTCCTGGTCCAGCGGCTATCACACGGGTGTGGACTTCCTGGTCCCCACCGGCACCTCCGTGAAGGCGGTCGGCGCGGGCGAGGTCGTCTCGGCCGGCTGGGCCGAGTCGTACGGCTACCAGGTCGTGATCCGGCATCCCGACGGGAAGTACAGCCAGTACGCGCATCTGTCGGCGCTCAACGTGCGCGACGGACAGCGGGTGAGCGAGGGCCAGCGGATCGCCAGGTCAGGAGCCACTGGCAACGTGACGGGACCGCATCTCCACTTCGAGATGCGTACGGGGCCCGGCTACGGAAGCGACATCGACCCCCTGTCGTTCCTGCGCTCCCACGGCGTCAAGTTCTGAACCGTCAAGCTCTGAACCGTCAAGGTCCGCACCGTCAAGGTCTGAAGCGTCCCGCTCCGAGCCGGCACGGTCCTGACGCGTCTCGGTGCGCACGGCGGGACCGGTGGCCCCGTCGGGAGGCGGGCCGACCGCACGGGGCGGCCGGTCCTCTGACGACGACCGGGACGCCGAACCCCGCGAGGCGCCGATCCGGTCCGTGGTGAGCAGGATCAGCCCGCCCGCGGCGACCACCCCGGAGCCCAGCGCCAGCACCGTGCCCGTCACTCCGTACCGGAACCCCTCGCCGAACAGGGTGATCCCGACGGCCGCCGCCACCACGGGGTTGATCACGGTTACCACGGCCAGTGGCGCGGCGAGTCCCGCCCCCCGGTAGGAGGCCTGCGAGAGCAGCAGCCCGGCAGCCGCGAGCACGGCGATGGCCGCCAGGCTCGGCACCTGCACGCCGGCCGCCGTCGAACGCCAGTCCTCGGCGACGGTCTTGGTGAAGACGGAAGCGATCCCGAACGCCACACCGGCGGCCGCCGCCAGCAGCACGCTGCGTACCGCCGGGCGGTTCACGACCTGCGCCGCGACGAAGACCACGGCCACGGCGCCGAAGGTCACGAGCGCCAGCATCAGCCGCTGTCCGCCGTCCAGGGAGTGCGAGTCGCTGCCCTCCGTCAGGGCGAGCAGCCCCGCCAGGCCGACCGTCGCCATGAGCGCGCCGCGCCAGGCGGTGTGGCCGGCCTTGCGGCCCACGAACAGCGCGGCCATCGGCAGCGCGAACACGATGGTCAGCGCGCCGAGCGGCTGGACCAGACTGAGCGGCCCGTAGGCGAGCGCCACCACGTGCAGCAGCGCGCCGACCCCGTTCAGGCCCACGGCGGCCCACCACACGCCGTGATGCAGGGGTGCGTAAGGGCGGGCCGGGGTGTCGGCGGCGACGCGCTCCTGGAGGATCGCCCCGGCCGCATAGGCGACCGCGGAGACCAGCGAGAGAAGCACGCTCAGCGCAAAGGCACTCATGTCTTCCACGATCTCTTGTCGATACGGATTCTGCGTCGTCCTGAAGAGGTCAATCGGTCGTACTGCCGTCGTAGTACAGGATGGGACCGGGCGTCCCCCCAGAGATGGTCGTCCGGCGCGCGAGGCGGAGTGGAGTGGCGTGGACAGGACCGATCCGGTGGACCTGGCGCTGGTCGCCACGGTGGGCGGCTTCTTCGCGCTGCGCACCGAGCCACCCCGCGAAGGCGCGCACATTCCACTGGCCCGGGTGTACGGAGGCGACACGGCGCCGCTCGCCCTGCGGATCGACCGGGTGGCGGCGCGGCTGCGGGCACCCGAGCGCAGGGTCGCCGCTTCGGTGACCCAGCTCGGCCTCGCCGCCCGGCTCTGGTCGGTCGCCCTCGGCAGCGCTGTGCTGACCGGCGCCGTGCCCGACCTCGACGCCCGCTCGCTGTACTGGGACCCCCGGCTGACCTCGCCGGACGACCTGTGGCTCGACGCGGGGCCCGCGCTGCCCGCCGGCCCGGAAACCGTGCGTGAAACCGTCCAGTTCGGCCATCTCGAACCACTCGCCGCAGCGGTACGCCGCGACGGGCCGGTCGCCGCGCGGCTGCTGTGGGGCAACGCCGGATCCGCCCTCGCCGGGGCCGTACGGGAACTCACGGGCTGGGCGGCCAAGGCCGGCCGGCCCGACGCCGCCGCGCTGGCGGCCACCTACGGAGCCGCCCTCTTCGACCACCCCGATCTGCGTACGACGGGCACCTGGAGCGAGGACGGCGGGTTCCGGCGGCGGAGCTGCTGTCTCTACTACCGCTGCCCCGGCGGCGGCCTCTGCGGCGACTGTGTCTTCAACCAGCCACCCGCACACTCTTCCGTACAGGACGTTTCCGGGTGACCATGGCAGGGCTGACGATCACTGGACGACGACGGGGGCATGGCGTGAAGGTCGGGCTGCTCACACGGGAGTACCCGCCGGACGTGTACGGCGGGGCCGGCGTCCATGTGGAGTTCCTGGCCCGCGAACTGCGCGCCCTCACCGATCTCCAGGTGCACTGCTGGGGCTCGGGCGACACGGTGCCGGCCGCCGAGGCGCCCGGCGTGACGCGGCACCGCGCGGCCGCGTCCCTCGACGGGGCCAACGACGCGCTGCGCACCTTCTCGGTGGACCTCGCGATGGCGGCGGCCGTCGAAGGGCGCGAGCTGGTCCATTCGCACACCTGGTACGCCAACCTCGCCGGCCATGTCGCCAAACTGCTCTACGGCATCCCGCACGTGGTGACCGCGCACTCGCTGGAGCCGCTGCGGCCCTGGAAGGCCGAGCAGCTCGGCGGCGGCTACGCGCTCTCCGGCTGGGCCGAGCGTACGGCGATCGAGGCGGCCGACGCGGTCGTGGCCGTCTCCAGCGGGATGCGCGCCGACATCCTCGGCTGCTACCCCGCCCTCGATCCCGACCGGGTGCATGTCATCCACAACGGCATCGACACCTCGCTCTACCGCCCCGACCACGGCACCACGGTCCTCGACAGGTTCGGCATCGACAAGGACCGGCCCTACGTGCTGTTCGTCGGCCGTATCACCCGCCAGAAGGGGGTGCCCCATCTGCTGCGCGCCGCCCGCGCGCTGGACCCCGGCGCCCAGCTGGTGCTGTGCGCGGGAGCCCCGGACACGCCCGAGATCGAGCGGGAGTTCCGCGAGCTGGTCGGTGAGCTGGGCAGCAAGCGCGACGGGGTGTTCTGGATCCCGGAGATGCTGCCGCGGCCCGAGGTGGTCCAGCTCCTCACCCACGCCGCCGTCTTCGCCTGCCCCTCGGTCTACGAGCCGCTGGGCATCGTCAACCTGGAGGCGATGGCCTGCGGCACCGCCGTGGTCGCCTCAGCGGTGGGCGGGATTCCCGAGGTCGTCGACGACGGACGTACGGGACTGCTGGTGCCGTACGACGAGCAGTCGCCCGAGGCTTTCGAGTCGGCGCTCACCGAAGCTTTCAACCGGGTGCTCGACGATCCGGAGTCGGCGGGCCGGATGGGGGCAGCAGGCAGGGAACGGGCCGTGCGGGAATTCGGCTGGGACCAGGTGGCTCGCCGTACGTACGGCGTTTACCAGGACCTGCTCAAGTCCTCATAGCCTCATAACGGGATCGCGAACAGTGGGAGCGGCGATGCGTGGTGGACCTTCCGTGCTCGGGATCGTACTGGCGGGCGGCGAGGGCAAACGCCTGATGCCGCTCACCGCCGACCGGGCCAAACCTGCGGTGACGTTCGGCGGCACGTACCGCCTGGTGGACTTCGTGCTGTCCAGTCTGGTGAACGGCGACATCATGCGTATCTGCGTGCTCACGCAGTACAAGTCGCATTCGCTGGACCGGCACGTCTCCACGACCTGGCGGATGTCGAGCCTGCTGGGCAACTACGTCACCCCCGTACCGGCCCAGCAGCGGCTCGGACCGCACTGGTACCTCGGCAGCGCCGACGCGATCCTGCAGTCCCTGAACCTCGTCCACGACGAGCGGCCGGACTACATCGCGGTGTTCGGCGCCGACCACGTGTACCGGATGGACCCGCGCCAGATGCTGAGCCAGCACATCGAGAACGGCGCGGGGGTCACCGTCGCCGGGATCCGGGTGCCGCGCGCCGAGGCCCCGTCGTTCGGGATCATCACCCCGGCCTCCGACGGCCTGCAGGTCGAGCAGTTCCTGGAGAAGCCCGCCGACCCGCCGGGACTGCCCGGCGACCCCGGCCATGTCTTCGCCTCGATGGGCAACTACCTGTTCACGACCAAGGTGCTGGTCGACGCCCTGTACCGGGACGCCGAGGACGAGAACTCGGTTCACGACATGGGCGGCTCCATCCTGCCGATGCTCACCGAGCGCGGCCAGGCCCAGGTCTACGACTTCAGCGACAACCACGTGCCGGGGGAGACCCCGAGGGAGCACGGCTACTGGCGCGACGTCGGCACGCTCGACACGTACTACGACGCGCACATGGACCTCATCTCGCCGCAGCCGATGTTCAACCTCGACAACAGACGCTGGCCCATCTACACCCACAACGACCTGCTGCCGCCTGCCCGGTTCGTCGCGGGCGGCATCGCCAGCGACTCGATCGTCGGCCCCGGCTGTGTCATCAGGGGCCAGGTGACCCGCTCGGTCCTGTCACCCGGTGTGGTGATCGAGGAGGGCGCCGTGGTGCAGGGGTCGGTGCTGCACGACAACGTACGGGTGGGCCGCGGCGCCGTGGTGCGCGGCGCGATCCTCGACAAGAACGTGGACGTACCGCCCGGCGCCGCCATCGGCGTCAACCCCGAGCGGGACTCCGCGCTCTACACCGTGTCGAAGAACGGCATCGTCGCGCTCGGCAAGGGCCAAGTGGTGGCCTAGATCGTGTCCGCGAAGTCTCGTCTGGCTCGCGATGCCTGGCACGCACGCTCGCGGCGTTGCCGACCTGCCCGAGTAGCTCCGCTACAAGGGCACATCGGCGCCTTGCGATCGCACGCACCAGCCCCCGCGAGCCCCGCCCGAAGGGCGGACGACGATACTTCGCGGACACTCCCCAGGGTCTCTCGGGTGGATCTTGCCGGGCTCGCGTGGGCCGGCACCGCGCCTCGCGGCGTTGTCGTCGGTCGGCGACGCTCCGCGTCGCCTCCCTCCTCCGCCTCGCGATCCACGACACCGGCCCAGGCTCCCTGATCCGGCCTGATCCACACGAAAGGCCCTGGCCCGTGAACGACGAGCGGATCGTCCAGGTGGGCGGCGTCGACCTGTGCCTACAGACCTTCGGCGACGCCGCGGATCCGGCGCTCCTGCTCGTCGCGGGCGCCGGGTCCGCCATGGACTGGTGGGAGGACGCGTTCTGCGCCCGGCTCGCGGCGGGGCGGCGGTTCGTCGTCCGCTACGACTTCCGTGACACCGGGCGCTCGGTGAGCTACCCGCCGGGTGCCCCCGGCTACACCTGGCGCGACCTGGTCGCCGACGCCGTGGGTCTCCTGGACGAGCTGGGAGTTCGGCGGGCCCACCTCGTGGGCGTCTCGATGGGCGGCGGCCTGGCCCAGGTCGTCGCCGTCGAGCACGCGGAACGGGTCGCCTCGCTCACCCTGATCTCCACCAGCCCGGCCGGGCCCGGCGGCGAGGGTCTGCCGCCGGTCTCCGACGAACTCGCGGCCGCCCTTTCCCGGCTGGCACCCCCGGCGGACTGGTCGGACCGGGCGGCGGTCGCCGACTTCCTGGTCGAGAGCCAGCGGGCGCTGGCAGGACCCGCGTCCTTCGACGAGCCGCGGGTGCGCGCGCTCCTCGACCGGGTGCTCGACCGGACGGCCGACATCGCGGCGAGCACGCTCAACCACCGGCTGATCGACGGCGGCGACCCGGTACGGGACCGGCTGCCGGGGATCACCGTGCCCACCCTGGTGCTGCACGGCACCGTCGACCCGCTGTTCGGCTACGGCCACGCCGAGGCCCTGGCCCGCGAGATCCCCGGGGCCCGGCTGCTCCCGCTGCCCGGTGTCGGCCACGAGATGCCGCCGGAGCGCACCTGGGACGTGGTCGTGCCCGCGCTGCTGGACCACACCGCGGGCTGATCAGCGTCTGCCGAGCGTGCTCTCCCGCTCCACCAGCCGGAACTCGGCGCGCAGCTCCCGCCCGCCGCCGGGCCCCGTCCCCTCGTCCGTGCCGAGCAGCCCCTCCACGACCGAGCGCACGGCGAGCCGCGCGATGGTCTGCTTGTCCGGGGAGATCGTGGTCAGCGTGACCAGACCGTAGCGGCCCTCGGTGATGTCGTCGAAGCCCACCACGGCGACGTCCTCGGGGATCCGCAGCCCGCGCTCGGAGAGCACCCGCATCGCGCCGATGGCGATCAGGTCGTTGTACGCGAAGACGGCGTCGGGCAGTTCGCCCGAGTCCAGCAGCCGGGCCATCGCCGCCGCGCCGTCCGC
>NZ_JTIY01000001.1:6101947-6103758 GCF_000818175.1 Streptomyces sp. AcH 505
CGCCGTCCGCGTGGTCCCAGCCGCCCGTCGCGGCCACCAGCGCGTCGGGGGCGGGCAGCCCGGCCGCCGTCAGCTCGGCGCGCCAGCCGTCCACCCGCAGATGGGAGGGCTCGTTGACCCGGTCGGTACGGGCGCCGAGGAAGGCGATCCTGGACCGGCCGAGATCCAGCAGATGGCGCACGGCCGCGCGGGCCGCCGCGACGTTGTCGATCGCGATGTGGTCGTAGGGCAGGCCGTACTCCCGCTCGCCGAGCAGCACCAGCGGCGCGTCGTGGTCGCGGCCGAGCAGGTCCTCGGGCTCCAGCTCGATGGGGCTGAGGATCAGCCCGTCGATGACCCGGGCCCGGAACCCCTGGCTGACCAGGATCTCCTGTTCGCGTCTGCCGCTCGTGTGGTCGAGCAGCACGGTGTAGTCGTGCTCGGCCGCCGCGTCGATGACCGCGCCCGCCAGCTCGGCGAAGTACGGGTTGCCCAGCTCGGGGACGGCCAGCGCGATGATGCCGGTGCGGCCCTTGCGCAGATGGCGGGCCGTCAGGTTCGGCCGGTAGCCCAGCTCGTCGATGGCGTGCTGGACCTTGGTCCGCATCGCCGGCGTGACGTGCCGGTAGTTGTTGACCACGTTCGAGACGGTCTTGATGGAGACGCCCGCGTGTTCCGCGACGTCCTTGAGGCTGACGCTCACCGCTAATTCCCCTCCGAGGCCGGCCCCCGCGGCCCGCCCCCTGCCCAATGTGTACAACGTTATCCACGGGGCGTCGCCGGTCGCGCGGCGGACCCACGCGGGCGGTCGGGGCGCTCGGATAGAATGACGGGATTTTGTCGGCCTTCCCCGCGTCGGTATGCTCCTCACCTGCGGGGATAGTCGCAAAATCCCACAAAGGGGCCCATCAGGGACTCCGGCGCACGAGCGATCGAGAAACGGCAGCGGCGATGACGGTCACACAGGACAGCCCGGCGTACGACGGCGGCGGCCCGGCGTCCGACGAGAGCCAGGCGTACGGTCCCGGCATCGACCCCGAACGGCTCGCCGTCTGCCTCGGTGTGCTCGAAGAGCTGGACAAGCTGGAGGTCGACCACCCCGACGCCGTCGCCGTCCGGCGCGCCACCGCCGGTGTCTACCGGACGGTGAAGCAGCGCCGCCGCCAGGAGCGCAGGGCCGCCAAGACCGCCCACGACAAGGCCGTCACCGAGTCGACCGCCACCGGCTCGGCGGAGCGCATCGACGACGAGACCCAGGGGCTGCTGCCGTCCTCGCGCGCCGCGGGCGAGATCGCGGGACTCCTCCAGCGGGCCCGCTCCTGCTACATCTGCAAGACCCGCTACGTCGAGGTCGACGCGTTCTACCACCAGCTCTGCCAGTCCTGCGCCGCCGAGAACCGGGCCCGCCGCGACGCCCGTACCGACCTCACGGGCAAGCGCGCGCTGCTCACCGGCGGCCGGGCCAAGATCGGGATGTACATCGCGCTGCGGCTGCTGCGCGACGGCGCGCACACCACCATCACGACCCGCTTCCCGGCCGACGCGATCCGCCGCTTCAAGGCGATGGAGGACAGCGCCGACTGGATCCACCGGCTGAAGATCGTCGGGATCGACCTCAGGGACCCCGCGCAGGTCGTCGCTCTCTCCGACTCCGTCGCCGCCGAGGGCCCGCTGGACATCCTGATCAACAACGCGGCCCAGACCGTCCGCCGCTCGCCCGGCGCGTACAGCGAACTCCTCGCGGCCGAGTCGGCGCCGCTGCCCGCGGGTGAACTCCCCGCCGCCGAGGTCATCGGGGCCTTCGGCAGCGGCGCCCAGGCCGTGCTGCCGGC
>NZ_JTIY01000001.1:6103783-6113399 GCF_000818175.1 Streptomyces sp. AcH 505
GCGGGCGCCGAAGCGCTCGGCGCCGCCGACGTCACGGGGCTCGCCCTGGTCGGCGGCTCCGCCACCCTCGCCAGGATCGAGGCGGGCACCGCCATCGACGCCGGCGGGCTCGTACCCGACCTGCACCACACCAACAGCTGGGTCCAGACGGTCTCCGACGTCGACGCCGTCGAACTGCTCGAAGTGCAGCTCTGCAACTCCACGGCGCCCTTCATCCTGATCAGCCGGCTGCGCCCGGCCATGGCGGCGGCCGCCGCCGGGCGTGCCTACGTGGTCAACGTGTCCGCGATGGAGGGCGTGTTCAGCCGCGGCTACAAGGGCGCGGGGCACCCGCACACCAACATGGCCAAGGCCGCGCTGAACATGCTCACCCGCACGAGCGCGCAGGAGATGTTCGAGACGGACAACATCCTGATGACCGCCGTCGACACCGGCTGGATCACCGACGAGCGCCCGCACCCGGACAAGATGCGCCTCGCCGACGAGGGCTTCCACGCCCCGCTCGACCTGATCGACGGCGCGGCGCGGGTGTACGACCCGATCGTGCGCGGCGAGAGCGGCGAGGACCTCTACGGCCTCTTCCTCAAGGACTACGCACCCGCCAAATGGTGACCGACCCGTCAAAAGGTGACCGCCGAGTGGCCTGAATCATCACTCGAATGCGATCCCTATAGAGCGGGCGGGCGCTCATCTGGTTAATCTGGGGCGAAGAGACGGCCAACAGGGGATCCACCATCCCCGCGGACGCTCGCGGGACAGGCCCACTACCAAGGCCACGGTCCCGTCCGAGTAACGGCGCCACCGCGACGGAACTGTCCTGTCCCAGAAAGTTGCGCGACGCAGAGGAGTGCGCGGTGACACCAGATCTGACGAAGCACGAGCAGCGACCGCCGGAATCCGCCGAACGGGCCCGCAGGCCCGAGAAGATCGGCAATCTCGAGGTGTGGGCCAGGTCGGCCCCGATCAGGCTGGCCGGTTACGAGGACGACCTCGCCGAGCCGCACATCCTCCCCGGCATCGACTGATTCACCGGGCCGGCCCCCGTCCGGCCGATGTGACGGCGCCCCGTACCGGCGAAAGCGGTACGGGGCGTTCCGCCGTCAGGACACCTGAATTTCCGGCGAACTTCACCGAACGTCCGCCGCGATCCCGACCCCCGGAACTAGCATCCAGATCCGTGTACATTCCCCGCATCTCTTCCAGCCGGCCCGCTGAGCCGTCGCGGCGCGGGCGGGGCCTGGTCCTCCTCGTCGCCCTCGCGGTGGTGGCCGTCGTGGCGGGCGCCGTGGCCCTCACGCTCGGCGGAGGCGATTCGCGGCCGGCGGCGTCCACGGTGAACCTGGCCGACGGTCTGCCGCACACCGCCGTCGAGGCCTCCTCGTCGGCCGACCGCTGCGGAGAGGGCTGGCGCAAGCCCGTCACCGGCCTCCAGGTCTTCGACGTGCACAACGGCGCGACCGAAGCGGCCGAGGTCTATCTGACGGACGGTTCGGGCGCGCTGCTCGGCGAGGTCGACGGGCTCGCCCCCGGCACCACCCGGCCCATCGAGGTGTCGCTCGGCCGGGGCAGTTACGCCTTCCGCTGCCTGGTGGAGGACGCCGACGCCGTCACCGGGCGCGCCGTACGGATCAGCGAGGGCGCCGCCAAGGGCGGCCCCGCCGTGCAGCCCGTCAACCAGCACGACGTCATCCCGCCGACGCTGGCCTACCAGAAGTGGGTCTCCGGCGGCTTCGGTGCCGTGGTGCGCGAGATCGACACCCTGCGGGCGGCCGTCGACGACGGAGACCTGGCCGCCGCCCGTACCGCCTGGCTCCCCGCCCATCTGGCCTTCACCCGGCTCGGCGGCGCCTACGGAGCCTTCGGCGACCTGGGCGCCGCCGTGGACGGCACGGACGCGGGACTGCCGGGCGGCGTCCACGACAAGGACTTCACCGGCTTCCACCGGGTGGAGTACGGGCTGTGGCACGGCGAGCCGGCGAAGAGCCTGCGCGGCCCCGCCGATCAGCTCGCCAAGGACATCAGGGCGCTGCGCACCGAGTGGGCCGACACCCGGATGGACCCGCTCGACACCGGTCTGCGCGCCCACGAGATCACCGAGGACAGCATCCAGGCCGACCTCACCGGACGGTCCGACTTCGGCAGCGGCACCTCACTGGCCACGGCGCGCGCGGGCCTCGACGGCACGGTCGAGCTGCTGAAGGTGCTGCGCCCGCTGCTGGCCTCCCGCGACCCCCAGCTCCCGCTGCTCGACCGCAAGTTGGCCGTCGCACGGCAGGATCTGGACGCCCTGGAGAAGCACGGCGGCTGGCGCGCGCCGGACAGTCTCACCCGCGCCGAACGCGAGCGGATCAACGCCGACTTCGGCGACCTGGCCGAGCAACTGGCCCCGGTGGCCGTCATCTTCGACATTCGGAGGACCTCATGACCGGCGACGGCATCCCCGCCCAGGGACACGGCGCCGGCGTGGGGCGGCGGTCCTTCCTGCGCCGCGCCGCGGTGGCGGGCGCCGCAGGCGCGGCTGTGGGAGCGGGCGGCATGGGAGCCGTCGCCCGCGCGACCGACGACGGTCAGGGCTCGCCGGGTCCGGACGCCGCCCCCGCCGACCGGGTGGTGCCCTTCCACGGCGTCCACCAGGCGGGCATCCTGACCCCGCTCCAGCGGCACGCCGTCTTCACGTCCTTCGACGTCACCGCCCGCAGCCGCGCCGACCTCGCTGAGCTGCTGCGCACGGTCAGCGAACGGCTGCACTTCCTGACGGCCGGCGGGGTCCCCGAGCCCGTGGGCATCTCGGCCCCGCTGCCCGACTCGGGCGTCCTCGGCCCCGTCGTACCCGCCGACGGACTGACCGGCACTCTCGCGGTCGGCGCGTCGCTCTTCGACGGCAGGTACGGGCTCGGCCCCCGCAAGCCGCGCAGGCTGCGCGCGATGGACGTCTTCCCCGACGACGACCTCGAAGACGCCTGGTGCCACGGCGACCTGATGCTGCAACTGTGCGCCGACAGCCCCGACACGGTGACGCACGCGCTGCGCGACATCGCCCGGCACACCCGGGGCGGTATGCAGATCCGCTGGCGGATGGCGGGCTTCGTCTCACCGCCGCGCCCCTCGGGCACCCCGCGCAACCTGCTGGGGTTCAAGGACGGCACCGCCAACCCCGACCCGCACGACCCCCGGTTGATGGACCAGCTCATCTGGGTCGGCGCGGGCGCCGGCGAACCGGACTGGGCGGTCGGCGGCAGCTACCAGGTGGTCCGGCTGATCCGGATGCTGGTCGAGTTCTGGGACCGGGTCTCCCTCCACGAGCAGGAGCGGATGATGGGCCGGGCCCGGGACACCGGCGCCCCGCTGGACGGCCGGCACGAGAAGGACACCCCGCAGTACGCCAAGGACCCGCAGGGCAACAGCATCCCGCTGGACTCGCACATCCGGCTGGCCAACCCCCGTACCCCCGGCACGGCCGGCACCCGGCTGCTGCGCCGCGGCTACAACTACGACCGGGGAGTACGGGACAACGGCGACCTCGACACCGGCCTGGTGTTCTGCTGCTTCCAGCAGGACCTCGACCGGCAGTTCGCCGCCGTCCAGAAGAAACTCGCGGGGGAGCCCCTGGTGGATTACATCAAGCCGTACGGCGGCGGGTACTTCTACGCGCTGCCCGGTGTGCGCGGTGAGTCCGACTGGCTGGGCCGCACCCTGCTGGCCTGACCGGCCGGTCGGCTCAGGCCGCCGCGAGCCGGCGCAGGGTCCGCCCGAGGTGCCCCGCGTACCACCGCTGCAGCACCGGCACCACGGGTCCGCCCGCCCGGGTGTACCAGCGGCTCGCCCGGCTGAAGGCCATGACGGTGAACCACACCGAGCCGTCGTCGCGCAGGTCGACGACGAACGACTCCTCGCCGCGCTCCGGATGCCCGGCGAGCGTGCCGTAGCCGAAGCCCGTGCGGTCCTTCTCGTAGAGGGCCCAGACGACCTCGCAGGGGGCACGCAGCCGCAGCGGCCCCACCCCGACGGAGACTTCGACCGCCGTGCCCTGCTCGGCCCAGGCGCGGTCGGCCCGAATCCGGGCGCCGGAGCCCCGGTGCATCCGCCAGGTCGTCACGGCGGCTCCCGCCGCCTCGAAGACCGCGCGGCCCCTGCCGATCCTGACGGTGCGGTGCAGATGGTGGTAGCCGTCGGGGAGCGGCCCGAGCCGGGTGGCGCCGACCTCGGGGTAGCTGAAGGGGCTCGGGCCGCCGGTCACGGGGGTGTTCATACGGTGCTCTCCTTGAGTCGTCGCAGGGCCAGGATCGAACAGAGCGCGAAACCGAGTGCGTTGCCGACGCCATGGGTCGCCGCCATCCAGCTCAGGTCCGGGTGGGCGATGCCGGTGGCCTCGCCCAGGGCCCAGCTCAGTGCGAGCAGCATGGTCGCCACCAGGACGCAGGCGGAGACCGCGAGCAGCGCGCCGGTGAGCCGGTCGGGCGCGCGGGACCGCAGCTCCCGCCAGGTCAGCAGCGCCACGGTCCACATCCCCGCCGTCAGGACGACGGCGCCGGCCAGTTCGGTCCAGTCGCCGGTGAAGAAGCCGACGAGCACCAGCAGGGTGCCGGACGGCACGCTGAGCGCGGCGAACCGGCCCGCCCGTCCGGGAGCGACCCGGCCGGCCAGGCTCGCGACCAGTGCGGCGGCGAATCCGGCGAAGTGGAAGTGCGCGACCGTCAGGGCGAGCACCGAAGGCCCGAAGCCGAACAGCGGACGCCCCCAGCACACGGCGACCAGCGCGGTCCCGGCGACGGCCGGGGTCACCAGCGCGGTCAGTACGGCGATCTCGGCCGGTGCCAGGGAGCGGGTCCTGGCGAGCCGTACGGGCGCCTGGAGCGCCAGGGCGACGGTGGCGAGCCCGTAGCAGCTGGCGAGCAGTCCGGCCGCGGGACCGCGCGGCAGCCACAGCGCCACGGCGCCCAGCGCGGCGGGCACCGGCCACAGGCGGCGTAGCGCCGGGAGACCGGATGACCGGCCGCCGCCGGGCCTGCCGGGCGGTTCGACGAGCCGTAGCCCCAGCGGCACTATCACCAGCATGCCGACCATCACCACCAGGCTGACCAGCACGGACATCCCCCACCACCCCTGGTCTTGAACGTGTTCAATTCCTCGGACGAGCTTATGCCTCAACTTGAACACGTTCAAGACCGGCCGGCGGCCGATCCGGTCCGGCTTGCGGGCGCGCTGACGATCCGGCAGATATGAGAAGACATATCCGGAGGAAGAAACGGGAGAATCTGGTGCGTTCACCCATCCGTCGTCGGTATGCCACGCTCGTGGCACTGTCCGTGGGCATCGTGATCACCGCAGGCTGCGGCGGTGACGTCAGCGGCCAGGACGCGTCGGACGCCAAGGAACTCTTCCTGCAGCCGGTCGCCCCGCGCGGACCCGACCCGTTCACCGGATCCACCGCCGTGCGGCTGCCCAAGGGCGCCACGCCGACCGCCAAGCCCTCGACGGGTGCCCGCACCGACCCCGACGCGGCCTCCCGCGCCGCCCGCTCGCTCCCCGGCTCCACGCCGGGGCTCTACGGCGGCACCGAAGCCAAGTCCAGCTGCGACGTGGAGCGCCAGGTCCGCTTCCTCACCGAGGACCACCGCAAGGCCCGCGCCTTCGCCCAGGGCGCCGCCATCGGCGACGCCTCGGTCCCCTCGTTCCTGCGCGGACTCACCCCGGTGACCCTGCGCGCCGACACCCGGGTGACCAGCCACGGCTACCACAGCGGCTCCGCCACCTCCTTCCAGTCCGTGCTCCAGGCGGGCACCGCCGTCCTGGTGGACGACCACGGGCTGCCCAGGGTGCGCTGCGCCTGCGGAAACCCGCTGCGGCCCGCCGTCGCCATGCAGGGCGGCGTGACACACCGGGGCAAGCCCTGGTCCGGCTACCGGCCCGAGCGGGTCGTCGTCATCACCCGCGCCCCGCGGACCCTCACCAGCCTCGTCGTCGTCAACGCGCTGAACGACACCTGGCTCCAGCGGCCGGTCGGCAGCGACGGCGACCAGGACGGCCCGCCCGTCGAACGGCCGCCGTACGCGCCCGGCGCCGACATCACCGACCCGGGCGCCGTGAAGCCGCCCGAGCCCGAGCCGTCGGGCGAAGCGCCTGCCACCCCCTCGCCCGCCGAGCCCCCGGTACCGTCCCCGGTGGAGCCGTCCACGGAAGCCCCCTCCGACCCGTCCGGCGACGTCGTCACGCCCGACATCCCGCCCGGCCCCTCCGACCAGGACACCCCACCGGGCCCCGACGGCGATCTGCCGCCGATGCCGGACGCGCCCCAGCCGGACGGGGACTCGGCCACCTCCGTCACGTTCCAGGGCTGACCGACCGCCGCCGCGACCACTCGAAGATTCCGACAAATGATGACAGAGTGTCCCCATGGTTGATCGGGCAGCAGGTCCCCTGTCGCTCCCCGACGACTGGCCCGCCCACCCGGACCTGAGCCTGTCGCTCAACCGCATGGGCACCTTCGACTGGGACCTCGACAGAGAACTGATGCATCTGGACGGGCCGGCCCTCGAGGTCTTCGACCTGCGTCCCGACGAATTCGACGGCACGCCCGGCGGACTCGCCGTGCGGGTGTCGGCCGAGGAGGCCGGCCGGCTCGCCGGTGTCGTGAAGCAGGCGCTGAAGGACGGCAGCGAGGCGTACGGCTCCTACATGCGGATCAGGCACCGGGACGGCTCGCTGCACTGGGCCCACACCCAGGGCTGCATCAGGCGCGACGCCGACAACCGGCCGCACCGCGTCATCGGCATCGTCAGGGACGCCGCCCAGGAGCTGGCCGACTCCACGGCGCGGCTCGAACTCGACGCGGTCCGCCGGGTACAGACCAGCGTCGTCGAGAGCACCACCGCCGCGCTGGCCCACGCGCGGACCGTGCGGGACGTCATCGACGTACTGACCGAGTCGCACGGCCTGGAACACCTCGGCGCCACCAGCCTGGTCATGGGGCTGCTGGAGTCGGGCCGCATCCATCTCGTCGCCGAGGGCCCGGAGGGCTCGTTCGTGCCCGGCACCCGGATCACCCGGATCGACGACCAGTACCCGATGAGCGAGGCCGTGCGCACGCTCAGCCCGCGCTTCATCGAGTCGGCCGAGGAATTCGCCGCCTACTACCCGGTGCTGTGGCCGCACATCAGCGATCTGGGTATCACGGCCGCCGCCTACCTCCCGCTGATCGCCCAGGGCCGCCCCATCGGGGCGCTCGGGCTGCTCTACGGCGACAAGAACGGCTTCAACGCCGAGGACCGCAACCTGCTCGTGGCCCTCGGCAGCAGCATCGCCCAGAGCCTCCAGCGCGCCATGCTCTTCGAGCAGGAGCACGACCTCGCCGAGGGGCTCCAGCAGGCCATGCTGCCGCGCCGGATCCCCGCGGTGCCCGGCGCCCAGATCGCGGTCCGCTACCGCTCGGCCCGGCTCGGCAGGGACATCGGCGGTGACTGGTACGACGTGATCCCGCTGCCCGGCGGCCGGATCGGCGCCGTCATCGGCGACGTCCAGGGCCACGACACCCACGCCGCCGCCGTCATGGGCCAGCTGCGTATCGTGCTGCGCGCGTACGCGGCGGAGGGGCACCCGCCCGCCACCGTGATGGCGCGCGCCTCGGTCTTCCTGCACGAACTCGACACCGACCGCTTCGCCACCTGCACCTACGCGGAGGCCGACCTGACGACCGGCGTGGTCCAGCTCGTCAGGGCGGGACACGTCGACCCGCTGCTGCGCGACACCGACGGCAGCTGCCGCCGCCTCCCGGTGCCCGGCGGGATGCCGCTGGGCCTCTCGGCCCTCTTCGGCCAGCTCGACTACCCGGTCAAGACCCTCGAACTCGACCCGGGCCAGACCATGCTGCTGTACACCGACGGACTCGTGGAGCAGCCGGGCGCCGACCTCGACGACGGCATGCAGCTGCTCGCCGCGCTCGTCCGCGACGGGCCGCACGACCTCCAGGTACTGGCCGACCAGCTCTGCGACCTGGTGGAGGAGCGCGGCGGCGAGGACGACGTCGCCGTACTGCTGCTGCGCCGCAGGGGCGCCTACACGCCGGAGACCGGAGGCAGGCTCCAGCAGCACGTCGCCCAGAACGACCCGGAGGCGCTCAGGTCGGCCCGGCAGATGATCAGGGCGGCGGTGGGCGCCTGGGCCGCCAGGGAGCGCTCGGACGAGATCGAACTGACCGCGGACGAGCTGATCACCAACGCGCTGATGCACACCGACGGCGGCGCCGTCGTGACCGTACGCGTGCTCACCAACTCCGAGCGGCGGCTGCGGGTCGAGGTCGAGGACCGGTCGAGCGTGCTGCCGCGCCGGCGCGAGGCCACCGACTCGGGAGTCTCGGGCCGCGGGCTCATGCTCGTGGACGGGCTGGCCGACGCATGGGGTGTGGAGTCCCGCGGCAGCGGCAAATGCGTGTGGTGCGAATTCGCCGTTCCGCACCGACCTTCCAGGACATGGGGAACTTCTTGACCGCCGACCTGACCACCGAACCGATCGCAGAACCGATCACGACCGCGGCACCGACGGCGGGGCCGGACCCGGCGCGCGGCGCCGACCCGGCCGGCGATCCGATCGCCGAGCGGCTGACCCCGCTTGACCTGGCCTTCTGGCACCTCGAATCCGCCGAGCACCCCATGCACCTCGGCGCACTCGCGCTGTTCGAGCCGGGACCGGGCGCGGCCACCGTGCGCGACCTGCTCGCCGCGCGCGCCGCGGCCGTCCCCCGGCTGCGGATGCGGGTACGCGACGTGCTGCTCCCGGTGGGCGCCGCCGCCTGGGCCGTGGACCGGGAGTTCGACGTCACCCGGCACGTACGGCCGCTGACCCTGCCGGAGGGCGACTTCGCCACCGAGGTGACCCGGCTCGCCGGCGAGCTGATGGAACGGCCGCTGGAGCGCGGGGTGCCGCCCTGGGAGATGTACGTGCTGACGCCGCCGGGCGACCGCGAGACCGAGCGGCCCTTCGCCGTGCTGGTCAAGCTGCACCACGCGCTCGCCGACGGGATGCGGGCCGTCGCCATCGGCGCCGGGATCTTCGACCAGATCGCCGACGTGCGGACGGCCGGAGTACGGCGCGCGCGGCCCGTGCCGCCCCGGTCCTGGCTGCCGGGGCCCGGCAGGGTCGCTGCGCTGGCCAGGGAGCGCTTCACCGACCTGGGCAGGGCTGTCGGGATCGGCGCCTCCGTCGTACGGGCGGGCAGGTTCGACCCGTACGGCGTCTCCGCGCTCACCGCCGGGTCCAGCGGCACCCGGCAGCTCGGCACCGCCGTGCTGGACCTGGACGATGTGCGGCGCGTGCGCAGAGCGGCGGGAGGCAGCGCCAACGACGTCCTGCTGGCGACCGTGGCGGGGGCGCTGCGGCGCTGGATGCTCGGCCGGGGCGAACTGCTGCCCACGGCGCCGCCGCGCGCCCTGGTGCCGGTCTCCCGGCGCCGCCCCGGCAGCCCGGCGGGCTCGGCCAACAGCCTCTCCGCTTATCTGCTGGGACTGCCCGTCACCGAGGCCGACCCGCTGGCCCGGCTGCGCGCCGTGCGCAGGGAGATGGAGCGCAACAAGGCCGAGGGCCCCTCGCGCGGCGCGGGCGCCGTCGCCGTACTCGCCGGGCA
>NZ_JTIY01000001.1:6113424-6115999 GCF_000818175.1 Streptomyces sp. AcH 505
CGCTGGCCCACCGGCTCGGCGCGCCACTGGCCGGCAGCGCCGCCAGATTCCTCTTCGACATCCTCGTCACGAGCGTGCCGCTGCCGCGCTCCGCGCTCTCGCTCGGCGGGTGCCCGCTGAGCGAGATCTACCCCCTCGCGCCGCTCGCGCGCGGCCAGTCCCTGGCCGTCGGCCTGTCCTCGTACGGCGGCCGGGTGCACGTGGGTCTGGTCGCCGACGGCAAAGCCGTCCCCGACCTGGGCGCGCTGGCCGGATCGCTGCACGCCGAACTGGCCGAGCTGGTCCAGGTCACCCGGTAGAGTCGGGCCGGCAGAGCCGATAGATCGGACTGCTCAACCGCAAGAGCCCCATAAACAGCTGCCTCACAGGTGTTGACGCCGTCCAGTCATCCGATGAATATTCGTCCTGATTGACGGCGCGGTGATCGACGACAGAGCGGTCGGCGACGGAACCCTCAGGAGGCGGCAGCGGTATGCGGCACACCACGCTCGGAAGCGGTCCGGTCCAGGTGACCGAACTGTCCTTCGGAGCCGCCGGGATCGGCAATCTGTACACCCCGGTGGCGCCCGAGCACGCCCGGGCCGCGATCGACGCGGCCTGGGACGCGGGCATCCGCTACTTCGACACCGCGCCGCACTACGGCACCGGGCTCTCGGAGCGCCGTACGGGCGAGGCGCTGCGCGCCAGGCCCAGGGACGAGTACACCGTCTCCACCAAGGCGGGCAGGCTGCTGGAGCCCGTCCCCGCCGGGACAACGGCGCCTGCCGCCGACGACCTCGCCAACGGCTTCGCCGTCCCCGCCACGCACCGCCGCGTCTGGGACTTCAGCGCCGACGGGATACGCCGGAGCATCGAGGACAGCCTGGAGCGGCTCGGCCTCGACCGCATCGACATCGTCTACCTGCACGACCCGGACGACCACGAGGAAGCGGCCTTCGAAGAGGCGTACCCGGCGCTGGAGAAGCTGCGCGCCGAAGGGGTCGTCGGGGCGATAGGCGCCGGCATGAACCAGACCGCGATGCTCACCCGCTTCCTGCGGGAGACGGACGTCGACGTGGTCCTGTGCGCGGGACGCTTCACCCTGCTCGACAACAGCGCGCTCACCGCGCTGCTCCCCGAGGCCGCGGCGCGCGGCAAGAGCGTCGTCGCCGGCGGGGTCTTCAACTCGGGCCTGCTCGCCGACCCGCGCCCCGGCGCGACGTACGACTACGCCACCGCCCCCCAGGAACTGGTCGAGCGGGCCCAGCGGATCGACACCGTGACCCGCCGCCACGGAGTGCCGCTGCGCGCCGCTGCCCTGCACTACCCGCTGCGCCACCCGGCCGTCGCGAGCGTGCTCGTCGGCGCCCGGTCGGCCGACGAGGCGCGGGACGCCGCCGAGCAGTTCGGCCGTACCGTCCCCGACGACCTGTGGGCCGAACTGCGCGCCGAAGGGCTGCTCACCGAGGACGGAGCCGCGTGATGAACCCGCCGGACATCGTGGACGCGCACCACCACATCTGGGATCTGTCCGTACGCGACCAGGAATGGCTCGACGGGCCCGAGATGGCCCCCATCCGGCGGGACTTCTCCCTCGGCGACCTCGAACCCGAAGCGCGCGCGGCGGGGGTGAGCGCGACCGTACTCGTCCAGACCGTCACCGTCGCCGCCGAGACCCCCGAGTTCCTGGCGGTGGCCGCCGCCAGCGACCTGGTGGCCGGCGTCGTCGGCTGGACCGACCTGACCGCCCCGGACATCGCCGACACGCTCGCCGCGCTGCGCGCCCGGCCCGGCGGCCCGAAGCTGACCGGGATCCGGCACCAGATCCAGGGCGAGCCCGACCCCGAGTGGGTGCTGCGCCCCGAGGTCAAGCGCGGCCTCGCGGCCGTCGCCGCGGCGGGGCTCGTCTACGACCTGGTCGTCCTGCCGCACCAGCTGCCCGCCGCCGCCCGCGTCGCCGACCTGCTGCCCGGGCTCACGTTCGTACTCGACCACGCGGGCAAGCCGCCGATCGCGGCGGGATCCATCGAACCCTGGGCGCACCACGTCAGAACCCTCGCCGCCCGGCCCAACACCGTGTGCAAGCTCTCCGGACTCGTCACCGAGGCCGACTGGGGCACCTGGACGGCGAACGGGCTGCGGCCGTACGCCGACACCGTCATCGAGGCGTTCGGCCCCGACCGGCTGATGTTCGGCTCCGACTGGCCGGTCTGCCGGCTCGCCGCCTCGTACACCGAGGTGCTGGAGGCGGCGGGCACCGTGACGGACGCGCTCAGCGACGACGAGCGCGCCGCCGTCTTCGGCGGTACTGCGCGGCGCGTCTACGCGCTCTGACGGTCCCGCCGTAGGGCCGCTACACGGTCTGGACGGGGCCCTCACCGCCCAGCAGGGCGCGCCGCACCACGTCGGGGAAGGGGCCGAGGCCGAGCAGCGCCGTGACACAGCTCGTGGCCAGCGTGTGCCAGACCCCGGCCCTGCGCAGCATCGCGTGATCGCCGTGCGCGAGCAGTACGGCGCCGGCCTCGGCGCCCACCGCGCGGGCGCGCGCCACCAGCGCGACGCTGCCGCGCGGATCGGTCACCCGGTCGCTCTCGCC
>NZ_JTIY01000001.1:6117122-6118835 GCF_000818175.1 Streptomyces sp. AcH 505
GTCGGGCGGGCACCACGGCGCGAGCCCCACCACGCCGCTGACCAGGTCGTGGCCGGCCGCCGACAGCGCCGCACGCGCGCCCATCGAGTGCCCGAGCAGCACCACGGGCACGCTGCCCGCGAGCAGCGCCAGCTCGTCCAGCGCCCGGCGCGCGTCACGCGCCGCGTCGGCGCGGCTGCCGTTCCAGCCCCGGTAGCGGTAGCGCACCCGGCCCACCAGCACGTCCTGTCCCTCGGTCGCCCGCAGCACGGCCCGGGTGAAGGGCCGCAGCCGGGCCCCCGGCAGATTCAGCCGGGTCGGCGGTTCCTCGCCGTCGGCGCGGCCTCCGTGCAGCAGGAGGACGGCCGCTCGCGGGCGGGCGACCGTTCTGTCGAGGAGCAGCGCGGGCTGCACGGTGGCGTGACGATCGCGTACAAGCACCTGTGGTCTTCCTTTCACCGGCTCGCCGGGCAACCGCTCGGGGCGTGCGGCACGCTTGAAGCATGCCGGAAGTACCCGAAGTCGAAGCGCTGCGAGAATTCCTCGACGGCCATCTGGTGGGCAAGCGGATCGTGCGCGTCCTGCCTCTGACGGTCAATGTCCTCAAGACCTATGATCCGCCGCTCACCGCCCTGGAGGGCGAGAGTGTCACCGCCGTCGGGCGGCGGGGTAAATATCTTGACATCGTCGCGGGCGAAGCGGGGCTGCATCTCGCGATTCATCTGGCCCGCGCCGGATGGCTGCGCTGGAAGGACTCCTTCCCGCCCGCGCCGCCCCGGCCTGGCAAGGGCCCGCTCGCGCTGCGGACCGTGCTGGCCGAGGGGGACGGCTTCGACCTGACGGAGGCGGGGACGACCAAACGCCTCGCCGTGCATCTCGTACGCGACCTGGCGGATGTGCCCGCCATCAGGACGCTCGGTCCCGAGCCGCTCGACGACTCCTTCGACCGTGACGCCTTCGCCCGGCTGCTCGCGGGGGAGCGGCGGCAGCTCAAGGGGGCGCTGCGCGACCAGCGGCTGATCGCCGGGATCGGCAACGCGTACAGCGACGAGATCCTGCACGCGGCGAAGATGTCGCCCTTCAAGCCCGTGCACAACCTCACCGAGGACGAGGTCACCACCCTCTACGAGGCGATGCGCACCACCCTGACCGAGGCGGTCGAACGGTCGCGCGGCGTGGCGGCGGGACGGCTCAAGGCGGAGAAGAAGAGCGGGCTGCGGGTGCACGGCCGCGCGGGCGAGGCCTGCCCGGTCTGCGGCGACACCATCAGGGAAGTGTCCTTCAGCGACTCGTCGTTGCAGTACTGCCCCACCTGTCAGACGGGCGGCAAACCGCTCGCCGACCGGCGGCTGTCCCGGCTGCTCAAGTAGGACGGCGCCTGCTGGGCCAGCCGCGCCCTTCTCACGGCGGTGCGGCGCCGTGTCCCGTGCCGCGTTCCGTGAGCGTCACCAGCCGTCTGCCGTCGGAGGCTTGTACCTCGAAGTGGTCGATCTGGTCCGGCTGCAGCGCGGCGCCGCCCCGGGTGACCAGCGGCTTCGGCTGCCCCGCCGGCGCCGCCCAGGTCGTCACCGTCTCCCGCGACCCGTCCCGGCCCACCGCGACCAGCGCGCAGCTGCCCGGGGCGACGGGACGGCTCAGCTCGAATGCGACATCCGTTCCCCACGCCTTCGCTGCGGCGGTCACCACGGCCGCCGTCCCCGTACCCCCGTCGGACGCCGTCCAGCGCACGCCTTC
>NZ_JTIY01000001.1:6118860-6141327 GCF_000818175.1 Streptomyces sp. AcH 505
CGCCGTGTCTTGCGTCTGCCGCGCACCGCGTCCGCCCGCTCCAGCAGCCGGTACAGCAGCTCCTGCCCGGCGACGGCGACCGGCGCGACGCCCGCGGGCGTCTGCCGCGCGTACGCGTCGAGTTGCGTCCGCACCGCACCGAACCCGTCAAGCCGCAGGGCGCAACTCGGACACTCCATGAGGTGATCCTCGAAGCGGAAGGCGTCGGCGGCATCGAGCACACCGAGTGCGTAGGCGCCGACATCGCGATGGAGATCCAGGGTCCGCATGCCGTCTGGTACGGAACGCGGCGGCAAATCACTCAAGCCGGTGCCCGGCCGCCTACACTCCGGCGTCATGTTGCGCGTACTGGCTGTGGACGACGAAGAACCGGCCCTCGAAGAGCTGCTGTACCTGCTCCGTGCCGATCCTCGGATCACCGCGGCCGAGGGCGCCACCAGCGCGACCGAGGCGCTGCGTCTGATCGGGGCCGCGCTCGAAGCGGGCCCCGGCGAGGACGCGGCAGTCGACGTGGTCTTCCTCGACATCCACATGGCGGGACTCACCGGCCTCGACGTGGCCCGGCTGCTGGCCGGCTTCGCGGAGCCGCCGCTGATCGTCTTCGTCACCGCCCACGAGGGCTTCGCCGTCCAGGCGTTCGACCTGAAGGCCGTCGACTACGTGCTCAAACCGGTCCGCAGGGAACGGCTCGCCGAAGCCGTGCGGCGCGTCGCCGAACTGGTGGGGGAGCGGACCCCGCTGGCCGCCGCCCACAGCGACCAGATCCCCGTCGAACTCGGCGGCGTCATCCGGTTCGTGTCCGTCGAGGACATCGCGTACGCCGAGGCGCAGGGCGACTACGCCCGGCTGCACACCGAGACCGGCAGCCATCTGGTCCGGGTCCCGCTCACCACCCTGGAGGAGCGCTGGCGCAGCCGAGGCTTCGTCCGGATCCACCGCCGCCATCTGGTCGCCCTCGCCAGGATCGACGAACTGCGGCTGGACGCGGGGGCGATGAGCGTACGGGTCGGCGCGGCCGAACTCGCCGTCAGCAGACGGCACGCGCGCGCCCTGCGGGACCTGCTGATGCGCAGGACCGGCCGCTGACCGGCGCGCACGATCTTCCCCGGGCATCGGCGGCGCCCGTACACTCCGGGCCCGGACACTACAGTGCGGTGGTGACGACGGGGGAGGGGACGCCATGACGGGGGAGGTGCCCCGGCAGGCCGCGCCCCGGCGCGAGGTCGTCACCGGCGAGCCCCGCAGGGTACGGCCGCTGCCCCGCTACCGCGCGCAGGCGGAGATCGACGAACAGACCGCGCTCGGAGACGCGTACGTACGCTCCCTGATGCGCAGTCAACTCCGGGCGGGGATGTCCGCGTTCGCCGTTCTCGCGCTGGTCGCAGGGACCCTGCCGCTGGCCTTCGCTGCGCTGAGCCAGCGGGCCGTCGTGTGGGTGGTGCTCGGCTTCGCCGCGTATCCGCTGCTCACCCTGCTCGGCTGGTGGTACGTACGGCGCGCCGAGCGCAACGAACGCGACTTCGCCCGGCTCGTGAAGGGCCGGCCGCCGCCGTGAGCCAGGGCTACACGGTCGCAGCGGTGACCGCCGTCGTGGTCGCCACGGTCCTCGTCGGCGGCTTCGGGCTGCGTATCTCCCGCACCACCTCCGACTTCTACGTCGCCTCCCGCACCGTGCGGCCCGCGCTCAACGCGGCGGCGATCAGCGGCGAGTACCTCTCCGCCGCCTCCTTCCTCGGGATCGCGGGACTCGTCCTGCTGCACGGCCCCGACATGCTCTGGTACCCGGTCGGCTACACCGCCGGCTATCTCGTGCTGCTCGTCTTCGTCGCTGCCCCGCTGCGCCGCTCGGGCGCCTACACCCTCCCCGACTTCGCCGAGGGCAGACTGGAGTCCAGCCAAGTACGGCGCCTCGTCAGCGTGTTCGTGGTCGGCGCCGGCTGGCTCTACCTCGTGCCGCAGCTCCAGGGGGCCGGGCTGACGCTGAAGATCCTCACCGGCGCCCCCGACTGGTGCGGCGGTCTGCTGGTCGCGCTGGTGGTGGTGATCGCCGTCGCGGCGGGCGGGATGCGCAGCATCACCTTCGTCCAGGCGTTCCAGTACTGGCTGAAGCTGACCGCGCTGCTGGTGCCCGCCGCCTTTCTGCTGCTCGCCTGGCAGGGCGACGGACGGCCGCACGTCGATCTGGCCGCCGCGGGGATCGACGGCCGCGCCGACCACCCGCTGTACGCCACGTACGGGCTGATCGTCGCCACCTTCCTCGGCACGATGGGGCTGCCCCATGTCGTCGTCCGCTTCTACACCAGCCCCAACGGCCGCGCCGCCCGCCGCACCACGGTCGTCGTGCTCGCACTGATCGGCGCGTTCTATCTGCTGCCGCCCGTCTACGGCGCGCTGGGCCGGCTGTACGTGCCCGAACTGCCCCTCGGCACCGACTCCGACGCCGCCGTGCTGCTGATGCCGGGCCGGGCGGTCGGCGGGCTCGGCGGCGAACTGCTCGGCGCGCTCGTCGCCGGCGGCGCCTTCGCCGCGTTCCTCTCCACCGCCTCCGGACTGACCATGGCGGTGGCCGGGGTACTCACCCAGGACGTCCTGCCCTCGCGCGGCGTCCGCCACTTCCGGCTGGCCACACCGCTCGCGATGGCCGTACCGCTCGGCGGCTCGCTGATGGTCACCGGCATCCCGGTCGCCGACTCCGTCGGCATGGCCTTCGCCGTCTCCGCCTCGTCCTTCTGCCCGCTGCTCGTGCTCGGCATCTGGTGGCGCGGGCTGACCCCGCCCGGCGCCGTCGCCGGGCTGCTGCTCGGCGGCGGACTCGCCTTCGTCGCGACCGTGGTCACGGTCAGCGGGACCGTACCCGACGGCTGGGCGCACGCCCTGCTCGCCTGGCCCGCCGTCTGGTCGGTGCCGGTCGGCTTCCTCGCCATGATCCTGGTCTCGCTGGCCACCCGGCACCGGATCCCGCCGGGCACCAGCGCGGCCATGGCCCGCTTCCACCTCCCGGAGACCCTGACCCGACCCGAGGGAGGCGCCCGCTGAGCGGGACCGCGCTCGCCGCGCTGATCGTGCTCGGCCCGCTGCTGCTGGCGGGCGGCTTCGTCCTGGGCCGCCGCACGGCCCGCCCCCAGCGCACCAGCGACGTCGGCAACCCGGTATCAGGCTTGAGGCGTACTTTTGATGCGTGACTCAAACCAACCATCCTGATGAACGCAGGAACGTCGACTATCTACGGATTAGCGACGACAAGAAAGGCCACGGCTACGGCGTTACATCGCAGCATGAAGAGAATGTTGCGATGTCGGAAGAGCATGGCCGCCCCATCACCAAGTCCTATGAGGACAACGACCGTTCGGCCAAAGCCAAAGAAGATGGCACGTTCGCTGAGCGTCCCGACTATGCAAACCTGTTGCGCGATATGGCAGCAGACCTCATTGCCGCCATCTTCATTTGGCATGCGGACCGTTTGCACCGCAACTCAGTTGAAGTTGACGCCTTCATTCGGCTAGCGCGTAAGCACAACGTGAGGTTGTTCTCCGTTAGCCGTGGCGGAGAGTACCGGCTAGACACAAACTCTGGGCGTATCGCTCTCAAAGAGGACACGCTTCGTGGTGAGAGCGAGGTAGGCCACAAAAGCGAACGCGTCACTCTCGCACGCAAAAGGCAGGCGCGACAAGGTTCCTTCGGCGGGGGAATTCGCCGCTACGGATGGGGCATTGACACCGGGCGCGTGCGCACCGTGTGTGAGAACCCCAAAGAAAAGGACCTGTCGCTACGCACGTTCCGCGATGTGCCGGTACTGGACATGAGTAAGCATCGCCCAGACGAAGCGAAGGAGATTCGGCATTGGAAGAGTGAACTCCTGTCCGGGGTCACGATGGCGCACGTGCTTCGAGACATGCAGGAGAGAGGCGTCAAGACCCTTCGAGAAAAAGAAGGACTGAAGACCCAACGCCAGGATGGCAAGCAATCCAGGTGGACAGCCAAGACTGTGAAGCTAATCCTCATCAGTCCGCGCGTCGCCGGCCATGCCGAATACAAAGGGGAGATCGTCAAACGCAACGCCTACGATGAAATCATCACGGAAGACGAACGACAGGCGCTGATCTCTCTGTTCAATGACCCCTCACGCAAGACGACAACAGGCAACACCCCGCGTTGGCTAGTGAGCGTCATCGCTAAAGCGGGATGCGGAGTGTGCAAGCGCGAGGAAACCGTCACGGTGAACACCAAGGGTGGTGGCGGCACCCCGCACTACCGCTGTCCTGGGTGCGGAACATGTTCGCAGCCGGCAGTGGAGGTAGACAACCACGTGTCCCATGCCGCGATTGCCCGACTGTCGCGACCAGACCTAGCCGAACTGGTGAAGCCGACCAAAGAGATAGACATTGAGGGGCTACGCGCGGAACTGACCGCGCTCAATGGGCGCAACCGCGCTGCCGCTATCTCGTACGGGGAGGGACGCATCGAACTGTCCACCCTGGAAACGGCACAAGCCACAGCGAATAGGCGCATAGCCGAAATCAACGCGGCACTATCCGAAGTTGCCAGGGAAAATCCCCTTGTTGACTTCATCGGTGTGAAGGATGCGGGGGCAAAATGGGACTCGCTGTCACTGGGACGCAGAAGGGAAATCGTCCGTCTCCTGTTTGACATCACCATCCTGCCGTACTCCGGACCGATGGGGCGCAAACCCAAAGGATGGGAATGGGACCCCAGTATCTCAGTACGTATCGAACCGAAGGGGACCTCATGAGATTCGCCATCACATGGACGCGACCAGATCGAACGGTCGGAAAGGCGAACACGCCTGACAGGAAATCAGCCGGCGACGTCTACCGAGCACTGGTCGCCAAAGGTGTAACCGAGGTAGCTGTGTGGCAAGGCTGCCGAGTCATCACAATGGCATGACCTGGATTGCGGTAGCAGGAGCAGTGATGCTCTATCGCATGATCCTGGGTTACTTGCGCGAGCGAGACAAAAGAAAACAGTAACGTAAACACGAACCCTGGTAGCGCCTATGAGAGTTAGGCGCTACCAGGGTTCTGTGCGTCAGCGTACCGCCGGCCGCGCCCTGGTCCCGACACGGCGCGAGACCGACCAAGTACGGCAAGGAGTTGCCCAACCTGGTCAACGCTGCCGACGCGGCCGGCGAGCAGCGCACCGGGCGCCGTACGCACAGCCCAACACCCCAGCGTCCGCAGGGCAGTTGCCGACGCGGCAGGCGCCAGCACAGCGACGGGACGCGCCCCATCGTCTGGCCGCCCAAGCTGGAGACCGCACGCAGCTTCCTGCGGAGCGTCGCGCCCGCAGGGCAGCCCCAACAGCAGCGCACGGTACGGCAGTTGGCGGCACGCGGTCCGACGCGGGAGGCGCCAGCACAGGGGCGCGGCGGGATGGTTCTGCGTGGCGCCTCCCGGCGGTCCGTGCACGCTGGTCTGTGTTGCGTCAACGGAACGCAGCATCTCAGGTACGCACAGCGTACGCATCGCAGCGCCTATTAGAGGAGCGAAAAACATGCAGAGATTCCGGACCAGCACAAGGAATCACTATGTCGGAAGTCCAGCAACTCGCAGCTAGGATCGCCAACTCGCGACGGCACGGCCATGTTGAAGATGAGATTGCCGCACGCATTGAATTGAAAGACCTTAAAGCTGCTGAGTACATAAAGAATCTGATTGACACGTTCCCGCCGTTGTCGGAGGAGCAACGGGCACGGCTCGCGGTACTGCTCAATCCGTAACCGACGCGACCGTAGACGTAAGTGTTGTCTTGCTGCATGATGAGCGATGGTCAGCAAGACAACACTTACGGGGGCGGAACGTGAGCAAGGGTCTCGGTGCAGTGGAACGCGGCATCTTGGACGCATTGCCGAAGTGGCCGCGCGGTTCCAGCACGTGGCAGCTATGTCAGGCGATCTACGGCACGGAGCCTGACCGCTCCCAACGCAACGCGGTACAGCGTGCAGTGCGTGGCCTCAAGCGCAAGGGCTTGGTGTCGACGCGCGGCAGCGCCGGCCGGCCCGGGGAGCGCAGCTACACACGCGGCGTCGCAGTGGCACACGTTGGCGACGACTGCCAGGGATGCAGCGACGGGCTACCGCTGGTCGCCGGCGCCCACATCACGCAGCAAAAGGTGGACCTGATACACGGACAGGAAGTGGTCCGGCCCAAACCGTTGGAAGGTTCACCCGAGTTGGAAGAGTTGCGAGCCATTTACCTACGCAAGACAGGGAACGTCGCCACCCATATCTAGGTAGGATTGACGACATCCGCCAAGGGGGGCGCGAGTGAAGAAGATCCTTAGATCACAGCAAGGGCTGACGACACAGCAGCTCGCGGAAAAGATCGCGCGCGAGATACGCGACGGCTTGCGACCTGATGTGCGCCCCAAACGGTTGCCGTCCAAGAAAACGGCACGACGTAAAGCTGAGCGGCTGAGGAAAACTATTCCGCCCAAGCCCACCCGCGAGAAGCGTGCGACACCAGCCAAGCGGATTCGGGGTGGCATTAGCCGATCGGCTCGCAAGCCAACCAAAAAGGCAGTCACTCCTGAGATGCAGTACCTGCGTGACTGGGCTAAAGCGGAGAGCAAGAAAGAGCGCGGCAAGACTCCCGGCGTTCGGAAGATTGTTCCAACAAGCATCGAGAGCAGCAGACGTAAACACTAGGACAACGCACCGCGCCCCCAACCCAATAGGGAAGGGGGCGCGGTGCTGTGCTTTACGGCATGGCTGCAAGTACCTCGCGAACGTCGCGCTCAATCTGTTCTGCGACATCAAGCGGGAACTCTCGGTACCAAGTAGCGAGCAACTCGATCTCTACTGTGGTCAAGTCCTTCCACCAGTCATGCCGTTCCGTCTGCTCTTGGCAGTAGGTCCACATGGCTTCCGGGAACTTCGCCTGAATCAAATCGATCTGCGCCTGACGTCGCGCTGCGAGCGCCGGCAGCGACAGATAAACCTTGACCAGTCCCGTTAGTTCTTCCGGTGAGATCGGCGGAAACCTATTCATGATCTCGTCAGTAGCTCGCTGATCTTCCTCGGACCATCTTTGATCATTCCCCATTTGGCATCCCCTCCACGGGGAAGGTAACACCTGGGCGCGACCAGTGCTAGGCAAACAGCGCGGGGAAATAAGGAAGCAAGAGCCGGTACGCGATTGGATCACCCGGAAACACAAACGTCGCCCCTCTCCCGTGGATGGCGTTGGGAGAGGGGCGACGCGGTATCAACATTCAGTCCCTTGCATGCATGTTGAGCTTCCAGCATACCGCGCCGGCAGGCGATGTCCGGTTTCCATTTGGATGATCCTACAAAAGAGAGGACGATTTCCCGGACGCCCTGCGCAACTCGGACAATCCGCCCTTGCCTTTCCTCATGGACCGTAGGCACCATAGAGATATCAGGGCGGACGGGTACGGGTGAAGCCGGCCGAAAGTAATTGATGAACACAACTTGAGAACTGCATAGCGAGCGCAAGGATTACCGCCACTCAATGTGAGTGGCGAGACGTGACGATCCCGAAAGGATTGAGTAATGGCTGAGTACAGCAGCGACAACCTACGAATCAAACTTGCTGAGGCGTTGAACACTGTTATCTACGGTAACGAATCAGTGACTGTCACCCGGTACGGCAAGCCCGTTGCGATGCTCGTAAGGATCGATACCGATCAGCGTGCTGATAGCACCGACGAACACGAGTGAGCGAACTCGGCTCACGCCCATAGCTGAACCTCACAGGCATCCACCCGTTGCACCCCTATCCGCGTGGGGGACGACATGGGAAAGCCCACAGGGCCGGAATCCCCAGGGGCGGCAACACTAGGACGAACCCTTTGCCAACGACGATAGACGGAGCCACGTCAAATATCCAGTCCGATCATGACCCTTTTGTACGTGCCGATGATGTCCAGGACGATGCCGCGCACCCTGTGCGCGATCTTGTTAACGAGTTCATTGAAGAAGAGAAGCTAGAGAAGCTAGCCAATATCGAGCGGTTGAAGATACGCGCCCGTTCCAAAGGCAAGGTACTCGCAGAACAAGAGGAGTCGACGCAACCGCTCGCGCTTACTCGCTCAACCGATGGTGCCGACTTCATATTCGGTGCATCGGAAACTGCTCGCCCAGTATGGGGCAGAGATGAAGACATCCTTTGGTCTGAGGGTGAGTCGCTTATTATCTGCGGCACCGACGGCACAGGAAAAACTACGTTGGCCGGCCAGTTGCTTAAGGCCCGATTGAACCTGGGCGACGGAATCGTATTGGGCTTCCCTGTGCGTGCCGGCGCAAGGCGCATTCTCTACCTTGCATGCGACAGGCCAAAGCAAGCAGCGCGCTCGCTCGCCCGACAGTTCGGAAGGGAAGACACCGAGGTACTGCAAGAGCGGCTTACAGTATGGAAGGGACCGCCACCCTTCGACTTTGCTAAACGGACCGATACTCTATTGCGCATGTGTGAAGCGTACGACGCTGACACAGTCATAATCGATAGCCTTAAAGATGTTGCTCTTGGTATCTCCGATGACGAGACCGGAACCGCATACAACAGGGCGCGGCAACTCGCTATCGCGAACGGTATCGAAGTCATCGAACTGCACCACACTAAGAAGCAGAGTTCCAACGGGGGCGGCAGATCGCACAGCCTTGAAATGCTGTACGGCTCGCGTTGGCTAGCGGCCGGCGCCGGTTCGGTCATCATGCTGGACGGAGAACCAGGCGATCCCGTCGTCAAATTGCGACACCTTAAGCAACCTATGAACGAAGTCGGACCACTTGACATTGAACATGAAGCCAAGTCGGGTACGTCCAGTGTGTTCGAGAGTGGAGCAAACCTAGAGGATCTGCTCTATACGCCCGGGGGACTCACTGCACTGATGGCAGCAGAGCGCGAGTTCCAGAGCAAGAAACCCACCCTCGCAGAGCGGCAAAGGATGCGACGCAAGTTGGATCGGCTCGTAACCCAAGGCATCGCAACCAAGGTGGCAGCGACTACGAAGGGGAACCCAGACGTCTACCTGCCTGCCAGGGCTCGCCCAGATCATGCGTCAGCTTGACGAGAAGGCTTCACGCCCAGCTTCACGCACCCTCCGTGAAGCCTTTCACGCCCAGCTTCACGGCTCCAGCAAACGCCCAGGTCACAGCTTCACGCCAAGCTTCACGCACCTTCACGCGTAGCTTCACGCTTTCCGCGCCCTCTTAATAGGCGCGGAACGTGAAGGGTCCAACACAACGCCTCGCCTAGCAAGATCGCTAAGCGGAGCGTTGTGCTACGGCCGGCGGGGCAAGGCGATGAAGTCCAACGCAAAGGAATATGCAATGACTAATCCATATGAAGGCAATGGCCTCATGACCATTGTTGGCGCCAAGGAAGTTGAAAGCCTACTCAGTCAGGTACTCAATCAACTGGGCGCGCTCCATGAAAACGTAAGCCTGTTGCGTGAAGAGACATCCAAGAGACTGGACGCAATAGAGCAGAGGTTGCCGAACAGCGAGTAGCCCTGGGCGGCACAGTCGAGCGCCGGCTACCGCACCACGCCATCGCGGCCGTGCCTCGCGCCTGCCGTCAGGGCCTGTGAGCCGCGTCCGCGCCTCGCTGTCCGCCCGTGTCCGTAGAGGCGCACACAGGGGCACACAGCGACGCGACCAAGATCATCAAGAGAAGGGCCCCCGGTTGAATTCAGGGCCCTGTGGCTATTGACATTGCCGCTCAAAAGAGCGAACATGAATTGAAGACATCGGCATGCCTAGGCGCTCACGTCACTGCGACGGAGCGCCTTTTCTTATGCCCAAACACTTGAGGTAGCAATGAAGCGCTGCATCTTCTGTGACGAACGCGCCAATTGGGAATATCGGATCACGCCGTTTGTACTGGGCGATGACAGGATTAATGAGTACACCTGTTGCAACATCTGTAAGGCATTCATGGTGGCCGGCCAACGATCTGCAATCATCGAGCGTGTTAAGAATCAATACGCGAAGCTGTTGGGTCCGCTGTCTGTAGAGGCTCAAGCTATGGGCGATCTCCACATGCAGTGCCTCATGGATGAGCTGGAATCGCACAGGACGGATAGAGCCGATGGCCCGTACGCAATCGATTAAGCATCACATCACGTTCGCGCCGGCTGTCGACTGCCTGACAGACACGCTGTGCGATGACTTCAAGATGAACCGCTCCACCGTGGTGGACGTGGCTATCAGAGCGCTAGCGAAGACCTACGGCAGCACAGGTGAGATCCCAGCAAGAACATCTATCGGTACGGACGTTCAACGTATACGTCTGCTGTGCGAGCAGATCAGCGCGTACGCAGAAGACTGCGAACCGAACGCCGCGCTCTACATTCAATTGAGGATCGAGTCCCTATGGGGGAGGTTGACTGAGAATGCCTATCAGGAAGCAATTCAAAGCATCGAGTAGCGGTAGCGGAAGCGCGCTCTTTAGCCGGTTCGATGGTCTGCCCGACAAAGACGGAGACGTAACGGACCCTAATGCCTTTGCGCTCAGCCGCAACGAAATCCCAATGTCAGCCTACGGGCACAGCTCATGGGTCGGAGCACTACCGCCCGGCAAGGGGCTTATCAGAACTGACGCGACCGGTGCCACGTTCGAGTTCGAATTTTTCAATACCACTGCGGGCCAAGACCTGCGCGAAACAGTGAAGGGTCTCGGCCCTTTGCAAGAATGGTCATACGGCTTTGACATTCTTGACTCGGAAGAGATCGAAGTCAACGGCAAGCCGGCGCGGTTGCTTAAAGCCTTGGACGTCTACGAAGTGTCACCGGTACTGCGAGGCGCCGGCAACATGACACAGACGCTCAGCGTCAAGGGTTACGGCGTCAGCGACATGGATACGCACAACGCATTCCGTATCGAGCTTGAGCGCTTCATGAAATCTGAAGTGGAAGACGTTCGCAAGACGTACTTCCTAGACATGCGAGACAACCTCGCGCGCCAACGCGAAGAAGACGCAGTGAACGACTTGAAGCGCATCGCGCGACTTTATCTCTAGGAGCAACCGTGTACCGATACTCAAGGATCGCAACCGGCGCTGTTGCTCCTGATGTTGTGGCGAGCGCTGAACGTGGCCTCATTGAGGAGTGTGGCGAAGGGTTCCGGCTCTACTTCTTTGTTGCCGATGCCGCCAATGATCCGGCGGCAGAATTTGAGACTGACGAACCGTGCCCGTACATCGCCCTAGTAAGGGATGGTGAAGGCGAAGTATGGATCAATGCCGCGTTGGATTCTGATGGTGCCCTAGCGTGCGCGCGCGCCGGCGCCTTCATCGCTCTCAAATCCCTTCAAGGGGTTGAGGTGTACAACGTCCATGTTCGAACCTCTTGACGTACTCACAGCCGTAGAGAGGGAAGCAGCAACCGCGTACGACGTCGCGACGCGCGAGCACCAAGACGCCACGATGCAGGCTCACCTACTGGGCGTAGACACAGGCGCTACCTTCCTCGGCGGTACATGGATAGAACGGCGCACAGACGAACGGCAAGCCGCACAAGAGACGTTCCGCGCTACCGCAGTCCACAAGGAAGAGACACGCGAGACCCTTGCCGGCATCCGCGTCGAGCTGACTCAAGCCACGCAGCAACATGACCGTGAACAGTACGAGCGTGGTGTCATCGCCGTACCTCACATGAGTTTGGTGTCGGAACCTCACTGACACCAAAGGCGAGAAGGACCAGGAACCCGACTCGTTAACAAAGCGCAGCACGCTAGGGATTGAGGGCATCCGTTCCTAGCGTGCTGCGTTGGCGATAGAGGGGGCGGCTTTAACCGCTATCCCTTTGTATTAGCTAATGCCCTGTCGTGCGTGGTGGGCACACTGCATCGACGGGGCACCGTTCCGCGGAACACAACGCCGCAGGTCAGAGCACACACACCGACACACCACACCACGCCGCACGCACCCGCGTACGCCTGCCAGCACAGGCGCTTGACGTTGCAGCAGCGTGCGTGTACCACGCGAGCGCATGCGCGCGCCCATGCGCGCGCCTATAAATACGACACAGCTAATCTCTAATCATTCAATCAATCAATCACTGAATGGATGGATCAGAGAGAGGAACTAGACAGGAGTAATACCTATGCGCGTAAGCAGTACATACCAGTACCGAGGTAAGACCTATGCCAATGACTACCGGTCCGACGTCCATGTACCTCTGACTGCACTTGAGTCTGATACATCATCATCACATGTATTGAGCGATGTAATGGAACGAATCGTATTTGGTAAGTCGATTGATCTTATCGAACTCAACGCGTTGCACAGTGAGCTGATCGAACTCTTCCCGGAAGCCATGCGCGACTGCGTGTGCAAGCGTTGCCGGCCATTGCCCCGTAGCTCGTTCGGCGGCTAGCCCTGGGGTGGGGGAGTCGGTACGGCTTCAGCTTGGCGCCCCTCTACGCCCAGGGGTAGGGGGGTGGGGGGTCCGAGTAACAAGATCCTTTGGTTGACCCCGCCCACTCGGAACCTTTTTTCCCTCTATAGGGAACACGTATGTTGCGCGGGACGAAAGGGGATAATCCATGCCTAATACTTCAGTCGATGTGAAACGTCGCCGTTATTGCGAACGAGGTAATCACTCGTTCTGTTCGTTTGAGAATTGCGAAGCTTTGCGTTCGAGCCTTCCAGTGTTCCATCCCTGGGCGGGGATTGGCGGCGCGGTTGAATGGCTAGCGCAATACGTGCCGGGTGAGTTGGAGCCCGGTCCTTTGTGTGACTTGGCAACATCTATCACCTTCCTAGCGCGGGCTCTGGATGGGGATGACGTCATGCCACCGTGGAATGAATCGCCTCGCAAGCGGCTCACTAGACAGCAAGGTATCGACTTGCTGAACCGCTTTACAGGCCGTTTTGTTAGCGGTGTGGAGTGGCTTATGCGCGGCAATGAAGAGGGTCCGTTGATTGCGATTCATGCGCGATCTGCGGCTAGATGGCTGGGTATCGAAGACTGAGAGGATCATTAATGCCATCAAGTGGCGACTATCAAATGAGAGTGAATGCCGGCCCTGAGTGGGACCGTGTTGTGCGGGCACTCCGGGAGCTGGACGCTTCACTACCTGGCCAACTCCGTAAGGATCTGAAGCTTGCTGCTAAGCCGTTGGTTAAGGAAGCTAAGCGCAATGCTAGAGCTATCCCTGTGCGCGAGCCGGACAGCCGGCGTCTGCGTCGCAAGATCGCTACGGGGGTTGGCGTCCAAAGCAAACTAAACCGAGGTGTCAGAATTCGCATTGTCACTAAGATGCCGGACTCCAAGACTGCGATCATTCCCCGTGGCCTCGCAAGTCCAGCCGGTTTCCGTCACCCGGTATTTGCCAATCGTGATCGTTGGGTTGTCCAGCGCTCAAGCAATCCCGCTAACAACTGGTTCTTGGAATCGATGCAGCAAGCCGCACCCGAGGTGCGTGAGCGCATAGAGACAACCATGCGCGAGGCTGCCGACCGTGTACGTGACGCCGGCGGCAACGTGTAATCGGCTCAACTCCCAAAGCTCTACAGGTCCGCTCCTGTAGGGCTTTGCTCTTGTTCCCGTTCACAGGCAGAAAGGCATGTAGATGATCTAGTTGAGCACGATTACTAGCCTGGGCTTTTCTATCAGTTCGCGATGGGATGGCTCAGGCGCGCGCCGCGCAACGGTAGATATTGCGCGGCTTAAGCAGAGCACGAACGATATGAGCAAGCGTGTCGTGAATATGGCCGCAATGCTGCCTGTCGGTGCGGCAGGCATTGCCAACATTGCGGCAGTAGCTGGCGCCGGCGCTGCGGCGTTTGTGTCGGCAGGTGCGGCGGCTGCCGTCTTTGGGCTCGCAGTCAAAGCCCAATTCAAGTCCATAACCGACGCGTCGGCTAAGTACACCACCGCCACCGACGCGCAGCAGAAAGCGGACCTAGCAACCGCCCAGGCTAAGAAGCTTGCCGCAAAGGGTGGCGACGCGTACAAAGCCGCACTAGTCAAAGCCAAGTCGGCAACGGACGCGGCAAGGCAGGCGCAGCAGCTTTACAAGATGGACCTTGACGCGATGCCGGCGGCAACGCGGGCAACCGCGAACGCGTTGCAGAAGTTTAAGGACACCACGAAGAATTGGTCTGACAGTCTCGCACCGAAGACGATGCCGCTTTTTACAAAGGGCATCAATCTTGCGACGTCGATTCTTCCGAAGCTGACACCTCTAGTACTGGTCGCTGCCGATGCGTTCGGGGATTTCATTGACAAGGTAGCGAAGGGTGCGAGCGGCCCTGGCTTCTCGTCAATGATCAAAGAGCTAGCCGACGCGGCAGCGAAGACACTGCCGGATTTCCTCAACATGATTGGCAACGTCGGGCGTGGCTTCGGAAACCTGATTGGTCTGTTCCTGCCCTACGCGGGCAAGTTCTCTGGTGGCCTTGAAGGGATGTCCAAGTCGTTTCTGACTTGGACGCAGAGCCTTAAGGGCAGTGCAGGTTTTGAGAAGTTCATTGGGTTCGTCAAGCAGACCGGCCCAATAATCGTCTCCATCCTCAAGAGCCTGGGCGAGACAGGCGCCCACTCAATGACCGTGTTCAGTCCATACGCGACAGTCATTCTTGGACTGGGCAAGGCACTCGCCGGATTGCTCGCTGTCATTCCGGCCGAGCAGATGCAGCACCTGTATCAGATCGTCGTCGCACTCGCCATCGCCCAGCGTGTATGGAATGCGTACGTGGTGGTGTCGGCAACGGTCACAACTGCGTGGGCGGCTGCGACGCGAGGCATTGCGGCAGCTCAGCGTTTTTTCGCGACACAGACAATATTCCTGCGTATCCAGTTGGCCGCCCTATGGGTAGCGCAAAAGGCCGTAGCTATTTGGAATGGCATTCTCACTGCGGCTCAATGGGCATGGAATGCCGCACTCATGGCTAGCCCTATTACATGGATTATCATTGGCATCGTCGCCCTGATCGCAGTCATTGTTCTTATTGCGACTAAGACAACGTGGTTCCAAACTGCGTGGCGTGTTACGTGGGCAGCTCTCAAGACAGCCTTTGATGTTACGTTCAATTGGATCAAAGCCAACTGGCCTTTGATCGTCGGTATCTTGGGCGGCCCAATTGGCGTCGCGATTGCTTACCTAGCTACGAAGACTAATTTCTTCCAGACGCTTTGGGCGACTGTGTGGGGCGCCGTCAAGACGGCAGCTCTCGCGGTGTGGAACGGATTTCTCCTCCCGACATTCAACGCCATGATGGCCGGACTGCATGCTATCGGCGCTGCCGCGACATGGCTCTATAAGAATGCCATCCATCCGACTTGGAATGCGATATCGCTCGTCATCCAAATCAACTGGTGGATTATCCGAGTCATCTTCGCTCTGGTCATTGCTGGCGTTAGAGGAATCGGCTCTATTTTCTCTTGGCTTTACAAGAGCGCGATAAAGCCCGCCCTGTCCGCAGCCGCGGTAGTTATTAAATGGCTTTGGAATAATGAGGCCAAGCCAATTTGGAATGCCATGAAGGCGGCGCTCAGACTGCTTGGCTCCGCCTTCAATACTCTGAAGTCAGGTGTGAACTCGGCGCTTGGCTCCATCGGCTCAAAAGTGAAAGCATTTGGTCCGGCACAATTAAGCCTGCCTTCTCCGCCTTGAAGTCTGGTGTCAGCAGCGTCAAGGCCGTGTTTGTCACGGCAGAGAGAGGTATTGGTACTGCCTGGGCGAAACTGCGTAGCGCAACTTCGGCCCCCGTGAAGTTCTTTGTGAACACGGTTTATAACGATGGTCTGCGCAAAGCGTGGAATAATACGGCTGGCAAGATTCCTGGTGTTCCTGACATGGCCAAGGCTTCATTGCCGCGCGGATTCAAGAAAGGCGGTTATCTCGGCCAGGGGACCAAAGGTCCGAACGACAAAGTTCCTATCATGGCTCAGGCCGGCGAATACGTTATCCGCGCCAAGCGAGTACGCGAACTCGGCAAGAGTGCGCTTGACTGGTTGAACGCGGGCAGTGGTGCACAGGCTTCCCCTGCCATGAGTGGCGGCATGCCTGGCTTCGCACTGGGCGGCATCATTGGCGATGCTATCGGCAAGGTCACCGACGTTGCTAAGGGTGGCTTTAATTGGGCAGAAGGAATTCTCAAGTCGGGTGCGTCCAAGGCACTTAGCACTCTGTTCAAACCCATTCGCTCAATGACGAGTGGCATTGTGAATAAGTTCCCGCAGTCCGGAATCATGGGGACCTTCATAAAGCAATTCGCCAATCAGGGCTACGACAAGATGATTTCCTACGTCAAGGGCAAAGCCACTGATGATGCCGGCGGTAACGGGCGGGGCGGAAAGACCGCCGCGTCTGCCCTGGCTTGGGCTCGCACTCAAGCCGGTAAGGCTTACCAATGGGGCGGGAACGGAAATCCTTCGTGGGACTGTTCCGGTTTCATGTCTGCTATTGAGTCTCGTCTACGTGGGCAGAAGGCTCATCGTCGTTGGTCTACTCATGCGTTCAGCGGCAACACGGCGCCCCCTGGGTGGACGCGTGGTCAGCGTTCAGCGTTCCAGGTGGGCATCACGGCTAAGGGCGTGGGGCACACTGCCGGCACGCTGTCAGGCGTGAATGTGGAGTGTCGCGGCGGCCAGGGCTGCATTGTTGGCAAGGGTGCGCGCGGAGCCCATGACGCGTACTTCGATTCTGTGTATGGCTACGACCCGCTGAAGTATGCACGTGGCGGAATGATCCCGACTCAGCGCATGGACTCTGGCGGCACACTGCCTAAGGGCCTGTCGCTGGTGAACAACACTACCGGTGCACCTGAGCGCCTTGAGCGTGTACGCGGTAGTGGTGAGGGAGATCAATACAACTTTGACTTCCGTGGCTCCGTCATTGCTGGCGGTAAGAAGCAAGTGGAAGACATGGTTGTTGGCGCTATGCGCAATGCCCAAGATAAGGGAAGAGTTAAGAAAGGCACTGTCCGGCAATGACAGCAAAGGCCACTTACAGAATCTGGATTGACTGGGATAACGATGGTGGCCTTTTCGCTGGTAACTTTGAACGTACTCTAGATGGGTGGGGCGGCCAGGGAACTTCTATTCCAGATGTAGAACTCTCTGCCGCTTAGTCAATAGCAAGCCAAAGCGCCGGCACGCATCCCTTATGGGGGTGCGTGCCGGCGCTTTTTTGCGTTGTAGTCGGGTCGTTCTATCGCTCGCGAATCCCTAAAGCTTTCCGTGCTTCCTGGGAAAATTGGTTCATGAGTTTCATTATCTCCGCCGGGTCAGTGTAGCCGCGAGGTGCTATCCAAAAATCTGAAGTGATAGAAATTTCTGTGCTTATCTTGCGGAGCTTCTTTGTTCCGTCGATCTGAATTAGGGTGTGCATCGACTTTATATCGTTGCGCACCTCAATCCGTTCTGGTTGGCTGAGGGGGCTGTCGCTAACATGGTGAGTATTGTAGATTTGTTTTGTCCGTTGATAGAAGCGGGCGTACAGCTCTCGTCTCTGAGCGTATGATGTTTCGTTTATCTTGCCCCGGTTTTCCTGTCGCCCTTTAATTAGGTTGAAGGCGCCCGTTACTATTGCCCCCAGAGCAACCCCCGTTCCACCGAATAGGGCTGCGGCGATTTCCGTCTTCACTCGTCCCCCCTCTGGCGCTATGCGACGCTGTCCAGTACCTCGCGTACTTCTGGGACGTCTGCGTATTCCTGCAGCCGGGCAAGGATAATCTTGACTCGTTCCGCAGTACGGTCCGACGTAATGTCAGCAGACATGGTGATGACCCGCGTTGCTGTCGCTGCCGCTTCCTCAGGTTCGTTCGCGTCCGCATAGGCAACGGCAAGCCACGATAGGTACAGCGCAAGCTCGCGCGTCCGCGTCACGTCGTACCGTC
Organism: Streptomyces sp. AcH 505; assembly: GCF_000818175.1. GTDB lineage: Bacteria > Actinomycetota > Actinomycetes > Streptomycetales > Streptomycetaceae > Streptomyces. The sequence continues at coordinate 6,136,690 of NZ_JTIY01000001.1, forward strand.
CAAGAATCTCTTTGAGCAACGGCACTGCCCGCAACGGCTTATGCAGCTCTGTGTATACGCGAGACTCCATCACGGTCAGCTCATCCGGTGACACCCAATACAGGTACGGCGGGTTATCTCCATCATCCTGGGCGATGGCTTCCGACGCTTCGCCCAGTGCGGCAATAGCTTCCCTGCCCTGTTGCGCTTGCGTGTGTGCCCACGCGACGCGATCCCAGTGCAGTGCACGTGCTTTGGCAGGGGCATTGTCTGTGATGCCAGCACGAACCAGCTCAACGGCTTTCTCAGCCTGCCCGTTGTTTGACCACATGTAGGCGAGCGAGCCAGCAAGATTGCCGACCAATGTTGGGTCCATCGCTTGCCGCGCCGCGCTCAGTCCCAATTGATAGATGCGCTCCGCCTCTTGGCGTTGTCCGGCATCCGCAGCGATCCATCCGGCGATCTGGCTCAACTCACCAATCTGGGCAAGGAGCGCGCTTCCAATCGCTTCGGTGTGGCTGCCTTCCCTGTATAGCCGTACCGCTGATCGGAGTTCCCTCAGTGCGGGGGCAATCAAGTCTCCGCCGGCTAGAACATCGTCGGCAAGGCGTAGGCCGTGCACTCGCCCGGCAAGATCAGTCACGTCATTCATTCCGACGCGCTTCCCTTGCCGTGTCTTCAACGGCGCCAACGGGTCACCATCGGGCAGGAAGTCAGCGACGGATGCAGGCTGTTGAGGTGACGGCTCCATTGCCGCGCGGAATTCCGCAATGGGTACGTCAAACGCCTGTGCGATTGCGGGCAGCCACTCGCGTGGAGTGCGCAATCCCTTCTCGTAACGATAGATGTCGTTGCGCTTCAGGGTGTCGAGAGGTACGCGAGCGGCACGGCACACCTTGGCGGCTAAGCGTTCTTGGCTCCAGCCGCGTTCCGTGCGTAGCCGTCGGATCATGTCTGCCACGTTCTCACCCTGCATGTCCTAATCCTGGCAGACATCAGGCTGACGGGAGGCAACTGTGCACGAACTCCCCGTACCGGAAGCGTGGCTCAACGCAAGCGTGGCCCGGCAACCCCCATACGGCTACCAGGCCACTTGCCGGACACCCGCTAGGGAGTGAACGACCGTGCATCAGACTATCCGGCTCTATCGAGATGCCGACGTTGGGCCCAACCACGCTGACCTGATCAAAGCGCTAGAGCGGAAGTCGCCGGCGCAGCGAGCCGAAGCGGACTCACAACGGCAGAAGTCGTTTGAGCTGACCATGCGTGCGACCAGTGGCCGTTACCTGTCACACCTACAGCGCTGCAACTCCTGCAAGACGGAAGGCGTTGTGTGTGGCACAGCGACGCGGTTGCGTGATGCCTGGGTTGTAGCGCGCCGCGCGGCGGGGGAGGAAGAGTGATCTCTCACCGCTTCACCATGGGCGTGTACGTGGTCAAGTCCAACGGTGAGCGAGAGACCGTCATCCCGACGCGTCCCGTTGCGCCGGCGAAGGTGGCCATAGAGAGTGCGCGCTGGCCTTTGTGTGAGTGCCCAAGCTGCGCCGGACAACGGCGCCCTTGAACTGCTGACCGACGCGCCCCCGTGCGTTCCGCGTCGTTCAGCGTCCGCGCCCCCTGGTCTTCCGACAACCGGACCAGGGGGCGCATCCATGCTTCCGCCGGCTAGTGGACAACGGGACAGGCAGGTGACCAGGCTGGTCAAGGAACGGCAGGCGACCTAACCCAATGGGGAAATGAATGCGTAAATGGAGATTGCCCCGTTTGGTCTGGTCACAATCTGGTTTCATGTCTGACGTCGGCAACCCGGTCGAGCACGCGACCTTCGAGACGCTGCACACCGCGTCGCTCGCCGCGCCGCCGCTGCGCGCCGGGCTCACCGAGGAGAGCGCGCGCAAGGCGGCCCGCAGACTGCGCTCGCTGCTGGGCACCGACGCGCTGTGCCTCACCGACCGGGACCGGGTGCTGGTCTGGGACGGGGCGGGGGAGCACCACGGCGCCCAGGTGATGGACCGGGTCAAGGGGCTGCTCGACAGCGGGCGCGGCACGGCGTTCACCGACGAGTGCGCCGACCTCGACTGCACGATGCGCTGGGCCGTCGCCGCGCCGCTGACCGTCGACCACCGGGTGCTCGGCACGCTCGTCGCCTACGCGCCCCGCGAGTCGGCCGTGCTCGCCAGGGCGGCGGGCGAGGTGGCGCGCTGGGTCTCCGTCCAGCTGGAACTGGCCGAACTCGACCGCTCGCGCACCCAGCTCATCGAAGCCGAGATCAAGGCACTGCGGGCCCAGATCTCCCCGCACTTCATCTTCAACTCGCTCGCCGCCATCGCCTCGTTCGTCCGCACCGACCCGGCGCGCGCCAGGGAGCTGCTGCTCGAATTCGCCGACTTCACCCGCTACTCCTTCCGCAGGCACGGCGACTTCACCACGCTCGCCGAGGAGTTGCACTCCATCGACCAGTACCTGGCGCTCGTCAGGGCCAGGTTCGGCGAGCGGTTGTCGGTGCGGCTCCAGGTCGCGCCGGAGGTGCTGCCGGTGGCGATGCCGTTCCTGTGTCTGCAGCCGCTGGTGGAGAACGCGGTGAAGCACGGCCTCGAAGGGGCCGTCACCAGCAGCCGGATCACCATCAGCGCACTCGACGCCGGATCCGAGGCCGAGGTGGTGATCGAGGACGACGGCATCGGCATGGAGCCCGACCGGCTGCGGCAGATCCTGCGCGGCGAGGGCGGGGCCTCGACCGGGATAGGGCTGCTCAACGTGGACGAGCGGCTGCGTCAGGTGTACGGCGACGAGTACGGGCTCGTCATCGAGACCGGCGTGGGGGCCGGCATGAAGATCACCGTACGGATCCCCAAGTACCGCGCGGGCGTGCACGGCTGACCGGCCGTCAAAATCGGACGCCGGCCGGCCATCCCGGGGCCGTCAGAAGAGATGGATCGCGAGATGGCCCAGCGGCAGCCCCAGCTGCCAGGCCGGGGTCCACACCTGCGGCCCCTCCTGCTCGGCCGCCCTGAAGGCCTCCCGGCCGCCGGCCGGCGCCACCCCGTCGAGGTCGGGCGCCAGCAGCTCCGTCTCCTCCAGCCACCGCCAGGCCGCGCCCGCCAGTTCCAGATCGGGGTCGGGGCTGCCGGTGCCCGCCTCGAAGGCGGCCGCCGTCAGCCCGTCGAGCCGCCCGCACACCCACTCCCGCCAGGACGTGCCGTACGCGGTCAGCGAGCGCCACTCCTCCATCCTGGCCGCCACCCGCGGGCCGTCGGCCGGGCTGTCCGAGAGGAAGATGGTCAGGGCCAGCGCGTCCCGTCCCGCCCGGTATTCGAGCGTCGTCGGCGGCATCAGCCGGCCGGTGCGCAGCAACTCGTCGGCGATGTACTCCGCGTACATCCACGCCATCGGCACCAGCAGGCCACCCCCACCGGCCCCTTCGGTACATTCCGGACGCATCGCTCTTCGCCTTCCTTCCCCTCCACGCGTATCGCTTCACGGAGCATTGAACCGGCGGCGGCTGCTCCGCGTGGCCAGAAGTGCGGGATCGGGCGGCGGACAGGAGCGGATTGTGACGGGTGGGGCCGATGGTGGCGCACATGTGCGCAAACTCCTCGGCGCCTATGTCCTCGGGGCGCTCGCGCCGGACGAGGACCGGCGCGTCGCGGAACATCTCGACGGCTGTGACGCCTGCGCCGCCGCCTACCTGGAGGTGGCCGACACGCCGTCACTGCTCGCGCTGTTCGACGAGGACGACCTGCTGTAGCCGGGCAGCGCCCTGCCGAGGGCCCGCAGCGCGTAGTACGAGCGGGACTTGACGGTGCCGGCGGGTATATCCAGGACCGCCGCCGCCTCGCCCACACTCAGCCCGCGGAAGTAGATCTGCACCAGCACGGCCCGGTGCTCCGGGCTGAGCGCCTTCACCGCCTGCCGTACGTCCAGTACCGCCGCCGCGCTCTCCGTACGGTCCTGCGGGTCGGGCGTCGCCGCCAGCAGCCCGTCACTGACCTCGGGCGGCCGTACGAGCCGGGACCTGCGGGCGTCGATCGCCAGCCGGCGGCCGACCGTGAACAGCCACGGCCGCATCGAGTCGAACGGCGCGTCGAACGCCTCGGGGTGGAGCCAGGCGCGCACCAGCGTCTCCTGGAGCAGATCCTCGGCGCGCTGCCGGTCCCCGTAGGTCAGACCCAGCAGGAAGTGCAGCAGCGCGGGGCCGTGTTCGCGCTGCAACTGCGTCAGCGCCCGCTCGTCGGTCCTGCTGGCCGCTGTCGCGGTGGCGGTGGTCATCGTGCACGCTCCTGTCTCCCGTCTGGCGCGTATATGAACGCATCCGGGCGGCGAGTGACAGACAGCTCACAAGGACGTGCGACGAGCGGTCGCTCACTGCGACGAATGGTGCGGTGAACGGTCCGGCGGGGGCTCGTAGGCACGGCGTTCGACCATTCCGGCGACTCGTCCGGCCCGGCTCCTTGAAGTCCTTTTATATGCCTATAGGGATTTATTACGTTCATATCCCTAATGCAGTGGAGCGCCCCATGACGAAGCGCACGCAACAGGGAGCGGTGGCGGTCGCCGCCCTCCTCCTCGGTTCCGCCGTGGCGGCCTGCGGAGCCCCCGCCAAGGCCCCTCCGCCCGCCCGGCCCCACCCGGGCTCACAGCCGCCGTCAGCGGCGGGGG
>NZ_JTIY01000001.1:6141352-6142422 GCF_000818175.1 Streptomyces sp. AcH 505
CGCCGTCCCCCAGCGCGGCTTCACCCTCGTCGCCTCCGGTGACGTCCTGCCGCACGACTCGGTCATCCGGCAGGCGAACGCCGACGCGAACGGCGCGGGCTACGACTTCCGGCCGATGCTCTCCGCGGTACGGCCCGTCGTCTCGGGCGCCGACGTGGCGATCTGTCACATGGAGACCGTGTACGGCGCCGACGGTGGCCCGTACACCGGCTACCCGTCCTTCAAGTCCCCGCCCGAGATCGCCCGCGCCCTGCGGGACACCGGCTACGACTCCTGCTCGACCGCGTCGAACCACACCCTCGACGACGGCTCGCGGGGCGTGCGCCGCACCCTCGACGCGCTCGACAAGGCGGGCGTGCGGCACGCGGGCTCCGCCCGGTCGGCGGCCGAGGCCAGGCGCCCGGCCGTGCTGACGGCGGGCGGCGCCAAGGTCGCGCAGCTCGCGTACACGTACGGGACCAACGACATCCCGTTCCCGGACGGCCAGCCCTGGGCGGTCGGACTGATCGACCAGGAGAAGATCATCGACGACGCGCGCGCCGCCAGGAAGGCAGGGGCCGATGTCGTGGTGGTCAGCATGCACTGGGGCACCGAGTGGGAACCGGCTCCCGACGCGCGGCAGTTGAGCCTCGCCAAGGCGCTCACCGCGGCCACGACGAACGGCAGGCCCGACATCGACCTGATCCTCGGCACGCACGCGCACGTCCCGCAGGCGTACGAGAAGGTCAACGGCACCTGGGTGATCTACGGCATGGGCGACCAGATCGCCGGCTCGATGATCAACTACGCGGACCAGCAGGACCCGCGCGGCGACCAGGGCTCCATCGGCCGGTTCACCTTCGCGCCCCCGGCGGCCAAGGGCGGCCGCTGGACGGTCAAGAAGGCCGAGTTCATCCCCGAGTGGATGGACACCGGCGCGGGCCGCGTGGTCAACCTGCCCGCGGCGCTCGACCGGTCACCCGAGCGCGGTGACTACCGCGAGGCGCAGTCCGCGATCAGCGAGGCGGTGCTCAGCCGCGGGGCCGCGGCCGACGGGCTCACGATGGGCCACTGACCCGCCCCGCCGGCGG
>NZ_JTIY01000001.1:6142890-6147631 GCF_000818175.1 Streptomyces sp. AcH 505
CGGGCCGGCCGGCCGGTTACGGTACGACCGTGACCGGCCACCGGCCCGCCTTCACCAGCCGCACCGCGACCGACCCGACGATCCGGTGCCCCGCCGACTCCGACGCGCCCACGACCACCGCGTCCGCCTTCAGTTCGTCGGCCGCCGTGACCAGGCCGTTGAACGGATCGCCGCGGAAGGTGTGGAACTCCCAGCGCACGTCCCATATGTCCTTGACCCGCTCGGTCGACTGCCGCAGCTCCTCGATCAGTTCCTCGGCGATCTGCCCGGTCGTGTCGGCGACCGGCGCGCCGAGCGACGCTCCGGCCGGCAGCACTGGCTGTACGTAGACGATGGCGAGCAGCGCCTTCTGCCGACGGGCGAGGCCCCCGGCGTAGGAGGCGGCACGGAACGACGACTGGGATCCGTCCACGCCCACGACGATCACTTTCGGACCGTCGGTACCGCGTTCGAACTGGGTGGGCTGCTGGTCAGTCACGGCACGCAGGCTATCCGTTCCCGCCGGAGTGTCCACCTCCGGTCTCCACTTAAGCGCCGGTCAGGCTGGTTCCATCGGGTACTTTCACCCCGACACCCGTGTTGGTCAGCCCCCGTGGGCGGGCACCGTGCGAGCCATTGGTCATGAAAAAGGACCAGATGATCCCGGGCCGCCGACGCGTCCTGCGGATCGCCGCCTGTTTCGGAGCCGCCGCCGTCACCGCCAGGGTCATCAGCGCGGGACAGGCCGAGACCCCCGGCCACCCGGCCGCGCCCCCGCCTGCGGCGGGGCCGCAGGCCGCCCCGAAACTCAAACCGTCCGCCTACCGGCTGCGGCCCATGACCGCGGAGAACCCGCCCGGCTACCTCGCGCCGGCGCCGCCCGTGCGCAAGGAGCCCTTCCTGGAACTGACCGGCCTCGGCCGCTCGGTCGTGCTCACCTTCGACGACGGCCCCGACCCCACCTGGACCCCGGAGATCCTGACCGTGCTGCGCGAGCACGACGTGCACGCCATGTTCTTCGTCTGCGGCGAGATGGCCTCGTACTTCCCCGACGTGCTGCGCCGGGCGGCGGACGAAGGCCACATCATCGGCAACCACACCTGGACCCACCCCGAGCTGCCCACCCTCACCCCCGCGAAGATCAAGAGCGAGATGGAGCGGACCAGCGAGCTGATCGAGAAGACCACCGGCACCGCGCCGTCCTGGTTCCGCGCGCCCTACGGAGCCTGGAACAAGCAGACCTTCGAACTCGGCGCCGCCCTGGGCATGGAGCCGCTCGCCTGGACCGTCGACACCCTCGACTGGACCCGGCCGGGCACCGACAAGATCGTGCGCACCGTGCTCGGCGGCGCCAAGCCGGGCGTGGTGGTGCTCTCGCACGACGGCGGCGGCAAGCGCGACCAGAGTGTGGCCGCGCTCCGCCGCTACCTGCCGGAACTCGTCGACGCGGGCTACAGCGCGGTACTGCCGCACCCCTGATCCGCGGGGCCGCCGACCCGGCTGGTCAGCGGGTGCTGACCAGCCGGGCGAAGACCACGACGTTGCCGTCGTAACCGCCGGCCTTCGAGTAGCCACCGCCGCAGGTGATCACCCGCAGCTCGGGGTAGCCGGTGTCGCCGTACACCCGGGCGCCGGGGAAGTCCTTCTTGGCGAAGACCTCGACCCCGTAGATCTTGAACACGGCGACCTTGTCGTCGAACCGCTTCACCTCGACGTGCTCGCCCTTCTTGAGCGCCCCGAGGCCGTAGAAGACGGCGGGCCCCGACTCGTTGTCGACATGGCCCACGACCACCGATGTGCCGCGCTGGCCCGGCGCGATCCCGTTCTGGTACCAGCCGGCCATGTTCGGGTCCTGCGGCGGCGGCGCCTCGATCCAACCGTCGGCGTCCGTACCCACCTCCATCACGGGCGCGTCCACCTTGATCTCGGGGATCCGCACCCGGGACATCGGGGCGTACGGCAGCGGCTTCACCCGGGTCGCGGGCACGGCCGCGGCGGCCGGGTCCCGGTGCAGACCGTCCAGCGAGGCGGCCGAAGCGGGCTGCGGGGGTCCCAGCGGTACGTCGACGCCGTTGCGCATCAGCGCGATCCCGGTGAGCATCACGAGAGCCAGCACGCCCCAGGGTGCGCGTTTCCTGGACTCCGGGCCGCTGTGGTCCTGGCCCATGGTTCTCCCTTCGTCGGCACCTGTACGGCACGCTAAGCGCGCGGTGCCGCCGCGGCGATCACTGGCAGGCGAACGGGTGGCCCGGGCCGGTGCGGTGACCCATCAGAGTATTCGGCACATAAAACTTCTGATGGGCCGTGACCTGCGGCTGGGCCGTGGCGCGGGGCCGTCTGACGGCGTGTCGGCTCACCGGGGTGGACCAGTGCCGACATGCGACGGATGTGCCGTCCGGTGATGGTTCGTCATGGAAGGCGTACTCGTCGAATTTCCCGGAGCACCGCTTTGGGGCGTCTTCCGCTGGAGGTTCAACGATGCGTGCTTCACGCGCTCTCGCGGTGACAGCGACCGCCTGCGCGGCCGTGGCGCTCTCCGCCCCACTGGCCGCCGCCAACAACGGTCCGTCCAACGTCATGGTCAACCCGTCGGCGGTCCACCCGGGCGGCACGATCCAGATCTCCGCCGACGGCTGCGGCCACGGCGGCTGGGTCTCGTCCAACGCCTTCCCGAAGGCCAAGCTGCCGTCGGTCGAGTCCGGGCACGTCAGCACCACGGCGCGGATCTTCAACAACGCCACCCCCGGGCGTTACAGCCTGACCGTCAAGTGCAACGACAACCCCAACACGGTGTCGCAGCAGTTCACCGTGCTCTCCGGGCGGGGCGCGCTGGGCGGTCTCGGCGGCAGCGTCGGACCGAGCTCGACGGAGATGGCGATCGGCGCGAGCCTCGTCGCCACGGCGGCCGTCGGCGGTTCGCTGTTCATCGCACGCCGGCGCCGGATGAGCGGCTCGGCCGTCTGACCGGGTTCCCCCACCCCGAACGCCCGTCGCCCCGGGTCCTGTGCCAGGACCCGGGGCGACGGGCTGTCGTGCGGCCGTGCGGCGCGGTCAGTGACCACGCCCTTCGGCCCGCCGGCGGGCCACGTAGATGGGGCCGGTCGCAGCGGCCATCACCAGCGCCGTACCCGCGACGATCTGCGCCGTGGACACCCCGCCGACGCTGCCGCCGAGACCGCCCCTGACCCCGGCGGTCGGCGCGATCGTGGCCGGGCTGACCGTCGGCGTGGGCCGCGGCGAGGGGCTGGCGCCCGCGATGGTGAGGTTGGTCGTGCCCGAGCTGCCGTCGCAGGTGAAGGTCACCTTGTAGACGGCGCCGCGCTTGGCGTCGAAGTCGACGGTGGCCGTCGCGGTCCGGCCCTTGGGGATGGTCACGTTGTCGAAGACGGCGGAGGACGCCGTCGCGCTCTCGTCGCAGTCGGTGACCGAGAGGGTCACCTTGCCGCCCGCCGCGATCGTCGACGGGGTGACGGAGAATCCGAACGGCGTGATGTTGCCTTCGGGCGCCGCGGTGGCGACGGGGGCGGTGAGGGCGAGCGCCGCCGCTCCCAGCAGAGCGGCGGATGCGGCACGTATCACGCGCATGGTGAGTCCTCCGGGTCCCCGAGGAGCAGTCGCGGAACCGATTTCCGCACATGGCGTGGAATGCACCTCGATGCCCGAAACGCTAGGAGCGCACTATCACACCCGCGAACGCTGTCGGGCGAATGGGGCACGGATGTCCCCCGGGCGGCGGACATCCGTGCCGGACCTGACGTGTGCGGGCGTGATGAGGACGGGTCAGGACTTGATGCCGGGGAACAGGTCGAGGAACGGACCCGCCGTCGCCGCGATGCCGCGGCCGTACGGGGCGTCGAAGTCCCAGATGAGGAAGAGCAGGAAGGCGATCAGCACGCTGAACAGCCCTGCCAGCAGCAACTCCCGGAACGTGCGCCGGATCTGCAGCAGGAAGATCAGCCCCACCGTGACCACGGCCCCGATGATCAGCCCGAACCAGACCACTCCCGGCATGGTCGCGCCCGCGTTCTCCCCGCGCGCCCCCCTGGCGTCGTCCGCCGCCGCCACCGCGTCGACGAGCGGCTGGTACGCCTGTCCCCCCAGGTCGGTCTTGGGCGCGTACTGCGTGACATCACGGCGGATCTGGTCGAAGAGCGTGGTGCCCCGCTTGCTGAGCGCCTCGTGCTCGGACATGTGCGGCCACTCGGTCTTCACGACGTACTGGACGTACGTGTCGATGTCGCCGCGGATCCGGTCGCGCACCTCCGGCGGGTAGACCTGGACGCGCTGCTGCACCTCGTGCAGGGACTGGGCCTCCTGGCGCACGTTCTCCTGGGCGCTGCCACGCGCCTCCCAGACGCCGGCGATCGCCAGACCCAGCACGATCGCGTAGATCACGCCGATCATCATCGTCATGTAGTCCATGACGTCAGGGGTCTCGGTGGGATCGTCGTCCTCTCCGATACGGCGGTTGTTGATGATGACGATGGTGAGGACGACGACGCACGCGGCGGCCATCGCGATGCTCAGAACGAGCCATTCCTGCATGGGGTCTCCATGGTTCAGCGGGCACGTGGCCGCAGTACGGCCACGGCGAGTACGGCCGGAGCCGTGATCATCAGCATCATCAGGACGGGCGACGTGCCCTTCCTCGGCTGCTTGCGTGCTGCCTTGTGGTAGGCGGGCAGCGCCACCGGGGACGGCGAGGGAGTGACGGACGGGGTCGGTGACGGGCTCGGCTTCGCCTTCGGCGGCGCGGCAGCCG
>NZ_JTIY01000001.1:6147791-6188169 GCF_000818175.1 Streptomyces sp. AcH 505
AGCAGTCGTTGTCGCCGGCGTGGGCGACCGCCGTCCAGCCGCCGGGGCCGAGCGACGCGTAGGCGCAGCTGTCGGCGGTGGCGGGCACCGGAGCTGCGAGCAGCCAGAGGAGCGCGGAGGCAGCCAGCAGCCGTCCGACGTGGGATCCGTACACGGGCGAGATATTGGACCCCGTTTTCTCGCGGCGCGCCGATAGTCCGCTGGATTCCCCCAGATAGGGGGATTTGGTGGGCACGAATTCTCGATTCACAAGTTTTTTTCGGCCGCTTTGAACGCTGAGCACCTCGCCGCCCGTACCTAGGGCCATGAACGGCGCACCCGGGCGCTTCAACTAGCTTGCAGACAACGGGAGTTGACATGAACAGCAGGCGGAACGCCTCGCTCGTGGTGGCCGCGGTGGCCGTATTGGCGCTGACGACGGCGTGCGGTCAGGAAAAGGGCACGCAGACCAACGGCCAGTCCGTCGGGGCGGCTCAGCCCGCGGCCGGCGGTTACGGGACCGACAGCGGATACGGCGCCGACACCAAGGCGGAAGCGGCCAAGCCCGCCGGTCAACTCGCCGTCTGGGACAGCGAGAAGCTGGGCAAGGTCGTCACGGACAGCGCTGGATTCACGCTCTACCGGTTCGACAAGGACACGGCGAGCCCGCCCAAGTCGAACTGCGAGGGCGCCTGTGCGACGGCCTGGCCGATCGTCGCGGCCGACGGCGCCGAGGCCGCTCCCGGCGTCGACCCCTCGCTGATCGGCGAGGTCACCAGGGCCGACGGCACCAAGCAACTGACCATCGCCGGCTGGCCGATGTACCGCTACGCCAAGGACACCAACCCCGGCGACGCCACCGGACAGGGGGTGGGCGGTACCTGGTTCGCCGCGGCCCCGGACGGCAAGAAGGCCGCACCGGCCGCCGCCACCGCCGACCTGCCGGGACTCTCCGTCCGCAAGGACCCGAAACTCGGCGACATCATGGTGGACGCGCGGGGAATGACGGTCTATCGGTTCACCAAGGACTCGGCCTGGCCGATGAAGTCGGCCTGCACCGGCGCCTGCCTCGACAAGTGGCCGGTTGTCGCCCCCCTCGACATAAAGGACACGAAGGGGATCATCAAGAAGGGATTCGTGACCTTCAACCGTCCCGACGGACTCAAGCAGCAGAGCGTCGACTGCTGGCCCGTCTATACCTTTGCCGGTGACAAGAAGCCCGGTGATGTCAATGGTCAGGGCGTGGGCGGCACATGGTTCGCCGCCTCCCCCGACGCCAAGCCGGTCGGAGCGCCCAAGTAGTCCCCACGTCGCGCCTCCGGCCCACTGGTCCGCCCTCCTGCCCCCCCCGGCACGAGGGCGGACCGGCCGCATGTGCCAGCGGTGTGTGACCAAGAACGGATCTCTAATTTCCGTTTGGGCTCGCTCTCTTGGCGGTCGATCAGTAGCCTCGCTTCGAACAACCGGCCGCGTCCCGGCCGCAACCCGTGGCGACTTGTTGGAGACATCGATGGAGCGTCCCGCCTGGGCCCCGCGAGGCATCGACATATCGATGCCGAGCGTTTCCCGCATTTACGACTACTATTTGGGCGGTTCGCACAATTTCGAGGTGGACAGGGAAGCCGCGCGGAAGGCAATCGGCTTCCTGCCGGGTCTTCCGGCGATCATGAAGGCGAACCGCGCATTCATGCGCCGCGCCGTGAATTTCGCCCTGGACGACGGCATCACCCAGTTCCTCGACATCGGCTCCGGCATTCCCACCTTCGGAAATGTGCACGAGGTCGCGCAGGCCGCGGAGCCAGCGGCGCGCGTGCTGTACGTCGACCACGACCCGGTCGCCGTCGCACACAGTGAGGCGGTGCTCGCCGAGAACGACAACGCTGTCGTGATGGCCGCAGACCTCCGCAAGCCGCAGCAGATCCTGACCGGCTCCGAGGCCCGGCTGCTGGACCTCGACCGGCCGGTCGCGCTGCTCCTCGTCGCCGTCCTGCACTTCCTGGAGGACGCCGACAAGCCGTACGAGGCCGTCGCCGAGCTGCGCGACGCGCTCGCGCCCGGCAGCCTGCTGATCCTCACGCACGCCTCGTACGAGGGCATCCCCGCCACCGAGGAGCAGGCGGGCGGCGCCGTCGGCGTCTACCGCACCATCCGCAATCCGCTGGTGATGCGCGGCCGGGCGGAGACCGCGCGCTTCTTCGACGGCTTCGACCTGGTCGAACCCGGTCTGGTCGCGATGCCCGAATGGCGGCCCGACACCCCCGTGGCCCAGGCGGATCCGTTCGCCTTCTCGGGCTTCGCCGGGGTTGGGCGCAAGGCGTGATGGTGCCGTCGCAGGCGTCGGGCTCCGCAGAGGACCCGGACGGCCTGGAAGACAGACTCCGCCGGTTCGCGACGATCTGGAGCCGGGCGGTCTTCCCGTCCGCGGCCACGTCGCTGACCCGCCCCGAGTTCGAGAAGCTTCTGCTGCCGCTGGCCCGCGAGTTGAACCTGGCGCTGCACGCGCGCCACTTCGACAACGCGCCGGCGCAGCGGGTGGGCACCGCCCTGGTGACGCTGCACTGCACCGACCCCGAGGCGCTCGCCCGTACGCTCGGCGTCGTCGACTCGTACCTGGTGCTCTACTGCGGCACGGAGGAACTCGGCGCCGAGGAGGGCAGGGCACGCTGCGCCCGGCTGCAGCACGCGCTGGCCGGCGGATTCGCCCAGGCGCTGCGCGAGCGCACCCTCGCCGAGCAGGAGGCCATCGCACGCTCGGCCCTCTCGGCGCGCAGCAGCGCCGAGGAGGCGCTGCACGCCACCCAGGCCCGGTTCCTCGCCGTGTTCGAGGGCGCGGCCATCGGCATCGTCATCGCCGACCTCGAAGGCAATGTGCTGGAGGTCAACGACACCCTCACCAAGATGTTCGGCGGGCTCGAACACCATGTGCGCAGCCGCAACGTCAACCAGTGGGTGCACCCCGAGGACCGCCCCCAGGTCTGGCGGCTGCACGGCGAACTGGTGCGCGGTGAGCGCGAACACTTCCGGGCGGAGAAGCCCTTCTACCGCAACGACGGCACGGTCCTGTGGACCAATCTGACGTTCTCGCTGCTGCGGGACGCCGAGGGGCAGCCGCAGTACCAGTTGGCGCTGCTGGAGGACACCACCGAGCGCAGGCTGCTCAATCTGCGGCTGCGCTACGAGGCGACGCACGACGCGCTGACCGGACTGCCCAACCGGACGCTGTTCTTCGAACGGCTCGACAAGACCCTCGCGGCCCCGGACAACGCGCGCTTCGGGCTCTGCTACCTCGATCTCGACGGCTTCAAGGCCATCAACGACAGCCTCGGCCACTCGTCGGGCGACCGGCTGCTGGTCGAGGTCGCCGACCGGCTGCAGAGCTGCGCGACGGCGCCGGGCGAGATGGTCGCGCGGCTCGGCGGCGACGAGTTCGTCGCCCTGACCACCGGGCCCGACACCCAGACCGAGGTCGCCGACCTGGCATCGCGGATCCTCGGCGCGCTCGCCACCCCGATCCGGCTCGACGGCAGGGAATTCACCGTCCGGGGCAGCATCGGAGTGGTGGAGGGCCTCGCCGCGGAGCACACGGCGGCCGCGGTGCTGCGCAGCGCCGACATCACGATGTACCGGGCCAAGGCGGCGGGCGGCAACCGCTTCGAGCTGGCCGACCCGGAGGCCGACGCCCGCGCCATCACCCGGCACGGACTGACCACCGCGCTGCCGGCCGCGCTGGAGCGCGACGAGTTCTTCATCGAGTACCAGCCGCTGGTACGGCTCGACGACGCCACCGTGCACGGCGCCGAGGCGCTGGTGCGCTGGCACCATCCGCAGCACGGCGTGCTCGCCCCCGACCGCTTCATCGCGCTCGCCGAGCGCACCGGGCTGATCGTGCCGCTCGGCCGCTGGGTGCTGGAACAGTCCGTGCGCCAGGCGATGCTGTGGCAGGACGACCGGCCCGAGGGCGCGGCGCCGGGGCTGCTGACCGTCAACGTCAACCTCTCGCCCACCCAGCTGCACCACCCCGGGCTCGTCGCCGACACGGTGGACATCCTCGAACGCGTCGGGCTGCCGCCGGGCGCGCTCTGCCTGGAGGTCACCGAGTCGGCGCTGATCGGCGCCGACGAGGATCTGCTCAAACCGCTGCGCCAGCTCGCCGAGATGGGCGTGGAGATAGCGCTGGACGACTTCGGCACCGGCTACTCGAACCTGGCGAATCTGCGCCGGCTGCCGGTGAGCGTCCTCAAGCTGGATCGTTCCTTCACACAGGGCATGCAGCAGCATCCGGCCGACGAGGTCGACCTCAAGATCGTGGAGGGCATCGTCTCGCTCGCGCACAGCCTGGATCTGGCCGTGACGGTGGAGGGCGTCGAGACGGGCGCACAGGCGGACCATCTGCGCCGGCTTGGCTGCGACACCGCACAGGGCTGGTACTACGCCCGCCCGGGCCCGCCCAGCCAACTGCACCGGCTGCTGCTGGTGGACGCGGTCTAGGACCTGATCCGAACGACAGGCCCTAGGACTCCGGGTTCCCGGCGGGCCGTGCGGCCTGGGTGGACAGGAGCACGCGCTGCAGTTCCCTGGCGGCGCGTGGCGGTGCCACGTCCGTACGGCGCGCCAGCGCGATCGTACGGCGCAGGCCCGGCCTCGCCAGCGCGGTGACGCGCAGGTCGCGGCCCGCACGGGCCGCGACCATGCTCGGTACGACGGCGACCCCGAGGCCCGCCCGTACGAAGCCCAGGACGGCGTCCATCTCGCCGCCCTCGACGGTGAACGCCGGCTCGAACCCCGCCGCCCGGCAGGCGGCGACGGTCAGCTCGCGCAGGTCGTAGCCGTGCCGGAACATCACCAGCGGCTGGCCCTGCAGATCGGCGATCCTGACCGGCCGCCGCGGCGCCGGGCTCGCCGCCGACGAGACCACGACCAGGTCCTCCTGGAGCAGTTCGACGGTGCTCAGCGCCGGTGAGGGCGTCGGCAGCGGCAGCACCACCAGCGCCAGGTCGAGCGCACCGCGCGCCAGATCACGTACCAGGTCGTGCGAGCCGCTCTCCTCGATCAGCAGCTCGATACCGGGGTGCAGGTCGTGGAAGGTGCGCAGCACCTCGGGCAGCAGGCCTGTGCACAGGCTGGGCGGCGCGCCGAGCCTGACCCGGCCGCGCCGCAGCTGGACCAGCTCCTGCACCTCGTGCCGCGCGGTCTCCGCGTCGGCGAGGATCCGCCGGGCCAGCGGGAGCAGCGCCTCGCCCGCCTCGGTGAGGGAGACGTTGCCGCGCGCCCGGCTGAACAGCTCGGCCCCCAGCTCGTTCTCCAGCGACTTGATCTGCTGGGACAGCGAGGGCTGTGCCACATGGACCCGCTCGGCCGCGTGGGTGAAGTGCCGGGTCTCGGCGACGGCCACGAAGTAGTGAAGCTGATGGAACTGCACGATGACATGATAGGCCCTGCCTATCGACATGAGCCGCACCATGTCTTGGACCTCTTGAGCCGTGGCCTCTAGCGTCATGCACATGGCTCTGGCAACGCGGACGGACAAACGGCCGTCCCTGCCCCGCACCCTGTGGGGATCGACGGTCGGCAAGAAGACGATCATGGCGGTGAGCGGGCTTGTCATGCTCGGCTACCTGGTCGTCCACATGTACGGCAACCTCAAGATCTTCTTCGGCCTCGACAGCTTCAACAGCTACGCGCACTGGCTGCGGACCATGGGCGAGCCGCTGCTGCACTACTCCTGGGCCCTGTGGATCGTCCGCGTGGGACTTGTCGCCGCCGTCGTCCTGCACGGCGTCTGCGCCTACCAGCTCAGCCGCCGCGACCTCGCGGCGCGGCCGGTGAAGTACGCGCACAAGCGGCAGCGCACGAGCTACGCGACCCGCACCATGCGCTGGGGCGGGATCATCCTGGCCCTGTTCATCGTCTGGCACATCCTCGACCTGACGACCGGGACCGTGCACTCGGGCGGCTTCCAGGAGGGCCACCCGTACGAGAACGTCGTGGACACCTTCTCCCGCTGGTGGAACGACGTCATCTACATCGTCGCGATGCTCGCCCTCGGGCTGCACATCCAGCACGGCTTCTGGAGCGCGGCGCAGACGCTCGGCGTCGGCAGCCCCACCAGGGAGCGCGTGCTCAAGGCCACGGCCAACCTGCTGGCGCTGGTGCTGACCGCGGGCTTCATAGTCGTGCCCGTCTCCGTGATGACCGGACTGGTGAACTGAAATGAACGCACCGAGCGAACCGAACGAACCCAACGACTTCACCGAGTACACCACCGGAGAGCCCGTCGCGGACACCAAGGCCCCCGAAGGCCCGGTCGCCGAGCGCTGGAACCGGCGCCGCTTCGAGGCCAAGCTGGTCAACCCCGCCAACCGCCGCAAGCACACCGTGATCGTCGTCGGCACCGGACTGGCCGGCGGGGCCGCCGGCGCCACCCTCGCCGAACAGGGCTACCACGTCGTCCAGTTCTGCTACCAGGACTCCCCGCGCCGGGCCCACTCCATCGCCGCGCAGGGCGGCATCAACGCCGCCAAGAACTACCGCAACGACGGGGACTCCATCCAGCGGCTGTTCTACGACACCGTCAAGGGCGGCGACTTCCGCTCCCGTGAGTCCAACGTGCACCGGCTCGCCGAGGTCTCCGTCGAGATCATCGACCAGTGTGTCGCCCAGGGCGTGCCCTTCGCGCGTGAGTACGGCGGCCTCCTCGACACCCGCTCGTTCGGCGGCGTCCAGGTCTCGCGTACGTTCTACGCGCGCGGTCAGACAGGCCAGCAGCTGCTCCTCGGCGCCTACCAGGCGCTGTCCCGGCAGATCGCCGCCGGCGGGGTCGAGATGCATCCGCGCACCGAGATGCTCGACCTGATCGTCGTGGACGGCCGGGCCAGGGGCATCGTCGCCCGCGACCTGATCACCGGCAAGGTCTCCACGCACTTCGCCGACGCCGTGGTGCTCGCCTCCGGCGGCTACGGCAACGTCTTCTACCTCTCGACCAACGCCAAGAACAGCAACGCGACCGCGGTCTGGCGGGCCCACCGGCGCGGCGCCTACTTCGCCAACCCCTGCTTCACCCAGATCCACCCCACCTGCATCCCCCGCTCCGGCGAGCACCAGTCCAAGCTGACCCTGATGAGCGAGTCGCTGCGCAACGACGGCCGGATCTGGGTGCCGAAGGCGCGCGGCGACGCCCGGCCGCCCGCCGAGATCCCCGAGGACGAGCGCGACTACTACCTGGAGCGGATCTACCCGTCCTTCGGCAACCTCGTCCCGCGCGACATCGCCTCACGTGCCGCGAAGAACGTCTGCGACGAGGGCCGCGGCGTCGGTCCCGGCGCCCAGGGCGTCTACCTCGACTTCGCCGACGCCATCGGCCGGCTCGGCCGCAAGGCCGTCGAGGAGAAGTACGGCAACCTCTTCGAGATGTACGAGCGGATCACCGCGGAGGACCCGTACGAGGTGCCCATGCGCATCTACCCGGCGATCCACTACACGATGGGCGGCCTGTGGGTCGACTACGACCTGCAGACCACCCTGCCGGGGCTGTTCGCGATCGGCGAGGCCAACTTCTCCGACCACGGCGCCAACCGGCTCGGCGCCTCCGCGCTGATGCAGGGCCTCGCCGACGGCTACTTCGTCCTGCCCGCGACGCTCAACGACTACCTGGCGCGCAACCCGCACCTCGACCCCGTCGACCACACGCACCCGGCCGTCGAGGAGGCCGTCGCCGACACCGAGGACCGGCTGCGGCTGCTGCTCGCCGTCGACGGCGACCGCACCCCCGACTCCTTCCACAAGGAGATCGGCGAACTCCTCTGGGAGTACTGCGGGATGGCCCGCACGGAGGACGGGCTGCGCAAGGCGCTCGACCGGATCCCGCAGATCCGCGAGGAGTTCTGGCGCCGGATCAAGGTGCCGGGCACCGGCGAGGAGCTGAACCAGTCGCTGGAGAAGGCCAACCGCATCGTCGACTACCTGGAACTGGCCGAGCTGATCTGCCTCGACGCGCTGCACCGCGCCGAGTCCTGCGGCGGCCACTTCCGCGAGGAGTCACAGACCGAGGGCGGTGAAGCGGCCCGCCGCGACGAGGAGTTCTCGTACGCGGCCGCCTGGGAGTACCACGGCACCGGCGTGGCCCCCGTCCTGCACAAGGAAGACCTCGTCTTCGAGTACGTCCACCCCACTCAGCGGAGCTACGCATGAAGCTCACCCTGCGCGTCTGGCGTCAGCGCGACGCGGCGGCGCCCGGCGCGATGGTCACCTACGCCATCGACGGCATCTCCGAGGACATGTCGTTCCTGGAGATGCTCGACACCCTCAACGAGGAACTCATCCTCAAGGGCGACCAGCCGGTCGCCTTCGACCACGACTGCCGCGAGGGCATCTGCGGCGCCTGCGGTGTCGTCATCAACGGCGACGCCCACGGCCCCGAGCGCACCACCACCTGCCAGCTGCACATGCGCCACTTCAATGACGGCGACACCATCGACGTCGAACCGTGGCGGGCCGGGGCCTTCCCCGTCGTCAAGGACCTCGTGGTGGACCGCTCGGCGTTCGACCGGATCATCGGCTCCGGCGGTTACATCACCGCGCCCACCGGCGCGGCCCCCGAGGCACACGCCACGCAAGTGCCCAAGCCGGACGCGGACTTCGCCTTCGAGCACGCCGAGTGCATCGGCTGCGGCGCGTGTGTGGCCGCCTGCCCCAACGGCTCGGCGATGCTCTTCACCTCGGCGAAGATCAACCACCTCAACGTGCTGCCGCAGGGCGGGCCCGAGCGTGAGACCCGGGTGCTCGACATGGTCGCGACCATGGACGACGAGGGCTTCGGCGGCTGCACCCTGGCCGGCGAATGCGCCACGGCCTGCCCCAAGGGCATCCCGCTGATGTCGATCACGTCGATGAACAAGGAGTGGCTGCGCGCCAACCGCAAGGTCGCCCGCTGACGCCCGCCCGCTGACGCCCGCCGGCCGACGCGGGCCCGCTAACGCAGCCCGCGCAGCTCCGCCAGCCGGCGGTACGAGTCGAGGAGCGCGTCCCCGTCGTACGTGCTGGTCGTGACCAGGAACTCGTCGGCCCCGGTGCGCGCCAGCAGCTTGTCGAGAGCGGCGGACACCTCGTCGGCCGTGCCGTACAGCTGGCCGTCCCGCGCCTCCTCGAACAGCGTGCGCTCCCGCGCGGTCATCGGGGTGTCCAGGACCGTGTCGACGGGGACGAGCGGCGGGAACGCGCCATGGGTGCGGGAGTACGCCGTGGACCACGCCTCGGGCAGCAGCAGCCTGCGGGCCTCCTCCGTGGTGGCGCCGACCGCCACGGTGCCCGAGACGACCACGTAGGGCCGCTCGCCCCAGGCGGAGGGCCGGAACCGCTCGCGGTACCCCTCGATGGCCCGGACCATGGCGTCCTCACCCCGTACGGCGGCGATGACCAGCGGCAGCCCGGCCTCGGCGGCCACCTGGGCGCCCTTCCCCGTGGCCAGCACGAACGCGGGCACCCGCAGTCCCTCGGCCGGATGGGCGTGCACCTGCGGATGGGCGCCCTGCTCACCGGTGAAATAGCCCAGCAGCTCGGCGAGCTGCCGGGGGAAGTCGTCCGCGTCCTGCTTGTCCCGGCCCAGCGCCTTGCGTATCCCGTCGGTGAATCCGACGGACCGGCCCAGGCCCATGTCGATCCGGCCGGGGAACAGCGACTCCAGCACCCCGAACTGCTCGGCGACGACGAGTGGCTGGTGGTTGGGCAGCATCACCCCGCCGGTGCCGACCCGGATCGTGCCGGTCGCCGCCGCAACGGCCGCGGCGAGCACGGTGGGCGCCGACCCGGCGACGCCCGGCACGCTGTGGTGCTCGGAGACCCAGAAGCGGTGGTAGCCCAGCTCCTCGATCCGCCCGGCGAACCGCACGGTGTCGCGCAGCACCCGAGGACCGTCCCGGCCCTGCCGGGTCCGGGAGCGGTCCAGTACGGAGAACGGGATGCCGGCCGTGATACTCACCCTCAGTCCAACGCTCCTGGCCCGGCGGGATTCCCGGCCGGGCCAGGACCCGGCCTCACTCGCCGTCGTCGAGGCGGAAGCCGACCTTGAGACCCACCTGGTAGTGGTCGACCTCGCCGTCGACGATGTGACCGCGTACCTCCGTCACCTCGAACCAGTCGAGGCCGCGCAGCGTCTGCGACGCGCGGCTGATGCCGTTGCGAATGGCCTTGTCGACGCCTTCGGGGGAGGTGCCGACGATCTCGGTGACCCGGTAGGTGTGCTCAGACATGGGCTGTACTCCACTTCGTCGCGACGTACGGGTGTGACGGGTGTCCACTCCACCGTGCCGCACACCCCGGCGGTCCGCGATGCGGACACCGTCGTGTGATCTGCGTCATGGATTCGGCCTGCGGATTCGGCCTTCCCTGCCGGTCGTACCTCATCCGATCGGATGTTCCTATCTCCCGGACATATGTAAGTCACACGCAAGGGATAGATTGCATGCATAGACCATCAGTCTTCGACTGTGGTCGGCCGGGAGCAGGGCGTACGCGAAGGAGCAAGGGCAATTGTGGGCATAACTCACCAGAGCGCCGCGAAGTCACCGCGGACCGACGGCCCAGGAGAGCACTACAAATGGATCGCGCTGTCGAACACCACCCTCGGTGTCCTGATGGTGATGATCAACCAGTCGATCGTCCTGATCGCACTGCCTGACATCTTCCGCGGTATCCATCTGGATCCGCTGGACTCGGCGAACACCAGCTATCTGCTGTGGATGCTGATGGGCTTCATGGTCGTCACGGCCGTGCTCGTCGTGACGTTCGGCAGGCTCGGCGACATGTTCGGCCGGGTCCGCATGTACAACATGGGCTTCGCCGTCTTCACCCTCTGTTCCATCGCCCTCTCGCTGACCTACTTCGACGGCAGCGCCGGCGCCCTGTGGCTGATCGGCTGGCGCATCGCCCAGGGCATCGGCGGCGCGCTGCTCTTCGCCAACTCCACGGCGATCCTGACCGACGCCTTCCCCACGCACCAGCGGGGTACGGCGCTCGGCATCAACTCCATCGCCGCCATCGCGGGATCGTTCATCGGACTGATCCTCGGCGGCGTGCTGGCCCCGGTCAGCTGGAAGCTGATCTTCCTGGTCTCGGTGCCGTTCGGCATCTTCGGCACCATCTGGGCGTACATGAAGCTGCACGACACGGGCGCGCGCTTCAAGGCCAAGATGGACTGGTGGGGGAACATCACCTTCGCCGTCGGCCTGATCGCCGTCCTCGTCGGCATCACGTACGGCATCCAGCCCTACGGCTCGTCCACGATGGGCTGGCTGAACCCGATGGTGCTCGCCGCCCTGATCGGCGGCGTCGTGGTGCTCGGCATCTTCGTCTGGATCGAGATGAAGGTGGCGGAGCCGCTCTTCCGGCTCTCGCTGTTCAAGCTGCGCGCCTTCACCGCGGGGAACATCGCCAGCCTGCTGATGGCGCTCGGCCGTGGTGGTCTGCAGTTCATGCTGATCATGTGGCTCCAGGGGATCTGGCTGCCGCTGCACGGCTACAGCTTCGAGAAGACCCCGCTGTGGGCCGGCATCTACATGATCCCGCTGACCGTCGGCTTCCTGCTGTCGGCGCCGCTCTCCGGATGGCTCTCCGACCGGTTCGGGGCCCGGATGTTCACCGTCGTCGGCGCGCTGATCACCGGCGCCGGGTTCGTGGCGCTGATGGAGCTGCCGACCGACTTCAACTACTGGATCTTCGCGGTCCTGCTGTTCGTCAACGGCCTCGGCTCGGGGCTGTTCTCCTCGCCGAACCGCGCCGAGATCATGAACGCGCTGCCCGCCAGGTCGCGCGGGGTCGGCGCCGGGATGACGGCGACCTTCCAGAACTCGTCGTCCGTGCTGTCCATCGGCATCTTCTTCAGCCTGATGATCGTCGGCCTGTCCAGCAACCTGCCGAGCGCGATGCACGACGGGCTGCTCGCCCAGGGGGTGCCGGAGAGTGTCGCGCAGAACGTCTCCCATCTGCCGCCGATCGCCGTGCTGTTCGCCGCGTTCCTCGGCTACAACCCGTTCAAGGAGCTGCTGGGGGACCAGCTGTCCAAGCTGCCCGACGGCGGCGCGAAGGTCACCGGCAAGGAGTTCTTCCCGCATCTGATCTCGGGCCCCTTCCACCAGGGCCTGGTCATCGCCTTCTGGTTCGCGGTGGCCGCCTGTGTGGTCGCCGCCGTGTCCTCGCTGCTGACGGGCCCGCTGGGCCGCAAGCACACCGTGATCGCCCCCGAGTCCCTGGGCTCGGAACTGGCCGCGGTCTCCGGCGAGTCGGGACTCACGCTGTCCGAACTGGTCGTGCCCGACGAGGGCGGCCCGGTGAGCGGCGACGGACCGGCCCCCGCCAGGCAGCCGCAGGACTGACCGGACCGGCTTCCCCGACGACGCCTGCTGACCCGCTCACCGCGGGTCAGTAGGCGTCTCCCGTGGTGGACGAGGTGATGATCCCGTCGTGCGCGAAGTCGCCCGGCGGGATGCCCGGGTGGTGGCCGCCGGTACGGGGGCGCGGGGCGGGGCTGCCGAGCGCCAGCCGCGAGACGATGCGGTAGCGGTCGCCGCGGTAGAGCGAGTGCACGTACTCCACGGGCCGGCCCGAGGTGTCCAGGGTCAGCCGCTCGATGAGCAGCGCGGGGGAGAGCACCGGTACATCCAGCACGGCCGCCTCCGCCTCGTTGACCACGGTCGGCTCGATCGACTGGGTGGCCTCGTGCACGGAGAGCTGGTGGTGCTCGCGCAGATGGTCGTAGAGATCACCGGCCTCCAGCTCCTGCGGGGTGAGCGCGGGGGCCAGCTCGGCGGGGATGTGCAGATGCTCGATCGCGATGGGCGCGCCGTCGACCAGCCGCAGCCGGGCGATGTAGATCAGCTCGGCGGCCGGCGACACGCGTAGCTTGCGGCCGATCCTGGCGCCGGCCTGGATCGTGGCCCGCTCCAGGATCCGGCTCGACCAGGCGCCCGAGGCGCGCGGGACGACGAACGCCGTGTCGTCCGAGGTGAGTTCCTGGGTGATCTTGGCGGGCGCGACGAACATGCCGCGGCCGTGTTCCCGTACGAGCTGCCCCGTGGCGACGAGTTCGTCCACGGCCATCCGCAACGTGGGCCGCGACACACCGAGTTCGGCGCAGAGCGTGCGTTCGGACGGGATCGCGTCCCCCGGGCTGCCGGCCTCGATCAGGCCGAGCAGATGCTCCCGTACCCGCTCCCGCTTGAGCACGCCACCACCCGACGAGCCACTCCCCATGGATTTGACCTCTCCTGCTTCTGGCGGGCTGTGCCGCGCTACGGCGATCCTAACTGGTCAACTGGTAAGTGTCATGGTAACCGGCACGTACCGCCCATGTGACGACGAAGGTCAATGTTTTCAAGGGTCTTGACGGCAACATTGGTCCATGCC
Source organism: Streptomyces sp. AcH 505 (assembly GCF_000818175.1). Taxonomy (GTDB): domain Bacteria; phylum Actinomycetota; class Actinomycetes; order Streptomycetales; family Streptomycetaceae; genus Streptomyces. Next base: position 6,161,166 of record NZ_JTIY01000001.1, read on the forward strand.
ACCTTCTGGTCACGCGCTTTACCACTTGACCAATTGGTCAGTATCCCATTGGGGTGGTCCGTGAAGATCCGCTTCATCGCCGGTTCCGCAGCACTCGCGGCGACCCTGGCACTCAGCGCCTGCAGTTCGTCCTCCGGCACGTCGGCGGGACCGCAGAAACTCACCGTCTGGATCATGAAGGACAGCGTCACCGACGCCTTCCTCCACCGTTTCGAACAGGACTTCGCCAAGACCCACAAGGACATCGACCTGGACATCCAGATCCAGGAGTGGGACGGCATAGGCGAGAAGGTCACCGCCGCCCTGGCCAGCAAGGACGCCCCCGACGTCATGGAGGTGGGCAACACCCAGGTGGCCCAGTACGCGGCCAGCGGCGGCGTCGAGGACCTCACGGACCGCACCGAGGACCTGTCCGGCGCCGACTGGCTGCCGGGGCTCGCGGGGCCGGGGAAGATCGACGGCAAGCAGTACGGCATCCCCTGGTACGCGGCGAACCGGGTCGTCGTCTACAACAAGGACCTCTTCGCCCAGGCCGGCATCACCGCGCCGCCCACCACCCACGCCGCCTGGCTCGCCGACACCGCGAAGCTCAACAAGGGCGCCACGCAGGGCATTTACCTACCCGGGCAGAACTGGTACACCCTGGCCGGCTTCATCTGGGACGAGGGCGGCGACCTCGCCACCCGTACCGGCGGCAGCTGGAAGGGCACCCTCGACACCCCCCAGGCGCTGGCCGGCATGGACTTCTACCGGCGCCTCCAGGCGCTCGGCAAGGGGCCCAAGGACTCCGACGAGGCCAAACCGCCGCAGGCCGAGGTGTTCGCCAAGGGCGACGTCGCCCAGATCATCTCCGTCCCCGGCGGGGCCAAGCTCATCGAGGAGACCAACCCCGCGCTCAAGGGGAAGATCGGCTTCTTCCCGATACCGGGCAAGGAGGCCGGCACCCCCGGCTCCGTCTTCACCGGCGGCTCCGACCTCGTCGTCCCCGAGGCCTCGGCCCACCACGACGCCGCCTACCAGGTGGTCAAGGCGCTCACCGGCGACAAGTGGCAGACGGACATGGCCAGGACCATGAGTTACGTCCCCAACAGGACCTCGCTCGCCAAGGCCGTCCAGGGCGACCCGGGTACGGCCGCGATGGCGGCGGGCGCCGCACGCGGCCGGGCCACCCCCAACTCGCCCCAGTGGGCGGCCGTCGAGGCCACCAACCCGATCAAGCAGTACATGACGGCGGTGCTCACGGGCAGCGACCCCGCCGAGGCGGCGAAGACCGCCTCGACCAGCATCACCAAGACGCTCGGCTCATGACGGCGGCCCCCAGGGCCGTACGCGGGGCGCTCTGGCCGTATCTGCTGATCGCCCCCACCGTGCTCGGCGCCGCCTACCTCCTCGCGTATCCGCTCGTCCGCAACCTGGTCATCTCCTTCCAGCACTACGGCCTCGGCGAACTCATCAGGGGCGGCGCCTCGTTCGCCGGGCTCGCCAACTACCGGGAGATCCTGGACGACGACGAGTTCTGGGAGGTGGTGCGGCGGACCTTCTGGTGGACCGGGATCAATGTCGTCCTGATCATGGTGCTGGCCACCGGAGTCGCGCTGCTGCTCCAGCACCTCGGGCGCAGGATGCGGCTGCTGGTGATGTGCGGTCTGGTCCTCGCCTGGGCCAGCCCCGTCATCGCCACCACGACCGTCTTCCAGTGGCTGTTCGCGTCCCGGCTCGGAGTGGTCAACTGGCTGCTCGTCCAGCTCGGCTTCGACTCGTACGAGAACTACTCCTGGTTCGCCGACGGCAGTGCGACCTTCACCATCCTGGTCACCCTCGTCGTCTGGCAGTCCGTGCCGTTCGCCGCCATCACCCTGCACGCCGCGCTGCTGACCGTACCCGCCGAGCTGTACGAGTCGGCCCGCATCGACGGCGCGGGCGCCGCCCGGATCTTCCGCTCCGTCACCCTGCCCATGCTGCGGCCCCTCTTCGGGCTCGTGCTGTGCCTCGAAGTCATCTGGGTCTTCCGCTGCTTCGCCCAGATCTGGGCCATCAGCAAGGGCGGCCCCGGCGACGCCACGACCACCCTGCCCGTCTACGCCTACCGCGTCGCCCAGTCCCTGCACCGCTACGACCTGTCGGCCGCCGCCTCCACCATCACCGTGGTGCTGCTCGTCGCCGTCCTCGTCGTCTACTTCCGGCAGATGTTCCGGCAGGAGGCAGAAGCATGATCCGCCGCCGCACCCGCCGGCTGCCGCTCAACGCGGTGGCGCTGCTGGTCTTCGTCTGCTCGGTCTTCCCCGTCTACTGGATGGTGCTGACCGCGTTCAAGCCGACCGTCGACATCCAGTCCGAGACCCCCGTCTTCCTGCCCACCTCGCTCACCCTCGACCACTTCGACAAGGCCGTGCACGCCGACGGGTTCTGGCTGTTCTGGCGCAACAGCCTGCTGGTGACCGGCTGTTGTGTGATCCTCGCGCTGATCGTCGCCCTCGGCGCCGCCTTCGCCGTCGCCCGGCTGCGCTGGCGGGGCCGCAGGGGCTTCATCCTGATGGTCTTCATCGCGCAAGTCGCGCCCTGGGAAGCGCTGCTGATCCCGATGTACATCATCGCCAGGGACACGGACATGCTCGACAAGCTGTCCATGCTCACCCTGATCTACTTCATGATCACGCTGCCCTTCACCATCGTCACACTGCGCGGCTTCCTCACCGCCATCCCGGTGGAGCTGGAGGAGGCCGCCCAGGTCGACGGCTGCACCCGCGCCGACGCCTTCCGCCGGATCACCCTCCCACTGCTCGCACCCGGGCTGCTGGCCACCTCGCTCTTCGGCTTCATCACCGCCTGGAACGAGTTCGCCTTCGCCAACATGCTGATCATCAAGAACCAGGACGACCGCACCCTGCCGGTGTGGCTGTCGTCCTTCTCCAACGTGTTCGGCACCGACTGGGGCGCCACCATGGCCGCCTCCACCCTCTTCGCCCTGCCCGTGCTGGCCCTCTTCCTGGTGCTCCAGGGCCGGGTCGCCACCGGGATGACCAGCGGCGCCGTCAAGGGATAGGGGAAACACCGAGATGACCGCACCCCCACTGGTCCCACGCCCCACCCATCTGGGCACACTGCCCGGACGGTTCACCCTCGACGCACACACCGCCGTACGCGCGGCGCCCGGCGGTGCCACCGCGGCCGCCACCCTGCTGCGCACCCTGCTCGCCCCCGCCACCGGACTGCCACTGCCCGCGTCCGACGACGGCCGTGTCGTGCTCGTCGTCGACCCGGCGCTCGGCGGCCTCGGCGACGAGGGGTACGGCCTCACCGTCGGCACCGACGCCGTACTGCTGCGCGCGGCGCGCCCCGCCGGGCTGCTGCGGGGAATCCAGACGATCCGTCAACTCCTGCCGCCCCAGGCGCTGTCGGACACTCCCGTACGCGGCACCGCGTGGACGCTGCCCTGCGTCCAGATCACCGACGTGCCGCGGTTCGCCTGGCGCGGTGTGATGCTGGACGTCGCCAGACGCTTCCGGCCCGTCTCCTTCCTGTACCGGTTCACCGATCTGCTCGCGCTGCACAAACTCAACGTGCTGCACCTGCATCTGACGGACGACCAGGGCTGGCGGATGCCGGTCGCCGGCTACCCGAAGCTCACCGAGATCGGCGGTCTGCCGCACGGCGGCGCCTACACCCGCCAGGAGCTGACCGGTCTCGTCGGCTACGCGGCGGAGCGCGGCATCACCGTCGTACCGGAGATAGAGCTGCCGGGCCACGCACGGGCCGCGCTCGCCGCCTATCCGGAGCTGGGCAACGTACCCGGACGCCGGCTCGGCGTATGGGACCGCTGGGGCGTGAGCGAGAACATCTTCGGCGTCCACGACGAGGTCGTCGACTTCTTCCGCACCGTGCTCGACGAGGTGATGGACACCTTCCCCTCGCGCCATGTGCACCTCGGCGGCGACGAGTGCCCCGTCGTCGAGTGGCGGCAGTCGCCCGCCGCCCACCGCAGGGTCGTGGACGAAGGGCTCGCGGGCCCGGAAGCCCTGCGCGGCTGGCTGCTCGGCCGCGTCGGGGCCCACCTCGCCGCGAACGGCCGGCGCCCGCTCGGCTGGACCGACACCGGCAGCGACCTGCCCGACGGCTTCACCGCGGCACCGTGGCTGGAGGAGTCGCACGGACTCACCGCCGCCCGGCGCGGCCAGGACATCATCATGGCCCCGCACCGGTCCACCTTCCTCGACTACCCGCAGAGCGAGCGCCCCGGCGAACCGCCGGGCCAGCCCGGCGGTGTCGTCACCTTGCGGGACGTCTACGCCCTCGAACCCGCGCCGCCCAGCTGGGAGCCCGAGGCCGCCGCCCATGTCCTGGGCACCCAGGCGCAGTTGTGGGCCGAGTACGTCCCCACCGAGGCGCACGCCGAATATCTCGCCTTCCCCCGGCTGTGCGCGCTCGCCGAGACGGCCTGGTCCGCCCACCGCGACTGGCCGGGGTTCCAGGACCGCCTCGCACACCACCGAACCCGGCTCGACGCACTCCATGTGCCCGGCCGCCCACCGCACCACCTCCCCGCACCATCCCTGTCAGGAGAGGAAACCGGTCGATGAACAGAAGGAAGACCGCCACCGCACGCTTCAGGACCGCTGTCGCGCTCGGCGCGGCGGCCGGCCTCGGCTGCGCCGCCCTCACCGCCCTGCCCGCCTCGGCGGCGGCGCCCACGGTCAAGGTGCAGTACCGCCAGAGCTCCACCGGGTCCGACCAGGCGGAGCCGTGGTTCAAGGTGGTCAACACCTCGGGCTCGGCGCTCTCGCTCAGCACGGTCAAGGTCCGCTACTACTTCAAGGCCGACGCCGGCGCCTCGTACACCTTCGCCTGCTCCTGGGCGGTCAAGGGCTGCGCCAACATCACCGGCACCTTCGGCACCCTCGCCCACCCGACGGCGACCGCCGACCGCTATCTGGAGATCGGCTTCACGGCGGGCGCGGGCACCCTCGCGCCCGGCGCCGACACCAGCGACATGCAGCTGCGCTTCTACCGCTCCAACTGGGCGTCGCTCAACCAGAGCGACGACTACTCCTACGGTCCCGCACAGACCTCGTACGGCGACTGGACCAAGGCCACCGCGACCGTGGGCGGCACACTCGTCTGGGGCACCGCCCCCGCGGGCAACGACCCCGGGGGCCCCACGGACCCGCCCACCGACCCGCCGACCGATCCGCCCACCGGCGGGGCGACGCTCTTCGACGACTTCAACTACACCTCGTACACCGACCCGTCGATCGCCGGCCACGGCTGGAGTGTGCGCGCCAACTCCGGCGGACCCGGCATCCCGGGTGCCACCTGGGCCCCCGACAACGTCACCTTCGCCAAGGAGGGGACGAACTCGATCATGAATCTGGAGACCTCGACCGCCGGCACGGGCGGCACCACCGAGCAGACCGAAGTCCTCACCCAGGCGACGAAGTTCAAGAACGGGACCTACGCGGCCCGGGTCAAGTTCGCCGACACACCGAAGTCGGGCCCTGACGGCGACCACCTCGTACAGACCTTCTTCACCATCAACGACCTCAAGGCACCGATGGCGGACGACTACGCGGAGTACGACTTCGAGTACCTCCCCAACGGCGGCTGGGGCGAGTCGTCCAACATCCTCTACACCACCTCCTGGGAGACCTACAACCCCGACCCCTGGGTCGCGGTCAACCAGCACACCGAAGGCCGGTCGAGCTACAACGGCTGGCACGACCTGGTGCTCACCATCGACAACAACGCGATCACGTACTACATCGACGGCCAGCTCTTCGGCACGCACGACGCCCAGTACCTCCCCGAGCGGCCCATGTCGATCAACTTCAACCAGTGGCTGATCGACTTCGGCGGCCAGTCCAGTACGACCCCGCGCGCCTACGACCAGAAGGTCGACTACGTCCTGCACGTCAAGGACCAGGTACTGACTCCTGCGCAGGTCAGCGCCAAGGTCAACGCGTACCGCGGCGCGGGGACCGCGTTCGAGGACACGGTGCCGAACGGCGGCTGACGAACCGTCAGAAACGTTCACGAAGGGCCGGGGTGCGGGTGCCGGAGGGCGCCCGCACCCCGGTGTCCGGTTTCGGGACTTGACCGACCCATTGGTCCATACCAAAATCGGCACACCCGTGCGAACAATGTTCGCTCCCCCCATGTCGGGTTTCCTCGTTGCGCCACGCTCCCGTGCCATCACGCAGAAGGTGACCTACGTGAAGAACCGCTGTCTTGTCTGTTCCGCGGCGTTGTTGTCCGCCGTCGCTCTCAGCGGCTGCGGCTCGCTGCCAGGGGGAGGCGGCAAGGACGACTCGCCGACGGTCACGGTCTGGCTGATGAAGGACAGCGTGTCCGACGCGTTCCTCAAGCGCTTCGTGACCTCGTACGAGAAGTCGCACCCCAAGATCACCCTCGACGTCAAGATCCAGGAGTGGACCGGGATCGGTGACAAGGTCCTGGCAGCGCTGGACAGCGAGAACCCGCCGGACGTCATCGAGGTGGGCAACACCCAGGTCGCCCAGTACGCCGAGACCTCGCACCTGCGCGGGCTCACCCTGGAGTCGGTACGCGACCTCGGCAGCGAGGACTGGCTGCCCGGCCTCGCCCAGCCGGGCCGTATCGAGGGCGACCAGTACGGCATCCCCTGGTACGCCGCCAACCGCATCGTGATCTACAACAAGGAACTGTTCGAGGCGGCCGGCATCGACAAGCTGCCCAGGACCCGCGACGAATGGATCGCCGACACCACCGCGCTCAACACCGCCGACACCCAGGGCATCTATCTCGCGGGACAGGACTGGTACAGCCTGGCCGGCTTCATCTGGGACGAGGGCGGCGAGCTGGCCGTCGAGGACGGCAGCAGCAACTGGCACGGCACCCTCGACACGCCCGCAGCCCTGCGCGGCATGGCCTTCTACAAGCAGTTGCAGGGCCTGGGCAACGGGCCGAAGAACTCCGACGAGGCCACACCGCCGCAGGCCGACGTCTTCGCCAAGGGCGATGTCGCCCAGATCATCTCGACCCCCAGCTCGGCCCGGATCATCGAGGAGAAGAACCCCCATCTCAAGGGCAAGCTGGGCTTCTTCCCGATCCCCGGCAAGACCGCCGACACGCCCGGCGCCGTGTTCACCGGCGGATCCGACCTGATCGTCCCCAAGAACACCCACCACGGCACGGCGGCCACCGATGTGGTCGAGGCGCTCGCGGGCGAGAAGTGGCAGACGGACCTCGCGAGGACCATGAGTTACGTCCCCAACAAGACGACCCTCGCCGGGGTCATCAGCGGCGACGAGAGCACGGCGGCGATGGCCGTGGGCGCGGCGCGCGGCCGGGCGACCCCCAACTCGCCGCAGTGGGCCAGCGTCGAGGCCAAGAACCCGATCAAGCCGTACATGACCGAGGTGCTGGAGGGACAGGACCCGAAGAAGGCCGCCAAGGCGGCGTCGGAGCTGATCACGACGGCGCTCACCTCCGGCTAAGCCGCGGGGGCGCCCGGGTCGGACGCAGGCGCCGGTGCACCACCCCCCGGCATTCAGCCGTCCCACATCCGCTTTCCGCCGTGTGGTCATGTCAAATCCAGCCGGTGACGGAAGAAACGAGGTGCCGGCCCGCCGCAGCACGCGGCGGGCCCGGTCGCCGCCTTTCCCATCGGCACAGGAGACACCCATGCCCGCCGCCGTCCCCGCCCCGCTCCTCCCCACCGCACCCGCCGCACCCGCCCCCGTCGTGCCCACGACACCCGCCCCCTTCGTCGCCGCCCCGCACACCGCCGAACCGCGCTACGTGGTCTCCCTCGCCCGCGACCTGGCCGACGTACGCGCCGCCCAGCGGCTGCGCCACCAGGTCTTCGCCGGCGAGCTGGGCGCCAAGCTCGACAGCTCCGAACCCGGTTACGACAGCGACGCGTTCGACGCGTACTGCGACCACCTGCTGGTACGCGAGGAGCGCACCGGCGAAGTCGTCGGCACGTACCGGCTGCTGCCCCCCGACCGGGCGCGCGACGCCGGACGGCTCTACTCCGACAGCGAGTTCGACCTCTCCCGGCTCGGCCCGATCCGCGACGACCTGGTCGAGGTCGGCCGCTCCTGCGTGCACCCGCTGCACCGCACCGGCGCCGTCATCAGCCTCATCTGGGCCGGACTCGCCCGCTACATGACCGGCAGCGGACACACCTGGCTCGCCGGCTGCTGCTCGGTCCCGCTCGCCGACGGCGGCACACTGGCCGCGTCGACCTGGCGCACCGTACGCGACAAGCACCTCGCCCCCGAGGAGTACCGGGTCACCCCGCTCCGCCCCTGGACGCCGCAGGACACCGGCAGGCCGGCCCCCAGGACCGAGCTGCCGCCCCTGCTGCGCGGCTATCTGCGGCTCGGCGCCTGGGTGTGCGGCGCGCCCGCGCACGACCCCGAGTTCGGCGTCGCCGACCTCTACGTCCTGCTGTCGATGCGCCGTACCGACCCGCGCTACCTGCGGCACTTCCTGTCGCTCGTACCGGCGGCATGAGCGGCTGGCTGCCCACCGCGCCCTGCACCCCGCGGGGCTGCGGCACGCACCACGGTCCCGTGGCCCGTACGGCGGTGGCCGCGGGCCGGGTGCTGGCGGGGCTGACCGTCCTGCTCGCGGGGGTCCTCGCCGCGCCCCTGGTCGCCACGCTCGGCGCCGCGCCCCGTGACCGGCTCACCCGGCACTGGGCGCGCGCCCTGCTCAGGGGATTCGGCCTGCGGGTACGGATCGTCGGCGCCGGGCGGCCGGACACACCGGGGCGGGGGAGCGGGGTGCTGGTGGTCGCCAACCACATCTCGTGGCTCGACATCCCGCTGATCGCCGCTGTCCTGCCGGGCCGGATGCTGGCCAAGAGCGAGATCCGGCACTGGCCCGTCCTGGGCGGGGTGGCGGCGCGCGGCGGCACCCTCTTCGTCGAGCGCGAGCGGCTGCGGGCACTGCCCGCGACCGTACGCACCCTCGCTTCGGCGCTCACCGACGGCTCACGGGTGATCGTCTTCCCCGAGGCGTGCACCTGGTGCGGCGGCGGCCGGGGCCGCTTCACCCCGGCGGTGTTCCAGGCCGCGCTGGACGCCGGTGTGCCCGTACGGCCCGTCCGGATCACCTACCGGGGGCCTGAAGGCCACCGCTCCGGTGCACCGGCCTTCGTCGGCGACGACACCCTGACCGCCTCGCTGTGGCGGATCGCGACGGCCGGCGGGCTCACGGCGGAGATCACGGTCCTGCCGCTGATCCCCGCCGGTCTGCACACCGACCGCCGCGCGCTCGCCCTCGCCGGTCAGCTCACCGTCGCGAGCGACAGCGCGAACCGTCCCGCCTCATCGGTCCACCAGTGCGTCAGCTCCATCCCCGCGGCGGCCAGCTCGGCGCGCACACCGTCCTGACGGAACTTCGCCGACACCTCCGTACGGACCTCCTCACCGGCCTCGAAGCTGACCAGCAGATCCAGCTCGGGGATCTTCACGGTGAGGGCGCGCCGGGCCCGCAGCCGCATCTCGATCCACTCCTGCTCCCGGTCCCAGCGCGCCACATGCTCGAAGTCGGCGGGGTCGAAGTCGGCGCCCAGCTCACGGTCCATGACCGACAGCACGTTCTTGTTGAAGGCCGCCGTCACACCGGCCGCGTCGTCGTAGGCGCTGACCAGCGTGGACTCGTCCTTCACCAGGTCCGTACCGAGCAGCAGCGTGTCGCCGGGGTCCAGCAGCGCGCGCACCGACGCCAGGAACCGGGCGCGCTCGGCGGGCAGCAGATTGCCGACGGTGCCGCCGAGGAAGGCGACCAGCCGTGGCCCCGGTGTGGCGGGCAGTTCGAGACCGGCGGTGAAGTCGGCGATCAGCGCGTGCACCCGCAGGTCGGGACGGTCGGCGACGAGTGCTTCGGCCGCCCCGGTCAGGGCGCTCTCGCTCACGTCGACCGGGACATAACTGTGCAGTCCCTTCAGCGCGTCGAGCAGATGGCGGGTCTTCTCCGACGAGCCCGAACCCAGCTCGACCAGGGTGCTCGCGCCGCTCGCCGCCGCGATCTCCCCGGCCCTCGCGAGCAGGATCTCCCGCTCCGCGCGGGTCGGGTAGTACTCGGGCAGCCGGGTGATCTCCTCGAACAGTTCGCTGCCGCGCGCGTCGTAGAACCACTTGGGCGGCAGCGTCTTGGGCGTACGGGTCAGGCCCTCACGCACGTCGGCGCGCAGCGCGGCGTCGGTGGCGTCCTCGGGCAGGGTGCGGGTCAGCTGGAAGGGGCTCACGCGGGGGGCTCCTTGAGGGGGGTCAGCGACAGGTCGGTACGGGTGGCGACGACCAGCGTCCGGTCGGGGATCTCGCGCCAGCGCGGATCGTCGTCGTACGGCTCGGAGGCGACCACCACACCGTCGTCCGGCCCGGTGAGCGTCCAGAGGGTGTCCCCCCAGGCGGTCGCCGCGATCGTGCCGCCGTCGGTGAGCAGCAGATTGAGCCGGGACGCCGGCGCGGCGGCGGCCGCCTCGGTCACGGTGTCGGCCAGCGCCTCGCCGATCGAGTCGCCGCGCCGCAGCCGGTGCAGGATCAGCGCCCACACGAGTGCGGAATCGGTACGGGCGGCCAGGGACAGCAGCTCTTCGCCGGGCAGCCCGGCGGCTAGCGCCGCCAGGCTCCCCGGCCAGCCCTTGACCGCCCCGTTGTGACTGAACAGCCAGGGCCCGGACGCGAAGGGCGCGGCCGCGGCCTCCCCGTCGGCGCCCGGCTCCGTCGCGTCCCGCACGGCGGCGAGCAGCGCGGTCGTACGGACCACCCGGGCCAGATCCGTGAAGCCGAGGTCGGCCCAGATGGGCCCGGCGCGCCGGTAGCGGGCCGGCGCCGGATCGCCCTCCGCGTACCAGCCGACCCCGAAACCGTCGGCGTTCACCGTGCCGTGCCGCTGCCTGCGCGGCTCCCACGACTGCCGGTACAGCGCGTGGGCGGGTGCGACCAGCACCTCGCCCAGCGCCGCCGGCGGCCCGAGCCGGGCGAGATGGCGGCACATCAGGCGCCCTCCCCGGGTGCCGCGTCCCGCGCGGTGCGGAACCCGGCGAAGATCTGCCGCCTCACTGGCAGGTCCCAGTTGCGGAACGTGCCGCGGCAGGCCACGGAGTCCACCGCGAACGAGCCGCCGCGCAGCACCTTGTGCGCGCTGCCGAAGAACACTTCCGAGTACTCCCGGTACGGGAACGCCACGAAGCCCGGGTACGGCAGGAAGTCGCTCGACGTCCACTCCCAGACGTCCCCGATCAGCTGGCGCACCCCGAGCGGTGAGGCGCCGCGCGGATAGCTGCCGACCGGCGCGGGGCGCAGATGGCGCTGACCCAGGTTGGCGTGCTCCTGCGTCGGCTCCTCGTCGCCCCACGGGAAACGCAGTGAGCGCCCGGTGGCCGGGTCCCAGCGCGCCGCCTTCTCCCACTCCTCCTCGCTGGGCAGCCTGCGCCCCGCCCAGCGGGCGTACGCGTCGGCCTCGTACCAGCTCACGTGCAGCACCGGCTCGTCCATCGGCACCGGCTCGACCGTGCCGAAGCGGCGGCGCAGCCACTGGCCGGCCTCGCGCCGCCAGAACTGCGGCGCGCCGATGCCGTGCTCGCGTATCTGGGCCCAGCCCTCCGGGGCCCACCACCGCTCGTCGGTGTAGCCGCCGTCCTCGACGAAGCGCAGATAGTCGCCGTTGGTGACCGGCACGGTGTCGATGAAGAAGGCCGGCACCAGCCGCTGGTGCGCCGGGCGTTCGTTGTCCAGCGCCCACGGCTCCGCCGTGGTGCCCATCGTGAAGCGCCCCGCCGGTACCAGCACCTCGGCGGGCAGCCCCGTCACGTCGCCGGCGGGCGGCTCGGGCGCGGTCAGCGCCGCCGGACCCTTGCGCAGCTGGTGGGTGATGAGCATGGTCTCGTCGTGCTGCTGCTCGTGCTGCGCGATCATCCCGAAGGCGAAGCCGGCGTCCAGCAGCCGGCCGCCGCCCCCGGTCAGCGGCGCGCGCTCGATGATGTCGAGCACCCGCCCCCGTACGTCGGAGGCGTACGCGCGCGCCTCGGCGGGCGCCAGCAGCGGCAGGGTGGGCCGCTCGGAGCGCGGGTGCTCGAAGGCGTCGTAGACGGAGTCGATCTCGGGGCGCAGCGCGTCCCCGCCGCCGACGTTACGCAGCAGCCACTGCTCCTCCTGGTTGCCGATGTGCGCCAGGTCCCAGACCAGCGGGGACATCAGCGGCGAGTGCTGCGCGGTCAGATCGTGGTCGTCGACGCAGGAGGTCAGCAGCGCCGTACGGGCGCGTGCGGTGGTCAGCGACTCGACGGCGCGGCGGCGCAGCGCCTCGGCCGAGTCGGCGGATATCTCGATGACGGTCGCTTGCGGGGCGCGCGGGGCCTGCGGGCTCCCGGCGGTTCGGTCGGTCATGGGCGGAGATCCTTCTCAGGTTCGAAGACGCGTTCCGGGACGCGGTCGGTGACGCGTTCGGGGACGCGCAGCTCGTCGGCGGGACATCGGCCCCGCAGCACGAAGCGTTCGGTGAAGGCGGCGACAGCCTCCTGGATCGCGGTACTGGCCCCGATGCGCGGAAGCGCCTCCTGGGCGAGGGCGAAACAGGTGACCGCTGTCGCGTGCAGTTCCGGGTCCGCGAGTCCGTCGCGGGCCGCTCTGATCCACAGCGGGTTGCCGGGCGCGGGCCCGGCTCCCGCCGTGTCGGCCAGCGGCTTGACGGCGCGGTACACGCTCTCGGCCGCTTCCGGATCGTCGAACAGCGCGGTCGTGACGGCGAGCGGCACCAGCCACCCGTCCTCACCCGGCTGCGCGTCGATCATCCGCAGCTCCAGATGGCCACGCGGTCTGGCCGGCGGGAAGAGCGTGGTGACGTGGTAGTCGAGATCGGCGCGCAGCGGCGGGCGCGGCAGCCCCGATCTGATCCAGTCACGGAACGAGACCCCGTCCGGCACGTGCCAGGGGCCTCCCGGCGTCTGGACACACATCACCGGTGCGTCCAGGGCGTGCGCCGCCCAGGCGGCCCGTGGTTCGAGCCGCAGCGAGGGCGCCGCCGTGCGGGCCGGGTCGAGCTGGGTCCACATCGCCTGCCGGGTGGACCGCCAGCCGGTCCGTCTGCCCTCACGCATCGGCGAATTGGCGAAGGCGGCGACCAGCACGGCCCCGAGCAGATGGGCCAGCTGCCAGCGTCGCGCGTAGCCGAGCGGTCCCGGCTCCTCGTGTCCCGCGTCCAGGCACACCTGGACGGACGCGGTGGTACGCATCATGGCCCGGCCGGCGGTGCCGATCCGGTCGAGATACGCCTCCATGGCGTCGTAGCGGGGCGCGTGCAGCATGCGCTGCGGGAGGTGCCAGGGGTCCTGTCCGTAACCGGTGAGCGCGAGGCCCGCCGTACGCAGCGCCGGACGGACGAGATCCAGATCGGCCGCTGTGGAGGCGACGCACTCCATCAGGGAGGCGGCGGGCTGGGAGCTGAGCTCCAGCTGGCCGCCGGGTTCGAAGGTCAGTGCCGAGGTCAGCGGCAGGGTCCGCAGGCCGTCGAAGGCGGCTTCGAGGCGGTGGACAGGGACGGGGTCGCGCGGGTCGTGCAGATCGTGAACGAGCCATTCCAGTTCCACACCGACGGTGCGCGGTGGCCCGGTCTTGAAACATATGCCGCGCAACAGCGCCTCGGCGTCGTCCTCGCCGAGCGGTTGTTCCGCGTCGATCAAACGGTCGGATGGCATGGCCGGATCCTCCTGTCGAAGACCGTGACCGACCTCGTCCCGGGGTCGGGACGAAGCGCTCCGGTCCAACCTAAGGCCACTCCCGCCAGTTCGCACAAGAGTGCCCTTGAGTCACCGAATCGTCAGAAATCCGGTTGCCCCGGAGGTGATCCCTCACGCACGATTCCGCACATGAGTGCGCGACTGCGGGGGATCGCAAAGGAGACCGAGGAGATCGTCGGGGCCGGCCGTTACCGCGGCCCCGACGGTTCCGACGTGCTGATACGCCCGGCGCTCGACGCCGCGCTCGCCGGCACCCGGATGTACGGGCCCGAGCCCGTCCCGGTCGTCCTGGACCGTGGCCGAAAGGGGACCGTCGAGGTCACGGACGAGAGCAGCCTGGAGGCCGCGGCGCGGCTCACGGCGGCGGCGACCGGCCCGGTGGCCGTGCTGAACTTCGCCTCGGCGCGTAACCCCGGCGGCGGCTATCTGAACGGCGCGCAGGCCCAGGAGGAAGCGCTCTGCCGCGCCTCGGCGCTGTACGCGACGCTGCTGCGCGCGCCCGAGTTCTACGCGCACCACCGCGAAGACCGCAGCCCCTTCTACACCGACCGGGTGATCCACTCACCCGGGGTGCCGGTCTTCCGCGACGACCGGGGCCGGCTGCTCGCCGTCCCGTTCCGGGCCGGCTTCCTCACGTCGCCCGCGCCGAACGCGGGGGTGATCGCGCGGCGCGTCCCCGACGAGAGCCACCGCGTCCCCGCCGCGCTCGCCTCCAGGGCCGAGCGGGTCCTGGAGACGGCGGCGGAGAGCGGATACCGGCGGCTCGTGCTGGGCGCGTGGGGCTGCGGGGTCTTCCAGAACGACCCCGCCCAGGTGGCCGGGACCTTTCGGGCCCTGCTCACCGGGGACGGGCGGTTCGCCGGGCACTTCGACGAGACGGTCTTCGCGGTGCTGGACCGTACGGCGGCGCGTACGACGCTGTCGGCGTTCCGCGACGTGCTGGCGGACGTGCTGACCCGGCGCGGACCGCACAGCTCAGGGGCTGCTCAGGCCCAGCCGTAGCGCTCCTTGAGCCGGTTCACGACGAGGTTGAAGCGGCCCCGGTCCAGGGCGCACGCCTCGCGCCGCATGCCTCCCTCGTGGAGCCGCATGACCCGGTCGATCGCCACCCACGAGTCACGGCCCGCGCGGTCCCAGGGGCCGACCCCGATCGGCACCCAGTCGCGGTCCTGGTTGTGGGTCTTGCTGGAGAGCTGGACGGCGAGCAGCGTGCCGCCGGGCTCACGGGCGACCACCAGGACCGGCCGGTCCTTGCCGCGTCCGTCGTTCTCCTCGTAAGGCACCCAGGTCCAGACGATCTCGCCGGGGTCGGGATCGCCGTCGTGGACGGGCGCGTACTCGGTGCGTACCGGACCCACCTCGCGGGGCTCGGCCTCTGTCGTGGCGGTGGGGCCGCTGCGGCCCGGGAAGTCGCTGTCGGCATGGTCCTGGGCGCTGGGAAAGGGCGTCATCCGCAAGACGTTAGGACCTGTGTGCGGCCCGCCGCCGGGCGGGTCACCCCGACGATCCGGGACGATGCCGGACGATCCGGGGCGTGTCCCACGCCACGTCGCGCCGGTCCGCGCGCCGTACCCGCCGAACGGGGCGGGGGAGGGGCTAGCGTCACCCGCATGACTATCGTTCCGCAGCGCTTCGAGATCCTGTTGGTCGCAGAACACGCCGAACACGCCGACGGCTCGGACGGACCGCCCGACGACGCGCAGGCGTTGCGCTCGGCCGTGGTGGAGGCGACCGGGGACATCGGCGCCTCCGGCTACCCCCGTTACGCGGGCAACGGCATGGAGGCCGACATCGACCCGCAGACCCACACGGTGGAGGCGCTGCTGATCGACGGCCAGGAAGTGGACTACGGCCTGTCGGCGCGGGTGGTGGACGCGAGCCCCAGCTGATCGCGCACCGTCCTTGAGGCGCGTTGACAGTGGCCCGTCGGCGGGCGGAGACTCGCGCTGGCCGATGTGAACGACCGTTCGCACGGCAACACAGCCGAGTTGTCCGGCAGAGCCGCCGTGTCGAAGGGATCCGCAGATCCGATGACCACCATCCGGGATGTCTACGTCGTCGACGCCGTCCGCACCCCGATCGGCAGGTTCGGCGGGGCGCTCGCCTCCGTACGCCCCGACGATCTCGCCGCGCATGTGGTGCGGTCACTGGTCGAGCGCACCCCGCGGCTGGATCCGGCCAGGATCGACGACGTCGTCTTCGGGGACGCGAACGGCGCGGGCGAGGACAACAGGGACGTCGCGCGAATGGCCGTCCTGCTGGCCGGCCTGCCGGTCTCCGTGCCGGGCGTGACGGTCAACCGGCTCTGCGGGTCCGGGCTCGAAGCGGTCATCCAGGCGGCCCGCGCCGTCGCGCTCGGCGACGCCTCCGTCGTACTGGCGGGCGGCGTCGAGTCGATGTCCCGCGCGCCGTGGGTGCTGCAGAAACCGGAGCGCGCGTTCCCCGCCGGGCACCAGCAGCTGCACTCCACGACGCTCGGCTGGCGGATGACCAACCCGGCCATGCCGGCCGAGTGGACCGTACCGCTCGGCGAGGGCGCCGAGCAGATCGCGGACAAGCACGGCATCACCCGCGAGGAGCAGGACGCCTTCGCGCTCGCCAGCCACCGCAAGGCCGCCGACGCGTGGGCGGCGGGACTCTACGAGGGTGAGGTCGTCCCGTACCCGGGCGTGGAACTCGCCCGCGACGAGTGCATCCGCGACAGCACGTCGATGGAGGCCCTGGCCAAGCTCAAGCCCGCCTTCCGCACGGAAGGCGGCGGTACGGTGACGGCCGGCAACGCGTCGCCGCTCAACGACGGCGCGGCGGCCCTGCTCATCGTGGACGAGGACGGGCTGCGCGAGACGGGCCGTGAACCACTGGCCCGGATCCGCACGTCCGCCGTCACCGGCATCGAGCCGCAGCTGTTCGGCCTCGGGCCGGTCGAGGCCGTCCGGCGGGCGCTCACGAAGGCCGGCCGGTCGTTCGCCGACCTGACCACCTTCGAGCTCAACGAGGCGTTCGCCGCGCAG
Organism: Streptomyces sp. AcH 505; assembly: GCF_000818175.1. Classification (GTDB taxonomy): domain Bacteria; phylum Actinomycetota; class Actinomycetes; order Streptomycetales; family Streptomycetaceae; genus Streptomyces. The sequence continues at coordinate 6,177,903 of NZ_JTIY01000001.1, forward strand.
TCGCTCGGCTGCCTCGCCGAATGGCCCGAACTCGACCCGCGACTGGTCAACCCGCGCGGCGGTGCGATTGCCATCGGCCACCCGCTCGGCGCGTCAGGCGCCCGGCTGGCGGGATCGGTGGCGCATCAGCTGGCGGCAGCCGGTTCAGGCACCGGCCTCGCCGCGCTCTGTATCGGCGTGGGCCAGGGCCTGGCGCTGGTGCTGGAGCGCTGACGGCCCGAGAGCGCTGACGGCGCGAGACCACTGACCGGGACCGCCGAACGCCGGGACCGGGGCTTGTCTCAGCCCTGGTTCTCCACGTGCTTGTTGTCGCCCTCGGCCTCGGCCTTCGCGACGGACTTACGGACCTCGTCCATGTCCAGCGCGCGGGCCTGACCGATCACGTCCTCAAGGGCCGTCTCGGGGAGCGCACCCGGCTGGGCGAACACCGCGACGTTGTCACGGACGATCATCAGTGTCGGGATGGAGCGGATCTCGAACGCGGCGGCCAGCTCCTGCTGGGCCTCCGTGTCGACCTTCGCGAAGACGAGGTCTCCGTGGCGCTCCGACGCCGACTCGTAGACGGGGGCGAACTGGCGGCACGGTCCGCACCAGGAAGCCCAGAAGTCGATCAGAATGAAGTCGTTCTCCGACACCGTCTGGTCGAAGTTTTCCTTCGTGAGTTCCACTGTGGCCATTGCCTGCTACCTCTTCCTGATTCACCGGTGGGAGCCGCCTCGCACAACGGCTGCCGCCACCGTCGTATTCCTGAGCCGTATTCCTGGACCGTTCCCGAAGATCGTGTGGCCATGCGGCCCCGCCCGGACCAGACTGACCCCATGACGGATGCCATGGATTACGACGTTGTGGTGCTGGGTGCGGGACCGGTCGGGGAGAACGTGGCCGACCGCGCCAGGGCCAACGGGCTGAGCGCCGCGATCGTCGAGAGCGAGCTGGTCGGCGGCGAATGCTCGTACTGGGCCTGCATGCCGAGCAAGGCACTGCTCCGCCCGGCCATCGCGCGCGCGGAGGCGCGCAGGGTGCCGGGCCTCAAGCAGTCGGTGCAGGGCCCGCTCGACGCCGCCGCTGTGCTCGCCCACCGGAACGAATACACGTCCGACTGGAAGGACGACGGCCAGGTCGCCTGGGTCGAGAGCACCGGCACCGACCTCTACCGGGGCCACGGACGGCTCGCCGGCACCAAGAAGGTCGTGGTGACGACCCCGGAGGGCGAGGAGCAGGTGCTCACCGCACGGCACGCCGTCGCCGTGTGCGTCGGCAGCCGCGCGGTCCTGCCCGACCTGCCGGGCCTGGCCGGCGCGAAGCCCTGGACCAGCCGCGAGGCGACCAGCTCCCAGCACGTACCCGACCGGCTCGTGGTCGTGGGCGGGGGAGTGGTCGGCGTGGAGATGACCACGGCATGGCGGGCGCTCGGCTCCGAGGTCACCCTCCTGGTACGCGGCGACGGGCTGCTGCCGAACATGGAACCCTTCGCCGGCAAGCTGCTGGCCGAGTCCCTGACCGAGGCGGGTGTGTCGGTCCGTACGAACACCTCCGTCACCCAGGTGGAACGCGACGGCGGCACCGGACCCGTCACCGCCGTCCTGGACAACGGCGAACGGATCGAGGCGGACGAGATCCTCTTCGCCACCGGCCGCGCCCCGCGCACCGACGACCTCGGCATGGAGACGGTCGGCCGCAAGCCCGGCGACTGGATCGAGGTCGACGACAGCTGCCGCGCCAAGGGCAGCGACTGGCTCTACGCGGTCGGCGACGTCAACCACCGCGCCCTGCTGACCCACCAGGGCAAGTACCAGGCCCGTATCGCCGGCGCCGCCATCGCCGCCAGGGCCCAGCACGTCCCCCTCCTGGAAACCGACCGCTGGGGTGCCCACTCGGCCACCGCCGACCATGCGGCCGTCACCCAAGTCGTCTTCACCGACCCGGAGATCGCCTCGGTGGGCCTCACCCTCGCCGAAGCCGCAGCAGCGGGCCACCGCGTCCGCGCGGTCGACTACGACATGAGCGGCGTAGCAGGCGCGGGCCTCTACGCGGACGGCTACACGGGCCACGCCCGCATGATCGTCGACCTGGACGAAGAAATCCTCCGGGGCGTCACCTTCGCCGGCCCTGCGGTAGGCGAAATGCTCCACTCGGCCACGATCGCGGTAGCCGGCGAGGTCCCCGTCAACCGCCTCTGGCACGCGGTCCCGGCCTACCCGACCATCAGCGAGATCTGGCTCCGCCTTCTGGAGACGTACCGGGGCTGACGTCTCGTCAGCCCGGCGACGTGCCTTGGCGGTTCCTTCTCAGGCTCGCGATGCGCTTCCGATGCGGGACGTATGGAGGTCGAGCACGTCACGCAGCCGGTCGATATCGGCCGGCTGCGCGAGGGCCGCCTTCGGCAGTGGCGTGGTGTTGATGTCGTTCATTCCCGTGTGCAGAAGGGCGAAGAGGTTCTCCGTCTCCACGTATCCGGAGAGCTGCGACCACGGAACTCGCATGGTGTTCAGGTCGGTTGCGACGCGAACACCGTCGGAACCCACCGTGATCGTGTGCTCGCCGCGGCTCGTCCTGAGCTTGTGCACCTGGCGCGCGGCGAGGCGCCTCAGGCCGAGCGTCAGAGCGCACAGCGCCACCACGACGATCAACAGGGGCACCGCACTGTCGAGCAGCTGGCCGTTCATCGCGAACAGCACGAGCGCGACAGCCCAAAGGACCAGGCCGACAGCCCCTATGATCCGGCTCCGTCGCCCACTCGGAGTCACCCGCCGTCTGACGCGCATGACTTCGGCTATGTCCTCCCGGGTCGGCCGGCAGACAAGGCGCACGGTGTCCTCGGTGTTCGTGGTGTCCGGTTGCTGTTCGACGGTCACGCTGTCCCCTTGAGCTCAAGGCGGGCAGTGTGCGCCGCCGGGCGAAAGATCAGCCGGATATTACGCTCACCACCCGCCTGCCCCAGCCAGGCACCTGCGGGTGCCGGCCCGTGCCGGACGCTCCCCGACCCGTGGCCGCCCCGGGCCCTGCTCAGGGCCCCAAAACCCTTGAGGCAGGGGCAGTTGTTCCCCCGGTCGCCCTCGACCTCAACCGCACGTCGTGATAGGGCCTTTAGGGACAAAGCGCATCCGAAGGCAGGTGAACCATTCGTGAATATTCGTGAAGGAAGTTTGACTATTTTGCTGAAGCTCAACCGGTGCCTGACGTTTTCATGGTGAGCGGTTGACCCATCAGGGACGGAAAACGAGCCGTACGAGCAGACGCTGCCGCTCGGCACCGACGGGACGTCGACCCGGACCTCACGAACAACACGGCGGTCCTGACCGGCAACTGACCGGTCGTCAACTGATCAGCGGGGGTTCGGAGCAGCCGTGCGGGCTGCGGCTGCTCCGGACCCGCCGTTCCTCAGGCGATACGGGCAGGTCAGCGCAGGCCGGCGAAGAGGTCCGTCTCGGGTACGGGCGCGTCGGTGGCGTCCTTGACGCGTAGGAACGTCTCCGTGCCCATCAGTTCGCCGAACCTCTCCTTGCCCATCTTGAGGAAGAAGATGTTGTCGCCCTGGCTGGCATGCGCGGCCAGCGCGTCGAACTTCTGACCGCTGAACGCGGTGGTGTCCACCCAGGTGGTGATCTCGTCGTCCGGGAGGCCGATCTCGGCCATCGCCTCGGCCTCGGCGGGGTCCGGCTCCGGCATGTCCTCCTGGAACTCGCGCAGGGTCTCGCCGAACCGCTGCATCGCCGAGCGGGGCATCGTCGTCCAGTACACCTTGGGCGTCTGTTCGATCATCTCCAGCGCCGCCATCGTGATGCGGTGGGCCTGGATGTGGTCGGGGTGGCCGTAGAAGCCGTTCTCGTCATAGGTGACGACCACATCGGGCCGGTAGTGGCGCATGAGGTCCGCGAGCCGGGCGGCGCCTTCCTCCACGGGGGTCTGCCAGAAGGAGCCGGGGGCGTCGTTGGTCGGCCAGCCCATCATTCCGGAGTCGGCGTAGTCGAGCGTCTCAAGATCGCTGATCTTCAGGACTTCACAGCTCGCTTCGAGTTCCCGACGGCGCATCGCGACGACGGCCGCCGGATCGTGGCCGGGATCGCCCGGCTTGACACCTCCTGGTCCGTCACCGCAGCCGCCGTCGGTACAGGTCACCAGGACCGTGCGGATGCCTTCCGCCGCATAGCGTGCCAGGACCCCTCCGGTTCCGGTGGCCTCGTCGTCGGGGTGGGCGTGTACCGCCATCAGCGTCAAGGGCCGGTCAGTCATGAAAAAGTCCTCCTGCGGAAAATGCGTCGTGATGCGAGTGCGCGGCGGGCATACCGGCGCTGGTCCTTCGGCCGGTACAACCGTGCCGGCCGCACCCCCTGTTCCCGGCGCGACCAGCACGTCGAAGCGCCAGGCGCGTCGTGGCCTGGGCCGACGCCCGACATGACGGTACCGGGGCCACCACGCTCGGTAGCCCCGGCACCCCGGTTCGCCTACGGCCGCGCGCCGTCAGCCGCCGCGCGTCAGCCGTACACCTGCATCTCGTAGAGCGAGTAGCCCCACTGTCCCGACAGCTGGCTGCCCTTCATGCGGACGTATCTCGCCTGCCCGCTCACCGGGATCTTCTCCGTACCTCCCGAGGCGTTGGTGCGGGTGGCGAGGTCGTGCCAGGTGGTGCCGTCCGTCGACCCCTGCAGCGCGTACGCCTTCGCGTACGACGCTTCCCACAGCAGGTCCACCTCGGAGAGGCTGTACGTGGCACCGAGGTCCACCTGGATCCAGCTGTTCGGGTCCTGGCTGGCGCTCCACCGGGTGTTCAGGTCCCCGTCGACGGCCTTGGCGGCCGACTGGTCGGCGCCGGACTGGGACGAGGCCGTCGCCGGCTTGCCCTGGGCCAGGTTGGTCCTCGGGGCGCTCATGGTGAGGTTGACGGTCACGGTCTTGCCGGCCTGGAGCGGCAGCACACGTGCGATGTTGCCCAGCGGGGAACTCTGCACGGTCACGCCGTCGGCGGTGATCGAGGAAATGCCCGAGCGCTGGATCAGCGTCAGGTTCTGGTTGATCTTCGAGGTCAGCGTCACCTTCGCCGTGTGGGCCTTGGTGTCCCAGGCCAGGTTGTCGATGGTGAACTGGCTCTTGCCGAGCATCCCGGAGACGGACCCCTTGTCCAGGCCCTTCGGCAGCCCCGGCAGCAGCTCCAGCGTGCCGGGCTTGGTGGCGGCCAGCATCTCCATCATCACCGTGGGCACGGAGTTGACGACGTCCGTGGCGAAGGTGTTGTGGTTGTTGTAGTGGGACGTCGCCATGCTGCTGTAGTAGTAGTCGTCCTTGGCGAAGCGCAGCAGCTTCGCGCCCACCGAGTCGGGCATGTCGAGGTCGGCCGCGATCAGGGCCCCGTGCAGCAGCCCGTGTCCCGCGTTCTCGTACGCGCCCTGGTCCTTCTTCTGCAGGAAGACCTGCGCGGCCTTGAACTGGGCGGAGTTGGTCTCCGGAGTGATCTCGCGATACGGCCACACCGGCAGCAGGCCGCTGGAGTGGCGGTGCTGGTAGTTGTTCTTGTTCGCCAGGTCGGGCCACGCCCACTCGGCCAGCGCACCGTCGTTGTTGATCAGGTACGGCGGCAGGTGGTCCAGTTTCTCCTGCCAGACCGGGATCTTGTCGGCGTCGCGGCCGAGGGTCTTCGCGGTCTGGATCAGCGTCGTCAGCGCGAACTTGGCGCCGGAGATGTCGTAGACGGAGTTGACGGCCAGCGGCACCCCGCCCGGCGGGGTGTTCTCCGGCGAGACGGAACCGGCGAATATGTAGTTACCGTTGACGTCCTTCTTGGTGAGGAAGTCCTCGTAGAAGTCGCCCATGTCGCGGATCAGCGGGTAGTACTTGTCGGCCAGGAACGTGGTGTCCCCGGTGACCTGGTAGTGCTCCCAGAACGGTTCGAGCAGCCAGGACTCCCCGCCGGTCACGTACTGGTACGGGTAGTCGAAGTTGATGTTGGAGATCAGGCCCTCGCCGTTCGGGGTGTTGCCGCCGGTGAGCATGCCCCGGGTGCCGAGGAGCTTTTTGGCGTTGGTCTCGAAGTCCTTCTGCCATTGCTGGTTGAGCCAGAAGTAACCCGCCATGGCCTCCGGCATGTTGCCGATGTTGCCGCCGGAGATCTGCAGGTTGAGGTTGGCGTCCAGATGGTAGTAGCCGTCCCAGCCGACGTTGCTGTCACCCGTCCAGTTGCCGAGCAGGTCGGGGGCTTGTGTGGGCCCGCTGGAGCCGAGCAGATGGTAGCGGCCGGCGTAGAACATCCGCTCGTACAGCGCCGGGACCGGCGTGGACGAGGACTTCTGCTCGGCGAGCAGCTGCTCGGTGGACTTCGCGCGGTCGGCGGGAGTGGCGCCGAAGTCGACCGAGACCCGGCCGAAGATCGAACTGTGCGCGCTCGTGTGCCGGTTGAGCAGGGTGGAGTAGTCGCTGCTGAGCCCGGCGAGCTTCTGCCGGAGCAGGTTCTTGCTCCACTCCTGCTCGGCCGGGACACCACCGTTGTACGTGCCGTTGTAGCGCTGGGTCAGCGACAGCAGGAGTACGTAACTGGCGTTCGCGACGGTCACCTTGCCGTTGCTGATGGTCTTGGTGCCGTCGGTGACGATACGGGTGACGCCCTCGTAGCCGGCGTTGTAGCTGCCGCTCGGGTACTTGACCCGCAGGTTCAGATAGTCGGTGGTGGAGTTGTCGGTGGAGGTGACGCCCTTGTTGAGGAGGTTCATCGCCGGGTCGATGGACAGGCCCAGGGTCAGGGTCTCCTTCTGGCCCGCGGGCGCCGCCTGGTACTGGACGGTGGCGCCGTCGGTGCGGGACACGAACGAGTCCCGTTCCCACGCACCCTTGTTGTCGGCCCAGTTGACCTTCACCACGCCGTTCGCGTAGTCGGTGGAGCGGACGTAGTCGCTGATCGGTCCCGCGTCCGGCATCGCGACGGTCATCTTGTAGCCGGGGTGCTTGCTGCCCTCGCCGCCGCCCTGGTAGCCCTGCACGTCGGCGGCGAGCTGGTTGGCCTGCTGGTACTGGCCGGAGATCAGCTCGTCGCGGATCGTGTTGATGTTGTCCTGGCTGACGGTGTTGAAGGTGCGGTGCGGGCGCGCCTCGGACCGCGCCATGAAGAAGTCCTTGTCGTCGAAGACGACCGTGTCGTCGCGCGGGTTGCCGAAGACGATGACACCCTGCTTGCCGTTGCCGGCCAGCAGCCCGTTCTGCCAGTCGCCGTACGTCGTCGGGTAGGTGGTGGACGGCGCCACGGTCGGCGAGCCGACGGCCGCGCCGCCGCTGCCGCCGCTCCCGGTGCCGTAGACCGCGAACTCCCACAGGGAGTAGCCGTACTGGGTGGCGGCCGTGACACCCTGCATCCGCACGTAGTGCGCCGACTTGTTGACGGCGACGGTCTCGGTGCCGCCGGTGCCGCTCGTCGTGGAGTAGGCGTCGGTCCAGTGCACCGAGTCGTCGGACGTCTGGAGCTTGTACGCCTTCGCGTACGCGGCCTCCCAGGTCAGCGCGACGGACGAGACCGTGTACGCGCCGCCGAGGTCGACGTAGATCCAGGCGCCGGGATCGTTGCTGTGGTCGCTCGACCAGCGGGTGCCGGTGTTGCCGTCGATGGCGCTGGACGCCACGTGGTCGCCGTCCTGGAACGAGGCGACGGCGTGGGCGCCGGGATTGCGGGCGAGGTTGACGGGGGTGTCGGCGGCGCTCGACGGGGACGCCTGCAACGCCATGGTGAGCAGGAGGAAGAAGGTCACGGCGACGCCGAGCAGCTTTCTCCCCGTGTGCGGTGTGCGGGATTTGACGACGATCGTGCGGGATTCGGTCATGGGTGATCGGGTCATGGGGGATTCGGTCATGGGGATTCGCCCCTCAGCTTCCGTTGGCGGTGACGCGCAGGGACGAGATGGCGTCGTTGTTGCCGGTGGCGGTCAGGTTCGGGGTGTCGCCGGTGAACTTCCAGGCGGCGCCGGAGAATCCGGCGTCGGCGTAGCCGGTCACGGTGGAGCCGGCCGGGACCCGGAGCGACGAGATGGAGTCGTTGGCGATGCCCTTGGCCTGGAGCGCCGGCAGGTCGTAGTCGCCGGGCCCGAAGGCGGCCGAGGTACCGGTGTAGTTGGCGTCGCCGTAGACGGTGGCGTTGCTGGTGCCCGTGCCGCCGACGGGTGTCCCGTAGATCTCGAACTCGTAGAGCGAGTAGCCGTATGCGGTGGCGGGCGTGACGCCCTGCATCCGTACGTAGCGGGCGCTCTTGCCCACGCCGACCGTCTCGGTGCCGCCCTGGCCGTTGGTCGTCGAGTAGGCGTCGGTCCAGTCGGACGCGTTGTCCGAGACCTGGATCTTGTACGCCTTCCCGTATGCGGCCTCCCAGTTGAGTACGGCGGTGGACAGCGCGTACCGCGCGCCGAGGTCGACGTAGATCCAGGCGTTCGGGTCGTTGTTGTGGTCACTCGACCAGCGCGACGAGCCGTTGCCGTCGATGGCGTTGGACGCCAGGTAGCTGCCGTCCTGATAGGAGGCGACGGCCTTGGCGTCGGCGCCGAGCGACAGGTTCACCGGAGTGCCGGCCGGTGGGGCCGGCGGGGTGGGTACGGTCTGGCCGGCCGGCGGCCACAGGGTGAGGGAGTTGCCGCCGTTGTGTGCGGTGGCGAAAGGACCGGCCATCGTGTCGGTGGCGCTGACCTGTTGGCCGAAGAAGTCCGTGGTCACATCGGCCTGGATGGACTGGTTGGCCAGCGGGATGTTGCCGACCCTGGCCCGCGTGACCGGGGTGTTGCCGTGGATGCCGGACGCGTCCAGGTCGAAGGTGAGCGACAGCTGGGTGTTCGTCGCCGCGTACCGGACGTTGGAGACCGTGCCGGTGGAATTGCCCTCCTTCACCTGGGTCTTGTCCGTGGCGTTCTCCGGCAGCGTCGAGCCCTGGACCAGGTTGTTGTACCAGAAGAACTTCTCGGGCGAGGTGAGCGCGCTGGTCTCGTTCATCGTGCCCGGCTGGAAGTAGTACGCCTCACGGCCGCTGCCGTCGTGGTGGATGGCGCCGTTGTCGACGAAGAGGTTGTTGGCGAAGACGATGCCGGTCGCGTCCAGGGTGCGGATGTCGCTGTTGCCGATGAAGACGTTGTTGTCCACCAGGACGGGGCCGAAGACGGCCTCGGCGTAGTAGCCCCAGGGGCTGTTCATCACGATGTTGCCGGTGACACGGACGTTCTGGCTGCCCCAGTCGGTCCAGATGCCGGCCGAGTTGCCGCCCTTGGAGTTCTTGACGTAATTGCCCTTGATCAGGCCCTCGTTCATGTAGTGGACCTTGATCGGGGCGGTCTCCGCCCCGCTGAACTCGTCGCGGTAGTTGGTGTCCTCGATCCTGTTGTAGAGGATCTGGGAGTGCCAGGAGAAGACGCCCGCGATGCCCGACTGGCCGCATTTCGCGATGTAGTTGTTGCGCACGATGTGCGAGCCGTAAGCGGCGGTGTTGTGGAAGTCCGTGCGCGCTGTGCCGGGGCGGTTGCCCGCCCAGGTGTCGTTGCTCAGACCGATGTCGATGCCGATCGTCCTGGCGTTGATGACGATGTTGTTCTCGATGATCCACTTCAGCCCGCCGTAGACGCTGATCGCGCCGGCCTGCCTGCGGTCGGGGCTGTCGGGGAAGTCCGAGTAGGTGTTGGCCGCCTGCTTGATCGTGAAGCCGTTGAGGGTGATGTAGCCGAGGCCCCACACGTCGGGCGCGAAGACCTGCCGGCGGACGTTGAGCTCGGCGAGCCGGGCGTTGGGGTCGGCGCCGTTGAAGTTGGCCCAGACGGTGGTGCTGGTCGAACCGACCTCGGAGTACCAGGTGTTGGCCGCGCCCTGCACCGTACTGAGCGACGGCTTCTCGCGGTACGCGCTCTCGTCCAGATAGACGTCACCTGCGGTGTAGCCGGCGAAGGTGCCCCCGCCGCCGCCGTTCGGCTGCCCCTGGGCATACGGGTTCCAGTCGCCGAAGTAGCTGTTGGGCAGCGTGACGCTCCAGACGTCGCCGCTGCCGCGGGTCCAGGAGTTGATCTCCTCGGAGCCCTTGACGGCGACCTCACCGTCGCCGGCGTTGGTGTACGTGATCCGGTGCTGCTCGTCCGTGCCGCCGCGCGCGGGCTTGACCGTCTCGCGGTACAGCCCGGCGTGCACCACCACGGTGTCGCCGGGCTGTGCGACCTGCGCGGCGTGGTTGATCGTCAGATACGGGGAGGCCTGCGTGCCCGCGTTGCCGTCGTTGCCGTTCTTGGCCACATGGATGGCGCGCGCCGCGGCGGCGGCGTGCGCCGGG
>NZ_JTIY01000001.1:6188314-6192404 GCF_000818175.1 Streptomyces sp. AcH 505
GCGTGCACGGCCGGACGCCGCCTGGCGTGGCACGCGGCCGGACGCCGCCTGCCGTGGCGGGCTGATGGGGTGTCTCATCGGGCTCCTTCGGAGGGGTGAGGGGCGCCGCGGAGGCCGGTCAGGCGTGAAGGCCCCACAGGCTCGGGGCTTAGTTTCTTAATTAATCTATGGAACTTCTGGCGACATGGCCCCGCACATGCCAGCGGTCGAGCACCGTACCCGTGCGTCGGCGCGGCATCAATACATCGGACCAAAGTGGCCGTCGGCAAGCAGTAAGTGCCAGAGCCTGTCCGGCGGTTCAGGGCCGGACAGACCCTAGGCGCGGGCGATCAGTTCGGGGCCGTGGCCCGGGGCCACCGAGCCCTGGAGCACCAGAGCCGCGCCGCCGATCGCCGCCGCGTCCCGCGGGTTGCTCGACAGCTCCACCCGCACACCGTGCACGTCGCGGGTGTACGCGTGCTCGGAGAGCCGCCGTCTGATCTCGCTCACGTAGATCGACCCGGCCACCACGAAACCCGGCCCGGCCAGCACCAACGTGTCGAGGTCCCACAGGTTCACCAGTGCCACCGCACCCTCGGCGAGCAGCGCCGCGGACTCGTCGACCAGCGCGCGCGCCTGCTCGTCACCGTAGAGCGCGGCCCGTGCCAGCACGTCGAAGGCCCAGGCGTCGGGGTCGTCGGCGCTGATCCGCAGCCGGTCGGCGAGCCCCTGCACCGCACGGGCCCGGCGCACCACCGCGCGCGGCGCCGCGTACATCTCCAGGCAGCCGCGGTTGCCGCACAGGCAGAGCTCGCCGTCCCGGATCACCGCCACATGTCCGATCTTTCCCGCGTTGGAGCTGGCGCCGCGGTGCAGCGCGCCGTCCAGGACGACGCCCGACCCGATGCCGCTGTTCATGTACAGACAGCCGAAGGTGCGGTTGCGGGAGACCTGTCGGCTCCAGAACTCGCCGACCGTCGCCGCCGCCGCGTCGCTGTCCACCAGCACCGGGATGTCGAGTCGGGCCGCCAGCGCGTCCGCGAGGTCGAGTCCCGCCCACTGCGGCAGGCCCGGCGGGGCGAGGAAGCCGCCGCGCACCACGTCCACGGGCCCGGGGCCGACCACCGCGAGGCCGGCGACGCTCTGCCTCTCCAGGCCAAGACCCTCCGTCACATCCTGGTGGAGGGCGGCCAGTTGCTCGACCGCGCCCTTGGTGCCGCCCGGCTCCGCACCGCCGAGAACGGCGTCAGCCCCCGGGCCTGCGACGAGGGCGCGGCCCACCGTGCCGCCGCGGGTGTCGGTGACCACGCAGGTCAGCGCGTCGGCGCCGACATGGATCCCGACGCCGTAAGCCGCCCGCGAGTTGATGATCAGCATGGTGCGCGGCTTGCCCCCGGTGGCGACCGTGTCGCCGGTCTCGCGCACCACCCCGCCGTCGATCAGCCGCCGCACGATGGTGGAGATCGTCGGCTGTGTCAGCCCTGTTGCCTTGACCAGCTCGACCCGGCTGATCGGCCCGGACGACCTGATGAGGTCGACGATGAGTGCGCGGCTGCCTGGTCCCGCTCCCGCAGACTCCCGTCGGGCCATCCTCGTCCGCCTTCCGCTTCGCCGTACGCTGTCGTACGACTACGTCAAGCATGAGGTTAGACGAGACCCACGACCGGGAGGCCACCATGCCAGCGCCCGCGACCAGCGACGGGGTCCGCCCGCGGCGCGGCACTCCGGTCGGGCTCGCCCTGGTACGGGACGCCGAGGTGCTGGGCGCCGAGCCGTTCTTCCACGACTTCATCGCCGGCATGGAGCGCGTCCTGGTACCGCTCGGAGTGCCGGTGCTGCTCCAGGTCGTGGCCACGGTGGCCCAGGCCTGCGAGCGGATGCGGGCCTGGGCGCACCAGGACCAGGTGCAGGGCGTGATCCTCATCGACCTGCTGCCGGGTGACGAACGGGTGGCGCTGGTCAAGGAACTCGGCATGCCGACGGTGGTGATCGGCGATCCGGTGACCGCGGGCGGACTGCCCGCCGTGTGGACGCAGGACGACGTGGCGATGCGGGACGTGGTGGACGAGCTGGTCGCCGCGGGCCACCGCCACCTCGGACACGTCGCGGGCCCGGCGCAGATGGCGCACACGATCATCCGCCGGAGTACGTTTCAGACGGCGGCCGCCGGACACGGCGTGCGCACCACGACGTTCGAGGGGGACTACTCGGAAGCCGCGGGCGTACGGGCGCTGACCGCGCTGCGCGCGCTGGAGAACCGGCCGACAGCGCTGGTCTTCGACAACGACCTGATGGCGCTCGGCGCACTGCACGAGGCGGGCCGGGTCGGGCTCGGTGTGCCGGCCGACGTGTCGCTGGTGGCCTGGGACGACTCCGCCCTGTGCCAGCTCGCCGACCCGCCGCTCGGCGCGGTCAGCCATGACGTCCAGGAACTGGGCGAGCTGACCGGCCACACCTTGGCGGACGCTCTGGTCGCCGCCCCCGCCGTCATGGTCAAGGCCCCGCCGGCCCGCCTGGTGGTACGCGGCAGCGTCTGAAGTCGCCCCGGTCCACGCCCGTTTGCCCGCCCGACCGGTGCGGTCCGGCCCGTCAGGCACTTTGATAGATAATTAATCTTTCTTATTGACTTCCGTGGGGCGCTCGTAGACGCTGTGTCGCGTTCGAGCACGTCTCAAGCGAAGGAAGCCCTATGGACCACCGCACCAGGCCTTGGGCCGTGCGCGTCATGGCCGGGTCAGTCATCAGTGCCCTCGCCCTCTGTCTGGCCGGCTGTGGCACGAGCGGCGACGCGGCGAGCGGCACCGGCGGCAGCGGTTCGATCGACGTCGTCACCCGCTGGTCGGCCGGCAACACCGCGGCGGCGGCGCAGGACCACGTCTTCAAGGCCTTCACCAAGAAGACCGGCGTCAAGGTCAACGCCACCGACGGCCTGGAGACCATCGACGACCAGGTCGAGAACGCCGTCGCGGCCGGCAAGTCACCCGACGTGGTGATCGTCAATCTCTACGACAAGACACTCGGCTGGCAGGACGCCGGCGTCACCGTACCGGTCGACACCTACCTCAAGGAGTGGGGCCTCGCCGACAAGATGAAGCCCGGCGCGCTGGACGAGTGGCGCGTCGGCGGCAAGCCCGGAGGCACGCTCCAGGGCCTGCCGTTCTCCGGCTTCAGCTGGCCGGTCTGGTACAACACCGACCTGCTCGAGAAGGCCGGCGTCGACACGGTCCCGGCCACCACCGACGAGCTGATCGACGCCGCCAAGAAGCTGCGTGCCGCCCACATCCAGCCGCTCACGGTCGGCGGCAACGACTGGACCGGGCAGAAGCTCTTCTACCAGATCGCCCAGTCCTACACCGACGCCGCGACGATGGAGAAGGTCATGGGGAGCGGCGGCTACTGCGCCACCCCGTCGGTGATGCGAGGCATCAAGCTCTTCATCCAGTTGCGTGACAGCGGCGTCTTCGCCGACAACGCGGCCGGCCTGAACGCCGACACGATGTACGCGGCCTACTACTCCGGCAAGGCCGCCATGATGTCCGCCGGCTCCTGGGCGTACACCGACGCCAAGAAGTCGGGCACCGGAGTGGAGACGCACACCACGCTCGCCGGCCTGCCGTTGGCCGCAGGGTCGGTGTTCCAGAAGCCCACCGCCCTCCAGGGCTTCACCGGCGTCGGTTTCATGATCACCAAGCGCGGCGCCTCGAAGGACCGCATCGACAACGTGCGCAAGTTCATCACCTCCTTCTACGACGCCCCGACCGTCGGCGACTTCGTGAAGGACGCCGCCATCCTGCCGCCCACCACAGGTGACTTCACCAAGTACGCCGGCGACCCGCTGCTGTCGCAGTCGCTCAAGCTCGACAAGGCCGTCGACTACGCCGTGGTGCCCGACGTGTGGATCGGCCCGGCGTCCGACCCGATCGTCCAGGTCCTGACCGGGGCGTACGGCACGTCCTCCGCCGACAAGATCTGCGCGGACCTCGACGACGCCACCAAGAACGCCAAGAGCTGACCTCGAACGACCCTGCGGCTCCTGCCCGTTGCGCCAGTCCCTCCCCGGCCGAAAGAGACAGTTCGATGTCATCGACCAGCACACTGGCCGGCCCTCGCG
>NZ_JTIY01000001.1:6192529-6231691 GCF_000818175.1 Streptomyces sp. AcH 505
CCCCCCGTCTGCTGTGGCTGACGGTCCCCTCCCTGGTGTGGTTCGCGGTCTTCTCGGTGGGACCGCTGGTGGCGATGTTCGTCATCGCCACCCTGCGCTGGAAGGGCCTCATCTACGACCCCGGTTACGTCGGCACCGACAACATCCGGCACGTCTTCGGCGATCCGGTCTTCCTCGAAGCGCTGCGCAACAGCGCCGTACAGGTCGCCGTCGTCATACCGGTGATGATCCCGCTGGCCTTCATGCTCGGCTACCACCTCAGCACCCGACCGCGCGGCTACCGTCTGCTGTCCGTGCTGTACTTCTCGCCCGGGCTGATCTCCATCTCCATCACGGGGATGATCTTCTACGGGGTGCTGTCGCCGAACGGCGGCGCCAACGGCCTGCTGAGAGCAGTGGGTCTGGAGTCGCTGGCACACTCCTGGCTCGCCGACCCGAGCACCGCCCTGCCCAGCCTGATCGTCATCGACCTGTGGCGCGGCATCGGCTGGACCGCCGTGCTGTTCGCCTCCCGGCTGGCCGGTGTCCCCGGCGATGTGATCGAGGCCGCCAGGATCGACGGCGCCGGACGCTTCCGCATCATGTGGCAGATCACCTTCCCGATGGTGAAGGACTACGTCCGCACGCTCACGATGCTCCAGTTCCTCTGGACGCTGTTCACCTCCGCCGCGCTGATCCTGCTGCTCACGAAGGGCGGCCCCGGCACCTCGTCCACCACCTTGTCGTACCTGGTGTACGCGAAGGCCTTCTCGCAGAGCGACCTCGGCTACAGCCAGGTCGTCGGTGTCGTCCTGCTGCTGGTCGGCGTCGCGGGGATGCTGCTGATCCGGGTGCTGCTGCGCAATCCCCAGGAGAAGATCCGATGACCGCCCCCGTCCGTCTCGTACGGCGCTCGCGTCCCGTACGGCGCTCCCGGCGCGGCGGCTCGGGACCGCTCGCCGTCCCGCTGTCCTGGCTGTACGCGCTGTTGCTCGCCGCGCCGCTCTTCTACCTCGCGGTGAGCGCGCTCAAGACCAACATCGAGATCTTCAACCGTCCCTTCGCGCTGCCCGAGCACTGGCTGTGGCACAACTTCCGCACCGCCTGGCGCACCGCGGACCTCGGGCAGGCCCTGCTGAACTCCCTGCTGATCTCCGCCGTCGCGATCGTGCTGACACTGGGCCTCGCGCTGCCCGCGTCCTTCGCACTCGCCCGGCTGGACAACCGGCTCTCGCGGCTGGTCACCGGCACCTTCTCGGTGGGCTTCCTGATCCCGCCGTTCGCGGCGCTGATCCCCACCGTGATCCTCGCGATCAAGCTGCACATGTTCTACACGCGCGAGTTCCAGATGCTCTTCCTGCCGGCCGGCGCACTGCCGCTGTCGGTGCTGCTGCTCACACAGTTCATGAGGACCGTGCCGCCTGCCCTGGTGGAGTCCGCGGCGCTGGACGGCGCGGGCAACTGGCGGCTGCTGGTCAACGTGTTCATCCCGATCGCGATGCCCGGCGTGGTCAGCGTGACGATCCTGCAACTGCTCACCTTCTGGAACGAGTACCTCTTCTCACTCACCATCACCGGCACCGCACCCGGGGTCCGCACCGCCCAGGTGGCGCTGCCCACCCTGATCTCCGACTCGACCGACTTCGGCGTGCTCACCGCCGGCACCGTGCTGACACTTCTGCCGGTGTACGTCGCCTACTCGCTCGCCAGCCGCCGTATGCAGGAAGCACTCACCGCAGGAGCAGTCAAGGGATGACACTCAGCACTGAACGCAGCACTGAACACAGCACGGGGACCGGCACGGCCGCCCGCGCCTCGGCGCCGAGGGCGACCCGCCACGACCTGGGCGGAGACTGGCAGTTGACCTGGCTGGCCGGCCCTGACGGCACGCCCGCCGAGGTCCGGGGCGCCGCGCTGGCCGCCCAGGTGCCCGGCGAGGTGCACACCGCACTGCTCGCGGCGGGCCACCTGACGGACCCGGACGTGGGGCTCGGCGAGCTGGCGCAGGACTGGGTGGGCCGCTCCCGGTGGTCCTACCGCCGCTCCTTCACCTTCACGCCCGCGCCGGGCGCCCGTACCGACCTGGTCGCCGACGGCCTGGACACGATCGCCGAGGTATACGTCAACGGCCGGCACGTCGGCGGCGCCCGCGACCAGCACATCGCCTACCGCTGGCCGGTGGACGGTGTGCTGGAGCCGGGCGACAACACCGTCGAGGTGCGCTTCGCCTCCGCCTGGGACGCCGCTCTCGCCCATGAACGCGCGCACGGCCCGCTGCCCTCGCCGTACGACGAGCCGTACGCGCACATCCGCAAGTCGGCCGCCAACTTCGGCTGGGACTGGGGGCCGCACTACGTCACCGCCGGCATCTGGCGGGGCATCAGGCTGGAGACGTACGCGGGCCGCATCGACCACATACGCCCGCTGGTCCGGCTCGCGGCCGGGCACGGCGCCGCCGAGGTCGTCACGCACATACGGGTCGACGCCCCCGAAGGCGCCCGTGTCCAGGTCGAGTTGACCGCCCCGGACGGCCGTCCGGCGGCGGCCGCCACCGGCCAGGTCATGGGGGAGGAGACGGCGGTGACGCTCACCGTCGCCGACCCGGACCTGTGGTGGCCGGTGGGTCTGGGCGCCCAGCCGCTCTACCGGCTGACCGCCCGCCTCGACGCCTCGGACGGCGCGGTGCTGGACGAGGCGGCGGTACGCGTCGGGCTGCGCTCGGTCTCCGTCGACGAGAGCCCGGACGCACTCGGCACCCGCTGGGCCCTGGTCGTCAACGACCGCACCGTACGGGTCCGCGGCTACAACTGGATCCCCGACGACACCCTCCCCAGCCGGGAGACACCGCAGCGCGTCGTCGCCCGTATCGACCAGGCCGTGGCCGGCAACGCCAACCTGCTCCGGGTGTGGGGCGGCGGCCACTTCGCCGACGAGCACTTCCTGGACGCCTGCGACGAGCGGGGGCTGCTGGTCTGGCACGACTTCCTCTTCGCCTGCGCCGCCTACTGCGAGGACGAGGAGACAGCGGCGCTCGTCACGACGGAGGCCGAGCAGGCGGTGGCCAGGATGTCCCCGCACCCGAGCCTGGTGGTGTGGTGCGGCGGCAACGAGACGGTGCTCGGCCGGCACCACTGGGGGTGGACCGACCAGATCGGCGAGCGCGGCTGGGGCGCGCACTACTACCTGGACGTCCTGCCCGGCGTACTGGCCCGGCTCGATCCGACCCGCCCGTACGTGCCCAACTCGCCCTGGTCCGGGGCTCTCGACGCGGACCCGACGACCGACACCCACGGTCTGAGCCATCTGTGGGACGCCTGGAACGAGGCGGACTACGCGCACTACCGGGACCACGACCCGTCCTTCGTCGCCGAGATGGGGTGGTGCGGGCCCGCCGCCTGGACAACCCTGGAGCGGGTGCTCGACGGGGAAACGCCTGGCCCGGCCTCATTGCTGACGCGGCATCACCTGCGGGCCATCGACGGTATGCACAAGCTGACCCGTGGCCTCCAGCCGCACGTGCCCACTCCCGCGGAGGGCGCGGACTGGCACTTCGCGACCCAGCTAGTACAGGCCCGGGCGGTCGCGGCGGGCGTGGAGTGGCTGCGGTCGCGGGAGCGGTGCGCGGGCGCTGTGGTGTGGCAGCTCAACGACTGTTGGCCGGCCATCAGTTGGTCGGCGGTCGACGTGGCGGGCATCGAGAAGCCGCTGTGGTACGCGCTCCGGCACTCGTTCGCGCCGCGGCTGGCGACCGTACAGCCCGCGAGCCCGGGCCCGGTCCATGATCCGACGGGCACGGCGGGCCTGGCGCTGACACTGGTCAACGACTCGGCGGCGGACTGGACGCCGGACGTGTCGGCGTGCCGAGTCGCCCTGGACGGAAGGGAGTTGGCCCGTACCCGGCTCGCGGGAAGCTGCCCGGCGGGCGGTCTGCTCACCCTGCCGCTGGATCCGGCGGTGGCGGAACCGGCCGACCCGCACGCCGAGTTGCTGGTCGTGGACGCGGACGGGGTCCGTACGACCTGGGCCTACCGCCCGGGCCGCACCCTCGCCTCGCCCCCGCCGGCCCGTACGGTGACCACGTCCTGTGCCGACGGCGTGCTGGCCGTGACGGTGACAGCGGAGTCGGTGCTGCGCGACGTCTGCGTCTTCCCGGACCGGCTGGCCGTCGCGCTCGGCCTGCCCCCGCACGCCCTGACGTCCGACACGTCCCTGGTCACCCTCCTGCCGGGGGAGACCCATACCTTCCGCCTCACCACCCGGGACGGCAGCGCGCTGCGCGAGGCGAGGATTCCGGAGCCGGTGCTGAGAACGGCGGTCCGCTCGGCGGAGGAGCTGACCGGCCCAGATACCTCAGAGACCCGATGAATCGCCGTCGCTCGTGCGAATCGCCTATGCGCGGGCCCTTGACCGGGGATACGGCCAGATCGAGTATGCATCAGACATCGGATGTAAGTGACGGTCAGGCGCCCCCCGCTCGCCCCCCACCTCGCTCGCCGGAGGCACCCTCCCGGACGCAGGCCGGTCTTTCGCCGGCGGCTGGTCCTCCGGCGGCCGCAACGCTTCGGAAGGACCCGCCCGTGTCCCCACAAGGTTCGATCACGCGGAGACTGCTGCGCCGCTTCGGCCCGATCGCGGCAGCCCTCGGTCTGGTTCTGGCGGCGCCCGTGGTCCAGTCCGCCACCGCCGCACCCGCCGTGACGCTGTACGCGTCGCCGTCCGGGACGGGTTCGACCTGTTCCTCCGCGTCCCCGTGTGCGCTGCCCGGTGCCCAGCAGGCGGTACGCACCCGTCTTGCCGCTGAGCCGTCGGCGGACGTAACCGTCCTGCTGGCCGACGGTGTGTACCGCTTGTCGAGCACCTGGTCCCTCGGCCCTGCGGACTCAGGCACGCCGGGCCACCCCGTGGTGTGGCGGTCGGCGCCCGGCGCGCATCCGGTGATCTCGGGAGCCTCGCAGGTCACCGGATGGACGCAGCGCGGATCGAGCGGGGTGTGGTCCGCTCCCGTACCCAGCGGCAGCGACAGCCGCCAGTTGTACGTCGGCGGCCATGCCGCCCCGATCGCGCAGGCGACCCCGGCGAGCCTGGGATTCCGGGGTTCGTGGACCGGATCGTCCACGGGCTACACGATCTCCGGCGACGCGGCGGCGATGGCGTGGTTCGGCTCGCTGACCGCGAGCCAGGTGGCGGGAGTCGAGTTCGACTACCCCGGCGGCAACGGGCCCTGGACCGAGTCGAGATGCCGGGTCGCGAGCTTCTCCGCCTCGACCGGAACGCTGAAGATGAGCCAGCCGTGCTGGACCAATGTGACCGCGCGGGCGTCCTTCGCGCAAGGCAGTGGTGGCCTGCCGTCCATGTCGACCAGCACGATGCCCGCGCTCGTCGAGAACGCGCAGACGCTGCTCGGTTCCGGGCAGTGGTTCCTGGACGGCGCGGGCGGCACGCTCTCCTACAAGCCCGCCGCGGGCCGGCAGATGTCGGCCCTCGACGTGGAACTGCCGCGTCTTGAGTCCCTGGTGCGTGGCGCGGGTACGCTCGCGGCGCCCGTGCACGACATCACCTTCAGCGGCCTGCAGTTCTCGTTCGCGACCTGGAACGCCCCGTCCACCAGCGCCGGGTTCTCCGACGTGCAGAGCAATCTGCGGATGACCGGCGCGAACAACCAGGGCATGTGCGGGTTCTCCACTCCTGCGGGAAGCTGCCCCTGGGGGGCGCTGACCCAGCCCCTGGCGAACGTCTCGTTCACCGCGTCCAAGAACATCACGTTCACCGGCAACCGGTTCGCCGAACTCGGCGGCGCGGGACTGAACGTGATGTACGGAGCGGCCAACACCCTCATTCAGGGGAACGAGTTCACCGACATCGCCTCCACGGCGATCCTCCTCGGCTGCACCTACGACCCACTGCCGACCGACTCGTCCGAGGCAGTGGGGATCAAGCAGAACTGCACCCCCGAGGGGGCGAACGACAACACCGCGATCGGCACCAACGAGATCCTGACCGGCACCACCGTGGCGGACAACGTCATCCATCACATCGGCACCGACTACTCCTCGGCGAGCGGCATCACCCTGCTGTTCTCCCAGCACACCACCATCACCCGGAACAACCTGTACGACCTGCCGTACACCGGCATCACGGCCGGAGTCGTCCAGGGCCATGTCGACCAGGCGAGCACCCCGCAGAACAGCACGAACATCAACAGCTCGAACACCATCAGCGACAACATCTTCCACGACTACCTGTCCGTCCGCAGCGACGGCGGCGCCATCTATGTCGAGGGGCATCAGGCGCAGTACGTGTACCAGGCGGACGGAAAGACGATCGACCCGGCGCAGACCCTGGCCAAGGGCCTTCAGGTCACGGGCAACATCGCGTACGACGGCCCGTCGACCAACTTCACGTACTACGACGACGCGGGGTCCGAATGGGTCAACTGGCAAGGGAACGTGGCCTTCGGCGCGGGCGCCAGCTCCCAGGGCGGCTGCAGCCCGACGGGCCACTTCTGGATCACCGGCAACTACTTCTCGGCCGGCGTCCAGTCCTACCCGTGCGCCCAGCCGGTCGACACGCACGTGAGCGGGAACACCACCATCCCCGCCACCCCCAAGCCGGCCGACATCCCCAACGCCCTGCTGCGCGCGGCGGGCGCGGGCTCCGGCTCCTTCACACCGGTCCTCTCCGTACCCGCGAGCATCTTCTACGTGTCACCCACGGCCAACGCGACGCAGGTCATCGTCGCTGGCGAGGGCTTCGGCCCGAGCACACCGGTGTACATCGGCACCACCCCGGTCAGCGACGTGACCCACCTGTCCAGCGGCTTCATGATCGTCCCGATCCCGGCCGGCACCACGGCCGGGCAGATCTCCGTCACTCCCCAGGTGCCGGGCTCGATCCGGCTCAACGACGACGACAGCCGAATCACCTACACCGGCTTCACGTACGCGGGCGGCCGCTCGTACGGTGACTACCGCGGCGACATCCACTACGCGACGGCCAACGGCGCGACCGCGTCGCTCACCTTCACCGGTACCACCGTCACGGTGTACGGCGAGCAGTACACCGACCAGGGAAACATCGGCGTCAGCGTCGACGGCGGCCCGCAGCAGGTCGTCACCACACTCCCGGGCGACGGCACACGACACGCCAACGCGGCGCTGTACACGTCCGGTTCGCTCTCGGCGGGCACCCTCACCGTCGTGGTGACGAAGCTGTCCGGCCAGTACGCCACCCTCGACGGATTCACCGTGTAACGCCGGCCGTGGTCAGCGGCGTTCCTGGGACGACTGGATCTCCAGGTAGCGGCGCAGCGCCTGGCCCGCCTCGTGGACGTGGTGGCGGATGTGCTGTTCCGCTGCTCGGGGATCGCCTTGGAGGATCGCTTCCAGGATGGCCTCGTGTTCCTCCACCGCGACCGGGAGGCGGCCCGGGGCCTGGGCCGACAGGCGGTTGCCCAGACGGACCTGGGCTATCAGGTTCTCCGCGATGGGGATCAGCCGGCGGCTGCCCGAGCTCTCCCAGATCAGTCGGTGGAAGGCCAGGTCCAACTCCCCGTACGCGTGCAGGTTGTTCGCCTCGATCGCCTTGCGTTGCCTGGCCAGCAGCCGGCGCAACTGGGCCGCGATCCGGTCGTGGTCGGGTGCGCCGGCCGTGCGGCGCGCCGCTATGCCGTCCAGGGCCTCGCGCAGCTCGTACAGCTCCAGCAGGTCGTCGGTGCTGACTTCGGGGACGAAGTAGCCGCGGTGCGGGACGGCCAGGAGGAAGCCCTCCCGTTCGAGCGCGGCCAGAGCCGCCTTGATGGGGGTCGGGCTGAGGCCGAGTTGTTCGGCCAAGGGGCGGACGGTGACGCGGGAGCCCGGGGGGAGGGTGCCGTCGAGGATGGCGGCCCGCAGATGGTCGTAGGCAGCCTTCAGCAATGTATGGCGCGGGACGGTCATCGTCGCCGGCACCCCCCTTTTATCCGTGACGGTGTCGGTACCGAGGACGCTGCTTCCCGGGCGCGTTACCGGAGTCTGCGTTCGTACCAGCGGGACAGCAGCGTCAATGGTAGGCAGATGACGAAGAAGACGGCGAGTACGGCGCCGAGGATGGGTACGGCGTGGGACGAGCCGCCGGACAGGGTGAGCCGTTCGATGGAGCGTTGTGACGCTTCGAGGATGTCCAGCACCCCGATCACCGCCGCCAGCGAGGTCTGTTGGGTGAGGTTGACGACGAGTCCGATCAGCGGGGGCAGGGCCCGCCGGGCAGCCTGGGGCAGCAGGACGTGGCGCATGCGTCCCGTCCAGGAGAACCCCAGCGCCGCCGCTGCCTCGGACTGTCCGCGTGGCACCGACTGGACGGCGCCACGCACGACTTCGGCCATGTTGGCGCTGCCCCACAGGGACAGCCCCACGGCGGCGGCGACGAAGGTGTTCACCAGCAGTCCGATGACGGGCAGCACGAAGAAGATGAAGTACAGGATGATGATGATCGGCAGACCGCGCCAGAGTTCGACGTAGGCCCGGACCACCGCCCTGACCGGTCTGCTGGGCAGGGTCAGTACGGTGCCCAGCAGGGTGCCGATCACCAGACTGGCGGCGATGCTGACGAGCGCCAGCAGCGCGGTTTCGCGCAGACCGGTGGCGAGGTAACTGGCGACAGGTCCGACCCAGGCGGGCATCAGTGTTCTCCCGGTATCGCGAAGCGGCGTTCGACGGCCCCGGCGCCCAGCGACATGAGCCAGACAAGACCGAGGTAGACGACACCGATGGCGAGGAACATCTCGAAGGTCCGGAAGGTGACGGCGACGATGTTGACCGCCGTCTCGGTGAGTTCGGGATAGCTGATCGCCACCATGAACGACGAGTTCTTGAAGACGGAGATGAGGGTGTTGGTGACCGACGGCACCGCGATCCGGGCGCCGAGGGGCAGTGTGACGTGCCGGAAGGCGGCCAGCCGCGGGAAGCCGAGGGCCCGCCCCGCGTCGGCGTAGCCGCCTTCGACCGCCTCGAAGCCGGCCCGGAAGTTCTCCACGTTGTACGCGCCGCCCCACAGGACCAGTGACAGCCAGCCGACGGTGAAACCGTCGAGCCGCAGCCCGATGTCGGGCAGCGCGAAGAAGAGGAAGAAGATCTGCACCAGGAGCGGGGTGTTGCGGAACACCTCGACGTAGACCGTGACGAGTTGCCGGGCGACCGGTGTCCGGAGCGCGCCGATCGCACCGAGCAGTACACCAACGAGCAGGGCGCCGGCCATGCCGATGGCGCTGATGGCCAGCGTCCGCAGCAGGCCGGTGCCCAGCTCGCCCAGATGGTCGACGATGAAGCCCGCGTCGAAGTGGTAGCCGGAAGTCTCGGGCATGGTCAGCACTGCAGGGTGGAGCCGGTCGGATAGGTCAGCTTCTTGCCCGGCCGTGGCAGGTACTTCGCGAACTGCTGCTGTACGGACGGGTCGGTGACGGTCTTCCGGAAATCGGTCCAGAAGAAGTCGGCCTGCTGCATATGGGCCAGCGCGCCGTTGACCCAGGCGAGCATCTCCGCGTCGCCCTTACGGACGCCCATGCCCCACGGGCTGTCGGCCTTGGCGTCGCCGACGACCTTGAGGCTGGAGTTCTTCGCCGCCAGGTCGAGCAGCAGTGTGTCGTCCTGGGCGAAGGCGACGCCGCGCTTCTGGTTAAGGGCGGTCAGCGCCTGGCTGGTCTCGGTGAACAGCGTCTGTTTGACGTCCTTCATGCACTGGGTCAGCCAGAGGCTGGCGGTGGCGCCGGAGATACTGATGACCGTCTTGCCGGCCAGCCCCTCGAAGGAGCTGATCGGGGAGTCCTTGGGCACCAGCAGTTTCACACCGCTGTCGAAGTAGGGGGTGGAGAAGTCGATGGTCTTGGCGCGCTCCGCCGTGTAGTTCATCGTCGCCTCGATCAGATCGATGCGCTTCGACGCCAGGAACGACACCCGGTTGGAGCCGGTCACACAGGTCAGGGTCAGCGCGTCGGGGTCGCCGAACGCGTAGGCGGCCATCTGGTGGGCGATGTCGATCTCGAAGCCCGCGTTCTTCGACGACTCGTCGATGTAACCGAACGGCGGGTAGTCGCACTTCACGCCGACGGTCAGCTTGCCTTTGCTCTTCACCTCGGCGGGCAGCGGCGCCCCCACATCGACGGGGCTCCCGGAGGTGGCGCTCGAACCGCCCGCGTCCTTGGCGGACTTCGAGGAGTCGTCGGACGAAGAGGAACAGCCGGCGGCGAGGACCAGAGCCATCGCGGCACCGACGACCATGCCGAATTTCGATCTCACGGCTTAGCTTCCTTCTGCTGGGTGTAAAGGAGTGTGTGAGGTGCGGGTGCGCGGGTGCGCGCTATCTGAGGACCTTGCGCAGGAACTGGCTCGTCCGGGCGTGCTGCGGCCGGTCCAGCACATCGGCCGGGCGGCCCTGCTCCGCGATCACACCGCCGTCGACGAACACCAGACGGTCGCCGAGTTCCCGGGCGAAGCCCATCTCGTGGGTGACACACAGCATCGTCATCCCGGACCCGGCGAGGTCACGCATCACATCGAGGACCTCGCTGACCAGCTCCGGGTCCAGTGCCGACGTCACCTCGTCGAACAGCATCACGTGCGGGTCCATCATCAACGCGCGCGCGATGGCGACCCGTTGCTGCTGCCCGCCCGACAACTGCCGCGGGTACGCGCCGGCCTTGTCGGCAAGACCTACCCGGGCCAGCAGCGAGGCCGCCCGTTCGCGCGCCTGTTCCTTGGGGGTCTGGAGCAGCTTGCGCGGCGCCAGGGTGAGGTTGTCGAGTGCGGTCAGGTGCGGGAAGAGGTTGAACTGCTGGAACACCATGCCGATGCGCCGGCGCACCTTGTTCAAGTCGATGCCCGGCCCGGTCAGGTCCTCGTGCTCCAGCAGGACCTGACCGGAGGTCACCGGCTCCAGCAGATTGACGCAGCGCAGCAGGGTGCTCTTGCCACCGCCGGACGGGCCGATGACCGCGACCACCTCACCGCGGGCCACGGCGAGGTCGACGCCTTTGAGCACCTCGACATCGCCGTACGACTTGCGCACCCCGCGCAGTTCCACCATCGGATCGTTCGTGCCGCCGGCGTTCAACCGGTGCCTCCCTCTCTGCGGTGGGGGCGGGAACACCCGCCCCCACCGGACGAGTTACTTGCCGAGGCGCTGGAACTGGCCGGCGGTGAGCTTGGTCGACGGCCCGTGGTAAGCGGCGTTGAAGAGCACCCGCTGCTCGGACCGGTTCCAGGTGCGGAAGCCGATCTCGCTGCCGAAGGTGACGACATACCCCTTGCCGACCGTCCAGGACAGCCCGTTGACGGCGCCGTTGAGGCTTTCGCCGCCGATCAGCCAGCCGCTCTGCAACTGCTCGCCGCTGTCCGGGTACTTGGCCACCACTTCCACCGGGTACGTGGTCGTGTCGGAGAGCTTGTACGCGTCGTCCGACACGAACCACACCGGGTTCTTCGCCGGCAGGCCCCAGGCCACGGGGTTGTCGGTGTCGAACTCCTGGCTCAGCAGCGATCCCGGGCAGTAGAAGTCCGAGGACGAGCCGCCGGGCAGGGCGGAGGTGAGCGGCAGGCCGAGCAGCGACGTGGCCGTCGAGGTCCCGCTGCCGTAGCTGACGAGTGTGCCGCCGCCGGTCACGAAGTCGTGCAGCTGGTTCCAGCCGGTCGTGCCGACGCCGAACGCCCAGGCCCAGTCGGCCGGGTAGTTCTTCGGGTTCAGCCCGTTGACGATGGAGTTCTTGCTGACGCCCTCCGGCATGATGATGACGTCGTACGTGTCGGCGAGGTTGGCGTAGTCGCTCGCCGACACGACGGAGTAGTCCACCCCGTACTGCTCGAACGTCCACATCAGCCAGCCGGACGGCATGTTGTCCGGCGGCTTGAGCAGACCGATCCGCGTGCCCTGCTTGAGCTGGGCGCCCGCCACGGCAGGCACCGTGCGCAGGGTGAAGACCGGAATGCCGGTGGCCCTCGACTGCGCCTGCAGAAGCTCCCGCGCCGCCGAGGACGGCGGGACCAGGAACGTGCCGGCCGGGAACGTGCGCCCGCCGTCGGTGAATTGAGCCGCCGCGCGGAAGGTGGGGATCTTCTTCTTCTGCAGCGCGGCGACGATCCGGAACACCCCGTAGGACTCGGGGCCGATCGCGTACGCCCCGGTGCGCGGCGGCGCGGACGGTGTGGTGACCGCCGGCGGCTTGACGGAGCTGAGCCGCTTCGTCCTCGTCGTGAAGGACGTGGTGACGAGGTCGGCCTCGAAGCCGAGCAGCATCGGCAGGGTCTGCGCCGTGGTGTCGTACGGCCGTTGCGGCGGGCCGCCGGGGTACTGCAGCAGCTGCGGGTACTCCTGCACCTCCAGCAGCGTCTTGGCGAACCCGGCGTACGGCTGTTGCAGATAGATGATGTAGGAGCCCGCGGGGTACTGCTTGCCGTCGGCGGTGAACGCGGTCTGCGCCTGGCTGATCTCCACCGCACCGAGGTGGAAGATCTCCAGCGCGTCCTGGACCGCCTGCGGGTCACGCTGCCCCGCCGGGATGACATAGGCGTACGGACTGGTCCGGGTGACGGCCTTGAGCCCGACGCGGTAGGAGTTGTACAGCCAGTTGTAGGTGTCGTACGCGACGTTCTCCAGACCCGAGTAGAAGGCCTGGGACACCCAGTCGATGATGTTGCGCAGCGTCCAGGTGTTGGAGTCGTACGGCTCGATGAAGTTGATGTCGGTGGTCTGCTGGCCGAGCGGCTTCGTACCCACCTGCGGATAGGCGAGGTTGGACGCGGAGGCCGCCTCGGTGAGGATGCGTGCGGCGCCGTGGTAGACGCAGTACTGCCGGGACGGGGACCAGTAGTCGTACTCCGAGCCCCAGCCGTTGCCCTTCATACCGGCGACGGTCATGCCCCGCTGCATCGCCAGACCCACCGTGTCCGTCTGCTGGACCAGGATGGTGTCGATGTTGGGGTCGTACGGCGACAGGTACGGCGGTGTGAACAGGCGGGGAGCGCTGCTGCCCGCGCCGTGCGAGTCCTGGAAGACATGCGGCCGGTACTTGTTCAGGATCGAGACGTTGTACTTGCTCTCGACCTGGGTCAGCATGATCCAGTCACGGTTGTCGTCGTGGCCGGTGTACTTGTTGTACAGGTCGGGATAGGTCCGTGCGTAGCTCGTGCCGGCCGTGGCGGCGAAGTAGTCGTTGACGAGGACGAGTCCGTCCGGGTTCTGACACGGCTGGAGCAGGATGACGAGGTTGTCCAGGATCTTCTCGATGTAGTCGGACTTCTCCGTGGCCAGCCGGTACGCCCATTCGACGGCCGCCTGCGAGTTGCCGACCTCGGTCGAGTGGATGCCCGCCTGCACGTAGTAGAACGGCACGCTCTTGGTGGCCAGTTGCTTCGCCTCGGCCTCCGAGAGGCCGCGCGGATCGGCAAGTCTGGCGTTGTTGGCGACCAACTTGTCGAGATTGGCGAGGTTCTTGGGCGAGCTGATGGTCAGCAGGACGTACGGGTAGCCCCGGGTCGTCTTGCCGATCTCCTCGTACCTCACCCGGTCGCTGCGGGCCCCGATCAGCTCGAAGTACGGGACCATCTTGCTCCATTGGGCCAGATAGCCCTCGGTCCCGATCGGTGTGCCGAAGTACGTGGCCGGGCTCGGGATGGGCCCCTTGTCCTGCTTGGCGGTGGACGGCTGCTCGTGTCCTGCGGGGATCGCGGGCGCCGCGGCGGCGGAGCCAGGGTGCATCACCGTCGCCGCCGCTCCTGCGCCGGCCGCCGCGGTGGTGCGAAGAAGCGTTCGGCGGGAGAGTCTTGAGCTTTCGCTGCTGGTCATCTACCGACATCGCCTTTCACGGTCCGGCTTGTGTGCCGGGCCGTTGTCCGTCGCGGGGCCGGGGAGGGCCGGCTCCGCTGGTCTGCGGGGTGTCGTGCAATGCCGCACGCGGCGCGACGCTGCGCCACGGGCCTGAGAACCGTGCGAGAAAAGCCTGCGGAAAACGTTGTCCGCGAACGCAATGTGCCAACCGTCGCCGAGTCAGGGCAACGGTTCGAACTTGGATTTAATATTAAAAGCATGTTGCATCGTGCCTGGCTGACGGGTCGACAGTTCCCCGCGGGACGCCGAAAGGCCGGCATCGCGGGGATGCCGGCCCGTGGGATCGTGTCAGGAAATCAGTGCGTCACCGGCTCCCACGCGAAGCCGTCCGGGTCGGTGAAGGGGCCGCTGTCACCGCCGATGGCCAGCCGGTGCGACCCGGTCCCTTCGGCGGGGACGCCCGCGTCCTTGGCCAGGGCCTTGCGGCCGTAGAGGGCGAGCAGGACGGGGCTCGACGGCAGCGCGAACTCGACGTACTTCTTGCCGAAGCTCTTGCCCACGGTGAGCCCCTGGGCGAGGTAGAACTGCTTCGTCGCCGCCACGTCCGCGCACCCCAGCAGGAGCACGAACCGGTCGATCTCGCGGCTCGCCGGGCCCTTGTCCTTCTTCGTCGCCGTCGCGATCTTCCAGAGCGCCCCGTCGGGGGCCTGTACGACGCCGCCGTAGCCCCAGAACGACTTGGCGGCCGGTTTCACGGCCGTGGCACCTGCCTCGACGGCCGAGTCGATCAGCGCGTTGACATCGGCCGGCTGGGCCACGGTGAGGGACACGGTGAAACCCCGGAAGCCGGTCGTCGGCGGCTCCGCCGCCCGCACGCGCACCTGGGTGTCCAGGCCGAAGGCGGCCTTGTAGAAGTGGCCGGCGGCGGCGGGGTCGGCCGCGTCGAGAATGATGGAATCGATGGAGGTCATGACACGAATCTAGGGCGGCGCCCCGGCTCGCGCTTCTCGAAACCTGCCCGGTCCTGGCTCCCGCCATTCATCGGATGGGTCCAAGGGGGCGGTTCGCTTACATCGTGCGTAAAGCATTGACAGGTTCTCGTCACGCTCCAATCATCGGATGTCA
Source organism: Streptomyces sp. AcH 505 (assembly GCF_000818175.1). Classification (GTDB taxonomy): domain Bacteria; phylum Actinomycetota; class Actinomycetes; order Streptomycetales; family Streptomycetaceae; genus Streptomyces. The sequence continues at coordinate 6,207,425 of NZ_JTIY01000001.1, forward strand.
TGACCGAACTTCGCAGGCGACACGTCATCGGAATGACTGCGGGAGCGGCACTCGGCGCCGCGATGACCGTTCCGGCCACAGCAGAAGCAAGCCCGCTCGCCGCAGGACCGGCGGCAGAGGGGAGACACCCGGTGGACGACGGTCACTGGGGCACGGTGCCCGCCGCCGTCCCCGTACCGCTGGAGCGCTGGTACGACAACGACGGCATCGACACGGCGAGCGCGCCCGGCGGAGACTTCGACGGCTCCGGGTACACCTTCCCCGGCGAGGAACTCCCGCCGGGGGAGCGGGAGATCGACGGTGTCACCTACGTGTTCCCCGGCTCGGGCGACGGCGTCAAGGACAACATCGTCGCGATGGGCCAGCGGATCGACCTGCCCCCGGGCCGCTACCTGTCCGCGCTCTTCCTCACCTCGTGCAGCTACGGCGCCACCTCGGGCCAGGCCACCGTCCACTACGCCGACGGCACGACCGGCGGCGCCGGCCTCGGCGGCGCCGACTGGTACTCCGGCAGCGGTGCGCTGACCTCTGCGTACCGCTACGACCCGACCGGTGCCAAGGACCAGCACCCGGTGGTCATCGGTGTCTCCGAACTCGCCCTGGACCCGGCCAGGGAGGCGGTGGCCGTCACCCTGCCGGTCACCCACGCGGCGACCGAGAACAACGCCTCGCTGCACATCTTCGCGCTGTCCCTGCAACCGGCCGCCGACGGCCGTGCGGTGTCACTGCGTGACGCCCACTCGACGGCGTCCCTGCTCGGCAACGGCGCCCAGAGCGTCGAGGCGACGATCGTCAACGCGGGCACCGTCGGAATTCTCGCCTCCGACGCGCTCACCCTCTCGGTGGACGTCCCCGGCGCCCGCACCGTCGCCCCCGCGAAGATCACCAGGCTCGCACCGGGCGACCAGGCCCGGGTCCGGATCGGCATCAGGTCCGCACCGGGCACCGCCCCCGGCACCGTACGCGGCGGCCAGGTCGTCGCCACCAGCCACGGCCGGAGCGCCGCCCGCACCGCACGCGATCTCACACTCGGTGTGGCCGACTACCTGCCGACCGACGACTCCCTCAACTCCCACCAGGCGCCGTACTGGTTCCAGGACGCCAAATTCGGCATCTTCATCCACTGGGGTGTCTACTCGGTGCCCGCCTGGGCGCCGGTCGGTGTGCAGTACGCGGAGTGGTACTGGGCGCAGATGCAGGATCCCGCCAACCCCACCTACGCACACCACCGCGACACCTATGGCGAGGCGTTCGCCTACGACGACTTCATCCCGCTGTTCCGCGCGGAGAAGTTCGACCCGCGCTCCTGGGTGGAGCTGTTCCGCGACGCGGGGGCCCAGTACCACGTGCTGACGTCCAAGCACCACGAGGGTTTCGCGCTCTGGGACACCAAGGTCTCCGACCGCAACTCGGTGAAGATGGGCCCGAAGAGAGACATCGTCAGGGAACTCTTCGACGCGTCACGCCGCTACGCGCCCGAACTCCACCGCGGCCTCTACTTCTCGATGCCGGAGTGGTTCAACCCGGACAACCCCTGGCAGGGGCACGCGCCGCGCAACCCGTACACCCTCGAACCCCTGCCCTACACCGGCTACACGGCCGGCAAGGACTATGTCCGGGGCCTCCAGGCCCCGCAGATGCTGGAGTTGGTCGAGAACTACGACCCCGAGGTCATCTGGTGCGACATCGGCGGCGACAACGACAGCCACCATGTGCTGGCTGAGTACTTCAACCACGCCAAGAACCGGGCCAGGCCCGTCGACGTGACGGTCAACGACCGCTCCGGCATCGGACCGCACGACTTCACCACGCCCGAATACACCACGTACGACACCGTCGTCACGGCGAAGTGGGAGGCGAGCAGGGGTCTCGACCCACGCTCGTACGGCTACAACGCCGAGACCCCCGACGACAAGTACATGACGACGGAAGAGGTCATCCACTCCCTCGTCGACATCGTGTCGAAGAACGGCAACTTCCTGCTCGACATCGGCCCGCGCGCCGACGGCACGATCCCCGAGGTCATGGAGCGCAGGCTCCGCGAGACCGGGGCGTGGCTCAAGGTCAACGGCGAGGCGGTCTACGGCAGTACGTACTGGGCGCGGATGCCACAGCTCGGCGACGACCTGCGCTTCACCGTCAAGCCGGACGACGCGTTCTACATCCACTCGCTGGTCCGGCCGGGCCCGACCCTCACGGTCGAGGCGCCGGTGCCGGTCAGGCCCGGCGACCGTGTCACCCTGCTCGGTCACCACCGTCCGCTGAGTTGGCGTACGTCGGGCGGGTCACTGGTCGTCGACGTACCGAAGGCGGCGCGTGACGCGGGTGAGCACGTCTGGGTCTTCAAGGTCGACTGGAGGTCCTGACCAGGGCGGTCCTGACGCAGGAGGTCTTGACGCCGTCCCGACTGCCGCTCACCCGCAGGGCCCAGCCGATCAGCGGGGCCTGGAGCGGCAGTCGGGCGTAGGCGGCGGCCCTGAGCGGCGCCGGCTTGTGCCGCCAGTCGTACGCCATCTTCACGTTCGCCGGGAAGACCGCGGCGAAGAACCCGGCGCTGAGCAGTCCGCCGACGCGGCGGGTACGCGGCAGGGCGACGCTGGTCGCGAGGGCCAGCTCCACGGCGCCGCTCGCGTAGGTCCAGGTGCGCCGGGTGCCGGGCAGCGAGCGGGGCACCATCTCCTCGAACAGGGCGGGCCGGGTCAGGTGCAGCACGCCGGCTCCGGCGAGCAGCCCGGCCAGCAGCCGGGCGGAGAGCGAGGGGGCGGCCACGGAAGCTCCAGGGATGTAGGCGGCGGTGACGCTCGTAGGTTACCCGCCGGTTCAGACAGTTGTCACAGGAACACCCGCCGCCGCGATCTTCGCCAGCTCCTCCTTCGACGCGTCGCCGTCGGTGACCAGATGCCCTACGGCCGACAGCGGGCAGATCTTCGCCAGCGTCACCTTCCCGATCTTCGAGCTGTCCGTCACCACGACGGTGAGGCTGCTGCTGGCGGTGAAGGCCCGGTCGGTCGCCGCTTCGAGCTGGTCGTGCGTCGTGCAGCCGTGCGCCGCGGTGATCCCGTCCACCCCCAGGAACGTCACATCGGTGTGGTACTCGGTGAGCGTCCGCTCCGCGATCGGGCCGACGAGTTCGTAGCTCTCGCTGCGGGCGAGGCCCCCGACGACGACGAGCGTGACGTCCTTGTGCAGGATCAACTCGGCGGCGATGTTGACCGCGTTGGTCACGATGGTGACGGGGCCGCGGCCGGCCAGGATCCGGGCGATCTCCGTCGCCGTGGAGCCGCCGGTCATCCCGACGACGGCGCCGGCGGGCACCAGTGCCGCGGCGGCCTGGGCGATGGCTATCTTCTCCGGCCGGCGGCGCTCGCTGCGGTACTGCAGCGGCGCTTCGAGGCCGATGTTCCCGACGGCGGCGCCGCCATGGGTCCTGCGCAGCAGATTCAGGCCGTCCAGATGCTGGAGATCGCGGCGCACCGTGGCCCCCGAGACGCGCAGCGCCCGGGACAGATCCTCGACGCTCACGCTGCCTTCCGCGGAGACATGCTCAAGGATGCGCGCATGGCGCTCAGTTCTCAGCATGCTCGCAGCATAACCAGATCCGCCCGGTGAGCGCTTTCCGGTGCCCTGGTCTGCTGTTGGCTGTCTCCCGCGGGCCCACCTCCGCCGTACCGCTCACCGCAGTGCGCAGTTCTGCGCAGATTCGATCTCTTGACATGACGAATACTGCTCGATTTACTGCTGCCGACGTCGCAACAGCGTTCGGCGTCAGAGGTACGCCCAGCCGGTAGACGGTGTGCAGCCGTGAGCCCGGACAAAGTCGCCAGGGTGTGGACACCCGAGGCGGGGACGTGCCCTCGTTCAGTCGGAGTCCGATGATGAAGGTCCGCCTCCTCCGGCGATCGACTCGACACGGCGCGCGCTCCGCGGCGGCTGTGCGGTACCCACTGATTCCCACCGCCCGCCAACTTCGCGACCCACGCACGCCTTTCGATGCTTCCCTGGAGGTCCAGTGGCTCTTGGCCAGCACGCCCTCACCCGTCACTCACGCCGGACGCTGCTGCGCGCCGGCGCGGGCGCGGCTGCGGCGACCGCCCTGTCCGCCTGCGGCGGCGGCTCCGACGACGGTGTCGGCGCCGACGGGCGCGTCACGATCGAGATGTGGCACGGCCAGAGCGACACCGGGCTCAAGGCCATCAAGGCCCTGACGCAACGGTTCACCCGCTCCCACCCGCACATCCGCGTCGACCTCGGCGGCGGAGTGCTGTCGGACGCGATGCTGCAGAAGGTCAGCGCGGCGCTGGCCTCCGGCGCCTACCCCGACATCGCGTACATCTTCGGCTCCGACCTCGCCGGCGTGGCACGCAGTCCCCAAGTGGTCGACCTGACCGACATGGTGCACTCGGGCCGTACGCCCTGGAACAACTACTGGGCCTCGGCCAGGGAAGCCGTCACGATCAACGGGAAGGTCAGGGCCTCGCCCGCGCTCCTCGACACCCTCGCCGTGGTCTGCAACAAGAAGCTCTTCCGTGAGGCCGGCGTCCCCCTGCCCGAAGCGGGCTGGACGTGGCAGGACTTCGAGGAGACGGCCCACCGGCTGACCAACTCCTCCCGGGGCACGTTCGGCACGGGCTGGCCGGGTGTCGGGGACGAGGACACCGTGTGGCGGATCTGGCCGATGGTGTGGGACCTCGGCGGAGACGTCATCGCCGACGACGGCCGCAGCATCGGCTTCGAGGAGGCGGGGGTACGCGCCCTCGGCACGGTCGAGGCGCTGGCGAAGTCCCGCAGCGTCTACATCGACCCCAAGCCCGGCACCGAGCAGATGTACCAGGTCTTCGCGTCCGGCCGGATGGGCATGGTCGTCACCGGACCGTGGCAGCTCCCCGACATCCGGGAGGCGAAGGTCGACTACGCGGTCGTCCCGCTGCCCAGCTACAGCGGCAAGCCCATCACCATCTCGGGTCCCGACACCTGGACGGTCTTCGACAACGGAGAAGCGCGGGCCCAGGCCGCGCGCACCTTCGTGTCCTGGCTGGCCCAGCCGGAACAGGACGTCCAGTGGGACGTCCAGGCGGGCAGCCTGCCGCTCAGCAGGCGCAGCGAGGCCATGCCGGCCTGGCAGGCGCAGGCGGCGGACACCGAAGGGCTCGACGTCTTCACCAAGGCGCTCGAAACGGCGCGTGTGCGCCCCGTACACCCCGCCTATCCGCAGGTGTCGATCGCGCTGGGCCAGGCCGTCGTATCCGTGCTGCTCGGCAAGAGCACCCCGGCCCAGGCGATGCGCCGCTGCGCCGGCGATGCCAGGGCCGCTCTCGTCATACCCCGCTGAGGAGCCTTCCCATGACATCCCTGCCCGCCCCGTTCACCCTGCCGGACCAGGAACGGCAACTGCGTGCCCGGCGCAGCAGGCGCCGCCGCGAGTCCGCCACCGCCTACGGTTTCGTCCTGCCCGCGATCATCGTCATCCTCGGCCTGAGCGTGGTCCCCGTCATCTGGTCGCTGCTGCTGTCCTTCCAGGCCGACGACCTGGTGACGCCGAGCCGCTGGGTCGGGCTCGACAACTACCGTGCGCTGACCGAGGATCCGCACTTCAGCCAGGCCGTCGAGAACACCCTGCTGTACACCGTGCTCTATGTGCCGCTGAGCATCGTCCTCGGTCTGCTGCTCGCGCTCGCGCTGAACCGGCGCATCCGGCTGGTGGGTCTGTACCGCACCCTGATCTTCGTCCCCTTCATCATCTCGGAGACCGCGCAGGGCGTGCTGTTCTCCTTCATCCTGGACCCGCAGTTCGGCGCGGCCAACTCCGTCCTGCACGCACTGGGGCTGCCGTCGCAAGGCTTTCTCACCGACCCGGGACAGGCGCTGCCCGTCCTGGTGCTGATCTCGCTGTGGAGCGGCACCGGATTCTGTGTGGTGATCTATCTCGCCGCGCTCCAGGACGTACCGCCGACCCTCATCGAGGCGGCCAAACTGGACGGTGCGGGACGATGGCACCTGCTGCGCCATGTCGTCCTGCCGACACTCACCCCCGTCAGTGTGTTCCTGGTGATGTGGCAGACCCTCATGGCGCTCCAGGTGTTCGACCTCGTCTATGTCACCACCAAGGGCGGTCCGCTCGGCTCGACCACCGTCATCGTCTACTTCATCTGGGAGCAGGCGTTCAAGAACTTCACCGCCGGTTACGGGGCGTCCGCCGCGTATGTCCTCGCGCTGGCGCTGCTGTTGGTCGGGGGAGTCATGCGGCTGGCCCGGCGCCGCAGGTCCGACACCATTGAGGGAGCAGCCCGATGACCGCGACCACCACAGCCGCCGAGACCGTCCGGCCGCACACCGCACCACCACCTGCCGAGGACCGCCCACGCAGGCGGCTGCTTCCCTTCAGCCCCTGGCATCTGCTGCTCGCGCCGCTCGCCGTCATCTTCGCGCTGCCGCTGTTCTGGCTGCTGCTCAGTTCCGTGATGACCAACGCCGAGATCAACAAGTTCCCGCCGGCGCTGTGGCCTTCCGGTATCCACCTCGGCGGCTACCGCTACGTGCTCGGCAACGCCATGTTCCCCCGGTGGTTCGCCAACTCGCTGATCGTCTCGGCGACAGCGGTCGTCTCCAACCTCGTCCTCGGCTCGCTCGGCGGCTACGCCTTCGCCCGGATGCGGTTCGCCGGCTCGCGCTCCCTGCTGGTCCTGATGCTCGCCACGACGGCGGTCCCCTTCCAACTGACCATGATCCCGACCTTCCTGGTCATGAAGCGGCTCGGCCTGATCGACTCGCTGGGCGCCCTGATCGTCCCCTCGCTGGTGACCCCGTTCGCGGTGTTCCTGCTGCGGCAGTTCTTCCTCTCCCTGCCCAGAGAGCTGGAGGAAGCCGCCTGGATCGACGGCTGTTCACGGCTGCGCGTGCTGTTCCGTATCGTGCTGCCGCTGTCCAGGCCGGCCCTCAGCACCGTCGCCGTCCTCACGTTCCTCACCACCTGGAACGACCTGACCTGGCCGCTGATCGCCATCAACCACGACACCCAGTACACACTCCAGCTGGGACTGACCACCTTCCAGGGGCTGCACCACACCCAGTGGGCCGCCGTCATGGCGGGCAACGTGATCACCGTACTTCCCGTACTGCTCGCCTTCCTCGGCGCGCAGAAGTCGTTCATCCAGTCCATCACCTCCAGCGGTCTCAAGGGCTGATGTGCCGCAGAGACCGCGGCAGCCCATGACCACTCGCCCAGGAAGCCCGATGCCGCACACCTTCGACCTTCTCGTCATCGGAGACGTCAATCCCGATGTCGTGCTCGGTCCCCTCGACGAGCCGCTCGCCTTCGGGCAGCGCGAACAACTCGTCCCCACCGGCGTACTCACCCTCGGCGGCTCCGCCGCGATCATGGCCTGCGGGGCGGCGAGGCTCGGTCTGAGCGTCGCCGTCGCCGGCCGGATCGGCGACGACGACGCGGGACGCTTCGTACGCGCCGCCCTGGAAGCGCGCGGCGTCGACACCACCGCGCTGCGTACCGACCCGGACCTGCCGACCCCGCTCACCGCCGTGATCGCACGCGCCGACGACCGCGCCATCATCACGGCCGCCGGGACCCTCGCCGCCACCGGACCCGACGACATACCGGAGGACTTGCTCACCACCAGCCGGCATGTGCACGCGGCGTCCTACTTCCTGCTGCCGAAACTCGCGGCGGCCCTGCCCGGCATACTGCGCACCGCCCGCGCCCACGGCGCCACGACGTCGCTGGACACCAACGACGACCCCTCGGGGCGCTGGGACCCGGCCGGGATCGCCGCCGTCCTGCCCGTCCTCGACTTCCTGCTGCCCAACGCACAGGAAGCGCTCGCACTCGCCGGACAGCCGCACGGCACACCGGAGTCCGCCGCGCGCCAACTCGCCTCCCGGGGACCACTCGTCGTCGTGAAGAACGGCGCCGAAGGCGCCCTCGCACACGACGGCGCCACCGTACGGACCACCCGCGGCGTCCCCGCGGTGCCGCGGGACACCGTCGGCGCCGGTGACAGCTTCGACGCCGGGTACATCGCCGCCGTCCTCGCCGGTGAGCCCCCCGCACGGGCCCTCGAACTCGCCGCCGTCTGCGGCTCCCTGTCCACCCGCGCCCACGGCGGCACCGCCGCGCAGCCCACCTGGGACGAGGCTGTCGCAGCCGCCGCCCACAACGGAAAGAGCCAGTGATGACCGCCAAGAAGATCGTGTTCATCGGCGCAGGCAGCGTCGTCTTCACCCAGGGGCTCCTCGCCGACATCTTCGCGTTCCCCGAACTGAAGGACGTGCACATCGCCCTGCACGACATCGACGCCGAGCGGCTGGCGACCGCGCACGGCGCCGCGCGCGTCATCGCGGCCGATCGGAGCGCGGCCCCGCACATCACCGCCCACGCCGACCGGCGGGAAGCCCTCGAAGGCGCCGACTTCGTCATCAACATCATCCAGGTCGGTATGGGTGAGTCGACCAGGACCGACTTCGAGGTGCCCGCGCGCTACGGCCTGCGCCAGACCATCGGCGACACCATCGGCATCGGCGGCATCTTCCGCGCCCTGCGCACCTTCCCCGTGCTCAAGGCGCTCGGCGAGGACATCGCCGCCGTCTGCCCGGACGCCTGGCTGCTGAACTACACCAACCCGATGGCGATGAACGTCCAGTACCTGACCCGGGCGACCGGACTCACCCGTGTGGTGGGCCTGTGCCACTCGGTGTACTGGACCATGCGCGACCTGGCGGACCTGGTCAAGGTGCCCTACGAGGAGATCAGTTACCACGCGGCCGGCGTCAACCACCAGGCGTGGGTGCTGCGTTTCGAACACCAGGGCATCGACCTCTACCCCCGGCTCGACGCGCTGATCGCCGAGGACGAGCAACTGCGCCGCCGGGTACGGGTCGACATGTACCGCCGGCTCGGCCACTACCCGACCGAGACCAGCGAGCACTCCAGCGAGTACGTGCCCTGGTACCTGCACCACGACAGCGAGATCGACCGGCTGCGGCTGCCGGTCGGCGCCTACCTCGGCATCGTGGACGAGAACGTCGCGGCGTACGAGGAGACCCGCCGCGCCCTCGCTGCGGGCGAACCGCTGCCCGTCGAGGCCACGATGGAGTACGCGCCGCAGGTCATCCACAGCATCACCACCGGCACCCCGCGCACCGTCTACGGCAACGTCCCCAACCACGGGCTGATCGACAACCTGCCCGCCGAAGGCACCGTCGAAGTGCCCTGCCTGGTCGACAGCCTCGGCGTGCAGCCCACCCGGGTCGGAGCCCTGCCCGCGCAGTGCGCCGCGCTCAACCGTACGTATCTGAGCATGAACGACCTCGTGGTACGGGCCGCCGTCGAGGACGACCCGCGGCACATCCGGCACGCCGCCATGACCGACCCGGCCACCGCCGCCACGCTCACCGTCGAACAGATCTGGGACCTGTGCGACGACATGGTGCGCGCGCACGAACACCTGCTCCAGCCGTCGCTGCGCGTCACCCTCGGCCACTGAAGTCCCCCACGATCCGACCGGAAGGCTGCGAGAAACGATGAGTGAACTGCGCGTGGGCGTCGTCGGCATCGGCCAGCGGGCCCCGCTGGCGGCCGGCGCAAACCGGCCGGGCGTCGCGCGGGTGGTGTCGTGCGCCGACCCCTCGCCGCGCGGCAGGGCCGACGCCGTCGACCTGTTCGGCGCCGGCGTCACCGTGCACACCGACTACCACGACATGGTGGACGACGGGCTCGACGCGGTCTTCGTCCTCACCCCCGACGACCGGCACGTCGAACCCAGCCTGTTCTTCCTCACCGCGGGCGTGCCGGTCTTCGTGGAGAAGCCGCTGGCCATCACCCTGGACGACTGCGACCGGCTGCTGCGCGGTGCCTTCGACTCGGGCACCCGCCTCTACGTCGGCCACAACCTCCGCCATCTGCCCGTGCTTCGCCGGATGCGGGAGATGATCGACGAAGGACTCGTCGGCCAGGTCCGTTCGGTGTGGTGCCGGCACTTCGTCGGCCATGGCGGCGACTTCTACTTCAAGGACTGGCACGCCGAACGCGCCAGGACCACCGGGCTGTTGCTGCAGAAGGGGGCCCACGACCTCGATGTGATCCACTGGCTGGCCGGCGGCTACTCGCGCGAGGTCGTCGCCATGGGCGACCTGGCCGTGTACGGCACGAACCCCCGCCGTGCGGAGCGGACCGGCTCGTCCGACGAGGACCCGGCGCGGATGCCGGACTGGTTCGACCCCGGCATCTGGCCGCCCTCGGCGCTGACCGGTCTCAACCCGGTCGTGGACGTGGAGGACATCTCCATGATGCTCACCCGCCTCGACAACGGTGTGCTCGCCAGCTATCAGCAGTGTCACTTCACCCCCGACTACTGGCGCAACTACACCGTCATCGGGGACGAGGGGCGGCTGGAGAACTTCGGCGACGGCCTCGACGACGACAACCCGACCGTCAAGGTGTGGAACAGCCGCCGTCACGGCTACCGGTCCGACGCCGACCACACCGAGACCGTCACCGGCGGCAACTCCACACACGGCGGCGCCGACGACCAACTGGTCGGGGAATTCCTCCGGTTCGCCGCCGAGGGCGGCCCGACCCGTACATCACCCGTCGCCGCACGCGAAGCCGTCGCCGCGGGCACCGCCGCCACCGCCTCGCTGCGCGCTTCCGGCGCGCACACCCCCGTACCGCCCCCCGCGCCCGACCTCGTCCGGTACTTCGCCGCCCACCAGGGAAAGCAATAAGGCGGCCGGACCCGCACCCCCGCACACCCCACCACCGAGTCTTCACCGAGGAGTTACGCACATGTCTCTCACCAGCGACGAGATCGCCCGCCAGCCGGACGCCTGGCGCAAGGCCGCCGACGTGGCCGAGGCCGCCGACGGCCTGCCGAAGCGTGGCGAGCGCGTCGCGGTCATCGGCTGCGGCACGTCGTGGTTCATGGCCGAGGCGTACGCCGTCCTGCGGGAAACGGGAGGCTACGGGGAGACCGACTACTTCACGGCCTCCGCCTACCCCGAGGACCGCGACTACGACCGGCTCGTCGCGATCACCCGCTCCGGCACCACGACCGAAGTCCTCGACGTCCTGCGGCGGGCGCGTGAGAGCTGCCCCACCGTGGCCCTCACCGCCGATCTCGACACCCCGGTGGTGAACGCCGCCGACCACATCGTGGACCTGGGCTTCGCCGACGAACGCTCCGTCGTCCAGACGGTGTTCGCGACGACCGCCCTGGCCACCCTGCGCGCCTCGCTCGGCGAGGACATCGAACCGCTGGCCGCGGCGGCGCAGAGCGTGCTCGACGAGCCACTCGCCGAGGAGTGGCTGACCGCCGAGCAGATCACCTTCCTCGGCGACGGCTGGGCCCACGGTGTCGCGCGGGAAGCCGGGCTGAAGATGCGGGAGGCCGCGCAGGCGTGGACGGAGTCGTACCCGAGCATGGAGTACCGGCACGGCCCGATCAGCATCGCCGCACCGAACCGGCTCGTCTGGCACTTCGGCCGGGACACCGGTGAGCTGGCCAAGGACGTCGCCCCCACCGGCGCCACCTTCGTCGACCACCCGCAGGACGCGCAGGTCGACCTGGTACGGGTTCAGCGCCTCGCCGAGGCCGTCGCCCGCGCCAAGGGCCTCGACCCGGACCGCCCGCGCAACCTGACCAGGTCCGTCGTCCTGGCCGCCCGCCCGTAACACCCCGGTCAACGGCCGGGCGCCCGGTGGTCCTTGGACGTCACCGGGCGCCCGGCCGCCGTCCGCACCGGGGACCGGAGCGACGATCCCCAGAAAACCACCGCCCCACCGCATCGCATCCCGGCGCTGCCGTACGCAGGAGCATGACACCGTGTTGACCACCACTTCCGCCCTCGTCACCGCCGCGCACGACGCGCACACCGGCGTCGCCGCCTTCAACGTGATCGCCATCGAGCACGCCGAGGCGGTCGCCGTCGCCGCCGAGGCGACCGGACTGCCGGCCATCCTCCAGATCAGCGAGAACGCGGCGCGCCACCACGGCGACGTCGCCCCGCTCGCCGCTGCCGCCGCCGCGATAGCGCGGGCGAGCAGCGCGGCACTCTCCCTCCACCTCGACCATGTCGAGGACGCCGCCCTGCTGTTCCGCACGGCCGAATGCGGCGCCAGCTCCGTGATGTTCGACGCGTCACGCCGCAGCGACGAGGACAACGTCCGGGCGACGCGTGAGGCGGCCGACTGGGCCCATGCGCACGGCCTGTACATCGAGGCGGAGCTGGGCGAGATCGGCGGCAAGAAGGGCTCGGCGCACACCCCGGGCGTACGCACCGACCCGCAGCAGGCGCGGGAGTTCGTCGAAGCCACCGGGGTCGACGCGCTCGCCGTCGCCGTCGGATCCACCCACGCCATGACGGACCGGACGGCACAGGTCGACCTCGACCTCGTCGCGCGGATCAGTGCGGCGGTGCCGGTGCCGCTGGTCCTGCACGGCTCGTCCGGCGTCCCCGCCGATCTGTTGGCGGCGGCGGTGCGTGCGGGCATGACCAAAATCAACTTCGGCACGATGCTCAACGTCGCGTTCACCGGGGCCGTCCGCGCGGCGCTCGCCGCGTCCCCCGACGCGCACGACCCGCGCCCCTACCTGGCGCAGGCGCGCACGGCGGTCGCCGAGGTCGCCGCCGACTGCCTGCGGACGGTGAGTGGCGGCAACCAGTAACGGGGGAGCGGCACTTCAGGCGGTCATGGCCACGGACGACTTGCCGAGCACGGCGTCGTTCTTGGCCGCCCGCTCGGCGAAGACCACGACCCGCAGCAGGGCGAACCTGCCGACCCCCGCCAGCGCCGAGGCCGACAGATAGACGCTCTGCTCGACCACGGCCGACGGCGCGGACTGCAGGGAGTGCAGGACGAGCAGAGCCCCCGTCGTGAACGCGTAGCTCACGGCGACCGTCAGACCGGACTGCAGATGGACGCTCCAGCCCCGCCGCTCGCTGCGGAAGGAGATCCGGCTGTGCAGCTCGGTCGCGAGCACGGTGGAGACCACACTGATCAGCGCGTTCGCGACGACCATCGACATCCGCCCGCTCAGCAGTACGAGCGCCGCGCTGGAGGCGAGTCCGACTCCGCCGCCACAGACGACGAAGCGCACGAAGGCCGCGACGAGCGGGTGGGCGGTGCTGGTCGGGCGGTGCGCCGGCGCGGTCACGGGGTTCCTCCGGAGGGGGTGTCGAACGATGCCTTGATTCCACCCCAGAACCTACGGACCCCGCGTCCCCCGAACGAACCGGGTGGTCCCCGGACTTGCCTGGGGGTTAACCCCCAGGGATCCCCGAGGCGGACCCCCGCCCCGCGCGGTGGAGCGGACGGAGGTCTCAGGGCTGCCGCGCGTCGTAGGCCGCCTGGCTCCGCTCGATCTGGGGGTTCTTGTCCACGGCCCACTCCGCCAGCGCCACCGCCGGCTCGATCAACGTCCGTCCCGTCGCGGTGAGTTCGTACTCGACCCGGGGCGGCACCTCGGGGAACACCGTACGGGCCACGAGACCGTCCCGCTCCAGATGCCGCACCGTACGTGTCAGCATCCGCTGCGAGATCCCGGGGATCCGCTGCTGCAGCTCGGTGAAGCGCATCCGCTCGCCGTCGAGCGTGGCCACCACCAGCAGCGTCCACTTGTCGCCGATGCGGTCCAGGATGCCGCGGATGGCCCGGCCGCCGTCGCCGCGGATGAGGCAGGTGTTGCGGTACTTCGACATGGGCGCTCCTGGTTCGCCACGCACACCGGTGTGCCTTTTGTAAGCCGGTCCATAGTCACCGACCATGTGCCTACGCACAACTCGTAACCATGACGGAGGACGGCAATGGAAATCGCCTACTGGATCGTCACCGGCGTCCTGGGACTCTTCTTCCTGTTCGCGGGCGGCAAGAAGGTCGCGCAGTCCAAGGAGCGGCTGGCACCCATGATGGGCTGGGTCGACACGGTCCCGATGTGGGTGGTCCGTGGCATCGGTGTCGTCGAGATCCTCGGCGTCGCCGGCCTCGTGCTGCCGCCGCTGACAGGGATAGCGCCCGTCCTGGCGATGGCGGCCGCGATCGGCATGCTCGTCCTCCAGGTGCTGGCAGCCGGCCTCCACCTGTCCAGGGGCGAGGTCAAGGAGACCGGCCTCAACGCCGCCCTGGTCGTACTCGCCGGGGTGGCCGCCTGGCTCGCCACGACCTGGTGAGCCACCGGCTGTCCGCCGGTGGCCGGCTCCAGGGCCTCCCCGAGGAGTTCCTGCCGAGGCGCCGAGTCCCGAACGCCAAGTGACCATGCGGGCCCGTATCGTGAGGCCGACGATCTCGTGACCTTCCCGAACAGAGAGGTGCGCCGCGTGCGTTCGCCGGCCGAAGCTCCCCCTGTCCCCTCGATGATTCCCGTGCCAGGCGGCACGGTCGACCTCAGGGACGACCGGCGGGGCATCTGTTGGCAGGCCGACGTGGCGCCCTTCCTGCTCGGTCGGTATCCGGTCACGGCTGCGCTCCACAGGGCCGTCACCGGAGCGGACGTCAGCCCGTCCACGCCCGCCGACTCGCCGGTGACGAACGTGAGTTGGCTCGACGCGATCGAGGTGTGCAACCGCCTCTCCGAGCTGTCAGGGCTGAGACCGGCGTACTCCCGCGCCGAGGAGAGCGACGAAGTGGCCTGGGACCGGACGTCCGACGGGTACCGGCTGCCGACCGAGGCGGAGTGGCAGTACGCCTGCAAGGGCGGCACCGACGGCTACCGGTACGGGGAGATCGACGACATCGCCTGGTACGACGGCAATTCCGGCGACCGGGTGCACGACGTCGGCGGCAAGGCGCCCAACGCGTGGGGGCTGCACGACATGCTGGGCAACGTCTGGGAGTGGTGCTGGGACCTCTACGACGAGGAGGTCTACGGCGCGTACCGGATCTTCCGCGGTGGCGGCTGGGCCGAGTCGGAGCGGGGCTGCGGAGTGACCGTGCGCCGTCGCAGCCACCCCACCTTCGCCATCGACGACCTCGGGTTCCGGCCCGCCAGGACCGTGGGGACGGTCGTCTCCCGGTCGTGAGCGGATCACCCGGCCCGGCCGTCGAGCGGGTACGAGACGAAGGCGAAGCGCCGGCTGTCCGGGGACCAGCTGTTGACGTTCATCGTGCCCTGACCGCCGAACAGCGGGAACGTGCGCACCGGCACGGCCCAGGCGTCGGTCCGCACCAGTCGTACGGTGACGTCGAGGTTGGCCGGGTGCCCCAGCGTGCCCGGTGGGAACGACACGTACGCGGCGTGCGCTCCGTCCGGTGACAGGTGCGGGAACCAGTCGACGGTGTCGGAGGTGTGCACCCGTCGCAGCACACTCCCCGCGGCGGGCAGCCGCGCGATCTGGGCGTGCCCCGGGGCCTCGGTGAAGGTCTCCGTGTTGCAGTAGATCCACTCGCCGTCGGGGGAGTACTCCGGGCCGTCGAGATGGCCCTCCCCGGTGTCGACGGCCTTGCCGGGCCCGCCGGCCGCCGGCATCAGCGCCAGCCGGCCGGGCGAGCCGTCCGCCCCGCGCGCGATCTCGACGTAGGCGAGGGTCCGACCGTCGGGGCTGACGCCGTGCAGGAAGTGCAGCGTCCCGTCGTCGGCCGTCAGGCGGACGCCCTTGCCCCCGGCGACGGGCGCCGCGTACAGATGTCCGTCCATGCCCGACACGTACACGGTGCGTCCGTCGGGGGAGAGCACATGGTCGTTGTTGATGTCCGGCACCCCGTCGAGCGGGATCTCCGCCAGCCCCGAGGGGGCCTCGACGTCGAGCCGCCACAGCCGTCCCGCGCCGTTGAGCAGCAGACTCCGGCCGTCGTGCGACCAGTTGGGGGCCTCAAGCAGCAATTCGGCCGTCTCGAAGAGCAGTTGCGGCTCGTCGGAGTCGACGGACGCGATCCACACCGCCGTCCGCCGGCCGGCCTCCGCCGTCCGTGGCCGCATGCCGGTGTCCTCGGTGTCCTCGGTGCGGTCCATGGTGTTCTTCCCGTCGGACGGAGTCAGGAGCCTCGGTGATCATTGACAGCGCCGCCCGGCGCTGTCAACCACCGCAGGGCCGGTCGCACTGCCGCGTACGGTGCCGGTATGAACGAGACTGATCTGGAGCTGCCCGACGGTCGCACGGTGCACATCTACGACTCCGGTACGGACCGCGCGGCCGATCCGCTGGTCGTCTTCTGGCACCACGGCACCCCGAACATCGGTGCGCCGCCCGCGCCGCTGTTCCCCGCCGCCGACCGGCTCGGGGTGCGCTGGGTGTCGTACGACCGTCCCGGCTACGGCCGGTCGACCCCGCTCCCGGGCCGGAGCGTGGCGTCGGTGGCCGCCGATGTCGCCGCCGTCACCGCCGCGCTCGGCATCGGACGGTTCGCCGTCATGGGCCACTCCGGCGGCGGACCGCACGCGCTGGCGTGCGCCGCACTGCTGCCGGACCGGGTGTTCGCGGCCGTCAGCGTCGCGGGCCTGGCGCCGTTCGACGCGGACGGGCTCGACTGGTTCGCCGGCATGTCCGACTCGGGCCGCGCGACCCTGGGCGCTGCCGCCGCCGGGCGGGCAGCGAAGGAGGCCCACGAGGCGGACGCCACGTACGACCCGGAGATGTTCACGCCCGCCGACCACGCGGCGCTCGCCGGCGAGTGGTCCTGGTTCGGGGACGTCGTCGGTCCCGCCGTGGCGGCGGGACCCGGCGCGCTGATCGACGACGACTTGGCGTACGTGACGCCGTGGGGCTTCGACCCGGCGCTGATCGAAGCACCGGTCCTGCTGGAGCACGGCGGCGAGGACCGGATCGCGCCCAGCACCCACGGGCAGTGGCTGGCGGCCCACTGCCCGACGGCTGAACTGTGGCTGAGCCCGGCCGACGGACACATCTCGGTCCTCGGCACGGCCGGCGCCGAAGCGCTGGACTGGCTGAGCGAGCACCGGTCGGGCCGAGCGAGCACCGGTCGGACCGACCCGACCCGGTGAGGTGGCCCGGTCAGGTGGTCGTGACGGCGCGCAGACTCTCCTTGAGAGAGCTCATCGTGGCCATCACAGCGGTGGGCTCGAAGCCGCAGTGCGCCATGCAGTTGTCGCAGCGCGGGTCCTTGCCCCGGCCGTAGTTGTCCCACTCGGTGGTGTCCAGCAGCTCCTGGTACGTCTCGACGTACCCGTCCGACATCAGGTAGCAGGGCTTCTGCCACCCCTTCAGGGAGTACGACGGGATCGCCCACGGCGTGCACTCGAAGTCGAGCTTGCCTTCGAGGAAGTCCAGGTACAGCGCCGAGTGGTTGAGCCGCCAGCCCTTGCGCCTGCCGTCGCCGAACGCCTTCTTGAACATGGCGCGCGTCTGCTCGACGCCGAGGAAGCGGTCCTGGTCCGGGGCCTTCTCGTAGGCGTAGCCGGGCGAGATCTGCATCCGGTCGACCTTGAGGTCGTCGTTGAGGTACTGGAGCACGTCGATGACGTCCTGCGGGCTGTCGTTGTTGAAGAAGGTCGAGTTCGTGTAGACCTTGAACCCGGCCGCCTTCGCCTGCTTGATCGCCTCGATCGCCTGGTCGAACACCCCGACCTTGCTGACCGATTCGTCGTGCCGCTCGCGCAGCCCGTCGATGTGGACCATCCACGCGAAGTTGCGGTGCGGCTTGAACTTGTGCAGATGCTTCGGCAGCAGCACGGCGTTGGTGCAGAGCACCACGAACTTGCCCTTCGCCAGGAGCTGGCGCGTCATCTCGTCGATCTGCGGGTGCATCAGCGGCTCACCGCCGGCCAGCGAGACCGTCGGGGCACCGGCCTCCTTGACGGCCTTCATGACCTGCTCGACCGGCATGCGCTGCTTGAGCACGCTGGCCGGGTGCTGGATCTTGCCGCAGCCCGCGCAGCCGAGGTTGCACGCGAAAAGGGGTTCGATCTCCACGACCAGCGGGAACTTCTTCCGCCGGAGGATCTTCTGCTTGATGAGGTAGGTGCCATTCTTGACGGCCAGATTGAGCGGAAGTCCCATGATCGCTGTCTCCAGTTCCCCCGGGCCCCCGGGGTTGGAAGAAGTCCTCTACTAACATACAGACTGTATGAGACAGGATGTAGGTATGCCAGCGGGGAAGAGACGGAGCCGTCGCGCGGAGCACGTCGCGGACACCCGGCGCGCGCTGCTGCGCGCCGCGCGGGAACTCTTCGCCGAGCGCGGATTCGCCGCGACCGGCACCGAGGACATCGTGACCGCTGCCGACGTCACCCGGGGCGCGCTCTACCACCACTTCAAGGACAAGGCCGACCTGTTCCGCGCCGTCATGGCGGAGTGCGCCCAGGAGATGGCGCAGCGGCTGGTCGAGCAGGAGACCGCCCGGGCCGAGCAGCATCCCGGTGACGCCTGGCAGCTGCTGCGCAGCGGCTTCCAGTCCTTCCTCGACGCCTGCAACGACGCCCAGTTCCAGCGGATCGTGCTGATCGAGGGCCCCGCGGTGCTGGGGCACAGCGCGTGGGACGCGCTGGTCGAGGAGCACGGCTACATACTGCTGGCCGAGGCACTGACCGAGGCCGTCCGCGAGGGCAATGTCGACGACCTGCCGGTCGCCCCGCTCACGAGGATGCTGGCCGCACTGATCTCGGAGGCCAGCCTCTACATCGCGGGCGCCGAGGACCATGTCAAAGCCCGCGAGGAAGCGGGTCTGGTCCTGGAGCGGCTGCTGGCCGGTCTCGGCCGCGGCGCGATTGTCGCCCCGGGCGTGTCGCCCGCTACGTAAGGCGAGCCCCGAGCGCTGCGTAAGACAGACCCCGGGACGTCCGGTCTACAGCTCCGTCGGGCCCCAGCCGGTGACCGTCAGCACGTCGCCGACCGACAGCTTGCCCGGCCGTACCACCGCGAACTTGCTGCCGAAGGCCACCCCGCCCCCGGTGGCCCGCCGATAGCCGGCCAGCGTACGCAGCGGCTCAGGACCCGCCTTCGTCCCCTCCCGCTGGTCGACGGTGGTGACGACGCAGCGCACGGCCAGCTTGGTGTAGCCCAGCTCCGTGTCGCCCACCGCGACCCGCCGCACCAGGTCCTCCACATGCGGTTCGTCCCAGCCGTCGACGACGACATTCGGCCGGAACCGGTCCATCGGCAGCGGCGGCGCGTCCCGCTCCGCCATCCGCGCGTTGAGCAGGTCGAGCGAGGCGCGGGAGACGACATGGACGGCCGAGCTGTCGGCGTACCCGGAGGTCCCCGGCGTCTGCCCGTCCGTCACCCGGTCGTGCTCGGGCGGTACGCGCACCAGCCTGCACGCCACGCCGAGCACCGTGGACAGCCAGTCGGCGACCGCTCCGCCCTGGTCGATCCCCCGGTAGGGGGTGCCGAACATCTCGACCGTCCTGCGCGGCGCCGTGAGATCCACGTCGACGACCACGTCGCCCGCCCCCTCGGCGCGCAGCGTGAGCCGCTCACCGTCGGCGCTCACGTACGGACGGATCAGCGCCATCCCGGGATCGCGCCGCTGGGTCCGGAACACGCCCTCGTCGTCGACGACCAGGAAGCTGCGGTCGTGCGCGAGCCCGGCGGGCGTCATGAGGGCATCGTCCAACGGGACGCCCGCGCAGCCCTTCACGGGGTAATGGGTCAGCTCGACAACGGTGGCCACAGGCGCCATCTTCGCCCATTCCCGGCCGTTCCCGCCGTGCTTTTCCGCACACCGTCCACGGGGCTCAGCTGTTGGCGGGCCGGTGCAGACGACCGCGTGCGACCAGTTCGATCGTCACCGTCACGGCCACGGACTGGACCGCCATCAGCGCGATGAGGACGAACAGCTGGACCGCCCCCGCCATGACGGGTGTCGCGCCGCCCAGCAGCATGCCGACGAACGCGCCGGGCAGGGTCACGAGACCGACCGTACGGGTCTGGTCGAGGCCCGGCAGCAGTGCGTCGGAGGCCGCGGGGCGGGCGATCTCCAGGCGCGCGTCCCGGTCGAGGAAACCGAGCGCCATGGCGGCCTCCACCTCGCCGTGCCGCAGCGCCAGCTCGTCCAGGGCGCGCCGGCCCGCCAGTACGGTCGCGGTCAGCGCGCCGCCCAGCAGGATGCCGGTGATCGGGATGAGCGCGATGCCCTTGACGGGCACGAGCCCGGTGAGCAGCAGCGCCGCCACCACCGGGGCCACCCCGACAGCGATCGGCGCCGACGTCCGCCACCAGGAGCTGTCGGCGGTGATCCGGCGGCCCGCCGTGCGTACGGCCGCCACGAACATGACCAGCAGGAACGCGATCAGTCCCGCCAGGGAGCGCATCACCCACGTGATGAGGAAGGAGACGGCGGCGAGCTGGACCGCCGCCCGTAATCCGGCGACCGCGATCTCACGCGAGCGGCCGGCCCCGGAGCCCGGTCCGAGGTGGAACCGCGCCGCCACCACGACCGCCACCATCAGCAGCACGGCGAGCAGCACGCCCAGCGTGGTGTTGACGGGCAGCAGGGAAGCCGCGATGACGGTCACGGGCCACTTCCCTTCTCAGGGGACCTCCTCGGCGGGCCTCCTCAGCGGACGCGGGCCACTCCGACGTAGAAGCCGCTCAGCTCCTCCTTGGGAGCCGGGGTGTCCTGGTACCACTGCGTCGCCGTCACCAGACCGGGCTTCACGAGGTCGAGTCCCGCGAAGAACGGCTCGACCTCGGCGCGGGTGCGCATCCGCAGCGGGATCGCGCCCTCGCGGTAGGTCGTCTTGACCGAACTGGCCAGCTCGGGGTGCTCGTCGGTCGTGCCGTGCGACAGCGTCAGGTAACTGCCGGAGGGCAGCGCGTCCACGAGGCTGCGCGTGATCGCGTACGGGTCTTCCTCGTCGGTGATGAAGTGCATCAGGGCGATCATCGACAGCGCGACAGGACGGCTGAAGTCCAGGAACGTACGGGCATGTTCGAGGATGGAGCCCGCGTCACGCACGTCGGCCTGGATGTAGTCGGTGCCGCCCTCGGGGGTGCTGATCAGCAGTGCTTCGGCGTGCCGCAGGACGATCGGGTCGTTGTCCGCGTAGACGATCCGGGCGGCCGGATTGATCTTCTGCACTATCTGGTGCAGATTCGGCTCGGTCGGAATGCCGGTCCCGATGTCGAGGAACTGGTCGACGCCCTCACCCGCGAGCCAGGCCGCCGCCCGGTGCATGAACGCCCGGTTGCGGGCCGCGTTCTCCCGCGCCGCCTGGGGCAGCTTCTCGCCGACCTGCCGGTCGACCTGGTAGTTGTCCTTGCCGCCGAGCAGCCAGTCGTACACACGCGCCGGATGAGGCTTGCTGGTGTCGACCTGGTCCTTGGGTCTGCCTGTGGTCATGCGAGGGCTCCGGAGCATGTGTGATCAACGAGGTGACGCCGAGAAGCGTACTCGCATCATGCTCCGGCAACGGCTGTCACCTGCGGTGACTGGTGTCGCACCAGGGGTAACGCCTACTGCGCCCGCAGGCGCAGAGCGCCACGCAGAACCGGTCGGACGACACCGTCGTACCGTCCTCCAGCAGCACCTCGACGGGGCCTTCCACCAGGGTGGGGCCCTTGCGCTGGACGCTGACGGGACGGGGCCGCCCGCCGGCGGGGTCGTACGTCATGGCTGACCACCCACTCCTCCTGGAACGTCGAACCTCGAACGTGGAACGCCGGGCGCGCTCACTCGAGTGCGGTACGCAGCGACGTACCGCCCGCCTGCCAGGCGGACAGCAGCCGCTCGCCGAGCCGGTCCTCCAGATAGCCGGTGGCGTCGATGCCGAAGGCGATGTCGGGCGCGAGATGCGGCTCGTCCGCCAGCAGTCCTTCGACGACCTCGTGGCGTACGACCTGCTCGTGCACCGCGTCGGCCTCCACGTGCTCACTGTGGAAGAACACAGCGGCGGGGCCGGCGCCGGTGCGCTCCATCGCCTCGGCGATCCGCCGCGAGCCGGGGGACGAGGTGATCTCGATCGTGGCGAAGTGGCCGACGAGCGCGCCGCGCAGGGCCCGGTGCAGGCCGAGCAGCGACATCAGATTGACCGTGGCCAGGATCTCGGCCGTACCGGCCTCCAGGTAGTGCCCGTACGCCGGATCGAGGTCCAGGTCCGTCATCAGGTCGGCGTAGAGCCGCTGGTGCATGCGCTCGGCCCGGCCCCCGCCGTACTCGTCGAACTCGATCGCCGCCATCCCCGCCTTGGCCCGGCCCCGGAGGCGCGGCAGCACCCAGATGTGCGGATCGGCCTCCTTCAGGTGGTAGAGCGAGCGCTGCGCCGCGTACTCGCGCAGCTGCCACAGCTCGCCCTTGTCGCGCAGGAAGTGCGAGACGCCTGTGCCGTCCACGGGCTCCGTCAGGATCTCCGCCAGTGCCTCGCCGAGGTCGTCGTGGCGCGTCGCGTCGCGGCGCAGAGCCGCCAGGAACCGCGCCTCCAGCGCCGCGCGGACGGCCAGCAGCCCGGGATCCCACTCGCGCTCAGCGGCGACGCCGGCGAACCCCCGGTAATGCAGCTCGTAACAGAGATAGAGCGCGAGTTGGAGATCATCTCCGTAGGGATCGGCGGCGGACACGGTCTCCGCCGAGGGCGCGGCCCCCGAATTGCGGAGCAGCGCGATGACGGCGGCCGAGATTTCTCCCCGGCCTGTCGGCAATTCCGGCTCGGTCCGGCCCGCTGTTCCCCGGGGAAATGTATCTGACATACGCGCCGAGTGCCCCGACCTGCCAGGATTAATCATGGGACGGATCCGGGCCGCGTTTTGGATCGGCGTACTTCGGGCAAACATTTCGTCGTCCTTCGACAGGAGGGTATGTGAATGCCTTCTCGTGTGAGTGGAAATGTCAAATCGAATCATCCGCATGACGATTCCCCCGATACGGCGGATGCCTTCCGCAGGCTGGCGCGGCTGCCCGAGGGCGCCGAGAAGGTCCGCGTCCGGCAGGAGGTCGCCACCGCGTGGCTGCCGCTGGCGCACCGGATGGCGTGCCGCTACCGCAACCGGGGCGAGTCCCTGGAGGATCTGACGCAGGTCGCCTCGCTGGGTCTCGTCAAGGCGGTGAGCCGGTACGACCCGGCGCGCGGCAAGCCGTTCGAGAGCTATGCGATCCCCACCATCGACGGCGAGATCAAGCGCCACTTCCGCGACTACATGTGGAGCGTGCATGTGCCCCGGCGGGTCCAGGAGCTGCGGGCCGGGGTCCGCGTCGCCCGGCAGGAGCTGGCGCAGAGCGTCGGCGGACGGATCCCGACGGCCACCGAGATCGCGGCGCACACCGGGCTGACGGAGCAGGAGGTCATCGACGGCACGCGCGCCATCGACAGCTTCGCCGCTCTCTCGCTCGACGCGGAGTTCCGCGGCCAGGGGGACGACGCCGCGCATTCGCTCTCCGACACGCTGGGCGGCCTCGACCCGGCGCTGGACGTGGTCATCGACCGCGAGGCCGTGCGGCCCGGGCTCGGCTCGCTGCCGGACAGGGACCGGCGGATCCTGTACCTGCGGTTCTTCTGCGGGATGACCCAGAGCATGATCGCCAAGGAGCTGGGCATGTCGCAGATGCATGTGTCCCGGCTGATCAGCGGCTCGTGCACGCGGATCAGGGACGAGATCCTGGACGGGATCCTCGCGGACGACGACGAGTGCGCGTGAGCGCGTGGCCCGGGGACCCGGGGCCGGTGCGGCGGCACGCTCAGCGGAACCCGCCGCTGCCGAAGCTCCCGCCGGAGTCCTCGTTCCACTTCGGGGTCTTCTTCAGTGGCGCCGACCGCGAACCGATCGTGCCGTTGCCCTTCAGCTCGCCCGGCATCAGCCGCTCGTCGGACTCCGGTACTTCGTCCGGTTCGCGGTTCTCCAGGATCTCCCGGACGGGGCCCTCGTCCGGGAGTTTCGTCTGCTCGTCGGGCCGGGGCGGTACGGACTCGTGGTCTCTGATCCTGCGTCCCCACAAGAAGGCGCCGATCAGCACACCGACCACGATCAGGCCCACGATGGGCACGAGAATGGCCGTCACGCCGGGGGAGGACGCTAGATCCCAGTTCATCGTGTTCATGGTGATCGAGTACCCCGAAAAATCGGGTCATACCGCCACATCACGCACCTGCATCGCGCACCCGTACCGCACACCTACGAGATTGGACGTGCCGCATGATCCGCGAAGTACTGGTGGGAGTGGTGTCCGGGCTGCGCAGCCAGCTGGGCACCGCGGCGGTCGCGCTGACGACGGACGCGGCGGAGACGTCCCGCCCGGCGGCCCTCCTCGCCTCCCGGCCGGCCACGGCGCTCGCCTCCGTGGGCGCCGTGGGCGAGCTGGTGGGCGACAAGCTTCCGCGGACCCCGAGCAGGCTCGCCCCGGCCGGGCTGGTGCCCCGGACGCTGTTCGGCGGGCTG
>NZ_JTIY01000001.1:6231716-6237362 GCF_000818175.1 Streptomyces sp. AcH 505
CCCCCGGCGGTCGCGGCGACGATGGGCGCCGCCGGCGCCGTGGGCGGGTCCTTCGCCGGGGCGTGGTGGCGCCGGACAGCGCACGACAGGGCGGGTACCGACTGGCCCGGCGCCGTGGCCGAGGACCTGCTCGCCCTCGCGCTGGCCTGGACGGTGTGCCGCCCCGCACGGAACGGTCAGAAGCCCTCGGGCGCGCGCGGCGCGTAGTGCTTGGCCAGGCGGCCGATCTCGTCGTCGTCCAGCCGCAGTTCGACCGCTGCCACCGCGTCGCTGAGATGCTGTTCCTTCGTGACGCCGACGATCGGCGCGGTGACCGCCTGCTGGTGCAGCAGCCAGGCCAGCGCGATCTGCGCGCGTGACACGCCACGCTCGGCGGCGAGTTCGGCCACCGCCCGCACCGTCGCCCGGTCGGAGTCCTCCGCCTGCCGGTAGAGGGTGGAGCCGAACTGGTCGCTGCGCGCACGCGAGGTGGTGTCGTCCTCCCAGTCGCGGGTCAGCCGGCCCCGGGCCAGCGGGCTCCACGGCAGCACCCCGACGCCCTGGTCGAGACAGAACGGCAGCATCTCCCGCTCCTCCTCGCGCATCAGCAGGTTGTACTGGTCCTGCATCGACACGAACGGCGTCCAGCCGTGCAGTTCGGCGGTGTGCTGGGCATTGGCGAACTGCCACGTCCACATCGAGGAGGCCCCGATGTAGCGCACCTTCCCGGCGCGCACGAGGTCGTGCAGCGCCTCCATCGTCTCCTCGATCGGCGTGTTCGGGTCGTAGCGGTGGATCTGGTACAGATCGATGTAGTCGGTGCCCAGCCGCCGCAGACTCGCCTCCGCCTGGCTGAAGATGGCCGCGCGCGACAGACCCGCGCCCTTGGGACCCGCGTGCATCCGGCCGTTCACCTTGGTGGCGATCACGACCTCCTCGCGCTTGGCGAATTCGCCCAGCAGCCGCCCGACGATCTCCTCGCTCGACCCGAGCGAGTAGACGTTGGCCGTGTCGAAGGTGGTGATGCCCGCCTCGACGGCCTGCCGGACCAGCGGCCGTGACTCCTCCACCGGCAGGGACCAGGGGTGGGACCCGGACTGCGGGTCGCCGAAACTCATACAGCCGAGGACGATCCTGGACACCTCAAGACCGGTCCGGCCCAGACGTACGTACTCCATTGCTTCTCCTCACGAAGAAACCCGCCGGGAAGGGCCCCGGCGGGTTTCTGACGGTGGTCGGGGTTCAGTTCACCGGGGCGCCGACCCGGTCGTCCGGACTGCTGCGGCGCACGGCCGGAACGGTCTCCGGAGCGAGGAGCCGCTGGGCGAGATGGCCGAAGATCAGCCCGAAGGCGCTCCACATGGTGATCTGGATGGCCAGCGAGGCCACCCTGAACTGCCAGAGCAGCGGCGCCGGGAAGTCCTTGGGCACTTCGTTGACGGTGGGCAGGAACGCGTACGCGAGGCCGACCACCACACCGAAGCCGACGACGGCGGCGACCGTCGCGTTCCAGTTGCCGAGCCGCGGTGCCAGCCGCTTGCCGAAGATGACGGCCGCCACGGCCAGCAGCACACTCAGCACGATCATCAGCACATACAGCGTACTGCGCTTGCCGATGGTCCCCGGGTCGCCCACCGACGGCGGATTGGCCGGGTACTTGAGGAACGGCACGACGTAGACGGTGAGCAGCGCACCGCCCGCGAGCAGCATCGCCGTGGCCCGGGGCCCGAAGGCGCCGATCCGGCCGAGCGCGACACAGAACGCGAGGACTGCGATACCGCCGACGGCGACGCCGAACACCAGGACGCCCGTGGCGAGTCCGGCGGTGGACTGGAGCGAGCGGCTGACGACTTCCATCTCGTGCTCGTGGCTGTGCGAGTCCTCGAACGCGATGGCCGAGTCGATCCTCGGCTCACCGAGCAGATAGGCGACCACGAGGGCGAGCACGCCTGCGGCGAGCCCCGCGAGCATGCCGCGCACCAACAGGGCCCTGACGGATATGGAGTTCATGAGCGGATTTCCTCGGTCTCTCAGTGGCAGGGGAAGCCGAGGAGATGGCGTCCGTCATGGACCCACTCGTGGATGTCGGTGCCGGAGAAGACAGAGGTGGCGCCCTGCTCGGCGCCGACGAAGTACAGCAGGAACAGCATCAGAACGCCGAAGAAGACC
Organism: Streptomyces sp. AcH 505; assembly: GCF_000818175.1. Classification (GTDB taxonomy): domain Bacteria; phylum Actinomycetota; class Actinomycetes; order Streptomycetales; family Streptomycetaceae; genus Streptomyces. Next base: position 6,233,865 of record NZ_JTIY01000001.1, read on the forward strand.
GCCCAGGGCGCTATCGCCTTGAGCGAGATGGGTGCGACGGCTGTGGAGCCGGTGGTGGGGGCGGCAGACTGTGCCATGGCCGAACCTCCTGGGGAACACGCGTCCCGATCGTGGTGCCTGAGACGAAGGTGCCGGGTCTGACTTCCCGCGGCGAACCGCGGGTCCACAGTGGCGCGACCGTGCCGGATTCTCACCGGACTTCCGTCACACCCTCGTCATGTCCTCGGCACCGTACCGCCCGTCGGCCCCGTGACGCCACAGTGCACCCCCCGTGCCCGCGTCCGTGCGCACGCCGTACGCACGGTCCGCGGCGGCCGGGACCGGGACGGTCAGCGCAGGCCGGACGTGCGGAAGACCGCCTCGGCCGCCGCGCCGTCCAGGCGTCCGGTGATCCGGCGGAGCGTATCGGCGCCGTACAGCGGCCGGCCGTCTCTCAGCGACGCGAGGGCGTCCGTCTCCAGCCGGTACCAGAGCTGCGGCGCCGCGACGAGCACGCGCGGATCGACCTCGACCCTGCCGCCCTCCGTGTCGCACAGGACGAGGCGCTGGGCCACCCCGTCGGACGTACGGACCGACAACAGCCGGTCCGTACGCACCCGATGCTCGCCGAGCAGCCCGCGCGAGGCCAGCCAGCCGGCTCCCGCCGACACCCGGGCCGGTACGAGCACGACGAACAGCAGCACGGCGAGCCCGGTCCAGAACGCGGCGTGCCGCAGGGTCAGATCACCCGAAGCGCCGTCGACCACCAGCAGCAGGGTCAGCAACACCCCTGCGCACCCCGCCGCCTGCCGGGCCTCACCGGCCCAGCGGTCGTCGTACACCGTGCCCGGCGCGCCCCGGCTGCCGGGGCCGGGCCGCGTGGCCGCTCCCGTCCGACGTCGTCCCATGGCGGTGACTCTAGGCGCGGGGCGGACCGGCGCTCCGCGCCTTGACGGACGGCTGACGCGACCGCGTGCGGCTTTGACGCCCGCCTGACGTCGCACGGCAGCCCCCGGCGTCACTCGACATGCCCGCCCGGCACATTCCGGTAAGAATCGTGCGGGGCCGGCCGGGTCGGTCCACGGGCCGCCTGCGTGTCGGGCGCCCGTCGTCGGGCAGACGAACACAGCTGTACATGACGAGAAAGGACGTGATCCGGATGAGAGTGGCATTTCTCGTTGCTCCCGAGGGCGTGGAGCAGGTCGAGCTGACCGAACCCTGGAAGGCGGTGGGGGAGGCGCGCGGCGAGCGCGAGCTGATCTCGACCGCACCGGGCCAGGTGCAGGCGTTCAACCACCTCGACAAGGCGGACACCTTCCCCGTCGACCGGACGGTGGCGCAGAGCTCCGTCGAGGACTACGACGGTCTCGTGCTGCCCGGCGGTGTCGCCAACCCCGACGCGCTGCGGACGGATCCCGCGGCGGTGGCCTTCGTGAAGGCGTTCTTCGACGCGGGCAAGCCGGTGGCGGCGATCTGCCACGCCCCGTGGACGCTCATCGAGGCCGATGTGGTGCGTAACAGGACGCTGACGTCCTGGCCGAGCCTGCGGACCGACATCCGCAACGCCGGCGGTACCTGGGTGGACGAGCAGGTCAAGGTCTGCACCGCAGCGCCCAGCCCGCTCATCACCAGCCGCAAGCCGGACGATCTGAAGGCGTTCTGCGAGGCGTTCATCCAGCAGTTCGGCGGTTGAGTCCTCCGCGAGGCAGCCTGTACCCCCGGACCGGCTCTGTCCGGCGCCCCGCCACGGCGGGACGCCGGACATCGTCGTTACGGCTGGACGGCCAGCGTGAAGGAGTGCCCCGCCGGGTCCGAGTAGACGCGCGTGTCGCGCGGGCCGCCGTTGTCCTTGGTGTCCAGCGGGCGCGCGCCGAGGCTGATCGCCTCACGCTCCGCCTCGTCGATGTCCTCGCGGGCCACCATGATGCGCAGATGGGCCTGTTGAGAGGTTTCGGGCCGGGGCCAGCTGGCAGGCGCGTAGCCGTGGTCCCTGCGGATCGCGAGATGGACGCCGGACTGTCCGACGATCTCCACGAAGTCCGGGTCGGTACCGATCTTGATCTCCGCTTCGAAGAAGGTGGCGTAGAACTCGGCGAGGTCGGCGGGTTCGGCACAGTCGAGGACGAGGACGCTGGTCTTGGCGACGGTCATGCCGACCGTGTACCCCCGGCCCTGACGGGCACACAGCTGCCGGGGCCCGTCGCGGCGCCCGGTGGTTGGCCCGCTGCCCAGCGGGTACCCGGGCCGCCGGCGCTTCATCCGGCCGACCGGTTCCGGTCGCACTCCGACGGCCCGGGGGAGAGCCTGGGAGCGATCCCTTCCCAGGCTTCCACGTACAGCTTCGGCGCAGAGAGGAACAACCCCATGAGCAACGCTGAACAGTCGGCGACCGAGGTCGCGGTGCAACTCGGCGGACAGGCCAAGGAGGACGCCCAGACGGTGTTCGCGGTCCTCGGCACGGCCTTCGCCTCCGACCGCGCAGCCGACGACGTACCCCAGGACGTGCCGGCCGACCGGCAGGCCGTCTGGACGGCCACCTTCGACGTGGCGGACGTACGCGGCGAGGCGGCGCCCGCCGAGCTGTCCTCGCCCGTCACCGCCACCCTCCAGGGCGGCCACAAGGCGGTGGACGCCCTGCACGCGGCGCTCACCTCCGCCTTCTCCGTACGGGTCGTGGGTACGGCGGCGGGCGACCAGGAGGAGGAAGTCACGCTGCGGCTGGAAAGCCACCGCTGACGGGGCCGACGGCGGGGCGACAGCCGCTTGTGTTGCGCATCCGGCGCAACGGGGTCAGTCTGTTGGTGACCCAGAAGTGGCTGTTGCTCACGCTTCGTGTTCGGGGGTCGTTGCTACGCCGTAGGCACAACGCCGTGAAGCATGTGGGCCTCTCTGTGAGGAGCCTCAAACATGACAGTTCCACTCGACCGGCACTACGAGGTGGAATTGCACGCCTCCGCGGAGCGCGTATCGCAGATCCGGCGCATCGTCGCCGCTCACCTTCGTTACTGGAAACTCGACCTGCACGTCGCACCCGTCTCCCAGGGCATCGACGAACTGCTGACCAATGTCCACCGTCATGTCGGCGACGACAACAGGTGCATTGTGGAACTGCGTTGGACCGGACGTCATCTCACGACGTCCGTCGAGGACAACGGGCCGAGGATGCCCCGGCTGCTGACGGCCGGCGGCGGGGGCCTCGCCCGCGTCGCCGCTGTCAGCGACAGCTGGGGCACCTGCGCCACCGCCGAGGGCAAAGTCATCTGGTTCACCCGCAGTGTGGAGGCTCCGCAGAGCGTCCCGCGGGTGCCCACGATCCCGCTCACCCTGGTCGGCGCGGCCCAGCGGCACCCCGGCCCCGACCGGGAGTTCCTTCCGGTGCTCGCGCCGTTCCCCGCGCGAGAACCGGCCGCGGCGCTCGTCTGACCGCGTCCCGGGGCCGACACCCGCCCCGGGAGCACGCGACCGGCCCGCACGAAGCGGGCCGGTCGTCGCGAAACCGTGCCGGCCGTACAGCGGCGG
>NZ_JTIY01000001.1:6237452-6292788 GCF_000818175.1 Streptomyces sp. AcH 505
ACCGTGCCGGCCGTACAGCGGCGGCGCCGCTCGGCCGTCGGCCGTGCTCAGTCGTCGGCCGTGCTCAGTCGTCGTCTGCGTCCGGTACGAGATGGATCGCGGCCTCCTCGGCCGAGGCGGCCGCGCCGTCGATGCCGACATCGCTGGCGATCATGTCCTTCTCCGCGTCCTCGTGGGCGCCCTCGTCGGGCGCCACCAGGCGGCCCGCCCTGGCGTCCCCGACCTCGTCGTCCAGGGCCTCGCCCTCGCCCGGCGTCAGATCGCCGATGCCGTCCCAGTCGGGGTCCTCGTCGTCCGTACGGTCCGGGATCTCCTCGGCGAGCCGCTGGTCCAGCGTCTCGCCCTCGTGCTGTTCCGCCGCCGTGGTACCGGTGTGTTCCACGCCGAGCGGGCGCTCCGGAGGCGACCAGCCCTCGTCGAAGGGGTCGGAGCCACGGTCGACGAGTGTGTCCTCGGTGTCGAGAATGCCCTCGTCGTCCAGCACTTCGGAACCGTCGGGCTGGTAGACATCGTCGGCCATCTCACTGCTGTCGCCGCTCACGTCGCTCTCCTCGCATCGTTCGTCTCCGCAGCCGCACGGCAGTCGCCGTACGGACGTGCCAGTGCCGCTACCCGCCGAGGCGGTCGGCAAGCAACCGATCCCCGGGATCCAGGGACACGACCTGGGGGAGACGAGCCGGCGCGGGGCGTCGCACCCGCTGAATCCACCCTCCCACCAATCATCGGCCTGTCAACCGACGGACCGGCCGCCCTGTTGGGCGGGGGCGTGCGGCGCCTACGGCGGCGGGGGCGGCGGCGCGTACCCGGCAGGGACATTTCCGGTGTTTGGGGCTCTCTCGACTGGGCACCTGGTGGGTCCATCCGTACGACCCCAAAGTCACCGTCCGGAGTCGAACGTGAGCCGAGAACGCATTGTCATCGTGGGAGCGGGATTCGCCGGCTACCAGACCGCCCGGGTGCTGTCCCGGCAGGTACGCGGCCGGGCCGAGATCATCCTGCTCAACCCGACCGACTACTTCCTCTACCTGCCGCTGCTGCCGCAGGTGGCCGCCGGAATCCTGGAACCACGGAGGGTGACGGTCTCGCTGCCGGGGACGCTGCCGCGGGTACGGCTCGTCCTCGGCGAGGCCGACAGCGTCCACCTGGACTCCCGCACGGTCGCCTACACGGACCCCGAGGGCGGGCGCGGCGAGCTGACGTACGACCGGCTCGTCCTGGCCGTCGGCAGCGTCAACAAACTGCTGCCGATCCCCGGCGTCGCCGAATACGCCCACGGCTTCCGTGGCATGCCGGAGGCGCTGTACCTGCGGGACCACGTGACCCGGCAGATCGAGCTGGCCACCGTCCGGGGCAGCGCCGAGGCAGCGGCCCGTGCCACCTTCGTGGTGGTCGGCGCCGGCTACACCGGCACCGAGGTCGCCGCCCAGGGCAAGCTGCTCACCGACGCGCTGGTGCGTCAGCAGCCCGCCTGGCGGCTGAGCCGGCCGCCGCGCTGGCTGCTGCTCGACATCGCGCCGCGCGTGCTGCCCGAGCTGGACCGCCATCTCTCCGCCACCGCCGACCGGGTGCTGCGCAGCCGTGGCGTCGACGTGCGTACCCGTACCTCCGTCAAGGAGGTGACTCCGGCCGGGATCACCCTGGACGACGGCGAGTTCATCGAGACGCACACGCTCATCTGGTGTGTGGGCGTACGCCCCGACCCGCTGGTCTCCGACATCGGCCTGCCCGTCGAGAAGGGCCGGCTCGTCGTCGACCCGTACCTCAACGTCCCTGGCCACCCCGAGGTGTTCGCCTGCGGTGACGCGGCGGCGGTGCCCGATCTCACCAAGCCGGGCGAGATCACCCCGATGACGGCCCAGCACGCCGGACGGCAGGGCAAGGTCGCCGGTGCCAACGTGGCGGCCTCGATCGGCATCGGTCAGCGACGCGCCTACAAACACAACGACTTGGGCTTCGTCGTCGACCTCGGCGGGGTCAAGGCCGCCGCCAACCCGCTCGGTGTGCCGCTGGCAGGACCGCTGGCCGGCGCCGTCACCCGCGGCTACCACCTGGCGGCCATGCCGGGCAACCGCATCCGGGTGGCCGCCGATTGGGCCCTCGACGCGATGCTGCCCCGGCAGGCCGTGCAACTCGGCCTCGTCCGTTCCTGGACGGTGCCCCTGGAGTCGTCCTCCCCCGAACTCGCCAGGGTGCCCGGCGCACCCAGCAAGGAGCGATAAGCATGAAGAGCGGACAACTGACCGAGCTCGGCCAGCAGTTGAGGGTCGACTCGGTACGTGTCGCCGATACGGCAGGATCAGGGCACCCGACCTCCTCGATGTCGGCGGCCGATCTCATGGCGGTGCTGCTCGCGAACCATCTGCACTACGATTTCGACCACCCGGACCACCCGGGCAACGACCGGCTGATCTTCTCCAAGGGGCACGCGTCCCCGTTGCTCTACTCGATGTATCTGGCGGCGGGTGCGATCGGCGAGGACGAGTTCGCCACCTACCGCACCCTGGACAGCCGGCTCGAAGGCCACCCGACGCCCCGGCTGCCGTGGGTCGACGTCGCCACCGGATCGCTCGGCCAGGGCCTGCCCGTCGGTGTCGGCATGGCGCTCGCAGACAAGCGCCTGGGACGCGACCCGTTCCACGTATGGGTGTTGTCCGGTGACAGCGAGATGGCCGAAGGCTCCATCTGGGAGGCCGTCGAGCACGCCTCCGACCAGGGCCTGGACAAGCTGACCCTGATCATCGACGTGAACAGGCTCGGCCAGCGCGGCCCCACCCGCCACCAGCACGACCTCGACGCGTACGGGCGCAGGCTGCGCGCCTTCGGCTGGCACACCGTCGAGATCGACGGCCATGACGTCGAGGCGGTCGAGAAGGCGTACACCGAGGCACTGGCCACCACCGGCCGGCCCACCGCGATCATCGCGCGCACCCTCAAGGGCAAGGGCGTCGCGGCCGTCGAGGACCAGGAGGGCAAGCACGGCAAGCCGCTGCCCGACGCGGAGAGTGCCATCGCCGAGCTGGGCGGCCGCCGCTCGATCCGGGTGCACGCCAACAAGCCCGCCAAGCCCGACGGGCACGGCGAGCAGGCAGGGACCGAGGCGTCCGCCTCTGACACCGGTCAGCGGGGCAGCGGCGAGCTGCCCACGTTCGACATCGGCGAGGAGGTCGCCACCCGTGACGCCTACGGCAAGGCGCTCGCGGCGCTCGGCTACGCGCACGGCGACATCGTCGCCCTGGACGGCGAGGTCAGCGACTCCGACCGCGCCAAGTTCTTCGCCGACGAGCACCCCGAACGGTTCTTCGAGTGCTACATCGCCGAGCAGCAGCTGATCGCGGCGGCCGTCGGGATGCAGGCCCTCGGCCATGTCCCGTACGCGTCGACCTTCGCCGCGTTCCTCACCCGCGCTGCGGACTTCCTGCGGATGGCCGCCGTCAGCCGCGCCTCGATCAACGTCGTCGGCTCGCACGCCGGTGTCTCGATCGGCCAGGACGGCCCGTCCCAGATGGGCCTCGAAGACCTGGCGATGTTCCGCGCCATCCACGGCAGCACGGTCCTGCACCCGTGCGACGCCAACCAGACGGCGCAGCTCGCCGCGACGATGCACGCACTGGCGGGCATCCGCTATCTGCGTACGCTGCGCGGCGAGACCCCCGTCATCTACGGTCCCGACGAGCAGTTCCCCGTCGGCGGCAGCAAGGTGCTGCGCCGCTCGGACGCCGACCAGGTGACGCTCGTGGGCGCCGGTACCACCGTCCACGAGTGCCTGAAGGCCGCCGATCTCCTCGGCGCGGAGGGCATCCCCGTCCGGGTCGTCGACCTGTACTCGGTCAAGCCGGTCGACGAGCGGACGCTCCAGGCGGCGGCCGAAGACACCGGTTGTCTGATCACGGTCGAGGACCATCACCCGGAGGGCGGTATCGGGGACGCCGTCGCCGAGGCGTTCTCCGACGGCCGCCCGGCGCCCAAGCGGTTCGTACGGCTCGCGGTCGGCAACATGCCCGGCTCGGCGACCCCGGAGGAGCAGCTGCGGGCCGCCGGCATCGACGCGGAGTCGATCGCGGCAGGGGTGCGGCTGCTGGTGGAGAAGATCATCCACTGACGCCGCCCCACGGCTTGCCGCGCCGCCCGACCCGGACCACCGGGCCGGGCGGCGCGGTGCGGATACGGGTCTTCGGCGCGACGCGCGTACGGACGCGGATGCAGACAGCGGGACGTTTACCGTTTCGGCGCGCGCCAACGGGTACGCGACGAGGAAGCCACGAAGCGCGAGAGAGGACTGAACCGCATGACCACCCGTCTGACGACAGGCCACAGCCAGACCGACGCCGGTGTCACCGGCTTCGTCCCTGACCCCGACACCTGGGAGTGGCTGCGGCACGCCGCCTGCACCGACGCCGATCCCGAGCTGTTCTTCCCGGTGGGGGAGTCCGGACCCGCCGCCGCCCAGGCGAAGCGCGCCAAGGAGGTGTGCCACGGCTGCCCGGTGGAGGCGCAGTGCCTCGAATGGGCGCTGAACACCGGCCGTACCACCGGCGTCTGGGGCGGTACCGACGAGGACGAGCGGCGCAGGATGCGGCGCAGGACCGACCGCCGCCCGGCGAGCCGGCGCCCCGTGTTGCGAGGCCCCGCAGGTCGCGGAAAGGTCTGACTGTCGAATCGAGAGGAATCGCCCCATGCCCATCGCCACGGTGAATCCCGCCAGCGGAGAGACGCTCCGTACGTTCGAACCGCTGACGGCCGAGGAGATCGAGCGCCGTATCGCGACGGCCCACAGCACCGCGCGGATCTATCGCGGCACCCCGTTCGACGAACGGGCCCGGCTGCTGAACCGCGCTGCCGAGCTGCTGGAGCAGGATGCGCCCGACATCGCCCGCACCATGACGACCGAGATGGGCAAGCCCCTCGCGCAGGCCCGCGCCGAGGCGCTGAAGTGCGCCAAGTCGATGCGCTGGTACGCGGCCAACGCCGAGAAGCTGCTCGCCGACGAACATCCGTCGGACGCCGACGTGAAGGATTCCGGCGGCTCGTACGCCCGCGTCCACTACCGTCCGCTGGGCGTCGTCCTCGCCGTGATGCCGTGGAACTTCCCGCTCTGGCAGGTCGTCCGGTTCGCGGCCCCCGCCCTGATGGCGGGCAACGTGGGACTGCTCAAGCACGCGTCGAACGTGCCGCAGACCGCCCTGTACCTGGAGGAGTTGTTCCTCAGGGCCGGCTTCCCCGACGGCTGCTTCCAGACGCTGCTGGTCGGCTCCGGCGCGATCGAGTCGATCCTGCGCGACGACCGGGTCGCCGCCGCCACGCTCACCGGCAGTGAGCCGGCCGGCCGGTCCGTCGCCGCCATCGCGGGCGACGAGGTCAAGAAGACGGTGCTGGAGCTCGGTGGCAGCGACCCGTACGTGGTCATGCCGTCGGCCGACATCGAGCGGGCGGCGAAGACGGCGGTGACGGCGCGGGTCCAGAACAACGGCCAGTCCTGTATCGCCGCCAAGCGCTTCATCGCGCACGCCGACGTCTACGACGACTTCGCCGCCCGGTTCACCGCGGGGGTGCGGGCGCTGACCGTCGGCGACCCGATGGAGGAGTCCACCGACGTCGGTCCGCTCTCCAGCGAACAGGGGCGTACGGACCTGGCGGAGCTGGTCGACGACGCGGTCGCCAAGGGCGCGACGGTGCTGTGCGGCGGCGGCCGGCCGGCCGGGCTCGACCGGGGCTGGTACTTCGAGCCGACCGTACTCGCCGACATCACCGAGGACATGCGCATCCATCACGAGGAGACCTTCGGCCCGGTCGCCACGCTCTACCGCGCCGCCGATCTCGACGCGGCCGTGAAAATCGCCAACGACACCCCGTTCGGGCTCAGTTCGAACGTCTGGACACGTGACGACGCGGAAGTGGAGCGCTTCGTCAGTGACCTCCAGGCCGGCGGTGTGTTCTTCAACGGTATGACGGCATCCCACCCCGCCTTCCCCTTCGGCGGCGTCAAGCGCTCCGGCTACGGGCGTGAGCTGTCGGGACACGGCATCCGCGAGTTTTGCAACGTGACCACGGTGTGGCACGGCGCAGAACCCGACCAGAGCTGACCGGCGGCCGAACAGGCGCGGGCGAGGAGACGACCATGTACGAGGTGCACACCGACGAAGCGTGGGCGGGGCTCGACGAGAGAGAACTGACGGCGCTCGACGCCCATTGGCGCGCCGCCAACTATCTGGCCGTCGGCCAGATCTACCTGATGGCCAACCCGCTGCTGCTCGAACCACTCGCCGCCGAGCACATCAAGCCCCGGCTGCTCGGCCACTGGGGCACGTCGCCCGGCCTGAACCTCGTACACACACACCTCAACCGGATCATCAAGGCGCGTGACATCGACGCCCTGTGCGTCTGGGGGCCGGGGCACGGCGGCCCCGCCGTGCTGGCCAACTCCTGGCTGGAGGGCACGTATTCGGAGACGTACCCGGACGTCAGCAGGGACAGGGAAGGGATGGAGCGACTGTTCCACCAGTTCTCCTTCCCCGGCGGTGTGCCGAGCCATGTCGCGCCCGAGACACCCGGCTCCATCCACGAGGGCGGGGAGCTGGGTTACTCGCTCGCCCACGCCTACGGCGCCGCGCTGGACAACCCCGACCTGCTGGTCACCTGCGTGATCGGGGACGGCGAGGCGGAGACCGGGCCGCTCGCCACGTCCTGGCACTCGAACAAGTTCCTCGACCCGGTGCACGACGGAGCCGTCCTGCCCGTCCTCCATCTCAACGGGTACAAGATCGCCAATCCGGCCGTGCTCGCACGGCTGCCCGAGGCCGAACTCGACTCGCTGCTGCGGGGATACGGCCACGAGCCGCTGCATGTCACGGGCGACGAACCGCTCGCCGTCCACCGGGCCATGGCCGAGGCGATGGACCGCGCCGTCGACCGCATCGCGCAGATCCAGCACGAAGCGCGCGAGGGCCGCACCACCGAGCGGCCCAACTGGCCGATGATCGTGCTGCGTACGCCCAAGGGCTGGACCGGGCCGCGCGAGGTCGACGGGCTGCCGGTCGAGGGCACCTGGCGCGCGCACCAGGTGCCGCTCAGCGGGGTGCGCACCAACCCGGAGCATCTGGCGCAGCTGGAGGAGTGGCTGCGCTCGTACCGTCCCGACGAACTCTTCGACGCGACGGGCGCGCCGCGCCCCGAGGTACTGGAGTGCGTGCCCGAAGGCGCCCGCAGACTGGGCGCGACGCCGCACGCCAACGGCGGTCTGCTGCTGCGCGAACTGCCGATCCCCGACCTTGAGCGGTACGCGGTGCGCGTCGACAAGCCCGGCACCGTACTCAACGAACCCACCAGGGTGCTGGGCGGCATGCTGGAAGCGATCATGGAAGCCACCGCGGGCCGCAGGGACTTCCGTGTCGTGGGCCCCGACGAGACCGCTTCCAACCGGCTCGAAGCGCTGTACAAGGCCACCGGCAAGGCCTGGCAGGCGCAGACGCTCGACACCGACGAGCACCTGACGCACGACGGCCGGGTCATGGAGGTGCTGTCCGAGCACCTGTGCCAAGGCTGGCTGGAGGGCTATCTGCTGACGGGGCGTCATGGCCTGTTCTCCAGTTACGAGGCGTTCGCCCACATCGTGGACTCGATGGTCAACCAGCACATCAAGTGGCTGCGCACCTCGCGTCGACTGCCCTGGCGGCGCCCCATCGCCTCGCTCAACTACCTGCTGACGTCGCACGTCTGGCGCCAGGACCACAACGGCTTCTCCCACCAGGACCCCGGTTTCGTCGACCACATCCTGAACAAGAGCCCCGAGGTCGTCCGGGTCTACCTGCCGCCGGACACCAACACCCTGCTGTCCGTGGCGGATCACGCGCTGCGCAGCCGGGACTACGTCAATGTCGTCGTCGCGGGCAAGCAGCCCAGCTTCGACTGGCTCACCCTCGACGAGGCACGCGCCCACTGCGCGCGCGGCGCCGGCGTCTGGGACTGGGCGGGCACCGAGGACGGCACCCGCGAGCCGGACGTGGTGCTGGCCTGCGCCGGGGACGTACCCACCCAGGAGGCGATGGCGGCGGCGAGCCTGCTGCGCATCCATCTGCCGGAGCTGGCCGTCCGGTTGGTCAACGTGGTCGACATGGCGCGGCTGCTGCCGCACGACGAGCACCCGCACGGGATGACGGACTCCGAGTACGACTCGATCTTCACCACCGACCGTCCGGTGATCTTCGCGTACCACGGCTACCCGTGGCTGATCCACCGGCTGGCCTACCGCCGCACCGGCCACAGCAATCTGCATGTGCGCGGCTACAAGGAGGAGGGGACGACCACCACCCCGTTCGACATGGTGGTACGCAACGACCTGGACCGCTACCGGCTGGTGATGGACGTGATCGACCGCGTACCGGGCCTGGGCGTACGGGCGGTGGCGGTCCGTCAGGCGATGGCGGACGTCAGGACCCGGCACCACGCGTGGATCCGCGAGCACGGTACGGATCTGCCGGAGGTCGCCGACTGGAAGTGGACAGGCTGAGAAGAGCGGACCGGCGATGAGTGATGCCCTGCGCGTACGGTCGGGACGGCGGACCGTCGAGGTCAACCGTCCCGGCAAGGTGCTGTTCCCCGAACTCGGCCTCACCAAGGCCGACCTGGTGGAGTACTACCGGAGTGTCGCCCGCTGGATGGTGCCCCAGCTCAAGGGCAGACCGCTGATGCTGGAGTGCCACCCGGACGGGGTGGGCGGCCCGCGCTTCATGCGGAAGAACGCCCCGGACAGCTACCCGGACTGGATCCGCAGGGCCGAAGTCACCAAGAAGGGCGGCACGGTGGCCCATCCGGTCTGCGACAACGAGGCGACACTGCTCTATCTCGCGGGACAGGCGTGTCTCACCTTCCACCGCTGGCAGTCACGCGCCGACCGCCCCGACGCCCCCGACCGGCTGGTCTTCGATCTCGACCCGGCCGGCGACGACTTCGAGGCGGTGCGCAAGGCGGCGTTCCAACTGGGCGATCTGCTGGGTGAGTTGAAACTGCCGAGCATGCTGATGACCACCGGCTCCAAGGGCCTGCACGTCGTCGTTCCGCTGGACCGCCGCGCCGGCTTCGACGACGTGCGGGACTTCGCGGCCGAGGTCGCGGCGACCCTCGCGGCCCGTGACCCGGACCGGCTGACCACGGAGGTGCGCACCGAGGCGCGGGAAGGCCGGCTCTACCTCGACATCCAGCGCAACGGCTACGCGCAGACGGCGGTCGCCCCCTTCTCCGTACGCGCGAGGCAGGAGGCGCCCGTCGCCACGCCGATCAGCTGGGACCAGCTCAAGGACCCCGCCGTCACCGCCCGCCGCTGGACGGTGACGAACGTCCTGGAGCAGGCGCGTACCGACCCGTGGGCGGACGTGCCCGCCCGCGGCCGGGCGCTGGGCCCGGCGCGCGAGAGGCTGGCGCGACTGCGCTAGGGAGTGTCCGCGACGTATCGTCGTCCGCCCTTCGAGCCGGACGAGACTTCGCGGACACGACCGAGGACCGCGTCACGCGGTGGCGGTGAACGTACCCGCCAGCGCGTCGGCCAGCCGGAGCTGGGTCGCCGCCTCGGTGTCCCGGCCCTGGCGCTCCAGGGTGCGGCCCAGCATCAGCCGGGCGTAGTGCTCCACCGGATCGCGCTCCAGCACGGCCCGCAGCTCGGTCTCGGCCTTCACCAGGCGCGCCGAGTGGTAGTACGCCCGAGCCAGCAGCAGCCGGGTCGCGACCTGGTCCGGAGCCTCCTCGACGAGCCCGCCGAGGATGCGCGCGGCGGTGCCGTACTCCTTGGCGTCGAAGAACAGCTGCGCACGGTCCCAGCGCTCGGCGGCCGTTCCGTACTCGTAGTACGTGGTCTCCACGTGTCCTCCTCACGATCTGTCCTGCCCGCCATAACACCGGCCTTTGGTTGAACATTCCACTACCAGTCGTCGCCGAAGACTGTCGGCCCGCGCCCGCCGGGCTTAGGTTGGGCCCCATGAGCAATCTCGATCGTCGGGCCGACGTCGCCGTCTCCGGAGGACGCGGATTTGTGGTCGCCGAGCCGGTACGCGAACTGCTGAGCCCGCGCCGCGTGCAGCTGGGGGAGTCCACCGAGGTCCGCAGGCTGCTGCCGAACCTGGGCCGCCGCATGGTGGGAGCGTTCGCCTTCGTCGACCACTACGGCCCCGACGACATCGCGGACGAGCCCGGCATGCAGGTGCCGCCCCACCCGCACATGGGCCTGCAGACCGTGAGCTGGCTGCACGACGGCGAGGTCCTGCACCGCGACAGCCTCGGCAGCCTGCAGACCGTCCGCCCACGCGAGCTGGGCCTGATGACGTCCGGCCGGGCGATCTCCCACTCCGAGGAGAGCCCCCGCCCGCACGCCCGCCTGCTGCACGGCGCCCAGCTCTGGGTGGCGCTCCCCGACGAACACCGCGACACGGAACCGCACTTCGAGCACCACAGCGCCCTGCCCACGGTCACCGCCCCCGGCCTGACGGCGACGGTCATCCTCGGCGACCTGGACGGCGCCACATCCCCGGGCACCACCTACACCCCCCTCACCGCCGCCGACCTGACCCTCACGGCGGGCGCCGGACTGCGACTGCCCCTCAACCCGGACTTCGAGTACGCGGTCCTCGCCATGTCCGGCGAAGCGGCGGTCGACGGCGTCCCCGTACTCCCGGGCTCCATGCTCTACCTGGGCTGCGGCCGCTCGGAACTTCCCCTGCGCGCGGCGACGGACGCGGGCCTGATGCTCCTGGGCGGCGAGCCGTTCGAGGAGGAGATCGTCATGTGGTGGAACTACGTGGCGAGGTCGAACGACGAGATCAACCAGGCCCGCGAAGACTGGATGTCCGGCACCCGCTTCGGCGAGGTCCACGGCTACGCCGGCCCCCGCCTCCCCGCCCCGGATCTCCCCCCGACCCCACTGAAGCCGCGGGGACGGGTGCGCTGACCTCGTCGTTCGCCCGTAGGGTGGGGATTCGCCAAGGCTCACGGTCAGGGGAGTATTACGTACCCTTTGCTGCGGTTGCTGGAGGTTTACCGCGATTAAGGGCATACGGCGAAGACCGCACGGTACGGCAGCCGCGTTCGTGAACGTACCTGTTCCGCCGCCCTAGCCTTCCGGAGCCGGAACGATTGCCACCGGGCACTGCGCGTGGTGCAGCAATGCCCGGGTGAGCGGCTCCAGTTGGATGCGCAGCCGGTTGCGCCGCCGGTGGGCGGCGATCACCACCAGTTCCGCGTCCGCGGTGGCCGCGATGAGGTCGCGGCAAGGCGTGTACCGCACCGGCCGCGTCCCGAACTCACGGCGCGGGTAAGCCAGGCGCGGCGGTTCGACGAACTCTGGGAGTGCCGCCGAGGCTGCTGTCCGGTGCGGGATCCTTTCCTGTGCGGGCACGGTGGGGTGCGGGTCCAGGGTTTCCAGTAGCGCCTGCCGGTATGTCCAGGCGTGCGGTACGTCGATCTGGGCGTGGCGCAGTTCGGCCTCTTCGAAGGCGAACAGCGCGGCGTCAGCGTCGTCGTCGTTCTCCAGAGCGAGCAACACCCCTTCCCTGCGGATGCGCCGAGACGTGTGTCGGGCGTCCGTTCCCTTCATCACGAGCAGCGGTACGTCTGAACGGGCCGCCACCCGATGGCTCACCGAGGGCACCATCAGCCCGGCGAAACCGCCGATCCCGCGGCTGCCGACCACGGTGAGGACTGCGTCGCGGCCCCGTTCGACCAGCACATCGGCCGGGTCGCCGACAACGGCTGTTGTGTTGACGGTGAGGCCGGGGTGGCGCTTGGCGACCCGCGAGGCGGCGGCCCGAAGGATCGGGCCGCCTTCGTCCAAGTCGGCTACGCAGTAGACCACTTCGAGGTCTGCCGTACGCCGCTGCGACTCGATGGCGGCGGCGTCCAGTGCCCCGAAGGACGGGGCTGATCCGTCCACCCCTACGACGACACGTTGTGCGCTCATGCCCGCTCCTTCGGTAATGGGTCCCCGACTCGATCCTGGGGCCCGGCTCCGTGAACGGGTAGGGCCGGCCGAGTCTGGTTTACGGCCCGGTCCGCCCTCGCGGCAGGGCCGTTCGGCTCTCGGCATCGGCCGCCGCACACGGCAGCCTGAAGAAGCGCGGCCTGGTCGGCCTGGCAGGCGCGGTACTGACAGGCGGGAACCTCATCGCGCGACGCCGTGAAAGGCGCCACGCCGACGCACGGAGAGTGAGCCTCGTGGAAGACCACATGGACCCGTACGCAGAACAAAAAACGCACCAGCGCATTGTGATCATCGGTAGCGGCGCCGCGGGTATTCTGGCGGCCAACCGGCTGAGCGCACTCTGCTACGGCGGTGAGTTCCGCATCGTCGTGATCGATCGGATCGACCCGCGCGACCCGGAGCTCGAACTCCTCGTGGCGCTGGGCCTTTACGGGCCGCACGCTATGCAACCGCCCGAGCATCTACGGCTTCGGCAGGGCATCGGCTTCCGTCACGTGGAGGTCGCCTCGGTGGACACCGATCGCGCGGAACTCTGCCTCACGGACGGCACCACCCTCGGCTACGACGCCTTGGTCGTGGCGACCGGCCTGCATCCGCTCCCGTCCGGCCTCGCCGACGGGCACCGTTTTCTCTCTGTCGACCCGCAGACGTTCCGGTCGACGACCATGCGCGAGGTCTTCGCCCTCGGCCCCGTCGTCGGCCCTGCTGCGTCGGCCCGTCCGCGAGCCTTTGTTCAGGCCGAGACTGTGGCCCGGAACATTCGCCGACTGCTGACCGAGGAGGCTGTATCGACGGGCGCGGCTTCCGAGGCCTGAGAGATCCCCTGGCGGACCGGGTGTGGCTGGTGGCCGTGTATTTCGGCACGAACCTCACGATGCGCCAGTTCGCGCCGTTGTTCGGCTGCTCGCCGACGACCGTGTGCGGGGTGAACCAGCAGCTGCGGCCACTGCTTGCGGTCGAGCCGGCCGCCCGCCCGGCCGACGCGGTCGACCGGTTGTGGACCGTGGACGGCACCTTGATCCCGGTACGGGACCGGAAGGTCGGTGCCTCGTCGCGCAGCTACCGGTTCTCGGCGAAGGTGCAGGTCATCATCGACGCCGACACCAAACTCGTCGTCTCCGCGGGCCGCCGCGCCCAGCGCCGGGCAACAGCGCGGATGCGATGGCCGTAGGACCTGACCGGCCACAATCTCGTCCCGACGGGCACGGACACAACCGTCTGAAACAGGCTTCAGGCGGGTCCGGCGTGGTCTGCTGCCACTGGAACGCACCAGACCAGGCGCGCACCGCCCTGGGTGCCGGTTCGAATGTCCATGGTGCCGTCGTGGCGCTCGGCCCGTACCGCGAGGTTGTCGAGGCCGCTTCGCCTGCTGCCGGCGGCCACGCCGACTCCGTTGTCGACAACGGTGATGGTCAGGGTCCCGGATCTGACGGCGAACGAAACACCGGCAGTCGTGGCCCTCGCGTGGCGTGAGACGTTGGAAAGAGTTTCGGCCAGGACGGCGATGGCGTCGTCCGCGACTGCCGAGGGCACGTCGGTGTCGATGAGCCCTTCCATGCTGAGCGCCGGGGTGAAGCCGAGCGTACGGGCGGCCTGCGCCACCGCCGCCGACACCCGTACCCGCAGGCTTTGGGAGGCTCGGCCGGATTCGTGGACCCGCAGTCCGAAGATGGTCGATCGTATGATCTTGATGGTCTCGTCCAGATCGTCCACAGCCCGCGCCAGCCGCTCGCTCGCCTCGGGGTGCTGGACGAACCGCGCGGCGCTCTGGAGCGTCATCCCCGTCGCGAACAGCCTCTGGATGGCAAGATCGTGAAGGTCGCGGGCGATCCGGTCGCGGTCCTCCAGCAGCGCCAACTGTTCTGCTCCGCGGCGTCGTTCGGCAAGTTCGAGTGCCAGCGCAGCGTGGCCGGCGAAGCTGAGCAGCGGCGACGCCTCGCCTTCGGTGAATTCGGCTGAGCCCTCCTTGCGTGCGAGCATCAGCACGCCGCGTGCCTTTTCGCCGGCCACCATGGGCACCGCCACCACCGGCCCGAGCCCTTGCCAGCGCGGGGGGCCCACGGTGACCCTGGGATCTGTGGTGATGTGTGTCGTGGTGATCGGTCGGCCGACGGACATCGCGGTCCCCATGAAGGAGCCCTCGCCCGGTAGTACCAGCCCCCGATGGTTCTCGGCGTCGACGCCCATCGCGATCATCACTTGCAGGTCTGTGCCGCCCGGTACGGGGAGCGCGACGACGCCCAGGTCCGCGTGGAGGATGCGGCGGCCGTGGTCGACGATCAGTTCCAGTACCGGTGTTTCGTCGGCGCCTGACAGCAGCTCGCTGACGACCTCGGCGTTCGCCTCCATCCACCGCCGGCTTTCACGGGCCTTTTTGTACAGTCGGGCGTTCTCGATGGCGATTCCGGCCGCGACAGCCAGGGTGGTCAGCAGACTCTCGTCCTCGGCGTCGAATTCGCGGCCGCCCCGTTTTTCGGTCAGGTAGATGTTGCCGAAAGCCATGTCCCGTACCCGGATCGGGACGCCGAGGAACGTACGCATCGGCGGATGGTTCTCCGGGAGTCCGTATGACGCCGGGTGCGCGGAAAGCTCTGGCAGGCGCAGGGTTTCCGGGTGGCGGATCAGCTCTCCCAGGATTCCGTGTCCCGAGGGAAGCGGTCCGATCCTCAGCGCCTGTTCGTCGGAGACTCCGACAGTCAGGAACTCGGACAGTTGGGCGTCGTCGCCGATCACACCCAGCGCACCGTACTCCGCATCGACCAGGACGACGGCGGTCTCCACGATCCGTCTGAGCACGTGGGGCAGATCCAGTTCCCGCCCGACCGACAGCACTGCCTCCAGCAAGCTGTGCACCCGGTCGCGCGTCCCGCGCACCGTGTCGACCCGAAGCTGAGGCTCTTCGAGGAGTTCGCCCGGCCGTGATCTGGGCAGTTGTCCGCCGGTCTCCGTGCTGTTCTCGCTCAACGGTCCTCCACCGGTGCCGAAGCACCACCTTGTGAACCTGTCCCCCTATGCGTGCGGTACGCCTGATCGCCGGCACGTTTCCCGCGTCATCCGATCAGGGCAGGGACTTCGTGCGGCAGGTCCGCGACCGTGTCGAAGACCTCGGCCAGTCCGGTCAGGCGCAGCAGCCGCAGCACGGCGGAGTCGTTCACGACGAGCCGGATACCGCCACCGCCGCGCAGGAGACGCTTGCGCGCGCGGCACAGCACCGACAGCCCGCTGCAGTCCATGAATGTCACCGGGCGCAGGTCCACGACCAACTCGGTGCGCGGACGGGCGGTTGCCGCGTCGAGTTGAGCGGACACTTCCGGTGCGGTGAACAGGTCGATCTCGCCCTGCAATGTCAGCACTTCCATGGCAGTTCGTTCCGTTCCAGGTTCATGAGCAAAGCGGGCCTGGTCGCTACGGTTTCCGCCGCGGTGTCACGGTGACTGTTCGACATGACTGGCGGGTCCGTGAGCGGTGGCCGATGTGAGCACGTCGTCGGTGCGAAATCTGAGTTCACCTGTCACTTCGACGACACCGTCGACGCTCTCGCAGAGCCGGATCACGAAGGGGATCTGGCTGCGGCTCTGGACGACGCCGACCAGGGTCACCCGCCCGTCGACGACACGGACGGCCACGTCGGTGGGGGTGATCCCCAAGGTGCGGTCGAGGACGTCCCCGCTGATCTCCTCGCGGATCGCGTGGTCATGACGCAGGAAAACCCGCAGCAGATCAGCTCGGCTGACTATGCCGACCAGCCGGCCGGCCTCGTCCACGACCGGTAGGCGCTTGACCTTGCGGCTGTCCATGACCCGCGCCGTCCGGACGACCGTCCAGTGGCGCTCGGCCACGACTGCGGGGCTGGTCATCAGGCGGCCCGCAGTGGTCGCCGCGGCACGGTCGCCGGAGGTTGGGCGAACGGACAGCGACCCGACCGGATCCGGTCGGCCGGCCTCGGCGCGCAACAGGTCCGCTTCGGACACCACGCCCACCGGGTGATCGGTGCCGTCCACGACGGGCACCGCGCTGATGTCGTACTCACCCAGCAGCTTGACGATCTCCTTGAAGGGCGTGTCGACGCGTGCCCGTGCCACTGAAACGGTCATCAAGTCGCCCACGGTGCGGTACCTCATGATGCTGCCTTCCTGCCGGCGTGCGGGACCTTTCCCGCACTGTCCGTCATCGCCCCCATCCGGCATAAGGGCCGATCGGGGCAGCACCCCGGGACCCAAGGGGTACGCGGACGGCTACGCCCGGCAGACGGGACACGGGGTCCGACCGGCCCACCGGTTCGGCACCCGGCGGCCCTGCCGTCGCCCGCCCATCGCGACCAGGATCGGCACAGCAGTGACGGGCAACGTGAAATGGACGACTGCGATGACTGTGACACCCGAATCCCGCACCGAGCCGTGGACCGCGACATGGCGAGGGCAGCTTTGGCGCGACCGCGTCGACGTCCGCGACTTCATCCAGGCCAACTACACGCCGTACGAGGGCGGCCCCGCGTTCCTGAGCGGCCCGACCGACCGTACCCTCGCGGTGTGGGCAGGGGTCTCGGCCCTCTACCCGGAGGAGCGTGCCCGGGGCATCCTCGACGTCGATGCGGCCACCCCCTCGACCATCACCTCGCACGCCCCCGGATACATCGACCGCGACCGCGAACTGATCGTCGGCCTGCAGACCGACGCCCCGCTCAAGCGCGCGATCATGCCGAACGGCGGTCTGCGCATGGTCGAGAACAGCCTGCGCGCGTACGGCTACGAGCCCGACCCGTTCGTGACCAAGGTGTTCGGCACCTACCGCAAGACGCACAACGACGGGGTCTTCGACGCCTATACGCCCGAGATGCGCCGCGCCCGCAAAGCGGGCCTCATCACCGGCCTGCCCGATGCCTACGGCCGCGGCCGGATCATCGGCGACTACCGCCGCGTCGCCCTCTACGGCACCGCCCGCCTGGTCGAGGTCAAGCGGGCCGAGCGTGCCCTGCTCGACGAGCGACCGTCCACAGCCGACGTCATCCGCGACCGCGAGGAACTGGCCGAGCAGATCCGGGCGCTGGGCGAGCTGGACCAGATGGCCGCTGCTTACGGCTGCGACGTTACCCGCCCCGCAGCCACCGGCCGCGAGGCCATCCAGTGGCTCTACCTCGGCTACCTCGCCGCGGTGAAGGAGCAGAACGGCGCGGCGATGTCACTGGGCCGGACCTCCACCTTCCTGGACGTCTACCTCCAGCGGGACCTCGACGCCGGCAACATCGACGAGACGGGTGCGCAGGAGCTGATCGACGACTTCGTCATCAAGCTGCGGATCGTCCGCTTCCTGCGCACACCCGAGTACGACGCGCTCTTCTCAGGTGACCCGACCTGGGTCACCGAGGCCGTCGGCGGAATGGGGACCGACGGCCGTACCCTGGTCACCCGTACCTCCTTCCGCATCCTGCAGACCCTCTACAACCTCGGCCCCGCGCCTGAACCCAACCTGACCGTGCTCTGGTCACCATGGCTCCCGGAGGGCTTCAAGCGGTTCTGCGCCCAGGTCTCCATCGATACCAGCGCCATCCAGTACGAGTCCGACGACCTGATGCGGCCGCGTACCGGCGACGACACCGCCATCGCCTGTTGCGTATCCGCCATGGCGGTGGGAAAGCAGATGCAGTTCTTCGGGGCCCGGGTCAACCTCGCCAAGGCCCTGCTCTACGCGATCAACGGCGGTCGCGACGAGAGGACCGGCGAGCAGATCAGCCCGCCGACGCAGCCGCTCACCGGTGAGTATCTCGACTACGACGAGCTGTCCGCCGCGTACGACCGCACACTGGACTGGCTGGCCGCCACCTACGTCGACGCGCTCAACGTCATCCACTACATGCACGACAAGTACGCCTACGAGCGGCTGGAAATGGCTTTGCACGACTACCCGGTGCACCGCTTCATGGCCTGCGGCATCGCCGGCCTGTCCGTCGCCGCCGACAGCCTGTCCGCCGTCAAGTACGCCCGGGTCAAGGTGATCCGGGACACGACCGGCCTGGCGGTGCGCTACGAGATCGCGGGCGACTGGCCCGCGTACGGCAACAACGACGACCGTGCGGACGACCTCGCAGTGGGCCTGGTCGAGTCGTTCATGGCCAAGATCTCCCGCCACCCGACGTACCGCGGCGCCGAGCACACCCAATCGGTGCTCACCATCACCTCCAACGTCGTCTACGGCGCGCACACCGGCAACACTCCCGACGGGCGCCCCGCAGGTGCACCCTTCGCCCCGGGCGCCAACCCGATGAACGGGCGGGACCTCCACGGGGTGATCGCCTCCGCGATGTCGGTCGCCAAGATCCCGTACGACAAGGCTCGTGACGGGATCTCCCTGACGTCCACCATCACCCCGGAGGGACTGGGCCACGACCCCGCCGAACGCGCGGGGAACCTGGTGGGCATCCTCGACGGATTCACGGCTGCCGGCGGCTTCCACCTCAATGTCAACGTCCTGGACCGGGTCACCCTCGAAGACGCCATGGAGCACCCCGAGAAGTATCCGGACCTGACCATCCGGGTCTCCGGATACGCCGTGAACTTCGTCCGCCTCACCCGCGAGCAGCAATACGACGTCCTCAGCCGCACCTTCCACGGCGCCCGATGAGCACCGGCCCCGGAACTCGGGCCGTCCGTACCGGGATCGGCGGGCGGATCCACTCATGGGACGTGTCGACCGGCGTGGACGGCCCCGGCACCCGGTTCGTACTCTTCCTCAGCGGTTGCCCTCTGCGCTGCCTGTACTGCCAGAACCCCGACACATGGCACATGCGCGAAGGCCGGCGCGCCACGGTGGACGAGGTCATGGCAGAGATCACGAAGTACCGGGACTTCCTGACGACCGCCGGTGGCGGAGTCACCCTCAGCGGCGGCGAGCCGCTGCTCCAGTCAGCCTTCACCGCCGAGGTGTTCCACCGCTGCCGCGAACTGGGCCTGCACACCGCGCTGGACACCTCCGGCTCCCTCGGCGCCCGCGCGACCGACGACCTGCTCGCCGACACCGACCTGGTCCTGCTCGACATCAAAGCCTTCGACATTCCGACCTACCGCAGGCTCACCGGCGGTTGCCTGGCCCCCACACTCACCTTCGCCACCCGCCTCAACAAGCTCGGTGTCCCGGCCCGGATCCGCTACGTCCTCGTCCCAGGCTGGACAGACGACCGGCGCGCGATCGACGGTCTGGCCGCCTTCGCCGCCGGGCTCGGCAACGTCGAATGCGTTGACGTCCTGCCGTTCCACAAACTCGGCACCATCAAGTACGAGGCCCTCGGCCTCTCGTTCCCCCTCCGCGACACCCCCGTACCCGACCCCGCGCTCATCGAACGAGTACGCGGCCAGTTCCGCGAGCACGGTCTGCCGGCGATCTGACCTTCCGGCACGGGGCGCGGGGCCGGTCGGCCCCCGAAGAAGGACCCGCGGCCCCTGCTCCCGCGCGGCGGCAGCCGCGAGGCTGGCGGCCAAACGCCTGAAGGAGGCCGAAGCCATGATGCGTAGCGTTGTCGCAGGTCTGGATGGTTCACCCGAAAGCCTGTCCGCAGCCGACTGGGCAGCTCGCGAGGCCATCAGCCGCGGGCTGCCACTCCGCCTGATCCATGCTTGGGAATGGCAGCCCTACAACTACGACACAAGAGGATCACTGGCGGGCGCCGATGAGACGCGCCACTGGGCCGAGCGGATACCTCGCGAGGCATCGGCCGCACTACGCCGCCGCTATCCGCAGCTGCCGATCACCGCGGACCAGGTCGACGGCCCGGCGGTCCCCACCCTGTTGGCGGCCGGCGCGGAGGCCGAACTTCTGGTGCTCGGATCGCGCGGCTTGGGCGCGCTGGCCGGCTTCCTGATCGGCTCGGTGGCGCTTGAGGTCGTTGCCACCGCGTCACGGCCGGTGGTGCTCCTGCGCGGCGGCGAGCCGGCGGAAGACGAGCAGCGGCACGCCGAAGGCGCTCGACCGTCGAAGCCTTCCGACAGCCGGGACGTCGTGCTCGGGCTCGACCTGGAGCGCCCCGCTGACGCGGTGATCGCCTTCGCCTTGGACGCCGCGTCCCGTCGCACGGCCACCCTGCGTGTCGTCCACAGCTGGTACCTGCCGGCGATATACGGCTACGCACCGGTGGGTGTGCCTGCGGACCTAGGTGCCGAACTGGCGGCGGACGCGGCAGACGCGTTGACGCAGACGCTGTTGCCGTGGCGGGAGAAGTTCCCCGACGCCGAGGTGATCGCCGACGTCCGGATGGGCAGCCCGGCCCCGGTGCTGGTCGAGGCGGCGTCCGACGCTTCGCTGCTGGTCGTCGGCCGCCGCATTCGCAGTTCGTCGATCGGCTCGCACATCGGCTCCGTGACCCACGCGGCGATCCACCACGCGAGGGCCCCCATCGCCGTCGTCCCGCACGACTGAGACCGCCTTCAGCGAGCCACCGGGCTCGGCGGCGGCGACGGACCCGCGAGGACAACCAGTCAGCCGACGAAGGCCGCCTCCAGGGGCGCCGCGGCCGGGAGTTCACCGTCGTGCGCTGTCACAGGGAAATCCGGGACAGTCACGACGGGGCAACGAGACTCGCTGACGCACGCGCGGGTCACAGGACCGAGCACGGTCGGCGATCCGTCCTGGTAGAGGCTCTGCCCGAGTGCCAGCAGCAGGGCGTCGTCGGTGTAGCGCAGAAGTACCGGGACCGGCGGCCCCTCGGTCAGCGCCGCCCGCACATCGGCGCCCGGATGGGCCGTCAGGACAGCCGATACGGCGGCCTGGACCAGCCGCTGCCCGGTGGCCCGATCCTCGGCCGGCGTACGACGCTCGGTCACACTTGCGTACGGCGCGCGGAGACGTCCCGACGGCTCCCAGGCGTGAACCATCACGAGAGGCACATTGAGCTTCGCCGCCTCGACCACGGCCCATTGCAGGGCAGCGAGAGACGCGCGGGATCCGTTCACCCCCACGACAATCGGCCGTGCTCCGGCAAACTCCGGCACGTTGGTCTCTTGGATGTTCATGTCTCCACGATGGTGCGACAACCGATCCGACGGCTAGAGCCGATCGACTCGCTGAAACGGATTAGCGACCACTCCGCAGGAGGAGTGCGGCCCGCGTGAGCGGGGCCGCCAGGCCTGCGACGGGGGGACCAAGCGGCCCTACCGGGAGACGACTTGACGTGGCGAGGATGGATGTATGGACTACCACGACGGATTCCGCGAGCTGGGTGATCAAGAGTGCCTGAGACTGCTGGCGACGGCCTCTATCGGGCGCATGATCTTCACGCGCCACGCCCTGCCCGCGGTCCTGCCCGTCAGGTATGTCCTGGACCACGATTCCGCGATTGTCGTCCGTACCTCCAAGGCTTCTCCCGTGGTCGTCGAAGTAGACAACGCAGTAGTCGCCTTTGAGGCGGATTGCTTTGATGAAGACGCCCGAAGTGGATGGAGTGTGGTCGTCACTGGTCGGGCCGGGCTGGTGAGGGACCCGGGTGAATGCAGGAGGCTGCGCGCGCTGGACACGCAATCCTGGGCGAACCCCGCGGGGGAGACATATATCAGGATCGCGTGCGAACTCGTCGCGGGGCGGTCGCTTGAACGTCCACCGGATGCCGAGCCGTCGCAGACAAGACGATCACGGGATATTGCGCACGGAGTGTGCGACCACCTCTTCTGAGGAGCAACACCATGGCAGTTCTGATTTTCCTTCTGGTCATCGCGGTCATCGTGGGCATCGTGGCTCTCGCGATGGCGGTCAAGGTGGTCAAGCAGTACGAGAAGGGTGTGCTGTTCAGGTTCGGCAGACTGGTGGGGACGCGTTCGCCAGGACTGCGGCTCATCGTTCCGTTCGTCGATGTCCTTCGCCGGGTGTCGCTGCGGATCGTCACCATGCCCATTCAGTCCCAGGGCATCATCACGCGGGACAACGTGAGCGTCGACGTGTCGGCCGTCGCCTACTTCCGGGTGGTCGACGCCGTGAAATCGGTGATCGCGATCGAGAACGTGCACACGGCGATCGACCAGATAGCGCAGACGACTCTGCGCAAGGTCGTCGGCCAGCACACGCTCGACGAGACGCTGTCGGAGACGGACCGGATCAATCTGGGCATACGCGAGATACTCGACGTGACGACCACCGAATGGGGCGTTGAGGTCACCCTGGTCGAGCTCAAGGACATACAACTACCGGACAGCATGAAGCGGGCCATGGCCCGTCAGGCGGAAGCTGAGCGGGAGAAGCGAGCGAAGATCATCAATGCCGAAGGTGAATCGATGGCAGCCGCCGCTCTTGGCGATGCCTCGGACATCATGATGGAGCACCCGCTCGCGCTCCAGCTCCGCAACCTGCAGAGCCTGGTCGAGATAGGCGTCGACAAGAACACGACCGTCGTCTTCCCTGCCCCGCTGATGAGCACCATCGGCGAACTCGGCTCCTTCCTCGCCCGTGAGACCGCCGCCGCTGCGATCCCCGCGTCGCCGATCGGCGCTGCGAAGCCCGCCCCCGCACCCGTGCTGAACGGTGCCGGCGCGTCGGTGTGATCGACCGCCGGCGCCCTGGTGCCCCAGCGGCAGAGGGCACACAGACCGTGGGCGCACTCGGTCTCCGTGGTTGCCGGAAGATGCGGGTCCCCGAACCACCCGTACCCAGAAGGGCGCAAGGGATCCGAGCCGGAACGCCGGCCGGGCGCTGACCGCCGAGCCGACCAGGCGCGCATGATCCGCACGATTCGTACGTGAGGCCCGATCGCAATCGATCAGTAGGAGTTCCGATGGTGGATCAACTCGTAGACCAGACCGGCCGGATCGTCGTGGGAGTGGACGGTTCCGCGGGTTCCGAGGCCGCACTGCGCTGGGCGTTGGCGCATGCCCGGCAGATGAACGCGTCGGTCGAGGCCGTAGCCGCTTGGCAGTACCCCGACATGTACGGCTACTCCTGGGGGTACTTGCCGTCCGTGCCGGACGGTGGAGACTTCTCAGCGTCCGCCGAGAAAGTGCTGGAAGAAGCCGTTGTGCGCGTGAAGGACCAGGTCAGCACGACGACTGCGGTGACGACCCGGGTGATCGAGGGACACCCGGCTCAGGTGCTCATGGAAGCTTCGCGCGACGCCCGGCTGCTGGTGGTCGGAACCCGGGGACACGGCGCCTTCGCCGGTGTCTTGCTCGGTTCCGTCAGCCAGCACTGCGTCCAGCACGCGCCCTGTCCCGTCGTCGTCGTTCCGCGATCGGACGCGGGCGACGCCCCAGTAGCCGGGTGACTTCGCCGAGTACGTGGATCCGTTCAACACTCAGGAGGACACCTCATGGTGCTGTCACGCGGCATCCACAAGCCAGACGCCGCTGCCGCACCTGATGCGGACAACGCGGAGGACGCAGACGAGCGACAACAGCCGGCCGAGCTCTTCCGCGACTTGCGGACCTCCCGGCAGGGGCTGGCGAGCAAGGAAGCGGCTCGGCGTCAACTGATCTACGGACCGAACGAGTTGACGCGCCGTGGCGGTCGTCGCTGGCCCCGTGAACTGCTGACCCAGTTCACGCAGCCACTGGCGATCCTGCTCGCTCTGGCAGCCGTTCTGGCCTGGGCGGGCGGCACGCCGGCGTTGTCGATCGCTGTGGTGGCAGTGATCCTGCTCAACGCCGGATTCGCTTTCGTGCAGGAGATGCAGGCGGAACGTGCCGTCGAGGCGCTGGCCGCGTTCCTGCCCGCCACCGCCCGTGTGGTCAGGGACGGGACCCGGTGTGAGATCGCGGCCCGCGACCTCGTGCCCGGCGACCTCCTGGTCATCGCCGAAGGGGACCGAGTCTGCGCCGACGCGCGCATCGTTGACGGGACAGTTCTGCTGAACCTGTCCTCGCTGACCGGTGAGTCGCTGCCGGTCAGCCGCTCCTCCGACCCGGGGACAGTCACAGGGGCTCTGCTGGAAGCCCAGGAACTCGTCTTCAGCGGCACGACGTGCAGCGGCGGCGAGGCCGAGGCCGTCGTCACGCGAACCGGGATGCATACCGAGCTGGGCCGCATCGCGACCCTCTCCCAGCGCGCGACTGCGGAGCGCAGCCCGCTGGAGCAGCAGGTCAGACGGGCGACCTGGATCATCGCAGTCGTCGCGGTGGTCATCGGCGCGGCGTTCCTGCCCGTGGGTGTCGCGGCCGGACTGGGCTGGAGTGCGGCGATCAGCTTCTCGATCGGTCTGATCGTCGCCAACGTACCCGAAGGTCTTCTGCCCACGATCACCCTGGCCCTGGCCGGCGGAGTACGCGAACTCGCCCGCGGAGGAGCCGTCGTCAAACGCCTCTCGGCCGTGGAGACCCTCGGCTCGACGACGGTCATCTGCACGGACAAGACCGGCACGCTCACCGAGAACCGGATGCGGGTCACCCGGATGTGGCTGCCCGGCGGCGAAGTGGACACCGCCCAGGTAAAAGGCGATCCCCGTGCCGAACTGCTGGCAGCGAGCGCCGCCGCGTGTACGACCGCCGAAGCACCGACCGACAGCCAACCCGGCGGCAGCGGTGATCCCACGGAACTCGCCCTCCTGCGGCTGGCGTCGGAGATCGGCGTAGCGGTGACCAGCTCCGAGCGCACAGCCGCACGCCGGGCCGTCTTCCACTTCGACGCCCACCTCAAGCGCATGTCGACCGTGGACGAAACCGCCGGCGACATCGTGGTGCACACCAAGGGTGCGCTCGAAACCGTGCTGCCCTTCTGTACAGGCCTCGTGGACGCCCGTGGCCACAGACAGCAGCTGGATGAGAATGCACAACACGACCTACGCACCGCCACCGACCGCTACGCGGCTGCCGGTCTGCGCGTGCTTGCCGTCGCCCGGCGCGTCATGCCCCGGGGAGAGGCGGCTCCGGACAGCAGAGAGGAGTCGGAAGCCGGACTGACGCTGGTCGGTCTGGTGGCGATGACCGACCCACCCCGCAAGGGTGTCGCCAAAGCGGTCAGTGCGGCCCACCGGGCAGGAATCCGGATCCATGTCGTCACCGGCGACTACGGACTGACCGCCGCCGAAATCGCCCGCCAGGTCGGAATCGGCGGCAAAGGCAGCCCGGTCGTCGCGGGCACGACGCTGGACCGGATGAGTGACGCCGACCTCGGCGTCCTGATCTCAGGTGACGACGAGATCGTGTTCGCCCGAACGTCTCCTGAGGCCAAACTCCGCATCTGCGAAGCCTTGCGTGCCCGCGGCGAAGTGGTGGCGATGACCGGAGACGGCGTCAACGACGCCCCGGCACTGCGGCATGCCGATATCGGTGTGGCCATGGGGCGCTCCGGCACCGACGTCGCCCGCGAAGCGGCGACCATGGTGCTCACCGACGACAACTTCGCCACCATCGTGTCCGCCGTCGACGCCGGGCGAAGGGTGTTCGACAACGTCCGAAAGTTCGTCCTGTACATCTTCGCCCACGCCGTCCCCGAAGTGATCCCCTTTCTCGTGTTCGCGCTCTCCGGCGGATCAATACCGCTTCCCCTGACAGTTCTTCAGATTCTCGCTATCGACCTCGGCACGGAAACGCTGCCCGCCCTGGCGTTGGGACGCGAGCCTGCCGAACCCGGACTGATGAACCGACCACCCCGCTCCCGTACCGCCGGAGTCATCGACCGTCCGCTGCTCGTTCGCGCCTGGGCGTTCCTCGGAAGCATCTCGGCGGTCCTGGTCATGGGCGGCTTCTTCGTCACCCTCTGGCGGGCGGGCTGGCACCCCGGCGATCCCACGGGGGGCGGTGCGGCCTTGCACCACGCCTATCTGCAAGCCACGACTATCACTTTCGTCGGCATCGTCGCCTGCCAGATCGGCACAGCGTTCGCCGCCCGCACTGATCACGCCTCGCTGTTCACCGTCGGTCTGCGGTCCAATCCGCTTCTGCTCTGGGGCATCGCTTTCGAACTGGTCTTTACGGCAACCGTCGTCTATGCGCCGCCACTCCAGCACGTCTTCGGCACCGCGTCGGTCGGTCTTTCACAACTGGCCGTCGTGGTCCCGTTCCCCTTCATTGTCTGGGGAGCCGACGAATTGGTCCGGTGGCTGCGCCGTCGGAACATACCCGGCGACACAGCACGGGCAGACATCTGATCCGCACCGGATATCGCGCTACCACGAAAGTGTTCCGTGGCCTGCATTCACCCGGGATGTTCTGGTTGGCGCGTTCTGGTTAGCGCTGGTCAGGATCTGCTACCAAGCGGCGGTGTAGCTCGGTGGTCATGACGTGAATTGCTCGGGTCAGTTCAGTGTTGGTCTTCAGCTCCAGTTCTTGCTCGACAAAGTCGTGATCGGCCTTGGCCTGCTGAAAGGCGGCCTGGCGATTTTGCCCGATCATGACGAAGGTTGACAGGAAAATTGCCTCAAGGGATACGATCAGCGTCAGCGTGGGCCACGGATTGGTCTCGACGAACAGCATCCAGAGCAGAAACCCGACCGCATGGAGATAGACGAAAACCATGGAGCCGGCGAACTTGGTGATCGCATCGGCGATGCGCAACTGGACATCGGCCGCGCGTTCGGACCGGTGGGCAACAACGACAGGATGGTGTTGCTGCGAGACATCTCGGTCGCTCATCTGAATGTGCCTACTTCCTCATGGGCTGTCGCTGTGCGGTAGATGCTGCACGGTGCCGCTCCAGGAGTCCATGGCAGCCGTGTCAGTTCAGACTTGATTACGGCACTTTGATGGCCGGGCCCCGGCCCTTCGGCCCGCGGCCCGAACGGACCCCGCAGGCAGTTTTGCCCGCGCGTTGACATGCGACCGAAGCGAGCGTTCACTCGCACGTGACGCTTTCATTTAGTTGCTCGGTTATTTCGAGCAATTATGGCTCGCTGGTTTCGCCCGGCCCCTGCGGAGCACAGGAATTTCCCTGACCACGCCCGATCGCGAAGGAGCCCGACCATGGCCATGCAGACCCGAGCCGCTGACACGTTGTCCCTGGATCTTCTGCACGCCATGGACGGGTACTGGCGGGCTGCGAACTACCTCTCCGTGGGGCAGCTCTATCTCTACGACAATCCGCTGCTGAGGCGCCCCCTGGAACTTTCGGACGTCAAGCCGCTCATCGTCGGGCACTGGGGGACAACACCGGGGCAGAATTTCGTGTACGTGCACCTGAACAGGATCATCAAGAAATACGACCTCGACATGTTTTACATCGCCGGTCCCGGTCACGGCGGACCCGCATTGGTGGGCAACACCTATCTTGAGGGTTCCTACAGCGAGATTTACCCGGATATCAGCCAGGATGAGGCAGGGCTGAAAAAACTGTTCACCCAGTTCTCCTTCCCAGGCGGAATTTCCAGCCACGTCGCGCCCACCACCCCGGGGTCGATCCACGAGGGCGGTGAGCTGGGCTACTCCCTCAGTCACGCGTTCGGCGCCGCCTTTGACAACCCGGAGCTGGTGGTGGCCTGCGTGGTGGGCGACGGCGAGGCCGAGACCGGTCCGTTGGCCACCGCGTGGCAATCCACCAAGTTCCTCGACCCGGTCAGTGACGGGGCTGTTCTGCCCATCCTGCATCTGAATGGCTACAAGATCAGCAACCCGACGGTGCTGGCCCGTATCGAGGACGAAGAACTGGAGCAGTTCATCCGGGGCTGCGGCTGGGAACCGTACGTGGTGTCCGGCTCCGAGCCTGAAGCAATGCACCGGCTCATGGCGGAAACCATGGATCTGGCTGTCGAGCGGATCAAGGACATCCAGTTGCATGCCCGCTCCACCGGAGACACCACCCGTCCGCGCTGGCCGATGATCGTGCTGCGGTCGCCGAAGGGCTGGACCGGCCCGGCGGTGGTCGACGGATTGCCGGTCGAGGGCACCTTCCGATCGCACCAGGTGCCGCTGCTGGTGGACGCCGCGCACCCTGAGCATGTGCGGCAGTTGGAGAGCTGGATGCGCAGCTACCGGCCCGAGGAACTGTTCGACGCGGACGGCCGTCTGATGCCCGACCTCGCATTGCTCGCGCCCGAGGGGGAGCGGCGGATGGGCGTCAATCCGCACACCAACGGCGGGCTGCTGCTGAGGGATCTACGGATGCCGGACTTCCGCCGGCACGCGGTGGACGTACCCACTCCGGGTGCCGTCGACCGGCAGGACACCCTGGTGCTGGGGAAGTTCCTCCGGGATGTGATCACACTCAACGAGGACCGGCACAACTTCCGGATCTTCGGTCCCGACGAGACGCTGTCCAACTTCCTGGGCGCGGTCTTCGAGGTCACCGGCCGTCAGTGGAACGCAGGGGTGGAGCCGAACGACGAGTTCCTGGCACCTTCTGGACGGGTCCTGGACTCGATGCTCAGCGAGCACCAGTGCGAGGGCTGGCTGGAGGGCTATCTGCTGACCGGGCGACACGGCCTGTTCAACTGCTACGAGGCGTTCGTCCACATCATCGACTCGATGTTCAACCAGCACGCGAAGTGGCTGAAGGTCACCAAGCAGCTTCCCTGGCGGCGCGACATCGCCTCCCTCAATTACCTGCTCACCTCGCACGTCTGGCAGCAGGATCACAACGGCTTCACCCACCAGGACCCCGGTTTCCTGGACCACGTCGTCAACAAGAAAGCCGACGTGGTCCGGGTCTACCTGCCGCCGGACGCCAACTGCCTGCTGTCCGTGGTCGACCACTGCCTGCGCAGCCGGAATTACGTCAATGTCGTAGTGGCCGGTAAACGCGACATGCCGCAGTGGCTGTCGATGGAGGACGCGGTCGTCCACTGCACCGAAGGTGCCGGGATCTGGCAGTGGGCAGGCAACGACCAGGACAGCGAACCGGACGTGGTGCTGGCCTGCTGCGGCGACACTCCCACCCTGGAGGTGCTGGCTGCGGTGTCGATTCTGCGCGAGCACCTGCCCGACCTGAAGGTCCGCGTGGTCAACGTCGTGGACCTGATGAAGCTGGAGCCCGACACCGAGCACCCGCACGGGTTGAGCGACGCGGACTACGACTCACTGTTCACGACCGACAAGCACATCATCTTCGCATTCCACGGCTATCCCTGGCTGATCCACCGCCTGACCTACGCCCGGACCAATCGCAATCTGCACGTCCGCGGCTACAACGAGGAAGGCACCATCACCACGCCGTTCGACATGCGGGTACAGAACCGACTGGACCGCTTCCACCTGGTGATGGATGTCATCGACCGGGTGGAGCAATTGGGTCCCCGAGGCGACTACCTCAAGCAGACCATGCGCGACAAGCTCGTCGAACACAGCCGCTACATCGGCCTGCACGGCCAGGACCTGCCCGAAATCCGCGACTGGACCTGGCCCGGCCCCCGCTGACAGTGAGGGGTGAGGCAGCCTTACGAGTCGTGTGAATACGGCCCGTTGAGACGCTCGGACCGGAGCTTTGGATCTCAAGGGTGGCCGCTCCGGCCGTGCAGCATGCGCAGCAGGTGGTCGAGGACGCGTCCGCCGCTGGCGCGAAGCCCGTCGTGCTCGTACTCGTTGGTCGCCCACAGCCGCAGGCCCCTGATGGTCTCGGCGGTCTGCAGCGAGTACGCGGCATCGACGTACATGTCGTCGAGGTAGACGGCGGCGGCCACGGGGACGTCGTTCGCGGCCAGGCGCCGGGGATCGTAGAGGTCGGGCCAGTCCGCGCGGGCGAACAGTGTTTCGGCCGCCTCGCGCAGGGGCGCGAGACAGGGCTGGTCGAAGTGGGCCGGGTAGGTCATCTCGCCGGTGAACAGCATCGGGTCGTCCCCGGCCAACGCTCTGCCCGCGTCGAACTGGGGGAACTCGCCGCGCACCCGGTGAGCCGCCCAGTTCGTCGCGCCGGTGCCGCGCTGGGCGTAGGAGAGTTCATGCATGAGCGGGTTCAGCGGCAGTTGGGCGTAGCTGAGGAAAGCCGCGGCGCGGTCGAGGAAGCCGTCGGACAGCTCCGCTCCGGCCCAGGCGTCTTCGAGAAGGTAGTGCAGCACGTCCGCGCCGTCGCTCATGCCGAGCATCAGCCCGAGCGACTGGAAGGCCTCGACGGTGAGCAAGGATCCGTCCGGCATGGGGGCCGGGCGCTCGATCAGGTGAGCGGCGATGCGGCGGACCGGGGCAGCGTCCTGCGGGTACCGGCGGTAGTACGCGGTGTTCTTGCGGTGCACGCGCGGATAGGCGGCGCGGTAGACCTCGTCCGCGGTGACGCGCAAAGCGGGCAGACCGCCGGTGATGATCGCCTCGCGCAGGCCCTCGGGCGCGAACGAGAGGTAGGTGACGGTGCACATGCCGCCGAAGCTCTGGCCGAGCAACGACCACGGTTCGTCGCTCAGCTCGCGCCTGATCAGTTCGGCGTCGCGGACAATCGCGTCGGCGCGGAAATGGGTGAGGTAGTCGGCCTGCGCGGCGGGCTCGCCACGGGCCGGGAGCGTTTGACGGGTGATCGGACTGGAACGGCCCGTACCGCGCTGGTCGAGCAGGAGGACGCGGTAGTCGTCGAGTGCGCGGTCCAGCCAGGAGTCCCGGCCGACCGGCCGCGGCGGCCGCATACCGGGGCCGCCTTGCAGAAACAGCAGCCAGGGAAGTTGCTCGCGCTCGCGGCCGGTGGCCACGACCTCGCGAGCGTAGATCTCGATGTGCTCGCCGTCCGGACGGTCATGGTCGAGAGGGACGGAGAAGAGGTGATCGGTCAGCGTGAAACCGGGCATGGAAGGCTCCTTCGCGGGAATGGAGTGATCTTGATACGGGCGCTGCTTTCGGTGTACGTCAAGCACCGTCGCGGCCTCAAGCGTGCCTCGGCTGCGCGAGGATACTGATGGCGTTGGCCGCGATGATCGCCGCGATGCTCAACCAGGCCGCCACGTCGAGCTTCTGTCCCAGAGCGAACGCACCAACGGCCGCGGCGAGCACCGGGTTGACGCTCATGAACAACCCGAACGCCGCTGCGGGAACGCGGCGCAGCGTGAACAGGTCCGCGAGGAACGGCACAGCGGAGGACAGGACGCCGGCCGCGACAGCCGCACCGAGCGCCTCGGCGGACGGCGTGTGGTGTACCGCGACGCCGGCTCCGACGGGCAGGAAGACCAAGGCGGACAGCACCGCTGCGGCGGCCGTGCCCTGTGCCCCGGGGATGCGCTGCCCGATGGAACGGTTGAGAAGGATGTAACCGGCCCAGCCGGCGGCGGCGAGCAGACCGAGCCCCATGCCGAGGTAATCGGCGGTGGGGCGCGGGCGCATCAGCGCGACGACTCCCGCCACGGCGAGTAGGGCGCAGCCCAGGTCCACGCGTCTGCGGGAGCCGGCCAGTGCGATCGTGAGGGGGCCGAGGAACTCCAGGGTCACCGCCAGGCCGAGACCGACCCGGTCGATCGCGGTGTAGAGCGACAGGTTCGTCACACCGAAGTCGGCCGCGAGCAGCAGCACCAGCCCCCACTGGCGCCGTGTGAAGGACCGAAGGCGGGGCCGACCGAGGACGAGCAGCACCGCCGCCGCGACGTACTGGCGGACGGCGACGACGCCGACAGGGCCGAGCACCGGGAAGGCCAGCGACCCGATCGCGGCGCCGAGCTGGGTCGAAAGGCCGCTGGCGAGCATCGTGCAGACCCCGGCGATGGGTACGGAGCCGCGTTTCGTGGGCAGGACGGCGCGGCCTGCTGGGCGAGTGGGGGCTGCTTGCATGCATCGATCCTGTGCCGCGCCGGACCATGCGCAAAATGCATGGAGCCCGCCGACTATACGATTCGGTTATGGATGTCGAGCTGCGTCAGTTGCGCTGCCTCATCGCGATCGTGGACGAGGGCACGTTCACCGACGCCGCGATCGCTCTGGGCGTCTCACAGGCTGCGGTCTCCCGCACACTCGCGGCGCTCGAGAAGCGCCTCGGCGTACGGCTGCTGCGACGTACGTCCCGCGAAACCTCGCCGACCGCGATCGGACTCCGCGTGGTGGCACACGCCCGGCGCGTGCTGACCGAGGTCGACCACCTGGTGCAGGTGGCGACATCGGGCCACGTCGAACTGCGTGTCGGCCACCCCTGGTCGGCACTCGGCCGACTCACACCCGCCTTTCAACACCGGTGGCGGGAATCGCACCCGGAAACGCAACTGCACCTGCTGCGCATCAACTCCCCGAGCGCCGGCCTGGCCGAGGGCACCGCGGACCTCGCGGTGATGCGCAGGCCGCTGGAGGACCGCCGCTTCGAGGGCGCCATCGTGGGTCTGGAAACACGCTGGTGCGCGATGGCCGCATCCGACCCCCTGGCGCGGCGCCGCTCGGTGCGGCTGGCTGATCTCAGCAGCCGCGTCCTGCTCGTCGACCAGCGCACCGGGTCGACCAACGCGGAATTGTGGCCCGCGGACGCGCGCCCCGCGACACAGGAGAGCCGCGACATTGACGACTGGCTCACGGTCATCGCCACCGGCCGCTGCGTAGGGGTTACCGCGCAGTCCGTCGTCGACCAATATCCGAGGCCCGGCATCGTCTACCTGCCGGTGCGCGACGCCGAACCGATCGCCGTACGACTGGTGTGGTGGCGCGACGACCCCCACCCGGCCACCCGCGCCGTACTTGAGCTTCTTACCGAGCTCTACCGCACATGACCGGTCGAGTGTGTATCGAACATGGTCGTGCGGTAGAGCTGAGGCTGTTCGATCAAAGGTGTTGTTCGGAAGCGGAGCGGCCCCTAGGCTCGTTTGTCCATGGGG
Organism: Streptomyces sp. AcH 505; assembly: GCF_000818175.1. Taxonomy (GTDB): domain Bacteria; phylum Actinomycetota; class Actinomycetes; order Streptomycetales; family Streptomycetaceae; genus Streptomyces. Next base: position 6,270,008 of record NZ_JTIY01000001.1, read on the forward strand.
ACGGGAAGCTCCGACGGGGGCCGGCGGGGGTGGCGCGGTCGGCCGGCCGCGCATCGTGCAGCCCTGGCCTCGCTGATCGGGATCGCAGGACTGGTCGCTTTGGGTGCGCTGTTCGTCGTCGTGCCGGGCGTGGTGGTCGACCACGATCTCGCCGGGGCGGCAGTGGCGCCGCAGGATCGCCTGAGCGCGGTCAACGACGTGCGTACCACGCTGTTGCAGGTCGTCGGTGGCCTGGTCGTACTCTTCGGCGCGTACGCCACCTGGCGGCAGTTGCGGGTCAGTCAGGAGGGACTGCGCGCCGCTCAACTGGGTTACGTCACCGACCGGTTCAGCCGGGCGGTCGACCAACTCGGCAGCGACAAGCCGGATGTGCGCATCGGCGGCCTGCACGCGCTGTGGCAGATCGGGGAGCAGTCCGCCCGGGACCGCGACGCCGTACTCTCGATCCAGGCCGCTTACCTGCGCACGCACTTGCCCTGGACGTCCACGGGACCGGGATCAGCGGCGAACGTGTCCATCAACGATGTCGCGCCGTTGGAGACCCGTGCCGCGGACGCCCAGGTGGCGCTGACTGCTCTCGGCGTGCTGTGCCAGCATCCCCGCGACAATCCCTGGCTCAACCTCAGCTCCACCGACCTTCGGCGGGCCGACTGCGACGGGCTGTGGCTGCCCGAGATCAACTTTGACCGCTCCTGCCTGGAGGCAGCGGGCCTCTACCACGCCAATTTGACGCAGTCGTCCCTGGTCTCGGCCAACCTGCGGCATGCCAACTTCACGACGGCGATCCTCCGCCGGGCCCGCTGCGTTCTGGCCGACCTGCGCGGCGCGAAACTGGTCAGTGCGGACCTGCGCGACACCGACTTCACCGAGACCAACCTGCGCGAGGCCAACCTTCGTAAGGCAGACGCCCGGGGCGCGGTCTTCCGCAACGCCGATCTCCGCATGGCCGACCTGCGCGGCACCGACCTGACTACGGCCGATCTTCTCCGGGTACGGTTGACCGACGCTCTTGCCAGCGAGCACACCCGCTGGCCGAGCGGCTTCGACCACGCGGGCGCCGGAGTCATCACCACCGAAGACCCCGGCCCCGAGCCATCGCCTCTCCTTCAGCCTCCGACGATGTTCTGGCAAGTCCCGCCCCTGAGTTCCGCGCCGTAGCTGTTGGGGCGCCCGGATTCAGGAGGGTAGGCTCCATTTCTGGTTGTTTGCTCCGTTGCAGTCCCAGATTTCGAGTTGGGTTCCGTCGGTGGTGGTGGCGTTGGGTACGTCGAGGCAGCGGCCGGACTGGGGGTTGCGCAGGGCGCCGGTGGAGGTGGTGTAGGTCCATTTCTGGTTGGTGCCGCCGTTGCAGTCCCAGAGTTCGACGAGGGTGCCGTTGGCGGATCCGCCGTTGCCGGTGACCTCGACGCATTTGCCGAGGATCTGCAGGGTGCCGTCGCCTGCCACGGTGACCTGCTGGGCGGGGGAGCTGTTGCAGCTCCAGATCTGGATCTTGCTGCCGTTCGTCGTCGAAGCGGCGTTGTCATCCAGGCACTTGCCGCCGTTCGCCGACGTCACCGGACCGGTACGGCCCGCCGGCGGCCCGGGGGGCTTGGCGCCGCCGTCGCCGTTGTACGAGGGGGGTGCGGAGGAGGCCGCAGTGGCCCAATTGGTGTTGGCGGTGGTGCCGAGAGTGAGGTCGAGGGTGCCGCCACCGGTCGCGAACGACGCCGGCAGGTAGGCGTTGTTCCAGTTGGCGCCGTTGAGTGTGGCGCTCTGGACGTAAGGCGCGTTGTCAGCGGCCTGGGGGGCGTTGACGGTGATCGTCTTGCCATTGCCCAGGGTGACGCTGACCTTGGTGAACAGCGGACTGCCCAGCGCCAGGTCGGACGTACCGGGTGTCTCGGGGTAGAAACCCATGGCGGACCAGACGTACCAGGCGCTCATGGTGCCCAGGTCGTCGTTGCCGACCTTCCAGTTGGCCGGGTCGTTCGGCCACAGTTGGTCCTGGACCTTGCGGACGATCTGCTGGGTCTTCCACGGCTGCCCGATGTAGTCGTATTCCCAAGGCAGTTCGATCGAAGGTTCATTGCCCAGGTCGGCGTGCGAGCCGCCCGACCCGCCGAGGTCGGACAGCACGCTGTCGAGGTAGGTGGCCATCTTGGCGTTGCCGCCCATGGCGTCGGCCAGGCCGCGGATGTTGTGCGGCACCGCCCCGGTGTACTGCCAGGACGTGCCCTCGACGAACTGATCGCTGCTGGTGGGATTGAAGCCCGACGTCCAGGAGCCGTTCGTCTGCTTGGGCTGCATGAATCCGCTGGAGGTGTTGAAGACGTTGCGCCAGTCCTGGGCACGGTTGGCGAACTGACTCCGGGTGGTGGTGTCGCCGAGAGCGCCGGCGAAGGCGGAGGTGGCGAAGTCCTGTGCGCTGTATTCGAGCAGGGTCGCCACCGAGCCGTAGAAGTCCTTCGGATAGCTGCCGTCCGAGGGCAGATATCCGTACTTCGTCTGCAGGTCCAGGCCCATCCGGATCGGATTGCTGGTGGTGCCCTGCTTCACCATGGCGTTCTTGGCGGCGCTGGTGTCGAAGTCCCGTGCCCCGAAGGCGTAGTAGTCCGCCACGATCGCCGGCCCCGGATCGCCGTTCATGACCTGGGTCTCGGCCGAGTTCAGTGACCACTTGGGGAAGAAGCCGGCTTGCGCGTAGTCGTTGACCAGCGACTGGGCGCTGTCACTTGCCTGTTGTGGCGCGACCAGTGCCTCCAACTGCGCCTGGGTGCGGTAGATGTCCCAACCGGAGTAGGTGCCGTACTGAGCCTTCTGCCGGCCCGACACCGTGTGCACCTGATGGTCGAAGCCCCAGTACTTCCCGTCGCTGTCGCTGAGCAGGTTGGGGTGCAGCAGCGAGTGGTACAGCGAGGTGTAGAACACCTTCTGCTGGTCCGACGTGCCGCCGCTGATCGCGATCTTGCCCAGGACGCTGTTCCACGCGTTGTGCGCGGCGGTCCGGGTTCCGTTGAAGTCCCAACCGGCGTTTTCCGCAGCTCGGTTGGCGGTGGCGCCGGCGATCGAGACGTAGGACAGGCCGACCTTGGCCTGGACCACCCTGTTGCCGGTGGTGTTGAAGGTGACCGAATTCCCGCCGTTGAAGCTGCCGTTGCCGGTCATGGGCTGGTCGAAGACCATGTCGAAGTACGCGGTGTACGACGGGGCTGAAGCGCAGAACAGCCCGGCGTCCACCGAGCCGCTGACCTCGGTGCTGCTCACCTTGGTGAAGTGCAGATTGGTGGCCTTGTCCGCGTTCAGTTTGAACAGCAGATTGGCCTGTGTGGTCGAAGGGAACGTGAAGCGCGCCATTCCGGAGCGGGCCGTGGTGGTGAGTTCCGTCTTCACACCGTTGCCCAGGGTGACCGCATACGCTCCCGCGTCGGCCGACTCGCTGCTGTGCGAGAACGTCTGGGTGGCGGCGCCGTCCACGGTGCCGGTGGTCGGCAGCACGGGGATGTCGCCCATGGCGCCACAGCCCGGCCCGGACAGATGGTTGAGACTGAAGCCGGTGACAACGTTGTCAGAGTACGCGTAGTTACCGCCGGGCGGACGGGAGGACGTGTCGGGGCTCCACGAGACCATGCCGAACGGAGTGTCGGCGCCGGGGAAGGTGTTTCCGGCGTTGGACGTGCCGAGCAGCGGATTGACCAGAGATGCTGGATCCGCCGCCGCGGCGGCGCTCGCGCTGAGCGAGGCGGGGGCGGTGACGGGCGTGTCGGCGTGAGCGGCGGTCGGGGCGGCGAGCCCCAGCAGCATCACGGAGAGGGCAAGTGGCAGGCGCCATCGTTTCATCGTTGCGGCTCCAGGAACGGACAGCCACGGCTGTCACCGGACCGGTGGGGGTAAATCTCCAGAAGCAAAGGGCAGGCCCACGACGGTTGTCAACGGAACCGACCGAAATCGCAAAAGAATCAACAGCGTTTGATTCGGCTGCAGTTGACGAACGGAGGACGGGCGGCCGTCGGCGCCGCAGGTTCCGGCGGATCCCGTCGGCAGCCCGGCCGCTCGGCTCGCGACCGCTGGTCAACCGGGACATGGGGAATGTGGGCGGCGAGCGATGCCGGGTCTCCACCAGGCACCGTGCGGACCGGAGCAGGTGCCGAGAGAAGCTCAGTGGGAGCGCAAACACCGATTCATCCCGTCGTGTCCGGGCCATTGACGCGGTCATGACTGATGGCTAGCTTCTGAGAGCGCTCTCCTCCGTCATCGGTGCGTCTTGCCGTATGTGACCGGTCTGCCGGGAGGCCCCATGAATGCTGCACGGAAGTCTCTGGACCGCGCCCTCGCGACAACGTTGTCACACCCCGCTCCCGCGAATGATCTCCGGGTCGGCGTCGGCGACGGGTGCGGGCAGATCCGCCGGAGGTCGACGGACCGGCCGACCGGCGACCCCGCCCCGCGCCGGCCGTCATGGTCGTTTCTGTTTCCTTGTCAGGGGCGTTGACTCGGAAACGAACACGACTCCACACTGTGCGCGATTCCCCCGGTGAAAGGATGTCAGTGATGCGGAGATTGTTAAGACTTGCACCTCTATGGGTGCTGACGCTCCTCGCGGCCGCCTTGGCGGTGAGCGCGGTTCCGGCTCAGGCGGCTACGACATCGATCAGTGTGGACGGCGCCCAGAGCGGCCGGACGTTCGACGGAATCGGTGCGATCAGCGGCGGCGGCGGCAACTCGCGGCTGCTGACCGACTATCCGGCCGACCAGCAGTCCCAGATCCTGGACTACATGTTCAAGCCCGGCTACGGCGCCAACCTCCAGCTGCTCAAGCTGGAGATCGGCGGCGACGCCAACTCCACCGACGGTTCCGAGCCGTCGATCGAGCACAGCAGGGGCACGATCAACTGCAACGCCGGATACGAGTTCTGGCTGGCTGAGCAGGCCAAGGCGCGCAACCCCAACATTGGTCTGTACGGACTGGCGTGGGCGGCGCCCGGCTGGATCAACGGCGGCTTCTGGTCGACCGACACCGTCAACTACCTGATCTCCTGGCTGGACTGCGCCAAGACCCACAACCTGAACATCAAGTATCTCGGCGGCTGGAACGAGCGTGGGCACGACGCCAACTGGTTCGTCCAACTCCGCTCCGCGCTCGACTCGCACGGTTACGGCGCCGTCCAGCTGGTCGCGGACGACAGCGGCTGGAACGTGGCCGACGACATGGCGAACAACAGTGCCTTCAACAACGCCGTGTCCATCATCGGCGCGCACTACTCGTGCGAGGGCGGGGACGGGGGTAACGCCCACACCTGCTCCAGCACCACGGCGGCGAAGAACAACGGCAAGCCGCTGTGGGACAGCGAGAACGGCTCGCAGGACATGAACACCGGCGCCCCCGCGCTGATCCGGGCCATCACCCGCGGCTACATCGATGCCAGGATGACCAGCTACTTCAACTGGCCACTGATCGCCGCGATCTACCCCAATCTGCCGTACAACACCGTCGGTCTGGCGACTGCCGCCTCGCCGTGGTCGGGCAATTACCAGATCGGTGCCAGCACCTGGGCCACTGCCCAGGTCACCCAGTTCACCCAGCCCGGCTGGAAGTTCATCGACTCCGCTTCGGGTTATCTCGGCGGATCGGAGTCCAACGGCACGTACGTCACCCTGAAGTCGGCCAACAACTCGGACTACTCCACCGTTCTGGAGACCACGACGTCGACCTCGACGCAGACCGTGAACTTCTCGGTCAAGGGCGGGCTGTCCACCGGAGCGGTCCACGTGTGGGCGACCAACGTCAACTCGCCGAGCAACAGCTCGTCCTTCATCCACACCCAGGACATCACACCGAGCAACGGCTCGTACTCGCTGACGATGCAGCCGGGCTACGTCTACACCGTCAGCACCATCGCCGGCCAGGGCAAGGGCACCGCCACGTCGCCTGCCGCCCACGCGCTCGCACTGCCTTACTCCGACAACTTCGACAACGTTGTCACAGGAGGTGAGGCGAAGTACCTCTCCGACATGCAGGGCTCCTTCGAGGTCCAGCCCTGCACCGGCCGGTCGGGCAAGTGCGTGCAGCAGATGGCTCCGGTCAAACCCATCGAGTGGCAGGACGACTCCGACTCGTACTCGCTGATCGGCGACCCCACCTGGTCCAACTACACGGTCAGCTCCGACGTCTACCTGCGGAGCGCGGGGACGACCGAGCTGCTGGGCCGGGCCAACACCCAGCAGCGACCGCAGTCGCACATGAACGCCTACTATCTGCGCATTCGGGACACCGGCCAGTGGTGGATCGAGAAGATGTACACCGACGGCAGCAACCACACGCTGGCCACGGGTACGACGACAGCGTTGGGCACCGGCCAGTGGCACAACCTGTCGTTCACGTTCCAGGGCTCGGAGATCAGCGCCAAACTCGACGGAAAGCAGTTCGGTTCGGTGAACGACTCGTCGTTCCAAACCGGCCAGGCCGGCCTCGGCATCCAGGGCTACCGCACCGACCAGTTCGACAACCTGTCCATGACCCCGGGCTCCGGCGGCGGCGGCACCGGGACCGGCGCGGTCAGCTCCGGCCTCAACGGCGCCAAGTGCCTTGACGACTACCAGGCTTCGACCACCCCCGGCGCTGTCGTGGACCTCTGGGACTGCAACGGCTCGTCGGCCCAGCAATGGACGGTGGCCAACGGCGCGGTACGCAGCGGCGGCCTCTGCCTGGACGTGGTCGCCAACGGCACGGTCAACGGCAGTCTCGTGAATCTGTGGACCTGCAACGGCGCCGCCAACCAGCAGTGGACCGTCAGCAACGGCACGCTCGTCAACCCCGCAAGCGGACGCTGCCTCGATGTGCCCGGCTTCACCACCACCAACGGCACCCAACTCGACATCTGGGACTGCAACGGCGGAGCCAACCAGAAATGGAACCTGCCCACTTGATCCACGGCTGAGCCGGCCCGGGCGGACGCGCACCGCGGCGCCCGCCCGGGCTGCCATCCGCACGCCCGCGCCCGTCAGCCCCACCACCGCACAGTCACTGAGAGAGGTGCCCGATGTCGAGACCTGTCCGTGGGCCACGCCCGCATCCGCGCCGGCGGTTCCACATGCTGCTCGGGGCGGGCGCGTTGGCCCTGGCCGTGTCCACCGTCACCGGTACGGGGCTGGCGGCGGGCCCGGCGGCCGCCGCGAGCGCCCCAGCCCGACCGACGCTGACCTTCGCCGACTCCGCGACGCAGGCAAAGCTCGGAGCCCCCTACACCAAGGCGCTGGCCAATTTGCTCGACACCAACACCGTCAGCTACGACCCGGCGGTGTACAACTCCTCCGGACTGATGACCGATGATCCGCAGACGTTCATCCGGGCGGGCGGCGGCTACGACCAGCCGTGGACCCGGGACGCGGCGGTGAACAGCTGGAACGCGGCGAGCCTGCTGGAGCCGAAGCAGGCAGCGAACACCCTCTGGTCGGCTGTGGTCAAGCAGTCCGACGGGCAGCTGATCGTCCAGCAGGACAACGAGCAGTGGGACCAGGTCGTGTGGATGACGGGTGCCTGGAACCACTACCTGGTCACCGGTGACCGGACCTTCCTCACCCATGCCTATCAGGTGGCCACCAACACCCTGAATCTGCGCAGGAGTCAGAACTTCAACAGCAGTCGCGGGCTGTTCCAGGGGCCGTCCTTCTTCAATGACGGCATCGCGGGCTATCCGGCGCCGCCGGCCGACAGCGCGGAAAGCCACGGTGGTTACGTCGGCGACTACGCGGCGACCGCGACGATGATGACGCTCAGCACGAACGCGGTGTACTACGCGGCCTACCGCAGTACCGCCCAGATGGCCGCGGCCCTGGGCAGGCCCGCCGGTGAGGTGAGCGCCCTCGGCGCGTCGGCCGACACGCTGAAGACGAAGATCAACCAGAACTTCTGGATCCCCGACAAGGGGCTGTACGGCTACTTCGTCCACGGCGACGACGGCATGTCCGGCCAGCTGGACCGGACGGAGGAAGGCACCGGCCTGTCCTTCGCCGTGCTCTTCGGTATCGCCGACTCCGGCCAGGCGCAGTCGATCATGCGCAACGCGCACGTGCAGCCGTACGGCATCGTGGACACCTACCCGAACTACGCCCGCTACAGCGACGCCAAGCCCGGCCGGCACAACATGGTCGTCTGGCCGATGGTGCAAGGGTACTGGGCCGATGCCGCCGCGCAGACCGGCAACCAGGCGCGGTTCGCGAACGAGGTCCAGGCCCTGGCCGGACTCGCCAACTCCAGCGGGCAGTTCGCCGAGATCTACAACGCGCAGACCGGAGCGGTGGACGGCGGCTGGCAGACCGGCGGCCACTGGACCGCCGCTCCCGACCAGACCTGGTCGGCGACGGCGTACCTGCGGATGATCGACAACGATCTGTTCGGCATGAAGTTCAGCACCACCGGCATCGACTTCCGGCCGACGCTGCCCGCCGGGTGGGGCGACGCCACGCTGAACGGCGTCCGGTACCGGGGCGCGACGCTGAACATCGCGCTCCACGGGTCCGGCAACGTCATCAGTTCCTTCAAGATCGACGGCACGGCTTCCTCGACGCATGCCGTCTCCGCCGCGCTGACCGGCGCGCACACCGTGGACATCACCCTCTCCGGAGCGCAGCCCCTGCCCAGCACCGGCACCATCCTGTCGGGCGCGAACAGCGACAAGTGCCTCGACCTCAACGCCAACGCCACGGCGAACGGCACGCCCGTCCAGCTGTGGGACTGCAACAACACCACGGCACAGAGCTGGACGCGCCAGACGGACGGCACAGTGCGCGCCAACGGCAACTGCCTCGACATCAACGGCGCGAGCACCGCGGACGGGGCGCTCGTCCAGGAGTGGGCATGCAACGGCGGCTCCAACCAGCAGTGGAAGGTCACCAACGGCACCCTGGTCAACCCGGCGTCCGGCAAGTGCCTCGACGTCCCGGGCGGCAACACCGCCAACGGCACCCGGCTGGAGATCTGGACGTGCAACGGCGGCGCCAACCAGCGCTGGGCGACACCGTGACCCCGCGGCCGCCCAGCCCGCATCGCACCTCACACGTTTCCTCTCGACGACGGCGTCAAGAAAGGCGTTCCTTGTGAGAATCGGCAGACCGAACAACACGGTGGCCCGCTCGCTGCTGACCGTGGCGGTCGCATTCGCCCTGACCGTGCCGACGTACGCGCTCACGCTCGCGCCCGCGGCCTCTGCCGCGCCCGCCGCTTCGGCCGCCGAGGCCCCCGCCTTCACCACCTCCTTCGAGTCCGGCCAGCCGCAGCCCACCTGGAACAGCACGGTGGAGACCAACGCGTCGGGCAGTCCGCGCACCTCCGGGATGTCCGCCGGCATGACCACCACGGTCGGCTCCGGCCCCGCGGCGGGCCCCGACATCAAACCCAACGTCGGTTTCACCGGGACCAAGGCGCTGCAGTACTCCGGCACCCACACCCAGAACGGCGGCGTGTGGGCGTGGAACAAGCTCTACAACGTGAACATTCCGGTCAGCCAGAACACCCAGCTGTCCTACGAGATCTTCCCCGAGCTGAGCCGCGGCGACCTGGCCTACCCGAGCACCTACGCCTCGGTGGACCTGCACTTCACGGACGGTACGTACCTCAGTGAGCTGTCCGGGGCGCCGCTGGACCAGAACGGCGTCAACCTGAGTCCGAAGGCACAGGGCACCGGCAAGATCCTCTACGCCGACCAGTGGAACCGCGTCGCGTCGGCCATCGGCCCGGTGGCCGCGGGCAAGACCATCGACCGTGTCCTGCTCGGCTACGACGACACCCAGGGCACGGCCAACTCCACCCAGTTCAAAGGCTGGGTCGACGACATCACCCTCGGCGCGGCGACGCCCAACACCTCGTCCAGCTACGCCCAGCACGTGGACACCCGGCGCGGCACCAACTCCTCAGGATCGTTCTCCCGAGGCAACAACCTCCCGCTGACGGGGGTCCCGAACGGCTTCAACTTCTACACCCCGGTCACCGACGCGGGCTCGTCGAGCTGGGAGTACGACTACGCGGCGCACAACAACGGTGACAACCTGCCGACCCTCCAGGCGCTCGGCGTGAGCCACGAACCGAGCCCGTGGATGGGGGACCGCGACCTGTTCCAGGTCATGCCGTCGGCCGCCACCGGCACACCCGACCTGAACCGCGGCAACCGTGCTCTGGCCTTCTCCCACGCCGACGAGATCGCCCAACCGCACTACTACGGCGTCACGTTCAAGAACGGCATCAAGGCCGAGATCGCCCCGGCCGACCACTCCGCCGCATTTCGCTTCACCTTCACCGGCAGCAGCGGCAACCTGCTCTTCGACAACCTCAACAACAGCGGCGGTCTCACTCTCAACTCCAACGGCACAGTGGACGGATACTCCGATTCCGCGATCAGCAACGGTGCCGGCGCGACCCGGATGTACGTACATGCCGAGTTCGACCGGACCCCGGGCACGGCGACCAAGGTGTCCGGTCAGGGCAGGGACAACGTCACCGGGTACGCCAAGTTCGACACCTCGTCCGACAGGACGGTGACGATGCGCATCGCCACCTCCTTCATCAGCCTGGACCAGGCGAAGAAGAACCTCTCCCTGGAGATCCCGTCCGGCACGTCCTTCGACACCGTCAAGGACTCCGCCGAGCGGCAGTGGAACACGAAGCTCGGCAAGGTGGAGGTCCAGGGGGCCACCGACGACCAGCTCACCACCCTGTACTCGAACCTGTACCGGATGAATCTGTACCCGAACTCGGGCTTCGAGAACACCGGTACGGCCACGAGTCCGGTCTACAAGTACGCCAGCCCCTTCTCACCGGCCACGGGCAGCACCACCCCCACCCAGACCGGCGCGAAGATCGTCAGCGGCAAGACCTATGTCAACAACGGCTTCTGGGACACCTATCGCACCGAGTGGCCCGCGTACTCCTTGCTGGAGGCGAACACCGCGGGTCAACTGGCCGACGGCTTCGTGCAGCAGTACAAGGACGGCGGGTGGACCTCCCGTTGGTCCTCGCCCGGCTACGCCGACCAGATGACCGGCACCAGCTCCGATGTCGCCTTCGCCGACGCCTACGCCAAGAACGTCACGAACTTCGACGCCCGTGCGGCCTACGAGGCGGCCGTGAAGAACGCCACTGTCGTTCCGACATCCGCAGGGGTGGGCCGAAAGGGCCTGGACACCTCGGAGTTCACCGGATACACCAACACCGGCCAGGGGGGCAGTATCTCCTGGTCCCTGGACGGCTACATCAACGACTACGGCATCGGCACCATGGGCGCCAAGCTCGCGGCCGACCCGAACACATCGGCCGCCGACCGTAAGAAGTACCAGGACGAGTCCGCGTACTTCCTGGGACGGGCCCGGAACTACACCACCGTCTTCAACAAGAACGTCGGATTCTTCGAGGGCCGCCAGCCCGGCGGCGCCTGGCGCGTGCCCGACAGCGGCTTCGATCCGAAGCAGTGGGGCAACGAATACACCGAGACCAACGCGTACAACTACGCCTTCACCGTGCCGCAGGACCCGAACGGCCTGGCGTCGCTGTACGGCGGCAAGAAGGGCCTCGAAACCAAGCTCGACACCTTCTTCGCCACCCCCGAGACCGCCATAGGTGACGCCGGCGGCTACGGCGGCACCATCCACGAGATGACCGAGGCCAGGGACGTCCGCATGGGCCAGCTGGGCATGAGCAACCAGCCCTCGTTCGGCATCCCCTACGCGTACGACTACGCGGGGGCCCCGGCGAAGACCCAGGCCGCCGTCCGCCAGATCCAGCAGCGACTGTTCACCGGCAGCGCGATCGGTCAGGGCTACCCGGGCGACGAGGACAACGGAGCCACCTCGACCTGGCAGATCTTCAGCGCGCTGGGTTTCTACCCGCTCCAGGTCGGCAGCGACAACTACGTCATCGGCTCGCCGCTGTTCACCAAGGCCACCGTCCACCAGGACAACGGCAAGGACATCGTCGTCAACGCCCCCGCCAACAACCGCAGCAACGTGTACGTCCAGTCACTCAAGGTCGACGGGCAGGACTGGAACAAGCTCTACCTGACCGGTACGCAGCTCAGGGCCGGCGCCACCCTGGACTTCACGATGGGTGCGCAGCCCTCCACCTGGGGCACCGGTGACAACACCCTGCCGGACTCCCTGACCCCGGCCGGCCAGGCGCCGCAGCCGCTCGGTGACACGACAGGAGCGGGACGCGGAAGCGCTGCGGCGTCCGACGGCACCAACGTCGGGGGACTGTTCGACGACTCCTCCGGCAGCCGGGTGACCTTCGCCGGTGCGACGCCCACGATCACCTACGACTACAGCGGCGGCTCGAAGCGGCAGCCCACCTTCTACACCCTCACCTCGGCCACCAACACCGCACAGGACCCCAAGAGCTGGACGCTCCAAGGCTCCACCGGCGGCTCGACCTGGACGACCCTCGACACCAGGACGAACGAGTCGTTCCCGAACCGGCTCCAGACCCGGCCGTTCAAAATCGCCGACCCGGGGGACTACTCCTCCTACCGGCTGGTGATCTCCGCAGACAACGGGGACGCGAGGACCGCGCTCGCCGAGGTCGAACTGCTCGCCACCGGTACCCAAGCCCCGGGGCAGACCGGCAACACCGGCCCCGTGGTCGCGGCCAACGGCAGCAAGTGCCTGGATGACAACGCCGCTTCGACGACGAACGGCAGCAAGATCCAGATCTGGAGCTGCAACAGCTCCCCCGCCCAGCAGGTCACCGTGGCAGGCGACGGAACCCTGCAGATCCTGGGCAAATGCGTCGAGGTCACCGGCAACGGCGGATCCGCCAACGGGACCCTCGTCGAACTCTGGGACTGCAACGGCGGCACCAACCAGAAATGGACCTACACCATCTCCACCGGCGCGCTGCGCAACCCCCAGTCCGGCCGCTGCCTCGACGTACCCAACGCCACCACCACCGACGGAACCCAACTCGAAATCTGGGACTGCAACGGAGCAAACAACCAGAAATGGACGGTACCGAGCGCATGAAACGCACGGATGAACACAGACCGTTGCTACGGCGGCTGGTGGCCGCCGTCGCGACCACAGCCCTCGGGCTGGGACTGCTGATGGGGGTGACCGGTACCTCCACGGCTGCCACCACCCCGGCGTCCAACGGCGCCGCTGCCCTGATGACGTCGTACGACGCGGGGACCGGGCTCATCGGCAACGGCTGGTGGACCTCGGCGGTGGCGATGAGCACCGTCATGACCTACCAGCAGAGGACCGGCGACGCCCAGTACCAGTCGACGTACGAGACGACGTTCAACAAGAACAAGTCGCACAACTTCACCAACGACTACCTGGACGACACGGGGTGGTGGGCGCTGGCCTGGATCCAGGCGTACGACATCACCGGCAACGCCTCCTACCTCCAGATGGCCAGGACCGACGCCGAATACATGCACGGCTACTGGGACTCCACGTGCGGCGGCGGCATCTACTGGAGCACGGCGAAGAGTTACAAGAACGCCATCCCCAACGAGCTGTTCCTCCAGGTGACCGCAGGGCTGCACAACCGTATTCCGGGAGACACCACCTACCTGGGATGGGCCAACGCCGAGTGGAACTGGTTCAACGGCAGCGGAATGATCAACAGCTCGCACCTGGTCAACGACGGGCTCACCAGCGCCTGCCAGAACAACAACGACACCACCTGGACCTACAACCAGGGTGTCATCCTGTCCGGACTGGCCGAACTGTACAAGGCGACAGGCAACTCCGGCCTGCTCGCCACGGGCACGTCCATCGCGGACGCGGCAACGTCCCGGCTGAGCAAGAACGGCATCCTGACGGAGCCCTGCGAGCCGAACTGCGGAGCCGACGGTCCCGCCTTCAAGGGCATCTTCATACGCGACCTGCGGGCGTTCGCCACCGCCGCCCGCAGCACCGCCTACGACGGCTTCCTGACGGCCCAGGCCAACTCGATCATCGCCCACGACACCGACGGCTCCGGCCAGTTCGGCCTGGTCTGGGCAGGCCCCGTGCAATCCGTCTCGTACAGCACCACGGCCGCCGGCGAGGACGCACTGGTCGCCGCACTGCCCGGGTCGGGCAGCGGCACCCCGACACCGACCGGCCCGGTGACCTCCGGCGTGAACGCCGGCAAGTGCCTGGACGACTTCGGTGCATCAACCACGGCCGGCGCCAAGGTCGATCTCTGGGACTGCAACGGCTCCTCCGCGCAGACCTGGACCGTCACCGGCGGGACGCTGCGGGCGAGCGGTCTGTGCCTCGACGTCACAGGGGCAGGGACGGCCAACGGCACCCTGGTGGAGTTGTGGACCTGCAACGGCGGCGCCAACCAGCAGTGGCAGCCGTCCAACGGCACACTGGTGAACCCCGCATCCGGTAAGTGCCTGGACGACCCCGGCTTCGACACCACCAACGGCACCCAACTGGACATCTGGACCTGCGACGGCGGCGCCAACCAGCGCTGGGCGCTGCCTGCCGCGTGAACCTCCGTACGAATCGCGCGGCGGGCGCCTCCCGTCGCGATCCCTCCCCACCGAACAGGACTGACCATGAAGAGATCCACCGTCTGTATCACCACGGCATTACTGACAACGGCGCTGATGACGGCGCTGAGTGTCGGATCGGCTTCCTCGGCAACGGTAACGGCCGGGAGCGCGGGGACGCGGGCCGCCGCCGCGGCGCCCGCCAGTCTGCGGGTCCTGCCCCTGGGCGACTCCATCACCTGGGGCGTCGGAAGTCCGTCGGGCAACAGCTACCGAGGCTATCTGTGGAACGAGCTCGCGGCCGAGGGCCACGCTCTGGACTTCGTGGGCTCGGGGCGCAACGGTCCGATGTCGGACCCCGACAACGAGGGCCACTCCGGGTGGCGTATCGACCAGATCGACTCGATCGCCGATTCGGTCCTGGCCCGGTACCGGCCCAACGTCGTCACGTTGGAAATCGGCACGAACGATCTGAACGGGAACTACGAGGTACCGACCGCTCCCGCCCGGCTGAGCGCGCTGATCGACCGGATCACCAATGCCGCTCCTGACGCGACCGTGCTGGTGGGATCGGTGATCGTTTCCACCAGTGCCGGCGAGGAGGCCAGCCGGCCGGCGTTCAACGCGACGATCCCCGGGATGGTGTCGGCGAAGCAGGCGGCGGGCAAGCATGTGCGCTTCGTCGACATGAGCGCCCTGACGGCGGCGGACCTCTCCGACGCCCTGCACCCCAACGACAACGGCTTCAGCAAGATGGCTGACGCCTTCAACGCCGGCATCCAGGCCGCCGACAGCGCGGGCTGGCTCAAGGCGCCGGTCGGCGTGGGCCAACAGGTGCAGTCCGGTGTCGCGGGGAAGTGTCTGGACGTCAACGCCGGCAGCAGTGCGAACGGCGCCGCCGTGCAGATCTGGGGATGCAACGGCACCGACGCCCAGATCTGGTCGGCGCGCACCGACGGCACGCTTCGCGCCCTGGGCAAGTGCCTGGACGCCACCGGCGCCGGCACCGCCAACGGCACGAAGATCGAGATCTGGGACTGCAACGGCGGTACCAACCAGCAGTGGCAGGTCTACAACGGTGGTTACCGCAACCCCGTGTCCGGCCGCTGCCTGGACGACCCGGCTGCCTCGACCACCGACGGCACACAGTTGGTGCTGTGGGACTGCAACGGCTCAGCCAACCAGAAATGGACTTCTCTGCAGCCGAGTTGACGGCCGAAAGAGGCGTGTGCCCGCGCCTGCGGGAGCTGTACCGGTCGTTCCTCGCGCTGAACTGATCCATATCCGAAGCCGGTGTCTCGGAGTCCGGCGGGGCGAGCCGCATCGCCCCGCCGGATCCGGTCAGCAGCCGGCCGGTGCCTACTTTCCTACCGGGTTGAGGAAGGTGGCCGGGTGTGTGGCGCCGTCCTGCTTGAGGATCTGGCCGCCGAACGGCCACTTCAGGGTGAAGTGGGTCGTCTCGTTCGGCGGGGTCACCAGGAACTTCGACGGAACGAACTTCTCCTTCTTCGGCGTGGACGTGGCCACCGGGAGCAGGGTGATGCTGAAGTCCGTCGTGTCGCCCGGTGCCAGGGCGATCTTCACGGGCTTCTCGGAGGAACGCGCCAACGACCAGGTGCCGTCGGTCGTCTGAGCGCCGGTCATGTCGACGCCCGCGAAGCCGGACAGGGTGCAGGTGCGCTTGCTCTTGTTGGTGAACCAGATGAAGGCCTGCGTCTGCTTCGCGCTCTGCCCCATCTCCGGCGCCGCGTCACCGCCCAGGGCGAAACCGGCCTTCAGGTCCGCGGTGTGGCAGCGGGTCGGCGCGGCCTTGGCGGTGGCGGCCGAGGCCGGGACGGCGGCGGCGACGGTGCCGGCGGCGACCACGGCGGCAATGGTCATCACGGTCAGCTTGCTCTTCATGAATTCGGCTCCTGGATAGGAATTGGCGAGTTTCGTAAGCGCTTCTGCGGACTTGAAGACGTGAAGTGTGCGGGAAGGGTTCGGTGCGGCGGAGAAGTTTCTTCGGAGATTTCTCGGGAGGTCGCGTCGATTTCTCGGGAGGCCGCGTCCGCTGCTTCCAGCCGGCCGTGAGCGGGCTCGGCGGATTATCGGAAAGGCTGGCTGCACATCTATTGTGACGACCTCAGCTTGTTCCGCGATCTGTTCCAGCCGCAACAAGGAACGGTCATTCCGGGAAGCTGGAATGCTGAAGGGTGTGCTGACCAGGGCAAATGTCGACTGCCTGGAACGGCCGACTGGAACGGGTAGTGCGTCGGCCGCAGAGAGGGCGCGCACCGGCCGGCTGCGGACCGGCAACATCAGGCAAGAGATGAGTAAAACGCGCATACCGCATACCGCAAGCCGCTGAAACCGCCTACCGTTTGTTGACCCTTCTCGATCATCTCTACAGAGGAGAGATGTCATGACAGCCATCGACTGTCGGAGTGAGAGTTGTTGGCAACGTTCAGGGCGGCTATTGGCCCAGCCGGATCTCGGTCAGAACCAACCTCGTCCCGCCATGACGTCTGCGCCGCGCATGCCGGGCAGTCGGTGAGCCCCTGCGTTCGGCCGCGGTCGATGTGCGGGTGGAGGGTGCATTGTGCATGTCCGCGTGCACACGCGAGACGTGACAGCGGTGACTGTTGCGGCTCTCCCGCGGCGTGGCACCTTCTGTAGCGCGCCGACAACGACACGACGTCGGCAACACCGCGACTGCAGGGGAGTGAGTGTGAATCCGGAGTACGCCGCATACTGCGAGGCGGACCGTGTCTTCTACGACGCGCCGCACCGCTCCTCCGCCGGTCGTCAGGGTGAAGGCGCGCTCTACGGTCCGGCCCGTGAGGCCGCCCCCGAGGGGTGGGAGCGGTCGCGGCGTGGTGACTGGCTCTCCCTCAGCCCGCTCGGTCTGCGGGTGCCGTCGCAGGGCTGGAAGATCCACGTCTCGGCGGGACTCGACAACGCGGAATCGGTTCTGCGGCGGGTGCTCGACTACTGTCTCCCGCGCCGGCTGCCCGTCAAGTTCATACCCGGGCCCGCCCTGTTGCATCTGCGTAACGCGAAGTACGCGGACCGGGCGGGCAGTGGCAAATTCATCACGGTGTATCCACACTCCGAGGACCAGTTCCAGGATGTGTGCGAGGGCCTGATGGCCCTTCTCGAAGGTGAGCACGGTCCCTACATCCTGAGCGATCTGCGCTGCGGCAGTGGTCCTGTCCATGTGCGGTACGGGGCGTTCGCACCGCGGTTCTGTCCCGCGCCCGACGGCCGCCTCGTACCCGCCGTCGCCGATCCGCAGGGCCGGCTCGTCCCCGATCCGCGCGGTCCTTCGCTGAACATCCCCGCGTGGGTGACACCCCCGCCGTTCCTGCTGCCGCATCTTGAGGCGCGCAAGGCCGTCGGGCTGGCCGATGTGCCCTACAGCGTCGAGGGCGCCCTGCACTTCTCCAACGGGGGAGGCGTCTACCTCGGCCGGGACACCCGCAGCGGGGAGCGTGTGGTGCTCAAGGAAGCACGGCCGTACGCCGGACTGGCCGCGGACGGGGCCGACGCGGTGGCCCGGCTGGAGCGTGAGCGGGTGGCGCTGGAGCAACTGACCGGCCTGGACTGCGTACCAGAGGTCCGGGACACCCTCGACATCGGTGAGCACCGCTTCCTCGTACTGCAGCACGTGCCCGGCGCCACCCTCAACGCCGTGTTCGCCCGCAGGTTCCCGCTCTCGCAGGCGGAGCCGACACCGGAGCTGATCGCCGAACACGCCGCGTGGGCAACGAGGTTGTACGGACTCGTCGAGCGTGCCGTGCTCGACGTCCATGAACGCGGTGTTGTCATCAGCGACCTGCACATGAGCAACATCATGGTCTCCGAGGACGAATCCCGGGTCGTACTGCTGGACTTCGAGGCCGCGTCGAGAACCGACGAGCGGCGCCGCCAGATCGTCGCCAACCCGGCGTTCGTCGCGCCGTCCGACCGGCGCGGGGCGGACATCGACCGGTACGCACTCGCCTGTCTGCGCCTCGCGCTGTTCCTGCCGCTCACCACGCTGTTCGCGATCGACCGGCGCAAGGCGGCCCGACTCGCGGAAGAGATATCCCTCATCTACGGGATACCGGAAGCCCGCCTCCGTCCGGCCGTCGAGGAGATCCTGCGGGACGCCACACCGGACACCGCGCCGATCGCCAAGACCAGGACCAGGACCGGGACCCAAACCGGGACCACGGCCGCGGTAGTGGCGGACGACCGCCCCGACGCATGGGGGCCATCGGTCTCCGCGCTCGGCGACTGGCCGCGCAGCCGGGACTCGATGGCCCGCGCGATCATCGACTCCCGCACACCGGAGCGCGACGACCGCTGCTTCCCCGGCGACATCGCCCAGTTCGCCTCGCCCGCCGGCGGCCAGTCCTTCGGCTACGGCGCGGCAGGAGTCCTCCACGCCCTCCGGGAGACCGGAGCACCCTCCTGTCCGGAGGCCGCGGAATGGCTGCTGGCCCGCGTCAAGTCCCCGGCGCCCGGCACACCCGTCGGCTTCTACGACGGACTGGCGGGCATCGCCTGGACCCTCGACCGGCTGGGACACCAGGACCAGGCGACCGAACTCGCCCTCCTCGTAGCGAAACAGCCACTCGAAGGGCTCACCGCCGACCTGCACAGCGGCTACGCCGGAGTGGCCCTCGCCCTCCACGATCTGGCCCGCGCGGCCGACACCCAGGACGCCGCCGTACTCGCCGACGCCGCCGACCGCTGTACGGCGCTGGCCGCCCGGTCGCTCACGGACGGCCCGCCCACCTCCAGGACCGGGCTGCTGCACGGCGCCACCGGCATCGCCCTGCTCTTCGTACGCCGGTACGAGGCGACCGGGGATCCCGCGCTGCTCGACCTGGCCGCCACCGCGCTCCGCCGCGACCTGGCCCGTTGTCAGGAGGGCGCCGACGGGGCGCTCCTGGTGGTCGAGGGCAAACGGACGATGCCGTACCTCGGCGCGGGCAGCGCCGGCCTCGCGACGGTCATCGACGACTACCTGCGGCACCGGCCCGGCGACGAGGCGTTCGCAGCCGCGCTGCACGCGCTGCTCCCCGCCTCCCGGTCCGCCTTCTACGTCCAGCCCGGCCTCTTCCGGGGGGTGGCCGGACTCGTGCTCCAACTGGCCCGCACCTCGGCGGGAGAGCCGGCCGACCGGCAGCGCGTCATCCGCAGGCACACCGCGCTCCTGGGACTCCACGTCATGCCGTACCAGGGTGAAGTGGCTTTCCCGGGAGAGCAGTTGATGCGGCTGTCGATGGACCTGAGCACCGGCACCGCAGGCTGCCTGCTCGCTCTGGGCAGCGCGCTCGGGGACACCCCGGCGTCGCTGCCGTTCCTGCCGCCGAACGGCGCACACCGCGCCGGACAAGGCGGCCCACAGACCGGTCCCATTCGGGGCCGTTGCTAAATCCCGCACACAACAGTCCCCAGAAAGGACACCATCATGGCTCTTCTTGACCTTCAGGCGATGGAGACCCCGGCCGAAGAGGCGTTCGGCGACGTCGCGACGGGCAGCCAGGTCAGCCTGCTCATCTGCGAGTTCAGCTCGCTGAGCGTCGTCCTCTGCACCCCGTGACGCGCGCCGTCGCGCTGACCGGTGGCTGAGGCGACCGGGCGGCTGTCGGCGGCACAGTCTGATCCCGGGCGGTTTCTCCGCCCGGGATCAGCTGTACCCGATCACCCGATCACCCGATCACCCGATTCAGCGCGCGGTGCACGCGCGACACACCGACGGAAGGATCCCGGCGTGACCAGCGCTCCCGACGTCCCGTCCGCCGGCGGTACCGCACTGGATCTCGCCCGCAGGCGGCCCGCCGCCCTCACCGGTGTCCTGGTGTGTTCCGCGGGCGCCGCGCTCGCCGCGGTGGCACTGCCCGCAGCGCTCGGCACCACCGTCGACCACATCGTGACCGGTAGGGCCGTCCCCTGGCCGGCCCTTCTGCTGTGCGCCGCACTCACCGCTGCCGAGGTCCTGCTCGACGCCGCCGCAGCCCTGCTGGGAGGCGGCGCCACCGCATGGCTGACCGCGTGGCTGCGCGGGCAGACCCTCGACCGGGTGGTGCGCGCCGAGCCCCGCCACGGCGAGACCGTCGCCCCCGGCGACCTCGCCACCCGGCTGTCCGCCAACGCGGCCGACGCCGCGTCCGCCCCCGTCACCCTGGCCGGCTCCGCCGCCGCTGTCCTCCTCCCCGTGGGCGGACTGGTCGGACTGTTCCTGATCGACCCCTGGACGGCCGCCGCACTGCTCACCGGCGCCCCCGCCCTCGTCGCCCTGCTGGTGACGTTCGCCCGGCACACGGCCGACACCACCGCCGACTACCAACGCGCGCAGGCCGACGTCGCCACCCGGCTCACCGAAGTCCTCGACGGCGCGGCGACCGTCCGGGCGGCGCACACCGGGGCCCGGGAGTACGCCCGTATCCTCGAACCCCTCTCCGCACTCGCCCGGTACGGACGGCGTACCTGGGAGGTGTACGGCCGCGCCACCGGCCGCAGCGCCGTCCTGCTGCCACTGCTCACCGTCCTGGTCCTCGCCGTCGCCGGACTGCGGCTCGCGGCCGGCGCGATCAGCGTCGGCGACCTCGTCGCCGTCTCCCGCTACGCCATGCTCGCCGTCGGTCTCGGCTCGCTGACCGGCACCCTGGGCGCGCTGTCACGCAGCCACGCCGCGGCCCGCCGCCTCGCCCCCCTGCTCGCACTCCCCGCCATGCCCCACCGCTCGCTCACCCTGCCGCCCGGCGGCCCTGGAACGCTGGAGCTGCGCGGTGTGAAGGTGGTGCGCGACGGCAACGACCTGCTGCGGGACGTGAGTTTCACCGTCCCCGGCGGTACATCGACCGCCGTCGTCGGCCGGTCGGGATCCGGCAAGTCCGTCCTGGCGGCCGTGGCGGGCCGGCTCACCGACCCCGACGCCGGAACCGTCACACTGGACGGCGTACCCCTGGACGCCGTGGAACCCGTACGGCTGCGCCATGACGTGACGTACGCCTTCGCCCGGCCGGCGCTGCTCGGCACGACCGTCGAGGACACCATCGCCTTCGGCGCCGTCCAGCCGTCGCCGTCCGAGGTGCGCTCCGCCGCACGGGCCGCTTCGGCGGACGGCTTCATCGAGCTGCTGCCGTACGGGTACCGGACCCCGCTCGCGCAGGCACCGCTGTCCGGCGGCGAACGCCAACGCCTCGGCCTCGCACGCGCGTTCGCGCACACCGGGCGGTTACTGGTCCTCGACGACGCCACCTCCGGGCTCGACACCGTCACCGAACGACAGGTCCAGCGAGACCTCGCGCGCCGGGCCGGTACGAGCACCAGAGTGATCGTCGCCCACCGGCTCTCCTCGGTCGTCGAAGCGGACCAGGTGGTGTGGCTCGACAACGGCACCGTGCGCGCGGTAGGCCGGCACGAAGACCTGTGGGCGGACCACGCCTACCGCGCCGTCTTCGTCGTCCCGCCGGCCGGGGACGAGGAGAAGTCAGCGGACAAGGAGAAGTCCGCCGAAGGGGCCGGATCCGGCGAACCGACGCTCGTCGCGGAGGAGGAGCCGCGATGACGCGCGAATCCTCCGTGACCGTGGAGCCCCGGGCACGGCGGCAGGACCCAGCGGCAGGGCGGCCGTCCGGCTCCGACGCACCGTCGTCGGCCGGCGCGCTCCGCCGCGTCGCGAGGGAAGCGGCGCCGTTCCTGCGGGCCCGCACCTCGGTCCTTCTGCGCCTGGCGGCCTGGTCGTTGGTCGAATTCGTCCAGACCTTCCTGAGCGGGTACGGGGTGGCCCGCGCCCTCGACCAGGGATTTCTGGCCGGGAGTTCGTCAACCGGTCTGCTGTGGCTGGCGGTTGCCGCTGCCGCCACCCTGCCGACCTGGCTCGCCACCCGGGGCATCTTCGCCCGACTGGCCGACCTGGTCGAGCCGTTCAGGGACGGGCTCGTACGACGCGCGGTCGCCCGAGCCCTGACGACCGCACTGGACCGGCGGACCGACACCGCCACGACCCGGTCCGTCTCGCAGGTCACCCACCAGAGCGAGATCGCCCGCGACAGCTGGGCAGGACTCGTGCTGACCCTGCGCTCCTTCGTCTTCACCGCGGCGGGCGCCCTCGCCGGGATGGCCGCCCTGGCACCCGAGCTGCTGCTCGTCGTGCTGCCGCCGCTGGTACTCGGCATGGCGCTGTTCCTGGCCACCCTGGTCCCGATGGCGGCCGGACAGCGCGCCTATCTCGGCGCAGACGAGGCGTTCGCCGCGCACGCCGGACACACCGCGTCCGCGCTGCGCGACATCGCGGCGGCCGGCGCCGCGGAACCCGTCGCGCGCGCGGGCAGGGAGCTGGCCGACCGG
>NZ_JTIY01000001.1:6293284-6305224 GCF_000818175.1 Streptomyces sp. AcH 505
GGCGCGTTCGCTCGCCCGGTGGGCCGCCGTGCGCGTCGTCGCGCTCGCGGTCTGCGGCCGGGTGCCGCCCCTGCTCCTGCTCTTCGCCGCGCCCTGGCTGATGCGCCGAGGCCTCACCGGCGGTGCGTTGGTGGGGGCGCTGACCTATCTGACCCAGGCGCTGGCCCCGGCCGTACACGCCCTGATGAGCATGCTGGGCACGGCCGGGGGGCGCCTGGTGGTCGTACTGGACCGGTTCACCAACCCCGTACCACCGCCCGCCGAGCCGCCGTCCGCCACCGCACCGGCCCCGTCCGGGACGCCGGTCCCGGCGCAGATCCGGCACGCCACCGCCACCGCCGGCGGCGGCCGGTCCGCGCCCTCCGGTCCCGTGGTGGCCGAGCTGCGGAAGGTCACCTTCGCGTACGGCCCGTCCGCCCGGCCCGTGCTCGACGGGTTGGACCTCACCGTCCGGCGCGGCGAACACCTCGCGGTCGTCGGGCCCAGCGGCAGCGGCAAGTCGACGCTCGCCGCGGTGCTCGCCGGGGTCGTCCCGCCGACCGGGGGAGAGGTGCGCTGGTACGGGCGTCCCACGGCTGACCTGGACCCCAGGAGCGCGCGTACGCTCCTTCCGCAGCAGGCCTACGTGTTCACCGCGTCCCTGCGGGACAACCTGCGCTACCTCCGTACCGACGCGTCCGAGCAGGACATCGCCGAGACGGTGGACGCTCTCGGCCTGCACGGTCTGCTGGACCGGCTCGGCGGACCGGACGCCATGGTCGAGCCCGCCCTGCTGTCCCAGGGCGAACGCCAGCTCATCGCCCTGGGCCGGGCCCATCTCGCCACGGCCCCGCTGCTCATCCTCGACGAGGCCACCAGCCACCTCGACCCGGCGGCCGAGGCGCGGGCCGAGACCGCGCTCGCCGCGCGCGCCGGGACGCTCGTGGTCATCGCCCACCGGCTGACGTCGGCGGCGCGCGCCGACCGGATACTGGTGGTGGACGGAGCCCGGACGGCGCAGGGCACCTCGGCCCACCTGCTCGAAAGCTCCGCCCTCTACCGGGACTTGACCGGCACATGGGCACCGGAGCCGGGCCGGGCGCCGTAGGACGGCTCCGTACCCGGCGCTCCGTACCCGGCGTATCGCTTCACAGCCAGCCGAACTGGTTCGACAGACGTATCGCGTCCTGCCGGTTGCGGGCGCCGCACTTGCGGATGGCCGCGGCCATGTAGTTGCGTACCGTTCCGCTGCTTAGATGGAGGGCGCCCGCTATAGCGCCGATGGACTCGCCCTCGGCCGCCAGCGAGAGCACGCTCAACTCACGTGCGGACAGCGGCAGATCGGCGGCCTGCAGCAGCCCGAAGGCCAGTGATTCGTCGATGTGCCGCCCGCCGTCGGCGATCTTGCGCATCACGTCGGGCAGGCTCTTGACCGGACCGTACTTGTCTATGTAGCCGCGCGCGCCTGCGGCGAAGGCTCTTCGCAGCCCGCCGGGCCGGTCGCGCCGGGCCAGGACGACCAACGCCCCTTCACTGTCCATCGACTTGCGTACCGACTCCACCTCCATCAGCACCTCGACCGAGTACGGACAGTCGAGGTCGGCCACGAAGATGTCCGGGAGCGACTCCTCGGACGCGGCCTGGACTCCGCCCTTGTCCGTCGTCCGTACGTGGAGTACGTGATCGCTGCTGAGCAGGCTCGCCAACGAGGCCCGCCACAAAGGGACTGCGTGTACCAACAGAACCGTTGTCATGAGCCAGTCCGTTCCTCAGTCGGGTCAATACATGCGAAACAGGTACTCCGCCATGTGCGGGCAGTAACCAGTTCATCGCAGTGAGACGCCCTACCCGACGCAAACTGTCTTATTCCCGGGATGCGTTGAGGCGACGGGGGCGCGCGACCCCAACGTTGAAGCACGAAATGCGCCCTCAAGGCGCGCCGCACCCGTCCCGCGGTGCGGCGCGCCATGAGCCCGGCAGGCGGCGCGTTGCTGTCTCAGCTCAGCTGCTCGGCCGGTCCGACACTGATGCCCTCCGGGCCGCGGACGTAGCAGAGCTGCTCTCGGCGGCGGTGACCCCGTCCGCATGGGCGCGGCGTTTTTCGATCGTGCGGAGGGTGAGCCAGCAGGCCAAGGCCGCGGCGGTGAGGGCCCAGGCTGTGGGCCATACAGGGGGCCACCAGGCGGCGGTGGGGTGGGTGACGGCTTCGACCGCGGTGAGGGTTATGGCGAAGGCGTGTGCCCAGCAGAGGAGTTGACCCGCGCGGCGGGTGGCCGAGGTGGACGGTTGGCGCGCGGTGCGTGGGTCGCTGGTGGTCATCGCTCTTCCCCCTGGAGAGCTGGCCGACGCGGGCCGCGTCAGCTGTGGACGCGTGGCACCGGGCGGTGACGCGGTGGGGGGATATGGACCGCTACGAGTGGTCCTTTGACGGATCTTGACTGTTTGGTTGCCGTATGGCGAGCGAATGCGGGACCACGAG
The DNA here is from genome assembly GCF_000818175.1 of Streptomyces sp. AcH 505. Lineage (GTDB taxonomy): Bacteria > Actinomycetota > Actinomycetes > Streptomycetales > Streptomycetaceae > Streptomyces. The sequence continues at coordinate 6,295,743 of NZ_JTIY01000001.1, forward strand.
CGCTCCTTTCGGCCAACGTGACTACGGTGTGCACCAGAGTGTTCACCCCGAGAAGCGTGCCGTGTGGCAACTATTTCTGTGACATATGGGGCATCAAGGTTGGCCTGTCCTGGTGGTTGGTGCTCAGGTCCGCTTGGTGTCGACCCTTGCCGTGAACTCCAGCAGTGTGGCCGCGAGTGCTTCGGGAGCTTCCTGCGCGATGAGGTGGCCCACTTTGTCGAACTGCACAGCGGTGACCTCGCCGGCGGTCACCTGGCGGAAGGTCCGTTCGGTGATGCCTCCATGCCCGGCGGCCTCAACCGTGAGCACCGGCGCGGCGATCGGGTGTGACTCGGCCAGCGCCTTCGTCGCGCCGCGGTCGGTGAAAATGCCCCGGTAGAGACCCTCCGTGCCCCGCCAGGCGTCCGGGCGCGCGTAGCTTCGTACGAACTCGTCGACGTCGCCTGCGTCGATGGAGCCCGGCGTGCCGTTCATCAGTGGGAAGGCCCAGTCGGCCAGCAGCTCCCGCTCATGGCCCGGGAGGAGCATGCCGGCGATGCCCGGGGCGCCGAGGAATCCGACATGCCACGAGCCGTGGTTGTTGACGTCGGCAAGGGCCTCGAATCCGAAGCCGGCCAGGGTCGTCTCGATTCCGGTGAGGCTGATGACGTCCTCGGGGTGTGTGGCCGCGAAGCGGAAGCCTGTGCCGCCGCTGATGTCCTGGCAGAGGATGTGAACCGGGCCCGCGCCGATGTGTGCCACGAGATGGTGCAGGTCCTCGGCCGAGACCGCCTCGCCGTACTCGGTGTCGGCGTTGCCGGAGTCGCCGAACCCGCGCAGGTCGAGGGCGAAGACCCGGTGGGTCGGCGCGAGCAGGGGGATCAGCTCGCGGAACGCCCACCAGGTCTCCGGCCAGCCGTGCACCAGGAGGATCGGCGAGCCGCCGGTGCCGGCGGAGACGTAGTGCAGTTGTGTTCCGTTGACGTCGGCGAGGTGATGGGTGACGCCGGGAAGGGTGGCGCCCGGGGGCGTGATCGTGGTCATGGGAAGCTCCTAAATAGGCAACCTGGTTGCGTACCACGATAGGCAACCAGGTTGCTCTTGTCAAAGGGGGCCGTATGCTGGCCGCATGTCCAGATCAGGCGCCGATCTCGCGCTGCTCCTGCTCGCCGGCTTCCGCACGCTGGCGGATCGGGCCACCGTCGAACTCGCCGAGCGCGGGTACGAGGACGTACGGCCGGTGCACGACTTCGCCCTCCACTCGATTCTGTCCGGCGCCGACAGCGCCACCGAGCTCGCACGCAGAATGTCGGTGACGAGACAGGCGGCCGCGAAGACGATCGCCGCGCTGGAGGAACGCGACTACGTCGTGCGCCAAGCCGACTCGGCCGACCGCCGCCGGACGCGACTGCGCGTCACCGAGCGCGGACTCGCGATGGTGCGACAGGGTGAAGCGATCTTCGACGAGATGCGTGAGCAGTGGGAGGAGCAGGTGGGTGCTACCTCGATCGCCGCGCTCGAAGAAACACTCCGCACGCTCGTCGGGGACGCCGCGATCCGGCTCGACTCACCGGGCTGGATCGCGCGCGACCCGGAGGCGTAGCGACAGCCAACGAGGAGAGACGAAGCCAATGAAACACATCAAACTGCGTGACCTGGACGTTGCCCGCGTCGGCCTGGGCGCGATGGGGATGTCCCACGGCTACACGGGCGCCGGAAGCGACGACGCCGAGTCCGTCCGTACCATCCACCGGGCCCTCGAACTGGGCGTCACGTTCATCGACACCGCAGAGGTCTACGGCCCTTACACCAACGAGGAGTTGGTCGGCCGCGCCCTGAAGGGCCGCCGCGAGCAGGTCGTCCTGGCGACGAAGTTCGGTCTCATCTCCCACACCGGCCGCGAGGGTGGCACGGACAGCAGTCCGGCCGGCGTCCGTACGGCGGTGGAGGGCTCCCTCTCGCGCCTGGGCACCGACTACATCGACCTGTACTACCAGCACCGCGTCGATCCCACCACGCCGATCGAGGACACGGTCGGTGCCCTGGCCGAGCTGGTCACCGAGGGCAAGATCCGGCACATCGGTCTGTCCGAGGCAGGACCCGACACCATCCGCCGCGCCCACGCCGTCCACCCGGTCACCGCCGTACAGTCCGAGTACTCGCTGTTCACCCGCGACCCCGAGGCCCATGTCCTGCCGGTGCTGCGCGAGTTGAACATCGGCTTCGTCCCGTTCTCACCACTGGGACGCGGCTTCCTGACCGGCAAGGTACGTTCCACCGACGAGTTCGACCCCACCGACTTCCGCGCCGGCAATCCCCGGTTCACCGAGGAGAACTTCCGGCACAACCTGCGTCTGGCCGACGAAGTCGCCGCCGTCGCGGCCGAGATCGGTGCCACCCCGGCCCAGGTTGCCCTGGCCTGGCTGCTGGCCCAGGGCGAGGACATCGCACCCATCCCCGGCACCAAGCGCGTGGCCCGGGTCGAGGAGAACACCGCCGCCGACGAGGTGCACCTCAGCGAGGCGCAACTCGCCACGCTCACCGGCCTTCCGCCGGCCGCGGGCGCCACTCACGACGAGGCCGGCCTGCGCATGATGGAACGCTGACAGGGCCCGTCGGGGTCCGGTCCTCCTTGACGGGGGATCGGCCCCGGCTGTCACGGACTTGCCCCGCGTCCGAGTGGCGACGCCGGCGCGGGCTACCCGCCGACGGTGTGAGGGAACGAGTGGTGTTCGTGCGCCACGACCCACCGACCGTGTTCCTTGCGCAGCCCGAGTGGGAGACGTAGACGGTTCTCGGGCTGCTCGGCGAAGTCTTGCGGCGTTCCACACCGCAGCAGGGCGTGCGCGAACGCCACATCGTCTCCGGCGGTGATGTCCAACGACTCGATCTCGAACGTGGCGTCTTGTGCCTGCCACGCGAAGAACGGCGGCCATGTCTCGCGGTACGCGCCGATCCCGTGGACGCCCTCGTAGGGTGGCGGGACGCCGATTACTTCGCCTGGGCGAGTGCCATCGCGTCGGGGCCTGCCGGGAACCGTAGCTGGCCAGTGGTGTCGTGGGCGGCCCGCCATACCGTCTCGGCGACGTCGCTCTCCTTGGTGAACACGTCCTGGCCCGTGAAGTCGTCCATGGCCTTCTTCGCGAACGGCGCGTAGGGCTCGGGGACGAGTGTGTCCAGGGATCCGCCGCCGGTTGCCCTGGTCGCGAAGTTCGTCGTCAGGCAGGCGCCCGGCTCGACCGTCTTCGCGTACACACCGAACGGTGCGAGTTCGAGGGAGAGGGACGAGGTGAACCCCTCAACGGCGAGCTTGCTGGCCTTGTAGACGGCCGAGAGCGGCATGTGGCCCAGCACCACGCTGGAGGTCACATTCACCACCACGCCGGAACCACGCTCACGGAACTGCGGCAGCACCGCCTGCGTCATCGCCATCACACCGAAGGTGTTGGTCTCGAAGACCTCCCGCACCCTCGCCATGGGCGTGCCCTCGAACACACTGATCGAGGGCACGCCCGCGTTGTTGACGAGGACATCGACGGGGCCCACCGTCGCGAACACCTCGGCGATGCTCTCCGGGCTCGTCACGTCCAGGGCGACGACGCGGAGCCGGTCCGAGTCGGGCAGGATGCCCGGACGTGGCGTCCGCATCGTGGCGATGACGTTCCACCCCTGTTCGTGGAAGTGGAGGGCGGTCGCGCGCCCGTATCCGGAGGAGGTGCCAGTGATCAGAACGGTCTTCACGTTGTGCTCCTTGCGAGGTGGCAGCGGCGTGTGAGGTGGAATCCAGGCGATCCGTGTCGACGAGCAGACATTTTTCTGCTCCACCGGAGAACCAGTAATTCCATTGAACCGCTGTGACCTGCGCAAACGTTAGACCGATGCTCGCCAACCCTTGCACAATCCTCCCGATCGCGGGAGTCATGGCGCGCGGTGGTGTTGCAATGGACGGATGAACCTCGATGAGCACCGCACCCTGCTGGCCCGCCACGCGCGGCCCGACTGGACCACCGCCATCGACGGTGTCCACATCTCGAAGGTCGACCGCTCCGATCCGCCCGCGCCCTCGATGTCCGGTACGCTCCTCGCCGTCATCGTCCAGGGCGCCAAGCGCCTCGCCCTGGGGGAGCGGGTGTTCGAGTACGGGCCCGGGCAGTATCTGGTCGCTTCCGTCGACCTGCCTGTCACGGGACAGTTCACCCGGGCCGACCCCGAGCAGCCCGCGCTGGGGTTCGGCCTCGTCCTGGAACCGTCCGCCATCGCCGACCTGCTGCTCGGAACCGGGTCCGGGGCCGCGCACACCCCCCGTACCAGCGGTGGCGCGCCGTCGGGGATCGCCGTCAGCGACGCGCCGGACGCGCTGCTGGACGCGGTGGTGCGGATGTTGCGCCTGCTCGACGAGCCACGCGACCGGGCCGTCCTGGCCCCGCTGATCAAGCGCGAGATCCTGTGGCGGCTGATCAACGGCGAGCACGGCGCGACGGTGCGCCAGCTCGGCCTTGCGGACAGCAGCCTCAGCCATGTCTCACGGGCCGTGCGCTGGATCCGTGAGCACTACGCGCAGCCCTTCCGGGTCGAGGACGTGGCACGCCAGGCCGGCATGGGCGTCTCCGCCTTCTACCGCAACTTCCAGTCGGTGACGGCGATGAGCCCCATCCAGTTCCAGAAGCAGATCCGGCTGCAGGAGGCCCGGCTGCTGCTCGCCACCCACCCCGGCGACGTCACCGGGGTGGGCCATCGGGTCGGGTACGACAACCCCTCCCAGTTCAGCCGGGAGTACCGCCGTCAGTTCGGCGCGCCCCCGAGCCAGGACGCCGCCCAGCTGCGTCAGGCGGTACGGACACCCGCAGGTGTCCTGGCCTGAGCGTGGCCCGGGCGGCGCGACCTGGCGTGTGACGACCGAGCTTGTGACGACCACGCGTGTGACGACCTAGCGTGTGACGACCGAGCCGTCGTAGACGTTGTCGGGGGTAGCGACCGCCGTGATCGCGCGGGCGAGGAGGGTGGACGGCTCCGCGCCCCCGGTGGTGATGTCCGTGTTGATCATGATCACCAGGGTGGCCCGCTGCGAGGGCAGATAGACGGTCACCGTCTCGTACCCCGGGATGGAGCCGTTGTGGCCGATCCATCCGTTGGTCTCGAAGATGCCGAGGCCGTACGTGGTGCCGGGGAAGCCGGTCGGCAGTGTCGTGAGGCGCTGTGCCTGGGTCTGCGGGCTGAGCAGCTTTCCGGTGGCGACGACGTCCGCCCAGCGGCGCAGGTCGTGCAGGTTCGAGATCATCGCCCCCGCCGCCCACGCCCAACTGGGGTTCCAGTCGGTGGCGTCGCCGACGGCTCCGCTCGGCGTCTGGTCGGTGTAGCCGTGCGGATGCGGTTCGGGGAACTCGGGTCCGTGCGGGAACAGTGTGTCGTGCAGGCCCGCGGGGCGGAGCACCCGATGGTCGATGACGTCGGCGAGCGGGTGACCGGTGACCTTCTCGATCACAAGACCGAGCAGGACCAGGTTGGAGTTGCAGTACTCGAACTGCGTACCCGGCGCGGCGGTGTTCGGGTGCTTGAAGCCGTACGCGAGCACCTCATGAGGGGTGAAGTAGCGCTCCGGGTCGCTCAACAGGGCCTGGTTGAAGTCCTCGTCGGAGGTGTACGGGAACAATCCGCTGCGCATCTCGGCGAGTTGGCGGAGCGTGATGTGGTGTCCGTTCGGCACACCGTGGACGTAGCGGGAGATCGGGTCGTCCAGCCGGATCCGGTGGTCGTCCACGAGCTGGAGGAGCGCGGTGACCGTGAAGGTCTTGGTCTCGCTGCCGATCCGTACGTAGGGGTTGACGGTCATCGGCCGGCCGGTGACGGTGTCGGCGACGCCGGTCGCGCGGACGTAGCTTCCCTTGCCCGGCATCCACAGGCCGACGGCGACACCGGGAATGTCCGCCTGCCGGCGGACGTCCTCGATCGTCTTGTCGAGCCGGGCGGTCAGGACGGGGCCGAGACCGCCGGCGGCCGGCCGGCCCCCCGGGTGCCCGTCGGCGGGCGTGGTGCGGGCGTCAGTGGCTCGCACCGTCGTGGCCTGGACGGTCGTGGCCGGAGCCGCCGTCATCGGAATCACGACGGACGCGACGAACAGTGTCGCGGCGAGCAGTCGGCGGCGGGGCGTACGTCGCATGCCGTGGCACCTCTTCCAGTCAGGGTTCGGGCGGCCACATCACCATCCGAATCCGCCGCGAGGGACCCCTTTTCGAACGTGTTCTCGCGAATCCACCCGTTCGGAGCCGCCCGGTACTCGCTTGTCCGTGCCGACCCGCTGTCGCACGCTCTGCGGGTGAATGGTCTGATCTTCCCATCGGCCGTGCGTAGCGGCCCTGGATCGATGCCCGTCGGAGTATGGTCTGCCGACCGGTATGTGGGGGGAACAGAGAATGTCCAAGCACCGTATGTCCAAGCGCAACCGCGTGGTGGCGTGGGCCGCCGCAGGCGTCGTGCTGGCAGCCGGCGGGGCGGTCACCGCCAACGCCGTCACCGGTACGGCGTCCACGGCGAAACTGCCGGCGCCCTCGCTTTACGCGGGCCGGGCGTTCGACACCTGCACCGCGCCCTCGCTCGCCACGATGAAGGCGTGGAAGGCGTCGAAGTTCTACGGCGCCGCCGCCGTCTACATCGGCGGGAAGAACCGTGGCTGCGCCCAGCCGCAGCTGACCGCCTCATGGGTCAGATCGGTCTCCGCCTCCGGCTGGAAGCTCGTGCCGCTGTACGTGGCCGCGCAGCCGCCGTGCCAGACCAGCCGCAACACCGACAGGATCGTCGCCTCCACGGCGGCGGCCCAGGGCACCCGGGACGGCAACGACGCCGTCGCCAAGGCGAGTGCGCTCAAGATGACGGCGGGCAGCGCGCTCTACCTCGACATGGAGCCGTACGACACCGCCAACGCCTCCTGCAACACCGCGGTCCTCACCTACGTCCGTGCCTGGACCCGTGCCGTGCACGCGAAGAAGTACTGGTCCGGCTACTACGGCTTCACGTCCTCCAGCGCGGCGGCCGTCGCGACAGCGAAGAGCCGCACCGATCTGCCCGACGCCCTCTGGTACGCGCTGTGGGACAAGAAGAAGACAACGACGACCGACTGGCGCTGGAGCACGTCGCTGTACACCGGTCACCGCCGCGCCCATCAGTACATCGCCAACAGCAAGGAGATCCACGGCGGTGTCACCCTGACCGTCGACCGCAACGCGTGGGACGCGCCGGTCGCCGTCATCGCCAAGTAGCGGGTCGGCGGGGTCGGTTCGGCCCTGCGGCTGCGACCCTCGCCCCGGATCAGGACGGGGCGAGGACGCAGAACTCGTGGCCCTCGGGGTCGGCCAGACATGTCCACGGGACATCGCCCTGGCCGACGTCGAGATCGGTGGCGCCGAGGGCCCGCAGCCGGGCCACCTCCGCCGCCCTGTCGTCACCGGGGTACGGCAGCAGGTCGAGGTGGACGCGGTCCGGCACGGTCTTCCCGCCGGGCGCGCGGAGGAATTCGAGATACGGGCCGACCCCCCCGGCGGAGCGCAACGTCGCCTGTTCGTCGGTCACTTCGCGCACCGTCCAGTCCATCGCCCGGCCCCAGAACCGGGCCATGGCCCGCGGGTCCTCGCAGTCGACCACCACGGCGGCGATCGGCCCGGTGTCCCGGTAGACCTCGCGGGGCTCCAGCACACAGAACTCGTTGCCCTCCGGGTCGGCGAGGACCGTCCACGGCACGTCTCCCTGGCCCACCTGCGCGGGCGTCGCACCGAGGGCCTGGAGGCGGGCGACCAACTCCGCCTGATGGGCGGCGGATCGGGTGGCGAGATCGAGGTGCACACGGTTCTTCGTCGCCGACTTGGGTTCCGGGACCGGAACGATGTCGAGGCAGACGTCGACCGAGTGCGGCCAGACGAGTTCGCCGGCTGGTGCGACGTACGTGGTCACACCGGGCCGGAAAACACTCCAGCCGAGCGCCTCCGCCCAGAACCGGCCGACCGCCGAGCCGTCAAGAGCCTTGATGTTCACCTGAACAGGTCGCAACGCCATGCCGGTGATCCTACGGAGCATCCGGATCCGGCTGCGGGGTCTGCCGGTCAGCAGGCCGAGCCGAGGCACTTCTGGCTGAAGACCTCCTTGCCGTCGACCGTCCCGATCACGCTCGTGGCCCGGATGCGATCCGGCTTGCTGGACGAGACGTCCTTCTTCCGGTCCGCCTTGACGACCAGACGTACCGGCTTCTTCGACGTGTCGTGCCCCGTGCAGGTGATCGTGTAGGACTTCCCGTCCGAGGTGGCACAGGACAACTCCCCGTCTATGGGGTGGTTTTCCTCTTTGAACGAGACTTCCCCCAGCTTCGAGACCAAGGTGCGCAGCGACGCGTCACCGACTTCCTTCGCGCTCGTGTCGCATGCCGTGACCGCCAAGACGGCGGTGACAGTCGCCGCGGCGAGCGTGAGTGTGCGTTTCGACATGAGTGCTCCTCGTGGTCGGCCGTGTGCGAGCACGGCTACGAGGCGCAGTGCCCCGCAGCACTCACCAAACACGCACCTGGGCACTCGTTGGGCCGGCCTCGGGGGTATTTCGTCCGCGGGTATCACCGACTCCGCGCCGGCTCCCGCCTTTCGGCTGGCGCCCGCTCCTTCGCACGGAGGAGGACGTACGGCGCGGGTACGCCGATCGGGCGACCGCGCCGACGGTCAGGCACTCCGGACGGAGGTCGCGATCAGACGGAGGTCTCGATCAGCTCGACGACCGGGCCGTGCGCCAGATCGTCCAGGTAGACGAAGCGGGTGACGTCAGCGACGGCCGCGTCGAAGACCACCCGCGGCTCCTCGCCCGCCTCGCGCAGCGCGGCGAGATACGCGTCGACGCTCTCCACGACGTAGGCGAGGTGATGGACGCCCTCGCCGTTGGTCTCCAGGAACTCCGTGTAGGGCGAGCGGCCGGTGAGGGGCTGGATCAGTTCGATCTCGGACGCTCCGGTGTTGATGAAGCCGTAGCGGGCCGAGCAGGAGACCTCTTCCCCGTGGAGCCGGGCCGCGGTGAAGCTGAGGTCCGTGACCCGCTCGGTCGTGGCCGCCCACCGCCGTTCGTAGTCGGCGACGGCACGGTCGAAGTCCGACACCACGATGCCGACGTGGAACAGCGGAGGAAGGGCGAGGGGCATGGTGGTCTCCTGAAGCGAACTCTGGTCCGTGGACCCGGCAGTTCGATTGTTCACCACCCGTCCCGGCCCCGGAGAGCGGTGTCGAGGTCGCGGACGAGCTCACCCACGCGGCCGCCACCGGCGGGGGCCGCGGGCAGCCGCGCCAGGACCGTGGTGACCGCAGGCGGGGCATGGCGGAGGGCCCGTTCGACAGCCTCCCCGGCGGCGTGCCCGTCGGCTTCGGGGGCCAGCTCCGCCGCCCGGGCCGCGTTCGCCGCCGCACCGAGGATGTGTTTGACCTGATGGGCGCTGGCCTTGGGGTGAAGGTACGCGGCGCCGGCCGCATGGCTCGCCGCTCGCG
>NZ_JTIY01000001.1:6305337-6319406 GCF_000818175.1 Streptomyces sp. AcH 505
CGCCGCCTCGGCCGCCGCGGACGAGTCCGCCGCAGGTGAGGCCGCCGCTTCTCCTGCCGCCTTGAACGCCGCCCACCCGCACTGCCGCAGAGCGGCCGTACGCCGGCCGCCCTCCGCGAAGGCACGCGCCGCTTCGATCGCCTCGCGCGGGCGCGGGTCGGTGGGCACGGCCCGCTCGTAGAGGGACAGCACCCTGCTCGCGCAGTCCGCCGCGTAGCCCGTGATCTCGCGAAGTTCGCGCAGGCTCAGTTCGATCTCGTCCGGGTCGCTCGACACGGCTCCATCATCGCGCGGTTCACAGACCCATCGACTTGGCCACGATCGTGCGCATGATCTCGCTCGTGCCACCGAAGATCCTGCTCGCCCGGTTGTCCGCGTAGAGCCGGGCGACGGGATACTCCATCATGAACCCGTAACCGCCGTGCAGCTGAAGGCACTTGTCGACGACCCGGGTCGCGGTCTCCGTACAGAACAGCTTGGCTGAAGCGGCCTCGTCCGCCGTCAACTCCCCGGCGTCGAAGGCGTCGAGCGCCCGGTCGGCGACCGCCTGCAGGGCGTCGACGTCGGCCTTGCAGTCGGCCAGTACGAACTTGGTGTTCTGGAAGGCGGCGAGCGGCTTGCCGAACGCGGTGCGCTCGCGCACGTACTCGCTCGCGAAACGCACCGCCGCAGCGGCGTGGGCGTACGCGCCGACGGCGATGCCCAGCCGCTCCTGCGGGAAGATGTCCGCCAGGCAGGCGAAGCCGTTGCCGGGCCCGCCGACGACGTTCTCCGCGGGGACCTGCACGTCGGTGAACGTCATCTCGACGATGTCCGACGAGCGCAGCCCGAGGGTGGCCGGCTCCGAGCTGACGGTGACACCGGCGGAGCGGGTGTCGACGGCCAGCAGTGACAGACCGCCGCGCCTGTCGTCCCGCCCGGCGCCGGAGGTGCGGCAGGCGACAAGCACCAGATCGGCCTGGGCGCCCCCGGAGACGAACGACTTGACGCCGCTCAGCAGGTAGTGCGCGCCGTCCTCGGTCGGCTCGGCCGTGGCACTCAGCCCCGCGACGTCGGAGCCGGCACCCGGCTCCGTGATGGCGATGGCCGTCATCATCTCGCCGGTGGTGAAGGCGGGCAGCCAGCGCTTCTTCTGCTCGTCCGTCGTGTATTTGACGAAAGTCGCGGGAAGCGCCAAATGGGCACTGGCGCCACCGAAGGTGACCCCGGCCCGCGCACACTCCTCCGCCATGACGGCGTTGTACTTGAAGCTCGTCCGGCCGGCGCCCCCGTACTCCTCGGGAACACCGAAACCGAGAATACCGAGCTTGCCCAGTTTCAGGTAAAAATCACGGGGGACCCGGCCTGCGGTCTCCCACCCGTGATACACGGGCGTGATCTCTGCCGCGATGAAGTCCCGCAGTACAGCACGGAACGCCTCATGGTCGTCGTGGAAAGCGGTACGCCGCACTGTCGCCCCCGTAGCGCCGATCGGTCTTTCGGTCCAACTCCTCGAACGTAATACTCCGTTGTCGAGTCTGTCCAGGGAGTAAGGGGGCCCGCGCGGCAGTGACGGATGTCACGTCACGTACAAATCCAGGTAGTGGGTCCTGGCACTCTTGTCGTCCGTGGTTGTCATGTGCCTAGTATTCGGTACCGAGTTCGGGGACCGCAATGACCGGCGGTCCCTGTCGGACAGTCAAGAGCTGGGGGAATGGGCTATGAAGCCAGCAGAGGACGCGCCTCTGTTCAATGCGCGCGATCCACGCCTACGAAATGACCCATATCCGCTCTACCGGCGACTTCGCGAGGCGGAGCCTGTCCATCGCACGCCTTATGGGCATTGGGTCGTCTCGGGGTACGACGAAGTCGAGTCGCTCATCCGCAGACCTCAGTTGAGCAGCGAGTACCCGCAGGACCCCAGATGGGCCGAACAGCGCGGCGGACCGGACAGCCCGATCGTCGAGGCCACCCGCGACTGGATGCTGATGCGGGACGGGGAGGCGCATCGCAGGCTGCGCGGCCTGGCCAATCCGGTGTTCACCGCACGGGCGGTACGGGAGACCGCGCCCAGGATCGCCGGCATCGTGCACCGGATCATGGACGACATGGGCGGCGGCCGGGACATCGATCTGATCGGCTCGCTCGCCGCACAGGTGCCGGTCACGGTCTTCTGCGGGCTCGGCGGGCTGCCGGTGGAGGACAGCGACCTGTGCCGGAAGTGGACCGACGCGCTGGGGCACGTCATCGATCCGGCTGTCGACGAGACCACCCGTACGGCCATGAACGACGCGGCGAAGGAGTTCGGCGCCTACATCGCCGAGCATCTGGCCAGGCGGCGCGCCGACCCGCAGGACGACATCCTCTCCCGGCTGCTGCTGGCCGAGTTCGACGGTCAGAGGCTCACCGACGACGAGATCATCGCCAACGTCATGATGTTCTTCATGGGCGGCCACGAGACGACCGTCAACCTCATCGGCAACGGCATGCTGGGCCTGCTGCACCACCCTGACCAGCTGCGGGCGCTGCGCGCCGACCCCGGTCTCGTCCAGGACGGCATCGACGAACTGCTGCGCTACGACGCGCCGATCCAGCTCGTGGCGCGTATCACCACCGACGACATCGAGATCGCGGGCACGACCGTCCCGGCCGGCTCCAAGGTGATGATCCTGCTCGGCGCGGCCAACCGCGACCCGCTGCGCTACCAGGACCCCGACCGGCTCGACCTGTCCCGGAAGGACGTGCGTCCGCTGTCCTTCGGCGGCGGCCCGCACTACTGCATCGGCGCGATGCTCGCGAAGACCGAGGCCCGGCTGGTCTTCACCGAACTCGTCAGCCGCTACCGCGACATCACCCTGTCCTCCGAGGACGTCGTATGGCGCCGGCAGGTCAACATCCGCGGCCTCAGTGAGCTGCGCGTCGACCTCGTGTCCTGAGGCTCGACCCGGCAGACGCGCCCCGTACACCCCACCCCGCACCCGGCCCGACGAGATCCGGCGCGCAACGGCGCGCGACGGCCCGGGCCTTGGCGTGCGCGGAATCGACGTGGCAGACCCCGGAGGGGGACGAAACAGGCAGATGAGTACGCCAACCATGCCTCCCGCCCTGCGCGAAGCGGGAATGGTGAAAGACGCCGTCAATACCGTCCTGGAAGACTTCCTGAGGAGAAAGAAGAACGACGCGGAGGAACCGCAGATGGGCCGTCTGCTGGGCCACTTCGCGGAATTCCTGGCAGGCGGGAAGCGCATTCGTCCACTGCTGTGTGTGACAGGCTGGAGAGGGGCCGGGGGGAACAGCGAAAACCCGTCCCTCGTGCAAGTCGCCGCCTCACTCGAAATGTTCCACGCGTTCGCCCTCATTCACGACGACATCATGGACGACAGCGATACGCGACGCGGCCGTCCCACCATCCACAGAATGCTCGCCGGAAAACAGGGGGACGATCGCACGGAGCGTTTCGGGCTCAGCGCTGCTGTGCTTCTGGGTGACCTCGCCTTCGCCTGGTCCGACGAACTCCTGCACACGGCTGGACTCACCCCCGCGCAATACGGGAGTGTGCTGCCGCTGATAACCGAGATGCGCACCGAAGTGATGCTCGGGCAGTATTTGGATCTGCGGGCGACGGGTGAACTCTCCGACGATGTCGACGCCACCCTGACGGTCAACCGCTACAAGACCGCCAAATACACGGTCGAGCGCCCGTTGCATGTCGGGGCGGCCCTCGCGGGCGCGGGTCCCGAGACCCTGGCGGCCTGCACCGCCTACGCCATACCGCTGGGCGAGGCGTTCCAGCTCCGGGACGACATGCTGGGCGTGTACGGGGATGTCGCGGACACCGGCAAGTCGCGCCTGGACGATCTGCGGGCCGGCAAGAACACCACCCTGGTCGCGCTCGCCCTGCGGGCCTGCGACCCGGCGCAGGCCGCCCGGCTGCGCACCCTGATCGGCGACCCGCTCCTCGACGAGACGGGCGCGGCGGAGATCCGAGCCCTGTTCGCGCGCACCGGAGCCAGGGACGCCGTGGAGCGCATGATCGACGACCGCTACCGGCAGGCATTGCGCGCCCTCGAATCCGCCCCGCTCACACCGGGGGCCACCGCCGACCTCAAACACCTCGCGCGCACGGCCACCAGGAGGAACTCATGAGCACAGACCTGACCGCTGCCGCCGCCACGCGGGACCAGGCCGCGCCGGCACCCGCCGCCGGCGGCACGGCGCGCTACCGGCAGGAAGCCACCGACCGGTTCGCCGAACTGTTCTCCCGGCACATCGACCATCCCCAGCAGAAGGTGGCGCTGACCGACGCCGAGCTGCGCGAGGTCATCGACGCCTGCAACCGCGCCGTCGCACCGCTCGGCAAGACCGTCTCCGACAAGCGCTGGATCTCGTACATGGACGTCGTGCGCTGGTCGCAGAGCGCCCGCCACATCAAGGACATGGAGGCGTTCAAGGCCGTCTGCGTCCTCAACTGCGTGACGTTCGTGTGGGACGACATGGATCCCGACCTGCACGACTTCGACCTCTTCCTGCCGCAGTTGCGGGCCGTGTGCGAGCGCTACTACGACCGCACGGACGCGGCGTTCGCGTACGAGGGCGCCCGCGCCTTCGTCACCAGCGACCACATGTTCCGTGACTCGCCGGTCAAGCGGGTGCTCTGCACCACGTCGCCCGAGCAGTACTTCCGCTTCCGGGTCACCGACGTCGGTGTGGACTTCTGGATGAAGATGTCCTACCCGATCTACCGGCACCCCGAGTTCACCGAGCACGCCAAGACGGGCCTCGCCGCCCGGATGACGACGCGCGGCCTCGCCATCGTCAACGACTTCTACTCGTACGACCGGGAGAACGCGCTCGGTCAGATAACCAACTGCTTCCGGCTGTGCGACGTGGCGGACGAGAGCGACTTCCGGCGCTTCTTCCAGGACCGGCTGGACGACATGACCGAGGACGTCGAGTGCATCAAGGCGTTCGACGACGTCACCCGTGACGTGCTGCTCGACCTCGTCCACGGCAACTTCGTGTGGACCACCCGCGACCGGCGCTACCGGGCGGCCGTGAACGACGTCAACTCGCTCATCCACTAGGGGGACCGTCCCATGACATCCGTGAAGTCCGCCCCGGCGGACAATGCCTGGCGCTCCGGCACCGCCCCGGGCGCGCTGCCCCTGCTCGGGCATGTGCTGTCCCTGTGGCGTGACCCGCTGGGCTTCCTCGCCTCGCTGCCCGCCCACGGCGACCTGGTCGAGGTACGGCTCGGTCCGAGCCGGGTCTATCTCGCCGCCCACCCGGAGCTGGTCAGGCAGGTGCTGCTCAATCCGCGCGTCTTCGACAAGGGAGGCGTCTTCGACAAGGCGCGGCAACTCCTCGGCAACAGCCTGTCGGTGTCGCGCGGTGAGGAGCACCGCTCCCAACGGCGTTTGATCCAGCCCGCGTTCCACTCCACCAAGATCGCCGCCTACACCACCGCCGTCGCCGACGACACCCGTACGGTCACCGACCGCTGGCAGCCGGGGGAGACCCGGGACATCGGGGACGCGATGCACGCCCTGCTGATGCGGGTGGCGGCGCGGACGTTGTTCTCCACCGGTCTCGACGAGGCCACCGTCGAGGAGGCCAGGCAGTGCCTGCGGACCGTCTCGCACGGCATCTACAAACGCACCGTCGCACCGCTGGGGATCATGGAGAAACTGCCGACCCCCGGCAACCGCGCCTACGACCACGCCAACACCCGGCTGCGCGAGATCGTCGCCGACATGATCGGCCGCCGCCGCTCCGAGGCCGACCACGGCGATCTGCTCTCCACCCTGCTGCGCGCCGAACACCCCGAGACCGGCGAGAAGTTGTCCGAGGACCAGGTGCTCGACCAGGTGGTCACCTTCCTCGTCGCCGGCAGCGAGACCACCGCGTCCACACTGGCGTTCGTCTTCCACCTGCTGGGCACCCTGCCCGAGGTGGAGAAGCGGCTGCACGCCGAGGTGGACGAGGCGCTCGGCGGGCGCACCCCGGTCTACGACGACCTGCCGGCCCTGCCCTACACCCGTAACGTCATCACCGAGGCGCTGCGGCTCTACCCGCCGTCGTGGATGGCGATGCGGGTGGCGGCGCAGGACACCGAACTCGGCGGAAAGGCCGTGTCCGAGGGGACGATGATCCTCTACAGCGCCTACGCGCTGCACCACAACCCCGAACTGTTCCCCGACCCCGAGACGTTCGACCCCGGGCGCTGGGAGGGCGAGCGGGCGGGACAGGTACAGCGGGGTGCGCTGCTGCCGTTCGGGGCGGGCAGCCACAAGTGCATCGGTGACGTACTGGCCCTGACCGAGACGGCGCTCATCGTCGCGACCGTCGCCGCCCGTTGGCGGCTGCGGCCGGTACCGGGAAGCCGGCTCAGCCCGGAGCCGAAGGCCACGCTCGAACCGGGGCCGCTGCCCATGATCTGCGAACGGCGCTGACCGCGAAGCCCTTTGCCGGCGGGCGCGCACCAGAACCGGATCCCGCCCCCGCCCCCGACCGTCCGCCACCCGTGACCGAAGGACACCCGACGCATGAAGACGCCCCGCGACACGGCCACCCGCGACTGGCGGGTGGCCGCAGCGCCCCACCGGCTCCCGCTCGTCGGCCACGCCCTGCTCCTGGGGCGCAGGCCGCTGGAATTCCTCAGTTCGCTGCCCGCCCTCGGCGACCTGGTCGAGCTGCGGATCGGCAGCAAGGCCGCGTACCTGCCCTGCCATCCCGAGCTGGTCCAGCAGGTTCTCCTGAACGCACGGGTCTACGACACCGGCGGCCCGGTCAAGGAGAAGGCGCGGCCCATCCTGGGCAACGGACTCATCACCTCCGACTGGGCCGACCACCGCCGCCAGCGGCGCATGGTCCAGCCGGCGTTCAACCTCGCGCGCATCGCCACGTACGCCGAGGTCATGCACGAGGAGTGCGAGACGCACGCGGCCTCGTGGCAGGCGGGCAAGCCGCTCGACATCAGCGACGCCATGCAGGGCCTGACCGCCAGGGTGACGGCGCGCGCACTGTTCTCCACCGAGATGGCGCCGCACTCGGTCGCCGAGGTCCGGCGCAGCCTGCCGCTCGTGGTGGAGGGCGCCTACCGCAGGGCCGTCGATCCCACCGGGCTGCTGGCCAGGCTGCCGCTGGCGGCGAACCGCGAGTTCGAAGGGGCGCTCAGCCGGCTGCACGCGCTCATCAACGGCATCGTCGGGGACTACCGGCAGGCCGCCGAGGACCGGGGCGACCTGCTGTCGGCGCTGCTGGCCGCCCGCGACGACGAGAGCGGTGGCCGGCTGTCGGACCAGGAGGTCCACGACCAGGTCATGACGCTGCTGCTGGCCGGCGTGGAGACCACGGCCAGCGCGCTGACCTGGGCCTGGCATCTGCTGTCGGTCAACCCGGCCGCCGAGGCGCGGCTGCACGCCGAGGTCGACGAGGTGCTGGCGGGCCGGACCCCCACGTACGCCGACGTACCGGACCTCGCCCACACCCAGCGGGTCTTCACCGAGGCGCTGCGGCTCTACCCGCCCGCCTGGATGTACAGCCGCACGGTCACCGAGGACACCGAGCTCGGCGGCCGTCGGCTGGCCGCCGGCGCCGACGTACTGATCAGCCCGTACGTCATCCACCGCATCCCCGGGCTCTTCCCCGACCCGGAGGCCTTCGACCCGGACCGGTGGCTGCCCGAGCGCGCGGGGGACGTCAGCCGTGGCTCCTACCTGCCGTTCGGGGCGGGCAGCCGCAAGTGCATCGGTGACGTCTTCGGTACGACGGAGGCGACCCTCGCGCTCGCCGCCCTCGCGTCCCGCTGGCGGCTGCGCCCGGTGCCGGGGACCAGGATCAAGCCACGGGCGCAGATGAGCCTGACGGCCGGTCCGCTGCCGATGATCCCGGAGCCGCGCTGACGGCATGTCAGCCCACCGTGACCGGCAGCTGGTGCAGCCCCCGCAGCATCAGGCCGGGGCGCCAGGTCAGCGCGGCCGGGTCCGTGTCCAGCGCGAGATCCGGGCAGCGCTCCAGCAGCGTACGGAACGCCGCGGCGCCTTCCAGCCGGGCCAGTGGCGCGCCCAGGCAGCGGTGGATGCCGTGGCCGAACGCCAGATGCCCGCCCGCCGCGCGGCGGATGTCGAAGCGGTCGGGCTCGGCGAACCGCCGGGGGTCGCGCGAGGCGGCGGCCAGCACCACGGCCACGGAGTCGCCGCGCGCGACGGGCGTGCCGCCCAGCGTCAGGTTCTCCTTCGCGTAGCGGAACGCGGTGGTCTCCACCGGCCCCTCGTACCGGAGCGTCTCCTCCACCGCGTTGTCCAGCAGCGACCAGTCGGCGCGCAGGGCCGCCAGCTGACCGGGATGGCGCAGCAGCGCGAGCACCCCGCTGGAGAGCAGGTTGGCCGCCGTCTCGTAACCGGCCACCAGCAGCAGGAAGGCCATGCCCAGCATTTCCTCGGGGGAGAGGCGGTCCTCGTCCTCGTCCATGGCGCGGGCGAGGGCGCTCAGCAGGTCCTCGCCCGGCTCCTCGCGCTTGGCGGCGATCAGCTCGGCGAGATAGCCCGTCATGGCCCCGGCCGCCGCGCCGGCGGCCTCGGGCCGGGTGAAGTCCGTACTCGCCAGGTACCAGTCGTGGAACGTCTTGCGGTCGGCCGCAGGCACCCCGAGCAGTTCGCAGATCACCGCGAGCGGCAGCGGCAGGGCGAACGCCTCGACCAGATCGGCTTGTCCGCGCTCCAGCAGGCCGTCCACCAGCTCGTCGGCAATCTTCCGCACCCGCGGGCGCAGCGCCTCGATGCGCCGGGCGGTGAAGTCCTTGGCGACGAGCTGCCGCAGTCGCGTGTGCTGCGGCGGGTCGGTCTGCACCATGTTCAGCCCGATGGAGTTCCCTCCGTCGTCCGCCCAGTCGGCCGACTGCCGGATGTCGTTCGACAGTCTCGGGTCGCTCAGCGCGGCGCGGCCCACCTCGTGGTCCACGACGAGCCAGAACTCGCCGGACGCCGCGGTGCGCACGCGGTGCACGGGCCCTCGGCTGCGCAGTTCCGCGTAGACGGGGTACGGGTCGTCGACGAACTCCTGGCCGAGCGCGGACAGATCGTCGAAGGCCTCTACGGGCATGGGCGTTCCTCGCGCACAGGCACTTCTCCCTGGTCGAAGGTGCGGGTCCCGGGAAAATGAAAACGGGGACATGCCCCCGGTTGTCTGGCGGCGACCCTAGCAACGAAACGGGGAGTAGTCCACGGTTGGTGTTAGGGTGCCGCTCATGGTCAGCGACGACAGCCGGCAGCCGCCGCTGCGCAAGGACGCCCGGCGCAACCGCGAGACACTGATCGGCGCTGCCCGGGAGATCTACGCGGAGCGCGGCATCGACGCCCCCCTCGACGACATTGCACGCAGGGCCGGCGTCGGCAACGCCACTCTCTACCGCCACTTCCCCGGCCGGGCCGAACTCGTCGAGGCGGTGTTCCGTGACGCGCTCGCCGCGATCCTGCGGGCCGCCGAGGAGGCCCGCACCGCACCCGAGGCCTGGACCGGGCTCACCACCTATCTGGACCATGTCTTCGGACTGCTCGCCGCCGAGCGCGGCACCAACGACCTGCTGACCACCGACATCCAGGGCGTCCCCACGCTCGACGCGCTCCGCGAGGGCAACCGGCTCACGCTCGACACGCTGCTGCGCCGCGCCCAGCGGCAGGGCACGGTACGCGCCGACCTCACCGTCGAGGATCTGCTCTTCCTGCTGGCCGCGCTCGGCAGGGCCGTACCCGCCGCGCCGGGCACGTGGCGCCGCTACCTCGCCCTGGTCCTGGACGGGCTGCGCCCGGCCGCGGCCCGCCCGCTTCCGGTGCCCCCGCTCGACCCGGAACAGTTCGGCGCGGCCCTGCGCGACCTGGACACAGGACCGGGCAAGGGCGCGCACCCCGAGCTGCCCACCTCGTCCTGATCCCGAATGCGGAAGGCCCGTGCGACATGACCGGTCAGCGCCCCATATCCCCTTTCGAGAGCGTCTACTTCCTCGACCTGGGAGCCGCGGGGCTCCCGCTGTACGACATGCCGGCCTACGTCGAGTCCCTGGTGCGCGGCACCGTGGACCCCACCCTGGTCTCCCGGGCCCTGAAAATGCTGACGATCCGTCACCCGTCCCTGCGGTCAACGGTGGTGGCAGGGGACGACGGGCTCCTGCTGCGCGTACGTGAGCACGTCCAACCCCCGCTGACCGTGCTGGACGGCATCGACGCGCCCTTCGCCGAGCTGATCAACTCCCGTCCTGACTGGACCGAGAGCATGCTGCACGCCTGGCTGCTCACCGAGGGTGAGCACAGCCAGGTCGTCCTGGGGATCCACCACGGCGTCGCCGACGGCCGGTCCGCCTTCGGGCTGCTGGACGAGTTCTGGCAGTACTACACCGCCTTGGCGTCCGGCGCCCGCCCCGAACCCGAGCGGCGCGACGAACTGCCCGAGGCCGTCGACACCCGGCTGTCCGGCGCCTTCCCGGACAGCGAACTCGACGCGCTCGTCGACGCGTTGGCGCAGGGCGCGGGCGACGCCGGAAAACCGGCGACCCTGGCGACCGAAGGCATCGGCGGCACCGACCGTCCCGCGCCCGAACACCGCTTCGTCGTGGACCGGTTGGAGTTCGGCAAGGAGACCACCGACGCGGTGCTGGCGGCGGCCCGCGCCCGTGGCGTCACCCTCAACAGTCTCGTGACGGGCCTGGTGCTCACCGCCGTACGCGCCCAACTCGCCCCGGAGCACGGGCCACTGCCGATGGTGTGCGGCCACGGCGTCGATCTGCGCACCCGGCTGACCCCGGAACTGCCACTGTCCACCCTGCTCAACTGCATCACCGGACTGCAGACACCGGTGACCGTCGCGCACGACGACGACCCCGACACGGTCGGCCGGGAAGTGGCGCGGCAGTTCGCCGCAGCGCTCGCCCGGCGCGATCCGGAGCGCTTCCTGCTCGCCGCCCTGCGGGCAGGCGCCCGTGGTGTGCCGGTCCCGGTCCCGGTCGTCAGCTACGGCATCTCCAACGTCGGACGCGTCCCGGCCCACCCGGTCCCCGACGGAACGCGACTGATTCGCTTCGGCGGTACGGCGAACGCGCCCGGGATGCCGCCGAAGATCGGGGCGGCCACCTTCGGCGGCCGGCTGCTGCTGCAGAACGAGTACGACAGCTGGACGTACAGCACGGAGCAGATGGCGCGCCTGCGCGAGGCACTGCGGGCGTCGGTGGCCGATCTGGCGCGCTGAGCCGCGTCCGTACCGTGCCGAACCCGGGCGGGGCCCGTTCATGCCTGCCGTCCCAGCAGTTCTGCTAATCGCTCCCTTAAGGAAGTCGTCCCTGGTGGCCGGTCACGCGCACTCCTAGCGTCGGACACGGCGGTGAACGCGGGGCAGTGCCCAGCGGCTCCGCCACCGACGACGCGACGGCCGGACCCTTCCGGCCCGGGAGGATGTGCGATGACCGGCAAAAGTCCCTCGATGATCGTGACCGCAGCGCTCATGCACGGTCTCGGCATGCACACAGGCGCCTGGATGGCGCGTGACGGAGCCGCGGACGACCATCTCTCGGCCACGATGTACAAGGACATCGCCCGCACCGCCGAGGCGGGCAAGCTCCACGCGCTGTTCCTCGCCGAGCAGATGACCAACCAGGAGGTCGGCACCGAGCGCCCCTGCGGCGCCCTCGACACGGCGACCGTACTCGCGCTGATGGCGGGCGTGACGGACCGGATCGGGCTCGTCGGGACCGCTTCGACCACGTACAACGAGCCGTACGAGCTGGCGCGTCGCTTCGCGACGCTCGACCACCTCAGCGGCGGCCGGGTCGGCTGGAACTCCGTCGCCCCCCAGAACCCCACCGTCGTCGAGCAGTTCGGCGGCGGGGTCAGCCCGGACCACGAGCAGCGCTACGCGCGCGCCGACGAGTTCATCGACGTCGTGCTGCGCCTGTGGGACTCACGGCAGCGGCGCTTTTCCCCCACGATCAAGGAGATACGCGCCGCCACCGCGGGCCCGGGAGGTTCGGCCGTCCCGGGTCAGCTGTTCGCGTCGGCGGGCTCCATGCCGTGCTGGTCGACCACGGCGCGCCGCAGGATCGCCTGGCTGCCGAACAGGACATCGGCCTTGCCGGGCTTGTGGTCCTTCGTCAGGTACGAGCGTGAGCCGAGGAAGGCGAGCGTGTGCTTGTCGAAGATCCACTCGTCGCGTGTCGCCGTCCCGGTGTCGTCGAGGGTGACACCGATGCCGTGGCGGCCCGCCGCGTCGACCGCGTCGGGGATCTCCGTCACGCCGGGGATCTTCGCGACGGCCCGGTAGAACGCGGCGGCGTTCGCCGCCGGCATGACCGTCTGGCTCAGCAGATCGCCGGCCCTGAAGAACACGGCCTGGTCCTCGGTCTCCCCGTCAGCCGGGCGGACTTGGGTGCGGAGCAGGGCGAGCAGCGCGTCGGGGTCGGTGGGCAGGGACGCCAGCCACTTGTACGTGGGACGGTCGATGCCCGCGGGCACGGCGCCGGTGTCGTCCGAGCCGTCAGGGGTCGACGCCTCGATCGGGACGTCCTCGTCCGGCATCGTCGCGCCCTTGCCGGACTCCCGGGTCCAGCCGATGGTGGTGACAGGGGCCGGGTCCTGCGACAGCCAGGCCTCCTGCTTGTACGCGGGGCCGAGCTTCACCGGCCCGTCGAGGACTCCCTCGTTCGACCTGACCAGGCTCTGGACATAGACGAACTGACTGTCCTTCACGGCTTTCGTGTCGGTCTCCATGGACGCGGCGGCGATCCGGCCGAGCAGGACGGTGGCGCCGCGCCCGGTGTCAGGACCGGCCGCAGGTGCGCGGTCGTTGTGCGGAGTCAGTGTGATGACGAGAGCCGCAGTCAGTGCCGCCGCCACGGCGGGCATCACCACCGCGGGGCGGGTCAGCCGGCGGCGCGGCCGTGCGGTGCGCTGTTCGGCGTCGATCCGCCGCAGCAGCACGTTCCTGTGGTGGAGGTGGCGGCCCGGCGGAAGGTCCCGCTCGGGCAGTTCCGGCAGCAGCCGGGCCAGCACGGCGACGTCCGCCTCCGGTTCGGCGGTCCGTGAACCGGAGTCGGTGGGGTCGTTCGGAGTGTTCGGGTCGGTCGGAGTGGTCGGGCTCATCGGGTTTCCTCCTGTAGGGGCAGGGCCGCGAACACGGCCTCACTCGCTACCTCTCCGCGGTCGCGCCGCGGTTCCGTGTTCTCCTCGGTGAGCCGGCCGAGCTTGGCGCGGGCGCGTGACAGCCGCGACCTGACGGTGCCGACGGGAATGCCGAGTGCCTGCGCGGTCTGCTGGTAGTCCAGACCCGCCCACACGCACAACGCCAGCACCTCGCGCTCCTGGCGGCGCAACCGGCCCAGCGCATCCTGCACCGCGGCGAGCGTGCGGGCGTCGTCGATCCGGCCGGCGGTCTCCTCGGCGAAGTCCGCCACCGCGGGCGGCGGCGGGCGGTGGGCCAGGAAGGCGAGCCGTCTGCGCCGGCTCCGGTTGGCGTTGTGCACCTTGTGTGTCGCGATGCCGAGCAGCCAGGGTCTGAGCGACCCGCCGTCCGGCTCCAGCCGCTCCCGGGTGCGCCAGGCGGCGAGGAACGTCTCGGACATGACCTCCTCGGCCGCCGACCAGTCGCCGGTCAGCCGCAGGGCGTGGTTGTAGACCGTCCGCGCGTGCTCCTCGTACAGCTCGGCGAAGGCGGAGCGGTCGCCCGCGCGGATACGTGCCCGCATCGGATCCTCTAGTTCTGTATGCCTCACACCACTTACTCTCCGCACCGCCCCGGGGGTTCCTGTGCCCTCGGTCACACCACGGTCCCCGCACCCACCCCGGTGGCACCGGGGACCGGCCAGGACCTACTGCCGCGCGCGGGCCTCGCCCTGGGCGACCTCCACGCTGGTGTGCAGACTGATCGCCCCTGCCGCCGCGGCGCCGGACGAGACTCCGGCGCATACGAGCAGGACCAGGGCGATGGCCGGCGCCAATCGCCGGTGTCCCGTCGGCCGGTGGAGCAGGGCGGCGACGCGCCGGGGGACAGGCCCGGTCGCCGCTGCCGCGGTGAAGGCCGGCCGGCCGGGCGGCGTGTCGCGCGACGCG
>NZ_JTIY01000001.1:6319431-6321094 GCF_000818175.1 Streptomyces sp. AcH 505
CAGCGCGGCGGCTTCGTCGGCGCTCCGCTCGGCGGCGAGGGCGACGGCGCCCCGTACCGTCCGCAGCGCCGGGTGGCACTGCGCGGCGAGTTCCGCCGCGCCGAGGAAGTAGTGGTGGCGGCCCGCCAGATGCGCCCGTTCATGGGCGAAGAGCGCCTCGCGCTCGGCCGGGTCGAGGACACGCAGCATGCCGCTGGTGACCACGATCCTGCCGGGCCTGCCCGGCAGGGCGTACGCGTCGGCCCTGTCGTCGTCGATGACGCTCAGGTCCCCGGCGGCCGGCACACGCGCCGCGTACGACCAGGCGGTACGCAGCAGCCGCCACTGGCGCAGCACGGAGCGGGCGACCGTAACCGCGCAGCAGACAAGGGCGCCGAAGGCGAGGCCACCGAGTCCGAGCAGCGCCGCAGGGTCGAGGACGGCGGTGGGGGCCACGTTGAGCGGACGGACCAGCTCGCCCAGCCGGGCGAGCACGGGGACGCGCAGCGCGCCGGGCAGCAGCAGCGCGCCGAGCGAGGCGAGGCAGCTCGTGGCGAGCACCACGCTCGTCAGGGTCAGCGTCCACAGCGCGGCGACCGGTGGGAGCCGGTCGACGACGCGGTACGCGAAGAGCGGCGCGGCGAACGGCACGAGCAGCGGGACGAGGAGCAGGACGATCACTGGTCGCCGGCCTCCAGCAGCGCCCTGAGCAGCTGTTCGTCGTCGGCGCTGAGCTGCGAGACGAAGCGGGCGAGCACCACGTCCCGCGCGGTGTCCTTGTCGAGTTCGTGGTGCATGCGCCGCGCGGTGAGTCCCGGCGCGTCCTGCGCGGCGGAGTAGGCGTAGCCACGACCGGCCCGCTCGCGCAGGACCGTGCCCTTCTCGTGGAGCCGGGACAGGATCGTGGCGACCGTGGTCCTGGCCAGGGTCATGGGCACGGCCCGCTGCACCTGCCGGGCGGACAGCGGCCCGTCGGCGGCCCACAGCGCGGCCAGCACGCTCGCTTCCAGTTCGCCCGCCGGTCGGCGTTCGCCGCTCGCATCGGCCACGGGAGACCGTCCCCTCTCGGTAACGTCTGCAGTTCGGTCCACCCATTATGAGAGGGCAGCCCCGCCCGATCGGCCCTCAGGGCGATTGCCACTCCGGTCCTGGCCGGGCAGGATGCCCGGATGCGCTTCTCGATCAACATTCCGAACTTCGGGGACTTCGCCGACGCCAGGACCGTGGTGAAGGTGGCAGTGGCGGCGGAGCAGGCCGGCTGGGACGGGCTGTTCGTCTGGGACCACGTGGTGCACGACAAACAGGTACGCCGGGGTGTGCCCTTCGCCGATCCGTGGATGCTGCTGACGGCCGCTGCGCTGTCGACCTCGCGGATCAAGCTCGGCACGATGGTCACCCCCGTCGCCCGGCGGCGCCCGCAGCAGCTCGCCCGCCAGGTGGCCACCCTCGACGCGCTCAGCGGCGGCCGGGTGATCTTCGGCGCGGGGCTCGGCGGGCCGATCGAGGACGAGTACGGCAGCTTCGGCGAGCCGACCGACCCGGTCGTCCTCGCGGAGCTGCTGGACGAGGGCCTGGACCTGCTGGACCGCTACTGGTCGGGTGAGCAGGTCAACCATCAGGGCAAACACCACCAGGTGCACGACGTGACGCTGCTGCCGGCCACGGTGCAGCGGCCCCGGCCGCC
>NZ_JTIY01000001.1:6321232-6339430 GCF_000818175.1 Streptomyces sp. AcH 505
CTGTTCGCCGACGCGCGGCACGGCGAGGCGCCGCCGGTCGGCCAGGTGCGGGAGCTGGTCGCGTACGTACGGGAGCACCGCGACGCCCCGCAGGAGGCCCCCTTCGACATCGTCCTCGGCGGCGCCAGCCCCACCGGGACGGCCGAGGCACAGGATCTGCTCGGGCCGCTGGCCGAGGCGGGCGCCACCTGGTGGGACGAACGGCAGCTCCAGGGCGGCGCGGGACTCGACAAGCTCGGCCCGGTGCTGCGCCGCGTCGAACAGGGCCCGCCTGCCTGACCGGCCTGGCCCGACCGGCACGCGGGGACCGAGGCGCGACCGGCCGCGCCCGGTCCCTGCTCGGTCCTCGGACGGCGGAACTCCGGTGTGCCGCAGACCCATTGACGAAAGGTCTGGACCAATCTAGCCTGTGGCGCACCCTTGCACGTGTGTCCCCAACCCCCCACGGGCGTCGCACCGCTACCTCCGGTGAGCCGCGCCGAGAAGGGAGCACCGCATGATCAGCCGGAAACTGCGCACGCTCGGAGCGTGCCTGACCCTCGCCTTCGCGGTTCAACTGCCCCAGCTCTCCGCCTCCGCCGCGCCCGCGCCGGAACCCGCACGGGCCCCGGCGGGCGCCCAGGCCGACACCTGCGCCCTCAAGCCGAGACCCACCGGCAAGGTGCTCCAGGGGTACTGGGAGAACTGGGACGGCGCCGCCAACGGCGTCCACCCGCCGCTCGGTTGGATCCCCCTCACCGACAGCAGGATCGCCGCACACGGCTACAACGTCGCCAACCTGGCCTTCCCGGTGATCCGTTCGGACGGCACCGTGCTGTGGGAGAACGGGATGGACGCCACGGTGAAGGTGCCGACCCCCGCCGAGATGTGCCAGGCCAAGGCGGCCGGGCTGACCACACTGATGTCGATCGGCGGTGCCACCGCGGGAATCGACCTCAGCTCCACGGCCGTGGCCGACCGGTTCGTCGCCACGGTCGTGCCGATCCTGAAGAAGTACAACTTCGACGGCATCGACATCGACATCGAGACGGGCCTCACCGGCAGCGGCAACATCAACCAGCTCTCCGCGTCCCAGTCCAACCTGATCCGCATCATCGACGGAGTCCTCGCGCAGATGCCGGCGGGCTTCGGACTGACCATGGCGCCGGAGACGGCCTATGTCACCGGGGGCAGCATCACCTACGGCTCGATCTGGGGCGCGTATCTGCCGATCGTGAAGAAGTACGCGGACAACGGCCGGCTGTGGTGGCTGAACATGCAGTACTACAACGGAAGCATGTACGGCTGCGCCGCCGACTCGTACGAGGCGGGGACGGTCGCGGGGTTCACCGCGCAGACCGACTGCCTCAACAAGGGCCTGGTCGTCCAGGGCACCACGGTCAAGGTGCCCTACGACAAGCAAGTACCGGGACTTCCCGCCCAGTCGGGGGCCGGCGGGGGATACATGGCCCCGAATCTGGTGACACAGGCGTGGAACAAGTACAACGGCGCCCTCAAGGGCCTGATGACCTGGTCGCTCAACTGGGACGGTGCGAAGAACTGGACCTTCGGCAACAACGTCAAGGCCCTGCAAGGCCGTTGACCGTGGCCGGTCGGCGCTTCACACGACCGACATGAAGCTGTCACAGGTGAACCGGAATGCGCGGTGAACCACCGTCGGTTTTCATCGACATGACTATCGGAGTCGCACTTCACCAAGCCGGCAGCGAGAACCAGGTCGACGCCACCGTACGGCTCGCCGGGGAGGCCGCCGCCGCCGGGCTGCGGTCGGCCTGGTTCGGGCAGACCTTCGGCGCTGACTCTCCGCAGCTCGCCGCCGTCGTCGGGCGTGAGGTGCCCACCCTCCAGGTGGGCACCTCGGCCATTCCGATCTTCGGGCGCCACCCGCTGATCGTCTCCAGCCAGGCGCAGACCGCCCAGGCGGCCACCCATGGCCGCTACCACCTCGGACTCGCCCTCGGTGCCAAGAGCCTGATCGAGAGCGGGTTCGGCATCCCGCACGAGCGGCCCATCGCCCGGCTGCGCGAATTCCTCACCGCGCTGAGGCAGTTGACCGAGACCGGCGCGGCCGACTTCCACGGCGAACTGCTCACGGCCGCCACACCGCTGCCCGCGCGGGTGCCCGGCGCCGAGGGCGGGGTGCCGCTGCTCGTCGCCGCGATGGGTCCGCAGGCGCTGCGGGTCAGCGGTCAACTGGCCGACGGGATCCTGCCGTACCTCGCCGGGCCGCGCGCCCTGGCCGAGCACATCGTCCCGGCCGTGACGGCGGCAGCGGCGGAGGCAGGACGTCCCGCGCCCAGGATCGTGGCGTTCGTGCATGGTGTGGTCACCGACGACGTCGAATCCGTACGGGAGACCGTGACGGAACAGCTCGCCTTCTACGAGCCGATCCCGTCCTACGCCCGGGTGATCGAACTGTCCGGCGGCACACGGGCGTCGGACGTGTCCGTGATCGGTGACGAGGAGACGGTCGCCGCCGAGATACAGCGCTACCGGGACGCCGGAGCCACCGAAGTGGTGTTCTCGGGGACCGACGTCGCGGGGGAGGCCGCCCGGCGCCGCACCTGGGCGCTCCTGGGCGAACTGGCAGGCTGAGCAGGGCTGTCGGGACCTCAGCCCGACGGTGCGGCGGTCGGGGGAACGACGCCGCCGCCACCGGCGACGCCGCCCCCGATCTCACCACCCCCGACCTCACCCGCCGGCGGGGTCGCGGCGGGGTCGGCGCGTGACGGCGTGGGACGGGACGGGCAGTCGGCCCCGTCCCGCCGCACCTGCCATCCCGACGACTTGGCCCGTGCGGCCGGTCCCGCCTCCGTTCCCGCGCCCGGGTCCGTGTCCGGCGGCGAGGTGACCGTGACCCGTACGTCCGCGCCGTCGTCCGCCTGGCCGCTGCTCTGCCAGGCGGCCGTCGCGGTGCACGCCAACTGGCCTATCGCCGTGCCGGTGAGCCGGGGGAACCCCGGCTGGAGCCGGATGGTCACCGCGCTGCCCGTGACGGTGACGCTGGGCGCCGGCATGGGGGTCGGGAGCTGCGTGGCCAGGCCGCTCTGCCACTCGGACTCGGTGGGCCCCGCGACGAGTGTGCTGACGGCCGCCGCCACCCCGGTGACCTCGTCGGCGGGGCGGGAGACCGGGTGCAGCCCGCCGTGCTCCGCCGATCCCCGGTCCACCCAGTAGAGCGTCACGAACGCGCGCAGGCCGTTGGCCGGTTCGCCGGCCTGGATGACTCCGGACGGCGGGATGCGGCAGCCCGACGCCAGGAGTGTCGTCGCGACGCCGAGTGACAGGGCCAGCAGGCGGGTCGTTCTCACCGCACATCCTTTCCACGGTCCGCCGGCCGGCCGGGCGGTGGCCCGTCCAGCGGCAGCCGCACGGTGAACACCGTGCCACCGCCGGGCCGGTCGGCCACCCGCACCGTCCCGCCGTGCAGACGTACGTTCTCCAGCGTGATGGCGAGACCGAGCCCGCTGCTCTCGCTGCGGGCGCGGGTGGTGTCCGCCTTGTAGAAGCGCTCGAAGACATGCGGCATGTCCCGCTCGGGAATCCCCGGACCGTGGTCGGCCACCTCGATGACCGCGACCGAGGCCCCGGCCGCGCCGAGCCGTAGCACCACCGGCGGCGCGCCGTGTCGGAGCGCGTTGCCGACGAGATTGGCGACCACCACGTCGATCCGGCGCGGATCGACCAGCCCGCGCAGTGCGCCGCCGGCCGGCAGCAGCAGCTCCACCTGGTCCAGCCAGCCGCGCGAGGCGAGCGTACGGCGCAGGGACTCCGCCAGATCGATCTCGTCCAGGCCGAGTTCGGCGGCCCCCGCGTCGAAGCGGGATATCTCCATCAGGTCGTTCACCAGCCGGACCAGTTTCGTCGTCTCCGCGCTGACCAGCCGCACCGCGTCCGCCGTCTCGCCCGTCAACTGCGCCGCGTCCTCGTCCAGTACGTCCGTCACGGCCGACATCGCGGCCAGCGGAGTGCGCAGTTCGTGCGAGACGTCGGACGCGAAGCGGCGCGCCTGCGCCTCCATCCGGCGCAGCTCCGAGACGGACTGCTCAAGCGCGGCTGCCGTGTCGTTGAACGTGGCAGACAGATCGGCCAGTTCGTCCGTGCCGTTGACGGCGAGCCGCGTGTCGAGCCGCCCCTCGGCCATGCTGCGCGTGGCGTGGCGCAGTGCGCGTACCGGCCGCAGCACACCGCGTGCCGCGAGCAGCGCGAGGACGACGGCCAGACCGAGCGCGGGGACGGCCGCGCGCTCGATCGCCGTGATCAGCGCGTCCACATAAGCCTGTTCGGTGTTCTGCGAGACGGCCAGATACAGCGTCAGACCCGAGGCGGGTCCGCCGGACGTGGGCTGGTCGGCGGTGCTGTACGTGACCGGCAGTCCGACCACGAGTACGGAGGTGTCCTGCCGTGCGACGCGCTGGAACGCCGCGACCGGGCGGCTGCGCGCGGACTCGCGCAGTTCGGGGGTCAACTCGTCGAATTCGTCGCCCGGTTCGGAGCTGGCCTGCAGCTCTCCGTACGTGCCGAGCACCCGCCAGTGCTGTGACCTGTTCGCCCGCGACACGGCGGTGACCAGCTCCGCCAGCCGGTCCTCGGTCAACGGCATCGTGACCTGCGGCGCCTCGGCGTCGACGGTGTCCCTGAACTGTTTGACGACCGTGTCCTGGCTCTGCTGGAGCACACCGGTGCGGGCCTCGCGGAAGGTCAGCGCGCCGGTGGCCAGCGCGCTGACCGCCGCGACCAGCGCGAAGGCCGCAAGCAGCCGGAACCGCAGCCCGCGCAGGGCGGTGAAGGCCGTCATGAGGAGGAGTGGAACCGGTAGCCGAAGCTGCGTACGGTCCGCACGTAGCGGGGCTGCCCCGGCGGTTCGCCGATCTTGGTCCGCAGCCGTTTGACGCAGGCGTCCACCAGCCGCACGTCTCCGTGGTAGCTGTGCTGCCAGACCGCTTCGAGCAGTTGCTGCCGGCTGAGGACCTGCCCCGGCGCCGCGGACAGCGTCAGCAGCAGCCGCAGCTCCGACGGTGCGAGGGCGAGTGGTTCACCACGCAGGGTGATCACCAGGCCCGAGCGGTCGATGGTCAGGTCCCCGTGCGTCTCGATCCGCTGCTGCGGCTGATCGGTGAACCGGCGGAGCACGGCACGTATCCGCGCTTCGAGCACCCGCGCCTGGACCGGCTTGATCACGTAGTCGTCGGCGCCCGCCTCAAGACCGACGATGACATCGATGTCGTCACCCCGCGCGGTGACCATGATGATCGGGATCTGGTCGTGCGCCCGGATCCGGCGGCACACGTCGAGGCCCGAGATACCGGGCAGCATCAGGTCGAGCACCACGACGTCGGGCCGGAACGAGCGGAGGTGGTCAAGACCCTCCTCGCCGGTGGCCGCCGCGATGACCTCATGGTCGTGCCGGCGCAGGGCCAGCTCCACCCCCTGGCGGACGGCATGGTCATCCTCGATCAGCAAAACGCGCGGCATGAGGTCAGTATCCGTTGGCCACGGCGG
Source organism: Streptomyces sp. AcH 505 (assembly GCF_000818175.1). Lineage (GTDB taxonomy): Bacteria > Actinomycetota > Actinomycetes > Streptomycetales > Streptomycetaceae > Streptomyces. Next base: position 6,326,735 of record NZ_JTIY01000001.1, read on the forward strand.
ACGGAAAGAGTCGGAAGGCCGTCGCCGGGCAACCGTTACAGGACGATCACACTGCACGTGGTCCTACCCGTCGTCGCCCGCCCGGGCGGGGCTGACGGGCCGGGCCACCTGGCCCGGCCTACGATGACCGGACCAGCAGTGTCCCGCCCCTGGGAAGGTGCCCTGCATGACGAAGCTCGGTTTGCCGAACGAGATCGAAGCGTGTCTCTTCGACCTCGACGGTGTGATCACCAAGACGGCCGTCGTGCACGCGGCCGCCTGGAAGGAGATGTTCGACGAGTTCCTGCGCCGGCGCGACGGGGACGGCTTCCGTCCGTTCGACAAGGGCGCGGACTACGACGAATACGTGGACGGCAAACCGCGCGCCGACGGGGTGCGCGCCTTCCTGGCCTCGCGCGACATCGAACTGCCCGAGGGACAGCCCGACGACGGCTCCGACCAGGAGACCGTGCACGGCCTCGGCAACCGCAAGAACGACCTGCTGCTCGCGAAGATCCGCAAGGACGGGGTCGAGGCGTACGACGGCACGCTGCGCTACGTCAAGGCCGCCCGCGCGAGCGGTCTGAAGACCGCCGTCGTCTCCTCCAGCGCGAACTGCCAGGACATCCTGCGCTCCATCGGCGCCGAGGCGCTGTTCGAGGTCAGGATCGACGGCGTCGTCGCCACCGAGCGCGGGCTGCCGGGCAAGCCGCGCCCCGACACGTTCCTGGCGGCGGCGAAGGACCTCGGTGTGACGGCAGCCGCCTCGGCGGTGTTCGAGGACGCCCTCGCGGGCATGGACGCCGGCCGGGCGGGCCACTTCGGGTACGTGGTCGGCGTCGACCGGGTGGGCCAGGCCGACGCGCTGCGCAGCCACGGCGCGGACATCGTCGTCAAGGACCTCGCCGAGCTGGAGTCGCAGGGATGATCACGCACACCTCGTACGCCGTCGAGCCGTGGGCCCTGCGCGAGACGGGCCTCAACCTGGACGTCCTGCCGCAGAGCGAGTCCGTCTTCGCCCTCTCCAACGGGCACGTCGGCTGGCGCGGCAACCTCGACGAGGGGGAGCCGCACGGGCTGCCAGGCTCGTATCTCAACGGGGTCCACGAACTGCACCCGCTGCCGTACGCGGAGGCCGGATACGGCTACCCCGAGTCCGGCCAGACGGTTATCAACGTCACCAACGGTAAGATCATCCGGCTGCTCGTCAACGACGAGCCGTTCGACCTGCGCTACGGCAGGCTCATCAGCCACGAGCGCGTGCTCGACCTGCGCGGCGGTGTGCTGCGCCGCACCGTCGAGTGGGCCTCGCCGGCCGGCTGTGTCGTACGGGTGCGCTCCACCCGGCTCGTCTCCTTCAGCCAGCGCGCCATCGCCGCCGTCGCCTACGAGGTCGAGGCGGTCGACTCGCAGGTGCGGATCGTCATCCAGTCGGAACTCGTCGCCAACGAACAGCTCCCGCACACCGCGGGCGACCCGCGCACCGCCGTGGCGCTCGAATCGTCGCTCGACGCCGAGGAGGACCTGGCCGACGGCAACCGGCTGCGGCTGGTCCACCTCACGCGCAAGAGCGGGCTGCGGGTCGCCGCCGCGGCCGACCATGTCGTGGAAGGGCCCGCGCCGACCCGTACCAGCAGCGAGAGCGGCGCCGATGTCAGCCGGCTCACCGTCACCTCCGTCCTGGAGGCGGGGCAGAAGCTGCGGATGGAGAAGCTGGTCTCCTACGGCTGGTCGAGCATCCGCTCGCTGCCCGCTGTGCGGGACCAGGTCGACGCGGCGCTCGCCGGCGCTTTCAGCACCGGCTGGCAGGGGCTCGTCGACGAACAGCGCGCCTATCTGGACGACTTCTGGGAGCGGGCCGACGTCGAGGTCGACGGCGACGAGGAGATCCAGCAGGCCGTACGGTTCGCCCTGTTCCACGTCCTCCAGGCCGGCGCGCGCGCCGAGCAGCGCGCCATCCCGGCGAAGGGGCTGACCGGGTCGGGCTACGACGGCCACTCCTTCTGGGACACCGAGACCTTCGTGCTGCCGCTGCTCACCTACACCGCGCCGAGCGCGGTCGCCGAGGCGCTGCGCTGGCGGCAGAGCACCCTGCCGGCCGCCCGGGACCGGGCGGATCAACTCGGTCTCAAGGGCGCCGCGTTCCCCTGGCGGACCATCGAGGGCTCGGAGTGCTCCGCCTACTGGCCGGCCGGCGCGGCCGCCTTCCATGTGAACGCCGACATCGCCGACGCCGCCATCCGCTATGTGGCGGCGACAGGTGACGAGGGGTTCGAGCGCGAATGCGCCGTCGAACTGCTGGTGGAGACGGCCCGGTTGTGGCGCTCGCTCGGCCATCACGACCCGCACGGCGCCTTCCACATCGACGGCGTGACCGGCCCCGACGAGTACAGCGCCATCGCCGACGACAACGCGTACACCAACCTGATGGCCCGGGCGAACCTGCTGGCCGCTGCCGACGTGGTGGAGCGGCATCCGCACAAGGCAGCCGAGTTGGGGGCGGACGCGGAGGAGAGCGCCGCCTGGCGGGACGCGGCCGAAGCGATGCACGTCCCGTACAACGCGGAGCTGGGGGTGCACGAGCAGGCCGCCGGATACACCGGCCACCAGTACTGGGACTTCGCGGCCATGCGCCCCGAGGACTATCCGCTGATGCTGCACTTCCCCTACTTCGACCTCTACCGCAAGCAGGTGGTCAAGCAGGCCGACCTGGTGCTGGCGATGTACAAGTGCAGTGAGTTCTTCACCGAGGAGCACAAGGCCCGTAACTTCGCCTACTACGAGCCGATCACCGTACGGGACTCGTCACTCTCGGCCTGCAGCCAGGCGGTCATCGCCGCCGAGGTCGGCCATCTGCACCTGGCCTACGACTACTTGGTCGAGGCCGCGCTGATGGACCTGGAGGATCTGGAGAGCAACACCCGGGACGGCCTGCACATCGCGTCCCTCGCCGGTACCTGGATGGCGCTGGTCGCCGGCTTCGGCGGGATGCGGCACACCGGCGACTCGCTGGCGTTCACCCCGCGGCTGCCCGAGCGGTTCAGCAGGCTGGCGTTCACGATGGAGCTGCTGGGGCGGCGGCTGAAGGTGGAGATCAAGAGCGACGCCGCCACGTACACGCTGGTGTCGGGGGCGCCGATGAAGATCTCCCACCACGGCGAGACGCTCACCGTCTCGGGCGAGGCGCCGGAGACCCGGCACATCGCGCACGCCCCCTCCCGCCCGGCCCCCGACCAGCCGCCGGGGCGCAGGCCGGACCACCGGGAGCACCGGGAGGACCGGCAGCACAACAGCTGAGCGAGGAGTCCGGAGGGACGTCTGAGGCGACGCGCGGACGAACATGTTCGCTACGAACTTGTTCGCAGCGAACATGTTCGTTATGGTCGAGGTATGACAGCAGACGCCGACGTACCCCGAAGCCGCCGGGAGCGGCCCGCGAAACCGGCCCTGACCCGGGCCGGGATCGTCGCGGCAGCCGTCGAACTGATGCGGGCCGAAGGTCTGGAACGGGTCACCATGCGCCGGCTGGCGCAGCAGCTCGACACCGGACCCGCCTCGCTCTACGTGTACGTCCGCAACACCGCGGAACTGCACGCGGCCGTACTCGACGAACTGCTCGGCGCCGTCGAGCTGGCCCCCGAGGGGGCGGGCGACTGGCGCGACCGGCTCGTACGCGTCCTCACGTCGTACGTGGACGTGCTGTTCGCGCATCCCGCCCTCGCCAGGTCGGCCCTGGTCGCCCGGCCCTCGGGTGCCCACTACCTCGATCTGGTCGAGGCGCTGCTCGCGCTGCTGGCCGAGGGCGGTGTACCACGGCGGGAGGCGGCCTGGGCGCTCGACCTGCTGCTCCAGCACGCGACGGCCACCGCCGCCGAGCAGGCCACCCGAGGCCAGGACACCGAGGCCCAGGACGACTGGGACGCGCTGACCGCCGCGGTGCGGGGCGCCGCCGACGAGCGGCATCCGCAGGTCGCCACGCACGGCGACGAGCTGCTGTCCGGGACCCCCCAGCAGCGTCTGAGCTGGGGCTTTCACGTCCTCATCGGCGGCATCCTCGCCACCCCGGCCCCCGAATAGGGCCGGCCCCACCCGCACTTCCAAGGAGCAGCCATGTCCACTCACCACCCCGTCACCGTTGTCGGCGCTGGACTCGGCGGCCTCAGCCTCGCCCGCGTCCTGCACGTCCACGGGATCGAGGCCGCCGTGTACGACCTCGACCCCTCACCGACCGCCCGCGACCAGGGCGGCATGCTCGACCTGCACGAGGACTCCGCGCAGGTCGCCCTGCGGGCCGCCGGGCTCTACGACGAATTCCGTGCCGCCGTGCACCCCGGCGGCGAGGCGATGCGCATCGTCGACAAGAACGGCACCGTCCGGCTCCAGGACGACACCGAGGACGGCGGCCGCCCCGAGGTCAACCGCAACGACCTGCGCCGCATCCTGCTGGACTCGCTCCCCGAAGGGACGATCCGCTGGGGCGCCAAGGTCACCGGTGCCCGCCCGCTGGGCGGCGGCCGGCACGAGGTGACCCTCGCCGACGGCGCCACCTTCACCACCGACCTGCTGGTGGGCGCCGACGGCGCCTGGTCCAGGATCCGCCCGCTGGTCTCGGCCGCCGTGCCCGAGTACTCCGGTGTCTCCTTCGTCGAGGCGGACCTCCACGACGCGGCGACCCGGCACCGCGCGAGCGCCGAACTCGCGGGCAGCGGAATGATGTTCGCGCTCGCCGACGAGAAGGGATTCCTCACCCATGTGGAGAACGACGGCTCCCTGCACGCCTACATCGCCGTCAAGGCCCCGATCGGCCTGCTCGACAGCATCGACTTCACCGACGCCGGCACCGCCAAGAAGACACTCCTCCAGCACTTCGACGGCTGGGACGAGCGGCTGCGCGCCCTGATCGGCGACGCCGACGGCGCGCTCGTACCCCGGCCCGTGCACGCCCTGCCCGTGGGGCACCGGTGGGAGCGCACACCCGGCGTGACCCTGCTCGGCGACGCCGCGCATCTGATGTCGCCCTTCGCGGGCGAGGGCGCGAACCTCGCCATGCTCGACGGCGCCGAGCTGGCCGCCGCGATCGTCGGCCACCCCGGCGACACGGAGGCCGCTCTCACCGCGTACGAGCAGGCGCTGTTCCCGCGCAGCGAGCGTTCCGCCGGCGAGTCGTCCGACAGCCTGGACCTGTGCTTCGGCCCCGAAGCGACGGAGCGGCTCATCGACCAGATGACCGCGCACACCCGGTAGGTCGCCCGCCATGGCGACCACACTCAACCTCTGGCGGCACCACCTGGGGAAGGTGCCGCCGTCGCTGTGGCACGACACCGGACTGCGGGTCCTGATCCTCGCCGACAACCAGCTGACGGAGGTCCCCGCCGGCATCGCGCGACTGCGCGAGCTGCGCACCCTCGACCTGGGACACAACGAACTCACCTCGGTGCCGGACGCGTTGGGCGACCTCCCGGCCCTCACCGACTACCTGTATCTGCACGACAACCGGCTCACCGAACTCCCCGCCACCCTGGGCCGGCTCACCGCGCTGCGCTACCTCAACATCGGTGAGAACCGCATCGGCACACTCCCCGACACCATCGGAGACCTCGCCGCACTGGTCGAACTGCGCGCCCAGCACAACCGGTTGACGACGCTGCCCGACAGCGTCGGCCGGCTCCACCGGCTCCGCGAACTGTGGCTCCGTGGCAACGCCATCGACCGGCTGCCGGACTCCGTCGCCGGACTCACCGAGCTGCGCCACCTCGATCTGCGCGAGAACGCCCTGCCGCAGGTGCCCCGACCGCTCGCCGGGCTGCCGCTGTTGCGCGGGCTCGACCTGCGGGCCAACCGGCTCAGCCGGCTGCCGGAGTGGCTGGACCGGCTGCCCGCCCTGGAGAAACTGGACCTGCGCTGGAACGACCTGGAGCCCCAGCCACGGCTCGACGAGGCGCTGGCGCGGCGCGGGTGTGTCGTGCTCCGCTGAGCCGTCCGGGACCAAGCCGGCTGCCGTCAGGAATTCAACAGGTGCGGCAGCCACTTCAGTTGGCTTGCCTGCTGGTACGGCCCGCCGCCCTCGTGGTCGTTGAAGTCGTAGATCTCGATCGCCTTGTCGCCGCTCGCGTACGCGTTGAAGGCCGCGAAGACCGTGGACGGCGGGCAGGTCTGGTCCTCCAGGGCCACCGAGAAGAGCGCGGGGGCCCGCCCGCGCGCGGCGAAGTGCACCCCGTCGAAGTAGCTGAGCGTACGGGCGACGTGTTCCGTACGGCCCCGGAAGGTCTTGAGGTATCTGCCCACCTCGCGGTACGGCTCGCGGTCGGTGAGCGTGGTCGCCCGGGGGAAGTCGCAGAGGAACGGTACGTCGGGGGCGATCGCCAGCAGATCGGGCACCAGACCCCCGACGGCGAGGGTGATTCCGCCGCCCTGGCTGACCCCGGCGGCGGCGGTCCGCGAGGCGTCCACCAGCGGATGCGAACGGGCCGCCTCGACGGCGCGCACCGCGTCGGCGAACACCCGGCGGTAGTAGAAACCACGCGGATCGTCGATGCCCCGGGTGAGATAGCCGGGCACGGCCGACGCGCTGCCCACCGGGTCGGGGGTGTCGCCGCCGCCCCAGCTCGCGCCCTGTCCACGGGTGTCCATCACGAAGTGCGCGAAGCCGGCCGACGCCCAGAGCAGATGGGTGTGCGGCAGGCCGCGGCCGCCGCCGTACCCGACGAACTCCACGACGGCGGGCAGGGGTTCGCTCGTCCCGGCCGGCAGCACCAGCCAGCCCTTGACGGGATGCCCGCCGAACCCGGCGAAGGTCACGTCGAACACGTCCACCGTGGTCAGCGCCGTGGCGACCGGCTCGAACCGGGCGGCGAGGTCATGGCCGCGGGTCTCGGCGAGGGTGTCCGCCCAGAACCGGTCGAAGTCCGCAGGTTCGCGGGACGCGCTGCGGTACTCGCGGAGACCGTCGAGGGGCAGGTCGAAGAGGGCCATGGCAGGACCGCCTTGATCGTCGGGGCAAAGGTCACACCGTACGGCCAGATACGGCAGTGGCAGAAGGGCCGCGACGCGAGTTGCGAATAAGTCTGCCGAGCCTCTTGACGCGGACGGCCGGTAGGCCCACAGTACTCGTTAATGCGCATTACTAATGCGCATTAGTAACTCTGAGGAGCGACGGTGGACGAACCCAGGAAGCGGTCCCGGCCAGGTCGGGCACCCGCGCCGGCGGGACGTACGTCACGCCCGCGCCAGGCGGAGGTCGCCCGGCTCGCCGGTGTCTCGCAGGCCACGGTCTCGCTGGTGCTCGGCGGCAAGAAGCAGGGCGCCGTGATCTCCGAGGACACCCGGCGGAAGGTGCTCGAAGCGGCCCGCAGCCTGGGCTACGTCCCCGACCCGGCCGCCAGGCGGCTCGCCGCGGCCCGCAACGACCTGCTGGGGGTCTTCAGCTTCACCGCCACGTTCCCCACCGATGTGCAGCACTCGTACTACCCCTTCCTGGTCGGTGTCGAGCAGGAGGCCGCCGCACGCGGCTACGACCTGGTCCTGTTCACCGGCTCCAGCTCCGGCGGCGCGGGCGCCGCGGGGCCCGACGCGCTGAGCCGGGTCCGGCTCGCCGACGGCTGTGTCTTCCTCGGCCGGCACGCCCCGGCGGAGGAGCTGCGCAGGCTGGTCAGCGACGGCTTCCCGGTGGTCCACGTCGGCCGCAGGGACGAGCTGGAGGGGCTGGCCTGGGTCGGCGCCGACTACGTCAGCGCCAGCCATGAGGTCGTCACCCGCCTCGCCGCGCTGGGCCACCGGCGGATCGTGCTCGTACGGGAGGACGACGAGGCGCCCGCCTCCACCGACCGTGAACACGGCTTCCTGAAAGGGCTGGAGGAGGCGGGACTGCCGGCGGGACCCGAGGCCGTCTTCCGCTCGGCCGCCCCCGAACAGGACCTCACCGCCGAACGGCTGCGCGGCTGGCTCGACGACGGGGTGACCGCCTTCGTCGCCGAGGAGACCGACACCGGCGGCGCCTGGCGCGCGCTGCACGCCGCCGCCGGTGCCGCCGGTCTCGACTGCCCGAGGGACGCCTCACTCGCCGTACTCGGCAACCCGCCGCCCGACCTCGCGGCCGAACCGGTGCCCACCGGATTCGACGTCCCGCGCCCCCAGCTCGGCGCGGCGGCGGTACGCATGCTCGCCGCGCTCGTGGCCGGTGAGGAAGCCGCCGAACCCCTGGTCCCCTGCGCCTTCAGACCGGGCGCCAGCACGGGCCCGCCCCCCGGGCACGGCTGACCCCCGCGCCCGGCCGTACACCAACCGCACACGAACCGCACAGCACCACTCAGCACCACAAGGAGACTCGTGACACCCGAACCGGACATTCTCATCGTCGGTGGCGGACTCGGCGGCGTGGCAGCGGCACTCGCCGCCTGCCGCGCCGGACGCAGCGTCGTACTGACCGAGGAGACCGACTGGATCGGTGGCCAGCTCACCTCACAGGCCGTCCCCCCGGACGAACACCCCTGGGTCGAGCAGTTCGGCACCACCGCCTCGTACCGTCAGCTGCGCGAGTCCATCAGGACGTACTACCGCCAGTGGTACCCGCTGCGCTCGGAGGCGCTCGCCCTCACCGACCTCAACCCGGGCGCCGGGCGGGTCAGCAAGCTCTGCGGCGAGCCGCGCGTCGCTCTCGCCGTGCTTGAGGCGATGCTCGCGCCGCACCTCGCCTCGGGCCGGCTCACGCTGCTCACCGAATACCGTCCCGTCGCCGCCGAGGCCGAGGACGACACCGTACGGTCCGTCACCGTCGAGAGCCTGCGCGACGGCGCGCGGCGGACCGTCACCGCGCGGTACGTGATCGACGCGACCGAGACCGGCGAGCTGCTGGAGCTGGCCGGGGTCGAGTACGCCGTCGGGGCCGAGTCGCGCGACGAGTTCGGCGAGCCGCACGCCCCGGAGACCGCCGACCCGCTCAACCAGCAGGGCATCACGGTCTGCTTCGCCCTCTCGCACCACGAGGGCGAGGACCACACGATCGACAAGCCCGCCGACTACGACTTCTGGCGCTCCTACCGGCCCGACTTCTGGCCGGGGCCGCTGCTCGGCTTCCTCGCGCCCGACCCGCGCACCCTGGAGGCCGTGCCGCGCACCTTCGTACCCAATCCGGAGCTCGACCCGCTGGACGTCTCCGCCGACCAGTCGGCGGACGCGGGCGACAAGGAGCTGTTCGGCTTCCGCCGGGTGCTGGCCCGTAAGCTGCACCGTCCCGGCGCCTTCGACTCCGACATCACCCTCGTCAACTGGCCGCTCAACGACTACTGGCTCAAGCCGCTGATCGGCGCGGGCGAGGAGACGACGGCGCAGGCCGTCGCCGAGGCCAGGCAGCTCTCGCTGTCCGTCCTGTACTGGCTGCAGACCGAGGCGCCGCGCGCCGACGGCGGCGCCGGATTCCCCGGCCTCAGGCTGCGGCCCGATGTCATGGGCACCGCCGACGGCCTCGCCAAGGCGCCGTACATCCGCGAGTCGCGCCGGATCAAGGCCGTCACCACCATCACCGAGCACGACGTCGCGATCGACCTGGTCGGCCCGCACGGCGGCACGAAGTACCGCGACTCGATCGGCGTCGGCGGCTACCGCATCGATCTGCACCCGTCCACCGGAGGTGACAACTACATCGACATCGGCTCCGTGCCGTTCGAGATCCCGCTCGGCGCGCTCGTGCCGCGCCGGGTCCGCAACCTGCTCCCCGCGGGCAAGAACATCGGCACCACCCACATCACCAACGGCTGCTACCGGCTCCACCCGGTGGAATGGAACATCGGCGAGGTCGCCGGTGCCCTGGCCGCGCACTGCCTCACCGAAGGTGTGGAACCCCGTCAGGTGCAGTCCGAGGACAAGCGGTTCGACGAGTTCGCCGCCCTCCTCGACCGCTCGGGGGTCCAGCGCCACTGGCCCGACGTACGCGGCTACTGACAACCCGCGCACCCACGGCGGTACCGGCCGGACGGGAGCAGCTCCACCTGCCCCGCCCGGCCCACCGCCCGCGTACCCGCCAACACAGCACAAGGAGGTGCCCAGACCATGACCACCCACCGCATCCGCGTCGGCATCGACGTGGGCGGAACCTTCACCGACGCCGTGGCCGTAGACGCCGCGACCCTGGAACTACTGGGGCAGGTGAAGGTTCCCACCAGCCACCACCACGAGGACGGGGTCGCCCACGGCATCGTGGAAGCGCTCGACCGGCTGCTGGAGCAGACCGGAAACGCCCCCGAGGACGTCGCCTTCCTGGCCCACGGCACCACCCAGGCTACCAACGCCCTGCTGGAGGGCGACGTCGCCACCGTCGGACTCATCGGCATCGGCACGGGACCGGGCGCGGCGCTCACCCGCCGGCTCGCGGCCTTCCGCAAGCTCGAACTCACCCCGGGCAAGCACCTGCCGCTCGCCTACGCGCACGTCGGTGACCCCGACGACGCGGCCGAAGTCGGCCGCGCCGTCGACGAGGTGGTCAGGGAGGGCGCCGAAGTCCTCGTCGCCAGCCAGCCGTTCAGCGTCGACAGGCCCGAGGGCGAGGAGGCCGTGCTCGCCGCCGCCTCGGGCCGGGGGCTGCCGATGACGGCCGCGCACCAGATCACCTCGCTGTACGGGCTGCAGAAGCGCACCCGTACCGCCGTGGTCAACGCGGCGATCCTGCCCCGGATGCTGGCCACGGCCGATCTGGTCGACGCCTCCATCACCAAGGCGGGCGTGACGGCGCCGCTGATGGTGATGCGCTGCGACGGCGGTGTGATGTCCCTGGACGAGATGCGGCGCAGGCCGCTGCTCACGGTGCTGTCCGGGCCCGCCGCAGGCGTGGCCGGCGCGCTGATGCAGGAGCGGATCAGCGAGGGGCTGTTCCTGGAGACCGGCGGCACGTCCACCGACATCAGCGTCGTACGGCGCGGCAAGGTGGCCGTCCGGCACGCGACGATCCTCGGCAAGACCTCGTACCTGTCGGCCCTCGACGTCCGGACCGTCGGCGTCGGCGGCGGGTCGATGGTGCGGATCGACGGCGGCAAGGTCACCGCCGTGGGGCCGCGCAGCGCGCACATCGCCGGCCTGCCGTACGCCTGTTACGCGACGGCGGACGAACTGCGCGACGCGAAGCTCGCCACCGTCAGCCCGATGGCGGACGACCCCGCCGACTACGCGGTCCTCGACGCGGCCGGCGGCCGGTTCGCGATCACCATGACCTGCGCGGCCAACGCGCTCGGCCGGGTCCCCGAGGGCGACTTCGCCCGCTGTGACCAGGACGTGGCGAAGGCCGCGCTGGCCCCGCTCGCCGCCGCCCTCGGCGTCGACGTCGCCACGGCGGCGGCCCAGGTGCTCGACGCGGGCACGGAGCAGGTGAAGACCGTGGTGGACGCGATGATCAGCGACTACCGCCTCGACAAGGACACCGCGGTGCTGGTCGGCGGGGGAGGGGGTGCGGCATCCGTGACCCCGCATCTGGCCGCCGTCTCCGGGTACGAAGGCAGGATCGCCCGGCACAACGAGGTCATCAGCCCCATCGGGGTCGCCCTCGCGCTGGTCCGTGAGCAGATCGAGCGGATCATCCCCGGCGCTGGACAGGAGCAGATCCTCGCCGTGCGGGCCGAGGCCGAACAGGCCGTCATCGCGCAGGGCGCGGCGGCCGACGGCGTCGAGGTGGAGGTCACGGTCGACCCGCAGACCAACACCGTGCGCGCCGTCGCCACCGGCGCGACCGAACTGCGCACCCAGGACCGCTCGCACCGCGCCGACGACGAGGAGCGGCTGCGCGCGGCCGCCGCCAGTCTGAAGGCCGACCCGGCGGACGTCAGGGTGCTGGCAGGCACCCCGTCGCACACCGTGTACGGCACCGAGGTGCACCGCCGGTTCCGCGCGACCCGCCATCCGGTACGGGTCGTCGACGCCGACGGCGTCGTCAGGCTGCACGCGCCCGACGCGCGCGTCGAGACCACCACGGTCGGCTCAGCCGCCCAGGTGCTCGCCTCGCTCGTCGACGAGTCCACCTCGTACGGCGACGGCGGCGTACGCGCCCCGGCGCTGCGGCTGCTGATCGGCTCGCGCATCGCCGACCTGTCGGGGGTCCTCGACCCGCAGCCGCTGCTCGCCCTGGCCCGCAGCGAACTGCGCGCACGCGCCGCCGACGAGCCGGTCGTCGCCGTGGTGGAGGCGAGGACATGACCGCCACCCGCACCGACCTGGACAGCCTGGGGAAGCTGCGCGGGCTCGCCGGTCTGGCCGACGTCGAGTTCGGCGTACAACTGCTCGCCGGTACCCCCACGCACGAAGGGCGCGATCCGGAGCTGCTGCGCCGATGGGCGTACGCCGCGGCCGAGTTCGGCGCCTCGCTCGCCCTCGTACCGTGCACCGCGCGCGTCGTGGAGAGCGAAGGCGGCCTGGAGATCGGCCTGTTGGCGCGCTACACCTCACGGCCCGAGACGGTCGAGCTGTACACCGACACGATCGGGGCGGCCGAGGACCTGGCCGAGCGGCTGGGCTGGCGCGACTGGTACCCCCGCGGCTCGGTCAGAGCAGCGGCGCTCGCGCACGAAGCCGTCCACGAACACCTCCACCACGGACCCGCCAAGACGGCGCTGCGGCGCGCGCTCGGCCATGTCGTCCTGCGCCTCGGCAGCCGCCGGGTGTACGGGCATGTCGCGGGAGCCGACGAGATCGCCGCCCACGCCTACGCCGCCAAGGTCTGCGGTCTCGGCCGCAGCCCGC
>NZ_JTIY01000001.1:6339606-6341145 GCF_000818175.1 Streptomyces sp. AcH 505
CGGCCGCAGCCCGCTGCTGCTGACGGCGGCCCTCGCCGAGTCGGCGGCGCCGCCGCCGGCCACCCCGCACGGAAGCTCACCGCACGGAAGAGAGAAGTAACGCCATGGGCGTCGTCATTCTGCTGATCATGGCGGCCGGAGTCGCCGCGATGCTCAGCCGCAAACTCCCCACGGCCTTCGCGCTCGTCATCCTGGCCGTCGTCATCGCCTTCGTCTCCGGCGCACCGCTGACCGGCAAGAACAGTGTGCTGGAGACCGTGCTCCAGGAAGGCGCACCGGCGCTCGCCGCCACCATGATCGCCATCCTGCTGGGCTCCTGGCTCGGCAAGCTCCTCGACGAGACCGGCATCGCGGGCACGCTCGTGCGCAAGATCGTCGAGTTCGGCGGGGACCGGCCCGTCGTGGTCGCCCTCGGTGTGCTCGCCGTCTCCACGCTGGTGGGTACGGTCACCGGATCGGCGCCTGCCGCGATGCTCGCGGGCATCATCGGAATCCCGGCGATGATAGCGGTGGGGATTCCCAAGGTGACCGCCGCGGGCACGATCCTGATGGGGATCGCCGCCGGTATGCCCTTCGAGCTGCCGGTCTGGCAGTTCTTCTCCAGCGCGCTCGAGCTGTCCGTGCCCACCGTGCGCGGCTTCATGATCAAGCTGTTCCCGTTCGCGCTGTTCGCCGCGATCCTCTTCGTGCTGATCGAGACCCGCCGCAAGGGAGTCGAGCACGCCTGGGCGCTCAAGTCCGTGTCCGCCAAGCCGGCCCCGGTCTCCCGGCGCAAGCAACTCGGCGACGCGCCCTGGTACGCGCTGCTCACCCCGGTCGTGCCGCTGGTGCTCGCCCTCGCCCTCGACGTCCCCATCATCCCCGCGCTGCTGGCCGGTGTGCTGTACGCGCTGTTCACCACCACCCGGCCGCGCGACATGAACAAGCGGCTGCTACGCACCCTCTACGCGGGCTTCGAGGTGGCGGCGGCGCCGATCGCGCTGTTCGTCGCCATCGGCATCCTGCTGGCCGCGGTGAAACTGCCGGGGGCCGTGGACGCGCTGGAACCGCTCGTCAAGGCCGTCAGCCCGCAGAACGCGGTGCTGTTCGTGCTGGTCTTCACCGTCCTCGTACCGCTGTGCCTCTACCGGGGCCCGCTGAACGTGTACGGCCTCGGCGCCGGTATCGCCGGTGTCCTCATCGCGGCGGGCGTCTACCCCGCGGTCGCCGTGCTCGGCCTGACCACCTCGTACAACCAGGTGTTCGGCGTCGCCGACCCGACCAGTACCCAGACGGTGTGGGCCGCCCAGTACGCGGGCGTCACACCACAGAAGGTGATGGCACGCACGCTTCCGTACGTGTGGTTCGTCGCCCTCGGCGGCTTCAGTGTCACCGCCGCCCTGTACCTCTGACCTCTCCCGGCACCTCTGACAGTCAGTCCAGTCCTGACACCCACTCCAGGGACGGAGTTCCACATGTCCGAGCCGCAGAACCCCAGCCGTCGGATCTTCCTGCGCGGCGCAGCCGCCACCTCGGCCGTCATCGCGGTCGGCGCGACGG
>NZ_JTIY01000001.1:6341170-6342188 GCF_000818175.1 Streptomyces sp. AcH 505
GGTCGGCGCGACGGCGGGCACGGCCGCCGCGTCCTCCCTCGCTCCGGGGGCCGCGCCCGCGGTCGCCGCGGCGCCGGGCGGATTCCCCGACTACAAGTACGTCAAGACGCTTCTGACGCCCTCCCAGCTCAAGTACAACCCGACCGGCGAGATCATCTTCCCCTGCATACGCGGCACGGCGAGCCGGCTGACGGCGCCGCTCGGCCGCTACTACCTGTACTACGCGCCGCACGACGCGCCCGGCGGCATCTGCCTCGCCTACGGCGACCATCTGGAGGGCCCGTTCACGGAGTACCCGAACAACCCGATCGTCTCCAACAACTGGTCGCCGAACTACTCCGTCAGCCACGTCTCGTCCCCGCACGTGATGTGGATCGAGGCGTCCAAGGAGATGTGGCTGTACTTCCACGGCGAGAACACCACCACCCGGCTCGCCCGCTCCAAGGACGGCATCAACTTCACCTACGACAAGGTCGTCCTGTCGTCCTCGATGATGCCGTCCGGTACGACCGAGACGTCGTACGCCCGGGTCTTCCCGCACGAACTCCCCGCGAAGAAGGCCCACTTCGTGATGGTTTTCATGCTCAACAACACGTCCAACCACCGCGACATCTGCTGGGGCTGGTCCGCCGACGGGCGCAACTGGACCTTCGACCAGAAGCCGCTCGTCAGCCATACCGACGTCGGCGCCGTCAATGTCGGCGGCCCGCACGTGCTGGAGCGTAACGGCAGCACGTACGTCGTCTACAACAAGGACAAGGAGAGCGGCGGCGACCTCATGATCACCGAGGTCGGCAACGACTTCACCCTCCGCAACCACCTGGGGGTGTTCTTCAACTCGTCGAACGGGGCGCCCGACAACGGCCGCAGCGCCTCGCCGAGTTTCGGCACCGAGGGCGGAGTGCCCTACATGGTGTACGAGTCGGGCGAGCGGCTGGCCGGCAAGATCGCGGTCGCCCGCGGCTGACCCCCCGCGGAGATCGGAGCCGGCCGTGGTGACGCTACTACGTCACCACGG
>NZ_JTIY01000001.1:6342213-6350807 GCF_000818175.1 Streptomyces sp. AcH 505
CCGGACGCCGTCCGTCAGGGCGTCGGGCGGACGGCGGCGTCGAGTGCCGCCCGCAGCGCCGTGGAGTCCGCCCTGGCGCCCGGGTCGTCACCGGAGACGCCGAGGCCCTGCGGGTTCTTCGCGTAGGGGACGACGTACGCCGGGGTGTCGCGCTGGAAGCGCCAGCTGTCGGCGAGCGTTCCGGCGTCCAGGGCGTGGTAGCCGAGCAGATCGATCAGCCGGGTCGCCGAGGCCTTGGCCTGCGCCGAGTCGCCGGCGATGGGCAGCGTCGTACGGTCGGCGGCGCCCACGGGCCTGGCCAGGGCGGCCAGGTGCTTGAAGAAGATGTTGTTGAACGCCTTCACGACGTGCGAGTCGGGGAGATGGCGCTGGAGCAGTTCGCTGGTGGTCAGCTCCTCGGCGTCGAGTTCGGGGATCCGCCCGTCGCGCTCCGGATAGTAGTTGTCCGTGTCGAGGACGACTTTGCCGACGAGGGGCGCGACCGGCACCTGGCGGTAGTTCTTCAGCGGCACGGTCACCACCACCCAGTCACCCGCCTCGGCGGCTTCGGCGGCCGTCGCCGCGCGGGCCCGTGGCCCCAGCTCGTCCACCAGCGCGGTCAGCGTCTGCGGGCCGCGTGAGTTGCTGAGGACGACGTCGAGCCCTGCCGCGACGCCCAGCCGCGCGAGGGTGCCACCGATGTTTCCGCTTCCGATCAGTCCAAGAGTGCTCATGGGGGTGGCAGCCGGAGCGGGCCCGGACCTATTCCCGGGCCGGGTGAATTCTCGACGCGCGCGGACGCCGGGACGCGGTCAGAATGTCCGGGAGGGGCGGGTGCTCCGCTGTGCGTGGGTATCCGGCTCCGGACCTGCCCACAGCCTGCTGGAAGTGGTGTTGACATGCTGCTGCCGGACAGACATCTGGTCGCCGATCTGCTGAGCCGCTACCGCGCGTGGGAACGGCTGGTACTGGCCGATCCGCTGGACGACGCCACGCGCGCACGGTTCGAGGACGTGGCGTACACGCTGTGTGTGCTGATGGGGCAGCGCACCGCGCGGGAGGCCATCCTCAAGGCCGAGTCGTATCTGAGCAAGATCAAGCCCATGCCGATCTTCCCCGTCGGTCCCGAGCCGGTCGGCCCCGGACTCCACGACTGACCCGTCCCGCGCCCGGCCGAAGCCGTCCGGTGGCGGCTGTTCCCACACCCACAAGCGACCGCTTAGTATGCGCGTGGACGCGGTACTGCCCAATGTGTGTGGAGGCCCCGAGATGCAGGCATGGCGAGTGCACCGGAACGGCGAGCCGGGCGAGGTGATGCGACTCGAAGACGTCGAGCGGCCCGAGCCGGCCGAAGGACAGGTCAGGGTGCTGGTCCGTGCGGCGAACATCAACTTCCCCGATGCCCTGCTCTGCCGGGGCCACTACCAGGTGCGACCGCCGCTGCCCTTCACCCCCGGCGTGGAGATCTGCGGCGAGACCGAGGACGGCCGCCGGGTCATCACCACGGCGGCCCTCCCGCACGGCGGCCTGGGGGAGTACGCGCTCGCCGACGCCGCGGGACTGCTCCCGGCGCCCGCCGCCCTGGACGACGCCGAAGCGGCCGCGATGCACATCGGCTACCAGACAGGCTGGTTCGGCCTGCACCGCCGCGCCCATCTGGAGAAGGGCGAGACCCTGCTCGTCCACGCGGCGGCCGGCGGTGTCGGCAGCGCCGCCGTACAGCTCGGCAAGGCGGCCGGCGCCACCGTCATCGGCGTCGTCGGCGGCCCCGCCAAGGCCGAGGTGGCCCGCGAGCTGGGCTGCGACGTCGTGATCGACCGGCACACCGACGACATCATCGCCGCCGTGAAGGAAGCCACCGGCGGCCGTGGCGCCGACGTCGTCTACGACCCGGTCGGCGGCGACGCCTACGCCAAGTCGGCCAAGTGCGTGGCCTTCGAGGGCCGCATCGTGATCGTCGGCTTCACCAGCGGCGAGATCCCGGCCCCCGCCCTCAACCACGCCATGGTCAAGAACTACTCGATCCTCGGACTGCACTGGGGCCTGTACGCGGCCAAGGACCCGGCCGCGATCCCGCGCTGCCACCAGCGGCTGACCGAACTGGCCGCGCAGGGCGTCGTCAAGCCCCTCGTCAGCGAGCGGGTGCCGCTGAAGGGCGCAGCCGACGCCGTACAGCGCGTCGCCGACGGCGCCACCACCGGACGTGTGGTCGTCATCCCCGAAGGAGACTCCTGATGACCGAGGCGACGTACGCGACCGACGCGGCGGGACTGCGCGAGCGCACCGCGCGCCTGCTGGCCGACCACCCGCCGGCCGACACCGCGCGCGACGACTTCCTGCGGGCCCGCTTCGACGCCGGACTCGCCTGGGTGCACTACCCGGTGGGGCTCGGCGGCCTCGACGCGCCGCGCGCCCTCCAGGCCGTGGTCGACAGCGAACTGGAAGCGGCGGGCGCACCCGACAACGACCCCCGGCGGATCGGCATCGGCCTCGGCATGGCGGCGCCGACCGTCCTGCGCTACGGCACCCAGGAACAGAAGGAGCGCTTCCTGCGGCCGCTGTGGATCGGCGAGGAGGTGTGGTGCCAGCTCTTCAGCGAGCCGGGCGCCGGCTCCGACCTCGCGGCGCTCGGCACCCGGGCGGTACGCGACGGCGACGACTGGGTGGTCGAAGGACAGAAGGTCTGGACGTCCAGCGCGCATGTCGCCCGCTGGGCCATCCTCATCGCCCGCACCGACCCCGGGCTGCCCAAGCACCGCGGCATCAGCTACTTCATCTGCGACATGACCGACCCGGGTGTCGAGGTACGGCCGCTGCGCCAGATCACCGGCGAGGCCGAGTTCAACGAGGTCTTCCTCACCGGCGTACGGATCCCCGACGCGCACCGGCTCGGCGAGATCGGCGAGGGCTGGAAGGTCGCGCAGACCACGCTCATGAACGAGCGGGTCTCCATCGGCGGCTCCCGGATCCCGCGCGAGGGCGGCATGATCGGCCCCGTGGCGCGCACCTGGCGCGAGCGCCCCGACCTGCGTACCCACGAGCTGCGCCAGCGGCTGCTCACCCTCTGGGTCGAGGCCGAGGTGGCCCGCCTCACCGGGGAGCGGCTGCGCCAGCAGCTCGTCGCGGGGCACCCGGGCCCCGAGGGCAGCGGCATGAAGCTCTCCTTCGCCAGGCTCAACCAGGAGATCAGCGGCCTGGAGGTGGAACTCCTCGGCGACGAGGGGCTGTTGTACTCCGACTGGACGCTGCGCAGGCCCGACCAGGTGGACTTCACCGGACGGGACGCCGGCTACCGCTATCTGCGGGCCAAGGGCAACTCCATCGAGGGCGGCACCAGTGAGGTGCTGCTCAACATCGTCGCCGAACGGGTCCTCGGCCTGCCGTCCGAGCCGCGCAACGACAAGGACGTCGCATGGAAGGACCTCTCCCGATGAACCTGCTCTACACGGACACCGAGGACGATCTGCGCGCCGCCGTACGGTCGTTGCTCACCGACCGGTACGACCTGCCGGCGGCCCTGCGGCGCGCCGAGTCGGGCGACCCGTACGACGCCGACCTGTGGTCGTCGCTGGCCGGCGGCATCGGCGCCGCCGGGCTGCTCGTCCCCGAGAAGCTGGGCGGCCAGGGCGCGGGTCACCGTGAGGCGGCCGTCGTGCTGGAGGAGCTGGGCCGGGCCGTCACCGCAGCGCCGTATCTGACCAGCTCGGTCGTGGCGACCGAGACGCTGCTCGGCTGCGACACGGACTCGACGGACGTCGCCGGGCTGCTGACCGCGCTCGCCGGCGGCCACCGCGTCGCCGTCCTCGCACTGCCCCTGACCACCCCGCCCGACGGGCCCCTGCCGGCCGCCGCCGACACCGTCACGGGCGTGGCCGACGCCGTACGCGCCGACGTGCTGCTCGTGCCGCGCGAGGACGGGCTGTACGCGGCCGAGACGGAAGGGCCGGGGGTGAGCGTCGAACCGCTGACCCCGCTCGACCTGACCCGGCCGCTCGCCGCCGTCACCCTCGACCCGGCGGCCGGCATCCGGATCGCCGACGCGGCGACGGGGCGCGCCGCCGTACGGCGCGGGCTGCTCGCCGGTGCGGGGCTGCTCGCCTCCGAACAGCTGGGCGTCGCCGAGTGGTGTCTGGAGGAGACCGTCAAGTACACCAAGGAACGGCACCAGTTCAATCGTCCGGTCGGCTCCTTCCAGGCGCTCAAGCACCGGATGGCGCAGCTGTGGCTCGAGGTCGTCTCGGCGCGCGCCGCCGCGCGCAACGCGGCCGGCGCGCTGGCCACCGGCAGCCCGGAGACCGCGCTCGCCGTCGCGGTCGCCCAGGCGTACTGCGGCCGGGTCGCCGTGCACGCCGCGGAGGAGTGCGTACAGCTGCACGGCGGCATCGGGATGACCTGGGAACACCCCGCGCATCTGTATCTCAAGCGCGCGAAGGCGGACTCGGTGGCGCTCGGTTCGGCGGGCCGGCACAAGGAGACGATCGCCGAGCTGGTCGATCTGCCCGAGTAGCGGCAGCGCAGGACCGGCGGCCCGTCCGCTTCGAACCAGGAGCGGCGTCGAACTAAGAGCGACGATCCGAAGCCGTGGACGGGAACAATCACCCGTACGGCGGGCCTGCCGGTCGGCCGTCCGGGCGTCCTCCTCCGCCACACTGGCGGCCGAATGCCGCAATTGTCACGCGGCGGAGGAGGTAGTCGATGGCCATTTCGATCTCACTGGTGGTGCTGCTCGTCGTCCTCGCTGTGATCTTTCTGCGCAGCGGCGGACTGAAGGTCTCGCACGCGGTGGTCTGTGTCTTGCTCGGATTCTTCCTCGCGGGCACGAGCATGGCGCCGACCATCGCCGACGGGATCTCGACCACCGCGGGGCTGGTGAGCAGCGTCAGGCCGTAGCCGGCCGTCCCGTCGCGCCTGTCACGCGCCGACCATCCGCGACCGGATCAGGAACCGCACCCCTTCGGGAGCCTCCAGGGAGAACCCGCTGCCCCGCCCGGGGACCACGTCGACGATGAGCCGCGTGTGGCTCCACGCCTCGTACTGACTCACCGACATCCAGAACGGGACCGCCTCCTCCACCCCCTCGACCCGCAGGGACTGCAGCAGCACGTCCGAGTTGCCCGTACGGAACTCACCGTCCGGGTAGCACATGGGGGCGCTGCCGTCGCAGCAGCCGCCCGACTGATGGAACATCAGCGGCCCGTGGTCGGCCCGCAGCCGCCGGATCAACTCGGCGGCCGCGGGCGTCACCTCCACCCGCGCGGCCTGTCCGTCCGGAACCCGCTCGTCAGTCATCGTCCCAGCCAACGCCCCGCAACGTTGCAACGCGGTTGCGTACGTCCGGGGCAGCTGGTCGTACTGTTGTGCTGATTGCTCCCGAACCGCAGGAATCGAGGACCGGTATGAGCGACAAGACCGTCGTCGTGGTCGCCACGATCACCCCCGCCGAAGGCCGGGAGGCCGACGTCGAACAGGCGCTGCGGGAGGCGATACCCGCCGTGCACGCGGAGCCGGGCTGTCTGCTGTACGCCATGCACCGCGGTACCTCCGGTGCCTTCGTGATGGTGGAGCACTGGGCGTCTGCCGAGGATCTTGAAGTGCACAGCGGCGCTCCCGCGCTGGTCGCGCTCGGCGCGAAGCTCAAGGGGGCCACGGCGGGCCCGGTCGACGTGCAGGCGCTCGAACCGCTGCCGGCCGGGGACGCCGAACTCGGCGTCGTCTGACCGCGCTGCGACGGGGATTCGGCGTGCGGTCCGGGTACCGTCCCGATGGGAGCCCCATCGAACGGGAGGAGCGCCATGACCGGACGCAGAGCTGTCGCCGCAGGCGTCGCGGCGGCACTCGCCGCCGCTCTGGCGGCCGGCTGCACACCGACCGAGGACGGCACCACCCACCCGCGGGGCACCTCGCGCTCGGTGCTCACGGGGGAGCCGGGCGCGGCGGGCCGGGTGCTCGCCGTGAAGATCGACAACGTCCGCGCCGCGCGGCCGGCGACCGGCCTGAACAGCGCGGACCTGGTGTACGGGATCGAGGTCGAGGGCGGCCTCTCCCGGCTGATGGCGGTCTTCGACAGCAATCACCTGCCCGGCACGGTCGGCCCGGTGCGCAGCGCCCGGGAGACCGACCTGGAGCTGCTGGCCCAGTACGACCGGCCGGCCCTCGCGTTCTCGGGCGCCCAGAGCATGCTGCTGCCGGTCCTCAAGAGGTCGGACCTGGTCACCAGGACCGGGACCGGCGCCTTCTTCCGCAGATCGACCAGGTCGGCGCCGCACAACGAGTACGTGCACACCAAGGGGCTTACCGACGGCGCGGGGACCGCGAAGGACATCGGCCTGACCTTCGCCTCGGCGACCCCCGCCGGCGGCACACCCGACACGACCGCCTCGGCCAAGATGCCCGGCGCCCGCTTCGGCTTCACCTGGAGCGGGTCGAGTTACCGGGTGAGCATGGACGGCGCGCGCTCGCCCTGGACGGCGGACAACGTGATCATCCAGCAGGTGAAGATCAGGGAGTCCCGCTTCCACAGCCGCACCGGGTTCGTACCGTTCTCGGAGACGGTCGGCCAGGGCTCGGCCGTCGTACTCAGGAACGGCCGCTCCTACGACGTGCGTTGGAGCAGGCCGACCGAGAAGGCAGGCACGACCTACCGCCACGACGGCCGGACGCTGCCGCTGAGCCCCGGCCGCACCTGGATCGTCCTCGCGCCGAGCTGAGCAGGAACTGTCGGCAGGAACCGTCGGCAGGGGCCGCCGGCAGGGGCCGCTACTCGAAGCGGGAGACGTCGCCCGCGCCGCGTCGTACGATCTCCAACTCGCCACCGGAGAAGTCGATGACGGTGGTCGGTTCCGTTCCGCAGTCGCCCGAGTCGACCACGGCGTCCACCACATGGTCGAGCCGTTCCTTGATCTCCCAGCCCTGGGTCAGGGGTTCTTCCTCGTCCGGCAGCAACAGCGTGCTGGAGAGCAGCGGTTCACCCAGGTCCGCGAGGAGCGCCTGCGCGACGACATGGTCGGGGATCCGGACACCGACGGTCTTCTTCTTCGGGTGCAGCAACTGACGCGGCACCTCCCGGGTCGCGGGGAGGATGAAGGTGTAACTGCCCGGTGTCGCCGCCTTGATGGCACGGAACACGTCGTTGTCGATGTGCACGAACTGACCCAGCTGCGCGAAGTTCTGGCACACCAGTGTGAAGTGGTGACGGTCGTCGAGCTCGCGGATCGACCGGATCCTGCTGATGCCGTCGCGGCTGCCGAGCTGGCAGCCGAGGGCGTAACAGGAGTCCGTCGGATACGCGACGAGCGCGCCCGCCCGGATGCTGTCGGCGACACCGCTGATGATGCGCCGCTGGGGGTTCTCGGGATGGACGTCGAAGTACTTGGCCATCCGGTGAGTCTAGGGTCTGTCGTGCGGATCAGGCCGGATCAGGGAGCGGGGGCTGGTGTCGTGGATCGCAAGGCGGAGGAGGGAGGCGACGCGGAGCGTCGTCGACCGACGACAACGCCGCGAGGCGCGGCACCAGCACACGCGAGCCCGGCGTGATCCGCACGACAGACCCTAGGGCGCTTGCGTGCCGTTCCCGGGCAGGGCGTACAGGGCCGGGAGGTTGACGACGATCGCCTCCTGCGTGCTGCGGGCGATCACGACCACCGCCTCGTCCGCCGGGTCGGGGTTCTCCTCGCGGTGCGGTACGAACGGCGGCACGAAGATGTAGTCACCGGGGGAGGTGCGCAGCCGAACCTCCTGCGGCTCGTCGCCCGAGTCGTCCAGGAAGACGAACTCCGGGTGGCCCGACACCACATAGATCGCCGTCTCGGACTCGCCGTGGTGGTGGTCGGACGACGAGGTGGCGGGCGCCACATGGGTCTGGCCCATCCACAGCTTCTCCGACCCCGCGGTGCTGCCGCTGACACCGGCGAACCTGCGCATGCCACCCGTCTGCGCCGTGTCCCCGTCGAGGGCGTCGGCGCGGATGTGGTGCAGCCTGCTGCGCGGGGGCGCCGCGTAGTGGTCCTGGGTGTCGTGGAGGTGGGGGTGGAAACCCGCACCGGGAGTCGTCGGCGGCTCGCTCATGGCCGGGACGTTAGAGCCGCCCCGGAAAGGATGTCAAGAAGTGTCCTTTATCCTTCACCTGCGGCAATGTTGCCGCAATGTAGGTCGCGGACCCGCCGACCCCTCCGCCGGAGCGGCGCTGTCGGGCATGATGTGGGTATGCATATCTCCGCGAAGGCGGACTACGCCGCCCGGGCCCTTCTGGAGCTCGCGTGTGAGCCTGCCCGCCCGCTCACCTGCGAGGCCATCGCCTCCTCGCAGGACATTCCGTTCCGGTTCCTGAAGTCCGTGGTGGGCGAGTTGCGCAAAGCGGGCCTGGTGCGCAGCCAGCGCGGCTGCGAGGGCGGTTACTGGCTCGGCAGGCCGGCCGAGGAGATCACCCTCCTCGACGTCGTACGCGCCGTCGACGGTGAACTCATCACGCTGCGCGGCGAGTCGCTGGCCGGGCTCGACTACCCGGGCGCCGCAGGGGCGTTGCCCGGTGTGTGGCGGCAGGTCGAGGAACAGGCGGCGGCGGTGCTCGCCGCGCATCACCGGGCCCGGCACCGCGTCGTCGTACGCGCCGCACCCGG
>NZ_JTIY01000001.1:6350832-6367180 GCF_000818175.1 Streptomyces sp. AcH 505
GTCGCGCGGCGGCCCGGGGTCGGCGCCGCGTGAGCGGCCGACCGGCACCGCCCGCCGTCGAGGTGGTGGAGTACACCGACCCGCTGTGCCCGTGGGCCTGGGGCTCGGAGCCCGCCTTCCGCGCGCTGCGGGCGGCGCTGGCGGGCCGGGTGCGCTGGCGGCGCGTCTACGCCATCCTCTTCGACCACGACGACGATCCGCCGCCCGATCCGGCCGCCGAGACGGCCTGGTACGCGCGGTACGTGGCGGAGGTCGCCGCGCACACCGGCGCCCCGCACGCCGTACGGCTGGACCGGGTCGCGGCCAGTTCCTGGCCGTCCTCGCTCGTCGCCAAGGCCGCCGAACGTCAGGGCGCCGACGTGGCGGAGCGGGCGCTGCGGCGGCTGCGGGAGACCGTCTTCGTGCGGGGCGAACCGGCGGACACCACCGCGCTCGCCCTGGCCGCGGTACGCGGTGTGCCCGGCCTCGACCTGCGGCGACTGGCGGCGGACGCCGCGTCGGCCGACGTACTGGCGCAGGTCACCGCCGACCGCGCCGAGGCGCGCCGCCCGGTCCCCGAGGTGCTGGCCGTACGGGACGCTCCTGACGGTTCGCCGCACCCCGGCGGTGCGAAGGAGACCGCCGAAGGCGGCCGCCGTTACGCCCTGCCGACGCTGGTGTTCCGCGCCCCCGCCGGATACCGGGCGGTGCCCGGACTGCGGCCCTACGACACGTACGCGGCGGCCGTCGACGGGCTCTGCCCGGGGCTGCTGAGGGCTCCTGCGCCGGCGGACCCGACGGTGGCGCTGGAGCGGTACCGCAGCCTGACCGGGCCGGAGGTCTGGCTGCTCACGGACGGCGGACGGCCGCCGCAGGACGCGGTCCGGGTGGACACCGCCAACGGGCCGCTGTGGCTGCATCCGCAGGAGGCCGCGGTGCATCCCGCGACCGCCCGCACCGGCCCCGCCGGGCACTGAGTCACCCTCAGGAGCCGTCCCGGCCAATGAGACACCAATTGGTGTCCATTGACAGGCGGTGACGGTCGGCGTCAGGATGTGCACCATGCTCACGACGCACCCCGGTGTGGTGTGCCGCTACGTGGATCTGCGGCGCACTTCCAGCGCTCTCTGTCGCTGACCGCCAGCCACCCACGGCCCACAGGCATCTGACCGCCCACGCGGCACCCGGCCGCCCCGCCGGACAGCCGCTCCGCGTCCGTCGCTCGCCGTCATGCTCGTGCCTCGCCGCTCGCGGCTCCCTCTTCTCCGCCTTCCGGCCCACCCCCGTGAAACCACCGACGCCTCACACTTCGAGCGCGGTGTGTCCGACGTGCAACGAAGCCGTCGCAGGCATGCCCGCGCAGTGTGATCCGGTGTCACGCGCCGGTGTGTCCAGGCCCTCGTTTCCCGGCAGCGGCCGGGACCATCAAAGAAAGCCAAAGAGATGTCCGGACGACCCACGCCCCGCCGCCCACTGGACCCGCGATCCCCCCGAGGGGCCGGCCGTCTGCGCCTCGCCGCCCTCGGGACAGCGTTCGTCGCCGCGCTCGTACCGGCCCTCAGCGCCTGCGGCGGTGACGCCGCGGGCGCCGCGGGCAACTCCACGCTCAAGTGGACCTCCTCGTACTTCCCCACCCACTGGGACCCGGTGGTCGGGGGCAGCGGCGCCCAGTTCCGTGAACTCACCCTCGTCTACGCCTCGTTGACGCGTACGGACGACACGGGCAAGGCCGTCCCCGACCTCGCCAAGAGCTGGGAGTACAACGACAAGGGCGACCAGGTCACCTTCCACCTGCGCCCCGGCCTGAAGTTCAGCGACGGTGCGCCCGTGGACGGCGCCGCCGTCAAGGCCGCCATCGAACGGGCCAAGAAGCAGAAGGACTCGGCGCTCTTCGGCGATCTGACCTCGATCAGGTCGGTCGAGGCGCGGGGTCTCGACACGGTCATCAACCTGAGCCAAGTCGACTATCAGATACCGCAGTTGCTCGGCGAGCGGGTATTGCAGATCGCCAGCCCCAAGGCGGCGAAGTCCCCGAAGAAGCTGGACCAGGCCCCGGTCGGCGCCGGCCCCTTCATCGTGACCCAGCTGGTGCCCGGCACGAAGGCCGTGCTGAAGAAGAACCCCGACTACTGGGACGCGAAGAACATCCACATCGACAACGTCGAGCTGACGTCGGCCCCCGACGCCTCCACCGTCGTCTCGGGACTCCAGACCGGCGTCTACAACTTCGCCGACATCGAACCCAGCCAGGCGGACGCGGCGAAGAAGGCAGGACTGGACGTCTTCGTCCAGCCCGGCTTCAACGCGTCCAACATCAGCCTCAACGTCAACAAGGCGCCGTTCGACAACGCCAAGGTCGTCGACGCCGTCCGCTACGCGATCAACCGCAAGGAGTTCGTCGACAAGCTGACCTTCGGCTACGGAGAGGCGACCAACCAGCCCTTCCCGAAGGGCTATGTCGCCTACGACCCGCAGTCGGCGGACAACTACTCCTACGACCCGGCGAAGTCGAAGAAGCTCCTCGCCGAAGCGGGCTACCAGGCCGGTGACATCAAGCTCGACCTGGTCATCCCCGCGGAGGACCCGAGCGCCGAGATCGTCCAGTCGCAGCTCGCCAAGGTCGGGGTGACCGTCAAGATCAAGGTCGACAAGAACTGGGCCACCCCGTTCTTCGCCAAGGACCTGACGTTCTCGCTCTACGGCACCACGGGCCGTGACTCCGCCGCGCAGACCCTTACCGCCCACTTCGGTCCCAACGGCCCGCTGAACCTCAGCACCCCCTACGAGCCGGACGGTTTCGAGGCGGCCATCGCCAAGGTCCGGCAGACCCCGCTGGACGCACCGGACTACCCGAAGGTCCTCCAGGCGGCCACCCGGGCGGGCCTGGAGAGCAAGGCGCTGGTCTTCACGTACTCGTCGCCGAACCTCATCGCCAAGAGCAAGTCGATCTCCGACCTGCCCAAGAACCCGGCCCATATCGACTGGAACGGCGTGACCATCGCCGGCAACTGACCTTCCCCGTCCACACCATCGAGTGAGCCACGCCATCAAGTGAGAGGGGGGCAACCCCATGACGACGACAGCGGTACAGGCCGCGCCCGCCCGGCGTCGCGGCGCCGCCGCGGCCAGGACGCGGCACACACTGGGCCGGGTCCTGGCCACCCTCGCCAGGTCGGTCGCGATCTTCGTGCCCGTCTTCCTGGTCGCGACCTTCGTGACCTTCGCTCTGCGGTCGCTGAGCGGCCTCAGCCCGGCCCGGATCCAGCTGGGTGAGGAGGCGACTCCCGAGGCCGTCGCGCGGGTCGAGGCCCAATGGGGTCTCGACCGGCCGTTCCTGGTGCAGTACTGGGACTGGTTCAGCGGTGTGCTGCACGGCCAGCTGGGGTCCAGCTGGACCAACGGCGCCGACATCTCCACCCTCATCGGCCTGGGCCTCGGGGTGAGCCTGTCCGTCGCGACCTTCGCGCTGATCATCGGCGTACTGGCCGGATTCGGGCTCGGCACCCTGGCGGCGCTGCGCCGCACCACCTGGATCGACCGGACCATCACCGGCTTCGTCACCGTCATCTCGGTGATGCCCGCCTTCGTGGTCGGCATCGTGCTCGTCGCGGTCTTCGCCGTCGGGCTCCATGTCTTCCCCGCCGCAGGTTACGTCCCCGCGCAGCAGGGGTTCGGCCCGTGGCTCGCCCACATCACGCTGCCGGCCGTCGCGCTGAGCTTCGACGTCATCGCCGACGTCGCCCGCCAGTTGCGCACCAGTCTGATCGCCGCCTATCAGGAGAACTACGTGATCGGCGCGGTGGTACGGGGGTTGAGCCCGCGGCGGATCTTCTTCCGCCATGTGCTGCGCAACGGCCTCGGTCCCGCGCTCGCCACCCTGGGCCTGAAGTTCCCCTCACTGGTGGGTGCTTCCGTCGTCACGGAGTGGATCTTCGGCCTCCAGGGCTTCGGCCGCTTCGCCAACGACTCAGCCCAGGCCGGTGACGTACCCGCCGTCCAGGGGGTGCTCGTGGTGTCGATCGTCCTGGTCGTCCTGTTCAACCTGATCGTCAACGTGGTGCTGGCGCGTGTGACGCCCGCTTCGCAGAGGGGAGTGTGAACCATGGTGCGCCGCGTTCTCGCACTCACGTCCGGCCGGATCGCCCTGGTCATCCTCGCCGTGATCGCGCTGCTCGCGATCTTCGGCCCGCTGCTCGCCCCGCACGACCCACTGGCCACCAGCGACAACACACTGGCCGCCGCCTCCGGTTCGCACTGGCTGGGCACGGACTACCTCGGCCGTGACGTACTGAGCCGGCTGCTCGACGGGTCCCGGGTCAGCGTCCTCGGCTCGATCGAAGTGGCCCTGATGGCACTGGCGGTGGGCGCGATCCCCGGCATCCTGTCGGTGTATCTCGGCAGGGTCTTCGAATGGCTCACCCTGCGGCTCGCCGACACCCTGGTCGCCCTGCCGTTCCTGCTGTTCGCCGTCGCCGTGATCGCGCTGCTCGGCAACGGCATCACCCAGGCGATGCTCGTCACCGGCGCGCTGGTGTCACCGCTGTTCTACCGGGTGTCCCGCGCCGCCACGCTCGGCGTGGCCCGCTCGCAGTACGTGGAGGCCGCGCTCATCTCGGGCGCCTCCATCCGCTGGGTGGTACGCCGCCACGTGTGGGTCAAGGTGCTGCCGCCGATCGCGGTCGCGCTCGCGCAGACCATCGGCGTCGGGTTCGTGATCGTCGCGAGCCTCACCTTCCTCGGCATCGGCGTCCAGCCGCCGGCGCCGACCTGGGGCGGTCTGCTCGCCTCCGACCTCGGCTACCTCAGCCACCAGCCGTGGGCGCCCTTCGCCCCCGCACTGCTGATCATGATCACGGTCTGGGGCAGCAATCTGCTGGCCGACGCGATCCGGGACGTGTCCGGCGAGTCGGGCCGCGCGCTCGTCAACAACCGCAAGGCCCGCGCCAACCGACTCGACAAGACCGACCCCGCTCCCGCCGGAGGTGCGTGATGACGACGCTGTCCAAGAACCGCACGCAGGAGGACGTCCGGCCGCTCCCGGCGCCCGACACGGTGGAGCCGCCCGCCCCGCCGGTGCTCGCCCTGCGCGACGTACGCGTCAGCGACCACGTCAGCGACCGGGAGATCGTCCAGGGGGTGAGCTTCGAGCTGACACCCGGCAAGGCCGTCGGCATCGTCGGCGAGTCGGGCAGCGGCAAGACCATCACCTGCCGCGCCACCCTGGGCATCCTGCCGCCGCACTTCGAGATCACCGGCGGATCGATCGCGATCAACGGGACCGACATCGGCACTCTCACACCGCAACAGTGGACCGCCCTGCGGGGCACCACCATCAGCGCCGTCTTCCAGGACCCGGCGTCCTACCTCAACCCGTCCATCCGGGTGGGCGCGCAGATCGCCGAAGTCATCAGGCTCAAGAAGGGACTTACCCGCCGCGAAGCACGGCACGGCGCCGTCGAGTTGCTGCGGGCCGTCCAGCTGAGCGACCCCGAACTGGTCAGCGGGCAGTACACGTACGAGCTGTCCGGCGGCATGCTCCAGCGGGTCCTGATCGCGGCGGCCATCGCCGCCGACCCGCAGCTGCTCATCGCCGACGAGGCCACCACCGCGCTCGACGTCACCGTCCAGGCCGAGATCCTCGACCTGCTCGCCGAACTCCGCGAACGGGCGGGCCTGGCGCTCGTCGTCGTCTCCCACGACCTGGCCGTCGTCGCCCAGCTCTGCGACGAAGTCCTCGTCATGCGGCAGGGCGAGGTGGTCGAGCAGGGGCCCACCGAAGCGGTGCTGCACCATCCGCGGCACGAATACACCCGGATGCTCATCGCCGAGCACGAGCAGTACGGCCTGGACAAGTTCCTCACGGCGAAGGAGGCGTCATGACCGACGAACCGCGGCCCGCCGCACCGGTGCTGGACGTCACCGGACTCGACGTCCACTACGGCCTGCGCCGGCGGCGCAGGCGCGCCCTGAACGGGGTCTCGCTCAGCGTCGCGCCCGGCGAGACCGTCGGTGTGATCGGCGAGACGGGCTCGGGCAAGTCCACCTTCGCCCGCGCGACGCTCGGCCTGGTGCGCGCCTCGGCCGGGTCGATCGTCATCGACGGCGAGGACGTCAGCGCGTACGGAAACCGCCAGTGGCGCGCCCTGCGCCGTCGCGGGGTGATCCAGTACGTCTTCCAGGACCCGCTGCGCAGCCTCGACCCCGACCTGACCGTCGAGGACTCCCTGACCGACCCGCTGGTTGTCCAGGGCGTACAGCGCAAGGAGGCGGCCCGGCGGATCCGCGCGGTACTGGACCGGGTCCGGCTCACGGAGGAGCTGCTCGGCCGGCTGCCGGGCGAGCTCTCCGGCGGACAGCGCCAGCGCGTCGCCGTGGCCCGCGCGCTGGTCACCGAACCCCGGCTGCTCATCCTCGACGAGCCGGTCAGCGCACTCGACTCCGCCAACCGCGTGCAGATCCTGGGCATCCTCAAGGAACTGCGGGCCTCCGGGGTCGCCCTGATCTTCATCTCCCACGACCTCGGGTCCGTCGCCGGTGTCGCGGACCGGATCGCGGTGCTGTACCGGGGCGAGCTGGCCGAGGTCGGCGCCGCCCGTGACGTCATCAACGAACCCCAGCACCTCTACACACGCCTGCTCGTCAGCTCGGCGCCGACCCTGCACACCGCTGCCGCCAACCGCGCCGAGCGCGAGGCCCTGCGCGCACTGCTGCACGCCTGAACCAGCCACAGCACCGAATCTTCCGCAGCCCACCCACAGCGAAGGAACAGCCATGTCCCGCAAGATCCATCTCGCACTGCACCCGTACGGCGTCGGCGGCCCCGGCCAGCACGGCCTCTGGAAGGACCCGCGCGTCGCCAAGAACGCCAGCATCGACATCAATTACTACATCCGGCAGGCACAGGCCGCCGAACACGCCCTCTTCGACGCCCTGTTCGTGGTCGACAGCCAGTTCATCAACGCCACGTACCCGGCGCACTACCTCAACCGGCTCGAACCGCTGACCCTGTTGTCGGCCGTCGCCACCCACACCAAGCACATCGGCCTGGTGGGCACGGCCAGTTCGACGTACAACTCGCCGTTCAACCTCGCCCGCAGGTTCGCCTCGCTCGACCACATCAGCGGCGGCAGGGCCGGCTGGAACGTGGTGACGAGCTTCGACACCGGCGCCTCCAAGAACTTCGGCCTGGAGGAACACCTCGACTACACCACCCGCTACGGCCGCGCGCTGGAGTTCGTCCAGGTCGCCCGCGGGCTGTGGGACTCCTACCAGGACGGCGCCTTCCCGGCCGACGTGGAGCGGGGGGTCTTCCTCGACCCGGCCAAGCTGCACGCCCTCGACCACGTCGGTGAGCACTTCAGCGTGGCGGGCCCGCTCAACCTCTCCCGCTCCCCGCAGGGCCAGCCGGTGATCTTCCAGGCCGGGGTCTCCGAGGAGGGCCGCGACCTCGCGGCCCAGGTCGCCGAAGGCATCTACGCCCCCGGTGGACCGCTGGAGCAGGCGCAGGCGTACTACACCGACATCAAGAAGCGCACGGCGGCTTACGGCAGGGACCCCGAGCACATCAAGATATTCATCCACGGCGGCCCGGTCGTCGCCGCGACCGACGAGCAGGCCAGGATCCGCGAGCGGGAGATTTTTGAGGAGGACAACGACTTCGACCGCAACCTCGCGCTGCTGGGCCGCTCCTTCGGCGCGTACGACTTCAGCAGCCACGACCTGGACGCGCCGTTCCCCGACGTGGCCCACCTCGCGGAGAAGGGCGGCAGGACGGGCGCCTCGAAGATCATCGAGCGTGCCCGGACCGAGAACCTGACACTGCGTCAAGTTGCCCAGGGACTGAGCCAGTTCCGCCGCTCGCCGTTCGTCGGCGCGCCGCAGACCGTCGCCGACACGATCGAGCAGTGGTTCGACGCCGGCACCTTCGACGGCATCAACCTGGCCTTCCGTACCGAGGACGACATCAGCCTCTTCGTGGACGGTGTGGTCCCGATCCTGCAGAAGCGCGGCCTGTTCCGCACCGAGTACGAGGCCGACACCCTGCGCGGCAACCTCGGCCTCCCCGTCCCGGCCAACCAGAACGACCGCGAGCACCAGCTCGCGGGCAACTGAGGCCGTGCCATGACCGAACTGTCCGTGACAGGCGGGCGGGACGTCCACACCGTCCGCTTCCCCGCCGACGCGCCGCCGGCGACCGTGGACGTACTCGTCGTCGGCGCGGGTCCCGTCGGCCTCGCAGCGGCCGTCGAACTGACCGCACGCGGCGTACGGGTCGCCGTCGTCGACCGCGCGCGCACCGCGACCCTGGTACGTGCCGGCGCGATGGGCCACACCCCGCGCGTCGTGGAGCACTTCCGCCGCTGGGGGCTTCTGCAGCGCATCCGGGACGCCTGGACGTACCCCACGGAGTGGAACCAGGGCACCAAACTGATCACCTCCCTCGTCGGGCACGAACTGGTGCCCCTGCCACGCCCGTCGTTCACCGCACGGAGCGGTCCCCGGCACTCGTCGCAGGAGGCGCTCCGCCGTCCGCAGACCGTGCTCCAGCACGTCTTCCTGGAACACCTGGGGGAGCGGGGCGTCAGTGTCTCCGGCGGCTGGGAACTGCGCGACCTGCGCGAGGACGCCGACCGTGTCCACGCCGAGGTCGTGGACCCCGACTCCGGCCGGTCGCGCACCGTCAGCGCCGCGTACGTCCTGGGCGCCGACGGCGGGCGCAGTACGACGCGGCGGCTCGCCGGCATCGACAGGGAAGGGGAGCACGCCGCCGAGAAGCGACTGCGCCTGATCGTCCGCACCGGCGACGTCTCGGCCCGTATCGGCACGGCGCCGAGCGCCAGCAACATCGTCTTCAACCACCAGGCGTCCGGTTTCCTGGCCGCCGTGAGCACCCGCGAGTGGCGGGTCTACGCCGGACCGTACCCGCTCGAATACGAGCCCGGCGAGGAGGAGTTGCTGGCCTTCGGCCGCGCCGCCTTCGGATTCGACCTCGACCTCGAACTGGTCTCGGCGACGACCTTCTACCACGCCACCCGGATCGCCGAGACCTTCCGCAAGGGCCGGGTCCTGCTGGCCGGCGACGCCGCCCATGTCCGTACACCGGGCGGCAACCTCGGCGAAGGCATCGGCGACGTCGTCAACCTCGGCTGGAAACTGGCGGCCGTGCTCGAAGGACAGGCCCCCGAGACGCTGCTCGACTCGTACGACGAGGAGCGCCGCCGGCACAACTGGCGTGTCGGTGACCACGCGTTGAGCCGGGCCCGCCGCTCACAGGCCACCCTTCAGGAGATCCGCGACGGCGGCATCCCCGACGACGCGGACCTCGGCGCCGAAGCCGTCCGGCGCAGGACCGAGATCGGCGAACGGCTGCGACGCGACCGGGCGGAGGCGGTGGGCGTCACCTTCGACGAGCGCTACGACGCGTCCAGTGTGATCTGGTACGAACCCGGCCAGCTCGACTCCGAACCGCCCTGGCGCGCCGACGTCTACGAGGACGACCCGCGCCCCGGTCACCGGGCCCCCGACGGCCCGCTCGACCCGTACGGCGGCACGCTCCACGACCGCATCGGGACCTCCTTCGCCCTGCTCGTCCTCACCGACGAGCGCGAGGTCGAGCGAGCCGTCGCGGCGGAGGCCGCGGCCAGGGCGCTGCCCTTCACCGTCGTCCATCTGAACAGCCCCGGCGCGCGCGAGGTGTACGGCGCCACCAACGTCCTCGTCCGGCCCGACCAGCACGTCGCGTGGCGCGGAACGCAACTGCCCGACACCGGCGCCGCAGGCCTCCTCGACCGGGTGCTGGCGGTGACCGGCCACGAGACAGCGAGCACCGAACTCGTGACCGCGGGCGCCGCCCGAACCTGACCGGCCCCGTCCGAAAGGTACTCGTCCCATGACCACCGAGACCCCGCGTTTCCGGCTCTGCTTCCTCACCCACGTCCAGGGCCGCGGCGACGACGTCGCCCAGACGTACCGCAACGCCCAGGAACTCTTCGTCGTCGCCGACGAACTCGGCTTCGACGTCGGCTGGGTGGCCCAGCACCACGTACCGCTCGGCGGTGGCGGCCTCTCCTCACCGTGGACCTTCCTCGCCCACGCCGCCGCGCGGACCGAGCGGATCCGGCTCGGCACCGCCATCACGGTCCTCCCGCTGGAGGACCCCGTCCGGCTCGCCGAGGACGTCGCCACCGTCGACACCCTCAGCGGAGGCCGCGTCGAGATCGGCGTGGGCAGCGGCGCCAACAGCCAGGAGTACGCCGCTTTCGGCAAGGACGTCGCCCGCAAGCGCGAGCTGACGAGCGAACACCTCGACGTGCTGCGCGCCGCCCTGGCCGGCGAGGAGGTGCGCACACCGGACTTCCGTATCCAGCCGCGGCCTGCCGACTTCACCGACCGGATCTGGCAGGGCGTCTTCAGCGGCGGCGGCGCCGAGTACGCGGCGGCCGGCGGCTCGAACCTGCTGCTCAACCGCGCCGCGTACGGCTTCGACGCCCCCACCGACGAGGTGCAGCGGCCTTGGGCCGACGCCTACCTCGCCGCCTGGGACCGGCCGGGACGCCCCCGGATCGGGCTGTCCCGGTTCGTGTTCCCCGCGAAGGACCGCCGCACGGCGCTGCGCCACATCAGCGACGACGTCCACCGGGCGGCGCTGCGCATGGCGAAGAGCGGCGCCTTCCCCCAGGACGTCGACGTGGCCGAGGCACTGCGCCGCTTCCACTCGTTCTACGGCCACCCCGACGAGATCGTCACCGCCCTGCGGCAGGAGAAGGTACTGCCCGTCGCGACCGACCTCATCACCCAGTTCAACCCCGCGGTCCCCGACCACGAAGCCGCGGTCCGCGCCCTGGAACTCATCGCGACCGAGGTGGCCCCGGCCCTGGGCTGGACACCGGCGGCGAAGCGCGCCCGCCACCTGGAATCCGTGCCCCACCCCGCAGGAGTATGAGATGACCGAGTACACCGACCACCACGCCCCCGAGGGGCTGCGCACCCGCGGCACGATCGTCGTGGTGCCCGGCCGGGGGGAGACCCGGGCGACCTACGCGCGGTTCGGCAGGCGGCTCGCCGCCGACGCCTACCGGGTACGTGTCGTCGACGCCCCGGACAGCCAGGAGCTGACCGGCCCGTTGAGCGGCTTCGGCGCCCGGCTCGCCGGCGCCGTCGAGGACACGGCCACCCCGGACGGTGTCGTCCGCCCGGTCGTCGTGGTGGGAGCCGACACCGGCGCCGTCGCCGTGGCGGCGCTCCTCGGCCAGGACGGCAGCCCGGCGGGCGGGCGGCCGGACGCCGTCGTCCTCGCCGGTCTCCCCGGCCCCAACGTCGCTGCCAGAGGAGGAAGTTGGGACGACGAACTCGACGTACGCACCTCCTGCCCCGCCCACCGCGGCACCCTCACCGACGACTCCGGCGTCCGGCGGGGCGCGCTCGGCACAGCGGTCCCCGAGGCACTGCTCACCGCCGCCTACGACAGCGAACTCGGCGTCCCCGCCCTGATCCTGACCGGCGACACCGATCCGCTCGCGGACAGTGAGGCGCTCGTGCGCGCCGCCAAGTCCCAGACCCGCGCCCGCCTTTCGGTGGTCCGCGGCGCCCACCACGACGTACTGAACGACCTGCAGCACCGCTCGGTCGCCGCCGAGACCGTCACCTTCCTGGAGACACTGCGCAACGACCTCGTCCCGCTCATCGCCGTGGAGACCAGCGCGTGGTGAGCGCCGCCGCCGTCCGTCCGCCTGAACACCGACGCTGAAAGGTACTTCCATGGCCACCATCCTGTCCGTATCGGGCAGTCCGTCCGCCACCTCACGCACCTCGCGCCTGCTGCGCCACCTGGACGACCGGCTCCGTCAACAGGGCCACCACGTCACCGCGTTGGACGTACGCACACTGCCCGCCGAAGCGCTGCTCGGCGCGGACTTCGGGCACCCGGCCATCGTCGCCGCCACGGCCCTGTTCGCCGGGGCGGACGGGGTGGTCATCGGCACCCCCGTCTACAAGGCCGCCTACTCGGGTCTGCTGAAGTCGCTGCTGGACCTGCTCCCGCAGTACGCGCTGGCCGACAAGACCGTGCTGCCGCTGGCCACCGGCGGCACCACGGCGCACGTCCTCGCCATCGACTACGCGCTGCGCCCGGTGCTCAGCTCCATGGGGGCCGGGCACATCGCTCCCGGCTGGTTCACCCTCGACAAGCACCTCACGGTCGGCGAGGACGGCTCACTGACCGTCGAGCCGGTCACCGCCGAGGCGCTGGCCCAGGTCACCGACAGGTTCTCGGCCGCGCTGGGCGGCCGTACCGCCGTACTCGCACCGACCGGCTGAGTACGAGGCCGCCGGGGCCCGGACCCGCCCGCGGCGGGGAAAGGGGGATCGGCCGTCCCTGGATCAGCTGTGCCTTCATCCGCGCCCCCGCGAGATGGATCGTTGGAGGCGATCCACCTGCCACGTAGCGAGGAGTCTTCGATGAGCGAGCACAGCATTGCCCTGATCACCGGTGGGAACCGAGGGCTCGGCCGGGCCACCGCCCGCAAGCTCGCCGAGGCCGGCACCGACGTCATCGTGACGTACCGGTCGCACAAGGACGAGGCGGCGGCGGTCGTGGACGCGGTCACCGCACTGGGCCGCAAGGCCGTCGCCCTGGAGCTGGACACGGCGGCGTCCGACACCTTTCCCGGCTTCGCGGCCACCGTGCGGGACGCGCTGAGCGTCACCTGGGAGCGGGACACCTTCGACTTCCTGGTCAACAACGCCGGCGTGGCCGCGGTGACACCGGTCGGCGCTACCACGGCCGAGACGTTCGACCTGCTAGTGAACGTGCACTTCAAGGGGGTCTTCTTCCTCACCCAGGAACTGCTCCCGCTGCTCGCCGACGGAGGGCGGATCATCAATCTCTCGACGGGTCTCACCCGGTTCGTGGGGGAGGGCTGGTCGGTGTACGCGTCGGTCAAGACCGCGATCGAGACGTACACCACGTATCTGGCGAAGGAGCTCGGCGGACGCGGCATCAGCGTCAACGCGGTGGCTCCCGGACCGATCGGCACCGATTTCGGCGGGGGCGCGATGCGTGACGACGAGCAGTTCCGCGCGCAGCTCGCCGGGCAGACCGCCCTGGGCAGGGTGGGCGACCCGGAGGACATCGGTGGGGTGATCGCCGCCCTGCTCGCACCCGGCACCGGCTGGATCACGGCACAGCGCATCGAGGCGTCCGGCGGCACCCTGCTCTGAGCCGAGGTGTCCGCAAGGCCCGACCGGAGGGAGAATCCTGCCATGGACCGAGCACAACTCGCCGACTTCCTCCGCTCCCGCCGAGAGGCACTGCAACCGGAGGACGTCGGCCTGCCCCGTGGCCCCCGGCGGCGTACCCGGGGGCTGCGCCGCGAAGAGGTCGCCGCCCTGTGCGGCATGTCCGCCGACTACTACACGCGCGTCGAGCAGCAGCGCGGCCCCGTACCGTCCGAGCCGATGCTCGCGGCCGTCGCCCGCGGGCTGCATCTGTCGCTGGACGAGCGCGACCACCTCTTCCGAATGGCAGGACACAACACCCCCAGCCGAGGCCTGCGCGGCGACCATGTGTCGCCCGGCATGATGCGGATCCTGGACCGGCTCCACGACACCCCGGCCCAGGTCATCACCTCGCTGGCGGAAACCCTGGTGCAGACCCGGCCCGCCGTCGCCCTGCTGGGCGACGAGGCCGGGTTCACCGGCCTCGACCGCAGCCTCTTCCACCGCTGGTTCACCGACCCCGACGCGCGGCGCGTCTATCCCGAGGCGGACCACCCGACCCACAGCCGGATCTTCGCCTCCGAACTGCGCGCCGCCTACTCCCGGCAGGGGGCGGACTCCCGCGCCGGCCGGATCGTGGACGTCCTGCTGGAGCGGAGCGAGGAGTTCGCCGGGCTGTGGAGTGCCCACGAGATCAGCATCCGCCGCGAGGACGACCGCAAACGCATCCGACACCCCGACCTCGGCATCCTCGAACTGCACTGCCAGGTCCTCTTCGACTTCGACCAGGTCCAGGCCC
Organism: Streptomyces sp. AcH 505; assembly: GCF_000818175.1. Taxonomy (GTDB): domain Bacteria; phylum Actinomycetota; class Actinomycetes; order Streptomycetales; family Streptomycetaceae; genus Streptomyces. Next base: position 6,364,826 of record NZ_JTIY01000001.1, read on the forward strand.
TGCTCGTCTACACCGCGACGCCCGGCACCGAAAGCCACGAGAAACTACGGCTGTTGTCGGTCGTCGGCGACCGGCAGCCGCACACCTGACCGGGCGCCGCCGACGGAGTCCGTGTTTCGCTACGGATGTCACCGCTCTGTCACGCTCCGTGGAGCGGCCACAACGTGACCGCCACCCCGGGTGTCGAACTGGTCGTCAGTGAGGAACGGGCAGGTGTCCAGAGATCACGGGACATGCCCGGACACACACCACTCACGCGTCGTACGACCAGCGCGTGATCCACGGGGAGCAGACGATGACCAGCACACCGACCGACAGGCCCACCGGCACCAACTCCGCACACCCGCACGGCACGACCGCACGTTCCCGCCGCGGCACGGCATCGGCGGCGGTCGCCGCCGCCTCCTTCCTGCTGCTCGCGGGCATCGGCATCACCGCGGCGCCCGCGGCCATGGCCGCCGTGCCGGGGGGCACCAGCGCCGCCGACCGCAACAGCGACTTCGACGGGGACGGCTACGACGATGTCCTGATCGGTGCGCCGGACGGCACCGTCAGCGGCAAGGAGGGCGCCGGATACGTGACCGTGCAGTACGGCGCCGCCAACGGGATCGGCGTCAACAACAGCGTCCCGAAGGCGCGTACGGCCGTGTTCAGCCGGTCCACCGCAGGGGTACCGGGCACGACCCGCCCGTACGACGGATTCGGCAGATCCGTCGCCACCGGCGACATCGACGGCGACGGCTACGACGACGCGGTCATCGGCGCGCCCGGCGACGAAGTGGGCACGGTCGAGAACGCGGGCCGGGTCACCGTCCTGTTCGGCTCGGAGACGGGACTGCGCACGGACCGGGCGCTGACCATCACCTCGGCCACGCCCGACGAAGGCGCGCAGTTCGGACTCGCCGTCACCGCCGCGCGGTTCACCGGCGAGACCCCGGCCGACGTGATCGCCGTACTCGACAACTCCGGCGCGCAGCTGTTCACGTACGACGGGGGAGTCCTGCGCCGCAGCGGCGACCTCGACACCACGGTGCGCCCGGAGGGGCGCGCGGTTCAGCCGGCGTACCTGACCACCGGCGACTACGACGCCGACGGCTTCGCCGACCTGGTCATCTCCGGATACAGCCCGGACGACGGTTACGCGCAGGGCTGGTCGACCGTCTTCGTGGGCGGCGAGAGCGGCGTCAGCCGGCTCAGAGACCTGCGCGGCGGCCTGGGCACCGCGTCGGGCGACATCAACCGTGACGGCTACGACGACCTGGTCGTGGGGGAGTCGGGCGGCCCCGCCGACCTGCCGCAGGGCGCGGACGGCGGTGTCGTCGGCGTCTACTACGGCGGCGAGGAGGGCCCCGCGGGGCTCGAAGGGCCCGGCGGGGCTCCCGACTGGTGGACCCAGGACTCCCCGGGCGTCCCCGGCACCGCCGAGCGGGGTGACGCGTGGGGCAACGACCTCTCCGTCGCGGACGTCGACGGGGACGGCTACGCGGACGTCGCCGTCGGCGCGCCCGGCGAGGACGTGGGGACGGTCCAGGACGCGGGCGCGGTGTGGCTGCTGCGCGGCGCGGCCGAGGGACTGACCGCCACGGGCGCGCAGTCCTTCGACCAGAACACCGCGAACGTCCCCGGCGCCGCAGAGGCGGGCGACGGGTGGGGTGCTCAGATCAGGCTGGCCGACACGGACGGCGATCTCCGCTCCGAGCTGGTCGCCGCCGCCCCGGGCGAGAACACCGGCGACGGCGCGGTCTGGGTGCTGCCCGCCGGGACGAAGGGCCTGTCGGCCCTCGGCTCGTGGTCCTACGGCGCTGCCGCACTCGGCGCACCTGCGAAGGGCGCGAGCTTCGGGTCGGCCGTCGACGAGTGACCGACCACCTCTCACGGCAGGTGCCCCCTCCGACGCGCCGGCGGGGGCATCTGCCTGTGTGGGGCACTCGCCCGCGGCGCCGCGTGGCGGCTCGACTCCCGCCCGCGGCGCCCTTCCGCCGGGCCGCGGAGCAGTGATCCGACCATGCACACGCCCGTCGCGACCGCCGCCAGATACAGGGATGCCGCGAGCGCCAGGTTCTCCGGCCAGACGGTGCCGGCCGGTTTCGCCACCGCGAGGTACAGGGTGAAGGGCAGCCGCCAGCCGCTCCACGCGAACAGCGAACCCGCCCCGAGCCAGCCCAGGACCAGCGGAACCCAACGCGGCAGCCGCGCGGGCCGGCCGCGGGCCACGGCCCACATGGCCGCAGAGGCGAGCAGCGCCCACACCCCGGCGACACCGGTCAGCAGATACCAGCCGGTGGCTCGCTCGGCGGGCTGTGCGAGACCTACGGAACCGCCCGCCGCCCAGTACAGCCAGACGCCGCCGACCGC
>NZ_JTIY01000001.1:6367205-6379532 GCF_000818175.1 Streptomyces sp. AcH 505
CCGGCCGAGCCGCCCCCGGCCGAGCCGCCCCCGCCGTCTCCGACGTGCCCGGCGTCCCCAAGGCGTCCGGCGAACGCGTCCGGCCAGCGGCGGCGCAGATACGCGGGGAGCGCCACGGCGAGGGCGAGGCCCATCCCCACGAACCCCGTCTGCACCAGCGCCGCTTCCCAGCCCGGCATCGAGGCCCCGCCGTCGTCGCCCTTCGCCGCGTCGTCCGAGTGGCCGAGCAGCGAGCTGAGAACGGCGTACGGCAGGATCGGCACCAGGAACCCGGTCCCCACCCACACCACGAAGAGCAGCGGCCCCGCCGGTATCCGCATGCCCCACGGCCGCACCAACGCGAGGGCCGCCGCGATCCCGAGCGCCGCCATCCCGATCGTCGCGGTGTTGAGTGCCACCCACTCCGCGAGACTGAACCCGGCGCCGACCGGGAGCACGCCCAGCAGCGAACCGACCACCCATGACGACTTGATGAGTAATTACGGCGTCAGCGCCGCCGCACCCCCGTACGCACCGATCCGACCTGCTCTGTCCCACCGTTCCACCGGAGTTCCCCCTCCGCCCGTCACCCGCATCGGTCGGGGACCAGCGTGGCGCGCGGTGGTGTCCGCAGGCGTCAACCGCCGGGGGTATCCGGGTCAGCCGTCAGGATGAGCTGAGACAAAACCGATCCGTAACCGCCGTCAGACCCAGGGGTCGGCGAACGACCGGCCCGGTACGGGCTTGGCGATCAGGGCGAGCGGGATGAAGAAGGTGACCTGTCCGATGACGGTGATCAAGGCGACGAGCGCCTTCTCGTCGTAGTACTCGGACACCTGCGCGTACAACTCGTCAGGCACCCGCTCACCGTGCGCGGACGGCTGGAGCACGGCCTCCACCAGCGCCAGCGCGGCCCGTTCGGCGCCGCTGAAGTACGTCGCGTCCTGCCAGGACGAGACCGCCGTGATCCGCTCCTCCGACACACCGGCCTTGCGCAGCAGGCCGGTGTGCAGCACGGTCAGATAGGTGTTGCCGACGATCTGGCCCGCGCGCAGGTGCACCAGACCGATCGTGCTGCGCGGTACCGCCTGGCCGCCGGTGGCCCGGAACAGCGCCGCCGACACCTCCGCCAGCTCGGGAAGCAGCTCCTCGGGCCGGGTGGCCAGCCGCGGCGGAGCCGGTACTTCCGCGGTGATGGGACGTGCTCGCATAGGGTGTTCCCTTCGGGTTTCCGTGGTGCCGTCACCGCACTGACGGAGCCCGGCGAAGGAATGTGACCGGCGGTCCCGCTCAGTTCCCGACGTACGCCGCCAGATGCTCGCCGGTGAGGGTGGAGCGGTCCGCCACGAGGTCGGCCGGTGTGCCCTCGAAGACGATCCGGCCGCCGTCGTGTCCGGCGCCGGGACCCAGGTCGATGATCCAGTCGGCGTGCGCCATGACCGCCTGGTGGTGCTCCACGACGACGACCGACTTTCCGGCGTCCACCAGCCGGTCGAGCAGACCCAGCAGCTGCTCCACATCGGCCAGATGCAGCCCGGCGGTCGGCTCGTCGAGGACGTAGACACCGCCCTTCTCGGCCATGTGGGTCGCCAGCTTCAGCCGCTGCCGCTCGCCGCCGGACAGGGTGGTCAGCGGCTGGCCCAGGGTGAGATAGCCGAGCCCCACGTCGGCGAGCCTGCCGAGGATCGTGTGCGCCGCCGGCGTACGCGCGTCACCCGCGCCGAAGAACTCCTCGGCCTCGCCCACCGACATGGCGAGGACCTCGCTGATGTCGCGCCCGCCGAGGTGGTGTTCGAGCACCGCGGCCTGGAACCGCTTCCCCTCGCACTCCTCACACACCGTGGCGACACCCGCCATCATCGCCAGGTCGGTGTAGATGACCCCGGCGCCGTTGCAATTGGGGCACGCGCCCTCGGAGTTGGCGCTGAACAGGGCCGGCTTCACCCCGTTGGCCTTCGCGAACGCCTTACGGATCGGGTCGAGCAGCCCGGTGTACGTGGCGGGGTTGCTCCGCCGCGAGCCGCGGATCGCGCCCTGGTCGATCGAGACGACACCCTCCCGCCCCGACACCGAGCCGTGGACCAGCGAACTCTTGCCGGACCCCGCCACCCCGGTGATGACGGTGAGCACCCCGAGCGGGACGTCGACATCGACGTCCCGCAGGTTGTGCTCGGCGGCGCCACGGATCTCCAGCGTGCCGGTGGGCTTGCGCACGTCCTCCTTGAGGGTCGCCCGGTCGTCGAAGTGGCGGCCGGTGAGGGTGCCGCCGGTCCGCAGCTCCTCGACGGTCCCCTCGAAACAGACACTGCCGCCCGCCTTGCCGGCGCCGGGACCGAGATCGACCACATGGTCGGCGATCACGATGGTCTCCGGCTTGTGCTCCACGACCAGCACCGTGTTGCCCTTGTCCCGCAGCCGCAGCAGCAGCCCGTTCATGCGCTGGATGTCATGCGGGTGCAGACCGATGGTCGGCTCGTCGAAGACGTACGTGGTGTCGGTGAGCGAGGAGCCGAGATGGCGGATCATCTTGACGCGCTGCGACTCACCGCCGGACAGCGTGCCGGCAGGACGGTCGAGCGCCAGGTAGCCGAGACCGATCTCCTCGAACGATTCGAGCGTCCGCAGCAGCGCCGTGAGCAGCGGCGCGACCGACGGCGCGTCGAGCCCGCGCACCCAGGCCGCCAGGTCGCTGATCTGCATCGCGCACGCGTCGGCGATGCTGATCTCGCCGATCAGCGACGACCTCGCCGCCTCGCTGAGCCGCGTCCCCGCACACTCGGGGCACGCGGTGAAGGTGACCGCCCGGTCCACGAACGCCCGGATGTGCGGCTGCATCGCCTCCCTGTCCTTGGACAGGAACGACTTCTGCACCTTGGGGATCAGCCCCTCGTAGGTGATGTTGATGCCGTTGATCTTCACCTTCGTCGGCTCGCGGTACAGGAAGTCCCGCATCTCCTTCTTGGTGTACGCGCGGATCGGCTTGTCCGGGTCGAGGAAGCCCGACTCGGTGAAGGGCCGCAGCGTCCAGTGGCCGTCGATGCTGTAGCCGGGGACGGTGATCGCACCCTCGGCGAGCGACTTGGAGTCGTCGAAGAGCTGAGCCAGATCGATGTCGGAGACGGCGCCCCGGCCCTCGCAGCGCGGACACATGCCGCCGGCGCGCGTGTAGGTCTTCCGTACGGTCTTGGCCGCACCGCGCTCGACCGTGATGGCGCCGGTGGCACGGACCGAGGCGACGTTGAAGGAGTACGCGTTGGGCGGGCCGATGTGCGGCTGCCCGAGCCGGCTGAAGAGGATGCGCAGCATGGCGTTGGCGTCGGTCGCCGTACCGACCGTGGAGCGGGGGTCGGAACCCAGCCGCTGCTGGTCCACGATGATCGCGGTCGTCAGCCCGTCGAGCACGTCGACCTCGGGCCGCGCCAGCGTCGGCATGAAGCCCTGGACGAAAGCGCTGTAGGTCTCGTTGATCAGCCGCTGCGACTCGGCGGCGATCGTGCCGAACACCAGCGAACTCTTGCCGGACCCCGACACCCCGGTGAACACCGTCAGCCGGCGCTTCGGGATCTCGATGCTGACGTCCTTGAGGTTGTTCACACGCGCGCCGTGCACGCGGATCAGGTCGTGCCTGTCGGCGGCGTGCGGCGCGCTCGGCTGCGCGTTCGTCCTCTTGGCCATGAGTGTCGTCTCTCCATCTGCCGGGCGCCGCTTCGCGGTCGCGGCGGCCTCCACACCGACGAACGCTAGCCGCCGCCCGGTGACCGTGCTTCTCGATTCCTGACCGAAGGGTGAACACGCCGAATCCGCTGACCGGAGCGTGTCGCCTGGCTACGCTGATCAACCGATCGAAGGAGTGGCCATGGACCCGACAGTGCCCACCGCCCGGCTCGCTTCGAGCGTTGTCGTACCCCTGGTCAAGAAACTCTTCCAGCAGGACGGTCCCGGAGCCGGCCTGGTCGACCGTCCGGTGCGGATATCGTCCCTGGTCAGCTTCCGGGGCGAGAAGCGCACCCTGTCCGAACAGGACCTGCACAAGCTTACGGCCACACTCGTGCGGCGCGCCGTCGAGCCGGCGGGCCCCGGTGAGCGGCCGGTGCCGATCGGCGAGGACGCGTCCGTCGCGCTGGCCCTGGCCCGCACGCTCTACAGCCTCGGTGACCTCGACATGGAGGACGTGCAGGCCGTCCGGTTCGGTCCGCAGGCCCTCGCCCGCGCCATGAGGTCCGTGGAGCCGAACGCCACGCGTCATCTGTCGGCCGCCGCCGCCAATCTCCACGACGCGCTGCTGGAGACCGCGTGCGTCTACATCCTGCACTTCTTCACCCAGCGCTCCACCTTCGTGCCGAGGACGCTGGTGCAGCACAGCCAGGCACTCGCCGATTCGCTCGCGCGCACCGACGAACTGCTCAGACGCGTCCCTTCGCAGTTCACCCAGGACGCGCTCTTCGAGGCGCGCTACGCCGCCCACATCGCGCACAAGCACAACATGCTGACGATCTACGGCATCGACCTCACCAACTCGCCGGAGCAGTGGCCGCTCGACGCCGCGTACCTGAGCCTGGAGGCCGGCTTCGCCCACGAGTCGCGGCGCGCCCCGATCCGCGGGGAACACGCCACCATCCGCGCCGAGCACGCCTTCCACGGACGGGACAGGGTGCTGTTACGCGGCGAGGCGGGCTCGGGCAAGACCACTCTGGTGCAGTGGATGGCCGTCACGGCCGCGCGCCAGGACCGGGCGGTCCTCAGAGAGGGCGGCAGCCCGCTCGCAGCGTTCGCCGACCGCGTCCCCTTCGTCCTGCCCATCCGGTCGCTGACCCGCCAGGACGACGACCTGCCCACCCCCGACCACTTCCTCAGCCGGATCCGGAGCCCGCTCGCCGCGGCGCAACCGCCGGGCTGGACGGACCGGGTGCTGGCCGCAGGCCGCGGTCTCATCCTGATCGACGGTATCGACGAGACACCGGAGAAGGTGCGCGAGCGCACCCGGCGCTGGCTCCAGGACCTGATCACCGTCTATCCCGGCAACCTCTGGCTCGTGACCTCGCGCCCCTCGGCCGTACGACCGCGCTGGCTGGCCGCCGAGACGTTCGCCGAACTGTCGCTGGCCCCCATGAGCCGCAGCGGCGTCGACTCCTTCATCCACCGCTGGCACAACGCCGCCCGCAGTGTGAGCGAGAGCGACGAGCAGCGCGAACAGCTCGACATGTACGAGACGTCCCTCGGCGCGGCGGTCCGCAGCAAGAACGACCTGGCGCGCCTGGCCACCAACCCGCTGATGTGCGGGCTGATCTGCGCCCTGCACTGCGACCGGCGCGGCTACCTGCCCCACGCGCGCAAGGAACTGTACGAGGCGGCGCTGTCCATGCTGCTCTCGCGCCGTGACCGGGAGCGGGACATGGCGTCGCCGGACGGCGTGGAACTCACCGAGGAGCCCAAGATCCGGCTCCTCCAGCGCCTCGCCTACAAGTTCATCCTCAACGGCAAGGCCGAGCTGGACTACAGCCACGCGGAGCGCATCATCGCCGACACCCTGCCAGGTGTCCCGGTCGCGGCCGCACAGGGCGACGCGTCCACGATCTTCCGCCATCTGCTGCTGCGCAGCGGGCTGTTGAGGGAGCCGGCGGACGGTTCCATCGACTTCATCCACCGTACGTTCCAGGACTACCTCGGTGCCAAGGCCGCGGTGGAGGAGGGGGACATCTCCCTGCTCGTCCTGCGCGCCGCGGAGACGCAGTGGGAGGACGTCATCCGGATGGCGGCGGCCCACGCCAGACCGGCCGAATGCGCGGAGTTCCTGCTCGACATCGCCCGGCGCGGCGACAGTTCGAACTCCGGCTACCGCAGGACCCAGTTGCACCTGGTCGCCGCTGCGGCGATGGAGCACGCCACCGAACTGCAGCCGCGCGTCCGCGCCGAGATCAAGGAGCGTACGGCCGCACTGATCCCGCCGAGGACCTCCGCCGAGGCGAAGGACCTGGCGGGCATCGGCTCGGTCGCGCTGGAACTGCTGCCGGGACCGCACGGCCTCACCGACGAGCAGTGCCTGCTCACCGTCGAGACGGCCGTCCTGATCGGCGGTGAAGCGGCGCTGCCGTTGCTCAGCCAGTACCGGGACCATCCCGCCGTGCCCGTACAGCAGTTGCTGTCCACCGCCTGGCACCGCTTCGACACCAGGGCGTACGCGGAGAGTGTGCTGGCGGGACTGACCGAGGACGAGGTCTACTACGAGGTGACCAGCCAGGACGAGCTGACCACCCTGCGCGAGCTGGCCGCCCCCAGCCGGTTGCGGGTGGCGGACGGGCTCACCTCGGCCGACCTGGTCCGGCATGTGCGGCCCGAGCGGCTCACCCATCTGTGGGTGCCGGGATCGATGTCGGCCACCTGGTTCTGGCTCTCCGGCTTCCCGCTCCTGCACACCCTGACGCTCGCGCCGGGCCGCCCCGAGCCCGCGCCGGGCGTACCGGTACCGGGCGCGCCGGTGCCGACGCTGGACCTGTCCTCGCTCGCGGCGCATCCGGCGCTGCGGACGGTGCGCGTGGTGGTGGACCAGCCGCTCGCGGGCACGGAGCATCTGGCGGGGACGGTCGAGGTCGTGGAGGTCCGGCAGACCGAGCTGACCTGGTGAGCCGCGTGCGGCCGAGGAACCACAGCGGCCGGCTGATCGTCTTCGAGGGTATGACTTCCGCTCTCATCCTGGGATTCGATCCGCACGCGGTGCCCGGCATGGACGGGGACGCGATGCGCGCGGTCCTCGACGACGAACTCGCCCGCTTCGGCGAGCACGGCATCGACGCCTCCATGACACTGCTCGCGCCGGACGCTACGGCCGAGGCCGCCGTGGTGGCGGCGCTGTCCGGGCGTGTGTGGGACGTGGTGGTCATCGGCGGCGGTATTCGCAAGCCGGAGCCTCTGCTGACGTTCTTCGAAGAGGTCGTGAATCTGGTCCGGCGGCATGCGCCGGGGGCCGCCATCGCGTTCAACACCAGCGGCGGCGACAGTGTCGAGGCGGTTCAGCGGCGGCTGCCGCAGGCGTGAGGAGAGCCCCCGGAACGGTCAGGTCGTTCTGGGGGCTCGTTCCGTACCGCTCGTACGGCTTGTACGCCTCGTGCGGCTGTACGCCTCATGCGGCGGCGTCAGCGCCGTACGGTGCAGGTCGCGGTGGCCGTCTTGTGCGGGTCGCTCTCCGAGCGGGCCGTCAGTGTCACCTTCCCGTTCTTCGCGGCGTTCCTGCCCGCCGCCACCGCGACGTTCACGGTCGTGTGCTGACCGGCCTCGGCCGTGGCCAGGGCGGTGGGCAGCTCCACCCGCCAGCCCTTGCTGCCGGTCTTCGCGGACAGCCGGTAGACGTCAGCGTCCTCGTACGCCGCCGCCTTGCCGGCGGCGCCGCGTGCGGCATGCCCGGTGTTGGCGAGTCCGAACGTGCAGACCGCGCCCTTGCCGCTCGCCTTGCCGCCCGCGTTGCCGTGGGTCAGTGCCACACCGCGCTTCTGCGTCCCCGACCCGTCGAGCGAACGGACCGCCACGGTGTACGAGAGCTCGCCGGCGGCTGTCGTCTTCTTGCCGATGACGTAGAACTGCAGCCGGTTGGCCTTGTCCGTGTACTCGTACGCGCTGCCCGAGTCGGTGCCCGCGTGGAACAGGCCGTCGTTGAGCTGGCGGTAGTCACCGATCGAGCGCATCACCTTCGTACCGTCCGGCCTGGTGAAGTCGACCATGCCGATGTCCTGCGGATTGGCGTCGATCATCCAGCTGAAGCAGAGGTAGCCGCAGCTGTCGCCCTCGTCGTCGAAGGGCTTGTTCTTCGTGAGCATCACCCCGTGGTCGGGGGTGAAGGAGTCCGCGCCGATCCGCTGCACGGTCTCGATGGTGTAGTCGCTGAAGCCGGGTCCCGCGCAGAGCGGATCCTTGGCGACGTCGCACGCCGGGGTCTTGTCCGTGCCCAGATCGACCCGGACGCCCTGCAGCGCGTTCTTCTTCACCTTCGCCGACCTGGCCCGTACGTCGAACACCGCGAGGCCGTTGTCGGCGAGGGACTGCGGGGACAGCGTCAGCAGCTGCTCGTCGTCGATGAAGCCGAGCTTCGTCTTCGTCCGGACGGTCTGTCCGGCCGGCATGGACGCCCCCTCGGTGGCCGGTACCTGCCACCGGTTGTGCGGTCCGCCGGGACCGTTGAAGGAGCCGCGGTCGAGCACGTCGAAGGGGCCTGTGCCGGCCCGGTGGAAGGGCTCCACATACGGATTGTTGTTGTTGTCACCGACGTCGAAGGTGTGGGTGATCTCGTGGGTGATGGTCCCCGAGCTCTCCCCCTGCCGGATGCCGGAGTTGCCCCAGAGCTGCGAGCCGGCCTTCCAGGAGGTGAAGCCGGTGTAGCGGCTGCGTACGGCGTTGGGCAGCGCCGGGTCCGGCGGGCCCCACTCGTCGGGGACGTCGTCCGGCGTCTGGAACTTCATCTCGCCGAACTCCTGCCAGACGGACGTCTCGTCGTAGCCGGCGTAGATGCGCATCACCCGGTCGAAGGAGTTCGCCTGGTCGGCGCCCACGTCCTTCTTCCAGAGCGGGTCGATGTCCCGCTCGATGCTGCCGTCGCAGGTGTGCCCGGCCGGACAGCCCGTGCCCTCCTGGCCGATGTCGTTGAGCCCGTACTCGTACGAAGGACGCGGCGCCTCGTACTGGCCGAGGGGGACGAACTCGACACCGATGCGGCCGTTCGTCTGCTCCATCCAGTACTGGTTGACGGTGTGGCCGTGGTTGAGCGCGCTGGGCTTGTTGTAGAAGTCCGCGTAGAACCGCGCGATGTCGCCGCGCCCCACGGGGTCGATCTGCGGATTGCCGAAAGGATCGCTCTTCTTGGGCAGGGTCATGACAAAGGGTTGGTCCGGGAAGTCGACAGCGACCAGCGCGATCTTCAGCTTCTGCTGGGTGGGCCGCAGATCCGGATCCGCCCAGTGCGTACCGGGCACGTCCTGGTAGTCGCTCCAGGTCATGTTCTGCTGGTCTTCGGGATGCTGCGGGTCGACGGGGGCGAACGGGTCCCCGATCCGCGCGGCGGCCGGTGCGGCGCCCATGGGGCTCGCGGGCGCCGCACCGGCGTTGCCGATCACGGCAGCCCCCACAGCGACGGTCACTACCGCCAGCGTTCTCGCCTTTCGGCCGATCAGACCTGACCTCACGTGGCACTGCCTCCTGAGCGTCGCCGTTCCATAAGCCGAACGCTCGGAGCGTAGAACTGCCGCAGGGCAGTGTCAACGGGGTAGCCCTAACCAGCGGTTGCGGGAAACATGCCGGTAACTCTGGCCCGCCGACCGCTGGAGGGGTGTTCCGTATAGCGAACTAGTGGTGTCCGTGCGCCGAGTCCGACGCACCGCCGAAGAGCCGGGCGACAAGACGGAACGGCAGTGTCACGACAGTGGCGACAGCACCACCGACGGCCCGGAACATGTCTGCGATTGCCTTGAACATGGGACCTCCTTGAGAGTGCGACCCGCCTGTGCGTTTGTGGGACACCTACGAGCTGGTTACTTGTTCGCCTGCCCGCGTTCGCGGCGGATAGACAAGGTCAGCCCTGTTGTGGGACGCCGGCGGCCTGGACGGTGGTGTCGGTCGCGGGTTGCCGGGACACGACAAGCCCGATGGCGGCGGCGGTGAGGGCCGCCGCGGCGCAGATGGCGAACAGGACGCGGTAGCCGCTCAGCGAGGGCAGCTCGGCCGGGCCCAGGTGCAGGGTGACGGCCGAGAGGATGGCCCCGCCGACGGCGCTGGCGAGGGAACTGCCCAGGCTGCGGGAGAGGGCGTTGATCCCGTTGGCGGCGGCGAGCTGCGACGAGGGGGTGTGGGTGTTGATCAGCGCGGGCAGCGCGGCGTAGCCGACCCCCGTACCGGCTCCGATGATCGAGCTGCCGACGACGACCTGCCACAGCGAGTCGACGAAGACCATACGGAACACCAGTCCCGCGGCGATCACCACACCGCCGAGGGCCAGCACCCGCGCGGGCCCCCAGCTCGCGATGACCTTGGCGGCCACGGGCGCGAGCAGGAGCATCAGCAGTCCGCTGGGCAGCAGGCACAGCCCGGCGGTGAGGACCGAGGAGCCGAAGCCGTAGCCGGTCGCCTCCGGCGCCTGCACGTACGAGGTGGTGCCGGTGAAGCTCGCGAACAGCGCGAAGCCCACGAACATCGACGCGATGTTGGTCAGCGCGATCGGCGGACGCTTGAGCGCCGACATGTCGATCAGCGGGTTGGTGACCCGGGACTCCACCTTGGCCAGGGCGACGAGCGACACAACGGCGACGCCGAACAGCCCGATGATCCTGAACGAGCTCCAGCCCCAGGAGCTGCCCTGCGAGATGCCGAGGATCAGGCAGACCAGGCCGACGGTGAGCAGGGTGATGCCCGCCCAGTCGATCCGCCGCTCGCGGGCCGCCGGCGGCTCGGAGACCAGGGCGAAGATGAGGGCCCCGCTGATCACCGCTCCGCCCGCGCCGATCCAGTACAGGATGTGGTAGTCGGCGTTGTCCCCGATGAGACCGGCCAGCGGCAGGCCGAGGGCGCTGCCGATCCCGAGCATCGCGCTGACCAGCGCCGTCGCCGAACCGCGGCGCTGGGCCGGCAGGACGACGGCGAGCAGGCTGATGCCGAGCGGAATGGCGGCGGCCGACACCCCCGCCACGGCGCGGCCGATGAGCATGACCGTGAAGTTCGAGGTGAGCGCGTCGATCACCGATCCGACGGCGAGCCCGCCGAGGCTGAGCAGCAGCACCAGACGGCGGCCGAACATGTCGGCCAGCCTGCCGAGCACCGGCACCGAGACGGCGGCGACGAGCAGGGTCGACGTCAGCAGCCACTGCGCGTTGCCCACCGAGGTGTGCAGGTCGCCGGTCAGCTCCGGCAGCACCGGGATGATCAGGGTCTGGGCCAGCGCCGCCGCCAGCGCGCCGAGACCCACGGCGATGATCTGGAGGTTTGTGCCAAGTCCCGAGCCCTCATCGCTGTCCCGCGCGGGCGGGGAGAGGTTTTCGACGCTTGCGGGTGTCTCGGTCATCCGATTTCCTGCCCGTTCACAGTGTGCTGACATCAGCGATGCAATCGTTTGATTACATCCGGGGAGACCCTACGAGCGGCGGAGCGGCGAGTCAATCAAGCGATTACATGAGGGAGGATGGTGCCATGCACACCACGCCGCCCGCCAAGGACCCCCGGCCGCGAGACGCCGAAGCGACCCGCCTGGCCTTGCTGCGATCGGCCAGACGGCGCTTCGCCGTCCTCGGCTACGACCGGACGACGACGCGCGACGTGGCGGACGACGCAGGCGTCAACCTGATGCTGATCAACCGCTACTTCGGCGGCAAGCAGGGCCTGTTCCAGGCGGTCGTGGCCGCGTCCCCCGACCCGCTGGCCGACAGCGAGTCCTCGGCCGCGGGCATCGTCGACGACTTCCTCGACGGTCTGCGCCCCGACGCGTGGTCCGAGTTCGGCAGCCACCCCATGCTCCTGCTGCTGCGCGACAGCAGCGTCGACGCGCAGATCCAGGGGCTGCGCACGCTGGCCATGGACAACGCGGTCGCCCGGATCGTCGCGGTGAGCGGCGCCGGGTCGGAGGGTGCGGCAGGCTCGGACGGTGCGGCCGACGCGCCCTCGCGGTCGGAGCACGAGACACAACTGCGCGCCCAGCTCGTGCTCGCGCTGTTCAGCGGGGTGATCGCGCTGCGCTCGATGGCACCCGTCGAGCCGCTGGCATCGGCCGATGTCGGCGATCTGCGGTCGGCGATCGAGGACGCGATCGACGCGCTGGTCGGCCCGGCGGGCAAGGCGTCCCGGACCGGGGGCGAAGGGTCCTAGGTCGGCTCCTGCCCCGCCCAGGTCGGCTCCTGCGCGGCCAGTGAGCCGAGGAGGGCGCCGAAACCGTACGGTGCCCGGAAATCGGCGCGCCCCGAGGTGAGCACGGGACATCCGTCGGTGCGCAGGATCGTACTGCCGGTCCGTTCCAGCGCCGCCACCAGCGCGTGGTCCTCGCTGTGCGGAAGGGCGGGGAACCCGCCCGCCCGGAGGTACGCCGCAGCCGCCACGCCCAGATTGGCGCCGTGCACGTGCGGATGCGCCCAGGCGGCGCCGACCGGGCGCCCCGCGAAGTAGTGGGCGTCATGGCGTGCGACGGTCGTGGCGCCGAGGGTGGGGTGCGGAGCGACCCGTACCGTCCCGACGACACAGTCCCAGCCGCCGCGCGCCTGCCGCAGCTGATGGGCCAGCCAGTTCCTCGGTACCAGCGTGTCGGCGTCGGTGGTGGCGAGCCAGATCCCCGGCGTGCCGGTGTGCCCGTCGCCCGGCCCGGCTTCCGTGCTCAGCCAGCCGAGCGCG
>NZ_JTIY01000001.1:6379557-6381827 GCF_000818175.1 Streptomyces sp. AcH 505
GCCGGCGGTGTCGTCGCGGCAGTCGTCGGCCGCCACCACGATCAGTACGCGCACACCGGCCAGCGCGGGGTGCCGCGCCGCGGCCCGTACGGTGCGCAGCGTGGCGGGCAGGGAAGCGGCCTCGTTGTGCGCGGGTACGACGACGGCGCACGCGGTGACGGAGCGGGGAGCCGGCGGGCCGCTCACACCAGTCCCTCGTCCGCCGCGGGTGACTGCACGGGGCTGCCGTCCGGGTGCCGCCTGGCGAACACCTGGAGGACGAAGTCCGGATCGCGGTGATCGGTGAGCAGCTGGAGGCCGGGTGTCGCGGCGACCAGCGGGGCCAGCTCGGTGCCGGTGAACCGGTGTTCGGCGACGGGGTGGTCCCAGTGCACGGTGACGAGGGTGCCGCCGGGCTCGAGGCTCGCCACTGCCTGGTCGAGAATGGCCTGCCGTTCCCGGTCGTCGAAGTAGTACAGCAGCTCGGAGAGGACGACGAGGTCGAAGGTCCCCTCGGGCCAGCCAGCCGGGACGGCCAGCTCGCGCACCTCGACGCCGGGAAGGCCGTCGGTGCGCGCCGCCGCTGTCCCGACGGCCGCCGGAATCCGGTCGGTGGACAGCAGGCGCTCGCAACGGGCGGCCAGCAGCCGGGTCAGCACACCGACCGAGCAGCCGGGCTCGAAGGCGCTGCGATAGCGGCGCTTGGGCAGCGCGGCAAGGGTGATCGCGTACTTGCGCTGCTCGTACCAGCGTCCGGCGAGATCCCAGGGATCCGCCGCGTTCTCGTACATCGCCTCGAAGTAGCCTGCGGGCGTGCTCATCTGAAGACCACCTCGAACGGCCGTGTGTGGTGGGCGAGTTCTTCGGGAGGCAGGATCGCCGCCTCACCGGGCCCCTCGCCGAGCGGAGCGATCTGGCTGGTGAACCGCTCGACGGCGCGCAGCTTTCGGGAGTGTGCGGCGCCGGTCAGGGGGATTCGCGCAGCGGTGTGCCAGGGCACCCGTGGGTCGTCGGGCGTGGCCCAGTGCCACAGCCACACCGGATAGAGCCACAGAGGTACGTCGGTGTCGGCGCAGGCCGCCACGGCGGCGCGGCCCGCGGCCTCGTGGTCGCTGTGCAGATCGCCGGTCCACGGCGCGACGCAGTGGGCGGCGTTCGTCTCGCGGAGCAGTTCGGTGAGCGCCGAGCGCACCCGCTGCTCGTACGTGTCGACCTGCGTGTCGGGTACGTGCAGCCGGCGCGTCGCGAGCGCGGGCAGGCCCAGCTCGGAGAGTGCGGCCGCCAGCTCGGCCTCCCTGATCCCGGCCAGCCGGGACGAGTCCGTGCGGCGGCTGCGGGGGTGCGACCCCTCGCCGTCGGTGACCGACACCAGAACGACCTCGGTACCGGCCGCGGCGAGGGTGGCGAGGGCGCCGCCGAAGCCGAGCACCTCGTCGTCCGGATGCGCCGCCACGACGACCACGGGTCCCGCGGCGGGCAGCGGCGCCTCGGGGAGGCGGCCGAGCCCCTCCCAGGACGCCCACAGCGCCTCCGGGGTGCCGGGCGCCTCGATGGCTTCGGCGGCGGCTTGCCGCGCGCCGCTCACCGGCCGGCCTCGCGATCGGTCCCGTCGCGGTCGGTCTCGTCGCGATCGGCGTCTTCGCGCTCGGCCAGCAGTTGGCCCAGCTCCGCCAGATTGCGCTCGGCGTGGTGCTGACGGATGTAGACGGTCAGGTCGGCCACGTTCCTGGCATGCCGGGCGTCGTGGCAGAGCGGGCCTGCGCCGGTCGCCCGCCCGACATGGCCGAGCACGTCCGTACAGACCTGCTCGGCCAGGGCGCGTACGCGCAGGCTGCGCACCCTGGCATCGCCGAGGGCGTCCAGCGGGTCGGCGTCGATGTCGTCGCCCGCCTGGGCCAGTACCGTCTCGGCAGCGCCGAGCAGTACGTCCACGGCGCCCAGATGCGCGGCGGTGTGGGCGTCGGGCGTCCGCTTGCGCGCCGAGGCCAGCAGGGTGTCGGCGACGGCCCGCGCGCCGCCGAGCCAGCAGGCCGCCACCCCGATCCCGCCGTGCTGGAAGCCGGGCCGCTCGACGTACTGTCCGACCTCGCCGACGGGGGTGGCCGGCACGTCGGAGAAGGTGACGTCGGGGGTGTCGCTGCCGGCCATACCGACCGCCTGCCAGCTGCCGGGCACCGGACTCACCCCGGGCTCCGCCACACGTACGGCGAACAGCCGCCGGCCTTCGTCGCTGTCGGCGGTGACCAGGGCGTGCGTACAGACACGCGCGCCGGAGCAGTACGGCTTGAGGC
>NZ_JTIY01000001.1:6382120-6467583 GCF_000818175.1 Streptomyces sp. AcH 505
CCGCCGCTCGGCGCTCAGCCCGGGGCCCGGCGGCTGCGCCGCCCAGACGCCCCAGCGCTCGCCGGGCCCTGGGCGGGGCCCGTCCAGCTCGTGGAGGATCGCCACGGCGTCGAGGTGCCCTTCGCCCAGCCGGGCCAGCGAGAGGTCGGCGCGGCCGAGGTCGGACAGCGCACGGAAACGCTCCCCGGTCCTGCCACTGCCGGGCAGTGGCGCCACGAGCGCACCGCTCTCGACCAGGGCGGTGAACCGCGCGGCGACGTCCTGGCGCAGCGTGGCCGGATCGAGCAGCCGTGTGGGGTCGGTGGTGTCCGTGGCGGGCCCGGCCGACCGGCCGGTGGCGGCAGCCGCTTCAGCGGTCACTCGTTCCTCCTGTGGGGAAGGCGTTCGGTCCCGGGCGGTCATCGCACCGGGGGAGTGCCGAATGCCCCTGTCCACTCGGCACAAACGCCATGGAATGTCACATCAGTCACAGCTGTGACGTATCTGTCACACCGTGCCCCGTGCCGCCGGCACCCGCAAACGTTCGTCGGGGGGATCCATGGGCATTTCTCGACCATGTCCCTGGATTGCGTCCGCGGGACGGGGACAGGTGGCTGGGGTGTCGAAAATATCTGCGCTTGTTCTGCTGGGGGTGACGCTCGCCGCGGCAGTGGTGGCCGCCCTGCTGCTCTCTCCCTGGTGGTGGCTGGCCGGCGCCCCGCCGGCGGCCGCCCTGCTGCTGGCCGTGCACGATCTGCTCCAGCGCCGGCACTCGATCCTGCGCAACTATCCGGTGCTGGGCCATCTGCGGTTCGCGCTGGAGGGGCTCCGGCCCGAGTTGCAGCAGTACTTCATCGAGCGCAACTTCGACGGCCGCCCCTTCGACCGCGACACCCGCAGCATCGTCTACGAGCGGGCCAAGGGAACCGACGCCGAGGAGCCTTTCGGCACGGAGCGCCAGCTCAACGACGTGGGCAGCGAATACCTCATCCACTCGATGGCCCCGCGCCCGGTGCGCACCGACCCGCCCAGGGTGCGGATCGGCGGCCCGGACTGCACCAAGCCGTACGACATGGCTTTGCTGAACGTGTCGGCCATGAGCTTCGGTTCGCTGTCGCCCAACGCGCTGCTGGCCCTCAACACCGGTGCGGCGCTGGGGGGTTTCGCCCATGACACCGGTGAAGGCGGTCTTTCGGAGTACCACGAGAGGCCGGGCGGTGATCTGGTCTGGGAGATCGGTACCGGTTACTTCGGCTGCCGTACCGAGGACGGCGGTTTCGACGAGAAGCAGTTCGCCGAGAAGGCCGGCCACGAGAACGTCAAGTGCGTCTCGCTCAAGCTCAGTCAGGGTGCCAAGCCGGGCATCGGCGGTGTCCTGCCGGGCAAGAAGGTCAACGCGGAGATCGCGAAGGTGCGCGGCGTGCCGCAGGGTGAGACGGTCACCTCGCCGCCGTACCACCGGGTCTTCTCCACCCCGCGCGAACTGGTCCTCTTTCTCGCCCGGATGCGTGAACTGGCTGACGGCAAACCGGTCGGCTTCAAACTCTGCGTCGGCTCGCGCCACGAATTCCTGGCCATCTGCAAGGCCATGCTGGCCGAGCAGGTCACACCGGACTTCATCATCGTGGACGGCGCGGAGGGCGGTACGGGCGCGGCGCCGCTCGAATTCGCCGACAACGTCGGACTGCCGCTGACCGAGGGGCTGATGACCGTACACAACGCCCTGGTCGGCACGGGGCTGCGGGACCGGGTCCGGATCGGGGCGAGCGGCAAGGTGGCCACCGGAAGTGACGTGGTCAAACGGCTGCTGCAAGGGGCGGACTACACCAACGCGGCGCGGGCGATGATGTTCGCGGTCGGCTGCATCCAGGCCCAGCGCTGCCACACCAACACCTGCCCCGTCGGCGTCGCGACCCAGGACCCGCGCCGGGGGCGCGCGGTCGACGTCGCCGACAAGTCGCAGCGTGTGCGCCGCTTCCAGGAGGCGACCGTCAAGAGCGCGCTGCAGATCATGGCCTCGATGGGCGTCGCCGAACCGGCCGAACTGGGGCCCCACATGCTGCTGCACCGCGTGGACGCCCACACCACCCGCAGTTACGCGGACCTCTACGACTGGCTGACACCGCGTCAACTCCTCACGGACACACCGGCGTCCTGGCGACAGGACTGGGAAGCGGCCGACCCGGACACCTTCCACGCCGTCCAGGGCGCGTAGCGCGCCGGTCGCCTCAGCGGCGCAGATGCTCGATGAGTACGTCCATGGCGGCCTCCAGATGCGCGGTGCTCCCGGTCGTCCGGAGCATCTGCACACCGCCCTGGATCCCGGCGATGAACGCGGCCGCCATCCGGTCGGCGTCCAGGGCGGGACGTACGTCACCCTGCGCCTGCATCGCGGTGATGCCCCGCAGGACGTCTCCCTGCCACTGGTTGAGCAGCGTCGTGACCACCTCTGCGGC
Organism: Streptomyces sp. AcH 505; assembly: GCF_000818175.1. GTDB lineage: Bacteria > Actinomycetota > Actinomycetes > Streptomycetales > Streptomycetaceae > Streptomyces. The sequence continues at coordinate 6,384,556 of NZ_JTIY01000001.1, forward strand.
GCCGGGGGTGGCGCCGACCTGGTTCATCAGGCTGCCGAGCGGGCAACTCGCGCCTTGCGCTCGGTAGCGTGCCACGACCGCGTCCCGCCAGTTCTCCCAGGCCGCCCAGGAGGTGAGCGCGCCGAGGTGCGGTTGCTGGTCGGCGATGACCTTGTCCGCCTCGGCCCGTGCGACCGCCAGCAGCAGCTCCTCCTTGCCGCCGGGAAAGTAGTGGAACAGCTGGCCCTTGCTGGTGCCGGTGGCTGCGAGGGCGTCGTCGAGCGTCATGTCCCCGGGAGCGTCACTGCGCAGATGGGCGGCGGCCCCGTCGATGATGCGCTGCCGGGTGGCCCGGCCCTTCGTCGTCAGTCCCACGTCCTCGAACGTACCACACGTTCTGGACTTGCAGGTCCAAAAATCTGTGCCTACCTTCGGCGGCGTAAGGAAAAGCCTGACAAGTGGAGGTGTGGCACATGCGTGCGATCGTTGGTGGACAGCTCGACGGAGTCGTTCAGCTGGAGCTCAAGGAGCGGCCCGACCCGGAGCCGGGCCCCGGGGAGGTGCTGGTCGACGTCGCCCACGCGGGCGTCAACTTCATGGACACCGCGGCCGGCACCCTGGGCGCCACGCGCGGCGTCCCCTTCGTCCCCGGTGTCGAGGGAGCCGGCCGGGTCGCCGCCCTCGGCGAGGGGGTCACGGAGTTCGCCGTCGGTGACCGGGTGGCCTGGATCTCCGTGTGGGGGAGCTACGCCGAGCGCCTGGCCGTACCGGTGGCGAACGCCGTCCCGCTGCCGGACGACATCCCCACCGACGTCGCCGCCGCGACGATGATGCAGGGCCTCACGGCGCACCATTTCGTCAACGAGGTCGCCCCGCTGAACGCGGGGGACACGGCGCTCGTGCACGCCGCGGCCGGGGGCGTCGGGCGGACGGTCAGCCAGTTGCTCACACTGCGCGGTGTCCGGGTGATCGGCCTGGTCTCCCGCGAGGAGAAGGTGCCGGTCGCGAAGGCCGCGGGCGCCGACGAGGTGCTGATCTCGTCGGGCGGCGACTTCATCGACCGGGTCAGAGAGCTGACCGGGGGAGAAGGCGTCCACGCCGTGTTCGACGGCGGCGGCGCGAGCACCTTCCAGCCGTCCCTCGACGTACTGCGCCGGGTCGGCACGCACGTCTGGTACGGCCCGCTGATCGGTGAGGTCCCCACGGTGAACCTGTTCGACCTGCCGAAGAGCATCCGGCTCAGCTACGCCGTGTACTCGGACCACATCCCGACCCGGGAGCTGCTGCTGAAGCACACCTCGGACCTGTTCGACAAGATCAGGGACGGAAAGCTGCACATCGACATCACCCGCCGCTACCCGCTCGGCGAGGCGCGGCAGGCGCACGCCGACATCACGTCGCGGGCCACCACCGGCAAACTGCTGCTCGACACGGGGCTGTCCGACACCGAGCTGTCCGACACCGAGCCGTCCGGCACGGGGCGGTGACGTCACTCCCGACCGGTCAGTAGTACTGCTTGAGACCCCTGACCTCCCGCGGCCACGCCAGCTCCACCCCGTCGGCGGCCAGCAGCCGCTGGAACTCGGCCAACCGGTCCGCACGCGCGCGTATCTGACGCGGTATCAGTCCGGTGTCGAGGCAGTGCGCCGCCAGCGTGCCGGCCACCTCGCCGATGTTCCACTCGATGGGGTGCAGCCGGTAACAGCCGTTGGTGAGGTGGGTGGTGCCGATGTTCTTCGCGGCCGGCAGCAGGTTGTCGACCCGGACCGGCAGCAGGGCGCCCAGCGGGATCTGGAAGGGCCAGGTCTCGATGTCGACGAACGTGCGCGGGCCGCGTTTCCCGCCGGTGCTGGGGTGCAGGTCGATCCGGTACGAGCCGATGCCGACGGTGTCGGCGAAGACCTCGGCGCCCACGAGCGGTTCGCGGGCGCGGGCGCCGACATGGTTCTCGGTGACGGTGAACTCGGCCTGGATACGGCGTGATTCGCGTACGTACGGGGCCTTCGCCAGGCCGTCGGAGGTGCCGAGGACGTCCGGGCGCAGCCGCAGCCCCGGATAGCCGGCGCCGCCGTCGGCCGTGGGGGCCTCGGTCTGCATCCAGTACAGGAAGGAGCGGCTGAGCTGGCGCGCCGACTCCAGGTGCCGTTCGCGCTCCTCGGGCTGTACGCCGACCACCGGGCCCAACCAGTAGTCGATATGGGCCCAGTTGACGAGCGTGACATCACCCAGCCCCGCTGACTCGGCGAAGTTGGCGCGGGCCAGGATGCGCCGGAAGTCCCACAGCCCGAAGCCGTCCGGCCGGCCGCTGGAGTCCTCGAACAGCGCCCTGCGGTGCTCGGTGAGGTCCCAGGGGTTGATCTCGGCCCAGTTGAGCTGAGGCCCCGGCCAGAAGTCGGCCTGATGGTCGCGCCAGAAGGCGTAGTCGCGCGGGCGGTCGATGACATGCTCCTCGCCGGGCCGGTGCTCCAGGGCGAAGCACCAGCTCACCGCCTGCTGGTCCAGGGGCTCGGCCTCGCCGTCCAGCGCGTGCGGCTCGCCGGTCTCCGCCGCCGACTCGGCGCCGGTGACATGCTCGACCGCGCCGAGTTCCAGCAGATCGCCCAGTTCGGTGGCGTCCACGGTGTACGCGGCTGCGATCTCGACGACCTCGCCCGCGGCGTCCCGTAGCGACACCGATGTGATCCGGTCGCCGTCCCGGCCCACCGCGACCGGCTCGTGCCGGGTCAGCAGCCGGATGCGGCGCGCGGCCCGGTAGGGGGCGAGCATCTCCTCCAGCACGGCGACGGCCACCCGCGGCTCGTGGCAGATCCGGCTGACCCGCCCGTTGCCCGGATTGAACCGGGGGTCGGCAGCGGCGGCGGCGGTCAGCGGGTAGTTGCGGCGGTAGTAGGCGCGGATGCCGTCGCGCAGCGCGCGGTACCCGCGCGTGCAGCCGAACTCCTCGATCCACGGGTGTTCGTCGGGCGGCACGCCCTGGGTGGTGAGCTGGCCGCCGATCCAGTCGGTGGCCTCCGTCAGGACGACTCCGTACCCCCGGCGGGCCGCGGCGAGCGCGGCGGCGACACCGCCGAGTCCGCCGCCGACCACCAGGACGTCGCATCGGTCTTCGCGCATGGCGCTCCTCATCAGGATCGACGGGTCATCAGGATGGGCAGGTCATCAGGATCGGCGGGCGGGCGGCGGCTGGAGGGTCTCACCTGTCCGGACACCGCAGGCGGCGACGGCCCGGCGGGGCGTCTGGTCCTCCGGCCTGGCGAGCAGGTCGGCCAGCAGCCGCACCGCCTGCCCGCCCATCTCCTCGCGCGGTGTGAGCAGTGAGGTGATCGTCGGATCGTCCGGACGGCTCCTCGCGAAATCGCCGAGCGCCACCACCGACAGGTCCTCCGGCACCCGCAGCCCCAGCAGACCGGCCCCGGCGCGCACACTCGCCGCGTGGTCCGAGTCGTCGGTCACCACGCAGGTCACGCCCTGGTCGACGAGCGTCGCCAGCAGGTCGGTGCCGACCCCTTCGGGGTCCACCAGGTGGACGGCGCCCGACTCGACGCGGGTATCGGTGCGGCACGCCTCGAAGTACCCGGCCTCGCGCTCCAGTACGGCCTCGGAGGCGACCGCGCTGCGCAGCAGGGCCAGCCGGCGGTGGCCGAGCCCGGCGCACCGCTCGACCATGGCGCGGGTGGCACTGGTGTAGTCGGCCGTCACGTACGACATCTCGCCCGAACTCAGCTCGCGGCGGCCGATGTAGACGAACGGGAAGCCGGAGTCGACGAGCGCCGCCAGCTCCTCGCGGTCCTCGTCCTGGCCCAGCAGGACGGCGCCGTCGGTGACTTGGAGCGTGTTGACACCGTCCTTGTAGATCGACCGGCGCCGCTTGCCGTCGTCCTGGCCGCGCCCGCGCGATCCGGTGAACAGCAGGAGATGGCAGTCGAGTTCCTCGGCGGCTTCCTCGATGCCGATCAGCGAGTCGTGGAAGAAGCTCAGCCGGTCCGTGGGGAACACCGCTTCGTACGTGAACACACCGACGATGTTGTTGCGGCCGCCGGCCAGACTGCGGGCCGCCAGGTTCGGGGTGTAGCCGAGCGTGCGGACCGCCTCCCACACGCGCTGCGCGGTCTGTTCGCTGGCCCGCACCGCACCGTCGTGCCGGCCGTTGACCACGGCGGAGACCACCGAGGGCGACACCGCGGCGAGGCGGGCGACATCGGCCTGGGTCGGTCTGCGCGACGATCGGGGATTTCCCATGGACGACGACTCTCTCCCTGGTCGGCTGAGACTGCTCGGGCCGTGGACACTCTCTCACATGATATTGCGCAATATCAGAGGTCGGCGGATTCCGTTACGGCCGGTCAAGCGTGCTGCTGGTTCAGTGAAGTGTTACGTCATCGTACACATCTGTTGACACCCATGTGGCCGGGCTCATACTTTGAGGCCCGCCGTTGATGTAGCGCATCATCACCCGCGCTGCCGACGTTCGAACCCCTTCGGGAAGAGGTGACAGCAGTGAGCGGACCGGGACAGGACCGGCGTGATCTGGAAGGTGTCAGCAGACGCCGGGTACTGAGCATGACGGGTGCGGCGGTGGGAATGGCCGCGGTCGCCGCCTGTTCCGGCGGCGGTACGAACGCCGTACCGAAAGGCGACGTCAAAAGCCTCGAACTGCCGGCGCGGCTGACCCCGAAGCCGGTCGACGGGCAGGTGCTCAGCAGCGTCGCCGACGTGCCGGCCGCGTTCACCCGCTACCCCACGCCGTACAGGACCGTCACCGAGAAGCCCGGCAGCGGCGGCACGGTGACGACGTTCCAGATCACGTACACACCGCCGCCACCGGCGGACAACCGCTGGGCCGACGAACTCGACAAGCGGCTCGGGGTGCAGGTCAAACCGACCCTGGTCAACCCGGCCGACCTCGCGCAGAAGACCGCGACCGTCATCGCGGGCGGCGACATCCCCGACCTGTTCTACCTCAACACCGCCACCGGACAGGCCCCCGCAGCGGCGCAGTCGGTGCTCCAGGGCGCCTTCACCGACCTGACCGAATACGTCTCCGGCGACGCGATCCGCGACTACCCCAACCTCGCGCTCTTCCCGTCGTACGCCTGGAAGAACGCCTCGATCCAGGGCCGTATCTACGGCGTGCCACGGCCGACCCCGCTGCTCCAGAGCGGCATCCCCACCCTGCGGCTGGACTGGATGCGGAAGCTCGGCATGCGGCAGCAGCCCGCGGACGCCGACGAACTCTTCGCCCTGCTCACCGGATTCACCGGGAGCGACCCCAACGGCAACGGCAAGAAGGACACCTGGGCGCTGTCGTCGCTCCAGATCTACTGGCAGTCGACCCCGATCCTCAACATGTTCGGCGTCCCCAACAACTGGCGGCTGGAGAAGGACGGGAGCCTCACCAAGGACGTCGAGACCGACGAGTTCGAGGCCGCCACCGAGTACATCGTCAAACTGTGGAAGGCCGGTGCCTTCCATCCCAACGCCGCCGCCAACACCTACGACCAGCAGATGGCCCTGTGGAACGCCGGCAAGATCGGCATGTCCGGCGCCGCGCTGAACACCACCTACGTCCGCTCCGTCCCGCAGATCGCCGGTGTGAAGGACTGGTCAACGGACCTCGGGCCGCTCGTCCCGCCCGGCCACGACGGCGGCGTCGCTTCGCTCTACCAATCGAGCGGCATCTTCGGGATGTTCGCCATCCCCGCCAAGGTCGGCAACTCCGGCAAGGGCAAGGAGCGGGTCAAGGAGCTGCTGCGCATCCTCAACTACCTCGGCGCGCCCTTCGGCAGTGCGGAGAACACCTTCCTCACCTACGGCATCGAGGGGTGGAACTACGACCTCGCGCACGGTGCCCCGGTCAAGTCCACCAACGCGGGCCGCCTCGCCGAGCTGGCTGGGCAGTACTTCTGCGAGCCGACCGAGACCGTGCTCTACCTGCCAGGGCCGCCCAACAAGTCGGTCACCGCCCAGAAACAGGCCGAGAAGCTCATCCCGCGGACCGTCGCCGATCCCACCGTCAACCTGATCTCGCAGTCGTCGGTGTCCAAGGGCCCGGCGCTGCAACAGAACCTGAACGACGCCTTCGTGGGGATCATCACCGGCCGCAAGCCGGTCAGCGCCCTCAAGGAGCTGCGCAGCCAGTGGGCAGGGCAGGGCGGCGACGCGATCCGCAGGGAGTTCGAGCAGTCCCTGGCCAAGAGCCGGTAGGGCGGCGGACGGTGACCGTGCACAGCACCGACCGGCCGGCCCGCGCCACGCCGCCCCGGCCTGCCCCCACCACTGAGCTACCGGCGAGCCAACCGCCGTCCCGCAGAAGACCGTTGCACAAGCGGATCTGGCGTGAGCGATGGATGTACGTCTTTCTCCTGCCGGGTGTGCTGTTCTTCGTCGTGTTCGCGTACGTCCCGCTCCTGGGGAACGTCGCCGCCTTCCAGAACTACTCGCCCTTCCTCGGCTTCCAGGGCTCGCCCTGGGTGGGGCTGGGCAACTTCCAGGCGCTCTTCTCCGATCAGCAGGCTCTCACCGCCATCAGGAACACCCTGGTCATCAGCCTGCTCCAGGTGATCTTCGCCTTCCCCGCGCCGATCGCGCTCGCCCTGCTGCTCAACAGCCTGGTCTCGCCACGTGTCAAACGGCTGGTCCAGTCGATCGTCTACCTGCCGCACTTCATCGGCTGGGTGATCGTGATCTCGATCTGGCAGAACGTGCTCGGTGACACCGGCGGTGTCGACCAGCTCTTCTCCCACATCGGGATGAGCACATCGCATCTGATGACCGACGCCGGCACCTTCAAAGGACTGCTGACGGCGCAGGTGATCTGGAAGGAGACCGGCTGGGGCACGATCATCTTCTTCGCCGCCATCTCCAACATCAACACCGATCTGTACGAGGCGGCCGTCGTGGACGGCGCTGGACCCTGGCGGCGCACCTGGCACATCACCCTGCCCGGCATCGCCAATGTGATCGCGCTGCTGCTGATCCTGCGGATCGGCGATGTGCTCTCCGTCGGCTTCGAGCAGATCATCCTCCAGCAGAACGCGGTCGGCAACGACGCGGCCCAGGTCGTCGACACCTTCGTCTACTACAACGGTGTGCTCGGCGGGAACTGGGGGCTGGCCACCGCCGCCGGCATCTTCAAGGGCGTGGTCGGCACGGCGCTGGTCGTCGCCGCCAACAAGACCGCCAAACGGTTCGGAACGGCAGGGGTCTTCTAGATGAGCAGCAGCAGGACCGAACGCCCGGCGTGGATGGAACAGCCCTCCCCGCTCACGCAGTTGGTGAAGGCCGTGGTCATCGCGGCCATCGTCACGGTGATGCTCTACCCGTTCCTGTACGTGGTCGCCTCCAGCTTCGCCACCCCCGCCGCCGCCAACTCCGGCGGACTGCTGCCGACCGCCTTCTCGCTCGACGCCTACCGCAGCATCTTCTCCGGCAACGTGGTGACCCGCGCACTGCTGGTGTCCATCGGGGTGACCGCCGGAGGTACGGCGCTGTCGGTGCTGTTCACCGTCACCACCGCCTACGGCCTCTCCCGCACCAAGGACGTGCCGGGATCGAAGGTCGCGCTCTACCTGATCCTGGTCACGATGCTCTTCGGCGCCGGGATCATCCCGCAGTACCTGCTGATCAGGAACCTCGGACTCGTCGACTCCTACTGGTCGTTGATGCTGCCCGGCATGGTCAGCGCCTTCAACCTCGTCGTCGTGCGCAACTTCTTCATGGAGATCCCGGCCGAACTCATGGAGTCCGCCCGGATCGACGGAGCCGGCGAACTGCGCATCCTGCTGCGGATCGTCCTGCCGCTCTCCAAGGCGGTGATCGCGGTGATCGCGCTGTTCTACGCCGTCGGCTACTGGAACAACTTCTTCAACGCGATGCTCTACCTCAACGACAGCACCAAGTGGCCGATGTCCCAGGTGCTCAACGAGTACGTGCTGCAGGGCGGCCAGCTCTCCACGGTCACCGACGTGCAGCAGGCGAGGCCGCCGTCGCAGACCGTCCAGATGGCCGTGGTGGTCATCGCCACCGTCCCGATCCTCGCCGTGTACCCCTTCGCGCAGCGGTACTTCACGAAGGGCGTCCTCACCGGCGCCATCAAGGGCTGACCGTCCCCCCCCCGTACGAGAAAGGGCCCAGAACGATGAACGACGCATCCACCCCCCGCCCACGTCCCGCATCCGGAACCGCAGCCGCAGCCGCGTCCGCCGGCCGACCGATCAGCAGGCGCACCGCGCTGGGCCTCGCCGCAGGTGTCTCACTCGCCGCGACCGGCGCACTGGCCGCACCCGCGCAGGCCGTACCCGCGCGTGCGGCGACCCGTGCGGCGGCCTCGACCGCCGCCCGCGTCGGTGTCCCGCATCTGGGCGTCTACCGCTGGGGAGCCCCCGACGCACCCGCCAAGGTCGACGCGTACGCCGACTGGATCGGCGAACCCGACGTGTGGGCGCTGGACTTCATGGCCACCGACACCTGGGACAACATCATGAACCCCACCTGGGAACTGCCCGTGTGGGGAAAGTGGGTCGGCGCGCGGGCCGGCCGCAACCTCGTCCTGTCCGTACCCATGCTGCCGGGCCCCTGGGACCTCAGCGGCCCGACCACGGGCACCGGCGCAGGGAAGGCCGTGTCGCTGGCGGCCGGCGCGGCGGGCGACTACGACGGGTACTTCCGTACCCTCGGCGAGTCCCTGGTCGCCGCCGGACTCGGCAGCGCCTGGCTGCGGATCGGCTGGGAGTTCAACGGCGGCTGGTACGCCTGGCGGGCGTCCTCCGACACCGCGCACTGGGCGACCTTCTTCCAGGCCGTCGTGGGATCGATGCGCGGGGTGGCCGGGTCCGACTTCCGCTTCATCTGGAACCCGACCATCGGCTACCAGCAGGTGCCCGCCGACCAGCTCTACCCCGGCGACTCCTACGTGGACTTCATCGGCCTCGACGTCTACGACCAGTCGTGGGCGGCCAACACCTACCCGTGGCCCGCCGGTTCGACCGCCGCGCAGATCGCCGCCGCCCAGCAGACCGCCTGGACGAACGACATCCACGGCGGCGACCACGGCCTGGCCTACTGGAAGACCTACGCCGACAGCCATGGCAAGTATCTGGTCGTCCCGGAGTGGGGTGTCTGCGACCGCGGCGATACCCACGGCGGCCTGGACAACCCCGCCTTCGTCCAGAACATGCACGACTTCCTGGTGAGCGCGAACGTCCCCTACGCGTCGTACTTCGACGTCAACGCATCGGACGGCGCACACCAGTTGTCACCCGGTGTCGATCCCAGCGGCAACCCGGTGACGACCGAGTTCCCGAACTCCGCCGCGAAGTACCTGGAGCTGTTCAGCGGTACCGGCGCCTGACCCATCGCTCACCGAAAGGACTGATCGTGACGAGATCGCTCAACCGGCGGCGGTTCATCGCACTGGCCGGCGCGACCACAGGACTCACCGCACTCGCGGGCGTCGTGCCCCCCGCGGCGCTCGCCGCACCGCACACCGGGCCGCAGGGTCACACCGACGTGCCGGCCCGCAGGATCGGCGTCTACCACTGGGACCGGCAGCCGGGCCAGATCGGCGACTTCGCCGAATGGATCAACAGCCCGGTGCACTACGCCGAGGACTTCCTGCTCAGGGACAGCTGGGCGTCCCTCACCGGGGCGGAACGGCTGTCGTACTGGCAGGACACGCCATGGGCGGACCGTATGGTGTGGGCCGCCTACCCGTTCCCCGACGGCCAGGGCGACCTGGCCCAGGCCGCCGCCGGTACGTACAACACCCACTACGCCGAGCTGGCCGCCAACCTCGTCCAGGCCGGGATGGGCAACGCGGTCCTCCGCTTCGGCCACGAGTTCAACGGCAACTGGTACCCCTGGTCGCCCCTGAACCATCCCGACGGTGTGCGGGCGGGGGAGCGCGACTTCGCCGCCGCGTTCCGGCAGTTCGTCACGGCCGTCCGGGCGGTGCACGGCGGGCACTTCACCTTCGTCTGGAACCCCGTCCCCGGACAGTCCGGCGTCGACCTCGCCGCCTGCTATCCCGGCGACCCGTACGTCGACCTCGTCGGCATCGACATCTACGACCAGGACTGGAACGTCTACAGCCCGACCGTCCCGCCGACGGCGCAACTACGCGAACAGGCCTGGCAGGACCTGCGCACCGACCCCAACTGGGGCATCGACAGGATCCAGCGGCTCGCCGCCGACCACGGCAGGCGACTCGCCGTGCCCGAATGGGGCGTCTGGCAGCAGAACGCCGGGCACGGCGGCAACGACAACGCGTACTTCATCCGGCAGATGTACGACTGGCTGAACGCCAACGACGTCGTCTGGAACGTGTACTTCAACGTGTACGCCAGCGACGGCAACCACGACCTGTACGACACCTACCTCTTCCCCGAGGCGTCCGCCGAGTTCCAGCGGCTCTGGAACCCGTCCGGCCGGCTGCCCCGCCCACGGCGCGTGACGTCGGGCACCGTCCACCCGTCGGGTGCGGCGGGACCCACCGCCTTTCCGTCCGGCACCGTCGCACGGGAAGCGCACAACGGCACGTTCACCCAGCCGGCCGGCACCAGGGCCCGGCCGTACGGGAATCCCTGGGCGAAGGACCGGATGCTCGCCTCGCTGATCCGCTCGGGCGCGCCCGTCGCACCCGCCGTGTCGTACTCCGGCGTGCCGGCCGCAGCCTCCCTCATGCTGCGCTACCAGACCCCGGTCAACGGCGACATCTACCTGTCCCTCTACATCGACGGCACGAAGGCCGTGGCCCACGTCGAACTACCCGCCGTCGACCGCACCTTGCCCACCGAGTACGCCATGGTGACCGTACCGGTGGACATTCCGGCCGGTGCGACCGTCACCGTCCAGATCGACCCGGACGACGACCGGACGGTGTCCGCCGGCATCTGGGAGTACGTGAACCTGGACACCGTCGGCTTCTGTCCCCGCCGCTTCTGACCCGCGCGTCCCGACGATCGGAAGGGGCCACCGTGCACCTGTTCTCCGTCCCCTGCGGCGACATGACCGCGCGCTACGACCACGACGAGGCCACCGGCACCGTCGGCTTCACCCTGGCCCCCGCCACCGTTCCCATCAACGCCGCCACCGGCCTCGCCGCACCCGCCGACGAGCGGCCGCCCGAGGCCGGCACGGCGCCACTGGTGCAGCTCTCGGTCACCGGCGACCGCTCGGTGCACCAGTGGTCCGAGGGCGTCACCCTGCGCGACCGCTCCACGACCCGTGAACTCGCCCTGACCGGGCACCATAGGGACGTCCACGCGGGCACCACGACCGCGACCGTGGAACTCGCCACCCCGGACGGGATACGCGCCACGCATGTGCTGCGCTGGCGCGAGGGGGAGCCCTGTGTCGAGATCGAGACCAGCGTCGTCAACGGCACCGACCGTCCGCTCACCCTGCAACTCCTCAGCAGCTTCAGCCTGGACGGTGTCGCCGCCGTCGGTCCCGGACGGGACGACCCCGGCGACACCGTCGTCCACCGGCTGCGCAGCGGCTGGTCGAGCGAGGGACAGCTGGTCAGCCAGACGTTGCGGGAGCTGCATCTGGAGGGCTGGCCACGTGTGGCGCTGGGCGTCGAACGGTTCGGCCAGCTCGGCACCATGCCGGTACGCGGCTTCGCCCCCAGCGTCGTCGTCGAGGACCGCGCGACGGGCACCGTACGGGGCGTGCAGCTGTGCTGGCCGGGCTCCTGGCAGATCGAGCTGTTCCGGCACGGGGGCGCGCTGTCCGTCGCCGGAGGGCTGGCCGACGGCGACTTCGGACACTGGCGCAAGGCTCTCGCCCCCGGCGACAGCTTCACGGCGCCGCGCGCCTGGCTGACCGCAGCGCCCGCCACGACTGCGACGGCCGATACGACCTCGGCGGAATCCAGGCAGTCCGCCGACAGCTGCTTTCAGCGACTGGTCGCGATGCAGGACGCTCACAGCCCGCACGACCGCGCCGCCGAACGTGAACTCCCGGCGCAGGTGAACGAGTTCGCCACCACCTGGGGCCGGCCCACCCACGACCGGCTGGTGGCCATGGCCGAGCGGCTGGCAGGCACCTGCGTCAAATATCTGGTGGCCGACGCCGGTTGGTACGACGGCGGCCACGGCGACTGGACGAAGATCAAGCAGTCGGCCTTCCCCGACGGGCTCGCCGCCACGGCGAAGGCGGTACGCGATCACGGTCTGGTGCTCGGGCTGTGGGTCGAGGCCGAGACCTGCGACGAGGAGTCCACCGCCTTCTCGCTCACCGAGCACCTCCTCCACCGCGACGGTGTCCCCGTCACCGCGGGACGCCGCCGCTTCTGGGACCTGCGCCGGCCCGAGACGGCTGAGCTGCTGCTCGGCCGGATCGCCACGCTCGTCACGGACCACGGCATCGGCTATCTGAAGATCGACTACAACGAGCCGCTCGGCGCGGGCTGCGACGGCGCCGAGTCCGTCGGCGAGGGGCTGCGCCAACAGGCCGCCGCCGCCCTCGACTTCTACGCCCGGCTGCGCGAGCGACTGCCGGACGTGGTGATCGAGCACTGCGCGTCCGGCGGCCACCGCCTGGAGCCCGCCACGATGTCCGTCAGCGATGTGACCTCCTTCTCCGACGCGATGGAGGGCGACCACCTGCCCATCGTCGCCGCGGACACCAACCGGTTGGTGCCCGGCGCGCGTTCACTCGTCTGGGCCGTCCCACGCACCGGCGACAGCGACGCCACGCTCGTCTACAAGCTGGCTTCAGGGCTGCTCGGCAGACTCTGCCTGTCCGGCGACTTCCTCGAACTCGACCCCGGAAAATGGCAGTTGGTGGCCGACACGCTCGACCTGTACGAGCGGGCGCGCCCCGCGCTCGCGTCGGGCCGCTGGCACCGCTACGGCCCGCCCGTCTCCGGCTACCGCCATCCGGAGGGGTGGCAGGCGCTCGTCCGGCCGACCCCGGAAGGCGACGGCGTACTCGCGGTGCTGCACGCCTTCGGCAGTCCGCCGACCACCCCGGTCCGGGTGCCCCTGCCACCGGGCCCCGCCTTCACGCTGGACGCCGCAGTCGCCTCGGGCCCGCCCCCCGAACTCCACGACGGAGCCCTGTACTGGCTACCGCCGGCCCCCTTCACCGCGACCGCCTGCCGGCTCGTCCGTCCCGCGCGCGGCTGAGCCTGCCCGTCCGTCCGGCACAGGGATTGACAGTGGTCAGTCATTAGAAGAAACTCCCGAGAGAGCGCTCTCCGACATTTCTCCGGACCGTGGGAACAGGGTCCGGAGCCACCCACGGCTGCCCGTGACGCCGTTGTCGAGCGCCCGTGCGGGATCGCGGGGTCAGGTCTCGGCGACGGTCTCACGGGCGGTCAGGCATCACACCGCCCATGGAGATGCACATGAGCCGCTTGTCGCTGTTACTCCGCTCCGTCCGGCGCCGCAGACCGCTGGTCGCGATGGCCCTCGCCATGGCCCTCGCGACCGGCGGCGCCGTCGGCACCACCGCCGGTACGGCCCAGGCCGCCGACACCCTTCTCTCGCAAGGCAGGACCGCCACCGCCTCGTCCACGGAGAACGCCGGCACCCCGGCCTCCGCCGCCGTGGACGGTGACGCGGGCACCCGCTGGTCCAGCGCCGCCGCCGATCCGCAGTGGATCCAGGTCGACCTCGGCGCCACCGCCGACATCTCGTCCGTCACCCTCAACTGGGAAGCCGCCTACGGCAAGGCGTTCAAGATCCAGGTGTCCGGCAACGGCACCGACTGGACCGACATCTACACCACCACGACAGGCCCCGGCGGCAAACAGACGCTGACCGCGCACGGTTCCGGGCGCTACGTCCGGCTGTACGCCACCGCGCGCGGCACCGGATACGGCTACTCCCTCTGGGAGTTCCAGGTCTACGGCTCCGGCGGCAGCGGCCCGTCCGCCGGCGACTGCGGTACGGCCGACGCCGCCCTCAACCACCCAGCGACCGCGTCCTCGGTGGAGAACGCCGGCACCCCGGCCTCCGCCGCCGTGGACGGCAACGCGGGCACCCGCTGGTCCAGCGCGCCCGGAGACCCGCAGTGGATCCAGGTCGACCTCGGCGCCACCGCCACCGTCTGCGAGGTCGTCCTCAACTGGGAAGCCGCGTACGCCACAAGCTTCCAGATCCAGGTCTCCGACAACGGCACGACCTGGACGCCGGTGTACACCACGACCACCGGGGCCGGCGGCAAGCAGACCCTCGCCGTGAGCGGCTCGGGCCGCTACGTCCGCGTCAACGGCACCGCGCGCGCCACCGCTTACGGCTACTCGCTCTGGGACTTCACCGTCCACACCACAGGACCCGGCAGCGGACCCGGCGGTGACGACGGCGACTTCTCGGGATCCGTCATCTCCGCGTACAAGCAGGTCTCCGCTTCCTCGTCCGAGGGCGGCAACGCGCCGGCGGCGGCGCTCGACGGCAGGACCAACACCCGCTGGTCCAGCGAGGTCAGTGACAACCAGTGGCTCCAGGTCGACCTCGGCGGCAAAGGCACCATCAGCGGCATCGTGCTCAACTGGGAGACCGCGTACGGCACCGGGTACCACATCGACGTGTCCGACGACGGTACCAACTGGACGCCCATCTACACCACCACCACGGGCAAGGGCGGCATCGAGAGACTGCCGGTCACCGGACAGGGCCGGTACGTACGGTTCAACGGCACGGCGCGGGCCAGCGCCTACGGCTACTCCCTGTGGGAGTTCCAGGTCTACGGCACGGTCGACACCTCCACCGCCACCCCGCCGCTGCTCTCGGCGCCCACCAAGGCACCGGCCACGCTCAACCAGTTCGCGCTGTCCGCACCGGCGGACAAGGCGATGGTGACCAACACCCGCAGGCCCGCGCTGTCCTGGGCGGCCGTCGGCGGCGCCGCCCACTACGAGGTGTGGCTCAACATCAGCCGCACCGACTACGACTTCGCCGCCTCGGGCAAGCTGCTCGACCTCTACACCAAGGTCGCCGAACCCACCGGCACCAGCTACACGCCGACCTGGGACATCACCGACCGCTGGACCTACAAGTGGTTCGTCGTCGCGGTGAGCGGCTCCGGCACCAAGACCACCTCCAACATCCGCACCTTCAGCGTCTATCTGCCCGATGTGGAGAAGACGGACGACGGCGTCGGCATCGTCAACGGCGCGCGCGACCTGAACAAGAACGGCACCATCGAGCCGTACGAGGACTGGCGGCAGCCGGTCGCCACCCGGGTCGACGATCTCCTCGGCAGAATGACGCTGGAGGAGAAGGCCTACCAGATGTTCTACAACGTCCAGACGTTCCCGCAGTCCGGCTGGCACTTCGGCCCCGCGCAGCCGGCCGACCTGCACAAGATCCTGCTGTCGACGGCGGCCACCCGGCTCGGCATCCCGCCCGTCTCCGCGGGTGACACGACCGCCGGCTACCAGACGACGTATCCGCTGCAGAGCGCGCTGGCAGCCGGCAAGGACTACCCGCTCGACTACCAACTCGGCGACATGCAGCGCAAGGAGGAGCTGGAGGTCGGCGCGCGGGGCACGCTCTCGCCGCTCGCCGAGGTCGGTACGAAGGTGATCTACCCCCGTATCCAGGAGGGCGGCGGTGAGAACGCCGACGTCGCCGCGGCCCAGCTCCGGGCCCTGGTCGCCGGTCTGCAGGGCGGTCCCGAGCTGAACCCCGGCTCCGTACTCGCCACGGTCAAGCACTGGCCCGGCGAAGGGGCGGGCGGCGAGGCCGGCATCGTCTACGACGGGGTGAGCATCAAGTACCACATGATCCCGTTCCGGGCGGCGATGGAGGCGGGCGCCGTCAACATCATGCCGGGCTACGCGGGCAGTTCGTTCCTCGACCCGGGCGGCCCCGGCGCGGGCGACAGCGCGAAGATCCTCGCGTACCTGCGGCAGAACCTCGGCTACACCGGTCTGATCACCACGGACTGGCTGCCGCCGGGCAACTGGATCAACGCGGCCAACGCGGGGTCCGACGTGATGGGCGGAGCCGACCCGGGCGCGGCGGACTTCACCATGGCGAGCTTCGATTCGCAGGTGCCGCTCGCCAGGATCAATGACGCGGTGACCCGGATCCTCACGCTCAAGTTCCAACTGGGCGTCTTCGAGCACCCGTACGGCGACCCGGTGAACGGTCCCTACCGCTTCCACCAGCCGAGCTACACGGCGCTCGCCAACCAGGCGTCCCGCGAGTCCAACACGCTCCTGAAGAACAACGGCGTGCTGCCGGTCAAGCTCAACGCCGGCGACAACATCGTCGTCGCGGGACCGAGGGCGACCGACGGCGCTTCATGCTGCATCTGGTCCAGCTACTTCCACCAGGAGTACGGCTCGCTGACCACACTGGACGCCATCAAGGCCAGAGCGGCCAAAGCGGGCGTCAACGTCTACCAGGACACCGGGCCCGCGCCGAAACTGGCCGTGGTCGCGGTGGGGGAGCCGTCCTACACCCACGCCACCTCGTGGCTCAACACCCAGCCGTATCTGCCCGCCGACCAGCTCGCCCTGATCAAGAACTTCAAGGCCCAGGGCATTCCGGTGGTGGTCGTGCTGACGTTGCCGAGACCCATCGTCATGAGCGACTGGAACGACCTGGCGGACGCCATCGTGATCACCTACCGCGGCGGTGAGGAGGTCGGCCCCGCGACGGCCGGCCTGCTCTTCGGCGACTACACCCCACGGGGCAAGCTGCCGTGGCAGATGCCCAGAAGCGTCGACCAGGTGCTCAAGCCCGGCGGCGCCGACACCCAGGCGGATGCCAACGAGAGCTGGGACCTGCCGTACGACCTCGGGGCGACAGCCGCCGAACGCACCGATATCCGCGCCAAGATTGACGCGGGTCAGACCGTTCCGACGACGTACGGGAACCCGCTCTACCCGTACGGCGCGGGACTGACCTCCTGGAACTAGCCCCGGAGAGGACATCAGTTGGTCCGCACGGGCCTACGGCGTCCGGTACGCGCCGCGTGCGCGCGTACCGGACGCCGGTCCGTCGGCGGCGGTGGCGAGTACGGCCGCCTGGATGCGCCGTTCGACACCGAGCTTCGCCAGCAGCCGGGAGACGTTGTTCTTGACGGTCTTCGCGGAGAGATAAAGCTGTTTGCCTATCTGCGCGTTGGTGAGCCCTTCGCCGATCAGCCCCAGGATCTCCCGCTCCCTCGGGGTGAGTTCGGCGAGCACGGCGAACTCGGATTGCGCGGGTCCCGCTTCGCCGCGAATGCTGCTCATCAGCCGGGCGGTGGTCGCAGGATCGAGCATCGACCGGCCCGAAGCGACGGTGCGTACGGCCGTGACCAGGTCGGAGCCCCTGATCTCCTTCAGTACGTATCCGGCGGCACCCGCCATGATCGCGTCCAGCAGCGCATCGTCGTCGTCGAACGACGTCAGCATGAGACACACCAGCTCCGGCATCAGGGAGCGCAGCTCCCGGCAGACCGTGATCCCGTTCCCGTCCGGCAGCCGCACGTCAAGTACGGCCACGTCGGGGCGGAGCGCGGGCCCCCTGGCCAGGGCCTGCTCCCTGCTGCCCGCCTCGCCCACGACCTCGATACCGGGTTCGGCGCCGAGCAGGTCACGTACGCCTCGCCGGACGACCTCATGATCGTCGAGCAGGAACACCCGGATGGGATCCTGCGGTGCGTCTGTTGTCATGGCCGTCCTTCGCGGTGATGGGGAGTACTGCGGGAACCGCCGGTCCGTGAAGGACCGGCGGCCGTTCAGACCAGCCAGCGGCTGTTGTCGCGTACGAAGGGGAGTTCCTGCCAGACCTTGCCGAGCCCCCAGGTGCGGCCCGCCGCGGCGACCGCGAGAACGATCATGACAGCGGCGAACATGACGTGATAGTCGACAAGGGGATTGGACGACATGCTGGGTGACCCGTCCGCCAGGTGCTTGGCCGGGGGCCACTCCGCCGCCCACATGAGCGCCATCATCACAGTCCCGGCGACGGCGGTGACCCGCAGCGCGACACCGGATGTGAGGGCGACCCCGAGACCGAGCATGCCCAGCATGAACAGCCAGTCCGCCCAGGGCTGGCCGGCCCACGCGTGGAAGGCCGACTGGAGCGGTCCGGCCGAAACCCCGCCGAGGAAGCCCTTGGTGGGCGAGCCTCCGTTGATCCAGGCCCCGGCCGACGGCGTCGCGTAACCCCAGCCGAAGAGCTTGTCGAAGAACGCCCAGAGGAAGACGAAGCCGAGCAGGATGCGGGCGCCGGCGGCGGTACGGGCGAGCGCCCACGACATGGCCTGCGGCCGGTCGGCGGCGATGGCCGGGTCCGCCGTGTGCTTGCGCGACGACGGGAGGCGCAATCCGGTGGGCCGGGGGCTTTCGTGAACTGCCATGGGATACATCCCTTTCAGGGCTGGCGTGCTGCGGTGAGTTCGGGTTCGTGTCCTCAATCTCCTCCGGCACCCGCGCCGGCGCATCGGCTCTTCGGCTCCGACCGCAGGGCCGAACGGCCCTGTTCGTCAGCCCGGTTGGGCTCAGGACGCACCGCCCCGCACCGGTACGCGCCACACCAGACGGGTACCGCCACCGGCCGGGGTGTCCCGGACGAAGGTGCCGCCGAGCGCGGTCGCCCGCTGTTCGATGTTCTTCAGCCCACCGTGCGCGGCTCCGGGGCCCACGCCCACCCCGTCGTCGGCGACGGTCAGCGTCAACGTCCCAGCGGCGACCGCGAGACGGACGTCGACGGACCGGGCGTGCGCGTGCCGGGCGGCATTGCTCAACGCCTCGACCAGCACCGCGATCATATGGTCGGCGACCGCGGGCGACACCTCGGTCTCGATCAGCCCCTCAAGCCGCAGCGCCGGCGGAAAGCCCAGCGAGACACCCGCACGCTCCACCACGACGGCGAGCCGGCTGCGGACGCCGTCCCCCGACCGGCCCGGCTCGTGCGCGCGCAGCCCGAAGATGGTCGACCTGATGATCTTGATGGTCTCGTCGAGGTCGTTCACCGCACGTTCGAGACGCTCCGCGACCTCCGGGTGCTGGACGAACTTCTGGGCGCTCTGCAGTGTCATACCGGTCGCGAACAGCCGCTGGATGGCCAGGTCGTGCAGGTCACGGGCGATCCGGTCGCGGTCCTCCAGCAGGGTGATCTGCTCGGTGTCACTGCGCCGTTCGGCCAGTTCCATCGCGAGCGCCGCCTGTCCCGCGAAGCCGAGCAGCGGAGCGGACTGCGCGGCCCCGAACGCCGGACGCCCGGCGCTGCGGGCCAGCACCAGCACACCCCGTACACCTTCCCCCGTCCCCATCGGCACCGCCACCGCAGGGCCCAGCCCCGTCCAGCGGGCCGCGCCGCCCTCGATCCGCGGATCGGTGGCGATGTCCTTGCTCACGACCGGCTGCGTCCCGGTGAACGCCGCCCCGATGAAACCGTCCGGCCCGGTGTCCGCCTCGCCGTCCGCCCCGGAGTCCGGGCCGCCGCCCGACAGGCCGCCGTGCGCCGACACTTCGAGCCCCACCGCCAGTTCCGTACGCAGACCGCCGCCGCCGACGGGAACGGCGACAAGCCCCACGTCGGCGTCGAGGATCTGCCGTGCCCGCTCGACGATCAGCTCCAGCACCTGCGGGCGCGGATCGCCCGACAGCAGCCGGCTCGTGACTTCCGAACTCGCCGACAGCCACAACTCCCTGCTGCGCGCAGCCTCGTAGAGCCGGGCGTTCTCGATGGCCACACCGGCGGCCACGGCCAGGGTCCGCAGCACCGACTTGTCCTCGGCGTCGAACTCCTTGGCGCTGCGCTTCTCCGTGAGATACAGATTCCCGAAGACCTCGTCACGCACCCGGATCGGCACGCCGAGGAACGAATGCATCGGAGGATGGTTCGGCGGGAAACCCGACGACGACTCGTGGTCGGCCAGCTCGGCCAGTCTCAGCGGTACGGGATGCCGGATCAGCTCACCGAGCAGCCCGTGGCCGCTGGGCAGATCCCCGATCCGGGCCCGTCGCTCGTCGTCCATGCCCACCGTGATGAACTCCGACAGGCTCTGCTCCCCGCCGATCACCCCCAGCGCGCCGTACTGCGCGTCGACCAGCACCACGGCCGCCTCGACGATGTCCCGCAGCACCTGGGCCAGATCCAGCTCCCGTCCGACGGACAGGACCGCCTCCAGCAGACTGTGCACCCGGTCCCGGGTGCCGCGCACCGCGTCGATGCGGACCTGCAGCTCCTCCAGCAGCTCGTCGAGGCGCAGCCGAGGTATCCGTTCTTCCGCACCGGCCGCCGTACTGCCCGCGTCCGCCATCGAGGAGCCTCCACACCGTCGGGATCAAGCCTGTACGCATGATGCGCCACGACGGCGGCCGGAAGGTCAGAAATCGGTCGAAGCGGCCGTCTCCCGCTGGGGACGCAAGGCGGCCAGCCGCTCTTCGAGCGCGCCGGTCATCGCGGTCCACGCGTCGCTGCCGAGCGCCAGCCGGAGCGGTGCGGGATCCTGGCCGACGCTTTCGATCATGAGCGTGGCCATCCGGGCCGGGTCCCCGACGGGGAGGCGCGTCGTGTCCTCGACCATGCGGTGGACCGCCGCTGTGGGGGTGACGTCGTACGCGTCGAGCCGCGCGCCGAGACGCACCCCGCCGTGCCGGAACTCGGTGCGGGCGCCGCCCGGTTCGACGATCGTGACGCCGATGCCGAACGGTGCGACCTCACCGGCCAGCGCCTCCGCGAAGCCTTCGATGCCCCATTTCGTCGCGTGGTAGAGCGAGCCGCCGGGCCATGCGGCCTGGCCGCCCATCGAGGACAGCTGGAGGATCCGGCCGCCGCCCGCCGCCCGCAGGTGGGGGAGCGCGGCACGGATCAGCTGGATCGAGCCGAGCAGGTTGGTGTCGATCTGATGGCGCACCTGCTCGTCGCTCAGCTCCTCGGCGGCGCCGATCAGGCCGTACCCGGCGTTGCTCACGACCACGTCGAGCCGCCCGAACCGGGCGTGCGCCGCGTCCACCACCTCCCGGATACGCGCGGTGTCGGTCAGGTCGAGGAGGGCGGCATGGAACGCGTCGCCGTACTTGCCGGTGAGGTCGGCGACCGAATCGAGCCGGCGGACGGTGCCCGCGACGCGCTCGCCGCGGGCGAGCAGCTGCTCGGTGAGATGGCGGCCGAAGCCGGTGTTCACTCCGGTGATGAGCCAGTTTCGTGTCATGGACCGAGCCTCGCCCGACCTGGCGCCCCGTAGCCAGCGCCCCGCTGAGGGGGGTGCCGGCAGGGCCACCCGGCGGCGGCGGTGGCGACCTATGGTGGAGGGGTGGCAGCCAATCTGATCGGCGAGTTCCTGCGCGCCAGGCGCGAACAGGTGCGTCCCGAGGACGTGGGGATCACCGTCAACAGCCACCGGCGCGTACCGGGCCTGCGCCGCGACGAGCTGGCGCTGCTGGCCGGCATCAGCACCGAGTACTACACCCGGCTCGAACAGGGCCGCGACCGCAACCCGTCGGCCCAGGTGCTGGACGCCGTCGCCCGGGCGCTCGGCCTCGACCGCGAGGCGTCCGCGCATCTGCACGACCTCGCGGACCCGGCGCACCGCCGGCGGCGCGCCCCGCGCCGCACCGAGCGGGTCCGCCCCACCGTCACCCAGCTGGTCGCCTCGTGGGACAGGACCCCCGCCTATGTGCAGGGCCGCTACCTCGACGTGCTCACCTCCAACCGGATGGCCGTCGCGCTGTCCCCGATCTACACCCCCGGCACCAATCTGCTGCGCGCCGCGCTCCTCGACCCGGCGGCGCAGGCGCTCCTCGACGTGTCGGAACGGAACATCGGCGGTCTGATCGCGAGCCTGCGCGCGGCGGCAGGAGCGGACGTCGACGATCCGCGTCTGACGGAGCTGGTCGGCGAACTATCGGTGAAGAGCGACGTGTTCCGCCGGCTCTGGTCGCGCCATCACGTACGCCCCCAGCCGGGCGGCGGCGTCCACCACATGCACCATCCGCAGGTCGGCGAGATGGAGCTGCGGTACGACAAGTTTGTCGTCGCCGGCGCAGAGGACCAGCTCCTGGTGATCTACCAGGCCGAGCCCGGCTCCCGGTCGGCCGAGGCGCTCGCGCTGCTCTCCGCGCTGGCCGGCGACATGGCGTAGGAGCGGGTCCGGTGCGGCGGCTCAGGCGTCCATGGGCTCGGCGAAGTGGCGGAAGCCGGTGCGCTCGCGATGCATGGTCCACAGGGTTCCGGCGAGCACGCCGGGGTCCTTCCTCGGATCCCCGGCGGTGATCGCGCCCGGGATGATCAGCTGCGCGACATGCACCCGCCTGTCGGTCAGCGTCTCGTGCAACATTTGCGCGTAGGCGCTTTCGGCGGCGAAAGCGACGGAGGTACCCGCCCGCTCGGAGTGGGGCTGTACGGCGGTGCCGCCGTTCACGAAGAGGATCGTGCCACGGCCCTCGGCCAGCATCCAGGGCAGTACCTGCCGTACGGCCGTCACCGGGCCCTGGACGGAGAATTCGAAGGGCGCCTGGAGATCGGCGGCGGTGGTCTCCAGGACGGGCTTCATGAAGTCCCGGTGCGGCAGGGGGCTGTACTGGAGCACTTCCACCGGCCCCAGCGCCGATGCGGCGTCCGCCAGGGCAGCCGTGAGGGCGGCCGGATCGCGCACATCGGCGGCGAAGCCGCGCGCGTTCAGGCCCTCGGCTCCGAGCTCGGCCGCGAGCGCGTCCACATGGTCCCGCGTACGGGAGATCAGCGCGACGCCGAAGCCCTCGCGGCCGAACTGCCGTGCGACGGCGGCTCCGAGACCGCGTCCTGCTCCGATGATGGCGATGCTGGTCATGACCGTCTCCGTAGGTGGTGGCTCGTCGGGGCGCGCGTCCGAGCCTAGGCCCTGTCCGGTCGATCTTCGCGGGCCCGCACCGCCTGGCACGGCACCTCGCCGCGTTGTCGGACCGATCCCCGTACAACCAGTACGGGGATGATCCTCCGCCTTGCGATGCACCGCACCAGACGCCGCGGGCTGATCCGCGAAGATCGACCGGACAGGACCTAGGCGGTATCGGCGATCTCCCCGCTGCTACGGGCCGGCACCAGCGTGGCGAACCGTTCTCCGCAGGCTTGCCCGCCAATCTGGTTCCCTAGTAGGGTAGGGAACCGGTTAGGTAAAGGAGAGAAGATGTCACTTCTTGACGACGGCGGGCCGATCTTTGCCCAGATCGCCGCCGAGTTGGCGAACCAGATCGCCGACGGCACCGTGGGCGAGGGTGAACGGGTCGCGTCCAGCAACGAACTCGCGTCGTTCTACCGGGTCAACCCGGCCACGGCTGCGCGCAGCCTCACCCAGCTCCTGGACGACGGGCTGGTGGAGAAGCGGCGGGGCGTCGGCATGTTCGTCGCGGAAGGCGCGCGGGGCCGGCTGGTGCACGCCCGGCGCCGCCGCTTCACCGACCGGTACGTACGGCCGATGGTGGTCGAGGCGGGGCGGCTCGGGATCGGGGCGGACGAACTGCTCGGTCTCGTGCGCGAGGAAATGGCATCGGCCGAGGTCACCTCGGCCGAGGCGGTCACGGGGGGAGAGGTATGACGCCGGCCGTCTCGGTCACCGGGGTCGATCGCCACTATCGCGGTCACCAGGCGCTGACCGATGTCACCTTCGCACTCGACACACCGTGCATCGCGGGACTCGTGGGCCGCAACGGTGCGGGCAAGACCACACTGCTGCGCATCCTGGCCGGCCAGGAGCTGACCTCCGCCGGGCGGGTGCATGTCTTCGGGGCCCGGCCGTTGGAGAACGACGCGGTGCTGCGCCGGATGATCCTCATCAGGGAGGACCAGACCTATCCCGACCTGAAGGTCCGTCAAGTCCTCGCGGCCGGAGCGCTGTTGTACCCGAACTGGGACGCAGGTCTGGCCGGCGCCCTGCTGGACGCGTACGAACTGCCGCCCGCCCGGCCCGTCAAGAAGCTGTCGCGCGGTATGCGGACCGCGCTCGGCATCATCGTCGGACTGGCGGCCCGAGCCGAACTCACCCTGTTCGACGAGCCGTACGCCGGTCTGGACGCGG
Source organism: Streptomyces sp. AcH 505 (assembly GCF_000818175.1). Lineage (GTDB taxonomy): Bacteria > Actinomycetota > Actinomycetes > Streptomycetales > Streptomycetaceae > Streptomyces. The sequence goes on from NZ_JTIY01000001.1 coordinate 6,408,484, forward strand.
TCGCACGCGGCTTCTTCTACGACCAGTTGCTGGCCGACTACACGGCCCACCCGCGGTGCATCGTGCTCTCCACCCATCTCGTCGACGAGGCCGCCGAACTCCTGGACAGGGTCCTGGTCCTCGACCACGGCCGGCTCGTCCTCGACGCGCCGGCCGACGACCTGCGCGGCACCGCCACGACCGTCACAGGACCGGTCGGCGGCGTCGAGCGGTTCGTCGCGGGCCGTACGACGGTGAGCCGCCGCACGATGGGCGCGCAGACCAGGGCCGTGATGGTCGGCAGGCTCGACGCACGCGACCGGGAACTCGCCGACCATCTGCGGCTGCGCCTGGAGGACGTCACCCTGCAACAGCTCGCGGTCTACGCGGCCGAGGGCCACGACCCGTCCGACCTCACGACAGCGAGGGCATCCTGATGCGTCCCACCCCGGTCGGCGCCGTCGTCCGCTATCTGCTCCTCGACCGTGTCACCTATCTCGTCATGCCCTGGGGCTGGGCGGTCTTCGGCTTCGTCCTCGACGTGGTGATCCTGGGCCTTACCCCGGCGGGCGACTCGGACCACCGCTGGGTCGGCGGGCTGGCGGCCGTCTTCATCGTGATGTTCTCCGCCGGCGTGCAGTCGGCCGCCCGCGCACTGCCGTTCGCCGTCGCCCTCGGGGTGAGCCGCCGCGTCTACTTCCTCGGCGTCTCCTCGCTGGCCCTCGCGCTGGCCGTGTGCTTCGGGTTCGCCGTCGCCGTCGGCCAGATCGCCGAGCGCGCGACCGGCGGCTGGGGGATGCACATGGCGTACTTCCGCGTCCCGTACCTGCTCGACGGCGCGTGGTACCAGTCGTGGCTCACCGCGGCGACCGCGTTCGCCCTCCTGTTCCTCTGGGGGATGTGGTACGGCCTGATCCACCGCCGCGCGGGGCTGACCGGCACCATGATCTTCGGCGGGGCGCAGCTCGGCGCGCTGGCCCTCGCCGCGGTCGTCGCGACGTGGGTGCACGGCTGGACGGGCATCGGCCACTTCTTCACCGCGCTCACCGCGACCGGCTTCACCGGCGTGCTCGCCGTCGTCGTCGCCCTGATGCTGGCGGGCGGCTTCGCCACCATCCGCCGCGTGACGGTGTGACTTCGCGGCGCACCCGGCGCCGTACGCCCGGACTGCCCGACCGCTGCCGCTGAACCGCTATCGCCGGGAGAGCGGCAGCCGGACCGCGGGCGGAAGCGGCGCACGGACCGGGTTCGCCTGGAAGGACTGGAGCATCAGGGCCGCGAAGCGGCGCGACGCCGCCACCCGCAGCTCCGGGGTCTCGGCGCGGATGCCCTCGTTCGCCATCAGCGCCAGGCTGATGTCCTCCAGGACGAAGTCGTCCCGCAACGGGCCCGCTTCCTGCGCCCGCCGTACCAGTTCGAGCAGCAGCCGCAGGGTGCGGTCACGGTCGGCGGCGAAGTCCGCGGCGCCGGGATACTGCGAGGTGAACGCGCGGGCGAAGCCCCGGTCGAGGGCGTGCATCTCCATCAGCCGCTCGATCACCAGACAGAACCCGCGCCACGGATCGTCCGCCGCCACTCCCTCCGCCACGACGGCGGAGCAGGAGGCCAGCTGCTCCTCGAACGCCTCGGCCAGCAGCGCTTCCTTGGTCTGGAAGTGCCGGTAGACGGTCGCGACACCCACCTCGGCGCGCCGGGCGATCTCCCGGATCGGTACGTCCAGACCCTCGGCGGCGAACGCCGCGCGTGCGACCGCGAGGATGCGCTCGCGGTTGTCGCGGGCGTCGGAGCGGAGATGCGTTATCACTTGCGTCGTCACCGCTCTCACTTTAGTCAAACGGACGGGGTGTTCCGTTACGGTCCGGCGCATGAGAGCAATCGAGTTCGCCGAGTACGGGCCGCCCAGTGTGGTGTACGTCGCCGAGGTGCCGCAGCCGCACGCGGGGCCGGGTGAGATCAGGATCGCCGTCCGGGCGTCGGGCGTCTCACCAGGAGAGATGCGGATCCGCTCCGGGGCCCTGCGCGACGTCGTACCGGTCACGTTCCCCTTCAGGACCGGTTTCGACGCCGCAGGTGTCGTGGACGAGGTCGGCGACGGTGTCGCGGGGGTGGGTGAGGGCGACGAGGTGTTCGGCATGGTCGGTGCGGCCACCCGCGGCGCCAACGCCGAGTTCGCGGTCCTGACCGGCTGGGCGCCCAAACCGGCCGGGTGGAGCTGGGAAGAGGCGGGTGGCGCCGCCGGCGCCGTCGAGACGTCCACCCGGGTCCTCGACCGGCTCGCCGTCCGCGCCGGACAGACCCTGCTCGTACAGGGGGCGGCCGGCGGGGTCGGCACCGTCGCCGTCCAGCTCGCCGTCGCCCGTGGCGCCACCGTCATCGGTACGGCGAGCGCGCACAACCACGACTTCCTGCGCTCCCTCGGCGCCGAGCCGACGACGTACGGGACGGGGCTCGCCGCCCGGGTCGGCGCGCTGGCACCGGCCGGGGTCGACGCCGTCTTCGACTGCGCCGGAGGCGCGCTGCCGGACCTCGTCGCCATCGCGGGCGACACCGCGCGCGTGGTGACGATCGCCGACATGGACGCGGCGGCCCACGGCGTCCACATGTCGCACGGAGCGCCGGCCGACGAGACGGGCAAGGCGGTCGGAGCGGGCGCCGACCCGCTGGCGGTGCACGGGCTCGCGCTCGCCGTCACGCTCGCCGGTGAGGGCCGGCTGCGGGTGCCGGTCGCCGCGGCGTTCCCGCTCGCGGAGGCGGCGGCAGCGCACGAACTGAGCGAGACCCGCCATGCCCGAGGGAAGATCGTGCTGATGAGCTGATCCCGGCGGGCGCGTTGACCGTAGCCGCGGCTTTCGTCACCCCTTGCTGCGCACGGACCCCAGCTTGCGGTCGGTCACGGTCATCGCGACCAGCACGAGACTGACGCCGATCATGATCCAGCCGATGAGATGGACACCGCCGTCCGTGACATGGGTGTGGAAGACGATGCCGGTGATGGCCGACGAGGCGATCGAGCCGACGTAACCGAAGGTGCGCAGCAGCCCGGAGGCGGTGCCGAGCTGCTCCGCCGGGGCCTGGGCGTAGAGGGCGGTCTGGTTGCCCGCCGCGCCCGCGCCCATCGCCACGCCGAAGACGAGCGTGATGACGACGATCCAGCCGATCCAGGCCGACGCGCTGAGCATCAGCACTCCGGCGGAGGCGACCAGACACGTCAGCGACGCGATGATGACGGGGCTCCGGACCAGATTGCGCCGGGAGAACGGGTAGATCACCAGCCCGGAGACCAGCGTCATGGGCAGGAGCAGCAGACCGGACGCCGTCTCGGACAGACCGCGCACGGTCTCCACCCACTGCGTGATGCCGTAGAGCACGACGTAGACACAGAGCAGCACCAGCCCGTAGCGCAGATACGTCCTGGTCAGCGGCAGATTTCCGGCGAGCAGCCGGATGTCGAGGAACGGGGTGCGGGCGCGCAGCTCCCAGGCCACGAGCGCCATCCACAGCACGACCGAGACAGCCAGCAGATACCAGTGCGCGGTCGGCAGTTCGAAGAGGAACAGCAGCAGCGCGATCATCGCGGCCGCGAAACCCCCTATCCCGGTCACATCGAGGTTGGAGGCGACGGTACGGGCGCTGCGCGAGCGGTCGAGCGGTCCGTCGGGCGACACCCAGGCCAGCGTCGCGACGAGTGCGATCAACGCGACGGGCACATTGACGAAGAAGACCGAGCGCCAGCCGAAGGCACCGACCAGGACCCCGCCGACCGGCAGCCCGAGGGAGGCGGTGGCGATACCGGCGATCTGCAGCCCGCCCAGCACACCGCCGGGCGGCTGGTCGAGCCCCGCGTCGTGGGCGCGGCGGCGGATGAGCAGCATCGCCGTCGGATACGCGCACGACGTGCCGAGCCCGATCAGCACCCGGCTGACCAGCAGCGTGAGCAGATTCTGGGCGAAGCCGCCCACCAGACCGCCCACCGCGACGAGCACGATGCCGGCCAGGAACACCCGCCGTGGCCCGAACACCTCGGCGGCCTTGCCCGCGGTGGGCTGGGCGATGGCGCTCGCCAGGTACAGCGCGGTGACCAGCGCGGTCGTCTGCCCGATCGACACGCCGAGCCCGTGGGCGATCGGCACCAGGGCGGTCGCGATGAGGGAGCTGTTGACCGGGTTGAGAGCCGAGCCGATGAACAGCGGGCTGGTGAATCTCCGGGAGAACGGGTGGTCACCCCAGGGTGCGGCGTCCGCGGGCGCCTGCGCTGGAGTGGCCGGGGGACGGGCGGGGGACATCACAACTCCACGGGATAGGAGAGGCTGGAGGGACGCAGGTCGGCGCGGGGGTCAGAGGAGATCGGCGAGCCGCTCGATCAACAGCGCGGCCTCGTCGAGGGCGGCGATCTCCTCGCGGGTGAACGACTCGTCCAGCGCGACGACCATCTTGTCGACGATCGCGCTGCGACCCGACCGGATCGCGGTCCGGCCTGCCGGTGTGAGCGTGAGGATCGAACGGCGTCCGTCGTTGGCGTCCGGCTCGCGTACGACCAGACCGCGCCGTTCGAGCCCTGCGACCGTCGCGCCCATCGCCTGCGGGCTGATCTGCTCGCGTCTGGCCAGCTCGGCGATGGTCGAAGGGCCCCCTCGGTCCAGCCGCGAAACGGCCGTCAGCTCCGGACCTGTCAGGTCACCCTCGGTCGCGGCCTCGTGGACCCGGCGCCTGAACGCCCCCAGGGAGACGCGTAGTCGTGTCGCCGTCCCGCGGACCGCGGCGCTCTCGCCGGCGGACTTCTCTGCCTCAGTCACACTTTGGAAGGTTAGGCTTCCAAAGTCAGGTTTGCAAACCCAGCCTTCTCATCCTTCTCGTCCAGCCTTCTGGCGCCGCCCCGTCACTTCTCCAGGATTTGTTCCGTCGGTGTCGTCGCCAGGCGGTAGCGCCAGAACGCCGGTACGGCCAAGGCCATCGCGAGCATGGCCAGCACGACCAGCAGCCCCCCGCCCGTCACGGTCGCGCGGGGGCCGATCGACGAGCCGGTCACGCCGTGCAGGGCGTCCGCCAGCCGAGGACCGCCCGCGACGACCACGGTGAACACCCCCTGCATCCGGCCACGCATCTCGTCCGTCGCCGCCAGCTGCAGGATGGAGCCGCGGAAGACCATCGAGACCATGTCGGCGGCGCCCGCCACGGCCAGGGCGACCGCCGCCAGCCACAGCGGCCCGGAAAGACCGAACACGGCCACGGCGAGGCCCCAGGCGCACACGGCGCCCACCACCATCGCCCCGTGCCGTCGTACCCGGGCGAACGTGCCGGACAGCAGACCGCCCAGCAGGGCGCCGGCCGGAATCGCCGCGTAGAGCACGCCGAGCGCGTAGCCGCCGCCCGGCGGATCGCCGAAGTCGACCTGCGCCATCTGCGGGAACAGCGCGCGCGGCATCCCGAACACCATCGCGATCACGTCGGCCAGGAACGACACCAGCAGCAGCCGCTGCGTCGACAGATACCGGAACCCCTCGACCACGTCCCGCAGCCCGGCCCGCCGGACCACGCCGCCCAGTGGTGGCAGCGGGGGCAGCTGCCACACCGCCCAGAGCGTCGCGCACAGCGCGATCGTGTCGCACAGATACAGACTCGACAGGCCGACCACCGGCACCAGTACACCGGCCAGCATCGGTCCCACGATCTGGCCGAGTTGGGTCACGGTGGAGATCAGCGCCGTCGCCGACGGCAGCTGCTCGGGCGGTACGAGCCGGGCCACCGAGGCCGTCCGGGTGGGCGAGTTGATCCCGAACAGGCCTTGCTGGAGCCCGAGCAGGACCATCAGGACCCACACCGAGTGCAGTCCCGCCGCTGCCTGCGCCCAGAACAGCAGTGAGGTGGCGGCGATGCCGCAGTTGCTGATGAGCAGCAGCTTGCGCCGGTCCATCATGTCGGCGATGGCGCCGCCCCACAGCGCGAACACCACCAGCGGCACCAGGGCCACCACGCCGGACACCCCCACCCAGACCGACGAGTGCGTGTCGTCGTAGATCTGCAAGGGGACGGCGACGGCGGTGAGTTGGCTGCCGACCGAGGTGACGACCGTGGACGTCCACAGCCGCCGGAACGACGCGATCTGCAAGGGGGCGGTGTCCATCGCGAGACCCCGCACCCGGCGGGAGAAGGGCGATCGGCGCCGGGGCAGCTGCTCTTCGGGTATCTCTTCGGGTATGTGCCGTACCACCGGGCGGATCCATTCCCGGCCGGGGCAGCCACGGTCAACTCAGCGTCGTCCACGCTTACCCCGAGCCGTTGTCGCAGGCTGAAGGTTCACGCGTTGATTGACGTTAACGCTTACGAGTTCACCGGTAGAAAACTTAGGTAAGCCTACCTCGCGGTTCGCGGAGGTCAATCCCCATGAGTGGCGTGAATGTCGCTTGTGGATGAGTGATCGTCTGCGGGAGATTGCGCGCGTAACCCCCCAGGAGGTAGTGCATGCGGATCCCATCACACCGAAGAGCTCTCGTCTCGCTCGCCGTCACGGCCGCCCTCGCGGCGGCCGGGATGCCTGCCGCCGCCCATGCGGCGCAGAAACCTTCCATCAAGGTCACCGCCGACGGGACGCAGCCCGTCTTCTCGTACCAGGACGCCATCAGGGAGTACGTCCGGGTGCAGTCGACCGTCGACTCCGACGGCGACGGCAAGAAGGACCTGATCAGGGTGGACATCGTCCGCCCCAGGGAGAGCGACCGGGGGCTCAAGGTCCCCGTCATCATGGACGAGAGCCCGTACTACGACAATCTCGGCCGCGGCAACGAGTCGGAGCGCAAGACCTACGACGCCGCCGGGGTCCAGACCAAGTCACCGCTGTACTACGACAATTACTTCGTGCCGCGCGGCTACGCCGTGCTGAACGTCGACATGGACGGGACGACGAAGTCCGACGGCTGCCCGACCTCGGGCGGCGCCTCCGACGTGCTCGGCGGCAAGGCCGTCGTCGACTGGCTGAACGGCCGCGCCACGGCGTACGACGCGCAGGGCAAGCGGGTCAAGGCGAGCTGGACGACCGGCCGTACCGGCATGATCGGCAAGTCCTACGACGGCACGCTGGCCAACGGCGTCGCCGCGACCGGGGTGAAGGGCCTGGAGACGATCGTGCCGATCTCGGCGATCAGCTCCTGGTACGACTACAGCCGCATGAGCGGCACCCTGTTCTCCCGGCACCAGGAGGACGGCCTCGCCGACACCGTCGACACCGATCCGCCCGCCAAGTGCGCCGCGGTGCAGCAGGAGCTGCTGACAGGCCAGGACGACACGACCGGCGACTACAACGCCTTCTGGAAAGAACGGGATTACCGCAGCGGAACCATCGGCGACGTGAGCAAGGTGCACGCGTCCGTGTTCGCCACGCAGGGTCTCAACGACCTCAACGTCAAGCCCAACCAGTTCTCCACGTGGTGGTCGGGGCTGGCCGAGCAGGGCGTCCCGCGCAAGGTGTGGCTGTCCCAGTACGGCCATGTCGACCCGTTCGACTACCGGCGCGACGCCTGGGTGGACACCCTGCACCAGTGGTTCGACCACTGGCTGTGGCGCATACCCAACGACATCATGAAGAAGCCGCGGGTGGACCTGGAGGTCGGTCCCGACACCTGGGCCACCCAGTCCGACTGGCCGGCGCCGCAGGCCAAGCCGGTCACCCTGCGTCCGCAGGCGGACGGCGGGCTCGGTCTCGCAGCGGCCAGGGGCACCGCCACCTACACCGACACCGGGCAGGACGAGGCCACGGTGGTGAGCGACCCGACGGCCGCCGCACCGTACCGCCTCGCCTACACGACACCGCCGCTGACGCGCGACACCAGGGTGTCCGGTACGCCGAAGGTGAGCCTCAAGGTCAAGCTGGACAAGCCGACGGCGAACCTCGGCGCGCTCCTCGTCGACTACGGCACCGACACCCGGGTCAACTACCTGGACGGCAGGGAAGGGGTGAAGACCCTCACCACCGAGGACTGCAACGGTGAGAGCACGGCGCTGGACGACGCCTGCTACAAGCAGGTGGTCACCGACACGGTGACGTCCGACGTCAACGTGGTGGCGCGCGGCTACATCGACGCCCAGAACCGTCGTTCGCTCAGCCACCCGACCCCGGTGGAACCGGGCGTCGCCACGCCGGTCCGCTGGGACACCCTCCCGCAGGACTACGTCTTCAAGGCCGGACACCGGCTCGCGCTGGTGCTCGTCGGCACCGACACCGACATCCAGAGCGACCGGGCCACCGGCGCCCGGATCAGCGTCGACCTGGCGGGCAGCGGCATCACCCTGCCGGTGGTCACCGGGCGAGCGGCCGACCCGCTCTTCTCCACAGAGCGGGCCTGGCACGGCCCGTCCCGCGTGACCCTGCCGAAACCGCACCGCTCCTTCCGATGACAAAGGGTTGAGCACCGTCACACTGTCCCGGACCGGACTGCCTCAGGGCCGTCCGGCCCGGGACGCTTTTGGTTCCGTGCCCCCGCGGCTCAGCCCTCGGAGATACGGAGCCTGATCGTGCGGGACTCGGGGCGCAGCGCGAACTCCGGTCGTACGTCCGGGCCGCACGCGCGTGAACCGAGTCCGTGCTGGGCCGCGTCGAGGGTCAGCTGGCTCGCCGTCGAAACGGGCAGCTCGAACGGGTGGTCGGCCTGGGCGATCTGCTGCGGCGTGTGGCGGCTGAGGGTGAAGCCCGGGCGGCGTCCCCGGCTGTCCGGGAGCGTCGCGACGCGTAGCACCGTACGTCCCTTGCTGGTCAGTGCGAGCCGGCGCACCTGCGAGCGGTGGCCCGTCTCCTGGGGGCGCGCGTAGTCGACCGAGAGCTCGTGGACCGAGGCGGAGAAGCGGCCGGTGCGGGCCGCGCGGATGCTGTCGGGGTACGACTCGTACGGGCCGAGCCCGAACCACTCGGCGCCGTCCACGGGGGCCGCGCCGTCCGGCAGCTCGAACCGGATCCCGATGCGCGGCCACACCGTCGACCAACCGCCCGACGGCTCTATGTCTACGCGGAGTTCGAGTCCTTCGCCGTCGAGCGACCAGAGCGACTCCACGACGACGGACGAGGCGGAGTTCGCCGCCGAGACCTTCGCGACGGTCCGCAGGGCCCGCGCGGTGCGCTCCACGGACACCAGGCGGGTGGTCAGCCTGTTCAGCCCTTCGGCGCGCCACAGTTCGGCGTTGGAGACCCCGGCCACACCGGCGTCGCTCTCCTCGACCTCGCCCGACGTGCCTTCGTCGTTGTCGGTGGGGGCCCGGAACAGCTCAAGACGCGGCCCCGCCACCGGGCGTCCGGCGAGACGTACGAGCGAGCCGTTCACGAACTCCGCGATACCGAGCGTCAGTGTGCCGTCGCTGCGCCGCCACTCGGTCTCGGGACGAACGCCGTTGACGGGAAGCCGCGTTGACCGGTCGAGCTGAGCGGTCGCCAGCACATGGCCCTCGTCCGCCCAGGCGGTGCCGACCGCCAGTACCGCGTCGAGCGTGAGCCAGGTCTCCGCCTCGTCCGCCACGGATATCGGGGGCAGCGGCACCCGCGCCGACCCGCCCGCGGCGACGGCGGGGACCGGCAGTTCCCCGGAGTCGACGAGCGCGCCGTCGTGCTCCACCCGCCACCGGAACCGCAGATCGGCCGTGTCGGCCGAATGCCGCAGATTGGTCAGGACGATGTCGTCGCCGTCGAAGGCGAAGCGGATCGGCTGGACGACCGCCTTGTACTCGTGCAGGCCGGGTGTCGGGACGTCGTCGCTCAGCACCATGCCGTCCATGACGAAGTTGCCGTCGTGCACGACCTCGTCGAAGTCACCGCCGTACGCGTAGTACGGAGTACCGTCCGGGGCCTTCGCCAGGATGCCGTGGTCGCGCCACTCCCAGACGAAACCGCCGTGCAGCCGTGGGTACGTGTGCACGAGCGCCTGGTAGTCGTCCAGCGCACCCGGTCCGTTGCCCATCGCGTGCGCGTACTCGCAGAGCAGGAACGGCTTGGTGCGCTGCCGGGCGCCCTGCGCCGGAGTGCAGCCCAGCAGCGATGTGCGCGAGCCGTCGGTGCCGATCTGTTCGGTCTCCGGCACGGAGGAGTACATGCGGGAGTAGACGTCGGCGTACTCGCCGGTGTAGTCGCCCTCGTAGTGCACGGGCCGTCCGGTGTCGCGTGCGTGGACCCACGCCGACATCGCGGCGAGATTGCTGCCGGTGCCCGCCTCGTTGCCGAGCGACCACATCACGATACTGGGGTGGTTCTTGTCGCGTTCGACGGTGCGCTCGACACGGTCCAGATACGCCGCACGCCAGGCCACGTCGTCGCTCGGATTGCCGGACCAGCCGACCTTGTCGAAGCCGTGTGTCTCCAGATCGCATTCGAGGACGACCCAGAACCCGAGTTCGTCGGCGAGGTCGAGCAGCCGTGGATGCGGCGGATAGTGGCTGGTGCGGATCGCGTTGACGTTGAACCGCTTCATCCGGGCCAGGTCTTCGCGGGCGTGCTCCTCGTCGAAGACACGGCCACGCTCCGGGTGGGTCTCGTGGCGGTTCATCCCGTTGAACACCACACGGCTGCCGTTGACCAGGAACTGGTCGCCGCGGATCTCGACCGTACGGAAACCCACACGTGCGGTGACGGTCTCCGCCGCCGACGACACCGTGACGTCGTACAGGCGCGGCCGTTCGGCCGACCAGGGTTCCACACCGGCGATGTCGACCGGCGCCACATCGGCCGCCGTCGACCAGACCTGCTCGACGCCGAGTTCAGGGGCGCGCAGCGTGACGGGGAACGCCGCGGGGTCGGCGGTGATCTCCGGCTCGATCCGGCCGTGTCCCGCGTCGAACCCGGCGCGCAGCCAGAGGTCCTCGATGCCCGCCGCCGGCCGGGCGATCAGCGTGACGTCGCGGAAGATGCCCGGCAGCCACCACTGGTCCTGGTCTTCGAGATAGCTGGCCGCCGACCACTGATGCACCCGTACGGCGACGACGTTGTCGCCCGGACGGACCGAGGGTGTGACGTCGAATTCGTGGGCGAGCCGGCTGCCGCTCGCGCTGCCGATCTCGTCCCCGTTCACCCACACCTTGAACAGCGACTCGACACCGTCGAACCGCAGCACGACGCGTTCGGCCCCCGTCCAGTCCTCGGGCAGGTCGAAGTGGCGGCGGTAGTCGCCGGTCGGGTTCTCGTCCGGCACGTACGGCGGGTCGATCGGGAACGGGAACTGCACGTTCGTGTAGATCGGCCGGCCGTAGGCCCCGTCACCCTGGAGCACCCAGTGCGCGGGCACCGGGATGGCGTCCCAGCCGCTGTCGTCGAAGCCCGTCGGCGCGAAATCCCCGTCACTTGGCGCCGACTTCGACAGCCGGAAACTCCACTGCCCGTTCAGTGAGCGGGAGGGGGCGTCGGAGTGCAGCCACGAGCGCGCCGGGCGCAGCGCGCCTCGTCCGGGGGCGAGGTCCGAGACATAGGCGGAAACGTCGGAGGCCAAGAGGTCACAACTCTTTCTCAAGAAAAGGGAGGTGGCGGAAGGTCAGGAATGTTCCGTGCGCGGGGTGCCGGTGCTCACCGGACCACGACTGTTCTGATCTCCCACGGTCCGAGGGCGAGTTCGAGCGCGTCGCTGACCGGCGTGGTGCCGAGCGGCCTGCCGAGCAGATCGACCGTGGCTGCCTCGGTGAACGCGCCGGTCACCCGGGCGGTCGAGCCGGTGTCGCTCATCGCGACCAGCCGCACCTCGATGCCGCCCTCCGGGAGACGGCGGATGCCGGACACGAGGACGTCCGCCCCTTCGACCCGTACACCCGTCTCGGCGGGCGGCAGTTGACGTCCGGCGGCCCCGGTCCCACGGGTGACCAGCACGTCGTTGCGGAACTCCTCGGCGAGAGCGACCGCGTTCGCGCCCTGCCAGCCGGACGCCGAAGGCAGGACGGCGAGGCGGTTCTCGATGCGCACACCGAGATCCTGCGCGCCCGGCGCGGGGATCTCGCCGGCCGCAGGTTCGTCACGCAGCGGATGGATGTTGACACTGATGGAGCCGATCGCCCGCAGCAGTGTGACGGCCAGTTCGCTGCCCTCGCCCACGAGTTCGTACTCGGTGGAGTGGTCCAGCAGGACGGTCGCCGCGCCGGCCGAGACGAACGAACTCGCGGGGAAGGTCGGGAGCGGGTACTCGCCCCAGCCGCCCTCGGCGGTCAGTCCGCGCTCGGTGACGGCGAACTGCCCGGCGGCGGCCGACACCGCCGCCGGTTCGGGCAGCGGTACGTGGAAGCGCAGCCGGTGGTCGGCCGACTGGTTCAGGAACGACGTGGAGACCCGCACGAACGGCTCACCCGCCCGCACCTCCACCAGGGTCTCCACCGGCGTGCGGACCGTCCGGTCGCCGCGCACGTCACGCTCGGCGGAGAGCGCGGCCGGCCACTCGTAGCTCCGGGTGATCCGCAGCCTCGACCGCAGCGGGCCGTTCTCCAGGAGTTCGACGGTGACGTCCACCGGCTCCGAGACGAGCACGTCCTGGCCCGGCGGGGCGTAGTTGTAGCTGTCGCCGCGGTCACCGCCGTCCACGAGACGGCCCACGCCGCGCAGTACGGTCCCGTCGGCCCCGGTCACGTCGAGCGTCCCGTCGGCGGCGACCGTCACCTCGACCTGTCCGTTCGACAGTGTCCGGTCCGTGCCGGTCGCCGGGGTGAGATCCGTCGCCAACTCGGCGGTCACTTCGATCGGTTCGACCCGGAAACCCGCGAGTCCCGAGGCGGGTACGCGCACCGGCACCAGCGCGGTCGCGCGCGCTTCCTCCAGCGTCAGCACCCGCCACTCGCCGGGGTGGGCGGCAGCGGCGGCGGCCACGTCCCGGCGCAGGATCAGCAGGTCGAAGGGCCCGTCGGCCGGCACCTCGGCGAGGTGGAAGACCAGCGATCCCGGGGTGAGTTCGTAGCGGTCGATCAGCCGGCCGAAGAGCTCGCGGCGGTGGATGCGGCGCAGCACACGTTCGAGCTGCGACGCGTCCATGCGCTCGTCGCTGAGCACGGTCGGTGCCGTCGAGGTCAACTGCACCGGACGCGCCGAGCCGTCGGCGCCCGTCGCGATGAGTTCGGTCCCCTCGGGCGGAGCCACGACATCGACCTCGGCCAGCGAAGTTCGCGGGAACGGCAGCGGGTTGGCGACCAGATAACCGTCGCTCGGCACGCGGGCCGCCGGCTCGGCCAGGGCCGCGTCCCGGACCGCCCGCGCGGTGTGGGTGGCTTCCGCGAGTCGCGCCTCGACCTGGTCGGAGGTCTCGTCGGTGCCGGAGCCGACGACCGAGTCATGCGCCGTCGACTCGATGATCTTGTGCCAGGCGAGCGCGAGGAACGGCGAGTCGTCGCGCCGGGACCACAGCGCGTTGATCCGCTCGGCGTGGTCGACGGTGCGTTCGGCGACGGCCATCCGCTGCTTGAGTGCGAGCCGTACGGAGAGCACACCGGGAAGGATGTTGCCGCGCACATGGCTGCGCAGCTCTCCGGTGACGACGGCGGAGACATCGTCACGCACATGCTCGCGGATGTATTCGGCGAGGGTCGCGATGGTGATGGGACGCTGCTCGCCGGCCGCGTCGCGCAGCCAGGACGCGAGGCGCGGGTCGGGTGCGTTGTGGTCGGTGCCGGCCATCGCGAGCAGCGGGTCGTCGCCCCACCGCTCGGCCGTCATCTGCGCGTACTCGTCCAGCGCCCGGCCGATCTGGTCGGGCACGAGCAGCACGTCGAGGCCGTTGTCGTACCCGTCGAAAAGGAACTCCGTGCGCACCTCGGAACCGTCGGGCGCGCGCCAGCGGAAGGCATGGCCCTCGACGGAGCCCGGCACACCGCGCCACAGCGCGGCGTGCTCGATCCCGGCGCGTGCCAGGATCTGCGGCATCTGCGCGACATGGCCGAACATGTCCGGCAGGTAGCCGATGGGCATCGACCCGCCGAGCTTCGCCGCGGCCGCCCAGCCCATCTGCAGGTTGCGCACGATGGTCTCGCCCGAGCAGAGGAACTCGTCGAGCAGGATCAGCCAGGGTCCGACGGCGAGTTGGCCGCCGGTGACCAGGGCCTTGACCCGGTCGCGGTTCTCCGGCCGCATCTCCAGATAGTCCTCGACAGCGGCCATCTGCCCGTCGACCGTGAACCGGAAGTCCGGGTTGGCCTCGGCCGTCTCCAGCACGGTGTCGAGGGCGGCGACGAGCCGGTGCCGGAACACCTGGAACGGCTCGTACCACTCCCGGTCCCAATGGAAATGGGGCACGAAAACGGCGGAGTTCTGCATGAGGAAGGGGACCTTACTTGAGGGAGCCGGAAGCGAGTCCGGTACGCCAGAAGCGCTGGAGGAGGATGAACACAATGATCACCGGCACGATCGAGACCAGGGAGCCGGTGATCACGGACTCCTGGAGCAGCGGCGCGCGGGCGGTCTGGCCGTTCCACTCGTACAGGCCGAGTGTGATCGGGAACAGCGACTCCTTCTGCAGCATCACCATCGGCAGGAAGAAGTTGTTCCAGATGGCGACGAACTGGAACAGGAAGATGGTCACCAGCGACGGCGTCATCAGCTTGAACGCCACCGAGAAGAACGTACGGAACTCGCCCGCACCGTCCAGCCGCGCCGACTCCAGGATCTCCTGCGGGACGGCGGCAGCGGCGAAGATGCGCGCCAGATACACACCGAACGGGCTGACGATGCTGGGCAGGAACACCGCGAAGTAGGTGTTGACGATGCCGGTCGCCGAGAACAGCAGGAACAGCGGCAGCGCGAGCGCCGTGGTGGGGACGAGTACGCCGCCGAGGATCACCGAGAACAGGAACTCCCGCCCGCGGAAGTGGAACTTGGCGAGCGCGTAGCCGCAGAGCGCGGAGATCAGGGTGCCGACGGCCGCGCCGAGTCCCGCGTAGATCACGGTGTTGAGCGCCCACCGGCCGAAGATGCCGTCGCTGCGGGTGAACAGGGTGCTCAGATTGTCGAACAGGTTGAAGTGCGAGAACGCGAGACCGTTGGTGGAGGCGAGGTCGCCCTGCGGTTTCGTCGCGGCGACGATCAGGAAGTAGACCGGCAGCAGGAAGTAGATCGCCAGCAGGAACATCAGAGCCATGACAGCGGTGCGGCTGACGCGGCTTTCGCGGTTCAGGGTCTGGTTGTTCACAGTCCGGCCTTCTTCGAGGTCAGTCGCATGAAGCCGAAACTCAGGACGAAGGTGATGACGGCGATGACCACGGAGATCGCCGCCGCCTGCTGGTAGTTGTTTCCGGAGGCCACGGCGTAGGCGAGCATGTTCGGTGTGAATGTGCTGGAGATGTTCGAGGAGATCTGCCGCAGCACGGCCGGCTCCGCGTAGAGCTGCAAGGTGCCGATGATGGAGAACACCGTGGTGAGGACGATGGACGGGGCGATGATCGGGACCTTGATCTGCCACGCGATCGTCCAGTTGCTCGCACCGTCGAGCTTCGCCGCCTCGTACAGCTCCTGCGGGATCGCCTGGAGCGCCGAGAACATGATCAGCATGTTGTAGCCGGTCCACAGCCAGGTGGACACGTTCGCCGCCGACCACAGCACCGCGCCGGGGCCCAGGAAGTCGGGTTGCAGCCCGATGTGCTTCAACAGGTCGACGAGCGGGCTGAGTTGCGGCGAGTAGAGATACGACCACATGATCGCGGCGATCACACCGGGCACGGCGTACGGCATGAACGCCGTGATGCGGAAGAACGCCTTGAGCTTCAGCAGGGGAGTGTCGAGCAGCAGCGCCATGACCAGCGCGACGAACAGC
This sequence comes from Streptomyces sp. AcH 505, assembly GCF_000818175.1. Taxonomy (GTDB): domain Bacteria; phylum Actinomycetota; class Actinomycetes; order Streptomycetales; family Streptomycetaceae; genus Streptomyces. The sequence goes on from NZ_JTIY01000001.1 coordinate 6,424,200, forward strand.
ATGACCGGCACCTGCACGATGCCGAACAATCCGATGCGTCCGATGCTGGACCAGAACTCGGTGTTCTCGAAGACCTTCCCGTACTGCTCGAAGCCGCCGAAGGTGGTGTACGACGTGCCGTACTGGCCGCCGGTGCGGCGCACCACACGCAGGCTCTGCCAGATCGCGTAGCCGACCGGCACCAGGTAGAACAGCACGAACGGGAGGAAGAACGGGGTCACGAACGCGGCGATGGTGCCCGCCCGCGGGCCGCCGCCGTTAAGGCGGCGGCGGCCCCGGGGTGCGGCCGGCACGCCGGTCGCCGGGGTTGCGGTCTCAGTCATGCGGCAGTCACTTGCCCGCGGTAACCGGGATCGCCTGATCCTTCATCGACTTCAGCGCGGAGGCCTGGGCGGCCGCGAGGGCGTCGCTGAGCGTGCCGTCGCCGGCCGCCGCCTTCGCCATCGCGTCCTGGAGGGCCAGGTTGACCGTCTTCTGCGTGGGGCTCCAGGCGAAGCTGGTGTCGATGTTCTTCGACGAGTCGGCGAAGACGTCGAAGATCTTCTCGTTGTTGTAGTACGGGACGCCCTGCGAGAGCGCGGGGAGCTTCGTACCCGCCGTGGCCGCCGGGTAGAGGCCGCCCACCTTGTTCTCCAGCGCCAGCGCCTCCGGGTCGGTGTTCAGCCAGGAGTTGAACTTGACCGACTCGTACAGGTGCTTGCTGCCCTTCATGAACCCGACGGTCGAGCCGCCCCAGTCGCCGGACGCGGGGTTCGAGCCCCAGGTCGGCATCGGGACGATCGACCACTTGCCCGCCTGCTTGGGCAGGTTGTCGCGGAACATGCTGTAGCCCCAGGCGGCGCCGACGTAGCTGGCGATCTGGTCCTTCTGGTACGCGGCGTACATCTGCGTCGAGCCGTTGGCCAGGTCGGTGCGGACGACCTTGTCGTCGATCAGCTTCTGCCAGTACTCGCTGACCTGCTTGCTCTGGGCGGACTCGACGGTGACGTGCCACTTGTCACCGGAGTAGTTGTACATGTGGGCGTTGTTCTGCCACAGCAGCCCGTTGAACCACTCGGCGTTGTTCGGGTCGAAGAACGTCATGCTGAGGGCGGGGTCCGCCTTGTGCAGCTTCTCGGCGGCGGCCGCGTACTCGTCCCACGTCTTCGGGATCGCGATGTTGTGCTGCTTGAAGATGTCACTGCGCACGTAGAGGGCCATCGGCCCGGTGTCCTGCGGGAAGGCGAACACACCGGTGTTGTCGAAGCTGGCCTGCGACCAGGTCCACGGCACGAACTTCGACTTCGCGTCCTTGGCCGCCGAGCAGGCGGAGGCGTCGACGAACGCGCTCTGGGTGCGCAGCGCCGGCAGTTCGTCGTAGCCGACCTGGGCGAGGTCCGGGGCCTTGCCCGCCTTGAGGGCGTTGCCGATGGTGCCGTACTGGTCGTTGGAGATGTTCTTCGACTGGACCTGGATGTCCGGGTTCTTCTTGTTCCACAGGGCGACGACCTGGTCCATACCGGGAACGGTGTTCCAGTACTGGAGTGTGACTTTGCCCTTGGCGGGCGCACAGGAGGCCGCGGACGCCTTGTCCGACGGAGCCGGCGAAGAGCACCCGGCGAGGAGAGCGATACCGGCTGCCGCCGCGACGGCGACGAGGCGGATGCGCGTGACTGTGCTGCTCATATTTTCCGTTCCAGAGAACGACTAGCGGAGGCGCTAGACGGGTCGACGTTGACTCCTCAAGGCGGGATGCCTTCTGGGCAGGTACTTCAGGCAGGTACTCCTGGCCCGTGAGCGTTCCCGTGAACGTTCACGTGAACGCTCACGTGGTGGAAAGTGTTCGAAATTTTGCGCTCCCGTACGGTCGAGTGTCAAGACTTTCGAGTCACCCACGAGTCCGGCAGGTTAAGCGGACCCGGCGAGTCTCAGCTCGGCCCGGACCACGAGACCGGCGTTCCCGAGCGGATCCACCCCGGTCAGCAGCCGTGCCACCTGCTCGATGGCGAGCCCGCCGAGCTTGCGTGTGTCGAGGGCGACACTGGAGAGCGGCGGCTCCACGAGCGCGCCGAGCTGCAGACCGTCGAAGCCGATCACGGCCAGCTCCCGCGGCACGCTCCTGCCGAGCCTGCGTGCCTCGCGCAGCGCGCCGATCGCGATGATGTCGTTGAAGGTGAACACTGCGGTGACGTCCGGATACGTGGCGAGCAGGGTCCCCAGCGCCGCCCCGCCGCCGTCCGCCGACTGGTCGGCGCCCACCACCATGTCCGCGTCGATCTCGTACGCCTTCGCCGCCGTGGTGAACCACTCGCGGCGGATGCTCGGCTCGGCGCGGCCGTGGTGGTCGAGCATGCCGATGCGGGTGTGGCCCTCCGCGACCAGATGTGCCACAGCGGCGTGGACGCCCTCCGCGCCGTCGATCCAGATCGAGCTGAACCGTGCGGTGTGGTGCTCACGGCCGATGAGCACCACCGGCATGCCGCGGGTGAATATCTCCAGCTCGTCCTCGGGACAGCTGAAGTACCCGACGACCGCGTCCACCTGCGAGCTGATGACCTGCAACGTCCCCAGCTCCTCCTCGGCCCGGTCGGCGGTGTCGTACACGACGACATGCCAGCCGCGGGCCCTGGCCGCCTCCAGCGCGGCGGCGGCGACCTCGGTGAAGAACGGGTTGAGGAGATCGGGAATGACCAGCCCGATGGTGGTGGTGTCCTGCCGGACGAGCCCGCGGGCGAACCGGCTGGGCCGGTACCCGAGGGCACGGGCCGCGTCCAGCACCCGCTGCTTGGTCGAGCCGTCGATCTCACCCTTGTCGTTCAGCGCCCGCGACACGGTCTGCCGGGACACCCCGGCGGATCTGGCGACATCGTTGATCGTGACTTTGCGGGGTTCGGTCCCCGACGCCGACACCATCGCCCACCTCCTGCTTATCGCGGACGCCGATGCGTACGCAGAGCCTGAGTATGCCTGTGCGGGCGGGGAGCGTGCTGAGGGGCACGGACAGGAAGAGGCGTCCGGCGGGGCGGGCGGCGGGACGGGCGGTGCGGCGGGACGGGGGACTCAGCCGGTGACGATTCCGGTGACGAGGTTGATGGTGGTGGCCAGGATGCTCGTACCGAAGACGTACGAGAGCAGACAGTGCCGCAGCGCGACGGCCCGGATCGTCGAGTCGGACACACCGGTGTCGGACACCTGGTACGTCATGCCCAGGTTGTAGCTGAAGTAGAGGAAGTCCCGGTACGCGGGCGGCTCGTCGGAGTTGAAGTCGATGCCACCGTCCGACGGGCAGTAGTACAGATACGCGTAACGGGTGGCGTACATCAGGTGCAGCGCCGCCCACGCCGTGAACACCCCGGCGAGCGCGAGCGCGGCGGCGACGTTGCCCTGCCCTGACTTCCCCGCGAGGAGCAGGACGACGATGCCGACCAGACCGCACAGTGCCGTGGCGACGACGACGAGTTCCTCGATCGCGGGCTGGAAGTCCTCGCGCCGGGCGTTGCGATGGGTGCTGCCGGCGTCCATCGGCCACAGCACGAACCAGCCGGTCACGACGAAGACGGTCTCGGTCACGGCGATGCCGGTGAGGACACCGACCGGATTCTCGGCCGGAATGCCGACGAGCACGCCGACCACGACGCCGAACAGGATGGCGCCGATCAGCCGGGGGAGTGCGTGCAGGGGCAACCAGGACGTCATGCCGCGTAACGGTACAAGATCGCTGCCGGGGTGAGCCGGTAATGGGCGTGCGCCGACGTCAGGGCGTGCGCGAAACTGCGCCGATGAGTTCCCGACCCTCCTCGACCTCGACCTCGACGCCGTACGAGCGGGCCCTCCGGCACGTCACGGAGCGCTCCTCGGGCGGCCCGCTGGATCCGGCGCTGCGCGTGACCCTCAACTTCCATCCGGACCGAGCGGTGCGAGGCAAACCGATCCTCGACGCCCTGGCCGAGGACGGCGTGTACCGCTCGCAGTTCGTGACGGGCACGAGCAACGGCGGCCTGACCGCCCACCCCGGCGGTGACCGGTGGCGCTGGGAGAGCCGGATCTTCGGCGGGGCGTACGACGCCGCGCCGGCGGAAGAGCGCCCGGTCTACGGAGCGCTGAACTTCCGCCATAAGCAGGTGGGCGCGGCACCACGCTTCGGCTCGGCCCACTTCCGGCTGAGGTGCGAGACGCTGCCGAGGACGACGTTCTGCTACCCGGACAGCTTCCTGGAACCGTCGGACTTCGCAGTGGCGTCCCGCATGCCCCTGGTCGAACTGGCCGAGGCGGACAGGCGGGACGCACTGGACGACTACATCGAGGCGCAGGTCCACGGCCCCCTGGTGCTGAAGGACGACGTGGAGGCACTGGTCCTGGACCCCTGCTACCGGGGTACGGAGGTGGAAGATTCGGCCCGCCGCCTGCCGTGCCCGCTCGAATGGCACCCGGGCTTCACCCTCACCACGGAGGAACTACGACGCCATCCGGACTACCGGGGTGCGGAGTTCGTGGCCTTGGGCGAATCGATAGCGCAGGCGGGCCGCCTGACCCCACGCTCGATAGGAACAGCCGCGCACACCGGCGACCACGACGAACAGTCCCTCAAGCGGGTCTGGCACTACGTGGCCCGCTTCGGCGCGCCGACGCCGGCGCGCGGGACGCGGACGGAGACGGGAGCATTCGATGCCCTCCGCTGAGGGACGGGTGGCGGGCGGGTTGTGCGGGGGCTCTCGGGTACCAGTGTGCCCGTATACCCAGTGGGTGTGCCGGTGGTCCGGGCGGAACGCCCGCACTCGCTCGGCCAGTTGGGCGATCACCTCGTCCAGCGGCGCGGCGCCGCACCCAGGGCCGTCCGGCTGGTTTGCCGGTGCCCAGGATGCTCAAGGCGTCGGCCGGGTGGACGCGTGGTGGGCCAAGGTGCAGCCCGTCAGGAGGGATTCGTCGTCCGGGTGGGCGAACACGCCCAGCAGGGACGGGAGTGTGGGGGTCCTCACGGGCGGGCTCCTCGCCGTCGGTGGATCGCCGTGCTCAGGCAAGCCAGCGCGTGCGTGCCCATGTCTCGAAGGGCGTCAGCGGCAGGCCCAGGGCCCGCGCGAACTCCGGGTGCGCCGGCTGCGGGGTCTCGTTGAGGTGTGACTGCCCGAATCCCATGTCGGGCATTCCGGCCGCGAGCGCTTCCTCCTTCGTCATGTCGGGCGCCGCCAGCTCCCTGCCGAGGGCGCGCGAGAGGATTTCCGCGATCTCCGCCATCGTCAGGCTGTCGCTCGCCAGCTCCAGCTCGACCTTGTGGAACCGTTCCGGCTCCGCGATCGCCGCGGCGGCCGTCGTACCGATGTCGTCCACCGCGACCAGGGACAGCCGGGTCGCGGGCTTCAACAGGCTCACCAGCCCGGCGTCGACTCCCCGCGGGAACATGATCTCCAGGGAGGGCAGGAAGTTCTCCATGAAGAAGCCCGGCTTGATCAGCGTCCAGTGCGTGAAGCCCGCCTCACGCACCCGGTCCTGGATCCCGGACTTCGCCGTGTAGTACGGCTCCATCCAGGCCCAGTCGTCCTTGACCCAGCTCGTGTGCTGCCCGGCGCCCGAGACGGACGTGTGCACGAACTGCGGTACGCCCGCCGCCCGTGCGCCCTCGATCAGATTGACGGCCTGGGCGAGCTCGCCCTCGAAGGCGCGTCCGGTCACGTCGGGCATCTGGACCGAGAAGACGGCGCGCGCCCCCTCTGCCGCCCGGGTCACCGAGCCCAGGTCGTCCAGGTCGCCGGTGACCAGTTCGGCGCCGAGCGCTTCGACGGTCTTCGCCCGGTCGGTCGCCGGGTCACGGACCAGGGCGCGGACCGGGATGCCCGAAGCGAGCAGGGCGCGGGCGGTGGCGCCGCCCTGCCGGCCGGTGGCGCCGATGACCAGGGCGGGTGCGGATTCAGTAGGCATGGTGTTCCTCGGGTGGTGAAGCGCAGCTAAGTGGCGAGGCCCGCCACTTACGTTCCGGTACGATACGGAGGGCCCCGCCGCTTAGCAACCCCGGAGATGACGTCATGACCGTCCAGCGCGCTGACGCCCGGCGTAACTACGCGCGGATCCTCGCCGTCGCCGAGGCGGAGGTCGCCGCGCACGGCGGCGACGCCTCCCTCGAACAGATCGCCCGCGTCGCGGGCGTCGGCTCCGCCACCGTGCGGCGGCACTTCCCGGGCAGGCGCGCGATGTTGCAGGCGGTGTTCAGCGAGCGGGTCGAAGTCCTGTGCGCCCGCGCGGCGGAGTTGGCCGACGCCGCCGATGCGCGGGCCGCGCTGCTGGAGTGGCTGGGCGATCTCACCACGTACTCGGCCTCCGCACGGGGAATGGCCGACGCACTGGTCCAGGACGGGGCGGACGACGCGGACCATGTGAACGTCTGCTCGGCGAAGCTCGGCGGGGCCGTCGACCCGCTGCTGCGGAACGCCGCGAGGGCCGGCGCCGTGGCGCCCGATGTGACGGTCGCCGACCTGGTCACGCTGGTCACGGGCATCGCCCTGGCCACCGAACACCACCAGGACCCCGTCGCTGAGGCACACCGCCTCCTCGGCCTGACGGTGCACGGCCTCAGCCCCCGCTGACCTGGGTGACTGCGCACGGCCGTCCCGGGTACCGGGGCGGTAGGGCCGTGGTGTTCACGCGAGAGGCGGGGGCGATGTTCGACAACTTCGTGGCGGAGCACCGGCAGGTCGACGACGCGTCGATCTTCGTCCGCCACGCGGGGGAGGGGCCGCCGGTTCTGTTGCTGCACGGTCATCCCCGGACGTCAGCGACATGGCACCGCGTCGCACCGCAGCTGGTCCGGCGCGGCTTCACCGTCGTCTGCCCCGACCTGCGCGGATACGGTCGCTCGCGGGGCCCGGCGCCGACGGCGGACCACTCCGCCCACTCCAAGCGCGCCGTCGCGAACGACCTCGTGGCGGTGATGCGTTCGCTGGGACACGAACGGTTCGCACTGGCCGGTCACGATCGCGGCAGCTACGTGGCGTTCCGGCTCGCCCTCGACCACCCCGACGCGGTGTCACGCGTGGCGTTCCTGGACGGCGTGCCGCTCACCGAGCATCTCGCGCGCATCAGCGTGCAGTTCGCGACGCAGTGGTGGCACTGGTTCTTCTTCGCCCAGCCGGACATTCCGGAGCGCGTCATCAACGCCGACCCGGACAGCTGGTACCACGGCGATCCGCTGAGCATGGGGCAGGAGAACTACGACGAGTGGCGTCAGGCCACGCGCAATCCCGCCGTGGTCCGGGCCATGCTGGAGGACTACCGGGCCGGACTCACGGTCGACCGGCAGGCGGAGGAGGCAGACCGGGCCGCCGGGGCGCGCCTCCGCTGCCCCGCGCTGATCCTGTGGTCCCTCCGCGACGATCTGGAGGATCTGTACGGCGACCCGGTGGCACCCTGGGCGTGCTGGGCCGACGACGTACACGGCCACGGGATCGACTCCGGGCACCACATGGCCGAAGAGGCGCCGGACGCCCTTGCCACCTCATTGGGTGACTTCTTCAGCGGCTGAGAAGGACAGCGAATCGCCCGTCGAGCCGGTCGAGCCCGTCGAGCCGGTCGAGCCCGTCGGGGCGGGGCGGGTCGGGCCGGTCGAGGAGGACAATCGCCCCATGAGCAACACTGAGGCGCGGCACCTCCTGGTCATCGGCATCGGGGCAGGGGACCCCGACCATCTGACACTCGCTGCCGTGAAGGCCATCGGCAGGGCGCAGGTCTTCTTCGTACTCGGCAAGGGTCCGGAGAAGAACGCCCTGACACAGCTGCGCCGGGACATGCTCGACGAGCACGCGTCCGGCCCGTACCGCGTCGTCGAGGCCGACGACCCCTGGCGTGACCGCACTCAGGACGAACGGTCCGGCTACACGACGGCGGTCCACGACTGGCGGCAGCGGCGCGCCGACATCTGCGAACGGCTCATCCGCGACGAACTCGCCCCTGGCCGGTGCGGGGCGTTCCTGGTGTGGGGCGATCCCTCGCTGTACGACAGCACGCTCGGCATCCTGGAAGACATCAAGGCCCGCGGCGACGTGGCCTTCGACCACGAGGTGATCCCGGGCATCAGCAGCGTCTCCGCCCTGGCCGCGCGCCACCGCGTCAACCTCAACCAGGTCGGCCGCCCCGTCCACATCACCCCCGGCCGCCGACTCGCCGAAGGCTTCCCCGACGACGACGGCGACATCGTCGTCATGCTCGACGGGCACCAGACGTTCCGGCATCTGACGGGCAGGGGCCTATGGATCTACTGGGGTGCCTACATCGGCACGCCGGACGAGATCCTGGTGGCCGGGCCGCTGGACGAGGTCTCCGACCACATCCAGCAGGTACGCGCCGAAGCGCGGGCCCGGCACGGCTGGATCATGGACACCTACTTGTTGCGCCCCGGTCCCGTTGGCACGAACGGCTGAGGAAGCCCCTCGAACGAACACCCGTCGACCGGTGGAAGGCCCGGGGCCCGGGGTACTGGGCCCCTGACCTTCCGCCGGCGGTCGGCGCTCCGCGACGGTCAGACGCGGTCCGCCGCGATCAGGACGTACTGGAACGAGCCGTCCCTGTACGAGTTGATGAACGCCTCCTCGATGCCGGTGACCAGTTCGGACGTGGCCCGTAGCTCCCAGTACGGCAGCGTCTCGGGCGTCAGGTCGATGACCGCCTGCGGGACGAGACGGTGGTCGGCCATGGCCTTCAGATACTCCCTGCGCGAGTGGATGTTGCACTCGAAGTGCGCGTTGATCTGGGATACCCACTTCGACGGCTGGCCGTAACGCGGGTTCCAGCAGCCGGTGATGGTGACGTACCGGCCGCCGACGGCGAGCACGCGCGAGTGTTCGGCGAACAGGTCGTCCAGATCGACGTACATGCTCGACTCGTTGTTCCAGGAGCCGGCGGCCTGCCCGGTCTCGAAGGGCGTGTCGAGCATGTTGCACACCCGGGCGCGGACGTGGTCGTCGATGCCCAGTTCATGGGCGCGGCGGTTGGCGAAGTCGGCCTGCTTGGCCGACAGGGTGACACCTTCGACGTTGCAGCCGAACCGCTGATGGGCCATCACCATCGAACCGCCCCGGCCGCACCCGGCGTCCACCAGTGTGTCCGCGCGCCCGATCGAACCGAGCTGGTCCAGCAGGACTTCGGCCTGCGCCGACTCCAGCCGGTGCAGCTCGGCGATCAGCCTCTTCTCGTGGCCGCTCTCGTGCGCCTTCCCGAGGGCGGCGTGGTCGACGTCGCCGATGCCGTAGTGGTGGTGGTAGAGCCCGTCCACGTCGCCGAGGCGCAGGTTCACCGGCCGCGCCTCGCCGTCCCAGTACCGGGCGATGTCACCCTGGTAGGGAGAGGCGGGGGTGGGGATGAACACGGAGGTACCGTTGGTGAGTTCGGTGCTGGTCACAGTGAGATGCGCTCCTTACCAGAAGTCCGGCAGGCTGTACCGGTAGGTGTTTGTCCGGTGCCAGTAGTGGTTGCCGTCGACCCACACGGCCACGCCCCGGAGGAAACGCAGCACGTTCGGGACGGGGCAGGCGGCCGCCAGTGCCGCGGCCTCGGCTTCGAACTCGTGCATGAGTTCGTTGTGGACCTCGACCGCCTTCAGATAGGCGTCCTGGTCGGACAGGCCTTCCCGTTCGGCGATCACCACGGGCAGGTTGAGATGCCGGCCCGGGCTGTTGAGTTCCTTGGTGTACGAGTAGAGGTCGTTGACGATGGTGGTGGCGTTGCCCGCCAGTGCGATGACCCGCTGCATGGCCGGCTGGGCATGCAGGTCGGCGGGGAGTTCGTAGCCGCCGACGGTGTCGGTGATGGTGGGGCAGGGGCGGAAGTTGTTGAACTGGCGCATCGCCAGGTACTCCCACACCTCGGGCACGTGCTCCGTCTCGGACCACGCGGCCTCCGCCAGGTAGCCGAGATGCAGCCGCGCCATGTCGTGCCGGTACCGGTCGGCCTGTGAGGCGGTGGACTGCTCGGTGAAGTAGGCCATGGCGGAGCTGTAGGCGCGCCGTGGGCCGTCCGACTGCAGCGACGCGGCCCAGGCCGGTTCGTACTCCTTCGTGGTGTGCAGGGTGTCGAGCGCCGTGTGCGCCAGCAGGAGGCGGCTGCCCAGGCCCACGGGTGAGCCGCCGTGGTCCTCGCAGTAGCAGTCGTCGACGGCGTTCTCCGCGACCATCAGCCGGGTGGCGATCATCAGGTGGTCGACGGTGGGCGCGTCCGGATGGCAAGCGACCATGTAGCGGCCGACGGAGAAGCCGTCGAACTGGTCCTCCCACTCGGGCGGGAACGCCTGGACCTCGTCCACCGCCCATTCCTTGATCCTGCGGCTGACCTCCGCCACCCGCGCCGCGTCGGGCTCCGCCACCCGATGGTGGTAGAGCCCCGGGATCGGTGTGCCCTCCGGTGCGCTGTCCGGTGTGGTCTCCGGCGCGGCCTCCTCCGGCGCCCCCTCCGCCGGTGGGCCGGGATCGGGAGGAGCCGGTGGCTCCGCACGCCGGCCTAAGTGCAGACCGGTCGTGCCGAGACCGCTCGGGCCGCACAGGAGCCGTTCCAGGACGGGGCTCAGCTGCAGAGGGGAGGGCCCAGGATCGGGCATCCGTAACTCCTAGGTGAGGTGGTGGGTTTCGCCACGGGACCGATGGGGCGGCCTAGGCCCTGTCCGGCCGGTGCGCGATCTGTACGTTCTCCAGCACGCCGAGCGCGTCGGGCAGGAGGATCGCCGCTGAGTAGTAGGTGGTGACCAGGTACGAGATGATCGCCTGCTCGTTGATGCCCGTGAAGCGCACGGACAGGCCCGGCTCGTACTCCTCCGGCAGCCCGGTCTGCCGCAGACCGATGACCCCCTGGTTGTCCTCGCCGGTGCGCATGGCGAGGATCGAGCTGGTGTTCTCCTTGCTGACGGGAATCTTGTTGCACGGCAGGATGGGGACCCCGCGCCAGGCCGGCACCCGCTGGCCGCCGAGGTCGATGTGGTCGGGATGGAGCCCGTAGGCGTTCAACCCGCGCCCGATCGCCGCGATCGTCCGGGGGTGGGCCAGGAAGAGTTTGGTGCCACGGCGGCGGCAGAGCAGATCGTCGAGGTCGTCAGGGGTGGGCGGCCCGGAGTGGGTCTCGATCCGCTGTTTGAAGGCGGCGTTGTGGAGCAGACCGAACTCGCGGTTGTTGATCAGCTCGTACTCCTGGCGCTCGCGCAACGCCTCGATCGTGAGCCTCAGTTGCTCCTCGGTCTGGTTCATCGGGTCGTTGTAGAGGTCGGCGACCCGGGTGTGGATGCGCAGCACCGTCTGCGCGACGGAGAGTTCGTACTCGCGCGGGTGGAGTTCGTAGTCGACGAAGGCACCCGGCAGTTGGGCCTCGCCGGTGTGCCCTGCCGACATGGCGATCTCGGCCTCGCCGTGCCGGTTCTGCCGCCGGTCGGCGCGCGGGCCGAACTCCTGCAGATGGGACCGCAGGCCCGGCGCCGAGGACACCACGGCGTCGAAGTCGGCGCGGGACAGGGTGAGCAAGGTGCCGGCGGTCTGGGCGGTGGCGGTGCAGTCCCACGTGGCGTCGGTGTCCAGCAGGGCGTTCTCACCGAAGCTGCCGCCGTCGGCGAGCGTGGCGACGGTCACCTCGTCGCCGTACTTCCCGACGGAGGTCTGTTTGATCCTGCCGTGGGCGATCAGCTGGATCTGCTCGGCGGGGGAGCCGCGTTCGGCCAGCACCTCACCCGCGCGGAACTCACGCTGGACGCACCGGCCGGCCAGCGCCGCCAGTACCTCGTCGTCCTCGAAGCCGCGCAGCGGAGCCAGTTCGCACAGCTCACGGGGGATCACGCGGACATTCCCGCCGTCCTGGACGAACTCGATCCGACCGTCGCCGACGGTGTAGTTCAGCCGACGGTTCACCCGGTAGGTGCCGCCCTTGGTCTCCACCCAGGGGAGCATCCGCAGCAGCCAGCGGGAGGTGATCTCCTGCATCTGCGGGGCGGACTTGGTCGTCGTGGCGAGATTGCGCGCGGCGGCGGTGCCCAGGCTGGACTGCGGAGGCGACTCCGCCGGGGCTTCCGGACTGGTCTCTACGGTCATCGGGCGACTGCTCCTTTACGACGGCGGTGATGGGCGTGCGCGCGCCAGGCGAGAAAAGAGGAGATAGGGGGAGTTATGGGGAGACAGAGGGTGAATCGCTGGCAATCCGTCCAGACACCAAGGAACCGTAACGGGGCGTGTGCCCAACTCGCCCGGGATGCCGGTTGAGTTACTTCGATGCGGCGATCTCGCCACGCATCAGGTTTATCGCCGTGACCGGCGGTATACGGACTGGGTGAGCCCGGCCCTCACCGGTGGTCGGTGAGGAAATTCACGATCGAAGTGGTGAACTCCGGTGCCGCGACGGCCGTCCCGTGGTTTCCCGGCACCACGGCGCGCGTGCCGTGGGGCAGCGCCTCTGCCAGTGCGTCCGCCGAGTCGGCCCGCTCGTCCTCGCTGCCCACCATCACAAGGGTCGGTACCTGAACGCCGCCGAGCAGTTCCACCGGCGTGGCGACGATCGAATCCAGCACATGTACGAGCGCGACCGGGTCCCCGCCGCCCGCCAGGAGCCGTTGCGCCGCCTGCTCCTCCCGCGAACCCGGCGTGAAGGACGCCGATCCTGCGTAGACCTGCCGCATGAACGAGCCCGCACCGCCGCCGAAGCCGAGCACCTGCCGCAGCCCTTGGCCCGCGGCCACCGCCCGCCCGGGTGTGGCGCCGCGCACCAGCATCCGCACCACGATGCGCGCCCCCAGCGAGTAGCCGCCGAGGTCGTAGTCGTCCAGCCCCAGGTGGTCGAGGAGCGCGAAGGCGTCGTCGGTCAGTATGTCGGCGGGATACGCCTCGGCCTCATGGGGCTTCGCGCTCGCGCCGTGGCCGCGGAAGTCCGGCAGGATCACGCGGTAGCCGTGCGCCGCGATCGTCTCGGCCTGGCCGTGCCGCAGCCACAGCGTCGCGTCGGTGGAGATGCCGTGCAGCAGGACCAGCGGCCTGCCCTCGCCCAGTTCCCGGTAGCCGAGGCGGACACCGTCACGGGCGGGGAAGAAGGACACGGCGGGGCTCGGCATGGGGCCGAGCATATCCAGGGTTTTTCGTGTGGATCAGGCCTCCTGGGACGCCGTCGTGTTGGCGACCGGGGTCTTCTCCTCCTCGGCCGGCGCCGACGGCTTCGCGTGCAGGATCCTGGCCGTGAAGCCTGCCAGTACGCAGAAGGCCACGGGCAGGAAGAACGTGACGTTGAGCGGTACGAACGCGGTCAGCGGGCCGATCACGGCAGGTCCCGCGAGCATGCCCAGGTAGCCGAGACCCGCCACACGCGACACGTTGGTTCCGGCCGCCTCCGGGTCGGTGTGGCCTGCGGCGCTGAAGAGCTGCGGGATGCAGCCCGACAGACCGGCACCGAAGAGGGCCCAGCCGACCAGCGCCGGGGGGACGGCAGGGGACAGCGCGGCCAGGGTCAGGCCGACGGCGGCCAGGGCCGAGCCCCAGCGCAGCACGGCGACCGGTCCGACCCGCGCGGCCACCCGGTCGGTGACCAGGCGGCCGACGGTCATGGCGGTGGCGAAGGCCCCGTAGGCGAAGGCGGCGGTGGCAGCGGGTGCGTCGAGCACGTCATGCAGCTGGAGCGTGCTCCAGTCGTTGGCCACGCCCTCGCAGAGCATCAGCATGAAGGCGAGCACGGCCAGGATCCAGATGCGCCGGGGTGTCCTGCGCTTGCCCGCCGAGGCTGCCGGGCGGGCGCCGTCCTCATGGAGAACGGGCTCGGGCCGCAGCAGTGCGGGGGCGACGAGACCGGCCGTGACGATGCCCAGCAGCGCCATGATGCCGAGCGTCGTCGCGGCGCTCCAGCCCGCCCGCAGGGTGAGCGCGCCGACGAGCGCGGCGAGCACGCCGCCGATGGAGAACAGCGCGTGGAAGGCGGACATGATGGGCCGCGCGTAGCCGCGCTCGACGCGTACCGCGTGCGCGTTCATGCTCACGTCCAGACAGCCGTTGCCGAAGCCCAGCACCACCAGGGCGCCGCCCAGCGTCCAGGCGTTGGTGGCCAGACCGGGCAGCACCAGCGCCGCACTGCACACGGCCGCGCTCACGGGGACGACCTTCCGGGCGCCGAACCGGTCGGTCAGTGGCCCCACCAGCTGCATACCCGCGAAGGCGCTGCCGCCGAGCAGCAGCAGGAGCCAGCCGAGCAACGCGTGGCTGACGCCGGTCCGCTGCTCGACGGTGGGGATGTGGACGATCCAGATCCCCATGATGAACCCGTTGAGAACGAAGTAGGCGAACGTGGCCAGTCGGCCGGCGCGAAGTGATCTGTCCATGGTTACGAACATAACGAACATGGAAAGTGTTCACAAGATTGCGTTTCAAACGCATCCGATGTTCAATGTGGGATATGAGCACAGACCGACTGAGGCAGATCAGCGACGCGGTGCGCGAGACCGGCCGACGCAGCGTCGCCGAGCTGGCCGAGCTCACCGGCGCCTCGGAGATGACCGTCCGCCGTGATCTGGAGGTGCTGGCCGACCAGGGGGTCCTGGAGCGCTACCGCGGCGGCGCGCGAAGCCTGCTGCTGCGCGGCGAGGAGCCGCCCTTCGCGCTCAGGACCCAGGAAGGCCTTGAGGCGAAACAGCTCATCGCCGCCGAGGTCGCCACCATGATCGCGGAGGGTGAGTCGGTCGTCATCGACAGCGGCACCACCTGTCTGGAAGTGGCCCGCGCGCTTCAGCACCGACGGCTGACCGTCATGCCGTTGTCCCTGCACGCGGCCAACGAACTCACCAGCGGCACACAGTTGACGCTGCTGCTGCCCGGCGGTCAGCCGCGCCCCGGCGAACTGGCCCTGACCGGACCGCTGGCCGAGGCGTCGCTCGCCGCCCTGCGCTTCGACACCGCCGTCATCGGCTGCTGCGGCCTGACCGTGGCCGACGGCCTGACCGCGTACGATCTCGCCGACGCGACGATCAAGCGCGCCGCGATCACCTCGGCCCGCCGGGTCATCGCCGTGGCCGAGGCCGCCAAACTCTCCCGTACGGCCCTGGCGTTCGTCGCCCCGGCCGCCGCGCTGCACGCCGTGGTGACCGAGCGGTCCGCCCCGCAGGACGAGATCGACGGGCTGACCGCGGCCGGGGTCACCGTACGGAAGGTGTGACTCCTGGCTGACCCCGCTGCGATCGCACCCTACGTCGCGGCCAACGACCGTGTGTCCTGCGCCACATCAGGCCCTGTCGGTGTCACAACCGCGCCCCCCGCGCCGTCATGTGTCCGGACGGAACTGTCCATCCTGGCCGTTTCTGGGGGACACGGATGAGCACGACACGACAGGCACCCGCGGGTGAGCGCATGGCCGACTGGGCGGACGGCCGGCTCGGCATCTACGGCCTGGGCAGGACCTATTTGCGCAAGGTCTTCCCGGACCACTGGTCCTTCATGCTGGGCGAGATCTGCCTCTACAGCTTCATCATCCTCGTCCTCACGGGCGTCTACTTGACTCTCTTCTTCCACCCGTCGATGAACGAGGTGGTGTACCACGGGAGTTACGCCCCGCTGAACGGCATCAGGATGTCGGAGGCGTACGCCTCCACGCTGGACATCAGCTTCGACGTGCGCGGCGGACTGCTGATCCGGCAGATCCACCACTGGGCCGCACTCGTCTTCCTCGCCGCGCTGCTCGTGCACATGATGCGGCACTTCTTCACCGGCTCGTTCCGCAAGCCCCGCGAGATCAACTGGCTGTTCGGCTGGCTGATGCTGATCATCGGGCTCTTCGAGGGGCTGACCGGCTACTCGCTGCCGGACGACCTGCTGTCCGGTACGGGGATGCGCTTCGTGGACGGCGCCGTCCTCTCCACGCCCGTCGTCGGCACGTACCTGTCGATGTTCCTGTTCGGCGGGGAGTTCCCGGGACACGACATCGTGTCGCGCTTCTACTCCGTGCATGTGCTGCTGTTCCCGGGGATCATCGCCGCGCTCGTCGTCGTCCATCTGATCCTCGTCGTCTACCACAAGCACACCCAATTCCCGGGCCCCGGACGGACGGAGAAGAACGTCGTGGGGGCGCCGCTGATGCCGGTGTACATGGCGAAGGCCGGCGGCTTCTTCTTCCTGGTCTTCGGGACGATCGCGGTGATCGCGGCGGTCGCGGCGATCAACCCCGTCTGGTCGTACGGCCCTTACCGGCCCGACCAGGTGTCGACCGGTGCGCAGCCCGACTGGTACCTCGGCTTCTCCGAGGGACTGATCCGCATCATGCCGGGCTGGGAGATCAACGCCTGGGGTCACACACTCGTCCTCGGTGTGTTCGTGCCGCTGATGGTCTTCCCGCTGATGCTGGTCTTCATCGGGGCCTATCCGTTCGTCGAGGCATGGATAACCGGCGACCGCCGCGAACACCATCTGCTGGACCGGCCGCGCGACCGGCCGGTCCGCACGGCCATCGGCGCCGCGTGGATCAGTGAGTACCTGGTCCTGCTCGTCGGAGGCGGGAACGACCTGTGGGCGACCCACTTCCATCTGTCCATCAACGCCATCACCTGGACCGTGCGGGTCGCGTTCTTCGTGATGCCGGTGATCGTCTTCGTCGTGACCCGACGCGTCTGCCTGGGACTGCGGCGGCGCGACCGGGAGAAGGTGCTGCACGGCAGGGAGACCGGCATCGTCAAGCGGCTGCCGCACGGCGAGTTCGTCGAGGTGCACGAGCAGCTCTCGCCTGCCGAACTGTTCACCCTGACGCAGGGCGAACAGCCGCAGCCGCTCCAGCTCGGCCCCACGACGGACAGCAACGGCGTGACCCGCAGAACCGGCCTGGCCCAACGGGTACGGGTACGGCTGTCACGGGCCTTCTACGACGAGAAGTCGCGGGTGTGACGGGCGGCGGCCGGCGTGCGCCGAGCGGCGTGCACCGACCTGTCCGACGTGGTCCCGGATTACGGGCGAGGGTGCGCGCGGGCCGTTCTTCCCTCTAGGCTGGTCCGTGCGACTGGTGAGCCCTGTCCGCCAGAGAGGGCTTCGTAAGAGGGAACCCGGTGAGAATCCGGGACTGCCCCGCAGCGGTGAGTGGGAACGACCGCCGTCATACGCACTGGACCCGGCCGGGTCTGGGAAGCGACGGCCATTAGGTGTCCCGTGACCTTCACGAGACGAGCCCACGAGTCCGAAGACCTGCCCGTTGCCCGTGCGCGACCGATCGCGCGCGGACATCCCGGTGACCTCGTGGGCGGGTCGGCGTACACATCGAGCGGCATACGCGGCGGCACAGCCTCGCGGGCGGCCCGGTTGGTCCGTCCCTTCGCGTCCGCGGTCCCGTCCCCGGGATACCAGGACACATCTCGCGAAGGAGAGTTCCGTGACAGCGAAGCCCGCAGCCGCGGCAGCACGAGCCACCGTCCACGGCTACCCCCGCCAGGGTCAGAACCGTGAACTGAAAAAGGCCGTCGAGGGGTACTGGAAGGGCCGAGTCACCGCCGACGCCCTCCGGGAGACCGCGGCAGGCCTGCGCCGTTCGAACTGGCAGCAGCTGGCCGAGGCCGGCATCCAGGAGGTGCCGTCCGGTGACTTCTCGTACTACGACCATGTTCTGGACACCAGCGTCATGGTCGGCGCTGTCCCCGAGCGGCACCGCGCGGCGGTCGGCGCCGACGCGCTCGACGGGTATTTCGCGATGGCCCGGGGCAATCAGGACATCGCCCCGCTCGAAATGACCAAGTGGTTCGACACGAACTACCACTACCTCGTGCCGGAGCTGGGCCCGGACACCGTCTTCACCGCAGACTCCGGCAAGCAGGTCACCGAGCTGAAGGAGGCTGTCGCGCTCGGGCACACCGCGCGGCCGGTCCTCGTCGGCCCGGTCACGTACCTGCTGCTCGCCAAGCCCGCGCCCGGCGTCGCGGCCGACTTCGAGCCGCTGACCCTGCTGGACCGGCTGCTGCCGGTGTACGCCGAGGTGCTGGCCGATCTGCGGGCGGCCGGCGCCCAGTGGGTGCAGCTCGACGAGCCCGCGCTGGTGCAGGACCGCACCCCCGCCGAACTGAACGCCGCCGCCCGCGCCTACCGCGACCTGGGCGGCGCGGCCGACCGGCCGAAGCTGCTCGTCGCCTCGTACTTCGGGCGGCTCGGCGAGGCGCTGGCCGTCCTGGCCAAGGCGCCGGTCGAAGGCCTCGCCCTCGACTTCACCGAGTCGGGCGCCGCCAACCTCGAAGACCTCGCAGCGGCCGGCGGACTGCCCGGCAAGCGGCTGGTCGCCGGCGTCGTCAACGGCCGCAACATCTGGCTCAACGACTACGAGAATTCACTGGCCAAGCTGGGCACCCTCCTCGGTCTCGCGGACCGGGTCGACGTCTCGTCGTCCTGCTCGCTGCTGCACGTACCGCTGGACGCAGACGCCGAGCGCGACATCGATCCGCAGATCGCCCGCTGGCTCGCGTTCGCCCGGCAGAAGACGCAGGAGATCGCCGTCCTGGCGCGCGGTCTGGCACGGGGCACCGATGCCATCGCTGCCGAACTCGCCTCCAACCGCGCCGATCTGGCCTCCCGCGCCGGGTCGGAACTGACCAGCGACCCCGCGGTACGGGCCCGTACTGCGGCCATCACCGACGCCGACGGGCGGCGCTCGCAGCCGTACCCCGAGCGGACCCTCACCCAGCGCGCGCACCTCGGGCTCCCGCTGCTGCCGACCACGACCATCGGCTCGTTCCCGCAGACCGACGAACTGCGCACCGCCCGGGCCGACGTGCGGACCGGCCGGATCGACACCGCCGGGTACGAGGAGCGCATCAAGAACGAGATCAGGGACGTCCTGTCCTTCCAGGAGAAGGCCGGGATCGACGTCCTGGTGCACGGCGAGCCCGAACGCAACGACATGGTGCAGTACTTCGCCGAGCAGCTGACCGGCTATCTGGCGACGCAGCACGGCTGGGTGCAGTCCTACGGCACCCGGTACGTCCGGCCGCCGGTGCTGGCCGGCGACATCTCACGGCCCGAGCCGATGACGGTGCGCTGGACGACGTACGCGCAGTCCCTGACCGACCGCCCGGTCAAGGGCATGCTCACCGGACCCGTCACCATGCTGGCCTGGTCCTTCGTCCGCGACGACCAGCCGCTCGGCGACACCGCGCGCCAGGTCGCCCTCGCGCTGCGCGACGAAGTGAACGACCTTGAGGCGGCCGGTACTTCGGTCATCCAGGTCGACGAACCTGCCCTGCGCGAAACGCTGCCGCTGCGTGCCGCCGACCACGCCGCCTACCTGGACTGGGCCACCGAGTCGTTCCGGCTCACCACCAGCGGTGTCGGCCCGGCCACCCAGATCCACACGCACATGTGCTACGCCGAGTTCGGCGACATCGTGCAGGCCATCGACGACCTCGACGCCGACGTCATCAGCCTGGAGGCCGCCCGCTCGCACATGCAGGTCGCCGGCGAACTCGCCGCACACGGCTACCCGCGTGAGGCGGGCCCCGGCGTGTACGACATCCACTCGCCGCGCGTGCCGAGCGCCGAAGAGGCGGCGGCCCTGCTGCGTAAGGGACTTGAGGCCATCCCGGCCGAGCGGCTGTGGGTCAACCCCGACTGCGGCCTGAAGACCCGCGGCTGGCCCGAGACCCGGGCCTCGCTGGAGAACCTGGTCGCGGCCGCCCGCGAGATCCGCGCCGAACTGGCCACCGAGGGCTCCTGACCGACGGAAGCGGTCCGGGGCGGACACCACGGGTGTCTGCCCCGGACCTGCCTGGTGCTGCCCGCGTGTCGGGGTCGCTGACCGCCGCGGTGTTGGGGGAGTGTTCGGCAGTCCGCAGCCGATGAGCAATCTTGCCGTTCCGACATGATCCGTACCGTGACGCCGTTCGAATCCCCCTTTCTCAACGTGCGGAGCGGAAATCATGGACGGCTCTCCTGCGGTCGGCAGCGGCGGCAAACCCGGACCGGTCGACAACCACGCGGACGACTGCGGTTGCCCCCGCACGGCCGATCTCGACGGCGACAGCATCGCCGCGGCGAGCCGGCGCACCTTCCTGCGGGGCGCGGGCGCGGTGGGGGCAGGCGCGGCTGCGGCCGGACTGCTGGGCGCCACACCGGCGTTGGCCGCCGCCGGTGCCGGCCGGCCGGACGAGGACCCGTACGGCCGGACGACGATGACCCACGCACCGCGCGGCACGTGGCGGCCGGACCCGGAGAATCCGCGCTTCACGGTCGTCGTGATGCCCGACACGCAGTACATGTTCGACCAGGACCGCATCCACCCGGTCCCCGTCGAGGCGTCCTTCCGGTACGTCCTCGACCCCGAGCGCCGGGCCGGAGGCGACGACGAGAACATCGTCTTCCTCGCCCACCTCGGCGATGTGACCAACAACGGCCTCGCCGAGGAGTACTCAGCGGCGACCAAGGTCTTCGACATGCTCGACCGGGCCGGCGCCTCGTACGGGGTGCTGGCGGGCAACCACGACGTCTCGGCTGACGACCAGCGCGGCGCCACCCCGTACCTGGACACCTTCGGCCCCGCGCGGGCGAGGAAGACGCCCGGCTACCACTCCTCCAGCCCCGACGGCTACAACACCTGCCACATCTTCCGGGCCGGCGGCCGGTCCTGGATGCTGCTCTCCCTCGACTGGAGGCTGTCGGAGAAGGGCTTCGCCTGGGCGAACAAGGTCATCGCCGACAACCCGACGCTGCCGGTCATCGTGACCACACACGAGATCGTGGACTCGGACGGGGAAGGCAACGCCTCGCTGTCCGAGTACGGCCGGCAGATGTGGGACAAGCTCATCAAGGACAACGACCAGATCTTCCTCACCCTCAACGGGCACTTCTGGCCGCCCGGGAACACCGTGCTGAAGAACAGCGCCGGCCACGACGTGCACCTGCACATCACCAACTACCAGGACCGGTACTACGGCGGCGCAGGGATGATCCGTTCCTACCGCTTCGACCTCAACCGCGGGGTGATCGACATCGCGACCTTCTCGCCGTGGATACGTGAGCTGGCGGCGAAGGACGAGCTGAACGCCCTCGCCGCGCAGGAGATCGAACTGACCTCCAAGGTCGACCACTTCTCCATGGCGATCGACTTCGACGAGCGCTTCGCCGGCTTCGCGCCGGTACCGCCGCGCGCGCCGCGCCCGGCCCGGCGGATGCTGGTGCCCGGCACACTCGCCTACTGGCGGTTCGACGAGGGCGAGGCCGCCGGCAGCGACGTCGCGGGCGACACGAAGATCAAGGATCTGACGGGACATGGCAACGACCTGGTGCTGCGCACCGTCCCCGGTTCCCCCGCACACAGTCTGACCTGGACCGACGACCACCACCCCGACCAGCCGGGCCACGGCGCGCTGGTTTTCGCGGGACAGGGCAACCCGGTCAGCGGCGCGTATCTCCAGACCCTCGACCGCGCCCCGATCAACCGGGAGACCTTCCGGCACGGTTTCACCTTCGAGCTGTTCTTCAAGGTGCCCGCCGACTGGGACCCGAACCGCAACGGCTGGTCGTCGATGCTCAGCCGCTGGGGCACGGCGGCCGAGGCGGGGAAGAACGGTCCGTCGGCGACCGCCGAGGAGCCCGTGCTCACCATCAGCCTGTCGAGCTCCGTCGAACTGCAGTGGAACGCCTATCCGCTCAACCAGACCGGTGCCACGACGGCTTGGAGCCATCTGTTGCAGCAGGACGAGTGGTGGCATGTCGCCGTCGTCAACGACGGCCGTATCAGCAAGCTGTACGTCAACGGCTGCGAGGAAGGCCGTAACCCGACCAGCCCCGCCGTCGGTCTCGCCACCCTCAACATGCCGTTCATGCTGGGCGGTTACGAGTGGGCCGGCGCCGTCAGCCAGGTCTTCCACGGCACCATCGGTGACGTACGGATCGCCGACCGGGCGCTGAAGCCGGGCCAGTTCATGAACGCCTGATCCGCGGCGGCAGTGCGGTGACGGCCGGGGGCACCGGGGCCGTGGCGGCCGGGACGGTCAGGCGTGTCACGGCGCCGAGTCCTCCCGGCCGTCGTCCGCCCGCCGGCGCCGGTGTCACCGCGTCAGGGGAAGACGGGTACCCGCGGTCGCCGCGCGGGCGGCGTCCGTCGTGGGGTGGAGATTCATCACGCGGTCCACACCGGTCACCTCCAGCAGCCGCCGCACCGGCTCGGAGGGAGCGGCGATCCGCAGGGTGGTCGCCTGGTGGATGTGCAGCAGCAGGTTCAGGAAGCTGGAGTCGCAGAACGTGATGTCACTGGCATCCAGGATGACCGTCCGATGCGACGCGGCGGCGCTTCCCAGCTCGTCCTGCAGGGGGCCGAGGCTGTCGATGTCAACGTCGCCGTGGGCCGCGATAACCGCGGGCTTGTCTGTCAAGGGCTTCTCGATCCATGCGGGGGCCGGGCACAGGTGGTGCTACTACGACGGTAGCCTAGGCCCGTTCGGACACCCGGGGCACCGGCCGCGACCACGAGTTGCCCGGCGAAGCCACAAACATCCCTGCTCAGCGACGTGGTCCGGCGCCCTGGGCGAGGAGGTTCCGGGCTACGCCGCCCACGTCCGTTCGAGTAGTCGGCCCGGGGCTACCGGGGGAGTTTTGCGAGGAAGGTGTGGATTCGGTCCTCCAGTAGGGCGGCGGCTTGCGGGGTGTACGAGTCCAGTGACTCGTCCGTGAAGAGGTGTTCGGTGCCCGGGTAGAGGAAGAGTTCCGCGTCCTTCGCGCCGGCCACCAGGGCTCGGGCGGCGTCGAGGTCGCCGTCGTCCACGAAGAACGGGTCCGCGTCCATCGCGTGTACCTGGACGGGGACTTCCTGGGGCCAGGCGTCGCCGAACTCCGAGACGGGGAGCGCCGCGTGCAGGAGTAGTGCGCCACGGGCGCCGGGGCGGGTCTGGGCCAACTGCTGGGCGGGTACCACGCCCAGGGAGAAGCCCGCGTACACCAGCTCGGCCGGGAGGCCCTCCACGGCTCGTACGCCGCGCTGGGCGATCTCGCCGAAGCCGATCTCCTGCGCGTGGGCGACGCCCTCCTGGACCGTGGCGAAGGTGCGCCCCTCGAAGAGGTCGGGCGTGTGCACGGTGTGCCCGGCGCCGCGCAGCCGGTCGGCGAACGCGCTGATGCCCGGCGTGAGTCCGTGGGAGTGATGGAAGACGACTACCTCGGCCATGCGTACACTTCCTTCGAACCGTAACTGTCGATTGATCCATGACTATAGATTGATCCAAGAATGCAGATCAATACGCCGGACTACGAGATCGCCGAATCGGTCGAGATCCTGACGAAGGCGCAACTGCGGGCCTTCGCTGATCCGTTGCGCATGACGCTGCTCGACCTGGTGCTGGAACGCGCCGCGACGGTCGCGGAGCTCGCCGAGGCGGTGCGACGGCCCAAGAGCACCGTCGCGCACCATGTGAAGGTGCTGGTGGACGCCGGTCTGTTGCGAATAGTGCGGACCCGGAAGGTGCGGGCGATCGACGAGCGGTTCTACGGGCGCACCGGTCGTACGATCCACAACCGCGTGTTCCGCGCCCCGGGCGACGTCGACACCCCTCGGTGCGTCAACTCGCTGACCACGGCGGCCGCCGAGTCGGCCGACGCGCACGAGGCCGACCGGCTGTACACGACGCAGCGCTACACCCGCATCCCCGCTGACAGGGCGTCGGAGTTCTGGCGGCGCGTGGACGCGCTGGCCAACGAGTTCTCGCAACTTCCCGCCGAAGGTGACGTGACGTACAGCTTCGTGGCGGGCCTGTACCCGACGGACCACCCGGTCCTGCCGGACCGCGCCTAGCGCGACGGCGGCGGTCGGCCGGTCAGCCGCGCACCGCGGCAAGGCACTCGTCGTACAGCTCCATGATGTCGCCCTTGCCGTCGTGGTCGACCCATGTCACCGACGCCGCGTCCAGGCAGGCGAACGCCGTCCCGATCACCGCGCGCGCCTTCGCGCCCGCGCCGTCGGTGGCGGCGTCCATGCGCGCCTCGACGAGCGGCAGCAGCTCCTCCTGGAAACGCAGCCGCTTTTCGAGCCAACCGGCCCGCAGCGAAGCGGTGTTGTGCAGGAGACGGAACCGCTCCAGCGCCTCTTCGCGGCTGTTGTGCAACGCCAGTACGGCGGCGACTCCCGCGCGCAGGGCCTCCCACACGCCGACGTCGGCCGGCAGCCCGCTGATCGTGCCGGTCAGCACCTGCCCGAACCGTTCCTGGCCGCCGCCCAGCAGGTCTTCCTTCGTGCCGAAGTAGCGGAAGAGGGTGCGCTGGGAGACGCCGGCCTCGCGGGCGATCTGGGCGATGGTCGTCTCGTCGTAGCCCTGCTCGGTGAACAGGCGCAGGGCCGTGTCGAGGATCTCCCGGGAGGCGAGCAGCCGTGTCCGGTCCCACAGCGTGGCCGGTCTGCCCTTCGCCGGTTCGGCTTCCTGCGTCATGCGCCCAGATTAGCGCAGCGCTGCCAGGGTGGCACTCGCATGCAAGTTGGCAGTCGCTGCCACGTGGTCGTACGCTGCTATAAGGCGGCCGTCACGACGCGCCCCGCCGCCTCCCCTCTCCCTCAAGAACGCGAAGGAACGCATCATGTCCGCACCCGCAGCTCCCCCCGCAGCTCTCATCACCGGCGGAACCAGCGGCATCGGCAAGGCGACCGCAGAACTGCTCCACTCCCGCGGCTACCGCGTCATGGTCACCGGCGCCAGCAGCCTCGCCGACACCGGACTTCCCGAAGACATCACGGTCGTCAAGGCGGACGCGCGGTCCCTGCCGGACCTCGACCGCGCGATGGAGCAGGTACGCAGGCAGTTCGGCTCCCTCGACCTGCTCCACCTCAACGCGGGCATCTCCCGCCCCGGCCCGATCGAGTCGACCGACGAAGCCGCCTTCGACGCGCTGTTCGACATCAACGTCAAGGGCACCTTCTTCACCCTGCAGAAGGCGCTCCCGCTCCTCAACGAGGGAGCTTCGGTCGTGTTCACCGTGGGCGCCGGCGAAGGGGTCGGGGCCGCCATGACGGCGGCCAAGGGCGCTCTGCTGCCGCTCATGCGGTCCCTCGCGCTCGAACTCGCGCCCCGCCGGATCCGCGTCAACGCCGTCAGCCCGGGGCTGATCAACACCCCCGCCTACAGCAAGATGGGTGTCTCGCAGGAAATGATCGAGACCTGGGGGAGGGACGTCCCGCTCGGCCGCGCCGGCGCTCCCGCCGACGTCGCCGAGGCCGTCGCCTTCCTCGCCTCGGACGCCGCCGGGTACATCACCGGCGACGACCTCGTGATTTCCGGGGGCATCGGCGTACACGCCCGCGCGTGACGCGCCGGGCGGCCCGGCGGAGCCGGGCCGGGCTCAGGCCTTGACGACGGCCGTGAAGATGACGATGTCGTCGGTCTGCCGGCCGGCGAAGGTCTCCAGCAAGGTGTCGCACAGCGTCTGTGAGTCCTGCGGGCCCTGGACGACCGCGTCACTCAGCTCCTGGAGCGAGCGGTCGATGTGGGCGCCGGGGATCTCGATGAGTCCGTCGGTGACCATCAGCAGCCGGGCGCCGGGGGAGACGTGGTGGGTCGTGGGCGTCGGGTGGGACAGCCCGAGCCCCAGCAGCGGGCCATGGTCGTGGAGATAGCGGGCCGCGCCGTCGGACGTCATGAGCAGCGGCGGCAGATGTCCCGCGTTGGCAATGTGGATCCGGCCCGTACCGGGCTCGACGAGGACGATACAGAGAGTCGCCGTCCAGCCGGGGCGGTGCTGCACCAGGAGCCCGTCCAGGAGCGACAGCAGGACATTCGGCGGATGGCCCTCGCTGGCGTACGCGCGCAGCGCGTGACGTAGCTCGCCCATCACGATCGCGGCCTGGAGGCTGTGTCCTGCCACGTCCCCGACGGCCAGCAGCAGTCCGTCCGGGGTCTCGACGGCCTCGTAGAAGTCGCCGCCGATCTCGGACTGGGAAGCCGCCGGAAGGTAGCGCACGGCCAGTTCCACGCCGGGCAGGTCGGGCAGCGAGTCGGGGAGGAAGGTGCGCTGGAGCGTTACGGCGAACTGGTGCTCCTCGCTGTACAGCGCGACGACCCCGCGGTTGGTCTCCTCCAGCTCGGCGGCGAGATCCTCGCTGAGGGCCGTTACCTGCCCGTGGGCCTGTTCCAGCTCGGCCACGCGCCGTTTCAGCTCGGCCACGCTCGACCGCGAGCGGGTCAGGGCCGCGAGGAGATCACTCGTCTGCGGGGAGGGTGGCGTGTCGGACGTACTACTGGGGATGCCGGTCGTCGTGCCGCACCTCGCACCGGGGCTGTCGGTGCTGCCGTCGAGACTCCCCGTCCCGTCGAGACTCCCCGTCCGGCCGAGACTCCCCGTCCGGCCGAGACTCCCCGTCCGGCCGAGACGGTTCGTCCCGCCACTACCGTCCGTCACGCCGAGGTTCTCTGTCTCCTCATGGTTGTCCATGGCCTCCAACATCTGGCACACCTCACCTTCCGCCCGTGCCGTCCGGTGCTGCACCTCCCGCCACGGGGCATCGGTCCTTGTGACCGTGTGCAACCACGCCTTCCCCGGAACCGCACGAACATCCGTGGCGTCACGGCTGCGGCCCGCCCGGCGGGGGAGTCCCCACGGGGAGGTCGGCGATAAGCTTCACGGCGTAAGCTGACACCATGGAAAACAGCGGAACAGCAGCCCAGGCCGCACCGAAGCGGGCCGCCCGTACGCGCAACCGCCGCGGCGAGGGCGGGCGGCTGCGGGACGACATCATCGCCGCCGCTGTGGAACTCCTCGACGAAGCAGGGGACGAACGCGCCATCACGCTGCGATCGGTCGCCCGCAAGGTCGGCATCGCCGCCCCCTCGATCTATCCGCACTTTCCGGACCAGCCGGCCATCATGCTCGCCGTCGTACAGCGCGAGTTCGCCGAGCTGCGTGACGGTCTGCGCGCTGCGGTGGCGAAGGCCGGCAGCGACCCCCGGCAGCGGTTGTACGCCGTGTGCACCACCT
This sequence comes from Streptomyces sp. AcH 505, assembly GCF_000818175.1. Lineage (GTDB taxonomy): Bacteria > Actinomycetota > Actinomycetes > Streptomycetales > Streptomycetaceae > Streptomyces. Next base: position 6,451,067 of record NZ_JTIY01000001.1, read on the forward strand.
ATCTGGACTTCGCCCAGCTCCGCCCGGAGCGCTACCGCACGATGTTCGGCGGCCTCTGGATGCCGGATCTGGACGACAGCTCCCTGACCGAGGCGGATCTGGCCGCCCTCGGCGACGAAACGATGCAGATCCTCATCGACGCGCTCGCCGAGTGCGCCGCCGCGGGGGAGTCCGCCAGCACCGATCCGTCGAGCGACGCGGTCGCGCTGTGGCTGGGTCTGCACGGTCTCGCGCACCAGCGCGCGGTGGCCCCCGCGTTCCCCTGGCCGCCGGACATCGCCGAGCGGATCATCGCCGCGCTGGCTCACCTGACCGGGCCGACCTGACCGGGCCCGCCTGATCGGGACGGCCGGCCGGGACGGCCGGCCGAGCCGTACATCCCGGGAATTACCGTTCCGGAGCGCCCTGACTTCCGTCTGCGATTTCCGCTTCCGAATTTTCCTGGTTTAGGTGCGGAATTCGGGGTGAGGCGTGGTGGTGCAACATCTTCGAGTGGGACAGGGTGTGAGTGGTTGTGGCTGCGGACGAAAAGGCTCAGGGCAAGGGCGAGCAGGCCAAGGGCAAGGTCAAGAAGGTCGTCGGAGGCGCTGTGGGCAACGAGTCCATGCGTGCCGAGGGCCGTGCCGAAGAGTCGAAGGGCGACCTGCGCTCGGCCAAGGAAAAGGCCAAGGACGCGATCAAGCCCAAGTAACATCACACACCGGTCCCGGGTAGCCGCTCCTTTCGTCGGCTCCCGGGATCAGTGCTGTTCCGGCCCTGGTGGCAGCCGTGGGAGCCGTCGAAAATCAGATGGGGACGGCGTGCATGGGTGCCCGAGAGCGGGGCACACGGAGACAACGCGGGAAGAGGGTGCTGCGGATCCGTCGGAATGAGGATCTGTACGCACCGAAGAGACGTGAAGATCGGAATTGAAATGATTGTCCTTGGCGTCATTCTGCTCATAATCGGCCTGCTGGTCGGTGTCTCGCTGCTGACGACCGTCGGCGGCATCCTTGTAGTGGTCGGCGCGGTCCTGTGGATCCTTGGCTCGACGGGACGCAAGGTCGGTGGGCGTAAACACTACTTCTAAGAACCGCACCCTGCGCGGTTGTTGAGCGATGGGAAAAGGGTCCTGTCCTGCCGAGTGACGGCACCCTTCAGTAAACCCGGGGTCCGGCGGAATCACCTTCCGCCGGGCCCCGTCGGCGTACCCCGCTCAGCGGTCTGCCGCAGTTCGTGCAGCAGCCGGCCGATGTCGGTGACGAGCGAGCCGCGCAAGGCGGTCTGTGCGGGTGAGTCGAAGCGCCCGTGGTGGCTGCTGCTCTCCAGGGCCTGGCGCCGGTCGTCGGCCTCGCGCAGAGCGGCGTCGAGGTCGGCGGGATCGTGCTGCCGCCGCATGAATTCGTCCAGGATGTCCGCCGAGCGGCGCAGCAAGTCGCCGTAGTCGTCGAGGAATTCGCGTGGCAGCAGGTCGTAGTCCCCGGTGCGGGCGGCGTAGGACAGGCTCCGGACGATGGACTGGATGTGCCACAGAGCCCTGTCGACGACGGTGATGGCGGACGGGGCGCGGACCAGCAGCCGACGGGCGTCGGGCAGTGAACGGCGCGGATTCAGCCGGGAGTTCTCGGTCTCCTCGTCGATGACACGCAGGGCCGCTGCGGCGTCGGCGGAGATCAGCGTGCACTGGTCGTTCCAGTCCTGAAGGTCCTTCTCGTCGAGGCCTTCCGCCGAGGCGGTCGCCGTGGCGATGGTGACGAGGACGTGCTGGGCCCGCGCGGAGAGCGTCTCGACGACCTGCTCGGACCGGCCGGTGCGCCGGGCGGGGGCGAGGGTCAGGTGCATGACGATGGCGCAGGCCGCGCCGAGCGTCACGGACGCCACCAGATGACCGATGTACGCGATGCTGCCGTGCCCCGCCGAGAAGGCGAAGATGCCGATCACCGACACCTGCGTCCCCTGGTACCCCAGCCGCTGGGTCTTGCCGATCGCGAGGGCGCAGAGGATGAGTACGGCGAGACTCCACGCGTGTACCCCGACCGTCTCCCCGAGGCCGGCGGCGAGCGCGGTGCCGAGGACCATCGCGGTCAGGTACTGGACGCAGTCGCGGAACGACTTGTAGAGGGTGACCTGCAATATCAGCAGGGCGGTGAACGGCGCGAACGTGGTCACCGTCGGCGGCAGCAGCCACTTGGCCAGCATCCACGCGGCCACCGCCGCCACGACGCCCTTCGCCTGAAGCAACAGGTCGTCCCGCTCGGGACCGGACGAGGCGATCCCCCGGACGCAATGACGAACCACCCGCGCACCAGTACGCCGAGGCGCCCCCGCATACCACCGAAGCGCCCCCGCTACGCCGCGCCCGCGTGGTGAACTCCCTTGGCCGGTCGGGCCGGCGGATCTCTTTGCCATCAATGTCCCTCTTCGCAACGGGAAGTTCCAACGGTCACCGGGCCAGGCGTCAGGTGAGGTCGGTGGGGTGGTCGCCCGGGCCTTCCGTGCGTTCCGTCAGGACCGTGGGGGAGAGGCTGGTGTCCTCCTCGCCCGGTTCCAGAAGGGTGTTGGCCGGGCCGATGATCCGGGGGTCGGGTTCGCCGACCGCCTCGGCGTCCTTGTTGGCGTAGTCGATGCGGAACAGCAGACTGCGCATCGCTTCGAGCCGCGCCCGGCGTTTGTCGTTGCTCTTGACGACCGTCCACGGGGCGCGGTCGGTGTCGGTGGCGCGGAACATGTCGACCTTCGCCGTCGTGTACGCGTCCCAGAGGTCCAGGGACGCCACGTCGGTGGGGGAGAGCTTCCACTGGCGTACCGGGTCGACCTGGCGGATGGCGAAGCGGGTGCGCTGCTCGCTGCGGGAGACGGAGAACCAGAACTTCACCAGCACGATGCCCTCGTCGACGAGCATCCGCTCGAAGCCGGGGCACTGCGTGAGGAACAGCTCGTACTGCTCCTGGCTGCAGTACCCCATGACGCGCTCCACGCCCGCCCGGTTGTACCAGGACCGGTCGAAGAAGACGATCTCTCCGCGCGCGGGCAGATGGGCCACGTAACGCTGGAAGTACCACTGGCCGGATTCGCGGTCGGTCGGCTTGTCGAGAGCCACCACCCGGGCCCCGCGCGGGTTCAGCCGCTCCGTGAAGCGCTGGATCGTGCCGCCTTTGCCCGCCGCGTCCCGTCCCTCGCACACCACCATGACGCGCGCGCCGCTGTCCCTGGCCCAGCGCTGGAGTTTGAGCATCTCGATCTGCAGGATGCGCTTGCTTCGCTCGTAGTCCTTGCGGGAGACCTTCTCGTCGTAGGGGTGGTTCTCCCGCCAGGTGCCGATCGTCCGGCCGTGCTCGTCCAGGAGGACCGGCTGCTCGGGTCTGCTGTCATCCACTTTGAGGCCGTCGAGCAGGGCCTTTTCCGCCTCTTTACGGTCCATGTGGTGCCGGTGCCCGGTGGGGCGGGGCGGAAACCGGCCGCCCCACCCCGTGTCGACGTGTCAGGCGGTGCAGTTCAGCGTGCCGGCGCGCAGCGCGTGGCCGCCGTCGTCGGCGTCGTCGGACCAGACGACCGGCTTGTGGCCGGAGACGCAGGCCGACTGGGGGGCGACGGCGAAGCCCTCGTTGTTGTAGTTCGACATCCCCGAGGGGCGGTCGTACACCGCGGTCGCTGCGAACTGGCCCTGGGCGTTGATGTCGAGGACCGAACTCTGGCCCTGGCAGGAGTCGTCGCAGACCGCCCACAGATGCCCGGTGGCCGGTTCGAACTCCAGCTCCATCACGGCCGACAGGCCGCTGGCGACGGTGGCGATCCGGGTGAAGCCGCCGCCGGACTGGTTGAGGGCGTACGCGTAGATCGTGCTGTTGTCCTCGACACCGCCGAAGAACAGACCGCTGCCGTGGCCCGGGTAGGACGCCGGGTCGTAGGCCGCTCCCGTGTGCTCGTCACGGAAGTCGTGCGCGGTCAGGAACGAGTCGGGGATCCACGAGATCCCCTCGAACCCGCCGTTCTCGGGGAGCGAGGGCAGGTCGGAGGTGAGGTTCCACTCCGCGGTCGCGTTCAGCGAGGACGACGTGGCGGAGCCGTCGAAGCGCAGGATCTCGGGCTTGCTGGTGGAGTCCTTGTCGTTGTCGCGCTCGGTGGCGACGAACAGCCCCTCGGGGGTGCTGACCACGGCCTCCGCGTCGGGGTCGCCGCTGCCGCCCGGGTAGTGCAGGGCCTTGCCCTTGGACCAGCCACCGGTCGTGTCGGGGCGCCAGGTCGAGCCGTTGGGCACCAGCCGGTAGAGCTTGCTCGGGCCGTTGTTCACCGCCCAGAGGACGCCGCTGCTCTCGAAGGACAGCCCGCTGAGGTTCTCCCCGAACACGTTCGAGCCGTCGGCGTTGGTCACGGCCGAACCGCCCGGCCAGGCCCCGTGGACCGGCTGGCCGCCGCCCCCGCCGGTCGTGCCGCAGGCGTTCGCCTTGCCCTTGGTCGGCGTGGTCGTGGTGGTGAACGCGCCGGTGCCGTCCGGGCAGCGGCCGTACGTGGTGTCGGCGTGGTCGTCCCAGCTGTAGGAGTCCACCAGCGTCGAGCCGTTGTACAGCCGCGCCGAGTCCTCGCTGCCCAGGCCGAACGACGGGTCGACGTCCAGCGCCAGGAAAGCGCCGGCGGCCAGCGTCGTCTTCTTGGCGATCTTGTACGAGTGGTCGTCGTCGTTGTCCTTGACGAGCCATCCGGACACGTCGACCGCCGCGGAACCGGTGTTGACGATCTCGACCCAGTCACCCGGACTGCCGTTGTTCGACTCGACCTCGTTGATCCGAACCGTGGCCTGGGCGGCCTGGGCGGCCTGGGCCTGGGTCTGTGCCGAGGCAGGCGCACCGGACAGGCCGAGGGCCAGGAAGGTCAGAACAACGGCGGTGACGGGGGCTTGACTACGCCAGTGCGTACGCACGATGGCCGCTCCTCATGTCGGGGATCGAGCAGGCGAGGAGCGCGCTCACGCTCCCGGCGAAGCATCGGGCACCCCGGCGACCAGGGGCTGAACACGCTACGAACAATGCGTGTAACCCGCAGGAGTTACCCCGGACCGCCGCCCGGAGTGATCACCGCTCAGCCCGCGTTCACACGGTGTTGGTGTCCACTTGCTTCGATGAACGGGTCGCAGCACCTGTCCCGACTGTCCCCGAACCCGACTGCCCCCACGCATGGGAGGAGCCTCCATGGCCCCCGGTCCGACACCCACGACGCCCGAGTCCGACACCGCAGGCACATTCGACGCGCCGAGCGGCACCACCCGCCGCCGGTTCCTCCAGGGCACGGGGGTCGCCGCCGGAACGCTCGTACTCGGCGGGACCGCCGGGGCGGGCGGCGCGTACGCCGGCACGAAGCAGCGGTACGTCCTGCCGAAGGGCTTCAAGGGCAATCTGTCCGACCTGCGGCATGTCGTCATCCTCATGCAGGAGAACCGCTCCCAGGACCACTACTTCGGCACGTTCCCCGGCGTACGGGGCTTCAACGACAAGCAGGCGCTGCGGTTCCAGGACGGCACCACCGTCTTCCAGCAGAAGGACGGCAAGGGCAACACCGTCTCGCCCCAGGTCGACGACGGCGCCTGGGGCAACGACCACGGAGCCTGGGGCGACGTCGGTCACCGCACCTGGGACAAGTGGGTGCAGCACAACGGCGCCAGCGCCATGAACTACCACAGCGACGGCTACATGGGCTTCTACCACTCGGTCGCCGCCCAGTACACCGTCGCCGACCAGAACTTCTGCTCCGAGTTCGGGCCCACCGACCCCAACCGGAAGTATCTGTGGAGCGGCACCGCCAACAGCGAGACGGGCAACACGGACGAGTCCAACTACTCCCGTCCCTGGATCACGGTGGCCGAGCAGCTCCAGCAGGCCGGCATCGACTGGCGGCTCTACTCCGACAACAGCGGTGACGGGCGGCAGGGTTACCTCAGCGGCTGGGTCGGCGACTACGGCGACAACGAGCTGAAGTACTTCAAGGGGTTCGAGCCGGCCGGGCTGAGCGCCGACGACCCGAAGCTGCGGCCGGGCACCGGGCTGATCTGGCGCGGCAACGCCACGTACTACGCCGGCATGACCGCCCCGAACGACGACTCGGACGCCAACCTCGACGCGGTGCTCAAGAACTTCCACGACGCCTGCCGGCCGGGCGCCGAGCATCCGCTGCCCGCGGTCTCCTGGCTGGTGGCGCCGTACGGCTGGTCCGAGCACCCGAGCGCGGACACCCTGCACGGCGAGCGCTACGTCAAGAAGGTGCTCGACAGCCTGCAGAGCAACCCTGACATCTGGAACCACACCCTCTTCATCCTCAACTACGACGAGAACGACGGGAAGTTCGACCACGTCCTGCCGCCGTGGCCCGAGCCGGGCACGGCGGGCGAGTACGTCGGCGACTACCCGCTCGGCTTCGGGCCCCGGGTGCCGATGCTGCTGGTCTCGCCGTGGACCCGTGGCGGGCACGTGGCGTCCGAGGTCTTCGACCACACCTCGACCATCACGTTCCTGGAGACCTGGGCGGCCCACCTCGGCAAGCCGTTCCGCTGCCCCAACATCAGCGACTGGCGGCGCTCGGTCGCGGGCGACCTGACCAGCGCCCTCGACTTCGCCCACCCGCAGCCCGGCCCCGCCGCCTTCCCCGACCCGCTCGCCGAGCAGCCGGTGTCGATCGCGGCGGGCCACATGACGCCGCGCCCGCTGGGCTTCCACCCGCACGCGACGATCTCGGAGGACCGCGCCGCGGGCACGGTCACCGCCAGGATGACGCTGACCGGCGGCCCGAAGGGCAAGGCCCTGAGCTTCCAGGTCTTCCCCGACAAGTACCGGCCCTTCTCCAGCACGCCGTTCACCGTCACCGCCCGCGAGCCGCGCGAGTACACCTGGGACGCCGGGGCCACCGACGGCGCGTACGCGTTCTCGATCTACTCCAACGACGGTTTCGTACGCTCCTTCGCCGGCCGGGTCGCGCCCGCACACAAGCACGACGGCGGCCTGCCGCGCGTGGAGGCCGACCTGGTGCGGGCCAAGGGCAAGCACGACGCCGAGGTGAAGCTCACGCTGCACAACGACGGCGCGGCGCCGGTGCGTTACGTACTCACCGCCAACGACTACCTCGGCCGTACCCAGCGGATCACGGTGGCCCACGGCCGCACGAGGACCGTCACCTGGCCCACCCAGGAGGGCTATTACGACGTGGTCGTCACCGTGGACGAGGACACCACCTGGAGCCGGCGCTACGCCGGCCGCGTCGCCACGGCCGACCGGGACTGATCCGCCGGAGCGTCCGTCCGCACACCGGAAGCGTCGTGGGCGCGCGCGGCGTGCAGGCGGGCGTAGGCTCCCTGACGCCTGATCAGATCGTCATGGGTGCCCTGCTCGACGATGCGGCCCGACTCCATCACCACGATGACGTCCGCGTCACGGATGGTGGACAGCCGATGCGCGATGACGAAGCTGGTCCTGCCCTCGCGCAGGGTGTTCATCGCGCGCTGGATGAGCACTTCGGTACGGGTGTCGACCGAACTGGTCGCCTCGTCGAGCAGCAGCACCGCCGGCTTGGCGAGGAACGCCCGTGCCACCGTGATCAGTTGCTTCTCGCCGGCGCTCACGCCTGCCGACTCGTCGTCCAGCACGGTGTCGTAGCCGTCGGGCAGCGTACGGATGAACCGGTCCGCGCAGGTGGCGCGGGCCGCCGCCACGATCTCGTCGCGCGTCGCGCCGGCCCGGCCGTACGCGATGTTCTCGGCGATGGTGCCCCGGAACAGCCAGGTGTCCTGGAGGACCAGGCCGAACCGGGAGCGCAGGTCGTCGCGGGTCATGGACGCGATGTCCGCACCGTCGAGCAGGATGCGCCCGCCGCCGAGCTCGTAGAACCGGACGAGCAGATTGCCCAGTGTGGTCTTGCCCGCACCCGTCGGGCCCACGATCGCCACCGTGCTGCCTGGTTCCACCGTCAGCGACAGATCCTCGATCAGCGGCGTGCCGGGGGAGTAGCGGAACGAGACACGGTCGAACCGGACGCGCCCCGCGGCCCGTTCGGGCGTGTGCGGGTGCGCGGGGTCGGGGTGCTGCTCGTCCGCGTCCAGCAGGGTGAAGACCCGTGCCGCCGAGGCGATTCCCGACTGGAGGCGGCCCGCCACGCTCGCGACCTCCACGATCGGCTGGCTGAACTGGCGGGAGTACAGGATGAACGCCTGGACGTCCCCGAGGCTCAGCGAGCCGTGCACCACCTGCCACGCACCGACCACGGCGACGGCCACATAGCCCAGGTTGGCGATGAACATCATCGACGGCTCGATGGTGCCCGAGGCGAACTGGGCCTTCCTGCCCGCCCGGTACAGCGCCTCGTTGTGCGCGTCGAACCGCTCCTCGGCCTGTGCGCGCCTGCCGAAGCCCTTGACCAGGGAATGGCCGGTGTAGATCTCCTCGACATGCCCGTTCATCGAGCCGGTGGCCGCCCACTGGTCGGCGAACCGGGGCTGGGCGCGCTTGCTGATCCAGGCGGCGAGCACCGCCGAGACGGGCACGCTCGCCAGCATGACCAGCGCCAGTGACGGCGAGATGACCAGCATCAGGATCAGCATGGTGACGACGGAGAAGACCGAGGTGATCAGCTCGGCGAGGGTCTGCTGAAGGGTCTGCTGGAGGTTGTCGACGTCGTTGGTGGCGCGGCTCAGCACCTCGCCCGCCGGATGGCGGTCGAAGTGGCGCAGCGGCAGCCGCCCGAGCTTGTCCTCCGCCTTCTCCCGCAGGTCGAAGACGACCCGCTGCACGACGGCGGCGATCAGCCGCCCCTGCGCGAGCATGAACAGCGAGGCCGCGACGTAGAGGACGAGCAGGAGCAGCAGCACCCGGCCGACCTCGCCGAAGTCGACCCCGGGTGTTCCGGAGCCGGCCGCGCCGCCCGGGGCGCCGCCGACGGTGCCGTCCACGATCAGGTCCGTGGCCTTGCCGAGGAGCAGCGGGCCGAACGCGTTGAGGGTGATGCCGCCGATGCCCAGGGCGAGCGCCAGCGAGATACGGGAGCGGTGCGGCCGGAGCAGCCCGACGAGCCGCCGCCCCGCCCCGGTGGCCTCGGGCTGCCGCCTCTCGGGTTCGCGTGTCTCGGATGCGTGCGCATCGGACGCGTTACGGCTGCCGGGCGAGACCATCGACGGCCTCCTCTTCGGTGAGCTGGGAGAGCGCGATCTCGCGGTAGGTCGAGCTGTCACGCAGCAGTTCGGCGTGGGTTCCGGTGCCGACGACGCGCCCCTCGTCCAGGACCACGATGCGGTCGGCGGTCCGTACGGTGTCGACCCGCTGGGCGACGGTGATCACGGTCGCCCGCGCCGTCTCCGGCGCGAGGGCGGTCCGCAGCGCCGCGTCCGTGGCGTAGTCGAGCGCCGAGAAGCAGTCGTCGAAGAGGTAGATGTCGGGCCGGCGCAGCAGGGTGCGCGCGATGGCCAGCCGCTGCCGCTGCCCACCGGACACATTGGTGCCGCCCTGGGAGATCTCGGCGTCCAGCGCGCCGGGCAGCCGCCGGACGAACTCGGCGGCCTGGGCGACCCGCAGGGCCTCCCACAGCTCCTCGTCGGTGGCGTCGGGGCGCCCGAAGCGCAGATTGCTCGCGACGGTGCCCGAGAACAGGTACGGCTTCTGCGGTACGAAGCCGACCGCCCGGCTGAGCGTGTCCGGGTCCAGCTCCCGTACGTCGGCGCCGTTGACGCGCACCGACCCGTCGGTCGCGTCGAACAGCCGCAGCACCAGATTGAGCAGGGTCGTCTTGCCGCTGCCGGTGCTGCCGAGGATCGCCACGCTCTCGCCGGGCCCCGCGGTCAGGTCGATCCCCTGGAGCACCGGCTTCTCCGCACCCGGGTAGCGGAACTCCGCCCCGCGCAGGACGAGTTGACCGGCGGCCGAGGGGGAGGCGCCGACCGGGTCCGGTGGCGGCGTGACGCTCGTCGGGGTACCGAGGATCTCCTGGACGCGGCCGGCGGACACCTTCGCGCGGGGCACCGAGAGGAAGACGAACGCGACCATCACGACCGACATCAGGATGAGCGAGAGATAGCTGAGGAACGCGCTGATCGCGCCGATCCGCATCGACCCCGCGTCGATCCGGTGGGCGCCGACCCACAGGACGGCCACCATGAACACGTTCATGAGCAGCAGCACCACGGGCAGCATGGTCGCGATGAGACGGCTGACGCGCCGCGAGACGTCGAAGAGTTCGGTGTTGGTACGGGTGAACCGCGCGCGCTCGTAGTCGTCCCTGACGAAGGAACGCACCACCCGTACGCCGGTGATCTGCTCACGCAGCAGTCTGCCCAGCCGGTCGAGGTAGGTCTGCATCCGCTCGTAGAGCACGCCCATCCGGGCCAGCAGCAGACCGAAGGCGACGCCGACGACCAGCACGAGCAGCACCAGGATCAGGGCGAGCGGCACGTCCTGCTGGAGGGCCAGCGCGATGCTGCCCAGGCACATGAGCGGCGCCGACACCACGATGCCGAAACCCGAGACGGCCAGGGTCTGTATCTGCTGGACGTCGTTGACCGTACGGTTCATCAGCGAGGGCGTACCGAACCTGCCCACCTCGCGCGCCGAGAAGTCCAGCACCCGGCGGAAGACGACGGAGCGGATGTCACGCCCCATCGCCATCGCGGTGCGCGAGCCCAGCGACACGGCGCCGACGGCCGAGACGATCTGGACGAGGGCCACGGCGACCATGACCGCCCCGACCCGGGTGATGTAGCCGCTGTCCGCCCGGACCACACCGTTGTCGATGAGGGCCGCGCCCAGCGTCGGCAGCACCAACGTCGCCAGGATCTGGGCCAGTTGCAAAAGGACCAGCAGAGCCGCCGCTCCCCGGTGGGGACGTATATGGATGCGCAGGAGTCCGAACAGCACGGAATGACACTCCGGTTGACAGAGCCGGCCCGGACGCCGACGCATCCAGTGCACCGCACCGGAGGCCCGAAAATCACTAGTGTTCTCGGTTTCTTGCTTTCTTGCCGGCGGTCGCACTCAGGAATTCCCTAGTATGCCGGGGATTTCTTGACACCGAGGTCGGCGGCTTGCGAGCGTTCCGATGTCTATCGTCCGGACAGAAGCGTATTCGATGCAAGGTCGTCGACCTAGCTCTGCGTTTGGGCGGTCTCTCGTGGTCGAGAAGGGGTTGGAATGTCCAAGCGCGCGCTGATCACCGGAATTACCGGGCAGGACGGATCGTATCTGGCCGAGCACCTGCTCTCGCAGGGCTACCAGGTATGGGGATTGATCCGGGGCCAGGCCAACCCGCGCAAGTCGCGGGTGAGCAAGCTCGTCTCGGATCTGTCCTTCGTCGAGGGCGATCTCATGGACCAGGGCAGCCTGGTGTCCGCCGTCGACACGGTCCAGCCCGACGAGGTCTACAACCTCGGTGCCATCTCGTTCGTGCCGATGTCGTGGCAGCAGGCCGAACTGGTCACCGAGGTGAACGGAATGGGCGTCCTGCGGGTCCTGGAGGCGATCCGCATGGTGAGCGGCCTCAACAGCTCCCGCACCGCGGCGAACGCCGGCCAGATCCGCTTCTACCAGGCGTCGTCGTCGGAGATGTTCGGCAAGGCGGCCGAGACGCCGCAGCGGGAGACGACGCTCTTCCACCCGCGCAGCCCCTACGGCGCCGCCAAGGCGTACGGGCACTTCATCACCCGCAACTACCGTGAGTCCTTCGGCATGTACGCGGTCTCCGGGATGCTCTTCAACCACGAATCCCCGCGCCGCGGCTCGGAGTTCGTGACCAGGAAGATCTCCCTCGCGGTCGCCAGGATCAAGCTGGGGCTCCAGGACAAACTGCACCTGGGCAACCTCGACGCGGTACGCGACTGGGGCTTCGCCGGCGACTACGTACGCGCCATGCACCTCATGCTCCAGCAGGACGACCCCGACGACTACGTGGTGGGCAGCGGCAGCATGCACTCGGTCTCCGACGCCGTCCGGATCGCCTTCGAGCACGTGGACCTCGACTGGGAGGACTACGTGGTCATCGACCCCGGTCTGGTGCGCCCCGCCGAGGTGGAGATCCTCTGCGCCGACAGCAAGCACGCGCAGACCAGGCTCGGCTGGAAACCCAGCGTCGACTTCCCGGAACTGATGCACATGATGGTCGACGCCGACCTCGCGCAGGTCCACCGGGAGGACCAGTACGGGGACCTTCTGCTGGCCTCCAGCTGGTAGTGGTCCGGGAAACCGGGCAGGACTAGGGAATTCCTGTCGCGGTCGCGACGACACTCGCCACATGGCTTCTCCGTAATCCGCTGTGAAGCCATGTGGCTTTTTCATTTATTGCTTTGGACGACGAGCGTGTGATGTCCGGCGTGATTCATGTTCGGTCGCTGGCTGTCGAGATGGGTTGAGTTGAGATGGACAACGAACAGAAGCTCCGGGACTACCTCAAGCTTGCGACCGCCGATCTCCGACGGACGCGCCAGCGGGTGACCGAACTGGAGACGTCGGCCCGGGAGCCGATCGCCATCGTCGGTATGACCTGCCGCTACCCCGGCGGTGTGTCGTCGCCGGAAGACCTGTGGCGGATGGTCGAGGCCGGCGAGAACGGCATCACCGAGTTCCCCGCCGACCGTGGCTGGGACGCCGAGGCGCTCGCCTCGTCCAGCACGACCTCCGGCGGCTTCCTGCACGACGCGCCCGACTTCGACGCCGACTTCTTCGGCATCTCGCCGCGCGAGGCCGTCGCGATGGACCCGCAGCAGCGCGTCGTGCTCGAATCCGCCTGGGAGGCCTTCGAGCGCGCGGGCATCGACCCCACCTCGGTCAAGGGCAGCCAGACCGGTGTGTTCATGGGCGCGATGGCCCAGGACTACCGGGTCGGGCCCGCAGACGGCGCCGAAGGGTTCCAGCTCACCGGCAACACGGGCAGTGTCCTGTCCGGCCGGATCTCCTACTCGTTCGGCACGGTCGGCCCCGCCGTCACGGTGGACACCGCCTGCTCGTCGTCCCTGGTGGCCATCCATCTCGCCGCACAGGCGCTGCGCGCGGGGGAGTGCACCCTCGCGCTGGCCGGTGGTGTCACCGTCATGTCGAGCCCGGGTACCTTCGTCGAGTTCAGCCGGCAGGGCGGCCTCTCGGCCGACGGACGCTGCCGCTCCTTCGGCGACTCCGCCGACGGCACGGGCTGGGCCGAGGGCGTCGGCATCGTCGTACTGGAACGGCTCTCCGACGCCCGGCGCAACGGCCACGAGATCCTGGCCGTCGTGCGGGGCAGCGCCGTCAACCAGGACGGCGCGTCGAACGGCCTCACCGCGCCGAACGGCCCCTCCCAGCAGGACGTCATCCAGCAGGCCCTCATCAACTCCCGGCTCTCCGCCGACGAGATCGACGTCGTCGAGGCGCACGGCACCGGCACCACGCTCGGCGACCCCGTCGAGGCACAGGCCCTGCTGGCGACGTACGGGCGCGACCGCGACGCGAGCCGTCCGCTGCTGCTCGGCTCGGTCAAGTCCAACATCAGCCACACCCAGGCGGCGGCCGGTGTCGCCGGTGTCATCAAGATGGTCATGGCGATGCGGCACGGCGTACTGCCGCGCACACTCCTGGCCGACGAGCCCTCCTCGCACGTGGACTGGACACAGGGCGCCGTCAAGGTCCTCGACCGGAACACCGCCTGGCCCGAGACCGGGGCGCCCCGGCGCGCCGCCGTCTCCTCGTTCGGCATCAGCGGCACCAACGCGCACACCATCGTCGAACAGGCACCCGAACCCGAGGCCGCGGACACCGGAGCGGCTGACACCGACGCCACGGGCAGTACGCACACCGAACCCACCGTCGAGCCCGGTGTCGTACCCGTACCGCTGTCCGGGCGGACCCCCGAGGCGCTGCGCGCCCAGGCCGCCGCACTGCTCGCCGCGATGGAGGCGGAACCCGCTCCCGCAACGCCGCTGGTCGACACGGCCTTCTCGCTGGCCACCACCCGGGCCGGTTTCGAGCACCGCGCCGTGATCCTGGCCGCCGACCGCGCCGCCGCGCTCGCCGGACTGACCGCACTCACCGAGGACACACCGGCGGCCGACCTGGTGCGGGGCGCGACCCAGGGCGACGGCAAACTGGCGTTCCTCTTCACCGGACAGGGCTCCCAGCGCCTGGGCATGGGCCGGGAACTGTACGGCCGCTTCCCGGTCTTCGCCGAAGCCCTCGACGCTGCGCTCGGCGAGCTGGACGACCGGCTGGACCGGCCGCTGCGCGACGTGCTGTGGGGCGAGGACGCCGAAGCGCTGGACCGTACGGAGTACGCGCAGCCCGCCCTGTTCGCCGTCGAGGTCGCCCTGGCCAGGCTCGTGGAGTCCTGGGGCATCAAGCCCGACTACCTGACCGGTCACTCGATCGGCGAGATCACCGCCGCCCATGTGGCAGGGGTGCTCTCCCTCGGCGACGCCGCCGCCCTCGTCGCGGCCCGCGGCCGGCTGATGCAGGCCCTGCCCGCAGGCGGCGCGATGGTCGCCGTACAGGCCACCGAGGACGAGGTCGCGCCACTGCTGGCGGGACACGAGGACCAGGTCTCCCTCGCGGCCGTCAACGGCCCCGCCGCCCTCGTACTCTCCGGTGACGCGCAGGCGGTCGGCGAGATCGCCGCACGGCTGGAGGCCGAAGGGCGCAAGACCAAGCGGCTCCGGGTCTCGCACGCCTTCCACTCGCCGCTCATGGAACCGATGCTGGCGGAGTTCCGCGCCGTGGTCGAAGGACTGAGCCTCCAGGCCCCGCTGACGCCGTTCGTCTCCAACGTCACCGGTGAGCCCGCGACCGTCGCACAGGTGACCTCCGCCGACTACTGGGTGGACCACGTCCGACGCGCCGTACGGTACGCGGACGGAGTCGACTGGCTGCTCGGCCACGGCGTCACCACCTTCCTCGAACTCGGCCCCGACGGCGTCCTGTCCGCCATGACCGAGGACGGCATCGAGGCCGCCGCGGCCGACGGCGCCACCGCACTGCCCGTACTGCGGGCCGGCCGCCCGGAGACCCACACCGTCACCACGGCCCTCGCGGGTCTGCACGTGCGCGGTGTCGCCGTCCGCTGGGACGACTACTTCGAAGGCACCGGCGCCCGCCGGGCCGACCTGCCCACCTACGCCTTCCAGCGCCGCAGGTACTGGCCCAAGGGCAGCCAGGGACACACCGCCGACCTGCGGGCCGCCGGACTGGGCGCGGCCCACCACCCGCTGCTCTCCGCCGCCGTCTCACTGGCCGACTCCGACGGGGTCCTGCTCACCGGCAGGCTCTCGCTCCAGTCCCACCCGTGGCTCGCCGACCACGCCGTGCGCGGCACCACACTGCTCCCCGGCACCGCGTTCCTGGAGCTGGCCGTCCGGGCGGGCGACGAGGTCGGCTGCGACCGGGTCGAGGAGCTGACCCTGGGGGCGCCGCTGATCCTTCCCGAACAGGGCGCGGTCCAGGTCCAGTTGTGGATCGGCAACCCCGACGACTCGGGCCGCCGCACCGTGAACGTCTACTCCCGCCCCGAGGGAAGCGACGAGGGCGCCTGGACCCGGCACGCCACCGGTGTGCTCGCCGTCGGTGAGATCGGCGACGAGCGCTCCGTCCTCGACACCGACGTCTGGCCCCCGGCCGGCGCCGAACCGGTGGCGATCGAAGGGCTCTACCCCCAACTGGCCGACGAGGGCTTCGAGTACGGCCCGGTCTTCCGGGGCCTGCGGGCCGTCTGGCGCCGGGACGACGAGGTGTACGCCGAGGTCGTGCTGCCCGAGGGCGGCGAGGCCGAGGCCGACGCGTTCGGACTGCACCCGGCGCTGCTCGACGCGGCCCTGCACGCCGCCGCTTTCGCACAGCTCGGCACGGAGAGCCAGGGCGGGCTGCCCTTCTCCTGGGAGGGCGTGTCGCTGCACGCGACCGGCGCCTCCGCGCTGCGCGTACGGCTGACCCCCGCCGCCGAGGACGCGGTGTCGCTCGCCGTGGCCGACACATCGGGCCGGCCGGTCGTCTCCGTCGAGGCGCTGGTGCTGCGGCCCGTCGCGGCGCAGCAGTTCGGCGCCGTCGCCCTGGTGGGCAGGGACGCGCTGT
This sequence comes from Streptomyces sp. AcH 505, assembly GCF_000818175.1. Lineage (GTDB taxonomy): Bacteria > Actinomycetota > Actinomycetes > Streptomycetales > Streptomycetaceae > Streptomyces. The sequence continues at coordinate 6,467,089 of NZ_JTIY01000001.1, forward strand.
TCGGTCTCGACTGGATACCGGTACGGACCGGCACGACGGACCCCGGACGGGTGGCCCTGGTCGGCACCGACGTGTTCGGGCTCGCCGACGACCTGGCAGCGGCGGGCACCGCCGTGACCCACCCCGATCTGCCCTCCCTGGCGGCGGCGGACTCGCCGGTCCCGGACGTCGTACTGACCGCTGTCACCGGCGACATGACCGACAACGCGGCGGACTCCGCCCACACGCTGGCGGCGGACGCGCTCGCGACGGCGCAGGCCTGGCTGGCCGACGAGCGGTTCGCCGGAGCGCGACTGGTGTTCGTGACGCGGGGCGCCGTCGGTGGCCGTGATGTGGCCGCCGCGTCGGTGTGGGGCCTGATCCGCTCCGCGCAGACGGAGCACCCCGGCCGGTTCGGTCTGGTCGACCTGGACCCCGAGACGCCGGCCGCCCTGCCGCGCCGGGCGCTGGGCGTGGACGAGCCTCAACTGGTCGTACGCGGCGGCGAGGTGCGGG
>NZ_JTIY01000001.1:6467608-6472100 GCF_000818175.1 Streptomyces sp. AcH 505
GTGCGCCGGCGGACCGCCGGCGGCACGGGCGTCGGCCCGGAGTGGAGCGCCGGCGGCAGTGTGCTGATCACCGGCGGCACGGGTGGTCTGGGCGCCGTACTGGCACGGCACCTGGTGGTGGAACACGGAGTACGGCAGCTGCTGCTCGTCAGCCGCCGGGGCCAGGAGGCCGAGGGCGCGGCGGAGTTGGTGGCCGAACTCGGGGTGCATGGTGCCGAGGTCGCCGTCGAGGCGTGTGATGTGGCCGACCGTGAGGCGCTGGCCGCGCTGCTCTCCGCGCATTCCGTCTCCGCCGTGGTGCATACGGCCGGGGTGCTGGACGACGGTGTGGTCGGTTCGCTGACCCCTGAGCGGCTGGACACGGTGCTGCGTCCTAAGGCGGACGCGGCTTGGAATCTGCATGAGCTGACCCGTGATCTCGACCTGTCCGCGTTCGTGGTGTTCTCTTCCGTGGCCGGTCTGTTCGGCAGCGCGGGACAGGCCAACTACGCGGCGGGCAACGCCTTCCTGGACGCCCTGGTGGAGAGCCGGCGCGCCGAGTGCCTGCCCGGCGTGTCGCTGGCCTGGGGCCCGTGGGACAGCACCGGCGGCATGACCGGCGGCATGACCGGCGGTGTGACCGAGGACGACCTGCGGCGCATGGCCCGGTCCGGCATGCCCCCGCTGTCGGTCGAGCAGGGTGTCGCGCTGTTCGACGCGGCCCTGGCCACCGGCGAGGCGGCCGTGGCACCGGTGCGGCTGGACCTGGCCGTCCTGCGGTCGCAGGGCGAAGTCCCGCAGCTGCTGCGGTCGTTGATCCGTACCCGCTCCCGCAGGGCCGCCGTCGCCGGCTCCGCGACGGCGAACGATCTCGTCCAGCGGCTGAACCGGCTGGAGGAGACCGACCGGCACGACATGCTGCTGGACCTGGTCCGCGGCCAGGTCGCCCTCGTACTCGGCCATGCGAGCGGCGAGGACATCGACGCCGAACGCGCCTTCCGCGATTTGGGCTTCGACTCACTGACGGCCGTGGAGCTGCGGAACCGGCTCAACACGGCGACCGGGCTGCGGCTGCCCGCCACGCTCGTCTTCGACTACCCGACCGTGCGCAGTCTGGCCACCTACATCCTCGACGAACTGCTCGGCGCGGACGCCGCCGCGCCCGCCACCACCCGGACGGCGGCTGTGGCCGACGATCCGATCGTGATCGTGGGCATGAGCTGCCGCTACCCCGGCGGGGTGACCTCGCCGGAAGACCTGTGGCAGCTGGTGACCGAGGGCGGCGACGCGGTCTCCGGCTTCCCGGTCAACCGTGGCTGGGACGTCGAGTCGCTGTACCACCCGGACCCGGACCACGCGGGCACCGCGTACACCCGCTCGGGCGGATTCCTGCACGACGCGGGCGAGTTCGACCCGGAGTTCTTCGGGATGAGCCCCCGTGAGGCGCTGGCCACCGACTCGCAGCAGCGGCTGCTGCTGGAGGCGTCGTGGGAGGCCGTCGAGCGGGCGGGTGTCGACCCGCGGTCGCTGCGCGGCAGCGCGACCGGTGTGTTCGCCGGTGTGATGTACAGCGACTACAGCGCCGTACTGGCCGGCCCCGAGTTCGAGGGCTTCCGGGGCGGCGGCAGTTCGGCGAGCCTGGCGTCGGGCCGTGTCTCGTACACACTGGGACTCGAAGGGCCGGCCGTCACCGTCGACACCGCGTGCTCGTCGTCGCTGGTCGCCATGCACTGGGCCATCCAGGCCCTGCGCTCGGGTGAGTGCTCGCTCGCCCTGGCCGGCGGCGTCACCGTGATGTCGACACCGTCCGTGTTCGTGGAGTTCTCCCGGCAGGGCGGTCTGTCGCCCGACGGTCGCTGCAAGGCGTTCTCCGACTCCGCCGACGGGGTCGGCTGGTCCGAGGGCGTCGGCATGCTCGTCCTGGAGCGCCAGTCCGACGCGCTGCGCAACGGCCACCAGGTCCTCGCCGTCGTGCGCGGCAGCGCTGTGAACCAGGACGGCGCGTCCAACGGTTTGACGGCCCCCAACGGCCCGTCGCAGCAGCGGGTGATCCGCCAGGCGCTCGCCAGTGGCGGACTCGTCCCCGACGAGGTCGACGCCGTCGAGGCGCACGGTACGGGCACGACGCTGGGCGACCCGATCGAGGCGCAGGCGCTGCTCGCCACGTACGGCAGGGACCGGGACCCGGAGCGGCCGTTGCTGCTCGGGTCCGTGAAGTCCAACATCGGCCACACCCAGGCCGCCGCGGGCGTCGCCGGAATCATCAAGATGATCATGGCGATGCGGCACGGCAGCTTGCCCAGGACACTCCACGTCGACGCCCCCTCCTCCCACGTGGACTGGACCGAGGGCGCCGTCGAGCTGCTGACCGAGCAGACCGCCTGGCCGCAGGGCGACCGCCCGCGCCGCGCCGCCGTCTCCTCGTTCGGCATCAGCGGTACCAACGTCCACACCATCATCGAGCAGCCCGCGCCGGCGCCGGCGGCAGCACCCGCTGCCGGGACACCTGCCGGGACCGCGGCGCCCGCAGTCGTACCGTGGCTGATCTCGGGCCGCACCCGAGACGCCCTGCGCGGTCAGGCGGCGCGGCTGCTGTCGTACGTACGCGCACGGCCCGAACTCACCCTGCTGGACGGCGCGTTCTCGCTGGCCACCACCCGCTCGCAGTTCGACAGGCGCGCTGCGGTGGTGGCGGGGGACCGCGACTCGCTGCTGCGCGCGCTCACCGCGCTCGCCACCGGCAGGACCGACGCCGGGGTGGTCGAGGGCGAGGCCGCACGGCGCGGCAAGACAGCCCTGCTCTTCACCGGGCAGGGCAGCCAGCGGCCCGCCATGGGACGCGAACTGTACGAGTGCTTCCCGGCGTTCGCCGAAGCGCTCGACACCGTACTCGCCGAACTCGACCCGCTGCTCGACCGCCCGCTGCGCGACGTGCTGTTCGCCGCCGAGGGCACCGCTGAGGCCGCGCTGCTGGACGAGACGGGCTGGACCCAGCCCGCGCTGTTCGCCGTCGAGGTGGCGCTGTTCCGGCTCGTCCGGTCCTGGGGCGTCAAGCCCGACTTCGTCGCAGGGCATTCGATCGGTGAGATCGCGGCGGCCCACGTCGCCGGGGTGCTGTCCCTGCCGGACGCGTGCGCCCTGGTCGCCGCGCGCGGCAAGCTGATGCAGGCGCTGCCGGCCGGCGGTGCGATGGTCGCGGTGCGGGCCACCGAGGACGAGATCGTTCCCCTGCTCACCGACGGCGTGTCGGTCGCCGCCGTCAACGGCCCCACCTCTGTGGTGATCTCCGGCGACGAGGACGCGATTCTGGAGATCGCCGACTCGTTCGCCTCCCAGGGGCGCAAGACCAAGCGCCTGCGGGTGAGCCATGCCTTCCACTCGCCCCGGATGGCCGCGATGCTCGACGCGTTCCGCGAGGTCGCCGCAGGGCTGACCTTCACCGCGCCGGACATCCCGCTGATCTCCAACCTGACCGGACGGCAGGTCACGGACGAGCAGGTGTGCTCGCCCGACTACTGGGTCGCCCAGGTGCGCGAAGCCGTCCGCTTCGCCGACTGCGTACGGACCCTGCGCGACGCCGGCGTCACCACCTTCGTCGAAGTCGGCCCCGACGCACCGCTCACCGCGATGGCGCAGGACACGCTCGGCGACGAGTACGACGCCGAACTGGTCCCGCTGCTGCGCGCCGACCGCGCCGAGGAGACCGCCGTCACCACCGCGCTCGCCCGGCTCCAGGTGCACGGCGTCGGCGTGGACTGGCCCGCGTGGTTCGCCGGCAGCGGCGCCCGCCGCGTCGACCTGCCCACCTACGCCTTCCAGCACGAGTTCTACTGGCCGCAGACGCCCGCACTCGGCGCCCCGGCCACCACCGAGCTGGCCGACCCCGGCGACCAGCGCCTGTGGGCCGCGGTGGAGCGCGGCGACGCCGACGAACTGGCCACCATCCTCGGACTCGGCGACCAGGAGCACACCACCCTCGGCTCCCTGCTGCCCGCGCTGACCTCCTGGCGCCGCGGCAAGCAGGAGAAGACCCTGCTCGACTCCCAGCGCTACCGGGTTGAGTGGACCGCTCCGCGCAAGCCCGGTGCCCCGGTGCTGGACGGCACCTGGCTGGTCGTCAGCGCCGAGGAGTCCGAGGGCACCGCCGACACCGCCGACACCCTCTGCGACGACCTGGCGGGCGCGCTCAGCGCCCACGGCGCGCGGGTACGCCGGGTGGTGCTCGACGCCTCCTGCGCCGACCGTGCCGTACTGGCCGCGCGGCTCCAGGCCACCGAGGACTTCGACAGCACGGCGAACGTACTCTCCGTCCTCCCCGTGGACGAAAGCCCCAGCGCCGCGTACCCGCCGCTCACCAACGGGCTCGCGCTGACCGTCGCGCTCGTACAGGCCCTGGGCGACACCGGGTCGGCCGGACGGCTGTGGACGGCCACCCGGGGCGCCGTCTCGACCGGACCGGCCGACCCCGTCACCCGGCCCGTCCAGGCAGCCGCCTGGGGGCTCGGCCGGGCCG
>NZ_JTIY01000001.1:6472125-6481583 GCF_000818175.1 Streptomyces sp. AcH 505
CTGGGGGCTCGGCCGGGCCGCCGCCCTGGAACACCCGCAGAGCTGGGGCGGTCTCATCGACCTGCCGGGCACACTCGACCAGCAGGCGGGACAGCGGCTGGCCGGCATCCTCGCCACCAAGGACACCCCCGACGGCGAGGACCAGGTGGCGCTGCGCGCATCCGGCGTCCTCGGCCGGCGGCTCGCCCGGCACACCGTCGCAGAGCTGCCCTCGGCAGCTGAGTTCACCGCGCACGGCACCGTGCTCGTGACCGGTGGCACCGGCGGCCTCGGCGCCGAGGTGGGCCGCTGGCTGGCCCGTTCCGGCGCCGAGCACCTGATCCTCACCAGCCGGCGCGGCCCCGGCGCCCCCGGCGCCGCCGAACTCCGCGCGGAGCTGGAGGAATTGGGCGCCGCCGTCTCCGTCGTCGCCTGCGACGTCGCCGACCGCGACGCGCTCGCCGCCGTACTGGACGGCGTCCCGTCCGACCTGCCGCTGACCGGCGTGGTGCACACCGCGGGAGTCGGCCACTTCGGACCGCTGGACCAGCTCGGCCTTCCCGACTTCGCCGAACTCACCTCGGCCAAACTGGCCGGCGCCGCCCATCTCGACGCCCTCCTCGGCGACCGCGAACTCGACCTGTTCGTCCTCTTCGGCTCGATCGCCGGCGTCTGGGGCAGCGGGCACCAGAGCGCGTACGGCGCGGCCAACGCCTACCTGGACGCCCTCGCCGAGGACCGGCGCGCCCGCGGACTCACCGCCACCTCCGTGGCCTGGGGCCCCTGGGCCGAAGCGGGCATGGCCACCGACGAGACGGTGTCCGACAGCCTGCGGCGACAGGGCCTCGGACTCCTCGACCCGGGTCCCGCGATGACCGAACTGCGCCGCGCCGTCGTCCAGCGGGACGTGACCGTCACACTTGCCGACGTCGACTGGGACCGCTACGCGCCGGTCTTCACCTCGGGGCGGCCCAGCGCACTGCTCGCGGGACTGCCCGAGGTCCGGGCGCTGACGAGCGCCGCCGAGCGCGAAACGGACCCCGACGCCTCCGAGTTCGTCACGCGCGTGCGCGCCCTGGCCGAACCGGAGCAGGACCGGCTGCTGGCCGGCCTCGTCCGCGACGAGGCGGCGGCCGTGCTGGGACACACCTCCGCCGACGCCGTACCGGAAAGCCGTGCCTTCCGCGACATCGGCTTCGACTCCCTGACCGCCGTCGAGCTGCGCAAGCGGCTGTCCACCGTCACCGGCCTGACGCTGCCGAGCACGATGGTCTTCGACTACCCGACCCCGCTGGAGCTGGCCCGGTATCTGCGCTCCGAGATCCTGGGCGCCGTGCTGGAGGTGGCAGGGCCCGTCGCCACCCTGGCGGCCGACGACGAGCCCATCGCCATCATCGGCATGAGCTGCCGCTTCCCCGGCGGAGCCGGCTCGCCCGAGCAGCTGTGGGACCTCGTCACCAACGGCGCCGACGCCGTGAGCGAATTCCCCGTCAACCGGGGCTGGGACACCCAGGGACTCTTCGACCCCGACCCGGACCGGTCGGGCAAGACCTACTCGACGCAGGGCGGATTCCTGCACGAGGCCGACGAGTTCGACCCGACGTTCTTCGGAATCTCGCCGCGCGAGGCACTGGTGATGGACCCTCAGCAGCGGCTGCTGCTGGAGACCACCTGGGAGTCCTTCGAGCGCGCGGGCATCAACCCCGCCGCCGCGCGCGGCAGTCTCACCGGTACCTTCATCGGATCCAGCTACCAGGACTACGGCATGGGCGCGGGCGACGGCGCCGAGGGCCACATGGTCACCGGCAGCAGCCCGAGCGTGCTCTCCGGGCGCATCTCGTACGTGTTCGGGCTCGAAGGCCCCGCCGTCACCGTCGACACCGCCTGCTCCTCCTCGCTGGTCGCCCTGCACCTGGCCTGCCAGTCCCTGCGCAACGGCGAGTCGACACTCGCCGTCGCAGGCGGCGCCACGGTCATGACCACACCCGCCCCCTTCGTCGCGTTCAGCCGGCAGCGGGCCCTCGCCCAGGACGGCCGCTGCAAGGCCTTCTCCGACGACGCCGACGGCATGACGCTCGCCGAGGGCGTCGGCATCCTGCTGGTCGAACGGCTCTCCGACGCCCGGCGCAACGGCCACCCCGTCCTCGCGGTCGTCCGCGGCTCGGCGATCAACCAGGACGGCGCGTCCAACGGACTCACCGCGCCCAACGGCCCCTCGCAGCAACGGGTGATGCGGCAGGCCCTGGCCAACGCCCGGCTGAATCCCGGGGACATCGACGCCCTGGAGGCGCACGGTACGGGGACGCCGCTCGGCGACCCGATCGAGGCGCAGGCGCTGTTCGCCACGTACGGCAAGGACCGCGACCCGGAGCGCGCGCTGCTGCTCGGCTCGGTCAAGTCCAACATCGGGCACACCCAGTCCGCAGCGGGCGTCGCGAGCGTCATCAAGATGGTGATGGCGTTGCGGAACGGGGTGCTGCCCCGGACGTTGCACGCGGAGTCGCCTTCGTCGCATGTGGATTGGTCGTCGGGTGCGGTGCGTCTGTTGTCGGAGGCGGTGGAGTGGCCCGAGACGGGCCGGCCGCGCCGTGCGGCGGTGTCGTCGTTCGGCATCAGCGGCACCAACGCCCACACACTGCTGGAGCAGGCCCCGGCCGAGGACGTGACCGAGCCGCCCGAGCCCACGGACGAGCCCGTGCCGGTCGCCGGCGGTGTGGTGCCGTGGCTGCTGACGGGGCGTACCGCCTCCGCCGTACGCGAGCAGGCCGGACGGCTGCTGTCGTACGTGGAGGGCCCCGGAGCCGCCGCGAGCCCGCTCGACGTGGGCTTCTCGCTCGTCGCGTCCCGCTCCGTCTTCGAGCACCGGGCCGTGGTGGTCCCCGCCGAGGACGCGGACCCGCTGGACGCCCTGCGCGCCGTCGAGAACGACGGACCGTCGTCCGTGGTGGCCCGAGGTGTGGCCGATGTGGAGGGGGAGACGGTGTTCGTCTTCCCGGGGCAGGGGTCGCAGTGGGTGGGGATGGGGGCTCGCCTGCTGGACGAGTCGCCGGTGTTCGCGGAGCGGATTGCTGAATGTGCGGCCGCGTTGGCCGAGTTCACCGATTGGTCGTTGGTGGATGTGTTGCGTGGTGGGGTGGGTGCGCCGCCGTTGGAGCGGGTGGATGTGGTGCAGCCTGCCTCCTTCTCGGTGATGGTGTCGCTGGCCGCGCTGTGGCGCTCGCACGGCGTAGAGCCCGCGGCCGTCGTCGGCCACTCGCAGGGCGAGATCGCGGCTGCCGTCGTCTCCGGGGCGCTGTCCCTCCAGGACGGTGCGCGGGTGGTGGCACTGCGCAGCCAGGCGATCGGCCGCAGTCTCGCGGGGCGTGGCGGGATGATGTCCGTCGCGTTGCCGGTGGCGGAGGTGGAGGGTCGGCTGGAGTCGTGGTCGGGTCGGGTGTCGGTTGCCGCGGTGAACGGGCCGCGTTCGGTGGTGGTTTCGGGTGAGCCCGAGGCTTTGGACGAGCTGTCGGCCGAGTTGACGGGCGAAGAGGTCCGGGTGCGTCGGGTAGCGGTGGATTATGCGTCGCATTCCGCACAGGTGGAGGATCTGCGTGACGAACTCCTGGACGTGCTGGGCCCGGTGCGGCCGCGTGTTTCGGAGGTGCCGTTCTTCTCCACGGTGACCGGCGAGTGGCTGGATACGGAGGAGATGGACGCCGGGTACTGGTTCCGCAACTTGCGGCAGCGGGTCAGGTTCGCGGACTCCGTACGTGACCTGCTGGAGGCGGGACATCGTGCCTTTGTCGAGGTGAGTTCGCATCCGGTGCTGACGATGTCGGTGCAGGACATGATCGATGATGCGGGTGAACCCGCTGTGGCGACGGGGACGTTGCGTCGTGACACGGGTGGTGTGTCGAGGTTCCTGTTGTCGGCCGCCGAGGTGTTCGTGCGGGGTGTCGATGTCGACTGGGCGGGTGTGTTCGCGGGCACCGGCGCCCGGTGTGTGGACCTGCCGACCTACGCCTTCCAGCACGAACACCTGTGGGCCGTACCGCCGGTGCCGGAGAACGCCGGCGCCACCGACCCGGCCGACGCGGAGTTCTGGGCGGCGGTGGAGCAGGAGGATCTGTCCGCGCTGTCCTCGACGCTGCGTACGGACGAGGGTGCGGTGGCGGCTGTGCTGCCGGCGCTGTCGTCCTGGCGCAGGTCGCGTCACGACCGCTCGACTGTCGACTCCTGGCGCTACCGGGCCTCGTGGTCCCCGGTGAGTACCGTCCCGTCGAAATCCCTCTCGGGTGAATGGCTCGTGGTGTCCGCCGAGGGCATCGACGACGAAGGTGTCGTCGGCGCGTTGGCCGGATCGGGCGCAGACGTACGGCGGTTGGTGCTGGACGAGTCCTGTGTCGACCGTGCGGTGTTGGCGCAGCGGCTGGCTGAGACCGACGCGGAGACCGACGAGATCGCCGGGATCGTGTCCGTACTCGCCGCCGCCGAGCAGCCGGGGGAGCGTTACCCGGGTCTGTCGCTCGGTCTGGCCCTCACCGTCTCGCTGGTCCAGGCCCTCGGCGACACGGAGACCGGGGCGCCGTTGTGGTTCCTGACCGAAGGTGCCGTCTCCACCGGCCGTTCCGACGAGGTGACGTCTCCCGTACAGGCGCAGGTGGCCGGGGTGGGGTGGACGACGGCGCTGGAGCATCCGCAGCGCTGGGGCGGTGTGATCGATCTGCCGCCGGTCCTCGACCAGCGGGCCGCCTCGCGGCTCGTCTCCGCCCTCGCGGGCGCACTGGGCGAGGAGGACCAACTCGCCATCCGCGCCTCCGGTGTCTTCACGCGCCGTATCGTCCGCGCCGCGGCCGGCCGGCAGGGACCCTCGCGTGACTGGAAGCCGCGCGGCACCACGCTGATCACCGGCGGCTCGGGCACCCTCGCCCCGCATCTCGCCCGCTGGCTGGCCGGACAGGGCGCCGAGCATCTGGTGCTGACCAGCCGTCGCGGCGCAGAAGCGCCGGGCTCCGCCGAACTCGTCGCCGAACTGGCCGAGTTGGGTACAGAAGCGGCCGTCGTCGGCTGCGACGTGACCGACCGGGACGCGGTCGCCGCGCTGTTGGCGGAGCTGAAGGCCGACGGACGCACCGTACGTACCGTCGTGCACACCGCCGCGCTCATCGAGCTGCACTCGCTCGCCGAGACCAGCATGGAATCCTTCTCCGACGTCATGCACGCGAAGGTCGTCGGCGCACAGGTCCTGGACGAACTGCTCGACGACGACGACCTGGACGACTTCGTCCTCTACTCATCCACGGCCGGCATGTGGGCCAGCGGCGCGCACGCCGCGTACGTGGCGGGCAACGCCTACCTGGCCGCGCTCGCCGCCCACCGCCGCGCCCGCGGGCTGCGTGCGATGTCGCTCTCCTGGGGCATCTGGTCCGACGACCTCAAGATCGGCCGGGTCGACCCGGGACAGATCCGCCGCAGCGGCCTGGAGTTCATGGACCCGCAGCTGGCGCTGAGCGGTCTCAAGCGGGCCCTGGACGACGACGAGACCGTGATCGCGGTCGCCGACGTCGACTGGGACACGTACTACCCGGTCTTCACGTCGAGCCGCCCCACCACCCTGTTCTCCGACGTGCCCGAGGTGCGCAAGCTCACCGAGGCCGCCGACGAGGCCACAGGCACCGTCGTGGAGGGCGAGTTCGTGGCGCGGCTGCGCGCGCTGTCCGCCGCCGAGCAGGAGCGGCTGCTGCTCGAAGTGGTCCGCGCCGAGGCCATGTCCGTGCTGGGCCTCACCTCCGCCGACGCGCTGCCCGACGGGCGCGCCTTCCGTGACGTCGGCTTCGACTCGCTGACCGCCGTCGGGCTGCGGAACCGTCTCGCGTCCGTCACCGGTCTCACGCTGCCGACGACGATGGTCTTCGACTATCCGAGCCCCGCTGCGCTGGCCGGTTTCCTGCGGTCGGAGCTGGCCGGGGCGCAGAGCACGGCCGGTGCCACCGCGGTCGTCGCCCCGTCGGCCCCTGTCGACGACGACCCGATCGCCATCATCGGTATGAGCTGCCGCTACCCCGGCGGGGTGACCTCGTCGGAGGAGCTGTGGAAGCTCGTCCTGAACGGCGCGGACGCCATCTCCGGCTTCCCCGCCGACCGGGGCTGGGACGCAGACGGGCTGTACGACCCCGACCCCGACCGGTCGGGCAGGACGTACTCGGTGCAGGGCGGCTTCCTGCAGGACGTGGCCGACTTCGACCCGGGATTCTTCGGTATCTCGCCGCGTGAAGCGGTGGCCATGGACCCGCAGCAGCGGCTGCTGCTGGAGACGTCCTGGGAAGCCTTCGAGCACGCCGGGATCGACCCGGTCTCCCAGCGCTCCAGTCTCACCGGGACCTTCATCGGTGCCAGCTACCAGGACTACACGTCCGGGGTGGCCAACGCGGCCGAGGGCTCCGAAGGCCACATGATCACCGGCACGCTCTCCAGCATCCTCTCCGGGCGGGTCTCCTACCTCTTCGGCTTCGAGGGCCCCGCGGTCACCCTCGACACCGCCTGCTCGTCCTCGCTCGTCGCGCTCCATCTGGCCTGCCAGTCGCTGCGCAACGGCGAGAGCACCCTCGCGCTCGCCGGCGGCGTCAGCATCATGTCCACCCCCAGCGCCTTCGTCGGCTTCAGCCGGCAGCGGGCGCTCGCGGTCGACGGCCGCTGCAAGGCATACGCCGAGGCCGCCGACGGCATGACGCTCGCCGAGGGCGTCGGCCTCGTCCTGCTGGAGCGCCTGTCCGACGCCCGGCGCAACGGCCACCAGGTGCTGGCCGTGGTGCGCGGCTCCGCCGTCAACCAGGACGGCGCCTCCAACGGGCTGACCGCGCCCAATGGCCCCTCGCAGCAGCGGGTGATCCGGCAGGCGCTCGCCAACGCCGGGGTGGAGGCCGGTGAGGTCGACGTCATCGAGGGCCACGGCACCGGTACGGCGCTGGGCGACCCGATCGAGGCGCAGGCCCTGCTGACCACGTACGGCCAGGACCGTGACCCGGAGCGGCCGTTGCTGCTCGGCTCGGTGAAGACCAACATCGGCCACACGCAGATGGCCTCCGGTGTCGCCAGCGTCATCAAGATGGTCCAGGCGCTCCAGCACGGCATCGTGCCGAAGACCCTGCACATCGACGCGCCGTCCTCACACGTGGACTGGTCGTCCGGCGCCATCGACCTGCTGACCGAGCAGACCGACTGGCCCGAGACCGGCAGGCCCCGGCGTGGCGCCGTCTCGTCCTTCGGGCTGAGCGGCACCAACGTGCACACCATCCTGGAGCAGGCGCCCCCGGAGGAGCCGGCCGAGCAGGCCGCGCCCGACCGCGAACCCCGGCCCGGCGTCGTGCCGCTGCTGGTCTCCGCCCGGAGCGAGGCGGCGCTGCGCGCCCAGGCCGGCCGGCTGCTCTCCCTCGTGGAGGAGCGGCCCGAAGCACACCTCACCGACCTCGCCTTCTCACTGGCCACCTCGCGGTCGAGCCTGGACCGCAGGGCCGCCGTCGTGGCGGAGGAGCGCGACGAACTGCTGCGCGGGCTGCTGGCCCTGCGCGACGGACTGCCGGGCCCCGGCGTGGTCCAGGGCGGCACGGGACGCGGCCGTACCGCGTTCCTGTTCAGCGGTCAGGGCAGCCAGCGCCCCGGCATGGGACGGGAGTTGTACGAGCGGTTCCCCGCGTTCGCGGACGCTTTCGACGCCGTACTGGCCCGGATCGACGGTGAGTTGGACCGGCCGCTGCGCGACATCATGTTCAGCGAGCCGCAGTCGCCCGAGGCCGCGCTCCTCGACAGGACCGAGTACGCGCAGCCCGCGCTGTTCGCCGTCGAGGTCGCGCTGTTCCGGCTGGCCGAGTCGTGGGGTGTGACCCCCGACTATCTGGCCGGGCACTCCGTCGGTGAACTGGCGGCGGCGCATGTCGCGGGGGTGCTCTCCCTGGCGGACGCGTGCGCCCTGGTCGCCGCGCGCGGCCGGCTGATGCAGGCACTGCCCGAGGGCGGCGCGATGATCTCGCTCCAGGCCGCCGAGGACGAGGTCCTTCCGCTGCTGGCCGGTGTCGAGGACCAGGTGTCGATCGCCGCCGTCAACGGGCCGGCGTCGGTGGTCGTCGCGGGAGCCGAGGACGCCGTCGTCGAACTCGCCGCGCGTATCGCCGCAGAGGGGCGCAAGACCAAGCGGCTGCGGGTGAGCCATGCCTTCCACTCGCCGCTCATGGACGCCATGCTCGACGACTTCGGCCGGATCGCGAGCGGCGTCACGTACCACGCTCCGGCCATTCCCTTCGTCTCCGACGTGACCGGCGAACTCGCCACCGACGAGCAGGTGTGCTCGGCGGAGTACTGGGTCCGACACGTCCGCAGCGCCGTCCGCTTCGCCGACGGCGTGAGCTGGCTCTCCGAGCGCGGCGGTGTGCGTACGTTCCTGGAACTCGGCCCCGACGCGGTGCTCTGCGGCATGGCCCGCGAGAGCCTGCCCGACGCGGCGCGCACCGCGCTCCTTCCGCTGCTGCGCGGCGACCGGCCCGAAGTACGGTCCGTGATCACCGCGTTGACCGGTGCCCACGCGCACGGTGTCGACGTCGACTGGTCCGCCTTCTTCGCGGACACCGGAGCACGCCGGGTCGAGCTGCCGACCTACGCCTTCCAGCGCGAGCGGTACTGGCCCGAGGCCGCTGTCGAAACGGCAGGACCGCCGACGGCGCAGAACACACTGGACGCCGAGTTCTGGTCGGCGGTGGAGCGGGACGACGTGACGTCGCTCGCCGCTTCGCTCGGCCTGGACGACGACACGGTCACCGCGATGGTGCCGGCCCTCACCGCCTGGCGGCGCCGGCGCGGCGAGGAGTCGGCCGCCGACGCCTGGCGCTACCGCGTCACCTGGAAGCCGCAGAGCGCCGCAGCCGCGCCGGCCGCCCTGGCAGGGCGCTGGCTCGTCCTGACCCCCGCCCGGATCGAGGACGCCGACTGGTCCGCCGATGTCGTCCGCGCGCTCGGGACGGACACCGTCACGGTCGAGGTCGCCGAGACCGACCGCGCCGCGCTCGCCGCGCGACTGACCCGGACCGGCGAGGAGGAGGGCGACTTCGCGGGCGTCCTGTCCCTGCTCGCCCTCGCCGACTGCGAACGCGCCGCGCACACCGGCGTACCCGTGGCCCTGACCCTGACGACCGCCGCCGTGCAGGCGCTCGGTGACGCGGGGATCGAAGCGCCGCTGTGGAACGTCACCCGGGGCGCCGTCTCCGTCGGCCGCTCCGAACACGCCGTCAGCCTCGACCAGGCCGCCGTCTGGGGCCTCGGCCGTGTCGTCGCACTCGAACACCCCGACCGCTGGGGCGGCTGCGTCGACCTGCCCGAACAGCTCGACTCGCACGCCGCACGCCGGCTGCGCGGCGTCCTGGCCGGCACGACGGACGAGAGCGAGGCCGCCGTACGCGCCTCCGGCGTGTTCGTACGCCGCCTCGCCCACAGCCCGGCGGGACCCGCAGCCG
>NZ_JTIY01000001.1:6481672-6502804 GCF_000818175.1 Streptomyces sp. AcH 505
CCGCCGGCTCGACACGTCCGGCACCGTACTGATCACCGGCGGCACCGGCGGCCTCGGCGGGCACCTCGCCCGCGGGCTCGCCAGGGCCGGCGCCGGCCATCTGCTGCTCACCAGCAGGCGCGGCGCGGAAGCGCCCGGCGCCGCCGAACTGCGCGCCGAACTGGAGGAGCTGGGTGCCCGGGTCACCATCGCGGGCTGCGACGCCGCCGACCACGACGCCCTGGCGGATCTGCTCGCCACCGTTCCCGACGACGCGCCGCTCACCGCGGTGTTCCACACGGCCGGTGTCGTCGCCGACAGCGTCGTGGACGCACTGACAGCGGACAACCTCACCCCGGTACTGCGCTCCAAGGTCGTCTCCGCACTCAACCTGCACCAGCTCACCGCCGACCTCGACCTGTCGGCGTTCGTCCTCTTCTCCTCCACCGCGGGCGTCTTCGGCGCCGCCGGGCAGGGCAACTACGCCGCCGCCAACGCCTATCTCGACACGCTCGCCGAATACCGGCGCGCCCACGGTCTGACGGCGCTGTCCGTCGCCTGGGGCCCCTGGGCCGGCTCCGGCATGGTCGCCGACGCCGCCGAGATCGAGAGCCGGGTGCGGCGCGGCGGATTCGAGCCGCTGGCACCTGAGCCCGCCGTGCGCGCCCTGTTCCAGGCCGTCGAACACGACGACACGGCCGTCGCGATAGCCGACATCGACTGGAGCCGCTTCCGTACCGCCTTCGCCGCCACCCGCCCGCTGCCGTTCATCGCCGACCTGCCCGAGATCCGGCAGGCCGCCGTCGCCGCCGCGGGGACCGCGTCCGGCGAACCCGAGCTGCGCCGGCGGCTCGCGGAACTCCCCGAGGCCGAACGCGGCCGTCACATGCTCGATCTGCTGCGCGCCCAGGTCGCCGCCGTACTGGGGCACTCCGACGCCAGGAACATCGAGGACGACCGCGCCTTCCGCGACCTGGGCTTCGACTCGCTGACCACCCTCGAACTGCGCAACAGCCTCTCCGCCGTCACCGGGCTCACCCTGCCCGCCTCGCTCGTCTACGACCTGCCCACCCCGAACGAGATGGCGGAGTTCCTGCTCGCCGAACTGCTCGGCTCGCTGCCCGAGACCCCGGCGCTCCCGGCGGCCACCCGGCCTGCCGTGGACGACGACCCGATCGCGGTCGTCGGCATCAGCTGCCGCTTCCCCGGCGGGGTCTCCTCGCCCGAGGAGCTGTGGCGGCTCCTCCAGGACGGCGGCGACGGCATCTCCCCGTTCCCCGCCGACCGGGGCTGGGACATCGACGCCCTCGGCGCCGGCGCTTCCGACACCCTCGAAGGCGGATTCCTCACCGGCGTGGCCGACTTCGACGCCCGCTTCTTCGGCATCTCGCCCCGCGAGGCCCTGGCGATGGACCCGCAGCAGCGGCTGCTGCTCGAAGCCACCTGGGAGGCGCTGGAGCGGGCCGGTATCGACCCCTCGGCGCTGCGCGGCTCCACCACCGGCGTCTTCGTCGGCACCAACGGACAGGACTACCCGACCCTGCTGCGCAGGTCGGCGTCGGACGTGCAGGGTTATGTGGCCACCGGCAACACCGCCAGCGTCATGTCGGGCCGGCTCTCCTACGCGCTCGGCCTCGAAGGCCCTGCCGTCACCGTCGACACCGCCTGCTCGTCCTCGCTGGTGGCCATGCACTGGGCGGGCAAGGCACTCAGCTCGGGGGAGTGCTCGCTGGTGATCGCGGGCGGCGTCTCGGTGATGTCGAGCCCCGACTCCTTCGTCGAGTTCAGCCGCCAGGGCGGCCTCGCCCCCGACGGCCGGTGCAAGGCGTTCTCCGACAGCGCCGACGGCACCGCCTGGTCCGAGGGCGTCGGCATCCTCGTCCTGGAGAGGCTTTCCGACGCCGTACGCAACGGGCACGAGGTGCGCGGCGTCATCCGTGGCACCGCCGTCAACCAGGACGGCGCGTCCAACGGACTCACCGCCCCCAACGGCCCCTCGCAGCAGCGCGTCATCCGGCAGGCGCTCGCCGACGCCGGACTCGCCACCACCGACATCGACGCCGTCGAGGCGCACGGCACCGGCACCACCCTCGGCGACCCGATCGAGGCACAGGCGCTGCTGGCCACGTACGGACAGGGCCGCGAACACCCGCTGCTGCTCGGCACGGTCAAGTCCAACATCGGCCACACCCAGGCCGCGGCCGGTGTCGCCGGTGTGATCAAGATGCTGATGGCCATGCGGCACGGCACCCTGCCGAAGACACTGCACGCCGACACCCCCTCGGGGCACGTCGACTGGTCGGCCGGGGCCGTCTCGCTGCTGCGTGAGCCCGCGGACTGGCCGGAGACCGGCCGGCCGCGCAGGGCCGGTGTCTCGGCCTTCGGCGTCAGCGGTACGAACGCGCACGTCATCGTGGAGCAGGCACCCGCCGTCGAACAGCCCGCCGCGGAGCCGGAGACGGCGGCCCCCGCCGTCGCGCCGACGCTCGTGCCGTGGATCGTCTCCGGCAGGACCCGCGACGCGCTCCAGGCCCAGATCGACCGGCTCACCGCCTACGCGGCCCCGCACAGCGGGCTCTCCGCCCTGGACGTCGGCCACTCGCTCGCCTCGGACCGTACGCTCTTCCCGCACCGCGCCGTACTGCTCGCGGGACCGGACGGCGTACGGGAGGCCGCACGCGGCGCCGCGAGCCGCGTCCCCGGCAGGACCGCGTTCCTCTTCTCCGGCCAGGGCAGCCAACGGGCCGCCATGGGACGGGAGTTGTACGAGCGGTTCCCCGTCTTCGCCGAGGCCCTCGACGCGGTGCTCGCCCATCTCGACACGGAGCTGAAGTCCCCGCTGCGTGAGGTGCTGTTCGCCGAACCGGGCACCTTCGAGGCGGAGTTGCTGGACGAGACAGGCTGGACCCAGCCGGCCCTCTTCGCCGTCGAGGTCGCGCTGTTCCGGCTGCTGGAGTCGTGGGGCATGACCCCGGACTTCGTGGCAGGACACTCGATCGGTGAGATCGCCGCAGCGCACGCTGCGGGCGTCTTCACCCTGGCCGACGCCTGCCGGCTGGTCGCCGCGCGCGCCTCGCTGATGCAGGCGCTGCCCCAGGGCGGCGCGATGGTCGCTGTGCAGGCCACCGAGGACGAGATCACCCCGCTGCTCGGCGACGACGTCTCGATCGCCGCGGTCAACGGGCCGCAGGCGCTCGTCGTGGCCGGCACGGAGGAGGCCGTCCAGGTGATCGCCGACCTGATCGCAGCCGACGGCCGCCGCACCCGGCGGCTGCGCGTCTCGCACGCCTTCCACTCGCCGCTGATGGACCCGATGCTCGCCGACTTCGCCCGCGTCACCGAGAGCCTGGCGTTCGACGAGCCCCGTATCCCCGTCGTGTCGAACCTGACCGGCCGGCTCGCCACGGCGCGGGAACTGGCCTCGCCCGCCTACTGGGTACGGCACGTGCGGGAAGCCGTACGGTTCGCCGACGGTGTCCGCACCCTGCGGGACGCCGGGGTCTCCACCTTCGTGGAACTCGGCCCGGACGGTGTGCTGTCGGCCATGGCCCAGCAGAGCCTGGAGGGCGTCGAACCCGCCCCGGCCGTGGTGCCGCTGCTCCGCAAGGACCAGGGCGAGGAAGCGGCCGTGACCGCCGCGCTGGCCACCCTGCACACGCACGGCGCAGGACCGCGCTGGTCGGCGTACTTCGCCGGTACCGGAGCGTCCCGCGTCGAACTGCCCACGTACGCCTTCCAGCGCGAGCGGTACTGGCCCGAGCCCGCGGCCGTGGCCGCCCTCGGCGCCCCCGACCCCGTCGACGCCGAGTTCTGGTCGGCCGTGGAGCGCGCGGACCTGGAGTCGCTGGCCGCCTCGCTCGACCTGGACGGCGACACCGTCACCGCCATGGTGCCCGCGCTGTCCGCGTGGCGCCGCCGCCGCGGCGAGCAGTCGGCGGGGGAGAACTGGCGCTACCGCGAGACCTGGACACCGCTCACCGCACTCACCGCGACCGCGCCCGCCGCGGCAGCGCCGTCCGGCGACTGGCTCGTCATCGTGCCGGCCTCCGACGCCGACGACACCTGGACCTCCGCCGCCGTCACCGCACTCGGCGCGGGAGCGGTACGGGTGGAGGCCGACCCGTACGACCACGCGAGGCTGGCCCAGCTGCTGACGACGGCGCGCGGCGAAGGGACCGGTTACGCCGGTGTCGTGTCGCTGCTCGCCACCGCCGCCCCGGACACGGCGGCCACCGGGGCGCACCTGCCGCCGGACCTCGCCTGGCCGACCGCACTGCTGCGGGCGCTCGACGAGGCGGGCATCGATGCACCGCTGTGGTGCGTCACACGCGGCGCCGTCTCCACCGCCGCGTCCGAGCCCCTGCTGCACGCGGGACAGGCCGCCGTATGGGGCCAGGGCCGGGTCACGGCACTGGAGCACCCCGACCGCTGGGGCGGCCTGGTCGACCTGCCGGAAACCATCGACGACGGGGCGGCCGCCGCCTTCGCCGCCGCCCTGACCGGCCAGGACGGCGAGGACCAGATCGCGGTCCGCGCCACCGGCGCCCTCGGGCGCCGGCTGAGCCGTACGGCACCGGACCCGGCGGGCGGCTCGTGGCAGCCCACCGGCACGGTCCTGGTCACCGGAGGTACGGGCACGACGGGCGGCCTGGTCGCCTGCTGGCTGGCCCGCGAGGGCGCCCAGCACCTCGTACTGACCACCCGCGACGAGCCGGAGCCGGCGGACGCCGCCGCGCTCGAAGCCGAACTGACCGCGCTCGGCGCCACCGTCACCGCGGCCGTCTGCGAGGTGTCCGACCGCGAAGCGCTCACCGCGCTGCTGGCGGCGATACCCGACGACAGGCCGCTGACCGCCGTCGTCCACGCCGAAGAGGCCGCCGACGACACCACAGAGCCCGGCTCCGGACCAGCCGCACTCTCCGCGGCGCTGGCCGGAGTCGTCCAACTCGACGCCGTGCTCGGCGACCGGCCCCTGGACGCGTTCGTCCTGTTCGGCTCCGTCGCCGGAGTCTGGGGCGTCCGCGGCCAGGAGACACCGGCCGCGCTCGGCGCTTACATGGACGCCGTCGCCCGGCAGCGCCGCGACCGGGGCGCCACCGCCCTGTCCGTCGCCTGGGGCGCCTGGACGGACACCGTGGACCGGGCGACCGCCGCGCACCTGCGGCTGAACGGACTGCCCGTCATGGCCGCCGACGCCGCGCTGGCCGCCCTCGGCCGTACCGTCGCCGACGGCGAGAGCGCCGTGACCGTCGCCGACGTGGACTGGGCGACCTTCGCCCCCGCCTTCACCGCGAGCCGCCGCAGCACCCTGCTGGCGGACATCCCGGAGGCCCGCGCCGCGCTCGCGGCGGCCGAACACGACCGCAGGGACGAGGAGTCCGCCGCCGGGAGCTACCGGCAGGAACTGCTGGCACTGCCCGACACCGAACGGGCCGACGCGCTGCTCTCGCTGGTCACGGAGAAGGTCGCCACGGTGCTCGGCCACACGAGCGCCGACGCGGTCGAGTCCGACCTGCCGTTCCGCGACCTCGGCTTCGACTCGCTGACCGCGGTCGACCTGCGCGACCAGCTCATGACGGCGACCGGCCTCAGCCTGCCGGCCACCCTCGTCTTCGACCACCCGACCCCGGCCGAACTGGCAACCCGGCTGCGGACGTTGCTGCTCGGCGAACTGCCCGACGCCGCGGTGCCCGTGGCGGCGTCCGGGCACATCGGCGACGACCCCGTCGCGATCGTCGGCATGGCCTGCCGCTACCCCGGAGGCGTCGGCTCGCCCGAGGACCTGTGGAAGCTCGTCACCGAAGGGACCGACGCCGTCGGTGAGTTCCCCACCGACCGCGGCTGGGACCTCGACACCCTGCTCGGCGGCGGCGGAGCGGGCGGCCGGGGCCGCAGCGCCACCGGCAACGGCGGCTTTCTCTACGACGCGGCCGACTTCGACCCCGGTCTTTTCGGCATCTCGCCCCGCGAGGCGATGGTGATGGACCCGCAGCAGCGCATCGTGCTCGAAGCCGCCTGGGAGGCGCTGGAGCGGGCCGGCATCGACGCGGCGACCCTGCGCGGCAGCGCGACCACCGGCGTCTACGTCGGTGGCGGCAGCGGCGACTACCGGCCCCCGACGGAGTACGGACAGTGGGAGACCGCCCAGTCGGCGAGTCTCCTCTCCGGCCGGCTCGCCTACTCCTTCGGCCTCCAGGGGCCCACGGTCTCGGTGGACACGGCCTGCTCCTCGTCCCTGGTGGCACTCCACCTGGCCGCGCAGGCACTGCGCTCGGGCGAGTGCTCGATCGCGCTGGCCGGCGGAGTCACCGTCATGGCCACCCCGGTGGGCTTCGTGGAATTCACCGCCCAGGGCGCCCTGTCCACCGACGGCAGGTGCAAGGCGTTCTCCGAAGAGGCGGACGGCACCGGCTGGGCCGAGGGCGTGGGCATGCTCGTCGTCGAGCGGCTCTCCGACGCCCGGCGCAACGGCCACCACGTCCTCGCGGTCCTGCGCGGCTCCGCCATCAACCAGGACGGCGCGTCCAACGGACTGACCGCGCCCAACGGACCGGCCCAGCAGCGGGTGATCAGGCAGGCGCTCGCCAACTCCGGCCTGGCGCCCGCCGATGTGGACGCCGTCGAGGCACATGGCACGGGCACCAAACTCGGTGACCCGATCGAGGCACAGTCCCTGCTCGCCACCTACGGCCAGGACCGCGACCCGCAGCGCCCCGTGCTGCTCGGCTCGCTCAAGTCCAACATCGGTCACACCCAAGCCGCTTCGGGCGTCGCCGGGGTGATCAAGATGGTGATGGCGATGCGGCACGGCACCCTGCCCAAGTCGCTCCACGCTCGAACACCGTCGTCGCATGTGGACTGGACGGCGGGCGCTGCCCTGCTGCTCACCGAACCGGTCGCCTGGCCGGAAGCGGGCCGCCCGCGTCGCGCCGGGGTCTCCTCGTTCGGCGCCAGCGGTACGAACGCGCACGTCATCCTGGAACAGGCACCGGGGACCGACGCCGCCGCCCCGGCTCCCACCGCTCCCGAGGGGGCCGAAGAGGCCGCACGCGAGCCGGGCACGCTGCCGGTGCTGCTGTCCGGCAGGACCGAGAGCGCGCTGCGCGACCAGGCCCGACGGCTGCTCGCCCACGTGACGGCGCACCCGGACACCCCCCTGACCGATCTGGCCTTCTCCCTCGCGACCACCCGCTCCGCCTTCGAGCACCGGGCCGCCGTCTCCGTGACCGGGGGCGAGGGTCTGCTCGACGGGCTCGCCGCCCTCGCCGGAGGCAGCACGGTCCCGCAGCTGGTCGAGCACCACGTGGAACGGGTCGGCAAGCGCGCGTTCCTGTTCTCGGGACAGGGCTCGCAGCGGCTGGGGATGGGCCGGGAGCTGTACGGCCGGTTCCCCGCCTTCGCCGACGCGCTGGACGCCGTACTGGCCGAGCTGGAAGCCCAGTTGGGCCGCTCGCTCCGGCATGTCATCTGGGGTGACGACGCCGACCCGCTGAACGGGACGGGCTCTGCCCAGCCGGCGTTGTTCGCGATCGAAGTGGCGTTGTTCCGGCTGGTCGAGTCGTGGGGTGTGGTCCCGGACTTCGTGGCGGGGCACTCGATCGGTGAGATCGCCGCTGCTCATGTGGCCGGGGTGTTCTCGCTGGCGGACGCGTCGCGTCTGGTGGTGGCGCGTGCTTCGTTGATGCAGGCGCTGCCTGCCGGTGGTGCGATGGTCGCGGTCCAAGCGACGGAGGACGAGGTTCTTCCGCTGCTGGTCGACGGCGTCTCGGTCGCAGCCGTCAACGGGCCTTCCTCGGTGGTGATTTCGGGTGACGAGGACGCGGCTCTGAAGGTCGCCGCGCACTTCGCGGAGCAGGGCCGTAAGACCAGCCGGCTGCGGGTCTCGCACGCGTTCCACTCGCCGCTGATGGACCCGATGCTGGACGAGTTCCGCGCGGTGGCCCGAAGCCTGACCTTCGAGGCGCCCCGGATCCAGCTGGTGTCGAACCTGACCGGCGCCCTGGCGACCGCCGACGAGCTGTGCTCGCCCGACTACTGGGTACGGCACGTCCGCGAAGCCGTCCGATTCGCCGACGGGGTAAGGACGTTGACGGACCGGGGCGTCACCACCTTCCTGGAACTGGGCCCGGACGCGGTGCTCGCCGCCATGGCCCAGGAGTCGGCGCCGCAGGGCGCGACGGCCGTACCGGTCCTGCGCGAGGGCCGCGACGAGGAAGCGACCCTGGTCGCCGCAGTCGCCCGGCTGCACGTCCTCGGGGCGGGCCCGAGGTGGTCCGCGTTCTTCGCCGGCACCGGCGCCCAGTGGGTCGACCTGCCGACGTACGCCTTCCAGCGCGACCGGTTCTGGCCGGACTCCCTGCCCGGCGCGACCGTACCGGCCGCCGCCCCGCAGGAGTCCGACGCGACGGACCGCGCGTTCTGGGAAGCGGTGGAGCAGGAGGACTTCAGCTCCCTGGAATCCGTCCTGGACATCGAGGGCGACACACTGTCGAAGGTGCTGCCCGCGCTCCTCGACTGGCGCAGGAACCGCCAGGACGAGTCGGTCGTCGAAAGCTGGCGGCACCGCATCGTATGGAAGTCACTGGCCGGCGCCAGTACCGCCAACCGCAAGCCCCTGAGCGGTACATGGCTCGCCGTGGTGCCCGAGGAACACACCGAGGACGCCTGGGTCGCCGCCGCGCTCGACGCGCTGGGCACCAACGTCGTACGGGTACCGGTGGCACCAGGACCGCAGGACCGGGCCGCGCTGGCCGGCGAGCTGCGCGCCCTCGCCGAGCAGACGGCCGCCGAGGACGGCGCGCCGTTCGCCGGGGTCGTCTCGCTCCTCGCGCTGCGCGACACCGTGCCGGGCAGCGTGCCCGAGGGCGTCGCCCTCACCGCTGTGCTGCTCCAGGCGCTGGGTGACGCCGGGATCGACGCGCCGCTCTGGTCCGTCACCCGGGGAGCCGTGTCCGTGCACCGCACGGACACACCACGCAACCCGCTCCAGGCCGCCGTGTGGGGCCTGGGCCGGGTCGCGGCGCTCGAATACCCCGAGCGCTGGGGCGGTCTGATCGACCTGCCCGAGCGGCTGGACGAGCGTACGGCCGCAGGCTTCGCCGGAGCGCTCGCCGGGACGGAAGGCGAGGACCAGATCGCCGTACGGGCCTCCGCCGTCCTCGCCCGACGACTGGTGCGGGCCCCCGGCAAGCAGCCCGCCCGCGCATGGGACCCGAAGGGCGGCACGGTACTGATCACCGGTGGCACCGGCGCCCTCGGCGCCCATGTGGCCCGCCGGCTGGCCAGGGACGGCGTTCAGCATCTGGTGCTGCTCAGCCGCCGCGGCCCGGACGCACCGGGCGCCGAGGCCCTGCGGGACGAACTCGACAAGCTGGGCGCCGATGTCACCGTCGCCGCGTGCGACGTCGCCGACCGCGCCCAACTGGCCGCCGTACTCGCGGACATCCAGGCCGAGCACCCGCTGACCGGCGTGGTGCACGCGGCCGGGGTCCTGGACGACGGGGTGCTCGACCGGCTCACCCCCGAGCGGTTCGAGGCGGTGTTCCGCGCGAAGGTGACCTCGGCCCTGCTGCTCGATGAGCTGACCCGCGAGCTCGACCTCACGGCCTTCGTGCTCTTCTCCTCCGCGTCGGCCGCCGTCGGCAACCTCGGCCAGGCCAACTACGCGGCGGCCAACGCGGTGCTCGACGCCGTGGCCGAGCGGCGCAGGGCACTGGATCTCCCGGCGACCTCGATCGCCTGGGGAGCCTGGGGCGGCGGCGGGATGGCCGAGGGAGCAGGCGCCGACGAAGCGGCCAAGCGCGCCGGGGTCGGCGCCATGGACCCGGAGCTGGCCTGCGAGGCACTGCTCAGGCTGGTCATGGAGCCCGAGCCGACCGCGGTGGTCGCCGAGGTCGCCGTCGAGCGTTTCGTGGGTGCCTTCGGCGCCGCCCGGCCGAGCGCCCTGCTCAAGGAGTTCCCCGGATACCGGGACATGCTGGCGGCGCGGGCCGCGGCGCCCGGGAGCGGCAAGGACGAACACGGCCTGCGGGACCGGCTCATGGGCCTGCCGGCGGGCCGGCGCCTGGACGTCGTCGTGGATCTGGTCCGTACCCGGGCCGCCCAGGTACTGGGCTACCCGGACACCGACGCCGTCGGCGCCGAACGGTCCTTCCGCGACCTCGGCATCGACTCGCTCGGAGCCGTCGAGCTGCGCAACCAGCTCAACGCGGCGACCGGCCTGAGCCTCACGGCGACACTCGCCTTCGACCATCCGACCCCCACGGCCCTCGCCGAGCATGTGCTCGGCCAACTCGTCCCCGACCAGGGCCCCGAAGCACACACCGACGCACAAGAGACCGAGATCCGGGCCCTGCTGGCCTCCGTACCGCTCGCGCGACTGCGGGACATCGGCGTACTCGAGCCGCTGCTCCAGTTTGCGGAGCGGGGCGGGGCAGCCCCGGCGGAGGACGGCGAACCCAAGGAGTCCATCGACTCGATGGACGTGGCTGACCTGGTGCGGGCCGCGCTCAACGGCCAGTCCGACCTGTAGCGCGAGAGTGACGGAGCAGACGATGAATGCCCCCACCGAAAATGCCCCCACCGCGGGTGTCGTAGAAGCACTCCGCGCCTCGATGAAGGAGGCCGAGCGGCTCAGGCGGCAGAACCGCATGTTCGTCGCGGCGGCCAAGGAACCCATCGCCGTCGTCGGAATGAGCTGCCGGTTCCCCGGCGACGTCGTCTCCCCCGAAGGACTCTGGGACCTCGTCGCCTCCGGCACCGACGCCATCTCCGGATTCCCCACCGACCGGGGCTGGGACCTGGAAGCGCTGCGCGACAGCTCCACCGACGCGCGCGACACCTCCGTCAGCCAACAGGGCGGATTCCTGGACTGCGTGGCCGACTTCGACCCCGGTTTCTTCGGCATCTCGCCCCGCGAGGCGGCCACCATGGACCCCCAGCAGCGGCTGCTGCTGGAGACCACCTGGGAGGCCGTCGAGCGGTCCGGCATCGACGCCACCACGCTGCGGGGCTCCAGGACCGGCGCGTTCATCGGCACCAACGGCCAGGACTACGCCTACCTGCTGGTCAGGTCGCTCGACGACGCGACCGGCGACGTGGGCACCGGCATCGCCGCCAGCGCCGTGTCCGGCCGGCTCTCGTACACCCTCGGGCTCGAAGGCCCCGCGATCACGGTCGACACCGCGTGCTCGTCGTCGCTGGTCGCCCTCCACCTGGCCGTGCAGTCACTGCGCAACGGCGAGTGCGGTCTCGCGCTCGCGGGCGGCGTCAATGTGATGTCCACGCCCGGGTCGCTGATCGAGTTCAGCCGCCAGGGCGGTCTGGCGCGCGACGGCCGGTGCAAGGCGTTCGCCGAGTCCGCCGACGGCACCGGCTGGTCCGAGGGCGCCGGTGTGCTGATGCTGGAGCGCCTGTCGGACGCCCAGCGCAACGGACACCCCGTCCTGGCCCTGGTCCGCGGCTCCGCGGTCAACCAGGACGGCGCCTCCAACGGCTTCACCGCGCCCAACGGCCCCTCGCAGCAGCGGGTCATCCGGCAGGCGCTCGCCAACGCGGGGCTCGCCCCCGCCGACGTCGATGTGGTGGAGGCGCACGGCACGGGCACACCGCTGGGCGACCCCATCGAGGCACAGAGCCTCATCGCCGGCTACGGCCAGGACCGCGAACGGCCACTGCTGCTCGGCTCGGTGAAGTCCAACATCGGCCACACCCAGGCCGCTTCCGGCGTCGCGGGCGTCATCAAGATGGTCATGGCGATGCGGCACGGCGTCGTCCCGAAGACCCTGCACGCGGACGAGCCCTCGTCGCACGTCGACTGGTCGGCGGGCAAGGTCGACCTGCTCACCGAGGCCCGCGAGTGGCCGGACGCGGGCCGCCCGCGCCGTACGGGAGTCTCCTCGTTCGGGGTCAGCGGCACCAACGCGCACGTGATCATCGAGCAGGCCCCGGCCGTCGAGGCCGCCCCCGCCGAACCGGCGGAGACCGCCCCCACCCGCGCTGCCACCGCTGTGCCGTGGGTCGTCTCGGGACGGACCGCCGAGGCACTGCGGGACCAGGCGACCGTGCTGCTCGGCCGACTTGAGCGCGAACCGGATCTGCGTCCTGTGGACATGGCGCTGTCCCTGGCGACGACCAGGGCGAGCATGGAGCACCGCCTTGCCGTTGTCGCCGACGGGACCGCCGCAGCGGGCCGCCGGGCGCTGGAGGCCTGGCTCGCCGACGGCGCGGCCCCGGGCGCGGTCGAGGGCACGGTGACCGGGCGTACGAAGTACGCGGTGCTGTTCTCGGGTCAGGGCTCGCAGCGGCTCGGCATGGGCCGGGAGCTGTACGAGCGGTTCCCGGTCTTCGCGGAGGCGCTGGATGCCGTACTGGCCGAGCTGGACGGCGAGTTGGACCGTCCGCTGCGAGACGTCATCTGGGGCGACGACGCGGACCTGCTGAACGGGACCGGCTGCGCGCAGCCCGCGCTGTTCGCGGTCGAGGTCGCGCTGTTCCGGCTGTGGGAGTCCTGGGGTCTGGCACCGGACTTCGTGGCAGGGCATTCGATCGGTGAGATCGCCGCCGCACACGTCGCCGGAGTGTTCTCGTTGACTGACGCGTGCCGTTTGGTGGCGGCGCGTGCTTCGTTGATGCAGGCGCTGCCGGCCGGTGGTGCGATGGTGGCGGTGCGGGCGACGGAGGACGAGGTGCTGCCGCTGCTGGTCGACGGTGTGTCGGTCGCGGCCGTCAACGGGCCCTCGTCCGTGGTGGTTTCGGGTGCCGAGGACGCTGTCCTCGCGGTCGCCTCCCGGCTCCAGGAGCAGGGTCGTAAGACGAGCCGGCTGCGCGTCTCGCACGCCTTCCACTCGCCGCTGATGGACCCGATGCTGGACGACTTCCGTGCCGTCGCGGAGACCCTGACGTACGCCGAGCCTTCGGTGCCGGTGGTATCGAATCTGACCGGCCGGCTCGCGAGCGCCGACGAGTTGTGCTCCGCCGGGTACTGGGTCCGGCATGTCCGCGAGGCGGTCCGATTCGCCGATGGCGTAGGGACGTTGGGCGAGCAGGGTGTGGCCACGTTCCTGGAGCTGGGGCCTGACGGTGTGCTCTCCGCCATGGCGCAGGAATCGGTCCCGGGCGGCGCGGCGACCGTACCGTCACTCCGCAAGGACCGGCCCGAGGAGACCTCGGCCGTCACCGCGCTGGCCCAGCTGCATGTGCGCGGCGTACGCGTCGACTGGCCGGCGTTCTTCGCCGGAACCGGCGCGCGTCAGGTCGAGCTGCCGACGTACGCCTTCCAGCACGAGCGGTTCTGGCCGAAGACGACCTTCCGTCCCGCGGACGCGGCCGGGCTTGGGCTGACCTCCGCCAACCACCCGCTGCTCGGCGCCGCCATGTCCGTGGCCGGCTCCGACGAACTGCTGCTCACCGGCACGCTGTCGCTGGCCACCCACCCTTGGCTGGCGGACCATGTCGTCAGCGGCATGGTCTTCTTCCCCGGCACCGGATTCCTGGAGCTGGCGATCCGCGCCGCCGACCAGGCCGGCTGTGACCGGGTCGAGGAACTGATGCTGGCGGCCCCGCTCATCCTGCCCCGCACCGGCGCGGTCCAGGTCCAGATCGCCGTCGGCGGCGCCGACGACGAAGGCCGCCGTGAACTGCGGTTCTACACACGCCCCGCCGACGCCCCCGACGACGAGTGGACACTGCACGCCTCCGGGCGGATCGGTGAAGGGGAGCGGCGGCTCGACTTCGACGCCTCCGTATGGCCGCCCAAGGGCGCGACCGTGGTGGACGTGGCGGGTCTGTACGACCGCTACGCGGGCAACGGTCTTGAGTACGGCCCCGCCTTCCGCGGGCTGCGCGCCGTCTGGCGCCGTGGCGACGAGATCTTCGCCGAGGTGGCACTCGACCGTGACGTCAGCGACGCGGACTCCTACGGGATGCACCCGGCGCTGTTCGACTCCGTCCTGCACAGCACGGTGTTCGCGAGCGCGGACGGCGACGACCGCAGCCTGCTGCCGTTCGCGTGGAACGGTGTGTCGCTGCACGCCTCAGGGGCGTCCGGCCTGCGCGTACGGGTGACCAGCAACGGCCAGGACTCGGTACGGCTGGCGGCCGTCGACCCGCAGGGCGAGCCGGTGATCTCGGTGGAGTCGCTGGTCCTGCGCGCTGCGGGACCCCAGCCGGCGGCCACGGCCCGCCGCGACGAACTGAACTCGCTGTTCCGGGTCGACTGGGTGCAGGGCAAGCCGGAGAAGGTCTCCGAGGACACCGGTTGGGTGGTGCTCGGCCGGGACGACCTGGGCCTGACGACCGCTCTCGGCGCGACGGCCGGGATACGGCTCAGCCCTCCGGTCGCCACGCTCGACGAGCTGGCCGACGGCGGGACGGTGCCGGAGGTCGTGGCCGTGCCGCTCCAGGGCGACAGCGCGCGCGTCGCCGAGTCCGCGCACGAACTCGCCGGTCACGCGCTGACGTTGGTGCGGGAGTGGCTGGCCGACGACCGGTTCGCCGCCTCGCTGCTGGTGTTCGTCACGCGCGGCGCGGTCGAGGACGGCGCGGAAGACGTCTCCGACGTGGCCGCCGCCTCCGTCTGGGGTCTTGTACGGTCCGCGCAGGCGGAGAACCCGGGCCGGTTCCTGCTGGTGGACGTGGACGCGTCGGACGAATCGGCAGCCGTACTCTCCGCGTTGCCGGGCCTGGTCGACGTTGACGAACCGCAGGCCGTGGTCCGCGCGGGCGCGCTGCGGGTCGGCCGGCTCGCGCGGCTGGAGTCGGGCACGGGGCTCGTACCCCCGGCCGGGGCGCCGTGGCGGCTGGGCAGCCGGGCGAAGGGCAGCCTGGACGGGCTCACGCTGGCGCCGTTCCCCGAGGTCCTGGAGCCGCTGACCGGACGTGACGTACGGGTCGAGGTCCGCGCTGCGGGCGTGAACTTCCGCGATGTCCTCAACGCCCTGGGCATGTACCCCGGCGACGCGGGGCTGTTCGGCTCCGAGGCGGCCGGTGTGGTGGTCGGGACCGGCCCTGACGCGACCGATCTGCGGGTCGGCGACCGGGTCACCGGCATGCTGTTCGGCGGCTTCGGCACCCATGTCGTCGGCGACGAACGCCGGATGACCCCCGTACCCGAGGGGTGGTCGTGGGAGACGGCGGCTTCCATGCCGCTGGTGTTCCTGACGGCCTACCACGCGCTGGCGGAGCTGGGCGGGCTTCAGCGCGGTGAGAAGGTGCTGATCCACGCGGGCGCCGGTGGTGTGGGGATGGCGGCGATCCAGGTGGCGAACCATCTGGGCGCCGAGGTGTTCGCGACGGCGAGTGAGGGCAAGTGGGACGTCCTGCGGTCGCTGGGTGTCGCTGACGATCACATCGCTTCCTCGCGTACGACGGACTTCGCGACGGCGTTCGACGCGGTCACCCGCGGCCGGGGTGTCGATGTCGTACTGAACTCGCTCGCGGGCGAGTTCGTGGACGCTTCGCTGCGGCTGACCGCGCCCGGCGGCCGGTTCCTGGAGATGGGCAAGACCGACATCCGCGACGAGGCGGAGCTGCCCGACGGAGTGAACTACCGCTCGTTCGACCTCGGTTGGGTGGACCCGGCCGGTATCCAGCGGATGCTGACCGCTCTCATGGAGCTGTTCGAGCAGGGAGTGCTGGAGCCGCTGCCGGTCCGCACCTGGGACGTACGCCGGGCGCGGGGCGCG
This sequence comes from Streptomyces sp. AcH 505, assembly GCF_000818175.1. Lineage (GTDB taxonomy): Bacteria > Actinomycetota > Actinomycetes > Streptomycetales > Streptomycetaceae > Streptomyces. The sequence continues at coordinate 6,497,335 of NZ_JTIY01000001.1, forward strand.
TTCCGGTTCATGAGCATGGCCAAGCACGTGGGCAAGATCGTGCTGACCATGCCGCCCGTATGGGACGCCGAAGGAACCGTCCTGATCACCGGCGGGACCGGCGGTCTCGGTGGGGTACTGGCCCGGCATCTCGTCGCTGAACGCGGCGTGAGGCAGCTGCTCTTGACCAGCCGGCGCGGTATCGAGGCGCCGGGCGCCGCCGCGTTGGCCGCCGAGCTGCGGACGCTGGGCGCCGAGGTCGCTGTCGAGACATGTGATGTGGCGGACCGGGATGCGCTGGCCGGGCTGTTGGCCTCGGTGCCTTCCGGCCATCCGCTGACGGCCGTGGTGCACACGGCGGGGGTGCTGGACGACGGCGTGGTCGGTTCGCTGACGCCTGAGCGGCTGGACCATGTCCTGCGGCCGAAGGTCGACGCGGCCTGGCACCTGCACGAACTGACCCGCCATCTCGATCTCGCTGCCTTCGTGGTGTATTCGTCCACGGCCGGCGTCATGGGCGGCCCGGGACAGGCCAACTACGCGGCGGGCAACACGTTCCTCGACGCGCTCGCCGCCCACCGGCGCGCGCAGGGACTGCCAGGACTCTCCCTCGCCTGGGGCGCCTGGGAGCAGGGCGTCGGCATGACCAGCACCCTGGAGGACAAGGACGTCCGCAGGGTCAGCGGCTCCGGAATGCCCCTGCTGTCCGTGGAGCAGGGCCTCGCCCTCTTCGACGCCGCGACAGGCAGCGACGAGGCACTGGTTGTCCCGCTCGGCATCGGCGGCGGCGCGATCCCCGCGGCAGCCGGCGTCCCCGCCCTCCTGCGCGGGCTCGTACGCACCGGCCGCCGCGCGGCCAAGTCCGGCGCGGCCGGCGTGTCCCGGGCAGGTCTCGTCGAGCGGCTGGCCGCGCTCAGTGAGCACGAGCGCCCCCGGCTGCTGGTCGATCTGGTCCGCACCGAAGCGGCCGTGGTGCTCGCGCACTCCTCACCCGAAGCCATCGTCGCCGAACGGGAGTTCCGCCAGCTGGGCTTCGACTCGCTGACCGCCGTCGAACTGCGCAACCGGCTCTCCGCCGCCACGGGCCTGACGCTGCCCGCCACCCTGATCTTCGACTACCCCACGCCCACCCGCCTTGCCGGCTACCTGCTGGACGAACTGGTCGGCGCCGCCGACATCGCGGCCGTCACCGCACGCGAGTCGGCACGCGCCGCCGACGACACCGACGAGCCCATCGCGATCGTCGGGATGAGCTGCCGCTTCCCCGGCGGGGTCGAATCCCCCGAAGGACTCTGGGACCTCGTGCTCTCCGGCGAGGACGCCATCACCGGATTCCCCACCGACCGTGGCTGGCAGGCCGATTCCACCATCGGCGCCACCGAGGGACAGGGCGGATTCCTGCGGGACGTGGCCGACTTCGACGCCGAGTTCTTCGGGATCTCGCCGCGCGAGGCCCTTGCCATGGACCCGCAGCAGCGCGTGCTGCTCGAAGTCTCCTGGGAGGCCGCCGAGCGGGCCGGCATCGACCCGGCGACCCTGCGCGGCAGCCGGACCGGTGTCTTCGTCGGGGTGAGCGGCCAGGACTACGTCGGGCTCGTCATGCGCTCCAAGGACGACATGGCGGGCCACGCGACCACGGGCCTCGCCGTCAGCGTCGTCTCCGGACGGCTGGCGTACGCGCTCGGGCTCGAAGGCCCGGCGATGTCGGTCGACACCGCCTGCTCCTCGTCCCTGGTGTCCCTCCACCTCGCCGCCCAGGCACTGCGCAGCGGTGAGTGCTCGCTCGCCCTCGCCGGCGGTGTGACCGTGATGACCACGTCGGCCAACTTCGCCGGCTTCTCCCGGATGGGCGGACTGGCCGGCGACGGCCGGTGCAAGGCGTTCTCCGACTCGGCGGACGGCACCGGCTGGTCCGAGGGCGCTGCCGTACTCGTCGTGGAGCGGCTGTCGGACGCGCGCCGCAACGGACACCAGGTGCTTGCGGTCGTCCGGGGCAGCGCGGTCAACCAGGACGGCGCTTCGAACGGCCTGACAGCGCCGAACGGCCCGGCCCAGCAGCGCGTCATCCGGCAGGCCCTGGCCAACGCGGGTCTGGACCCGGCCGAGGTGGACGCGGTGGAGGCGCACGGTACGGGTACGCCGCTCGGCGACCCGATCGAGGCGCAGGCGCTGCTCGCCACGTACGGCCAGGACCGCGCGGCCGACCGGCCGCTGCTGCTCGGCTCGGTCAAGTCCAACATCGGTCACACGCAGGCAGCGGCGGGCGCCGCCGGGCTGGTCAAGATGGTGATGGCGCTGCGGCACGGCACACTGCCGCGCACCCTGCACCTCACCGAGCCTTCGTCGCACGTCGACTGGACGGCCGGCGCCGTGGAACTGCTGGCGGAGAACACCGCGTGGCCGGAGACCGGACGCGCGCGCAGGGCCGGTGTGTCGTCCTTCGGCATCAGCGGCACCAACGCGCATGTGGTCCTGGAGCAGCCCGACCCGGCGCCGAACGGCGCTGACCGGTCGCCGGTCACGCCGGACGTGGCGCCCCGCGCGGTGCCCTGGCTCGTGTCGGCCAAGAACGAAGCAGCCCTGGACGGCCAGATAAGCCGGATCCGCGCCTTCGCGAAGCACCACACCGGGCACTCCCCGGTGGATGTCGGTTTCTCGCTGGCGACCAGCCGGTCGGCGTTCGAACACCGCGCCGTGCTGCTGGCCACCGGAGACGGCGTCGTGGACGTCGCCCGAGGGACGGCCACCGATCGGACATCGGCGGTGCTCTTCTCGGGGCAGGGTTCGCAGCGGCTGGGCATGGGCCGGGAGCTGTACGCCAGGTTCCCCGTCTTCGCGGACGCGCTGGATGCCGTACTTGCCGAGCTGGACGGTGAGTTGGGCCGTTCGCTGAGGGATGTCATCTGGGGTGACGATGCGGAGCTGTTGAACAAGACCGGCTATACGCAGCCGGGGTTGTTCGCGGTCGAGGTGGCGTTGTTCCGGCTGGTCGAGTCGTGGGGTGTCACCCCGGACTTCGTGGCGGGCCACTCGATCGGTGAGATCGCGGCGGCTCATGTCGCCGGGGTGCTCTCGCTGGCGGACGCCTCACGTCTGGTCGCGGCGCGCGCGAAGCTGATGCAGGCGCTGCCTGCCGGTGGTGCGATGGTCGCGGTCCAGGCGACGGAGGACGAGGTGCTGCCGCTGCTGGTCGACGGTGTGTCGATCGCGGCGGTCAACGGACCCTCCTCAGCAGTCATTTCAGGTGATGACGACGCGGTGTCCGCGGTCGCCGCACAGCTCGTGGAGCAGGGCCGTAAGACCAACCGGCTGCGGGTCTCGCACGCGTTCCACTCGCCGCTGATGGACCCGATGCTGGACGAGTTCCGCGCGGTGGCGCAGACCCTGGCCTTCGAGGCGCCGCGGATCCCCGTCGTGTCGAACCTGACCGGTGATCTCGCGAGCGCCGAGGAGCTGTGCACGCCCGACTACTGGGTACGGCACGTTCGTGAGTCCGTCCGATTCGCCGACGCAATGAGGACGTTGGCCGAGCAGGGCGTCGGTTCGTTCCTGGAGCTGGGCCCCGACGGGGTGCTGTCGGCGATGGCGCGCGAGTCCCTGCCCGGCGACGCCGAAGTGGTCCCCGCACTGCGCAAGGACCGCTACGAGGAGACGGCGCTGATCAGCGCGCTGGGACGGCTGTACGTGACCGGCACCCCCGTCGACTGGACCGGGATCTTCGCCGGTACCGGCGCCCGGCGGGTCGATCTGCCCACCTACGCCTTCCAGCGCGAGCGGTTCTGGCCCGAGGTGGCCCCCGCCGTGTCCGCGGACAGTGCCGACCCGGCCGACGCGGAGTTCTGGGCGGCGGTGGAGAGCGCGGACCTGGCGTCCCTGTCGGCGGGCCTGGACGTGGACGGTGACTCCCTCGGGGCCGTACTGCCCGCACTGTCGTCGTGGCGCAGCCGGCGCAAGGCCCGCTCGACCGTCGACACCTGGCGCTACCGCGCGAGTTGGCAGCCCCTGACCCTGGACAGCTCCGTGGCCACCCTGCCGGGGACCTGGCTGGTAATGGTCCCGACCGCATGCGACGACGCATGGGTGACCCCACTGATCGCGGGTCTCGGACAGGCCGCGGTGCGCGTGGACGCCGGTGACACCGCGAGCGACTGCGCGGAACGGCTGTCCGACGCGGTGGCGTCGAGCGGCGGTGACATCGCCGGGGTCGTGTCACTGCTGGCACTTGACGAAACGTCAGATCGTACCGGGGTGCCCGGCGGCCTGCTCTCCACCGCCGCTCTCGTCCAGGCACTCGCCGACGCCGACCTCGCGGCCCCGCTGTGGGCGGTCACCAGGGGCGCGGTGTCGGTCGGCCGGTCCGATGCGCCGGTCAGCCCGGCGCAGGCCGCCGTATGGGGCCTCGGCCGGGTCGCCGCGCTCGAACACCCGCAGCTCTGGGGCGGTCTGGCCGATCTCCCGGCGGAGCTGGACGACCGGGCCGTACGGCGGTTCGTGGCCGTGCTGGCGGGCCGGGGCGACGAGGACCAGGTCGCCGTCCGCGCCTCAGGAGCGTTCGGCAGGCGGATGGTGCCCGCCCCCACGGCGGAGACCGTGGGGGAACGCGAGGAGCGCTGGGAGCCGTCGGGCACCGTGCTCATCACCGGCGGTACCGGCGCGCTCGGCGCGCGGGTGGCCCGTCGGCTCGCGAGCGAGGGCGCCCGCCGTCTCGTCCTGCTCAGCCGCCGTGGCCCGGACGCCCCGGGCGCGCGGGAGTTGCAGGCGGAGCTGACGGACCTCGGCGTGGACGTCACCCTTGCCGCCTGCGACGCGGCCGACCGTGAGCAGCTGCGCCAGGTGCTCGAAGAGATCCCGGCCGACTGCCCGTTGACCGCTGTGGTGCACACGGCCGGCGTGCTGGACGACGGCGCGCTGACCGGTCTGACACCCGAGCGGTTCGGGACGGTGTTCCGGTCGAAGGTCGCCTCGGCCCTGCTGCTCGACGAGCTGACCCGCGAGCTGGACCTCTCGGTGTTCGCGCTGTTCTCGTCGGTCGCAGGCTCGGTCGGCAACCCGGGCCAGGCCAACTACGCCGCGGCCAACGCCGTCCTCGACGCGCTGGCCGAACGACGGCGCTCGCTGGGCCTCCCCGCGACCTCCGTCGCCTGGGGCGCGTGGGGCGGCGGCGGTATGGCCGCAGACACACCGTCCACGGCGCCCGACACTGAGTCCGGCACCGCGGCCGACACGGCGTCAGGCACGGCGGCCGGCACGGCGTCAGGCACCGGGCAGCCGCCCGGTCTGCTCGACCCCGAGCTGGCGGTCTCCGCACTGTTCCGCCTGGTGCGGGAGCCGGAGCCGGCCGCGGTCGTCGCCGATCTGCGCCGGCCGCAGCTGCTCGAAGCCCTGCTGAGCCTGCGGCCGGGGCCGCTGCTGAGCGAGCTGCCCGAGGCCAGGCGCGCGCTGGAGACGGCACGCGCGGCGCGGCAGGCGAGCGAGTCCGCGGCGACCGGGC
>NZ_JTIY01000001.1:6502852-6532345 GCF_000818175.1 Streptomyces sp. AcH 505
AGTCCGCGGCGACCGGGCTGCGGGAGCGGCTGCTCGGCGCGTCGGAGAGCGAGCGCACGGCCGTACTGCTGGCCGCCGTACGCACCGAGGCCGCCGCGGTGCTCGGGCACGCGGGCGCCGAAGCCATCAAGGGTGACAAGGCCTTCCGCGACCTCGGTTTCGACTCGCTGACCGCCGTCGAACTGAGCAACCGGCTCGCCCGGCTCACCGGTCTCACGCTCCCCGCCAGCCTGGTGTTCGACTACCCCACGGCGCAGGCGCTCGGCGGTCATCTGGTCGCCGAACTGCTCGGCGAGCAGACCGACTTCGGCACCGGTTCCGACCTCGCTGCCGGCACCCGGGGCGTCAGCTCCGGGAGCGTCGACACCGACGACCCGATCGTGATCGTCGGCATGGCCTGCCGCTTCCCCGGCGGGGTGCGTTCGCCCGAAGACCTGTGGCAACTGCTGACCGACGGCAGGGACGGCATCTCCGCGTTCCCCACGGACCGCGGCTGGAACCTCGACGTCCTGGCCGGTGACGGGCAGGGCCGCAGCGCGACACGGGACGGCGGATTCCTCTACGACGCCGCCGACTTCGACCCCGGCTTCTTCGGGATCTCGCCGCGTGAGGCCCTTGCCATGGACCCGCAGCAGCGCCTGCTGCTGGAGACGTCCTGGGAGGCCGTCGAGCGCACCGGCACCGACCCCGCGACGCTGCGCGGCAGCAGGACCGGTGTGTTCATCGGCACCAACGGCCAGGACTACGCCAACCTGATCCTCCGGGCCGGCGAGGACGTGGAGGCCCACGCCGGCACCGGACTCGCCGCGAGCGTCATCTCCGGCAGGCTCTCGTACGCCTTCGGCTTCGAGGGCCCCGCGGTCACCGTCGACACGGCCTGCTCCTCGTCCCTGGTGGCCCTGCACTGGGCCGCCCAGGCGCTGCGCTCGGGCGAGTGCTCCATGGCGCTGGTCGGCGGGGTCACCGTCATGTCGACCGCGACCAGCTTCGCCGGGTTCACCCGGCAGGGCGGCCTCGCCCCCGACGGCCGCTGCAAGGCGTTCTCCGACTCCGCCGACGGCACCGGCTGGTCGGAAGGCGTCGGGGTGGTCGTCGTCGAGCGGCTGTCGGACGCCCGGCGCGGCGGCCACGAGATCCTGGCCGTGTTGCGTGGCTCCGCGATCAACCAGGACGGCGCTTCGAACGGTCTGACCGCCCCCAACGGTCCGTCGCAGCAGCGGGTGATCCGCCAGGCCCTCGCCAGCGGCGGGCTCACCCCGGCGGATGTCGACGCCGTGGAGGCGCACGGTACGGGTACGACGCTGGGCGACCCGATCGAGGCGCAGGCGCTGCTCGCCACGTACGGGCGTGACCGCGACCCGGAGCGTCCGCTGCTGCTCGGCTCGGTCAAGTCGAACCTCGGCCACACCCAGGCCGCTGCCGGTGTCGCGGGCGTGCTCAAAATGATCCTGGCGCTGCGCAACGGCGCGCTGCCGCAGACGCTCAACGTGAGTGAGCCGTCGACCCGGATCGACTGGTCAGCGGGAGCGGTGGAACTGCTCACCGAGCAGGTGGAGTGGCCGGACAGCGACCGGCCCCGGCGGGCCGGCGTGTCGTCCTTCGGGATCAGCGGCACCAACGCGCATGTGATCCTGGAACAAGGTCCCCCGGCGCGGGAGGCGGCCTCCGAGCGCTCACCGGCCGCCGTGACGCCGGCCGCCGTGCCATGGCTGGTGTCCGGTGCCGACGAAGCCGCGCTGGAGGGGCAGGTGGAGCGGCTGCGGTCCTTCGTGGCCGAACGCCCCGAGCTGTCGCCGGCCGACATCGGGTTCTCGCTCGCCACCAGCCGCTCGGTGTTCGAGCACCGCGCCGTGCTGCTGCGGTCCGGCGACTCGGTCGCAGAGGTCGCCAGGGGAGTGGCCGCCGAGCGGCCGGCCGCTGTGCTGTTCTCCGGCCAGGGGTCGCAACGGCTCGGCATGGGCCGCGAGCTGTACGGGCGCTTCCCTGCCTTCGCCGACGCGCTGGACGCCGTACTCGCCCGGCTGGACGGAGAGTTGGACCGGCCGCTCCGCGACGTCATCTGGGGTGACGACGCGGAGCCGCTGAACCGGACCGCGTTCACCCAGCCCGCCCTGTTCGCTGTCGAGGTGGCGCTGTTCCGGCTGGTGCGGTCGTGGGGCGTGACGCCCGGCTTCGTCGCCGGGCACTCGATCGGAGAGATCGCCGCAGCGCATGTGGCGGGGGTGTTCTCGCTGGAGGACGCCTGCACCCTGGTCGTCGCCCGCGCCAGGCTGATGGAGGCGCTGCCGTCCGGCGGTGCGATGGTCGCCGTACAGGCGACGGAGGACGACGTTCTTCCACTGCTGACCGACCGGGTCTCCGTGGCCGCCGTCAACGGTCCCGCTTCGGTGGTGCTGTCGGGCGACGAGGACGCGGTCCTGGAGATCGCCGCGCACTTCACCGCCCTCGGTCGCAAGACCAGCAGGCTGTCCGTGTCGCACGCGTTCCACTCCGCGCTGATGGACCCGATGCTGGACGAGTTCCGCGCCGTCGCGCGCGGGCTGAGCTTCGAGGCGCCCCGGATCCCGCTGGTGTCGAACCTGACCGGACGACTCGCGACCGCCGACGACGTGTGCTCCGCCGACTACTGGGTGCGGCACGTACGCGAGACCGTCCGGTTCGCCGACGGTGTACGGACGTTGGCCGGACTAGGCGTCGGTACGTTCCTGGAGCTGGGCCCGGACGGCGTGCTCACCGCCCTGGCCCGGGAATCGCTGCCGGACGACGCCGTGACCGTACCGCTGCTCCGCAAGGACCGCTCCGAGGAGCTGACCGCCGTCACCGCGCTGGCCCGGCTCCACACGAACGGGGTCGCCGCCGACTGGACGGGGATCTTCGCCGGCACGGGTGCGCGCCGGGTGGAGCTGCCGACCTACGCGTTCCAGCACGCGCGCTTCTGGCCTTCGGTGGTGGCCGCCGCAGGGGACGCGTCGGGGCTCGGCATGGTGGCCGCAGGCCATCCGCTGCTCGGCGCGGCGGTCGAACTGGCCGAAGGTGAGGGCGTGTTGCTCACCGGACGGCTCTCCGTCCAGTCCCAGCCCTGGCTGACGGACCATCAGGTGCTCGGCAGGACCGTCCTCCCGGCGGCTGTCTTCGCCGAGCTGGCCGTACGCGCCGGTGACGAGGTCGGCTGCGACCAGGTCGAGCACCTCACCCTCGCCGCAGGTCTCGTCGTGCCCGAACAGGGCGCGGTGCGCGTGCAGGTACGGGTGGGCGCGGCCGACGAAGCGGGCCGCCGCGCGCTGCACGTACACGCGCGTCCCGAGGCCGGGGCTGAGCTGCCGTGGACCCTGCACGCCAGCGGCGTACTGGCCGCCGGCGACCGCACGCCGGAAGCCCGGTTCGACACCGCCGTGTGGCCCCCGGCCGACGCCGAAGCCGTGCGCCTGGATCCCGAGCCGGTGGGTTCGAACCTGGAATGGGCCGGTATCGCCGAGCAGTTGGGTCTCCGGGCCGCCTGGCGGCGGGACGGCGAGGTGTTCGCCGAGGTGGAACTCACCGAAGAGGCAGGCGCCCATGGGGCGTTCGCGATCCATCCGGCGCTGCTGACCGCCGCGGTCGGCGCGGCCGGGCTGCTGGACACCGACGGCGCGAACTCCGACCGTCTCCCGGAGCCCGCCGAATGGCACGGGCTGACCCTGCACGCCGCCTCCGCCACCACCCTGCGTGTGCGGCTCGCCCGGACCGGTGCGGACACCGTCTCGCTGGCGGCCACCGACGAGGAGGGCGCGCCGGTCCTCTCCGTACGCTCCCTGACCCTGCGCCCGGTCACCGAAGCGGCGAGCGCCACGGCAGCAGGCGCTGGCGCCTCGCTGCTCGGCGTCGAGTGGGTGCCTGCCCCGGTGACCGCGGGCTCCTCCGCGGACACCCGGTACGCGGTCGTCACGACGGACACGGCATGGAGGCCCGGTGCGCCGGACCTGCCCGGCCGGCCCGCCGTACATGTCGACTCGCTGGCCGAACTCCTCGACGCCGGCGGCCCGTTGCCCGATGTCGTGCTGGCCCCTGTCGGCCATGACCTGACCGGTACGCCCGGCCCGTTGCCGGCAGCCGTGCGGACCGTGACGACCGCCGTGCTGGACCTGCTGCGGCAGTGGACCGCCGACCGGCGGACCGCCGGATCACGGCTGGTCTTCGTGACGCGGGGCGCGGTCCCCGCCGGTGACAAGGACGTACCGGATCTGGCCGCCGCCCCGGTGTGGGGCCTGGTGCGCTCCGCGCAGTCGGAGAACCCCGGCAGCTTCCTGCTGCTGGACCTGGACGACACGGCCGCCCTGCCCGACGCCCTCCCCGCCCTGCCAGGACTGCTGGCAGCCGGGGAGACACAGGCGGCGCTGCGCGGCGGCGAGCTACAGGTGGCCAGGCTGGCGCTGCTGCCGGAACGCGCCACGCAGGCGCGCCACGCGGTCCGCGCCTGGGACCGTGACGGTACGGTCCTGATCACCGGCGGTACCGGAGGGCTGGGCGGTGAACTGGCGCGGCACCTGGTCACCGGACACGGCGTCAAGCACCTGCTGCTGGTCGGCAGGCGGGGCCCCGAAGCGCCGGGCGCGGCGGAGCTGCGGGCCGAACTGACCGCCCTGGGCGCCGAAGTGACCGTCGCCGCCTGCGACGTCGCCGACCGTACGGCGCTGGACGGGCTGCTGACGGCCGTACCGGCCGAGCATCCGCTGACCGCCGTCGTGCACTGCGCCGGGGTACTGGCCGATGCCACGATCGGCTCCCTCACCCCCGAACTGCTCGACCAGGCCCTGCGTCCGAAGGCGGACGCCGCCTGGCAGCTGCACGAGGCGACCCGGGGCCTGGACCTGGCGGGCTTCGTCCTCTACTCCTCGGTCTCCGGTCTCACCGGAGGACCGGGACAGGGCAACTACGCGGCGGCCAACGCGTTCCTGGACGCGCTGGCCCAGCACCGCGCGGGCCTCGGCCTGCCGGCCCTGTCGCTGGCCTGGGGCCCGTGGTCGACCGACGGCGGTATGACCAGCGGACTCAGCGACACCGACCTGGGGCGGATGGCCCGCTCCGGGATGCTGCCGCTGTCGGTCGAGCAGGGCCTCGCCCAGTTCGACGCCGCGACGGAACGCGACGAGGCGCTGGCCGTGCCGGTACGGATCGCGGCCGGCACGCCGCGCGACCCGGCCGACGTCCCGGCGATCCTGCGGGGGCTGCTGCGGACCCGGCGCCGTACGGCCGCCACCGCACGCGGCGGCGCGGCCGGCGCTCTCGCCCGGCGCCTCACCGGGCTGGCGGACGAGGAGCGCGAAACGCTTCTGGTCGACCTGGTACGGGCCGAGACCGCCGCCGTACTGGGGCACACCAGCCCGGACACGATCCCGGCCGACCGGGACTTCAGCCGGCTCGGCTTCGACTCTCTGATGGCGGTCGAACTGCGCACGCGGCTCAACGCGGCAGCGGGTGTGCGGCTGGCCGCCACCCTCGTGTTCGACCATCCCACGCCGGGCGCCGTCGCCCGGCATCTCGGCGCCGCACTGCTCGGCGGCACCGCACAGGACACGAGCCCGTCCCCGCTGGCCGAACTCGACCGGCTGGAGGCGGCACTCGCCGGGGGCGTACTCGACGACGTCACCCGCACCGGGGTCACGGGGCGGCTGCGGCAGCTCCTCGCGCGGTGCGAAGGCGCCGACCCCGAGACCGACGAAAACGCGACCACGGAACGGATCGAGGCGGCGAGCGCCGATGAGGTCCTCGCCTTCATCGACAACGAGCTGGGCCGGTCGGCGGACTCCTGACCGACGGCCCGACTCCCTACGCGCTCGAAAAAATCTGAGGAAGGTGCACGGACGATGCCGGACGAAAAGAAGCTCGTCGACTACCTGAAGTGGGTCACGACGGACCTGCACCAGACCCGACAACGCCTCCAGGAGGCAGAGTCGGGCCGCCACGAGCCGGTGGCGATCGTCGGAATGGCCTGCAGGTTCCCCGGTGGGATCCAGTCCCCGGAAGACCTCTGGGAACTGCTCGCCGCCGGCCGGGACGCCATCTCCGGCTTCCCCGCCGACCGCGGCTGGGACCTGGACGCGCTCGCCGGCGACGAGGCGGGCAGCAGCGCCACCCAGGAGGGCGGCTTCCTGTACGAGGCACCGGAGTTCGACCCCGACTTCTTCGGGATCTCGCCGCGCGAGGCCCTGGCGATGGACCCCCAGCAGCGGCTGCTCCTCGAAGTGGCCTGGGAGGCGATCGAGCGCACCGGGATCGACCCCGCCGCGCTGCGCGGCAGCAGGACCGGGGTCTTCGTCGGCACCAACTCGCAGGACTACACCCACCTGGTCCTCGCCTCGCAGGACGACATGGGCGGCTACGCGGGCAACGGCCTCGCGGCCAGCGTCATGTCCGGCCGGCTGTCCTTCGCGCTCGGCCTCGAAGGGCCCGCCGTCACCCTCGACACCGCCTGCTCCTCGTCGCTGGTGACACTGCACCTCGCGGCGCAGGCCGTACGGAACGGCGAATGCTCGCTGGCGCTGGCCGGCGGGGTGACCGTGATGACGACCCCGGCGAGCTTCGCCGGGTTCAGCATCCAGGGCGGCCTCGCCCCCGACGGCCGCTGCAAGGCGTTCTCCGACACGGCGAACGGCACCGGCTGGTCCGAGGGCATCGGCATGCTGATGGTGGAGAAGCTGTCGGACGCCCAGCGCAACGGACACCGGATCCTCGCCGTGCTGCGCGGCAGCGCGGTCAACCAGGACGGCGCGTCGAACGGGCTCAGCGCCCCCAACGGCCCGTCCCAGCAGCGGGTGATCCGCCAGGCCCTGGCCGGCGCCGGGCTTTCCCCCGCCGACGTGGACGCCGTCGAGGCACACGGCACGGGCACCACCCTGGGCGACCCGATCGAAGCAGGCGCGCTGCTGGCCACCTACGGGCAGGACCGCGATCCGCGGCGCCCGCTCTGGCTGGGCACCGTCAAGTCGAACATCGGTCACACCCAGGCGGCCGCGGGTGTCGCGGGCGTGATGAAGATGGTGCTGGCGCTGCGCAACGGCGTCCTGCCGCAGACCCTGCACGTCGACGCGCCGTCGTCGCACGTGGACTGGTCGTCCGGCGGCGTCCGGCTGCTGACCAAGCCGGTGGAGTGGCCCGAGGGCGAGCGGGTACGGCGCGGCGGGGTCTCGTCCTTCGGGATCAGCGGCACCAACGCGCACGTCCTCATCGAGCAGGCACCCCCGGTGGAGACCGAGGCGGAGACCGAGCCCGTCGTGGCACCGGCCGCGGCGCCCCTGGACGTACCGTGGCCGGTGTCGGCCAGGTCGCAGGCGGCGCTCGACGCACAGCTGGCGCGGATCCGGTCCGTCAAGGACACCGGCCGTGACCCGCTCGACATCGGCTACTCCCTCGCCACCACCCGGTCCGCCTTCGACCACCGTGCGGTGCTGCTGGCGTCCGGCGGAGACCTCGTCGAGGTGGCACGCGGGGTGGCGGCCAAGGCCCCGCTGGCGGTGCTGTTCTCGGGCCAGGGATCCCAGCGGATCGGGATGGGCCGCGAGCTGTACGGCCGGTTCCCGGTCTTCGCCGAAGCGCTGGACGCCGTACTCAGCCAGTTCGCCGGCGAGCTGAATCGCCCGCTGCGGGACGTGATCTGGGGCAGCGACGAGGATCTGCTCGACGACACCGGGCACACCCAGCCCGCGCTGTTCGCGATCGAGGTGGCGCTGTACCAGCTGGTCGCCTCCTGGGGCGTCAAGGCGGACTTCCTCGCCGGGCACTCGATCGGTGAGATCACGGCCGCCCATGTGGCCGGGGTGTTCTCGCTGGCCGACGCCTGCCGTCTGGTCGCCGCCAGGGCCCGGCTGATGCGGGCCCTGCCCGCCGGCGGGGCGATGGTCGCCGTACGGGCCACCGAGGACGAGGTGACCGCGCTGCTGGACGACCGGGTGTCGGTCGCCGCCGTCAACGGCCCGGAGGCGGTGGTGATCTCCGGCCAGGAGGAAGCGGTCGCGGAGATCGCGGAGCGGCTGGCGGCCGAGGGGCGCAAGACCACCCGGCTGTCCGTCAGCCACGCGTTCCACTCGCCGCTGATGGAGCCGATGCTCGACGAGTTCCGCGCCGTCGTGGAGACGCTGACGTTCCAGCGGCCCGCCCTGCCCGTCGTGTCGAACCTGACCGGCGACCTGGCGTCGGCGGACGAGCTGGGCTCGGCGGACTACTGGGTCCGGCACGTCCGGCAGGCCGTCCGGTTCGGGGACGGCGTACGGACCCTCGCCGGGCGCGGCGTGCGGACCTTCCTCGAACTGGGTCCCGACGGGGTGCTCGCCGCGCTGGTGGGGGAGTGCGTCGAGGACCCGGCCGTCGTCGCTGTGCCGGTCCTGGCCAAGAACCGCCCGGAGGAGACCGCCGCCGTCACCGCGCTCGCCGCCCTGTACACCCACGGCGTGAGCCTCGACTGGGACGGGGTGTTCGCCGGCACGGGTGCGCGCAGGGTGGACGTTCCGACGTACGCCTTCCAGCGCGAGCGGTTCTGGCCCACGGTCCGCATGCCCGCGGGTGACGCGTCGGGCCTCGGGCTGATCGCCGCGGGACACCCGCTGCTGGGCGCCGCCGTCACGATGGCCGGCGCCGACGAGACCGTACTGACCGGACGGCTCTCCGCGCAGTCGCATCCCTGGCTGGCCGACCACCGGATCGCGGGCCGGATCGTCCTGCCGGGCACGGCCTTCGCCGAACTCGCCGTACGGGCCGGTGACCAGTCCGGCCACGACCGGGTGGCGGAACTGCACCTGCTCGCCCCGCTCGTACTGGCCGAGCGGGACGCTGTCTCGCTCCAGGTACGGGTCGGCCCCGCCGACGACTCGGGGCGCCGCGAACTGACGATCCACTCGCGGCCCGAAGGACAGGACCCCCAGGACCAGCCGTGGACGGAGCATGCCCGCGGGGTGCTGACGACCGGTGGGCCCGAGGACGAACTCGGTCCGGACAGCGGCGGCTTCGACACCGCCGACTGGCCGCCGCAGGACGCTTCGCCCGTCGACCCGGAAGCGCTCGGCGCGCGGCTCGCCGACGCGGGACTGACGCACGGTCCGGTGTTCCAGGGCCTGTCCGGCATCTGGCGGCGCGACGGCGAGGTGTTCGCCGAGGTCGCCCTTCCCCAAGCGGCCGAGGACGGCGCCGCCTTCGGTATCCACCCGGCGCTGCTGGACGCCGCGCTGCGGGCAGCGGCCGCGCTGGACGACGCGGGCGGCGTCGACACCGTCCCCGTGTCGTGGAGCGGGCTGACCCTGCACGCCGGCGGTGCCTCCGCCCTGCGCGTACGGATCGGCGCGGCCGGCCCCGGCGCGGTGGCGCTGAGCGCGGTCGACGCGACGGGCGCCCCGGTGCTCTCGGTGGACTCGCTCGTCCTCGGCCCGCCCTCCGGGCAGGCACGGCCCGCGCCAGCCGCCGGCGGCGCCGAGCGCGGCTCGCTGTTCGCCCTCGACTGGGTGCCCGTCGCGGTGGATTCCGCGTCCGTCACCGGCACCCGGTGGGCCGTCGTCGGCGCCGACGAACTCGACCTGGGCTACGCGATGCACCGCGCGGACGAGACCGTCGCCGGGTACGCGGATTCGCTGACCGGCGCGGTCGGCGACAGCGGTGTCGCCCCCGACGTTTTCCTGGTGCCCGTCGTCGGCGACGCGGACCAGGACCGGCCGGAGTCGGTGCGCGCCCTGACCTCGTGGGTGCTCGGACTGATCCAGGAATGGCTGAACGAACCCCGGCTGGCGGGCTCACGGCTGGTCTTCGTCACCCGGGGCGCGATCGCCGTCGACGGCGAGGACGTACAGGATCTCGCGGCCGCCGCCGTCTGGGGCCTGGTGCGTTCGGCGCAGACCGAGAACCCGGGCAGCTTCCTGCTGGTCGACATGGACGACACGTTCCTGTCGGCCGGGGTGCTGCCTGGCCTGCTCGCCCTCGACGAGCAGCAGCTGGTGGTGCGGTCCCACACCGTCAGGGGAGGCCGGCTGACCCGGCTCCCCGAGACCGGGAACGCCGAGGCGTCGCAGGCCGAGGCGTCACAAACCGAGGGTACGGGCCCGACCTGGGACAGCGAGGGCACCGTCCTGATCACCGGCGGCACCGGCGGTCTCGGCGGGCGCCTCGCGCGCCATCTGGTCGCCGAGCACGGCGTACGGCACCTGCTGCTGGCCAGCAGGCGCGGCCCCGACGCGCCCGGCGCCGCCGAACTGGTGGCTGACCTCGCCGAGCAGGGCGCCGAAGCCGCCGCCGTCGCCTGCGACCTGGGCGACAAGGACGCGCTGACCGCGCTGCTCGCCGGTGTGCCCGCCGGACATCCGCTGACCGCCGTGGTGCATACCGCAGGTGTGCTGGGCGACGCCATGGCAGGCTCGCTGACGCCGGAACTGCTGGAGCGCGTGCTGCGGCCGAAGGTGGACGCCGCCTGGTATCTGCACGAGGCGACCCGCGACCTCGACCTGTCGGCCTTCGTGCTCTACTCCTCGGTCTCCGGTGTGCTCGGCAGCCCCGGCCAGGCCAACTACGCGGCGGCCAACGCGTTCCTCGACGCACTCGCCCAGCACCGCGCGGGCCTGGGGCTGCCCGCGGTGTCCCTCGCGTGGGGACCGTGGGGCCGGGGCAGCGGCATGACCAGCCATGTCAGCGCCGCCGACCTGGAGCGGATGGCACGCGGCGGTATGCCGCCGCTGGCCGTCGAGCACGGCCTCGCGCTCTTCGACACCGCCACGGCGAGCGGGCGGACCAACGTGGTCCCGACCCGGCTCAACGTGGCGGGACTCCAGGAGCAGCAGGCGCTGCCCGCGCTCTGGCGCGAGCTGGTCCCCCGTACCCGGCGCTCAGCGGCGGGCGCCGACCGCTCACCCGTCACCCTGCTGGAGCGGCTGCGCCACCTCGACGCGGCAGGCCAGGAGGGCCTGCTCACCGAACTCGTCGTGGGCTACTCCGCCGCCCTGCTCGGCCACCGTGACCCGAGCGGCGTCGACCCCGAACGCGGCTTCCTGGAGCTGGGTTTCGACTCGCTGGTCTCGGTCGGACTGCGCAACCAGCTCTCCGAGGCGCTCGGCCTGCGGCTCCCCAGCTCGGTGGTGTTCGACAACGCGACACCCGGCAAGCTGGCCCGCCGGCTGCACAGCGAACTCGCGGGGCAGCTCTCCCCGGCGGCGGCGAACGGCAGCCCCGCTGCCGCCGCACGGTCGGCCGTGAGCATGGACGAGACGCTGGAAGGCCTCTTCTACGCCGCCGTCAAGGGCGGCAAGATGGTCGAGGGCATGCGCATGCTGAAGGCGGTCGCCAACACGCGTCCCACCTTCGAGACCCCCGCCGACCTGGAGGAACTGTCGTCGCCCGTCGTCCTCGCCGACGGCCCGAGCGACCCGAGGCTGGTCTTCGTCAGCGCCCCCGGCGCCACCGGCGGCGTCCACCAGTACGCCCGTATCGCGGCGCACTTCCGCGGCAAGCGGCATGTGTCAGCGCTGCCGCTCATGGGGTTCGCCCCGGGTGAGTCGCTGCCCGCCACCAGCGAGGCGGCGGCTCGGATCGTCGCGGAGAGCGCCCTGCACGCCAGCGACGGCGAACCCTTCGTCCTGGTCGGGCACTCGACGGGCGGCTCGCTCGCCTATCTGGCGGCGGGGGTGCTGGAGGAGACCTGGGGGATCACGCCCGAGGCGGTGATCCTGCTGGACACCGCGTCGATCCGCTACCAGCCGGGCGAGGGCAAGGACCTGGACCGCACCACCCAGTACTACCTCGCCGACATCGACTCGCCGTCGGTGACGCTCAACAGCGCCCGGCTGTCGGCGATGGCGCACTGGTTCATGGCGATGGTCGACATCGAGTCCGTGCCGACCACCGCGCCCACGCTGCTCGTCCGGTGCATGGAGTCGCTGGACGGCTTCCTGTTCGACACCGCGGGGGTCCCCGCCGACGACATCCGGGAGATCGAGGCCAACCACCTCTCGCTCGCCAAGGAACACTCCGCCCTGACCGCGCGGACCATCGAGGACTGGCTCGGCCGCCTGCCGGCCCCCCAGGCATGACCGTACGGAGGAGAACCCCCATGACCACATCCCACGTGCTGCCCTCGCTGAAGGGGCAGCAGCAGTCCGTGCTGCGGCTCAGCCCGCTGCTGCACGGGCTCCAGGCCGAGAATCCGATCTGCAAGGTGCGCACCCCGGCGGGCGACGAGGGCTGGCTGGTGACCCGCCACGCCGAGCTGAAGGAACTGCTGCGCGACGAGCGGCTGGCGCGGGCGCACGCCACACCGGCCACCGCCCCGCGCTACGTCCAGAACCCGTTCCTCGACATGCTCGTCACCGACGACGCCGACCTGGCCAGGAAGCTGCACACCGAGACCCGGGCGCTGCTCACCCCCAACTTCTCGGCCAGGCGTGTGCTCAACATGATGCCGAAGGTCGAGGCGATCGCCGAGGGGATACTGGCGAACTTCGTCGCCCAGGGACCGCCGGCCGATCTGCACAGCCAGTTCTCGCTGCCGTTCTCCCTCGCCGTCCTGTGCGAGCTGATCGGCGTGCCCACCGAGGACCACGGGCTGCTCGTCGGCCATCTCTCCCGGATGGGCGGCCTCGACGACCCGGACACCGTCCAGGGCGGCCAGCAGGACCTGTTCGGCTACCTGGTGGAGCTGGCGGGCCGCAAGAGGGCGGAGCCCGGCGACGACGTGATCTCCCGGCTCTGCGCCAACGAGCCGTCCGACGAACGCATCGGCCCGGTTGCCGCCGGGGTGCTGTTCGCCGGGCTCGAAGCCGTCGCCAGCCATGTCGACCTCGGCGTCGTCCTGTTCACCCTCCACCCCGACCAGCGGGACGCCGCGATGAGCGACCCGAAGCTGATGGCGGGCGCCGTGGAGGAGATCCTGCGCTCCGCCAAGGCCGGCGGCTCGGTGCTGCCCAGGTACGCGACGGACGACGTGGAGATCGGCGGTGTCACCATCCGTACCGGTGACCTGGTCCTGCTGGACTTCACTCTCTCCAACTTCGACACGCGGGTCTTCGACGAGCCCGAGCTGTTCGACATCACCCGTTCCCCCAACCCGCATCTGACGTTCGGTCACGGCATGTGGCACTGCATCGGTGCCCCGCTGGCCAGGATGGAGCTGCGGACCGCGTACACCCTCCTCTTCACCCGGCTGCCCGGGCTGACCCTGGCGCTGCCGGTCGAGGAGCTCCAGGTGCTGGGCGGCCAGCTCTCCGCCGGCCTCACCGAACTGCCGGTCGCCTGGTAGCCGTTGACGACGGCGTCAGCCGACGGGCGCGGCCCCCACCGTCGGTGGGGGCCGCGCCCGTCGGGACGTAAGAAAGAAGCGGTCACTCCTCCCGTACGGTGATCGCCTGCGACGGGCAGATCAGGCCCGCATGCCGCGCCGCGTCCAGCTCCGGGTCGTCCGACGGCTCCTCCAGGACCATGACGATCCCGTCGTCGTCCTGGTCGAAGAGGTCGGGAGCCGACAGCACGCACTGCCCGGCCCCGACACACCGGTCGGTGTCCACATCGATCCGCGCCATCACTCATACCTCCGTCAGTTGCTTACGGCCCTGCCAGCGGACGGGCAGCGCGTGCAGCCCGTACAGCACCCCGTCGTACTTGAGCGGCAGTTCCTCGACCGGCACCGCCAGCTCCAGCGACGGGATCCGCTCGAAGAGCGTCCGGTAGGCGATGTCCATCTCGACCCGGACCAGGTTCTGGCCCAGGCACTGGTGCACGCCGTAACCGAAGGCCACGTGCGAGCGGGCCGACCTGCCGGGGTCGAACTCGTCGGGCCGGTCGAAGACGGTCCCGTCGTGGTTGGCGGCGGCCACCAGCGGCACGATGCCCTCGCCCGCCTTGATGAGCTGCCCGCCGATCTCCACGTCCTCGACGGCCACCCGGAACGCCACCAGGTCGGCGACCGAGTAGTAGCGCAGCAGCTCCTCCACCGCGCGCTCGTCGCCGATCCACTCCGGATTGGTCAGCAGGGTGACCACGCCGAGGCCGATGTTGTTCGCCGTCGTCTCGTGCCCGGCGATCAGCAGCAGCATCGAAACGCCGGACAGCTCCCGCTTGTTCAGCGTCCCCTCGGCCAGCAGCTGGCTGATGAGGTCGTCGCCGGGCCGCTTCTGCTTGATGGTGATCAGCCGGTTGAGATAGCGCAGCAGCGCGACGGACGCCGCCTGCCGCTGCTCGTCCGTGGAGGTGAGCGTGACCAGCACGCGGGTCTTCGTCTCGAAGAAGTCGCGGTCGGCCTTGGGCACGCCGAGCAGATTGGAGATCACCAGCGACGGCACGGACAGCGCGAAGTCGGCGATCAGGTCGGCGGTGTCGCCCGCCGCGAGCATGGCGTCGAGGCGCTCGTCGACGATCTGCTGGATCGCCGGCCGCATCTCCCTGACCTTGCGCACCGTGAACTCGGGGATCAGTGTCTTGCGGAACCTGCCGTGCTCCGGCGGGTCCAGCGCCACGAACCAGCCCGGCACCTCGTCCTGGGACGGCACCCCGCCGGTCTTCGCCGCGCGGGGAAACCCGGGGTGCGAGGGGTTGGAGCTGATACGCGGATCGGTGAGCACGGTCCGCACGTCCTCGTGCCGGGTCACCAGCCACACCGGCACCCCGGAGGGCAGTGTGGAGCGTACGAGGCCGTCCTGCGCGCGGAAGTCCGCGTACTGCGGCGGCGGGAACGTCTGGCCGGGCCGCCGCAGCGGGAAGGCGACCGGGCACCGGTCGGCGGCGGTCAGCACCGGGCACTTGTCGGGGGTTGTCATCATCTGGTTCCTCTGCGGATCGGAACGTCCCGTGCTCACGAGGCGCCGTAGAACTCACGGACCTTCTCCGTGATGAACTCCTGGTCGTCCTTGGCGAGACCGGTGTGCGTCGGCAGGTAGAAGCCGTCCTCGCTGAAGCGACTGGCGTTCAGCGAAGGCCAGTTGGCGTCGTAGTAGCCGGGCTGCCGGCTCATCGGCTTGAAGAACAGCCGGGTCTCCACGCCCTCGGCGGCGAGGAACGCCTGCAGTTCCTCGCGCCGTTCGGCCCGCAGGTCGTACATCCACAGCACGTCGCGGGGCGGCATCAGGGTGATGCCGTCGATGTCCCGCAGCCCCTCGTCGTAGCGCCGCTCGATCTCCTTGCGGGTCTGCAGGATCGAGTCCAGCTGCTCGGTCTGCGCCAGGGCCACGGCCGCCTGCATGCTCGTCATACGGAAGTTGTAGGCGAGCTTCTTGTGCAGGAAGCTGTGGTCCTTGGTGAACGCCATTCCGCGCAGATGGGCCATCTGCTCCGCGAGCCGTTCGTCGTTGGTGAGGCAGATACCGCCCTCGCCGGCCGTGATGATCTTGTTGGCGAAGAGCGAGAAGCAGGCGATGTCGGCGACCGGCCGTACGCCGTGCGCCTCCGCAGAGTCCTCCACGACCCGCAGGTTGTACTCGTAGGCGATGTCCATGATCTTGTCCATGTCGCACCGCCGCCCGTAGATGTGCACGGGCATGATCACCTTGGTGTTCGGGGTGATCTTCTCCTCGATGAGCGAGACGTCGATGTTGAGATCGTCGCCGCAGTCCACGAAGACGGGCGTGGCGCCCACGTAACTGACCGCCCAGGCGCTCGCGATCATCGTGAATTCGGGGACGATGACCTCGTCGCCGGGACCGATGCCGAGCGCCCGCAGGGCCAGGGTCAGGGCCGTCGTGCCCGAGGAGCAGGCGACCCCGTACACCGTGTCGTTGTAGCGGGCGAACTCCTCCTCGAACCTGCGCACATAAGGCCCCTGCGACGAGATCCAGCCGTCGCTGACGGCCTCCGTCACATATTCGAGCTCACGCCCGCCGAGCCAGGGTTTGGAAACCGGATGGGTGAAAGACATGAGATGCCCCGATCGGTGAGTGGCGGGTGGTCAACGGGTGGCGAGCGCCGGGAGGCCGAGCAGCAGTTCCGCGGCCGAATCCCGGCCGCCCGCCGCGCGCAGCAGCCGCCCGAAGTACTCGGCGCGCGCACGGAAGGCGCCGTCGCCGAGGACCCGGGCGAGCTTGTCGTACACATCGTCGGGATCGACGGTCTCCGGCCGGTCCAGCGTCAGACTGACGCCGAAGTCCTGGCCGCGTACCGCCTGGTCGTCGCAGTCCACCCAGAGCGGCCGGACCACCAGCGGCTTACCGAAGTACAGCCCCTCGTGGTAGCCGTTGCCGCCCGCGTGGGTGAAGAAGACCTTGACGTGCGGATGGGCCAGCACGTCGAGCTGCGAGGGGACCCAGTTCTCGATCCGCAGATTGTCCGGCAGCTCGGCCGGCAGCAAGTGGCGCTGTTCCTCGGGGAGTTTCCACAGGACCGCGTGCTTGTCCGACAGCCGCCGCGCCACGTCGACCAGCGCGCCCACCTGCTCACGCGTCAGCCGGGTGATCGTGCCGAACCCCATGTAGACGACGGAGTCATGCGCGTTCAGCCAGTCGGAGAGACCGCCGTCGTCCGGGGCCTGCGGCAGCGGCGGCACCATCGTGCCGACGAGCCGCATCTTGTCCGGCACGGCGAAGGGGTAGTCCAGCTCCGGCACCGAGTAGCAGAGCACCATCTCGGCGTGGTCGATCCTGGCCATCATCTGCCGCGCCTCGGGCGCGATCCCCAGCTCCGTACGGATCCGGTTGTCCTCCTCGACGACCTTGCGCACCGAGGACGTCAGGAACATCCCCAGCGTCCGCAGCCGGAAGAGCTGGTTGGCCACCCGCTGCCGGAACGTCATGTGCAGCGGAAGGCCCGAGTGCGGCACGGGGAAGCCGCCCGGCGTGTACGACTTGGCGAAAGGCACGTGCGACGTGAGAACGTTGCTCGGCACGAACGGCACACCCAGCACGAAGGGAATGCCCTTGGTGATGGCCAGCTCGTAACCGAACTGGCACATGCTCTCGATCACCATGAGCGCCGGCTTGACCTCGTCCACGACCGCTTCGAGCCGCCGGTACTTCTCGACCCGCGACTGCGGCGCGAAAGAATGCTTGATGACCGCGCGGTGCGCCTTGAAACGCGAACGCTGGGTCACTTCACGGTACGTCTCGTCGTCCCAGGTGACGGCCGACATCTCCGACACGACATCACCGAGGGAAGCGAACTCGACCGGGGTTTTCACCCCGATCGCCTCGACGTCGGAACGCCCTTTCTCATCCGCGGCGAACCACAGGTCCTCCACTCCGCGGCGTGACAATTCCTCGGCGAGTACGAGCAATGGATTGATGAGACCGCTTTCGGCATAACTGACGAACAGGATCGGCCGCCGAATCGAGTCCATGGACAACACCCTTCACAAGTGGCAGTCCGATGGCTCGGTGCCACACGTACACACGGCCGGTCGCCGGGTGGCCGCCTTCATCGCCACCGCCCCCGGTCCACGCCGTCCGGGGGAGACCGGCGCCGCCGTCATCGACGGGCGCGCCGCGCGATGAAGCGGGACAGTAACTTGGTCTCACACCACGTTCCGGAGAATCCCTAGTCTTCGCCCGGTGCGCGATTTTTTCGCGTCCGGTACGGGCCGCCGGAGCCGCCCCGCAATGACCGGCAGGGGGGTCGGAGAATTCCTTAGGGAAAAGTACAGCGTCGCCGCCCATACGATCCGGCACGGAGAGATGTCCGTGGCCCGACTTTTCGCAGGGGTGTGCAACGTGATGACGATCGGAGCCGACGAAGACCCGGTAGTGGTCGTCGGGATGGCGTGCCGCTATCCGGGCGGCGTGCGCTCCCCCGAGGAGCTGTGGGATCTGGTCCTGGCGGACCGCGACGCGATCTCCGGCTTCCCGGCGGACCGCGGCTGGGACCTGGACGCGCTCGCCGGTGAAGGACCCGGCCGCAGCGTGACGCACGAAGGCGGATTCCTGCACGAGGCCCCCGAGTTCGACGCCGGGTTCTTCGGCATGTCGCCCCGCGAGGCGGTGTCGACCGACCCGCAGCAGCGGCTGGTGCTGGAGACGTCCTGGGAGGCCGTGGAACGGGCCGGTATCGACCCGCTGTCGCTGCGCGGGACCCGTACCGGTGTCTTCGTCGGCACCAACGGCCAGGACTACGCCACCGTCACCCAGCGCTCGCCGCAGGACCTCGCGGGCCATGCCATGACCGGCCTCTCCCCGAGCGTCGCCTCCGGGCGGCTCGCCTACACCCTCGGGCTCGAAGGACCGGCGATCACGCTGGACACCGCTTCGTCCTCCTCGCTGGTGGCCCTGCACTGGGCCGCGCGCTCGCTGCGTTCGGGGGAGTGCTCGATGGCCCTGGCCGGCGGTGTCACCGTGATGTCGACGCCGGTGGGCTTCGTCGGCTACTCGCGGCAGGGCGGCCTCGCCCCCGACGGCCGGTGCAAGGTGTTCTCCGACGACGCGGACGGCACCGCCTGGGCCGAGGGCGTGGGCATCGTCGTACTGGAACGCCTGTCCGACGCCCGGGCCGGCGGACACCCGGTCCTCGCCGTCGTCCGTGGCTCGGCGACCAACCAGGACGGCGCGTCGAACGGACTGACGTCCCCGAGCGGCCGGGCCCAGGAGCGGGTGATCCGCGACGCCCTCGCCGACGCGGGCCTGTCCACGGCCGACGTCGACGTGGTGGAGGCACACGGCACCGGCACCAAGCTCGGTGACCCGATCGAGGCGCAGGCGCTGCTGGACACGTACGGCCAAGGCCGCAGCCCTGAACGGCCGTTGTGGCTGGGCTCCCTCAAGTCGAACATCGGGCACGCCCAGGCCGCCGCCGGCGTCGGGGGCGTCATCAAGATGGTGATGGCCGTCCGGCACGGACTGATGCCCCGCACCCTGCACGTGAACAAGCGCACCACCGAGGTGGATTGGTCCGACGGCGCGGTGGAACTGCTGACCGAGCCCGTCCTGTGGACCGAGGACGGGCGGCCACGCAGGGCCGGTGTGTCGTCCTTCGGCATCAGCGGCACCAACGCCCACCTGATCGTCGAACAGGCCCCGGCGACCGATGAACCGGCCCCGGACCTCCCGGGTTCGCAGGCGGCCCCACCCGCCCGCGAACCCGGGACCGCGCCCACCGTCGTGCCCTGGCTCGTCTCCGCCAAGACCGAGGCGGCCCTCGACGCCCAACTGGCCGGCCTCACCTCCTTCGTGGACGACCGGCCCGAACTCAGCCCGGTGGACGTCGGGTTCTCGCTGGCCACGAGCCGGTCGGCGCTGCGCCACCGGGCCGTCCTGCTCACCACCCCCGCGCCGCGCCGTACTCGCGGCGAGGAGCCGCACATGAGTGAAGCGGCCCGTGGCGTGGCGGGCGACGGCGTCACCGCGGTGCTCTTCCCCGGCCAGGGCAGCCAGCGGCTCGGGATGGGACGTGAACTGTACGAGCGCTTCCCGGCGTTCGCCGAAGCGCTGGACGCGGTCGCGTCCGAACTCGACACCCACCTCGACCGCCCCCTGCGCGACGTCATGTGGGGCGACGACCCGCACCTGCTGGACGAGACCGGCTGGACCCAGCCCGCGCTGTTCGCCGTCGAGGTGGCGCTGTTCCGCCTCGTGGAGTCGCTGGGGGTACGGCCCGCCGTCGTGGGCGGCCACTCGATCGGTGAGATCGCGGCGGCGCACGTCGCCGGGGTGTTCTCGCTGCCGGACGCGTGTGCGCTGGTCGCCGCGCGCGGCAGGCTGATGCAGGCGCTGCCGGCCGGTGGTGCGATGGTCGCGGTGCAGGCCACCGAGGACGAAATCGTGCCGCTGCTCACCGAACGGGTGTCGGTCGCCGCCGTCAACGGCCCCACCTCGGTGGTCGTCTCCGGCGACGAGGACACGGTCCTGGAGATCGCCGCACACTTCACCGGGCTCGGCCGCAAGACGAGCCGGCTGTCGGTGTCGCACGCCTTCCACTCCCCGCTGATGGACCCGATGCTGGCGGACTTCCGGCAGGTCGTGACGGAGCTGGCCTTGCACGAACCGGCCGTGCCCGTGCTCTCGAACCTCACCGGCCGACCGGCCACCGACGAACTGAGCACCCCCGAGTACTGGGTACGGCACGTACGGCACGCGGTCCGCTTCGCCGACGGCATCATGGCGCTGCCCGCCGAGAACGTGGACGTCCTGCTGGAACTGGGGCCCGGCGCCGTCCTGTCCGCGATGGCGCGGGACAGCCTCGGCGACGCCGCAGGGCAGGTGACCGTCGTCCCCGCCCTGCGCAAGGACACCCCTGAGGAAACCGCCCTGATCACCGCGGTGGGCCGACTGCACACCGCCGGAGTCCCCGTCGACTGGCGCGCCTTCTTCGCCGGTACCGGCGCCCGGCGGGTCGAGCTGCCGACGTACGCCTTCCAGCGCGAGCGCTTCTGGCCCGCCCCGCCCGGCCAAGGCACCCCCGGCGGTGCCTCAGGGACCGGCGCCACCGGACACCCGCTGCTGGGCGCCACCCTGGAACTCGCCGACGGCGAGGGGCTGGTGTTCACCGGCATTCTCTCGGCGCGGTCCTGCGCCTGGCTGGCCGACCACACGATCGCCGGACGGACCCTGCTGCCGGGCACGGCCCTCCTGGACATGATCGTCCGCGCGGCCGACGAGGTCGGCTGCGACCGGATCGAGCGGCTGGTCCTCACCGAACCCCTCGTCCTGCCGGAACACGGCACGGTCCGGATCCAGATACGCGTCAGCGCGCCGGACGGCATCGGCTGGCGCGTCGTCACCGTCCACGGCAGGACGGAAGGCGCGGTCGACGAGCCGTGGACGGAGCACGCCACCGGTGTGCTGACCCCCGGCACCGACGACACCGCGCGGGACCACGAGCCGGACCACGCCCCTGACGCCGCCGACTGGCCGCCGCACGGCGCGGTCCCGGTGGACCTGGAAGACCACTACGAGCGGCTGGCCGACAACGGGTTCGACTACGGCCCGGTCTTCCGCGGGCTGCGGGCGCTGTGGCGGAGCGGCGACGAGATCTACGCCGAGGCCGCCCTGCCCTCCGGGGTGCCGGACGCCGAGTCGTACGGTCTGCACCCCGCCCTGCTCGAAGCGGCACGGCACGCGGCCATGACGGACGGCGCAGGGAGCCTGCCGCTCTGCTGGGAAGGCGTGTCCCTGCACGCCTTCGGCGCCACGGCGCTGCGCATCCGGCTCAGCCCGCGCGACGACGGCGCGCTGTCGCTGGCTGCCGCCGACGTCCGCGGCAACCCCGTGCTCTCCGTCGAGGCCCTGCGAGGACGCCCGCTGTCGCAGGAGGAGCAGGCCACCGCCCTGCGCGAGGCCCACACCCGTACCGGCACAGCGACACGGGCCGAAGGACGAAGGACCCCCCGGCCGCCGGCCGCGAAGCCGGGCTCTGCGGGCGACGCCGCGCCCACACCGGTGAAGCTGCTGGAAGGCATGCCGGAGAGCAAGCGGGTGCGCCATCTGCTGGACCTGGTGCGGACGGAGGCGGCGGCCGTACTCGGCCACGGCAGCCCGGACGCCATCGGCGCCCAACAGGTCTTCAAGGAAATGGGTTTCGACTCACTCGCCGGGGTGGAACTCCGCGACCGGCTGGGCACCCTCACCGGCCGGCAGCTCCCCAGCACGCTCGTATTCAACTTCCCGACACCGATTCTGGTCGCCGAATATCTGTCGGCCGAACTCACCGCCCCGGCGGCGACAGGTTCGCCGGACGACGAACTCACCCGGTTCGAGGCAGTCATGAAATCGGTGCCGGCTGACGGTTCCGAACGCCAGGTGATCGCGGACCGCCTGGAGAAAATCGTCTCCACGCTACGACAATCCACGCCACTCGCCATGCACTCCGCCGGCGAGGACATCGAGACGGTGTCGGTCGACAGGCTGCTCGACATCATCGATGAAGAGTTCGAAACCACATAGCCACTTGTTGCTTTCGTTCGCGACCCGATGATGAGGACGGACCGGTGCCAGAAGACCAGCAGGACAAAGTCGTCGACTATTTGAGGCGGGTCACCTCGGATCTCCGCCGCGCGCGTCAGCGCATCGGCGAACTCGAACTCAAGAACAACGAGCCCATCGCCATCGTGGGAATGAGCTGCCGGCTCCCCGGCGGTGTGCGCTCCCCGGAGGCCCTGTGGGATCTCGTCGATTCCGGTGGTGACGCCATTTCCGGCTTCCCCGCCGACCGCGGCTGGAATCTTGACCGGCTCACCGGCGACGGAGAAGGCAGCAGCGCCACCCACGAAGGCGGATTCCTCTACGAGGCAGCCGAATTCGACGCCGGATTCTTCGGCATATCGCCGCGCGAGGCCATCGCGATGGACCCGCAGCAGCGGCTGCTGCTCGAAGTGTCCTGGGAAGCCCTCGAACGGTCCGGGATCGCCCCCGACTCGCTGCGCGGCAGCCAGGCCGGTGTCTTCGTCGGCGCCTACCACTGGGGGCAGCCGACGGCCGGTACGGCGGGGGAACTCCAGGGGCACGCGCTGACCGGCACGGCGGCCAGTGTGCTCTCGGGCCGGCTCGCCTACACCCTCGGACTCGAAGGCCCCGCCATCACGGTGGACACGGCCTGCTCCTCCTCACTGGTCGCGCT
The DNA here is from genome assembly GCF_000818175.1 of Streptomyces sp. AcH 505. Taxonomy (GTDB): domain Bacteria; phylum Actinomycetota; class Actinomycetes; order Streptomycetales; family Streptomycetaceae; genus Streptomyces. The sequence goes on from NZ_JTIY01000001.1 coordinate 6,525,317, forward strand.
GCACGTCGCCGCGCAGTCCCTGCGGGGCGGGGAGTCCTCGCTCGCCGTCATCGGCGGTGTCACGGTCCTCTCGGAGCCCTCCGTCTTCGTGGAGTTCAGCAAGCAGGGCGGACTGGCGCCCGACGGCCGCTGCAAGGCGTTCTCCGACGAGGCGAACGGTACGGGCTGGGGCGAGGGCGTCGGTGTACTCGTCGCCGAACGGCTCTCCGACGCCCGGCGGAACGGCCACCAGGTGCTGGCCGTCCTGCGCGGCTCCGCCGTCAATCAGGACGGTGCCTCGAACGGCCTGACCGCGCCCAACGGTCCCTCGCAGGAGCGGGTGGTCCGCCAGGCGCTGGCCAACGCCGGTCTGTCGGCTGCGGACGTGGACGCGGTGGAGGCGCACGGCACCGGCACCAGGCTCGGTGACCCGATCGAGGCGCAGGCACTGCTTGCGACATACGGCCAGGAACGCGACCAGGACAGCCCGTTGTGGCTGGGCTCGCTCAAGTCGAACATCGGGCACACCCAGGCTGCCGCCGGTGTCGCCGGGGTCATCAAGATGGTGATGGCGTTGCGGAACGGGGTGCTGCCCCGGACGTTGCACGCGGAGTTGCCTTCGTCGCATGTGGATTGGTCGTCGGGTGCGGTGCGTTTGTTGTCGGAGGCGGTGGAGTGGCCCGAGAGGGGTCGGCCGCGCCGTGCGGCGGTGTCGTCGTTCGGTATCAGCGGCACCAACGCCCACGCGCTGCTCGAAGAGGCCCCGGCCGCCGAGGAGGCGGAGCCGTCCGCCGAGCCGCCTGTCGAGCCCGCCGCCGTGGCGGGGGGCGTGGTGCCGTGGGTCGTGTCGGGCCGTGGCCGCTCCGCCGTACGGGACCAGGCGACGGCGCTCGGCTCCCGGGCGGAGGCCGCGGCGAGCCCGCTCGACGTGGGCTACTCGCTCGTCTCGTCCCGGTCGGTCTTCGACCACCGTGCCGTGCTGGTCGGCGAGGGCAGCGACGAACTGCTGACCGGGGCAAGGGCGTTGGGTGCAGGGGAGTCCTGGGCAGGTCTGGTCGAAGGTGTGGCCGATGTGGAGGGGAAGACGGTGTTCGTCTTCCCGGGGCAGGGGTCGCAGTGGGTGGGGATGGGGGCTCGGTTGCTGGACGAGTCGCCGGTGTTCGCGGAGCGGATCGGTGAATGTGCGGCCGCGTTGGCCGAGTTCACCGATTGGTCGTTGGTGGATGTGTTGCGGGATGTGGAGGGCGCTCCGTCGCTGGAGCGGGTGGATGTGGTGCAGCCTGCTTCCTTCTCGGTGATGGTGTCGCTGGCCGCGCTGTGGCGCTCGCACGGCGTGGAGCCGGACGCCGTGGTGGGTCATTCCCAGGGTGAGATCGCCGCTGCGGTGGCATGTGGCGCGCTGTCGTTGGAGGACGGTGCGCGGGTGGTGGCGTTGCGGAGTCAGGCGATCGGTCGGCGGCTGGCTGGGCGTGGCGGGATGATGTCCGTCGCGTTGCCGGTGGCGGAGGTGGAGGGTCGGCTGGAGTCGTGGTCGGGTCGGGTGTCGGTGGCTGCGCTGAACGGGCCGCGTTCGGTGGTGGTTTCGGGTGAGCCCGAGGCTTTGGACGGGCTGTCGGTCGAGTTGACGGGCGAAGAGGTCCGGGTGCGTCGGGTGGCGGTGGATTACGCGTCGCATTCGGCGCAGGTGGAGGATCTGCGTGGCGAACTCCTGGACGTGTTGGGTCCGGTGCGGCCGCGTGTTTCGGAGGTGCCGTTCTTCTCCACGGTGACCGGCGAGTGGCTGGATACGGAGGAGATGGATGCCGGGTACTGGTTCCGCAACTTGCGGCAGCGGGTCAGGTTCGCCGACTCCGTACGTGACCTGCTGGACGGGGGACATCGTGCCTTTGTCGAGGTGAGTTCGCATCCGGTGCTGACGATGTCGGTGCAGGACATGATTGATGATTCCGGTGAACCTGCTGTGGCGACGGGGACGTTGCGTCGTGACACGGGTGGTGTGTCGAGGTTCTTGTTGTCGGCCGCCGAGGTGTTCGTTCGCGGTGTTGACGTCGACTGGGCGGGTGTGTTCGCGGGTACCGGCGCCCGGCGGGTGGACCTGCCGACCTACGCCTTCCAGCACGAGCGCTTCTGGAACATCCCCGACGTGCTCGACCAGGTCGCCGAAATCGATCCCCTGGACGCGGAGTTCTGGGCGGCGGTGGAGCAGGAGGATCTGTCCGCGCTGTCCTCGACGCTGCGTACGGACGAGGGTTCGGTGGCCGCTGTGCTGCCGGCGCTGTCGTCCTGGCGCAGGTCGCGTCACGACCGCTCGACCGTCGACTCCTGGCGCTACCGCGTCTCCTGGTCACCCGTCGGCAACGTCCCCCAGGCACGGCTGTCCGGGACGTGGCTCGTGGTGTCGGCCGAAGGGACCGACGACGCGGAGGTCGTTGATGTGCTGAGCGGGTCGGGTGCCGATGACGTACGCCGGTTGGTGCTGGACGAGTCGTATGTCGACCGCGGGGCCCTCCGGGAGCGGCTGGCGGAGACCGGTGAGATCGCCGGGATCGTCTCCGTACTCGCTCGGGCCGAGGAGCCGGGGCAGCGTTACCCGGGCTTGTCGCTCGGCCTTGCGCTGACCGTCTCGCTGGTCCAGGCCCTGGGCGACACGGAGAGCGGGGCGCCGTTGTGGTTCCTCACGCAAGGCGCCGTCTCCACCGGCCGTTCGGACGAGATCACCGCTCCCGCACAGGCGCAGGTGGCCGGGGTGGGGTGGACGACGGCGCTGGAGCATCCGCAGCGCTGGGGCGGAGTCATTGATCTGCCGCCGGTCCTCGACCAGCGGGCCGCCTCGCGGCTCGTCTCCGCCCTCGCGGGCGCACTGGGCGAGGAGGACCAGCTCGCCGTCCGCGCCTCCGGCGTGCTGACCCGCCGTATCGTCCGCGCGGGCGCCGGACGCAAGGCGTCGTTCCGCGACTGGAAGCCGCGCGGCACCACCCTGGTCACCGGCGGCTCCGGCACCCTCGCCCCCGGGCTCGCCCGCTGGCTGGCCGGACAGGGTGCGGAGCATCTGGTACTGGTGAGCCGCCAGGGCATGGAGGCTCCCGGCGCCCCTGAACTCGTGGCAGAACTGGCCGAGTTGGGCACGGAGGCGACCGTCGCCGCCTGTGACGTCACCGACCGGGACGCCGTGGCCGCGCTGCTGGCGCAGCTCAAGGCCGACGGACACACGGTCCGTACGGTCGTCCACACCGCAGCCGTGATCGAGCTGTACTCGCTGGCCGAGACCAGCATGGAGTCCTTCTCCGACGTCGTGCACGCGAAGGTCGCCGGTGCCCGGCACCTGGACGAGCTGCTGGACGACGAGGAGCTGGACGACTTCATCCTCTACTCGTCCACGGCCGGCATGTGGGGGAGCGGTCACCACGCCGCGTACGTGGCGGGCAACGCCTTCCTCTCCGCGCTCGCCACCCAGCGCCGCGCCCGTGGTCTGCGCACCACGTCGGTGCACTGGGGGAAGTGGCCCGACGACATCGAGCGCGAGCTGGCCGACCCGCACCAGATCCGTCGCAGTGGCCTCCAGTACCTGGACCCCGAGCTGGCATTGAGCGGCCTCAAGCGGGTCCTGGACGACGACGAGACCGTCATCGGTCTCACCGACGTCGACTGGGACACGTACTACCCCGTCTTCACCTCGGGCCGCCCCACCCGCCTCTTCGACGAGGTGCCCGAGGTGCGGCGCCAGCTGACCGCCGGCACCGAACAGGCATCCGCAGGATTGGAGATGAATGATCTCGCGGTGCGGCTGCGTGAGCTGACCGCCCCCGAGCAGGAGCGGCTGCTGCTCAATCTCGTCCGTACGGAGGCGGCAGCCGTCCTCGGCCACGCCTCCGCGGACGCGTTCCCCGAGCGGCGCGCCTTCCGGGACATCGGCTTCGACTCGGTCACCGCCGTCGACCTGCGCAACCGGCTCGTGGCCGCCACCGGTCTCCCGCTGCCTTCGACCATGGTCTTCGACTACCCCAGCCCCGCCGTGCTGGCCGGCTTCCTGCGGTCCCGCGCCGTGGGGGACGCACAGACGGCACAGGACGCGACCGCGTCCGCCGCCGGCACCGAAGCGGACGACGAGCCGATCGCCATCATCGCCATGAGCTGCCGCTATCCCGGCGGCGCCGGCTCCCCCGAGGAGCTGATGCGGCTGGCCGTCGACGGCGCCGACGTCATCTCGGAGTTCCCCGCCGACCGGGGCTGGGACGCCGAAGGACTGTACGACCCCGACCCGGACCGGCAGGGGACGACCTACTCGGTCAGGGGCGGATTCCTGCACGAGGCCGCCGAGTTCGACCCCGGCTTCTTCGGCATCTCGCCGCGTGAGGCGGTCGCCATGGACCCGCAGCAGCGGCTGCTGCTGGAGACCTCCTGGGAGACCTTCGAGCGCGCCGGGATCGACCCGGACTCGCTGCGCGGCTCCACCGCCGGTACGTTCATCGGCGCCAGTTACCAGGACTACTCGTCGAGCGTGCAGAACGGCTCCGAGGGCTCCGAGGTGCACATGGTCACCGGCACGGCGGCCAGCGTGCTGTCGGGCCGGGTCTCCTACCTCTTCGGGTTCGAGGGGCCCGCCGTCACGGTCGACACGGCCTGCTCGTCCTCGCTGGTCGCGATGCATCTGGCCTGCCAGTCGCTGCGCAGCGGGGAGAGTTCGCTTGCCCTTGCCGGCGGTGTCGCCGTCATGGCCACCCCGCACGCCTTCGTCGGCTTCAGCAGGCAGCGGGCGCTCGCGCTGGACGGCCGCTGCAAGCCGTTCTCCGAGGCCGCCGACGGTATGACGCTGGCGGAAGGCGTCGGCGTCGTCCTGCTGGAGCGCCTTTCGGACGCGCGGCGCAACGGGCACCGGGTGCTCGCCGTGGTGCGCGGCTCGGCGATCAACCAGGACGGCGCTTCCAACGGCCTGACCGCGCCCAACGGGCCTTCGCAGCAGCGGGTGATCCGGCAGGCGCTGGCCAACGCCGGCCTTTCGGCTGCGGACGTGGACGCGGTCGAGGCACACGGCACCGGTACCAAGCTCGGTGACCCGATCGAGGCGCAGGCGCTGCTGGCGACGTACGGCCAGGGCCGCGACCCCGAGTACCCGCTGTGGCTGGGCTCGCTCAAGTCGAACATCGGACACACCCAGGCTGCCGCCGGTGTCGCCGGGGTCATCAAGATGGTGATGTCCCTGCGCGACGCGGTACTGCCCCGCACCCTCCACGCCGGCACCCCCTCGTCGCACGTCGACTGGACGGCCGGCGGGGTGGAACTGCTGCACGAGCAGACCCGCTGGCCTGACGCGGGACGCCCGAGGCGCGCCGGAGTCTCGTCCTTCGGGATCAGCGGCACCAACGCGCATCTCATCCTGGAACAGGCCCCCCCCGCCGAGGAGCCCGTCGATCCCGAACCGGAAGGGACGACGCCCGACGACGCCGGACAGGACGCGGCGCCCGAAGGCGTCCTGCCCTGGCTGATCTCGGCGAAGTCCGACGCCGCGCTGCGCGAGCAGGCGGCCCGGCTGCTCGCCCACACCGAAGCGGAGCCCGGCCTGTCGGCCGCCCGGGTGGGCTGGTCGCTCGCGACCGGCAGGTCCGCCTTCGCACACCGCGCCGTGGTGCTGGGCGAGACCGGGGACGACTTCCGGCGCTCGCTGAACGCGCTGGCCACCGGGGCGGGTTCGGCCGGACTTGTGTCCGGTGTCGCCGACGAAGGAGCGGCCGGCGGACCGGTGTTCGTCTTCCCCGGCCAGGGCTCCCAGTGGTGGGGGATGGGCCACGACCTGCTCGCGGACTCCGCCGTGTTCCGGGAGACCGTGGACGCCTGCGCCGAAGCGCTGGCCCCGTACATCGACTGGTCGCTGCACGACGTGCTGTCCGGTGAGGCGGACCCCGCACTGCTCGAACGGGTGGACGTGGTCCAGCCCGCCCTGTTCTCCATGATGGTCGCGCTGGCCGCGCTCTGGCGCTCCTACGGCGTCGAGCCCGCTGCCGTGGTCGGCCATTCGCAGGGTGAGATCGCCGCCGCTTATGTGGCAGGCGCGCTGACCCTCGACGACGCTGCGGCTGTCGTCGCCCTGCGCAGCCAGGCCCTGCCCCGGCTCTCCGGGCTCGGCGGCATGATGTCGGTGGCCGCCCCGGTCGAGCGGGTCGAGGAGCTGCTGGCCCCCTGGGCGGAACTCCTCTCCGTGGCGGCGGTCAACGGCCCTTCGTCGGTCGTCGTGTCCGGCGACGCCGGAGCGCTGGACGAACTCCTCGCCGCGTGCAAGGAGCAGGACGTGCGCGCCCGCAAGGTCTCGGTGGACTACGCCTCCCACGGCCCGCACGTCGAAGCGGTACGGGACGAACTGTCCCGGGTGCTCGCCGGCGTCCGCTCCACACCCCCCACGGTGCCGTTCTACTCGACGGTGACGGGCGGCCGTCTGGAGACGGCCGCGTTCGACGGCGACTACTGGTACACCAACCTGCGGCAGACCGTACGGATGGAGGAGGCGACCCGCGCCCTGCTCGCCGCCGGGCACCGCGTCTTCATCGAGGCGAGCCCGCATCCGGTACTGGCAGGGGCCGTCCAGGAGACCCAGGAAGCGGTCGAGGAGGCCGCCGGTTCCGCAGTGGTCCTCGGGTCGCTGCGCCGCGACGAGGGCGACACCCGGCGCTTCCTCGCCTCCCTCGCCGAGGCGTACGTGCACGGGACACCGGTCGACTGGCGCAAGGCCTTCCCCGCCGACGGGGCCGCCCCGGTGGAGCTGCCGACGTACGCCTTCCAGCGCCGGCGCTACTGGCCGGAGCTGAAGCCCGCCCGGAACGGCGCAACCGGCACCGGAACCGGCGGCGAGGCCGACTCGGCGTTCTGGCGGCTCGTCGAGAACGAGGACCTGGAGTCCCTCGCCGACGAACTCGGCGTCGGTGCCGACGGCGAGCGCTCCTCGCTCGGCGCCGTACTGCCCACGCTCTCCGCCTGGCGCGCCAAGTCGCGGGAGCGGTCCCTGGTCAACGAGTGGCGCTACCGCGTCGAGTGGGCCCGGCTGGGCGAACCGGCCGCCGC
>NZ_JTIY01000001.1:6532370-6563345 GCF_000818175.1 Streptomyces sp. AcH 505
GGCGGGCCGCCGGCTCGTGGTCGTCCCGGCGGGCAGCGCCGACGACCCGTGGATCGCCGCCGTGCTCGCCGAACTCGGCCCGGACACCGTGCTGTTCGAGGCATCGGCCGACGGCGCGGACCGTACCCTCTGGGCCAAGCGGCTCGCCGAACTGACCTCGGAAGGAACCGAGTTCGCCGGAGTGCTGTCGCTGCTGGCCCCCGCCGAGGAGCGGCACCCGGACTTCGCGTCGGTGCCCTGCGGTCTCGCCCTCACCCTCGCTCTCGTCCAGGCCTTGGGTGACGCGGGACTCGACGCACCGCTGTGGTGCGCCACCCGTGGCGCCGTCTCCGTCGGCCGCGACGACCGGCTGACCAGCCCCGTCCAGGGCGCGTTGTGGGGCCTCGGCCGGGTCGTCGCACTGGAGCACCCGGACCGCTGGGGCGGTCTGGTCGACTTGCCGGACACGCTGGACGCACGGGCCGGGGCGCGGCTGACCGCCGTACTGGCCGGAGTCGACGGCGAGGACCAGGTCGCGATACGCGGCTCGGGCCTCTACGGGCGCCGCATGACGCACGCGGCGCCCGCTGTCACCACGCCCGAACGCCCCTGGCGTGGCCGGGGCACGGCACTGATCACCGGTGGCACCGGCGGTATCGGCGGCCGGGTCGCCCGCTGGATGGCCGAAAGCGGCGCCGCCCATCTCGTACTGACCAGCAGGCGCGGCGAAGAGGCGCCCGGCGCGGCCGAACTCCGCTCCGAACTGGAGGAGTTGGGCGCGAAGGTCACCATCACTGCCTGTGACGCCGCCGACCGTACGGCGCTGGCGGGCGTCATCGGGGCGATCCCCGCCGACCTGCCGCTGACCTCCGTGTTCCACTCGGCGGGAGTGGCGGACGGCGACGACAGCGTGGCGACACTGACGCTGCGTCAGCTCGACGCGCTGATGCGGTCGAAGCTGACCGCCGCGCTGCATCTGCACGAACTGACCCGCGGCCTCGACCTGGACGCCTTCGTACTGTTCTCCTCGGGCGCCGCCGTCTGGGGCAGTGGCGGCCAGCCCGGCTACGCGGCGGCCAACGCGTTCCTCGACGCGCTGGCCGAGCACCGCAGGGCCGAAGGGCTGACCGGCTCGTCCGTCGCCTGGGGCACCTGGGCCGAGGTCGGCATGGCCACGGACGCCGAGGTCGGCGAACGGCTGCGGCGGCAGGGCGTACGGGCGATGGAACCCGCGCTGGCCCTCGCGGCGCTCCAGCGGATGCTGGAGGACGACGACACGGCCCTGACCGTGGCGTCGATGGACTGGGAGGTGTTCACCCCCAGCTTCACCGCGACCAGGCCCAGCCCCCTGCTGGCTGTCATATCGGAGGCCGGCCAGGCGCTGGCCACCGACAGCGGCCTGCCCACGGACGACACGGAGACCGGCGTACCGCCGCTGCGGCAGCGGCTCGACGCACTGCCCACGGCGGAGCGCGCCCGCGCCCTGCTCGAAGCGGTACGCGCCGAAGCCGCTGCGACCCTCGGCCACGAAGGGGCCGACGCCGTCGCGGCGAACCGCGCCTTCCGCGACGTCGGCTTCGACTCCGTGACCGCCGTCGAACTGCGCAACCGGCTGCGGACCGGCCTCGGCCTGCCCCTGCCGGCGGCCCTGGTCTTCGACCACCCGACCCCGGACGCGCTCGCGCGCCATCTCGGCCCGCTCATCTTCGGGGCCGTACCCGGACAGGACACCGGCACGACCGACGACCCGGATGCGCGTGTGCGCGACGTGCTCGCATCCGTCCCGATCAGCCGACTCCGCAAAGCGGGCCTGCTGGACATGGTGTTGAAGCTCGCCACCGCCGACGACGCCGAGGCCACCGGCCCGGCCGCCGACGGCGGAGGCGACTCGCTCGACGACATGGACGCGGAAAGCCTGCTGCGGCTCGCCACCGAGAACTCGGCGAACTGAAAGAGATCTGGAGAGAGCGATGAGCACGTCCCCCAACAAGTACGTCGAGGCGCTGCGGTCGTCCCTGAAGGAGAACGAGCGGCTCCGTCAGCAGAATCAGCAGCTGGTGGCGGCCGCGGAGGAGCCCGTCGCCGTCGTCGGCATCGGCTGCCGTTACCCCGGCGGGGTGACCTCCCCCGAGGCCCTGTGGGAGCTGGTCGCCGAGGGCCGCGACGTCATGGGCGGCTTCCCCGCCGACCGTGGCTGGGACCTCGACCGCCTCGCGGGGGAGGGACCCGGCCGCAGCCTCGCCCAACAGGGCGGATTCCTCTACGACATGGCGGAGTTCGACCCCGGCTTCTTCGGGATCTCGCCGCGCGAGGCCGTCGCCATGGACCCGCAGCAGCGACTGCTGCTCCAGGTGTGCTGGGAGGCGCTGGAGCGGGCCGGTATCGACCCGGCCTCGCTGCGCGGCAGCCAGGCCGGTGTGTTCGTCGGCACGGCCGGGCAGGACTACGGCTCGGTCATCAGGGCGTCCGGCGACGACATGGAGCAGTACGCCACGACCGGGCACGCGGCCAGCGTCATCTCCGGCCGGCTCTCCTACACCCTCGGCGCCGAAGGGCCCGCGGTCACCGTCGACACGGCCTGCTCCTCCTCGCTGGTGGCCCTGCACTGGGCGGCGCAGTCCCTGCGCAACGGCGAGTGCACGATGGCCCTGGCCGGCGGCGCGTCCGTGATGGCCACGCCAGGCCCCTTCGTCTCGTTCACCGCGCAGAACGGCATGGCGGCCGACGGCCGGTGCAAGTCGTTCTCCGACGCCGCCGACGGCACCGGCTGGGGCGAGGGCGCCGCCGTCCTCGTACTGGAACGGCTCTCCGACGCGCGGCGCGCCGGACACCACGTCCTCGCCCTGCTGCGCGGCAGCGCCATCAACCAGGACGGCGCGTCCAACGGCCTGTCCGCCCCGCACGGCCCCTCGCAGCGGCGCGTCATCCGCGCGGCGCTGGACAACGCCCGGCTGACCCCCGGCGACGTGGACATCGTCGAAGCGCACGGTACGGGTACGACGCTGGGCGACCCGATCGAGGCGCAGGCCCTGCTCGCCACCTACGGCCAGGACCGCGAACACCCGCTGCGCCTGGGCTCGGTCAAGTCGAACATCGGACACACCCAGGCCGCCTCGGGCGCGGCGGGCGTCATCAAGATGATCATGGCGATGCGGCACGGTCTGATGCCGCGCAGCCTGCACGCCACCGAACCGTCCGGCGACGTCGACTGGACCACCGGGGCCGTGGAACTGCTCACCGAGCCCGCCGACTGGCCGGAGACCGGACGGGCCAGGCGCGCCGCCGTCTCCTCCTTCGGCGTCAGCGGCACCAACGCCCATGTGATCCTCGAACAGGCCCCGCCCGCGCCGGTACCCGACGCGGAAGACACCGACGACGCCGTGGCACCGGGCGTCGTCCCCTGGGCCCTCGCCGGCCGGTCACCGGCCGCCCTGGACGCCCAGCACGACCGACTGCTCGCCCACATCGGCCGGAACCCCGGCATCCGCCCTGCCGACGTCGGCTTCTCCCTCGCGGCAGGACGCTCGGTCTTCGAACACCGCGCCGTCCTGCTCGCCGGGGACACCGGCCCCACCGAGATCGCCCGGGGCGTCGCCGACGACGGGCCGCTCGCCGTCCTCTTCTCGGGCCAGGGCTCCCAGCGGCTCGGCATGGGCCGTGAACTCCACGCCCGCTTCCCGGTGTTCGCCGAGGCGTTCGACGCAGTCGCCGACCAGCTGGACGCGCACGCCGACCGCCCACTGAGGGACGTCGTCTGGGGCACCGACGCCGCCGAACTCGGCGAGACCCGGTGGACCCAGCCGGCGCTCTTCGCGATCGAGGTGGCGCTGTTCCGCCTCGTCACGTCGCTCGGCGTCACCCCCGACTTCGTCGGCGGCCACTCCATCGGCGAGATCACGGCCGCCCACGTCGCCGGAGTCCTCTCCCTGGCGGACGCCTGCCGTCTCGTCACGGCCCGCGCCTCGCTCATGCAGGCCCTGCCGCGCGACGGCGCCATGGTCGCCCTGCGCGCGACCGAGGACGAGGTCGTCCCCCTGCTCACCGACCGGGTGTCCCTCGCCGCCGTCAACGGACCGCGGTCGGTGGTGATCGCGGGCGACGAGAACGCCGTACTGGAGATCGCCGCCCACTTCGAGGCACTGGAGCGCAAGACCAGCAGGCTGCGCGTCTCGCACGCCTTCCACTCGCCGCTGATGGACCCGATGCTGGACGAGTTCCGCGCCGTCGCACGGAGCCTGACCTTCGCCGAGCCGGCCCTGCCGGTCGTGTCCAACCTGACAGGGCGCATCGCCACCGTCGACGAGCTGTGCTCCGCCGACTACTGGGTACGGCACGTACGGGAAGCCGTACGGTTCGCCGACGGCGTGCGCACCCTCACCGGGCGCGGCGTCACCACCCTGCTCGAACTCGGCCCCGACGGCGTGCTCTCCGCCATGGCCCAGGACTCGCTGCCGGACGGCGCGAAGATCGTGCCGCTGCTGCGCAAGGACCGCCCCGAGGAACTGGCCGCCGTCACCGGCCTCGCCCAGGCGCACGTCCGGGGCGCCACCGTACGGTGGGCCGCCCTCTACGCCGGATCCGGCGCCCGGCAGGTCGACCTGCCGACCTACCCCTTCCAGAACCAGCGCTACTGGCCCGCCGCCTCCCTCGACGCGGCAGGCGACATACGCGCGGCGGGACTCGGCTCCGCCGGGCACCCCCTGCTCGGCGCCGCTGTCGAACTCGCCGACGGCGAAGGCGCCCTGTTCACCAGCCGGCTGTCGGTCCAGTCCCACCCCTGGCTCGCCGACCACGGCGTACGCGGCCGGGCCCTGCTGCCCGGCACGGCCTTCGTGGAGCTGGCCATCCGCGCCGGCGACGAGGTCGACTGCGACCGCGTCGAGGAACTGACCCTCGCCGCGCCCCTGGCCTTCCCCGAGCACGGCGCCGTACAGCTCCAGGTCCGGGTCGGCGCGGCCGACCCCGCGGGCCGCCGCCCGCTGGGCATCTACTCACGCGCCGAAGGCGTCGTCGACCTGCCCTGGTCGCAGCACGCCACCGGCGTACTGGCCCCCGGCACGCCCGGCGCCGGCACCACCGACCCCGGCTTCGACGCCACCGTCTGGCCGCCGCCCGGCGCCGAACCCGTCGACCTCGACGGCTGCTACGACCGGCTCGCCGGACTCGGCTTCGACTACGGCCCGGTCTTCCAGGGGCTGCGCGCCGCCTGGCGGCGCGGTGACGAGGTGTTCGCCGACGTCACCCTGCCCGAGGGCGCCGACTCCGAAGCCGCCGCCTTCGGCCTGCACCCCGCGCTGCTCGACGCCGCCCAGCACGCCGCCGCCTACGCCGACCTCGGCGCCATCAGCAGCGGCGGCCTGCCCTTCGCCTGGGAAGGCGTGTCACTGACCGCGTCCGGCGCCGCCTCGGTACGCGCCCGGCTGACCCCCACCGGCGACGACACCGTCTCCATCGCCGTGTACGACACGGCCGGCGGGCCCGTACTCTCCGTCGACTCGCTGGTCTCCCGCGCGATGCCCGCCGAGCGGCTGCACGACACCGGCGCCGTCCACCGCGACTCGCTGTTCCGCGTCGAGTGGACCAGGACCAAGGGCGCCGCCCCCACCGGACCCGTCCCGGTGGCCGTGGTGGGCGCCGACACCCTCGGTGTGGCCGAGGCCCTGCACAGCGCGGGAGCACCCGTCACGCACCACCCCGACCTCGCGTCACTCGCCGCCGAAGGCCCCGTCCCCGGCGTGGTCATGATCGCCGCGGCCGGCGACCCCGACCCGGACGGCCCCGGCGACGGTGTCGTGGCCGCCACGCACACACTCGGCGCCCGCGTCCTCGGCCACGTACAGCAGTGGCTCGCCGACGACCGGTTCGCCGACGCCCGGCTGGTGTTCGTCACCCGAGGCGCCACGGACGGCGCCGACCTCGCCGCCGCGTCGGTGCACGGACTTGTCCGTACGGCACGCACCGAGAACCCGGGACGCCTCGGCCTCCTGGACCTGGACCCCGGCACGGACTCCCTCTCCCTGGAGGCCGTGCCGGCCCTGCTCACCGCCGCCGCCCTGACCGACGAACCGGACCTCGCGATACGGGACGGCGCACTGCTCGCCGCCCGCCTCACGCGCGTCCCCGTCCCCGACGAGCCGGCCGGCTGGGACGCCGAGGGCACGGTCCTCGTCACCGGCGGTACGGGAGGCCTGGGCGGCGCACTGGCCCGGCACCTCGTCGCCGAACGCGGCGTACGGCATCTGCTGCTCGTCAGCCGCAGCGGCCCCGCCGCCGCAGGCGCCGCCGAACTGGCCGCCGAGCTGGCGGCGCGCGGCGCCCAAGTGACCGTCGCCCCCTGCGACGTGACCGACCGGACCGCCCTCGCGGACCTGCTGGACACCGTCCCCGCCGAGCACCCCCTGACCGCCGTCGTGCACGCGGCGGGCGTCGTCGACGACGGTGTGATCGGCTCCCTCACCCCGGACCGGCTCGACCACGTCCTGCGGCCGAAGGCCGACGCCGCCTGGCACCTGCACGAGCTGACCCGGGATCTCGGCCTCGCCGCCTTCGTCGTCTTCTCCTCCGTCGCCGCCACCCTCGGCAGCGCGGGACAGGCCAACTACGCGGCGGGCAACGCCTTCCTGGACGCGCTCGCCACCCGCCGTCGCAACGAAGGACTGCCAGGACTCTCCCTCGCCTGGGGCCCGTGGACCAGCAGCGTCGGCATGACCGCCACGCTCACCGACATCGACGTGGAACGCATCGCACGCTCCGGCATGCCGCCGCTCTCCGTCGCACAGGGCGTCGCGCTGTTCGACGCCGCCCTCGCCACCGGCGCCGCCACCGTCGCACCCGTACGCCTCGACCTGCCTGTCCTGCGCGCCCAGGGCGACATCCCCGCACTGCTGCGCGGCCTCATCAGGGCCCCGGCCCGGCGCGCCGCCGCCCAGGTCTCCGAAACGGCCGGCGGCCTCGCCCGGCGGCTCGCCGGACTCGACGCCGCCGAGCGCCGCGAGATCCTGCTCGACCTCGTACGCGGACAGGTCGCCCACGTCCTGGGACACACCGACGCCGCAGACGTCGAAGCGGCCCGCCAGTTCCAGGATCTCGGCTTCGACTCCCTGACCGCCGTCGAACTGCGCAACGGCCTCAACACCGTCACCGGCCTGCGGCTGCCCGCGACGATGGTCTTCGACTATCCGACGCCGAGCGCCCTCGCCGACCATCTGCGCGACGAACTCCTCGGCAGCGAGGCCCAGGCACCCGCCGTACCGGTCCGCGCACTGCCCCCCGTCGCCGACGACCCCGTCGTCATCGTCGGCATGGCCTGCCGCTACCCCGGCGGGGTGACCTCGCCCGAAGACCTCTGGCGGCTGGTCACCGAAGGCGGCGACGCCATCTCAGGATTCCCCGTCAACCGCGGCTGGGACGTCGAAGGGCTCTACGACCCGGACCCCGACCGGCCAGGGAAGACCCACGTACGCCACGGCGGATTCCTGCACACCGCAGGCGAGTTCGACCCGGACTTCTTCGGGATGAGCCCCCGCGAGGCGATGGCGACGGACTCACAGCAGCGACTGCTGCTCGAACTGTCCTGGGAAGCCTTCGAGCGCGCCGGGATCGACCCGGTGTCGCTGCGCGACAGCCAGACCGGCGTCTTCACCGGCGTCATGTACAACGACTACGGCCCGCTGCTCACCGGCGAGGAGTACGAGGCGTTCCGCGGCAACGGCAGCGCACCGAGCGTCGCCTCCGGCCGGGTCTCGTACACCCTCGGCCTGGAAGGCCCCGCCGTCACCGTCGACACCGCGTGCTCCTCCTCCCTGGTCGGCATGCACCTCGCCGCCCAGGCGCTGCGCAGCGGTGAGTGCTCGCTGGCCCTGGCCGGCGGCGTGACCGTGATGTCGACCCCGAGCACCTTCGTCGAATTCTCCCGCGCACGCGGACTGGCCCCCGACGGCCGGTCCAAGGCGTTCTCCGAGTCGGCCGACGGTGTCGCCTGGTCCGAGGGCGTCGGCATGCTGGTGCTGGAGCGCCAGTCGGACGCCGTACGCAACGGGCACGAGATCCTGGCCGTGTTGCGCGGCTCCGCGATCAACCAGGACGGCGCTTCGAACGGTCTGACCGCCCCCAACGGTCCGTCGCAGCAGCGGGTGATCCGCCAGGCCCTCGCCAGTGGCGGCCTCTCGGCGGACGACGTCGACGTGGTGGAGGCGCACGGTACGGGTACGACGCTGGGCGACCCGATCGAGGCGCAGGCGTTGCTCGCCACGTACGGGCGTGACCGCGACCCGGAGCGGCCCTTGCTGCTCGGGTCCGTGAAGTCCAACATCGGCCACACCCAGGCCGCCGCAGGTGTGGCGGGCGTCATCAAGATGGTGCTGGCCATGCGGCACGGAGTGCTGCCGCAGACGCTGCACGTGACCGAGCCGTCGACCCATGTCGACTGGTCGGCGGGCGCTGTGGAGCTGCTGACGGAGTCGGCCGAATGGCCCGAGTCCGGTCATGTGCGGCGTGCGGGTGTGTCGTCGTTCGGCATCAGCGGTACGAACGCGCACGTGATCCTGGAGCAGCCGGCTCCGGTGATCCGGGGAACGGTCGAGGCTCCTGTGGCCGAGCCGGGTGTGGTGCCGTGGGTGCTGTCCGGCCGGACGCCGGAGGCGCTGGCCGAGCAGGCGGCGCGGCTGCTGTCCGCCGTCGAGTCGCAGGCCGGACAGCGTCCGGTGGATGTCGGGTTCTCCCTGGCCACGGGCCGGTCGCTGTTCGACCACCGTGCGGTGGTGCTGGCGGGCGATCCCGCGGACACGGTCCGCGCGCTGACCGCACTGGCGGCGGGCGGAGCGGACACCTCGGCGGTGTCGGGGGCGGTCGCGGGCGGCAAGCGCGCGTTCCTGTTCTCGGGTCAGGGTGCGCAGCGGCTGGGGATGGGCCGTGAGTTGTACGAGCGCTTCCCCGTCTTCGCCGATGCGCTGGACGCCGTACTGGCAGAGCTTGACGGTCAGTTGGGCCGTTCGCTGCGGGATGTCATCTGGGGTGACGATCCCGAGCTGCTGAACGAGACCGGCTCTACGCAGCCGGCGTTGTTCGCGGTCGAAGTCGCGTTGTTCCGGCTGGTCGCGTCGTGGGGTGTGGCGCCGGACTTCGTGGCCGGTCATTCGATCGGTGAGATCGCGGCTGCTCATGTGGCGGGGGTGTTCTCGCTGGCGGATGCGTGCCGTTTGGTGGTGGCGCGTGCTTCGTTGATGCAGGCGCTGCCGTCCGGTGGTGCGATGGTGGCGGTGCGGGCGACGGAGGACGAGGTGCTGCCGCTGCTGGTCGACGGTGTGTCGATCGCGGCCGTCAACGGGCCCTCGGCCGTGGTGGTTTCGGGTGTCGAGGATGCGGTCCTCGCGGTCGCCGCGCAGCTGGCCGAGCAGGGTCGTAAGACGAGTCGGTTGCGGGTGTCGCACGCGTTCCACTCGCCGCTGATGGACCCGATGCTGGACGAGTTCCGCGCGGTGGCGGACACCTTGACCTTCGAGGCTCCGCGTATCCCCGTGGTGTCGAATCTGACCGGTGAGCTGGCTGCGGCCGATGAGCTGTGCTCCGCCGGGTACTGGGTGCGGCACGTTCGCGAGGCGGTCCGATTCGCCGATGGCGTACGGACGTTGGGCGAGCAGGGTGTGACCACGTTCCTGGAGCTGGGGCCCGACGGTGTGCTCTCCGCCATGGCGCAGGAGTCGGTCCCGGACGACGCCGTGACCGTACCCCTGCTCCGTAAGGACCGGCCCGAGGAACTGGCCGCCGTCACGGCGCTGGCGCGGCTCCATGTACGCGGCGTGCCGGCCGACTGGTCCGCCGTGTTCGCGGGGACGGGCGCGGTGCGGGTCGACGTGCCGACGTACGCCTTCCAGCACCAGTGGTTCTGGCCGGCGGGGCAGCGGTCCGGCGCTGGCGACGTACGCGCCGCGGGACTGGGCTCGGCCGACCATCCGCTGCTCGGCGCCGCCGTCGAACTGGCCGAGGGCGAAGGTGTCTTGTTCACCGGACGGCTCTCCGTCCAGTCGCATTCGTGGCTCGCGGACCACGCGGTGCTCGGCCGCGTCCTGCTGCCCGGGACGGCGCTGTTGGAGCTGGCGTTCCGCGCCGGTGACGAGGTCGGCTGCGACCGGGTCGAGGAGCTGACGCTCGCCGCGCCGCTCACCCTGCCGGAAAGCGGCGCGGTGCGGGTCCAGGTGCGGGTCGGGGTCGCTGACGACACCGGTCGGCGCTCCCTCGCCGTGCACTCCCTGACCGAGGGCGTCGACGAGCGCTCGTGGACCCCGCACGCGACGGGCGTACTGACGGCGGCGGGCCGGCCGCCGGGCGACGGGTTCGACGCCACGATGTGGCCGCCGACCGGTGCCGAGAGCCTGGACGTCGAAGGATGCTACGAGCGGTTCGCGGAACTCGGGTTCGGTTACGGTCCGGTGTTCCAGGGGCTGCGGGCCGCCTGGCGCCGCGACGGTGAGATCTACGCCGAGGTGCGCCTCCCGGAGGACGCGCAAGGCGACGCCGCCGCGTTCGGGCTGCACCCCGCGCTCCTCGACTCCGCCCTGCACGCCTCGCTCCTCGCCGGTGACGGCGAGGAGGGCAGTGGAGGACTCCCGTTCTCGTGGGAAGGTGTCTCGCTCTACGCCACGGGCGCTTCCGCCCTGCGGGTCCGGATCGCCCCGGCCGACGGTCGGGACGCGGTCTCGATCGCCGTCGCCGACACGACGGGCGAGCCGGTCGCCTCGGTCGACTCGCTGCTCGTACGAGCCGTGTCGAGCGAGCAGTTGAGCGAGAGCGCAGCGCAGGCCCGCGACGCCCTGTTCGGACTGGACTGGGTTCCCGTACCGGCCGGTTCGGCGGTCCCCGCGTCCGTCGCCCTGGTGGGGCCCGATCCGCTCGGGCTCGCCGCAGGGCTCGCCGAGTCCGGCGCCGTTGTCGAGACGTTCACCGATCTGGCGGCGCTTGCGGCGGGGGAGTCCCCGGTCCCCGGCACCGTACTGGCCGCTGTGACCAGTACGGACCTGGCGGACGGAACCGGGGTCGCCGAGTCGGCACACACGCTGACCGCCGGCGTACTGGCCCTGGCACAGCAGTGGTTGGCCGACGACCGGTTCGCCGGGTCCCGGCTGGTATTCGTGACGCGGGGAGCCGTGGCGGCCGGTGACGAGAGTGCCTCCGATGTCGCCGCCGCTTCCGTGTGGGGTCTGGTGCGTTCCGCGCAGACCGAGAACCCCGGCTGCTTCGGCCTGGTCGACATCGACTCCGCAGCCGATGCAGCCGCTGACGCCGGCGCGCTGCTCGCGACGTCACTCGGCACCGACGAACCGCAGATGGCGATCCGCGACGGCGGAATACTGGCGGCCCGGCTCGCGCGACTCGACTCCGGTACGGGGCTTGTGCCGCCGACCGGGGTGCCGTGGCGGCTGGACAGTCTGACGAAGGGCAGCCTGGACGGGCTGACCCTGGCGCCGTTCCCCGAGGTCCTGGAGCCGCTGACCGGCAGCGACGTACGGATCGACGTACGCGCGGCCGGCGTGAACTTCCGCGACGTGCTCAAGGCGTTGGACATGTACCCCGGCGACGCGGGCCGGATGGGGCGCGAGGTCTCGGGTGTGGTGACCGGCACCGGGCCCGACGTGACCGGCCTGCGGGCCGGCGACCGGGTCACGGGTCTGGTGTCCGGCGGTTTCGGCTCGCAGGTGGTCGGCGACGCACGGCTCCTCGCCCGGATGCCCGGCGGCTGGTCGTGGGAGACGGCGGCTTCCATGCCGCTGGTGTTCCTGACGGCGTACTACGCGCTCGTGGACCTCGGCGGGCTTCAGCGCGGCGAGAAGGTGCTGATCCACGCGGGCGCCGGCGGTGTCGGTATGGCGGCGATCCAGGTCGCGAACCATCTGGGCGCCGAGGTGTTCGCTACGGCGAGCGAGGGCAAGTGGGACGTCCTGCGGTCGTTGGGTGTCGCTGACGACCACATCGCCTCGTCGCGTACGACGGACTTCGAGTCGGCGTTCGCCGAAGTGACGGAAGGGCAGGGCGTCGATGTCGTACTGAACTCGCTGGCAGGCGAGTTCGTGGACGCTTCGCTGCGGCTGACCGCGCCCGGCGGCCGGTTCCTGGAGATGGGCAAGACCGACATCCGCGACGAGGCGGACCTGCCGGAGGGCCTGGACTACCGGTCCTTCGACCTCGGCTGGGTGGAGCCCGAGGATATCCGGCGCATGCTCGACGCGGTGATGGAGCTGTTCGACCGCGGTGTGCTGGAGTCGCTGCCGGTCCGCACCTGGGATGTGCGGCAGGCCCAGGACGCGTTCCGGTTCATGAGCATGGCCAAGCATGTCGGCAAGATCGTGCTGAGCATGCCGCGCGTGTGGGACACCGAGGGCACGGTACTGATCACCGGTGGCACAGGCGGTCTGGGCGGTGTGCTGGCCCGCCACCTGGTCGCCGAACGCGGCGTACGTCGCCTGCTGTTGACGAGCCGACGCGGCCTCGCTGCCGACGGCGCGCCCGAGTTGGCCGCCGAACTGGAGGCGCTGGGCGCCGAGGTCGCCGTCGAGGCGTGCGACGTGGCGGACCGGGAGGCGCTGGCCGGGCTGTTGGCCTCGGTGCCTTCCGGCCATCCGCTGACCGCCGTGGTGCATACGGCGGGTGTGCTGGACGACGGCACCATCGGTTCGCTGACTCCCGAGCGGCTGGACCATGTCCTGCGGCCGAAGGTCGACGCGGCCTGGCACCTGCACGAGCTGACCCGCGATCTCGGCCTCGACCTCGCCGAGTTCGTCGTCTTCTCCTCCGTCTCCGGACTGATCGGCGGCGCGGGACAGGGCAACTACGCGGCGGGCAACACCTTCTTGGACGCGCTCGCCGCGCACCGGCGGACCGAAGGCCTGCCCGGTGTCTCCCTCGCGTGGGGCGCCTGGAACCAGGGCGCCGGAATGACGAGCGGTCTCGGAGAGGCCGATCTCCGCCGGGCCGCCGAGGCAGGCATGCCCCTGCTCTCGGTCGAGCAGGGCGTGGCCCTGTTCGACGCCGCGCTGGCCACCGGCCGGGCGGCGGTGGCGCCGGTGCGACTGGACGTGGCCACACTGCGCACGCGCGGCGCCGTCCCGCCACTGCTGCGTGGCTTGGTCCGAACGGGCTCCCGCCGCACCGTCGTCGCCGGAGCCGGCCCGGGATCGAGCACGGACGCCGGTCTGGCGGAGCGGCTGAGCCGGTTGGGCCGCCAGGAGCGCGACGAGACGCTGGTGGACCTGGTGCGCGGTCAGGCGGCCATGGTGCTCGGGCACGCGAGCGGCGACGGAGTCGACCCGACCCGGGCATTTCGCGACCTGGGCTTCGACTCGCTGACCGCCGTGGAGCTGCGGAACCGGCTCAACACCGCGACCGGGCTGCGGCTGCCCGCCACGATGGTCTTCGACTACCCGACGGTCGGCGCGCTGGCCGACCATCTGCACGAGGCGCTGCTCGGCCCGGACGCCGCAGCCGACGCGGCGCCCGAACTCTCGCCCGCGCTGCTCGACGACGACCCGATCGTGGTGGTCGGGATGAGCTGCCGCTTCCCCGGCGGCATCGGCTCGCCGGAGGACCTGTGGCGGCTGGTCACCGAAGGCGCCGATGTCGTCTCGGACTTCCCGGTCAACCGCGGCTGGGACGTGGACGCGCTGTTCGACCCCGACCCGGACCACCTGGGCACGTCGTACACCCGCTCCGGCGGATTCCTGCACGACGCCGGTGAGTTCGACCCGGACTTCTTCGGGATGAGCCCGCGCGAGGCGATGGCGACCGACTCGCAGCAGCGGCTGCTGCTGGAAACGTCCTGGGAGGCCGTCGAGCGGGCCGGGATCGACCCGGTGTCGCTGCGCGACAGCCAGACCGGTGTGTTCGCCGGTGTCATGTACGGCGGCTACAACACCGCACTTGACGGCAAGGAGTTCGAGGGCTTCCAGGGCCAGGGCAGCGCGCTGAGCGTGGCCTCGGGCCGCGTCTCGTACACCTTCGGGTTCGAGGGCCCCGCCGTCACGGTGGACACCGCGTGCTCGTCCTCGCTGGTCGCGATGCACCTGGCGGCGCAGGCGCTGCGCGGCGGCGAATGCTCGCTGGCGCTGGCCGGCGGTGTCACCGTCATGTCCATCCCCGACACCTTCGTGGAGTTCTCGCGGCAGCGGGGCCTCGCCCCCGACGGCCGGTCCAAGCCGTTCTCCGAGTCGGCGGACGGCGTCGGCTGGTCCGAGGGCATAGGGATGCTCCTGCTGGAGCGCCAGTCGGACGCCGTACGCAACGGCCACGAGATCCTGGCCGTGCTGCGCGGCAGCGCGGTCAACCAGGACGGTGCGTCGAACGGTCTGACGGCGCCCAACGGCCCGTCGCAACAGCGGGTGATCCGCCGGGCGCTGGCCAGCGGCGGACTCTTGCCCGCCGACGTGGACGCGGTGGAGGCGCACGGTACGGGTACGACGCTGGGCGACCCGATCGAGGCGCAGGCACTGCTCGCGACGTACGGCAGGGACCGTGCACAGCCGCTCCTGCTGGGCTCGGTGAAGTCGAACCTCGGCCACACCCAGGCGGCGGCGGGAGCGGCCGGTGTGATCAAGATGATCATGGCCATGCGGCACGGCGTACTGCCGCGCACGCTCCATGTGACCGAGCCGTCGTCCCACGTCGACTGGACGTCGGGCGCGGTGGAGCTGCTGACCGAGCAGACGGCCTGGCCGGAGGCCGGTCGGGTGCGGCGTGCGGGTGTGTCGTCGTTCGGCATCAGCGGGACGAACGCGCACGTGATCCTGGAGCAGCCGGCTCCGGTGATCCGGGGGACGGTCGAACCTTCCCCGCTCGAACCTTCGGCGGCGCAGCCGGGTGTGGTGCCGTGGGTGCTGTCCGGCAAGACACCGGAGGCACTGCGCGGCCAGGCGGCGCGGCTGCTCTCTTACATCGAGGCGCGCCCCGATCTGCGGCCGCTGGACATCGGATTCTCCCTGGCCACCGGCCGGTCGAGGTTCGAGCACCGGGCGGTGGTGCTGACCGGGGACTCCGTCGACACGGCTCAGGTGCTGGCGGCGGTCGCGGTCGGCGAGCCGGATGCCTCGGCCGTGTCCGGTTCGGTGACCGGAGGCAAGACGGCGTTCCTGTTCTCGGGTCAGGGTTCGCAGCGGTTGGGGATGGGCCGTGAGTTGTACGGCCGGTTCCCGGTGTTCGCCGAGGCGCTGGATGCCGTACTGGCCGAGCTGGACGGTGAGTTGGGCCGTTCGCTGCAGGATGTCATCTGGGGTGACGACGCGGAGCTGCTGAACGGGACGGGCTTCACCCAGCCGGCGTTGTTCGCGGTCGAAGTGGCGTTGTTCCGGCTCGTCGAATCGTGGGGTGTGACCCCGGACCTTGTGGCCGGTCATTCGATCGGTGAGATCGCGGCTGCTCATGTGGCCGGGGTGTTCTCGCTGGCGGACGCCGCGCGTCTGGTGGTGGCGCGTGCTTCCTTGATGCAGGCGCTTCCGTCCGGTGGTGCGATGGTCGCGGTCCAGGCGACGGAGGACGAGGTTGTCCCGCTCCTGACCGACGGTGTGTCCGTCGCTGCGGTCAACGGTCCCTCGTCCGTGGTGATTTCGGGCGATGAGGATACGGCTCTCGCGGTCGCCGCGCAGCTGGCCGAGCAGGGCCGTAAGACGAGTCGGCTGCGCGTCTCCCACGCGTTCCACTCACCACTGATGCAGCCGATGCTGGACGACTTCCGCGCCGTCGCGGCGACCCTGTCTTATACCGAGCCTGCGGTGCCGGTGGTGTCCAACCTGACTGGTCAGCTCGCGAGCGCAGCGGAGCTGTGCTCCGCCGACTACTGGGTGCGGCATGTTCGCGAGGCCGTCCGCTTCGCCGACGGGGTACGGACCCTCGCCGACCAGGGCGTCGGCGTGTTCCTGGAGCTGGGCCCTGACGGGGTGCTCTCCGCCATGGCGCAGGAATCGGTTTCCGGCGATGCGGTCACCGTGCCGGTGCTGCGCAAGAACCGCCCGGAGGAGGTCTCGGCAGTCACGGCGCTGGGCCAACTGCACGCGCACGGCGCGCTCGTGGACTGGCCGGCGTTCTTCGCCGGGACCGGGGCGTCCCGGGTGGATCTGCCGACGTACGCCTTCCAGCACCGGCCGTTCTGGCCGCGCGGGATGCGCGGCGGCGCCGGAGGGGCCGCGATCGGCCTCATGAACGCCGAGCACCCCCTGCTCAACGGCGTGGTGGAACTGGCCGAGGGCGAAGGCGTGTTGTTCACCGGGCGGCTCTCGGTCCAGTCACACCCCTGGCTGGCCGACCACGCGGTGCTCGGCAGGATCCTGCTGCCCGGTACGGCGCTGCTCGAGCTGGCTGTCCGGGCCGGTGACGAGGTCGGCTGTGACCGCGTGGACGAGCTGACGCTCGCTGCCCCGCTGGTGCTGCCGGAGCGCGGAGCCCTTCAGACCCAGGTACGGGTCGGCACCACCGACGGGACCGGGCGGCGTACCGTCACCGTCCACTCCCGTCCGGAAGGCGCGACCGAAGCGCCGTGGACGCAGCACGCCATGGGCGTCCTGGCGGTCGGGGGAGCCGGTGCTCCCGCCGACTTCGACGCCGCGGTCTGGCCGCCCACGGACGCGGAAGAGGCGGACCTGGACGGCTTCTATGAGGCCCGCGCCGCCGACGGTTTCGCGTACGGTCCGGTGTTCCAGGGCCTGCGGTCCGTGTGGCGGAGGGACGGCGAGGTCTTCGCCGAGGTGAGCCTGCCCGACGGCCTCCAGGAGGAGGCGCAGGCCTTCGGTCTGCACCCCGCGCTGCTGGACGCCGGGCTGCACGCGGCCTGGTTCACCGGCCCTGACCAGCGGGGCGGTGTGCCGTTCTCCTGGAGCGGCGTCTCGCTGCACGCGTCCGGCGCCTCGGCCGTACGGCTTCGGATCACCCGAGACGCCGACGGAGCCGTGGCGATGGCCGTCGCCGACACCACGGGCGCGCCGGTCGCCTCGGTGGAGTCGCTGGCGATGCGGGCCCTGTCCGACGAGGCCCTGAGCGAGTCCGACGGGCTGACACGGGACGCGCTGTTCCGGCTGGACTGGACCCCGCTCGCCGCCACGTCCACCGAGGCCGCGCAGCCGGTGACGGTGCTCGGCCCGGACTCCCTGGGCCTGCTGGCAGCGCTGCGTGCCGCGGGTGTCGAGGCGGACACCTACCAGGACGTGACGGATTCCGCCGCCACGGACACGCCCGCCGCGGACACGCCCGCCACGGACGCCCCGCTGTCCGGCGTCGTCCTGATCCCCGTGGTCGGGGACCCGGCCGCCGAGACCACGGGATCGGTGCGCGCACTCACCCACCGGGCCCTGGCACAGCTCCAGGCCCGGCTGGCCGACGAGCGGTTCGCCGAATCCCGCTTCGTCTTCGTGACCCGTGGCGCTGTCGGCGGCCGTGATGTCGCCGCCGCCTCGGTCCGGGGTCTCGTACGGTCCGCGCAGTCCGAGAACCCCGGTTGCTTCGGGCTGATCGATCTTGACCCGGAGGACTCGGAGGGGACGGCCGTACTGCCGCCGTCGGCCCTGCGGACCGACGAGCCGCAGCTGGTGGTCAGGGACGGCGCGGTGCTGGCCGGGCGCCTGGTGCGCAGGCCGGCCGCCGAATTCGATGTGAGCCCGGTGTGGGACGCCGACGGCAGCGTGCTGATCACCGGCGGTACCGGTGGTCTGGGCGCGGTCGTCGCGCGCCATCTGGCCGCCGAGCACGACGTACGGCGGCTGCTGCTGGTCAGCAGGCGGGGACGCGCCGCCGACGGCGTCGAGGAACTGGTCGCCCAGCTGGAGCTGCAAGGAACCGCGGTCGCGGTCGAGGCGTGCGACGTGGCCGACAGGGAAGCACTGGCGGCCCTGCTGTCCGTACACCCCGTCTCCGCCGTGGTGCACGCCGCGGGCGTACTGGACGACGGTGTGGTCGGGTCGCTGACTCCCGAGCGGCTGGACCATGTCCTGCGGCCGAAGGCCGACGCGGCCTGGCATCTGCACGAACTGACCCGTGATCTCGACCTGTCCGCCTTCGTGGTCTTCTCCTCCGCCGCCGCCACCTTCGGCAGCCCGGGGCAGGGCAACTACGCGGCGGGCAACGCCTTCCTGGACGCCCTGATGGCACGCAGGCAGTCCGAGGGCCTGCCAGGGACGTCCCTCGCCTGGGGCCCGTGGGACCAGTCAGGCGGCATGACAGGGACGCTCTCCGAGGCCGACACGGAGCGGATGGCGCGCTCCGGTGTGCCCGCGCTGTCGGCGGAGCAGGGCGTGGCGCTGTTCGACGCGGCCCTGGCCACCGGGGACGCCGTACTCGCGCCGGTCAGGCTGGACCTGCCGGTCCTGCGTGCGCAAGGGGAAGTCCCGCCGCTGCTCCGGTCGTTGATCCGTACCCGCTCCCGCAGGGCCGCGGTCGCCGGATCGGCCGCCGCCGCAGGACTCGTGGAACGACTGGCCGTACTCACCGCGGTCGAGCGCCAAGAGGTGCTGCTCGACCTGGTACGCGGCCAAGTGGCCCTCGTACTCGGGCATGCCGACGCCGCTGCGGTCCACCCGGGCCGCGCGTTCCGCGATCTGGGCTTCGACTCGCTGACGGCGGTGGAGCTGCGGAACCGGCTCAACACCGCCAGCGGACTGCGGCTGCCCGCCACGATGGCCTTCGACTATCCGACGGTCCAGGCACTCGTCGGCCATCTGCTGGACGAACTGCTCGGCCCGGACGCGGCAGTGGCCGTGCCCGTCGTCACGCGGAGCGCTGCGGTGGCGGACGATCCGATCGTGATCGTCGGGATGAGCTGCCGCTATCCGGGCGGCGTCGGTTCGCCGGAGGATCTGTGGCAGCTGGTGAGCGAGGGCGCGGACGCGATCTCCGGATTCCCGGTCAACCGTGGCTGGGACGTGGACGGACTGTTCCATCCGGACCCCGACCACAACGGCACGTCGTACACCCGCTCGGGCGGATTCCTGCATCAGGCGGGCGAGTTCGACCCGGCGTTCTTCGGGATGAGCCCGCGTGAGGCGCTGGCGACCGACTCGCAGCAGCGGCTGCTGCTGGAGGCGTCGTGGGAGGCGATCGAGCGGGCCGGCATCGACCCGGTCACGCTGCGGGGCAGCCGGACGGGTGTCTTCGCCGGGGTGATGTACAGCGACTACACCGGCCTGCTGGCGAGCCCCGAGTTCGAGGGCTTCCAGGGCGGTGGCAGTACGAGCCTGGCGTCGGGCCGGGTGTCCTACACGCTCGGTCTTGAGGGCCCGGCGGTGACGGTGGACACGGCGTGCTCGTCGTCGCTGGTGGCGATGCACTGGGCGATGCAGGCGCTGCGCAGTGGTGAGTGCTCGATGGCGCTGGCCGGCGGGGTGACCGTGATGTCCACGCCGACCGTGTTCGTCGACTTCTCGCGGCAGCGGGGGCTGGCCCCTGACGGGCGGTGCAAGGCGTTCTCCGATTCGGCCGACGGGGTCGGCTGGTCGGAGGGTGTCGGCATGCTGGTGCTGGAGCGGCAGTCGGACGCGGTACGCAACGGGCACGAGATTCTGGCCGTGGTGCGGGGCAGCGCGGTCAACCAGGACGGTGCGTCGAACGGCCTGACAGCGCCCAACGGACCCTCGCAACAGCGCGTCATCCGGCAGGCGTTGGCCAGCGGCGGACTCACCATGGACGACGTCGATGTGGTGGAGGCGCACGGTACGGGTACGTCGCTCGGTGACCCGATCGAGGCGCAGGCGCTGCTCGCGACCTACGGCAGGGACCGTGACCCGGAGCGGCCGTTGCTGCTGGGGTCGGTGAAGTCCAACATCGGCCACACCCAGGCAGCTGCTGGTGTGGCGGGCGTGATCAAGATGATCATGGCAATGCGGCACGGCAGTCTGCCTCAGACGCTGCACGTCGATGCCCCGTCCTCCCATGTGGACTGGACCGAGGGCGCGGTGGAGCTGCTGACCGAGGAGACGGCCTGGCCGCAGAGTGACCGGGTGCGGCGTGCGGGTGTGTCGTCGTTCGGTATCAGCGGGACGAACGCGCACGTGATCCTGGAGCAGCCGGCGACGGTGATCCAGGGCACGATGGTCGACACGGCCGAGGCGCCGGTCGTGGAGCCGGGTGTGGTGCCGTGGGTGCTGTCCGGCAGGACGCCGGAAGCCCTGCGGGGCCAGGCGGCGCGGCTGCTCTCGCTCATCGAGGCCCGGCCGGAGGCGCGGCCCGTCGACGTCGGATTCTCGCTGGCCACCAGCCGGTCGGTCTTCGAGCACCGCGCGGCAGTGCTGGCGGACCGCACCGCGGATACGGTACGAGCCCTGACGGCACTCGCGGCAGGCGAACCGGACCCGCTGGCGGTCTCCGGTTCGACCGTCGCAGGGAAGACGGCGTTCCTGTTCTCGGGTCAGGGTTCGCAGCGGTTGGGGATGGGCCGGGAGTTGTACGGCCGGTTCCCGGTGTTCGCCGACGCGCTGGACGCCGTACTGGCCGAGCTGGACGGCGAGTTGGGCCGTTCACTGCGGGATGTCATCTGGGGTGACGATCCCGAGCTGCTGAATGAGACCGGGTTTACCCAGCCGGCGTTGTTCGCGGTCGAGGTGGCGTTGTTCCGGTTGGTGGAGTCGTGGGGTGTGGCGCCGGACTTTGTGGCCGGTCATTCGATCGGTGAGGTCGCTGCGGCTCATGTGGCCGGGGTGTTCTCGCTGGCGGACGCCGCGCGTCTGGTGGTGGCGCGTGCTTCGTTGATGCAGGGGCTGCCTGCTGGTGGTGCGATGGTCGCGGTGCAGGCGACGGAGGACGAGGTACTGCCGCTACTGACCGGCGAGGTGTCGATCGCGGCCGTCAACGGGCCATCCTCGGTGGTGGTTTCGGGTGCCGAGGACGCGGTCCTCGCGGTCGCCGCGCAGCTGGCCGAGCAGGGTCGTAAGACGAGTCGGCTGCGGGTGTCGCACGCCTTCCACTCGCCGTTGATGCAGCCGATGCTGGACGAGTTCCGTGCCGCCGCTGACGGCTTGGACTTCCGGGCGCCGCGTATCGCGGTCGTCTCGAACCTGACCGGAGGTCTCGCGAGCGCCGATGAGCTGTGCTCCGCCGAGTACTGGGTGCGGCATGTCCGCGAGGCCGTCCGCTTCGCCGACGGAGTGCGGTTCCTGGCGGGCCAGGGCGTCGGCACGTTCGTGGAACTGGGCCCGGACGGGGTGCTCTCCGCCATGGCCCGTGAATCCACCGCGGACGACGCGCTCGTCGTGCCGGTCCTGCGCAAGGACCGGCCCGAGGAACTGGCCGCCGTCACGGCGCTCGCACAGCTCCATGTGCGGGGCGTCCCGACCGATCAAGCCGCTGTGTTCGCGGGGACGGGCGCGGTGCGGGTCGACGTACCGACCTACGCCTTCCAGCACCAGTGGTTCTGGCCCGCCCGACTGCTGGGCGGCGCGGGTGACATGCGGGCAGCCGGTCTCGGCTCAGCCGAGCATCCGCTGCTGGGCGCTGCGGTCGAACTGGCCGAGGGCGAGGGCATGTTGTTCACGGGCCGGCTTTCCGTCCAGTCGCATCCGTGGCTGGCCGATCATGCGGTCATGGACCGGGTCCTGCTGCCGGGCACCGCGCTGCTGGAGCTGGCGTTCCGCGCCGGTGACGAGGTCGGCTGCGACCGCGTCGAGGAACTGACCCTCGCCGCACCGCTCCTGCTGCCCGAAAGCGGCGCGGTACGGGTGCAGGCGCGGGTGGGCGTCGCCGATGACACGGGCCGGCGCTCCATCACGGTGCACTCCCAGCCCGACAGCGCCGACGAGCAGTCGTGGACGCAACACGCGACGGGCGTACTCGCCGTCGGTGCGCGCAACGCGCTGACCGACTTCGACGCCGCCGTGTGGCCGCCTACAGGCGCTGAGGCACTGGACGTCGAGGGATGCTACGAGCGGTTCGCGGAGCTCGGGTTCGCCTACGGTCCGGTGTTCCAGGGGCTGCGGGCCGCCTGGCGCCGCGACGGTGAGATCTTCGCCGAGGTGAGTCTCCCGGAGGACACGCGCGACGACGCGGCCGCGTTCGGTCTGCATCCCGCGCTCCTCGACTCCGCCCTGCACGCCTCGCTCCTCGCGAGTGACGGTGCGGAGGGCGCCGGGGGTCTGCCGTTCTCCTGGCAGGGCGTCTCGCTGCACGCGACGGGCGCTTCGGCCCTGCGTGTACGGATCGCCCCCGCAGGCGACGACGCGATATCGGTGACCGTCGCCGACACTTCCGGTGAGCCGGTCGCCTCGGTCGACTCCCTCGTCGTACGGACCGTGTCGAGCGACCAGCTTCGCGGGGCGGCCGGGGCAACCGGGCCAGCCAGGGACGCGCTGTTCGGCCTGGGCTGGGTCCCGGTGGCTGTTCCGTCCGACGCTGTGTCCGGTGCGGTCGCCGTGGTTGGCCCGGACGTTCTCGGCCTGGCCGAAGGCTTGGCGAACGCCGGCGCCACGGTCGGTACGTACTCGGATCTGGCGGCGTTGACGGCCGGGGAATCCCCCGTGCCGGACGTGGTGCTGGTGGCGGTCGCCGACGCGTCCTCCGAGGGTCAAGTGGCCCAGTCCGCGCACGCGTTGACTGCCGACGTCCTGGCCCTGGCGCAGGGGTGGTCGGCCGATGACCGGTTCGCCGGTTCGCGGTTGGTGTTCGTGACGCGGGGTGCGGTGGCGGTCGGTGACGAGCAAGTCTCCGATGTCGCCGCCGCTACGGTGTGGGGACTTGTCCGTACGGCGCAGACCGAGAACCCCGGTTGCTTCGGGCTGATCGACCTCGGTTCCGACGGATCGGCGGTCCTGCTGCCGCAGGCACTCAGCTCGGACGAGCCGCAGTTGGTGATCAGCGGAGGCGGCCTGCGTGCCGGCCGCCTCGCCCGCATGACCGTTGCCGGTCCCGAGTCCGAGGCGGACGCGACGTGGGACGCCGAGGGCACTGTGCTGATCACCGGCGGTACGGGTGGTCTGGGCGGCCGGCTGGCCCGCCATCTGGTGACCGAACGGGGCGTACGGCAGCTGCTGTTGCTCAGCCGCAGCGGTCTCGCGGCCGACGGCGCCGAGGCGCTGGTCGCGGAACTCACCGAGCAGGGAGCTGACGTCGCGGTCGCCGCCTGCGATGTGGCGGACCGGGAAGCGCTGGCCGAACTGCTGGCATCGGTTCCGGCGGAGCATCCGCTGACGGCCGTGGTGCACACGGCGGGTGTGCTGGACGACGGCATCATCGGTTCGCTGACTCCCGAGCGACTGGACACGGTCCTGCGGCCGAAGGTGGACGCGGCCTGGAATCTGCACGAGCTGACGCGTGATCTCGACCTGTCCGCGTTCGTGATGTTCTCCTCCGTCGCCGGTGTGTTCGGCAGCGCGGGGCAGGGCAACTACGCGGCCGGCAACACCTTCCTGGACGCGCTCGCCGCGCACCGGCAGACCGAGGGCCTGCCGGGCCTGTCGCTCGCCTGGGGACCGTGGGAGCAGGGCGCGGGCATGACCGGCGCGCTGGCTGACCGCGATCTGCGCCGAGCGGAGGACGCGGGCATGCCACTGCTGTCCGTCGAACACGGCATGGCCCTGTTCGACGCGGCGCTGACCGCCGGCGAACCGCTCGCGGTCCCGGTGCGGCTGGACCTGCCGGCCCTGCGGGCGCAGGGCATCGCCCCCGCGCTGCTGCGCGGACTGGTCCGTACACCGTCGCGCCGTGCGGCCACACCAGGCGCAGGCGCTGACACCGGTCTGACGCAGCGGCTGAGCCGCCTGAATCCGGCGGACCGGCACGAAGTGTTGCTGGATCTCGTACGCGCCCAGGCGGCGCTGGTACTGGGACACGCGAGTGTTGCCGACATCGACGCCGAGCGCGCGTTCCGCGATCTGGGCTTCGACTCGCTGACGGCGGTGGAGCTGCGGAACCGGCTCAACACGGCGACCGGGCTGCGGCTGCCGGCCACGATGGCCTTCGACTATCCGACGCTGACCGCGCTCGCGGACCATCTGCTGGACGAACTGCTGGGGGACGAGGCCGAATTGGCCGTCCCGGTGTCGTCCCTGCCGCCCATGGCGGACGATCCGATCGTGGTCGTCGGAATGAGCTGCCGCTACCCCGGCGGGGTGACCTCACCGGAGGACCTGTGGCGGCTGGTCACCGAGGGCGGGGACGCCGTCTCGGACTTCCCCGTCAACCGTGGCTGGGACGTGGACGCGCTGTTCCATCCGGACCCCGACCACAACGGCACGTCGTACACCCGCTCGGGTGGATTCCTGCACGAGGCGGGCGAGTTCGACCCGGCGTTCTTCGGGATGAGTCCGCGTGAGGCGCTGGCGACGGACTCGCAGCAGCGGCTGCTGCTGGAGGCGTCGTGGGAGGCGATCGAGCGGGCCGGGATCGACCCGGTGTCGCTGCGCGACAGCCAGACCGGTGTGTTCGCCGGTGTGATGTACAACGACTACGGGACCACGCTCAACGGCAAGGAGTTCGAGGGCTTCCAGGGCCAGGGCAGCGCGGGCAGCGTGGCGTCCGGCCGCGTGTCGTACACGCTGGGCCTTGAGGGCCCGGCGGTCACGGTCGACACGGCGTGCTCGTCGTCGCTGGTGGCGATGCACTGGGCGATGCAGGCGCTGCGCAGCGGTGAATGCTCGATGGCGCTGGCCGGTGGTGTGACGGTGATGTCCACGCCGGGCACCTTCGTCGAGTTCTCCCGGCAGCGCGGCCTCTCGCCCGACGGGCGGTGCAAGGCGTTCTCCGAGTCGGCCGACGGTGTCGGCTGGTCGGAGGGTGTCGGCATGCTGGTGCTGGAGCGGCAGTCGGACGCGGTACGCAACGGGCACGAGATCCTGGCCGTGGTACGCGGTAGCGCGGTCAACCAGGACGGTGCGTCGAACGGCCTGACAGCACCCAACGGTCCCTCGCAACAGCGGGTCATCCGGCAGGCGTTGGCCAGCGGCGGACTCTCGCCCGCAGACGTGGACGTGGTAGAGGCGCACGGTACGGGTACGACGCTGGGCGACCCGATCGAGGCGCAGGCGCTGCTCGCCACGTACGGCCAGAGCCGCGAGCCCGAGCGTCCGCTCTGGCTCGGCTCGCTCAAGTCGAACATCGGGCACACGCAGGCCGCCGCCGGTGTCGCGGGCGTGATCAAGATGATCATGGCGCTGCGGCACGGCGTACTGCCGCGGACGCTGCATGTGACCGAACCGTCCTCGCACGTGGACTGGTCGGCGGGCGCCGTGGAACTGCTCAGCGAGCAGAGGGCCTGGCCGGAGGCCGGTCGGGTGCGGCGTGCGGGTGTGTCGTCGTTCGGTATCAGCGGGACGAACGCGCACGTGATCCTGGAGCAGCCGGCGACGGTGATCCAGGGGACGGTGGTCGACACGGCCGAGGCGCCGGTCGTGGAGCCGGGTGTGGTGCCGTGGGTGCTGTCCGGCAAGACGCCGGAAGCACTGCGCGGCCAGGCGGCGCGGCTGCTCTCGTCCGTCGAGGCACGACCGGAGTCGCGTCCGGTGGATGTCGGGCTCTCGCTGGCCACCGGCCGGTCGAGGTTCGAGCACCGGGCGGTGCTGCTGGCCGGTGACCTGGCTGATGTGAGCCGTGCGCTGGCGGCGGTGGCGGCCGGTGAGCCGGATGCCTCGGTGGTGTCCGGGCCTTCGGGCAGTGGCAAGCGCGCGTTCCTGTTCTCGGGTCAGGGCAGCCAGCGGCTGGGTATGGGCCGGGAGCTGTACGAGCGCTTCCCCGTCTTCGCCGAGGCGCTGGATGCCGTACTTGCCGTACTGGACGACGAGTTGGACCGTCCGCTGCGGGACGTCATCTGGGGTGACGACGCGGAGCCGCTGAACGAGACCGGGTTTACCCAGCCGGCGTTGTTCGCGGTCGAAGTGGCGTTGTTCCGGCTGGTGGAGTCGTGGGGTGTGACCCCGGACTTTGTGGCCGGTCATTCGATCGGTGAGATCGCTGCGGCTCATGTCGCCGGGGTCTTCTCACTGACCGACGCCGGGCGTCTGGTCGTGGCGCGTGCCGGACTCATGCAGGCGCTGCCTGCCGGTGGTGCGATGGTCGCGGTGCAGGCGACGGAGGACGAGGTTCTCCCGCTGCTGACCGACGGGGTGTCGATCGCGGCGGTCAACGGACCGTCCTCCGTGGTGCTGTCGGGCGATGAGAACGCGGTTCTGGAGATCGCGGCCCGGCTCCAGGAGCAGGGCCGTAAGACCAACCGGCTGCGGGTCTCGCACGCCTTCCACTCACCGCTGATGCAGCCGATGCTGGACGACTTCCGTGCCGTCGCGGAGACCCTGACGTACGCCGAGCCTTCGGTGCCGGTGGTGTCCAACCTGACAGGCCAGCTCGCGACCGCCGAGGAGCTGTGCTCCGCCGAGTACTGGGTCCGGCACGTACGCGAGGCCGTCCGGTTCGCCGACGGGGTACGGACCCTCGCCGCTGAAGGCGCGACCGTGTTCCTGGAGCTGGGTCCGGATGGTGTGCTGTCGGCGATGGCCCAGGAGTCGGTGCCGGACGGCGCGTTGACCGTGCCGGTGCTGCGTAAGGACCGGCACGAGGAGACGACGGCCGTCGGCGCACTGGCTCAACTACACGTGCGCGGGGTACGCGTCGACTGGCCGGCGTTCTTCGCCGGAACGGGAGCGCGGAAGATCGACCTGCCGACGTACGCCTTCCAGCACCAGTGGTTCTGGCCGACCGGTGCGCACGGCGCGGCGAACGCGGCTGCGGTCGGACTGACGTCCGCCGAGCACCCGCTGCTCAACGGCACCGTCGAACTGGCCGAGGACGAGGGTGTGTTGTTCACGGGCAGGCTGTCTGTCCAGTCGCATCCGTGGCTGGCGGACCACGCTGTCATGGACCGCGTCCTGTTGCCGGGGACCGCTCTGTTGGAGCTGGCGTTCCGCGCCGGTGACGAGGTCGGCTGCGACCGCGTCGAGGAACTGACCCTCGCCGCACCGCTCGTACTCCCCGAGCGCGGCGCCCTGCGGACCCAGGTACGCGTCGGGGTCGCGGACGACACGGGGCGGCGTACCGTCACCGTCCACTCCCGCCCTGAGGGCGCGGCGGACGCGTCCTGGACCCAGCACGCCACCGGCGTACTGACCGCCGGGGGCCAGCGGCCGACGGGCGGCTTCGACGCCACCGTCTGGCCACCCGCGGACGCGGAGAGCCTGGACGTCGAGGGGTGCTACGAGCGGTTCGCGGAACTCGGTTTCGGTTACGGTCCGGTGTTCCAGGGGCTGCGGGCCGCCTGGCGCCGTGGCGGCGAGGTGTACGCCGAGGTGCGTCTCCCGGAGGAGGCGCAGGGCGATGCCGCCGCGTTCGGCCTGCATCCCGCGCTCCTCG
Organism: Streptomyces sp. AcH 505; assembly: GCF_000818175.1. Taxonomy (GTDB): domain Bacteria; phylum Actinomycetota; class Actinomycetes; order Streptomycetales; family Streptomycetaceae; genus Streptomyces. Next base: position 6,559,638 of record NZ_JTIY01000001.1, read on the forward strand.
ACTCCGCCCTGCACGCCTCGCTCCTCGCGAGTGACGGCGAAGAAGGCGCCGGGGGCCTGCCGTTCTCCTGGCAGGGCGTCTCGCTGCACGCGACAGGCGCTTCGGCCCTGCGCGTACGGATCGCCCCCGCCGGCAACGACACGCTGACGATCGAGGTCGCCGATACGACGGGCGAGCCGGTCGCCTCGGTGGACTCGCTGCTTGTACGCACCTTGTCGAGCGCGCAATTGACCGACACCGGAGCGGTCGGCAGGGACGCACTCTTCCGGCTGACCTGGACTCCCGTCCAGGACGAGCCGAGCGTCCCGCAGTCCGCCGCCGTCCTTGGAGTTGACGGTTCGGGCCTGGCCGACGCGCTGGCGAAGTCCGGCGTCGCCGTCGAGACGTACGCCGACCTGGCGGAGCTCGCGGCCGGTGAGACACCGGTGCCGGACGTGGTGCTGGTGGGCGTGACCGGTGATACCGGCGACCGGGTGGTGGAGTCCGCGCACGCGCTGACCGCAGACGCGCTGGCACTGATCCAGGGCTGGCCGGCCGAGGAGCGCTTCGCGGGATCGCGCCTGGTGTTCGTGACGCGTGGCGCGGTCGCTGACGGCGACGAGGAGGTCAAGGACATCGCCGCCGCCTCGGTATGGGGTCTGGTCCGCTCGGCGCAGACCGAGAACCCCGGCAGCTTCGGACTGCTGGATCTCGGCTCCGACGAGACGTCAACCAACCGTCTGGCGGCGGCGCTTGGTATCGACGAGCCGCAACTTCTCCTCCACGAAGGCGGAATCCGGGCGGGACGGCTGGCCCGGGTGGTCGTCGGCGACGACCACGCCGAGCACGCCTGGGACGCCGAGGGCACGGTGTTGATCACCGGCGGGACGGGCGGTCTGGGCGGTGTGCTCGCGCGGCACCTGGTGGCTGAGCGCGGCGTACGGCAGCTGCTGTTGGTGAGCCGGCGGGGCGCGAACGCGCCGGGCGCCGCGGAGTTGGTGGCGGAACTTGAGCGACAGGGTGCCGAGGTCGCCGTCGAGGCGTGTGATGTGGCGGACCGTGAGGCGCTGGCGGCGCTGCTCTCCGTGCGTTCCGTCTCCGCTGTGGTGCATACGGCGGGGGTGCTGGACGACGGGGTGGTCGGTTCGCTGACTCCTGAGCGGTTGGACACGGTGCTGCGTCCGAAGGCGGACGCGGCCTGGAATCTGCATGAGCTGACCCGGGATCTCGACCTGTCCGCGTTCGTGGTGTTCTCGTCCGTGGCCGGTCTGTTCGGCGGCGCGGGACAGGCCAACTACGCGGCGGCGAACGCCTTCCTGGACGCCTTGGCCGCTCGTCGGCGGGCCGAGGGCCTGCCCGGTGTGTCGCTGGTCTGGGGCCCGTGGGACCAGTCCGGTGGGATGACCGGAAGCGTGACCGAAACGGACATGCGACGGATGGAGAAGTCGGGCATGCCGCCGCTCTCCGCAGACCAGGGTGTGGCGTTGTTCGACACGGCGCTCGCCACCGGGGAGTCCGTGGTCGCGCCGGTACGGCTCGACCTGGCGGCGTTGCGAGCACAGGGCGAAGTCCCGCCACTGCTGCGGTCGTTGATCCGTACCCGCACCCGAAGGACCGCGGTGGCCGGGGCGGCGACCGCCACCGGGCTCGCCGCCCGGCTGGCCGGACTCGACCCCGTTCAGCGGCAGGAGGCGCTGCTCGACCTCGTACGGGGTCAGGTCGCCCTCGTACTCGGCCACGCAGGCTCGGCGGCCGTTGACGCGGCCGTCCAGTTCCGGGACCTGGGCTTCGACTCGCTGATGGCGGTCGAGCTGCGGAACCGGCTGTCGCAGGTGACGGGCCTGCGCCTCACCGCCACGCTGATCTTCGACTATCCGACGGCGAGTGTGCTCGCCGACCATCTGCGTGACGAGTTGTTCGGGACGGAGGCCGACGCCTCGGTCCCGGTCCGGCTGCTGCCGTCGCTCGCCGACGATCCGATCGTGGTCGTCGGGATGAGCTGCCGCTATCCCGGCGGGGTGACCTCGCCGGAAGACCTGTGGCGGCTGGTGAGCGAGGGGACGGACGCGATCTCTCCCTTCCCGGTGAACCGTGGCTGGGACGTGGAATCGCTCTACCACCCGGACCCGGCCAACAAGGGCACGTCCTATACGCGTTCGGGCGGGTTCCTGCATGACGCGGGCGAGTTCGACCCGGCGTTCTTCGGGATGAGTCCGCGTGAGGCGATGGCGACGGACTCGCAGCAGCGGCTGCTGCTGGAGGCGTCGTGGGAGGCGGTCGAGCGGGCGGGGGTCGACCCGCAGTCGCTGCGCGGCAGCGCGACGGGCGTGTTCGCCGGTGTGATGTACAGCGACTACGGCACCACGCTCAACGGCAAGGACTTTGAAGGCCACCAGGGCCAGGGCAGCGCGGGCAGCGTGGCGTCCGGCCGCGTCTCCTACACCTTCGGGTTCGAAGGGCCCGCGGTGACGGTGGACACGGCGTGCTCGTCGTCGCTCGTGGCGATGCACCTGGCGGCGCAGGCGCTGCGCACCGGCGAGTGCTCCATGGCGCTGGCCGGCGGTGTGACGGTGATGTCGACGCCGGGCGCCTTCGTGGAATTCTCCCGGCAGCGGGGGCTGGCCCCCGACGGGCGGTGCAAGGCGTTCTCCGATTCGGCCGACGGGGTCGGCTGGTCCGAGGGTGTCGGCATGCTCGTCCTGGAGCGCCAGTCCGACGCGCTGCGCAACGGGCACGACATCCTGGCCGTGCTGCGTGGCAGCGCGATCAACCAGGACGGGGCGTCCAACGGCCTCACCGCGCCCAACGGCCCTTCGCAGCAGCGGGTGATCCGGCAGGCGCTCGCCGGTGGTGGACTCTCCGCCGGCGATGTCGATGTGGTGGAGGCGCATGGTACGGGTACGTCGCTCGGTGACCCGATCGAGGCGCAGGCGCTGCTCGCGACGTACGGCAGGGACCGTGACCCGGAGCGGCCGTTGCTGCTCGGTTCTGTGAAGTCCAACATCGGCCACACGCAGGCCGCCGCGGGCGTCGCCGGGGTCATCAAGATGATCATGGCGATGCGGCACGGCAGCCTCCCGCGGACACTGCACGTCGATGCGCCGTCCTCCCATGTGGACTGGACCGAGGGCGCGGTGGAGCTGCTGACGGAGGCCACCGAATGGCCCGAGTCCGGTCATGCACGCCGTGCGGGTGTGTCGTCGTTCGGCATCAGCGGTACGAACGCGCACGTCATCCTGGAACAGCTCGCGTCGGCGGCCACCCCCGCGCCTGCGCCCGAGCTGCCTGACACGGCGGTGCCGTGGCTGCTCTCGGGCCGGACGGCGGACGCGTTGCGGGACCAGGCGGCCCGGCTGCTGTCCGTGGTCGAGACGCGGCCCGAGCTGCGTCCGGTGGATGTCGGCTTCTCGTTGGCCACCAGCCGTTCGGGCTTCGAGCACCGAGCGGTGGTACTGACCGCCGACCCGGCCGACCGGCTGCGGGCACTCACCGCGCTGGCGGCCGGTGAGCCCGACCCGCTCGCCGTCTCCGGCACCGCGACCGGCGGACGGACAGCGCTGCTGTTCTCGGGTCAGGGCAGCCAGCGGCTGGGGATGGGACGCGAACTGTACGAGCGCTTCCCCGTCTTCGCCGAGGCGCTGGATGCCGTACTGGCCGAGCTGGACGGTGAGTTGGGCCGTTCGCTGCGGGATGTCATCTGGGGTGACGACGTGGAGCTGCTGAATGAGA
>NZ_JTIY01000001.1:6563370-6565840 GCF_000818175.1 Streptomyces sp. AcH 505
AGCCAGCGGCTGGGGATGGGACGCGAACTGTACGAGCGCTTCCCCGTCTTCGCCGAGGCGCTGGATGCCGTACTGGCCGAGCTGGACGGTGAGTTGGGCCGTTCGCTGCGGGATGTCATCTGGGGTGACGACGTGGAGCTGCTGAATGAGACCGGCTATACGCAGCCGGGGTTGTTCGCGGTCGAGGTGGCGTTGTTCCGGCTGGTCGAGTCGTGGGGTGTCACCCCGGACTTCGTGGCGGGCCACTCGATCGGTGAGATCGCGGCGGCCCATGTCGCCGGGGTCTTCTCACTGACCGACGCCGCGCGTCTGGTCGTGGCCCGTGCCGGATTGATGCAGGCACTCCCGGCCGGCGGCGCCATGGTCGCCGTCCAGGCGGCAGAGGACGACGTCACCCCGCTGCTGACCGACGGCGTGTCGATCGCAGCCGTCAACGGACCCTCGTCCGTGGTGCTTTCGGGCGCCGAGGACGCGGTGCTGGAGGTCGCGGCGCTGCTGGCGGAGCAGGGCCGTAAGACAAGCCGGCTGACTGTCTCGCACGCCTTCCACTCGCCGCTGATGGACCCGATGCTGGCGGACTTCCGTGCGGTGGTGGAAACACTGGCCTTCGAGACGCCGCGCATCCCCGTCGTGTCGAACCTGACCGGCGGTCCGGCGGCGCCCGACGAGCTGTGCTCGGCCGAGTACTGGGTACGGCACGTTCGCGAGGCCGTCCGCTTCGCCGACGGGGTAAGGACCCTCGCCGAACAAGGCGTCACCATGTTCCTGGAGTTGGGGCCGGACGGCGTACTCTCCGCGATGGCCCAGGAGTCCGTGGAGGACGGCGTGGTGACCGTCCCGGTCCTGCGCAAGAACCGGGACGAAGAACCCACCGCGCTGGCCGCCCTGGCTCATGTGCACGCGCACGGTGCCACGGTGGACTGGAGCGGATTCTTCGCCGGAACGGGCGCACGGCGGGTCGAGTTGCCCACGTACGCCTTCCAGCACCAGTGGTTTTGGCCGGCCGGTTCACCGTCGGCCGCGGGTGACGTACGCGCGGCCGGGCTGGGCTCCGCCGAGCACCCGCTGCTGGGCGCTTCGGTCGAACTCGCCGCAGGGCAAGGTGTGGTGTTCACCGGCAGGCTCTCTGTCCAGTCGCATCCGTGGCTGGCTGACCACGCGGTCATGGAGCGGATCCTGCTGCCGGGTACGGCGCTGCTGGAGCTGGCGATCCGGGCAGGTGACGAGGTCGGCTGCGACCGGGTCGAAGAACTGACCCTTGCCGCACCACTGTTGCTCCCGGAGCGCGGCGCCGTACGCGTACAGGTCGCGGTCGGCACCCCCGACGATGCCGGCCTCCGCTCCGTGGGGATCTACTCCCGCCCCGAGGACGCGCCGGACGACGCCCCCTGGACCCAGCACGCAAGCGGCGCGCTGGCCGAGGGATCCGGTGCGCCGCAGAGCGAATCCGACGCGCGGCACGCGGCGTTCGACGCCACGGTCTGGCCGCCGAAGGACGCCGAGACCCTGGAACTGGACGGCTGCTACGAGCGGTTCGCCGACGCCGGGTTCGCCTACGGCCCGGTGTTCCAGGGGCTCCAGGCAGCCTGGCGGCGGGACGGCGTGATCTTCGCCGAGGTGAGCCTGCCGGAGGCCGCCGAGGGTGAGGCCGCCGCGTTCGGTCTGCATCCCGCGCTGCTCGACTCCGCCCTGCATGCCTCGCTGCTCGCCGGTGAGGACGAATCGGGCCCTGCCGCCCTCCCGTTCTCCTGGGCGGGCGTCTCGCTGCGGGCAAGCGGCGCTTCGGCGCTGCGGGTCCGGATCGCTCCCGCCGGGGACGGCGCCATGTCGATCACGGCCGCCGACACCTCCGGAGCGCCGGTCGCCTCGGTCGACACACTCCTCGTACGGGCCGTGTCGGGTGAACAGTTGAACGCGACGGCCGGAACGGCGAAGGACGCGCTCTTCGTACAGAACTGGATTCCGGTGCCTGTGCCGTCCGATACGGGCGACCCCGGGTCCGTTGCCCTGGTTGGTCCTGACCGTTTCGGTCTCGCCGCCCGCGCAGACGGGACCGACGGCGGATCCGCCGCGGTCGTATGGACGCACTCCGACCTCGCCGCACTGGCCGCGTCCGACGCGCCCGTACCGGACGTGGTCCTGGTCTCCGCCCTGGGCGAGTCGGCCGACGCCGTCCCGGCATCGGTACGGGCGCTCACGGCCTGGACGCTGGAGCACCTTCAGGGATGGCTCGACGAGGAACGGTTCGCCGGGTCGAAGCTGGTGTTCGTCACCCGAGGCGCGGTGGCGGTGGACGGTGGCGCCGTGGCCGATCTGGCGGCGGCCTCCGTCCGGGGCCTGGTCCGCTCGGCGCAGACCGAGAACCCCGGCTGCTTCGGTCTGCTGGACCTCGACCCCGCCGACTCCGCCGTCGGCACCGAGTTGCCCCCGCTGTCGGCGGCGCTCGGCTCGGACGAGCCGCAATGGGCCC
>NZ_JTIY01000001.1:6569070-6572711 GCF_000818175.1 Streptomyces sp. AcH 505
ACGGACGTCGGGGAGATGGTGCGGCGGATCCTTCCGCTCGGCGCAGGTACGCACGTCCCCGCCCGCGGCCAACCCCCCGCCCCTGCCGCCGCCGTCACCGCCGCTACGGCGGACCCCGCCGAACGGACCTTCGTCGAGCAGGCCACGGCCGTCTCCGGCGGCAACCCCCGCACCCTCGGCCGGCTGCTGGACGCGCTGCGCGCCGAAGGCGTACGGCCGGACGAGCACGGGGTGGGCCGCGTCGCCGAGGTCGGCGGCGAGGTCGCCGCGGACTCGGTCCAGGGACTGCTGGACCGGCAGCCGCCCTGGGTGCGCGACGTGGCCACAGCCGTCGCCGTCCTCGGTGAGGAGTCAGCCGACCTGGTCGGCCCCCTCGTCGGGGTGGCCCCCACGCTCGTGGCGCGGGCCCTGCTGATCCTGCGGTGCGCCGGATTCGTCGCGCCGGACCGGACGGAGCTGATCCACGACTCGCTGCGCTCGGCCGTACTCGAACCGATCGGCGCCCACGGTCTGGCCCAACTCCGCACCAGGGCAGCGCTGTTGCTCAGCGACGCAGGCCGGCCCGCCGAGCATGCCGCCGGTCAGCTCATGCTGCTGCCCGCGCTGCCGCAGCCCTGGATGCCGGACGTACTCAGGGACGCGGCGGACCAGGCCGGCAGCCGGGGAGCGCCCGACACGGCGGTGCGCTATCTGTACCGGGTGCTGGAGGCGGAGCCGGACAGTGTGCGGCTGCGCCTCCAGATGGCCAAGTCGCTCGCGGAGAGCGATCCGCCGCACGCCATCCGGCTGCTGGACGAGGCGCTGGCCCGCTCCGACGACATCCGCACCAAGGCGAAGGTCGCCGTCCAGTACGGCATGACCTGCCTCGCCGTACAGAAGTCACGCACCGGGGTACGGGTCGTCGAAGAGGCCCTGGCGGACCTGGACGCCGGACTCGGGACCGGCACCTGCCCCGTCGACCCGGCCGACCGCGAACTGCGCACGCAGCTCGAATCAGTTCTGCTGATCGTCGGGGCGAGGGAGAAGACGACGATCTCCACGGTCCGCGACCGGGCCGAGCGGCTGACCGCCCCGCCCGGTGACACCCCGGCCGAGCGCCAGATGCTCTCCATGATGACCGTGCTGAACGCGATGGGGGGCCACTCCGCCGAGCAGACGGTCGAACAGGCCCGCCGGGCCCTGCGGTTCCAGGGATGCGAGCTGGAGAGCTGGCTGCTGATCACCTCGGCCTTCGCCCTCACCCTGGCCGACGAGGTCGGTGAGGCCCTGGACGCGCTGGACCGCCTTCTCCAGTACGGCCAGGACAACGGCGCCGTCTGGACCTACGTGGCCGCCCTGTCCGCCCGGGCCCTGCTGCTGCACAACATGGGCGCGATCCCCGACGCGCTCGCCGACGCCCAGACGTCGATCGAGATCATCACCCAGGAGAACTGGCGTGAGAGCGCGCCGCTCGCGCAGGCCGCGCTCGCGACCGTACTGGTGGACCGGGGCGAGCCCGAACGGGCCGAGGAACTGCTGGCCGGTATCAAGCCCCCGTCCCTCGACCGTTTCGTCATCGAACATCACTGGTACCTGATGGCCCGCGCCCGCGCCCGGCGGGCACTCGGCGACCCGGAGGCGGCGCTCGGTCTGTACCTGCGGTGCGGCGAGTCCCTGGCACAGGCCCGCTTCACCAACCCGGCGTTCCTGCCCTGGTGGGCGGAGGCCGCGTGTCTGCTGGCGGGCATGAACCGGGCCGACGAGGCCCGGGAAATCATCGAGTACAGCAGCGAGTTGGCCGCGCAGTGGGGAACACCGCGGGTACGGGGCCTCGCCGTGCTGGCCGACGGGATGACCACTCCGGGCGGGGCCGGTGTCGAGCTGATCACCGAATCGGTCCGGCTGCTGGCCGATTCGCCCGCCCGGGGCGAACACGCCAAGGCCGAGTACCTCCTCGGCCGGGCCCTGCTGAAGACCGGCGACCAGCGCGCGGCCCGCGAACACCTGCGCACCGCCGCCGACCTCGCCCAGCGCTGCGGCGCCCTCGCGCTCGCCGGGGACTCGCGCAAGCTGCTGGTCACCGCGGGCGGCAGGATGCGCAAGATGAGCGCCTGTCCGCTGGACATGCTGACCGCGATGGAACGCAGGGTGGCGGGACTGGCCGCCGACGGAGCGAGCAACCGGTCCATAGCGGAGTCCCTCTTCGTCACCGTACGGACCGTGGAGACGCATCTGACCAGCGTCTACCGGAAACTCGGTGTCAGCCGCCGTACCGAACTCGGCGCCGTCCTGCGCACTCCCGACATCCCCGACAGACAACCACCTGGCTGGGCGTTCGAGTCACGCCGACAGAGCTGAAGCGAGCTGAGCGAGGCGGTGCGTGTGACAGGCCGGAGTGGCGGAACTCCGAACCCGAGAACCATGAAGTCGATGTACGGTCCGAACCCCCGTCGGGCCGTACCACCGCTGCGGAAGCGCCGGCCTGACGAGCCGGCGCCGGCGCCGGTGCGGGCCACGAAAGGACGGCCGACCGATGCTTCTTGAACGGGACACCGAACTGGCCTGTGTGGAAGCCGCCTTGAGAGCCGCAGGGGGGGGCACCTCGTCGCTGGTCCTCGTCACGGGGCCCGTCGGTATCGGACGCTCCGTACTGCTGCGGAGCCTGCCCGACCTGGCGGCCGGCCAGGACGTACGTGTCCTGCGGGCCAACGCGGCACCGATGGAGCAGGACTTCGCGCACGGCGTCGTCCACCAACTGTTCGACAGCCTGCCGCCCGCCGGCGCCGACACCGGGGCCGCCACCGCGACTTCCGCCCATACGGACCCGTTCACGGACCCGTTCGACCCGCGAGCACTGCTCGCCGGCGCCGCCCCGCACACCAGGCTGCTCATCCTGGTGGACGACCTGCAATGGGCGGACGTCCCTTCGCTGCGCTGGCTGGCCCGCCTCGCCCGACCGGCCGGCCGGCGCCAAGGAAGTGCGGCGCCGGCCGCCGTTGTCGTCTGCACCCTGCGCGACGGGGACGCCAGGGCCCGCCACAGCGCGGTACGGGAGGTCGCCGACGCGGCCACCGGGATCCTGCGCCCGGCGCCGCTGTCGCTCGACGCCACCAGAGCCCTGATACGTGCCCAGTACGGCACACCGGGCCATGACGAGTACGCCCGCGCCTGCCACGAGACCTCGGCGGGCAACCCTCTGTTCCTGACGTCCGTACTGCTGACCATGGCGGGCGCCGGCTTTCCGCCGACCGCCGAACACAGCGCGCAGGCAAGCGCGTTGCGCCCCTCGGCGCTGCGCGAACGACTCGCCAGCCTGCTGCGGACGCAGCCGCCCGGGGTGGCCGCCCTGGCGGCGGCCGTCGCGTCCTTCGGCACCCAGGACGACCCTGCCCTCGTCCGGCAGCTGTCCGGACTCGACGAGGAAGGCTTCGCCGCCGCGCTGCGCGCGCTGCGCGACATCGGTCTGCTCACCGACGCGCACGAGCCGCGCTTCGTCCACCCGGTGGTACGGGACGCCGTCGAGTCGACGATGACCCCGTCGGAACGCGAGCGTGCGCACACCGCCGCCGCGGACATGCTGCACCGGCGCGGCCGGCCGGCCGAGCAGGTCGCCGCCCATCTCACGGCCGTCGCCACCGTCGACCGCCCCTGGGCGGTGGCCG
>NZ_JTIY01000001.1:6573304-6621233 GCF_000818175.1 Streptomyces sp. AcH 505
CTGGGCGGTGGCCGTCCTGCGCGCCGCCGCCGCTGCCGCGCTGCGCAGGGGCGCGCCGCAGACCGCGGCCGGCTATCTGCGCCACGCGCTGCCGCGCCATCACGCCCAGGACGAGCGCAGGGCACGGCTGCTGATCGACCTGGCCACTGCGGAGGGCGGCTACGACCTGGAGGCGTGCGAACGGCACATCACCCAGGCGACGGCGCTGCTCACCACGGCGGGGGACCGGGCCGCCGCGGCGCTGCGGATCCCGCCGGCCCTCCTCGGCACGGCGTCCCCGGTGGCCAAGGGCCTGCTGCGCCGGGCAGCGGCGGAACTCGGCGAGCCCGCTTCCCTGGACGGGCCCGCGCGGGAGACGGCCCTGCGGATCGAGGCCCGGCTCAGGCACTGCGGCCACGACAGCCCCGCCGAGCTGGCCTCGGCAGCCGAACGCCTGCGTGAGCTGGGGGACGAGCCGCCGCTCGACTCTCCGGCCGAACGCGAACTGGCGGCCGTCCTCGTCTGCTCGGGGACGCTCACCGGCCGGCTCTCCGCCGCCGCGGCGGCCCGTACCGCCAACCGCGTCCTGGAACGCGAGCCCGCCGATTCGGCGCGTGTGCACACGGCGCTGCCGCTGGTCGTGATCACGCTGTTCGCCGCGGAATCCGTGCGGGTGCTCGACTCCTGGCTGACGGCCGAGCAGCACCCCCGGCGGCGGAACGCGACAGGCGCCGACGATGTGCTCGTCTCCGCCGAGCGGGCACTCGTGCTCGTCTCGCAGGGCCGGCTGACCCAGGCGCGCGAACACGTCGAACACGTCATGGGCCTTGACCAGACGGACTGGCGCGAGATCTCCATCATCGTGCTGTCCGCCGTCGCCCTCGAACTGCGCGATCCGGCGCTCAGCGAACGGATCCTGGCCCGGAGCCGTGGCCGCCGCTCGGCAGGGCCGGCCCTCGCGGCCACCCTGCAGATCCTCCAGGCGTCGCTCGATGCCCAACAGGGCTTGCGGGCAAGGGCGTTGGAGAGCCTGCTCGCCTGCGGCCGGCAGCTGGACGGCGCCGGCTGGCAGAACTCGGCACTCTTCCCGTGGCGCCCGCACGCCATCGGCCTCTACCACCGCCTCGGTGACTCCCGCGCCGCGCTGAGCCTGGCCGAAGAGGAATACGCGTGGGCCACGGCCTGGGGAGCGCCCACCGGGCTCGGCAGGGCGCTGCGGCTGAAGGGCTGGCTGGCCGAGGCCGAGGGCGTACCCCTGCTGCGGGAGGCTGTCGACGTACTGCGCGGGTCGGTGCACGAGCTCGAACTCGCCCGCACCCTGGTCCTGTTGGGCCAGCGGCTGGGCAGCGGTCCTGAGGCGGAGGCCGCGCTGCGGGAGGCCGGCACGCTGGCGGCAGCCTGTGGCGCTCCCTGGCTGGTGGAGCGGGCCGGGCTCGGCGTCGGCGCCGCCGCCATGCCGCAGAAGGCGGTGCTCACCCGCAGCGAGCGCCGGGTCCTCGACTTCGTCAGCCGCGGCCTGACCAACCAGGAGATCGCGTGCGAACTCGGCGTGAGCGCCCGCGCCGTCGAGAAGCACCTGACGAACTCCTACCGGAAGCTCGGTGTTTCGGGCCGGCACGAACTCTCGGGCGCGCTGCCGGCCTGAACCTGCTTCCCCAGCTCTTATGCGCACCTCCCGGCTCCGACGCGCGTTTATGACTGCCGATCAAGTGCGGCCTAGTCGAAGCGCATATGCAAACCTCAGAGGAACCTCAAGCGCGACTCAATTGTGGGGATGCGCCCCAATCGATCGGGCCGCCCTGCCGAGTTCGGGTTCACAGGCGCCGTCATTTCGGACCGTACCTCCGGAGGGTGCGACCACAGCTTTAGCCGGGGGGACAGAGGCGTCGTTGACTGGTAACTCCAAATTCTTTAGCCTCAATTTGTAAGTGGAATGCCGGTCGGGTGGTATGGCCGGATACTGACGTCAACCGGCGCCTGACGTCATTGCATATTCGGAAGAATCAGAGTCGGACTGAAAGGATGGCGGTCTCGTGGAGATTGCTGCACTCGCAGATTCTGCGCCGGTCACAACCGGCGAACTCGTACCTGACCGGGCCGGGGGCGCTGACGCCCGGCAGTTCGACCAGCTCGGACTGTGCATGGCCTCGCTCGACCCCGCCCTCACCATCCAGCAGGCGAACCAGGAGTTCTTCCGCCAGTTCGGCGACTCCTCGGCCGACCTCTGCGGACGCAGCTTCCGCGACCTGGTGCACCCCAGTGTCCAGCAGCCGCTGATGCGCCAGTTCTCCCGGCTGATCGAAGGCAAGCGGCAGCGCTTCGCCTCGCATGTGGTGGCTCTCGGGTCGGAGGACTCCGCATTCGCAGGTACGCTCACCGCCGCCGCCGTGACCGGGGAGACCCCCGACGTGGCGGCGATCCTGGTGCTCATGCGGTCGACCAGGGGCGCGGACGACGCAGGCGTCCTGACCAGCAGGAAGAAGATACTCACCGAGATCGACGCACGCATCCTCGAAGGTATCGCCGCAGGTCTGTCCACGATCCCGCTGGCCTCGCGGCTCTATCTGAGCCGGCAGGGAGTCGAGTACCACGTCACAGGACTGCTCAGGAAGCTCAGGGTCCCCAACCGCGCCGCCCTGGTCTCCCGCGCCTACTCCATGGGTGTTCTCAACGTCGGTACCTGGCCGCCCAAAGTCGTTGAAGACTTCATCAAGTGAGGCGCGGGGCGGCCCGTTCCCTTGCCCGTCCGCCGCCTCGTGTAGGCCCGTACACCGCCCGTCGGACGGTGGCGCCCTGTCGAAGGGCACCACGGTTCCGGCGGGCTTTCCGGTTCTTGTCCCGGAATCATGCGGAGTCATGGACAGGTAAGAACTCGGCTCCTGCGGCTTCAGCACTTGAATTAACTCCCGAAGTGCATCCTGATCTATTCGAGTTTGAATTACAGGATTTCCATGTGGTTTTGGACCGCTGTGGATGTGGTTTTGCTGCCCGCTTATTTCTGTGCTTCCTTCACGGGAGCATTACAGCTATTTTCCGTACCCGTCATTCGTTACCGGCATCGACACCCCAATCCGGACCTCCCCCCGGCGGATGCGGGCACGCGTGGGGCGGGATACGGGCACCTCCGTCGCGAAGACGGGCGGCGGCGCCCCGCTCAGGAGTGAGCGGGACGCCGCCGCCGAGATGCGTGAGGCGTCGGACGTCAGATGTCAGGACACGGTGATCTTGTCGATGTCAGGAGCCCAGTCCGCCGGGTTCGCGACGGTGATGCTGTTGTTCGTCCCGGCGAGCAGGTCCAGCGTCACCGTGGCTGTCCCGGTGGTGGACCAGTCGGCGGTCGGGCTGAAGCTGACCGTGTGGGTCGCGCCGCCGTTGGCCCGCACGGTCGCGGTGCGCGCGGTCTGTGTGGCGTAGTGGAGCGTGACGGTGCGCGCACCACCGCTCCCGCCGTCGACGTGGTTGAAGGTCAGCGTCGCGCCGTTGCCGATGTATCCGACCTTGCTGCCGCCGGAGCACCCGCCGCAGGCGCTCGTCACGGCGCCGCCCTGGAGCGTGTTGCCGCTCGCCTCGGCCTCGTAGCCCGCCGGGCCGTTGCTCTGGCCGGAGCCGACGGTCATCGCGCCGAGGCCGAGCCACCCGTCGCTGTTCTGCGCGGCGTTGGCGAAGCGCAGCTTCTTGGCGTTCGAACTCACGTCCTCCAGAGGGTTCTTGACCTTCATCACGAGCTGGTAGCCGCCGGCGCTCACCCCGGAGAGGTCGACCGACGTGTCGAAGTACTGCGGGTAGCCGAAGTCGAGGTAGGTGGGGTCGGAGCCCACGCCCCAGTCGGGGAAGGCGCGGATCTTGGTGGGCATGACCTTGCGCAGGTCCCAGGAGGTGTTCCAGGTCTTGACGACGTTGCCGGCCGCGTCCTTGAGGCCGAGGCTCACGGTCCAGGGGTAGTAGAAGGGGGCGACGCCGGTGTTGGCGATCTGCACCCCCACGGTGGTGGCGCCCTGCGCGCTGTCGTGGAAGTAGGCGTTCTTGACGGCGAGGTTGTACCCCATCAGCCGGATGGCTGCCGCCACGTTGGGGTCGGCGGGGGAGTAGTTCGAACTGCCCTCGTTGATCTTCCAGGTGGTGTGCTCCAGTTCGACGCACGCCTTCATGTTGTCCACGGATCCTGAGCCGCCGGGCCAGCTGTTGAAGGCGGTGGACTGGATCTCGGGTCGGACCTCTCCGCCCATCGAAGCGGTGGTCCAGCGGTTCTCCACCCCGTGCTCGACGGCCTTCTGGAGCTGCGAGTAGTCCGCCCCGCCCATGGACTCCGGGAGCGTGACGCCCTTCGCCGGGTCACCCTCCCGGTAGCAGAAGGAGTCGTCGTGGTAGCCGAGGGCCGGCAGGCTGTCGGCCGCACCGCCGGCCGAGTCGGCGTAGCGCATCTCGATCTTGGTGTGGGTGAAGGCGCTGTTGTACGCGTTGATGATCTCGGCGGCGTGGGCGTCCGTCGGCATGTAGTCGGGGTAGGAGTCACCGCTGGTGTCGGTGTCGTAGGGCCAGGTGTGCCATTCGCCCCACAGGCCGATCAGACCCAGATGGATGTAGCCCAGCCGGGGGTCGCCGTCGTAGCGCTGGCCGAAGGCGGCGATGAAGTTCTTGAGCGCGGTGAGCAGGTACGCGCTGTTGTAGTCGGGGCTGGTGGTGCCCCAGTAGGCGTTGTCGCGGTTGTCGACGTGTCCGGCGAAGCACGGCGGGATGGCGTTGGCGGGGTGGCTGCCGGTACCGCCCGGGTACTCCATGTAGAGCCGGATCGCGGCCTGGTTCCCGGCGGCGGCGATGGCGTCCAGCGTGTCGTCCAGCGCGTCCCAGTTGTAGTCCCCGCAGTTGGACGCGTTGTCCATGACCTCGGAGAGGCCGAAGTAGCCCCAGGTCAGTGAGTGCGGGTAGCCCGTGTTCTGGTCGCCGCCCGGCTGGTAGAAGCGGGCGAATCCCTTGAGCGGGTTGTCCAACGGGGCGTCACCCGCGGCGAGTGCGTGGACAGGCAGCGCCGGGTCCGGGCTCGGTCCCGGCGCCGGGCGGGCCGGGACGCCCTGTGCCGATGCGGCCGACTGCCCGCCGACCGGGGCGGATACGGCATGGGCGCTCGCGGGGAGCGCCGCCAGCGTGAGGGCGAGGGCTGCGGAACAGAGAGCGGCGAGCAGCCCTCTGCCGCGTCTGGGCGCGAACGTGCGCATGGTCAACCTCCGAAAAGACGGCTGTGGTTGGGATTGTCCGTGGCCGGGCCGGTGCCCGAGCCCGGGCTCACCAGGGGAAACATTGCCGCCGGGCTGGCCGGAGTTCGTTCTTTTGTGAGCCAGCATTGACAAAGTTTCACTGGTGCACATCAATATGTGTGCACAGCGCTCCACTGGCAAGAGGTGCGGCGCAGATCTCTTCGGAGGTGTAACCATGGGCGCTGACTTGGCAGTTGCGCCGCGGCGCCAACGCGCCGACATCCGCAAGGGCAGGAGGGCGGGCCCCGCGCGGCCGCGTAAGTTCCGCGACGACCGCAAGGCAGCCTGGCTGTTCCTGGCTCCGGCCCTGGCTGGTTTCGCTCTGTTCTACGCGTATCCGACCGTCCGCGGTGTCTACTACTCGCTCACCGACTACAGCCTGCTGGGCGCCGCGAACTTCACCGGCGTCGACAACTACCGGCAGCTCATCGGCGACGAGCAGTTCTGGAACGCGCTCAAGGTCACCGGCTACTACGTCGCACTGAACATCGTCTCGCAGACCGTCCTGGCGCTGGGCCTGGCGACCCTGATGCACCGGCTGACCCGGTCGGTCGCACTGCGAGCCATGCTGCTGGTGCCCTGGCTCGTGCCGAACGTCTCCGTCGGTCTGCTCTGGATGTGGATGCTCGACGCCAACCTCGGCTTCGTCAACCACATCCTGAACGCGCTCGGCGTGGGCAGCACCGGCTTCCTCACCTCACCGACGTGGGCGATGCCCACCGTCGCCGGCATCAACACCTGGGCCTACACCGGTTACACCGCCCTGCTCCTGTACGCGGGCATGCTGCAGATCCCCCAACACCTTTACGAGAGCGCCACCTTGGACGGTGCGGGGGAGTGGCGCATGTTCACCCGCATCACGCTGCCGCTGATGCGCCCCGTACTGGCCCTGGTGCTGGTGGTCTCCCTGATCGGCTCGTTCCAGATCTTCGACACGATCGCCGTGACCACCAAGGGCGGGCCGGTCAGCTCCACCCGGGTCATCTACTTCTACATCTACGAACAGGCCTTCACCAACTTCCACATGGGCTACGCCTCCGCCATCGCCGTGGTCCTCGCGCTGCTGCTCGGCGTACTGACCGCCGTGCAGATGCGTGTGCTGCGCGCTTCCCGCTCGTACCTGGCCTGAGGAGTGACCATGACACGCAAGCGCACCCGCATCCGTCTCTCGCCGGGCCGGGTCGCCGCCTGGGCGGTGCTGGTCGTCGTGCTGGTGGCGACCGTCTTCCCCTTCTACTGGATGATCCGTACCGCCCTCACACCGGCCGCCGACATCTACGCCGACTCGACAGGACTCGTCCCGCACCACCCCACGATGATCAATTTCCTGCGGGTGCTGGGACTGACCAGCCAGGAGGAGGCACGGGCCGCCGGCGGGTCGGGCGCACAGGTCGACTTCCTGCGCTACCTGCTCAACTCGGTCGTGTACAGCGGGCTGATCGCCGTCCTGCAGACCTTGTTCTGCGCGATGGCCGGCTACGCCTTCGCCCGGCTGCGCTTCCCCGGCAGGGACGCGGTCTTCGGTGTGCTGATCGCCGCCCTGATGGTCCCGCCGATCTTCACCGTGCTGCCCAACTTCGTCCTCGTGAAAGACCTCGGCTGGCTGAACACCTTCGCCGGGATGGTGGCGCCGAGCGTCCTCATGACGCCCTTCGCCGTCTTCTTCCTCAGGCAGTTCTTCCTCTCGATCCCCCGCGAGGTGGAGGAGGCGGCCGTCCTCGACGGCGTGGGCGCCTGGGGCGTCTTCTGGCGGGTCGTGATGCCGATGAGCCGCGGACCGCTCATCACCATCGGGCTCACCACCACGGTCTGGGCCTGGAAGGACTACCTGTGGCCGCTGCTGACCGGACGCGAGGAGGAGACGCGCGTACTCACCGTCGCGCTCGGCGTCTTCCAGCAGCAGTCGCCCAACACCATGCCCGACTGGACTGGACTGATGGCCGGTTCGGCGCTCTCGGTCCTGCCCGTGCTCGTCCTGCTGATCGTTTTCGGCCGCCGACTGGTCGAATCCCTCAACTTCACCGGCATCAAGTAACCCCCCGCCGTCACTTTGCCGTTCCCACCCAGCCGTCCCCATCCCTCCCTCCTCACCCTGCAGACCCTCCAGAGAGGTCACCCACCATGCGATCCACGCATCTGCGTGCCGGCGCGGCCCTGCTGTGCCTGGCCGCCACATCGACACTCGTCTCCTGCGGAAGCTCCGACGACGCCGCAGGCGGCGGCACCACCCTCAACTACTGGCTGTGGGACGACAAGCAGCTGCCCGCGTATCAGGACTGCGCGACCGCCTTCCACACGGCCAACCCCGACATCACCGTCAAGATCACCCAGACCGCCTGGGCCCAGTACTGGCAGAACCTCACCACGCAGCTGACCGCGGGCGACGCCCCGGACGTATGGACCAACCAGAGCACGTACTATCCGCAGTTCGCCACCAGCAACCAACTCCTCGACCTGCAGCCCCTGGTGGACCGGGACAAGGTGGACGTGTCCGCCTACCAGACCGGTCTCGCCGACACCTGGGTCAAGGACGGCAAGCGCTACGGGCTGCCGAAGGACTGGGACACCATGGCGCTCGTCTACAACACCACCCAACTCAAGAAGCAGGGGGTGGACGCCGCCCAGCTGAACGACCTGACCTGGAACCCCTCCGACGGCGGCACCCTTGAGAACGCCATCGCCAAGGCCACCGTCGACAGTGCGGGACACAACGGGCTCGACCCCGCCTTCGACAAGAAGCACGTGAAGACCTACGGGTTCCTCGCCGAGTGGAACGACGGCTCCCAGGGCCAGAACGGCTGGGGCGACCTGGCCGCCGCCAACGGCTTCACGTACCTCGACAAGAACCCGTGGGGCACGCACTACAACTACGACGACCCCAAACTCGCCGAGACCATCGGCTGGTTCAAGCACCTGATCGACAAGGGCTACACCCCCGCCCTCGACAAGCAGTCGACCGTCGCCAACAGTGAACTGCTCATCGCGGGCAAGGGTTCCATCATGGTCACGGGCTCCTGGACCATCTCCACCTTCCTGGACCCCAAGGTGCAGCAGAAGCTCGCCTTCGCGCCGCTGCCCACGGGTCCCGCGGGCCGCAAGAGCGCCATCAACGGTCTCGCCGACTCCATCTGGGCCGGCACCAAACACCAGGAACAGGCCTGGAAGTGGGTCAAGTTCCTCGCCTCGCCCGACTGCCAGAATCTCGTCGCCAAGCGCGCCGTCGTCTTCCCCGCGCTCAAGACCGCCACCCAGCAGGCACTCGCCGCGCACAAGGCCAAGGGCGACGACGTCCACGTCTTCACCGACGCGGCGGCCGCGAAGAACGGCACGTTCCTGCTGCCCGTCACCGAACACGCCACCGAGATCAGCCCCCTCGTCCAGGACGCGATCCAGTCCGTGATCCTCGGCAAGGCGCAGCCGGGGCCCGCGCTGAAGTCGGCCAACGACAAGGTGAACGGCCTCTTCAAGTAACCGGCGGGGCCCCGCGGCCACCCCGCGAGGCCCTCCGCACCTCCACCACCATGACGCAAGGAGACCCATGGCCCAGCTTCTGGACCTCGGCGGGCGCACGTTCGCCGTCGAGCTCGAAGGCGACGCCCCCGCGCAGCCGGCCGACGGCGGTCTGCTGCTGCCGCCGGGCCGGGCGGCCCTGCTGCACGGCCTCGGCGACGCGCTCTTCTACCGGCACGGACACAACTCCTGGAGCCCGTGCGGCTGGCGCCGGCTCTCGGCAGGACCACTGCGCATCGAGAGCGCCGAACGCCGCCTCACCGCCGACGACACCGTGTGGGACGACCCCGCCCGCCACCACTCCTCGGCCGTCGCCGCCCTCCAAGACGCCGACGGGCAGGTGCTGTTGCTCGGCGCGCTCGGCCTCGACATCCCGCGCCTGACGGCGGACGAGCACACCCTGGCCGGGTGGTACGAGCGCGAAGGGGCGCCGTGGTTCCTCGCGTACGGCGACGAGGAGGAGGTCTTCGCCGCGTACGCCCGCCAGCTCGCCGCCCGGCTCGGCCACAGCGACAAGCGCGCGGGCAACGTGTGGTGCAGCTGGTACGCGTACTACGAGAACATCACCGAGGAACAGCTCACCAAGGACATCACCGCGCTGCGCGGTCTGCCCTTCGACGTCGTCCAGGTCGACGACGGCTGGGAACAGATGGTCGGCGACTGGGAACCCAACACCAAATTCCCCTCCGGCATGCGCGCGTTGGCCGACCGGATCACCGACGCGGGACTGCGGCCCGGCCTGTGGATCGCCCCGTTCATCCTCCTCCCGCAATCCCGCACCGCCCAGGAGCGGCCGGAGCTGCTGCTGCGCGACGACCACGGCGAGCCGGTGGTCGCCGGTCACAACTGGGGCACCGGATACTGGGCACTCGATCTGACCCGGCCGGCGGCGCAGGACCACCTCCGGCAGATGATCCGCCGGGTCGTGCACGAGTGGGGGTTCGGCTACCTCAAGGCGGACTTCATCGGCGCCGGGGCCGCGCCGGGGAACCGGGCCGAGGACACCGGCCGCGAGGAGGCGTACCGGACCGGCCTGCGGATCATCCGCGAAGAGGCCGGACCCGACGTCTACCTCCTGGGCAGCGGCGCCCCGCTGCTGCCCTCCCTCGGCCTGGTCGACGGGATCCGCAGCGGCCCCGACGTCGCGCCGCTGTGGGAGCACTACGCCACCCAGGATCCGTCCGACGCCCTGGCCCGCAACGCCGTCGTCAACACCCTGCACCGGCTGTGGCAGGCGCCCCTGCTGGAGGTGGACCCCGACGTCGTGTACTTCCGCAGCCGCCTCAACCTGCTCACCGAGCAACAGCAGCGCTGGCTGCGCGACCTCGCCGACATCTGCGGATTCCGGGCGGTCTCCGACCCGCCCGGCTGGCTGCACCCCGACGAACTGCAGGCGATGACGGCATACTTGGCGGCGCGGCCCGAGGTGCGCAGGCTCGGCAGGTACCGCTTCACGCTCGACGGACGCGAGGTCGACTTCACACCGGCGGTCGCTCCCGAGACGCAGCAGCGGTACCCGATCTCGTGACGCCGTCCGTCGGGCCGACCCACCGCCCCGAATTGTAAACTGCTCAGCATTATCCAAACGGCGGGCACCGGAACCCCTTCAGGGAGTACCACATGACGACGACCGGAACAGATCTGTCCCGGATGCGCGAGCTGAACCAGCTGTCGATCGTGTGGGCGCTGCGCGGAAATCCGCCTTCGACCGTCACCGAGCTCGCGGGCCGGGCCGGGCTGTCCCGGCCCGCCGTGGACGTCCTGGTGCAGAGCCTGGTCACCCACGGCTGGGCCGAGGTCGAGGAGCCGGGCGCCAGCAGCGTGGTGGGGCGGCCGGCCCGCCGGTTCCGCTTCCGGGCGAACGCGGGGCATGTACTGGGCATCGACATCGGCGTCCACAAGATCCTCGTCATGCTCAGCGACCTGGAGGGCAACCTCGTCAAGACCGTGCGCCGCCCGGCCGACCCCGAGGCGGCGCCGGAGGCCCGCCTCGCGGCCGTCGACCACGTCATCGACGAAGTGCTCGCAGAAGCCGGCATGACACCCGGCGACATCTGGGCCGTGACCGTCGGCGTGACCGGTCCTGTCGACGCCAGCGGCCGCACCACCCTGTTCACCCCCCTGCCCGGCTGGCACACCATCGACCCGGCGGCGCACCTCGCGACCCGCTTCCCCTGCCCGATCCAGGTCGAGAACGACTGCAAACTCGCCGCCGTCGCCGAACGCTGGAAAGGAGTCGCCCAGGACGCCGACGACATCGTCTTCCTGCTCGCGGGACTGCGCACCGGCGCGGGACTGATCCTCGACGGCACCCTGCGCCGAGGCCACGGCGGCGCCGCCGGGGAGCTGGGCGCACTCAAGGCCGTACGGTGGCTCACCGCCCCCAGCCACCTGGAGAACTGCCCCGGCGCACCGGCGGCCGCCGCGCCCGGCGAGGCTGCGGCCTGGGTGTTCCAGGCGGCCAGGGACGGTGACCGGGACGCGAAGACCGCCGTCCGGCGCTACACCCGCGACCTCGCCGTGGGGCTCGCCGCCCTGGTGCTCGCCCTCGACCCCCAGGTCGTCGTCCTCGGTGGCGGGTTCTCCCGCTCGGCCGACGTCATCCTCGACCCCCTGGAGCGTGAACTCACCAAGCACTGCCTGCGGTTGCCGGAGCTGCGCACCTCGACCCTCGGCGACGAGAGCGTGGCCCTGGGGGCCGTACGCCTGGCACTCGACGAAGTCGACAGCCGCCTCCTGAGCGACGGCCTGGCCGACCCCACCGCTCCCCGGCGGTAGGGACAGCGGGCCGCGCAGGCGTCCGGCGCGCCATGCCGGACGGTTCGTCCCCTCCCGCATGCGTGCGCTGCCACACTCGTCGGTGTGATCGAACTCAACGGACGGCCCGCTGACCCCGAGTCCCTGAAGGCCTTGGCGCTCGTCAACTACGGCCACTTCACCTCGATGCGCGTCGACAACCAACGCGTACGTGGTCTGGCCCTGCACATGGAACGGCTCGCGCGCGACTGCGCGACGGTGTTCGGCGCCCGGCTCGACACCGATCGCGTACGGGAGTACGTACGCCGTGCCGTGAACGGACAGGACGGGGCGTTCGTGGTCCGGGTCTCGGTGTTCGACCCGGCCCTGGACATGGGGCACCCCTCGTCACCGGCGACCCCGCACATCCTGGTGACCAGACGCCCGTCCGGCTCCATGGACCTGCCGCCGCTGCGGGCCAAGTCCGTCCCGTACGTGCGTGATCTCCCCGCTGTGAAGCATGTCGGCCTGTTCGGGGCCCTGCACGCCCGGCGGGCCGCCCAGCTGGCCGGCTTCGACGACGCGCTGTTCGTCGGCCCGGACGGCCTCGTGTCCGAGGGAGTCACCTGGAACGTGGGATTCGTCGACGCTGCCGGCGCCGTGGTGTGGCCCGAGGGGGACGTACTGCCGGGTGTCACCGCGGCGTTGCTCCAGCGGCACCACGGTCACCCGCACACCGAAACGCACACGCACACCGAAACGCTCAGACACACCATCACGCCGGTGGCGCTCGCTGCGGTACGCGGTATGGCGGCGGCCTTCGCCACCAACACGAGTATCGGTGTTCGGGCGGTCTCGGCCATCGACGACGTCACGTTCCCCACCGAGCACCCCGTACTCGCCTCGATGCGCGACGCGTATCTGAGCCTGCCGGGCAACCTTCTCGCCGACCTCGGCGACGAACCGGTCGAAGCCGCCGGGCACATGTGAATGAGCCATGTGCCCGGCGTCGGCCGGTACCGGGCTGTGCGTCCACGTCCGGTCCGACCGCCGGCGTGCTGCCGAACCGGCATCACGCCAGGTGAGGCGCGTATTCTTGCGCTCACGCAGAGCGACCCGTCGACGGGCCGGTGTGCCGTGTGACGACGTCGGGAGGAATAAGGTGGTGTGGTGGCTGCCAGGATGACGATCGGTGATTTCTCGCGGGCGACTCGGCTGAGCGCCAAGACTCTTCGCTTCTACCACCAGGTGGGGCTGCTGGAGCCGGCGTCGATCGATCCCACCAACGGGTACCGGCTGTACGACACCGACCAGATCGCCGACGCGCAGGTGGTGCGCCAGCTGCGCACCCTCACGGTCCCCGTCGAGACGATCCGCAAGGTCCTGCTCGCCTCCGACATCCCGACCCGCAACGAGCTGATCTCGACGCACCTCGAACGGCTGGAGTCCCAGCTCGACGCGACCCGGGCAGCGGTGACGTCGCTGCGCGGCATCCTCGAAGCGAAGCCCGCGGCGCAGCTCGCGGTCGAGCATCGGAGCGTCCCGGCCACACCCGCGTTGGTGATCCGCGAGACGATCGATCTGGCAGAACTGAGTGAGTGGTACACCGGAGCTGTCGGCGAGTTGACGGAATCCACGCGGCTGCCGGGCAGGCACCCCACAGGGCCGCGCGGAGGCGTCTGGGACACGAATCTGTTCCTCGAAGAACGCGGCGAAGCGATGCTGTTCTTTCCGGTCGCGTCCCTCGACGCGGCCGGGACCCTCACGGGACGTGTGCAGGCGGAGACGCTGCCCGCCGTCGACCTCGCGGTCACGGTGCACCGCGGTTCCGACGAGACGATGGCACAGGCCTACGGCGCGCTCGGCGCGTACGTGGCGGAGCACGAACTGGGCATCGACGGCCCGATCCGCGAGACCTACCTCAAAGAGCCCGTCGACGGTTCGTCCGAGTCCGTGACGGAGATCGGCTGGCCGATCTTCCGCACGGCGCGCTGAGGGATGCCGTACGCGCCCACGTGTTGACCTTCCCCTTGCTGGAAGCCCCAGCCTGGAGACATGAACGTGGCAACCCATCCCGTACAGACCCCGTCCTATCCGCCCTCGCTCTCCCTTGAGGGCCGCCGAGCCGTTGTGGTCGGCGGTACGAAGGGCCTCGGCGCCGCCGTCGTGAACCGCCTCGCGGACGCGGGTGCGCGCGTCATCGCGGTCGGCCGGTCCCGGCCGGACGAGACGCGCGCCGCGAGGATCGTCCAGGCGGACGTGACCACGCCCGGCGCGGCCGATCTTGTCGCCGCCGCAGTCGTCGAGGACGGCGGCCTCGACATCCTCGTCCAGGTGACCGGAGGCTCCGCGTCGCCGAGCGGCGGCCACGCCGCCATGACCGACGCCGACTGGGACGCCGAACTCACCCTGAACCTCCTCGCCGCCGTACGTATCGACCGCGCGCTGACGCCGCTCCTCATCGGCAAGGGCAAAGGAGCGATCGTCCACGTCGGATCCATCCAGAGCAGGATGCCGCTGTACGACGGCACCCTCGGCTACGCGGCGGCGAAGGCGGCCCTCCGCGCCTACAGCAAGGGCCTCGCGAACGAACTGGCCCCGCGCGGCGTCCGCGTCAACACGGTCTCACCGGGCGGAATCCAGAGCGAGAGCGCCAACGGCCTCGCTCTGCGTATCGCCGAAGCCCGTGGAATCAGCGAGGACGAGGGTATGAAGACGCTCATGGACTCGCTCGGCGGGATCCCGGACGGCCGCTTCGCCCCCGCGCACGAGATCGCCGACGTCATCGGCTTCGTCGTCTCGGACGCGGCGGCGTCTGTCGTCGGCGACGAGATCACCGTGGACGGCGGCACCGTCAAGACAACGTGACGGCCAACCTGACGGCCAACGTGACGTCCACGGCGCGCACATCGACCGCGGTGGTCACCAACGCATGACTCAACCGGTGGGGGCCCCTTCGTTCTGGGGTTCCCACCGGTTGTCGCTCGCTCACCACCGTCTTTCGTCATCACACCCCCTTCGAAGCAACGGCCGTTGTGGATTGCCGTTGGTACCGAATCGCTGCGGCGTTCACCCCGAAGGGTGAGTGGCACGTCCCGCGCCCACGGACAGCCCGTATCGCCTCCCGCAGGGCCCGGTTCCCGATCGGTCTAACGCGGCGATTCCGTGTCGCGATGTTTTCTCCGTCAGTTTGAGCGGCGCCCTTAGCGGCTGCCACCTGCGACTTCCGTCCGGCGAGCCCGTCCGACGCACCCGGCTGCCCGTGGACGTACGGCACTTCTCACCCGTTTTTCATGGTTCGCTGCCATCTGTGCGGTGGCCCGTTCCACCGCGCAGTGGTACTCGACCGGCGAAGGCACCGTGCCCCCGTGCCCTCGTGGAAGCCGCCCGGACTCGTCCTGATTGATGTCCCGCCCGCTGGGTCGACCGACCGCACCCTTGCCCACCTGACCCTGTTCTGCCGTGCGGACGATCCGCCGGCAGCGCGGACGGGCGTATCCGCAGACGAGAGGAACCCTATGAAGTCCCCCTCATCACAGCCGCGTTCACGACGCACCCTCGACCAGTCGCTGCTCGTTCTCGGCGCGAGCGCACTGGCCACCGGGCTGGCCGCACTGACCCTGGCACCGGGCATCAGCGCGGCCTCCAGCCATCGCGAAGCGCCGATGGTGGCCGGTGACCCCCGCGCGGACAACACCGATGTGTACGCGTTCACCAGTCCGGACCGCTCCGACACCGTGACCATGGTCGCCAACTGGATTCCCTTCGAGGAGCCCAACGGCGGGCCCAACTTCTACGCGTTCGCCGACGACGCCCGCTACAACATCAACATCGACAACACCGGTGACGGTCGCCCCGATGTGACGTACACCTGGTACTTCCGCGGCAAGGTCCGTGACGCCGAGAACCAGTTCCTCTACAACACCGGGCCCGTACGCAAGATCGACGATGCCAATCTCAACTTCCGCCAGGTGTACGACCTGACCGTCACGACCGACGGTCACACCGAGACGCTGCTGCACGACGCGCCGGTCGCCCCGTCCCGTACCGGCCCGGCGTCCATGCCCAACTACGCGGCTCTGCGGGCGCAGGCCGTACGCTCCGTGCCCGGTGGGGCCAAGACGTTCGCCGGGCAGGCGGAGGACCCGTTCTTCGCCGACCTGCGCGTCTTCGACCTGCTCTACGGCGGAAACCTGAGCGAGCGCGGCAAGGACACCCTGGCCGGTTACAACGTGAACTCCGTTGCCCTGCAGGTGCCCAAGAAGCTCCTCGCCCTGCACGGCAGTGCTGCTCGTAACCCGGTCGTCGGCATCTGGTCCACCACCGAACGCCACGGCGCGAACGTGTCCGACAGCCGGGTGAAGATCCACGGCGACGACTGGCGCCAGGTCTCCCGCCTCGGCAACCCGCTGGTCAACGAGGTCGTCGTACCGCTCAAGTACAAGGACGCCTTCAACTCCATCTCGCCGGACCAGGACCGCACCGTGCAGCCGGTCGTGGACAAGGTCTACGACCCGATCCTGCCCAAGCTGATCAAGAAGGTCTACGGGGTGCCCGCCCCGAAGGTGCCGCGCGACGACCTCGCCGAGATCTACCTGACCGGCGTCTGCAAGGCATGCGGTCCCATCAAGGCGGACCTCAACGCGCACAGCCTCAACAAGGACGCCAACCCGGACGAGATCGTCCCGGCGGAGGAACTGCGGCTGAACATGGGCGTCGCGCCGGCCAAGAAGCCGCAGCGGCTCGGCGTGCTCGCCGGTGACCTGGCAGGCTTCCCCAACGGACGCCGGCTGGCCGACGATGTCATCGACATCTCCCTGCAGGCCGTTGAGGGCGCTGCCCAGACAGGCACGTTGGTGCCCGCGCTGGCCGCAGGCGACAAGGTGGACAAGAACGACGCGCGCTTCGGCACCGCGTTCCCCTACCTGGCCCTGCCCGACACCAAGAACGTCAACGCCTCCCGCGTCGGCGCGCAGCGTGCGGGGATGACGAACCCCAGCAACGCGGCGGCGATCGGTGGAATCGGCGCCCTGCTGCTGGGTACCGGTGCCTACCGCATGAAGCGACGCCGCACCACCGGCTGACCTTTCCCGTCCCACGGTCGAGGGCCGGGCGAGGTACTCCCAGCTTCGCCCGGCCCTCCGGTCGCACCACCCGCGCCCGGCCGACGTGCCCACCGCATCCACCGCCGCGCCCAGAACCGCGCCACCCCCAACGCCCCACCCCCAACGCCCCACCCCCAACGCCCTACCGCTACGCGCTCCGCGAGGAGGACCGTGCCTCAGCCCACCGCCAACACGCCCAGAACCACGAGCCGCAGACGGCTGCGCACCACCGCCGTGACGCTGGCCCTGGGCGCTGCCATGTTCACCGCAGGCGCGGTGGGACTGTCGCCACAGAACACCGGACAGAGCACCGGGCAGGACACCGGCCGCGCGGGAAGTACGGGGGCGGGACAGTCGCCCGGCGCCGCCCGGGTCAGTTCGCTCGCCTCGATGCGGAAGCAGTTGGAGCGACTGCCGCAGGACGCCGTCGGCTGGGCGCAGTTGGGCATGGCCTACGTCCAACAGGGCCGCGTCACGGCGGACGCGGCGACCTATACGAAGGCGGAGTCGGCGCTGCGGCGCTCGCTGGACATCCAGCCGGCCGACAACTACCAGGCACAGACCGGCATGGGCGCCCTGGCGGCGGCCCGGCACGAGTTCACCACCGCGCTGTCCTGGGGCCGCAAGGCGACGGCCAGCAACCCCGCCAACGCGGCGGCCCAGGCGGTCCTCGCCGACGCGTACACCCAACTCGGCCGGTACCAGGAGTCGTACAGCGCCGTCCAGCGCATGGTCGACCTCCGACCCGACACATCCTCGCTCGCCCGCGCCTCCTACACCTGGGAGTTGCGCGGCGACATCCCCCAGGCCCGCGCCTTGATGAAGCGGGCCCTGGACGACGCGGCCGGCCCCGGCGACCAGGCGTTCACCCATCTGCACCTCGCCACCCTGGCTCAGGACTCCGGCGACCCACGTACCGCACTGCGCGAAGCACGCAGCGGCCTGCGCGCCACCCCGCACGACGCCGCCCTGCTGGAGGCACGGGCCCGTGCCAACGTGGCACTCGGCGACAACCGGCAGGCCGTCGACGACTACTCCGCCGCCGTCGCCATCGCACCACTGCCTCAGTACGTCGTCGGTCTCGGCGAACTGCACCAGTCGCTCGGCCACCGCGCGCAGGCCGACACCCAGTACGCGCTGATGCGTACGCAGGAGCAGCTGCGCCGGGCCGGCGGCATCGCCCCCGACGTGGACGACGTCCTGTTCGAAGCCGATCACGGCGACGCCCGCCGCGCCGTCGCCCTGGGCCGCGCCGCACTGCGGAACCGGCCCTTCATCGCCGTACAGGACGCCTACGCCTGGGCGTTGCACCGTGCCGGACGGGACGACGAAGCACTGCCGTACGCCAACCGCGCCCTGGCCCTCGGTACCCGCAGCGCGCTCTCCTTCTACCACCGTGGCACGATCCAACAGGCCCTCGGCCACCGGACATCGGCGCGTGCCGACCTCGAACGGGCCCTGGCCGTCGACCCGCACTTCCATCCTCTGTTCGCCACCGAGGCGCGCGACGCACTGCGCCGAATCGACTCCGCGTCATGAACCTCACCCTCCGCCGCGCACTCGCCGCCTGCACCCTGGCCGTCGCTGTCGGCGCCGCGAGCGCCGCAGCCGTACAGCCCGCCTCCGCGCACCCGTTGGGCAACTTCACCGTCAACTACCACACCGGCCTGACCCTGCGCACCGACCGGATCGACGCCCGCATCGTCGTCGACCGGGCCGAGATCTCCACGGCCCAGGAACGCCCCCAGGTCGACCACGACGGCAACGGCACCGTCACCCCGGCCGAGACCCGTACGTACGCCCGCGCCCAGTGCGGCACGGTGACCCGGCAACTGCGGGTCGAGGCCGGGGGCGACAGCGCCACCTGGCAGGCCAGGAGCAGCGCGTTCGCCTATCGCCCCGGCGAGGCCGGACTACGGACGAGCCGCCTCACCTGCGAACTCACGGCCGCCGTGGACCTGGCACACCCGGCCGACGTCACCGTACGAACCGGCTACGACAGCCGCCGCATCGGCTGGCGGGAAATCACCGCGCAGGGCAGGGGAGTCGCCCTGACCGCTTCCGACGTACCCACCGCCTCGGCCACCGACGAACTGCGCCACTACCCGACGGACCCACTGGCGAGCCCGCTCGACCAGCGGTCCGCCACGCTGCGGACCGCGCCGGGCCGCAGCGCCGGTGTCGTACCCGCCGCCCTGCCGGGGGCCGGACTGCTCACGACCGCCCTTGCCCGGGTCTCCGGCGCCTTCGACTCGCTTGTCGGTGCTCGCGAACTCACCTTCTCGGTGGGCATGTTGGCTCTCCTGCTGGCGATCGTCCTCGGGGCCTCACACGCCGCGATGCCCGGTCACGGCAAGACCATCATGGCCGCCTACCTCGCCGGGCGACGGGGGACACCCAAGGACGCGGTCGTCGTCGGGGCCACCGTCACACTCACGCACACCGCCGGCGTACTGGCCCTGGGGCTGATCCTCCCCGTCGCGACCGGCCTGGCGGGCGAGACCGTCCTGACCTGGCTCGGCCTCGCCAGCGGCCTCCTCGTCACCGCCATCGGCGGATGGCTCCTGCGCTCGGCCGTTCTCAACCGGTCCACACCGGGCCACTCGCATTCCCACGGTCACAGCCACGGCCACGGCCCCGCGCACCACCACGACCATTCACACCCACACCCTTCGCACTCCCACCCGCACCCGGCCCCCGCGCGCACCGAGAGCGACGGATCGGTCGTCGCCCTGCTGACGAAGGACGACGGCCACGAGCCGCATACCCACCCCGTGACCGGAGACCGGCACTCCCACACCGCACCCGCCGCCACGCGCGGCGGTCTGATCGGCATGGGCATCGCCGGCGGACTCGTACCCAGCCCGTCCGCCCTGGTCGTCCTGCTGGGAGCCGTGGCCCTGGGCCGTACGGCCTTCGGCGTGCTCCTCGTCCTCGGCTACGGGCTCGGCATGGCCGCCACCCTCACCCTCGCGGGCCTCCTGCTCGTACGGCTGCGCGAACGCATCGACCGAAGCACCCGCACCGCGACCAGCCCCCGCTGGGCGGCGCTCACCCGCCTGGCTGCCGTCGGCCCGATCGCCACCTCCAGCCTCGTGCTGCTCGTCGGCATCGGACTCACCTTGCGAGCAGGCACGGGCCCTTGGTAGAGCGGCGCAAAAACCCGTTGGTGGACCAGGTCGAGGCGCCCCGACGACGGCGTACTCGAACGCGGCGCACGGCTACATCGTGGCCACCATCGACGCCGCCGGGTGCGGTGACCGGCCCCGGCCCGCCGCCGAAGAGCAGACCCGCACCGACCTCCGCCAGCTTCTTCGCCGGGGGCTACGTGCCTCGCGCGCAACGCGCGGAGGCCGGGCACACCTGAAGTAAGTCCGGCCCGTAAGGCCAGTTCGTAGGGCCGGCAGACACCCCACCGCCCCGCCGCACCGGTACCGCCCACCGGCGGTACCGTTCGGTCGGGGCGGCACACCCGGCCACCGGTGCCCGGGCCGACGGGGGAGAGACACGATGCGACTCTCATGGCGTAGACGGCCGACCGGCCGGTCCCGACGGCTCCTGGACGTCGCCGGTATCAAGCCGGGATCCTTGGACGCCACCGACGATCTGGACGTCTGCCGACAGGTCGCCTTCCGGACAGCCCGGCGCGACCACGGCGCGACCACAGAGGTCTTGGCGATCGTCGAGGAACTGCTGGGTGACGAGACCGACTATGAGTTCGTCGTCACCGTCCTGGAGAACCTTCAGAACCTTGTCTCCCACGGCCTCGACACCTTTCGGCCCACCGACGAGATACGCCCGCTGCTCGGGCCCCGAACCGCGATCTGCTGGGACACCCTGACGGATTTCTGGAGCGCGGTGGCCGACTGGCGAGTGAGCACCGGCGTACCAATGGAGTCCTCAGCCGCCCTTCACAGCATCCAGAACGAACAGCTGAGGATGCTGTTGTGGACGGCGAACCGGACCCTGTCCACCGGAGACAAACTCGGGATCGCGGACGCGCTGCGCTACGAGAAGGCCGGCGGGGCGCCCGTCCCCGGATACAGCCACATCACCGTCGCGCTGCGCAGTACAGGACAGGGCTGATCCCGACCGGGTCGTGAGGATCCGCGACCCTTCGGACTCAGCGGCGGGACATGTAGAGGTCGAGTGCCCGGTGCAGGAACTTGTTGAGGGGGAAGTCCCACTCGCCGAGGTATTCCACGGCCTGGCCGCCGGAGCCGACCTTGAAGCGGAGCAGCCCCAGCAGGTGGTTGTCCTCCTCCAGCGTGTCGGTGATGCCGCGGAAGTCGTAGACGCTCGCGCCGAGTTCATGGGCGTCGGACATCATCCGCCACTGGATCGCGTTGTTCGGCTGGACCTCGCGCTTGCGGTTCGTGGAGGCGCCGTACGAGTACCAGACGTGCTCGCCGACGGTCAGCATCGTGGCCGCGGCGAGCACTTCGCCGTCGTGGTGGGCGAGGTAGAGCCGCATGCGGTCCGGGTCCTCGGCCGTCAGCGCGGTCCACATGCGCTGGAAGTAGCCCAGCGGGCGCGGGATGAACTGGTCGCGCTCGGCGGTCTCCACATAGATCTCGTAGAACGCGGGCAGGTCGTCGTAGTCACCCCGGACGACCTTGACGCCGGCCTTCTCGGCCTTCTTGATGTTGCGGCGCCACTGCTGGTTGAGACCCTGCTGGATCTCCTCCAGCGAGCGCCCGGCGAACGGGACTTGGAACACGTGCCGCGGCTGCCCGGCGGCGAACCCGTCCTCGTGGCCGGCCTCGGTCTGCCGCCAGCCCATCCGCCGAAGCCGGTCGGCGACGGCGAAGGCCCGTGGCTCGTCAGTGGTGGCCTCGGCATCGCGCAATTGCCGGGCCTGCGGGTCGGCGATCGCGGCCTTGACCGCCTCCGCGCTCCAGCGGCGGGCGACGACGGGCGGGCCCATCTTCACCGAGAAGGCACCCTGGGCCTTGAGGTACGCGAGCATCGGCTCCAGCCATTGCTCAAGATCCGGCGCGTCCCAGTCGATGACCGGACCCTCGGGCAGATAGGCGAGGTACCGCTTGAGCTTCGGCAAGGGCCGCAACAGCACCAGCCCCACCCCGACGAGACGCCCGCTCCCGTCGAACCAGCCCAGACTCTCCGCCCGCCAGTCCGGCTTCACGTCCCCCCAGGACGGCACCTGCATGTGGCTGGCCGAGGGCATGGCCGTAACGAAGGCCAGATGCTCCTCACGGGTGATCGCCTTGAGGCGGAAACTCATGTGCAGTGCTCCTTCGCTCGACGCGTCAGCTTACTGAGAGACACCGCCATACCCCGGTTCCGACGCCCCCGGCTCGTCGGGACGAACGCTTTCGCCACACTGCGTTGCTCCGTTCGGACCCGGCGCGAGGAGACACCAGAAGCCCACGTGGAACAATCGCTTCGTACCGGGTGCCGCGGTTGGCACAGCACGGGGGGCGTACGTTGACGACAGCGCGCGACCTGGTGATTGGCTACCTCGACGCTCTCCGCTCGGCCGGCGAGGCCCTGCGGGCGACGTTCCCCTCGGCCGAGCGCCATGCGGACGTGCTCGGCCTCGTCCGCTCGCACCGGATCAGCAGGACCGGTGAAATTGGCTCCTACTCCTCCAGCGTCCACGGGGCAGGCTGTCTCTTCGTCGGCCAGGACGGGTCCGAGATCGATGTGGACTTCACGGCTGACGGGGCGGAGATCTTCGATCTCTGGCGGCTGCGCCTGTACGGGCAGAGCTTGGCTGAGCCAGTTGATTTCACGGAGCGTGATCTGAGGTCGGGACTGGAGTCGCCGAAGCCCCTGCTGACCGAGGTACGGCCCGGGTGGTTCAGCGCTGGAGAAGTCGCACGTTTGACGGACTGAGGCCGGCGCGGCTCCACACCCGCGTCGCAACGAGGGTGGCCGTCTCTACACCCCGCACTCACCGGCCAAGATCAACCACAAGTCGGCCGACTAGGGTCGGAAGCATGACGACGCCCCTTGCCGACAGTGCCTTCGACTCGCTCCGCCTCGACGCCGTGCCGGACCAGGAGTCGCTGCGCCGCGCCTACGCGCTGCCCAGCGCCGCGGCCGTACGGAAGCAGATGACCGAACTCACCGAGCAGACCCGTCGGTTGATCGGCTGCTCCTCGTTGGTCCTGATCGCCAGCGCGGACGCCGAAGGCAACTGTGACGTCTCCCCGCGCGGCGGCCCCGCCGGGTTCGTCGCCGTTCTGGACGAACGGACACTGGCGATACCGGACGCGACCGGCAACAAGCGTCTGGACACCTTGCAGAGTGTCATCGCCACCGGACGGGCCGGGCTGCTGTTCCTGATCCCGGGGCGCACCACGACGCTCAGGGTGAACGGGCGCGCCTGCGTCTCCACCCGCCCGGAGCTGCTGTCGCAGCTCACCGCCGTGGGCAAGCCGCCGGCCAGTGCGCTGGTGCTGGGCATCGAGGAGGTCTACCCGCACTGCCCCAAGTCGCTGCTACGCAGCGCGGCCTGGAAGCCGGAGCAGTGGCTGTCGGCCGACGCCCAGCCGACCTCCGCCGAGGTAACCCTGGCCCAGCTGCGGATGCCGGAGCTGACGATCGCCGACATCGAGCAGACAGAAGCGGAATCGCTGAAGTACCGGTACGAGTAACGCCCCGATGCTGGAGGAGGCCCAGCTCCCCCGACGACTACGACATCGGCTCGCGCCTGGCCTGCCGAGTGGCTGTACCCCTCGGTCGTTACGCGGTGGGATCCACGTTCCACGCCGCAGGCAGATCGCTGCCGCAGAAGACACAGACGAAGTCGTCCTCGCGCACAATGTTGTGTTCCTGGCAGCCAGGGCAACGTCGGAACACCAATTCGTGGGTGAACCCGGAGGGCCGCCCAAGCTCAACGGCGTCCAGAGCACGGGCGACCTCCGCCCAGGAGCTGATGTCCGGGCAGTACCCGGTGGACTGATTGCTGACCTCGCTCACGGCCCACCCGTCCGACTCGCGCACGAAGCTGATCTCACCGGCACCCAGAACCATGTCGCCGCCGGCGCAGGCCACATGCTCGCTTCGCCGCGGCGCCAGCCGCAGCACACCGTCCGTACCGATCACGAAGGTGAACGGCTCGGCCAGCTCTGCCGCCGACCGCTCCGCGATCCAGCCGGCGAAGTCAGCCGCCGCGCCGATCCGACACCCGCCGCCGTCAATCCGAACCGCAGCCTTCAGCTCGACCGGTCCGACGTATCGGTATATCCGCCTCCACGCACTCACGTCAGCAAGCCCGGAGTGCTTCCGACAGGCGCCCCTCGTCCGCGCCGCCCGAACGCGTTACACCGGCCGTCAACTCCGGTCACCAACAAGCCCGTTCCTGTGCAGGCGGTACCAGACGATCCCAGCGACGACGACCCCCGCGGCCAGATAGACCCAGCCCAGTCCGGACGTGCTGCTGCTGTTGAGGGAGGACGCCGAGAAGGCGGCGGCGCCGACCACGGCGCCTATCCAGGCGCCCGGCGAGGCACGCCGACGCGTGCCCTGGCGAGCGCGGATGCCCGCGACCAGCGCGTAGGCGCCGAGGGCCAGGGCGAGACCGATGAGGGGAGCCGTCAGGCCCGGCACGCCGTCAT
Source organism: Streptomyces sp. AcH 505 (assembly GCF_000818175.1). Lineage (GTDB taxonomy): Bacteria > Actinomycetota > Actinomycetes > Streptomycetales > Streptomycetaceae > Streptomyces. The sequence goes on from NZ_JTIY01000001.1 coordinate 6,597,473, forward strand.
CGGGATCTTGCAAGACCACGGCGGCGCCGAACATGACGGCGCACACCGGCGGCACCCAGAGGGGCAGGGTCGGGCGCGCCGCAGCACGGTGGGACTGGTGGGTTTGTCCGAGGCTGCTCCCGGCTTCTGTTGCGTTCATGTCGGCCATTGTGGCAGCCGAACGCCGCCGCCTCCCATCCCCCTCAGCCCTCGCCAAGTGCTGTCGTCGCAGCCCAGGGCACGAGGGCGGGCTCCCTCCGGTGGTGGAGGTTGTCCGTACCGTGGGACCATGGGGGACTGAGACACGGGACGCCTGCACGCAGAGTTACCCAGAGTAATCGCGGCGTTCGCGTGCACCGCCGCAATCCGGGCCAGTGATCAGCATGTCGCAGCACCCGAAGTCCAACGTCGCTGAACGTTCCCGCCGCGCGTCGTCGTCGATGACGCCGCAGCAAGCAGCCGAGTGGCTGTCCGGCCGCAACGCTGTCATCGGCCGTCTCGCAAAACTGGCGGGACCGCCCAAGTTTCCGAAGAGCAGCGAGCCCTACTTCGCCGTTCTGGTCCGGATCATCACCCAGCAGCAGTTGGCCGGCCCGGCAGCCCGGGCCATTCACGGCCGGCTGGTCGCGGCGCTGGGGGGCACCGTCACGCCTGAGCAACTCGACACCATCTCCGACGAGACGATGAGAGCCTGTGGGCTCTCCGGGAGGAAAGTCGCGTCTCTCCGGGACCTGGCCGGGAGGATCTCGGACGGCTCCCTCCGCCTGGGCGCCCGGTCGCTCTCCCACGAGAGCGACGAGGAGATCGTTGCCCAGCTGTCCGCCGTGCGCGGCATCGGCAAGTGGACGGCGGAGATGTTCCTCATGTTCCAGCTCCGCCGACTCGATGTCTGGCCCACCGACGACCTGGAGCTTCGCAAGGGCTACGCGAAAGCCTGGCAGGTGGAGCTTCCCAAGCCGAAACAGCTGGACGCGCTCGGGGATGAGTTCCGCCCTTACCGGAGCATCGCGGCCTGGTATTGCTGGACCGCTAACCGTCTCGACCTGGACGAGGGAACAGGCGCGGCCAAATAAGGCAACTGGACATCACGCAATGGCGGCAGATGCCGTTGACGACCACATGGCCCCTCAAGAGGCCACGATCACGTTCTATCCCGACCGGGTGAACCGGCCAGTCGTCAGTCCCGCCGTCCCACCGGCCCGGGATCGGCGTCGAGCGCATCGAGTACCGCGTCTCCGTGCATCCTCGCCCACTCGGTCAGCATGTGGATCGGATCGATCAACGTCGCCCCGAGCTGGGTTAGTTCGTACTCGACGCGGGGCGGCGCCTCGGCGTAGGCACGGCGGCGGACGAGTCCGTGCGCCGCAAGACGGCGGAGCGTCTGGGTGAGCACCTTGCGTGAGATGCCGCCGATCAGCTCGATCAGCTCGCCGTGACGCACCGGGCCCTGGCTGAGGCCGTAGAGCACGACCGCCGTCCACTTGTCGGCGATGAGCTCGATCGCCAGACGCGCCGGGCAGTCGGAGAGAAAGGGATCGCCGGGACCGAAGCCGCTCATGATGCCAAGGTACCTGTTGGTTCCTGTCGGAAACCTAGCCTGGGTTCTCTCCCCGTTCCACAGCCCAGGAGAGTCATGCGAGTCATCACCCAGCACACACTTGGCGGTCCGGACGTCCTCACCGTCGTGGACGCGCCCGAGCCTCGGCCCCTCCCCACCGAGGTCCTCGTCCGCGTCAAGGCGATCGGGCTGAACCCGCTGGAGGCGCGCCTGCGCGCCGGCGAGTTCCCGCTGATCGGCAGGCCTCCGTTCATCCTCGGCTGGGACATCAGCGGCGTGGTCGCGGAGGCGCCCCAGACGTGGCGGTTCAGGCCCGGCGACAAGGTGTTCGGCATGCCGCTGTTCCCGCGGGCGGCGAGCGCGTACGCCGAGGTCGTGTCCGCTCCGGCGTTGCACCTGGCACGCAAGCCGGCGTCGCTGTCGCACGTCGAGGCGTCGGCGCTGCCGGTCGTCGGGCTGACGGCGTGGCAGGGCCTCGTGGACCTCGGCGGTGTGGGCGAGGGCGACCGTGTCCTGGTCCATGGCGGTGGTGGCGGGGTCGGCCACGTCGCGATCCAGATCGCGAAAGCGCTCGGCGCGTACGTGATCACGACGGCCGGCCGGAGCAAGCGGGAGTTCGTGGAGGGATGCGGCGCCGACGAGGTGATCGATTACACGGCGGTCGACTTCACCCAGGCGGTCCGTGACATCGACGTCGTACTCGACACGATCGGCGGCGACACCGTCGAGCGGTCGCTCGAAGTGCTCCGCCCAGGCGGTCACTTGGTGACGGCAGTCGCCGAGGAGGACGCGGGACTCACCGCCAAGTACGAAGCGGCGGGCATGCGCTTCAGCGGCATCGCGGTCGACCCCGATACGGTCGCCCTGCGCGGCCTTGTCGACCTCGTGGAACAGGGCAGGCTCCGGGTCCACGTGCAGGAGACGTTCCCGTTCGAGCGTGTCGCCGACGCGCACCGACTGCTCGACGGCGGCCACCTCCAGGGCAAGCTCGTCCTCACCGTCTGATCCGGTCGTGGGGCCTGGCGGCCTGCGGATGCCGTTGTTCTCGCGCCGGAGCGGGCGGCCTGTCAGCAGTCCGCTTCGTCGACGGCGATCGATTCTCGCTGAGCGGTTCGGGCGACGCGCGAAAGGAGCGCGCGCAGCTGTTCCGCGTCCTGGGCGTCGAGGTCGGTGAGGAGGCGTGCCTCGGCGGCGGCGAGGCTGCGCCGCACCTCGTTGAGCCGGGTACGTCCGGTGTCGGTGATGAGGACCTGGCGCGCGCGCCGGTCGCGTGGGTCGGGCTTGCGGCTCACCAGACCGTGCGGAGCGAGCTGCGTGGGCGGCTCGCCACCGGCGAGGGCGACCAGGACGAGGTAACCGGGCGCGCCTCCGGGCGGGCGACCCCACCGAGATCGCCGACTTCGTCTCGTTCCTGGTCGGCCCCGCCAGCAGCTACGTCAACGGCTCCATCCTGTTCGCCGACGGCGGCGAACTCAGCACCCTGTCGGCCTGAGGAACCCCAACGGCCGGGACCTGCCGTGGCGGTAGCGGCAATCACGAACGGCCGCCGCACCGTCACCGCTCCGCGCACAGCAGCGCCGGCATCGGGGCCCGTAGCCGACCCACGAGCCGGCTCAAGGTCTATGGCTGGAGGTTGCGTTGATACCACGTGCCTGACTCGCCGCCGAGATCGGCCGGGGAGGCAGGACCGACGGGGACGAACCCGGCCTTGGTCAGGACTCTCTGGGACGCGGTGTTGTCGTGGGAGGTGGCGGCCCGCAGTGTGCGCAGCCCGTGCCGCGCGGTCGCCAGCCGGCACAGCTCCCGGACGGTCGCGGTCGCCACGCCGCGGCCGGCGGCTTCCTCCGCGAGGCGGTAGCCGAGTCTGGCCGTGCCGTTCTCCAGGTCGTACAGGTTGAACCTGCCGAGTACCGAGCCGTCCTCGGCGACGAGCACGTAGAAGGCGCAGACGCCGGTCTCCTGCTCGGCCAGCGAGGCGTTGTACCGGTCGGTGAACTGGTCGAAGAAGTCGTCGCCGCGGTCGGTGATCGAAGCGGCGAAGTAGGCGCGGTTCGCCCGCTCGAAGGCCAGAACCGCCGGGGCGTGGCCAGAATGCATCTGCTTCAGCTCGGGCATTGAACGACCCTATCCAGATCGTGCGCTGACGCCACCTGAGTTTCCATGGCCGAATCCCGTGGCGGTGTGGCAGTGGGTCCGGCATCATCCCGACGTGATGGTGATGCAACCCGTTCTGGAGGTCTTCGCTCCCGACGACTTCGCGCCCCGGCCGGGTCCGACCGACCCGCTCGGCGCGTTCTTGCGCGGGTTGCCCATCGTGCCCGACCCGCCGGGCACCGATGCCCAGCGCCGGAACCCGGGCCCAACAACGATCGGCGCGCGGGCGCTTGACCTGGGGCGCACACGATGACCAGCTTCATGACCCATCGAGCGCGCGTGCACGACGCCCGACTCCCTCTCCGCCGTCGGCACAGCGCGCTGCGGACCTGCCTTACCGTCTTCGCGCCGTACGGCTTGCGGGCGACTTACCACCATCTGACGCTCAGCGCCCGGATCCCCCGTAACTTGGAGGCGGACCCGGACGCGCAGGTGCGGGCGGTGGAGGAACTGTACGAGGCGCGGGTGCTGTGGCTGGCGCGGGCGCAGGAGTACGCGTCGCAGCGCCGGGCGGAGAAGCGGGCCGGGCGGCGGGCCGTGGCCGACCCGCGGCCGTGGTGGCTGTGGAACTGGTGGGACGGCCCGCACCGCGCCTGGTACGAAGACCCGTTCCGCCACCCGTCGTTGCGACTGCCCGAGTACGTCCGGCGGCAGAACGCGATTCTGGACGGCGCCGCTCTTCCCGGCTGCCCGGCCTGCGGGGACGAGGGACCGCTGGAGCCGAACTCGACCGGGCACGGTTGGGTCGAGCTGTGCCACGGATGCGCGTGGGCGCCGGAGCCATGCCCGTGCGGGCAGCGGCACCGGCTCGTGCCGGACATCCCGTACGGCTGGAACGAGACCTGGCGGCGGACCCACATGGGCGACGACGGCATGCCGAACTCACCCTGGCGGCCGGGCTAGGACCTGCGCGGTTCACGAAGGCCGCGAGGCGCCTCCGACATTCGTGACCTGACGCCACCACAACAGGGCAAGTGAACGGCGTTCAGTCGCCCCCGCCGACATCGCCGAAGCCCACCGGACGCGGTGTTGTCCCCACCGGTCACCGGGGGGGGGCTACGTCCACCATGCCCTCGGGTGGCAAGGCCATGTACCGGAGATCGTCCGGCGGATTGACTGAAACCCTTCCAGATCAGCGCCGGACATCGGCCGTCACCAAGGGGAACAGCATGCGCATCGCTATGTCAGGGACCGCAGGCAAGACCGCTGTCGCACTCGCCGTCGTGGCGGCGTCGGCGCTGCCCGTGGGGGCGCAGGCGGCGGGGCGTCAGCAGTCGGGGCCGACCGCGTCGGCCAGTGGCACCACTTACACCGCCGCCGATCTGAGGCGGGATCTCGCCGCGGTCAGGAAGGCCGGGGGAGGGGACGTGAACGTCGTCGCACGGCTGGACGCGCCGCAGGGTGTGCTGCGCGCGCGGTACGGCACGGCGGGTCTCGGATCGAAGGCGCCGGTGCCGTGGGACGCGCAGTTCCGGGTGGCGAGTACGACGAAGACGTTCACGGCGGTCGTCGTACTCCAACTCGTCGCGGAGGGAAGGCTTTCGCTCGACGACACGGTCGAGCACTGGCTGCCGGGCGTGGTCAGCGGGAACGGCAACGACGGCTCACGCATCACCGTACGGGACCTGCTCCAGCAGACCAGCGGTGTCTACGACTACATCACCGACCCCGACATGCAGGACGCCCTCCTCAACCACTTCGACGAGAACCGCTACGACGCGACGCCGCCCCGGGAGCTGGTCGCCGTCGCGATGCGGCACCGCCCCCTGTTCACCCCGGGACCGGCGGGCTCGGCGCGGCAGTGGTCGTACTCCAACACCAACTATCTGCTCGCGGCGATGATCGCCCAGAAGGCGGACGCCGGCGGCGCCTCCTGGCAGGAGCTGGTCGAACACCGGATCATCGCCCCGCTCGGGTTGCGGCACACCTACATCCCCGGCCAGAACCCCTTCCTTCCGGGCCCGCATGTGCGGGTCACGATCGACGGCCCCGGCGGTACACCGCTCGACCTGACCGAGCAGAGCCTCCAGCACACAGCGGACTCCGGTGTCGTCAGCACCACGTCCGACCTGAACACCTTCTTCGCGGCGCTGGCGGCGGGGAAGCTGCTGCCTGCCGACCTGTGGCGGCAGATGCGCGAGACCGTCCCGTACGACGACCTGCCGGTGCCGCCGTCGGGCAAGCAGGGCGGGTACGGGCTCGGTCTGCGCGAGATCCCGCTGACCTGCGGCGGGGTGTACTACCTGCACGAGGGCGACGGGCTCGGCGTGTACACCCGGCCCGCGGTGAGCGAGGACGGGCGCCGGGCCGTGACCGTATCGGTGACCACCACCACGGCTCTGATCGACCAGACGAAGGTCAACCAGGCCGTGCAGTCACTCACCGATCACGCGCTGTGCGGCCGCGGGTAGTGCTCCGTGAGCCCATCAGAGCCCCGAACGGCGCGCCGACCGGGGGCGGGTGAGGATGTCGCGCAGTTCGGCGGGCGGCATCTTCGGCCGGCGGTCCGCAGTCAACAGGCCGTTGATCTCCTGCTCGGTGTCGGTGAACTGGGTGTAACAGAAGCCGGCGAAACCTGAGTTCACCGCGGCCTCCACCAGGGAATCCAGCCGCTCTGCGAACTCCTGCTCCGTGGCGACGGTGTCGTAGCCGAACCACGTGGCGCCCTCGGCCGGTTCGAAGGTGGCCCCGCCGAACTCGCTGAGGACGACCGGCTGTCCTTCGTGCCGTACGCCGTCCAGCGTGAGGCGCTTCGCGCCCGGCCACTGGTCGACTATCGCGCCCCGCCGCAACGCGGCGTGTCCGTACCGCTCCCGCAGCACCTCCGCGTGCTGGGTGTAGTCGTGCACACCCCAGATGTCGGCGGCCGACACCTCCCAGCCGTCGTTGGAGACGGCAGGGCGCGACGGGTCCAAGGACTTGGTGAGGTGGTACAGGGCGTCCATGAAGTGCCGCTGCGCCGGGACGAGTCCGGGGTTCGGGACGGACCAGGACTCGTTGATCGGCACCCACGCGACGATCGAGGGGTGACTGAGGTCGCGTGCGACGGCTTCGGTCCATTCACCGACCGTCCGCTCGACGGTCGGTGTGCCGAAGGCGTACGCGGAGGGCATCTCTTCCCACAGCATCAACCCGATCCGGTCGGCCCAGTAGAGGAAGCGCGGATCCTCGATCTTCTGGTGGATGCGCAGCCCGTTGAGGCCGAGTTCCTTGGCCAGTTCGACGTCGCGGCGCAGTTCGTCGGCCGACGCCGACAGGTGTGACGCGGGCCAGTAGCCCTGTTGCAGCGCGAACCGCAAGAAGTACGGCTTGTGGTTGAGCAGGAAGACGCCGTCGCTCCAGTTGATGTCGCGCAGACCGAGGTACGAGGTGACGTGGTCGACGGGCGCGCCGTCGGCCGCGTCGCTGACCTCGACCGTCGCGTCCACGAGATGTGGGTGCTCCGGGCTCCAGAGCAGATCGTCGAGATCCTGTCCGTGCCGCAGGGCCGGCACAGCGACATCGAACACGGTCTCCTGCCCCTCGGTCAGGGTCCGTTGCTCGGCCAGTACGCGGTCGCCGAGGGTGAGCCGGACCGTCAGATGCAGCGGGCGCCGTGGCCATCGGCTGAGGTTCAGCCGGCAGTGCACGCGGGCGTGGGCGACGTCGGGCGTCCAGTGCAGGAGCGTCACATGCTCGTCCGGGACGTCCTCCAGCCACACCGGCTGCCAGATGCCGGACGTGCGGTGGTACCAGATGATGTGCGGATCCTGCTGCCAGTCCTGCTTGCCACGCGGCTGGGCCGCGTCGCGCGGCTCGTCCTCGGCGCGGACCACGACGACCTGCTCCCCGTCGTGGTCGATCGCGTCGGTGAGGTCGCAGGAGAAGCCGGTGTGGCCGCCTTCGTGACGGCCGACCAGGTGGCCGTTCACCCATACGTCGGCCCGGTAGTCGACCGCGCCGAAGTGCAGCAGGAGGCGCCGGCCCGCGGCCGGTACGGGCACGTCGACCGTACGGCGGTACCAGAGCACGGGATGGAAAGCGGTGTCGCGCAGGCCCGACGCCTCCGACTCGGGTGGGTAGGGCACGGTGATGGTCGCCGTGAAGGGTTCGGTGCTGTCCGGGTCCATCCAGCGGCCGGACCGTCCGCGGTCCTCGTCGTCGTAGGCGAATTGCCAGGGGCCCGACAGGTCGCGCCAGTTCGGGTCCCGTACGAGCTGCGGCCGAGGATGGCCCGCTGCTGCCAGGTGGGTGTGGGGCATGCGAGAACTCCGGTGGTGCCAGGCCCTGGGAGGGCGCAGGGAAGAGGAAAGGGGTGTGCGCGGCGAGGTCGTCCGGGTGTCAGGCGTCCTGCCGGCCCGGGGCGCGGCGGAGGTCCACCACGGTGCCGGCGAACGCCAGCGCTCCCGGCAGCAGTGGGATCAGCAGGGGCAGCGACCAGACGAGGAGCGCCGACAGGAGCACGGCGCCGGCCAGCAGCAGCGTGCCGCCCGGGTCGGCGGCCGCGCGGACGAGCGCCTCACGCGCGGACAGCCGGTACGGGGCCTCCAGCGCCGTGGCGCGCAGTCCCACGACCGCGGCGGCCAGCGTGACGACGACCAGGGCGACCGCCATGACATGCGCTCCCGGCATCGAGCTGCCCACCAATGCGGCGTCGACCAGCAGGACCAGGACGAACGCCGGTGGGATCAGCCCGACGGCGAGTGTGCGCCTGGACAGGAGCGTCCGCAGGTGGTCGGCGTACGTCGCAAACTTGACCTGCACGCCGTCGGCCGCGGTCTGCCGGAGCGTCGCCGAGGCGGCGGCGAAAGCTGCAGGGGCCGTGACGACCGGGAGGCACGCGAGGCTGGTGAGCAGACCGACGAGCAGCACGTCGGCGAAGAGGGTGAAGCTGGTCCCGAAGATCTCGCCCGGTTGCCGGCGGTCGGGAGGGGTGGCGGATGCGTGGGTCACGGAGCCTCAGCCCTTCAGTCCGGAGGTGGCCAGGCCCTGCACCAGATAGCGCTGGAACACGAAGAAGAACAGCACGATCGGCAGTACGGAGATCACCGACATCGCGAACATGGGTCCGTAGGCGGAGGTGCTGGACTGGTCGACGAAGCTGCGCAGGGCGAGGGTGATGGTGAACTTCTCCGGTGCGAACAGGTAGATCATCTGTGTGAAGAAGTCGTTCCACGTCCAGATGAACGTGAAGATGGCGGTGGTGATCAGCGCGGGCCGGCTCAGCGGCAGGGTGATCGACCAGTACGTGCGGAAGGGGCCGCAGCCGTCGATACGGGCCGACTCGTCCAGCTCGCGTGGCAGCCCGCGCATGAACTGCACGATCAGGAAGACGAAGAACGCCTCGGTGGCCAGGAACTTCGGCAGGATCAGCGGCCAGTAGGTGTCCACCATGCCGAGCCGGTTGAAGATGATGTACTGCGGGATCAGTACGACGTGGTGCGGCAGCATCAGCGTCGCCACCATGAACCCGAACATCACCTTGCTCATGCGGAAGCGCAGCCGGGCGAAGGCGTAGGCGGCCAGCGAGCAGGACAGGACGTTGCCGACGACGGCGCCGCCCGCGATCAGCAGGGTGTTGCCGAGCAGTCGGGTGACGGAGATGCCGGACACACCGTCGAGGGCCGTCGTGTAGTTGGACCACTCCAGGTGCTTGGGCCACAGGTCGAGGCTGGTCACCACCTCGTCGGCCGGTTTGAGCGACGTGGCCAGCAGCCAGGCCAGCGGATAGAGCAGCAGGAGCAGACCCACGACCGCGATCGTGTGCGGCAGCCACCGCTTCATGGCGATGTTCATCGTCCCTCCTCGTCCGCGTAGAAGACCCAGGACCGGGACGTCCGGAACAGGATCAGGGTGACCACACCGATGGCGATCAGCAGCAGCCAGGCCATCGCCGCCGCGTAACCCATGTGCGAGGCGGTGAAGCCGCGCTCGTACAGGTAGAGCGTGTAGAACAGCGTGGAGTCCGCGGGCCCGCCGTCACCGCCGCTGATGACGAACGCGGGGGTGAACACCTGGAACGACTGGATGGTCTCCAGCACCAGGTTGAAGAAGACGACAGGGGAGAGCATCGGCACGGTGATGGACACGAACTGCCGCCAGCGGCCCGCGCCGTCGAGGGCCGCGGCCTCGTAGAGGTCGGGGGAGATCTGCTGCAGCCCGGCCAGGAAGATCACCATGGGTGCGCCGAACTGCCACACCGTGAGCAGCACGACCGCGTACACCGCGAGGTGCGGGCTGCCGATCCAACTGCCGGTGTGGATGCCGACCTTGTCCAGGACGTTGGTGACCGAGCCGCCGTCGTTGAACAGCGCGCGCCACACCAGCGCGATGGACATGCTCGCACCGAGCAGGGACGGCGCGTAGAACGCCGAACGGTAGAAGGCCCGGCCGCGGTTGAGGTTCTTCAGCAGCACCGCCACACCGAGCGCGAAGGCCAGCTTCAGCGGGACGGCGATCACGACGTACAGCAGCGTCGTCCCCACCGACCGCCAGTAGCGCGGGTCGTTGGTGAGCATGTCGGTGTAGTTGCGCAACCCAACCCACCGTGGTGGGTCGAGGAGGTTGTAGTCCGTGAACGACAGGTAGAGGGAGACGGCCATCGGCACCAGGGTCAGTACGACGGCGCCGATCATCCACGGCGAGAGGAACACGTAGGCGGGCCACTGCCGTTCGCGCCTCGTGCGGCGTCGCCCGGCCGGGGCCTGCCGCTCCGCCGTCGGGCCCGGCCGTACGGCGGCCTTGGTCGACACAGTGCTCATGACGTCAGCTCCCGCTTGGCCTCGTTGATCAGTTCGCGCGCCGCTTCCCGTGGGGTGGACAGCTCGAAGATCACCCGCTGGTACTCGCGTTTGAAGGCGGTCTGGATCGCGATGTCGCCCCGTGGTGGTGCGCTGGGCGGCGCGTCGAGGCCGTAGGACTCCATCATTTGCGAGTACTGGTAGATCTCGTGCTCAGGGCCCTTGAGGGTCTTGGCGACGCGGTCGGCGATCACCCGGTTGGGCGGGGTGGACCGGGTGAAGCCCATGATGTCGCCCGCCCGCCGGTCGTTGAGCAGGAAGTCGACCAACTCCGCTGCCTCTTTGGGGTGTTCGGTGTGCGCGCCGACGCCGATGAGCATGGTGGGTTTGAAGTACTGTCCCGGGCGGCCCGCGGTCGTCGGCACGGGACCGAAGCGGATACGGTCGCCGAGCAGCGTGGTGTAGCCGGGGAAGGTCGCGTCCCAGGTGTAGTCGGCGGCGCCGTGCCCACGGCCCAGCGGGCTGGTCTCGGTGCTGTCGGCCTGCGCGGTGTCACTGGCCGTCGCGATGGCGCCTTCCTTGCGCAGCTTGTTGAGGAAGGTCCAGAACTCGGTGAGGTCGTTCTCGGTGAAGCCGAGCTTCTGCTGGCCGTCGTAGAGCTGCTTGCCCCGGCCGCGCAGCCAGTCCTCGAACACGTCCTCGTTGTCACCGCCGTTGTTGGAGCCCGTAACGGGGACTCCGTCCGGCGCCTTCAGGCCGAGGTCGGCGATCTTCTTGTTGGCGTCGGCCCAGTCCTCCCACGTCCAGCTCGGCTTCGGTGCCGGGACGCCGGCCTTCTTGTAGAGGGCGGAGTCGTACGCGTACCCGGTGATGCCCCGGCCCATCGGCAGGGCGTACTGCTTGCCTTCGTACGTCCCCGTGCGGACGAGTTCGTCGTCCATCTCGTCCGTGCGGATCGTCTTGTTCGCGATGTCCTTGCCGAGCGACATGAGCGCGCCGCCGCCCGCGTACTGCGAGATCTGCCGGTAGTCGAGCTGCGCCACGTCGGGTATATCGCCGCCGGCCGCCTGGGTGGCCAGCTTCTGGAGGTACGAGCCGAAGTCCGCGTTCGAGGTGCGGACGGTGACGCCGGGGTGCTCCTTCTCGAAGAGCCGCACGGCCTCGTCGGTGCGCGCGGCACGGTCGTCGTTGCCCCACCAGGTGAAGGTGAGGGTCACTCCTTGGGACGCCGTACCGCTCTCGGCGGAACACGCGGAGAGCGTGGCCGTCAGGGCCGTGCTGAGACCGACGACGGCCGCGGCCAGTACGGCCCGGCGGCGTGGGAGTCGGCGCCGCCCGCTTCGGGGCTCGGGCATAGGGGCCTTCCAGGGGAGAGGGAGGTGAATGGGGGAGGAGGAGGGTGGTTCGCTCCGGGGGCGGAGCGACGGCTCGCGCCGTCAGATGCCGGCGTAGACGTCGAGCCGGCCGCACATGCCGAACCGCCCCCGTGCGGTGGGTCCGGTCGCGGTGACCGTGGCCTCGGCCAGATGCCGTACGTCCTGAGCACGCAGCGCGCCGAGTTGGGCCCGCGTCGCCGACGCGGCCGCGTGTGCGCCGTCCTTCCAGCGCTGCTCCCACGCGTCGAGCAGGGGCCGCACCAGCTCGCCCGCCGCCCGCTGGAACTCCGTCAGCGGCTTCGGGTCGCCGGCTTCGGTGGCCTCGCGCAGTTCGAGGAAGCGCCGGACCGCCAGGTCGCGGCGGGCGCGTGCGACCGCCACCTGCTCGGCCTCGGGGACATCGGCGGGGATACGCACCGCGTCCGTGTACACCTCGCGATCGGCGAGCAGATCCTGCGGCAGCGTCAGCACCGCGTCCCCCGCCTCCGGCAGTCCGTTGTTCTGCATCACGACGGTGATCTCAAGACCGCCCTCGTTGATGAGCCGGTGGATCGTGCCCGGGGTGAACCAAGCCACCGTGCCCGGCTCCAGGGGCGTCTCGCGGAAGCCGGAGACGGTGAGGGTCTGCACGGCTCCCCGGCCCGCCGTCACGACGTACCCCTCGCTGCAGGTGAGGTGCAGATGCGGGGTGCCTCCGCCGGGACGGCCGTCGGCGGTGGGCCAGTCGTACACGCTCAGCCGGGACACGCCGACCGCCCCGGGAAAGCCGTCGTACGTCGCGCTCACCATGCGTGTGCCTCCAGATGCGCGGCGACCTGACCGCGGTCCCAGGCGCCGTCGGCGACGAGGACGCGATAGCTCCGGGTGAGTGTGTCGCCGGGGGCGAGTACCAGCTCCTCGTGGAACGCCCAGGACGGTGCGACAGCGGCGAACGGGTCACTGCGCACGAACCAGTGCGCCGGGTGCGTTCCGTTGCCGCCCGCGTGGTCGTTGGCGGGGGCGTGCTCGAAGACGACCGTGGCATGGCCGTCGCGGCCGTCGTGCTCACCGACGTAGGCCAGCCAGGCCGCCTGACTGCCCATCAGGTCCCCGGTCCCCGCCTCGGCGGTGAAGACCTGGCCGTCGCGGAAGGCGCGCGGACCGCGCCAGAACAGACCGGTGTATCCGGCGGCCGGCCGGCCGTGGGTGGTGGGGCTGCCGAACCGCAGCGGTTCCGTACGCCGGTTGGTCACGGCCGACGTCCAGGTGAACGACCAGCTGCCGGCCCGCTGATCGACGTCGCGCACCTCGATGCGGCGCTGCTCCTCGGCCCACAGCTCCCCGTCGTACGGGTGCCAGGTCAGGCGCTCGGCGATGACGGCGCCGCCGCCCGCGGCCGAGACTTCGTCGAAGGCGACATGAGCCATCGAGCCGACCCGCTCGGGCAGTTCGAGATACCCCTCGCCGTGCACATAGGTGTTGCCGCCCCACAGATTCTGGCCCGACAGATGGGAAGCGGTCAGCTGCAGCCCCTTGTGCCAACGGTGGTCGTTGGGGCGGTAGTCGGTGACCAGCCCGCCGGACAGGGTCCGGATCGGATGGAGGTACGGCTTGGGTGCCTCCCACGCGGCCTCCGGGCGGTACACATAGGTGAACAGCTCGGTGCCGGTGGCTTCGTGGGCGACGGTGATGCGGTCGCCGTGGGCATGGGTCAGTGCGAGCGTCATGCGTGATCCTGTTCCGTGCGGGAATCGGCCGGCGCCCAGCCCGGAGCGCCGCCGTGCAGTGCGGTGTAGTAGGGGTCGCCCGGCCCGATCTCCCCGGCGTGTACGGGGGTGTCGGTGAACGCGGACTTGTACATGGCGGTGATGAATTCGAGCGTCCGCCGGCCACCGGCGCCGCTGGTGGCGTGACGCCGTCCCGCCTTGATGTCGGCCACCAGGGACCGCAGTTGGGCCAGGTGCGAACTGGGTTCGTCGGCGCCGAAGTCGCGCCAGGCCGCCACGGTCTCCTCAGGAACGCCCAGGGCCGGGGTGATGCGCCAGTCCGCGTTGCGGTAGCCATACAGATGGGTCAGCTCGATCGTGGCACGCTCACAGTCGATACGGATCCGGCTGACCTCGTCCGGGCTGAGCACGCTGTTGACGACGGTGCCGAGCGCGCCGCCGGCGAACCGGACCTGGGCCGTTGACACGTCCTCGGTCTCCACGTCGTGGACGAGCCGCGCCGCCATGCCCCGTACCTCGGTCCACGGGCCCATCAGGTCCAGCAGCAGATCGGTCTGGTGGATGCCGTGCCCCATGGCGGGGCCACCGCCCTCGGTCGCCCAACGGCCGCGCCACGGCGCCGAGTAGTAGGCGTCGTCCCGGTACCAGGTGGTCTGGCAGTGGGCCACCAGCGTACGGCCGAATGCGCCGTCGTGGAGCAGCCGCCGCACGTGCCGCGCACCGGAGCCGAAGCGGTGCTGGAAGACGATGGAGGCGTACGGGCCGGCTTCGCCGCCCTTCTCCGCCGCCTCGACCGCGTCGTAGTCCGCCAGCGAGGGGCACGGCGGCTTCTCGCACCACACCCAGGCACCGGCCTTGAGCGCGGCCACGGACTGCTCCCGGTGGACGGCGGGCGGGGTGCACAGCACCACGAGATCGGGACGTACGTCGGCCAGCATCGCGTCGAGGTCCGTGGCGGCGTACCCGATGCCGGCCTCGTCGGCGAACGCGCGCACCGCGTCCTCGGCGACATCGACGGCGGCGACGAGCTCCGTCTCTCCCTCGGCCGCCAGGGTGCGCAGCGCCGGCAGATGGCTGGAGCGAGCGATTCCTCCCGTCCCGACCACGGCTGTGCGCAGTGGTGGGTTCGAGCGATGCGAGGACATGCGGACCCTCTCGTGAGGCAGACAAAGGGAGCGCTGCGGGGCAGCGCGCGTACGACGGTCGCCGAGCCGCTTTCGACCGTTTCCGAGGTGGTCGTTTCCGATCGGTTCTAACGTTGTAACCGCCGTGTATCGTCGAGGTCAACCCTTCGTCGGAAATGGGATCGGGCCGGCTCGGAGCCCTGCTACCTGGCCCGGACCAGTGCATAATCAGGGAAAACAAGAAGATGGGGCTGGTCAGTGGCAGCGGTGACAGTCAAGGATGTGGCGGAGCGGGCCGGGGTTTCGATCAAGACCGTGTCCAACGTTGTACGTGGCGCACCCAAGGTGTCCGAAGCGACGCGGACACGGGTGATGCAGGCCGTGCGGGAGCTGGGCTACCGGCCGAACGCCTCCGCGCGCCGTCTGCGCACGGGGCGCAGCGGTCTCATCGGCCTCGCCGTCCCGGATCTGGCCACGCCCTACTTCGCGGAACTCGCCCACCACGTACGCGCGGAGGCCGCGGCGCTGGGCTTCACCGTCCTCATCGAGGAGACGCTGGGGGACGCGACGGAGGAACTGCGCCTGGCGACCGGCGTCGGCGCTTCCCTGCTGGACGGCGTGATCCTCTCGCCCCTGCATGTCTCGCTCCACGAACTCGCCCCCGTCGCGAACGAGTTTCCGCTGGTCCTGCTCGGTGAGCGCAGTTACGAGCGGGATCAGGTCGTCGCCGACCACGTGCTGATCGACAACGTCGCGGCGGCGCGTGAAGTCACCGCGCATCTTGCGGGCCTGGGCCGTTCGCGGATCGCCGCCGTCGGAGTGGACCGGCAGGGGTCGGCGACGAGCCGTCAGCGCCTTGAGGGTTTCCAGCAGGCGCTGCACGACGCCGGCCTGACGTTCGATCCCCGACTCGCGCCGCCGGTCAAGGAGTTCGGCCGCCGGGACGGACTGCTGGCGACGCGCGCCTTGCTGTCGCTGCCGGCGGCCCAACAGCCCGACGCGGTCTTCTGCTTTAGCGACATGCTGGCCAGCGGCGCACAACGGGCCCTGTACGAGGCGGATATGAGCATCCCCGAGCACGTCGCGGTGGCGAGCATCGACGGCTCGGAGGAGGCGCTCTACAGCACGCCCTCCCTCACCTCCGTGGTGCCCGACAAGGCCGCGGTCGCCTCCCTGGCCGTGAAGTGCCTGGCGACCCGCATCCGCGCGGAGACCCCGCCCCCGTTCGAGGTGCACATGGCCCCGCACTGGCTGGAGGTAAGAGAGTCCACGGACGGCGTGCGGCGACCTCTGTCGCCGTGAGCGGCGCCGGTATCGGTGCCCGCTCGGAACGCGCTCTGCCATTCGCGGCGATCGTATGGAGAAGCGCGGGACTCTTCGGATGCGTCTGTCCAAGCACGTGATTGCCGCCGCCTTCGCGGCTGCCGCGACCCTCACCGCCCTCGCGCCGCAGGCCATGGCAGTTCCCCTGGCCGGGGGACCAGCACGGCGCCCCCGGCCGACGCTCACCCCAACGCCTCGGTGAGGCTCAACGACAGCGGTACGTTCACGGTGCGGTGCGGATCGCCCTGCTACCAGTAGCCGGATCCCGTACCGAGGGCCTTCCCCCGCACGGCAGTTGCTATTTTGTTCGCAGCCCAGAGGGCCGTGACCGACCGACAGGTCGGTCGCAGCGCTGCGCCGGACCGCCACCGCCCGCCCCGTGTAAGGAGCCGTTCATGACGGCAGGTACGCCCAAGGTTCAGATCGACACCAGCAAGCCTCACCCGGCGCGGGTCTACGACTGGCTTCTCGGCGGGAAGGACAACTATCGCGTCGATCAGGAGGTGGGCGAGAAGCTCCCTCCGGAGGCGAAGGACGCCGCGCGGCAGAATCGCGCGTTCATGAATCGGGCCGCGGCGTGGCTGGCCGGCACCGGGGTCGATCAGTTCCTCGACATCGGCACGGGCATCCCCACCGAGCCGAACCTTCACCAGATAGTCCAGGAGATCAACCCGGCGGCCCGCATCGTCTACACCGACAACGATCCCATCGTGCTGCGGCACGCGGAGGCCCTGCTCGTCAGCACGCCCGAAGGCGTCACGGACTACATCCAGGCGGATGTGCGCGAGCCGGAGACGATCCTCCAACACGCCCGGCAGTTCCTCGACTTCGACCGGCCGATCGCGCTCTCCCTCATCGCGCTCATGCACTTCGTCCCCGACGAGCAGGACCCGTACGGCATCGTTTCCACGCTGGTCGAGGCCCTGCCGCCGGGCAGCGCTCTGGTCCTCTCGCACGCCGCGTCGGACCGGTACACGGACCTCGCAGACCTGGTCACCGCCCAGTACGCCAAGGGCGGGATCAAACTGGGATTCCGCACCCGGGAGGAGGTCGGCCGCTTCTTCGACGGTCTTGAGATCCTGGACCCCGGCCTGGTCACCGCCCCCGAGTGGTTCCAGGGCGCGGCCGCCCCCGAGCCCGAAGGCAGCGGCATCTACGCGGCGGTTGCCCGAGTCGTCGGCTGAAGAGAAGGGCGCCTGCCGGGCAACTGCCCCGGTCAGGCGCCCCCTTCCCGCGTCTAGAAGAAGCCCAGCTTCTTCGGTGAGTACGACACGAGCAGGTTTTTGGTCTGCTGGTAGTGCTCCAGCATCATTTTGTGGTTCTCGCGGCCGATCCCCGACTGCTTGTAGCCTCCGAACGCCGCGTGTGCCGGGTACGCGTGGTAGCAGTTCGTCCAGACCCGGCCCGCCTGGATCGCGCGGCCCGCGCGGTAGGCGGTGTTCATGTCCCGGGTCCAGACACCCGCGCCCAGGCCGTACAGGGTGTCGTTCGCCGTCTTGATCGCGTCGTCGAAGTCGCTGAAGGACGCGACGGCGAGCACCGGGCCGAAGATCTCCTCCTGGAAGATCCGCATGCGGTTGTCGCCCTCGAAGATCGTGGGCTGGACGTAGTAGCCGCCCGCGAGTTCGCCGTCGTAGTCGATACGGTGCCCGCCCGTCAGGACCTTGGCGCCTTCCTGCTGGCCGATGTCCAGATACGAAAGGATCTTCTCCAGCTGGTCGTTGGACGCCTGGGCGCCGATCATCGTGTCCGTGTCCAGCGGGTGGCCCGGCACGATCGCCTCGGTGCGGGCGACGCCCGCCTCCAGGAACTCGCTGTAGTGGCCGCGTTGGATGAGCGCCCTCGACGGGCACGTACACACTTCGCCCTGGTTGAGGGCGAACATGGTGAAGCCCTCCAGCGCCTTGTCGCGGAAGTCGTCGTCCGCCGCCCAGACGTCGTCGAAGAACAAGTTCGGGCTCTTGCCGCCCAGTTCCAGGGTGACCGGCTTGATGTTCTCGGAGGCGTACTGCATGATCAGCCGCCCTGTGGTGGTCTCGCCGGTGAAGGCGACCTTCGCGACGCGCGGGCTGGACGCCAGTGGTTTGCCCGCCTCCACACCGAAGCCGTTGACGATGTTGACCACACCGGGCGGCAACAGGTCGGCGATCAGGCTCATCCAGAAGTGGATCGAGGCCGGCGTCTGTTCGGCCGGCTTGATCACCACGGCGTTCCCCGCGGCCAGCGCCGGGGCCAGCTTCCATGTCGCCATCAGGATGGGGAAGTTCCACGGGATGATCTGCGCCACGACGCCCAGCGGCTCGTGGAAGTGGTACGCGACGGTGTCGTCGTCCAGCTCGCTCAGCGAGCCCTCCTGGGCCCGCAGCGCGCCGGCGAAGTAGCGGAAGTGGTCGATGGCCAGCGGGATGTCGGCGGCCAGGGTCTCCCGTACCGGCTTGCCGTTCTCCCAGCTCTCGGCGACCGCCAGCTCCTCCAGATGCGCCTCCATCCGGTCCGCGATCTTGTTGAGGATGTTGGCGCGCGCCTCGGCCGACGTCTTCGCCCAGGCGGGGGCGGCGCCGTGCGCGGCGTCCAGGGCGCGCTCGACGTCATCGGCGGTGCCGCGCGCTATCTCGGTGAAGGGGCGGCCGTTGACCGGGCTCGGGTTCTCGAAGTACTGGCCGCGGGCCGGCGGGACGAACTCGCCGCCGATCCAGTGGTCGTAGCGGGACTCGTACGAGACGATCGCGCCCTCGGTGCCGGGCGCAGCGTAACGGGTCATCTCTGTGGCCTCCCGATTCCGCGCCGCCCGCCGTTGGACGGCGCCGGAACCGAGGCTAGGAACCCGTACGTTGCAACGAGGTTGCGTGCCCGGCGGCGGTGCTCAGCCCGCCTTGATCATGTCGGCGCACTTCTCGCCGATCATCATCGTCGTGATGCACGGGTTGACGGCGGGCAGGAACGGCATCACGGACGCGTCCGCCACCCGCAGCCCGGTGACGCCCTTGACCCGCAGCTGCGGGTCGAGCGGCGACTGCGCGTCGTCGGCCGCGCCCATCCGTACCGTGCCCGCCGGGTGGTAGACGGTGTTGTGCGTCTCCCGGATGTACGCGAACAGCTCCTCGTCGGACTGGGCCGCGGGACCCGGGGCCAGTTCGGTGCCCGTCCACTCCGCCATCGGTGCCTGCGCCGCGATCTCACGGGCCAGGCGCAGCCCGTACGTCATCACGCGGCGGTCGTGCTCGTCGGTGAAGTAGCGCGGGTCGACCTTCGGCTTGTCGCGGAAGTCACGGGTGCGCAGCCGCACGGTGCCCATGGAGCGGGCCCTGGTCACGTTCGGAGTGAGACAGAACGCGTTGTCCGTCGTCGGATAGCCGCGCCGGTAGGTGTTCATGTCGAACGGCACCGAGCCGTAGTGGAACATCAAGTCGGGTCGGTCCAGGCCGGGTTCGGTGTTGGCGAAGATCCCGATCTCCCACCACTGGGTGGACGAGCTGACCATCGGCTGCTTCGCCTCCCACATGATCACGCCCTCCGGGTGGTCCTGCAGGTGCGAGCCGACGCCGGGGGAGTCGACCCGTACGTCCACACCGGTCTCCCGCAGATGAGCGGCCGGGCCGATGCCGGACAGCATCAGCAGCTTCGGCGAGTCGATGGCGCCGCAGGCGACGATCACCTCGCGCCGCGCCGAGACCGAGCCGCTGTGGATGGTGTCGGGCTCCAGATACTCGACGCCCGTACAGCGGTTGCCGTCGAACAGCAGCCGCTTCGCCTGGAGGTCGGTCCGGATCTCCAGATTGGGCCGGCTGCCGATGAGCGGGTGCAGATACGACACGGAGGCGGACGACCGGGTGCCGTCCTCGCGGGCGTTGATCTGGAACTGGTGCGCGCCGCGCACCACGGTCGTACCCGTGTTGAACGGTGTGGTCGGGATGCCGGCCGCCGCGCAGGCCTCCAACAGGGCGACTCCGCACGGGTCGTGGGGCGGCACCGTACGGATCACGACGGGACCGGAGCGGCCGTGGTGGTCACCGGGCGCGTCATTGGTCTCCAGCCGCTTGTACAGCGGGAAACAGTCGGCGGCGCTCCACCCCGTACAGCCCAGCGCGCCCCACTCGTCGAGATCCTCGGCCGGCGCCCAGAAGGCGATGCAGGAGTTGTGGGACGAGCAGCCGCCCAGAACCTTGGCGCGCGCGTGGCGCATGAAGCTGTTGCCGTTCTCCTGCGGCTCCACCGGGTAGTCCCAGTCGTAGCCCGACTCCAACAGGGCCATCCACCGGTCCAGTTGCAGGACGCTGTCGTCGCCGACGTCCGAGGGGCCCGCCTCCACCACACAGACGGTGACGGCCGGGTCCTCCGTCAGCCGGGCGGCGACGACGGCTCCGGCCGTACCGCCGCCGACGACGACGTAGTCGAATTCGTGCACAGGAGTTCCGGCGGGCATGACTGCTCCAGTTCGTTGGTCAGGCGACGGCTCAGCGGAGAGGTGACCGGCTCAGGGGGCCGGCGGCGGTGTCGGCTCGACGGGTACCGCCCTCGCCGAGTCGATGACGGCGATACGGCCCCGCTTCACGAACCAGTAGTAGGCGAAGCCGGCACCCGCGATGATCCCGATGTACAGGAACGCGCCCCACTGCAGATACCAGTGGAAGGGCGGCGCCGCGTTATACACGTCACGGCGCGGCCAGGCGAGGTTGACCGACATGGCGGTGCCCCAGAGCACCGCCAGGATGTTGACCGGCAGGCCGAACTTGCCGAGGGAGAAATGGCCTTCGGCCGGCTGCCACTGACCGCGCAGCCGCTTCCACAGCATCGGCGCGGTGACCAGCAGATAGGCCAGGTAGATCATGATGATCGCGATGCTGGTGACCACCGAGAAGATCTGCGGCTGGTCGATGTTGAGTACGAGAATGCCGATCGCGACGAGCCCGATGACCACGGCGGGGAACACCGGAGTCTGGAAGCGCGGGCTCACCCGCGCCACCAGCGACGAGAACGGCAGGCAGTTGTCGCGGGCCATCGCGAAGGCGAGCCGGATCCCCGCGGTGTGCACGGCCAGCTCGCAGACGGTGATGGCGATGACGACACACCACAGCACGATCTGACCGATGGTGTGACCCAGGGTGGAGAGGACCACGAACTGCAGCCCGTCGACGGACAGTTTCTTCGACGTCAGGTCCGGCACGGCGAGCAGCGCGAACAGCAGGATCAGCCCGCCGATCAGGAACGAGGCGCACAGCGCGCGCAGGATCGCCCGTGGTGCGTTGCGGCTCGGGTTCACCGACTCCTCGCCGAGCGAGGACGCGGTGTCGAATCCGTACATCACATACGCCGAGGCGAGGGAGGCGGTCAGGAACGCACCGAAGTAGCCCAGTGGTTGGCCGCTGCCGAAGCCGTGGGTCTCGGTGATGGCGCTGGGGCCGCGGGTGATGTGCGCGGCCAGCAGCCCGATCAGCACGACCGCCGCGATCAGCTCGATCATCACGCCCGCCGAGTTGATCCGGGCCATCAGCTTGACGCCGAACGCGTTCACCAGCGTGGTGAAGATGATCAGGACGGTGCCCAGGAGCACCGCGTTCTTCGCCGCGTCGGACTTCCCCGTGCCGTCTCCGACGAACTGGAAGGCGGAGGAGATCTGCGGCAGTGTGACCTGGTACGCGAGCGCGACGGCCGCCAGTGACACTATCGTCGCCGTGACCATCATCCAGCCGCCCAGCCAGCCGATGTGCGGCCCGCCGAGCTTCTTCGACCAGTTGTAGATCGACCCGGCGACGGGGAAGCGCGCCGCCAGTTCGCAGAAGCAGAGCGCCACCATCAGCTGCCCGACGAAGACCATCGGCCAGGACCACCAGTAGGCGGGTCCGCCGAAACTCACACCGAAGTAGAACAGCTGGAACGTCCCGGTGAGGATCGAGATGTAGCTGATCCCGGCTGCGAACGTGTGGAAGTTGCCGAGCGTCCGCTTCAGTTGGGGCTTGTAGCCGAAGTCCGCCACCGAATCGTCGTCGGAAGGGCCGGTGGCCTGCGCCGGGCCGGTGGCGCCGGACTCGCCGGGGAAGGGGTCCTGCGAGGTGTTCTTCCTGCTCATTCGAACCACCCCAGCGGCCTCGGCTCAAGATTGCGCCACACGTGTTTGGCCTCCTGGTACTCGGCCAGCCCCGCCGGGCCCAGTTCCCGGCCGAACCCGGACTGCTTCATGCCGCCCCACTCGGCCTGCGGCACGTAGGGCTGGAAGTCGTTGATCCACACCGTGCCGGCCCGCATCCGCGCCGCCACCCGGTGCGCCCGGCCGACGTCCTGCGACCAGACGGCCCCCGAAAGGCCGTACACCGTGTCGTTGGCGAGCGCGACGGCCTCGTCCTCGGTCGTGAACCGCTCCACCGTCAGGACCGGCCCGAACGACTCGTCACGTACGACGGACATCCCGGGCGTGCACTCGTCCAGCACGGTCGGCAGGTAGTAGAAGCCGTCCGCCAGCGCCGGGTCGTCGGGCCGGGCGCCGCCGCAGCGCAGCACGGCGCCCTCGGCGACACCGGCCGCCACATACGCCTCGATCTTGTCGCGGTGCGCCGCCGAGATCAGCGGGCCCGTGCGGGCGTGCTCGTCGAAGGGGCCGCCCATCGGGATCGCGCGGGCGCGGGTCACCACGTCCTCGACGAACGAGTCGTGCAACTCGTCCTGGACGAGCAGCCGGGCACCCGCCGAACAGACCTGACCCGAGTGCAGATACACCGCTGTCAGGGCGTAGTCGACGGCCGTCTCGTAATCCGCGTCGGCGAAGACGATGTTGGGGTTCTTGCCGCCCAGCTCCAGGGCCAGCTTCTTCACCGTCGGTGCCGCGGCGGCCATGATCCGCCGTCCGGTGACCAGACCGCCGGTGAACGACACCATGTCGACGCGCGGGTCTTCGCTGAGCGGCGCGCCCGCCGTGGCCCCCGCGCCGAGTACGAGATTGGCGACGCCGTCCGGGAGTCCCGCCTCGGTCAGCAGCCGCATCAGCAGGATCGCGGTGTGCGGTGTCAGCTCGCTCGGCTTCAGTACGAAGGTGTTGCCGGCGCCGATCGCGGGGGCGACCTTCCACGAGGTCTGCAGCAGCGGGTAGTTCCACGGGGTGATCAGCGCGCACACCCCGACCGGCTCGTGCACGACTCTGCTGTCGATGGCGGGGTTGCCGGTGTCGACGATCCGGTCGGTGCCGCCGGCCGCCACCAGATTGCCGAAGTAGCGGAAGCAGTTGGCGATGTCGTCCATGTCGTACTCGCTCTCGACCAGCCGCTTCCCTGTGTCCAGGGACTCGGCCCGAGCGAGGATGTTCTTGTCGCGCTCCAGCAGATCGGCGACGCGCAGCAGCAGTCTGCCGCGCTCGGCGGCCGGCGTCGACGGCCATGGACCGCGGTCGAAGGCGCTGCGGGCGGCGCCGATCGCGGCCGCCGCGTCCTTCGGACCCGCCTCGTCCACCGTCGCCACCAACGTGCCGTCGGCCGGGCAGCGGATGTCGCGTACGTGCCCGTCGACGGCCGATGTCCACTTGCCGCCGATGAACAGCTCGGGCATGGGGGCTCCTCCGGTCGGGACGGGTCGACTACCCGAAAGGGGAGTCCGGCACACCTGCCGGGGCGCGGACCACACGCCCCGTCAGCCGACACTAAACAGCGGGGGCCGCCACCGCCGTGTGTGACGCGCCGGGTATGTGACGGTCCGTCGAGTTACGCCGGGCCGTGCGGGCGGGCTCCGTGCCGGTCCGTCAGGCGCCCTGCAGTCCGTCCAGCTCGCGTACGCGCGCCAGCGCCGAAGGCCGCTGCCGTACGGGGAGGGCGGCGGCGAGCGCCTGCCACACCGGCAG
>NZ_JTIY01000001.1:6621258-6623946 GCF_000818175.1 Streptomyces sp. AcH 505
CCCCTGCCACACCGGCAGGTCCTCCTCGCCCCAGGGGCTGTACGCCCAGTCCGCCAGCAGCCCGGGATCCCCGCGCGCGATCAGCGCGGCCCGGAGCTGGTCCGCGAGCCGGCGGCGCAGCCGTACCACCGTCGGCGCCTGCGAGCCGGGCAGCAGCGGCCCCGCGTACGCGCTCATCGCCGCGGTCACGGCGCCGGACGCCAGCAGCCGGGCCACGGCCGCGAAGTCGCTTTCGACGGGCGCCGTCAGCCGGTACGGGCGGGAGCGCAGCAGCCCGGGACCGAGCAGGGCGCGCAGCCGGGACAACTCGGCCCGCAGTGTGACCGGCGTGACCGACTCGTCCTCGTACAGCTCCACCAGCAGCTCGTCCCCGGCGACACCGTCGGGCCTGCGCGCGAGCAAGGTCAGGATCTCGCTGTGCCGGCGGCTCAGCCGCAGTTTGACGCCCGAGGCCATCAGCAGCGCCTCGTCCCTGCCGAGCGCCGACAACTGGACGCACCCGGTCGCGGGGGCGGGCGCGAGCAGGGCGAGCTGGGACTCGGCGGCCCGTGCGACCGCGCCGACGAACGCGAGACTGTGCGGATGGGCCAGCCGGTCGCCGCCGGTGATGTCGACGGCGCCCAGCAGCCGTCCGGTGTGCGGGTCGTGTACGGGCGCCGCGGCGCAGGTCCAGCGGTGCACGGGCCGCAGGAAGTGCTCGGAGGCGAAGACCTGTACGGGCCGGTCGACGGCGATCGCGGTCCCCGGCGCGTTGGTGCCCGCCGCCGTCTCCGCCCAGCGGGCCCCCGGCACGAAGTTCATCCGCCCCGCCTGCCGCCGGGTCGCCGCGTGTCCTTCGACCCACAGCAGGCGGCCGTACGCGTCGCACACGGCGATGAGGTGTTCGCCGTCCATGGCGTAGGCGCCCATCAGCTCGCGGAACAGCGGCATCACCCGGGCCAGCGGATGGGCGTCGCGGTACGCGGCCAGCTCGTCGTCGGACAGCTCCACCCGCGCCGTGCCCTCGGGGCTGACGTGCGCGCGGGTCGAGCGCTGCCAGGAGTCGGCGACCACGGTCCGTACGGGCCCCTCGACGCGGCCGGCGGTCGCGAAGGACTCGTACGCCCTGCCCAGCGCCCCGCGCCGCCGCGCCGGATCGGCTCCCGCCTCCAACGCCACCCATGTGTCGGTCAACTCGGCCTCCCCGGCCACGCGCCACCTGGGCCCATCGTCACCCCGGGGACGAACTGGGGCAAGGGTTCACGCGCCGCCGAGCACCGTCGCCGTCTCCCGCAGGTGCCGGTGCAGACCGCGATGCGGCTCCCCTGCGGGCAGCCATTCCTTGCGGATCTTCGCCACACAGGTGTAGTTGGTGTCGCAGACATTGGCGATCGGCGCCTCGCCGACCTGCGAGAGCAGCTGGTACGCGTCCAGTTCGGACAGCCCGTAGTCGCGCACCAGCCATTGGATCAGGTCCAGTTGGGAGACCCGGAACGCGTCCTCCAGCGGGCGGGCGGAACCCGTCGACATGATGTGCGTGTCCGACTCGATGCGCGGCCAAGGGGTCGTGACGCCCTTGAGGAGTTCCACGATCACCACGGAGTTCATGGCGCACTCCACGGCGACCCCGCAGGTCTCGCCCTCGCCCTGGCGGGCATGGCCGTCGCCGAGGCTCAGCATCGCGCCCTCCACGTTGACCCCGAGGTAACACGTCACCCCCGCGCGCATCTCAGGGGTGTCCATGTTGCCGCCGTGCGCGTCGGGGACCAGCGCCGAGCGCACCTCCAGATTGGCCGGCGCCACGCCGACCGTGCCGTGCATCGGGTCCATCGGCAGTTCGATCTCGATGTCGCTGTCGCGCGCGCTGAACAGGCACGTGCCACGCGCCCGGTCGAGCTGCCACATCCAGACCACCTCGGGCAGCGGCGGCTGGAGCGTCGCCGTCGTATGGGTCGAGGTGAGCGCGCCGAACAGCGGGACGGTCGTGGACGCGGCCCAGTCGCGGGCCGGCTGGATCGAGACGAAGTGCACGGCCAGGGTGTCGCCCGGCTCCGCGCCCTCCACATGGAAGGGACCGGTCTGCGGATTGAGGAAGGGGAACTCGCACACCTCGGACACCAGATCGTTCACCGACCGCACCCGGCCGGCGAAGCAGTCCTCGGTGAACAGGTCGAGGACCGTGCCGGGGGTGATGCGCGCGACGGGTGCGACGCCGCCGAACGTCCAGGCGTAGTCGCCCTTCTCGGGACGCACGGTCAGGATCCTCGGGTCACTCATCGGTGTGCCGCTCCTGTCTCACGGGTGTGCCGCCGCCGGTTCCGCGTGGCGCGCTCACCGTACGGTGAGGTGACGGGGCGGGGAAGTCCGCCGGGAGCGCCAGCGCCGCCGCCGGATCGTGTTCCGCGGGGCCTGCCGGGGCCCACCGGCCACGCTCCTTGCGGTACGGCCACCACCGCCCGTCCTGGGCGAGGCGCAGCTGCACCTCGATCCCGGTGCCGGTCACGGTCCAGCGGCCGGCCTGTGCGGGGCGCAGCGCCGGACGCTCGCCGTCCTCCCAGGCCGATTCGAGAACCGCACGGGCCCGCGCCAAGGCCTCCGGGCTCGGCGTCCACGTGCCGTCGAGCACCGCGAGCGCGGGCGCGCCGCCGAGGCGCCAGGCTCGTACCGCCAGGTCGAGATCGGCCGGTGAGCGGCCGGCGGCCGTCGCGA
>NZ_JTIY01000001.1:6624370-6631288 GCF_000818175.1 Streptomyces sp. AcH 505
CGCGAGCCGCGACAGCACGCGGCCGTCGGGGGCTGCCGCCGCGAGCCGTACGCTGTCCTGACGTACCGTCAAGTTACTTGTCAGGGGCTGGTGTTCATGGCCCGGGGTGAGCGCTTCGGTCAGCATCCGCAGGGCGCGCGCCGCCGCGTCGGCCGCGAGGAACGACAAGGCGTCGGTGTCGAGTTCCGGCGGTGGCGCGTTGTCGGTGTGCAGGTCCGGAGGCAGCCCCGGCTCCTGCGGTGGTGCCGGCGCAGCGGGCAGCGGCGGCAGTGTGTTCCAGGCCGCGAACGCCGCCGACGCCGGTACGCCGGGCTCCTCTGCCTCCGGTGCGCTGTCGTCGGGGATCCGGGCGGCCAGTGCCGAGCTGCGGCTCTGCAGCTCGTCCAGGACCTGGCGCTCGCTCCTGCCGCGCATCAGCAGCAGGACGAACGGATCCTGGTCCAGCAGCCGTGCCATCTGGTAGCAGAGCGCGGCCGAATGCGGACAGTGGTCCCAGGCCTCGCAGCCGCACTCCGGCTCCAGATCCCCGATGCCGGGCAGCAGTTCGACCCCTGCGGCCGCCGCGTCCTCCACCAGGTCCGGCGGCATCTCCCGGTCGAGAAGCGCCGCGATATGCCCCGACCGCTCCACCGCCATGGCCAGGAACCGGTCCCACTCCCGGTCGCTCAGCCGGCGCAGCAGTACGTCGCTGCGGTGCCCGGTGCCGTCCCTGTCCCGTACGACGGCGGTGATCCGGCCCGGCCGTACCGACACCGCGCCGACCGCCCCCGCACGCGCCTGGCCGCGCCCCTTCCGCAACTGCGCGCCGTCGAGCGCGGTGTCCTCCAGGGCCTTCAGCCAGGACCTGCCCCACCAGCTCTCGGCGAACCCGCGGCCGTGCGCGGGCGGCAGCGCGGCGAAGACCCGCTCGGCGCGGTCGTCCTCGTACCCCGCGCCCGTCGTGTCGTCCGGATACGGTGCTTCCGTCATCGGGCGTCCCCCCGCAGCTCCACCAGATCCGCCAGTTCGGCGTCGGTCAGTTCGGTCAGCGCCGCCTCGCCCGAGCCGAGCACGGCGTCCGCGAGCTGCTGTTTGCGCGCGAGCATGTCGGCGATCCGGTCCTCGATGGTGCCTTCGGCGATCATCCGGTGCACCTGCACGGGCTTGTCCTGCCCGATGCGGTACGCGCGGTCCGTGGCCTGCGCCTCGACGGCGGGGTTCCACCAGCGGTCGAAGTGCACGACGTGTTCGGCCCTGGTGAGGTTGAGACCTGTACCCGCGGCCTTCAACGAAAGCAGGAAGACGGGCACTTCACCTGCCTGGAAGCGGTTCACCATGGTTTCGCGGGCCGTTACGGGGGTGCCCCCGTGCAGGAACTGGTGCGGGATGCCGCGGGCGGTCAGATGCTGTTCCAGCAGCCGGCCCATCCGCACGTACTGGGTGAAGACCAGCACGCCCGCACCTTCCGCCAGGACGGTGTCGAGGAGTTCGTCCAGCAGCTCGACCTTGCCCGACCGGCCGGGGATGTGCGGCCGTTCCTCCTTGAGGTACTGCGCCGGGTGGTTGCAGATCTGCTTGAGCCCGGTCAGCAGTTTGACGACGAGACCCCGGCGCTCCATGCCGTCGGCCTCGGCGATCGCCGCCAGGATCTCCCGTACCACCGCCTCGTAGAGCACCGCCTGTTCGGTGGTGAGGGACACGGCGCGGTCGGTCTCCGTCTTGGGCGGCAGCTCCGGCGCGATCCCCGGGTCCGACTTGCGCCGGCGCAGCAGGAAGGGGCGTACGAGCGCGGCGAGCCGTTCGGCCGCCGCCGGATCGGCGCCACGTTCCACGGCCTTGGCGTAACGGTTGCGGAACGCGCCCAGCGGACCGAGCAGTCCGGGTGTCGTCCAGTCGAGGATCGCCCACAGCTCGGACAGGTTGTTCTCGACCGGTGTGCCCGACAGCGCCACTCTGGCCTTGGTCCTGAGGGTGCGCAGCTGTTTCGCGGTCGCGGAGTACGGGTTCTTCACGTGCTGGGCCTCGTCCGCGACGACAAGCCCCCAGAGCGGTTCCGCGAGTCGCGGCGCGTCGAGACGCATCGTGCCGTACGTGGTGAGTACGAACTCGCCGTCGGCCGGCGTGCCCAGGTCCCGGGAAGCGCCGTGGAAACGGCGTACGGGAGTGCCGGGCGCGAACCGCTCGATCTCGCGCTGCCAGTTGGCCATCAGTGAGGTGGGGCAGACGACCAGCGTCGGCCCCGCCGCCGCCTCTTCGGTCTGCCGGTGCAGATGGAGTGCGATGAGGGTGATGGTCTTGCCGAGCCCCATGTCGTCGGCGAGCACGGCGCCGAGACCGAGTGACGTCATCCGGTGCAGCCAGTCGACACCGCGGAGCTGGTAGTCGCGTAGCGTCGCGGTGAGGGCCGCCGGCTGCTGGACGCGCTGCTCGGGGCCCGCCGCGCCGGTGGGGGACTCGGGGTCGGCGAGCCGGTCGCGCAGCCGGGCCAGCCAGCCCGATGCCGCCACTTCGACGGGCCGCCCGTCGACCTCGGTCACCCCGGTCAGTACGGCGCCGAGCGCGTCGACGGGGGTGAGCGTGCGGTCCTGGCTGTCGCGGGCGTGCCGCGCCTGCGCGGGGTCGACGAGCACCCAGCGGTCGCGCAGCCGGACCAGTGGCCGCCTGGCCTCGGCGAGCCGGTCGATCTCGGCGCGGGTGAGCTGCTGGTCGCCCAGCGCGAAGCGCCAGTTGAAGGCGAGCAGGGTGTCGGCCGACAGGAACGACGGCATGTCGTCCGCCGCGTTGCCGTCCGCCGTGTCGCCGTCCGGGGGGCCGACGACCGCACGCGCCGTGAGCGTCCGGGCCGCTTCCTTCGGCCAGTGGACCTGGGTGCCGGTCGCGGCGAGTGCGCGCGACGCCTCACCGAGCAGCTCGCCGATGTCCTCGTCGGCGAGTTCCACCGCGTCGGGCACGGCGGCCGACAGCAGCGGTGCGAGCGGTGGCCAGGCGTGTGCGGCCCTGCGCAGAGCCAGCAGGGCGTCCATCGTGGCGGTGGGACCGAAGGCGGCTGCGGTGGGACCGGAGCCCGCCCCGGCGGGACCGGTGGTGGTCGGCGCCGACCACACGTCGGCCGCGTCGGCCACGACCGCCGGGTCACTCACACTGTGCAGCTGCACCACGGCGCGGAATCCGGGCTCCGTCACACCATCCCGCTCGCCGGACAGTTCGATGCGCAACGAGATCCGTACTCCGGCGTCATGACCGGCCGCCATGTCCGTGGCCCAGCCACGTAGTTCGGGCCGACGCTGCGGGTCAGGAGCGGTGAACGCGGCGTGCCCGGCCGCCGACTCCGCCGCGGGAGTGCGGACGAGGCCGTCCGCCACCGCGTCGAGAAAATCCCTCAACAGCCTTTCGGGGTGGGGGAGCAGCGGTCCGGCGGTCGGTGTGGACACCGTCAGTGGGACGGCGTGTGCGGTGGGTGGCATGGCGGCGGCGAGTGCCTGGATGCGCAGCCGGTCGTCGGGGGTCAGTGGGCCCGCCCGCCACGCGTCGTGGTCCGAACCAGTCAGACCGGGCAACAGCCTTCCTGTGGCGGCGAGTTGAAGCGCCAGAAGCGCCGCTGCGCCCCAGAACGCGGTCGCTGGTGAGGCGTGCCCGGAGGCCCGCGCCCTGGTCAGTAGGGGCAGAGCTGTCGGTACAGGCACCACCAGTGCCCGGACCATGAGAGGGTGGGCGTCGGAGTCGACGACAGTCAACTCCTCGACGGAGCCAGGACCGTGAGGCGGTTCGGTGCCGTCCGGGCGCCAGTAGGCGATCCGGCCGGTGCGGGCCGGGTCCGCAGGCAGGAAGACCGTGGAGGATTCGGCGAGTTCGGAGATCCGGGGGAGCGTTGTCGCGGATGGTTCGTGCACAGCGAAGACGCATTCCTCAAATTTGACTACTGCGGGTCGGAGCCGCCGAGAGTACCCCACCGCGAATCCGCGCGGGCGTGGTGTGACTGTGGCCTGAGTCACAGTCGGGCGGACGGGGTGTAGCCAGCACCACCTCCACTCCCGGGACAACCCCCACCGTTGACGGGTGGTGGCCCCATGGCCCGTCGGCCTCGCAGCCCCGTACGTTTCAACAGGTCAACGCATCAAGCGCGTTCACCTCACCCCGAGCATCGGCCGACAGACCGGAGACCGACATGCCCCAAGCCACCGCCGCCGCCCCCGTAGCGGAGCCAGTGCCCGACCCAGCCGCGGGCGCCGGCAGTGCCGGCAGCGACTTCGCGCCCCTCCTGCGAGTGGTGAGGGAGCAGGGTCTTCTGGAGCGTCGCGTCGCGTGGTACGCCCGGGGCATCACCGTCAACGCGCTGTTCCTCGCCGCGATAGTCGCCGGAATGATCCTGCTCGGCCCCTCCTGGTGGGCGGTGCTCCTCGCGGTGCCGCTGGCCGTCCTGTCCGCCCGGATGTCCTTCGTCGGGCACGACGCCGGCCACGCGCAGATCACCAACGACCGCGCCAAAGGCCGGATCGTGCAGCTCGTGCACGCCAATCTGCTGCTCGGCATGAGCCAGGAGTGGTGGAACGACAAGCACAACAGGCACCACGCCAACCCGAACCACGTCGACAAGGACCCGGACGTCAAGGCCGACGTCCTCGTCCACACCCAGCGCCAGACCGCGGGCCGCACCGGGCTGCGCGCCTGGCTCACCCGCAACCAGGCGTGGCTGTTCTTCCCGCTGACCACGCTGGAGGGCATCGCGCTCAAGGTCGCGGGCTTCCAGGCCGTCCTCTCCCGCCGTGACAACCGGATGTCGACCCGCCAGCGGGTCGTCGAGGGCACCCTGCTCGCCGTGCACGTCGCCGCGTACCTCACCCTCCTGCTGACCACGCTCAGCATCGGCCAGGCAGTGGTCTTCCTCCTGGTCCACCAGATGCTGCTCGGACTACACCTGGGCATGGCCTTCGCGCCGAACCACAAGGGCATGGAGATGCCGGACCCGGAGACCTCGGCGAGCTGGGGGCATCTGCGCCGGCAGGTCCTCACCTCGCGCAACATCCGCGGCGGAGCGCTCACCGACTGGTTCCTCGGCGGTCTGAACTACCAGATCGAACACCATCTCTTCCCCAGCATGCCCCGCCCCCACCTGCGGCTCGCCCAGCCGCTGGTGCGCGCCCACTGCCGGTCGCTGGGGGTCTCGTACACCGAAACGGGACTGATCGACTCGTACCGTCAGGCACTCGGACATCTGCACGGAGTCGGCGAACCGCTGCGCGCGGACGCATAGTGGAACTGGTGGGCGCTCGTACGCGTTCACTCAGCAGTAGCGGCAAGAGCCGCGGAGGAGGCGTCGAAGATGTCGACAAGGGCAAAGATCGCTATCGGGGGAGTGGCCGTCGGCCTTTTCCTGTGGATATTTCTCCCGTTCTGGGTCGCTCTGCTCATCGTGGTCGGAATTCCGGCGGTGGCATATCTGACGCTGGACCCCTCGCAGCGCCGCAGGCTGCGTCGGATCAACCGCAATCAGATAGGCCGCTGAGCCCCGGCTCGGCGACCGGCCACTGACTACAGCACGACACTGCGGACCTGCGAACAAGCAGGCCCGCAGTGTTGTGCTGCCGTCGTTCGGTGTCCCGGCCCCGCGACGTCGCTCAGGCCGGGCGTACGGCGATCTCGTCCAGGGAGCGCAGCAGCCCCGGCAGCTCCGTGCCCCGGCCGACCGGCAGCACCTCGGCGGGCTCCTCGTCCAGCAGGATGAACGCGATGTCGTCCGTCCTCGCGACGAACGACCAGCCGGGGCCGTCGGCGCGCAGGGTCCGCGCGCCGCCCGGGGCGAAGCTGGAGCGGATCCGGCCGAGCGGGGGCGGCGACGCCAGATAGCCGTGCAGCTCCTTCAGGACGCGTTGTACGCCCGGGTGGGAGGGCTTCGGCGGCTCCTCGGTGTCGGTGGCCCCTGGAGCGCCGTCGGTGTCCGTGGCCGCGTCCTCGGCGGAATCGCCGTCCTCGCCGGAATCGCCGTCCGCGACGGAATCGTCGGAATCGGCGGCGTCGTCGGAGGGGTCCGCGTCGGTGTCTTCCTCGGCGGGGGCGTCTTCGGAGCCGTCGCTGTCGAACTGTTCCCGCCAGATCGCCCACTGCAGGGCGATCTCGTCAGCGCCGAGCCGCCGCTGCGCCGGGCCCCAGCTCTCCGCGTCGGGCGGGGTGAGCGGCAGCTCCACGCCCTGAGGGCCGGGTTCGCCGTCCGGCTCGGGATCGTGCGGATCAGGTACGCCGGGTGCGGCGACCGCCAGCGCGACGGGCCAGCCGGGGAGCGCGGAGACGACCGTGCGCTCCGGGGGCGACAGGTCGTACTCCATCCCGCAGTCCCAGGAGGCGATGGCGACCGCGACCAGCGACACGTCGTCCACGGCGACCGTCCAGCGCGCCCCGTCGCCGTCCTGCCCGAAGACGAGACCGTAGCCCCGCGCGTACGGCTCAAGACCGAGGGCCCCGCACGCCTGCGGATAGTCGTCGCCGAGCACGCTCGGGAACTGCGCGGGCGTCAGCAGGACGGCGGTCAGCACATACAGCGCGTCGTCGTCGGCGGACTCCTCCGTCCCGGCCACGGCACCTCCCTGTCCAATCGTTGTCGGCGCACCCTAACCAGTGGGTAACGCGGACGTCGAGACTCCGGATGTTTCCGCAGTCAGCTCGTGATCCGCTGTTCACGTTCGGCCAGGGCGAGGAATCTGCCGTCCTCGTCGGCGTACGACAGCAGGCGCCACCCCGAACCCGCGAGCAGCGGGCGCAAGTTGGCCTCCGCGCGTAGATCGTCATCGGTGAGCGCGCGACCCTGCCGGGCGGCGAGCGCCGCCCGGCCGACCGGATGGAACAGCGCGAGCCGGCCGCCCGGCCGTACGACCCTGGCCAGCTCGCGCAGATTCGCCGCAGGATGCGGCAGGTGGCCGATCAGCCCCGCGGCGAAGACCGCGTCGA
>NZ_JTIY01000001.1:6631410-6655708 GCF_000818175.1 Streptomyces sp. AcH 505
CGCGTCGGCCAGCAGCAGCCGCGCGTCGTGGTGCCGCCCCGCCCGTACGGCAGCGCCCAGCATCTCGGGGGTGAGGTCGGCGCCGAGCACGGTGCCGCGGCTGCCCACGGCGGCCCGCAGGGCCGGCAGGGCCCGTCCTGTCCCGCAGCCCGCGTCCAGCACGGCGTCCCCGTCGCTGACCCCCAGATCGGCGACGGCAGCCGCGTAGGCCGGTCCGTCGTCGGGGAAACGGGTGTCCCAGCCCGTCGCGCGGGGGCCGAAGAACTCCCGCACATGCGTGTGGTCGTCATCCATGCCTCCATCATCCCCGCACATCATCCCCGCGCGCGTCTGCGCTCCCGTGAGGCCCGGAGATTGGCGGCATTGCCGCAGGTGCGCACGTTGTGCCAGACGCCGCTGTTGTTGCGGGACGTGTCGTAGAACGCGGACGCGCACTCCGGGTTACGGCACACCTTGAGGCGGCGCCAGGTGTCCGCACGCTGGGCGAGCAGCGTCTCGGACCACAGGGCGGCCTCCAGCCAGCGCGCTCCCGAGCCGACCGGAACCATGATCACCTGGCCCTCGGCGTCGGTGTCGAGCCGCGCGGTGACGTCGGCGCCGGGGCGCGGGCGCTCCGGCGTTTCCTCCCGGTGCGCCATGGCGCCGAAAGTGGCCCGGAGACCGCGGAGCGCGGCGGGGTCGGCAGCGGTCAGGGTGACGTCCGGAGTGACGAGGTCATGGACCCGGGCCCATTCGTTCGCCACGTCGGACAGCCAGCGCTGGGCGGACTCCCGCTCGGCCAGCAGATCAGGGGCGTACGACGCGATCGCGCGCGTGTTGATCAGCTCCTGCACCAGGGCGAGCCCGGCGGGAGCCGTACGCAGTTCGTATCGTTCACTGGCCGGCCAAGACATAGGTGAATCGTACTTGACTATGTCGCTCCGTGCCAGCATGCTCGACATAGGTAAACGGCAGACGCCTCTGTCGCTGTGAGAATTGAGGAGAACGACCATGACCACCATCAATGGAGCCATCGCACTGGTCACCGGCGGGCAGCGCGGTCTCGGCAAGGCCTTCGCGCGGGAACTGCTGGAGGCGGGAGCCGCCAAGGTCTATGTCACCGCACGCACGCCCGTCCCCGACGACGATCCGCGTATCGTGCCGCTGCCGCTGGAGGTCACCGACCAGCAGTCGGTCACCGAGCTGGCACGCGTGGCGGGCGATGTCACCGTCGTCATCAACAACGCCGGGATCGGCGGGGCCGACCCGCTCATCTCGTCGGAGATCGACGATGTGAAGGCGCTCTTCGACGCGAACGTCTTCGGCGCGCTGCGCGTCGCAAGGGCCTTCGCCCCGATCCTGGCCGCCAACGGCGGCGGGGCGCTCGTCGACATCCACTCGGCGCTGTCCTGGCTGCCGGGCTTCGGGGGCTACGGGGCGACGAAGGCCGCGCTCTGGTCCATCACGAACTCGCTCCGGCTGGAGCTGGCACCCGCGGGCACCCAGGTGCTCGGCGTCCACCTCGGGTACACCGACACGGACATGATCCGTGACCTCGACGTCGCCAAGGGCGACCCTCGCGACGTGGCGCGCGAGGTGGTCGTCGCACTGGAGAAGGGCGAGAGCGAGGTGCTGGCGGACGACACGAGCCGCGCCGCCAAGGCCCTGCTCTCGGGTCCTGTGGAAGGGCTCGCACCCGCCGCCTGAGAGGCAGGGGCGGGGGCGAGCGCTCCGGTGGAGCGGTGCGTCAGCCGGTCAGATCCGCTGTGCCGATGACCTTCTCCATGCGGACGCGCACGAGCAGTTCGCCGGGCACGCCGTTGCGCTCGCCGAACGCGCGCCCCCGTTCCTTGCCCATGTAGCGCTCGGCGATCCGGACGGCGGAAGCGAGCAACTCGTCGGGGTCCTCGCTCACTTCGACCGGGCCCTCGACCACCACGAAGGCGAAGGGCGGGCGTTCGTCGTCCACGCAGATCGCGACCCGGCCGCTGCGCAGCAGGTTCTTCCCCTTCACCGTCTCCTTCCCGGTGTTGAAGAGGAGGTCGTCGCCGTCGAGCACGAACCAGACAGGTGCGATGTGCGGGGTGCCGTCGGCCCGCACGGTGGACAGTTTGGCGGTGCGGGTGCCCTCGGAGAGGAAGGCCCGCCACTCTTCTTCGTTCATCTTGGAAGCCATGCCCGCATTTTCCGCCCCCGGAGCTGTCCGGGGGCGGTGCGACGCGCCCCGGCGTATCCGTCTGGACCGCTTGCCCGCAGGCGGCCCGTGCGAAAGGCTTACGGCCGTCGCTGCATGGTGAACATATGAACGTGGAGGCATGAATGGTGTTGGAAAAGGGACTGGACTGGCTGCTGGACGACCTGACGGAACGGGTCGAGCACATACGGCACGCGCTGGTGCTGTCCAACGACGGACTGGTGACGGGAGCCAGTTCCGGTCTTGCCCGTGAGGACGCGGAGCATCTCGCCGCCGTCTCGTCAGGTCTGCACAGTCTTGCCAGGGGCTCGGGGCGGCATTTCAGGGCCGGCAGGGCGCGGCAGACCATGGTCGAGTTCGACGACGCGCTGCTCTTCGTCACCGCGGCGGGCGACGGCAGCTGCCTGTGTGTGCTGAGCGCCGCCGAGGCCGACGTCGGCCAGATCGCCTACGAGATGACCCTCATGGTCAACCGGGTCGGCGAACATCTGGGTGTCGCCGCGAGGCAGCCGGGAAACCCAGCGGTCAGCGGCCTCTGAGCGGGCTGCTTCCCGGCGCTTCGCGCCGGACCTCCGGAGTTATCCACAGGCCGCTCGGCGGGGGCGGCGAACGCGCTACGGTCGTCACCGAGAGTAAGGGAAGCTCACGGGGGAGACCACATCATGACTGTTGTCAGCGCCAGCGCCCAGGACGTCGGAGTCGTCAGGGCCGCGCGTGAACTGGAACTGAAACGGGGCGAGTTCCAACTCGCCGTCCAGCTGGGCCACATCCGTACGACCGCCGGGACGGGCAGCGGCCGACGACGGGTGGCCGGGCAGGAGATCGCCCGTCTGCGAGCCGTCGAGGGATTTCCCGACACGCTGCGCGAGCGGGTCCGTACGGTGGGCACGGCTGAGGGGGCCGCGCTCATCGGCATCAGCCCCGGGCGTTTCACCCGGCTGGCGCGGGCCGGGTTTTTGATCCCGGTGCGCTTCTACCTCAACCGCTACCGTGCGGTCGTCTGGCTGTATCTCGCCGCGGAGCTGGCGGAGTTCGGCGCCGCGGAATCCACCCTGCTCACCGGCCCTCTGCCGCCGCCGCTGCGCGCCCTCCTCGACTCAGGCGAGGACCGCAGACCGCGCAACTGGCGGGGCAGGCGTGTCGGCCTCCTGCTGAATGAGCGCGACGACCCCTGGGAACGGGCCGCGTGCGCCGGGAGTGTCCTGGACGACGCGCAGCTGGCGGAGGTCGTGTCCGACTCCTTCGAGCGGGCGTATCTGGACCGGCTACGGCCGGTGCTCGCCCCCGGCGGACCCGCGACCGAGGCCGGACAGGCGGCGCTGCGGGAGCTGCTGGTGGCGGACCGTCCGGACGAGATCGAGTGGCACAGGACCAGTCTGGCCGGGCTGCTGGAAGAGGCCCGCGCGCTGCGGCCCGCCCCCGGAAGCAAGGCCGGGCCCGATCCGAGCCCCGGTCCCGCACCGGCGGTCCGCCGTGGTCAGCGGGCGGGGCTGCTGAGCCGGCTGGGGATCAGGAAGGGCGGCAGACCTGCGGGCGCCTCGGTGTGAGGGGGTGCCTTCCGTCCATGTCACAGCGTGCCGGGCTGTCTCGTCGTAGGGGTGTAGGCATCGACAACGACGGAGGAGTCCACCATGGATGCCCGTATGAACGTGTTCGGCAACCCGGTCGGAAGCAAGGTCTGGAAGCACATCATCGCGGCGAACCAGGCGATCGTGGAGTCGACGCTGCCGGCCGCGACACAGGAGCTGGTGAAGATCCGCGCGAGTCAGATCAACGGGTGCGCGGGCTGCCTCGACATGCACACGAAGGAAGCGGCCGCGGCCGGCGAGAGCGCCGTGCGGCTCCATCTGATCGCGGCGTGGCGGGAGGCGACGGTCTTCACCGAGGCCGAGCGTGCGGCGCTGGAACTGACGGAGCAGGGGACCCGGCTCGCCGACGCGGCGGGTGGCGTCAGCGACGAGGTGTGGGCCAATGCCGCCAAGCACTTCGACGAGGACCAGCTCGCCGCACTGATCTCCCAGATCGCCATCATCAACGCCTTCAACCGGGGGAACGTCATCATTCAGCAGCCCGCGGGGAACTACCGGGTCGGCATGCTCGGATAAGGGGTGCGGAAGTGCTGGGGCGGCTGTCAGGTCCGGCCGGCCGGGGTGACGACGGTGCGTTCCGCCGAGAAGGCTCCCCAGTCGCCGTCCGGCAGTTGGGCGCGGATCTTGACCCGGTACCCGACGCCGGGGCCCGCACCCGCGTACACGCTGTAGGTGGCGCGTCCGCTCGGCGCCTCGCCGCCCCAGACGAGCGTCGTGGCGAAGGCGCCGTCGAGATAGATCTGGTAGGAGGTGACGGTGCCGCCGGTGTCGGGCGGCTGCCAGGACAGGTCGAGATAGTGCCCGCCGTCGGCGTCGTGCGTCGTGACCCGGAAGTCGGCCGGCCGGGTGTCCGGATCGTCGGCGGGGCCGTGCGGGGTCGTGACCTCGACGGCGCCGCTCACCGGCGACGCGTTGTCGGCCGCGTCCCTCGCGGTGATCGTGAAACGGTAGCGGGTGCCCGGGCGCAGCCCGGTGATCTGTGCGGAGGCGGCGGCGCCGTCGACGCTGTGGATCTTGGTGCCGGCCTGCTGGATGTCGTACGAGGTGATGTCCCGGCCGTCCTTGGGCCGGTGCCAGCTCAGGCGCGCGCCCCGGGGGCCCGCGCTGCGGCCCTTCAGTCCCGTCGGCCTCGCCGGGGCCGTGGTGTCCTCGGCGACGGCGGCCGGTGTCGTGACGGCCTTCGCGCCGCTGTGCGGTGAGCGGCGGCCTTCGGCGTCCTTGGCCAGGACGGTGAAGGTGTACGAGGTCGACGGCGTCAGCCCGACGATGTCGACCATGGTCTGGCCGGCCGGGACGTTCTTGACCTTCCGGCCGCCCCGGTACACCTCGTACCCGCTGACGTGGGCGGCGCCGGTCGCTCCGCGCCACATGACATGGACGGTGGTGGCACTGCCGGCCTGGGCCGTGACGCCCGCAGGGGCGGACGGGAGCGGGTCCCCGGCGTTGCCGCCACAGGCGGCGAGGCCGAGGACGGCGGCGGAGACGAGTGCGGTGAGGCTGAGGGTCCTTCTCATGGCCGTGTCCTCCGTCGGTCGTCCCTTACGGCGGCAATGGTCTAGACATATATGACACAGTGTCGGGTTCACATCAAGAGGCCCGCTACGATCGGGGCCCTGATCGCGTCGACCGGTCGCGGTATGTGTACGCGCCAGCGGGCTGCCCGAGCGGGCCGACATGATCAGATACGGGCCGCCCGCCGCGCGGTGTAGAACGTGACCTCGGCGCCCAGCAGTTCACGCTCGTAGCTGAGACCCGGCACACCGGTTTCGCGGACAGCCGCCTTCGCCACGGCCAAGGCCACCGCGTGCGCGGAGCCGTCCTGTTGACTCTTGGTCACCCGACGTCCTGCCTCCGGACTTGGACCCGTATCTCAGGGCACCCGGCGGCGCGTCGAGCTGCGGACCACCAGCTCCGGCTGGAGCACCACGGAGCTGTGCGTGTGATCGGCCGCGTCCGGACCTGTCTCGTCCATCAGCATCCTGGCGGCCGTACGCCCCATCCGGTCGGCCGGCTGACGCACCGACGTGAGCGGTACGACAGCGGCGGCGGCGAACTCGATGTCGTCGTACCCCACGATCGATACGTCATCGGGCACATTGACCCCGGCGCCGTACATGGCCTGCAACACCCCGAGCGCCAGCAGGTCGTTGGCACAGAACACGGCGGTCGGCCGCTCGGCGAGGCCCAGCAGCCGCGCGCCCGCGTCGATCCCGGACGCCACGTCGAGCCGGGCCGTCTCCACCTGGCGCAGCGCGTCGTCGGACAGGCCGGCCTCGCGCAGCGCGCTCAGCGCGCCGATCCGGCGGTCCCGGCACTGCGGCAGCTCCATCGGGCCGCTGATGTACGTCACCGAACGGTGCCCGGACGCGAGCAGATGCCGCACGGCGAGCGCGCCGCCCGCCACGTCGTCCACCGAGACCGAACAGCCGTCGGCGGTCGCCACCGCCCGGTCCACATGCACGTACGGGATGCGCTGGCGGGCGAACTCCCGCACATTGCCGCCGGTCGGGTCGGCGGGGGTCAACAGCACGCCACGCACCCGCTGTTCGGCGAAGAGCGACAGGTACTCGGCCTCCTCGGCGGCGCTGCCCGCGCTGTTGCAGAGCATCACCCCGAGCCCGGCCTCCCTGGCGGCCCGTTCGGCGCCCTTGGCGACGGCGACGAAGAACGGGTTCGCCATGTCGAGCACGAGAATGGCCAGGATCCGGCTGGTGCCGACCCGGAGCTGTCTGGCTGTCTCGCTGCGTACGAAACCGAGCTCGTCGATGACGGCGCGCACCCGCACCCGGGTGCCCTCCGACACCTTCTCCGGCCGGTTGAGCACGTTCGAGACGGTACCGACCGAAACCCCGGCCAGCCGGGCCACATCCTTGATGCCCACCGTCTGCGTCACGTGACCATCATATGTGCGGCACGGCCGCCGTTCAGGCTCCCCAGCCCGCCTGGACACCGCCGACCCGCTCGGCCACGATCCGCTCGCCGTAGCCCGACGCATGGTAGGCGGCCACGGGGTCCGCGTCGGCCCCCAACTCGTCCCGTACCTCGGCGACGAGCGGGCGTACGTCGGTGTTGAACGCGTCCATCATGGCCGCGTTGGCCGCGAGGACGTCGCCCGACCGCTGGGCGGCGTCGAGCGCGTCCGCGTCCACCAGCAGTGCCTTGGCCGTGGCCTCCTGGACGTTCATCACGGAGCGCAGGATCGCCGGGATCTTCGGCTCGATGTTGTGGCACTGGTCGAGCATGAACGCCGTGTCGGAGGTGAAGCCGCCGCCACGTATCACCTCGTACATGATCCGGAACAGCTGGAACGGGTCGGCGGCGCCCACCATCAGGTCGTCGTCCGCGTAGAAGCGGGAGTTGAAGTCGAAGCCGCCGAGTTTCCCCTCGCGCAGCAGCACGGCGACGATGAACTCGATGTTCGTGCCCGGCGCGTGATGGCCCGTGTCGACCACGACCTGCGCCTTCAGGCCGAGCCTGAGGCAGTGCGCGTACGCCGTGCCCCAGTCCGGCACGTCCGTCGCGTAGAAGGCGGGCTCGAACAGCTTGTACTCCAGCAGCATCCGCTGTCCGTCGCCGAGCCGCTCGTACACCGCGGCCAGGGCCTCGCCGAGCCGGCCCTGGCGTGCCGAGATGTCGTCCTGCCCCGGGTAGTTGATGCCGTCGGAGAACCACAGCTTCAGATCGCGCGAGCCGGTGGCGTCCATGATGTCGACGCACTCCAGCAGATGGCCGAGCGCCTTGCGGCGCACCGCCGGGTCCGGATGCGTCACAAAGCCCAGTTTGTAGTCGTCGTCCTGGAAGACGTTCGAGTTGATCGCACCCAG
Organism: Streptomyces sp. AcH 505; assembly: GCF_000818175.1. Taxonomy (GTDB): domain Bacteria; phylum Actinomycetota; class Actinomycetes; order Streptomycetales; family Streptomycetaceae; genus Streptomyces. Next base: position 6,638,997 of record NZ_JTIY01000001.1, read on the forward strand.
CCGCACTCCCAGTTCGCGGGCGTGCGCCGCGAGTGCGCCGTAGTCGTCCACCCGGTCCCAGGGGATGTGCAGCGCCACGGTCGGCGCGACGCCGGTGTGCGCGTGCACCCGCGCCGCGTCCGCGATCTTCTCCTCGGGCGTGCGCGGCACGCCGGGCTGCGCGAACACCTTGAAGCGGGTGCCCGAATTCGCGAACGCCCACGACGCCGTCTCGACGGCCTGTGACGTCAGCGCGGCTTTCACGGCGGGCACATTCGAGGGAGATGTCATGAATCGATTCACGGATGGGAAGTTAGGGAGGCGGGCAAGGGTGTGTCAAGACCCCACGCCCTGGACAGGCCCATTCGAACTGGACTTCCGAACATGTCGGCAAACATTCTGCGCGAACCATTGACGCGGCCCGCGGTTGGCCCTACCGTCCGAGAAACTTTATTGAAACCTTTCATGGCGGTCGGCGCGCCGAACCCCCATCGCTGAGGAGCCCCATGAACCAGCCAGTCACGGGTACCGTCCCGGTTCTGGCCCTGAAGGATGTGAGTAAGTCCTTCGGTGCCGTACGAGCGCTGCGGGACGTCTCCCTGCGGCTTGACGCCGGTGAGGCGCACGCCATCGCCGGCGAGAACGGCGCGGGCAAGTCCACCCTGATCAAAACACTGGCCGGGGTGCACAGACCGGACTCCGGGCAGGTCCTGCTCGACGGCCGGCCCGTGGTCTTCCACGGCCCCGCCGACGCGCGGGACGCCGGCATCGCCGTCATCTACCAGGAACCGACGCTCTTTCCCGATCTGTCCATCGCCGAGAACATCTTCATGGGCCGCCAGCCGCGCAGATCGCTCGGCCGTATCGACCGCGCCGCCGTACGGGAGCGCACGGCGGCCCTGATGAAGCGGCTCGGGGTCGAACTCGACCCGGGCAGGCCCGCGCGCGGTCTGTCGATCGCCGACCAGCAGATCGTAGAGATCGCCAAGGCGCTCTCCTTCGACGCCCGCGTCCTGATCATGGACGAGCCGACAGCGGCGCTCACCGGCAGCGAGACGGCACGGCTGTTCTCGGTCGTCCGGACGCTGCGGGCCGAAGGCGCGGCCGTGCTGTTCATCTCCCACCGGCTGGAGGAGATCTTCGAGCTGTGCCAGCGCGTCACCGTGCTGCGCGACGGGCGCTGGATCTCGTCCCAGGAAGTGGCGGAACTGACCGAGGACGGCCTGGTGCGTGCCATGGTCGGCCGCGATCTGGGCGATCTCTACCCCAAGCAGGCCGCGGACGTCGGCGAAGTCGCCCTGTCCGTCCGCAGACTGACCCGGGAGGGCGTCTTCCGGGACATCACCTTCGACGTACGGCGCGGTGAGATCGTCGCGCTGGCCGGACTGGTCGGCGCGGGACGCAGCGAGGTCGCCCAGGCGGTGTTCGGTGTGGACCGGGCGGACGCAGGCGAGGTCCATGTCAACGGCCGCAAGCTGGCGGCCGGTTCACCGACCGCCGCGATGTCGGCGGGGCTCGCGCTGGTTCCCGAGGACCGCAGACAGCGGGGTCTGGTGATGGAGATGTCCATCGCCCGCAACATCGGCCTGACCGGTCTCGACCAGCTCGGCAAGGGCGGGCTCGTCAGCCGGGCGCTGGAGCGCGGCAGGGCCGCCGACTGGGCCGTACGCCTCCAGCTCAAGTACGGCAGGCTCACCGACCCGGCGGGCGTGCTGTCCGGCGGGAACCAGCAGAAGGTGGTGCTGGCCAAGTGGCTGGCCACCGAGCCCGCCGTACTGATCGTGGACGAGCCGACCCGCGGCATCGACGTCGGTACGAAGGCCGAGGTGCACCGGTTGCTGTCGGCGCTCGCCGCCGACGGGCTCGCGGTGCTGATGATCTCGTCCGACCTGCCGGAGGTGCTGGGCATGGCCGACCGGGTCCTCGTCATGCACGAGGGCAGCATCGCCGCGGAGATACCGAGGGCGGAAGCCACCGAGGAGACGGTCATGGCGGCGGCCACCGGCCGTGGGACGAAGGCGGCGGCATGACGACTGTGCTGGACGAACCCACGGCCACGACGAAGGACGACGGCTCGGCGCGCTCGCTGGTCGACGCGGTCTTCCGGGCCAGGGAGATCAGCATCGCCGGCGCGCTGGTGCTGCTGATCCTCGGGACCTGGATCTCCAACCCGCGCTTCCTCGACGACCAGGGCATCAAGGACCTGCTGCTGAACGCGTCCATCCTGGTCCTGCTCGCCGTCGGCCAGTCGGTGGTCGTCGTGACCCGCAACATCGACCTGTCGGTCGGCTCGGTGGTCGGCCTCTCGGCCTTCGCCTGCGGCAAGTTCGTCGCGGGCACCGATCACGGGGTGCTCGTGGTGATGCTGCTCGGCATCGCGATCGGTGTGGTGTGCGGACTGGTCAGCGGAGCGCTGGTGAGCTTCGGCAGGGTGCCCGCGCTGGTGGTGACGCTCGGGATGCTCTACATCATCCAGGGCCTGGACTACTGGTGGGCGCAGGGCGACCAGATCGGCGCCGCCGACGTGCCCGACCCGATCCTCTCCCTGGGCAGCGGCAGCATCGTCGGCATTCCGTATCTGCCGCTCATCACCGCCGTGCTGCTCGCCGCCACCGCGTACTACCTGCGGGTCTACCGCTCGGGCAGGGAGCTGTACGCGATCGGGTCGAGCCCGGAGGCGGCCCGGCTCGCCGGTATCCCCATCCGGCGCCGGATCCTCGCCGCGTACGTCTTCTCCGGCGCCGTCGCGGGATTCGCCGGGACGCTGTGGCTGGCCCGCTTCGGGACGGTCGTCGCCGACAACGCGCACGGCTGGGAACTGACCGTCGTCAGCGCCGTGGTGGTCGGCGGTGTGGCCATCACCGGCGGCACCGGCACCGTCTGGGGAGCGGCGCTCGGCGCGCTCCTGCTCACCACCATCGGCAGCGCGCTGGTCGTCCTCAAGGTCGACGCGTTCTGGCAAGGAGCCATCACCGGCGCGCTGCTCCTCGCGGCCATCAGCGTCGACCGGATCGTCGGCCTGCGGATGACAGCGGCCTTGAGGAAGAGGAGCGCCCGCCATGGCAACGGTGCCTGAGACACCGGGAAAGCCGGGGACGCCGTCGCTCGACAAGCCGACGGAGCCCCCGAGGTCCGGCACGTCGCGCCCGACGACCGGCGAGTTCGTCAGGTCGGTGGGACTGCGCTGGGACACCGCGGTCGGAGTACTGCTGGTGGCGGTGTTCCTGGTGGGCCTCGGCACCACCGACGGGTTCGCCTCCAGCGGCAATCTGGCCTTCGCCTTCAACGACATCTCCGAAGTCGCCCTGATCGCCCTGCCGATGACGCTGCTGGTGGTGGCAGGCCAGATCGATCTGTCCGTCGCGTCCATGCTCGGTCTCGGCAGCGCCCTGACCGGGGCGCTGTGGAACGCCGGCTGGGCCTTCGAGACGATCGTGCCCGTCGTTCTGCTGGTGGGGGTCGCCGGCGGCCTGCTCAACGGCTGGCTGGTGACCCGGGTAGGGCTGCCCTCGCTCGCCGTCACCATCGGTACGCTCGCCCTCTACCGGGGTCTCGCGTCCGTCGCGCTCGGCAGTGACGCGGTCACCGACTTCCCGCAGAACTACTCCCGTTGGGCGGTCGACACCACCACGGTCCCCGGTACGTTCCTGACGTACCCGGTCGTCCTGTTCATCGTCCTGGCCGTCATCACGGCGGTGGTGCTGCACGCCACGTCGTTCGGCCGGTCCCTGTTCGCCATCGGCGCGCAGGAGGACGCCGCCTACTTCGCCGGTATCCGGGTCAAGCGCTTCAAGCTGATCCTGTTCGTCGTCACCGGTCTTGTCTCGTCGTTCGCCGGGGTCGTCTTCACCCTGCGCTACGGCAGTGCCCGCGCCGACAACGGCCTGGGCTTCGAGATGCTCGTCATCGCCTCCGTCCTGCTGGGCGGCGTCGACTTCGACGGCGGCAAGGGCACACTCTTCGGCGCCGTCGCCGGTGTGCTGCTGATCGGCGTCCTGAAGAACCTGCTCACCCTCAACGACGTCCCGAACGAGGTCCAGGTCATCGTGACCGGACTGCTGCTCGTCGCCTCCGTGCTCACACCGCGGATCGTCGCCGCCGCCGTCGAACGCCGTCACCGCAGAGCCGGCACCGCACCCGCACCGCCCACGGCACCCAGCCCCGTGTCCAGCACGTCGTCCCGCACCTCCTGAGCCCGAAAGGTCCCGGCCCTCATGATGATCCGTTCCATTGCCCGGCGTCGCGCGGTTGTCACCGCAGCCACCGCCTGCGCCCTCGCCGTATCCCTGACCGCGTGCGGGGGAACCACCAAGGACAGCGCGGACAAGGACACGTCGAGCGCGGGCGCCGGTGCGGGCGGCGCCGCCAAGGCCGACCCGAAGGCCCCGCTGAAGAAGGGGCTGAAGCTGGCGTTCCTGCCCAAGCAGATCAACAACCCGTACGAGAAGATCGTGGACGACGCGGGCATCGCCGCCACCAAGGAGTACGGCGCCACCGGCAAGGAGGTCGGCCCCTCCGACGCAAGTGCCTCCTCCCAGGTCTCCTACATCAACACACTCATCCAGCAGCGGCAGGACGCCATCCTGATCGCCGCCAACGACCCCAACGCGGTCTGCGGCCCGCTCAAGCAGGCCATGGCGAAGAAGATCAGCGTCGTTTCGTACGACTCCGACACCGCCAAGGAGTGCCGCCAGCTCTTCATCAACCAGGCCAGCTCGGAGGAGATCGGCCGCAGCCTCGTCCAGCACCTCGGTGAACAGCTCGGCTACAAGGGCAAGTTCGCGATCCTCTCGGCCACGCAGAACGCGACGAACCAGAACACCTGGATCGAGTTCATGAAGGACGAACTCAAGCTGCCCAAGTACAAGGACATGAAGCTCGTCAAGGTCGCCTACGGTGACGACGCCGACCAGAAGTCCTTCCAGCAGACCCAGGGGCTGCTCCAGGCGTACCCCGACCTCAAGGGCATCATCTCGCCCACCACCGTCGGCATCGCCGCGGCGGCGCGCTACCTCGACGACTCGTCGTACAAGGGCAAGGTCGTCCTCAACGGTCTCGGCACACCGAACCAGATGCGCAAGTACGTCAAGGACGGCACCGTCGAGCAGTTCTCCCTGTGGAACCCCGAGGAGCTGGGTTACCTCGGCTCGTACGCGGCGGCAGCCTTGGCGTCCGGCCAGGTCACCGGCGCCGAGGGTGAGAAGTTCAAGGCCGGCAAGCTCGGCGAGTACACCATCGGGAAGGACGGCGAAGTCATCCTCGGCAAGCCGACGGTGTTCGACAAGAACAACATCGACAAGTTCAATTTCTGAGATGACCACGCACACACGCACCCCGGCCGTCGCCCGCCGACCCAGGATCGGACTGGTCGCGGGCGGCCTCGGCGCCTACTGGCCGCAGTTCCCCGATCTGCTGCCGCAGCTGCGGCGCTCGGCGGCCCGGGTGACCGAGCGGATGGGGGAGTTCGACGCCGAGGTGATCGACGTCGGCTTCATCTCCGACGCCCAGGAGGGTGCGGCGGCGGCCGAGAAGCTGCGGGCGGCGGGCTGCGACCTGATCGTCGGGTTCCTGACGACGTACATGACGGCGAGCATGCTCGTGCCCGTCGCGCAGCGCAGCGGTGCGCCGGTGCTGCTGATCAATCTCCAGCCCACCGAGTCGATGGACCACGCCACCTTCGACACCGGACAGTGGCTGGCGTACTGCGGCGCCTGTCCGCTGCCGGAGATGGCGAACGCCTTCGAACGCGTCGGCGTGCCCTTCCGCTCCGTCTCCGGCTATCTGGAGGACGAGCGGGCCTGGCAGCGGATCGGACGCTGGATCCGCGCCGCGTCGGTCCGCTCGGTGCTCCGGGGCGGCCGGCACGGGCTGATGGGGCACCTCTACCCGGGGATGTACGACGTCTCCACCGACCCGACGATGGTCACCGCACACCTCGGCGGCCATATGGAGGTCCTGGAATTCGACGACCTGCGGGTGCGGGTGGACCAGGTCTCCGACAGCGAGCTGACGGCCAAGCTGGACGAGACGCGTGAGCTGTTCACCCTCGCCGACACGGTGGTCGAGGACGATCTGCGCTGGGCGGCGAAGGTCGCCGTCGGCCTGGACAAGATGGTCGCCGACTTCGATCTGGACTCCCTCGCCTACTACCACCGGGGACTGGGCGGCGAGATCCACGAACGGCTCGGCGCCGGCATGATCCTCGGCTCGTCCCTGCTCACCGCCCGGGGCATCCCCGCCTGCGGCGAGTACGAACTGCGCACGTCACTGGCCATGCTGATCGTCGACCGGCTCGGCGCGGGCGGTTCCTTCACCGAGCTGCAGGCGCTGGACTTCACCGCCGGGGTGGTCGAGATGGGCCACGACGGGCCGGGACACCTGGCGATCAGCGCCCGCAAACCGCTGCTGCGGGGGCTCGGCGTCTACCACGGCAAACGCGGCTGGGGCGTGTCCGTCGAGTTCGACGTACGCCACGGCCCGGTCACCCTGGTCGGCCTCGGGCAGAGCCGCGACGGCAGGTTCCGGCTGGTCGCGGCCGAGGGCGAGGTCGTGGACGGGCCCCTGCTGGAGATCGGCAACACCACGTCGCGCGTGGACTTCGGCTGCGACCCGGGGGAGTGGACCGACGCCTGGAGCGCGAGCGGGGTCGGCCACCACTGGGCGCTGGCCACCGGCAGGCTACTGCCCGAGCTGCGCGCCCTGGCCGGCCTGACGGACCTTGAGCTCGTGGAGGTCAGCGTCTGACGAGCGGGTCTCCGCCTCGGCCGCGGACGACGTGGTCGGCGACGGCACGGGAGTGCCGGCGCCGGCCGCCGGCGGCGCGGGCTTCCTGGACCTGGCCAGCTCCGCGTTGAACTGCGCGCCGAACAGCAGCGACAGATTGCTCAGCCACAGCCACACGAGGAAGACGATGGTGCCGGCGAGCGAGCCGTACAGCCGGTTGTACTGCGCCGCGTGGGCCGTGTAGAGCGCGAACCCGGCCGAGACCAGCAGCCAGAACACCACGGCGACCACGCCGCCCGGCAGGGCGCGGCGCAGCCCGCGTGTACCCGGCGGGCCCGTACGGAACACGATCAGCACCAGCACGGCGGCCAGCGCCAGCATGAGCGGCCACTTCAGCCCGCTCCACGCCACGCTCACCGCACTGCCCACGCCCAGGATCCGGCCGAGCCCGTCCGCCGCGTCGTCGGTCAGGACCAGCGTGAAGGCGCTCGTCACCAGCAGGGCGAGCAGCGCGCACGCCGCCACCACGATGCGCGGAGCGGTACGCCACGGCGGCCGGTGATCCACCGCGCCGTGCATCATGTGCAGCGCCCGCCGGAAGACCCCCAGATAACTGGAGGCCGACCACAGGGCGCCCACCGCGCCCGCCGACGCGAGCACCCAGGCCGCCGACCGCTGCTGCGCCATCCCGTCCAGGATGCCGCGCACCAGCGCCTGCGACTGGGCGGGGACGATGGAGGTCACCTGGGCGGTCAGCTGCCCGTTGGCGCCCGGCCCCGCAAGGCCGATCGAACAGACGGTCACGAGCAGCGCAGGGAAGATCGCCAGCACCGAGTAGTACGTGAGAGCCGCCGCCCGGTCCGTCGCGTCGTCGTTCCACATGGCGACGGGCGTACGGCGCAGCGCACCGACGAGCCTGGCCCGGCGCGTACCCCCGCCCGACCCGCTACGCCCCGCGCTCTCTTCGGCGGACACGCTGCCTCCTGCGTCCTCACGGTGCCGTTTCATCAGTACAGACCCGTCTACCCCGTTCAGGACCGCACACGGCACGCCGAACGTATCGGTACGGCACATGCCGCACGGCCCCGCCTCGGCGGATAACTGTTTCGCCGCCGTCTCGTTGACCGGTTCGGGGCCCTGGCCCTTGTCCCGTACACCGATGAGCGGAGCCGTGATGGCAGTCGGAATCGAGCTGGAGCCGAGAACCGTACCCGTGGCACCGCCCGAACCCCCGGCGGACGCGCCGCCGCCGGCCGGGGGCCGCACCCGGCGCGCGCTGCTCCGTTCGGTGTTCACCCTCGGCGTCGTCACCGCCACCACGGCGGCGCTCGCCCCCATCGTGAACGCGGGCCGCCGGCTCACCGGCGCCGGCCCGCGCCGCACGGAACCGGCGGCGGGAGCCGTCATCGACGAGATGTACCAGGGCCGGCAGATCACCGTGGTGTTCGAGACCCCGGAGGTACGGATCGACGGCCGGCCCCTGCACGTCATGCGCCGCGCCGACGGCAGCTATCTGAGCGTGGTCAACCACTACGAGTCGTTCCCGACCCTGCTCGAAACGGCCCGCGCGGCCGTCGACGACCTGCGCGGAGCCCGGCTGTCGCTCTCGGGACCGATGACACACCACAGCCGACCGCCCGAGCACTCGGACATCTGACAGCGCGACTGCGGGAAAGGCACCCACCGGATGTACACCAGAAAGAACCAGCGGAACCTCACCGCCGCCGAGCGCAGGAGCTTCGTCGGCGCGATCCTGGAGCTCAAACGGCGCGGCAGGTACGAGGACTTCGTCCAGACGCACACCGAGTTCTACGTCCCGGACGCGGAGAACGGCCTGCGCGCCGCGCACATGACCCCGTCGTTCTTCCCGTGGCACCGGCGCTTCCTGCTGGAGTTCGAAGGCGCGCTGCGCGAGATCGACCCGAAGGTGACCGTCCCGTACTGGGACTGGACGGTCGACCGGACGCCCGCTGCCGCACTCTGGAGCGAGGACTTCCTCGGCGGTACGGGCCGCTCGTCCGACCAGCAGGTCATGACCGGGCCCTTCGCGTACTCGGCGGGGTACTGGACCATCAGCGGCAATGTCACGGACGACAGGTTCCTCACCCGCGACCTCGGCCGCCCCCGCGACCCGATCGTGCTGCCCACCAAGGCCGAGCTGGCAAGCGCGCTGAACGAGAGCGTGTACGACGTGGCGCCCTGGGACTCGACTCCGGCCAAGGGCTTCCGCAACCGGCTCGAAGGATGGACGACCGGCGGCGGCAGACAGCCGTGGCTCAACCACAACCGGGTCCACCGCTGGGTCGGCGGGGAGATGCTGGGCGCCGCCTCGCCCAACGACCCGGTCTTCTGGCTCCACCACGCCTTCGTCGACCTGCTCTGGGACCGCTGGCAGCAGAAGCATCCGAAGGCGACCTATCTGCCGAAGCGCAGACTCCCCGAGGACGATCGGCAGAGCGGCCGGGTCATCAGCCTGGAGGAGACGATGCCCCCGTGGGACGTACGGCCGTCCGCGCTCCTCGACCACAAGAGCCTCTACCGCTACGAGGTCTGATCCCTGACCGTCGGTGGACAGGGAAACGGCGGCCCCCCGCGCGGGACGCGGGAGGCCGCCGGTCAGCGGGGTGGGGCTCAGCCGCCGTAGCCGCCCTCGTCGCCACCGTGGTCGTGGCCGCCCGAGATGTTGGCGCACTGGTTGCCGAAGGCCGGGTTCAGCAGACCGACGACGTCGACGGTGTTGCCGCACAGGTTGACCGGCACGTGCACCGGCACCTGGAGCAGGTTGCCGGACAGCACGCCGGGGGAACCGACGGCGGCGGCGCCCGCACCGGCGTCAGCGGCGGCCATTCCGGCGCCGCCGGCCAGCACGGCGCCGGTGCCGACCAGGACGGCGGTTGCCTTCGCGATACGCGACATAAAGAACTCCTTGAACGTTTCGAACACGGCCGCCTGTTGTGCGGCCTTCACGCACGTTCAACGCCGCGACTCACGCTCGGTAACGGATCAATGCCGAACCGATCGCGCCAGAGCCCAAACTTCCCCGGATCAGCGCAGCAGGGCGAGCCTGCCGACGAGCCGGTCGACCGTGTTGCGCGGGCCGACCAGGCTGACGGCCAGGTAGTCGAGGGTGTCGCTCTCGGCCTCGGCGATCAGACCGAGGTACTCGTCGTAGACGCGCGAGGTCTGCGCCTGCTCGGGCATGTCCACGATCAGCAGCTGGTCCTTGGTCGCGGCCTTGGTACGGATCTGGCGCAGCGTCGCGGCGTCGGCCGCCAGGACCGTACAGCCGGCCCACGGCAGTCCCGGGTGCGCGACGCCCGACGCGTCCTCGCCGTCCCTGCCGAGCAGGTCGGGCAGCGCCTTGCCGACGGCCGCCGCCATACAGGCGGCGGCGTTCGTCACCCGGCCCGCGGGCAGGTTCTCGTCGACGACGATCACCCACTTCAGCCGGGCCTTGCGGGTGGACTCATGGGTGGTGACGTCTTCGCTGGTCAATTGGGGAAGAGACATGCGGATACGCTAGGCAGACATGCTGGATCTGTCGCCAGCCTCCGCATGTCGTGCGCCGAAAGGGGCTCAACGTGAAATTTGATGCGATTGATCAAGCGATTCTGCGGGAGTTGCAGAACGACGCACGGCAGACCAACCGTGATCTCGCGGCGAAGACCGGTGTCTCGCCCTCCACGTCCCTGGAACGGGTGAAGCTGCTGCGCGAGCGCGGTGTGATCACCGGCTACCACGCGACGGTCGACCTCGACGCGATGGGACGGCCCGTACAGGCGCTCATCTCCGTCCGGATCCGGCCGCCCGCCCGGCCCGTCATCGAGGGGTTCCGCGAGTGGGCGGCGCGGCTGCCCGAGGTGATCGGCCTCTTCGTCACCTCGGGCGCCCATGACTTCCTGCTGCATGTCGCGGTGCCGGACGTGAACGGCGTCTACGCCTTCGTGATCGACCGGCTCACCGAGCGGCGTGAGGTGGCCGACGTGCAGACGACGCTGGCCTACGAACACGTCAGGACCCCTCGCATCGACCCGGCGGGCGAGCCGCGCGCCTCGACGGACACGAACCGTCGATGACAAAAGAGTGTCCGGTCAGCCAAGTGGGCCGGTGCACAGACCGGATCATGGATCGGCTCACAGCGCGCCGAGATCCACCGCCTCGGCCAGCGCGCGCATGCCCGCGTCGTTCGGATGCAGATGGTCGCCGCAGTCGAACTCCGCCAGTAGCCGTAGCGGGTCCCGAGGGTCACGCATGGTCCGGTCGAAGTCGATGACGGCGTCGAACGTCCCGGCCGTGCGGATGTACGCGTTGACCTCCTGCCGTACGGCTTCGGCCGCCTCCGACCAGGCCGGCCAGCCGTGGAACGGCATGATCGTCCCGACGGCCAGCCGCAGCCCCGCCGCCCCGACACGGGCGGCGATCTCCTCCAGCGCGGCGGTCATCGACCGCGCCGACGGCGTGGGATCCGCCTTGGTGTCGTTGACACCCTCCAGCAGTACGACGGTGCGTACGCCCGCGTGGGAGAGGACGTCGCGGTCGAGCCGGTGGAGCGCGCTCTCGCCCGATCCGTCCGCGAGCAGCATGTTCCCCGAGATGCCCGCGTTCGCGACGCCGCGCACCGAGCCGCCCGCCGGGTCGGCGAGCAGCCGGCGCGCGAGGAAGTCCGGCCAGCGGCGGTTGGTGTCGTCCGTGGAGGCCGAGCCGTCGGTGATCGAGTCCCCGAGGGTCACCACCGCGGTCGTCCCCGGCTCGGCCCGCACGGTGATCGCGTCCAGGTGCAGCCACGACTGGGTCTGCTCGATGTAGGGGCCCGGCCCGTGCCCGGCCGCCTGGTCGCCCTTGGCGACGTACGAGGTCTGCCCCGCCCGTACGTGGCCCGTGGCGGTGCCGGCCGCGTCCGACACGTACAGGCTGACCGCGAGATCGGCCCGCGCGGGGAACCGGCCGGACAGCGGGTCGCTGTGCGCGGCCCCGCCCGGCGGGATCGTGACCGACGGAGCGCCGTCGAAGGTGAGCGGGCGGTTGGTCCCCGCGCCGACCTCGGCCCCGGCGGCGGCTGTTCCGACGTACACCGGACCGATGGTCACGGGACGTTCGCCGAACGCGTTCGACAGCCGGACACGCAGGTCCCGGCCCCCGACGCTGGTGCGGACCACCAGCCGGTGCGTGCGGTCGGCGACGGCCTCGCCGAGCCGGTCGGCGCTCGCCGCCCAGGTGACGACGGTCGGCCGGGGGTCGGGAGCTGTCGGCATGGCGGAGCGTGGTCCTTTCGCGCTGAAGATCGACAAGAAGACCCTACCCATCAGGTGTTAGCGTTAAGTGAGAGGAAAACTATCGCTTAACCGTGAGACGAAGGCAGACATGACTCAGACCTGGCTGATCACCGGTAGCTCCCGCGGTCTCGGCCGCGCACTGACCGAAGCGGTCCTGGAGGACGGCGACAACGTGGTCGCGACGGCCCGCCGCCCCGAGCAACTGGACGACCTCGTACAGAAGTACGGCGACCGGATCAGGGCCACCGCCCTCGACGTCACGGACGCCGAGGCGGCCCGCGCCGCCGTCCGGCTCGCCGTCGACGCCTTCGGCAGGCTCGACGTCGTCGCCAACAACGCCGGATACGCCAACTCCGCCCCCATCGAGGAGATGGCGGAGGACGACTACCGCGCCCAGATCGAGACCAATCTCTTCGGCGTCGTCCATGTCACCAGGGCGGCGCTGCCGGTGCTGCGCGAGCAGCGCTCGGGACGCTTCATCCAGTACTCGTCCGTCGGCGGACGGGTCGGCGGCACCCCGGGGATGGGCGCCTACCAGACCGCCAAGTACGCGGTCGAGGGCTTCTCCGAGGTCCTCAGCAACGAGGTGGCCCCCTTCGGGATCAAGGTCGTCATCGTGGAGCCCGGCGCCTTCCGCACGGACTGGCAGGGCTCGTCCATGCGCAGGCACGAGGTCGGCGCCGACTACGACAGCACCGTCGGCGCCATGAACCGCTACCGCGAGGCCAACAACGGCAACCAGCCAGGCGACCCGGCGCGCGCCGCGAAGGCCGTCATCGACGTGGCCCGGCTCGACGACCCGCCGCTGCGGCTGCTCCTCGGGGCCGGTGCGGTGGAGAGCGCGCGGATGTCGGCGGCGACCCGGGCGGCCGAGATCGAGGAGTGGGCCGAGGTCGGCAACTCGGCGGACTTCCCGCAGGACGCGGCCGACAGCTGACGGCGCGGCTGGTGTCCCGCGGTGGACGCACGGCGCTGCGGGCGGTCCCGTACCGGCACTCAGCCCGGTACGGGACCCCGCCCGCGTTAGCCGAGCCTGCGTGGCTGGAGCGTCGTCGCGTACGTGCCGCCGCTCGCCAGCAGCTCATGATGGCTGCCCGCCTCGACGATGCGGCCCTGGTCCATCACCACGATGCGGTCGGCGTTCTGGATGGTGGAGAGCCGGTGGGCCACCACGAACACGGTCCGGCCCTGGACCAGCCGGGTCAGCGCGTCCTGGATCAGTCCCTCCGACCGGTTGTCGAGCGCGGACGTCGCCTCGTCCAGCACCAGGATCCTGGGGTCCCTGATCAGCGCCCTCGCGATGGCCAGCCGCTGCTTCTGGCCGCCGGAGAGCCGCGCGCCGCGCTGCCCCACCACCGTGTCGATCCCGTCGGGCAGCCTGCGCACGAACTCCATCGCGTTGGCCGCCTCCAGGGCCTCGCGCAAGGCGGTTTCGTCGGCGCCGCCCTCCAGGCCGTACGTCACGTTCTCCCTGATCGTCCCCTCGAAGAGGATCGACTCCTGCGGCACGACGGACAGAAAACGCCGGTAGGTGCGCAGATCGAGGGCCGCCATGTCCGAGCCGTCCAGCAGGATGCGGCCCTCGGTCGGCCGGATGAAGCCGATCAGCAGATTGAGGATCGTGGACTTCCCCGCGCCCGACGCACCGACCAGCGCCACGGTCTCGCCCGGCCGCACGGTCAGGTCGAAGTCCCGTACGGACGGCTCGGCGGCCTCCGGGTAGCGGAAGCCCATCCCCTGGAAGTCGATCCGGCCGCCGACCTCGGCGACGGACGTCTTACCTTCGTTGCTCTCCAGGTCGGGCGCCTGCAGCACCTCACCGATCGAACGCACCGACTCCAGGCCCTTGGAGATGATCGGGGTCAGATTCATCAGCGTCATCAGCGAAGCGGTCAGCGCGGTGAAGAAGCTGCTGATCATCACCACGTCGCCGGCCGATATGGAGAGCCAGCCGTAGTAGGCGACGAGCGCCGAACCGGTGAGACAGGCGACCGCCATGGTGTTGAGCAGGATCCAGGAGAGCGACCCGAAGCGGCCGTTGAGCACGTCGAGCCGGAACCCGGTGGTCAGCACCCGCTCCAGCGTGTTGTCCACGCGGTGCAGGGCGGTGCGCTCCAGGCCGTGCGCGCGGGTGATCGGGATGAGCGTGGTCATCTCGCCGACCCGTGACGACAGCCGTTCGATCTCCAGCCGGAACTCCTCGTTGTTGCTGCGGATGCGCGAGCGCAGTCTGCGCACCAGCAGCGCTGCCAGCGGTACGACGACGAGGAACACCGGCAGCACGACCGGGGTGCGGAAGCCGATCACGACGAGCCCGCCGAGCAGCGTCATGATGGCGCCGAGCCCCAGGTCGGCGCTCTGCTGGGTCATCGTCTCCACCGCCTCGACGTCCCGTACGACCTTGGTCTGCAGGACGCCGGCGCTGACCCGGGCGTGATACCCGATGGACAGGTACTGCATCCGCCGGCACAGCGCCGAGCGCAGTTCCCTGCCCATCCTGCGGATGCTGGCGCTCATCAGGCGCGAGTAGAGGACGGCGAGCGGAAAGTTCAGGACGAGGACGAAGACGAGGGCCCCGGCGTTGTACCAGAGCTCGGCGACCGGCTTGTGGTCCACGACCACGTCGATGATGTTCGCCGTGATCAGCGGCAGCAGCCAGACCGGTATGTGCTTCACGGAGAAGACGGCCACGGCGAGCAACAGCCTGCGGCGGTCGGGACGGAAGAGATAGGCGAGAGTCCGGAGCGGATGCTCCCCGGAGTAGTGGTGGTCCAGCGGGCTGGAACGCGGGGTGCAATCGGGTTTATGCATGGGGAGCGAAGTCCTCTTTCGGAAGCGATGACACGCGCTCGACGTGCAGACAGGCAGTCTCCTCCGTACGGGCCCCGGCGGAAAGCGGTTTCGGGCCGCGCTCGACAGGTGACACCGGACAAACGATGAGAAGCTGGGCGCATGGCTGATGGGGGCGCAGGACCGGCTGCCGTGTCCCTGCCGGACGACTGGCCCGCCCATCCGGACTTGAGCCTCGCGCTCAACCGCATGGGCAGTTTCGACTGGGATTACGACAGCGGTCTGCTGCACCTGGACCCGTCGGCGCTGGAAGTCCTCGGCCTGCCCGCCGAGAGCTACGACAGCCGCCCCCAGACCGTCACGGACCAGATCCCGCCCTACGAGGCGGCCCGCCTCGAAGCACACATCAACCGGTCGATCCGCGACCACGAGGACTCCTACGGCGCGTACTACCGGATCCGCGACGCCAGAGGCGCGCTGCGCTGGATCCACGCCCAGGCACACATCAAGTACGACGGCGAGCAGCCGCTGCGGATCATCGGCATCGTGCGCGGCGCCGACGAGGAGCTGGCCGAGGCGGCCGCGCGCAACGAGCTGGACGAGGGGCGCCGCAGACTCACCGACGTGGTGGAGGGGACGACGGCCCTGCTGGCGAGTGCCGGCACGGTCAAGGAGGTCATGGGCGTCCTGCGGGACGAGGACGCGCTCGGCCACCTGGGAGCGGTGAACGTGATCCTCGGGGTGCTGGAGGGCGGCCGGCTCATGCTCTCCACCGAGGGGCGCGCCGACCAGTACGACCCCCAGCTCGAATCCACCAAGGTCGAGGCACCGCTGCCGATAAGCGAGGCGGTCCGCACCGAGCGGCCGATCTTCGTCTCGTCCCGGCAGGAGTACCGCACGCGCTACCCGGAGCTCTGGCCCGTCATCGAACCGCTGCGGGTCGGCTCCGGCGCGTATCTGCCGCTGATCGCCCAGGGCCGGACGATCGGCGCGCTGGCGCTGCTCTACCCGGAGCGCGGCGAGTTCCGCGACGAGGAACGCAATCTGCTGGTCACGCTCGGCAGCAGCATCGCGCAGAGCCTCCAGCGCGCCATGCTCTTCGAACAGGAACACGACCTCGCCGAGGGGCTTCAGCAGGCGATGCTGCCCCGGTACATCCCCAACGTCCCCGGGGCGCGCGTCGCCGTCCGCTACCGCTCCGCGCGGCTCGGCAGGAACGTCGGCGGTGACTGGTACGACGTGATCCCGCTGCCGGGCGGCCAGGTGGGCGTGACGATCGGTGACGTACAGGGACACGACACCGATGCCTCGGTGGTCATGGGACAGCTGCGGATGGTGCTCTGGGCGTACGCGGCCGAGGGCCACCCGCCGGCCACCGCGATGGCCCGCACCTCGACGTTCCTGAACGAGCTGGACACCGACCGCTTCGCCACCTGCACCTACGTCCAGGTGGACATGACGACGGGTCAGCTGCGGATCGTACGGGCGGGACACCTCGACGCCCTGCTGCGCCGCGCCGACGGATCCAGCGAGTGGATCGCGGCGGCCGGCGGACTGCCGCTCGGTCTCTCGGCGGACTTCGCCGGTCCCGGTGGCATCAACTACCCGGTGACCAGCGGGGTGCTGGGCCCCGGCGAGACGCTGCTGCTGTGCACCGACGGTCTGGTGGAGCTGCCCGGCATCGATCTGGGCAACCGGCTCGAAGTGCTCCGGCAGACGGTCAGCTCGGGGCCGTCCGACATCGAGGAACTGGCCGATCTGCTCGGGCATGTGGTGGGGGACCAGGGCGGCAGCGACGACGTGGCCATGGTGCTGCTGCAACGCGACGGCGCGGGTGCGCCCGAGCGGATCAGGACCTGGTGAAGCGGCCGCCCCCCTTTTTTTTGAGGCTCGGTTCGCCTCCGGGGCGCTGCAAGCCACTGCCCCCCTTTTTTAGGGGCTCGGTTC
>NZ_JTIY01000001.1:6657878-6692649 GCF_000818175.1 Streptomyces sp. AcH 505
GGGTCGACAGCCACGGCGTGTTCACCGCGCGGTCCGGCGGTACGACCGAGGTGCGTGCCGAGCGCGGACAGGCGCACGGCAGCACGGAGTTGACGGTGCTGGACAAGCTCGCCCGGATCCGGCCGACCACCCAGCGGGTCGGCCTCGCCGACGCCTCGGCGACCGGCACCTTCGGCATCGTCGGGCTCGACGCGCACGGCACCAGCGCGCCGGTCGAACCCCGTGACGTACGCCTGGACTACGACCGCTCGCTGTTCACCGTGAGCGACGACGGCGCGGGCTCGTTCACCGTCAAGTCCGTGACGGGCAGCGGCGCCGGGCAGATCACCGCGACGGCCGGCGGTGCGACGACCGTGCTCGCCGTCAGTGTCGGCCTCGACGAGCAGCCGGTGTCCGGCTTCGACGACGCGGCGTCCTGGACGTTCAGCCAGGCCAGGGCGAGCGGTTCGGTGGCGGCGGCGCCGGAGAGCCACACCGGCACCGGGCTCACGCTCTCCTACGACTTCACCCGGTCCACCGCGACCCGGGCCGCCTACGCGAGCCCGCCGCAGCAGATCGCCGTACCCGGTCAGCCGCAGTCCTTCAAGCTCTGGATCAAGGGCGACGGCCACGGCGCCTGGCCCACCCTGCATCTGAAGGACGCGGCAGGCACCGACCAGCTGCTGCGGGGCCCCTACATCACCTGGACCGGCTGGCAGCAGGTGACGTTCGCGGTGCCGCCGGGCGCGGCGATGCCGCTGAGTGTGTACCGCTTCTATCTCGCCGAGACCGCGGCAACCGCCCAGTACACCGGGGAGATCCAGATCGACGATCTGACGGCGCAGCTGCCGCCGACCGTCGACCTGCCCGAACAGCCGCGTGTCCCTGACCCGTTGATCGACTCCGCGGCGGGTACCGAGGCCAGGGACTGGCAGTTCGCCGTGATGTCCGACGCGCAATTCGTCGCCCGCGACCCGGACAGCGCCATCGTGGCGCAGGCCCGGCGCACCCTGCGCGAGATCAAGGCCGCCCGGCCGGACTTCCTCGTCATCGACGGTGACCTGGTGGACGAGGGCTCGCCGGAGGATCTGGCCTTCGCCAGGAAGGTGCTGACCGAGGAGCTGGGCGACTCGCTGCCCTGGTACTACGTGCCGGGCAACCACGAGGTGATGGGCGGCTCCGTCGCCAACTTCACGGCCGAATTCGGCCCGGCCCACCGGGTGTTCGACCACGCCGGGACCCGTTTCGTCACCCTCGACACCTCCAGCCTGACCCTGCGGGGCGGCGGCTTCGACCAGATCGCGGAGCTGCGGGCCCAACTGGACGCGGCGGCCCGGGACAACAGCGTCGGCTCGGTGATGCTGATCGAGCACGTACCGCCGCGTGACCCCACCGTGCAGAAGGCCAGCGAGCTGGGCGACCGGAAGGAGGCGGCCCTGGTCGAGCAGTGGCTGGCCGACTTCCGCAGGACGACGGGCAAGGGCGCGGGTCTGATCGGCGGCCATGTCGGTGTGTTCGACGCCTCGCACGTCGACGGGGTGCCGTATCTGATCAACGGCAACTCGGGCAAGGCGCCGTCGGCCCCGGTGGACGAGGGCGGCTTCACCGGCTGGTCGCTGGTCGGGGTGGACCACGTCTCGCGCGGCGAGCAGGCGGCGGCGCGGCTGTCCCCGTGGGAGGGCGGCACCGACTGGGTCTCCGTCCAGACCCGCGCCCACACCGACGCGCTGGCACTGGACGCACCGCAGAGCCTCGCTCCCGGCCGGACGGCGCGCGTCACGGCGACGGTCACGCAGGGCAGCAGGCAGGTGCCGGTCGCCTTCCCGATGAGCGCGGACTGGACCGGATCGCCGAATCTGCTCGTCGGCGACCGGTCGGCAGCCAACCGCCGGCACACGGCGGTCTTCGACCCGGCGAGCGGCACCCTGACCGCGCTACGGCCGGGCACGGTCACGCTGGCCGTCACGGTCGACGGCGTGACCCGGCAGGCCCGCGTCCGGATCGCGGCGTCGGCGACGGGCGAGGTGACACGGAAACCGGCCGCCTGAGCCGCGGTTCGCCTCGGGCACCGTACGACGCGACCCGCTCGCGCCGTACGGTGCCCGAGGAGTACCGGAGCCGCCTGGTGCGTTTGGTCCTACGCCCACATCTCCTGAACTCCACTGCCTACGGTGTGTCCATGAACAGACGTCCCCGCAGTGTGTCGAGCGCTCTCTGTCCGGAGGTGACTGTGCCGGGCGGCCTGGGAGGGGCGCTGGATCGCGAGGCGGCTCGCCGCGGGGACGGCGCCGAGCCGATGGATCCGGTTGAGGGGTTCGATCCGGCGGTCGCCGCTTGCTGCGCGCGTGGAGAGGCGCGGTTCGCTGTCTACGCGACCAACACCGACGAACGCGAGTTCCGTATCGAGATCTCCACACGCTCCGGCTGGCGGTGGGGTGCTTTCGGCAGCACCGATGACCTCGCCGTGGTCGCCGCCATTTTGCAGGCCTGGCGTGACGGCGCGTCCGCCGCCGAATTGCGAAGCGGGTGGACGTTGCTCGCGGCGACCCCGCTGGAGGCGGCACCGCCGGGAAGGGTGGTGTCGACGGCGTGGCGGCTGACCCTGGAACGCTCGCCGGTGATCAGGCTGGGCGACGCCGAACTGGCCGAGGCCCTGTATGCGCAGCCGGCCCTGCGCGTGTTCTTCCCGTTCCCGTCGCACGGCGGGTTCAGCCTGCTCAGCAATACCGAGGACCCGTTCCGCGAGGAGGTTCCGCGGGTGACTCCGACGGTGGACGGACGGTGGAACGTGGTCCTGACGCCACTGCGGATACCGGAACGGGTGCTCGGCAGCCGCCTCACCGCTCGCGAGGCCGCGGCACTGGTGGCCGCGAACATCCCCGCCGGCGCCGGCCCGGCCGTCGAGGGAGGGTGGCCGGCCGGCGGCAGTACGGCCTGACCCGCGCCCGCGCGAATCTGACCCACCGACCGGCCTTCGTCACCCCGTGGCCCTTTCGCCGGGCAGCGCCGTCGGGAACGCCGTCGCCGTCAGCCGCTCCGACAGCGTCCACACCTCCCGGGCCAGCGCGTGGTCCTGTGCGACGACGCTGCGTCCGACGAGGGTCGGGCGGCCGCGCTGCTCGCCGCGCCCGTCGGGGCCGACGTACCCGGCGCCCGGGATCTCCTGTGTCGCGGCGAACAGCGCCGGCAGCGCGCCGTCCGGTCCGCTCTGTGCCATCAGCCGGCCGAGCGTCGCGGCCACGAGTGACATGGCGGGGCCCAGATGGCGGTTGAGGCCGGTGGTGGCGGCGCCGGGGTGGGCGGCCACCGCGAGCAGCGGGGAACCGGCCTCCGTCAGCCGTCGCTGCAACTCCAGCGTGAAGAGCAGATTGGCGAGCTTCGACTGCCCGTAGGCGGCGGACGCGCGGTAGGGGCGGTGCTCCCAGTTCGGGTCGTCGAGGTCGAAGGTCGCCCCCTTGTGCGCGTTCGAAGCGACGGTGACCACGCGGTCGGTGAGCTGGGGCAGCAGCAGATTCGTCAGCGCGAAATGGCCCAGATGGTTGGTGCCCAGCTGGAGTTCGAAGCCGTCGGCGGTCCTGCGCAGCGGCACGTTGGCGACGCCCGCGTTGTTGACGAGGATGTCGACCGGGCGGTCCCACGCCGTCGCGAACCGGCGGACCGAGGCGAGGTCGGCGAGATCGAGGGAGCGCACCTCGGTGCTGCCGTCGATCTCGGCGCTCGCCCGCAGCGCGGCTTCGACACCTCGCACGGCCAGGACGACATGGGCGCCGGCGCCCGCGAACGCGCGCGCGGTCTCCAGTCCGAGCCCGCCGCCGGCGCCGGTGACGATCACGGTACGTCCGGTCTGCGGCGGCAGATCGGCCAGATGCCAGGGAGTGTGTGCCGTAGTGCTCATGTCTCCAATGTAGGCAATGAAAACATTGTAGTCAACGACAACATCGCGATAGGGTTTCCACGTGACCTCCCCTCGGCCCTACCACCACGGCGACCTGCGCACCGCTCTGCTGCGCCAGGCGGAGCAGACATTGGCCGCCCACGGCGTCGAGGGGCTTTCGCTGCGCGAACTCGCCCGTGACGTGGGAGTCAGCCACGGCGCGCCGCGCCGGCACTTCGCCGACAAGAGGGCCCTGCTGGACGCCCTCGCCGAAGAGGGCTACGACCGGCTCGGCCGGCGGCTGGACGCGGCGCTCGCCGGGGCGACGGGCGACATCACGGCGCGGCTGGTCACCTTCGCCCAGGCGTATGTGGCCTTCGCCGTGGAGCACCGCGCGCTCATCGGGCTGATGCACACGCCCAAGGACGGCTGGGACGAGCGGCTGCGGGCCGCCAACGACCGTGCCTTCGCCGCGCCGGTCGCGCTGCTCGCCGAGGCGCGGGAGCGGGGGGACATCGACGCCGACACCACCGGCCGGGTCGACATGACGGTCCTCGCCGTGCTCCAGGGGCTGACGGTGCTCGTCGCCACCGGCATGGCGGGCGACAGGCCGCTCGACACACTGGTGTCGGACACGGTCCGTACGCTGGTCGAGGGTCTTCGCCCGCGCTGAGCCGCCCGGCGCCCGAACGGCTCCGCCCGGCGCCCGAACGGCTCCGTCCGGCGCCCGAACGGCCCCGTCCGGCGACTCCTAGAGCGGTGGCAGCCGCAGTGGGCCGCTTTCGATGTCACGGATCACCCGGAAGCCCCCGACAGGATGTCCTTCCGGGTCCGCCGTGACGGCGACCGCGTGATCGCCCATGCAGAGCCGGCCGTCCGCCCTCGGCCCGTCGCAGAACAGCACGTACCCCCTCAGCCGGTCGACCGTGCCGGGCTCCAGCTGCCAGATGCCGAGATACGTGCTGACCTCGGCGCGCGGATACGTACGGCGCAGCCGGTCGCCGACCTCCCTCTGGACCGTGTCGCCGAACGCCTTCTCGTAGGCGTACGGCCGGGTGATCACCGCCGTGCCCGAGTCCGGGTCGACCTCGCCGTCCCGTACCGGGTAGGTCACCGTGTAATAAGGGCGCTTCGACAGCGCGGTGAGCAGTTTGCCGTCGGTCAGCCGCATCATCGTCGGCCAAGACGGGTGCCCTGCGGGCAGCCGCGCGGCGACCGCCGGGGACACCAGGTGCACCGACACCGACGTCACCGCTGTCGCGCCGCCGTTCTCGTCCCGGCCGGGTGCCCAGGCCCGTACGCAGGCGCCTGCCTCGGCGAGCACCCGGGTCACGGTGCTGCCGGTCGGCGAAGCGGCGACCCAGACCCGGCCGAGACCCGGGTCCACGGCGAGCGCCGGATACCCGCACGCGGCGAACGACGACGTGATCCGGCGCAGCGCCACGGCCTGCGCCCTGCCCTCCTCGACCGCCCGGTCCAGCGCGCCGGCGCAGTCCTTGCCCTCGCAGCTCCCGGCGTGCGCGTCGATCCGCAGCCGGACCACCGCGTCGGGGTCGTCGGCCACGGCGAAACTCACCTCGGACCCCGCCGCCTGCGGAAACAGCGTCCGCACCGCGACCACGTCCAGCACGCCCGGATACCGGCGGTCCGCGAGTTCGGCGGCGTGCCTGCGGTCGCCCCCGGTGCCCAGCACGCCGCATCCGCCGACCAGCAGGGCCAGCGTGAGCGCGCCCAGCCGCGCCCCCACCCGCCGTCCCCGGTGCGACCTCGCCCCTGATCCCCCCATGGTGCCCGCCCCTCCTCGCCGCCCCCGGCTCTCGTCCGTCGTGACGATAGAAGGCGGCAGGGCCGGTGCGGATGAGTACGACTACTCAACAACGCCCGCCGTCGAGCGCCCGAGGAAGGTGAGCGGCCCCGGGTCGGGCACCGGAATCACCTGGAACCCCAGCCGGTCGTAGAAGGCGCGGGCGGCGGTGTTGGCGCTCACCATCGACAGATGGACGGCGCCCACCCCCTTGTCGTGGAGGGCGCGCAGGAACGCGTTCATCAGGGCGCGGCCGTGACCCTTGCGCTGCCAGTCAGGCAGCAGATCGATGTGCAGGTGCGCGGGGTAGCCGGCCAGCTCGGGCAGGATCATCCGCTCGGGCGTGTGCAGCAGGACCGCCATCTCCTCGCTCGGCGTGGAGGGCGCACCGGCGGGCCGTGGGTAGCGGTCGGCCACCGTCGGCAGCCAGCGCTCGCGGAAGGCGCCGACGAAGGCGGTGGTGTCCGCCGTCCCGAGGACATAGCCGACGGCCCGGCCACCGCCGTCGTCCAGCACGAAGGTCAGGTCCGGTTCGAGCACCGCGTACGGCGCGGCGAAGATGCTCGGCATCAGATCCGGGTCCGGATAGAGGTGCCGGGAGTCGCCGCCTTCGTGAGCGGTGCGTACGCAGATGTCGTGGAGCGCTGCCCGGTCCGTGGGCCGGTAGGCCCTGACCGTGGCTGAGGTGATGGGCATGCCAGGCATCGTGCCCGAACCGGGAGCGCTCCCACAACTGTGTTCCGCCCCTTGTCAGGCGACGGCGGGCACCCGGTCGAGGAAGCCGAGCACACTGACGATCCGGCCGTCGTCGGCCAGCGTGACGACGTCGGAGCCCGCCACCGGCGCCGCGCCGTCGGCGAGCGAGACCAGCTCCCAGCTGAAGCGCGCCGTGTCGTGATGGCCGTCCACGGCGCCGGTCAGCCGGAACGCGTGACCGGGGAACCGCGCCTGCGCCCCGCCGATCAGCTCGGCGATGGGGCCGTGGCCGGTGACCTCGGCGAGCGGGTCGACGTATCCGCCGTCCTCGTGCCACGCGGCGCCGACCGCCGTGGCGCGCGCCGCATCGGACGTCGCGTTCCAGGCCTCGAAGTAGCGGGCGACGGCGGTCTCGTAACGGTTCACTGACATGGAAATCAGCCTCCAACGGCATCGATAAGGGATGGTGGATCACCGGGGATCGGCCGGAGTGCGCCGGTCGATCCCCGGTGACCGCAACGATGCCGGGCCGGGCCGCACCGGTCGATTACGTCACGGGTAATGGCATCGCGCCCGCCGCCCGCCCGCGCCGTTGCCGCCCCCGGCGGATCGCCCTTAGCGGGGGTAGCCTGCTGAGTACCCAAGTACGTGGGGCTGTGACATGGCACGTATCCAGGTATTCCGAGCGGGCCACGACCACGTGGCGAGACCTCTGCCGCCGGGGGCCTGGGTGAGCCGTGCCGCGGCGATCCTGCCGTTCGTCTTCACCGCGGTGGTCAGTGTGATCGCCGTCGCCGCGGGGCCCGGCCTGCGCTGGCTCTCGATGCTCGCCGCCGCGCCGTCCCTGGCAGCCGCCCGGCACGGACCGCGTACGGTCGTCGCCTTCGGCGTCTTCTCGATCGTCCTCGGCGTCCTGCTCGGCGAGCGCAGCGGCTCACCCAGCGTGGCGTTCCAGGCGCCCGTGCTCTCCGGCGTCGCCGTGGTCACGGTGGTGAGCGCCTGGCTGAGCGCGCTGCGCCAGCGCCGCGAGCGGGAACTGGTCGCGGTCCGATCCGTCGCGGAGGCGGCCCAGGAAGCCATTCTCGCGCCGGTGCCGGAAGAGGTCGGGCCGCTGCGGCTGTCCGTGCACTACACGGCGGCCGCCACCGAGGCCACTGTGGGCGGCGACCTCTACGGCGTGGTCCAGACGCCCTACGGGCCGCGCGCCTTGGTGGCCGACGTACGGGGCAAGGGGCTCCAGGCGGTCAGTACGGCCGCCCTGGTCCTCGGAGTGTTCCGGGAGGCCGCGTACGACGAACCCGACCTGCTCCGAGTCGTACAGCGGATGGAGCACAGCCTCCGGCGCAATCTGGAGGGGGACGACTTCGTCACGGCGGTCCTGACCGGCTTCCCCTGTCCCGGACAGCTCCAGGTCGTCAACTGCGGCCATGTACTGCCCCTGCTCGTGCACCGGCGGACCGTGTGCGCCCTGGAACCCAGCTCGCCCGTACCGCCGCTGGGGCTCCTGGACCTCGCTGACGCCGAGCCCACCCTGGACACCGTCGACTTCGCGCCGGGGGACCGGCTGCTCCTCTACACGGACGGTGTGACGGAGGCGCGCGACGACACGGGCACGTTCTTCCCGCTCGACGAGCAGCTCCAGAAGCACTGCGCCGACCCGTTCGACAGCACACTGGACGTGCTGCACGAAGAACTGCTCCAGCACAACGGCGGCCGTCTCGACGACGACGCAGCCCTGCTGCTCATCGAGCGTCCGGGAGTGTGAACACCACCCGCGTACCGGGGGAGTGTTCCTGGTCGATGCCGATGACACCGCCGTGGTACTCCACGATCTTCTTGCACAGCGCCAGACCGATGCCGTTGCCCGTGTACTGCTCCCGGGTGTGCAGCCGCTGGAAGATGACGAAGACCCGCTCCCGGTACTCCTCCTCGATCCCGATGCCGTTGTCCGAGACGGAGAACTCCCAGCTCTCCCCGGTACGGCGCGCACCCACATGGACCACCGGAGGCCGGTCGGGGGAGCGGAACTTGACCGCGTTGCCGATCAGGTTCTGCAGCAGCATGCCGAGTTGGGTCGGTTCGCCGTGCACGGTCGGCAGCGGGTCATGGGTGACGACGGTGCCGGACTCCTCGATCGCCATGCCGAGCGAGTCGACGGTACGGTCGAACAGCGCCGCCAGGTCGACGGCGACGTGATCGGTGAGCAGCCTGCCCACCCGGGAGAACGCCAGCAGATCGTTGATCAGGCCCTGCATACGGTTGGCGCCGTCCACGGCGAAGGCGATGTACTGCCGGGCCCGGTCGTCGAGTTGGGCCCCGTACCGCCGCTCCAGCAGCTGGCAGAAGCTGGCCACCTTCCGCAGCGGCTCCTGGAGGTCGTGGGACGCGACGTAGGCGAACTGCTCCAGTTCGGAGTTGGACCGGCGCAGTTCGTCGGTCTGCTCGCTGAGATGGTGCTGCGCCTCGTCGCTGAAGGCCAGTTCGTCGGCGAGCCTGCGGCGCATGGACTCGACGTCCCGCGCGAGCAGCCGCAGATCGGCGGGGCCCGACTCGGTGACCGGATGGTCGAAGTCACCGCCGGCCACCAGGCGGACCTCGGCCGACAGCCGGTCCACATGGGTGGTCACGCCCCTGCGCAGCCCGACGAAGACCAGACCGGTGAGGGCGAGGATGACCGCGGCGATGGCGAGGAAGGTCCAGTTGCGCAGGGACCGGGCGTCCTCCAGATCGCCGCGCGCCTCGACACGTTCGGCCTGCAGATGCCGCTGCTGGGTGGCGAGCGCGGCGCGGACCGTGTCGAAGGCCTGCTTGCCCCCCTCGGCGCGCTCGGTGGCCACCTTCACCGGATCGGCGGCCGTGGCGACGGGCTCGGCGACCAGGGCCTGCCAGCGCGCCGCGTAGCGGTGCACGGCGGCCAGATCGGCCGCGGCCGCGGTGTCGTCACCGTCGAGTGCCGTGAGCTGGCGCTCCGCCGTGCGCTGCTGGGCGAGCCCGTCGCGGTAGGGCGTGAGGAAGTCGGCCCGGCCCGTCATGCCGTAGCCGCGGATGCCCGTCTCCTGGTTCACCAGCGCGCTCTCCAGCCGCACCGAGGTGATCAGGGCGGGTGAACTCCGGTCGACCAGACGGTTGTTGATCGCCGAGGAGTGCGCGAAGATCCACGCGCCGCAGACCCCGAGCACCAGGAGCACCGACAGCGCGGCGCTCGCGCCGACACTCAGCCAGCGCCGGGTGGTCCACCCGGTGGGTCCCGGCGCGGGCCGGGGCGCGCGCTCGGCGACGGCCGGGGACGTGGCCTGGACTTCTACGGTGCCCACTGCGCTTCTCTTCTCCAGGTATGACGGATACCGGCCGTGATCCGGGCGGCTCCCGTGATCCGGACCGCTCCGGCGGCACAGCGTACCGTCGTCCGACAACGTTTGTTGTCACGGGGGCGTATCGCCCGTAGGGTACGGGCATGGCCCGCGACCTCACCGTTCGTCCTGACCACGACGAGCTGACCGCATCCGCCGAGAGAGCCGTGGCCGAGCTCGCCCGGCGGCTGGCCGAAGAAGGCGGACCGCTCGGCCGGCTCCGCGTCCTCGCCTATCTCGACCGGGCCGTCGAGCGCTGCGCCAGAGAGGAAGCGGCCGAGGCCGTGCGGGCGGGCGCGGGCTATCCGCAACTCGGCACCGCCTGGGGCATCAGCAGGCAGGGGGCCCGCAGACGCTGGCCCGGTCTGGTCTTCACCGCACAACCCGCCACCCGTCCACTGCCCGTCCCCGACAGCAGGAGCCCCGCCATGAACGCCTACGCCCCCGACCGTCCGTACACCGTGCTCCTCGTGGACGACGATCCGGCGGACGCGATGCTGATCGAGGACGCCCTGGTCGAACGTGGCATGGCCCGCACCATCGCCCGCGCCGACGACGGGGTGGCCGCGCTCGAATACCTCCGTGACCCGGCGAACGCGCGCCCCGACCTGATCGTCCTCGATCTCAACATGCCCCGGATGAACGGCAGGGAGCTGCTCGCCGTCCTGAAGGACGATCCGCTGCTCGGCAGCATCCCGGTGGTGGTGCTCACCACGTCGGCCGCCCCTGACGACATCGAGGACGCCTACCGGCAGCACGCCAACGCGTATGTCACCAAGCCGGTCAACCTCGACGAGTTCATCGACTCGGTCCAGGGCATCGACGCGTTCTTCCTCGACACGGCGGCGCCTTCGCCCCGCCCGAAGGACCAGCGCTGAAGGGGGGCACGACCTCGGACCGGTCCGCTCACCGCGGGGGTACGCGCGAGCCGAGCAACTCCGCCACCAGCGCGCCGACCTGGCCGGTCTCCACGAGGAAGCCGTCGTGTCCGTACGGCGAGCGGACCACCCGCAGCCGCCCCGCGCCGGGTATCTGCTCGGCTAGGGCGGCCTGTTGGGCGAGCGGGTAGAGCCGGTCGGAGTCGACGCCGGCGATCAGCGCCGGCATCGTGACCCGGCGCAGCGCCGCCGGCACACCGCCGCGGCCCCGGCCGACGTCATGGCCGTTCATCGCCTCCGTGAGCACCACATAGCTGCCCGCGTCGAAGCGGCGCACCAGCTTCGCCGCGTGATGGTCGAGATACGACTCCACCTGGTAACGCCCGCCCCGCCAGGGGTCCTCACCCGGCTGCGGGGCGCCGCCGAACCGGGCGGCCAGTTCGGCCTCGCTGCGGTACGTCACATGCGCGACGCGCCGGGCGAGACCGAGACCGGCCTGCGGCCCCTCACCGGCCGGGGCGTCGTGGTAGTCACCGCCCCGCCAGCCGGGGTCCGACCGGATCGCGGCCAACTGCACCGCGCCCCAGGCGATCTGGTCGGCCGAGGCGGCAGCCGGGCACGCCAGGACCAGCAGTGACCCCGTACGCTCCGGGCGGCTCACCGCCCACTCCAGCGCGCGCATGCCTCCCATGGAACCGCCGATGACGGCGGCCCACCTGCTGATGCCCAGCGCGTCGGCGAGCCCCGCCTCTGCGGCCACCTGGTCGCGCTGGGTCAGATACGGGAAGGAGCCGCCCCAGCGGCCGCCGCCGGGCCGGGGCGAAGCGGGGCCTGTACTGCCCTGGCAGCCGCCCAGCACATTGGGGGCCACCACGAACCACCGGTCCGTGTCGAGTGGCCGGCCCGGACCGACCAGCGCGTCCCACCAGCCGTCCGTGGGATGCCCGGGTCCGGCGGGGCCCGCGAGATGGCTGTCGCCGGTCAGCGCGTGCAGGACCAGCACCGCGTTCGACCGGTCAGGGGCGAGTTCGCCCCACGTCTCGTAGGCGAGCCGTACCCCGGGAAGCAGGCCGCCCGCCTCCAGCGGCAGCGGATCCGGCAGGCTCACCCAGGCCCGGCGGCCCGGCGGATCCCCCTCCTGCCAGGCCCCGGTGGCCGGCGGCCGTGGCAGGGGGAGGGTGCCCGGTGCTGACTCCGCTTTCAGGACGCCGCCTTGGCCGCCCGGAACCCCGACTCCAGATCGGCCTTGAGGTCGTCCACGCTCTCCAGGCCCACCGACAGCCGGACCAGACCGGGTGAGGTCCCCGTCGCGGTCAACTGCTCCTCGTCCAGCTGGCTGTGGGTCGTCGAGGCCGGATGGATGATCAGGCTGCGCACGTCGCCGATGTTGGCGAGATGGCTGAACAGCTCGACGGCGTCGACGAACCGCTTGCCCGCCTCCACCCCGTCCCGCAGCTCGAACGCGAGGACGGCGCCCGCGCCGCGCGGCAGATAGCGCTGCCCCGCCTCGTACCAGCGGTTGGACTCAAGCCCGGGGTAATGGACGGCGGAGACCTCGTCGCGCTGCTCCAGCCACTGCGCCAGGGCAAGGGCGTTGGCGGTGTGCCGCTCCACGCGCAGACTCAGCGTCTCGACACCCTGCAGCAGCAGGAACGCCGAGTGCGGGGAGAGCGCGGGGCCGATGTCGCGCAGCAGTTGGACGCGGAGCTTCACCGCGAAGGCGCCGGGCCCGAGGTCGGGCCAGTAGCGCAGCCCGTGGTAACTCGGGTCGGGGGAGTGGAAGTCGGCGAAGCGCTCGGCGTGCGCGCCGAAGTCGAAGGTGCCGCCGTCCACGACCACACCACCGATGGTCGTGCCGTGCCCGCCGAGGAACTTGGTCGCCGAGTGGACGACGATGTCCGCGCCGTGCTCGATCGGCCGCAGCAGGTACGGAGTCGGCACGGTGTTGTCGACGATCAGCGGCAGCCCGGCGTCGTGCGCCGCGTCCGCCACGGCCCGTACGTCGAGGACGTTGCCCCGGGGATTGCCCAGCGTCTCGGCGAACAGCGCCTTGGTGTTGGGCCGGACGGCGGCGCGCCAGGCGTCGATGTCGTCCGGGTCGTCGACGAAGGACACCTCGATGCCGAAGCGGGGCAGTGTGTGGCGCAGCAGGTTGTACGTGCCGCCGTACAGGGACGTGCTGGAGACGATGTGGTCACCGGCGCGGGCCAGGGTGAGGATCGCCAGCGTCTCGGCCGCCTGGCCCGAGGCGACGGCGACAGCGGCGACCCCGCCCTCCAGGGCGGCGATCCGCTGCTCCAGGACATCCTGGGTCGGGTTGTGGATCCGGGTGTAGATGTTGCCCGGTTCGGCGAGGGAGAACAGGTCCGCCGCGTGCTGGGTGTCCTTGAAGACGAACGACGTGGTCTGGTAGATCGGCACCGCGCGGGCCCCGGTCGTCGGGTCGGGCTCGGCGCCCGCGTGGATCTGCTTGGTCTCGAAGGACCACTTGGCGAAGTCGGCGGGCTGGCTCATGTGCAGGACGGTAGAAGTCGCCCGGGAGCGGCGAAAGGCCGCGGCCGGTATGGCCATGAATCCGCAATGCGGCCGCAACACATGTCTGGATCGTTTCGTCTGCGGCCTGATCCTGAACAATCCTTGACCGGTTCTGGCCACGGTGCCATGCTCCTGCCCATGTCGCGGACCGTTGTTCTGACACACCGCCGTGTGGTCGACCACATGCTGGTCACCAGCACCGCCTGTCACACCCACTGACGTATCTCCCGTCCCCCGAACTCTGCGGTGGGGGACGGCACTTCCTGTCCGAAACCCGTCGAGCCCCCTGTCGTGACCGCGGGGCTCCGGGACTCTGCCGCGCCCGCACCCCGGGCTGCCACCACCTCTGAGGCCGCCGCCGGCCGTGCGCGACGACGCGCGTGGTTTGCGGTGTGCCGCTCCGCCGTACCGTTCCGGGAGTTCCCTGTGCCCACCCTTCGTGACACCCGCGCTCATGTTCCGGGTGGCGCCCCATGACCGAGCCTTCCGCCCCCGTGGTCGACGCCCCGCAGACCCCGCCCGGGCAACCGGCCGCCGAGAGCGCCGATCTCGCCGCCCAGCGCGTCGTCGGACTGCGCCACCCCTGGCGGTGGATCCTCACGGCGATCGTGCTGGTGGTCGTCGCGCAGGCCGTGCACGGCCTGGTGACCAACCCGTTCTACCAATGGGACAGGTTCGGCTACTGGTTCCTGCGCCCGGTGATCCTCGACGGGCTGCTGATCACCCTCAAGGTCGCCGCCTGGAGCGCGGTGCTCGGCCTGCTCGGCGGGGTGGTGCTCGCCCTGGGCCGGCTCTCGAAGAGCCCGGTGCTGCGCTCGGTCGCGTGGGTGTACATCTGGCTCTTCCGGTCCATCCCGCTGATCGTCGTGCTGCTCTTCCTCTACAACGTGAGCGCCCTGTACAAGACACTGAGCCTCGGCATCCCCTTCGGCCCCGGCTTCGTCCACTTCAGCGAGTCGAGCCTCGCCACCGACATGGTGGTGGCGATCGTCGGACTCAGCCTCAACGAGGCCGCCTACGCCGCCGAGGTGGTCAGGGCCGGTGTGCTCTCCGTCGACCAGGGGCAGCACGAAGCGGCGTCCGCGCTGGGGCTGCCCAAGGGCTACCAGTTCACCCGGATCGTCTTCCCGCAGGCGCTCAGGGCGATCGTGCCGTCCTACGTGAACCAGCTGATCGGGCTGATCAAAAGCACCTCACTGGTCTTCTACGTCTCCCTGCTGGACCTCTTCGGCCAGGTGCAGAGCATGGGCAGCACCTACCCCGGCGACATCGTGCCGCTGCTGATGGTGGCGACGCTCTGGTACGTGATCCTGACCAGCGTCGTCTCGGTCGTCCAGTACTACGTGGAGCGGTACTACTCCCGCGGCGCGCTGCGGACCGTACCGCCGACCCCGCTGCAGAAACTACGCGCCGGCATCAAGGCGTTGCGCGCCCGCATCGAGATCGGATCAGCGACATGACGAGCGTGACACCCGCGGCCGTGGAGATCCACGGGGCGCACAAGTGGTACGGCACGCACCGGGTGCTGACGGACGTCGATCTCACCGTCCTGCCGGGACAGGTCACCGTGATCATCGGGCCGTCCGGGTCCGGCAAGTCCACACTGCTCCGGGCCGTCAACCACCTGGAGAAACTCGACATCGGGTATGTCAGTGTGAACGGCGAGCCGATCGGCGTACGCCACCAGGGCGGCCGGCTCAAGGAGATCAGCGAACGGGCGATCCTCGCCCAGCGCAGCCGGATCGGCTTCGTCTTCCAGAACTTCAACCTCTTCCCGCACCTGACCGTGCTGGACAACGTCGCAGCGGCCCCGGTGGCGACCCGGCGCAAGAGCCGTCCGCAGGCCCAGGAGCTGGCGCGGACCCTGCTGGAGCGGGTGGGGCTCGGCGACAAGGCCGACGCCTACCCGCGGCAGCTGTCCGGCGGCCAGCAGCAGCGGGTGGCCATCGCGCGGGCGCTCGCCCTGGAGCCCGGCGTCATCCTCTTCGACGAACCGACCTCGGCCCTCGACCCCGAACTCGTCGGGGAGGTGCTGGCCGTGATCAAGGATCTCGCCACCGGTGGTACGACGCTGATCGTCGTCACCCACGAGATCGGCTTCGCCCGCGAGGTGGCCGACCTGGTCGTCTTCATCGACGGCGGCCGCATTCTCGAACAGGGCACCCCCGACGAGGTGTTGGGCAATCCGCAGCATCCGAGGACCCGGGAGTTCCTGAGCCGCGTGCTGTGAACCCCGCCGCCCCCGACCGACCTTCCCCGTCCACCGAGCTCCAACTGAACCGACCGAGGATCATCATGCCGCAGACCCGTTCCAGACTCTTCCGGAGTGCCGCCGCCGCAGTGGCCGTCGCCGCCATGGCCACCGGCCTCGCCGCCTGCGGCAGCGACAGCGTCTCCGACGCGGGCTCGTCCGCCGCCGGCGCCGGTGCCAAGGGGAAGGTCGTCATCGGCGCGCTCTCCAACGGCGCGGCGCGGGAGACCACGCTCACCGTCCCCGAAGTGGCGGCCATCCGCGCCGGACTCCCCAAGGACCTGGTGAAGCGCGGCGAACTGACCATCGGTCTCGGACTGCTGCCGTCCGGATCGCCGCCGCTCGGCTACACCGGCAACGACCAGAAGACCCTGACCGGCTCGGAGCCGGACCTCGGCAGGCTCGTCGCCGCGGTCTTCGGGCTCAAGCCCGTGCTCGCCAACGCCACCTGGGACAACCTGTTCGTGGGCATCGACAGCGGCAAGAGCGACGTCGGCTTCTCCAACATCACCGACACCGAGGAGCGCAAGCAGAAGTACGACTTCGCCTGCTACCGGCAGGACAACCTCGGCTTCGAGGTGGTCAAGGACAGCACCTGGAACTTCGACGGCACCTACCGCAGCCTGGCAGGCAAGACGGTCGCCGTGGGCGCGGGCACCAACCAGGAGCGGATCCTGCTGCACTGGCGGGACCAGCTCAAGGCGGCGGGGAAGAAGCTCACCGTCAAGTACTTCCAGGAGAGCAACAGCACGTATCTCGCGCTGGCCTCCGGCCGGATCGACGCCTACTTCGCACCGAACCCGAGCGTCGCCTACCACACCGTGCAGACGGCGAAGACGCCCAAGGCCACCCGTAGCGCCGGCACGTACTCCGGGGCCGGCGCCACCCTCCAGGGGCTGATCTGCGCGACCACCAAGAAGGACAGCGGACTTGCCAAGCCGCTGTCCGAGGCGATCAACTATCTGATCAAGAACGGTCAGTACAACAAGTGGCTCGACGCCTGGCACCTGGACAACGAGGCGGTGCCCACGTCGAAGGTCAACCCGCCCGGACTCCCGAAGACCGACTCGTAGTCCGCGGGCACGGCCCCGGGCCACGAGAGGAGAACAACGCCATGGCACGACGGGTAGTCGTCATCGGCGGCGGTGTCATGGGGTCGTCAGCGGCCTGGCACCTCGCCGCACGGGGTGACCGGGTCACCCTCCTGGAACAGTTCCGGCCGGGCCACGACCGGGGCAGCTCGCACGGCAGCTCCCGGATCTTCCGCATCGCCTACGCGGACCCGTTCTACGTCTCGCTCGCGGTACGGGCGCTGCCGCTGTGGCAGCGGCTCGAAGAGGAGACGGGGACGTCCGTACTGTCCCTCACCGGCTGCGTCGACCACGGTCCCGAGCAGGCGACCTCGGCGCTGCGCGACGTGCTCACCCTGGCCGGCCGGCCGAGCGAGACACTGAGCCCGGAGGCCGCGGCCGAGCGCTGGCCCGGCATCCGGGCCGACTCGACGGCGCTCTTCCACCCGGAGGCGGGACGGCTGAACGCGGACGCGGCCGTGGCGGCGCTCCAGCGGGCCGCCGAGCTGAAGGGCGCCGAGATCCGGCACGGCGTACGCGTCACCTCGCTGACCCACCGCGGCGGCGGTGTGGAATTGGTCACCGACCAGCAGGAGACATTCGCGGCGGACGCCGTCGTGTGCGCCGTGGGCGGCTGGGCACCGGCCACCCTGGGACCCGTCGTACCGGGCCTGCCGCCGATGCGCGTCACGCAGGAGCAGCCGCTGCACTTCCCGGCGGCCGACGCGCTCGACTGGCCGAGCTTCATCCACCACGAGGGCGCGGGCCTGACCGTCGGCGGCGGTGTCTACGGACTGGGTAGTGTGGACGGTGTCAAAGCCGGATTCCACGGGGTGGGGCCCGTCGTCGACCCGGACCACCGGGACCGTACCGTCGACCCCGCGGCGCGCGAGCGCCTGGCGGAGTACGCGGCGAAGTGGCTGCCCGGGGTGGACGCCACCGCGCCGGCCGCCACCACCTGTCTCTACACCACCACCCCCGACCACGACTTCGTCATCGACCGGGCGGGTCCCGTCACCGTGCTCGCCGGCTTCTCGGGACACGGCTTCAAATTCGGCTCGGTCATCGGCGAACTCGCCGCAGGGCTCGTCCACGGCGAACCCGGCTCCCGCCGGTTCGCCCTCGGCAGGCACAGCGGCTGACCTCAGCGCGCAGCCGACCCCATCGAACGGAGTGTCACCACAGTCATGGCCACGACCACAGAGCCGCACATTCTCGACAACCCGGCCTGGGCCGCGCTGTCGGGGCCGCACGCCCACCTCGCCGAGCGCATCGGCTCGGCCGCACGCTACCCCTCCGACGTGTCGCCGTTCGTCGCGGTCGGCGACCCGCGGGAGCCGCACAGCTGGGCCGACCTGGCCGCGCTGATCGGCCCCGGCGGTACGACCGTGGTCACCGGCGTCGGTGACGTCCCCGACGGCTGGGAGACCCTGGATTCGGTGGCCGGCGTCCAGCTCGTCGCCACCGGCCTGCGCACCGAGGCCGACCCGGCGGCGGTACGGCTCGGTCCCGCCGACGTGCCGGACATGCTCGACCTGGTCGACCGCACCCGGCCCGGTCCTTTCCTGCCCCGCACGATCGTCCTCGGCGCGTACTACGGCATCCGCGAGGACGGCAGGCTCGTCGCGATGGCGGGGGAGCGGCTGCGGCTGCCCGGCTGGACCGAGATCAGCGCCGTCTGCACCGACGAGGCGTACCGGGGGCGGGGCCTCGCCGCCCGGCTGATCCGGCACGTCGGCGCCGGGATCGTCGCCCGGGGCGACACGCCGTTCCTGCACACGGCCGCGGGGAACACCAACGCCATCCGGCTCTACGAGGCGCTGGGCTTCACCCAGCGGCGCAACCCGCTGTTCCGTACGGTGCGGGCCCCGCAGGCCGGGTGACAGCCACCCCACACACGATGCGGCGAGGCGCCTGAGCGCCTCGCCGCTTTGTCGTTCTGTTGATCTGTCGTTCTGTCGCTATGCCGTGCGGAGCCGGCTCAGAAGGTGGCCGGCGGGTTCAGCTCGGACTTGGCGATGCCGGTGCCGGGCACGCCCCACTTCTTGAAGATCTTGGCGTAGTCGCCGTCGGCGATCAGCTTGTTGACGGCGTCGGTCAGGGCCTGGGCGACGGGGGAGCCCTTCTTCGTGACGAAGCCGACCGGGGTCGTGCTGACCTCGCCGAGGAACTTGGTCCCCGGCAGCCGCTTCTGGTCGTACTTGACCCCCAGCGTCGGACCGAAGTAGATGTCCACCTTGCCGTTGGCGAGCCCCAGGAAGATAGGCGCGGTGTCGGCGAAGTACGTCACCTTGTACGGCTTCTTGCCGGCCGCGGCGCACTTGGGCGCGCCGGTGGTGAGGATCTGCTGGAAGGTCGAGCCGGAGCTGGTCGCGATGTTCAGCCCGCACACGTCGGTGACGCTGGTCGCCTTGTCGATGTCCGCGTCCTTGGAGCCGAGGAAGGCCTGCCCGTCGCTGAGGTACGTGGCGAAGTCCACGACCTTCTCGCGGTCCTTGGTCACCCCGAAGTTGTCCTGGCCCACGTCGTACTTGCCGTTCTGCACACCGGGGATGACGGTGGGGAACGTGCCGTACCCCACCTTCCAGGTGATGCCGAGCACCTTGGCGACGGCGTTGCGCAGATCCACGTCGAGGCCGATGTCCTTGCCGTCCACCTGACCGCCGTGCGGCAGGTTGTTGGTCCCCGGCACGAGTGTGGTGCCCAGGGAGAGCGTGCCGCTCTCGCGGACGGCGGCCGGCAGTTTCGCGCTCAGCGCCGGGTCGGCCTTGATCGCCGAGACGACGTCCTCCTTCGGCACCGGCACATCGGCCGGCGCGCCGGCCTTCACGTCGGCCGCGGGCGAGCTGCCCGGGTCGGACGAGTCGCCGCAGGCGGCGAGCAGGGCGAGGGCGGCGGCCCCGGCGACGGTGGTGGCGGCGAGGCGCGGGACACGGCGGGCGAGCAGTCTTTCGGTGGTCACGATGTGCCTTTCGGAGGGTGGTGCCACAGCACAGGGGGTGGTGGCCGACGCGCGGAGCGGCCGACGGGGACGATCGGGGGAGGTGGTGTCAGAGGACCGCGGAGAGGAAGGTGCGGGCCCGCTCGTGCTGCGGGTTGGTCAGCACTTCGGCGGGGGGCCCCGATTCGATGATCCGGCCGCCGTCGAGGAAGACCATCGTGTCGGCGACCTCCCGCGCGAAGCCCATCTCGTGGGTGACCACGATCATGGTGTTGCCGCTCAGCGCCAGGTCCTTCATCACGGCGAGCACCTCACCGACGAGTTCCGGGTCGAGGGCGCTCGTCGGCTCGTCGAACAGCAGCAGCCGCGGCTCCATGGCCAGCGCGCGGGCGATGGCCACCCGCTGCTGCTGGCCGCCGGACATCTGCCGGGGGTACGAGTTCTCGCGGCCGGCGAGGCCCACCCGCGCGAGCAGTTCACGGGCCCGCTCGGCGGCCTGCTTCCTGCCGACGCCGCGTACGGCCACGGGGGCCTCGGTGATGTTCTCCAGCACGGTCATGTGCGGGAAGAGGTTGAACTGCTGGAAGACCATGCCGACGTGCGCGCGCTGCTTGGTGATCGACCGCGCCCGCAGCTCGTGCAGCTTGCCGCCGTCGTGCCGGTAGCCGACGATGTCGCCGCCCACCTCGACGAAGCCGGCGTCGGGCCGCTCCAGATGATTGACGCAGCGCAGCAGGGTGGACTTGCCGGAGCCCGAGGGGCCCAGCATGACGGTCACTTCCCCTTCGCGTACGTCGAGGTCGATACCGTCCAGGACGGTGTGCGCGCCGAAACTCTTGCGCAGCCCCCGGATCCTTACGAGGGGTGTCTCGGCCCCGGTCATGACAGACCTCCCAGGTCGGCCTTGGTCCGTCCGAAGAGCGGAATGTTGCCCCGCGCGATCTGCCAGAAGCCGCGGCCCGAACGGCCGCCGCCCTGGCCGCGCTTGCTGCCGCGCGCGTAGTAACGCTCGACGTAGTACTGGCCGATCGACAGCAGGGTGGTGAGGATGATGTACCAGATGGTGGCGACCAGCAGCAGCGGCATGATCAGGTAGTTCTGGTTGTAGATCAGCTGCGCCGAGTAGAGCAGGTCCTGCACGGCGATCACGCTGACGATCGAGGTGGCTTTCAGCATGCCGATGAGCATGTTTCCCGAGGCGGGGATGATCGCCGGCATCGCCTGCGGCAGCACGATCTTGCGGAAGATCCGGCCGCCGCCGAGCCCCAGCGCCTGCGCCGCCTCGGCCTGGCCGTGGTCGACGGCGAGAATTCCGCCCCTGACGATCTCGGCGGAGAACGCGGCCACGTCCAGCGTCAGCGCCACATACGCGGCGAGCACACCACTGAACAGGTGCGCGGTCTTGACCGTGACGAACTCGTGGCCGAAGGGGATGCCCAGCGACAACCGTGGGTAGAGCGAGGCCAGTTCGTACCAGAAGAGCAGCTGCACCAGCGGCGGCACCGACCGGATCAGCCACACGTAGCCGAAACTCAGGCCCCGCAGCACGGGGTTGGTGGAGAGCCGCATCGCCGCGATGCCGATGCCCAGCAGGTAGCCGCTGACCATGACGGCGGCGGTGAGCCACAACGTCAGCTCAAGGCCGCGCAGGATCGAGCTGCCCAGGAAGTAGCTCCCCACGACGTCCCACTGGAACCTCTTGTTGGTCACCAGTGTGTTCACCAGCATCGCGAACAGCACGAGCAGGACCAGGGCGGAGATCCACTGCCCGGGCCGGCGCAGCGGGACCAGCTTCGCCGCGAGGAGCTGCTGGTCGGTGGGTTTTTCGGCCAGTGCGGCGGTGGGTTCGCGTTTGAAGGTGTCCGGACTTGCCATGTCTCGTGCTTCCCGTCTCGTCGGGTGGCGCGACAGTGCGCAGCGGCGGGGATGGTGTGGGTACGACCGTGCGCGCCGCGGCGCGTTGCTACGCGTGCGACGTCGGGAGGGCCGGGCAGGAGAAAGCGTGCCGTGTGCGTCTTCGGGCACGGCAGGGTGGGCGCTCGGCGCCTGAAGCGGGATGTACGGTGCGGCGGTGGGTCAGTGGAGCCGGGAGATGCCCGGACACAGGGCGCTGTTCACGCGCAGCAGGTCCACATGGCGCCGCGAGACGCGCGACTGGAAGGATCCGGGACAGCGGGTGCGGCCACGCTCGTGCGTATGCATCTCCGCCTCCTCGGTCCGGTCCGGCTCCGCACGGGAGCACACAGTCAAAATCTCTGGCCAACGGTAACTGCCCGGTGACTTCCAGACAATCCCCGCTCAGGTGATCGTGCTCGCATCGTGCCCGGACGCCGGGGGATTGTGCCGGACGCCGATACGGAGTTACGGTTTGAGCAGGTTATGAGTGTCGGCAGACGGCTCCGGACGGGTGTCCGGACCCTACGGGCCGACCGGCAACCCCTCGGCGCTGCGGGGTGCTCCAGTCGAGGGTGGAGGTGACGGCAGTGCGAGCAGGATCCGACCGGGCCGTGACCGGCATCTTCCGCATCCGCGCCGTCGCGATGTTCTCCCGGCGCCACATCGATCTGCAGCGCGTCGCCGGCGCCCTGTGTCCGGCGTACGAGCACGCCGTCGCGCACAGCGCTCAAGCCTGAGCCTGAGCCGCACAGCTCCCCGCCGAGCGGCGCGGGGCTGAGCCGCGCGCGACCCACGGACGCACAGCGCCTCCCGGATTCCCGTTTTCGCCGAACTCCGCCCGGACCCGACACCGGTGCGGACGCCCTTCGGCGTGTTCCCGGTCGTCCGGTCACACGAGATTCCCGTTCGAGCAGGAAGCGGTACGCCATGCCCCGATCACCCTCAGCCCTCCATCTGGCCGTCGCACTCGACGGTGCGGGCTGGCATCCCGCGGCCTGGCGGGAGCCGGCCGCCCGGCCGGGCGAACTGTTCACCGCGCGCTACTGGGCCGATCTCGTCACCGAGGCCGAGCAGGGCCTGCTGGACCTCGTGACCATCGAGGACGCACTGAGCCTCCAGTCCACCGACCTGGACGGCCTCGACGGAAGGACCGACCAGGTACGGGGGCGGCTCGACGCGGTACTGATCGCCGCCCGGATCGCACCGCTGACCCGGCACATCGGCCTGGTGCCGACCACGGTGGTGACCCACACCGAGCCGTTCCACGTGTCCAAGGCGATCGCCACCGTCGACTTCGTCAGCGGCGGCCGCGCCGGCGTCCGGGTGAAGGTGTCCGGGCGCGGCGACGAAGCCGCCCACTTCGGCCGCCGTACCGTGCCCCGCCTGCGCGTCGATGAGCTGGACACACCGGCGGGCCGCGCCGCGCTCAAGGAACTCTTCGACGAGGCCGCCGACTACGTCGAGGTGCTGCGCAGACTCTGGGACAGCTGGGAGGACGACGCGGAGATCCGTGACGCCGCCACCGGTCGCTTCATCGACCGCGAGAAGTTGCACTACATCGACTTCGAGGGCGACAGGTTCAGCGTCAAGGGACCCTCCATCACCCCGCGCCCGCCGCAGGGCCAGCCGATCGTGTCGGCCCTGGCACACAGGACCGAGCCGTTCCGGCTGGTCGCCCGCTCGGCCGACCTCGGATTCGTCACCCCGCGCGACACCGCGCACGCCACGGAGATCGTCACCGAGATCCGCGAGGCGCAGACCGCCGCCGGGCGGGCCGACGAGACGGTCCACGTCTTCGGCGACCTGGTGGTGTTCATCGACGACGACCCGGCGGCCGCCGCCGACCGGAAGGCCGCGCTGGACGAGCGCGCCGGCGCCCCGTACACCAGCGACGCGCGGGTCTTCACCGGTACGCCCGCCCAACTGGCGGACCTGCTCCAGGACTTGCAGCAGGCGGGACTGACCGGATTCCGGCTGCGGCCCGGCACGCTGCCGCACGACCTGACCGGGATCACCCGCGGGCTCGTGCCCGAACTCCAGCGCCGTGGCGCGTTCCGCACCGAATACCGGGCGGACACCCTGCGCGGGCTGCTCGGCCTCACCCGTCCCGTCAACCGCTACGCCGACGTCTGAGGCCAGGCCACGCCTCGACGAGACACCGCAGTTGAGACGACCGCAGCGCAGACGCCCGCAAAGACGAAGGACGCACCTCGTATGAGCAAGCCCCTGAAGCAGATCCATCTGGCAGCGCACTTCCCCGGAGTCAACAACACCACCGTCTGGACCGACCCGGCGTCCGGCAGCCAGATCGACTTCAGCTCTTTCGCCCATCTCGCCCGCACCGCCGAACGCGCCAAGTTCGACTTCCTGTTCCTCGCCGAAGGTCTGCGGCTGCGCGAGCAGAACAACCAGATCTACGACCTGGACGTGGTCGGCCGGCCCGACACCTTCACCGTGCTGAGCGCGCTCGCCGCCGTCACGGACAAGCTCGGCCTGGCCGGCACCATCAACTCCACCTTCAACGAACCGTACGACGTGGCACGGCAGTTCGCGTCCCTGGACCATCTGTCGGCCGGCCGCGCCGCGTGGAACGTCGTCACCTCCTGGGACGAGTTCACCGGGCAGAACTTCCGCCGCGGCGGCTATCTGGCCCAGGAGGACCGCTACGAGCGTGCCCGGCAGTTCCTCGCCGCCACCTGGGAGCTGTTCGACTCCTGGCAGGGTGACGAGATCGTCGCCGACAAGGAGTCCGGGACCTTCCTGAAGAACCCGGCGCCGGGCCGATTCGACCACCACGTCAGCCAGTTCGACATCAGCGGTCACTTCGACGTCCCGCGCAGCCCGCAGGGCCGGCCGGTGATCTTCCAGGCGGGGGACTCCGAGGAGGGCCGGGAGTTCGCCGCCGCCGGCGCCGACGCCATCTTCACCCGGCACGGCACCCTGGAGGACGGCCGGGCGTTCTACGCCGACGTCAAACGGCGCCTCGCCCGCTACGGCCGCTCGCCCGACGACCTGAAGATCCTGCCCGGTGTCACCTACGTGCTCGGTGACACCGACGCCGAGGCGCGGGAGCGCGCGGACGTCGTCCGCCACCAGCAGGTCAGCGGGCAGACCGCGATCAAGTTCCTGGAACAGCTCTGGAACCGCGACCTCAGCTCCTACGACCCCGACGGGCCGCTGCCCGCCATCGACCCGCTGGTCGGCGAGAACACCGTCGCACGCGGCCGGGCCAGTGTCCGGATGCACCGCGACCCGCTCGCCACGGCGGCGCAGTGGCGCGCCCTGGCCGAGGAGAAGAAGCTCTCGATCCGCGAGCTGATCATCGAGGTGACCGGCCGGCAGTCGTTCATCGGCAGCCCCGCCACGGTCGCCGACGCGCTCGACGAGTTCGTGCAGACCGACGCGGGCGACGGCTTCATCCTCGTACCGCACCTGGTCCCCGGCGGCCTCGACGAGTTCGCCGACACGGTCGTACCGCTGCTCCAGGAGCGCGGGGTGTTCCGCACCGAGTACGAGGGCGACACCCTGCGCGACCACCTCGGGCTCGGGGAACTGCGCGCCGGGGACGCCGACAGGAGGGCGGCCTCGTGAAGTTCCTGGCCATCACCCTGATCGTGCATGCCCCGGACCCCACCACCGGTGTGCGCAAATCCACCCAGGACCGGTTCCGCGAAGTGATCGGCAACGCGCTGCTCGCCGAGGAGCTGGGCTTCGACGGCTTCGGTGTCGGCGAGCGGCACGAGCGCCCGTTCATCTCGTCGTCCCCGCCGGTGGTGCTCAGCCATCTGGCCGCGCTGACCAAGCGGATACGGCTGTTCACCGCGGTGACGACGCTGAGCCTGCTCGACCCGGTGCGCGCCTACGAGGACTACGCCACGCTGGACCATCTGTCCCAGGGCCGGCTCGAACTGATCATCGGCAAGGGGAACGGCGCGGCGCAGCGCGAGCTGTTCCACGTCACGCCCGACGACCAGTGGGACCGCAACGCCGAGTCGTACGAGCTGTTCCGGCAGATCTGGCGCAACGACAAGGTCACCGCTTCGCCCCGGTTCCGCGGCTCGTTGGAGGACGCCGAGGTCTGGCCCCGGCCGCTCCAGCAGCCGGTACGGGTCTGGCACGGCAGCGCGACCAGCCAGGAGTCGGTGGATCTCGCGGCGCGCTACGGCGATCCGCTGTTCTCCGCCAACGTCACCAACCCGATCGAGCCGTACGCGGAACTGGTCCGGTACTACCGCGAGCGGTGGGCGCACTACGGGCACGACCCGGCGCTCGCCACGGTCGGCGCCGGGTCGGCCGGGTCGTACACGGCGCGTACGTCGCAGCAGGCGCTCGCCGACTACCGCCCCGTCTTCGAGGGCCAGTTGGCCATGCAGAAGCGGCTCGGCGCCGATCCGGTCTTCACCACGCTGGAGGACTTCGTCGAGCGCAGCTCCGCGCTGGTCGGCAGTCCGCAGCAGGTGATCGAGAAGGTGCACCGGTATCACGAGCAGTTCGGCCACACCGTGCTCCATGTGCACGCCGACGCGAGCGGGCTCACCGACGCCCAGCACCGCGACAGCCTGGAGCTGTTCCAGTCGGACGTCGCCCCCGTCCTGCGCCGCGAGATCCCCGAC
Source organism: Streptomyces sp. AcH 505 (assembly GCF_000818175.1). GTDB lineage: Bacteria > Actinomycetota > Actinomycetes > Streptomycetales > Streptomycetaceae > Streptomyces. The sequence continues at coordinate 6,683,766 of NZ_JTIY01000001.1, forward strand.
CCGCCGTGGAACTGGGGCCCGGTCGTGCCCGAACTCGCCGCCCACTGACGCCGCCCACCGACGCCGCCCACCGACAGGGAGTATCCCGTGGCCAACACACCTCTCGCGGTACTGGACCTCGTGCCGATCTCCTCCGGCTCGGACGCCGCCCAGGCACTGCGTAACAGCATCGACCTGGCGCGGCACGCCGAGCGGCTGGGCTACGCCCGCTACTGGTTCGCCGAACACCATCTCAACCCCGGCGTCGCCGGTACGTCCCCCGCCGTGCTGCTGGCCCTGACCGCCGCGGCGACCTCCACCATCAGACTCGGCTCCGGGGCCGTGCAGCTCGGCCATCGCACCGCGCTCGCCACCGTCGAGGAGTTCGGGCTGCTCGACACCGCGTACCCCGGCCGGTTCGACCTCGGCCTCGGCAGGTCGGGCGGCAAACCGCCGGCCACGACGGACGCGCCGCCGGTCGCTACGGACGTCGTCGACGGCCGCACCCCCGGCGGGCTCAGAATCCCGGCCAGGTTCTCCTTCGAGCACCTGCTGAAGTCGCCGCGCTTCGTCCTGCACAAGAAGCTGCTCCAGCAGCCGGGCGCCGAATCCCAGCCCTACGACGAGCAGATAGCCGACATCCTCGCGCTGCTGGACGGTACGTACACCGCCGACAACGGCGTGGAGGCGCATATCGTGCCCGGCGAGGGCGCCGACCTCCAGGTGTGGATCCTGGGCAGCAGCGCGGGGATCAGCGCACAGGTCGCCGGCGCCAACGGGCTGCGGTTCGCAGCGAATTACCACGTCAGCCCGGCCACCGTACTGGAGGCGGCGGCGGGTTACCGCGCCGCCTTCAAGCCGTCGGCCGAGCTGGACCGGCCGTACGTCAGCGTCTCGGCCGACGTGGTCGTCGCCGAGGACGAGGCCACGGCGCGTGAGCTGGCCACCGGCTACGGCCTGTGGGTGCGCAGCATCCGCAGCGGCGAGGGCGCCATCCAGTTCCCCAGCCCGGAGGAGGCACGCGCCCACCCCTGGACGCCGGAGGACACGGCGCTGGTCGCCGACCGGGTGGAGACCCAGTTCGTCGGCACACCGGGGCAGGTCGCCGACCAGCTGGAGATCCTCAGGGACGCCACCGGCGCCGACGAGCTGGTCATCACCTCGATCACCCACGACCACGCCGACCGCGTCCGTACGTACGAGCTGCTCGCCGAGGAATGGAGCGGGCGATGAGCGTGACCCGGACACGATGCGTGGACGCGGCGCCGCCGGCGCTGCAACCCGCCGAGCTGCGCCGGGTGTTCGGCGCGTTCCCCACCGGGGTCACCGCGATCGCCGCCCTCGCCGACGGGGCGCCGGTCGGCCTCGCGGCGAGTTCGTTCACCTCCGTGTCGCTCGACCCGCCGCTGGTGTCGGTGTGCGTGGCCCACAGCTCGACCACCTGGCCCGTGCTGCGCGACCGGGACCGGCTCGGGGTCAGCGTGCTCGGCGCCCACCAAGAGGCCGCCGGACGGCAGTTGGCGGCGCGCGGCGCCGACAGGTTCGCCGGGCTCGGCTGGCGCGCGACCCCGGCGGGGGCGGTGCTGATCGACGGCGCGAGCGCCTGGTTCGACTGCTCCGTCGAGCAGCACATCCGGGCGGGCGACCACGACATCGTCCTGCTGCGCGTCCACGCGCTGGACGCCGATCACTCGGTGGTGCCGCTGGTGTTCCACGCCAGCCGGTTCCGCCGGCTCGAAGCAGATCTCTAGGGAGCCGACATGACCATCCAGGACACCGACCGGGCGGGCTTCGTCCAGCAGTGGGAGAAGTGGCACGAGGAACACGAGCGGTCGCTGGCCGACCCGCACGGCTTCCTCGCCGTCACCAGCCTGCGCTGGCTGGACGCCGAGCCCGCCCGATTCCCCGACGCGCCGGGCGTCTGGTCGACCACCGAGGACGGCGTGGTGGTCGAGCTGGCCGAGGGGGAGGAGCTGACCGTCGACGGCGAGGTGGTGCAGGGCAGGCACAGCTTCGGCGTCATCGCCGAGCGGGGCAGTGTGTACGCGGTGGCCGGCGACGCGGTGATCGAGGTCGCCAAACGCGGCGGCCACGACATCGTGCGCCCGCGCCACCCGGAGAACCCGCTGCGGGTCGAGCACACCGACACCCCGGCCTACGCCCCCGACCCGCTCTGGGCGCGCACCGGCCGCTACGTCCCCTTCGACGCACCGCGCGCGGTGACCGTGGGGGCAGCGGTCGAAGGGCTCCAGCATGTCTACGACGCCCCGGGCCAGGTCGAGTTCGAGGTGGCCGGTACGACACACCGGCTGACCGCCTTCAACGGCCGCGCGCCCGGCAGCCTCCTGGTGCTCTTCACCGACGCCACCTCCGGTGTGACGACGTACGCAGCGAACCGGGCCCTGGCGGTGGACGCCCCCGACGAACAGGGCGCGGTGGTCGTGGACTTCAACCGCGCGACGAACCTGCCCTGCGCCTACACCGACCTGGCCACCTGCCCGCTGCCGCCGGCCGAGAACCGGCTGCCGGTCGCGGTCGAGGCGGGCGAGAAGATCCCGCTGGAGCGCATCGGCTGACGAAGCGGCGTACGGCCCGGGTCAGTGCTCCGACTCGGGCCGCAGCCCGCTGATGAGGAAATTCACGAGCCGATCCGCCTGTTCCCGCGGCACCTGCTCGCTCGCCCAGGCCGCCGCGTTCATCAGCGCCGACACGTCGTCGCCCGTGGCGTCGTCCCGTACGACCCCCGCCTCGTGCGCCCGCGCCACGAGCCGGTCCGTGAGGTCGGCCATCCGCAGACAGGACGCGTGCAGCTCCGACGTCTCGTCGCCCCGTCCTTCGGCCAGCAACCCGGCCAGCCCCCGGTACGCGGCGGCGTGGGCCACCACCGCGCGGATCCAGCCGCTGAGGCCTTCCTGCGCCGACGCGTGGGTGAGCAGTTCCTCCCCGAACGCGTACAGCGTGCCGTGCCGCTCGCGCAGCAGCGCGCCGGCCAGGGCCACCCGGTTGGGGAAGTGCCCGTACAGCGTCCCGATCGCGACCCCTGCCTGACGTGCGATGCCGTCCAGCGGCGCCGCCGTGCCGTGTTCCCTGAAGGCGGTGTCGGCCACGGCCAGCAGGCGCTCGTAGTTGCGCCGGGCGTCGGCCCGTGGGCGCCGTGGGCGGGGCGTGCGCATACGCGGTACCTCTGTTAATTCGAGGGTGCCTCGACATACTATTTCGAGGAGGGCTCACTTTAGTCGATGCCGGGGAGAAGCGATGATCTTGGTGACGGGTGCGACCGGATCCGTCGGCGGCCATCTGGTGCGACGGCTGCGGCAGGACGGCGTGCCGTTCAAGGCGCTGGTGCGGGACGCGGCCAAAGGGCGCTCGCTGGGCTGCGACACCGTCCTCGGGGATTTCGACGACCCCGCCTCGATCGAGGCGGCCCTGGCGGGGGTTGACCGGCTCTTCCTGAACACGGCGGGCGCCGAGCCGGTGGAAGGCGAGCAGCCCATGGTGCGCCGGCAGAAGGCGGCCGTGGACGCCGCGGTGCGGGCCGGGGTGTCGAGCGTCGTGAAGGTGTCGGTCTGGCACGCCAGGGAAGGCGGCAAGCTCGCCGAAGGGGCGCACTGGCCGGCCGATCAGCATCTGAAGGCGTCCGGCCTGGGCTGGTCCCTGCTCCAGCCCAGCGGATTCATGCAGAACTTCCTGGCGCTCGGGGGTGTCTTCACCGCCGGAGGCGACTTCATCGGCGCGCCAGGCGACAGTCGCGTCTCCTACATCGACTGCCAGGACATCGCCGACTGCGCTGCGCGATTGCTCGTCCGCCCGGACCGCGGCAATGCGGCCTATGTGCTCACCGGCCCGCAGGCGCTCAGCCAGAGCGAGATCGCCGAGGAGCTGTCCGTCGCGCTGGGCAGGCGCGTACGGTACGTCGACCTCGCGCCTGCCGACCTGGCGGCCTCGCTCACCGTGCGGGGTGTGCCGGCACGCTTCGCCGCCGATGTCGCCGAGTTGTGGGGCGCGGTGGGCAGGGGCGCGCAGGCGACCACGACGACGGCGGTGCGGGAGCTGACGGGCCACGAGGCCCGGACGTTCGCGGAGTTCGTGCGCCGCCACCGCGACGCCCTGCGTGCGGTGTCAGGGCGCTGACGGCGGTTCGACGCTGGCCAGCCAGCGGGTGAGCAGCGTCTCCAGCTGCGCCGCCTCCTCCGGGGTCAGCGCGTCCAGCAGACGGCGCTCGCCCAGCATGTGCTCGGTGAACGCCCGGTCGATCAGCTCCCGGCCCGCCGGGGTGAGCGCGACCACCCGTCCCCTGCCGTCGCCCGCCGAGCGGCGGCGGGTGACGAGACCGCCGCGCTCCAGGCGGTCGACCCGTTTGGTCATGGCGCCGGTCGTGACCATCGTGTGCGAGGCCAGCTCGCCGGGGGCCCGCTCGTACGGCTCCCCGGCCCGTCTGAGCGCGGCCAGCACGTCGAACTCCCCCTCGCTCAGCCCGTATCGGCGGTAGACGAGGCAGAGCTGTTCCGTGAGCAGCGCGCCGAGGCGGTGCAGCCTGCCGATCACCCCCTGCGGGCGCACATCGACGTCGGGGCGCTCGCGCGCCCACGCGGCCTGGATACGGGCGACATGGTCGAGAGAATCGGACACCCCCGCATTATATCTTCCAGGGAAGTTATAATGGCTTCCATGGAAGCTACTTTGCGATGGGCGCTGGTCACGGCGATCGCGCCCGTGGCCTGGGGCACGAACTACTTCGTCACCCACGAGTACCTCCCGGCCGGCGCGCCGCTCTACGGCGCCGCCGTCAGGGCGCTGCCCGCCGGGCTGCTGCTCCTGCTGGTCCGCCGTCAACTGCCGCACGGCTCCTGGTGGTGGAAGTCGCTGGTGCTCGGCGTGCTCAACATCGGCGCGTTCTTCGTCCTGGTCTATCTCGCCGCCCAGCTGCTGCCGACCAGCATCGCCTCGTCCGTCATGGCCACCTCGCCCCTGGTCATGACGGCCCTCGCCTGGGGGCTGCTCGCCGAGCGCCCACGGCTGCCGCAGCTGGCCGGCGCCGGGGTCGGGATCGGCGGGGTGTGTCTCATGCTGCTCGCCGGTACGGGGGACGTGGACGGCGCGGGCGTCCTCGCCTCCGTCGGGGCCATGCTCATGTCGTCACTCGGCTACGTACTCGCCAAGCGGTGGAGCGCCGAGGTCGACGTCCTCGCCTCGACGTCCTGGCAGCTCCTCGCCGGCGGCCTGCTGCTGGTCCCCTTCGCCGTCGCCACAGAAGGCGCGCCGCCGGCCCTCGACGGTCCGGCGCTGCTCGGCTTCGGCTACGTCACCTTCGTGGCGACGGCGCTGGCGTTCGCCGCCTGGTTCGCCGGACTGCGCCGACTGCCCGCGGCGACCGTCGGCCTTGTCGGGCTGCTGAACCCAGTCACCGGCGTACTCCTCGGCATGGCCGTCGCCGGTGAGGTGCTCACGGCACGGCAGTGGTGCGGCCTCGCCCTGGTCCTGGCCGGCATCCTCCTGGGCGGTTCACGCCGTTCGCGCCGTTCGCGCCGGACGCGCGACGTACCCCGTACGGCGCCGGAACCGTTCTCACCATACGAGATGACTGACGGCAAGCAGCCGGGCACTCTTGACGGGGCGGCCAGGACGGCCGGAGACTCAAGGCTGGGACTCTAGCGAACGGGTAGGGCGACATGGGACGACCGGAGCTCGGCATCGACCGCACCTCCGCCATCGACCCGTCCATCCTGCTGACGTCCCGCCGCCACATCGACCTCCTGCGCGTCTGCAGCGCGGCAGGTCCCCTCGTCTGACGCGGCAACGGCGCCCCGTCGCCGTTCTGCACCGTGCGCGCGATCCTCGCCGGCCCGCAGAACGTGCCTCTTCCCCGCACACCCTCCATCACGTACGCGTTCGCACACCCACGCGTTCCGTCACGTACGCCTGCCCGCAGCACCAGCCTCCGGACCGAGGGAGACGCATGTCCGCCACATCCCCGACAGCAGAGCCGTCAGTCATCCGCGGAAGGATCGGGTGCGACGCGCGCAGCGGCCACTACCCGGTGCCGCGCCGCTACCGCCTCCACCTCTCGCCGTCCTGTCCCTACTGTCTGCAGATCGCCGTCACCCACAGCCTGCTCGAACTCGGCGACGCCCTCCCCGTGACCCTGCTCCCCGCCGTCCCCGACGCGCCCGAAGGCGGCTACACCGCGCTGCGCCCCCTCTACGAGGCCAGCTCGCACCACTATCCGGGGCCCGTCCTCGCTCCGGTGCTCAGCGACACCTGGACGGGGCGGCTGGTCAGCACGTACGCCCCCGACATCCTGCTCGACCTCGCCGAACGCTTCGGCGGCGCGGCTCCCGCGCTGCGCCCGCGCGGCACGGAGCGGGAGATCGACGAGCTCACCCGGCTCTGCGAACAGGACATCAACCAATCGGCGCGCCGCGCCGGCCGGCGCGACGCCGACTGCGCGACACGGGACAGCGCCCTGCGGACCCTGTTCCGCGCCCTCGACACGCTGGAGGAGCAGCTGGCGGGCCGTGCGTACGTGCTGGGCGACGACGGACCGACCGCCGCCGACGTGCAGGTCTGGGTGGCACTGCTGCTCCTCGACACCGTGCACCGCCCGCACCTGGGCGCCGCTGCCGCGCAGTGCGTCGCCGACTACCCGAACCTGTGGGCGTACGCCGAACGGCTCTCGGCCCACCGGGAATTCGGCGCACAGCTCCATCTGGACGCCATCCAGCAGCGGCACCACACACACCACGGCTGCCCGCCGCACACCGACACCACCACACTCGTCGACTGGGCCGCCCACGAAACGCGGTACGCGCCCGCCGGCAGCCCGGTCGAGTCGGGCTGCTGACAGGCGCGCGGGCGGGCGCGGACGGACAACCGAGAGCGGGGGAAGGCCCGGTGACGATCCGTCAGCCGGTCGCCACCAGGGCCTGCGGACCCCGCGCCCTGCCCTCGGCGTCCCGCTTGGCCACCTCTTCGCGCACCAGCGGAATGACATACCTGCCGAAGTCGATCGCGTCACCCAGCAGGTCGTAGCCACGGGCGGAGAGGATGTCCACACCGAGGTCGTAGTAGTCGAGCAGCGCCTGCGCCACCGTCTCCGGCGTCCCCACCAGGGCGTTGGAGTTACCGGCGCCCCCGGTGGCGGCCGCGGTCGGCGTCCACAGCGCCCGGTCGTACCGCTCGCCCTGCTGGGCGATGGACAGCAGCCGCTGCGACCCGGTGTTCTCCGGGGCGCCGCGCCGGTGATGGCGCACCACCGTCGCGTCGCCCTGCTCCTTGCGGGCCTTGATGGTGTCCACCGTGCGGTGCGCCTTCTCCCAGGCCAGCTCCTCGGTCGGCGCGATGATCGGCCGGAAGGCGACCTGGATACGGGGGGCCGTGGTGCGCCCGGCGGCGAGCGCCGCGGCCTTCACCCGCTCGATCTGCTCAGCGGTGCGCTCCAGCGGTTCGCCCCACAGGCAGTAGATGTCCGCCTCCGCGCCGCCCGCCTCGTACGCCGCGTCCGACGATCCGCCGAACGACACGTCGGGCCTGGGCTGTTGGACGGGAAAGACATCGCTGACGAAGTCGTGGAACCGGTAGTGCTCACCCTCGTGGTCGAACGCCTCGTGGGTGGTCCAGATCCGCTTGACCAGCTCGATGTACTCACGGGTCCGGGAGTACCGCTGGTCCTTGGTGAGGGTGTCGCCCTCACGGCCCTGCTCGTGGTCGTTGCCGCCGGTGATGAAATGTACGGTCAGCCGGCCCTCGCTGATCTGGTCCAGCGTCGCGAAGGTCTTGGCCGCGTACGTCGGGTACGAGACGTTCGGCCGGTGCGCCAGCAGGATCCGCAGCGTCTCGGTGCGTGCCGCGATGTACGCGGCGGCGGGCGCCGGGTCCGGCGATCCCGAACCGTACGCGAACAGGACCCGGTCCCAGCCGTGTTCCTCGTGGGCGCGGGCGAGCCGGAGTGTGTACTGCTTGTCGAAGGCGGCCCCCGAGCGGGCCGTGGTCTCCGATCCGTCGTTGGTGGCGGCGATGCCGAGAAACTCCACAGGCATGAGGAACCCTTCGCACGGCGTTGCGGGAACGGCGTCGAGAAGAAGTGGACGGGCGTGATGTGCGTGTGGGTGATCGGCAGCGTGCGCCCGGCGGGATTCAGGGAATCCGGCCCGCGACGGGGGGAACCGAGGGAGGGAAGGGCCGGTCAGGCGGCCCGCTGCCGGGTCAGGCGCAACACGATGCGGACCACACGCGACCGAAGTCGATGTGGTCACGGGTGACCAACGGCAGCTGTTCGTACATGCTGCCAATTGAGCACCCGACGTCGCACGAAGTCAACCGGTGCCCGCACTGTGGGCGGTGTGCCGTGGCCGACAGGCGCACCTTGACAGCCGGGCGGTTCGCGCGCGTACGATCGAGAGGTGTGCGGCGGCGGTGTGAACACCGCGTCGCACCGGCCGTGTTGAGGGACACGGTGCGCGTGATGACTACCGCTGCCCATGCCCCGCCGGAAGGCGCGGCGTCCGGAGCGGCCACCGACCGCACCCTCCGCCGGAGCCCTCATGCCCGCGTCACCGTCCGCGTCCCCCGATGTACCGCAGCTCCTCGGCGCCCCGCGCCCCGAGCCGGGCGCCGTGTCGGTCGTCATCGTCGGCGCGGGGCCCCGGGCCACCGGACTGCTGGAGCGGATCGCGGCGAACGCGGACGAACTGTGGCCCGGGGGACGGCGGTTGGAGATCCAGCTGGTCGACCCGTACCCGGCGGGACCCGGCCGGATCTGGCGGCACGACCAGTCACCGCTGCTGCGGATGAACTCCATGGCCGAGGACGTCACCATGTTCACGGACAGCAGCTGTGACATCGAGGGCCCGATACGGCCCGGACCCTCGCTCGCCGAATGGGCGGCCGCCGTCTCGGGGCGCGCCGC
>NZ_JTIY01000001.1:6692705-6715443 GCF_000818175.1 Streptomyces sp. AcH 505
CCCGCCGGCTGCCGCACACGCCGCCCGCCGACCCGGGCGTGCGCGCCGAACTGGCCCGGCTCGCCCCCACCGACTTCCCGACCCGGCGCACCCAGAGCGCCTATCTGGACTGGGCCCTGCGCCGGGCGCTCGCCGAGCTGCCGCCGCACATCACCGTTCGCGTCCACCGCACCACCGCACTCGCCCTGGACGGGCCGCCCGACGGGCCGCAGACCGTCACCCTCGCCGGGCGCCGGGCCCCGCTCACCGCCGACCTGGTGATCCTCACCCAGGGGCATCTGGGCTCGCTGCCCCGCCCCGAACACAGCGCGCTGGAGGCCTTCGCCCGGCGCCACGGGAGGGTCTACGTACCGCCCGCCTTCACCGCCGACGCCGACCTGTCCGCGATCGCCCCCGGCGAGCACGTCGTCCTGCGCGGGCTCGGACTCGCGTTCGTCGACGTGACGTCGCTGCTCACCGAAGGCCGCGGCGGACGCTTCCGGGAGGAGCCGGACGGCACTCTCAGCTACCTCCCTTCGGGACGTGAACCCGTACTGCACGCCGGGTCGCGGCGCGGCGTGCCGTACCACTCCAAGACGGACTACCAGCTCCAGGGCCCCCGCCCGCCGCTGCCGCGCTACTTCGGCCCCGACACCCTGGAGCGGCCGGCCGCCGACGGCGGTCCGGCCCCGCTGGATCTGCGCGCCGACCTGTGGCCGCTGATGGCGAAGGAGATCGGGTTCGGCCACTACCACGAACTCTTCCACGCCCACCCGCACCGCACCGCGTGGAGCTGGGACGACTTCCTCGCCGCCTACGACCGCCACGACTGGTACGGGCAGCCGATGCGCGACCTGATCGCAGCGGCCGTCCCCGACCCCGCCGACCGGCTCGACTTCGAAGCACTCGACCACCCGCTGGCAGGCCTCACCTTCCCCACGCCCGAGGCGTTCCAGCAGCACATCCGGCAGTACGTCACCGCGGACATCGCCCGCAGGGCCGACCCCGCACACAGCGCCGACCTGGGCGCCTTCCTCGCCCTGCTGTCCGTCTACGGCCAGCTGCCGGGGATCGTGGCCGCCGGTGGACTCACCGCCCACTCCGTTCGTGACCATGTCGACGGCTGGTGGCAGGGCTTCTTCAGCTTCCTCGCCTCAGGGCCCCCGGGCTTCCGGCTGCGTGAACTGCTGGCCCTGTCCCGGGCGGGCGTGGTCCGGTTCACCGGCGCGGGACTGCGCGTCGAGACCGACGAACACACCGGCACCTTCCTGGCGTCCGGCGCCTCCGTACCCGGACACACCGTCAGGGCCACCGCACTCGTCGAGGCGTACCTGCCGACCCCGTCCCTCGACCGTACGGAAGACCCGCTGCTGCGCCGACTGTACGGAGCGGGCGAGGCCGGTGAGGAGATCATCGAGGACGCGAGCGGCGGCTACCACTCGGGCCGGCTCGCCACCGTACTGCCCGACGGGCGGATCCTGGCCCCCGGTGGCGGACCGCACCCCCGCCGTATCGCGCTCGGCCACGCCACCAACGGGCGCGCCGTCGCCGCCTTCGCCAGACCGCGCACCAACGCCCCGGCGTTCCGGCAGAACGACTCCGTCGCCCGCACCCTGCTGCGCACCCTGTCCGCACCGCGTTCCGGCAGCGGTATGCCGGCGCCGTCCGACGCACTGCTCCCCGGAGGCACCACGTGACCCCGAAAGCCGCGAAAGTGAACTGGCCGCGCGTCACCCGCGAGGTCGCCGACGACCTCGCCGTGGACGCGTCAGCCCGTGACCAGGCAGGGAAACCGCCGCTCGACGAGGTGGCACGGCTGCGCGAAGCGGGGCTGCTGTCCCTGCTGACAGCGCCGGGCCCCGGCAGCCGGGGCACGGACTGGAGCACCGGCTGCGCCGTGATCAGGGAGATCGCGGCGGCCGACGGATCGGTCGGTGAACTCGTCGGCCGGCACTACGCGTTGTCCTGGAGCGGCCGCTTCTTCGGCACCGCCGACACGGCGGAGCGGCTGGAGAAGAAGGCGGTCGCGCGGCAGTGGCTCTGGGGCGGTGCGCTCGACCTTCCGGAGGCCGATCCCGGCCTCGCCCTGACCCCGGCGGACGACGGCTATCTGCTGCACGGGCGCGAGACGCTGGGCGCCGGGGTGGGTGTCGCCGACCGGCTGATCCTCGGCGCCACCCTCGACAGCGGCGACGTCCTCGTCGTACAGGTCGACCCCGCCCACCCGGGCGTCACCGCCGACCGGCCCGCCGAGCGCTACGGGCAGCGGCTCGTCGGTGGCGGCAGTGTGGAGTTCGACGCGGTGCCGGTGGCCAGGGCGGAGCTGATCGGGGCCCTGCCGCGGGACGAACACGCGGTGCCGCCCGCAGCCACGCTCGCCTCGCTCGCGATCCGGCTGGTCCTCGTCCACACCGCGCTCGGGATCGCGGAGGGGGCGCTGGCCGAGGCCAGGGACCTGCTGCGGTCGGCGCCCGGCAGCTGGCAGCCGGCCGGCGAGGACGGCGAGGAGAGTGTGGTCAGGCCCAGCCACGACCCGTATGTACTGCTCGCCTACGGCGAGTTGGCGACCCTGGAGCGCAGCGCCGCCGCCGTGGTCGACCAGGCGACCCGGGCCCTCGCCCACGGGCTCTCCGCAGGACAGGAGCTGGGGGTCGAGGAACGCGGCGACATCGCCGTCCATGTGGCGGTGGCCGAGGCCGTCAGCGCGGAGGCCGCGACCGGCATCACCACCCGGCTGCTCGAACTGACGGCGGGCGCCGAGGCGGCGGCGCCCACCGGCCTCGACCGGTTCTGGCGCAACGCCCGGATGGTGACGGCCCGTCAGCCGGCGGCGCGACGGCTGCGGGACATCGGGGACCACTACCTCAACGGCACCCATCCCCGACTGGCCTTCCCCGTCTGACCCGGCCGGTTCGCCGCCGCCTCCGCCGGGGCGGCGACGAACCGGGAGCGCGGGGTCAGCCGGCGTCGAGCGGTCAGCTCACGTCGAGCGCGGCGTCGTCCACCACGAACGAGGTCTTCAGCTTCGTGCCTTCGGTGCCGGTGAACTTCACCGTGACCGTCTGGCCCGCGTAACCGCTGAGGTCGAAGGTGCGCTTGGTGTAGCCACTGGCGGCGTTGGTGTTGGAGTACGTGGCCAGGGTGGAGAGTACGGTCCCCGAGCTGTTCACCACCTGCGCCTTGAGGGTGTCGTAGGCGGTGCTGCCGGTCTCCGCCGTGTCGATGTGCAGCCAGAAGCTGAGCGACGCGGCGCAGCCCGCGGGGATGGCCACCGACTGCGCGAGCGTGTTGGTGTTGGCCGTGCCGCGGCCGTTGAGCCAGGCCTTGTACGAACCGCCGTGGGCCGCCTCGCCGGTGCTGGACGTGATGACGCCCGAGGTGGCGCTCCAGCCCGAATTACCCGACTCGAAACCGGGGTTGGCCAGCAGCTGACCCGCGGTGCAGTCGTCGTTCCCGCCGCCTCCACCGCCACCGCCGCCGGTCGACCCCTCGCCGGACAGCCACGCCGTGGCGTTGAGCGCGAGGGCGGCGTTGGTCGCCGACGAGTCGTTCCAGCCGTCGTACAGCGTGTCGCCCGATGCGCCCGTGCCGTCGTCGACCGGCGAGCTGTCGCCCCAGATCGCCACCCGGCCGCTGCCGAAGGTGCTGGTCACGAAGAACGCCCCGGTCGTGCCGGTCTGGCTGGAACCGGAACGCCAGACCAGGCCCTTGACCGCCGAATTGTCGGCCGGCTTCAGGGTGAACGTGGTGCCGTCGGCGATCAGACTGCCCGTCACCTTGCCGAAGGCACCGTTCAGTACGGGGTTGGAGCTGTCGGTGATCGCCTTGGGCGTACCGGAGCTGACGTCGAGCAGATCGACGGAGAAGCCGAACGGGTCGGTGTTGTCGACGCCGTTGCTGGTCATCAGGTCGTTGATGACCTTGGGGGAGTCGTAGCCGTCGTTGTTGCGGTCGCTGTTGTTGTGGTCGGAGATCAGGAAGAGACCGCCGCCCGCCTGGACGAACTTCAGCACCGCGGTCTTCTCGGCCGTGCTGAGCCGGATGTTCGGCTCGGGCAGCACGAACGTGTCGAAGTTCTTCAGGTCGAGCGCGCCGGAGCCGCCGTAGGTGATGGTGCTGCCGCTGGGCAGTGTCTTGAGGCTGTAGTCACCGGTCTTCTGGAGCGCCACGCCCCAGGAGGACAGCCCGCCGGTCCAGTCCGTCTCGCTCGACGGCGAGGAGTCCTGCGACAGCGGGTCGGGCTGGCTGCTGCTGATGACCCAGTCGGCGTTACCGGCCTGTTCGGCCTTGGAGTTGTCGAAGAGCACCCGGTGCGTCGCCGCGGCAGCGGCGGGCGCCGCCGCAGAGGCCGCCACGGGGGCCGCCGCTGTGGCCGAGAGGCCGGGTCCTGCCGCGACGACGCCGAGCGCCGTGGCCGTCGCGGCAAGCAGCAGGCGGGACTTCCTTGATCTGAGTATCCGCGTTCTGGGCATCCGTCAACCTCCGTATGGGGGTGGGGTGAAGAGGGTGCGGGGCAGTTGCGAAAGATGATTCTGCGCGCGTAGACCCCGGAAGCGGAAGACCGCAGCGCTACAGATCGATGAACATTGTCCGGCCTCCGCCGCCCGACCCGTCGTACGGCGGCCACGCCGCCGTCACGCACGCCGGACGGTCGGTGACGGAAGGTAATGTGCTGACGATGAACACCACAGCCGGTTCAGGACCCACGGTCGAGCGCCTCGACGTCTCCGTCTACACCGTGCCCACCGAGCGCCCCGAGTCCGACGGCACGTACGCGTGGACCGCCACCACGCTGGTCCTCGTCGAAGCCGTCAGCGGCGATGTCACCGGCCTCGGCTGGACGTACGGCCCGCCGGCCGTCGCTTCCGTGATCACCGGCCAGCTCGCCGGGACCGTAACCGGAAGCGGAGTGTACGACGTGCCCGCGGCCCACCGGGCGATGAGCCGCGCGCTGCGCGACACGGGCCGCTCCGGGATCGCCGGCTGTGCGCTCTCCGCCGTCGACATCGCCCTGTGGGACCTGAAGGCCCGGGTCATCGGCCTGCCGCTGGCCGCCCTGCTCGGCTCGGTACGGCCGCGGGTCCCGGTCTACGGCAGCGGCGGCTTCGTCGGCGACGGCCTGCGGCAGCTGGAGGAACAACTGCGCGGCTGGACCGAGGAACTCGCCGTCCCACGCGTCAAGATCAGGATCGGCGAGTCCTGGGGCGGCGCGCCCCAGCGCGACCTCGACCGGATCCATCTGGCACGCCAGATCGTCGGCGACGAGTGCGAACTGTACGTCGACGCGGCCGGCGCCTACAGCCGCAAGCAGGCGGTCAGGGTCGCCGAGGCGTTCGCCGACGACGTCGTCAGCTGGTTCGAGGAGCCAGTTCCTTCGGACGACCTGCCGGGGCTCCGCGAGATCCGTGACTCCGTCACCGCCGAGGTCACCGCCGGCGGACACGGCCACGACCTGCCCTACTTCGCCCGGATGGCCGACGCACGCGCCGTCGACTGCCTCCAGGCCGATGTCACCCGCTGCGGCGGCATCACCGGCTGGCTCCGCGCCGCCGCCGTCGCCGAGGCGCACGGCCTGGAGATCTCGGGCCACCGCGCGCCCCAGCTCCACGCGCAGGTGGCGGCGGCCGTCCCCAACGTCCGGCACCTGGAGTGGTTCCACGACCATGTGCGCGTCGAGAGCGACTTCTTCGACGGAGTGCTCGACCCGGCGGGCGGTGCCGTCAGCCCCGGCGCCTCAGGGGCGCCGGGGCTGGGACTGACCTTCAAACGCGCCGACGCGCAGCGGCACAGGACCGGCTGACCGGCGCGGCGTACCCGGTCAGCACAGCTCGCGCGGGAAGGCGAGGCTCCAGTTCCGCGAGAACACCCGCTGAGCCCCCTCGTACGCGTCGAGCGTGGCATGCAGCCGGAACTCGTGCTCGTCGGAGGTGAGTTCCGTGCTGGTGACGGTACGCGTCTGCCACTCGTCGCGGCCGAACGTCATCGTCCACGTCGACTCGCCCCGTACGGAGGAGAAGTCGTCGGCGACCGAGGAGTACCGCTCGAAGGCCCGCTTGCCCGCGTCGAGGTTGATGTCGTCGTAGTGGGTGACCCCGTTGTCCTTGACGATCTCCAGCGCCGAGTGGTAGTTCACCAGGTCACGGGAGACCGTCCAGCGCTGCTCCGGCGGCTGCTTCAGCGTGGTGGTGATCGGCGGCGCCCCCTCGGGCTCGCCGAACGGCCGTCCACCGTCGTGGTCGGCGCCGTCCACGGGACGTACCGGCAGCGACAGCGAGCTGTGCCCCGTGTACACGGACAGCCGCACGGGCCGGGGCGGCGGCCAGGCGAGCGGCCAGTACGACGTCGAGAGCGAGAGCCGGACGCGGTGTCCCGGCGGGAACGCCTGCGCCACACCGTTGAGTTGCACCTGCACCCGGTAGCGGCGGCCCGGTTCGAGCGGCTCGGGCGCGTCGAGTCCTGAGCGGTGGGTGAGGTTCAGCAGCCCGTAACTGACCCTGGTCGCGCGGCCGTCCGGGGCGACGTCCGACAGTCGCGCCGCGATCATCGCGACCGGCTCGTTCACGGCGACGTCGAGTTCGACGGTGGGTGCGCCGAGGATTTCCAGCCGCTCCGTCAGCTCGTCGCTGTCGAAGACGAGCGAACCGCCGTCCTCCTCGCGCTGGTCGTAGGGCAGGTCCGGCGGCGCGTTGTACGACGCCCACTTGCCGGCGAACTGCCCGACCGACAGCGGCGACTGGACGGACAGGACCGACTCGGGGACCTCCTCGTCGGGCCCGGCGATCCGGTGCGGCGCCAGCGAGGTGCTGATCCGCTCGATCTTCGGCGACGGCCACTCGGCCTCGCTCACCCAGCGCCCGGGACGCTCCTCGTACGAGGTCGAAGGCGGCACGCTGTCCTGCATGTACGTCCGCAGCATCGGACCGTCCATGGCCCCGTTGTCAACGTCCTTCAGCCAGTGGTCCCACCACCGCACGACCTCCTGCAGATAGCCGATCGCCGGCCCCGGCTCCCCGAGATGGGGGAACTTGTGCGACCACGGACCGATCAGCCCCTTGCGCGGGGCGTCAAGATGCTCCAGCACCCGGCTCACCGCGTTGGAGTAGCCGTCCGCCCAGCCGCTGGACGCCAGCACGGCGCACTCCACCGCCGGGTAGTCCTCACACACCGAGGCATGGCGCCAGTAGTCGTCACGCTGCTGGTGGCGCAGCCACTCGGCCACCCACGGACCGCTGCCCTCCAGCCGCTCCAGCCACATCTCCCGCCACCGGTCACCCACCAGTGCGGGGTCGGGGGGACAGGTGGCGTAGGCGAACATCGTGCCCGCCTCTGCGAGGTTGTCGGACAGCATGCAGCCGCCCATGTAGTGCATGTCGTCGGCGTACCGGTCGTCGGTGAACGACGCGATGACGATCGCCTGGAGCCCCGGCGGGCGCCGGGCGGCCACCTGGAGCGCGCTGAAAGCACCCCAGGAGATGCCCATCATGCCGAGCCGCCCGTCGCACCACGGCTGGTCGGCGAGCCAGGCCAGCACATGCTCGGCGTCGCGCTGCTCCGTCTCCAGGTACTCGTCGAGGAGGACGCCCTCGGACTCGCCCGTGCCCCGGATGTCGACCCGGACACAGGCGTACCCGTGCCCCGCCATGTACGGGTGGTGAATGGAGTCCCGGACCGAGGACAGGTCCCGCTTGCGGTACGGGATGTACTCCAGCACCGCGGGCACCGGGTCGTCGTCCGACGACACCGGCCGCCACACGTGCGCGGAGAGCCGGATGCCGTCCGAGACGGGGATCCAGACGTGCTCCTCTTCCTTGACGGGGTGGGGCAGGTCGGTCACCGAACGCATTACCGTGACTCATCTCCTTCTGTCGTTCCGCCGTCGATCTCGAAATTCATCATTTCGACGCACCGTTCGTACTTGGCGCAGAGATCGACCTCGCTCGCCGCGCCGATGAAGAGGTGCGCCAGCTCGAAGCTGTAACTGTCCTGCCCCGGCATGTCGGAGAGTCGCTGGCCCTGCTCAGGAACGACGTCGATGGTCACGCCGGGGATCTCCGCCTCGATCCGCTTGATTTCGTCGGCGTCGGGGACACGGCGCGCCACGCCGTCCTCGAACCGGCGGTAGTACCACTTGGCCGCGACCTCGTACGGCCCCTTCTCGTCCGGCATATGAGGAGCGTCACCGAGGGCGAGCCGCAGCATGCAGTGATGGTTGGACACACCGTCCACGTACTCGAACATTTCGGCATGTGACTGGGAATGCCGGGGATTGATCTCCAGCAGACCGATCTCGTCGGTCTCCGCGTTGTAGAAGTACTCGATGCTGAAGGTCACCGAGTTGAGTCCGATCTGCTGGATCACCCGGACCGAGATGTCCTTGAGCCGCTGGACCACACCGTCGGGCAGGCTGGACGGATACTGGTGGCGCAGAAAGCAGGCGCTGTCCGGATAGGTGAGGGAGTCGAGCGCCCCGTACACCGTCACCTCGCCGTCGTACACATACCCCTCGACCGCCACCTGTGCCCCCGTCAGGGCTTCTTCCGCCAGACAGGCCTGACCGCCGACCTCGGAGATCTCGGCGGGAATGTCCAGATGGCTCAGGACCGTCTCGAAGGGCTCGCCGATACGGGAAATACCTTCACGTATCTCGGCCACGGCCTCCTGGAACTCCTTCTCGTCGTCGACCCCGAAGGCCAGATCGGAGGAGAAGGACTTGACCGGCTTCAGCCAGAGCGGATAGCGCAGCCCTTCGGGAACGGCCGCCTCGCCTTCGAGGTCGACAATCCCGAAGCCGGGGATCTCGCTGATGACCTTTCGCTGTTCGAGGCGGCTCCAGTACTTGTGCTCGCACTTGATGATCGACTCCAGGCTCGTGCTCCGCAGCCCGTACTTCTCACACAGGATCGGGACCAGCGAACTCACCGGGAAATCCCAGTAGCCCACAATGGCGTCGACCGGGCCGTCGAAATCATCCAGCTGCTTCTCCGCCTTGGCCAGCAGTCCGGCGATGTCGATGTCGCCGAACTGCAACTCCTCGATCGTCAGCAAGGGCCGGAAACGGTACCGGTCGGCGCCCGGCACCCTTTCCAGCGTCTCCTTGTTGAGGTCGTCGAGCCCCATGACGAATATGTTGGCCGGAACCATCAAAAACTCCCTGTCGGCGGCGAACAGCCCGGCACGGCGTACCGGGCTAAATTTTCGGGTGCCCGACCGATCCGTTCTCACACCGCGCGTGGAGTTCCGCCTCCCGGCTACCAGCTGACCACCAGTGATTTCGGCCCGCGGATGAGCCCCTTGCGCTGCCAGGGCGTACTCCCGGCAGGACCGGTCAGCCGCAGCTCCGGGAAGCGGGTCAGGAGACCGGCGATCATCACCTCGGACTCCATCCGGCTGAGCATCGCGCCCATGCAGTGGTGCGGGCCGTGGCCGAACGCCATGTGCGCGACGCCCTGCCGGTCGAAGTCGACGGAGTCCGGCTCGGCGAAGACCGCCGGATCGCGGTTCGCGGCCAGGTACGACGCGTACACGGCGTCACCCGCCCGGATCAGCACCCCGCCGATCTCCACGTCCTCGGTGGCGATACGCGGCAGCCCGACCCCGTTGCGGTGCGGGATGTAGCGCAGCAGTTCGTCCACCGCCTGCGGCAACAGTCCCGGTTCGGCCCGCAGACGCGCCATCAGCTCCGGCCGGGTCAGCAGCAGATACACCATGTTGGCGCTGTTGTTGCGGACCGCGTGCGCGCCGCTGACCAGCACCGCCGTCGCCAGCGACACCGCCTCCTCGGCCGTGATCTCCCCCTGCGCCAGCGCCTCGGCGAGCACCCCCGCCAGATCCTCGGCCGGCTCCGCACCCCGTCTCGCCAGCAGCTCCTCGACGTACTCCTTGATCTGGGCCTTGGCCGCCTTGCTGCGCTCGGGCCCTGGACCCGACGAGAGGACCAGGTCCGGCCACGCGGCGAACCGCGCCCGCTCGTCGTGCGGCACACCGAGCAGGTCGCACACCACGGCCAGCGGGAAGGGGCCGTGCAGCCGCTCCATCAGATCGGCCGGCGGACCCTGCCGCTCCATCGCGTCGAACAGCTCGTCGGCGGTGCGCTGCGCCAGCGGCCGCAGCCGCTTGGTGTTGTGGCCGGTGAAGGCCCGGGTCACCACCTTGCGCAGCTTGGTGTGGTACGGCGGATCGGCGTAGTTCAGCGCCGCCTTGGACGCCACCCGATGGCCCGTCGCGCCGGTCACCTCGCGCTCCAGCAGGGCGCTGCGGCTGAACCGCGGGTCGGACGTGACCGTTCTGACGTCCTCGTACCGCGTCACCAGCCATGCCTCGCGCTCCGCGCCGAACGGCAGACTGACCCGGGCGACCGGCTCGTGGGCGAGCAGGTCGGACAGCAGCGGATCGAAGTCCAGCGCCGGCAGGTCGTCCAGGGGCCAGCTGTGTGCGGCGGGCCGGGTGTGCGCGACGGGACAGGAGACGGCGGCGGGTCCCTCCGCCGGCACCTGCTCGGTCATCGGTTCACTCGTCATGGCTGCGGGTCTCCCGGTGCTCGGTGACTGCGGTCGCCCGGCGGTCACTCTGCGTGCCGGAACCACTCGTACGGATGGCTGGTCGGATCTCCGTCTCCATGTCTTACCTGGTGTCACGCCCGCCACGCGCGCACGCTGCGTAGTCACCCGAGCGGAGCCGTACCGGCACGAGCCCCGGGTTGCGGGCTGCCGGAGCAGCCCGGAGTGTGGGCCGGAGTCGGGCCGCAATTCACCATGAACCAACGAAGGAGAGCGTGTCGTGGCGACCCTGTGCAAACCCGCAGTCTCGGTTCCTGAGCATGTGATCACAATGGAAGACACGCTCGACCTCGCACGCTCGCTGCATCCGGACCACCCTCAACTCCCGCTGGCGCTAAGGCTGATCGCCAACACCGGAGTGGCGAAGCGGCATCTCGTGCAGCCCATCGAGGAGACGCTGAAGCACCCCGGTTTCGAGGACCGCAACCGGCTCTACGAGGCCGAGGCGAAGTCGCGGGTGCCCGCCGTCGTCAACGACGCCCTCCGCCATGCCGAGTTGCGTGCGCAGGACATCGACATGATTGTCTATGTGTCCTGCACGGGTTTCATGATGCCCTCGCTGACGGCCTGGCTCATCAACACCATGGGCTTCCCCAGCCACACCCGTCAGCTCCCGATCGCCCAGCTCGGCTGCGCGGCGGGCGGCGCCGCCATCAACAGGGCGCACGACTTCTGCGCGGCCTACCCCGAGGCCAACGTCCTCATCGTGGCCTGTGAGTTCTGCTCCCTCTGCTACCAGCCCGCGGACCTCGGCGTCGGCTCGCTGCTGTCCAACGGGCTGTTCGGGGACGCCGTCGCCGCCGCCGTCGTACGCGGCAAGGGCGGCACCGGAATCGCGCTGGAGCGCAACGCCTCCCACCTGGTGCCCGACACCACCGACTGGATCGCCTACAGCGTCCGCGCCACCGGCTTCCACTTCCTGCTGGACAAGCGGGTGCCCGGCACGATGGAACCGCTGGCGCCCGCGCTGCGCGCGATGGCGGCCGAACACGGCTGGGACGCCACCGGACTCGACTTCTACATCATCCACGCAGGCGGCCCGCGCATCCTCGACGACCTCAGCCACTACCTCGAAGTCCCTCCCGAGGCCTTCCGGTTCAGCAGGGCCACGCTCACCGAGTACGGGAACATCGCCAGCGCCGTCGTCCTCGACGCCGTCCGCAGGCTCTTCGACGAGGGCGGCGTGAGCGACGGGGCCCAGGGCATCATCGCCGGCTTCGGGCCCGGCATCACCGCCGAGATGGGCCTCGGCAGGTGGACCACGGACACCGCGGCAGGACTCACCCTGACGGACCGTCAAGTTCTGACCACGCCCGTCCGAAGACCAGAAGAGACCCCCGCGACCGAACCGGTGAGCTGACGATGACAAGCACGACCGACGAGACAACCCCGACCGGAGAGACGGCGCCGGTACGCTTCTGGGCCGTACCCGACCTGCCGGGCCTCGACTTCGACCCGTTCCTCGACGACATGCTGCGCGAGGATCCGATCACCCGGATCCGGCTCCCCAACGGGGAGGGGTACGCCTGGCTCGTCACCCGCTACGAGGACGTCAAGGCCGTCACCAACGACCTGCGCTTCAGCCGGCAGGCCGTCGTCGGACGCTCCGTCACCCGGCTGGCCCCGCACTTCATTCCGCTCGACGGCGCCGTGGGCTTCGCCGACCCGCCCGACCACACGCGGCTGCGCCGCTCGGTCGCCAAGGCGTTCACCTCCCGCAGCGTCGCCCGGGTCGAGCTGCGCGCCCAGCGGATCATGGACGAGCTGGTGGACGCCATGGAGCGCGAGGGCGCGCCCGCCGACCTGATGACCCATGTCAACGGGCCCTTCCCGCTCGCCGTGGTCAGCGAGATCATGGGCGTCCCCGAGCAGGACCGCCACCTGATGCGCGGCTGGACCTCCTCGATCCTGTCGTCGGCGCACGGCCGCGCCCACAGCGACCGGGCCAAGGAGGAGATCGGCGGCTACTTCACCGAGCTGCTGGGCCGCCCCCGGGCCACCGAGGACGACGATCTCGCCGCGCAGCTCTCGCAGGCCGTGGCGGCCGACGAGCTGACCCTCGCCGAAGCCGTCGCGCTGGCCGTCCTCATCCAGGTCAGCGGCGCGCACGCGGTGACCAACAACAGCGCCAACATGCTCTACGCCCTGCTCACCCACCCCGAGCAGCTGGCCCGGCTGCGCGCCGAACCAGCCCTGATGCCCGCGGCCATCGAGGAACTCCTGCGCTTCATCCCGCACCGCAACGGAGTGGGCCTGGCCCGTATCGCCATGGAGGACGTCACCGTCAGCGGCGTACGGATCAGCCCTGGCGAGGCCGTCTACGCCTCGTACCTCACCGCCAACCGGGACCCGGACGTCTTCGCCGACCCCGAACGGCTCGACTTCGACCGTGGTCCGACCCCGCACCTCGCCTTCGGCCACGGCCCGCACTACTGCGTGGGCCCGATGCTGGCCAGGCTGGAGTCGAGGATCACCCTCGCCACCCTGCTGGACCGGCTGCCGGGGCTGCGCCTCGCCGTACCGCCGGAGGAGGTCCGCTGGCGCAGGGGCGCGCTCATCCGGGGCCCCGAGACCCTGCCCGTCACCTGGGACACCGCGGGGAGCGCCGGATGACCGACCTGACAGCCACCCGTCCCACACCGACCGGAGCGACGACAGGGGCCCGCGCCACCGAGGGGCTTGTGGTGCCGCCGGGCGCCGGAACCACCATCCGGACGGCGGCCCAGGAAGTGACCTTCAAGGTCACCGGCGAGCACTCCCGGGTCTCCTCCAGCTTCGAGGTCGTCGTCCCCCCGGGCTTCGACGTCGGCGCCCACCGGCACACCCACAGCGAGGAACTGTTCTACGTCCTCGACGGCGAACTGGACGTACTGGCCTTCGAGCCGCGCGTCCTGACCGGCGACTGGCGGCACTGGGAGTCGGAGTCAGGACTCAAGGCGGTACGGGCCACCAGGGGCACGGTCATCGTCGTACCGCCGGGCTGTCCGCACGCCTTCGCCAACCGGGGCGACAGCCCGGCCACGATGTTCTTCCAGGCGTCACCGCCCACCGACCACGAACGGTACTTCGAGGAGCTGCTGGACATCCTCAAGGAGGACCGGCCGCCGGATCCCGAGGCCATCGCCGACCTGCGGGTGCGCTACGACATCGAACAGCTCACCCCGCTGCGCCACGACGCGTGACGAGGGCCGGGCCGTCGCCGGCAGCCGCGTGGACGCACGCGTATGGAGCTGAGCTTCGTGGCCATGGGCCGCCGGGCGGCCCGGCACTTGACTGGACGCATGACCGAAACACAGCAGATTCCGCACACCGCACACCACACCCACACCCTGGTGATCGGCGGCACCGGCAAGACCGGGCGCCGGGTCGCCGACCGCCTCACCGCGCGGCACATCCCGGTGCGGATCGGCTCGCGCGGCGCGGCGCGCCCCTTCGTCTGGGAGGAACCGGACACCTGGGCTGCGGCGCTGGAGGGCATCGGCGCCGTCTACGTCACCTACTACCCGGACCTCGGCTTCCCCGGCGCCGCCGAAGCGGTCGGCGCCTTCGCCGAACGCGCCGTGGCGAGCGGCGCCCGCAGGCTGGTGCTGCTCTCCGGCCGCGGCGAGGAGGGCGCGCACGCGTCGGAGGACCGGATGAAGGAGTCCGGCGCCGACTGGACGGTGGTCCGGGCGAACTGGTTCGCCCAGAACTTCAGCGAGAGCTTCTTCCTGGAGCCCGTACGCGCCGGTGAGCTGGCCCTGCCGACCGGGGACGCCGTCGAGCCGTTCGTCGACGCCGACGACATCGCCGACGTCGTGACGGCCGCGCTCACCGACGACCGGCACATCGGCAGGACGTACGAACTCTCCGGGCCCCGGCTGCTCAGCTTCGGCGACGTCGCGGCCGAGCTGTCCAAGGCCACCGGACGCGACATCACGTACATCCCGGTCACCCTCGACGACTACCGGGCCGAGCTGGTGCGGAACGAGCTGCCCGCCGACTTCGCCGAGCTGTTCGGACTGATCCTCGACGGCCGCAACGCACACGTCACCGAGGACGTGCGCGAAGTCCTCGGGCGCGAGCCTCGTGACTTCGCGGACTTCGCCCGCGACGCTGCCGCCACCGGGGTGTGGCACGGTTGACCGGGCGCCCCACGGCGCCCCCTGGAGCCCGTACGGTCGTTCCCGGGCCACCGGGAACGGCCGTTTCTGGACAGCTCCGCTGCCCGCGCGCCCATCACGGTTAGTGTGTGCGCACGAGCACCGTCCGAGACGGCGGAGCGCGGCGCGAATCCAGGGAGGAACCCTGCCATGGCGGCAGAGACCACAGACCGTCCGCACGACCGGGGGCCGGGGCTGCGCGCCCTGCTGGCCGGGGGCGGGCGCTCGTACTCCTTCGAGTTCTTCCCGCCGAAGACCGAGGCCGGCGAGCGCACGCTCTGGAACGCGATCCGGCGCATCGAGCCCCTCGCCCCTTCCTTCGTCTCCGTGACCTACGGCGCCGGCGGCTCGTCGCGTGACCGGACGATCGAGGTGACCAAGCGCATCGCCGCCGAGACCACACTGCGCCCCGTCGCCCACCTCACGGCCGTCGGCCACTCCGTCGCCGAACTGCGCCATATCGTCGGTCAGTACGCGGACGCCGGGATCCGGGACGTCCTCGCCCTGCGCGGCGACCCGCCGGGCGACCCGCGCGCCGAGTGGGTGCGCCATCCGGAAGGCTTCGCCCAGGCCAGCGAACTGGTCACCCTCATCAGGGAGTTGGGCGACTTCACGGTCGGCGTCGCGGCCTTCCCCGAGCGCCATCCGCGCTCGCCCGACTGGGACAGTGACGTGCGCCACTTCGTCGCCAAGTGCCGGGCGGGCGCCGACTACGCCATCACCCAGATGTTCTTCGACGTGGACGACTACCTGCGGCTGCGGGACCGGATCGCCGCGACGGGCTGCACGACCCCGATCATCCCGGAAATCATGCCGGCCACCGACGCGCGGCAGATCAAGCGCTTCGCCGAACTGAGCGACGCGCGCTTCCCCGCCGAGCTGGCCGAGCGGCTGGAGGCGGCGCGCGGCGACGCGGAAGCGGGTCACCGCATCGGTGTGGAGTACGCGACGGCCATGGCCGAACGGCTCCTGGCCGAGGGCGCACCCGGGCTGCACTACATCACCCTGAACCGGTCCACGGCGACGCTGGAGATCCACCAGAATCTGGGTGTGAGCGCGCCGCGCGGCAACGCGCAGGTGCTCGCCCCGCGCTGACGGCGGTCCCGGCCGGCACGACGGGGCTCCGGACGCGGTTGGACATGCGGGCGGTTGGACGCGGGAACATGGACCTGAGATCCGGGGCCATGTTCCCGCGTCCCGGGCCGCACTTGACTGGATCCATGAGCTTCGACCGGACGACCACGCCCACCACCACCCCGCGGCGGCAGGCCCGCGCCACCGTGCCGCTGCTGACGATCGCCACCGTGACGACGGGGCTGATGGCGGGCCTCTTCTTCGCCTTCGACATTTCCGTGATGCCCGGCCTCGCGCACACCGACGACCGTACGTACGCCGAGGCCATGCAGAACTTCAACGCCGCCATCGACGGCAGCGGACTGTTCATGCTGGTCTTCAGTGCCGCGCTGGTGGTGACGGCCCTGGCGGCCGTGCTGGCACACGTCGGCGGCCCCCGTCCGGTCGCCCGCTGGGCCGGGGCGGCGGCCGCGCTCTATCTCATGGCCCTGATCATCACCTTCGCCGTGGACATCCCGCTCAACGACGAGCTGGCCGCCGCCGGAGACCCCGGCCGGATCACTGACTTCTCCGTCGTCGACGACTTCCGGTCCACCTGGGCCACGACCAACATCGCCCGCACCCTGCTCTGCACCGCGGCCCTCGGCGTCCTTACCCGCGCCCTGCTGCTCGCGGGAGCCGGCGGCCGGACAACTCGGCTGCCCGGCTGAGCGTCCGAGCGTCTGAGCGGGAGTCAGCCGCTGTCCGGACGCGGCCGGCGCATCGTCAGCGAGGCCCGGCTGCGCCGCAGGAAGTCCCGCTCCGCCGCGTTGCGTGTGTGCGCACGCGCCGCGTCGTACGCGGCCGCCGCCTCCGGGATCCGGCCCAGCCGGCGCAGCAGGTCGGCGCGGACGGCGTGGAAGGCGTGGTAGCCGTCCAGATCGAGGGCGTCCACGAGCGCCAGCGCGGTCCGCGGCCCTTCGACCTCGGCCACGGCGACCGCCCGGTTGAGCGCCACGACCGGGCTCGGGCTGAGGACCAGCAGCTGGTCGTAGAGCCGCAGGATCTGCTCCCAGTCCGTGTCCGCCACGGTGGGTGCCTCGCTGTGCACCGCGTTGACCGCCGCCTGGATCTGGTACGGGCCCGGCCGGCCGCCCTCGACGCACCGCCGCGCCAGCGCCCGGCCCTCGGCGATCAGCGCGCCGTCCCACCGGCTCCTGTCCTGCTCGGCCAGCGGCACCAGACCCACGTCAGGGGCGGTGCGGGCCGGCCGGCGGGACTCGATGAGCAGCATTAGCGCCAGCAGGCCCATGATCTCCGGGTCGTCCGGCAGCAGGTCGGCCAGCAGCCGGCCGAGCCGGACGGCCTCCGTGGACAGGTCCTCGCGGATCAGGTCGTCGCCCGAGCTGGCCGCGTAACCCTCGTTGAAGATCAGGTACACCACGGCCAGCACACCGCGTACCCGCTCGGGCAGATCGGCCTCGGCCGGGATCCGGTACGGGATCCCGGCGTCCCTGATCTTGGCCTTGGCCCGCACCAGCCGCTGGGCCATGGTCGGCTCGGGGACCAGGAACGCCCGCGCGATCTCGGCCGTGGTGAGCCCGCCGAGCAGCCGCAGCGTCAGCGCGACCCGGGCCTGCTCGGACAGGGCGGGATGGCAGCAGGTGAAGATCAGCCGCAGCCGGTCGTCCCGTACGGGCCCCTCGTCGGCCGGTTCGTCGCGGGCGTGCAGCAGGGCCGCCTGGAGGTGCCGGTCGGTGCGGGACGACTCGCGCCGCAGCCGGTCGATCGCGCGGTTCTTGGCGGTGGTGACGATCCAGCCGGCCGGGCTCGGCGGCAGCCCGTCGGCGGGCCACCGTTCGAGCGCCGTGGTGAACGCGTCCTGGACCGCTTCCTCAGCGACGTCGATGTCACCGAAGACCCGGACCAGGACGGCCACCGCGCGGCCGTAGGCGGCCCGGAAGACCCTTTCGGCCTCCCGGGCGCCCACCGCCCGACCGGATGCCATCAAGCCCCGGTCCCGCCGTGGAACGGGCGGACCTCGATGGGCAGGGTGGTCGCGAGCGCCGCCTTGCGTCCCCAGGCCAGCGCGGCGTCGAGATCGGGCGCGTTGACGATGCACAGGCCGCCGAGGAATTCCTTGCTCTCGGTGTACGGGCCGTCGGTGACCAGAGTCTCCGTGCCGTGCGACCGTACGACGGTGGCCGTCTCGGGGGAGTGCAGCCCACCCGCGAAGACCCACGCCCCCGCGGCCTTCAGCTCCGCGTGGAAGGCGTCGAGATTACGGCCGATGTCCGCCAGCACCTCGGGCGCCGGCGGCTCCCCTCCGGGCTGCATGACGCTGAGCAGATACTGCTTCATGGTGGTCCTCCTCCGCCGTGGTGCCGGTTTCTCCGGCTCTCACCCTCTGTACGAACGGACCACGGCCGGATCGACACCCTCAGCCTACTGGCGCCGGCGGAGCGGTCTCCGCCTCCTCCTCGGCCAGCCGCTGCATACCGTTGGTGGTCTTCAGCGGCTTCTCCTTGATGAAGACCACCGTGATCAGGGCGAGCAGCGCGAACGGCGCCGCGACCAGGAACAGATCGGCCGTCGCCACACCGTAGGCATGCTCCACGATCTCGCGCATGGCGGCGGGGAGCTTGGACAGGTCGGGCACGGCGCCGCTGCCGGAACCGCCGGACTGCGCCTGTCCCGACTCGCCGAGGCTCTTGGCCATCTCGGCCGACACCCGGTTGGCGAGCACGGCGCCCAGCACGCTGGTGCCGATCGTGCCGCCCATGCTCCGGAAGAACGACAGGACGGACGTGGCCGAGCCGAGCTGCGCAGCCGGTACGTCGTTCTGCGCGGCGAGCACCAGGTTCTGCATCAGCATGCCGATCCCGATGCCGAGGATCGCCATGTAGAGGCTGAGGGTGCCGAAGCCGGTGTCGGCGCCGATGGTCGACAGCAGTCCGAGACCCACGGTCATGATCACGGCGCCCGCGACCAGGTACCGCTTCCACTTCCCCGTGGCGCTGATGATCTGCCCGGCGACGGTCGAGGACACCAGCAGACCGAGGATCATCGGCAGGCTCATCAGCCCGGCCACCGTCGGGGACTTGCCCAGCGATATCTGGAAGTACTGCGAGAGGAAGACGGTGCCGCCGAACATGGCCACACCGACCAGCAGGCTCGCGACCGTGGTCAGCGTGATGGTGCGGTTGCGGAAGATGGTCAGCGGGATGATCGGCTCGGGGACGCGCATCTCCACCAGCACGGCGGCCACCAGCAGGACGACACCCGCGCCGGTCAGCGCGGCCGTCTGCCAGGACGCCCAGTCGAACTGGTTGCCCGCGAGGGTCGTCCAGATGAGCAGCGAGCAGACCCCGGCGATGATCAGG
The DNA here is from genome assembly GCF_000818175.1 of Streptomyces sp. AcH 505. Classification (GTDB taxonomy): domain Bacteria; phylum Actinomycetota; class Actinomycetes; order Streptomycetales; family Streptomycetaceae; genus Streptomyces. The sequence continues at coordinate 6,711,819 of NZ_JTIY01000001.1, forward strand.
AAGGCACCCAGGAAGTCGATCTTGACCTCGCGCCGGGCGGTGGGCAGCTGAAGTGTGCGCTGGAGCAGCAGGATCGCGGCCAGCGCGAAGGGCACGCCGATGAAGAAGCACCAGCGCCAGCCCAGCCATGACGTGTCGACCAGCACCCCGCCGATCAGCGGGCCGGCGACGGTGCCGACGGCGAAGACGGCGCCGAAGATGCCGGAGTACTTGCCGAGCCGGCGCGGCGGGATGACCGCCGCCATGACGACCTGGGCGAGCGCGGTGAGCCCGCCGGCGCCCGCGCCCTGGACGACACGGCTGAAGATGAGCAGCCCGACGCCCTGCGAGAAGCCGGCCAGCAGCGAGCCGGCGACGAACATGCACAGCGACAGCTGGAGCAGCAGCTTCTTGTTGAAGAGGTCGGAGAGCTTGCCCCACAGCGGCACGGTCGCCGTCATGGCCAGCAGCTCGGCGGTGACGACCCAGGTGTACGAGGACTGGCTGGCGCCGAGGTCGGCGATGATCCGGGGCAGCGCGTTGGCCACGACGGTACTGGCCAGGATGGCGACGAACATTCCTGCCATCAGTCCGGACATCGCCTGGAGTATCTGGCGGTTGGACATGGCGGTAGGCGTCTCTTCCGGCGCCTCGATAGCGGTCACGTTGTCCTTCTTCTTCGGTCCATGGTCGGGTGCGCGGGAGAGCGCGGTCAGGGGGTGAGACCGGCGGCCAGCCGGTCGAAGGTCTCCTGGAACACGTCCGGGAAAGCGGCGTCGGGGGCGCGCGCCGACCAGTGCTCGACGCTGACCCGTACGGCGGTGCCGGCGACGGCGGCCAGCAGCCTCGGATAGAGATCGGGCGCCGTGGGACCGGCGTCACCGAGCCGGGTCTGGATCGCCTCGGCCAGCTCCAGCTCCTCGGCCATGTGCACACCGAGCCCGCGCACCAGCAGATGCGGGGAGCGCTGGAGGACCTGGGCGCGCAGATTCCATATCTCGTGGCGCTCCGCCACGTCGGCCAGTTCCGCGGCGAACGCGCCGCGTACGGCTTCGAGCGGCGACAGCGCCGCCGGCGCCTCGCGTACGGCGCGTCGGATCCGCTCGCCGACCTCGCGGTCGATCATCACGAACGCGTCGTCGTGGCTGTCGAAGTAGTTGAAGAACGTGCGCGCCGATACGCCGGCCGCCTCGCTGATCGCCTCGACGGTCACGTTCTCCGCGCCGTGTTCCGCCGCCAGCCGTACCGCCGCCTCGGCGAGAGCGGTACGCGTCGCGAGCTTCTTGCGCTCGCGCAGACCGGGTCCGGACCCCTTGTTCACCACATGTTGCAGAGTACGCAAAAGTGCAGAGCCTGCAAAATCAATGTCGGCCACCCGTTCGGGCGGCTGCTTCCCGGCCACGTAGGCTTCCCGCCATGGAGCAACGTGTACTGGGCAGGACAAAGCGTGATGTCTCGGTCGTCGGACTGGGCACCTGGCAACTGGGCGCCGACTGGGGCGATGTCAGCGAGGCGGACGCCTTCGCCGTCCTCGACGCCGCCGTCGAGTCGGGCGTGACCTTCTTCGACACCGCCGACGTGTACGGCGACGGCCGCAGCGAGCAGCTGATCGGCCGGTACCTCAAGGAGCGCCCGGACGCCGGGATCTTCGTCGCGACCAAGATGGGCCGCAGGGCCGAACAGCTGACGGAGAACTACTCCCTGGACAACTTCCGGGCGTGGAACGACCGCTCACGGACCAACCTGGGCGTGGACACCCTCGATCTGGTGCAGCTGCACTGCCCGCCCACGGCCGCCTACGCGACCGACGCGGTCTTCGACGCGCTCGACACCCTCGTCGCCGAGCGGCGGATCGCCGCCTACGCGGTCAGTGTCGAGACCTGCGCCGAGGCGCTCGCCGCCATCGCCAGGCCGGGCGTGGCGAGCGTACAGATCATCCTCAACCCGTTCCGGCTCAAGCCGCTCGAAGAGGTGCTGCCCGCGGCGCGCGCCGCCGGCGTCGGCATCGTCGCGCGCGTCCCGCTCGCCTCCGGGCTGCTGACCGGGAAGTACACCAAGGACACGGTCTTCGCCGCCGACGACCACCGCACGTTCAACCGGCACGGCGAGGCCTTCGACCAGGGCGAGACGTTCTCCGGCATCGACTTCGAGACGGGTCTCGCAGCCGCCGCCGAATTCGGCGAACTGGCCCCCGAGGGCGCGACCCCGGCGCAGACCGCGCTGCGCTGGATCATCCAGCAGCCGGGCGTCACCAGCGTCATTCCCGGCGCCCGTTCCGTGGCACAGGCGCGCGCCAACGGAGCGGCCGCCGCGCTCGCCCCGCTGCCGGAGGCGACGCTCGACGCCGTTCAGGAGCTGTACGACCGACGGCTGAGGGCGTCGATCCATCCGCGCTGGTAAAAATCCGAATATTCGGACGATACGGATGGCTGGATGGGGCTGGAAGTGGCCGGACAGGCGGCACGGACGCAAGAGTTGGTCGTTTCTGTGGCTGTATCGCGTCCGGCCATGTAGCGTCTTGATCAGCTGTCGTGGTTCCGAAGTACCGCTCGCCCGTGACGTGCAGTCACGGGCGTTTGTGCTGTTCAGCGTCTCTGCGGACCAAGGCGATCACCTCCGGGTTTCCGTACCGTGCGGGAACCTTGCGTCCCAGATTCGGAGTTTTCGGCATGGCCAGTGGCACAGTGAAGTGGTTCAACTCGGAAAAGGGCTTCGGCTTCATCGCGCAGGACGGCGGCGGCCCCGACGTCTTCGCGCACTACTCGAACATCGCGACGTCGGGCTTCCGTGAGCTCCAGGAAGGCCAGAAGGTCACCTTCGACGTCACGCAGGGCCAGAAGGGCCCGCAGGCGGAGAACATCCTCCCCTCGTAACACCGCAGTCGGACCACGCCCCCAGGGGCACGGACGACAGGGCGCCGGCCCGGTGGGAATCCCCACCGGACCGGCGCCCGCCGCGTTTCCGGCACACGCCCCCGGCACACGCCCCTGCCAAACCCCGCAGGAAGGCGGCCGTTTCTCCAGGTCGGCGCCCTCACGCCCCTCTTATGCCTGTCCCAGATGGCGCAATGGTGCGGTACCGGGGTGTTATGTAACAAAGCGTGCGTCCTCGCGGACGTGCGGTGACCAACAGGGTGTGTGCCACCCATGGAGTTCGGCAAAGGGAGCCGCGCCATGTCTCTTGACCCCCAGCCCGTACAGAACGACGATCTGCCCGTGGAGCCCGGCAACGAGCCCATACGAACCCTGCTCTGGACGGCGGCCACCATCCGGCCCCTGGACGAGGTCGCCGCGCTGGTCAGTCTCCTCAAGCGCACCGGAGAGTTCCCCAGCCCCGGTGACGAGGCGCTGCGGGCCGCAGCGGTGTCCCGCCCGGTCGACGAGGTCAGGCAGCTCGTCGCCATGCTCAACGAGCCCCCGCACGAGACCGACGAGGCCGACACGGCGCTGCGCGCCGTCGCGGTCGGCCGGTCCATCGAGGACGTCGCCCAGCTGGTGAACATCCTCGGCTCCGAGGAGGACGAGTCGGGCGCCACGGCCGCTCCCCGCAGCGCGCCCCCGGCGGACGGCCACGCCGACGAGAGGCCCGGCGTGGGCGCCGAGGAGCAGCGGTTCGCCGAGCGTGCGGCGCAGGAGCGGCAGCCCGA
>NZ_JTIY01000001.1:6715544-6728717 GCF_000818175.1 Streptomyces sp. AcH 505
ACGGCCGACCGTACGGTCTCGCCCGCCCTGCGCTCGGTGCTGCGCTGGCCCGCCGCCGTCGCGCTGCTCGTGATCGGCGTGATCCATCTGCCGACCGACTTCGCCGGGCTGCGGTCCGGCGGGTACGCCAACGGCGTGTCGCTCGTCGTCACCGTCCTGTGTCTGGTGCTGGCCGTCCTGCTGGCGGTCCAGGACACGGTCTGGGTCTGGGCGGCGAGCGCCCTGGCGGCGGTCGCGATCGTGGCGGCCCACTCGGTGGCGGCCGGCTTCGGCACCGTCCACCTGCTGGCGAACAGCCTGGGCAACTCGTTCGGCTGGGCGACCACGGCCGCCGTGGTCTGCGCCGTACTCGCCGCTGTCCTGTCCGGCTCGGCGCTGAGCCGCCGGCAGAAGACGGCGGGTGCCCCCACCGACGCCTGACCCGCGCGAGCTGTACAGCGGCGCGCCCCCCGACGGATCCGTCCGTCGGGGGGCGCGCCGCTGTGCCGAGACCGCTAGGCCGTCGGGGTGTCGCCGTCGGTCGGTTTACGGGCGGACAGCGGCGCCGCGATGTCTTCGAGGGACTTGCCCTCGGCCGCCACCGCGAAGACCACGGCGACCAGGCCCGCGAGCACCATCAGGGAGGCGCCGATGCAGAACGCGATGACCGCGTCACCGACGTTCCCGCTCGACGTGAGGCTGGAGAAGAGCAGCGGGCCCGAGATACCGCCGGCCGCCGTGCCGATCGCGTAGAAGAACGCGATGGCCATGGCGCGGGTCTCCATCGGGAAGACCTCGCTGACCGTCAGATACGCGGAGCTGGCGCCCGCCGAGGCGAAGAACAGCACTCCGGCCCAGCAGATGGTCATGGTCGTCGCGTTGAGCCAGCCGCTGTTGAACACCCAGGCGGTGACGAACAGCAGCAGGCCGGAGAGGATGTAGGTGCCCGAGATCATCTTCCGGCGGCCCACGGTGTCGAAGAGCCGGCCGAGCAGCAGCGGGCCCAGGAAGTTGCCGAAGGCGATGGCGGCGAAGAAGTAGCCCGTCGAACCGCTGGAGACGTCGAAGAAGTTCACCAGGATCGAGCCGAAGCCGAAGGTGATGGCGTTGTAGAGGAACGCCTGTCCGACGAAGAGCGAGAAGCCGAGAATCGCCCGCTTGGGGTACTGCTGGAAGAGCGACGTGGCGATCTCGCCGAACCCGACGGAGCGGCGCTGTTCGATGGTGATGGCCGATCCGGGCTCGGGCAGCGGCTTGCCCTTCTCCGCCTCGATCTGCCGCTCCACGCCGTCGACGAGTTCGTTCGCGCCCTCCGACTGCCCGTGGATGAACATCCACCGGGGGCTCTCCGGGACATGCCGCCTGACCAGCAGGATGACCAGGCCGAGTACGACCCCGAGGGCGAAGGTGAGCCGCCAGCCGACATCCTTCGGGAAGATGTCGGTGTTCAGCGCCAGCACGGAGAGCAGGGCGCCGCCCATCGCGCCGAGCCAGTAGCTGCCGTTGATGATGAGGTCGACCCGGCCCCGGTACTTGCTCGGAATCAGCTCGTCGATCGCCGAGTTGATGGCCGCGTACTCGCCGCCGATGCCGAAGCCGGTGAGGAAGCGGAAGAGGAAGAACCACCAGACGGAGAAGGAGAGCGCCGTCGCCGCCGTCGCCGCGAGATAGACGGCGAGGGTGATGAGGAAGAGCTTCTTGCGGCCGAACCGGTCGGTGAGCCAGCCGAAGAACAGCGCGCCCGAACAGGAGCCCGCCACATACAGCGCGGCGGCCAGACCCGTGACCTGCGAGTCGGAGATCGGCAGCCCGCTGCCGTCCTCCGACAGCCGGCTCGCGATGTTCCCGACGACGGTGACTTCGAGACCGTCCAGGATCCAGACCGTCCCCAGTCCGATCACGATCATCCAGTGCCATCGGGACCACGGGAGGCGGTCGAGCCTCGACGGGACCTTGGTGGTGATGGTCCCCATCGTGGGGGCTCCGGAACGGCTCATACTCTGCCTCCTGCTGGACAGCGGCTCCACCGGCGTCAACGGTGCTGGCTGCGGGTACCCGATGATCAAACTGCATAAACGGGGTACTTTCCCGCAGCGCCGTGCCGAACAAAGGGGGCGAAGGGCGCGAAATCGAGGCCGTTCCGGGTCAGGCCACGTCCGCCTTCTCCTGCTCGGCCGAGCGCTGGAGGTCCTGCGGGATCTCCACGTTCCACGCGGTCATCACCGGGCGGTCGTGCTCGGTGCCGAGCCGGGAGATCGTGCCGGTCTCCAGCTTGAAGTACCCGCCGCCGGCCGGCGCGAGACCGAGGTAGCGGGCGGTGAGCACGCGCAGGAAGTGGCCGTGCGACACGAGCACGACGTCGTCGTCCGAGGTGCGCAGCGCCTCCAGGACCCTGGTGAGCACCCGGTCGGCGCGCTCACCGACCGCCGCCGGGCTCTCGCCCGGGTGGTCGGCGGGGCCGGGCGTCACTCCGTCGGTCCACAGGTCCCAGCCGGGCCGGGTCTCGTAGATCTCCTCGGTCGTGACGCCCTCGTAGCCGCCGTAGTCCCACTCGTGCAGATCCGGTACGACCTCGTAGGGGTCGAGACCGGCCAGCTCAGCGGTACGCCGGGTCCGCTGCGCCGGGCTGACCAGCGTCAGCCCGATCTTGAGCCCCGCCAGCAGCGGCACGACGGCGACGGCCTGTCTCTCACCGTTCTCGGTGAGCGGGAGGTCGGTGAGGCCGGTGTGCTGCCCGGAGAGGGACCAGGCGGTCTCGCCGTGCCGTACGAGGATCAACTCACCCATCGGTGCCGCCCACTTCCCGCTGTCTGACCGTCCTGCCGCCGGAGTCCCCGGCGGCCTGCTCGCCACCAGTGTCCCCTGTAACGGCGGACGGGACATGGCGGGAATGCCACCGGGGGTCGTCGCGTTACACCGCATGTACCGCTTGATGCAAACGAAACCCATTCCCGGCTGAGGCCGGGGGCGGCGTTCAGAGACAGTGTCTGGAGATGTTCATGGCACGCAGCGAGATCCGCCCGGTCATCACCCTGCGCTCCACCGCGGGTACGGGACAGACCTACGTGACGCGCAAGAACCGTAGGAACGACCCCGACCGGCTGGAGCTGCGCAAGTTCGACTCCGTGGCCGGCGAGCACGTCGTGTTCCGCGAGACCCGCTGACCGCGCGGCGCCCCGTTCCGGGCGCCCGAGACCGTCACTCCGTAATCGTCGTTCCGAGGAAGGATCACGTAATGAAGCCTCGTATCCACCCCGTTTCCCGTCCGGTCGTCTACCGCGACCGCGCCGCGGGAGCAGCCTTCCTGACCCGTTCCACCGCTGACTCGACTCAGCGGGTGGAGTGGGAGGACGGCAACACGTACCCCGTCATCGACGTGGAGATCTCCTCCGCGAGCCACCCGTTCTACACCGGCAAGGGCCGGGTCGTGGACACGGCAGGACGCGTGGAGCGCTTCGAACGCCGCTACGGGACAGGCCGCGGCTGACCTGACGCCGGCCGGACGCGCCTGAACGCCTGACACGAGAGCCGGGCAGCACCCCAGGAGGGGGCTGCCCGGCTCTTTCGCGTACTGGTGCGGGACGCGGTCCGCTCAGCCGACCGGCGCTTCGAGGGATTCCAGGGTCCGCACCAGCGGAGCCAGCTGCGGCAGCCGCGCCGCGGCGTCCAGCGCCTCGCGCAGCGCCGCGGCGTTGGTCGGCCGTGCCTCGGCGAGCAGGTCGAGACCCGGGGCGCTCACGTTGGTGTAGATGCCCCTGCGGTCGGTGGGGCAGAGATAGCGGACCAGCAGGCCGCGGTCCTCAAGGCGGGTCACCAGCCGGGTCGTGGCGCTCTGGCTGAGCACCACGGCCTCGGCGACCTGCTTCATCTGCAGATGGCCGCCCTCGCCGTCGTGCTGTCTGCTGAGCACGTCCAGCAGCGAGTACTCGCGCGCGCTCAGCTCGTGGGCCGCCTGAAGGGCGCGCTCTATGTGGCTCTCGATCCTGTCGTGCAGCAGCGAGAGGGCGCACCAGCCCTGGGCGAGGCCGGTGAGCGCGGGGTCGGTGGCGGTCATGCGTGCTCCTGCGGGAGGGGGTGCGGCCGGTACGGGTGCTGCTGTCCAGGATAGGGCACGACTGCAATAGAGTGCGCTTGCAAGTAGTCGGCGTGTGCAAGTATTGTCGACGCTTGTTAAGCGCACGTGCAATCATCCTCGGAAAGGCGACAGTCCATGCCGCTCGCACTCATCGCCCTGGCCATCGGGGCCTTCGGTATCGGCACGACCGAGTTCGTGATCATGGGGCTGCTCCCCGACGTCGCCGCCGACTTCGGTGTCACGATCCCGACCGCGGGGCTGCTGGTGACCGGCTACGCGCTCGGGGTCGTCGCCGGCGCACCGCTGATGACGCTCCTCGGCACCCGGATCTCGCGCAAACGCATGCTGATGCTCCTGATGGGGTTCTTCGTCGCGGGTAACGTCCTGTCCGCGCTCGCCACCGGCTTCGGCATGATGCTGGCCGGGCGTGTCGTGGCATCCCTCGCCCACGGAGCGTTCTTCGGGATCGGCTCCGTCGTCGCCGCGGGACTGGTCGCGCCGCACAAGAAGGCCGGCGCCATCGCCATGATGTTCACCGGACTCACCGTCGCCAACGTCGTCGGCGTACCGCTCGGCACCTACATCGGACAGAGCGTCGGCTGGCGCGCCACGTTCTTCGTCGTCGCCGCCCTCGGCGTCGTCGGTCTCGTCGGCATCGCCAAGCTGGTGCCGGAACAGCCGAGGCCGCAGGGTGTACGGCTGCGCCACGAACTGGCCGCCTTCCGCAACGCGCAGGTGCTGCTCGCCATGGCGATGACGGTCCTCGGCTTCGGCGCGGTCTTCGCCGCGATCACCTACATCGCGCCGATGATGACCGAGACGGCCGGCTTCGCCGACTCCTCCGTCACCTGGCTGCTGGTGCTGCTCGGCGTCGGCATGGTCGTGGGCAACCTCGTCGGCGGGAAGTTCGCCGACCGCCGTCTGATGCCGCTGCTCTACGTCTCGCTCGGCTCGCTCGCCGTCGTCATGGCGCTGTTCACGCTCACCGCCCACAACAAGGCCGCCTCCGCCGTCACGATCCTGCTGATCGGAGCCCTCGGCTTCGCGACGGTACCGCCGCTGCAGAAGCGGGTGCTCGACCAGGCGTCCGCGGCACCGACCCTGGCGTCCGCCGTCAACATCGGCGCCTTCAACCTCGGCAACGCACTCGCCGCCTGGCTCGGCGGCATCGTCATCTCCGCCGGATTCGGCTATACGGCGCCCAACTGGGTCGGCGCGGCGCTCGCCGCTTCGGCGCTCGCGCTCGCCCTCGTCTCCGGCGCCCTTGAGCGCCGTACCCACCCGGCGGGCCGTCCGGTCGCCGGGTCGCCCGTCGTGGCCGGGCGGCAGGAGGAAGGTGTCCCCACCGCCACCCGGGGCTGACTTCCGGTGGCACAGCTCACACGGGGGAGTACGGGCGCCCTGGAACACCGACCTATGGTTGAGCGTTCATCCATATGTGGCTGAGCGGCCACCCAGGAACGGCCCCGACTGGAACCCCCCGAACCAGTCGGGGCTTTCCCGTGCGTGTGCCAGGCTTCGTGTCGACCGGCCAGACTCGTCGACACCCCTGGAGAACGACGCGTGTCCTCTCTTTTCCCAGCCCTGGCAACGGGCTCGGACCGGCCCGCCCTGCGATTCGGCGACCGCACGCTCAGCTACGACGAGCTGGCCGCTACGGCGACCGGCGTCGCCGCCCGGATAGCGGGCAGCGACCGGGTCGCCGTGTGGGCGACCCCCACCCTGGGCACAGCGGTGGGCGTGGTGGCAGCGCTGCTCGCCGGGGTGCCCGCCGTACCGGTCAACCCCGGCAGCGGGGAGCGCGAGCTGGCCCATGTCGTGACCGACAGCGCGCCCTCGCTGGTCATCGCGGAGCAGGACGCCGAACTCCCGCCCGCGCTGGCCGGGCTGGAACGCGTCGACCCTCGGGCGTCAGGACCCGGCGCCGCACTGCCCGACGAGCCTTCTGCCGAGTCACCCGCACTGATCGTCTACACCTCCGGCACCACAGGCCCGCCGAAGGGCGCCGTCCTGTCACGGCGCGCCGTCGCCGCCACCCTCGACGCGCTCGCCGACGCCTGGCAGTGGACCGCCGACGACGTCCTGGTCCACGCGCTGCCGCTCTTCCACGTCCACGGACTGATCCTCGGCATCCTCGGCCCGCTGCGCCGGGGCGGCTCCGTCGTCCATCTGGGCCGCTTCGAGAACGGGGCCGTCGCCCGCGCGCTCGCCGGGGGCGGCACCATGCTCTTCGGCGTACCGACCATGTACCACCGCGTCGCGGAAGCGCTCCCCGACGACCCCGCGCTCGTGAAGACCCTGGCCGGTGCCCGGCTGCTGGTGTCGGGGTCCGCCGGGCTGCCCGTCCACGACCACCGGCGTATCGCGGCGGCGACCGGGCGCGGCGTCGTCGAGCGCTACGGCATGACGGAGACGCTGATGAACACCAGTGTCCGCGCCGACGGCGAACCGCGCACCGGAACGGTCGGACCGCCGCTCCCCGGTGTGGAGTTGCGGCTCGTCGACGAGTCGGACGCGGTGCTCGACGCGTCGGACGGCGAGACCATCGGCGAGATCCAGGTACGCGGCCCGAACCTGTTCACGGAGTATCTGAACCGGCCCGACGCGACCGCGGCCGCCATGACCGACGGCTGGTTCCGCACCGGGGACATGGCCACCCGTGACGCGGAGGGCAACATCCGGATCGTCGGCCGCAAGGCCACCGACCTGATCAAGAGCGGGGGCTACAAGATCGGCGCGGGCGAGATCGAGAGCGTCCTGCTCGAACACCCGGGTGTGCGCGAGGCGGCGGTGACGGGGGAGCCCGACGACGACCTCGGCGAGCGGATCGTCGCCTGGATCGTCCCCGAACAGCCCGGCCAACCACCGACCCCCGAAGCCCTCGCCGCGCATGTGACCGCGCAGCTGTCGGCGCACAAACGGCCGCGCGTCGTGCGCTATCTGGATGCCCTGCCCCGCAACGACATGGGCAAGATCATGAAGCGGGCGCTCCATGGCTGACAGCGGAGCGGCCGACGGGACCAGTGGCAGAGCCGGCCGCCTGACGGCACGTCAGGCGATTGCCGCCGTCACCGGCGGCGCCCCCGGCACCTTCACCGAACTGCCCGCCCCGCGCCGCGAATCGGCGCCCGGCGGACCGCTCGGCTGGAAGGGGTACGACGAACAGCGCGCCCGCGCCGTCGAACTCACCGGCGAGGACGAATCCGTCGTCTGCGGTCTTGCACGCATCGGCGGCGGCCAAGCGGTGCTGATCTCCTTCGAGTTCGGCTTCCTCGGCGGCTCGCTCGGCGAAGCCACCGGCGACCGGCTCGAAGTGGCCTACACCCACGCCCGCGAAGCACGGCTGCCCGTCGTCTCACTGATCGCCACCGGCGGCAGCCGCATGCAGGAAGGCATCCGCGCGCTGCTCCAACTCCAGCGGGTGGCACGGCAGTCGGCGCTCAACCGGAGCGCGGGGCTGCCGCAGCTCGCGGTGGTGCGCGACCCCACAGCCGGCGGCGGCTGGGCCACGCTCGGCGCGGGCGCCGATGTCGTACTGGCGCTGCCGGGCGCCCAGATCGGCTTCGCCGGATCGCGGGTCCGGCCGGCCGACGCCGACCCGTACGCGTACACGGCCGAGGCCCAGCTGGCGGCCGGTCATATCGACGGCATCGTGGCCGAGGGCGACCTGCGGGCAGCCGTCGCCCGCTGGCTGACTCTGCTCACCGGAGCCTCCACCGAGCCCGCGCCACCGCCCGTGGGGCTCGGTCACACCGGCCTGCCCGGCAGCGGCTGGGACGCGGTCGGCCAGGCCAGATCACCGCTGCGGCCACGCGCGGCCGCCTACCTCAACGCGTACTTCAGCGGATCCGAGCCGGTCAACGGCGACCGCTGCGGCGGCACCGACCCCGGCATGCTCTGCGGCTTCGGACGGCGCGACGGGCGTACGGTCGCCTACGCGGCGCAGTGCGGCACCCCCACCCTGCCGGCCGGCTACCGGACCGCCGCCCGGCTGATCCGGCTCGCCGACCGGCTCTCCATCCCGGTCCTCACGCTCGTCGACACACCCGGCGCCGCCAACGACGCCGAGGCGGAACGCACCGGCGCGGGCGCCGCCATCGCCGACTGCTTCGCCGCCATGGCCACCGTCCGGGTCCCGGTCACCACGCTGCTGATCGGCGAAGGCGGCTCGGGCGGCGCACTGGCCCTGTCCGCTCCCGGCAACACCTGGGCCACACCGGACAGTTACTTCTCCGTCATCGCGCCCGAGGCCGCCGCGTCGATCCTCAAACGCCCCCCGGAGGAGATCCGCGCGACAGCCGACCAGCTACGGCTGCGGCCGCAGGATCTGCTGGAACTCGGAGCCGTCAGAGGGGTGGTGCCGTCGTTATTCTCATGAGCCTCTCACCGGCCTTTCAGACAAGGTGTTTAAGGTGAAGCCGTGACGTATTCGACTCCGCCAGGCTGGCATCCCGATCCAGGACACACAGGTGACGGCCCCCGTCAGGAACGATGGTGGGACGGATCGGCGTGGACCGATCAGCTCCGCTCCGCCGACCCGGCGGCCTGGGGCGCCCCCGGAGCGCCGCCCTACCCGGCGGCGCCCCCACCGGCCCCCCGCAGGCGCGGCCGGCGATTCGCCATCGGTGCCACCGCCGTGGTGGTGGCCGCGGCGCTGGCCGGCGGTTTCTATCTGCTCGGGCGGAGCGGCGGCGACGACGACAACGCGAGTTCCGCCCCGTCCGCGGCCCCCTCACAGCCCGGTGGCGGAGGCGACAACGGCGGCCTGGGCGGCGACGGCGGTCTCGGTGGCGGGAACGGCGGTCTCGGCGGCGGTGGCAACGGCGGCGGGGACACCGGAGGAAGCGGCGGCGGGGACGACGGCGGTGGCAGCACCGGCGGCGGCCAGAACGGCGGACCGCAGCAGCCGCAGACCGAGGCGGGCTTCGCCACCGACGCGGCGAGCGGCATCAGCATCCCCGTGCCGGACGGCTGGAAGGGCCAGTCGGGCACGGTCGGCGCCGCCGTCTCGACCGGCGACTACAAGTGCCCGGGCGACGCCTCCAAGATGTGCGAGCGCGGCGGGGTCTCCTCCTCGCCGGCCGCGGCCCTGAACAACCAGGCGACGACCGCCAAGGCGACCGCGGAGAAGGACATCGCCGCCAACGCCAAGGAGTCGTACGGCGGCTCGGTCTACGGAAAGATCACCTCGCACCAGCAGCTCAAGTCCGAAGCGGTCACCGTGGCGGGCCAGCAGGGCTATCTGGTGCGGTGGAAGGTCGTCACGGCCAAGGGCGACGACGGCTATGTGCAGTCGCTGGCCTTCCCGTCACCGTCCAGCCCCAAGCTGCTGGTTCTCGTCCGCTCCGGCTTCGACGTCAACACCAAGGCGCCCAAGCTGACAGTCATGGACCAGATCACCAAGGGCATCAAGGCGGCGTCCGGCGCGGCCGGCGGCAGCGGCCAGGGAGCCTGACGGCACAGCCACAATCACCCGGCTCAGCACGTAGTTCCGAAGGGCGGTCCGCATCGGCGGGCCGCCCTTCGAGATCTTTCCGGGGTGCGGACAGGGCCGGGAGGGCCCCATCGCACGTACACTCCTCTTATGGGTTGTACACGTGCGATGAGGGAGTGCCTGCGACAGGCCGTGCCCTGCGCGCTGTGTTCGGCCGCCGCTCACGCGGTGGCGAACGGCCCCGGCCCGGTGTCCGCACCGGAAGCCGGCTGCCGCGCCCTGCACGGCCACGGCTAACACGTCCCGAGGTATCCCGGACGGCAGCGCGGCCCTGATCCCGCCGTACGCCAGGACCGGCATCAGCCAGGTCCGCCCCGGCCCCAGAGGCACCGGCGCCCCCAGGCGCGGCATCCCACCATCCGCACTTTCCCGTACGGCGCACGTCCCGTATCTCCCCACACCCCAGCGACGCCACGGCGCGCGACGGGCGCCCCTCGGTGCCCGCCGTACGGCCGGTGACGCCGCACCTTCGAGAGGATCCCTGTGAAGCTGAGCGAGTTGCTCGCCGGACACGACCACCAGATTCTGCAGGGCGACACGGAGACGGCGATCACCGCGGGCACCTGCTTCGACGCCCACCGGGCCACCCCGGGCTCGCTGTTCATCGCGGTGCCGGGACACCGGGAGGGCGGCCCCGAGTCGGTCGGCCCCGCGCTCGCCCGCGGCGCCGTCGCCGTACTGGTCGACGCGGGCTCTCCCGACCTGCCGGCGCCCGCCTGGGCCGCCGACGAGAACGTGTGCGTGGTGCGGGTACGCGACACCCGGGTGACCGCGGCCGTCGTCGCCTCCCGCTACTACGGCGAACCGGGCCGCGCGATGGACATGGTGGCCGTCACCGGTACCAACGGAAAGACCTCCGTCTCCTACATGGTGGAGTCCGTGCTGCGACTCGCCGAAGGCGCCCACGTCGGCGTCATCGGCACGGCAGGCAGCCGGATCGGCGACGAGCTGATCCCCATGCCGAGATCCGTGCTGACCACACCCGAGTCGCCCGACTTCCAGTACCTGCTGGGCGTCATGCGGGACCGCTCGGTCGGGACCGTCGTGCTGGAGGCCACCTCGATGGGGCTGCTCACGCACCGCGTCGACCACTCCTTCATCGACGTCGGCATCTTCACCAACCTGACGCAGGACCACCTCGACGACCACGGCACGATGGAGAACTACCGGGACGCCAAACTCCGGCTGTTCCAGGGACTCTGCCGGCGCGCCGTCGTCAACGCCGACGACCCGGTGGGCGCCGGGATCGCCGCGATGATGCCGGGGAACGTCAAGACGTACGCGCTGGACGCCGAGGCCGACTACCGGGCGACCGATCTGCACATGGACGCCTTCGGCACGCGCTTCACCCTGCACCACGCGGGACACAAGTACCCGGCGGCGATCCCGGTCCCCGGCCGCTTCTCGGTGGCCAACGCCCTCGCCACCCTCGCCGCCTGCCACCAGCTCGGCCACGACCTGCGCGGGCTGGTGGGCGCACTCGACCGGATGCCGCCGATCCCCGGCCGGTTCGAGCGCTTCGAGACCCCGAAGGGCACCGCCGTCATCGTGGACTACGCGCACTCGCCCGACTCGCTGGAGAAAGTCCTCACCACCATCAAGGACTTCGCGCGCGGCCGGGTCCTCACCGTCTTCGGCTGCGGCGGCGACCGCGACATCACCAAGCGCGCCACCATGGGCGAGATCGCCGGCACACACTCCGATCTGTGCGTGCTGACCTCCGACAACCCGCGTGACGAGGACCCGGAGGCGATCCTGGACCAGATCGCCCCCGGCCTCGCCGCCACCGGCACCCCGTACGAGCGGCTCGCCGACCGCCGCGAGGCCATCGCCTTCGCGCTGGCCTCCGCCGGGCGCGACGACATCGTGCTCATCGCGGGCAAGGGCAGCGAGCCGTACCAGATCGTCGGCGAGCAGCTGATCCCGTTCAGCGACATGGCGACCGTGCGCGAACTCGCCGGTTCCTGACCGGGGCCCGGGCGGCGGGTGGACTTCTGCGATGCTGGCCGCGTGCCGCCCACCGCCAGCGCCCCCGAACCGGTCACGCCCGAGCCGGTCACCCCCGATCCGCCCAGGCAGGAGCCGAGACCCCTGCTCACCCAGTCGTGGCTGGACCTCGCCTTCCTGCACTGGGCCGCCGACCCGGCGACGGTGGCTCCGCTGCTGCCGCCGGGGACCGTCCCCGACACCCTCGACGGGACCACCTACGTGGGACTCGTCGCCTTCCGCATGCACCGCATCGGCTGGCTCCGGCTGCCCGGCATCCCGTATCTGGGCAGCTTCCCCGAGACCAACGTCCGGTTGTACTCCGTCGACGGACAGGGCAGGCGCGGTGTGGTCTTCCGCTCGCTCGACGCCTCCCGGCTGATCCCCGTCGCCGTCGCCAGGGCCGCCTTCGCGCTGCCGTACGTCTGGTCCCGGATGACCGTCGAACGCGACGGCGACACCCTCACGTACACCAGCCGCAGGCGGTGGCCGGGACCGCGCGGCGCGGCCAGCAGGATCCGGCTGCGGGTGGGGGAGCGCGTCGAGGAGCCCACCGCGCTCGAACACTTCGTGACGGCCCGCTGGGGGCTGCACAACACCGTGCTGGGACGCCCGCTCTTCCTGCCGAACAGCCATCCGCGCTGGGACCTGCACCGCGCCGAACTGACCGAGCTCTCCGAGGACCTGCTGACCGCCGCCGGGCTGCCCGCACCGGCGGACGGTCCGGTGAGCGTGCTCTACTCGCCCGGCGTGCCGGTACGGTTCGGCCGCCCGCGTCCCGCCCCCGCCGAACAGGTGACATGAT
This sequence comes from Streptomyces sp. AcH 505, assembly GCF_000818175.1. Lineage (GTDB taxonomy): Bacteria > Actinomycetota > Actinomycetes > Streptomycetales > Streptomycetaceae > Streptomyces. The sequence continues at coordinate 6,727,884 of NZ_JTIY01000001.1, forward strand.
CGGGCTCTTCAGCGTGAGGAGGAACCACAGTGCTGGTTCCGGCATCCACCGTGCACCTGGCCGACGGTCCGGGGGACTGGGCGGTGGTCGTGCTCGCGGGAGAGGTGGACCTGGGCCTGGTGCCCGAGGTACGTGAGGCGCTCGACGCGCTGCTGGCCGAGAACAGGACCCGGATCGTGCTCGACCTCGCCCTCGTGTCGTTCATGGACTCCGCCGGTATCGGTGTGCTGGTGTACGGAATGCGCCGGGCGGAGGCGCGGCCCGGCGGCGGGCTGCGGATCGCCGCGGCGGGCTCACAGGTCAGCAAACTGCTCGAACTGACCGGACTCTCCGAGGTCATCCCCGGGTACGCGGATCGGAAGGCCGCCTGCGAGGGGCGGTCCGGCTGACCTCGTGACGGGGCCGCCGAACCATGGTCCGCAAGGCCCTGCCGCCGGCGCGCGGCAGACACACTACGTGGGGGAGATCATGTCCGACGTCAGCTCAGACGTCAGCTCCGACCGCGGCCTGGAACCGGGCGGGTACGCCGACGGCGACCTGCTGTCCGCGCTGTTCGACCACGCGGGGGCCGGTATGTACGCCGTCGACGCCACCGGCCGCGTCATCGCCTGCAACCCCTGGGCCGAACACCTTCTCGGCTACGCCCCCGGCGGCCTCGTCGGACTCGACGCGCAGCTCGCGCTGCACCCGCCGCGCGCCGGCGAGCACGGCGTGCCCGTCCAGCAGCCCGCCCACAGCGTGGTCGCCGCCGGACGCCGGGTCAGCGGGGACAGGGCCGTACTGCTGCGCGCCGACGGCACCCAGCTGCCCGTCTGGTGGTCGGCGGCGCCCCTG
>NZ_JTIY01000001.1:6728742-6733635 GCF_000818175.1 Streptomyces sp. AcH 505
GCGCGGCGGACGGCCCCGGCGGCGCTGTCGTGGTGTTCCACGACACCGGCGCCGAGCGGGAACGCATCGACCGCAGCGCGGACCGCTACGCGTACAGCGAGATGGCCCGGGAACAGGCCGAGTACGAACTGGCCGAGGCCACCTGGCTCGGCGATCTGACGCTGGCCCTGGTGAGCACCCTGGAGGCGGACGAGGCCCTTGCCCGGGTCGCCAGGCTGCTGGTGCCCCGGCTCGCCGACGCCGCCGTCATCGACCTCGTCGTCGACCGGGGGCGGGTACGGCGAACCGCCTGGACCCACCAGGACACCGACCAGGTCCCCGCCGAAGTGCTCGAAGCCGACCCGCCCGCGTACGCGGAGGCCTCGGCGGCGCCGCTGGCCCAGGTGCTGACCGGCGGACCGACCCAGTATCTGAGCGCGCCCTTCCACACCGGGGACCCGGCGCCGCCCGCCGAAGGCGACGCACTCGGCAGGGCCACGACAGCCATGCTCACCGAACTCGCGGCCGAGCACGTCCTGATCGTGCCCGTGCGGCTGCGCACCAGCACCTTCGGCGCGCTGACCCTCAGCCGGGGCGCGGCGGGCCCGCCGTTCAGCGCCGCCGACCGGGTGCTCGCCGAGGAAGTGGCGCGCCGTACCGCGCTCGGACTCGACAACGCCCGGCTGCACGCCCAGCAGGCCGACATCGCGGCCACCCTCCAGCGCGCCCTGCTCACGGATCTGCCCGACGTCAGCACGCTGGAACTGGCCGCGCACTACCGGCCCGCCGAGCGGACCGCCGAGGTCGGCGGTGACTGGTACGACGCGTTCCCGCTGCCCGACGGGGACCTCGCCCTGGTGGTCGGTGACGTCACGGGCCACGACATACAGGCCGCGGCGCGGATGAGCGAGCTGCGCAACATGCTGCGGGCCCTGGCCGTGGACCGGCCCGACGAGGACCCCGGCACCATCCTGCGCCGCCTGGACAACGCACAGGCACATCTGGGGCTCGCCGACTCCGCCACCGTCGTACTGGCCCGGCTGCACGCCCTGCCGGACGGCGCCTGGCAGCTCAGCTGGTCCACGGCGGGCCACCCGCCGCCGCTGCTCATCACCGCCGACGGCAGGACCCGGTACCTGACCGACGCGCACTCCATGCTGATCGGGCTGCGCCCGAACACCGTCCGCCCGACCGCCACCACCGAACTGCCGCCCGGATCGACCGTCCTGCTCTACACCGACGGCCTGATCGAGTCCCGCACCCAGGACATCGACACCGGTATGACCCGGCTGCGGCAGCACACCGCCGTCCACCACGCACAGCCGCTGGACCGGCTGTGCGTCACCCTCGCCAGGACGCTCGGCGACATCAGGGACGACATCACCCTGATCGCCGCCCGTATCCCGCCCGCGCCGTGACCGCCGTGACCGCCGTATCCGCACGGCCGCCGACGGGCGCCGTACGCCCCGCTCAGCGCCGCTCGGCGGCCACCGCCGTGCCCAGGGTCTCCGGGGCGCTGCAGTACGCCAGATCGTCCAGCGGACGGTCCGTGCAGAACCGCGCGACGAGATCCGCGAAGTCGGCGATCCGCTCCACCGGCGCCAGATGGTCCGTCTCCTCGATGGTGAGGAACCGCGCCTCGGGCAGCCGCGCCGCCACCTCGCGGCCCATCTCCGGCGTGCACAGGGTGTCGTGCTCACCGGTCACCACCAGGCTCGGCACGGCGGGCACCGGCTCGGGGCGGTACCACTCGTGGCGCATCAAGCGGGTGTTGTGCTCGGCCGACATCCGCAGCTGCTCGGGCGTCTGTCCCGCGATCTGCTGGTAGACCAGCCGGGACACCGCCGCGTGCTTGCGCACGCGTCCGGTGCCGGGCGGGGACATGAACCGGTCCGCCAGCTCGCGCGCGATGGTCTCCGTCTCACCACGCTCGATCATCACGGCCCAGCGTTCCATCGCCGCCGCGTAGTCGGCCGGGATCCGGGTCGTCATGCCGACCAGCAGCAGCCGCGCCAGCATCCCCGGGTAGTGCTGGGCGAAGCGCACCCCGACGGCGCCGCCGTAGCAGGCGGCGACCAGATTGATCCGCGCCACCCCCAGCTCGGTCAGCAGATGCCGGACCACCGCGGCCAGGAAGTCGACGCCGTACGAGGCGGGCAGGAAGTCGGCGGTCCCGTAGCCGGGCAGGTCGACGGTGATCACCTGCCCCAGCGGGGCGAGCCACTTCTCGTGCCGCTGCCACGAGTTGCGGTCCTGCGACGACCCGCCGAGCACCAGCAGGGGCTCGGTCACCGGCGTCTCGTTGTGCACGATCCGGCAGGTGTAGCGGAACCCGTCGAACGTGAGATCCCGCTCCTCGACCCGGCCGGGTACGCCGTCCCGGTCGGCCGCCTGCTCCGGGACGGTCCGGTGAGCACGCGGCGATTGCTGGTCCTGGGCGAGGACGGCATCGATGGTCATGGGTGGCTCCAGAGCTCCGAAACGGGCAACGACGTCCTTGCCTAGCAGTACGCGCGAGCCGACCGGACATCATTGCCCCGTACGAGGGCGTTTCGCCCGCCGGGACCCGCTGATGGATTCGACACTCGTTCAGCCGGGGGACGCTTGACTTCGAGCGCGCTCGAATCCGTAGCCTGAGATGTATGACAACGCCGCAACACACGATCGGATCAGGGTTCGGAGCCCGCACCACGGCGGCCGAGACGCTGCACGGGATCGACCTCACCGGGAAACTCGCCGTGGTGACCGGCGGCTACTCGGGCCTCGGCCTGGAGACGACACGCGCCCTGGCAGGCGCCGGCGCCCACGTCGTCGTACCGGCCCGCCGCCGTGAGGTGGCGCAGGAGGCGCTCGCCGGCCTCGACGGGGTCGAGGTGGACGAACTGGACCTCGGCGACCTGGAGAGCGTACGTGCCTTCGCCGACCGCTTCCTCGCCTCGGGCCGCGCCATCGACATCATGATCAACAGCGCCGCCGTGATGGCCTGCCCGGAGACCCGGGTCGGGCCTGGCTGGGAGGCGCAGTTCGCGACCAACCACCTCGGTCACTTCGCCCTGGTCAACCGGTTGTGGCCGGCCGTCGCCCCGGGCGCGAGGATCATCTCCGTCTCCTCGGCGGGCCACCGCAACTCGGCCATCCGCTGGGACGACCTCCAGTTCGAGCACGGCTACGAGAAGTGGCAGGCGTACGGCCAGGCGAAGACGGCCAACGCGCTGTTCGCCGTGCGGCTCGACGCGCTGGCGCAGGAGAAGGGCGTACGGGCCTTCTCGCTGCATCCCGGTGGCATCCTCACCCCGTTGCAGCGCCATCTGCCCAAGGAGGAGCAGATCGCGCTGGGGTGGATCGACAAGGACGGCAATCTGCTCAACAACTCGTTCAAGACGCCCGAACAGGGCGCCGCTACCCAGGTGTGGGCCGCGACCTCGCCGCAGCTCGCCGGGAAGGGCGGGGCGTACTGCGAGGACTGCGACATCGCGGAACCCGCGGACGAGGGCGAGTTCAAGGGCGGCGTGCGCGCGTACGCCACCGACCCCGAGCAGGCGGCCCGGCTGTGGGCGCTCTCGGCGGAACTGACCGGCGTCGACGCCTTCGCCGCCACCGCCTGAGCGGTGCGCGGCAGTTCGTGACGCGGCGCCGTACGTGGCGCCGTGAACGCACGACCTCCCCGGCCCGACAGGTGGTCAGACTGTCGGGCCGGGGAGGAGTGTGACGACAGGGGAGCGCCCCCGCTTCGTACTGTGCCGCGCCCCTGTTTCCGCGGCGGCGCTAGTTCTTCGCTGCGCCCGGCAGGGCGTTGGCGAGCTTGGCGCAGTTGGTGCCGTTCTTGCCCGCGGTCGAGTCGCCGATGGTGCCCGACCAGCTGACGCACTGTCCCTTGGCGGCCAGGTAGACCGGACCCGCGTACGACGTGTAGTTCCCGGCGTCGACCACCGGAACGCCGCTCGGGGCCAGGCGGATGCTCGCCACCATGTACACCTTGGCGCCGGTCTTGGCCCGCTGCGTCACGACGCAGTTCTTGCCGGTCTTCGCGTTGTACGTGAGGAAGACCGTCCCCGCCGTACCGATCGGCGCCGAGTTCACGACCCCGTAGCCGGCGCCACAGACGCCGTTGTAGACCGCCGCTGCCGCTGCCTTCGGAACCGGCTTGGCCGCGGCCTCGGTCCGGGTGGCGGCCCCTGCCTGCGGTGCGAGAATCGCCGCCCCGCAGACCAGGGTGGTGGCGAGTGCGCCGATCGCGGTGGCACGCTGAGAGAAGATCATGTCTTGCCCCGTTTCCTCGATTGAGTGACGCTGGTCACGCGTCACATTCATTACGACCCGTGAGGCCGGGCAGGAGTTGTAGGGCCCGCTGCCTGTTACAAAATCGGGACACTTCACGACAAGGAAGGTCATCGGAGATGGCGAAAGCGCCGCGAATGACCCTGACGGGCACGGTTCTGTCCGCCCCCGATGTGCCGCTGCTGGCGGGCTTCTACCGGGAACTCCTCGGCTGGGAGGTCGCGCAGGACGAGCCCGACTGGGTCAAGCTGACACCGCCGGGCGGCGGCGCGAGCGTGGCGGTCCAGCACGAGGAGTCCTACACGCGGCCCCGTTGGCCCGCCGAGGACGGCCGTCAGCAGATGATGCTCCATCTGGACATCGAGGTGGACGATCTGGCGTCCGCCACGGCCTACGCGGTGTCGCTCGGCGCCGAGATCGCCGCGTTCCAGCCGCAGGACGACGTACGGGTCTGCCTCGACCCGGCGGGCCACCCGTTCTGCCTCTGGGTGGCGACGGACTGATGGACTGACGGACTGATGGACTGACGGGCCGTCGGTCAGCGGGCCTCGCCGAGCCCGAGATGCTCCTCCAGCCGGCCGATGCGCTCCGTCAGCGGCTGGATCTCCCGCCGGACGGCGGCGGCGAGTGCCTGCT
>NZ_JTIY01000001.1:6734415-6755643 GCF_000818175.1 Streptomyces sp. AcH 505
CGGCGCCGCCGCACCCTCCTGGGACGTCACCTGCGCGCGCAGATGGACGTAACCGGCCAGCGCCGCGGTGACGGCGCGGCGCACCAGCCGGGGCTCGGCGCCGAGGCCGCGCAGCACCTGCCCCGCCGTGCCGTCCGGCTCGGCGGCGAGGCCGAGCAGCAGATGCTCACAGCCCACGTAGTTGTGACCCAGGGAGGTGGCCTCCGTGACCGTCAACTCCAGCGCGGCGGCGGCCTCCACGCTGAGCTGAGGATCCCCGCCGTCGCCGGCCCGGCCGTCCTGCGCGGTCCCGGCGCGCCGCAGGCCGAGGTCGCGGGTGACCTGGGTGGGGGGAATCTCCATGGCGCGCAGCACCTGAAGCGCGAGGTTGCCGCCCTCGGCCACCACGGCGGCGAGCAGATGGCCGGTGCCCACCTGCTCGCCGGACGAACGCGCGTCCGCCACGGCGAGCTTGAGCACCGTGCGGGTGCGCGAGGTGAAGTGGGAGAGGGCTCCGACGGGTTCCTCGATGTCCAGCCCGCTCAGGACGGTCTCGCGGATGGCGGTCACCCGCCGAACCGCCTGTTCGAGCGCGCGCTGGCAGACGGCCGACACCGGCACCCCGGCGTCCTTGACCGCTTCCGCCAGGTCGTCCGGCAGATACACATTGATTTTGGGCATGACGGACCGCTCCGATGCTGGATCGACGATGTACCCCCAGCATAACCCCAGAGGGGTTATGGGGTAAGGGGGCAGGTCGGTACGGGCGGTCTCGGCGGCCGGATCAGGCGGTGCCCCGGTGGGTGAGGGTGGTCGGGAGCGTCAACTGGCGGTGGCTCTTGGCCGGGTCGCGGATCTCGTCGAGCAGCAGCCGGGTGATGGACCGTCCGATGTCCTCGGTCGGCTGGCGCACACTCGTCAGGGGCGGCACGGTGTGGTGCGCCACGATCGAGTCGTCGAAGCCGACGATCGCCACGTCCTCGGGGACGCGCCGGCCGCGCCGGCGCAGCTCGGTCATCGCACCGGCCGCCATCACGTCGGAAGCGGCGAAGACCGCGTCGATGTCGGGCCGCCGGTCGAGCAGTTCGCCCATGGCGGCCCGGCCGCCGTCCTCGGTGAAGTCGGCGGGGGCCACCAGCGTTTCGTCCGGCCGTACGCCGAGCTCGGTGTGGGCGTCGCGCCACCCCTGGAGACGGCTGTGGCCCACGTCCATGTCCAGCGGCCCGGTGATCGTCGCGACCGTACGGCGCCCCTTGCCGAGCAGGTGGCGGACGGCGGACGCGGCCCCGCCGAGGTTGTCCGCGTGCACATGGCTGAGGGCCTCGGCCGGTGAGCGCCGGCCGGCGAGCACGGTCGGGATCTGCATCTTCTCCAGCAGCGCCGGCAGCGGATCGTCCCGGTGCACGGCGACCAGCAGCACCCCGTCGACCCGCTGCGCCTCCAGGAACCGGGTCAGCCTGGTCAGCTCACGCGGATTGCGGACGAGGATCAGCAGCAACTGCATCTCCGTGTCGGCCAGTTCCGTGCTCACCCCCCTGATGACGGCGGAGAAGTACGGCTCGGAGGCCAGCCGGCTCTCCGACTCGGGGATCACCAGCGCGATGCTGTCGGTCCTGCTGGTGACGAGGCTCCGCGCCGCCGGGTTGGGCACGTAGTTGAGCTCGGCGATCGCTGCCTCGACGGCCTTCCTGGCCTTCGGGCTGACGCCGGTCGAGCCGTTGACGACCCGGGAGACCGTGCCCCGGCCCACGCCGGCCAGCGCGGCGACGGCCTCAAGGGTCGGTCTCTGGCCCTGCCGGTTGCGGGGGTTCATCTGTTCTCCTGCTCCGTGATGTCTGTGGAGAGTCTTCCATAATCGACTGGGAGCGCTCCCAAGGTGCACGGGAATGCCGCTGGCCGGTTTCCGTGCGTGGACGCAAGCCGTCTTTCCCCGACATGACGGTCCGTTGCCGGACATAGCGGCGATGTGCCCGCCTGACCTGGCCAGTTGGTGGGCGCATGGGCGGCCTTTGGGGTTCCCTTGGCCAATGCATGTACCCCATATGAACAGTTGATCGACAGAGTGGCTCATTGCGTGTGGCCACCAACTACCTCGCCCCGCCACGCGCGTTCACTAGCAACGCAGGGGGTTCTATGAGATCCAGCCGACCGCGCCTGCGGGCCGGACTGGCCTGGGCAGCGACACTGTCCATGGCCACCGGTGCCCTGGCGCTCGGTATCCAGTCCGCCGGAGCCGACAGCGGCCCCGCCGGACGCGCCGCCCTCCACGGCATCAAGCCGCTCTGGGCGACGCAGCAGGCGGACCGTGGTGCCGCCCCGGATGCCGGCAAGATCACCGCTCGCGTCTATCTCGCCGGACGTGACGCCGCTGGTCTCGCGCAGTACGCCAAGGAGGTGTCCGACCCGAACTCCGCCTCGTACGGCAAGTATCTGAGCGCGAAGCAGACGGCGGCCCGCTTCGGTGCGAGCGAGCAGCAGATAGCCCAGGTCACCGCCTGGGTGAAGTCCGCAGGACTCAAGGTGACCGGCACCAGCCGGCACTACCTGACGGTGAGCGGTTCCAAGGCGGCGGTGGAGAAGGCGTTCTCCGTCAAGCTGCACAAGTACGCGAAGGGCAGCAAGACGTACCGCGCGCCCGACGCGACACCTTCGGTGCCGGCGTCGCTGGGCGGCGCCGTCCTCACGGTGACCGGTCTCGACAACGCGCCGCGCAAGTCGCACCACGACGACACGCTGCCGCCGCCGGACGCCGTGTTCCGCAACGCCGGTCCGTTCTCGACCTATTACGGGTCGAAGACGGACAAGAAGCTCCCGTCCGCCTACGGTTCGAAAGCGCCGTACGCGATCAAGGGCTACACCGGCGAGCAACTGCGGGCCGTGTACGGAGGGAAGAACTACTCCGGCAAGGGTGTCACCGTAGCCATCACGGACGCCTACGCGTCGCCGACGATCGCCAAGGACGCCGGCGAGTACGCGAAGCGTAACGGTGACAAGAAGTACCGTGCGGGACAGCTCTCCCAGGTGCTGCCCGCCGACTACAACAGCACCGAGGAATGCGGAGCCTCCGGCTGGTACGGCGAGGAGACGCTCGACGTCGAGGCGGTCCACGCGGTCGCTCCCGACGCCGACATCACCTACGTCGGCGGGGCTTCGTGCAACGACGACGATCTGCTCGACTCGCTCGGGAAGATCGTCGACGGGCGCCTCGCCGACATCGTCTCCAACTCCTGGGGCGACGTGGAGGCCAACCAGACACCGGCCGCCGCCGCCGCCTACGACCAGGTGTTCCAGACGGGCGCCGTCGAGGGCATCGGCTTCTACTTCTCCTCCGGCGACGCGGGCGACAATGTCGCGTCCACCGGTACGAAGCAGGCCGACGTTCCCGCCAACTCGGCGTGGGTGACGGCAGTCGGCGGTACGTCGCTGGCCGTCGGCAAGAACGACAAGTACAAGTGGGAGACCGGCTGGGGCACGCTGCTGGCGCCCCTGTCGGACGACGGCACCAACTGGACGGACTTCCCGGGGTCTTACACCTCCGGGGCGGGCGGCGGCACGAGTGCCACCGTGCCGCAGCCGTTCTACCAGAAGGGCGTCGTCGCCGATTCGCTCTCGAAGGCGAACGGCACCACCGCCCCGATGCGTGTCATCCCGGACATCGCGGCCGTCGCCGACCCGAACACCGGGTTCCTCGTCGGTCAGACCCAGACGCTCGCCGACGGCACGCAGGGGTACGACGAGTACCGCATCGGCGGTACCTCGCTGGCCGCTCCGGTCATCGCGGGCGTCCAGGCGCTGGCTCAGCAGGCGCACCACGGCCTGCCGATCGGCTTCGCCAACCCCGGCATCTACCAGCGGTACGGCACGTCGTCCTACCACGACGTGAACGACCACCCGCTGGGCGCCGGGCAGGGTCTCGCCGTTGTCCGTAACGACTTCGTCAACGGGCAGGACGACGCCGACGGCATCTCCACCTCGCTGCGTTCCCTCGGTCACGACAGCTCGCTGTCCGCGACCCCGGGATACGACAACGTGACGGGCGTCGGCAGTCCGGCGGCCGGCTACGTGAAGTCGTACAGCAAGAAGTAGCGGGACACGTCAGCGCGAAGGCGGCCCCCGCGTGATCCACGCGGGGGCCGCCTTCGCGCTGTGCGCTCCTTCGCGCCGTCCGCTCAGTGCAACTGCGGGATGATCAGATAGAGCCCGTACGCGACGACGGCGGCGCAGGCGAGGAAGCAGAGGCCGGCGACGGCGGTGGCGGGTGTCGCCGCGCGCCGTGTCGTGGCGCCGCCCGCGCCGCTCTCCTCCTCGCCCGAGCCGAGGGCGCGCACCCCGAGCGAGAAGACGATCACGACGCCGACGGTGACACCGATGCTGACGAGTGCCACCTCGCCCAGCGAACTCCAGTCGAGACTCATCGGGATTCCTCCTGCCTGATCAGGCGTGCGCCGCTGTGGCGTCGGTGCGGACGGCCACGGCGTGGTCGTCGTTGACATTGCCCGAAGTGACCGGGTTGCGGCGGGACATGAACACGATGAACGCGGCGGCGGCCGCGGCCACCACGGCGATCACGACCGTGCCGGCCGTCCCGCCGTGCACGACGGCGCTCGCTGCGACCGCGCCCACCGCGGCTGCCGCGGGAAGCGTCACACACCAGGCGACGACCATCCGTCCCGCCGTGCCCCAGCGCACCTCGGCGAGCCGCCTGCCGAGCCCGGCGCCGAGGATGCCGCCCGAGCACACCTGGGTGGTGGACAGGGCGAAGCCGAGGTGGGCCGAGGTGAGGATGACCGTGGTCGCCGCCGACTCGGCGGCGAAGCCCTGCGGTGCCTTGATGTCGGTGAGGCCCTTGCCCATCGTCCGGATGATCCGCCAGCCGCCGAGGTACGTGCCGAGGCCGATGGCGAGTCCGGCGGCACCGATGACCCACACGGGCGGTCCCGCGTCATGGCCGAGCGCGCCGGCGGAGATCAGGGTGAGGGTGATGACGCCCATCGTCTTCTGCGCGTCGTTCGTCCCGTGCGCCAGGGAGACCAGCGAGGCCGAGGCGATCTGGCCGAGCCGGAAGCCCTTGTTGACGGACGACTCCCGGCCCTTCGAGGTGATCCGGTAGGCGAGATAGGTCGCGAACAGCGCCGCGAGCCCGGCCACCAGCGGGGAGGCCAGGGCCGGGATGAGGATCTTCTCGACGACCTGGTCGAAGTGCACACCGTGCTGTCCCGCGCCGACCCACACCGCGCCGATCAGCCCGCCGAACAGGGCGTGCGAGGAACTGGACGGCAGCCCCAGCAGCCAGGTCGCCAGATTCCAGATGATGGCGCCGATCAGCCCCGCGAAGATCATGCCCGGTGTCACCAGGCTGTCCTCCACGATGCCGCCGGAGATCGTCCTGGCGACCTCGGTGGAGAGGAAGGCGCCCACGATGTTGAGTACGCCGCTGATGAGAACGGCCACTTTGGGACGCAGCGCGCCGGTGGCGATCGACGTCGCCATCGCGTTCGCCGTGTCATGGAATCCGTTGGTGAAGTCGAAGGCCAGAGCCGTCACGATCACCACTGCCACAAGGAAGGTGATGTGGTCCATCCGCCTCATACAAGCGCAGCTACACGTACCCCAGGGAAATCCGATGTGAAGACACCACGTGCGTCCCCCCAAAGGACGACAAGGATCACCGGGCGCGGTGATTGGACCGTACGGTCCATCGCAGCTTAGAGTGAACCGTACGGTCCATTAAATCGCGGAGAAAGGCTCGTCACCATGGGAACTCTGGACGGCAGGACAGTGCTCGTGACCGGTTCGACCAGCGGGATCGGCCGGGCAATCGCCCTGCGGCTCGCCGCCGAAGGTGCGTACGCGATCGTGAGCGGCCGGGACGCGGACCGGGGCGGCGCCGTGGTGTCGGCGATCCGCGAGGCGGGCGGCCGGGCCGACTTCGTGGCCGCCGATCTCAGCACGGCGGAGGCGGCCCAGGGGCTCGCCGCCGCCACTCTGGAACTGGTCGGAGGGCGCCTCGACATCCTCGTCAACAACGCGGGCATCTCGCCGGGGACCGCGACGCTGAGCCTCGACGTGGCGACCTACGACCGGGTCATGGACCTCAATGTCCGCGGGCCCGTGTTCCTCACCCAGGCGTTGCTGCCCTCGATGCTGAGCCGGTCGCAGGGCGTCATCATCAACATCGGGTCCTGGGTCGCCCAGGTCGGCTTCATCGGCGGCGCGCTCTACTCGGCGAGCAAGGCGACGCTGGAACAGCTGACCCGTGGCTGGGCCTCGGAGTTCGGCGGCCAGGGCATCCGGGTCAACGCCATCGCGCCCGGCGTGATCATCTCCGACCCCGAAGGACCGGAGGCCGAGTTCCGGCACAAGATGGTCGAGGACTCACCCTTCGGACACGCGGGCAGCGTGGCGGACATCGCGAACGCCGCCGCGTATCTGGCGGGCGACGGCGCGGGATACGTGCACGGTACGACGCTGGTCGTCGACGGCGGTGTCCTGGCGACCCGGCCGGGCCCGCGCCTGGGCTGAGTGCGGAGCCGCCGTCCCCCAGGGCTCATTTCTGCCGCGACTCGACCAAATCCTTCCCGGCCCCTCCCCGCCTCCTCCGGCGGGGACCCGCCACCCTCGCGGAACTGAGTGTGCGATGCACGTTTCCGGTAACCGAAACGTTTCATTCCGTGCACTCCCGACATCGTCCCTGGCCCCGCGTCCGCGCTCAAAGTCGTTGCCGGATGCATGAGTTGGGTGGGCCGTTCGGGTATTTAGATACTCCCTTGACAAATTACGGTCACGTTGCCAACATGCAAAAACTCCTTGAGTACCTGCAATTACCGGCACGCGTTTCGAAAGTTCGCCTGAGATCGGTACGGCTGTCGCCTGGGTGAAGGGACATCACCCAGGCCGCAGGTTCCTCCCCCCAAGTGACACGGCAGCGCGGTCGATGTGACGCGCGCCCATGCCTGACTCACCCCCGCAAGGTCAGGAAGGAAGCTCCATGTCAGGACTGCCAGGAAAGCCAGGGAAGCACAGACAGTCATGGCTGAGATGGGTCACGGCGCTGGCGATGCTCGTCGCCGGCGCCGCCGTCAGCCCGGCGGCCGCCGCAGCCGCCCCCGCCGCCAGGACCGCCGCACCCGCCGTGGTCGCGCACCCCGAGGACGCTGCCGCGATACCGGCAAGCGACTACCAGCAGGTGCAACTCGCCCTGGGCGGTGCCGAACTGGGTGAGGCGATGTCGCTCGCCGTCCTCCCGGACCGAGCCGTCGTGCACACGGCGCGTGACGGCACACTCCGGTACACGGACGCCGCGGGCAACACCAAGACCTCGGCCAAGCTGAACGTGTACACGCACGACGAGGAGGGGCTCCAGGGCGTCGCCGCCGACCCCGGCTTCGCCAGCAACCGCTTCCTCTACCTGTACTACTCGCCGCGGCTCACCACCCCCGACGGCGACGCGCCGGTCACCGGCTCCGCCGCCACCTTCGACCAGTGGAAGGGACACCTCAACCTGTCCCGGTTCACTCTGAAGACCGACGGCACCCTCGACCTGGCCAGCGAGAAGGTCCTGCTCGAAGTGGCCAACGACCGTGGCCAGTGCTGCCACGTCGGTGGTGACATCGACTTCGACGCGCAGGGCAACCTGTATCTGACGACGGGCGACGACACCAACCCGTTCGAGTCGAGCGGCTTCTCGCCGATCGACGAACGGACCGACCGTAACCCGCAGTTCGACGCCCAGCGCTCCTCGGGCAACACCAACGACCTGCGCGGCAAGGTCCTGCGGATCAAGCCCACCGCGGCCGGCGGCTACACCATCCCGTCCGGCAACCTCTTCGCACCCGGCACCGCCAAGACGCGGCCCGAGATCTACGCGATGGGCTTCCGCAACCCGTTCCGGATGTCCGTCGACAAGGCCACCGGGATCGTCTACCTCGGCGACTACGGTCCGGACGCCGGTGTCACCGACGCCAACCGCGGCCCCAGCGGTCAGGTCGAGTTCAACCGGATCACCTCGGCGGGCAACTACGGCTGGCCGTACTGCACCGGCACGAACACCTCCACCGAGACCTACAACGAGTACACCTTCCCGAGCGGTCCGTCCGCCGCGAAGTACAACTGCGGCGGTGGCCCCGCCAACAACTCGTTCCGCAACACCGGTCTGGCCACGCTGCCCGCGGTCAAGTCCGCCTGGATCAGGTACGGCGGTGACGCGGGCTCGCCCGCCGAGTTCGGCGGCGGCTCCGAGTCCCCGATGGGCGGCCCGGTCTACCGCTACGACGCGAACCTCAACTCGGCTGTGAAGTTCCCCCAGTCCCTGGACGGGAAGTTCTTCGCCGGTGAGTACGGCCGCAAGTGGATCAAGGCCATCACGGTCAACGCCGACGGCAGCCCCGGCACCATCGACGCCTTCCCCTGGACCGGCACCCAGGTCATGGACACCGCCTTCGGACCCGACGGCGCGCTCTACGTCCTCGACTACGGCACCGGGGCCAACAACCAGGCCCTGTACCGCGTGGAGTACGTCGGCGGGAGCAACCGCAACCCCGTCGCCGTGGCCGCGGCCAGCAAGACGTCAGGACCCACCCCGCTCGCCGTGAACTTCTCCTCGGCGGGCAGCTCCGACCCCGAGGGCAAGGCCCTCACCTACGCGTGGAACTTCGGTGACGGCGCCACCTCCACCGCCGCCAACCCGTCGCACACGTACACGACCACCGGAACCTTCCGGCCGACCCTGACCGTCAAGGACCCGGAGGGACTGACCGGCAGCGCCAGCCTCGTCGTGACCGCGGGCAACACCGCCCCGACCGTCACGCTGACCACACCGAACGACGGACAGCTGTTCTCCTTCGGTGACACGGTTCCCTTCACCGTGACCGTCAGCGACCCCGAGGACGGTGCCATCGACTGCGCCAAGGTCAAGGTCACCTACCTGCTCGGCCATGACGTCCACCAGCACCAGATCACCTCGAAGAACGGCTGCACCGGCAGCATCGCCGTACCCGTCGACGGCGAGCACGACAGCGCCGCCAACATCTACGGCGTCCTGGACGCCGAGTACACCGACGCCGCAGGGCTGACCACGCACAACCAGCGGGTCCTCCAGCCCCGCCACCGCCAGGGTGAGCACTACGGTGCCCAGTCCGGCATCGAGGTCGCGGCGCACGGCACGGCCGAGGGCGGCAACACCGTCGGCTTCACCGACAACGGCGACTGGATCTCCTTCAAGCCCTACGCCCTCGGCAACGCGAACAAGATCACCGCACGGGTCTCCTCCGGCGGTGTGGGCGGCAGCCTGGAGGTACGGGCCGGCTCGGCCACCGGCACCCTGCTCGGCACGGCCACGGTCGCACCGACCGGCGGCTGGGAGAACTTCGTCGACGTGTCGGCCAACCTGAGCGGCGCACCCTCCGGCACCACCGAACTGTTCCTCGTCTTCAAGGGACCGACGGGCCAGGGCAACCTCTTCGACCTGGACGCCTTCACCTTCGCCACCGGCACCACCGGCGGCGGCTCCAGCCAGACGGTGGAGGGTGAGTCCTTCACCTCCAACTCCGGTGTCCAGGCCGCTGATCACGCGCCTGCCAGCGGCGGCAAGACACTCGGCTACATCGAGAACGGCGACTGGGCCGGCTACGCGTCCGTACCCACGGCCGGCACCAAGACGTTCTCGGCCAAGGTCTCGTCCGCCGGGCCCGGCGGCACCATCACCGTCCGCTCGGGTTCGGCGACCGGCGCCGTGCTCGGCACCGTCGCCGTCCAGCCCACCGGCAACTGGGAGACCTTCACCACCGTCTCCACGTCGCTGACGGGCACGGCGTCCTCCGGAGCGCTCTTCCTGACCTTCACCGGCGGCTCCGGGTCCCTGTTCGACATCGACACGCTCACCCTCACCAAGTGACGGGCGGGAAAGGGACCATGATGAAAGTGCTGCCCCTGCGGCTGAGACGGCTGTCCACCGCCTCCGCCTCGGTGATCGTCACCACGCTCGCCCTGGTCGGGGCGTTCCTCACCCCCGCCATGACCGCGCAGGCCGCCGACCCGGCGTACAAGGTGCTCCTCTTCTCCAAGACGGCCGGGTTCCGGCACGACTCCATCCCGGCCGGCACCCAGGCCGTACGGGAGATCGGCGCGGCCAACAACTTCACCGTCACGGCGACCGAGGACAGCAACGCCTTCACCGCGTCCAACCTGGCGCAGTACAAGGCGGTGGTGTTCCTCAGCACCACGGGCGACATGCTGACCGACGCGCAGCAGTCCGCGCTGCAGACGTACGTCGCCGGAGGCGGCGGCTACGTCGGCGTCCACGCGGCGGCCGACGCCGAGTACGAGTCGCCGCAGTACGAGCAGCTCGTCGGCGCCTGGTTCAAGAGCCACCCGGCGATCCAGCAGGCCACGGTGCGCACCGAGGACCGTGCCAACCCGGCGACCGCCCACTTCGGGCAGACCTGGGCGCACACCGACGAGCTGTACAACTACCGCACCAACCCGCGGGCCAACGTGCACGTCCTGCAGACCCTCGACGAATCCAGCTACTCCGGCGGCGAGATGGGCGGTGACCACCCCATCACGTGGTGCCACCCGCAGGGCGGCGGACGTTCGTTCTACACCGGTCTCGGCCACACCATCGAGACGTACGCCGACTCGTCGTTCCGTACGCTGCTGCTCGGCGGCATCCGGTACGCGGCCGGCTTCGCCAAGGCCGACTGCCGTCCGGACAGCGGGTACACGAGCCTGTACAACGGCTCGACGACCGGCTGGTCGCAGGCAGGGCCCGGCAGCTTCACCAACACCGACGCCACCCTCACCTCCACCGGAGGCATGGGGCTGCTCTGGTACCGGGCGAAGGAGTACGCCTCGTACTCCCTGAAGCTGGACTGGAAGCTGGCGGGCGACGACAACTCCGGTGTCTACGTGGGCTTCCCGGCCTCCGACGACCCCAACTCGGCCGTCAACCAGGGCTACGAGGTGCAGATCGACGCGACGGACAGCGCCGACCGCACCACCGGGGCCGTCTACGGGTTCAAGTCCGCGGACATCGCGGCCAGGGACGCGGCGCTCAACCCGCCGGGTCAGTGGAACACCTACGAGCTGCGGGTGGAGGGCGAGCGCCTGCAGGTCTTCCTGAACGGCGCGAAGATCAACGACTTCACCAACACCGACCCGGTCAGGTCGCTGAAGCAGGGCTACATCGGGATCCAGAACCACAGCGGGGACGACGACGTGTCGTTCCGCAACATCCGGATCAAGGAGCTGGGCGGCACCACCCCGACCAGTTCGACCTACGAGGGCGAGTCGTACACCTCGGGATCCGGTGTGCAGCCCGCCGACCACGGCCCCGCCAGCGGTGGCAGGACGCTCGGCTACATCGAGAACGGTGACTGGGCCGGCTACTCCCAGGCGAGTCTGAACGGCGTCAAGTCCTTCACGGCGAAGGTCTCTTCGGCCGGCGCTGGCGGTACCGTCCAGATCCGCTCGGGCTCGGCCACCGGACCGGTGATCGGCTCGGTCGCCGTCCCCAACACCGGTGGCTGGGAGACTTTCCGGACGGTCTCCACGACCCTGCCGGGAACCGCCACGGGGCCGCTCTACCTCACCTTCACCGGTGGGGCGGGGTCCCTGTTCGACATCGACACCATCACACTGACGCGGAGCTGAACCAGGCTTCGCAGCAGGCACGTTCGCATCCGGCAGGGGCGGGCCCCGGGGAGACCTGGGGTTCGCCCCTGCCGGATGCGGTACGTGTCACCCGCGCCGTGCGTCCGATGTCCGCGACGTCAGGAACGGGTGCGGTACAGACCGCGTCCCGCGCGGTCGGCGCGCGAGGTGGCGACGAGCCGGTCGAGCGTGCTGCGCACGGCGTTGATGTTGCCGGGGGAGTCGTCACGGCCGAGGGCGGCCGCCACGTCACGGGCGCGTACGGCGTCACCGTTCGCTGCGGCGAGGATCGCGACGACCTGCTCGGTCAGCCCGCTCGGGTTCTTGTCCTGTGCCGCCGCGGACGCCTTCGCCGGCTTCTCGGCCGACGCCTTGGCGCTCTTCGGTGTGCTGTTCTTCTTCGCGGCGGGACGCTTGGCCGTTTCCTTCTTGGCCTCGGCCTTCGGCTCCGCCTTCGGGTTCGCCGCCTTGCGGGCCTTGCGACGGGCCGGGGCTGCCGTGCCGGCTGCGGCGGAGGAGTCCTCCTGCGCCGTGTGTTCGGCTTCCGCAACCTCGTCCGCGGGCGCCGCGACGGCTGCTGCCTCTGCCAGCACGTGCGGTGCGTCGGACAGCGCCACCAGGGCGGTCAGCGCGGAGCGCACCGACTCCAGCCGGTCGGTCACCGCCGCCAGTTCCTTTTCCAGCGACTGCTGGTGAGCCTCAAGACGAGGAAGTTCCGTCTTCAGGAGGGCTGTTGTCGTTCCGACGCTGTCCGGTGTGCCGGATGTCGATGTCATGGTGTCACCTTTCCATTCAGAACCACCGATTGTTGCCCCCGTTGGCGGCCGCTGCCGTGCAGCCTAAGCGGTGTGGGAACCAATGTAGTTGACACCGGCGGTGAAGTTGACACCGACGACCTGTTGTTGTGGCTGTTCAGGCTCCTCGCGGGGCTGCGGCACGTACGTAACTTCGACTCCCGACCGTACTGACACTGCACGGCCGCCGTACGCACTTCCCACCGGCCGGCCCTCTCCGGCACACCGCGCGGTCCGTCGTCCCGTACCACCCGGGTACCCGGACAGATGCCCGATGAACTGCGGCTATTCCGGTCCAGGTACCCGGGTGGTACGGTCAAAGGATGGCAGCTCTCAATGTGGACTTCCCCGACACGGAACTCCAGGAGATCCGCGAGATCGCCTCGGAGCGCGGCATGACGATGAAGGCGTTCGTCCGGGCGTCGACCGCCGACGCCGTCGTACGGCACCGGGCCATGAAGGAAGGCGCGGACGTCTTCCGACGCGTCTTCGGCGACACGGCCCTCGCCGACGCCATCGCGGACGCCGGTATCGACGACGGGCCCGGCCGCGGTTCCGCGGGACGGGCCGCCTGACCGTGCCGCCGGTCCTGTACGTCGACGTGCGCTGGCTGCTGCATCAGCAGGAGAGTGTCCTGCCCGACCACCCCGTCGTGTCCGACTTCTCCGCGCTGGTCGCCGCCGTCGCCCGGCACCGCGTCGATCCGCCGCGGCTCGGCATGGATTCAGATCCCGCCTGGCGGGCAGCAGCACTGCTGCACACACTCGTCGTCCTCAAGCCACTGCCCGCCTACAACGTACGGTTCGCCTGCGCCGTCGCCATCGCCTACATGAGCATGTGCGGCGAGGGCGTGGACGCGCCGTACGGTGAAATCGTCGAACTCACCAAGCAGTTGACCGCCGAGAAGACCGACGTCTTCGACGCGGCCGACCGTATCCGGTCCTGGCGGATCTGAGCGCGTCCCGCCGGCGCCGTCTACCAAGGAGTCCGTATGACCACCTACGTCATCACGATCCCCGGCACGTTCCTGGAGGAGCTGACCGAGGACTCCCGCGCCACGCTGGTGGCCCGGCTGCGCCCTGCGGACCCGCAGAACACCGCCCTCGGCGAGGCGGAGGAGCTGGACATCCTCAGCGTCAACGAGAACGGCACTTTCAACATCCGGCTGGAGGTCGAGGCCGACAACAACCACGCGGCCGAGGCCGAGGCGAAGCGTCTCGCGGGCGCGGCCCTGCACGACGCCGGCCTCTCCGAGGACCGGGCACCGCTCGGGCCCGCCGTGGTCACCGGCATCGACGGCGACTTCTGAGCCGCCGCGCTCACTCCTTGCGCGCCACCACCACGGCGCACCGCGGACCGCCGTCCGGCCGCGCACCCAGCTCGGTCAGCGGCAGCAGCTCCGTGACGAAACCCGCGTCCGCCAGTTCGGCCAGCACGTCCGGCAGCCGGAAGGTGCGGTAGTACATGACGAACGTGGGGTGCCAGAGCGCGTTGCGCAGCCGCATCCCCGCGTCGAACGCCCACAGCGCCCAGTAGAGCCGGCTGCCGACGGGCGGCGGCGCGGGGAACGGGAAGACGAACAGCCCGCCCGGCCGCAGCGCGGCATGGGTCTGCGCGAACAGCGCCGGCCGCTCGCCGGGCAGGAAGTGCCCGAACGCCCCGAAGCTCGTCGCCAGGTCGTGGACCGGGCCGAAGGGCAGCCGCCGCGCGTCGGCCCGTACGAACTCCACGGCGGGCCCGTCCGCGGCAGCCGGCTGGGCCTCGCGGGCCGCCGCCAGCATCCCGGCACTGAAATCGACACCGATGACCCGCTCGTCACACAGCTGCCGCAGCGCCCCCACCCCGGCGCCGGTGCCACAGCACACGTCGAGCCCGGTACGGAAAGGGCCCAGCGGCCGTACCGCCTCCACCACCGCGTCCAGCAGATACCCCGGCGTCCGGAACGGTGTCAGGTCGAACTTCGGAGCGAGCAGGTCGTAGCCGTGCTCGATGGACGACAGCGCCTGGACGGCGAGTTCGCGGAGGGTCGGGCCCTTGGGGGTGAACATCGCGGCCAGCCTAACCGCCCGGCGTACGGACCGCTTTCCGGGGCAACGGGATGGACAAGGAGGTGCCCCATGACGGAGCACACACACGACGGCCGGCCCACAGCACACACCGGCCGGCTCGCGCCGCACACCGGACACGACGACAAACCGATGTCCCCGCTGGAGCCCGGCACGGTCCAGCGAGGCCAACTCCGGGCGCGTACGGCGGACATCGCGTGGACGGCACTGTGTGTCGTCCTCGGCGCGTGGGCACTGTTCGAGGCGGTCGGCGTCATCAGGGGTGACACCGACGCGTGGATCTTCTGCGCCGTGGCAGCGGTGCTGTTCGCCGTCGCGTTCTGGACCCGCCTGGCAGCCCGCAAGGCCCGGGCCCGCACCCACCTGTGATCATTCACCACCGAGCCCCCTCGTCACCACCGAGCCCCCTCGTCACCGCTGTGCCACCTCGACGAAACTGAGCGTGCCCGGCCGGGCGGGGCGCGGACGCTCCCTTCTGACGGGCTATCGTTGGTGCCATGTCCGTCCCAGAGCTGATCCGCATCGTCTCCCGCGACTCGCCCATGGCACTGGCCCAAGTGGCACGTGTACGCGCCGAACTGGCCGCGCTGCACCCCGGGATCGCCACCGAGGTCGTCCCGGTCAGGACGACGGGGGACAAGTGGATGGGCGACCTGTCCCAGGTCGAGGGGAAGGGCGCCTTCACCAAAGAGGTCGACGCCGCCCTGCTCGCCGGTGAGGCCGATCTCGCCGTGCACTGCGTCAAGGACATCCCGGCCGACCGTCCGCTGCCCGCCGGTACGACCTTCGCCGCCTTCCTCAAGCGTGACGACATCCGCGACGCCCTCGTCCACCCCGGCGGGCTCACCCTCGACGAGCTGCCGGACGGGACCAGGATCGGTACGTCGTCCGTCCGCCGTGTCGCCCAACTCGCCGCCTCCCACCCGCAGCTGGAGTGCGTACCGTTCCGCGGCAACGCCAACCGCCGGCTGGAGAAGCTGGCCGCGGGCGAGGCCGACGCGCTGCTCCTCGCCGCCGCCGGGCTCGACCGGATCGGCCGCCGTGACGTGATCACGGAGGTCCTGTCGACCGAGGCGATGTGCCCGCCGATCGGCGCCGGTGTGCTCGCCCTGCAGTGCCGTCAGGACGACACGGCCACCATCGACGCCGTCAGCGACCTCGGCGACCCGGACACCTACCGCGAGACCACGGCCGAACGCATGTTCCTCCATGTGCTCCAGGGCCACTGCAACTCGCCGATCGCCGGGTACGCCAAGGCCCACCGCAACGGCGACCTCTCGCTGCGTGCCTGCGTCTTCACGCCCGACGGCAAGACCGTGCTCAACGCCCACGAGTGGGCGGGCCCGCTCGACCCGGCCACCCTCGGCACCTCCGTCGCCGTGACCCTGCTGCGCCAGGGCGCCCGTGAACTGATCGACGCCATCGACCACTGACGGCGGGTCCGCCCGCAATTCAACTGGGCGACGGGCCACGGTCATATGGACGCCCGCACCGGTGTCATCGCGCCTGCGAGTGTCCACGGATGCTCGCCCTGAACGTTGACGTGGACCCCGGCCGCTGCCGGACGCTCGGATTCGTGGGGGCCGTCGCGATCATGGCCGGCGGACTCACGGCGGGCGCCCTGCCGGTCCGTGAGGAGTTCGTGCCGACCTCTGGGCGGGTCGCCCTCGGCCTGCTCTGTGTCTACTTCGGCATCGTGCTGCTGATAGCGGCCTGGTGGTGGCTCGGCCGCAGCGTACGGGGGCCACGGCCGCCCGCCCCGCGCGAGCTGACGACGACGCTGCTGGTGTGGGCGGCGCCGCTGGTCCTCGGCCCGCCCCTGTTCAGCAGGGACGTCTACAGCTATCTGGCGCAGGGCGCCATGGTTCATTCCGGCATCGACGTGTACAGCCACGGCCCCGACCGGCTCGGCGGTCCGCTCGCCGCCGAGGTCGCGCCCGTCTGGCGGCACACCCCCGCCCCGTACGGCCCCGTCTTTCTCGCCGTCGCGGGCAAGGCCGCGGGGCTCGCCCGGCTCGACGTTCCCGCCGGGGTCCTCGGCATGCGGCTCGTGGCCCTGCTCGGCGTCGCCCTGATGATCGCCGTCCTGCCGACCCTGGCCCGCCGCTGCGGCGTCGATCCGTCCGCTGCCCTGTGGCTCGGGGCGCTCAACCCCCTCGTCCTGCTGCATCTGGTGGCGGGAGCACACAACGACGCCCTGATGCTGGGCCTGCTCGGCCTCGGCCTGGTCGCCGCCCTCGGCGCCCGTCCCGTGCCCGCGACCGTCCTGATCGCACTCGCCGCGCTGGTCAAGGCTCCCGCGGCGCTCGGACTGCTCACCGTCGCCGCCCTCTGGGCCGGGCAGCTGACCGGCCGGGCCCGCACCCTCAGAGCCCTGGCGCTGACCTGCGCCGTCGCACTGGCCACCACCGCGGCCGTGACGGCGCTCGCCGGCACCGGTTACGGCTGGCTCGGCGCCCTCGGCACCCCCGTGTCGGCAGGGAACTGGTCGCTGACGAGCGGGCTCGGCCGGCTCAGCGGCATGCTGCTGGACGCGACGGGCAGCGGACTCGGCCATTTCGCACTGCCGCTGTGGCGGCTGCTCGGCGTGCTGGCGACGGCCGCCGTGGTGGTCACACTCTGGCTGCGCCGCGAACGCACCGGCGTGGTCCACGCGCTCGCGCTCGGCCTGCTGACGCTCTTCGCCCTCGGCCCCGCCCTGCGGCCCTGGTACGCGCTGTGGGGGCTGTTCCTGATCGCCGTCTCCGCGCCGCCCGGCCGGCTGCGTCGATGGGCGGCGGCCGGCAGCGGTGTGCTCGCCCTCGGACTGCTGCCGGACGGACTGCCGCCCGGCGGCCTGCAACTCGCCCTCGCCATCTGCGGCGGAATACTGGCGCTGCTCGCCCTGTGGTGGATGTTCCTGCTGGCACCCGCCGACACCACCCTGGCGGCGCCGCTGCCCAGGACCGCCTCGTGAGACGGCTGCGTACGGCGCTGGAGACGCCCGCCGGACGGCCCGTCGCCGCCGGCCTGCTGATCGCGGCGACGGCCGCCTTCCTGGTGACCGTCCCGCTGTTCCGGCACTTCTTCGACGTCGGTGTCTACTACGGCGCCGTCGGCGACTGGGTCCACCACGGCGGCCGTATCTACGACTACCTCAGCCCCGGCACGCACTACGGCTTCACCTACCCGCCGTTCGCCGCGGTCGCCATGCTGCCGATGGCGCTCGTGCCCTGGCCGGCCGCGGTGGCCGTCAGCATCACGCTGAGCCTGGTGGCCTCGGCGCTGCTGCTCCACTGGCTGGCAGCGCCCGCCGTCCGGCGCGAGCGGTGGGTGCGCTGGTTCGCCTTCGCCGTCATCGGCTGCCTCTTCGCCCTGCTCGAACCCGTCAACGACACCTTCAGCTTCGGCCAGGTGAATCTGGTGCTGTGCGCGCTCGTCTTCGCCGACGCGCGGCTGCTCGCCACCGGACACGGCAAGTACGCGGGCGTCGGCATCGGACTCGCCGCCGCCGTCAAACTCACCCCCGCGCTGTACATCGGTTATCTGCTGGTCACCGGACGGCGCAGACAGGCCGCGACAGCGACGGCCACGGCGGCGGGGGCCACCCTGCTCGCCGCGCTGATCGACCCGGCCGCCTCCCGCACCTTCTGGTCCACCGCCCTGTGGGACACCGGCAGGGTCGGCTCGCTCAGCTATGTCTCCAACCAGTCGCTGCAAGGAGTCCTCGCCCGGCTCGGCCCGTACGGCGACAGCAGGGCGCTCTGGCCGGCGTGCGCCGCCGTCGTCCTCGCCGTCTGGGCGTACCGCTGCCGCGCCGCCGTCCGCGCGGGCGACGAACGGGCCGGCTTCGCGCTGACCGGCCTCGCCGCCTGTCTCGTCTCACCGGTCACCTGGGTGCACCACCTGGTCTGGGCGCTGCCGGCACTGCTGCTCGTCACCGACTCGGCCCTGCGCCGCCGCCACCGTGGCCTGCTCGTCGCGTGCGCCGTGTCGTACGTCCTCCTGTGCGCGAGCGTGGTCTGGCTGTGGCGGGCGGACTCCGGCGGACTCGACGCCTTCCTCGGCTCGAACACCTACGTCTGGATCACGCTCTGGCTGCTCGTGGCACTGCCGTTCGGCCGACCCGAATCTGTACCGGCCACGACAGCCATACGCCAGTATGGTGGGGAGAGAATCTTCCGTAGCGACCAGAGGCACACGTGACCCAGGCATCCCGGCCGAACACCGCCGACCGGCTCGACGACGACGATTACCCCGCTTACACCATGGGCCGGGCCGCGGAAATGATCGGCAGTACCCCCGCCTTCCTCCGGGCCATCGGCGAGGCGCGGCTGATCGTGCCGCTGCGCTCCGAGGGCGGCCACCGCCGCTACTCCCGCTACCAGCTGCGGGTCGCCGCCCGCGCCCGCGAACTCGTCGACCAGGGCACCCCGATCGAGGCGGCCTGCCGCATCGTCATCCTGGAGGACCAGCTCGAAGACGCGCTGCGGCTCAACGACGAACTGCGCCGCTCGGCGGGGGACGAGAATAACTACAGCGGCGATGACAGAAAAAAGGGCAATACCCGCTGACGTTTTCCGGCGCCGCGCCGGGCGCTTAAACACTTGCCGTCCCTTCACGCTCGCACCGTGCTACTGTTGATCTCAGTTGCAGTTGTGGTTCCCAGAGACTTCAAGTGCCCCCATCAGCGTCCTGTGCTGTGGGAGCACTTTCGTATTTCCGGTGGATAATCTCCGGACGGGGTAATCATTGCGGCGACGCGGGGTACGCACAGTGCGGACCCCGGGGCACTGCCCCGAAGGAGAAATTGATATGGCTAGTGGCACCGTGAAGTGGTTCAACGCGGAAAAGGGTTTCGGCTTCATCGAGCAGGACGGCGGCGGCGCTGACGTCTTCGCCCACTACTCGAACATCGCCGCCCAGGGCTTCCGTGAGCTTCAGGAGGGCCAGAAGGTGAACTTCGACGTGACGCAGGGCCAGAAGGGCCCGCAGGCCGAGAACATCGTTCCCGCCTGACGCTGAACGTATGACGTAGCTGGGGCCCGCACCTTGGGTGCGGGCCCCAGCTCGTTATTTTTTTGCGTTGCCAGGCCTCCGGCCAGGCAGCCGCGCTCCGCCCGCTGCCGGCGGATGCCCTATGAATTCGACGCGCCGCGCCCGGCAGATTCCCGACCGGCCCGTCTTCTTTTCTTTGTTTACTCCGGCTCGTTCTTGCGATTCCTCGGCCATGTTTTCACGCCGGGAATTCCTCGATACGTGCCGCATCGAGGAAGGTTCCCCATGAACCGCGCAGGTCGCACGAACGACCGTTACACCCGTACCCGCTCAGGCGGTTCCAGCTCCGGCAATTCCGGTGCCGCCGGCCGCTACCGCTCGCAGGCCCCGAGCCGCTCGGGAGCGTCCGGCAGGTCCGGCGGCTACGGCCGCCGCCCCGCGGCGCTGCAGGGCGAATTCGCACTCCCCGTCACCATCACCCCGCCGCTGCCGCCGGTGAGCACCTTCGCCGAGCTGGACATGCCCGAGCCGGTACTGAAGACCCTCGCGGGCCTCGGTATGAACGAGCCGTTCCCGATCCAGGCGGCCACCCTGCCGAACTCGCTCGCGGGACGTGACGTACTGGGCCGTGGCCGGACGGGCTCCGGCAAGACCCTCGCCTTCGGCCTCGCGCTGCTGGTCCGGATCGCCGGACAGCGCGCCGAGCCGCGCAAGCCGCTCGCCCTGATCCTCGTCCCCACCCGCGAACTGGCCCAGCAGGTCACCGACGCGCTCACCCCCTACGCCAGGTCGCTGTCGCTGCGGCTGGCCACGGTGGTCGGCGGTATGTCGATCGGCCGGCAGTCCAGCGCGCTGCGCGGGGGCACCGAGGTCGTCGTCGCGACCCCCGGACGGCTCAAGGACCTCATCGAGCGCGGCGACTGCAAGCTGGACCGGGTGAGCATCACCGTCCTCGACGAGGCCGACCAGATGGCCGACATGGGGTTCATGCCCCAGGTCACAGCCCTGCTCGACCAGATGAGCGCCGAGGGCCAGCGGATGCTGTTCTCCGCCACCCTCGACCGCAACGTCGACCTGCTGGTGCGCCGCTACCTGCACGACCCGGTCGTCCACTCGGTCGACCCCTCGGCCGGTGCCGTCACCACGATGGAGCACCACGTGCTCTACGTGCACGGCGCCGACAAGTACGCAACCACCACCGAGATCGCCGCCCGCGACGGCCGGGTGCTGATGTTCCTCGACACCAAGCACGCCGTGGACCGGCTCACCGAGCACCTGCTGAACAACGGCGTACGCGCGGCGGCGCTGCACGGCGGCAAGTCACAGCCGCAGCGCACCCGCACGCTCGCCCAGTTCAAGACGGGCCATGTGACCGTGCTCGTGGCGACCAACGTCGCCGCCCGCGGCATTCACATCGACAACCTCGACCTCGTCGTCAACGTCGACCCGCCGAGCGACCACAAGGACTATCTGCACCGCGGCGGCCGTACGGCACGCGCCGGCGAGTCCGGCAGTGTCGTCACGCTCGTCCTGCCCAACCAGCGCCGCGAGATGACCCGGCTGATGTCCGACGCCGGTATCACCCCGCAGACCGCCCAGGTCCGCTCGGGCGAGGCCGAGCTGAGCCGGATCACCGGCGCGCAGGCGCCCTCCGGTGTGCCGGTCGTCATCACGGCGCCGGTCTCCGACCGCGCCAAGCGCGGCGGCGCCTCGTCGTCCCGTGGCAGGCGCAGCAGGCCCGCCCAGGGCCGCCGCAGCGCCAC
>NZ_JTIY01000001.1:6755892-6765630 GCF_000818175.1 Streptomyces sp. AcH 505
CACCGCGGGCGGCGCGGGCACCGCACAGCGGCAGTCCTCGTACCGCGGCGCCGCGTAAAGCACCCGCACCACACGAAGCAGCCCCGGTACCCGGATTCGTCCGGGTACCGGGGCTGTGCGCTTTCGTGGCGCGCCGGTGGGTGCGGGGCCGGTCAGTGGTCGGAGTAGCTGACGTCTCCCACCGTCCAGGCCCCCACGTCCTCGATGGCCAGCCGGTACATCCCGCCGGTCTCCGGAATACCGAGGCTGCCCTGAAGGATCCTCGCGACATGGAAGTGCAGATGGGTCGGTGGCCCGGTCCGGTTCCCGGAGCGGGCCACCGCGTCGGCGGGGGTGAAGATGACGGAGAACGGCCCGAGCCGCTCCGAATCCTCCAGCACCTCGGCCACGCGTTGCCGCCACATGGCCTCGGGCGCCAACCGCCCTGTGATGACAGCACCTTGAACGACTACGGTGAGCGACATCTGATTGCTCTGTTCCGATTCGACCCTGGTGGCGATATCGACAAGCAATTCGTCGGGTTTCGACATGGGCGCAGACTCTACTACGCAGGTGGTGCGCCTCAGAGGAGCGCGACGGCCACCGGCTCTTCCTCGGGCACGGGTACGGGACGACAGGTGAATCCGAGACGGGTCAGCGCCCTGACCACCTCGCCGGACGAGAAATCGCGGCGGTCCTGGCGAGTGATCAGCTCGCCCACCTGCTTGACCGGGTAGACCCGGCGGCCGATGACCACGGACTCGCCCGTGACGGGTTCGGGCTTCACGCCCTTCATCGATTCCTGCACCTCGCTCTTGTTCAGCTCGAAGGGGAAGTGGGCGATGATGCAGCGCATAGTGCCTCGGCAGGGAGGAGGGAGTGGTGCGGAGACTCCAGCATCCCACGCCACAGGGGTGGGCCGGGTCATTGTGGCGGCCCGACCGGTGCAGCGGGTCCCGGCCGGTGTCTGGGAAGCTGGATCCATGCAGGCCATCGCGCTCACCGAACTCGTCGACGAAATCCTCGCGGGACCCGCTCCGCTGCCGCTCGTGCGCGCGGGGGCCCCGGTGCTGCGGCGCCCCACGCCGCGGTACGAGGGGGAGCTGGGGGACGAGCGCCTCGACCGGCTGGTGAGGGCCATGCGTGAGGCGCTGCACGCCGCCCCCGGTGTCGGTCTCGCCGCCCCGCAGGTGGGCGTTCCGCTGCGGCTCGCGGTCGTGGAGGACCCGGCCGAGGTGCCGCCGGAGACGGCTGAGGCACGTGGCAGGGTTCCGCTGCCTTTCCGGGTGCTGGTGAATCCCTCGTACACGCCGGTCGGTGACGGTGCCGCCGCCTTCTTCGAGGGCTGCCTCAGTGTGCCGGGCTGGCAGGCGGTGACGGCGCGGCACGGGACGATCCGGCTGCGCGGGCAGGACGAGCGGGGGAACACGGTCGACGAGGAGCTGTCCGGCTGGCCGGCCCGGATCGTGCAGCACGAGACGGACCACCTGGACGGGACGCTCTACCTCGACATCGCCGAGACACGGTCGCTGTCGACGACGCAGGACGTACTCGAACGGTGGGCGCAGCCCACTCCTGAGCTGGCCGCGCGGGAACTGGGGTTCACACTGCCGCGCGTGCGGGCACGGTGAGCTGGATCTGGCGCAGGAACGCGGCGTTGTCGGGAGTGCGGCGGAGCCGGTCCAGCAGTGTTTCCAGTGTGGCCTGACCGTCCTGGCTGTGCAGTGCGCGCCGCAGCCCGCGGACGGCGGTCAACTCGTCTGCGGGAAGCAGAAGTTCCTCGCGCCGGGTGGAGGAAGGTGTGAGGTCGACCGCGGGGTAGATCCGCTTGTCGGCCAGGGTGCGGTCGAGCCGCAGCTCCATGTTGCCGGTGCCCTTCAGCTCCTCGAAGTAGTAGGTGTCGGCGCGGGATCCGGTGTCGACGAGTGCGGTGGCGAGGATCGTCAGCGAACCGCCCTCCTCGGTGTGGCGCGCGGCGCCGAAGACCCGCTTGGGGCCCTGGAGCGCGCTCGCGTCGACGCCGCCGCTGAGCGTACGGCCGCCGGCGCCCGCCGCGTTGTTGTACGCCCGGCACAGCCGGGTGATCGAGTCGAGCAGGATGACCACGTCCTGGCCCTGTTCCACGAGGCGTTTGGCGCGTTCCACGGCGAGTTCGGCGAGGGCGACATGCGCCTTGGCCGGCTGGTCGAAGGTGGAGGCGAGCACTTCGCCGCGTACGGTGCGGCGCATGTCGGTGACCTCCTCGGGGCGTTCGTCGAGGAGCACCACCATCAGCAGGCACGCGGGGTGGTTGGCAGCGACGGACGCGGCGAGCTGTTGCAGCAGCATGGTCTTGCCGGTCTTGGGCGGGGCGACGATCAGGCCGCGCTGGCCCTTGCCGATCGGTGTGATCAGGTCGACGACACGCGAGGTCACACCGCCTGCCGGGCTCTCCAGCCGGAGCCGGTCACGCGGGTGCAGCGGGGTGAGGTCCGCGAAGTGCGGCCTGCCGTGCAGGGCTTGCGGCGGGCGGCCGTTGACCCGCTCGATGGTGGTGAGTACGTGCTTGGCGTCGCTGACGCCCTGGATCACGTCGCCCTTGCGCAGGCCGGCCCGGCGGATCTGGGCGGCGGAGAGCTGGACGTCGTCGGAGCGCGGCAGATAGTCGCCGACGCGCAGGAAACCGCGTCCGCCCGACGTGATGTCGAGGACGCCGTTGGTGGCGAGCCCGGCCGGCTGTTGTGACCGGACGGGGGGACTGTGTTCGAGAGTGGTAGTCATACGGGGGGTCCTTTCACGGACAGGGTGAAGTAGCGGCTCGACGGCCGGCAGAATCACTGGGCTGTGCTGGATCACCGTCGCGGAGGACGGGTGCGTCAGTCACAGAGACAGTCGACAGCGAACGCTGTCTGGAGGGAAGATGCACCGGCGCCGAAAACCCAGGCGTACACGAGTGCTGATAAGAACTGTACCACGCGCCGGATCCGGCAGGGTCAGCCCCCGCCGTTCGCCGACGCCGACTTCTCGCTCTGCACCACCCGTCGCACCGCGTGGGCGTGCCACTGGTCGCGCGCCAGCTCCCGCATGGCGCCGCGGAGTTGACGGGCGCCGGAGCCGGGGAAGAGCGGCCGTGCGAGATCGACGGCGGAGACGAGCCCGGCGAGCGCGCGGCTGCGCTCCTCGGGGAAGGACATCTTGCCGGCGGCGCCCAGCCGGGCGACGGCCGGGGTGGACCAGTCCGTACCGCCGGCCGGATAGCGGTGGAACGGGAAGATCCCAAGGGCCCGGTGCTTCTCCTCGCGGACCGCGCCGAGCTTCACCAGCCGTCGCAGGTAGAGGTCGGTGATCTGCCTCGACGTTCCCCTGATCCAGCCGCGCAGCCGCACCTCCCCGCCCTTGGCGACCAGCTTGACCAGGGCGTCGTCCAGCTCGGGGTCACCGGTGGGGCGCTTGTCCCTGACGACGACCTTGCCGCCCTGCTCGGCGACGCGTCCCGCCGCCGCCAGTTCCGCGAGCACCGCGCCCGCGACGCCGAGCCGTACGTATGCCATCTGGGTACGCGGCCGGCCGGTCTCCGGGTTGAGGGCCAGGAGCAGCAGCTCCTCGGGCAGGGTGACGACTGGCTGGTCCATCGGGCTCCCCCTCGACGCGTCTCTCGTACTGCGACGCGAAACGCTCCCCGGCCGGTTGCTCACGGGCCCTGTGGGAAGGGCGGGAGCCGTCTGATTTGCTGGTGGGGTTCCGCATGCACCGTACAGCGAAATGAGGCCCCGCAGGTGGCAGACCGTCCCGTGTCCCTCGTCAGCCTCATACCCGCCGTCTTCCTGCCCGCGCTGATCTTCGAGACGGGCATGGGGGCGCTCGCCCCGGTGCTCGCCCTCAGCGGCCGGGCGCTCGGCGCCTCCATCGGCGGGGCAGGGCTGGTGCTGGCGCTGGTCGGCGTCGGACAGATCCTCGGCGACGTACCCGCGGGGGCGCTCGCCGCGCGGCTCGGGGACCGTAAGGCGATGCTCGTCGCCGCGGGGGTCGCCGCGGTCACCCTGAGCTGCTGCGCCCTCGCCACCGAGCTGTGGCAGCTCGCGCTGGCCGTGACCGCCACGGGCGCGACCAACGCCGTCTTCGTCCTGGCCAGACAGTCCTATCTGACCGAGGTGGTGCCGACGGGGCTGCGGGCCAGGGCGCTGTCGACGCTGGGCGGAATGTCGCGGATCGGCGCCTTCGTGGGTCCTTTCGTCGGCGCTGTGATCCTCACCGGACGGCCGGTCCGCGACATCTACTGGCTGGCGCTGGTGTGCACGGCGGTGACGGCCGTGGTGCTGCTCGTGGTGCCCGACGTCGCCGACGAGTCGGTGGCCCGCCGCACCGGCAAGAACCCCGTGCCGGTCCGCACCGTCGTGCGCGACCACCGCCGGGTCTTTCTGACGCTGGGCTTCGCCGTCCTGCTGGTGGGCTCCGTACGGGCCACCCGGCAGACGGTGCTGCCGCTGTGGGCCGACCATCTCGGCCAGAGCGCCTCGGCGACCAGCGTCATCTTCGGGATCGCCGGGCTCGTCGACACGATGACCTTCTACCCGTCGGGCCGGATCATGGACCGGTACGGGCGGCTGTGGATCGCGGTGCCCTCGATGCTGGTCCTCGGGCTGACGATGGCGTCGCTGCCGCTCACCCACGGGCTCGTGTCGATCACCGTCGTCGCCATGCTCATGGGGTTCGGCAACGGGATCGGCAGTGGCATCCTGATGACACTGGGCGCCGATGTCGCGCCGCCGGCGACCCGCTCCCAGTTCCTCGGTGTGTGGCGGCTGTGCGCCGACTCCGGCAGCGCGGGCGGCCCGCTGGTGGTGTCGGCCGCCGCGGCCCTGGGCAGTCTGGCCGCCGGTATCATCGTGATGGGCGGCATGGGCGTCGTTGCCGCCGCCGCTCTGCTGCGCTGGGTCCCTCGTTACTCGGCCTTCGCGACGACGGGAACACGTCGGAGGAAAGCGGCGCCGGTCGCCGACCACGCCGACGATGAGACAAGCTACTCGCCCTAACGTCTCCTCGGGGAAAGGCAGTTCCAGTGCGCAGTGTCGGAGTGGAGGAGGAACTCCTCCTGGTGGATCCGGAGTCGGGTGAGCCCCGGGCCCTGTCGGCAGCGGTGCTCGCCGTCGCGGACCGGGCGTCGGACAGGGCAGGCGCCGACGACCACACGTTCGAGAAGGAACTGCACGGTCAGCAGTTGGAGTTCGCGACCCACCCGTGCACCGGCATGGACGATCTCGCCAACGAGATAGTCCGCTGGCGGCAGGACGCCGCCGAGCACGCCGCACAGGCGCAGGTGACGGTCGCGGCTCTCGCCACGTCACCGCTGCCGGTCAGTCCCACCGTGAACGCGGGGGAGCGGTACCGCTGGCTCCAGGAGCAGTTCGGCCTCAGCGTGCACAACCAGCTCACCTGCGGCTGCCATGTCCATGTGGCGGTCGACTCGGACGAGGAGGGCGTCGCCGTACTCGACCGGATCCGGCCGTGGCTGCCGGTGCTCCTCGCGCTGAGCGCCAACTCGCCGTTCTGGCAGGGCGAGGACAGCAGCTACAGCAGCTACCGCAGCCGGGTGTGGGAGCGTTGGCCTTCCGCGGGCCCCGTGGAGCCGTTCGTCACGGCGGAGCGCTACCACGAGCAGGTGCGGTCCATGGTCGGCACCGGTGTGCTGCGCGACGAGGGAATGATCTACTTCGACGCGCGGCTGTCCCACAACTACCCGACCGTCGAGATCCGGGTGGCCGACGTGTGCCTCGACGCCTCGACACCGGTGCTGCTCGCCATGCTCGTACGCGGACTGGTGGAGACGGCGGCGCGCCAGTGGCGGGCCGGCGACCCGGCGCCGCTCCACGGGGTCGGGGTGCTGCGGCTCGCCGCGTGGCGGGCCGGCCGCTCCGGTCTCGACGACACACTGCTCCACCCCGTCACGATGGTGCCCGAACCGGCCGCCGACGTCGTCGACTCGCTGCTCGCCCATGTGCACGACGCGCTGGAGGACAGCGGCGACCTGGCAGCCGCCCGTGCCGGTCTGGCCACGCTGCTGCGGGACGGCAACGGCGCGCGCGTCCAGCGCGACCTGCTGAGCCGCACCGGCAGTCTGCGCCAGGTGGTCGCCGAGTGCGCCCGCAGGACCCGCGGCTGACAGGTCGGCCCAGGGCCGGTCGGTCCGTACTCGGCCGGTCCGTGCTCAGCCGATCCGGGCGACGGCGCGTACGGGCGCGCCGTCCGCGCCGGCGAGCCGCAGCGGGAACAGTGACACCTCGATCCGCTGCCCGGCACGCTGCGCCTCGACCACCCGGTCGAGGCCGGTGAGATTCTCGGCGATGACACCGCCGGCGCCGCACAGCACCCGGTGGGCCGCCAGCCCGTCCCCGTCCTGCGGGTGCGGATCGCCAGGACCGGGTGTCGGGTCGACGCTGAGCGCGTCGACAGCGACCGTACGCACCCCGGTCGCCACGACCGCCTCCGCAGCCTCGGGGGTCAGCCAGGGGTGGCCGAGGTAGCGGTCGGTGCCCCAGTGCGCCGACCAGCCGGTGACGAGCAACAGGACGGTGCCGGGCCGCAGTCGGGGCAGTACGGGTGCCAGGTCCGTCACGGTGACGCCGGTACGCGGCGCGAGAGCGCGCAGATCGGCGGCGACGGCCGGCCCGGTGAAGCGCTCCAGCGGCAGCTCGTCGAGAGCGGGCCACCGGTCGTCCACGTGGTACGGCGCGTCGACGTGCGTGCCCGACTGCGAACCGAGGTGGACCCGCAGCACATTGACGCCGTCCTCGGCGGCGCGCAGCGCCGTGGTGATCTCGACCTCCGGATCGCCGGGGTAGACCGGCATGCCGGTGACAAGGGGAACGGACAGATCCAGCCACCCGGTGGGTACCGGTTCCTGCTGCGGTGTCATGGAGCGGCCTTTCTACGGGATCTGTGGAATCCAGGGGGCGCCGCGGGGTCGCCTCGGCGCCCCACGACCCGCCGGATCCTCCATTCTGGGCCGTGCGCCGGACGATTCCTCCACCCGGCCGTGACGACGCGTCCGATCGGGTAGCGATCCGCCCGACGCTGCTGACCTTGTCAGTCGTGCGGGCAATAAAGACCCGTGCCGGTCGTCGCCCGGCCTTCCCGCCGCTGCCCTACGGAGATTCATGAACCTCTCTCGCTCCCGTCTGTTCCGGCTGATCGGCACCACTGTCGCCGTCGGCATGGGAATCTGTGCCGTACCGGCGCAGGGTGCTTCCGCCGCGCCCGGCGGAGCGGGCACCGACCGGGCGAAGCCGACGGTGGTGCTGGTGCACGGCGCGTTCGCCGACGCGTCCGGCTGGGAGAACGTGATCGGGCGGCTGCACGGCGAGGGGTACCGCAACGTGATCGCCCCCGCCAACCCGCTGCGCGGTCTGGCGAGCGACTCGGCGTACATCGCGAGCTTCCTGAAGTCGGTGCGCGGACCGGTCGTCCTGGTCGGCCACTCCTACGGCGGAGCCGTCATCACCAACGCCGCCGCGGGGAACAAGAACGTCAAGGCCCTCGTGTACATCGCCGCCTTCGCCCCCACGGCGAAGGAGACCATCACCTCCATCAACAACAGGTTCCCGGCCACCCCCCTCGCGACGGCCCTCAACCCCGTGCCGTACTCGACCGGTACGAGCAGCGGTGTCGACGTCTACATCAAGCCCGACAAGTACCGCGACGTCTTCCTCAGCGACCGGCTCCCCGAGCCCGACGCCCAGGTCCTCGCCGCGACACAGCGACCGATCGACGCGGCGGCGTTCGACGAGCCCTCCGGCAAGCCGGCCTGGAAGACCATTCCCTCCTGGGCCCTGGTCGCCGAGCAGGACCACGCCATCTCGCCCGACGCGGAGCGCTTCATGGCGGAGCGGGCCCACGCGCGCACCATCGAGGTCGAGGCGCCGCACGCGGCCTTCCTCACCAACCCCGGCGCCGTCACCGGTCTGATCCGCGACGCCGCGCAGGCTGTCGGCTAGCCGGCAGGCCCGACGGCCACGAGAGGCCCCTCGATGCCGGAAATGGCCTGATCCCGCATCAGACGACACTTCGCTGTCATGACCCTGCCTGATGGACTTCGGGTGCCCGTGTCTGTGGGCCTGACATCTTTTGTGCGGCTGTGCCGCCTTGAGAAGGGAACATGACCATGCCCGAACTCACCCGCCGTCGACTGCTGGCCGCCGGCGCCGCCGCATCCGGCGCCGTGGCAGCGAGTCAGCTGCTGACCGCGCCGGCGGCCGGAGCGGCAGGCAGAAGACCGCTGGCCGCCGACCCGTTCACCCTGGGCGTCGCCTCCGGCGACCCGCTCACCACGGCCGTCGTCATCTGGACCCGGCTCGCCGTGGACCCGCTGAACGGCGGCGGGATGCCGGACTCGCCCGTCGCAGTGCAGTGGCAGGTGGCCCAGGACCAGTCGTTCCGCAAGGTGGTGCGCCGGGGGGTCGCCATCGCCGATCCGGACCTGGCCCACAGCGTGCACGTGGATGTGCGCGGCCTCGAACCCGGCCGCGTCTACTGGTACCGCTTCCGGGCCGGCACGTACGTCTCACCGGCCGGCCGCACCCGCACCATCGCGCGCGACCCGTCGAAGCTCCGGGTCGCCCTCGCCTCCTGCCAGAACTGGCAGAACGGCTACTTCACGCCGTACGCGGACATGCGCGAGCAGGAACCCGACATCGTGCTCTTCGTCGGGGACTACATCTACGAGAGCGCGCCCACCGCGTCCGCCGTACGTGTCCACGAGGGCTCGGGCGAGCCGTACAGCCTGCTCCAGTACCGCAACAGGTACGCGCAGTACAAGACCGACCCCGACCTGCTCGCGATGCACGCGGCGGCGCCCTGGATCGTGACCTTCGACGACCACGAGGTCGACAACGACTTCGCGGGCGACGTGCCGCAGGACCCCGCGCAGCAGTCGCACGACGCCTTCGTCTCCCGGCTGACCGCCGCCTATCAGGCGTACTACGAGCACATGCCGGTCAGGGCGAGCGCGGTGCCGAACGGCCCGCACCTCCAGATGTACCGGAGCTTCGACTTCGGCCGGCTCGCCCGGCTCAACGTCCTCGACACACGGCAGTTCCGCAGCGACCAGACCACGACCCAGGCCGGCGCCGAGGACCCCGCGATGACCATGCTCGGCGCGCCGCAGCGGGCGTGGCTGGCCGGCAACCTCGCGAGCTCGCACGCCCGCTGGAACCTGACGGCCTCACAGATCATGATGGCCGAGACCGATCTGCTGGCCGGGCCCGGCAAGGAGTGGTTCTACGACGCGTGGGACGGCTACCAGGTCGAGCGCAACGACCTGCTGGCCCGCTTCCGGCAGGTGGACAACCCGGTGGTACTGAGCGGTGACCGCCATCTGACCATGATCAGCGACCTGAAGCGGGACTACGCGGATCCCGGATCGGCCGTCGTCGGCGCCGAGTTCGTGGGCACCTCCATCAGTTCCAACGGCGACCAGGACGCGACCGCCTTCAACGCCATGTGGGACCCGCTGCGCGGCGACAACCCGCACTGGAAGGTCATCGACTACCACCGCGGCTACCACCTGTTCGACATCGGGGAGCGCGGTATCGACGCGCAGGTGCGGGTGGTCGGCACGGTGCTCAAGCCGCAGTCGGCCTCGACCACGCTGTCGAGCCTGCGGGTCGACGCGGGACGGCCCGGCGTCCACGTCGTCTGACGCCCGCCGGGCCCTCCACTGATCCCGCCCACCTGCCTGCCTGCACCTGTCCACCGGCCCGCCGTGCGCCGCCCTGGCGCGGCGGG
>NZ_JTIY01000001.1:6765891-6766744 GCF_000818175.1 Streptomyces sp. AcH 505
CGGGCCGGCCGCTCAGCCGCCCGCCGTGACCTCGGCCAGCTTCTGGAACTCGCCCAGGTCGTAGTTGGCCAGCGTGGAGTCGAGATTGGTCAGGGCGCCAAGACGCTCGACGAAGCCCTTCGGGTCGTACTCGATCTGGAGTGTGACCCGGCTCGTCGAATCGGTGACGTGGTGGAAGGTGACGACCCCCGCGTGATGGACGCCTTCCGTGGTGCGCCAGGCGATCCGGTCCTCCGGCACGACCTCGGTGAGTTCGGCGACGAACGCCTTGTCGGCGCCGGGCAGCGAGAGCTGCCAGGCGAAGCGGCGGTCGTCGATGCGCTCGACGTGCCGTACATGACTGAGGAATTCCGGCCAGCGCGTGACGTCGCTCCACAGCTTCCAGCTCACCGCCACCGGCGCCTCGATGTCTACGGACTCAAGCAGCGACGACGACATGGTGGTGTCCTTTCCTCGGTGATGTGCCTGCCTTCCGGCGGCTACCCGCTGACCGGTCGGCTATCCGCTGACCGGTCAGCTGTCCGTCACCCAGGAGGGAGCAGCTCAGGGCTCCTTGGTACGGGACTCCAGATCCGCCCGGGTGGCGGCCCCGTAGACACCTGACGGGTCGCCGGTGATGTGGTGGCTGTCCTGGTAGCGGGCCACCGCGCGCTCCACGCCCGCGTCGTACGTGCCGTCGGGCATGCCGACGTACTGGAGCAGGAGCTGGCCCATCCGCTTCTGCAGTTCGACGACCTCGGGTCCGGTGTCGCCCTCGCGCAGGACGGGGGGCCCCGAGGGGGACGTGCTCTGGGAGGGACCGGCGGGGCGCGGTCCGCCGTCGTCGGCCGATGCCGAGGAGCCGGCGGCGGCG
>NZ_JTIY01000001.1:6767579-6805513 GCF_000818175.1 Streptomyces sp. AcH 505
CCCGCGATCGCGGCGGCGGCCGATGCGGCTATGTCCTTGGCCTTGTCCTTGACGGACCCGTCCGCCGATGCGCCGGGCGACCTGCTGGGATCGTCGCTCGGCCCCGCCGACGTGGGGCCGTCCGTGGCCGAGGGTTCGGCCGAGGCCGAACCGGCAGGCGCGCCTTGGGAGTTCGGTGCCGCAGCGGCGTCGGACGTACCGGAGCCGCCGCTGCCGCCGAGGACTCCCGCGCCGATCGCGACGGCGGCGGCGACCACGACGACGGCGCCGGCCACCAGCAGAGCGGTCTTGCGGCGGCCGGTGCCGGACGGCGTCGCCGGGTCGCTCTCGTCGTCGGCAGCGACGAAGTCCGGTGTCGACGGCGGTACCGGCGGCAGGGGTTCGGTCTCGGCGGCCGGCGCGGCGGAGCCGGCGGCCACGGCTTCGGGCTCGCCGGGCGCTTCGGGTCCGCCGGCCGTCAGAGCGGCCACGTCCTCGTCGCGTGCGATCCTCGGAGCCGCGGTGTCACCCGGTGTCTGCGCGTTGTGCAGCGAGACGTAGGGGCGCGTGTGCAGCATGTCGAGTGTTTCGACGTGGTCGTCTTGGGCGGTGCTCTCCGCGGCTGTCTCCGCGGGGATGGCGCAGGCGCAGTCGGGGCGGCCGTCCTCGCGTGCGGGTGCGAAGCAGCGAGGGCAGGGTTCTGGCTTCACGGACGATTCCTTCCGGGGTTCGCAGCGATTATGCAGAGCCCCCGGCCCTTCGCGCAGCGCTTCCTAGTGTTGTTTGCTGATCGATACCGACTGCTCCGAGGGAGGTAACTGCCCATTTTCCGGCTCACTCGGGCAAATGCCGATCAAGTCCGGGGGACGCGTCAACTCCTGCCCTCGCGCACGGTGCTGAGGATCTTGCGCACCGTCGCGTCCGGCACCTCGTCCGGCACACCGGTCGCCCCGAAGAACGTCCACGACACGAAGTCGCCCTTGGCGTTCTCGAAGGCGAAACTGGTCACTTTGCCGTCACTGTCACACTTGCCCTTCTTCGGCACACCGGAGGAAACGGCCGTCGTCAGACTCCCCTTGATGCCCGACGAGGTGGTGTACGGCTCGACCGGGCCCGGCTTGATCGTCTTCTTGTCCGGCTGGGTGTACGCCCCGTAGAGCCACAGCGAGGCGTTGTTCTTGGCCGCCTCGTCGGTGGTACTGGCGCCGCGCTCCCCGCGCGACCCGGCGGCCGCGAGCGCGGTGTCCTCCGTGCTGCCGTTCCCGTCCTCGTCGGACGAGCACCACTTCTCCTTGAGCATGGCGGGGGCGGTGAAGCCGATGAGCGGCTTCTCGTCCGGGTCGCTCTCGTCGGTGACGTACGTCGTCCAACTGGCCGCCTTGAGGCCCCACTCCGGCGGCACGTCGAAGACGACGCCGGTCGAGGGGTTCAACACGGCCTTCCAGCCCGCGACGACGGGCTTCGGCGCGCTGTCACGTTCGTCCGCGCCACCCGAAGCGGTGGGCGAGACGGGGCCGTTCGTCGACGGCGTCTTGGTCGGGTCGACGTTCTTGCCCTCGTCGTCGGAGCCGCCGCCCAGCACCAGGAATCCCGTGACGGCCGCGGCGACCACCACGACGGCGGTTGCGACGACGGCGACGAGTTTGGTCTTCCCGCCGCCCCCGCGCGGCGGTTCGGGCGGTCCCGACGTGACGGTGGGGGCGGCCCACGGCGGGGTCTGCCCCGGTGCCTGACCCGGTTGCGTGTACGGGTTCGGCTGTTGGTACGGATTAGGCTGCTGGTACGGATTCGCGTACGGGTCCTGCGCGTTGGGCCCGTCCCCCGGTTGCTGCTCTCCTGGCCACATGGAAGGCCACGATAGAGGGGCGTTATGTGCCGGGTGAGCCCCGGGTCCCTTGCCCCGACCGGGTGGATGGATAAGGCAAACAGTACGGAATGAAGTGGTCCAGACCCTTGACGGCCCGTTGGTCCAGACCAATTATGGGCGCGATCCGCCTGCTGTCTCACCCATCGGGAGCCCCCATGAGACGTACGAGATCCGTCAGAGCGCTGCTCGCCACCCTGGCGACCCTGGCCGCTTCGGCCGGCCTGGTCCTCACCACCGGAGCCGCGGCGCACGCCGCGACCCCGCTCCCCGCGCATGTCTTCGCGCCGTACTTCGAGGCGTACAACGGCGACAGCCCCGCGGCCCTGGCGCAGCAGTCCGGCGCCAAGTACCTGACGATGGCCTTCGTCCAGACCGAACGGCCCGGTTCCTGCACGACGTACTGGAACGGCGACACGGGCATGCCCATCGCCTCCTCGGTGTTCGGCCAGGACTTCACCACCATCCGCTCACGCGGCGGCGATGTGATCCCGTCACTCGGCGGCTACGCGGCCGACAACGGCGGCACCGAGATCGCGGACAGCTGCACCAGCGTGGACTCCATCGCCGCGGCGTACGAGAAGATCATCACCACCTACGACGTCTCGCGCCTCGACATGGACGTCGAGGACAACTCGCTGACCAACACGGCGGGTATCGACCGCCGTAACAAGGCGATCAAGAAGGTGCAGGACTGGGCGGCGGCCAACGGCCGTTCGGTGCAGTTCTCCTACACCCTGCCCACCACCACGAGCGGCCTGGGCGACACCGGACTCGACGTGCTGCGCAACGCCGCGTCGAACGGCACCCGGGTGGACGTGGTCAACCTGATGACGTTCGACTACTACGACAACGCCACGCACAACATGGCCAACGACACGAAGACGGCGACGACCGGACTCGTGGGCCAGCTCGCCCAGTTCAACCCCGGCAAGACGCAGGCGCAGCTCTGGGGCATGGTGGGCGTCACCGAGATGCCGGGCATCGACGACTTCGGCCCCGCCGAGACCTTCACCACCGCCGACGCGCCCCCGGTGCTGGACTGGGCGGTTTCCAAGGGCATCAACACCCTCTCCTTCTGGGCCCTTCAGCGCGACTCGGGCTCGTGCCCCGGCACCGGCGGCTCCGACAGCTGCTCGGGGATCCCGCAGGACCCGTGGTACTTCACCCACACCTTCGCGCCGTTCACCGGCGGCGGCAGCGGCCCGGTGACCAACGACTTCTCGGTCTCCGTCGCCCCGGGCTCCGCTTCGGTGCAGCCCGGCGGCTCGACCACGGCGAGCGTGAAGACGGCCGTCACCTCCGGCACGGCGCAGACCCTCGCGCTCAAGGCCACCGGCGCGCCCGCGGGCGTGACGGCGGCGCTCAGCCCGGCGTCGGTCACCGCCGGCGCCTCGGCCACGCTCTCGGTCAGCGCCTCCGCTTCGGCCGCGCCGGGGACGTACCCGCTCACCGTGACGGCGACGGCCGGGTCGGTCAGTCACACCGCCACCTTCACTCTGACGGTCCCGGGACCCGGTGGGGACAGCGGCGCCCTGGTCAACGGCGGCTTCGAGAGCGCGTCCCTGGCACCGTGGACCTGCGAGAGCGGCGGCGCGCTGGTCACCACGCCGGTGCACGGCGGTACGCACGCGCTGAAGTCGGCGCCCACCTCCGCGCAGACGGGGCAGTGCGGCCAGACGCTCACCCTCAGCCCCAACACGCACTACACCCTGAGCGGTTGGGTGCAGGGCAGCTACGCCTACCTGGGGGTGAGCGGCGGTGCCACCGCCAGCGCGTGGACCAGTTCGACCGGCTGGTCCAAGCTGACGGTGCCCTTCACCACCGGCGCCTCCGGCACGGTCACCGTCTACCTGCACGGCTGGTACGGCCAGTCGGCGGTGTACGGAGACGACTTCGCGCTGACCTGAGAGCCGTCTAACGTGGGGGTGTGATTGATGCTGATGACGTGCGCCGTATCGCACTGTCGCTCCCCGAGACGCTGGAGAAGGAAGCGTGGCGCATGCCCACGTTCCGGGTCGCCGGCAAGATGTTCATCACGGTCCCCGACGACCAGACGTCGTTCGCCGTGCGCTGCCCCAGGCACGAGCGGACCGAGCTGATCGCGGCGGAACCTGAGAAGTTCTGGGTCCCGCCGCACGAGGCGAGTTCGTCCTGGGTACGGGTACGGCTCGCCGCCCTGGAGGATCTCGACGAGCTGTACGACATCCTGGCCGACTCCTGGAAGCAGGCCGCACCGGACCGGCTCACGGAGAACTTCGTGGCCCCCGCGCGCCGGGATCCCGGCTCCGCGTGAGAGGGCACGGCCGGCGGATCCTCGGATCCGCCGGCCGTGCCGTCGGGTCTTGCGGCCAGGTCAGGCCAGCGCGGCCAGTTGGGACCCGGCCAGCAGGAAACCGCCCACACCGAAGTCGGCGGTGCTGTCGTAGGTGATGGGCTGGCTCGACTCGGGGCGGTCGCCTACCTTCTGTACGTAGCCGAGGACACCGTCCGGATGGACGGCGGTAGCGACCAGACCGTTCCAGCCCCGCGCGGCGACCGGCAGCAGAGTCGCGCTGTCGACCAGGCCCGCACCGATCGCGTACGCCGTCCCGTACACGAAGAACGCGGTGCCGCTGGTCTCAGGACCGGGCAGATGCGCGGCGTCGCCGAGGTTGACGTTCCAGAAGCCGTCGGTGCGCTGGACCTTGGCCGTGGCCGTCACCAACTGGCGCAGCGTGTCGCGGTATTCGGCGACATGGCGCTCGGCTGCGGGCAGCGCCTTGAGTGCCTTGGTGTGGGCGCCGGCCACCCAGCCGTTGCCGCGTGACCAGAACACCGGCTTGCCGTTGGGGGAGACGATCCCGCCGCGTACGAAGTTCGCGTCGCGGTACCAGAGGCCGGAGGCCGAGTCGTACAGACCCGGGCCGCCCTCGGCGTGCTTGGTGTGGCTGTAGAGGCTGTACAGCTTCTCCCAGTACTGCGGATCGTCGCGCAGCGCGCCGATCCGCGCGAACGAGGGCATCGCCATGTGCAGCGCGTCGTCCCACCACCAGTCGTCGTTCTTGCCCGGCTGGTCGGTGTAGACCATGCGGTGCAGCGACGTCTCGATCGCGTCGAGCTTCTGGTCGTCCGGTTCGATCTCGTACAGGTCGAGATAGGCCTGGCCCGCGCACTGGTTGTCCGCGTGCCGGGTGGTGGTGCCGCCGATCAGCCCGTAGTCGTGGCTCTCCGCCCAGTTCCTCGCGTAGTTCAGATAGGCCGTGTCGTTCGTCAGTCTGAACAGGGCCAACAGCCCGCTGAAGAAGGTCGCGTTGGCCCAGCCGTTGTCGCCCGGGTTGACGTGTGCGCCGATCCAGTGGTCGGCCACCCGCCGCAGAACGCTGATGATGTCGTCCCTGGACGGGAGTTGGGCGGACGGTGCGGCGGTGGTCGCTCGGCCGGACGCGGCGGTCGCCGTACCGGACAGCGCGGGAAGCAAGGTGGCTGCCGTCGCTGCCGCGACACCGCCGGCGATCAACTGTCGTCTATCCATGTGAACTGCTCCTACATCTGTGGGGGTGCAGTCATCATCGACGCTTCGCCTTCACGGTGTCCATGGTCCGTACCAGGATTCCGGCGCTGCCGCGGCTACCAGCTGACGGTGTGGTCGGCTGCCGTCAGCACGGCCAGCACGATCAGGTCGGCGGCGCCCAGGGCCAGTCCGAGATACGCCCGGCCGCGGTGCCCGGTGCGCCGGACCAGCGCGAGCGTGCCCAGCACGAGTGCGGCGGGCCCGAGGAAGAGGTTGAACACCAGCAGCCCGACCAGGCCGAGGACGAAGGAGGCGACGGCCATCCCGTCGGCGGTACGGCGGGTCGACTCGGGGGTGCGCACGGGGGTCTTGACGGTCATGGTCCTGACTCCTTACGAGTGGCCCCGGCTGTGGGCGTGCCGCTTGCGCAGCGCGTACACCCCGAGCCAGCAGGCGATGACGGCGGCGGCGCCGAGCGCTACGGGCAGCGGTACGTGCACGACGGCTCCGAGGACGACTCCGAACAGCAGCAACGCTCCGACGAGAACGAACATGTCTCTCCTTGGCTCTCGGGTGTCTCGC
This sequence comes from Streptomyces sp. AcH 505, assembly GCF_000818175.1. Taxonomy (GTDB): domain Bacteria; phylum Actinomycetota; class Actinomycetes; order Streptomycetales; family Streptomycetaceae; genus Streptomyces. The sequence goes on from NZ_JTIY01000001.1 coordinate 6,773,498, forward strand.
GGATCTTGTGCACTGCGCGTGCCCGAGCGTTACCGACGGAAACGGCGGCGGTGTGTGGTGCCACCCACATCCGGGGGCGGAGCTACGGTGTGCGCCTGTATCGGAACCGACTTCCAGGGAGCCGTCGTGTCGTCAGCGTTCGAGGACCGTCCTGAGCGGGCCGGCTACCGGCGTTCGGCCGGGTCGCCGCGTGGCGAGGCCCGGCGGCTGGAACTGCTGGGCCGGGTCACCGACGACCTCGCGGCCAACGGGCTCGTGGACTTCTCGCTCCGGCGGGCCGCGCGGGCGGCGGGCGCCACCCACAAGGTGCTGCTCTACCACTTCGACGGGATCGACGACCTGCTCAGGCAGGCGATCGTCCAACTGCGGGAGCGCCGCGTCGACAAGGCCTTCACCGCGGCCACCGCGGGTCAGCCGCGCCGGCCGCTGGCGGACTGGGTGCGCGTGGTGTGGCCCGTCCTGGTGGGCGAGGAGGCGCGGGTGCTGGACCAGGCCATCGGGCTGGCGATGTACGACCCCGGGCGGCACGGCGCGCTCGGCCGCGAGGCGTCGCAGCAGTATCTGCCGCTGCTGCTGTCCATCTGCCCGGAGCACTGGCCGCAGCGGCGGAAGCTGGAGGTCGCCGAGATGATCCTCGCCGTGCTCAGGGGCTTCCTCGTGGACGCCAGGACGAGCGGCGACAGCGCGGGGATCGCCGCGGGATTCGAGGCGTTGGGCCGCGCGCTGGAGCGGGAGGAGGCCGCCGAGGAGTAGGGGCCCGGCGCGCGTGGACAGCATGCGAACCACGTGGTTCACTTTAAGGACAGGGTGAATCTCGGCCACGGGGAGACCGGCATGAGCATGTCCTTGAATCGGGAGAAGGTCCGCTTCGCCAGCGGCGGCACGGAGTGTGTGGCCTGGCACTATCCAGGGACCAACGGCGGATGCGTGGTCATGGCGGGCGGCGGGGGAGTCACCAAGGAGCCGGGCACCGACCGGTTCGCGAAGCGGTTCAACGCAGCGGGGTTCGCCGTCCTCGCCTTCGACTACCGCCGGCTGGGGGAGAGCGGCGGGCAGCCGCGCCAGGTCGTGCGCATGAGGGACCAGGTCGACGACTGGCAGGCGGCGATCGGCTTCGCCGCCACGCTTCCGGGGGTCGATCCGGCCCGGCTCGGCGTGTGGGGCTTCTCCCTGTCCGGCGGTCATGTCTTCCCGGTCGCGGCGCGCAATCCGCAGCTCGCGGCGGCAATCGCGCAGACACCGAACGCCGACGGCCCCGTGGCTTCCCGTAACGCGTCGCGCCACCAGAAGCCGCTCGCGATGCTGAAGGTCACCGCGCTGACCCTGCTCGACATGCTGGGCGGTCTCGTCGGCCGCAAGCCCCTGCTGATCGGACTCTCGGGGGAGCCGGGTGAGACCGTCATGCTCGCCACGCCGGACGGCAGGCTCGGCGACCAGGTGCTCAACCCGGACAACGCGTATCCGCGGTGGCAGCAGGAGGTCGCGGCGCGCTCGGTGCTCAACTTCAGCCTGTACAAGCCCGGTCGGCACGCGTCCCGGGTGCGCTGCCCGCTCCTGGTCGTCGTGGCCGACCAGGACCAGTCGGTCCTCGCCGCACCGGCGGTGCGCGCCGCGGGGCAGGCGCGGGACGCCGAGCTGGTCCACGTACCCGGGGGACACTACGCACCCTTCCAGGACGCCCACGAAAGCGCCGTCGAAGCCGAACTGGACTTTCTGCGCCGCCGGTTGCTCGGCGAGGGCGCAGGGGGTCACGCCTCGCGCGGGGCGGCGCGGCCGGCGCCGGGGCGCGGGATCTGAGGGGGAGACCCGGGATGACACTGATCGAGCTGTCGGCCGGACCGGTCGAGTACGAGGACACCGGCGGTGAAGGCCCCACCGTGGTGCTGCTGCACGGGCTGATGATGGACTCCTCGCTGTGGTCGGGGCCGGTGGCCGAACTCGCCGCCGGCCACCGCTGTGTGACACCGACACTCCCGCTCGGGGCGCACCGCCACGCGACGCGCCCCGACGCCGACCTGTCGCTGCCCGGGGTGGCGAGGCTGGTCGTCGAGTTCCTCGACCGGCTCGACCTGCGGGACGTCACGCTGGTCGGCAACGACACCGGCGGCGCCCTGGTCCAGCTCGTCATCGCGGGGGACGCGGCAAGGGTGGGCCGGGCCGTCCTCGTCTCGTGCGAGGCGTTCGACAACTTCCCGCCCGGACTCACGGGCCGGACGCTGATGCTCACCGGCAAGCTGCCACCCCGGCTGTTCGGGATGTTCATGCAGCAGATGCGGCTACGGGCCGTGCGCCGCTCGCCGTTCGCCTTCGGTCAGTTGACCAGGCGGGGGGACGCGGCAACTCGCCGCTGGGTGGAGCCGGTGATGAAGCGTCAGGAGATCCGCCGCGACGCGGTCCGCATGCTGCGCGCCGTGGGCGCCGACACCGATGTGCTGAGCGAGGCCGCCCTTCGGCTGCCGGACTTCGACCGCCCCGCCCTGGTCGTCTGGGCCCGCGACGACCGGGTGATGCCACCGGCGCACGGCAGGCGACTCGCCGAACTCCTGCCGCACGGAAGCCTGGTGGAGATCGCGGACAGCCGCACCCTCGTCCCGCTGGACCAGCCCGGTGAACTGGCGCGCGTGGTGCGGGAGTTCACCCGGCTGACGGTGTGACACAAACGGTTGCGCCTTGCCGGGAGCGCCGGGTGTAAACCTGTGAGACAAGTCACGCTTCCCGTGGCAACGCGGCTTCGTGAAGCGGAGCGTCGGCGCGGCCTCAAGAACGTAAGCCGAGCGGAGCCGGCGCCTGGGTTTCCTGTGAGGGAACGGTGGAAATTCCGTGCCCTCACGGACCGTGTCGACTGTTGCTATCTGTAAACCGTTCGCTGGAATTATCGGTTCCATCTCCCCCTCGGGCAACGATGTGAAGGCGCACCGGATGGTGTGCCTTGATGTGCATGGCCGCATGACGCGTGGGGCGTTCTGCGGGTGCGCATGACCGTGGGGGAGAAACACTGATGAACCGCATACGTTCCATGGCGGCGGCGGTGACCGTGGGGGCCGCCCTGTCGCTGCTGGGTACCGGAGTGGCGAGCGCGGGCACCGGACCCGTGCCGGGCACGGGGTCCTCCGTACCCGCATCGGGCACGACCGCCAGTGAGACGGGCAATCCGCACAGCGCCCAGGCGGCCGCTGCCGGCGTCTGCACGGACGCCTACCAGATCGGCACCACGTCGTACGCCTACCGGGGCACGGAGACGATCGCCTCGGTCAAGCAGTTCTACTCGCCCACGTGCGACAAGAACTACGGCTACGTGTGGGTGTGGAAGTCGTTCCTGGACAAGAAGATCAACTTCGATCTGACCGTCGGAGTCTGGTCGTTCGAGCGCGAGTCGCTGGTCGGCAACAGGACCGTGTTCGACACACACGGCCAGGAGTTCTGGGGAAACGCCGCCGACACGACCGACGAGTGCACGTCCGGCGACGGCGCGATCAGCGTCGTCGGTGAGCAGGGCCAGTACCACGCCCGCTCCTCCAAGCGCTGCTGACCCCGGCGCGCCACCACCGCGCCGCTGACCCCGGCGCGCGGCCTGACCAGCCCATCGTCACCACCAAACTCGGGGAGAGACCCGCATGTTCGGCATGCCATTGAACCGCCGTCGCAGACGGCTGGTTCCCCTGTCGGCCCTCGCCGTCGGCACGGCGACCATCACCTTCGCCGCCTTGATCCCGTCGGCCGCGGCGGCCGCGCCGCCGGCCGCACGCCCGACCGCATCGACGCACACCGCACCACCGTCCCCCTCGCCCTCCGGCGTCACCAGGGCCCCCGCCAGCAACGCGATCGGCGTGCCGGGCGCCGACCGTCCGCTCGTCGAACCGGACGCCTTCGCCGCCGGCTTCCAGGGGCTGGGCATCGGCCAGGTGCCCTGGTCGCAGTTCTGGCAGGCGCAGCCGTCCGACTCCGTCAGCGCCCAGGTCAACCTCGGCAACGGCAATCTGCTCGTCAGCGTCGCCGCCTTCGACATCGCGGACGCGGGGCCGGGACTGTCGCTCGGCAACGCCTACAACGGCCTCAACACCAGCTGGAAGGCGACCACCGGCAGTGACTACCTGATCCACGAGGCCACCCCGGACGACGTCTATGTCCAGGGCCCTTCGAGCACCATCGCGGTGTTCGGCCGCAGCGGCTCCGGATTCACCCCCGCGCCCGGCTACAAGCAGGACCTGACCGAGGCGTCGGACAAGAAGTCCTTCACGCTCACCTCGCGGGGCAACGGCCAGAAGACCACGTTCACCCGCGCGGGCACCACCGGCGACGCGCGGGTCAGCAAGGTCGAGGACAAGAACGGCAACGCCACGACGGTCAGTTACTCCGGGGCCTTCACCTCGAAGATCACCTCGACCTCCGGCCGCACGCTGACCTTCACCAACGACGGCGCCCACGTCACCAAGGTCGCCGACAACACCGGCAGGTCCGTGGGGTACGGCTACACCGGCGCGGACCTGACCTCGTTCACCGACTCGGCGGGCAAGAAGACCCTCTTCGGCTACGACACCTCGCACCGGCTGACGAAGATCACCACACCCCGGGGCAACGTCACCACCTTCACCTGGGACACCGTGCGCGTCGCCTCGGTCACCCGGGTCATCGACAAGGCGGCCGGCACCGGCAACACCACCGCGTTCCGCTGGGTGCTGCCCCAGCCGGGCTCCGAGGGCGAGGGCGTCGTCCGGATCACCGACCCGCGCGGCAAGAACACACTCAAGACCGTGGACGCACGCTGGCGCGTGACGAAGACCGAGGACCCGCTGGGGCACACCCGGTCCAAGACCTGGGGACCCGACAACAACGTCACCAGCGCGGTCGACGGGATGGGCAGCGGCACAGCGGACGGCAACACCGTCAAGTTCGAGTACGACGACGCCTTCAACCCGACCACGGCCACCCAGCCGACCGGCGCCCGGTCCACCATGAACTGGGTGCAGAAGTCGGGCGGTTACTACCCCGACACGATGACGTCCGCGTCGAGCCAGCAGGCCGCCAACGCCTACGACACGTCCGGCAACGTACTCAGCCAGAAGGACTCGACGTCCGGCGGCACCGCCGCGTCCTGGGACTACACCTACAACCCCAAGTCCGGCACGATGACCTGCGGCGGCAAGCCGGGGCAGCGCTGCACGGCAACCGACTCGCGGGGGAAGAAGACCAGCTTCGGCTACGACGCGAAGGGCGATCTCACCACCATCACCCCGCCGGGCCCGCAGAAGCCCCTCACCTACACCTACGACGACCTGGGCCGGGCCCGCACCGTCAAGGACGGCCGGGGGATCGTCACCACCTACGGCTACGACGACCGCGACCGTGTCGTCTCGCAGCAGGCGGGCTCGGCCACGGCGGAGTTCGGCTACGACGACGACGGCAACATCGTCTCGCGCCGCACCCCCGCCGGTACGACGACGGTGACGTACGACGAGCAGAACCGCGAACGCACCCGCACCCTGCCCGGCACCGCCACCACCTCCGTCACCTACGACCCCACGGGCAACGTGGCCTCCGCCGCCGACCCGTCGGGCACCACGGTGTACGGCTACGACGACGCCAACGCGCTCACCTCGCTGACGGAGCCGGGCGGGGCCAAGACCGCGTACGAGTACGACAAGAACGGCAAGCGGACGAAGACGACGTACCCGGGAGGGACGACACAGAGCGTGACGCTGGACAAGTCCAGCCGGCCCACCAAGATCGTCGCGGCGAACGGCAGTACGACCTTCTCGACGATCAGCTACGACTACGCCCAGTCCGGCAAGGACACCGACAAGGTCCGTACCCGTACGGCGGACGGCGCGGCGACCGCGTACAGCTACGACACGCAGGGCCGACTGACCAAGGCCGTGGAGACCAAGGCCGGCGCCACTACGGCCGGTTGGTCGTACTGCTACGACAAGGCGGGCAACCGCACAGGATCGTCGACGGGCACCACGCTGCCCGCGGGATGTGACAGCGCCCAGGTCGACTACGCGTACGACGACGCGGGCGAACTCACCAGCCGCGACGGCGACTCGGGCTTCGGCTACGACGGCGCGGGCAACGAGACGTCGGCGGCGAGCCCCACCGGGGTCCGTACGGGCGGCAGTTGGTCGCCGTTCAGCCAGCTCGGCGGTTTCACCGACGACGGCGCCGCCACCGTCAACACGTACGCGGGGGTGGACAACAACCACCGGCTCAGCAGCGACGGCACCACGTTCGTCAACACCGCCGTCGGGCTCAGCGGCCAGAGCGCGGCCGGTGCGGCGACCGGCTTCGTGCGGGAGCCCTCGGGCACCCTGACCGCCATCAAGACCGGCGGCGCCAGTCAGTACTACCTCACCGACGCCCAGGGCAGTGTGATCGGTCTGGTCGACGCATCGGGCAGGCGTACGGCGACCTACTCGTACGGGCCCTACGGCGAGGCACGCACCAACTCGGGCCCCGCAGGCCAGCCGTACCGCTACACCGGCAGCTATCTCGATCCCAGCGGCCTCTACAAGATGGGTGCCCGCTACTACGACCCCGCACTGGGCCGCTTCACCCAGCCCGACCCTTCGGGCAAGGAGGCCAACCTCTACGCCTACGCCAACGGCGACCCCGTCAACCGCGCCGACCCCAGCGGTCTCTTCTCCTGGAGCAAGCTGGGCAAGGGGCTGGCCAAGGAGGTCGGGGGAGCCTTCGACGCCGAGGCCGTGCTCGGGATCGCGACCGAACTGGGCCAAGGGCACTACGTCAAGGCCGCGGCGGCGGCCGCGGGCACCGTGGCCGGTGCGATCACGGACGCGACGTGCATCAGCGCGGCCGCGGCGGTGAGCCTGCCGACGGCCGGGGTGGGCGGCGCCGTCGTGGGTCTCGGCTGCGGATTCGCCGGCGACTTCGTCGGCAGCCAGGTCGAGAGCGCGGCCGAGGAGTCCTGGTCGTGACGGTGGCCCCGCCGCCGCACGACTGATCACCGGGGGAGCGGGCAGGCGAGAGGACCCACGGTCCTCTCGCCTCCCGTCCCCCCGACCCGGAGAAGGAGCAGAGAATGAACCCGAACGCCGCTAGCGGGCGCGGTAGTTGGATACCTGACGGCACGGCGGGAGTAATCGTCGTGCTGTGCATCTTCGCCTTCGTGGTCGGTATGTTCGGCTACGGGATCTGGAACAAGCGACGCAAGGAACGGGGTGGCAGGTAATGGGCAAGGTGACGGGCGTACTGCTCATCGTGATCGGAGTGGCGATCGGCGCGCTGGGGCGGCTGACCGCGTCCCGCTACGGCCAGGACTCGGCGGTGGCCAAGATGGTGATCTGGGTCCTGTGCATGGTCGTGGGCGTCGGTGTCGCCGCGCTCGGTGTCAGCCAGGTCGCCTGAGCGCACGATTGACGACCTGTCAGGAATTTTCCGGGAGCAGCGGGAAGATCCGGGTGACGGCCGCGACCGCCAGTGCGCCGGCGGGACGTTCGGAAGGCCGGTCGTCCCGCCGCCGGTAGCCGGCCAGGAGTAGGCGGATCGACTCGGCGAGTTCGCTCATCTCGGCCGGTGTCAGATGCAGGACGGCGCTGAACGCCTCGTCCTGCCGCCACTCGGCCGGCGCCGTCGCGCGGTGTGACAGCCAGCGCTGGTAACTCTCGTCCTCAAGACCGCGCGCCAGTGTGTCGAAGCTCGCCGGTTCCGCCGCGTCGCCGCCGGGCCCGGCGCCGTCCGGCCCGGTGGGCTCCCACCGCAGCCGCCACGGCCGCGCCCTGCCGCCACTGTGCGGCGCCTCCTCGATGAGTCCGTGCCGGGCGAGCTGCCGCAGATGGAACGAGCAGAGCCCGGAGCTCTGCCCCAGGCGCTGCGCGGCTTCCGTGGACGTGACCGTGCCGACCTCGGCCAGCAGATCCAGCAGGGCGATCCGCAGCGGATGGTCCGGCAGGGACGAGGCGGGGGCCGTCGGGCGATGCTCACTGGTGCTCACTTTGCAAAGGATGCTACTTTGCAAAGCCTTCGGTCAAGTGGGCTCGTAAAGGCGTTGATTCCTATGGCGGTTCGGATGAGGGACGGAGCGTCCCAGGCGCCCGGTGTGCGCGTGCAGGGGGAGCGGGTCGGCAGCTATCCCCGGCTCGCGCCGGAGGCCGGGCGGGGATCGGTGCGCCGGATCACCGTCGTCGGCGAGGAGATCCTGAGCCGGCGCTCCCAGCCCGTCACGGAGTTCGGCACACCCGGGCTGTCGCGGCTGGTCGACGACATGTTCACCACGCTGTACGTGGCCGAGGGCGCCGGACTCGCCGCCAACCAGGTCGATGTGGACCTGCGGCTGTTCGTGTGGGACTGCGCCGACGAGTGGGGTGTACGCCATGTCGGGCACATCGCCAACCCGGTGCTCGACGAGCTGCCGGCCGCCGAGCGCAGACTCCTCGACGAGGGGGAGGGCTGTCTGTCGGTGCCCGGCCCCTCCCGCACCGTTCCGCGCCCCGACCACGCGGTGGTCCGGGGGTTCGACCTGAACGGCGACCCGCTGGTCATCGAGGGGTTCGGGTACTTCGCCCGCTGTCTCCAGCACGAGACCGAGCATCTGCAGGGCCGGCTGTATCTGGACCGGCTCGACCGGCGGGAGCGGAAGGGCGCCTTGCGTGAGATGGCGGCCTCCCGGGACGACGTCTTCGCCCGCCGGGCGGAGCGGGCGAAGACGCTGGGCGGGTAGCCCGGGGACGCGGCTGGGGACGGCGTCAGGCCGCGCTCCTCGCCGCACCCCGCGTTCTCGTCGTGTGCTCGGCGAGGAGCGACGCGTGGATCTCGCCCGCCCGTACCGCCGTGTTGGACAGCAGGGTCGAGGTGAGACCGTGCGTGTGCTCCGTGCCGCCCTGCAGATAGATGCCGGAGACGACGTTCGGGGCGGTCACCGCGCGATGGTCGCGCCCGACCAGCGGCGCGTCCTCCTCGTCGCGCAGCAGCAGCTTGCCGATCTCGCCCAGCCGCTCGCCGATGTCCGGCGGCCGGTAGCCGGTCGCGTGGACGAGCAGATCGGCGGTGAGCACGCTGCGTTCACCGGTCGGCAGGAACTCGACCGTGACGTCGATGCGTTCGCCGCTCTCCTCGACCTCATGGATGCGTGAGACGTTGAGCATGCGCAGCCGCTCCCGGCCCTGGACCTTCTCCTGGTACATCGTCCGGGACAGCGACTCGATCAAGTCCAGGTCCACCACGGAGTAGTTGGTGGCGCGGTGGTAGTCGAAGAGCGCCCGCTTCACGCCGCGCGGGGCGTTGTAGTAGATGTCGACCGCCTCCGGGTCGAAGATCCGGTTGGCGAAGGGACTGTCGTCCGCCGGGGTGTAGCCGTACTTGGAGAAGACCGAGCAGATCTCGGCCTCGGGGAAGCTGCGGTGCAGATAGTCCACCGCCTCGGCCGCGCTCTGCCCGGCGCCGAGCACCACGGCGCGCTTGACCGGCGTACGGCGTTCGGTCAGTTCGGCGACCCTCGGCATCAACTCGCTGTTGTGCCACACCCGGTCGGACAGCACCGTGCCCGGCGGCAGATGGGGCTCCATGCCGGTCGCGACGCAGATGTTGCGGGCGCGGCGGGTGATCGTACGGCCGGGGTCGGCCGGGTCACGGCTGACGACGTCGAACCACCGCACCTCGCCGTCCTCGGTGACCGGGAGCACCGAGAGGACCTCCGCCGCGTACTCCACCAGGTCCGACACCCGGTCGGCCGACCATTCGAGATAGTCGTGGAACTCGATCCGCAGCGGGAAGAGGGTCTTCTGGTTGAGGAAGTCGACCAGCCTGCCCTGTTCCCGCAGGTAGCACAGGAAGCTGAAGTCGCTCGTGGGATCCCGCATCGTGACGAGGTCCTTGAGGAACGACACCTGCATCGTGGCGTCGTCGATCAGCATGCCGCGGTGCCAGCCGAAGCGCGGTTGTTTCTCCAGGAATACGGCCTGAATCCGGTCATCGGGGCGGACTTGTCCGTTGTGTTCCTGAACTGCTATCGCGAGAGCCAGGTTTGACGGCCCGAAGCCGATCCCCAGGACGTCGTAGATGGTGTCCGGCTCACTGTGCAGTGTTGTCACCGCGTCATCGCCTCCCTAAGCAGCCACATGTTAGATAAGGTTAGCCTTACCTTGCAACGTCTGAGGAGGATTCACCATGCGGGTTGTCATGTTCGGCTACCAGACCTGGGGTCATCGAACGCTCCGTGCGCTCCTGGAATCCCGGCACGAAGTGGTCCTTGTCGTGACACACCCCAGCAGTGACCACGTCTACGAGAAGATCTGGGACGACTCCGTCGCCGAACTCGCCGAGAAGCACGGCGTACCGGTGCTGCTGCGCAACAGGCCCGACGACCGGGAACTGCTCGACCGGCTCGCGGAGGCGGCGCCCGACATCATCGTCGCGAACAACTGGCGTACCTGGCTGCCGCCGGAGATCTTCGACCTGCCGCCGCACGGCACGCTCAACGTGCACGACTCGCTGCTGCCCTCGTACGCCGGCTTCTCGCCGCTGATCTGGGCGCTCATCAACGGCGAGCGGGAAGTGGGTGTCACGGCGCACCGGATGGACGCCGAACTCGACGCGGGCGACATCGTGTTGCAGCGGGCCGTGCCGGTCGGGCCCGCCGACACGGCGACGGACCTATTCCACCGCACGGTCGACCTGATCGAGCCGATCGTGACCGAGGCGCTGGACCGTATCGAGTCCGGCACCGCCGAGTGGAGCCGGCAGGACCGGTCGAAGGCCAGCTTCTTCCACAAGCGCTCGCTCGTGGACAGCCGCATCGACTGGAACTGGCCCGCCGAGGACCTGGAACGGCTCGTACGGGCCCAGTGCGATCCGTATCCCAACGCCTTCACCTACCACCGAGGCGAGCGGCTGCGGATCGTCTCGGCCGGGCTCTCGGAGGCGAACTACGGCGGCACCCCCGGGCGGATCTTCATCCGCGAGGGCGACGGCATCGTGATCGTCGCCGGTGAGCGGGCGCGGGCGGGCCGCAGCCGCGGTCTGCTCGTCAAGCGGGTACGGACCGAGGACGGCACCGAGCACGCCGCAACCGACTACTTCCGCACCATGGGCGGCTACTTGACGGCGACGGGCCCCGGCGTGTCGTGATGCCGGCTCATCGGGATGATCATCGGCGTTCCGCTGACCGGGTCACTGGTGACCTGGCAGCGGAGCCCGAAGACCTCCTCCACGGTGGGCGCGGTGATGACGTCGACGGGGGAGCCCTGCGCGACGATGTCCCCCGACTTCATGGCGATCACATGGTCGGCGTACCGGCAGGCCTGGTTGAGGTCGTGGAGCACCATCACGACCGTGCGTTTCTCGTGCCGGTTCAGATCGGTGATGAGGTCCAGGACGTCGATCTGGTGCGCCAGGTCCAGATAGGTGGTCGGCTCGTCGAGCAGCAGCACCGGCGTGCCCTGCGCAACCGCCATGGCGATCCAGGCGCGTTGCCGCTGGCCGCCCGACAGCTCGTCCACCGGACGGTCGGCCAGGTCGGTCATGGCGGTGGCGCGCAGCGCGTCGTGCACGGCCTGCTCGTCGCCCTTCGACCACTGCCGCCACCACGTCTGGTGCGGGGACCTGCCGCGGCCGACCAGGTCGATGACGGTCAGCCCCTCGGGCGCCACCGGGCCCTGCGGCAGGATCCCGAGCCGCTGCGCCAGTTCCCTGGTCGGTATGGACTGCAGGGCGCGTCCGTCGAGTTGGACGGATCCGGCGCGCGGCGACAGCAGCCGTGCCAGCGCCCGCAGCAGGGTGGACTTGCCGCACGCGTTGGCCCCGACGATCGCGGTGATCCGGCCCGGCGGGATCGCCACGTCGAGTTTCTCCACGACGACGCGGCTGTCGTACGCCAGCCGCAGCCCTTCGGCCCGCAGATCGGGTCGGGCGGGGTCCACCGGGTTCGATGACACGAGTTCAGCCTCCTGAGCCGACGCGGTTGGCACGGACGAGCAGCCAGAGCAGGACCGGGGCGCCCAGCACACCGGTGACCACACCGACCGGCAGCTCGGTGTCGGGAATGAGCTTGCGCGCGATCAGATCCGCGCCGAGCACGGCCAGCGCGCCGGTGAGCCCGGAGGCCAGCGGCGGCGGCCACGCGGTTCGCGCCAGCCGCTGGGTGATCTGCGGCGCCGCGAGGGCCACGAAGGCGACAGGGCCCGCAGCGGCCGTACCGAAGGCGATCAGGCCGACCCCGGTGAGCAGCACGGCTAGCCGTACCGGCTGCACCGGCGTACCGAGCCCCTTCGCGACGTCGTCGCCCAGTTGCAGGGTGCGCATCCAGCGGCCGAGCAGCAGGGCCGCCGGGAGCAGTACGACGAGGGCGGCGGCCAGCGGACGTACCTGCGCCCAGTCGCGGCCGTTCAGATTGCCGACGAGCCAGCCGAGCGCCGCCTGTGCCTGGAACTGGCCGCCGCGGGCCATGAGATAGTCCGTGGCGCTGGTGCAGATCCAGGAGACGCCGATGCCGACGAGCACGATGCGGTAACCGGTCGTCCCGCGTTTCCAGGCCAGTACGTAGACGAGCAGGGCGGCGGCCAGCGCGCCGACCAGCCCCAGCGACTGGGTGCTCAGCCCGGCGTCCCAGCCGAGGACGATGCCGGCGACCACGGCGGCGCCCGCGCCCTGCGTGATGCCGATCATGTCGGGGCTGGCCAGCGGATTGAGCGTCATCGTCTGGAACAGGGCTCCGGAGACCCCGAAGGCGACACCGACGAGCAGCCCGGTCAACGCCCGTGGCAGGCGCAGCTCCTGGACGATGAGCCGGGTCCCCGGATCGCCGGAACCCACCAGCGACCGCATGACGTCGCCGAGTCCGATGTGGATGTCACCGACGGAGATGCCGACGCAGAAGACCAGGAAGGTGGCGACGGCCAGGGCGGCGCTGACGGCGAGCAGGCGGGGCCGCAGCACACCGGAGACCGGCAGGGCCGTCAGCCGGAAGGTGATACGTCCCGGGGTGCGGGCGGGCAGGAGTCCGGTCATCTCACAGCTCCGCGAGTCGTCGGCGGCGGACCATCACAATGAAGAACGGGCCGCCGATGAAGGCGACCAGGATGCCCGCCTGGATCTCCACAGGGCGGGCGACGATCCGTCCGACGATGTCGGCGAGGAGCAGCAGGCACGGTGCCAGCACGGCCGAGAGCGGCAGCAGCCACCGGTGGTCGGGGCCGATTCCTGCGGCCTGGGTCAGCACCCGCGCGATGTGCGGGACGACGAGTCCGACGAAGACCACGGGCCCGATGACGGCGACCGCCCCGCCGGTGAGGAAGGTGACGGCCAGTACGCCCTGGATACGGACGAGGCCGAGGCGCAGCCCCAGCGACGCGGCCACGTCGTCGCCGAGCGCCAGGCTGTTCAGCGCGGGGGCGCTGGCCAGTGCCAGCACCGCGCCGACGGCGAGGAACGGCAGCACCTGTGTCAGCGCGTCGTTGCTCTGGTTGGCCAGCGATCCGGCCTCCCAGAACCGGTAGCGGTTCAGGGCGTCGGGGTCGGTCAGGACGACGGCGCTGGTCAGCGACGACAACAGCGAGGTGACGGCGACGCCGGCGAGCGCCAGTTTGACCGGCGTCGTCCCCGATCCGCCGAGTCCGCCCAGCAGATAGACCAGCACGCTCGCGACGAGCGCGCCCGCGAAGGCGAACCAGATGTAGCCGTACAGCGCGCCGAGTCCGAACACCCCGACGGAGAGCACAATGGCGAACGCGGCGCCCGCGCTGACCCCGAGCACCCCGGGGTCGGCGAGCGGATTGCGCGTCAGCGCCTGCATGAGGGCGCCGGACAGACCGAGGGCGGCGCCCGCGGCGAGGCCAAGTGCCGTACGCGGCAGCCGTACCGACCAGATGACATGGTCGATCCGGCTGCTCGGCGGGTGGCCCAGCAGGGTGTCGACCACTTGGCCGAGAGGCACCCGCAGTGCGCCGAGCGCCAGCGACAGCAGGCACAGCGCCACAAGGGCGGCGCACGGCAGCACCACCAGGAGCACAGCGCGAGGGGCTCTCGCCCGGGTCACCGAGCTCTCCACGTCATCATCCTTTAGGTTAGGCAGCCCTTAACTGTAGAGCAGGCCACCCGTACGGGTGCTGGTGGGTGCGGCCTGTTGAATTAGGTAAACCTTACCTTAGTATGGCTCGAATCCGGCTCCACCGAGCCGGCACCGAACTGCTTGCTGGGGAGGCGCGGCCATCGTGTCCGGTATCGAAGAAGTCCTGGTCCACTGGCGGCACTTGCTCGAAGCCTTCGCGCCGGAGACGGCACGTACCGCCACGGACGAGGAACTGCTCGCCGCCCGGGTGGCGCTGCGACACCGGTACAGCCAGGCACCGGACATATCCCTCGGGGACGCCGCGGAACCGGTACGGATCGAACTCGGCGACGAGCCCACGTTCCGCGAACTGACCCGGCGGGCAGGGGTGGCACTGGCCGCCGCACGCGCGGAGGCCGTGGAAGTCAGGGCCTCCTTCGGCGCCGACACGGAGAGCGGCACCGACACCGACACCGAAGGCCACTACCGGACGCTGCTCGCGGACGCCCTGGCCCGCCCCGATCTGCCGGTCACCGAACTGGAGTTGACCACCCCGGCCGAACGCCGCCGGGTGCTCGTCGAGTGGAACGCGACGGAGCACTCCGTCACCCCCGGCACCTGGCCCGCCCTGTTCGCCGAGCAGGTGAAGGCGCGCCCCGAAGCGGTCGCGCTCGTCTTCGAGGACCAGCGGCTCAGCTACGCCGAGCTGGACGAGCGGGCCAACCGGCTCGCGCACGCCCTGATCGCCCGGGGCGCCGGACCCGAACGCGTGGTGGCGCTGGCGCTGCCCAGGTCGGTGGAACTGATCGTCGCCGAGGTCGCCGTACTCAAGTCCGGCGCCGCCTACTTGCCGGTCGACAGCGACTATCCCGCCGACCGGATCGGCTACATGCTGGCCGACGCCGAGCCGGTCTGCCTCGTCACCACCACGGCCGTCACCGACGACATCCCGGCGGACGAGGACCGGCAGAGTGCCGACGGCCGGGGCGGCATGGCGCGCCTGCTGCTCGATCTGCCGGAGACCGCGGCCGAGTTGGCCGACCGCCCCGCCCACGACCCCACCGACACCGACCGGGGCGCCGCGCTCACCACCCTCAACGCCGCGTATGTCATCTACACCTCGGGTTCGACCGGCCGCCCCAAGGGCGTGGTGCTCTCCCACGCGGGCGTCGCCGGGCTCGTCGCCACCCAGACCGAGCGGTTCGGCATCGGACCGGCCAGCCGCGTCCTGCAGTTCGCCTCACCGAGCTTCGACGTCGCCTTCTGGGACCTCTGCCTCGGGCTGCTGTCCGGCGGCCGGCTCGTCGTCGTCCCGTCCGAACTTCGGGTACCCGGCGCCGCGCTCGCCGACTACGCCAACGCCCACGGCATCACGTTCATGATCCTGCCGCCCGCCCTGCTCGCCGCCATGCCCGACGACGCCCTGCTGCCCCCGGGCGCCACCCTGCTGGCGGGCACCGAGCGCGTCTCACCCGAACTGGTCGGCCGGTACGCGCGCGGCCGGATGATGTTCAACGCGTACGGCCCGACCGAGGCCACCACCAACTCCACGCTCGGCCTCTGCGATCCGGACATCCCCGCGGGCGCCGTCGTGCCCATCGGGGTCCCCGACCCCGGCACCCGCGCCTACGTGCTGGACGCGCGGCTGCGCCCGGTCCCCGCCGGGGTGCCCGGCGAGCTGTACCTCGGCGGAGCGGGCCTCGCCCGCGGTTACCTCGGCAGGCCGGGGCTGACCGCCGAGCGGTTCGTCGCCGATCCCTTCGGCGCGCCGGGCGAACGGCTCTACCGCACGGGCGACCTGGTGCGCTGGAAGCCCGACGGCAGGCTGGAGTTCCTCGGCCGCGCCGACACCCAGATCAAGATCCGGGGTTTTCGCATCGAACCCGGCGAGATCGAATCCGTACTGCGCGCCCATCCCGCCGTCGGCCAGGCGGCCGTCGTCGCACGCGAGGACCAGCCGGGCCTGCGGCGGCTCGCCGCCTATGTGGTCCCCGCCCTCGACGCCCGCCGGGAGACCGACGAGAGCCGGCAGGTCGAAGAATGGAAGGACCTGCACGAACTGCTCTACAGCGCGGCCGGTTCCGACGGCTTCCGGGAGAACTTCGCCGGCTGGAACAGCATGTACGACGGACTGCCCATCCCCGTCGGGGAGATGCGCGAGTGGCGCGACGCCACCGTCGACCGCATCCGTGAACTGGGCAGCCCGGGAAAGGTCCTGGAGATCGGCGTCGGCAGCGGACTGATCCTGTCCCGGCTCGCGCCGGAGTGCGAGACGTACTGGGGCACGGACCTCTCCCAGGAGGCGACGCGGGCGCTGCGCGCCCAGGTAGCCGCCGTGCCGGAACTGGCGGACCGGGTGCACCTGCGCGCCCAGCCCGCCCACGACGTCGAGGGACTGCCCACCGGCTTCTTCGACACCGTCGTCATCAACTCCGTCGCCCAGTACTTCCCGAGCGCCGACTACCTCACCGGCGTCCTGCGTGACGTGTCCGCGCTGCTGGCACCCGGCGGCCGTGTCTTCGTCGGCGACGTACGCAACCAGCGACTGCTGCGCACCCTGCGCGCGGCGGTGGAGAGCCGGCGGGACCACGACGACAAGAGCGCCCTGCGCGCGGCGGTCGAGCGGTCCGTCGCCTGGGAGGGGGAACTGCTCCTCGACCCCGACTACTTCGCCGCGCTCGACGGCTTCGAGGCCGACGTACTGGTCAAGTGCGCCGCCCACCACAACGAACTGAGCCGCTACCGCTACGACGTCGTCCTGCGCACCCGAACCACCGGCGACGGCCAGGAAGCGGCCGAACCCGGCACCGAGGAGCGGGAGATGGCCTGGTCGGCGGTCGGCCGTCCCGACGCCCTTGCCGAACTGCTCGCCGCAGGACCCCACCGGCTGCGGCTCACCGGTGTGCCCAACGCCCGGCTCACCGAGGACCTGGCCGCACTGCGCACCCTGGACGACAGCAGCGGCCCCGCGGTCCACGCGGCCGACCCCGAGGACCTGCGGGCGCTCGCCGCCCGGCACGGGTACCGGACCGCCGTCACCTGGAGCGGGCACGCCGACGACGGCGCCCTCGACATCGTCCTCCAGGCCGGCGAAGGACCCGCCGTCCGCGCGCCGTACCGCCCGGGCCTGGACTTCCCGCACGCCAACCGGCCGGCCCCGTTCCGCGACATCACCGCGCTGATGAAGACCCTGCGCGCGCACGCGGCCGCCTCGCTGCCCGAGCACATGGTGCCCGCAGCCTTCGTGCCGCTCGACCGACTGCCCGTCACCCCCAGCGGCAAGCTCGACGAGAAGGCGCTGCCCGCACCCGACTACGGCGCCCTCAGCTCCGGCCGCGCCCCACGGGACGCCCGCGAAGAGCTGCTGTGCGCGCTGTTCGCCGACGTACTCGGCCTGTCCGCCGTCACCGTCGACGACGACTTCCTCGCCGTCGGCGGCGACAGCATCACCGCGATCCGGCTGCTGATCGGCGCCCGCAAGGCCGGTCTCCGGCTGACCCCGCGCGACGTGTTCCGGCACCGCACCGTCGCCGCGCTCGCCCAGGCCGCCGAGGTCACCGAAGCGGAGACGCCGGAAGCCGCCGCACACCGCAGCGGTCCGCTCGTCACGGTCACCGACGACGAACTCGCCGCGATCCAGGGCGCCGAGCCCCTGACGATCGAGGAACTGCTGCCGCTCACCCCGCTCCAGGAGGGCTTCTACTTCCACGCCCTCGTGGACGGATCCCACCGGGACTCCTACGTCGTCCAGCAGATCCTGGAACTGGCAGGACCGGTCGACGGGGACACGCTGCACCGCGCGGCGCAGACACTCCTCGACCGGCACGCCCCGCTGCGCGCCGCCTTCCGGCAGCGCCCCGACGGCAACCCGGTGCAGATCATCACGGAGCGGCCGGCGCTGCCCTGGCGCGAGGTCGACCTGTCGGCGCAGGACGAGCCGGTACGCGGTCAGTTGGCCGAAGCGGTGGCGGCCGACGAGCGCGCCGTCCCCTTCGACCTGGCCCGGCCGCCGCTGCTGCGCTGCGCACTCGTCCGCCTCGGCGCCGACCGCAGCGCGCTCGTGCTGACGTTCCACCACATCGTCGCCGACGGCTGGTCGTTGCCGGTGCTGCACCGCGAACTCATGGCGTCGTACGGTACGGACACCCCGCCGCTGCCCGACGTCGCACCGTACCGTGACCATCTGCGCCGGCTGGCGGGCCTCGACCGCGCGGCGGCGCGGGAAACCTGGCGCGGCGCGCTCGCCGGACTGGAAGGACCGACACGGCTGGTCGAGGCCCCCGCGGGCGACGCGCCCGTACGGCCCGAGCAGGTGCGCGTCGAACTGTCCGAGCGCACCACCGCCCGGCTCGTCGCCCGCGCACGTGAGCACGGCATCACCCTCGGCACCGTTGTCCAGGGCGCCTGGGGCCTGCTCATCGGCCGGCTGACGGGCAGTCAGGACGTACTGTTCGGGACCACCGTCTCCGGACGCGACAGCGAGGTCGACGGCATCGAGTCCATGGTCGGCCTGTTCATCAACACCCTGCCGACCAGGCTGGCGTGGCATCCCGCCGAGACGGCGGCGGAGCTGCTGACCCGGCTCCAGGACGAGCAGGCGCGGCTCCTCGCCCACCAGCACCTGGGCCTCGCCGAGATCCAGCGGACCACAGGACCCGCCGGCGGCGGCGAACTCTTCGACACCCTGGTCGTGTTCGAGAACTACCCGGCCGACGCCGACCTGCGCGACCCTTCGGGCACTGTCCGGATCACCGGCCATGAGTTCCACGACGCCGTGCACTATCCGCTCGCGCTCATCGTGAAGCCCGGCCGCCGCCTCGACCTGCGGCTGAAGCACCACGCCGACCGGCTGGACGGCGCGGCTGTCCGCAGCATCGGTGACCGGCTGTCCCGCCTTCTTGAGGCGTTCGCGGACGACCCGGCGCAGCCGCTCGCCCGCATCGAACTGCTCTCTCCCGCGGAGCAGGTGGCGGCGTACTCCGCAGGCGCCGAGCACGACGTCCCGGAGACCACCCTCGGCGCCGCCTTCGCCGAGCAGGCCGCCCGCACCCCGGACGCGACCGCCGTCATCTTCGGCGACGAACACGTCAGCTACGCACAACTCGACCTGCGTGCCGAAGCGTTGGCCGACCGGCTGCGCGCGGCAGGAGCGGGACCCGACACCGTCGTCGCCGTCGCCGTACCGCGCTCCGCCGAGTTGATGGCCGCCCTCCTCGGCGTACTGAAGTCCGGCGCCGCCTATCTGCCCGTCGACCTGGACTACCCGGCCGACCGGATCACCCATATGCTCACCGATTCCGGCGCGACCACCGTGGTCACGACCACGGCCGCCGCCGGGCGTCTGCCCGCCGTCGAGGGCCTGACCGCGCTCCTCGTCGACGCGCCGGACGTTCAGGTGGGAATCGCCGCGGCGACCGCACCCCGGGCAGCGACCGGCGACGACCCCGCGTACCTCATCTACACATCCGGGTCCACGGGCCGCCCCAAGGGTGTCCTCGTCACCCACCGTGCCGTCGTCAACCGGCTCGCCTGGATGCAGGACGAGTACGGTCTGGCCCCCGACGACCGGGTGCTGCAGAAGACACCGGCCGGCTTCGACGTCTCCGTCTGGGAGTTCTTCTGGCCGCTCCTCCAGGGTGCGACCGTCGTCCTCGCCAAGCCCGAAGGGCACCGCGACCCGTCGTACCTCGCCGCGCTCGTCGCCGAACAGCGCGTTACCACCATGCACTTCGTGCCGTCCATGCTCGAAGCGTTCCTCCAGGCCGACGACGTCACCGACGACCCCGCGTGGGCCGGGTCGCTGCGCCGTGTCTTCAGCAGCGGCGAGGCGCTGCCCGGATCCGCCGCCGCGCGCTGGCACGCGCTCACCGGCGTTCCGCTGCACAACCTGTACGGGCCGACCGAGGCCGCCGTCGATGTGACCCACCACAGGTACGACGGAGCGCAGGACACGACCGTGCCGATCGGGCGGCCCGTGTGGAACACCGGCCTTCGCGTGCTCGACAGTTGCCTGCGGCCGGTGCCGGACGGGGTGCCGGGGGAGCTGTACCTCACCGGACCGCAGCTGGCACGCGGCTACCACCGCCGCCCGTCACTCACCGCCGAGCGGTTCACCGCCGACCCGTACGGCGCGGCGGGCAGCCGCATGTACCGCACCGGCGACCTGGTCCGGCGGCGCGCCGACGGGACGCTCGACTACCTCGGGCGCACCGACCGGCAGGTGAAGCTGCGCGGCAACCGCATCGAACTCGGCGAGATCGAAGCCGCGCTCGTCGGCCTGGCCGACGTGGCGCAGACGGCGGTCGTCGTACGCGACAACGCGCTCGTCGCCTATGTCGTCCCCGCGAACGACGCCGCCCCCGTCCCGGCCGCGCTGCGGACAGCCCTGGCCGGCACGCTGCCCGCGCCGATGGTGCCCGCCGCTTATGTGGTGCTCGACGCGCTCCCGTTGACCCCGAGCGGCAAACTGGACCGGGCCGCGCTGCCCGCCCCGCAGGCCGAGCGGGCCCCGGCGCGCGCCCCGCGCGACGCCCGCGAACAGACCATGACCGACATCTTCGCCGACGTGCTGAAGGCGGACGGCGTCTCCGTGGACGACGACTTCTTCCTCCTCGGCGGCGACAGCATCAGCTCCATCGGGGTGGCGGGCCGCGCCCGCCGCGCCGGACTCGTACTCAGCCCGCGCGACATCTTCGAACACCGCACCCCGGCCGCCCTGGCAGCCGCGGCGACCACCCTCTCCGACGCAGGGCAAACCCCCGCCCCCGCGCAGGAGTTCACCCTCACCGCCGAGGAGCGGGCGCGCGTCGAGGCCGTCGCCGCCCCCGGCGCCGTCGAGGACATCTGGCCGCTCGCACCCCTCCAGGAAGGTCTCTTCTTCCACTCGACCTACGACGACAGCGCCCTCGACGTCTACACCGTCCACGAGTCGTTCGACTTCGCCACCCGGCTCGACGCCGGCCGGCTGCGCGAGGCGGCGCGGGTGCTGCTGGCGCGGCACCCCAGTCTGCGCGCGGGGTTCACCAGCGAAGGACAGCAGCGCCCCGTCCAGTTCATCGTCGCCGACCCCGAGATCCCGCTCACCGAGGCCGACCTGTCGCAGCTCCCCGCAGCCGAACAGGACGCCCGGCTGCGCGAGTTGCTGGACGAGGAACGCGGCCGCAAGTTCGACCTCAGCCGCCCGCTGCTGCTGCGCATGCTGCTGGTGCGGCTCGGCGACGAGCGCGGCGACCGGCTCGTCATCGGCCGCCACCTCATCCTCTGGGACGGCTGGTCGGCCTGGCTCTTCCTCGACCAGCTCTTCGCCCTGTACGAGAGCGGCGGCGCCGCCGACGCCCTCGCGCGCCCCGGGTCGTACCGCGACTACCTGCACTGGCTCGACCGCCAGGACACCGGCGACGCCACCCGCGCATGGCGCGCGGCCCTCGACGGCCTCGACGAACCGACCCTGCTCGCACCGGCGGCCGCCGACCGGGGCCTCGAACCCGTCATCCCCGCAAGCCTCGACGCCGTCCTGTCCGCCGAGGCGAGCGACCGGCTGCGCGACACCGCCCGCCGGCACGGCCTCACCCTCAACACCGTGCTCAACGCCGCCTGGGGACTGGCGCTCGCCAGTGCGACCGGCCGCACCGACGTGGTGTTCGGCACCACCGTCGCAGGACGGCCCAGCGAGGTGCCGGACGTCGGGAACGTCATCGGGATGTTCCTCAACACCGTCCCCGCGCGCATCGCCTACGACCCGGCCGAGCCGGTCGTCGCCCTGCTGCGCAGGATCCAGGCGGAGCGGCTCGACCTGATGCCGCACGAATACCTGGGGCTCGGCGTCCTCCAGGCCGAGACCGGACACCGCCGCCTCTTCGACACCCTCTTCGTGCTGCGCAACGCCGACACCGAGGAGCGGCTGGCCGAACTGCGCGACCGGCACGGCGCCACGGCGGTCGCCAACGTCGACGCCACGCACTACCCGGTCAATCTCGTGGTCACGCCCGGCCACCGGATCCGGGTCACCCTCGCCCACCGCCCCGATCTGATCACCGGCCCGTACGCCGAGAGCCTGCTGGCCCGCTTCACCCTGCTGCTTGACCGGCTGGTCGAGGACCCGGACGCCCGGATCGGCAGCCTCGACCCGCTGCTCAGCGCCGAGCGCGACACCTTGGCGGCGCGCAACGAGGCGAGCCGGGAGCCCGTACCGCAGGAGACCATCGCCGACATGCTCGCCGCGCAGGCGGCCCGCACCCCCGGCGCGACGGCGCTCGTCTTCGGCGAGCAGACCCTGACCTACGCCGAACTCGACGCGCGCTGCGACCGGTTGGCACGACTGCTGATCGCACGCGGCGCGGCCCCCGAGCAGGTCGTCGCGCTCGCCCTGCCCCGCTCCCTCGACATGGTCGTCGCGCTGTTCGCCGTACTGCGCACCGGCGCCGCCTATCTGCCGCTGGAACTCGACCACCCGGCCGACCGGCTCGCCCTGACCCTGCGGGACGCCGCGCCGCTGCTGCTCCTCACCACGAGCGCCGCCGCACGGAAGCTCGCACAGCCGGGCGAGGGCGACGGGCAGAGCGACGGCGAGAGCGGGCCCGCGCACCTCCTGCTGGACGACCCGTCGCTCCAGGCCGAGCTGGCGGCGCTGCCCGGCGCCCCGGTGCACGTCGAGTTCAGCCTCGACCACCCGGCCTACGTCATCTACACCTCAGGCTCCACCGGCCGGCCCAAGGGCGTCGTCACGCCCTACCGCGGGCTGACCAACATGCATCTCAACCACCGCAAGGAGATCTTCGGCCCCGCCATCGCCTCGGCCGGCGGGCGCCGGCTGCGCATTGCCCACACCGTCTCGTTCGCCTTCGACATGTCCTGGGAAGAGCTGCTGTGGCTCGTCGAGGGACACGAGGTGCACATCTGCGACGAGGAACTGCGCCGCGACGCACAGGCGTTGGTCGCGTACTGCGAGACCCACCAGGTGGACGTCGTCAACGTCACCCCGACCTACGCGCATCTGCTGATCGAGGAGGGGCTGCTCGAAGGCCATCTGCCGCCACTGGTCCTGCTCGGCGGCGAAGCGGTCACCGAAGCGGTGTGGAACCGGCTGCGCGACACCGAAGGCACCTACGGCTACAACCTCTACGGGCCGACCGAATACACCATCAACACCCTCGGCGGTGGTACGCACGACAGCGCGACCCCGACCGTCGGCAGGCCCATCCGCGCGACCCGCGCGCACATCCTCGACGGCTGGCTGCGCCCCGTACCGGACGGTGTGCCCGGCGAGTTGTACATCGCGGGCGTGGGCCTGGCACGCGGCTACCTCGGCCGGCCGGGACTCACCGCCGAGCGGTTCCTCGCCGACCCGTACGGCCTGCCCGGCGAGCGGATGTACCGCACCGGCGACCTCGTACGGCGCCGCCAGGACGGCATCATCGACTTTCTCGGCCGCACCGACGACCAGGTCAAGGTGCGCGGCTACCGGGTCGAACTCGGCGAGATCGAGACCGTACTGGCCCAGCACCCGCAGGTCGGCCACGCCGCCGTCGTCGCGTCCGACGACCCGGCGGCGCCCGGTACGAAGCGGCTGACCGGCTATGTCGTACCGGCCGAACTCACCGGTGACGCACGGCAGCAGGCGGAGCGCGAACAGATCGGTGAGTGGGAGGAGATCTACTCCGCCGAATACACCGAGATCAGCACCGCCGTCCTCACCGAGGACTTCGCCGGCTGGGACAGCTCGTACGACGGCGCGCCCATCCCGGTCCCGCACATGCGCGAATGGCGGGCGGCCACGGTCGAGCGCATCCGCGAACTGCGGCCGCGCCGGATCCTGGAGATCGGAGTCGGCTCAGGGCTGCTCCTCTCCCAACTCGCCCCAGAAGCCGAGGCCTACTGGGCGACCGACTTCGCCGAACCCGTCATCCGCAAGATCGCGCAGGATCTGCGGAGCGTTCCCGAACTCGCTGCCACGGTCGAACTGCGCTGTCAGGCGGCGGATGTGACGGACGGCCTGCCGCAGGGCTTCTTCGACACGATCGTCATCAACTCGGTCATCCAGTACTTCCCGAGCGCCGACCACCTCACCCAGGTCATCAACGGCGCCATGGAACTCCTTGCCCCCGGTGGCGCGCTGTTCGTCGGGGACGTCCGCAATCTGCGCTCGGCCCGGGTCTTCCAGTCCGCGATCCAGTTCGCGCGCGCCGACGACGACACCGATCCCGCCGCGCTGCGCAGGGCCGTCGACCGGGGCATCGCCCTGGAGAAGGAACTCCTCGTCGACCCGGACTACTTCACCACCCTCGGCTACGGCGTCGACCTGCGCACCAAGACCGGGACCTACCAGAACGAGCTGACCCGGCACCGCTACGACGCCGTCCTGTACCGGCACGACACCGAAGCCCTCTCCCTCGCCGGGACCCCCGTCGTCCGGTGGCCCGGCGCGGACGCGCTCGCCGCCCAGCTGGACGAGGAGCGCCCGGAGCGGCTGCGGGTGAGCCAGGTCCCCGACACGCGCACGACCGGCGAACTGGCCGCCATGCGCGCCCTCGACGAGGGACGGCCGCAGCGCCTCGGCGCACCGGCCGGGGGAGTGGAGCCCGAAGCGCTCCGGGCGCTCGGCACGGTACGCGGCTACCGCACCCTCACCACCTGGTCCGACGAACTCGGCCGCTACGACGTGGTGTTCCTGCGCGACGCGCTCACCTCTGCGCCCCGGCTCACCGCCGGCCTCTACCAGGCGGGTGGCCGCACGCGCCCGCACGCCAACACCCCGACGGCGGCGCGCGGTTCCGGGACACTCGTACGGAGGCTGCGCGACGACCTGAAGGACCGGCTGCCCGCCTACATGGTCCCCGCGGCCTTCGTCGTGGTGCCCGCGCTGCCGATGAACGCCAACGGCAAACTCGACGTCCGGGCGCTCCCGCAACCCGAACCCGTATCGGCCGGCACCTCGGGGCGCGGCCCTGAGACCCCCGAGGAGGAGACGCTCTGCCGGCTCTTCGCCGACGTCCTCGGTCTGGTCGCCCTCGGCGCCGACGACAACTTCTTCGACCTCGGCGGCCATTCGCTGCTCGCCACCCGGCTGATCAGCAGGGCCCGTACCGAACTCGGCGCCGAACTCGCCATCCGTGACCTCTTCGAGGCACCCACCCCCGCCCTGCTCGCCGCCAGGACCGGCGACCGCAGGCCGGCCAGGCCCACGCTGCGCCCTGCCGCGCCCCGGCCGGGGCGGATCCCGCTCTCGGCGGCCCAGCGCAGGCTGTGGCTGGTCGAGCAGATCACCGGCGGCACCGGCACCGGCGGCGGGATCGCCTACAACTTCCCGCTGGTCTTCCGGCTGCGCGGCGAACTGGACCTGGCCGCGCTGCGGTCGGCCCTCACCGATGTGGCGGGGCGGCACGAGTCGCTGCGTACCCGGTTCGAGCAGCACGACGGCGAGCCGTACCAGCGGATCGTCCCCGCCGACGAGGCGCAGGTCCCCTTCACCGTCACGGACCGCGCGGGTGACGACGACGCCGAACTGGCCGCCTTCGTCACCGCCGCCCAGCGCCGCCCGTTCGACCTCAGCAGCGAACTCCCGCTGCGGGCCGAGGTGCTGAGGTGCGGCGCCGCCGACCATGTGGTGGCTGTCGTGCTGCACCACATCACCACCGACGAGTGGTCCGACCGGCCGTTCCTGGGCGACCTCAACGCCGCCTACGCGGCGCGCACCACCGGCCGGCCGCCGAACTTCACACCGCTTCCCGTGCAGTACGCCGACTACACCCTGTGGCAGGACCAGCTCCTCGCCGACGTGGGGGAACGGCAACTCGCCTACTGGACCGAGACCCTGCGCGCGCTGCCCGACGATCTCACCCTGCCCCTCGACCGGCCACGCCCGCCGGCGGCCACGGCGACCGGCCGCGCCGACACCGTGCGCGGGACCCTGCCCACCGAGGTCGGCAGCGCGCTGCGCGACCTGTCGGGGGAGCGCGGCGTCAGTATGTTCATGCTGTTCCAGGCGGCGACCGCGGCCCTGCTGCACCGGCTCGGTGCCGGGGACGACATCCCCCTCGGCGCGCCCATCGCCGGCCGCACCGACGCTGCCACCGACGACCTGGTCGGCTTCTTCGTCAACACACTCGTCCTGCGCACCGACCTGTCGGGCGACCCGACGTTCGGTGAACTCCTCGCCCGGGTGCGGGAGTCGGCCCTAGCGGCCTTCGAGCACCAGGATCTGCCCTTCGACCGGGTGGTGGAGGCCGTCAACCCGGCGCGCGCTGCCGACCGCAACCCGCTCTTCCAGGTCATGCTCGGCTACCACCACCGTCCCGAAGGCGACCAGACCATGCTGGGCCTGGCGACCGAATGGGCCGACATGGACACCGGCATGGCCAAGTTCGACCTGGACTTCACCTTCGTGGACCACGGGCCCGAACACCCCGTCGGGCTGCTGCTCGAATACGCCACCGACCTGGCCGACCGCGAGACGGCGGACGCCCTCGTCGAACGCCTGCTGGCCCTGCTGGCACAGATCGCGGCGGACCCCGACCGGCCCGTCGCCGACCTGCGCGTCCTCACGGAGGCCGAGAGTGTCGCGGCCCTGACGAGCTGGAACGACACCGACCGGCCCGTCGAACCCCGCACCGTGCCCGAGCTGTTCGCCGATACGGCACGCCGCACGCCGGACGCCACAGCCCTGGTCACCGGCGCCGGCCGGACGACCTTCGGCGAGCTGTCCGCACGCGCCGACACCCTCGGCGAGATCCTGCGCGGACACGGCGCGGGTCCCGGCGAGGTCGTCGCCCTGGCGCTGCCCCGGGCCGAACTGGTCCCCGCCATCCTCGCGGTGCTCGCGACCGGCGCCGCCTATCTGCCCCTCGACCCCGAATACCCCGCCGACCGGCTCGCGTTCATGCTGGACGAAGCGGCCCCGCTGTGCGTGCTCAGCACCCGCGCCCTCGCGGCGAAGCTGCCGGACACCGCACACGCCCGGCTGCTGCTGGACGACGAGGCACTGCCCGTACCCGCGGCGGACACGGCGCCGGCCCCCACACCGCACCGCGCGCACCCCGAATCCGCCGCGTACGTCATCTTCACCTCAGGATCCACCGGCACCCCCAAGGGAGTGATCGGAACCCACCGCGGGCTGAGCAATTTCTTCGCCGCCCAGTACCAGGACCTGATCGCCCCCGCCGAACGCGCGGCCGAAGGACGGGCGTTGCGCGCCGTGCACGCCGCGTCCTTCAGCTTCGACGGGTCCTGGGAACCCCTGCTGTGGCTGCTCGCCGGCCATGAACTGCATGTGACCGACGAGACCACCATGACCGACCCGGCCGCCCTCGTCGGCTATCTCGACACCTGGCGCATCGACTTCGTCGACCTCACCCCCACCTACCTCAGGGAGCTGATCCACCACGGCTTCCTGGCAGCGGGCCACCACGCACCCGCCGTCCTCACCGTCGGCGGCGAAGCCACCCCCGCGTCCCTGTGGCAGTGGCTGTGCGCGCTGCCCGACACCGTGGTGCACGATCTGTACGGTCCGACGGAGTGCGCCGTCGACGCCTACGGCCTGCACGGCGGCGACGTACGGGACGGGCGGCAGCCCTGGGCCGCGCCCGTGGGCAACATCCGCGCCCATGTGCTGGACGCCGCCCTGCGGCCGGTCCCCGCAGGGGTGGCGGGAGAGCTCTATCTCGCCGGTGAAGGTCTTGCCCGCGGCTACCTCGGCCGGCCAGGACTGACCGCTGAGCGGTTCACCGCCGATCCGTTCGGCGCACCGGGCACGCGCATGTACCGCACCGGGGACCGGGCCAGGCGCCGCCGCGACGGCACCGTCGAATTCCTCGGCCGCACCGACGACCAGGTCAAGCTGCGCGGCTTCCGCATCGAACTCGGCGAGATCGAGTCCCTGCTCACCGCGCACCCCGACGTCGCGACCGTGGCCGTGGTCGTACGGGAGGACACCCCGGGAGACCAGCGGCTCGTCGGATACGTCGTACCGGCGCAGGGGCGCACCCCCGACCACGCGGAGCTGCGCGCGCACGCCGCCGCCTCGCTGCCCGCCCATATGGTCCCCGCGGCCCTGGTGACCCTGGAGTCCCTGCCGCGCACCGTCAACGGCAAGCTCGACCGCGCGGCGCTGCCCGTGCCCGACGCGCCGGCGACGGTGGTGGGGCGCGGGCCGCGTACCCCGCGCGAGGAGATCCTGTGCGCCGAGTTCGCCTACGTACTCGGTGTGCCGCGGGTCGGGGTCGACGACGACTTCTTCGCCCTCGGCGGCCACTCCCTGCTCGCCATGCGGCTGGTCAGCCGGATCAGGACGGCGCTCGCCGCCGAGGTGTCGCTGCGTACCGTCTTCGACGCGCCCACCGTGGCGCGGCTTGCCGAACGTCTCGGCGCCGCACGCGAGGCCAGGCCCGCACTCGCCGCACGGCCGCGCCCCGAGCGGCTGCCGCTCTCCTCGGCCCAGCGCAGGCTCTGGGTCCTCTACCAGGTGGAAGGTGCGGGACCCACCTACAACATCCCGGCGGCCTGGCGGCTGACCGGCGCCCTCGACGCCGACGCGCTGACCGCCGCCGTACAGGACCTCGCCACGCGCCACGAGACCCTGCGCACCGTCTTCCCCCAGGAGGACGGGCAGGCCTACCAGCAGATCCTGGATCCCGCGGACACCACGATCCCGGTGGTGCGGGTCCCGGCCACCGAGGACACCGTCGCCGGACTGCTGGCAGAGGCCGCCGACCACGGGTTCGAACTCGACCGTGAGCCGCCGCTGCGGGTCACCCTGTTCCAACTGGCCGACGACGAGCACGTCCTGCTCGTCGTGCTGCACCACATCGCCGGCGACGAGTGGTCGGACCTGGCCCTCACCCGCGACCTGGGCACCGCCTACGCCGCACGGTCGGCGGGTCTGGCCCCCGACTGGTCGCCGCTGCCCGTCCAGTACGCCGACTACACCCTGTGGCAGCGCGAAGTGCTCGGCGACGAGAAGGATCCGGCAAGTCTGACGTTCCGTCAGATCGGCTTCTGGGAGCAGGCGCTGGCCGGTGTCCCGGAGGAGCTGGCGCTCCCCGCCGACCGGGCGCGTCCGGCCGAGGCGAGCTACCGGGGCGGCGCCGCAGACCTGTCACTCGACGCCGAACTGGCCGACGGTCTGCGCCGCCTCGCCCGCTCCTGCGACGTCAGTATGTTCATGGTCGTCCAGGCCGCCGTCGCCGCGCTGCTGACCCGGCTCGGCGCGGGCACCGACATCCCGCTCGGCAGCCCCATCTCCGGGCGCACCGACCAGCGGCTCGAAGACCTGGTGGGCTTTTTCCTCAACACACTGGTGCTGCGCACCGACACCTCCGGCGACCCGACCTTCCGTGAACTGCTCGGCCGGGTGCGGGAGTTCGATCTGGCCGCCTTCGACAACCAGGACGTGCCCTTCGAGCGTCTCGTCGAGGTGCTGAACCCGGCCAGGTCGCTCGCACGCCACCCGCTGTTCCAGGTGATGGTCGTCTATCTGGCCGCGGGCGGCGACGACGCGGGTCTGCCGGGACCGGACTCGCGCCGGATGGAGGTCGGCCAGACCACGGCCAAGTTCGACCTGTCCTTCGACTTCGTGGAACAGGCCGAAGGAGGCGGCGTGGACGGGGTGCTGGAGTACAGCACCGACCTCTTCGCCCCGGCAACCGCCCGGACGTTCGCCGAGCGGCTGCTGCGGATCCTGCGCGCGGTCGCGGCCGACCCCGAGACCCGCTTCACCCGCGTCGACATTCTCGGCGACGCCGAGCGTGCGCTGCTGGTGGCGGGTCCGCAGGACCGTCCGGCGCCGGCCCCGGCGACCACCGTGCCCGACCTGTTCGAGCAGCAGGTCCGCATGTCACCCGAGGCCCCGGCGGTCGCGTCCGACGGGCTGGAACTCAGCTACGCCGACCTCAACGCCGAGGCCAACCGGCTCGCCCGGCTGCTCGTCGGACACGGCGCGGGACCCGAGCGGATCGTCGCCCTGGCGCTGCCCCGTACCGCCAGGACACTGCTGGCCGTCCTGGCCGTGCAGAAGACGGGCGCCGCCTATCTGCCGCTCGACCCGGACACACCGCCCGCGCGCACCGCCGAGATCCTGGCGGAGGCCCGGCCGGTCGCCGTGCTCACCACCCGGGAACTCGCCGGCGCGCTCCCCGACACACCGCCCGGCGCCGCCGATGTGCCCCTGCTGCTGACGGACGACCCGGACACCGTCGCCCGGCTCGCCGCGCAGGACGGCACCGACCTCACCGACGCCGACCGCACGGCCGCGCTCGAACCGCACCACCCGGCCTATGTGATCTACACGTCCGGCTCCACGGGACGGCCCAAGGGCGTCGTCGTCACGCACGAGACCGTCGGCAACCTCTTCCACAGCCACCGCGCGACCCTGTACGAACCGGCGGTGGCCGCCACCGGACGGCGCCATCTGCGGGCCGGGCACGCCTGGTCCTTCTCCTTCGACGCCTCCTGGCAGCCCCAGTTGTGGCTGCTGGACGGACACTGCGTCCATGTGGTGTCCGAGGAGACCCGCCGCGACCCCGAACTGCTGGCCGCCGCCGTGGTCGAGCACGGCTTCGACTTCCTCGAAGTGACACCGTCGTTCTTCGCCCAGATGGCGGAGACCGGGCTCGTCCAGGGCGACAGCTGCCCGCTCGCCGTGGTCGGCGTCGGCGGGGAAGCCGTACCGCAGGCGCTGTGGGACCGGCTCGGCGGGCTGCGCGGCACCGAGGCGTACAACCTGTACGGGCCGACGGAGTCGACCGTCGACGCGCTCGTCGCACGGGTACGCGACAGCGAACGGCCCCTCGTCGGACGGCCGGTGGCCGGCACCCGCGCCTATGTACTCGACGACGCCCTGCTCCCCGTACCGCCCGGCGTGACCGGCGAGCTGTATCTGGCGGGCGGCGGCCTGGCGCGCGGCTATCTCGGCAGGCCCGCGCTGACGGCCGAGCGGTTCGTCGCCGACCCGTTCGGCCCGCCGGGATCCCGGCTCTACCGGACCGGCGACCTGGCACGCTGGACGGCCGACGGGCGCATCGACTACCTCGGCAGGGCCGACGACCAGGTGAAGATCCGCGGCTTCCGCATCGAGCCGGCCGAGATCGAGGCCGTACTCGCCGCCAGGCCCGACACCGGGCAGGTCGTGGTGACGGCCCGTCAGGACGGCCCGCGGACCCAGCTGGTGGCGTACGTCGTCCCCGCGGCCGGACACGCGCCGGACCCGGCCGAGCTGCGCGGCCATGTCGCGGGGCTCCTCCCTGACTACATGGTCCCGGCGGCCGTCGTCCTGCTGGACCGGCTGCCGTCGCTCGCCAACGGCAAACTCGACTGGAAGGCCTTGCCCGCCCCCGACTTCACCGCTGTCTCCACGGGCCGGGCACCACGCACCGGCCTGGAGAAGGGACTGAGCGAGGTCTTCGCCGACGTGCTCGGACTGCCGCAGATCGGGGTCGACGACGACTTCTTCACCCTCGGCGGCGACAGCATCGTCGCCATGCAACTCGTCAGCAGGGCGCGGGCGGCGGGCATCCGGATCACGCCGAGGCTGGTCTTCCGGCACCGTACGGTGGCCGCGCTCGCCGCCGTCGCCGGCACACCCGCCGACGTGACCGGCGCGCCCCGCACACCGGACGACGGCACCGGCAGCATCCCGCTGACCCCGGTCATGCACTGGCTGCGCGAACTCGGCGGCCCCTTCCAGGGCTACCACCAGGCCGCGCTGGTGCAGACCCCGGCCGCACTCGACCGGCCGAAGCTCGCCGCCGTGCTGCGGGCGCTGGCCGACCGGCACGACCTGCTCCGGGCCCGGCTCGTCCGTACCGGGAGCGAGTGGACCCTCGACGTCCCCGCGATGGGGACGGTCGACACCGACACCTGGATCGCACGCGCCGACGTGACAGGACTCGACGCCGCCGCGCTGCGTGAGGCCGTCGCCGAAAGGGCGAAGGCCACCCGGTCGGAGCTCCACCCCGAGGCGGGCGACGTCGTCAAGGCCGTCTGGTTCGACGCGGGCGACCGGCCGGGACGGCTGCTGCTGATGGCGCACC
>NZ_JTIY01000001.1:6806887-6811196 GCF_000818175.1 Streptomyces sp. AcH 505
CACCGCCCGTTCAGGAGGCGGGCTGCGCCACCTTGGTCGCGGGCTTGCCGTCGACGGCGGCGGAGAGCTGCGGGACCAGCCGGTCGAGCACGTACGGCAGGCTCAGCACGGTCGACATCGACAGCGCGTTGCCGTAGTCGCCTGTCTCCTTGACGAAGACCTCACGGCCCTGCTTGACCACGTTCAGATCGCCGTACGACGGGTCGTCGTGCAGCTTCGCCGGGTCCTTCGTGGTGTCGCCCACGATCCAGACGATGGCGTCCTGGTCGAGCAGGTCGGTGCGTTCCTTGCTGATGTTGGCGCCGAACTGGTCGCCGATCGCCTTGTCCAGGCCGGTCGGAAGCGCGAAGCCGAGGCCGCTCAGGATCCGCGAACGCGCGTCCTGGCTGCCGTAGACGAACATGCCCTCGTACGGCGTCGCCATCAGGGCGGTCGCGCCCTTGAACGCGGGGTTGGCCTTCTCGGCCGCCGCGAAGTCGGCGTTGACCCCGTCCACGAGCTTGGCCGCCTCCGCGCTCTTGCCGAGCGCCTTGCCCACGGTCTCGGTCACCTCCTGCCACGGAACGCCGTAGTCGTTGTACGCCTTGGGCTGGGCGACGACCGGGGCGAACTTGGACAGGGTCGTGTACTGCTCCTTGGTGAGCCCCGAGTACAGCGCGATGATCAGGTCCGGCTTGAGCGCCGCCACCTTCTCGATCTGCGGCCCGGTGCCGGTGTCCTTCAGCACGGTGGGCACGGGCGCGCCGCCCAGCTTGTCGCCGGCCCAGGGGCCTATCGCGCCCTTGTAGGCACCGAGCCACTCGGTGGTGCCGACCGGCACCTTGCCGAGCGCGAGCACGGCGTCCTGGTCGGTGAGCCCGACCGTCACGATGCGCTGGGGCTCTGACTTGATCGTCGTGCTGCCGTACTTGTGCGCGATCGTGACGGGATAGGCGGAGTCGGCGGGGGCGCTCGCGGCGGAGCCGGCCGGTTCGTCGTCCCCGGAGTCACCCCCACAGCCGGCGACGGTGCCGAGGAGCAGGAGTACGGAGGCGAGCGCTGCGGCGAGCCTGGGGCCTCTGAGGGAGCGGGCCATCGGGGGTTCCTTCGGTTCGGTGGGTGAGTGCGACGGGTGTCGGTTCGGTGTGTTGCTTCGGTCTGTGCGTCCGTGTGCGGTGTGTCCGGTGGGCGTCAGAGGCCGTGGCCCTTGCCCCCGCGGGTGTCCGACCACGCCTCCCACAGGGCGGCGTAGCGTCCCCCGGCTGACCGGAGTTCGTCGTGCGTGCCCGACTCGACGACGCGTCCCGCGTCCATGACGACGATGCGGTCGGCGCTCGCCGCCTGGGTGAGCCGGTGGGCGACGACGAGCGCGGTACGGCCGTCCACCGCGCGGTCGGCGGCTTTCTCCAGCACCCGGGCGCCGGCGCTGCCCGCCTCCGCCGTCGCCTCGTCCAGCACAGCGACCGGCGGGTCGGCGAGGATCAGCCGGGCGAGTGCGAGTTGTTGGGTCTGGGCGCTGCTGAGCCGGTGCCCGCCGTCGCCGACCACCGTGGCCAGGGCATCGGGCAGGGCGTCCGCCCAGCCGAGCGCGTCGACCTGGGCCAGCGCGTCACGCAGCTCCGGCTCGCCCGCGCCGGGCCTGGCCAGCAGCAGATCGTCGGCGAGCGTCCCGGCGAAGACATGGACCTCCTGCGTGATCAGCGCGACCGACCGGCCGGTGGCGGCGGGGCCGAGTTCGGTCAGGTCGACGCCGCCGAGCCGTACGGTCCCGGAGGCCGGCGCGTGGATACCGGCGACGAGCTTGGCCAGCGTGGTCTTGCCCGCGCCGCTCGCCCCGACCAGGGCGACCCGCTCGCCGGGACGCAGGTCGAGGTGGACGTCCGAGAGCACCTGGTGTCCCGGCCGGTAGGCGTGACCGACGCCGGACACCGTCACCGACGCGTCGCGCGGCACCGGAGGGCGCTCCGGCTGCGGGGGCAGCGGCAGTCCGGCGACCCCGACCAGCCGGGCCAGGCCCGCCCCCGCCGACTGGGCGTCGTCGAGCAGCGCCAGCGCCGAGTTGACCGGGGTGAACAGACTGTGGAAGTAGAGCGCGGCGGCCGTCGCCGTACCGATCGAGGCACTTCCGTCGCGCACCAGCAGAAACCCGGTGACCAGGACGGCCGTCAGACCGATGAACTCGGCGACATGCAGCCTGCTGTAGAAGCGCAGTACGAGCCGTACACCGCGCATGGTCAGCTCCACGGCCGACCAGGAGCGCGCCGTCACCCGCTCCGTGTGCTCCCGCTCCAGCCGGAACGCCCGGACGGTCGCGCTGCCGCCGATGGTGTCGAGCAGTTGCTGCTGCTGCGCGCCGACGGCGACGCGCTGCTCCGTGTAGATCGGTACGGCGTTACGTACGTACCAGCGCGCCGTGTACAGCTGGACGGGTACGGCGATGAGCGCGGCGAGCAGGAACCGCCAGTCGAGCAACGCGAGCGCGCCCAGCGTGAGAACGATGGCCAGCAGTGAACGGGCCAGCTCGGGCAGTGCGTTGCGCACCGCGTCGGCGATCAGTGACACATCGCCGGTGACCCGCGCCGTCAGGTCTCCGGAGCCTGCCCGCTCCACGCGTTCGAGCGGCAGTCCCAGCGCCCGCTCGACGAACCGCTCGCGCAACTGGGCCAGTACGCTCTCGCCGAGCCGGGATATCAGGGACAGCCCGAGCCCGGTGGTGAGGCCTTGGACGACGGCGACAGCCACCAGCAGGACGACCGGCAGCGTGATCATGCCGGGCGGCCGGCGGTCGGCGGCCAGATCGACGATGCGGCCGAGCAGCGGCTGGGTGAGCAGACCGACCGCGGTCGCTGCGACCATCGCCGTGAACCCGGCCAGCGCGAGTGCTCGGCGCGGCCGCAGCAGCGCGGCCACCGCGGCTCGGGTCTCGGCGCCGCTCGCGGTGGGCAGCAATTCCCGTGCCGTGTCGTTCTGCTGACCGTCCGTCATGAGAGCACCGCCGTACGGTAGCTGGGATGGCGCTCCACGAGCCGCGCGTGGGGCGCGGTGTCCACGACCCGGCCGTCCGCCACGAGCACCACCCGATCCGTCACCGCCAGCAGCGCGGGGCTCGTGGTCACCAGGAGTGTGGTCCTGCCCCGGCGTATCTCCCGGATGCCGGCGGCCATCGCCGCCTCGGTGACCGGGTCGACTGCGGTCGCCGGGTCGTGCACCACCAGCACCGGCGGATCGGCGGCCAGGGCGCGCGCCAGCGCGACACGCTGACGCTGCCCGCCCGACAGGGAACGGCCCCGCGCGGTCACCACC
Source organism: Streptomyces sp. AcH 505 (assembly GCF_000818175.1). GTDB lineage: Bacteria > Actinomycetota > Actinomycetes > Streptomycetales > Streptomycetaceae > Streptomyces. The sequence goes on from NZ_JTIY01000001.1 coordinate 6,810,170, forward strand.
GTGTCGCCCCCCTGCGGCAGCGTTCGTGCGACTTCGTCGGCGCCGGACGCCGCCATGGCCCGCCGGATGTCCGCGCCGGCGGGCGCCGCCGCCGACACATTGGCGGTGAGGCTGCCTTCGAACAGGTCCGCGTCGTGCTCGGCGACCAGGATCGACGTACGGACGTCGGCCGGGTCGAGTGTCGTCAGCGCGACGCCGTCCAGCTCGGCCGAGCCGTCGGCCGGATCACTGCGCCGGGCCAGCACGCGCAGCAGCGCCGCCGCGTCGGCCGGGTCGGTGGTGACCACGCCGACCAGTTCGCCTGCCGTGACGGTGAGGTCGAGGGCGCGCAGCGTGCCGTACGAGACGTGCCGTAGCCGTACGGCTCCGCGGACCGGCGCGGCAGGCCTGCCGGATCCCGGGAGGACGTCGGGCGCTGCGGCCAGTACCTCGGCAAGGCGGGCGGCCGACGCCCTGCCCTGCGCGAACTCCGCGTTCACCCAGGAGAATTCGGACAGCGGACCGAGCAGGAACAGGGCGAGTCCCACGGCCGACACGAGCTGGCCGAGGCTCATCCCGCCCTCGGCGGTGAGACGTCCGCCGACAAGCGCCACGACCCCGATGAAGACCCCGGTCAGGGTGAGCACCATGCCGTTCTGCCACGACTCCGCCCGGGCCGCGCGCAGGGTGGCGGACAGCGAGAGCCTGCTGGTGTGCCGGTACCGGGTGACGGCGGCCGACTCGGCGCCGATGCCCTTGAGGATCCGCAGGCCCGCCACGAGATCGGCGGCGACCCCCGACGCGTGCGCCGCGCGCTCCTGTTCGGCCTCGCTGCGGCGCTCCAGCGGCTTGCTCAGCAGATGGCCCAGCCACAGCAGCAGGGGAGTGCCCAGCAGTACGACGGCGCCGAGCGGCGCGGAGATCCGCAGCAGCACGACCGCGCTGACCAGAAGCCCTGTCAGGGCCGAAAGGCCCGTCATCACGGCCATGTTGACGGCGCCGACCCGCTTGGCGTCCTCGGTCGCGATATTGGTGAGCGCGCCGGGGA
>NZ_JTIY01000001.1:6811675-6816407 GCF_000818175.1 Streptomyces sp. AcH 505
CGTAGACGACGGCCAGCACGGCGAGCCAGCCCACCAGCGCGGCGGTGTCGCCGCGCGCCACGGCCTGGTCGATGACGAGCCCGATCAGCACGGGGACCAGCGCCTCGCCGGCCTGGTGCCCGGCGCCGAGGACCGTGCCGAGCACCACATCGCGCCGCTGACCCCTGACCGCACCGCGCAGGACGTCCCGTCCTGACGGACCCCCAACCCCCACCGCACTCCTCCGGGCCGCCTCACCGCTCCCACGACCGGGAGCGAAACTTAGGTAAGGCTAGACTAAGTAAGAGGCGGTGGGCCAGGCAGGTGCCGATTCGTGTCCTGATCGCCGGTGTCGGCCGTCAGCTCCGGACCGCGAGCGAAGCGGTGTGCTCCCTGACCTGCTCCGGCGTCAGATAGGAGTTCGTGTACTCGAAGTCGTGCAGCGTGGCGGCCTTCTGCGCCTGGAAACCGGTCCGTACGAAGTCGTCACCGGCCACGGCGTTGAGCATCCAGTTGGTGAGCACCCGGGTCTTGGCGACATTGGTGCGCAGCGCCGACCAGTGGTAGCCACGGGCCACGGCCTGCGCGGGCAGACCGCGCAGCTCGATACCGAGCGGCTTGGACACCGCGTCCGCCCCGCCGAGGTCCACCACGAGGCCCAGATCCTTGTGCTTGTACGGCGTCAACTGACCGTGCCGCAGGGAAGCGAGGATGTTCTCCGCGATCGTGCGCCCCTGCCGCTGGGCGTGCTGTGCGGTCGGCGGGCACACGGCGTCGCCGCCCTTGGTCAGATCCGGTACGGCTGCGGCGTCACCGAGCGCGAACACACCGTCCGCGCCCGGCACTTTCAGCTCGGGGGTGACGACAAGGCGTCCGCGCGCGGTCTCCGCGTCCAGCGTCGCGATCAGCGGGCTGGCGGCGACGCCTGCCGTCCAGATCAGGGTGCGGCAGGGCAGAACCCGCCCGTCCGTGAAGGTCACTTCCTCCGGCGCCGCCTTGGCGATCGAGACGCCGAGCGACACCTCGATACCGCGCTTGCGCAGGATCTCCAGCGCGCTTCGGCCGAGCTTGTCGCCGAGTTCCGGCATCAGCTTCGGCGCGATGTCGATGAGATGCCACTTGATCAGCTTCGGGTCGAGCCTCGGGTACCTCTTGGCGGCGTTCATCGTGAGCCGCTGGAGACAGGCGGCGGTCTCGGTGCCCGCGTATCCGCCGCCGACCACCACGAACTGCAGCCGCGAGGCGCGCTCGGCCTCGTCCTGGCTGGCGTCCGCCAGGTCGAGCTGTGCGATCACATGGTCCCGGATGTAGGCGGCCTCCGCCAGCGTCTTCATCCCGCGCGCGTTGTCCACCAGACCGGGGATGTCGAAGGTCCGGGTGATGCTGCCCGGGGTGAGCACGAGATAGTCGTACGCCTCGTTGACCAGCTCACCCGTGATGTCGCGGACCACGCACACCTTCGCCTTCGGGTCGACACCCACGGCGCCGCCCGGCAGGATCCTCGTACGGTGCTTGCTGCTGCGGCGCAGCGAGACGGCGACGGACTGCGGCGTGAGCACACCTGCGGCGACCTGTGGCAGCAGCGGCAGGTAGAGCTGGTACGAGAAGGGCGTCACCAGACACACCTCCGCCTCACCGGGGGCGAGGGTGCGCTCCAGACGGCGTACACACTCCACCCCCGCGAAGCCGGCGCCCACCACGAGGATCCTGGGTCGTGCCACAGTGTCCGTCCCTTCTCATGCCCGCCGCACTGCCGGGCCTGCCTCACATGCCCCTTCGGCCAATCGTTTCCGCCACTACCCATCTTCGCGAGGCGAACACGTGGGCGCATTACGGAGCGGTTAATCACCCGTTCGAGTGATGACTGGTCTGCTAGCGTGCTGGTCATGAAGCGTGCCGCCATGACGACGACGCCGGAGAGTGTCCCGGCGCGCTGACTGCTGACCCAGTTCGAAGCCCCGGGGCGAGTGCCCCGGGGCTTCGCCGTGCGGTCCACTCGCCCTCAGTCCGCGAGGAGACCACCATGCACGACCACCGCAAGCTCGGCCGCGAGCTGGCTCTGTTCGACACCGACCCCCTGATGGGCGCCGGGCTGCCGTACTGGCTGCCCGACGGCGCGACCGTACGGCACACCCTGGAGGAGTACATCCGGGGCGCCGAACGCCGGGCCGGCTACCAGCACGTGTACTCACCCGTACTCGGAAAGCGGGAACTCTACGAGATCTCCGGCCACTGGTCCCACTACAGCGAGGACATGTTCCCGCCGATGGACGTCGGCGGGGAGCAGGTCGTCCTGCGGCCGAGCCTGTGCCCGCACCACGCGCTGATCTACCGGTCCCGTGCCCACAGCTACCGCGAACTGCCCCTGCGGATGGCCGAACTGGGCGGCATGTACCGCGCCGAGCTGTCGGGCGTGCTCGGCGGCCTCACCCGCGTACGGGCGATCCAGCTCAACGACGCGCATGTCTTCTGCACCCTGGACCAGGCAGCCGACGAAGCGGCCGCGGCCCTCGGACTGATCCGCCAGGCGTACGCGGCGCTCGGCATCCGCCCGGCGCGCTTGCAGCTGTCCCTGCCGGGCCCTTCGGGGAAGTACGTCGCCGACCCCGCCCTGTGGGAAAGGGCCACCGCGCTGCTGACCGACGTACTCGACCGCTCGGGTGTGGCGTACGACGCTGCGGAGGGGGAAGCGGCGTTCTACGGGCCGAAGATCGACGTGCAGATCGCCGACGGCGCGGGCCGCGAATCCACCCTCTCCACCGTCCAGGTCGACTTCCACCAGCCCGAGCGGTTCGGGCTGCGCTACATCGGCGCGGACGGCGGCAGACACCGGCCCGTCATGATCCACCGCAGTGTCGTCGGCAGCGTGGAGCGGGCCGTCGCGCACCTCGTCGAACAGCACGGCGGTGCCTTCCCCGGCTGGCTCGCCCCCACCCAGCTCGTGGTCCTGCCCGTCACCGACGACCAGCGCGGCCGGGCCGCCGAGTTCGTCCGCCGCTGCGCGGACCGGGGGCTGCGGGCGCGGCTCGCGGGACCCGAGCAGGGCACCTTGGGGGCCCGGATCCGGGCTGCCAGACTGGTGCCGTACCAGGCGGTGATCGGCGCCGAGGAAGCCGCCGACGACCTGGTCGCCCTGCGGCTGCGGGACGGCCGGCGGCTGGACGCGATGCCGACGGCCGAGGCGGTCATGCGCGTCGGGGCACTCGTCGACGCGCACACCACCCGCCTCTGGGACACCGACCCCGACCAGCCCATTCAGTGAACCGAGAAGGAGAGCACCGGAGATGACCGACCCCGTTCCCCTCACCGACGAGGAACTGGCCCACGCCCGCCGCAGCGTGGAACTGGCGGCCGAAGCCCTGGAAGGCGGCGACGAGCCCTTCGGGTCCGTCCTCGTCGGGGCCGACGGCACGGTACTCGCCGAGGACCACAACCGGGAGACGACCCTGGCCGACCAGACCCGCCACCCGGAGTTCGAGCTGGCGCGCTGGGCCGCGGCCCAGCTGACCGCCGAGGCCAGGGCCGCTGCCACCGTCTACACCTCGGGCGAGCACTGCCCGATGTGCGCGGCGGCCCACGGCTGGGTCGGGCTCGGCCGCATCGTCTACGCCAGCTCGGCGGCGCAGACGGCGGCCTGGCTCGCGGAGCTGGGGGCGGGACCCGCGCCCGTCGCCGTGCTGCCGATCAGCGAGGTGGCGCCCGGTGTGCCGACCGTGGGCCCGATCCCCGGCCTCGCCGAAGAGGTCCGCGAACTGCACCGCCGCTTCCGCACCAAGAGGGCCGGGACGGTGTAGCGGGGACGCGCACGTTCGCAGAGTCGAGGGCGAGGCACCCGAGGGCGAAGCCCGCTCCCCACGACCACGCGGTCACCGGGACCGCCACGCGACAGGCGGGGCAGCCGACGCTGCCCCGCCCTGTCGTCCGCCAGGCCTCGATGCCGCGCGCGACGCCGCAGACCTCCTCCGCCGTCGCTTCCACGTCGACCACGGTCCGAAAGAAGTCGCCCAAGGTGCGGAGGATAGGTGAACCGCCGCTGTCTCAGGGCTGGATACGGCGGGCGAGCCAGTCCAGGGCCTTTGGATACCGGTAGTCGATCCCGCCGTGGCCCGCGTCGAACAGCTCGAAGTGCACGGCCCCCTCCGGCAGTCCCGCCGCCCGCACCGCACCGTGGAACGCCTGGGCGCCGACGTCGAGGAAGTACTCGTCACGGGTACCCGCGTCGATCCAGACCGCGCGCAGTGAGGCGACCGCCTCCGCGCGCTCCGGGACCATCCGCACCGGGTCAAGGTCGAGCCACCGCTGCCAGACGGCGGGGATCAGCCGGCCGGTGTGCGGATCGAACGGCAGCAGCGGCGTCCCGTCGTCGGCGGCGGAGTAGCACGCGGCGACGCCGAGGACGGTCAGCAGCGCCTCGTCGCCCGGCCTGCCGGGGACGGGACGCGCCCGGAACTCCTCCCACCAGCGGAAGATGTCCCCGTCCCAGGGGCGCAGCGCGCGCACGGCCCCGGGGAACTCGGCCGCGTAGCAGTACTCGTACAACGCGTCGCCGGCGTGCGTGGCCAGCGCGCCGAACAGGTCGGGACGGAGCATCGGCGTGATCATCGCGCCGTAACCACCGCTGGACTTCCCTGAGATGGCGCGGTGGTCGCTGCTGTCCAGCGTGCGGTAGTGGGTGTCCACGTACGGCACGACCTCGTCGCACAGGTACGAGTGGTAGAGCCCGGTGCCCGGCGAGTCGAGGAACTGGCTGCCG
>NZ_JTIY01000001.1:6822020-6831143 GCF_000818175.1 Streptomyces sp. AcH 505
GGCCCGCCGGCCGTGCCGCGCCGCAGTCCGGCGGCCTCGGCGCCGGCCTCGGACCTGATGCCGCGCAGCAACTCCCAGGCGGCGGCCTCGTCGAGCACTCCGCTCACCACGTTTCCCTTCCGGGGGCCGCGTCCGGCGCCGGCAGGGGAAAATAACTGGCGAAGGAATCGACGAGTGCGGCGAGGAGTTCCTTTCCCTTCGCCGCGGAAGCCAATGAAGGACGGCCTATGACACCGGACTCGGTGTAGCCCCGCATGCCGAGGGTGAGCAAATGCCGCCGGTCGTCGGCGAGGAAATCGGCGGACTCGTAGCCGGGGCGTACCAGTTCGGGACGCTCGTGCAGCAGGATGGAGGTCTCCACTTCACCGGCGTGCATATCGCTGTTGGACGATGTCCGCACATCGGCTCTCTCTCGTGCGGTGGCCCAGTCGGCCGAGCTGGGAAAAAGGGCCATGCGTGTGCCGTGTGTCGCGGATTCCTGGACCACGTTGCGCAGGACGTAGTTTCCGCCATGTCCGTTGACGAGAATAAGAGTTCCGATTCCGGTTCTGCCGAGCGAGTCGGCGACATCCCGTACCACGGCGCCCAGGGTCGCGGCCGAAATGCTCACGGTGCCCGGCCAGTCGGCGTGTTCGTGCTCGTGCGAGCAGGAGATCGTCAGCGGCGGCAGCAGCAGCACCGGATGAGCGGCTGCGACCGCGCCGCCGATCGCGCAGGCGACGACCGTATCGGTCACCAGCGGCAGGAACGCGCCGTGTTGCTCGAAACTGCCGATGGGCAGGACGGCGACATCGGGCCGGCGTTCCCTTACGTCCACGGTGGTCTCCCGTGGCAGCGGCCCGGCGGCCGTCCGCGGTATTTCCGGCCCACTCATCTCATGCCACCCTTTCGCCCTGCGGTACGTGACTTCGCGCCGCGGTACTCGACCGGCACGCGCAAGATCAGGCTACGCGGAAATGATCCGTTCCGTTTCTGCTTTCGCGTTCACCGCGGGGCAGTTGGCGGATACGATCTGGTCATGACGGAAAGTGCTGGCAAGTCCGACGGCGGGGCTGGTTCATCGCTTGTCGAGCGGGTGGTGGACGTACGACTGGCCACTGTGCACGGCGATTTTCTCGCAATCGGCTATCGGGACAGCTGTCGCGCGGATGAGCAAATGGCCCTGGTGTACGGCGATGTCGGGGGAGAGGACCCCGAAGGAGCGGCGGAAGGGGTGCTCACCCGTCTGCATTCGGAGTGTCTGACCGGAGACGCCTTCGGGTCCAGACATTGCGACTGCGGGGACCAACTGGCCGCCGCGCTGGGCGCCATCGCACACGAGGGGCGGGGGGTCCTCATCTATCTCCGGGGCCACGAGGGCCGGGGCATAGGGCTGTTGGCCAAACTCCAGGCGATGCGGCTCCAGGCGGACGGACTGGACACGGTCGAGGCGAATCTGGCCCTGGGACTGCCCGCTGACGCCCGTGACTACGGAGTGGCGGCCGGGATCCTGCACGACCTCGGCGTGAGTTCCGTACGGCTGATGTCGAACAACCCCCGGAAGAGCCAGGCCCTGCTGCGGCACGGCATCAAGGTCGCCGAGCGGGTCCCGCTGCTGATGCCCCCGAGCGACGAGAACATCAGATATCTGCGGACCAAGCGCGAACGCCTCGGCCATCACCTGCCCCATCTGGAGGCACCGGTCGTCAGGGGCGTATGACGTCCGAGGAAGCGCGTTCGACGGCGAGCATCGCGGCGTCGTCGCCCAACGGGCCGCCCGTATGAGCGACGAGGTCGCGGTGCAGCCGCTCCAGCAGCGCCTCAGGACCTGACGGGGGGAACGAGGCCACCCGCTCGGCCAGGGGATAGAACTCGCCCTCCGGCGAGCGGGCCTCGATGACGCCGTCGGTGTACAGCAGCAGCGTGTCGCCACGCTCGAAGGCGAACACATCTCCGTGATGCTCCGGCGCCGGCAGCCCGCACAGCCCGAGCGGTGGCGAGGGCCGGGCCGCGTACAGCACCGTCGTGCGCCGGTCGCGCAGCAGCAGCGGCGGGGGATGGCCGCAGTTGATCATCTCCGCGTGCCCTTCGTCGTCCGGGATCTGCAGCAGCAGGCCGGTCACGAAGTGCTCCCCGGGGTCGGCCGTCGTGTCGCTGACGTCCTCCAGGTCCTGGCAGACGCTCTCCTCAATGACCTCCACCAGCTCCGGCAGGCCCGGGCAGCGCCGGGCGCCCTCCCGGAAGGCGCCCAGGACGACGGACGCCTCGCCGATCGCCGCGAGGCCCTTGCCCCGCACATCCCCGATGATCACCCGGCTGTTCCGCCCGCCCGCCCGGGTGACGGCGAACAGGTCACCACCGATCTGGGTGTCGTCCTCGGCCGCCAGATAGCGCCACGCCACCCGCAGCGGTCCGACCCGCCCCGGCGGCGGGCGCAGCAGCACCCGCTGAGCCGTCTCGGCCACCGATCTGACCCTGGTCAGCTCCTGGCCGCGCCGCTCCCGGACATGACAGAAGAAGACGACCAGCGCGGACAGCACCGCCAGGGCGATGATCTGCGCGACATGGTTGGCGGTGGTCAGACCGCCGTGGAACACGGCGATGAAGATCTGCGCCGCCACGGCCGCGCCACCCACCATGGCGGTACGCAGCGGCCCGCCGAAGGAAGCGGTCAGGGCGGGGGCGATGACCAGCAGCGGACCGAGGTGGACGTATTCGGGCGACCGCACATCCACGGCGGAGATCACCACGATCAGTGCCAGCGGAATCACCATGAGTGCGCCGCCGGGACTCCGCGTCAGCAGATGATCCAACCGACGGGCATCCATATCTACCTTTTCGCACCTGGTCGTACGGGACCGGCCGCGCCGCTTCTGCCACGCCGGGCGAGGGCACGCTGCGCCGCCGAGAACGCGCCTGCCGCCCGGTGCGTGCGCAGCGCGGCGCGTGCCGCGTTGGCGCCGGGCGCGCCGTGCACCCCGCCACCGGGATGCGCGCTCGCGGACGCGAGATACAGACCACGAACGGGGGTCTCGGGCCGCCCGGTGCCGGGCGTGGGGCGGAAGACCAGCTGCTGGTGCAGGCTGGTGGTGCCGCCGTTCAGCGCGCCACCGTGCAGATTGGCGTCCAGCGATTCCAGGGTGGGCGGCGCGAGGATCCTGCGGGCCAGGACGCGGTCGCGGAAACCGGGCGCGTACCGCTCCACCTGCGCCTCGATCCGGTCGGCCATGGCCGTACGCTCCCGCTCGTCCCAGCTGCCGGTGAGCCCGTCCTCCCCGGCGTCGCCCTTGATCCGGTGCGGCACGTGGGTGTAGGCCCACGCCGACTCCGTACCTGCCGGTGACCGGGAGGCGTCGGCGGTCGTCATCTGCCCCAGCAGCGCGAACGGCTCGTCGGGCACCTGCCCCATGGCGATCTGCGCGGCGAACCGGGTGAGCGCGTCGACCCCGTCGGCCAGATGGACCGTCCCCGCCGTCGCCGCCTGCGGGGCGGTCCAGGGGATCGGACCGCTCAGCGCCCAGTCGACCTTGAAGGTCGCGAAGTCCCACTGGAAGCGGCGCAGGTCGTCGAAGACCCGGTCCGGCAGCTCCGCCGCGTCGACCAGCCGGGTGTACAGGTCCGGCGCCGCGACATCCGCCAGGACGGCCTTGTGGGCCACGATCCCCTCGCCGCCGGCGGTCCGTACGCCCACGGCGCGGCCACCGCGTACGACGACCTCCGTGACCCGCTCACCGCAGCGCACACCGCCGCCGAGCCGCTCCAGCCGGCGCACCAGAGCGTCGGTCAGCCGGCCGGAACCGCCGACCGGCACCGGAAAGCCATGTGTCTGGCCGAGCATCGACATCAGCCAGCCGAAGCCGCCGCTGCCCGCCGCCTCCGGGGCGAGATCGGCGTGCAGCGCGTTGCCAGCCAGCAGCAGTCTGCCGCCCTCGCCGGTGAACTCCTCCTCGCCGAGCCGCCGGACCGGCAGCGCCATGGTGCGGGCCAGCCGCAGTCCGCCGCCCGCCCGCAGCCGGGCGGCCAGCCGCGCCGCGGCGCGCACCGGCGGGAACGGTGTGAAGAGGGCTTCCAGCAGGGGTTCGTCCAGCAGGTCCCAGATACGGCACAGATGCTCCCAGGCCTGCCCGTCGCCCGCGCCGAACGCCTCAAGCCCTTCCGCCGTCGACTCGCGGTCGCGGTCCAGTACGGCGCAGCGGCCGTCCGCCAGCGGATGCGCGAGCACCCGGGGCGCGTGGGTCCAGCGCAGTCCCTCCGCCTCCAGGGCGAGCGCGCCGATCACCGGAGAGGCGGCGGCCAGCGGATAGAAGGCGCTGAAGACGTCGCTGATGTAGTCGGGATGCACGCCCCGGTCGCTGCGCAGCGCCCCGCCGGGCTCCTCCTGCGCCTCCAGGACCTCCACGCTCCAGCCCGCGTCGGCCAGCAGATTGGCGGCCACCAGCCCGTTGGGTCCCGCGCCGATCACCACCGCGTCAGGCATGGGCTGTCCTGGCGCCGCGGGGCAGCCCCTCGACCACATCGGCGAGGCGGCGCAGCATGCTGCGGTGCCGGAGCTGGATCAGGGCGTCGACGGCGCCGTTGTGCAGGGACCCGCCGGGGCCGGTCAGCGGGTGCTCGTCCACGACCACCAGGGTGTCCTCGCCCCAGGGGTTGATCTCGACGGCGATACGGGCGGTGCCGAGCGGCCCTGAGAAGGCTTCCAGTTCGAGCCGCAGGGGCGGTTCGTGGCGGCGTACCACGGTGTGGCCGCTCGCCTGCCACGGGCCGAGCCGCACCAGGTACTCGATCTTCGAGCCGAGCGCGGGCCAAGCGTCGTCCACCGGGTGGGACTTGTAGGTGCCCACCACCCAGTCCGCGTAGCGCGAGCCGTCCGCGAGCACGGCCCACACATCGGCCGGAGGCCGTTTGATCAACTGGTGCCGGACAGCCATGGGTCCTCCGGGGTGTGTCGACCGGAACGGAAAAGGGCTCCCCCGAGTCAGCGTAGGTCAGGACCCGGTTCCCGGCCTGTCGGCCCGGCGGCGGGGGCCGCGGACACGCGGTGAACGACCCTGCGCGGTCAACGGCTGTCCCAGGATGGCAGGATTGCGAGCATGACCAGCAATGTTTATTTCGACATCAGCATCAACGACGAGCCCTCCGGGCGGATCGTCTTCCAGCTGTTCGACGACGTGGTGCCGAAGACGACGGCGAACTTCCGCGCGTTGGCCACGGGCGAGCAGGGATTCGGCTACGCGGGCTCGTCCTTCCACCGGATCATCCCCGAGTTCATGCTGCAGGGCGGCGACTTCACCGCAGGGAACGGCACCGGCGGCAAGAGCATCTACGGGCAGAAGTTCCCGGACGAGAACTTCCAGCTCAAGCACGACAGGCCGTTCCTGCTGTCGATGGCCAACAGCGGCCCGGACTCCAACGGCTCGCAGTTCTTCGTCACGACCGTGGTGACGAGCTGGCTGGACGGCAAGCACGTCGTCTTCGGCGAGGCCGTCGAGGGCCAGGACCTGATCCGCAAGATCGAGGCGCTCGGCACCCGCTCGGGCGCCCCCAAGGCCAAGGTCACGATCACCGCGTCCGGCACGGTCTGACCGGTACGTACCGCACCCCGCCCGGGGCGGACCGCCCGGCCGCGGACCCTGTCTAGGCAGTGTCGGCGGACCGGCCGAAGCCGTCCTGGGCGTGCGGTGCCGGATATCCCGGCGGGGAGAAGCAGGCCGTGACGGTTTTGCCGTCGCTCTGCGCGTGCGTCTCCCAGCTGTCGGCGAGCGCGTCGATGATGGTGAGCCCCCGCCCCGACGTGGCCAGCTCCTCGGACGACCGGGGCGCGGGCACCGCGTCACCCGAGTCGTGCACGCTCACATGCAGACAGGTGTTGTCCCAGGCCAGGATCAGCTGCGCGGTGCTCCGTGCGTGCACATGCGCGTTCGTGATCAGCTCCGAGACGGTGAGCAGCACGTCGTCCACCGTGTCGGGCGCTTCCGCGGTCCACGGCAGCGAGTCGAGGTGCGCGCGCGCCCAGTTACGGCCCGCCTGCACCCCTCCCGAGATGGGGAAGGACTGCGCCCACCCCACTGCCTTCATCGACATGTCGCCCACCGTGCTCCTCCTCGATCCGCTGCACCGGTTCGTCGTCTACCCCCGGATAACGGGGCGAGTCGGCCGGCCGGGCGCGGGTATCACCGAGCGGAAACCCGCAGCGCCCTGATCGCGGCGCTCGCCGTTCAGCCGCCGGTGTCGGTGGCCGTGTGAACGGCGTCGCCCGCCCGCAGCAGGCGCAGAAAGGCCTTGATGCCGGTGATGATCTCCTCGTTGTCCGTCAGCCGGTTCACCGTGGCCTCGAACTCCCGCCCCAGCAGCACGATCTTCCGGTCGGCCTCGTCGGCGCGCGCGTATACGGAGGCACCCAACGCATCGACGGAGCGCCGCAGTTCGGCGAGCGCGAGGTACTGCTCCTCGGCCTTGTCCTCCAGGACCTTCATCCCGCTCTCCGTCCGCCCGACCTGCTTGCGCAGTTCCAGCACGTCGTCGCGGGGATACGTGACGTCCGTCAGCAGCGTGCGCAGCCGCCCGCGCAGTTGGCCGAAGTAGGCGCCGGCGGGCCGGAAGACCGTGCTCAACAGGCAGAAGCCGGCGAACCAGTAGCCCGTCGCCCCGCCGGTCGCCGCCGTGACCGCGACGACGACACCGGCCGTCAGCACATGTCCCGCCACGGCGGCCCGCAGCATCAGCCGCGCGATCCGGGCGGCCTCGGCGTCGCGCTCGGGCGAGATCTCCAGGCCCTTCTCGCGGCTCACCCCGATCTCGGCAAGCACCGCATGTGCCCGGAAGTACAGGTTCCACGGGACGGTCAGCAGCACGAGCAGCCACAGCAGACACAGCGCGCCCGCCCCGGCGGTGAGCAGTGCCGGCAGCGGGGCGCCGGCCGCGTACGCCGCGGCCAGCGCCCCGGCGGTCAGTGCGACCACCAGCAGCGCGCCCAAGAACTTCCCCATGCCGTCCCCCAGTTCACCGGTCGATACCCCGGCCCTCACCCTGGCGGTACGGCGCGGACGGGGCATGAGTACCGCTACTCAAAACGGAGTCCGACGGTCAGCCCCACCGCATAGTTACCGTCGGGTAGGGTCGATCGTGTCGGCCCGCCGGCCCAACTCGCCCGGCACACTTCGAAGGAGTAGTCATGCCCACTCTCGACCGTGTGGACGATGTCTTCGTACTGGATCTCGGAGACACCGAGAACCGCTTCCACCCGGACTGGCTCACCGAGGTCAACGCCCTCCTGGACCAGGTGGAGAAGGCGGACGGACCGCGCGCCCTGGTGACGGCGGCCACCGGCAAGTTCTTCTCCAACGGCCTGGACCTCGACTGGCTGCTCGCGCACGGCGAACAGGCCGGCGAGTACGTCACCGACGTACAGGAACTGTTCGTCCGGCTGCTGACCCTGCCGATGGTGACCGTGGCGGCCCTGCAGGGACACACCTTCGCCGCCGGCGCGATGCTCTCGCTCGCCCACGACTTCCGGGTGATGCGCGCCGACCGGGGCTACTGGTGCCTGCCCGAGGCGGACATCAACATCCCGTTCAGCGTCGGCATGTCCGCACTCATCCAGGCCCGGCTGACCCCGCAGACGGCGCACGAGTCCATGGTCACCGGCCGCCGCTACGGCGGCGGCGACGCGCTCGCCGCGGGGATCGTCGACCGTACGGCGGACGAGGACGCCGTACGCGCGGCGGCCGTCGAGATCGCCCGGAGCCAGACCGCCAAGGACGGCCGCACGCTCGGGACGATCAAGAACCGTATGTACGCGCCCGTCGTCGCCGCGCTGCGGGACAAGGAAACGCCCCTCAGCCTCGGCTGAGCGCCGGGCCGCGCCGAGGGGCCGTCGGGCACGGCCCCCGGCCCCCGGGCGCCGGCCCCTGGCTCAACGGGAAGCCCCTGGCTCAGTGGGAAGCGGCGCTCGCGTCCTTGCGGCTCGGCAGCTTCCAGTTGGGCCGGACGAAGTGGCAGGTGTAGCCCTCCGGGTACTTCTCCAGATAGTCCTGGTGCTCCGGCTCGGCCTCCCAGAAGTCACCGACGGGGGCGACCTCGGTCACCACCTGCCCCGGCCAGAGCCCGGACGCGTTCACATCGGCGATGGTGTCCTCGGCCACCCGCTTCTGCTCGTCGTTCGTGTAGTAGATGCCGGACCGGTAACTCGTCCCGATGTCGCCGCCCTGGCGGTTGAGCGTCGTCGGGTCGTGGATCTGGAAGAAGAACTCCAGCAGGGTGCGGTAGGACGTCAGGGCCGGATCGAAGATGATCTCGATCGCCTCGGCGTGCGTCCCGTGGTTGCGGTAGGTCGCGTTCGGCACATCGCCACCGGTGTAACCGACCCGGGTGGAGACAACGCCGGGGTACTTGCGGATCAGGTCTTCCATGCCCCAGAAGCACCCGCCGGCGAGAACCGCGCGCTCGGTCGAATCCGTCATGTCGTCTCTCCTTACCTCAAGCGTCGGACAGCGTCCGGCGCACCCTCCAGTATCGCCGATCCGGCACGTAGCCGGAGGCGGTCACCCCTGCGCCGTGGGACGGACGACGATCTCGTTCACATCGACGTCGGCGGGCTGCTCGACGGCGAAGGCGACGGCGCGCGCGATCGCGTCCGGCGGGATGGCGAACGCCTCCTTCGAGGCGGCCAGCTGGGCGCGTACCTCGGGGTCGGGCACGGAATTCGTGAAGTCCGTCCTGACGAAGCCGGGGGAGACGACCGACACCCGCACATCGGGACCCGCCTCCTGGCGCAGCCCGTCGGAGATCGCCCGGACCGCGACCTTCGTGGCCGAATAGACGGCCTGGTTCGGCACCGTGCGGTACGCGGCCGTGGACGCGGTGTGCACGAACTGCCCGAAGCCCTGGCCGCGGAAGACCGGCAGCGCGGCGGCGATGCCGTGCAGGACGCCCCTGACATTGACGTCGATCATCGCGTCCCAGTCGTCGACACGCAGGTCGTCCAGGGCGGAGACCGGCCCGATGCCGGCGTTGCTGACGAGTACGTCGAGTTTCCCGTACCGTTCGCGGGCCAGTGCGACGAGAGCCGCCAGATCGGCGCGGCGCGTCACGTCCGTGACGGTGTGGGCGGCCTCACCGCCCTCGGCGGCGATACGGGCGGCCAGC
>NZ_JTIY01000001.1:6831242-6854390 GCF_000818175.1 Streptomyces sp. AcH 505
CAGCGCCGCCAGCCGCTCCGGGCGGCGCGCGCCGAGCACGACCTTCGCGCCGCGCCGGGCGAGCAGCAACGCGGTGGCCTCGCCGATGCCGCTGGTGGCGCCGGTGACGGCGATGACCTTGTCCTTGATCTCCGACATGATGTGGTCCTCTGTGAACAGATTGGTGGACAGGTCCATGAACAGGCCCGCGATACGCGGTAGCCTCGAAGCGGACATGTGTCCGGCTACTCCGTGAACCGTAGCGGACATGTGTCCGATTAGCCAGCCGGTGATGTCGTACGGAGGAGAGCCCATGGCCGAGAGGCAGCAGGAGGCGCGCACGCCCCGGTCCGGCCTGCGCGCCGACGCCGAGCAGAACCGCGCCCGGATCCTGGAGGCCGCACGCACCGCCCTGGCCACGAGCGGCGATGCGTCGCTCCAGTCCATCGCCAAACTGGCCGGGATCGGCCAGGGGACCCTCTACCGGCACTTCCCGAACCGGGAGGCCCTGGTGCTCGCCGTGCACCGCCATGACGTAACCGAACTCGTCGAAGCCGCCCCCGCGCTGCTCGCCGCGCACCCGCCGGCCGAGGCGCTGCGCCGGTGGTTCGACCGGCTCGCCGCGTACGGGCGGATCAAGCACGGCCTCGCCGGCGCGCTGCACACCGTCACGCGGGCCCAGCTGGCGGGCGAAGGGTACGGACCGGTCGTCGGAGCCATCGCGCTCCTGCTGGACGCCGGCAAGGAAGCGGGGGAGATCCGGCAGGACGTCGACGCCGAGGAAGTACTGCTGCTGGTCGGCTTCCTGTGGCGGATCGACCTCGACGCCGACTGGGAGGCACGCTCGCGGCACATGCTCGGACTGGTGATGGACAGCCTGCGCGCCGGCACGGCGTCCGGGGCCTGAACCGAAGCGTCAGACGGGACCTCACATTTCGCGTGCCTCGCGCGTCTTCCCTGTGACGGCGGAAAACGCAGCAGAGGAGACCGGAACCATGGACACGCGCCACGCGATCGTGGACACCCCGCTCGGCGAGCTGACGGTGGCGGCGTCGGGGGACGCCATCGTGGGTCTCTACTTCCCGCACCACTGGTACCTGCCGCCGGAGGGCAGCCTGGGCCCGCTGACCGCCGTCGAGGACGACGCGCTGCTCACGGCCGCCGCGACCCAGCTGCGCGAGTACCTCGCCGGTGAGCGGTCCTCGTTCGACCTGCCGACGGCGACCGACGGGGAGCCGTTCCAGGAGCGCGTCTGGGCGCTGCTCCGCGAGATCCCGTACGGCGAGACCGTCACCTACGGCCAGCTCGCCGAGCGACTCGGCGACAAGGCACTCGCCCAGTCGGTGGGACAGGCCGTCGGCCACAACCCGCTCTCCATCATCGTGGCCTGCCACCGGGTCGTCGGCAGCAACGGGAAGCTCACCGGGTTCGCCGGCGGACTCAAGCGCAAGCAGTTCCTGCTCGAACTCGAAGAACCCGAGACGGCGAAGGCCGCGCGGCTGTTCTGAACGGACATCATGAAACCCTTTGAACAGGTCGTCACCGAACACGCGGACACGGTGCTCCGCGTGTGCCGGGCGGTCGTCGGCGTCCACGACGCCGACGACGCCTGGTCGGAGACCTTCCTCGCCGCGATGCGCGCCTACCCGGAGCTGCCGGAGGACGCGAACGTCGAGGCGTGGCTGGTCACCATCGCCCACCGGAAGGCCGTCGACATCACCCGTGCCCGCGCCCGGCACGCGATCCCCGTGGACGAACTGCCCGACCGCCCCTCGACCAGCGGACTGCCCGACGCCGCGGACCCCGACCTGTGGGACGCGGTCAAGGCACTTCCGTCCAAACAGCGGCAGGCGGTCGCCTACCACCACTTCGCCGGCCTGCCGTACCGCGACGTCGCCTCCCTCGTCGGAGGCACGCCGGACGCGGTACGCCGCGCCGCTTCGGACGGCATCAAGGCGCTGAGAACCACCCTCGCCGGCACCCACGCGAAAGGAGTCACCCCATGAACGACACCAACGACACCAACGACACCGACGTCACCAACGACGCCAACGGCACACCGGACGACGACACCGCGGCCCTGCTCGCCCGCGCCGGCGTCTCCGCGGGCCGGGAGAGGCTGAGCAGACTGCACGGCAAGCTCGAAGAGGCCGCGGCACGCGACGGGATCCTCGACGTCGCCTACACCACCGTCGACACCCCCGTCGGCCCGCTGCTGCTCGCGGCCACCGAGAAGGGCCTGGTCAGGGTCGCCTACGCGGTCGAGGACCACGACAAGGTCCTCGACACCCTGACCACCCGGCTGAGCCCCCGTGTGCTGCGCGCGCCACGCCGCCTGGACGCGGCGGCCCGCGAACTCGACGAGTACTTCAACGGCGCGAGGCAGGCCTTCGACCTCCCCCTCGACCTGGCGCTCTCCAAGGGCTTCCGGCAGCTCGTCCAGCGCCACCTCCCTGACATCGCCTACGGCCACACCCAGAGCTACGCGGAAGTGGCCCGCCTCGTCGGCAATCCCAAGGCGGTACGGGCGGTCGGCACGGCCTGCGCGACCAACCCGCTCCCCGTGGTCGTCCCCTGCCACCGCGTACTGCGCAGCGACGGCACACTGGGCGGCTACGCGGGCGGCCCCGACGCCAAGTCCATCCTGCTGAACCTGGAATCGGCGGCGTAAACGGCGAGGGGATTGGTACGGTCTCTGCCGTGAAGTGATCTCCCGGTGGCGGCGTGCGCCGCCACGGACGGCGCATGAGGCACACCGTCATGTCCCGCGCCCGCGCGGGCAGTTCCGTCCGGAGACTTCACGATGACCCCGCACACGACCACACCGGTTCCGCACACGACCGAGACCGGCCACCTGCTGGTGGACTGGGCCACGTTCCCGCCCGTCGGCCATGTGATCGAGGGCCTGCAGATCGCCGGCGCCTACGCCGCCGCGTACCCGCACCTGCCGGTCTCCCTGGCACTGCATCGTCGCGCGCCGGTGGAACTCGCCGACTGCTGCGACTTCCTGGCCGCCCACTACACCGTCGACTACGACGTGGCGGGCACGTCGCTCCCGGACGACGTCTTCGCCGCCGTCCCACCGGACTGGCGGTGGACCTACCGCTGCTACATGCGGGACGACCCGGCCAACCAGGCCGCGTTCCCCCAACTGGCACGTCTGTCGGCCGCCGCCGCCGCGTACTTCGGCACGCCCAGGGACGCCCCGGGTCTCAGCCACCTCCCTGAGCACCCACTGCGACTGAAGCTGCCGGAGGACGCGCGGCGAGCGGCACATGACGTCCTCGGCGCGGTATCCGCGGGGACTCCTGTCCTGGCCCTACTGACCAGTGGCGGTGGCAACCGTGAGGCGTACCCCTCCACCGGCTCCTGGCTGCTGATGCTGCGCGAACTGCGCGCCGCCTGGCCGCACGCCGTCATCGTCCTGGTCGGGAAGACCGCAGGCGCGCACGGGCGCCGCTCCAGCGCCATGCCGCGCGCCGAGGTCTCGGCGCTGATGGCGGCGGTCGGCGCGGTGGACGGCTACGACCTGCCCCTGCTCGTCCAACTCGCCCTGGTACAGCGGGCGGCGCTGCTGCTCTCCCCACACTCGGGATTCGGCTTCGCCGCGCTCGCCGTGGGCACGCCGTGGCTCACGCTGTCGGGAGGGCCGCACTTCGAGTACTTCCACAACGGCGTCCCGTTCCACTCACTCGTCCCCGACACCTCGCGGTTCCCCGCGTTCGGCGGCGCCACGCACGTGGTGGCGGCCGACAGCGACGGCAGCGGGCCGCGCGAGGCGTCGATGACGCGCGAGCGGGTGGCCGGGGCCCTGCCGGAACTGCTCGAAGCGGCGGCGTCCCTCGTCGCGGGGAGGCTGACGTACGAGGAGTGCCTCGCCGCCTACTTCCCGCGCCTCCTGGGCGCGTTGGGCGGGGACGTCTCGGCGCTGAGCTCCTGGGACAACGTGCATCTCAGGTTCGCCGGCGGCTGACGCGGCGCCGGAGCCGTCAGAGGGCGTTTCCTCCCGTTGTTTCATCCCGGATTGCCTGGTTGGGTGTGTTTCATGCTCCGCGCCAGCTCGGCGTCGATTCGGCGGTGATTCGGCGGGTCATGAGATTGATCATTGCGAGGTGGATCATGGCTTCGGAGCGGTGGGGTTTGGCTTCGTAGTCGCGGGCGAGGCGGCGGTGGTTCATGAGCCAGCCGAGTGTTCTCTCGACGGTCCAACGTCGGGGCAGGACGGTGAATCCCCTGGTGGTGGGGTCGCGGTGGACGATGTGCATGTCGATGCCGAGGGTGGCGGCGTGTTCGACGAGGTGCTGGCGGTAGCCGCCGTCGACCCAGGTCTTGCGGATGCTTGGATGTTCGGCAGCGATCTTCTCGATGAGGGTCTGGCCGGCGATGGAGTCCTGGACGCTCGCCGCGGTGACCAGCACTCCGAGGAGGAGTCCGACGGTGTCGATGACGATGCTGCGTTTGCGTCCGACGATCTTTTTGCCGGCGTCGATGCCCTGACCGGTAGCGGGGACGTTGGTGGAGGTCTTGATGCTCTGGGAGTCGATGACGCAGGCGGTTGGTTCTTCCTCGCGGCCTTCCTGCCTGCGGACTTGGCGGCGGAGGAGGCTGTTGAGCTGGTCGAAGACGCCTTCTTCCTGCCAGCGGGCGAAGTAGGCGTAGACGGTGTTCCAGTGCGGGTAGTCGTGCGGCAGGTACCGCCACGGGATCCCGGTGCGGTTCACGTAGAGGACCGCGTCCAGCAGGGCGCGCAGGTCGTGGTCCGGTGGTCGGCCGATGTCCAGCCCGCGGCCGCGGCGTTCGGCACGCCAGGCCGTCAGGACCGGCTCGACCAACTCCCACCGGGCATCGGACAGATCGCTGGGATAACGCCGACGTTCAGACACGATCCGGGACTACCCAACGACCCTGGGCGCTCAGACCAGCGCCCGAAGCACACGGCGCACAACACGACGTGTTGGGATGAAACAGGAGCAGCAAGGCCAAGACACCCACGAAAGCGTGACTTCTCCCCCAGGAGACACATTGCCCTCAACCGCCCCACCCTTTACGGCGCAGATATCAGCCAAAACAACCACCAGAAGGCACTAAACGCCCTCTCAGAGCCTGTTTTCGAGGGTCTGTGGCGCGTTTGCCCAGCTCAGAATCGGAACGATCCGGCAGTCGATCGCGGAATCGGTATGCCCGGCTGGTGGGTCCGGGCGCTGCCGTGGCCGATGGTGCTGGTCCTCCCGGGAGATCGACCACGAGCGAGGAGAACCGGCGGGATGCTCCGCATCCGTGGATGTTCATAAGACGTACGCTGAAATCTCACGTCTACGTGAGGACCACGTCTGGATTACCCGAGGAGGTGTCATGCGTATCGGAAAGGTGGCCGAGGGCTCCGGGGTCAGCGTCCGTGCGCTGCGGTACTACGAGGAGCAGGGGCTCGTGATCGCCGACCGCAGCCCCAGCGGTCACCGGCAGTATCCCGAGTCCGCCGTCGAGCGGGTGAGGTTCATCCAGCTTCTCTACTCGGCCGGGCTGAGCAGCAAAGCGATCCTGCAGATCCTGCCCTTCCTGGACACCCGCGTCGCGACCCCCCGGATGACACAGCGGCTCAAGGACGAACGCGACCGCATCCGGACCCAGATCGACAACCTGACCAGGGCACACGATCGACTCGACGAGCTGATCGATTTCGCCACCGAGTCTGCGATCTCTCCAGCCGCATGCTCGGCGGGCGTGGATGCCGTCACATGATCGGCTGAGCCTCAGGGGGTGTGCGGAGAATCAACTCGCTGTCGAACACCGGTCCTCATCGGGGTTGCACCTCACGCCAACGTCAGGTTTTAGCGTGGAGGCACGGGACGGCGATGCGCGCCGGGTACCCCCAAGCACTCTGTGCAGGAGTTCACACATGACTTACGACGGCTACAAGGCCCTGCGGATCCGGGTGAGCGGTCGCATCGCGCAGGTCACGATCGACAATCCGCCGATGAATCTCGGCGATCACGCGTTGCTCTCCGACCTTGCCCGATTCAGCACCGAGGTCCGAACCGACGACACTGTGGGCGTCATCGTGTTCGACAGCGCCGATCCTGACTACTTCTACGCCCATGTGGACATGGAGGACAAGACTGTCCTGGAGCAGCTCCAGGGCGAGTCGGCCGCACTGAGTTTTATCCAGGAAATGCACGAAAGCTACCGGACCCTGCCGCAGGTGACGATCGCGAAGATCGCCGGGCGGACACGCGGCGGCGGCATCGAGTTCATTACAGCCCTCGATCTGCGGTTCGCCGCACTCGAAAAAGCACTGTTCGCTCAGATTGAGGTGAGTCTGGGCATCTTTCCGGGCGGCGGAGGCTCGCAGTACCTGCCACGCCTGCTGGGACGGTCGCGTGCGCTTGAGGTCATCGTCGGCTCCGATGCCTTCGACGCCGCGCTCGCCGAGCGGTACGGGTTGATCAACCGGGCGTTGCCCGCGGACGAACTCGACGGGTTCGTGGAGCGACTTGCTCAGCGGATCGCCTCCTTCCCGCCCGAAGCGGTCTCGCTGGCCAAGCAGGCGGTCGACTCGGGCATCAGCCTGTCAGTGGCTGACGGACTGCGAGAGGAGAACAAGCTGCTTCGGCAAGTTGTAACCCCGCAGGTTGTCGAGTTCGTGCAGGCTGCTCTCGCGGCCGGGGCACAGACTCACGAGGGCGAACTCGACATGGAAGGTCTCATCAACGGCCTCCGCCAGGCCCGGTCCGGGACGTGAACGCCTGGATCCGTGGCCTCTGGGCGGGGTTGCTGACCGCCGACGCCAAGATGATCAGTCTCCTTGGGCCTCGGGGGAGGTCGGCAGTCCGCTTCTGCGGGAGCTTCGGCGGGTGATACGACTGGTCATCAGGGTGATTGCGGCCCAGGTGATGAGCGATTCCGTGTGCTGGATGAGACGTTCGTAGTCGCGTGTCGTCGGGCGTGCATGACCCAGCCGTACGGTAGGGCCATGGGCGGTGCCGGTATCGAGCGGACCTTGCGCGCGAGCACCGGTTCGCCAGCCGGTGCACCGAACCCGTCGCCCACCGCAGGGTCGGCACGAAGCGGCGTCGAACTGGATAAACGACAAGCTCAGGGTTTGACGCCCACGCCTGCCAGTCCGTGGAGCGTGGCCGGGTCGAGGTCGTCGTCCGGGGTGTCGGGGCGCCAGTGGGGGAGTGGCACGATGCCCGGCTCGACGAGGTCGAAGCCCGCGAAGAACGGCTCCAGTTCGGTGGCCGACCGCATGATCAGGGGGGTCGTCGTGCGGCGGTAGATCTGCTGCACGGCCTCCTGGCCGTCAGGAGTCGGCCCGTTCTCCAGCGTGGCGTGGGTGATGACGACGACGCTGCCGGGCGCCAGCGCGTCGCGCAGGGCCGCGATGATCTCGGTGGGCCTGTCGCTGTCGTGCAGGAAGTGCGTGATCGCGACCAGCATGAGCGCGACGGGCCGGTCGAAGTCCAGCAGCCGGCGGGTCTCCGGGTGGTCGAGGACGGAGCTGGGGTCACGCAGGTCGGCGTTGGCGATGGTGGCGTTGTCGTTCCCCGCCAGGACCGCGCGGCTGTGCGTGACGGCGACGGGGTCGTTGTCGACGTAGACGACGCGGGCGTCGGGCCGGGCCCGCTGGACCGCCTCGTGGACACTGCCGAACGTCGGGATGCCCGAACCGATGTCGAGGAACTGGCTGATGCCCCGGTCCGTCGTGAACCGCAGCGCACGGTGCATGACCGCGCGGTTGGCGCGGCCGATCGCCGGGATGCCCGGCATGGCCTCGACAGCCGCTCTGGCCGCCGCCCTGTCGACCTCGAAGTTGTGCGAGCCGCCGAGGAAGTAGTCGTATATCCGTGAGGCGTTGGGCTTGGTGATGTCGACGTCCTCCGGTGCCCAGGACGGCCGGGCGGTCTCGGTCACGGTCGGTGTCTCCAGGTGGTCGGGCCGGCAAGGCGTCCGGCGGGATCGTGGACATGGCGCTGCGCACGAGGCTACTGGCGCCGGCCGGCGGGCGCGCCGGTACGGGAGTCAGAGCAGATCACACACCTCGTCGGCGGCGACATCCTGGAGATCCTCCGCGAGCAGCAGCCAGCGGGTGACGCCGATCGACTCCAGGAACGCCAGGTCGTGCCCCGCGATCAGCAGAGCGCCCTCGTACGAGCCGAGCGCGCTCGTCAGCTGACGCACGCTCGCCATGTCGAGGTTGTTGGTCGGCTCGTCCAGCATCAGCAGCTGGGGCGCCGGGGCCGCCAGCATCATGGCGGCGAGCGCGGCGCGGAAGCGCTCGCCGCCGGACAGGGTGCCGGCCGGCTGTTCCGCGCGCGTCCCCTTGAAGAGGAAGCGGGCGAGCTGTGAGCGGATGTGGTTGTCGGTGACACCGGGCGCCAGCCGGGCCACGTTGGCCGCGACGCTCAGCCCGTCGTCCAGCACGTCGAGCCGCTGCGGCAGGAAGCGCAGCGGCACGAACGTCCTGGCCTCACCGGACAGCGGGGCCAGCTCGCCGGTGAGCGTGCGCAGCAACGTGGTCTTGCCCGCGCCGTTGCGCCCGACAAGGGCGATGCGCTCGGGCCCGTGCACCTCCAGATCGCCCGAGACGAGTTTGCCGAACCGGGGCCGCAGGTCACGAAGGCTCAGGACGGTACGGCCTGCGGGGACCGCGGTGTGCGGCAGACTCACCCGGATCTCCGCCTCGGCGCGGACCGCGTCCGCCGCTTCCTCGCGGCGCTCACGCGCCTCGTTGAGCCTGTCCTCGTGCACCCCGCGCAGCTTGTCGCCCGACTCCTGCGAGGACCGCTTCAGCTCGCCGGCGACGATCCTGGATGCCCGCCGCTGGCCGTCCATCTTCTTGTTGTTCCGCTGCCGGCGGGCCAGTTTCACCTGGGTCTCCTCCAACTCGCGCTTCTGCCGCCGTACGTCCGCCTCGGCGGAACGCAACGTCCGCCCCGCCGCCTCCTGTTCGGTGGCCCGCGCCTCCTGGTACGCCGACCAGCCGCCCCCGTACCAGCTGACCGACCCGGAGCGCAGCTCGGCGATCCGGTCGACCCGTTCGAGCAGGTCCCGGTCGTGACTGACGACGACCAGGACGCCCGAACGCCACGAGTCCACGGCCTCGTAGAGTCTGCGGCGCGCGAACAGGTCGAGGTTGTTGGTGGGTTCGTCCAGCAGCAGCACGTCAGGGCGCTCCAGCAGCAGCGCGGCCAGCCGCAGCAGCACGGTCTCGCCACCGGACATCTCGCCGACGGTACGGTCCAGTTCGACCTCGCCGAGGCCGAGCGAGCCCAGGGTCGCCAGGGCCCGCTCCTCCACGTCCCAGTCGTCGCCGATCGTCTCGAAGTGCTCGTCGCGTACGTCCCCGGCCTCGACGGCGCGTACCGCCGACCGGCGTTCGGCGATGCCCAGGGCCTGCTCGACGCGCATGGCCGTGTCGAGGGTGAGGTTCTGCGGAAGGTACGCCAGGCTGCCCGCCACGGTCACCGACCCCTGAGAAGGGCGCAGTTGACCGGCCAGCAGCCGCAGCAGAGTGGATTTGCCGGAGCCGTTGTCACCGACCAGACCGTTACGGCCACGGCCGATGGAGAGGTTGAGTCCGTCGAAGACGCCCGTGCCGTCCGCCCATCGGTAGGACAGGGCGGAGCAGGTCACGGAAGCGCCGGATGTGATGGGTGTCGCCATGATGGTTCTCGCAGTCGCAAGCGCGGTGGACGGGGGGCTTCGTATGCGAGCACCACGCGGCGACCGAACCGGGAGAGGCAGGTGTGACGGTCCCCTGAAGAAGGGCGGACCGGTCATGGCACCGAGGTCGCATCCACGCGGGGTCACGCGGCGGGCAGAGCCGCAGCGGCGTGACAGGCGTACGGCAGGAGCCGTACGGCGTGATGATCGCGAACCTCAGATGCGCAACGTCCACCTCGATCGGAGACAACAGAGACACATCGACCTTACCGATCAGGCGCGGTGAAGGCAACGCGCGCCTGATCCGCCGGGCGGGCGGTCCCCGATCCGTCGGACGGGGGGTCGTGGCATGATCTGCGGTCAGGCACAGTGCCGGTGCTGTGCGGATGTCGGCCGGAGCGCGTGGACATGACGCAACAGGCGTACCCGTGGCACCGGTTCGGCCGGCCGCGGTGGCTCGGCCGGTGGCGGCTGCCGCTCGCCGTGTGCGTGCTGCTCGCCGGGATGGCCGTGGCGATGGTCACCACCGCCGTCGAGCAGACCCCGACCATCGACGAACCGGTCTACGTCGGCACAGCGGTGGTCTACGCACAGCAGCACAGCCTCCGGTACAACCCCGAACACCCGCCGCTGGGCAAGCTGATCATCGCGGCCGGGACCGCCTTCGCCCGTCCCCACCTCGATCCGGCTTTCACGGGCGACCAGACGGCGCTCGGAAGACGGTTGCTGTACGAATCGGGCAACGACCCCTGGCGGCTGATGCTGCTGGCGCGGCTGCCGGTGATCGCGCTGACCCTGCTCTTCGGACTGGTCGTTCTCGCCTTCGCGCGTGATCTCACCGGTCCCTTCGGCGGGCTGCTGGCACTCGGGCTGTACGTGTTCTCGCCCGACCTGATCGCGCACGGATCGCTGGCCACCCTGGACGTACCGGCGGCCGGCTTCCTGCTGACGTCGGTATGGCTGCTGTGGCGGGCGCGGCTGCGGCCGTACCGCTACCTGCCGCTCGCCGGGCTCGCGATCGGCGCGGCGGCGGCCACGAAGATGAGCGCACTGCCCGCCGTGCCGGTGCTGCTGCTCCTCGTCGTCCTGTCGGTGTGGCGGGGCCGCCGGTCGCAGGACCCGGACCGGCCCGGAGCGGCGCGGATCCTGGCGTACGGCGTGGCTGCGGCGGCCGGTGTCGCGGTCCTCGCGCTCGCCGTGGTGTGGGTGAGCTATCTCGCCGTCGACCCCCGGCTGCGCTGGACGACACCCGGGGACGTGCCGGCCGTCCACGGGCTGCGCGGACTCGCCGTGGACCTGCTGCCGCTGCCGGAACCGTACCGGGACGGTCTGCGCGTCCAGTTCGGCTTCGAGGACACGACGTTCGGCGGGTTCCTGTTCGGCAGGCACTACCAGGGCAATCTCTGGTACTACGTACCGGCGGCGCTGCTGGTGAAGACGCCGCTCGGACTGCTCGCCCTGTGGGCGGCCGGTGCGGCGGCGCTGCTGCGGTCGGGCCGGCTGCGGCCCGCCGTGCCGTACGTCCTCGTCCCCGCCGCCCTGCTGCTGGCGGTGGCCATGACCGGGGCGCGGGACTTCGGCACGCGCTACGTCATCTTCCTGCCGATGTTCCTGGCCGTGGCCGCCGCCGGTGTGACGGTCGTACGGCTGCGGTGGGCGCAGGTCGCCGTCTGGGCGGCTGTCCTGTTCGCCGCGGTCAGTTCGCTGCGTACGTTCCCGTACTACCTGCCGTACTCCAACGAGGCGTTCGGCGGTCCTGCCGAGACCCATCTGCGGCTGCACGACTCGAACGTCGACTGGGGCCAGGACCTGGGCCGGCTCGCCGACCGGCTGCGCGAGCGGTATCCGGGCGAGCGGATCTGGCTCGTCTACAAGGGCAGCGGCGTGCCGTCCTTCTACGGCATCGAAGCCTCCGACCCGCGCCGCACACCCCCCGACGAGGTGCGCGGACTGCTCGTCGTCTCGGACTCGTCGGTCGCCAAGGCCGAAGGCCGGCTGGCGGCACTGATCAGGACCAGCGAGCCGATCGACGAGGTCGGCCACTCGATCACGGTCTACCGCCGCCCGTCCTGACCGGTTGCCGCCCTGACCAGGCCAGTTGTCCGTGCTCGGAGGCGTTGTCAGTGGCGGGTGGAATCCTCAACGCCATGGACGAACTGATGCGGCGGCGCGTCTACGGCGCCGACCACGAGGACCCCGATCCGGGGCCGAAACCGGGCCATGTCTACCGGGAACTGGTCGCGGGTCCGCTGGACGGGCTGCTGCTCGACGTCACGGGGTGGACGGACCAGCAGCTGTGGGAAGGCAGCGCACTGCCGACGGAGATAGGCGCGTACGGGGCCGGCGGACGGGCCCTGTACGGACCCCGGCCCAGCGATCCGCGCCGCTGGGACTGGGAGGGGGACACGCCCTGAGACGGGGCGCGCCGTGGCGGGCGGCGCCGTTGCCGTCCGGTGGTGCGGGCGTCACTCCTCGTCCCGCTCCCGCGCCGTCTCCTCGGCCACCTGGTGCAGCGTCCTGCCGGTACGCGCCGAGCGGGCCCGCCGCGGGTCGGGCGCGGCCGAGCCGTGCGGGGCGCCGTCGGTGCCGGTCTTCTTCCTCACCAGCAGCCAGGCCTCCTTCTCCGGACCCGTCCCGTCCCGGAACCGGGTGAGGGCGAAAGCGCCGCGCAGCTTCGTCCCGTACAGCCGGAACGACGCGTGCCCGTGCTCCAGCGCGCGCCGGAAGGAGTCCGGGTCCCCGCCGTCCCCGAGCGGCCGGTAGGTGCCCTGGTCCCAGACGATGACCGCGCCCGCGCCGTACTGGCCGCCGGCGATCACACCCTCGTACTCCCGGTACTCCAGCGGATGGTCCTCCGTGGGCACGGCCAGCCGCTTTTCGCTCGGCTCAGCGGGCGGTCCCTTCGGCACCGACCAGGATTTCAGCACACCGTCCACCTCCAGCCGGAAGTCGAAGTGCATGGTGCTCGCGTCATGGATCTGGATCACGAACGACGGATCGTCCCCGGACGGCGCGTCCGCACCGCGCGGCTCGTCGGTCGCGCCGAAGTGCCGCTTGTCGCGGTACCGCCCCAGCTTGTCGGGCTCGTCGGCCACAGCGGATCCTCTCGGACGGCGCACGCCGTCGTCTGGTGCGAAGGTGGAAGGGCACGGTCAGCCTGGTGCGGCCGACACGATTCGGTCCGTGTGTGCGACGGTAAGCGGCCATGCCGGTACCGCAACCCCGATCGCCGGGGGAGCCCGGCGCCGGTGGGGCATGGAGCCGTCGAAGACGCGCCAGAGCCGGCCAAGACCCCGACAGCTCAGCTGGTCGCGGCACCGACCCGCCGCGACCGCGGAACGGACGCACATGAGCAGCGGATTCATGGGTCCGGAGGGCCCCGGCGGCCCGGACTCGTTCGGCGATTTCCTGGCCCGCTTCCTCGGCGGTTCGTCAGGCCAGGGGGGTGGGCCGCACTCGATACCGGAGCGCGCCGACATCGCCCGGCTGATGAGCGAGCCGGCCCGTGAGCTGGTGGCCACGGCCGCGACGTACGCGGCGCGGCACGGCAGTACGGAGCTGGGTACGGAGCACCTGCTGCGCGCCGCACTGGCGACCGAGCCGACGCGGGCGCTGCTCCAGCAGGCGGGGGCGGATCCCGACGCGCTGGCAGCCGACATCGACCGCACGGCGGGTTCGGGGCCGCAGCAGTCGACCGTCGCCGCCACACCCGCCGTCAAGCGCGCGCTTCTCGGCGCCCACGAGCTGGCGCGCGCCACCGGCGCCTCCTACATCGGTCCTGAACACGTCCTGGGAGCGCTGGCCGCCAACCCCGACTCGGCAGCCGGCCGCATCCTCAACGTGCTGCGCCTCGGCGGACAGGCCACGACGGAGAGCGGGGGCGCGCACGGCATCGGAGCCCAGCCGTGGCCCGGTGCGCCCGCCGGCCAGGAACAGCCGTCCGGGCACGGCCAGGACACCCCGACCCTCGACAAGTACAGCCGCGACCTCACCGACCTCGCGCGCAACGGCCGCATCGACCCGGTCATCGGGCGTGAGGAGCAGATCGAGCAGACGATCGAGGTGCTGTCCCGCAGGGGCAAGAACAACCCGGTGCTCATCGGGGACGCCGGGGTCGGCAAGACGGCGATCGTGGAGGGCCTGGCCCAGCGCATCACCGACGGGGACGTCCCCGACACGCTCCTCGGCAGGCGGGTCATCTCGCTCGACCTGTCCGGCGTCGTCGCCGGCACCCGCTACCGGGGTGACTTCGAGGAGCGGCTGAACGCGATCATCGAGGAGATACGCGGACACTCCGACGCCCTGATCGTCTTCATCGACGAGGTGCACACCGTCGTCGGCGCGGGCGGCGGCGGCTCCGAGGGCGGGTCGATGGAGGCGAGCAACATGCTCAAGCCCGCCCTGGCCCGCGGTGAGCTGCATGTCATCGGCGCCACGACACTGGGGGAGTACCGCAGGTACATCGAGAAGGACGCCGCGCTCGCCCGCCGTTTCCAGCCCATCCTCGTCCCCGAACCGACGGTCGCCGACACGGTGGAGATCCTGCGGGGGCTGCAGGACCGTTACGAGGCGCACCACCAGGTGCGGTACACCGGCGACGCGCTGGTCGCCGCCGTCGAGCTGTCCGACCGCTACATCACCGACCGGTTCTTGCCCGACAAGGCGATCGACCTGATCGACCAGGCCGGCGCCCGGGTACGGCTGCGTTCGCGCACCAAGGGCCCCGACGTACGCGATCTGGAACGCGAGGCCGAACAGCTCGTCAGGGACAAGGACCAGGCGGTCGCCTCCGAGCAGTACGAGCGCGCCACCGAACTACGCGACCGCGTCAACGACATCGTCGAGCAGATCGCGGCGCGCGACGGCGAGAGCACGGAGCAGTCCGGCGACGGCCGGATCGTCGAGGTCACGGCCGAGGACATCGCCGAGGTCGTCTCGCGGCAGACCGGGATCCCGGTGAGCAGCCTGACCGAGGAGGAGAAGACCCGCCTCCTCGGCCTGGCCGACCGGTTGCACGCGCGCGTCGTCGGACAGGACGACGCGGTGACCGCCGTGTCCGAGGCGGTCCTGCGCTCCCGTACCGGGCTCGCCGACCCCAACCGCCCGATCGGCAGCTTCCTGTTCCTCGGCCCGACCGGGGTCGGCAAGACCGAACTGGCGCGGGCGCTCGCCGAGGCGCTGTTCGGCAGCGAGGACCGCATGGTGCGGCTCGACATGAGCGAGTACCAGGAACGGCACACCGTCAGCAGGCTGGTCGGCTCGCCGCCCGGATACGTCGGACACGAGGACGCGGGCCAGCTGACCGAGGCGGTCCGGCGCCATCCGTACTCGCTGCTGCTGCTCGACGAGGTCGAGAAGGCCCACCCGGACGTCTTCAACCTGCTGCTCCAGGTGCTGGACGAAGGGCATCTGACGGACGCCCAGGGGCGCCGCGTCGACTTCAAGAACACCGTCGTCGTCATGACCAGCAACCTGGGATCCGAAGCGCTCAGCGGCGGTCGTGGCGCGCTCGGCTTCGGACCGCCCGACGAAGGAGCCACGGACACCGCGGCGCGCGAGCGCGCGATGAGCACCCTGCGCGAGCACTTCCGCCCCGAGTTCCTGAACCGGCTCGACGATGTGATCGTCTTCCACCGGCTCACCGACGAACAGCTCCGGGAGGTCACCGGACTGCTCCTCGACGCGACCCGCGACAGGCTGCGCGCCCAGCACATCGACATCGAGTTCTCCGAGCCGGCCCTCGACTGGCTGAGCCGCCGTGGCCGGCAGCCCGAGTACGGGGCCAGGCCGCTGCGCCGTACGATCCAGCGCGAGATCGACAACGAGCTGTCCCGGCTCCTCCTCGACGGCGCGCTGGCGTCGGGCGACCGGGTGCGAGTGGAGGTGGAGGACAACAAGCCCGCGTTCCGTGTCCTGCGCGAGAACTGAATGACCGCGGGGGTTCGGGGCACTCGACCGGCATGAACTCGACGCATTGGGACCTTGCTTCATCTCCCGGCCTGACCGGCGTCATCCTGCCCGTGGTGGGTCTTGTCGTGGTGGTCGTCCTCATCGCGGCCGTCGTCTGGGGACGCCGTTCGAAGGCGGCCGAAGCCCGGCCGCCGCGCCCCGAGGAACAGCCGCGACTGCCGGAGAGCGGCCCGGTCGGCGAGGTCATGGAGGAGCGCGAGCCGAACGAGGTGCCCCGCCAGGAGCACGACAGGCTGACCCCGACCCAGCTGGGCGGCACGAGCCCCGTTCGCCCCGGCGATCGCAAGGACTCCGACGGCCCCGGCCACTGACCCCGCTCGGCCCGGCATCCGGGGGCGTGCGCCCGCGACGCCTCCTTACCGAACGATCGAGACGATCTCCAGCACGGCGGCGACGAGGGCCATGTCCCCGCGCGCCGTCGTGCGGCCACGTGCCTCGTCCGGTGTGATGCCCCGGGTGGCGAGCCGCCACAGACAGTCCGCCTCGACCTCCACCTCGGCCGCCGCCTGCGCACCGCTCTCCGCCAGTGCCCATCGCCGCGGCCCGCGAACGGCCGTCCACCGACCGCCCGCCGGGCCCGGCACACCGACACGGACGACGGCTCCCGCGGCGGCCGGGGCATGGCGGAGGGTCAGCGGCAGCGCCCGCAGGAAGGTGTCCAGGACGGGGCGGAGCAGGGCAGGTTCAGCGGCGCCCGGACGTCCGACCGCGTCGCGGATCTGCTGCTGGTGCACCCAGAACTCGGTGTACTCCCGCGCGATGTCCAGCCACGCGGGCGACCGCCCTTCCGGCACCGCCCACGAGACACCCGTCCCGGCCGGCGCGGTCAGGTCGCGAACCGCCCAGAAGTCATCCAGCTGAGCGCCCAGGTCGGCCAGCAGACCGGCCACCAGCCGTGGGCTGAACTGCCGCGCGGTGCGTACGAATTCCTCGTTCGTACGGTTCACGAACTCCGCCACTGTCTCGCCGGCGCCGAAGACACCCCCGGGGTGTCCGTCACGCCCGGCCGACAGCCGTCTGATCTGGTCGTGCAGCACGTGCGCCGCCACATCCCGCACCGACCAGCCCGGACAGCCGGTGCCCCGGGACCAGTCGGCGGAATCCAGCCCGGACAGCAGCTCGACCAGCGCCCCGCGCTCGACGGGGAAGAGCGGCCGTACGTCCAGCGGCGGTCCCAGCCAGTCCCACTCCGTTTCCATCGCCGGAGTGGACCACGCGCGAACCGTCGGTCTCCACAGGTTTTGGCGCCCTGTCCACGCGTGGTGTTCGAACGCTTAGAGTGGAGCCATGTCTGGTGAACTGGTGCCCGGTCGTGGCGAACTGCGCGCTTCCCATGAGGATCGGGACCGGATCGTGGAGCGGCTGCGGGTAGCGGCGGGGGACGGCCGGCTGACCGCGGAAGAGCTGGACCAGCGGCTCGACGTCGCCCTGACCGCCCGTACGCTCGGCGAGCTCGACACGCTGGTCGTGGACCTGCCGGTGACAGGGCCCGAATCGTGGGCCGGCGCGGCCGCGGTACCGAAGGACCTCTCGCGGATCGAGGTCAACAGCAGCAGCACGAAGCGGGTCGGCGTCTGGACCGTCCCGCGGCGTATGGAGATCCAGGTCAAGAGCGGCTCCGTCGTGCTGGACCTCACCACAGCCGTCATCACGCTGCCCACACTGGAGATCGACGCCACGGTCCAGAGCGGCTCGATGACGCTGGTGGTGCCGCCGGACGTGTTCGTGGACGTCGACGAGGTGGCGGTGAAGAGCGGGCATGTGAGCAACAAGGCATCGCTCGACACCTCTCTGCCCGTACGGCTGCATGTGCGGGTGACCGGAAAGGTGGGCAGCGGCACGCTGACGGTACGACCGCCCCGGCCCCCGCGCCGCGGTTTCTGGCAGTGGCTGCTGCGCCGGCCCCGGCCGAGGCCCGCGCTGGACACGAAGTACTGAGGCGCGCGCCGTTTCGTCACCCGCAGGGACGCTTCCGCGCTCTCACGCAGCGGGCAGGATGTCCGCCGCCCGCACGGGCGGCGCTTTGGTGACGTGCTTGAGCTCCATCCGCGCCTCGCTGACACCGCCGTCGAGCGTGGCCCAGTACGGGTGTGTCGTCACGGTCAGACACAGCTCGACCAGCCGCTCCCGCACCCGCCGGACCTCGGCCTTCTGCTGTTCGCTGTAGCCGGGGCTGTCGGGGAAGACGGCCCGGTAGTGGTCGCTGTAGAGCATCTTGTCGCCGGTCCAGCCCGGCGCGGGGTCCACGCTCCAGGGCAACTCGTCGCAGAGCGCGCCGTAGGCCGCCACGGTCCTGTGCAGTTCCAGCTGGGCGTCCACAAGGTCTTGGGGGAAGTCGTTCGTCGTCACCTGCTTATAGTACGTCTGTTCGAATTTGGTTGGCGAGCCGCCACGCACGCCGATCCGGGATCCGGAAGAAGTCCGCGGCGCGCCGAGGAACACGCGCGGGGGTCGCCGCGTTACACAGAACGTGGCTGCGGAGGGGACAGTGTCCCCGGGCCTCACCTATAGCCCCTGGGGAAGATCGTTCGGCTGAAGCCCCAGGGAGCCTTCCCGCCGCGAGGCGACACCCCTCCGTGACCACACCCCCCGTACCGCCCCGGCTGGTCTCCCCCGTCCAGTCGGGGCTCTTTCGCGCCCGGTCGGGGCGACGGCTCCGACTGATCTGTCGACATCAAGTATCTTGACATCAACTTATTCCGCCGGACAGACTCCCCGAAGTCTCTTGACATCAAGAGACGTCACTGAGGGGGCCTGTGATGCGTGGCACGGCGGGGAGCCGATCGGTTCGGGGGCGCGGCGAGGGCGGTCTGTTGGCGCAGTTGCGCCGTCCGCCCGGCGGCCGTGACGCGCGGATCATGCTGCTGGCCCTGCTGCTGGACCGGGCGGGCACCGGTGTGTGGTCCGCGGTTTCGGTGCTCTACTTCACCTTCGTGGTGGGCTTGGACGCCACCCACATCGGCCTGCTGCTCGGTGTCGCCGGAGCCGCGGGAATCGCCGGGTCACCGATCGGCGGCCGGCTGGCGGGGCGCCACCGGCTGCGTACCCTGCTGATCGGATCCCATCTGCTGCGGATGGTCGCGGTCGGGCTGCTGCTGGTCTGCGACAGCTTCGCCACGCTGCTGCCCGTCGTCGCCGTCCTCTGTATCGCCGACCGGGCCGCCAAGACATGGGAAATGCTCTTCGCCACCAGGGCGGCGGGGGAGCGGCGCGCGACGTACCGGGCGCTCTCGCGCGTCACGATGAACCTCGGGTACGGGATCGGTGCGGGTATCGCCGCCCTCGGTGTCGCGATCGGCACCCACGGCGCCTACAGCGCGCTGGTGGTGGGCAACGCGGTCTCGTTCCTCCTCGCCGCGCTGCTCGTCGGGCGCACCCGGGAGGTGCGCGGCGGCCCGGCGGAGGCGGCGCGCCCCGGCCTCGCGAAGGCCGGCCGCGAATCCGGCCCAACTCCCTGGCGGGACCGGGGATATCTGCGTTTCGTCCTGCTCGACACACCGCTCAACCTGGACGACACGATCCTCAACGTCGGTCTGCCGCTCTGGCTGGTGAATCACACCACCGCGCCGCACGCGGTCGTCCCGGCGTTCCTCATCATCAACACCGTGCTGGTCGTCGTCTTCCAGATGCCGGTGTCGTCGAGGATCGACAGCCCGCGCCGCGCCGCCTGGGCGGTGGCGGTGTACGGGCCGACGACGCTCGCGTGCTGTGTCCTCATCGCCCTGTCGCCGGCCGGTGGCCCGGTCACCTCCTCAATTCTGCTGCTCGGCGCGGCCGTTCTGGTGACGGGGGCCGAGCTGATGCGGTCGGTGAGCTCCTGGGAACTGGCGGTCTGCCTCGCGCCGGCCACCGCACAGCCCGCCTATCTGGGCGTCGCGGGGATGTCCACGTCCGTGGCGAGGTCGGCCGGGCCCGTACTGCTGACCGACGCCGTGATGGTGGCAGGACCGCTGGGCTGGCTCGGCCTCGGGGTGGCGCTGACGGCCCTGTCGGCCGTCCAACGCCGCTCCTCCCTGGGCCGGTTGGACGCGATGGCAGCGCCCGCCGAGCCGGTCGCGTCACCGTCGCCCGAGCTGACCCGGGGCCGGCCGTCGGCGTGAACCAAGGGAGAGACCGAACTCGCACACGCCCCCGAGGCGCAGTCCTGCGGCTGGAGACCCGCCGCCCCACCCCCTGCGGCCTGGGCGCCGTGCTGCGATCATGGTGCCCAGCCGATCGCGAAGGGCCGGCCGGGGTTCCCGGCCGGGCCTGAGAAGGGACACCCCATGACCGAGGCGCGGACCGTGACCCTCCCCTCCGGTGTGGAGGTGCCCGCCCTCGGACAGGGCACCTGGCGCATGGGGGACGACCCCGCGCGGCGCGCCGAGGAGATCGCGGCGCTGCGGCGCGGCATCGATCTCGGGATGACCCTGATCGACACGGCGGAGATGTACGGATCGGGTGCGTCCGAGGAACTGGTCGGCGAGGCGATCCGCGGCCGGCGGGGCGACGTGTTCCTCGTCAGCAAGGTCCTGCCGTCCCACGCCGACAGCGCGGGCACGGCCGAAGCCTGCCGCGCCAGCCTCCGCCGGCTCGGCACCGACCGGATCGATCTCTATCTGCTGCACTGGCGGGGCGGTGTGCCGCTCCACGAGACGGTCGACGCCCTGGAATCGCTCGTGGCGGACGGCAGCATCGGCGCGTGGGGCGTGAGCAATTTCGACGTGTCCGACCTGGCCGACCTGCCCGAAGGCGCCCGCCCGCAGACCGATCAGGTGCTCTACAACCTCACCCGGCGCGGCCCCGAGTACGACCTGCTTCCCCGCTGCCGGGAGCTGGCCGTCCCGGTCATGGCCTACTCACCCGTCGAGCAGGGCCGACTGCTGGGGCACCAGGCGCTGGCGGCTGTCGCCGACGCGCACACCGTGACTCCCGCCCAGGTGGCGCTCGCGTGGGTGCTGCGCCGGGACGACGTCATCGCCATCCCCAAGGCCTCCACCACGGCGCACGTGGAGGAGAACCGCGCGGCGCTGGACCTCCGCCTCACCGACGACGACCTCGGCGCGCTCGACGCCGCGTTCCCGCCGCCGCGCCGGAAGCAGCCGCTCGACATCCTGTGACTCACCCGGACGGGCGATGCGGCAGGCGTCGGGCCGGCCGGCCGGCCGTCATCCGGTCTGGAACTCCCAGCCGTGCGCCGCCATACCTTCCTTCTGCCACTCGACCAGCAGCTCCGCGCCTTCCGCCACCCGGGACATGTCCTTGCCGCCGCCCGTGGCGAACCAGCGGAGCAGTGCGGCGGCGGCCGGTTTGTCGGTGTCGCACAGCGAGCAGAGTTCCAGGTGAATCGGCCGTCCCGCCGCGTCTTCCTGCGGCATGACGATGCTGCTGATCAGTCCGCCGCCGCAGCGAGAACACGGGGGCAGACTGTCGGAAAGCTCGACTCGAGTCACCAGTGGCTCCTACCAGTTGGGACCGCCATCCAAGGGCCGTCCCGCCGCCCGGGTCAACCCGTCGGACCGAAGAAGACCAGGACGGTGGGTTCCGAACGGATGCGCGGATGCGGGGCGGTCCGGTGTCCGGAAGGCTGGAAGGGGCATACGACGCCGTGTCGTCGTGCCGACGGCACGGACTCTCCGGGAGCAGATCATGGTCGAGGTCAGGCGTTCATTCACGGTGCAACTCCCGGTGGACGCGGTGGTGGAGTACCTGACGGACTTCTCCCGGGCCGTGGAGTGGGACCCGGGCACTCAGGAGTGCGTACGGACCGACGCGTCCGGCGGGCCCGTGACCACGGGGTCGACCTGGCACAACGTCTCCGAGTTCCGCGGCAGGCGCACCGAGCTGACCTACCGGCTGGCCCGCAAGGAAGCGGACCGGCTGGTGTTCTCCGGGTCGAACAAGACCGCCGAGTCGACCGACGACCTGTCCTTCGAGGCGGACGGCGACGGCACGCGCATCACCTATCTCGCCACCATCCGCTTCAAGGGTCTCGCCCGGCTGGCTGACCCCTTCCTGCGGCGCGAGTTCGAGCGTCTCGGCGACGAGATCACGCACAGCATGCCGAAAGCGATCCTCAGCCATCAGGGCTGACCGCCTGGGCTCAGCGCGGACCGCCTCAGGTGCGCGGACGGCGGGGTGGCGGCAGGCTGGGACGTGGGGGTTCCCGCCCGTGTCGGCGGAACCCGTGTCTCTGGAAAGGGCCGCACCATGCTGTGGACTGATCGTAAGGATCTCGGACTGCTCGCCCTGCGGCTCGGGACCGGTGGCGTGCTGGCCGCGCACGGCGCCCAGAAGCTGTTCGGCTGGTTCGGCGGGGGTGGCATCGAAGGCACCGCCAAGAGCTTCGAGAGCCTGGGCTTCACACCGGGGCGGCAGAGCGCGCTCGCCGCCGGACTGGGGGAGCTGGGCGGCGGCACGCTGCTCGCGCTGGGATTCGGCACCCCCGCGGCCGGCGCCGCGGCAGCGGGGGCCATGGCGGGTGCGGTGTCCGTGCACGCTCCTGCGGGCTTCTTCGCCCACGCCGGCGGCTACGAGTACCCGGCCTTCCTCGGCTTCGTCGCGGCCGGTCTGGGGCTCGCGGGGCCGGGCAGGTACTCGCTCGACCACTACACCAGCCACACGCTGAACCGCCCGCTCGTCCTGGCCCTGGCGTTCACGGCCAGCGCGGCAGCCGCCACGGTCGTCGTCGCCCGCCGTACGGCGCAGTCGGCGCCGGAGGCCGCGCCCGACGAGGAGATGCACATCAGCACCTGACCCGGACCTGACCCGCCACGAGGGATGTCGGTTCAGCTGAGCAGCGCGAGCTGTTCGAGTCGCTTCTGGCTCTCGCTGCCCGGCTCGGCGGTGAAGACGGTCAGGAACTGCGACCGGTCGGGGTCCAGCAGGTTCTCGCCGTGCAGTTCGATGAGTCCGGCCCGCGGATGTTCGATGTGCTTGGCGGCGTCGCAGTACGTGCCCGCCACCGGATGCTCGTCCCAGAGCGCGGCGAACTCCCCGCTCACGGTCCGCAAGGTGTCGACCAGCGCGACGGTGGCGGGGTCGCCGTCATGGCGGGTGCCGGCCGTGCGGAGCTGCCCCGCGATGGTCCTGCTGTGCCGGGAACGGTCGCGTTCGGGAACGATCCGCCGCTCGGCAGGGTCGGTGAACCAGCGGTACGCGAGGGAGCGCCGCATGCCGGTGTGGCGGGTCTGGTCGCCGATGAGCAGAGCCGAGAGGCGGTTCTGCGCGAGGATCTCGCCGAGATGGTTGGTGACGTGGGCGGGACTGTCCGACATCCGGTCGAGGACCCGCAGCATGCCGGGGTTGACCCGGTCGGACCGCGTGAGCGGGCCGGGAGCGGAACGGCCCGCGATCCGGAAGAGGTGGTCGCGTTCGTCCGGGCCCAGTCGCAGGGCACGCGCCAGCGAGGCGAGGATCTGTACGGAGGGCAGTGGGCCCCGCTGCTGTTCGATACGGCTGTAGTAGTCCGTCGACATGTCGGCGAGCGCGGCCACCTCTTCGCGCCGCAGCCCGCTGGTGCGCCGCCGGCGCGTATGGATCAGGCCCACGTCGTCC
>NZ_JTIY01000001.1:6855886-6860231 GCF_000818175.1 Streptomyces sp. AcH 505
GGGTGAGACACCACCGGGCGAGAGCAGCACCGGCTCGGAGACGGGACCCCCCATCGACCTGACCCGGGGGTGGGGCACGTGGCCGCTCGTCGTCATCGGCGTCATCGGAGCGGTGTTCGCCGCGTTCTTCCTGATGTACGCCATCCTGCTGGTCGTCTGACGGCCGCCGACACGGCCTAGCGCGTCGAGTCGAGCATCTCCCGCTGTTCCGGGGAGAGTTCGAGGTCGACCGCGGCCAGGCTCTCGTCCAGCTGCGCGACCGAGGAAGCCCCGACCAGCGGGATGACCGGAATCTCCCCGCCCATCAGCCACGCCAGCACCACCTGGTTGACGGTCGCGTCCGCCTCCTTCGCCACCTTGCGCAGTGCCGCGAGCCGTGCGGGGACGCTGCCGTGGTCGTGCCCCGCGTGCAGCGGCTTGTCCTCGCGTACATACGCGCCGCCCAGCAGCGGGGAGTACGCCACCAGCGTCAGCTCGTCGCGTTCGGCGCGCAGCAGACTGAGCAAGTTCCCCTCCACCGCGCCCGGTTCGCCGTCCTGCGACAGCGCGCTCGGCAGATCCGTGCGGTGCCGCAGATAGCTGTGCTGGTACTGCAGAAGCTCGTAGCCCGGCAGCCCCGCCGCCTTCGCGATGTTCCTGGCCCGGTCCACCTTCCACGCCCAGTGGTTGGAGACGCCGAGAAGTCCGACCGTCCCCTCGTTGACCAGTGCGCCGAACTCACCCACCGTCTCGGCCAGTTCGGTCTTCGGGTCCTCGATGTGCGCGTACAGCACATCGAGCTTGTCGACCCCGAGCCGCTTCGTGCTCGCCGCCACCGCCGCCCGGATCGCCCCGGCGGACAGGCCCTCGGCGTTGTCGACGTGACCGGTGCCATCGGCGAGCGGACCCGCTCCCAGCTTCGTCGCGATCACGACCTCCCCTGACACCCCACGGCTGCGCCGCCAGTTGCCGAGCACGGTCTCGCTCTCGCCGCCCCGACTGCCCTTGAACCAGTACGCGTAGCAGTTGGACGTGTCGACGAACGTGCCGCCTGCCTCGACGTACCGGTCGAGGACGGCGAACGCCGTCCTCTCGTCGGTGGCGGTGCCGAACAGCATCGCGCCCAGGCTCAGCACACTGACCTCGCGGCGGGTCGCCGGTTGCTGCCGATCGTGCGGTACCTCATGCGTGTGACCCCTCCCGTACCCGGCGTCGTTCGCGCCGGGCGACGAACAGAAGCCTCGGTGTTGAAGTGCGCACGAAGTCAAGCGCCCGACCGGTGCGCCCGCGATGTCTCCGCCCGGATGCCGAAACGCGCCGGAGGGGTCACGCTGGAGATCGCGGGCAGGGAGGAGTCGCGATGGCCGAGGCGCCCGACCGCTTCGTACACGTCCGAGGGGCCGCGGAGCACAACCTGAAGAACGTCGACGTGGACGTCCCCAGGGACGCGATGGTCGCCTTCACCGGCGTCTCCGGTTCCGGCAAGTCGTCCCTCGCCTTCGGCACGCTCTACGCCGAGGCCCAGCGCCGGTACTTCGAATCCGTCGCCCCCTACGCCCGTCGGCTGCTCCAGCAGGTCGGCGCACCGCACGTACAGGAGATCACCGGGCTGCCACCGGCCGTGGCGTTGCAGCAGCGGCGCGGGGCGCCCAGCTCACGCTCGACGGTGGGCACTCTCACCACGCTCTCCAACCTGCTGCGCATGCTGTACTCGCGCGCCGGAACGTACCCGCCCGGGGCCGATCGGCTGGAGGCGGAGTCGTTCTCGCCCAACACCGTGGCCGGCGCCTGCCCGCGCTGCCACGGACTCGGTGTCGTCCACGACGTCGCCGAGGACCTGCTCGTCCCTGACCCGTCGCTGTCCATCCGGGACGGTGCGATCGCCGCCTGGCCCGGCGCCTGGCAGGGGGCCAATCTGCGCAGCGTGGTGAGCGGTCTCGGCATCGACATCGACAGGCCGTGGCGCAGGCTCAGGAAGAAGGACCGGGACTGGCTGCTGTACACCGACGAACAGCCGTCGGTGTACATCGAGCCGGAGCCGGAGCGCATCGACTACGGCTACCACGGAACGTTCTGGAGCGCCCGCAAACACGTCATGCACGTCCTCGCCGACTCCAAGAGCGAACGGATGCGCGAGCGGGCGCTGCGGTTCGTCCGGAGCGTGCCCTGCCCCGTGTGCCACGGCAGCGGTCTGCGGCCGGAGGCGCTCGCCGTGACCTTCGCGGGTCTCTCCATCGCCGAGATCAACGCGAAACCGCTCACGGAGGCCGTGGCGCTGCTGAGGCCGGTGGCCGAGCTGTCGGAGGCCGCGCCCACCACGTCGACCGCCAGGTCGGGGGAGGCGACCGAGGTCGCCGTACGGATCTGTGCCGACCTGGTCGCGCGGGTCGACGTGCTGCTCGGCCTCGGCCTGGGCTATCTCAGCCTGGCGCGCAGCTCGACGACACTGTCGCCCGGCGAGGCGCAGCGGCTGCGGATCGCGACCCAGCTGCGCTCGGGGCTCTTCGGAGTCGTCTACGTCCTCGACGAGCCCTCCGCCGGGCTGCACCCGGCCGACGCGGAGCCGCTGATGGACGTGCTGGACCGGCTCAAGGCGTCGGGGAACTCGCTGTTCGTCGTGGAGCACGACATGGATGTCGTACGGCGGGCGGACTGGGTGGTCGACATCGGGCCGGGAGCGGGGGAGAGCGGCGGGCGCGTGCTGTACTCAGGGCCGGTACCCGGTCTTGAGGAGGTCGCGGAGTCGGCCACGGGCGACTACCTGTTCGGACGGGCCCGGCGGCTCGACCACCGTCCCCGGACGGCGCAGGGGTGGCTGAGCCTGCACGGCGTCTCCCGGCACAACCTGCGTGACCTGTCCGTCGACATCCCGTTGTGCGTACTGACAGCGGTGACCGGTGTGTCCGGCTCCGGGAAGTCGACGCTGGTCACGCAGGTGCTCGGCGAAGTCGTCCGCCGGCACCTCGGACAGGCGTCGGAAGATACGGACGATGGCGCCGATCCCGGCCACACCGACGACACGGACCGTGAGGCAGGCGTCCGGGAGGCCTCGGGGCTCGACTCGTTCGACCGGCTGGTCCGGGTCGACCAGCGGCCCATCGGCCGCACCCCGCGCTCCAACCTGGCCACGTACACAGGGATG
Organism: Streptomyces sp. AcH 505; assembly: GCF_000818175.1. Taxonomy (GTDB): domain Bacteria; phylum Actinomycetota; class Actinomycetes; order Streptomycetales; family Streptomycetaceae; genus Streptomyces. Next base: position 6,859,008 of record NZ_JTIY01000001.1, read on the forward strand.
TTCGACGCGGTACGCAAGCTGTACGCGGCGACGGACGAGTCGAAGGCGCGCGGTTACACGGCCGGACGGTTCTCCTTCAACGTCCCCGAAGGCCGCTGCGAGACCTGCCAGGGCGAAGGGTTCGTCACTGTCGAACTGCTGTTCCTGCCGGGGACCTACGCGCCCTGCCCCACCTGCCACGGCGCGCGGTACAACGCCGAGACACTCGACATCACCTACCGCGGACGGAACATCGCGGACGTACTGGCGATGCCCGTCGACGAGGCGGCCACGTTCCTCGCCGAACTCCCGGCAGCCGCACGGAGCCTGGAGACGCTGCGCGAAGTGGGCCTGGGGTACCTGCGGTTGGGTCAGCCGGCCACGGAACTCAGCGGCGGCGAGGCCCAGCGCATCAAACTCGCCACCGAACTGCAGCGCGCCCGCCGCGGCCACGCGCTCTACCTGCTGGACGAGCCGACAGCGGGCCTGCACCCGGCCGACATCACCCTGCTGCTGCGCCAGTTGCACCGGCTGGTCGACGCGGGGAACACCGTCGTCCTGGTCGAACACGACCTGGACGCGATCGCCACGGCCGACCACGTCATCGACCTGGGTCCGGGCGGCGGGGACGCGGGCGGCCGAGTCATCGCCACCGGTACCCCCGCCGAGGTCGCCCGGGCGAAGGACAGCCTCACGGCCCCGTACCTGGCCCGCAGGCTCGCCGACGGCTGACGGGCGGATAGGCTCACGGGATGGCGGATACGGCGTCGGGTCCTTCGAGCCGGGAGCGCGGTTGGTACCGAGGTGACTGCCACGTCCATTCGGTCCACTCCGACGGCGAACTGACGCCGGATCAGCTGACGGGCGGCGCCCGGTCGGCCGGGCTCGACTTCCTCGCCACCACCGAACACAACACCGCCGAGGCGCACGGCTCCTGGGAACACAGCGATGTGCTGGTGATCCTGGGCGAGGAGGTCACCACCAGGACCGGGCACTGGCTCGCGCTCGGACTTCCCCCGGGGCAGGTGGTCGACTGGCGGTACGGCGTCGGGGACGGCGCGGTCGACGGGCAGCTGGCGAAGGTGCGGCGGTTCGGTGGACTGTGCGTGGCGGCTCATCCGCACGCCCCGTACCCCTCGGGCACGTTCATGTACCCGTACGAGGGATTCGACGCCGTCGAGGTGTGGAACGGGGCGTGGGACTCCGACATGCCGTGGCAGGCGGACAACGACGCGGCGCTCGCCG
>NZ_JTIY01000001.1:6861613-6869175 GCF_000818175.1 Streptomyces sp. AcH 505
TTCTCGTCCAGGATCTCCCGGACCTGGTGCAGGGTGAAGCCGAGATCCTTGAGCGCGATGACGCGGTTGAGCCGTGCCAGCTGCGCGGCGGTGTAGTACCGGTATCCGGTGGCGGGGTCGACATGGGCCGGCCGGAGCAGTCCGGTCGCGTCGTAGTGACGCAGCATCCGAACCGAAACGCGGCCGTGCCGGGCGAAGTCTCCGATGGTGAACATGATGTCTCCGAGTTGACCGCCTGACACGGTGTGAGGGTCAAGCCCGCCCCAGATTTGCCTACGCGGCGCCCCCGTACGTCCCGTACGCCGGAAGACCCGTCGACTCGAAGGCGTACACCGCGATGCCGCTCGGTGTCGTCTCGCTGCTCAGCAGCCGCAGCCCGACCGGGGTGCCGCCGTCAGGGAACAGCCGGCGCCCGCTGCCGACGACCACCGGGGCGACGGCGAGCCGCACCTCGTCGACCAGACCTGCGGCCAGCAGCGACTGACCGAGCCGGGCGCTGCCGTGGATCTGCAGCTCGCGGCCGGGCTGCCGCTTCAGCTCGGCGACCTGGGCCGTGATGTCACCTGACAGGACCGTGGTCGGGTCCCAGCCGGCCTCGGCCTCGGTCAGCGTCCGGGAGGCGACGTATTTGGGCGAACCGTTCAGCACGCGGGCGTTCGGATGGTCGGTCATCCGCGGCCAGTCCCGGGCGAAGCTCTCGTACGTACGGCGGCCGAACAGGAAGGCGTCCGCCTCGCCGAGCCAGACCGTGGTGAGCCGGTCGAAGGCCTCGTCCAGATGCGGCACGAACCAGCCGCCCCGGGTGAACCCGTCGCTGGTGTCCTCGTCGGGGGACCCGGGCCCCTGGGAGACGCCGTCCAGCGACAGGAACTCCTGCAGTACCAGCCTCATCGCGCACCACTCCTCATGTCATGGGGTGTCTCATGCGTTGTCCCACGCGGGCACATGTCCGTCCCCGCTCTTCAGACCCCCCGGTGTACCGGGACTCATCGGTCAATCGCCGAGGACTTCCCGGACGACATGCCGCGCGATGCCCGCCATGACCGGGTTGGTCTCCCGGTAGTGGCGCAGCTCGTCCAGCGCGATCGACAGAGCCCAGCCGCGCCCACGCGCCCACGTGTCGTCGTCCACGTCCAGCGCGCCGCGAAAGACCCCACGCGCTTCGGCCGGCAGCACGTACCACGCCGGGATCAGGTCGACGGCGGGATCGCCCAGGCCCAGACAGCCGAAGTCGATCACGGCGCTGAGCCGGTCCTGGGCGAGCAGCAGATTGCCCGGCTGGAGGTCGCCGTGGATCCAGACCGCCGGGGCGGGGCGCGCGGCGCCGCGCAGGGCGTCGTTCCAGGCCGCCGTCGCCGCGTCGCCGTCCACGATGCCCCGCAGCGCCTCGATCGCGGCGCGCGTCCCGGCGTCACGCGCCGGCAGCGGCTCGCTGCGGTACGAGGGTGGCCCGCCCGGCAGTTCGGTCCGCCGCAGCGCGGCCACGAACGCCGCCAGATCCGCGGCCAGCAGGCGGGGTTCGGCGATCCGCGCGACGACCGGGTTGGCGCCTGCCAGCCAGCGGTAGACCGACCAGTGCCAGGGACAGCCCTCGGCGGGCATGCCCTTGCCCAAGGGCGCGGGAATGGCGAAGGGAAGCCGCGAGGCCAGCAGCGGCAGCCAGTGGTGTTCCTTCTCGACGTCGGCGGCCGCCCCCGCGACGAGCGGGAGCCGTACGACCATGTCCTCGCCGAGCCGGTACATGGCATTGGCCGTACCGGCGGAGTCGACCGATGCGAGCGGAAGGCCCGCCCACCGCGGGAACTGGGCGGCGATCAGCCGGCGCACCAGAGCCGTGTCGACGGTCGGTTCATCGGCGTGCATCTTGCCGGGAGGCATGAGGTTCCTTCTGTGCTGGTGAGCGGTCAGCAGGACCGGTAGACGTACCCGGCACTGCCGGCGGGCCGTACGTCGCGGTCCCGCAACGTGAGCGAGAGCTTCTTCCCCCAGGTCCGGCAGGCGGCGGCGAAGCCCTTCTTCACGTACTCGATGTCGAAGATGCGGCCGCCGTAGGCAGCACCGAACTCGGCGCACTCGTCGTACTGCGCGCACTCCTCGACGACGGCGAAGTCGAAGCCGATACCGGTACGTCGGGGCAGCAGGTCGGCGGTGTTCTTCTGGGCGACGGCCAGCCCCCGCCCGTGTGCGCGAGTGGTCAGCAGCCGGGCGAACGCAGCCGCGTCCTGCCGGGTCAGTTCACCGTCGGACCGCTCGTAGGAATCGAGGTTGTCCGGCTCCACCGCGTCGAAGTGCGCCGCGGCGCAGCCGTCGATCCACGGGCCGACGATGTCCATCAGGGCCGCGCGTTTGGCCGGCGTGGAGATGTCGAGCAGCGGCTCGTCCCAGTCCTCGTCGACGACCAGCTCGCCCTCGGCGTCCTTCAGCAGCAGATCGGGGTGGTGCTCGCGCCACCACGTGACGGCCGCACCGGGCTGCGTCTGGAAGGCGTTGACGTAACAGATGCTGTACAGACCCTTCGCGGGCCGCGCCGCACGGTCGCGGGAGACGACCCGGACCGGTGCGGGAGGCGGATACGCGCCGCCGAGCTGGTAGTCGAAGACGGCGTTCGCCGGCGGTGGGCGTACGCCCGTCGGGACACCCGCACCGGGTTCCTCACGCGATTTCGCCGACCCGCATGCCGTGGCAAGAGCCAAGGTCAGGACGGTGAGGACGACGGCGGCACGGGACGGGACAGAGAGCACGCAAGCACCCTACGGGCCGGGTCCCCGGCGGCAGGACACCGGGACCCGGGCAGCTCAACCCTGCCGCACGTCCATGTTCTGCGTACCGATGACCGACAGGAGCCGCAGCGCCTCCTCCGACGGCGAACCGGGGACGGCGGTGTAGATCACGACCCGCTGGTCCCGGTCGGTGATGTCCAGGACGTCGCAGTTGACCGTGACCGGACCGACCACCGTGTGCTGGAACGTCTTGGACAGCGTCGGTTCGGCGCTCACGTCGTGGGATTCCCACAGCCGGCGGAACTCCTCGCTCCCGGCCAGCAGGTCGGCCACCAGCTCGGCGATCTCGGGATCGTCGGGATAGCGGGCGACGGTGGCGCGCAGGTCCTGGGCCGCGTTGCGGCCGAACCGGTCCGCGTCCGACACCCCGAACAGCCGCTGTCCCCCCGGGTCCGGCCCGAGGAAGGTACGGCGCACCAGATTGCGCTCGCGCCGCGAACGGGCCGAGAAGTCCTCCATGAGCGCGGCCGCCAGATCGTTCCACGCGATCACCTCGTGCATCGCCGACGTCACGAAAGCGGCGGACTGCGGCAGCCTGTCCAGCAGATCGAGAATGCTCTGCCGCACCTCGCGGGGCGGCCCGGGCGGCGGGGCCACCGGCGCGCCCGCGAGATGGTGGAGATGGACGCGCTCGGCGTCCGAGAGACGCAGCGCTCTGGCCAGCCCGGCCAGCACCTCACGCGACGGGCGCGGACCGCGGGCCTGCTCCAGCCGTGTGTAGTACTCGTTCGAGATGTACGCCAGCTGCGCCGCCTCCTCGCGGCGCAGCCCCGGGGTGCGCCGGCGCGGCCCGGCCGGCAGTCCCACTTCGGCGGGGCTGATCCGCTCGCGCCTGCTGCGCAGGAAGGCTGCCAGCTCTTGTCTGTCCACGTGTCCAGTGTGCTCAGGAACCGTGGATCTATCCAGGTACTGCCGGTGCCTGGATGGCATCGGCGGATCGGCGCAGGCTCGACGGCATGGACAACACACCGACGACAACCCACACCCGCACCACTTCCGCTCCCACCTCCTCGGCCCACGGTCTGCTGGCCGACAAGGTCGCCTTCGTCTCGGGCGCCGGCCGCGGCATCGGAGCCGCCGCCGCTCGGCTGTTCGCCCGGGAAGGCGCCAAGGTGCTGCTCGCGGCCCGGACCGAGGCGGAGCTGAAGACGGTGACCGACGAGATCAGGGCGGCGGGCGGCGTCGCGGAGTACGTGGTGTGCGATCTGGCCGACCCCGCCAGTGTGCGGGCCGCGGTCGACCGCGCGGTGGAGCTGTACGGGCGGCTCGACGTCGCCTTCAACAACGGCGCGACGATGACCCCGCCCGCCCCGGTGGACGAGGTGACGGAGTCCGACTTCGACCAGCTCTACGCCGTGAACCTCAAGGGCCCGTGGCTGGCCATGTCGGCGGAGATCGCCGCCATCCGCGCCACGGCGGGCACCGGAGCGATCGTCAACAATTCCAGCATCGGCAGTCTGCGGAGCAACCCCGCACTGCCCGCGTACGGTGCGATGAAGCGCGCGGTCAACAGCCTCACCGAGTCGGCCGCCGTCACGTACGGCCCCGAAGGCATCCGCGTCAACGCGATCACTCCCGGGGGCACCCTGACCGACATGATCCGCACCTGGGAGACGCACACGCCCGGTCTGGTCGAGGGAATCACGGCTCAGACCCCGCTGCGCCGCGCCGCCGACCCCGCGGAGATCGCCGAGGCCGCCGCCTGGCTCCTCAGTGATCGCGCCTCGTTCGTGACGGGCGCGATCCTCAAGGTCGACGGCGGCGCCGGGGCCTGAGCACCGGACAGCGGCGAAGGCGCGTCACCCGCCTCGTCGAGCGACAGCTCAGACGTCCACCGGGTGGCCGCCGTCGCCTTCGACGACGACACGGTCCTCACCGTTCTCCTCGGCCCTCTCGACCATGGTGACATCGACTTCTCCGTCACCGGTGGTGTCGAACTGGTAGAGGTCGGCCTTCCCGTCACCCGTGGTGTCGGTCATCCAGACGTCCGTCTTGCCGTCACCGTTGGCGTCGGCGGCCAGAACGACGTGATGCTCTTCGCCCTGGGTCTCCACTACCTCTTCAACCGCTTCGTTTCTGTCCATGGCGGCCGGTTGCCCCGCGCGCCCGGTTCAAAACTCCGCCGAGGTGGTGGCATCCGGTGGGCCGGACGGCAACTGTCAGGCAGGCTGTATGAGTTCGGCGCGGCCGAAGAGGAGCGCGTAGCCGGAGGGCAGCCGCGCGAGGAGGCGGTCGAGGACGTCGTCCCCGACGAGCCGGGCGATCTGCACGAGGACGGTACCGGCGTCCCAGCGCGCGGTGGCGTTGGTTCCGCCGGTACGGGCGGCGATACGGCTGACGAGGTCCCGCGCCGCGACGGCTTCGCCGCAGGGGGCCTCGGCAGCGAGTGCGCGGGCCGCTTCGACGGGCAGCCGGGTCACGAGGTCGAGACGCTCCTGACCGGTGAGCTGTTGCCCGAGCACGGTCAGTACGGTGCGTACCGTCGCCTCGGCCCGCTCACGGGTCGGGTACATGCCCTCGTATCTGACTCTCTCCAGCATCTGGTCGTATCTCAGGGCCGTTGCCGCCGCGGGGGCAGCCGGGGCCGACGGGACCACAGCGGCCGCCGGGGCCGCCGTCGGCTGGGACGGACGTCGGATGACCGCGTTCTCCAGCCCCGCCGTCAGCGATGCGCCGGCCGCCACCGGATCTGCCGCCCGGTCCGGGCACTGAGAAACCGACATGAGATCACCTTCTCCTTCGGAAAATGCCAAAGCGCACGGCTTGTGCCCACGTTTTCCGCCCCCACACCTGGGAAACGCGGACTGATCCGAAGGTGATGACCGGTGCGACCGGGTACGCGCGGGAGCGCGCACCCGGTCGCCGGTGAAGGACCTGGTCAGCAGGTCTTACGGACGTACCCGGAGGTGCCCTTCGGGACGACGTACTCGTCCCGCTGCACGACGCTCAGCCGGCTGCCCCAGCCGGTGCACGCCTTCTTCATGCCCTTGTCCGTGTACTCGATGACGATGACGTTGTTGCCGTAGGCGTCGGTGTAGTCGCCGCACTCGTCCCAGTCGGCGCACTCCTCGGCGACGGCGAAGTCGAGGCCGTTGGCGGCGTGGTCGCCGGACAGCTCGGCGGTGTTCTTCTGCGCGACGGCGAGGTTCTTGGCGTGCGCGTGGGCCGACAGCAGCTTGATGTACGCCTCCGCGTTGGCCTTGGTGAGATACGACGGGAAGCGGTCGAACGTGTCGAAGTTGTCGGGCTCGACGGCCTGGAAACCCTTGGCCGCGCACTGGTCGATCCAGCCGTTGACCTTCGCGGCGATGCGCTCGCGGTTGCTCGCGGTACGGATGTCGAGGATGGCCTCACCCCAGTCCTCGTCCTCGACGACCTGGCCCTTGGAGTCGTGCAGGAGCAGGTCGGAGTCCCACTCGTCCTCGGCGCCCTCCTGGGTCTGGAAGGCGTTGATGTAGCAGATGTTGTACAGCCCGGCGGCGGGTGAGTCGCCCTGGTCACGGCTGACCACGGACACCCCGGCGGGCGGGGTGTACGCCCCGCCGAGTTGGTAGTCGAACCCGGCGTGAGCCGGCGGCAGGCTGACCGCGGCGGCGGCCGCACTGGCCGAGCCGGAGGTGAGCAGGGGCAGGGCCACGGCGGCGGCCGTGGCGGTGACGCCTGCGGCGAGCGCGGCGAGGCCGCGGCGTCGGTTGATCACGCGGTGGTGGTTGCGCATCATCGGGCTCCGGATGATGGGGGGATACGTCCCCGCCTCGGAGGCTGAAGAGCCATCCTGGCGACTTGGTCCGGGCTCGCGACCCGGTCGGATCCGCTCGTTCTCGTCCGGCTCGCTGGCGGACGACGATACTTCGCGGACACTCCCTAGGGCCGACCACCGGCTGGGCGTACCTCTGTGCCGGCACCTAGGGCATCATCGGATGTCGTCGGCTGCGGCACTGCCGGAAGTAAATCGAGCGCCAACTACCCTGTCAAGGGCGGGATTTGCCCGGATCCCTCCTGGTCGGGAGGGTCCACCCGATGTGCCCGGTCGTGTACGGCGAGGGTCCCGCCCGCCACGTACGCCGCCGTCCACGGCCGCGGACCGCCCGCTCGCCGGCCGTTTCGGGATGATTGCTCCCAGCGCGTGACGCGGGCTGACGGCGCCCGATACGTGACACTGGGTGACATGAAGGATGCTCAGGGTGAGACCGGTGACGGCGGGGGCGCGGCCGGCTCCGGTGTGCCCAGCCCGTCGGAGATGCTGCCCGGTCTCGACAAGGACCAACTGCGGGTGCTGGGCGAGGTCGGCCGGGCCTGGGAGCGGATGCCCGGCAGCCCGGCGGAGCAGCGGCGCGCCCTGCCGGTCGACCCGGACCTGGGCCGTTTCCCGCCGAAGGAGGAGATCGGCCCCGACCGGTTCGGCCGCATGGTCAGGCTGGCGTCGCTGGGCAGCGGGACGGCCACGGCCGACGCGAGTCCGTCGGAAGGCACGGGCCGCTTCGCCCTGCGCCTGCGTCACGCGCTGATCGGGGCGCCGCTCAAGAGCACCGCCGTGACGCGCGAGCGCATGCGCAAACTGGTGGCCCTGCCGGTGCTGTCCGCCGACGCGCTGTCCTCGGTGGCGTACGGCCCGGAGGCCCTGCTGGCCGTCCTGGTCCTCGCGGGGACGGCGGGGCTCTCGTACACCGCGCCCATCGCGGGGGCCATCGCGTTCCTGATGCTCGCCGTCGGCCTGTCGTACCGGCAGACGATCCGCGCGTACCCGCACGGCGGTGGCTCGTACATCGTGGCGAGCGACAA
>NZ_JTIY01000002.1:0-36562 GCF_000818175.1 Streptomyces sp. AcH 505
GGCGGGGTTCGTACGGTGCGGCGGCCGGCCGCGCGGCCGGAGTCAGGTGAGGCGCGGGTGCGCCGTGACGGTGCCGGCCGGTGCCGGGGCGCGTTCGACGGCCAGTACGGCCACGTCGTCGGTGAGCCGGCCGCCGGTGTGCAGGGTGATGTCGTGAACGAGGCGCCGCAGGAGGTCCTCCGGACCCGCCGCCGGGAAGGTCGCGGCCCGTTCGGCGAGCGGGTAGAAGGCCCCTTGTGGTGAGCGTGCTTCGATCACGCCGTCGGTGTAGAGCAGGAGCGTGTCGCCGTCGGTGAAGGTGAAGGTGTCTCTGTGCAGGCCGGCGGCGCTCAGCCGGCCGAGGCCCAGCGGGGGAGCGGGGTCGCTGGACTCCAGGAGGGTGACCCGGCCGTCGCGCAGCAGCAGGGGCGGCGGATGACCGCAGTTGATCATGGCGCCCTGTCCGGCTCTGTCGGGCAGATCGAGGACGAGAGCGGTGACGAAGTGTTCGCCGGGGTCCTGCTGGGTGTCGCCGGCCTCTTCGCTGTCGGCACTGACGCTTTCCTCCATGGCCCGCACCAGCTGAGGGAGGGTTTCGCAGTGCCGCGCGCCCTCGCGGAACGCTCCCAGAACGACGGCCGCCTCGCCGATGGCGGCCAGTCCCTTCCCGCGCACGTCGCCGATGACGACCCGGCTGCGGTTACCGCCGTTCCTGACGACGGCGAACAGGTCGCCGCCGAGCTGGGCGTCGGTGTCGGCCGTCTGGTACCGCCAGGCCACCCGCAGCGGGCCGAGCTGTGCGGGGGGTGGTCGCAGGAGCACGCGCTGCGCGGTCTCGGCGACGATGCGCACCCGGCTCAGCTGCCGGCTGTGCGCCTCGCGCAGATAGCAGAAGAAGATCACCAGCGCCGACAGCACCACCACCGCGATGAACTGCCACACGTGGTTCGCACTGCCCACTCCGCCGTTCAGCGCCGCGATCAGGGCCTGTGCCCCGACCGCGGCCGCGCCGATGACGGCGGTGCGGCCCGGTCCGGCGAAGGAGGCGGCCAGCGCCGGGGCGATGACGAGCAGCGGACTGAGGTGGACGTCGCTCGGCGACACGATCGCGGCAGTGGTGATCGCGATGATCAGGACGGCAGGAAGGACGAGCAGTCGTCCTGCGGTGCGGCCCGGGAGGTCGCCCATCCACCGGAGATCCATTTGTCCATTCTTGTCCGCCAAAGCCGTGAAAGCGAGCCGACGGAGGGGGACCGGATCTGTGTACTGCCGGGCGGGCGAGACCTTCGGTTCCTTGTCGATGACGTACGCGCGTCGCTGGGGCCGAGGTCGAACGCCGGAACCCTTTGCTGCTCGTGTGCGCGGTGGCGATCTATCTCTCATGCGAGTGGTTCGTCAACGCCGTCGAATGGCTCGGTCAGCGCCTCAACGTGGGGAAGACGGCGGTCGGCACGATCCTGGCGGCTTTCGGCACCGCGCTGCCTGAGTCCGTGGTGACGCTGGTGGCCGTGACCACCGGCGGTACGGAGGAAGCCAAGAACATCGACGTCGGCGCCGCCATGGGCGGGCCGCTCGCCCTGGCGACCGTCGCCTACGGCGCCCACCGCCCTGCCGAGCAGCGTGTCCGGCCAGGCGCGCTCCGCCGACCACAACCTCTGCTCCGACCTCTCCTACGGATGGACCTCCGCCCGTCAGCCGTCCGGGTCGCTCCGCTCGCGGTGGCCGGTGATCCGGCGGAGTACGTTGGCCGCCGCGTCGATCTCCTCGGCCGGCACATCCGCGAAGCTCTCCTCTAGCAGCCGCTGGAAGGCGCTGTCGAACCGCAGCAGGGTGTCCCTGCCCCGCCGCGTGGGCACCACCCGCCGCACCCGTCGGTCGCCCGTCTCCAGCACCGGTTCCACCAGCCCCTGCGCCTCCAACTCCTTGACCTGGCGGGTCACATGGGGATGGCGGACGTCCAGCCGGTCGGCGAGTTCACCGACCCGCAGCGGCTGTCCCTCCGTCACCAGGACCCGCAGCAGCGCGAGCCCCGGCCGGTCGACGGGCATGCCCGCCATGGCAACCAGCCGATCGTGGGCACGCGTTCGCGTCAGGCTGTAGGCGAGCGCACTCAACACCGAGCGCAACTCGGCGATGCTGCCGGCCCGTGATCCAGGGGTTCTCTCCACGCGTGCATCATGCCGAACCTGCACACGGTTTCAGCCAATCGCGGCCAGGAAACTCACGGCCCTGTTGCACCGCACTTTCGCAGGATGTATCACGTACTTAAGTTACGTAACCTCTTGGCGATACCCCCACGAGTCGCACATGGAGCTCCGTATGCGTATCGAAATCGACGAAGACAAGTGCTGCGCCGCAGGTCAGTGCGTACTGGCGGCTGACGACCTCTTCGACCAGCGGGACGAGGACGGCGTCGTGGTCCTGCTCGACGCCGCTCCCGAGGCCGGTGCACTGGACCGGGCCCGCGAGGCGGCGGCCCTGTGTCCCGCGGCCGCCATCGAGGTCCACACCTGATCCGGTTCGGAACGGCTGAGCGCACCACTCAACGGCACATCCCCACCTCTGTCTGGAGTACGCGTCATGACCGAGACGGCCATCCCCGGCACCACCGTTCCCGACTTCCCCTTCGCCCGTGCCACCGGCTGCCCCTTCGACCCGCCGCCGCAGTACGCCGCGCTGCGCGAGGCCGAGCCCGTCACCCCCGTACGGATCTGGAACGGACAGATCGCCTGGCTGGTCACCCGGTACGCGGACCAGCGGGCCATCCTCGCCGACCCCCGCTTCAGCGCCGACTCGACCCGGCCGGGACACCCCTCGCAGAGCGCGGGCATCAAGGTCAGGCGCGAGTCGGCCGAACTGCCCTTCATCGTCAAGGACGATCCCGAACACAACCAGGTCCGCCGCATGTTCACCGCGCACTTCTCCGTCAAGCGCGTGGCGGCGATGGTGCCCAGGCTCCAGCAGATCATCGACGGGCTGCTGGACGACATGGCGGCGGCGGGCCCGCCGGCCGACCTGGTCGAGGACTTCGCGCTGCCGATGCCCTCCCTGGTCATCAGCGAACTGCTCGGCGTGCCGTCCGGGGACCGCGGCATCTTCCAGCGCACGGCCCGCCGGCTCATCAGGCTGCACGCCACCGCCGAAGAGGTGCTGGCGGCCAACGACGAACTCAGCGCCTACCTCGGCGATCTCATCGACACCAAGGAGAAGACCCCGGCCGACGACCTGCTCAGTACGCTGATCAAGGAGCGGGTGCGTACCGGTGAGCTCACCAAGGACCAACTCGTCCAGAACGCCATCCTGTTGCTCATCGCCGGCCACGAGACCACGGCGAACATGACGGCCCTCGGCACCCTGGCCCTGCTACACAACCCGGAACAGCTCGCCGCCGTACGCGACTCCGACGACCCCGCCCGGATCGCGGGCGCCGTCGAGGAGTTGCTGCGCTACCTCACCATCGTCCACACCGGCCGTCGCCGCGTCGCGATCGAGGACGTCGACGTCGCGGGCACCCTCGTACGGGCAGGTGAGGGCGTCATCCTGGTGAACGACTCGGCCAACCGCGACCCGGAGGCGTTCGCCGAGGCGGACCGCCTGGACATCGACCGGCCCGGCGTGCGGCGGCACATGGCCTTCGGCCACGGCACCCACCAGTGCCTGGGCCAGAACCTGGCGCGGATGGAGCTCCAACTCGCCTACCCGGCACTGCTGAAGCGCTTCCCGAAGCTGCACACGACGGTCCCCGACGAGGACATCAGGTTCAAGGACGACATGCTCGTCTACGGCGTCCACGGGCTGCCCGTAGCCTGGTAGCCCGAGCAGCCCGGCCGTCGGCCCCCGGCGGAACGGCACGGGGCGCCGGACCCGTCCCCGGCGCCCCGGACCCGTCTCCCGCACACCACAACGCCGCTTCCACCACAACGCCGCTTCCACCACAACGCCGGACAGGACACCATGAGCCACCCGGAACACCCTGAACGAGTCGTCGTCGTGGGCGCGTCGGCCGCCGGACTCGGTACGGCCGAAGCGCTGCGCCGCGGGGGTTTCACCGGCTCCCTCACTCTCGTCGGCGACGAACTCCACCCGCCGTACGACCGGCCGCCCCTGTCCAAGCAACTCCTCGCCGGAGCCTGGGAATCCGAGCGTCTGCATCTGCGCAGCGCCGACCATCTCACCGGCCTCGGGCTCGATCTGCGCCTGGGGGTACGGGCGAACGCCCTGGACGTCGGCCGCCGCGAGGTGAGACTGAGCGACGGCACCGGCCTCGGCTACCACGCCCTGGTGATCGCGACCGGCGTACGCGCGCGCCGGCTTCCCGGCACCGACGGGGTGTCCGGGGTCCACACACTGCGCACCATGGACGACGCGCTCGCACTGCGCACCTCGTTGCGTCCCGGCGCGCGCCTCGCCGTCGTCGGCGCCGGATTCATCGGCGCCGAGGCAGCGGCTGTGGCGAGCGACGCGGGCAGCGACGTCACGCTGATCAGCGACATCCCCCAGCCGCTCTCCGACGTTCTCGGCACCGAACTGGGCGCGCTGCTCACCCGTACCCACATCGGCCACGGTGTGCGGGTCGAAACGGGGGTGAGCGTCAAGGCGGTCACCACGCGGGACGGGGCCGCCACCGGCGTCGAACTCTCCGACGGCAGGACCGTCGCCGCCGATGTGGTCCTGGTGGGGATCGGCACCCTGCCCAACACCGAGTGGCTGCGGGACAGTGGACTCCCGCTCGGCAACGGTGTCGAGTGCGACACCCGCCTCAGCGCGGCGGCCGGGATCTGGGCGGCGGGCGACGTGGCCTCCTGGCCGGACCCGGTGACGGGACTGCGGCGCCGTGTCGAGCACCGTACCAACGCCGCGGAACAGGGGCTGGCCGTGGCCCGCAACATCCTGGCGGGCGAGGCGGCCACCGACTTCAGCACCGTTCCGTACATCTGGTCCGACCAGTACGACCTCAAGATCCAGATGTACGGCATGACCCGCGGCGCCGAGCAGGTACGCATCGTGGAGGGCAGCGTCGCCGACAGGGCGCTCGTCGCGCTGTACGGCACAGCGGACGGCGTCCGGGGCGTGGTGGCGATCAACATGGCACGCGCCGCCCGTACTTACCGCCGGCTCGTCGCCGAGGGCGCGCCCTGGCCGCATGCCGTGGCCTGACCCGTCACACCTCGCCGGTTCCTCGGCCGCGATCACCCTCGGTTACCATGGTCACTTCATGCCTGAGGCCGGCATCGCGCGGTTAGAAGAGAACGGGTGGCTCGGGAGAATGCTGAAAGAGGTCGTCGCGACCCGCTATGTGACCCCCTTGCGGGAGGGCGGTTCGCTGCCCGGGATCGTCGAGGGGGACGATCTCGGCACGTACGTCATGAAGTTCACCGGGGCCGGGCAGGGGCGCAAGACGCTGGTCGCCGAGGTCATCTGCGGGGAGCTGGGGCGGCGGCTCGGGCTGCGGGTGCCGGATCTTGTCACGCTTCATCTGGACCCGGTCATCGGGCTCTCCGAGCCCGACCAGGAGGTCCAGGAGCTGTTGAAGGCGAGCGGCGGCCTCAACCTCGGCATGGACTTCCTGCCCGGCTCCATCGGGTTCGACCCGCTCGCCTACGAGGTCGCGGCGGCCGAGGCGGGGCGGATCGTCTGGTTCGACGCGCTGATCAACAACGTCGACCGGTCCTGGCGTAACCCCAACATGCTGGTGTGGCACGGCGATCTGTGGCTGATCGACCACGGCGCGACGATGATCTGGCACCACAACTGGCCGACCGCCGCCGCGTCGGCCGCCAAGCCGTACAACGCCTCCGACCACGCGCTCGCGCCCTTCCGGCCCGACATCGCCTCGGCGGCGGCTGAACTCGCCCCGTTGGTCACCGAGGAGCTGCTGACCGACGTCGTCGCGCAAGTGCCGGACGAATGGCTGGTCGACGAGCCGGGGTTCGCGGCGACCGACGAGCTGCGCGCCGCCTATGTGGCACCGCTGCTCGCGCGGGCCGGGACGATCCACGAGCGGATCGTCCTCGAAGCGCCCACCGCACCGCGCCCGTCCAGGGCGCCGGGCTGGCTCACCGGTCAGGACGGTGCCAAGTGACCACGCGCGACGTCTACGAATACGCGCTGCTGCGCGTCGTGCCGCGCGTGGAGCGCGGTGAGTTCTTCAACGCCGGCGTCCTGGTGTACTGCCGCGCCACCTCCTACGTCGCGGCCAGGACCCATCTCGACGAGACCAAGCTGCGCTGCCTCGACCCGCAGGCCGACGTGGTGGGGATCAGGGCCGCGCTGCGGGCCGTCGAGGGCATCTGCGACGGGGGCGAGGCCGCGGGGCAGGCGGGCGGCGACGACCCGGGGCGGCGGTTCCGCTGGCTGATCGCGCCGCGCTCGACCGTCGTACAGCCGGGCCCGGTGCACACGGGACTCACGGCCGACCCGAAGGCCGAGGCGGACCGGCTGCTGGACCTGCTGGTCCGCTGACCCGCCGGGCGGCACCGTCGGCGTCGCCGGTCCGCCGGGTCCGACGGTGTGACTTCGGCTGCTCATCACCCCGCCGGTGCCGTGGGCCGTTGACACCGGGTGCCAGGGCTTCTAGCGTCTGTCTGCTGAACCTACTAAGCGGTTGCTCAGTGTCGAGCGCCGCGGCAGCCTAGGACGAGGAGATCAGGGATGTCCACCACCGAGCAGCGTGTCGCCGTCGTGACCGGGGCGGCGCGCGGCATTGGCGCGGCGACCGCGGTGCGGCTCGCGGCCGAGGGCCGCGCCGTCGCCGTACTCGACCTCGACGAGGCGGCGTGCGCCGAGACCGTCGGGAAGATCACGGCGGACGGCGGCACGGCGCTCGCCGTCGGCTGCGACGTCTCCGACAGTGCCCAGGTGGAGGCCGCCGTCGCGCGCGTCGCCGCCGAGCTCGGCGCTCCGACCATCCTCGTCAACAACGCGGGTGTGCTCCGCGACAACCTGCTCTTCAAGATGACCGAGTCCGACTGGGACACGGTGGTGGGCGTGCACCTCAAGGGCGCCTTCCTGATGGCGAAGGCATGCCAGAAGCACATGGTGGACGCGGGCTTCGGCCGGATCGTCAGCCTGTCCTCCAGCTCCGCGCTCGGCAACAGGGGCCAGGCCAACTACGCCTCGGTCAAGGCCGGTCTGCAGGGCTTCACCAAGACCCTCGCCAAGGAACTCGGCAAGTTCGGCATCACGGCGAACGCCGTCGCACCCGGCTTCATCGTCACCGACATGACGGCGGCCACCGCCGAGCGCGTCGGCATGGGCTTCGAGGACTTCCAGACCGCCGCGGCCAGCCAGATCCCGGTCCAGCGCGTCGGCAGGCCCGAGGACGTCGCCAACGCCATCGCCTTCTTCGCCTCCGACGACGCGGGCTTCGTCTCAGGACAGGTCATGTACGTCGCCGGCGGACCGCTCAACTGACGCAGGGGATGACGGACATGGCAGAGCAGACACAGGGTCGCGCGCCGGAGAGCGGAAAGGCCGCCCTGATCACCGGCGCCAGCCGCGGCATCGGGTACGGGGTCGCCGAGGCGCTCGTCGCCCGGGGGGACCGGGTGTGCATCACCGGGCGCAACGAGGACGCGCTCAAGGAAGCCGTCGAACGGCTCGGCTCCGACCGGGTCATCGGTGTCGCGGGCAAGGCGCACGATGAGGCACACCAGGCGATCGCCGTCGAGCGCACGATGGAGGCCTTCGGCCGCGTCGACTTCCTCGTCAACAACGCGGGAACCAACCCGGTCTTCGGGCCGATGGCCGAACTCGATCTCAACGTGGCCCGGAAGGTCTTCGAGATCAACGTCGTCTCGGCGCTCGGCTTCGCGCAGCTGACCTGGAAGGCCTGGCAGAAGGAGAACGGCGGCGCGATCGTCAACATCGCGTCCGTGGCCGGGGTTTCGGCTTCCCCGTTCATCGGCGCCTACGGCATGAGCAAGGCCGCCATGGTCAATCTGACGCTCCAGCTGGCGCACGAGTTCGCCCCCGGTGTACGGGTGAACGCCATCGCGCCCGCCGTGGTCAAGACCAAGTTCGCCCAGGCGCTGTACGAGGGCCGGGAGGCCGAGGCCGCCGCCGCGTACCCGCTGGGCAGGCTCGGGGTGCCGGAGGACATCGGCGGCGCCGCCGCCTTCCTCACCTCGGACCAGTCCGACTGGATCACCGGACAGACGCTTGTGGTCGACGGCGGGATCTTCCTCAACGCCGGGGTCGCCTGACCCCCGTCACCGCCCGCCCGCAGGACGCCGCCCGCGCGCCCGCAGAACGCTGATGCCCCGCCCCGTCGCCGCACGCCGACGGGGCGGGGCATCCCGCGCGCTGCGGGCGTTGTCAGTGGTCCCCGGTAGGTTCAGTGCCGGACAAGTGATCACCCACCGGAGGTTGTTGACGTGACCGACACCGACATGCTGCCCGAGTCCTGGCGCGGCGTCCTCGGCGACGAGCTGCAGAAGCCCTACTTCAAGGAGCTCACCGAATTCGTCGAGGAGGAGCGGGCGAACGGGCCGGTCTACCCGCCGCGCGACGAGGTGTTCGCCGCGCTCGACGCGACCCCCTACGACCAGGTCAAGGTGCTCGTGCTCGGCCAGGACCCGTACCACGGCGCGGGGCAGGGGCACGGACTGTGCTTCTCCGTCCGGCCGGGGGTGCGGATTCCGCCGTCGCTGCGCAACATCTACAAGGAGATGAAGGAGGAGCTGGGACACCCGGTGCCGGACAACGGCTATCTGATGCCGTGGGCCAAGCAGGGGGTGCTCCTGCTCAACGCCGTACTGACGGTCCGCGAGGGCGAGGCCAACTCCCACAAGGGCAAGGGCTGGGAGAAGGTGACGGACGCGGTGATCAGCGCCGTCGACGCGCGCCCCGACCCCGCGGTCTTCGTCCTGTGGGGTGCGTACGCGCAGAAGAAGCTGCCGCTGATCGACGAGACGCGCCATGTGGTGGTGAAGGGCGCCCACCCGTCACCCCTGTCGGCGAAGAAGTTCTTCGGGTCCCGGCCCTTCACCAAGATCGACGAAGCGGTGGCGGCGCAGGGCCACGCGCCGATCGACTGGCGTATCCCGGACCTCGGCTGAGCCGCCGAGCCTGAAGGCGATTGTCCGTCATGAGAGCTAGCGTCAGGAGGACGGCGGGGTAGATGGCGCGGGCAGCGGACAGCGGAGGCGGCAGCGATGGAGCAGCAGCAGGCGTCGGACGACACCGTCATGACCAGGATCGGGCAGGCGGTCATGCTGCTCCACGGCGGTGACCGCGAAGAGGCCCGCAACCGCTTCGGGGCGATCTGGGCGGAGATCGGGGAGGCCGGCGAGGCGCTCCACCGCTGCACGCTCGCCCACTACATGGCCGACACCCAGGACGACCCCGGTGACGAGCTGGCCTGGGACCTGCGTGCGCTGACGGCCGCGCGCGGTGACTCGTCGGCCGTGCGCGCCTTCTACCCGTCGCTGCATCTCAATCTCGCGGCCGACTACGTGAAGCTCCAGCGGCCGGAGGCGGCGCGCGTCCATCTGGACCGGGCGCGCTCCGCCTCCGACGCGCTGGGCGACGGACCGTCGGGCGACGGGCACGACGAGGGAGTACGGACCGCCATCGACCGGCTGGAGCGACGGCTGGATCTCGCGGGGGAGTAGGGCAGCGGCGTTACGGGGGATCAGCCGTACGCCTGGTCGCAGATGCGGGCCTGCGGGCTGCCTGCCGGCCAGTGGCCGTACGTCTTGCCCAGCGCGCACAGCTCCGAACCGGCCGCCGGTGCGGGCGGCCCCGCAGGCCCCGCCCGGGGCGCGGGGGAGGGCGCCGGCGTCCGGTGCTTCGGCGGGTGGACCGGCGGATGCCGAGGAGGTGCCTGGGCGGCCGGGAGAGGTGCGCCGCCTCCGGAGCCCGCCGGAGGGGTAGGTGCCGCCGGTCCGGCAGGGCCCGACGGCGTGGGCGGCGGTGCCACCGCCTCCAGAGCCTCGCGCGCCGGGGGCTGCACGATCTGCGGCTGCACCCGGGTGCGAGGGTGCCCGTCCGTCTCCGACCGGGGCGCGGGTACGGCCGCAGGCCGCGCGGTCACCGACACGCAGCCCGAGACCGCCGACATCGTCATCCCCAGCAGCAGCATCGCGGCGGTGCTTCGCGTCGCTGTTCTCGTTCCGTCCATCCGGACAACTCTGCTGGTCGCGCGGGCCCTTGACGGACGTACGGACTGGATTGGCCCGGACGGGTGACACGGCCGGGCGCGGTGTTGCCGAGGCGCCGTGGTCAGTCGCCGGTCACTCCGTCGATCGCCTCACGGATGAGGTCCGCGTGGCCGTTGTGCCGGGCGTACTCCTCGATCATGTGGGTGTAGATCCAGCGCAGGCTGAACCGCTCGCCGGTGCTCGAATCGCGTCGCGGCCCCGCGCTCAGGTCGTCGAGGGAGCGCGCCGCCGCCAGCTCGCGTGCGCGGGCGATCTCGGCCTGCCAGACGGCGTACGTGTCGGTCCAGGTGTCGCCGTCACCGACGTGGAAATCGCCGTCCTCGTCGGCGTCCGAGTAGTAGATCGGCCCCGCGTCCTCGTCCGCCAGCACCCGGCGGAACCAGCTCCGCTCGACCTCCGCCATATGGCGCACGAGACCGAGCAGCGTCAGCCCGGACGGCACGGCGGCGGCCTGCCTGAGCTGTTTGTCGTCCAGACCCGCGCACTTCCACGCCAGGGTGTCGCGGTGGTACTCCAGCCAGCCGTCCAGCATCTCGCGCTCGCCCGCGACGGTGGAGGGTTCCCTGCGCTCGGATGTCGTCATGGCGCCATCCTCACGCACCGGAGGTGACCGCTGCCACGGGTTATCCGCCGCCGCCCCCCCCGTATGCCACGCGGCTTCGCCGGGATCGCCGACCGGCGGTCGCCGCAGCGCACGTATGCTGCCGGGACGGCACATCAGTAATCGAACGATCGTTCCGGGTGACCGTCCCGGCACGCACAGGAGGTCCCCGTGAAGGTCGGCTGCATCGGGCTCGGCGACATCGCGCAGAAGGCGTATCTGCCGGTGCTCACCGCACTGCCCGGGGTCGAGCTGCATCTGCAGACCCGTACCCCCGCGACCCTCACCCGGACGGCGGAGACCCACCGCATCCCCGCCGCGCAGTGCCACACCGACCTCGAAGCGCTGCTCGCCCAAGGCCTCGACGCCGCCTTCGTGCACGCGCCGACCGCCGCACACGCCGACATCGCCACCCGGCTGATCGAAGCGGGCGTGCCGACCTACGTCGACAAGCCCATCGCGTACGCGTACGAGGACTCCGAGCGGGTCGTGCGGCTGGCCGAGGAGCGTGGCGTCAGCCTCGCCGTCGGCTTCAACCGCCGCACGGCGCCCGCGTACGTGCAGTGTGCCGACCATCCGCGCGAGCTGATCCTGCTGCAGAAGAACCGGGTGGGGCTGCCCGAGGACCCGCGCCTGTTCGTCCTCGACGACTTCATCCATGTCGCCGACACGCTGCGCTTCCTTCTCCCCGGACCCGTCGAGCACACCGACATCCGGACGCGGGTCAGGGACGGGCTGCTCGAACACGTCGTGCTCCAGCTGTCCGGCGACGGCTTCACCGCCATCGGCATGATGAACCGGATGAACGGCTCGACCGAGGAGATCCTCGAAGTGTCCGGGCAGGACAGCAAGCGGGCCGTCCACGACCTCGCCACCGTCGTCGACCACAAGGGCCAGCCGTCGCTGCGCCGCCGCGGCGACTGGGTGCCGGTGGCCCGCCAGCGCGGTATCGAGCAGTGCGTCCTCGGCTTCCTCGACGCCGTACGGGCGGGGAAGGTGCTCAGCGCGCGGGACGCCCTGCGGACTCATGAGCTGTGCGAGCGGGTGGTACGAGCGGCGCTCGACGGGACCGCCTGACCGAGCGCGCGCTCTCGGCCGCGCAGAACGCGAGCACGACCAGCAGCGCCGCGTACACCGCCCAGTCGCCGAACCTGACGTACGGCGTCGTGCCGCCGGCCAGCGGTACGTCGAACACGGCGGCGGTACGCCGGTCCGTACCGAGCGGTTCACCGACGCGTTCGCCCCCGGGGCCGAAGACCGCGCTGATCCCGGTCAGCGTCGCGTGCACCATCGGCCGGCCGGTCTCCGCGGCCCGCAGCGCGGCCAGTGAGGCGTGCTGCTGGGGCGCCCAGCTGTGCTGGAACGACGAGGTCGACGACTGGGCGACGATCAGCTGAGCCCCGTCCCTGACCAGCTGCCTGCTCATGTCGGGGAACGCCGTCTCGAAGCAGATCAGCGGGCCGATCCGCAGCCCGCCGCCGTCCGTTGCGCCGCTGCCCGTGCTGTCGGCGCCCTGGTGCCCCGGCAGGGTCATGACCACCTGGCGCGTCCCGCGCACCCGGTCCTCGCTCGCCGCCCTGCCCACCGAGGTCGCCCAGCTCAGGGCCGAGCGGAAGGGAATGTACTCACCGAAGGGGACGAGCCGCATCTTGTCGTACGCGTCGCCGGCCGGGCCCGTGGGCCCCACCAGGACGCTGCGCTTGAAGATGCCGGTGCGGCCCGCCGGGTCCGTGCTGCGCGCGTCCACGTTGACCAGCACGTCGGCGCCGACCGTACGGGACAGCGCGGCCAGCCGCTTCGCGTAACCGGGGTGGGTACGGAGATCGGCGCCGACGCTGCTCTCGCCCCACACGACGAGGTCGAGATCCTGACCGGTCAGCTTGCGGGTCAGTGTCTCGCTGCGGGTGAAGCGGTTCTCGACGGCGGCGGGCCCCGCGGCGATCCCGCCCGTCTGGACGACCCCGATCCGCGCGACGCCCGACCGCTCGGGGGCAGGGGCCCAGGCCCAGGCCGAACCGACCGTCGTCACGCACAGCACGATGCCCACGGTCGCCGTGATCCGCGCACCCGCCATCGCGACCAGCATCGTGACGGCGGTGTTCACCGCGACGACCAGCAGGCTCAGCAGCCAGACACCGCCGACCGAGGCGAGCCGCAGCGCGGGAGGAACCTGCCACTGGCTGGCGCCGAGCAGACCCCACGGCCCGCCAAGACCCTCCCACGACCTGGCCAGCTCGATCATCAGCCAGCCGGAAGGCAGCACGGCCAGCGCGGCGGCCGTACGGGCACGCGAAGGCGTCCCGCCGAGCGTCGCCCGCACCAGCGCACCCCACGGCGCCCAGAACAGCCCGAGCAGCGCCGCCACCACCACGATGAAGACATTCAGGCTCGGCATCAGCCAGTGATGGACGGCGATCATGAACCCGGTCCCGCCCAGCCAGCCGTCGAGCGCCGCCCTGCGGGGCGTGGGCGCCGCGCGTACCAGCAGCATCCAGGGGACGAGGGCCACGTAGGCCAGCCACCACAGCGCGGGCGCGGGGAAGGCGAGCGCCGGCAGTGCTCCGGCCGCCACGGCTGCGGCGCCCCGCCGCCACGGCGGGGCGGGCCGCTGTTCGACTCCGTCATGCCGTCCGGCCAGGACCTGCATACCGCGCCTCCTCGCCGAACCCGTGGGGGGTGTCTCCTTCCCTCGGGCGAGGGAACGAAGCGGCCGGAGGCACGGACCGTGACCAGGTCCGGGGGATGATCAGGTCCGGTGCGTGATCAGTTGACGCGCCGCCAGCTCTCCTGGACTACCACGGAGTGCAGCCGCCAGCCCGCGTCGCCACGCAGCAGCCCGAAGTCGAAGCGGCCACCACTCGTACGGTCCTCGCCGCCCTCCTGGCGTAGCGTGCTGAGGTAGTCCGCGCGCAGGTCGGCGCGGTCGCCCGGGTAGCCGCCCAGATCCTGGATGCGCAGCCGCCGGTTGGCGATCAGATGCTGCCGGACGGTGAACGGGGCCAGCGCGCCGGTCAGCCAGTCGGTCACCTCGGCGGCCGTCCCTTCGACGCCGCCCGCCGACGTGTAGTCGGCGCGTCCGTCAGGGGTGAACAGGGCCCGGAAATCTGCCCACTCGGCATCGTCCACCGCCACCGCGTAACCGGTGATCACTTCATCGATGGCCAGTCGGTCCATCACGGTCGCCAGTTCCACGCGCTGCGTCATTGGCTCAGTCTCCGGCAGTACGCGCCCCAGGCCAAGTGCCCTGCTCGGAGGGTGTGCGCGGCTCCGCGGGGCGATGCGCGCCACCGGCCCGCCCGGGGCCCGCCACGCCCCACAACTCACCATGTGCCAGGCCTCGTTCCTTGAAGGGGTATCGTCCGCGCAACGAATGGAAGGCGAGCTGACCACCTCAGACCCAGCGTGTGGCCAGGGGGGCCGGTGGGTCCGGAGCAATGGAGAGGTGGATCATGACCTCTGAGGTGTCGTGTCGCCGGGCAGGTCGCTCGGGCGTCCTGGGTTACGGGGAAGGCCGATGAGACTCTGCTTTCTGGTGGAGGAGCAGTACCGTCACGACGGCATGCCCGTCGAGGTGATCCGGCAACTGACCTCCTGGGGCCACCGCGTCGACGTACTGCGCCCCGGCAGCTCGCTGCTGCCGGTGTCCGAGGCGGTACGGGCGGGCAGCCACGACGCCTGGGTGCTCAAGACCGTGTCCGGCGGGCCCGGTCTGACGCTGCTGGAGGCCGCGGCCGCTGTCGGGCTCACCACCGTCAACGACGCGCGGTCCATCCGGGGCGTACGGGACAAGGCGCTGGCGTCGGTGATCGGCCGCGACCGGGGGCTGCCCGTTCCCGTGACCTACGCCGCCGCCCGGTGGGAATCGCTGGCGGAGATACCGGCCGCCGAGTTCCCGCTGGTCGTCAAGCCCGCCGACGGCAGCTCGGGGCGCGCCGTGCGGCTCGTACCGTCCGCCGACCGGCTGGCCGACCTCGGCGCCGAACTGGCCGGTGAGGGACTGCTGATCGCCCAGTCGTACGTGCCGAACTCCGGCGTCGACCTCAAGGTCTACTGCGTCGGCGGTGAGTTCTTCGCGACCGAGCGGTGCTCACCGCTCCACCCCGACCGCCCGAAGCACGAGCGCCGGGTGCGGCTCTCCCGTGAAGTGGCCGGCATAGCCGCCGACGTGGGCCGGGTCCACGGACTCGACCTGTACGGCGTGGACATCCTGCTGGGGCCCGAAGGACCCGTGGTGGTCGACGTGAACGACTTCCCGAGCTTCCGCCAGGTGCCGGACGCACCGGCCCGGGTCGGCCGGGCCATCCTCGAACTGGCCCGCGAGGGACGTGCGTTGCCGGACCCCACGCCCACCACACTCCCGTCCCTGCCTGCGGTGCTGCGGGTACCGGCCCAGATGGCCGTGCCGGCCGGCGAGGACAGATGAGGGTCTGTCTCATCACCCCGCGCCCCGACCATCCGCTGCTGGCCGCCACCACCGCGCTGCTGGCGCCGGATCACCAGGTGACGTGGCTCGACCCGGCGGCGCCCGCACCGGACCCCGGCACGACGCGCGCCGACGTCTGTCTGCTCAAGTCGCGCTCGCCGCGTTCTCTCGCGCTCGCCCGGTCCTTCGAGGAGCGCGGTGTGCCCGTGCTCAACTCGGCGGCGTCCACCGAACTGTGCCAGGACCGCGTGCCGATGGCCGGTCTCGCCCGGCGCGCCGGACTGCCGTTCGTCGCCACCAGGGCCGTACCGACGCTGCGGCAACTCGCCGCCGAGACCGCGCTCCCGTACCCGCTGGTCGTCAAGAGCCGGCACAGCAGGCGCGGCGATCTCGTGGCCCGTGTCGCCGACGCGGGGCAGCTGCGGGAACTCGGCGCCGTATGGGCGGACGAGCCGGTCGTGGTGCAGCCGTTCACGGCCAACGACGGCTGGGACCACAAACTGTGGGTCATCGACGGTCAGGTCTTCGCCGCGCTGCGCCGCTCGGAACTGGCCGAGGCGGACGGCGGTCCGGGGCCGACGCTGCCGCTCGCGCCCGGTGAACTCCCCGACGGCTGGGCCGACCTGGCGCGCCGGGTGGGTCCCCTCTTCGGCCTTGAGGTGTACGGGGTCGATGTGCTCGACACCGGCGGCGGGGCGCCGCAGATCGTCGACATCAACGCCTTTCCCGGCGCACGTGGCCAGGCGGGCGCGCCCGAGGCGCTGGCCGCGCTGACACTGCGGGTGGCGGGCGGCGGCTCGGCGAGTGCTCGCCCTTCAGGGGACGCGGCCGTCAAGTGACCGTCCGCCAAAGGGAGTTCAATGAGCGGCCGACTGGGCAGGCGTCCAGTCGGCCGCCCGGCCCGCTGCGTGTCGACGGAGGGAACCACCGTGAAACGAGCCCACCTGACCCTGGCCGCCGGTGTGGCGGTCGCCGCCCTGCTCGCCACCCAGCAGAGCGCTTCGGCGGGTCCGGCCGGTGCCGCTGGACCGGCGGCCGACACCTGGACCGGTACGTGGTCGGCGTCGCCGCAGAGCAGCGGTGACACCTTCGACAACCAGACCCTGCGGCAGATCGTGCACACCAGCATCTCCGGCACCTCCGTCCGGATCCGGCTGTCGAACGCCTTCGGCAGCGGGCCGCTGACCGTCGACGACGTACACGTGGCACAGCGGGCCTCGGGGTCGTCCGTCGTCCCGTCGAGCGACCACGCGCTGACCTTCGGCGGGCAGAGCGGTACGGTCATCGCGCCCGGTGCCTCCGCCGTCAGCGACCCGCTGTCCTTCAGTGTGGGCGCGGGCACCGATCTGGCGGTCAGCCTCCATCTCCCTACCACCACAGGTCCGGCGACGACCCATCAGACCGGCCTTCAGGACAACTACGTCGCCACGGGCGACGTGAGCGGCGACACGGACCTCACCGGGGCCCGTACGACGGGGAGTTACTACTTCCTGTCGGGTGTGGACGTGGTGAACCCGGCTGCGGAGGGCGCCGTGGTGGCCCTGGGCGCTTCCATCACCGACGGCATCGCCTCCGGCTCCAACAGCAACCGCCGCTGGCCCGACGACCTGGCATCGAAGCTCAACGCGTCGGGCCGCACGGTCGGTGTGCTCAACCAGGGGATCAGCGGCAATCAACTGCTCAGGGACGGCGCCGGTCAGAGCGCGCTGAACCGCTTCGACCGGGACGTACTCGACCAGCCAGGGGTGCGGTGGGTCATCTTCTCCGACGACCCCATCAACGACCTGACCTCCGCAGCGCCGGGCTCCGACCAGCTCATCGACGGGCTGAAGCAGCTCATCTCCCGCGCGCACGCGCGCGGCATCACGTTCCTCTGCTCCACGCTCACGCCGGTGGAGGGCACGAACGGCTGGAACGCCGATCTGGAGACCAAGCGGGCCGCCGTCAACGCCTTCATCCGCGGCACCGACAGCGGCTGCGACGGAGTCGTCGACCAGGACACCGCGACCCACGACTCGGCGCACCCCACGCGCTACCGCACCGACCTCGACAGCGGCGACCATCTCCATCCGAACGAGAAGGGCCTCCAGGCCATCGCCGACGCGGTGGACTTCTGACGGTGCGGGCGGCGCCTATGTCGGCACGTTGTACGCCATCAGGGACACCTGCCCCCGCGTGACGCGCAGTTCGGTGATCGCGCAGTTACGAAGCCCGGGGAAGATCCTGCGGTACTCGCTCTCCGGCAGGCCCAGCAGCCGGCACAGCACCAGCCGGTACAGGGTGTTGTGCGCGACGGCCAGCACACGTGTCCCCAGCCGTCCGTCGGCCAGCCGCAGCAGCGCGGCGGCGCCGCGTGCCGCGGCAGCCATCGGATCCTCGCCGGCCGGCAGCGGGTACGCGGCCGGATCCTTGAGGAACGCGGCCACCTCCTGCGGGTGGGACGCCTCAAGTTCGCCGAGGGTCCTGCCCTCGGCGATCCCGAAGTCCAGCTCCACCAGCTCCGGTTCGACGACGGGGACGAGACCCGTCGTGCGTGCGGCGGGCTCGGCGGTACGCCGGGCGCGCGACAGCGGGGACGTCACGATCGCGTCGAGCCGGGCCCCGACCGCCCACGAGCCGAGCGACTCCGCCTGGGCCAGGCCGAGCGGGGTCAGCCCGATGTCGCTGACCCCGGTGTAGCGGTTCTCCTCGTGCCACAAGGTCTCGCCGTGCCGGGTGAGGAACAGGGTCGTGGTGGCGGTCGTCATCCGTGCTCCCGTGCGTAGGCGGCCGTCTCCGCCGGGAGCCAGCCGCGTTCTTCCCAGGTGTCCACGAGCGCCGCGAAGGGCTCGTCGAACCGCCGGCTCACCTCGGCCCGCGGCTCAAGTGTCGTACGGACGCGCACCATCGGCCGCAGCGCGGACAGCGGCGGCGCCGAACGCGCCGGGCCCGTTGTCGCGCTCTGCGTGGACGTGACGCCGTGGGCGGCGAGTACGGCCATGCCGAGCGCCGAGTCGGCCTGTTCCGGGACGGTGGCCGGACGGCCCAGTACATCGGCGCGCAGCTGGTTCCAGTACGCGCTGCTCGTCGCACCGCCGGTGAAGGCGACCGGCCCCTCGATCCGGGCGCCGAGGAGCTGTACGTACGCCAGACACAGCCGTTCCACGAACGCCACGCCCTGCAGCAGCGAAGCGTGCAGGTCCCCGTCGTCCTTCGGGGTGCCCAGGGTGAAGGCTTCGGCGTCCGGGGCCAGGAACGGGAAGCGCTCGCCCCGCGACACCAGGGGGTACGAGAGCACGCTCGCCGGTTCGTAGGAGGCGGCGGCACGGTCCAGCCGCGCCAGGTCGGCGCCGGGGAACGCCCGGGTCAGCGCGCCCGCGCCGACGCTCGAAGCGCCGCCCGGCAGCCAGTTGCCGTCCGCCGAGCGGTGGTTGTAGAGCACCCCGGCCGGGTCGGCGAGCGGGCTCTCCGTGACGCCCTTGATGACGAGCGTCGTGCCGAGGACGGTGTTCCACTGTCCGACGTCCCAGGCTCCGGAACCGAGTTGGGCCGCGCAGCCGTCCGTCATCCCGGCGACCACGGGGGTCCCCTCGGCGAGCCCCGTCACGGCCGCGGCCTTGGCGCAGACCGTGCCGAGCACCGTGCCGGGCGCCACCACGTGCGGGAAGTCCAGCTCGGACAGGCCCAGTTGCTCGTGGACCTCGCGTGGCCAGCGACGGCCGTGCAGGTCGTAGCCGGTCTTCAGGGCATGGCTGGAGTCGGCGGGCACCGGCCGCCCGACGAGCCGGGCCGTGACGTAGTCCGCCTGATGGCAGACCCGGGCGCCGCGCAGCGCGGCCATATCGCCGTCCCCCTGGCCGCTGTTCCCCTGCCGGGTCAGCCACAGGATCTTCGCCAGGGCCCAGCTCGGCTGGATGCGGTAGCCGAGCGAGCGCCACACCTCGGCGCCGGTCTCCTGCGCGTACCGCGCCTCGGCGGCCGCCCTGCTGTCGTCGTACATCAGCGCCGGTGTCAGCGGTGCGCCGGCGGAGTCGGTGAGCAGGACCGTGCCGGACGTGGCGCACACCGCGAGGCCCCGCACCCGCGCGGAGCCGAGCGGGCGCAGCGTCTCGCGGACCGCCGCGCCGACACCGTCCCACCAGTCCGACGGGAGCTGTTCGTGCCGGTCGCCGTCCCTGACGCCGGTGAGCGGGGCTGAGCCACGGCCGAGCACCCGGCCCTGACCGGTCACGGCGAGGGCACGTACGCTCTGCGTCCCGAGGTCGATCCCCAGCCACAGCTCCTGGTCGGGTGTGTCCGGCACGCGATCCCGTCCTCTCGTCGTCGTTCGGTCGTTCCTGGACGCTTTTCACACCGCGACCACACGTCTGGGCGGCGGCCCACCCGCCGGGCCCCGACGCGTCGGTACCGCCACTCCCACCTGCTGAGAGGCCGCTCGTGGTGCCACTCGGCGGGTTGACCGGACCACCGCGCGTGGTGAACACTGCCGAACGCTACCTCAGCCGTGAATGTTATATCCACAGCACAGAATGTTATTGTCGGCCCGTCGGATGGGAACAGGACCGAGGAATGTCACAGGACAAGAACCGCCATGGGCCCTCGCAGCGCCGTCGCGAGCTCTCGGACCATGTGCTGGCCGAGGGGTCGGTCTCGGCGGCCGATCTGGCCGAGCGGTTCGGTGTGAGTCTGATGACCATCTACCGGGACATCGACGAGCTGGAGCGCGAAGGCATCCTGCGCAAGTTCCGCGGTGGTGTCACGGTCCAGCCGTCCGGTGTGTTCGAGAGCAACGTCGCCTTCCGCAAGAAGACGATGGTGGCCGAGAAGGAGGCCATCGCCGCCAAGGCGGCGACCCTGATCGAACCCGGCATGTCCGTCATGATCGACGACTCGACGACCGCGCTGGAACTGGCCAGGCTGCTGCCCGCCATCGAACCGCTGACCGTGGTCACCAACTTCCTCGAAGCCCTCAACCTGCTCGCCGACGAGCGCGGACTGCACCTGATGGCGCTCGGCGGCGACTACGACCGGCTGCACGACTCCTTCCTCGGCGTGCCGTGCGTGGAGGCCGTCGAGGCGCTGCGGGTGGATCTGTGCTTCGTCTCCACCTCGTCCGTCCTCGGCGACTACGCCTTCCACCAGGAGCAGCGGATCGTCGCGGTCAAGCGGGCGATGCTGAAGGCGGCGGGCCGCAACGTGCTGATGATCGACCACTCCAAGCTGGGCCGCACCGCGCTGCACCGGCTGGCCCCGCTCTCCACCTTCGACCTCATATTGGTCGACGACCGGACCCCGCCCGACGTCCTGCGCTCCCTCGAAGAGACCGGCGTCCCCTACGAGACCGCCCCGACCTGATACGACACCGCTCCGACCTGAGCACCCGAAGGAGACCTCGGCCATGAGAATCCTCGCTGCGGGCGACCATTTCGTCGCCCCCGATCTGCTCACCAGGGAGCTGACGGCCGAGATCGGTACCGGTCACTCCGTCGAAGAACTCCGGCTGCCGTGGCCGCTGACCCCCTTCGGGCCTGTGGCCGAGGTCGACGAGGCGTCGGGGGACGAGGACACCATGCTCACCGCGCTGCGCGGGGTGGAGGTGTGTGTCACCCAAATGGCCCCGCTGACCAGGAAGATCCTCGACGGCGCCTCCGATCTGCGGCTGGTCGTCATCGGCAGGGGCGGTCCCGTCAACGTCAACCTCGAAGCGGCGAAGGAACACGGCGTCCAGGTCTGCAACACACCGGGGCGCAACGCGGCGGCCACCGCCGAGTACACGGTCGGACTGATGCTCGCTGCGATGCGCCGCATCCCCGAGACGTCCGCGGCGCTCGCCGCGGGCCGGT
This sequence comes from Streptomyces sp. AcH 505, assembly GCF_000818175.1. Classification (GTDB taxonomy): domain Bacteria; phylum Actinomycetota; class Actinomycetes; order Streptomycetales; family Streptomycetaceae; genus Streptomyces. Next base: position 20,989 of record NZ_JTIY01000002.1, read on the forward strand.
GGGCCGGCGAGTTCTACACGTACGACAACTGCGGCCCGGGCCTCGACGGCGCGAGCGTCGGGCTGATCGGCTGCGGGGCCGTCGGCAGCAGGGTGGCGCGCGCCCTGACCGCGCTCGGCGCGCGGGTACGGCTCTACGATCCGTACGCCGACCCGGCGACGCTGCGGGAGTCGGGCGAGCCCGTCGCCGACCTGGACGACCTGCTGCGCGGCTCCGACGTGGTGTCGCTGCACGCGCGGCTGACGCCGGAGACCCGCGGTCTGCTCGGCGCCCGCGAACTGGCGCTGCTGCCCGAGGGCGCGGTCGTCGTGAACTGTGCGCGCGGCGCGCTGCTGGACGAGGAAGCCCTGTGCGACGCTCTGGAGTCGGGCCGGCTCGCCGCGGCCGGACTCGACGTCTTCGCCGTGGAGCCCCCGCTGCCCGACTCCCGGCTGCGCAGCGCTCCCCGGCTGGTCATGACGCCCCATCTGGCGGGCGCCAACACGTCCGTCGCGCACAACGCGGCCCGGATCGCCGCCGCGGAGGTGGGCAGGTTCCTGCGCGGTGAGCCACTGGCACACCGCGTCATCTGAAGGTCTTTCAGCCGAGGAAAGGAACGCACGGTGTTCGTCGGACTGGACATGGGAACCTCGGTCGCCAAGGCGGCGGCCTTCGCCGATGACGGCACGACCCTGCGCGTCGAATCGACGCCGATCTCGCTCGGCGGGCACGGCGAGAACGTCGAGCAGGACGTCGAGGAGGTGGTGCGCGCCGCCACCGGCGTCATCGCCGCGGTCACCGAAGGGCAGGCCCCCGCGCTGGTCGCCGTCACCGGACAGGGCGACGGACTGTGGCTGGTCGACGCCGAAGGCCGGGCCGTACGCCCCGCCATGTCCTGGATGGACGGCAGGGCCGGCGGCCTGGTGGCCGACTGGATGGCGGACGGTACGGCCGACCGGCTCTACCGGCGGACCGGCAACGTGCTGTTCCCCGGCTCGGCGGGGCCGCTGCTGGCCTGGCTCGACCGCAACGAACCCGCGTCCCTCGACGCCGCCACGACGGCCGCCTGCTGCAAGGACGTCATTCATCTGCGGCTCACCGGCGAGCGCGGCACCGACCTCTCCGACGCGTCGGTGCCCTTCCTCGACCCGCGCACCCGCACCTACGCGCCCGAAGCGCTCGCCGCCCTCGGCATCGAACACCGCGCGGGGCTGCTGCCGCCCATCGCCGCGACCCTGCCCTACGGGGAGGCGCGCGAGCACATCGAGGGACTGACCCGAGGCACCCCCGTCACCTCGGGCCCCTACGACCTGCCGGCCTGCGCCACGGGCGCGGGCGTGACCGAGCCGGGGGACGGGCTGCTCACCGTCGGTACGACCCTGGCCTGCCAGGTCGTCGTGGAACGCGTCGCCCTCGACGACGACCCGGTCGGCTTCCATCTCGCCACGGCCAGGGCGGACCGCCATATGCGGGCCCTGCCAGCGATGACCGGCACGGTCGCGCTCGACTGGGTGCTCGGCCTCACCGGCACGACCCACGACCAGCTCTCCGAACTGCTCGACGCGTCACCGCGCGGCGCGCGCGGCGTGGCGGCGCTGCCCTATCTGTCCCCGTCCGGCGAACGCTCGCCGTTCGTCGACCCCATGGCGCGCGCCGAGTTCACCGGACTCGATCTGCGGGCCACCCGCGCCGACCTGGTCCGCGCCATGTGCGAGGCCATCGCCTTCGCGGCCCGGCACTGTCTGGAAGCGGCAGGTCTGACGGGCCAGTTGGCGGTCTGCGGCGGCGGCGCCCGCAACTCCGCCTGGCTGCGGCTGTTCGCCGACGTACTGGGCCGTCCGCTGCGCGTGGCGCGTGGTCCCGAACCCGGCGCGCGCGGCGCGGTGCTGGCCGCCGTCGCCGCCCACGGCGACACACTGGGACAGCGGTTGGACATCGCGGAGTGGACCGCCCCCGAAGCGGTCGTCGACCCCGATCCGGCCGGTGTCACGTTCTACGACGAGGCGTACGTCGACTATCTGTTCCGGGTCGCGAGCGCGCGTGAACGCTGGCACGGCCCCGCCGACACCCGGGGCAGCGGGCGGGGGAGCGGCCGGTCCTGACCGCTCAGTCCGTGCTCCGCTCGGTCTGCGCCGGTAGCGGCGGCGCGGGCCGCTGGTGCGGCAGCAGCCGGGTGGCCGGGGACGGTACGACCGTGCCGGTGAGCAGCCGTACGGGCCCCAGCAGGCCGGTGACCCGCTGGCCGGGGAAGACGAAGTGCGTGGGGCTCGACGCGTCCAACCGGGGCGCGAGCGTGCCGAACACGGTGACCTCGACGGTGTTCGGTCCCGGCGTCGTCAGCCCGGTCAGGTCGAAGACGTACGGCGAGCAGACGCGTACGCCTGCGGCGACACCGCCGACCGACACCTCGGCCGTCCCGCGCACCCGGCCGAGGTCGAGGGAGACCCGGCCGTCCGCCGCGTCGGCCGGGAGCCGCACGACCCGGCTGTAGCGGACCCCGCCGCTGTACTCGGCGAGGCCGTTGGTCTCCCAGTCACCGGTCCTGATCCGCCCCGGGCCGACCTCACAGCGCACCGGCCCCGCGAGGGCCGCCCCGCCCTCATGGCCCGGGTGCGGTTCCACCCGCAGGGCGGCCGACCGTACGCCGGTGGCGGCGCCGCCCTCCGCCAGGTCGGCGGTCAGTGTGCCGTCCGCGTCCGCCGTCGCGCCGCGTGCCACGCCGTCCACGTACACCGTGCCCCTGCCGTGCAGCCGCACGGTCAACCGTCGTGCGCCGGGCGGCAGTTCGAACCGCAGCCACTCCACCGACGGCCGGGTGCCCGGCACGGCGAAGCCGACGGGGACCACCGTGCCGTCGTCAGCGTCAGGGTCCAGCCAAGCGGCGCCGGGCAGCGGGTGCGGTCTGCGGCGCAGATACAGCGCCGCCGGATCGCCCACCGGCTCGCGGCGTACCGCCACCGGCACCCGTTCGCCGTCGCGGTCCGCCCACCAGGTGGCGTCGCTGTGGGCGGTCGCGACGACGGCCGCCTCGCCGTCGTGGCAGATCGCGTCCACGAGGACGGCGGGATCGCCGCCCGTGCTCTCCACCGCTATCTCGTTGTCGCCCGCCCGGAGAGCGCCGGTGATGTCGTGCCGGCGCACGCGCGGTACGGCGTGTTCGGCGTACGGGTCGAAGCCGCCGTGTCTGCCGACCACTTGACCATTGACCCACAGCACGCACCGCCCACGGGCGGCCACTTGAACCACGGCGCGGGTCGGCGTTCCGGTCAGTGTCAGGGTCGTACCGACGCGTGCGGTGCCCGGACCTGCCCCGGCCGATATCCACTCGGGCCGCCCGTAGCGGTCCGGATGGCGGACGAGCGCCACATGGGCGCGCAGCTCGACGTCCTGGTCGGGTGTCAGCTCCAGCTCCAGCAGCTGACGGCCGGCACCCAACTGGACTGTTCCCAGGGCGAGATGTCCGCCGTCGTCCAGGTCGACCGGCTGCCCGGCGAGACGGGCGGACTTCGCCGCCGCGGCGCCGATCGCGAGATGTCCCTCGAAGGCCTCGGACAGGAGCAGTTCGACCGCCACCCGTACGGTCGTCCCGGCCGGTGTCGGGCCGATGTGGATGAACTCCTCCGGCACATGGCCCTTGGGGCCCAGGACGGGACGGTGCACCGGATCCTTGTGGATGCCAAGGGAGTTGGACCACTCCAGCACTCTGACTGTCTCCCCGTCCGCGTCACGCAGCACGGCGTGCGGTCCGAACGTGGCGTGCACGAGGGGCTGTTGTTCCTTGGCCGGAGGGGCGGTGCCCCCCGACACCGCCCACCCGTCGCGTACGCCGTCGTCGCCGGGGCCTTCCGCCCGGTGCCGGAACGTACGCAGCTCGGTGTGGACCTGACCGTCCCGCACCACGGCAGCGGGACGGTCGAAGTCGCCCCAGGTGTTGTCCGCCGTCGGCACGAGACACATGTCCCAGTCCGCCTCGGCGGGGATCACCACAGAGCCGTCCGCGCCGGCGGACCCGACGACCTCCGGACCCGGCGGGTCATCGGAACCGGCGGGGAACACCAGCACAGCGGCGGGACCCGCGTCGAAGGGCACATCGACCTCGCGGCACCCCGGTTCGTCCGTGGCGTCCCCGACCGGCAGGGGACGGGGCGCACCGCCGAACGGGTCCAGGAGTACGGCGGGTCCTGCCACGCCGCGTACCCGCACCCGCGCGGTGCGTGCGTAGCGGCCGGGGTCGAAGTCGTAGCGCGCGTCGAGCCAGCCGAGCGCGGCGCCCCGCTCGTCGGGCGCGGCGACGGCCGCCCGGGTCGCGTGCGGCGTGCCCGCCGTCAGGAACACCACGGTGGCGTCCCCCACCCGGCGGGCGAGCACGGGCACCGTCGCCTCGACGGCCGGGCGCTGCCCGGGAAGCACATCGGACAGCACACCCGCCAGCTCCTGCGCCGTGGGTACGAACACGGCGCGGCCGTCGGCGAAGCAGGCCCGCAGCGCCGCAAGCGTGACGGCGTCGGCGTCGGCGTCCGTGCCCACGATCTCCTCGGGTACGGCCCCGAGCGCGACGAGGCGTCCGCCCGCCGACGCGAACTCCACCAACCGCCGCGCGGTCCGCGCCTCAAGGACCGTGCACGCGGGCAGCAGCACCGTCGCGTACCGCTCATCGGCGACACAGAGCCGGGTCCCGTCGGTGCCTCCGTCGCGCACCGCCGCCCGTGCCAGTGAGGCGTCGTCGATCACGTCGGCGTCGTGGCCGAGCCGGTCGAGCACCCCGGGCCTGGTGTGGAACCAGGTCATGTCACCGACGAGTTCCAGATACACCGCCTGGGCGCGGGCCGCTGCCGCCGACACACCGTCCAGAGCCGTGCCGGCCTGCGCCGTCGTGGTGGGCAGCAGCACCGCGACCTCGCACAGATGGCGGCCGAGGCTCAGGATCGCGCACAGCCGCGTCACGGCGTCGGCGAAGACCCGGTGGTGGCGCCAGTACGGCTGCCGCCAGTCGGTGCCGGGCGGCGCCCACTCCCACCAGCCGCCCTTGGTCGTCGCGTACACCGCGTGCGGGTTGTAGAGGGTCGCTCCCGCGCGCAGCCACGGCAGCAGCCAGTCGAACGTCTCCTCCAGGGTCCCGCCCCACCCGGTGGAGTGGAACGCCTCGATCCAGGTGCGCCGGCCGCCGTACAGATGCGCCAGCGAGGAGTGGATACGGGCGTCGCCGTGGTGGTCCGAGCCGGGGGCCGAGAACCAGCGGTGGGTCCTGGCGTAGTCCGCGTACAACTCGACGCCGCCGACCGGGTGTCCGGCGCGTGCCGGGTCCTGCTGGTCGCAGCCGACGAGCAGCCCGTGCCGCTCGTGCCACCCCGCGAGCGGCCGGAAGAACGCCTCCTCGGCCAGCTCCGCCCGGGTCAGCTGGTAGTCGTGGCGTATCCGGCCGGTGTCCGGTCCCGCCCCGGCGCCGCCGTCGTACAGCGCGTCGAGGTACGGCACGAGGTCGTAGCCGCGCAGCCGCAGGAAGTTGGCGGCGAACCCGGCCGACCAGGTGGGCAGGGACGGCAGTTCGTCCTGGAACGAGCCGACGACGACGGTCCCGAGCCGGTCGCCGAGGTGCCGCTCGAAGGCACCGTGCACCCGGTCGAGAAGCGCGGCGCACGCCTCGGCGCCGAGGTAGTCGAAGCCCAGCGCGACATGGTGATGGAGCGTCAGCCGCCAGCGCCCCGGGCCCGGCGGCCGTACGGTCCGCCCCTCGACGGTGACGGTGACGGCCGGACCCGTCACCCGCCCCGCCTGGTCGAGGGGTTCCGCGTGGCCGCCGACCGGCTGCCCCTCGGGCGGGCAGCTCAGCTCCCCGGCACCGTCCACGACCGCACGCACCCGCTCCAGCCGGCGGCCCGCGTACTGCGGCCGCTCGTCCACGAGACGGGCCTGCAGATCGGCGCCCGAGAAGCCCAACTGGTCGTAGAACCAGAGGAACACGCCCAGCTCGGCCGCGTCCTCGCACACCCCGTCGAGCAGCGCCCACCAGGCGTCGCTCATGAACGGCGGATCGTCCGCGTCGGAGCCGAACAGGGGTCCTGACGGCGCCAGATTGAGGATGACGAGGTTGAACACCCCGCCCTCGGCAAACCGTTCGAGCTGAGCCCGCAGCCGCGCCCGGTCCAGGCGCTCCCCGCTCCACCACCAGATGGCGGTGGGCGAGAAGGCCCTCGGCGGTGCGGCGAGGATCGCGGCTATCTCTCCCGGGAGGCCGTCAGCCCTTGAGCCCACCTGCGAACCCCTTGATCACGAAACGCTGGAGGAACAGGAAGATGACGAGGATCGGCAGCGCGGCGAGCGCCAGACCCGCGAAGACCAGGCCGTAGTCGGAGACGTACTGCCCGACGAACGAGAAGATCCCCACCGGCACGGTCTCCTTGCCGGAGCCGCCCAGGTACAGCAGCGGGGTGAAGAAGTCGTTCCAGATGAAGACCGCGTTCAGAATGATCACGGTGCCGGTGATCGGCCGCAGCAGCGGGAAGACGATCCGGGTGAACGCCTGCCGGTGGTTGCACCCGTCGATCAGCGCCGCCTGCGCGTAGTCCGCCGGCAGCGCCCGGATGAATCCGGTGTAGAGGAAGACGGTGAACGGCAGTTGGATGCCGGTGTAGAACAGGATCATGCCCTGGTAGGTGCCGAGCCAGCCGAGGTCGTCGACCAGTCTGTACAGCGGGATCATGCCGAGCTGGAACGGCAGGACGATCCCCAGCAGGAACAGGACGTACAGCCCGTAGCCGAGGCCCCGGACACACCGCGCCAGGTAGTAGGCGCCGGTCGAGCCGACCACGATGAGCAGCAGCAGACTGACGGCGGTGATGACCGCGCTGTTCACCAGGGCCGACCCGAGGGACGCGGACGACCAGGCGTTGCCGAAGTTGTCGAAGGTGGGTGAGGTCGGCGGCGACAGGGGTGAGTCGGCGATCTGCGACGGGGTCTTGAGCGCCAGCGTGAGCAGGGCGTACACCGGGAACAGGAAGACGACGGCGGCAGCGATCATCACCAGTTCGAGGGCGTAACGCCCGTACCCGGGCCGTCGCTTGCGGCGTGCCGTGACGGGCCGCTCGGCGCCGGTGTTGACCCCGCCGGCCGTGAAGGTACTCACGCGGTGACCTCCCGGGCACGCAGATAACGGAGTTGGATCAGGGAGACGGCGGCCACGAACAGCGCGAGGACCAGCGCCACAGCCGTGCTGTAGCCGAACTTCCCGTAGACGAACGCTTCCTTGTAGAGCACGGTCGACAGCGTCTCGCTCGATGTGCCGGGGCCGCCGTTGGTCGCCGCGTACACCTGGTCGAAGAGCTTCAGGCCGCCGATCGTGGACAGCATCAGGTTGATGGTCAGTGCCGGTGCCAGCAGCGGCCAGGTGACGTAGCGGAACCGCTGCCAGGTGCCGGCGCCGTCGATCCGCGCCGCCTCGTGGAGTTCGGCGGGCACGCCCTGCAGACCGGCCAGGAAGATCACCATCGAGTAGCCGGCGTACTGCCACACGACCATCGCCGCCACGGACCACAGCGCGAGCGACGGGTTGCCCAGCCAGTCCTGGCGCAGACTGCCCAGACCGACGGCGCCGAGAATGCCGTTGAGCCCCGCGCCGTTGTCGGGGTTGTAGACGTACTTCCAGAGGAACGCCACCATCACCGGGCTGACCACGGCGGGCGCGAAGAAGATCACTCGCAGCAGCGCCCTGGACTTGATGTTGGCGTTCACGCCGAGCGCCAGCAGCAGCCCGATGCCGTTCTGCACGACGACGACGGCGACGGTCAGCAGCAGTGTGTTGGTGACGGACTGGATGGCGCGGTCGTCGCCGAGCAGGGTGTGGAAGTTGGCGAGGCCCACGAACGAGAACGATCCGATGCCGGACCAGTCGGTGAACGCGTAGACCACACCGGCGATGCTCGGGTACAGGACGACGATCGCGTACACGACGAGCGCCGGAACGACGAACATCCACGGCGGAACGGTGGGGTCACGGCGGCCGGGCCGGGGTCCGGCGAAACGGAGCCGGAGGGGTACGGTACGGGGCCGGGGCTTGGCGGTCCGGGGCTCGGGTCCCGCGGTACGAGGTTCTTTCACGACTGCTTCCCGTAGGCCTTGTCCATCTCGCCCAGTGCGCCCTTCACATCGGTCTTGCCGGCGAGCAGGTCTTGTACGGCGGCGAAGTGGGCCGGCTGCACCTCGGCGTTGGGCCAGCGCTGGTCCATGAAGGGGACGGCGCGGTTGTCGTCGATGATGGGCAGGAACTCCTTGAGCGCCGGGTCCAGTTGGGTGGTGGAGTCGCGGGTGAACGGGATGGCCGAGACCGCCGTCGCCCAGGCGTTGAGGTTCTCCTGCTTGCCGAGGAATTCGATGAACTGCCTGCCCTTGGCGGCGTTCTTGGCCCGCGCCGACACCCCGAGACCGACCACGACACCCGCCGGGATCCACAGCTTCGCCGGGTCGTCCCCGCCGGGCAACGGGAACATGCTGATGTCGTCCGGGGTCTTCGCGGCCTGCCGGAAGTTGGTCAGCACGGACGACACCTGCACGGCCATGGCCGCCTTGCCCGTGGCGACCATCGAGGTCTGCTGCTCGTACGTGGTGCCGTTGGGGTTGTCGTTGAAGAAGCCGCGCTTCTGCAGGTTCTGGTACTTGCCCATGGCGTCGGCCCAGCCCGAGTCGGCGAACTTGGCGCGCCCTGCCGCCATGTCGTCGTCGAACGTGGCGTTCTCGGCGTAGACCGCGTTGGGCACCAGTGCGTAGGTGATCAGCTGGGTGACCCACGGGGTCTGTGCGCCCAGTGCGATCGGCACCACGCCCTTGGCCTTCAACTTGCCGCAGACTTCGAGCAGTTCGGACCAGGTCTTGGGCGGCTCGACACCGGCGTCGGCGAACACCTTCTTGTTGTAGATGGCGCCGATGGTGCTGCTGCCGGCCGAGTACAGATAGGTCTTGCCGTCCCTGCGGTACGCGGCGTCGAAGCCCTTCGGGATGGTCTTCGTCCACGCCTGGTCGTCGAGGTCGGCCAGCAGCCCCGCCTTGGCCAGCTCGACCATGGACATCGCGCTGCCACTGCCCGGGTAGAGCACGTGCACATCAGGGGCGTTGCCGCCGGCGAGCTGGGTCCGCACCACCGTCTGCACCTGGTCGGTCGGTGCGAAGGAGGTGCTGAACGCGGTGTCCGGGTGGCTCTTGCGGTAGACGGCGAGCAGGTCGGTGATCGGCTTCTGTTCGTCGGCGACACCGACGATACGTACCTTGCCCGATCCGCCGCTCGACCCCGAACACGCCGTGAGGACCGAAGGGAGCGCGGTGGCGGCCACGACCCCGCCGCCGACGCGGAGGAACCCCCGGCGGCTCACCGTGCCCCGGCCGGGCAGACTTCGGGAACCCGTGCTCATGGTGTGTCCTCCTCATGGAGACCGGCGGGCGGTCGCTCCGCCGGAGAGAATGCCGCGGTGAAGTGGTAGGCCCCCGAAGCCACCCGGTAGTGGGCGTGGCCGGGGCCCGTACCGATCAGGGCGGCGTGGCCGCTGTCGCCCGGCGCCGCTTCGGCTTCGCGCACCGAGCCGGGATCGGTGGTGGGGACGAACACGTCAGCGGTGGCACCCGGCGGCACCTGCACCCGCAGGCTGAGACCGTCGCCCCTGCGCCGCCAGCCGGCCGCCACGGTGCCGCGCGCCGACTCGTAGCGGGCGCTCGCGTAGGTGAGGGCGCCGGGCTCGGGCCGTACTCGCAGCCGCCGGTAGGCGACGGAGTCCTCGGCCTGGTCCACACCGGCGACGCCCCGGTACAGCCATTCGCCGATGGAGCCGAGCGCGTAGTGGTTGAAGGAGTTCATCGCCGGTGCCCGGAAGCCGCCGTCGGGCGTCCAGCCGTCCCACCGCTCCCAGATGGTGGTGGCACCGTGCCGCAGTGGGAACAGCCACGACGGCACTTTCGTGCGGCGCAGCAGCGCGTGGGCCAGATCGGCGCGCCCGTACGCGTCGAGCACGGGCGCCGCGAGCGCCACACCGACGAAGCCCGTCTGCAGAGCGGGTCCCGCCGCCTCGACCAGTTCGGCGAGGCGCTTCGCGGCGCCTTCGGTGAGGTGGTCGGGCAGCAGGCCGAAGGCGAGCGAGACCAGATAGCCGGTCTGCGTGTCACCGGCCACCCGCAACCGCCGTTCGCAGTCCGTGCCTTCCGGGCCCTCGACGGTGACGAAGCGCTCGACGAACGCGGACCTGATCGCCGCGGCCAGCCGGTGGTGCGCCTCCGCCACGTCGTGCCGTCCCAGCGCGTCGGCCGCCAGCGCCGTGAGCCGGGCGCTGTGCGCGAAGTAGGCGGTGGCGATGACCTCGCGCGGGGTGGGCGTGCCGGGGGCGAGCCAGTCGGAGAAGTGCGGGCCCACCCGGTGGCGCCAGATCAGATCGGGGTTGTGCCGGTGGATCAGGGCGACCCAGCCGCGCATGCCGTCCAGCGCGCGGGAGAGGAACCGCGGGTCACCGTAGGTCCGGTAGAGGTGCCACGGCACGATCACCCCGGCGTCGCCCCAGCCCGGCGCCCCTTCGTCGGCGACACCCGCGAGGCGCGGCGCCACGTTCGTGAAGCCGCCCTCGGGCGTGCGGGCGTCGTCCACGTCGCGCAGCCACTTGGTGAAGAAGGCCGCCACATCGGCGTTGAGGGCGGCCGTGGGAAGGAAGACCTGCGCGTCGGCCAGCCAGCCGAGCCGCTCGTCACGCTGCGGGCAGTCGGTCGGCACACTGACGAAGTTGGAGCGCTGCCCCCACTCCACACACGCGTGGAGCCGGCGGATGTCAGGATCCGAGCAGTCGAAGGAACCGGCCCAGGGGGTGTCGCTGTGCAGTGCGACAGCCACCACGTCGTCGCCGCTCAGCGCCGGTACGCCGGTGATCTCCGCGTAACGGAAGCCGTGGTACGTGAACTTCGGCTCGAAGTCGATGTGCCGGCGGCCGTCACCGATCAGTACGTCCGTCGCGGCGGCCGTGCGCAGATTGGCGGTGTACAGGCGCTGGTTCTCGTCCAGCACCTCGGCGTGCCGGACGACCACCCGGGCGCCGGCGGCGAGTCCGTCCACACCGAGCCGTACCCGCCCGGCGAGATTCTGGCCGAAGTCGACGATGTGCGTGTCCTGCGAGACACGGGTGACCGAGACGGGCCGTACCTCGGCCATGGCGCGTACGGGCTCGTCGACCGAGGCCACCAGCAGCCGGTGCTCCGCGTCGGTGATCCGGGCGGGCGACCAGTCCCGCGCGTCGAAGCCGGGCAGCTCCCAGCCGTCGACCGCGCGCCGCAGGTCGTGGCACTCACCCATCAGCAGATCGGCGTGCCGGATCGCGCCGGTGTGGGTGACCCAGCTGTCGTCGGTGACGACCGTGCTGACACTGCCGTCGGCGTGGGTCAGCTGGAGTTCGGCGATGAACTGCGGGAACGTGCCGTAGTGCGCGCCCGCCCTGCGCGGTTCGAAGCCGACGAACCCGCTCCACCAGCCGTCGGCGATCGTCGCGGCCAGGACGTTCTCACCCTGGCTGACCAGGTCGGTCACGTCGTACGTCTGGTACTGGACGCGGCGGGTGTAGTCGGTCCAGCCCGGGGCGAGTTCGGCGTCACCGACCCGGGCGCCGTTGAGCCGTACCTCGTACAGCCCGCGCGCGCTCACATAGAGCCTGGCCAGGACGAGCGGTGAGACGGCCGATCCGGAGAAGACCCGGCGCAGCAGCGGGCACGGGGCGAGACCGTGGTCGTCCAGGGCGCGCTCGCCCTCGGTCGGCGCGTCCACCACGTCGACCGGGTCGGGGTTGTGCGTGATCCAGGAGGCCCGCCACACGGACTTGCCCGACTGGCCCGCCGCGCCCGACGGCATGGCGAGACCCGTCTCGAACCAGGACACGGCGTCCGCGGGGGCGCCGTCCGACGCCGACCAGACCTCGACCCGCCAGTGGTAGCGGGTGCGCGCCCGCAGGGCGGGGCCCGCGTACCCGGCGCCGATCGCCGACGAGTCATCGACCCGCCCGCTGTCCCAGTGGGGTTGCCCGCCGTCCGCCAGTGCCTCGGGCCGCTCGGCGACCCGTACCCGGTACGCGACGGGGTCGTCGCCGCGCCGGTCGGAGGCGAGCCGCCAGGAGAGCAGCGGAGCGGAGTCGTCGATTCCGAGCGGGGTGGTGCGGTGATCGCACCGCAGGGCATAGGGCCGCAGTGCGGACACAGGCAGGTCCTCCCTTCGCACCGGACCGGCGTGAAGATGATCATCATTCAATGTGAAAACTAACGTCAATTCTGTGGCGTGGAGACTATGAGCCCCCCGCGAGCAGTGTCAAGGGTCGTGGCGGAGCGCCGATTCGCTGCCCCTCATCGTGCCGGAACTCCCGCTGGGCGCGGCTTCGACCGGCCTTGCGGCGCGGCGGTACGACCCTTGTGGCGGATGATTTGTCCGTGATATTCACTGCGTGATTACAACACGATCAAACGTGAAAATGCCCCGCGACCGATGTTCGACGCGCCGGGCGGGGGACCGGCCGACCGTCGTCGGAGGCGGGGCTGAAGTGGGTACGGGGACGGGCTAGTTGGCGCTGATCAGCGCCCGGCGCGGCCGGTGTTGTAGGCGGCGACGAGCCATTCGGTCAGGGCGAGCGCGGCTCCCGGGTCGGCGCCGGCGATCAGCCGCACCACCGTGTCGTCGTCGGGGCCGACGGAATCCAGCGCGCCGGTACGGATCAGCGCCGAGCGCAGCGCGTTCTCGGCGTCGACCGTCTCGCTGCCGGCCCTCGCCGGGGCGGGGGCCGCCTTGGCCGGGGCCTCCGGGGTCTCCGGTGCCGATGCCGCCTGGGCCTGGGCCTTCGACTCCGCCGCTTCCCGGCCGGCCCGCGCGGTCAGTTCGCCCTGGACGAAGGGGTCGCTGTCCGGGTCGTAGGGACCGTCGTGATCGGCGAGCAGCTCCTCGATCCGCTCCCACTCGGCGATCTCGGCCGAGCCGCGCTCGTCGTCGGCCGGCCCGTCCGCTTCCTTGGCCTCGTCGAGCGCCGCCGCGACCTGATGGTGCGTCATACCCTGTGCGCGCTGCCGGACCGAGGCCCGGCCGGCCTTCTGTGAGCTGCTCATTCGGCACAGCCTACGCGCGCCTCCACGGCTCCGGCACGGGGATATCGGTGTGACGGAGAGGTACCGGACGGTCACGCTCCCGCACCCGAATGGCGGCCCCCGGGCAACGCGCGCATGGTGGGAAGGGGGAAGTCCGCTTCGAGAGGGAGAAATCCTCATGGCATCCGACGGATCCACAATGACCGTCTCCAGCAACAAGAACGGCACGGTCAAGGGCAAGACCACGATCGCCGACTCGGTCGTCTCGACCATCGCCGGCATAGCGACCCGTGAGACCTCCGGGGTGTACGCCATGGGCGGCGGCGCGTCCCGCGCGCTGGGTGCGGTACGCGGGCGCATGGGCTCCGACGACCTGACGCGGGGCGTCAAGGTCGAGGTGGGCGAGAAGCAGACGGCGATCGACCTCACGGTGGTGGTCGAGTACGGCACCCCCATCGCGAAGGCGGCGGAGGACATCCAGTCCGGTGTGTCCGACGCCGTGGAGAGCATGACGGGGCTCGAAGTGGCCGAGGTCAACATCAGTGTGCTGGACGTGCACGTACCGGGGGAGGACGACGAGAACGACGACGACCGCGACTCCGACACGTCGCGCCTGCGCTGAGCGGACGGGGGCTGGTGGGTGACGGCCGCCAGTCCCCGCCCGTTCTTGGACGGCCCGTGCGGGCCCGTGCCTACAGCGTGCGCAGGATGTCCTCCACCCGCTCCTTCGCGTCGCCGAACAGCATCTGGCTGTTCTCGCGGAAGAACAGCGGGTTCTGGACGCCGGCGTACCCCGGGCTCATGGACCGCTTGAAGACGATCACGTTCTCCGCCTCCCACACCCGCAGCACCGGCATACCGGCGATCGGGCTGCTTGGGTCCTCCAGGGCGGCCGGGTTGACGGTGTCGTTCGCGCCGATCACCAGCACCACCGCCGTGCCGGCGAAATCGTCGTTGATCTCGTCCATCTCCAGCACGATGTCGTACGGCACCTTCGCCTCGGCCAGCAGCACGTTCATATGGCCGGGCAGCCGTCCCGCCACCGGATGGATCGCGAACCGCACGTCGACCCCGCGCTCCCTGAGCTTGCGGGTCAGATCGGCGACGGGGAACTGCGCCTGCGCCACCGCCATGCCGTAGCCGGGCGCGATCACCACCGAGGTGGCGTTCTTCAGCAGGTCGACGGTGTCGGCGACACTGATCTCGCGGTGCTCGCCGTAGTCGGTGTCGTCACCGCCCGTCGCCTCGGCGCCGAAACCGCCCGCGATGACCGACAGGAACGAGCGGTTCATCGCCTGGCACATGATGTACGACAGATACGCACCGGACGAGCCGACCAGCGCGCCCGTGACGATCAGGAGATTGTTGTTCAGCAGGAAACCGGAAGCGGCGGCCGCCCAGCCCGAGTAGCTGTTGAGCATCGACACGACCACCGGCATGTCGCCGCCGCCGATCGAGGCGACCAGATGCCAGCCGAGCGCGAGCGCGACCGCCGTGACGGCGATGAGCAGCCCCAGGCTCGGGTGGATGACGAACGCGACGGTCAGCCCCACGAAGGCCGCCAGCGCACCGATGTTGAGCAGGTTCTTGCCGGGCAGCATCAGCGGCCGTGAGTTGATGCGCGCCGACAGCTTGAGGAAGGCGACGACGGACCCGGTGAGGGTGACGGCGCCGATGAACACACCGATGAACACCTCGGCATGGTGGATGCGCAGCAGATCGTGGGCGATCTCGATCTCGTGCGAGCCCTTCGACTCGACGCCGAAGTAGCCGTCCCAGCCGACGAGTACGGCGGCGGCGCCGACGAAACTGTGCAGCAGCGCGATGAGTTCGGGCATGCCCGTCATCTCGACACTGCGTGCCCGCAGGATCCCGATGACCGCGCCGATGACCATGGCGACGACGATGAGCACGATGCCGGTGGCGGCGATGGACCGGGACGCCAGACCGATGGTGGCGGCCAGCGCGATGGTCATGCCGGAGATCCCGAAGACCACACCGGAGCGGGACGTCTCGTGTTTCGACAGCCCGGCGAGGCTCAGGACGAACAGCAGGGCGGCGACGATGTAGGCCGCTTGTGCGGCGGTTGCGGCAGTCATGGCGGCTCAGTCCTTCGAGAACATGCTGAGCATGCGTCGGGTCACGGCGAAACCGCCGAAGATATTGATACTGGCCAGCAGGATCGCGGCGAAGGACAACGCGGTGATGACGGTGTCCGCGCGCCCGATCTGCAGCAGCGCGCCCACCACGATGATCCCGGAGATCGCGTTCGTCACCGACATCAGCGGTGTGTGCAGGGCGTGGTGGACATGGCCGATGACGTAGTAGCCGATCACGATGGCCAGCACGAACACCGTGAAGTTGCCGATGAGCTGCGCGGGCGCGAACGCGGTGAGCAGGAACAGCAGCACCACACCCACCCCGGTGAGGGCGTACTTGCGGCGCGCCGTGAGCGGCTGCTTCTGCTCCCGTACGGCGGGCGGCGCGGCCGGCGCGGCGACGGCGGGCGCCGCCGACACCG
>NZ_JTIY01000002.1:36783-46617 GCF_000818175.1 Streptomyces sp. AcH 505
GCGGTGGCGGCCACGTCTTCGTACCGTCGCGTACGACGGTCACCGCGCGCTGCACGACGTCGTCGAAGTCGAGGACGACCTCGCCGTCCTTGCCGGGGGTCAGCAGTTTCAGCAGGTTGACCAGGTTGGTGCCGTAGAGCTGCGAAGCCTGCGCGGGCAGCCGGCCGGCGAGATCCGTGTACCCGATGATCGTCACACCGTTGTCGGTGACCACTGCCTCGCCCGCCACAGAACCCGCCACGTTGCCGCCCTGCGCCGCCGCCATGTCGACGACGACACTGCCGGGCCGCATGCTCGCGATGTCCCGCTCGGTCAGCAGCCGCGGCGCGGGCCGGCCCGGGATCAGGGCGGTGGTGATGACGATGTCGACGTCGGCGGCCTGCTCGGCGTAGATCTCCGCCGCACGCCGGTCGTAGTCCTCGGAGGTCGCCCTGGCGTAGCCGTCGGTGCTCTGCTGCTGCTCGGCGACCTCCACGGCGAGGAATTCGCCGCCCAGGGATCTGACCTGGTCGGCCACCTCGGGCCGGGGGTCCGTCGCGCGGACGATCGCGCCGAGGCTGCCGGCGGCGCCGATCGCGGCCAGCCCCGCCACGCCCGCGCCCGCCACCAGCACCTTGGCCGGCGGCACCTTGCCCGCGGCCGTGACCTGACCGGTGAAGAACCGCCCGAAGACATGCGCCGCCTCGATCACCGCGCGGTAGCCGGCGATGTTGGCCATCGAGCTGAGCACGTCGAGCGACTGGGCGCGGGAGATACGCGGTACCGCGTCCATGGCCAGGGCGGTGATCGGGCGCAGCGCCAGCGTCTCGACGAGCTGCGGATCGAGGGCCGGTGCCAGCAGGCCGACCAGCACGGCCCCGTCGCGCAGCCGGCCGATCTCGTCCGGGTTCGGCGCGTTGACCTTCAGGACGATGTCGCTGCCCCATGCCTCACCTGCGGGTACGACGGCGGCGCCGGCTTCCTCGTACGCCTCGTCGGTGAAGCTCGACCGCTCCCCGGCGCCTGCTTCCACGGCGACCGCGTAACCGAGCGACAACAACTGCCGAACCGTGGTGGGTGTCGCCGACACCCGGGATTCGCCGGGCGATGATTCCTTCACCACTCCGATGCGCGATGCCATACGGAGGTCTCCTCTACCGGTCTCATGGTGCCGATGTGATGCGTGTCCCGATCGGAGCCAGCATGCGGTAAAGGATGTTCGCCCGGTCGAACCGGGGTGCCCTGTGCGCGAGCCGCGGGCGCCCGGGACAACGAAGTGCGGGCCGCCTGTCGTAAGGACAGACGGCCCGCAGGGGCGTGTGGTGCGCGTGGAAAGCGGCGCGCGGGTCGGGCGGCGTGGATCAGGCGGCTTCGTCGACCCCGTTGTGGAGGGCGGCTGCCCATTCCAGCAACAGGACCTCGTATGCCTCGGCCGGCCACGTCCCGTCGGCCGCGTCCACGAGCGCGCGGATCCGTTCGTTGGCCACGACAGCGTCGGAGGCCGAAGGAACGGAAGCGGAAGGAGAGGACATACGACAAACCCTATGGGCAGAGGCCGCCGCCACGTGACCATTTCGTTAGCGGCCTTGCTCACACTCGGGGTTTGAAAAGCCGGGAATATGGGTTACTAGGCGGCCGACTCGCCCGCGTGCGGGCTCAGCGTGTCGGTGCTGACCAGGAAGAACAGCGCGATGCCGAGCAGGATCCGATAGATCACGAACGGCATGAAGCTCTTGGATGTAATGAACTTCATGAACCACGCAATAACGACATATCCGACAACGAACGCGATGATCGTGGCGAAGATCGTCGGTCCCCAGGCCACATGTCCCTCGCCCGCGTCCTTCAGCTCGAACACACCCGAGGCCAGGACCGCGGGGACGGCGAGCAGGAACGAGTAGCGCGCGGCCGACTCGCGGGTGTAGCCCATCAGCAGTCCGCCGCTGATGGTGGCGCCCGACCGGGAGACACCGGGGACCAGGGCCATGGCCTGGCAGAAGCCGAAGATCAGCCCGTCCTTGACGCCCAGGTCCTGCAGCCCCTTGCGCTGCTTGACCGCGCGGTGCTTGCCGCCGCTCTCGTCGCGGGCGGCGAGCCGGTCCGCCACGCCGAGGACGACACCCATCACGATCAGCGTCACGGCGATCAGCCGCAGATCGCGGAACGGACCCTCGATCTGGTCCTTGAACGTCACGCCCAGCACACCGATCGGGATCGAGCCGACAATGACGAGCCAGCCCATCTGCGCGTCGTGATCGGCGCGCATCGCCTTGTTGCCGAGCGAGCGGAACCAGGCGGAGACGATCCGGGCGATGTCCTTGCGGAAGTAGATCAGGACCGCCGCCTCCGTACCGATCTGGGTGATCGCGGTGAAGGCGGCCCCCGGGTCGTGCCAGCCGGCGAACGCGGCGGTCAGCCGCAGATGCGCGCTGGACGAGATGGGCAGGAACTCGGTCAGCCCCTGGACAAGCCCGAGGATGAAGGATTCGAACCAAGACATGGAGTACAGAGCCGCCCAGGAAGTAATCACGGTCGATGCGCGAACAGGCCGAGTGGGCAGCCTAGCGTCTGCGATCAGCCGCCCGGCCGGGAGGTACCGGATCTGCGGTTAAACATGAAAGGGCCATCGGAAGTCGAGGGATGTTTGTGGCGATGCACACTGCTGCGGCCCGACCTCGCTGCCCTAGCATCGACGCATGACGGTCCTGCCTGATGACGGGCTTTCGCTGGCAGCCGAGTTCCCTGACGCGACCCATGAACAGTGGCAGGACCTGGTAGCAGGGGTCCTGCGCAAATCGGGTCGGGACGTGTCGGGTCCTGCGGCCGAGGCAGCCCTTTCCACCGCCCTGCAGGACGGGATCACCACCCGTCCTCTCTACACCGCTGCCGACGTCGCCGCCGACGGCGGGTTCCCCGGCTTCGCCCCCTTCACCAGGGGCGCCCGCCCCGAAGGCGGCGCTGTCTCCGGCTGGGACCTCAGACAGCGGCACGGCCGGCCCGACCCCGTACAGCTCAACGAGGCCGTGCTGGCCGATCTGGAGAACGGGGTCACCTCGCTCTGGCTCGCCGTCGGAGCCGGCGGCGCGCCGGTCTCCGCCCTGGCGACGGCACTTGACGGTGTCTATCTGGACCTGGCGCCGATCGCCCTCGAAGCGGGCGACGAATTCGGCCCGGCCGCGCGGGAGTTGCTGAAGCTGTACGAGCAGCGCGGCGTACCGCGCACCGCGGCCAGCGGCAACCTCGGCGCCGACCCGGTCGGCCAACTCGCCCGCACCGGACAGGAGACGGCCGGGCACACCGAAGAGGCGGCGCGCCTCGCCGAGCTGTGCCACCAGGAGTACCCGGGCCTGCGGGCCGTCGTCGTGGACGCGCTGCCGTACCACGAGGCGGGCGGCTCGGACGCCCAGGAGCTGGGCTGTTCACTGGCGACAGGTGTCGGCTGGCTGCGCGACCTGACCGAGGCGGGGCTGAGCGTCGAAGCGGCCTGCGGGCAGCTGGAGTTCCGCTACGCGGCCGGCGCCGACCAGTTCCTGACGATCGCCAAGTTCCGTGCCGCGCGCCGGCTGTGGGCCCGGGTGGCCGAGGTCAGTGGCGCGGGCAGGGACTCTGCGGCGCAGCGGCAGCACGCCGTGACCTCGCGGGTGATGATGACGCGCCGCGACCCGTGGGTGAACATGCTGCGCACCACCGTCGCCGCACTGGCGGCGGGACTCGGCGGCGCCGACTCGGTGACCGTACTGCCGTTCGACCAGGAGTTCGGCCTCTCCGACGCCTTCGCGCGCCGGATCGCCCGTAACACCTCCACCATCCTGCTGGAGGAGTCACACCTCGGCCGGGTCGTCGACCCGGCCGGCGGCTCCTGGTACGTGGAGCGGCTCACCGACGACCTGGCCAAGGCGGCCTGGGCGTGGTTCCAGGAGATCGAACGCGCCGGGGGCCAGCGGGCCGCGCTGCGCTCCGGGCTGATCGGCGAACGGATCGCCGACACCTGGCGGGAGCGCTCGCAGCGGCTGGCCAAGCGCCGCGAACCCGTCACGGGAGTCAGTGAGTTCCCCCAGCTGACCGAGGTCGCGGTGGTCCGCGACCCCGCGCCCGTACCTCCCGGCGGCGGGCTGCCGACCGTACGGCGCGACGAGGCGTTCGAGGCCCTGCGGGCCCGCTCCGACGCGCACCTCGCCGCCACCGGCGCCCGCCCGCGCGCCTTCCTGGCCGCCCTCGGACCCGCCGCCGCCCACACGGCGCGCGCCGGATTCGCGGGGAGCCTCTTCCGGGCAGGCGGCATCGAACCCGTGCACGACCCGGTGACGGTGGACGCGGCCACCGTGGGCGACGCCTTCGCCCGCAGCGGCGCCACCGTCGCCTGCGTCTGCTCCAGCGACGCGCTCTACGCGGAGCAGGCCGTCCCCGTCGCCGAGGCGCTGAAGGCGGCAGGCGCCGACCGGGTGCTGCTCGCCGGGCGGCCCGGCGAACAGCGTGAGACCTATGAACGGGCCGGGATCGACGAGTTCGTCGTCGCGGGTGGCGACGCCGTCGCCGTCCTGACCGCCCTGCTCGACCGGATGGGAGTGGCGTGATGCGGATCCCGGACTTCTCCGAGATCGGACTCGGCGACGGGGCACCCGGCGCCGTCACCGACGACCAGTGGCGTGCCGCGGTCAAGGAGGCCACCGGCAGGTCGGACGCCGACCTGTACTGGGAGACCCCCGAGGGCATCGCCGTCAAACCGCTGTACACGGCGGCGGACACGGCCGGGCTCGACTTCCTCGCCACCTACCCGGGGATCGCGCCGTACCTGCGCGGGCCCTACCCCACGATGTACGTCAACCAGCCCTGGACGATCAGGCAGTACGCCGGGTTCTCCACCGCCGAGGAGTCGAACGCCTTCTACCGGCGCAACCTCGCGGCGGGCCAGAAGGGCCTGTCGGTCGCCTTCGACCTGCCGACCCACCGGGGCTACGACAGCGACCACCCGAGGGTCACCGGCGACGTCGGCATGGCGGGCGTCGCGATCGACTCGATCTACGACATGCGCCAGCTCTTCGACGGCATCCCGCTCGACAAGATGAGCGTGTCGATGACGATGAACGGCGCCGTACTGCCCGTACTGGCCCTGTACATCGTCGCGGCCGAGGAACAGGGCGTACCGCCGGAGAAGCTGGCGGGGACCATCCAGAACGACATCCTCAAAGAGTTCATGGTCCGCAACACCTACATCTACCCGCCGACGCCCTCGATGCGGATCATCTCCGACATCTTCAGCTACACCTCGCAGAAGATGCCGCGCTACAACTCCATCTCCATCTCCGGCTACCACATCCAGGAAGCCGGTGCGACGGCCGACCTGGAGCTGGCCTACACCCTCGCGGACGGGGTCGAGTACCTGCGCGCCGGGCTCGGCGCCGGGCTCGGCGTGGACGCCTTCGCGCCCCGGCTGTCGTTCTTCTGGGCCATCGGCATGAACTTCTTCATGGAGATCGCCAAACTGCGCGCGGCCCGGCTGCTGTGGGCCAAGCTCGTCAAGAAGTTCGACCCGCAGAACGCCAAGTCGCTCTCGCTGCGCACCCATTCACAGACCTCCGGCTGGTCGCTCACCGCGCAGGACGTCTTCAACAACGTCACCCGCACCTGCGTCGAGGCCATGGCGGCCACCCAGGGCCACACCCAGTCCCTGCACACCAACGCCCTCGACGAGGCGCTGGCCCTGCCCACCGACTTCTCCGCCAGGATCGCCCGCAACACCCAGCTGCTGCTCCAGCAGGAGTCCGGCACCACCCGGGTCACCGACCCGTGGGGCGGCAGCGCGTACGTCGAGAAGCTGACGTACGACCTCGCCCGGCGCGCCTGGCAGCACATCGAGGAGGTCGAGGAGGCCGGCGGCATGGCGAAGGCCATCGACGCCGGCATCCCCAAGCTCCGGGTCGAGGAGGCCGCCGCCAGGACGCAGGCGCGGATCGACTCCGGACGCCAGCCCGTCATCGGTGTGAACAAGTACCGGGTGGAGACCGACGAGAAGATCGACGTGCTCAAGGTCGACAACTCGTCCGTGCGCGACCAGCAGATCGAGAAACTGCGCAGGCTGCGCGCGGAGCGGGACGAGAACGGCTGCCAGGACGCGCTGCGCGCGCTCACCGCTGCGGCCGAGGCGGGCCCCGGGCCGGGACTCGAAGGCAATCTGCTGGCGCTCGCCGTCGACGCGGCACGCGCCAAGGCGACCGTCGGCGAGATCTCGGACGCGCTGGAGAAGGTGTACGGCCGGCACGCGGGCCAGATCCGTACGATCTCCGGTGTGTACCGCAACGAGGCAGGAACGTCCCCCGCCGTCGAGCGCACCCGCGCCGCCGTCGAGGAGTTCGAGCGCGCCGAGGGGCGCAGGCCGCGCATCCTGGTAGCCAAGATGGGCCAGGACGGCCACGACCGCGGCCAGAAGGTCATCGCGACGGCCTTCGCCGACCTCGGCTTCGACGTCGACGTCGGCGCGCTGTTCCAGACGCCGGGCGAGGTGGCACGGCAGGCCGTCGAGGCCGACGTGCACATCGTCGGGGTGTCGTCGCTCGCCGCGGGACACCTCACGCTCGTCCCGGCGCTGCGCGAGGAGCTGGCGGCCGAGGGGCGCGAGGACATCATGATCGTCGTCGGCGGGGTGATCCCTCCGCAGGACATCGAGGAGCTGCACAGGGCCGGCGCCGCCGCCGTCTTCCCGCCCGGCACGGTGATCCCGGACGCGGCGGCCGACCTGCTGACGGCGCTCGCGGCCTCGCTCGGCCACGAGCGGTGAGCTGATGCCCCGACCGATCGACATCGACAGCTACGCCAAGGGTGTCCTCGACGGTTCGCGCTCCCACATCGCACGCGCGGTCACGCTGGTCGAGTCGACCAGGCCCGACCACCGGGCGCTGGCCCAGCAGCTGCTGACCCAGCTGCTGCCGCACGCGGGAAACGCCCGGCGCATCGGGATCAGCGGCGTGCCCGGTGTCGGCAAGTCGACTTTCATCGACGCGCTCGGCACCCTGCTCACCGGACTCGGCCACCGGGTCGCCGTGCTCGCCGTCGACCCGTCGTCCAGCAGGACCGGCGGCTCCATCCTGGGGGACAAGACCCGGATGGAGCGGCTGGCCGTCGACCCGCACGCCTTCGTACGGCCGTCGCCGACGGCCGGCACGCTCGGCGGCGTCGCGAAGGCGACCCGCGAGACCATCGTCGTGATGGAGGCGGCCGGGTACGACGTGGTGCTCGTCGAGACCGTCGGGGTCGGCCAGTCGGAGACGGCCGTCGCCAACATGGTGGACTCCTTCCTGCTGCTCAGCCTCGCCCGCACCGGCGACCAGCTCCAGGGCATCAAGAAGGGGGTGCTGGAGCTGGCGGACGTCATCGCCGTCAACAAGGCCGACGGCCCCCACGAGCGCGACGCCCGCTCGGCCGCCCGTGAACTGGCGGGCGCGCTGCGGCTGATGACCCCCGTGGACGCCGCCTGGACACCGCCGGTGCTCAGTTGCAGCGCCCGCGAGGGCACGGGCCTCGACACGGTCTGGGAGCGGCTGGAGCAGCACCGCGCCGTCCTGGCGTCCGAGGGCCGGCTGGCGCGCAAACGGCGCGACCAGCAGGTCGACTGGACCTGGGCCATGGTCCGGGACCATCTGCTGGACCGGCTGCGGGACGACCCTGGCGTACGGGCACTCACGCCCGGACTGGAACAGCGGGTACGGGACGGCACGCTGACGGCGACCCTCGCGGCCGAGCGGATCATCGAGGCGCTGGCCCTGCCCGGCGAGGACCGCCGGCCGGACACCACTTAGAGTCTGACCGGATACGGGAACGACGCGTCCGAACAGCGAACGGAACGGTGGCGGCATGGCAGCCGAAGGACCCGAGGAACCGGTGCTGACCGGCCGGACAGGACGGCTGGCCCAGCTCACCCTGAACCGTCCCCGGGCACTCAACGCGCTGACCCGCCCCATGGTGCGGATCATCGACGCCGCCCTGGCGCGGTGGGAACACGACGAGGACGTCGCGGCCGTCGTCATCACCGGCGCCGGCGAGCGCGGGCTGTGCGCGGGCGGCGACGTCCGGGCCGTGTACGAGGACGCCCGCACCGGCGGCGCCGAATCCCCCGGCTTCTGGCGCGACGAGTACCTGCTCAACTCCCGGATCGCCCGCTACCCCAAGCCGTACGCCGCGATCATGGACGGCATCGTGATGGGCGGCGGGGTCGGTGTCTCGGCGCACGGCAGCGTGCGGATCGTCACCGAACGCTCCGCCGTCGCCATGCCGGAGACCGGCATCGGCCTCGTCCCCGACGTGGGCGGCACCTATCTGCTGTCCCGGGCGCCCGGCGAGCTGGGCACCCATCTCGCCCTCACCGGACGGGTGGTGCGCGCCGCCGACGCCGTACTGTGCGGCCTCGCCGACCACTTCGTCCCGTCGGAACTGCTGCCCGAGCTGCACACCGCCTTCGCCGCCACCACGACCGGCGACCTGCGGGCGGCCGTACGGCCCTACGAGCAGCCGGCGCCCGAGGGTGACCTGGCGGACGGCCGGCCCTGGATCGACGCGTGTTACTCGGCCGACACCGTCGAGGAGATCGTCGGCCGGCTCCTCGACCACGGTGACCCGGCGGCGAAGGAGGCCGCCGCGACCGTCCTGACCCGCTCGCCCACCGCGCTCAAGGCCACGCTGGCCGGACTGCGCACCGCCCGCCGCCTCGCCACCCTGGAAGAGGTTCTGGACCAGGAGTACCGGGCGTCCTGCGCCGCGCTGGCCACCCACGACCTCGTCGAGGGGATCCGCGCCCAGGTCATCGACAAGGACCGCACCCCGCACTGGTCACCCGCCGACCTGGCGGGCGTCACCGAGGCGGACGTGGCGCGGTTCTCCGCCACACCGCCCGGCGGCGCGCTCGGCGCCGCCGACCGGAGCTGACGGACGGATCAACTGCCGCCGAGACGGTGGCGCTTGCGCCAGGCCACCACGGCGGCCCCGAGACCGGACAGCACGATGAAGCCCATCGCCGCCAGAAAGGTCGGCGACATCGGCGAGGCCGCCCGGCTGCCCGCGACCACATAGGCGGCCGTGTTCGGAATCGAACCGAGCCCCGTCGCCAGCAGGAACGGCACCCAGCCCATCCGCGACACGGCGGCGCAGTAGTTGGCCGCGGCGAACGGCACGCCCGGGAACAGCCGGATCGCCAGCATCGAACGGAAGCCGTGCCGGCTGAGCTGCCCGTCGGCGGCCGTCAGCCAACGGCCCCTCACCAGCGGGCGCAGCGCGCTCTGGCCGAGGAACCTGCCGAGCCCGAAGGCGATCCCGGCGCCCAGCACCGTACCCACCAGAGCGGCCGGCAGCCCGAGTTGCGTGCCGAAGAGCGCCCCGGCCGCGAGGTTCAGCAGCGGCCGCGGCACGAACGCGACCGCGCACAGCCCGTACGCGACGGCGAACAGCACCACGGCCGCGCCACCGCCCACGTGGGGCGGCCAGCCGGCCGACAGGAATCTCTGTGGCTCGTACAGCAGCACGGCCGCGGCCGCGCAGCCCAGCACCACCACGAGCATCGAGAATCGGGACCAGGGCGAGAGCAGCACCCTGGAACAGCGGACAACGAGGCCGGAAGACGGCCGGGGACCGGTGTCGAGCATCAGTGGAGACTAACCGACTCGCCGGTGTGATCGCCGTAATGTGACGACCGCGACCCCGGCACACCGGCGGACAACGGCCGCTGAAAAACCGTTCGACGCCGCACCGCGGGTGCGCGATGATCAGTGACATGTTCCGGTACGCCTTCCTCGACGCACGGTCCGCAGCAGCGGCCGCGCCGAAGGCTGCCGCGTTCCTCGCGGCCTGGGCGGCCTATGCGGCGGCCCC
>NZ_JTIY01000002.1:46668-47775 GCF_000818175.1 Streptomyces sp. AcH 505
GCCGGCGGCGCTCGAAGCTGACCCTTCCCGGATCGTCCGGCGGACCCCACAGGGGGAGGGTCGGCAAGGCACCGGGGTCCCGCCCACGCTTCGAGCTCCAGGCAGGAATCATGCCCAAGACGGCATACGTGCGCACCAAGCCGCACCTCAACATCGGCACCATGGGCCATGTCGACCACGGCAAGACCACGTTGACAGCGGCCATCACCAAAGTCCTCAGCGACCGCGCGGACAGCGGCACCAGCTACACGTCGTTCGACCGGATCGACCGTGCCCCGGAGGAGGCGGCGCGCGGCATCACCATCAACATCGCGCACGTCGAGTACGAGACCGACACCCGGCACTACGCGCACGTCGACATGCCCGGCCACGCCGACTACATCAAGAACATGGTGACCGGAGCGGCCCAGCTCGACGGGGCGATCCTCGTCGTCTCCGCACTCGACGGGATCATGCCGCAGACCGCCGAGCACGTCCTGCTCGCCCGGCAGGTCGGCGTCGACCACATCGTCGTCGCCCTCAACAAGGCCGACGCGAGCGACGACGAGCTGACCGACCTCGTCGAGCTGGAGGTGCGCGAACTGCTCAGCGAGCACGGCTACGGCGGCGAGAGCGCGCCCGTCGTACGGGTGTCGGGACTGCGCGCCCTGGCCGGCGACCCGCGCTGGACCGCCGCCGTCGAGGCGCTGCTCGACGCCGTCGACACGTACGTGCCCGTGCCCGAGCGCTACACGGACGCGCCGTTCCTCCTTCCGGTGGAGAACGTCCTGACCATCACCGGACGCGGCACGGTCGTCACCGGAGCGATCGAGCGCGGCACGGTACGGGTCGGCGACCGGATGGAGGTGCTGGGCGCCGGGTCCGGGCCGCAGACCACCACCGTCACCGGTCTTGAGACCTTCGGGAAGCCGATGGAGTCCGCGGAGGCCGGGGACAACGTGGCGCTGCTGCTGCGCGGCATGCCGCGCGACGCGGTCCGCCGCGGCGACGTGGTGGCGGCGCCCGGCAGCGTCGTGCCGCGCAGACGCTTCACCGCGCGGGTGTACGTCCTGTCAGCGCGCGAGGGCGGCAGGACCACGGCGGTGGGCAGCGGCTACCGGCCGCAGT
>NZ_JTIY01000002.1:47800-57061 GCF_000818175.1 Streptomyces sp. AcH 505
ATCCGTACCGGCGACGTGGTCGGCGACATCGACCTCGGCGAGCGGGGGGTGGCGCGCCCCGGTGAGACGGTCACCCTGACCGTCGAGCTGGGCCGTGACGTACCGCTGGAGCCGGGGCTCGGCTTCGCGATCCGTGAGGGCGGCCGCACCGTCGGCGCCGGCACGGTCACGACCGTGCTCTGAGCCGTACCGCCCGCTCTCGGGGCCTGCCACCGCGCAGGGCCCGAGAGCGGGGCGGGCGGCCGGGCGGGCGGGCGCACAATGGGGAGGTGAACGAGCCCATTCCTGTCATCCGCGCCGTCGACTGCGGCACGGCGAAGCTGCTGCCCGACGTGGACCGGGAGCGGGCCTGGCTGCTGACGGTCGACGGCGCGCCGCAGTCCTACGTGGACCTGGACGAGCCGGCCCATCTGGAGTTCGAGTACGTCCGCAGGCTGGGCCATGTCCTCGACTGCGCGGCCCCCGAGGGCGAGCCGCTGGCGGTGCTCCATCTCGGCGGCGGAGCCCTCACCCTGCCCCGGTACGTGGCGGCGACCCGCCCCGGCTCCCGGCAGACGGTCGTCGACTCCGACGCGCCGCTGCTCGACCTCGTCGCCGAACTGCTGCCGATACCCGAAGGCGTGGGCATCGACGTCCACGCCGCCGACGCCAGAAGCTGGCTCGCACAGGCGCCGGACCGCTCCTTCGACGTGCTCGTCGCCGACGTCTTCGGCGGCTCACGCGTCCCCGCGCACCTCACCTCCGTCGAGTACGCACGCGAGGCCGAGCGGGTGCTGCGCACCGGCGGGATCTACGCCGCCAACCTCGCCGACGCCGCGCCCTTCGACTTCCTCGGCTCCCAACTGGCCACCTTCGCCACGGTCTTCGAGGAACTGGCGCTGATCGCGGAACCGGCCGTGCTGCGCGGGCGCCGCTTCGGCAACGCCGTACTCCTCGCCTCGCACACCCCGCTCGACACGACGGCGCTGGCCCGCAGGACCGCGGGCGACGCCTTCCCCGCACGGGTCGAGCACGGCGCTTCGCTGCGCCGCCTCATCGGCGACGCCACGGCCGTACAGGACACCGGCGCCGTACCGTCACCCCTCCCGCCCGACGGCGCCTTCAGCATCGGCTGAGACGGCGGCGGAACCGGGGACGCGAGAACCGGAAACGGCAGGACCGGGGACGGGAAGAGCGCCCGCCGCACCCGCTCCGTGCACCGAGCCTTCTCCCTGCACCGAGCCGTGCACCGGCACGTCCGACCGGCGCCGCGTCAGCCGCCGTACGTCGGGCACGCACAGCACGGCGAGCGTCAGCAGCAGGATCAGCCCCGAACAGCCCCACAGCGCGGCCGAGCGCCCGAAGGCGCTCTCGGCGGGCCCCGCGAGCGCGGCGGCGACCGGCACCATGCCGACCGAGCCGAACCAGTCGTAGGAGGCGACCCGGGACAGCTTCTCCTCCGGGATCTCCTGGTGCAGCGCGGTCATCCACGACACACCGAAGATCTCGACCGAGACCCCCGTCAGGAACATCACCACCGTCAGCGCCACGATCGGCAGCGGCAGCGCCAGACCCGCCGAAGGCAGCGCGAGCGGCAGGATGCCCAGCGAGCCCGCCAGCAGCAGCCTGCGCGGCTTCCAGCGCGTCATCAGCAGACCACCGCCGACGGTCCCGGCCCCGAAGGCGGCCAGCGCCAGACCCCACGGTCCTGGACCGCCCAGCGAGTCCCGGGCCACCAGCGGCCCGTACACGGACTCGGCCGCCACGATGACCGCGTTGACCACGGAGAACTGGATCACGATCGTCCACAGCCAGGGCCTGCCGATGACCTCGCGCCAGCCGTCCCGCAGGTCGGCGAGCACCCCGCCACCCTTCTCGCGCGCCGGGACATGGCTCACGTCGAGGAAGGCCCGCAGTGTCCCCGCCACCAGGAACGCGCCCGCGTCGACGGCGAGCACCCAGCCGGGACCGAGCACACCGATCAGCGCGCCGCCCAGGGCGGCCCCGCCGATCCCCGCGCCGTTCATCGCCATCCGGTACACGGCGAAGGCGCTACCCGCCTGCTCACCGCTGACGCTGGACATCACCATGCCCTCGGACGCCGGGCTGAAGAACGCCTGGCCCGTGCCGCCCAGTCCGGCGAGCACCATCATCTGCCACAGCTGGGCGTGGCCCGCCAGCACCAGCGCCGCGAACGCCGCCTGCGAGAGACAGTTGAGCGCGTTGGCGGCGACCATCACCCGGTGCCGCGGCAGCCGGTCGGCCACCGCGCCGCCCACCAGCAGGAACACCACCAGCGGCACGGTGCGGGCGGCGGCCACCAGACCCACGTCGCCGCTGTCGCCGCCCGCGTCCAGCACCGCGAACGCCGAGGCGATCAACGCGCCCTGGCTGCCCAGGTTGGTGATGATCGCCGCGGCGGTCAGCAGTCGGTAGTTGCGGCGTGGAGAGGTCACCCCGGGACTATCCCGGACCGCCACCCGGCTATCAAATCGATTGCGCCGGGCGGCTCCCCACCACGGCCGGGACCTAGGAGGCGGACTCCGGCAGCCGCACCGTGTTCAGGATCTTCATGACCGTGGCGTCCGGCACCTCACCGGTCACCCCGGTGTTGGCGTACAGCACCCACGTGGTGAAGTCCCCCTTGGTGTTGCTGAAGGTGAAGGCGACCGACTTGCCGTCCGTGTCGCACTTCGTCTTCTTGGCGAGGCCCTTGCTCGACGCCGTGGCGTAGCTCCCGGTGAGACCGGACTTGGTGGTGTACGGCTTGGCCTTGCTGACCGTGATCTTGTCCTTGCCCTTCGGGTCCTCCTGCGCGTAAGCGCCGAAGACCCAGGCCCCCGCCTCGTTGCGCGCCGCCGTCTGGGTGTCCTTCGCGCCCTGGCCGCCCTTGGTACCGGTGCCGGCGAGGCTGGTGTCGGACATCTGGCCGTCGTGGTCCGGGTCCGACTGGCACCACTTGGACTTCAGATAGGCCGGCGCCGAGAAGGAGATGTACGGGGTGCCGTCCCCCTTCTTCGAGTCCTCGAAGCCGGCGATGATGCCCGCCTTCTGCACCTCCCACTCCGGCGGGACGTCGAAGACCGTCCCGTGCTGCGGGTTGGTCACCACCTTCCACCCCGCGACCTGCGGCTTGGCGCCCGCGGAGCCGTCGCGCGGGTTGGCCTGCGACGTGCTGGGACTCGGCTCCTGGGAGCCGGAACCGGTAGGTGAGGGTGACGACTTGGAATCGGCCACCGGCTTCTTGTCGTCGTCCTTGCCGAGCACCAGAAAACCGGTCACCCCCGCCGCCACCAGGACAGCGAGGATGGCGACGATCGCGGTGATCTTCGTCTTCCGCCGGTCGTCACCCGGCGGCTTCGGCGGCCCCGGCTGCCCGCCCTGGCCGTACATCGGCACGGTCGGCTGCTGGTACGGATTGGGCTGCGGATACCCCGGCTGCTGCTGCGGATAGCCGGGCTGCTGCTGGCCGTACCCCGGTTGCTGGTACGGGTTGGGAGCCGGATTCGGCTGCTGTCCGTACCCCGGCTGCTGATACGGGTTCGGATTCTGATTCGGGTCCTGCGGGTTCTGCTCGCCCCCGGGCGGCTGCTGTCCTGGCCACATGGCGAGTAACCATAGAGGGGGCATGCAACTGTTGGCACGCCCGCCCCGTGCCGGGACCCCGGAAACCCCCGGCGCGCGGCTGTCAAGACGGAAACCGGCTGGATGCGCGTTGCCTCCCGGAGCGTCGCCCGCACCACACCCGCGGGGCCCCTGAACCACCCCGCCCAGCGGGTAGGGTGAACAGGTGTGCTTCCGGACGGGGCAGGCCGGTCGGCTGCGCGGGGCGCACCAGGGGACAGCGGGAGGAACAGGCGTTGCACGTCCAGGAGTGGCTAGAGTCCGTACCGGCGGTCAGCGTCTACATCCTGGTGGCCGTGGTCATCGGGGTGGAGAGCCTGGGCATCCCGCTGCCCGGCGAACTCGTCCTGGTGGCGGCAGCGCTGCTCGCCTCCCAGCACGGGGAGATCAATCCGTACGTCCTCGCCGCCTGCGCGTCGGCCGGAGCCGTCGCCGGTGACTCGACGGGGTACGCGATCGGCCGCAAGGGCGGCAGACCCCTGCTCGCCTGGCTCGCCGGGAAATTCCCCAAACACTTCGGCGAACCCCAGATCGCCATGGCGGAGCGGTCGTTCGAGAAATGGGGCATGTGGGCGGTCTTCTTCGGCCGCTTCATCGCCCTGCTGCGGATCTTCGCGGGACCGCTCGCCGGTGTGCTGCACATGCCGTACTGGAAGTTCCTGACCGCGAACCTGCTCGGCGGGATCGTCTGGGCCGGCGGTACGACCGTCGTCGTCTACGAGGTCGGCGTCGCCGCCGAGGACTGGCTCAAGCGGTTCTCGTACGTGGGCCTGGCCGCCGCCGTGGTGGTCGGCGCCGGCTCGATGCTCCTGGTGCGCAACCGCGCCAAGAAGGCGCACGAGCGGATGGAGGCCGAGCGCGCGACGGGCGACCAGGACTCCGTCCGCGCGGTCAGCACCGACTGACCGCCCGTCCCGGCGGACCGCCCCGGCCGATCGGCCGCCGTCAGACTTCCCGCGCCTCGCGGTGCGCCTTCGCCAGATCCAGATAGACCGCCGCGTTGAGCTTGATCCCCGCGCGCTCCTCCTCGGTCAGCAGGCGCCGCACCTTGGCCGGTACCCCCGCGACCATCGACCCCGGCTCCACCCGCATCCCCTGCGGCACCAGGGTCTGCGCGGCGACCAGCGACCCGGCCCCGATATGGGCGCCGTTGAGCACCGTCGCACCCATCCCGATCAGCACGTCGTCCTCGACGGTGCAGCCGTGCAGCACGGCGTTGTGCCCGACAGAGACCCGCTCGCCCACGGTCAGCGGCATGCCGGGGTCGGAGTGCAGGGTGCAGTTGTCCTGGATGTTGCAGTCGGCGCCGAGCCGGATCGCGCCGCAGTCGGCCCGCAGCACCGTGTGGTACCAGACGCTGGCGCCGGCCGCCACGAAGACCTCGCCGACCACCACGGACGTCGGCGCCAGAAAGGCCGAAGGGTCGATCTCGGGGCTCTTGCCGCCGACGCCCGCCACCCATGCCCGCTGTGTCATCCGTGCTCTCCTTCATCACCGGTCGTCACAGGC
Source organism: Streptomyces sp. AcH 505 (assembly GCF_000818175.1). GTDB lineage: Bacteria > Actinomycetota > Actinomycetes > Streptomycetales > Streptomycetaceae > Streptomyces. The sequence continues at coordinate 52,913 of NZ_JTIY01000002.1, forward strand.
ACGGTAGGCGACCGGCCGGCGCGCGCTGACGCCAGGTCGGCCAGGAGTTGGCTGTTTCCGTCGGCCGACGATCAATAGCCTTGGTGGTACTGCCAGTTATTGACCGGCCCGGTCCCGACCGAGGGAGTTCCATGGCGACCGCACAGCAGATACCCGACATCCTGTCGGCCGAGTTCGCCGCCGACCCCTACCCGGCGTACCGGGTGATGCGCGAGAGCGCGCCCCTCATCTGGCACGAGGCCACCCGGAGTTACATCATCTCGCGCTACGACGATGTGGAACGCGTCTTCAAGGACCGGGACTCGGTCTTCACCACCGACAACTACGACTGGCAGATCGAACCCGTGCACGGCAAGACCATCCTGCAGCTCAGCGGCCGTGAGCACGCGGTGCGCCGGGCGCTGGTCGCCCCCGCCTTCCGGGGCGCGGACCTGCGGGAGAAGTTCCTGCCGGTCATCGACCGCAACGCGCGCGAGCTGATCGACGCCTTCCGGGACACCGGCTCCGTCGACCTGGTCGGCGGCTTCGCGACGCGCTTCCCCGTCAATGTCATCGCGGACATGCTGGGCCTCGACCGGGCCGACCACGAGAAGTTCCACGGCTGGTACACCGCCGTCATCGCCTTCCTCGGCAATCTGTCCGGCGACGCCGCCGTCACGGCGGCCGGCGAGCGCACCCGGACCGAGTTCGCCGAGTACATGATCCCGATCATCAGGCACCGCCGGGAGAATCTGGGCGACGACCTGCTGTCCACGCTCTGCGCCGCCGAGGTCGACGGCGTACGGATGAGTGACGAGGACATCAAGGCGTTCTGCAGCCTGCTTCTCGCGGCCGGCGGCGAGACCACGGACAAGGCGATTGCCTCGATCTTCGCGAACCTGCTGCTCCACCCGGAACAGCTCGCGGCCGTACGCGCTGACCGGGCGCTGATACCGCGCGCCTTCGCCGAGACGCTGCGGTTCACCCCGCCGGTGCACATGATCATGCGGCAGACCGCGACGGAGGTCGAACTGAGCGGTGGCACGATACCGCCGGGCGCCACGGTCACCTGTCTGATCGGGGCCGCCAACCGCGACGGCTCGCACTACCGGGACCCCGACACCTTCGACATCTTCCGGGACGACCTGACCGCCACCACCGCCTTCTCCGCGGCCGCCGACCATCTGGCCTTCGCGCTCGGGCGGCACTTCTGCGTCGGCGCGCTGCTCGCCAAGGCCGAGATCGAGACCGGTGTCGACCAACTCCTCGACGCCATGCCCGACGTACGGCTCGACGACGGCTTCGACCCCGTGGAACAAGGGGTGTTCACCCGGGGACCCGCCTCGCTGCCGGTGCGCTTCACACCCGTCACTGCACGACCGGAGTGAACCGGACCGGCAGCGACATCAGCCCGCGCATCCAGATCGAGGGACGCCAGGTCAGCTCGGCGGGGTCCACCGACAGCACCACGTCAGGCAGCCGTTCGAGCAGCGTCTCCACGGCCGTACGCGCGATCACGTCCGCGAGCAGCGGAGCCGGATAGGGGCAGCGGTGCTCGCCGTTGCTGAACGAGAGATGGGAGGAGTTCTCGGCGCCGACATGGCCCTCGGGCCAGATCTGCGGATCGGTGTTGGCGGCGGCGAGACCGAGCACCACACAGTCGCCCGCCTTGATCTGCCGCCCGCCGAGCTGGGTGTCGCGCACGGCCCAGCGGCCGATGAAGTTCTGGGTCGGGGTGTCCAGCCACAGCACCTCGTTCAGCGCCTGGCCGACGCTGAGCCGGCCGCCGGAGACGTTCAGCGCGAACCGGTCGTCGGTCAGCAGCAGCCGGAGCGTGTTGCAGATCCAGTTGGCGGTCGGCTGCTGGGCGGCGGCGATCACGGTGATCAGGTCCTGGACGACCTCGTCGTCGGCGAGCGCCGCCGGATGGGTCAGCATCCGGGACGTCACGTCGGAGCCCGGACTGTTGCGCTTGTCCTTGACCAGCCGTTCGATACGGCTCTGCACCCGCAGATACGCCGCCACCGGGTCGTCACCCTCGGCCGCGTCCAGCGAGATCCGCAGATCCCGCACCAGCTCCTCGGTGTCCCCGCCGCCCGCGGGCATACCGCAGAGCCGTACGACGGCACGCATCGGCAGCGCGTGCGCGTACCCGGACATCAGCTCGGCCTGTCCGCTCCCGGCGAACGAGTCGATCAGCCCGTCGCTGATCTCCCGGCACATCAGGGCCAGTTCGAACTGGTCGACGGCCTCCAGCGCCTCGGTGATCACCCCGGCCCGCCGCTGGTGCTCGGCGGCCTCGGTGAACAGCACGGAGGGCTGGTACCCCACGTACGGCATCAGCGGCCAGTCGGCCGGGATGGCGGGCCACTGGTTCCAGCGCCGGGAATCGCGGGCGAACAGCTCGTCGTGCCCCGTCACGTAGGAGACCTCGTTGTAGCCGAGGACCAGCCAGGCCGGGATGTCACCGTCGAGCAGCACCGGAGCGACCGCGCCGTGCTCCCTGCGCAGTTCGCGGTAGATCTGCGACGGGGTCTGCTGGTAGGCCAGGCCGCTCAGCGGCACGGCGTCCACGTGCCGGGGGTCCGGCGGCCGGGGTGCGGATGGATCGGTCATGGGGTCATCTCCCGTGCCATGGCCAGTTCGTAGAGGTGGTCCACGAGGGTGATCAGGACGTTCTTCCCCGACGAGCGCACCCGTGCGTCACAGTCGATCATCGGGACGTGCTCGGGCAGCGACAGCGCCTGGCGGATCTCCGCGAGCGAGAACGCAGAGGCGTCCGAGTCGAACCGGTTGACCGCGACCACGAACGGCGTCTTGTGGTGTTCCAGCCGGTCGACCGCGTACCAGGACTCGCTCATCCGCCGGGTGTCCACGAGCACGACGGCACCGAGCGTCCCGGAGAACAGCCGGTCCCACAGGAACCAGAACCGTTCCTGCCCGGGCGCCCCGAACAGGTACAGCACCATCCGCTTGTTGAGGCTGATCCGGCCGAAGTCGAAGGCCACGGTCGTGGTGGTCTTGGTCGCCACCCCTGCGGCGTCGTCGACACCGACCCCGGCCTGGGTCATGACCTCTTCGGTGTTGAGCGGTCTGATCTCGCTGACGGAGCGGACCAGGGTGGTCTTGCCCACCCCGAAACCGCCCACGACGACGATCTTCAGACCTGTCTCCGCCGCATCGGTCAGCGGTATCCGGGCGGCCGGTTGCTCAGAGGTTACGGAGTCCATGGAGCACCTCCTTCAGAAGGACGGAGTCGGGCAGTGCGGCGGGGGAGCGCGGGCTGGGCGGACGGCGCGCGGTGATCCGGCCCGTCAGCAGGAGGTCGCCGAGCAGGATCCTGACCACCGTCACCGGCAGCCGCAGCTCGGCGGAGACCTCCACGACCGCCGTGGGATGGCGGCACAGCTCCAGGATCCTGACGTGCTCCGACTGGGTGCCCGGTGTCGGCTCGCACTCGCTGACGATCAGCGTGACCAGGTCGAAGGTGTCGTCGTCGACCCGGCTGCGCCCGCCGGTCACGGTGTACAGCCGGTCGGGGTCCCCGAGATCGACGGGCCTGCGTGTCACGAGGAGGAGCCTCCCTGCGCCGGGGTGCGCGGCTCGGCCCGCAGATGCTCACCGATCTGCTCGACCAGTTCGGTCATCTGATGACCGACCACACCCGGGTCGGCGCCGTCCTCGGCGACGACGGCGAGATGGGCGCCGTCGCCCGCCGCGACGATGAACAGCAGCCCGCCGTGGAACTCGGTCATCGAGTGCCGTACGCCGCCGTTGCCGTTGCCGAACTCCACCGACGCGCCTTGTGCCAGCGCCTGGATCCCCGAGCAGATCGCGGCCAGTTGGTCGGCCTGGTCGAGGGTGAGATGGCGGCTCCAGCAGAGCTTGAGTCCGTCCCGGGAGAGGACCACGGCGTGCCGGGTGGCCGGGGTGCGTTCCAGCAGGCTTTCGAGGAGCCAGGTCAGGCTGTTGTCAGTGGTCTGCATGGGGTGCCTCGCTTTCCGGTGGGGGGTGCGCCCGGCCTAACTGGCGGGGCCTTCGGCGTCGGGACGCCGCGGGGCGCGCCGGGACCGGTGGAAGGCCCCGAACTGCGCTCCCGCGTCCCGCGCCGGCGGTACGGGCGCGGACCCGGACTCGTCGGGGTGCCGGTCGCGGTCGGCGGCGGCCATG
>NZ_JTIY01000002.1:57387-58269 GCF_000818175.1 Streptomyces sp. AcH 505
ACGGCTACCTCCACTGCCTCGGCGGCCGGGGGCCGCAGGTACTGCTCGGCCGTGCCGCCCCGCTGCTGGGCGAGCAGCTGCGGCGGGATCAGGACGACCACGCCCGTGCCGCCGCGTGAGGACGGCCGGAAGCTCACGTTCGTCCGGTACTTGGCCGCCAGCCTGCCGACCACGGCGAGCCCCAGCCGGGTCCCGCGCAGTGTCGCCAGGTCGTTGGAGCGGCCCGACACGGACTCCTCGGCCCGGCGCATCGCCGCGTCGGCCATCTTCAGACCGCTGTCCTCGATGGTCACCACGATGCCGGCGGTGCGCTCCTCGACGTAGACATGCACCTCGTCGATGGGCGGGGAGAAGTTGGCCGCGTTGTCCATGAGTTCGGCCAGCAGGTGCATCACACCCTCGGCGGCGAACCCGACGATCGCGGCGTCGCTGGAGCAGTGCAGCCGCACCCGCCGGTACGCGGCGATCCGGCCGACGGCGCCGCGCAGGATGGACTCCATCCCGATCGGCTTGTTCCAGGCGCGCGAGGCCCGGCCGCCCATCAGCAGCGCGAGCCGGTCGGTGAGCAGCCCCAACTGCGAGGTGTTGTGATCGAGCTTCAGCAGATCACCGAACACCTCTTCGCCGTAACGGTCCTGCATCTCGCGCAGATCGGCGAGCATGCTCACCGCCTTCGCCTGCACCCGGCTGAGCGCCTTGGCGCTGGCCGCCTGCGCCGCCATCGCGCGCCGCTCACTGACCGCGAACTCCCTGACCAGCGTCTCCAGCAGCACCCGCAACCGGGGATCGGCGGGCGCTTCGAGCCTGCCGAGCACCGTGTCGGCCGAACTGCCCTGGCGCAGCCCGTCGAGCGCGTCGGGAAGCGTCTTCGTCATCAGCTGG
>NZ_JTIY01000002.1:58294-62442 GCF_000818175.1 Streptomyces sp. AcH 505
GACCAGCCGGCCGACGGCCGTCTCGTTGGCGGCGACGGCCTTCTCCGCGCGCTGTTCGTCGGCGGCGATCTCCCCGGCGAACAGCCGCAGCACCTCGCGCAGCCGGGGATCGGCCGGCCGCGGCGCGGTGGCAAGGGCCTCGTCGGCGCTCGCGCCGTCCCGCAGCCGCTTCAGCACGGCGGGCACCGTGACGTTGACCAACTGGGCCGACTCGGCGGTGAGCGCGGCCAGTCGCGTGCTCGCCCCCTGTGCGTCGCCCTCGGCAGCGCCCGCCGCGCGCCTGCTGCGCCGGACCAGCAGTGCGGCCGTGAGGACCGTGAGCGCCAGGCACACCCAGGCGGTGACGACCGTGACGGCCACCCAAGCCCGCGCGCCGGCGGGGGCCGCCGCGGCCACACCGCCGCCCGTGCCGGCCGCCACCGCCAGCAGGGCGAGAGGTACGGCGACGGGGAACGGGCTCACCTTCCGTATGCGGTGCGGGCTGGGGGCGACAGGCACTGTCATTCCGCGGTCCCTCGGTGCTTGAGTGCGGGGGGAAAGACCGGCCGGCCAGCGCGCAACGGCCGGGGGACTCCATATGTGGCGCTCATGCTAACCACGCGCAGTCGCGTGGTTACCCGCAGAACGTGCGCGGGCCACACGTCCGGGGGAGTCCACGCGGAAGACACCCACCGCGCCCGGTGACCGTGGTACACAAGGGGACCGTGTGCCGTACGGAGTACCGGCGCGCTACCGACGGGTACTAGCGTGGCCGTGTGCTGAAGAGTCCCGAGAGCCGTACCACCGCCTTCGCCGCGTTGACCGGCGCGTTGACGCGCGGGCGGCGCCGTCTCACCACGCGGGTCGTCCAGGGCGGCTGGCGGTGGATCCAGCGCGCGGGCGCCGTCACCGCCGAGCATCCGGGGCGGCTGCGGTTCGGCCGGATCGGCCCCGGCACCCGGCTCGCCTTTCCGCAGGGCACCGTCTTCGGGGAGCCGTGGATCGAGCTGGGCAACCACTGTGTCATCGGTGAACAGGTCACCCTTACCGCCGGGATGATGCCGGGACTCGACCTGGGCCCCGACCCGATCCTCAAGGTCGGCGACGGGGTGGTGCTGGGCCGGGGCAGTCATGTCATCGCCGACACCACGGTCAGCATCGGGCCCGAGACCTACTGCGGTCCGTACGTCTACATCACGACCACGAACCACAGTTACGACGATCCGCACGCCCCCGTCGGGAAGCAGTGGCCCCGGATGTCACCCGTGACCATCGGCGCGGGCTGCTGGCTGGGCACAGGCGCGGTGATCCTGCCCGGCGCCAGGCTCGGCCGTAACGTGGTCGTCGCCGCCGGCGCCGTCGTACGGGGCGAGGTGCCCGACCACGCGGTGGTGGCGGGCGCGCCCGCCAAGGTCGTACGGAGCTGGCACCCGGAGCGCGGCTGGCAGCCGCCGCTGCGCACCCCGGCGCCGGTGCCGATCCCGGAGGGCATCACCCCGCAGCAACTGCTGGCGCTGGCCGAACTGGACCAGGATTCCTGACTGTTGTCAGCCGGCGGCGAGCAACACCGTGCCCACCAGGGCGAGTCCGGCACCGGCGGCCTGCACGGCGCGCAGCCGTTCCCCCAGCACCCCGCGCGCGGCGACCGCCGTCACGACCGGGTAGAGCGAGGCCAGTACGGCGGCGACGGTGACCGGGCCGTGCTGGGCGGCGATCGAGTACGTCCCGTTGGCGGCCACATCGGCGAGGCCCACGAAGGCCAGCGCGGGCAGCGCCGCCCGTACGACGCCGAACCCGCCGTCCTCGGCGGGTGGCAGCGCGGGCGCGCCGCGCCGGGTCGACACGTACAGCGCGCCGCCGCCGACGGCGACGTTGGTGACGCGCTGGACGAAGAGCGCCAGGAACAGCCCGGTGATGGTAGTGGAGGCGTGGGAGATCAGGGTCATCACCGTGCCGAAGCCGACGGCGGCGACCAGGGTGAGCAGGATCGCCCGGCGGCGGACCGGAGCGCCGCGCAGCTGCGGGCCGCCCGCCAGCACGATGCCGGCGACGGCCACGGCGATGCCGGCGAACTGGATCAGCCCCGGCCGCTCGCCGACGAGCAGCCCCACGCCGACCGGTACGGCCACACCGATCGAGCCGAGCGGCGAGACGACCCCCATCGGGCCGAGCGCGAGCGCCTTGTAGAAGCAGAGCATCGCCACCGGGCCGACGGCCCCCGCCCCCACCGCGTACCAGAGCCGCGGATCCGCCTCCGACCAGCCGCCCGTCGCCACCACCACACAGCCGAGCACCACCACGGCGACGGTCTGTGAGAGCACCACGACCGTCAGCGCCGGCATCCGGCGCGTCAGCAGTCCGCCGCCGAAGTCGGCCATGCCCCAGAGCAGGCTGGTGGCCAGGGCGAACAGTGCGGTCATGGGACCCTCGCAGTACAGTTCGGTGCACGATTGGTGCACCACACCGTAGTGCAGTCTGTTGAACTCATCAATTGATTATATTGGACGGAATGTGTCGGACCTCGACCAGCTCACCCAGTCGCTCGCCCGTAACCTCAAACGCTGGCGCGGGGAGCGGGGCTTCACGCTCGACGCGCTGGCGGCGCGGGCCGGGGTCAGCCGGGGGATGATCATCCAGATCGAGCAGGCCCGCACCAACCCCAGCGTCGGTACGACGGTCAAGCTCGCCGACGCGCTGGGCGTCAGCATCACCACGCTGCTCGACTACGAACAGGGTCCGCAGGTCAGGGTGGTGCCGGGGGAGCAGACCGTACGGATGTGGTCGACCCCGGCCGGCAGCAGTTCCACCCTGCTCGTCGGGACCGAGTCCGGCGGCCCGCTGGAACTGTGGTCGTGGGTCCTGATGCCCGGCGACTCCAGCGGCTCCGACCCGCACCCCGACGGCACGACCGAACTGCTCCATGTGACGGCCGGCGAGCTGACACTCGTCGTGGACGGCGAGACACATCCCGTCCCCGCGGGCTCGTCGGCGACCTTCGAGGCGAACGTCGCGCACGGTTACCGCAACGACGGCGCCGAACCGGTGGAGCTGATCATGTCCGTCTCCATCCCGCCCGTGCGCTGACCCGGGGTCCGCCGCGGCAGACCCTGGCGCGCCCCCTGTTAGCGTGCGGCGTATGCGCGCTCCCATCGGAAACTTCGCCGACGCCACACCGGCCCCCGACTGCCTCGACCTGCTCACCCCGCCGGTCGCCGACGCCGTACGCGGCTGGCAGGGCGATGTGCCCGCCGAGCAGCTGGTGTTCGTGGACACCGACCCGGAAGTCGCCGACACCGCCGCGTTCGTGGAGCACTACGGCGCCGAGCTGTTCGACGTGTCGGCCAACTGCGTCGTCGTCGCGGGCAAGCGTGGCGGTGAGACGACCCTGGCCGCGTGTGTCGTCCTGTCCCGTACCCGGGTCGACGTCAACGGTGTGGTGCGCAAGCAACTCGGCTCCCGGAAGGCGTCGTTCGCGCCGATGGACACGGCTGTGCAGGAGACCGGCATGGAATACGGCGGCATCACCCCGATCGGTCTGCCCGCCGGCTGGCCGCTGCTCGTGGACCCCGCGGTCGTCGACACCGAATGGGTCCTCATCGGCAGCGGCCGCCGCCGCGGCAAGCTGATCGTGCCGGGCAAGGTCTTCGGCGGCCTGCCGGGCGCCGTCGTCGTGGCCGGTCTCGGCGGCTGAACAGACCGTTGCGCGAAGCTACTTGGCGCGGGCGGCGGCGAGATGACCGCTCGCGGCCTGCTCCAGATGGACCAGGTCGCTGGCGACCGTCGCGAAGGTGAACCCCTCGGCGAGCCGGCGTGCCGCGCTCGCGCCGTCCGGGTTGTGGATGCCGGCCGCGATCCCCGCCGCTGCCGCAGCTTCCCTGACCGTCACCAGCGCCGCCTCGAACTCCCCGTCCAGCGCGGGGTCGTTCGGGGTGGCGCCGCCGAGGCCGATCCGCAGGTCCGAAGGGCCGACATAGATGCCGTCGAGCCCCGGGGTCGCGCAGATCGCCGCCACCTGGTCGAGCCCCTCGGCCGTCTCGATCATCGCGATCACGACCGTCTGCTCGTGCGCGTCCGCCGGTGTGGGGCCGATCCGCAGGGCCGAGCGCATCGGCCCGTACGAGCGCCGCCCGAGCGGCGGGTAGCGTACGGCGGCGACGGCGTCCGCCGCG
>NZ_JTIY01000002.1:62638-77007 GCF_000818175.1 Streptomyces sp. AcH 505
TCCGCCGCGTCGGCCGCCGAGTCGACCAGCGGCACGATCACCCCGGCCGCCCCCGCGTCCAGCGCGTGCCCGATCGCCGCCGCCTCGTTGGCCTCCACCCGCACCAGACCGACCGCCGTGCTGCCCTTGGTGTCGACGGCCGTCAGCGAGGCGAGCAGCCCGCGGTACTCGATCAGCCCGTGCTGCGCGTCGAGCGCCACATAGTCGTACCCGAGTCTGGCGACGCGCTCGGTGGAGACGGGCGAGTCCAGGACCGACCAGTAGCCGATCAGCTCCTGACGGGCGCGCAGGGCGGTGGCGAACGCGGCGGGGGTCATGGGCAGGTGCTCCTTCTTACGGGGTGTGATGTGGGGGGTCGGTGCGGGGGGTTCGGTACCGGCCGCTGGGCTCAGCGGTGGTAGGCGGGCATCGGTCCGCGCAGGGCCCGGCCCACCTCGTCACAGGCGGCCGTCACGTCGGCGGGCAGCGGCCCGGCGGCGGCCGCCGTGATGTTGGCGGTCAGCTGGGCGGTGCTGGAGCCGCCCAGCAGCAGCGCGTCGGTCGAAGGACGGCCCAGCAGCCAGCGCAGAGCCAGTTCGGTGAGCGCGAGCCCCGCCCCTTCGGCGATGGTGGTGAGCTGCCCGACGGCGTCGAACAGCCGCTCGTCCCAGTAGCGCTGCCGGTACATCCCGGCGAGCTTGGAGTCACCGAACCGGCCGGACGACGGCGTCTCGGCGAACCGGTGCCTGCCGGTGAGCAGTCCGCCGCCGAGCGGGTTGTAGACCATCGTGCGCAGCCCGCTGTCCGCCGCGTACTCGACGTACTCCTCCTCGATCCTGCGGGCCAGCAGATTGTGCAGCTGCTGCGCGAGGACCGGCCGGGGCGCGCCCACCTCGTCGGCGGTGCGGACCAGTTCGGCGATCCGCCAGGCGGCGAAGTTGGAGACGCCGAGCGCGAGCACCTTCCCCTCGGCGACGAACTCGGCGACCGTGCCCAGGGTTTCGGCGAGCGGTGTGGCCCGGTCGGGCTGGTGCAGATAGAACAGGTCGACCCGGTCGGTGCCGAGTCGCTTCAGGCTCCCCTCCAGCGCGGCCCGCAACCCGGCGGCCGACAGCGGCGCGTGGTCGCCCTGGTCCGGGTGCGGGATGCCGGCCTTCGTGGCGAGCACGATCCGCTCGCGCCGCCCCGGCAGCAGACCGGCGAGGATGCGTTCGCTGGCGCCGCCCGCGTAGCCGTTGGCGGTGTCGACGCCGGTGAGGCCCGCGTCCAGCGCGGTGTCCAGCATCGCGGCGGCGCCCGCCGCGTCGACGGTGTCGCCGAAGGTCATGGTGCCGAGCACCAGACGGGACAGCGGGACAGGCACCTGCGGCAGTTCGATGGACCCGACGGTGGAGTCGGTGCCGGTGGTCACTGGGTGGTTCCTTCCGGTACGGCGGTGAGCAGGGCGCGCGGCTTGCGGCCCTTGATCGCCACGGGGTCGAGGGAGGCGCGGCGCAGCGCCCTGGTGTACGGGTCGGCGGGCGCGGCGAGCACGTCGGCGGTCGGTCCCGTCTCGACGATCCGCCCCGCGCGCAGCACCACCACATCGGTGCTGATCTCCCGTACGACGCCGAGGTTGTGCGCGATGACGAGATACGCGATCCCGGTCTCGGCCTGCAACTCCCGCAGCAGGTCCAGCACTTGGGCCTGGACCGACACGTCGAGGGCCGATGTCGCCTCGTCGCACACCAGCAGTTCGGGGCTGGAGGCGAGCGCCCTGGCGATACCGATGCGCTGGCGCTGGCCACCGGAGAACTCGGGCGGGCGGCGGTGCAGCGCCGCCGCCGGCAGGCCGACCCTGTCGATGAGGACGGCGGCGCGCCTGGCCCGCTCCGCCTTGTCCCGGACCCCGGCCAGCCTCAGCGGCTCGGCGACGATGTCCTGGGCGCTCAGATGGGGATCGAGCGAGCCGTACGGGTCCTGGAAGACCATCTGCACCCGGTGGCGCAGCGGGCGCAGCCGCCGCTCGGGCAGGGCCGCCAGATCCTCGCCGTCCAGCAGGATCCGGCCGGAGGCCGGCTTCAGCAGCCGGACCAGCGCGCGGGCGAGGGTGGACTTGCCGGACCCCGACTCGCCGACGACCGCGAGCCGGCCGCCGCGCTCCAGGGTGAACGAGACGTCGTCCACGGCCCGGAAGGGCCCCTGCCGGGTGGCGTACTCGACGGTGAGGTTCTCGACGGACAACAGTGGTGTGCTCACCGGGCTGCTCCCTGCGCTGCGATGTCGGTGCCGGTCCCTGAGCCGCTGCCGGTGGCTGTCCCTCCGGGCGGGCTCTGGCCGTCCTCGTCCCAGGGGCCGAGGCGCGGCACGGCGGCCAGCAGATCACGGGTGTACCGCTCGACGGGGGACTCGACGATCTGCTCCGCCGTGCCCGACTCGACGAACCGGCCCTCCCGCATCACATGGATCCGGTCGGAGACCATCCTGGCCACCCCCAGATCGTGCGTGATCATCAGTATGCCGATGCCGGTGCGCTCCTGGAGCTCCATCAGCAGCCCCAGCACGCTCGCCTGGACGGTGGCGTCCAGCGCCGACGTCGGCTCGTCGGCGACGAGCAGCCGCGGTTCGGCGGCGAGTGCGACGGCGATCAGGACGCGCTGCAGCATGCCGCCGGAGAACTGGTGCGGATACGCCTTCCAGCGGGTCTCCGGGCGCGGGATGTGCACCCGCGCCAGCAGCTCGGTGCCCCGCTCCCTGGCCTCGGCCCTGGACAGCTCCGGATGCCGCAGCCGTACGGCGTCGCCGAGCTGGCGCCCGATCGTGTGGACCGGGCTCAGCGCCGTCATCGGGTCCTGCGGCACGAGCGAGACGGTACGGCCGCGCAGCCGCCGTACCGCGCCGGGCTCCGCGATCACGTCCGTACCGGTGATACGGACGCTGCCGGACATGACGGCGAGTCCGTCGGGCAGCAGCCGCAGCACCCCCATGGCCGTGGTCGACTTGCCCGACCCCGACTCGCCGATGAGGGTCACGGTCTCACCCTGCCGCACGGTGAAGTCGACACCGTCCACGGCGCGCACCACGCCGTGCGGGGTGACCAGTTCGATCTGCAGCCCCGCCACGTCGAGGAGCGGTGCGTCGGTGGTGTCGGAACGTTCGGACACCGGTGTGCCGGTCATGGCTCAGGCTCCCTTCGTGGTGCGGGTGCGGGTACGGTCGCGCAGCCCGTCACCCATCAGGTTGACCCCGACGACCAGCAGCGCGATGACCAGTCCTGGCAGGGTCACCAGCCACCACGAGGTGGTCAGGTAGTCCTGTCCGTCGGAGATGATGCGGCCCCAGGTCGCGAAGGGCCGCTGCGGTCCGGCGCCGAGGAAGCTCAGGGCGCTCTCCAGCAGGACGGCCTGGGCGAGCAGCAGCAGGATGACCAGGCTGGCGGGGCGGATGATGTTGGGCACGATGTGCCGGCCGAGGATCGACCAGTTGCGCAGCCCCAGCACCCGGGCGGCGGCCACGTACGGCTTCTCCCGCTCGACGAGCACCAGGGAGCGGGTCAGCCGGGCGACCTCGGGCCACTGCGCCACCGCGATCACGCAGGTGATGACGGTGACGGAGGGCCCGAAGAGGGCCACCACCAGGAGCAGCATCATCAGCAGCGGCAGGGCCAGCTGCGCTTCGAGCACGCGGGAGACGACCGCGTCGACCCAGCCGCCGAAGTAGCCGGCGGCCGACCCCGCCACCAGGCCGATGACGCCGGAGACGAGCACGGCGAGCAGACCGACCGTCAGGGACACCTGCCCGCCGTGCAGGACACGGGAGAGCAGGTCGCGGCCGAGCTGGTCGGTGCCGAAGACATGCCCGTCGGTGAAGGGGGCCAGCCGGCGCGCCGACAGGTCCTGCGCGTCGGCCGCGGGCAGCGGCAGCACTCCGGCGAGCGCCACGGGCAGGGCGACGATCACGGTGCAGACCGCGCCCGCCCACAGCTTGACGTGTGCGGCGCGCTGTTGCCGGGTCGCGGTGGCGCGGGCCAGTTGGCGCGGCGTGACCGCGCTCGGCCGGGTGAGGGTGGCACTCATGGCTCAGGCCGCCTTTCCGAGACGTACCCGCGGGTCGAGCAGCGGATAGGCCAGGTCGACAAGGAGTTGGACGAGGATCGCGAGGGTCGCTGTGACGAGCACGGTGGCCTGGATGAGCGGGTAGTCGCGGGTCTCCAGGGCGCGTACGACGAGGGAGCCGACGCCGGGCCAGCCGAAGACGACTTCGACCACCACCACGCCGTTGAGCATCGCGGCGAACCGGGTGCCGATCGCGGTGAGCAGCGGCACCCCCGAGTTGCCGAGCGCGTAGCGCCAGGTCAGCGCGGATTCACCGACACCGCGCGAACGGGCGACCGTGATGTAGGGAGAGGCGAGGGCTGTTGTCATCTCGCGCCGTACGAGCCGGGAGACGAGCGCCAGTTGCAGGATGGCGACGGTCACGGTGGGCAGGATCAGACCGCTCCACGACGTGAATCCGGACGCGGGCAGTACCGGGATCAGGACGGCGAAGACGGTCAGCAGCATCACGCCCGTCCAGAAGTCCGGCATGGACTGCCCGGCGATGGTCAGTACGTTGGCGCCGACCTCGCGGCTGGTGTCCGCCCTGCGGGCCATCCAGACGCCGAGCGGGACACCGACGACGACGGTGACGATGATCGCGGCTACGGACAGGGTGAGCGTGTACGGCATGCGGTCCAGCACGACCTGGAGCGCCGGGGAGTGGAACGAGTAACTCGTGCCCAGATCCCCGGTGACCAGGTCGCGCAGGAAGATGCCGTACTGCGTGATCATCGGCTTGTCGAGGCCGAACTGGGCGCGGATGTGCGCCAGGTCGGCGGTGGTGGCGGAAGGTCCCGCGTAGGCGGCGGCCGGGTCGCCCGGGGCGAGCCGTACGAGCACGAAGACGGCGGACAGGGTCAGAAATACGGTCAGCAGGCTCTGCCCGACACGGCGGGCCAGATACATCGGCACGGCTCAGCCCCCCAGCCGCACTGCGGACAGGTCGTAGGAGTTGATCGGGAGCAGATCGAGCCCGGCCACCCGGTCGCGGCGCGCGAGCAGGGTCTTCGGCGCGAAGGCCCACAGACACGGCCAGGTGTCCCAGATGGCGCGCTGCACGTCGCCGAGGCGGGTGGTGCGCTCGGCCGGGTCGACCTCCTGGGCCGCGGCCGACAGGGCCTGTTCGATGTCCGGCTTCACGTATCCCATGAACGCGTCGCCGGTGCGCTCCTTGGCGGGCGTGCCGCCGTAGAGACCTTGCAGGGTGGTCAGCGCGAGCCCGGTGGGGTTGCCGAAGCCGTTGCCGATGATGTCCCAGTCGCCGCCGCGGCCCTGGCGCCACTTGAGGATGTCGCCGCCCGGCTCGAACTCCTGGAGCGTGGCACGGACCCCGACGTCCCCCAGCATCGAGAGGACGGCCTCCATCACGGACGCGTCGGCGGCGAACTCGCCGGACTCCCAGATGATCTTCACCTTGAGCCCGTCGGCGCCGAGCGTCCGCAGTGTCTTGCGGGCCAGGCCGGGGTCGAAGGCGTACGAGCCGGTGCGTATCGCGCCCTGGAGGGCCAGCGGGACGACCCCGTCGGTCTGCTCGGCCGAGCCGGTCAGGACGTCGCGTACCAGGGCCTTGCCGTCGATGGCGTACGTGAGCGCCTTGCGGACCCGGGGGTCGGCGAGCGGGTGGCCCTTGGGCTTGCGGAAGTTGTAGAACAGCACGCACAGCCGGGTGCCGGCGGTCTCTTCGAGGGTGACGCCCGGCAGCCCCTGGAGCTGTTCGGCCGAGTCGGGCGTGAGCGTGTCGATCACGTCGAGTTCGCCGCTGCGGATCGCGACGACCCGGCTGGACTCCTCGGGTACGAACCGCACCCGCACGTTCTCGACGGCGGGCGGCTTCCCCCAGTAGTGGGGATTGCGGCCGAGGGTGTACTCACCGGCGCCGCCGTTCGCGCTGAGCACCTTGTAGGGGCCTGAGCCGATCCCGGAGCTGAGTTCCTCCGGCCGGTTCGCCTTGGCGGGTGTGATGTGGATGTTGGCCATCAGCAGATCCAGCACCGGCACCGGCTTCTTGGTGTGCAGCCGGAAGGTGCGGGCCCCGGTGGCCTCGACGGTGGGCAGCTCGGGGAAGAGCCCGAGCAGGAACGAGCCGTTGACCTTGCCGTACATGGTCAGGGCGGTGGAGACATCGGTGACGGTGACCGGGCTGCCGTCGGAGTAACGGACCCCGGCGCGCAGCCGGACGTCCCAGACGGTGGGCCCGGTCATCTCGAACCGGTCGGCGAGGACCAGCTGGGTCTTCATACCGGGCCCGATGCGGGTCAGGGTCTGCCGGACGGCGCGCTGTACGGTCACCGCCGCGTCGAACTGGTTGAGCTTGTTGTCGAGGCTGACCAGCGAGCGGTTCAGGCCCAGCGTCAGCGTGCCGGGCCCGGGGGCGCCGGTGGGCCCGGCACACGCGGTGAGCGGGCCGAGCGTGATCGCGGCTCCGCCGGCCGCGCCCCACTGCAGCAGGGTGCGACGGCTGAGCGTCTCACTCAGGGGAGTACGGGTCATCGTTGACCTTCTCGGGTTCTTGGACGCGACTGGCTCGGACCGCCGCCCGGTGTGTCGGGGGCGGCAGGTTGTCGCGGCGCAAAACGTCGCACGATTGCGTGTTTCGCGCAAGAGGTCTCGCGCATTTCGCGCAAGGTGTGCCATCATCAGCCGCCGAGGCGGTCCGTCAGGTCCGCCGTCCCGGTCACCCGAGGAGAGAACCGCACCCGTGTCCCCGAACAGCGACGGCATACGTCCGCCCGGCCGCGTCATCGCGCTGGCGGACGACCTGTCCGGAGCCGCCGAGACGGCCGCCCTGCTGCGGATCCGCAGCACGGTCGTCCTCGGGCCCGCCGCCGCGCCCGCGCCCGCCGAAGGCGAGGCCGTCGTCCTCGACCTCGACACCCGCCACCTCTCGGCGGACGAGGCACACGGGACGGTGGCGGCCGCCCTGGCCGGGCTCGGCGCGGCCGTCGGCGCACCGGACACCCTGGTCCTGAAGAAGACCGACTCGCTGCTGCGGGGCAATCTCGCCGCGGAGGCCGCCGCCTTCGCCCGCGGCGCCGAAGGGCTGGTCATCGCCACCGCGCTGCCCGCCGTCGGCCGCACCGCACGCGGCGGCGTCGTCCATCTGCACGGCACCCCGCTGCACGAGACGGACGCCTGGCGCGCCGAGAGCGCACCGCCGCCGCGCTCCGTCGCCGAGGCGCTCGGCCGGACGGCCCGGGACACCGGCATCCGCGCCGAGGTCGTCCCGCTCGCCGTGGTCAGAGGCCCGGCCGAACAGCTGCGTCAGCGGCTCCGCACCCTCGTCGCAGACGGTCGCACGCCCGTCTGCGACGGCGAGAGCGACGCCGACCTCGACGCCGTCGTCCGCGCCGCAGCCCGCTGCGGCCCCGGCGTACGGCTGATGGGGACGGGCGGTCTCGCCGCCGCCGTCGGACGGCTCACGGACAGCCCTGACGCGCCGTCACCCGTACTCGTGGGCGGGCGGGTTCGGCCGCTGCTCGTGGTGGTCGGCACAGCCGAACCGACCGCCGTTGCGCAAATCGCGCAACTCACCGCCGTCGGCGCGCACCACATCGCGCTCCCGCCCGACGCCCTCGGCGCACCTGCGGGCGCGCCCGTCCTGCCCGGCCTCGCACCCGGCGGGGTCACGGTCCTCAGCATCGACGGGAGCGGCGGCATTCGGCCGGGCACCGCGCGCGCCCTGGTGGCCGGCCTCGCCAGGACCGTGGCCGCGCCGGCCGTGGCCGGCCCGCCCGTCGTCGCCGATCTCGTACTGACCGGCGGCGAGACCGCCCGCCGGGTCCTCGACGCCCTCGGCGTCACCCAGCTCTTCCCCCTCGGACAGATCCAGCACGGCGCCGTGCACAGTGCCACGGCCGACGGCCGCTCGGTCGTCACCCGGCCGGGCAGCTTCGGCGACGTCGACTCGCTGCTGCGGATCGTCCGCACGCTCCGCCCCGGCCTCCGGCCCCACCCCGTACCGCAAGGAGAAGCCCTGTGAACGCAAGCCCGACCGCCGACAGCGCCCAGCAGACCGGCAGCGACACCGCCCGGCTCCCCGTCATCGCGGTCACCATGGGCGACGGTGCCGGAATCGGCCCCGAGGTGATCGTCCCCGCGCTGCTCGACCCGGACACGCTGGCCCGCTGCCGGCCCGTGGTCGTCGGCGACGCGCGCCGGCTGCGCCAGGCCGCAGCGCTGCTGGGCCTCGACTGCGAAATCGTGCCCGTCGAAGGGCCCGAGGACGCCGAGTTCACCCCCGGCCGGGTCAACGTCATCGACCTGGGACTGCTCCCCGCCGACCTGCCCTGGGGCCGGCTGTCCGCCGTCGCGGGCGACGCGGCGTACCACTACGTACGGGTCGCGGCCGAACTCGCCGTGGGCGGACGGGCCGACGGCATCTGCACCGCGCCGCTCAACAAGGAGGCGCTGCACGCCGGGGGCCACCTCTACCCCGGGCACACCGAACTGCTGGCCCATCTCACCGGCGTCAAGGAGGTGTCGATGATGCTGTCGACGCCCAAGGTGAAGGTCATTCACGTCACCACCCACATCGGACTGATCGACGCGGTCAACCGCATCGAGCCGGGGCTCGTGGAACGCACGGTGCGCAGAGGCCACCAGGCGATGGTGCGGGCCGGCGTGCCGGAACCCGTCATCGGGGTCTGCGGCATCAACCCGCACGCCGGCGAGAACGGCCTGTTCGGCTACGGCGAGGAGGAGGAGAAGATCGTGCCCGCCATCGAGATCCTGCGCGCCGACGGCATCGACGCGCGCGGTCCGCTCCCCGCCGACACCGCGTTCTTCCTCGCGGGCCGCGGCGACTACGACCTGATCGTGGCCATGTACCACGACCAGGGACACGGCCCGGTGAAGGTGCTCGGCATCGAGGCCGGCGTCAACCTCACCGTCGGACTGCCCGTCATCCGCACCTCAGTTGACCACGGCACCGCGTTCGACATCGCGGGCACCGGCGTCGCCGAGGCCGGTAGCATGGTCGAGGCCCTGCGCCAGGCGGCCGAGATGTCATCCGCAGCCGTCCGGTGAGCAGCCGTCCGGTGAGTGAACCGGTGCGGGAATCCGTCGAAAGAGGATCAGTGCCGATGTCCCCGATCGGATCCACGGCTCGCCGTGACCGTATCGTCCAACTGGCCAACACCACGGGCCTCGCCAGCGTCGAGGAGCTGTCCCAGCTGTTCGGTGTGACGGCCTCGACGATCCGGCGCGACCTGGCGAAACTCACCGGCGACGGGCGGCTCGCCCGGACGTACGGCGGTGCGATGGCGCTCGCCGC
Source organism: Streptomyces sp. AcH 505 (assembly GCF_000818175.1). Classification (GTDB taxonomy): domain Bacteria; phylum Actinomycetota; class Actinomycetes; order Streptomycetales; family Streptomycetaceae; genus Streptomyces. The sequence goes on from NZ_JTIY01000002.1 coordinate 71,966, forward strand.
CCACCCCGAGGCGTCGCTGCGCCAGCGCACCGGCGAGGCGTTCGAGGCGAAACAAGCCATCGCCCGCTGGGCGGCGGCACAGATAGGGGCCGGCGAGACCATCCTGCTCGACGCGGGATCCACCGTCGGGGCGCTCGCGCACGAACTGCGCACCGCCAAGGAACTGACCATCGCCACCACGGGTCTGACGGCCCTTCAGGAACTCTCCGACGTGGAGACCCTGCACATCGAATGCCTCGGGGGGACCCTGCGCCCGCTCAGCCAGGGCTTCGTCGGCCCGCTGACCGAGGCGGCGCTGGACCGGATGACCTTCGACCGGGTCTTCCTCGGCGCCGACGGCGTCTCGCCCGAACACGGCATCTGCGAGGCGGATCTGCGTCAGACCCGCCTCAAGGAGCTGATGGCCCGCCGCGCCGAGCAGGTCTACGTCCTCGCGCACGCGGCGAAGCTCGGCCGGGGACCGTTCCACGCCTGGGCCCAACTGCCGCCGGGCTGGACCCTCGTCACCGACAGCGCCGCCGAGGCGCCGGTGGTCGAGGCACTGCGCGCACGCGGCGTGCAGGTCGTCCTGACCGAACCGTAAGCGGGACGCTTCTTTCGGGGCCTCAGCCCAGCTTCGGAATCTCGATGGCGGGGCACCGGTCCATGATCATGTCGAGTCCGGCGGCGCGGGTACGTTCGTACGCCGCGTCGTCGATGACGTCCAGCTGGAACCAGACGGCCTTGGCGCCCGCGGCGACAGCCTCGTCGGCGACCGCGCCCGCCAGGTCGCTGTTGACGAACACATCCACCACGTCCACCGGGAACGGGATGTCTGCCAGCGACGCGTACCCCTGCTCGCCGTGGACCGTCTCGGCCTTCGGGTGCACCGGTACGACCCGCTTGCCGAAACGCTGGAGCACCCCCGCGACCCCGTAGGCGGCGCGCGCCGTGTTGTTCGACAGGCCCACCACCGCCCAGGTGTCACCCGTCGAGGTCAGAATCCTGCGGATCGTCTCTGTCTCTGCGTCCATGACCTGCACAACGGCCCGTGCGACCGGGCCATTCCCGGCACATAGGGTGGGGCGAATGCAGGAGCAGTACAGAACGATCGCCCGCGCGGGCGAGCACGAGACAGAGGTGAACCGCTCACGGTTCATCTGCTCGCTCGCGCCCGCGGCGACCGAGCGGGAGGCGCAGGAGTTCGTCGCGGCCGTACGCGCCCGGTACCCGACCGCCGGGCACCACTGCTTCGCGTACGTGATCGGCGCCGACGCCTCCGTACAGCGGGCGAGCGACGACGGCGAGCCGGGCGGCACGGCGGGCGTCCCCATGCTCCAGATGCTGCTCCGCCGCGAGACCCGCTTCGTCGTGGCGGTCGTCACCCGCTACTTCGGCGGCGTCAAGCTCGGCGCCGGCGGTCTGATCAGGGCGTACGGCGGAGCCGTCGGAGAGGCCCTGGACGCGGTCGGCACCCGCACCCGGCAGCGGCTGCGGCTCGCCACCGTCACCGTCGACCACCAGCGCGCTGGAAAGCTGGAGAACGACCTGCGCTCCACCGGGCGCACCGTGCGCGGGGTCCGGTACGCGGCGGCCGTCACGATCGAGATCGCGCTCCCCGACGCGGAGGTGGCCGCCTTCGGCGCCTGGCTCGCCGACACGACGGCGGGCACAGCGGTACTGGAGCTGGGCGCCGAGGCGTACGGCGACGCGTGAGCAAAACGGAGGTCCGTGGGGGAGACGGTGACGATCGGCGCTAGCGTGGTGGGCTGTTGAGCGGTAAAGGCCGGCGTGACGTACGTACGGCGCGCGGGTGGGGAAAGGGAACGATGGGGCTCGGAGCTGTCTGTTGAGGATTCTGCACACGTCGGACTGGCATCTCGGCCGCTCGTTCCACCGGGTCGGTCTGCTGGACGCCCAGGCCGCCTTCCTCGACCATCTCGTGGCGACGGCCGTCGACCGCGCCGTGGACGTCCTGCTGGTCGCGGGCGACGTCTACGACCGGGCCGTGCCGCCGCTGACCGCCGTCGAACTGTTCGACCGGGCGCTGCACCGGCTCGCGGCGGCGGGCGTACCGACCGTCATGATCTCCGGGAACCACGACTCCGCCCGCAGGCTCGGCGTCGGAGCGGGCCTCATCGAACGGGCCGGGATCCATCTGCGGACCGACCCGGCGGGCTGCGCCACCCCCGTCCTGCTCGCCGACGCCCACGGCGAGGTCGCCTTCTACGGCCTGCCGTACCTGGAACCGGCCCTGGTACGCGACGAGTTCAAGGCCCCGAAGACCGGGCACGAGGCGGTGCTCGGCGCGGCGATGGCGCGGGTACGCACCGACCTCGCCGCCCGCGCCCCCGGCACCCGCTCCGTCGTACTCGCCCACGCCTTCGTCGCCGGCGGCGCACCCAGTGACAGCGAGCGCGACATCACCGTCGGCGGGGTCGAGTCCGTGCCCGCCGCGGTCTTCGACGGCGTCGACTACGCCGCGCTCGGCCATCTGCACGGGGCGCAGACCGTGACGGAGCGCGTGCGCTACGCCGGATCCCCGCTCGCCTACTCGTTCTCCGAGGCCACCCACCGCAAGACGATGTGGCTGGTGGAGCTCGGCCCCGGCGGCGAGCTCGAAGCCGAACGGATCGACTGCCCCGTGCCCCGCGCGCTGGCCCGGCTGCGCGGCCGGATCGACGACCTCCTCGACGACCCGGCGCTGGCCCGGCACGAGGACGCGTGGACCGAGGCGACCCTCACCGACCCGGTCCGCCCCGCCGAACCCATGGCCCGGCTCACCAAGCGCTTCCCGCACACGCTCAGCCTGGTCTTCGACCCGGACAGGACCGACGACGACCCGCACGCCTCCTACGCGCGCCGGCTGCACGGCCGCACCGACCAGCAGATCGCCGAGGACTTCGTCGCGCACGTCAGGGGCGGATCCGGGCCCGACACCCGCGAACGCGCCGTGCTGCGCGGCGCTTTCGACGACGTACGGGTCGAAGCGACCGTGCGTGAGGTGACCCCATGAGACTCCACCGGCTGACCGTCGCCGCCTTCGGCCCCTTCGCCGGCACCGAGGAGGTCGACTTCGACGCGCTGTCCACCGCCGGGATCTTCCTGCTGCACGGCCCGACGGGCGCGGGCAAGACCTCCATCCTGGACGCCGTCTGCTACGCGCTGTACGGCGAGGTGCCCGGCGCCCGGCAGGGGGCGGGGGCCGCGCTGCGCAGTGACCACGCGGCGGCCGGGACCGCCACCGAGATCAGCCTCGAACTGACCGTGGCCGGCCGCAGACTGGAGATCACCCGGCGCCCCGCCCAGCTCCGCCGCAAGCTGCGCGGTACGGGCTTCACCACGGAGAAGGCCCAGAGCTGGCTGCGCCAGTACGACGCCGACAGCGGCGACTGGCGGGCGCTCAGCCGCTCCCACCAGGAGATCGGTGAGGAGATCAGCCAACTCCTCGGCGGGATGAGCAGGGACCAGTTCTGCCAGGTCGTCCTGTTGCCGCAGGGCGACTTCGCCCGCTTCCTGCGGGCCGACGCGGAGGCGCGTGGCAAACTGCTCGGCCGGCTCTTCGACACCCGCAGGTTCGCAGCCGTCGAGGACCGGCTCGCCGAACTGCGCCGGGCGGCGGAACACCAGGTGCGTGCGGGCGACGAGCGGCTGTTGTCCGTCGCGCAGCGCATCGCGCAGGCGGCGCGGGACAGTTCGGCGCCGCCGCTGCCCGAGCGGCAGCCCGGTGACCCGGGCCTCGCCCCCGCTGTGCTGGGGTGGGCGGCGCTCGCGCGCTCCCTCGCGGTCGAGCGGTCCGACATCGCCGCTGCGGCGCTCGAAGCGGCCGGGAGCAGACAGGCCGCTGCCCGCACGGCTCTGGACGGCGAGCGCGAACTGGCCAGACTCCAGGACCGGTTCGCCGAGACCCGGCAGCGCGCCGACACCCTGGAGCAGCGCCGCCCGGCGCGCGACCGGGCCCAGGCCGTCCTCGACCGGGCGCACAAGGCGGAACTCGTCGCGCCCGCACTGGAGTTGCGCGAGGACGCCGAGCGCGCACACCGCGGCGCCGCGACGGAACACGACCGCGTGCTGCACCGTCGCCCCGCCCACCTGCCGGCCGCTCTCGCCGAGGCGGGAGCGGAACAACTCGTCGCGCTGGAACGGGCGGTGAGCCAGCAGCTCGGCGCCCTCGACGCCGCCAGGACCGCCGAGCAGCGCAGTGCTCACATCACCCAGGACCGCGCCGCCCTCGACCAGGAGGCGCGGTCGGACGAAGCGATCCTTGCGGACGCCGTCGGATGGCTGAGCGGCTGGGAGTCCACCCGGGCCGCACTGCTGGCGCGCATCGACGAGGCGCAGGTGGCAGCCGCCCGCGCCGAACAGCTCGCGGGTCAACTCGACCCCGCCGCACGGCAGCTCGCCGCCGCCCGCCGGCGCGACGACCTCCAGGGGGCGGTCGGGAAAGCCGCGCAGACCCTCAACGCGGCCAAGGAACACACCAACCAGGCCCACGAACGCTGGCTGGAGCTGCGCGAGCGCAGACTGCACGGCATGGCAGCGGAGTTGGCGGCCCGACTCGCGGACGGCGAACCCTGCGCGGTCTGCGGCTCCGCCGACCATCCGGCCCCGGCCAGGGCGACGGACGGGCAGGTGGACCCGGCGGCCGAGGAATCCGCGCTGAACCGGTACCGCAGCCTGGGCCAGGCACGCGACCGCGCCGACGTGGCGCACAGCGCCGTACGGGAGCGGTACGTCGCCGCCGAGGCCGAGGCCGACGGTGCGAGCGTCGCCGAACTCACCGATCTCACCCGGCGGCTGGAGGACGAACACCGCGCGGCGCACACGCTCGCGGCGGGCACGCACGCGGCGCGCGAAGCCCTGGAAAGCGCCGAGCGGGAACACCGGAACCGGCTGGCCGCCCAGTCAGGCGCCGAGCGCAGGATCGCCGCCCGCACCTCGCGGCGCGAAGCTCTCGACGCCGAACAGGCCGCACTGCGCGACGAGTTGGCCAAGGCACGCGGCGACGCCCCCAGTGTCGCCGCCCGCGCGGCCCAACTGGAGTCGGGGGCGCGCTGGCTGGC
>NZ_JTIY01000002.1:77482-92951 GCF_000818175.1 Streptomyces sp. AcH 505
CGGCCCGCCCCGCCGCCGACCCCGAAGCGGCCCGCACCGCGCACGACATGGCCGAACACGCCCTGCGCGACGCGTCGTCGGCCCGCGCCACCGCCGACGACCGCCGCACCGAACTGGCCAGGCTCTCCCGGCAGGCCGAGAGCGAGGTGCGCTCGCTCGGCCCGCTGCGCGAGGAGTACGACAGGGTGGCCCGGCTCGCCGGGCTCGCGGCGGGCACGTCCAGCGACAACGAACGCCGGATGCGCCTGGAGGCGTACGTGCTCGCCGCCCGGCTGGAACAGGTCGCGGCGGCGGCCACCGTACGGCTCCAGCGGATGTCCGCCGGGCGGTACGCGCTGCTGCACTCCGACGCCAGGGCGGCAGGACGGTCGCGCTCCGGGCTCGGCCTCCAGGTGGTCGACGCCTGGACCGGCAGCGCCCGCGACACCTCGACGCTCTCCGGCGGCGAGACCTTCTTCGCCTCCCTGGCCCTCGCGCTCGGCCTGGCCGACGTCGTCACCGACGAGGCGGGCGGCGTACGGCTCGACACCCTCTTCATCGACGAGGGTTTCGGCAGCCTGGACGACCAGACCCTGGACGAGGTCCTGGACGTCCTGGACTCGCTGCGCGAACGGGACCGCAGCGTCGGCATCGTCAGCCATGTCGCCGATCTGCGCCGCCGTATCCCGGCCCAGCTGGAGGTCGTCAAGGAGCGGCAGGGATCGACGATCCTCGCCCTGGACGCGGACCGGAACAGCGGCTGACCGGTCCGGCGGGCCTGACCGGACCGGTGTCCGAACTCCGGCTCAGCGGGCGCCGAGCGCGGTGAACAGCGCCGTGGCGTCGGCCCCGGCCGGCAGCCCGCTGACCTGACCGTCCCCGACCTCCACCACCCGCCATGCGCCGTCCTCGCGCAGCGCCATGTCCGTGGTCACGAACGGGCAGCCGAGCGTCTGTACGGCGGCGCCCACCGCGTCGAGTTCCGGCGTGGGAACCCGCTCCGGGGTGTCGGGATGCGCGGTGGTGAGCACCGGCTTGCCGTCCAGCCACCACACACGGGCCTCGCCGCCCGCCACGAACGGCTCGAAGGCGCGCAGCACCACACCGCCGGCCAGGAACTCCTCCTGGAGCGCGACGAAGCGGCCCACCACCGACACGAGCCCTGCCTGGTCGGTCAGTTCGGGGATGAAGCAGGCCTCGTCCCACTCGTGCTTGCGGGACTTGACGAAGTCCTTCACCACGCCGGGACCCGCGCCGAGCGGGGCCGCGAGCGCGCTGAGCGCCGCCGGCTCGGGCGGCGCGCCCGGTGGCCGCGCCTGCCAGACGCTGCGCGGGGTGAGCCCGGCGAAATCCGCGTACCAGCCGGGCAGTTCATGCGCGCGGTGGAACGCGGCCGCGTCGGTGAACAGCGCGCAGCCGCGCTCGGCGAGCCCGCGCTCCAGCGTCGCGTACACCTCGGGCGGCATCATCCAGCCCCGGTACCAGTACGTGCCCGAGTCACGCGGCACCCGGGCGAGCGCCGCGGCGGTGTCCCCGGCGAGCAGCGCGTCGTGGTCGACGAGCGCCACCCGTTCCGCCGACGACCTGGCCAGCGCCGATTCGGTGGCGAACGCCGGATCGGTCCGGCTGGCCCGCAGCGGATCGGAGCAGAGAAGGAAACCCATGTGTGATGCCACCCCCGAGTCGTATGGGAACTGCGGGCGGCCGGGCCCGGGACACCCCCCTGGGCCCGGCCGCCTCAGGTCGGCCTCAGCTCACAGCTTGGACAGCTCGTCCACGAGATCGTCGAGGCCGAGGGAGCCCTGCGACAGCGCCGCCATGTGCCAGGCCTTCGCGTCGAACGCGTCGCCGTGCCGCTTCTTGGCGTTCTCCCGGCCGAGCAGCCAGGCGCGCTCGCCCAGCTTGTAGCCGATGGCCTGGCCCGGCATCGACAGATAGCGGGTCAGCTCGCTCTCCACGAAGTCGGCGGGCCTGCCGCTGTGGTTGCCGAAGAATTCCTGCGCCAGCTCGGGCGTCCAGCGCTCGCCCGGGTGGAACGGCGACTCGGCCGGGATCTCCAGCTCCAGATGCATGCCGATGTCCACGATGACCCGGCAGGCACGCATCATCTGCGCGTCGAGATAGCCGAGCCTGCGCTCGGCGTCCGGCAGGAAGCCCAGCTCGTCCATGAGCCGCTCCGCGTACAGCGCCCAGCCCTCGGCGTTGGCGCTGACCATGCCGACCGTCGCCTGGTAGCGGGAGAGCTGGTCGGCGACATGCGTCCACTGCGCCAGCTGCAGATGATGGCCGGGCACCCCCTCGTGGTACCAGGTCGACACCAGGTCGTAGACCGGGAAGCGGGTCTCGCCCATGGTCGGCAGCCAGGTGCGGCCCGGGCGCGAGAAGTCCTCGGAGGGGGTGGTGTAGTACGGGGCGGCCGCGCCGCCCGCCGGGGCGATCCTGGCCTCCACCTTCCGTACCCGCTCGGCGAGTTCGAAGTGCGTGCCGTCCAGCGCCTCGATCGCCTCGTCCATCAGGCCCTGCAGCCACTCGCGGACCTCGTCGACGCCGTCGATGTGCTTGCCGTGCTCGTCGAGATGGGCGAGCGCCTCCCACGGGGTGGCGCCGGGCAGGATCTTCGCCGCTTCCTTCGTCATCTCGGCGAGCAGCCGGTGGTACTCGGCCCAGCCGTACGCGTAGGCCTCGCCCAGGTCGAGGTCGGTGCCGTTGAAGTAGCGCGACCAGCGGGCGTACCGCTCACGGCCGACGGTGTCCGGCGCGTCCTCGACGGCCGGCGCGTACACGTCGCGCAGCCAGTCGCGCAGTGCGACGACGGCGGCGGTGGCGCCTGCGCCCGCCGGTTCGAGTTCGGCGCGCAGCGAGTCGGGGCCAGTGGCGGCGAAGTCGTCGAACCAGCCGGTCTTGTCGCCCGCCCACTGGGTGAGCTGGTCGATCATGGTCGCGGTGGCGCGGGGGCCGCCCGGGAGCTTGCGGTCGAGGCCGAGGGCGAGCGAGGCACGGAACCCTTCGAGCGCGGCGGGTACGGCGCGCAGCCGGGCGGCGACGGCCGCCCAGTCGGCGTCCGTGTTCGTCGGGGTGACGGCGAAGACGTCGCGGATCGCGTGGGCGGGCGAGTGGATGTTGCTGACCGCGCGAAGCTCCTCGTCGGCTTCGTGGACGGCGAGTTCGGCGGTGAGGCGTTCGCGCAGCAGCCGGCCGCAGCGCACCTCCGCCTCACTGTCGGCGCCGGGCAGCTGCTGTGCGGCGTCGAGCCGGGCGAGGGTGGCGACGGCGAGATCCGCGAGGGCCTGCCGGCCGGCGGGGGAGTAGTCGGGAAGGCGGGCCGAACTCTCGGGGACGCCCAGAACGGTGCCGGTGATGGGGTCGAGTTCGATGAGTGCGTCGACGTAGGCGTCGGCGACCTGGCGGGGCAGCGCGCTGCCGGCTGTGTCTGACATGGGGACATCTTCTCGAACACGACCGGCCGCGTCACATCAATGCCGGTCGTTGGCTTGTCACACACCCTTGCCGGGTCCCTGTCAGGCACTCCACGCGAGCCCCGCCGCGCCGTCCCGCCGGGCGCCTAGCGCCGTCCGGAGTCCCCGTGCGGGGGCAGCGAGTGCACGGCTGTCGGGTCCAGCATGGCGGTGACGACCAGGGTGCCTTCCTCCACCTGGTAGTCCAGCGGCAGGCCCAGGCCGCGCATGGCGGCGACCATGCCCGTGTTGGACGACTGGGTGACGGCGTACACATGCGCGCAGCCGGCCTCGGCGGCCAGCTCCGTCAGCCGGGCGAGCAGGGCGGCGCCGATACCGCGCTGCTGGTAGGCGTCCTCGACCATCAGGGCGATCTCGGTTTCTTCGCCGTCCCACAGCAGATGGCCGAGAGCGACCAGTCGGCCCGACGTCGTGCAGACGGCGAGGGTCCGGCCGAACCGGGGCGAGAGCAGATGGGTGAGATAGCGGTCAGCGTCTCCGACCGGGCCGTGGTAGCGCAGCCCCAGGGTGCGCTCGGAGCAGCGCGCGTGCATGGCGAGGGCCGCTTCGAGGTCGTCCTCGTCCGCCCTGCGGACGGTGATCTCCTCGCCCTGCGGGAGGGTGAGCGGCTGCTGGCCGCGCGGGATCCGGGGGCCGAGCCGGGCGTCCAGCTCGACCAGGGCGCGGGCCCTGGCGAACTCGGTCGGTGTGAAGGGGAGATACGGGCGCTCCACGCCGATCGTGCCGCCGTTCGGGTCGCGCAGTCGCATCGACGTACCGTCCAGCACGCCTTCGACCGGCGCGAACTCGCCGGTCGGACGGCCGGTGACGGAGACGGCCGGCCGTGACGTTATGGTGCAGCGCCCCAGCAACTGGCGCAGGGCGAGGGGCAGTTCCGCCGCGTCCAGGGCGGTCCGGGTCGCCAGGCCGAGGACCCGGGTCGGGGTGTCGACCAGGTCATGGGCGTCGGCCCGCTCGATCCAGGTGCGGCAGCCGCCCGCCGCCGAGACGGTCGCGCTGAGGTCGCTCGCCTGGAGTGCGGCGGGGGAGCGCAGCAAGAACTCGTCGACGGTGCCGTCGGCCAGGGGATGCGTCTGGAGGGTCAGGATGTCGACGCGGTGCGTGGCGAGGGCCGTGCACAGCTTCGCGAGCGTGCCCGGCTCGTCCCGCACCGTCGTCCGCATCCGCCACAGCGCGGTCGGCTCGTCGGACGTGTCCGGCTCTTCGGCCGCCGCAGCCCGTTCCGGTGGGGCGTGACCGTGGCTGCGTGCCCACCAGGTGTGGAACGTGGCCGTGGCGACGAGCGCCACGGCCGAGGCCACCAGCAGGAAGACCCCGTCAGGGACATGCGCGATCGTGTTCGCGATGGCGTCCGCGACCGCCACCGCGGTGAACAGGGCGGCCAGCTCGACCAGATCCCGCCGCCAGTGGTGGGGGCGGCGGGAACTCTTCGCCGAAGTCACATCTGTCATGGGACCACTGTGACCGAGCGGTGTTTCGCGATCACGAACGGTTTGTGACTGATGGGTTAAGGATGGGTCTGTTTTAGTTTAGGCTGGTTTTAACCGTTTTTGGCGTGGAGTGATCGTTCCGCTGCCCCAACGCGGCCAGCAGCCGGGCCGCTTGAGCCGTCACCCGCGAACCACCGCCCCGCGCGGCCAGCGCGGCGAGACCGGTCGGCGCTTCGCCGGCGGCGCCGCAGCGCTCCACGCAGTCGGCCGCCACCGCCAGTATCTCCCCGAGCCCCGTCCGCTTGGTCCCCGGGGCCAACAGTGCGGGCAGAGCAGGGCAGATGACGGACCAGACGGTGCCGGCCGCGCCGCTCTCCGCCGCCGTACGGAGCGAGTCGGTGAGCCGGTTCAGCTTCACCGAGTCCTGGTCCACGAGCGCCCCCAGCCGCTCACCCAGCAGCTTCCCTTCGAGACCGCCACGGGCCGCCAGGATCAGCAGCCCGTCCACGGCCGCCAGCCGGTCACCGGGGTGCCGGGCACCGAGCCCGTACGCGAGCGCCAGATGGAGCGAGGGTCCCGGCCCCGGCAGCTCGGCGATCTCCGCCAGCACGGGCAGACACCACGTACCGCCCCGCTGCGCGTCCGCCGCGCAGCCCTCGACCCCGGGCAGCAGCCAGTGGGCCAGCACCTCGCTGTTCTCGGGCAGCACCGCGGGCCAGTTGGTGTTCCGGCCGCCGCTCCAGTGGTAGCAGTACCGCGCCACCTCGACGTCCGACCGGCCCAGCCAGTGGAACTCACGGGGGAAGTCCTTCTCGACCACCCGCCGTTCACGGGTACCGGCCAGCAGTCGGCGGGTCCTCGGCACCAGCCCTTCGCCACCTGCCGCAGAACCGACGGCTTTTTCGGAATCGTCACGGACCAGCGCGGGCACCGGTGTCCCCTCGCCGCTGAGCCAGTCGGCCAGCCGGCGCGCCTCGGGCGTGCCCAGCGCCGCGGCGGCGCGGGCAGTCTCCGGCCGGCCGCCGCGCCGCACCCGCAGCAGCGCCTGGGCGAAGTCGACCGGTGCGGGGGTGGCGCACAGCCGCTGGTACTCACGCAGCCGCTCCACGAGCACATCCGGATCCAGCGTCCCGGACTCCCAGGTCGGGGTGGCCAGCAGGAAGGGCAGCGGTCTTGTCCTGATCAGCGAAGCGACCTCCCGCAGCCGTGCGTTGAGCACACCGTCCAGCGCCTCGTGCGCACACCACTTGCCGTTCGCCGTCCACCGCGACTTCACGATCGTCAGCGTCCGCGCCGACACCTTCTCCAGCAACGCGGCGGCGACCAGGCCCACATCGGCCGCCCGTACGAACCACGAGTCGGAGCCGATCCGCGTCTCGCCCTTGAACCACCAACGGTCCGCCAGCGCGTCACGCAGCGCTGCGGTCAGCGCAGCCGTGTCCTGGTAGGCGAGCCTGACCAGCCCGTCGAGGGTCCGCTCGAACGACACGGTGTCACCGTCCCGCCCGCCGGACAGCACCACCACCTCCTCGACCACCTCGGCGACGGTCGAAGGCGCCGGAGCCAGCCGTACCGGCAGCGGCACGGGAGGCAGGATCTCCTCGTACGACACGAGGCCGGCGCCCGCCGCCGGCTGCTCGCCGAACAGCTCGACCGCCCGCGCCCGGTGGACCGGGCTCAGCAGCGCGGCCGACGCCGCCACCGCCTGCCGGGACTCCTCGCCCACGTCGGCGAGACAACGCGCCACCAGCTTCAGCGCACGCTCCTGGACGTCGGTGTCCTGATGCCCGAACGCCGCATCGGCCAGCACCGGCAGCAACTCGTCAGCGGCGCCGCGGTCGCTTCGCAGGACCTTGCCGACGAGCACCAACTGGGCCCGCACCAGCTTCTTCTCCGGCCGGAACAGCACCGACCCGGTCATGTCGGCCAGGCTGCGGACCGGCAGCGCGCCGTCGGCCGCGATCCGGGCGAGCACCCCATGGGCGTAGCCCGCGACCGCCGAAGGACCGTCGGCGGCCATCCCGATCCAGTCGGCCGTGTGCGCCGTCTCCTCCGCCGGGCTCAGCCCCAGCCGCCTGGCCACATTGAGGAAGAAGACCTGTTCGCGCGGCCGGCCCCCGCGCAGCAGCCGGGCCACGCAGGCGTCCACCAGCATGTCCCGCTCGACCACCCCCTCCTCGGCCAGGACCGCCAGCAGCGAAGGCCAGTGGTCCGGGTCCTGCGCGTCGGTGCGCCAGCTGATGCCGTTGGGCAGCTCGGCCAGCTCGAAGAGCCGCGGCACGAACGCTGTCACGTGCGTGTCCTTGCGCAGCCCGCCGAGCAGGGACCGCTCGCGGTCCCCGACCGTGTCGGCCCAGCCCCGGACCACCGCGTCCGTGTCCGGCAGCGGCGTGCCGGCCCGCTCGCTCAGCTCCCGGATGAGGGAGAAGTCGTCCTCCGCCGTCGAGTTGCGCTCGGCGAGCCTGCGGGCCACTTCGCCGAGCCAGGCAGGATCACGGTCGGCGAGCAGATCGGCCAGGCCCCAGGGCGCCCGGTCGCCATTACGCAGATCGCGGGCCCCGATCCAGGCGGCGGCCGCCGCCGCCCCCGTCAGACAGCCGGCACCCGCCACCAGCAGGGCGCGCTGCACCCGCGACCGCTCCCGCCAGCGGTCCCAGTGCCAGCCGCGCACCTCGGAGCGCAGCGCCTTCAGCTCCGCGAGCGCCGCCTTGCGGTCCGCCGGTGTCAGGGGCTTGACCAGCCCGGGAACGGACTCGTGGTCACCGGCCCGCACCGCGTCAAGAAGCTCACTCATCGCGCACCGCCCGAGACCAGAACCGCGCCGCGGCGCGCCATCCGGACGGCCAGCGCGTGCTTGCACGGACCGCGCCCGCCCCGGTGCCCCGCCCACCAGGCGCAGGTGCAGCTGAGGACACCCGCCGCCTCCCGCACCTGGTAGCGCCGCTCGCCCGAGGCCACCGACGCCAGCTCGCCTTCGAGCCGTACGGCCCCCTCGGCGATCAGCGCACGCGCGGCGGCCAGCCGTGGGTTGTGCCGCTCGACCCGGCCGGCGTCGTAGGGCAGCTCGCGGTGGAAGTACGCGGCGTCCGCGATGTCGTACCCGACCCGGCCCGCCGAGCCCAGCCTGGTCAGCGCCGCGCGCACCCGCGCCACGCTCAGCCCGGCGCGCACCGCGAGATCAGCCGGTTCGATGGCCGGCTCCCAGGCCAGCAGTACGGACACCAGCTCGGCGTCCTCGGCCGACTCGTCGGCGGCCAGCGCCTCCAGCACTCCGCCCTCACCGGAGAAGCCGCGCGCCACCTCGGGCGACAGCGTCAGCGTGAGCCGCATCCCCGGCAGCGTCACCTCCCACGCGCTCGCCGTGGCTGCGCCGTCGGCCACCGGCCCGTACACCCGCAGCGCCGTCGCGTCCCGCAGCACCCGCTGGAGCGCGGCCAGCCGCTCCGGGCCCGGCAGACAGACGGCGCCGGGCACGGGACGCGACGTCGGGCGCAGGGTACGGCCGGCGGGTATCACCCACATCGCGCCGCGCGAAGCGCCGCCCGACCGGCCCGAAGGGCGCGGCAGGGACCGCAGGAAGCGCACCGCTTCAGCGGCGGACAGCTCGGCCCGCAGGTCGAACGCGGCGGAAGCCACCTGCGCCTCGGCGAACCCGCGCAGCCACCGGTCGGGCAGCGGCACCTTCTTCTCGACCACAGGACCGTCGAGCGTCGTCACCGCCATCTCGTCAGGGCCCACCCGCAGATGCAGCGGATCGTCGCCCGCCAGCCGGGAAAGCGCCTCACGCAGGGGGTTGTTCACATCCACATTGGTCGTGCCGTGGCCGGTGTCCGCGCCGTCGAGACCGGCGCGCAGCACATCGAGCCTGGCGTACACACCGCAGCACCCGGAGAACGACTCGAAACGCAACCGGTCCCCGTTGCCCGTGACCACCGGGTCGAGCGAGGCACGGAGCATCGGCTGGTAGTAGCGCGCTGCCGCCACATCGGCGACCGCGAGCAGCCCCTGCGCCGCCGTCCGCGGCGAGGTCAGAAAACCGGTGAAGAACTGGGGATGCGCCTGCGCCCCACGGGGCGTCAGACCGCCCGAAGTCTCCAGACCGAGCAACTGGCCGTCAGGCGCGCTCTCCAGCGCGGACGGACGGGAATAGGCGAGTGCCTGCATGGATCGCGTCATGGGGAAGACGCTAGAGCCAGGCACTGACAATCGGCCCGCGGCGAGCGCCGGTGCTCGTTCGCAAGGCCGAGGACCATCGGCCGATCGACGTGGTGATCGTCCGCCGCCTACGGTGGCGGCAGGCAGCACCCGTACCACCGAAGAGACGAACGGAGCCCCGCATGCCGATCGGCGGCCAGGCGCACATCAGGATCGCCCGCCCCTCCAGGGACCTCGCCGCCGCCGAACGGTTCTGGGTGTCGGGCCTCGGCCTCACCCCCGTCTACCGCGCCGAGGGCGGCGAAGCGCCCGGCGAGCACGCCCTGCTGATGCTGGGCTGGCCGGACGCGGGCTGGCATCTCGAACTCGTCCACGAGCCGGCCGCGCCCGTCGAGCCGCGTCCCACCGAGGAGGACCTGCTGGTGATCTATCTGGCCGGTGCGGTGCCCGACGAACTGGTCGCCAGGCTGGTGGAGCACGGCGGCCGGCGGGTCGCGTCGCCCAACCCGTACTGGAACGAGTGGGGCGTGACGATCGAGGACCCGGACGGCTACCGGCTCGTTCTCAGCGTGCGCGACTGGTCCAACTCCTGATCTCAGCGCGCCGCGCCGCCCGTCCCCCTGCCCGCCGCCCCGGCCAGCGTCCGCACCCCGCGCACGATCTCGGCCGGGGTGAGCTGTGCGTACCCCATGACCAGCCGTACGGAGCCGTCGGCGGCCGCTGACCACCCGCGCCCCGCCGCCCCGCACTCCGCCAGCGTCCGCAGCGCGACGCCCGCCCCTGCGGCCCGGCGCACGAACGCGTCCTCGGGGCCGTAACGCGCGGGCAGCCGGGCGATGATGTGCAGCCCGGCGGCGATCCCCGACACCTCCGTGCCGGGGAAGTGCTCCGCCAGCGCCGCCACCAGTGTGTCGCGCCGCTCCCGGTACGCCCGCTGGCAGCGGCGCAACTGCCGGTCGTAGCCGCCCCCTTGGACGAAGTCGGCGAGTACGGCCTGGTCCAGCGCCGGATTGCCCAGGTCCATCGTCCGCTTGCGCTCGACGAGTTCGTCCAGCAGCTCACGCGGCGCCACCAGCCAGCCCAGCCGCAGCCCCGGGGCCAGCGACTTGCTCACAGAGCCGGTGTAGACGACGCGTTCCGGATCGAGCCCCTGCAACGCGCCCACCGGGGCCCGGTCGTAGCGGAAGTCGCCGTCGTAGTCGTCCTCCACGACGAAACCGGCCACGGACCGGGCCCAGTCGAGGAGTTCGGCCCTGCGCTCCGCCGAGTACGCGATGCCGGTGGGGAACTGGTGGGCGGGCGTGGTCACCACGGCACGTACCCCGGACCGTCCCAACTGGCTCGGATCGAGGCCGGATTCGTCCAGCGGCAGCGGTACGGCGCCGAGCCCCGCCGACGCGAACAGCGCCGCGTGTTCGGGGCTGCCCGGGTCCTCAAGACCCACCGTCCGCAGCCCCCGCCCGTGCAGCACGAACCCCAGCAGTGTCATCGCCTGCGCGACCCCCGAGCATACGATCAGCCGCTCCGGGTCGGCCGCCACCCCGCGCCGTCTGGCCAGCAGCGCCGCCAGTGCCGTACGCAGCTCAGGCAGCCCGCGCGGATCGGGGTAGCCCAGTACGTGGTGGGGCAGCCGGGCCAGCACCGCCTTGTGCGCCGCCGCCCAGGCCGTACGCGGGAAGAGTGAGAGATCAGGGGTGCCGGGCCGGAAGTCCGCGGAGGCCACCGGAGCGCGCGGCGCCAGATCGCGGGCCGGCAGCGCCGCGGCTCTCGTGGCTCCGCCCACCCAGGTGCCCGCGCCCCGGCCGCTGCGCAAGTACCCCTCGGCCGTGAGCTGTTCGTACGCCTCGGTGACCAGACCGCGTGACACCCGCAGATCGGCGGCGAGTTCACGGCTCGACGGCAGCCGGGTGCCTGCCGTCAGCCGCCCGGACCGCACCGCGTCACGGAGCGCCGACTGCAGGGCGCGCCCCCGGCCGCGCTGCGGCGCCGCCACGGCAGGCAGCAGCAGTTCCCAGGCCACGGTGCGCGCATTGGTCCCCGATGGTGCCATGGGAATGGACCTTAAACCGGACCGCCGTGATCCTTAGCGTCGGTGCCATGACAGCCACCTCCGTACGCGGGGCGCTCCTCGCGGCCTTCGCCTGTGTCCTCGTCGGCGCCTCCTTCACCGCCAACAGCCTGCTGGGCGACTACCCGTACGCGGCGGGCCAGGCCCTGCGCTACGGCGTCGCCTGCCTGCTGCTCCTGCCGCTGACCGGCCGGCCCGCCCTGGCCACGCTGCGTACCCTCACCGCCCGGCAGTGGGGCAGGATCGCCGCGCTCGCCGCCGTCGGCATGGTCGGGTTCAACCTGGCGATCCTGGCCGCCGAGCGCACCGCCGAACCCGCCGTCCCCGGTGTCTTCGTCGGCTGCGCGCCGGTCGTGGTCGCCGTACTGCTCCCGCTGCTGAACCGGCGCCGGCCCACCACGCCTGTCGTCTCCGGCGCGCTGCTGGTGGCCGCCGGTGCCTGTGTCGTCCAGGGCTGGGGCCGTACGGATCTGCCGGGCATCGTCTGGTCGGTCGGCGCGCTGGCGGGCGAGACGGGGTTCGCCGTCATCGCCGTACCCGTCCTGCGACCGCTCGGTCCGCTCGGTCCGCGACTGCTGTCCACCGCCGTCTGCGGGGTCGCCGCGGTGCAGGCGGCGCTGGTCTCCGCCGTCGTGGACGGCGGGCCGCCGCCGCTGCCGACGGGGGTGGAGACCGTGGCGCTGCTCTGGCAGGCGGTCGTGGTGACCGTCGTCGGCTTCCTCTGCTGGTACCTGGGTCTGCAGCGGATCGGCGCCGAGCGGGCCACGCTCTTCTCCGGCCTCATCCCCGTGTCGGCCGCGCTCTCGGCGCCCCTGGTGGGCACGGGCTCGTACGGCGTCGCACAGACGGCGGGGAGTCTGCTCGTCGGAGCGGGAGTCGCGCTGGGCTCCGGGGTGCTCACAGGACGGGTACGTGCAGGAAGGACCGCGTACGACGGCCGGGGGATTGGTCTTGACCAAAGGGTTGAGCCGCCCTATCGTCATTAGTTAGTGCAGGAACCTTTAATAAACAAGGGCACGGAAAACCCGCCGGGGACACGGCGATTGCGGAGGATCAGGGTGGGGACCACGCAGCTGGAAACGGTGCCGGAGCCGAAGTACTGGCATCTGAAGACCGTGCTCGCAGAAGCGCTCGACACCGACTTCGCCGTGGGGGAGGTGCTGCCCAACGAGCGCGAACTCGCCGCCAGGTTCGGCGTGGCGCGCGCCACCCTCCGGCAGGCGCTGGAACAGCTGGAGCTGGAAGGCAGGCTGCAGCGCCGGCGCGGGGTCGGTACCACCGTCGCCCCGCCGCGCGTCGGCGTGGACGTCTCCACCGCCCAGCACGAATGGCCCGGCGCCGACCAGGACGCCTGGCAGCCCATCGGCTGTGTGACGGAACCGGCGCCGACCGCCGTGGCCAAGCTGCTCGACTCGCCGTCCGGCGAAGAGGTCCATGTCGTACGGCGCATCCGGGTCACCCACGGCCAGTCCGTGGCCGCCGAGTTGCTGTACGTACCCGCCTCGTCCGTGCCGGGACTGTCCGCCATAGACACCCCGTCAGGGCCCGCGAGGGCCCGCGCCGTGCTGCGTGAGTTGCAGCATCTGGGGCTCGAAGGCCAGGACCGCGCCGTGGAGCTGGGCTCGGCCCGCGCCGACGACGCCAGGGAGCTCGACCGGCTGCCCGGCGCCCCCGTCCTCGTCGTCACCACCCGCTACATCGCCGAAGGCCGCACGGCCGCCGTGTCGATGGCCACCTACCGCGCGGACACCTGCCGGCTCACCTTCGGTGACTCCGGTGACCTGCAGATCACCGACCAGCCCCCGGAGCGCCAGGCGTCCTGACCTCCTGCCGGGCGGTCGCAACGACCCTCAACAGCGTCGTCGCACAACTGCCTTGCCGCACAACTGTCTTGCCCCATACGGCCCGTCCGCACTCAGCGGCGGGCCGTCACTGTTCCCTCCACGGCGAACAGCTGCTCCTCGACATGGTCGAGGGCCAGCCGCAACGCACCTGTCGCCACCGCGGCCTCGCCGAGCAGCGAGAGCGTCACCCGCGGTGGCCGCAGACAGTAACGCGACAACTCGCCGCGCAGCGGCTCCAGTACGCCGTCGAGCCCGGCCGCCCAGCCGCCGATCACGACCAGTTCGGGATCGAGCGCGAGCACCAGCGCGGCCACGTCGTGCACCAGCCGCTGGATGAACCGCTCCATGGCCTCCTGCGCCCGCTCGTCGCCCTGCTTGGCGAGAGCGAAGACCTTGGCCACCGCGTGCTCGTCCAGCGGGTGCAGCGGCTCGTCCGTGGTCGACAGCAGTGTTTCCGGTGTGGCCTCACGGCCCAGCAGATGCAGTGCGCCGATCTCACCGGCCGCGCCGCCGAAACCGCGGTGCAGCCGTCCGCCGATCAGCGCGCCCGCGCCCGGACTCAGCCCGGCCAGCACGAAGACGATGTCGTCGGAGTCGGTGGCGGCGCCCTTCCACTGCTCGGCCACGGCCGCCGCGTTCGCGTCGTTCTCCACCAGGACCGGACATCGGAACGAGCGGCGCAGCCGCTCCCCGAGCGCGAGTCCCGTCCACTGCGGCAGCGCCGTACCGAGCCGTACGGTCCCGTCCGCCTCCACGATGCCGGGGCTGCCCACCCCGACCGCCCGCAGCGAACTGCGGGCCACACCGGCCCGCCGCAGCACATCGGCGACGACCGCCCTGACCCGGTCGAGCCGCTCGTCGGCGCAGGCCGTCTCCGTCACCTCGCGCGACCCCGCGCCGATGATCCGGCCGTCAAGACCCGACAGCAGGGCGGCCACCCGGTGCGGACCGATCTCGATGCCGAGCAGATGCCCCGCCTCGGCCCGGAAGCGGAACCGGCGCGCGGGCCGCCCCTGCTTACGGGTCTCGCCCTCCTCCGGCGCCGTCTCGACGACGAGCCCCGCCTCGATGAGCCCTTCGATCACACCTTCGACCGTGGGCCTGGACAGCCCGGTGATCCGGGTCAGATCCGTCAGGGTGGGGGACTCGGCGCCGCGCAGGGCGTGCAGCACGACGGCGGAGTTGATCCTCCGCAGCAGGGAAGGGTCTCCGCCGGTCAACCGCCCCACGGTGTGCCCTCCCAGCTCGTACAGGTGTGTCCGGATGCTACTCGTTGGTTGCGTACCGGGCGAGTGCCGATGGAGGGTAGGCGAATATCAACCGTCGAACGATCCGGAGGATCACCCATGCCGCAGGACGAAGATCCCGTTGTCAGCCCTTCCGGCTGGGTCGCGGACCAGGCCAGGCTGTACGCCGAATCGGACGGGGCCGAGGGCGGCGACTTCAAGGGTTCGCCGTGTCTGCTGCTCGACTACCGGGGCCGGCGGACCGGCCAGTGGCGCCGTACGGTCCTCATCTACGGCCGGGACGGCGACGACTGCCTGATCGTCGCCTCCAAGGGCGGCGCCGACGAACACCCGCTCTGGTACGTCAACTTGGCGGACAACCCGGATGTACGCGTGCAGGTCGGCGCCGAGCGGTTCGCCGCACACGCCGAGACGCTGCCGGCCGACGAGAAGGCGCGGGTGTGGCCAGGACTGGTCGACGTCTACCCGCCGTACGCCGACTACCAGCTCAAGACCGAACGGGACATCCCCGTGGTCCGGCTGCGCCGCGTGGCCGGCTGAGCACAACCACCCTCCGCCTTGGTGGTCAGCTCTGCCCCCCCGGTGGTCAGCGCGGCGCGACGAACCCCGACTCGTACGCCGTGATGACCGCCTGGGTGCGGTCCCGCGCCCCCAACTTCGCGAGGACCGCGCTCACATGGGACTTCACCGTCTCCGCGCCCACCACCAGCCGCCTGGCGATCTCCGCGTTCGTCAGCCCCTGGGCCATCAGCCGCAGCACGTCCGCCTCACGGCCGGTCAGCCCGGCGGCGGCCAGCCCCCTGCGCGCCTCGGCGTTGCCGTACTCCGCGGCGAGTGAGCGCACAGCGGCGGGGAACAGCAGCGAGTCGCCCTCCGCGATCAGCCGCACGGCATGCACGATCTCGGCCGGGCGGGCGCGCTTGAGCAGAAAGCCGTCGGCGCCCGCCCGCAGCGCCCGGTAGACGTACTCGTCGTTCTCGAAGGTCGTGACGACCAGGATCTTCGGCGGCGGCGACACCGTCCGCAGGACCGCCCTGGTCGCCTCGATCCCGTCCATCAGCGGCATCCGCACGTCCATCGCCACCACATCGGGACGCAAGGAGCGCACCAGCGGGATCACGGCGGCGCCGTCCGCCGCCTCGCCGACCACGGTGATGTCGGGCTGCGCCTCCAGCACGGCCCGCAGCCCCGCGCGGACCAGCGGCTCGTCGTCCACCAGCAGCACGGTCACCGTCATGCCCGCACCCCGGCGGCCCTGCCGTCCAGTGCG
>NZ_JTIY01000002.1:93271-142112 GCF_000818175.1 Streptomyces sp. AcH 505
GTCCGCCGCCGTCGGGCCGTCCGCCGCCGGCCCGTCCGCCGTCGGAGGTCCGAAGGACGCACCGGTGAACGGGTTGGTGACCTCGATGCCGAGCGCCACCCCCGTCACCTCGACACACACCCGCACTTGCGCCGCCCCTGCCGCGTGCCGCAGCACATTCGTCAGCGCCTCCTGGAGGATCCGGTAACCCTCCCGCGAGACCGGTGCGGGCACCCGCTCCAGCGGCCCGGTGACGGTGGCCTCCACCAGCGCCCCCGAGGCGCGCGCCGAGTCCAGCAGCCGGGCGGCATCGACGAGCGTCGGCCGCTGCGAGGCGGGCCGCGCCGACTCCCGCAGCACCAGAAGCACCCGCTCCAGATCCTCCAGGGCCGCCCGGCCCGTCTCCTCGATCGTGCCGAGCGCACGGTCGGTGAACGCGGCGTCGCCCGCCGCCCTGGCCGCCCCCGCCTGGAGCACGGCGACGGTGAGCGCGTGGCCGATCGAGTCGTGCAGCTCACGGGCGATCCTGGTGCGCTCGAGCAGCTGCTCCGTACGCTCCTCCAGCGCCGCGAGCCGTTCGGCCGGCGAAGGCCCCAGCAGCCGCCTGGCGACCGCGGCTGCCAGCCGCCCGATCGCCACCACCCCCACGGCCGCGACGACGAGCGGTACGGGCGCGAGCACCGCGCACCACACCCGCGGCGCCGTCCCCGACAGCACCGGCAGCATGGGCGGCGTGTGCCCGGCGGCCCGCGCGATCAGATCGACGCCGAGCAGCGGCAGCCAGACGACACACCCCAGCATCAGCACCGACAGCACCGAGCGTGCCTCCAGCCAGAGCACCGTCCGCCACCGGTCGGCCCAGGTCGCCGATGCCCCGGCCGAGATGACCGGATCAGGACCGCTCCGCTCACGCGGCGTGAGGAGCAACTGGGCCTGTACGCCCTCCGCCAGCCGCATCCCCGGCAGCAGCCCGATCGGTACGAGGAACAGCAGCGGGACGTACGGATGATTCGGATCGACGAACATCCAGACCGCGAGGAGGGCGAGCGGGATGCCCAGATGCAGGACGCGCGTGTACGTCACCGTGCGGGCCAGCGGTCCCAGGAGTCGGCGCATGCCCCCATCGTGCCAGCGGCGGCGCCGTGCGAGCCTCCCCCGGCCGGGGGAGACGGTCTCCACCGGCGGGGGAGGGCAGGGCCCGGCGCGGCGGCCAGGCTGAGGCCATGACCAGCATCGACATCCAGCAACTCACCAAGGAGTACGGGGCGGTCCGCGCCGTCGACCGGCTCACGTTCCAGGTGAAACCCGGCCGGGTCACCGGCTTCCTCGGCCCCAACGGCGCCGGGAAGTCCACCACCATGCGGCTGGTGCTCGGCCTCGACCGGCCGACGTCCGGGAGCGCCACCGTCGGCGGCCAGCAGTACGCGCGGCTCGCCGAACCGCTGCGCGAGGTCGGGTCGTTGCTGGACGCGGGAGCCGCCCTGGGCGCGCGCACCGCACGGGCGCACCTGCGGATACTCGCGGCGAGCAATCGCATCCCCGCCCGGCGGGTGGACGACGTGCTCGAAGAGGTGGGCATCGCGTCCGTCGCGGGGCGGCGCGTCAGGACGTACTCGCTCGGTATGCGCCAGCGGCTCGGCATGGCGGCGGCGCTGCTCGGCGACCCGCCGGTGCTGATGCTGGACGAGCCGTCCAACGGCCTGGACGCCGAGGGCATGCGCTGGATCAGGGAACTGCTGCGCCGGCTGGCGGACGAGGGCAGAACGGTACTGGTCGCCAGCCATCTCATGAACGAGACGGCGTCCTACGCCGACCATCTCGTGGTCCTGGGAAGCGGCGGACTCCTCGCCGACACCCCGCTGCGGGAGTTCATCGACGCACGGGTACGCCCGCGCGTCAGACTGCGCACCACCGAGGGCGCCCGGCTGCGCACCCTGCTGCGGGCGAAGGGCTTCTCGCCCGTCGAGGACGACGACGGCGGCTGGACCGTCGAGGGCGCCCGGGTGGTGGAGATCGGACCGCTCGCAGCCCGCGCAGGCATCCCCATCCTGCAACTCGCCGACGAGGTCGGCACGCTGGAACAGGCCTATCTGCACCTCACCGAGGACGTGGCGCAGTACACGTCCGCCACCGCTCCCCACCCGCAGGAGGCCTGAGCCATGTCACTCCCCGCAGCCGCCCACGCCGAATGGCTCAAGGTCCGCTCCCTGTGGGTCCTGCCCTCCTCGCTGACCGGTGCCTTCCTGGTGACGACGGTCTTCT
Organism: Streptomyces sp. AcH 505; assembly: GCF_000818175.1. GTDB lineage: Bacteria > Actinomycetota > Actinomycetes > Streptomycetales > Streptomycetaceae > Streptomyces. The sequence goes on from NZ_JTIY01000002.1 coordinate 95,513, forward strand.
CCCTGCTGATCTGCGGCACGCTCGGCCCCGACGACATCGCGGGCGCCGACTTCGACCCGCTGCTCCTGTCGTATGCCGGCCTGAGCTTCGGCCAGCTCGCCGCCATCGTCTTCGGCGCGGTCGCCATGGCGTCCGAGTACCGCGGCGGCGCCATCCAGGTCTCGCTGGCCGCCGTACCGGACAGACGCGCCTTCTACACGGCGAAGCTTGCCGTCGTCGCCGTACTGGCCCTCGCCGTCGGGCTCGTCACGGGCCTCGCCTGCTTCGTCGGCGGACAGGCCCTGATCGGGACGGCGTTCGGCATCGGCCTCGGCGACCAGGCGGCGCCGCGCGCGATCCTCGGCTGCGGCCTGTACCTCACCTGCGTCTCGCTGCTGGCGGCAGGTGTCGCCGCGGTGCTGCGCAGTGTGGCGGGGACGCTGAGCGTGCTCGTACCGGTGTTCCTGCTGCTGCCCTTCGTCCTCGGGGACGTGTCCGGCAACGGAAAGGTGGCGGACTTCTTTCCCGGCCAGGCGGGACAGCGGATGCTCGTGCTGGACCCGGCAGGAACGCCCGGCGCCTGGACCGGACTTGCCGTGCTGATCGGCTGGACGGCCGCCGCCGTACTGGCGGGCGGACTCGCGCTGCGCCGCCGCGACGCCTGACGGGAAGCCAACTGTCGGCGCGGGCGGGTTTACTGGAGGCATGGACATCGCCCGGCAACTCGCCCTCGTGGAGCTGCTGCGCACCCGGGACTTCCCCGCGGAGCGCGGCGGCTCAGGGACGGTCACCGGCGGCCCCGGCTACCACCTGGCCGCGCTCAGCACCAGCGAGGAGTTCTGGGACGACGACGGCAGCGGCAGCGGCCCGGCGGCCGAGCAGTACGAGGCGCTGGGCGAGGCGCTGGCCGGCCGCCTGGACGCGCGCTGGGGCCCCGCGCAGCGGTTCAGCCTGTGGAGCATGCGGGCCAGAGGCATGGCGGGCGAGGAACTGCCCGAGCCCTGGTACGAGCTGAGCGCGGCGGTCGATTCGCTGTGGATCTGGCGGACGGAGAACCGCTGGACGGCGATAGGCGTGGCCCATCGGGGTGCGGAGTTGCCGTACCAACTGATGGCCCTGATAACGGAAACGGACCCGCCCTAGCCCCCGAACACCTCCCTGACCTGTGACAACGCATCCTCCAGGCAGGCGAGTTGGTGCGTGAGGGGAGGTAGGCCGGCCAATTGGAACGTTCTAAACTCTTGACGTGGCTCTGGCGCGGCAGTCACGATCGTCCGGTGACCGAGGCGCGCGTGCGTGCCGCGGCGCTTCGCGGTCCCCCCATGTTCCGTCGTGATCCGCCCCCACGAAAGGCCGGTACCCCCGTGTCCCCCCACTCCCTCCGGCGCCGAACCGGCGCGGTCCTCGCGGCGTTCGGCGTCGCGGCCCTCTCACTCGCGATGGGCGCGGGATCGGCCCAGGCGGCCGCGCCGGCCGCGCCGACGGCAGCCTCCGCACCGGCCGACGCGGGCAGCGCCTTCGTCACGTTCACCAACAACAACGACGGCGGGGTGTACACCTGCGAGGTCACCATGCCCTCCGGCATCGGTTACCCCCCGACCCAGCCCCACCAGCTCTCCTGGCGGTCGGTCATCGTGTGCGGCGTCGTCGTGCGCATGTACGGGGTCAGCGCCTCGTACGTGTGGGGCAGCGACATCGCGTACTACCCGGGCAGCACCTACGACATCACCGGCACCATCGCCGAGACGGTCGGCCGGGTGAACGTGCCGCCGGGCGCGTGGGGCCTGAACAGCAACGTCATCATCTTCACCCCGGCCGGCTACACGGCAACCCCGGGCAGCGGCTGCGCGACCGTGGCCGCCGACCAGACGAAGTGCACCGCCACCGCAGGCCCGATCATGGTCAGCTAGCGAAGGAACACCGGCCCCGCGTCGGACGCATGGCGCCGTCCCGCCCCTGCGGGCGGACGGCGCTATGTGGCGGCCGGGCCCTCGTCCCCCTCGGCCGCCGCGCGCAGCCGGCCGAACTCCTCCGCCATCGTCTGCGCCGTCCAGTGCGCGTTGAGTCCGCTCGGATTCGGCAGGGCCCAGACGCGGGTCGCGCCGATCGTCCGCTCCTGCGGGCCTATCCGCGCCTTCCTGTCGGCGAAGGCCACCCGGTACGCGGTGACGCCGACCACCGCGAGCCAGCGCGGTCGCAGCCGCTCCACCTTCGCCGTGAGGATCGCGCCGCCCTCGCGGAACTCCTCGTCGCTCAACTCGTCGGCGCGCGCCGTGGCCCGCGCCACGACGTTGGTGATGCCCAGCCGGTGCGTCAGCAGCTCCTGCTCCTCGGCCGGCTTCAACTGGCGCGGTGTGAAGCCGGAAAGATGCAGCACCGGCCAGAACCGGTTGCCGGGGCGGGCGAAGTGATGACCCGTCGCCGCCGACATCAGACCCGGGTTGATACCGCAGAAGAGCACCCGCAGCCCCGGCCCCGCCACGTCGGGCACGAGCCGGTCGCGGGCCGCGTCCAGTTCCTCGGGGCGCATCTCAGAGGATCGATCCGGGGGTGTACCCGGCGGCCTCCGGACGCTGCTTCACGATCTCCTCGATCCGGGCGACCACGGCGCCGATCTGGTCCTCCGCCGCGCCCGTGAACGACAGCTTGTCGGCCATCAGCGCGTCGAGCCGGGCCCGGTCCAGCGGGATCCGGTCGTCCGCCGCCAGCCGGTCGAGCAGTTCGTTGCGCTCGGCGCCCTGCTCCCGCATGGCCAGCGCCGACGCCACCGCGTGCTCCTTGATGACCTCGTGCGCCGCCTCCCGGCCGACGCCCTCCCGTACGGCTGCCATCAGCACCTTCGTCGTCGCCAGGAACGGCAGGTAGCGGTCCAGCTCACGTGCGACCACGGCGGGGAACGCGCCGAACTCGTCCAGCACCGTCAGGAACGTCTCCAGCAGCCCGTCGAACGCGAAGAACGCGTCGGGCAGCGCCACCCTGCGCACCACCGAGCACGACACGTCGCCCTCGTTCCACTGGTCGCCCGCCAGCTCACCGGTCATCGACGCGTAGCCGCGCAGGATCACCATCAGCCCGTTGACCCGCTCGCAGGACCGGGTGTTCATCTTGTGCGGCATCGCGGACGAGCCGACCTGGCCCGGCTTGAAGCCCTCGGTGACCAGTTCGTGCCCGGCCATCAGCCGGATCGTCTTCGCCACCGACGACGGCGCCGCCGCGAGCTGCACCAGCGCGGTCACCACGTCGTAGTCGAGCGAGCGCGGGTAGACCTGGCCCACCGAGGTGAAGGCGTGCGCGAAGCCCAGATGTCCGGCGATCCGGCCCTCCAGGTCAGCCAGCTTCGCCGCGTCACCGCCCAGCAGGTCCAGCATGTCCTGCGACGTGCCGACCGGGCCCTTGATCCCGCGCAGCGGGTAGCGCTCCAGCAGGTCCTCAAGACGGCCGTACGCGACCAGCAGCTCGTCGGCGGCCGTCGCGAACCGCTTGCCCAGGGTGGTGGCCTGCGCCGCCACGTTGTGCGAACGGCCGGCGATCACCAGCGGTCCGTACTCCCCGGCCAGCTTGCCCAGCCGGGCCAGCACGGCGACCGTACGCTCCCGCATGAGTTCGAGCGACAGCCGGATCTGGAGCTGCTCGACGTTCTCCGTGAGATCCCGCGACGTCATGCCCTTGTGCACCTGCTCATGGCCGGCGAGGGCGTTGAACTCCTCGATCCGGGCCTTCACATCGTGCCGGGTGACCTTCTCGCGCTCCGCGATCGACGCCAGGTCGACCTGCTCGACCACCCGCTCGTAGTCGGCGACGGCCGTCTCCGGCACCTCGATCCCGAGGTCCCGCTGCGCGCGCAGCACGGCCAGCCACAGCCGGCGCTCCAGCTTCACCTTGTGCTCGGGGGACCACAGCACGGCCAGCTCCGCCGAGGCGTAGCGGCCGGCAAGGACATTGGGGATACGGGGCTTCGACACGGGAGTCACGTAAGCGGATTCTACTGGGGCCCGGCGGAGGACCGCGCCACGGTCCTACGGGGTCCCGTCGGCGGACTCCGGCGCGTACGGCTCGTAAGGCAGGAGCTCAGGGCGTTTGGGCAGCCTGCCGTCGCCCGTCGAGCGTCCGGTCAGCCTGCGCATCACCCAGGGCCCGAGATACTGCCGGGCGAACCGTACGTCGCTGCCGCGCCGCATCAGCCAGCGGGCCGGGGCCGCGGGCGGCAGCGCCGCGCGCCAGTCGTCCTCGGCGTCGAGGCCGAGCCCCTGCCAGACCGCCTCGGCGATACGCCGGTGGCCCTCGGCGGTGGGATGCAGCCGGTCCACGTCCCACAGCCGCTGGTCACCGAGGACGTTCCCGCCGTACAGGTCGACGACGAGCGCGTCGTGCCGCGCCGCCAGCTCGTCGATGTACGTGAACAGCTCCTCCATGCGCGGCCGGATACGTTCCATCACCGGACCGTTCCTGCCGGGGCTGCGCATCAGGACGAGCTGTTTGCAGGACGGCGCGAGCCGCTCGACGGCCTCTTCGAGCAGCCCGCGCACCCGTCCCATGTCGACCTTGGGCCGCAGGGTGTCGTTGAGTCCGCCGACCAGGGTCACCAGGTCCGGTGTCATCGCGGCGGCGACGTCCACCTGCTCGTCCACGATCTGTCCGATGAGCTTGCCGCGTACGGCGAGATTCGCGTACCGGAACCCCGGGTTACGGGCCGCGAGCCGGCCGGCGAGCAGATCGGCCCAGCCCCGGTACGTACCGTCGGGCAGCAGGTCGGACATGCCTTCGGTGAAGGAGTCACCGACAGCGACGAAACTGGTGTAGTTGGCATTCATCTCCATGGCGGCCCCGATCCTACCGTGCGGTAGGACCGGACTCAGGCGTGCCGCCCCACCAGCTCCCGCAGCACGTCCTCCATGGTCACCATGCCTTCGAGCTTGCCGTCCGCGTCCAGCACGGCGGCCAGATGCGTACGGCTGCGGCGCATCGCCGTCAGGACGTCGTCCATCGGCGTCTCGTCCTTCACCCGCGCGATGGCGCGCATCCCCGTGACCGGGAACGGCACGTCACGCGGCAGCGCGTCCAGCGCGTCCTTCACATGGAGATAGCCCAGGATCCGCCGCGAAGGGTCGACCACGGGGAAGCGCGAGAAGCCGGACGTGGCGGCCATCGCCTCCAGCTCCTCGGGGGTCACCCCCACCTCGGCCGTCACGACCCGCTCCAGCGGCAGCACCACGTCTCGGACCGGACGGCGGCCCAGCTCCAGCGCGTCGTGCAGCCGCTCGGTCGCCCGGTCGTCGAGCAGTCCCGCATGTCCCGCGTCGGTGACGAGCCGGGCCAGCTCGTCGTCGGAGAACGTCGCCGACACCTCGCTCTTGGCCTCCACCCGCAGCAGCTTCAGCAGCGTGTTGGCGAAGGCGTTGACGGTGAAGATCACCGGCCGCAGCGCCCGCGACAGGGCCACCAGGGGAGGCCCGAGCAGCAGCGCCGTACGGACGGGGCCCGCCAGCGCGACGTTCTTCGGGACCATCTCGCCCAGCAGCATGTGCAGATAGGTCGCCACGACCAGCGCGATCACGAACGAGATCGGATGCACCAGGCCGTGCGGCACCCCGACGCCGTTGAAGACCGGCTCCAGCAGATGGGCGATGGCGGGCTCGGCGACGATACCCAGCACCAGCGTGCACAGTGTGATGCCGAGCTGGGCGGCGGCGAGCAGGGCCGACACATGCTCAAGGCCCCAGATCACACTGCGCGCCCTGCGGTCGCCGTTCTCGGCCGCCGGTTCGATCTGGCTGCGGCGCACGGAGATCAGGGAGAACTCGGCCCCGACGAAGAAGGCGTTGACGACCAGCGTCAGCAAGCCGATGATCAGCTGGATCGCGGTCATCGTCCGGCCTCCTCTTCCGTGTCGTCAGCATCCGTGTCGCTGTCGGCGCCGGGCAGCGCGCCGTGCAGGGTCAGCCGGGCCGCGCGGCGGCCCGAGGCGTCGGAGACTTCCAGCCGCCAGCCGCCGACCTCGACCTCGTCTCCCTCGGCGGGGATCCGGCCCAGCTCGGCCGCGACGAAACCGGCCAGCGTCTCGTACGGCCCCTCGGGCACCCGCAGCCCGATCTTCTCCAGCTGGTCGGCGCGTGCGGCGCCGTCCGCCGACCACAGCGGCCGGCCCTCGGCGTCCTCACCGACCGGGGCCAGATCCGGGGTCTCGTGCGGGTCGTGCTCGTCGCGCACCTCGCCGACGACCTCCTCGACGATGTCCTCCAGCGTCACCACACCGGCGGTGCCGCCGTACTCGTCGATGACGACCGCCATCGTGGAACGTCCGGAGAGCCGGTCGAGCAGCTTGTCCACGGTCAGTGTCTCCGGGACGAGCAGCGGCTCCCGCAGCAGCTCCCTGACGGGGTGCCGGACCCTGCGCTCGGCCGGCACCGCGAGCACGTCCTTGATGTGCGCGATGCCCACGACCGTGTCCAGATTGCCCCGGTAGACGGGGAAGCGGGAAAGACCGGTGGCCCGGGTCGCGTTGGCCACGTCCTCGGCCGTCGCCTGTACGTCCAGCGCCATGACCTGGACGCGCGGCGTCATCACGTTCTCCGTGGTGAGCGCCGCCAGACTCAGGGTCCGTACGAACAGCTCGGCGGTGTCCGCCTCCAGCGCGCCCTCCTTCGCCGAGTGCCGGGCCAGCGCGACCAGTTCCTGAGGTGACCGGGCGGAGGCCAGCTCCTCGGTCGGCTCAAGACCCATGGCACGCACGATGCGGTTCGCCGTGTTGTTGAGATGCGCGATGAAGGGGCGGAAGACGGCGGTGAAGTGGCGCTGCGGCGTGGCGACGACCTTGGCGACGGCCAGCGGGGACGAGATCGCCCAGTTCTTGGGGACCAGCTCGCCGACGACCATCAGCACGACGGTCGACAGGGCCGTACCGATGACCAGGGCGACCGAGGACGCCACGGACTCCGACAGGCCGGTCGCCTCGACCGGCCCCCGGATCAGCTTGGAGACGGACGGCTCGGCGAGCATACCGACGACCAGATTGGTGACGGTGATGCCGAGCTGCGCCCCGGAGAGCTGGAAGGTGAGGCTCTGTACGGCCTTCAGCGCGCCGGCGGCGCCCCGTTCGCCGCGCTCGGCGGCCCGTTCCAGATCACCCCGCTCGACGGTGGTGAGCGAGAACTCGGCGGCGACGAACGCTCCGCAGAGCAGCGCGAGCAGCACGGCCAGGATGAGCAGAAGCACTTCGGTCATCGGTTCACCTCCGTCACATGATCGGTCAGCTGGCGGAGGGCTGCGCGGTGTCTGCTGATACTGGGAGGCTCGCCCATGAGCGGACGTTCACACCTTTCGGTTGTACGGAACAACGAACCCCCATGGTAAAGGATCGGCAAAATGGCTTACCGCAGGGGCTTCACCCAGCGCCGCCAATGATCCTCGCGGTGGTACCCGGCCGACGCCCAGGCCCGCCGCGCCCGCGTGTTGTCCTCCAGCACCATCGCGTCCACCCGTCGCCCGCCGATGGCGGCGAACCGCTGCTCGGCGGCGTCCAGCAGCGCCGTGGCGACACCTCGTCTGCGCTGCTCCGGATGGACGGCCAGCCGATAGGCGGAGCACCGCCAGCCGTCGAACCCGGCGATGACGGTCCCGACGAGCCGGCCGTCGCGCTCGGCGAGCAGCAGGGCCTCGGGGTCGCGCGTGACGAGCCGGGTCATCCCGTCGTGGTCGTCGCTGATGCTGGTGCCCTCGGCGGCCAGCCGCCAGAAGGACAGCACGGCGTCGATGTCGGCGAGTCGGGCACAGCGGATCTGGAGGTCACTCATGCCCCGAGCCAAGCAGAGCGGCGACCGGCGAGGCGAGCGGATTCCGGGTGCGGGCGCGGTCAGGCCGGGGTGACGAAACAGAACTCGTTGCCCTCCGGGTCGCGCAGCACCTGGAAGCTGCCCGGCGTGTCGGAGACGATCCCGCCGACCTGTTCGGCCCCGAGCCGGACCGCCTCGGCCGTCGCGGCCGGGATGTCGTCGGCCAGCAGGTCCAGATGGAGGCGGTTCTTGCCGGTCTTGCCCTCCGGAACCCGCTGGAAGGCGATCCGGGTGAACTCCGGCGGGTCGATGTACGCCCAGTCGGCGCTCCGCCCGGTCGGCTCACCGCCGAGGAGAGCGGCCCAGAACCGGGCCAGCTCCAGCGGCTTCTCACAGTCGAAGACGATCTCGTCGATACGTACGCGCATGCGGGGCAGCCTATGGCGCGGCGAACCCCGCGCCGAACGCCGTCGCGTCCCACTCCCCGGCCAGCTCCGGCGCCAGCCATCGCACCGCCTCCGCGCGGAACCGTTCCGGGGGCAGGGCTCCCGCGCCCGCCGGTACCGCGCCCAGCAGCGGGGCGCCTGCCATGTCCGGCAGGTCCGCCAGGTTGCAGCGCGCCGCCAGGTCCGGCGCGGCCGGCCAGCTGCCGATGACCACGCCGAGCGGGCGCACGTCACGCGCCCGCAGCGCCTCGGTCGTCAGCGCCGTCGCGTTGAGCGTGCCGAGCCCCGCCGGCGCCACGACCAGGACGGGCGCGCCGAGTAGCCGGGCAGCGTCCGCCAGGGTGCCGCCGTGTTCGTCGAACCGTACGAGCAGGCCGCCGGCCCCCTCGACCAGCACCAGATCGTGCTCGGCGGCCAGCTTCTCCGCGGCGACGGCCACCTCGTCGGGGCGTACCGGTGTCATGCCCGCCCGCCGGGCGGCCGTCGCCGGTGCCAACGGCTCGGGGAAGCGGGCCAGTTCCACCGGCGTGACCGGACCGGCCAGCCGGGCAGCCTCGGCGGCGTCGCCGGGTTCACCGGGCTCCAGACCCGTCTGGGCCGGTTTCAGTACGGCGACCGTCCGGCCGCGCGCGAGCGCGGCAGCCGCCAGCGCCGCCGTGACGACGGTCTTGCCGATCTCCGTCCCGGTACCCGTGACGATCAGAATGCCCATGTCAGCCCTCCCGCGCCGCGGCCGACGCCGCACGGCAGATCCGTGCGATGTCGTCGTCACCCGTCACATACGGCGGCATCGTGTAGACGAGGTCGCGGAACGGCCGCAGCCACACGCCTTCGCGCACCGCGGCGCGGGTCGCCGCCGCCATGTCCACGTCGTGGTCGAGCTGGATCACCCCGATGGCGCCCAGCACCCGAACGTCACGCACGCCCGGCAGCTCCGCCGCCTCCGCGAGCCCCTCGCGCAGGCCCGTGCCGATCCGCTCCACCTCCTTGACCCAGTCCTGCCCGAGCAGCAGGTCGATGGAGGCGCAGGCCACGGCAGCGGCCAGCGGATTGCCCATGAAGGTCGGCCCGTGCGCCAGTACGGGGACCTCGCCCCGCGCGATGCCCTCGGCGACCCTCGCCGTGCACAGCGTCGCCGCCATCGTCAGGTAGCCGCCCGTGAGGGCCTTGCCCACACACATCACATCGGGCGAGACACCGGCCTGGCCGGCGGCGAACAGCGTGCCCGTACGGCCGAAACCCGTCGCGATCTCGTCGAGGATCAGCAGCACGTCGTGTTCGTCGCACGCCTCCCGCAACACCCGCAGATACGCGGGGGAGTGGAAGCGCATCCCGCCCGCGCCCTGCACCACCGGCTCCACGATCACCGCCGCCAGTTCGTCCGCGTGCTCGGCGATCAGCGCGCGCAGCCCGTCCGCGTACGTCTCGTCGTACTCGACCGGCGGCACCCCCGCGAACACCTGCCGGGGCAGGACGCCCGACCACAGCTCGTGCATCCCGCCGTCCGGGTCGCAGACCGACATCGGCTGCCAGGTGTCGCCGTGGTAGCCGCCACGCCAGGTCAGCAGCCGCTGCTTGGCGGGTCTGCCGACGGAACGCCAGTACTGCAGACACATCTTGACGGCGACCTCGACGGAGACCGAGCCCGAGTCGGCGAGAAACACATGCCGCAGTGGCTCGGGCGTCATGTCGACCAGCTTCGTGGCGAGTCGTACGGCGGGCTCATGGGTGAGGCCGCCGAACATCACATGGCTCATCCGGTCGAGCTGGCCGCGCGCCGCCTCGTTGAGCACCGGGTGGTTGTAGCCGTGGATCGCCGACCACCAGGACGCCATCCCGTCGACCAACTCGCGCTGCCCGTGCGCCGGTTCGGCGAGCCGTAGCCGGACGCCGGACGCGGACTCCACGACCAGCGGATCCGTACGGCCCGGCATCGGGCCGTACGGGTGCCAGACGTGCGCCCGGTCGAGCGCCAGCAGTTCGGCCGGGGCGAGATCAGGCATTGGGCGCGAGGTCCGTACCGGCTCCACGGCGGCGCACCGAGACCAGGTCCTTGCGCGCGGGTGCCGGTGCCGCGTCGGCCAGGGGCTCGTCGGCCACGGCGGCGACAGGCGCCGCGCAACCGCCCGCCCGGTGCTCCGGCAGGGTCGTCGTCTCCGCGCCCTCCACCTCGAAACCGGCGTCGGCGATCATCTCCAGGTCGGCCTTGCCCTCCTGGCCCTCGGTGGTCAGATAGTCGCCGAGGAAGATCGAGTTGACCAGGTGCAGCGCGAGCGGCTGCATCGAACGCAGCTGCACCTCACGGCCGCCGGCCAGCCTGACCTCGACATCGGGGCAGATGAACCGGGTCATGGCGAGGATGCGCAGGCAGCGCTGCGGGGTCAGGTTCCACTCGGCGGCGAGCGGCGTGCCCTCCACCGGGATGAGGAAGTTGACCGGCACCGAGTCCGGGTCCAGCGCGCGCAGCGAGAAGACGACATCCACCAGGTCGGCGTCGCTCTCGCCCATGCCGGCGATCAGCCCGGAGCAGGCGGACAGCCCGGCCGCCTGGGCGTGCCGCACCGTCTCGACCCGGTCGGCGTAGGTGTGCGTGGTCGTGATGTCCCCGTACGTCCCCTCGGACGTGTTGAGGTTGTGGTTGTACGCGTCGGCGCCCGCGGCCCGCAGCCGCTCGCCCTGGCCCTCCGAGAGCAGCCCGAGGCACGCGCAGACCTCGACGCCCTCGTTCTCTTCCTTGATGGCCTTGATCGTGCCCGAGACCCGCTCCACGTCACGGTCGGTCGGACCGCGGCCGCTCGCGACCAGACAGACCCGCTTGGCGCCGCCCGCCACCCCGGCGGCAGCCGCCTTCGACGCCTCTTCCGGCTTCAGCCAGGTGTACTTGAGGATCTCGGCGGTCGAGCCGAGCCGCTGCGAGCAGTACGAGCAGTCCTCCGGGCACAGACCGGACTTGAGATTGACCAGATAGTTGAGTTTCACCCGCCGCCCGAACCACTGGCGGCGCACCTTGCCCGCGGCAGCGACCACCTCCAGCAGGTCGTCGTCGGAGGTCGCCAGCACGGCGAGCGCTTCTTCGCGGGTCGGCGGCTCGCGCCGCAGGCCCTTCTCCACCAGCGTGTTCAGCAGGTCCATAGGGCCGATCTTCGCCTACGTCCGCACCCTGATGCCAGGGTGGAATCTGACAACTCCGCCACTTCGAAGTGTGGGTATGGCCACACCCTGTCCTGGTCCGGCCGGGTTTAGGGTCTGTGCGCAGCCTACAAAAGGACCTACAGAAGGACCGGACCCATGGAGCAGGACCCGTTCGACTGGACCGGCGAAGCGGCGCGCGCCCGCGAGACGTCGGGCCTGGTCCGTACGCTCCGGCCGCGGCCGGCCGATTCCCCGCTGCTGGACCTCGCGAGCAACGACTATCTGGGCCTCGCCCGGCATCCCGTCACCACCGGCGCGGCCGCCGAAGCGGCCCGCCGCTGGGGCGCGGGCGCCACCGGCTCACGGCTGGTGACCGGCAGCACCGAACTGCACGCCGAACTGGAGGCCGAACTGGCCGCGTTCTGCGGATTCGAGGCGGCGCTCGTCCTGTCGTCCGGTTACGCCGCCAACCTCGCCGCGCTCACGGCGCTGACCGCGCGCGGCTCGCTGCTGGTGTCCGACGCGGGCAACCACGCCTCGATCGTGGACGGCTGCCGGCTCTCCCGCGCGGAGACCGTCGTCGTCCCGCACGCCGAGCCCGAAGCGGTACGCAAGACGCTGGAGGCCGAGCGCGGCAGGCGCGCGCTGGTGGTCAGCGACGGGGTGTTCTCGGTGGACGGCGACGCCGCTCCGCTGGGCGAGCTGGCCGGCGTCTGCCGAAACCTCGGGGCCGCGCTGGTGGTCGACGACGCGCACGGCTTCGGGGTGCTGGGCGCGGGCGGCAGGGGCGCGCTGGACGCGGCCGGTGTCGCGGGCGCGCCCGGGGTGGTCGCCACCCTCACACTGTCCAAGTCGCTCGGCAGCCAGGGCGGTGCGATCCTCGGCCCGGCCCGGGTCATCGACCATCTGGTCAACGCCGCCCGTACGTTCATCTTCGACACCGGCCTCGCGCCGGCGGCGGTCGGCGGCGCGCTGGCGAGCCTCCGGCTGCTGCGTGCGGAGCCGGCTCTGGCCGCCCGCGCCAGGGAGGTCGCGCGCACCCTGCACGGGCGGCTGACCGCCGAGGGCCTGACCGCCGTACGTCCGGACGCCGCCGTCGTCTCCGTACAGGCGCCGTCGCCCGAGGCGGCGTTCCGCTGGGCGGCGGACTGCCGGGCCGCCGGTGTCTCGGTCGGCTGCTTCCGGCCGCCCTCGGTGCCCGACGGCATCTCCCGCATCCGGCTCACCGGGCGTGCCGACCTGACGGAGCGTCAGATCGACACGGCGGTGCGGACGATCGTGTCGGTCGCCGCTCAGTAGGCCACCACCTCCTCGCGCAGGGCCGACACGAAACAGCTCCAGGCTTCGGCGGAGAAGGACAGATGCGGGCGGGTCACGTTCTTCGAATCACGAACGGCGAGTTCGCCCGCGCCTTTGCGGGCCGTCTCCACGCAGTTGTTCATCCCTACGCTGCGGCTGCTCCGCCGCCACGCTGTGGGGTGTGCGAGGTAAGCGGTCATGATGCTCCCTAAACGCCGTCACCGATCCCGGCGATGAGATCCAGCGAATCCTCGGGCGAAAGGGCGTGCGCCTCCAACGTGCGGAACGCGGCGCAGTACGCCTCAAGGTCTTCTTCCCGCTCCAAATAAAGGCTACTCGTCAAGTGGTCGAGAACGACCAAATCCAGATCAGTAATGTTCGGGAAAGAGAAGATTACGAAAGGCCCGGTGAGGCCGACATAGCCGCCGACGCTGAACGGCAGTACCTGTAGCCGGATGTGGGGGAGTGCGGCGAGTTTCCGCAAGGTCCACAACTGCTCGCGCATCACACCGGGCCCGCCCACCTCGCGCCGCAGGACCGCCTCGTCGAGCACCGCGTGCAGCGCCAGCGGATCCGGCGCGCGCAGCACCTCCTGGCGGGCGAGCCGCACCTCCACCAGGGAGTCGACCGTCGTGGCCGGCGGGCCGTCCAGCGCCGCCCGGGTCACCGCCCGTGCGTAGCCGGGCGTCTGCAACAGCCCCGGCACCACCGAGGTCTCCAGCGTGCGCGCCGTGCGGGCCTGCGACTCCAGGCTGATGAAGTCCCGGTACCGGGGCGGGATCACCCCGCCGTACGCCTGCCACCACCCCTGGCCGCCGCCCGCCGCGCTCGCCAAGGTGCCGAGCACCGAGCGCAGTCGGCTGTCGGTGACCCCCAACGCGTCCAGCAGCCTGGGCAGATCCGCTTCCTTCACCCCGCTGACGCCCGTCTCGATCCGGCTCACCTTCGACTGGTGCCAGCCGAGCAGCCGCGCCGTCTCGTCGCTGGTGAGACCCGCCTCGCGGCGCAGTCTGCGTAACTCCTCGCCGAGTCTGCGGCGGCGTACCGCCGGACCGTTGCGCATGATCAACTCCCCTTCTCCGCCCCCGTTTCGGCCATATCGCGGAGAAGGTATCTTTCGGCCGCCCAAATACGCTCTCGCGTCGCAGAGTTCACCGCTTCGAGCGACAGATATATGCATATCTCGGTGGATTGGTCGGGGCGGAGGCACGATGAGTGACACTCTGACGTGGAGGACGGATCCGGAGCCCTCCGCGCAGTCAACCGTTCTGTGCCGGATATCGGATCCGGCGGGAAAGGGACAGCGTCGTCATGGCAGACCATCAGGAAGCATCCGTCACCCTGCCGAGCGATCCGGTCTCGGTGCCGGCCGCTCGCAGATACGTCGCCGACGTCCTCGCCGAGTGGGGACTGCCCGGCGAGGCGGACACCGCCGAAACGGTCCGCCTGATCGTCTCGGAACTGGCGACCAACGCCGTCCAGCACACCTTCGGCCAGTCGCCCACCTTCACGGTGGACATCCGCCTCGAACGCCACGAGCAGCTGCGGATCGGCGTCACGGACAGTCATCCCCGCTGGCCGCAGCGGCTGCCTGCGGCGGTCCAGCAGGACAACGGCCGGGGCATGGTCATCATCCGCTGGCTCGCGGCCGAATGCGGCGGCCGGATGACCGTCGTGCCGACGGCGGAGGGCGGCAAGACGGTCTGGATCGCCCTGCCGTGGCCCGTCGTCGTGCAGACCTGAGCACCGCCGCCGGTTCAGCGCACCCGGCCGTACCAGACGCTCTTGGACCAGATCCGTTCGAGCCGCACCACGGCGCCCGTCTTCGGCGAGTGCCAGATCTTGCCGCTGCCCGCGTAGATCCCCACGTGGTAGACGCTGCGCCCGGAATGGAAGAACACCAGGTCGCCCTGGCGCCGTCCGGCGGCCGGGACATGCCTGGTGTTGTTGTACTGCTGCTGTGTCGTGCGCGGGAGCTTCTTCCCCGCCTGTTTGTACGAATAGAGCGTCAGCCCTGAGCAGTCGAAGCGTCTCGGACCTGACGCCCCCCACTGATAGGGAGCCCCCTTCTTCGACGCGGCGATCTGCAGCGCCTTGGTCGCCAGCGTGGCGGCATGCGCCTCGGCGGCCGCACCCGGCGCCAGCAGCATGCCGCCGACGGCGACGAGCGTCAGACCCGAGACGGTACGGGCCCGTGAGAGCAAGGACGGGACATGTGTCTGCGCAGTCATGCGCAACCCTTCGTCAGCCGCCTGTGAAGGATGACCTGTCGGGTTCGGGCTGGCGAAGTTGCCCGGCCGCCGCGGCGGCTTCACCCCGAGGGAGACTCGTTTCCGGGCCGTCCCGTACTGCTCGGGTCCTCCACTCCTGCCGATCCACTCATGTCGACCAGGCATCCGGACGGCGGCAGGACTCGGCGTCCGCCCGGACCGCCCCGCCGTGGTGGCGGGGTCTTGCGACCTGTCACCCAGGGATCGTGTCCCGGCACGGGGCGTTTTCCGAGTTGAAATAGTGATATGTGAAATACGTCACTTTTGACCCATCCGGTGATCCGGATGACGATCAGTCGCCACCCACGCCCCGCCGCCGAGGGCCCCACCTGCGGCGCGAGCGCGGCGCGCCCGGCAAACCTCCGCCGCGTCCCGCAACTCGCGCCCGTCAACCGGTCGTCGCGTCTCCTACGCCGAACGTGCGGGGCGTGTCGCCGTCGGCGCGTCCGAACGGGGGGCGCGGCTCACCGGCCGCCGGCCGGCCCGGGGACACTCGGCGACGTCTTGCGGTTGCGGACCACGTGGTCGACCAGCCCGTACGCCTTGGCGCCGGCCGCGTCGAAGATCGTGTCCCGCTCGATGTCCACGGCCACCCGCGCGTCGTCCTGGCCGGTGTGGCGGACGAGGATGCCCGCCAGCATGGCGCGCTGGCGCAGCAACTCCCCGGCGTGGATCGCCAGGTCGGACGGCTGGCCCTGGACGGGCTCCTCGAAGCCGGGCTGCTGGAGCACGATCCGGGCGCCCGGCAGCGCCATCCGCTTGCCCGGGGCGCCCGCGGCCAGCAGCACGGCCGCCGTGGAGACGGCCTGGCCGAGACAGGTGGTCTCCACGTCGCAGGTGATCATCTGCAGCGTGTCGTAGATGGCCGACATGGCGCTGATCGAGCCGCCCGGCGAGTTGATGTACAGACAGATGTCCCGGTCGGGCGCCGCGTATTCGAGATGCAGCAGCTGGGCGATCACGTCGTTGGCCGAGGTGTCGTCGAGTGCGGTGCCGAGGAAGATGATCCGCTCCTCGAACAGCTTGGAGTACGGATCGAGCGTGCGGGTCCCGTTGCTGGTCCGCTCGGAGAACTCGGGCAGGACGTAGCGGGCCGAAGGGCGGTTCATGGGCATGGCTCTCCTCATGCGGCGCTCTGTAGAAAATGTACAGGACGTACAACACGTAACATGGGGAGCATGGCCTATGAGATTCCGGTGACGCAAGCCCGGGCAGAGCTGGCAGACCTGATCAACCGCGTCGTCTACGGGGACGAGCGCGTGGTCGTGACCCGGCACGGCAAGCCGCTCGTGGCCCTGGTGTCCGCCGCAGACCTGGCGCGACTTGAGCGCGAAGAGGCACAGGAGGAGCAGCGGGAGCGGGAGGAGGAGCAGGTGATCCGGTCCGTCTCGTCCGTCGGCCGGGGACCGTCCGCTCCCGGCGAACCGGCCCGCTTCGGCATCGCCGCCCACCACCCCGGGCAGCACCGCTCCGAGCACCCGCGTGACCAGCGGTAGAGCATGATCAGTTAACGCGCCGGAAAAACTTCGCCTCTAACCTGCAATGTCCGGCCATCCACGGGCCGGACACGGTGAGGTGGAGACATGCAACTGACCCCGCACGAGCAGGAACGCCTGCTCATCCATGTGGCAGCGGACGTGGCGGAGAAGCGCAGGGCGCGCGGACTGCGGCTCAACCACCCCGAGGCCGTCGCCCTGATCACCTCACACCTGCTCGAAGGCGCCAGGGACGGCCGTACCGTCGCCGAACTGATGGCCTCGGGCCGCACGGTGCTCGGCCGCGCCGACGTGATGGACGGGATCCCCGAGATGATCCACGAAGTGCAGGTGGAGGCCACCTTCCCGGACGGCACGAAGCTCGTCACCGTCCATGACCCGATCGTCTGACGGGAAGGAACCGCCCGTGATTCCCGGAGAGATCCTGTACGGCGACGGGGACATCGTCCTCAACGAGGGCCGCGACGTCACCGCGCTCACCGTCGTCAACGTGGCCGACCGGCCGGTCCAGATCGGCTCGCACTACCACTTCGCCGAGGTCAACCCCGGCCTCGACTTCGACCGGGCCGCCGCGCACGGCAAGCGGCTGAACATCGCGGCGGGCACCGCCGTCCGCTTCGAGCCCGGCATCCCCGTCGACATCACCCTCGTCCCGCTCGCCGGACTGCGTGTCGTCCCCGGCCTGCGGGCGCAGACCGGAGGTCCCCTCGATGGCTGAGCTCTCCCGCCCGGTGTACGCCGACCTGTTCGGCCCCACCACCGGCGACCGGGTCCGTCTCGCCGACACCGAGCTGCTCGTCGAGATCGAGGAGGACCGCAGCGGCGGTCCAGGACTCGCGGGCGACGAGGCGGTGTTCGGCGGCGGCAAGGTGATCCGCGAGTCGATGGGCCAGTCCCGTACGACCCGGGCGCAGGGCGCGCCGGACACCGTGATCACCGGCGCGCTCGTCATCGACCACTGGGGCATCGTCAAGGCCGACATCGGCATCAGGGAAGGACGGATCACCGGCATCGGCAAGGCGGGCAACCCCGACACGATGGACGGGGTGCACCCCGATCTCGTCATCGGACCCGAGACCGAGGTCATCGCGGGCAACGGCAAGATCGTGACGGCCGGTGCCGTCGACGCGCACGTCCACTTCATCTCGCCGACCCTGGTCGACCAGGCGCTGTCGGCCGGGATCACCACCCTCGTCGGCGGCGGCACCGGACCCGCCGAGGGCACCAAGGCCACCACCATCACCCCGGGACCCTGGCATCTCGCCCGGATGTTCGAGGCGTTGGAGACCTTTCCCGTCAACATCGGGCTGCTCGGCAAGGGCAACACGATGTCGAGCGACGCCATGCACTCCCAACTGCGCGGCGGCGCCCTCGGATTCAAGATCCATGAGGACTGGGGCGCCACGCCCGCCGTCATCGACGCCTGTCTGCGCGTCTGCGAAGAGACCGGCGCCCAGCTCGCCCTGCACACCGACACACTCAACGAGGCCGGTTTCGTCGCCGACACCCTCGCCGCCATCGCGGGCCGCACCGTGCACGCCTACCACACCGAGGGCGCGGGCGGCGGGCACGCGCCCGACATCATCACCGTCGTCTCCGAGCCGCACATCCTGCCCAGCTCCACCAACCCGACCCGGCCGCACACCGTCAACACCATCGAAGAACACCTCGACATGCTGATGGTGTGCCACCACCTCAACCCGGCGGTCCCCGAGGACCTGGCCTTCGCCGAGTCCCGGATCCGGCCCTCCACCATCGCGGCCGAGGACATCCTGCACGACCTCGGCGCCATCTCGATCATCTCCTCCGACTCCCAGGCCATGGGGCGGATCGGCGAGGTGATCATGCGCACCTGGCAGACCGCGCACGTGATGAAGAAGCGCCGCGGCGCACTGCCCGGAGACGGCCGCGCCGACAACCACCGGGTCCGTCGCTATGTCGCCAAATACACCATCAACCCGGCCGTGGCGCAGGGCCTGGACCAGGAGATCGGCTCGGTCGAGACCGGCAAACTCGCCGACCTGGTCCTCTGGGACCCCGCCTTCTTCGGTGTGAAGCCGCAACTCGTCATCAAGGGCGGCCAGATCGCCTACGCGCAGATGGGCGACGCCAACGCCTCCATCCCGACCCCCCAACCCGTGCTGCCCCGACCGATGTTCGGCGCACTGGGCCGGGCGGCCGCGGCCGGCTCGGTCAACTTCGTCGCGCAGGCGGCGCTGGACGACGGACTCCCCGAACGCCTCGCCCTGCACAAGGAGTTCAAGGCGATCTCCAGCACCCGGCAGGTCACCAAGGCCGACATGCGGGAGAACGACGCGCTGCCCCGCGTCGAGGTCGACGCCGACACCTTCACCGTCACCATCGACGGCGAGCCGGTCGAGCCCGCCCCAGCCGTCGAACTCCCCCTCGCCCAGCGTTACTTCCTCTTCTGATGAGCCGCGCGGCGCTGCTGGTCCTCGCCGACGGGCGATTCCCCGCCGGGGGCCACGCCCACTCCGGCGGCGCCGAGGCGGCCGTCAAGGCGGGGCGGATCCATGACGCCACGTCCCTCGCGGCCTTCTGCCGTGGCCGGCTGCACACCACGGGCCTGACCGCCGCCGCCCTCGCGGCCGCCGCCGCCCACGGCATCGACCCCCTCGCGCTCGACGAGGCCGCCGACGCCCGTACCCCGTCACCGGCCCTGCGGGCGACCGCACGCAAACTCGGCAGACAGCTGATGCGCGCCGCCCGCGCCACCTGGCCGGGCGAGGAGCTGGACGCACTCGCCGCGGCCCGGCCACGCGGCGCGCACCAGCCGGTGGTCCTCGGACTCACGGCGCGCACCGCCGGGCTCACCCCCGAGGACGCCGGGCACTGCGCGGCGTACGAGACGGTCAGCGGCCCCGCCACCGCCGTCGTACGCCTCCTCAGCCTCGACCCGTTCCAGGCCACCGCCGTGCTCGCCCGGCTCGCCCCCGAACTCGACCAGGTCGCCGAACGGGCCGCGCGCGCCGCCTACGACGGCATCGACGCGCTGCCCGCCGCTTCGGCGCCGCTCCTCGACATCACGGCGGAGGCCCACGCCGCCTGGCCGGTACGGCTGTTCGCCTCGTAACGGGCGTCCCACCGAACACGCACCACCGAAAGAAGGAGCCGCACCATGCATCTCGACCACCCCCAGCCGGGTCCCGGCGCCGTCAGCGCCGACGCCGTACGGCCCGACGGCACCCGGCGCGCCCTGCGCATCGGGCTCGGCGGCCCGGTCGGCTCCGGCAAGACGGCGACCGTCGCCGCACTCTGCCGGGTCCTGCGCGACCAGCTCTCCCTCGCCGTCGTCACCAACGACATCTACACCCGCGAGGACGCCGAATTCCTGCTCCGCAACGCCGTCCTGCCCCCGGAGCGCATCCAGGCGGTCGAGACGGGCGCCTGCCCGCACACCGCGATCCGCGACGACATCTCCGCCAACCTCGAAGCCGTCGAAGACCTCGAACACGCCGTGGGACCGCTCGACCTGATCCTCGTCGAGTCCGGCGGTGACAACCTGACGGCGACCTTCTCCAAAGGGCTGGTCGACGCACAGATCTTCGTCATCGACGTCGCGGGCGGTGACGACATCCCGCGCAAGGGCGGCCCCGGTGTCACCACCGCCGACCTGCTCGTCATCAACAAGACCGACCTCGCGCCGCACGTCGGCTCCGACCTCGGCAGGATGGCCCGCGACTCCAAGGAACAGCGCGGCGAACTCCCCGTCGTCCTCACCTCGTTGAAGTCGCTGCACGGCGCGCCCGGCGAGGCGCTCGACGGGGTGCGGCCCGTCGCCGACTGGGTACGCGCACAGCTCACGGCCTGGGCCGCGTGAGCGTCCGGGCCACCGCCCGGATCGTCGCCACCCCGGACGGGCTGCCCGTGCTGCACGGCGAAGGACCGCTCGCCCTGCGCCGCACCCGCGCCACAGGCCCCGGCATCCGGGTCACCGTCGTCGGCGCGATGACAGCGCCGCTCGGCGGCGACCGGCTCACCGTCGAGGTGGACGTACGGGACGGCGCGGTGCTGACCGTGGACGCGGCGGCCGCGACGGTCGCGCTGCCCGGCCGCACCCCCGAACACGCCCGCTACGACCTCCGGTTGACGGTGGGCGACGGCGCCACGCTCAACTGGCTGCCCCAGCAGATCATCTCCGTGCACGGCAGCGACCTGCGCACCCGCACCCAGGCCGACATCGCGGCCGGCGGCCGGCTCGTCCTGCGCGAGGAACAGATCCTGGGCCGGCACGGCGAGGAGTCCGGCACCCTCACCAGCAGGCTCGCCGTCCGCTACGCCGGACGCCCGCTCCTCGACCAGGAGGTGGCCTACGGTCCTGGCGCACCCGGCGGCTGGGCGGGCCCCGCGGTCCTCGGCGGCCACCGGGCCGCGGGCCAGCTGCTGTTCGCCGGGCCGGAGTTCGCGGAGAAACCGCGGGAGACCCGGCTGCTCGGCGACACAGCCGTCCTTACCCCGCTCGCGGGCCCCGGCGCGCTGGTCACAGCCGTGGCACCGGACGCCAGACTGCTGCGCCGGGTGCTCGACGAGGCGTTGTACGACGGCTGAAAAGGTCAGCGCGGTAAAAAAGTTCTTCCACAGCCTGTACCCAGCAAGGTCACAGACGAAAGGATCCCGGGGAGCCCAACGGACATGCGCTGCCACGAGCGGCGCACCACACAGGGGGAGGATCCACTTGAGACGCACAGCAGTGCTCGGTTCGGCCGGCACTCTGCTCGCGGGCGCGCTCATAGCCGGCGCCGTGGCCGCCCCGTCGGCCACAGCCGACGGACGCCATCACGACAACTCCGCAGCGTACGGGGCGAAGATCGCCGCCGAGCGGGCGGCGAAGAAGGGCATCGCCTGGCAGGAGTGCCCCGCCGACTGGGGCATCGCCAAGGGCATCCAGTGCGGCTGGGTGAGCGTTCCGCTCGACTACACCAAGCCGAACGGCAAGCAGATCAAGCTCGCCGTCGACCGGATCGGCAACACCGGTACGGCCAAGGAGCGCCAGGGCGCGCTCATCTACAACCCGGGTGGCCCCGGCGGCTCCGGCATGGCGTTCCCCGCCAGGGTCGTCAACAAGAACGCCATCTGGGCGAGCGCGGCGAAGGCGTACGACTTCGTCGGCTTCGACCCGCGCGGCGTCGGCCACTCCGCGCCCATCTCCTGCATCGACCCGCAGGAGTACGTCAAGGCGCCGAAGCTGGACCCGCGGCCCGGCAGCGAGGCGGACAAGCGCGCGCAGCGCAAGCTCGCCGCCGAGTACGCGGACGGCTGCAAGGAGCGCAGCGGCTGGATGCTGCCGCACATGACGACGCCCAACACCGCACGTGACCTGGATGTCATCAGGGCCGGGCTCGGCGAGAAGAAGCTCAACTACCTGGGTGTCTCCTACGGGACGTACCTGGGCGCCGTCTACGGCACGCTCTTCCCCTCGCACGTGCGGCGCATGGTCGTCGACAGCGTCGTCAACCCGTCGAAGGAGAAGATCTGGTACCAGGCCAACCTGGACCAGGACGTCGCCTTCGAGGGCCGGTTCGCCGACTGGATGACCTGGGTCGCCAAGAACGACGCGGTCTTCCACATCGGGAAGACCAAGGCGCAGGTCGCGGCGGAGTACGAGACGCTGCGCGCCGCCGCCAAGAAGGCGCCGTTCGGCGGGGTCGTCGGCCCCAACGAGCTGGACGTGCTGTTCCAGGGCGCCGCGTACTACGACTCCAGCTGGGTCCCGACCGCGGACGTCTGGAGCAAGTTCCGGGAGGGCGACACCCAGGCACTGGTCGACGCGGCCGGTCCCGACCTGTCGAACACGGCGGGCAACATCTCCGCCGAGAACGGCAACGCGGTGTACACCGCCGTCGAGTGCGCCGACGCCAAGTGGCCCACGAGCTGGCAGAAGTGGGACCGGGACAACACCCGGCTCAACCGCGACTACCCGTTCCTCACCTGGGGCAACGCCTGGCTGAACCTGCCGTGCGCGACCTGGGGCGTCAAGCAGCAGACCCCGGTGACGGTGAAGACCGGCAAGGGCCTGCCGCCGGTGCTGATCGCGCAGTCCACCCGGGACGCGGCCACGCCGTACGCGGGCGCCGTCGAACTGCACAAGCGGTTCAAGGGCTCGCGGCTGATCACGGAACAGGACGCCGGATCGCACGGCATCACCAACCTGGTGAACCCGTGCATCAACGGCAAGGTAGAGGCGTACCTGCTCAAGGGCACGCTCGACCGGCACGACGCGACGTGCGGCCCGCACGCCACGCCGGTGCCGTAGGACGCTGCGGTAAGAGCGTCAGCCAGTACGGCGGGGGCGTCCGGCGCGAGCCGGGCGCCCCCGTTTCTGTCCGGTCTGCTCGGCCTTCACATCGGCCGCGTAGCGGTCCACGTACTCCTGGCCGGACAGCGCGAGGATCTCGTACATGATCTCGTCGGTGACCGCGCGGATCGCCGCCTTCTCGTTCTCCAGGCCCGCGTAGCGGGAGAACTCCAGCGGCTTGCCGAAGCGGATGGTGACCCGGCCGATCCGGGGGAGCTTGCGCCCGGGGGGCTGCAGCTCGAACGTGCCCACCATGGCGCAGGGCACCACCGGGACCCCGGCGCTGATCGCCATCACGGCGACCCCGACCTTGCCCTTGTAGAGGCGGCCGTCGTGCGACCGGGTGCCCTCCGGGTAGATCCCCAGCAGCTCGCCCCTGGAGAGCACCCCCAGCCCCTCACGGATGGCCGCCTTGCCCGCCTCCTTGCCGGAGCGGTCCACCGGGATCTGACCGATGCTCCGGAAGAAGAACGCGGTGAGCCGGCCCTTGGGGCCGCGCCCGGTGAAGTACTCCGCCTTGGCGAGGAAGGTGATGCGGCGTTTGAGCATCGTCGGCATCAAGAAGTGGTCGGAGAACGAGAGATGGTTGCCGGCGACAATCGCCGCCCCGTCCGCCGGGATGTGTTCCAGACCCTCGATCCGCGGCCGGAACAAACCTCGCAACAGCGGGCCTAGCAGGACGTACTTGAGCACGTAGTAGAACACGGCGTTGTGCTCCTCACTCTGCCGGACCGGGACCGAGTGGTCCTCGCACAGGTTCATCGACCATACTGCCCGCCGTGGAGCGCATCGATCCGAAAATCCAGCCCGTACCCGCAGCGGGGACCGATCCCGGATACATCCCTGGGCTCATGGCACCCCGTACCGCCGAGGAGGCCGACGACACCGTCCCCGAGGAAGCGCCGCAGGACGCCGCCGAGCAGGAGGCCGGGAGCCCGGCAGCGGGAGAGCCCGGCGCCGAAGAACCCGCCGCCGCGGAACCGGCCGCAGGGGAGGCCGACGACGACGTGCCGCCGGCCGCCGACGCAGCCGGAGGGCCCGTCTTCGAGGTCAGCGACCGGCGCAGCTCGATGTCCGCCGACCGTTCCGGGGTCCGGCTCCAACTGGACGGCGAAGAAGCGGAGTTCCGCTGGGACGAGATCGGCGCCGTCGAAGTCGGCAGCCCCCGCTTCGGGCGCCGGTTCGCCGTCACGGTCCACACCACGGACCGCCACTCGTACGAGGCGGACGTCGAGGCACCCGCCAGGAGCAGCCTCAAGGAGTGGGAGGCCGAACTCGACGCGGTTCTGGACGCCTACTTCGAGGAAGCCTGACCCCTCCCCGGGACCCCCCGGCACCCGGACGGACCCGTCCCGGTGGCCGGGGCTCAGGGCCTGCTGTCCACTGGGGCTGGCGGCCCCGCCTGGGCCGGCCTCGCGCTGCCCGCACGGGGTGGCCGGACGGACCCAGAGGAGTCCCTGAATGAGACAGCACACCAGGACAGTCACAGCGACGGCCGCCGCCCTGCTGTTCGCAGCGGCGGTCGCCGGGTGCTCCGGCAGCGGCAGTGACAACGACAGCCACACCACCGGCAGCCACGACAGCGGCCGCAAGGTCGAGGTGGCAGCGTCGGCCTCCGCCTCTGCCTCCGCTTCGGCCACGTCAGCGGCGAAGCCCACCCTGTCCGTCGCGAAGGGGTCGCTCGGCAAGATCCTGGTCGACGACAAGGGCCGGACGCTGTACCTGTTCGAGAAGGACACCAAGACCAAGTCGAACTGCACGGGCGCGTGCGCCACGGCGTGGCCGCCGCTGACCGACAAGACCAAGCCGACGCTGGGCAGCGGCCTCAAGGCCAACCTGCTCACGACGATCACCCGGGACGGCGGCCTCAAGCAGGTGACGTACAACGGTCACCCGCTCTACCGGTTCCAGGGCGACACGAAGGCCGGCAACACCAACGGCCAGGGTCTCAACAACTTCGGCGCCAAGTGGTACGTCGTGGACCCGTCGGGCAAGAAGATCACCAAGAACGCGCAGAACAGCGGCGGAACCGGTTACTGACCCCTGGCCAGTGCGGCCGGTCCGGCCGACGAGCGTTTCGGAGACCTCATGCTGTTGTCACTTCACACCGGCCGGGCACGGTTCGCCGCCGTCGCCTCCGCCGTCTGTCTGACCGCCCTCGTCGGCTGCTCCGACAGCAACGGCGGTGGCAGCGGTGACAGTTCGTCAACTCCCGCCGCCACCACCGCCGTACCGAGCCCGTCCGGCAGTTCGTCCTCCTCGGCGCAGCCGGGGAAGACGGCGGCGAAGGTCGTCATCAAGAACTTCAAGTTCAAGCCCTCCACACTGAGCGTGGCGCCCGGTACCAAGGTCACCGTCACCAACTCGGACACGACGACGCACACCATGACGGCGACCAAGGGCAAGGCCTTCAACACCGGCGACATCGCGGTGGGCAAGACCGTCACCTTCACCGCACCGTCGAAGGCGGGCGCCTACCCGTTCGACTGCACGATCCACCCGTTCATGACGGGCACACTCACCGTCAAATAACCCGGTCCCCGCCGCCGGCCGGCGGCTCGAATGGAGCAGCCATGCCGTCATCGACCTCCGGTCGTCTTCTGCGGGGAACAGCCCGGGTGCTCGCCGCCGCGGGACTCGCGGTCGACGCCTATCTGCACGCCCATCTGGCCGACAGGTACGACGCGATCACGACGACCGCGATCAGCCAGGGCACCCTCTTCCGCATCGAGGCGGGCGCCGCCGCGCTGGCGGCGCTGCTCGTACTGGTGTGGCGGCGGGTGCCCGGTGACGTCTTCGCCTGGTCGGTCGCGGCAGGCGGCCTCGCGCTCCTGCTGGTGTACCGCTACGTCAACGTCGGGGAACTCGGCTGGTTCCCGAACATGTACGAGCCGATCTGGTACGGCCAGAAACGGCTCACCGTCATCGCCCAGGCGGTGACCATCGTGACCACCGTCTATCTGCTGATCTTCCGGCCGCACCGCGACGCCGCCACCGCAGGCGGCGGCGGCTCGCGGCACGGCCACGGCCGGCGCCGGCGCACCTGACGTACCGGGGCGAATTCACCTGATCGCAATGAAACGATCTCGACACACACCCCCACCAGGTGTAATTCTCGCGCCATGCACCTCAGCGCCCGGGCCTGGCTGCCCGCCGTCCTCGTCATAGCCGCCGGCGCGGCCGCCGGCTGCGCCCCGCAGGAGTCGTCCACGTCCACGGACGCCTCCTCCTCGTCCGCCGCTTCCCCCGCCGCCGCCTCCTGCGCCAAGGGACAGCTGGCGACCGCCACCAAGGGGAAGCTGACCGTAGGGACGGACAAGCCGGCGTACGCGCCCTGGTTCCAGGACGACGACCCGGCGAACGGCAAGGGCTTCGAGTCCGCGGTGGCCTACTCCGTCGCGAAGGCGCTCGGCTACGGGAAGGACCAGGTCGTCTGGCAGACCGTGCCGTTCAACAACTCCTTCGCACCGGGCGCGAAGAAGTTCGACTTCGACATCAACCAGGTCTCCATCAGCGACGAGCGCAAGCAGGCCGTCGACTTCTCCTCCGGGTACTACGACGTCCGCCAGGCCGTCATCGCGCTCAAGTCCTCGCCGTACGCCAAGGCGAAGAGCGTCGCCGACCTCAAGGGCGCGAAGCTCGGCGCCCAGGTCGGCACCACCAGCCTCGACACCGTCAACGAGATCATCAAGCCGACCCGGAAGCCGGCCGTCTTCCAGAAGAACGACTTCGCCAAGTCCGCGCTGAACAACAAGCAGGTCGACGCCATCGTCGTCGACCTGCCCACCGGCTTCTACATCACATCGGCCGAGGTCACCGACGCGAAGGTGGTCGGCCAGTTCGCCCAGGCGTCGGGCACACCCGAGCAGTTCGGCCTCGTCCTCGACCGGGAGAGCACACTGACGGGCTGCGTCACGGCGGCCGTCGACGGGCTGCGCAAGGATGGCACGCTCGCCGCCCTGGAGAAGCAGTGGCTGTCCGAGGCCGTGGACGCGCCGGTGCTCAAGTGACCGAGGAATCCGCCGTCCGCGAGGCCTACACACCCTCGCGGCGGCGGCTGGAACGCGAACGGTACAAGCGGGCGAGAAGCCGCCGTGCCACCGGCGTGGCCACCCTCTCCACACTGGTGACGGCGGCCGTGCTGTACTTCGTCATCACCGGCTCGCCGGGCTGGCAGCGCACCCGTGAGGTCTTCTTCAGCGGCAAGTACGCCAGGATCGCGCTGCCCGACGTCCTCGAAGGACTGCTGCTCAACCTGAAGCTGCTCGCCATCTGCGGTGTGTGCGTCCTGGCTCTCGGGCTGCTGCTGGCCGTCGCCCGCACCCTGCGCGGCCCCGTCTTCTTCCCGCTGCGCGCCCTCGCCACGGCCTACACCGACTTCTTCCGCGGACTGCCCCTGATCATCTGCCTGTTGGTCATCGTCTTCGGTGTACCGGCACTGCGGCTGCAAGGGGTGCCGACCGACCCCGTGGTGCTCGGCGGCGCCGCCCTCGTGCTGACCTACTCCGCCTACGTCGCCGAGGTCTTCCGGGCCGGCATCGAATCCGTACACCCCTCCCAGCGCGCCGCCGCCCGCTCGCTCGGGCTGTCCTACGCCAAGGCCCTGCGCTACGTGGTGCTGCCGCAGGCGGTGCGGCGCGTCATCCCGCCGCTCCTCAACGATCTCGTGTCGCTCCAGAAGGACACCGGACTCGTCTCGATCGCCGGCGCCGTCGACGCCGTCTACGCGGCCCAGATCCTCTCCGGCAAGTACTTCAACTTCACGCCGTACGTCGTCGCCGGACTCGTCTTCGTCGCGCTCACCATCCCGATGACCCGCTTCATCGACTGGCTGACCGCCCGGACCGACCGCAGGCGCGCCCAGGGAGGCACCGTATGACCGCCGACGCCACGCCGGTGCTGCGGCTCGACGCCGTACGCAAGACCTTCGGCGACGGCCGGGTCGTGCTGCGCGACGTCAGCCTCGACGTGCCACCGCACACGGTGACCGCCCTGATAGGTGCCTCGGGCTCCGGGAAGTCCACACTGCTGCGCTGCGCCAATCTGCTGGAGGAGATCGACGACGGGGCGATCTTCCTCGACGGCGAGGACATCACCGACCCGCGGACCGACCCCGACGCGGTGCGCCGCAGGATCGGCGTGGTGTTCCAGTCGTACAACCTCTTCCCGCACATGACCGTCCTGCAGAACGTCACCCTCGCCCCGCGCCGGGTCCTCGGCACACCGCGCGAGGAGGCGACGGCGCGGGCCATGGAGCTGCTGGTCAGACTGGGGCTCGGGGACAAGGCGCAGGAGTATCCCGACCGGCTGAGCGGCGGCCAGCAGCAGCGCGCCGCGATCGTACGGGCCCTCGCCGTACGGCCCCGGCTGCTGCTCCTGGACGAGATCACGGCGGCCCTCGACCCGGAGCTGGTCGGCGAGGTGCTGTCGGTCGTGCGGGACCTCAAGGAGGAGGGGATGACCATGGTCCTCGCCACCCACGAGATGGCCTTCGCCCGGGAGGTGGCCGACCAGGTGTGCTTCCTGGACGACGGGGTCGTCCTGGAGCGCGGTACACCGGACGAGGTCTTCGGCGACCCCCGGCAGGAGCGGACGCGGCGGTTCCTCAGCCGGATCGTGGCGGCCGGGCGCTTGTAGGCCGCGCACCCGATTTTCACGGTCCTGATACAGCCCGTGGCAGTGATACTCAGCGGACATCCCCCGGAGTACTGTGAACGTAACGGGGGCGTGTCGCCGTCGGTCGTGTGTACCGGGTTGTCCCCGGTGGCCGGCGAGGTTGGAGGCGTGGGCCTCCGGAAGGCGTGGTCGCCCTATGGATGTGGGTGAGGGGGCGCTGGAGGTGGGGGAAACGACCTATGTGCGCGGCAGATGAGTCTTCGCAGAGCCCGGTAGGAGCGGTCGGCAGGGTTACCGTGCCGATCCCGGACGGGGGACCCGGCGAGGTCCTGGTGGCCGTACGGGGTGGCTCCGAGGCGTACGCGGCGTGGTCCGACCGGCCGATCGGACAACACATCAGGGTGATTGTCACCGACAGCATCTCGGCGCGATCGGTGATGGTGGAGCCCCTTCCGTCCTGAGACCCCGGTGCCCGGATTTTCCCGGGCCCCGTTCTCCGGACAAACGTGTAGTACGAAACCATGTAGTACGACAGGAGTTTCGCCATGCTGTTCTGGCATGTTCCAGCGCCCAACGAGGCAATGCTGATCTCCGGCTCCAAACGACAGGTCCAGGACACCCAGTTCCGGATCGTCACGGGCCACGGAAGCTTCGTCCTGCCCATCAAGCAGAAGGCCCGCATGCTCTCGCTGGCGCTGCGGGAGGCGGAGATCGCCGAAGACTGCGTGACACAGCAGGGCATCCGGCTGACGGTGCGTGCGGTGACCGTCTTCAAGGTCGGCGACGACGCGGTGTCGATCGCGAACGCCGCCCGGCGCTTCCTGGCGGAGCAGGACCGGATGGAGGAGCTGGTCGGCAGGATCTTCGCCGGTCATCTGCGGTCCATCATCGGCGGCCTGACCGTCGAGCAGATCATCCGCGAGCGGGACAGGGTCGCCCAGGAGGTGAAGGCGGGCAGCCACAGCGAGATGGAGAAGCTCGGCATCGTCGTGGACGCCCTGCAGATCCAGGAGATCGAGGACGCCACCGGCTACATCAACAACCTCGCGGCGCCGCACGCCGCGGCCGTCGCCAGCCAGGCGCGTATCGCCGCCGCCAGGGCGGACCAGGAGGCGGCGGAGCGCGAGCAGCAGGCGGAGGCGCTGAAGGCCGAGTACGAGCGGGACACCTCGATCAAGCGGGCCGGCTTCCAGGCCGAGACCGAACAGGTCAGGGCGCGCGCGGCGCAGGCGGGACCGCTCGCCGAGGCGAAGGCGTCGCAGGAAGTCATCGAGCAGCAGACGGCTCTGGCGGAGCGTCAGGCCCAACTGGCCGCCCAGCGGCTCGAAGCCGAGGTCAGGCGGCCGGCCGACGCGGAGGCGTACCGGCAGCGGACACTGGCCGAAGCGGCCCGCGACCAGGCGAAGTTCGAGGCGGACGGCAGCGCGTACGCCGAACGGACCCTCGCCCAGGCGCAGGCCGACGCGAACAGCGCACGCGCCGAGTCGCTGCGGGACGGCAACCAGGAACTCATCGCCGCCAACCGCATCGTCGAGGTGCTGCCGGCACTGGCCGACGCCGCCGCGCGGGGCATGGCGGACTCGAACCTCACCATCCTCAACGGCACCGACGGTGTCAACGAGATGGCGGCGGGTCTGGTCGGCCAGGGCATGGCCATCCTGAACTCGCTCCAGCGGCGCACCGGTTCGGGCGGCGCGGGTGCGGGCGGCGATACGCCGAACCAGAGCGTGAACGGCAACACACCGGCCCGTACGGGCGAGTCCAGGTAACCGTCGCACAGCAGGAGCCCGGCCCGTCCCCGGCAGGGGATCAGCCGGGCTCCCGCGCGTCCGGGGACGACTCCGGTGGCGCGTCCGGGGGAGTGGCGGCCGGAGCCTCGGCCAGCCGTTTGATGACCGACAGCCGGGCGTCCCAGTCGGCCGCGATCCGGTCCATCCAGCGGGCCGTCGCACCGAGCCCTTCGGGGCGGACCGTGAACCGCGCCTCACGGCCCTCCCTGCGGCCCGCGACCAGGCCCGCCTTGTCCAGTACGGCGAGATGTTTGACGATCGCCTGACGGCTGACCGGCAGCTCCGCCGCGAGGACCGTGGCCGTCGCCTCGCCGTGCGCGGCGAGGGCGTCCAGGATCCGGCGTCTGGTCGGGTCGGCCAGCGCGGTGAGGACGTCCGTCACCGCGTCCTGCGCGGAATCAGCGGTCATTCGCCGGTCACTCCGAGTCGAGCTGGGCGTACTTCTGGATGTTGCCCACCATCTCGGTCCAGCCCTCGCTGTGGCTCGCGTGCGACGCGGCGTGGCTGCGGTCCTCGGGGATGTCGAGGGCGGCGAAGCCGGTCTCCACCACGCGCAGGTGCGTGCCCTCGCCCTGCGGGGTGAGGGTGAACTCCACCAGGGTCGAGTTGGTCTCGTCGGCCACCTGGTCGGGGAAGGCGCTCGCCCAGCGGTACGCGAAGTACCGCGGCGGGTCGACGGTCACGACCGTCGTCCGGAACACCCCGTACTCGCCGTGGTCCAGCACCATGATGCCGCCGGGCCGCAGGTCGACCGGGGTGGGCTTGCCCTGCCCGAACCAGCTGCCGACGTGCTCGGGTTCGGTCAGCACCGCCCAGACGCGCTCGATCGACGCGTCGATGGTGATGTCTCGTTCGATCCGGTCCTCGGACATGGGAAGTCCCTCCACTCGGAAGACAGCCTCTCGGCCTTCACGTGCAACTCCAGAGTTGCACGTGCCGGAGGGACGTGCAACCTTTGGGTTGCACCAAGCGGTCAGTGGGTGCGTGTGGCGACCATCCCGATGGTGACCAGGCCGAGCACCACCCAGCCGAACCAGAGCCAGCCGTTGCTGCCGAGCGCCGCCGTGTAGGCGGTCACCATCACCAGTGCACCGACGGTGAGCACACCCATGGTCTTCGTGGATCCGGACATGTCGTCTCCTCCCGGCCGAGGGCCGTGACTGCCATCCTCACCCGCCACCCGCACTTCGCGCTACTACGGGCCTGTCCGGCCCTGATCCGTCGGACAGGCCCTACTGCCTCGCCTGCAGCGACGCGAGATACGCGTTGTACGCCGCCAGCTCCTTGTCGCCGTCCCGGTCCGCCGCGCGGTCCGAGCGCTTCGCCTGGCGCTGTTCCGAGCGGTACCACTGGTACACCAGCGCGATCAGCACCAGCACGGACGGGATCTCGCTGAACGCCCAGGCGATACCGCCCGCCGCGCTCTGGTCGGTCAGCGCGTCGATGCCGAGCGAGCCCGGCGGGTTCTTGTACGCGTTGATCATCGGCTCGCTCGCCATCATCAGCGCGATCCCGAAGAAGGCGTGGAACGGCATCCCGGCGAACAGCTCCAGCATCCGCATCACGTAGCCCGGCCGGTGCGGCCCCGGGTCCACCCCCATGATCGGCCAGAAGAAGACCAGACCCACGGCGAGGAAGTGCACCATCATCACGACGTGCCCGGTCTTCGACTCCATCAGGAAGTCGAAGAGCGGGGTGAAGTACAGCCCGTACAGGCTCGCGATGAACAGCGGGATGGTGAAGGCGGGGTGCGTGACCACCCGCATGAACCCGCTGCGCAGGAACGCCAGCAGCAGCTCGCGCGGCCCCTTCCTGCCGCGCGTCGCAGCGACCGGCAGCGCGCGCAGGGCCAGCGTCACCGGAGCGCCGAGCAGCAGCAGGATCGGCGAGACCATGCTGATCACCATGTGCTGCACCATGTGCACGCTGAACATGACCATGCCGTAGTCGTTCAGCCCGGTGCACATCATCAGCGCCACCGTCAGCACGCCGAGCCCGAAGGCCACGGCGCGCGTCACCGGCCAGCGGTCACCGCGCCGCACCAGCCGCGCCATGCCCCAGCCGTACAGGAGGAGCGCCAGCACACAGCCGACCAGGAAGAACGTGTCGGGCGAGTACGCGAGCCCCCGTCCCAGCGTGAACGGCGGCAGATCCATCGTCATACCGTGCCCGCCGTGGTCCATCCGTGAGCTCCCGAGACAGTCCTGATTCGTACCTGTTGTCCGAACCAGACTAGGACCGCCCCGGATCCCCCTCGCGCGCGGGGCCCTCTCAGCCGCGCGTCACAGCACGCACTCCGCCTCGGCGTACCGCTCGGCCGGCACGGTCTTCAGCGTCTCCACGGCCTCCGCCAGCGGCACCATCACGATGTCCGTGCCGCGCAGCGCCGTCAGCATGCCGAACTCGCCGCGGTGCGAGGCCTCGACGGCGTGCCAGCCGAACCGGGTCGCCAGGACCCTGTCGTACGCGGTCGGCGTACCGCCGCGCTGCACATGACCGAGTATCACCGGCCTGGCCTCCTTGCCGAGCCGCTCCTCCAGCTCGATGGAGAGCTGCCGTGCCACCCCGGCGAAACGCTCGTGGCCGTACGCGTCCTTCACGCCGACGTCGAACTCCATCGAGCCCTCGCGCGGCTTGGCGCCCTCGGCGACCACGACGATGGCGAACCGCTTGCCCGCCGAGAACCGCTTGCCGACCAGCTCGGTCAGCTCGCCGATGTCGAAGGGCCGCTCGGGCACCACGATCGCGTGGGCGCCCGCCGCCATGCCGGAGTGCAGCGCGATCCAGCCGGTGTGCCGCCCCATGACCTCGACGATCAGCACCCGCTGGTGCGACTCGGCGGTGGTCTTCAGCCGGTCCAGCGCCTCGGTCGCGACCCCGACGGCCGTGTCGAAGCCGAAGGTCACGTCCGTCGACGCGATGTCGTTGTCGATGGTCTTCGGGACACCGACGATCGGCAGCCCCGCGTCGGAGAGCAGACTGGCCGCCTTGAGCGTGCCCTCGCCGCCGATCGGGATGATCGCGTCGAGACCGAGGTCGGCGACATGGCCCCTGGCCCGCTCCACGCCGTCCCGCAGATGGGCGGGCTGGACCCGGGACGAGCCCAGGATCGTGCCCCCGCGGGCCAGGATCCCGCCCACGGCGTCAAGGTCGAGCTTGCGGTAGTCGCACTCCAGGAGACCCTTCCACCCGTCGTGGAAGCCGATCACCTCGTCGCCGTGGTCGACGACGGCGCGATGCACGACGGACCTGATCACGGCGTTGAGGCCGGGACAGTCGCCGCCGGAGGTGAGCACACCAATTCGCATTGCCCGGATTACCTTTGCAACGTGGGCCGGGGCCGGACCACATCGTCCGGTCTGGTCGCCGCCAGCCTACCGGCGCGAAGCGGCCGGACCGAACCCGCAGTCCGCCTGCTGGACACCTGCTCAGGTGGGTCCAGCAGGCCTCAAGCGGGCGGCCCGGCCGTGGTCCTGCGGCGCTCGTACGACGGTCAGGCGGGCTGTGTCGCCGCGGCCACCCGCTCGGCGCGCAGCGCCTCGAACCACCGGTCGTCCGTCGGCGGCAGCGCGTTGACGTCCAGCGCCAGCTTCAGCAGCAGATCCGCGATCTGCGGGTTCCGCGCCATCACGGGACCGTGCATGTACGTACCGAAGACGGTGCCGTTGAACGCGCCCTCCGTACCGTCCCCCGTACCGTTGCCCTTCCCGAGCCTGACCCGGGCGAACGGCCGCGCGGCGGGGCCGAGATGGGTGATGCCCTGGTGGTTCTCGAAGCCCGTCAGGGGCGGCAGGTTGAGCTGCGGGTCGATGTCGCCCAGCACGTCGCCGACGCACCGCTCGCCCTCGCCCCGGGTGGAGACCACGTCGAGCAGCCCAAGACCCGGCTCGCGCTCACCCAGGTCGTTGATGAACTCGTGGCCGAGGATCTGGTAGCCGGCGCAGACCGAGAAGATGATCGCGCCGTTTGACACGGCGCGGCCGAGCCCGCCGTCCCTGCGCAGCCGCTCGGCCGCCAGCCGCTGCGGGCGGTCCTCGCCGCCCCCGATGAGGTAGATGTCACCGGAGGTGGGGATCGGCTGGTCGCTGCGTACGTCGACCCGGGTGACCCCGAGCCGCCGCTGCCGGGCCCTGCGCTCCACCACGAGGGCGTTGCCCTGGTCCCCGTACGTGCTCAGCAGGTCCGGATAGATCCACACCAGCCGCAGGCTGCTCTCACTCATGCTCGCTCGTCCTTCGTGTCAGTTGCCGACGCGGCGGCGCAGATCCTGGAACGCGGTGTAGTTGGCGATCGCCTCGATACGTCCGGGCGGCGCCGTCCGCACGGCCTCGTCCGGGCTCTCGCACACCCGGAAGTCGAGCCCGGCGACCTCGAGGCGCACCGCGAGGTCCAGCTTGCGGTCGCCGATGACGAAGATCGGGTGTCCGGCGAGCCGGGTGTAGTCGACGTCCCACAGCCACGAGGTGTCCGTACCGTCGGCGCCACGGGCGTTGACGGAGAGGATGACCGGGGTCGGCGGCGGGTCGATGAGGGAGAACGTCTCCAGCCAGCCCGCCGGGTTCTTCGCGAGCAGCAGCCGGATGTCGCGGCCGAGGAACGACACCACGTCGTACCGCCCCGCCACGGCCTGCACCTGCCACATGCGCTCCAGGGCCACCTGCGGCGGTACGCCGAAGGTCGCCGCCACGGCGGCCGACGTCGCCGCGTTCGCCTTGTTGGCGCGGCCCGGCAGCTGGAGGTGGATCGGCCAGGCCGAGCCGTGCGGGTCGAGCACGTGGTCGCCGTGCAGCACCCAGCTGGGGGAGGGCCTGCGGAAGCCGCACTCGGCGCAGAACCAGTCGTCCCCGGGGCGCTGCATCACACCGCCGCAGGAGGGGCACGACCAGGCGTCGTCCTTCCACTCCTGGCCGGCCGCCACCCACACCACGTTCGGGGACGAGGAGGCGGCCCAGACGATCAGCGGGTCGTCGGCGTTGGCGATCACGACCGCCTTCGTACCGGCCAGGCCCTCGCGCCACTTCTCGGCGAGCATCCGGGTCTCCGCCGCGCGGTCGAGCTGGTCGCGGGAGAGGTTGAGCAGCGCGATCGCCTTGGGCGTCGTGTCGCGTGCCACCCCGGCGAGATACTTCTCGTCCACCTCGATCACACCGAACCTGGCGTCGGAACCGCCGGCCAGGGCCGAGGTGATGCCGGCCGGCATGTTCGCGCCGAGCGCGTTCGAGACCACGGGCCCCGCGGCGCGCAGGGCTTCCGCGAT
The DNA here is from genome assembly GCF_000818175.1 of Streptomyces sp. AcH 505. Lineage (GTDB taxonomy): Bacteria > Actinomycetota > Actinomycetes > Streptomycetales > Streptomycetaceae > Streptomyces. The sequence goes on from NZ_JTIY01000002.1 coordinate 130,883, forward strand.
CAGCCGTGTGGTGGTGGTCTTGCCGTTCGTCGCCGACACCAGGATGACGTCGAGGTGCTGCGCGAGCCGGCCCAGCAGATCGGGGTCGAGTCTCAGCGCCACCTTCCCGCCGATCACCGATCCGCTGCCACGCCCGGCAGCGCGCGACACCGCCGCTGCGGCCTTGCCCGCCGTCACGGCCAGCTTGGCCCGCGGCGACAGCGGGTCCGTGTTGCCTGCCATCGTCCTTGATCCTCCTTGGGTCGGTCCGTGGGTCAGCCTATCGAGATCCGGCCACGGACCCGAACTGCGGCACCGGGCAGAAGACGGAGGTCACGAGGACCGTACCCTGACCGGCATGCGAAACCGCCCGATCCCCGGCAGTACCGGGCGAGTACGAGCCATGCGAATGCTCGGCGACCCGGTGCTGCACGCTCCCTGTGAACCCGTCACGGACTTCGGCCCCGCGCTCGGCGGACTGATCGAGGATCTTTACGCGACGATGTACGCGGCGCGCGGCGTCGGCCTGTCCGCCAATCAGATCGGCGTGGGGCTGCGGGTGTTCGTGTACGACTGCCCCGACGACGAGGACGTCCGGCATCTCGGACACGTCGTCAACCCGCGGCTCGTCGAGGCGGACGGGGTCGTCGTACGCGGTCCCGAGGGCTGTCTCTCGCTGCCCGGCATCGAGGCGGGAACCGAGCGGTTCGACCATGCGGTGGTCGAGGGATCCGACCGCGAGGGCGGTCCGGTACGGCTGGAGGGCGGCGGTTTCTTCGCCCGCTGCCTGCAGCACGAGTGCGACCATGTGGCCGGCACCGTCTATCCCGACCGGCTCACCGGATGGCGCAAGGCCAAGGTGCTGCGTGCGGCACGCCGGGCGCCGTGGAGCGGCTGACGCACCCCGGTCCTGGCGGTTCAGAAACCGGGGCCGCCCGCGCGGTTGTCGACGCTGGCCAGCCTGCCCCACAGCATGTCCGCCAGGGTGCGCACCAACTGCTCACGCGAGCAGGGACGTTCACCGAGCCACCAGTCGCCCGCCGCGTGCATCATGCCGACGATGCCATGACCCCAGACGCGGGCGAGCTGCTGGCTGTCGGGGCCGAGGTCGACCCGCTCCTCGATGACGGTGGCCAGCTCCTCGCCGAGCCTGCGCAGCAGCGGCGCCGAATGCCGGCCGACGTCGAACCCGGCCTCGGTCGGCTGGGCGTCCTCGGCCGGATGCATCAGGAAGCGGTACACCTGCGGGCGCGCCTCGATGGCGTACAGGTACGTGTCCAGCGTGGCCTCGACCCGCTGGCGCCGCTCGGCCGGCGCGTCCAGCGCGGCGCGCAGGGCGTCGAGCAGGGCGTCGGTGTGCCGCTTGGCCAGCGCCCGGTACAGCCCGCCCTTGTCGCCGAAGTGCCGGTACAGAATGGGCTTCGTGATGCCCGCCTCGGCGGCGATCGCGTTCATGGACGCCTGGGGTCCGTCGCGGAGCACCACGCGGTCGGCGGCCTCCAGCAACTGGCGCCGTCTCTGCTGGGCCGAGCGCTGCTGCTCGGCCTGCTGTGTGGTCTCCATCGTTTCTCCCCGCCCGTGCGATTTCTGTGCCGCTCCCGCAACGTAACACCCTGCCCGCCGCCCACGCGGATCCGGCCGAACTCTGTTGACATGGCCTACTTGCGGGTAACAGACTGTGGTTACCGCAGGTAACCATCGCGGGTGGGCGCCTCGGGCGACACGGCGCGCGACGCAGCACTGGAGGAGAACATGGCCGAGTTCACGCTCGAACTCAACGACGACCAGAAGCAGGTGCGGGACTGGCTGCACGGCTTCGCCGCCGATGTCGTCCGCCCGGCGGCCGCCGAGTGGGACGAGCGTGAGGAGACGCCGTGGCCGGTCATCCAGGAGGCGGCCAAGCTCGGCATCTACTCGCTCGACTTCTACGCGCAGCAGTTCTTCGACCCCACGGGGCTCGGCATCCCGATGGCGATGGAGGAGCTGTTCTGGGGTGACGCGGGGATAGCGCTGTCGATCGTCGGCACCGGACTCGCCGCCGTCGGCGTCCTCGCCAACGGCACCGAGGAGCAGATCGGCACCTGGATACCGCAGATGTACGGCGACGCCGACGACGTGAAGCTCGCCGCTTTCTGCTCGTCCGAGCCCGACGCCGGCTCCGACGTGGCCGCCATGCGGACCCGCGCCGTGTACGAGGAGGCCACCGACGAATGGGTGCTCAACGGCACCAAGACCTGGGCGACCAACGGCGGCATAGCCAACGTGCACGTCGTGGTCGCCGTCGTCGATCCCGAGCTGGGCTCGAAGGGCCACGCCTCCTTCATCGTCCCGCCCGGCACCCCCGGGCTGGCCCAGGGCCAGAAGTTCAAGAAGCACGGCATCCGCGCCTCGCACACCGCCGAGGTCGTCCTCGAAGACGTCCGGATACCGGGGCACTGCCTGCTCGGCGGCAAGGACAAGCTCGACGAACGCCTCGCCAGGGCCCGTGAGCGGGCCGCGGCCGGCGGCGAGCGGATGAAGAACGCCGCCATGGCCACCTTCGAGGCGTCCCGCCCCGCCGTCGGCGCGATGGCGGTCGGCACGGCGCGCGCCGCGTACGAGGTCGCCCTCGACTACGCCACCACCCGCACCCAGTTCGGCCGCCCCATCATCGACAACCAGGGCATCGCCTTCCAGCTCGCCGACATGCGCACCCGGATCGACGCGTCGCGGCTGCTGGTGTGGCGGGCGTCCTGGATGGCGAGCGCGGGAAAGCCGTTCACCTCGGCCGAGGGCTCCATGTCGAAGCTGTTCGCCAGCGAGACCGCGAAAGCCGTCACCGCCCAGGCCGTACAGATCCTGGGCGGCAACGGCTTCACCCGCGAATACCCGGTCGAGCGGATGCACCGGGACGCGGCTATCTACACGATCTTCGAAGGGACGAGCGAGATCCAGCGCCTGGTGATCGCCCGCACCATCTCGGGCGTGCAGATCCGCTAGGGCGTACGGAGAAGGCGGCGGTCAGGCGGGGAGCTGCGCCTCGATCGCGGAGACGACCTCGGGGGCGTCCGGCTCGGTGCGCGGGCGGATCCGGGCGACGACCTCGCCCTGCGGGGAGAGCAGGAACTTCTCGAAGTTCCACGAGACGTCCCCGGCCTCGCCCGCGCCGTCCGCGGTCTTCGTCAGCTCCACGTACAGCGGGTGCCGGCTCTCCCCGTTCACGTCCGTCTTCTCCAGCATCGGGAAGGTGACCCCGTACGTCGCCGAGCAGAACGTCTGGATCTCCTCGGCCGTACCGGGCTCCTGTCCGGCGAACTGGTTGCTCGGCACGCCGAGGACGGTGAAGCCCCGGTCGCCGTAGGTCTTCTGAAGCTGCTCAAGCCCGGCGTACTGCGGGGTGAGCCCGCACTTGGAGGCCACGTTCACCACCAGCACGGCCTTGCCCCGGTACTCGGCCAGAGAAGTGGGCTCGCCGGCCAGGGTGCGCAGCGGGATGTCGTACAGCGCCATCGGAATCTCCTCGGTACTCAGTAGTCCTTCCAGTGTGGACCCAGGAGATCGACGGCCGTGAACAGGCCCCCCGCCCGGCTCAGAGCTGACCCACCGACGTCACCCGGACGACGGCGAGACCCCCCTCGTCCGAGGCCGCCAGGTCCACCTCGGCGCTGATGCCCCAGTCGTGGTCGCCCTTCGGGTCGGCGAAGGTCTGGCGCACCCGCCAGAGGCCGTGGGCCGCGTCCTCCTCGATGGCCAGCAGCTTCGGGCCGCGGGCGTCCGGGCCGGTGCTCATGTCCTCGTACTCGTCCCAGTACGCGTCCATCGCCTCGCCCCACTTGTCGGCGTCCCAGCCCGACTCGGCGTCCAGCTCGCCCAGTTCACCGACCTTGTCCAGCGCCGCCAGCTCGACCCTGCGGAACATGGCGTTGCGGACGAGGACCCGGAAGGCACGCGCGTTGGCGGTGACCGGCCTGACCTGGTCGGCCTTCTCCTGGGCCTGCTCGGCCGTGTCCACCTCGGGATTGGCCAGCTGCTCCCACTCGTCGAGGAGGCTGGAGTCGACCTGCCGGACCATCTCACCGAGCCACGCCGTGAGGTCCTCCAGATCCTCCGACTTCAGATGGTCCGGAATGGTGTGTTCCAGCGCCTTGTACGCGCCGGCCAGATAGCGCAGCACGATCCCCTCGGTGCGGGCCAGCTCGTAGTGCGAGGTGAACTCCGTGAAGGTCAGGGCGCGTTCGTACATGTCACGGATGACCGACTTGGGGGAGACCGGGTGGTCGCCGACCCACGGATGGCTCGTGCGGTACGTGTTGTACGCGTGCACCAGCAGCTCTTCCAGCGGCCTCGGGTACGTGACGTCCTGGAGCCGCTCCATCCGCTCCTCGTACTCGATGCCGTCGGCCTTCATCTGGCCGACCGCCTCGCCGCGCGCCTTGTTCTGCTGCGCGGCGAGGATCTGCCGCGGGTCGTCCAGGGTCGACTCGACGACCGAGACCATGTCCAGCGCGTAGGAGGGGGAGTCGGGGTCCAGCAGCTCGAAGGAGGCCAGCGCGAAGGTCGAAAGCGGCTGGTTCAGCGCGAAGTTCTGCTGGAGGTCGACGGTGAGCCGGACGATCCTGCCCTCGGCGTCCGGGGTCTCCAGGCGCTCCACCACACCGCCGTCCAGCAGCGACCGGTAGATCGCGATGGCCCGCCTGATGTGCCGCAACTGCTGCCTGCGCGGCTCGTGGTTGTCCTCCAGCAGATGGCGCATCGCCTCGAAGGCGTTGCCGGGACGGGCGATCACCGACAGCAGCATCGTGTGTGTGACGCGGAAGCGTGAGGTCAGCGGCTCAGGGTCGGAGCCGATGAGCTTGTCGAAGGTGGTCTCCGACCAGGCGACAAAGCCCTCCGGCGCCTTCTTGCGTACCACCTTGCGGCGCTTCTTCGGATCGTCCCCCGCCTTGGCGAGCGCCTTCTCGTTCTCCACCACGTGCTCGGGCGCCTGCGCCACCACGAGCCCCGCCACGTCGAACCCGGCGCGGCCCGCCCGGCCGGCGATCTGGTGGAACTCCCGCGCGCGCAGGGTGCGTACCCGGGTGCCGTCGTACTTGGTCAGGGCGGTGAACAGCACCGTGCGGATGGGGACGTTGACGCCGACGCCCAGGGTGTCCGTACCGCAGATCACCTTCAACAGGCCTGCCTGCGCCAGCTTTTCGACCAGCCGGCGGTACTTGGGCAGCATGCCAGCGTGGTGCACGCCGATGCCGTGGCGGACGTAACGCGACAGGTTGCGGCCGAACTTGGTGGTGAAGCGGAAACTGCCGATCAGATCGGCGATCTTGTCCTTCTCCTCGCGGGTGCACATGTTGATGCTCATCAGCGACTGGGCACGCTCGACGGCCGCCGCCTGGGTGAAGTGCACGATGTACACCGGGGCTTGCCGGGTCTCCAGCAGCTCGGTCAGCGTCTCCGTGATCGGCGTCAGACGGTACTCGTACGACAGCGGCACCGGGCGGGTCGCCGACCGTACGACGGAGGTCGGCCGGCCCGTACGCCGGGTCAGATCCTCCTCGAACCGCGACATGTCACCGAGCGTCGCCGACATCAGGATGAACTGGGCCTGCGGCAGTTCCAGCAGCGGGATCTGCCAGGCCCAGCCGCGGTCCGGCTCGGCGTAGAAATGGAACTCGTCCATGACGACCTGGCCGATGTCGGCGTACTTGCCGTCACGCAGCGCGATGGAGGCCAGCACCTCCGCCGTACAGCAGATGACGGGCGCGTCGGCGTTGACGGAGGCGTCACCGGTCAGCATGCCGACGTTCTCGGTGCCGAAGAGTTTGCACAGGTCGAAGAACTTCTCCGAGACCAGCGCCTTGATCGGCGCGCTGTAGAAGGTGACCTTGTCCTGGGCCAGCGCCGTGAAGTGCGCACCCGCCGCGATCAGGCTCTTTCCCGACCCGGTGGGGGTCGAGACGATCACGTTGGCTCCCGAGACCACCTCGATCAGCGCCTCCTCCTGAGCCGGGTAGAGCGCGATGCCCTGGCCTTCGGTCCAGGAGGAGAACGCCTCGAAGAGGGCATCGGGGTCGGCATCCGGCGGCAGCTGATCGATGAGGGTCACCACCCCATCTTGCCTGCCTTCCGCCCGGATGAGGGAACCGGACGACGCCTCGAAGATCATGGAAGGTAGCCTGCGGTCTCAACTGACCATGAATAACAACTGCAATGGGGCGGGTACGACGATGATGGGACCGGCACACTCACTGTCAGGGGCGGCGGCCTGGCTGGGGGTGGGTGCGGCGGCGGCAGCCGCAGGACACAGCATGCCGTGGCCGGTACTGGCCGTGGGCGCCCTGATATGCGCGGGCGCCGCGCTCGCCCCCGATCTGGACCACAAGGCGGCGACCATCTCGCGGGCTTTCGGACCCATCTCACGCGGGCTGTGCGAGATCGTCGACAGGATGTCGACCGCCGTCTACAAGGCGACGAGGAAGAAGGGCGACCCGCGCAGGAACGGCGGCCACCGCACCCTGACCCACACCTGGCTGTGGGCGGTCCTGGTCGGCGCTGGGGCCTCGGGCCTCGCGATCGTCGGCGGCCGCTGGGCGGTCCTCTTCATCCTCTTCGTGCACATGGTGCTGGCCGTGGAGGGGCTGCTGTGGCGGGCGGCGCGGATGTCGAGCGACGTCCTGGTCTGGCTGCTCGGCGCGACCAGCGCGTGGATGCTGGCGGACATCCTGGACGAGCCGGGCAACGGCGCGCACTGGCTGTTCACCGGGGTCGGTCACGAGTACGTCTGGCTGGGGCTGCCGATCATCCTCGGCGCGCTCGTGCACGACATCGGTGACGCGATCACCGTCTCCGGCTGCCCGATCCTGTGGCCGATCCCGCTGGGCCGTAAGCGCTGGTACCCGATCGGGCCGCCGAAGTTCATCCGCTTCAGGGCGGGCGCCTGGGTGGAGATCAAGGTCCTGATGCCCGCGTTCATGGTGCTGGGAGGGGTCGGCGCCGCGGCGGCGCTGGGCGTGTTCTGACCCGGCGCCGCTCGCGCGTCAGCCGGCCGACAGGTCGGACATGTCGAGCACGAAGCGGTAGCGCACGTCGTTACGGCCGAGCCGGTCCAGGGCGTCGTTCACCCGCGCCGAGGGCAGCAGCTCGATATCGGCCGTGACGCCGTGCTCCGCGCAGAACTCCAGCATCGCGGCGGTCGCCGGCGTACCGCCGCTGCCGGCCGACGTGAGCTTCTTGCGGCCGGCCAGCAGGTCCATCGTCTCCACAGCGACGGGGCCCAGATACCCGACCTGGCTGAGGGTGCCGTCCATGGCCACCACGCGCAGATACGGGCCGAGGTCGTGGACGGCCGAGATGGTGTCGATGACGACGTCGAAGCGGTCACGCGCCTCGGCCATCCGCGCCTCGTCCGTGGAGACCAGCAGATCGTCGGCGCCCAGCTTGCGGGCGTCGTCCGCCTTGTCCGCCGTGCGGCTGATGACCGTCGTCCGGGCGCCGAGCGCCACGGCGAACTTGACCGCGAGATGGCCGAGCCCGCCGAGCCCTGCCACGGCGACCCGGGTGCCGGGGCCCACGCCGAGGGCGCGCAGCGGCTCCCACACGGTGATTCCGGCGCACAGCAGCGGGGCCGCCGCGGCCGGGTCGAGGCCGGCGGGCAGCGCGTAGACGAAGCGGTCGCGTACGACGTACTCGCGTGAGTAGCCGCCGAGGGTGGTCGAGCCGTCATGGCGGTCGGTGCCGCTGTACGTCAGGGTCGGGAACTCCCGGCAGAAGTTCTCCTGCCCCGCCTCGCACATGACGCACACGCCGCACGAGTCGACGATGTTGCCCACGGCCACCGGGTCGCCCACCGCGAAACGGGTGACCTCGGGGCCGACCTCGGTCACGGTCCCGGTGAACTCGTGGCCCGGCACCAGCGGCGCGTCCTGCGCACCGGTACGGGCGGTCAGGGCGTGCAGATCGGTGTGGCAGACACCGCAGAAGTCCACCTGTACGGCGATGTCGTCGGGGCGCAGCTCGCGGCGCTCCAACGGGGTGCGGCGCAGCGTCGTGCCGGGTCCTTCGGCGCGCCAGCCAACTGTGGTCCTCATGCCAACTCCTCAAACAGACTGTTCGGTCTGTTTTAGCGTAGGCCCATCGAGGCCGCCAAGCAAACCAACTGTTCTGTTTGGTAAGGTGGCGGACATGGCCGACCAGTCCCTGACCGCGCGCGGCGCCGCGACCCACAAACGCATCCTCGACGTGGCGACCGTGGAGTTCGCCGAGCACGGGATCGCCGGGGCGCGGATCGAGCGGATCGTGGCGGCGGCCCGCACCAACAAGGCGCAGCTCTATGCCTACTTCGGCAACAAGGAAGGGCTGTTCGACGCGATCTTCTTCGGCATGATGGAGCGGATCGTCAACGTCGTCCCCATCGACGCGGGCGACCCCGGCGACCTCGCCGACTGGGCCGTACGCCTCTACGACGAGTACCTCGCCCGCCCCGACCTCATCCGGCTCGCCACCTGGGCGCGCCTGGAGCGTCGCCCGGCAGGGCACCTCGTCGAGGAACACGAACGCCTCGACCAGCGCAAACTGCGGGTCATCGCCGAGGCACAGGCGGCGGGGCTGGTACGGCAGGGGAACCCGTTCGACCTGATGGCCATGGTCATCGCGATGTCCATGGCCTGGTCGCCGGTCAGCAACGTCTACGCGGCGACCGCCGGAGAGCCCGCCGAGGTGCACGAACAGCGCCGGGCACTCCTGCGCGAAAGCGTCAGACGTGCCACGGCGCCGGCCGACGCCGCGTCATCACCGGTGTGACCACGCAGCGAGAGGACGGGGCCGGACCACGGCGCGAGCCCCGCCCCGAGGGCGGACGACGATACTTCGCGGACACTCCCTAGCCGTGCCAGGAGCGCCACAGCGCCGCGTACGCCCCGTCCGCCGCCACCAGCTCGTCGTGGCTGCCCAGTTCGCTGATCCGGCCCTGCTCGACCACCGCGATCACATCCGCGTCATGCGCCGTGTGCAGCCGGTGCGCGATCGCCACCACCGTGCGCCCTTCGAGGACCCGGGCCAGTGAGCGCTCCAGATGCCGGGCGGCCCGGGGGTCCAGCAACGACGTGGCCTCGTCGAGCACCAGGGTGTGCGGATCGGCCAGGACCAGCCGCGCCAGCGCGACCTGCTGCGCCTGCGCAGGGGTGAGCGCGACACTGCCCGAGCCCACCTCCGTGTCGAGCCCTTCGGCGAGGCCGCGCGCCCAGCCGTCGGCGTCGACCGCCTCCAGCGCCGTCCACAGCTCGGCGTCGTCGGCGCCGGTACGGGCGAGCCGCAGGTTGTCCCGCAGCGTGCCGACGAAGACATGGTGCTCCTGGTTGACCAGGGCCACATGCTGCCGCACCCGCTCGGCCGGCATCAGGGACAGCTCGGCGTCGCCCAGCGTGACCGTACCGGTCCGCGGACCGTAGATACCGGCGAGCAGCCGCCCCAGCGTCGACTTGCCCGCGCCCGACGGGCCGACCAGCGCCAGCCGGGTGCCGGGACTGACGTTCAGCGTCACCTGATGCAGTACGTCCACCCCTTCGCGGTAGCCGAAGTGCACCTCGTCCGCGCTGACCGCGCGGCCCGCGGGCACCACCGACTCGTCGCCCGCCGCCGGTTCGATGTCCCGTACGCCCACCAGCCGGGCGATGGACACCTGGGCGACCTGCAACTCGTCGTACCAGCGCAGGATCAGCCCCACCGGGTCGACCAGCATCTGCGCGAACAGCGCTCCCGTCGTGAGCTGGCCGACGTCGATCCAGCCCTCCAGGACGAAGGCGCCGCCCATCACCAGGACCGCGAGGAAGATCACCACATTGGTCAGGTTGATGACCGGGAACAGCACCGAGCGCAGGAACAGCGTGTACCGCTCCCAGCCGGTCCACTCCTTGATCCGCCGGTCCGACAGCGCCACCCGGCGCCCGCCGAGCCGGTGCGACTCGACCGTGCGGCCCGCGTCCACGGTCTCGGTCAGCATCGCCGCGACCGCCGCGTACCCCGCCGCCTCCGAGCGGTACGCGGAAGGCGCCCGCTTGAAGTACCAGCGGCAGCCGACGACCAGCAGCGGCAGCGCCACCAGCACGGCGAGACCCAGCGGCGGGGCGGTCACGATCAGCGCGCCGACCAGCAGCAGCGCCCACACGACACCGATCGCCAGCTGCGGCACCGCCTCGCGCATGGCGTTCGCCAGCCGGTCGATGTCGGTGGTGATCCGGGACAGCAGATCGCCCGTCCCCGCCCGCTCCAGCACCCCGGGCGGCAGCCCGACCGACCGGACCAGGAAGTCCTCGCGCAGATCGGCCAGCATCTCCTCGCCGAGCATCGCGCCGCGCAGCCGGACCGTCCGGGTGAAGACCGTCTGGATGACCAGGGCGACAGTGAACACCGCGGCCACGCGCCCCAGATGCAGTTCGCGCGCCCCGTCGGACAGCTCCTCCACGATGTTGCCCAGCAGGTACGGGCCGACCATCGAGGCGATCACCGACACGGCGTTCACCGCGATCAGCACGACGAACGCCGTACGGTGCCGCTTCAGCAGCTCGGACACATACGCCCGGACCGTCGCCGGTGTGCCGACCGGCAGGGTCGTCGCCGACTCCGGGGCCGCCGGGTCGTACTCCGGTCGTGCCACGCCGATCATGCGGACTCCTCGATGAGCTGTTCCTGTTCGGTCTCCCGGGTGACGACCGCCCGGTACTCGCCGTTGTCGCGGACGAGTTCGCGGTGGCTGCCCGCGGCCGTCGCCGCGCCGTCGTGCACGAACACCACCCGGTCGGCGTGGTCGAGCAGCAGCGGCGACGAGGCGAACACCACCGTCGTGCGGCCGGTCCGCAGGGCCTTCACGCCCTCCGCGATCCGCGCCTCCGTGTGCGAGTCGACCGCCGACGTCGGCTCGTCGAGCACCAGCACCTCCGGGTCGGTGACCAGCGAACGGGCCAGCGCCAGGCGCTGGCGCTGGCCGCCGGAGAGCGACCGGCCGCGCTCGGTGATCCGCGAACGCATCGGGTCGCCCGTCCCGTCGACGGACGCCTGCACGAGCGCGTCGAGCACATCGCCGCACTGCGCGGCGGCAAGTGCCTTCGCCGGGTCGACGGCGCCCGACGACGGCACGTCGAGCAGTTCGTCGAGGGTCCCCGACAGCAGCACCGGATCCTTGTCCTGGACCAGCACACTGGCCCGCGCAGCGTCCAGCGGCAGATCGTCCAGCGCCACCCCGCCGAGCAGCACCGACGGGCTCTTCTCCTCCTCGGCGGCA
>NZ_JTIY01000002.1:142278-158570 GCF_000818175.1 Streptomyces sp. AcH 505
CGGCCCGCCGCGTCCGGGTCGCCGCACACCACGGCGGTCAGCAGCCCGGCGGGGACGCGCAGCCCGGTCGCCGGGTCGTACAGATCACCGGTCGGCCTGGCGTCGGCGAGGCCGCCGCGCTCGGCCTCGAACGAGGTGCGCTCCAGTGCCAGCACCCGGGCGGCGCGCTTCGCCGAAGGCCGGGAGAAGGAGTACGCCATGGCGATCTCCTCGAACTGGCCGAGCGGGAAGATCAGCAGCGTCACCGCGCTGTAGACGGTCACCAGCTGGCCCGGGTCGATCCGGCCGTCCAGCGCCAGATTCGCCCCGTACCAGACCACCGTGATCAGCATGATCCCCGGCAGCAGCACCTGGACGGCGGAGATCAGCGACCACATCCTGGCGCTGCGCACCGCAGCCTTCCTGACCTCCTGCGAAGCGGCGCGGTAGCGGCCGAGGAACAGCTCCTCGCCGCCGATCCCGCGCAGCACCCGCAGCCCGGCGACGGTGTCCGAGGCCAGTTCGGTGGCCTTGCCCGCCTTGTCACGCTGCACGTCGGCCCGTTGGGTGGCGCGCGGCAGCAACGGCAGGACGGCGAGGGCGAGGACCGGTACGCCGATGGCGACCACCAGCCCCAGCGACGGCAGGTACCAGAGGAGACCCGCGCAGATCAGCACGATCGCGCAGGCGGCGGCGAGGAAGCGGGAGACCGCCTCCACGAACCAGCCGATCTTCTCCACGTCGCCGGTGGAGACGGCGACGACCTCACCCGCCGCGACCCGGCGGGTCAGCGCCGAGCCCAGCTCCGCCGTCTTGCGGGCCAGCAGCTGCTGGAGCCGCGCCGCCGCCGTGATCCAGTTGGTGATGGCGGTGCGATGCAGCATCGTGTCGCCGACCGCGATCCCCAGGCCGAGCACGGCGATGAGCCCGCCGGCGAGCGCCAGCCGCGCGCCGGAGCGGTCGACGACCGCCTGCACGGCGAGTCCCGCGCCCACCGGCAGTCCGCCGACGGAAAGATGGTGCAGCAGGCCCCAGCCCAGCGCCTTGAGCTGGCCGCGCAACTGGTTGCGGCCCAGCCACAGCAGGAACCGGGGGCCCGACCGTGCGTCGGGGACCCCGGGGTCGGCGTACGGAAGGTCGCGAATCTGCATGATGTCCCATGACTCGTGGAGTGGTCCCAAACCGTGCAAGCTTCGCCTTCCGGGACGGCCCGGAGCAACGGCTTTTCCGCGGTGAGGTGGCAAAACGAGCCACCGGGACCGAGCGGGACGCGGCCGGTCAGGGGGCGGCGGGGCGGGTCACCCGCTCCAACTCCAGCAGCACCGACTGGTAGTGCTGTCCCGTGGCCCGGTCCATGCCGATCTCGCACATCCGGTTCGCCGAGAGGTACGCGTCGAAACTCCGTCCGGTGACCTCGGCCGCCTCATGCGCGGTGGCCGAATCCGTCAGCTCCTTGTGCAGCATGCCCCGGTCACCCGCGAAGGCGCAGCAGCGGGCGTCGTCCGGGACGTACACCTCATGGGCGCAGGCCTCGGCGACCGTACGCAGCTGCTCCTCGTCGCCGAGATGACGCATCGAGCAGGTCGGATGGACGACCGCCGAATCCGCCTTCCGCAGCACCGTCAGCCGGGGGAGCAGCGTGTCGGCCGCCCAGACGAGCGAGTCCACGACAGTCAGCTCCTTGTGCAACTGCCGGTTGTCGGGGGTGAGATACGGCACGACCTCCTCGGCGATACCGAGCGTGCAGGAGGAGGCGTCCACGATCAGCGGGAGCCGGCCGCCCGCCGTCCAGCGCCACGCCGCCTCCACGATGCGGTTGGCCATCAGCCGGTTGCCCGCCTCGTACCCCTTGGAGTGCCAGATGGTCGCGCAGCAGGTGCCTGCCACATCCTCCGGGATCCAGACGGCCTGTCCCGCGCGGTTCGCCAGCGCGACCACCGCCTGCGGCAGTGACGGGCCCTTGTGGTCGTCCGGCTCGCCGAAGATGCGGTTCACACAGGCGGGGTAGTAGACGGCGGTCGCCGCCCGCTCGCTCGTGCGGGGCAGGGTGCGCGCCGCGGCGCCGGGGATCTCCGGCAGCCACTCGGGGACGAGATCGGGGCGCACCGCCGCGCGTGCCCTGCGGGTGACCGACTCCAGGAGCCGGTCGCTGATCCGGCTCGAAGCGGCGACGGCGAGCCGCGCGGAAGCCTCGACCGCCTTGAAGTGCCGGGCGGTCAGCTCGGCGATCCGCTCCTCACGCGGGGAGTGCCGCTGATGACGGAAGTCCTTCATCATCGCGCCGGTGTCGATGCCGACCGGGCAGGCCAGCTTGCAGGTGGAGTCGCCCGCGCAGGTGTCCACCGCGTCGTAGCCGTACGACTCCAGCAGATTCGACTCGACGGGGGAACCGCCCGGCTGGCGCATCATCTCCCTGCGCAGCACGATGCGCTGGCGCGGCGTGGTGGTCAGGTCGTGGCTCGGGCAGGTCGGTTCGCAGAAGCCGCACTCGATACAGGGGTCGGCGATCGCCTCGACCTCGGGGATGGTCTTGAGGCCGCGCAGATGCGCCTTCGGATCGCGGTCGAGCACGATGCGCGGGGCCAGCACCCCGTCGGGGTCGATGATCTGCTTCGTCCGCCACATCAACTCCGTGGCCTGCGGGCCCCATTCCAGTTCGAGGAACGGTGCGATGTTGCGTCCCGTGGCGTGTTCGGCCTTGAGCGAGCCGTCGAAGCGCTCCACCGTCAGCCGGCAGAACTCGTCCATGAACGCGGCGTACCGCTCGACGTCCGTCTCCTTCGCCGCGTCGAACGCGAGCAGGAAGTGCAGATTGCCGTGCGCGGCATGACCGGCGACCGCCGCGTCGAAGCCGTGCCTGGTCTGCAGTTCGAGCAGCGCCTCGCAGGCGTCGGCGAGCCGGGACGGCGGTACGGCGAAGTCCTCGGTGATCAGCGTCGTACCGGACGGGCGCGCGCCGCCGACCGCCGTGACGAACGCCTTGCGCGCCTTCCAGTAACCGCTGATCACCGCCGCCTCGCGGGTGAAGGCGTTGGTCACCGAAGGGACGGGCACGACCAGGTCGAGCCCCTTCAGGGCCTCGGCCGCCGCCTGCTCGTACACCTCCTGGCCCGCTTCGTCGGGCGCCCGGAACTCCACCAGCAGGGCGGCGGTCGAGCGGGGGAGCCCGGCCCAGTCAGCGGGCACCCCGGCGACGCTCACCGACGCGCGCAGCGTGTTGCCGTCCATCAGCTCGACGGCGATCGCGCCCGCCTCGGTGAAGCGCGGGACCGCGGCCGCCGCGGCGGGCAGGGAAGGGAAGAACAGCAGCGCCGTGCTGACCTTCCGGTCGAGCGGAAGGGTGTCGAAGACGATGTCGGAGATGAAGCCGAACGTGCCCTCGGAGCCGACCATCAGACCGCGCAGGATCTGCACCGGCGTCGCGCCGTCCAGGAAGGCGTCGAGCCGGTAGCCGTTGGTGTTCTTGATCTCGTACTTGGCGCGGATCCGCGCGGTCAGCGCCGCGTCCGCCTCGATCTCCGCCTTCACCGCGAGCAGCCCGGCACACAGCTCGGGCTCGGCGCGCGCCAGCGCCTCGTCGGCGTCCGGCGCCGCCGTGTCGACGACCGTGCCGCTCGGCAGCACGAAGGTCAGCGAGGCGACGGTGCGGTACGAGTTACGGGTGATGCCCGCCGTCATCCCCGACGCGTTGTTGGCCACGACACCGCCGACGGTGCAGGCGATGGCGCTCGCCGGGTCGGGGCCGAGCAGCCGGCCGTGCCGGGCGAGCGTGGCATTGGCGCGCGCCACGGTCGTACCGGGGCTGACCCGCGCCCGGGCGCCGTCGTCGAGCACCTCGACGCCCGTCCAGTGCCTGCGCACGTCGACCAGGATGTCCTCGCCCTGCGCCTGACCGTTCAACGACGTGCCCGCCGCGCGGAAGACCACCTCACGGCCCTCGCGGTGCGCGTAGCCGAGCACGGCCGAGATCTCCCCGATGTCGCGCGGCACCACGACCACCTGCGGCAGGAAGCGGTACGGGCTGGCGTCGGACGCGTACCGCACCAGGTCGGAGATCTTCGAGAGCACCCGGTCGGGGCCGAGGAGCGCGACCAGCTCGTCGCGCAGCGTCTCGGGACTGCCCTTGGCCCGGTCGTCGGAGACCCGGTCATGGGCGGCCGGACCCTTGGTGTGACGCGGGCGGAGCGCCTGCGGCTTCGGCTCCAGCAGTGGCATGAACGGGCTCCTCGGCGGTCGTCGTACGCGGTGACGCGGGCGGCGGCCGGCAGTGCGTCGCTGGTCAGCGGCACCGCCTGCGATCAGCAGCGCCGCTCCGGCCCTCCGTCCACCAGGGTAGACAGCAGCCCGCCGAGCACATCGCGCTGGTCCGCGTCGAGCGGCGCCAGGATGTCCTCGGCCGCCGAACGGCGGGCCGTACGCAGCGCGCGCAGCGTCTCGCGCCCGGCCTCGGTGATCTCGATCCGCACCACCCGGCGGTTGGTCGGGTCGGGCGCCCGCCGCACCCATCCGCTGGACTCAAGCCCGTCCACCAGAGTGGTCACCGCGCGGGGGACCACCTCCATCCGCGCCGCCAGGTCGGCCATGCGCGGCGGCTCGTCGTACGCCGCGACCGCGCGCAGCAGACGGGCCTGCGCCGGGGTGATGCCGATCGGCTCCAGCTGGCGCTTCTGGATGCGGTGGAGCCGGCGGTTCAGCCGCAGCAGCTGCTCGGCCAGCATGCCGTCACGGTCGGGGGAGTTCATGCGGGAACAATACCAGGACAGCGCTCATTGTGTACATAGGTAACAGTGAGCTATGCTCACCAAAGTTCGCTCCCCTCTCCACTCCCGAAGGAGCCCATGAAACCCGAACCGTCCACCTGGACACCCCAGGACCGCGCCGGCGGCCCCGGGCAGCCGGAGCCCCCCGCCCAGTTGCGGCGCATCTTCGGCCTCTTCCGCCCCTACCGCGGCCGGCTCGCCGTCGTCGGACTGCTCGTCGGCGCCTCGTCGCTGGTCTCCGTCGCCTCGCCGTTCATGCTGCGGGCGATCCTCGACACCGCGATCCCGCAGGGGCGCACGGGCCTGCTGACCCTGCTCGCGCTCGGCATGATCGTCACCGCCGTGGTCAACAGCGTCTTCAGTGTGCTCCAGACGCTGATCTCGACCACGGTCGGCCAGCGCGTCATGCACGACCTGCGCACCGCCGTGTACGGCCAGCTCCAGCGCATGCCGCTCGCCTTCTTCACCAGGACCAGGACCGGCGAGGTCCAGTCCAGGATCGCCAACGACATCGGCGGCATGCAGGCCACCGTCACCTCGACGGCCACCTCGCTCGTCTCCAACCTCACCTCCGTCATCGCGACCGTCGTCGCCATGATCGCGCTGGACTGGCGGCTGACGATCGTGTCGATGCTGCTGCTGCCGGTCTTCGTCTGGATCAGCCGCCGTGTCGGCCGCGAGCGCAAGAAGATCACCACCCACCGCCAGCGCCAGATGGCCACGATGGCGGCCACCGTCACCGAGTCGCTGTCCGTCAGCGGCATCCTCCTCGGCCGCACGATGGGCCGGGCCGACTCGCTCACCAAGACCTTCGCCGACGAGTCCGAGCGGCTCGTCGACCTGGAGATCCGCTCCAACATGGCGGGGCGCTGGCGGATGTCGACCATCGGCATCGTCATGGCCGCCATGCCGGCCGTCATCTACTGGGTGGCGGGCATGGCGCTGCACAGCCAGGGGCCGGCCGTCTCGATCGGCACCCTGGTCGCCTTCGTCTCGCTCCAGCAGGGTCTCTTCCGTCCGGCGGTGAGCCTGCTCGCCACGGGCGTGCAGATGCAGACGTCGCTCGCCCTGTTCCAGCGCATCTTCGAATACCTCGACCTGCCGGTGGACATCACCGAGCCCGACGAGCCGGTCACGATCGACCGGGTCGCGGGAGAGGTGCGCTTCGCCGATGTCGACTTCGCGTACGACGACAAGGGCGCGCCGACCCTGACCGGTATCGACCTGACCGTCCCCGCGGGCGGCAGCCTCGCCGTCGTCGGACCCACCGGATCCGGCAAGTCGACGCTCAGCTATCTCGTCCCCCGGCTCTACGACGTGACGGGCGGCCGGGTCGAGCTCGACGGCGTCGACGTCCGTGACCTGGACTTCGACACGCTGGCCCGCGCGGTCGGCGTGGTCTCCCAGGAGACCTACCTCTTCCACGCGTCCGTCGCCGAGAACCTGCGGTTCGCCAAGCCCGAGGCCACGGCCGAGGAGATCGAGACGGCCGCGAGGGCCGCCCAGATCCACGACCACATCGCGTCGCTGCCCGACGGCTACGACACCCTGGTCGGCGAGCGCGGCTACCGCTTCTCCGGAGGCGAGAAGCAGCGGCTGGCGATTGCCCGTACGATCCTGCGCGACCCGCCCGTGCTGATCCTCGACGAGGCGACCAGCGCCCTGGACACCCGCACCGAACACGCGGTGCAGCAGGCCATCGACGCGCTCTCCGCGGGGCGCACCACCATCACCATCGCCCACCGGCTCTCCACCGTCAGGGACGCGGACCAGATCGTCGTCCTCGACGCGGGCCGTATCGCCGAGCGGGGCACGCACGACGAGCTGGTCGCGCGGAACGGCCGGTACGCCGACCTGCTCCGCAGGGGCGAGTCGGCCGACCGGCCGTCCGACGGTCTGGCAGCGGTCTCGTCGTGAGGCGGTCCCGTGCCCAGAAACGCGGCAGCGCCGCTGCTCCCGTGGGACGGGGAGCAGCGGCGCCGGGCTCGCGGTCGAGGCGTCAGACGAGCCAGCCCACGAAGTGGACGAGGCCGGCGAGCAGGTTGGTGATGACGTTCATGGTGGTGCTTCTCCTCAATACGTAATGCTGATGTGGGACTGCGCGGCTCCGGTCTGCAGCCCGTCGCTTGCGCCCCGTAAGCATCACGCTTCACAGAGTGATCGGGCAATGGAAATCCTGACGATCACACCTTCTGACGAACAACCGATCCCACGTTCGTTTGTTCGTGCTTGTGGCGCGGTCGGGGCGCCGTCCGTGTCGTCGCAGCTCAGCTACCGGATTCGGTGATCACTCCGGGTTAGCGTGCCCGCATGACCAACCACCCTCCGCGTACCGGACCCGGGCGCCGCACCCGGTTGACCCGCCGCGGCCGGCTGGTCGTGCTGACAGGCGCCCTGCTCGCGGTGGCGACCGCCGTCGCCGTGCCCGTCCTACTGCTGACCGGCGACGACAGCGGCGGCGGAGGAGGCGGTGAGCAGGCCACCCTGGTCGTGCCGGAGGGGCGCCGCGCCACCCAGGTGTACGCCGCCGCCGACCGCGCGCTGTCCGTCCCCGCCGGTACGACACGCAAGGCGGCGACCGGGGGCGCGCTCACGCTGCCGACCGCCGCACGTGGCAACCCGGAGGGCTATCTCTATCCCGCCACCTATCCGGTCGGCCGCGCGACGACACCGGCGAGCCTGCTCAGTTTCATGGTCAACACCGCCAACCGGCGCTTCGGCGCCGACCGGATCGCGGCGGGGGCCCGGCGCAACGGGGTGACGGTCTATCAGGCCGTGACGATCGCCAGCATCGTGCAGGCGGAGGCGGCGACCGTGGCCGACATGGGAAAGGTGGCCAGGGTCGTGCACAACCGGCTGGCCATGGACATGCCCCTGCAGATGGACTCGACCCTCAACTACGCCCTGGGCCGCGCCACGCTGGACACCAGCCACGACGACACGAAGACCAGGAGCCCGTACAACACCTACGCGCACCGAGGGCTGCCGCCCACCCCGATCGGCAACCCCGGGGACGCCGCGATGAACGCGGCGGTCAACCCGACCCCCGGGCACTGGCTGTACTTCGTCACCGTCGCCGACGGCGACACCCGGTTCGCCGAGACCTACGAGGAACAGCGCAGCAACGTCCGGGAGTTCAACGAGAACCGCGGCCACGCGAGCGGCAACTGACCGTGGTCGGCGGCACGTCGGGCCGGGCGACTCGGGCCCCGCGGCTCAGACCGCAGCCCCCGCCGGCTCCCGGGCCAGCAGCCGCCTGATGTCCCGTACGGCCGTACGGCCCGCCCTGTTGGCGCCGATGGTGGAGGCCGAAGGCCCGTACCCCACGAGATGGACGCGTTCGTCCCGTACGGCGCGCGTGTCCTCGACCCGGATACCGCCGCCCGGCTCACGCAGCCGCAGCGGCGCGAGATGGTCGACGGCCGGCCGGAAGCCCGTCGCCCAGAGGATCACATCGGCAGCCACCCGCCGGCCGTCGTCCCAGGCCACGCCCTCCGGGGTGATCCGGTCGAACATCGGCTGCCGGTCGAGCACACCGTCCTCGCGTGCCGTGCGGATCGCGTCGGTCAGCGGCAGCCCGGTCACCGAGACGACACTCTGCGGCGGCAGGCCGCGCCGCACCCGCTCCTCGACGAGAGCGACGGCGGCCCGCCCCTGCTCCTCGCCGAACGGGCCCTCCCGGTAGACCGGTTCGCGCCGTGTCACCCAGGTGGTGTCCGCCGCAACCTCGGCGATCTCCATCAGATGCTGGGTCCCCGAAGCGCCGCCGCCCACCACGACCACCCGCAACCCGGCGAACTCGGCGGGCCCTTGGTAGTGCGCCGTGTGCAACTGCCGCCCGCGGAAGGTCTCCTGCCCGGGGTAGCGGGGCCAGAACGGACGGTCCCAGGTCCCGGTCGCGTTGATGACCGCGCGGCCCCGCCACCCACCCTCGGACGTCTCCACCAGGAGCCGCCCCGCTTCGCCCTCGCGCACCGCCGAGACATCCACGGGCCGGTGCACCCGCAGCCCGAACCGTTCCTCGTAGGCGGTGAAATACGCGCCGATCACCTCGGCCGAAGGACGCCCGGCGTCGGCGTCCTTACTGACCAGTTCCATACCGGGCAGCGCGTGCATGCCGTGCACCTTGCCGTAGGTCAGCGAGGGCCATCGGAACTGCCAGGCGCCGCCGGGGCGCGGTGCGTGGTCGAGCACGACGAAATCCCGGTCCGGCTCGAAGCCCGTACGCCGCAGGTGGTACCCGCTCGACAGACCGGCCTGACCGGCGCCGATGACCACCACGTCCACATCGCGCACCCCGAAGTCGTTCACGCCTCTGCCAACAGCTCCGAAACCGGGGATCTTCCCGTGCGCGCCCCGCCCCGTCGCGCGGCACGATAGGGGCTATGTCACACGCATTCACCACCAGGATCCTGCACATCGACAGCGGCAGCGAAGAGGCGGTCGTCGACCTGACCCGGGACTGCGCCGCGTTCCTCCACGACGTGGCGGACGGCCGCGACGGCCTGCTGAACGTGTTCGTGCCGCACGCCACGGCGGGAGTGGCCCTCATCGAGACGGGCGCGGGCAGCGACGAGGACCTGCTCGGCCAGCTCAGGACGCTGCTCCCCGCCGACAACCGCTGGCAGCACCGCCACGGCAGCCCCGGCCACGGCAGGGACCACGTCCTGCCGGCGCTCGTCCCTCCGCACGCCACCCTGCCGGTCGTCGCCGGCCGGCTGGAGCTGGGCACCTGGCAGTCGGTGTGCCTGGTCGACACGAACGTCGACAACGAGAGCCGGCAGGTGCGGCTGAGTTTCCTCGGCTGAACCCGAGACGTCGCTGTCCGTTCTGTGTAGATAGTCCTATTTGGGGAAAAATGGTCAGTAGGACATGCCGAGACCACGATGAAGGGGTCCTCATGGCATACATCGAAACGCACGAGAACGACAGCTTCTACGCCCTCGACCGGCCGGCCAACCCCACGCTCGCCGAGGACAGGCCCCGTGGCGGCGGAGCGCGGAAACCGCTGCACCACAAGGGGAGCCTGACCTTCGGCGCGCTGGTGGGCGCGGTCTTCCTGGAGATCCTCATCGGGATCTTCATGTTCCCGTGACCGGCACAGCGTGACCGGCACAGCGTGACCGCCACGTCGTGACCGGCCCGTATCGGCCCGTACCGAGGAGCGCTGGCGTCAGTCGGCTTCGCGCCGTGCGGCGTTCTTCTCCTTGATACGGACGGCTTCCTTGCGCACCTCGGCCTGGGTGGCGCGCTCCCGCGTGAGCCAGTCGGGGCCGGCTTCCTTCAGCGCCTCGATCTGCTCCGTGGTGAGCGGTTCGGTCACCCCGCCGCGGGCGAGACCCGCGATGGAGACGCCGAGCTTGGCCGCCACCACCGGGCGGGGGTGCGGGCCGTTGCGGCGCAACTCCTCGAGCCACTCGGGCGGCTCCGCCTGGAGCGCGCTCAGTTCGTTGCGAGAGACGACCCCCTCCTGGAACTCGGCGGGGGTGGCCTCAAGGTACACACCCAGCTTCTTCGCGGCTGTCGCCGGCTTCATGGTCTGGGTGGTCTGCTGCGACGTCATGGTGACCAGGGTATCGAGCGGGTGCGACGCCGCTGACCACGACCGGTAACCTGGCGGGGTGACAGGCTCGGAAGTGCCCCCTTCGTTCCGCCTCGCCTACGTCCCCGGCGTGACCCCCACCAAGTGGGTGCGGATCTGGCACGAGCGGCTGCCGGACACCCCGCTGACCCTCGTCCCCGTGTCGGCGGCCGAGGCCGCGGACGTCCTGCGGGACGGCGGCGCCGACGCCGGGCTCGTGCGGCTGCCGATCGACCGGACGGACCTCAGCGCGATCCCGCTCTACACCGAGACCACCGTGGTCGTGGTCCCGAAGGACCATGTCGTGGCGGCGGTGGAAGAGGTGTCGGCGCAGGAGCTGGCCGACGACATCGTGCTGCACCCCCTCGACGACACGCTCGAATGGGAGCGCCCGCCGGGACAGGCGGCGAACGAACGCCCCGAGACGACGGTCGACGCCGTCGAGCTGGTCGCGGCGGGGGTGGGCCTGCTCGTCGTCCCGCAGTCCCTCGCCCGGCTGCACCACCGCAGGGACCTGACCTACCGGCCCCTCTCCGACGCGCCCGAGTCGCGGATCGCGCTGTCCTGGCCGGAGGACGCCACCACCGATCTGGTCGAGGACTTCATCGGGATCGTGCGCGGCCGTACGGTCAACAGCACCCGGGGCCGCACACCCCCGGCCGCCGCCCCGACGCAGCCGAAGAAGGAACGCCCCGGTTCGGGCGGCGGCGGCGCGCGGCGCAAGCCGGCGGCGGGCAAAGCCACCGGCAAGAACCCGCGCGGCGGGTCCGCCGGTGCCAAGGGCGGCAAGCGCGGCAAACCGCGCCGCCGGTCCTGAGGCTCCCCCCGGGATCGTGCCCGGGGAACCGACCCCGCACCCCGCACCAGCAGGCATATTGGCGTCTTGTCAGTTTCGTGTACCGGGCAATAAGGTTTGGTCGCCTTCGTACCAGCCCTGTTCCCGGTGTCAGGAGTGCTCGTGCCCGCTGCCCACCCGTCCGCCGACGGTGCCCGGCCGCTTCGCGGCTTCGTCCGGTCCGGCCTCCTGAGCACCACCGTCGCCGTCCTCGCGATCACCGCCCTCACCCTGACCACCGAGGGCACCGCCGTCGCGGCCGTCGCGGCGAAGGCGGGCGCCCCCGGGCTCGGCGACCCGTACTTCCCGCTGGCGGGCAACGGCGGCTACTCCGTAGGGCACTACGGCCTCGACCTCGCCTACGACCCGGGCACCAAGCGGTTGGACGGCGAAGCGACGATCACCGCGCGGACCGGCGGCAAGGACCTGCGGACGTTCGACCTCGACCTGTCAGGTCTCACGGTCAGGAGCGTGCGCGTGGACGGCCGTACGGCGAAGTGGACACGGCACGGCCAAGAGTTGGTCGTCACCCCGCACAAGACGCTGCGCCGAGGCGCCGCCTTCCGGGTCGAGGTCAGCTACGGCGGCGTCCCCGCCGACGTGACCGACCCGGACGGATCGCCGGACGGCTGGATCGCCACCGACGACGGCGCGTTCGTCGCGGGGGAGCCGCAGGGCGCCATGTCCTGGTTCCCCGCCGACAACCATCCGCTCGACAAGGCCTCGTACGCGTTCGAGATCACCGTGCCCAAGGGGTACACGGCGGTGGCGAACGGTGTGCTGAAGTCACAGCGGACCAGCCACGGGAAGACGACGTTCCGCTGGGACCAGCGCGAGCCGATGGCGGCCTATCTCGCCACCGCCACGGTCGGCAAGTTCACCGTCCAGAGCTACAGGACGGCTTCGGGCATCCCGGTGTACAACGCCGTGGACCCGAGGGAGGCGGCGGAGGCCGCCCCCGCGCTGGCCGAGATCCCCGAGATCCTCAACTGGGAGACCAAGCGGTTCGGCCCCTACCCGTTCTCGGCGGCCGGCGCCATCGTCGACCACGCCCCCGATGTCGGCTACGCGCTGGAGACGCAGACCAGGCCGGTGTACGACAGGGCTCCGGACGTCGGCACGGTCGTGCACGAGATGGCACACCAGTGGTTCGGCGACTCCGTGAGCCTGACGAGCTGGCAGGACATCTGGCTCAACGAGGGCTTCGCGACGTACGCCGAATGGCTCTGGGAGGAGCAGCACGGCGGGCAGAGCGCGCAGGCCAGCTTCGACCACTACTACGCGTCGCCGGCGACCAGCGGTCTCTGGGCGTTCCCCACCGCGGATCCCGGCAGCGGCGAGAACATCTTCGCCTCACCCGTCTACACGCGCGGCGCGATGGCACTGCAGAAGCTGCGCACGGCCGTCGGCGACCGGGACTTCTTCACGATCCTGAAGTCCTGGGCGCGCGGCCACCGTTACGGCAACGGCACCACGGCCCAGTTCGTCGCCCTGAGCGAGAAGGTGTCGGGCAAGCATCTCGGGCCGCTGTTCCACACCTGGATCGGTACGGCGGGCAAGCCGGCCAAGCCGTAGTCGCCGTCGTGGCTGGGGTGCCCGCGCCGCGCGTCACGCCTTGCGGAACCTGGCCCCGATCGGCGGCGAGTGGAAGGCCGTCGACGTACCGGAGGCCCAGGCCGCCAGGTCGGGGCGCTTCGGGCGGGAGCCGCCGGCCAGCCAGATGCCGATGACGACCAGCCCGCCGACGACCGTCAGGATCAGGGTGACCACCACCGACGTCCGGTAGCCGTCGGCGAAGTCGGATCCCGTCGTCATGGCGAGATGCACCAGGACCGGGCCGATCAGGAACGCGGCCTCGGAGCGCAGCAGTTCGACCAGGGCGAAGGTCGGACCGAGCTGTGCGGCCGACACCGAGAAACCGGCGAGGAACAGTCCGGGGGTGACGCCGGCGCCCGCGCCGAAGCCCAGGAACAGCATGGCGACCGGCACCACGGCGGACGCGTTCGACGCCGAGACCGCCAGCAGGATCCCGGCGCCGACGGCGACGCTGACGATCCCGGAGAGTGCCAGGACCGGTGTCCAGCGGGTGGTCACCAGTTGCTTGAACAGCACGGAAGCGATCACCACTCCGAGCACCATCGGAGCGATCAGCGCGCCCGACTTGATCGGGGAGTAGCGCGCCACCTCCTCCAGATAGACCTCGGCCAGCTCCAGCAGGGTGGTGAAGGCGGCCCCGACGAGCATCGCGCCGAGGGTCCCGCTGACGGGCAGTGTGTTGCTGATGGGGCGTACCGGCATCAGTGCGTTCTTCTTGTGGTACTGACCGACGATCAGGACGGCACCGATCAGCAGGCCGACGATGACCGGGGCGAGGAACGCGGCGTCGGAGAACGAGCCACGGGACAGCCAGGAGACCCCGAAGAACGGCAGGAACGCCGTGCCGAAGGCGAGCGGAATGGCGAGCCAGTCGAATCGCGTGCCCCGCGCGTAGGGTTCGTTGCTCTCGAACGTCAGGGCCCCGAGGGTCAGTCCGACGGCGGCGAGCACGGCCACCGAGGTGTAGAGCAGCCGCCAGCCGCCGTAACTGCCGATCAGCCCGCCCACCAGCGGTCCCGCCGTCACCATGCCGAACAGCCCGATGCTGATGACCGCGGCGGTGAACGGCAGCCGTTCGATGCCGTGCCCCAGGATCAGCGGCGGCAGCGCGGAGACCAGCAGCATGCCGGTGCACAGCCCCTGGAGGATCAGACCGGCCATGAACAGCCCGATCCCCGGGGCGCTCAGCGCCAGGACGGAGCCCAGGACGAACCCGGACTCGGCGAGCAGGTAGACCACCCGCCGCGGCAGCCGCTGGAGCAGGTCGGCGGCGCCCACGGCACCGAACGCGTACCCCGCGTTGGACATGCCGCTGGTGAGCTGCAACTCGAACCGGGTGGCGCTGAGGTCGTGCATGAGGACCGGCAGCGCGAAGGAGGTCGCCGTGGTGAGGATCAGGTAGGGGCTCAGTGCGAGGAGCACCATGATCACTGCCGCGGGGTAGTTCCCGGCCAGTGGGACGCGGCTGAGGATGCGTGGCACGGGAAGCCTGAGCGGCATGGTTGCCCTTTGTGATCGGCGGCGGCCTGACGGATGGTCAGCAGCGTAGATCGCGGTGACCCTGGGTCACGGCTGACACGCCCGCGTCCCGGCGGCAGTCGCCCCCGGGACGCGCCCCGCCCGTGGCCCCGCTCAGTCCCCGGCCGCCGCCGATGCGTTGGTGATGGCCGTCCCGACAGCGGCCACCCGGTCGGCGAGAAGGCCGAGCGCGGCCACCGCGCGAGCCATGGGATCGCCGTCGGGCCCGCCGAGCGCCTGGGTGCGTACGTACGACGCGTTGATCGCGGACAGGCGCGCCGCCTGCTCGGCGGTGAGCGCGGAGCGCAGCTCGGCGAGCTTCAGCAGATTCGACTCGGCCCCCGTGGTGAGGGTCTGCGCCTCCGCCGTGTAGTGGTCGTCCACGACGGCCGACAATTCGGCCTCGTTCATCACCGGCACGATCCGCTCGGCGATCTTGTTCATGTCGCGGTACGACCCCTGCAGCCGGAACGGCGGCTCGGTACGGGTCTGCGCGGTCCGGGCCGCCGAGGCGAGATACGCGGAGTTCACCGCGAGGACGGTCTCCCGCGCGGCGAGCAGATGGCGCAGTACGGCGAGGATCCGCTCCACCTCGGCCGGGGTGTACGCGTGCTCGGTCCGCTCGGCGGGCCCCGCGCCGTGCCCGCGGGCGCGGCGTACCAGCAGTTCGAGATCGCTCCGGGAGCGGCCCGCCAGCGGCGCGAGCACGGGGTTGGCGGTCAGCGCGTTCTCCACGAAGCTCATCGCGAACACCTCGTCACGGCCGGTCAGCACCTCGCCGAGATTCCAGACGTCGGCGCGGTTGGCGAGCATGTCCGGGATCTGGAACCGCTCCCCGGAGCCGGTGTACGGATTGCCGGCCATGCAGACGGCGAACCGCTTGCCGCGCAGGTCGTAGCTGTGCGGCCGGCCGTCCCTGACCCCCTCGACCCGGCGGGTCGCGTCGCAGAGCGGAATGAACCGCTGGAGCAGTTCGGGTGAGGTGTGCTGGATGTCGTCCAGGTAGAGCAGTGTGTTGTTGCCTGCGGCGAGCGCGAAATTGATCTTCTCGATCTCCTGACGCGCCGTCACACTGCCTGCCTCGGCCGGGTCGAGCGAGGTCACCTCGTGGCCCAGCGCCGGACCGCTGATCTTGACCAGGACCATGCCGAGCCGGTCGGCGACGTACTCCAGCAGCGTCGTCTTGCCGTAGCCGGGCGGCGAGACCAGCAGCAGCATGCCCTGCGAGTCGGTGCGCCGGCCGGCGCCCGCGGCGCCGATCTGTTTGGCGAGCGCGTCACCGATCAGCGGCAGGTACACCTCGTCGAGCAGCCGGTTGCGGACGAACGCCGGCATCACACGCGGCCGGTGGTCCTCCAGCCGCAGCCGGCGCCGCTCGGCGGCGACGAGCCGGCTGCGCAGCCGCTGGTACGCGCGGAAGCCCGGCATCGTCTTCGTACGGAACTCCGTGGTACGGGCGAGGAGTTCGTCCAGCCGAACGGTCATCCTGCCCCGGGCGATCCGGGGGTGGGTGCCCAGCAGCCCCTCGACGGTCACCGTCAGCGCCGCGTCGCTCTCGTACCGCTCCAGCTCAGGACACAGCTCGACGGCGACCGCCTCGGCCAGCTCACCGGGGTCCAGCTCCGTACCGCTCGAAGCGGCGTACGGAGCGAGCCAGCCCTCGACGAGCTGACGGCGCGCGTGCGGGTCGTCGCCGAGCGCGAGCAGATCCTCGTCGTAGGCCGACGTGCCCGCCGCCCGGCGGAACTTGTCCAGCAGCGTGCGGGTCGAAGCGCTGGTGACGAAGCCGGCGGGGCCGCCCGTCAGCTCCTCGAAGAGGTACGAGGCGACCGCGTCTCCCGGCTCCTCCCCGGGCAGCGCCTCCTCGATCGCAGCCGCCCACTCCCGGCGCAGCGCGTCGATCGCGGGAGCGGGCCCGAAGGCGGCACGGGCCCGCGCCAGCGAGCGGGCCCTGCGCTGCCACGAGGCGCGGCGCGAGTCGCCCGCGCCGTACGCCCAGAACCGCTGTGCGGCGGCCCGTACG
>NZ_JTIY01000002.1:158768-187693 GCF_000818175.1 Streptomyces sp. AcH 505
CGGGCGGGAAGCGCAGCAGCCCTGCCGCCGGATACAGCGCGAGCAACGCCGACAGGACGGCGGTGGCGTCGTCGTCGTGCACGCCGCGCTGGTACCCCTCGTCATAACTCGCGGCGGTCGACTCCCTTACGAGCAGGGCCAGTTCCGCAGGAGCGAGACCGCTCAGCGCGTCGGCGCCGTGTTCGTCGAGCAGCCGGGCCGCCAGATGCTCGGCGCGGTAGACGGACGGCGACTCGGACGGCAGCGACTGCTCCCAGTAGGGGCGGGTCGCCGCGAACTCCGCGTCGGTGACCGGCGCCCTGAAGTCCGTACCCGTCAGGGCGAAGGCGAGTCCGTCCCCGTGCGGCACCAGGGTCAGCTCGAACGGTTCGGTGTTCACGGCGAACCGGTGGCGCCCGAGCCGGACCGTGGCGCCGCCGTCCTCGTACAGCTCACCCCGGTCGCGCAGCGCGCGCCCCGCCTCCTGTTGTGCCTCCCGCAGCCGTCCCTCCAGTTCGCCGGCGCGCACCGGGTCGCCGAGGTCGCGCAGTTCGTCGGCGATCCGGCGGACCTTGGCGACCATCGGGTCGGAGGCGAAATAGGTGTGCACCGCCGCCGGATCCGGCAGCGAGCCGAGCCGGCGGCGCACACTGTCCAGCACCCGGGCCGCCGAGTCGGCGAGCCGTTCTGCGCGCCCGGCCCGCGCGTCCTGGAGGGTCTGCTTACGGGTGGCGAACGCCTCGTGCACCTCACCGCGGCGCTCGGCCAGCCGGGCGAGGAAGTCGTCGGACCCGGCGAACCGCGACTCCAGGTCCTCAAGGCGCAGCAGCAGCCTGGTCAGTTGTTCGTCGCAGGCCGCGGGGGAGCCGGCGGCGGCCAGCGCGCCCGTGACGGCCTGGCCGAGCAGCGCGAACTCGGCGGCGAACCCGGCCGTCGCCTCCCGGGACACCAGCTCCCCGCGCCGTGCTTCGAGGGCGGCGCGCACGCGGTTGGCGCCGCCGAGTACGTCGGCGATCCGCTCCAGCACCGTCGTCCGGACGGTTGTGTCGGCGATGTCGAGTCCGGACACCACGTCGGTGACGGTCGCAAAGGCCTCGGTGAGTTCCGTCAGCCGTGCGCCGAGCGCGTCGGCGTCGCTGACGCCGGTCAGTGTGTCCGTCTCGGCCAGCAGTGCGTCGACGGTCTCGTGGTAGTCGGCGAACGCGCCCTCACCGCTGAGGAATTCGACGGCGCTCCCGGCCGCCCACGCGACGTCCTCCTCGGCGCGGGCGCCGAGCGTGGTGATCCGCTCGGTGTCGGCGTGGTGCATGTCCATGAGCGACATCAGCCGGCCGTGCGCCCGCCGCAGTGCGGTGAGCCGGTCGATCCATCCTGCGGCCGAGCGCGGCGTCTCGCCGCGCACCGACCGGACGAGCCCCGTCAGCGTGCGCTCGGCGTCGTCGAGGGCGTCCGCCGCCTGCCGGGTCAGCTCCATGACCGCGTCGAACTCGGCGAGCGCCTGCCGGGCTGTCTCCCGCATCTGCGCCAACGGCTCCGCGAGCAGGCCGAGTTCCGGGTCGGTCAGCCAATGGTGCCGGTCGGCTGCGCGTACGCAGTCGGCCGCCAACTGCCGGTGCACGGCCGCCGTCGGTGTCATCTCCCGTACGCCGCCGGCCAGCGCGAGACAGTCCGAGATACCGCGCACCAGGTCGGCGTTGCCGGTCCTGGCGAGCGGCCCGCCACCCGCCGGCCGTGCGGCGGCGTGGGTGTCCGAGACATAGGGGGTCCGCCACCGCTGCAGCACATGCACCCGGCCCGGCTGCGCCTCGCCGCCCGGGTCCGCCTTGAGCAGGATCAGGGTGCCGTCGTCGAGAAGCGCGTGCCCGCGTCCCGTCAGCGGGGTCGCGACCTCCTGGCGGATCAGGTTGTACGGCAGCAGCAGGCCGCGGCTCGCGTCGCGTGAGCGGAAGACGTACAGCACGTCCTCGCCGTTGGGGGAGCGGACCGCCCCCTCGAAGACGGGGTCGACCAGCGCGTCTGCGGTGTCGAAGGTCTTGAGGGCGCCGGTGGTGAGGTAGTACCCGCCGGGGAAGATGATTCCCTGGTCCTCGGGGAGCCGGTGGCAGGACGGTCCGACGGCGTCGATCCGCAGCACCGTACCGAGCAGGGTGTTGACGACCAGATGGCGCCAGGCCTCCTCCTTGTAGGGGCGCACCCGCAGCAGGACGAGCGGCCCCAGCTCGGCGTACTCCATCTCGGCGTCGGCGAGGGACTGGAGCGGTTCGTCGACCGGCTCCTCGTACACGTTCCCGGGCGCCTGGCCGCCCTGGGCCGTCCTCACGGTGAGGGTGCCGCCGAGCGTGTCGACCGCCAGGCCGCCGCCCGCGCCGATGGCGATGTGCGGGTGGCGGCCGCGTACGTGCGTGTCGCGGCCGGCCGCCGTCCAGACGAAGTCGTGCGACGCGGGAAAGACATGGTCGCGCTCGCCCCGCCCGTCGACGAAGGCGCCGGCGGAGCCGTCCGGCTCCTGGGCCCAGCGCAGCACCCGCACGTCCGCCGCGTCCTCGCCGGTGCGGAACACCGCGAGCAGTTTGCCGTCGACCGTCCGCAGCCTGCGCAGCCGGGCCTCGCGGAAGTAGCGGTGCAGTCCGGCGAACTCCCTGACGAAGGCCGGGTCGTTGAGCAGGGTCCGCCGCCCTTCGGGCAGCTCGGCCAAGTCCGGTGTGCGCAGGGTGAGTACGTCACCGACAGCCGGCTCGCCCGTAGCGCCCGGGGCCCGTTCGAACCCGAGGAGCAGATCGCCGCCGACGGCCAGCAGGTCCCGGGGCACGCAGGGGTGCCCGGTGGTGATCCGCTCGGTGGCGAGCAGCCGCAGCTCCGTCGAGCCGAACTCCTCGGCCCTGCGGGCGTTGAGGGCCTCGGCGCGCCGGGTCAGCTCACCGGCCTGTTCGTCGAGCCGGCGGCGCAGTACCCCGTACGCGCCGGCGTCCACGGCTTCGTCAGTCATCAGGCCACCGAAGCGCCGTTGGAGGAGACCGGCACACCGGTCGGGCCGCCGCCGGTCAGCGCGGAGACCGGGGTGTCGGCGATGCCCAGCTTCCGCGCCGCTTCGAGCAGTTGCTGGAGCTGACCGGACGCGGGTCCTGAGGAGGACGCCGTCAGCCGGCCGAGCAGCGCCGACACCGTCAGATTCCGCACGTCACCCGTGGACAGCGAGCCGAGCACCTGGGTCAGATCGTCCGCGAACCGCGATCCCTCCTCCAGCCACGGACCCGCGAGCGTCCTGGCGGTCTGCGAGTTGGCCACGAACCCGTCGATGCCCTTGCCGAGCGAGACGGACGAGACCAGCCGGTCGAAGAAGACGGAGTCGCCGCCGACGATGTCGATGTCCGCGTTCTCCAGACCGGTCGCCAGGATGGTCGCCTGCGCCTCGGCGACCTGCCGCTGCACATCGAAGCCGGCCAGCCGGATCTCCTTCTCCGCCGCCAGCCGCAGCCGGTACTCCTCGTGGCCGCGCGAAGCGTCGTCGAGCGCCGCCATCGCCGCCGCCTTCTCCGTCAGACCGCCCGCCTCGGCGCTCAGCCTGGCCGAGGCCGCTCCCGCCTCCGCCCGGCCGGTCTTGGCGATGACGTCTGCCTCGGCGTCCCGGACCTGGATCCCGGCCAGCCCCACGGCCGCCGACTCCGCCTGGACGCCCTTCGCCAGCTTCTGCTTGGCCTGGGCGTCGTAGTCTGCCGCCGTCAACCGTGCCTGTGCGAGGGTCAGTTGCTCGGCAGCCCGATGGGTCGCCGCGGCTTCGGCGGCTTCCGCCGCCTTGATGTCCTTGACCAGCTTCTCCTGGGCCTCGGCCTCGGCGGCGATGATCACCGACCGGCGGGTGCGCTCGGCCTCCTCGACCACCCGCAGCTTCTTGATGGACTCCTCCTGCTCGGCGACCGTACGGTCCACGGCGAGCCGTTCCCTGATCACGTCCGCCACCTCGCGGCGCTCGGCCTCGACCTCCTTCGTCGCCGCGATCCGGTTCAGCTCCGTCTCACGCTCACGCCCGATGGCCTCCAGCATCCGGTCCTTCTCGATGCGCTCGTTCTCCACGGCGATGACCCGCTCGCGGTTCTTCTCCGCGACGGCGATCTCCCTGGCCTGGTTCTCCCGCTGGATGCCGAGCTGCTCCTCGGTGCGGATGAAGGCGCTCTGCGAGCCGAGCCGCTCCTCCTCCTGGACCCGGGCCGTCGCGGCCTCCTCACGCGCCCGCAGCGTCTCGACCTCGCGGCGCTGCTTGATCTCGGCCTCGGACTGCCGCCGCTCCAGCTCCAGGATGGTCTCCCGGGCGTCGACGTTCTGCCGGGTCATCTCCTTCTCCTCGGTGCGCTGGAACTCGTTGGTCTTCACATGCTCGATCGCCGTCAGCTCGGTGATCTTCCTGATGCCCTGCGCGTCCAGGATGTTGGCGCCGTCGAGCTGCGTCATCGGCGTCTGCTCAAGGAAGTCGATCGCCGCGTCGTCCAGGTGATAGCCGTTCAGGTCCGTGCCGATGACCCGGATGATCCGGTCGCGGAACTCCTCACGCTTGGTGTAGAGATCGACGAAGTCGAGCTGCTTGCCGACTGTCTTCAGCGCCTCGGAGAACTTCGCTGCGAAGAACTCCTGGATCGCGATCTTGTCGCTGGCCCGCTCGGTGCCGATGGCCTGCGCCACCTTGATGACGTCCTCCACGGTCTTGTTGACCCGGACGAAGAACGTGATGTGGATGTCGGCGCGGATGTTGTCCTGGCAGATCAGCCCCTCGCGGCCGGTGCGCCGGATCTCGATGGTCTTCACCGAGATGTCCATGGTCTCGGCCTTGTGCAGCACGGGCAGGACGACGGCGCCGGTGAAGGTCACATCGACCTTTTTCGTCTTGGAGATGATCAGCGCCTTGCCCTGCTCGACCTTGCGGAACAGCCGGGTGACGACGAGGAGAGCGGCTACGGCGACGAGCAGGACAACGGCGACGAGCACGCCGATGCCCAAGGAGATGGCATCCATGACAGTCCTTGCAGGCTGGTTGGCGGATCGGTGAAGGGGGCCCGGAGACAGAAGGGGCCCGGGAGAGGCGCGGGGGCGGGGGTCAGCCGGCGTCGCGCGGCAGGCCGGGCTTTCGTACCCGGGGCCCGGGGTCGAGCGCCGCGTCGTACGGGGCGACCCAGAAGAACTCGCCCTCGGCGTCGTACGCGTAGAGGAGTCCGCTGCTGCCGAAGGCGAGCGGATACCCGGTGTCCGGTCCGGCGAGCCGGACCTGCACGATTGCCGTCGACCCGTCGGGCGCGGCCACTTCGGCCTGTCCGAAGTCGGTGGTGACGGAGCCGGTGCGGACGGCGCAGACCTGCCCGACGAAGTCCCGCCTGGACGGCGGCGGTTCGGCGGCGTACCGGCGCAAGTGGCGTACGAGCAGCCGTACGACGGCCCAGCCGACGACCAGGGCGGCGGCCAGTACGGCGGCGGCGAGGCAGGCCTTCGTGCCGCTGGACAGCGCGCTGCGGCGCAGCAGGACCGAGCCGGTCAGACTGGTGAACCAGGCGACGACCAGGAAGAGCGAAGCGGAGACGGCGACCGGCACCC
Source organism: Streptomyces sp. AcH 505 (assembly GCF_000818175.1). Taxonomy (GTDB): domain Bacteria; phylum Actinomycetota; class Actinomycetes; order Streptomycetales; family Streptomycetaceae; genus Streptomyces. The sequence continues at coordinate 164,325 of NZ_JTIY01000002.1, forward strand.
CGCCGAACCCGATCGCCTCGGCCTCCAGGTCGGCGTCGAAGGCGTGGTGGTCGGCGGCCCCGGCCAGCACGAGCAGCCAGAAGCAGACCACGACGACCAGGGCGGAGCTGAAGAGAACAGCGGGGAAGCCGAGCGTCGCTGAAAGGAATTCCGTCATCGGTCCGCCCCCGTCTCGGCGGAGCGCGAGCGTGAGATTCCGGCAGGTTCCCGGAGGCAGAGCCCGGGGTCCGGGCCGGCTGCGGACTGTGCCGCCGCGCGACCCGGATGGTCCCCCGTGCCCCGTATCCCCCTCGGTTTCCCCCGTGTCCCCCGCTTGCCCCCCGTTCGTCCCCCGTGCTTTGCCGCACTGATCGTGTCATCGGGGGCCGGTTCGGCGCATTGCCGGATTCCGGCAATCTTTATGCGCTCTTGATGCCGGGCACCGGCATCCGTCTCCGCGCGTTGACGAAGTGTCGAGATCCCTTGATTCCCGAGGAGTACGTGTGCCGGAGCCGGAGATCCCCCAGGCCCTGCTGGGGGACTACGTCCGTATTCTGCGCGAGGTGGCAGCCGCCGGACGCCGCCTCACCCGCGACGAGTTGGAGACGTTCCGGGCGCTCGGCCGGGAGGCTGCCGACGCCGGGCACCAACTGCGTGCGCTGGTGCGGCTCTATCTGTCGGAGACCCGGGCCTGCTGGCCGCAGGCGGCCGTCGCCGACCCGGCGGCGACCGCCGATTCCGTGCTGGCCGCCGTCGAGCAGACGGTCGACGCCTTCGCCGAAGGCTTCGAGCGCGCCCAGCGGCTGACCGTGCGCCGCGAGGAGGCGGCCCGGCGTGAGTTCATCGACGACCTGCTCTACGGACGCAGTGACCTGGGCCGGCTCGCCGAACGCGCCACCCGCTTCGGACTGCGCCTCTCGCGCGCCCACGCCGTCGCCGTGGCCGCCGGACCCGAGGCGTACTCGGAGACCGACGCGGTGCCCCGCAGCGTCGAGGCGGCGCTGCTGTCCCGCTTCAGCGGCCGGAAGATCCTGCTCACGACCAAGGACGGACGGCTGGTGTGTATCGCGCCCGCCAGCCAGCCCGATGTGCTGACCTACTTCGCCAAGCAGTCCCACGCGGCGACGGAGGGCGGCCAGGTCGCGATCGGCCGGGCGCACAAAGGCCCGGGGGGCGTCGTCCACTCGTACGACGAAGCGCTGGACGCCCTCGACCTGGCGCGCCGGATGGGAATCGACGATCCCGTGCTGCGCTCCGCCGATCTGATGGTGTATCCGGTCCTGACCCGGGACCGGCAGGCGATGGCCGATCTGGTCCGCAGCGAGCTGGGCCCGCTCCGCGAGGCCAGGGGCGGCGCCGAGCCGTTGCTGAACACCCTCGCCGTCTACTTCGACGCCGGCTGTGTGGCGGCCGAGACCGCGCGGCGGCTGGCGCTGAGCGTACGGGCGCTGACGTACCGGCTGGAGCGGGTGCACCAGCTGACCGGCTCCGACCCGGCCGACCCGATGCACCGCTACACGCTTCAGACGGCGGTGATCGGCGCCCGGCTGCTGGACTGGCCCGCCAAGGAGCTGTGACGCGCCGGGCGGGCCCCGCCGGGCGACGGCCTACCGCTGCGGTTCGCCGGAAGGTCCGGCGGGTGGTCCGGCGGGCTCGGGCGTGAGGTCGTCGTGCGTCGGCATCGACGGCTCCGGAGCTTCCGGAGCCTCGGGAGTGCCGGGAGTGCCGGAAGCGTCGGCCGGCGGTACGGGAGCCCGGTTCCGTCTGCCGACGACCAGGGACTGGATCCGGGTGACGGCCGGCTGCGTCCAGCGGGCGGTGAGCGGACCGAGGACCACCAGGATCAGCACGTACGCCGTGGCGATGGGGCCGATGCGCGGCTCGGTCGCGACGGCGAGCCCCGCGATCACGATCGAGAACTCGCCGCGCGCCACGAGCGTGCCGCCGGCCCGCCAGCGTCCCGGCGAGCCGATACCGGCGCGCCGCGCCGCGTACCAGCCGGTGAGGATCTTGGTGACCACCGAGACGACCGCCAGCAGCGCCGCGGGCAGCAGGACGGGCGGAATGGCCGCCGGGTCGGTGGAGAGTCCGAAGAACACGAAGAACACCGCGGCGAACAGGTCGCGCAGCGGGGTCAGCAGCTTGCGGGCGCCCTCGGCGACCTCCCCGGACAGCGCGATCCCGACGAGGAACGCCCCGACGGCCGCCGAGACCTGCAACTGCTGGGCCACACCGGCGACCAGGACCGTGAGCCCGAGGACCACGAGCAGCAGCATCTCCGGGTTGTCGGACGACACCGCCCTGCTGATCAGCCGCCCGTGCCGCAGCGCCACGTAGAGCACGAGCCCCACGGCGCCGAGCGCGATCACCAGCGCCACACTGCCGCCCGCGAGACCGACCCCGGCGAGCATGGCGGTGAGCAGCGGGAGGTACACGGCCATCGCCAGGTCCTCGATGACCAGGACCCCGAGCACGACGGGCGTTTCGCGGTTGCCGAGCCGGCCCAGGTCGGCCATCACCTTGGCGATCACTCCGGACGACGAGATCCAGGTGACCCCGGCGAGCGCGACGGCGCCCACCGGACCCCAGCCGAGCAGCAGCGCCGCGACGGCGCCCGGCGTGGCGTTCAGGACGAAGTCGACGGCGCCGGACGGGTATTGCGTCTTGAGGCTCGTGACGAGTTCGGAGGCGCTGTATTCGAGACCGAGCAGGAGCAGCAGCAGGATCACGCCGATCTCGGCGCCGACGGCGGTGAACTCCTCACTCGCGCCGAGGGGCAGCAGCCCGCCGTGCCCGAACGCGAGCCCGGCGAGCAGATAGAGCGGGATCGGCGAGAGCCCGATCCGCCCGGCGAACCGGCCGATGATGCCGAGTCCGAGGATGACGGAGCCCAGCTCCACCAGGAGTGCGGTCGTGTCGTGCACGGTCAGCCCCCCGCGATGATGTCGGAGAGGGCGTCGACGCCCTCGCGCGTACCCACGGCGACGAGCGTGTCCCCGATGGCCAGCCGGAAGTCGGGGCCCGGCGAGGGATGCGCGCTGTGTGTGCGCAGTACGGCGACGATGGAGGCGCCCGTCCTGGTCCTGGCCCGGGTGTCACCGAGCAGCCGGCCGCCGTAGGGGGAGCGGGTGCCGAGCGGTATGTGTTCGGTCACCAGGTCGATGCCGTCGGTGCGTACGGCGTCGATGGGCGCGGGGTCGATGAGGTGCGCGAGCGCGGTGGCCTCTTCGGGCGTCAGCGGTACGGAGAGCTGGCAGGCGTCGGGATCGTCGTGCTGGTAGAACCCGAGGAACCGTCGCCCGTCGTTGTGCACCACCACCGAGATGTGCCGGCCGGACTCGGTGGTGAAGTCGTACTGCGCGCCGACTCCGGGCAGCGACGTGTGACGGGTTCCCATGGCTTTCCTCCCGAGCGGTGCGCCACGGCGGGGTCGCGCCATGCCGCACTTGGTGATCTCTTTATCCGCCCATTACCTTATAGCGACCATGTGGCCGGGCTTTATGCCCGAAGTGATCATCCGGTTTCGTCGGGAGCCGCGGCGGGCGCCGGGGCGGCCGACGCGGCGGGGTGATCTCCGGGGTTCTGTCGTATCGTCGCGGACATGGTCGAGCGAACTCACCGCGTGGTCGTCGAAGGGGCCCGGATCATCAGTCCGCGGCTGAACCTCCGCCCGTGGCACCCTGACGACATCGAAGGAGCGCTGCGCGTCTACGGCTCGGACGACGTGTCGCGCTGGCTCGCACCCGCGATGGAACGGGTGCCCGACGCGGCAGCCATGCGGGCGCTCCTCGACCGGTGGGTCGCCGAGGCCGGCACCCTGGAGACACCGCAGGGGCGGTGGGCCGTCGAACTGCGCGAGAGCGGCGAACTGATCGGCGGCGTGGCGCTGCTGCCCCTGCCGCCGCACGGCGGGGATCTGGAGATCGGCTGGCAGTTGGCCCCGGAGATGTGGGGGCAGGGCTACGCGGCCGAGGCCGGCCACGCCGTCGCGCACCAGGCGTTCGAGTCGCCCGCCGGGATCGACGAGCTGTTCGCCGTGGTCCGCCCCCGCAACGAACGCGGCGCCGCCACGGCGCGCCGGGTCGGCATGGAGTGGGTGGGCGAGACCGACAAGTACTACGGACTCCAACTCCAGGTCTACCGGCTGCGCAAGGGCGACCTCGACACCACGGGCCTCACGGCGCCGCCCCCGGCGTAGCGCGCGGCGGAAACGGCGGGGGTGGCGGAGATGTGTCCGGGCCCGGCGCTCACAGATCGAGGACGGTGTCCTCGCGGGGACGGGAGCAGCAGATCAGGGCGTCGCCCTCGGCGGGCGGCTCGATCGGCTCGGGGTCGTAGCCGACCTCACCCGACAGCAGGCCGGTCACGCAGGTGTGGCACACCCCGGTACGGCACGACCAGCGCACCGGCACGTCGCACGCCTCGGCCAGCTCCAGCAGCGTGCCGTACTCCGGTTTCCAGGGGACCGTGAGCCCGCTGCGGACGAAGGTCACCGCCGGGCCCGTCCCCGGGTCGCCCCGGGGCGCGTGCGGCGGGCGCGCGGCGGCCGGGGCGATACCGGGGGTGAGGGCCGGGCCTGCCCCGAAGACCTCCGTGTGGATGCTGTCGGGGTCGAGGCCCGCTCCGGTCAGCGCGCCGGTCAGATCGTCCATGAAGGCGGTGGGACCGCACAGATAGGCGTCGGCTTCGGCGGGCAGCCCCAGCCGGGCCACCAGCGCGGACGTCAGCCGCCCGGCCTCGGTGTGGCCGTCCCCGTTCCGCAGGTCCTCGGGGCGCGGGTGGCTGTAGCAGATGACGGTACGGCTGCCGGGCAGCCCTTCGAGCAGCTGCCGGGTCTCCTTGGCGAAGGCATGGTCGGCGCCGTCGCGTGCGCCGTGCAGCCACCAGACCCGCCGGTCCGGCGCCGTGTCGGCGAGCGAGCGCAACATCGCGAGCAGCGGAGTCGCGCCCACGCCCGCCGAGGCCAGGACCACCGGCCCGGGTCCTGGCGCCAGGGTGAAGTCGCCGCGCGGCGCGGCCGAGAGGAGCCGGTCGCCGACCCGCACCCGGGTGTGCAGCCGGGTGCTGGCGGCGCCGTGCGGCTCCTGCTTGACGCTGATGCGATACCGGTCGGCGCCGGGGCGGCCGGAGAGGGAGTAGCTGCGCACCAGCGCCGGTCCCTCCGGGCCCGCGTCCAGGCGTACGGTCAGATACTGGCCGGGCGCGGCCGCGGGCAGCGGCGCGCCGTCGTCGGCGGCCAGCCACAGGGAGAGCACACTGCGGCTCTCCTCCTCGATCCCGGTCACCGTCAGCGGCCGGAAGCCCGGCCACGCGGGACCGCCACCGGGGCCGGTGGTGCCGTCCGTCCCGGCCGTCTCGCCCTTCCCGGCCGGCTCCGCCAGCATCGTCTCGAACGAGCCGCGCCAGCCGGGGCTGAGCGCCCCGATCCTCAGCGCCCGCCGTACCCGCTCGCGCGGGTGGCCGGGCAGATACAGCAGCCCGTCGACCTCGGCGACGGTCATCCCGCCAGGACCCTCCGCGACCTTGACGATCTCCTGTCCCGCCTCCACCTCGCCCTCGGTGAGGACCCGGAGGTAGAAGCCCGGCCGCCGGTGCGACACCAGCAGGGACGGCATACGGGGCTCCCGCATCCGCATCCCCACCCGGTAGCAGGTCACCCGGGGCTGGGTCACCTCGAAGAGCGCGTCCCCGATCCGGTACCGGTCGCCGACACACACCTCGTCGTCGGGCAGCCCCTCCACGGTGAAGTTCTCCCCGAACTGCCCGTGGGTGAAGTCGTCGCGCCCCAACTCCCGCTCCCAGTGGCGGTAGGAGTCGAGCTGGTAGACCATGACGGCCCGGATCTCGCCCCCGTGCCCGGCCAGATCGCCCTGCCCGTCCCCTTCGACGTTCAGCCTGCGCACCATCCGGGGCCCGGTGACCGGGGTCTTCCAGATGCCCGTGTGTACCGTCCTGCCCTGCCATGTCACGTCCTGGGGGAGGCCGACGTTGACGGATACCAGCCTGGCCACGCTGCCCACCTCACCCCTCGACGGCCCCTTCTCCGAGCCTAGGACGTCTCCCGCTGTGACGCGCGTCCGTCCGGCCGGGCAGGACCGGGCGGATACTGGAGGGATGGAGCTGTACATACCCGGCATGGCCGCGGTGCGGGAGCGGATCGGCAGCAGTCTGTTCGAGCGGGTCGCGGGACCGGAAGGCCCGGCGAACCGCAGCCGGTTCCACGACGCTCCGGGGGAGCGGTGGTTCGGTCCCGACCGGCCCGTACGCGCCGTCCACGGCGACGCCTCCATGTTCGTCGGCGGGCTCAGGGCGCTGCTGCTGCAGTCGCTGCACCCGCTGGCGATGGCCGCGGTCGCGGGCCACTCCGGCTACCGGGGCGACCCTTGGGGCAGGCTCCAGCGCACCAGCACCTTCCTCGCCGTGACGACGTTCGGCACGGCGGACGACGCGCAGCGCGCCGTCGACCGGGTACGGGACGTGCACGAGCGGGTACGCGGACGCACACCGGACGGTGAGCCCTACCACGCGGCCGATCCGCATCTGCTGACCTGGGTGCACATCGCCGAGGTCGACAGCTTCCTGCGCGCCCACAAACGGTTCGGCTCGCAGCGGTTGACCTCCGACGAGTACGACGGGTACGTCGCCGACACCGCACGCGTCGCGACCGCGCTCGGCGCCGTCGACCCGCCGCGCGACCAGGCCGAGCTGGCCCGGCGGCTGGCCGACTACCGGCCCGAGTTGCGCGCCACACCGCAGGCGCGGGACGCCGCGCGCTTCCTGCTGCTGAGCCCGCCGCTGCCGTGGCCGGCGCGCCCGCCGTACGCCGTGCTCGCCGCCAACGCGGTCTCCCTGCTGCCCATGTGGGCGCGCCGGCTGCTGAGGCTGCCGTATCTGCCGGGCGTCGAGGAGACGGGCGTACGCGTCGCGGGCCACGGCCTGGTCAGGACGATCCGCTGGGCGATGGCCCGGCCCCCGTCCGACCGGCCCCCGTCCGACCACCCGACTCCCGACCGGGCCGCTCCGGACCGCCCCGCTTCCGACCCCCCGACGCCCGACCGACCCGGCGAAGGCCCCGCCCACTCCTGAAACGCGCGTCAGCCGCGCCGTACCCGGGGCGCGGGCACCAGCCGGACCGCCGTGTTCAGCACATGGTCGATCACATCGCGCGAGGGGGTGTCGGTGAGATTGGCCAGCAGCCGGGCCAGCGTGTTGACCAGGAACGGCGAGCCCATGACGTAGCGGTTGAGGATCGGCTGGAAGCCGGACCTGCTGAAGACCAGATCGGCCGCCGCGTTGCCCAGCCGGTAGTAGCGGCCCAGGCGGCGGTTCATCTCCTCCGGGTAGCTGTGCAGCACCCGCTCGCGCGCCGCCCCGTCCGGCCGGGACAGCGCGAGCGCCGCCTTCTCCGCCGCCACCTCACCGGCCTCCATGGCCTGGCCTATGCCCTCACCGTTCCACGGGCTGATCATGCCGCCCGAATCCCCGACCAGCAGCAGCCCGTTGGTGTACAGGGGGTGCCGGTTGAAGCCGAGCGGCAGCGCGGCGCTGCGCACCGGACCCTCGGCGTTCTCCTCGCGCAGCCCCCACTCCTCCGGGGTACGGGCGAGCCATTCGTCCAGTACCTTCCGCAGGTCGGCGCTGCCGTGGGTGCGGTGCGGCACAGCGCCGAGCCCCACGTTGACGCGGCCGTCGCCCATCGGGAAGATCCAGCCGTACCCGGGCAGGAAGTGCTCACCGCCGGGGAAGCGAAGATCGGCCCAGAGCTCCAGATACTCCTCCTGGGAGCGCTCGGGGCTGCGGTAGTAGCGCCGCGCGGCCGTCGCGATCAGTTTGCCCTTGTCCCGGTCGAGCCCCATGGCGAGAGCGATCCTGGCTGACGCCCCGTCGGCGGCGACGACGATCGGCGCGCGGTGGACCACCGGTTCCCCCGACCCCGACACGGCGGTGACGCCGGTGACGCGTCCCGCCCGGTCGGTGACCGGCGCCGTCACCTTCACGCCGTTACGCAGCCGCGCCCCGGCGGCGACCGCGTGGCGCGCCAGGATGTCGTCGAAGTCGTGCCTGCTGCGGGACAGTCCGAAGCTGGGATAGCGCCCGAGGTCCGGCCAGTCGATGTGCACCTGGCGCTCACCCGCCACCCAGCGCATCCCGCGCGAGCGCATCCACCCCGGCGCCTCGATGTCGATGCCCATCCTGACGAGCTGGTGCACCGCGCGCGGTGTCAGTCCGTCACCGCACACCTTCTCCCGGGGGAAGTCGGCCTTCTCCAGCAGCAGGACGTCCACGCCCGCCTCGGCGAGGTGGAAGGCGGCGGACGAGCCCGCAGGGCCCGCGCCCACCACTATCACCTGGGCGTCTTCGCCCGACTTCGTCTCCCGCATCGGGAATCCCCTTCCGGTCCGGCCTGCGCCGCGTTCGGTACGGCCCGCACCGCGCTCGGTCCGGCGGCCCGCTCCATCATCACCCGACCCGGGTTCTTGACGGACGATCACGACGGGACGAGACTGCCGCTGAATGTGACAACGATGTCACGAAAGCGTTTCGCGGCACGCGGCAGGCGCGCCGGACGAGGCGGCAGGCGGGCAGAGGAAGGTCTCCACGGTGCATCGACCAAGCGGCAGATGGAGCAGACTCGGAATCGCGGCGGTGGTGCTGGCGGCCTGCGCGACGGCCGTCCCCACGGCGGCGGTCGCCGACTCCCCGGCGCGGGCGGAACACGTCAAACTGGTGTCGGACCCGACGGATTACGTCGACCCGATGATCGGTACCCGGAAGGGCGTCGACTGGGAGAACACCTTCCCCGGGGTGACGGCGCCGTTCGGGATGATGCAGTTCAGCCCCGACACCACGTCGGGGCCCACCGGTTACTCGTACGACGACGACCAGATCAAGGGCTTCAGCCTCGACCACTTCTCCGGCGGCTGCTCCTCGTTCGGCGACATCCCGATCCTGCCGGTCACCGGAGCGGTCGGGGACAACCCCGCTGCCAGGACCGAGCACTTCTCGCACGACGACGAGCACGCGGCGGCCGGTTCGTACGCCGTCGAGCTGGCCGACTCGAAGGTGCGGGCGCAGTTGGGCGCCACCGAGCGGACCGGTATCGCCTCCTTCCGCTACCCGGCGGGCAGTCAGGCGCAGGTGCTGGTCAAGTCGGGCACCAGCCTCGGCGGCGACCTGGCGGCCGACGTGCGGGTGGTCAACGACCACGAGCTGTCGGGCACCACCACCCCGCACGGGCTGTGCAACAACAGCAAGTACACGATGTACTTCGACATCACCTTCGACCGCCCGTTCACCGCGCACGGCACCTGGCAGGACGGCAAGGTCACGCCGGGTTCCTCCGGCGCCACAGGGCCGGGCTCCGGCGCTTACCTGACCTTCGACACCTCCGGCGACGCGTCCGTGACCGCCAAGGTCGGTATGTCGTACGTGAGTACGGCGGGCGCCGCGAAGAACCTGGCCTCCGAGATACCCGGCTGGGACGTCGGACGGGTGCAGGCCAAGACCCGCGCCGCCTGGCGTGACGCGCTGCTGAAGGTCGACGTGGGCGGTGCCAGGCCCGACGAACTGACCACCTTCTACACCTCGTTGTACCGCTCGCTGCAGTCGCCGAGCGTCTTCAACGACGTGGACGGCCGGTACATCGGCTTCGACAACGCGATCCACCGGGTGCCGAAGGGGCACACCCAGTACGCGCACTTCTCCGACTGGGACATCTACCGCTCGCACGCGCCGCTGCAGACGATGCTCTACCCGCAGCGGACCGGCGACATGGCCAACTCGCTGCTGCGCGACGCCCAGCAGCAGGGCGGCTGGTGGCCGAAGTGGCCCTCGCAGAACATGACCGGCAACGTGATGAACGGCGACAACGGCGTACCGCTGTTCGCCCAGTACGTGGCGTTCGGCGCCCGCGGTGTCAACGTCCGTGACGCGCTGCCCATCATGAAGAAGGGCGCGACGCGCTCGGAGAGCGTCGGCTGGGGCTGGGTCGAGCGGCCCGGTGTCGAGGACTACGTACGCCTCGGCTACGCGCCCAACAACGCCGACTCGCAAGGGGACCACGGTCTCCAGGGCGCCTCGGAGACCCTGGAATGGGCCACCGACGACTTCGCCATCTCCCAGCTCGCCGCCTCCGTCGGCGATCACAGGACGCAGGCCGAGTACGCGAAGCGCGGCAACAACTGGCAGAACATCTACGACCCGGCGACCGGCTATCTGCGCCCGCGCGACGACAACGGCGCGTTCCCCGCGGGCCCCGGCTTCCAGACACCGCCGGCCGGTGCCTTCGGCCAGGACGGCTACGACGAGGGCAACGCCGCCCAGTACAACTGGTCGGTCCAGCAGGACATGGCGGGCCTGGTGGCCGCGATGGGCGGCAAGGACAAGGTGATCCCGCGCCTGGACGAGTTCTTCGGCAAGCTCAACGCCGGCGGAAACGAGCCGTACGACTGGGCGGGCAACGAGATCGACACCACGGCGCCCTGGGCGTACGACTACGTCGGCCAGCCGTGGAAGACCCAGGAGGTCACCCGGCGCTTCGAGACCGAGCTGTTCACGACGGAGCCCGACGGTCTGCCGGGCAACGACGACAACGGCGCGCTGTCGTCCGAGTACGTGTGGGCGGCGCTCGGCATGATGCCGGCGACCCCCGGCACCCCGACCCTCGCGCTCAACAGCCCCCTGTTCAAGCGGGCCGTGATCAGCCTGGGCACCGGCAAGAAGATCACCATCGACGCCCCGGCCGCGGCCGACGACGCGCCCTACATCACCGACATGCGGCTGAACGGCAGGCAGTTCGAGTCGACCGCCCTGCCCGCCTCGCTCGCGACGCGCGGTGGCGACCTCGACTTCAGCCTCTCCACCCGGCCCGACACCCACTGGGCCACCGGCGCGAAGGCCGCGCCGCCGTCGTACCGGACCGGTGAGGTCCCGGCCGTCGGCTACCTCACCCCGACCGGCACCCAGGTGACCCCCGGCGGTACGAGCCTGCCGGCCACCGTCGGCGCCGCCACGCTCGCCGGGCACGCGGGCAAGGTCCGCTGGACGGCGGCCTCCGACGTCGCGGGCGTCACCGTCAGCCCGTCGTCCGGCACGCTGGACCTCGGCCGCGCGCCGACCGCCCACGTACCGGTCACGATCAAGGTCGCCGAGGACACCCCGTCCGGCTACCACCCGGTCAAGGTGACCTTCCGTACGGCAGCGGGCACGACCCTGCCCGGCGGCGCCGTCGTGGTGACCGTACCGGCCGCCGACGGCGCCGCGACCGCCTGCGACACCCTGGGCGCCACCGACACCGAATGCGGGCTCCGGCTGCGCGACAACGGCGACGGGCACACCACGCCGGTCACCGTGGGCGGCCGGGAGGGCCGCTCCACCACGGACGGCTCACCGTTCCAGTACTTCGACGTCGACAACACCATCGTCCCCGGCGGTCACTACACGGCGACCGTGACGATCGAGTACTACGACCACGGCACCGGCAGCTGGGGCATGCAGTACGACTCCACGACCGACGCCTACCAGCAGGCGACCCCGGTCGCCAAGACCGGCACCGACACCTGGAAGACCGCGACGTTCACCCTGGACGACGCGGCGTTCCACAACGGCGAGAACGCCGGTACCGACTTCCGCCTCGCCAACAACGGCGACACGGGAACCATCGGCAGCGTCCATGTCTCCGTCTCCGGAGACAACGTCCTCGCCCTCCACCTCTGCCCCGCCGACAACTGACCGACCGCTTTCACCGGCCACGGGTGCCGGGTGTCCACGCGGACACCCGGCACCCGGCACCCCGCACCCGTGGCTTTGACCCGCCCCCGACTACGTGACACCGATCGCCGACGGCATATCTTGATATCAAGCAATGTCGCAGACGCAGACGTGGAGCGGAGTACCGGTGACTGACTCGACCATCATCTATACGCGAACCGACGAGGCCCCGGCCCTGGCGACGTATTCGTTCTTGCCTGTGGTCGAGGCGTACGCCTCGACGGCCGGGGTCACCGTGGAGAGCCGCGACATCTCGCTGTCCGGGCGGATCATCGCCGGCTTCCCCGAGTACCTGGAAGAGGGCCAGCGGGTCGAGGACGCGCTCGCCGAGCTGGGCGAGCTGGCCAAGACGCCCGGCGCGAACATCATCAAGCTGCCGAACATCTCGGCCTCGATCCCGCAGCTCAAGGCCGCCGTCGCGGAGCTGCAGCAGCTGGGCTACGCGCTGCCCGACTACCCGGACGACCCGAAGACCGACGAGGACAAGGACGTACGGGCGCGCTACGACAAGGTCAAGGGCAGCGCCGTCAACCCGGTGCTGCGCGAGGGCAACTCCGACCGCCGCGCCCCCGCGTCCGTCAAGAACTACGCCAAGGCGCACCCGCACCGCATGGGCGCCTGGACACCCGAGTCGAAGACCAACGTCGCGCACATGAGCGGCGACGACTTCCGCTCCACCGAGAAGTCCACGGTCATCGCCGAGGACGGCACCCTGCGCATCGAGCTGGCCGGCGACGACGGCAGCACCACCACGCTGCGCGAGTCGGTGCCCGTGCTCGCGGGCGAGGTCGTGGACGCGACGGTGATGCGGGTCGCCGCGCTGCGTGAGTTCCTCACCGCGCAGGTCGCCCGCGCCAAGGCCGAGAACGTGCTGTTCTCGGTGCACCTGAAGGCCACCATGATGAAGGTCTCCGACCCGATCATCTTCGGCCACGCGGTACGCGCCTTCTTCCCGAAGACGTTCGCCGAGCACGGCCAGGCGCTCGCCGCCGCGGGTCTCAGCCCGAACGACGGCCTCGGCGGCATCCTCAAGGGCCTGGCGGCCCTGCCGGACGGTGCCAAGATCAAGGAGTCCTTCGACGCCGAGCTGGCCGAAGGCCCGGCCCTCGCGATGGTCGACTCGGACCGCGGCATCACCAACCTGCACGTGCCGAGCGACGTCATCGTCGACGCCTCCATGCCGGCCATGATCCGCACCTCGGGACACATGTGGGGCCCGGACGGCAACGAGGCCGACACCCTCGCCGTCATTCCCGACAGCAGCTACGCGGGCATCTACCAGGTCACCATCGACGACTGCCGCGCCCACGGCGCCTTCGACCCCGCCACGATGGGCTCGGTCGCCAACGTCGGTCTGATGGCGCAGGCCGCCGAGGAGTACGGCAGCCACGACAAGACCTTCGAGATCCCCACCACCGGCACGGTGCGGGTCACCGACGCCACCGGCAAGGTCGTCCTCGAACACGTGGTGAGCGCCGGGGACGTGTGGCGCATGTGCCAGACCAAGGACGTGCCGATCCAGGACTGGGTCAAGCTCGCCGTCACCCGCGCCCGCGCCACCGGCAACCCGGCGGTGTTCTGGCTGGACGAGGGGCGCGCGCACGACGCGAACCTCATCGCCAAGGTCGAGAAGTACCTGCCGGAGCACGACACGGACGGGCTGCTCATCGAGATCCGCAAGCCCGAGGACGCCATCGCGTACTCACTGGAGCGCATCCGCAGGGGCGAGGACACCATCTCCGTCACCGGCAACGTGCTGCGTGACTACCTGACCGACCTGTTCCCGATCCTGGAGCTCGGCACGAGCGCCAAGATGCTCTCGGTCGTCCCGCTCATCAACGGCGGCGGACTGTTCGAGACCGGCGCCGGCGGCTCGGCCCCCAAGCACGTCCAGCAGCTCGTCAAGGAGAACTACCTCCGCTGGGACAGCCTGGGCGAGTTCCTGGCCCTCGCCGTCAGCTTCGAGCACCTCGCGACGAGCACGGGCAACGCACGCGCCCAGATCCTCGCCGACACGCTCGACCGCGCGACCGGCACGTTCCTGGACGAGAACAAGTCGCCCAGCCGCAAGGTCGGCGGTATCGACAACCGTGGCAGCCACTTCTACCTGGCCCTCTACTGGGCGCGTGAGCTGGCGGCGCAGACCGAGGACGCCGAGCTCGCCGGGGCGTTCGCCGCCCTGGCCAAGACGCTGGGCGACCAGGAGCAGACGATCGTGGACGAGCTGATCGCCGTCCAGGGCAAGCCCGCCGACATCGGCAGCTACTACCGTCCGGACGACGCCAAGGCGTCCGCCGTGATGCGCCCCTCGGCGACGTTCAACCAGGCCATCGCCACCCTCGGCTGACCTGGCAGAGCGCGCGTGAGAGCCCCGGTCCCGCACCCCGGCGGGACCGGGGCTCTCAGCCTGCCTCGGTCCCGACGACCCACCGGTAGGCGGCTGCCGCGCTGAACTCGGCCTGACCGCCGGGGAAGATCAGCCCGGCCGTGCGGAACGCGGGATCGGCCGCCGCGCCCGGCACGTACGGGACCGCGACGCAGCGCATCCCCGCGGCGTGCGCCGCCTCCACCCCCGGCGCCGCGTCCTCCAGCACCACACACGCGCCGGGCGCGGCGCCCAGCCGCCGCGCCGCCTCCAGGAAGACGTCGGGCGCCGGCTTGCCGTGCGCGACCTCCTCCGCCGACACCGTCGTCGCGAAGTACCGGTCGAGGCCGGTACGGCCGAGCGCCGCCTCGATGGCGGCGCCGGAGGAACCCGACGCCACCGCCAGCGGCGCACCCGCCGCGTGCAGCAGCTCCACGAACGCCCGCATCTCGGGGAACACCTCGGTCGACTTCCGCACCAGCTCCAGATACAGCTCGTTCTTGTCGGCCAGCAGCTCGTCGACCGGTACGTCGATGCCGTACTCGGCGCGCAGCGCCTCCAGCGTCTCGCGGGTACTGATCCCGATGTACCGGCTGTGCTGCTCCCAGCTGAAGTCAGGCACCCCGTGCCGGGCCAGCAGCCGGCGGCCCGCCTCGTAGTAGTTCGGCTCGCTGTCGACGAGTGTCCCGTCAAGATCGAAGATGACCGCCGGAGGCTGTGACGTGCCCGAAGTGCTCATGCCCTCAGCATGTCAAGCCCCGGTACCGGCCCGCTCGTCGGCGCCGTCCGCCCTGCTACCGTCGCCCGGGCATCGTCGCGTCGAAGAGGGGACACACCGTGAGCGTCAGCAGTGCCGGGCGGGCCTTCGTCGGATCGTTCACCTTGGCGGGAGGCCGCGGCGTCATCGCCGTGGACGTGGCGGGCGGGAGCGGTGCGCTCACCGAACGCGGCGCGAGCGACGCGGTGGCCGATCCGTCCTTCCTCACGCTCACCCCGGACGGGTCCGTGCTCTACGCCGTCTCCGAGACGCAGGACGGCGGCGCGGCGGCGTTCGAGGTGCTCGCAGGGACCGGCGGGCTCCGGCCGCTGGGACAGCGGGTGCGGGTCGAAGGGGCGGGCCCCACCCACCTCACGCTGGTCGGCGGTCATCTGCTGACGGCCAACTACGGCTCAGGCAGCGTCAGTGTGCTGCCCGTCGCCGCCGACGGCGGACTGCTGGCCCCGTCCGCCGTGTTCCGGCACGAAGGCGCGGGACCCCACCCCGAGCGGCAGCGCGAACCCCACGCCCACCAGGTGCTCGCCGATCCGGGCGGACGCTGGGTGGTGAGCGTCGACCTCGGCACCGACTCGGTGCGGGTCTGCGCCCTCGACCCCGGGACGGGGGAGCTGACCGCGCACAGCGAGACGCCGCTGCGCCCCGGGTCAGGACCGCGCCATCTCGCCTTCCATCCGGCGGGCGGCCACGCGTATCTGCTGAACGAACTCGAACCGACCCTCACCGTCTGCCGCTGGGACGCGGTCGTGGGGCGGCTCGAACCGCTCGGCGAGGCGCCGCTGCTGCCCGCGGGCGAGCAGTCGGAGAGCTTCGCCTCGGGGGTGGCCGTCTCGCGGGACGGACGGTTCGTCTGGGCCGCCAACCGGGGCCACGACAGCATCGCCGTACTCGCGCTCGACGAGAGCTACGAGAAGGCCGAGCTGGTCACCACGGTCGGCTGCGGCGGCCGCTGGCCGCGCGATCTCACGCTGGACCCGACCGGCCGCCGCCTGTACGTCGCGAATGAGCACTCCGGCGACGTGACCTGGTTCGACATCGACCCGGTGACCGGCATCCCGGCCCGCGCCGGCTCCTTCGAGGCCCCCGCCGCCTCCTGCGTGATCTTCGGCTGAGGCCGAGCGGCGGACCGCGGGACACCCGCGGTCCGCGCCGCCGCTCAGAGCGCCGGGGAGCCCTGCGGCTGCTGGGCGATGCCCAGTACCGTCGCGTACTTCGACAGCACGAGCTTGCCGATCGCCGGATAAGCGCCCAGCGGTTCGGCTGCCGCGCAGTCGGCCTCCTTGAGCGCGGCGTCGAGCAGCCCCTCGGACAGCTCGGGGCCGATCAGGTACGGCGCGAGCGCGAGCTGGTTCGAACCGGCGCCGCGCAGCTGCTCGGCGATGGAGCTGACGGAGCCCGGCACGTCGAGCGCCGCTGCCATCACCGGTACGGCGAGCCTGGCCGCCAGCAGCATCCCCGTGATCCCCGCGGTGTCGACCGCCTCCTCGCCCCCCACCGTGGCGAGGATGATGCCGTCGGCCGCCGTGGTGACCGTGAACAGCCGTGCGCGGTCGGCGCGGGCGAGACCCACCTCCGAGAGCCTGACGTGCAGCGCCTCGGCGAGCAGCGGGTGCGGACCGAGGACGTCGGTCAGCTCGGCGCCCGCCCCGCTGTCGGCGACGGCCTGCTCTATCCGGCTGATCAGGTCACCTTCGGGACCCGCGAGCAGCGGCACCACGACAGCGGCCGGACCCTCGGGCTCCGCGACCTCACGGCCGGCCGCCTTCGCCAGCTCGTAGCGTTCGACACGCTGCGTGGCCGTACGCGCCACGATGACGTGCAGCGCGGGGAACTCGGCGTCGTCGGCGCTGTCGCCCTCCAGATAGCCGATCCTGGCCTCAAGGCCGGGCAGCTCGGAGCGGGCGATGGAGACGACCTCTTCGGCGAGAC
The DNA here is from genome assembly GCF_000818175.1 of Streptomyces sp. AcH 505. Lineage (GTDB taxonomy): Bacteria > Actinomycetota > Actinomycetes > Streptomycetales > Streptomycetaceae > Streptomyces. The sequence goes on from NZ_JTIY01000002.1 coordinate 181,142, forward strand.
CACGGACGGCGGCCGAGGGTGTGCCGGGAACCGCGAGGACCAGGGTGGGCGCGCCTTCGGGCGCGGCCACGGGCTCCGGGCGGCGGTGGCGCCCCGACTGGCGGGGTCGCGGCATTCGTACAGGCAGGCCGGGTGCGGGCCCAGTGGGGGTGCTCATGACCCAGAATGCTACTGGTTTTGTGGGTGCGACTGTTCGGGGAGGGGGCAGACGCGCGCTACCCATCCGTATTTGTCCGTTAGGTGTTTTTCCGCTCATCCCTCCCGTTCTGTCAGGGGTGTTCGGTCAGGACCCTCAGCAGTCGGGGATGGGACGGGAGCGTGAGGGTGCCGGCGGCGAGGGCGGCGGCGATGACCAGCGCGCCGCTGAGCGGGTCCCCGGCGGCCGGAACGGTGGTGGCATGCGGCAGTTGCCCGGCCAGCTCGGCCCGCAGCGGACCGAGCAGCGGCTCACCGAGCTTGAACAGACCGCCGGTGAAAGCGACTTCGCAGTCCCCGTCCGGCGGGCACACGGCCGCGGCGGCCTCGGCGATCTGCCGCGCCGCGGCCGCGAGGATCCCGGCGGCCACCGGGTCGTCCGCCGCGCGTGCCGCCACCTCCGGCGCGAACGAGGCGAGGAGCGCGGGCCGGTCGGTCCTCGGGTAGAGCAGCCCCGGCAGGTCGCCGGCGGGTCCGAACGTCGCTTCCAGGGCGGACAGCAGAAAAGCCGAACCGCCGCGCCGCCCGTCGTGGGCGCGCATGGCGGCCTCCAGCCCGGCGCGGCCGATCCAGGCGCCGCCGCCGCAGTCGCCGAGCAGATGCCCCCAGCCGTCGGCGCGCCGCCAGTCCGTCAGATCCGTACCGAGCGCGATCATGCCGGTACCGCCGGCGACGACGGCGCCGGGCCGCTGCCCGAGCGCTCCCGCGTACGCCGTGACGGCGTCGGCGGCGAGCGCCAGCTTGCGTACCCCCAGGGCCCGTTCGAGGGCGGCGGGCAGTTCCGCGCGCAACTCGTCACCGAGCGTCGCCATTCCGGCGGCGCCGATCGCGACGGCCGACAGACCGGTGTCGGCGCCCACCCGCGCCAGCAGTGTGTCGACGGCGGGCAGCAACTGGTCCAGCAGATGACGGGCTTCGATGCCCGAAGGGCCGGTACGCACCGGCTCCGCTGTCGCGGTCACCGCAGCAGCTTCCGGCACCGCGCCGGTACCGGAGTCCGGCGCCGAAGCGGCGGTTACGGCGAGCGCGAACCGCAGCCCCGAGCCGCCCGAGTCCACGCCAAGTACCCAGCTCACGACGGCGATCGGCTCCAGGGAGAGAGGGGGAGTGACGACGGCACCTTATCCGAGCCCCGGACCGCTGGGTCGCCCGTTCACGGCTTCCCGGGCGGAGTCGGCAGCACCCGCGTTGCACCAGTAGAGTGAATCGCCGTGGCAGCACTACCGTTGAACGAGCTTGTCGAGCCCGGATGGGCGGACGCGTTGCGTCCCGTGGCCGGACGCGTCGCCGAAATGGGTGACTTCCTGCGCGCGGAGGTCGCGGCAGGGCGTACGTATCTGCCGGCCGGCGCGAACGTACTGCGCGCCTTCCAGCAGCCTTTCGACGAGGTACGCGTCCTGATGATGGGTCAGGACCCCTACCCGACACCGGGCATGGCCGTCGGACTCAGCTTCTCCGTGGCGCCCGAGGTGCGTTCCCTGCCCGGCAGCCTGGAGAACATCTTCCGTGAGCTGCACGGCGACCTCGGTGTCGACCGGCCGTCCAACGGCGATCTGACGCCCTGGACCAGGCAAGGCGTCCTGCTGCTCAACAGGGCGCTGACCACGGCTCCCCGCAAGCCCGGCGCACACCGGGGCAAGGGCTGGGAGGACGTGACCGAGCAGGCCATCCGCGCGCTGGTGGCGCGCGGCAAACCGCTGGTCTCGGTGTTGTGGGGACGCGACGCGCGCAACCTGCGGCCCTTCCTCGGCGACTACCCGGCGATCGAGTCGGCCCACCCTTCCCCCATGTCGGCCGACCGCGGCTTCTTCGGCTCCCGGCCCTTCAGCCGCACCAACGACCTCCTGATCAAGCAGGGCGCCCAGCCGGTGGACTGGCGCCTGCCGTAACCCGCCCAGGTGGCGGATCCCGGGCGCGGGGCAACGGAACGGCGCCCCCATGGACTCCCCTTGGAAAAGGAGGTTGTCCATGGGGAAACCTGAGCCGACGGCTGACGTCGAATTCCAGAGCTTCGTCGTCAGCCGCTGGACGCGGTTCATGCGGACGGCGTTCCTCCTGACCGGGGAGCGGTACGCCGCCGAGGACCTGGTGCAGTCGTCCCTGGAGCGGATCTACCTGGTCTGGCACAAGGTCGCCGCTGCCGACGATCCGGACGCGTACGTGCGGCGGGTGATGATCAATCTGCATGCCCGCAAGCACCGCAGAAAGCTCAAGGAGATCCTGGCGCCCGGTGACGACCCCGGTCTGCCGCACGAACTGCCCGAGCGCGACGACCGGATGGCGCAGGCCGACGACCGCTCCGATCTGCTGACGGCGCTGAGCCAACTGCCGCCGCGCCAGCGGGAGGCGGTGGTGCTGCGCTACTGGGAAGACCTGAGCGAGGCCCGGACCGCCAGTGCCATGGGCTGCTCCGTCGGCACGGTCAAGAGCAACGCGGCCAAGGGGATCGCGAAGCTGCGCGCCGTGCCCGGACTGCTGGACATGATGACGAAGGGCGGACGGACATGATCAGGGAAGAGCATGAGCCGGCACCCAGGGGTGTCGCCCTCCTGCTGGCGGACGCGGCGGCCGGGGTGGAGATCGGCCCGCCGCCCGTCCAGACCATCGTGCGGGGCGGCAGGCGCCGCAGGGCCAGGCGCAGGGCGCTCGCCGCGGCGACGGCGCTGGTGATCGCCGGTTCGGTCGGCGCCTCGCTGGCCACCGGAGCCCTGACGGACGGGAACAGGAAGAGCCAGGTCGCGGAGCAGCCGCAGGAGGGGGTGCGTCAGCCGGCGCCGCTGCCGCAGCGCGCCACGCTCGCGACCGGGCACACGGACGGCAAGCAGTGGCAGATCACCGTCGATGTCTGGGCCCCGCCGAAGACCGCGGCGCAGGCGGCACAGCTGGCGGACGCCATGAACGGCGGCGAATACCTCGACGTGGACCGCGGTGGCGCGGGGGACCGGGGGCTGATCGGCACGGGGTGGTACTTCGTGCGCGTCGACATCGGCGGCCGGAACTCGTTCGCGCTCGACGGTCCGATCCCGGACGGCAAGGGGCTGCGTCAGAGCCTGGAGGCCCGCCCTGCCCGGCTCGGACCGCGGGGATCCGACTGGGTGGTGGTCGGCAAGGCGTCGCCGGACACCCGGCGCGTCGTGTGCACCTGGGACGACGGCACGAGCACGGAGCTGCCGCGGTCGGCCCTGCGGCCGGTCGGCGGTGACGGGGTGCTGTGGTTCGTGGCCGAGGTGCCGCGAGGGCGCGCCCTCGCGTCGGCCGATGCGCGGTACTGACCGGCCCCTGAGGCCCGGAGCCGGTCCAGAAGTCCGCAGGTCAGAACGCCCGCAGATACTGCGAAGGGGTGGGTACGGAAGCGCCCAGGTCGGCGGCGGCGCGACGGGCGAAGTTCGGGTCGCGCAGCAGCTCCCTGGCCAGCAGGACGGCGTCGGCCTCGCCGTTGGCGACGATCTTCTCCGCCTGGTCGGACTCGGTGATCAGACCGACCGCCGCCACCGGCATCCGGGTCTCGGCCTTGATCCGCGCGGCGAACGGCACCTGGTAGCCGGGCTTGAGCGGGATACGGACCCCCGCGGCGTTGCCGCCGCTGGACACGTCGAACAGGTCGACGCCGTGGTCGACCAGCAGGTCGGCCAGCCGCACCGAGTCGTCGGCCGTCCAGCCGCCCTCGTCGAGCCAGTCGGTCGCCGAGACCCGGAAGAAGACCGGCAGGTCGGCGGGGAAGGCGGCGCGTACGGCGTCGACGACCTCGACGGCGAACCGGATCCGGTTCTCGAAGGAACCCCCGTAGGCGTCCGTGCGGTGGTTGCTGTGCGGGGAGAGGAACTGGTGGATGAGGTACCCGTGCGCGCCGTGGATCTCGGCGACCTGGAAACCGGCCGCCGCGGCCCGCGTGGCGGCGGCGCCGAACTGTCCGACGATCTCCCTGATCTGATCCACCGTCAGCTCGGTGGGCACCAGATGTCCCTCGGCGAACGGTACGGCGCTGGGCGCGACCGGCTGCCAGCCGTCGTTCTCCGGGCCGACCGGACCGCCGCCGTTCCAGGGCTTGTCGGTCGACGACTTGCGGCCCGCGTGGGCGAGCTGGATGCCGCGCGGTGTGCCCTGCGAGGCGAGGAAGCGGTTGATCCTGCTGAACGCCTCGACCTGGGTGTCGTTCCAGATCCCGAGGTCGAGCGGGCTGATCCGGCCCTCCGGGCTGACGGCCGTCGCCTCCGTGATGATCAGACCCGTACCACCGACGGCGCGAGCGCCGAGATGCGCGAAGTGCCAGTCCTGCGGCACACCGGCGGCCGGGCCCGTGGCCTCGGCGGAGTACTGACACATGGGCGCCATCCACACCCGGTTGGGCAGGGTCAGGGACCGCAGGGTGTAGGGGGCGAACAGTGCGCTCACGGGAGGCTCCTATCGGAACAGGTGGATACGTCCCACACCGTACCTACGGTGGTCAGGCGGCTGTCAAACTACGATGATTCTCGTACTGGGGCGGCGGGCGGCGCGTCACGGCGGTCGGAGCGGATTGCCTGATTAAGTTGAGAATGTGTCGGAACATAACGTGATTTCCGCCGATGGCCCCCACGAGCCCGCGACCCGTGACCGCCCGGTGTGGGAGGTGCAGGGGTACGGCACCGTCACCGGCGCCGGACAGGAGCCGGACGGCGGCGCGGTGCGCCGCGAGATCCTGCCGCCCTGGGTCGACGTCCGGCTGACCTTTCCCGACGGGGCCCGGGTCGACGTACTGGCGGTGGTACGGGACGGCCGCATGGCCATCGAGGACGCGCAGGCCGATCCGCCGCTGACGCTGGAGGACTTCGCCGCGCTGGCCGGGGTGATCGACTCGCCCCTCCAGGACGCGTGGCAGGTGGTGGCCGACCGGCACCGTCCGGCGGAGCGGCTGCCCGCGACGGAGATCCCGACGGCCGACGTTCCCGCCGTCGAGATCCCGGCCATGGACATCGCGGCCGTCGAGCCGCCCACTGTCCAGCCGCTCGCCGTGCGGCCCGTACCGCAGGCGCCCCTGCCCGAGGACCCGGCCCTGCACGCACCGGCCGTGGTCGACGCGGCCCTGGAGGAACCGGCCGATGACGGACCGGCCCTGGATGAACCGGCCGTGGACGAACCGGCCGATCCGCCCGGCCGGCACCGCGCCCGCAGCACCCCGCCCCGTGGGCCCGCCGGCCGGATGGGCGCCGCCGAGGTCTACCGCGCCGCCCAGCGCGACGGGGTGGATCCCGTGCTCGCCGTCATGGCGGCCACCGGTCTCAGCCGCCGCAAGTCGCTCCGGCTGATCGCCGGCGCCCGCGACGAGGGGCATCTGTCGCCGCGTCACAACCGCCGGTGAGCGGAGGCCGTCAGAACGACCGCATCCGGTCCATCTCGACGGTCTGCTGGGCGACGATGTCGGTCGCCATCTCCTCGATCTGTACGTTGTTGCCCTCGGAAAGCGCCTCGGTGGCCATCGTGATCGCCCCCTGGTGATGCGTGATCATCAGCTGCACGAAGAGTGCGTCGAACGCCTTCCCCTTGGCCGCGCGCAGTTCGGCAAGCTGCTCGGGGGTGGCCATTCCGGGCATCGCGCCATGGTCGTGACCTTCCTGACTCTTTGCCACACCATTGCTTTCCAGCCACCCGTGCATTGCCTCGATCTCCGGCTGCTGGGTCGCCGTGATGCGTGCCGCGAGCCGTTTCACCGGGGTGGAACCCGCGCGCCCGGTCGCCAGCCTGGTCATCTCCAGCGCCTGTCCGTGATGGACGATCATCATCCGGGCATAGCTCACATCGGCCGAATTGGGGGTGTTGTCCGGGGCCGCCCGTACCGCCTCCTCGGGCGTCAGGGTCTTGGCCGGTTCGCCGGGACGGCCCGGTGCCACCACGCCAGATCCGCTGCCACCTGCGGCTTTGTGTGTCTTCGCGGTGCCGCCGTCCGCCGAGTCGCAGGCGCCCAGGGCGAGCAGCGCGACGACGGCCGAGACCGTGACGAGCGAGCCGCGTAGGCGCGGACTTCTGCGACGGATCAACACATCGGCCTCCTCAGGGAGATGGAGCGGCCGGCCACCGGCACGGGGCGACCGGCCACCGTAGTAAGACGCTTCCGCGTTTCGATGATCGGAAACTTTCATTACGTCTCTATTGCCGTCTGTTGAGATGTACATGATGAGGTCCATACTGCCGTGATCCGCGACCCGTTCCCCCCGAACGGATACAAGGAGGACCGCAGTGACCTCGTTGCACCTCATCCGCGCGCGGCGCAGACGTCTGGCCGTGGCCGCCGCCACGGCCGGTCTCTTCGCCACGCTGCTGGCAGCCGGACCCGTGGCTGCCGCGGACCCGGGCGACGGCCCCGCCCGGCGGGCGATCTCC
>NZ_JTIY01000002.1:188206-190122 GCF_000818175.1 Streptomyces sp. AcH 505
CCACGACATCACCGTGCTGCCGTCGAAGGACCTGGCCGCCGGCGCCTGCATGGGTGACGGCATCCTCTTCGACATCAAGAACCCGGAGCGCCCCAGGGTCATCGACCGGGTCCAGGACAACGTCAACTTCGCCTTCTGGCACTCGGCGACCTTCAACCAGAAGGCGGACAAGGTCGTCTTCACCGACGAGCTGGGCGGCGGTGGCGCCGCCACCTGCAACGCCGAGGTGGGTCCCGACCGGGGCGCCGACGGCATCTACGACATCACCGGCAGGGGCGACCACCGCAAGCTGGTCTTCCGCAGCTACTACAAGATCCCCCGGCACCAGGCCGACACCGAGAACTGCGTCGCGCACAACGGCTCGCTGATCCCGGTCAAGGGCCGCGACATCATGGTCCAGGCCTGGTACCAGGGCGGCGTCTCCGTCTGGGACTTCACCAACTCCGCCAAGCCGAAGGAGATCGGCTACTTCGAGCGCGGCCCGATCTCGACCGAGACCCTGTCGGTGGGCGGCTCCTGGTCGGCGTACTACTACAACGGCTACATCTTCTCCAACGACATCGCCAAGGGCTTCGACGTGCTGAAGCTCGACGACCGCAGGACCGATCCGGCGAAGCGGGTACGGATGGACGGCCTCAACGTCCAGACCCAGCCAGACTACTTCGGCCGCTGAGGGACCGTGCTCTGATCCGTTCCGCCGGGCGGCTCGTCGCCCGGCGGAACGCCCAGTTCCCAGTCGAGGCCGTAGCGCCTGAACAGCTCGGCGCGCAGCGGCGCCAGCGGCATCGGCGCCCCCGGCATCAGCGCGGCGAAGACCGTACCCATCAACTGGGCGCGCAGCAGCGGATAGTCGCGGTCGGGGTCCGGCGACCCGTACCGCTCGACGGTGTCCCGCAGCAGCTCGGCGAGACGCTGCTGCTCGGGGCACTGGACGAACCCCTCGGCCTGCAGGATCCCCGCCATGTGTGTGCGCATCAGTACGGGGCTGTCCACCACGAGCCCGATGATCGAGTCGATCGCCCGCGCCATCAGCTCGGCGCCGTCCTCGGTGCGCGGCTCGCGGTCGAGTCCGGCCCGCAGCGTGCGGTGCATCAGCCGGTGCACGGCCGACTGCAGCAGCTGCCGCTTGCCGGGAAAGTAGTACGAGACGAGGCCGCGCGCCGATCCGGCGCGGTCGGCGATGTCGGCGAGCGTCGTCGCCTCGTAACCCCGCTCGGCGACAAGCTCGACCGTGGCCTGCAACAACCGCTCGCGGGAACGCCGACGGAGCTCCTCATTGACCGATGCGCTCCGCGGGGACATGCTTTACTCCTGCGTTGACTGGCTCTAAGTCAGTATACTCAGCGTGTCCTGCCACAGCCCCTTCCGGGCCTGGTCAGCAGGGCTGCCGTCTGTCTTGGGCGACGCGGGGGATCGTCCAAGACGGACGGCTTCCGGCTGCCCGGACGCGGAAAGCGCCCGGGCCGGGTCGGTTAGGGGAGCGGTCCGCGGCCCGCGAGGGTGAGCACCGGGCGCAGTCCGGCCGGCCGTTCCTCCACCGGCAGATGGTCGACGAAGTGCACCGAGCAGCCGATGTCGGCGGCTCCGCCGTCGGCCGCGCGGTCGTCGCCGACCATCAGCACGTCGTGCGGATCCTGCCCCAGCTCCTCGCAGGCCGCCCGGAACAGCCGGGCGTCCGGCTTCTGGACGCCGTGCTCGTACGAGAGGACGTACGCGTCCACGAGGCTGTCCAGACCGTGGGCGCGGAAGACCGGCCGCAGGTCCCAGCCGATGTTGCTGACCACGGCGACACCGAGCCCGCCGCGCCGCAGCGCGCCGAGCACCTCGGCCGCGTCGCCGTACGGACGCCAGGCGTCCGGGGTCATGTGCCGCTCGTAGAGGGCGTCGTACAGCGCGGGGTCGGGCAGCGGCACCTG
>NZ_JTIY01000002.1:190774-195457 GCF_000818175.1 Streptomyces sp. AcH 505
CCCGCCGCGCTCGCGTCACGGCCCGCCCACACCTCGGCCAGTTCGGCCGGCACCTGCTGCGGCGAGGGACCGCCGGGCAGCGCCCCCGCCACGGCCAGCCGCATCGCGGACCGCCGGACCTCGTCGGGCGGCACACAGACACCCGTCTCGTCGAGTACGGCCCGCAGCCATGATCCTGCCGATTCGATGCGGAAGAGGGTCCCGGAGAAGTCGAAAAGCACTGCCTTGAACGTCATACTCCCGATCCTTCCCGGCTCACGGCCCCCTGGACAAGGCCGGACGGCCGTACACGCCCGTACGTGGCGATGGACAGGGCGACAAGTCCGGCACCGAGCAGCCAGCCCGCCAGCACGTCCGAACTCCAGTGCACCCCCAGCCAGAGCCGGGTGAGCCCCACACCGGCCACCGAGACGGCCGCCACCAGCACGGCGGCGCCCCACGCCGCGCCGCGCGTCCCGTGCCGCCGCAGCAGCCACAGCAGCAGCCCGCAGGTGACGGTGGCGGTCATCGCGTGCCCGGAGGGGAACGAGGCGTAGTGGGCGGAGTCGACCGGGTCGGGCCAGTGCGGGCGCGGCCGCCCGACGACGGCCTTGAGCCCCTGCTGGACGACGGAGCCGACCACGCTCGTCGCCGCGACCCACAGGGCGAGCAGCCGCGAACGGCGCAGCCACAGCACGACGACGGCCGCGGCCGTCAGCGCGCGCATCGTCCAGGGGTCCCACACCCAGTCGCTGAGCACCCGGTTGGTGTGGGTGAGCCCCGGTTCGGCGACGGCCCAGCGGTGCAGCCGGGAGGCCGAGGAGCGGTCGAAGGAGAGCAGCGGCCCCCACTCGGTGACGACGAGCGCCGCCAGTACCCCGGAGACGACGGCGAACAGGGCGGCCGTGCGGGCGAAGGTGACCGGTGAGGAGTGCATGAGGTGATCCTTGCCGAGGATGCCGCCCGCAACCGGGACCGGGTGGCACCGCCGGTGATTCGCCCGCCGCCGACGGCGGTCAGCCCAGGGCGCGCAGCCCCGGGACGAAGGCGACGAGCAGCGGCACGGCCGGTACCAGCGCCGCCGCGGCCGTCAGCCGCAGTCTGCGGCCCGCCGTCAGCCGGGGCACCGGCGACAGCAGCCGGTTGACCCGCTGCGGCAGTTCGGCGTCCGGGGTGGTGCCGGGACCGAACACCCCGCGGTCCTCGTTCAGTTCGACCAGGGCGAGCGCGGTCGTCCGGCTGCCGAAGCGGCGGGACGCCATGTCGTCGGCGGCCAGCTCGACCAGCCGGTGCATCTCGTCGCGGAACGCGGCGAACACCGGCACCTGCGGGAAGCCGTTCGCCAGCGCGGACGAGCAGTGCCGCAGCCAGTCGTGCCTGGCGCGCGCGTGGCCCTGTTCGTGGGCGAGTACGGCATCGAGCTGGCGGCCCTTGAGCCGGCGCAGCGCGGCCGTGGTGATGACCAGCTGCGGGGCCGCGCCGGCCAGCCACCAGGCGTCCGGGCGCTCGGCCTCCAGCACGACCAGCGGTTCCTCGCCGGGCTGCTCTCCCGGCAGTACGGGCGAGCGGACGAGCAGTTCCTTGCGGCGCTGCTTGCGCCGCTTGCGCGAGCGGTGGATCTCCCGGGTGAGCATGGCGGCGGTCCACAGCCCGCCGCCCGCCAGCAGCACGGCGAGGACGGCGGAGCCCTGCGGATGGCCGCCCAAGGAGTACGCCTGTACGACCCCGGCGGGCGCGGTCGCGAAGACATGGCCGCGTACCGCCTCCCAGGCGGCGGCGGCGCTGAAGATCATGGAGAGCACGCAGCTCAGCAGGACGGCGGCGACCACGCACTGCCACACCCACAGCGCGACGACGGGCTCACGCTCCGGCCACTCGGCGCGCGCCAGCAGCTTCGGCGCGACGGCGGCGGCGAGCGCACCGAACAGCAGCAGCGCCAAGGAGACCATCATGGTCACCAGCCTATGAGGGGCGGCCCCCGGGGGAGGCAGCCTCACGCGTCAAGTGACGCAGGACACGCTCAGGTGCGCGCCCGCGCCGCCGGGCGGTGGCCGGTGGCGCCCGTACGGCAGTCGTCACGGGGTGCGCCGTCACAGCGTGATCAGCATCGCCAGCATGGCGAGCCCCATGGAGAGCCGGCAGGCGAGCGCCAGCTCGGCCCGGTCCCCCCAGCCGGTCCCGCCGTTTCCGCCGCTCCCGCCCGTCCCGGCCGTGCCGGCGCCGCCCACGGGCGCGGCGACGGCCACGAGCGGCAGCCGCCGGGGGCCCGCCCACAGGACGTACCCCGCGTAGTAGACAAGCAGCAGCCCGGTCACCAGCGGGACGCCCCCTGCCATGCCCGCGCCGGACATCCCCGGCATCTTCCCGTGCCCGCCGCCGTGCGCTCCCGTCGGCGCCGCCGCCATCGCCCCCGCCATGTAGACCATGGCGAGCATCCCCAGCAGATGGTGCAGATGGTGTCCCGCCGAGCGGGCCCGGACGAGCGCGTACAGCGCCGCCGCGCCGAACACGAGCGCGTACGCCACCCAGACCCACCGGGGCGGCGCCAGCACGGCGGCCGGCACCGCCATGGCCGCCATCCCGAACCCCATCAGCGCCTCGCCGCCCGCCGTGCCGCGCCGCTCACCGCCCCCGCCGCGCAGCCGGAGCAGGCAGTAGCCCCCGGCCGCCGTGCAGAGTGCGACGAGCAGCCAGCCGACCGTCGCCGGTCCATGCACCGCGTACCTCCCCCGATCGGTCATGTCGGGAAGGTGATGCCCAGCGTGGTCCTGGCACATACGAGCGCAAGGGGTCACTGGGGGAGCGCGGCGGGGCGGACGCGCGCCCGGTCCGGTCCCGCAGATCGCAATTCGCATTTCGCCGGAAACGGAAAGCGTAAAGAAATTGAGCTGACACCGCTTCGGGATTCTTGGCCGAATGCTTTACGCGCACGGCCTTGTGGCCGGGTGTGCGGCCGACTACTTTGCAGATGCGTGCCCTTGGGGGCCGGGCGGGCTGCCGCCGCCTGTAAATCCCCCCACTCCCAAGGACTTTACGCATTTCTGGCAGATATCTAGTGGGAGGAAATCCTCCGTGAGTATGTCACGACGTTCGGCCATCGCCTCGGCGCTGGCCGCCACGGCCGCGATCGGTGGCCTCGGCGCCGCTCAGCAGGCCGGAGCCGCGTCCGCACCGAGACGCAAGAGTGCCTTCGGACCCGCCGCCAGCCCCGTCGGCGACGTGGTCGGCAAAATCACCGTCGGCTATCAGGGCTGGTTCGCCTGTATCGGCGACGGCGCGCCCATCAACAGCTGGTGGCACTACAGCGCCAACGGTGGCCAGCCGCCGTCGCCCAGCAATACGACATTGGTGTCGTGGCCCGAAACGAAGGAGTACAGCAAGACATATCGCACCGCCTACCCGAACCTGAACAGCGGTCAGCCCGCCACGCTGTTCTCGTCGTGGGACCAGCAGACGGTGGACACGCACTTCCGCTGGATGCAGGAGAACGGCTGTGACACCGCGGCCCTCCAGCGGTTCAACCCGTTCGGCGCCGAGGGGCCGACCCGCGACGGCATGGCGCAGAAGGTGCGTCAGGCGGCGGAGGCGCACGGCCGCAAGTTCTACATCATGTACGACGTGAGCGGCTGGACGTCGATGCAGTCGCAGATCAAGGACGACTGGACGTCGAAGATGAAGGCGTACACGGCGTCGGGCGCGTACGCGAAGCAGAACGGCAAGCCGGTGGTGTGCATCTGGGGCTTCGGCTTCAGCGACTCGGGGCGGCCCTTCGAGCCGGCGCCGTGCCTGGACGTCGTCAACTGGTTCAAGAGCCAGGGCTGTTACGTGATCGGCGGGGTGCCGACCCACTGGCGCACGGGTACGGACGACTCGCGCGCGGGCTTCTCCGACGTGTACCACGCGTTCAACATGATCTCGCCCTGGATGGTCGGCCGGATCAGCAACGTCAGCCAGGCCGACCAGTTCGCCCGCGACCTCAACGGCCCGGACCAGGCGGACTGCGACGCGCACGGGATCGACTACCAGCCGTGTGTGATCCCCGGCGATCTGCAGGGCAGGGCGCGCGCCCACGGTGATCTGATGTGGCGTCAGTTCTACAACCTCACGGGTATCGGGGCGCAGGGCTTCTACATCTCGATGTTCGACGAGTTCAACGAGGGCAACCAGATCGCCAAGACCGCCGAGACGGCCGCCGACGTACCGGCAGGGTCCGGGATCTTCGCCCTGGACGAGGACGGCACCTCCTGCTCGTCCGACTACTATCTGCGGCTGACCAACGACGGTGGCCGCATGCTCAAGGGGCAGCTCGCACGTACCCCCAACCGCCCCACGCAGCCACGCGTCTGACGATCCATCAACTCGTGGGTACGGGTCGCCGGGACGGTCAGTCCCGGCGGCCCGCGCCCCCTCTGCCCCGCAGCCGCGGGGTGAAGGTGGCGTGGAAGATGGTGGAGGCCGCGCCCACCGCCGCCGCCTCCGCACTGAGCAGCGACGGTTCGACCTCGACCCGGCGCAGCCGCCGCGCCGTCGGGAACTCGTTGACGGTGCGGCCGATCTCGGCCAGGTAGAAGTCGGCGACGTCCGGCGTGAAGAACGGGCCGCCCAGCACGATCAGATCGATGTCCAGCAGATCGATCATCCCCAGCGCGCCGCGCCCCACCGCCCTGGCGACCTCACGCACCGCGCCCGCCGCCGCCGGATCCC
>NZ_JTIY01000002.1:196151-199267 GCF_000818175.1 Streptomyces sp. AcH 505
AGGCCGCCGTGCTCCCGGCGGCCGACGGCGCGGGACGCATGCCGCGCCGCACGGCGAAGTCGGGCACGGACACCGGCGGATTGCACTCGGGCATCATCTCCGGTCTGCCGTCCTCGCCCACCCGCCCCATCGCGATGGCGCAGAGCTGGCCGAACTCACCGGCGTTGGCGCTGATGCCCCGGTAGATGTCGCCGTTGAGATAGAGCCCGGTGCCGACTCCCGTACCGAGATACAGATAGGCGAAGTCACGCGCCCTGCGGTCCCGGCCGATCCAGCGCTCGCCCGCCGCCGCCGCGATGCAGTCCTTCTCCATGATGACCGGGCAGGGGAAGTGGTCCTTGAGCAGATACAGCAGCGGCAGATCGCCCCACGCCGACATCAGCGGCGGACCGAGCACGGTGCCCGAAGCGATGTCGACAGGGCCCGGCACCGCGACCCCGATGCCGAGGAAGCCGTCGGCGCGCACGGCGCCGCGCGCCTCGTCCAGCGCTTCCCTGCCCAGCGCCGCGACCCGGTCGACGAACTCGGCCGGATTGATGTCGGCGGTGACCGGCCGGGTGCGGGTGCAGACGATCGCCCCGTCCAGGTCGATGACGACGGCCGTCAGCAGCTCGGGGTCGATATGGATGCCCAGCGCGTGCGCGGCCGTCCCCGAAAGCCGCACCGGCGTACGGGGTTTGCCGGACGTGGCGCGCCGCTGCGCGTCCTCGATCAGGATGCCCCGGTCCAGCAGCGACCGGGCGATCCTGGACACCGACTGCTGGGTGAGGCCGGTGCGGTGCGCGATCTCGCCCCGGGTGATCGTGCCGGACAGCCGTACCGTCTCGATGACCACACACTCGTTGAACGAGCCGAGATCGATCTGGTTGACACCGCTCCACGTGTGACCGCGCGCCGCACCGTCCGCCGCGCGGTCGGTGCCGAGATGACCGGCGACCGTCTCGCGCAGCCAGCGCACCGCGTCGCCGCCGCCCTCGGCCCGCGCGGCGACGTACCGCTCCAGCTCGGCCGACAGGTCGAGATAGACCCGGCGCGAGGACTCGGGGTGGCTGGTCGAGTCGAGGGCGATCATCGCGCGCAGGAAGCTGCGCCACGTGGCGCGGGCCGGGATCTGATGGCAGGTCACGGGCCCGGCCGGCGCTTCGGGCAGCAGGGGCAGCCCGGGAGCGTCCCACAGGGCGATGGCGTGCAGGTCGAGATCCGGATGGCAGCGGCCCGCCTCGGCCAGATAGGCGGCCAGCGCGCCGGGATCGTGCGGGGCAGGCGCGGATTCGGCGGGTCCGGTTCCGCTTCCGGCGCCTGCGGGGCCCGTGGTCAGCGCCAGGTCCAGCGCCTTGTCGAGCCCGGCGAGCACATCGGCGCCGATCACCGTCCCCGCCGCCGCGGGCGCCCGCGTACGGTCCCTGGTGCCCGCCAGCAGTACGGCGCGACACCGGTCGACGTACAGGCCCATCACCCACACGTCACCGCCGGGCAGCGGCGGTCGGGTCGGCACGGAAGGGGCGGGCGACTCGTCCGGGTTGAGGCGCCAGCGCCGTCTGATCCCGGCGACCGTGGCGTGCGAGAGGCCCAACTCCCGTGCCACGGCCCGGGAAGCGCCGGAACCGCCGGGGGCGAGCAGGGTACGCGTGACGACCTCGGCCTCGTCGACCGTCGCCGGTCTGCCGGTGCGCGGCCGGTGTTCGAGGCCGCCGATGCCGGCGCTCGTCCAGCGCTGGCGCCAATTGCCCACCGTCTGCCGGGAGACGCCGAGCCGCCGGGAGATCTCGGCGTCGCGCAGACCGTCGGCGGCGAGCAGCACGATGTTCGCCCGGACGGCGAGCGGGCCGCCGTCGGCGGCCCAACGGCGCAGCACGGAACGGTCGTCCGGGAGGAGCAGACCGACCGCGCCTTCGCCGGGGCGGTCGTCAATCATCGATGTCTCCCGGGGACTCGGCGGCCCGTACCAGCCGCAGGGTGAGGATCTGGAACGGCCGCAGGGTGAGCGGGACCGTGCCGTGCTCGTGCGGCCGGACGGCCAGGGTCTCCTCCAGCAGATCCGTCTCGCGCACCTCCCTGACCGGGAACCCGGCGGTGAGCGTGGTGGCGACCCGGCCGCCGCGCGACTCGTAGAGCCGTACGACCACGTCGCCCGAGCGGTCGTCGGCGAGCTTCACCGCCTCCACGACGACGTCCGGATGGCCGACGGAGATCAGCGGCTCCGCGGCGGCGGCCGGTCCCGGCGCGGGACGCAGCGGCAGATTCAGCGCGTATCCCTCGGCGACGGCGTCACCCACACCGGCCCCCGGGCGCAGGGTGTGCCGGAAGCGCTGCGGCCCCCGGTCGGCGTGCGGGTCCGGGCTGTGCGCCGCGCGCAGCAGCGACAGCCGTACGGTCGTGGTGGTCCCGCCGTCCTCGCGAGTGTGCCGCGACACGTCGTAGCCGTATGTCGCGTCGCAGGCCAGGGCGACTCCCCAGTTGTGCTCGCCGACATGGATCCACCGGTGCGCCCACAGCTCGTAACGGGCCGCCTCCCAGCTGGTGTTCTCATGCGTCGCCCGCTCCACATGGCCGAACTGGATCTCGCCCGTGCTGCGTTCGGCGTGCACGTCCAGCGGCCAGGCGGCCTTGAGCAGGGTGTCGCGCTCGCGCCAGTCGACGTCCGTCGTGACGGCGAGCGACCTGCCGCCCGCCGTCAGGGTCAGCTCCTGGGTGACGGCCGAGCGGCCCGTGGTGCGCCGCACCCGTACGGTCGCCAGCAGCGGACCGCGCTCCGTGACCTCGACACCGGTCGCCAGGTCGAGATCGCGATGCGGGGCGTGGTGCCCGGCTTCGAGGTTCCAGGCGCTGCCGCGCGGCGGGTCGTCGCGGTGCAGTTGCAGCAGGTTGCCCGCGCCGCCCGGTGCCACGGCGTCCCGCCCGGTGCCGAGATCGACCGCCGAGCGCACCAGCCCTTCCCGGTCGACCAGGATCCGCACCAGCCCGTTCTCCAGCAGCTGTCCGCCGTCCTCGGTGGTCCGTACGGTCACCGGGGCGGTGCCGTCCGCCCGGCCGCCGAGCTGTCCGGCGCCCAGCGCGGGCGCCTGCGCCAGGGCCGCGGTCCGGCCGTCGGAGAGCCGCTGGCCGCCTTCGGCCGG
>NZ_JTIY01000002.1:199325-216016 GCF_000818175.1 Streptomyces sp. AcH 505
TGGCCGCCTTCGGCCGGCAGGCCGGCTTCGAGAACGACGACCTCCCTGCGGGCCAGCGGACCCGCGTTGAAGACGGCCGTGTCACTGCCGGAGCCGGTGCCGGGTGTGCCGACGGCGCGCCGGACGAGCTGGTCGAGCCGGCGGTGGATGTCGCGGTATGCCTGCTCGGCCTCCTGGTGCACCCAGGCGATCGAGCCGCCCGGCAGGATGTCGTGGCTCTGGTGGAGCAGCACCCGCTTCCAGAGCGTTTCGAGTTCCTCGTACGGGTACGGCACACCGCCCCGTACGGCTGCCGTGGCCGACCACAACTCCGCCTCGCGGAGCAGCGATTCGGCCCGGCGGTTGCCCCGCTTCGAGCGCGCCTGACTGGTGTAGCCGCCGCGGTGGCTCTCCAGATACAGCTCACCCCGCCACACCGGCGCGTCCCCGTACTCCTCGGTGGCCGCGCGGAAGAAGTGCGCCGGGTGCTGGATCTCGACCCGCGGCGAGCCTTCGAGATCCGCGAGCCTGCGGGCCCGCTCCAGCATGTCCCTGGTCGGACCGCCGCCGCCCGCGGCGCCGAACGGCATCAGCGAGCGGGTCGCACCGCCCTTGTCGGCGAACGCGTCCACGGCGTCGGCCAGTTCACTGCCGGAGAGGGCGGAACTATGCTCGTCGGCCGGCGGGAAATGGCTGAAGATCCGGCTGCCGTCGATCCCCTCCCACCAGAAGGTGTGATGCGGCATGGCGTTGGTGTCGTTCTCGGCGAGCTTGTGCGCGAGGAACCAGCGCGCCCCGGCGAGCAGCGCCAACTGCGGGAAGGCGGCGGTCATTCCGGGGGAGTCGGGCAGCCAGACCCCGTCGGTCTCGACCCCCAGCTCCTCCCGGTGGAAGCGCCGCCCGTAGACGAACTGCCGGGCCAGCGCCTCGCCGCCGGGCAGATTGACGTCCGGCTCCACCCACATCCCGCCGACCGGCGCCCAGTTGCCGTCGGCGACGGCCTTGCGCACCCGCTCGAAGACATGCGGATGGTGGTCCTTCATCCAGGCGTACTGCTGCGCCGACGAAGCGGCGAACGTCAGCTCCGGGTACTCCTCGGCGAGGGTGGCGACGGTGCTGAAGGTGCGGGCGCTCCTGCGTACGGTCTCCCGCATCGGCCACAGCCACGCCGAGTCGAGATGCGCGTGGCCCACGGCGGTCACGGTGTGCGCCGACTCGTGGGCGCGGCGGGCCAGTACGGGGGCGAGCACCGCGCGGGCGCGCCCGGCCGTACCGGCGATGTCACGCGGGTTCACGACATCGACGGCGTGTTCCAGGGCCCGCAGGATCTCGTGCCGGCGCGGAGTGCGCTCCGGCAGCGCCCGCATCAGCCCGTCCAGTACGTCGAGGTCGTGGATGAGCTGCCAGATGTCCTCGTCGCGCACCGCGAGGTCGGCGCGGACCAGCCGGTACAGCGGTTCGTCGCCCGCGGTGAGCGGGTCGCCGTAGTGGCTGCCCGCGCCGGAGTCAGCGTCGATCGGGGGATTGGCGGCGGCCTCGACGAGCAGCCGTACCTGCTCGCCGCCGCTCGCCGAAGTGGACAGCGTGACGGCCCTGTTGGCCGCGTGGAGCCCTTGCAGCGGAGTGCCGTGCTCGTCGTGGACGAGGCCTTCGGCGCCGTCTCCGAGGTCGATGACCGCCTCGACCCGGCGGCCCGCCCAGCGCGCCGGTATCTCGCAGTCGAGCCGGAACCAGCTGGTCGACCAGGGCCCGCCCCAGGCGTCGCCGACGACGAACGGCCGGTACTCGGCGCGCAGCGCGACCCCGACGGGGACAGGCTCGCCGGGGATGTGCCAGGCGGTGACATCCATCGGCAGCCGCCCGGTGTACAGCGCGGGACGCAAACGGTCCGCGAGGAAATGCGCGGTCCGCGCCTCTCCCTGCTTACTGCGGTCATGCATGGGCGGCCCTCCTGTCCAGCCTGTGACCGCCATGTAAAACCAAGAGTGTTATCAAGTCAACGTCTGAGCTGGAACCCTTCTTCTGCCAGGTGGAACGGGCCAGGTCAATGAATTGTCAGGCGATTTAAATTCCAAATTGCGACCCTCTCGTAAAGTAATTTGCTTGGCATTTGGCGGACAAAGAACGGCGGAGAGGCCGCCGCCTCCCCGCCGTTCCAGCCAGAAATACCGCTACCAGGTGACGGGCTCCGGCCTGGCGCAGGTACTCCCGATGTCGAGTGTCCTGCCTTCCTTCGCCGAGTCGAGCAGCGTCAGCATCACATCGAGGACATGACGGGCCACCTCGCCCGACGCCCGGTGCGGGCGCCCTTCGGCGAGCGCGTCGGCCAGGTCGGCGAGGCCGGTGCCGCGCCCGCCTCCGGCATAGCCGGCCGAGACGGGCAGGGTCTCCCAGTCGCCGCCGGTCCTGAACAACTCGACGGCGCCGTCGAAGTTGTTGGGATCGGGCACCGAGAGGGACGCGTCCGTGCCGTGCACCTCGATACGCGGCAGCCGGGCCTTGGCGATGTCGAAACTCATGACCAGCGTGCTGAGTTGGCCGCCAGCGTGGTGGAGCACGCCGGTGACATGGGTGTCGATCTCCACCGCGAACCGCTCACCGGCCCGTGGGCCGCTGCCGATCTGCCGCTCGGCGCGCGGCCGGGAGGAGGCGCCGGTGACCTTGACGACGGGGCCCAGCAACTGGACGAGGGCCGAGACGTAGTACGGGCCCATGTCGAGCAACGGCCCGCCGCCCGGCCGGTAGTAGAACTCCGGGTCCGGGTGCCACGCCTCGTGGCCCGGTGTGGTCATGAACGCCATCGCGGCGACGGGCGTGCCGATCAGACCGTCGTCGACCGCCTTGCGCGCCGTCTGCACGCCCGTGCCGAGGACGGTGTCGGGCGCGCAGCCGACCCGCAGCCCGGCCGCCCCGGCGGTGGCGAGCAGTTCGCCGGCCTCGGCCAGGTCGGCGGTGAGCGGCTTCTCGCCGTACACGTGCTTGCCCGCGGCGAGAGCCGCCCTGGCGACCTCCGCGTGCACGGCGGGGATGGTCAGGTTGAGCACCGCGTCCACGTCGTCCCGTACGACGAGGTCGGCGACCGAGCCGACGACGGCGACCCCCGGCACCCGTTCGGCGACGGCCGCGGCGCGCTCGGCGTTCAGATCGGTGACGGCGGTCAGCGTCACGTTCTCCAGCCGCTCCAGGGTGTCCAGATAGGCGCCGCTGATCTTGCCGGCGCCGACCATCCCGATCCTCAACGGCTCGCCCACAGCAGTCCCCTCTCGGTGAGTGCCCGCACCTCGGGCACGTCGAAGTCGTCCGGTTTGTGGCCGATGGCGGAGACGAAGACCCGCCCGGCGCCCGAGGTCCTGGTCCAGACGGCCGGCATGGTGACCGGCCGCTCGCGGTCCTCGCCGGCCTCGAACTCCACCGTCGCCAGCACGTCGATGGACGGGTCGGTGGCCATCCAGTACTTCTCGGTGTGCACGTCGAAGTCGCCGAGCCCGGCGAGCACCGGATGCCCGGCGCGGTCCTCGACGAGGGTGATCCGGTGGTCGGAGTAGCCGTGCGGATGCATCAGGAACTGGCCGCCGGTGAGCAGCGTGTAGTCGACACTGCCGCGGAAGGCGTCCACGATCCCGCCGTGCCAGCCCGCGAATCCGGTGCCGGCCCTGACGGCCGCGGTGAGCCCCGCGACCTGCTCCTTGCTGATCTCGCCCATGGTCCAGCACTGGACGACGAGATCGGTCGCGGCGAGCAGCGCCGCTTCGGTGTAGACGTCGAGGGTGTCGGCGACCTCCACGGCGTAGCCGCTGTCGCGCAGGAAGGGCAGGAAGAGGTCCGTGGTCTCGACGGGCGAGTGTCCCGCCCAGCCGCCACGGACGACGAGTGCCCGTCGGGTGTCGGTCGTCACGGTCGTTGCACGCTCCCATCGGTGTTGCGCAGCATGGCCCAGCGGTCGTGCTCCAGCGGCTCGGGCACGGGATGACGGCGGGCGGCGGCCTCGTCGAAGTCGACGCCGTGGCCGGGGGTCTCGGATGGTGCCAGGCTCCCGCCTGCGGCGGTGATCGTGCCGGGGAACACCTCGTGCACCGGCGGCCGGAAGACCGCCGCCTCCTGGACGCCGAAGGCGTGGCTGCTGATGTCCATGGCGATCGTGGCGGCCTGCGCGACGGGGCTGACATCGGCGGGGCCGTGCGGGGCCAGCCGGACACCGCGCAGCTCGCACAGGACGGCGAGCTTGCGGGCGGGGGTCAGACCGCCCAGGGTCGGTACCCGGATCCGCGCGAAGTCGATGGCGGGCCCTTCGAGCAGCGGCAGGAACTGGCCGATGTCGCTGAAGAGTTCACCGACGGCCAGCGGCACGGGCGAATGGGCACGCAGCCCCGCGAAGTGGGCCGCGTCCTCGGGGGCGAGCAGATCCTCCACGAAGTACAGCCCCGCGTCCTCGACCCGGCGCAGGAAGTCACGCGCCTGGCGCGGGTCGAGCCGTTCGTGGACATCGTGCAGCAGCTCCACCTCGTCACCGACGAGGGCGCGTACCTCGGTCAGGATCCGCGGCACGGTCCGCAGATAGGCGGCGGAGTCCCAGGGCACCGAACGCAGCCGCGCCGCCCGGGGGTCGGCGCCGCCCGCCGCCTTCGTGCCGTACGTGTCGGAGCCGGGGACCGCCGCCTGGACGCGGACATGGCGGTAGCCCAGCTCCCGCGCCGCCGTGACCTTGTCGGCGATCTCGGCCGCTTCGGCGCCGTCGACATGCGTGTACGCGTCGGCGCGGCTTCTGACCCGGCCGCCGAACAGCGAGTAGAGGGGAGCGCCGAGGCGCTTCGCCTTGAGGTCCCACAGCGCGACATCGACCCCGCCGAGCGCGTTGCCGGTCAGCGAACCGCCGCGCCAGTAGGCGCTGTTGAGCATCAGCCGGTGGATGTCCTCGATGTCGTCGGGATCGCGCCCGACCAGCATCGGAGCGAGATAGTCGTCGAGGACCGAGCGGACGGCGAGGGTGCGCTGCGGATCGCTCGCACACCCCAGACCGTAGAGCCCGGGTTCGTTGGTCTCGACGCGGACGATGAGATGGGGACAGCCGTGCGGGGCTGTCAGGAACGTGCGTACGGCCGTGATGCGGATCTTGGCGCCGCGTTCCTCGACCCAGGGAGCTGGGGCGAGAACGTCGGAGCGGGCATCAGGCTGAGCCATGCGAACTCCAGCGTACAGATAGCAGGATGTTGTACTGCTATCCGAACGTACGGAGGGCGAGATCAATTTGTCAACGACTCTACCAAATAAGGGTCGCCGGGTCTTCAGTGCTGACCGAGCCGTTTGAGGAGGGTCCGTAGCGAGTGTGCGGCCTCGGTGACGGCGCCGGCGATCTCCTCGGCGCGCGCGTCGTCCATCCGGACCTTGGGCACCGAGCAGCTGATCGCGTCGCCGCCGCCGTGTCCGGTACCGAGCGCGACGGCCACGCACCGGATGTCGACGGAGTTCTCCCCGTCGTCGGACGCCCAGCCGCGCAGCCGGGCGTCGGCGAGCTGCGCGAGCAGTTCGTCCGGATCGGTCACGGTGTCGGGGGTGAGCCGCTCCAGTGGCCAGTTGAGCCGCATCCGCACCTCGGCCGCCTCGTACTGGGAGAGCATCGCCTTGCCCAGCGCCGTGGCGTGCGCCGGCAGCCGTCTGCCCACCGCGGAGTACATCCGCAGGGCGTGCCGTGACTCGCGTTTGGCCAGGTAGACGACGTCCGTGCCGTCGAGCCTGCCCAGGTGGACCGACTCGCCTGTCTCCTCGGCGAGCGCGTCGAGCACCGGGCCCGCGAGGCTCGTGACGTCGTCGCCCTCCAAATAGGCGGTCCCCGTCAGCAGGGCCTTGAGGCCCAGGCTGTAGCGGGTGCCGGTGCCGTCCAGGTCCACCCAGCGCCTGGCCTCCATGGTGCGGAGGATCGCGTGCAGGCTGCTCTTCGGCACCGCCATCGCCGACGCCATCTCGGCGAGCGAGAGCCGGGCACCGTTCTCCCCGAGCAGTTCGAGCACCTCAAGCACCCGGGCGGCGGACTTGACCTCTTCCGGCTTGCGCCCACGCGCTGCTGCTGCCACCGATTCCACGGAACCTCCGCTTCTCGTACCGGGCGCCCCTCGGCGACCGGTCAGCACGATTCTCGACGTGCGTCTTGACGCTATATCACTACGACCATAAGTTCAGTCACTCCAACGTCATTCGGTCTTCTGAACGCTTGATTCCTAGGTAGGGGCCATGCGCATACCTTTTACGCGGAATGCCAGGTTCGCGGCGGTCGCCGCGGTTACGGCACTCTCACTGACCACCCTCTCCGCCTGCGGCGGTTCAGGAGGCTCCGGCAGCGACTCGAAGTCGCTGGAGATGTGGACCTTCAAGCAGTCGCACGTGGCGGCGCTGCGGACCGCCGCCGCCCAGTTCAAGAAGCAGACCGGCATCACGGTCAAGATCGACGCGTACACCCCGGACGACGCCTACACCACCAAGGTGCAGAGCGCCGCCAAGACCGGGGACCTGCCCGACGTGCTGGAGGTCCACTCCGACGGTGAGGACCGGGTGCTGGGCGCGGCGGGAGTCGTCAGCGACATCAAGGGCGACTTCAAGGGCGCCTGGGCCGGCCGTATGCAGGACGCGGTGCAGAACTCGGGCCTGGTGACCGACGCCCGCTTCAAGGCCTCGCAGCCCACCTCCGCCAAGGACCACGGGATCAAGAACGGCGCCCGCTACAGCGTGCCGTTCACCGCCGGCACCTTCGGCATCGTCTTCGCCAACAAGAAGATGCTGGCCGACGCCGGATTCACCAAGCCTCCCGCCAGCTGGGAGGAGTGGCTGGACATGCTGAAGAAGACCACGGCCAAGGACCCGAAGAAGGGCGGCATCTCGCTCGGCCTCAAGGTCCAGGCGACCGGGCTGACCTGGATCCTCCAGCCGCTCGCCTTCGCCCAGCTCGGACAGCAGCCGTACGAGGCGCTGTTCAAGCAGGACAAGAGCACCGACTTCGCCTCGCCCAACGGCACCAAGGTCCTCGGCCTCTACGACCAGCTCACGCCGTACTGGATGCCGGGCACCCAGACCCTCACCATCGACGAGGGCGACCAGGCCTTCGCCCAGGGCAAGTCGGCGTTCGACGTGGGCGGCACCTTCACCCTCGCCTTCCTCAAGCAGAACGGCATGAACCCCGACGACGTCATCGCGTTCGGACTGCCCTCGCCCAAGGACGGCGCGGTGCCCCAGCGCGCACTCGGCCCGCAGGCCCTGACGGGACTGAGCGTCGCCGGGACCAGCAAGCAGCCCGAGAACGCCAAGAAGTGGATGGAGTTCCTGTCCGGCGAGAAGGTCGCCGCCCAGTTCGCCAAGGACTCCGCCGACCTGCCCGCGACCGAACTCGGCGCCGACTCGGAGGCGTTGCTCGGCCCGACGCTCAGCGCCCTGGTCGCCAGCTTCAAGGGCACGCCCGAGAACACCTACAACCCCAGCCCCGACGTGGACTTCCGCCCCTCGGGCTACGAGCAGGACGACGCGGGCGCGATCCTCGCCGACCTCACCCCGCTGAAGCAGCAGTCCGTCGGGACGACGGGCCAGAAGCTCAGCAAGCTCATCGACTCCTACTGGGCGGCCCTGCGGTGACGACGGCCGTCCGCACCACCGTGCCGGACACGGCGGGCGGCGGCGCAGGCGACACGTCGCCGCGCCGCCGCGCGCGCCGGTACGAAGCACTGTCCGGGTATCTGTTCGTCGCCCCCGCCGTTGTCCTGTTCCTCGTCATGGGCGTCTACACCGTGGGCTACGGCTTCGCCCTCAGCTTCGCCACCTGGAACGGATTCACCCCCGACTGGACCTGGGTCGGCCTCGACAACTACGCCGACCTGCTGTGGCGGGACCCGATCTACGCCCCCCGGGTGCGGCACGCGGCGCTCAACACCCTCTGGGTCATGGTCGCCGTGCCGACCCTGACCGTCGCGGTGTCCTTTCCGCTCGCCGTCCTGCTCAACCAGGCCAAGCGGATGCAGTCCGTGCTGCGTTCGGTGTACTTCGTGCCGTACGTGACCACCGGCATCGCCGTCTTCTTCGCCTGGCAGTACATCCTCCAGCCGGACGGCGCGATCAACACACTGCTCGACGGACTCGGACTCGGCTCGCTCGCCCAGCCGCAGGGCTGGCTCGGCAATCCGCACACCGCGCTGCCCACCATCATCGTGGTGACGGTGTGGAGTTCGGTGCCCGTGTCGATGCTGCTGTACCTGACGGGTCTTCAGGGCATCGACCGCAGCGTGCTGGAGGCGGCCCAGCTCGACGGCGCCGGCTGGTGGCGCACCAACGCCTCCGTGGTGTGGCCGCTGCTGAGGCCGATCACCGCCATCGTCGTCCTGCTCAACCTGCGGGAGTCGCTGCAGGGGTTCCAGACCTTCCTGGTCATGACCAACGGCGGCCCGGGGGACCACACCAACGTGCTGGGTCTTGAGGCGTACCGCCTCGCGTTCCTCAAGAACCTCTCACCCACGCTGGGGCTCTCCAGCGCGCTCGGCTGGATCCTCTTCGCCGTCGCGCTGATCCTCGCCCTGATCAATCTGCGAGCGCTGCGGAGCAAGACATGACATCGATATCGGTCAAGGCACGCCCCGTCACACCGGACGACGCCAGGGCCCGCAGGCGCCGGCTGATCGCCCGTACCGTGGTGGGCGTCCTGCTCGGCCTCTACGGACTCGTCAGTGTGTACCCGTTCCTGTGGATGGTGTCCGCGGCCTTCAAGGACCAGGTCGAGGTGGTGCGCGGCGGTCATCTGATCCCGCAGAACCCGACGTTCGACACCCTGGTCGACACCTGGAACAAGCTGCACTTCTTCGACTTCTTCATGAACAGCCTGCTGGTCACGGTCTACACCGTCGTCCTGACGGTGGTGGTGTACTCGGCGGCCGGCTACGCCTTCGCCGTACTGCGCTTCCCCGGCAGGGGCGCGCTGCAGAAGCTCTTCGTCTCACTGCTGTTCGTGCCCGGTGTCACGGTGATGCTGCCGATCGTGATGCTGGAGAACAAACTGGGCATCCTCGGCACGTACTTCGGGCTCGTCCTGCCGTTCGTCAACGGCGGCGCCCCGCTGTCCATCCTGCTGATGACCGGGGCGTTCCTCGCCGTGCCGAGCGAGCTGCGGGACTCGGCGCGCGTCGACGGCGCGAGCGAGCTGCGGATCTTCACCGGGGTCTATCTGCCGCTGGCCCGGCCCGCGTTGATCACCGTGGCCCTGCTGACCGCGATCCCGACGTGGAACGAGTACCTGCTCACCCGGGTCTCGCTGAACGACCCGTCCACCTTCACCCTGCCGCTGGGGCTGCAGACGTTGTCGTCGGAAAGCGTGCCACACTACAACAATCTGATGGCGGGCGCGCTGATCGTGGTGATCCCGGTGATCGTGCTCTTCCTGAGTCTCCAGAGGTACTTCGTGAACGGTCTCGTCGGGGCGGTGAAGGGCTGATGCGGGTGCTGGTCACCGGCGCGGCCGGCCATATCGGGCGCTACGTGCTGGACGATCTGCTGGCGCACGGCCACGAGGTCGTCGCCACCGATCTCGTACCGGTCGACGAGCCGCGCGCCGAGCGGGTGCACACCGGCGACCTCCAGGATCCAGAACTGGTGCGCAAGGCGATGGACGGCGCCGAGGCCGTCGTCCACCTGGGGGCCATCCCGCACCCCAACGGCCCCGACCCCAGCGCCCTGTTCGCCACCAACTGCCTCACCGCGCACCGGGTGCTGGACGAGGCGGGGCGCGCCGGGGTCGGCCGGGTGGTGGCGGCCTCCAGCCTCTCCGCCGTCGGCCTCGCCTGGTCGCCCGTACCGCAGTCGCCGCAGTACGTGCCGCTGGACGAGGAGCACCCGATCCTGGTCCAGGACCCCTACGGTCTGTCGAAGGTGGTCCTGGAGGAGGTGGCGCGCGCCACGCACCGCCGCTACGGCACCGACATCGTCTGTATGCGCTTCCCCTTCGTCGGGGCAGGCGAACGGCTGCGGATCCAGCTCGACAACGTGCGCGCCGATCCCGGTTCCAACCGCGCCGAGTTGTGGGGCTGGCTGGACACCAGGGACGCGGCCGAGGCGCTCCGCCGCGCCCTGGAGGCGGAGATCGAGGGATGCCACGTCCTCAACGTCGTGGCTCCGGACACCTCGTCCGCCGTGCCGACGGCCACGCTCATGGCGCGGTACCACCCCGGAGTGCCGGCCTTCGCCGAACTGGCCGGTCACGCCGGGCTGTTCGACATCGGCGCCTGCACGAGCACGCTCGGTTTCGTGCCCCGGCACAGCTGGCGCACCGGCACCCCGCCCCCCACCGAGGAGCCCTGAGCGCACAGACACGGACATGTCGCCCTGCGCGGCCGGACGGCTCCGTACGGTGACGGCGCATATCGCTTCGGGTACGGTGCGCGCGACCCGGAGGCCATGGCCGGAACGCCCGCGTTAGGCTGCGGGCGTTTCAGCCGACCGAGATACGGAGAACGCGCACGATGGACACCGCTTCGCGCCGTGCGGGCGAACTGACCTACCGGGACGCCACCACGGCCGACACCGACGCGATCGTCGCCCTCGTCGAGTCCGCCTACCGCGGTGACACCAGCCGCACCGGCTGGACCACGGAGGCCGACCTCATCGACGGGCAGCGGACCGACCCGCAGGGCGTGCTCGACGTGATCGAGGCCCCGGGCAGCCGCATGCTCGCCGTGGAGCGCGACGGCGAGCTGATCGCCTGCTGCCAGCTCGAACACCGCGCCCCCGCCGCCTACTTCGGGATGTTCGCGGTGCGCCCCGGGCTGCAGGGCGACGGGCTCGGCCGGCGGATCATCGCCGACGCCGAGCGCATCGCCTGCGAGACCTGGGGGGTGCGGGAGATGCAGATGACGGTCATCACCCTGCGCGAGGAACTGATCGCCTGGTACGAGCGGCGCGGCTACCGCCGTACGGGAAAGCTCACGCCCTTCCCGTACGGCGACGAGCGCTACGGCGTTCCGCAGCGCCCCGACCTCACGTTCGAGCTGCTGGTCAAGCCGCTCGTCTGACGCTGCCCCGGCCCGCGCTCAGGCCGTGAAGCGGCCGGTGCGCCGGATCTCCGGGAAGTCGGTGGTCACGGCGTCCAGCTCGAACGCCCTGGCCAGCCGCAGCTGGTCCTGGGTGTTCACCACCCAGCCGACGACCCGCAGCCCCTCCGCGTGCGCCCGCTCCACGACCTCCAGCGTGAGCCTGCGGATGTTCAGGGCCAGCGAGGCGGCGCCCACCGCCGTGGCCCTGTCCACCACGTCGGGCTCCCAGCGGCTGGCGATCAGCACCGTGCGCACCCCGGGCACCAGCGAGGCGATCTCGGCCACCGCCTCGTCGTGGAACGAGGACACCTCCACCCGCTCCGTCAGGCCGCGCCGGTGCATCACCTCGGCCAGCGCGCGCGCCGCCGCCACGTCCTTGATCTCCGCCTGCAGCGGCGAGCGCACCGCGTCCAGGACCTCCTCGAAGACCGGCACCCGCTCACCCTTGCCCGCGTCGAGCTCCCGCAGCTCGGCGAGTGTCCGGTCGGCGATCGCCCCCGACCCGTCGGTCGTGCGGTCCACTTCCGCGTCGTGCATCACGACGAGCGCGCCGTCCTTGCTCAGATGCAGATCGAGTTCGACGGCGTCCATCCCCGCTTCCTGCGCGCGAACGAACGAGCGCAGGGTGTTCTCGGGCTCGACGCCCATCACTCCACGATGACCGATGGTGAGGAAAGTCAAGATCGTCTCGCTTCCTTCGACGGCGGCTCCCGCGCGGCACCGGTGCCTACGCGGCACTGCGGAAGCCTAACGGTCGGTAATCGGGATGTCTGTGCCGACGGCGCGTGACAGGAAAAACAACGGCCGCGACCCAGGTTTGACAGGAGAATTTACCCTGCCCGACTTGTCTGGACGGAAGAGGCGCCTATACGCTCTCTTAACGGCGACAACGCAAGTTTCTCCCGTGGAGGAAGTGACATGACGAAAATTCTTGAGCAGCAGGCCGCCCAGGACGCAATATCCAACGACATGCGGGTGATCGATCACCCGGCCTGGCCCGCGCTCAAGAACGCCGTCGAGGAGATCAGGCCCTGGCAGTCCAAGGACGGCTCCATCGACTTCGACGCCGAGGGCGCACCGGCCCGTATCGCCGTCGAGGCGACGCTGGACCGGGTCATCTCGGCCGTCGAGCAGCTTTCGCCGCTCCTCCCGCACGACGCGGACTACCACGCGGCGCTCGTCGCGGATCTGCGCCGCTGGGCCGACAGTGCCTTCGACGTACCGGACTTCCTGGACTCGCTGCTGGCCTTCCAGCCGGCCGCGCACCGGGCCGACGGGCTGCAGCACCTCGCCGTCTTCCCCATGTACACGCAGAACGGCAACCCGGACCGCAACCTCGAAGCGGTCGTGCTGCGGATGGTCTGGCCCGACTGGCTGGCCGAGCTGGAGCGCACCCGCTACGACAACCCGCTGTTCTGCGGCATCACCTTCGAGGACTTCACCCCGGGGTACGACACGAACTCCGCGGTGTTCTTCCCCGAGACCATCGCCGTGCGCGAGGCCCCCGAGCGGTTCAGCTGGGGCGGTATCTTCTGCGACCGCGAGGCCGCCCGCTTCCGCCGCGTCACCGAGGCGGCCGTCGACCTGCTCCATGTCGAACTGCCCGACGACGTCCGCGACATGCTGCGTGACCAGGACCGCTGCCAGCAGGCCTTCGTGCTCTGGGACATGATCCACGACCGCACGCACAGCCACGGTGACCTGCCGTTCGACCCCTTCATGATCAAGCAGCGCCAGCCGTTCTGGATGTACGGCCTGGAGGAGCTGCGCTGCGACCTCACCGCGTTCCGCGAGGCCGTGAAGCTGGAGGCCGACGGCGTCCCGCAGGGCCACGACGTGCAGATCGCGATGCTCTTCGACCGGCTGTTCCGCTTCCCCGTCACCGGCGCGCGCAACCGCAACTACGACGGTCTCGGCGGCCAGCTCCTCTTCGCCTACCTCCACAAGCACGACGTGGTGCGCTGGACGGACAACAGCCTGCGGATCGACTGGGACGAGGTCCCGAAGGTCACCAACCAGCTCTGCGGTGAGATCGAGGAGCTGTACCGGGCCGGCATCGACCGCCCCAAGCTGGTGCACTGGCTCGCCGCGTACGACCTGGTCTCGACGTACCTTTCGCCGCACCCGGGTTCCCGCTGGGCCAAGGGCCCCGAAGCGCTGGACCTGTCCCAGCTGCCCCGCAAGCTCGTCGACGACGTGCTTCCCGACGAGTTTCCGCTCAGCATGTTCTACGAGGCGCTCGCCAAGAAGCTGAAGAATGTGATCGCCTCGACCAAGGGCATCACGGCCACGGGCGCCGGACCGGGCGTCGAGCGGGCAGCCGCGTGAGCCCTGTCGGTGACGAGCGGGAGGCAGTACGGATGACGACAACGCCGACGAGCACGGCGAAGGACGGAACCGGCGAGGTGGCGGGCGGACTCGACGGGGCCGTGATCGCCGTGGCAGGTGCGGCGGGCCCCGCGGGCCGGGCGGCGCTGCTGCGGCTGGCGGGGGCGGGTGCGACCGTGGTCGGCGCCGACGCCGACCCCGAACGGCTGGCCGAGGCCGTCGAGGCGGCCCACGCGAAGCACGACGGTGCGCGCGTCACCGGGTCCACCGTCGACCTGCTCGACCTGGACGCCACCAAGGCGTGGGCGGCCGGCATCGAGGAGGAGCACGGCCGGATCGACGGCCTGGTCCATCTCGTCGGCGGCTGGCGCGGCGGGCGCTCCTTCACCGGGACCGACCTGGCCGACTGGGACCTGCTGGAGAAGCTGCTGATCCGAACGGTCCAGCACACCTCCCTGGCTTTCCACGACGCGCTGCTGCGCTCCGACCGCGGCAGGTTCCTGCTGATCAGCGCCGCCGGCGCGACCAAGCCCACGGCGGGGAACGCCGCGTACGCCGCTTCGAAGGCGGCGGCCGAGGCCTGGACGCTGGCCCTGGCCGACTCCTTCCGCAAGGCGGGGGGCGAGGAAGGCCCGCGCACCGCTGCTGCGATCCTGGTGATCAAGGCACTGGTGCACGACGCGATGCGCGCCGAGCGCCCGGACGCGAAGTTCGCGGGCTTCACCGACGTCACCGACCTGGCAGACGCCATCGCCGGTGTCTGGGACCGGCCCGCCAGGGAAGTGAATGGAACCCGCCTGTGGCTGACTCCCAAGCCGTGAGGTCCGCAGCGACGGACGCCCGCCGCCACCACGACCCCGCGTCGCGCGGCTTCGCCAGCGACAACTACGCGGGAGCCCACCCGGAGATCCTGGCGGCCCTGGCCCTGGCCAACGGCGGCCACCAGGTCTCGTACGGCGAGGACGACTACACCGGCCACCTCCAGCGCGTCATGCACAGCCACTTCGGCCCGACGGCCGAGGCGTACCCCGTCTTCAACGGCACGGGATCGAACGTCGTCGCGCTCCAGGCGGTCACCGACCGCTGGGGCGCGGTGGTGTGCGCCGAGTCGGCGCACATCAACACCGACGAGTGCGCCGCGCCGGAGAAGGTCGCCGGGCTCAAGCTGCTGACCGTACCGACCCCGGACGGCAAGCTCACCCCCGAGCTGATCGACCGGCAGGCGTTCGGCTGGGACGACGAGCACCGGGCCAGGCCGCAGGTCGTCTCGATCACGCAGAGCACCGAGCTGGGGACGCTCTACACACCGGCCGAGATCAGGGCCATCTGCGAACACGCCCACGGCCTCGGGATGAAGGTCCATCTGGACGGGGCCCGGATAGCCAACGCCGCGGCCTCGCTCGACGTACCGATGCGGGCCTTCACCAACGCCGTCGGCGTGGACATCGTCTCCTTCGGGGGCACCAAGAACGGCATGCTCTTCGGCGAGGCCGTCGTGGTCCTCGACCCGGAGTCGGCGCACGCGATGAAGTACCTGCGCAAGCTGTCCATGCAGCTGGCGTCCAAGATGCGCTTCGTCTCCGTACAGCTGGAGGCACTGCTGGCGGGCGACCTGTGGCTGCGCAACGCCCGGCACAGCAACGCGATGGCGCAGCGGCTGGCCGCCGGGGTACGGGACGTGGCCGGCGTGGAGCTGCTGTACCCCGTCCAGGCCAACGGCGTCTTCGCCCGGCTGCCGCACGACGTCAGCGTCCGGCTGCAGCAGCGCTTCCGGTTCTACTTCTGGGACGAGGCGGCGGGCGACGTCCGCTGGATGTGCGCGTTCGACACCACCGAGGACGACATCGACAGCTTCGTCCAGGCGCTCAAGGAAGAGATGGCCCGCTAGGAGCCGCCGCCTGCCGCATATGTATGCGGTCGACCGGAAATTCATTGATTCCGGTCGGCCCGCCGATTAGTGTCGGCGGGTATGCGGCTGATCCAGCAGGTCCCCGACGTCGCGGCCTATCTGGCCGCCGACGAGGTCATCGACCATGACCACCCCCTGGTGCGCGAGACGGCGGCCCGCCTCGGCCATGCCGGCGGTGACGCATACGCATACGCCGAGGCGGCCTTCACGTTCGTCCGTGACACCGTTCCGCACTCGGCCGACACCGGCGACCCGCGCGTCACCTGGCGCGCGTCGGACGTGCTGCGGGAGCGCACCGGCAGTTGCTTCGCCAAGGCCCACGCCCTGACCGCCCTGCTGCGGGCGCGCGCCGTCCCCGCCGCCCTCTGCTACCAGCGTCTCGCCGACGACGACGGGACCAGCCCGGTGCTGCACGGTCTGGTGGCCGTCCGGCTGCCAGGACGCGAGGGGGCGGGGTGGCACCGGCAGGATCCGCGCGGCAACAAACCCGGCGTGGACGCGCGGTTCTCGGTGGACGGCGAGCGGCTTGCCTGGACCGTACGGCCCAAGTGTAACGAGATGGACTATCCGGTACTCTATCCTGCACCGCACCCGGTCGTGCTGAACGCCCTGCGCTCCGCCGTCGACCGGCCCCATCTCTGGCGGACGCTGCCGTCCGCCCTGTGAAGCCGAGGCGCGCACCCGTCATGAGCCAGACCCTCATCGTCTCGGACGAGGTACGCACCCTCGTCCCCGGCTTCAGCCATCTCGCCGTCGAGGCCCACGGCCTGGTGAACGGCCCCAGCAACGCCGACAGTTCGGCCCTGCTGGACGAGGCGGTCCGGCGGCTCACCGTGCGGCTCGACGGGCGCGCGCCCCACGAGGACCCGCACATGGCGGCGTGGCGTGCGGCGTACAGCGCCTTCGGTGCGAAGCCGTCCCGCACCCGCAACTCCGCGGAGGCGCTGGCCAAGCGCGCGCTGTCCGACGCCGGGCTGCCCCGGATCAATCTGCTCGTCGACCTCTACAACGCGATCAGCGTCGCCCGGCTGATCCCGGTCGGCGGCGAGGACACCGCGTGCGTCGTCGGCCCCATGCGGCTCGTACGGGCCACCGGCGACGAGCCGTTCGCCACGGCGGCGGGCGGTGAGCCGGCGGTGGAGCACCCCGAGCCGGGCGAGGTCGTCTGGCGCGACGAGGAAGGCGTCACCTGCCGGCGCTGGAACTGGCGCCAGGGCACCCGCACCCGGCTCACCGGGACGTCGACCGACGCGCTCTTCCTGCTGGAGGGGCTGGCGCCGCTGGCACCGGACGAACTCGAAGCGGCGGGCGCCGAACTCGCCGAGTGGCTGCGGAAGCTGAGCCCCGCAGCGCGGATCACCGTGCACCCCGTGCGCTGAGGACAGCGCGGTGCGCCGACGCCGACGCGGGCGCGCCCGCGTCGG
>NZ_JTIY01000002.1:216257-230002 GCF_000818175.1 Streptomyces sp. AcH 505
TCAGCTCGTCTCGGCCTCGCGTGCCTCGGCCGCCGTCGGCGCCGTACCGCCCAGATGCGCCGGCACCCACCAGGTGTCCGACGCGTCCCTGGGACGGACCGGATAGGCGCGCTGCGCCGCTTCCAGCAGCTCCTGCACGCGCTCGCGCAGCCGCCGGGTGATGGCGCCCGCGTACTGGTCGGCCGGCGCCTCGACGCGTTCGCCGACCCGGATCGTCACCGGGATGTGGTTGCGCCGGAAGTTGCGCGGCCTGCCCTTGGTCCACAGCCGCTGGGTGCCCCACAGCGCCATCGGGATCAGCGGCACCCCGGCCTCCTGCGCCAGCCGCGCAGCGCCCGACTTGAAGCTCTTGAGCGTGAACGACTGGGAGATGGTCGCCTCGGGGAAGACCCCGACGATCTCTCCCGAGCGCAGCGAACGCAGCGCGTCGGCGTACGCCTTCTCGCCTTCCTTGCGGTCGACGGGGATGTGCTTCATGCCCCGCATCAGCGGACCGGAGATCCGGTGCCGGAAGACCGATTCCTTCGCCATGAAGCGCACCAGGCGCTTCTGGGGGAGCGAGGTGACGCCGGCGAAGATGAAGTCCAGATAGCTGATGTGGTTGCTGACCAGGACGGCCCCGCCGGAGCGCGGGATGTTCTCGGTCCCCTGGGTGTCGATCTTCAGGTCGAGCGCCTTGAACCACGTACGGGCGACGCCGATGACCGGCCGATAGACGAGCTCTGCCATCTGGGGAGGACCCTTCTGTTCCGGGGAGGTTCTCCCAGCGGAAGTTACGCAGCCGTAGGTTTTCGGCATTGGGCCGATGGTGCCCCATACGCGCCGCCGTGGCCAGTCCTCTTGTGCGCGTCAGGAGAGATTCTCGTCACGTCACCGCAGGCCCGGAGCCGTCCGCCGGAACAGCAGGTACATCTCGCAGCCCAGGCAGTAGGCGAAGACCGCGTTGAGGAAGGCGGCGGCCAGCGCGCACCCGGTGGCCGCGAGAGCGAGCCACTGCGGACCCCAGAAGTAGCCCACGAGACCGACCGCCGCGAAGCCGAACCCGACGGCCTGCGCGAAGCGCGGGGGAGCGGGGGACTCGAACTCCCGGGCAGGGCCGATGCGCGGACGTACGACGGTGCGGAACAGCCAGCCGTACGGCGAACGCGACACGCCGGCGGCGGCGCCGACGGCGAAACACAGGGTCTGCCAGACCAGCAGCCAGCCGCTGCCGGTGACGAGGACCACGGCGAGTACGAGCGTGGTGACGGCCGCTCCGAAGCGGGGCCCTCTGATGTCGATGTCCATCCCACCAGCATCGCCTACCCCGGGCGTCCGGCGGCCCGGGAATATTTTGCGGTTCTGTGAACGCTGAACCGGTCCATGACGACGACTGGGCTCGTGGTGTGCGCCGCCGTGCTCGTGGCCGCGAGCGTGTTCGGGCTGCTGCACCGCCGTGCCGACGGGAGGCTGAAGGTGCGCGGTGACGACGGCGAGCGGCGGCTCGACTCCGGCGACCTGGGCGCGGAGCTGGGCGCGCGGGCCACGCTCGTACAGTTCTCCAGTGCCTTCTGCCAGCCCTGCCGGGCGACCAGACGCACCCTCACCGAGGTGGCGGAGCTGGTCGACGGCGTCTCCCACGTGGAACTCGACGCCGAGCAGCGGCTCGAACTGGTCCGTGAGCTGGGCATCATGAAGACCCCCACGGTGCTGGTGCTCGACGCGACCGGGCGGATTGTCCGGCGCGCGGCTGGGCAGCCGCGCAAGGTGGACGTGATCGCGGCGCTCGGCGCGGCGGTGTGAAGTGCGCACTTGACTGCGCCCGGCCCGCCTCGTCACGCTGAACAGGGGTCACGGACCCGTTCGTAACCCCTCGCAGAAGGACGGCTCGATGACGGCGACGCACGGCGTTGGCACCCCCCGGCTCGCCTCGGCCGATCTGCTCCGCTCCGTCTTCCGGCAGCACGCGGCCGGAGTGGCCGTCATCACCGCCGCCGGCGAGGGCCCGGTCGGCTTCACCGCCACCTCGCTCAACTCCGTCGCCGCCGAACCGCCGCTGGTCTCCTTCGGCGTGGGCACCGGCTCGTCCAGCTGGCCGGTGATCGCGGAGGCCGGCCATGTCGGGGTGCACATACTCGGCGAGCACCAGGGCGCGCTGGCCGCCACCTTCGCCCGCAGCGGCGCCGACCGCTTCGCGTCGCCCACCTCCTGGCGCACCGGACCTGAGGGCGTGCCGGTGCTCGACGGCGTACTGGCCTGGCTGGTCTGCCGGGTCGTCGCGCGGATACCCGCGGCCGACCACCGCATCGTCGTGGCCCAGGCGGTCGTGGGCGATCCCGCGGGCTCCGGACGGCCGTTGCTGTACCACCAGGGACGGTTCAACGCCCTGCGCGACTGAGCGGCGCGCCCGCCCGGCGCGCCAGGGCGTCCGTGCTTGCGATAACCCGTTGGCAAGGTCACAGTTATGAGCGCTTGCTTACTGGGCACGAGGTACACAAGGATGGAATTACTGACGAGTAATATTCTTGCCGGTGCGCCGGTCTCCCTGACCGGCCGCCCCATGGGGCACCTATGCTGTATGCAATGAGGCAGCCCGGAAATGACGACGTAGTAGGAGAGCCGGCGTGAGCTTGAGGATCGTTGTCTGTGTGAAGTACGTGCCCGACGCCACCGGCGACCGGCACTTCGCCGATGACCTGACCGTCGACAGGGACGATGTCGACGGTCTGCTGTCGGAACTCGACGAGTACGCGGTGGAGCAGGCGCTGCAGATCGCCGGCGAAGCCGACGACGCGGAGGTCACCGTCCTGACGGTCGGGCCCGAGGACGCCAGGGACGCGCTGCGCAAGGCGCTGTCCATGGGCGCCGACAAGGCCGTCCACGTCGAGGACGACGGACTGCACGGCACCGACGTCCTCGGTACGTCGCTGGTGCTGGCCAAGGCCATCGAGAAGACCGGCTACGACCTGGTCGTCTGCGGCATGGCCTCCACCGACGGCACGATGGGCGTGCTGCCCGCGATGCTCTCCGAGCGGCTCGGCGTCCCGCAGGTCACGCTGCTCTCCGAGGTCTCCGTCGAGGGCGGCACGGTCAAGGGCCGCCGGGACGGCGACGCGGCGAGCGAGCAGCTGGAGGCGTCGCTGCCGGCCGTCGTGTCGGTGACCGACCAGTCGGGCGAGGCGCGTTACCCCTCCTTCAAGGGCATCATGGCCGCGAAGAAGAAGCCGGTGGAGACGCTGGACCTGGAAGACCTGGACATCGAGGCGGACACGGTGGGGCTGGCCGGCTCCTGGACCGCTGTCGACTCTGCGGCGCAGCGCCCGGCCCGTACGGCGGGCACGATCGTCAAGGACGAGGGCGACGGCGGCAAGCAGCTCGCGGAGTTCCTGGTGAGCCAGAAGTTCATCTGAGCTGATTCGGGAGTCCCGCCCACCCGGATCGCGCAATCGTACGCTGATTGCATGCAATGACCGGCGCGGCTGACTCCGAACGACTCCGCCCCACCCGGCCCTCGCGGTCGAACCGCCCTCCCGGACCGAGTCCGGACATCTCGCGCAGGAGTAGCAATGGCTGAAGTTCTCGTCTACGTCGACCATGTGGACGGTGCCGTCCGCAAGCCCACCCTGGAACTGCTGACGCTGGCCCGCCGGATCGGCGAGCCCGTCGCCGTCGCGCTCGGCGCGGGCGCCGCCGACACGGCGGCCACGCTCGCCGAGCACGGCGCGGTGAAGGTACTCACCGCCGAGGCCGCCGAGTTCGCCGACTACCTCGTCGTGCCGAAGGTCGACGCGCTGCAGGCCGCCTACGACGCCGTGTCGCCCGCCGCCGTGCTGCTGCCCTCGTCGGCCGAGGCCAAGGAGATCGCCGCCCGCCTCGCCGTACGCATCGGCTCGGGTCTGATCACCGACGCGGTCGACCTGGAGGCCGGCGACGGCGGCCCGGTGGCCACGCAGTCCGCGTTCGCCGCCGCCTTCACCACCAAGACCCGGGTCTCCACCGGCACGCCCGTCATCACCGTGAAGCCGAACTCGGCGCCGGTCGAGCCCGCCGCCGCCGCGGGCACCGTCGAGGCTCTTTCCGTCTCCTTCGGCGCCGCCGCCACCGGTACCAAGGTCGTCTCCCGCACGCCGCGCGAGTCGACGGGCCGCCCGGAGCTGACCGAGGCCGCGATCGTGGTCTCCGGCGGCCGTGGCGTCAACGGCGCCGAGAACTTCGCCGTCATCGAGGCGCTGGCCGACTCGCTCGGCGCGGCTGTCGGCGCCTCGCGCGCCGCCGTGGACGCCGGCTGGTACCCGCACTCCAACCAGGTCGGCCAGACCGGCAAGTCGGTCTCCCCGCAGCTGTACGTCGCCTCCGGCATCTCCGGCGCCATCCAGCACCGCGCCGGTATGCAGACGTCGAAGACGATCGTCGCGATCAACAAGGACGCCGAGGCGCCGATCTTCGACCTCGTCGACTACGGCGTCGTCGGCGACCTCTTCGACGTCGTGCCGCAGCTGACCGAAGAGGTCAAGACCCGCAAGGGCTGACCTGCCACGTCGTCACGGGCCACGGGGCCGCGCGGTGCACTCCACCGCGCGGCCCCGCCGCGTTCCGGGCCACCATTGACGTGGCTCGGCGGCGCCGCATACCTTCGTTCAACAGAATGTTGAAGTAGTGGAATCGGGAGGGTGTGTCCATGGGGCAGCAGGAGAAGGTGGCCACGAGCATCGCCGGCGCGGTCAGCGCGGAGATCAGCGCCTCACTCGCGCCGGTCGACGCGGAACTCGCCCGGCGCTACCCGGGCGACCCCGGCACCCGCCAGCCCGTCCACACCGTCTACGTGCCCGGCGACGTGTTCGACGCGGGCACCGTGCGCTCCTGGGGCGACCAGGCACTCGCGGCCCTCGACGAACACGCCCCGGACGCCGCGTCGCTGGCGAAGGTCCTCGGCCTGTCCGACGAACTCGCCGGACCCGTCCACGAACGCGTACGGGCCAAACTGGAGCGCGAGCCGGTCGAAGACCTGCGCATCGACTTCGAGGACGGCTACGGGCCCCGCCCGGACGCCGAGGAGGACGCTGCGGCGGCCCGCGCGGCCCGGCTCGTCCAGGAGGCGTTCGCGAACGGCACGGCGCCGCCGTACCTGGGCATCAGGCCCAAGTGCCTGGAGGCGCCCGTACGGGAGCGCGGCATCCGCACCCTCGACATCTTCCTCACCGGGCTGCTGGAGTCCGGCGCGCTGCCCGAGGGGCTCGTACTGACCCTGCCCAAGGTCACCTACGCCGAGCAGGTCACGGCGATGGCGCGGCTGCTGGCCGCGTTCGAGGAGGCGCGCGGTCTCGCGGCGGGCCGCATCGGCTTCGAGATCCAGATCGAGACCAGCCAGTCCATCCTGGCCGCCGACGGCACGGCGACCGTGGCCCGCATGATCGAGGCGGCCGGCGGCCGGGCCACCGGACTGCACTACGGCACCTTCGACTACAGCGCCTGCGTCGGCGTCAGCGCCGCCTACCAGTCGAGCGACCACCCGGCGGCCGACCACGCCAAGGCCGTCATGCAGGTCGCCGCCGCCGGCACCGGCGTACGGGTCTCCGACGGCTCCACCAATGTGCTGCCGGTCGGCCCGACCGCCCAGGTCCACGAGGCGTGGCGGCTCCACTACGGCCTCACCCGGCGCGCTCTGGCCCGCGCGTACTACCAGGGCTGGGACATGCACCCGGGCCATCTGCCGACCCGTTACGCGGCCGTCTACGCCTTCTACCGCGAGGGCATGGCGGCCGCCGCCGGGCGGCTCGCCGCGTACGCCGCCAGGACGGGCGGCGACGTGATGGACGAGCCGGCGACGGCGAAGGCGCTCAGCGGCTATCTGCTGCGCGGTCTGGACTGCGGCGCCCTCGACGACGACGAGGTCGCCGTACTGACCGGGTTGACCCGCGACGACCTGGAGGGCTTCGCCGTACCCCGGCGCGGAGCCCTCACGGTCACGGCTCCGTAAGGCCGTTCCGCGGGGCCCCGGCCGTCAGCCCTTGCTGGACCCGAGGGTCAGACCCGAGACGAACTGCTTCTGGAGGGCGAAGAACACCACCAGGGTCGGGACGGCGACGATCAGCGCGGCGGCGGCGATCAGGTTGTTGTTGACGAAGAACTGCCCCGTGAGGTTGTTCAGCGCCGCGGTGATCGGCCGGTTGCTGCCGGTCTGCATCAGCACCGTCGCCCAGAAGAAGTCGTTGTAGATCCAGGTGAATTCGAGCGTCGCCAGCGCCGCGAGCACCGGCCGGCACAGCGGCATGACGATCTGCCAGTACTGCCGCCAGGCGGAGGCCCCGTCGACCAGCGCCGCCTCACCCAGCTCGCCCGGGATCGTGCGCATGTAGTTGGAGAGCACGAAGGTGCAGAAGCCGGTCTGGAAGGCGATGTGGATCAGGATGATGCCGAGGAAGGAGTCGTTGAGCTTGCCCGACTCGGCCATCCAGCTGGGCAGTTCGACGAGCTGGTAGATCTTGAACAGCGGGGTGATCAGCGCCTGCTGCGGCAGCAGGTTGCCCGCGGTGAAGAGCACCAGCAGGGCGATGTTGATCCGGAACCTGAACCGCGCAACCACGAAGGCGACCATGCTCGACAGCAGCAGCGTGATGATCAGCGCGGGCACCGTGATGAGCGCCGAGTTCCAGAAGTAGTGCGGCAGTTCGGCCTGCTGCCAGGCGGCGGTGAAGTTGTGCAGGTTGTAGTGGCCGCCGACCGACACGTACCCCAGCCGCTGGGTGTCCTCGTACGGGCGCAGCGCCGTGTACAGCGCGTAGATCAGCGGCGCGATCCAGATCAGGCAGGTGATGACGAGGAAGGTGTGCAGCAGGACGCGCCTGGTCTGCGACGGACGTACGCCGCCGGCCACGGGCGAGGTGGCGATCCGCCGGGGAAGCTCGGTGGTCGTCGCGGTCATGCTCGCTCGTCCTTCCGGAACATGCTGATCAGATACGGCACGATGAAGATCATCGAGATCACCAGCAGGATGGTGGCCAGCGCGGAACCGAATCCGATGCGGCTGCCGGCTCCGATGATGTTGTCGGTGACCAGGACGGACAGCAGTTCCAGCCCGTTGGTGCCCTTGTTGATGACGTAGACGATGTCGAAGGCGCGCAGCGACTCGATGACCGTGATCACCAGCACGACGATGTTGATCGGCCGCATCGCGGGCCAGACCACGTGCCGGAAGGTCTGCCAGCCGCCCGCGCCGTCCAGGGCCGCCGCTTCCTTCTGCGAGGGGTCGACGCTCTTGAGCCCGGCCAGGAACAGGATCATCACGTAACCGGCCTGCCGCCAGCAGGCCATCACCATGACCGCCCAGATGTTCAGGGACGGATTGCCCAGCCAGTCGATGACGTTGTGCTCCGCGTGGCCCGTCAGGTTGTTGATCAGACCCTGGGTCGGCGAGAAGATCAGCTCGGTCATGAAGCCGACGAGCGCCAGCGAGAGCACCACCGGCAGGAACAGCACGCTCTGGTAGATGCGGGAGAACCGGATCTGCTTGTCCAGCTGGACCGCGAGGAAGAGCCCGAAGGGACCCGGTACGCAGAAGAAGACCGCCAGCCAGATCAGGTTGTGCTCGATGGCCGGCTGGAACGGCGGGTAGATCGTGAAGATGTTCTTGTAGTTCTCCGTGCCGACCCACTGGATGGTGGAGAAGTCACCGAACCCGGTCCAGGTGGAGAAGGAGAGAACGACGGACGCCAGCGCGGGGACCCAGACCAGCCCCACGGTCAGCAGCGTCGGTATCCCGGCCATCAGGCTCAGGACCACCCGGTCCCTGATGCTGAGCTGCCTCAGCTTTCGTCGCTTCGCCACCGGGGGCGCGGATCGCGCCGCGCCTTCCATTGCAGTCATGCGTTCCTCGCTGTCGTCACACTCTTGCCCCGTTGTGCTGAACCGTGTCGCCGGACACGGCGCGCCGGCCCCGAAGGGCCTTTCGTCCGGATCAGGCCGGACGAAAGGCCCTGGGCCCGGCGTCGCTGAATCCTGTCAGCTCCCCGCCGCCCAGATGGACTTGGCCTGCTTGTCGACGTTCGAGAGGATCCCCGACACATCACCGGGCTTGTTGAAGAAGCTCTGGATGGCGGGCAGCATCACCGGGTCGGCGAAGTCGGGCCTGGTGTCGCGGTCCATGAACTGCGAGAGGTTCTTCGCACCCTGGATCAGCTTGGTGGCCGCCTTCTGCGGGGCGGTGTACTTGGTCTCGTCCACACCGGTCGCCGTCGCGATGTCGGCGGGGTTGGTGCCGAGCCACACCTGCTGGGCCTTGGCCGTGCCCAGGTACTCCAGCAGCTTGTTCGCGCCGGCCTTGTTCTTGGGCGACTTGGAGACCATCATCCCGTCGATCGGCGCCTCGACCGCGTCCTGGCCGTTGGCGGGGTCGATCTCGGGGAAGGCGAAGAACCCGAGGTCGTCGGCCTTGGCGCCGGTGAAGATCGTGCCGATCTGGTCCAGGCCGAGCACCATCATGCCGGCCTTCTGGTTCAGGATCTGCTGGGCGCCCTCCTGCCAGGTGAGACCGGCGAACCCCGGTGAGTAGTAGGGGATCAGCTCGCGCCACTGGTCGAACACAGCCTTGACCTTGGGGGAGTTCCAGTCCTCGCCCTTGCGCATCAGGTCGATGTGGAACTGGAACCCGTTGATGCGCATGTTGAGGTAGTCGAACGTCCCCATGGACGGCCAGCCGTCCTTGTTCGTGAAGGCGATCGGGATGAGCCCGTCGCCCTTGATCTTCTTGGCCAGGGCTATGTACTCGTCCCACGTGGTGGGCGGCTCGTAACCCTTCGACTTGAACAGGGACTTGCTGTAGAAGACGGCCCAGGGGTAGTAGTCGAACGGCACCAGGTAGTAGTGGCCGTCCTCGCCCTTGCTCTGCGCCTTCATGGCGTCGGTGTAGTTGGGGCCGATCTTCTTCCACACATCGTCCACGTCGCTGACCAGGCCCTGGCCGGCGAAGAACTGCATGCGCTCACCGGCGAACCAGTTGAACACGTCGTCCGGGTTGCCCTGCAGATACGTCGAGATGTTCTGCTGGAAGGTGTTGTGGTCTACCCAGTTGGGCTTGACGGTCAGACCGGTCGCCGACTTCGCTGAGTTGAAGAGCGTCTGGTACGCGCCCTTCGGCTGCGGCACCGCCGCGTTGGACCCGAAGGTCACCGTGCCCGTCGCGCTGCCCGAGTCGCCGCCGGAGTCGTCGTCGCCACCGCAGGCCGCGAGGAGCGGCGCCACGGCCAGCGAACCAACTCCGAACAGCGCGCCGCGCAGGATCGAGCGGCGATCGACCGTTCGCCGTGCGCTGTTGAACACGGACGATGCCGGCAGCCGGTCATCGGTCGGAGACTGAGTCATGAGCCCTCCCAGGACTGCGATCAAACAGAAGCAAACACGCTTGCTCAGATAGCAACAAGATCGCCTTGGCTGTCAAGGTATCGCCTGACACCAAAATCCCTGCGCATCCCGCCACCTCCGGCTCGACGCCGCCGTGGTGACGCCGTGAAGCGGGTCCTGAGCGGGCGCTTTGCCCCCGCAGGGGAGGAAGGGTGGTCGCGGACGGGGATGTAACGATCCGGAAACCGGAGCGGTGTTGCCGAACGCCGGTGGGAGAGTACCCGGTCCGAGCCGTTTCACGACCCCGCCGCCGGGCCGGGATCGACAAGATCGGCAACGGCGGCGGAGGGGCGGGAAGTTGGGACCGTTTCTGGGTTCAGACGCGCGGCTGCGGGGCGATCTCGCCGGATCCGCGCGCGATGAGCCGGGTCGGCAGCACCACTCTCGACGGGGCGTCGGCGGCGCCGTCCAGCCGCTGGAAGAGCCGCTCGGCGGCCGTACGGCCCAGCGTCGCCGCGTCCTGCGCGACGACGGTGACGCCGGGCTCCAGCAGATCGGCCAGCTCGATGTCGTCGAAGCCCACCAGGCCGACCGGCCGCCGGTGCGCCGCCAGCGCCCGCACCACGGTCACGGTCACCCGGTTGTTGCCGGTGAAGATCGCCGTGACGGGGTCCGGAGCTGCGAGCATCGAGACGACGGCGTCATGGACCCGGTCCGGAGCGGTGGTGCCGAGCGAGACCCACTCGTCCTCGATGTCGAGCCCCGCGTCCGCCATGGCGGTGCGGTAGCCGCGCAGTCGCTCGACCGCGGTGTGGATCCGGGGCTGGTCACCGATGAACCCGATGCGGCGGTGCCCGTGCGCGATCAGATGCGCGGTGCCCGACCGCGCGCCGCCGTAGCTGTCGGAGAGGATCGCGTCGGCGTCGATCCGGCCGGCGGGCCGGTCCACGAAGACGGTGGCGACCCCGGCTTTGATCTCCGGCTCCAGATAGCGGTGGTCATGGCCGGCCGGGATCACGATCAGCCCGTCGACCCGGCGCGCGCAGAGCGCCAGCACCAGTTCCTGCTCGCGCTCCGGGTCCTCGGCGCTCGACCCGTTGATCAGCAGCGCGCCGTGCGCGCGGGCCACCTCCTCGACCGCGCGGTTCAGCGGGCCGTAGAACGGGTCGGCCAGGTCCTCCAGGACCAGGCCGATACTGGCGGTGCGGCCCTTGCGCAGCACCCGGGCCGAGTCGTTGCGCCGGAAGCCCAGCGCGTCGATCGCCTCCTGTACCCGGCGCTCGGTGTCGGGTGTCACGCCCGGCTCGCTGTTCACCACACGGGAGACCGTTTTGAGGCCCACACCCGCGCGGGCGGCCACGTCCTTCATGGTGGGCCTGCTGCCGTAGCGGGGCTCGGGGCGACGGGGGGTCTCGGCCACAGTGCGCTGTCCTGTCGTCGGTCGGTTTGCCCTGTCTGGGCGTGGCGACGAGCATAGGCCCTGGACAACGTTGTCAGGTGAATGGAGACTGTTGACTAGCAACAGGTCCACCCATCCTCCGTCACACGCGGAGATGCTTCTTCACCCGGGAGATCCGACACCGATGCAAACCGACACCGTCGCCGCCCTGGACATCGGCGGTACCAAGATCGCCGGCGCGTTGGTGGACGGCAGCGGCAGGATCCTCGTGCGGGCCCAGCGGCCGACCCCCGCGCAGGAGGACGGGGAGGCCGTGATGGG
Organism: Streptomyces sp. AcH 505; assembly: GCF_000818175.1. Lineage (GTDB taxonomy): Bacteria > Actinomycetota > Actinomycetes > Streptomycetales > Streptomycetaceae > Streptomyces. The sequence goes on from NZ_JTIY01000002.1 coordinate 227,293, forward strand.
CGCCGTCACGGAGGTGCTGGCCGAGGTCGCCGCCTCACCGCTCTGGTCGTCCGCGACGGCCGTGGGCATCGGCAGCGCGGGTCCTGTCGACGCGTCGACCGGTACGGTCAGCCCGGTCAACGTGCCGGGCTGGCGCGACTTCCCGCTCGTGGAGCGGGTCAGCGCCGCCACCGGAGGACTGCCGGTGACGCTCGTCGGCGACGGCGTCGCGATCACGGCCGCCGAGCACTGGCAGGGTGCGGCCCGCGGCTACGACGACGCGCTGTGCATGGTCGTCTCCACCGGTGTCGGCGGCGGTCTGGTCCTCGGCGGCAAGCTCCACCCGGGTCCGACGGGCAACTCGGGCCACATCGGCCATATCAGCGTGGATCTGGACGGCGACCTCTGCCCGTGCGGCGGACGCGGCTGTGTCGAGCGCATCGCCAGCGGCCCCAACATCGCGCGCAGGGCGCTGGAGGGCGGCTGGCAGCCGGGCGCCGACGGCGACGCCTCGGCCGCAGCCGTGGCCGCCGCCGCCCGCGCCGGGCATCCGGTCGCCATCGCCTCCTTCGAGCGGGCCGCCAAGGCGCTCGCCGCGGGGATCGCCGCCACGGCGACGCTGGTCGAGATCCGGATCGCGGTCATCGGCGGGGGAGTGGCGAACGCGGGCGAGGTGCTGTTCGCGCCGCTGCGCCGCTCGCTGCGCGACTACGCCACGCTCTCCTTCGTCCAGGACCTGACGATCGCCCCGGCGCTGACCGGCGGGGACGCGGGTCTGGTGGGCGCGGCGGCCGCGGCCTCGCTCGGGGCGAGGGACGACACGGCAGCCCCGGTCGCGGGCTGAGCCGGTCGCGGACGCCACCGTCACGTACGCCGACGGCCCGGCCGCCGCTGCCCCGGCCGCCGGGGTGGCGGATTCCGCCATGCCCGCCCGTACGGGCGGTCAGCGGGTGGTCTGGCAGGCCATCCGCTCGCTGCCCCGGAACTTGACGCACAGCCGGCTGTCGGTGCCGGTGTCCCGGGTCGGCCAGGTGTGGCTGAGCGCGCGGCCCGAGCGGGTCGCCGTTGCCGTACCGGCCTGTCTGCCGTCCTGGTACAGCGTGACGGCGCGCGAGGTGAGACCGTCCGGCGGATTGGTCCACAGCGCGGTGACCGCGTTCGAGCCGCCGTTGCCGCGCAGCTGGATGCAGATCTGCGGGCCCGAGAAGTCATGGGTGCAGGCGCTGCTGTCGGCCGCGGCGGGCGCCGCCGTCAGGGACAGGGCGAGACCCGCCAGGGCGAACGTCAGCGCGCCGCGCAGGCCGGCCCGGACGGCGGGTGACGGGGAAGCGGCCGGAGCCGGTGGGATCGGCGGCAGCGGCGGGATCGGGTTCACGGTCATGAGGCCTCTCCGGGGCGTCCGGCGGTGGGCTGGTTTCACACGCCGGGCTCGCCGGCCTGCTGCGGTACGACCACGAGGAAGGCGTCCGCCTCGAGGTCTATCACCACCTCGGCGGGGGTCCCCTCCGCTCGCCTGGCCCGCGCGAACTCCTCCGCGGGCCAACTGCCGCGGGGTCCGCCCGCGGGGAACTTCTCCAGTACCGTCCGGCGCATCGCGCACCCCCTTGTCACATCCGTGTCCAACGACCACCGGCCGCGTCCGTCACGGCTCCGCGGGGCGACAGGTTCTGGCCAAGGGTTTCCGTCCCCGGGTGTTGCGGGCAATCCACTGAGGGCTACGGAAGAGGGGGAACCGTGATCGTTGTCTGGATCAACGGTGCGTTCGGAGCGGGCAAGACCAGCACCGCACGCGAACTGATCGACCTGATCCCGAACAGCACGCTGTACGACCCGAGACTGATCGGCGAGGGGCTGCGGTACCTGCTGCCGCCGAAGCGGCTCGCCGAGGTGGGTGACTTCCAGGACCTGCCGATCTGGCGGCGGCTCGTGGTGGACACGGCCGCCGCTCTGCTGGCGGAGGTGGGCGGCGTCCTCGTCGTCCCGATGACACTGCTGCGGCAGGAGTACCGCGACGAGATATTCGGCGGCCTCGCCTCCCGGCGCATAGGCGTCCGGCATGTGCTGCTGACAACCGACGAAACGATCCTGCGCAACCGGATAGCGGGCCGTGACCCGGTCGACGACGACCCGGAGGTGGACGAGCGGGCCCGGCAGTGGTGCTACGAGCACATCGACGCGTACCAGGCGGCCCTCGACTGGCTCGTCGGTGACACCCACGTCGTCGACAACAGCCGCCGCACGGCGGGCGAGACGGCCCGGGTGCTGGCCCAAGCGGTGGCCAGCGGCGCCGCCGGATTCTGCGACATCGTGCAGACCCCGGAACCCACCGCCGAGACTGTCGCCGCCGGGGTGCTGCTCTTCGACGAACAGGACCGGGTGCTGCTCGTCGACCCCACCTACAAACCCGGCTGGGAGTTCCCCGGCGGTGTCGTGGAGGCGGGCGAGGCGCCGGCCCGCGCCGGGATCCGGGAGGTCGCCGAGGAGATAGGCATCGAACTCGACCACGTACCCAAGCTGTTGGTCATCGACTGGGAGCCGCCCCGGCCGCCCGGCTACGGCGGGCTGCGGCTGCTGTTCGACGGCGGTGAGCTGCCCGCCCGGCTGGCCGGACGGGTGCTGCTGCCGGGGCCCGAGCTGCGCGGCTGGCGCTTCGTCGGCCCCGAGGAGGCGGCGACCCTGCTGCCGCCCGCCCGCTGGGAACGGCTCCGCTGGGCGCTGCGGGCGCGGGCCG
>NZ_JTIY01000002.1:230528-233505 GCF_000818175.1 Streptomyces sp. AcH 505
CGGCGTACCGCCCCCGCCGGCCGGGGGCGGTACGCCGGTTCAGACGTGACGCTCCGTCACACCTTCTTCGACTGTGCGTACTTGACGAGGAAGTGCGCCTCCGCGATGGAGAGCCGCTGCAACTCGTCGGGCGACACGCTCTCGTTCACGGCGTGGATCTGCGCGTCGGGCTCGCTCAGCCCGATCAGCAGGACCTCCGCGCTCGGGTACAGCTCGGCCAGGGTGTTGCAGAGCGGGATGGAGCCGCCCTGCCCGGCGATCTGCATCCGCTGGCCCGGGTACGCGACCTCCATCGCCTCGGCCATGGCCGCGTACGCCGGGCTGGTGGTGTCGGCCCGGAACGGCTGGCCCTGGCCGCTCTGTTCCACCGTCACGCGGGCGCCCCACGGCGTGTGCTTCTCGATGTGCGCGGTCAGCAGCTTCGTCACCTCGACGCTGTCCTGTCCCGGCGCCACCCGCAGACTGACCAGCGCACGCGCGCTCGCCTGCACGGACGGGGTCGCGCCGACCACCGGCGGGCAGTCGATGCCGAGCACGGTCACGGCGGGCCGCGCCCAGATCCGGTCGGCGACCGACCCGTCGCCGATCAGCCCGACCCCGTCGAGCACCTTGGCGTCCGCGCGGAAGTCGGCCTCCGGGTAGTCGAGTCCGGTCCACCCGTCCGTACCGGGCAGCCCGTCCACGGTGGTTGAGCCGTCCTCGGCGCGCAGCGAGTCGAGGACGCGGATGAGCGCGGCGAGCGCGTCCGGGGCGGCCCCGCCGAACTGGCCCGAGTGCAGGTTGCCTTCGAGGGTGTCGATCTGCACGCGCAGCATCGTCATGCCGCGCAGCGTGGCCGTGGCGGTCGGCACACCGGCACGGAAGTTGCCCGCGTCACCGATCACCACGGCGTCGGCCGTGAGCAGTTCCGGGTGCTGCTCCGCGTACCGTTCGAGCCCGCCGCCGCCCTGCTCCTCCGAACCCTCCACGATCACCTTGACGTTGACCGGCACCCCGTCGGCCGCCTTGAGGGCGCGCAGCGCGAGCAGATGCATCACGAAGCCGCCCTTGCAGTCGGCGCTGCCACGGCCGTACCAGCGCCCGTCGCGCTCGGTCAGCTCGAACGGCGGTGTCTGCCAGGCCGACTCGTCGAGCGGCGGCTGGACGTCGTAGTGCGCGTACAGCAGGACGGTCGGGGCGCCCGCCGGGCCGGGCAGCAGGCCGTAGACGGACTGGGTGCCGTCAGGGGTGTCGAGTACGGCGACGTCCTGGAACCCTTCGGCGCGCAGCGCGTCGGCCACCCATACGGCGGCGGCCTCGCACTCGCTCTTCGGGAACTGCGCCGGATCCGCGACCGATCGGAAGGCAACCAGCTCCGACAGCTCCGTGCGGGCACGGGGCATGAGTGAGACGACTGTTTCTGCGATCGGATCGGCAGGCATGGGCACGCTCCTCGTCGGTACGACGTTGGGTAGGTGTAATGGGGACACGACCCAGGGACAAAAGGTCAGTCATGATCCTCCCACAGTGGGTCGAGACGGCCCGCGCCGTAGGATGCCGTTCGATAAGTAGCAGGTCGTAAGGCCCACCGGTCGAATCAGGAGCAGAAGCACATCGTGAGCAGCGAGAACGCAGACGCCGGAAGCGAGCACGACGAGCCGGTGTGGGATGTCGTCGTGGTCGGCGCTGGACCGGCGGGAGCCTCGGCGGCGTATGCCGCGGCGGTCGCCGGCCGCCAAGTGCTGCTGCTGGAGAAGGCCGAGTTGCCCCGGTACAAGACGTGCGGCGGCGGCATCATCGGCCCCTCGCGCGACTCGTTGCCCCCGGGCTTCGAGCTGCCGCTCAGGGACCGGGTGCATGCGGTGACCTTCTCGTTGAACGGCAAACTGGCCCGCACCCGCCGCTCGAAGCGGATGCTCTTCGGGCTCGTCAACCGTCAGGACTTCGACGCGAGTCTGGTCGAGCACGCGCAGAAGGCGGGCGCCGTGCTCCGTACGGGCGTGACGGTCGCCCGCGTCGAGCAGCACGGCCCGGGAGTCCCCGACCGCCGCACGGTCGCCGTGGTGCTGGCCAGTGGCGAGACGCTGCTGGCGCGCGCCGTGGTAGGCGCGGACGGCAGCGCGAGCCGGATAGGAGCCCACGTCGGGGTGAAGATGGACCAGGTCGACCTCGGCCTGGAGGCGGAGATCCCCGTACCGCCCACCGTGGCCGAGGACTGGGCCGGACGGGTACTCATCGACTGGGGCCCGCTGCCCGGCAGTTACGGCTGGGTCTTCCCCAAGGGCGACACGCTCACGGTCGGCGTGATCTCGGCGCGCGGCGACGGCGCGGCGACCAAGCGCTACCTGGAGGACTTCGTCGCCCGGCTCGGCCTCGCCGGTTTCGAGCCCTCCGTCTCGTCCGGGCACCTCACCCGCTGCCGCAGCGACGACTCGCCGCTGTCCCGTGGCCGGGTGCTGGTGTGCGGTGACGCGGCGGGACTGCTGGAGCCGTGGACCCGCGAGGGCATCTCCTTCGCGCTGCGCTCCGGGCGGCTGGCCGGTGAGTGGGCCGTACGGATCTCCGAGGCGCACGACGCGGTGGACGCCCGCCGCCAGGCGCTGAATTACGCGTTCGCCATCAAGGCGGGCCTGGGCGTCGAGATGGCGGTCGGCCGCCGGATGCTCGCCGTCTTCGAGCGCCGCCCGGGCCTGCTGCACGGCGCGATCACCGGTCTGCGCCCGGCCTGGAACGCGTTCGCCGACATCGCACGCGGCTCGACCACACTGGGCGGCCTGGTGAGGACCCACCCGCTGGCGAGGCGCGCGCTGAACATCCTGGACCGCAGGATGGAACCGACGGGCCCGACGGTGGTAGCCGTCCAGCCGGAAGCGATGGACGCGCCAGCGCGGGACTAGCCGTCCGGCGTTGCGGGTCTGGGTTGCGGTGTCGCTGACCGGTGCCGGGTTCCGGGTCCTGCGGAGGGGGGTGTCCGGACTGCTTGTCGCATGAGCTCCTT
>NZ_JTIY01000002.1:233530-235991 GCF_000818175.1 Streptomyces sp. AcH 505
GCTGAAGGGGGTTGTGCAGGGGTGGTGTCCGGAGCGTAGAGCGTGATTTGTGGCGCATCTTTGCGGTGGCTCCGCGTCTGGGGAGTACGCGCCGTAAATCATGCAGCGCAGGACACGACCTCGGAACGGCCCCCGGCGACGACCGCAACCAAGACCCGCTACCCCGAACCGCGCCGGACGGCGACACCGCGGCGCAGGACGCCTCCCCGGAACGGCCCCCGGCAACAACCGCAACCCAAACCCGCAACCGAACCCGCGCCGGACGGCGACACCGCGACCAGGCCCCCCTGCTCGTACTCCCCGGGGAGTACGGACGACCCCCACGCCCGGCTGACGCCCCGCGGCCGTCCGCCGGTCTAGCGTGGCCCGTATGGAAGACGAGCGGGGCGTCCGTCGGGGTCGCCGTCATCTCGGTCGCGGGCCGCGGCATTGGGTGGCCGGGGGGCGGGAGGGGCGGGAGCGGCGGGTGCCGTGGGCTTCCAGCCTCGTACTCGCCGTCTTCGTGGTGCTGGGCAGCGGCTTCGCCGCCCGTGCGCAGCACACCTCCCTCGATGCTCCCGCCCGGCTGCTGCTGCTCGCGGGGCCCGCTCTGCTGCTGTTGCGGCGCCGCTGCCCCGTGGTCGCCGTCTTCGGTGTCGCCGCCTCCGCGCTGCTGTACTTCGGGGCCGGTTACCCGTACGGCCCGGTCTTCGCCACCGTCGTCGTCGCCTGCTTCAGCGCCGTCGTCCACGGCCACCGGCGCGCCGCCTGGGGGGCGGCCGGGCTGTTCTGGGGCGGGCTCGTACTCATCACGCACTGGCTGTACCAGTGGCTGCCGGCGCACACCGAGCATGCCGCCGGGTGGGGCGCGGGGTGGGGCGCCGAGACGGTCGTCGCCGCCTGGATCGTCGCCGTCCTCGCCATCTCCGACGTCGTACGCGCCCGGCGCGAGCAGTGGGCCGCCGCAGCCGTGGAGCGGGCCGCCGCCGAGAAGCGGCGCAGGGACGAGGAGCGGCTGCGGATGGCACGTGAGCTGCACGACGTGCTGGCCCATTCCATCTCGGTCATCAACGTCCAGGCGGGGATGGGGCTCGCCCTGCTCGATTCCGACCCGGAACAGGCCCGTTCGGCGCTCACCACCATCAAGGCGGCGAGCAAGGAAGCACTTGGCGAGGTGCGCCAGGTCCTCGACTCGCTCAGGACGCCGGGCGACGCGCCGCGCGCGCCCGCGCCCGGCCTCGGCCGGCTGCCCGAGCTGGTCGAGCAGGCGGCGAGCGCCGGGCTGACCGTCGAGGTCCGGCGCGAGGGCGCGCCGGTACGGCTGCCGCCCGGCGCCGATCTGGCCGCGTTCCGGATCGTCCAGGAGGCGCTGACCAACGTGGTCAGGCACTCGGGGTCCCGTACCGCCACGGTCGTGCTCCGGCACACTCCCGGCCTCCTCGACCTGCGGGTCGACGACGCGGGCCCCGCGACCGGCACGGCGGCCGGTGGCAGCGGCAACGGGCTGACCGGCATGCGGGAGCGGGCCGTCGCCCTCGGCGGCGCCGTCGAGGCGGGGCCACGCGGCGACGGCGGCTTCCGGGTGCGCGCCACCTTTCCGCTCACGACCGAGGAGACACCGTGATCCGCGTCCTGCTCGCCGACGACCAGTCACTCGTGCGGGCGGGTTTCCGCGCACTGCTCGACGCCCAGCCCGACATCGAGGTGGTGGGCGAGGCGGCCGACGGCGAGGCCGCGCTGCGCGCGGTACGTGAACTGCGCCCCGACGTGGTGCTGATGGACATCCGGATGCCCGTGCTCGACGGGCTCGCCGCGACCCGGCGGATCACCGAGGACACCCCACTGGACGGGGTGAGGGTGGTCATGCTCACCACCTTCGAACTCGACGAGTACGTCTTCGAGGCGATCCGGTCCGGCGCGTCCGGCTTCCTGGTCAAGGACACCGAACCCGACGAACTGCTGCGTGCCGTCAGGGCGGTGGTGGACGGCGCCGCGCTGCTGTCGCCCGGGGTCACCCGGCGGCTGATCGCCGAGTTCGCCTCCCGTTCCAAGGCCCCGACGGACCAGGTGGGGCTCGGTGAACTCACCGAGCGCGAGCGGGAGGTGATGGCGCTGGTCGGCATCGGCCTGTCCAACGACGAGATCGCCCGCAGGCTCGTCGTCAGCCCGCTCACCGCCAAGACCCATGTCAGCCGCACGATGGTGAAGCTGGGCGCCCGCGACCGGGCACAACTGGTCGTCCTCGCCTACGAGTCGGGCCTCGTGCGACCGGGCTGGCTCGGCTGACCGGCATCGCGCGGTAACCGGGAGCTGCGGTAACCGGCAGCGTGCGGCAACGGCTTACGCCTCGGCCGCCTCCGCCGCCGTCTCGGCCCTCGCCCCCGTGGTCGAACCGGCGGGCGGCGCCGACGCGTTGCGCGCCGCGTACCCGATGAGCGCGGCGGCGCCGGCCAGCATCGCCACCGTCGTCAGGGCGATCGGC
>NZ_JTIY01000002.1:236318-260322 GCF_000818175.1 Streptomyces sp. AcH 505
GGAAGCCGATGGCGGGCGGCCCGATCAGCATCCCTCCGTAGCCCAGCGTGGACGCGGCCGCGACGCCGCTCGGCCCGGCCAGGGCGCCGGCCCGGCCGATCGCGACGGGAAAGATGTTGGCCAGCCCGACACCCGCCACGGCGAACCCCAGCAGGGCCAGCCACACGGCCGGCGCGAGCGCGCCGAGCAGCATGCCGAGCGCGGCCACCACACCGCCGGAGATCAGCGCGCGGGTCTGGCCGAGACGCTCCTGCAGCGCCGTGCCGGACAGCCGTCCCGCCGTCATCGCCAGCGCGAAGAGGGTGTACGCGGCTGCGGCCACGCCCGCGCCGGCACCGAGGTCGTCGGAGAGATGCAGCGCGCTCCAGTCGGCCATCGCGCCCTCCCCGTACGCCGAGCACAGCGCGATCACCCCGAAGAGCAGCACGAGCTTGCGGCTGCGCCCGGTGAGCCGGCCCGGCGCCGCGCCGTCGGCGCCGTCCGCCGTGGTGATGTCCGCGGGCCCGGCCACAGGGATCCGGTGCTTCAGCAGGACGGGCCCGGCCACGGCCGTGACCACCAGACCGATGCCGGTCAGCATCAGCAGATGGACGCTCGGGGTGAGGCTGCCCGCGACCAGCCCGCCGAGTCCCGCCCCCACCATGCCGCCGAGACTGAACGCCGCGTGGAAGCTGGAGATCACCGGGCGCCGCAGCGCGGCCACCACATCGACGGCCACGCTGTTCATGGCGACATTCAGCGCGCCGTACGCGCCCCCGAACACCAGCAGCAGCAGGCCGAGCGTCACCGCCGAATGCGCGTGCGGCGGCAGGGCGATGCTGAGCGAGACCAGTACGGCGCTGACGACCGTCACCGGGTGACTGCCGAAGCGCCGGCAGAGCCTGCCGGTGAACACCATGGTGATCACGGCCCCCGCCGACACCCCGAGCAGGGCGAGCCCCAAGGTGCTCGCCGAGGCGCTGACCTGGTGTTTGATAGCCGGAATCCGGACCACCCAGCCGGCGAAGACAAAACCGTCGAGGGCGAAGAACATCGTGAGCGCGATCCGGAGCCGGACCAGGGAGGAGTGAGCGGCACGGTCACCGCCGTGGCCCCCCCGATCGGCCGCCGGTATTTTGTTTAGGTACGGCACAAACGCAGCATAGGCATGGCCGACCGCCGGGGACAAGGCGGTTGCCGAGCCTCGGACCATGGGAGACTCGCCCACATGAACGGCAAGGTGACCACCACCCGGACGAGACTGGAGAGAGGCCGCAGCGCGCTCGGTCCCGCCCTGGAACTCGTTCACACGGGCCGCGCGCCGACCCGCGCCGTCCTCACCTCCGAGCTGGGTGTGACCCGCGCGACGGCCGGCGCGGTCGCCGCCGAACTGGAGGCGCTCGGGCTGATCCGCGTCGATTCGAGCCCCGGCGCCGGAGCCGGGTCCCAGGGCCGCCCCTCGCACCGGCTGGCCGTCGACGAGAGCGGTCCCGTCGCACTCGCCGTACAGGTCCATGCCGACGGCTTCAGGACCGCGCTCGTCGGGCTCGGCGGGCAGATCGTCGCCACCGCCGCAGGCCGTGACGAGGTGCCGGCCGACCCCGCCGCCGTACTCGGCAAGGCGGTTGCCGTCGGGGCCGGGCTGCTGCGCGACGGCGGACGGCGCTGTGTGGGCGCCGGACTCGCCGTGCCGTCCGCCGTGGCCGAACCGGAGGGCGCCGCGCTCAATCCGCTGCATGTCGCGTGGTCGGCGGGCACCCCGGTCCGGCAGACCTTCGCCGAACAGGTGCGCGCCGCCGGGCTCGAAGGCCCGGCCTTCACCGGCAACGACGTCAACCTCGCCGCCCTCGCCGAGCACCGGCACGGCGCCGGCCGCGGCGCCCGCCATCTGCTGTGCGTCGCCACCGGACACCGCGGTGTCGGCGGCGCGCTGGTCGTGGACGGCAGGCTGCACACGGGCAGTTCGGGGCTCGCCCTGGAGGTCGGGCATCTCACCGTCAACCCGGAGGGCCGGCCCTGCTACTGCGGCAGCAGGGGCTGTCTCGACGTCGAGGCCGACCCGCTCGCTTTCCTCGTCGCCGCCGGCCGCACGCCGGGCCCCGAGGTGTCGCTGTTGCAGCAGGCGCGCGACCTGCTCCGTACGGAGGGCGCCGACCCGGCCGTGCGCGGTGCCACCGAGGAGCTGATCGACCGGCTGGGCCTCGGGCTCGCCGGGCTGGTCAACATCCTCAACCCGGACCGGATCATCCTCGGCGGACTGCACCGGGAGCTGCACGAGGCGGACCCGCAGCGGCTGCGCGCCGTCGTCGCCGACCGCAGCCTGTGGGGCCACAACACCGGGGGAGTGCCCATCCTGGGCTGCACCCTCGACTACAACAGCCTGGTCGGCGCCGCCGAGGTGGCCTGGCAGCCGGTACTGGACGACCCGCTGGCCGCGCTGGCCCGCTGACGCACCGTCAGAGAGCTCCGGCGCCCGACGGCAGTTCGTCGCGGTGCGGCTGTGACACCCGCAGCACCTGGAAGCGGTCGCCCACCGCCTGGGGTGACGTGCTGTCCCAGAGGGTGAAGTGCAGCAACTCCCAATGGCGCGGGTCGAAGGCAAGGTCCGCGCAGACCACTCCCTCGACGCCGGCCAGCCGCCGCGTCTCCGCCGCCGCCTCGTCCATCAGGCCCGGCAGGTCGGGGGTGTCCGGGATCGGTAGCCGGCGCCGTACCGCCGACAGCGGTGTACGGCCGGCCGCCGGGCCTTCCTCGTGGGCGAGGCCCGCCCAGTGCTGGACGACCGGCCGGCCGAAGTCGGCGGCCAGGCCCTGGAATCCGGGCCCCAGGAGGAAGGAGTTCATCCCCGCAGGGTCGGCCCAGAGGTAGAGCGGCGCGTACTGGTTCGCCGGTGAACCGTCGGCACGTTCCCTGATCAGATATGCCTTGAGTCCCAGCCCGGGGAAGTCGTCCAGGAGATGGCCCTTGGTGGCGACGCGCCTGCGGATGATCTCCATGTCGTAGTCGGCGGGCAGCGTGATCTCGTACTGCATGACATGCATCGGGGTCTCCCGGCGGAGCTGCGGTCTGCTTCTGCGGCCTGGGCGGCCTGGCGGTCGGTCTCACTGTACATACCAGTAGGTACAACTGCTCCCTCCGGGGTGCGCGTGGTGCCGCCGGCTGTACGACGACTCGGCGCCCCTCCAGGGGCGAGGCTCGTGAGCGACAACGAAGTACCCGGAAAACCCGCTCCGAAGGAGCTGAACCGAGATGAACACACTGGCGTTTCACGGCGGCCCAGGGCCGTGGATCCTCTTCTTCCCGCTGGTCTGGGCGGCTGTCGTCCTCGGCGTCGTGACCGTGCTGCGGCGCACCGCGTGGCGCGGTCGCGGGATCGGCCCGCGCGGTCCGTGGCGCGGCGGTCCCTGGCAGGGCGGTGCCGGGCGGCCGGTGGACGACGAGCGGTCGCCCATCGCGATGCTCGGCCGCCGGTTCGCCACCGGCGAGATCGACGAGGACGAGTACTGGCGGCGGCTCTCCGTGCTGGACGAGCAGTTCGGCCGCGGCAAGGGCGGCGCGGCCTGAGCTCGATGGCCCTTCGACCGGCAGCCGTGTGACCGGCGACGCGCGAACGGGGGGCGTGCGCACCGGAAGAGGACCCGTACCGGCACCCTGGCGGGTGGCGGTACGGGTCCTCCCGGGTCCGGTCAGCCGACCACGGCCGACCTGGCGGTGGCATGGCCGTACTCCAGCGCCACCGCGTCGATCTCCGTCCCCATGAAGGGGCCGTCGGTCGTCGCGCCGTACACCGGCCGGGGTGGCAGGGCCCCGGCGCCTGGCGGGGTGGGCAGGGTGAACCAGATGCTCTTGCCCGAATCGCCCTGGGGGCGCACGCCCCAGCTCTCGCTCACCGCGGCGATGAGGGCGAGGCCGCGGCCGCCCGTGTCGAACAGGGCCGCGTCGTTGACCGTCGGCAGGCGTGGGTCGTGGTCACTGACCGAGACCGTGAGCCGGTCGAGCAGCAGCTCGACATCGACGGTGCACCGCTTGTCCGGCTGGGCATGCCGGTGGACGTTGGTCAGCAGCTCGGTGACTCCGAGTGCCGTGTGGTCGATCAACGGGTCGAGGTGCCAGTAGCGCAGTTGCGCCGAGATGATTCTGCGGACCTGGCCGATCCGCGACGGCAGGGCTTGGAGCTCCACCGTGCAATGCCTGCTGGGCTGGCTGATCACGGCTGCGACTCCCCGAATGAGGTCCGGAAGAAGACGAAGGATCGGATCCAGCGGCCTGGTCGGTCCGGTCAGTGACCGGGCCGGAGCCGCTGTTCGTGCCCGGCGGGGCTGGATCGCAGCGTCACCGCCGGTTTACCCTGAGTGACGTGCCTCCAGCGTGGCTCAGCGAGGGCCGGTCCGCAACTCGCGACCGGCCGCCCCGTGATCGGTCTAGGTGCCCGCCGCCCTGCCCAGCGTGTCCAGGAATCGGCCCGCGAGGGCCTTCGCTTCGGGCCTGCGGCCGCGCTGCCCCATGGTCAGCCGGTAGCGCTTCCCGTTGACGGTCGCCACCATCGAACCCTCGCCCGCGAACCACGGCCTGGCCGTCCGCACGGCCCGCAGCGGGGCGCTGTCGATCACCCGGCCGTAGCTGTTCAGCAGGGCGAGCCTGCCGTCCTGTATCAGGACCTGTCCCGCCCTGGTGAGCGAGCGGGGCCACCGCTCTATCCGTACGCCCCGTGCGCTGAACTCCGGCTCAGCCATGGCCGCTCAGCCCCCTCCGTGCCTGTTCCTGTCGGCAGTCTGCCCAAGTATGCGCGTCCCCAACAGCAGTATGCGCTGCCCCCGACACCCGCCGGGGCCGGCGCGGGGACAAGCGATCCCTATGGATACCCAAAGTGAGCGTTTGCGCACGGGGTGCGGATACGGTCACCGGAAGGGGGCCCGGTCCGGAAGGCTCCCGAAGGCTTCGGTCACTGAGAGGAACAGCGCGCATGGCACAGGACGAGACAGTCCGCACGGTCGATGTGGACCGCACCGATCCTGCGTACCGCGCGTGGCTCAAGGAAGCCGTACGCAAGGTGCAGGCCGACGCGAACCGCTCGGCCGACACGCATCTGCTGCGCTTCCCGCTGCCCGAGTCCTGGGGCATCGACCTGTATCTGAAGGACGAGTCGACCCATCCCACCGGCAGCCTCAAACACCGGCTGGCCCGCTCGCTGTTCCTCTACGGGCTGTGCAACGGCTGGATCAGGCCCGGCAAACCGGTGATCGAGGCGTCCAGCGGCTCGACCGCCGTCTCCGAGGCGTACTTCGCCAAACTGATCGGCGTGCCGTTCGTCGCCGTGATGCCGCGCACCACGAGCGCGGAGAAGTGCCGTCTGATCGAATTCCACGGCGGGCGCTGCCACTTCGTGGACGACTCGCGCACCATGTACGAGGAGTCGGCGGGCCTCGCCGCCGCCACCGGCGGCCACTACATGGACCAGTTCACCTACGCCGAGCGGGCCACCGACTGGCGCGGCAACAACAACATCGCCGAATCGATCTACCAGCAGCTGAAGTTGGAACGCTTCCCCGAGCCGACCTGGATCGTGGCGACGGCCGGCACGGGCGGGACGTCGGCGACGATCGCCCGCTACGTCCACTACATGCAGTACGACACGCTGATCTGCGTCCCCGACCCGGAGAACTCCTGTTTCTTCGACGGCTGGACCCGCCACGACACCCTCGCGAGCAGCGACTGCGGGTCCAGGATCGAGGGCATCGGCCGGCCCCGGATGGAGCCGAGCTTCGTCACCGGCGCCATCGACCGGATGATGAAGGTCCCGGACGCGGCGAGCGTCGCCGCCGTACGCGCGCTGGAGCGGGCCATCGGGCGCAAGGCCGGCGGCTCGACCGGTACGGGACTGTGGAGCGCGCTGAAGCTCGTCGCCGAGATGGTCCGCACCGGCCGCGGAGGCAGCGTCGTCACGCTGCTCTGCGACCCGGGCGACCGCTATCTCGACAAGTACTACTCGGATGCCTGGCTCGCCCGACAGGGCCTGGACATCGCACCGTACGAGCTGACCCTGGAGCGCTTCCTGGCCTCGGGAGTCTGGCCCGACGCCACCGCGTCCTGAACTCCGGTCCGCCGGGCACTTCCTGGCAGGGCCTAGCTGACGCCGTCCAGCGACGCACCGCCCGGGAGCTTGCCCGTCAGCCGTACCGTGCCGCCGCGCGGTGCCCGTACGGCCATCGTCGGACCCTTCGCCTCTGCCCGTACGTCACCCGCCGCGTTGATGTCGCCGACGCCACGGGACCCGGCGGCCAGCAGGTACCACTGCCCCGACGGTGCCTTCCAGTGCGCCCCCGCCAGCACGTGCTGACCGAATCTGCTGCACAACGCGGTGTCCTTCACATCGGCCACCACCGCGCCCGGCGCCGTGTGCGAGGTGCCGGGACGCTGGAACTGGACCAGGATCCGGCCGGGGCCGCGCCAGGTGTCGGCGCGGGTGCAGACCCAGGTGGACACCCCACCGCGCTCCGGCAACTGCTGCTCCGCGAACGCCCAGTTGTTGACCGCCCGCACCCCGGAACCCCGCAACTCCCGCAGTGAGCAGGCGGTGTGCGCCCAGCTCAGCAGCGCGGGCGTGCCCGTCGCCTCGCGCGGCGCACGCGGCGGGTTGCCCGGCGCCGGCGGCGGTGTGTAGGTCAGATGCACGGGCGAGAGATCACCGAGGTCGGTGACCAGGAACGCGTGCCGCTCCACGATCTTCTCCGACGAGCGCAACTGCATCACCGGCCACGACGCGCACGAACCGCCGGTCGCGGGGCGCGCCACCGGGTCCGTGACCCCGTCCTTCGACACCCGCAGATCACGGGCCGGTGTGTCGGGCGCCAGCAGATCGCGGGTCGTCGACTCGGCGATCCACGGGGCGAGCAGATAGCGCGCCCGGCCGGCCGTGCGGCTCACGACCAGGGCCGCCGCCGTCGTCACGTCCGCGTCGTCCGTCCGTACGAGGTCCAGCGCCGCCGGACCGTCCCCGGACAGCGGCTCGGCGTAGCGCGCCACCCGTACCCCGTCGTGCAGCAGGACCACGGCGGCGCCGTCGCTCTCGCCCGCGTACAGCAACTGCGGTGGCTGGGAAGGCGGGGCGGTGCTCGTCCCGGGTGTGGCCGACACCTGTACGTCGCTGTCGGGGCTCGCCCAGACCCGCAGCGCGCGGCGCAGCAGCGCCGTGTCGTCGACGCGGCTCCCACGGGCCGGCCAGAGCGTGAAGTCGACCCGCGAGGAGTCGGCCCACTCGTCGGCCGGGGCGCGGCGCAGTCGTGCGGGGTCGACGGCCTTGGCCAGTGCCGTACCCGCGGCGGGACCTGCCGTGACCAGCCGCTGCCGCGACGGGGAGTTGTGCGGCAGTGTGACCGCCAGGACCGCCCCCGTCACCACCACGGCGACGGCGGCGCCGAGCAGCCGGTTGCGGTGCCTGCGGCGCAGCAGATCGGTCGGCCGGGTCTGTACGGTGCACGGGTCGAACTCCGGCGTGCGCAGCAGCTTTTCGGCCCGGCCCTCCCGGTCGGACGCGAGCCGGTCGGCGGCGCGCAGCGCCTCGTCGGGTTCGTCGGAGCCCGCCTCGGTGAGCAGGGCGTGCACGGTCCGCTCGGACAGCCCTTCCAGCACCCGCAGCGCCAGCGCGGCGCGTGCCGCCGCCGTCGCCGCCGACAGGGCCTGGTCCAGGGCGAGTTCGTCGGTGCCGCCGGCCCGTGGGAACAGCCGGAGACCCACCACCAGCGGCAGCAGACCGTGCCGGCCCGCGCGCAGGTTGTGCAGCCGGGAGCCGTGTCCGTGGGCGAGCGCCGCTTCGAGTACCCGGCCGCGGATCCAGGCGTAGGCCGCCTCGTCCGTACTCAGCCGTCCCGGTGCGGGGGCCGATCCCGACCGCCGTCCCGGCAGCACGTGCTGCACGGTGGCGTGCGCGGCGAGTACGCGTCTGTGCCGGCCGAGGGAGGGGGGCAGGGTCAGATAGGCCAGGCGTACGAGACGCGGGTAGTGCTCGACGAGGGCGGCCTCGGCCTCGTCGATACCGGGACGCGCGCCGGAGACGGCGGGGTCGGTCGGCTGTCGCTGTGTCGGCATCGGGACTGTGCCCTTTCCTGTGCCCTTTCGCATGTGCTGATGCGCTGTCACTCGTTGCTGCTCCTAGGGAGAACGAGTGAATGATCCGAAGGTCACACCGCAACTGCGTTCGGCGCCCCGCACCTTGTGCCCGGCACCGGCCGCGCACCTTGTGCCGGCACCGGCACCTGGCACCGGGACGCGCGCTCAGGGCTCCTTGCGCAACAGCCCGTCGACCGCCCGGCCGAACACGGCGCGGCCGACGCGCGCGGTCACCGGGTCGAACAGCCGGGGGAGCGGGCCGACGCGCAGCTCCTCCGACCAGCGCACGTGCGTGACACCGCCCTCGGCCCGCACCTCGATCTCGGCCCAGCCGGTGACGACCTTGCCGCGCTTCTCCAGCCGGCAGTGGCCAGGGCCCTCCGCCGTCGGCGGCTGCCAGGCCACGACCTCCATGGGGTCGTCGAACGCCACCCGGCCGGGCAGTGCGGTACGGGCCACGAAGACCGTGCCGACCTTGGTCGGTCCCGGCGTACGGACCTCGATGCGCGTCAGCGGTACCTGGTCGGCGTGGGCCGGCCAGTCGGTGAGCCGCCGCCATGCCTCGGCGGCGGAGAGCGGCGGGGTGCGGTCGACGCGGAAGACGGTCACCGGGCGATCGTAGGACGACGGAGCCCGGCATCCGGCGCCCCCGCGCCGGACGGCCGGATCACGCGTCCCGCGACCCCGGCTCCTCGTCGCTCCCGCCGGCGACCACCAGGCCCGGCAGCCGCTCGGAGATCTCCGCGCGGGCGCCCGCCGACAGGCCCGCGTCCGTCACCAGCATGTCGACCTGCTCCAGCGTCGCGAACGAACTCAGTCCGACCGTGCCCCACTTGGTGTGGTCGGCGACGACGACCACCCGGCGGGCCGACCGTACGAACCGCCGGTTCGTCTCCGCCTCGGCGAGGTTGGGGGTGGAGAGCCCGGCCTCGACCGAGATCCCGTGCACACCGAGGAACAGCACGTCGAAGTGGAGCGAGCGGATCGCCTGGTCGGCGACGGGACCCACCAGCGAGTCGGACGGGGTACGCACCCCGCCGGTGAGCACGACCGTGGCGGCGCCCGGCCGCTGGCCGCCCGCCGTGCCGGCCGGCTGCGCCGCGTGGAAGACGTCGGCGACCCGCACCGAGTTGGTGACCACGGTCAGATCCGGTACGTCCAGCAGATGCTGGGCCAGCGCGTAGGTCGTCGTACCGCCGGACAGCGCGATGGCGCTGCCGGGCACCGCCATGGCGGCCGCCGCCCGTGCGATGTCCTCCTTGGCGGTCAGCTCAAGGGCCGACTTCGCCTCGAACCCCGGCTCGTGCGTGCTCGCCTCGACCACGGGAACGGCCCCGCCGTGGACCTTCTCGATGACGCCCTGACGGGCCAGCGCGTCGAGGTCCCTGCGCACGGTCATGTCGGAGACGTTGAGCTTGCGGGTGAGTTCGTTGACGCGGATGCCGCCGCGCTTGCGCACCTCGTCCAGAATCAGGGCGCGACGCTGCTCAGCGAGAAGGTTCTGGTTGTCACTCACCACCCTGTCGGGTCCTTCCGTCGTGTGCCGGGCGTCCACCCGCTCGCCCCGCCCGCTCGTCAAGGCCCCCATCCTCCCACGCTGTTCCGCCGGCGGCGCCCGCGCCCGTAGCGGCCGGAGTCGGGGAGATTCAGTGAGGGCAGCGCGGCGGGAGCCGCCCCGGCCGCGTTCTGCGGCAGCCTTTCCGGGGTCGTGTCCGCAGTACTTTGCCACGTCGAGAGCGAGTTCAGAAGTGTCCTCCCATCCCACGGCCGCCGGTGACGGCGGAGCGACGCTGGAACTGCTCGTCCACGGCGTCGGCGGTACGACCCCGCAGGAGATGCTGGCCGACTCCCGCACGGTCAGGATCACCGGTGACGAGACGGCCGCCGTCCACCGCCGCGCCGAGGACGTGGACGCCGAGAGTCACCCTGAACGCGGGAACCGGCCGGTGCCCGAGGCCTACTGCTGGTCCAACCTCACCTCGGGCAACGGCTCGCGGGCCCTGTGGCTGCTGCTCCTGCCCTTCATGGTCGTCAATCTCGCCCACTGGATGCGGCCCGCGACGAACGGGTCGGCCAGGACCCGGCGGTTCTACGGGCTGCTGGTACGGCTCGTCGCCCTCACCCTGACCGTGCTGCTGACCGCCGCCGCCTGCGAGGTCGCGCTCGACCTCGCCGCCTGGCAGTGCGCGGGCGCGGCGCGGTGCACCGCCGCACACTCCTGGCTGGGCTTTCTGGCGCCGGAGCAGCACGGCTGGTGGTCACAGCCCGGCCGGCGGCTCGCCCTGGGGGCGCTGGTGCCCACCGCGCTGGTGGTGCTGCTGTGGTACCTCTCCAACCGCACCTGGGGCGCCTACGAGTCGCAGCGGCCGCCCACCGACAAAACCACCCACGGAGCCGCCGACGGAGCCACCTGCGATCCTCTCGGCAGCACCGACGAGCCGGACGAGGCGAGCGGCGGTGGCGCACCCGGCGTGCGGCCCGCGCTCGGCACACCGGGGTTCTGGTACGGCCGCCGGCTCGTCGCGCGGCTCCGGGCGGCGCACACGGCGGCGGGCTTCCTCACCGTCGCCGCCATGATCACCGTGGCCGCCGGTCAGCACGACCGGGCCGTCGGCTCCCCGCTCGCGGACGTCCTGGGGCTGCTGCTCCAGGCGGCCCTCGGCTGCTGCGCCTTCGCCGTGCTGTGGGTGGTGTGCCGCAGAGGGCGCAGCGAGGTCAGGCGCGATCTCGTCCTCGACCGGGCGGTGATCGGCTGGCTGCCGGGCAGCTCGATCGCGCTGCTCGCCGTCGCCGTCGTGTACGCGGCATGGTCGCGGCCCGGCTGGGTCTCCGCGGGGCCGCTCCCCGGCGACCTTGTCTTCCGGGTGATCGCCGTGGCGCAGGTCGCGCTGGTCCTGGCGCTGGCCGGGGCCGCCGCCGCGCTGCACCGCGCCGCGGCGCATCCCCGTACGGTGCTGCGCGGCCAGGCGGGCCCCGTCGTCGCCACGCTCGCCTGCGCGCTGGGCGCCGTCATGACCGGCGGTCTGGCGCAGCGCGTCGCCGACTGGCTCGACGGGGACGCGACACCCGGCATGGGCGGCGGCCGGATCGTGGGGCCGCCGGTCCTGCTGAGCTGGCAGGCCGCCGTCATCCCCGTCCTGCTGGTGCTGCTGCTCGTCCCGGTGGCCGTCCTCGCCGTCCGAACGGCGCGCGCCACCCGTCGGCTCGGCCCGGTGGTCGAGGCGGAGTTCCACCCGAGGACCGTCGACACCGTCCGCACCCGCAAGATCGCCGGGGTGCGCGCCAGGGCCACGCTCACCGACGCCGCCCCCTGGCTCGTCGGGGTGATCTCGGGCGCCGGCCTGCTGCTGGGCGCCGGCGCCGTCGCCGGGTCGTGGCTGAGCGGCGAGGTGCCGGGCCAGGCCGCCGAAGGCACCGACTCGCTCGTCGAGTCCGTCACCGACACCGCCCAGGCGCTGGGCTCCTGGCTGATAGGGCTCGGCTTCATACTGTTCGTCACCTGGGGCCGCCGGGCCTACCGCCACGCCTCGGCCCGCAGGACCGTCGGCATCCTCTGGGACGTCGGCACCTTCTGGCCGCGCGCCGCGCACCCCTTCGCACCACCCTGCTACGCCGAGCGTGCCGTCCCCGACCTCACCTGGCGCGTCGAGACCTGGACCGCGAGCACCGGCGGCAGGCTCGTCCTGTCCGGCCACTCACAGGGCACGGTCCTCGCCGCCGCGACCGTCTGGCAGCTACGCGCCTCCACCCGCCGCCAGGTGGCGCTGCTGACGTACGGATCACCGCTGGAGCGTCTCTACGGCCGCTGGTTCCCCGCGTACTTCGGCCCCGACCAGCTCAACGACCTGTGCGGACAGGTCCGTTGCTGGCGCAACCTGTGGCGGAACACCGACCCGATCGGTGGCCCGGTGCGGGTCACCGCGGGGGAGGCGGGACCGGAGGTCGACAGGGGGCCGCTCAAGGACCCGCAGGCGTACGGCCGTTCCGTACGGCGTCCGCTGCCGGAGCCCGTCCTCGGACACGCCGAGTACCAGGCCGATCCGGCCTTCGCCGAGGAGCGCGCCGCGCTCGTCGACCGGCTGTCGCCCGCACTGCCGGGGCAGCGGGGCGAGCCCGCCGAGCCGACAGGGTCCACGGAGCGAACAGAGCCAACAGGCCGGCGGCCTCAGGACAGTTCGGGCAGCTCCGGCAGATCGTCCGCGTAGAGCAGGGTCAGGTCGTCCGTGCTGGTCTGCGGCAACTGGGCGACCCGGCCCGCGTGCCGCTCCACCATGGACTCGAACGTCTGCCGCGCGGTACGGCCGTTGCCGAAGGCGGGGCCCTTGGGCAGCGCCGTGAAGTACTTGAGCAGCGCCTCGGGCGCGCCGCCGCCGAGCGTGTACTCGTGCTCCTCCGCCTGCTGCTCCACGATCCGCAGCAGCTCGTCGGGCTCGTAGTCGCTGAAGGTGATGGTCCGTGAGAAACGTGAGGCGACACCGGGGTTGATGGCCAGGAACCGCTCCATCTCCGCGGTGTACCCGGCGACGATCACCACCACCGCCTCCCGGTGGTCCTCCATCAGCTTCACCAGCGTGTCGATGGCCTCCTTGCCGAAGTCCCTGCCGGAGTCCTCGGGGGAGAGCGCGTACGCCTCGTCGATGAACAGCACCCCGCCGCGCGCCCGGTCGAACGCCTCCTGGGTGCGGATCGCCGTCGAGCCGATGTGCTCGCCGACGAGATCGACCCGGGAGACCTCCACGAGATGGCCGCGCTCCAGCACCCCGAGCGAGGCCAGGATCGCGCCGTACAGCCGGGCCACCGTCGTCTTGCCGGTGCCGGGGGAGCCGGTGAAGACCAGATGGCGGCGGACGGAGGCGGCCTTGAGGCCCGCCTCCTTGCGCCGCCGGCCCACCTCGATCATGTCGGTGAGCGCTCTGACCTCCCGCTTGACGCTCTCCAGGCCCACCAGCGCGTCGAGTTCACCGAGGACGTCCTGCGAGTCACGCGCGGGTTCGGCGGGCGGCGCGATGTCGGCGGGGGCGTTCGCCGCGGTCTGCGCCGGGACCGTGCCGAGCAGCCCGGGGGTCTGGGTCGCGGTCAGTACCGTCGGCGCCGGCTCGGACGGTGTGCGTACACCGCTCTCGTCGCTGCTGCAGTCCTCGGCCATCGGGCCGTCCTCCCCGAACTCGTACCCGCCGCGCGCGCAGCGCTCCGTACGGCACCGCGTCAGTGTCGTGCGGCAGCCGTCCATCACATGGAAGCCGTAGCCGCCGCTGCCGGTCACCCGGCAGTTGTGGAAGGTGCCCCGGCCCTCGGCCGACACGTAGAAACCGGCCTCGGCCGGCGAGGTGATCGTGCAGCGCTCGATGGTCGGATCGGCGCCCTTGGTCACGATGACCCCGGTCTGCACGGCGTCCACCGTGCAGGAGTTGAGCGTCCCGCCGCTGCCGTGGTCTCGGAACCAGGCACCGGTCGACGCCTCCCTGATCCGGCAGTCGTCGAGCTGCGCCGTCGCGCCGTCGCTCACCGACACCGCCGTGTTGCGGATCTGCGAGAGATCGCTGTCCACGACGTCGACGCGCGAGCCGCGGTCCAGGACGAACAGCGCGTCGGGCACGTCGTGCACCCGGCACGAGTCGAGGACGGCCGTCGCGCCGTCGCTGACCCACACGGCCGGGTAGTCGCCCGTACTGTCGTGGATCTCGCACTGGTTGGCGTCGACCCTGGTCCCCGGGTCCCACACGGACAGTCCGTTGCGCCCGAAGCGGCGCACCGTGGAGCGGGTCAGCGTCAGCACCGAACGGGACCGCAGGTCCACCGCGTTCTCGGGGATGTCATGGATGTCGCAGTCGGAGAGTGTCAGGACCGCGTCGGTGTCCAGGGTGACGCCGTCGGCCGTCGTGCGGTGCACGGAGGAGTCGGTGAGATGGGCGGCGCCGCGCTCGGTGATCTGTACGCCGGTGCCCTTGATCTCGTACACCTCGCAGCCGATCGCCTCAAGGCCGCTGCCCTCACCGGTGACGCTCAGGCCCGCGCCCGACGTGTGGTGGATCCGGCAGCGTTCGAGCCGCGGGTGGCCGCCGCCGCGTACCGCGACGCCGGACTGCCCGGCGGCGACGATCTCGCACTCTTCGAACACCCCGCCCGCGCCTTCCAGTACGCCGATGCCGACGCCCGCCGGATTGTCGACGGTGCAGCGGCGCACGGTGGGCCGTGCGGCGCCGCGCACCTCTATGCCGGCCGCCGAGCGGGTCACGATCCGCAGATCGAGCAGTTCGGGGGTGCCGTCCTCGACGAGCAGCGCGGGCGCCGCGGAGTCCTGGCCCTCGATGTGCAGGTCCTGGACGGTGGCGGAGGCCCGGACGGTCAGCGGGACGCCGTCGGCGGGGGCGATCCGTACGGAGCCGAGCGAGCCTTCGGGGCCGCGCAGCGTGACGGCGCGGGAGATGACGAGGTTCTCCCGGTAGGTGCCGGGGGCGACGGTGAGGACGTCGCCGTCGGCCGCCGCCTCCAGGGCCGCCGCGAGGGAGGCGTATTCACCCGTGCGGCGCCGCCAACGCGATGTTCCGGTGTGCGTCACCTGGACCGTGCCCTGTGCCATGGCGCTGTCGTGCCCCCACCTCGTGCGACTGCACGTGTCGTGCCGTGCCGGCCCGTGCCGGTACGCGCTCGCACCCGGACCCCCACGGCCGTAACGTCGGACCGTGGCCGCACCACCGTAGCGCGCGCGGCACCGGTGAGTTGACGAAGACGACCTGCGGGCCCGTCCCTTGACCGGCCCGCCGGCCCGTATCTCAGCTGCCGGCGCCGGTACGGCCCCAGTCAGGACCGACCTCGGCCCAGGCACGGTCGAGCCGCCGGTGCCTGAGCAGGACGAGCCGCCGTACGAACAGCCGCCTGCCGCCCTCGATCAGCAGTCCCGCGGCCAGCGCCGCGCCGGTCCCGGCCAGGGCGGCGTGCAGCCGGGCCGTTCCCGCGTCCATCGGCGGCTTCATCTGCGTGCCGTGCGCGTCCGTCCAGATGCGGAAGCTGTCGCCGGTGCGCCAGCCGCTCAGCGGCGCCGAGACGGCGCTCTTGTGCTTGCTGCCGTCCACGGCCCGCCAGGTCGCGATCACCCGGGTGTCGGCACTGCGCTCCTTGGGCGAGTCACCGTCGAACCCGGCGGCCCGCCGGTCCTTGGGCAGCGCGGCGATCACGGCGGTGACCGGATACCGCTCCTCGTGCTGCACCCGTACGGTCTGCTGGAGCGACGAGTCGAGCAGCGCCCCGCAGAGCCAGCCGGCGGCGGGCGCCGCCAGCAGGAGCAGCAGCGCGGCGACGAGCGTCGCCCATCCTTCGGCCAGGTCGGTGGTCCGGCGCAGGGGGTTGCGCCGCCAGCGCCAGAGGCCGGCGATCACTCTCACAGTCCCGCACCCCCTTTCCGTCTCCGTATCCGTCTTGGCCCGGGACGGCATGCCGCACACGCGTCAGGGGCGAAGAGCGACCGAACTCACTTGACGCCGCGAACGCGCGCAAGGTGTCTGTCGCACCCTCGTCTTCCCGCGCGGGCGGGGTTCACACGAGGGGCGGTGCGGAGAACGGGCCGGGCGACCGGAGCACGAACAGGGCCGCGAAAGGCGTGCGGACAGCGGTTCTTGACCTCCCGTCGGTCAGCCGGTCTGTCCACGCGCGGGTCGCGGCCCTGGTGGTGTCCGCTCAGTACCCCCGGCTCTGGTAGGGGCGGTTGTACGGGTCGTCGTACTGGTTGGGCTGCGCGGGCTGCGGCGGCGCGGGACGCGGAGCCGCAGCCGGTCGCATCGCCTCGTAGCCCGTGCCCGGCATCGGGCGCTGGGGCATGGGGCGCTGCGGCTGCTGCTGGTAGGGCTGCTGCTGCGGACCCGGGTAGCCGCCCCGGGGCGCCGCCTGCTGCTGCGGGATGTAGGGCGCCGGGGCGTGCTGCAGCGGCATGGGCTGCTGCATCGGCTGCTGTTGGTAGCCGCCGTACGCCGGAGCCGGCTGCGAGGGAGCCGCCGGCAGGGCCGGGAGCGCCGACGGCAGAGCCGGCAGATAGCTGTTGCCGGTGTCATAGGCGGAGGGCACTCGGATCGGGGCGATCTGAGGCGTGCCCCGCTCCGCGACCAGGGAGTCGTAGATCGGGGTGTCCGGGAACGACGGCGCGGTGTAGTAACCGCCGCCGTAGGTGGCGCGGGGGGAGGTCATGGAACATAAGTTAAGCCCACGATGTGCCGGTTGGGGAGCCTGCTTTGAGGGTTCTTTCCATCGCTGTGTGCCAATTCTGATCCCCAATGCGAGCGAACTTGGGAAAAACGGTCGTCACGAGGTGTTCAGATCCTGTAAAGGGCAAGCTGAAACGGGGTTACCGGCGGGTCCTGTGGAGCCCGCGCCGCCTTGCTGCCATTAGGTTGGGAACACGGAAACTTCGGGCACCCGACTCTCGATGGGGGCGAGCATGTCCATGCTTAAAGGCGCCAATGTTCCAGTGCCGGCGCAGAGCGTCCGCGTCGAATTGGGCTGGAACTCAGGACCGGGGGTGCCGGACGTCGACGCGTCCGCCCTGTTGCTGGTGGCCGGAAAGGTGCGCTCCGACGCGGACTTCGTCTTCTACAACCAGCCGCGCCACTCCTCCGGAGCCGTCCGGCACGAAGGCAAGCAGACCGGCGGTCCCACCATCACCGATACGCTCTCCGTCGAGCTGTCCCGGGTCGAGCCGGCGGTCGAGCGGATCGTCCTCGCCGCCTCCGCAGACGCGGGCACTTTCGGCCAGGTGCCCGGACTGTACGTACGGGTGCTGGACGCGGCCACCGGCGCCGAAGTGGCCCGGTACGACAGCCAGGACGCGACCGTCGAGACGGCGTTCCTGATCGGTGAGCTCTACCGGCGCCAGGGCGCCTGGAAGTTCCGGTCGGTCGGCCAGGGCTACAGCAGCGGACTCGGGGGCCTGGCAACGGACTTCGGCATCTCGGTCGACGAACCGGCCGCAGCCGCACCGGCCGCCCCGGCTGCCCGGCCCGCACCCCCCTCAGCTCCCACCCCTTCCGTGGCGACCACCCCTCCCGTACCACCGGTACCGGCCGCACCACCGGCGCCGCCCTCCGCACCCGCACCGACCCCGGTACGCCTCTCCAAGGTCACCCTGACGAAGGAGGCCCCTTCGGTCTCGCTGGCCAAGCAGGGCGGCAGCTCGGGTGCCATGCGGGTGAATCTCACCTGGCAGGTGCGCAAACAGTTCAAGGGCTGGGGAGCCAAACTCGGCAGGGCCGTCGCCATGCACGGCGACCTCGACCTCGACCTGTGCGCGCTGTACGAACTCAGCGACGGCCGCAAAGGCGTCGTCCAGGCGCTCGGCAACGCCTTCGGCTCGGTCAGCAGGCCGCCGTACATCCAACTCGACGGCGACGACCGCACCGGCGGCAGCAACACCGGCGAGAACCTCACCATCAACCTCGACCACAAGAACGAACTGCGCCGCGTCGTCATCTTCGTGACGATCTACGAGGGCGCCCGCAGTTTCGCCGATCTGGACGCGACGGTCACCCTCCAGCCGCTGAACGGCGCGCCGATCGACTTCTCGCTCGGCGAATGCACGGTGCCCTCGACGGTCTGCGCGCTCGCGCTGATCACCAACACCGGGTCCGACCTCGTCGTCCAGCGCGAGGCGAACTTCCTCGTACCGGCCCGCGGGGTCAGCCCGCAGCGCACCATCGACCAGGCGTACGGCTGGGGCATGAACTGGACGCCCGGCCGGAAGTGACACCCGGTCCGGCGGCCGTCAGCTGTCCTGGGCCGCGTCCGGCGCGGGAACGCCCGTGGGCCGCGCGTAGGTGCGGCCCTTCCAGGCCGCACCCCGGCCCCGGTAGTGCTGCACGGCGGAGTCGACCGTCATCAGCAGGTACAGCAGCGCGGTGACCGGCAGCAGCGGGGCCGGCCACAGCGGCTGCCGGTAGTAGCGCAGCATCGGCAGATACGTCCCCGTCATCACCGCCCACGCGGCGAGGCCGAACCAGCCGGCGGGCGCGTCACCGCCGAACACCCCGAAGCCCACGGCGACCGGGGGAGCGAGGTAGATCAGGGCAAGACCCGCGACGGTCCCGATCAGCACCATCGGGTTGTGCCGCAGCTGCGCGTAGGCGCTGCGCGAGACCATCCGCCACAGGTCGGACAGGTGCGGGTACGGCCGTACGCTGTCGACGCGGTCGGCGAGCCCCAGCCAGATCCGGCCCCCGCTGTTCTGCACGGCGCGCGCCAGTGACACGTCGTCGATGACCGCCTCGTGGATCGACTCGGGCACCCGCGCCCGCTCGGCCGCCGCCGTACGCAGCAGCACGCAGCCGCCGGCCGCCGCAGCCGTCCTCGCACCGGGTCTGTTGACCCGGCGGAACGGGTAGAGCTGTGAGAAGAAGTAGACGAACGCGGGCACCACGAGCCGCTCCCAGACGCTCGCCACCCGCAGCCGTGCCATCTGCGAGACCATGTCGAGGTCCTGCGCGCGGGCGGCTGTGACCAGCTCCCGCAGACTGTCCGGCTCGTGCGCGATGTCGGCGTCCGTCAGCAGCAGGAACTCCGGTTCGCCGGCGCGGGCCAGCGCCATGCCGTGCCGTACCGCCCACAGCTTTCCCGTCCAGCCGGGCTCCGGCTCGCCGGGCGAGGTCACCGTCAGCCGCAGGCCCCCGTACCGGCCGGCCAGTTCGCGCGCGAGCGCGCCCGTGCCGTCCGTACTGCCGTCGTCCACGAGGAAGATCTCCGCCCGTCCGGGATAGACCTGCGCCAGCAGGGACGGCAGGCTCAGCGGCAGCACCTCGGCCTCGTCGCGCGCGGGCACCACCACGGCGACCGACGGCCACGACGACGGGTCGTCAGCCGCCCCGCCGCCGTCACCGCCTGCCGGGCCGCGCGCCGGCAGCCGCTGATCGGTGCGCCAGAAGAACCCCTGACCCAGCAACAGCCAGCCCCACACGACCAGTGAACACACCGAGATCCAGCCAACGACGCTCATTCGCGGCAGTCTGCCGCACACCGCCAAGATCGCAAGCACGGTCGACTATGGTGACCGAGTGAAGATCGCACTCATGGACTCCGGCATCGGTCTGCTCGCGGCCGCCGCCGCGGTACGCAGGCTGCGGCCCGACGCCGATCTGGTGCTGTCGTCCGACCCCGGCACGATGCCCTGGGGCCCGCGCACCCCGCAGGACGTCACGGCGTGCGCGCTCGCCGTCGCCCGTGCGGCCGCCGCCCACGAGCCGGACGCCCTGATCGTCGCGTGCAACACCGCGTCCGTGCACGCGCTGCCCGCGCTGCGCGCCGAGCTGGAACCGCGGCTGCCCGTCATCGGTACGGTCCCGGCGATCAAGCCCGCCGCTGCCGCCGGCGGCCCCGTCGCGATCTGGGCCACCCCCGCCACCACGGGCAGCGCCTACCAGCGCGCCCTGATCCGTGACTTCGCCCCGTCCGTCGCCGTCACCGAGGTGCCGTGCCCCGGGCTCGCCGACGCGGTGGAGCACGCCGACGAAGCCGCCGTCGAGGCGGCGGTGGCCGCCGCCGCTGACCGTACCCCCGACGACGTGAGCGCCGTCGTGCTCGGCTGCACCCACTACGAACTCCTCGCCGAACGGATCCGTACGGCGGTCACCGACGCCCCGGGCCGGTCCACTTCAGCGGCGCCGGTCGCGCTGTACGGCTCGGCCGACGCGGTCGCCGCGCACGCCCTGCGGCGTATCGGTGAGCAGCCCGCCCCCGGCGCCGAGCCGACCGGCCGGCTCACCGTGCTGCTCGGCGGCCGGGAGGCCGCCCTCTCCGACGAGGCGCTCGGCTATCCCGAGGGACAGCTGCTCGCCGCCGTCACCCAGGTGTACTGACCACACACTCCGGTACGTCTCCCGCCCACGCCGAACGTGGGTACTCTGCTTGCCATGAGGGAGCATTCACGGCACGAGGGTCACGCCGCGCGGCCCCTGCCCGAGATCTGGTCCGGCCGAGCCACCAATCGCGCGCAGTGGGTGCTGGCGGCGGGCGGCGCCGCGTGCATCGCGCTCGGTGTCGAGCTGGCCGTGGACTCCAACTGGACCTCCGGTTTCCTCGCCTTGCTGATGTCGGTGATCGGCTGTGTCGCCGCCGGACTGCTGATGCTCTTCGGGACGCTGGCCTTCGTCCATGTGGCCGTCAAGGTCGACGGCGACTGCCTGGAGGTCCGCTGCGGGCACATGGGCCTGCCGCGCCGCCGTATCCCGCTCGCCCAGGTCGTCGGCGCGGACTTCGACCCCCGCGTCAACCCCCGGCAGTGGGGCGGCTGGGGCTACCGCTGGCGGCCCGAGATGGGCACGGCCGTGGTGGTGCGCAGAGGCGAGGGGCTCGTACTGAAGCTGGGCGACGGCAGAGTGTTCACCGTCACAGTCGACGACGCCGAAGCGGCCGTACGGATCATCCGTGACCGGCTGCGCCCGTCGACGTTGAGCAAGACGGCATAGCGGACATAACGGTCAAAAAGGCATAGGGTGCGCTGACTCGGACGGAGTAACGCGTCACCCGACCGGGGCACCCGGACCCCTCCCGGCAGGCTCGGGGCGGGCCGCGACAGCGACCGGCACGGTCGTCGCCGGGCGCGCCGTCGCCAGCCCGGCGAGCAGCCCCGCCGTCACCGTCACCGAGGTGAAGCTCAGCGCGTTCCCCACGCTCGCCAGCGCGGCCAGCGCCGTCAGCGACGACCCCGCCGTCAGGACGACCGGGTTGGCGCACGGCGAGCGGCCGAGGCCGTACAGCAGCCAGCCGTACGCCGCCGCCAGCAGCACCACCCCCACCACGCCCTCCTCGGCGGCCTGCTGGAGCGGCGCCGAGTGGGTCTTCCCGTCCGTGTCCAGCGACTGGGCGGCCGTCGGGCTGAGTTCACCGAACCGGTCGGGGCCCACCCCCAGCAGCGGATGGTCCCCGGCGATGTCGACGGCGTCCCGCCACAGCAGCACCCGGTTCTGGGTCAGCTGACCCTCCAGCGAGACCGAGAGACCCGTGGGCAGCACCTGCTCGGCCACCGCCCACGAGCCGCCCACCACCAGACCGGTGGCCAGCGCCAGCCCGGCGAGCCCGACCAGCCGGCGGCGCACATGCTCGGCGGCGAGCGAACACAGCACCACGGCAAGCGCCGTGAAGAACCCGGCGGCCGAGCCCAGCAGCACCCCGGTGACCGCGGCGAGCAGCCCGACCAGCCGCAGGACGAGCCTGATCCGTACGGGCCGCACCGCTGACGCGGCGCAACAGGCGGCGCCGGCCGACAGCGCGAGCAGCGCGGCCACCGCGCCGCCGTCGCCCTGCGGGGTCGCCACCGCCACCGTCGCGCTCGCCGCGTCGTGACTCGACACGATCGCCGCACCGAGCGCGGCCAGCGACACCGTGGTCGCTGCCGCCACCGGCACCAGCGAGCCGCTGATCCGGCCGCAGGCATAGCCCGCCGTGACGGCGAGCACAGCCAGCAGCACCCCCTCGGGTCTGCCTTCCGTGCCTGCGGCGCTGATCAGCGCCCACACGGCGCAGCAGCCGAGCACCACGGCCCCGACCACGTCGGGCGCACTGCCCCGCTCCCGCACCACCGGCCGTTCCACCGGTACAGCCATCCCCGTCGCCCCCCACCTGTGGCGGGTCCCGTCCCACGGCAGCCGGATCCGGCCAGGTGGCAGGGACTGGCGCACACGGTAACCGCAAGGACACGGATCTGTGCGCGACTTGCGGAGGAACGTTGTCTCTCACATCACACGGCGGTGCCGGACGCACAGCGGCTCACCGTAGACTCCGCCAGGTGAGCGCCACCATGACATCCGTCGACACCTCTGCGCAGGACCCCGCCCCCACCCGTGGGTCCAGGCTGGTCAGACCGGCCGCCGCCGTGGTCTCCGGTGTCCTGCTCTACCTCAGCTTCCCGCCGCGCCCCCTGTGGTGGCTGGCGCTGCCCGCCTTCGCGCTGCTCGCCTGGACGCTCTACGGCCGCCGGCTGCGCGCCGGGTTCGGTCTCGGCTATCTCGCCGGGCTCGGCTTCATGCTGCCGCTGCTGATCTGGACGGGCGGCGAGGTCGGCTCGTTCCCCTGGCTGGCCCGGGCCGCCGCCGAGTCCGTCTTCATCGGCTTCGTGGGCATGGGCATGGCGGCCGTGTCCCGGCTCCCGGTGTGGCCGGTCTGGTCGGCCGCCGTGTGGATCCTCGGCGAGGGCGCCCGGGCCCGGGTGCCGTTCGGCGGGTTCCCCTGGGGCAAGATCGCCTTCGGCCAGGCCGACAGTGTCTTCGTGCCGCTCGCGGCCGTCGGCGGCACCCCGGTGCTCGGCTTCGCCGTCGCCCTGTGCGGCTTCGGCCTGTACGAGGCGGTGCGCCAGGTCGTCGCGTACCGCCGGACACACCAGGTGTCCCGGTCGGCGGTGACGGCCGCCGCGCTCACCGTCCTCGTCCCGATCGCCGGCGCGCTCGCCGCGCTGCCGCTCGTGAGCGACGCGGCCGAGGACGGTACGAAGACCGTCGCCGCGATCCAGGGCAACGTGCCCCGCATGGGGCTCGACTTCAACTCCCAGCGCCGCGCCGTCCTCGACAACCACGTCAAGGAGACCCTCAAGGTCGCCGCCGACGTGAAGGCGGGCAAGGTGCCGCAGCCCGACTTCGTGCTGTGGCCGGAGAACTCCTCCGACGTCGACCCGTACCGGGACGGCGACGCCAGGATCGTCATCGACGAAGCGGTCAAGGCGATCGGCGTACCGACCGTGGTCGGCGCCGTCGTCACCCCCGACTCCGGGCCGCTGCACAACAGGCTGATCCAGTGGGACCCGGTGAAGGGCCCCGGGGCCACCTACGACAAGCGGCATGTGCAGCCCTTCGGCGAGTACATCCCGATGCGCTCCGTCGTACGGCTGTTCAACTCGCACGTCGACGAGGTCAGCCGGGACTTCGGCCCCGGGCACAAGGTGGGTCTCTTCGACCTGGCCGGCACCGAGGTGGGGCTCGCCACCTGCTTCGAGGCCGCGTTCGACGGCGCCGTGCGCGACCCGGTCAAGGCGGGCGCCGAGCTGATCGCCGTGCCCAGCAACAACGCCACGTTCGACCGCAGCGAGATGACGTACCAGCAGCTCGCCATGTCGCGGGTGCGGGCCGTCGAGCACAGCAGGACCGTCGTCGTGCCCGCCACCAGCGGGGTCAGCGCGATCATCCGGCCCGACGGCACGATCGTCTCGCAGACGAAGATGTTCACCCCCGACGCGCTGGTCGCCAAGGTGCCGCTGCGCACCTCGCTGACCCCGGCCACCCGGCTCGGCGCCCTCCCCGAGGGGCTGCTGGCGCTCGTCGCCGTGGCCGGAATCGGCTGGGTCGTCGGCAGGTCCGTGTCGGCCCGGCGGCGTGTCGCCTCGTAGGGTCGGGCGCATGGGAACTCCAGACTTCATCCAGCGGATCAGGGCCACGGCGGGGCACCAGCTCATGCTGCTGCCGGGGGTCAGCGCGATCGTCTTCGACGACGAGGGACGCGTCCTGCTCGGACGGCGGGCCGACACCGGCGAGTGGTCCGTCATCGGCGGCATCCCGGAACCGGGGGAGCAGCCGGCGACGACCGCCGTACGCGAGGTGTTCGAAGAGACCGGCGTGGAGTGTGTGGCCGAGCGCGTCGTACTCGTCCAGGCGGCGCACCGGCCCATCACCTACCCCAACGGCGACGTCTGCCAGTTCATGGACATCACCATCCGCTGCCGGGCGGTCGGCGGCGACGCGCGGGTCAACGACGAGGAGTCGCTCGAAGTCGGCTGGTTCTCCGTGGACGCCCTGCCCGCCCTGGAGGAGTTCGGCCTCTTCCGGATCAAACAGGCCCTCACCGACGCTCCCACCTGGTTCGACCCCGCTCCCTGAGCCCGAGGAGTACGACGATGTCCCGACCCACGGTTCCGGCCCCGCTCGACCTCACCGGCCGCACCGCGCTCGTCACCGGCGCG
>NZ_JTIY01000002.1:260969-275995 GCF_000818175.1 Streptomyces sp. AcH 505
CGCTGCGGCTCGCCGCGGCCGGGGCGGCGGTGACCGCCCTGGACCGGGACGCCGAAGGACTCGAAGCCCTGGCCCCCGCCGCCGAGGGACTGCCCGGCGCGGTGCGGCCCGAGGTGCTGGACCTGACGGACCTCGACGCAGCCGAGCGCGCCGCGGCCGGCGCCGACATCCTCGTCAACAACGCCGGGATCCAACTCGTGCGGCCCATCGAGGAGTACCCGCCGGACGTCTTCCACACGGTGCTCACCGTGATGCTGGAGGCGCCGTTCCGGCTGATCCGGGGCGCGCTGCCGCACATGTACGGCAACGGCTGGGGCCGGATCGTCAACATCTCGTCGGTGCACGGACTGCGCGCCTCGGCGTACAAGTCGGCGTACGTGGCGGCCAAGCACGGTCTCGAAGGGCTCTCCAAGACCGCCGCCCTGGAAGGCGCGCCCCACGGCGTCACCTCCAACTGCGTCAACCCCGCCTATGTGCGCACCCCGCTGGTCGAGAAGCAGATCGCCGACCAGGCGGCGGCGCACGGCATCCCCGAGGACCGGGTCGTCGCCGATGTGCTGCTCCAGGACAGCGCGCTCAAGCGGCTCATGGAGCCGGCCGAGGTGGCCGAGGCCGTCGCCTATCTCTGTTCCGACCACGCCTCGTTCGTCACGGGCACCTCGCTCGCGCTGGACGGCGGCTGGACCGCGCACTGAGCCCGCCGGACCGCCGGTCGTGTCCGCACCCTAAGGACCTGGTCATGCGTACGCTTCTCGTCGACAACTACGACTCGTTCACCTACAACCTGTTCCACCAGCTGGCCGAGGTCAACGGCGTGGCACCCGAGGTGATACGCAACGACGACCCCGGCTGGCGGCCGGAGCTGCTCGACGCCTTCGACAACGTCGTCCTGTCGCCCGGACCCGGAACGCCGCACAGCCCCGCCGACATCGGTCTCTGCGCCGGGATCGTCGAGGACGCCAGGATCCCGGTCCTCGGGGTGTGCCTCGGCCACCAGGCACTGGCGCTCGCCCACGGAGCGCGGGTCGTGCGCGCACCCGAGCCGCGGCACGGCCGGGCGTCGGCGGTGCTGCACGACGGCACCGGCCTCTTCGAGGCACTGCCCTCGCCGCTGGAGGTGATCCGCTACCACTCGCTCGTGGTGGACGCGCTGCCTCCCGTCCTTGAGCCGCTGGCGCGCACCGCCGACGGCGTCCTGATGGCGCTGCGGCACCGGAGCCTGCCGCTGTGGGGCGTGCAGTTCCATCCCGAGTCCATAGGCACGCGGGGCGGCCGGCAGCTGATGGCGAACTTCCGCCGGCTCACCGAACAGCACGGCCGGCGCCGGGCGGTGCCGGCACCCCGCCGCTCTCGGCCGGCCACGGCCACCGCCCCCGTGGAGCACGTGGAGCACGCGGAGCACGTGAAGCCCCGGCGGCTGCGGGTCATGGCGGAGCGGCTGACCACCCGCTGGGACGCCGAAGTGGTCTTCGACCGGCTGTTCAGGGCGGGCCGGCACCCGTTCTGGCTGGACAGCGGTACGCCGGCGCATCCGGCCCCGGGCCGGCTGTCGATGATGGGCGACGCCACAGGCCCGCTCGCCCGCGTGGCCACCGCCGATGTCCAGGCGGGCACGGTGACGGTCGCATCGCGGCACGCCACCCGGACCGTACCGGGCGGCTTCCTCGACTGGCTCGAACAGGACCTGCGCGCGACCGGCGTGACCGCGCCCGAGCTGCCCTTCGACTTCGCGCTCGGCTGGGTCGGCTATCTGGGGTACGAGCTGAAGGCCGACCACGACGGGGACCGTGCCCACCCGTCGGCGGAACCCGACGCGGTCATGGTCTTCGCCGACCGGGCCGTCGTCCTCGACCACGGCGACAACGCGACGTATCTGCTGGCCCTCGCTGAGGACGGGGACGAGGGGCCCGCGCTCGGCTGGCTGCGGGAGACCGCCGAACGGCTCGCCGGCCTCGCCGGACTGCGGCCGGGACCCGTCGGCCCGCCGGTGCCGGCGGGGCAGGGGGAGGTGGTGCTGCGGCTGCGCCACGAGCGGGACATGTACCTCAAGCTCATCGACACCTGCCGGCAGGAGATCGGCGCGGGCGAGACCTACGAGGTCTGTCTGACCAACATGATCGAGACGGAGCTGCCCGGCGTCGACCCGTGGCAGCTCTACCGCTCACTGCGGCGGATCAGCCCGGCGCCGTTCGGTGCCTTCCTGGGATTCGGCGAGGTGTCCGTACTCAGCACGTCGCCCGAGCGGTTCCTGCGGGTCGACCGGTACGGGACGGCCGAGTCACGCCCGATCAAGGGGACCAGACCACGGGGCGCCACCGCGGCGGACGACGCCCTCGCCGTCGCGGATCTCGCGGCCAGCGAGAAGGACCGCGCGGAGAACCTGATGATCGTCGACCTGGTCCGCAACGACCTCGGCCGTAACGCCGTGACCGGCTCCGTCACCGCGGAACCCGTCTTCCAGGTGGAGACGTACGCGTCGGCGCACCAGCTGGTCAGCACGGTACGGGCCCGGCTGCGCCCGGACAGCGGCGCGGTGGCGGCCGTACGGGACGCCTTCCCGGGCGGCTCGATGACCGGGGCGCCGAAGATCCGCACCATGCGGATCATCGACGGTCTCGAAGGCGGGCCGCGCGGTGTCTACTCCGGGGCGATCGGCTACTTCTCCCTCACCGGGGCCGCCGATCTCAGCATCGTCATCCGCACGGCCGTGCTGCACGGGAACCGGCTGAGTTACGGGGTCGGCGGCGCGATCATCGATCTCTCGGACCCGGCGGCGGAGTTCGAGGAGACGGCGGTCAAGGCGACACCGCTGCTCACGCTGCTGGGCGCGAGCTTCCCCGGCAGGGCGGACACGACCTAGGACTTGTCCTGCGTCTTGTCCTGCGTCTCGTCGTTCGTCTCGCCGTCCGTCTCCTCGTCCGGCTTGTCGTCTGTCTCGTCGTCCGACCCGTCGCGACGGCGACGGCGCAGGTGGCGGACGACGAAGAACGCGACGACGGCCACCAGCGCCGCCAGGAAGTACAGCTCGTAGCGCTCGATCGCCGGATAGATGGTGTCCACGTGCTGTCCGGCGAAGTACCCGAGCACCGACCAGACACCGACCCACAGGGCGGCGCCGAGCGAGTTGAACGCGAGGAATCTCGGCCAGGACATCCCGCTCATTCCCGCGATGATGCCGTTGGCCTGGCGCAGCCCGTCCACGAACCGGGCGATGGTGACGATCTTGCCGCCGTGCCGCTCGAAGAACGCCTCGGCCTTGGCCACCCGGGGCGGGGTGAGCAGGACGTACTTGCCGTAGCGGTTGACCAGCCGGTGGCCGCCGTAGCGCCCGATGGCGTAGCCGACGTTGTCGCCGGCCACCGCGGCGACCAGGGCGATCAGCACGACGGCCACGATGTTCAGCTGTCCGGTGCCGGCGTAGACGGCCGCCGCGATCAGTACCGTCTCGCCGGGGACCGGTACGCCGAAGTCCTCCACGAACAGCAGACCGCCGACGGCGAGATAGCCCCAGTGGTCGAGGATCGGCGCGAGGTTGCCGAGGACACCGGGGAGCGGCGGCGGAGCCATGGTTCCCTCCCGGTGTTCGGCGTGCGGCGTACGGACACGTCTCACCCACCGTAGTCCCGGCCCGGTGCGTACGGCGTGACGCAGCGCCGCCGGACCGCCGGCGGGCGGCGGGGCACAGCTGAGGGCGACGATTTGCCTCTCGTTCACCGCACCAACACCGCGCGCTCATGCCGTGTCGACAACATCGGCCTACTCGAACCGGTCGTCCGCGGGGAAAGCACCCACGCCGGCCGGCCTTCCCAAGGAGACCGTGTGAAGATCCTCCGTAAGATCTCGTCAAGCGCCGGTACCGCGAAGCCGCGGTCGGGTGGGGCCGCAGGCGGGGCGCACGGCACCCGGACACGGGATCTCGACGCGATGAACCTGCGGACGGCGGAGGAGGCCGCGCGGGTCAGGCCGGTCACCACGTCCGAGATCCTCAACACCCACCGCAAGGCCTTCCCCTACCAGGGCTGGGTGGACATCGAGTCGGACCTCTGTCCGCCGTTCGTGATGTTCTGCGGGAACGACGAGGCGGTCGCCCTCGACACCGTCTGGAACGGCCGGTTCGGCTACGAGTCGGCGAGCCTGTACCACTGGAGCCGGCTGGCGGCGCAGAGCAGGACCGTGCTCGACGTCGGCGCGCATGTCGGCTACTACGCGATGATCGCCGCGCTCTCCAGCCCCAAGGCGAAGGTGCACGCCTTCGAGCCCGTGCCGCCGATCCACGCCAGACTGGCCGTCAACCACCGGGCCAACGCGATCAAGAACCTCGAACTGCACCAGAAGGGCGTCTCCGACCACACCGGGTTCGCCGACATCAACATCCGCTTCCCGCTGGCGAGCCTGCTGTCGACCGGTTCCTCGCTGGAAGGCTTCGACAAGCCGCTGGCCAGTGCCTTCACCACCCGGATCCAGCTGGTCACCCTGGACGAGACGCTGGGGAACACCCCGGTGGACCTGATCAAGATCGACGTGGAGGGCCACGAGCCGAGCGTCCTCGACGGCGCGCGCCACCTCATCAAGCGCGACCGCCCGGTCATCATCCTCGAAGCCCTGGCGACGATGCCGCTGGCCGAACTCACCGAGCACTTCACCGGTCTCGACTACACCTACCGCTGGATCGCGGAGGCGGACCGCAGGCTCGTCCCCATCACCGAGGAGCGCCCCGAGAAGAGCCGCAACCTGATCTTCATGCCCAGCGAGAAGGAATACGTCTGACGGTTCGTCAGCCGGGCCAATATGCTTTGATCCGCGCCGTCGCGGCTGCGAAACTGGTCCGTGTGGACGAGATGACGCTGCTCAGCCGGGCGGCTGTCGAGTGGGCCGCCGGCGGTGCGGGGGCGCGGGCGGCCGGTGCGGCGGCGCACGAGCTGGCCGCCGGCGCCGGGCTGCGTACGGTCGTGCTGGTGGAGGGGGCGAGCGACCAGGTCGCCGTCGACACGCTGGCCGCGCGGTTCGGCAGGGATCTGGCGGCCGAGGGCGTGTGTGTCGTACCGCTCGGCGGTGCCACGAGCATCGGCAGATTCCTCGGCCTGTTCGGCGCCCAGGGGCTCGACGTCCCGCTGGCCGGCCTGTGCGACGCCGCCGAGACGGAGTTCTTCCTGCGGGCCCTGGCGCGGGCCGGGCTGGCGTCGGGCGGGTTCCAGGTGTGCGTCGCCGACCTGGAGGACGAGCTGATCCGTGCGCTGGGCGCCGCCGCCGTCCAGGAGGTCCTGGCCGACCAGGGCGACCTGCGGCCGTTCCGCACGTTCCAGAAGCAGCCCGCGCAGCGGGGCAGGAGCGTCGAGCGGCAGTTGCGGCGTTTCATGGGCACCCACAGCGGCCGCAAGGCGCAGTACGCGGGTGCGCTGGTCGGCGCGCTCGACCTCGGGCGGGTCCCCGCCCCGCTCGGCGGGCTCCTCGCGCATCTCCGGATCACGTAACATCCTGAAAACCTGAAATGGCCCTGTCAGGGGAACAATCCACCTACCCCCCGACGCATCGCGACCCGACGAGGAGAGCAATGTCAGGCCAGACAGTGGACAGGACACCCGACGCACCGGACGCACCCGAGGCGCCGGGCGGGTCCCGGCGCGACGCCGTCGACCGGTACTTCAGGATCAGCGAGCGCGGCTCGACGTACGGACGTGAGATACGCGGCGGCTTCGCCACGTTCTTCACGATGGCCTACATCCTCGTGCTGAACCCGATCATCCTCGGCGGCGCCGAGGACAAGTTCGGCCACCACCTCTCCGGGCCCCAACTGGTCACCGTCACCGCCCTGGTGGCGGCCGTGATGACCGCGATCATGGGCATCGGCGGCAATCTGCCGCTCGCCATCGCGGCCGGGCTCGGGCTCAACGCCGTGGTGGCCTTCCAGCTCGCGCCGCTGATGAGCTGGCCGGACGCGATGGGCCTTGTCGTCATCGAGGGCCTGCTGATCTGCGTCCTGGTCGTCACCGGGCTGCGGGAGGCCGTCATGCGGGCCATCCCGGGACCGCTCAAGCAGGCGATCAGCGTCGGCATCGGGCTGTTCATCGCGTTCATCGGCTTCGTGGACGCCGGCTTCGCCTCCCGTATCCCCGGCGCCACGGGATCGACACCGGTCCAGCTCGGCGCGACAGGGCATCTGACCGGCTGGCCCGTACTGGTCTTCTGCCTCGGGGTGTTGCTCATCATCGCCCTGGTGGCGAGGAAGGTGCGGGGCGCGATCCTCATCGGCATCGTCACGATGACGATCGTCGCGATCATCATCAACGAGATCGCCGACATCAAGCCCGCTGCGTGGGGTCTCACCGTGCCCTCGGTGCCCGACGACATCGTGGCGGCGCCCGACTTCGGGCTCGTCGGCCACTTCTCCCTCTTCGGCGCGTTCCACGAGATCAGCGTCGTCACCCTGGTGCTGCTCGTCTTCACCCTCATCCTCAGCGACTTCTTCGACACCATGGGCACGGTCGTCGGTGTGTCCAACGAGGCGGGGCTGCTGGACGCGGACGGCAGGGTGCCGAACCTGGGCCGGGTCCTGCTCATCGACGGCGCCGCCGCCGTCGCGGGCGGCGCGGCATCGGCGTCCTCCAACACCGCGTACATCGAGTCGGCCGCCGGGGTCGGCGAGGGCGCCCGTACCGGCTTCGCCTCCGTCGTGACCGGCGCGCTGTTCGCCCTGGCGCTGTTCCTGACACCGCTCGCCGTGGTCGTCCCCGCGCAGGCGGCGGCCCCCGCGCTGGTCGTGGTGGGCTTCCTGCTGATGTCGCAGGTGCGGCACATCGACTGGGAGAAGTACGAGATAGCGATCCCGGCGTTCCTGACGATCGCCGTGATGCCGTTCACGTACTCCATCACCAACGGCATCGGGGCGGGCTTCGTCTCGTACGTCCTCGTCAAGGCCGTACTCGGCAAGGCGCGCGAGGTGCACTGGCTGCTGTGGGCGACCGCCGCGCTGTTCGTCGTGTACTTCGCGATCGACCCGGTCGAGCAGCTGTTCAACGTCAACTAGCGGCTGTTCGACGTCAAGCGGTACGGGCGGCGGTGCGCGCGTCGTACTCGGCGCGCGCCGCGTCCATCCGCTCCAGATTCCCGACGCTCCAGTCGATCAGCGGCGCCGTGGCACGCAGCAGCGTCCGGCCGATCGGGGTCAGTCCGTAGCTCACATGCGGCGGCATCACCTCGACGACGGTCCTGGTCAGGATGCCGTCGCGCTCCAGGCCGCGCAGGGTGACGGTCAGCATCCGCTGGCTGATCCCGTCGATGTCCCGCCGCAGCTCGCTGAACCGCCGGGGCCCCTCGCCCAGACAGGACACCACGTACAGCGACCACTTGTCGGCGACGAGGTCCAGGGCCTGCCGGGCGCGGCAGGCCGTCGGGGTGCGGCCGGTGGGAGTGCTCACGGTTACCTCCGAGAACCACGGCACCAAGAAGTGCCTGATTGCCTGGACAGACGGACTGCCGGACGATTGTGACGGTTCCTATAGAGTACCGAGAAACCAAAAGGAACCGCTACGGCTGTCAATTTCTGTCAGGAGCGCATCCCTTTGACTTCCACCGATCTGCAGATCCCCGGCATCGTCGCGGGCACGTGGACCATCGACACGGTCCACTCCCACGTCGGGTTCATCATCAAGCACATGATGGTCAGCAAGGTCCGTGGCCACTTCGGCACCTTCAGCGGGCAGATCACCATCGCGGAGAACCCGCTGGAGTCGTCGGTCAGCACGACGATCGACGCGACGTCCATCGACACCGCCAACCCCATGCGGGACGACCACATCCGCTCGGCCGACTTCTTCGACGCCGAGAACCACCCCACCATCGACTTCGTCTCCACCGGAGTGCGGTACGAGGACGGGGACTTCTTCATCGACGGCGACCTGACGATCCGCGGGACGACCAAGCCGGTCACCCTCGCCGTCGAGACGCCCGAGTTCGGCCCCAACCCCGCAGGGGGCACCAAGGCCGGTTTCTCCGCCACCACCGAGATCAACCGCGGTGACTTCGGGGTGAGTTACAACGGTCCCATCCCCGGCGGCGGCGTCGCGCTGAGCGAGAAGGTCCAGATCGTGCTCGACGTCGAGGCCGACCTGGCGACGGACGCGGCCACCGCCTGACGTCCGGCCCACCGCCTGACGTCCGGCCCACCACCGCGCGTGGCCCGTCCCGCCCCGGGGACGGGCCGCCCGCGTGTC
The DNA here is from genome assembly GCF_000818175.1 of Streptomyces sp. AcH 505. GTDB lineage: Bacteria > Actinomycetota > Actinomycetes > Streptomycetales > Streptomycetaceae > Streptomyces. Next base: position 269,180 of record NZ_JTIY01000002.1, read on the forward strand.
ATACGAGCGCGGCGGCCAGCGCGCCGGCCAGCCAGTCGCGGTAGGCCGCGGTGTCCCAGCCCCGGTCCTCGGTCAGCCTGCCGAAGACCTGCGGCGAGGTGAGCACCCAGCAGACATCGGCCGCGCGTTCCTGGTCCTCGCCGGGCCGCAGCAGCTCCTCGCGCGCGAGATGCGCGACGAACCCCCTGACGCCGGTCAGCCGCTCCGCCTCGGTCGCGTCGAGGAAGTCGGCGACCTCCGGGCCCGCGCGGGTGAGCAACGCGAAGAGCCGGCCGGTGCGTTCGTGGACGCCGCACACGAACTCCGCGTAGAGGCCCAGCTTTTCGCCCGGGTCGCGGGTGCGGAACACCTCCTGGAGCTGCGGACGCTCCGCCATGGCGGCCGGTTCGTCGTCGCCGGCCAGTGTCACGTCCCACAGCGCCTTCAGCAGCCCCGGCTTGCCGCCGAACGTCTTGTGGACCGTCTCCGGCGAGACCCCCGCCCGCTCGGCCACCGCCCGGATCGTGGCCGCCCGGTAGCCGTCCTGGAACAGCAGCTCCCGGCAGGCGTCCAGCACCGCCCCGCGGCTGCGCAGCGCCGCCGCCTTGCGCCCGCTGGAGTCGTACGCCCTGGCCCGCGGTTCAGCCGGCGCCATGGCGCCCGCCGGTGGTGTCCGGATCCTCGGAGTACATTGGATACTGTCGCATGTATCGAATATAGCGTCCGGAGGAGAACATGGGTGACCCGAGAGCGGAAACAGCACCTGTCGCACCCGGTGTCCACCGGCTCGGTGACACGGTGGTCAACTTCTACCTGGTCGAGGGGGACGAGGGTCCCGTGCTGGTGGACGCGGGGCTGCCCGGCCACTTCGGCCGTCTCCAGGAGGCCCTGGCCCGTACCGGACATCGCCCGGCGGACATCCGGGCGGTGCTGCTCACCCACGCGCACCCCGACCACACCGGACTGGCCGAGCGGATACGCGCGCTGAGCGACGCCGAGGTCTGGGTCCACCGCGCGGACGCCCCCATCCTGGCCGAAGGACCGCGCAGCGCCCTGCGGCACGCCAAGCCTGAGCGGTCGATGCTGACCTATCTGCGGCGCAGGCCGGCCGCTGTCGCCACACCGCTGCGGCTGGCGCGCGGCGGCGCCTTCACCGCTCCGGCCGTCCGCCGGGTGCGTACCTTCGACGGTGAGGGGACCCTCGACTCCGTCCCCGGCCGCCCGCTGGCGGTGCCGCTGCCGGGCCATACGACGGGCAGCACCGGCTATCTGTTCGCCGACCGCGGGCTGCTCTTCACCGGCGACGCGCTGGTGACCTACGACGGTCTGACCGGACACACCGGACCCTGCCTGGTCTGCCGGGGGTTCACCCAGGACAGCGCGGCGGCCCTGCGCTCGCTCGACCGGCTGGCCGTCCAGCCGGCCGGCCTGCTGCTGCCGGGACACGGCGAACCCTTCACGCACGGACCGGCCGCCGCGGCCGACCAGGCCCGCGCGGTCGGTGTGGTCTGACCACGCCGGACCCACCGCACGGGGGTGCGCGGTGGGTCCGGCGGGTGCTCAGGCGGCGGCGCGCCAGGAGCCGCCCAGACGCGGCGTCACGGAATGGCGCCAGCCGGCGAGCGGGACGACGACCGGGGTGGCCGGTGCCTCGGCGCGGCGTGCGAGCGAGGCGAGTACGGCGGTCACGGCGGCCAGTTCCTCCGGGTTGGGGGAGCCGCAGACGATCTTCCAGAGGGTCTCTTCGACGGTTTCCGACATCAGGGTCTCTCTCCTTCTGCTCGCTCTCCTTCTCAGGCCACCGTCGCGGCCGCAGGTGCGGGGACCTCCTTTGTGCCGTCCGCCACGGCCGCCTTCTCGACGGCCTCGGCGCGCGCCGCCTCGGCGCCCACCGCCTCGGCGCCCACCGGGCGCAGCCCGTTCGGGATCAGCATCGAGGCGACGCCCGCTGCCAGGACCACGGCGGCCCCGACCCAGACCGCGGGGATCAGCCCGTCCACGAAGGTCTGCGCGCTCCCGTAGCCGCCGTACGCGGCGAACACGGCGGCCAGAATCGCCACTCCGAGCACACCGCCCAGCTCACGGCCCGCGTTGTTGACACCGGAGGCGATGCCCTCCTGGTCCCGGCGTACGGACGAGAAGACCATGTTGACGACGGGCGCGTAGAACAGCGACATACCGACGCCGAGGACGGCGAACGGCGGCACCAGCGTGCCGTAACCGACCGACGGCGTCGCCACCAGCGCGAACCAGCCGAGACCGATCGCCTGGAGGACGAACCCGATCGTCAGGATCAGCCGCCCGCCGAACTTGTCGGACAGGATCCCGGCGACCGGCGCGACCACCATCGGCATCGCGGTCCACGGCAGGGTGCGCAGCCCGGCCTCCAGCGGCGAGTAGCCCTGCGCCGTCTGCAGGAACTGCGCGATCAGGAAGATCGACCCGAACATGCCGAAGTACATCAGCAGCGACGCCAGGTTGGTCATCGAGAAGGCCCGGCCGCGGAACAGACCGAGCGGCAGCATCGGATGCGCGGTGCGGTTCTCCCACACCAGGAAGGCGATCAGCAGCACACCGCCGGCCAGGAAGCCCGCCAGCACCTCGCCGGACGTCCAGCCGGTCGTACCGCCGCGCACCAGACCGAGGATCACGCCGAAGAGTCCGAAGCTCAGCAGCGCCGTACCGAGCACGTCGAGCTTGGCCTCCGCGCCCCGGCTCTCCGCGAGCCAGACCCGGGACAGCGGGACGAGCACGATGCCGAGCGGCACATTGATCCAGAAGATCCACTGCCAGGAGGCGCCCTCGACGATGGCGCCGCCCACCACGGGTCCCAGCGCGATGGCCAGACCCGCGATGGCGCCCCAGGCACCCAGCGCCGCACCGCGCTTGGCGGGCGGCACGGCGGCGGACAGCAGCGTCAGGGTCAGCGGTACGACGATCGCGCCGCCGACGCCCTGCACGGCGCGCGCCGCGATCAGCTGCGCCGCGGTGTCCGACAGCGCGGCCCCCGCGGAGGCCAGTGTGAAGATGGTGACACCGATCATGAACAGCCGTCGCCTGCCGAACCGGTCACCGAGCGCGGACCCCGTCATGAGGAGGACGGCGAAGGTGAGGGTGAACGCGTTGACTGTCCATTCCAGGTCGTCCAGTCCCGCGCCCAGGTCCTCACGGATCGCGGGCAGCGCGGTGGTGACCACGAGATTGTCGAGCGAGGTGATGAACATCGCCACGGCGGCGATGACGAACGTACGGACGGGATGGCCCTGTGTCTGGGCACTCATGGTTCGTCCTTTCACATGTCGCGCAGGAAATCCCCGGCTTGCCGGAGAATGCGGTTTCGGGTGGGGCCGATCGAGCCGCGCGGCATGGAGAGCGCCGCGCTGATCGCGTCGTAACTCAGCGGGGGATCACAGAGCAGCAGCCCCAGCAGGGCCTGGTGCTGCCTGGGCAGGAGCCGGAAGGCGAGCCGGGCGAGGTCGCCCTCGGCCGTGCTCAGCGCCGACTCCTCGGGGGTCGCCTCGTGACAGCTCTCCTGGGCGAAGAAGGCGAGATCGTCGACGAGGTGGTACTTGGTGCCGCTGCCGGACACCTTCAGAGCCTCGCGCCGTGCCGTGGTGACGATCCACGCGCCGACCTTGGCCGGATCGTGGAGCGAGCCGATGTTCTCGATGACGCGCAGCCAGGTCAGCTGGCAGACGTCCTCACAGTCGGCCGGCCGCAGCCCGTGCGAACGGGCCACCGTCCAGACCGTGGGGCGGTAGCGCCGGATGAGCCGCGCCCATGCCGCCTCCTCACCGGCGCGGCAGGCCGCGACCAGTTCGGCGGGCGACGCCGGAGTGCTGTCCCGGCCGTGTGCCGTCTTCGCCTCCACCACGACAACTCCTCCTTCGGCCCGCCCCGTAGGGACCTGTTGACATCTCTTGTCCCATGACCGGGTAGCCCGCCACTGGACCCGGGGTCGCCGCCCGCACGGCCCGTGGGTAGCGCCGGGGCGATGTGGCGTGAAGCGCACGGATGCGAGGTATCCGCACCCCCCTCCCGCCGCTCTGTCGGGATGACGGTCGCCGTCTCCTGCCCCGTACGCCGGCAGCGGCGAGCGACGCACCGAGAGGGGAATCACGAATGATCACGGATGAATACGCGCGGACCCTCGCGTCGGTCAACGACCGGATCCGGGGCCTCAAGGACAGCGGCTTCTACACCTTCGAACAGCCTTTCACCGCCGCACCGGGCGGCCGGTCCGAGATCGACAACCGCGAGGTCATCATGTTGACCAGCGGGAACTACCTGGGTCTCGTCGGCCACCCGGAGATCAACAAGGCGATCAAGGAAGCGCTCGACACCTACGGCTCAGGTGCCTGCGGTGCCCGGCTCAACAACGGCACGACCCGGCTGCACCTGGAGCTGGAGGAGCGGCTCGCCGACTGGATGGGCACCGAGGCCGCCATCACCTACAGCTCCGGCTATATGGCCAACCTGGGGACGATCTCGGCGCTCTGCGACGCCGAAACCGTCGTCATCACCGACCAGTTCAACCATATGAGCATCATCGACGGCTGCCGGCTCGCGGAGGGCAGCGTCAAGATATTCGCGCACAACTCCATGGAGAAGCTGGAGTACGTGCTCCGGCGCAACGCGGACGCGAAGAAGAAGTTCGTCGTGGTCGACGGTGTGTACTCGATGGACGGCGAGATCGCCCCGATGGACGAGATCCACCGGCTCACCGAGCAGTACGGCGCCATGCTGATGGTGGACGAGGCCCACGGCACCGGATTCCTCGGCGAGCACGGCAGGGGAGCGGGCGAGCACTTCGGTGTGGTCCCCGACCTCACCATGGGGACCTTCAGCAAGACCCTGGGCGGGGTCGGCGGGTTCGTCACCGCCGGCGAGGACGTCGTGGAGTTCCTGCGCCACTCGGCGCACGCCTACATGTTCAACGCGAGCCTGCCGGCGCCGACCGTGGCCGGTGTGCTCAAGGCGCTGGAGCTGATGCGGCGGGAGCCGTGGCGCACCGAGAAGCTGTGGGAGAACACCATGCGCTTCCGCTCGGGGCTCATCCGGGCGGGCTTCGAGGTGATGGGCAGTGTCACGCCCGTCATCCCGATCCTCATCGGTGACGACAACACCGCCCTGCTCATGTCCAAGGAGCTGATGGCGGACGGCCTTTACGTCTCGGGGGCGATCTTCCCCGCCGTGCCCAAGGGGCGGGCCAGGTTCCGCGCCACGGTCACCGCCGGCATGACGACCGAGGACGTGGACCGCGCACTGGAACTGCTGGGTGACGCCGCCCGGCGGCACAACATTCTGGCCTGAGGGGACATACCGACGTGACCATGACCGAGACCGAAGCCCAGCTCGACGAGCAGGTCGTCGCGTACCGGCGGGCGCTCCAGGCCCAGGGCGTGTACCTGGGTACCACCGGAGTCCAGCTGCGTACCGCCTTCCTGTTCCCCGGACACGGGGCCCAGTACCCCGACATGTTCGCCGACCTCATCGCCGAACACCCGGTGGTCGCCGAGACGTTCGAGCGGATGGACGAGACCTACCGGTCGCTGGCCGGACACACCCTGACCAGCAGGATGTTCAGCTCCGGCGGCCACGACCCGGCGAAGGAGCTGCAGGACCCCGTGGTCATGCAGCCCGCCATCTTCGCCGGCAGCATGGCCGTGCACCGGCTGCTGGAGCACCAAGGCGTCACCGCCGAGGTGCACATCGGCCACAGCCTCGGTGAGCTGGGCGCGCTCGTCGCGGCAGGCGCGCTGTCGCTGGAGGACGGCGTACGGGCCGTGTACGGGCGCGGCGCCGCCGTCAAGACCATCGACCCCGAGCGCCGCGGCGGCATGCTGAGCCTGCAGACGGACAGCCCCCGCAGCAGGGAACAGCTCGCCCGGCTCGTGCTCCTGATGCACGGTCAGGACGGCTACATCGTCCGCTCCATCGTCAACTCGCCCGACCAGACGGTGCTTTCGGGCGACTCCGACACCATCGACCGGGCCACGGCGCTCTGCCGCGAGCGGGGCATCAAGGCCACCCGGCTGCGGGTCTCGCACGGCTTCCACTCGGACCTGCTCGCGGACGCCGTACCGCATCTGGAGCGCACCCTGGCCGCGCTCGACTGGCGCGCGCCGCACACTCCCGTGCTGTCGACCGTCGTCGGCGACTTCTACACCGAGCACGACATCGCCGACATGCCGATGCTGCTGGCCCGCCAGCTCGTCACCCCGTTCAGCTTCCAGGACCTGATCCGGCAGCTGCACACCGGCGGTGTCAACGCGTTCGTCGAGGTCGGCCCGAAGTCGATCCTCTCCGGGCTCGCCGAGCGGATCCTGGCGGACCAGGACGCGCTCGTCACACCGACCAACATCCAGTCGCTCGGCGCTGTCGAGAGCATGCGGCGCTTCACCGCCTTCGCCGCCGTCCACGGCATGGGCAACGGCGAGGTGCCGGCGGAGGCCGAGGCGCCCGCGCGGAGCGCGGAGGCACCGGCCACGGCGCGCGAGAGCGTGACCCAGGTGCGGGCGGGACTGCTCAAGGTCGCCGCGCGCTACACCGGTTACCCGGTACGGCTGCTCGACCCGGCCCAGCTCATGGGCACCGGGCTCGGGCTCAGCGTCCGGGTGCGCGAGGAGCTGGCGACGGCGCTCGCCGCGCACCTCGGGCTGCCCGGCATCACCGTCGCCACCAGTGACGACGCACCGCTGGGGCATCTGCTGGACCAGCTCATCGAGGCATCGCGCGACACGGCCCCCGCGGTGGACGGATCCGGGCCGGCCGCGACCGTCCCGGCCCCGGCCGCCGCACCCGTACCCGTACCCGTACCCGCCGCCACGACCACCA
>NZ_JTIY01000002.1:276616-284624 GCF_000818175.1 Streptomyces sp. AcH 505
GCAGCCACATACCGTCGGCGGCAGCCGCAAGCCCGGTACTGCCGCCGGTCCTCGCCCGTGAAGTCGACCGGATCGCCGGCCGTTTCGTCCCCGTCGCCGTACAGAGCCCGCTGCACCACCCCGGCACCGTGCCGTTCAGCCTGGACGGCAAGGCGGTCGTGGTCGTCACGGGCCACGACACCCGTCTCGCCGAGCTGCTGCTGCCGCTTCTCGCCGAGCAGGGCGCGCTGCCGTACGCCGTCGCCCCGCAGGGCACGGAACTCACCGGCTGGCGGACGGCGCACGCCGACTTCACCGACCCCGAGGCACTGGCCGCCGCACTCACGACGGCCCGGGGCGGCGCCCCGGTCCAGGCCGTCGTCAATCTGCACCCCTACGGTGCGGGCCCCGAACCCATCGCCGGCGACGGGCAGCACACCTCCTTCGACGCGCCGGCCGCCGACTGGAGCGCCGCGGCCGACCAGCACTTCACCGTCAACCTCCTCGCCGCCAAGGCCTACTTCGCCGATCTGGCGCAGGCCGGCGCCGAGGGCGGCTACTTCGCCGCCACCGCCGTCGGCGGGGTCTTCGGACTTGAGGCCGACGGTGCGATGGACCCGCTCGGCGGACTCACCGCGGGATTCGCCAAGAGTCTGCAACTGGAACTCCCCGACGTCCGCGTCAAGGTCGTGGACTTCACCGACAGCGGGGTGCGGGACGCGGCGGACGCCTTGTTCGCCGAGATCACCCACCAGGCCGAATCGTCCGCCGAAGTCGGTTACGTACGGGGGCTGCGCAAGATCGTGCAGGTGCTCCCGCACGAGATCGACACCGACGAACGCCGCGGACCGGTGCGGCTCGACCCGGGCAGTGTCGTCGTCTTCTCCGGCGGCTCGCGCGGCATCACCTACGAGTGTGCCAAGGAACTCGCCCACCTCGAAGGCGTACGCGTCGTCGTCCTCGGCCGTACCCGCCCGGCCACCGGCACCGAGGAGTGGATGGGCCTGGACGACGCGGAGTTCGAGGCACTGGGCGCCAACTGGTTCCGCACGGCCAAGCAGTCCAACCCCGCCGTCACCCCGGTACAGGCGAAGAAGGAGTTCGCCGCACTGGCCAACTCCCGCGTGCTGTACCGCAACATCGAAGAACTGCGCGCCATCAACCCGCTCACCGGCTACGAGACCTGCGACGTGTCCGACGCGGCGCAGGTCACGGCGACGATCCAGGCGATCCGGCAGAAGTACGGCCGGATCGACGGCGTCGTGCACGCGGCGGGCCTCGACTCGGTCGCCACCGTGCCGAAGAAGTCCCTCGCCCACGCCCGCCATGTCGTACGGGTCAAGGCCGACGGCGCCCACCACCTCTGGCACGCCGTCAAGGACGACGAGTTGACGTTCTTCAGCTTCTTCGGCTCCTTCCTCGGCCGCTTCGGCATGGACGGCCAGGTCGACTACACGGCGGGCGCGGATCTGGTCTCCAAGCTCTCCGCGCTGCTCGCCAGGCGGCGTCCCGAGGTCAGGGTCTTCACCCTGTGCTGGACCGGCTGGTCCGACGTCGGCATGGCCGCGACGGAAGCGGTGCGGCGGATCCAGGAAGTGGGCCGAGGCCTGCGCTACCTGGGCGTCGAGGAAGGCGTCCAGCACTTCGCCAGGGAGATCTTCCAGGGCGGTAACGACCCCGAGGTCCTGGTCTTCGGCGAGATCGGGACGAACAGCTACGGCGGCCAGGACGCGTCCATGAACGCCGACAGGACCGGTGTCGCCGTGCCGGTCGGGCCCGACGGCAGTGTCAGGGACCGGATCAGCCTGCCGCTGCTGGACGCGGTCACCGACACCGGCAAGGGCCGGATCGTCGCCACCAAACGGCTCGACCCGCGCACCGACCGCTACCTCGACGACCACCAGGTCAAGGGCGCCGGCACCTTCCCCGGTGTGCTGCACATCGAGTCGCAGGCCGAGGCGGCCGGGCTGCTCGTGCCCGGACACACCGTCATCGGCGCGGAGAACATCGAGTTCCTGAAGTTCGTCAAACACCTGCCGAACTTCCCGCTCGACCTGCGTCTGGAGGCCCGGGTCACCGGACCCCACGAGATCGCACCGGACGTACCGCGCCGGATCACCGCCGAGATCCGCTCGGACCTCGTCACCGCCGACGGCCGGGTCCTGGAGGCCGACCGGGTGCACTCACGCGGCACGTACTTCTTCGCGCGGCAGCCGGCCCCGGCGCCGGACGCCGACCCCTCGATCGCCGAACTCGTCGAGAAGGCAACCGAGTTCGACCTGGAGCGGTTCTACGAGCGGGCCCACCGGCAGATCACCTTCGGCCCGACGTTCCGTCAGGTCAGCCGGATCGGGTTCCTCGGCGACATCGACGAAGGCCGGGTGGTGAGCGAGATCGTCGTGCCGTCGGGGCGCGGCCTCTTCTCCACCGTCGCCACACCTCGGCTGCTGACCATGCCCGTCGTCATCGACAACGCCTGGAGGTCCACCCTGCTGTGGACGTACCACCGACACGGCACCCATGTGGTGCCGGTCTCCATCGGCGCACTGCGCTTCTACCGGGCGCCGCTGCCCGACGAGACCCTGTACACCCACTCCACCGTCGCCCCCGACGCCGGAGGCAAGCCGGGCGGCCTGCGCATCGCCACCCGAATCGTCGACTCCGCCGGCATCCCGCTGTGCGAGATGGACGACCTGGTGGTGGCGCGAGTGGGACGCGATGAAGGCGATACGAGTCTGCTGGGCTGAGGCGGCCGTGCCGGGCGGCGCCGTGACGCTGCCCGGCGGCGGCGCCGTGACCACCGAATGGCTGCCGGTCGCCCAGGTGCGCGGGGACTACGCGGCGGCCCCCGCCGCGTACAGCGCGCACTACCTGGGCCCGGCGGAACTCTCCGTCTTCGCCCGGATCACCGTACCCAAACGGCAGGTCGAATGGCTGGCGGGACGGGTCGCCGCCAAACGCCTGGTGTGTCTGACCCTGGAACGGCTCGGCCTCGCCGTACCGCCCAGCGAACTCGCCGTACTCGGCCGCAAACCCGGCGGCCGGGCCGGCAAACCCGAACTGAGCGCACCACCCGGGGGCGGCTACGGGCGGGACGGCCCCCCGGAGCTTCCCATCACCGACATCTCCCTCGCGCACACCCTGCGGTTCGCGGTGTGCGGCCTGGCCAGCGGCGGCCGGGTCGGGGTCGATGTGGAACCCCTGCGGAGCTTCAGCCCCGCACTGCTCCGCACGGTCTTCACCGAACGGGAAGTCGCCCTGGCCGAGTCCGTGTTCCCGGCCTTCGACCCGGCACACCGGGCCACCGCGCTGTGGGTGGTCAAGGAAGCACTGCTCAAGGCGTACGGCATCGGCTTCGCGCACGGCTGGGGAACAGCCCGGCTGCGCGGGGCCGGGCCGGCCGCCGCCGTCTTCGACATCAACCTGCCGGCCGGCACCGACCCGGGGGACCGGGTGCACATCCGCTACGGCCGGCTCACCGACCACATCTTCGCCATCGCCACCGTGACCCCCTGGGCCACGGACGGCCACCAGCAGAAGGGGCAGCTCCGTGCCTGGGACTGACTTCGAGGACTTCGACCCGATCGCCGTCGTGGGATACGGCTGCGTCTTCCCGCCCGACTCGTACGACGCGGACACGTTCTGGCAGAACATCCTGGGCGGGAAGATCGGCATCGGCTCACCGCCCGACGAGCGCTGGGACTGGCAGAACTACCACGACGAGGACAAGAGCGTCGTCGACAAGACGTACTGCCGCTGGGGCGGCTTCATCGACGACTACGCCGGGCCCACCGGGCTCGACGAACTGACCCGCATCGGACGGGAGGCCGTCACCGACTTCAACCGCACCCAGCTGATGGTCCTCGACACCGTGCTGCAGACACTGCGCATGTCGGGTTACACACCGCACCAGTTGAGCACCACCGACACCGCGCTGTTCGTCGGCAACATGCTCGGCGACGAAGCCGTGATGGAGTCCTCGCTCGCCTTCCGGGCCGGCGAGGTGCTGCACCACATCAAGGGCGGCGCTGCGTTCCAGGGCCTGGAAGCGGAGCAGCGGGCCGCCATCGAGAGCGGCTTCCCCGCCGCGGTCAAACGCCGGCTGTACGACGCGGAGGACTCACCCGCGGCCAACGTCTTCCAGGTCAGTGTGGCCAAGGCGGTCGCCCGGGTGCTGGGTCTGCCGGGGCCCGCGGCGATCGGCGACGCCGCCTGCGCCTCGGGGCTCACCGTCATCGACACGGCGGTGAAGTACCTCCAGGACGGCAGCCACGACATGGTGCTGGCCACCGGTGTGCAGGGCAACATGAACATCACCGGCAACGTGTGCTTCGCCAAGATCGGCGGACTCTCGGCCACCCGCTCCACCCCGCTCGACGCGGGCGCCAGCGGCCTCATCAACGGCGAGGGCTCGGGCACCGTCCTGCTCAAGCGGCTCAGCGACGCGGTGCGCGACGGCGACACCATCGCCGGGGTGATCCGCGGTGTCGCCACCCGCTGCGACGGCAAGGGCAAGGCCATCTACGCCCCTTCGCCGCGCGGCCAGGTGGCGGCGATGCGCCGGGCGCTCGAACTCGCCGACGCCCAGCCGGAGGAGCTGGACTACATCGAGACCCACGCCACCGCCACCTCCACCGGCGACCTGGTGGAGGTCACCTCGCTGCAGCAGCTCTACGACGGCCGGGAGACCGACCCCGGATCCATCCTGCTCGGCTCGGTCAAGGCCCAGATCGGACACACCTTCTCGGCCGCCGGCATGGCCAACCTGCTGAAGATCCTGCTCTCCTTCAAACACGAGACGGTGCCGCCCACCCACGCCTTCAGCACCGCCCAGCCGGAGATGAAACTCCCCGGCTCGCCGTTCCGGGTCCCCGTCGAGGCCGAGTCCTGGCAGGTGCCCGACGAATGCAGGCCCCGCCGCGCGCTCTCCAACGCCTTCGGCTTCGGCGGCGTCAACACCAGCATCGTCGTGGAGCAGTACGACGCGGTCCACCACGCCGACGCCGCCCTGAAGCAGCAGAGCCACGCGGGCCGCGCCGAGAGCGCGGTCAGTGTGCCGCTCGCCGTCCTCGGCATCGGCTGTGTCACGCCGTACGCCAGGGACATCGCGGGCCTCGACCCCGACAGGCCCGCCGGCACGGGGGTTTCGGGCTTCCCCGCCGACCGCTGGCACCCGGACGCCGCCGCCGTCTACGACCCCGAGGGCACCTGGCGCGGCGGTGTCGTCACCGACCTGGACTTCCCCTGGAAGACCTACCGCATCCCGCCCAGTGTGCTGGCCGACCTCGACCGGGCCCAGCTGCTGTCGGTGATGGCGGCAGGGCAGGCGCTCGAACAGTACGGGGTGGCGGCGGCCGACCGGGTCAACGCCGGTGTGTTCGTCGGCGCCACCTGCGGTCTCGAATCGGGGCTCACCCGCAACTTCCGTATCCGTCTGGTGGAGTTCGAGCGCGCCCTGGAGGACGTGCCCGCCTACCAGGCGCTCGGCACCGCCACCCGGCAGGCCCTGGTCGACAGCTACACCGAGGAGGTGCACCGCTACATCCCGCACACCAGGGAGAACGCACTGCCCGGCTACATGGACAACATCACGGCCGGCCGGATCCAGAACATCTTCGACCTGCGCGGCCCCGGCGTCGTCATCGACGACGACCTGTGCTCCTTCGGGACCGCGCTCGGCCTGGCCAAGCGCAACCTCGAACAGGGCGAGTGCGACGTCGCGCTGGTCGGCGGCGTACACGCCAACCTCACACCCGAGTTCACCCGGCTGTTCGAACGCAGACTGAACGAGGCCGGCCATCACATCGACGACCTGACCCCCGGCGAGGGCGCGGCGTTCTTCGTCATCAAGCCCCTCGACCGGGTCACCGAGGGCGAGCAGGTGCTCGCCGTCATCGACGGTGTCGGCTGCGCCGACGCCGACATCCCCATCGCAGGGCCCGGTGTGCCCTTCTTCTACGGCGCCGATGGCGCCATCCGCACCGTGGAGGTGATCGCGGCCATGAAGGACTCCGACGAGGATCTCGTGCACGTCAAACTCCCCCAGATCGAGAGCGGTTACGGCTACTCGCTCCGGATCAGGCGCAACGGCGACGTCCCCGACGGCGACCGGCCGCCGGTCCCCGCCGCCCGGCGCGTACCGGTGTCGGCGGACGCCTCGCCCGACGACCCCGGCACCGGCTTCATCACCGCCGACACCTACGAGCGCCTCATGCAGAAACTCGAATCGCTCGGCCACGGCGCCATGAGCCAGCTCGACCACATACCGCCCAGCTCCCAGGACAGCTACCGGCTCGGCTTCAGCTACGCGTCGTGGGTGGATCTCGCCCGCAAGGCCCAGCTGACCCTGCGGCTGCTGCGGCCCGACAGCACCACCAACCCGTCCGCCCGTCCCCCTGTCACGAGGTGAACCCCATGTCGACAACGATCGAAACCACCGCTTCCCAGGAACAGCTCGCCCGGCCCGTCCACCCCTGGCTGCGCAGCCTGTTCTTCTGGCCGGTCCTCATCCACTGCCTCGCCTGCCTGGTGCCGCTCTACCTGTTCAGCTCCAGCACCGGCGACGCCTTCGCCTGGGAGACCGGATCGCCGCTGAGCGCCGCAGCGCTCGGCGCCGGCTACGCGGGCGCCTGCACGATGTTCGTCCTGACCATGCGGGAGAAGGACTGGACGAGCGCACGCGGTACCGTTTTCGCGCCGATCACCCTGCTCGTCTCGGCCCTGCTGCTCACGGTCTTCTACCGGGACGAGTTCCACTTCACCGAGGGACCCGGCCTCGCCCGCGCCTTCGCCTGGCTGTGGCTGGTCTCGCTGGCCGTCTTCCCGGTCACCGCCTTCGTCGTGTACAAGATCCACAACACCGCGCCGAAGAACCCCGACGGCCGCGGCCCGGCCCCGATGGGCGCCGACGTACGGATCCCCACCGCCGTCATGGGCGCCGTCCTGTGGGGCCTCGCCTTCGCCCTGTGGATCGCGCCCCAGGCCGTCGGCGACGCCTGGGCCTGGCAGCTCGACCCGCTGGACGCCCGGATGCTCGGCGCGTGGTTCTTCGCCTTCGGCGCCGGCGCCTGGCAGGCCCTGTGGGAGCAGGACCTGCACCGCATGCGGGCCGGCTTCCTCACCGACGTCACACTGAGCGTGCTGTCGCTGGTCGCCGTCGCCAGATACGCCGACGAGATCCGCTGGGGCAACGCCCTGACCTGGGTCTACCTCGTCGTCCTGGTCGGACTGCTGGTCGCCGGTCTGACGGGCCGTTACATGGCGCTGCCGGAGGCCGTGGAGAAGGAGCACAAGCGCCTGGAGACGGGCACGGTGCCGGCCTGAGCGAGGTCCGGCCGACACGTCGCCGGGGCCGGCCGACACCGGCCCCGGCGACCGGTCCCCGCAGCGTCCGGCGCGAGGAAGGGACGGACGAACCACCGATGGATCCCCACAAGGGAGGTTTCAGGATCCATGACGCGATCACCGTGTCGTTCAGGCAGTGGGTCGCCAGGAACCACGTCGACTCGGTCGAGGGCATCGGCCACATCCCCGCCGACGGGGCGTTCATCGTCGTCTCCAACCATCTCAGCTTCTTCGACCACTACCTGCTCGAAACCGTGCTGTACGGGGCCCGCGGCCGGTACGTCTACTTCCCCGCGAAGGCCGAGCACTTCCGTAACCCCGTCAAGCGGCTGATGCGGCTCAGCGTCGGCTGCATCCCGCTGGACAGCGAACGCCCCGACCGCAACGCGCTGCGCGCGATGGGGGAGGTGCTGGCCGCGGGGGACGTGCTGTGCACCTACCCCGAGGGCACCCGCTGGACGGGCGGCGGCCTCAAGCCCTTCAACGACGGCCCGTTCTACTTCGCGGTCCGCACCGGCGTACCCGTGATACCCGTGATGATCCACGGCACCGACCTGATCCTCGCCAAGGGCGAGCTGCGGCCGCGCGCGGCCACCGCGCGGCTGGTCTTCGGCCCCGCCATCACCGCCGAACCGGCCGGCCGGCGCGGCGCGCGCATCGCCGCACTGCGCTCCCTGGCCAGGGA
>NZ_JTIY01000002.1:285823-338316 GCF_000818175.1 Streptomyces sp. AcH 505
CGCCGAAGTGGCGGGCCATCTCTTCGCCGCCCGGCCGCAGTTCGTCTGACGCCGCTGCCGTCCCGGGTCCCCGCGGGGGCCCGGGACGGCAGCGGGGCCCGGCGTCGTCCGTCCGGGCCCCGCACGCGCACGCTCGTAAGGATCGGGTCAGCTCTGCTTCTCCCCGGCGGCGCGCTGCGCCGTCTCCTGCTCGGCGAGCCGCCGGTCCGCCTCGTCCCAGGACGGCCGCTGCCCGGCGTCCTGCTGCCACGAGACGAACAGCGACTCACGCATCGCGGGACGCAGCTTGGCCATCACGGCGAAGTGCGGATCGGTCTTGATGTAACTCTGCAGCGCGGCCCGGTTCTCCCACGCGGACAGCGTCCAGAAGGTCTTGCGCCACGGATCGGCCCGCAGCGTCACGCCGACGGCGCCCTGCGACTGCCGCACCTGCCGCAGCACGCCGCCGGACAGGATGAAGAAGCGCGGGACGCGCACCAGGGACTTGAGTTTCAGCCGGGACGCCATCACGACGATGTCGTCACCGGACCGGCCTGCCGCCGGCCCTGACGACCAGGGGAGTGTGTGTGCCATCGGATCTCCTACTCGGCTTCGAACGTGGGGAGTTGCATCGGTCAGTCGGGTTGGATCGGCCCTGCACGGGCTCGGCACGCGGACAACGCACCGGAGTTACCCACCCGATGCGCCGTCCATCCGCGCGGCGATCACATCGGCGGATTACCGTGCTTGCGCGCGGGCACTTCGGCGTGTTTGGCCCGCAGCATCCGCAGTGACGTGATCAGCAGCTTCCTGGTGTCCTGCGGGTCGATGACATCGTCCACGAGACCGCGCTCGGCCGCGTAGTACGGATGCATCAACTCGTCCTTGTAGGAGGCGATCAGCCGCGCCCGCTCCGCCTCCGGGTCGTCGGCGGCCGCGATCTCCCTGCGGAAGACGACATTGGCGGCGCCCTCGGCCCCCATCACGGCGATCTCGTTGGTCGGCCACGCGAACGACAGGTCGGAACCGATCGAACGCGAGTCCATGACGATGTAGGCGCCGCCGTACGCCTTGCGCAGGATCAACTGGATCCGCGGCACCGTGGCGTTGCAGTACGCGTACAGCAGCTTGGCACCGTGCCGGATGATCCCGCCGTGCTCCTGGTCGACGCCCGGCAGGAAGCCCGGCACGTCGAGCAGGGTCACCAGCGGGATGTTGAAGGCGTCGCAGGTCTGGACGAACCGCGCGGCCTTCTCCGACGAGTGGATGTCCAGCACACCGGCCTGCGCCGACGGCTGGTTGCCCACCACACCGACCACCTGGCCGCCCAGCCTGACCAGGGTGCACACCACACTGCCGGCCCAGGCCGCGTGCACCTCGAAGTGCTCGCCGTGGTCGGCGATCTCCTCGATGACGGCCCTGATGTCGTAGGGCCTGGCCGGATCCTCCGGGACCAGGTCGGCCAGGGCCGTGCAGAGCCGGTCGTCCGGATCGTCGCCGACCTCCACCGGCGGCAGCTCCCGGTTGTTCTGCGGGAGCAGCGACAGCAGGTAGCGCACCTCTTCGAGGCAGGACGTCTCGTCGTCGTAGACGAAGTGCGCGACGCCCGAGGTCGCGGCGTGCGTGTCGGCGCCGCCGAGGCCGTTCTGGGTGATCTCCTCGCCCGTCACCGAACGGACCACGTCAGGGCCGGTGATGAACATCTGCGAGGTCTCCCTGACCATGAAGACGTAGTCGGTCAGGGCGGGGGAGTACGCGGCGCCGCCGGCGCACGGGCCGAGCATCACCGAGATCTGCGGCAGCACACCGGACGAGCGCGTGTTACGGCTGAAGATGCCGCCGTAGCCGGCCAGCGCCGTCACGCCCTCCTGGATCCGCGCGCCCGCGCCGTCGTTGAGGCTGACCAGCGGGGCGCCCGCGGAGTGGGCGAGGTCCATCACCTTGTGGATCTTCTGCGCGTGCGCCTCGCCGAGCGCGCCGCCGAAGATCCGGAAGTCGTGCGCGTACACGAACACCGTACGGCCGTTGACCGTGCCCCAGCCGGTGATCACACCGTCCGTGTAGGGCCGCTTCGCCTCCAGGCCGAAGCCGGTGGCACGGTGTCTGCGCAACCCCTCTATCTCGGTGAACGAGTCCTCGTCCAGCAGGATCGCGATCCGCTCACGGGCCGTCAGTTTACCGCGCGCGTGCTGTCGTTCGGTGGCGCGCGGGTCGGGGCCCGCGACCATCTGCTGTTTGATCCTGCGCAGTTCGGCGAGCCTGCCGCCGGCTCCGCTCAACTGGTCCGGCAGCGCCGGATCCTGGGCCGTCTGCTGAGGTGTCTCCTGGGCGTGGGTGGTCACAGCGGGCTTCTCCCTAGCTGGTCGATCCAGTTCATCGCGAGAAAGATGTCGCCCTCGATCTGCAGCCTGCCCGTGGCGAAGGCGAGCGCGCCGCGCAGGTCACCCAGGGCGAGCCTGGTGAGGTTCTCCTGGCTCAGCGAGAGCGTCGCGTTGGGCGGGTGCGCGATCGTGTGCGCCGTCGAGCAGCCCTGGTCCGTCGCGATCACATAGCGGGTACGGGTGCCGACAGGGGTGTCCACGACGAAACGGAACACACCCGTCCGGCCGTGCGAGCTGGCGAGCGCCCCTCTGCAGCACCAGTCGAGGAGCTGGTCGAGAGTACGTTCAACTTCCCTTATCCGGGCGGCGGCCACCATGGGTCTTCCCTCCGTGTGGTTCCTTCCGGCCATCTGGCCTGCCGACCATGGCGCGCCGGACTGGCCGCCCGGTGGATGGCCGGTGGACGCGGCGGCTCGCCGGGAAACCGGTGCTACCCGGGGGCTATGAATTCCTCATATGCGGTGGGTGAGGCCGGCACTGTGACCGCCGCCGCCGATCCCGCATGCTGATGAATGTCCGCAACGGAAAGCACCGCCGAGTCAGGAGCCCATCCCATGTTGACGAGCCACAGCACTCTCGCCACGCAGGACAGCCACTCGACGAGCACGCACCAGGACCACCTCAACTCCTACCTCCCCCAGGACGAGCCGATGGAGCTCGTCATCGAGGAGCTGACCGCCTCGTCGGCGGCGCCCGCCCTGTACACCCTGTGCTACGCGAACAACTCCGCTTCATGAGAGATTCGTTGATCGGATTCCGGCGCCACCTCCGTGCGGAGGTGGTGCCGGACGACGCGACGTACCTGATCTCCGAACGCGGAGTCACCGCCCTCAGGGCGCCCCATCTGGAAACGGTCGCCCCGCTGCTGGACGGCAGCCGCGACCTCGCCGCACTGGTGCGGGACGCCCCGCAGCCGCTGCCGGCGGCCCGGCTGCTGTCCCTCATCGAGCAGCTCGCCGACGCGGGATTCATCGAGTTCCGCGAGCACGGTGACACCCACACCGACACCACCGACGCCGTGGGTCACACCGACACCACCGACATCGCCGCCGCCGACCACAGCGCCGAGGCGTACTGGGAACTCGCGGGCCTCGACGGGACGCCCGCCCGCGCCAGGTCCGCCTCGGCCGTGGTCGAACTGCGCACCACCGGCAAGCTGTCCCACCCCGCCGCCGCCCGCGCCCTGCGCGCCTCCGGTCTGACCGTCGCCGAAGGCGGCGCGCCGGACGCCGCGCTGACCGTGGTCGTCTGCGACGACTACCTCACCCCCGAGCTGGGCGAGATCGACGCGGAACACCGGCGCAGCGGCCGGCCGTGGCTGCTCGCCAAACCCACCGGCGCCACCGTCTGGGTGGGTCCGGTCTTCCGGCCCGGCGCCGGGCCCTGCTGGTCCTGTCTCGCCCAGCCGGTGCGGCTGCACCGCGCGGTGGAGTCGCAGGTGCGCGCCGCGCTCGGACTGCAGGGCCCCATGCCCAGGCCGCTCGCCGGACTGCCGTGCACCCGGGTCGCCGGTCTGCAGATCGCCGGTCTTGAGGCGGCCAAGTTCCTGGCCGGACACCAGCACACCGACCAGGACCGGGTGCTGACCTTCGACACCCTCACCCTCGAATCACGCCACCACCGGCTGCGCCGCCGCCCGCAGTGCCCCGAGTGCGGCGACCCGGGCCTGGTCGCCCGGCAGGCCGGACGGCCCGTCGTACCGCGCTCGCGGTACAAGATCGCGGCCAGTGGCGGCCACCGCTCCCGTACCGCCCAGCAGACCCTGGACTCGTTCGGCCATCTGGTGAGCCCGGTCACCGGAGTCGTCGCCGACATCAGCCGGGTGGAGAGCGGCCCCGCTTTCCTCAACAGCTTCAGCTCGGGCCCGAACCCGGCCGGCTACGCCAACGGGCTCGCCGCACTCACCAGCGGGCTGCGCCAGGTCAACGGCGGCAAGGGCACCACCCCGCTGGAGGCGGAGGTCAGCGCGCTGTGCGAGTCGGTCGAGCGCTACTCCGGCTGTGTGCACGGCGACGAGGCCAGGATCAGCGCGCGCTACACCGACCTCGGCGAGCGCGCCGTACATCCGGACACCTGCCAGCTGTACGATCCGGCGCAGTTCGCCGGACGCACCGAATGGAACGCCGCACACTCCGGATTCCAGTACGTCCCGGCCCCGTTCGAGGAGGACGCGACGATCGACTGGACCCCGGTCTGGTCGCTGACCGAAGGCCGCCACAAGCTGCTGCCGACCGCGCTGCTCTACTTCGCCACCTCGGCGGAGCGGCTGAACCCGGTGCGGGGGCGCCGGTTCGCGCACGCCGACTCGAACGGGAACGCGGCGGGCAGCAGTCTGGAGGACGCCGTCCTGCAAGGCTTCCTGGAGCTGGTCGAGCGGGACGCGGTGGCGCTGTGGTGGTACAACCGCACCCGGCAGCCCGCCGTCGACCTCGACGCGGCCGCTGACCCGTGGACCGACGAACTGCGGCAGGTGCACCGGTCGTTGGGGCGCGAGGTGTGGGCGCTCGACCTGACGTCCGACTTCGGCATCCCCGTCTTCGTCGCCCTGTCACGCCGTACCGACAAGCCCGCCGAGGACATCGTCTTCGGCTTCGGCGCCCACTTCGACGCGCGGATCGCGCTGCGCCGCTCGCTGACCGAGCTGAACCAGCTGCTGCCCGCCGCGCTCGGTGCGAAGCCCGACGGCAGCGGATACACACTGACCGACCCGGAACCGCTGGACTGGTGGCGCAACGCCACCCTGGACAGCGACCCCTACCTGCGCCCCGCGCCAGAACCCGCCCGGCGGCTGACGGACTTCGCCCGCCCGCGCGGCGACGACCTGCTCGACGACATCAACGCCGTCACCGAGCTGGTACGCGAGCGCGGTCTCGAACTGCTGGTGCTCGACCAGACCCGGCCCGATGTGGGACTGCCCGTCGTCAAGGTCCTGGTCCCCGGGCTGCGTTCGTTCTGGGCCAGGTTCGCGCCCGGCAGGCTGTACGACGTACCCGTCGCGCTGGGCCGGCTGGCCGCGCCCACGGCCCGCTCCGCCCTCAATCCACGTCCCCTCTTCGTCTGACCGCCACTCGTGTCCACCCGGGAGCCCACCGTGCAGCAGTCAGCCAGCCTGGAACACGCCTCTCCGCAGGCGACCACACCCCTGTGGTCCCTGCGTGAGGATGTGCGGGTCGAGGCCGCCGAGGACGGCGAAACGGTGGAGCTGCACGGCCGTTGGGCCGATCTGCGGATCAGGAGGCCCGGGCCGGCGCTGATCGAGACCCTGCGCCGGATGAGTCTCGGTCCGGTCAGCCTCGACAACATCCCGGCCGACCAGGGCGCCCAGCGCTCCTGGCGCGCCGTGCTGCTCGGCCTGCAGCACCTCGTCGTACGCTCGCTCGCCTTCGCAGGCAGCGGGCAGCCGGTGCTCTCCGTCGTACCGCTGTCCCGGGCAGCCCGGTTCGCCCCTGAACCGCCGCCAGCCGACCGGGCGCTGAAGCTCTCCCGGTTCGCCGTGCTGCGCCGGGAGGGCGACATGTTCCTGCTGGAGTCACCCCTCTCGCTGCACCGGGTGCTGCTGCACAAGGCCGAGGCGCAGTGGGTCGTCGCCGCGCTCGGCCGGCCCGCCGACGTCGCGACGGTGGAGGCGGGGCTGCCGCTGGCCGAAGGGGTGGTGGTGGAGATCCTGGGCTATCTCATCGGCACCGGCATGGCGCTGGTGGCGCGATCGGCGGACGGGGGGTTCGACGAGGACGAGGACGCGGCCCTGCGGACCTGGTCGGCGCACGACATGCTCTTCCACACCCGGTCCGTGATGGGGCGCACCGACGGCGACTTCGGCGCCACCTTCGCCCACGCGGGCAGCATCGCGCCGCAGCCCGCGGTCAAGAGCCGCCCGCGCGGCAAGGTCGTCGCGCTGCCCCGGCCGGAACTCGGCACGATCGCCGCCCGGGACGCCCCGTTCACCGAAGTGCTCGAAGGCCGCAGATCACGGCGTACCTACGGGGCGCCGGCCCTGCGGCTGAGCACCCTCGGCGAGTTTCTGTTCCGCACGGCCCGGGTCCGCTCGACCGGCATGTCGGGGGCGGGGGAGACCAGCTACCAGGTCACCGACCGGCCGTATCCCACCGGCGGCGCCGCCTATGACCTGGAGCTGTATCTCACCGTGCGGGACTGCGAGGGGCTGGTGGACGGCATCCACTACTACGACCCGCACGAGCACGCCCTGGTGCTGGTCAACGACGATCCGGCGGCGGCGGGGGAGATGGCGGCAGGCGCCATGGCCGCCGCCCCGCTGTCCGGGCCGCCGCCGGTGCTCATCACGCTGACCTCGCGGTTCCAGCGGCTGTCGTGGAAGTACAGCGGCCTCGCCTACTCGTTGGTACTCAAGCACACCGGGGCGCTGTTGCAGACCTTCTACCTGGTGGGTGCCGCGATGGGGCTCGCCACCTGCGCGGTGTGCAGTGAGGACATCGCGGTGTGCGCCGGCGCACTGGGTCTCGACTGGCGGACGGAGTCGCCGGTGGGTTCGTTCGTCCTCGGCCCCCGCCCGGAGCAGCCGCAGGAGGGCGCCGACCAGCCACGGACCGCTGAGGTGTTCCGAACGAGCCTGTCCGAAAAGGCTGTTGACCGTCCGCAGGGGGCGCCGCCGGTCGAATGAGAGTTCAAGGAACGCACCAACGCCGTCCCGTGCGCCCTACTATGGGGGTGTAGCTGTGTGCCTCAACGGGGGGACGTGTGGGGATGCCGCGACGATTTCTGCGGTCCGGTAGAGAACAGACCGAAGTTCTGCCGCCGCGACTGGCCTTCACGATCGTGCTGTTGGTCCTCTCCGGCTTCGTACTCATCGCCGTGCTCAACGTGCTGGACACCGACCCGAGCGCGCTGCTCATGGCGGGCTGTCTCTTCTGCGCCGTCACGCTGTTCGCGATCCAGGCCGTGCACAGCTCCCCGGACGCACAGCGCTTCCGGGACCGGTTCGGGGCCTGGACCCTGGGCGCCCAGACGCTGCTGACCTATGTCCCCATGGTGTTCTTCGGTGCCACCTGGGGCGGCATGGGCGGCTTCCTCGCGGGATCGTGTCTGCTGATCGTCGCGGCGCCTGTCTGCTGGCTGGCCTTCGGTGTCGTGGTGAGCACGGCCGGCGTCTCCGCCGGTCTGAGCGGGGTCCACTGGGTCGACACCTCCTACCTCGTGGTCTCCACCGTGCTCACGGGGCTCATCGTCTACGGTCTGACCCGGCTGGCGAACCTGGTGGCCGAGGTGCACCAGGCCCGCGAGGAGCTGGCGTACATGGCGGTGGCCGAGGAGCGGTTACGGTTCGCCAGGGACCTGCACGACCTGCTCGGGTTCGGGCTCTCCGCGATCACCCTCAAGAGTGAACTGACGGTGCGTCTGCTCGCCACCCGTCCCGAGCGGGCCCGTGAGGAACTTGTCGGCATCCTGCAGATATCCCGGCAGGCGCTCGCCGATGTGCGTGCCGTCGCCACCGGTTACCGCGACATGTCGCTGACGGCGGAGGCCGCTTCGGCCGAAGAGGTGCTGACCGTCGCCGAGATCGGCGCGCGCATCGACCTGGACTGCGGTCCGCTGCCCGCGGCGACCAGCACCGTGCTCGCCACAGTGATCCGCGAGGGCGTCACCAACGTCCTGCGGCACAGCAAGGCGCAGAACTGCCACATCGAGGCCCGGCAGGTGACCGGCAAGGACGGCCGGTCCCTGATCCGGCTCACCCTCGCCAACGACGGCGCCGACGAGTCGAGAAGGACAGGCCCCTCCAACGGCAGCGGTCTGGGCAACCTCCGGGTGCGCGCCGAGAAGATCGGCGGCCGGCTGACCTCGCACGTCGACGCGGACGGCTGGTACCGGCTGGTGGTGGAAGTGCCGCGGGTCGGAGCGCGTCAGGTCAGCCAGCCGTTGTCCTGAGCGATCCTGATCGCGTCGACGCGGTTACGCGCGTTGAGTTTCGTGACGGCACTGGTCAGGTAGTTGCGTACCGTCCCTATCGACAGGAACAGCCGGCCGGCGATCTCCATCGCCTCGGCGCCGTCCGCCGCGAGCCGCATCACCTCGATCTCCCTGCGGGTCAGCGGATTCTCCAGCACCTCCCAGGCCGCCAGCGCGAGCTGCGGGTCGATGACCCGCACCCCGGCCGCCACCTTGCGTACCGCGTCCGCCAGTTGGTCCGGCGGCGCGTCCTTCAGCAGGAAGCCCGACACCCGCACGGCGAGCGCCCGCCGGAACGTGCCGGGACGGCCCAGGCTGGTCAGTATCAGCGCCCGGCAGCTCGGCAGCGCCGTACGGAGCAGATCGGCGGCGCTGAGCCCGTCAAGGCCCGGCAGGTCGATGTCGATGATCGCGACATCCGGCCGGAACTCCAGCGCGGTGGGTACGAGTTGGTCCCCGGCCGCGAGCTGGGCCACGACTTCGAAGTCCGGCTCCATCTCCAGCAGCGCCACCAGTGCACCGCGCACCATGTGCATGTCTTCGGCTATGACGATACGGATCAAAAGCCCCCCATTTCGAACGAACAGCCCATCACATGGACGCAGCAGACGTTCAACTCCCCGAGGAATGCTAGACGAACGACGTCCGGCGGACCGCTACGACGGGCCGAGCGGAATGTGAACTTCTCATACTCCGGGGCTGAGGGGATCACGGACGACCGGGGATCTCCGCACTGTTGGCGCCGTACGCCCGCATGGGACCTTCAAGACAGTGCGGATCCCGATCCGCGCACCTCGTACCATCCCTTCGGAGCAGTATGGAGACCAGATGGAGATCACCCTGCTGGGATCTCTCAACGCACAGGAGGACGGCTCCCCGATACTCCCGTCGGCCGCGAAGACGCGACAGATCCTCGCTCTCCTCGCCCTGCACGCCAACCAGGTGGTCCCCGTCTCGATGCTCATGGAAGAGCTGTGGGAGTACTCACCGCCCAGGACCGCTTCGGCGACGCTGCAAACGTACATCCTGCGGCTGCGCCGGCTGATCGACGCGTCCGTCAGGGGACGCTGCGACGCCAAGGAGATCCTGGTCTACAAGCACGACGGCTACCGGCTCAACGTGCCGCGGGGCAGTGTGGACGCGATGGAGTACGACCGGCTCGCCGCCGAGGGGCAGCGCGTCTTCGAGTCCGGCGACGACGCGGCCGCGGTGCGGATCTTCCGCGAGAGCCTGCAACTGTGGAGCGGACCGGCGCTCGCCGACATCCGGCCCGGGGCGCTGCTGGAGATCGAACGGGTCCGTCTGGAGGAGAGCAGGCTCGGTGTGCTGGAGCGCCGCGTCGACGCCGAACTGTCCCTCGGGCGCCACTCGGAGCTGCTGACCGAGCTGACCGTCCTCACCGCCCGCAACCCTCTGCACGAGGGCCTGCACGCACAGCGCATGATCGCCCTCTACCGGTCGGGACGGCCTTCGGAAGCCCTGGGGGTCTTCATGAAGCTGCGCGGCCGGCTCGTGGAGGATCTGGGTCTCGACCCCTCCCCGCGGCTCCAGCGCCTCCAGCGCGCGATCCTCGGGGGAGACGTGGACCTCGACCAGACCTACCGGGGGCCGGGACGCCGGGTCCTCGACATGTACGCCGCTTGAGCCTCCCGCGCCACGAAGCCGGTGCCGGACCCGCACGCAGGGGTCCGGCACCGGCTTTCGCGAGTGCGAGCGGGAGGGTGTGTCAGACGACCTCGAAGTTGGCCATCATCGCCATGTCCTCGTGCTCCAGGTTGTGGCAGTGCAGCATGTACCGGCCGCGCTGGCCCGTGAACCTGGCCAGGACGTCCACCACTTCGTACGGCCTGACGTCGACCGTGTCCTTCCAGCCCGCGTCGCTCGCCAGCGGGTCGCCGTTGCCCCGCGCGACCACCTGGAAGCGGGCCAGATGGAGATGGACCGGATGGTGGAAGTCGCTGCTGAAGCGCCAGCGTTCGACCGTGCCGAGCCGCGGTGACGCCAGCACCTTCGCATGGTCGAAGGGGGCTCCGTTGACGGTCCACATCCGACTGCCGCCGCCCTGCGTCAGCCGGAAGTCGAATCTGCGCTCAGCGACCGCCTGGGCCGCCCGCAGTGTCTCGAACTCCGCCAGCCGCCCGGGGATCCGGCTGGTGTCCTTCTCGCGCCTGCTGACCCTGAACCGCATCACCCGCCGAGTGCCGCCGCTGCCCAGGGTGTTGACCAGCTCGACGGTGGAGCCGTGCGGATACGCGGCGAAGTCGATCAGCACGTCGAAGCGCTCACCCGGCGCGACGGGCAGCTCGTCATGGCGCAGCGGCGCCGCCAACAGGCCGCTGTCGCTGCCGATCTGGACGAACCCTGAGCCCGTACGGGGACCCGGCTCCAGCGCGAAGCGGTAGCGGCGCGCGTTCGACACGTTGACGATCCGGAACCGGTGGAGGGTGTCCGACACCTCCAACTCGGGCCAGGCGGCGCCGTTGACGAGAACCACATCGCCCGTCACCCCTTCCATGTACGCCTCTTCGACGCCCGGCCGGCCGGTCAGCGAGGGGTCGAGCGACGGGTAGCGGAACGCCCCGTCCTCCTCGAAGGCACGGTCGCAGATCATCAGCGGGATGTCCTTCTCGCCCCGGGGCAGCGGCAACGCGTCCTCGGTGTCGTCGTGGACGAGGAACATCCCGGCGAGCCCGCGCCAGACCTGCGGCGCGCTGAAGTCCATCCGGTGGTCGTGGTACCAGAGCGTGGCGGCCGGCTGGTCGAGGGGATACGTGTACGTCTTGGCGCCCGAGGTCAGCGTCCACCCCGCAGCCCCGCCCTTCGCTGTCCCGGGCATTCCGGGCATCCCCGGCATGGCGTGTGCCGGCCCGGCCGGCGGATGGCGGTAGCCGGGCGGCAGGACCAGGTCCATCGGATAGCCGTCGGACGAGGCGGCCTGCACCCCGCCGTGCAGATGCGTCGAGGTCGGCACCGGCAGGCTGTTGCGGATCCGCACGGTGGTGGTGCGGCCCGAGCGGCCGACGAGTGTGCTGCCGGGGAACGTGCCGTCGTACCCCCAGACCTCGGTACGCAGCCCCGGCAGGATCTCCATCTCGCCCCGCCGCTGCACGAGTTCGTAGTGGTCGCTGCCGTCCTTGGCGCGCTGTGCCCTTGCCGTGACCGGCACCGGCAGCGGCACCCGGAAGGGCCGGGGGAGCGGGGCCGCGCTGGTCAGCTGTTCCCCCGACACGTCGCCCCGGTCGGCGCCGCAGCCGGTGGCACCGAGGCCGGCGGCGCCGATCCCGGCGACGGCGGCGCCCTTGACGAGCGTCCGCCGGTCGATCCGTGCGCGCATCACGACGCGTTCCGCGGCCGGCCGGGCCGGTAGGCGAACACCCAGTACCCCAGCGCCGTCGTACCGGCGACCAGGGCGACACCGAGCGGGATGTGCACGGCGAGATTCCGCGAGTAGCCGAAGCCGCTCTGTGCCTCCACGAGCCCGGCCACCAGCAGTGTCACACCGATCGGCCACACCGGTCCGCCGCCGGGCCGCCACAGTGTGACGGCGGCGGCCACCAGGATCCAGCTCACGGCGGAGATGAAGGTGGCGTTGAGGGCGTGCAGGTCCAGCAGATCGGTGTCACCGGTGACGAACTGTCCGGCCAGGACCGGCTGGATCAGCATCAGCAGTGTCAGCGCGCACACCAGGGTGCGCAGCACCACCAGCGGCCAGCGCCTGGCGGCTCGCGCGGGACCGGGTCTCCCGGCGGGGGTCTCGTCCGGTTCTTCGCCGGGTCCTTCTTCGGGCGGCAGTGTTTCGAGCGACTGGGTCATCTGCATCACTCCGGGTCGGTGGCGTCGTGCAGTCTCGCAGCGCCGACTGGACCGCCGGTAGCGCCCATTGACCGCGCGACGGGCTGCCTCTACGGTCACTACCGCGCACCACACGGGCGACGCGGGAGGGGCCGGGCGATGGCGTACGGAGACACCCCCGCGACACCGGACACCGTGCCCACCGTGCGCGGCCCCGTGCCGGCCGGTGAGCTCGGCAGGGTGCTGATGCACGAGCACATCTTCGTGCTCAGCCCCGAGTTCGCCGACAACTACCCGGAGCACCAGGGGTTCCAGGAGTCCGAAGAGGTGCCGCGCGCCGTCCGGCGGCTCACGGAACTCGCCGCCGCCGGAATCTCCACCATCGTCGACCCCACCGTCATCGGACTCGGCCGGTACATCCCGCGGATCCAGCGGGTGGCCGAACAGGTCGGCATCAACATCGTCGTCGCCACGGGGCTCTACACCTACAACGACGTCCCGCACTATCTGAGCATGCGCGGCCCCGGCACACCGCTCGGCGGCGACGACCCCCTGGTGGACCTGTTCGTCGCCGACATCACCGAAGGCATCGCCCACACCGGGGTCAGGGCCGGGGTGCTCAAATGCGCCACCGACGAGCCCGGTGTGACCCCCGGTGTGGAACGGGTGCTGCGGGCCGTCGCACGGGCGCACCGCGCCACCGGTGTGCCGATCCTGACCCACACCCACGCGGGGACCCGGCGCGGCATCGAGCAGCAGGACCTGTTCGCCGCCGAGGGGGTCGACCTCACCCGCGTCGTCATCGGACACTGCGGCGACAGCGCCGACCTGGACTATCTGACGGCCATCGCCGACCGGGGCTCACTGCTCGGGATGGACCGGTTCGGTCTGGACTCGCTCCTGCCCTTCGAACGGCGGGTCGCCACGGTGGCCGCGCTGTGCGAGCGCGGTTACGCCGACCGGATCGTGCTGTCCCACGACGCGTCCTGCTACATCGACTGGTTCCCGATGCGGGAGCTGCCCGGACTGCTGCCCAACTGGCACTATCTGCACCTCACCCGCGATGTGCTGCCCGCGCTGCGGGCGCGCGGCGTGTCCGAGAGCGAGATCGCCACGATGCTGGTCGACAACCCGCGCCGGATCCTGCGCGGGCGCGGCGGCTACTGAACGGCCACCGATCCGCCACCAGCCGCCGTCGAGCCCTGAGCCGCCCCGGCGGCGCCCCGGTGTCCGGTCAAATTCCCCCTGCACGCATCTAGGCCGTACCGACCAGTCGGTACTAGCCTCTGGTCGTTCCCGGAGCGGCCACCGGCGCATCAAGCGCGGTCGGACGCCTTGCTCCCGGTACCCCGAGGAGGCCGTATGTCCACCCATCCGCCGCAGGCTGCCGACATGGGGAACGGACCCACCACCGACGCCGGCACGCCCGGTATCGGTGCCCGGCTCTGGCGCCGGGACCTGGCGCACTATCCCGACCCGGCACGCCGCTACGGCTATCTCGCGATCGTCGTCGTGACCACCGTCGTCCTCTACTACATGCTGTACGTGCAGTACGCGGTGGCCACCTCGATCATCACCAACTACCACATGTCGTACACCTACTTCGTGTGGGTGTCCGTCATCGGCAACGCCGTCGGCGCCTTCACCTCCCTCATCGCCGGCTTCGCCGACCGCTGGGGACGGGCGAACCTCGTTGTCTACGGACTGCTCGTGGCCGGACTGCTGTTGCTGCTCGGACTGCCCAACTCGCCCAACGAGACGGCCTATCTGATCCTCTTCGCGGCCGTCGGCTTCGTCGAGGGCATCGTCCTGGTCGCGACCCCCGCACTGATCCGCGACTTCTCGCCGCAGCTCGGCAGGGCGACCGCCATGGGGTACTGGACGATGGGTCCCGTCCTCGGCAGTCTCGTCGTCACCGTGGTCACCAGCAGCACACTCGACTCGTCGACCTGGCAGGACGAGCTGCGCTACTCCGGCATCGCCGGGCTGATCATGTTCGTGATCGCCCTGCTCGGGCTGCGGGAGCTGTCCCCCGGCATGCGGGACCAGGTCATGGTCAGCCTGCACGACCGTAAACTGGTCGAGGCCCGCGCCGAACGAGCCGCGCCCGTAAGGGAGTCACAACAGACCTGGCGGCAGATGCTCCATCTCGACGTGGTGGGCTCCGCCATCGCCATCAGCCTCTTCCTGCTGCTGTACTTCGCCGCCGTCGGCAACTTCGTCGTCTACTTCTCGGCCAACTTCGGCTACAGCCAGCAGCGCACCAACGGACTGGCCAACTGGTACTGGGGTGCCAACGCCATCGCCCTCGTGGTGGCCGGGCTGCTCTCCGACCTCGTCAAGGTGCGCAAACCGTTCATGCTGGTCGGCGGGTTGGGCTCGATCGCCGTCACGTCCACGTTCGCCGTCCTCGCGACGCATCCGCACACCGGCTACTACACCTTCGCCGTGCTGTTCATCGGGATCGGGGCGCTCTCCGGCATCGCCTACGCGCCGTGGATGGCGAGTTTCACCGAGACCGTGGAGCGCCGCAACCCGGCCGCCACCGCCACCGGACTCGCCGTGTGGGGCTGGATCATCCGGATCGTGGTCGCGGTCTCCTCGGCCTTCGTCCCGATCGTGGTGACCTCGGCGTCCCCGCTGGTCGAACACGGTACGGAGGTGGCGACCGCGCAGGCACAGGCGGCGCCCGCGCTGGCCGTCGTCGACGCGCACCCCGAGATCTTCGCCCAACTCGCCAAGTACCCGCCGACGGCGATCCCCCCGGCGCTGGCACAACAGGCCGCCCGAGAGGTGGGACCCGCCGACCTGGCGCTCGTACAGAAGGCGCAGCCGCAGCTGAAGATCCTTCGCGAGCACGGTCCCGAGGTGCAGAAGGCGGTGGCCGACGGACCTGGTCAGTGGCAGACCTGGTGGTGGGTGACCGTCGGCGGCCAGGTCGTCTTCATCCCGTTCATCTTCGTGATGGCGGGACGCTGGAGCCCGAAGAAGGCGCGCGAGGACGCCGAGCGGCACCGCGGATACGTCGACAGCGAGGTCAGTGCGCTCGCCGACGGAGGCGCCCGGCCGGCCAGTTGATCCGGCCAGTTGATCCGGCCTGTTGATCCGGTCAGTTGAGCCGGACGGTGAGCAGGGCGATGTCGTCGTCCTTCTCCTCGCCGAACCTCTCCAGCAGCGAGTCGCACAGCGCTTCGAGCTCCTGCGGACCCGTCGCGGCCGCGGCACTCAACTCGTCGAGACTGTCGTCGATGTTGGTACTGCGGACCTCGACGAGCCCGTCGGTGATGAGGACGATCCGGGTGCCCGGCGCGGTGTCGACCACCGTGGCCGCCGGGTGCGGCAGCCCCAACCCCAGCAACGGGCCGTGCTCGTGGACGAATTCGGCCCCGCCGCCGGGAAGGAGCAGCAGCGGCGGAATGTGCCCCGCGTTGGAGATGTGGAGCCTGCGGCCACCGGGCTCGACCAGGATCAGACACATCGTCACGGTGAGCCCCGGCTGTGACTGCGCCAGCAGTGTCTCCAGCCGTTCGTTGATGTGGTGCGGGGAGTGGCCCTCCAGCGCGTAGGCGCGCATCCCGTGCCGCACCTCACCCATCACGGCCGCCGCCGCCATGGAGTGCCCCGCCACGTCACCGATGGCGAGCAGCAGCCCGTCGGAGGTCTCCAGCGCCTCGTAGAAGTCACCGCCGATCTCCGCATGCCGGGACGCCGGCAGATAGCGGAACGCCAGATCGACCCCGGGCACCGCGGGCAGCCGGTCCGGCAGGAAGGTGCGCTGGAGTGTGAGGGCGAAGGAGTGTTCCTCGTTGTAGGTGCGCAGCGCCTCCAGCGACAGGGCGCAGGCATGGGCCAGTTGCTGGAACAGCTCCTGGTCGTCGTTGCCGCCCACGGCGGCGGCCGGTACGGCGAAGCAGACCGGCGGCCGGCCGCGCTTGGTGCGCGCCACCGCCAGGATCACGTCCTCGTCGAGCTGGTCGCCCGGCAGCAGTGTCTTCCACACGGCCCGTGGCAGCCGGGCGATCTCCGCGCCGGTGCCGGTGCCGAGCGTGTGTCCGGCGAGCCGGTTCAGCAGCTCGGGGGTGGACGGTGTGGAGCGCGGCGCCTGGCCGGGCCCGGTGATGGAGCTGTGCACCGCCTGGCCCTGCGGGGTCAGGAAGACCGCGCTGACGGCGCACGACATCAGGGACGCGGCCCCGCCCGTCGCCGCCGCGGCGAAGGAGTGGAAGCCGATCGCCCGGTACACGTCGAGGGTGGTGCGGTTGAGCAGGGTCAGCCGCGCCGCGAGCCGTTCGGCCCTGCGGCGGGCGCGCGCGTAGCGCAGGGTCGCCGTGACGGTCGCCAGGAACTCGGCGGGATCGATGGGCTGGTTGAGATACGCGTCCGCCCCGCGGTGCAGCCCCTCGGCGTGGTCCTCGGGGGTGAGGGCGGCCGCCGAGATATGGATCACCGGCAGCGCCGCGGTGTACGGGTCCGCCTTGATGTGTTCGCAGACCTCGAACCCGGTCATGTCCGGGAGCCGTACGTCGACGACGGCGACCTCGGGCCGCGGCTCCAGGCCCGGCGCGAGCAGCGCGAGGCCCTGTGTCCCGTCGTGCGCCTCGATCACCGTGTGCCCGCCCCGCCTGAGCCAGCTGCTGAGGACGTAGCGGTTCGACTCGTCGTCGTCGATCACCAGAACGGTGGCTGGGGCACTGTCGAGCAGCGCCGCGTCGTCGGTCACCGGTCGGCCTCCTGTGCGTGTGTCGTCCCCGGGGACGGGTTGGGCAGCCGGACCACGATGCGGGTACCGGTCCCGGGCCTGCTGGTCAGCCGGAGCGTGCCGCCGAGCAGCTCGGTGAGGGTGCGGGCGTACGGCAGCCCGAGTCCTGTGCCCTGTCGTCCTCGTTGGTGTGCCCCGGGCACCTGGTAGAACTCCTCGAAGACCCGCTTGAGTTCGTGCGCGGGAATGCCGACGCCGGTGTCGCTGACGGTGAAGGTCAGCCAGGGCCCGGCGGAGTCGGCTTCGACGTCCAGCCGTACCTCGCCGCTGTCGGTGAACTTCAGCGCGTTGGACAGCAGATTGCGCAGCACCCGGGTCAGCAGCACCTCGTCGGTGACCACGACGGGCAGGGTCTTCGCCTCGGGTGTCACGAACGTGACGTCGTCGGTGGGGAACATACTGCGCAGCACACCGCCGAGCTGCCCCACCAGCGTCCGCAGGTCGACCGGTTCGAGGTGCGGCTCCAGCTGCCCCGACTCGGCCTTGGCCACGTCCAGCAGATCACCGACCAGCGCGAGCAGGGTGTTCCCCGACGAGGCGATGAGCGCGATCCGGTGTTTCTGCTCGTCGTCCAGATACGCCGAGTCCGGGGCCAGCAGCAGCTGGGACAGGGCCACGACGGCGTTGACCGGGGTCTTCAGCTCATGGCTGATGTTGGTCCAGAACCGGGTCTTCGCCTCACTGGTCTCCCGCAACTGCCGCGACTTGTCCTCCAGTTCGCTGTGCAGGGCCACCACACCGCTGTTGGTCTCCTCCAGCTCCTGGGAGAGTTCGGTATACAGCGCCAGCACACCTTTGTTGGTCTCTTCCAGCTCCTCGTTGAGCCGGCGCAGCTCCTCCCGCTGGGCGCGGGTCTCCTCCAGCGTGGCGATCAGGTCGCGGGTCTGGGCGCGCAGATCCTCGGCGAGCGTGGTGTGGTCCGTCCGGCGCAGCGCCTCGCTCACCCGGCGGTGTGCCTCGTGCGGGGCGAGGGCGACGGCGGGCTGCTCCACCACGATCCGGCTGCGCGGGTCGCCCGGCTCGTGCCGGAGCCTGGGCACCAGCCGGGTCGCCAGCTCCAGCGACTCGGTGCTGGGCGGCGGACCGCTGTTCCAGGCGAGCGTCACGAGCAGGGTGGGCGGCGCCTCGCCGGCCAGCGCGAAGGTCACCGTCAGCGCCGCGCAGCCCAGCCGGTCCCGGCCCAGCTCGCTGAGCGCCGTCGCGAGCCGCACCTGGTCCTGGGCGTCGAGGCCGAGCGCCTCGGCCGCCGACTGCCCGCTGCGGCGCAGCGCGAAGACGTCCTGCGCCGACGCGAGGTCGAAAGCGAGGAGATGTCCGGCGCCGGCGCCGGCCACCTTCACCAGGCTCCCTTGACAACCACGATCCCGGCGTCGTCGCGCCGTACGGCCGCCTCGCGCAGCAACTGCCCCGCGATCACGGCGGGGGTGTGCTGCAGCAGTCCCGGCAGGGCGTCCATGGTCCAGCGCTCGGTCAGTCCGTCCGAGTGCATCACGAGCGCACCGCCCGGCACCAGCGGCTGCTCGAAGGTGCGCAGGGTGCGCATCTGCTGGCCGACGATGCCCGGCGCCGACATCAGCCCGGCCCTGGCCGTCGGAGTGATGACGTAGCCGCTGACGTTCCCGACACCGCAGTACAGCAGGCGCCCCGCCGACGGCTCGACCCGGGCGACCGCCACCGCGCCGCCCCGTGTGCCGCGCAGCGCCGTATGGATGTCGCGCAGGACGGCGTCGGGCAGCCGGGCACTGCTCTGCCGGAAGGCGGTGACCGCCGTGTCACCGGCCAGGGCAGCGAGCGGGCCGTGCCCGAGCCCGTCGCACATCATCACCAGCAGCGCGGGCGCCGTTTCGGCGTCCGCGCCGGGTTCGACCCGTACCGCCCACGCGTCGCCGCAGCTGGTCTCGCCGCTGATGGGACGGGTCACACCGGCGGCCACCGACGTGTCGACCACGGCCGTCTCCGACGCCCGTACGCTGTCCGACGCGTTGCGCGACCAGAACTGCGCGCTCATCACCGTGCCACGACCGGGGATGGAGTGGATGTCGAAGGTGTCGGCGAGCCGCGCCACGGCGCCGAGCCCGATGCCGAGCGTGCCCCGTGAGGAGGTCCCGTCGGCGAACGCGCCGGCCACGTCGCGCATACCGGGCCCCATGTCCACGGTCAGGAACTCCACCGCGGCCTCGTTCGCCGTACGCAACACCCGCAGCAGCAGCGATCCGTCGACGGCGTGCAGGTGGAGGTTGGTCGCCGCTTCCGTGACGGCGAGTGCCACCTCCGAGGCGCGATGGCTGTTCAGCCCGATCCGCCGCGCCAGGGTGGCGGCGGCGCCGCGCGCCGAGGCGGGCATGGTCGGGCTGTCGCGGAACCAGGCGACATCCTCGCAGTCGAGCACGCCGAGGGCGGTCACCTCGACCACTTGACCACGGTGACGGTCGTGCCGTTCCCCGCCTCGGTCTTCAGGTCGAACTCGTCCACCAGCCTGCGCGCCCCGCTCAGCCCGAGCCCGAGACCCGAGCCCGACGTCCAGCCGTCGGTCATCGCCAGCTCGATGTCCGGGATCCCGGGACCGTCGTCGCTGAAGATCGCGGCCACCCCGACCCGGGTGTCCTTGCGGACAAGACCCGCGGTGAGCAGCCCGCCACCGCCGTACACCAGGGTGTTACGGGCGAGTTCGCTGGCCGCCGTGATGAACTTCGTCTGGTCGACGAGTGAGAGCTTGCACTGCTGGGCCAGTGTCCTGGCGAGCTGGCGCACCCGGACGACGTCGTCGTTCTTCACGATGGGGTGTGTCTGCGGTGCCTCCCCGGCGGCCCAGGGCGTGATCATGCCGGATCCGTGCGGCTGTCGGATCGCCGCAGCAGGGCCAGGCCCTTCTCCAGGTCGAGTGCGGTACGCACACCGCCCAGCGACAGACCCAGCTCCACGAGCGTGATGGCGACGGCCGGGCGCATGCCGACCACCACCGTCTCCGCGTCGAGCATGCGGGATATGGCCGCGATCGTGGCCAGCATGCGGCCCACGAACGAGTCGACGATCTCGACGGCCGTGATGTCGATGACGACACCGCGCGCCGATCTGGCCACGATCTGTGCCGCCAGGTCCTCCTGCAGGTTCAGGACGGTCTGGTCCTCCAGGTCCACCTGGATGGAGACCAGCAGGACGTCACCGATCCGCAGGACGGGAACGCGCTCGGTCACCGCAGCACATCCTTGCGGGCGACCAGATCCACACCGGACTTGCGCAGCGCCAGCTTCAGCGCGTCGGCCAGGCTCGCCTTCGTCACGATGTCACCGAACTCGATGCCCAGCGCCACGATGGTCTGGGCGATCTGCGGCCGGATCCCGGACACCGTGCACTCGGCGCCCATCAGCCGCGCGGCGACGATGGTCTTCAGCAGGTGCTGGGCGACCTGGGTGTCCACGGCGGGGACCCCGGTGATGTCGATGATCGCCTGCTCGGAGCCGGTGTCCACCAGCGCCTGCAGCAGCTTCTCCATCACCACCTGGGTACGGGCGGAGTCGAGGGTGCCGACCAGCGGTACGGCGATCACGCCGTCCCAGAGCTTCACCACGGGCGTGGACAGCTCCATGAGCTGGTCCGCCTGGGAGCTGATGATCTCCTCGCGGGCCCGGGTGTACGTCTCGATGGTGAACAGGCTCAGTTCGTCCACCAGCCGGCTCAGTTCCAGGTACGCCTGGATGTCGGCGGCCGAACCGTCACGCAGGACCGGCTCGACGACCTGCTTCAGCGCGAGCACGCTGACCGCTGTCTCGGTCGGCGTGAAGCCCTGGCGTGCCCGGTTCCGCGACAACTCGGTCAGCAGCGCCCTGACTTCGGACATCGCCTCACCGTGGGCGTCGGGGCCGCCGGCCCGCAGTGCCTCGACCAGCGCCGTGAACAGCTCGCGCAGCTCCTGGTCGACCTCGGCCCTGCTGATGCGGCCGCCCAGGGAATCCGAGACGCGCTCGACCCAGCCGGTCGCCACCTGCTGCGCGTCGGCCGAGAGGAGCTTCACCAGCCCGGCTCCGGCATCCTGCTTCGCCATCACGGTGCTCCTTAACATCCTAAAAAGATGCGGTCAGACAATCTTTGGGAAGCCTACGGCATGGAGCCGGGGCGGATCTCAGGTACCGGGGCTCACCAGGAATTTAGGCCCAGGCCCCACCCCTTCGGGACGTACACCCGAGAGAATTCCGCCGAGAGATTCGAAACCGACGGTGGCGGCGACCAGCGGACGAGGATCCACGGCGCCGGAGGCGTACAGCCCGATCGTACGCGCCAGGCCGGCCGACGCACCGAGGATGCCCACGGCTGTGACGTCCTTCAGGACCAGCGCCCGGGTGTCGGCGGAACTGGGCGTCGCGGCGATCCCGATACAGACCACCCGCCTGCCCGGCTCGACGCGCTCCACGGCGAGCGCGGGCAGCCCGGGGGCGTTGGAGGCGTCGATGACCCCGTCGAAGGGCAGGTCGGGCAGCTCGGACTCGGTCCAGGCGCCGTGCACACCGAGGCTGCGGGCGAAGTCGAGTGACGCCGGGGTCAGACCCATGACATGGACCTCCGCCCCGGCGGCGAGCGCGAACAGGGCGGCGAGCAGCCCGATCGTGCCGGGGCCGAGCACCAGCAGCCGCTCACCGGGCGCGACGGCCGCCGCCTCGACGGCGCGCAGCGCGTTGCCGCCGGGCTCGACCAGGGCGCCCGCGACACCGTCCACGGAGTCCGGCAGCGGATGCAGCGCGTTCACCGGCGCGACGAGCTGCTCGGCCAGCGCGCCGTGCCAGCCGCCCCGGATGCCGATCTCGTACCGGTCCTCGCAGACATGGTGGCGGCCGGCGAGACAGCGCCGGCAGCCGCCGCAGCCGAGCATGGTGTCGGCGGTCACCCGCCGTCCCAGCCAGCCGGGGTCGACGCCGTCGCCCACCGCGGAGACCGCGCCGCACCACTCGTGGCCCGGCCGGATCGGGTAGCGGGAGTTGCCCTCGTCCATGTAACTCATCTCGCCGGTGAACAGCTCGCTGTCCGTACCGCAGACACCGGCCCGTTCCACATCGACGACGACCTGTCCCGGCGCCGCTGCCGGGGGCGCCACGTCACGCACCCCGCACCGGCGCGGACCTGTGATGACAAAGGCGCGCATGGCCAGATATTAGTACGCGGCATGAACATCCGTACGGGTGGAGCGCACTTCAAAAACACCGCCCCGGCATGGCAAGTTGGCAGCCACGGACGACGGAGGAGTACGCAATGGCGGAACAGCGCAGTTCCCAGTGGTACGCGGGCACCGACAGGAACTCCTACATCCACCGGGCGTGGATGCGCAGAGGACTGCCCGCCCACGCCTTCGACGGCCGGCCGCACATCGCCATCGCCAACACCGCGTCCGACCTGACCCCGTGCAACTCCCATCTCGACGAGGTCGCGGCGAGCGTCAAACAGGGCATCTGGGAAGCGGGCGGCGTCCCGCTCAACCTGCCGGTGGTCTCCCTCGGCGAGACGCTGGTACGGCCCACGGCGATGCTGTGGCGGAACATGGCGGCCATGGCGACGGAGGAGATGCTGCGCGCCAACCCCGTCGACGGCGTCGTGCTGTTGGGCGGCTGCGACAAGACCATTCCGTCGCTGCTGATGGCGGCGGCCTCCGTCGACCTGCCCGCAGTCGTCGTGCCTGGCGGCCCGATGCTGACCGGCACCTTCCGCGGCAAGCCGCTGGGCTGCGGCACCGACGTGTGGAAACTCAGCGAGGAGGTACGGGCGGGCACCCTCTCCGAGGAGGCCTTCCTGCGGTCCGAATCCTCGATGATCCGCAGCCGGGGCCACTGCAACACCATGGGAACGGCCTCCACCATGGCCGTCGTCGCCGAGGCGCTGGGTACGACGCTGCCGGGGGTGGCCGGGACGCCCGCCCCCGACAGCCGGCTGCTGGAGAGCGCCCACGCCACCGGCGCGCTCGCCGTCGAGATGGTCGCCGCGGAACGCCGCCCCAGCACGCTGCTCACCCGGGGCTCCTTCCTCAACGCGATCGTCGCGCTCGCCGCCGTCGGTGGCTCCACCAACGCCGTGGTGCATCTGCTGGCCATCGCCGGGCGGCTCGGCATCGAACTGACGCTGGACGACTTCGACCGCACCGGCGCGGGCGTGCCGCTCCTCGTCGACCTCCAGCCGGCCGGCCGCCATCTGATGGAGGACTTCCACCGCGCGGGCGGGCTGCTGGCGGTACTGAACGAGGTCGGCGACCTGCTTGACCCGGCCGCCCTGACCGTCACCGGCACCCCGCTGGTCGACCATCTCGACGGCGCGCGGATCTGGGACGAGACCGTCATCCGGAGCCGCGCCGACCCGCTGCTGCCTGACGCCGGCATCGCGGTGCTGCGCGGCAACCTCGCCCCGTCCGGCGCCGTCATCAAACCGGCCGCCGCTTCGCCCGAACTGCTGCGCCACCGGGGCAGGGCCGTCGTCTTCGACAGCGTCGAGGACATGCACGCCCGGATCGACGACCCGGACCTCGACGTGGACGCCTCGTCGGTGCTCGTACTGCGGGGCTGCGGTCCCAAGGGCTACCCGGGCATGCCGGAGGTGGCGAACATGCCGCTGCCCACCAAACTGCTGGAGCAGGGCGTCAGGGACATGGTGCGGGTCTGCGACGGCCGGATGAGCGGCACGGCGTACGGCACGGTCGTCCTGCACACCGCGCCGGAGGCGGCGGCCGGCGGCCCGCTGGGGCTGGTCGAGACCGGCGACTTCGTCGTGCTGGACGTGGCCGCCCGCAGGATCGATCTCGACGTACCGGCCGAGGAGTTGGCGCGCCGCCGTCCGTCGAAGGCGATGACGGCGGCGTTCGCCGCCCCCAGGCGCGGCTGGGAGCGGCTGTACGTCGAGCATGTGAACCAGGCGGACCAGGGCGTCGACCTGGACTTCCTCGTCGGCTCCAGCGGCCACGAGGTCTCCCGCGAGTCACACTAGAGCGCGCCGCGGGAGTGGCGCCGCCTGCGCACCGCCAGGGTCACTCCCGCACCGGCGACCAGCACCGCTCCCGCCGCCGTGCCCAGCAGCGTGGGCGAAGGGGTGCTGCTGCTCGACGAGAGGTCCGCCATCGCCACGTCGCGCGGCTGCGGGTCGGTGATCGCCGTGGTGACGGGCGCGACGTGCCGGACCGGGCCGACCGAGGCCACCGAGCCGTCCTGATTCAGCAGTACCTGCCTGCCGTTGGGGCGGTCGAAGTCGAACATGTTCTCCAGCGATCCCGCCCGGGTGTCGAAGGAGTGGTCCCCGATCCGCCGGGTGTGCCAGTTGTCCTCCACGAACTTCAGCACGGACGTCTGCTCGGTCCTGGTGTGGTCGATGCTGTTGACCTTCGCGAACGGCGAGATCACCAGCAGCGGCTGGCGGGCGCCCGGGCCGCAGCGGTCCTGGTAACCGCCCGCGGCGGGCGGCCCGTTCCGGCAGCCGGGCGCGTCGAGGCTCCGGCCGCTGCTGTCCTTCGTCGTGTCGTCCGAGCCGTTGCGCGGCGTGGCGTAGACATGGTCGTACCAGCCGTCGGAGTCGTCGTACGCGAGGACGATCGCGGTGTCCTTCCACTGCGGCGAGCGCTGGATCGCGTTGATCTGCCCGACGAGGAAGTTCTGTTCGTCCACCGGGCCCGAGTACCCCGCGTGCCCGTCCTGGTAGGACGCCGCCTTGAGGAAGCTCACGGAGGGCAGTTTGCCCGCCTTGAGCGCCGCGTTGAAGTCGGTGAGGTCGTAGTTGTGGTTGGCCCGGCCGTCGTGGCCGATCTCGGCGACGGACTCCGGGGCCAGATGGTGCGGGTTGGCCGTCGAGCGGTAGTACGCGAACGGGTTGTGGTGCGGGCTGTAGTCCACGACCTGGGCGCCGATCGCGTTGGCGTGCGTGGTGCCGTCGCACGTGGCGAGGGTGTCGCCGCCGTCCCACGGGGTGCTCGGCCGGAAGCCGCCCTGGAACCAGCCCCAGCTGACGTCCTTCTCGTTCAGCCGGTCACCGATGTTCTTGCCGCGCAGCTCGGCCAGGGACGACTGGCTGGTGTGGTCGTTGCCCGAACAGTCGTCGTACGCCGGGTCGGGGTCGGTGATCATCGTGCCGACGCCCCGCTCGTCGGGGGAGGCGACCGCGGCCGGATCCGGCTCGTCGGTCTGCTCCGGGTCCTCCGTGGACGACGCGGGGTCGGTGGAGACCACCCCGTGCGTCTGGCCCGACACCAGCTCGATCGCGCCGGGCGTGGAGGGGCCGTAGGCCGAACCGAACGAGTTGTCGTTGAGCGCGTAGTGCTGGGCGTAGTTCCACATGCCGGTGACGGTGTTGCCGTCGTAGTAGTCCATCACCAGACCCGGCTCGCCGAACAGATTGCCCGAGCACTTGCCGGAGTCCGTGAACTGGACGAACTTGTCGGCGCCGCCGCCGTTGTACGCGTACTGCTCGGGGCTGTACGCGTGGTTCTGGTCGCAGGTCACTGCCTGTTCAGGGGTGAGCCGCTTGGGCGCGTACTGGTTCGGGTTCTTCGTCAGCAGCCCCGCCGTGCGCAGGTTGTCGATGTCCCTGGGCGTGCGCGGGGACGCGGTGAAGCGGGTGCCGTCGGTGTTGGCCGCCTTCGGATACGTCCCGAAGTAGTGGTCGAACGAGATGTTCTCGTCGAAGATGACGACCAGGTGTTTGACGGGCGTGGCGGTGTGGCTGCCCGGGTGCTGCCCGCCCCGTACCGCGCCGAAGGACGGCGCGGCCCCGCCGAGTACGGTCAGCGCGGCTGCCCCCGCCAGCGCTCCCCAGCGGCGAGCCGCCGTGCCTCTGCGTGTGCTGCCCATACGGTTCCGCCTTCCGGTCGCCGGCCCAGGAGGGTGCTGGTGCTGCAACACGATGGCATGACCATGCACGGTTCGACGCGCCCCACGCGGTCAAGAATTCATTTACTGTTTCCCCGAGCCGGGTTGCGAACTGAGGATCTGTCAGGATCGTCCGCTCTTGAGCACGCACGCGAGAGGGAGGGCAGCGGGCCGGTGCCCGCTGTCCTCCCTCGTCGAGCCGTTGCTCCGGCCGGCCGTCAGCGCCGGGAGCGCCGTACCGTCAGCGCGACGATCACCGCGGCCGCCGCTATGTACGGTGCCGGATTGCGCCGGACCGCCTCGGCCAGCTGCGACGCCCGCTCGCTCCACTGGTCGGGAGCCTTGTCCTGGGCGCGCTGGAGCGTCTGGCTCGCCTTCTCCTGGAGCTGCGCCGTACGGTCCTGGAGCTGGATCTTCGTCTTGGCGGCCTGGTCGTCGATCCGCTCCTTGACCTCGGTCGCCTTCTCCTGGGCCTTCTCCTGCACCTCGGCGGCCTTCTCCTGCGCCCGCTCCTTCGT
The DNA here is from genome assembly GCF_000818175.1 of Streptomyces sp. AcH 505. GTDB lineage: Bacteria > Actinomycetota > Actinomycetes > Streptomycetales > Streptomycetaceae > Streptomyces. The sequence continues at coordinate 312,003 of NZ_JTIY01000002.1, forward strand.
CTCCTGGGCGCGCGCCTTCACGTCGTTCTTGACCGCCTCGGCCTTGGCCGCGACGCCCTCCGCGGTTCTGCCCAGCTCGTCGCGGGTACGTTCGGCCTGTTCCCGCAACTCCTCGGCGGTGGGCTCGCCGTCGTTCGTGCTCCGCTCGTCCGTCATCGGTATGACCTCTCCTGGGTGCGGCCGGCGCATGGTCGTGCCGGTACCTGGTGCGCTGTGCCTGCCTTGCCCCCCGGGTAACCCGAATCGGCGGCACCAATCAGCGCCGGCCGCACCTGCCGCGCGCTCAGTCGGCGTAGACGCTCAGCGAGGAGAGCTGTCCGGCCGGCCAACCGGTGTTGGCGGTGAACTGGAGCCGCACATAACGGGTGGTGACGGCGGCGGGCAGGGTGATCGTGGCGGTGTTCCCCGAGGCCGGGTTGAACGTACGGCCCGCCGCGCCCGACAGCGTGGTGAATGTGGTGCCGTTGGTGGAGCCGAGCACGGCCACGGTCTGGGTGCGGGTCGCCCACGCCTGGTCCGGCGGCAGCGCGAGCACCAGCCGCTTGACGGTGTACGCGCTGCCGAGGTCGACCTGGAGCCACTGCGGGAACGCGTTGTTGGCGCTCTCCCAGTAGGTGCCCGCGTTGCCGTCCACGGCGTTGCCCGGCCCGTACGACTGCGTGGTGCTGCTGGCTGTCGCCGGGCGGCGCAGGGCCAGGTCGCCGGTCGGCTGCGTCGGTCCGCCGCCGCCCGGCAGCGGTACGGTCGGGCGCACCGCGGTGAGGGCGATCTGTCCCTTGAGCATGCGGCCGCCGTCGTTGGTCAGCCGCAGGTAGTAGTCGGACGAGCAGCGGGTGCCGTCCTCGTCGAGCGCCCAGATCCCGGACCCGGTCGGCACGTCGGCGGCCGTCTCGGCGGTCTTGGCGATCTGGTTGCCCTCGTTGTACTCGTCGAACATCGAGATGTAGAAGCCCTGCACACCGATCCGGACCAGGTTGTAGAACTGACGCCACATCAACTCGCCGTGGGCGCGCGCCCTGCCCTGCAGATCGCCGGGGATGACACAGGGCTGGTAGTCGATCCCGTGCGCGTCGCAGTCGAGTTGGTCGGGGCCGTTGTTGTCGCGGTAGAACTGGTCCGCCTGGTCGACGTTGCTGATCCGGCCCACCATCCAGGGCGAGATCATGTTGAACGCGTGGTAGACGTCGGAGAAGCCGGGACGTGAGTCCTCGGTGCCGGTGCGCCAGTGGGTGGGCACCCCGCCGATGACGTAACAGCCCTGGCTCTTGAACCAGTTGACGACGTCCAGGCACGGCGCCGGCTCGAAGGGCCGGCCGGGGTCGCTGAAGCCGAAGCCCCAGATGCACACCACCGGCTTGCCGTTCTGCTTGGCGTACGCGCCCGACGCGGTGTGCGCCTTCATCTTCGACGTCCAGTCGTCCTTGATCTGCGACTGCATCGCGGTCCAGTCGGTGACGTCGTACATGATGTAGAACTTGCGGCCGTGCGCCTCGGCCGACTGGCGCACCTTCTGCGCCATCGCGTCCCGGGTGGGGCCTTCGGCGCCGAAGGGGTTGAACCGCTGGAGGGCCGCGGTGTCACAGCCGTTCTCCTGCATCCAGCGGAAGTGCGTGTCCACCGTCTGCTGGTCCCACGACGAGAACAGCGTGGCCGGAGCGCCGCTGCCGAGGTTCCCGTACGCCGTGGCGTACGACTTCTCGTACTCCTTCATCTCCGGCCAGGAGGCGATGGTGGTGTTCGAAGGCGACGGCGGCTGACCGGCGTTGGCGCTCCAGTGCCACCAGCTGTTGATGGGCGCTCCGTCGCCCTTGCAGGCGAACCAGCCCTGGTAGCCCACGGTCACCTTGCCGACCACATCGCCGGGCGGCGAAGCGGCGGCGAGGGTGGGCGCCGCCGTCGCCGTGGTGGCGGCCGACCACCCGCCGACGGTGGCGGTGCCGGCGAGCGCGGACAGGATGACGGACCGTCTGGAAATACTCACGGATCCCTCGCAATCGGCTCAGGGCCCACACCGGACGGGGGCCATCCGAAGACAAGGTATGGACATGACAACGCATGGACAAGATGACTGCACGCAATTTCTTGACGTGTCCAGGAAAAAATCTATGCCAACACCGCCATCACGGCGGCCGGATGGCAATCATTAGGCGTTGATCATGGTGAACACGCACCTTTGTCAACACGTAATCGCCCAGACCCTTGTTTGTGGCTGGATTCCGCCTACGCTCACGTCGGGCTGTCGTATCTCAGACGAGCGACACCGGTTGAAGGGCGTGCACCGCTATGCAGGGCACAGTGGATGGATTCACCTACGGCGCTGTCACCCCCGTGGTGGCCTTTCTCATGGCATGTCTCGGCTCGGCCCTCGGGCTGCGCTGCACCACCCGCTCGCTACGGCACGAGCGTTCCTGGAAACCCGGCTGGCTGGCGCTCGGTGCGCTCTCCATCGGCTCCGGCATCTGGACGATGCACTTCATAGCGATGATCGGATTCAGCGTCGAGGAGGCGCCTATCAGCTACGACAAACTCACCACCGTGGCCAGCCTGGCCGTGGCGATCGTGATGGTCGGCATCGGCGTCTTCATCGTGGGCTACCGCGGTGCCACGACGGCGGCGCTGCTCTCCGCCGGTGTCATCACCGGACTCGGTGTCGCGGCCATGCACTACCTCGGAATGGCCGGAATGGAGCTCCAGGGGCACCTGGAGTACAACGTCACGACCGTCACCCTCTCCATCGTGATCGCCGTCGTCGCCGCGACCGCCGCACTCTGGGCGGCCGTATCGGTCCACGGTTTTCTGGCCAGCCTGGGCGCGAGTCTGGTCATGGGCATCGCCGTGACCGGGATGCACTACGTCGGCATGCTGGCGATCAGCGTGCATCTGCAGGAGGACGCCGGCACGGTGTCCGGCTCCTCACCCACCTCGCTGCTCTTCCCGATGCTGCTCGGCCCGGCCGTCTTCCTCGTACTCTCCGGTGTCGTGGTGATGTTCGACCCGCTGCTGGTCCTGGGCGAAGGCGACTGGAACCAGCCCGCCACCGCCGGGGGTGCGCCGGCCGGCGCTACGACGGCCGGTGCGCGGATCCCCGCGCAGCCCGGCCGTCAGCACGACATCAGTCCTTCAGAGCCCCGGAATTGGCCCCACTGACGAAGTAGCGCTGGAAGCAGAAGAACAGCGCTGCCACCGGCAGGGTGGAGAGCAGGGCGGCAGCCAGTTTCAGCGGATACTGGGTGCCGCCGCCGAGGCCGCCGGAGACGAAGCGCGCGAGACCCGTGGTCAGCGTCTCGTACTGCCCCGACTGGGTGGCGATGAGGAAGTGCGTGAACTCGTTCCACGACCCCTGGAACGACAGGATGGTCAGCGTGATCAACGCGGGCCTCGCCATGGGCAGGACGACGGACCAGAAGATCCGTACCACCCCGGCCCCGTCCATCCGCGCGGCCTCCTCGACCTCCGGCGGCACCGACTCGAAGAACTGCTTCATGATGAAGATGCCGGTGGCGTCCACCAGCAGCGGCACGATCATGCCGGTGTAGGTGTCGAACAGTCCGAAGATGTTCAGCACCAGGAACTTCGGGATCAGCAGCGCCACTCCCGGCACCGCCATCACGGCGATGACGAAGACGAACAGCACCTTGCGGCCCCGGAAGCGCAGCCGCGCCAGCGCGTACCCGGCCATCGAGTCGAACAGCACCCGGCCCGCCGTCACCAGGACGGCCACCAGTGCCGAGTTGGAGAGCCAGCGCAGGAACGGCACACCGTCCGCCGCGCCGCCGAGGCCGAACAGCCGCTGGTAGGCCGCCGTGGTGGGTGTGGTGGGCAGCAGCGAGAGCGGATGCGCCGCCGCGTCCGGATCGGTCTTGAAACCGGTCACCAACTGGAGCGCGAACGGCAGCAGATACAGCAGCGCCACCCCCACCACCAGGGCGTAGCCCACCACCCGCAGCGGAATCGGGAACCGGTTGAGCACCGGCCGGCCCTGTGAACTCATCGTGTCCTCCCGGTACGTGCGCCGCGCTCCCGCAGTACCCAGCGCTGGAGTCCGGTCAGGACGAGGATCAGGACGAGCAGCACGAACGCGATGGCCGCCCCCTGACCGAAGTCCGAGTTGTCGAAGCCCGACGAGTACGACAGGAACGCCGGCGTCAGCGTGGTGTTGCCCGGCGCCCCCTGACCCATCACGTACACCTGGTCGAAGACCTGCCAGGTCGAGATGAGCCCGAGCGTCAGCACCAGGAACAGCACGGGACGCAGCGCGGGGAGTGTCACGTACCGCAGCAACTGGCGGCGGTTGACGCCCTCGATGGCCGCCGCCTCCTCCAGTTCACGCGGGACGTCCTGGAGCGCCGCGAGGAAGATCAGCATGAAGGTGCCGGACGTGGTCCACACCGACAGCAGGATGATCGTGCACATCGCGACCGAGGGCCCGGACAGCCACTCGAACCAGGAGAGACCCATGAACGAGTGGGACGCCAGCGCCCCCGACGGGCGCTCGGGATCGACGATGCCCACCGAACCCAGGATCAGCGACAGCACACCACGCGGGTCGGAGAACCAGTTGGGCCCCTTCACCCCCACCCACGACAGCATCTTGTTGACCGACCCACTGCCCTGGAACATGAAGAGGAAGACAGTGGCGACGGCGATCGAACTCGTCACCGAGGGAAAGAAGAACGTCGTCCGCAGCGCGCCGCGCCCACGCAGCATCCGCTGGTTGACGATGATCGCGAGCCCCAGCGCCAGCACCGTCTGCAACGGCACCGTGAGCAGCACGTAGTAGGCGTTGTTGCGCAGCGCCGTGGCGAACAGGGTGCGGTCGAGGCCGTCCTGGACGAACAGGGTCCGGTAGTTGTCCAGACCCACGAAGTCGGCGCTGCCGGTGAACGGGTTGGACTGACCGTCCCAGCGCAGCAGGCTCACCCACAGCGCCATCAGGATGGGCAGCACGAGGAACAGACCGAGGACGACCACCATGGGGCTGACGAACAGCCAGCCCCACGGTCCGTCCCGGCGCACCGAGCGGGCCCTGCCCGCCGAGCGGATCGAACGTAGCGGCATCCGGGCTCAGTTGCCCTTCGCTATCGCCGCTTCGCCGTTGCGCTGCAGATCACCGAGGATCTTCTTCGGGTCCGTCGTGCGCAGCGACTGCAGTTCGGTGTTGAACTGGCTCAGCACCTTGTCGAAGCCGGCGATCGTCACCGGGCCCTGTGCGTAGGCGCTGCCGTCCACCCACGCCTTGGCGGCCGGGTACTGCTGGGCGTACGTCTTCAGCGCGCTCGTACGCGACGGCATCACACCGAACGCCTTGGCGAAGGTGAGCTGCTGGTCGCCCGAGCTCAGGTACTTGACCAGGTCGACGCTTGCCGAGCGGTGCGCGCTGTCGGCCGCGACGCCCCAGCAGTTGCTGAACGCCAGGGTGCCCTTGCCCTTCGGGCCCGCGGGCAGCGGCAGCACCTTGTACTTCACGTCGGGGTAGTCGAGCTTCATCCCGCCGTCCAGCCAGTTGCCCTCGACGGTCATCGCCGCCTTGCCCTTGCCGAGCGCCTCGCCGCCCCAGCTGGTGTCGACGTCCTTGGCGTACTTCATCGAGCCGGACTTGAGCAGCGACTGGACGTAACCGAGCCCCTCGGCGTTCTCCGGGGTGTCGGCCGTCATCTTCGTCTGGCCCGAGTCGGTGACCCAGCCGCCCGCCTGCTTCAGGAAGACCCCGAGCCGCTGGTACTCGTCGCTGGTGACCAGGCCGGTGACGCCCTTGCCGGTGAGCTTGTCCGCGACCGTCCGCAGCTGCTCCCACGTGGTCGGGTAGTCCTTCTCCGTCAGCCCGGCCTTCGCCCACAGGTCGGTGTTGACGACCAGGCCCAGCGTCGAGGTGTCCTTGGGCAGACAGACCAGCTTGCCGTCGTAGCTGAAGGAGTCACGCAGCTGCGGCGAGAAGTCGTCGGCGTCCGGTATCTGCGCGCCGTACGGGTAGAGCGAGCCGCCCTTGGCGTAGTTGGCGAACTGGTCGGAGTTGACGTAGAAGACGTCCGGCGGCTTGTTGCCCGCGAACGCCTGCCCCAGCTGCTGGTTCATGTCCTTGGCGGCCTCGACCGTGACCGTGTTGCCGGACTTCTTCGCGTAGGCGGCGGCTGCCGCCTTGACCGCCGCGGTCTCGGCGTCGCCCGAGGTGGCGATCAGCACCGACAGGTGCTGCGGACCGCTCTTCTCCTGGGACGGCTCCTTCCCACTGTCGAAGCCGGACGAGCAGCCGGTGGCTGCCAGCAGCGCCGCGCATGCGACGAAGGCGGCGGCAGCCGTGCGGGTGACCATGAATTCCTCCAGTAAAGACGTGCGTACGGACTCGGTCGGACGGACTCAGTTGGCGGGGGGCGGGTACGGGGGTGTGCTGTCGCGGACGACGAGCGACGGTTCGAGCAGGACACGTTCGGGATCCCGGCCCGGCGACGCCATCCGCGCCAGCAGCAGCCGGACACACTCCCGGCCGACCGCCTCGGTCGGCTGGGCGAGGGTGGAGAGACCGGGGGAGATGAGGGCGGCGGTGGGGGAGTCGTCGAAGCCGACGACCGCCACGTCCCTGCCCGGTACCGCGCCCCGCTCGCGCAGCGCGTGGTAGCAGCCCAGCGCCAGCATGTCGCTCGCCGCCACCACGGCCGTCGCGCCGCCGTCGATCAGCGGTCCCGCGACGGCCTGCGCCGACGCGATGTCGTCCACGCTCTGCGCGCGCCTGCCGCGCACCGGGAGACCGTGCCGTCGCATGGCACGCTGCCAGCCCTCGGCACGGTCGTCACCGACACCGGACCCGCGCGGCCAGCCGAGGAAGGCGATACGGCGATGGCCGAGGCCCACCAGATGCTCGACCGCCGCGTCCGTGCCCGAGGCACCGTCGACATCGACCCAGTCACCGACCTGGCGGCCCGACCACATCCGGCCGAAACCCACGAACGGCACGTCGCGCTTCTCCAGCCACGCCTGTCTGCGGTCGCCCCTGTCGGTGCCGCTCAGCACGAAACCGTCCACGCTGTGCTGGTCGATGAGTTCCTCGTAGCCGGGGAGGCCGCCGCCCTCGCCGTCGGCGGGCCAGGCGAACAGCAGGATCCGGTAACCGGCGGCGTCGGCCGTCTGCGACAGCGCGTGCAGGAAGCGGTCCATGACCGGCGCCGAGAGACCGGGGGCCGGCCGTATCGCGTAACCGATCAGTTTGCTGGAGCGGGTACGCAGCGTCTGCGCCGCCCGGTGCGGCCGGTACCCCATCTCCTCGATGGTGCGCAGCACCCGGTCCAGCGTCTCGGGACGCAGTAAGTCCGGCGAGTTGAGAGCGTTGGAGACGGTTTGCGGCGAGACGCCGGCCCGCTTCGCCACCATGGCGAGCGTCACGGGACCCGCCTTGGCAGGCGGGTTGCTGGCAGAGCGGGCCATGGCGGTCTCCGGAACTTGTAGGAACGGACAGGAACTCGTAGCAAAAGCGAATCAGTTCATTGGAGCGTTCCAAAACCGTTGTCAACGTCCCGATGTCGTCGTTAGAGTTTTTGGAACGCTCCAATGACTGAGAGGTTCTGCTCTGTTGGACACCACTGTCAAGACCCACGACACAAAAGACTTCACCGACGGGGACGGCTCTCAGGTGGCAGGACTCCAGCCCTTCCTGCACGACGCGGTGGTGACGCTGTACGCGCCGAGCTTCGCGATATCGCGTCCTCACGGCCAACTCGGCGGCGGCGCCGACGGCTTCTACCACGGCGACAGCAGAGCACTGGCCCGGCTGACCGTCGCCGCCGACGGCGTCGCGCTCGCCCCGGTGGGCGGCGCCCTCGACGGAGCGGACAGCGCCACCTTCCGCGGTGTGCTGCGCGGCCTCGGCGAGGTCACCCCCGACCCGGCCGTCACCCTGCGCCGCAGCCGGCGGGTGGCCCCGGGACAGCTGACCGAGACCTTCGAACTCACCAACGCGGGCGGCCAGGACGTCCGGGTCGGCCTCGTCGTCACGGCGACGACCGACCTCGCCCCCATGGAGCGCGTCAAGACCGGCCGGCCCACCCCACCCGTCGCCGCCACGGCCGTCGACGGCGGACTCGCCTGGGAGCAGGACGCGTTCGCCGTCCGCCTCACCAGCACGGCGGCGCCCGAGATCGACGCGCGGGCCGGACAGCTGCGCTACGACGTCGAGCTGGCGCCCGGCGCCGTCTGGACCGCCGTACTGCACTGCTCGGCGGCGCACGACACCGGCGACCAGTTCCCCGCGCCCACCGCGGGCAGTGTGCCCTGGCGCACCCCCGAACTGGCCAGCGCCGACCACCGCTTCGACCACTGGCTGAGCCAGTCGGCCGCCGACCTCGACCGGCTGCGCCTCACCGACCCCGAGGACCCGGCCGACCAGTTCCTCGCCGCCGGCGCCCCCTGGTTCCTCACGCTCTTCGGCCGTGACGCGCTGTGGGCGGCCCGGATGCTGCTGCCGCTCGGCACCTCACTCGCCGCCGGCACGTTGCGTACCCTCGCCCGCCGCCAGGGCGTCAGGTCCGACCGCGACACCCAGGAGCAGCCCGGCAAGATCCTGCACGAGGTGCGCAGGAGCGAACAGACCTTCCACGACTCCTTCGGCCTGCCCGCCTCCTACTACGGCACCGTCGACGCGACCCCGCTGTGGGTCACCCTGCTGCACGACGCCTGGCGCTGGGGCCTCGCCCCCGAAGAGGTCGAACAGCTCCTGCCGCACGCCGAGTCGGCCCTCGCCTGGATGCGGGACCACGCCGACGCCGACGGCGACGGCTTCCTCGAATACATCGACGAGACCGGCCGCGGCCTGGCCAACCAGGGCTGGAAGGACTCCAGCGACGGCATCCGGTACCGCGACGGACGCCTTGCCGCACCGCCCATCGCGCTCTGCGAGGTCCAGGCGTACGCGTACGAGGCGGCCCGGGGCGGCGCCGCCCTGCTGCGCGCCTTCGGCAGGCCCGGCGCCGACCGCTGGGAGGAGTGGGCCGACCGGCTGCGCGAGCGCTTCCGCGCCCACTTCTGGGTGGAGGACGAGCACGGCCGCTACCCGGCCGTGGCACTCGACCGGGACAAGCGCCCCGTCGACTCCGTCACCTCCGGCTTCGGCCATCTGCTGGGCACCGGCCTGCTCGACCGGGACGAGAGCGCCCTGCTCGCGGCCCGGATCAGCGCCCCCGACCTGGACTCGGGCCACGGCCTGCGCACCCTGAGCAGCGCCTCGGTCGGCTACAACCCGTACGGCTACCACATCGGGTCCATCTGGCCGCACGACACGGCCATCGCCGTGCACGGCCTGGTCAGGGCAGGCTTCCCCGACGAGGCGGCGCCGCTGGCCGCCGGCCTGCTGACCGCTTCGGCGGCCTTCGACGCCCGGCTGCCCGAGCTGTTCGCGGGGCACGGCGCGGCGAACGCCGCCCGCCCCGCGCCCTATCCGGCGTCCTGCCGTCCCCAGGCGTGGGCCGCCGCCTCGTCCGTCCTGGTCCTCCAGTCGGTGCTCGGACTCTCGGCCGACGTGCCGGGCTCCACGCTCACCCTGGCGCCCGCCTTCACCGAGGCGTACCGGCCGCTCACGGTCACGGGCCTCGACCTGGCGGGCCACCGGCTGGACGTCAGCGTCAGCCCGGACGGCGCGGCGCAGGTGACGGGACTCCCGGCGGGCACGACCCTGATCAGGGGCTGAGCGGCGGCGGTGCTGTTTTCGCCGGGGGCGCTCCGGGGCATACGGAACTGCGATCCTGCCGACGAGTTCCGGCCCCAGGGACGGTGGCCGGAACCCGCACCGAGAAGTGAGGATGTCTGTGGCCGCGCAGTCCGATGGAGCCCCGGCGGAGCAGGACACGGCGGACGGGCCCGACCCGCGGCGGTGGAAGGCGTTGGCCGTGTGCCTGGTCGCCGGCTTCATGACACTGCTCGACGTCTCGATCGTCAATGTGGCCCTGCCCTCCATCAAGGAGGGGCTGCACACACCGGAGTCCGACCTCCAGTGGGTGCTGTCGGGGTACGCGCTGTCCTTCGGCCTCTTCCTGATCCCGGCCGGCCGGCTCGGTGACGCCCGGGGCAGGCGCGCCGTCTTCATGGTGGGACTGACGCTGTTCACGCTGGCGTCGGCCGCCTGCGGAGCCGCCCAGACCAGTCTGTGGCTGGTCGTCGCCCGGCTGATCCAGGGCGCGGCCGGCGGACTGATCTCGCCGCAGATCTCCGCGCTGATCCAGCAGATGTTCTCGGGCCGGGAGCGCGGCAAGGCGTTCGGCGCCTTCGGCACGGTCGTCGGTATCTCGACGGCGGTGGGGCCGCTGCTCGGCGGGCTGCTCATCCAGGCGGCCGGGGCGCAGGAGGGCTGGCGGTGGGTGTTCTTCGTCAACCTGCCGCTGGGCGCCGTCTGTCTGCTGCTGGCCAGGCGGCTGCTGCCGGACACCCCTTCGGCGGGCCGGGTCAGGGCCCGCGACCTCGACCCGCTGGGCATCCTGCTGCTCGGCGGCGGTGTGCTGGCGCTGCTGCTGCCCTTCGTCCAGGCCCAGCAGTGGCCGGGCGACGAGAAGTATCTGCTGCTGATCGTCGCGGCGGCGCTGCTGTTCGCGTTCGTCCGGTGGGAGGGCCGCTGTCCGAAGGGCGGTGTCCAGCCCGTCATCGACCTGTCCTTGTTCCGGGTCCGTTCGTACTGGCTGGGCTGTCTGCTGATCCTGCTGTACTTCGCCGGATTCACCTCGATCTTCTTCATCAGCACGCTCTATCTGCAGAGCGGGCTGCACTACTCGGCGCTCCTCGCGGGCGTCGCCATCACCCCCTTCGCCCTGGGGTCCGGCGCGTCGGCGGGGATCGGCGGCAAGCTGGTCGACCGGTTCGGCCGGCCGCTGGTGGCCATCGGACTGACGATGGTGGTCGTCGGACTCGTCGGGACCGTGATCGCCGTCCACCAAGTGCCGGGCCGTGGCGTGGGCTGGGCGATGGCGGCGCCGCTGCTGCTGGCGGGCCTCGGCAGCGGCCTGGTCATCGCGCCCAACCAGACCCTGACGCTCTCCCAGGTGCCGGTGAACAGGGCGGGCAGCGCGGGCGGCACCCTCCAGACCGGCCAGCGTGTCGGGTCCGCCGTCGGCATCGCCGCCGTAGGCTCGGTCTTCTTCGCCCAGGTCGGCCCCAACGGCTGGAACTCCGCCTTCGACCACGGACTCGTCGTCTCGGTGGGGTTCGTGGTGGTGGCGCTGGTCATCGCGCTGGCCGACGTGATCGCGGGCCGCCGGGACCGGACGAGGCAGAGCTGAGGAGAGTGACGATGAGCGAATCGGACACGACCGGAGGCCGGCCGCCGGCAGCCGGGGACGGCAACTCCGAGCTGGGCAGCAAACCGTTCAAACGGTCCAGGAGCCACTTCGCCGACCGGATCACCGCCGACGGCCGCGACGGCTGGCCGGTGGAGGCCGGCCGCTACCGGCTGGTGGTCAGCCGCGCCTGCCCCTGGGCCAGCCGCGCGGTGATCTCGCGCCGGCTGCTCGGACTTGAGGACGCCCTGTCGCTCGCCGTCACCGATCCCGTCCAGGACGCCCGCAGCTGGCGCTTCACCCTGGACCCCGAAGGCCGGGACCCGGTGCTCGGCATCCGCTACCTGAGCGAGGCGTACGACGCGCGGGAGACGGACTACCCCGGCGGCGTCAGCGTGCCCGCCGTCGTGGACGTCCCCACGGGGAAGCTGGTGACCAACGACTACCAGCAACTCACCCTGGACCTCGCGACCGAGTGGACGGCGCTGCACCGGCCGGGCGCGCCGGACCTCTGTCCGCGGGCGCTGCGCGACGAGATCGACGAGGTGATGGAGGGCGTCTACCGGGACGTCAACAACGGTGTGTACCGCGCCGGGTTCGCGACCAGCCAGCGCGAGTACGAGGAGGCGTGCCGCGGTGTGTTCGAACGCCTCGGCCTGGTGTCGCGGCGGCTCACCGACCGGCGCTACCTGGTGGGCGACACCATCACGGAGGCGGACATCAGGCTGTTCACCACCCTGGTGCGCTTCGACGCGGTCTACCACGGCCACTTCAAATGCAACATGGCGAAACTGGCCGAGGACCCGGTGCTCTGGGCGTACGCCAGGGACCTGTTCCAGACCCCGGGCTTCGGGGACACGGTCGACTTCGACCACATCAAGCAGCACTACTACCGGGTACACACCGGCATCAACCCCACCGGCATCGTGGCCATCGGCCCCGACCCGGCGGGCTGGCTGACCCCGCACCACCGTGAACGGCTGGGCGGCCGCCCCTTCGGCGACGGCACCCCGCCGGGCCCGGTACCGGCAGGCGAAAGGGTCCCGCCGATCGGCCGCGACTAGGGTCTCAGCTCTCCGGCACCGGCCTGCGGCTCAGGTACACCCCCGCGCAGAGCGCGAGGACCAGCACGCAGCCGGTGAACGTCAGTCCGGCGGTGCGCAGGCCCAGGGCGACGGTCAGCGCGCCGACGCCGACGACCGGCAACGAGATGCCGACATAGGCGACGACGAAGAAGGCCGAGATGGTGCCCGCCCGGTGGGCGGGCGGCGCGGCGCCGCCGACGGCGGTGATGCCGGCCCGGAAGGCGAGGCCCTGGCCGAGCCCGGCCAGGATCGCGCCCACCACCAGCAGCGGCAGCGACTCGGCGGCGAGCGAGGCCCCGACCAGGGCAAGGCCCACCACCAGGACGAAGCTGCCGCCCGGCAGCGCCCTGCGTACACCGACCCGCCCCATCAGGGACTGGCCGACGGTGGAGGCGAGGAAGACCGAGAAGACGATCGCCCCGGAGACGGCCAGGTTGTGCACGTCCAGGGTCTCGGCCACAAAGCTCGGCGCCACGGCGGTGAACAGACCGAGCAGCGCGAAGCCGGCGAAGACGGCCAGCGCCGACGGCGCGAACACCCCGCGCACCTCGGGCGGTACCCGCACCCCCTGCGGACTGAGCGGCGCCGGCCAGCGCGGGTGCTCGACGGGCTCGGGCAGCAGCCAGGTCAGTACGGCGGCGACGGCGACCAGGCCGAGGTCCACGATGAACGGCAGGCTGAGCGGCGACGGCGCGTACTGGGCGAGCAGTCCGGCGAGCAGCGGCCCGCAGCCGAGACCGCCCATGTTGGCGGCCGTCGCGGCCAGTCCGGCCCGTACCTTCTGGTCCGGCCGGGCCAGGTCGAGCACGGTGGCCGTCGCCGCTCCGCTGAACAGCCCGGCGGCGAAGCCCGACAGCAGCCGTCCGACGAACAGCACCGCGAGACCGCCCTCGAAGAGGAAGCACAGCGCGCTCGCCGCCGACAGGCCGAGCGCCACCAGCAGGACGGGCCGCCGGCCCACCACGTCCGAGTAGTTGCCGGCGAGCAGCAGTACGGCGATGACGCCGACCGCGTACACGGCGAAGACGACCGTCACGATCAGCTCGGAGAAGCCGAGTTCCTGCCGGTAGAGGCCGTACAGCGGGGTGGGCAGCGTCGTGCCGAGCATGCCGATGGCGAAGATCGCCGCCGCCACCGGATAGCCGAGGCGCGGACGCCGGGCATTGCGATCGATCATGCCCACCACAGTACGAGCCTCCGGCGCACGCCACCCGTACCGGCACGGACAGGCCGCCGCCGGCAGCTGACGGGCGCTCACCCGAGCCCTCCGCGCGAGCCCTTGACGCGAACACGACGACCTGTATGGTCTAGGCCAAGTGAGGGAGATGTTTGCTGAAGCACCGGCCTCCGGCCGTCGCCGACGCGGTCTCCTTCACTGCCCCTTCGCGCCTCTTGGCCCCACACCTGAGAGGCCGGCCCGCAGGACCCGGGTTCCCCCACGGACCCGAGACCACGCGGGAAGACCTGATGTGAAGGAGTACGCATGCACCGGAAAAGGAAGATCGCCGCTGCCGTCGGCGCGGTTCTGGCCCCGGTACTCGCCCTGAGTCTGCCGGCGAGTTCCGCGAGTGCCCACGGTTACATCTCCTCGCCCCCCAGCCGGCAGGCCCAGTGCGCCGCCGGCACCGTCAGCTGCGGTGACATCACCTACGAACCGCAGAGCGTGGAAGGCCCCAAGGGGCTGACCAGCTGCAGCGGGGGCAACGAACGGTTCGCCGACCTCGACGACGACGCCAAGGGGTGGACGGTCACCCCCGTCCAGCAGACCACCGAATTCAAGTGGACCCTGACGGCGCAGCACTCCACGAGCACCTGGCAGTACTTCGTCGGCGGCCAGGAGATCGCCGAGTTCGACGACAACGGGGCCCAGCCGGGTGCCACCGTCACCCACCAGGTGAACTTCGGTTCGCTGACCGGGAAGCAGAAGGTCCTCGCGGTGTGGAACATCGCGAACACGGCGAACGCGTTCTACGCCTGCATCGACGTCAACGTCGGCGGCTGAGAGAGGGAGTGAGTCACATGCGCAACCGCGTCATCGGGCTGCTGACAGCGACGGCCTCGGCCGCCACACTCGCGGTACTGACCTTCGGCCCCGCCACCACCGTGCAGGCCGCCCAGGCGGACGACTTCCTCGTCAGCGAGGCCCAGTTCAACCAGATGTTCCCCGGCCGCAACTCGTTCTACACGTACAGCGGTCTGACGGCCGCGCTGAGCGCCTACCCCGGCTTCTCCGGCACCGGCAGCGACACCGTACGCAAGCAGGAGGCCGCGGCCTTCCTCGCCAACGTCAGCCATGAGACGGGCGGCCTCGTCTACGTCGTCGAGCAGAACACCGCCAACTACCCGCACTACTGCGACGCCACCCAGTCCTACGGCTGCCCGGCGGGCACGGACAAGTACTACGGGCGCGGGCCGATCCAGCTGAGCTGGAACTTCAACTACAAGTCGGCGGGCGACGCGCTGGGCATCGACCTGCTGAACAACCCCGACCTGGTCCAGAACGACGCGTCCGTCGCCTGGAAGACCGGCCTCTGGTACTGGAACACGCAGAGCGGTCCCGGCACGATGACCCCGCACGACGCGATCGTCAACGGCGCCGGATTCGGTGAGACCATCCGGTCCATCAACGGCAGCATCGAGTGCAACGGCGGCAACCCCGCCCAGGTGCAGAGCCGTATCGACAGCTACACGAACTTCGCGCAGATACTCGGCGTCGACCCCGGCGGCAACCTCAGCTGCTGACCGGTACGCACAGGGCGGTACGAACAGGGCGGTGCCGTCGGCCGGGAGGCCGGCGGCGCCGCCCTTCCGTAGGTCAGAGCCGGGGCTCCGCCGGGCCGCCGCCGTCCTCCTGCCCCTCCCCGGCGGGCGCGTGCCGCAGCCGGTACTCGATCTGCCGCTGGTAGTACAGCCGCCCCACCAGCGCGCCGCCGTACACCACGAACCCCACCCCGACGAGCCACGACTGGATCACCAGGACGGTGCCGAAAGGACCGTACGTGACGGCGCTCGACGCGATCAGCGGCGAGAAGACGATCGCGGAGAAGGCCCGCAGACCGAGCAGCCCCACCGCGGTGGCGACCGCGCCGGGGAACAGCGCCTGCCAGCGGACCCGCCCCGCCAGCAGCAGCCGCTGCGACCACCAGAAGAACAGGAACGTGCCGATCACATCGCCGATCGTGCCGAAGACCAGCTCCAGCGTGGACCGCGAGGTCACCGGGGTGTTGACGAAGATGACCAGGAACACCACCAGCACGGCCAGCCAGACCACATGGCGCCACATCGTGTGCCAGCGCGCGGTCGACAGCTCCCACACCCGCTCGTAGCCGGTCTGCACCGCCGACCCGAAGGTCAGCCCGAAGACCGCGAGCGCGGCGAGCCCGAACGCCGTCGTACGCTGCAACGCCTGGCCGGGTCTGCCGAACAGCTCCTGGATCTCCTGCTGGGAGTCGGCCGAGACCCCGAGCCCCTGCCCCAGCCACTTGGCGAACCCCTCACCGCTCGCCGGGTCGGCGGCGGCGACCAGGATCAGCAGCGGGACGAGGGTCAGGAAGCCGAGCGCGGCGAACCCCATGGCCCGGTGCATCAGCTCCGTCTCGCGGCCGAGCCGCCAGACCAGCTCCGTGTACGCGACCGCCTCGCCCCACAGACGGCGGATCCGGCCGGGACGGTTCGTCTCGCTGGGCTGCTTCCGGGTCATGTGTTGTCGACTACCCCTCAAGGACACGGCACGGGTTGCCCCAAGATACGCCTGCCGGTGCGGGGCGTTCCGCCTCGCCACGGGCCCTTCGTCCCGCCGTGCCACACTGGCGGCCGATCAGCCGAAGGAGGCATGAGCGTGTCGATGATCCGCAACCTGCGCCGCACGATGGGCAGGGCCTACCGGCGCACCGTGGACCTGAGCCATCCGGCCAGATCACCGCTGGGCAGCGCGGTGGTGCACTGTGTGGTCTACCAGGACGGCGTACGGCAGTCCGGTGACTGCCCGGCTGACGAGGCGCTGCGCAAGGTCCGCAGGTCGGGCGGCGGTTTTGTGTGGATCGGGCTGCACGAGCCGACCTGGGAGGAGTTCTCCGGGGTGGCCGAGCTGTTCGACCTGCACCGGCTCGCCGTCGAGGAAGCCGTCACCCCGCACCAGCGGCCGAAGGCGCAGCGGTACGACGAGACACTGTTCGCCGTCTTCAAGACGGTCAGCTATGTCGAGCACGAGCAACTGACCGCGACCAGCGAGGTGGTGGACACCGGTGAGCTGATGGTGTTCACCGGGCCGCAGTTCGTGGTCACCGTCCGGCACGGCAGGCACGGGTCGCTCGGTCCGCTGCGCGAGGCCCTTGAGGCCGACCCCGAACAGCTCGCCAAGGGCCCGGCCGCCGTGCTGCACGCCATAGCGGACCACATGGTGGACGACTATCTCGCCGTCGCCGAGGCGATCCAGGACGACATCGACGAGGTCGAGACGGAGGTCTTCTCCGGGCAGGTCGCGCGCGCCGACGCCGGCCGGATATACCAGCTCAAGCGGGAGCTGCTGGAGCTGAAGCGGGCGGTGGCGCCGCTGGACCGGCCGCTGCAGAAGCTGGCCACCCAGCCTGACGGGCTGATAGGCCCCGAGATCCAGAAGTACTTCAGGGACGTCGTCGACCATCTGGCCAGGGTCACCGAGCAGATAGCCGCCTTCGACAACCTGCTGGACTCGATCCTCCAGGCGTATCTGGCGCAGGTGACCGTCGCGCAGAACGAGGACATGCGCAAGATCACCGCATGGGCCGCCGTCATCGCCGTCCCCACCATGGTGTGCGGCGTCTACGGCATGAACTTCGAGCACATGCCGGAGCTGCGCTGGCAGTACGGCTACCCCCTGGTCATGGGGGTGATCGTCGTCGCCTGTTTCGGCATCCACCGCACCTTCCGCCGAAACGGCTGGCTCTAGCGTCCCCCGTCCGGCTCAGGCATTGCCTCCGCCGTGCGGGATCGCGTCGGTGTCGAGCGTCTGGTCGATGACCCGGCGGGCGCAGTCCGACAGCCGCAGCTGATGTGAGCGCGCGTACGAACGCAGCGCGGCGAACGCGGCGTCCACGTCGGTCTGCCAGCGCTCGGCCAGGATGCCCTTGGCCTGTTCGATGATGATGCGGCTGGTGAGCGCGCGTTGCAGCTGGGCCTTCTCGATGTGCTGCTGGTCCAGGGCGCGTTGCTGGAGCAGCGCGATGGTCGCCACATCGGCCAGCGCCTGCGCCAGCGACGCGTCCTGCGGGCTCAGCGGCTGCGTGTCGGTGTGGAAGAGGTTCAGCGCGCCGACGGCCCTGTCCCGCAGCCGCAGCGGGAAGGTGTGACTCGTGGCGAACCCGCTCTCCCGCGCGTGCGCGGCGAACTGCGGCCAGGCTGCGGTCGCTTCGGCGTCCGCCAGGTCGATGTTGGTACGCGCGGTGCTGCTGCGGTAACACTCCACGCAGGGGCCCTGGTCGTGCTGCAGGGCGAAGAGTTCCAGCAGATGCGTGGTCTCGTCGGACGCGGCGATCGTCTGCAGGGTCTCCTTCTCGTCGGCGAGGAGAATTCCGGTGGCCGACACATCCAGCAGGGCGACGCAGTGCGCGCAGAGCTGCTCGAGGAAGTCGATCAGGTCGAAGTCGTCCGTCAGCGAATCCGCAACCTGCACGAACACCGCTGACACCTGCTGTTCGCGGGACATAGAGGTCATCCCCTCATTTCGTCGGTCGGATCGGTCGGGCCGGGGTCGCCCGCAGTGGGCGGCAGACGCAGCCGCCGCGCCACGATGTCGCGTGCGATGTCGGTGATCGGCAGGCCCTGGCTGAAGGAGTAGGCGCGCAGTCGCAGCAGGGCGGGGCCGAGCGCGAGACCGAGCTGGACGCTGATCATCCCGGTGGCCTGGTGCACGACGGCCCGGTGGAGCTCGGTGGGCCGCGCGTCGCCCCAGGACTCCAGCTGCACGCCTTCGCCGCCCAGGAACTGGAGGGTGAGTGCCTCGGCGAGGGCCAGCGCGTCGTCCATCTGCTGGCCGCTCATCGGTCCTGGCTCGGCCCGCAGCAACGTCAGGACGCCCACGAAGATGCCGCCGAGATGCAGCGGGAAGCAGAACACCGCGGCCACCGGCAGATCCCCGAGCGCCGGCAGCAGCGCGGGCCATCTGCCCGACGGGACAGTGGCGATGTCGTCGACCATGCGCAGCGCGTGATCGCGCAGCGCGTCGGGGCCGGGGCCTTCCCCCAGGGTGAACTGAAGATCCTCGAAGAGTGCCGCCGTCTTGCCCGAGGACCACAGCTGCTCGGTGATCTGACCGTCCACGACCAGCGACACCGCGAGACCGTCGACCCCGAGCACCTCGGCGCAGCCGGCCAGCCTCGGCTGGGCCTGAATGTGCACGAGCCGGAGGACCTCGGTCATGGCGTCACTGATCATTGGCGGCCACCCCTTCTCCGTACTCCACGTGGGGGGACGGCAGCCTCAAGTGGCTCATCTCAGCATAGACCGCGATCAGCGGGTGACACGCCTCCCGCGGCGGGCGCCCCAGCGGGCACCGAGCAGGACCAGATCAAGAACGAACACGATCACACCGATCGCGAGCAGATAAGAAAGGCCCGACCCCGCCACACCGATGATTCCGAGCGCGACGGCGATCAGGAGAAGGAGCAGGAAAAGGGCCATCCCGCCCTCCTAACGGCGCGCGAGCCGGCGCTCGCCGGTCGCACCCGTCTTGTAGGGAAGTCCGTAGTGCGCGAAGATCTGCGGCTCGTCCTCGGCGGGCAGTTCCCCGTCCGTGTCGATCGAGGGCGCCTCCTTGACCAACTGCTTGTCCCAGCCGACCTTCAGATAGCCCGGACCGACGGTCGCGTCGGTGAGCGGTACGAAGATCAGCCGCTTCTTGGTCGGAATCCCGACGGTGACCGTGGCGAACGCCGGTGCGTCCGTCGCCGTGTCGACGTACACGGCCTCCAGCGAGCCGATCTTCTTCTTGTCGGTGTCGACCACATCGTGGCCACGCCATTCCCGGATGTCCTCAGCCTCGAACACGAGCAATTCGCCTCTTTATCCGCTGGTGGTGCAGGTGTCGTCAGTGTGACTGTTACCCCCGCAGGCGGCGATGGCACCTGGCCGGGGCGGCGAACTGTTACCGCTCGGTCGGCCGAGCAAGGCCGCTTCCGGGCGCCGGCGGTTACACTGACAGAGCAAGACGCCCAAGACCCTGGCTCCCAGCTGCCCTGGACCCGGCAGCCAGCGACCTTGCGATTCTCTTTATGCGCACGACTTCTTATGCGCATCCTACGCGGCGTCTGTTTGCCTCAAACAATGTGTGCTGAACAAGCCACCCTGCCGAGCATTCACCGCACCGGCTACCAGCGGTCGTGAACCGACCCGAAAGGCGTGGCTCAATGTCCCTGCCCACCACCGGCGATTCCGAATCGGCGGTTCTGGATCCACCACGCGAGTCGGGCAGCGATTTCGCGCGCCTGACCCAGCTCATCAACGCGGCCGGACTGATGCGCCGCCGCCCCTGGTACTACGTCCTGCGGATCTCCCTCGTCGTGGCACTGTACGCCGTCGGCTGGATCGCCTTCGCCATGATCGGGAACAGCTGGTGGACGCTGGCCGTCGCCGCGTTCCTCGCCGTGGTCTTCGGTCAGGTCGCCCTCGTCGCGCACGATGTGGCGCACCGCCAGGTCTTCCGGCTGCGCCGGGCGAGCGTCCGCACCGGCAGGCTCGCGGGGAACCTCGGTATCGGCATGGGCTACGGCTGGTGGCAGGACAAGCACTCCAGGCACCACGCCAACCCGAACCACGAGGACCTCGACCCCGACGTCAACCCGGACATCCTGGTGTGGTCCCAGTCCCAGGCCAGGGAAGCCAGGGGAGTGGCGCGGCTGATCGGCGGCTCGCAGGCGTATCTCTTCTTCCCGCTGCTGGCACTTGAGGGCTTCAACCTGCATGTCGCGGGCGTACGGTCGCTCGCCAACCGGTCGTTGAAGCAGCGCAGGCAGGAAGGGGCCCTGCTGATCGGGCACTTCGCCGTCTATCTGGCGGCCCTGCTGGTCGTGCTGCCGCCCGGCAAGGCGCTCGCCTTCCTCGCCGTCCACCAGTGTCTGTTCGGGATCTACCTGGGCTCGATCTTCGCCCCCAACCACAAGGGCATGCCGGTGCTGACCGGCGCGGACCGCCCCGACTTCCTGCGCCGTCAGGTGCTCACCTCGCGCAACGTGCGCGGCGGTTGGTTCACCGACATCGCGCTGGGCGGCCTCAACTACCAGATCGAGCACCACCTGTTCCCGAACATGCCGACCCCGCAGCTGCGCAAGGCGCAGCCCATCGTCAGGCGGTACTGCGAAGAGCTCGAAGTCGGCTACCTGGAGACTGGCCTGATCGGCTCGTACCGCCAGGCGCTGCGCAGTCTGCACGACGCGGGAGCGCCCCTGCGGGCGATGCGGAAAGCACTCGTGACCCCGTAAGTGACCCCGGCTCGACCACTGCCGCGTGTCCCGGCGCTTCGCGCTCCGGCACGCGGCGGTGTCGTGTCAGTGGTGCACCCTGCCCAGTTGCAGCGTGTCGCCGGCCTGCCGGAGGTCGCGTACCGTCGTGATCGCCGACGAGGCCAGCGGACGTTCGCTGCGGTAGACGTCCGGTCTCGCCGCCGAGGTGATCAGCGACGGCAGGGCGCGGTCCATGCGCAGCGCGTCGACCGACTCGGCCAGCAGCTCGTACTCCGTGGTGTCGTCGCGCGTCGCGACCCTGATCAGCCGGCCGGCCGCCAGATGCTCGGCCACCATGTCCTGGTGCGACACGTCGTCCCGCCAGGCCCGCAGCGTGTCCGGCACGTTCGGCACGCTCTCGCCGACGGGGGTCAGCGCGGACGCGGGGAAGCGCCCGCTCTCGGGGCTGGGATCCAGCCGCTCCGCGATCCAGGTGGCGCGGTCCCGTAACCACCACAGGGCCAGGGGCAGGGTGGGGGCGCGGTAGGTGCCCAGCGGTACGCCGACGTACTGACCGCCGCAGATTCCGTACGCGGTGACATGGCACAGGAATTCGTCATGCACGGCCGCTCTCCTTGCGCCGTTCGGGTGGGGGGCCGGGCTGGCCGCGGGGCGAATCCTGGGAGAGCAGAGTGATCGATTTCTGATCGCCCCAACTTACAATTATGGACCGGCCGATGACGGGCTGTCACGATGCGATTCCAGCCAGAAATCAACTGACTTCTGTGCGTGACCATGACCGGATGAGCCGGTCGCACATACGCTGTACATTGCTTGACGGTTATATACCGCCCGGGGTATGTTCGTGGTATGTCCATACCGTTCGACGTCCTCGCGGATCCGAGCAGGCGGCGGATCCTCGATCTACTCCTGGAACGCCCCTATCTGGTCGGCGAGCTCACCGAGCGGCTGGGACTGAGCCAGCCGGGCACGTCGAAGCATCTGCGGGTGCTGCGCGAGGCCGGACTCGTACGGGTCCGGCAGGACGCGCAGCGCCGCTGGTACGAGCTGCGGCCCGAGCCGCTCGCCGAACTCGACGACTGGCTCGCCCACTACCGGCATCTGTGGTCCGGCACTCTCGACGCACTCGAACGGCACCTCGACGCGATGGAGGACGACTCCCATGACGACTAGTTCGCGCCCCGACTCCCTGACCACGACGGGCGACCGCACCGCGCTCCGCATGGAGCGCCGGCTCCCGCATCCGCCCGAGGCGGTGTGGGCGGCCCTCACCGACCCCGAACGGCTCGCGCGCTGGTTCCCCTTCGAGGTCACCGTCGACCTCGTACCCGGCGGCACGATCGGCTTCCACCTGCCCGGCGAGTCGGCGCCCGCCGCCAGCGGCACCGTCACCGACCTCGACGAACCGCGCCTCTTCGGCTTCACCTGGGGCACCGACCAGCTGAAATGGTCCGTCAGCCCGGACGGCGACGGCTCGCTGCTCACGCTCGTGCACACCTTCGGCGACCAGCCCGGCGCGGCGAGCTTCGCCTCCGGCTGGCACCTGTGTCTCGGCGCGCTCGGTCAGCTCCTCGACGGCGGGCCCGTCGAGGCCGGCCGCGACGACGGCGCGCTGCACGACGCGTACGTGGAACGGTTCGGGCTCGGCAGGGGCGTCGTCGAATCCGTACCCGGCGGCAGACGGCTGCGGCTCGAACGCCAGCTGGTGCGGCCCGCCGAGGTCGTCTGGGACACCCTGTGCGCCGGTGTCGAGCCGGTGCCGGGACTGCCGGTGCCCGAGGGGTTCACGGCGGAGAAGGTCGAGGCGGGTCATGTGACGGAGGTGCGGCCCCCCGGCTTCGTGACCTTCGCCGTCGAGCCCGACGGCGCGGTCAGCTGGGAGCTGGGCGAGGGCACGGGCCACGGCGCGCGACTCGTCCTGACCCAGAGCGGGCCCGAGGGCTTCGACGCGGAGACGGCGCTGGCCGCCTGGCAGGAACGGATCGAGCGGCTGGCGGCGCAGCTGCTCACTCGGCCGTCTCTTCCTTGATCGAGGAGACGCTCAACAGCTCCTCGAACTCGGACAGTTCGGCCACCAGCCGGTGCACGCTGCCGGTGCCGGCGATATCGACGTACACGAGGGCGGTGCCGGCCTCCGGGTGGTCCTCGTCCCCGTCCCCTTCGCCGCCCGGCCGCCGCGCCGCCCGGTCCACCCGGACCTGCACCACCTGGAACCCCTGGGCCGCCGTGTACTCCAGCACCCGGGTCAGCACCCCGGTCCCGATCAGATAGGCGAGATGCAGCCGGGCCTGCTCGGGGGTGGCCAGGACCGGGATGCGCCGGGTGACCAGGGGATAGCCCTGTACGACCAGGAAGTGCGCCAGCGTGGCGCCGATCGCGAGCAGCGGCAGCCCGCCGCCGCAGGCCATGCCGATCGCACAGGTCAGCCATACGGTGGCGGCCGTCGTCAGTCCCCGTACGGCGTCGCGCCTGACGAAGATGATGCCGCCGCCGATGAACCCGATACCGGAGATGACCTGGGCGGCGACGCGCGAGGGGTCGAACGACACGTTCTCCATGCCCAGCACCGCGTTGAAGCCGTGCTGGGACACCTCCATGAACAGCGCGCTGCCCACCCCGACCAGGGTGTGCGTGCGCAGCCCCGCGCTCTTCTGCCGGATCGCCCGCTCGGCGCCGATGACGGTCGACAGCAGCAGGGCGAGCCCCAGCTCGGCGAACTGCCGGGCCCCCTGACCCGCTTCGGGGTCGAACAGATTCAGGGCCAGCGTGTGCAACGGCCCGCCTCCCAGCTCGGTACAGAACATCCGCTACGCGATGTTAGTACCCCCGCTGGGCCGTTCAGCGGTCCGTGGCGGTGAGGGGGGCCGTGCCGGGCAGCAGGACCGGGGGGATCAGCAGATGGCCGATCGAGGCGGCCAGCAGCTGACCACCCGGCTCGACCTCGCTCGTCACCGAAGCGCGCAGGGTGTCGGCGGCCGACACCGCGAGCCGGGTCACCTCGGTGGCCAGGGTCTCGACCGGCAGCTCGATCCGGGGCAGCCGGCGACCCGCCGGGTCGCCGGGGAGGGTGCCGATCACCACGACGGTCAGCTCCTCCGGCACCCGCAGCCCCGAAGCGGCCACCGACGTGAGGATGTGGTGGTGCGCCGACGGGTGCTGGACGACGAGGGCGGTCGGCCGCGCGCGCCCCTCGCCCGTCGGGTCCGACAGCAGGGTGCCGAGTCTGCGGCCGAGCTTGACCGGGTCGTCGATCGAATGGACCACCTTGACGGCGGCGCCGGTGTCCCTGGCGCCCCTGCGGGCGCCGGCGATCCCACGCAGCGCGTAGCTGCGACGGGCCCTCACCTCGGCCTCACCGGGCGCCAGATACACCATCGTGCGGTGTCCCGCGGCCGCCAGCTCCCGTACGGCGAGCGCGGCCGCCTCCTCCCAGTCGAGGTCGGTCCACGGGAGGGCGTCCTCGTCGGCGGGCCGGCCGATCAGCGCCGCGGGGAAGAGCAGTTCGCGTACGACGTCGATGCGCGCGTCCTCCATGTCGACCGCCATCAGCACGGCCGCGTCGGCGAGACCGCTGAGGGCCACCCGGCGCAGCCCGCCCGCCTTGTCCTGGGACGTGGTGAGCAGCAGGTCGTAGCCGAGGCTGTTCGCCGCGTCGCTGACGTCGATGGCGAAGCGGCCGTCCACCGAGTGCTGGAGCCCCGCGGCGCGCGGCAGCGCCAGCGCGATCACCTGGGTACGGCTGCTGCGCAGCGTCCTGGCGCTGGCCCTGGGGTGGTAGCCGAGGGCCTCCACCGCCTCCTGGACGCGCCGGCGCGTCTCCTCGGAGATCGACCGGGACCCGTTGAACACGTACGAGACCGTGCTCGGCGCGACACCCGCCCGGCGGGCGACGTCCTTGATGGTTGTCATCCACGACCCCTTCGGTGATCCGCCATCGTATCCGCGACGGCGGATCACCCCACCGGTGAAGGGCTGATCAGAGGTCGAACTCGTGCGGCGGCAGGTCGAGGGCGTAGCACGCCTCACGGACGACGGCCTGCTCGTCCTTGTCGAAGTCGCCGTCGGCGCCGCCGATGACGATGCCGATCTGGATGACGGCGCGGGCCTCGGCGGGCTTCTTCTTGGCCTTGGCGATCTCCTGGAGGATGCTCACCTTGCCGAAGGCGAAGTCGGCGGTGAGCTTGTTGATCGCGTCGTCGAAGCGCCGCTGGAGGTCGGCGGCGGGGAAGTTCTGCAGGACCTCGTTGGCGGCGATCAGCGAGGCGACGCGCTGGCGCTCGGAGGCGTCGACGGAGCCGTCGGCCGCGGCGACGAGAGCGCACATGGCCATGCTGGCGTCGCGGAACGCGCCGCTCTTGAGGTCGTTCTTCTTGGCCGTGAGCTGCGTCTGCATCGTCGCGGCTGAATCCTTGAAACGGTCCCAGAGGGCCATTCGGTATCTCTCCTCGTGCTGTCAGGTTGAACCACTGGCTCAACGCCCGGG
The DNA here is from genome assembly GCF_000818175.1 of Streptomyces sp. AcH 505. Classification (GTDB taxonomy): domain Bacteria; phylum Actinomycetota; class Actinomycetes; order Streptomycetales; family Streptomycetaceae; genus Streptomyces. Next base: position 337,252 of record NZ_JTIY01000002.1, read on the forward strand.
AGAGCCGAGGCGTGCCCACTTCAGAATGGTTTCTCCGTTCGGTACCGAAGCCCGCCCTGCTCAGCGGGCCGCGCGGAACGCCTCGCCCGCCGGGGTGATCGCGGGCCCGCTCCGGTAGAGGCCGGTGCTCGCGCCGCTGTCCTTGGCGGGCAGCCCGAACCACGCCCAGCGCTGGACGTACGGCAGCCCCGCCAGCATCCGGGCCGCCGAGGAGAGGAAGGCGGCCTGTTCCGTCTCGGACGGGAAGCGGACGCCCTGCGAGAAGTCGGTCAGCGCGAACTCCGTCAGCCAGACGGGCTTGCCGTAGCGCGCGTGGACCGCCTCCAGATAGGACTTGAGCTGGCCGACGGCAGCCTCCGTACGGAAGTCGCCGCCGTACCAGTGCAGCGCGATGAAGTCGACGCGGTAGCCGCGTGCCTTGGCCCCGCTCATGAAGCGGTCGAGCCAGCCGCCCGCCGTGTCACCGCCGTACGCGACAGCGGGGCTGCCGAGGATCTGGCCCGTCTTCTCCAGCGTCGGCCACAGCGACAGCGCCTGATCGGTCGTCATGTTCGACTGGGCCGCCATGTCCGGCTCGTTGAAGCCGAGCAGATACGGCCCGGCGGCGCGGGCCCGCGCCAGGTCGGCGGCGCCCGTCGAGTCCTTGCCCCAGATCATCGGCACGAAGCCCGTCGCACCCGGTGCGTCGACGCCGGAGTGCTGGGTGGACCAGGTGTAGTACCAGCCGGCCCCCGAGTCGGCGAGCGCCTTGCTCACGCCGGGGAACGTCCACACCCCGACGCCCTTGCGCGCCGAGGCCACCACGGGCTTCGGGGCCGGTGCGGGCGGCGCGTGCCGGGCCGCTGTCCTGGTGGGCCTGGGGCTGCTCGGCTTCGCCTTGGGCTTGGCCTTCTTCGACACGGAGGGCGACGGCGAAGCGGACGAGGCGACGGCGGACGGCGGCGGCGCCGCGGGCGCGTCCGCCGTCGTCACGGAAGCACCGCGGTCGGCCGGCGGGTCACCGGGCAGATAGGCGGCGACGAGCAGTCCGGCGGCCACCACCGCCCCGACGGACAGGGCGACGGC
>NZ_JTIY01000002.1:338780-340693 GCF_000818175.1 Streptomyces sp. AcH 505
GGCGGGCAGCGGCAGCAACGGAAGGCCGCCGAGCAGCCGTTCCACCGGTACGCGCGGCTCCTCGCCGGCCCCGCACAGGTCGCAGGCGCGCAGATGGCGCGCGAAGCGCTTGCGCCACAGCCCGCCGGGATCGCCCGGCCACCGCTCGGTCAGCGCGTCGAGCCCCACACAGCGCCCCGGGGCTCCGTGCAGCACCCGGACGATGGAGCGTGCGGTCTCTATCTGGTCCCTGAGCCGGTGCACCCGTACCGCGGTGTGCCGCTCGGACAGGCCCAGCGCCGCCGCCAGTTCGGCCCTGCTGATCTCGCCGGTCGCCTCCAGCCACCACAGCGCCAGAAGGGTGCGGTCCTCCTCGTCGAGCCACCGGGTGGCCTCGGCGACCTCACGCCGCTGGTCGGTGAGGCCGAGCCGCAGAATGGTCATGGCGGCGAAGTCGGAAGCGGGGTCCTCGACACTGTCGGCCGCGTCCAGCGAGGCGGTACGGCGCAGCGCCTTCGACCGGCGCTGCTCCCGCTCGCGCACCTGACGGACGGCGATGGCCACCGCCCACGACCGGAAGGCGTCGGGGTCGCGCAGCCCGCCGAGGCCGCCGACGATCCGTACCAGCGTCTCCTGGACCACGTCGTCGACATCGCTGTGCCCGTCGAGCGCACGGCCCACGATGTTGTAGATCAGTGGCATGCAGGAGGCCACCAGCGCGTCCAGGGCGTGCTGGTCGCCCTCGCGGGCGGCCAGCACGGTGCCACGGTCGGGTCCACTGCGGTCACTTCGGTACACGACGCTCCACCTTGTTCTCGTCCGGTTCACCCAGGAGACCGTGCGGGACGGTCCTGGACAACAGAAAACGGGATGTGGATTTTCCGCGTGCGTGCACGTACGCGCCCGCGAGGGCGCGCCTGTGGTGGGATCAGCGGCGGCGGCCGCTGCGCGCGGCCCAGCCGGTGCCTATCCCGGCGACGTGCAGGGCGAGGCAGGTAAGTCCGAGGTACAGCAGGCTCGTCGGGGTGAAGACGGCCGTGTCGACGCTCGTCTCGGTGGCGTTGAGAATGAAAGCGATGCCGAAGAGCACTGCTGCTACGAAGCCCAACATCTGTTTACTCCCGATGAGTTCGGCGGCCGGTCACGTCGGAAGGTGGTGACCGTGCTGCTTGCCGCCGGGTGCCCCCTTCCCCACCGATCAGTCACCCGCCCGTATACCGGAATGGCAACGGTCGCCTGCCCGCCCTACGCGAGGGCGGAGCCCTGCCACAACAGCAGTGCCACATCGACGGCGGCGACCAGGATCGCCGCGAGGAACGGCACCTTGGGGCGACTACGGCCCAGCAGCGAACCGGCGAAGGCCACGACGACCACCACACCGACAGCCACACCGCCCCACGTGCTCGGCCGGCCGAAGGCGAGCAGCACCGTCGCCGCCACCAGCGGGGCGGGCAGCAGCCACCGTACGGCGGTGGGACCGAGCCGTTGCGGGCCGCCGCGCACACCGGTGGCCAGATCGGCCTCGATGTCCGGCAGTACGTTGCCGAGATGCGCGCCCACCCCCACCAGCGCGGCGGCGGTGACGATCCACCAGGCGGGCGCGGGCGTGCCCGGCAGACCGAGCGTCACGAAAGCGGGCAGCGAGGCGAATCCGATCGCGTACGGCAGCCAGGACAGCGCCGTCGACTTGAGCCCGAGGTTGTACGCCCAGCCGGCCACCACACCGACCAGATGCACCACGCCTGCCAGCAGCCCGTAGCCGAGGGAGAGCGGCACGCACAGCGCCAGCGCGACCACGGCGGCGGTCCGCACGGCGCGCGCGTTCACGGAGCCGCCCGCCACCGGTTTGTCGCCCCGGCCTGTCGCGGTGTCACGCGCCGCGTCGATGGCGTCGTTGCTCCAGCCGATCGACAACTGCCCCGCCAGCACGGCGG
>NZ_JTIY01000002.1:340718-343433 GCF_000818175.1 Streptomyces sp. AcH 505
GTCGCCAGGACACACCCGGCTGCGTCGGCGCCGGCCGCCGCCGCCAGGCCGCCGACCAGCGCGGTCACCGCCACCGTCGGCCCCGGGTGACACGCTCTCAGCAGGGCGCCCGTCCGGCGCGTGGCGTCCACGGGGTCATCGTAGGCGCCACCGGCGCCGTCGCCCGTGCCGCCGTACGGGGTGCGTCGGCCCCGGTGTGAGCGGCCGTACAGGCGACTTCGCGTGTGGCGGCAGCAGTCGCGGGCAGGCATTGACACGTCCACGACCTCCGACCTCGGACCGCAGATGACTCGCATCGCAGCCGTCCATGGAGCCCTGGCTCCGCACCAGCACAGCCAACAAGACCTCACGGACATGGTCGCCAGGACGTGTCTGCCCGCGGGAACCGACCGCCGGGTGCTCGACAGGCTCCACCGCTCCGCCCGGGTCGCCACCCGGCACACCGCTCTTCCGCTCGACCGGTACGCGGAGCTGACCGATTTCGGGGTCACCAACGACGCCTTCATCGAGGCGGCCGTACCGCTGGGGGCCGAGGCCGTCTCCGCGGCGTTGGACGAGGCGGGGCTCTCGCCACGCGATGTCGACCTGTTGATGTTCACCTCGGTGACGGGGATCGCCGCCCCGTCCGTCGACGCGCGGCTGGTCAACCTGCTCGGCATGCGACCCGACGTCAAAAGGCTGCCGATCTTCGGACTCGGGTGTGTCGCGGGGGCCGCCGGGATCGCCAGACTCCACGACTACCTGCTGGGCAGACCCGACGACGTCGCCGTACTGCTCTCCGTCGAGCTGTGCACACTGACCTTCCAGCGAAACGATTCCTCGATGGCGAACCTGGTCGCCACCGGCCTCTTCGGGGACGGCGCCGCCGCCGTCGTCGCCTGCGGGGCGCGCCGCCCCGGGCCCGGTCCTTCCGTGGTCGACACCCGCAGCCGGATGTACCCCGACACGCAGGACGTGATGGGCTGGGACATCACCGGATCCGGCTTCCGGGTCGTCCTCGACGCGAGCGTCCCCGACGTCGTGCGCAAGAACCTCGCCGCCGACGTGGACGCTTTCCTCGCCGACCACGGACTGGGGCGCGAGGACATCACGGCGTGGGTGTGCCACCCCGGCGGGCCGAAGGTACTCGAAGCCGTCGAGGAAGTGCTCGACCTGCCCGACCAGGCCCTCGACGTCACCTGGCGCTCGCTCGAAGCGGTGGGAAATCTGTCGTCGGCGTCCGTGCTGCACGTGCTGCGTGACACCCTGGCCGAGCGGCGGCCACCGGCCGGTACGGCGGGACTGCTGCTGGCCATGGGGCCCGGGTTCTGCTCCGAACTCGTACTGCTCCGCTGGTAGGACCGGCCGAGCCGGGCCGGCCGATACGCAACGACGGGGAGAACATGATCTGGTACACGGTCCTGATCCTGGCGGTCGGCGCCGAACGTGTCGCCGAACTCGTCGTGTCGAAGCGGCATCTGCGCTGGAGCATGGCGCGCGGCGGCGTCGAGTACGGGCGGCGGCACTACCCGCCGATGGTCGTCCTGCACACCGGGCTGCTGCTCGGCTGTCTGGCCGAAGTGCGGCTCGGCGACCGGCCGTTCGACGCGGCCCTCGGCTGGACGATGCTCGCCGTCGTGGTGGCGGCCCAGGCGCTGCGCTGGTGGTGCATCCGCACCCTCGGCCCGCGCTGGAACACCAAGGTCGTCATCGTGCCGGGGCTGCCGCTGGTCGCCGCCGGCCCGTACCGGCTGCTGCGGCACCCCAACTACGTGGCGGTCGTGGCCGAGGGCATCGCACTGCCGCTCGTGCACGGGGCCTGGCTGACCGCCGTCGTCTTCACCCTGCTGAACGCCTGGCTGCTGACGGTCCGTATCCGCTGCGAGAACCGCGCGCTGGCCCCCGCGCTCGCCCTGACGGACGACGGGACGAGCACGCTGAAGACCGGTGCCACCGACACCACCGATACGCCCGGTGCCACCGACACCACCGGCGCCACCGCCGAAGCCGGCCCGTGATCGACCTGCTGGTGGTCGGCGGCGGCCCCGCCGGACTCGCGACCGCCGTCCACGCCACCCGGGCGGGCTTCGAAGCGGTGGTGATCGAACCGCGCACCACGCCCGTCGACAAGGCGTGCGGCGAAGGCGTCATGCCCAGCGGGGTGCGCGCGCTCGCCGCCCTCGGCCTGCCCGCACCGCCGGGCCACCCGCTGCGCGGCATCCGCTATCTCGCCGGGCCGCACAGCGCCGAGGCCACCTTCGGCGCGGGGCCGGGCCTCGGAGTGCGCCGCACCGCCCTGCATGCCGCACTCGCCGCGCGCGCCGACGCACTCGGCGTCAAGACCGTGACGGACCGGGTGCGCGACGTCCGGCAGGACGACGACTCGGTGAGCGCCTGCGGTCTGCGGGCCCGCTGGCTGGTCGCCGCCGACGGGCTGCACTCGCCCGTGGGCCGGGCTCTCGGCCTGGAACTGCCCGACCGCAGGCCCCGGCGCTACGGGCAGCGGCGCCACTACCGCGTCGAGCCGTGGAGCGACTTCGTCGAGGTGTACTGGTCGGGCGCCGGCGAGGCGTATGTGACACCCGTCGGCGACGACCTGGTGGGGGTGGCCGTGCTGAGCACGGTCCGGCGCGGCTTCGACGAGCATCTGGCCGGCTTCCCCGAGCTGCGCGCCCGGCTCGAAGGGCGGCCTGCGGCCGGCGCGGTGCGCGGCGCAGGACCGCTGCGCCGCCGGGT
>NZ_JTIY01000002.1:343552-348720 GCF_000818175.1 Streptomyces sp. AcH 505
CCGCCGCACGGCTGCCGGCCGTCTTCACCGCGGCCGTACGCGCCCTGCAGTGACGAACGGGACGCGCGCGGGCGGGGGTGTCGCGGCTCAAGGCGAGATGACGTCCACGCTGTCGGTCTCCGGCGGGTTCAGCGCCGCAGCCGAGTGCGGCAGCACGTTGGCGACGTAGTCCGCGATCGTCGCAGCGAGACCCACGTCGGTCCCCGCGTTCTCCGACAGGTACCAGCGGTGCTCCAGCACCTCGTGGTAGATCTGCGCCGCGTCCATCTCGCCGCGCAGCTCCAGCGGCACCGCCCGCACCGTGGGCCGGAAGACGTCGCGCACCCAGCGGTGCGCCAGCACCTCGGGCCTGGCCCCCAGCGGATCGCCCGGCGCGTAGTCGTCCTGACCCGCCATCCAGACCTCCAGGTCGCCGAGGAGCCGGCGCGCCTGGTTCTCCTCGGCGTCCAGGCCCGTCAGCCGCAGCAGCTGCCGCTGGTGGTGTCCCGCGTCCACCACCTTCGGCAGGAAGGTGACCGTGTCACCCTGCGGGGAGCTCTGGATCTGCATCTCGGCGACGTCGAAGCCCAGTTCGTTCAGGCGGCGTATCCGGCGGTCTATGTAGTGCCGCTTGTCGACCGGGTAGACCGACTCGCGGGTCAGCTCGTGCCAGAGGTCCTCGTAGCGCTTGACGATCGCCGCGCCGAACGGGACCGGGTCGACGGACGGGTGCAGGGAGCCCGAGGCCTCCAGGTCCATCAGCTCGCCCGCGATGTTCATCCGGGCCAGCTCTATGTCGTACTCCCGCTGGCCGTGGCTCAGGTTCTGCTGGATCTGGCCGGTCTCCGCGTCCACCAGATACGCGGCGTACGCGCCCGCGTCCCGCCGGAACAGCGCGTTCGACAGCGAGCAGTCGCCCCAGGCGAACCCGGCGAGATGCAGCCGTACGAGCAGCACGGCCAGCGCGTCCATCAGCCGCTTGACGGTGCTGGGGCGCATCGTCGACTCGAACATCGACCGGTAGGGCAGCGAGCCCTTGAGGTGGCGGGTGATCAGCGCCGACTCCAGCGGCTCGCCGTGCACGTCCACCCGTCCCGTCACCACACCCACCGCCTCGACGGCGGGGATGGCGAGCCGGTGCAGGTCCCGCAGCAGTCCGAACTCGCGGAGCGCGGCCCGCTCGGTGATCTCCTTCACGGCGACCACCTCGGGGCCCGCCGAGGCGAAGCGCACCACATGGCGTGAGATACCGCGGGGGAGCGGAACCAGACACTCCGCGGGCCAGGCGTCCAGCGGAGTGTTCCACGGGAGATCCAGCAGTACGGCCGGATGCTCCGGGTTGGTCGCGCTGATCTGCAGCGCCATCGTGCCTCCCACGGCGGTCGAGCGGTGTTCCCGCGGCGGGTTTCCTGACCGGAACCGCCCAGGACAGTGTGCCGGGTGTCGCACCGCCCCTGGTAGGGCGAGGGGTGCACAGGCGTTTACCCTGGTGGGTGAACACCTGTACACCCCCCGCGCGTACAAACGTCGGCACAGCACATACGGAGTGACATGTCCGGAGAGATATCCGCGCCCGTCGAGGAGCCCGTCGAAGCACCGCACCCGCGCTTCCTCGTCGCCGTCCTGTCGTTCTGCGGCGTGGTGGTCGCGGTCATGCAGACGCTCGTCGTACCGCTCCTGCCGCACATCCCGGACCTCACCGGCGCCACCCCCGCCGCCGCGAGCTGGCTGGTCACCGTCACGCTGCTGACCGGCGCCGTCTGCACCCCCGTGCTCGGGCGGGTCGGCGACATGTACGGCAAGCGCCGGGTGCTGCTCGCCTCGCTCGCGGTGCTGGCCCTCGGCTCCGTGCTGTGCGCCGTCAGCTCCGAGATCGGTGTGCTGATCGTCGGCCGGGCCCTCCAGGGGGCCGCGCTGGCCGTCGTACCGCTGGGCATCAGCATCATGCGCGACGAGCTGCCGCCCGCCCGGATGATCTCCTCCGTCGCGCTGATGAGTTCGACGCTCGGCATCGGCGCCGCCGTCGGACTGCCCATCGCCGCCTTCGTCATCGAGCACTACGAGTGGCACACCATGTTCTGGGCCTCGGCCGGGCTCGGTGTCCTCGACATCGTGCTCGTCCTGCTCTGCGTGCCCGAGTCGTCGCGCCGCTCGCACGGCAGGTTCGACGCCTGGGGCGCCCTCGGTCTGTCGGCGGCGCTGGTCAGCCTGCTGCTCGCGGTCACCCAGGGCGGCGACTGGGGTTGGACCTCCGGGCGCACCCTCGGTTTGCTCGTCCTCGCGGTACTGATCGCGCTCGCCTGGGGCCGCTTCGAGCTGCGGACCCGTTCGCCCATGGTCGACCTGCGGGTCTCGGCCCGGCCCGCCGTGCTGCTGACCAACATCGCCGCGCTGCTGATCGGCTTCGCCTTCTACGCCAACTCGCTGTCCACCGGGCAGATGGTGCAGGAGCCGAAGGCCACCGGCTACGGCCTCGGCGCGTCCATCGTGGTCAGCGGTCTGTGCATGCTGCCCGGCGGGATCGCGATGGTCGCGCTGTCACCGGTGTCGGCCAGGATCTCCGCCAAGTACGGGCCGAAGACCGCCCTCGCGATTGCCTCCGGGACGCTCGCCGTCGGCTATGTGATCCGCTTCTTCACCAGCCATCAGCTCTGGACGATCATCCTGGGGGCCACCGTCGTCGCTGCGGGCACCGCCATCGCCTACTCCGCCCTGCCCACGCTCGTGATGCGCTCGGTGCCGGTGGCCGAGACGGGGGCGGCCAACGGGCTCAACACCCTGATGCGCTCGGTCGGCCAGGCGTTCTCCAGCGCGGTGGTCGCCGCCGTCCTGGCCAACGTCACCTTCACGGTGGGCGGGCTCACCGCGCCGACCCTGCACGCCTATCTGCTGGTGTTCCTGATCTCGGGCGGTGTGGCGCTGGCGGCGCTGGCCGTCACGCTGTGTCTGCCGAGCGGCAGGACACCCGCGACCGGTAGCGTCGGGAGGGACCGGACCGCATCGCTCGCCCAGGAGAACGCATGAGCGCGGAAGCCACCGATCCTGGCAGCGGCCGGGGCGCGATCCTGCGCGCCGCCCGGCGGGCCTTCGCCGTACGGCCGTACGCGGAGGTGACGCTGCGCGGCATCGCGGCGGACGCGGGCGTCAGTGCCTCGCTGATCGTCAAGCACTTCGGCACGAAGGAAGAGCTCTTCAACACCGTCGCCGACTTCGCCCCCGCGGCCGACCTGCTCTTCGCCGTACCGCCCGCCGAACTGGGCCGGCATCTGGTGCTCACCGTGGTGCGCGCCAAGCGGGCGCAGGGCGACCTGCTGCTGCGGGTGGTGTTCTCGCTCGGCAAGGACGACGAACGGGCGCTGCTGCGCGAGCGGTTCGGCGAGCAGATCACCCAGCGGCTGGCCGGGCTGCTGCCGGGACCCGGCGGCGCACTGCGGGCCGAGCTGATCGCGGGACAGCTCATCGGGCTCAGCGCCACGCTCAGCCTGCACGCGGCGGGCGCCGGCGCCGCCGCCACCCCCGAGCAGCTGGCCGATCTCTACGGACCGGCCGTACAGACCCTGGTCACCGGGGCCTCCGTCACCGGCTGAGCAGCAGCTCCGTGTTGCGGTCCGCGGACTCGCCGACCCCCGCGGTGCCGCGCCCCGGGGCGTTCTGGGCCAGTTCGCGGTAGAGGCCGGCGAGGCCGGTCTGCGACAGGTCGTCGAAGTCGGTGCGGTACGGCGCGCCCGACTCGATCAGCGTGGTGAACAGGGACAGTGTGCCGTCGCCGTTGTCGGTGATCTCGATGACCCGGGCGAGCTGCGGGTGGTCGACGTGCGACGCGGTGGAGATCTCCCAGAACGAGCCGTGCGGCAGGATCGCGTTGCGGTGGCTGTGCCCGTTGACCCACGCCAGGACATTACGGTGGCGCCGCAGCAGGGCCACCACTTCGTCGCCCGTGTGGCGCGCCTCGCCCGGTCTGGCCGGATCACGGTGGGTGTTGGTCATCGTCCAGCTGTTGTGGTGGCTGAGAACAACGACGTGCGCGTCCTTGTTCTCCGTGAGTGTTCGCTCCAGCCAAGTGAGCTGGGCCGTGCCGAGTGAGCCGAGGAAGTGTCCGGCGCGGTCGGTGGTGTCCAGGCTGACGCCGATGACGTTCCCGCCCATCGGGAAGGTGTAGTACAGCGTGTCACTGTCGAGGTTGGCGGCGCTGTAGCCGTGGCCCAGCGGACCCGGTCCCGTGCGGGCCGGGTCGAGGTGCGCCCGGAGGTATTCGCGGGGGCCGAACGGGGCCCGGAGCGGATCCGGTGTGACGGTGCGCATCCGGCGCTTCTCGCGGCGCAGCAGATCGACCAGCTCGCCGCCCGCCGGATTGCTGCCGGCGGTCAGCACCTTCGCCAGCGCGTCGGCATCGGAGTCCGGGACGGCGAACAACTTCCGGTCACCGACGGCGAATTCGGCGAGGAAACCGGATCGGTCCGCCATCGCGCCGCTGGCCAGCGAGTCGTGGTTGCCGACCGTCGAGTACCACGGGATCCGCAGTCCCGGGCTGTCGACGGAACGCATCGCGGCGTCGAGGAACCCGTCGATCCTGGGGAAGCCGAGCTGCTTGTCCGGGTCGCGCAGCGCGTCCTCGGGGTGCCAGTACAGCCGCTCACCGGAATTCTGCACGCCCTCGTACTTTTTGCCGTCCCCCGTGTTGGGGGTGACCCGGCCGCCGCTCATCACGGTCAGGAACCAGTCGAGTTCCGCCCGCGAGTTGTTGTCGGTGTTGTCGCCGGTCGTCACGGCGAAGGACAGCGGGGCGCCGGTCGCGGGACCCGCGGTGAGGGCGTTGATCCGCTCGACCAGGGAGACGGCGCCGGGCACCGTGAGCGCTTCGTGCGGACGCCAGGAGCTGAGCTGCCGCGCGCGCAGGTACTCGGTGCGCACCGGGTGCTGGACGTCGACCAGGTGCAGGTCGGTGAGCTGCACGAACGAGCTGAGGACGGTACGCCGGTCGGCGCGCCCCTTCTTGGCCGGCGCCAGCCGCTCCCTGACGACGCGGTGCCAGCCGGGCCCTTCGCCGAGCCGCCGGAAGGCGGCGAGGTTGTTACGCGGGGCGGCGACCGAGTCCAGTGTGGTCCTGGCCGGTACGGCCGGCGTGGGGGTGGGGGAGGGGGCGGTACGGGGCGCGGGCACCGCCGGAGCGGACGACTCCGGTGCGGCGG
>NZ_JTIY01000002.1:349155-352023 GCF_000818175.1 Streptomyces sp. AcH 505
TGCGGCGGCCGCCGCGTCGGAACCGCCGCCGGCACCGAGCGCCAGTCCGATTCCGGCCGAGACGCCGACCGCACCGGTCGCGGCGAGAAACGACCGGCGGTCGAGGGCGGTGACTGCGGAGCGTATGCGTGACATGGTGCGGTCTCCCGGAGTGCGAACGCATCAGCTGGCGAGCCAGGGGACGGCCCCCTGGTCACACCTTTGATGCTTGACACCGGGCGTGGCCTGCGCGTGAACGTCGTTACAACTGCGAACACACGTCACTGCACAGGGATCACCGACGGTGGCCAACCGTCGTCAGGCCCTCTTCCGGCGTACCGGAACCGGTCACTCTGCGTTCATCCCGCAGGGAAGGGAAAGGGCCCGGAGGGGCCTCTACCGGTTTTGTTAGATGTGTTGACGAATTGCTGACGGTGCGCCAGCATCGCAGGAATTCTGTGAGACGAACCGCACCTGCCGAGGTCCCTACAGGAGAGCCACGCATGTCGAGCCGTACCGCAACGCTGCCCGTGCGTAACTCAGGAACCGGTGAACTCCTCGGTGAGATAGAGGACTTCACCGACGCCCGCATCACAGCGGCTCTCGCGGCAGCCGCCGCAGGACACCGGGCCATGGCCGCGCTGCCCGCCTGGGAGCGATCCCAACTCCTCCTGCGCACAGCCGACTTGATCGAAGCGGAACAGGAATCGCTGGCCCGGCTGCTCGCGGCGGAGAACGGAAAACCACTCTTCCAGACGACCGAGGAGGTCAAGGCCGCCGTCCGGATCTTCCGGGGGTTCGCCGGTGAGGCGACCCGGCTGTTCGGCCGGCAGATCCCGCTCGGCGCCGTACCCGGCCTGGAACGCCATCTCGCCGTCACCGTAAGGGAACCACTGGGCCCCGTCGCCGCACTGGTGCCCTTCAACTACCCGGTCGAGCTGTACGCCCACAAGGCGGCGGCCGCGCTCGCCGCCGGCAACGCCGTACTCGTCCACCCGCCCGTACGCTGTCCGCTCGCGCTCCTGCGCATCGGCGAGCTGGTGGAGCGGGCCGGTGCGCCGGACGGCGCACACCAGCTCCTCACCGGCGGTGTGCATGTCTCCCAGGAGCTGGCGGGCCGCCCGGGAGCCGCCGCCGTCAGCCTCACCGGCAGCACCGGCGCCGGCCGCGAGATCGCCCGCCGCGCCGCCGACACCCTGAAGAAGGTCCATCTGGAGCTGGGCGGCAACGACGCGCTGATCGTCTGCGACGACGCCGACGTGGCGGCGGCCGCCGAGGCCGTCGTCCTCGGCAGGCTCGCCCGTGGCAACGGGCAGATCTGCTGCGCGGTCAAACGGGTCTACGTGCAGGACGGGGTGCACGACGCCTTCGTGGACGCCCTGCTGGCGGGCGCCGCCAAACTGACCGTCGGCGACCAGCTCGCCGACGGCACCGACGTGGGCCCGCTGATCAGCGAGGACGCGGCGGGACGGGTGGAGGCAGCGGTCGCCGCGCTCGTCTCGGACGGCGCGCGCAAGGTCGCGGGCGGCGCCAGGGACGGCGCGTTCAGCACGCCCGCCGTGCTGGTCGACGTACCGCAGGACAGCCCGGCGCTCGCCGAGGAGATCTTCGGGCCGGTGGCGCCCGTCGCCCGGTTCACCGACCCGCTCGACGCCGTACGGATGGCCAACGAGTCGCCGTACGGACTCCAGGCCGCCGTCTTCACCCGTGACATCAAGCGCGCCTTCAGCCTCGCCAACCGGCTCGACGTCGGCGGGGTCGTCATCAACGGCTCCACCGCGCTGCGCGCCGAGAACCTTCCGTTCGGCGGTCCCAAGGACACCGGCGGCTCGGCCGAGGGGCTGCACGACACGGCGCTGGAGTTCACCCGGCAGAAGACCATCGTCGTGATGGAGGCCCTCGGGTGAGCACGGCGACCCGCACCGCCCTGCGCGTCCGGGGGGTGCACAAGGCGTACGGCGCGACCGAGGTGCTGCACGGCGTCGATCTGACCGGACAGGCCGGTGAGGTGCTGGCCGTCGTCGGCGCCAACGGGGCCGGCAAGTCCACCCTCATCAAGATCCTCGCCGGTGCCGAGCGGATGAGCGCCGGAGAGTTATGGCTGGACGGGGAGCGCGTCGAGCTGCGCTCGCCGCACGACGCCCACCGCCACGGCATCCGCACCGTCCACCAGGAACTGACCCTGGTCCCCGAGCTGTCCGTCACCGAGAACCTGCTCATGGGGCACTTCCCCCGCCGCTTCGGCGGCCTCGTCGACTGGCGCGCCGCCCATGCCGGCGCCCGCGACCTGCTGGAGTCCATCGGCTACGGCGCCATCGACCCGCGTACCAGGGCGGGCGCGCTCACCGTCGCCCGCCAGCAGATGGTGGAGATCGCCAAGGCGCTGGTCACCGAGGGCGGCGAGCCGAAGGTGCTCGTCCTGGACGAGCCGTCGGCGGTCCTCGCCGGCGGCGATCTTGAGGCGCTGTTCGCGCTGGTCCGGCGGCTCCAGCAGCGCGGCGTGCTCATCGTCTACGTCTCGCACCGGCTCGCCGAGATCACCGAGCTGGCCACCCGCATCGTGGTCGTCAAGGACGGCCGGGTGGTCGCCGAGACCACACCCGAGCACACCGACGAGAACGAACTGATCCGGCTGATGGCGGGCCGCAGACCCGGACAGCTCTACCCCGGCCGGCGGCCGGAGCCGGGCGAACCCCTGCTCACCGTCGCCGGTCTGCACCGCACCGGCGAGTTCGCCGACATCTCCTTCACCCTGCGGGCCGGTGAGATCACCGGACTCTTCGGCCTGGTCGGCGCGGGCCGCAGCGAACTGGCGCGCTGCGTGTTCGGCGCTGAGCCTGCGCGCGCCGGGACCGTCCGCACGGCGGGCGGGGCCGCCGACCGCTTCCG
>NZ_JTIY01000002.1:352048-362776 GCF_000818175.1 Streptomyces sp. AcH 505
CCGCACCCCGCGCGAGGCGATCGCCGCCGGGCTCGCCCTCGTCACCGAGGACCGCAAACGCACCGGGCTCGTCCTCGGCCTGAGCACGGCGGAGAACATCGGACTCAGCACGCTGCGCACCACCACCCGGGGGCCGCTGCTGGACACCGGCAGACGGCGCCGGGAGGTCGGCCGGATGGTCGGCGAACTGGACATCAGGCCCGCGCACGCGGCCAGGCTGCCGGTACGCGCGCTCAGCGGCGGCAACCAGCAGAAGGCGGTCCTTGCCAAATGGCTGCTCACCCGGCCGCGGGTGCTGCTGCTCGACGAGCCGACCCGGGGCGTCGACATGGCCACCCGCGCCGAGATCTACCGGATGCTCGACGAACTCGCCAGGGACGGGATGGCCGTCCTGCTCATCTCCTCGGACCTCACGGAGGTGCTCGGCGCCACCGACCGGGTGCTGGTGATGCGCGAGGGCCGCATCGCCGCCGAACTTCCCTCTGACCGTACGACCGAGGACACCGTCCTCGCCCACGCGATCGGACACGCCGCATGACCGAACAGCTCACCACGTCCGCCGAGCCGCCCGCGGAAGCGGGCCCGGCGACCCCGGGGCGGCGGATGCCCCGGCTGGTCGTCGCGGGACGCGACCTCACCCTGGAGGCCGGGCTCGTCGTCCTGCTCGTCGCCTTCGTCGTGGTCGCCGGATCCACCACCGACGCCTTCCTCACCCAGGGCAACATCACCAACCTGCTCAAACAGATGGTCACCACGGGACTGCTCTCCTTCGGGATGCTCACGGTGATCCTCACCGGCGGTATCGACCTGTCGGTCGGCTCCGTGGTCGCCGTCTCCGGGATCCTGGCGGCCGGGCTCTCCTCCGGGCTGCCCGTACCGCTCGCCATGCTCGTCGGCATCGCGTCGGGCGTCGGCTTCGGCCTGGTCAACGGGGCGCTGGTGGCCCGCTTCCAGCTCGCGCCCTTCGTCGTCACGCTGGCCGCCCTCACCACCATCAGAGGTCTCGCCTTCGTCTACTCGGAGACCCCCGTGTCGCCAGAGAAGGAGAGCTTCTTCAAGCTCGGCTCGACCTCGGTCGGGCAGGTGCCCGTCTCCACGATCATCATGCTGGCGGTCTTCCTGGTCGGCGGGGTCTTCCTCAGCCGCACCCCGGCGGGCCGCTCGCTGGTGGCGATCGGCGGCAGCGCGGAGACGGTACGGCTCGCCGGCATCGGGGTCCGCCGCCACATCGTGCTCGCCTACACGATCAGCGGCGCCTGCGCGGGACTCGCGGGCGTCATCCTCGCCAGCCGGGTCGGGATCGCCCAGCCCAGCGTCGGCACCGCCTTCGAACTCGACGCGATCGCCGCCTGTGTGATCGGCGGGGCCAGCCTCGCCGGCGGCAAGGGCTCGGTGCGGGCCACCTTCGCCGGGGTGCTGGTGCTCGCCCTGATCAACAACCTGCTCAACCTCTACGACGTGCAGAGCTTCTGGCAGCAGGTGCTCAAGGGCCTGATCATCATCGCCGTCATCCTCGTACAGCGCACCGGCCGGTTCCGGGCGCCCGTGAGCGAACCGCATCCCGGAAAGGCAAGCTTGTCATGATCATGAGGAAAATATCCGGTGTCCTGATGGCCGGAGCCGTCGCCGCCGCGCTCGCCGGCTGCTCGTCCGACGGCGCGGGCGGGGGCGGCAAGGGCGACGGCTCGTACACCGTCGGGATCGCCAACTTCACGCTCAGCGGGCCCTACTTCATCGGCATGGACAAAGCGATCAAGGCACAGGCCAAGAAGAAGGGCGTGGAGATCGTCTCCACCGACGCCGGCGGCGACGCCGCCAAGCTCGCCTCCAACGTCGAGGACCTGCTGAGCAAGAACGTGGACGCGGTGATCGTCTCCGGCGGCCCGCTGGAGTCCGCGCCCGCCGTCCTCAACTCCATCAAAGCGGCGGGCAAGCCCGCCGTGCTGGTCGACCGCAAGTTCCGCAGCGGCACCTACAGCAGCTGGATCGGCCCCGACAACGAGGCGATCGGCAAGCAGAACGGCCAGTTCCTCGCCCAGCACCTGCCCAAGGGCGGCACCGTCGCCATCGTCAAGGGCGGCCCCGCCGACAACAGCATCGGGCTCGACCGGACGAAGGGCGTGAAGGCCGCCCTGTCCCAGGCCTTCGGCATCAAGCTCGTCGAGGCGCCCGACTTCGGCGACTGGAGCACCGACGGCGGCCTGAAGGTCATGGAGAGCCTGCTCGCGTCGCACCCCGACATCAGCGCCGTCGCCTGCGAGAACGACGCCATGTGCCTGGGCGCCCAGCGCGCCGTCAAGGACGCGGGGCGCCAGGACAAGATCGTGCTGGCGGGCGTCGACGGCCAGACCGAGGCGCTCAAGGCCATCCTCGACGGCACCAACTACCTGGTCACAGGGCTGAACGACGCCGACCAGATCGGCAGTCTCGGCCTGGACAGGACCGTGGACATCCTCGACGGCAAGAAGACCGAGAAGGACACGGTCGTCCCCTCACCGCGCGTCACCAAGGAGAACGCAGAGAAGTACTACGACCCGGAGGGTAATTTCTGATGACCGGAACCCCCATGCCCGGAAGCTCCGCGCCGCGGAGCAGACCACGGCCGCGCAGAAGACAGCAGTACGCCGTCGCGGCACTCGTCTGCGCCGCGCTCACCGTGCCCCTCTCCCTCTCCACGGCGAACGCCGCACCGGAGGCCTCGGCGGGCAAGAAGCCCACGAAGCCGCAGGCAGCGGCGCCCCGCTGGAAGCTGCTGCACTCCGAGGACTTCGCCAAGCCCCTCGACCCCGGCCACACACCGTGGAAGAAGGAGACGTACGACCACCCCTTCGACACGATCATGGAAGACAACGGGCAGTGGTACCACAACGACTACGGGGACGACTGGGACGCCGCTTTCAACTCGTTCGACACCTACCGCAAGGACTTCAAGGTCGGCGAGGACGGCTGGCTCACCGCCTCGCTGTCCGCGCGTGACGCGGACAAGGACGGCACGATCGAGAACGAGCCCACCATCACCAACGGCACCGAGGCGGGCAGGAGCGTCGCCGAGATGAAGGTGCCCAACCTGACCGGCGGCGCCATCTTCCGGCCCACCAAGGCCCTGCCCGACCGGTACCGCGTCGAGTACCACCTCAAGACGATCAACTTCGGTGGCAAGCGCGGCGGCACCATCGACTACGACGACAAGATCAACGGCTACACCAAGGACGGCTGCAAGACCCAGCACCCCTGGGGCGAGGGCTCCAACAGCCCCGGCTGGGAGGGCGACGCCTCGGCGCCGTACTGCGAGTGGCAGGACGTGCGCGAAGGCCCGTACGGCTACAACGGCTTCCACTACCTGGGCATCGTCGACTTCGCCGACCCCGCGCCCCGCAACAACCACTTCTGGCACTACCGGCGCAAGGTGCTGATGGACGGGTTCTACGTGCACCCCGACCGGGCGGCCACCGGCGGCGGGGGGCGGGTCTGCGACCCGGCGACCAACACGTACCTGGACTACAAGGACAGCAACTTCAACACCGTCAACATGTGGATCAACGGACTGCCGAACTGGACCCCCGGCAAGGGCGGCCTGGCCGGCAACTCCCAGTGGTTCATGACCAGCTGCTCCGGCGGCGCCGCCGAGAACCAGCTGTCGTCCGCCGCCGAGCTGCAGCCAGAGCTGATGCCGAACCAGGACTACACGTTCGCGATCGAGCGCGACGCGACCGGCTACACCCTGGAGGCCACCGGCAACTTTGCCCGGGGCGGCAAGCGAACCCTGCGCTTCCACCGCGACTTCGTCGTCAACAACGTGCCGATCTGGCACTACAACGTCAAGGCGAGCGAGTACGACGGCGCGTACAACAACACCCTCGTGCAGAACGACAACAACGGCAGCGCCAGCTGGCCCGACCAGTGGCCGAAGGGCTCCGCGTACCCCGACTACTTCGTCATCGGGGACCTCTACACCAACGTGTACGAGGGCGACGCCAGCGTCACCGACATCAAGCTGTACGTGCCCAAGTAGCCCGCGGGCGACCGCCGTACGGACCATGGCCCTGGCCGTACGGCGGTCGTCCTCAGCGCCCCGCCACCTCGGCCAGACGCCGGTCCAGATAGCGCCGCTCGGCGTCCGTCGGCGCGAGCGCCAGCGCCTCGCGGTAGGCGACGGCCGCCTCCCGCCACCGGCCGAGCCTGCGCAACAGATCCGCCCGGGTGGCGAACAGCGGGAAGTACCCGGCCAGTTCCCCCGAATCCCGCAGCGCGTCCACCAACACGAGCCCTGTTTCCGGGCCTTCGGCCATGGCGACGGCAGCGGCCCGGTTCAGCTCCACCACCGGGCCCGGCGCCATCCGCGCCAACTCGCGGTACAGCAGCGCGATCTGCGGCCAGTCCGTCTCGGCGGCGGTGCCGGCTGACGCGTGACAGGCCGCGACAGCGGCCTGCACCTGGTAGGGACCCGGCCCGCGCCGCAGCAGGGCCTCGTCCAGGACGGCCAGCCCCTCGGCGATACCGTCCCTGTCCCACGCCGTACGGTCCTGCGCCTCCAGCGGCACCAGCGCGCCCGCCCCGTCCACCCGGGCATCGCGCCGCGCGTCGTGCAGCAGCATCAGCGCCAGCAGCCCCAGCACCTCGCTCTCCCCGGGCAGCAGACCCGCCAGCACCCGGGTCAGCCGGATCGCCTCGGCCGTCAGCTCGCGCCGCACCGGCACGGCGCCCGCCGACGCCCCGTACCCCTCGTTGAACAGCAGGTACAGCACGGCGAGCACCGTCGCCGTCCGCCCGGCGAGCGCGGGACCCGACGGCACCCGGAACGGGATCCCCGCCCGCCGGATCTTGTTCTTCGCCCGGACGAGCCGCTGCG
Organism: Streptomyces sp. AcH 505; assembly: GCF_000818175.1. GTDB lineage: Bacteria > Actinomycetota > Actinomycetes > Streptomycetales > Streptomycetaceae > Streptomyces. Next base: position 356,898 of record NZ_JTIY01000002.1, read on the forward strand.
CCATCGCCGGTTCGGAGACCAGGAACGCGCGGGCGATCTCGGCCGTGCTCAGCCCGGCCAGCGTCCGCAGCGTCAGCGCCACCCGCGCCTCGGCCGGCAGCGCCGGATGGCAGCAGGTGAAGATCAGCCGCAGCCGGTCGTCCGGCACGTCACCGTCGCCCGTCACCTCGGGGTCGGGATCCACGGCCGGCGAGCCGGGGAGCGAGCCGTCCGCGCCGGGCATCCGTGCCACCTTCCGCAACGTCGCCGCCTCGGTCGCCGACCGGCGCAGCCGGTCGAGGGCGCGGTTACGGGCCGTGGTGGTGAGCCACGCGCCGGGGCGCCGCGGCACCCCGTCGTGCGGCCAGCGCTCCAGCGCCCGCGCGAACGCGTCCTGCGCGCACTCCTCGGCCAGGTCCCAGTCGCCGGTGAACCGGATCAGGGAGGCGACGACGCGGCCCCACTCCTCGGTGCAGGCTGCCGCCACCGCCTCGTTCACTCCGTCCAGAACGGCCGCACCTCGATCATGCCGAACCTGGCCATGGGGTGCTTCGACGCGATCTCGACCGCCTCGTCGAGATCGGCGCAGTCGATGATGTCAAAGCCCCCCATCTGTTCCTTCGTGTCGGCGAACGGACCGTCCGTGAGCAGCACCGAGCCGTCGCGCACCCGGACGGTGGTCGCGGCCTCCGGGCCTTCCAGGCGCTGCCCGTCGAGGCGTACGCCACGGCCGTCCATCTCCTCGACCCAGGCCGTGGCGTCCAGCTCGCCCGAGGGTGCCTCGAACGGCTCGTCCGTGCAGATGAGCAGCAGATACTTCATCGTTCCTCCTGATGTACCGAAGCTGATGTGCCGAAGGCTGGTGTCCTGGAGCGGAGACCATTGCCTCACACCGGTACGACGCGCGGCCCCCTGCCGGATCGACAGGTCCGGCGAAAAAACTTTTCCCGGTCCGCAGGGCATACGCCGTGGGGGAGGGGGCACACGCATCTTCGAACCCGGGCTCGCGGCACCCCCCCGCCGACGGAGCTCGCCGGCCCCACCGGTAACCCCCCTCCACCGGTGGGGCCGCCCCCTTTTCCGGCGCCTTTCCTGCGCCGTCCCGCCGCCTTTCCCGCGTCAGTTGTCCCGGAGGAACTTCTTCGCGAGCTGGTCGCCCAGCCGGACGGCGGCGGCATGGTCCTCGATGGGGGAGACCCGGGAGTCCTTGAAGAGGATGTACGTGACACCCGACGGGACCCCGCCCCGCTCCGGGTGCGAAGGGATGCCCATCGCGGCGGCCGTCGCGTACGACGCCTCGCCGATGATCCCGGCGGGCCCGGTGTCGCCGACCACCGCGTACTGCACCCGTCCGTCGTGGATGACGGCCGCGATCCCGCCGCCGTTGATGCCGGACGCCGTGTAGTCCCAGGTGCCGCCCGGCGCCGGCACCACCACGTACGGCAGCTTCTCCGAGTTGAGCGGCTTGCCGTCCGACTGGGAGAACGCGGTCGAGTTCTGGAACCACCGGTCCGTCGCGCTGTTGCAGTGGGCGGTCACCTGGCCGTCACAGTCGATGTCCATGTCGGCCTGCCAGAACACCGCGCCCTTGGCGCCGCAGACCGGGACCGTGGCGGCGCCGTTGTCGTCCGTCCGGTACAGCCCCTTCGAGATCCGCGCGCAGTCCTTGACCTTGGCGAGCAGATCGGCCGCCGCGACGCTGCCCTCCCGCGCTGAGGCAGGGCCCGCCGCGCCCCGCCCGGACGGCTGCCTCGCAGCGCCGTGTTCCGCGGGCGACGCGGACCCGGCGAGGGCGATGGCGGACAGCGGGAGCTGGGGGAGTACCGCCGCTGCCAGCAGTACCGTGCCGGCGGCGGCGACGTGGGTGCGATAGCGCATGGGGAAGGTGCCCTTTCCTCGACGGCGTGGCCCTGACGGCCCTACGGGTGCGGACGGCGACCGTCCGATATGCGCTGTCCCAGCCGGTCGAGAAACACCCGCTGTCCCGCCACCAGCCGCGGCTGCGCCTCCGCCGCCGGGAACCACGCGAACCGGTCCAGCTCGGGGAACTCCTGTATGACCCCTGAGCCGCGCGGCCACTCCATGGTGAAGGTGCCCGGCACCGCGTCCGCCGGGTCCAGGTCGCCCTCGACCGCCCAGATGGTGACGACCTTGCCGCCGCGCTGCACGGACTCGCCGAGCGCGGTCCAGTCACCCTCGGGCGGCGCCAGGCCCAGCTCCTCCTGGAACTCCCTGCGGGCCGCGGCCTCCGGCGTCTCGTCGGGGCCGTACTCCCCCTTGGGGATCGACCACGCGGCCGTGTCGCGGCGCGACCAGAACGGGCCGCCCATGTGCCCGAGCAGCACTTCCACACCGGCGTCAGTGACCCGGTACACCAGAATTCCCGCACTTCGCTTGCCCGACATGCCGTCAATTCTGTTCGAAGCCGGTAACCGGCGCTCGAACTGATGCGCCGTCCGGGAACGGGGCGGGGCCCGGCCTCATGGTGAGACCGGGCCCCGCGTGTGCGGTGTGGCGTGTGCGATGTGCGCTGTTACGGGAAGGAGACCACGTTGGACGGAACGGTCGAGGTGCCCGACGTCGCCGCCCCGGTGTTGTTGATCACGTGGTTGTACTGACCCATCCCGCCGAGGGAGACCACCAACAGGTCGTGGAACTTCACACCGGGCTTGACCGGTGCCTCGAACCCGCTGTTCTGATGGATGCTCGGGTCGGCGGTGTAGTTGCAGTAACTGCCGAGCCCCCAGCCCTCGTGGGTGTTGACGGAGTCGTCGACCTTGTAGGCGGCGAATCCCTGGGTGTTGCCGTTCTGGATCGCGGCCTGGTTGGGAGCGTCGTACGCCTTCTCGTTCTGGAAGAAGATCGTCTTGCCGTTCTCGCCGCTCCACCGGACGTCGTACTTGTTGAAGTGCTCGACGAACAGCCCGGTCGCCAGCACATTGGCGCCGCTGACATGGAGCCCGTAGTCGGCGCGGTTGGACTCCCAGCCCGCCCCGGCTCCGTGGTCGGCTCTCCAGATCCAGGTGTGGTCGATGATCGTGTCGTTGCTGTTGATCTCCATGCTGGTGGTCGCCTTGGCGGCGCCCGCGCCACCGATCCGGACGAACACGTCCTGGACGGTGGTCGGGTTCGCGGCGTGGCTCGCCGACGCGCCCTGGGGGCCGACCTGGAGGAGCACCTGCGAGTTGACCGTACCGGCGTCGATCAGGAAACCGGCCAGCTTGACGCCGTCGACGTCGGCGACCTTCATCGCGTTCACGCCGTTGTCCGGGATGATCGTCGCGTAACCGAGGCCGAGCACCACGGTGTTGGCCCGGGTCACGTTGATCGTCTGGTCGACGTGGTAGATGCCCGGGGTGAAGAGCAGGTTGAGGCCCTGGGCCAGTGCCGCGTTGATCGTCGCCGCGGTCGCGCCGGGCTTGACGACGTAGAACTGGTCGAGGCCGATCGAGTCACCCTGCGGGGTGCCGTTCCACGAGACGCCGCGCGCGTTGGTGCGCTTGGCCGGAACGAAGACCTTGTAGGTGTTGCCGTCCAGGTAGAGGAACGGCTTCTCCCGCGAGGTCGGGGTGTTGTTCAGCGTGGTGTAGGGCGGGTTCGGGAAGCTCTGGGCAGGCGCGCCCTCGACACCCGAGAACACCTGGTTCCAGACACCGTTGCTGAAGCCGCCGATCGAGCTGTCCCGCGTGTACCACTGCTGCTGCGAGTAGTTGCCGATGCTGCCGTCGATCTTGCTGTCGGCGATGTAGCCGCCACTGGCCCAGCCGTAGCCGTTGGGCGCCAGGTTGAGCCCGCCCTTGACGTGCATACGGCGGAACGGCGCGGCCTGGGCGACGGCCCAGCGGTCGGTGCCGTTCACCGGGGTGAGCGCCAGGTTCTCGGCGGAGCGCCAGAAGTTCTGGGTCGCGTTGCCGTTGAACCAGCCGGCGTCCACGGTCACGTCACCGTTGATGTTGGTGTCGTCGGGCTTGAGACCGAGACCCGCGATCGAGGTGTAGAAGCCGAGCTGGGCGTTGAGGTTGTTGTACGTGCCCGGCTTGAAGAGCAGTTCGTAGCGGCCCGTGCCGAACTGGGCCGACTCCTGCTGCGCGAAGATCTGGTCCAGCGTGCCCTGGATGTTGGGCGTCGACGGGTCGAAGACCTTGACGTTGGGACCGAGGTCACCGCCGCCCTGGATCGGGCCGCCGGGGTTCGAGCCGCCGTCCGTGCCGCCGTAGACCTGGAACTCCCAGAGGGAGTAGCCGTACTGGGTGGCGCGGGTGGTGCCCGTCAGCTTCACGTAGCGGGCGTTGCCCGTGACGTTGAGCGTCTCGTTGCCGCCGGGGCCCGTGGTGGTGGAGTACGCCTGCGTCCAGCTGGAGCCGTTGGTGGAGAACTCGATCTTGTACGCCTTGGCGTACGCGGTCTCCCAGCGGAGCTGGATCTGGGTGACGGCCTGGGTGGAGCCCAGGTCGATCTGGATCCACTGCGGGTCGGAGGCGGCGCTCGACCAGCGGGTGCCGTTGTTGCCGTCAACGGCGTTGACGGCGGGGGTGCCGCCGTTCTCCGTGCTGGAGACCGTCACCGGCTTGCCCTGGGAGAGCAGGGTCGGCGCCGCGCTGGCCGTTGTGGTGGGGATGAAGAGCAACAGCGAGGCGAGCATGGAGGCCGCGACCGCGGCGACCACTCCTCGCCTGCGCGTGGGCGAGGGTCTCCGGAACCGTGGGAGACCGAGCGAAGCAGCATGCATGGGCATGTCTCCTGAATCATCAGACAACGGGCAAGGCGCTGCGGGAAAGAACTCGGAGAGCGCTCTCTGGGTAATGGTGATGGTTCCCCCGTGTTTCGTACACGTCAAGAGTTGTGCACGGACCGAGTCGGTCCGGTTCAGTTGTGCACAACAAGTAACCTCCAGGAAACGGCAGTTGTCCCAAGTTGTACGGAGTCTCAGGTGACGTTGTTTCAGAATCTGACGGCGGCGACCCGCTGGGGAAACATTGCCGCGTGGCCTTCGTATCGTCGTTAACCCTTGAGTGTTAACGTTGCTCTGTCGGGGTGCGGTGAGCGCGTCCCGTGGACCGGAACGGAGCATCGTCATGGCTGAGAACACCCCTGCCGCCCGCCGGGTGGCCGTCGTCACCGGCGGGTCGCGCGGCATCGGCAGGCAGAGCGCGGAGCGACTGGCGGCGGACGGGCTGGCCGTCGTCGTCAACTACGCGGGGAACACGGCCGAGGCGCGGGCCACGGTCGAGGCCATCACCGCCGCCGGCGGACAGGCCGTCGCCGTACAGGCCGACGTGGCGGACGAGCAGGCGGTCGCGACCCTCTTCGACACCGCGGAGGAGACCTTCGGCGGGGTCGACGTGGTGGTGAACGCGGCCGGGGTGATGGTCGTGAAGCCGCTCGTGGAGCTGGGTCTCGACGACCTGGACCGGATGCTCCGCACGAACGTCAGGGGCACGTTCGTCGTCAACCAGCAGGCCGCGCGCCGGGTGCGCACGGGCGGCGCGATCCTGAACTTCTCCAGCAGCGTCGTCGGTCTCGCGTTCCCCGGCTACAGCGGTTACGCGGCGACCAAGGGCGCCGTCGAGGCGATGACCCTCGTCCTCGCCAGGGAACTGCGCGGCCGGGACATCACCGTCAACACCGTGGCGCCGGGCCCGACCGCCACCGCGCTGTTCCTGGACGGCAAGGACGAGAAGGCCGTCGCGGAGCTGGCGGCCGCGCCGCCGCTGGAGCGGCTCGGCACCCCGGAGGACATCGCCGAGGTGGTCTCCTTCCTGGCCGGCCCCTCGCGCTGGATCAACGGTCAGCGCCTGCGGGCCAACGGCGGCATCATCTGACGTCCCCCGGCCGCCGCGCGTCGGACAGCCGGTCCAGCCACTCGGTGAGCAACGTGCTCTCCGAGGCGCTCAGTTCGG
>NZ_JTIY01000002.1:363611-370302 GCF_000818175.1 Streptomyces sp. AcH 505
GCCGCCGCCTCGTCCGTCAGGACCGAGGCGTGCACCGCGTCCCGTACCCGCACGGACATCCCGGTGTCGGTGAAGGTGGCCGGGCGCGACACCAGCATCAGCGACACACCCACATTGGCCGACATGATCATCTGGGCCGCCAGGGCCGGGGACATCCGCAGTCTGCCCAGGGCGGCCGCCCGCTCCAGGTCGTGGGTCAGGATCCGGTGGGACTCCAGCGCCGAAGCGGGCGGCTCGCGCATCGCGGGGGAGTTCATCAGCCGGTACAAGTTACGGTTCGCCAACGCGAATTCGACATGGCCGTTCCAGCCCTCGCGCAGATCCTCGACCGGATCGGTGCTCGGCTCCCGCCGCCGCTTGGTCTCCAGATACCGGTCGAAACCGTGGTCCACGACGGCCGACAGCAGGCCTTCCTTGTCGCCGAACTGCCGGTAGAGCACGGGCGCCCCGATGCCGGCGGCCTCACAGACCGCGCGCGTCGAGATGTCGCCGTTGGGCGACCTGGCCAGCAGCTCCGCCGCCACCTCCAGAATCCGTACGCGCGTGCTCATGGGCGGATGCTACCAACCGGCCCGTAGCGACGCTCGCGCGAGCGCGTGTCATCCGCTACGGACGGCCGGTGCCCCGGGCTCAGAGAAGCTTCCACAGATGGTCGTCGGTCCCGGTGTCGGCGAACTGCACCACCTGGGCGCTGTCGGCCGTCGACATCCCGTCCACGCCCAGCACCTTGCCGCTGTGCTTGTTGCGGACGAGGAACCACCCGTCGCCCTTGTCGACCAGTTGCCACAGATGGTCGTCGGTGCCGTTGTCCGCGAACTGCACCACCCGCGCGCTGTCGGCGGTCGACATCAGGTCGACACCGAGCACCTTCCCGCTGTTGCCGTTCCTGATGAGCTGCCAGCCGCCGCCCGCGTCGGTCAGCTGCCAGGCGTGGTCGGCCGTACCGGAGTTGGTGAACTGGACCACCCGCGCGCTGTCGGCCAGCGACATGCCGTCCACGGCGAGCACCTTGCCGCTGTGCTTGTTCTGGACGCGCCGGTACGGGGGCGCGGCCACCCAGGCGTGCCCGTCGGGCGCCGCGGTCGGGAACGCGCTGATCCGCAGCCGGGCCGCGCCCATCGGGATCAGTGTCACCTCCTCGGGCACCGCCGCGCTGCGCGCGGGGCTGTCCTGGAGCGGGGTGACGACATGCTGGGCGTCGGCGGTCCACTCGGCGAGACGGCGGGCCGGCGCCGTGATCCGTACCGGAGCGCCGTCCTGGGTGAACGGGTCGGCGGCGAGCGGCCCCGCGTCGGCCGTGAACCGCAGGCCGCCGAGCGGGTCGGGCGCGAGGGCGTAGTTCCAGGCGGTGGTGGCGTGCACGGTGTACTCGGGGAAGTCGGCGGTGCCCGCGTAACGGTCGTACCGCTCACCGATCTTGAGCGAATAGCTCAGCGGACCGTGGTCCACGCCGACCGCGCCGTGGTTGTGCTGCCAGGTGCGTACGGTGGTGCGCTGCGGCAGCCGCAGGGTGACCTGGTCGCCGCTGTGCCAGGTGCGGTCGACCTTGACGAAGGCCGGTCCGGCGGGGGCGCTCACCCGCGCGCCGGCCACGGTGAGTTCGGGGTCGGCGCACCAGCCGGGGATGCGCAGCCGGAGCGGGAAGGCGACCGCCTTCGGGGTGGTGACCGTGAGGGTGACCGTCTCCTTGAAGGGGTAGTCGGTGTCCTCGGTGACGGTGACCAGCGTCCCGTCGCCGCCCACCTTCGCGCGCACCTCGCTCGCCGCGTACAGCGAGGTGGCCAGGCCGAGGTCGGGTGTCGCCAGCCACAGCTCCTCGGTGAAGTAGGGCCAGCCCATGCCGTAGTTGTGCGGGCAGCAGCGGTACTGGTCGACGCCCGGCTGGAACGACTGCATGGCGAAGCCGTTCTGGAACTGGCCGTTCGTCTTGGGGGTGTTGTCGAGATCGACACTGTTCGCCGCTGTGATGTAGTGAATGCCACGGCCCTGCGGGTCGGTGGCGGCGGGCAGCATGTTGAAGGCCAGTTCCTCGCAGCGGTCGGCCCACACCGGATCGCCGGTGATCCGGGTCAACAGCTCGTGGCTGGCCATGAATTCGACGATGCCGCAGCTCTCGAACCCCTGCCGGGGGTCGCCGAACCCGGGCCGCGCGTTCTCGTCGCCGGCGAAGCCGCCGCCGGGGAACTGCCCGTACGTGCCCATCACGTTGGCGTAGTTGCGGTACGTGGCGTTCGTGAGATCGGCAGACCCCGAGCGCAGGGCGTACTGGGCGGGTTCGCGGAAGCCCTGGGCGATGTTGACGTTGTGCAGGTCGGGGAAGTTGTCGACCCAGTTCGCGCCGTGGTTGTGCATCGAGTCGGCCAGGTCCAGGAGGAACGACTCACCGGTGCGGTTGTAGACCCAGAAGACCACGTCCAGGCCGTCGCCCCAACGCTTCGACACCCAGCTGGAGTTGAAGGCGCCGGGGCCTTGCGCGTTCATGAAGCGCAGGAACGGGAGCAGGAAGGGGATGATCCGGGTGTCGCCGGTGAACTCCTCGTGCGAGCGCAGGGCCTGGAGCAGCGGGAGGTACGGCCAGAAGTCCGGCCCGCCGTTCAGCGCGGTGCGCAGCCGGGTGGGGCCGAAGAAGCCGTCCGGCTGCTGGGTCGCGATGATCGCGTCGATCCAGCGCCCTGCGGCGTCCATGGCGGCCCGGTCGCCGGTGAGGGCGCCGAGTCCGACGTATCCGCGCAGCCAGTAGGTGACTTCCTCCCAGCCCGCCTTCTCCGGGTGGACCCAGCCCGACTCGTCGAACTGGAGGAAGTGGGACACCTCGGCGTACCGGCCGAACAGTCCGCCGAGCAACTGCCTGAGCTGTCCGGCCAGCCAGCCGCGCGCCGTGACGCTGCCGAGCGGCAGCTTCTGGAAGGCGGCGGGGGCCAGTGGGGCCGCGTTCGGGGTGTACCAGCCGCCGGCCGGTGCGGCCTTCGCCGCCGCGCCCGGCGTCACGGCCGAAGCCGGTGCGGCGAAGTGTCCGAGGACGCCCGCACCGCCGAGTGTGAGGGCGCCGGCGTGCAGGAAGCGTCGTCTGTCGATCATGACCGGGGACTCCCGTCCTTCGTGCGTTGCCCGACCGTCCTGTACAACGTTGCAAATAAGTTCGTTGGCATGACAGCACGCAGCCCTCGCCTTGTCCAGGTCCATGACAAAAGCGAGGGCTCTCCGAGCGGCGGCCGTCAGGCCACCGGGACCGCGCGGGTACGGAACCGGTCGGCGTCCCCGCCGAGCACCACCGCGCGCTGCGCCTCGATCTGCTCGTGCGGCTGGCCGAGCGTGATCGCCCCGGCCTCCGTCAGCCGCTGGTACTGCTCGGCGCTCAGCGGCACGTCGAGCGCGGCCAGATAGTCGTCCAGCTGCTTGACGGTGCGCGGGCCGATGATCGGCACATAGGCGGTGGTGGCACGGGCCGCCCGCTCGCGCAGCCACGCCATCGCCACCTGCGCCGGCGGCGCCCCGATCTCCTCCGCCACGGCGAGGACCGCGTCGACCGCCGCCGTCTTGCGGCCACCGTCCTCGGTGTGGAGCAGCCGCTTGAGCACGGTCTGCTGCCGTCCCTCGTCACCGTCGCGGTACTTGCCGGTCAGCAGGCCGCCGCCCAGCGGCGACCACAGCGCGGCGCCGAGCCCCAGCGCATCGGCCATCGGGAGCAGCTCACGGTCGGCGCTGCGCTCCACCAGGCTGTACTCGAACTGCACGGCGCTGACCGGGGCCCAGCCGCGCAGCTCCGCCAGGGCCACGGCGCGCGAGACGCGCCAGGCGGGGAAGTTGGAGAGCCCCGCGTAGTGGATCTTCCCGGCGCTCACCAGGTCGTCCAGACCGCGCAGGATCTCCTCCATCGGGGTGACCGGGTCGGGGAAGTGCACCCAGAACAGGTCGATGTGGTCGGTCCTGAGCCGCCGCAGGCTGGCCTCGACCGCCCGGACCATGTTCTTGCGGCTGTTGCCCGTCGCCTGCACCCCGGCCTGCGGAGTGACTCCGTTGGTGAACTTCGTGGCGAGGGTGAAACGGTCGCGCTCGGCGGCGATCAGATCGGCCAGGATCTCCTCGGACTCGCCGAACTGGTAGCTCTCGGCCGTGTCGACGAAGGTGCCGCCCGCGTCGGCGAACCGGTCGAAGATCTTGCGCGCCTCGGCGGGCTCCGCCCCCGTGCCCCATCGGGTGCCGAAGTTCCCCGCACCCAGGGCGTACTCGGACACCCGTAGTCCGTTGGCGCGGCCGAAGGTCGTGTACTGCATGGCGAGGCTCCTCATGTGCGACGGCGACCCGAAGCGAAGTAAACCGAATGTTCTACCTACGACGCTACACCGCACCCGCAGTCAAGTAAAACGATCGGTATGCTTGAGGGTGTGAAGACGACAGCGGAGGCAGTGGAACGACAGCCGCGCGGCGGCCGGGGGGCGCGCGAGCGGATCCTGACGACCGCGGAGAAGCTCTTCTACGAGCAGGGCGTCAACGCCACGGGGATGGAACAGCTCACCTCGGTCGCGCATGTCTCGCGGCGCACCTTCTACCAGCACTTCGCCGGCAAGGACGACCTCGTGGCCGCCTATCTGGCACGGGTCGGCGCACCCGGGTCCACGGGCCGCGAGCAGGTCCTCGACCGTACGGACCTGGCTGCCCGTGAGCGGCTGCTCGCGCTCTTCCGCGACCCGCCCGACGGTGCCGCGCTGCGCGGCTGCCCCTTCCACAACGCCGCCGTCGAGTTCGCCGACACGGACTCGGCCGTCCGCACGCTGGTCGGCGCACACAAGCGGGCATTCACCCGGCGCGTGACGGAGGTCGCCACCGAAGCGGGCGCCGCCGACCCGGCACAGCTCGGCAGCAGGCTCGCCGTCCTCTTCGAGGGCGCCACGTCGCTCGCCCTCTCGCTGAACGAGCCGCGGCCCTTCGCCGACGCGCGCGAGCTGGCGACCCTGCTGGTCGACGCGGCGACGGAAGGCGGTAAAGGGCGCCGCCCCGGTGTCGCGGTGATTGGTGATCATGATGCCCGGGCACTCGAAAGGAGTGACCGGCTGTAGCGGCGGCCCTCGGGCCGCTGCCGCCCCGGCCGGGGCGGACGCCGGGTCGCTGAATGAAGGGAGTGGTCCGCATGCGTGCGCACAGACGCGCCCCCGGGCGTGCCGCACGTGCGACGTATCTTCTGCCGAGATCCGACACCTCGGCCCGGTGGGCGCGTCATCTGACCGGTGCCTACCTCGACCACGGCTGTGGCGAGCCGATCTCCGCCGATCAGATGGACGACGCCAAGCTCGTCGTCTCCGAACTGGTCACCAACGCCACCCGCTACGGCAGGGGCAGCTGCCGGCTCCGGCTGAGCGTGGGAAACGGCCAGGTCACCGTAGAGGTGCATGACGACAACCCGGCCCGGCCGGTGCTGCGCGTTGCGGAACCGGCCCAGACGGTGGACACGGACAACGCGTCGGCCGAGAGCGGCCGTGGGATCGCGCTCGTCTGCGCGCTCTCGAACCAGTTCGTGGTGCTGCGCGGTCCCGGCACGGGCAAGACCGTGCAGGCCGTCCTCCCCGGCTGCTGAAGCCGCCCCCGTAGTCAGTCCGCGCTTCTCAGTGGAGCGCTCCTCCGACGACCCGCAGGTCGGTCGTCGTACGCGCTGCCGTGCTGAGCACGGCGGCGAGCCCCCTGGCGATGTCGCCGACCGACATGGACGGCTCCGCCTTCTCCGTCACCTGGTGCGGGGCGAACGGCACATGTACGAACCCGCCGCGCAGCGCCGGGCGTTCGGTGGCGATGAGATGCGCGAGCCCGTAGAACACGTGGTTGCACACGAAGGTCCCTGCCGTCTGGGAGACGGCCGCGGGCAGCCCCGCCGCCCGCACCGCCTCGACGCAGGCCTTCACCGGCAGGGACGCGAAATACGCCACGGGGCCGCCCGGGACGACCGGCTCGTCGACGGGCTGGTTGCCCGCGTTGTCGGGGATCCTCGCGTCGTCCACATTGACGGCGACCCGCTCCACGGCGAGCCCGGTCCTGCCGCCCGCCTGGCCCACGCACAGCACCAGCCGGGGGTCCGTCCGCCCGACGGCGGCGCGCAGCTCGTCCAGCGCCGTGCCGAAGACACAACTCAGCCTGACCGCCGTGATGTCGAGCCCGTCGGGCGGCGCCGCCGCCACGAGCGAGACCGCGTCCCAGGAGGGATTGACCTCCTCGCCGCCGAACGGTTCGAAGCCGGTGAGGAGCACGTTCATGAAAGCCGTCGCATGGAAGCCGTCCGTCAGAGGATCGTCCGACGATCCGACAAGCGTCGGAGTCGTACGCCGCTAATTGTCCTCGACGGCGTCGGCGACCGTGCCGAGGAGGCGGGCATGCGCGTGATGGCTGCTCGGCGTCTCCGGGTTCCAGGGCAGGATCCGGGCCCGCCCGGCGATTGCCCGCCAGTGCTCGTTGTCCGCGAACTGCTCGCGCGGCGCCGCGTTGGCCCGTACGTCCGCCAGCACGATGTCCGGCGCGAGCGCGGCGGCCTCGGACCACTGTGCGGTGTACCAGTTGGCGCCAGGCCCTTCCGGCGGTTCGACGAGCCCGACCCCGAGATCGCTCAGGAACCGCAGGTCCGGCCAGGTCTGCGGGCGGGCCAGATACGCCGTGCCGGCGTCGGCCGCCGACAGGGCGAGCACCCGGGGGCCGCCGCCGGCCGCCG
>NZ_JTIY01000002.1:370445-374437 GCF_000818175.1 Streptomyces sp. AcH 505
GCCGGCCGCCGTCAGCGACCGCAGCCGGTCCTCGGCGGCCGCCAGCTCGGCGACGGCCGGCTCCCGGGGAGCACCCAGGGCCGAAGCCAGCTCGCCGAACCGGTCGCGGATCGCGGCGAGCGTGCGGTCCTTGCCCACGTCCAGGACGACGACGGGGACCTGCTCCTCCAGATGCTTGGCCGCCTCCGGATCGATGCCGTAGATCTGTCCGCCGCCGTAGCTGACGGCCACCACAAGACCTGGCCCGGCGGCGACCAGCCCGTCCAGGTCGATACCGCTGCCCGCGCCGAAGTTCCGTACCTCGGACAGCGGCAGCTCACCCGCCTTGGCCGCGTCGGGGGTGTCGCCGTCATGGTGCGAACCGAAGATGCCCAAGGGGCGCAGACCGTGGTCCCAGAGCGTCGCTGCCGCCTGTATGTAGGCGACCACCCGCTCCGGTCTTGCGGCTGCCGTGGTCAGATGACCTCGGTCGTCGGTGAACTCCCAGGTGTGCTGCGGCTGCATGCCTCGCCTCGTTCCGCTCGGGTCCCCGGTGCTGTGGGTCGGGTGTCGCACGGGCGGCGCCTGTAGGCGCCACTGACTCCATGCCCAGCGGGGACCGGCCGGACTCCAACGGACGCCCCGGCGTGGCTCGATGCCACTACGACATGGCAGTGGGGCACAGGGCCGCTGCCCTGTGCCCCACGTGACGCCTGGAGACCCGGCGGTCCGACCGTACGGTCAGACGCCTACGCCGAAGTCGGCCGCGATACCGGACAGTCCACTGGCATATCCCTGGCCGACCGCGCGGAACTTCCACTCCGCGCCGTTGCGGTACAGCTCGCCGAAGACCATCGCGGTCTCCGTCGCCGCGTCCTCGCTCAGGTCGTAGCGGGCCAGTTCGGCGCCGCCGTCCTGGTTGACGACGCGGATGAACGCGTTGCGGACCTGGCCGAAACTCTGCCCACGGCTTTCCGCGTCATGGATCGAGACGGGGAAGACGATCTTGCTGACCTCGGCGGGCACGGCCGCGAGATTCACCTTGACCACCTCGTCGTCGCCCTCGCCCTCGCCGGTGAGGTTGTCACCGGTGTGCTCGACGGATCCGTCGGGGCTCTTGAGGTTGTTGTAGAAGACGAAGTTCTGGTCGGTGCCGACCTTGCCGGCCTCGTTGACCAGCAGGGCGCTGGCGTCCAGGTCGTAGTCGGTGCCGGTCGTCGTCCGTACGTCCCAGCCGAGCCCGACCAGTACCGCCGTCAGTCCGGGTGCCTCCTTGGTGAGCGAGACATTGCCGCCTTTGGACAGGGAAACTCCCACGCTGCTCCTCCTGATGTGCGCTGGTGACCGTAACCAAAATCTACAACACTGTAGAAGTCAGCGGCCGGTGAGCGGCCGACGAGCGTGGCGGAGGGAGACGGCGTTGGGGGAGTACGGCGGTACGCACGGCGGCCCCCGCAGACGCGGCAGGGGCGAACTGGAGTCGCTGGTGCTCGCGGCGCTGCGCCAGGCGCCGGGACCCGCGACGGCCGACTGGGTGCGGCACCGGCTCGGCGACGACCTCGCCTACACGACGGTGATGACCATCCTGACCAGGCTCTACGCCAAGCACGCCGTCACCAGACAGCGGTCGGGCCGCGCCTTCGAATGGCGCGCGGCCCTGGACGAGGCCGGCCTCGCGGCGCTGCGGATGCGCAAGGTGCTGGAGAGCGCGGGGGACCGGGCGGCCGTCCTCACCAGCTTCGTCACCGGACTCGGGCCGGCCGACGAGGGGCTGCTGCGGGACCTGCTGTCCCGCAGGACCGACCGGCGCGGCGACAGCACGTAAGGGCTCGCTCGGGGCTGCGTGGCGTGGGGCCTCGCGTCACCGCTTCGTGACGGTGACAGGACCCGGATCGGACCGGCCGGGCGGGGTCACCTGGGCCGCCGCGTGGGCCGCTCCCGTGATGTTGCGCGCCATACCGCCGAACACCGCCGAGTGGAACGGCCACACGCTCCACCAGTACGCGTGTCCCAGCAGCCCCTGCGGATGGAACAGCGCCCGCTGCCGGAAGACCGCCTGCCCTTCGCCCTCCGGGTCGGCCCGCAGCTCCAGCCAGGCAAGACCGGGCAGCCGCATCTCGGCCCGCAGCCGCAGCAGCCTGCCCTGCTCGATCTCCTCGACCCGCCAGAAGTCCAGCGCGTCACCGACCCGCAGCCGCCGCGCGTCCCGCCGGCCGCGCCGCAGTCCGACACCCCCGACGAGCCGGTCGAGCCAGCCCCGCACCACCCACGCCTGCCGGAACGAGTACCAGCCGTTCTCCCCGCCGATCCCCTCGATGACCCGCCACAGCGCCTCCGGGGGAGCGTCCACCACCCGCTGCCGCCGGTCCGTGTACAGACTGCCGCCCGCCCAGTCGGGATCCGTCGGCAGCGGATCGCTCGGCGCGCCCGCCACCGAGGCGGACGACCAGCGGGTCGACACGTCGGCGTCCTGGATACGCCGAAGCGCCAGCTCGACCGCCCGGTCGAAGGTGGAGAGACCCTGCGGCGGATCCGGCACGTACCGGGCGATGTCCCGCTCGTGACAGACGACCTCATGGCGCAGCGACTCCACCAGCGGCCGGGCGATCGACCGGGGCACCGGCGTGACCAGCCCCACCCAGTGGCTGGACAGCCGGGGCGTCAGCAGCGGCACAGGCAGGATCAGCCGCCGGGGCAGCCCGGCCACAGCGGCGTAGCGCCGCATCATGTCGAGGTACGTCAGCACGTCGGGGCCGCCGATGTCGAACGTGCGGTTGACATCGGCCGGAAGCGCGGCGCAGCCGACCAGATAGCGCAGCACATCGCGGACGGCGATCGGCTGAATGGTGGTGTGCACCCAGCTCGGGGTGACCATCACCGGCAGCCGCTCGGTCAGGTACCGCAGCATCTCGAACGACGCCGAACCCGACCCGATGATGACGGCGGCCCGCAGGACCGCCGTCGGCACGCCGGAGTCCAGCAGGATCCGGCCCACCTCGGTACGCGAGCGAAGATGCGGCGACAGCTCGGCCTCCGGCACCCCGGCGGGGGTGAGCGCCCCGAGGAAGACGATGCGCCGCACCCCCTGGGCGCGCGCCTGCTCGGCGAAGACCTGCGCGGCGTGCCGGTCGGTGGCGGCGAAGTCCCGGCCGCCGCCCAGCGCGTGCACCAGGTAGTACGCCACGTCGATGCCGCGCAGCGCCTCGCCGACCGACTCGGCGTCGGTGACGTCGCCGCGTACCACCTCGGCGCGGTCGATCCAGGGATGGTCGCGCAGCGTGTGCGGCCGGCGCGCCAGACAGCGCACCTGGTGCCCGGCGTCCAGCAGCTCGGGCACCAGCCGCCCGCCGATGTACCCGGTGGCCCCGGTCACCAGGCACCGCAGCGCCCGGCCGTCGTTCGCATCTGTCGTCTCGCGGTCCATGGGTCGAGCCTGTGCCTGCGACGCCTGATGAGCAAGACGAGGAGGAGATCAAGCCATGTCCCGCGGGCCCATGGTGCTGCGGGCTGACGGGCTGCGGCCCGTCCGCCCGGTCCCGTCCGGCGCGCGGTGGGCGCCGCGCGCCCCCGCGGCGTTGCCCAGGACGGCCGGCTGGGCGACGCCCGAGCCCGTGTCCACCTCGGCGGCAGCCGTCGCGATCAGCTGCGAACGCGTACGAGCCTGCCGTCCGGCGTGCTGCCCGCAGGGCTCACGGCCTCCGCGCGCGGCCCGCCCCGAGCGCGGACGGCAGCTCGTCGCGGAGCCTTCCTACGTCTTGCGGTACGAGTACGCCTCGGCTGCCGCAGCCTCCACGGCGTCCAGGTCGCCGCCCGCCGACGCCGTCACCACGGCGGCCACCGCGCCCTCCACGAACGGCGCGTCGATCAGGCGGGCGCCGTCGGGGAGTTCGTCGCCGTCGATCAGCAGCGTCTTGACCGTCAGGACGGCGCTGCCCAGGTCGACCAGCAGGGCCACGCCCGAGCCCCTGTCCACCTCTGCGGCAGCCGCCGCGATCAGCTCCGAACTCGTACCG
>NZ_JTIY01000002.1:374462-410959 GCF_000818175.1 Streptomyces sp. AcH 505
AGCCCGCCGTCCGGTGTGCCGCCCGCCGCGGCCAGCGGTGCCTCGGGGCCGCTGCCCGCGAGACCGCGCGCCAGTTCGGCGACGGCCGCGGCGACCGGTCCGCTGTGCGACACGAGCACGATGCCGACGGGCTTCTCGACGCTCATCGGCTTTCCTCGGCGGCCGTGCCGAGCGCCGCGATCAGCAGGGCGGCGGACGTCGCGCCGGGGTCTTGGTGCCCGATGCTGCGCTCCCCGAGATAGCTCGCCCTGCCCTTGTGCGCCTGCATCGGCACGGTCGCCGCGGCGCCGGCCTCCGCCGCCTCGGCCGCCGCCCCGAACGACGTGCCGAGCGCGGTGACCGCCGGCTCCAGCGCGTCCAGCATCGTCTTGTCGCCGGCCTTGGCACCGCCGAGCTGGGCCACGGCCGCGACACCCGCGCCGAGCGCCTCGGCCAGCGTGGCGTGGCTGACCTCGGGCTCGTCGCCGAGCGCCTTGCCCGTACGCCGCAGCAGCGTCCCGTACAGCGGTCCCGAGGCGCCGCCCACGGTGGAGATCAGCTGCCGGCCCGCCAGGGTCAGTACGGCGGCGGGCGTGGCCGGCGACTCCTTCTCCAGTACGGCGGTCACGGCCCGGAAGCCGCGCTGCAGGTTGCTGCCGTGGTCGGCGTCGCCGATCGCCGAGTCCAGCTCGGTCAGCCGGTCGGCCTCCCGCTCGACCGCCGCCGCTGTGGCGATGAGCCAGCGGCGGAAGAAGGCGGCGTCGAGCGTCGGGTCGGGTTCCTGGTCAGGCACGTGATCTCCTCGAACCGTGAGTCGTTCTGTCCTGGGTCGGACTGTCCTGGGTCGGACTGTCTTGTGCGGACTGTCCTGTCTCGGACGGCGCTTCAGCGACCCCAGCGGAGCGCGGGGGTCTGCACCGGCGCGTCCCACAGTCGCAGCAGGTCCTCGTCGACCTGGCACAGGGTCACCGAACAGCCCGCCATGTCGAGCGAGGTCACATAGTTCCCGACGAGCGTACGAGCCACCGACACGCCCCGCTCGCCCAGCACCCGCTGCACCTCGGCGTTGAATCCGTACAGCTCCAGCAGCGGGGTGCCGCCCATGCCGTTGACCAGCGCGAGTACCGGGCCCGTCGGCTTCAGGTCCTCCAGGACCGCGTTCACCGCGAAGTCCGCGATCTCGCGGGACGTCATCATGGCGCGCCGCTCACGGCCCGGCTCGCCGTGGATGCCGATGCCCAGCTCCAGCTCGCCCTGCGGCAGGTCGAACGTCGGGCTGCCCTTGGCCGGCGTGCTGACGGCGGTCAGCGCGACGCCGAAGCTGCGCGACGACTCGTTGACCTGCCGGGCGATGGCCTCGACCCGCTCCAGCGGCGCGCCCTCCTCGGCCGCGGCGCCCGCCAGCTTCTCGACGAAGAGCGTGGCGCCCGTACCGCGCCGGCCGGCCGTGAACAGGCTGTCGGTGACCGCCACGTCATCGTTGACCAGGACCTTCGCGACCTGGACGCCCTCGTCCTCGGCGAGCTCGGCCGCCATGTCGAAGTTGAGGACGTCGCCGGTGTAGTTCTTCACGATGAACAGCACGCCCGCGCCGCTGTCCACGGCCGCGGCGGCCCGCACCATCTGGTCGGGCACGGGACTGGTGAACACCTCGCCGGGACACGCGGCGGAGAGCATCCCCGGGCCGACGAACCCGCCGTGCAGCGGCTCGTGTCCCGAGCCGCCGCCCGAGACGAGGCCGACCTTGCCGGCGACGGGCGCGTCGCGCCGTACCACCACGCGGTTCGCCACGTCCACGGCGAGGTCCGGATGCGCCGCCGCCATCCCGCGCAGCGCGTCGTCGACCACGGTTTCCGGCACGTTGATGAGCATCTTCACAGGGTCCTCCTGGGTGCGGTACCGGCCAGGCCCCGGGGACAGGCTCATGGCGGTTGACGTCGGTCTTCTCGCAGCAGTCAGTCAGCATTCAGTATCGAAGAGACACGCGTGATCGGGAAGTGACGCGCCGTGGACCCGCGATTCTGCTCGTCCGGTCCTGGATGGTCCTGGCCCGGTCTCAACCGGCCTCAGTCGGTCCCAGTCGGTCCCGTCCGGTCTCAGTCGGTCTTGGCCACGAAGGGACCGTCGGCGCCGAACGCGAGCCGGGCGAAGTTCTCGCCGATGCGCCGCTGCCCCGCCGGGTCCGGGTGGAGCTGGTCGGGCAGGGGAAGCTCGGCGTAGTCCTCCGGGCCGTACAGGTCGTTGCCGTCGAGGTAGTGCAGATGAGGGTCGTCCGCCGACCGCTGCGCGACGATGCGGGCCAGCTCCTCGCGGATGACGCCCAGCGTCAGCTTCCCCGCCGCGCGCTCCGCCGGATCGCCGGCCGCCCTGAACCGCAGCGTGCCCTCGGAGATGTCGCTGAAGTCCGGGGCGCTGGGGCCGGGGGTGTCCTCGTGGATGGGGCAGTGGACGGGGGAGACGACCAGCAGCGGTGCGGTGGGGTGCCCCTCACGGATGGTGTCGAGGAAGCCGTGCACGGCCGGGGTGAAGGCACGCAGCCGCATCAGGTCGGCGTTGACGAGATTGATGCCGATCTTGACGCTGATCAGGTCGGCCGGGGTGTCCCGCATGGTGCGGGCGGTGAACGGGTCGAGCAGCGCGCTGCCGCCGAGCCCGAGATTGATCAGCTCCACCGCGCCGAGGGACGCGGCCAGCGCGGGCCAGGTCGTGGTCGGGCTCGCGGAGTTGGAGCCGTGGCTGATCGAACTCCCGTGGTGCAGCCACACCTTGCGGCCCCGGTCCGGGGCGGGTTCGACGGGCGCGTCGGTGCGCAGCGCGACGAGCTGGGTGGTCTCGTTGTACGGCAGCCAGATCTCGATGTCCTTGTCCCTGGCGGGCAGTTCGTCGAAGCGGAGCGTGCCGGGCGGGCCCGGTTCCAAGTTCGCCGTGCCGGTGGTCATGTCGATGTGCAGGACGTTGCCGCCGCTCACACCGGCCTGGCCGGTCAGTTCACCGTCGACGAGCAGGTCGTACACCCCGTCGGGACGCAGCGGCGCGCCCTCGTAGGACGGCTTGGTGCGCAGGGTTTCGAGTTCGACGGCGGTGGCCCGGGTACGGAACGCCAGCCGCACACCGGACGGCTGGGACTCCGCCATGGCCAGCTGTCCGTCGGAGTACTGGGCGCGCGCCCAGGCGGGCAGCCGGTGCGGCAGCACGCCCTGTGGGGTCCGCTCCAGTTCGAGTGCGCCGCGCACGATGTCCTCGGTGATGGGTGTGCTGATCCAGTCGTGCCGGGTGGTGTTCATGGGGCTCCGCCTGCTGTTCGGGATGTTCGGGTGGTCGGTTGGGCGCTGTGCTGCGTACTGCTGCTCGCTGTGCCGGCCTGACGGGTCAGGACCGGGGCCAGTCGCGCAGCATCGCGTCGAGGGAGTCGACGATCCAGGTCCAGCTCTCCTGGCTGTCGGGCAGGCTGTGGCTGAAACCACCGCTCATCTCCAGGCTCACGTAGCCGTGGAAGACGCTGCCGAGCAGCCGGACCGCGTGGGTCTGGTCCGGCTCCGTGAGGGCGTACCCGCGCAGGATCGCCCGCGTCATCTGGGCGTGCCGGACGCCGGCGCTCGCCGCCGCCGTCTCCGGGTCGAGCCTGAGCCGCGCCGCGTCGTAGCGGCCGGGGTGCTCCCGCGCGTAGTCGCGGTACGCGTCGGCGAAGGCGACCAGGGCGTCCTTGCCCGCGCGCCCCGCGAGGGCGGCGGAGACACGGTCGGCCAGCTCCTCCAAGGCGTACAGGGCGATCCGGATCCTGAGGTCGTCGGAGCTCTTCAGATGCGAGTACAGACTCGCGACCTTGACGTCGTACCGCCGGGCGAGCGCCGAGACGGTCACCTGGTCGAAGCCCACCTCGTCGGCGAGCTCCGCGGCTCCCTGGGTCAGGCGTTCCGGGGTCAGTCCTGCTCGAACCATAACCATCCCTCCTTCTGCCGAAACCCATTATGCATTTGCCTAAAACCTCTAGGCAAATTAGCCTGCGTATCATGAGGCCGCTGACTGAGCGAGAGATCCGTACCGCGTTCGTGAACTGTTCCAAGGGCGAGGCGAAGCGTCTGTCCGTCCCCCACGACTTGGCCGAACGGCCCTGGGACGACCTGGACTTCTTCGGCTGGCGGGACCTCCAGGTCCCCGGCCGCGCCTGCCTCGCCACGGAGCTGGACGGCCGGACCGTGGCGCTCGTGCTGCGCTGCCCGAGTCCTGCCTTCCAGCAGGGGCGGCGCAGCATGTGCTCGATCTGTCTGACCACGCACAGCGGAGGGGTCTCGCTGATGGTCGCCCCGAAGGCGGGCAAGGCAGGCCGGGAGGGCAACTCGGTGGGCGCCTACATGTGCAGCGACCTGGCCTGCCCGCTGTATCTGCGGGGGAAGAAGGACGCGGGTGTGGGCGCGCGGCTGCACGAGACGCTCACCATGGAGCAGAAGATCGAGCGGACCGTGGGGAACCTCGCGTCGTTCATCGCCAAGGTCACCGCGTGACGTAGCGGCGCGTGGCACCCGTCGGCTTCGGCCTCAGGCGGCCTCAGGCGCGGCCTCGACGGGGTCGCCCACCGCGCCGCCGGTGGCCGTGCGGATCGCGCCCACGATGCGCGCCGAGACGGCCGACAGGTCCTTGAACTGGGCGAGATCGGTGCCGGCCAGCAGCATGGCGCCGATGTCCTCGTCCACCACCCGCATCGCCGCCGCGGCCGTCGCGGCGTGCAGCCGCACCTCGAGGTCGTCGGCCGGGCGGCTCAGCCGGCTCGCGAGGATGCCGGTCAGCTCGTGTTCCACCTGGTCGCAGGCCATCAGCCAGGCCGAACGGATCGCCGGCTCCGTGTCGCCGAGGGCGATCATCTTGGTGGCGAGCATTTCGTCGGCCAACTCGGCCGGGTCCACGTCGGTCGCGCGCTTCTTCAGCTCCGCGACGATGTGATCTTCGAGGGAGCTGTGCCGGGGCCAGTCGCGCATCACGTTCATGAACCACTCGACGCCCTGCGTCACGATCGGCTCGGCGCAGCTCTCCTTGTTGCGGAAGTGCCGCCAGATGGTGCGTACGGAGAGCCCCACCGCGGCCGCGATCTGCTCACCGCTGGTGTCGGCGACGCCCTGCTTCCAGAACAGGCGCGCCGCCTCCCGGGAGATTTCGAGCCGCAGCCGCAGCCGTCGCTGCTCACTCATTCCGCCTGCCGCGCGCTTGTCCGCCGCCATGTCGTCCTCCGTCCAGGTGTCCGTTACCTCTTGCTCACCAGTGTCATCGTGTCACTAAGTGACGTCCGTGGCCAGCTCCGGGAGGCGACGCAGCGCGTCCAGCACGACACGTACCGCGGCGCGGGGCGGCGAGCCGCGGCGCACGGCGGCCGTGATCGTACGGGTCACCGGAGTCGGAAGTTCCCTGGTGGCGACGCGATAGCGGCGGTCGACCGCCAGGCCGGGCAGCAGCGCGATCGACAGCCCGGCCTCGACGTGCTGCAACGTCATCATGTAGTTGCTGAACCGGCACACCACCCGCGGCTCGAAGCCCGACTGACGGCACAGCCGCTGGGCGAGATTGGCCATGTACGACTGCGGTACGTCGAACGCCCACGACTCGTCCGCGTACGCCGCCAGGTCGACGGCGCCGCGCCCCGCTGCCGGGTGCCCGGGAGGCACCACGAGCAGGACCGGCTCGGTGGCCAGCGGTACGAGGTCGAGGTCGGGCCCGAGCGGCAGCTCGTCGAAGTCGGTGGTCGTGATGATGACGTCCGCGTCGCCGTTGCGGAGCGCCGGCATGCTCTCGTGCGGCTCCAGTTGCAGCAACTCGATGTCGAGATGCGGGTGTTCGCGGGCCAGCCGGGTGACCGCCGGCACCGCCATGGTGTGGATCGCGCTCTGGAACGCCCCCAGCCGCACCAGCCCGGCGGGCTCGTCGCCGAAGCCGCGCAGCTCCGCCTCGACGGTGTCCATGTGGTCGAGGATCGCCCGCGCCCGCCGCGCGAGGATCAGCCCGGCGGGTGTCAGCCGCACCCGCCGCCCCGTGCGCTCCAGGAGCTGGGTACGGGTCTCGGCCTCCAGCACGGCGAGCTGCTGGGAGACGCTGGACGGGCTCAGGCTGGCCGCCTGGGCCACGGCCCGGACGGTGCCCAGTGTGTCCAGCTGGCTCAGCAGGCGCAGTCTCCAGGGATTCATCACCTCCCCAGTGTTGTGCGGTTATGCCGAACAGGAAAGCCGGAATCGTGAGATGGACGTGTTGCTCGGACGCGCCTTACCGTCGACAGCATGGCTGCTACGACCACTGGTCCGACCACCGTATCGCCGTCCGCCACCGACACTTTCTGGGCCGACGCGGAGAACCATCTCGTCCGCTACGGCACCGAGTTCACCCACGAGGTCATCGACCGCGCTGCGGGGAGTTTCCTCTACGCCGCCGACGGCCGGAAGATCCTCGACTTCACCTCCGGCCAGATGAGCGCGATCCTCGGCCACTCGCACCCGGAGATCGTCGCGACCGTCCAGCGGCAGGTCGCCACCCTCGACCATCTCTTCAGCGGCATGCTCAGCCGGCCGGTGGTCGACCTCGCCAGGCGGCTGGCCGGCACGCTGCCCGAGCCGCTGAAGAAGGTGCTGCTGCTGACCACCGGCGGTGAGTCGAACGAGGCCGCCATCCGGATGGCGAAGCTGGTCACGGGCAAACACGAGATCGTCTCGTTCGCGCGGTCCTGGCACGGCATGACACAGGCCGCCGCCTCCGCCACGTACAGCGCGGGCCGCAAGGGCTACGGCCCCGCCGCGCCCGGCAACTTCGCGATCCCGGTGCCGAACGCGTACCGGCCCGACTTCACGGCGGCGGACGGCTCGCTGGACTGGCGGCGCCAGCTGGACTTCGCCTTCGACCTGATCGACGCGCAGTCGACGGGCAGCCTGGCCGCGTGCCTGGTCGAACCGATCCTCAGCTCGGGCGGCATCATCGAGCCGCCGCTCGGGTACTTCGCCGCGCTGAAGGAGAAGTGCGAGGAGCGCGGCATGCTGCTGATCCTGGACGAGGCCCAGACCGGCCTGTGCCGCACCGGGACCTGGTACGCGTTCGAGCGCGACGGCATCGTGCCCGACATCCTCACCCTGTCGAAGACCCTGGGCGCCGGGCTCCCGCTGGCGGCCGTGGTCACCAGCGCCGAGATCGAGCAGGAGGCGTACGAGCGCGGGTTCCTGTTCCTGACCACCCACGTCGCCGACCCGCTGGTGGCGGCGGTGGGCAACACCGTCCTGGATGTCCTGACCGCCGAAAAGCTCGACGCCCGCGCGCGCTCGCTCGGCGCGTTCCTGCACGACGGCCTGACCGACATCGCCACCCGCCACGAGGTCGTCGGCGACGTCCGCGGCAGGGGCCTGCTGGCGGGCCTCGAACTCGTCGTGGACCGCGAGACGAAGCGCAGCTCGAACGAACTGGGCGCGAGGGTCACCCGCCGCTGCCTCGAACTCGGCCTGCACACGAACATCGTCCAGATCGCGGGCATGGGCGGAGTCCTGCGCATGGCCCCGCCACTGACCGCGACGGAGGACGAACTGTCCCTGGGCTTGACCATCCTGGACCAGGCCATCGCGGACAGCGCCTGAGCCACGGCTGAGGGGCGGGGCCTCGGTGCGGTCCCGCCCGCTCAACTGGCCTTGGCCGGTGGGTGGTTACGTGGCGGAGAGCGTGAAGCTCTGGGCCGGGCCGTTGCTGCACGTCCACTGTTGGAGGCGGGCGCCGTCCGCGGTGGAGACGTCGGTGATGTCCAGGCACTGCGCGGTGTTGTTGCGTGGTGTGAAGCTGTAGCTGCCGTCGCTGTGCTGGACGGGCTTGAACTGCTCGTTCGTGCCGCCGCCGTAGCCCCACAGCTGGACCTTGACGCCGTTTCCTGTGGCGCCGGGGCCGCCGGTGATGTCCCAGGCCGCGGTGGCGGCGTTGCGGCTGACGACCTTGTAGTAGCCGCTGTCGGTGGGCTGGAACTGCCACTGCTGGTTGGTGCTGCCGGCGACACAGGTCCACTGCTGCAGTGCGGTCCCGTTGGCGGTGCCGCCGTTCGCCGCGTCGACACACTTGTGGCTGTTGGTGTTGGCGATCGAGTACCACTTACTCGCATCGATCACACTGCCGCCGCCGTCGCCGGTCCCGCCGCCTCCGCCGGTCGTGCCGGGCTTCCAGGTGAAGGTCGCCACCGCCTTGGCCGGCACGGAGTAGCTGAAGTTCTGGCCGTTGTGGTTGACGCCGAAGGTGCGGGCGTTGGCGGTGTCGCCGTTGAGGACGATCAGAGCGATGGAGCCGTCCGGGTTGCGGAAGGCGACATCCTGGAGGTTCCCCGAACCGAAGGTGTTGGAGTCGACGCGGACCGCGCCGGGCTTGACGAACTTGCTGGCCTGGCCGAGGACGTAGTACTCGGCGTTGTACGCGGCCGTGCCTGCGGAGTTGTTGACCGTGACGGCGCCCGTGCAGGTGGTGCAGTTCATGCTCGGACCGCCGCTCGGGTCCAGCGCCATGTTCCATGTCACCACGGACTTCGCCCAGTTGCGGGTCGCGCCGATGATCAGGTTCTCCGTCTGCCAGTCGAGGGAGTCGGCGAACGTGTTGGCGTCGTTGGCGGATTTGCTGCCGGAGCACTCGGTGAAGTACGCGTCCTTGTTCGGGAACGAGTTGTGCACGACGGACTGCGCGCCCGGGTTGCCGCCGTAGCAGTGCCAGGCCACCCCCGCCGTGTACGGTCCGGCCGCGGAGTCGCCGAGCACGGTCGAAGGGAAGCCGGTGTCGTCCCAGTTGTGGTCGTAGCCGATGATCTTGGTGCTGAGACCGGCGGACGCGATGGCGGGGCCGAGATACCCGCCGATCAGTCGGGCCTCGTCGGCCGCCGAGTACGTGGAGCCGGGGTAGTTGGACGGGGAGAACTCCGGCTCGTTCTGCGGGGTGAGTAGTGAGACGGGGACGCCCGCGGTCTTGTACGCCTGGAGGAACTTGACCAAGTAGTTCGCGTACACCTGGTAGTTGGCGGAGTTCAGTGAGCCGCCCACCATCGAACCGCTGCTCTTCATCCAGCCCGGCGGGCTCCAGGGCGTCGCCATGACGGTGGTGCTCGGGTTGAGCTGGAGCGCCTGCTTGAGCAGCGGCAGGATGTAGTCGTTGTCATGGGCGGTGGAGAAGTGCGTCAGGCTCGGGTCGCTCTGCCCCGCCGGCATGTCGTCGTAGGTGTACTGCGACCGGGCGAAGTCCGAAGCCCCGATCGGCTGGCGCAGGAAGCTCAGCCCGATGCCCGAGGCGGGGTCGAAGAGCTTGGACATGATCGCGTTCCGCTGGGGCGAGTTGGCGATCAGCCACGCGGAGGAGTCGGTGAGCGAGGCGCCGAATCCGGTCATGGACTGGTACGTCTTCGACGAGTCGACGCTGATGACCTGTCCGGCCGAGCTCGCACCGTCGGCGAAGGTCGCCCCGGACTGCGGAGCCAGCAGCTTGCTCTGGTCCGCCGTCGTCTCCCACACCGATACGGCGGGTCCTGCGGCAGCCTGCGCTGTGCCCGAACTGACGGCGGTGGCGGCCGAGAAGACCAGCGCCGAGGCCAGCATGGCGGAAAGGATTCTGGTACGGGACAACTCTGTCCCTCCTTCTTCGAAGGTGGTGGAGCAGCGGGCACCGGGGCATGGCGGGGCGCGACGGGGTGCGGAAAAGGGGGAACGGCCAGGCGGGCCCACGGTGACGGTGCTGCGATGTCACTGGCGCGATCTGACAACAGCCTTGTGTTCAAAGGGTGTTGTCATGGGTGGACTGGATGCCACGGTGCCTTCAGCATCCTGATTGAAGGGGAGGATGCCGCAGCGGTCAAGGGGGCGGGAACCGAAAAAAGCCCGACCTGAGCCGGGGCGGGCCGGATGGAGCGTTCATTTCCTCAACGCGGCGCAGGTGTCAGGGGGTCAGCCCCGTGGCACCGGACCGGTCGATTCCCGCAGCACCAGATGCGTGGCGAGTTCGACATGGAGGGTGTCCACGGTGTGCCGGTCGAGCAGCCGCATCAGCAGCGACACGGCCATCCGGCCCATCTCCTCCAGCGGCTGACCCACCGTCGTCAGCCGGGGCACCGTGCTGCGGCTCAGATCGGTGTCGTCGAAGCCGGTGATCGACAGGTCCGCCGGGACCCGCAGCCCCCGCTCGTACGCGGCCCGCAGCGCGCCGACCGCCGCCTTGTCGTTGAACGCGACCAGGGCGGTGGGGCGTTCGGGCAGGTCGAGCAGGTCGCCCGCCGCTTCGTAACCCCGGTCGGCCGTCGGTTCGATGGCGCGCAACAGGGCGGGCGACGGCAACAGCCCGGCCTCGGCGAGCGCGGCGGCGTGGCCGGCGAGCCGGGACTGGGTCGCCAGCCACTCGGTGGGTCCGCCGATGACCCCGATGCGCCGGTGCCCGAGCTGCACCAGATGCGCGGTGACGGAGCGGGCCGCGGTCAGATTGGCCGCCGACACCGACGCGATGTCCCGGGACAACGGGCTGCTCGGGTCGACCACCACGAACGGCAGCCCCCGGGCGCGCAGCGCCTCCAGCTCCGTCGCGGGCTCGGGCGGCAGGATCAGCACCGCGCCCGCGAGCCCGGACTCCTGGGCGAGCCCGGCCAGCACCCCCGGCCGGCGGGCGGCGTCGCCCGCGCTGAGCACCACGCGCCTGCCGTGCAGGTCGAGCGTCTCGGCGATCGAGGAGACGATCACGCCGAAGTAGTCGGTCAGCACGTACGGGCAGCGCACATAGATCGCCCCGCCCGAGGCGCCGCGCCGCGCGGGGGCCGGGGCGCCCAGCCGCTCGATCGCCCTGCGCACCAACTCCTGCGTGTCGGAGGCCACATGCTCGTGCCCGTTCATGACGCGCGAAACCGTGGCGATCGACACGCCCGCTTCGGCGGCGATAGCGCGCACCGTGACCCGGGAACTCCTCAGCTCAGCCACTTGTTACAGCTTTTCGTTTCATGCGGGCAGCGTAGCGGAGCCGGACTTATCGGCTGTAGAGGGCTTGACAGTCCATGACGGGTACGGCTTTTCTGTGCACACGTCAAAGAGTTTCCAGGATGTTTCAGTTTGTTACATGACGGGTTTCGGTAACTCGTCCCCGAAGCGGAACCGGCCCGTGTTCACCGGCTCCGCCGCGCCACGGTCCTGCCTTCACCCGCACCTGCCACCTTCAGCTCCGATCGCGTCCCGTCTCCGAGGAGAACCACTGATGAGACCCTCCCTGACTGCGGCGGCCGTCGCGGCGGCCGCACTCTGTCTCGCGTGTCTGCCGGCCGTCCAGACGGCGGCGGTCACGCCGGCCGGCCGGACCGTACCGGCCGGACACCACCAGCCGGGCTCGCCGCAGGCGCGGGTGTGGGTGACGACGGCGGACGGGGCCCAGGAACTGCGCGAGCAGGCGCCCGTCGCGTTCCGCGCCGGTGCGTCCGACCGGACGACCATCACCGTCGACCCGAACCAGAGCTTCCAGCGCATGGACGGCTTCGGCGGTGCGCTCACCGACTCTTCGGCGGCCGTCCTCGCCCAACTGCCCCGTACAGCACGGGACTCCGCGATGCGGCAGCTCTTCGACCCGGTCCGCGGCATCGGCGTCAGCTTCCTGCGCCAGCCCGTCGGATCCTCCGACTTCACGGCCGCGGCCACGCACTACACGTACGACGACGTCCCGGCGGGACAGACCGACTTCGCCCTGCGGCACTTCAGCATCGCCCACGACGAGCGGCAGATCCTGCCGCTGCTGCGCCAGGCCAAGCAGCTCAATCCCCGGCTCACCGTGATGGCCACGCCGTGGAGTCCGCCGGCCTGGATGAAGGACAGCGACTCGCTGGTCGGCGGTCACCTCAAGGACGATCCGGCGGTGTACGACGCGTACGCCCGGTACCTGGTGAAGTACGTCAAGGCGTACGCGGCGGCCGGTGTGCCCGTCGACTATCTGACCGTCCAGAACGAGCCGCAGAACCGCAAACCCAACGCCTACCCCGGCACCGACCTGCCCGTCGAGCAGGAGGCCAAGGTCATCGAGGCGCTCGGACCGCTGCTGCACCGGGCCAGCCCGCGTACCAAGATCCTTGCCTACGACCACAACTGGTCGACGCACCCCGACGACATCGCCACCGCCGAGCAGCTCGGCGAGGACCCGCAGACGGACTACCCGTACCAGGTGCTCGACGGCCCGGCGGCGAAGTGGATCGCGGGTACGGCGTACCACTGCTACTCGGGCGACCCCAGTGCGCAGAGCGCCCTGCACGACGCCCATCCGGACAAGGGCATCTGGTTCACGGAGTGTTCCGGCTCGCACGGAGCGACCGACACGCCCGCGCAGATCTTCCGGGGGACCCTGACCTGGCACGCACGGACCATCACCGTCGGCACCACACGCAACTGGGCCAGGTCCGTCGCTGACTGGAACGTCGCACTCGACGCCGACGGCGGTCCGCACAACGGCGGTTGCGACACCTGCACCGGGCTGCTGGCCGTGCACGACGACGGGACCGTGACCGCGAACGCCGAGTTCTACACCATCGGCCACCTGTCGAAGTTCGTACGCCCGGGGGCCGTTCGCATCGCCAGCACCAACTACGGCACCCCCGGCTGGAACGGCCAGCTCACCGATGTCGCCTTCCGCAACCCGGACGGCTCGACGGCGCTCGTCGTGCACAACGAGAACGACGACCCGCGCACGTTCGCCGTCGCCGTGGGCGACCGGACGTTCGAGTACACCCTCCCCGGCGGAGCGCTCGCGACCTTCACCTGGCCCAAGTCGGCCGCTCTCACCAGCAGGTTGCACGAGGTGCCCCTGACCGGCGCCCACGCCACCTCCCAGCCCGCGGGCCAGGACGCGGCGGACCTCGCGACCGACGCGGACGGCTCGACCCGCTGGTCCAGCGGCCAGGCCCAGGAACCGGGCCAGTACGTGCAGATCGACCTGGGCAAGCGGCGGGACTTCCGCCGGGTCGCCATCGACAGCGGCGACAACCTGGGCGACTACGCCCGCGGCTGGCAGGTCTCCGTGAGCAACGACGGTACGACCTGGCACACGGCGGCCACCGGCACCGGAACAGGCCAACTCACCACGGCGGACCTCCGCCGCACCACCACGGCCCGCTACATCAGGGTGACCTCGACAGGCACAGCCCCCAACTGGTGGAGCATCGCCGACCTCCGCCTCTACCGCTGACCTTGCTCCTCCCGCCCGCCCCGGCGAGGGCGGGCGGGCCCCCATACCACCTGTTCGAAAGCTAATTCATCTCATCTGCTGATCCGACCAATCCGTGTGCCGCGCTGATACGAACATATGACTGAGAGATCTCGGGACAGGGCGCGCGGCACGGACCTCGTCGGCGCTCGGTCGTTTTCATGCGCGCCAGTGGGGAGTGGTCAGGAAGATGGGCACAGCGGTCGAGGAACGCCCGAAGAGAGCAGAGGACGCAGGGGAGGCGAAGGAAGCAGACACCGGCGCCGGCGCGCAGAGCGCCGAGACCGGGGAGGCCGCGGGCGGGGTGCCGGCTCTTTCGCCTTATTCTGGTGGGCCCGTTTTCGTGGACGCCAGTGGCCGGCGGCGGCGGTTGTTCCGTAAGGCGGGGTGGCTGGTGGCCGGGTCGTGCGCCTGTTACGCCGTCGCGCTGGGCGGCGCCATCGTCGGCGGTACGTCGGCCGCGCCCTGGCTGCCGATACCGGGCATGGTCCAGAAGGCGGAAGGGGCGGTCAAGCAGGACACGCTCGCCGATCGCGCGCCCAAGGACTCGGCCCCGAAGCCGCAGGCGGACGCCGGTACGCCCACGTCGGGCAGCGTCGGAGGACCGCTCGCGGGTGCGGGCATCCCGAGTACCGCCGGACGGACCGCGCAGGAGACGACCGCGAAGGACACCGCCGGCAAGAAGGACTCCGCCTCGGCAGACGAGTCCTCCGGCAAGGCCCCCGCGAAGAGCGCGGCGGGCGGCGGCAAGGCTCCCGTCGGCACCACCGGCGACCAGAACCCGGCGCCGGACAAGGGCAGTTCGGACAGCGGCTCGGGTTCGGGCTCGGGCAGTACGACGGCACCCGACGAGTCGGCCGGCGGCAGCGACGACAGCCCGGCGACGAACGAGCCCGCGCCGCCCGCTGAGCAGCCGGCTGCCGACGCCCCCGCTCCCAGCAACCCCATCGGTGATCTGCTCGGGGGTGTCCTCGGCCTTCCGGGCAAGCTGCTGGGCGGCTAGGCCGTCCACGGAGTCAACGCCCTGCGGGCGGTCGGTGCCGGTGGCGCCGACCGCCCGTACGTATGTGTACGGCGCCCGAGCCGGGCGGCTGGGCAGGTGGTACTGCTGTTCCTACTTTTCGTCTGGCGGTCACCGCGCCACCAGGGGGATGATCGAACATGTGACTGCCCCGGGTGAGGGCCGCCGACCGCGGTGTCCCCGGGCGCGACGACGGGAGACGTATGACTGACGACCCGAACGCACGCATCATCGACGAGTTCCGCGCCAACCACGGACAGGTCGGCGGGAACTTCGCGGGTGCGCCGCTGCTTCTGCTGCACACCGTCGGTGCCCGATCCGGCGCACCCCGTGTCAATCCGATGATGTACCTGGCCGGTGAGGGCCGCTACTTCGTCTTCGCCTCCAAAGCGGGCTCCGACCACAACCCGGACTGGTACCACAACCTGATCGCCCATCCCGACGTGCGCGTCGAGATCAAGGACGAGACTCTCGACGTCCGTGCCGTCGAGCTGCGTGGCGAGGAGCGGGACACCGTCTACGCCGAGCAGGCCGGCCTTTACCCCGGGTTCGCCGACTACCAGCGCAAGACCGAGCGGATCATCCCGGTCGTCGCACTCGTCCCCACCGGCGGTGACGGTGACGACAGCGCCGCGTCCGCCGGCCGCGCGGAAGGGAATCCGTCGTGAGCATCGCCTATCTCGCCCAGCCCGAACAGCAGCAGAAGCTGGAATGGCTCGACGGAGGCATGTTCTCCGTCCTCCTCGACAGCGCGGCCACCGACGGGCAGCTCACCGTCGGACGGTTCTCCGTCAGCAAGGGGGAGGCGCCGCCGTACCACATGCACACCAATGAGGACGAAGTCTTCATGCTCATCAAGGGTGAGGCGCTGCTCTGGTCCGACGACCAGGAGATGGAGCTGTCCGAGGGCGGCATCGTCTTCCTGCCTCGCAACGTGCCGCACGGCTACCGGATCACCTCCGACACGGCCGACCTGCTGATGATCTGCACCCCTGGCGGCATCGAGGGCATGTTCCGGCACGCGGGACGTGACATGGCGACGCCGCGTCCCGAGGGCTTCGAGATCTCGAAGGACCGCATGGCCGAGGCCGCCGACATGTACGGGCAGATCATCGTCGGCCCGCCGCGCTGACCCGGGCCCGCACCCGCCCGCGCTCGCCCCGCACCCGCGCGCCGTCCCGCCCCTGTCAGGAAAGGCTCCACCTTGTCCGAGCAACAGCGCCAGGCCCTCGACGAACTGCTGCGGGACGGCCCGCTCGACCTGGGCGGCGACGTCACCGAACAGCGCGCCGTCTTCCACGAGATGATGACGTCCGTGCCGCTGCCCGACGACATCACCACCACCGCCGGGGAACTCGGCGGCGTACCGGTGATCACCGTCGAGACCCCGGACAACGACCCCTCGACGGTCCTGCTGTACTTCCACGGCGGCGCCTACGCCATCGGCTCGGCGGCCGACGCCGTGGGGCTCGCCGCCGACGTCGCCCGGCGCACCGGCACCCGCGCCGTCTGCGTCGACTACCGGCTGGCTCCGGAGAGCCGGTTCCCGGCTGCTGTGGACGACGCCCTGGCCGCCTACCGCGCCCTGCTGGACGACGGGGTGCCCAGCTCCACCATCGCCTTCGCCGGGGAGTCGGCCGGCGGCGGCCTCGCCGTCGCCGCGCTGGTCGCCGCGAAGGAGGCCGGCCTGCCGCAACCGGCGTCGGCCGTGGTCTTCTCCCCGTGGGCCGACCTCACGGTCTCCGGCCGCAGCATCGACGGGAAGGCCGCCGTCGATCCGGCCCTGACCCCCGACGGCATGCGCACCCGCGCCCACGACTACCTGGGCGAGACCGACCCGGCCACCCCGCTGGCCAGTCCGGTCTTCGCCGATCTCACCGGCCTCGCACCCCTGCTCGTCCAGGTCGGGT
The DNA here is from genome assembly GCF_000818175.1 of Streptomyces sp. AcH 505. Classification (GTDB taxonomy): domain Bacteria; phylum Actinomycetota; class Actinomycetes; order Streptomycetales; family Streptomycetaceae; genus Streptomyces. The sequence goes on from NZ_JTIY01000002.1 coordinate 390,564, forward strand.
CGCACGAGATCCTGCTGGACGACGCGGTACGTCTCGCCGCCCGCGCCGCCGAGCACGACGTCCATGTCGAGCTGCAGGTCTGGCCCCAAGTGCCGCATGTCTTCCAGGCGTTCGCCGCCCTGCTGGACGACGCCGACGCCGCGTTGAAGTCGGCCGCCGCCTTCACCCGTGCCCACTGGCCGGAGAGCGACCCCGGGTAAAGAACACGCCCCGCACCGACAAAGCCGCCTGTCGAGCCGTGACATGGGACGATCATGTTGCCCATGGTGCGGACGAACAACTTCGGCATCGCCCTGCGGGGCTGGCGCGAGCGGCTGTCCCCGCTGGAGGGCGGACTGGCGGCCGAGGACGACGAGGACCGGCGCATCCCCGGCCTGCGCCGCGAGGAACTGGCGCTGCTGGCGGGCCTGTCGGTGGATTACGTCATCCGGCTGGAACAGGGCCGCGCCCGCAACCCCTCGGCCCAGGTCGTCGACGCCCTCGCCAGGGCGTTGCGGCTCGACACGGCCGAGCGTGACCACCTGTTCCGCTGCGCCCAGCTGGCACCGCCCGCCGGCGGCGCCGTGTCCATGCACGTACCGGCCCGGGTCCACCGGCTCGTACGGCAGTTGGGCGACACGCCCGTCGCGGTCTTCGCCGCCGACTGGACGATCATCAGCTGGAACGCGATGTGGTCGGCCGTGGTCGGCGACCCCCGTACGTACGACTGGCAGGAGCGCAACCTCGTCACGGGGATGTTCCGCTCGGACGGCCGGCCGGGGCCGGATTCCGTCGCGGCGTGGCCTGTCCGGTCGCGACACGGCGAGGAGGCGGAGGAGGCGGCTCTCGTCGCCGATCTGCGGGTGACGGCGGCCGCCTATCCCGCCGATGTGCGCCTCGCCGCGCTCGTCGAACACATGCTGAGCAGGAGCCCACGCTTCGCCCGGCTCTGGTTCAACGGCACGGCCCGCGCGCTGGTCGGCGACCTCAAGACCGTCTCGCATCCGTCGGTGGGGGAGATCGCCCTCGACCTCGACGTCCTGATGGTCGCGGGTGCCGACCTCAGGATCGTCACGTACACGGCCGCCGCCGAGACGGCCGACGAGGCCAAGATGGCCGCGCTGCGCGCCTCTTGCGATCTCCCGCGACAGCGCCGGGTCTCCGTCTGACGGTACCCGTGCGCGACACCTTCCCGTGTGCCGCCGTTCATCAACTGGACGCGCCGGCCCGCTGGACTCGACCCTCGGCCCGGGGAACAGACTCGTCGCAAGGGGATCCATGAGAGCGCACCGGTTGACGATCACGCTGGCCACCCTGGGAGCGGTCGCGGTCGCCACCACCGTCGGTATCGCCGCGTACGGCTACGGGCACCGCGGATCCCCGACGTGCGTCTCCTCGGTGCCGTTCAGGGCGGGGGAGGACGGCTACGACACGTTCCGCATACCCTCCGCCGTGCTGACGCGCGACGGGACGCTGATCGCCTTCGCCGAGGGGCGGGTCGGCGGCGCCGGGGACAGCGGCCACATCGACGTCGTCCGTAAGCGCTCCGCCGACGGCGGCTGCACCTGGGGGCCGCTCGGCCTGGTCGCGGCGGGGGACGGGCACACCCGCGGCAACCCGGCGCCGGTCGTGGACCCGCGCACCGGCCGGATCGTCCTGCTCAGCAGCTACAACAGCGGCGAGGTCACCGAGGCCCGGATCATGACGGGCGAGGCCACCGCGGGGCAGAGCCGCCGGGTCTTCGTGCAGACCAGCGAGGACGACGGCCGTACGTTCTCCGCGCCGCGCGAGATCACCGCGGAGGTGAAGAGGCCCGACTGGCGGTGGTACGCGACCGGGCCCGGCCATGCCGTCGCCCTCACCACCGGCCCGCACAAGGGCCGGCTCGTCGTACCGGCCAACCACTCGGCTGCGCCGCCGGCCGGCTCGTCCGACACCGGCCAGGAGGCCAAGTACTACGGCGCCCACGCCATCTACAGCGACGACGGCGGTCTGCACTGGAACATCGGCTATGTGGACGGCGGTTACGACGGACTGACCAACTCCAACGAGTCGTCCGCCGCCCAACTCCCGGACGGAAGGCTGTACTTCAGCGCGCGGGACCAGAAGGGCAGCGTCCCGGGCCGCCGCCTCGGCGCGTACTCCGCCGACGGCGGCCGTACGCTCGACGCCCCGTACCGGGCGGAGTCCACCCTCCTCGACGTGCCCATGGTCCAGGGCAGTCTGCTCCAGACGACAGGCCGCGAAGGCGCGCCCCTGCTGTTCGCGGGACCTTCGGTACCGACGGTGCGCAGGGCCATGGCGATCTGGCGCAGCACCGACGGCGGTTCGCGGTTCACGAAGGTCACCACCGTCTCCGAACTGCCCGCCGCCTACTCGGACCTGGTCCAGCCGGACAGCGGAACGGTCGGCCTCTTCTACGAGACGGGCGCGGCCGGTCCGTACGAGCGGATCGAGTACCGCAGGATCCCGCTCGGCGACTTCACGGCAAACGGGGGCTGAACCCCCGGCGGGGGAACTGTAGTTGTTCCCCTGCCGGTCCCGCGCCCCGGTCGCTACGGTGACTGGCATGGATGACAAGAACGCGCAGTCAGCCGAGGAGTGGCCGTTACCGCCCTCCTGGATGTGGGGTTGCCAGGAGTGCGTCTCGCTGTACAAGGCGATGAAGCGGGCGCCCGAGGTGGTGGACGCCGCGCGCAGGGCGGGGGAACCGGGGATCGACTACGACCCCATGGACTCGGTGGTGACCACCCAGATCCGGCTGGCCCAGCACATCGCCGCCCGGCACACCGAGGAACTGCCCGGCGTGGACGAGTCGTGCGAGAGATGCGTGGCCGACGAGGCGGCGCAGCGGTTCCCCGTCGCGCTCAAGCTGGAGCACCGGGCACGTCACCTGTTCGCACCGCCCCGTATCGTGGGCCTGATGTGACGGCCGCGGTTGACCACCCCGTCGTGGCCCGCGCCTCATCGGCGCACCGGCCTGCGGCGGGCTGACCCTCCCGGGGCCCTCGCGGCCGCGCGGCCGGTGACTCCCGGCCGGAGCGCCCCCACCGGACCAGGAGGAACGAAGAGTGAAAGCCGAGCAGTTGACCGAGGCCGTCGCCGACCACGGCGAGGGACCCGTCTGGGCACCGGAATGGGCAGGGCTGCGCTGGGTCGACATGCTCGCCGGTGACGTCCTCCACCTGGAGCCGTCCGGCGAGATCGGCCGGTGGCACGTCGGCCCCGTCGCCGCCGCCCTGCGGCCACGGACGGCCGGCGGGATGGTGATCGCGACGGAGCACGACTTCGTGGTCGCCGACGCCCCCGGCGAGGAACCCCGGCTGCTCGCCACCGCGTTGACCGATCCGGCGATCCGCCTCAACGAGGGCGGCTGCGATCCCCAAGGCAACTTCTACTGCGGCACGATGGCCTACGACGAGACTCCCGGCGCCGGGACGCTCTACCGGCTGCGGCCCGACGGCGACGTGTCGACCGTCCTGACCGGGGTGACGATCTCGAACGGGCTCGCCTGGTCGCCGGACGGCACGCGTGCCTTCTACGTCGACACGCCGACCGGGCGGGTCGACGTCTTCGACCACGACAGCGCGACGGGCCTGCACAACCGGCGGCCGTTCGTCACGATCCCGGCGGACGCGGGCCACCCCGACGGGCTGACCGTCGACGCCGAGGGCGGGATCTGGGTGGCGCTGTGGGACGGCGCGGCCGTACGGCACTACAGCGCGGCCGGCGCGCTGGAGAGCGTGGTCGAGCTGCCCGTACGCAACATCACCGCCTGCGCCTTCGGCGGTGAGCGCCTCGACGAGCTGTTCATCACCACGTCCCGGCACGGGGACGCGGACCCGCACCCCGCGGCCGGCGCGCTGTTCCGGGTCGCGCCCGGCGTACCGGGCCTGCCGGTGGCGCCGTTCGCGGGCTGAACCCACCCCGGCCCGCTTCAGGCCCGCCCCGCCCCACCTCGCCCCGTCCATGTTGACTTCGTCAGACCGGTCTGTCTAGTATCTCGGCTGAGCAGACAGACCGGTCTACTCATCGCGTCTCGCCGATGACGGACGAAGGACTCGCACCATGACGGATCTCGCAGTGCTCGCCGAACCGGCCGTCGACACCCAGGCGCGCCGGCCGCTACGCGACCGTCGGCTGCCCCCGAGCGCCGCGCTGCTCCTGCTGGCGTCGATCACCGTGTCGTTCCTCGCGGGCTCCAGCGCCCCGACCCCGCTCTACGCGGTCTACCAGGGGGAGTGGGGCTTCACCCCGATCACCACCACCGTGGTGTTCGGCGTCTACGCGCTCGCCGTGCTGGCCGGGCTGCTGACCCTCGGCAAGCTCTCCGACCATGTCGGCAGGCGCCCGGTGCTGCTGGCCGCGCTCGCCGTACAGGCCGTGTCCATGGTCGTGTTCGCCACCGCCGAAGGGGTCCCGGCCCTGCTCGTCGCCCGGATCGTCCAGGGCATCTCCACCGGCGCCGCGCTCGGCGCGATAGGCGCCGGAATGATGGACATCAACCGGCCTCGCGGCACGGTCGCCAACGCCGTCGCGCCCGGGGTGGGCACGGCCACCGGTGCGCTCGTCTCCGGCGTCGTCGTCCAGTACCTGCCGGCGCCCACGCACCTGATCTATCTGGCCCTGCTGGCCCTGTTCGCGCTCCAGGCGGTCGGCGTCCTGCTGATGACCGAGACGGTCACCCGCAAGCGTGGCGCGCTGTCCTCGCTGGTCCCCGAGATCAAGCTGCCCCGCGCGGTGCGCCGCCCCGTACTCGTCGCGGCGCCCGTGCTGTTCGCGGTCTGGGCCCTCGCCGGTCTGTACGGATCGCTCGGCCCGGCGCTCGCCCGGGATCTGGTGGGCTCCTCGTCCTTCGTCTTCGGCGGCCTCGGCCTGTTCGTGCTCGCCGGCGTCGCCGTCGTCGCCGTACTGGCCCTGCGCGGACTCGCCCCCCGCACGCTGATGCTGACCAGCGTCGCCACGCTGAGCGCGGGCATGGCCGTCACCCTTGTCTCCCTCGCCGAGGGCTCGGCCGCCGGCTTCTTCCTCGGCACGGCGGTCGCCGGTGTCGGCTTCGGCAGCGGGTTCCAGGGCGGTATCCGCATGGTCATGCCGCTGACCGAGCCGCACGAGAGTTCCGGGGTGCTCTCGCTCCTGTACGTCGTGTCGTACCTGGGCATGGGCGGGCCCGCGGTCCTCGCCGGTTTCCTCGTCGTCCACGCGGGCGGGCTGCTCACGACGGCGCGGGAGTACGGCATCGCGGTGATCGTCCTCGCCGGGATCGCGCTCCTCGGCCTGCTGCGCGGGGGCCCGGCGCCCGCGCTCGCCGCCCGGCGTTGACAAAGCATTCATGAAGCACTGACAAAGATTCGACAAGCCGCTGCCCACACCTCGTACGACGCGGGGTATGGACAGCGGCTTGACCGCGTGCTGTCATACGGCGAACCGGGTTTCCAACGTTGGAAGGTTCTCTGATGACCATCGCGCGCGGGACCGCACGCCTCCCATGGCCAAGACAACTGACCGCACTGGCAGGGCTGTTGGCGCTCATCGCCACCGCCCTCATCGGCATCGGTTCGGCGCCGGCGCAAGCCGCGGCGTGGACGCCCAAACCGGCCCCCATGACCACCCCGTGGACCGCCCAGGTCCCGGTGGACCACCCGCTGCCCGAGTATCCGAGGCCGCAGCTCACCCGGCCCGACTGGGCCAATCTCAACGGCATCTGGGACTTTGCCGTCACCGGCCGTGACGCCGGCCAGCCGGCCACGTTCAGCGAGCAGATCCGGGTCCCCTTCGTCGCCGAGTCCGCGCTCTCCGGCATCCAGCGCAAGATCACCGAAAACGACAAACTCTGGTACAAGCGCACCTTCACCGTCCCCGCCGACTGGCACGGCCGCCATGTCGTCCTCAACTTCGGCGCCTCCGACTGGCAGACCACCGTCTGGGTCAACGGACAGCAGGTGGGCGCCCACAAGGGCGGCTACGACGCGTTCAGTTACGACATCACCGCGCAGTTGACGGGCGGCGCCAACACCCTCGTCGTCTCCGTCTACGACCCGACCCAGACCGGCGGCCAGGCCGTCGGCAAGCAGCGGATCAACGACGTGCGGCCACACAGCGGCGGCGGGATCTTCTACACGGCCGCCTCCGGCATCTGGCAGACCGTCTGGCTGGAGCCCGTCGCGGCGGCGCACATCACCCGGCTCGACATGACCCCGAACCTCGCCGACAGCACGCTGCGGGTGAAGGTCCAGGGCACCGGCCCCGGCGGTCAGCAGGCCAAGGTGACCGTCTCCACCGGCGGCAAGGTCGTCGGCACGGCCACCGGCGCCGTCGGCGCCGAACTCTCCGTACCCGTCGCGAACCCGCACCTCTGGACCCCCGACGACCCGTTCCTCTACGACGTGCGCGCCGACCTGAGCAGCGGGGCGACGACCTTCGACTCCGTCGGCGGCTACACCGGCATGCGCTCCATCGCCGTGGCGAAGGTCGGCGGCGTCCTGCGCCCGGTGCTCAACGGCAAGTTCGTCTTCCAGACCGGCACGCTCGACCAGGGGTACTGGCCGGACGGCATCTACACGGCGCCCACCGACGACGCGCTCAAGTACGACCTCCAGGCGCACAAAGACCTCGGCTTCAACATGGTCCGCAAGCACATCAAGGTCGAACCGCAGCGCTGGTTCTACTGGGCGGACAAACTCGGGCTGCTCGTCTGGCAGGACATGCCGGCCATGGACACCGGCAAGTCGCCGGACAGCGCGGCGCGCACGCAGTGGGAGAGCGAGTTCCACGCGATCATCGACCAGCACCGCAGCTCGCCCGCGCTGATCCAGTACGTCGACCAGAACGAAGGTTGGGGCCAGTACGACCAGGCCCGGATCGCCAACGACGTGAAGGCGTACGACCCGTCGCGCCTCGTCGACAACATGAGCGGCGTCAACTGCTGCGGAGCGGTCGACGGCGGCAACGGCGACGTGGTCGACGACCACGTGTACGTCGGTCCCGGCACGACCGTACCCACCGCCACCAGGGCCGCCGTGCTCGGCGAGTTCGGCGGACTCGGCCTCAAGGTCCCGGGCCACGAGTGGTTCCCCGGCGGCGGGTTCAGCTACGAGGACCAGCCGAACGCGGCCGCGCTCGACAACCGGTTCGTGGGGCTCATCGACACGCTCAGGCTCAGCAGGCTGCCGGCCGGGCTCTCCGCCTCGGTGTACACCGAGATCACCGACGTCGAGAACGAGTCGAACGGGCTGCTCACCTACGACCGGCAGGTCGTCAAGGTCGACAAGGCCCGGGTGAGGGCCGCCAACGAGGCGCTGATCAGGGCGTCCCAGAACCCGCCACCGCCGGTGACCGTGCCCACGGGCCAGTACAAGTCCCTGCGGGTCACCACCCCCGGGTACACCGACAAGTATCTGCGCCACCAGGAAGGGCTGGCCTTCACGACGGTCGTCGACGGCGCGAGCGACGCCCTGCTGAAGAACGACGCCACCTGGAAGATCGTCCCGGGGCTCGCCGGCACCGGCTGCTACTCGTTCGAGTCACGCAACTACCCCGGCGAGTACCTGCGGCACCGGGACTTCCGGGTCCACCGCGATCCCAGCGACGGCTCCGGGCTGTTCAAGGCGGACGCCACCTGGTGCGCCGTCGCGGGCGCCGGCGGGGTGCGGTTCGAGGCGTCCGGCTTCCCCGGCAGCTATCTGCGGCACATCAACTCGGAGGTGTGGCTGGCGACCGCGGGCGGCAGCCATGCCTGGGACAACCCGGCATCGTTCGAGGCCGACACCACCTGGTCGGTGGACGCCCCCTGGGCACCTTGACCGACCCCGACCAGCCCTGACCTGGACGGCTGACGCGCACGGCTGACGGATCTCCTTCGGCGGCCCTATGATCGATGATCGATCACAGTCCGTCGGAGGAGCAGCCATGTCCCGCCCCGTCACCGTCGTCACCGGAGGCAGCCGTGGCATCGGCGCCGCCACCTGCGTCCGGCTCGCGACCGAAGGACACGACCTCGCCCTCGGCTACGTCAGCGACGAGGTCGCCGCCGAGCGGACGGCGAAGGCCGTGCGCGCCACCGGCGCCCGGTGTATCACCGTACGGGTCGACGTCTCCGTCGAGGCGGAGGTGGAGCGGCTGTTCGACACGGCCGTCGAACAGCTCGGCACGGTCACAGGACTGGTCAACAATGCGGCCGTGACCGGGCCGCTCGGCCGCCTCGCCGACACCTCGACCGAGGTGCTGCGCCGGGTCGTCGACGTCAACCTGCTCGGGCTGCTGCTCTGCTCACGCCGCGCGGCCAGGGACATGACGGCCGCCGGATCCGGCGCCATCGTCAACGTCTCCTCGGGGGCCGCCACCCTCGGCAGCCCGGGGGAGTACGTGCACTACGCGGCCACCAAGGCGGCGGTGGACGCGCTGACCGTCGGACTCTCCAAGGAACTCGGCCCCGACGGGGTGCGGGTCAACGCCGTCGCTCCCGGACTCACCCGCACCGACATGCACGCCACGATGGGCGACCCGGACCGCCCGGCGAAGATGGCCCCGAACGTGCCGCTGCGCCGGGCCGCCGAACCGGCCGAGATCGCCGCCGCCATCGCCTGGCTGCTGTCGCCCGACGCCTCGTACGTCACGGGTACGGTCCTGCGGGCCGCAGGCGGCCGATGAGTTTCCGCCGCACTTGGCAACCGCACCGACATCCTCGCCGCCGACATCCCGGCGGGCGGCAAGACCTCGGCCCGCGCCGTCGCGCGGATGTACGCGGCGCTGCTGGGCGACGTCCCGGGCGTCCGGCTGATCGCGCCGGAGCGGCTGCCGGAGGTGACGGGCGTCGCCGCGAGCGGCACCGACCAGGTCTTCGGCAACCCGTCGTCCTGGGCGCTGGGTTACGCGGTGTGGCTGCCTGGAGCCACGTCCGGCGCCGCCACGACCGCGTTCGGTATGGCGGGGGCGGGCGGGAGTTACGCGTACGGCGACCCGGCGACCGGCATCGCCTTCGCGCTGACCAAGAACCGGCTCACCCCGGACTTCGCCGCCGTGGAGGAGATCAACGGCATCGTGCTCGACGCGCTCGGCAAGCGCTGAACTGCCGCTGTGGGGAGGGCGGGTGGACGTACGGCCGATGCGCGGGCGGCTGGTGTGTGTACCGGGCACCCGCCCGGAGGGGCCGCCGAGGGCTCGGGCATGATGATGACCTTCTTCCCTTCGGCATCGTCCAGAACTGGATCCCATGAGCGTGATCAGCGTCGGCCAGGCCATCATCCTCGGAGCCGTCGAGGGGGTGACGGAGTTCCTGCCGGTCTCGTCCACGGGCCATCTGAAGATCGCCGAAGGGCTGATGGGCATCCCGGTCGACGACGACTCGGTCGTCGGCTTCTCCGCCGTCATCCAGGTGGGCGCGATCGCGGCCGTGCTCGTCTACTTCTTCAAGGACATCGTGCGGATCGTCGGCGCCTGGTTCCGGGGCCTGGCACACCGCGAGGAACGGCAGGACCACGACTACAAGTTCGCCTGGTGGGTGATCTACGCGACGATCCCGATCGTCATCGTCGGCCTGGCGGCCAAACCGCTGATCGAGGGGCCGCTGGCGTCCCTGTGGGTGGTGGCGGCGTCGCTGATCGTCGGCAGCGGGGTGATGTGGGCGGCCGACCAGATGGGCCGGCACAAGCGGAGCGAGGCGGACACGACCTTCAAGGACGCGATGCTGGTGGGCAGTTCGCAGATCCTCGCCCTGCTGTTCCCCGGGTTCTCCCGCTCGGGCGCGACGATGTCCACCGCGCTCGTCCTCGACCTGGACCGGGTGGCGGCCACCCGGCTCTCCTTCTTCCTCGGCATCCCTGCCCTGACCGGGGCGGGACTGTACGAGCTGAAGGACGCGCTCGGCGCGGGCGTGGGCGCGGCGCCGCTCGCCGCCGGCACCGTCGTCTCGTTCGTGATCGCCTACGGCTCGATCGCCTGGCTGCTGAAGTTCGTGGCCAAGCACTCCTTCAACGCCTTCGTGATCTACCGCATCGTGATCGGGCTGCTGCTGTTCGGCCTTCTCGGCGCCGGCGCCCTCGACTGACGATGTCGCTGCCTACGGGCCGCTGCCGGCGGGCCGCGACGGACGAGCGCCGCGTCACCCGTCGATGGCCTCGGACACGTCGCCGTAGATGTTCAGTATCTGATCGGCGCCGGTGACGCAGAGAAGTCTGCGCAGCTGTTCCGGGGGCGCCACGATCCGTAGCTGGGTCGACTGATGGGCGCGCAGCAGCAGATTGAGGAAGCTGGAGTCACCGAACGTGACACCGCTGGTGTCGAGGATGATCACCGGATGGCCTGCGGCCTCCGCCAGCGCTTCCTCCACCGGGCCGAGGGTGTCGGTGTCGAGGTCACCGCGCGCTGCGATGACCCAGGTGTCCTCCAGGGCGTACTGGGCACTGAGAGCATCCGTGGGTCGTCGGCTGGGGACGCCGGAATCGTCGTTCTCCGGCGTGCGAGGTCTGGGCACACCGAAAGTATGCCCGTACGGGACGGACAATGCGCCCCCGGCTCGGCATATTCATAGCTTGTCGCCCGCCAGGCGTCCGGCCGGTCCGGGTCAGAGCGTGGTGATCATGCCGCCGTCGATGACGAAGTCGGCTCCCGTCGTGTTGGCGGCCCGGTCGCCGGCCAGCCATACGACGAGATCCGCGACCTCCTCGGGGCGGGTGAACCGGCCCGTCACCATGGCGCTCGCCGCCTCTTCGGCGACCGCGGCGGGATCCTGCCCCGACGCGCGCGCCACCGTGGCGGCGACGCCGCTGCCGCCGAGCCAGAGCGCCGTGGCCACCGGACCGGGGCTCACGGTGTTGACGCGGATGCCGCGCGGCCCGAACTCCTTCGACAGCGACTTGCAGAAGTTCGTCAGGGCGCCCTTGGCCGCGCTGTAGTCGACGACCTGCGGATCGGGCAGAAAGGCGTTGACCGAGCTGACGGTGACGATGTTCCCCGCGCCCCGCTCCAGCAGGAGCGGAAGGGCGGCCCGCGTCATCCGTACGGCGGTCATCAGGGTGGTCGTCAGCGACTGCTCCCAGTCGTCGTCGGTGACCGTCAGGAAGCCGCCCGTGCGGACGTGCGCGGCGCCGACGTTGTTCACCAGGACGTCCAGACCGCCGTGGAGCCGCTCCGCCCGCTCGACGAGTTCGGCGGGGCCGGAGGCCGACGTCAGATCCACCGCCACGGCATCGACGTCCGCGTCCTGCGTCAGCTGCCGCAACTCGTCGGTGACCGTGCGGGAACCGGCGACGACCCGGGCCCCCTCGGCGACGAGGGCGCGCGTCACGGCGAGCCCGATGCCGCGCCCCGCTCCGGTGACGACGGCGGTTCTGCCCGTGAGTCCCATGTCCATGGCGATCGGACCCTTCTGCTTCGCCCGACGGCCGCTCCGACGGATCACCGGTGCGCCAGGGGCGCCCGTCGTGACAGTAGCGCCGGGGGCCCGGCCGGGCCACGAATCAGGAGGGGGGCGTGTCAGGCGCCGAGGCCGAGCGACTGCTGGCGGTAGTCGCGGGGCGGTACGCCGTAGGCCGCGCAGAAGGCCCGGCTGAAGACGGCGTGGTGGGTGAAGCCCCAGCGCGCGGCGATCCGGTGGACGGGCACCGCGTACTGGGCGGGGTCGGAGAGGTCGCGGCGGGCGTGTTCCAGGCGCTGGTGGCGTATCCAGCCCGAGACGGTGAGGTCCTGGTCCCGGAAGAGACCGTGCAGATGGCTGGTCGATATGTGGTGCGCGGCCGCGACCATGCCGGGGGTCAGCTCGGGGTCGGACAGCTGCGCCCGGATGAACGCCTGCACGCGCAGCGTGAGCGCCCTGCGGTGGCTCTCCGCCGGCACGGCGTCCTGCGCGTCGAGGTGGTGCGCCAGCGTCGCGGTGAACAGGTCGACCAGTACGGTCTCCAGGCGCGGCCCGTCGGCGTCCGTGAACGAGGCGGCGTCGTCCACCAGACGGCCGAGGAGCCCCGCCAGCAGCGATCCGACGCCGTCCCTCGCGGACAGCCGTCTGGTCAGCAGCCTGGCGACGTCCCCCTCCGGCAACGGGACGAGCGCCTTGGGGATTTCGAGCCCTACCCCGCGCAGCGGACCGTCCGGTACGTCGCAGTCGAACGGCAGTGAGGTGTCGATGAAGTACATCTGGTCGGCGCGGTGCACGGCGGTCCTGTCGTCCTGCGCGATGGCGACGGCGCCCTGGAACGGCAGGGACAGATGGTAGAGCTCCGGATCGGACTGCCGGATCAGCCGGGGTGTCCGCCGCCAGCGCAGCGGCTGCATCTGCCCCGGCCAGACGGAGACGGCGCCGAGCTGGATGAGCCGTGACTCGGCCTTGAACTCGCTGTCGTGGGCGCTGGTCATGTCGGTCGGGCACATCAGCTTCGCCATGCAGTCGCGCCAGTAGTCGAACCTGTCCGCGGCGGCCACGTCGTCGGTACGGAACACCGTCTCGATCATCGCCACGGCCCCACTGTCGTCGGTTCTGTTCGTTCGGCGTACATATTTGCACGGCTCACCGACAGTCGGGTGGTGCCGTCAACTCCCGAGCGGTCGTTCGGTGTCCGTGCCGATCCGGCCGGCCGTACGACGGCCCCGCGCCGGCCGTGCGACGGCCCCGCCACTGCCCCCCTGTTTCGGACGTCCCGCAGCCGTGGGAGAGAGTGGGCCCCTGGGCCGTGCCGGCTCCGTCGCAGGTGAGAGCGGTGTTCGGCCCAGGACCGCGGCGCAACCGCCGCGGTACGCGGGCTACGAAGGTCGGAAGGTGACCCAGGAATGATCATTGCCGAGTACACGCTGCCGGGGATCCATGTGCGCGACCACCGGGCAGAGGTGCCGCTCGACTGGTCCGACGACCGGAGCCCGGCCCTCTCCGTCTTCGCCAGGGAACTCGTCGACCCCGGCCGCAGGACGGAGGAGCTGCCCTGTCTGGTGTATCTGCAGGGCGGCCCCGGCGGCAAGGCGCCCCGGCCGGTCGGCCGCCCCGGCGACGGCTGGCTCGGGCAGGCACTGAAGACACACCGGGTGATCCTGCTCGACCAGCGCGGCACCGGCCGCAGCACACCGCTCGACGGCGCCGTGATGGAGTCCTTCGGCTCGGCGCGCGAGGCCGCCGACCACCTCTGCCACTTCCGGGCCGACTCGATCGTCAAGGACGCCGAGCATCTGCGGAAGACCATCTTCGGCGCCACGCCCTGGACGACGCTCGGCCAGAGCTACGGCGGATTCCTCACCCTCACCTACCTCTCGCAGGCGCCCGAGGGGCTGAGCGCGTGCCTGGTCACCGGCGGTCTGGCGTCCGTCACACCCGACGCCACCGAGGTGTACCGCCGCACCTACCCCCGTACGGAGGCCAAGAACCGGCTCTTCCAGCGCCGCTACCCGCACGACACCGCCGTGGTGGCCCGGGTCGCCGACCGCGTGGCGGCGGGGGACGTGACACTGCCCGACGGTGACGTGCTGACCGTACGGCGCCTGCAGACGCTCGGGCTCGACTTCGGCATGAAGCCCGGCTTCGAGCGGATGCACTGGCTGTTCGACGAGGCGTTCGCCGACGAATCGGCGCAGCGGCTCTCGGCGGCGTTCCTGAGCGAGGTGGGGAACCGCACCGCGTTCGCCGGCAATCCGCTCTTCGCCGTCATGCAGGAGTCGATCTACGCGAGCGGCGCGAACGGCCCGACGGCGTGGGCCGCCGAACGGGAGCGCGCGAACCACTTGGGCTTCGCCGAGGACGCCAGGCCGCTGCTGTTCACCGGCGAGATGATGTACCCCTGGATGTTCGAGGAGATCCGCGCGCTGCGCCCCTTCGGCCCCGCCGTGGAACTGCTGGCGGCCCGTGAGGAGTGGTCGCAGCTGTACGACCTGAAGCGGCTCGCCGCCAACGAGGTCCCCGTCGCGGCGGCGGTCTACTTCGACGACATGTACGTCGACTCCGGACTCCAGCTGGAGACGGCGGCGGCGGTGGGCGGCCTGCGGACGTGGGTGACCAACGAGTACGAGCATGATGGCCTCGCCGCCGACGGCCGGGTCTTCGGACACCTGGCCCAAATCCTGCGGGACGCGGGGGAGTTCCCGACGTCGTAGTCGGTCCCGGCGGGGCGGGTGGAAATGTGCAGGACCTCGCCGTTCTCGTGCAACGTGTCTTCTCCCCGCCCCCGGTGCGACGACACGAGCCCCCGGTGGAGTTGCCACGGGACAAGCGCTGCGGATATCGCTTCGGCCGGTGCCAGCTAGGATGAACGCGGGCACGCGCGCGTCCCAACTGGGCTGAGTCGGCACGGAAGGAGGCGGACGATGAGCGACCTCCGATCCGACCCCCCGTCCGATCCCGCGTCCGGTTCCGGCACCCGTCCCGGTTCCGGTTCGGCGGCGACGCTGGCCGGGAAGATCGACGCGCTGTTCCGCGTCGTCCGCCGGTCCAACCGCGAGCAGTACAGTCACGAAGAGGTCGCGCGCGCCTGCCGCGAAGCGACGGGTGAGAGCTTCTCCGCCACCTACCTCTGGCAGTTGCGCACCGGGCGCAGGGACAATCCCACCAAGCGCCATCTGGAGGCGCTGGCCCAGTTCTTCGAGGTCCCCGTCGCCTACTTCTTCGACGGTGAGCAGGGCGCCGCCGTCGCCAGGGAACTGGAACTGCTCGGCGCGCTGCGCGACGCGGGGGTGCGCAGCGTGGCCCTGCGTGCCGTCAACCTCTCGCCCGAGGGCGTCGGCACGATCAGCGACATGATCGATGTGCTCGCCCGCAGGCAGCGCGACGCCCCCGGCGGCGGCTCCTGACGTAATCGGACTCTTCGGTGAAACCTCGCGGGGCCGGCAGGCGGAAGAGGGACGGCGTGTGAGAAATGACCGTCACAGTGGACTGTGGCAACGATGTCAGCGAACCGTCGAAGGGCTGGCCCTGCCGAGCCCGTTCGACGCCGAGACCTTCATCGGGATGCTCGCGAGCGCCCGCGGCCGGCCGATCGAACTGATCCCGGTCTCCGCACGGCCGCACACCCCGTGCGGGCTGCTGGTCACCACCGACAGCGCCGACTGCATCCTCTACACCACGGACACCACCGTCCTGCACCAGCAGCACATCCTGCTGCACGAGGCCGCCCATGTGATCTGCGGCCATCACGAGACCGCCCCCGCGGTGTCCGCCGCCGCGCGGGTGCTGCTGCCCAACCTGCCGCCGTCACTGGTCCAGCGGGTGCTCGGGCGCAGCGTCTACTCCGAACCCCAGGAGCGGGAGGCCGAGTTGGTCGCCTCGCTGATCCTGACCCGGGCCCGCAAGCAGGACCGGGCGGCCCCCGCGGCGCCGGCCGGGCGCGACCAGCAGCACTCGCGGGTGCGGCGGCTGTTCGGCGCGCCGGAGGTCCGCGCTCCGGGATGCGCCGATGACTGATCTCATCTCCGTCCTCGCCGCCGCGGTCTTTCTGGTCTTCGGGGTCGACCGGCTCGTCAGGAGCCGTGCGGCGGAGGCCGACCCGGCGCAGCGCTATCTGGCGGGCCTGGCCGGGTGCATGGGGACGGCCATGCTCTTCAACGCCCCCGCCGTCGTGGGCACCCTGTCGGGCGAGGCCGGGCTCGACACGCCGGTCCTGCTGATCACCCATGAACTCAAGACGGCCGGGCTCGGGTTCCTCGTCCTGGTCGGTCTCGCGGTGAAGTCGCCGCCGCCGGGGCCGCGTTCGGTGCGCCGCCAGATCGCGCTCAACGGCGCGGTGCTGATCGCATCGGCCGCGCTGTTCGGCGTCGCCGACATCGCCATGGTGGACGACGAGCTGACCGTCCCCGACGGTCACCGGTGGGCACTGGCCGGGTACAACGTGCTCTTCGCGCTCTACGGATGCTGGTGCCTGCTCGTCCTCACCCGTGAACTGGCCCGCCACGCACGGCGGATGAGCCCGGGACCGCTGCGGGCGGGGCTGCGGCTGATGGTGCTCTCCGCGGTGTTCGGCGCCGTGTGGACGCTCTGGGCGCTGGCCGACGTACCCGCCGATCTGCGGGAGGGCCGCCAAGGGGTGGGGGAGGACGCGGTGTCGGCGTCGCTCTCCGTCATCACAGCCGTCCTTGCCACGGCCGGTGCCTCGGCGTCGCTCCTGGAAGGGCCGCTGGGCACCCCGGTCCGGCGGCTGCGCGCCTTCCGCCGGTTCCGGGCGCTCGAACCGCTGTGGTCGGCGCTGCACGCGCAACTGCCACAGATCGCCCTCGACGAGTCGGCCGCCGCCCGCCGACCTGGCCTGCGCGGCGCCGAGTTCGCGCTCTACCGTCGGGTGATCGAGATCCGCGACGGCTACCTCGCGCTGCGCCCCTACTTCGACGCGGGCGTGCCCGGCTGGACCTCGCAGACCGCGGACCTGGCCAGGGACCGCAGGGCGGTGCTGGAGGCCGCGATGATCGCGGCGGCCCTGGAGAACCTGCGGGCGGGCCAGCGCCAGGACGGCGTCCGCCGTGAGCGGGACGCCGTCCATGTGCCGTCGGTCGTCGTGGGCACGGTCGAGTCGGAGTCGGAGTGGCTGGTCGGCGTCTGCGCCGCCTTCACCTCGTCCCCGGTGGTGGCCAGGGTCCGCAGCCGGGTCCGCTCGGCCCGCGCGGGCTGAGGCGCCGTCGTCAGCGGTGGCCGTCGGACCGCTTGCGGTGCAGGGTGAACTTCTCGAACACCGACAGGTCGCCGTTGGGCTTGTTGACGTTGTAGTACGTCACATGCATCCGGGTGGTGTCACCCGCGTGCCGTCCCGGGTCGACGGTGAAAGCGGCGAAGCCGTACGGGTTCTCGGTGTCCCGCACGCCCGTCCAGACCGCCTGCTCCTTGACGTACGTGGCGGTGCGCTTGCCGTTGGGACCCGGCGCCGCCGACACCGCGGTGATCACCTTGCCCGTACCGTCCTTGAAGAACGACTGGTTGGTGGTGCCCGAAACACCGCCGCCGCCCAGGACCATGTGCACGGTGCCGTGGGAGGTGTCGATGTCGTCGGTGGCGTGCGAGACGGGGTTGGGCGTGAGGGTCTCGCTGCCGCGCACCACACCGCGGACGGCCAGCGACCGCTCGTAGTTGTGCTCGTGACCGCAGAGCACCAGGTCCACACCGTACTTGTCGAACAGCGGCCCGTACTTCTCGCGCAGCCCGAGGTCGGCGCCGTTCGCGTCGGTCGAGCTGACCATCACCTGGTGCATCGCGACGACGATCCAGTCGATGTCCCGCGAGGCCCGCGCCGCCGTCAGCTCCCTCTCCAGGAACCGCAGCTGCCGGCCGCCCGAGTAGCCGTTGACATAGACGTCGCCGCCGTCCTGGAGGGCGTTGTCGTCGTTCTGGAGCACGATCACCCGCACCGAGCCCGCCGTGAACGCGTACCAGAGACGGGCCAGTTCGGCGTCGGTCTCGGTGGACGGCAGGTCGAAGTACGTCTGGTAGGCACCGAGGCCGAGCGGCCCGTTGGCGCTCTCGATCTCGTGGTTGCCCGCGGCCGGCATCCACGGCCGGAACCGCGCCGAACGGCTGTTGTTGGTGAAGAAGTTGTTCCAGGTGCGCACCCGGTCGACGTCGAGGTTCGCGTAGCAGAGGTCGCCGTTGAGCAGGTGGAACAGCGGGGCGACCTGCTCGATGCCGGTGACGATGTCCTTCGTCGCCGGGGTCGAGTTGGCGTCGAGCGCGACGGTCCCGTCGGCGGCCCAGGTCACCTGCGGCGCCGACTGGTCACCGAAACTGGTGAAGGTGAGCGGCTGACGGCCGCGCGGCGCGGTCGTGAACATGCCGCTGTCGGGCGCCGCGCCCTCGTGCGACACGAGATAGACGTAGTCGGTGCCGGGGCTCAGCCGGGAGAGCGCCGCGTGGTGTACGTACACGACACGGCCGGACTTGCCGTCGGTGTAGGTGCGGGTCCGCGCCTCGGCGGTGGAGCCGAGCCCGTGCTCCAGCGTTCCGTAGAGCACCCGGGGCTTCTTCACGGGACCGTCGGTCAGCCAGGAGACGACCATCTGGCGGCTGGGATCGGCGCCGAAGGTCAGATGCAGCCCCTGCACGGGCGAGGCGCCGCCCGTGTCCGGCGACGGATGGAAGGCGGCGGAGCCGAACCGGGTGTCGGCCTCGGCCGGTGCGGCGCCCAGCAGCGGGGTGGCGGCGGCGACAGCGCCGGCCGCCCCGACCATACCCAGTGCGTGACGGCGCGTCAGTTTGCCGGACTCGTCGCTGTCGTTCGATACCATCGTGGTTCCTCCCCAGGTGGCTCGGTGAACGAGTGAACACTCGTCCACCTCCACGACCCTGCGGTGAACACGAACTTGCTTCGGCACGACGAACAGTCCCGCCGGGGCCGGGGCAGTCCCCGGCCGGGCGGCGGCTCCTCAGAGCACGAAACCGTGCGGGAACGGATCGGCGGGATCCAGCAGATAGTTCGCGGTGCCGGTGATCCAGGCCCGTCCCGAGAACTCCGGTACGACCGCGGGCAGTCCCGCCACCTCGCTCGTCGCCAGCAGCCTGCCGGTGAACCGGGTGCCGATGAACGACTCGTTCACGAACTCGGTGTCCAGCGGCAGTTCGCCGCGCGCGTGCAGCTGCGCCATCCGCGCGCAGGTGCCGGTGCCGCACGGCGAGCGGTCGAACCACCCCGGCCGGATCGCCATCGCGTTGCGCGAGTGCCGCGCGTTCGAACCCGGCGCCAGGAACTGCACATGGCCGCAGCCGCTGATGAGCGGATCCACCGGGTGGCGCGGCAGGTTCTGTTCGTTCACCGCGTGGGAGATCGCGAGCCCGGCGGCGAGGATGTCGTCCTTGCGCGCCCGGTCGAAGGGCAGCCCGAGGTCGGCCAGTTCGACGATCGCGTAGAAGTTGCCGCCGTACGCCATGTCGTACCGCACGTCACCGATCCCGGGGACCGAGACCTTCGCGTCGAGTTCGAGCGCGAAGGCGTCCACATTGCGCAGCGTGACCTGTTCGGCGACGCCGTCGCGCACCGCGACCCTGGCCTCCACCAGACCCGCGGGGGTGTCGAGGCGTACCACCGTCTCCGGTTCGTCGACCGGGACCATGCCCGTCTCGACCAGCACGGTCGCGACGCCCACCGTGCCGTGCCCGCACATCGGCAGGAACCCGCTGACCTCGATGTACAGCACGCCCCAGTCGGCGTCGGGGCGGGTCGGCGGCTGGAGGATCGCGCCGCTCATGGCCGAGTGCCCACGCGGCTCGTCCACGAGGAACCTGCGCAGTTCGTCCAGGTGCTCGATGGCGTACCGGCGCCGCTCGGCCATCGTGTCGCCGGGGATCGGCGGCACACCGCCGGTGACCACCCGGGTGGGCATGCCCTCGGTGTGCGAGTCGACCGCGCTGATGGTCCGTACGCTGCGCATCAGACCTCACTCCTCGCCGCGCCGGCCCCCGTGTCGCGCGCGATGGCCTCGATCGCCTTGCGCATCTCGGCCTCGACCTGCGCGCGGTTGACGTCGGTCAGCGGGCCGCGCGGCGGGCGGCACGGGCCGCCGAAGCGGCCGACCATCTCCATGCCGAGCTTGATGGCCTGGACGAACTCGGTACGGGAGTCCCAGCGGAACGCGGCGACCAGCGGCTCGTACAGCGCGCGCGCCTCGTCGAGCTTGCCCGCCCTGGCGAGCGCGAACAGCCGCGCCGACTCGGCGGGGAACACGTTCGGGAAGCCGGCGAACCAGCCGGTCGCGCCCATCAGCAGGCTCTCCAGGGCGACATCGTCCGCGCCGCTGATGATGTCGAGCTCCGGCGCCCGTTCCTTGATCTCCAGCACCCGGCGCACATCGCCGGAGAACTCCTTCACCGCCCGGACGTTGTCGATCTGGGCGATCTCCGCCAGCAGTGCGGGCGTCAGGTCGACCTTCGTGTCCACCGGGTTGTTGTAGACCATGACCGGCAGCCCGACGGCGGCCACCGCCTCGAAGTGCGCCAGCACCTCGCCGTGGTTGGCGCGGTACATCGTCGGCGGCAGGCACAGCACCCCGTCGGCGCCGTCCTCGGCGGCGGCCTCGGCCCACCGCGCCGCCTGGTGCGAGCCGACCCCGTGCACCCCGACGATCACCTTGCCGCGGCCCGCGACGGCCGCTATGGCGGTACGGGCGACCGTGCGGCGCTCCTCGTCGGTCAGCGACGAGTACTCACCCAGCGACCCGTTGGGCCCGACGCCGTCACAGCCGTTGTCGACCAGCCACCGGCAGTGCTCGGCGTAGCGGTCGTGGTCGACGGCGAGACCGGCGGGCGCCTTCGGGTCGGAGCGGTACGGCAGCGCGGTGGCCACCACGACTCCGGTCAGCGGGCTGGTCTCCTGCGTGCTGGGGGTCATGACGTGCTCTCCTCGACGGACGGATCGGAACTCTGACGTGGGGTGCCCGGCCGGCTCGGCGGCTCCGGCGGGCGGGCCAGCTCACCGAGCCTGATCGGCTCGGCGACGGGCCGGTGATGCGGTCCGGTCGGCACCGGGTCACCAGGGCGG
>NZ_JTIY01000002.1:411734-413863 GCF_000818175.1 Streptomyces sp. AcH 505
CAGACGGCGTCCACGGCCGTGGTCCGCTCACTGCCCGGCACCACCGACCAGTCGGCGCGCACCTCGGCGCTCACGATCTCCTCGACGCGCTCGTCGCCGCGCGCCTCGACCACCGCCCTGCCCGGCCGGTACGGGACGCGGTGGCGGCGGAGCGTGGCCGCGTACTCCAGGAGTTCACCGCTCTTGCCCGCCTGGGCGGGCAGCTCCCAGGGGCGCCGCAGCCAGCCGCGCAGCACCCCGCCCGTGCGGGCGGCCTCCAGCACCTCGACCACCTGGGACCCGGCCGCCAGCAGAGCGGCGGTCACCGGCAGCAGGAACGGGCCCGTGCCCGCGACCACCACCCGGTCGCCGATCACCAGCCGTTCGCCCTTGGCCAGCGCCTGTGCGGCGCCCGCCGTGAAGACACCGGGCAGCTGCCAGCCGGGGAACGGCAGCACCCGGTCGTGCGCGCCGACCGCCAGCACCAGCGCGTCCGGCGCCAGCACCCGGCGCAGCCGCGCACCGGGGCCGCCGCCGGGATCCCCGGTCAGCACGTGTACCAGCGGCGGTGTCACCGAACCGGGGTCCGGCTGTTCCAGCGCCCAGACGGAACTCTCCGCCCACCACGAGCAGCGCGGGTGGCCCAGCACCCGGCGGCTGCGCGTCTCGAACGCGCGGTAGCCGTGGTGCAGCGCCTCGGGGCTGGCCGCGTCGAAGTCGTCGGGAAGCATGCGGTGGTACTGGCCGCCGGGTCGCTCGGCCGTGTCGATCAAGGTCACCTCGGCGCCGGCGGCCAGTGCGGCGTCCGCGGCGGCCAGTCCGGCGGGACCCGCCCCGACGACCACCACATGGCGCCCGGTCATCGCGCGTCCCCGAAGTCGGTTCCGGTGCCGTTGCCGGTGCTCGTGCTGCTGCCCGCATCGCCGCCGGCGGCGCGGGACTGGGTGGTCACCGCGTCGCCGTCCAGGGCCCGGCGCCGGCAGGCCCGTACGTCCCGCTCACCGTTGACCGTCACCACACAGTCGAAGCAGACACCGATCCCGCAGAACACTCCGCGCGGCGCGCCGGACGGGCTCCGCCGCCAGGACGTCCGGCCGGCCGCCAGCAGCACACCCGCCAGGGACTGCCCGGCGACGCCCGCCAGCGGTTCGCCGTCGACGGTGATGGTCAGCGGTCGGTCCCTGCGGCCCACGGGATCGGACCCGGCCGGTACGAGTCTCGGGCTCATGACGACTCCTCGGTCGTGGACGGCGTGTCAGTCGGCGTCTCAGTCGGTGCGTCAACCGGTGGGCCGGACGGTGGGCCGGTCCCTGCGGACGTCTCCGTGGCCAGTACGGCGGGCCTGTCCACCCGGAACGGGGCCGCGTCGATCGCCGTCGGCTCCCCGAGCAGCAGCTCCCGCAGCAGCCGCGCCGTACCCACGGACAGCCCGATCCCCGCCCCCTCGTGACCGCTCGCGTGCCACAGGCCCGTCAGCCGTGGGTCGGGGCCGATCACCGGCAGATGATCGGGTACGTACGGCCGGAAGCCGCCGTACGCGCGCATCACCTGCACCCCGGCCAGCGAGGGGAAGAGCCGCAGCGCCTTCGCCGCGATCGCCGACAGCACCTCGGGGCGCGTCCGGTCGTCGAAGCCGACCCGCCGCCGGGAGGAGCCGAGCAGCACACTGCCCGCCCGGGTCGCCTCGACCACCGCCGAGGTCTGCAGATCGCCCGCGCCGCTGCCGACGGCGCCCACGTAGTCCGCGTCGTACACCTTGTGGAAGACGGTCGGCGGCAGCGGGACCGTCACCAGCACCTCGCCCCTGCGCGGCCTGATGTCCACCGGTGCGCCGAGGCGCGCCGACAGCTCACCGGACCACGGTCCCGCCGCGTTGACGAACACATCGGCCGACAGGATCCCCTCGGTGGTGCGCACACCCGTCATCCGGCCGCCGCTCCGTACCGCTCCGAGCACTTCACAGCCGGTACGCAGGACGGCTCCCGCGGCGAGCGCGTCCGACAGCAGCGCGGTCGCCGCCCCGGCCGGCTGCACCTGGGCGTCGTCCGGATAGCGCATGGCCGCGGTGTGTCCCTCGGTGACGAAGGGTTCGGCGGCGCGCAGCTCCGCGGCGTCCAGCGGCTCGGCCCGTACGCCGGCGGCCCGCTGGG
>NZ_JTIY01000002.1:414348-417432 GCF_000818175.1 Streptomyces sp. AcH 505
AGCAGCCCCGCCGCACCCCCGGCCGTGGTCGCCACGACGATGCCGCCCTTCGGCTCCCACTCGACCGCTTCGGCGCCGCCCGCGCGCCGCTCGGCGAGCGCCGCCAGCACCTCGGGCCACAGCCGGCGGGAGAGCTGGGCGAGTTGGAGTTCCGGCCCCGGGCCCTTGTCGGAGACCAGGATGTTGCCCTCGCCGTGCGACGTGGTGGCGGCGGCCGCGCCGCCCCGGTCGACCACGACCACCTCGAACCCGGCGAGGGACAGTTCGCGGGCGCAGGCGGCGCCGATGATTCCGGCGCCCAGCACCACCGCCCGCGTTCGGGGCATCCGTCCTCCACTGTTCTGTAAAGCGAACGGTCTTGAGCGTATGGGGCCGTCCGGAGCGTGTCAACGCACCCTGGCTAGTGCGGAGCGCCCGGCGGCTGCGGCTGGTCACTGCCCGACCGGTACTGGAGCAGCAGCACCGAACGCACCGGACCTTCGGGGGCGCTGTAGCAGTGCGGCAGCGAACCGTCGAACGAGACGTAGTCGCCCGGCCCCAGCTCCAGCCGGTGGCCGTCCACCTCCACGTTCAGCCGGCCCGCCTGGACGACGGTGTGCTCGGTGCCCGCGTGCCCGAGCGAGGGCTGCCGCGACCCGTCGCGCACCTGCTGGTCGTAGACCTCCATGATGACACCGCCGGCCTCGATCCGCCGCAGTGCCCGCAGGTCGACGCCCGCGCCGCTCAGTACATCGGTCTCCGCCGCGCGCACCACCGTCACGGCGTCCGCGTACTGGGTGTCGAGCAGGTCCGAGATCGGCAGCTCCAGGGCGCGGGACAGGCTGAAGACCGTCTCGATGGTCGGGTTGCCGGTCGCCGACTCCAGCTGTGACAGCGTGGCCTTGCCGATCTTGGACAGCCGTGACAGCTCGGAGAGCGACAGTCCGCGCCGGGTCCTCTCCCGCCGCAGATTGGCGGCCAGAACGTCCCTGACCGAACTGTTGGGGGACTTCACGCGGGCTCCTTCGGCTGTCGATAATGGTCGTTGCAGTGTAGGGACGACGTACCAGGTCCGTTCGACATAGTGAACGCGCTCATGGGGGTGCCGGCGGAACCAGGACTCGGAGTGTATGAGTCCGATCTCCCGGCCTCAGCCGTTGACCTTGGTAGTAACCGCTTTCTACATTGAGAGTCGTGCGGGCCGTCGCTTCGATCGGTCCGCGCATCCCCGACACACAAGGACGGACATGACCTACCTCGCTGCCGACGAGCGCTACTCCGGTATGCAGTACCAGCGCAGCGGCCACAGCGGAGTGCTGCTCCCGAAGGTCTCGCTGGGCATCTGGCACAACTTCGGGGACACCAGCCCGCTGGAGACCCAGCGTGCCGTCCTGCGCCGCGCCTTCGACCTCGGCGTCAGCCACATAGACATGGCGAACAACTACGGTCCGCCCTACGGCAGCGCCGAGGCCAACTTCGGTGTGCTGTACGACCAGGACTTCCGGCCGTACCGCGACGAGCTGTTCGTCGCGAGCAAGGCCGGCTACGACATGTGGCCGGGCCCGTACGGCGAATGGGGCTCGCGCAAGCACATCCTGGCCAGCCTGGACCAGACCCTGCGCCGCACCAACCTCGACTACGTGGACCTCTTCTACTCCCACCGGCCGGACCCCGGGACACCGATCGAGGAGACGGTCGGGGCACTCGCCTCGGCGGTACGGCAGGGCAAGGCCCTCTACGTGGGCCTGTCGAACTACAGCACCGAGCAGATGACCCGCGCCGCCGCCCTGTTGAAGGAGCTGGGCACCCCGCTGCTGATCAACCAGCACCCCTACTCCCTGCTCAACCGCGAGATCGAGAACGGGCTGATCGCGGCGTCGGCCGAGGCGGGCGCCGGAGTCATCGCCTTCTCGCCGCTCGCCCAGGGGCAGTTGACGGACCGTTACCTCAACGGCATTCCGGCCGACTCCCGGATGGCGGTCGGCCACTTCCTCAAGAGCGATGTGCTCACGGACGAGCGGCTCGCCCTGCTGCACGCCCTGAACAAGTTCGCCGGGCAGCGCGGTCAGTCCCTCGCGCAACTCGCCCTCGCCTGGGGGCTGCGCGACACACGCGTCACCTCCGTGCTCATCGGCGCCAGCAGCGTCACCCAGCTCGAACAGAACCTCGGCGCGCTCGAAGCGCCCGCCCTCAGCGAGTCCGAACTCGCCGAGATCGACCGGCTGCTGGCGGAGGAGGCGGCGGCCTGACGGTTCAGTCGCGGGTCAGGGTGGCAGGGGACCCGGCGGACTGGGCACCCTCGGCCTCCAGGGCGAGGGTGTCCGTGTCCTTCATCGTGATCACGTAGATGTGGTCCGTGGGGCATGTCTCGTTGGTCGCCGGGTCCGTCGGATGGGCGGTGACCGCCTCGAACACCATCGACGTCGGGTGGACCTCGGTCAGCTTCAGCGCCTCCGTGCAGCCGACGTTGATGTCCGTCCCCACCGCGTCGACATCGCTGACCTGACTGCCCACGAGCTGTCCGAGGTCGGCCGCGTGCAGCGTCAGGGCGACATGGAAGCGGCCTACCTGAGCCGTCCCCGGACCCGTGCCCGACCAGCGGCCGACCCAGGACGCCGGCAGCGCGTCACCCGCGTCCGCCGACGCCGGTGACGACGCCGAGGGCGACGACGCCGAGGGGGACGAGGACGATCCGCCGCCCCCCGCGCCGTCCGACGATCCGTCGTCGTCGCCGTTCTGGGTCTGTACGAGTACGAAGGCGACAGCGGCGGCGACGAGCACACCGCCGGCCAGCAGGCCGGCCCACCGACGCCCCGCGCCACGCCGTACGGGCCCTGCGGGCGCCCCGGGCCCGGTGTACGGACCGGGCCCGTTGTACGGCCCCGGCTGGGTGTAGGGCGCAGGCTGGGTGTACGCGGCCGGTTGGCTGTACGGGCCCGGCTGCGGGTACGTCGCGGCGTACGGCGGCGCCGACGGGTACGCGGGGGCCGACGGCGCGCCCGTACCGTCCCCGGTCCCTGCCCCGGCCTCCGCGAACGCCTGGCGCATCGCCTGCTCACGCGCCCCCAGCTCGGCCGCGAGGCCGTCCGGCAGCACGGACGGCCA
>NZ_JTIY01000002.1:417457-427773 GCF_000818175.1 Streptomyces sp. AcH 505
TCGGGTTCCTTGGCCAGACAGCCGCGCAGCAGCGCTCCCAGCGGATCGGGCAGGCCGTCCAGGGCGGGTTCCTCGTGCACGATCCGGTACAGCAGCGCGGGGGCCGACGGCGTCTCTCCCGGACGGGAGAACGGGCTGCGGCCGGTCGCCGCGTACACCAGCACGGCGGCGAGCGAGAACAGGTCGCCGGGCTCCGCCGAACTGCCCGACGTCGCCTGCTCGGGCGCGAGATAGCCCGGCGAGCCGATGACACCACCGGTCCTGGTGTGCCGGGAGTCGTCGGCGGCACGCGCGATGCCGAAGTCGATGAGCAGCGGCCGCTCACCGCCGAGCAGGATGTTCGACGGCTTGATGTCGCGGTGGCTGAGCCCCGCCGCGTGCACCGCGCGCAGCGCCTGGCACAGTTCGGCGGCCAGTGACAGCGCGGCGGCCGGCGGCAGCGGCCCGTTGCGCTCCACCCGGTCCGCGAGCGAGGGCGCGGCCACGTACTCGGTGGCCAGCCACTGCGGCCGGGCGCCGGGCGGGCTGTAGTCGACGACGGTCACGGTCCACGGCGACCGCACCCGGTCGGCGTTGCGTATCTCCCGGTCGAACCGTTCGGCGAAGCCGTCGTCGGCGCCGAACTCGGACCGCAGCGTCTTCAGCGCGAGCGGCCTGCCCGACGGCGTACGCGCGAGGTACACCTGCCCCATGCCGCCGGCGCCGAGCCTGCCGTACAGCGGATATCCGCCGATGACCCGCGGGTCCGAAGGATCCAAGCTCTCCATGGGCAGCCACATTAAAGGGGCACACCACGGCGCGGGAGCGCGCGGGTACTCATCTTCGCCCCCGCACCCCCACCCCCGTCTTCGCCCCCGCACCCGGGCGGGACCCGAAGCGCCCCTGGACGGCGCGCGCCCCCGCCGGCCACGGTCGGTGGCCGGCGGGGGCACGGAGGCATGCCAGGTGTGGTGCCGGGACAGGCGTCAGTGACGGGGACCGCGCTTGCCGCCCATGTCCTTGCCGCCCATCTCGTCGCCCTCCTGGCCCGAGTCGTACTCGATCTGCTCCTTGCGGACCTCGGAGGAGACCTCCTGCTGCTCGGTGACCTTCTCGGTCTCCATGCGCACCCGCTCGACCGCGACGGTCTCCTTGCGTACGACCGGCTGCTCGGCGTGCAGCGTCACCTGGGTCTCGGCCTCGCCGATACGGCCCTTCGTGCGGTCGCCGTCCGTGATCGGCTCGTGGATGACCCGTACCTCTTCGTGGCTGACCGGCACGGTCGTGGTGATGTTCTCCGTCACGACGACCTTGCGCAGCCGGGCCCGGCCGCTCTCGTGCTCCTCGGTACCGACGTGCAGCTGCTCCTCCGACCGGATCAGCTCCTCGCCCCTGCGGTGGTCGCCGGTGCCGGTCATGTCGGCGTCCGCGAAGCCCATGCCGACGCCCTCGGACTTGGCCGTACCCGCACCACGGCCGGTGCTGGTACCCGCGTCCACACCGCCGGCCACGCCACCGGCCGCACCCGCGCCCGCACCCGCGCCGGCGGCCATGCCGGTGCCGGTCGTCCCGCCGGTGTCCTTGGTGGTGTCCGTGCCCTTGGCCCCGGCCATGCCGGAGCTCATGCCGGCGCCGGCGCCGGTGAGGCCGTAGTGCTCGTAGAGCTCACGCTCCTGGGCGGCGTCCAGATGCTCGTCGGCGTCCAAGCGCGGGGCGTCCTTGACGGTTTCCTTGGGGTGGGCCACATGCAGCCCCTCGCCGGTGCGCCGGGCACCGGACAGCGGGACCAGGCTCTCCTTCATACCGAAGAGACCGGTTTTCACGGTGACCCACTCGGCGCGGCCGGTGCGGTCGTCGACATAGACCTGGCCGACGTTGCCGATCTTGTCACCGTCCCTGTCGTAGGCGGTCAAGCCGTTCAGCTCACCGGGGTTGTTGAAGACGCCATCGGCTGACATCTGCCATCACTCCTTGCTGCGTGGGGGAGCGCGTCCAAGGGAGCGGTCCCCTCGGAGTCAGGCGCGCATACGTCCATCGCGCCTCGCCCCGGTGGGTAAGGCAACCGCAGACGGCACGCACGGGCGGCGGGGACCGCCCGTGCCCGCCGCCCGGACGGGATCCACGCCCTGCCACCGGCTCGTTCCGCACTCCGCCATTCGGGTGAACGGGGAACCGGAACGCGGCGCGCCGTGTCAGCCGCCGGGTCTTCGGTGATCCTTGACTGCTGAGACGCCGCGACTGCCGAGGAGAGCGCCGATATGCCAGTGCAACGTGTGGGTGTCGTGGTCCATCAGGGCCGTCCCGCGGCCGTGGAGGCCGCCGACGTCGTCCATGACTGGTGCCTGTCCCACGGCATCCCGTGCAAGGAGATCGACGTCTGGAAGGACCACGAACCACGGCACGGCGGCCAGGAGGAGGCGGTCGCGGCCGGCAATCCCGACCTCGTCGTCACCCTCGGCGGCGACGGGACCTTCCTGCGGGGCGCGCGGATAGCGGCCAAGAGCGACGCGGCCGTGCTCGGCGTCGACCTCGGCCGCGTCGGCTTCCTCACCGAGGTGCCCGCCAACGACGTGGGGCGGGCCCTGGACGCCGTGCATGAGGGCAGGGCCACGGTCGAGGCGCGGATGACGCTGGCCATGCGGTCGTCGAGGCCGCTGGAGATCCCGACCGCGATGGAGGCCCTGCTGCGCTACGGCCGCGGCCCGGCGCTGCCGCCGCCCGAAGTCCGCCCCGACGTCGCGGGCGGCGAGGGCTGGGGGATGGCGCTCGACGCCATCGCGCTCAACGACGTCGTACTGGAGAAGCTGGCGCGCGACCGGCAGGTCAGCCTCGGCGTCTACATCGCGGGGCGGCTGCTCGCCTCGTACTCGGCGGACGCGGTCATCGTGGCCACCCCGACGGGCTCCACGGCGTACAGCTTCGCGGCGGGCGGGCCCGTGCTCTCCCCGCACATGGACGCGGTGGTCTTCACCCCGGTGGCGCCGCACATGACGTTCGGCAGGACCGTCGTCGCCGCCCCCGACGAACCGGTCGCGCTGCGGGTGCTGCCGCACTCGGGCGACGCGGCGCTCAGTATCGACGGGCAGCTGCGCGGGGTGCTGAAGCCGGGGGACTGGGTGGGGGTGTACGGGGCCAAGTACCGGCTGCGGCTGATCCGGCTGGGGCCCACCGACTTCTACACCAGGCTCCGCGACCGGTTCCGGCTCACCGACGCGCCGGCGACGGCGGCCGACGGCCAGTCGGCCCCGCTGTTCCGGCCCGACGGGCCCGTCCCCGAGGACCTGGCGCATCTGCGGATGCCGCCGGCCGACGAGGTGTGAGACAAGGGGGGTTCGGACCGGTCAGGTCCGAACCCCCCTTGCGGCACTGCCCAGTTGGGTCAGTCGTCCGGGTCAGTCGTCCTTCACGTCGTGCGAGTAGTCCTTCGCACACTGGTCCTTGTCGGACTGGCTGTTCGCGTGCTGCACACAGTCGTTGTAGTTCTTGAAGTCGTCCGAGTTCAGGATGGAGGCGCCGATCGCGACGAGCACCCCGGAGACGATCAGACCCAGCGCGCCCAGCACGGCGCCGACGATCGCCATGGTGCGATGCGGTGCCTGGCCGCCCCTGGCCCGGCGCGCCGCGATGATGCCGAGCACGATGGCGATGATGCCGAGGACGATCCCGCCGATCACCGTCCAGAACAGCACGCACGACACGATCCCCAGTGTCAGTGCCGCGATCGCCATCCCGTTCTTCTGTGTGGGCGTCACGCCACACCCCTCCCTGTAAGTCCCGGATAAAGGCTGTCTCCCGTGTGCCCCCGGTGGCGCGATCAAACGGGAAGCGCGCGCCGGGTCGTCTCACCGACAATCAAATGTTTCTGGACAAAAAAAGTGTTCGGTGAGACGGTGGAGTCATGTTGGACGTGACCGTGATCGAGGACGCGACGGCGGCAGCCGTCTCACTGGACCCTGTACGGGCGCGGCTGCTCGCCGAGCTGGCGGTGGGACCCGCGTCGGCGACGATGCTGGCCGGCCGGGTCGGACTGCCGCGCCAGAAGGTGAACTACCACCTCAAAGCGCTGGAGCGGCACCACCTGGTGGAGCTGGCCGGCGAGCGCAGGAAGGGCAACGTCACGGAGCGGCTGATGCGGGCGACCGCCGCCTCGTACGTCATCTCGCCGCTCGCCCTCGCGGCGGTCCAGCCCGACCCGGACCGCTTCCGCGACCAGCTCTCCGCCCGCTGGATGCTCGCCGTCGCCGCCCGCCTCGTACGCGACGTGGGCACGCTCATCACCGGCGCCGCGAAGGCCCGCAAACGCCTCGCGACCTATGCGCTCGACGGTGAGGTCCGGTTCGCCTCCGCGGCCGACCGGGCCGCGTTCGTCGAGGAGTTGACCCGGGGCGTCGGGGCGCTGGTGGCGAAGTACCACACGGCGGACGCCGAGGGCGGCCGGGACCACCGGATCGTCGTCGCGCTGCATCCCACCGTCAAACCCACCGCCGAAACCACTGCCGGACCCACCGCCGACAACACCGTCGAAACCACTGCCAGAACCACCGGCGAACTCAGCCAAGAGCCGGGCGACCAGCCGGCCGAGGAGTCCGGTCGGAGGAGGAACCATGTCGAAGGAATTTGAGATCGTCCGCGAGTTCGAGGTCGAGGCGAGCCCCGCCGAGGTCTGGGCCGCGATCACCGCCGGCACGGCCGCCTGGCTGTGGCCCCTGGAGTACGAGCACCGCGAGGGCGGCGCCGCGCCGTTCGGCGGCACGGTCACCGCGTGGCAGCCGGAGCGCCGGCTGACCGCGCGGACCGAGAACGTGGAGGGCATGGACCAGCAGACGGTCAACCAGCTCGACCATGTCATCGAGCCGCGGGAGGGAGGCGGTTCATGGGTGCGTTACGTGCACAGCGGCATCTTCGTCGACGACTGGGAGAACCAGTACGACGGCGCCGACAAGCACACCGACTTCTACCTGCACACCCTGCGCCAGTACTTGCTGCACTTCACCGGCCGCGCCGCCACGTACGCCTCGGTCGACGGACCTGCGGCCGCCACGGCGAAGGATGCCTTCGACGCGGCTGTCCGGGGCCTCGGGGTGCCGGACGACGCGGCGGTGGGTGACACGGTGACGTTCGCGGTGCCCGGCGGCCGGAGCGGCGACGCCGTGGTCGACTTCCGCAACGCGTACTTCCTCGGACTGCGCACCGACGACGCGATGTACCGGCTGTTCGGCAGGAACCACTGGGGCGCGCCGGTCGGGATCTCCGTGCACGACTTCGCCCCGGGCGCCGACGCCAAGCAGATCGAGAGCGCCTGGCAGAGCCGGCTGGACGGCCTGTTCGGCTGATCCACCGGGTCCCGCGTCCCGCGTCCCGAGCCTCGGGCCTCGGGCCCGGGGCCGGCTCGTGGTCACCGGTCCGGGATCTCGCCTCCGGACCGGGTCCACTGCCGCAGGCGTTCGGCCGGCCAGGTGTTGACGACCCTGTCGGCCGGTACGCCGCACTCCTCGGCCCGTGCGCAGCCGCGCAGTTGCCAGTCGAGCTGCCCCGGCGTGCGCGTCCGTGTCGACGGCGAACAGCGTCCCGGCCGCGACCGCGCGGCGCAGCAGCCGCCGGGGCGGATCGAGCCGTTCGGGACGGCAGTTGATCTCGACGGCCGTCCCGGACTCCGCGCATGCGGCGAAGACCGCCTCGGCGTCGAACTCCGACTCCGGGCGGCCCTTGCCGGTCAACAGGCGGCCGGTGCAGTGCCCGAGGACATCGGTGTGCGGATCGCGTACGGCGGCGACCAGCCGGCGCGTCATGGCGCGGGCGTCCATCCGCAGCTTCGAGTGCGCCGAGACCACCACCAGGTCCAGCCGGGCGAGGAGTTCGGGCTCCTGGTCCAGTGAGCCGTCCGGCAGGATGTCGCACTCGATCCCGGTCAGCAGCTCGAACGGCGCCCAGCCCGCGTTCAGTTCGGCGACCACGTCGAGCTGATCGCGCAGCCGCTCGGGCGACAGGCCGCGGGCGACGGTGAGCCGGGGGGAGTGGTCGGTGAGGACGGCCCACTCGTGCCCCAGGGCCGCGGCCGTCCTGCCCATCGCCTCGATGGGGCTGCCGCCGTCCGACCAGTCCGAGTGCAGATGGCAGTCGCCGCGCAGCGCGGCCCGCAGCTTCTCTCCGCCCTCGGCGAGCGGTGCGGCGGCCTCCCTCTCCAGCCGGCTGAGATAGTCCGGCACGGCGCCGTCCAGCGCCGCGCGCACGACGTCCGACGTCTTGGGGCCGATCCCCGGCACCCGGGTGAGGGTCCCGGCCGCGGCGCGTTGCCCGACCTCGTCCGCCGGCAGGCCGGAGACCGCCTCCGACGCGGTGCGGAACGCCCGTACCCGATAGGTCTCGGCCCCCGACCGCTCCAGCAGGAACGCGATCCTGTCGAGTGCCTGCACCGGATCCATGGGCGCTCCCAGCGTGTCGGCTCGGGTGTCGGGTGGGTGGTCGGGTCGGCTGTCGGTCCCTTCCGGCATTGTCGGCGCCGCCGTGCCGCGCCGCATCCCGCCGCGGATTCCGCTTCGTCCTGGACCGCCTGCCGCCTCACGGATTGGGTACCCGTTGCCCATCGCTTGACCAGACCTTGACCTGTACGCCACGGAGGGCGCCATGTCGGTGACGACGCACCAGGACGAAGACCACGCCGACGGCGGGCAGGAGGCCGGTGGCAGGGAGGAGACGCGCGAGGAGCGTGCCGACCGTCAGTGGGGGGAGCTGATCCAGGAGATACGCATAGCCCAGACCGGCGTGCAGATCATGTTCGGCTTCCTGCTGACCGTGGTCTTCACCCCGCGCTTCGCCCAGCTGTCGGAGGCGGACACGACGATCTACCTGATCACGGTCGTCCTGGGCGCGGCCGCCACCGGAGCACTGATCGGCCCTGTCGCGCTCCACCGGGTCGTCTCCGGGCGGCGCATCAAGCCCCGGGCGGTGACCTGGGCCGCCCGGCTGACCGTCACGGGCCTCTCCTTGCTGCTGGCCACGCTCGTCACGGCGCTGCTGCTGATCCTGCGGGTGGCGACCCACAACCACCTCGTGCCGTGGATCGTGTCGGGGGTCTTCGCCTGGTACCTGTTCTGCTGGCTGTTCCTGCCGCTCTGGGCGGGACGCGACGGCAAGGAGTAGGACCACATGACAAGGCCCCGCGGGCTGGTTGCCCGCGGGGCCTGTCACCGCGTCGAACTCCGCTCGACGTTCCCCCGGTCGTGCCGACACTGCCGCGCCGTGCACCCTTGGCCTGCGCGACGGTGCGCGCGGTCCTCGTCGAATGGAACCTGTGGAGCCTGACCGAAGCGCCCTAACTACTGGGCGAGCTGTCGTCCGGTCCACGTCTCTCGGCCGGATGTGTCCCGACCGGCCGCCGCCGAGTGTTGGCGGTGCAAGGTCCGGGCGGGATCCGACATGGCGACAAGGACAGGAAGATCCGGGTCACGGCTGATCCGGTCGTGACGGCCGGGGGTGTCCGACAGAGATCAGGCAGAGGTGGCGCGACGCTTGCGCGAGGCCCACAGGATGCCCGCACCGGCGATGAGGACGACAGCGGCGCCGCCGGCGATCATCGGGGTGGAGCTGGAAGAACCCGTCTCGGCGAGGTCGTCTCCGGCCGGGCTGGGCTGCGAGGAGGGCAGCACGGCGGCGGGGGAGGTGCTCGACTCGCTCGGCGCGGGAGACTCGACGGCGGGCGACGAGGTCTCAGGCGCGGGCGTCGACTCGGACGGGGCCGGCGACGAGGACTCCTGGCCGGGGCAAACCGGCGCGGTCTTGTCTTCCTCGATGGCACCCTGACCGTCGGCCGACTTCACCGAGAGGTGCAGCTTGATCTCCTGCGAGTGGCTGTCCAGGTCGAACGACTTCTGGAACTCGGCCGGGAAGGAGGCGTCGAGCAGCTTCTTGCTGCCGTCGGTCACGTCCGTGACGGTGACGGTGTTGCCCGCCTTGTTGTCGTAGTTCTTCAGCGTGACGGTGACCGACGAGCAGTCCACCGTCCACGCCGGGGTGTGCGCGGCGGCCGGGACGGCCGACAGGCCGACTCCCAGCATCCCTGCCGCGGCGACCGTTATGAGGGCGCCGGGGCGCCTCCACGATCCTCTGAATACAGTCACAGAATTCCTCCGCGATAAACGGCGCCGCCCACATTGACGGCGCGCGCGCACAGTATCGCCCTCGCCCCTGGCGTCATCACTCACCCCTCCCAACTCACGCTTCCCACGTGCGCGATGGCGCGAAAAGAGTGCCGGAACGCCCGGAATTCGCCGGACGGGGGCGGCAGGATAGGTAAGTTTGCGCACCTCAGCCGGTATTCATCACAGGTAACAGAATATTCGGCAAAGTTTTCGTCAACACGCCTTCGCCGAACCGGCGTTGGTCCGGTTAGCGCCGTTTTGTTCTCCGGCCGCGCCGCGGCAGCGCACCCACCGTCCACTGCCTGAAGGCCGCCAGCCGGGGGTGCTTCTCGCGCTGTTCGCGCGACGACCGGTCCAGCTCCTCCATGAGCCGCTGCGAGCGGTTCTCCATGTCCAGTTCGTCCAGCATCCGGTCGATCTCGGTGAGCACCGCACCGTACAACTGCCACTGCCGGGGCCGTTCCTGAATCCGGAGCAGCAGCAGCTGCGCGACCTCTTCCCTGCTCGCTGTCGCCGCCGCCAGGTCCTCGGCCAGCCGGCCCTCGGCCATCTCGGCGCTCGCGCTCACATCGCTGGTGACCAGCACGGCGAAGCTCACCACGGCGTCCGCGAGATGACCGAGCAGCTCCTCGAGCGCCGTACCGATCTCCTCCGGGAACAGCGGCTCCTCCCTGCGCGCCTTCGCCAGGTCGGTGAGTGTCCTCGCCAGGACCCGCAGGACCACCGTGCAGATCTCCAGCGTGTCGAGCCCCGTGCGCAGCACCACCCGGTGCAACAGGCCCTCCCTGACGCGCGGATTGAACCGAACGCTCTCCTCCGCCTGCCGCAGCGAGGCGTCGACCTCGGCGATGTCGTTGTCCAGCCGGCGTGCCTCGTGCAGCCGCTCGGCCGCGAGGCCGACCGGCTTGGGCGCGCTCAGGTCCTCGCTCACCCGCAGAATCAGCTGGCGCATCCGGCGGGCCAGCCCCTCGATGGACTCGCCCGCTGTGCTTACCCAGACCGGCGGGACGAACAGCACGTTGAACAGCAGCCCCACCACGGCGCCGATCAGGGTGTCCAGCACCCGGTCCCAGGCGGTGTTGGCGACCTGGGTCACCCCGAGGACCAGCATGGCGCTGATCCCCACCTCGACCACGAACTCACCCGCGCGCACGAACCGTCCGACGACGAGCGCGGCCAGCAGCAGAATGGCCAGGCTCCACCAGGTCAGCCCGACCAGCGCGCTGAAGGCGATGGCCATTAGCACCCCGGTCACCACGGCGTTCACCCGGCGGATGCCGGTGGTCAGCGTGGAGTAGAGCGTCACCTGTACGACGAGGAGCGCGGTCAGCGGCGCGGTCAGCGGCGCTGCCTCGTTGCTCAGCCGCAGCGCCACCACGTAGGAGATGGTCGCCGCGACGACGGAGCGCAGTGTCTGGGCGACGGTCGGGTCCCGGCGCAGCCGGACCAGGTCCGCCGGCAGGGCGCTCATTGTTTCTCGGACGTCACGCACCTCGTCACCTTTCCCCCTCCTGGGCGCTCCGGACCGGAACCGCGCACGGAGAGACGCGAATACCCCGCCCGGTCGCGTCCATACGGAGCAGCGGCGCATAACGTCGGGGGAGTACGCACCGCCGTTCCGAATGCGAGGCTCGAAATGAACGCGGGGTTCCCCCTGGCAGAGGCGACGCGCGCCGGCGATCTCACGGAACTCGACGAGAAGGTGACGCATTGTCGTGCCTGTCCGCGTCTGGTTGCCTGGCGGGAACGGAAAGCGGCCGAAGGACTGCCCGCTTATGCCGGGCAGGAATACTGGGCGCGCCCGGTGCCCGGATTCGGTCCCCCGGACGCGGCGATGCTGCTGGTCGGTCTCGCCCCTGCGGCGCACGGCGGTAACCGCACCGGCCGCATGTTCACCGGCGACCGGTCGGGTGACGTGCTCTTCGCGGCCCTCCACGAGGTGGGGCTGGCGAGCCGGCCCGACTCGCGTTCGGCAGACGACGGCATGCGGCTGCACGGCGTACGGATGACGGCGCCGGTGCACTGCGCGCCGCCGGAGAACAAGCCGACCCCCGAGGAGCGCGACACCTGCCGGCCCTGGCTGGTCCGCGATCTGACCCTGCTGCGGCCCACGGCGCGTTCCCTCGTGGTGCTCGGGGCGTTCGGCTGGCAGGCCGTCTTCCCGGCGCTGGCGGCCGCCGGTTGGTCGGTGCCCCGGCC
>NZ_JTIY01000002.1:428275-436930 GCF_000818175.1 Streptomyces sp. AcH 505
CTCGCCCGCCACAGCTCGGCGCGCGCCGCAGGGTCGTACGCCTGCGCGGCGGGCCGGGTCTCGCGGGTCCGGTCGAAGAAGCGGCCCGTCGTGTCCGCCAGGGCCGGGTCGGTGACCAGCCGCAGGGTCGCGGCCGTGCCCTCTTCCAGGGTGTCGACGCTGCGGCCGATCTCCGACAGCACCATCTTGGTCGGCATGTAGGTCGCCGGATGCAGGCTGTTGACGGTGACCTCGGCGGCGGGCAGCCGCCCGGCCAGCTCGAAGCCGGACATGATCTGGGCGAGCTTGCTCTGGCCGTAGGCACGGCCGCCGTCGTAGCCGCGCTCCAGCATGAGGTCGTCGAAGTCGAGCGGACTCTGGCCGAGCGACGCCACATTGACGATGCGGGCGGGCGCCGACGCCCGCAGCAGCGGGAGCAGTTCGACGGTCAGCAGGAATCCGGCGAGATAGTTCACGGCGAAACGCAGCTCGTAGCCGTCGGCGCTGGTCCTGCGGGTACGGCCGTCCGGCTCGCCCGACCCGATGCCCGCGTTGCTCACGAAGACGTCGAGCCGGTCGGTGAGCCCGCGCACGTCGGCGGCCAGCCGGCGCACCTGGGCCAGGTCGGCGAGATCGGCGAGCACGGTGTCGGGACGTACGGCGCCGGCCGCTGCCAGTGCGTCGGCGGTCTTGTCGAGCCGGTCCTGGTCGCGGCCGTGCAGGATCAGCCGGGTGCCGTCACCGGCCAGCCGGCCGGCCAGGGAGCGGCCGAGGCCGTCGGTCGCTCCGGTGACGAGAACGGTTCGAGTGCCACTCACGGGGTTCCTTCCAGGGTGATCCGGGCGGGCGCCGCCAGGATGCCACGCGCGGGGCGCCGCGGCGCCGCGGGGCCAGGTGGCCGAGCCGGTCGCGCGAACAGGCAGAACAGGGCGAACGCAGGAGTGGCGGGGGAGGGACAGGGCACCCGAAGGGGCACGAAAGGTATCCGGTTCCGTAGAGAAGGATGTGCACGGCCATGGCTGAGTTCCTCACCGACATCGAGACACTCCGGGCGCGGGCGCGCAAGGAGATCGAGAAGGGCCCGGTGACGGACGCCTACGGCGCCGATGTCGAGCGCGTCATCCAGGTGCTGAACGAGGCACTGGCCACGGAGATCGTCTGCACCCTGCGCTACAAGCGGCACTACTACACGGCGTCGGGCCTGTACTCCGAGCCGGTGGCGGCCGAATTCCTCGAACACGCGGCGGAGGAGCAGGAGCACGCCGACAAGCTGGCCAAGCGCATCGTGCAGCTCGGCGGTGAACCCGACTTCGACCCGGACACCCTCACCAGCCGCTCGCACGCGCAGTACGACGCGAGCGCCGGCCTGGTCGACATGATCAAGGAGGACCTGGTGGCCGAACGGGTGGCCATCGCCTCCTACACCGAGATCACCCAGTGGCTCGGTGACGGCGACCCCACCACCCGCCGGGTCTTCGAGGACCTGCTCGCCCAGGAGGAGGAGCACGCCGACGACCTGCGCGGCCTGCTGGAACGCCTGCCGGCCGCGGAGAAGCCCACCTCCTGACCGCCCCCCGCGACACCCCGAGAGCACCCCGGTGCCGGCGCCCCCGCCGGCACCGGGGTTCTCCTTGTCGCAACCGTCATTCGTTCCGCGCGGTGGCGGGTCCGGGGCGGCCGCGCGTTTGGAACTGGTTTCAGGTGGCACCCGAAACTGGGTCGAGCGGCCAGCCACCCCGGTTCACCGGCGACGACTTCACGTACTGATCAAGGTGAGACGAGTTGAATCAGAAAGAGTCCGACCGTCAGGAAGAGTCCGGCAGCCCCAACGAGCCCGACAGCCAGGAGAAGTCCGACAGCAAGACCAAGCTGACCGTCCTGGTGGCACTCGGCGCGAATCTGCTGATCGCGGTGGCCAAGGCGGTCGGCGGTCTGTTCACCGGTTCACCCGCGCTGCTGTCCGAAGCCGCGCACTCCGTCGCCGACAGCCTCAACGAGGTCTTCCTGCTCTTCTCGCTGCGCCGCAGCCGGCAGCCCGCGGACGAGCAGCACCCCTTCGGCTACGGCAAGGAGCGCTACTTCTGGGCGCTGCTCGCCGCCGTCGGGATCTTCGTCATGGGCGGCTGCTTCTCCTTCTTCCAGGGCTTCGAGGCCCTGGGCGAGAAGACCCACGAGGACGCGTCGGACTACGTCATCGGCCTCGTCGTGCTCGGGGTCGCGCTGCTCGCCGAAGGCACCTCGCTGATAAGGGCGGTCGTGCAGGTGCGCGGCGAGAAGGAAGGCGCCGAGGACCCCGCCCTGCGGACCGTGCTCGCCGAGGACTCGACCGCCGTGCTCGGTGTGCTCTTCGCCATGGCGGGTCTGGTGCTCCACTGGATCACCGGGAACATCGTCTGGGAGTCGTGCGCGTCCTTCGCCATCGGGGTGCTGCTCGTCTACATCGCCTACCGGCTCGGCGCCGAGGCCCGTACCCAGCTGATCGGCGAGGCCGTCGACCCGGAGATGAGCGGCCGTATCCGCTCGATGCTGTCCGCGCAGCCCGAGATCGACAACGTCGCGTCGCTGCTGACCATGAAGCTCGGCATGGACTCGACGCTCGTCGCCGCCCGGGTCGACCTGGTGCCCGGCCTCGACAGCGAGGCCGTGGAGCTGGTCTGCGTACGGATCAAGAAGTCCGTGACCCACACCTGGCCCGAGGCGGATCAGGTCTACCTCGACATCACCGAGGCGCCGTCCGACGATTGACGGGCCGTCGGCCCGCTCCTGGCGCGTCGCGGGACCGCGCGCCGACAGCGGTGCTTTCATGGGCCGGATTCCCGGGGTCGTGGCGTGCGGAGGTGAGCGTATGGCGCACAGGATCATCAGCCTCGCGGCCGAACTCGCCGCCTGGTGGGCGGCGCTGCTCGTGCTCTGGCTGATGCTGATCAGCGCCGTGACACCACTGGAGTGGGCGGTGGGCTCGGCGGTCGCCCTGCTGGGCGCCGTCGGCGCGTGCGGCGCGCGGCGTGCGGTGATCGCCCGGTGAACGGCTGGCTGCTCGCTTCGGCCGTGCTGCTGGCCGGCGGGGTGGCACCGGCGCTGTGGGCGGTGGCCACCGGACCGATCAGACGCCGGGTGGTCGCACAGAACATGGCCACCCTCGTGGTCTGTCTCGTCCTGCTGCTGCTGGCCCAGGGTTACGCCAGGACGTCGTACGTCGACGCGGGGCTCGTCCTCGCGCTGCTCGGTCCGGCCGGCACACTCATCTACGCGCGGCTGTTCGCCGAGGAGTTGCGGGCCGATCCGCCGCGCGGCCGGCTGGCCGACGTGGTGTCGGCCGGTGCGGCTGTCGCCGTCGTCGTGCCGTTGTGTGTGGTCGCCGAGCCGGGCAGGTCGATGGTCAAACTCATCGTCATCGGAACGCTGTTGGTGGCGGGCAACCAGATCTCCTCCCGGGCGCTGCGTGAACAGCCGCCGGGCGAACAACCGCCGGGCGAACAGCACCCGGGCGCAAGGGCGTCGGACGGCGGCGGGGTGTCATGAACGACGCGCTGATCGTCATCTCGCTGCTGCTGGTGGCCGCGGCCGCCACCACGGCCGTCGTCGTCCGCGACCCGGCCCGTCAGGCGCTGGTGCTGTCCCTGCTCGGCCTCACCCTGGCCGTGCTGTTCATCGTGCTCCAGGCGCCGGACGTGGCGCTCTCCCAGCTCGCCGTCGGCTCGGCGCTCACCCCGCTGT
This sequence comes from Streptomyces sp. AcH 505, assembly GCF_000818175.1. GTDB lineage: Bacteria > Actinomycetota > Actinomycetes > Streptomycetales > Streptomycetaceae > Streptomyces. Next base: position 431,972 of record NZ_JTIY01000002.1, read on the forward strand.
TGCTGCTGCTGTCCGTACGCAAGATCCGGCGCCGTCCCCGGCCGCCGGCGAGCGGGCGAAGGGAAGGCGAGTGACCCGCGGGCAGCGGCTGTGGCTGCTGGCCGTCGGCCTCGCCGGCGTCGCCGTGCTGCTCGTCACGGCCTACACCGGCCTGCCCGACTTCGGCGCCGCCTTCCACCCGTACGGCGACCGGGCCGTCCACGCCTCACTCGCCCGGCACACCGCCAACGTCATCTCCTCCATCAACTTCGACCAGCGCGGCTACGACACACTCGGCGAGGAGAGCATCCTCTTCGGCGCCGTGCTCGGCACGGTCGTCCTGCTGCGCCAGACCCGCGACGAACGGCAGGTCGACCCCGCACCCGCCCTGGTGCTGCCCGCGGTGCGCCGATACGCGCTGTACCTGCTGCCGGTGACGCTGGTGGTCGGTCTCTACGTCGTCGCCCACGGCCAACTGAGCCCCGGCGGCGGCTTCCAGGGCGGTGTGGTGACGGCGACCGCGCTCCATCTGCTCTACATCGCCGTGGATTACCACGCGCTGGAGCGGATCAGACCGATGGGCCTGTACGAGATCGGCGACGCGGCCGGCGAGGGTGCCTATCTGTTGCTGGGCGCCGCCGGGCTGCTCGGCGGCACCTCGTTCCTCGCCAACTTCCTGCCGCTCGGCACGTTCAACACCCTGTCGTCCGGCGGAACCGTCCCCCTGCTGAACGCCGCCATCGGCATGGAGGTCGCCTGCGCCGTGGTCGTCCTGCTCGCCCGCTTCCTCGACCAGGCCGTCGAGATCGAGGGGCGGGGGGAGAAGTGACGGTAGGAGAAGTGAGGAGGACATGATGTCCGTGCTGCCGTACCTGGTCGCCGCGTGGATCTTTCTTGTCGGCTGCTACGGGCTCGCCACCAGCCGCAATCTGATCCACGCCGTGGGCTGTCTCGCCGTCTGCCAGTCCTCCACCTACGTACTGCTGATGGCCGTCGGCTACCGGAACGGCGGCACGGCGCCCGTCTTCTCCGACATCGCGCCGGGCTCCCGGCCGGTCGTCGACCCCGTCGTCCAGGCCCTGACCCTCACGGACGTGGTGGTGGGCGCCACCGTCACCGCCCTGCTGCTCGCCCTGGTCATCCAGGTCAACAAGCGGCACGGCACGGTCGATCCGGACGAACTGTCCGAGCTGCGCGGATGAACCAACTGCTGCCGCTCGTCGTGGCGCTGCCCCTCCTCGGCGCCGCACTGCTCGTCGCCACCGGACGCGTCGTCCCGCGCAGGGTCGCGGAGACCACGGCCTGCGTGGTGGCGTCCGGCACGGCGGGACTGACCCTGTGGCTGCTGGCCGACGCGTCGTCGGCCCCGCTGACCGACTGGGTGGGCGGCTGGGAGCCGCACCACGGGCAGAGCGTCGGGATCGTGCTGCGGGGCGACCTGATGGGGCTGGGGCTCGCCGCACTCGTCTCGCTGCTCGTCGTCGCCGTACTCGCCTACTCCTGGCGGTACTTCGACGAACCACCGCGCAGACAGTCCGGCTCGTTCCCCGCGCTCGTACTGCTCTTCCAGGCGGGCATGTGCGGATTCGTCCTCACCGGCGACCTGTTCAACGCCTTCGTCTTCTTCGAGCTGATGGGCGTCGTCGCCTACGCGCTGACCGGATACCGGGTGGAGGAGGCCAAGGCGGTGCAGGGCGCGCTGACCTTCGGTGTCATCAACTCCCTCGGCGCCTACGTCAGTCTGACGGGCATCGTGCTGCTCTACGCGCGCACCGGCGAGCTGGGCATGCGGGCGGTCGGACAGCGGCTCGACCAACAGGGCGGCCCCGACGCGCTCGTACTGACCGCGTTCGTGCTGGTACTGACCGGACTGCTGGTCAAGGCGGCGGCCGTACCGTTCCACTTCTGGCTGCCCGACGCACACGCCGTCGCCCCCACACCGGTGTGCATGCTGCTGTCCGGTGTGATGGTCGAACTCGGTGTGTACGGCGTCGGCCGGGTCTACTGGACCGTCTTCGCAGGACCCGGCGGTGTGCCGGCCGCCGACGCCCGGCGGGCGCTGGTGGTGCTCGGCGCCGTGTCGGCGGTCGTCGGGGCGCTCATGTGCTGGCAACAGCGCCATGTGAAGCGGCTGCTGGCCTTCTCCACCGTCGCCCACACGGGGCTCTTCCTCGTCGGGCTCGGGCTGCTCACCCCGGACTCGACCGAGGGCATCGCCCTCTACGCGCTGGGCCACGCCGGTGTGAAGGCCGCCCTGTTCGCCTGCGCCGGCATCCTGCTCGACCGCTACGGCAGCGTCGACGAACACGACCTGTACGGGCGGGCGCGCCGGCTCACCCCGGTGGCCGTGATGTTCGTGGCCGGCGGCCTGGCACTCGCCGGGCTGCCGCCGTTCGGTACGGGGCTGGGCAAGGCGGTCACCGAGGAGTCGGCCGACAGCTGGGTGACCGCGCTCTTCGTGCTGGTCTCCGCGGTCACCGGGGGAGCGGTGCTGCGGGTCGCCGCCCGGGTCTTCTTCGCCCGCGGGCCGCGCCCGGTGGCCGGCCGGACGTACGAGACCAAGGGCGAGGAGGAGGAACCCGAGTCCCACGGCAGCCCCGGACGGGTGCCGGACACCATGCTGGCCGTACCCGCCGTGCTGCTGTCCTGCGGCCTCGTGGTGGGGCTCGTCCCCGGCATCGGCGCCGTGGTCGCGCACGCCGTCGACCAGGCGCTGCCCGGCACCGCCGCCGGCGCACCGCACTGGACCGCGCCGGGCGTGCTGCTGGGCCTGCTGTCCGCCGCCCTCGCCGTCGCGCTGGCGGGCTACGCCGTACGGGCGCGGCCGCGGCAGCGCCGCGCGCTCCCTGACTGGTCAGGACCCGTGCGGCGGCTGCACTCGGGGCACATCGGCGACTACGTGGCCTGGCTGCTCGTGGGCGTGACGCTGCTCGGCGCGCTCACCCTGCCCGGCTTCCTCTGACCGCCCACGGAGACCCGCTGCGGCTCTCCCTGTCCCGGATGCACGTATCACGGCTGTACTCGCGTACGCTGGCCGAGTCCCGTACCGGATTGCTCACCGACCAGTGAGCGGGCGCGCAGCGCTCCGGACAACCGCCGTCATGCACGACGGGAAACGATGGGGCACCCAGCTTGCCAGCGTGTCGATCGGCATTCGGGCCGTCCGGCCGCTCCACTTCGAACGGTTGTGCATGCCTTCCTCACCGTCCCGCCAGGATCCGATGCAGGTACCGGCCGCCGCTGACGCCCCCGTGCGCCCGCAGCACCACGGCATCTTCCTCGAACCGGCCTACACCGTCGAACTGCCCCCGCTGAACGAGGGCGAGGACGACGGCGAGGGCGAGGCCCTCTTCGAACGGATCTCGGCGCGCCGCCACACGCCCGGCCAGCGCAGGGGTTGATCAGCGCGGAGTAATCAGCGCGGGGTAGTCAGCCCGCGTCATCAGCCCGGTCGTCGACGCGGTAGTCGATCCGGTAGTACCTCAGCTGCCTGTCCTCGGCCACGAGCCGCATACCGGCCGCCGCCATGACGCGCTGGGACGCGACGTTGTCGAGGTTCGCGTCCCCCCGTACGGTGGCGACACCGCTCGACCGGGCGAACCGCAGCAGCTCGCGCAGGGCCTCGGACGCATAGCCCTGGCCCTGCGCCGCAGCCACCAGGCCGTACCCGACGGTGACACTCAGATCCTCGTCGGGTACGCCGTGGAAGCCGATACCGCCGATGGTCCGCCCGTCGGCGCGGCGCCGGATCTCGTACACGCCGAACCGCCCGGGATCCCCGGTGTCCGCGTGGGCGGCCAGGAACCGTACGGCTCCTGACACATCGCCCGCCTCCGGATACCCGGGCTCCCAGCGGTCGCCCGGGTCCGGTCTGCGTGCCGCCACGCGCTGCGCCTCCGCCACATCGAGCAGATGCAGCACGAGCCGTTCCGTCACCAGGTCCGCCATGGCTGGAGCGTACACAGCGGATACGGCCAACACCCGTGCGGGCCAGCGGGATCGGCGCCGGTCAGCCGGCGGCGTGGGCGAGCGCCTCGTACTCCTCGTCGGTCAGCTCGATGGCCGCCCCGGCGACGTTCTCCTCCAGGTGCGCGACGGACGAGGTCCCGGGGATCGGCAGCACGGCGGGCGAGCGGCGCAGCAGCCAGGCCAGCGCGAGCTGCGAGGGGGCGACACCGCGGTCCGCGGCGATCCGGCTCAGCGGGCTGTCGGCGCCCGCGAGGGCGCCGGTGGCCAGCGGGAACCAGGGAATGAACGCCAGGCCGTTGGCCTGCGCGTGTTCCAGTACGTCCTCGGAGTGGCGGTCGGCGAGGTTGAAGAGGTTCTGCACCGAGACGATCCGCGCCGTCTTGCCGGCCTCGACCAGCTCGTCGACCGTGACCTCACTCAGCCCGATGTGCCGGATCTTGCCCTCGCTCTGCAGCGCCGCCAGCTCGCCGACCTGGTCGGCGAGCGGCACCTTGGGGTCGATCCGGTGCAGCTGGAGCAGGTCTATCCGCTCAAGTCCCAGGTGGCGCAGGCTCAGTTCGACCTGCTGGCGCAGATACTCGGGGCGGCCGACCGGGACCCAGGCGTTCGGGCCCGTCCGGGTGTGGCCCGCCTTGGTGGCGATCACCAGATCGTCGGCGTACGGGTGGAGCGCCTTCTTGAGCAGCAGGTCGGCGACGAACGGCCCGTAGGCGTCGGCGGTGTCGATGAAGTTGACGCCGAGCTCGACGGCGCGGCGCAGTACCCGTACCGCCCCCTCGGGGTCCTTCGACTCGCCCCAGACGCCCGGACCCGGCAGCTGCATGGTGCCGTAGCCGAGCCGGTTGACGGTCAGGTCGCCGCCGATGACGAAGGTGCCTGCGGCGCTCGCGGGCGTCAGTGTGTCGGACATGGGGTGGTACTCCTGTGTGTCGTCTACCTGTGATTGCCGCACACTGCAACGCCACACCGCGCCCCGGATGTTCCCGGCCCCGCCGGCCGGGCCGGCTGGTG
>NZ_JTIY01000002.1:437079-444808 GCF_000818175.1 Streptomyces sp. AcH 505
GGCCGGGGCCGCGCGCTGCCGGTCCTGGGCGGCGCGTCATCCTGTTCGGGTACGCACGTCACACCGACAGGAGCCGCGCCCGTCATGAAGATCATCGCAGCCGACGTCATCGTCAGCAGCCCCGGCCGCAATTTCGTCACCCTGCGCGTCACGACCGAGGACGGGGTCACCGGACTCGGTGACGGCACCCTCAACGGCAGGGAGCTGGCCGTCGAGGCGTACCTCAGGGAGCATGTCGCGCCGCTGCTCGTCGGCCGTGACGCGGGCAGGATCGAGGACACCTGGCAGTACCTGTACCGGGGCGCCTACTGGCGGCGCGGGCCGGTCACCATGGCCGCCGTCGCCGCCGTCGACATGGCGCTGTGGGACATCAAGGCGAAAGCGGCCGGCATGCCGCTCTACCAGCTGCTCGGCGGTGCCTCACGTACCGGCGCCCTGGCCTACGGACACGCTTCGGGGCGGGACGTCCCGGAGATCCTGGACTCCGTACGGGCCCATCTCGCCCAGGGCTACCGGGCGATCCGGATCCAGTCCGGCATCCCCGGGCTCGACTCGGTGTACGGGGTGGCGTCCCCGGCCGCGCCGGGGCAGCGCTACGACTACGAGCCCGCCCGCAGGTCGCAGGACGCGCACCCCCGGCCGCCCGAGGAGCAGTGGGACACCCGGGCCTATCTGCGCCACATGCCGCGTGTCTTCGAGGCGGTGCGCGAGGAGTTCGGCCCCGAACTGCCGCTGCTCCACGACGGCCACCACCGGATGACCCCCATCCAGGCGGCCCGGCTCGGCAAGGACCTCGAACCGTACGACCTGTTCTGGCTGGAGGACTGCACGCCGGCCGAGGACCCGACGGCGCTGCGGTTGGTACGGCAGCACACCACCACCCCGCTCGCGATCGGCGAGGTCTTCAACTCCCTTCACGACTACGGCCCGTTGCTCAGTGAGCGGCTGATCGACTACGTGCGGTCGGCGGTCACCCATGTCGGCGGTGTCACGGCGATGCGCAAACTGCTCGATCTGGCGGCGGTGCACGGCGTCAAGTCCGGCATCCACGGACCCACCGACATCTCGCCCGTCGGCATGGCCGCTGCCCTCCATCTCGACCTGGCCGTGCACAACTTCGGCATCCAGGAGTACATGCCGCACACGGAGCGGACCCTGGAGGTCTTCCGGACCTCGTTCACCTTCGAGGACGGTCTCCTGCACCCGTCCGACACGCACGGCCTCGGGGTGGAGCTCGACGACGAGGCGGCGGCGCGCTTCCCGTACGTGCCGGCCTATCTGCCGGTGAACCGGCTGACCGACGGTACGGTCCACGACTGGTGACCCGCCGGGCGGAGACCGGCCCTGGCCGCCGGGCACCGGGCCGTCGCGTGCCGGGTCATCGGGCACGGGGTTGTCGGGCACGGGGTCACCGGGCCCGCGAGGCTCAGTCGAAGTCGACCGAGCGGCCGGTCTCCGCCCACCGCGCGTCCTCCTCCATGAGCGTGCGCATCGCTTCCCTGATGGTGTCGACGGTGTAGCCGCCCATCGGCAGATGCAGCGGCGGCTCGTCCAGCTTCGTGATCTCCAGCAGCACCCTGCCGATCTTCGCGGGGTCGATGGACTCCTTGCCGCTGGTCTCCCGCACCCGCTTGACCAGCGCCCCGACGGTGGGCTCGTACTCGGGGCGCAGCGGCGGTGTGCGCATCGAGGAGCCCGCCCAGTCGGTGCGGATACCGCCCGGCTCGATCAGGGTGACCTTGATGCCGAGGGGGGCGACCTCCTGGTGGAGCACCCCGGAGAAGCCCTCGACGGCGAACTTCGCCGCCTGGTAGGCGCCGAGGCCCGGCGCCGTGGTGCGGCCGCCGTGCGAGGTGACCTGGATGAAGTGCCCGCTGTGCTGCGCGCGGAAGAACGGCAGCGCCGCCTTGGTGACATGGACGGTGCCGAAGAACACCGCCTCCACCTGGGCCCGGAAGTCGTCGAGTGCCATGTCCTCGACGGGGGCCATGTTGGCGTAGCCCGCGTTGTTGACGACGACGTCGATCCGGCCGAAGTGGTCGACCGCCTCCTGAACGGCCTGCCCGGCACGGGCGGCGTCGGTGACGTCGAGGGCGAGCGGGAGGACCGCGTCGCCGTACTTCTCGGTGAGACCGGCGAGCGTGTCGGTGCCCCGGGCCGTGGCGGCGACCTTGTGCCCGGCGGCGAGCACCTCCTCGGCGACGGCGCGGCCGAGGCCGCGTGAACTGCCGGTGACGAACCAGACCTGCTGCTCGGACTGCTCGGAGTGGTCGGGCTGCTCTGGCATGGCGTGCTCCCTTGCTTCCTGTCGGCTCCGTCCAACGTAACGCAATGGCCTTGCGTTACACAACGCAAGGCCATTGCGTTAAACTCGCTCCATGGCCACACCGAAACCGGCCGTCCGGCGCGCCCGCAGCGCCGCGGCAAAGGAGCAGCGGGCGGCGGCCCTGGTCGAAGCGGCCAGGGAGCTGGGGCTGCGCAAAGGGGTGCGGGCGGTCACGCTGACCGACATCACCGGCGCCGCGGGCGTGCATGTCTCCGCCGCCCGGCGCTACTTCGAGTCGCGCGAGGAGATCTTCCTGCGCCTCACGGCCGAGGGCTGGCAGGAGTGGTCCGCCGCTGTCCGCGCCGGACTCGCCGCCGACGGTGTCACCGCACGCGAACTGGCGGCGGTGCTGACCCGCACCCTCGCCGAGCGCCCGCTGTTCTGCGACCTCCTCGCCCACGCGCCGCTGACCCTCGAACGCGAGGTCTCCATCGAGTCGGTGCGCGGCTTCAAACTCGCCGCCCTCGCGGCCGTCGGCGAGCTGACCGGGGCGCTCCATACGGCCGTACCGGCGCTCGACGAGCGCGACGCGCTCGATCTCGTCGCCGCCGTCACCGCGCTGGCGGGCTCGCTCTGGCAGATCGCGCATCCGCCGCCGACGCTCGGCCAGTTGTACCGCGAGGACCCCCGACTGGCCCATGACGCCGTCGACTTCGTCCCCCGGCTGACCCGGCTCGTCCTCGTCACCACGCTCGGGCTGATCACCGCACACGAGTCAGGCACGGACGCTTGTTTTCACAATCGCCCGTAACCGCCGCGCGGTGCGTGGCATCCTCGGATAAGCGCTCTTACCGAAGACGCCGGACGACAACTCCGCGCGTTTTCCGGGCAGTACAGGGGCTGCACGGGGGCGGTTACGGGGAGGTCGGATGGACGTGCGGGAACCGGCGGGCGGGGTACCGGAGCGCCGGGCGAGGCGCCGCGAGCGGCTGTTGACGACCGCGACCGAGCTGTTCACCACCCGGGGCTACGCGGGCACCTCCATCGAACGGCTCTGCTCCACCACCCGGGTCTCCATCCGCGCCTTCTACGAGGAGTTCGAGAGCCGCGAGGCGCTGCTGATCGCCCTGCACGACTCGGTGGCCCAGGCCGGTCTGACGGCCGCGCTCGGCGTGCTCGCCGATCCGGCGGTCGAGTCGGCCGGCACCCACGACAGGATCGCGGCCCTCGCCCGCGCCTACGTCGCCGCCGTCACGGCCGACCCCGCAGCCACCAGGATCGCGTTCGTCGAGGTCATCGGGGTCGGCAGAGCGGTCGAGGAGCACCGGCTGCTGTGGCGCAGCCTCTGGACGGACTTCCTGACCGGCGAGGCCGAGCGGGCCGTCGCGCGCGGCGAGGCCGTCGCGCGTGACTACACCCTCGCCATGGTCGCCCTGATCGGGGCGATCAACGAACTCGTCGCCCACTGGGCCCGTCACCACACCTCGCTGTCCAGGGAAGCGCTGGCCGACGAACTGATCCACCACGCGCTCGCCACGCTCGGCGCGCGCCGGCGGACGGGGGAGTGACCGATGGCCGGACTCTGGCACGAGGTCCTGCGCACGATGTCCCAGCCCGGGGCGGCCCGCGACGACGACCTGCTGGCGCGGGCCGCCGCCGACATCGCCCTGCGCGACCACCCGCACCCGCCCGCCGACGCCGCTGTGGTGCTGGAGATCGCCCGCACCGAATTCGCCGCCGTGCTCACCCTCCGGCAGGCCCAGACCGCGCTCGACCTGGCCCGCGGAGCCCGCGCCGACACGAGGCGGCAGCCCGGATCGTGATCACCCCGGCACCGGTGGGCTGATCACGGGGGCTAGCCTGGCGCTCAATGAACCGTTTGACGACCTCATGGGGCGAGTTCGGCCTCACCCGATTCCCCGACCAGCCCCGCGAGACCCTGCGCGCGTGGGACTCGGCCGACGAGTACCTGCTCGAACACCTCGCGGGGGAGGGCGACACCGACACGGTGCCGACCGATCTGTCGGGCACCGTGGTCGTCGTGGGTGACCGGTGGGGCGCGCTGACCACCGCGCTCGCCGCGCACCGCCTCGACCAGCTCAGCGCCGGGCCGCTCGTCCAGATCACCGACTCGTACCTCACCCAGCAGTCGACCCGGGCCAATCTGCGCCGCAGCGGTGCGGCGGCCGACGCGGTACGGCTGCTGTCGGCCCGCGACACCCCGCCCGAGCGGATCGACGTCCTGCTGATCCGGGTCCCCAAGAGCCTCGCGTTCCTGGAGGACCAGCTGCACCGCCTCGCGCCCGCCGTCCACCAGGACACCGTCGTGGTCGCCACCGGACGCGTCACCGAGATCCACACCTCCACCCTCAAACTCTTCGAGCAGATCCTCGGCCCGACCAGGACGTCGCTCGCCGTGCGCAAGGCGCGCCTCGTCTTCTGCTCACCCGCCGCCGACCGGCCGCGCACCGCCTCCCCCTGGCCGCACCGGTACGCGCTGCCCGAAGGACTCGGCGCGGTGTCCGGCCGTACCGTCGTCAACCACGCCGGCATCTTCTGCGCCGAACGGCTCGACATCGGCACGCGCTTCTTCCTGCGCAACCTGCCCCGGCGGACGGGACCCGAGCATGTCGTCGACCTCGGCTGCGGCAACGGCGTGGTCGGTACGGCGGTGGCCCTGGCCAACCCCGAGGCCAGGGTGACCTTCATCGACGAGTCGTTCTCCGCCGTCGCCTCCGCCGAGGCCACCTTCCGCGAGAACACCCGGACCGACGCCGCGGGCACCCCGGCGGCGCCCGCCGCCTTCGTGCTCGGCGACGGCATGGCAGGCGTACCGGCGGGCACGGTCGAACTCGTACTCAACAACCCGCCGTTCCACAGCCACCAGGCGACCACCGACGCGGCGGCCTGGCGGATGTTCACCGGCGCCAAGGCGGCCCTGCGGCCCGGCGGCGAACTGTGGGTCGTCGGCAACCGGCACCTCGGCTACCACGCGAAGCTCCGGCGGCTCTTCGGTAACTGCGAGGTCGTCACCAGCGACCCCAAATTCGTCGTCCTGCGGACCGTCAAGAACTGATCCGCGCGCGTCGTTGACGGCTCTTGGACGTTTCTCCAGCCGGTCTCGCAGCTGCGGCGGAGATTCCTCCGAAGAATTGTAGATGCCAGCGAAAACGGCATATCTTGTCGCACATGCAGTCCTACACAATCGGCCAGGCGGCCCGCCTGCTCGGGGTGAGTCCCGACACCGCGCGCCGCTGGGCCGACGCCGGCCGCGTCGAGACGCACCGCGACGAAGGCGGCCGGCGGCTCATCGACGGCCGTGATCTCGCCGCGTTCTCCGTCGAGGTCGCCCAGCAAGGCGCGGGCGAGGAGGACGTCTCGTACACCTCGGCGCGCAACGCGTTCCCCGGCATCGTCACCGCCGTCAAACTCGGTGACGTCGCCGCCCAGGTGGAGATCCAGGCAGGGCCGCACCGGCTGGTCTCCCTGCTCACCAGGGAAGCCGTGGAGGAACTCGGCCTGGAGGTAGGAATGCAGGCAACCGCGCGTGTGAAGTCCACCAGCGTGCACATCGACCGCACCTGAACGGGGTCTTCCGCGTGAAGACCCCAGGCACCACCACCCGTGGCGTCGCCGTCCCCGGCGCTCCTGGTCCTGTCCGCCCGAGCGCCCGTCCCCGGCGCGCGCCCCGTCAAGGAGTACCCACCCTCATGTCTTCCTTCCTCACCCGCCGCCGCGCCGCCACCGCGATCGTGACCGCGGCGCTCCTGCTGCCGCTCGCCGCCTGCGGTGACAGCGACGACAACGCGAAGGGTGACGCGGGTGCCTCCGCGTCGCCCTCGGCGGCGCCGTCCTCCGCCGCGCCGAAGAACGTCAGCCTGACCGTGCTGGCCGCCGCCTCGCTCACCGACGTGTTCAAGACGGCGGGTGCCACCTACGAGAAGGAACACCCGGGCACCACGGTCAAGTTCTCCTTCGCCGGCTCGCAGGACCTCGCGGCCCAGGTCAAGCAGGGCGCGCCCGCCGACGCGCTCGTCACCGCCGACACCAAGACCATGGACGGCGTCAAGGCGGACACCGGGACCCCCACGATCATCGCCAAGAACCGGCTGGTCATCGCCACGGCCAAGGGCAACCCTGACAAGATCGACAACCTGAAGGACCTGGCCGACCCCAAGCTCAAGGTCGTGCTCGCCGCCCCCGCCGTGCCGGTCGGCAACTACAGCAAGCAGGTGCTGGACGCCCAGCACATCGACGTGAAGCCGGTCTCCCAGGAGGCCGACGTCCGCGCCGTGCTGAGCAAGGTCGAACTGGGCGAGGCCGACGCCGGCATCGTCTACAAGACGGACGCGGCGACCGCGACCGGCAAGGTCGACGCGGTCAGCATCCCCGACGCGCAGAACGCCGTCGCCCAGTACCCGGCGGCCACCCTCAAGACGGCCAAGGACAGCGCGGCGGCCACCGCCTTCGTCGCCTGGCTCAGCAGCCCCGAGGCCCAGAAGATCCTCCAGGCGGCCGGTTTCCAGCAGCCGTGACACCCCGCCGCGCACCCGGACCGTCCGGATCGAGGGACCGGACAGCCACGGGGCGCGGACCGCGCCCTTCCTGATCCGGCCCGATTCGGCCCGATCCGAACGAGAGGCCCTGGGGGCCGCCGATGAGACGCACCCGTACCGGCAGGACCGGGGCACCCGTGGCGCTGGCGCTGCCCGCGCTGCTCGCCGTCGCGTTCCTGCTGATGCCGCTGATCGGTATCCTCGCCCGGACCGAGTGGAGCGAACTCGGCGCGCATCTCAGCAGCCCGGACACCGTCGAGGCGCTGAAGCTCTCGCTGCTGGTCTCGTTCTGCGCCCTGGGCCTCGCCCTGCTGCTCGGCGTACCGCTGGCCTGGCTGCTGGCGAGGGTCGAGTTCCCCGGCAAGACCCTGGTCCGCTCGCTGGTGCTGCTGCCGATGGTGCTGCCGCCCACCGTCGGCGGTGTCGCGCTGCTGCTCGGCTTCGGCCGCCGAGGGCTGCTCGGGCCGTGGCTGGAGAACACCTTCGGCATCGTGCTGCCGTTCAGTACGGCGGGCGCCGTGGTCGCGGCGACCTTCGTCGCGATGCCCTTCCTCATCATCAGCCTGGAAGGCACTCTGGCCGGGCTGCGGCCCGCCTACGAGGAGACGGCGGCCTCCCTGGGCGCCTCGCCTCTACGGGTCTTCCTGACCGTCACGCTCCCGATGGTCGCGCCGGGGCTGGCCGCCGGCGCCGCACTGACCTGGGCGCGTGCGCTCGGCGAGTTCGGCGCCACCATCACCTTCGCCGGCAATCTCCCCGGCACCACACAGACCCTGCCGCTCCAGGTCTATCTGCTGCTGCAGAGCTCACCGGAAGCGGCGACCTCCGTCTCGCTGCTGCTGCTCGCCATCGCCATGGCCGTCCTCATCGCGCTGCGCGGCCGCTGGACCGGCGGCGGCGCCGAGCG
>NZ_JTIY01000002.1:445497-452788 GCF_000818175.1 Streptomyces sp. AcH 505
GCCCTGGCCCGCGCACTCGCCGCCCGGCCACGGCTGCTGCTGCTCGACGAGCCGCTGGCCGCACTCGACCAGACCACCCGCGCCCAGGTACGGCACACCCTGCGCGGCCACCTCGCGGACTTCGGCGGGGTCTGTCTCATCGTCACGCACGACCCGGTCGAGGCGGTCTCGCTGGCCGACCGGGTGCTCGTACTGGACGAGGGACGCGCCCTGCAGGACGCGCCGCCCACCGAGGTCACCCGCAGCCCGCGCTCACCCTGGGTCGCCCGGATGCTCGGCCGCAACGCCTGGCCCGGCACGTTCGGTCAGGACGGACTCGACCTGACGGCCGGCGGCCGGCTGGTCGTCGCCGAACCGCTGCCCGCCGGCACGGCCGCGCTGGCGATCATCGCCCCGGAAGCCGTCGCCGTACACCGGGAGCGCCCCACGGGCAGTCCGCGCAACGTATGGCCCGGTACGGTCCGGGAGATCACGGCGTCCGGCAGCCGGCTGCGGATCCTGATCACCTCGGGCGACGCACCCGACCTGGTCGCCGAGATCACCCCGGGCGCCGCGGCCGAACTGGGCCTGACCGACGGCGTGTCCGTCTGGACGAGCGTCAAAGCCACCGAGGTCACCCTCGTCGCGCTGTAGACAGAACGGCCGGCAGCCGCGTAGATGGGGAACGAGCCGAGCGGACGGCCGGCCGGACGGGAGCGAGCGATGTTGCTGCGCCAGCTGGAATACCTCGTCGCGCTCGCCAGGGAGCGGCACTTCGCCCGCGCAGCCGCCGCCTGCTTCGTCTCCCAGCCGTCCCTGTCGGCGGCGATCCGCAAACTCGAACACGAACTGGACGTGCCCATCGTGCGCAGGGGCCGCCGCTTCGAAGGACTGACCCCCGAGGGCGAGCGGGTACTGCTGTGGGCGCACCGGATACTCGCCGAGCGCGACGCGCTGCGCCATGAACTGTCCGCGATGCGGGGCGGCCTGACCGGCACGCTGCGGCTCGGCGCGATACCCACCGCGCTCACCGTGGCCTCGCTGCTCACCACACCGTTCTGCGAACGGCACCCGCAGGCAAGGGTGGTGATCGACTCGCTGTCGTCCCGCGACATCACCCACCGGCTCGCCGAGTTCGAACTCGACATCGCCATCACCTACTTGGACGACGAAACCCTCGGCCAGGTGCGCAGGACCCCGCTCTACGAGGAGCGCTATCTGCTGCTCACCCCGCTGGCCGGACCGCTGTCGGGGCAAGAGGTCGCGGGCTGGTCGCAGATCGCGGACCTGCCGCTGTGCCTGCTGTCGCGGGAGATGCGCAACCGGCGCATCATGGACGAGTACTTCGCGGCCGACGGCGGATCCACCGTGACCCCGGCGATCGAGACCGACTCGGTGGCGGGGCTCTACGCCCACCTGGCGGCCGGGCGGTGGTCCAGTGTGATCTCACACGCCTGGCTGCACATGTTCGGCGTGCCCGAGGGGATGCGGGTCATCCCGCTGGCCACCCCGGCGCACGGCCCGCGGGTGGGCCTCGTCATCGCCGACCGCAGCCCCGAACCCGTCCTGGCCCGCGGGCTGCTGGAGATCGCCAGGGAAGCCGGTGTACGGGAGGCGCTGGACCGGCTGCTCGACACCTATCTGCGCCCGGCGCTGCCCGGATAGCCCCTGCCTATCCGGGCATAGAAACTTTCGCTTTGCCATCCTCCCTGGTCAGGGCCAGTGTGGAAGTAACTTTCCGCAGCAACGGATGAGGAGCCGCAGTCATGGCAAAGGTGCTGTGCGTGCTGTACGACGACCCGGTCGACGGATACCCGACCTCCTACGCCCGCGACGACATCCCCAAGATCGAGAGTTACGCGGGCGGCCAGAGCGCCCCGACACCGCAGGCCATCGACTTCACGCCGGGCGAACTCCTCGGCAGCGTCTCCGGCGAACTGGGCCTGCGGACCTTCCTGGAGTCCCGTGGCCACACGCTCGTCGTCACGTCGGACAAGGACCGCGAGGGGTCCGTCTTCGACCAGGAACTCGTCGACGCGGACGTGGTCATCTCCCAGCCGTTCTGGCCGGCCTATCTGACGGCCGAGCGCATCGCGACGGCGAAGAACCTCAAGCTCGCCGTCACCGCCGGGATCGGCTCGGACCATGTCGACCTGGACGCCGCCATCGGGGCGGGCGTCACCGTCGCCGAGGTCACGTACTGCAACAGCATCAGCGTCGCCGAGCACGTCGTGATGATGACCCTGTCGCTGGTCCGCAACTACCTCCCCTCGCACCAATGGGTCCTCGACGGCGGCTGGAACATCGCCGACTGCGTCGCCCGCAGCTACGACCTGGAGGGCATGCACGTCGGGACCGTGGCGGCCGGCCGGATCGGGCTCGCCGTGCTGCGCAGGCTCGCGCCGTTCGACGTCAAGCTGCACTACACCGACCGGCACCGGCTGCCCGAGGAGACCGAGCGCGAGCTCGGCCTGATCTGGCACGAGAGCACGCAGGACATGGTCCCGCACTGCGACGTGGTCACCATCAACGCGCCTCTCCACCCGGAGACCGAGGGGCTGTTCGGCGACGAGCTGATCGCGTCGATGAAGCGCGGCGCCTACCTCATCAACACCGCCCGCGCGAAGATCGCCGACCGGGACGCCGTCGACCGCGCGCTGCGCAGCGGACAGCTCGCGGGGTACGCGGGCGACGTCTGGTACCCGCAGCCGGCCCCCGCCGACCACCCCTGGCGGACCATGCCGCACCACGGCATGACCCCGCACATCTCCGGTTCCTCGCTCTCGGCCCAGACCCGCTACGCGGCGGGCACCCGGGAGATCCTGGAGAACTTCTTCGACGGCACCCCGATCCGCGAGGAGTACCTGATCGTCGACAACGGCGGTCTCGCGGGTACGGGCGCGCACTCCTACTCGGTGTCGAAGGGCTGACGCGCACCAGGCAGACCGGCACGTCCCCGTACGGCATCAGCCGCCCCGGTCGCACACGCGGCCGGGGCGGCTGTCGGTGCGGCAACCGCCGTGTCGCACACTGGTGGTGTGTCCTCACTCCCGCACCAGGTCCAACTCGGCAGCGCCATTGGCCACATGGTGGTGTGCGGCGACGACACGCTGGCCCACCGGCTGGCCGTCGAACTGCGTGACGTCTACGGCGAACAGGTCGTCCTGGTCGTACCGCCGCAGCGGGCCGCCGGCGGCGAACGGGCCCCGATCGGCAACCGGGGCCGGGCGTCCGCCTTCCTCGGCCGGATGTCGGCGGCCGTGGGGCGTACGGGAGCGGCCTCGCCCAACCCCTACGACAGCCTCGCCGGCGTGGTGGCGCCGCCGCGTGTCGTGGAGGCGGCCGACCTGGACGACGCGGTCCTCAGGGACGCCGGGGTGGAGAGCGCCGCCGCGCTCGCCGTCGTCCACGAGGACGACGAGACCAACATCAGGACCGCGCTCGCCGCCCGCCGGCTCAACCCCCGGCTGCGGCTGGTCATCCGGCTCTACAACCGCAAGCTCGGCCAGCACCTCGAAGCGCTCCTCGACCAGTCGGCGGCGGTCGCCTCGTCCGACGGTGACGAGACGGCGCCCGACGCCTCCACCACCGTCCTCAGCGACGCCGACACGGCGGCCCCCGCGCTGGCCGCGACCGCCATCACCGGCACGAACAAGGTCATCAGGGCGGGCGGTCTGATGCTGCGCGCCGTCGACCGGCACCCGGGGCCTGGCCAGTTGGCCGAACCGGGGCTGTGCACCCTCGCCCTGCTGTCGGCGACGGCCGACGACCCGATCGGCGCCGAAGGACCGGGCGGCGGCGGGCGCGGCGGGCCGCAGATGCTGCCCGACGACGCGAGCGCGGCGGCGGCGGTGGGGCGCGGCACGGTCGTCCTGGAGACCGTCTCGCAGACCGGCAACGACCCGGAAGGCGCGGGCGGCCGGATCGGCGGGCGGCTGACCGGTCTGTTCGGCGGCCGTGGCGCCCCGCTGGCCTCGCTGTTCTCCCGCCGGCTGCGCTGGTCCTTCGTCGGTATCGTCGCGGTCGTGCTCGCGCTGGCGGTGGCACTCTCGCTGGTCACCGGGATGCGTCCGCTCAGCGCCCTGTACTTGACGCTGCTCGACCTGTTCGCCATCGACGACCCCGCCGTCGGCGACGCCACGGCCCGGCAGGTCCTGCAACTCCTCACCGGACTCGCGGGACTTCTGCTGCTGCCCGTGGTGACCGCGGCCGTCCTCCAAGCGCTCGGCACGTTCCGCAGCGCCTCCGCCCTGCGCAGGCCGCCGCGCGGGCTCTCCGGCCATGTCGTCCTGCTCGGCCTCGGCAAGATCGGCAGCCGGGTGCTGACGCAGCTGCGCGAACTCGGCATCCCCGTCGTGTGCGTCGAGGAGGACCCGGAGGCGCGCGGTGTGGCCCTCGCCCGCAGGCTCCACGTACCGACCGTGCTCGGCGACGTGACCCAGGAAGGGGTGCTGGAGGCGGCCAAGATCTACCGCGCGCAGGCGCTGCTCGCCCTCACCAGCCGGGACACCACCAACCTCGAAGCCGCGCTGTACGCCCGCTCGGTGGCCCCCCGGCTGCCCGTCGTCCTGCGGCTGTACGACGACGACTTCGCGACCGCCGTCTACCGCACCCTGCGGGCCGCGCACCCCGGGGCCGTGACGCGCAGCCGCAGTGTCTCCTACCTGGCGGCGCCCGCCTTCGCGGTCGCCATGATGGGCCGTCAGGTGCTCGGCGCCATTCCGGTGGAGCGCAAGGTGCTGCTGGTCGCCTCCGTCGACGTGGCAGGCCATCCGCGGCTCGAAGGGCGCACGGTCGGCGAGGTGTTCACCCCCGGCGCCTGGCGGGTCATCGCCCTCGACACCGGCGACGACACGGCACACACCCCGGACGCCGCCGCGGTGCCCGGCGAGGACGGGCAGCCCCGGCCGACCGGTCTCAGCTGGGACCTGCCCGCCGACCGGGTGCTGCGGCCGGGGGAGCGGGTGGTGATAGCGGCGACCCGCAGGGGCCTCGCCGAACTGCTCGGCCGGCACAGGACCGCCTCCCGGTCGCCCAGGTGATCCAACCGGATAAGACCCCGGCCTCCCGTACGTCACCCAACTCCCCTAATCTCCTCCTCGGTTGACATGCCCCACACATGCGCACCTGGAGGAACAACGGACATGGCAAAGCTCCTTCGCACCGCCGTCGCCGCGAGCGCCGTCGCGGTCCTCGCCCTCGTCACCTCGCCGGCCCGGGCCGCCGGCACGGACCAGCTGCCGTACTCCGCCACCACCGGCGTCGGCGTGCACAACTCGTACGACAAGGCCGCGTTCCCCTACTTCGCCGATGCCCTCGACTCCGGTGCGGGCATGCTGGAACTCGACGTGTGGACCAATGTGTTCGGCGCGTCCTGGCGGGTCTCGCACGAGAACCCGACCGGCAACAACAACAACTGCGCCAACGCCACCACCCCGGCGCAGCTGCGTACCAACAGCCAGAACCGGGACCTGGGCGGCTGCCTGGCCGACATCAGAACCTGGCACGACGCCCACCCCGGCCACCGGCCCGTCGTCCTCAAGATCGAGATGAAGGACGGCTTCCTGGGCACCGCGGGCCGCGGCCCGGTCCAGTTCGACACGCTGCTCAACACCAAGCTCGGCGACGCGCTCTTCCGCCCCGCCGACCTGACGGGCGGTCACGCGACGCTGGACGAGGCCGTCCAGGCGGGCAGCTGGCCCACCAGGGCCCAGCTCGCGGGCAAGTTCATCGTCGAACTCATCCCCGGTACGGTCGAGGAGAGCAACCCGTTCGACTCGTTCTGGACCGACAAGGAGTACGCCACCCACCTCCGCGACCTGAAGGCGGCGGGTACGCTCTCCCAGGCCACCGCCTTCCCCGCCGTCCACTCCGTCACCGCGGCCGGCGACCCGCGCACCCGGTACCCGGACACCACCCTGCGCCCCTGGTTCGTCTTCTTCGACGGTGACGCCGCCGCCTTCGTCAACAACGGCATCGACCTCGCCTGGTACGACCAGCGCCACTACTTCGTCCTGATGACGGACGCCCAGAACGTGGCCCCCGCCATCGACGGCACCAACCCCACCGAGCAGCAGGCCCGTGACCGGCTCGCGCTGCTCGCCGCCGACCACGCCAGCCTGATCTCCGCCGACTGGCGTTCGCTGCCCGCCGTGCTCTCCTCCGTCGTCCCGCGCGGCCAGTAGACCTGAGCGGGTCACGAAGCACGCGACACCCCGGGGCCGGGCACACCGTCCGGCCCCGGGCCGTCCGTCACACCGTCGGGGCGTGCGCCGCCAGCACCGCGTCCACGGTGTCCGCGTCCTCCGGGCGCTTGTCCTCGCGGTAGCGCACCACCCGGGCGAAGCGCAGCGTCACCCCCGCCGGATAGCGGGACGAGCGCTGCAGCCCGTCGTACGCGATCTCGACCACCAGCTCCGGCCGCACGGTCACGGTGAACCCGTCGTCGCGCACCGCCAGCTCCCCGAGGCGCTCCGTCTGCCACTGGAGCATCACGTCCGTCAGCCCCTTGAACGTCTTGCCGAGCATCGCGAACGTGCCGTCCTCGCGCCGCGCGCCCAGATGCAGGTTGGAGAGCTTGCCCGTACGCCTGCCGTGCCCCCACTCGGCCGCCAGCACCACCAGGTCGAGCGTGTGCACCGGCTTCACCTTCAGCCAGCCGGCACCGCGCCTGCCCGCGCTGTACGGCGCATCGAGGCTCTTGACCACCACCCCCTCGTGCCCGCGCGCCAGCGTGTCCCGGGAGAACGCCTCACCCTCGGCGGCGTCCCCGCCGTCCGTCACGACGACGCGCCGCACCCGCATCGGCTCGGGCACCAGCGCGGCCAGCGCCTCCTGCCGCTCCGCGCAGGACAGCCCCAGCAGATCGACGCCTTCGGCGGCCAGGATGTCGAAGAAGACCGGCGAGAGCGGCAGCGCCTCGGCCGCCGACCGCACATCGGTACGCGACCCCACCCGCCCCGCGACCTCCTGGAACGGCCTCGGTCTGCCGTCGGCGCCGAGCGCGATGACCTCGCCGTCCAGCACGAACCGGTCCCCGTCCAGCGCCAGCGCCACCGCCGTCACCTCCGGCAGCCGGTCGGTGATGTCGTCGAGGGTGCGGGTGAAGATCCGCACCTCGCCGCCCTCGCGGTGCACCTGCACCCGGATACCGTCCAGCTTCTCCTCCACCGCGCACGCCCCGAGCCTGCCCACCGCCTCGGCCACGCTGCCCGCGCTCTGCGCCAGCATCGGCAGCACGGGACGGCCCACGGTCAGCCGGAACTCCGCCAGCACCGCGGGCCCCTCGGCGAGCAGCCGCTCGGCCACCGGC
>NZ_JTIY01000002.1:453332-463455 GCF_000818175.1 Streptomyces sp. AcH 505
CGCTCGGCCACCGGCTGGAGCGACCCCGCCAGCATCACCGCCCGCCGTACCGCGTCGCCGTCGGCCTCCGACGCCACGGCCAGCGCCTCGACGGCGAGCGCGCCCAGCGCCCCCTGCCGCACCTCGCCGGAGATCAGCCCGACGAGGAAACGCTGCTCCTCGGCGGTGGCCGCGGCCAGCAGTTCCTGGACGAGCCGCCTGCGCTCGCCCTGCGCCCCTGCGCCTTCGACGGCCGCGAGCGTGCTGAAGACCGTGTCCACCTCGTGCACCGTCAGGGTGGCCTCCGCGGCGGCGGGCGGCGGGTCCTTCAGGGCGTTCCAGCCCACCCCGATCCGCCCCTGCGGCAGCCGGCCCGCCAGGTACGGGATGACGACAGGCACGTCTTCGGGACCGGCCGCCCGGAACAGGCCGGCCAGCAGGGAGATCTTGCGGGTGCGCCCCGATGTCTCGGCGACCTCACGGGACACACGGGCCAGTGGTGCCAGCAGCATGCAGCCATCCTGCAACGTCGGACGCCGCTCCGCCCGCCCGACGGCGGACCGGCCGGCCCGCCGCCCGGTGCGCGTACCCCACCGGCCACGCCGTAACCTGACCGGACCGTTGCCGTCCGGGGAGGTGGAGATGAACGAGCCCACGCCGCCGCCCGACCCCGGCCTCTTCGGCCCCGGCTCCGTCACCTGGCAGCTGCACAGCGACCCGATGATGTGGATCGCCGGGGTTCGCGCCCTCTATCTCCAGGCGCTGCACCCCCGCGCCCTCGGCGGCATCATGCAGAACAGCGACTTCCGCGCCGACGCCTGGGGCCGGCTGCTCCGTACGGCCCAGTTCGTCGCCACCATCACGTACGGCACGGCCGGGTCCGCCGAGCGGGCGGGCGCCCGGGTCCGCCGGATCCACCGGCTGCTCAAGGCCACCGACCCGGCCACCGGCGAGAGCTACGGCGTCGACGACCCCGAGCTGCTGCTCTGGGTGCACTGCGCCGAGGCCGACTCCTACCTCCAGGTGCTGCGCCGCTCGGGGCTGCCGATCGACGACGCGATCGCCGACCGGTACGTGGCCGAGCACCGCACGGGCGCCCGGCTCGTCGGCCTCGACCCGGCGCGGGTCCCCGGCACCGCCGCCGAACTCGACGCCTACTTCGCCGCCGTCCTGCCGGAGCTGGCCTGCGGTCCCGACGCCCGCGAGGTGGACGACTTCCTGCGCCGCCCGCCCGTCCCCCTCCTGCTGCGACCGCTGCGGGCGCTGCTGTGGCGTCAGGTCGCCGCGCTCGCCTACGCCGCGCTGCCGCCGTACGCCCACGACCTGTACGGCAGGCCGGCGCCCGCTGCGGGTAAGGTCACCCACCGGCTCACCGTCGCGGGGAGGCTGCTGCGCCTGCTGCCCTCCCGGCTGCGCTGGCAGTTGCCGCCGAAGCACATTCTCGGGGCAATGGCCAGACTCGGCCCTGACGCGCGGCCCGACCCGTACACACCTGGCCGGGGGGCCGCCATACTGGACGGGCCGGGGAGGGCGCAGCGAGACGGGGGCGACAGCACGCGATGGCGGACGACACCAGGCTGATCCAGGGCCGGTACCGACTGCTCGAACTCATCGGGCGCGGCGGGATGGGCGAGGTGTGGCTGGCGCGCGACGAATCGCTCGGCCGGCGCGTCGCGGTGAAGTGCCTCAAACCGCTCGGACCCGAACAGGACCACTCCTTCACCCGGATCATGCGCGAGCGCTTCCGCCGCGAGGCCAGGGTCGCCGCCGGGCTGCAGCACCGCGGCGTCACCGTCGTCCACGACTTCGGCGAGTACGAAGGCGTCCTGTACCTCGTCATGGAACTGCTCGAAGGCCGGGACCTCGGCCAGCTGATGGCCGCCAACGACCAGCGGCCGCTGCCGGTGGCCGACGTCGTCGACATCGCCGAACAGGTCGCCGACGCCCTCGCCTACACGCACCGGCAGGGCATCGTGCACCGCGACCTGAAGCCCGCCAACATCATGCGGCTGCCCGACGGTGCCGTGAAGATATGCGACTTCGGCATAGCGCGCCTCGGCCACGACGTCGGCTTCAGCGCCAAACTCACCGGTACGGGCGTGGCGATGGGCACCCCGCACTACATGTCGCCCGAGCAGATCGGCGGCGGCAACGTCGACCACCGCAGCGACCTCTACTCGCTCGGCTGCGTCCTGTACGAACTGGCCACCGGAGCGCCGCCGTTCGACCTCGGCGACGCCTGGTCCGTGCTGGTCGGCCACCGGGACACCGCCCCCGAGCCGCCCCGCAGCCACCGCCCCGACCTGCCCGCGTACTTCGACCGGATCGTCCTCGACCTGCTGGCCAAGGAGCCCGACGAGCGGCCCGCCGACGCGGGCGAGCTGCGCCGGCGCATCGGCGTGGCACGCTCCACCGCGGGACCCGGCGCCCCCGTACAGGACCACGGGCCGCAGCCGGCGGCCCACCCGCCCCGCGACACACCGGCGGCGATCGGCGCCGGACCGCCGCAGGGTCACCGGCTGCCAGCCTGGACCCGGGGCATGACGACCGGGCACAAGGCGACCGGCACCACGCTGCTGCGCACCACCCCGCCCGACCAGCTCGTCCCCGACCCCACGGCGGCACTGACCGGCGAGTGGATCAGCGCGCCGGCCGCCGGGGGAGACCTGTCGTCGGCGCAGCGCCCCACCCCGCCGCCGGAACAGCTCGCCGCGCTCACCGCCCGGCACAACGCAGGGCTGCGGCTGGGCAGACTCGGCCAGTGGGAGGAGGCGGGCGAGACGCACCGCGCCGTCGCCGCCGAGCGCGCCCAGATCCTCGGCCCCGACCACCCCGACACGCTGGACAGCAGGTACGAGATCGGCTTCACCCTCAGCAAGACGGGCCGGGCCGCCGACGCGCTGCACGAATTCGGCCAGGTCGCCGAGGGCCGCGGGCGCAGCCTCGGCCCCGACCACCCGGAGACCCTGGCCGCCCGCCAGGAGACCGCGTACGTACTCGGACGGCTCAGCCGGCACTTCGAGGCGCACGAGGTGTACGCGGCGGTGCTCGCCTCCCGTGAGCGCACCATGGGCCCCGACCACCCGGACACCCTGCGCTGCCGGCACAACCTCGCCTTCAACCTCAGCAGGCTCGGCCGGATCGAGGACTCCTACCGGATGGCCCTGGAGGTCGCAGCCGCCCGCGGCCGGGTACTGGGCGCCGACCATCCCGAGACGCTGGTGACCCGCTACGAGGTCGCCTACGCGCTCGGCAGGCTCGGCCGCTGGGCCGAGGCGCTGACCGGCTACCGCGAGGTCGCCGCGGCCCGCGCGCTCGCGCTCGGCCCCGACCACCGGGACACCCTCGCCACCCGCTACGAGATCGGCATCTGCCTGGGCAGGCTCGGCCGCAGCGAGGAGGCCCTGGAGCTGTACCGCGGCCTCACGGGCGACCGGACCCGGATCCAGGGCCCCGCCGACCCGGAGACGCTGCGCGCCAGACACGGCCTGGGCGTCAACCTCGGCAGGCTGGCCCGCTGGGAGGAGGCGCTCGCCGAGTCGCGCGACGTGTCGGCGATCCGGGCCAGGGTGCTGGGCCCCGACCACCCCGACACGCTCGTCAGCCTGCGCGAGGTGGCCGTCGGCCTCGGCTGGCTCGGCCGCTGGGCCGATGCCCTGACCGCCTACCGGCAGGTCGCCGACGGCAGGGCCAGGGTGCTGGGCGCCGACCACCCCGACACGCTGTCCAGCCGCAACGACGAGGCGCACTGTCTGGAGCAACTGGGCCGCACCGCCGAGGCGGTGGAGCTGTACCGGCAGGTGGCGGCGCTGCGGCGGCGCCACGACGACAGTTCCTGACGGACCGTGTACCGGATCGTTACCGCAGGTGGACGCTCCGCGCTCTGGCCGACCGATCAATGGCGTGTTACCAAGAGCCATGCCCGCACATGCCACGTACGACGCAGTGATCGTGGGCGGCGGCCACAACGGACTGGTCGCCGCCGCCTATCTCGCCCGCGCAGGGCGCTCCGTGCTCGTCCTGGAGCGCCTGGCCACCACCGGAGGGGCGGCGGTCTCCACCCGCCCGTTCGCCGGGGTCGACGCACGGCTCTCCCGCTACTCCTACCTGGTGTCGCTGCTGCCCGACAAGATCGTGCAGGAGCTGGGCCTGCGCTTCGCCGTCCGCAAGCGGACCGTGTCCTCGTACACCCCGCAGGGCAGCACGGGGCTGCTCGTCGGCGAGGGCCGCACCCGCGCCTCCTTCGCCGCGCTGACCGGCGACGACGCCGAGTACGTCGCCTGGCGGAAGTTCTACGGCACGACCACGCGCGTCGCCGAGCGGGTCTTCCCCACGCTGACCGAGCCGCTGCTGACCCGGGACGAGCTGCGGCTGCGGATCGACGACGAGGCGGCCTGGCGGATGCTCTTCGAGGAGCCCATCGGCATCGCGATCGAGAAGCGCTTCGGCAACGACCTGGTCCGGGGCGTGGCGCTCACCGACGCCCTGATCGGCACGTTCGCCGACGCCCACGACCCGTCACTGGTGCAGAACCGCTGCTTCCTTTACCACGTGATCGGCGGCGGCACCGGCGACTGGGACGTACCGGTCGGCGGAATGGGCGCGCTCACCGACGCGCTGGCCGCGGCGGCCAGGGCCGCGGGCGCCGAGATCGTCACCGGGCACGAGGCGACCGGCATCGAGACGGACGGCAGCCGCGCCGAGGTCTCCTACCGCACCGAGGGTGACGGCCGTGACGGTACGGTCGCGGCCGGACAGGTGCTGGTCAACGCGTCGCCCCGGACGCTTGCCCGGCTGCTGGGCGAGGAGGCGCCGCCGGCGCCCGAGGGCGCCCAGCTCAAGGTCAACATGCTGCTGCACCGGCTGCCGAAGCTGCGCGACACGTCCGTCGACCCGCGCGACGCGTTCGCCGGCACCTTCCATGTGGCCGAGGGCTACGAGCAGTTGGCCACCGCCTACCGGGAAGCGGCGTCGGGCGCGCTGCCTTCGGCGCCGCCGTCGGAGATCTACTGCCACTCCCTCACCGACCCGTCGATCCTCGGTCCCGAGCTGGCCGAGCGCGGCTACCAGACGCTGACCCTGTTCGGACTCCACACCCCTGCGCGGCTGTTCGCCGGAGACGCGACCGACGGCGGGGGCGCGGCGACGAACGACGCGGTACGGGAGAGCCTGCTCGCCGCGACCCTCGCCCAGCTGGACGAGCGGCTGGCCGAGCCGATCGCCGACTGCCTCGCGCTGGACGAGGAGGGCCGCCCCTGTATCGAGGCGAAGACCCCGCTCGACCTCGAACGCGAACTGCGGCTGCCCGGCGGCCATATCTTCCACCGCGACCTGTCGTTCCCGTACGCGAGCGAGGAGACCGGACGCTGGGGCGTGGAGACCGCGCATCCCAATGTGCTGCTGTGCGGCGCGGGCGCCGTACGCGGCGGCGGGGTCAGCGGCGTACCCGGCCACAACGCGGCGATGGCGGCGCTGGGCAGGTGACGGGACGTACGCCGCCGACTTGCTGACGCCCCGTCAGTCGGCCGACGGCGCCCAGCCCTTAGCCTCGATACGGGACGCGTCCTGCGTGCGCCGCTCGTCGAACAGGACGCGCCCGCCGTCGTCCACGCGCAGCGCGTCCACGTAGCCGCCGCGTCCCACGTACAGCGGATCGGTCGCGTACCGCCAGCGCAGCACGACGCGCTGGCCGCGCCACGCCGTGAGGTCGGCGCCCAGATGGTGCCAGACCCGGCCCGACCAGCCGGTGGCCGAGCCCGCCGGATGGCTCTGCGGCTCCTGGCCCGCGCACACCGTGGTGAACGGGACGGGCTGCCACACCGTCCCCGCGTCGGCCGACGCTTCGAGGAACAGCGTGTCGGACCCCGGCTCGGTGTCCCACCACAGCTCGCAGCGCAGCCGGGGGTGCGCAGAGGTGGGAGTCAGCGCGGGCAGGGTGAGCGTGGCGGTGGTGGCGCTCGCCATGCCGGAGAACCAGGCGGTACGGCCGTCCTGCGGCCGGACGGCGACGGCCCGCGCCAGCCGGTTCCCGGTGGCGACCCGGGGCGCGCTGCCGGAGCGCCAATTGCGCACGGGATGCACGGAGTTGCCGAGGACGATCAGGAACGAGTCGGTCGTCGGGTCGAGTACGACGCTCGTACCGGTGAAGCCGGTGTGCCCCGCCGTGGTGGGTGTCGCCATGGCGCCCATGTACCAGTGCTGGTAGAGCTCGAAGCCCAGGCCGTGCGCGTCGCCGGGGAAGTCCGTGTTGAAGTCGGTGAACAGGGAGTTCACCGACTCCCGCGACAGGATCCGGACCGTGCCGTAGGCGCCGCCGTTGAGGAGCGTACGGGCGAGGACCGCGAGGTCCCAGGCGCAGGAGAAGACCCCGGCATGGCCGGCGACGCCGCCGAACGCGTACGCGTTCTCGTCGTGCACCTCGCCCCAGACGAGCCCCCGGTCGAGCGCCGACCACGGCGCCCTGGCGTCCTCGGTCGCCGCGATCTTCGGCTTCCAGGAGGCGGGCGGGTTGTAGCGGGTGCGGCGCATCCCGAGCGGCGCGGTGATCTCGTCGCGCACCAGGGTGTCGAGGGTGCGCCCGGTGATCCGCTCCAGCACCAGCTGGAGCGAGATCATGTTGAGGTCCGAGTAGAGGTAGACCGTGCCCGGCGGGTTCACCGGTGCCTCGTTCCACAGGAGTTGGAGCATCGCCTGGCGCGTCGGCTCGTCGTAGAACGGCAGGTCGGCCTGGAGTCCCGAGACATGCGTCAGCAGATGGCGGATCGTGATGTCCTGCTTGCCGGCGGCCGCGTACTCGGGCAGGTAGGCGGCGACCTTCTCCTCGATCGCCAGCGAACCGCGCTCGACCAGTTGGACGGCGAGCAGCGAGGTGAACAGCTTGGAGAGGGAGGCGAGGTCGTAGAGCGTGTCCTCGGCCGCCGGGATCTGCTGGTCGGCGGGGAACTCCACGCCCGTGTCGGTCGTGTCGTCGTACGCCGCGTACCGCACGGCCTTGCCGATCGGCCGGTGCAGCGCCACCGTACCGCCGCGACCGGCGAGCAGGACGGCGCCCGCGTAGTAAGGGTGCTTGGGGGAGGGGCCCAGATACGCGGTGGCGTCGGTCACCAGCGCGTCCAGCTGACCGGCGATCAGCCCGGCGCGCTCGGCGGAGCCGTGACGCAGCGTCGTCGCCCCGTGCCCGTGTCCGTGGCCGGTACCGGGCCCGGCCCCCGTGCCCAGGTCCGCTCCGGCGGCGGTCTCCGCGAACGGGAGGGTCGCGAGCGCGAAGGCGCCGCCGAGGGCGAGCACGCCACCGCCCAGTCTGCGCCGGCTGATGCCTCTGCTCGCAGCGTCCTCCGTCATGGGGCACCCTCCCTGAAAGTATCTTTCGGGATCACGATCGACAGCGAAACTTTCTTGCAGGGCGCGGGCGATGTCAACCCTCCCTCGCCGCAGGGCGGTCCGGCCCCTGGGCCTGCCCTAGGGTGGCTCCCCGTGGCAACTGACCTTCCGGCGGCGGCTTCGCTCTGGCGTGATCGTCCCTTCGTGCTCCTGGTCTCGGCCCGCACCATCTCGGTGCTCGGCAACGGGTTCGCCCGGGTGGCGCTCGCGTTCGCCGTCCTCGCGCTGCCGGGAGCCAGCCCCGGGGTGCTGTCGCTCGTCCTCGCCTGCCAGGCACTGCCGCAGCTGCTGTTCATCCTGATCGGCGGGGTGATCGCCGACCGGATGTCACGCGTCCGGCTGATGGTGCTCTCCGACGTCGTCGGGGTCGCCGCGTACGGCGGACTGGCCGCGATGGTGCTCACCGGCCACGCGCCGCTGTGGGCCATGTGCGCCCTGGCGGTGCTGGCCGGCACGGCGACCGCGATGTTCCTGCCCGCGATGGCCGGGGTCGTCCCGCTGGTCGTCGACCGTGCCAGGCTCCAGCAGGCGAACGCGCTGCTGCGGGTCGGGACGAACAGCTCCATGCTGCTCGGCCTCGCGCTGTCCGGCGTGACGGTCGCCTTCGTCGGCGCCGGCTGGGCTCTCGCGCTGAACGCCGCGTCCTTCGTGCTCAGCGCGCTGCTGGTGAACGGGCTGAAGCTTGCCGCCCGGCCGCCGCGCGCCGCGACCACCACCTGGGCGGACCTGCGGGAGGGCTGGCACGAGTTCGCCTCCCGGCAGTGGCTGTGGGTCGTGGTCGCGCAGTACGCCGTCGTCGTGGCGGCGATGAACGCGAACGTCGGCGTGCTGGGCCCGCTGACCGCCGAGCACAGCCTGGGCGGAGCCCGCGCCTGGTCCGTGATCGTCGCCGCCCAGGCGCTCGGCATGATCGCGGGCGCCGGGGTGGCAAGCCGGATCCGGGTGCGCCGACCGGTCCTGGTCGCTGTGCTCGTCACGTTCCCCGCCGCAGCGCCCATCTTCCTGCTGAGCGCGGCGGCGCCGGTCTGGGTGATCGCGGCGGCCATGTTCTGTGCGGGCGTCGCCAACGACATCTTCGGGGTGCTGTGGTCCACGACCATGCAGCACGAGGTGCGCGAGGAGGCGCTGTCCAGGGTCAGCGCCTACGACCTGTTCGGGTCGCTGGCCTTCGCGCCCCTCGGCCTGCTGGTGGCGGGCCCGATCGCCTCCGCCGTCGGCACCGGCACGGCGCTCGCCGGCTGCGGGGCCTTGGTCGTCCTCGCGACGGCGGCCGCCCTGCTGTCCCCGCAGGTCCGCACGCTACGGGCGCCGCACCCGCAGGAACCCGCCCCGGCGGGCACGGTCCCGTCCCCGGCGACGGCGACGGCGACGGCCCCGGTGACGGCGACGGCCCCGGCCACCGAGGCGCAGCCCTAAGGGCTGATGGCGAGGAAGACGAAGGCGGCGAAGATCCCCAGATGGACGCCGCCCTGGAGGAGGGTCGCCCGGCCGGGCGAGATGGTCATGGCGCCCACGACGACGGTCAGCGCGAGCAGCACCATATGAGTGGCGTTCAGCCCGAGCACCAGCGGTCCGTCGAGCCAGATCGTGGCGAGGGCGATGCACGGGATCGTCAGGCCGATACTGGCGATGGCCGACCCGAGGGCCAGGTTGATGCTCGTCTGGACGCGCTCGCGGCGGGCGTTGCGTACGGCGGCCAGCGTCTCGGGCAGCAGCACCAGCAGCGCGATGACCACGCCGACGACGGCCTGCGGCAGCCCGGCGGACGAGACGCCCGACTCGATGGTGGGTGACACCGCCTTCGCGTTCCCGACGACGGCGATCAGCGCCACGAGCAGCAGCAGAAGGCTCAGCCCCGTGGCGCGCCGGGTGGGCAGCGGCGCGTGCGCGTCCTCCTCCCGCACCTCGCCCGCCTGGGTGAGGGGCAGGAAGTAGTCGCGGTGGCGCACGGTCTGTACGGCGACGAACAGCCCGTAGATGACGAGCGAGGCGACGGCGGCGAAGCCCAGTTGCGCGGGGGAGAACTGGGGGCCCGGCTTGCTGGTGGTGAACGTCGGGAAGACCAGCGTGAGGGTGGCCAGGGTCGCGACGGTCGCGAGCGCGGCGCCCGAGCCCTCGGCGTTGAAGACGGCGACCCGGGTGCGCAGCGCGCCGATCAGCAGACAGAGCCCGAGGATGCCGTTGCAGGTGATCATGACGGCGGCGAAGACGGTGTCCCTGGCGAGGGTCGCCGACTTGCCGCCGCCGTCGACCATCAGGGTGACGATCAGCGCCACTTCGATGACGGTGACGGCGACGGCGAGGACCAGCGAGCCGAACGGTTCCCCCACCCGGTGCGCGACCACCTCGGCGTGGTGCACGGCCGCGAGTACGGCCCCGGCGAGGCAGAGGGCGACGACGGCGACGGCGCCGCCGGGGAGATGCCGGCCCCAGCTGAAGATGAGCGCGACCACGGCGACCAGCGGCACCCACACGGTCCACCGGGAGGTCAGCGACCGGATCAAGGTGCTCGTCGTCATGCGCCACACGCTGCCAGAGGTAATGACGCCACGCGCGGCGAGCGACCGGGGCGTCAGGGCGTTACGGCGGGGCGGCGCGGATGCGTGCGTGCACGGCGGGATTGGGCGGACACGACCCGGTACGTGTCGAGACCCGCCGCCCGGCGCCGGGTGGTGACGGTACGGCGAGCGACCGTGCCCGGCACCATCTCACCGGTCCGGTCCGGTCCGGTCCGGTCCGGACCGGACCGGACCGGCCGGGCGGA
>NZ_JTIY01000002.1:463480-466278 GCF_000818175.1 Streptomyces sp. AcH 505
CACGACCCCCTACGCGTCTTGGCCGGTGTCCCACGCCCGGACGTCGTCGCTCTGCCCGACGACCGGTGGATCGAGGCGGTCACCACCATGGTCGCGCACGCCCGCGACCGGCTCGCCCACTTCACGGCGACCGAGCGGGTGGTGTTCGTGGACAGTCTTCCGAGCAACGCCAGCGGCAAGATCCTCAAGCGCGAGCTGCGGGAGCGCTTCACTTCTCCCGGAGATCCACGATCCGCTTGAACTTGCCGACCGAGCGCTCCAGCGTCTCGGGATCGACGATCTCCACACCGACCGAGACCCCCACGTCGTCCTTGACGGCCGCAGCGATCGAGAGCGCGGCGGCTGCGCGCTGCTCCCCGCTGGTCCCGGCGCGGGCCTCGGCCCGTACGGTCAGCGCGTCCAGCCGGCCCTCGCGGGTCAGCCGCAGCTGGAAGTGCGGGGCCACCCCCGGGGTGCGCAGCACGATCTCCTCGATCTGGGTGGGGAAGAGATTCACCCCGCGCAGAATCACCAGGTCGTCGCTGCGTCCTGTCACCTTCTCCATCCGGCGGAAGACGCGCGCGGTGCCGGGCAGCAGCCGGGTGAGGTCCCGGGTGCGGTAGCGGATCACCGGCATCGCCTCTTTGGTGAGCGAGGTGAAGACCAGCTCGCCCTCCTCGCCCTCGGGCAGCACCTCGCCGGTGAACGGGTCGACGACCTCCGGATAGAAGTGGTCTTCCCAGATGTGCAGGCCGTCCTTGGTCTCCACGCATTCCTGCGCGACGCCGGGGCCCATCACCTCCGACAGGCCGTAGATGTCGACGGCGTCGATCGCGAACCGCTCCTCGATCTCCTGGCGCATCGCCTCCGTCCACGGCTCGGCGCCGAAGATGCCGACCTGGAGCGAGGTGCCACGGGGATCGACGCCCTGGCGCTCGAACTCGTCCAGCAGCGTCAGCATGTACGACGGCGTGACCATGATGATCTCGGGGCGGAAGTCCTGGATCAGCCGCACCTGCCGCGCGGTCATGCCGCCGGACGCGGGGATGACCGTACAGCCGAGCCGCTCCGCGCCGTAGTGCGCGCCGAGGCCGCCGGTGAACAGCCCGTAGCCGTAGGCCACATGCACCTTGTGCCCGGGCCGGCCGCCGGCCGCGCGGATCGACCGGGCCACCACGTCGGCCCAGGTGTCCAGGTCCCGCTGGGTGTAGCCGACGACGGTCGGCCGGCCCGTCGTACCGCTGGACGCGTGGATCCGCCGCACCTCGGACTGGTCGACGGCGAACATCCCGAAGGGGTAGTTGTCCCGCAGGTCGGCCTTGGCGGTGAAGGGGAAGAGCGCCAGGTCGGCGAGCGAGCGGCAGTCCTCCGGACGCAGTCCCGCCTTGTCGAACGCCTGCCGGTAGAAGCCGACGTTGTCGTAGGCGTGCCGCAGGGTCGCGCGCAGCCGCTCCAGCTGGAGGGCGGCCAGCTCCTCCCGGCCGAGCTGTTCGGCGGCGTCCAGCAGAGGCGTCATGGGCGTACTCCCGGTCGGTCCGGCAATGTCTCGACCGATCATTCGGTCGGACAACTCCAGGATCAGTTATTCAGCACCGCGGGGGGAGCGTCAAGGGCCGCGACCTGTCCGGGACCGGCCCCGATCGCTAGGCTGGACCCGGACGACGCAGCGGGAGGAGCACGACGTGGGCGACAGCACCACTACGACCCACCAGCCGCTTTCGGGCTGGAACAAGCCGGACCTCGATCTGAGCAACGCGGACTGGCGATCGAGCAGTCAGGGGGCGGGCGATGTCCAGATCGCGTTCGTCGAAGGCTTCATCGCCATGCGCAACAGCGGCCGGCCGGAGAGCCCTTCGCTGATCTTCAGCCCGGCCGAGTGGCGGGCCTTCGTGATCAACGCGCGCGACGGGGAGTTCGACCTCACCTGACGGCGGCCGCCGGGCCCGTCCCGGCGCTCAGGGCCACAGCAGCTCCCGCACCCAGTCCCCTTCCGCGCGACGGTAGGTGAGCCGGGTGTGGTCGCGCTGCCTGTCGCCCTGCCAGAACTCCACCGATTCCGGCCGCACGGTGCAGAGCGCCCAGCCGGGCGCCACCAGATCCGGCTGCCGCTCGATCCGCTCCAGCGCCCCGGCCACGGCCGTGTCCCGTTCGGCCGGATCGCCGATCGGCGCGCTCTGCCTGCCCGGCAGTGCCTCGGCCCGGGTCGTGTCCGCGCAGTCTCGTCTGACTCGCGATGCCTGGCACGCACGCTCGCGGCCCCCGCCGGGCGCGCCCGGAAGTCGGCGGCTGCCGCTTCACCGAGATCGCGTGTCACGGGCCCGCGCACCCGGATCTGCCGGGCCGGCGGCTGCCAGGAGAAAGTCGGCGCCGCGCACGCCACTCGGCGAAGAGGGCGGCCGGCTCGTCAGGCGCGCCCTTCGGATCGAACTCCGGCAACTCACCCGCGAACACCGGAAGTTCGCGCAGCATCTCCCGCATCCCGGGCATACGTCTCCCTCGGTAGGACTCTCCGTGTTCGGCGAAATTAATGCTTCGAACGGAAGGTAGCATTAGGCCATGGCTGCCCGTGAGCTGACGCTCGATCTCGCCCTCACCATCCGGCACGACGGACACGGCGGGGTCGCCGACGACCTCTCGGAACCGCAAGGGCTGACCCGCTGGGTCCACGACCACGGCGACGAACTGGCCGGCGATCTCGACGTGGCGGCCTTCGCCGCCGACGACCACGCGCTCGCCGCCGTACGGGAGCTGCGGGCCGCCGTACGCGCGCTGTTCGCGAGAGCGGTCAGTCCCGAGGCGCCGAGCCCCGCCGACGCGCT
>NZ_JTIY01000002.1:466303-470669 GCF_000818175.1 Streptomyces sp. AcH 505
CGCCCCGCCCTCGGCGGTCACCCACCCCGCCGCACCGGTGCCGGGACGGGTCGCGCTGGCCGCCACCCTCGCCCGGTCGGCCGTCGCCTTCCTCGCGGGACCCGACAGGGAGCGGCTGCGCGCCTGCCACGCGCCGCGCTGTGTCCGGTACTTCATCAAGGAACACCCCCGTCAGGAGTGGTGCAAACCGTCCTGCGGCAACCGGGCCAGGGTCGCCCGTCACCACGAGCGGCACCGCACGTCCGGGCCCAAATGAGGGCAGTGACCCGGCTCCTGTGTAGCGGAGTGAACACGTACCATAGTGGGATGTCCTTTCTCCGCCGCCGCAGCGCCGCCACACCCGCTGGCCCGGACTTCGACGTCCTGGCCATGGACCCGGGTGACTGGCCCGGCAACCTCGGCGCCGGGCTGCTGCCCGCCCCCGACGGCAGCTGTCAGGGCGTGTTCCTGCGCTACGACCTGTTCGGCGGCCGGGGTCCCGCGATGATCATCGGGAATCTGCCGGAGGGCTCCCAGGCCAGGGACATCGAGGAGGGCCAGGTCCCCTTCGAGGTGGCCCAGCTGCTGCTCGCCCTGGAGAACGAGGAGCCGGTCGAGGTGGTCGGCGCCGAGGACATGCCGGTGATGCAGGGCGACAACCTGCTGATCGTGCGCCGCCTCAAGCTCTCGGAAAGCCGTATTTCCTGCGTGCAGTTCGACCGCAGCGACAATGTGCTCGTCACCATCGCCAGCTGGGACCGGCCGATCACCGACGACCTGTACGCCCTGCTGAAGCCCCTGCCCGCCGAGCTGTTCCAGCAGGGCTGAGGAACCCGTCCGGGTTGTCTGCCCGCTGTCCCCCTGCGGAACCGGTCACCATCGCGCAAGATGGATGCACGACCGAGTGAAGGGTCAGTATGGACAGCAACAGTCTGACGCCCGACATCCTGCGCGAACTGCGCACACCGCGCCCCTACCCGGCCGTGTCCCTGACGATGCCCACGCACCGGCGGGAGCCGGGGCACGACCAGGACGCGGTACGGCTGCGTAATCTCCTCGCCGAAGCCGGACAGCGGCTGGAGGCGGACCCACAGGTGTCGAAGGCCGCGAGGCTCGCGGTCAGGCAGCAGCTGACCCGGGCGGTGGCCGAGGTGGATCTGCGCAGTGCCCTCGACGGCCTGCTGATCCTCGCGGACGCCGACGAGTACCGGGTCTGGTACCTGCCGCGTGACGTGCCCGAGCGGGTCGTCCTCAGCGACACCTACGTCACCGAGAATCTGGTGGCCGCCACCGCGCAGTCCCGCCCGTACTGGGTGCTGGGCATCGCTGCCGACCGCGCGACGCTGTGGAGCGGCTCCGGCACCTCCCTGCACGAGCACCTGCACGACGGCTTCCCGATGTCCCCCGAGCCGGAGAGCTGGGACCCCGAGCGGCAGGAACGGATCGGTGACACGCCCAGCACGTTCCAGGACGAGGAGACCCGCCGCTTCCTGCGCTCGGTCGACCAGACGATGGGCGCCGTCCTCGCCCGCAGGCCACGGCCGCTGCATCTGGTCGGGCTCGCGCCCGCGCTCGCCCTGCTGGAACAGGCGGGCGGCGCCGCCACCCACAACGCGGTCGGGCGGCTCGTCAAGGGCGGACTCACCGAAGGCCCCGCGCCCGTCCTGCTGAAGGAACTCCAGCCCGTCGTCGAGGAGTACGCCCGGCGCGAGAAGGAGGAGGTGCTGAGCCGCCTCGACGCGGCCAAGAGCCGCCGCACCTTCGCCGCCGGGCTCGACGAGGTGTGGGAGTCGGTACGGGAGAAGCGGGCCGAGCTGGTCGCCGTCGAGGAGCACCACCAGCTCACCGTCCGGGTCACCGAAGGACATCTGATCCCCGTCGACGCGTCCATGGTCAACAGCCCCGACGTGCGCGAGGACATCGTGGACGAGCTGGTGGAGACCGCGCTGGACGGCGGCGCCGAAGTGGTGTTCCTGCCCGACGAGGAGCTTGCCGGGTACGACGGGATCGCCGCGGTCCTGCGCTACTGACGAAGCCGGGCGCCGCCCCCTCGTGGTGAGGAGGCGGCGCCCGGCCCGGTGCTGTCCCTACCGCCCGGTCAGCCGGCCGGCACCAGCCTTACGTCCGCCGCCTTCACATACGCGACGCGATGGCCGAACTGGATCTCGTAGTACTGCTCCTTGCCGCGCACCACCCGGTGCACGGACGTGTCGAACGTCGGCGAGTAGAAGTACTCGCCCGGCACCTTCCCGCCGGTCACGTACTTCTGTCCGGCGAGGAACGTGTACGGGAAGGCCGCCTGCTCCTGCACCGGGACGCCCGCCGGATACGCGGCGGCCTCCGGGTACGCCCTGCCGTACACCGGCACCTGCGTGAGGCCCGGCCTCGGCGTCACCAGACGCGCCTTCGCCGGCACCGCCGTAGGCTGCCCGGCCGGGTCGTGGAACCAGGCCTTCTGGCCGAGGTACCAGATCGCCGTCCAGTCGCCCGACCGCCCGGCGACCGCGTACTGCTGGCCCGTCGAGGCCCGCGCGCCCACGTCGTTGACGTCGATGGTGGAGTCCTCGCCGCCGGGCCGCAGCCCGGCGTCCTTCACCAGCGGCGCGCTCTCCTGCGGCGCCGTGTGCAGCCGTACCGCCGTCGAACCGTGCGGCGCGCAGGTCTCACCGGCCGTCACGCAGCCGGTGTACGCCGGCTTGTTGGCCGCGAAGTCCGGCCGGATCGTCACCGCCGCGGCCTTGCCGCGCGCCGTCGCCGTGAAGGGCTTGCCGAGCAGGGTGAAGAAGTGCGACCAGTCCCAGTACGGGCCCGGGTCGGTGTGCATCCCGGCGATCGTCGCCGCTGTCGTACCGGGGACGTTGTCATGGCCCAGGATGTGCTGCCGGTCCAGCGGGATGTCGTACTTACGCGACAGGTACCCCACGAGCCGGGCCGAGGCGCGGTACATCTCCTCCGTGAACCAGGCGTCCGGCGTGACCAGGAAACCCTCCTGCTCCACCCCGACCGACTTGGCGTTGACGTACCAGTTGCCCGCGTGCCAGGCCACGTCCTTGGTCGCCACGTGCTGGGCGATGTGCCCGTCCGACGAGCGGACCGAGTAGTGCCAGGACACATACGTCGGGTCCTGGACCAGCTGGAGCGTGGTGGCCCAGTCCGCCTCCGTGTCGTGCAGCACGATCGAGTCGATCTTCTGGGACTTCGGCCGGTCCGCCAGGTCGTGGTTGCCGTAGTCGCCCTCGCCGAACTCCTCGTACGGCGCGGGGATCCACTCGCAGGCGACCGTGCGGGGGCACTCCACAGGACCGGCCGCCGCCTTGCGCAGCCCGAGCCGGGAGACCTGCGCGGTGTCGGGGGCGACCTTCGGGGCCGCGGCCAGTGTCATCCGCTGCCCGCTGTCGGTGGTGCGCTGCTCGCCGTCGCGGATCACGGCGAACACGTCGTTCGCGTAACCGGCTGCCGTCGCCGAGTCGTCGGCGCCGGAGAACCGGGCCACCGCCCCGTACCAGTCGGCCGGGTCGCCGCCCAGCGGCTTGCCCAGCTCCCGCTGCGCCGCCGCGAGCAGCGCCGCGCCGCCCTTGATGTTGGCCGCGGGGCTCTCCCGCAGCTCCTCGGCCGGCTGTCCGCTGAGCTTCGCCGCCCGGTCCAGGGTGCGCAGCCGCGCGGGCAGTTGGGAGGCCTTGGGCAGGGCGGCGGTGGCGGGTGCGGCGACCTTGGCCGCCCTGGACGTGTCACCGCGCGCGTCCTCGGTGTCTGGCTGCTGCTGTCGCGGCGCGTCGGCGAGCGCCGTGGCGGCGTCGGTCAGATGCATGGGACCGTAGCCGCCGCTGACGCTGGGCGCCCCGCCGTGCGTGTCCCAGCGGGACTGCAGGTACGAGACGGCGAGCAGCACGCTGCCCGGCACCCGGTACTGCGAAGCGGCGGCGGCGAAGTCGCGTTGCAACGCGTCGGACGCCGGCCGCTCGGCGGTCGCGGAGGGTGCGGCCGAGACCAGTGGCAGCAGCAGGGCGGCCGCTGCCACCACACCCCCCGCCCTGAGCAGATGCCGGTGGGCCGGTCGCGAGAGTGGGGGGAAGGAACGGGGCAATGCAGCCTCCAGTGACGGGTGAAGCGCGAACCGCGGGGCCGTACTCGCCTACAGAGGTATCGGCTCTCGAACGATCCGTCAATCAGCCGCCCCGGCGACGACTTCGCACGTCAGCGCGCGTGTCGCGGAGTTTCGTCACGGCAGTGTCCGGGCCTGCGGCGCGTCAGTGGATTAGCCCAATGACGCCCACCCGGCCCGGTCCGAGGGCCGCGCGCCCCGTGTGTCGGCACGGGGCGAACACCCTCCCCGGACGCGCCTGCCCGGCGCGTCCGGCGGCTCGCCGGACGGCTCAGCGGGTACCGA
>NZ_JTIY01000002.1:471402-476675 GCF_000818175.1 Streptomyces sp. AcH 505
GGCGGCGCGTACGGCACGCCGCGCCAGCGCGCAGTCGTCGTGCAGCCGGCGCAGCAACAGCCGCTGCTCCTCGCCCGTCGAGGCGCCGCTCGGCTGTGCGGTGCCCGTACGCTCCTGCGAACCGCCGCCGGGCGCCGGGGTCTCCCGCATCGCGCGCTGCACCGCCGTCTCGTACATCCGGATCTCCCGGGTCAGTACGAGCATCAGATTGACCAGGAACGCGTCCCTGGCCGCCGGGCCCTTCGCCTGCGCGAGCTGGCTGATCTGCCGGCGCGCCACCGGGGCGTCCCCGAGCACCGCCCACAGGGTCGCCAGGTCGTAGCCGGGCAGATACCAGCCGGCGTGCTCCCAGTCGACCAGTACGGGCCCCGCAGGGGAGAGCAGGATGTTCGACAACAGCGCGTCACCGTGACAGAACTGGCCCATGCTCTGCTTGCCGCCCGAGAGACCGTGCAGCAGCTTCTGCAGATCGCCCAGGTCACGGTCGGTGAACAGGCCCAACTCGTGGTAGCGCGAGATGCGTGACGCGTAGTCGAGCGGCGCCTCGAACAGACCCGCCGGTGGCCGCCAGGTGTTGAGCCTGGCGAGCGCGCCGAGCACCGTGCGGATGTCGGCGCGCGGCGGCGCCTCCACCGGATGCCGGGTCAGCGCCGCGGCGCGGCCCGCCATCCGCTCCACCACCAGCGTGCAGTTCTCCGGGTCGGCGGCGACCAGACGTGGCACCCGTACCGGCGGACGGTGCCGGACGAAGGCGCGATATGCCGCTATCTCGTGGCGGAACCTCTCCACCCAGACGGGCGAGTGGTCCAGCAGACACTTGGCGACGGCTGTGGTGCGCCCGGTGGCGCCGACGAGCAGGACGGAACGGCCGCTGCGGCGCAGCACCTGCACCGGATTGAACTCCGGGCAGATCCGGTGCACCGACGCGATCGCCATCCGCAGCTGCGCGCCCTGAGGGCCGGACAAGTCGATTCTCCCGCTGACCTGTTGGGCGGCCGTCCCCGCCCAGCGCCGCCCCCGGCCTACGTGCGTGGGGTCCAGATACGGTCCGCCGGGCCGGGGCGGGGCGGACACGGAGGACGATGCTGTGTACATGGGCGATACAGATCCCTTCGTGTGCCGACGAATTGCGTGCGCCGTCCCGCCCCGGCGGCCGGTCCGCACCCTGGGGAGTACGTCCGGCTGCCGGGCCGGGGTGGCGCGTTCCTACCTGACACCGGGCCGCGGGTGGCACACCATCTGGCGAACCCTGGCGAACCCTGGCGAATAGTCGCCACCCACGTGACAGGGGGTTACTGTCAACTCAGCCGAGAACCTGGGGGCTTGACGTGAGCGGAGATTCCAACACCCGTCTGTCGGATCTGTTCGGCCTGGCCGGCTGGTCCAAGGGCGAACTCGCGAGACTGGTGAACCGGCAGGCGGCGGCCATGGGCCACCCCCAGCTGGCCACCGACACCTCGCGGGTGCGGCGCTGGATCGACATGGGGGAGACCCCGCGAGAACCGGTGCCGAGGGTGCTGGCGGCTCTGTTCACCGAGCGGC
Organism: Streptomyces sp. AcH 505; assembly: GCF_000818175.1. Classification (GTDB taxonomy): domain Bacteria; phylum Actinomycetota; class Actinomycetes; order Streptomycetales; family Streptomycetaceae; genus Streptomyces. The sequence continues at coordinate 472,945 of NZ_JTIY01000002.1, forward strand.
TCGGTCGTGTCGTGACCATCGAGGACCTCGGGTTCGTACGCAAAGGACGCGCGGGGAAGCGACAGGACGCCGGGAGCGAGGACAATCCCGACGCCCTGCCGTGGGCGCCCGAACGGACGGCAGCGGTCCTCACCGAATTCACGGGAATGGACCTCATGCTCAACCGACGCGGCTTGGTGGGCGCGGGCGCAGCGCTCACCGCAGGCACCGCACTCAGCAGCGCCATGCACGACTGGCTGCACTCCGACCCCGTACTCGCCGCCGACGCCCCCAGGCTCGGCGATCCCCTGCACGCCGATCCGGCAGGCCTCGGCCGTTACGAGGCGGCCCCCATCGGGTCGCAGGAGATCGACGCGCTGGAGCGCTCCGTCGAGGTGTTCCGCAAATGGGACGCCGCGCGGGGCGGCGGCCTGCAGCGCAAGGCAGTGGTGGGCCAGCTCAACGAGGTGGGCGGCATGCTCGCCTACCGCCACCCCGACTCACTCCAGCGGCGCCTGTGGGGCGTCGCCGCCAATCTCGCCGTACTCGCCGGGTGGATGTCCCACGACGTCGGCCTCGAACCCACCGCGCAGAAGTACTTCGTCATCGCCACCCACGCGGCGCGCGAGGGCGGCGACCGGCCACGGGCCGGCGAGGCGCTGTCCAGGGCGGCCCGTCAGATGGTCCATCTGGGCCGCCCCGACGACGCGCTCGACCTCATGAAGCTCGCCAAGTCGGGCTCGGGGGAGGAGACCCTGCCCCGCACCCGCGCCATGCTGCGCACCATCGAGGCGTGGGCGCAGGCGTCCATGGGCCGTGGCCAGGCCATGCGCCGCACCCTGGGCGAGGCGGAGGATCTCTTCGTCTCGGACCGGGGGGACGTGCCGCCGCCGAGCTGGATGCAGATGTTCGACGAGGCGGATCTGCACGGCATGGAGGCCCTGGCCTTCCGGACCCTCGCCGATCATGACCCGTCGGCCGCCGAACTTGCCCAGCAGCACGCCAAACAGGCGCTGGAGCTACGGGCCAACGACCGGCGGCGCTCGCAGATCCTCGACTACATCTCGCTGGCCTCGGCGTGCTTCATCGCCGACGATCCCGAGCAGGCCGACACGTACGCCCGGCTCGCGCTGGTGTCGATCGGGGAGACCTCATCGCACCGCACCTGGGACCGGCTGCGCGAGATGTACCGGCTGACCGGGCAGTACGCGGGGTACGGCAAGATCGAGGACCTGCGCGAGGAGATCGAACTCTCCCTGCCGAAGAGCCCGTCCAAGAAGGCGAGGACCGCCGGCATCTGAGCGGAGGAGAACCCGGCCAGGGGTCAGCCGATCCTGGCGACCATCACGCACGCGGCACTGTCGCGCCCGCTCCCGCCGAACTCCCCTACGACCGCGCGCGCACCCGCCTGTGAGGTGTCCGAGGCGGTCAGCCGGGGGGCCAGCGCCAGCAACCGGTCCTGACCGGCGGCCTCGGCGTCGGTACGGGCGAGTCCGTCGGTGTGCAGCACCAGCGTGTCACCGGGCTTCAGCTGGACGCCCGCCTGCTCGTACCCGGCCCCCGAGGTCGCGCCGAGCAGGACGCCGTCCGGCTGGGTCAGCGCACGTCCCGTCCCGTCGCGGAACAGCAGCGGGGCGGGGCTCGCGGCCTGCGCCCAGACGAGCGTGCGGGTCGCCGGGCGGTAGCGGGCGCAGAGTGCGCTGCCCAGCGCCGGCTGCTCCGCCGTGTCGAGCAGCCGGTTGAGATGGCCCAGCAGCGCGCCCGGTTCGATCCCCGCGACGGCGAGTCCGCGCAGCGCGCCCAGCAGCATTGCCATCGTGGAGGCGGCGCCCACGCCGTGGCCGGTCAGATCGCCGACGGTCAACAGTGTGTCGCCGTCGGGCAGTTCGAGTGCGTCGTACCAGTCGCCGCCGATCGGCGCCGCGTTGGCGGCCGGCAGCCAGTGCGCGGTCAGGTCCAGGGCGCCCCTGCCGTCGCGGGTCAGCCGTAACGACGTCGTACGCGACGGCAGTACGGCCTCCTGCAGCTCGGTCACCAGCCTGCGCTCGGTCTGCGCGATGTGCTGGACGCGCCGCACCGAGTCGCGCGACTCGCTCACCGCCCGCTCGCTGCGGCGCAGTTCGCTGACGTCACGCAGGACCGCCCACATGGAGGCGGTGGCGCCGGCGCCGTCGAGGACGGGCTCGCCCATCATGTGCAGCGTACGGATCTGTCCGTCGGGCCGTACGACACGGAACTCGCCGTCGATGGGGCTGCCGTCGATCAGACAGCCCGTCACCATCGCGGTGAGCAGCGCCCGGTCCTCGGGGAACACCAGCGACGGCAGTTCGTCCAGCGACATCGGGCCGCACTCCGGGGGGCGTCCGAAGATCTGGTACAGCTCGTCGGACCAGGTGGCCTCGTCGCTGAGCAGATCCCACTCGGCGCTGCCGACCCGGCTGGGCGGTGTGCCGTCCTGGAGTGGTCGCTCCGGTGCCGCGCTCTCCTGCGGCTGGTCCGGCCTGCCGGCCTTCAGTTGGTTCAAGTGGGCGCCGAGATCGTCCAGTTGGTGCACGGCCAGATCACAGAGCGCGCGCTGCCAGCGCCAGACCGCGTCGTCGTCGCCCGCCGCGGTGTTCCTGCGGACCGCGTCCACCGAGCCGCGCAGGAGACGGGTGCGGTTGATGAGCGCGTCCATCTCGCCCCGCTCGGGGGGCTGGGGGGCGGGGCGGTCCGCGAACAGAGGGGACGACATCTGGTACTCCGGTAGAGGCGCGGTACTGCGGGGTCCGGACGATGGACCATTACGACTGTCGCACAGCCGCTGACAGCCCGTAAGCCGTTTGGCGACACTCGGTTCGATGATGCGTCTGGCATATGCCAGAGGCGGCGACACGGCCCGTTCCGCCCGCCCGGCGCTCAGCCGGCGGCGGGCGCCTCCTCCATCACTCGCTTGAGATTGCGCAAGGTCGTACGGATGTTCCTCGCCTGGAAGGCAGCGAAGGTGTGGCCGCTCGTCGCGATCCGGTCGAAGACGTTGGCCACGGCGTCCGGCCAGGAGCGCCGGTCGTCCGTCCAGGTCTCGACGACGCGGGTGCCGCCCGGGACCGGCTCGAAGCGGTACTCCCAGCTCGCGATGGGACCGCGCAGCCGTGGCGTGCGCAGCCCGATGGCGTGCACACGGAAGGCGAACCGCTCGCCGGGGTCCGCGGCCGTGACCGTGCAGCGGGTGGTCCAGCGGGCGGGGCCGCGCTTGTTGCGGCCGACGAAGACCATGCCGACCCGCGCCGGGCCCTCGCCGTCCTGCACGGTCGCGCCCAGATTCTCCGGACTCCAACGGCCCATCTGCGCCGGGCTGCTGAGCTGTTCGTAGAGGGTCCGCGGTTCGACGGCGATGACGATGCTGTCCGAAACGGTGAAGGTGCGCGGCATGGGGGGCTCCGATCGTGTCTACCCGATGGTAACCAAGCCGCCCGGACCAACTTTGGTCCATACCAACTCCTTGACGACCCCTCCGTACCTCCCTTAAATCAAGTATTGAAATAAGAACCATGAAGTGTCATGCGCATGACCCCCCACTCGAAGTGATGTGATGACCTGTGCGAATCCCCTGGCGGCGCCGGACGGCGCTGTACGCCGTTGCTCTGATCTGCTGTTCCGGCGCGGTGGCGGCGATGCCGGCCGCCGCTTCGGCGGCCCCGGCACCCGAGCCGCGCCCGGCGGCCGCGGCTGCCACCTTCACCGACGACTTCGACGGTCCCGCGGGAGCGGCG
>NZ_JTIY01000002.1:476700-478880 GCF_000818175.1 Streptomyces sp. AcH 505
AGACGGAGACCGGCGACAACGTCGACAACCACGAGCGCCAGTACTACACCTCCGGCAACACCAGCGCCGCGCTCGACGGCCAGGGACACCTGGTCATCACGGCGCGCAAGGAGAACCCGGGCAACTACCAGTGCTGGTACGGCCGGTGCGAGTACACCTCGGCCCGGCTGAACACCTCGGGCAAGTTCTCCGCCGCGTACGGGCACGTCGAGACCCGGATGCAGATCCCGCGCGGCCAGGGCATGTGGCCTGCGTTCTGGATGCTCGGCAACGACATCGGCAGCGTCGGCTGGCCCAACAGCGGCGAGATCGACATCATGGAGAACGTCGGCTTCGAGCCGAACACCGTGCACGGCACGATCCACGGCCCCGGCTACTCGGGTTCGGCCGGTATCGGCGCCGGCTACTCGCTCCCCGGCGGCCAGGCGTTCGCCGACGGCTTCCACACCTTCGCCGTCGACTGGGCGCCCGACTCCATCACCTGGTCGGTGGACGGCAACGTCTACCAGCGCCGTACGCCCGCCGACGTGAGCGGCAAGACCTGGGCGTTCAACAAGCCGTTCTTCCTCATCATGAACCTCGCGGTCGGCGGCTACTGGCCCGGTGACCCGAACAGCTCCACCACGTTCCCGCAGAAGCTCGTCGTCGACTACGTGCACGTCACCACCAGCAGCGGCGGCACCGGCGGTTCGGGCGGCTCCATCACCGGACTCGCGGGCAAGTGCGTCGACGTGGCGGCTGCGAGTTCGGCCAACGGCACCCCCGTCCAGCTCTACGACTGCAACGGCAGCGCGGCGCAGAAGTGGACGGTCGGCTCGGACGGCACGATCCGCGCGCTCGGCAAGTGCCTCGACGTCAAGGACAACAGCACGGCGGACGGTGCGCAGCTCCAGCTCTGGGACTGCACCGGAGGCCCCAACCAGCGGTGGGCCGTCTCCGGGGCGCGCGACATCGTGAACATCCAGGCCAACAAGTGCATGGACGTCACGGGCAACAACTCGGCCAACTCCACCCGGCTGCAGATCTGGACCTGCGGTGGCGGAGCCAACCAGAAGTGGACGGTCAACGCCGCATGAGAACACTTCACTTCGGCGCCGAAACCGGCGTACTCCACCGCTACAGACGCCCGTTCCTCCCGATGCTCCTGCTGACCGTGGTGGCGCTCTGCACCGCCCTGGTCGCCTTCCCCCAGCAGAAGGCCGCCGCCGGTACGACGGCCGCCGCCGCCGTACCCACCGGCTGGGTCACCGTCGTCAACAAGGGCAGCGGCAAGTGCGTCGACGCCGCGGCGGCCGGCACCGCCAACGGCACCGTCGTCCAGCAGTACGCCTGCAACGGCACGACGGCCCAGAACTGGACCCTCACCGCCGCCGCGAACGGCCGCTACCAGGTGGGCAATCGCAACGCCACCAGCGCGGTCTGGGACGTCAAGGACGTCTCCGTCGCGGACAGCGCGCCCATCCAGCTGTGGACGTACAGCAACGGCGACAACCAGCAGTGGCAGGCCGTCGCCGAGGCCGACGGCTCGTACCACTTCGTCAACGGCCACAGCGGCAAGTGCCTCGACGTACCGGCCGCCTCGACCGCCGACGGCGTCCAGCTCGTGCAGTACGCCTGCAACGGGACCGCGGCCCAGTCCTTCCGGCTGGCCGCCGCCGACCCGCCGCCGCCCGCCGGTACCCCTGATTTCGGTCCCAACGTCACCGTCTTCGACCCGTCGATGCCGGCGGCGACGATCCAGAGCAAGGTCAGCGCGGTCTTCAAGCAGCAGGAGACCAACCAGTTCGGCGCTCAGCGCCAGGCGTTCCTGTTCCGGCCCGGCAACTACAACGTCGATGTCAACGTGGGCTTCTACACGCAGGTGGCGGGGCTCGGGCTTTCGCCGGACGACGTGAACATCAACGGGGCCGTGCACGCGGAGGCCGACTGGTTCCCGCCGCAGAACGCCACGCAGAACTTCTGGCGTGACGCGGAGAACCTGTCCGTCACCCCCACCGGCGGCACCGACCGCTGGGCCGTCTCCCAGGCCGCCCCCTACCGCCGCATGCACGTGCGGGGCAATCTCGCCCTGGACGACGGCGGCTGGGCCAGCGGCGGCTTCATGGCCGACTCGAAGGTCGACGGCCAGGTCAGGTCCGGCACCCAGCAGCAGTGGCTGTCCCGTAACGACGAGTGGGGCA
>NZ_JTIY01000002.1:478905-481640 GCF_000818175.1 Streptomyces sp. AcH 505
CAGCGGCGGCTTCATGGCCGACTCGAAGGTCGACGGCCAGGTCAGGTCCGGCACCCAGCAGCAGTGGCTGTCCCGTAACGACGAGTGGGGCAGCTGGAGCGGGTCCAACTGGAACATGGTCTTCGTCGGTTCGAAGAACGCCCCGGCGAACAGCTTCCCCAGCCCGCCCTACACCACGGTCGACCAGACGCCGCAGGTGCGCGAGAAGCCGTTCCTGTACGTCGACGCGGCCGGCGCCTACCAGGTGTTCGTACCCGCGCTGCGCGCCAACTCGTCGGGCACCACCTGGTCCGGCGGCGCGCCCGCCGGGACCTCGATCCCGCTGGACCAGTTCTACATCGCAAAGCCCGGGGCGACGGCCGCCGACATGAACGCGGCACTCGCGCAGGGCAAGAACCTCCTCGTCACCCCCGGCGTCTTCCATCTCAACCAGACGCTGAACGTCACCCGTCCCGGCACCGTCGTGCTCGGCCTCGGCCTCGCGACACTCGTACCCGACAACGGGATCACCGCGGTGAAGGTCGCGGACGTGGACGGGGTGAAGATAGCGGGACTGCTCATCGACGCGGGTCCCGTCAACTCCCCCCTGCTGATGCAGGTGGGACCCGACGGCTCGAACGTGAGCCACGCGAGCGACCCCACCTCGCTGCACGACGTGTTCTTCCGCATCGGCGGCGGCGGGGTCGGCAAGGCGACCACCAGCCTGGTCGTGAACAGCCGCAACGTCATCGGTGACCACATGTGGCTGTGGCGGGCCGACCATTCCACCGGGGTCGGCTGGACCACCAACACGGCCGACACCGGCCTGATCGTCAACGGCGCGGACGTCACCATGTACGGCCTGTTCGTCGAGCACTACCAGAAGTACCAGACGATCTGGAACGCCAACGGCGGCAAGACGTACTTCTACCAGAACGAGATGCCCTACGACCCGCCCAACCAGGCGGCCTGGATGAACGGAGCGACCCAGGGCTACGCCGCCTACAAGGTGGCCGACAACGTCACCAGCCACCAGGCCTTCGGCCTCGGCAGCTACTGCTTCTTCCAGTCCAATCCGTCGGTGGTCGCCGAGCACTCCTTCGAGGCGCCCAACAACCCGAACGTTCGCTTCCGCAACATGGTGTCGGTGTCGCTGGGCGGCACCGGAACCATCCGCCATGTCATCAACGACAGGGGAGGCCCCGCCAACTCGTCGTCCAACGTGGCGAATCTCGTCAGCTACCCCTGACCGGCCCAGGCCGGCACGGGACACGCCCCGGGCACTCGCCCGGGGCGTGTCCCGTGCAGGGCGCGTGTCCCGGGCCGGAGGGCGTCCGCCGTGTCAGCCCGCCGGTTCGACCTCCAGGAACCGCCGTCTGCGCGGGCCGCGGTAGAGCAGCGCCTCCCAGCCCATCCGGCCGAGCGCGGCGGCGCACGCCGTGAGCGCGCGTTCCTCCTCCTGGGCCGCGCCGCTGCCCGCCGGACCCAGCCACTCCACCCGTACCGTCCCCGGCCGTTCGCCGTCCGTGACCCGGAACCCCGTCGTGAGCGGCGCGTCCGAGCCGTCCGTCGCGCACCGGGCGTGCCCCGCTGCCTCCAGCGTGAGCGTCACGGCGCGGACCATGCGCGTCAGCTCCCATTCCGCGGGGACGGCGGCGGGATCGCCCGGGCCCTCGTTCGTCAGCCGCCGGATCTGCAGCAGCCCCTCGAAGGCCACCCGGATCTCGGCTGCCCGCGTCCCGGTCTCCTCGTCGCCCGTCATGACCACCACTCTCCCAGCCGCCGCTGACATCCGATGTTCCGCGCCAGTATGTGTTGGCTATTTGCGTAAACATCCTTCATTTCTTGCGCACTCAGTTGGTACGTTGGTGGCGTGAAGAAAAGACTCTCTCAGGTGGCCGAGTTCGCCGGCGTCAGCGAGACCACGGCGCGGCGGGTGCTCAACGGGGCCACGGACGTGTCACCGGCGACCCGGGACGCGGTGCTGACCGCCATGGACGTCTGCGGTTTCGAACGGCCCCGCCAGTTGCAGCAGGAGCGGGCGGCGCTGGTCGGGCTCGTCGTGCCCGACCTGCAGAATCCGATCTTTCCCGCCTTCGCCGAGGCGCTGGCGGGACTGCTCAACAAGCGCGGCTTCATCCCGGTGCTCTGCACCCGCACGGCGGACGGCGTCTCCGAGGCCCACTACATCGACATGATCCTCAAACAGAACGTCGGCGGGATCATCTTCATCGGCGCCAGTTACGCCGACGCGGGACCGGAGCAGGGCAGGGCGCTGCGCGAGCGCCAGATACCGATCGTCCTGCTCAACGCGGCGGACGAGAACGCCGGGGTGGCGCAGGTGTCCATCGACGACGCGGCGTCGGCGCAGCAGGTGCTGGCCCATCTCTCGGCGCTCGGCCACCGGCGGATCGGCATGATCCTGGGGCCGGTCGGCCATGTGCCGTCGGCCCACAAACTCGCCGGCTACCAGGCGTTCCGCGCCCGGCAGGGCGACAGTGAGGGGGACTGGCGCAAGCTCGTCGCGCACGGGCTGTTCTCGATGGAGGGCGGCGCGACGGCGCTGCCGCGGCTCCTGGAGGGCGGGGTCACCGCGGTGGTCTGCGCAAGCGACGCACTGGCGCTCGGCGCCATTCGCGCGGCGCGGCGGCAGGGTCTGCGGGTCCCTGAGGACCTGTCGGTCGTCGGTTTCGACGACTCTCCGTACATGGTCGCGACCGACCCGCCGCTCACGACGGCCCGCCAGCCGGTGCAGG
>NZ_JTIY01000002.1:481665-493203 GCF_000818175.1 Streptomyces sp. AcH 505
CACGCGACGGAGGGGGAGTCGATGATGTTCGACACGGAGCTGATTGTGCGCAGTTCAACGGCCCCGCCGTCGCGTTCCCGGAGCAGGTGACGGCGGCGGCGCCGCACCCGTTCGTCCCACCCGCAGCCACCGAGGGGCCCGGCCGTCCGCCGGGCCCCTCGGTGCTGTCCGCCCTAGTGACGGTGTGTTACGGGCGACCGAGGCGCAGATTAAGTTCTTGCGCAGACTCATTGACTTCTTGCGTCATTCACTTTTACTGTCAGCGCCGTTGAGATGACGCAGAGGCCGTGCCCCTGCAAGTCACGCAAACCCGTTGCAGGAAGGCATGGGATCTCCATGGACGGCATCACAAGACGCCAAGCCCTCGGTGTGGCCGCGGCCACCGCCCTCACCCTGGGACTCGCCGGCTGCGGCGGCTCGTCCGGGTCCGGCGGGAGCGGGGTGGGCAAGGACGGCGTCGTGACGATCACGGTCAACGGCATGCCCGCCAAGACCCAGCCCGCCGACCGCAAGGACTACGAAGAGCTGGTCAAGCAGTTCGAGGCGAGCCACCCGAAGATCAAGGTCGTCGCCCACGAGGGCCAGATGGACCCCAACACCTTCGCGGCGAAGCTGGCGGGCGGCCAGCTGGAGGACGTGTTCTACGTCTACTTCACCGACCCGGCCGGACTGATCCAGCGTCACCAGGCCGCCGACATCACCCCGTACCTCAAGGGCGTGCCGTACCTCAACGACATCCGCCCGGCGCTCCAGGACGTCTTCAAGAGCGACGGCAAGGTCTACGGCCTGCCCACCGGCAACTACTCACTCGGTCTGCTCTACAACCGTGAGCTGTTCAAGAAGGCCGGACTCGACCCGGACACCCCGCCGACCACCTGGGAAGAGGTGCGCGCCGACGCCAAGAAGATCAGCGCGCTCGGCGACGACACCGTCGGCTACGCCGACTACAGCAAGAACAACCAGGGCGGCTGGCACCTCACGTCGTGGATCTACTCCATGGGCGGCGACGTCGCCACCCAGCAGGGCGGCAGCTGGAAGGCCGCGTTCAACAGCGACGCGGGGCACAAGGCGCTCCAGGCCCTGCACGACATGCGCTGGACCGACAACAGCATGGGCACCCGCCAGCTCCTGGAGATCGGCGACGTGCAGAAGCTGATGGGCGCCGGCAAGCTCGGGATGTACATGGCGGGCCCGGACAACATCCCCACCATCGTCAAGCAGTTCGAGCGCAAGTACGACGAGTTCGGCCTGGCGGCGCTGCCCGGCACCGCGACCCTCGGCGGCGGCGACGGCTTCATGTTCAACCCCAAGGCGTCCCCGGAGAAGATCAAGGCGGGGCTCCAGTGGATCCAGTGGAAGTACCTCAACCCCGACCGTGAAGAGGCGAACACCAAGAAGTTCGCCGCCCTCGGGGTACCGATCGGACTGCCCCAGCCCAACCTCTTCGACGGCGCCGCGCAGACCAAGAACGACGCGATCCACACCAAGTACGCCAATGTGCCGCAGGCCAACTACAAGCCCTTCGTCGACCGCAGCCCGCAGGTCGCCGTCAAGGTCGAGCCGCCCAACGCACAGCAGATATACACCGTCCTCGACGGAGTGATGCAGGCCGTACTCACCAAGAAGGACGCGGACTTCGACCAGCTCCTCGGCGACGCCCAGAAGAAGGTCGACACCATCCTCGCCACGGTCAAGTGAGCTGACCTGAGAATGGCAACGGACGCACCCCCCTCCACCACCCCGCGCACCCCCGTACGCGGATCCGCCGGAAGCCGCGCGAAGAGCGACGGAGGACCGGCGCACCGCCCGGCCGGCCGGCGCGCACGCCGGATCCGGGAGAACGCGGTCGCCTATCTCTTCCTCGCCGCCGGGATCCTGTGTTTCGCGCTCTTCTCCTGGTACCCGATCGTGCGGGGAGTCCTGCTGAGCTTCCAGCAGGTCAACTTCGCCGAACCGGCCAGGTGGGTGGGGCTCGACAACTTCCAACGGCTCTTCGACGACCCGCTGTTCACGACGGCCTGGCGCAACACCGGCTACTTCACCCTGCTGGCGCTGGTCTTCGGCTTCGCGGCGCCCTTCGCGACGGCCCTCGTGCTCAACGAGTTCCGGCACGCCAGGTCGTATCTGCGGATGACCGTCTACCTGCCGGTGATGCTGCCGCCGATCGTCACGATGCTGCTGTGGCGCTGGTTCTACGACCCGGGACCCGGCCTGTTCAACAACGTGCTGGGCGTCTTCCACCTGCCCGCACAGCAGTGGCTGGAGTCGCAGAACCTCGCGATGGTCTCCCTGGTCCTCGTCTCCACCTGGGCCAACATGGGGACCACCACCCTGATCTACCTGGCGGCGCTCGGCGGCATCCCCGGTGAGCTGTACGAGGCGGCCGAACTGGACGGTGCGTCCATCGCGCGCAGACTGTGGCACGTCACCGTGCCGCAGATGCGCTTCATCCTGATGATCACGCTGCTGCTGCAGATCATCGGCACGATGCAGGTGTTCATCGAGCCGTTCGTCCTCACCGGCGGCGGCCCCGACGACGCCACGGTCACCGTCCTGCTGCTGCTCTACCGCTACGCCTTCGTCTACAACGACTTCGGCCTGGCCAGCGCCATGAGCACGCTGCTCTTCGTGGTGCTCGGCACCTTCGCAGGCATCTACCTGCGCCTCACCCGGACCAGGAGCTGACCACCGCCATGGCAGCGGAAACGCCCGTACGCACCCTGATAGCCCCGACCGAGATGACCCGCCGCACCGGCAGGTTCCTCTACCGCTTCGTCCTCACGGCGACCCTGGCCGGATTCACCCTCGCCTTCGTCTTCCCGCTCTACTGGATGACGACCGGCGCGCTCAAGTCCTCCGCCGAACTCGCCGCCCCGCACCCCACGTTGCTGCCGCAGACCTGGCACCCGGACAGCTACTCCCAGGCCTGGTCCAGCGTCGGACTCGGCCGGTACTTCCTCAACACACTCCTGCTCGCGGCGGGCGCCTGGCTCCTCCAGCTGGTCGTGGACGTCGCCGCCGCGTACGCGCTGTCGAAACTGCGGCCCGTGCTCGGCAACGTGGTCCTCGGCATGATGCTCGCCACCCTGATGCTGCCGGTCTCAGCGCTGCTCGTACCGACGTACCTGACCGTCGTCGACGTGCCGCTGCTGCACGTCAACCTCATCAACACCCCGTGGGCGATCTGGCTGCCGGCCTGCGCCAACGCGTTCAACATCTTCATACTCAAGCGGTTCTTCGACCAGATCCCCGGCGAACTGCTCGACTCCGCACGGATCGACGGCGCCGGCACCGTACGGGTCCTGGTCTCCGTCATCCTGCCGCTCTCCCGCCCGGTCCTCGCCGTGGTGTCCATCTTCGCGGTCGTCGGAGTCTGGAAGGACTTCCTCTGGCCGATGCTCGTCCTGCCCGACCCGGCAAGGCAGCCGATCACCGTGGCGCTGAACCGGCTCTCCCTCGACATGCCCGCGAACCAGTTGCTCGCGGGCATGGTGATGGCCAGTGTGCCGCTGCTCGTCCTGTTCCTGATCTTCCAGCGCAGCATCATCTCCGGCCTCACCGCAGGCAGCCTCAAGGGCTGACTCCTGTCTCCCCTCCTGGAAGGACACACCGTCGTGTCACCAGCACCGAGAACACGCCCAACCCCGCTTCACTCCCCGTCCCTTCTGCGTATGGCGGCCCTGGTGGTGGCCCTCATCTGCGCTCTGGCCTACGCGCTGACCGGGCCGCTGGCGCCCGGCGCCCAAGCGGCGAGCAGCACACTGGAGGCCGAGTCGGCCGCGCTGTCCGGCGGCGCCGCCGTCTCCACCGAACACCCCGGCTACACCGGCAGCGGCTTCGTCGGCGGCTACACCGACGCCAACAAGGGCCGCGCTTCGACCTCGTTCACCGTCCAGTCGGCGGCAGCCGGCAGCGGATCGGTCAAGATCCGCTACGCCAACGGCACCACGGCGACGATGACGCTGAGCCTCTACGTCAACGGCGCCAAGGTCCGCCAGGTGAGCCTGCCCCCCACGGCCAACTGGGACAGCTGGACCACCCATGACGAGCAGCTGACCTACCGGCAGGGCGCCAACACCGTCGCCCTGACCTTCACCACCGCCGACAGCGGCAACATCAACCTCGACAACGTCGTCGCCACGACCCCGGACAGCACACCGACCGATCCGCCCACCGACCCGCCGACCGACCCGCCCGCCGGATCGCCCGCCCTCCAGGCCGAGAGCGCCTACTTCTCCGGTGGCGCGTCCGTCGCGACCTCCGCGACCGGCTTCACCGGCAGCGGCTATCTCACCGGCTTCACCACCAGCGGCGCCCGGACCGTGTACGACGTCAACACCGCCTCCGCCAAGACCTATCCGGTGGTCGTGCGCTACCGCACCGACAGCGGATCGGCCGCCACGATCACCCTCACCGCCAACGGCACCAAGGTCCGTCAGCTCTCGCTGCCCGGCACCTCAGGGGCGTGGAAGGACGCCACCACCGACGCCCCGCTGCGCGCCCAGCTCAACACACTGACGCTGCGCACCGAGTCCGGTGACAACGGCGCCCTGCAACTGGACGGCATCACCGTCACCGGCTCCGCCGCCGGTGCCACCCGTGGCGCGACCGTCCCGTACACCACGTACGAGGCGGAGTCCGGCACCACCAACGCCTCCACCATCGGCCCCGACCGCACCTACCTCTCGGTGCCGTCCGAGGCGTCGGGCCGTAAGGCGGTCGTCCTCGACAGCACCGGTGAGTACGTCCAGTTCACCCTCACCAAGCCCGCCAACGCGCTGACCCTGCGCTACTCGCTGCCGGACACGGCGCCCTCCGCCACCCTCAGCGTCTACGCCGGCTCCACCCACGTCCGCGACCTCGACCTGACCACCAAGTACAGCTGGGTGTACGGCGCCTACCCGTACAACAACGACGCGTCGCAGGGCTCCGGCCACCACTTCTTCGACGAGACCCACGCCCTCATCGGCAGCTTCCCCGCCGGGACCGTGCTCAAGTTCCAGAAGGACGCGGGCGACACGGCCGCCTCGTACACCCTGGACCTCGTCGAGACCGAGACCGTCGCCGCCGACCAGGCCATGCCGGCCGGGTTCGTCTCCGCGACCACCCTCGGCGTCACCGCCAACGACAACAGCGACGACACCTCGGCCCTCAACTCGGCCGTGCAGAACGTGAAATCGCAGGGCAAGGGGCTCTGGCTGCCCGCAGGTACGTACAACATCTCCGGCCATGTGAACCTCACCGGGATCGCCCTGCGCGGCGCCGGCGTCTGGTCGACCGTACTGCGCGGCAGCAACGGCAAGGGCGGGCTGTTCGGCCAGGGCGGCACCAGCACCGTCCAGGACCTGACCATCGCCGGTGACGTGTCCTACCGGGACGACGCCAACTTCGACGCGGGGATCGAAGGCAACTTCGGCAACGGCTCGACGTTCCAGAACATCTGGATCGAACACACCAAGGTCGGTCTGTGGATCGACGCCCCCACCAACGGCCTGTACGCGACCGGGCTGCGCATCCGCGACACCTTCGCCGACGGCGTCAACCTCCACAAGGGGACCACCGACACCGAGCTGCGCGACTCCAGCATCCGCAACACCGGCGACGACGGCCTCGCGATGTTCTCCGAGGGCCAGGCCGTCACCCGCAGCGCCTTCCGCTTCAACACCGTGCAGGTGCCGCTGCTCGCCAACACCGTGGGCATCTACGGCGGCAACGCCAACCGGGTCGAGGACAACCTCCTCTCCGACACCGTCACCGGCTCGGCCGGCATCGCCATCAGCAGCCGCTTCGCACCGGTCCCGTTCAGCGGCACCACCTCCGTGCAGCGCAACACACTCCAGCGCACCGGCGGCTTCGAACCCAACTGGCAGAGCAAGTTCGGCGCCCTGTGGATCTACGCCGACTCCTCCGACATCACAGCGCCCGTCCTCGTCCAGGACATCGACATCATCGACTCCACCTACAGCGGGGTGCTGATCTCCTTCAACAAGACCGTCAGCAATCTGACCCTGAAGAACATCAAGATCCAGAACACCGGTCTCTACGGCATCGAGATCCAGTCCGCGGGATCCGGCACCTTCTCCGGTGTCACGGTCAGCGGCGCCGCCTCCGGTGGCCTGAACAGCAGCGGCGGATTCGCCATCACGCGCGGAGCCGGCAACTCCGGCTGGTAACCGCCCCCGGTGCCGGGGCCCCCGCGAACCCGGGGGCCCCGGCACCACCTCATCGAACTAGGAGTTCCTGTGACCCACTGGTGGCGGCATGCCGCGATCTACCAGATCTACGTACGCAGCTTCGCCGACGGCGACGGCGACGGCACCGGCGACCTCGCCGGCGTCCGGAATCGGCTGCCCTATCTGCGGGAACTGGGCGTCGACGCCCTGTGGTTCACCCCCTGGTACACCTCACCGATGGCCGACGGCGGCTACGACGTCGCCGACTACCGCGACATCGACCCGCTGTTCGGCACCCTCGCCGAGGCCGAGCGGCTCGTCGAGGAAGCCCACACCCACGGACTGCGCGTCCTCGTCGACCTCGTGCCCAACCACTGCTCCGACCAGCACCACTGGTTCCAGGAGGCGTTGGCCGCAGGACCCGGCTCCGCCGCCCGCGAACGGTTCTGGTTCCTGCCGGGCCGCGGCGAGAGCGGCGAACTGCCGCCCAACGACTGGCACTCCTACTTCGGCGGCAGCGCCTGGACCCGGATCACCGAGGCGGACGGCACCCCCGGCCCCTGGTACCTGCACATGTTCGCCCCGCAGCAGCCCGACCTGAACTGGGAACACCCCGAGGTACGCGCCGAGTTCGAGGACATCCTGCACTTCTGGCTGCGCCGCGGCGTCGACGGCTTCCGGATCGACGTGGCCCACGGCCTCGCCAAGAAGCCGGGCCTGCCCGACGTCGGCCCCGACCCCGACCCGACCGATCTGCCCTACCAGGACCATGACGACGTCCACGACATCTACCGGAGCTGGCGCAAGATCCTCGACGGCTACCCCGGCGACCGGATCTTCGTCGGCGAGGTCTGGCTGCCGTCGGCCGAACAGTTCGCCCGCTACCTGCGCCCCGACGAGCTGCACTCGGCGTTCAACTTCGACTTCCTGTGCAGCTCGTGGGAGCCGGCCGCGCTGCGCGACGTCGTCGACTCGACGCTCGCCGCCCACGGCCCGGTCGGCGCGCCGCCCACCTGGGTGCTCTCCAACCACGACACCATCCGCCATGTCACCCGCTACGGCCGCGCCGACACCTCGTTCGACATGGGCGACAAGCGGCTCGGCGACCCGAGCGACCTGACCCTCGGCCGCCGAAGAGCCCGCGCGGCGGCGCTGCTGACCATGGCGCTGCCCGGCGGGGTGTACATCTACCAGGGCGACGAACTGGGCCTGCCCGAGGTCCAGGACCTCCCGGACGCGGTCCTCCAGGACCCCACGTTCCTCCGCTCCGGCGGCGCCGACCGCGGCCGCGACGGCTGCCGAATCCCGCTCCCGTGGCAGCCCGGCGGCGCAGCGCTCGGCTTCTCACCCGACGCCGCCACCGCCGCGCCCTGGCTGCCGCAACCCGCGGACTGGGCCCCACTCAGCGTCGCGGAACAGACCGCCGACCCGGACTCCTTCCTCACCCTCTACCGCACCGCACTGGCCCTGCGCTCGGCCCGCCTCACCGCCCTGCCGGAGACCCTGACCTGGGTGGACACCCCACCGGACACCCTCTGCTTCGACCGCGCAGGCGGCTTCCGCTGCCTGGTCAACGCGACGGACACACCGGTGCCGTTGCCGCCGGACGCGACGGTACTGCTCAGCAGCGCTCCCCTGGAGGAGAGCGCCGAGGGCCGCGTACTGCCTGCGGACAGCACGGTCTGGCTGGACATGAATTAACGTCTCACGGATGACGATCTTCGATGAGCAGGAGCGGCGGATCTGGGCGGGGCGCGCCGACGCGTACGCCGGCAGCTTCGCCGCTCTCTGCGCCCACCCCGTGCCCCAACTGCTCGACGCGGCTGGAGCGGGTGCGGGCTCGCGGCTGCTGGATGCCGGTACGGGAACGGGCACCGTCGCCGCAGCCGCGGTGGAGCGCGGTGCCCGGGTGACCGCCGTCGACGCCGACCCCGGCATGGCGGCCAGGACAGCGGCGGACGTACCGGCCGCCGACGTCCGGGTCGCGGCCCTGCCCGTACTGCCTTTTCCCGACGGGGAGTTCGACGCGACCATCGCCAACTTCGTGCTCAATCACGTGGGCCGTCCGAGGGCCGCTCTCGCCGAACTGCGCAGAGTGACCCGGCCCGGTGGACGGATCGCCGTGACCATCTGGCCGGCGCAGGCCGCGCCAGGTCAGACGCTCCTGCCACGTGCGGTGGAGGCGGCGGGCGTCGTACGGCCCGGCGATCTGGCCTCGCTCGCCGCAGACGAGGAATTCCCCAGGACCGCACAGGGCCTGGCGGATCTGGCGCGGGAGGCGGGCCTCTCCGAGGTGTCCTGCACGTCCCTGGACTGGGACCATCAGGTGGCCGCCGAGGTGTGGTGGAGCGGTCCGGCGGCGGGCGTCGCCACGATCGGCCACATCGTCACGCGCCAGGATCCGCAGACCGTGGCGGAGATCAAGCGGCAGTTCGCCCGGCTCAGTGTCCCGTTCGGCGGCCCGGACGGTGTGCTGCGACTGCCGCACACCGCCCTGCTGGCACACGGAAGAGTGTGACCCTCCCGGCTACTTCACCGACTTCTCGCCGGTCGGGCCCGCCGCGAACCAAGTTCCGCCGATGCCCTGGCCCTTGGTGTCGCCGGGCCTGCTGTCGCCCGAGAAGCGGTAGAGCGGCCAGCCGCCCACGGTCACCTGGACCTGGCCGTCGTCGCGGCGTATCGCGCCGATCTGCTTCGGGTCCACGCCCGCCAGGTACACGTTGCCGCCCTCCGCGATGGTGACCGGCGGCCAGGTGACGGCGCAGTCGTCGGCGCAGTTGGAGTGGGACGGCCGGGCGGTGTCCTTGTCGAAGCGGTACAGCGTCGCCTGGTTGACGTTGATGAGGTGGCTGCCCAGGTCGGGCGACTGGACCGCGGAGAGCTGGACCCACTGCGGTGGTGTCTCCTGCACGGCGACCCCCACCACGGTGCCGCCGTTGCCGGTCTTGCCGTTCTGGGCCGCGCTGCTGTCGACCACCTGGAGCGCGGAGTTGCCCGCAGCCGGCGCGCCGGAGGCGGGCGCCGAGGACGCGGGCGCTGCGGCCGCGGGCGACGAGGCGGCCGGCTTCGCGGCCTTGTCGGTGATCGAGATGGTCTTGTCGCAGGCGGACAGGGCGGCCATCCCGCAGAGCACGAGAGCGGAGGCGACGAGGGCCCGGCCGACCGGCCTGCGGGCGGCGCTGTAGCTGTGGAGAGGGAGAGTCACGCCCCCAACACGGGATACGGCGACGAAAGGTTCACCTGAACGAACAGCGCGCCGGGTGCGTGTTGACAGTACGCGGCACACAACGGCGCGGCGGCTTGGCACGGAGGAGAGAAGCGCGCGATGACCGACATTTTCGTACCCGGCGACGAGCTGGACCAGGCGCGGGCCGGTCTGGCGTTCGTCGAGGACAACATCGACATCGGCCACCACACCTTCGACTTCGACAAGGCGTTCGGCCCCGAGCTGTCCCGAGGCTCGGCCCAGAACTTCGAGAACAAGTGGAACGACGGCAAGAACCAGCTGAAGAAGCAGGTCAAAGGCATCCGGGAGGCGATGGACAGCATCTCCGACGCCTTCACCAAGACGGACAACGACGCCGTGTCGAACCTGAGCGGCGGCGGCCGGTGACCGTCGCCGAGCGCTTCCTGCTCAACGTGCCCGACCTCTGGACCGAGCTGGACCTCAGCGGCGAGACGATGGCCACGGCCCGCTCCGCCGCCCTGGCCCGTACCGACAACCCACGCGAGCGGGCACAGATCAACGATCTGTTCCGGCAGGGCCGTGAGATCAGCCGGGCCGCACGCAACCACGGCGCGCTGTTCGCCTCGGGCACCGCCTCGATGTACGACGAAGGGCTCTTCCTCGCCTACGCCATGGTCTTCGCCGTCACCACACCCGAAGGCCTCGAACTGACCCTGCCCGTCATCTCCGCCCAGCTCGGGGTCTCCTCGGCGAACGGCAAGGCCCCCGCCGACCGGGTCATCGGCGCGGCCAAGGTTCCCCACGTGGGCACCGTCGCCCGGATCACCGGTACGGAGGAGACACCGATCACCGCGGACATCAACGTCAAGCTGCTGACGATGCACACCATGATGCCCGTCCCCGGCACGGCACGGGACTTCCTGGTGGTCACCTGCGCCAGCCCCAACCTGCCGCTGAAGGACGAGGTGTACGACCTCTTCGACGCGGTCACCGGCACCTTCCGGTTCCTCTCGGCCGAGGGCGGCGTCGTACCGGCAACGGTGTGAACTCGCCCGCCCAATAGGGGTGGTGACGCTACGGGCGGTGCGCGGTGACCGGCGGCCCCGCGATCGTGGCGAGCCGCAGCTTGGTCTCGTCCTCGCTGCCCGGCACCGCCGTCATGATCACGATCTTCAACTCGGAGTCACCGTCGGTCAGTGTGTCGCAGTCCACGGTGACCGTCCCCACCGAGGGATGCTCGATCCGCTTGTGGTCCTCGCGGTGCGTCGCCACCGAACCGGCCGCCCACAGTTCGGCGAACCGCTCGCTGCCCGCGACCAGTTCACGGACCAGCTCCGCCAGATGCGTGTCGTGCGGGAAACGGCCGGTGGCGCGGCGCAGGTCGGACACCACGGCCGCGTCCGTCGCGTCCCTGTCCACCTCGATCACCGGCCACAGCGCGAGCCGAACGGGGCCCGCGTCCTGCGGGAACCTGCTGCGGGCGAAATTGCGCTGCCGCGCCGGCAAGGACGACGGATCGCCCAGCAGCGCTGCCCAGCCACGGTTCCACCAGATCAGCTGCCAGTCGGCGGCGAACACGGCGACCGCGGTGTCCCCGAGCCGGCTCAGCACCCGCTGCACACCGGGCGGGATATGGCCGGGGACCGCGTCGTTCCCCGGCGGGACCAGGTGGGCGAGCCGGTACAGATGGTCCCGCTCGGCGGCCGACAGCTGGAGGGCGCGGGCCAAGGACGCCACCACCGACGCCGACGGCGTCGTGGACCTGCCCTGCTCCAGGCGTACGACATAGTCGACCGACACCCCGGCGAGTTCCGCCAGCTCCTCGCGGCGCAGCCCGGCCGCGCGGCGTGCGTGGCCCACCGGCAATGCGGCGGCCGACGGGGGCAGCCGGTCCCGCCAGGTGCGGATCATCGCGCCGAGCCCGGCTCCGGGGGTCGTGGTCATACGTCCCATGGTCCCGCATCCCCGGCCCGCCCGGCGCCGCCCATGGTGGTACTGCCGTTCCTACCGTCGAACCTTCTCTGGTCGGCCGCCCCGGCCGGACGAACACTGAAGGCATGACGATCATCTTCATCACAGGAGCGAACAAGGGGCTCGGCCGGGAGACGGCCCGCCGGCTCGTCGAGCTGGGCCACACCGTCCTCGCCGGAGCCCGCGACCCCGAACAGGGCGCGGCGG
>NZ_JTIY01000002.1:493228-495422 GCF_000818175.1 Streptomyces sp. AcH 505
GCGCGGTTCGTACCCATCGACGTGACGGACGACGCGTCCGTCGCGGCCGCAGCGGCGGACGTCGCCGCACACGAAGGCGCGGTCGACGTGCTGGTCAACAACGCAGGCGTCCACGGGCCCTTCGGTGGCGTCGACGCGCTGACCGGCGCCGACGCCCTCGCCGTCCTCGACGTGAACGTCGCGGGGGTGGTCCGTACGACCACCGCCTTCCTGCCGCTGCTGCGCAGGTCGGCCGATCCGGCCGTGGTCAACGTCAGCAGCGGTGTCGGTTTTCTCGCCTTCACCCACGACCCGGAGCGGGTCGAGTCGTCCGTCGTCGCACCGCTCTACACCGCGTCGAAGGCGGCGCTCACGATGCTGACCACCCAGTACGCCAAGGCGCTGCCGGACATCCGGATCAACGCAGCCGACCCCGGCTACACGGCGACCGACCTCAACGGCCACAGCGGCCCGCAGAGCGTCACGGAGGGGACGGACGCGATCGTCGGGCTGGCGACGGAGAAACCGGGATCCGGCTCGGGCCGCTTCGTCGACCGTGCCGGCGAGATCCGCTGGTAGCGGCGGCGGGGAGCCGGTACGCCGGAGGGCGGCCAGGACCGCGGGGCCCCGGCCGCCCTCCGGCGGACGTACCGGCCGTCAGCCGGTCAGGTCGGACGCCGGTACCTGTACGGAGACCAGCGTCCCGTCGCCGAGGTGCAGCAGCCCCCTGCCGGGCCTCGGGGCCTGCCCGACCAGACCCCGGGACAGCTTCACCCCGATGACCTCGCCGTCGCCGAGGCTCTGCGGGGAGAGCAGCATGCCCGTACGGTTCCGCTTCACCTGGCCCATCCAGCCGGCCAGGCTGAGCGACATCGACTCGGCGTTGCCCGCGACCACGACCCCCCATCCGTTGCCGGCGCCGCCACGGGCCAGCAGCGCCAGATCGGGATCGATCTCCGCGCCCATGAACAGCTCGGCGTCGTCGATGACGATCACCGCGTTCTCCTCGGGGATGTTGCTCAGCACCGCGCGGAAGGTGTCGACCGGCACTTCCACGTCGGTGATGACGGCCGCCACCCCCGGCCGTCCGGCCAGCTCGCGCAGGGGCGACCTGCGCGGCGCCAGCACGATGACTCCGGTGCCGGAGTCCAGCAGCGAGAGGGCGACCGTGAGCAGCGCCGTGCTGCGGCCGGTGCGCGGCGGTCCCGCGACGGCGAACGTCGGCACGTCGGCGAGGTCGGGACCCAGCGCCGTGAGGGTGTCGCCGCCGACGGCGACGAGCGGACGCATCGCACCGGGTCCTGTCCGCAGCGCCGCCGCCTCCGGGTAGGAGATCCGGTCGGGCAGCAGATCCAGGCGCGGCGCGCGGCGCGCGGCCGGCACGTCCGCCTCGCGCGTGGTCAGTTCCGCGCCGAGGCCGACGAGGACCTGGGCCTGCGCCGTACCGGACAGATCACTGCCCAGCACCGCGATCTGGGCCTCGCTCATGTCCTGGGTGCGCAGGCCGCGCCCCGGCGCCGGATCGGCCGGCGCCGCCTTGGTGGGGACGCCGACCGACGAGTAGTCGGCGCGGTCGTTCATCCGCAGGACGATCTTGTCCTCGGTGGTCCCGCCGAAGCGGCTGTTGCCCAGGACCTTGTCGCCGGCGAGCACCAGATGGATACCGACCCCCGCGCCGTCGCGCAGCAGCCGGATCATCCGCTCCAGATAGCTGCCGTTGTCGAAGGAGCTGTACTCCCGCTCGAAGACCTCGAACCGGTCGACCAGCACCACGATGTGCGGCAGTCGCTCCTCGGGGGCCGCCATCCGGCGCAGTTCGGCGAGGTCGGCGGTGCCCCGGGCACCCAGCACGCCCTGACGGTTCGTCAGTTCGGCGGTCAGCCGGTCCAGCAGCCGGCCGAGCCGCTCCGTCTGGTTACGGTCGACGACGGCGCCGCAGTGCGGCAGCGCGGTGAGCGCGTTCAGCGCGCCGTTGCCGCAGTCGATGCCGTACAGATGCAGATCGTCGGCGCCGTGCGCCTGCGCCAGTGCCGCCGCCAGCGTACGCAGGGACTGCGAACGCCCGCTGCGCGGCGAGCCGATGAGATGCAGATGGCCCGCGCGGTCCAGGTCGAAGACCAGCGCGCTGCGGCTCTGCCGCGCCGGCAGGTCGACCAGGCCGTACTCGACGGCGGGCAGCGCGGCCTCCCGGTCGGCGAACGGCTTGGGCGCGAGC
>NZ_JTIY01000002.1:495447-501259 GCF_000818175.1 Streptomyces sp. AcH 505
TCCACTCCAGCACGGCGGGCAGCGCGGGCAGCCACGGACTGGGCTGCTTCGCGACTCCCACGACCCGCGCCGCCTGCGCGACGGCCGCCGTCAGGACGGCCAGGTCGGTGATCGCCTCGGTCTGGACCGCCCCGTGTGACGATCCGCCGGGCCGACCGGTGCGCAGCGGGCCGCCCAGCTCCTGCCAGCTCACGGTCCGTGCCCTGACGGGGACTTCGGTGTCCACGGCGAGCGAGCCGCCGGGCCTGCGGCCACCGACCCGGCCCGACTGGAACGGCAGCAGCGCCGAAGGGCCGAGCCGGGCATAGGCACGGCCGGGGGTGCCGGGGGAGATGTCCCCGGCGTCCGGCGCGTCGATGATGTCCCGGCTCTCGGACGTGTCGGTGGTGCGCAGCGCGATCCGCAGATTGGTGTTGGCCCGGATGTCCGGCG
This sequence comes from Streptomyces sp. AcH 505, assembly GCF_000818175.1. Lineage (GTDB taxonomy): Bacteria > Actinomycetota > Actinomycetes > Streptomycetales > Streptomycetaceae > Streptomyces. The sequence continues at coordinate 495,880 of NZ_JTIY01000002.1, forward strand.
TGACGGCGCCGCTCGGCCGCTGCGTCGCCAGCACCAGATGGATGCCGAGCGAACGGCCGCGCTGTGCGATGTTGACCAGACCCGAGATGAAGTCCGGCAGTTCGCGCGCCATCGAGGCGAACTCGTCGATGACCAGCAGCAGTCGGGGCAGCGGCGGGAGCGCGTCACCGCCACGCGCCCGCTTGTCGAGATAGTCCTCGATGTCCTTGGCGGCCGCCTGCGCCAGCATCGTCTCCCTGCGGCGCAGCTCCGCGCCCAGCGAGACCAGGGCGCGCTCCACCAGACGGGTGTCGAGGTCGGTGACCATACCGACGGTGTGCGGCAGGTCCGCGCACTCGGCGAAGGCACTGCCGCCCTTGTAGTCGACGAGCACGAACGTCATCTCGTCGGGCCTGTTGACCACGGCGAGCGTCGCGACCAGCGTCTGGAGCAGCTCCGACTTGCCGGAACCGGTGGTCCCCGCGATCAGCGCGTGCGGGCCGTCGCGTACGAGGTCGACGGAGAACGGGCCGTCGTAGCCGGTGCCGAGGATAGCCCGGGTCGACCGGCCGCCCAGCGACCAGCCCGCCACCACGGCCTCGGCGGTCGGCGGTTCGACGTTCAGCAGGTCGAGCAGGCGCACCGAACCCGGCAGCGCGCTCTCGTCGTTGTCGCCGACGCCCCGCAACGGCGCCAGCGCACGCGCGAGATGTTCGTACCAGCCCGGCTCGGGGGAGTCGGGCCGTACGTCCTCCAGCGCCGCACCCACGCCCGTACGGACCCGGGACCCGGTCGCCGCAGGGTCCGTGACGACGACGGCGCCGCACTCCTCGGGCAGCAGCCGCTCCTCGCGGTCCATGCAGATGGTGTAGACACCCACCGAAGGTCCGTCGCGCAGCAACGCGATCACACCGGGCAGCGAGCGCGCCCGGCGCGCCTGGTCCAGAATCACCAGCACGTCGGGGTAGCCGTTGACACCGCCGCGCACCAGCTCCGAACCTGCCTGCACCCGGGCGGCGACAAGCTGCCCCAGCTCACCGATGCGGCGTGCCAGCGACTCGGTGGTGGACCCGACGAGCGCGTAGGCGTCCTCGCCCTGCGGCCGGCAGTGCGGCAGCCAGCGGGTCCAGGACCAGTCGCGCTCCCCTTCGGAGCCCGCGAGCACCACGATGCGCAGATCGGCGGGGCTGTGCAGCGAAGCCGCCTGCGCGGCCAGCCAGCCGGCCAGACCGCCCGCACCGGAGCCGGCGAGACCGGTGACACCGGCCCTGCGCAGCGGCACGGAGACCGGCACCTGGTTCAGCCGCGGCACGGTGGTACGCCGGTGCTCGTCCAGCGTCGGATCCTCGACCGACAGCGACGACGGCAGGTCGGCCGTGCCGACCCGGACGGCGAGGAAGTCGGGATCCTGCCAGCGCCGTTCCCACAACCGCTCCGACGGCTGCGCCGCCATCCGCAGCAGCGAGGCGGGATCGGGCAGCGAGAGCCGCAGATTGTGCTGCTCCTTGAGGACCGCCGCTTCGATGTCGGCGCGGAGCCTCGCCAGCTTCTGCTCGTAATCGGCCAGCTGCTCCTGGTACTTGAGCATCGCCTGCTTACGGCCGCCGAACTGGGTGACCAGCGCGGCGATCGGCGACAGCAGGGCGATGAACACGAACGTCCAGCGGCCGGTGACCACAATGGCCACCACGGCGCTGCCCGCGGGCAGCAGCAGGATAGGCAGCAGCGGTATCGGGCGCTTGTCCGGCTTGACCGGCGGCGCGGGCAGTCGGTAGTTGGCCCCTGCCGGGGCGGGGACGAAGCGCGGCGGCCGGTTGAACTCCAGCCCGAGCCCGTCGGCCGCCGGGGTGAGCGGCGCCTTCGCCGAGCTGCCCGAGGCCAGCTCCAACAGGGAATCGCCGACGGCGAGTTGACTGCCCTCGCGCCACGCGGACGCGTCGGCGACCGGCTTGCCGTCCAGCATCGCCTGCCCGGCGCGCACCAGTTCGGCGCCGCCGTCGAGCCGTACCCGCAGCCGCGCGGCGAACGCGGGTGTGCCCGCCGCCAGTCTGATCCGGCAGGTGTCGGCGCTGCCGATGTCGTAGTCACCCGGCGGCAGCCGGAAGACGGTTCCGGCGCCCGGCCCCGACACCACCCGCAGCTCGGTCCTGCCCTCGGGCTCGGGCTCCCGGGGTACGGGAACGCCGAGCCCGAGGTCCATCCCGTCCCGCACACCGGCGACCTGGAGTGTCGCCTCCGGGTCGACGGGGTCGGTACCGATGTACAGGGCAGGCGCGGACGCCCACTCCCCGCCGGTTCCGGCCTGGCCGACGGCGCGTGCCAGCTCCGCGGCGAACCTGCCCGCCTGTGCGGAGGGTTCGGTGTCGACGACGACGGTTGTGGACACCCCCTCGGCCTGCGGGTCGGTCACGCTCACGGTCAGTCGCACGGCTGTCTTTCCTCAGGGTGAGTGGGGACGGGGAGCGGGGGAGCGGGTCAGGAGAGGTTGGAGCCGAGCTGCGAGTCGGTCTGGTCGAAGGCGTCACCGACGGCCTTGACGTACTGGCCGATGCCCTGGAGGCCCTGGTTCACCTGGTCGAAGCCCTTGGCGAACTCGTCGAAGAACGGCGAGAACTTCTGCTGCGCCGCCGGGGTGTTGTAGCCGTTCGCGAGCAGGGTGGTGATCTTCCCCTTCACCTCGGTGAGCTTGTCCTGCAGCGTGGTGAAGTCGTTGAGCAGCGCCTGCGAGGTGGAGGCGGTCTCGTCCGAGTTGACGGCGAAATTGGGCATGTTCGTGCTCCTTGCTGGTTGTCTGAGCTGTCCACCCGTTCAGGGATGGAGACTTGGGAGGTACGCGGCGACGCCCCGCGTCGCGACGGCTAAGCGCCGCCGCCCTGGCCGCCGGGCTCACCGGCCGGTGAGGACGGGGCGGTGAAGAAGGCCCCGTCGTCGGGGCTGGACGAGGACGAGGAGCCGGCCCCGGCGGGCGGCGGGGTCTGTGGGATCGTCAGCGGGGTGAGGGTGGGGCGGCCCTGCCCGGCCGGGCCCGAGGGGCTGTCGGGCACCGTCGGGGAGGGCGGAAGGGGTACGGAGAGCGGGTCGGCCGGCGCGGGCACCGGAGTATGTGCGGGTGCGGGTGCGGGTGCGGGTGCGGGTGCGGGCGCCGGTGTCGCCGGGCCCGTGGTCGCGGCGGCGCCCGGCGCTCCTGACCCCTTGACCGGGATCGGGATGTGCGCGGCGACGCCGTCGATGCCCCTGCCCAGCCCCGCCTTGCCCACCGGGCCCACGCCCAGCTTCGGCGCCGAGTTGGCGATCTCGCCGGCCGCGACCGCGTTGGGGTCCCCGCCCTGCGCGACCCCCACACCGATCTTCGTGCCGAGCACGGCGCCCTCCTCGCCGAAGCCGGTGATCTGGTCGCCGAACCTCTTGCCGACGGAGTCCCCGGCGAGCGGATCGGTCGTGTCGCCGAACCGTCCGCCGGCCGACGTGGGCGCCGGATTGCCCCTGATCCCACCGATCTTGCCGGTGAGGCCCTTGGCGCCCGCGCCGAACGCGACACCGGCCGCCGCGCCCGCCAGTACACCCGCGGCGGTGATCTGGTCGCCGTTGGCCGCCTTGGCACCCACTTCTAGGGTCACGTCGGTGGCGAACTTGCCCGCCCCCTCGGCGACGACCTTGCCGACCGGGTTGGTGAGGATCCCGGACACGATCTTGTTGTTGGTGAAGGTGTCGCCCACCTTCGTGATGGTCCCGCCGATCTTGGCCACGGCGCCCGACCCCTTGACCGCCGCCACGGCGGCCGGAGCTATCGCCTCCACGGCCTTGCCGCCGAACTTGAGCAGCGAGCCGCCCGGGACGATGCCGATCAGACCGGCGATGAAGTCACCCGCCTTGATCCTGCCGGTCTGACTCGCCACGACTTGGTTGAAGACGAACAACGCACCGCCCAGCAGCGCGCCGACGACGGGGAAGAACACCGCGACGACGGCGATCAGGGCGGCCAGGATGATCTGGACGAACGGGAAGTCCTTGAAGAAGTCCGCGATCTTCTGGAAGATGTTCCGCTCGGGAATCGCCTCACCTGCCGCCTCGTCGAGGACGTCGGCGCATGCCCGCTGGGCCTGTTCGCGCAGTTCCTTCGCCTGCTGGGCCATGCTCTTCGCCGCGCCGAGCTGGTCCTGGGCCGCGGATATCTTGTCCCGCTGGTCCCTGGCCGCCGCCTTCTGGTCGTCCGTCGCGTCGGCCGCCAGGTCCTGCACCCGCTGCCCGGCCTGGCCGGCGACCGACGTCGCCTGGTCCATCGCCTTGTCCAGCAGGTCCTGCGCCTCGGTCAGCTTCGGCGCGTACGCGGTGTAGGCGTCGGCGGCGCCGTGGAAGGAGTCCACCGTCTTCTGCAGCTTGTCCGGCAGGTCGCCGATCTGCTTGTTCAGCGCGTCCATCGCGTCGCCGCGCCCCGACTCGACCGTGCCGCCCTTCTTCAGGAACCGCAGCGCCACGTCGGCCTGGTCACCGACGTCACGGTAGCGGTCCCGCACGCGCGCCATCTCGTCGATGTCGCCCGGAGTGGGATCACTGTCCATGCCGACGATGTCGAAGCCGGAAGTGTGCCGTCGCGCCACGTGCGTCCCCTGTGCCGAAGTTCCGGTGGTTGCCGACCTGTACACGGCACACGCGTCCACAGCGTTCAGATCCGGCCGGTCGAACCCTTTTGGCGCGACCACCGTGTAGTGGGATGAGATGCGCCGGACGGCCCGTGGGGACCCGAGCGCACCGGAGAGACATGGGTGGGAAAACATCATGAGGAACGGGTCCTACGCGCTACGCGCCCTCGGCGTCGTACTGCTGGCCTGCTGGGCGGTGTTCGGCACCGGCCTGCCGGCGGTGGCGGACGGTGACGACGACGGACTGATCAACGTGTTCGTCGTGCCCGACCCGGCGCAGACCGGTGGCCAGGCTGCGACGTTGCAGTCCGTGGCGACGAGCACCCTCGGCGACCCCGCGAGGGCCGGTGAGATCTTCGGACTCAACAAGGGCCTCGCACAGCCGGACGGCTCGGCGCTGAACAACGAGGGCGACACCCTGCGGCCCGGCTGGATCCTGCGGCTGCCACAGGACGCGAGCGGTCCCGATGTGCGGCAGGCCAGGGACACCGCGAGCCGGAGCGCGGCGCCGCCCCCGGCGGACACCCCGCAGGACTCCGGCGCGCAGGCCGACAACGCCGCACAGGCCGATGCCGACACTGTGGCCGTCCCGCTGCCCGCGCTGCTCGCCGGAGTGGGCGCCGTCCTGCTGGCGCTGGTCACCGCGGGCATCGTCGCCCGCAGCCGGGTGCGGAGCGGCTGGGCCGCACTGGTCCGCACGCTGCGCGCTCTCGGCGACCCGGCGAGGCGCAGGCGGCGGCTCCAGTTCCGCCGCTCGGTCG
>NZ_JTIY01000002.1:502132-525944 GCF_000818175.1 Streptomyces sp. AcH 505
GCCGCCGCACCCGGCCCGCTCGCCGTCACGGCGTGCCCGGTCCGGGTGGGCACCGACGGCGAAGGCGCGCCGGTCTTCGTCGACCTCAGCCGGCTGGACGGTGTCCTCAGTGTCACCGGTGACCCCGCGGTCGCGCGTGACGTGGTGCGCGGTCTGCTGGCCGAACTCGCCCGCACCAGGCCGGGTTTGCCCGTGACCGTACTGCGCGGCGCGGACGGTACGGCGCCCATTCCCGTACCGCCGGAGCTGGCCGGGACACACCAGGTCGACACGGGCCGGCCGGCGCCGCAGGAAGGCACCGGGCGCGGCACCGTACGGGCCACGGCAACCCGTCGCCCTGTCAAGGGACTTGTGGTGGTGGCCGGCACACCGACCGGGCGGGAGGCGGCCGAACTCAGTGCGCTCTGCGGGCCCGGCGGCGCCGGCTGGACCGGGCTCGTCTGCGGTGAGGCGGACGGGGCACACTGGCGCTGGTACGCCGGATCCGACGGCACGGTCGACATGCCCGTCCTGGGTGTGACGCTGACCGTGCCCGCCTGACGTGATGTCAGGACCCGGTGTCCGCGCGGGCACCGGGCCGGGCCCTGGCCCGTGCGCGCAGACTGACCAGCGCGTAGTGCTGCCGGGACTTGACCGTCCCCGCCGGGATGCCCAGGATCCGCGCCGTCTCCTGCACGGTCCTGCCGCACAGGTACGTGTGCGCCAGCACCTCCCGGTGCTCCGTGGACAGGTGGCGCAGCAGCCGCATCGAGTCGACGGACGCCAGCACCGCGTCGGCGTGGTCCCGCTGCGCCAGCTCCTGGCTGTCCGCGCCGACCGTCTCGTGCCGGAACGTGGCGCTGCGCAGCCGGTCGATGACGAGGTTGCGGGCGACGGTGAGCAGCCAGCCGCGTACCGAACCCTCCGTGCTGTAGAGCCGTTCGGTGTGGGACCAGGCGCGGATCAGTGTCTCCTGGACGATGTCCTCGGCGAGATGGTGGTCGCTCAGCAGCTTCTCCGTGTAGGCGAGGAGCGCCGTCGCGTGATCGGCCATCAGCCCGTGCAGCAGCACCTCCTGACGGGCCGTCGGCGATGCGTCGGGAGCTGCGGCTGTCTTCATGTTCTGGATTCCTGAGGGGGAGGATCGCGGGCGGGCGATACGGAGCGTCATCGTCCGCCGTGAGCCTAGGCAGGTCCCAGTGCCGAAAAAGTGCCGTAACTGTGCGCTGCCGTCAGGACACGCGGCCTGCGGCCGCTTCGCGGCCCGCCGCCGCACCGCTCGCTTCGAGCCGCCGCAGCTTGTCCGTGATGTCCTCGGCGTCGGGGTGGTCGAAGCCGTTGAGGATGTCCAGCGCCGGCCGCCAGGCGGCGGCGGCCAGGTCCGGGTCGCCGGCCGCCGCGTGGCTGTCCCCGATGTGGACGAGGGTGTCGGCCTCCAGATAGCCGTCCCTGATCTCCCGGTACAGGTCGAGCGCGTGCGCGTAACCGGCGAGCGCCTCCTCGTACCGGCCGAGATGGTGGTACGCGTAGCCGAGGCTGTCCCAGGCGGCGGCCTCGCCGTTGCGGTCGCCGATCTCCTGGTGCAGCGCGAGCGACAGCCGGCACTGCGTCAGCGCCTCGTCGTACGAGCCGAGCAGGATGTGCGTCCAGCCCACCTCGTTGTGGATGCTGGCCTCGCCGCTGCGCCAACCGGTGGCCCGGTAGAGCTCACGTGCCTGCCGGTAGTGGTCGAGTGCGTCCGTGTGCCGCCCGGCCCGGTTGGCGAGGAAGGCCAGATAGCGGTGGACCCGGCCCTGCCCCGACAGGTCGCCGATCTCGCCGAACAGCTCCAGGGCCCGGGCCAGATGCTCGTGTGCGGCCTCGGGCCGGTCGAGCCGGCCGCTGACGAATCCGACGGCGCGGTGCGCGTGGGCCTGTCCGCGTACGTCGCCCAGCCGCTGGGCCGAGGTCACCGACGCCGACTGTATGGCCAGTTGCTCCTGCCAGCGGCCGTGCCGGTCCAGGAACAGCTCCAGGGTGGCCGCCAACTGCCAGGCGTGCGGGCCGCCTTCGCTTCTGGCGTCCTGCTCGACCGCGGTGAGCAGCACCGTACGCTCCGACTCCAGCCAGTCCAGCGCCTCCCGCTGGCCGGGGAACCGCTCGGGATCGGCGCCCGGGCGGGGCTGGGCGAGCGTCAGCCGCTCGCGGTGCGGCGCGAGCAGGGTGTCGGCGGCGTGCGCGCTGTGCAGATAATGGTCGAGCAGCCGGCCGCGTGCCTCGCCGCACCGGTCGTCCGCGTCGTGCCGGGCGGCGAGTTCGGCGGCGTAGGCCCGCAGCAGGTCGTGGGAGGCGAACCGGCCCGGCGCGTGTTCGGTCAGCAGCTGGGCCATGACCAGTTCGGCGAGGAGAGCCCTGGTCTCGGCGGCGGGCCGGCCGGCCAGACTCGCCGCCGCGTTGACCGAGCATTCGGGCCCCGGATGCAGCGCCAGCAACCGGAACAGCCGCGCGGCCCCCGGAGTGAGCGTCCGGTACGACCAGGAGAAGACGCTGCGGGCGTCGGTGACCGGGTCGGAGCCGGTGAAGGCGGCGAGGGAGCCGTGGCTCTCGCGCAGCTCGGCCGCGACGGACGCCAGCGTGAACCCCGGGTTCACCGCCGCACGCGCGCAGGCGATGGCCAGGGCCAGTGGCAGCCGTCCGCACAGCGCCACGATCTCGTCCGCGGCCTGCGGCTCGGCGGCCACCCGCTCGGCCCCCAGCCTGCGGACCAGGAACTCCCTCGCCTCCCGCTCGTCGGGCAGTCCGAGCGCGACGGGGTGCGCGCCCTCGCCGGCGATCAGCCCGTGCAGCTGGTTACGGCTGGTGACGATGGCCAGGCAGCCGGGCGCCCCGGGCAGCAGCGGGCGCACCTGCTCCGTGTCACGGGCGTTGTCCAGCAGGACCAGCACCCGGCGCCCGGCGAGCAGACTGCGGTAGAGCGCGACCTGTGCGTCAAGCCCGGCGGGTATCCGGTGCGGCGGCAGGCCGAACGCGTCCAGCAGGGTACGGATCGCGTCGGCGGGACTCATGATCGACCCGGTGGCGTGGAAGCCGCGCAGATTGACGTAGAGCTGCCCGTCGGGGAAGCGGTGGGCGATCGCGTGGGCCCAGTGCACGGCGAGCGTGGTCTTGCCGACACCGGCCATGCCGCCGATGGTGCTGATCACCACGGGGGCGAGTTGCGCGCCGTCGGGCGGCAGCAGCGCCTGCGAGCGGGCGAGTTCGGTACGGCGCCCGGTGAAGGCCGGGTGATCGGGCGGCAGTTGGGCCGGTCGCACGCGCGGGGCATACGGGGCCCGCACCGCGGGGGCCTCGTCGCTGTCCCGGCCGACGGCCCCGGCCCCGGAGTCGTCGCTCCGCGCCGCCGGTACGCCGTTCGCGTGGCCCTCGCCCGCGGGGCCCGACAGGCTCTGCCGGAGCACCCGCTGCTGGGCGGCCCGCAGTTCGGGCCCCGGGTCCAGGCCCAGTTCGTCGGCGAGCCGCGAGCGGACCGCCTGATAGACGTCAAGTGCCTCCGCCTGGTGGCCCGTTGCCGCCAGCACCAGGATCAGCCTGGCCTGCAGAGTCTCGTCCAGGGCGTGGTGCGCCGCCGCTTGTCTGAGGATGACGAGCACCCGTTCGGTGAGCCCGGCCCCCGCGGCCAGCGCCATCTCGGACGCCTGCTTGACGACGGCGGGATGCTCACGGTCCACGGCCACGAACACGGGGTGGGCGCGCACCTGCGGTGCTGTACCGGCCGCCGCGGGCCCGCGCCACAGCGCGAGCGCCTCGATGAGGAGTCCGGCGGACTTGGCCGGTTCGCCGCTCTCGGCGAGCACCCCGGCCTCCGCCCGCAGCGCCCGGAAGCGCAGCAGATCGAGCGAGTCGGGACCGACGTCGATCCGGTAGCCGCCGGACCCGCGTACCAGCAGGCGGGACGCCGACCTGCTCGGCAGACCCGGCTCCAGCAGCCGGCGCAGCGCCCCCACATGCCGGTGCACCACGTTGACCGCGCTGTCCGGCGGGTCCTCGCCCCACAGCACGTCCACGATCTCGTGCACGGCCACCGGCTGCCCCGTCCGCACCAGCAGCAGGGCGAGCAGGGCCCGCTGTTTGGGCGGCCCCAACTGGATCTCGGCCTCGCCGCGCCAGGCCCGCACCGGTCCCAAAACTGTGAAGCGCACAGTCCGCGAGTCTAAGCGGTGCGCGGGCGTCGAACGGGCACGAAAAAGACCCCGACCGGACGGGGGAGACCGGTCGGGGCCGTAGGGGAGGGGTGCGGATGGCGGTCGCCTCGCGGCGATGTGCTCCATGGGGCTTCAGCCGAACGATCGTCCCCATGTGCGATTTCATGTGGGGCCCGGGGACACTTTCCCATCCACACCCACGCTCTCTCCAACGGCCGGCCCGCGCCGATTGTTCCCCGGCTGCGACGAGCTCCCCGCCAGTTTTCTACGAAGGGAACTGGTCCTCCGGAATCTCGCTGGTCGTGGCGTTGCCCAGGATCGACTTGGCCAGCGAGAACGTCAGCACGTCGTACTGCGTACCGCCGCTCACCTGCTTCGTGCGGAAGACCGCCTTGTCGTCGAACTTCTGGAAGCTGCAGTCACGCGTGAATGACTTCTTCGCCGCGTTCCAGTCCGTGCCGGTGGTGAAGTACACGGTGTACGAGCCGTTCGACACGCTGCGGACCGTCGCCCGGTCGTGCTTGCGCACATACACCGTGAAGACGCTCTTCTTCCCCCGGGTCATGGCGATCACCGCGTCGCTGTCCGTGCCGTTGTCGATGGTCAGCTTGCCCAGTCCGGAGCGGCCGGAGTCCTTCACCAGACGGCCGTTCCCGAGCCGGCGGTGGCGCGGTTTCTCGATGCGCGGCAGCTTCAGCCGGGCCGGATAGCCGAGAGCGGTCAGCGTATCCGTCGCCTCCCGCACCGCGCCGGGCCCCGCACCGTCGCCCAGCTCCACCCGGGGCGAGGTCGCGCAGCGCGTGTTGTCCGGTGCGGCGTCCGTGAGGTCCCCGCTCAGGTCGCGCAGCGCCATGGCGAGATCGTTGTTCCCGGTCGCCGCGTCGTCGGGCGTCGGCACCGTGTCCAGCGAATCGGCCGCCGAGGTCGCCGCGGTGGCGGCGGCGCCCAGGGCCTTCGCAAGACCCTTGCCCTCGGGCGCCCGGTCGACGGCCCGCAGCGCCCGGTCGACCGGCGCGAGCGTCGTCGTCAGCGCCTTGCGGTAGACGGCCGGGTCGACCGTGGGTGACGGGCTCGGCTCCGCGCTCTCGCTGCTGACGGACGGCGAAGGCTCCGAGCCGCCAGATCCGCCCCCCGATCCGCCGCCCGACCCGCAGGCGGCCAGCGACACCGACACCAGAGCCAGTGCGGACATGCGCGCATACGTGTGCCGTGCCATGACGCCCCCCGAATTCCCCCGCCCGGCCAAGGCCAGGCCCCGTATGTCCAAGGTTCTCCGCTATGGGGCGACTGTCAAGAAGGCCCCGGGCCCCCGCAGCGCCGCGTTCTGCTGGCGACGGCGCAGAACCGGCCTTACGGTGAAGACGCGACTGTACTGACTGACTCGATAGCGACCGACGCGGTCGGGACGGGCGGGCGGCACCATGGCACACGACGAAGGACTCAGCGGCGGAATGATCTGCAGCCATCTCGCTGACGTGGAACCTGTGACGGCCGACAGCGAGGACAGCTGTCTGGACTGCGTGGCGCTCGGCGACACGTGGGTGCATCTGCGGGAGTGCCAGACCTGCGGGCACATCGGATGCTGCGACTCCTCCAAGAACAAGCACGCGACCGCCCACAACAAGGCCACCGGGCATCCGCTCATCCGCTCCTACGAGCCCGGTGAGGGCTGGTGGTGGTGTTACGAGGACCAGGTCGTCTTCGAGGTCGAGGGCATGGGCCCGGTCCGCTCCGGCTGACCGGGGCCGCCGGCCGGGTACGCCGCCCGGTCAGGATCCGTCCGTGGCCGCGCCGAACTCCTCCCGCCAGGATCGGTGGCGTGGTGTCCAGCCCAGGTTCTCCCGGGCATGGCGGTTGCTCGCGCCCCGCGCCCAGTCGTGCCGGGGCCCAGCGCCGGTCGCGTGCTCCGGCTGCGGTGCGCCGACAGCCGCGCAGAACGCCGGGATCCAGTCATGACCCGCCGCGGGTTCGTCGTCGCACACGTTCACCGCGCCGGACGGCCACTCCAGCGCCGCGACAGCCGCCGCGACGGCGTCGTCGACATGCAGGAAGCTGCTCACGTCACCGTCGGCGACCAGCTCCCCGGCGAGCGCCTGCTCCGCCATCAGCGCGCCGGGCGCGTACCAGGTACCCGGGCCGTAGAGCACGCCGTACCGCAGCACCACCCACTCGGGCAGCTCCCGGGCCGTCTCCTCCAGTGTCGCCACCGCCCGTACGGTCGTCGACCTCGGCCCCTCCGCCGTCAGATCCAACGGCGTCCGCTCGTCGGCGGGCCCTTCGCCGCCCTGGTAGGCCCAGGCGATGCTCTGCGCCACCATCCGCCGCGCACCGGCGGACAGCGCCGCGTTGGCCAGATTGGCGGTGCCGATCTTCCGCATCGCGGCGTTCGCCTCGCTGCTGCCGCCGCTGAGGTCGGTCAGCTGGTGCATGACGATCTCGGGTGACGCGTTCCTGACGGTACGGGTGATCGCCTCGGCGTCGTACACGTCGGCGACGGCGGCCTCGGCGCCCTTCGAGCGCAGCGCCTCCGCGTCCGAGGTGCGGCGGGTCAGCGCGGTGACGTCATGGCCGTCGGCGAGCAGCAGCGGCAGCAGCCGGCTACCGATGACACCGGTGGCTCCTGCCAGGAAGATACGCATGTCGGCCGGCCTCTCGTCGCTGTCGTCGTGGTGGCGTCCTCGCCCAGCTCAGCATCCCCCGGCGGCGCGCCGCACCCGCCGCTCCGCCGCGCCGGACGCGGCGAGGACTTTTACCGCGTTTCGGGGGCAGGCCGTTCCCTGACGGAAGGGAAGTGCGCATGAACGGCTCCACCGAGCAGCCTTCGCAGGATTCGACGCCGACGATCACGGAACCGGTCTCCGACCTCCAGCTCCAGCTCCTGATCAGGCTGCTGGGGGAGGACCCCAGATCATGGCTGCCGATCACACTGAACGTGCCGGGCGGGGTGGTGTACGGGGACCTGATCACACGCGAGGCGTGGAAGGCCGACTGGGCGCAGAGCCTGCGCCGGGTGCGGAGCGTCGGCTCGAACCTGCTCGCCAGGTTCCCCGAGACGGTGGACCAGGCCGTCGACGAACTGCGCGGCGACGACGGGTCGCAGCATCTGCCGCGCTGGATCCATCTGCGCAACGTCACGGTGACGACGGGCGGTGTCAGCCCCGACGTGGAGGTGCCGGTGTGGCGCGGCAGGCTCTCCGACGTGGCCGGCTGGGCGCTGGGCCGCCCGGAGCCCGACGAGCACTGACCCGCCGCTCGCCACGACACGTAAGCACCACGCCCGGCCGCTCCCCACGATCCGCGGCCGCCCGGCCCGGCCCGGCCGACGCCCGTCGGCCGGGCGTGTCGCCCTCGCCCGTGCGCGCGTCCGCTCAGGACGGACGGCGTGTCGGCTCAGGCCGACGTGACGGTGAACAGCGCGCCGTCCGGGTCGCGCAGCGTCGCCTCCCGCAGCGCGGGCGCCGCCTCGGCGGGGGAGACGAGTACGCCGCCCCTGGCCGTCGCCGCGGCGACGGACTCCGCCACCTCCGGCACCCGGAAGTAGACGTGCCAGCGCGGCCGCAGCTGCGGATCGGGCATCGCCTGGACCGCGCCGCCACGGATCTTGGCGACCACATGCCCCTGCTGGCGCAGCACCGCGCTGTCGTCCTCGTGCACGAGCGTGAAGTCGCCCTCGCCCTCGGGCGCCCAGCCCAGCACCTGGCTGTAGAAGCGGGCGGCGTCCGACGTGTCGCGGGTGCGCAGCTCCAGCCAGGCGGGGGCGCTGCCGCGGCCCACCGTCCAGTCGGAACGCACGGCGCCTTCCCAGATACCGAAGGCCGCGCCGTCCGGGTCGGTGGCGAGCGCAGCGCGTCCGGTGTGGAAGGCGAGCGGGCCCACGGCCACGGTCGCGCCGCGCTCCCTGATCCGGGCCGCCGCCGCGTCCACGTCGGCCACGGCGAAGTACGGCGTCCAGGAGACGGCGACCTGGAGCGACGAGGCGAGCGCGCCGATGCCCGCGACGGGCAGCCCGTCGGTGAGCGCCACGCAGAAGTCGTCCCCGAGGCCGGCGGCGCGGTACGTCCAGCCGAGCACATCGCCGTAGAAGAGCTGGGAGGCGGAGAGTTCACGTGACAACAGGGTCACCCAGCACGGCGCCCCGGCCACTGTCTGCGAATCAGTCTTGTCCCGCTCCAACACCGCTCACTCCGCCTTCGTCCGACGCCTGTTTGCCCCTTACTCTGCCAGGCCGCGCGGCGCGCGGCGCAGGGTGCCCTGCGGGCGGCCGGGTCCCGGCGCGGCAGCCCGGCCCTCAGCGCGGCGACTGTTCAGCGCAGCAGCAGCTCGACGCCGCCGAGGATCGTCGCCCCGATCACCAGCCGTTCGAACACCCGTTGATTGATCCGGTTGACGCAGGCCTTGCCGATGAGGGCGCCCGGCACGACGAACAGCGCGAGGAACACGTCCAGCAGCAGGGAGCGTCCGTCGATCAGTCCGAGTCCGACGCTGAAGGGCACCTTGGTGGTGTTGACGATGAGGAAGAACCAGGCGGACGTGCCGAGGAAGCCCAGCTTCCGGAAGCCGGCGGAGAGCAGATACAGCGACATGACCGGGCCGCCCGCGTTCGCGACCATGGTGGTGAAGCCGCCCAGCACTCCGTAGGAGCGGGCCTTCAGACGGCTGTTGGACGGCTCGGCCGCGCCGTCGGTGTCGGCCGCGCCGGAGGATTCGGCCGCTTCGGTGGCCGCGTCCCGCGTCGCCGTGTGCCGCCGCCACAGCGTGACGCCCGCCATCAGCAGCAGGATCGCGCCGATCGAGGTGCGGACAGCGGCGTCGTCCGCCCACAGCAGGAACACCGTGCCGACCACAACCCCGGCGGCGACCGCGGGGAACAGCCGCCACAGCGTGGGCCAGTGCGCGTGCCGCCGGTAGGTCAGCACGGCCAGCACATCCCCGACGATGAGGACGGGCAGCAGCACCCCCGTCGACTCGCGGGCCGGCAGCACGGCGGCGAAGACCGCGAGACTGACCGTATTGGCCCCGCTCACCGCCGTCTTGGAGAAACCGACCAGCGCCGCCGCTGCCGCGAGCGCGACGAAACCCCACACACCTATGCCGTCCATGTCGATCACTGATGCTATGCCTCGAACGGGTGCGTAGGCTGTGACCCGGCGTGCTCGGTACAGCGCTGTCCGACAAGGGGGGCCGACGACATGGCGGAACGTCCGACGAACATCGACACAGGGGTGGCACATCCCGCCCGGGTCTACAACGCCTGGCTGGGCGGCCGGGACCACTACCCGGCCGACGAGGAGGCCGCGCAGCTGGCGGCGGCGGCCAACCCGGGGATCGTGCCCGCCGTACGCGCGAACCGCGCGTTCCTCGGCAGGGCCGTCCGGCTGCTCACGGAGCAGGCAGGGATACGGCAGTTCCTCGACATCGGTACTGGCATACCGGCGGCGGGCAACACCCACGAGGTGGCGCAGTCCGTCGCCCCCGACGCCCGGATCGTGTACGTGGACAACGACCGGATCGTCCTGGCGCACGCCACGGCGCGGCTGGTCGGCACTGCCGAGGGGCGCACCGCCTACGTGGAGGCCGACGCCCGCGATGTGGACACGATCCTCGGCGAGGCCCGGCGCACCCTGGACTTCAGCCGTCCGGTCGGGCTGATGCTCGTGGCGATACTCCAGTACATCCCGGACGCCGACGACCCGTACGCCCTGACGGAGCGGCTGCTGGCGGCGCTGCCCGCCGGCAGCCATCTGGTGATCTCCCACCCCGCGGCCGACATCTCGGCCGCCGAAGTGGCCCGTTCCATGCGGGTGTACAACGAGCGCGCCGCCGCCGACGCGTCCGCCACGCCCCGTACCCATGACGAGGTGACGCGCTTCTTCACCGGTACGGAACTGCTGGAGCCCGGTGTGGTCTCCCTGCCCCAGTGGCGGCCCGGCCCCGGCGACACGCCGTCCGACGACATCCCCATGTGGTGCGGCGTGAGCCGGGTCCGGTAGCTCGGCCACCGGACCCGGGTCTCAACGCGCCCGCGCTCGGCGGTGGTTACGGATAGTCCACCAGGTTCGCGACCTGGCTTCCGCTGTTCGAAGGTCCGCCGGTCCCGTTGATCACGTGGTTGATGGTGCCGGCGCCGCCCAGCGACACGGTGACCATGTCGTGGAACTTCACGCCCGGGGTGTCGGGGACTTCGAAGGAGTGCTCGGCGACCACCGACCTGTCGGCCGTGAAGTTGCAGTAACTGCCGAGCCCCCACGCCTCGTGGTCGGTGACGCCGTCGGCCACCTTGTACGCGGCGTAGCCCTTGGTGTCCCCGCTCATCCAGGCGTCCTGACTCGGCGGGTCGTAGGGCATCTCGTTCTGGTAGAAGTACGTCCTGCCGCCGTTGCCGTTCCAGATGGTCTGGTACTCCTGGTAGTGCTCGACGAACAGCCCGTACATCGTGACGTCGTCACCGTTGACGATCAGCCCGTTCGCCGCCGTGTTCTGGTCCCAGCCGACCCCGTCCCCGTGGTCGGCGCGCCAGATCCACAGATGGTCGCCGATGACGTCCGAGCTGTTGACGACCAGGCTCTTCGCCGCCTTGCCGACATGGGCGCCGCCGACGCGGAAGAACACATCGCTCAGCGACGTCGGGTTGTCGGCGTGACTCGCGCTCGAACCGTCCGCGCCGACCTCCATCAGCGTCGGTGAGTTGGTGGTGCCCGCGTCGATGAGCAGACCGGCGATCTTCACCCCGTCCACGTCGGCGACCGACATCGCGGAGATCCCGTCGTCCGGGGTCAGGGTCGCGAGGCCCATACCGAGCACGACGGTGTCGGGGTCCGTCACCTTCAGCGTCTGGTCCAGGTGGTACACCCCGGGCGTGACGAGCAGGTTCTTGCCGGCGGCGAGCGCGGCGTTCATGTCGGCCGCCGTCGCACCCGGCTTGGCGATGTAGAAGTCGTCGATCGGCAGGGACTCGCCCGCCGGGTCACCGCCCGACCAGGTCGTCCCCGAGGCGTTCTTGCGCAGCGCGGGTACGAACACCTGGTAGGCGCCCGCATCGTCGATGTACAGGAACGGCTTCTCGCGGGAGACCGGCGCCTGGTCGACCGTCGTGTAGGGCGGATTGGGGAAGCCCGTGGCAGGCGCGTTCCTCACCCCGACGAAGACCATGTTCCAGTTGGAGCCGTTCCAGCTGCCGATCTCGTCGTTACGGGACAGCCACTGCTGCTGGGTGCCGGACTTGACCTGGCCGTCGACCTTCGAGTCGGCCATGAAGCCGCCGCTGGCCCAGCCGCCGTCGTCCAGGGCGAGATTGCCCCGCACGTGCATACGGCGGTAGGGGGCGGCCTGGGAGACGGCCCAGCGGTCGGTGCCGCCGGTGGGGGTGACGGACAGGTTCTCCGCGTCACGCCAGAAGTTCTGCGTGGCGTTCTGCGGCGGGAACCAGTCGGCCTCCGCGTGCACGGCCCCGTTGATGTTCACGTCGTCCGGCGAAAGCCCGAGCCCCGCCACCTGCGTGTAGAAGCCGACGTTCGCGTCGACGTCGTACGAGCCCGGCTTGAACAGTTCGGCGTGCCGCTCCTCGCCGAACTGGTTGGTCTCCTGCTGCTGGAAGACCTCGTCGAGCCGGCCCTGGATGTCGGCGGTCGGCGTCGACGGGTCGAACACGTCGACGTTCGGGCCGAGATCGGGTGCGTCGGCCGACGGGTCGGCGAACGCCTTGCCGATCTTCGTGGACGCCGGTGCCCCGGTGTCCTGCGGGTCCTGGCCCGCCATGGCCGACTGCGCGGCGAAGGCGCCCGACGCCAGCAGGACGACGGCCGCCGCCACGGGCAGTACGCGGCCGCGCCGCAGGAAGCGGCGGCCGGTGCGTGGTTCGCTGTTCATGTGCTCTCCTCTCCGGTGTCCCGCGCCGTCAGCCGGTGAACCCGGCGATGATGCTGGTGAACTGCCAGGGGTCCTGGTCCACTCCGGAGCAGGTGTCGTCGTTGGGGTAGTCACCGGGGCACGGCCGGTCGCGGTTGACCGACCAGAAGGAGAGCCGGGCGAGGTGGTGCTGCTGGGCGTACGCGGTGATGGCGGTGAAGTCGTCCGTGGTCACCGTCTCGTCGACGTCGGTGATGCCGTTCATCGAGGACAGCCCGCTGTGCGCGTACGCCTCCTCGTCGCTGTACCCGTAGGCGTTCTTGACCGTGTCCTTGAGCCCGTCGGTGGCCTGTTCGGTGAGGTCGGCCATGTTCTGTCCCGCGCCGCCGAAGTCGAACGGCATGATCGTCCAGCCGTCCACCTCGAGTCCGGAGTCGGCCGCCCGCCCGATCATGCTGTCGTCGGGGCCCGACTGGTCGCTGGGGAAGGTCACATAGGTGATCAGACCGGCGTTGTCCGCCTTGACCTGCTTCAGCGCGTCGATGGTCTTCTGCTGCGTGGCCGGGTCGTTGTACGCGTCACCCTCGATGTCGATGTCGATCGCCTTCAAGCCGTAGGCGTCGATCACCTTCTGGTACGCGCCGGCCAGTGCGGACGCGTCCGCGCAACTCTGCTCCAGCTTGTCGCCGTTGGCACCGCCGAACGAGGGGACGACATCGCCGCCCGCGCCGCGCACCGTGTCGATCGTCTGCTGGTCGACGCCGCCGTCGAGCGGCCTGCTGCCGTCCCACCGCGGGTCGCAGCCGCCGCTGTCGAGGACGAACGCCATGGTGAACCAGCGGACGCCGGTGGTGTTCATGACCTCGGTCGGGTCCGGCGGGTTGCCCCAGCCGTTGTACAGATACGGGGCGACGGCTTGCGGCGCCGCGGCGGGCGCGGCGTCCTCGGGGGCGGCGTAGGCGTTGACGGCGAAGGTGGCGCCGGACGCGACGACCGCGGCACAGACGGCGACGGCCGACCTGCGGAGCGACCGCCGGTTCACGGATGTGCCATGGCGTGCTGAACTCATGTGGGGGGCCTTCCAATGTGGGGGAGGGAAGGTGTGAAGCGGGCCGTGCGGGCGTCACGCGCCAGAACATGAACGCGTTGATCGCTCAACAGGCCCTGCTCCATGATTAATTCAAGGCTTGAGTTAACTCGTGGGCCCAAGGGGCGTCAAGGGGTTGGATGCCGACAGCACGCATTCATCTCTTGAACAAAATCGTTGGACCCAGCAGCCCGCGCCTTCGTAATGTCCCTCCATGGACAGCGCACGGAACACCGTCGGCGGCCCGGTCGTCGACGTGCTCTCCCGGTACGAACCGGCCGGTCCCGCAGAGGCGGCGGACGCCCGGCGGGTGCGGGAACTGGCAGCTGGCGGCGGGGATCCGTGGCTGCGCTCGACCCCGCTGCACACGACGGCGTCCGCGCTGATCGTCCACCCGCCCACCGGCCGGGTCCTGCTGCGCCGGCACCCGCGCCAGCGGTCCTGGCTCCAGGTCGGCGGCCACGGCGACCCGGGCGAGAGCGACCCGGCGTCGATCGCGCTGCGCGAGGCCGTCGAGGAGACCGGGCTGGGCGATCTGAAACCCTGGCCCGACGCTTCCCTCCTCCAGGTGGTGATCGTCCCGGTCGCTGCGGGACGCGGCGAGCCCGCCCACGAACACGCCGACCTGCGCTTCGTGTTCGCCACCGACGCACCGGACGCCGCACGCCCGGAGAACCCCGAGGCGCCGCTGCGCTGGCTCACCGTCGCCGAGGCTCTGGAGATCGCGGCGGAGGCCAATGTCCGCGAGGCGCTGCGGCGCGTGGCGCGCCTGCTCGACCAGGGCGGGCCTGCTCCGGCGGGGGGCCCGGCGACGCGCCTCTGACCTGGCATGCAAGAGTTCCGGGTGAGTGAACCCGGTCCGAACGCAGCGAGGGAGAACGCCGTGCGCCACACGCCAGAAGGGTCCGAATCCGCCCAGGCGGCGCCGGCGGTGACCAACTGGGCCCGCAACATCGCCTTCAACGCGGCCCGGGTACACGCGCCCACGTCGGTGGAGCAGTTGCGGGACATCGTCGCGAGCAGCGCCCAGGTACGGGCGCTCGGCAGCGGCCACTCGTTCAACGCGATCGCCGACACCACGGGCGATCTCGTCTCCGTAGCGGCGCTGCCCAAGAGCATCGACATCGACACGGCGGCGCGGACGGTCACCGTCGGCGGCGGCATGCGGTTCGCCGAGTTCACCGGCGCCGTGCACGAGGCAGGTCTCGCGCTGCACAACCTCGGCTCGCTCCCGCACATCTCGGTCGCCGGCGCCTGTGCCACCGGAACCCACGGCTCCGGTATCGGCAACGGCTCACTGGCCACCGCCGTACGCGCCCTGGAGATGGTCACGGCCGACGGCTCGCTGCGCACCCTCGACCGCGACGACGAGGACTTCGCGGGCGCCGTCGTCGCGCTCGGCTCCCTCGGCGTCGTGACCCGGATGACCCTCGACCTGGTCCCGCGCTACGACGTCCGGCAGTGGGTGTACGAGGGGCTGTCGTACGCCGCGCTCCGGAAGAACTTCGAGGACGTCCTGTCCGCCGCGTACAGCGTCAGCCTCTTCACCCGCTGGCGGACCGAGCTGATAGAGCAGGTGTGGCTGAAGCAGCACGAGGGTGACCAGGAGCAGCCGGCGCCCCGCGCCTGGCTCGGCGCCGTCCTCGCCGAGGGGCAGCGCCATCCGGTGCCCGGGATGGACCCGGTGACCTGCACGGTCCAGGGCGGGGTCGCGGGCCCCTGGCACGAGCGGCTGCCGCACTTCAAGCCGGAGTTCACCCCGAGCAACGGCGACGAGCTGCAGAGCGAGTACTTCGTCGCGCGCGAGGACGGCCTCGCCGCCTTCGACGCGCTGGCCCGGATCGCGCCGGAGATCGCCCCGGTGCTGCAGATCGGTGAGATCCGCACGGTGGCGGCCGACGGGCTGTGGCTGAGCCCCGCCCACGGCCGTGACTCGGTGGTCTTCCACTTCACCTGGGTGCCGGACACGGCGGCGGTGACGCCGGTGCTGACCGCCATCGAGGAGGCGCTGGCACCCTTCGGCGTCCGGCCGCACTGGGGAAAGCTGTTCACGACCGGGCCCGAGCGGCTGCGGGAGCTGTACGAGCGCTACGCGGACTTCGAGGCGCTGACGAGCGCGTACGACCCGCAGGGCACGTTCCGCAACGACCTGATCACGCGATTCTTCCCCGGGGGCCCGGCGTGACGCTATTTGTCACATAGCTTTCACTTTGGCTATAGCCGAGACACAGTTTGTGTTTCTACTGTCTCGGACATGCCCCGTTCGACGCTGTACACCTCCGCCGCCGTCGCCCTGTTCGTGGTCGTCTGGGCGGCGGTGGACGGTGGCCAGTCACCGGCCAGTGGCGCGGTGCCGCCCACGCCGCGGCCGAGCGCCCCGCTGACCCCGCTGGCGTTCCCCGTCACCCCCGGGCCCACCGGACCGCTGCCCAGGGTGCTGCCGCCCGGGATACCGGCACCGTCCCCGAAGCCCGGCCCGGCTCCGAAACCCGCCCCGAAGCGGACCGCCGTGGCCAAGCCGGCGAAGGACCCGCGGAAGGTGCTGGCCGATCTGATGGAGCCGATCGACGCCGGAACCTCCGCCTCCGTCTCGGTCGCCGTACTCGACATGAGCGACGGGCGCACCGCGCGGTACGGCGTACGGGCGGGCAGGACCTACGACACGGCGAGCATCGTCAAGGTCGACGTCCTCGCCGCCCTGCTGCTGCGGGCACAGGACCACAAGCGCCGGCTCACGGCCCAGGAGAAGACGTACGCGAGCGCGATGATCCGGGTCAGCGACAACGACTCGACCGACGCGCTGTGGCAGATCATCGGCGGCGCCGCAGGGCTCGAAGCGGCCAACCGCCGGCTGGGGCTCACCGAAACGGAGGCCGGGGCCGCCGGGCTGTGGGGCCTCACCCGGACGACGGCCAAGGACCAGCTCACCCTGTTGTCGGCCGTGTTCGGCGACCATCCGGCGCTGGACAAGGCGTCGAAGGCGTATCTGCGCGGGCTGATGGGGGAGATATCACCGGGGCAGGACTGGGGGGTCTCGGCGGCGGGCCACACCGACGGACTCAAGAACGGCTGGCTGCCGAGGAGTGCGACCGGGCTGTGGGACATCAACAGCATCGGCCGGGTGACCGTGGACGGCCACCCCTGCCTGCTGGCGGTGCTGTCGAAGGGACACACCAGCCAGCAGGCAGGGATCGAGGTGGTCGAGAAGGCGGCCAGGGCAGCCGTCACGGCGCTCGGTCTGAAGAGCGCGGACTGAGCCCGGACGGAACGCCCGCGCCCGGCGCCCCGTTCGCTCAGCGTCCCATCAGGTCGGTCTGCCGGATCTTGTTCGTCACGTCGAGCGCGGCGACCTTGTACGACTCGGCGAGCGTCGGGTAGTTGAACACCGCGTCCACCAGATAGTCGACCGTGCCGCCGTTGCCCATCACGGCCTGCCCGATGTGGACCAGCTCCGTGGCACCGGAGCCGAAGCAGTGCACCCCGAGCAGCCGCCGGTCCTCCGGCGACACGAGCAGCTTCAGCATGCCGTGCGCGTCCCCGATGATCTGCCCGCGCGCCAGCTCCCGGTAGCGGGAGACCCCCACCTCGAACGGCACCCGCTCGTCGGTCAGCTGGTCCTCGGTCTTCCCGATGAAGCTGATCTCCGGAATGGTGTAGATGCCGATCGGCTGGAGCAGGTGCATCGGGTTCACCGGCTCGTCGCAGGCGTGGTACGCGGCGGCCCTGCCCTGCTCCATCGAGGTCGCGGCCAGCGCGGGAAAGCCGATGACGTCGCCGACCGCGTAGATATGCGGCACGGACGTGCGGTAGTGCTCGTCCACGCTGATCCGGCCGCGCTTGTCGGCGGTGAGACCGGCCTTGTCCAGGTCGAGTTCGTCGGTGAGCCCCTGCCGGCCCGCCGAGTACATCACCGCGTCGGCGGCTATCTTCTTGCCGCTCTCCAGGACGGTCAGCGTGCC
This sequence comes from Streptomyces sp. AcH 505, assembly GCF_000818175.1. Classification (GTDB taxonomy): domain Bacteria; phylum Actinomycetota; class Actinomycetes; order Streptomycetales; family Streptomycetaceae; genus Streptomyces. The sequence goes on from NZ_JTIY01000002.1 coordinate 519,184, forward strand.
CTGCTCGTGCCGCTCGACCGCGGCGACGGTCTCACCGAAGCGGAACGTCACCGCCAGGTCCCGCAGCCCGTACTTGAGCGCCTCGACCACCTCGGCGTCGCAGAAGTCCAGCATCGAGTCCCGCTGCTCGACCACGGTGATCTTGCTGCCGAGGGCGGCGAACATGCTGGCGTACTCGATGCCGATGACCCCGGCACCCACGATGACCATGGACCGGGGGACCCGGTCCATGTTGAGGACGCTGTCGGAGTCCATGACCGTGCGCTCGTCGAACTCGACGCTCGCCGGGCGCGCGGGCCGGGTGCCGGTGGCGATGACGATGTGCTCGGCGGTCACCAGCCGGTCCTCGCCGCCCCCGTCCCGCACGGCGACGGTGTGCTCGTCCATGAACCGCCCGGTGCCCGGCAGCAGGGTGACCTGGTTCCTGGCGAGCTGGCTGCGGATCACATCGACCTCGCGGCTGATCACATGATCCGTACGGGCCGTCAGATCCGCGACGGTGATTTCTTCCTTGAGCCGGTAGCTCTGCCCGTACAGGTCCCGCTGGGTGAGGCCGGTGAGATACAGCACCGCCTCGCGCAGCGTCTTGGACGGGATGGTGCCGGTGTGTATGGAGACGCCGCCGACCATGTCGGTCCGGTCGACGATCGCGACTCTGCGGCCGAGCTTTGTCGCTGCGATGGCGGCCTTCTGGCCGCCCGGGCCTGATCCGATGACAAGCATGTCGAAGTCGCGCACGCACAGGAGTCTGGCATTCGCGGAGGTTTCCCGGAAGAGCGGGTCCGGCTGCCCCGCGCCCGGCTACGACCGGAGCGCGGCCCCGGGGTCCGCGTGGCGGCGTCCGACGGGCAGGACCAGCGGCGTCCCGGACACCTCGTCGGTCACGACCCGGCAGTCCATGCCGAAGATCTTCCGTACCGCGTCCTCGCTGACCACCTCGGCAGGCGGGCCCTCGGCGACGATCGCGCCGTCCTTCATGGCGATCGTCCAGCGCCTGAACCACCCCTGGTGCGGATAACGGCCACGGCCCACCAGGCACACCCCGGTCAGGATCAGCAGCAGTCGGCCGCGCGGCACACCTGTCCGGCGACACGCCCGGCGATCCCGGCTGACCTCGGTGTTTCGGCTTGTCAGCCGTCCAGGTGGCCTCGGCCCCCGATGCGTTTCCCCTCGCCCGCACCGGGGAGGCGATCTTCTGACAATCACCGGGGGCAGACAGACGGAGGCATCAACGTGCCAACAGTTCCCACCATCACGCTGAACAACGGCGTCGAGATCCCGCAGCTCGGCTTCGGCACCTTCCAGATCCCGCCGAAGGAGACCGAGGCGGCCGTGCTGTCCGCCCTGGAGACCGGCTACCGGCACATCGACACGGCCGAGATGTACGGCAACGAGAAAGAGGTCGGCAAGGCGGTCCGCGGATCCGGTCTCGACCGCGCCGACCTCTTCGTCACCAGCAAGCTCAACAACCCCTACCACGCCCACGACGACGCGCTGGGCGCGTTCGACAAGACCCTCGAAGACCTGGACATCGACTATCTGGACCTGTTCCTGATCCACTGGCCGATGCCCGCCGTCGGTGACTTCGTGGAGACCTGGCACGCCATGGAGGAGATGTACCGCTCGGGCCGGGTGAAGGCCGTCGGCGTCTCCAACTTCAAGCCGCACCACCTGCGCAGGCTGCTCAGCGACAGCGTCATCGTGCCCGCGGTCAACCAGATCGAGGTACACCCGTACCTGACACAGGACGACGTGCGCGCCTTCAACGCCGAGCACGAGATCGCCACCGAGGCCTGGTCGCCCATCGCGCAGGGGCTGGTCCTGGACGACCCCACGATCACCGGCATCGCCGAGCGGGTCGGCAAGTCGGCGGCGCAGGTGACGCTGCGCTGGCATCTGCAGCGCGGCGACATCGTCTTCCCGAAGTCGGTGACCGCCAAGCGGGTGAAGGAGAACTTCGACCTGTTCGACTTCGAGCTGACCGAGGGCGACATCGCCGAGATCACCGCACTGAACAGGGACGAGCGGACCGGATTCGACCCCGACCGGATGAACGCCACCCCCTGAGGTCAACTAGGTTGGGCGGACGGCCGCCGTTCCGAGCAGATAGGGCAGTCAGTGGTTCTGAAGACTTTCCGATGGGCGTTCCTCATCAGCCTGCTCGGCCTGGCGGCCGGGGTCCTCTACGACGGCTGGGCGGGGCTCGGGGTCGTGGCGATCCTGGCCGTACTCGAAGTGTCGCTGTCCTTCGACAACGCGGTGATCAACGCCGGAATCCTGAAGAAGATGAATGCCTTCTGGCAGCGGATCTTCCTCACCGTCGGCGTGCTGATCGCCGTCTTCGGCATGCGGCTCGCCTTCCCCATCGTGATCGTCACCATCACGGCCAGGATCAATCCTGTCGAGGCGGTACGGCTCGCGTTCAACGACAAGGACCGCTACGAACAGCTGGTGACCGACGCCCATCCGTCGATCGCCGCCTTCGGCGGGATGTTCCTGCTGATGATCTTCCTCAGCTTCATCTTCGAGGAGCGGGACATCAAGTGGCAGGCGTGGCTGGAGCGCCCGCTGGCGAAGCTCGGCAGGATCGAGATGCTCTCGGTCTGCGTCGCGCTGATCGTGCTGCTGATCGCGGCGCTGACGGTGGCCACCCACGCCCATCAGCACGGCGGCCACCACGCCGACAAGTCGGGCACGGTCCTGACGGCGGGAGTGGCGGGCCTCGTCGCGTATCTGATCGTCGGCGGGCTCTCCACGTTCTTCGAGAACCGGCTGGAGGAGGACGAGGAACGCGCGGAGGCGGAGCGTGAGACGCGCGGTGCCGAACAGGGCGACCCGGCCGTCTCGGGGGCCGGTCTCACCGGCAAGGCCGCGTTCTTCATGTTCCTCTACCTGGAGGTGCTGGACGCGTCGTTCTCCTTCGACGGAGTCATCGGCGCTTTCGCCATCACCAACGACATCGTGCTGATGGCCCTCGGTCTCGGTATCGGCGCCCTGTACGTCAGGTCGCTCACGGTCTACCTCGTGCGGCAGGGGACCCTGGACGACTACGTCTATCTGGAGCACGGCGCGCACTACGCGATCGGCGCCCTCGCCGTGATCCTCCTCGTCACCATCCAGTACGAGATCAGCGAACTGATCACCGGGCTCGTCGGGGTCGTGCTGATCGGGTGGTCGTTCCTCTCGTCGGTCCGGCGGAACAAACTGCAGTCCGTCTGAAGATCACAGGCGGAAGATCCGATCAATGCGGGCGGTGGCCCGGTAATTACTGGTGCGTTTTCTCTTGACGGCGCCAGACCTCCGATGTTCACTGCGTGTTGTGAACCTGTCACATGGCTGTTTCGCGCGGGTTACCGGTCGGGACCGGTGACCCGCTTCGGCAGGTTCCGCACCTCACCCGCGCTTTCGGATCAGCCGCCCCCCGCCCATCGCCGCTCGTGGGAGTGACACACATACGATGAAAAGACCCACTCGACTCTTCGCCCTCGCCATAGCCGCCGCCTGTATGGTCGGCGGCCTCGCCGGCATACCGGCGGCGTCCGCCTCCTCCACCGACGCCGCTTTCAACTCGGCGACGGGCGGGCTCAACGTCGACTACGCGAAGTACCTGTCCAAGCACGACATCGTCTACAACCGGCCCAACACCGACCCCGACTACGGTCTGACGGTGGGTAACGGCAAGACCGGTGCGATGGCTTGGAACGACAACGGTCTGAAGATGCAGGTGTCCGGCGTCGACGCGTCGGAGCAGACGGCGTTCGGCGCGGGGCTCGTCAAGCTCAACACCACACCCGCGATGGACACCGGCTACAGCACGTTCCAGCAGCGTCTGTCGATGTACAACGGCACCCTCACCACCAAGTACGACAGCAACCGCACCGTCACGGTGATGGGGAAGCCGAACTCCGAGGTGATGGGTGTCCATGTCGACGACACCCGCGGCGGCGTCTCCAGCGTCTCGCTCGACCTGAGCCTGTGGGACCTGGGCCAGCTCGGCAACAGCGGTGACGTCCCCAACCTGGACACCTGGAAGAACGTGTCCACCTACGCCGACTCGACCGGCGCCGGAATCAGCAGGGGGCAGGCCGACCCGAACAACTTCGGCTACACGCTCGCCGCGACCGTCGAAGGCGCGCCGTTCACCACGAAGGTCGTCGACTCCAAGACCGTGCGGCTGACGATCACGCCGTCGAGCAGCTACACCATCTGGTTCACCACCAGCACCCGGCTGAACGCGTCGGACCACAACTCGGTCAACGCGGCCAAGAGCGCGCTGAGTTCGGTGAAGAGCACCGGATACGCCTCGACCCTGACGAGCTATCAGAACTGGTGGCACTCGTTCTGGCAGAAGTCGTTCGTGCAGTACTCCAACGCGACCGGCGACGCCGACTACATGGAGAACGCCTACTACCTCGGCACGTACATGATCGCCGCAGGCGGGTTCGCCAACTACCCGTTCCACTTCATCAACGGTGACTTCAGAGCCACCGGCGACAACACCAAGTGGAGCAACGCGTACTGGTACTGGAACCAACGGGACGTCTACAACTCGTTCCTCGCGTCCAACCACGCCGACGTGATGAACACCTTCAACAACCTGTACAGCCGGAACTTCAACACGCTCAAGGCGTACACCAAGACCCGGTACAACGTCGACGGCATCTGGGTCCCGGAGACCATGGGCTGGGACGGCAACGCGCGCGGCACCGTCGGCAGTGACTACACCAAGAACATCTGGTCGACCGGCTACGAGGCCGCGTTCAACATGTACCAGCAGTACAAGTACACCAACGACAGCAACTACCTGCGCAACACGGCCTATCCGTTCATGCGCGAGGTCGCGAAGTTCTACACGCAGATGCTGTCGGTCGACAGCTCGGGCAAGTACTACGTCGCGTCGTCCAACTCGCACGAGACGTACTGGAACGTGCCCAACGCGATCACCGACCTGGCCGCCGTGCGCAGCCTGTTCCCGATCGCCATCCAGACGGCGAAGGACCTCGGCCAGGACGCGTCGCTCGTCCCGCAGTGGCAGAAGGTCCTGGACAACCTGATCGCCTACCCCTCGGACGCGAACACCTATCTGCCGCACACCCCGCCGATCGCCCAGACGCGGAACAACGAGAACGTCGCGTCCGAGCTGATCTGGCCGTACAACATCACCGGGATCGGCTACCCGGACCAGCAGAAGGCCGTCAACACCTGGAACGCCCGGCCCTTCCCGTACGGCAACGTGTGGGCGAACGACGCGGTCCAGGCGGCCCGGCTGGGGCTCGGGAACCAGACGTTCGACGGCATGAAGACGATGCTGAAGAAGTACCAGACCTACCCCAACGGTCTGACCGACAACACCAACGGTGTGTTCGAGTACTTCGGTGTGCATCTGTCGGCGATGAACGAGTCGCTGCTCCAGTCGTACAACGGGAAGATCAGGGTCTTCCCCGCCGTGCCGTCCGATTCGAGCTTCGTCGGCAAGTTCACCCTCCAGGCGAGCGGCGGCTTCACCGTGTCGTCCGAGCGTGAGGCCGGCGAGGTCAAGTACGTCGGGCTCAAGAGCCAGTACGGCAACAGCACCACGATCGTGAACCCGTGGGGCAACCAGCAGGTCCGGGTCCGCAAGGCGTCGGACAACTCGACCGTACTGACCACGAGCGACCCCGAGTTCAAGCTCACCACGGCGGCGAACACCGTGTACGTCGTGGAGCGCACGGCCAAGCCGCTCAGCGGCTACTCGGCGACCACGCTGACCGGGACCGCCAACCAGGACGCCAAGACCCTGGCCGGCACCAACTCGACGCTGGGCATCGGCAAGACGGCCAACCCGATGGTCAACGACTCGGCGGTGACCTACGACAGCAACTGGTACAGCACCAGCGCCCGTGGCTACGGCGACTACAACGACGACACCCACCACAGCACGGTGGTGGGTGCGACGGCCCAGTACACCTTCACCGGCACGGGCATCCAGTACCTGTCCGAGCGCAACGGCGACATGGGCAAGGTCGACGTCTATCTCGACAACGCGCTGCAGTCCACGGTCGATCTGTACGTCTCAGGGGCGAGACAGGCGCAGCAGGTCGTCTGGCAGAAGTCCGGTCTGGCCGGCGGCTCGCACACGATCAAGGTGGTCAACAAGAGCACGTCGGTCGGCATGATCGACGCCTTCCGTATCACTCCCTGACCGTTCGGTCCCGCGGAGCGCGCCGGGCTCAGCCGCCCTGCGCCACGGTCCGGTCCCCGGTGTGTTCCGCCGGGGGCCGGACCTCCGCCTGTTGGGTGCGTTCGGCGTCGGCCAGCAGCGAGTGACCCGTCGCCAGCACACCGATCGCCACCAGCACGGCCCCTGAGCCCAGCCAGAACGGCACGTGCACGGTGTAGTGCTCGGCCAGCTTGCCCGCGGCGTACGGCGCGAGACCGCCGCCGATGAAGCGGACGAAGCCGTAGGCCGCCGAGGCGACGGGACGCTCCACCGGGGCGACCGTCATCACGGCCTGGGTGGTGATGGTGTTGTTGATGCCGATGAAGGCGCCGGAGACGATCACGGCGACGATCAGCGTGGTCCGCGAATCGGTGAAGGCGGCGATGACCGCGATGTCGACGGCGAACAGCGCGAGATTGAGGTAGAGCGCCCTGGCGATGCCCAGCCGCGCCTGGAGCCGGGGCGCGCCGAAGACCGCGAAGACCGCCACCAGCACGCCCCACCCGGTGAACACGTAACCCAGCTGATGGGTCCCGAGGTGCATGGGGAACGGCGCGTAGCC
>NZ_JTIY01000002.1:525969-532483 GCF_000818175.1 Streptomyces sp. AcH 505
GCACGCCCCACCCGGTGAACACGTAACCCAGCTGATGGGTCCCGAGGTGCATGGGGAACGGCGCGTAGCCGAGCACGGTGAAGAAGCCCCAGTTGTACAGCAGCGCCGTCAGCCCCATGGTCAGCAGACCGCGGTGGCGCAGGGCCCGCAACGGGTCGAGCACCGACGTCCGGTGGGCAGGCGGCGGGGTCGGCTGTACGAGGGTGAGCGTCGCGACCAGGGCGAGCGCCATCAGCACGGCGACGCCGAAGAACGGGCCGCGCCAGCTGATGCCGCCGAGTTCACCGCCGAGCAGCGGACCGATGGCGATACCGATGCCGAGCGCCGTCTCGTACAGGATGATGGCGCCGGCGAAGCCGCCGCTCGCCGAGCCGACGATGACCGCGAGCGAGGTCGCGATGAACAGCGCGTTGCCCAGGCCCCAGCCCGCCCGGAAGCCGACGATCCCGGCGATGCTGCCGGACGCGCCGGCCAGTGCGCTGAAGGCGACGATCAGGATCAGCCCGGCGACCAGCGTGCGCTTGGCGCCGATCCGGCTGGAGACGAAGCCGGTGAACAGCATGGCGACGGCGGTGACCACCAGATAACTGGTGAACAGCAGCGTCACCTGGCTGGGGCTGGCCCGCAGTCCGTCGGCGAGGGCGGGCAGGATCGGGTCGACGAGGCCGATCCCCATGAAGGAGATCACGCAGGCGAAGGCCACCGCCCACACGGCCTTCGGCTGACGGAACGGGCTCACCGCGCCGGGAGCGCCGCCGTGCGCCGCCTCCTGGGCGGTCGCTGACGTGTCTTCACTGTCGGTCACAAAATAAGGTGTACCACGCATCTATTTTGCTGACCAGACCTCGCGTCAGCCCATCGCGCGGTCGAGGTTGATCGCCGAACTGATCAGTGCCAGATGGGTGAACGCCTGCGGGAAATTGCCCAGATGCTCGCCCGTCATGCCGATCTGCTCGGCGTAGAGTCCGACGTGGTTGGCGTAGGTGAACATCTTCTCCAGCGCCACCCGCGCCTCTTCCACGTCACCCGAGCGGGCCAGCGCCTCCACCCACCAGAACGAGCAGATGGAGAACGTGCCCTCGGTGCCGTCGAGACCGTCCGGCGCCTGTGCCGGGTCGTAGCGGAAGACCAGGCTGTCCGCCACGAGACTGCCCCGGATCGCGGCGACGGTCGAGTGGAACCGCTGGTCGGCGGGGGAGATGAACTTGACCATCGGCATGAGCAGCGCCGAGGCGTCCAGGATGGTCTCCACCTCCCCGTCGGGCTCGGCGCCCAGCCGCTGGACGAACGTGTGGGCCACCGGGTCCCAGCCGCGCGACATGACCGCGTGGTAGATCCGGTCGCGCACCTCTGTCCAGCGGCCCAGGTCCCCGGGCAGACCGCGCTGCCGGGCCATCCTGATCATGCGCTCGACGGCCACCCAGCACATCAGCCGCGAGTAGGTGTGGTGCTGCCGGCCGGCCCTGGTCTCCCAGATGGACTCGTCTGCGGTGTCCCAGTTGTCCATCAGCCAGTCGAGGATCTCGCACAGATCCGTCCAGGCCTCGTGCGAGATTCCGCCGCCGTGCTTGTTGAACAGATAGATCGAGTCGATCAGTTCGCCGTAGATGTCCAGCTGGCGCTGGCCGCTCGCGTCGTTGCCGGTGCGGACCGGGTACGAGCCCCGGTACCCCTCCAGATGGCCGAGCACCTCCTCGGGGAGGTGCGCGTCGCCGTCGATGGAGTACATGACCCGCAGCGGTCCGGCGCCTCGGTCGGTCGCCGTACGCAGCCGCTCGGTCAGCCATCCGATGAAGGCCTCGGCCTCGTCGGTGAAGCCCAGCCGCAGCAGCGCGTACAGGGAGAACGCCGCGTCCCTGATCCACACGTACCGGTAGTCCCAGTTACGGCCCCCGCCGATCCGTTCGGGCAGACCAAGCGTCGGCGCGGCGATGACCGCGCCGGTCGGTTCGTGGGTGAGCAGTTTGAGGGTGAGCGCCGAGCGGTGCACCATCTCGCGCCAGCGGCCCGTGTAGCCGGACTGGGAGAGCCAGCGGCGCCAGAACGCCACCGTCGCGTCGAACAACACCTCCGCGGCCTCGGGGCCCACGGCCTCCTCGGGGAAGTCCGCCCCGTCGGCCGCCGCCTCCAGCACGAACAGCGCCGTCTCGCGCTCGGACAGCTCGAACTCGCCGTACGCGTCGTCCCCTTCGACGTCCAGACGCACCGTCGAGCGGACCGACAGGGACAGTGTCTCGCCGCTGAACACCACACCGTCCGGCACCCGGGTCAGGGTGTGCCGGTCACGGCCGTAGTTCATGCGCGGCGCGACGCGTACCGACATCCGCATCCGGCCCCGTACGTTGACCACCCGCCGCACCAGCCGCTGGCGGTGCTCGCTGTCGCGGGCCCGCAGGACCGGCATGAAGTCCTGGATCTCGACGATGCCGTCCTCGGTGAGCATCCGGGTCACCAGGATGTTGGTGTCCGGGAAGTAGAACTGGTGCCGCTTGGCGATCTGGCAGGACGGGGCGATCTCCCAGTAGCCGCCCTTGCCGGCGTCCAGCAGCGAGGCGAAGACGCTGGGGGAGTCGAACCGTGGGGCGCAGAACCAGTCCACCCGGCCGTCCGTCCCGACCAGCGCGGCGGTGCGCAGGTCACCGATCAGGCCGTGCTCGGCGATCGGCAGATAGTCCTCGGCCTTCATCCACCGAGTCTCACCCGCGGACCGCCGCCCCGCACATCGGTCGGGGACCGTCCGGCGGTCGCGTTCTCAGCCCTGGCGGGCCTTGAACCGGGGGTCCTTCTTGTTGATCACGAAGACGCGGCCCCGCCTGCGGACGACCTGCGCCCCCGGCTTGGACTTCAAGGACCGCAACGACTGGCGAACCTTCATGGCCTGCTCCCTTCCTTGGATGTCCATGACAACAGTGCGCCCGGCTGCGCCATTCCCCGGCCCCGCCCCGGCCGCACCCCGTTCCCGGCCCGTCCCGAGGCGTCCCGGCGTAGTCTGGGATGCCCGGGCGCATCGAGGAGACGACCAGTTCAGGGGTGGTGGCATGGTCAACCCGACGATCTTGACCGTCGACGACGATCCGGCGGTCTCCAGAGCCGTCGCACGCGACATCCGGCGGCGCTACGGCGAGCGCTACCGGGTCGTCCGCGCGGCCTCCGGTGAGGACGCGCTGGAGGCGCTGCGCGAGATCAAGCTGCGCGGGGACCAGCTGGCGATCATCCTCGCCGACTACCGGATGCCGAAGATGAACGGCATCGAGTTCCTGGAAGCGGCGATGGACCTGTTCCCGCTCGCCCGGCGGGTGCTGCTCACCGCGTACGCGGACACCGGCGCCGCCATCGACGCCATCAACGTGGTCGACCTCGACCACTACCTGCTCAAGCCGTGGAACCCGCCGGAGGAGAACCTCTACCCGGTGATCGACGGGCTGCTCGACCTCTGGCTCGCCACCCCCGACCCCTCGGCCACCGAGACCCGGGTGGTGGGACACCGCTGGTCGGCGCCCTCCTTCGCGGTACGCGACTTCCTCGCCCGCAACCTGGTCCCGTACCGCTGGCTCCAGGCGGACGAGCCCGAGGGCAGGCGGCTGCTCGACGCCGCGGGGGCCGCCGAGGGCGACGTACCGCTGGTGATCACGTCCGACGGCGCGTCCCTGATGGCGCCGAGCGACGCCCAGCTCGCCGCCCATGTCGGCCTCACCACCACACCCACCTCCGACTTCTACGACCTCGTCGTGGTCGGCGCGGGGCCCGCCGGACTCGGCGCCGCCGTCTACGGCGCGTCCGAGGGACTGCGTACGGTCCTGGTGGAGCGCCAGGCCACCGGCGGCCAGGCCGGCCAGAGCTCGCGCATCGAGAACTACCTCGGATTTCCGGACGGGGTCTCGGGTGCCCAGCTCACCGAGCGGGCCCGCAGGCAGGCGACGAAGTTCGGCGCCGAGATCCTCTCCACCCGCGAGGTGATCTCCATGGAGGCGCCCGGCTCGGGCCGGGTGCTGCGGTTCGGCGACGGCACCTCGATCACCGCCCACACCGTCGTGCTGTCCACCGGGGTCTCCTACCGCAGGCTGACGGCGCCGGGCCTTGAGGAGTTCACCGGCGCCGGGGTCTTCTACGGATCCACCGTCACCGAGGCGCACACCTGCTCCGGCGAGGACGTGTACATGGTGGGCGGCGCCAACTCGGCGGGACAGGCCGCCGTCTACTTCTCCCGCTACGCGCGCCGGGTGCATCTGCTCGTCCGCGGCGAGGATCTCGTACGGTCGATGTCCAGCTACCTCATCGACCAGCTCCGCGACATCGACAACGTCGTCGTGCACCCCTGGACCGAGGTGGTCGAGGGCAAGGGCGGCGACCACCTCCAGCAGCTCACGCTCAGGGACACCAGAACCGGCGACACGGAAACCGTCGAGACGTCCTGGCTGTTCGTCTTCATCGGCGCCGAACCCCGCACCGAATGGCTGGACGGCGTGGTCGAGCGCGACGACCGCGGCTTCGTCCTCACGGGACCCGACCTGGTCGCTGCGGGCAGGCGCCCCGCGTCCTGGCAACTGCCCCGCGACCCGTACCACTTGGAGTGCAGCGTGCCCGGTGTCTTCGCGGCGGGAGACGTCCGCGCCACCTCGCTCAAACGCGTCGCGTCCGCCGTGGGCGAAGGCGCGATGGCCATCTCGCTGGTCCACCGCTATCTGGAGGCACAGTGACCGACACCGTCCGGCTCAGTCCGGAAGAGCTGCGCACCCTGTTCCTGTTCGAGGCCCTCGACGAGGACCAGCTGGTGTGGCTGTCCGAGCGGGGGAAGGTCGAGGAGCGGGCGGGCGGCAGCGTCGTCTACGCCGAGGGCGAGCCCGCGACCTGCTTCTTCGTCCTGCTGAGCGGCGCGGTCTCGCTCAACCGGCGGCTGCACGGCGACGACATCGAGGTCAGCAGGACCGACCAGCGCGGGGTCTACAGCGGCGCCATGCAGGCGTATCTCGGCGACCGCGTCGAGCAGTTGTACGCGAACACACTGCGGGCCGTCAGCGACGCGACGTTCTTCGTGCTGACCGCCGACGAGTTCGCCACGGCGATCCGCGAGTGGTTCCCGATGGCGCTGCATCTGCTGGAGGGGCTGTTCTTCGGCACCCGCGCCGCCAACACCATCGTCGGGGAGCGGGAGCGGCTGATCGCCCTCGGCTCACTGTCGGCCGGCCTCACCCACGAGCTGAACAACCCGGCGGCCTCCGCCGTCAGGGCCACGGCGGCGCTGCGCGACCGGGTGGCCGGCATGCGCCACAAGCTCGCCCTCATCGCCGACGGCCGGGTCGACGGCACCCGGCTGCACGGCCTGGTGGAACTGCAGGACGCGGCGGTGAAACAGGCGGCAGCCGCGCCGCCGCAGACCGCGCTCGGTGCGGCCGACGCCGAGGACGAACTGGCCGACTGGCTCGAAGAGCACGGCGTGGCGGGCGCCTGGGACCTCGCGCCCGCGATGGCGGCTGGCGGCATCAGCGTCCCCTGGCTGGCCACCGTCGAGGACACGGTCGGCGAGGCCTATCTGGACTCGGCCGTGCGCTGGATCGCGTACACCATCGACACCGAACTGCTGATGGGCGAGATCGACGACGCGGTGACCCGGATCTCCGGTCTGGTCGGGGCGGCCAAGCAGTACTCCCAGCTCGACCGCGCCGCACAGCAGACCGTCGACGTGCACGCCCTGCTCAACGCCACGCTCACCATGCTCCAGGCGAAGATCCCCCAGGGCGTGAAGGTGGTCAAGGACTACGACCCCGACCTGCCGGGCATCCGGGCGTTCGGCGCCGAACTCAACCAGGTGTGGACCAACTTGATCCACAACGCCCTCGACGCGATGGACGGCACGGGCACGCTCACCCTGCGCACCAGGAAGGAGCCGGACCGGGTGCTCGTCGATGTGATCGACACGGGCTCCGGCATCCCGCCCGAGGTCAGGCCGCGGATCTTCGAGCCCTTCTTCACCACGAAAGCCGTCGGTGAGGGCACGGGCCTCGGCCTCGACATCTCGCATCGCATCGTCGTCAACAAGCACGGCGGCGACATCCGCGTCTACTCGGAGCCGGGCACCACCAGGTTCGAGGTGTGCCTGCCGATCACCCCGGAACCGCCGGAGGAGCGGCCGGTCGCCCCGGAGGGCCCCGGGGACTGACAGGGGACCGCCGCCCGTCCTGGGCCGGGGCGCTACGCGGCCCGGCCCAGGAAGTCGCCGAGGCCGCTGATCAGCCGCTCGACGTCGTCGGCGTTCGTGTACGGGGCGAGCCCCACCCGCAGCGCGCCGGTGTCGCCGAGACCGAGCCTGCGCGACGCCTCCACCGCGTAGAACGAACCGGCGGGCGCGACGACCCCACGGTCGGCGAGAAAGCGGTACGCGTCCTGCGCTTCGCGGCCCTCGAAGCCGAGCAGCAGCGTCGGGGTGCGGCGCCGGGCCCGCGAGTACAGCGTGACGGACGGGAACGCGCCCAGCCCCTCCTCGATCCGGGACCGCAGGACATCCTCATGCGCCTCC
>NZ_JTIY01000002.1:532914-540128 GCF_000818175.1 Streptomyces sp. AcH 505
AGCGCGGCGAAGAAATCCACCGCGGCGCGCACGCCGGCGAGGAATTCGTAAGGCAGCGTGCCCAGTTCGAACCGCTCGGGCACGGTGTCGGCGGACGGCACCAGCTTGTCGGGCCGCAGCCCCTCCAGCAGTTCGGCCCGCCCGGCGAGCACCCCCAGATGCGGCCCGCAGAACTTGTAAGGGGAGCAGACCAGGAAGTCCGCGCCGAGCGCGTCCCTGTCCACATAGGTGTGTGCCGCCGCGTGCACGGCGTCGACATGGAGCAGCGCGCCCGCCTCATGCACGAGCCGGGCGATCTCCGGGACCGGCGGCCGGGTGCCGATGAGGTTCGATGCGGCCGTGACGGCGACCAGCCGGGTGCGCTCCGAGAGGACGGCGCGGACGTCGTCGGCGGTCAGCTCGCCCGACGCCGGGTCGAAGTCCGCCCACCGTACGGTCGCCCCGGCGGCCTGCGCCGCCTGGATCCACGGGCGCACATTGGCGTCATGGTCCAGCCGGGTCACGACCACCTCGTCACCCGGCGCCCAGGACGCGGCCAGCGTCCGGGACAGGTCGTACGTCAGCTGCGTCGCGCTGCGGCCGAAGACGATCTCCGACGGTTCGGTGCCGAGCAGATCGGCCATCGCCCGGCGCGCGGCCACGACAAGCTCGCCCGCGCTGCGCTCCCCGGCGGTCCTGCCGCCGCCGCCGTTCGACAGCGGTCCCGCGAGCGCCTCGCCGATCGCGTCGATGACGGGCCGAGGCGTCTGCGTACCGCCGGGCCCGTCGAAATGCGCGCCCCCGGCCCGCAGCGCCGGGAACTGCGCGCGGACCGCCTCGACGTCGTACGTCATGGAGAACTCCCTGTTCATGTCGGGGCTGGTGAGCCTAATCGAACAGGCATTGTGCAATCCCCGGGTACAGATCCACTGGATATGTGAAGCTTTGGCCATGAGCACTCCCCAAGACCCCCTCGCCCTCAGACTGAAGACGGACCGTCCGCACTCGGCGCGCGTATGGAACTACCTTCTGGGCGGCAAGGACCATTACCCCGTCGACGCCGAGACCGGCGACGTCATCCTCAAGACGTTCCCCGACATCGCCCGTATCGCCCGCGCGCAGCGGGCCTTCCTCGCCCGCTCGGTCCGCTTCCTGGCGGGCGAGGCGGGGATCCGGCAGTTCCTGGACATCGGCACGGGTCTGCCCACCGCCAACAACACCCACGAGGTGGCCCAGCGGCTGGCGCCCGAGTCCCGGATCGTCTACGTCGACAACGACCCGCTGGTCCTCACCCACGCGAGGGCGCTGCTCACCAGCACCCCCGAGGGTGCCTGCGCGTACATCGACGCCGATGTGCTCGACGCCGGCAAGATCCTCGCGGAGGCGGCCAAGACGCTGGACTTCAGCCGTCCGGTGGGGCTGACGATGCTCGGCATGATGGGGCAGCTGTCCGACGCGGAGAAGCCGCAGGACGTGGTGGAGGAGATGCTCGCCGCCCTGCCGTCGGGCAGTTATCTGGCGCTCAGCGACGGCACCGACGGCAACGAGACGGCGAACCAGGCCATCGCGGTCTACAACGCCAACTCGGCCAGTTCGTACCACCTCAGGCCGCCGGCGCAGATCGGCGAGTTCTTCGCCGGACTCGAACTCGTCGAGCCCGGCATCGTCATGACGTCCGAGTGGCGGCCCGACCCGGACGACACCGGCGACTTCGGCCGGGTGGAGTCCGTCGCGGGTGTGGGACTCAAGCCCTGAGCCGAACGGAACCGTGACCTCCGCCCGGCCCGTGCGTTGTACGGATCATGAACATGCGTCGAATCCTCACTGCCGCGGCGGCAGGTTCCGCCTTCCTCGCCGCCCTTTCCCCCTCGGCCCAGGCCCTCGACTTCGGCGGCACCCTCAGCGGTGCGGCCCAGACGGCGGCGGCAGCCGGCGGAGAGGTCAAGCCCGTGGCCGACGGAGCCCTGGGGGAGAAGGCGGCCGCGGTGCAGGGCGTGGTCAAGGGCGGCACGCAGGTGGTGAAGTCCGGCAACGACCTGCTGCACTGACCACTCTCCTGAGCGACCCGGTGGCCGGGCACCCCTGGTGCCCGGCCACCCGTCCGTCCGCCGCTGTCCGAGCCTGTCCGCGTCTGTCCGAGCCGCCGAGATGCGCTGCCCGGCGGGCGGCGGAGAATGGAGGGGGCCAGGTCAGCCCCTGGGGCGAGAGTGTCCGGCTCGTCGGGACGACGGGAAGGGCCGCCATGCAGACGTCCATCAGCCCGGCCGCAGGCGGGACCTATCTGACCCCGACCGAACGCGCGGCGGCGGGCAAGGCCGCCCGCCGGATCCTGCCGAGATCGGCGCACGGCGAATTCACCGCCGCAGCCGGCCGCCCCGACCCGATCGACGTGATCGAGAGCCAGTCCGCCACGCGCGTACCGGATCTCGTCCCGATCCGCTACGGACGCATGGCCGAGTCGCCGTTCCGCTTCTACCGGGGCGCCGCTGCCGTCATGGCGGCCGACCTGGGCGCGGCGCCGCACACCGGTCTCACCGCCCAGCTCTGCGGTGACGCCCATCTGATGAACTTCCGGCTGCTCGCCTCGCCCGAGCGGCGGCTGATGTTCGACATCAACGACTTCGACGAGACCCTGCCAGGCCCCTGGGAGTGGGACGTGAAACGGCTGGCCGCCAGCCTGGTGATCGCGGGCCGCGAGAACGGCTACTCGGCCAAGGAGCGCGCCGCGATCGTCCGGGCCGCCGTGGGCTCGTACCGCGAGCGCATGCGGTACTTCGCCGGGCTGGGCAACCTGGCCGTCTGGTACGAACGCGCCGACGTCGAGGAACTGCGCGCCACGGTCGGTAAGCGGCTCGACAAGCGGGGCCGCGGGCGTGTCACCAAGGCGGTGGGAAAGGCCAGGACCAGGGACAATCTGCGGGCGTTCGAAAAGCTCACCCACCTGCTGCACGGCGAGCGCCGCTTCGTGGCCGACCCGCCGCTGATCGTGCCGCTGGACGACATGCTGCCCGGCGCCGAGCGTGACCGGCTGGAGGCGGGCCTGCGCGAACTCGTCGACCGGTACGCGGGCAGCCTGTCCATGGACCGCAGGCATCTGCTCCAGCAGTACCGGGTGGTCGACATCGCCCGCAAGGTGGTCGGCGTGGGCAGTGTCGGCACCCGCTGCTGGATCGTGCTGCTCCTCGGCAAGGACGACCAGGACCCGCTGATCCTCCAGGCCAAGGAGGCCGACACCTCGGTGCTCGCCGAGCATGTCGGCGGAAGTGTCTACGACAACCAGGGCTGCCGGGTCGTCGCCGGCCAGCGGCTCATGCAGTCCGTCGGTGACATCTTCCTCGGCTGGGACCGGGTCCAGGGCCTCGACGACAGGCAACGGGACTTCTACATCCGGCAGTTCAACGACTGGAAGGGCGTCGCCGTACCCCAGATCATGGTGCCGCGCGGGATGCGGGTCTTCGGCGAACTCTGCGGCGCCACCCTGGCCCGCGCGCACGCCAGGTCGGGGGACAGGATCGCCGTCGCCGCCTATCTGGGCGCCGGGGACGTCTTCGACCGGGCGCTGGTGGGGTTCGCCGAGAGCTACGCCGACCAGAACGAACACGACCACCGCGCGCTGACCGAGGCGATCGGCACGGGGCGCGTGATTGCGGTCACGACCTGACCAGCTTTGGCCGTTGTTTTACACCATTCGTGTAACCATGGGCACGGAAATCCGTATCTCCAGGGATATCGGACCTCTGAAGAAGTGGCGAGTGGAATATGCGCGTGCGCATGGGCCGAAGCAGGAGCAGCATAGGGATCGCACTGGCGACGGGCGCGGTGATCGCGGGCGCCAGTGCCTGCGGCGGCGGTGTCTCGGCCGCCGCCGACGCGAAGCCACCGGTCTCACCGACCGTGAGTGCGCACCAGCAGCCCGTGGCCTCCGCCTCCGCCTCGGCCTCGCCCTCCCCTTCAGCCTCTCTCTCCGCCTCCGCGCTCGCCTCGTCGTCGACGCCCGCGCCACCGAAGCCCGACCCCAAGCCGAAGCCCCCGCAGCCGATGCTGCTGAACACGATCACCCCGCAGACCGACGCCACGGTCGGCGTGGCCATGCCGATCTCGGTGGTCTTCAGCAACCCGGTCGCGGCCTCGGCCCGCGCGGACGTCGAGCAGCACCTCAAGGTCTCCGCGTCGGAGCCCACCACCGGCGCCTGGCACTGGTTCAGCGGCACCCGCGTGGACTGGCGCCCCCAGAGCTACTGGAAGTCCGGTACGCAGGTCAGGGTCGACGCCGAGCTGACCGGGGTGAGCAACGGGAACGGCCGCCTCGGCACCCACGACTACGAGCACTCGTTCACCATCGGTGACGACGTCGAGGCCGCCGTCTCCGTACCCGGCCACACCCTGAAGATCACGAAGAACGGCGCCCCCGTCCGTACGCTCCCGATCGACGCGGGCAGCAAGGACTGGCCGTCCTGGAACGGCACCATGGCGGTGATCGACAAGGAGCGCACCGTCCATATGACCTCGTGCAGCGTCGGGATCAGCTGCGACAAGAAGGACAAGGACTTCTACGACCTGAAGCTGCCGTGGGACGTCCACCTCACCACCTCGGGCACCTACATCCACTACTCCACCGGTGACCCGTACCCGGGACACAGCGTGGGCTCGCACGGCTGCGTGCACCTGTCGATGGCCGACGCGAAGTGGTTCTACAACTACGTGAAGCAGGGTGACCCGGTCACCATCACCGGCTCACCGCGCGGCAAGGCCGCCGCCGACAACGGGTACGCGGCCTTCAACCTGTCGTGGTCGAAGTGGCTGGCCGGGAGTGCCGGCGGGGCGCAGACGGCCGCCACGATCTTCTGACCTAGGGCCTTTCGTTTGGATCAGGCCGGATCAGGGCGCGGTGCCAGGGCACGCGAGCCCGGCATGATCCAAACGAGAGGCCCTAGCTGTCCGTGCCGTCGGCCGCCGCCCGCAGCGCCGCCAGGTCGATCTTCTTCATGGCGAACATGGCCTTGACGGCGCGCTCGGACCGCGCGGGGTCCGGGTCGCCCAGCACGTCCGCCATCCCGACCGGGACGACCTGCCAGGACAGCCCGTACTTGTCCTTGAGCCAGCCGCACTGGACCTCTTCGCCGCCGTCGGTGAGCTTGTCCCAGTAGTAGTCGACCTCGTCCTGGTCGGCGCAGTTGATCAGCAGTGAGATCGCCTCGTCGAACGTGAACTGCGGGCCGCCGTTGATCGCCGTGTAGGGCTGGCCGTCCAGCACGAAGTCGACGGTCAGCACCGAGCCGGCCGGGCCGGGGCCCGCCTCGCCGTAGCGGAGGATGTTCGTGATCTTCGAGTTCGGGAACACCGAGACGTAGAACTCGGCCGCCTGCTGGCCCTGGGTGTCGAACCACAGGTTGGGCGTGATCTGAGGCATGGCGTTCTCCTTCGTCAGGAATGCGTCGTCCGTCTGCCACTGGTGACCGCGCGGGCGGTCAGAAGTCATCGCCCCTGTGGACATGAAGATGCTCGACGGTGAAGGACATCGCCGTCAGGTCCGGCGCTGGCGCGGGGTGGTACATCCCGGCGCTGACGGACAGATTCACGATGAGATACGCCCGCCAGTGCCGGCCCACCCCGCGGCCGTCGGCGAAGGCCCGTACCCCGTTGACCCACCAGACGACGGACCTGGCCCCGAACTCGACCTTCAGATCGACCCAGGCGCCCGGCGCGACGGACGCGTGCGTGTAGCCGCGGTGGCCGCCCCTGACATGGTTGGTCAGCTCCAGCAGATGGGGGTTGTCCGGGTGGTACTCGAAGACGTCGACCTCGTTGCCGCCCTCGAACCAGGTCCAGACGGCGGGCCACGCGCCGGTCTCCACGGGCAGCCGCACGCGCGTGTCGAGGATGTCACCGGCGCGGACCATGAAACCGTCGGCGCTGCCCTCGGTGGTCAGCAGCCCGGTGTCCCAGTCGCCGTCGGCGCGGCGGCAGGCGCGGAAGGTGCCGCCCCTGCTGAACTGCGGATCGGTCACGAGATGGTCGAGCTTGTTGTCGCCCGGATTGGTCGGGCCGCCGTCCGGATAGGCCCAGGAACGGCCGGCCACCCACTGCTCGGCGCTGGTGAAGTCGGCGGTGAGGACGGGCGGCCCGTACCGCCGGGGCGGGGCCGCGGGCGCCGGGACGGCGAGCCTGGGCCTGAGCTTCTGGGCGAGCCACTCCCTGAGTCCGGATCCGTGATCGCTCACCGCACGCCTTTCGCCGGGACCTACGACACGGCGGCGGAGGAGTGCCGCCCGTGGCTGCCCGACATGGTAGGCGTCGCCCTCGGTGAGGCGGTGTTGACGCGCCGTGTCGATCACTCGCACGGGCGACCGTCAGCGCGGATAGGCGGGGGCGAGCGCCGCCCGCATCAGCAGGTGAGGGGCGCCCGTGCCGTTGGCGGGCAGCGCGTAGAGGTCGGAGCCGAAGTCGCTCGGCATCGAGTAGACGACGGTCCGCCCGTCCTGCCACACCGCCTGGTCGTCGACGCTGCGCGGCTCGGCCAGCGCGGTCTCGCGCATCGTGCGCAGATCCAGCACGTACAGCCGCCAGGGCGAGTCGGCGGGCAGCCCGGCGACCCGTTTCTTGTACGCGATCCGGGTGCCGTCCGGCGACAGCGAGGGGCATTCGACGTTCGTGTGGAGCGTGCTGAGCGAACGGGTCGTCACATCGCCGCGCACCAGATACGTCTTTCCGCCGGTCGCCATCGTCGCGTAGAAGACCCGGTCGTCGGCGAAGGTGACTCCCCAGAAGTTCATGTCGGCGGCGTGCAGGGCGCGGCCGTCCCTGGTGACCCGGTACGCCTCCAGGGAGGGGTCGAGCCGCCCGGTGCGGGTGTCGAGGATCGCGGTGCGGGTGGAGAAGTCGGTGCCCGCGTACGAGTCGCCGCCGACGAAGACGGTCCAGGCGGCCAGCCGCCCGCTCGGGGAGACCCTGGCCCGGGTGGGGATCCCGGGCAGCGCGTAGTGGGCGACTTCCCTGAGCCTGCTGTCGAGGACCACCGCCCGGTAGCTGTCCGTCAGCGTGCCGTGCTCCGCCTGGAGGCAGATACCGGTCCCGCCTGCGGCGTGGAAGCGCAGGCACGTCACTCCCGACGCGGTGCGCCGGCCGGCCGGATCACCGGCGGGTACGGTGCTCAGCTCGTCGCGGTGCGGGCCGTACGCCATGTTCCTGAAGACGATCAGCGGCGCCGGCGGGTGCGCGAGCGACACCTGCCCCGC
>NZ_JTIY01000002.1:541345-552679 GCF_000818175.1 Streptomyces sp. AcH 505
GCACACCGACAGCCGCCGCACGTCCCGCCGGCGCAGCAGCCCCACGGCCGCCCGCAGCGAGACGCCCCCGGCGGCCGGGCGGTCAGGTGCCCCGTCGGTGCGTTTCGCCCCGGCGCGTGCACCGGGCACGAACAGCACCAGGACCACCACGCCGACCGCGGCGACACAGAAGCTGACCGTGAACACCGCGTCGTACCCGTCCACCGTGGCGCGCAGGATCACGAACGCCACCAGCGGTCCGAGCAGCGCGCCCGCCGTGTCCATCGCCCGGTGCACGCCGAACGCCCTGCCGCGTGACTCGGGCGCCGAAGCGAGCGAGATCATCGCGTCACGCGGCGCCGTACGCAGTCCCTTGCCGGTGCGGTCGGCGGCCAGCACCGCGCCGATCAGCGGGAGCGAACTCACCAGCAGGAGCAGGGGTTTGCAGATCGCCGAGAGTCCGTAGCCGAGGGCGGCGACGGACTTGTGGCGGCCGCCGCGGTCGGCGAGATGGCCGCCGACGAGCCGTACCAGCGCGCTGAAGCCGTTGTACACGCCGTCGAGCAGTCCGAAGCCGAGCGGTGAGAGACCGAGCCCGGTCACCAGGTAGAGCGGCAGGACGGCGGTGACCATCTCGGACGAGACGTCCGTGATGAGACTGACGGAGCCCAGGGCCAGCACCGTGGGCGCGACAGCGGCGCGCCGCCCGGACGGTCCCCGGGCGGGCGCCGTCGCGGGGGCGCCGCGACTGTCCGCTACGTACACGTCAGGAGGCCCAGATGCCCGTGATGTCCGTGGCGTTGGCGGCCTGCCCCGCGTGCGCCGTGCCGTACATGTCCTCGATGGTGCGCAGCACGTTGTAGTGGGTGTACTTCGTCGAGGACGACGAACCGGCCTTGGCCGGCTGCCCGTACAGCACGGTCGTGATCTTGTTGCCGGAGAGCGAGTTGTCCTCGTCGAAGGTGACGACGAGCAGGCTGTTGTGCGTCTTCGCCCACGTGGCGTAGGCGCCGAGGTTGTTCTTCAGCCAGGTGTCGCCGGTGGCGACCGAGCAGTCGTGCATGTCGCTGCAGAGGTTCGGCGTCACGAACGAGACCTGCGGCAGCTGGCCGAAGTCCGTCGGGAACTGCGCGAAGGTGCGCGCCGTCGACGTCGGGACGTTCTTGAAGCCGAACCACGGGTTGTGCTTGCGGGCGTACTTGCCGCTGTTGCAGGTCGTCGAACCGGCGCTGGGCAGCGTCTCGTTGTAGCTCGCCCAGGTCCTGCCCGCCGCCGCCAGCTCGGACGCGAGGTTCGGTGCTGAGGAGAAACCGGGCGTGTAGCAGCCGTCGTCCGTGATTCCCTGGGTCGAACCGGAGAACAGCGCGAAGTAGTTGGGCTGGCTGGGGTGCGTGATGGCGTACGAGGCGGTGAGGTTGGCGCCGCCCGACTTCAGCGAGTTGATGTACGGCGCGCTCGAACTGCCGATGATCTGGCTGTAGGCGTGGTTCTCCATGACCACCACGACCACATGGTCGGGGGTCGGCACACTGCCCGCGGCCTGGGCGCTCGAAGCGCCGCCGAGACCGGCCCAGAGCCCGGCGCAGGCGGCGGCGAAGCAGGCGAGCGAGGCGACGACGGTACGGGAGCGGCGGGGCGACGGCCATCGTACGGACAAGCCGGACACGGCTTACCTCCGGTTCGGGGGGACGGGGAGGTGCACCGCGAGTGTAGGGAAGCGGGACGGCGCCCGAAGCGCCGTCCAGATGAAGTACCGGAGAACGTCCGGTGGGCGCCGGGTTCCCCAACGCCCCCGGGTCGTAACGGCGTTGGGGATGCCCGGGTCAGCCGAGCGGAATGACGATCTCGTCCTCGACCGGCGGGTCCAGCTCCTGTTCGAGGTTGCCGGTGGCGGCGAAGCAGCGGATCCGCAGGGTCTGCGGTGTCACGTCGAGACGCAGGAAGCTCTTGAAGAAGGGCGGCGTGAACGTCACCGAGCCGGGCGAGAAGAGCTGGGCGTAGATCTTGCGTACCGGCAGCCGGAACCACGACCTGCGCCTGCGCTGCTTCGCCACCCCCAGCAGGGCGGCGACCAGACGGACGCGCAGGGTCACCCGGGCGTCGGTGCCGCGCGTGGCCCGGATGCCGAGCCGCTTCGAGATCACCGCCGTGGCCTGCTCGGAGGTCAGCTCGAAGAACCGCCGCAGATGGAACCGGCGGCCGTACACCCCGCTGTAGAACGCCAGGGAGTCACCGCGCAGCGGGTAGCAGCGGAACTCGTCCTCGGTGACCCCGCCGGTGGTGATGCGGGCGATGGTGTGCGTCGCGTGCATGAAGGCACCGCCGCCGCCGGACACCAGGTACTGGATGGTGCGCCCGTGCACGTCGACCGGGTAGTGCTGGTAGTTGTGGATGTCGCCGCCGATCGCCGCCACGTAGTGGCAGTCCGGATCGCGGACGATCTCGTCCACGGTGCCGCCGCCCTCGATCGCGCACGGCTCGTACTTGTTGTCGACGTAGATCGGCGATCCGGTGACCAGGATCTTCGGCCTCGGCCCCTGCGAGACCCGGCGCAGCCACTGCCCCTGCTCCGCGTCGATCGTGCCGAGCAGCCCGGTGTCGATGCCGATGATCCGCAGCGGTCCCGCGTCGATCGCCCAGTAGGGGCCCGGCTGTTCGGCCTGCTGGGCGGGGGCCGAGCGCAGCGCCCGCGCCTCGGCGAGACGCTGCTCGTCGGGTACCTCGGGCCGCCTCCACAGCAGTCCCCGCCACCACGCGCGCGACAGCTTCGCCGGCGGGGCGGCGGGCGGCAGGGCGGGCGCGTCGCAGAAGACGCGCATGAAGCCGGTGTTGCCGTCGTACCAGTCGTGGTTGCCGGGTATGGCGTAGATCGGCGCCTGGTAGCGCTGGTACGGCTGGAAGAACTTGGTGCCGTACTCGTTGGCGCTGCCGACCGGGTAGAGCACGTCGCTGGACAGGACGGTGAAGCGCGTTCCCTCGCTCGCCTTGAGGAAGCCCGGCACCACGGCGTACTGGGGAGCGTCGCCCTCGCCCGTGTCGCCGAAGAGCATGAAGGAGAACGAGTCGGGGTCGTCGCGTTCGATCATGAGGTCGGGCGGGACACCCCGGTCGAGCTGGCCCTTGACCCAGCGGCGCCGGTCCTCGCCCGTCGGATCCCCGAACAGGGAGGCGAGCGGCCCGTTGCGGGCCTTCCACAGCGTGCCCGGGTCGAACCAGGAGAGCTTCTTCGCGGTGGGCGGCAGCAGACTCTCGTAGCTGCCGGGCCGCTGGCCGTGCCAGCCGGCGCCGGCCGCCGAGTCGCGTGAAGAGGAAGGCATCGCCGCACCGTAGCAACTCGCAGGTGGGGCACGGAGCGTGGGTCCGCCGGACGCTTCCCTCGGCGCCCCCGGCGCACGCCCTCAGCGCACGCCGTGTGGCCGGAACTGGACGCTGATCCGGGGGCCCACGTCGCGCGTCGTCTTCGGGATCGCGTGCTCCCAGGTGCGCTGGCACGAGCCGCCCATCACGATCAGGTCGCCGTGGCCGAGCGGCACCCGCCGGCCGGGCGCCCCGCCGCCCGCCGGACGCAGGGCGAGGTCACGCGGCTCGCCGACGGAGAGGATCGCCACCATGGTGTCCTGCCGGGCACCGCGTCCCGTCCGGTCGCCGTGCCAGGCCACGCTGTCCCTGCCGTCCCGGTAGTAGCAGAGCCCCGCGGTGGCGAACGGCTCGCCCAGTTCGGCGGCGTAGTGCGCGGAGAGCGCGTCGCGGGCGGTCTCCAGCGCGGGATGCGGCAGGGGCGCGCCGTCCCGGTAGAAGCGGAGCAGCCGGGGTACGGCCACCTCGCGGTCGTACATCTGCCGGCGCTCGGCCTGCCAGGGCACGTCCGAGACCAGCCCGTCGAACAGCGCCGCGGCCCCGCTGACCCAGCCGGGCAGCAGATCGATCCAGGCCCCGTCGCCCAGCACCGTACGCCGGACGTCGTGCAGCGGGCCGACGCGTACCGCGTCGCCCTGGTCGAAGAGGGACCCCTGTAGATGAGTCGACATATCCCCCAGCATAACCACACACTCGAACAAGTGAGCTATACGGTGGCGCGCCTCGGACGCACGGCGGCGGCCGGGCCCCGGAGGACCGCGACCGCCGCGTGCGACACCCTCGGGAGTGGTCAGCCCTCGGTCCAGCCGTGGCCCTTGCCGAACTGGAGCAGGCCGCGGCGGATCCGCAGGATCTGGTCACCGGTGAGCGACGGCTCCGACGACAGCAGGGTCTCGGTCACCTCGTGCAGGAACTCCTCCGCGCTGAGCAGGTCGCACATCGAGTCGTCGCCGGCCGGCTGCCGGGCGACGGACACCGCGGGCAGCTCCGCCCCCTCGGGCAGCCGCACCCGGGAGGCCTTGAGCCCGCGGTCGCCCTCCTCGATCTCGAACTCCACCACAAGGCCGGGGCGCAGGGCGGACTCGGGGATCAGGAGATCGTTGACGTGCAGGAAGACGTCCTCCCCGCTGTGATCCGCACTGTGGTCCGGCGCGATGAACCCGTAACCCCGCGCCCCGTCGAAGCGCACCACGCGACCAGTGACCATGCCACACCCCCGTCAACACCGGGCCCCTTGCCCGGACGAAACCAGGTACAGAGCATGGCACACGCCCGATACTGGACACACCGTGTGTACCGGCTCCGTACCAGCAGCCAAGGAGATCGCCCCATGACACTTCGGACGTACTCGCTGAGCATCGAAGCGCCGGCCTCCCGTGTCTGGGCGGTGGTGAGCGATCTCGCGAGCTGGCCCGACCTCACACCGTCGATCAACTCTCTTGTCGCCGTGGGGGATTGGGGCATCATCCCCGGGAACAAGTTCCTGATCGACCAGCCGAAGCTGCGCAGGGCGGTGTGGACCGTGACCGATGTGCGCCCCGGCCGCTTCTTCGCCTGGGAGTCCGGCGGCGCCGGCCTCCGCACCCGGGGCACCCACGAGGTGACCGAGGGGCCCGGCGGTGCGGTGGTCATTCTGACGATCGAGCAGCGCGGTCTGCTCGGTCCGGTGGTCGGCGCCCTCGCGGGATCCTTGATGGAGCGTTACATCGAACTGGAGGCGGCCGGTTTCAAGGAGCGCAGCGAGCACCCGGTCGTTTCGTGAAGACGGTCTGACGTTTCCTCAGGTCAGGACGGTTGACGCGTCCGAGTGACGGCCAGTCAGGTGGATTTCCCCGCTGACCAGGGACGTTCCGCCTTTGGTCGGTCCTTTGGCAGATGGGCCGTTCCCTTGGCAGGGCGTGGGGTGTTGAGCATCATGAGCGCACAGCATGTATGTGACATGTACGCGACCCCACGCCGTCCCTGTCAGGAGTCCACATGGAGCCCGCACGCCAACACCCAGCCCGTCGGCGCCTGTTCACCGGAGCGGCCGCGCTCGCTGCGTCGGCCGCCCTCACCCCGCTCGCCGCTAGTGCCGCCGCCGCACCCCGTAACACCCCGCGCACGGCGGCAGGCTACCCCGCCACTCACTGGACCCCGGCCAGCACCTCGAACTACACGGCGGCCCAGCGCCCCACTGAGTACCCGATCGAGATGGTCGTGGTGCATGTGACACAAGAGACCTTCGCCGACACCGTCAGACTCTTCCAGGACCCCGCGCACGCGGCCGCCGCACACTACGTCGTCCGGTCGGCGGACGGCTACATCGCCCAGTGTGTACGGGAGCGCGACGTCGCCTGGCACGCGGGGAACTGGGACTACAACACCCGCAGCATCGGTATCGAGCACGAAGGCTGGATCGACGACGCCTCCTGGTTCACCGACAAGATGTACCAGCAGTCGGCGCTGCTGACCGCCGCCGTCTGTGACCGGTTCGCCATCCCCAGGGACCGCGCTCACATCATCGGCCATGTGGAGGTCCCCGGCGCCGACCACACCGACCCGGGCACCCTGTGGGACTGGACCCGCTACATGAAGCTCGTCAAGGCCGCTCCCTGACGGTGTCCTCGTGGGCCGGACGGCACCGTCCGGCCCGCGCGAGGCCGGGAAGCCCGCGGGTCAGGGCAGTCGGCGGGGCTCGACGCGCTCCTCGACGGCCCGGTCGCCGGCACGGCTGACGATGTACGCGCCCTTGCCCGGCGCCTCCGACACCGCCTCCACCAGTTCGGTGCCGCGGTAGACGAGACCCACCCCGTCGTCGGTGCAGTGGGTGAGCGGCAGTGTCCCGTCGGCGACGAGCCGGTGCACCAGCGGGCGGCGTCCTTCGTCGCTGTCGTAGTGGACGCCGTTGCCGTAGGGCAGAAAGCCGAGCGCGTCGGTGACCGGGCGCAGCTCGGGGCCGAAGGAGTCGGTCGTACCGCCCTGGAACCAGCAGATGGACCCCGCGCTGACGCCGGTCAGTACGACACCGGCCTGCCAGGCGGTCCGCAGGATCGTGTCGAGTCCGTGGACCCGCCACACGGCCAGCAGGTTGGCCACCGAGCCGCCCATGACCCAGACGACGTCCTGGTCCAGCACGGTCGCCTCGATGTCCTCGATGTTCGGCATCGGGAACAGCTGCAACGGTGTGAGGTCGAAGCCGGCCACCCGCGCCGCCTCGCCGATACGCGCGGCGAAGTGCTCGTCGTCACCGATCGCCGTACCGACGTACATGACCCGCGGCCGGCGGCCGTGGACCCCGGACAGCTCGACGGCGTGATGGGCGAGGGCGTCGAAGGCGACGCGCGTACGGTCACCGAGGCGCAGACCGCCCGAGGTGGCGACGATCGTCGGCTCCGGTGCGCTCACGCGTCACCACCGGCCGTGCCGGGGGCGGCGGGGGCAGCCGCCGTCAGCGGCTTCGCGTAGCAGCGGCTCAGCGGTTCGTGCCGGTACTCGCCGAACTTGGCGCACGGCGTGTAGCCGCTCGACTCGTAGAGCGCGATGGCCTCGGGCTGCTTGGTGCCGGTCTCCAGCACCATCCGGGTACGTCCCGCGGCGGCGGCGTCCGCCTCCAGGGCGGCCAGCAGGCGCCGGGCAAGACCGAGGCCGCGGGCCTCCGGCGTGACATACATGCGCTTGATCTCCGCGTCGCCGTCCGAGTACCCCGCGCCGTTGCGCTCCTGGGCCCGCCAGCCGCCGGTCGCCAGCGCGGTGCCGTTCTCGTCGTACGCGATCAGGTACAGCCCGCCCGGCGGCGTGAACATGTCGGGATCGAGCAGCGTCACATCGCCGCCGTCCCCGTAGCGCTCGGCGTATTCGAGCTGTACGCGGTCGTTGAGCTTGACGGCGTCGGGGTGGCCGAAGGAGACGGCGCGTATTTCCATGGACTCTTCGCACTTCTCTGCGTGACGGGGCGGGCGGGCTACGCGATCATTGTGCCCGCGACTCCACGGCAACCGGCGCGCGGCCCGGGAAATTCCGTGCTCCTACGGCGCCGGCGCGTCCCCCTGCGGCGCGGGCGCTTCGTCGCCGAAGAGGCGGCGCGAGGTCGCGCGGTGGCTTGCGCGTACGTGGGCGAGCGCGCTCGCGCGGGCCAGGTCCGCGTCGCCGGAGGCGATGGCCGCGTACAACTCACCGTGTTCGGCCAGCAGTTGCGGCCATTCCTCGTTCTGCCGGGTGAGCAGGCGCAGCCGCCCGTCGACCGGTTCCAGGACGGACACGATCAGGCTGTTGCCCGCCATGGCCAGCACCTGGTCGTGGAAGCGGGTGTTGATGTCGGTGATCCGCTCGGCGTCGCCGGTGCGGGTCGCCGCCGTGGCGTCGTCGAGCAGCCCGGCCAGCCGGCCGAGCCCCGCGCGGTCGGCGCGGGTGGCGGCGAGCCCAGCGGCGTACACCTCCAGGGCCTCGCGCAGCTCGAACAGCTCGGCCACGTCCCCGGGGGTGAGCCGGCGCACCACGGCGCGGCGCGGCGTCTCGAAGAGGACGAAGCCCTCGGCGACCAGGGCGCGCACGGCCTCGCGCACCGGGACCCTGGACACCCCGAAGCGGTCGGCGAGTTCGCGCTCGACGAGCCGGTCGCCCGGCCGCAGGCGGCCGCCGATGATGTCGTTCCGCAGCCCGGCGAGTACGCGCTCGCGCACGGCGCCCAGGGGTTCGGCGGTGGTCATGGGACCAATGATCCACGAAGCACGGACCGTTTAACGGAGCCGTAACCGCCGGGACACGGCCGGTGGCACTCGGCGGCGGGACCATGACGGCGGGTTTGGTATACCAAACCCGCCCGTCCCCGTTCCCTCATCGGGAGGCTCCGTGTCCCTCGCAGACCCCGCAGAAGCCACCGGCATCAGCCCGTTCGTCCCCGACCCCCGGCTCACCAACGCCGACCTGGCCCCGGCCGGCAGCCGGAAGTGGAAGGTGTTCGACCTCTTCGCGATGTGGATGTCGGACGTCCACAACCTCGGCAATTACACCTTCGCCGCCGGACTGCTGGTCCTCGGCATGAACGCCTGGCAGATCTTCACCGCGCTGCTCGTCGGCTTCGTGATCATCTACGCCGGCATGAATCTGATGGGCCGCGTCGGCCAGCGGCACGGCGTCCCCTTCCCGGTGGTCAGCCGGATCAGCTTCGGCGTCTGGGGCGCCAACATCCCCGCGCTGATCCGCGCCGTCATCGCCATCATGTGGTACGGAATCCAGACCTATCTGGCGTCCGTCGCCGTCAACGTGATGCTGCTCGCCGCCGCGCCAGGACTGGTCTCCTGGACGCACCACTCCTTCCTCGGGCTCGACGCGCTCGGCTGGGCCTCCTTCCTCACCCTCTGGGTCCTCCAGGCGCTGATCATCGGGCAGGGCATGGAATCGGTCCGCAAGTTCCAGGACTTCTGCGGCCCCGCGATCTGGCTCGTGATGATCGCCCTCGCCGTATGGGTCCTCGCCAAGGCCGGCTGGAGCATCTCCCTGACCTCCACCCCGCACCCCGTCCCGAGGGGGGAGCAGTTCCGGCAGTGGTTCGGCGCGATAGGGCTGATCCTCGCGACCTACGGCACGCTGATGCTCAACTTCTGCGACTTCTCCCGCTTCGCGCCCGACCAGCGCACGGTGCGCCGGGGCAACTTCTGGGGCCTGCCGATCAACTCGACGGCGTTCGTCATCGTCTCCGTCGTCGTCACCGCGGGATCCATCGAGGTCTTCGGCGAGGCCATCACCGACCCCGCGCTGCTCGTCGCCAAGGTCGGCAACACCTGGGTGCTGGTCCTCGGCGCGCTGACCTTCGCCATCGCCACGATGGGGGTCAACATCGTCGCGAACTTCGTGTCACCCGCCTACGACCTGGCCAACGTCTGGCCGCAGAAGATCACCTTCAAGATCGGCGGAATGATCAGCACTGTCGCGGCGCTACTGGTCACCCCGTGGAACCTCTACTCCAACCCGAACGTCGTCAACTACTTCCTCGGCGGCCTCGGCGCCTTCCTCGGCCCGCTGTTCGGGGTGATCATGGTCGACTACTACTGGGTGAAGCGCGGACGCGTCGACGTCGACGCGCTCTTCGACGGGCGGCCCGGCTCGCGCTACTACTACCGCAGGGGCGTCAACCCCAGGGCGCTGTGGGCGTTCCTGCCGTCCGCCGCCGTCGCCGCCGTACTCGCGCTCGTGCCGTACTTCGGCGACGTCGCGCCGTACTCCTGGTTCATCGGTACGGCGGCCGCTGCCGCGCTCTACGCGGCGCTGGGCAGAGCCGAACGCGCGCAAGCCCTTCCCACGGCACTCGCGGAGGTCTGAACGGCGTGCGGATCGTCGTCACCAACTGCAACACGACCCGGTCGATGACCGAGGAGATCGTGCGCGGTGCCCGGGCGGTCGCGAGCCCGGGCACCACGATCACCGGGCTGACGCCCGCCTGGGGACCCGAGTCCGCCGAGGGCTGGCTGGACAGCTATCTCTCGGCGGCCGCGGTCCTCGACACCCTCCGCCGTTACGAGGGGCCGTACGACGCCGTCGTCATGGCCGGGTTCGGCGAGCACGGCAGGGAGGGCGCCCGCGAACTGCTCGACGTACCCGTGGTCGACATCACGGAAGCCGCGGCCCATCTGGCCTGCCTGCTGGGGCGCAGGTACGGCGTCGTCACCACGCTGGACCGCTCACGCGGCCAGATCGAGGACAGCCTGCACACAGCGGGGCTCGCGGCCCACTGCGCCGCCGTCGAGGGCACCGGCCTCGGTGTCCTCGACCTCGGCGACGAGCGGCGCACCACGGAGGCGTTCCTGGCGGCGGCGCAACGGGCCGTCGCGGCGGGCGCCGAAGTGCTGGTCCTCGGCTGCGCAGGGATGACAGGACTGCGGACCGCGCTGGCGCGGCGGCTGGCCATGCCCGTCGTGGACGGGGTCGCCGCTGCCGTCCGCCTCGCGGAGTCGCTCGTCGCCCTGGAGCTGAACACGAGCCGTACCGGGGGTTACGCCAGGCCACTGCCCAAGCGGCGAACCTGGCCGACCGGTGCGACGGCAGGATGAGGTCGCGAACACGGGGCACAAGAGAGCAATGACCGCTCGCCCGTACCCGCGCACCCGTATGTCAGGGGGTCCCTCCCATGCACGTTGACGACGACGGACCACGGGGGCGGGCGGGGACGACGGCGCCCCGCCTGCTCGCCGGCCGCTACCGGATGCTCAGCAGGCTCGGCCGCGGCGGAATGGGCGAGGTCTGGCGGGCGGTCGACGAGGTCCTGGGACGGCCCGTCGCCGTCAAACTGCTGCTGAACCGGCAGGCCGACGAAGCGGCCGTCGCCCGCTTCCACCTGGAGGCCCAGACGGCGGCGCGGCTGAGCGACCCGCATGTGGTCGCCGTGTACGACACCGGCACGGACGCGGACCGCCAGTACCTGGTCACGGAGCTGCTGGAGGGGCGGAGCCTCGCCGACGAGATCTCCGAACACGGACCGCTGCCCTCCTGGCGCACCGCCAGGATCGGCGGCCAGGTCGCCGAAGGGCTCGCCGCCGCACACCGGCAGGGAGTCGTGCACCGCGACGTCAAACCGGGCAATCTGCTGCTGAACTCCGACGACACCGTGAAGATAGGCGACTTCGGCATAGCCCGCTTCGCCGACGAGTCGTCGGCCGGACTCACCACCACCGGCCAGATCATCGGCACCAGCGCCTACCTCTCACCGGAACGCGCCCTCGGCCGCCCGGCAGGACCGCCCGCCGACATGTACGCGCTCGGCTGTGTCCTGTACGAACTCCTCTCCGGGCACACCCCGTTCCAGGCGGACACGCCGACGGCCATGGTCTACCAGCACGTCGACGTGGCCCCCGACCCGCCGGGGCGCTACCACTCCGACCTGCCCGAGGCGTTCGACGAGTTCGTGCTGCGGCTGCTGGCCAAGGACAGCGAGGAGCGCCCGACCGCCCGGCAGGCCGCCGGGTTCCTGGCCGCCCCCGACCGCTGGGCCGCCCGGCGCCCCGCCCACCGCGCGACCCGGGC
>NZ_JTIY01000002.1:552855-585088 GCF_000818175.1 Streptomyces sp. AcH 505
CCGGCGCCGGCCGAGGCGGGCACGTCCGCCCGGCCCGCGGCGCGGTCGAGCGCGGTCCGGTCCGCGAGCCCGGACGAGAAGACGACGTCCGCGGCCGAAGCCTCACCCGCGGCCGAGCGGCCCACGAGGAAGACCACACCCCCCGCGCCGACGACACCGCCCGCGCAGCCGTCCCCGACCACCACACCCCCGCAGAGCCCCACCGCCCCCACCACACCCCCGGCGACGGAACCCGCAGACCCGCCCGAGGGCGACACCCCCGACGCCTGACGGCCGCGCTACATCAGGCCTCTGCGGGCCGCCTGCCACGCCAGCTGCATCCGGGTCGTCGCGCCGACGGCCGTCATCATCCCCTGGATACGCCGCTGCACCGTCCGTCTGCTGAGCCCCATCTGACTCGCTATGGCCTTGTCGGCCACCCCCGCCACGAGCAGCGACAGCAGCTGGCGGTCCGTCGCCGACAGCACCTGTCCCGGCGCCGTGCCGTCCGTACCGCTCACCTCGCCCGACGCGCTGACATCCAGCGGTACCGCGTCCTCCCAGTACCGCTCGAACAGGGCGACCAGCGCCTCCAGCAGACTGCTCCCGCGCACCAGCGCCGTGGTCGGCTCCTCCGAACTGCCGCCGGGGCCGCCGGGAACCAGCGGACAGATCGCGATGGACCGGTCGGCGACCGCCAGCCTGAGCGGCAGATGCGGCACGGCGCGGGCGATCTCGCCGGCCCGCACACCCTCCACCACGTTGTCGACCGCCCCCGCGTCGTCGAAGAACGCCCGCTCGTACAGGACGCGGTAGCGCACCCCACGGGCCAGCGCGTCGAACTCGGCCTTGTTGCTGCCCGACGGCATCGCGACGTACTGCGCCTTGCAGAACCACAGCATCTCGTGCCGGGTGTTGTCCTGGATCTGCCGCAGCTGCTGGCGCAGCGCCTCGGCGCCGGTGATCACCTCGATGAGCTGGTCGGGGTCGCTGCGCCGGCGGGTACGCCGGTACGTCTCCACCAGATCGGTCACGGCGGCGCGGGCCTCGTCGAGCGCGTCCGACCTGCGCTGCAGATGCGGCAGCAGGGCGACGTCCGGGGGAGCGGCGACAAAGCTCCGCGGGGTCCGGTCCGTCCAGCTGGCGAGGCCCTTGTCGGTGAGCGAGGCCAGGGCGCGCTCCGTCTCGTGCGGACTGAGACCGGCGCGCTCCGATATCTCGTCCGCTGCGGCGGTGGGCGTCGTCACGAGCAGCCGGTAGACGGATTCCTCCGTCTCGGTCAGGCCCACAGCCTCCAGCATTGCCGCTCCTCTCCGGCGAACCGCCGTCATGTCCGAGGGGGCGGCGCCCGCGCCGAGAGGGTCAGGGCCGCCCGATCCGTCGGCGCCGACGCTAGGAAACGGCACTATACGCCTGGTGGCAGCGGGTGCCGGAGCGTCAGAAAGCGGCGGGTACGGGGCATTCAGCATCCCCGTACCCGCCGCTGTGGCCCCGGGCCCGTCCGTCCCCGCTCCCCGCCGGACGGGCCCCGGCCTCGCGTTGGCCGCCTCCGCTACCCGCCGAGGCGGTAGGCGCGTTCCACGGTCTGCCGGACGCTGTTGCCCGCCTTGTCCGTGGCGGTCACCCGCAGCGTCACGAACGCGTCGTCCGCCGTGCGCCTCGGCTGCTCCAGCGTCGCCGCGAACCGGTTGTGGCCACGACCGGCGACCCGGGTCGCCGCCGTCCACGTCCGGCCGTCGTCGTACGAGGCGTCGACCCGTACCTTGACGCCCTGCGGAGCGGCGAGACCCGGCTGTTCGCGCACGGTCAGACCGATGTCGTGCCGGCGTCCCTCGCGCACCGCGTTGTCCGCGTCGACCGGTACGTCGTAGTCGACCTGGAGCAGCGGGAGCGCGGTCTCGGCCGATGCGTTACCCGAGCGGAACGACCACGAGGTCGCCGTACGGGTGCCGAACGTCCACTCGTCCGAGGTGCGGGACGTCGACAGGTCCAGCCGGTAGCCGGCCGCGCCGGGCGCCACCTCGACATCGGCCCAGGCGCTGTCGGCCGTGGCCACCTCGACCCCGTCGCGGAACAGCTTGGCCGACGAGGCGTCACCTGCCGGCAGCGGGTCCCGCGCCGCCGTCCCTGACGTGCCGATGCCGCCGTCGACGACCGAGCGCGACCAGTGGCCCGCCTTCGCGTCGGTGAACTCGGGGATCCGCAGCGACAGGACGTTCCCGTCGCGGGTGGACGGGGTCGCCGTACCGGCCGGGACCGAGGGCCGGACCACGGCGCCGAACCAGCTCTCGTCGCTCCTGGCGCCCGCCTTGTACTGCTGCTGGCCGTCCCGCATCCCGGTGTTGAGCGGCACGTCCACGTCGAACGCCGTGGTGTGACTGACGTAGTGCTGCCACGTGGTGTCGTCGGCGCTCACGTACTCCGTACGCCGGAAGCCGGTCGGCACGAAGCGGCTGTACTGGTTCCAGGCGTAGTCCTGGTACGGGCGCCAGCCGAACCGCTGCTCGCTCGCCCACGGCAGCCCGCCGTTGTCGGCGTACGTGGTGCGGACCTGGGCGGTGTTGCGGTCCGAGACCGTGTAGACCACGTTCTGCGGGACCTGACCGACCGAGGTCTGCATCACGTCGTAGAGGTACGGGCTGCGCGCCGTCCCGGAGAACGCGACCGTGGTGCTGCGGCGCTTGACGCGCGCCAGCAGGGCCGCGCCGCCCTCGGCGCTGACCCGTACGGTCGGCAGCGCGTTGGGGTCGCTGTCAGGACGCCATCTGGTCCACGGGTACTTCGTCGGCCAGACCAGCAGCAGTCCCTTCGCGCCGGCCTTCGCCGCCGCGTCGGCGAGCTGCCGCTCGTCGGAGCCGTCGTCCCGTACGACGGCGAGCTTGCCGCGCACCTTGGCGGGCCGCAGGTCCGGCGCCGCGCTCGTACCGGCGTCCACGGCCGTCAGCCGTACGCCCTTCTCGGCGTAGAGCGGCGAGGAGTTGGTGTAGTACGGGTTGAGATCGATGTCGGCGCCGACGACGTCCGCCTTGATCAGCGGTGCGACGAGCTGCCAGCGGGAGGCGAACTCGAAGGTGCCGTCGGTGACCTTGGCGGTGGGGCTCACGTACAGCCGCTTGGCGATGTCGAAGTACATCACGCCCTGGGTGAGACTGTGCCCGTCGATCTGCCGGTAGGTCTGGTAGCTCGGGGCGCCGCGCTGCTCGGCGGGCTCGGGGGTGCGGATCTGCACCTGGGTGGTCTTCCGGGCGTCCAGGGTGACGCCCATGTCCTTGGTGACCTTCACCTCGGGCAGGACGATGTTCCGCAGCTCCTGCCCGTCGGTGCCCTCGTCGACCGATGAGCTGCTGAGCTGGTACGTGCCCTCCTCGACCTCCGCGACGGCCGGATCGGTGCTGATGTAGTCCACGAACCCGTCGGGGCCCCAGATGGTCGGCAGCCCCCCGTCAGGATGCCCGTCCTTGTCCAGGGACGTGACGGTGAGCCGGTGGATCGGACCGTGCACCACGAAGCTGACGGTGGTGTGGGCGACGACGGTGCCGTCGGCCGCCGTGGCGGTGACGTAGCCGTAGTACTCGCCGCGCTCGGCGCGCGCCGGATCGGCGCCCAGCGGCACATCGGCCGAAGCGCCCGGCGCCAGTTGTACGGCGCCGTTGCCGAACGTGAGCGCGCCGGAGCCGAGTTCCCGGCCACCGGTCGTCGCGAGCTTGGCGGTCAGCCGCAGCGAGACCGCCTTGTCCGACTGGTTGGTGTAATGGATCGTGGCGTTCGCGGCGTCGGCCGACTGCTTCGCGCCGCCCGTCTGGAACGGACCGAGCGCGACCGTGCCGGTCGCCGTGACGGGACCGGTCGTCGCGCTCGCCAGGTCGATGCGTCCGCCGCCCTGTTCCGTCGGCAGGGTGCCGGACACGGTGTGGGCCGTACTGATCAGCGCGTCCTTGAGTTCACGCGCGCCCCAGTCGGGGTGCTCCTGGGCGAGCAGCGCCGCGGCTCCCGCCACGTGCGGTGTCGCCATCGAGGTGCCGGAAGCCGCGACGTAGTACTCGTCGACGGGGGTGCCCAGCGTCGTACCCGCCGCGCGTGTGGCAACGATGTCAACGCCGGGCGCTGTGACATCGGGCTTCACCGCGGCGTCACCGACGCGCGGACCACGGCTGGAGAACGGGGCGAGCGAGTCGTCGCGGTCGACGGCCCCGACGGTCAGCGCCTCGTCGGCGGCGCCGGGCGAACCGATCGTCTCCGTCCCGGCCTCGCCGTTGTTGCCCGCCGCCACCACGAACAACGTCCCGGTGCGCTCGGTGATCTCGTCGACCGCGGCGCTCATCGGGTCGGTGCCGTCGGTCGTCTCGTCCGAGCCGAGGCTCATGTTGACGACCTTGGCGCCCTGCGCCGCCGCCCACTCCATGCCCTCGATGACCTGCGACTCGCTGCCGTAGCCGTCGTCCCCGAGGACCTTGCCGACCAGCAGGTCGGCCTGTGAGGCGACGCCCTTGCGGCTGCCGCCGGAAGCGGCGCCGGTGCCGCCGACGATGGAGGCGACATGCGTGCCGTGGCCGAAGACGTCAGTGGTGCCGCCACTGCCCGAGAAGTCCTTGGTCAGCGACACCCGGCCGGCCAGGTCCGGATGGGTCTGGTCGACACCCGTGTCCAGGACGGCGACCTTGACGCCCTTGCCCTGGTAGCCGAGCGCCCAGGCGGCCGGCGCGTTGATCTGTCCCGTACTGCGGTCCAGGGAAGCGCCCACCCGGCCGTCGAGCCACACCTTGGGTGTCGCGGACAGCCGCTTGGCGGTCATCTCGCCGTCGCCAGGGGCGAGTTCGTGCCAGAAGGCGGCGAGATCACTGTCGGCGACCCGTACCGAGCGGGCACCGATGCTCGTCAGGCGGCGCGAGGGGGCGTCGTCGTCGTTGAGCGCGGTGAGTTCCCTCGCGGTGCCGGCCGCCGCCGACCCGGCCTTCGGGTCCGACACGATCAGCGGCAGGCCGTCGCTGTGCGCCTCGTCGTACCCCTGCGCCAACAGGGCGGTGACGTCGAACAGTTGCCGGTCCAGCGCGCCGGTGGAGACCAGGTCGAGCGCGTCGGACGGCAGGACCGTCAGCTTGCCGTCCTGTTCGGCCGTCCGGAACAGCACCCCGTCCCTGCCGGGCCCGGGATCGACGGACGCCGTCCGCTTCCCGTCGGGGCCGACCCCGACGGTGACCCGGTCCCCGGTGATCAGCCGTACCGTGGCCGGCTGCCCGCTCTGCCCGCTCCGACCGGCCGCCGCGGGGGCGCCGGCGCTCGCTTCGCTGTCGGTGTGCGGCGCCTGCGATGCCCACGCGGGTGCCAGGGCGCCCGCCGTCATCAGCAACGCCGTCGCTATCGCCGCCGAAAGGCGGGTCCGTCTCATAGGTGCAGCCCTTTCGTCCCACGCCGCTGTCACGTGCTCCGCTCAGAGTCCGGCAGCTCAGGAGGGGCTGTCACGGATTCCGGCTGGCGCGCTTGGGACATGTCGCAACGGCGCCACCCCTGTTCGCAACCGGACGGCCCTGGTGCCGGCGCTCGAACGGGCGCGGCTAACCTTTGGCCGTTCCGCCTGCTCAGGGCGGACCGGGGAGGGCACATCGTGGGTACGGGCAGACGGCGTGGAAGACCGCTGGCGATCGCGGCACTGGTACTGACTCTGCTGGGTCTCGCGGCGGTCGTCGGAAGCGTGGGAGTGACACGCACCAGGTACAACACCGCGGAAATGGCGGGCGCTTCGATGGAGCCGACCTACCACGCGGGTTCGCGGGTCTTCGCCGAGAAGAGCGACGGCAGTGGGATCGAGCGGGGCGACCTCATCCTCTCGGAGCCCCTGAAGGGCGAGGGCGGGCTGACACTGAAGCGGGTGGTGGGCGTGGGCGGGGACCATGTCGTCTGCTGCGTCGAAGGAAAGGTAACCGTCAACAGCCGCGTTCTGGATGAGCCTTACGTGAAAGGTGGGGAAACGTCCAGAACCGGTGAGAAGTACGACGTGACCGTCGAGCCGGGCCGGCTCTTCCTGCTGGGCGACAACCGGAACAACTCCATGGATTCCCGGTTCTACCTGGCGGACCACGAAGGCACGATCCCGGTCTCCGCCGTGCGGTACCGCGTGCTCGACGACAAGACGCCCCTCATCGCCTGGATCGGCATCGCCGCCGTGGGCGCGCTGGCCGTGCTCGCGGGCCTGGCCCTGGGAGTGGCCTGGCTGATCGTCCGCAGGACTCCACCGCGCGGCCCGTCCCTGCCGCCGCCGCATGTGGGCGCGTTCCACGGGCAGAGCGCCTAGGGTCTGTCCCGCCGGAGGGTCAGCCCTCGCCCCTCGCCCCTCGCCACCGCGGCGAACCGCAGCGCCACCTCGTGCCAGACCTTCACCGCCGCCGGTTCGTCGCGCTCGGCTGCCCGGGCCAGTTCCGTCCGGTCCGCGCCGTACTTCTCCAGCCGCTCCGTGCTCCATCCGCTGATCCGCTCCGCGGCGGCCTCCGGGTGGAACTGCACGCCCCAGGCGTGCGCGCCGAGCCGGAACGCCTGGTACGGGCAGTGTTCGCTGCGGGCCAGCCAGCTCGCGCCCGGCGGCAGTTCGGTGATCGCGTCCACATGGTTCTCGATCGCCGTCGGGTGCGCGGGCAGCCCGCGGAACAGCGGGTCGTCCGCCGCCTCCGCGCGCAGCGTCAGCCGGGTGCTGCCGAACTCGGGCGTGCCGTGCTCGCCCCGTACCGTCCCGCCCGCGACCTGGGCCAGCATCTGGCCGCCCAGGCAGATCCCGAACACCGGCACCCCGGTGTCGAGGGCCTCGCGGACCAGGGCCCTGGTCGGCGCGAGCCACGGTGCGCGGGCGTCGTCGTCGGGGAGATAGGCCCCGCCGAGCACGATCAGCGCCCGGTGGGCCAGCTTCGGCGGCAGCGGCGCACCGTCGTACGCCGGTACGACGGACAGGTCGAGCCCGCCTTCGGCCAGCCAGCGCTCCCAGCGTCCCGGGCCGCCCGCAGGCCCGTGCTGTACGACGAGCGCCGATGCCGAAGCCATGACTGTTCCTGCCTCTCCGAGCGGCCCACCCGCGGGCCGGTTCACCTGCCACCCTCTCAGGCCCCGGGGCCCGGCCCGACGGCCGGGCCGGGGAGCGGCCTCAGCGCGTCAGCAGGGGCAGCGCCGTGCACGTACCCGTCACAGCGCCGCCGACGGCGACGACGGTGAGCGCCACACAGCGGCCCTTGAGCTGCTGGTAGCGCGCCGTGTACTCGTCCCGCAGCTCCTCGCTGCGCTCCCGGATCCGGACGAGCACGGCCCGGGACACCCGCAGCCGGTCGGCCGTGTAGACCTGTTCCACCTCCTCACGCTGCGCCGTGGTGAGCCAGGGCAACTGCTCGGCGAAGAGCGCCGCCTGGCTGCGGGCCTCGTGGACCTCGGTGTTCCACAGGAGATAGCCCTCCAGCTGCGCCAGCCCCCGCGCACTGTCCTTGTCCAGCTCCACGCGCTCTCGCCTCCTACTCCTGCTTGTCGCCCGGCGCCACGATGGCCGAGGTCTGTGGCCGGGTGGCCATCTCGTCGATGACGGAGATCTCCGGGTGGTGCAGGTCGAACGCCGGCGACTCGGAGCGGATACGGGGGAGCGTGACGAAGTTGTGCCGAGGCGGCGGGCACGATGTCGCCCATTCGAGCGAGCGCCCGTAGCCCCACGGGTCGTCGACCTCGACCTTCTTGCCGTACTTCGCCGTCTTCCAGACGTTGTAGAAGAACGGCAGCATCGACAGACCCAGCACGAACGAGCTGATGGACGAGATGGTGTTGAGCGTGGTGAAGCCGTCCGCCGCCAGGTAGTCGGCGTAGCGCCGTGGCATGCCTTCGGCGCCCAGCCAGTGCTGGATGAGGAAGGTGCCGTGGAAGCCGATGAACAGCGTCCAGAAGGTGATTTTGCCGAGCCGTTCGTCGAGCATCTTGCCGGTGAACTTCGGCCACCAGAAGTGGAATCCGGCGAACATCGCGAAGACCACGGTGCCGAAGACGACGTAGTGGAAGTGCGCGACGACGAAGTACGAGTCGGAGACGTGGAAGTCGAGGGGCGGCGAGGCCAGGATGACCCCGGTCAGACCGCCGAAGAGGAAGGTGACCAGGAAGCCGATCGTCCAGAGCATCGGGGTCTCGAAGGAGAGGGACCCCTTCCAGATCGTGCCGATCCAGTTGAAGAACTTCACCCCGGTCGGTACCGCGATGAGGAACGTCATGAAGGAGAAGAACGGCAGCAGCACACCGCCGGTGACGTACATGTGGTGCGCCCAGACCGTCACGGACAGGCCTGCGATGGAGATCGTGGCGGCGACCAGACCGATGTAGCCGAACATCGGCTTGCGGCTGAAGACCGGCAGGATTTCGGAGGCGATGCCGAAGAACGGGAGGGCGATGATGTAGACCTCCGGGTGGCCGAAGAACCAGAAGAGGTGCTGCCACAGCAGCGCCCCGCCGTTCGCCGGGTCGAAGACGTGCGCCCCGAATTTCCGGTCGGCCTCCAGCGCGAAGAGCGAGGCGGCGAGCACGGGGAAGGCGAACAGCACCAGCAGCGCGGTGAGCAGCACGTTCCAGGTGAAGATCGGCATCCGGAACATGGTCATGCCGGGCGCGCGCATGCAGATGATCGTGGTGATGAAGTTGACGGAACCGAGGATCGTGCCGAATCCGGAGAAGGCAAGCCCCATGATCCACAAGTCACCGCCGATACCCGGCGAATGGACCGCGTCGGTCAGCGGTGAATAGGCGAACCAGCCGAAGTCGGCCGCCCCGTCGGGAGTGAGGAAAGCGCCCACGGCGATGGTCGAGCCGAACAGGTAGAGCCAGTAGGCGAACATGTTCAGCCGCGGGAACGCGACGTCTGGCGCGCCGATCTGCAGCGGCATGATCCAGTTGGTGAAACCGGCGAACAGCGGTGTGGCGAACATCAGCAGCATGACCGTGCCGTGCATGGTGAAGGCCTGGTTGTACTGCTCGTTCGAGACGATCTGGGTGCCGGGACGGGCGAGTTCGGCGCGCATGACGAGCGCCATGATGCCACCGAGAATGAAAAACACGAACGATGTGATGAGATACATCGAGCCGATCGTCTTATGATCGGTCGCGGTCGTCCAAGTGACCACGATCGTGCCGATTTTTCGGCGCTTTCCCGGTCCCTTGTTCTGATAAGAATTCCCGGTCCCGGCCGGTCCTGCCGTACCTGTGGTGGTCAATTGCGACGCTC
Organism: Streptomyces sp. AcH 505; assembly: GCF_000818175.1. Classification (GTDB taxonomy): domain Bacteria; phylum Actinomycetota; class Actinomycetes; order Streptomycetales; family Streptomycetaceae; genus Streptomyces. The sequence goes on from NZ_JTIY01000002.1 coordinate 562,061, forward strand.
CTCCGGTCGATTGTTTTTAACGACTCGGCAAGAGCATGGCGGTGCATTCGGCGGCGCGGTGCGACCTCGTTGTTTCCCGGCGCGTCGCTGCCGTGCCGGGCGGGTGCGCGCGGTGGCGCGCCGTCAAGCGTGCGGTGTGCGCGGAGTGTTGACAGCCCCGTAATTTGTAAGTATCACTTACAAATACCTTGATGCGTACGCGTCGAGCGTAGCGCTCCGGATGCGCGTCCCCACACACCGCCGGACCGAAGGTGTCAACCGTGAACCTACCGATAGTACGAAGTCTCCGCCCCCGTGTCGTCCTCGCGTTGTGCGTGGCCGCCGCGCTGATCTGGGCCGCCGTGGGCAATCTGCCCCGGGCCTCCGCGGGGAGTCTGCCCCGGCCGGCCGCCGCCGCCGCCGCGCAGCCCGGCGTCAAGGGCAAGGTGTACGCCGGGTACCAGGGCTGGTTCGCCGCCCCGGGCGACGGATCCCCGGTCAACAACTGGACCCACTGGGCGGGCAGCAAACCGTCACCCGGCAACCAGACCTTCGAGCTGTACCCCGACGTGTCGGCGTACCCCGCCAGTGCCAAGTTCCAGACCGGCTACGCCAACCTGGGCAACGGACAGCCGGCGCAGCTCTTCTCCTCGTACCCCACGGCCATCGTCGACCAGCACTTCAAGTGGATGCAGCAGTACGGCATCGACGGCGCCGCCCTCCAGCGCTTCGGAAGTGACATCGCCACCGTCGGCTCGGCGCGCTACAAGCAGCGCAACGACATCACACTCAAGGCCCGCGACGCCGCGCAGAAGTACGGCAGGGGCTTCTACGTCGAGTACGACATCAGCGGACTGACCGACGCCAATCTCCAGCAGACGATCCAGGCCGACTGGGCGGACACCGTCACCAACTCGATGCACCTGACCGACTCCTCCGCCTACGCGCACGAGGGCGGCAAGCCGGTCGTCGAGCTGTGGGGCCTCGGTGTGTCCAACCGGGCCGGCACGGCCCAGCAGAGCGTCGACCTGGTCAACTGGTTCAAGAGCAAGGGCGTGTACGTCATCGGCGGTGTGCCGCGCGGCTGGCGCACCGACAGCAACGCCAAGCCCGGCTTCGCCCCCGTCTACCGTGCGCTGAACATGGTCTCGCCGTGGAACACCGGCTCGGCGTCGGTCGACAACGCGCTCTTCGCCGCCGACCAGGCCCAGTTGAAGGCGAACGGCCAGGACTACCAGCCGGTCGTCTTCCCCGGCTTCGCGTGGTCCAACTGGAAGCCCGGCAACCCCCGCAACCAGATCCCCCGCAAGGCGGGCGACTTCATGTGGCAGCAGGCCGTGGGCGTCACCAGGTCCGGCACCACATCGGCGTTCATCGCGATGTTCGACGAGTACGACGAGGCCACCGCCATCGCGCCGGCCGCCGAGGACGCTTCGATGATCCCGACGAACCAGTACTTCCTCACCCTCGACGCCGACGGCAAGCACGTCTCGTCCGACTTCTACCTGCGGCTCGCCGGCGCGGCGACGAAGATGATCACCGGACAGACCCCGATCAGCGAGACAGTGCCGATTCCGCTCACCTAGGTCGTGTCCGCAAAGTCTCGTCCGGCTCGCCCCGAGGGCGGACGACGATACTTTGCGGACACTCCCCAGGGCCTGATCCGAACGACAGGCCCGGGATCCGTCAGCTCCTCGGCCCGGTCCGGCCCTCGGCAGGCGCGCTCACCGCGGCCCGGGGGCCGGGCAGGCTGCCGCCGTCCTGGACGGGGGATGCGGCGGCCGGAGGGCGGCCGCCGCGCAGCAGCGCGCGCACCCGGAGCCAGAACCGGTCCGGGACGAACACCGCGTCAGCGACGATCATCGCGCCGGAGAACAGCGGCAGCCCGAGGAGCAGCGCGATACCCAGATGCATCCCCAACAGCATCACCAGCACCGGGTACTTGAGCCTGCCGAACAGCACGAACGGGAAGGCCACCTGCAGCAGGACGGTCAGGTAACCGGCCACCGCCATGAACACCGCGTGACCGTCGACGAGATGGGACAGGGCGGGCCACGGCCGGAACAGCTCCAGGTTCATGACGTAGTGCAGCGCGGTTCCGTCGCCCCACTTGCCGCCCTGGACCTTGTAGAGGCCGGCTGAGCCGTACAGGAAACAGACCTGGGCGGCGATGACGAACATCCCGCAGTTGTGCACCGCGGTGACCAGCGTCCGCCGGGCTTCACCGAGCCGCGAACGCGCGGCGCCGTACACCGGCCGCCGCTCCCGCAGCGCGTCCAGGGACCAGCGGCGCCCGCACCCGGTGAGCGTGAGATACAGCGCCATCAGCAGGATCAGATTGTCGCCGCCGTCCGTCATGAAGATCGCCCGCGCGTGGAACGAGGCCACCACGACGGCGAACAGCACCGACGTCACCCGGGTCCGCCAGCCCACCAGGAACAGCGCGCAGACGACGAGCGCCAGGGCGTAACAGCACTCGAAATAGGCCCGGTTGTCGGACAGCGTCAGCACACTGGCCCAGCCGGTCTGGCCGAAGAGCTGCCGCGCCATGGTGGGCGTCCAGGGTGAGTCAGGACCCCAGATCTCGTCACGGTGCGGGAACTCGCGCAGCAGGAAGGTGAGATAGAGGAATCCGTACCCGATACGCAGCACGGACGCGGCGTACAGCGACACCGGCCGCTCGGTCAGCAGGCCGTAGAGCCGTGCGGCCCGGTCGCGTACGGCGGGCAGCGCGCGGGGGGTGCGCTCAGTCGTTGTCATGGGAGATCACCGTCCACCAGGGCAGATAACGGGTGTCGGCGGCGGACGGCGCCTTGGCTGCCGCGCGAGGTGTGCCGGTCGAGCCCGGCGGTGCGATCTGCTCCGTGACGACGCGGAGCTGGACGGACTCGAAAGAGCCGTGCCGGTGGGCGGCGACCCGGTCGGTCGCGATGTCACGCAGATACTCCTGCAGCAGCACGGCACGTTCCGAATGCGGCACGTCGTCCCCGCCGTGCGATTCGAGGTACGACGACCAAGCCCTGCGCAGCATGTTCTGCGACGTGTGGCTGGGAAACACACTGTGCCGCACCGCTTCGTCGTCCACGGCGGACAGGTCGAACCAGCCGCTCACCGTGACGGCCCCGGCCGCGTCGGTGTGCGCGGTGCGGGCCGAGATCCGCTGGTTCACGGACTCGGGATCGGGTGCGAAAAGCTTCCAGTTCTGTTCGAACAAGGGATAGACCCACGCGTTGACCTGCCGGCTGAACTGCCGTGAGACGGCGTTGGCCGGGGCCACGTGCAGAAACACCAGGAACACATGGACCAGCGCCGCCGCAGCGCACAGCAGGACGGCGGCCCCGAGCCCCGCCGACGGTCGACGCGACGGTGGCGGCGGCTCTGTGTCCGGCCGGCTCTGTTCAGTTACATCCGTTGGTTCCGTGCCGACCAGCACAGCTCCACCCGGCCTTTCTTGCCTTGGGACGGCGGCGCGTGGCGGAATCGGCCTCGATTCCGCCACGCGCCGGTCGCTGTCCGGGTTACTCAGTGCTTGTCGGGCTGGTCGCCGTAGCCCTCGTGCTGGCCGGGCTGCTCGCCGTACGGGGCGGGCTTGTGCGGCTTGCCGTGGCCGTGGCCCGGCGGCTTGCCGTGCCCGTGCCCATGGCCGTGTCCGTGACCATGTCCGTGACCGCCGCCGGTGGTTCCGCCGGTGATGGTGCTGCCCGTCGTGCCGCCGGTGACGGTGGCGCCGGTGGTGCCGCCCGTCACGACTCCGCCGAGTACGCCGCCGAGCACACCGCCGGTGCCGCCACCCGTCGTCACGCCGCCGAGTACGCCGCCGAGCACGCCCCCGAGGACGCCCGTCGTCGTACCGCCGGTGGTCGTACCGGTGGTCGTACCGGTCGTCGTACCGGTGGTGGTACCCGTGGTCGTACCGGTGGTGGTGCCGGTCGTCGTGCCGCCCGTGGTGGTGGAGCAGGTCGACCTGGTGATCCTGTTGGTGTCCAGCGACACCGAGCCGTTACGGGCCAGCGCCCGGCCGTCGATGCTGGCTCCCGTGGTCACACTGATCGAGGTGAGGGCCAGGATGTTGCCGACGAACGTGGAGTTGGTGCCCAGCGTGGCCGAACTGCCGATCTCCCAGAACACGTTGCACGGCTGTGCGCCGTTGACCAGCAGCACCCGGCTCGCGGAGGCCGTCGTCAGTCCCGAACCGACCTGGAAGACCCACACGGCGTTGGGGTCGCCCTGGGCGTCCAGTGTGAGGGTGCCGGTGAGGCCCAGTGTCGAGGAGGCCGTGTACACACCGGGGACCAGGGTCAGGCCGCCCGCGTCCGGCGGCAGCGCCGCGTCGGTTGCCTGCCCCGCCGCGTCGTTGAACGCCGTCACCAGGTCGGACTTGGCCTGCAGGGCCACCGCGTCCGCCGAGTGCTGCGCACCGTTCACGATGCCGGGCGGGAACCCGCTGATGGCCGTGCCCGGGCTCACCCCGAGGTCTCCGGTGAGGACGGACGGTCCTGTGTTGGTGACCGATTCACCGGCCAGTACGGCGAAGCTGGCCGTCGTGCCCAGCGGCACGGGAGTTGCGATCGCGTTCGCCTGAGTGGAGGTCGTCGCGACCACGGCGGCGGCGACAAGCGGCGCGACAATTACGGCTGTCCAGCGCGACATCCGGTGTCTTTGCGGCGCACGCAGAAAATTCGGCGTCATCGAGGGCCCAGATCCTGTCACAGTCGATGTTCTTGTTGAGGACGGCACGGGGTCGGGGCGCCGCCACATCTGTCGCCGGAATATTAAGCCCGGAATCGACTCGGATATTCGACGCATCCGAGTGAATTGAAAAGAATTCCGGGCCCGGATCGCCATAGATATGACAACGATACAAAGGTAATTCGGTTGAATCACTCCGGCGGGCCACTCCGATGGCCGATGGCCTTCACCCGCCGTCGCTCGTTGGCCCGGTGTGATCAATATTGCTGGGAAGGTGACCACACGATGAGCAAGCACAAGAAGGGCCGCAAGCACCGCACCGTCAACCGGACGCCCCGTCCGGTCGGCCCCGCCGCAGGCCGGCGCGCCGCGACACCGAGGGCCAAGGGCCTGATCCCGCCCCCGGCCCATACGGCGACAAGTGAGCCGCAGGGGCCGGGGGAGCCGGCCGCGCAGGAGGAGCCGGCGGGACCCGTGTTCTACAACAGCGCGCGCAACGGCGGTCTCGGGCTCCACGCGGCGAAGACCTGGCGGGAGTTGAACACGGCCGGCGCGTCAGGGGTGAGCGTCGACGAGCTGTCCGCGGCCGCCGGCTACCAGGCGCCGACCATCACCAAGCATCTGAAGGGCCTGGCCCGTTACGGGCTGGCCGAGCAGAACGGTGACCGGTGGCAGCCGACCGGCAGGAGCCAGTGGGAGGCGGCCGCCCAGCACGGCCTGCCGGTACGGGCGGGCGACGAGGCCCTCGTCGGCGGCTGAACGCGCCAGGGGCGTGCGGCGACGGTCAGTTGTCCGTCATGCCCGGTTCGTCGCCGACCGCGGTGTCCGAGGCGCCCGGGTCCGCGCCGTCCGGGGCGCCGATCGTCGCGCCGGTGGCGGCCAGCGCCGTGGTGACCGGCTGGAAGAACGTCTCGCCGCCGCTGGTGCAGTCGCCGCTGCCGCCCGAGGTGAGGCCGACGGCGGCGTCGGCGGCGAACAGCGCGCCGCCGCTGTCGCCCGGCTCGGCGCAGACATCGGTCTGGATCAGACCGTTGACGATGTCGCCGTTGCCGTAGTTGACCGTGGCGTCCAGGCCGGTCACCGTACCTTCGTGCACCCCGGTGGTGCTGCCGGAGCGGGTCACCTGAAGTCCCACGCTCGCGTCCACGGCCCGGGTGATCTCCTGCGTACCGGCGTCCCCCAGGTCGACGGCGCTGGGCGGCTGGGTGGCCGCGTCGTCGTACGTCACGAGCGAGAAGTCGGCGACGGGGAACGTCGACACGGCGACGGTGCCCAGCTGTTGGGTGCCGTTCTGGTCGGCGAACCAGGTGTCCGCCTCGTTCCCGCAGTGCCCGGCGGTGAGGAAGGCGGGCGCGCCCGCGACATCGACGTTGAAGCCGAGGGAGCAGCGGACGGCGCCGCCGAATATCGCGTCGCCCCCGCTCACCCCGCCGACGGCCTGCCCGCTCTGGTCCTGACCGCTCTGGTCCTGGCCGCCCGTACCCTGGGCGTCCGAGCCCTGCCCTGCCATGCCCTGTCCGCCGCGGTGGTGACCGTCGAAGGGCCGGAACACGCCGGCGCTCCGCTTCATGGTCACCAGACCGCCGAGATCGTCGACGGCCCTGTTCAGCGTCGCCATCCGGTCACCCGTGACGGTGCTGTCCGCGAGTACGGAGACCGTGTTGGTCCTCGGGTCGACGGACCACGCGGTGCCCGGCACCGAAGCGGTGGCCTTGAGGGTCTGCGCCGCGTTCTTGAGCGCGGCGGTGCTGTTGGGCACGATCCGCGCGACCCCGCCGCCCGCCTCGACGCTCCGGGCGCCCCGCGCGTCGAGGACGTTGACGACCAGCTGCTTGGCGTCGGCGCTGTAGTACCAGCCCGCAGCGCCGTTCCCGAGGGTCGCGGTGAGCGCGGTACCCAGCCGGGCCGCGGCGTCCGGCGTGAGCACGCGGCTCTCCGTGCGCCGGTCACCTCGCTGTTCGTGTTCGGAGCTCGCGTGAGCGCTCGGCAGCAGGATGGCGGCTCCGGCGATGGCGATCGCGCAGGCCCCGGCGGCGAAACCGGTCCGCTTGTTCACATGTCGGTGGCTCAACTCACGGCCCTCCAGAGAGGGACAGGTCCGTCCTGTCCACCGGGAGGTACGGGCGAGCGGCGCCGGATTCTCAACCGGAGGCCCGCGGATCTTCCTTGCGTGAACCCGGGGGACGGGGGCAGTCGGCGCAGAGAGGAACAATCCGTACACGTCGATGAGGGAGCCGTTTGATGAGCGAGAACATGTGGGGCTACCAGCCGACGACGGGACACACCGCGGGCAACACCCTGACCGGCTACAAGGTCGAGGCGACGGACGGCACCGTCGGCAAGGTCGACAAACACTCCGACGAGGTGGGCTCCGCCTACCTCGTCGTCGACACGGGCGTCTGGATCTTCGGCAAGCATGTGCTGCTGCCGGCCGGCACCGTCAGCCGGGTCGACCCGGAAGAAGAGAAAATCTATGTCGACCGTACGAAGGAGCAGATCAAGGAAGCTCCCGAGTTCGACAAGGAAAAGCATGTGGGGGACGCCGCCTATCACCACCAGGTGGGCGAGCATTACGGCCGTCACCGCCGCGTCTGAAACTCGCGTACGGCAGTCAATGCATTTGCCCGGCGGAGAATCCGTTAATGTTATCGCGTGCAAACATGGACAGGACATTCTCATCCCCTCGGAGCCACCTATGACGGCTCGGGTACCAATTTCGCTTTGTTCTCGGAGGCCGCGGAAAAGGTCGAACTCGCGCTGATCAGCGATCAGGGTACGGAGGAGCGCGTCAGGCTCACCGAGGTCGACGGGTTCGTCTGGCACGCGTATCTGCCAGGAGTGGGGCCCGGCCAGCGGTACGGGTACCGGGTGCACGGGCCCCACTCGCCCGCCGACGGGCAGCGCTGCAATCCCGCGAAGCTGCTTCTCGATCCGTACGCCAAGGCGGTCGACGGTCAGGTCGACGGGGACGAGTCACTGTTCGGCTACCGGTTCGGCCGGCCCGACGAGCAGAACACCAAGGACAACCTCGGACACACCATGCTGTCGGTGGTGACCGGCTCGTACTTCGACTGGGGCGACGACCGCCCGCCGAACCGGCCGTACCACGAGACCGTCATCTACGAGGCACACGTGCGGGGTCTCACCGCCACCCACCCCGACCTGCCCGAGGAGATCCGCGGTACGTACGCCGGGATCGGCCACCCCGCGATCATCGCCCACCTGACCCGGCTCGGCATCACCGCGATCGAGCTGATGCCGGTGCACCAGTTCGTCCAGGACGGCACCCTGCGCGAGCGCGGCCTGTCGAACTACTGGGGCTACAACACCATCGGCTTCTTCGCCCCGCACAACGCCTACGCGTCGACCGGCACCCGCGGCCAGCAGGTCGACGAGTTCAAGACCATGGTCAAGGCGCTGCACGCGGCCGGTATCGAGGTCATCCTCGACGTCGTCTACAACCACACGGCGGAGGGCAACGAGCTGGGCCCGACACTGTCCTTCAGGGGCATCGACAACGCCGCGTACTACCGGCTCGTGGACGGCGACCGGGAGCACTACTACGACACCACCGGCACCGGCAACAGCCTCCTGATGCGCCACCCCTCCGTGCTCCAGCTCATCATGGACTCGCTGCGCTACTGGGTGCTGGAGATGCGGGTCGACGGTTTCCGGTTCGACCTGGCGGCCACCCTCGCCCGGCAGTTCCACGAGGTCGACCGGCTCTCGGCCTTCTTCGACCTGGTGCAGCAGGACCCCGTCGTCAGCCGGGTGAAGCTGATCGCCGAGCCCTGGGACATCGGGGACGGCGGCTACCAGGTCGGCAACTTCCCGCCGCTGTGGACCGAGTGGAACGGCAAGTACCGTGACGCCGTACGGGACTTCTGGCGCGGCGAGGAGTCGGCGCTGGCCGAGTTCGGCTCGCGGCTCACCGGTTCGTCCGACCTCTACCAGCACGACAGGCGCCGCCCGCTGGCGAGCATCAACTTCGTCACGGCGCACGACGGCTTCACCCTGCGCGACCTCGTCTCGTACAACGACAAACACAACGAGGCCAACGGTGAGGACGGCAACGACGGGGAGAGTGCCAACCGGTCCTGGAACTGCGGCGCCGAGGGCGAGACCGACGACCCGGACATCCTGGCCCTGCGCGCCAGACAGCAGCGCAATCTGCTGACCACCCTGCTGGTCTCGCAAGGCGTTCCGATGCTCGCCCACGGCGACGAACTCGGCCGCACCCAGCAGGGCAACAACAACGTGTACTGCCAGGACAACGAACTCGCCTGGGTGGACTGGGACCTCGACGCCGGACAGCGCGACCTGCTCGACTTCACCGGGCGGCTGATCCGGCTCCGCAACGACCACCCCGTGCTGCGCCGGCGCCGGTTCTTCCGTGGCGACACCGGCGCCGACGGGCTGCCCGACCTGGTCTGGCTCCGCCCGGACGGCGGCGAGATGCAGGACACCAACTGGCAGCGCGGCGACGCCCGGGCGATCACGGTCTTCCTCAACGGCGACGCCATCAGCGAGCCGGACCCGCGCGGCGACCGGGTGACCGACGACTCGTTTTTGATCCTGCTGAACGGCCACCACGAGCCGCTCGACTTCCGGCTGCCCGCCGAGCGGTACGGGGTGAGCTGGCGGGTGGCGGTGAACACCGCCGAGGAGAAGGACGCCTCCGGCGAGTCGGAACTCAAGGCGGGCTCCACGGTACGCGCCGAGGCGCGCAGCACGCTGGTGCTGATCCGCGCGGAGGACTGATCCGCACGCCGGTGGCCCGGGGCAACCGCTCGCCCCGGGCCACCGGTTCACGCCGACATCAGTACGGGGTCAGCCCGACGTCAGCAGGCGCCTCCGACGTTCGCCCAGGGGACGCCGCTCACGCGGCGGCGGTCGCCTTCGCCAACTGCTCCGCGTTGGGCGAGATCCTGGGCGAGGCGAAGGTCACCACGATGGCGATGACCGTGAACACCCCCGCCACGAGCAGGCCCCGGTGGAATCCGTCGACCAGTGCCTGTTCCTGCGATGCCCCGTCCGCCAGCGCCGCCGTGGTGTGCGAGAGGGACAGGGTGGTCACCACGGCCAGTCCGAGTGCGCCGCCGACCTGGTAGAAGGCCGTCACCACCCCGGAGGCCGCGCCCGCTTCGTGGTTCTCGACGTCCACGACGGCCGCGATCTGGGCCGGTACGCCGAGTCCGATGATGCCGATGCCGAACAGCACCAGGCCGGGCAGGAGTTCACTCGTGTACGAGCCGTGCGCGCTGACGCCCATCAGCAGCGCCAGACCGGCGACGTTCAGTATCGCGCCGCCCAGTTGGACGGGCCGGGTGCCGAAGCGCTGCACGAGCTGGGTGGCGCCGACGGCGGCGGCGATGGCGGCCGCCCCCATGGGCAGGAAGTGCACACCGGCCTCCAGGGCCGAATCGCCGCGCACCTGCTGGAGATAGATGGACGTCAGGAAGAACATGCTGAGGAAAGCGGCGCCGTTGAGGCCGAGCGCGACGCTCGCCGTGGACAGGGCGCGGGAGCGGAAGAGCCGCAGTGGTACGAGCGGGGCGTGCGAGCGTGACTCGACGACGACGAACGCCGTCAGCAGCACCGCGCCGCCGAGCAGGAAGCCGGCCACCTCCAGCGAGCCCCAGCCGGCGGGCTCGGCCCGTACGACGCCGTAGACCACGGCGAGCAGCCCGGTCGTGCCGAGCGTGGCGCCGAGGGCGTCGAAGTCGCGTGCCCCGGCCCCGGCGCCGGGGATGTGCCGCACGAAGGTCGGGGTGAGCAGGACGATCAGGGCGACGATCGGTACGTTCACGAAGAACACCCAGCGCCAGTCGAGGGAGTCGACCAGCAGCCCGCCGGCCACCACGCCGAGGGTGCCGCCGAGCCCGGCGAGTCCGCCCCACACGCCCATGGCGATGTTGCGTTCCCTGCCGTGCGGGAAGGTCACCGTCAGGATCGACAGCGCGGCAGGCGACAGCATGGCGCCGCCGAGCCCCTGCACGGCACGCGCCGCGATCAGGACACCGGGGGAGCCGGCGAACCCGGCCAGCAGCGACGTCACGCCGAAGAGCGCGAGCCCGGCGACGAACACCCGCCGTGAGCCGAGCAGATCGGCTGCGCGTCCGCCGAGCAGCAGGAAACCGCCGAAGAGCAGCGTGTACGCGCTGATGACCCATTGCAGGTTCTCGGAGGAGAAGCGCAGATCGGTCTGGATGTCGGGCAGCGCGACGTTCACGATCGTCACGTCGAGCACCACGATGAATTGGGCGAAGGCCAGCACGGCCAGCGTGGCCCAGGGACTGCGTCGCACGGATTACCTCACACAGGGAGATCGCCGGTTGAGTATGCGATGTAAGCGTACATAGTAAACACGGCGGAGTGTGCACCGTATACTCAAGGGGTCGGGCGACGGGAAGAGGCCGAGGTCATGGGTGCGAAGGCACGACTGAACAAGGAGACGCTGGTCTCCACCGCGCTGGAGCTGGCGGACGCGGACGGGCTCGACGCCGTCACCACGCGCCGCCTCGCCCAGCACCACGGCGTGACACCCATGGCGCTCTACCGGCACTTCCGCGACAAGGACGAGATCCTCGACGCCGTCGCCGAACGGCTGCTCGCCGAGGCCGAGCTGCCGGAACCCGACGACAGGCCCTGGCACGAGCAACTGCTCGACGTCTTCGACGCCCTGCTGCGGGCCCTGCGCCCGCACCCCGCGGCCGCCGCCCTCGTACTGAGCAGGGTGCTCAGCTCCGAACCGGGTCTCAAGCTGGCCGAACGCGCCTTGGCGCTGCTGGCGGAGGCCAGCTTCTCCGTCGACCGGGCGGCCGAGACGTCGAGTCAGGCGCTCAGCTCGCTGGTCGCGCTCGTACTGACCGAACCGGGCCGTGGCGCCGCCATCGCGGACAAGGAGAAGCGGGACGAGGAGATCACCGCCAAGCGAGCCGCGCTCGCCGCGCTCCCGCAGACCCGCTACCCCCATGTCGTGGCCGCGGCCGACGCGTTGGTCGACTGCGCGAGCGACGAGGTGTACTACGCCCGTGGCACCGCGATGATCGTCGCCGGGATGCGCGCCGCGGACGTGTGAAGCTGACGCTCCGTCAGTGGCCGGTCAGCCCCGCCAGCGCCGCGTCCACGGCGCCGACCAGCCTGAGCGGATCGGGATCGACCTTCACCACGACCTGCAGTCCCTGGAGCATCATCGTGAGCATCGCCGCGTAACCGGGCAGGTCCAGGGTGGCCGGGATCTCGCCCTGCCGGACCGCGTGGCGCAATCCGCTCAGCAGGCCCTCCTCCACCACGGACAGCACCTCGGCGAGACAGTCGGCGACGGCCGGATCGCCGGGCAGCAGCTCGCCCGCCGTGTTCGCGATCAGACAGCCGCGCGGCTCCGCCTCCTCGGCGGCCAGCTGCAGATAGCCGAGCATGATGGCCCTGATCCGGGGGACGACCAGGCCCTCGCCCAGGAGCGCGGGCGCGACCGCGCGGGCCTGCGAGTCCCGGTACTGCTCCAACGCCCGCAGGAACAGGCTGTGTTTGTCACCGAACGCGCGGAAGAGGCTGCCGGGGTGCAGCGCGAACTGCTCGCTCAGCTCGTCGACTGAGGTGCCTTCGTAGCCCTTCGTCCAGAACAGCTCCATGGCGCGATCGATGACGTCGTTCTCGTTGAAGGTCCGCGGATGAGCCACCCCCGCATCGTAAGGGGGCACCGGGGTACCGGAACGGGGCGGGCACCCGGCCGGGCAGGGGGTCACCGGGCCGCCACCAGGAGTCACCCGTACGACTGACCACAGGCCGACAAGGCGCTGCGGACCGGAACTATGGGGATATACAGACACCCCTGACGGCGGACATCGCCGGCACGGCACCGACGACAAGGAAGGTTCCCGATGGCGACGACGGGCGGAGCGCTCGACGCGGTGGTGGTGGGCGCGGGTCTCGCGGGGCTCGCCTGCGCCGGCGACCTGCTGACGGCGGGGCTCGACGTACGGCTCGTCGAAGCGTCCGACGCCGTCGGCGGCCGGATGCGGTCCGACCGGTACGAGGGGTTCGTCATCGACCGCGGGTTCCAGGTCTTCAACACCTCCTACCCGCAGGTCCGCAGGCGCCTCGACCTCAGAGCCCTCGCGCTGCGCCCGTTCACCCCCGGCGTGCTGATCCACACCGACCGGGGCCGGCTCCGCTTCAGCGACCCCACCCGCCGCCCGCGCGAAGCGGCCGACCTGCTGCCCGGCAGGCTCGCTGGCACCCGCGACCTGCTGGCACTCGGCGTCCTGTCGGCCCGCGACATGCTCGCCCCGGCCGGTGTTCTCAAACGCGGCGAGGAGCGCACCACCCGCTCGGCGCTCGCGGCGGCCGGGCTCTCCGAGGAATTCGTCGAACGGTTCTTCCGGCCGTTCCTGTCGGGAGTCTTCCTGGAGGACGAACTCGAAACGTCCAGCCGGGTCTTCCACCTCGTCTGGCGCAGCACGCTGCGCGGCACGCTGTGTCTGCCCACGGACGGCATCGGCGCCGTACCCCGGCAGCTCGCCGACGCGCTGCCGGCCGGCACCCTGCGTCTCGAGTCGCCCGTCGACCGCCTCACCGACGACGGCGTCCTGCTGACGACCGGCACCGAACTCGCCGCGAAAGCCGTGGTGGTGGCCACCGGACCCGGCCCGGCGGCGGCCCTCCTGCCCGCGGCGCACATCGGCCCGTACCGGACGACCACCACCTATTACCACACGGCCGACACCTCGCCGCTGGCCGAGCCCACCCTGCTCACGGACGAGCGCCGCCGCTTCCTCAACACCTGCGTACTCAGCGAGGTCGTCCCCGGCTACGCCCCCGCAGGGACCGCGCTGATCGCCACCTCCGTGCTCGGCACGGACACACCCGGCCGCGAGGCCCGGCTCCGGACGGCGCTCGCCGAGGCGTACGCGACGGACGCCTCGGCGTGGCGGCTGCTGACCGTACGGACCATCGAGGACGCCCTGCCCGCCATGCCGCCGCCGCACCGCCTCACCACCCCGGCGCAGCTCGCCCCGGGGCGGTTCGTGTGCGGCGACCACCGCGCCACCGGATCCGTCCAGGGCGCGCTGGCCTCCGGCGCGCGGGCGGCCCGTGAGGTACTGCGCGAGCTGCGCCCTTAGCGCCTGGTCACGGGGCCGACGGCGAAGGGCCGGCGCCGGCCGCCGGCTGCGGGCCGTAGGCGGTCAGGAAGCGGTTGCGGAAGGAGTCCATCCGCCAGACCGGCGCGTGCGGACCCGGCCGCAGGCCGTCCTGCCAGCCCCATGGGGCGATCTTGTCGAGGACGGCCGGGTCGTGGGCGACGATCGCGATCGGCACGTCCCGGCTCGCGTGGTCACCCGCGACCTTCGGGATGGGCTGGTGGTCACCGAGGAAGACCAGCACGGTGTTGTCGTGGCCGTACTTGGTCACGTACGACACGAGACTGTTCACCGAGTACTCGACGGAATCCGCGTAGTCCCCACGGACCTCGGGCGTGCTCCGCAGCACGGCGTGCGGGTCCTTGCCCGCCGCGTGGATGGCGTCGTACACGGAGCCGTCCCCGACCTGGTCCCAGCCGACCGACGTGGGCAGGGGCGCCCAGGGGTTGTGACTGGAGGTGAGGATGATCTCCGACATCAGCGGCTTGGGGCCCGGCTTGCCGTGTTCGAGCCGTTCGAAGGACTCCAGGACGAACTGGTCGGGCATCCGGGACCAGCCGAAGGACGGCCCCTGGTAGCCGAGGTGCTTGGAGTCGTAGATGTTGTCCAGGCCGAAGAACTTCCCCTCGGGCCAGGCCCGGGTGACGCCCGGCATGATCCCGACCGTCCGCCACGCGTCGGCCCGCTGGAAGGCGCCGGTGAGCGTCATCCGGTCGCCGGAGGTGACGGTCTCGTAGCTGCGCTGGTTGGTGATCCACAGTCCGGACAGGAACGTGGAGTGCGCCAGCCAGCTGCCGCCGCCCGCCGTCGGGGAGGTGAGGAACGCGCTCCGGGAGGAGAAACCGGCCGCGCGCAGCTTGCTCGTGTTGTCCGCGAGCATCGCGTCGATCTGCGGTGCCATCGAGGGGTCCTCGATCGCGCTGCGGCCGTAGCTCTCGATGAACGCGAAGATGACGTCCTTGCCGCGCAGTCCGGTGAGCAGCTGGTCCGGCGGCGTCTTGCCGAAGGGGTCGACCGCGGCGGCCTTGGCCAGCTGCCGCTCGTCCCGCAGACTGTCCCGCGCCTGTTTCACATGGCTGTAGACCAGCTCGCCGGTGCTCCGGGACGCCACCGGCGCCCCGGCGATCTGCGTACCGAGCGCGGCGCAGGTGATCCAGGCGACCGCGAGGACCGCGGTGGTCCGGAGCGTCGCCGTGGAGTGACGGACCAGGGGACGGCTCACCCTGAGCACCGCGAGCGGCATGAGGACGAGCACGGCGGCGACGATCAGGATCACGCCGATCACGGCGCCGACGGCGAGCGCCTGGCCGCCCGAGTCCCGCAGGAACGCCTCGGCGTCGTCGAGCAGGAACCAGTCGAGCCGCGCGTCGAACGGCCGGTCCAGCTCGTTGTAGAAACCTATGTCGAGGAACTTGAGGATGGTCACAAGACCGAGGACCGCCCCCGCGACGATCGCCACCACCCGACGCGCCCGCGGAGGCAGGAACGGCAGCACGGCCGCGGCGACGATGCCCTCCACCGGGATCCGGAGGAAGGCGGAGACGGTGGGATCCGTGAGGTTGTTCGGCAGCAGCAGCGCGAGGAGGACGAGCACGGCGGCAAGCCCGGTGAGCACCCGCGCCGCGACCCGCGCGACGCCGGGGTGCACCCGCCCCACGACCCGCGCGACGCCGGGGGCCCCCTCCTCGCCGTTCTGGTCCGTGTCCGGCTGCTCCGTGTCCGGCTGCTCCGTGTCCGGCTTGTCCATGTCCGGCAGTTGACGGGACTTCATGAAGGGCGACAACCCAAGTTCCTTCCGCGCGAGGCCCGGTGATGACGTGGCGGACCAGGCACAGAGGGTCGGGGCCGCAGACAGGTGTACGGCCCAGCGATGCGTTTTGTTCAACGCGTTTCCGCGGCCTTTCGCTCAATCGGGCACGGCGGCCGCCGGCAGTTTTCTCCCCAGCCGCGCCAGGGGCGAGAAGACCATGAACAGGGGCGACAGCAGCAGACCGGCCGCGGTCACCAGGAGCGCGGTACGCGGTCCCCAGCCGGCGGCCAGGAAGCCGCCGAGCAGCGACCCGAGCGGGGTCAGACCCATGCCGACGACATTGACGGTCGCGACGACCCGGCCCTGGATCCGCACGGGCGTCACGGCCTGCCGGACCGCCATGACCGTCACGTCGACCAGCTGGCCGAAGACGCCGAAGACGAAGTTCACCGCCATGAGCAGGGTGAGGGTGGCGGCGCCCGACCCGTGCAGCGCGGGGACGCACAGCAGTACGCCGTCCCCGAGCACGGCCGCCGACACCAGCACCAGGCCGTATCCGATCCTTCCGGGCAGCCACGCCGCCAGCAGCGAACCCGCCAGCGCGCCGGGACCGACGGCCGCGAGCGCCAGGCCGACGGCGGTGCCCGGCAGCTGCAGGGTGCGCGACAGGAAGAGCAGATAGACGGTCATCAGACCGGCGAAGGAGAACTGGAAGAGGGCCGAGCAGATCCCCACGGCCCGCAGCGAGCCGTCGCTGACGACCAGACGCAGTCCCTCGTGGATCTGCCGCCACATCCGGACGGCGGACCGCCCCTCGGACCCGGGCCCGGATCCCGCCCCGGACAGGGGTACCGGCTCGTTGCGGCTGATCCGCCGGACCGACAGGGACGACAGGACGAAGAAGCAGGCGTTGGCCGCCGCGGCGACCGGCACGGAGAGCAGCGAGACCATCGCCCCGCCGAGCGCGGGGCCGCCGATCTGCGCCGCCGACCTGCTGCCCTCCAGCAGGCTGTTGCCCTGGGCGAGCTGGTCGCGTGGCACCAGGCGTACCAGCGACGCCTGGTACGCCACGTCGAAGCACACGCTCAGTACGCCCACCAGGAAAGCGACCACGAACAGCACCGGAACGCCGAGCACCCCGAGAAGACAGCAGACCGGGATCACGGCCAGTGCCACGGCGCGGCCCGCGTCGGCCAGCACCATCATGGTGCGGGAGCGCCTGCGGTCCACCCACGCCCCCACGAAGAGCGAGAACAGCAGGATCGGTGCCTGCTGCACCGCGCGGAGGGCGCCGAGCTGACCGGCGCCCGCGTGCAGTGCCACCACGGCGACGAGCGGCAGTGTGACCTGCGCGGCCTGTGCCCCGAGCTGCGAGGCGCTCTGGCCGGCCCAGAGACTGCGGAAATCACGGTCCCGCGACAGGGCGGGAAGACGGAACGGCACAGTGACCCCTTGGGGCGCCGAGGGCTGAGGAAAAGGCTCGCCGTGCCGCGATCAGAGGCGGCACGCGATGACAGGTCGGTCGGGACCTACGTCAACGCGCGCTCGGGTGACCGGGCATCTCAGCTCCTCACGGGGTCGGCCGTCGTTCGGAGATTAACCGTCGGACGTCCGCCGCGAAAGCGATATTCGGTGCGGCGGTGTCCGCCCTCCGTCAGCTCAACCGGCGAACCGGGGAAGCCACTTCACCCGGTAGTCGGGGTGTCCCGCGTGCTCGGCCGCGATCTGCCGGACGACGAAGCCCAGGCCGACCGCGCGCCCGGAGGGGAAGTCACGGGCGGGGCGGTCCACGTCCAGCTCGGCCACCTCCGCGTACTCGCCGATGAGCACCCGGGTGGTCTCGATACGGCGGAGGGTCTGCGCCGGGTCCTGGTGGGCGATGTGATGGTCGTAGCCGTAGTCCTTCATGCTGAAGGCGATCGGGCCCGTGGAGCTGTGCACCTCGCCCGGCCGGTCCGGCGGGCACCGCCACGTGTCGCTGCCACCGTTGCGCGCGATCTGCTCCTCCTCGTCCAGCCGGGCCCGGACGAAGGTGATCAGTGCTTCGTTCTCGCTCACGCGTCTTGCTCCTCGAAAACGGCCCGTCCAGAGCTGTCAGTGGGCTTGGCGGGCTGGGACGGCCGTAGGGAAGGATACCGCGCGCGGCAACGGCACTTGCCTCGTCCGCGACCACGCGAGCGCTGCCCATATGGGCGATTTGGCGGTATTGACCTTCAAGTCCGTATAGCCACCGATAGGCCAACTTGTCGTTCGGTGTTCCTCGTTGGAGCGCACGGTTGCGGTATATCCCCGTGATGTGTGTCACGTAAGGACATGTCGGGCGTGCGTGCGGCCGGCTGCTATTTCCCGCGCACAGAAGGAAAGTTGAGTTCTCGGATCTTGTTCCGGTAACGAGATGGCGAACCGTCGGATTCCCGATTCGAGATGTTCCTGTAATCCCGGACTTGTTCAGGCCGGTCTTTGTCGCTTACGTTCACGTCACTCCGGGTGGACCGCCTAATCCTGCCGCCGTCCGGAAAACCTAATCCCACTCACTTACGGCAGGAGCGGGGGACCCAAGGTAAGCCGCCGGTCCGTAAACAGGACCGGCTAGGGGTGAAGCCACATTCATGTGGCCGGACATCTCCAGTCCGAACCCGACAGCTCACCTCGCAGGCGACGGAGAGGAATTAGTCATGCCCAAGAAGCACCGTCGTCCCCGTACCGGCCGGCTCACCCGACGCCTTATCGCATTCGGTACGGGTGGTGCGGCGCTCACCATCCCGCTGGTGGCCGCCACCACCGCCACAGCGGCGCCGTCCGTCCACAGCTCGGCCGTCGAGTCGGCCGTGAAATCGGCCCCCGCGTCCGTCGTGGCCGCCAAGAAGGCCGCTCCGACCACGTACTCCGTGGTCTCCGGTGACTCGCTCGCCAAGATCGCCCGCACCCACTCGCTGAGCGGTGGCTGGAAGAAGCTCTACCAGGACAACCGGCAGGCCGTCGGCGGCAACCCGTCGCTGATCCACCCCGGCCTCAAGCTGACCCTGGGCGGGAAGGCGGCGTCGAGGACGGCGGCGACGACCGCCGACAGGACCGTCCCGAAGAGCGCTCCGAAGAGTGCCCCGAAGGCCGAGGCCAAGCCCGCCACGGCGGCGGCCGCCCCGTCCGGCAAGAGCGCCCAGGGCGGTACGAGCACCACCCCCATCCAGACGGCGGCCGCGTCGTACACCAACGACCTGGACGGCTGGATCAAGGAGTCGCTGGACATCATGGCCGCCCACGGCATCCCGGGCAGCTACGACGGCATCTACCGCAACATCATGCGGGAGTCGTCGGGCAACCCGGCGGCCATCAACAACTGGGACTCGAACGCCGCCGCCGGCACGCCGTCCAAGGGACTGCTGCAGGTCATCGACCCGACGTTCCAGGCCTACCACGTGGACGGCACGTCCATGGACAGCTACGACCCGGTGGCCAACATCACCGCCGCGTGCAACTACGCGGCTGCCACCTACGGCTCGATCGACAACGTGAACGGTCCCTACTGACCGGACCTTCACCCACCTGACGGGCCCACTCCGGCCGGACGACGCACACGTCCGGCGGGGGTGGGCCCGTTCGGCATGCGGGGGACATGGCGCATCGTGCAGTCGCCGATACGGCGCGCACCGGCACGTCCGCTGCCCCGGCCGAGGCCGGCCATCGCGTAGCCGATGCTGCCGAAGGCGATCAGGGTGAGCAGCAGAGCGAGGGTCCAGAAGAGCATCGCCGGGCCTCCGGGGTCTCGGAGCGGGGCGTGACTCCTGCCCGCGGTGGGACGCATCGGCAACGATGCGCAGAGTGCGATCCCTGGGGACGATAGCCCGTCGGGCCGTTTCTGAACAGGTGTCAAGTGGCCATCCGCCCCGCCCGCGCCCGGCGCCGGCCCGCTGGGCTGAATGAACGTCAGGGAAACGGCACCCGTCGTGTCGAAGTCATATTTACGTACAACCTTCTGAGGGGTGTGTGAATCTCACTCGGTGACCGCCGCTGTTGACGAGGGGGCCCGAATGCTGAAAGTGAGCATAGTGATTCCGGTTTACAACGCCGGAGAGCATCTGGATCGCTGCGCCGCATCACTGACCGGCCAGAGCCTTGGCTCCGACGCCTACGAGATTCTCTATGTGAATGACGGGTCGACGGACGACTCGGCCGAGCGGCTGCACCGGCTCGCCGCCCGCCACCCGCATGTGCGCGTCCACCATCAGGAGAACTCCGGCTGGCCGGGCAAGCCCCGCAACGTCGGCGTGCGCCTGGCCCGCGGCAAGTACGTGCAGTTCGTCGACCAGGACGACGAACTCGCCCCGGAGTCACTGGAACGCCTGGTCAGACTGGGCGAGCGGAACGACTCGGACATCGTGCTTGGCAAGATGTACGGCACGATGACGGGACCGAGCAACGTGTTCAAACGGACCGTCGAGCGCTGCACGGTCAAGGACGCGCCACTGATCGAGAGCCTGACGCCGCACAAGATGTTCCGGAGATCCTTTCTGCTGGACCACGGCATCACATTTCCCGAAGGGCGCGTCCGGCTGGAGGACCAGCTCTTCATGGCCCGCGCCTACACCCGGGCGCGCACCGTCTCCATTCTCGGCGACTATCCGACCTACCGCTGGGTCCGCAGGGCGGACGGCGGGAACAACAGCAGCGGCGTCACGACGGCCGACACGTATTACCGCCATCTGCGGCATGTCGTCGAGGCCGTCAAGGAGGGCACGGAACCGGGGGAGTTGCGCGACAGACTGCTACGGCGTTCCTATCGGGTGGAATTACTCCGTCCGGTGACCGAGCCGCGCGTTCTGCAACGGACCGGGACTCAACTGCGCACCTATTTCGATGTCGTTCGGAAGATGGCGCTGGAATGTTTCCCACCGGGCGTCAGGGAAGGAATGCCGGCCGTCGGGAGACTGCGGGCCACCCTGCTGGAGGAGGGCCGGCTGGAATCCCTTGTCGAGCTCGCCCGGCGCACCGGCGGAATCAGACCGCGGCTCGACATGGAGAAACCGTTCTGGCGGCAGGACAAACTCGTGGTGCGGACCACGGTCCGTCATGTCAGGCCGAATGGTGAGCCGTTGGTCCTCGTGGAGCGCGAGGGAAAATTCTTCCTCGATCCCGAACTGCTGGCGGGAATCGAAGGCGCGGAGAACGTCGAGGTGACCGATCCTTTCTCCTACGCCACGGGCGAGCTGCTCGTGCAGAACACCTCCGACGGTCACTGGTGGTATCCCGACAGTGAACTGACTCCCGAACTGAGGCCACTCGGCGCCGGACGGCACGAAGTGGTGATCACGGGGGAGACGCTTCTCGACCCGGCCACGCTCGCCGGCGGCAACCCGCTCGCGAGCGGCCGCCACCATGTATGGCTCAACTACCAGGTGCTGGGCCTCGGCCGGCGGGCCAGGGTCGCCAGCGAGGACCGGCCGTATCTCGGGGTGCGGCGCATCGGCGGGCGCATCCTCGTCCCCAACTGGTTCGGCCCGCACTCCCAGCTCCAGCTGACCGTCGGTCAGCCGGGCCGTCAGCTGTGGCTGCGGCACTTCGTGGCGTCGGCAGCGACCCGTCCCGGGATACGCCGCCTCGTACGGACGGCCTTGCGGAAGCTGCCGGGGGGCCTGCGGGGCAGGGTGCGGTCGGCCGCCCAGGAAGCCTCGCGCTGGGGTCGCGGGGAGCACTCGCACTGACGCGTTAGACAAACTTCGTACGACTGTCTAATGTGTCAGGTGTGAGTAGTCCTGAGCGGGAGTCCGACGACCCCAAGCGCGCCGCGGTGCTGGCAGCAGCCCTCGGAGTGTTCGGCAGGTACGGATTCCAGAAGACGTCCATGGAGGCGGTCGCCAAGGCGGCCGGCGTGTCCCGGCCCGGCCTCTACCTGCACTTCTCCAACAAGGAGCAGCTGTACCGCGCCACGATGCGCGGGGTCCTCGAGCGCGCCCAGCGGGGCATGGAGGCGAGCTTCGACGACGACCCGCGGGCGAGCTTCGAGGACCGCACGGTGGCGGCGCTGGACGCCCTGATGGGCCAGTACGTCGAGACCCAGGTGGCCAGAGACCTCGGCGAGCTGCTGGAGAACAGCGGACCGCAGCTCGGCTCGATGTTCCACGACCACCAGGAGCAGGCGCGGGCGACGATCAGCGACCGGGTCGGCGCGCTCGCGCCGCCCGGCCTGCTCACCGACGAGCTGACCGCTGACGACGTCATGGACGTCATCTTCTCCGCCGCCCTCACCTGGAAGCAGACCTCGGCCACCCGCGCCGAGTTCCGCGACCGGATCAGACGCGTCGTCCGGCTGATCTGCCGCGCCGCAGGCTGACCCCGACACCCCCACGCCGACACCTCCCACCCCGGCACC
Organism: Streptomyces sp. AcH 505; assembly: GCF_000818175.1. Classification (GTDB taxonomy): domain Bacteria; phylum Actinomycetota; class Actinomycetes; order Streptomycetales; family Streptomycetaceae; genus Streptomyces. Next base: position 583,989 of record NZ_JTIY01000002.1, read on the forward strand.
TCCCACCCCGCTCGCCGACCCACGGAGTACAGCCATGCCTGAAATCACCACCCCGTTCACGGCCACCTCGACAGCGGCCGAGGTCATCGACGGTGTCGACCTGACCGGCAGGCGCGCCGTCGTCACCGGCGCGGCCTCCGGCATCGGTCTGGAGACCGCCCGCACCCTGGCCGGCGCCGGCGCCGACGTCACCCTCGCCGTACGGGACACCGCGGCGGGTGAGCGCGCCGCAGCCGACATCCGCACCACCACGGGACGCGACACCCGGTTCGCCCACCTCGACCTGGCCGACCTCGCAGGCGTCGACGCGTTCGTCAAGGAATGGACGGGCCCCCTGCACATCCTGGTCAACAACGCCGGGACCATGGCCCTGCCCGAGCGCACCACGACTCCCGACGGCTGGGAGACCCAGTTCGCCGTCAACCACCTGGGCCACGCGGCCCTGACCCTCGGACTGCACGACGCGCTCGCCGCAGCGGGCAACGCCCGGGTGGTCGTCGTCAGCTCGTCCGCCCATCTGATGTCCCCGGTCGTCTTCGACGACATCCACTTCACCGCCCGGCCCTACGAGGCGTGGTCCGCCTACGGCCAGTCGAAGACGGCCACCGTCCTCTTCGCCGTGGCCCTGACCGGGCGCTGGGCGGCCGACGGCATCACGGCCAACGCGCTGCACCCCGGCGGCATCATGACCAACCTCCAGCGCCACCTGGACGAAGGCCAGCTGCGCTTCGTCGGCGCCGTGGACGACCAGGGCCGGCGCCTGGACGTCCCGCCGGGCTGGAAGACCCCGCAGCAGGGAGCGGCGACCACGGTCCTGCTCGCCGCCTCCCCCCTGGTGGAAGGGGTGAGCGGCCGCTACTTCGAGGACTGCGCCGAAGCCGTCACCGTCACCGGGCACGGCGACGGCAGGAGCGGCGTGGCCGCCTACGCCCTCGACGCGCGAGAAGCCGACCGCCTCTGGGACGAGACGACCCGGCTGCTGCACAGCTGACGCACGGCCGAGGAGGCCTGACAGGCCTGACAGGCCTGCCGGACACAGGCCGTGGCCGAACGCGCCCGGCGGTCCCTTCGGGGAGGATGTGGGAATGGCCATCTCGGAT
>NZ_JTIY01000002.1:585637-591901 GCF_000818175.1 Streptomyces sp. AcH 505
GCCTGACAGGCCTGCCGGACACAGGCCGTGGCCGAACGCGCCCGGCGGTCCCTTCGGGGAGGATGTGGGAATGGCCATCTCGGATCCCACGCCTGCCGTCTCCGCCGCCGTCGAGGGCGAGCTGCGGTTTCTCGACCCCGCCGTGTACGCGTCGCCCGCGCGCCTCGGCGAGCTGCTGCACGACGGCTTCACCTCGTTCGGCTCGTCCGGCACGGCGTACACGCGGGAGACGTACATCGACGAACTCCGGGCGTGGGGCGCTTCGACGCCGCCCGGCACGGTGTCCGGCATGACGGCGGCGCAGCTCGGCCCCGACCTCGTGCACATCACCTTCGACCTCACCGTGCGGGGCCGGGACGTCCATCGCAGTTCCCTGTGGAAGAACACCGAAGAGGGCTGGAAGCTCTACTTCACGCAGGGCACCACCTTCGCGAGCTAGGGGCCCACCAGGGGCCGGACCTCGCTCGCCACGAACCGGACGAAGCCCTCCGGGTCCGGCTCGTCGGCCGTCGGCTGGAGGACCACCGTGTCGGCCCCCGCGTCCACGAGACGGCCCACGGCCGTCGCGACGGCGTCGGCGTCGCCCGTGACGCCCGCCTCCGGGGTTTCCGCACGGCCTTCCCGGGCGAGCTCGCCGCGCAGCCGCTCCGCCGCGTCAGCGCCGGTCGTCGCCAGGAGATACACGACCACCGGGTGCGGTCCCGTGCGCCCGGCGGCGGCGCGGCCCTCGTCGATCAGGGCGCGCGCCTGGCGTACCTCGTCCGGTGTCGTGCCGCCGGTGAGGATCGTGCCGTCCGCGGCCTCGCCGGTCAGCCGCATGGTGCGCGGTCCCGTCGCCCCGGCGAAGATGCCGGGCGCCGTCGCGGGCGGCCAGTCCAGGGCGACGTTGTCGAGCTTCACGTAGCGGCCGTCCGTCGTCACGGACTCGCTCCGCAGCAGCGCGCGCAGCGCCTCCAGGTGCTCGCGCAACAGGGTCACCGGCGACTCGACGCGCGCGCCGACCTGCGCCATCCAGTCCTGGACACCATGGCCGATGCCCAGCACGACGCGCTCGGGGAAGAGCCGGTGGAGCGTCGCCGCCTCCATCGCCGTCAGGGCCACGTTCCGCAGCGGCACCGGGAGCAGCCCGACCCCGATCCGCAGCCGCTCCGTCCAGGCGAGGGCCGCCGCGGCGCTGGCGATACCGCTTTCGAGGAAGCAGTCCTCCCAGAGCCACAGCTCCTCAAGACCTGCCTCGTCCGCGGCGCGTGCCACGTCACGCAGTCGCTCAGGGGGCAGTTGGGGGCGGAACACAGCGCCAAGTGTTGTCATACGGTCATCCAACACGGCGGCCCCGCCGGGTGTCGACCTCGACCGGGGACCCCAACTCAGGTGGTCAGGCGCGTCGGACGGACGGCACTCGGGGCGGGACCGTGTGCCGGACCCGCCCCGAGCGATTGTGCCCCCTGCCCCGGAGGCTGCACGGCGTGCTCTTCCCCGAGCATGGTGTGGCCGACCGTGCACAGTTCGGGTGCCCCGCCCGGAGACCGGTAGGCGCGTCCGATCGGGTGACTTAGGGCCTAGGCGGTGGGGTCGACGACGACCTTGCCCACGGCGCCGCTCTCCACGGCTTCGTGCGCCGCCGCCACCTCGGAGAGCGGGAAGCGCCGCACCGGCAGCGGGCTCAGCGCGCCGGCGCTCATCGCCGCCCCCACGTCGGCCACCGCGTCCGCGAGGTCCGGCTCAGGGAATCCGTAGAGCAGGACGAACCGCAGCCGCACATTGGCCGTCATGAGCCGCCGGACCGGCAGGGAGACGTCCTCGGCCGCCGCGTACGTGGAGATCACCGTACGCGGGCCGCTCACGGCGAGGTCGAGATCGAGATTGGGGCCGAGGGCGACCTCGACGACGCGGTCCACGGTGGCGGCGAAGCCCTTCACCTGGTCCACGGCGTCCTTGTCGTGGTAGTTGACCACCAGATCGGCGCCCGCCAGGCGCGCAAGCTCGGCCTTCTCGGGGCCGCTGACGGTACTGACGACCCGGGCGCCGGCGTGCTTGGCCAGCTCGATCGCGAAATGGCCGACGGCTCCCGCGCCGCCCGCCACCAGCACCGCACGGCCGTTGAGCCGGCCGTCGGCGAACAGGCAGTGGTGCGCGGTCAGCGCGGGCACGCCGAGGCACACGCCCAGTTCGTCGTCGATGTCCTCGGGCAGCGGCACGGCGCGCTCCTGCGGCACGACGCTCCACTCTGCCGCCGTCCCCCACCGGTTGCCGAACGCGGCGAGATACGTCCACACGCGCTGTCCGACGCGCGCGGTGTCGACGCCGGGACCGACGGCGTCGATCCGGCCCGTGGCGTCGTGGTGCGGGACCTGGAACCCTGTCGGCGCCCCCGCGGTCGCGCCGCCCCGTGACTTCACATCGGTGGGGTTGACCCCCGACAGGGCGATCTTGACCCGTACCTGTCCAGGGCCGGGTTCGGGGCGGTCGACGTCCTCGACCCGCAGCACATCACGGGCGGAACCCAGACGGTCGTACAGAGCTGCTTTCACTTCATCGTCCTTTTGCCGCGAGGCGGGCGGTGGCATCGAACGGCCCGATCGTACGGCGCTCCTGCCCGTTACGGCCGCTGTGACACCGGACCGGCGGCGGGCGCCGTTACGGCACGCGGAACCGGGGTATTCCTGCTCGGACCACGACAGGCCGAACACGCACCGAACACGCACCGAACACGCACCGGACGGAAGGCGACGCACATGGAGATCGGCTACAAACTGGCCGCCGAGGCATTCGGTCCCGCGGAGCTGGTGCGTCAGGCGGTCCTGGCGGAGCAGGCGGGCTTCGACTTCGTGGAGATGAGCGACCACTTCCATCCCTGGCTGGACAACCAGGGTCACTCGCCGTTCGTCTGGACCGTGTTCGGGACGATCGCGGCGAAGACCGACCGTATCGGCCTCGCGACCGGCGTGACCTGTCCGACCGTCCGGTACCACCCCGCGATCATCGCCCAGGCGGCCGCGACCCTGGCCCTGCTGTCCGACGGCCGCTTCACGCTCGGCGTCGGATCGGGGGAACGGCTCAACGAGCATGTGGTGGGCCCCGGTTACCCCGGCACCGTCCGGGTGCGGCACGAGATGCTCCGCGAGGCGCTGGAGATCATCCGGCTGCTGTGGAGCGGCGGCTACCACTCGTACGAGGGCAAGCACCTGACCCTCGACGACGCCCGCGTCTTCGACCTGCCCGGCGAACTGCCGCTCATCGCCGTGGCGGCCAGCGGTCCGCCGTCGACCCGGATCGCCGCCGAACTGGGTGACGCGCTGTTCGCCACCGAGGACAAGCCGGAGATCGTCCAGGAGTACCGGGCGGCGGGCGGCACCGGCCCCCGGTACGCGGAGGTCCCGATGGCCTGGGCCCCCGACGAACACACCGCGGCCCGGGCGGCGCTGGAGACCTCGCGGTGGGCCGTGACCGGCTGGAAGGTCATGAGCGAACTGCCCAACCCGGTGAACTTCGAAGCGGCCACCACGACCGTGCGCGAGGAGGACATCCTGGAGAAGTTCGCCTGCGGCCCCGACCCCGCCCGCTATCTCCAGGTCGCCCAGCAGTACGCGGACGCCGGCTTCGACCGGCTCGTCATGCAGAACGCCGGGCCCGACCCGGACGGGTTCATCGACTTCTACCGGCGCGAACTCGACGGCCCGATGCGGAGGCTCAAGCCCTCGGGCGCGTAGCGGACAGACCGGTCTACGATCAGGCGGACACCGCGTTCACGGATCGCCTGCACGCACGAGGAGCCTCGATGACGACACTGGACGACGCGGCGGCGCTGGGCCGGGCGGAGCAGGGGCTCGCGGTGATCTCGACGCTGCGGGCCGACTCCACCATCCAGGGCTCGATCGTCAACGCGGGCGTACTCGCTCATCCGGTCACGGACGAGCCGGTGCTCGCCTTCGTCACGTACGGACCGGTGAAGCTCGCCAATCTGCGGATCAGGCCGCAGGTGACCGCGACGTTCCGCAGCGGCTGGCAGTGGGCGACCGTCGAGGGCCGCGCCGAGCTGGCCGGGCCCGACGACCCGCAGCCCTGGCTGGACGCCGAAGGGCTGCGGCTCCTGCTGCGGTCGGTCTTCGCCGCCGCCGGCGGCTCCCACGACGACTGGGACGAGTACGACCGGGTGATGGCCGAGCAGCGGCGTACCGCGGTGCTCGTCCGCCCGGACCGGGTGTACAGCAACCGGCAGACCGGCTCCTGACCCGATCCGGTGCCGTGTCCGACGCGGCGCCGCGTCGGACACGACCTAGCGCGCCAGCAGATCGCGGAGCGCGCCGATGACCTCGGCGGGGGACTCCTCGGCCATGAAGTGCCCGCAGGACACCGGGGTGTGCTTCAGGTCCGGTGCCCAGGCCCGCCACAGCTCGGCGGCGTCGAAGCCCAGCGCCGAGCCCCAGTCCTGCTGGAGCACGGTCACCGGCATCCGCAGCCGGTTGCCCGCCGCCCGGTCGGCCAGGTCGTGTTCGACGTCGACCCCGGCCGAAGCGCGGTAGTCGGCGACGATCGAGGGGACCGCCGCACGGGACGCCGCGAGGTACGCGGCGCGTACGTCGGCGGGGATCGCGGCCGGGTCGACGGCCCAGAGGTCGAGGAAGTGGCCGAAGAACGCGTCCGGCACGCCGCTGATCAGCTCCTCGGGCAGACCGGGCGGCTGGGCCATCAGATACAGATGGAAGCCGACGGCGGCCGACGTACCGTGCATCACCTCCCATGTGTCGAGGGTCGGCAGGACGTCGAGGGACGCCAGGTGGGTGACGGTTCCGGGATGGTCCAGCCCCGCGCGGATCGCCACCAGGGCGCCCCGGTCGTGGCCGGCGAGCGCGAAGCGCTCATGGCCCAGTGCCCGCGCCAGGGCGACCACGTCGGCGGCCATGGTGCGCTTGGAGTACGTCTGTCCTTCCGGGTCCGCTGGCTTGTCGCTGTCGCCGTAGCCGCGCAGGTCCGGGCAGATCACCGTGTGGTCGGCCGCGAGATCGGTGGCGACATGCCGCCACATCAGATGGGTCTGCGGGAAGCCGTGCAGCAGGACGACGGGGCTGCCCGAGCCGCCCACGGCGGCATGGAGCGCCACGCCGTCGGCGACGGTCACCCGCCGCTGGGTGAAGCCGGGAATCTGAGGGGTCATGGCTGCTCTCCTGGTGTGCTCTGTCGGTGTGCTCTGTACGGGTCGGTCGAGCCGAGTCTGCGGGCCGTCGATCAGCGGCGGATCAGCGCTGGATCAGTGGCGGACCAGGGGCCGCTCGGCGGCGGCTCGGCGAGGTGACCAGGGCGTCGCCCGGATAGGTTGGCGCGAGTGGCGACGCGGGGACAGGGAGGTGGGTGACCGGTGATCAGCTTCGGTGTGCTGGGCCCGCTGACCGCCCGGAACGAGCACGGGCCCGTCGATCTCAAGGGGCTGCGGCACCGCGCGGTCCTGGCCCGGCTGCTGATCGCCAGGGGCCGGGTCGTCCCCGTCGCCCGGCTGGTCGACGACCTCTGGGACGAGCCGCCGAAGGGCGCCGTCGGCGCCGTACAGACCTTCGTCGGCGCGCTGCGCAAGACCCTTGAGCCGGACCGCCCGCCGCGCACCCCGGCCCGGCTGCTGGTCACGGCAGAGCCCGGCTACGCGCTGCGGGCGGATCCCGGGACGGTGGACGCCTGGCGGTTCGAGGCCGCTGTCGATGCCGCCGCCCCGCTGCTGGCCGAAGGACGGGCCGAGGAGGCGCGGCTGCTGCTGGACGGCGCGCTCGGCGACTGGCGCGGACCCGCGTACGCGGAGTTCGCCGACGAGCACTGGGCGCGCGCCGAGGCGGGCCGGCTGGACGAGCTGCGGCTGCTGGCCGTGGCACGGCGCACCGAGGCGGCGCTCGGCCTGGGGCAGGCGGCCGAAGCGGTGCCCGGTCTCGAAGCCGCTGTCGCCGAACACCCCCTGCGCGAGGACGGCTGGCGGCTGCTCGCGCTGGCGCTCTACCGGGCGGGTCGCCAGGGCGACGCGCTCGCCGCGCTCCGTCGCGCCCGGGTCACGCTGCGCACGGAGCTGGGCGTGGATCCCGGCCCCGCGCTGCGGGAACTGGAGGCGGACATCCTCGGCCAGGCGGCGCGGCTCACCACGACGCCCGTCGCGCCTGCGCACCGTACGCACCCGGCGCTCCCGGCGGGCGGGCAGCGGCGCTCCCCGGCGCACCCGTTCGTCGGCCGTGACGCCGAACTGACCGCGCTCGACGGGGCCGCGGCCGACGCCGTCGCCACCGGCCG
>NZ_JTIY01000002.1:592161-593067 GCF_000818175.1 Streptomyces sp. AcH 505
CGCGCCGCCGTGGCGTATCTGGCCACGGTCGCGGCGCGCGCCCCGGTTCTGCTGGTCTTCGACGACCTGCACTGGGCGGACGAGGAGACACTGGCCCTGCTGACCGCGCTCGCCACGGACCCGGACACCGGCCCCGTGCTGATCGTCGGCACCTACCGGACGACCGAGACCTCGGCGGCCCTGACGGATGCGCTGGGGCGCACCGCCCGCGCCGAGCCCGCCCGGATCTATCTCGGCGGCCTGCCCGAGCCGCGGGTACGGGAGTTGGTCCGGGCGCTCACCGACGGGGCCCGTAGCGACGGCACCCATGCCGACCGCGCGATGACCCCCGACGCCGCGCGTCTCATCCACGAACGCAGCGCCGGCAACCCCTTCTTCGTCAGGGAACTCACCCGCCTCTGGGAGAGCGAGGGCGAAGCGGGGCTGCACACCGTGCCGCCCGGCGTACGGGAAACCATCCGCCACCGGCTCGCCGCACTCACCGGGACGGCGCGGACCCAGCTGCGGCAGGCCGCCGTCATCGGACCCGAGATTGATCTCGACCTGCTGATCCCGCTCGCAGGCGACGAACAACTCGTCCTGGACACCGTCGAATCCGCGCTCCTCGCGGGGTTTCTGGTCGAGCGGGACGCGGACCGGCTGCGCTTCACCCACGCCCTGGTGCACGAGACGCTGTACGACGACATCGCGCTCGCCCGCCGCGCCCGGTGGCACGCGTCGGTCGCCGGGATCATCGAAGAGGTGCGGCCCGACGACGTCATGGCCATCGCCCACCATCTGCTGCGGGCCGGCAGCCGCGCGCCCGGCGCCCGTACCGCGCACTACACCCGCGCCGCCGCCGAACGTGCCGAGCGCCGCTCCGCCCCGCACGAGGCCGCCCGGCTGTGGCGGGAGACGGTCGCGGCG
>NZ_JTIY01000002.1:593204-600587 GCF_000818175.1 Streptomyces sp. AcH 505
CTGGCCGTGACCGGCGACCTGCCGCAGGCCCGGCGCCGCCGCGCCGAGGCGGTCACCGCCGCCGAGGCCGTCGGCGATCCGCTGCTGACGGCCCGCGTGATCGGTTCCTTCGACGTCCCGGCGATCTGGACGGCGAACGACGACCCGGAGCTGTCGGCCCGGCTGGTGACGGCCGCCGAGCACACCCTGGCGGCGCTGCCCGAAGACCGCACGGCGGAGCGGGCCAGGCTGCTGATCACCATCGCGATGGAGCGGCGTGCCGACAGCGGACAGCGCGGCGACCGGGCGGCGCGGGAGGCGGAGAGCGCCGCTCGCGCCCTCGGTGACCCTGCCCTGCTGGCGTACGCGCTCAACGGCCGCTTCATGCAGTCCTTCCAGCGCGCCGGACTCGCCCCGAGCCGGGCGGCGATCGGTGAGGAGATCCTCGATCTCGCCACCCGGCACGGCGAGTTGGTCAGCTACGAGGTCCTCGCGCGGCTGATCCTCGTCCAGACCGGCGCGGCGCTCGCCGATCTCGCGGCGGCCGACCGGCACGCAGCGGCAGCCGACCAACTCGCCGAGCGCTACGACCTGCCGCTCGTCGGTGTGTTCACCGACTGGTACGCCGCGCTCCGGCTCGCGGTCACCGGCAGCACCGACGAGGCGCGGACCGCGTACCGTAAAGCCGCGGCCCGGCTGACCGGTTCGGGTATGCCGGGGCTGGAGGACGGCATCCTGCCGCTCGCCCTGCTCTCGCTCGACGCCCCCGACCTGCGGCCGGCCTCCGTACGGGACGCGGACTGGGGCCCGTACGAGAGCTGGGTGCGCCCGCTCGTACTGCTCGGCAGGGGCGAAGGGGACCGCGCGCTCACCGCCCTGCACGCCGTCCCCGACTCCCCGCGCGACCTGCTCCTCGACGTACGCACCTGTCTGCACGCGACGGCGGCGATCCAGCTCGGGGACCGGCCGGCGATGGACCGTCTCTACGAGCGACTGCTGCCCGCCGAGGACGAGTTGGCGGGCGCGGGCAGCGGTCTGCTCACGCTCGGCCCGACGGCGTACCACCTCGGCCTGCTGGCCGCCGCGCTCGGGCGGCGCGACCGGGCGGCGGGGCACCGACGGCGGGCGGCGGAGGTCGCCGAACGGGCCGGGGCAGCACACTGGGTGGCCGCCGCCCTACGATGTGAGACAGCTCAGTGACTTGACGCTGACCACTCACGATGAAGGGGATCCGCAGGTATGCCGGCCGAGACATTCGAGTTCCAGGTGGAAGCGCGCCAGCTCCTCCAGATGATGATCCATTCGATCTACTCGAACAAGGATGTATTTCTGCGGGAGTTGGTCTCCAACGCCTCCGACGCACTGGACAAGTTGCGTCTGGAATCTCTGCGCGACAACGATCTGCGCGCCGACGTGTCCGATCTGCACATCGACATCGAGATCGACAAGGAACAGCGCACACTGACCGTTCGTGACAACGGCATCGGCATGTCGCACGACGAGGTGGTGCAGCTGATCGGCACCATCGCCAACTCCGGTACCGCCAAGTTCCTGCGGGAGCTGAAGGGGGCCAAGGACGCGGCGGCCTCCGAGGAACTCATCGGCCAGTTCGGCGTCGGTTTCTACGCCAGCTTCATGGTCGCCGACGAGGTGACTCTGCTGACCCGGCGGGCGGGGGAGACCAGCGGCACCCGCTGGGAGTCCAGCGGCGAGGGCACGTACACGGTCGACGAGGTGGACGACGCGCCGCAGGGCACCGCCGTCACCCTGCGGCTCAAGCCGGCCGACACCGAGGACCAGCTCTTCGACTACACGTCCGGCTGGAAGATCAGGGAAATCGTCAAGCGCTACTCGGACTTCATCACCTGGCCCATCAGGATGGCGGCCGAGGACGACGGCGCTGCGGACGAGGGCGAGGAGGCCGAGAAGACTCCCGCCGGGCCCGAGACGATCAACTCGATGAAGGCGCTGTGGGCACGGTCCAAGGACGAGGTGACCGAGGCCGAGTACAGCGAGCTGTACAAGCACATCAGCCATGACTGGACCGACCCGCTCGAAACCGTGCGGATGCAGGCCGAAGGCACGTTCGAGTACCAGGCGCTGCTCTTCATCCCGTCGCACGCCTCGCCCGACCTCTTCACGCAGGGGCACAAGCGCGGAGTCCAGCTCTACGTCAAGCGCGTGTTCGTCATGGACGACTGCGAAGCGCTGATGCCCGAATACCTGCGCTTCGTCAAGGGTGTTGTCGACGCGCAGGATCTCTCCCTCAACGTGTCGCGGGAGATCCTGCAGCAGGACCGGCAGATCCAGCTCATGCACCGCAGGCTGGTCAAGAAGGTGCTCTCGACGGTCAAGGACATGATGTCCGCGAACCCGGAGCGCTACGCCACGCTGTGGAAGGAGTTCGGCCGGGTCCTCAAGGAGGGCCTGCTGAGCGACTACGAGAACCGCGACGCGCTGCTCGGCATCTCGTCGTTCGCCTCGACCCACGACGAGGAGCGGCAGACCACGCTCCAGGAGTACGTGGGGCGGATGAAGGAGGGCCAGCAGCACATCTTCTTCATGACGGGCGAGTCGCGCTCGGCCATCGAGACCTCGCCCCACATGGAGGCGTTCGCCGCGAAGGGCTTCGAGGTCCTGCTGCTGACCGACCCCGTCGACGAGGTGTGGGTCCAGTCGGTGCCGGAGTTCGACGGCAAGCAGCTCCAGTCCATCGCCAAGGGCGAGGTCGACCTCGACACCGACGAGGAGAAGAAGGAGGTCGAGGCCGAACGCGAGAAGCAGCAGCAGGACTTCGCCGCTCTGCTCGGCTGGATGACGAAGGAACTGGCCGAGAGCGTCAAGGAGGTGCGCCTGTCGTCGCGGCTCACTGTCTCGCCTGCCTGCATCGTCTCCGACACCCATGATGTGACCCCGGCCCTGGAGAACATGTACCGGGCCATGGGCCAGGACGTGCCCCAGATCAAGCGCATCCTGGAGCTGAACCCCACGCACCCGCTGGTCGCCGCCCTGCGCGAGGCGCACGGCGAGGAGCGCGCGGAGGCGGGGCTCGCCGAGGCGGCCGAACTCCTCCACGGGATGGCCATCCTCGCGGACGGCGGTGAACTGAGCGACCCGGCGCGGTTCGTGAAGCTGATGGCCGGCCGGCTGGAGCGCACCTTGTAGACCGTCCGGCAGACGCAACCGACCCACAGCCGGGGCAGGCCGCTCACGCGGCCTGCCCCGGCTTCGTCATGCCTGCCCGCGGCACAACGAATCGATCATCGTGCGGAAACTATTGACAAACTGGTGACAGGATCGCAACCTGTGAATCGCAAAAAAGGAGTCAACGGGCTCAATTTCTATGCAAGTTCATGGCAAGAGCTCACCCCGGCCACTGCGGCCGCCGCTGTCTCGTTCCGACTGAACAGAGGACACCATGAAACGGAAGCAGTTCGGCCGGTGGCTCGTCACCGGATTAGTGATGGCCGGCATGATCGCCTTCGGCCTCCTGCCCCTCTCCGCCTCGGCCGCCGAACGCACCGATCTGTCCGCGGGCAGACCGGCGTCGGCGAGCGGGTCCGAGGGGAGCCACCCCGCGGCCAACGTCACCGACGGCAACCAGCAGACCTACTGGGAAGGCCCGAACAACGCCTTCCCCACCTGGCTCCAGGTCGACCTGGGCAAGAACGCGACCGTCGACCAGGTGGTGCTCAAGCTCCCCACCACCTGGGAGGCCCGCACCCAGGCCGTGGCCGTGCAGGGCAGCACCAACGGCACCACGTTCACCACCCTGTCCGCCGCCCAGGCGCGGTCGTTCACCCCGGCGTCGGGCAACACCGTCACCGTCAACTTCACCGCGAGCAGCGTCCGTTACGTGCGGCTGAACATCACGGGCAACACGGGCTGGCCCGCGGGACAGCTCTCCGAACTGGGGATCTTCGGCACGGTCGACGACAGCCCCGGTGACCCCGGCGATCCCGGCGGCCCGGTCGCCGGCACCGACCTGGCGCGCGGCAAGCCGATCGAGGCGTCCTCGTCGGTCTTCACGTTCGTCGCGCCCAACGCCAACGACGGCAAGCTCGACACGTACTGGGAGGCGGGCGGTCAGCCGTCGACCCTGACGGTCAAGCTCGGCGCCGACGCGGATGTCACCGGCGTCGTGGTCAGGCTCAACCCCGACACGGCCTGGGGCAACAGGACCCAGAACATCCAGGTCCTCGGCCGCGCCCAGAGCGCGTCCGGCTTCACTTCGCTGAAGGCGCGCGCCGACTACGCGTTCGGCCCCTCGTCCAACCAGAACACGGTGACGATCCCGGTCACCGGCCGTGCCTCCGACCTACAGCTCCAGATCTTCGGCAACACGGGCGCGCCCGGCGGCCAGGTCGCCGAGCTGCAGGTGATCGGCACACTCGCACCCAACCCCGACCTCACCGTCACCGGCCTGTCGTGGACCCCCACGGCGCCGGTGGAGACCGACACGACGACGGTCAACGCCACGGTACGTAACGCGGGCACCGCCGCGTCCGCCGCGACGACCGTCAATGTCAGTGTGGGCGGTGTGGTCGCCGGCAGCGCCTCGGTGGGCGCGCTGGCCGCAGGCGCTTCGGTGACCGTCCCGGTCGTCGTGGGCAAACGCGCCGAGGGCAGCTACAAGGTCACCGCGATCGTCGACCCGACCGACACGGTCGTCGAGCAGGACAACAACAACAACAGCTTCACGGCGGCCGGGCAGTTGGTCGTCGGCCAGAGCCCTGGCCCCGACCTCCAGGTCCTGAGCATCAACTCGACCCCGCAGAACCCGGCGGTCGGGGCGGCCGTCCAGTTCACCGTCGCGGTCAAGAACCGGGGCACCACCGCATCGGGCGCCACCACGGTGACCCGGCTGACGGTGGGCGGCACCACGCTCAACACCAACACCCCGTCCATCGCGGCGGGTGCCACCGCCAATGTGAGCGTCACCGGCAGCTGGACGGCGACCAGCGGGGGCGCGACCCTCGTGGCCACCGCCGACGCCACCAACGTCGTCACGGAGACCAACGAGACCAACAACGCGTTCTCCCGGGCGATCGTGGTGGGCCGCGGCGCCGCCGTACCGTACGTCGAGTACGAGGCCGAGTCCGGCCGCTACCAGGGCACCCTGCTGGAGGCCGACGCCCAGCGCACCTTCGGTCACACCAACTTCGCCTCCGAGTCCTCGGGGCGCAAGTCGGTACGGCTCAACAGCACGGGCCAGTTCGTCGAGTTCACCTCGACCAACCCGTCGAACTCGATCGTCGTGCGCAACTCCATCCCCGACGCGCCGAACGGCGGCGGCATCGACGCCACCATCGGCCTCTACGTCAACGACACCTTCGTCAAGAAGCTCGACCTCTCGTCGAAGCACAGCTGGCTGTACGGCAACACCGACGGCCCCGAGGCGCTGACCAACACCCCGCAGGCCGACGCCCGCAGGCTCTTCGACGAGTCGCACGCCCTGCTGTCGCAGACGTACCCGGCGGGGACCAAGTTCCGGCTCCAGCGCGACGCGGGTGACACCGCGTCCTTCTACATCATCGACCTGATCGACCTGGAGCAGGTCGCACCTCCGACGAGCAAGCCCGCCGAGTGCACCTCCATCACGTCGTACGGAGCGGTCCCCGACGACGGGATCGACGACACGACCGCCATCCAGCGTGCCGTGACGGACAATCAGAACGGTGCCATCGCCTGCGTCTGGATCCCGCCGGGCCAGTGGCGCCAGGAGAAGAAGATCCTGACCGACGACCCGCTGAACAGGGGCCAGTACAACCAGGTCGGCATCAGCAACGTCACCATCCGGGGCGCCGGCATGTGGCACTCCCAGCTGTACACGCTGACCGAACCGCAGAACGCGGTCGGCAGCATCAACCACCCGCACGAGGGCAACTTCGGCTTCGACATCGACAACAACACCCAGATATCCGACATCGCGATCTTCGGCTCCGGCCGGATACGCGGCGGTGACGGCAACGCCGAGGGCGGCGTGGGCCTCAACGGCCGGTTCGGCAAGAACACCAAGATCTCCAACGTCTGGATCGAGCACTCCAACGTCGGGGTCTGGGTCGGCCGCGACTACGACAACATCCCGGACCTCTGGGGCCCAGCCGACGGGCTGGAGTTCAGCGGGATGCGGATCCGCGACACCTACGCCGACGGCATCAACTTCACCAACGGCACGCGGAACTCGAAGGTGTACAACTCGTCGTTCCGTACGACGGGTGACGACTCACTGGCGGTCTGGGCCAACCGGTACGTGAAGGACACCTCGGTCGACATCGCGCACGACAACCAGTTCACCAACAACACCATCCAGCTGCCCTGGCGGGCGACCGGGATCGCCGTCTACGGAGGCTACGGCAACAAGATCGAGAACAATGTCGTCTCCGACACGGCCAACTACCCCGGCATCATGCTGGCGACCGACCACGACCCGCTGCCCTTCTCCGGGCAGACCCTGATCGCCAACAACGAACTGCACCGCACCGGTGGCGCCTTCTGGAACGAGGATCAGGAGTTCGGCGCCATCACGCTGTTCGCGGCGAGCCGGGACATCACCGGTGTCACCATCCGGGACACCGACATCTACGACTCGACGTACGACGGCATCCAGTTCAAGACGGGCGGCGGCAACATGCCGGGCGTCACCGTCAGCAACGTGAAGATCGACAAGTCCAACAACGGCGCCGGCATCCTCGCCATGAGCGGCGCACGCGGCAGCGCGACGCTGAGCAACGTCACCATCACCAACTCGGCCGACGGCGACATCGTCACCCAACCGGGGTCGCAGTTCGTGATCACCGGCGGAGCCGCAGCGGCCAAGTCGGCCGGCAAGGCGGCGGGTGGTAAACGCTAGGGCCCGCGACAAGCCGGCCCCGCCGGTGAACAGCTGACACCCGTGGTCCCGAGCCCCGGCGGACGCCATCCAGGCGCCCGCCGGGGCCGGGACCACGGGCAGTTCCCGGCGCAACGGCTTCAGCGCCGGTTCCAGGCGTGCAGCTTGTCGGGGTTCATCATCAGCCAGAGGTGGCTGATGGAGCCCGCGTCGACCTCCGTGGCGACGACGGCGACCGTCCAGCCGTCCAGCCGGCCCACGAGCCCCGGCCTGCCGTTGACGTCCTCCTCGGTGAGCTCCACCCCCGGCTCCTTCCGCAACACCCCCACGAGATACCGGGCGACCTTGTCCGCACCGATCACGGGACGGCGCGCGGTACGGACCCTGCCCCCGCCGTCGGCATGCGCGGACGCATCAGGATCCAGCAGGCCGACCAGAGCGCCGACATCCCCCGTCTCGCACGCCCGCTTGAACGCGGACACGACCTGCCGGTGTGCCTCCGTCCCGGTCGCCGGCGGCCGGGCGTCCCGGATGCGCCGCCGCGCCGAGGCCGCGAGCTGGCGGCAGGCGGC
>NZ_JTIY01000002.1:600612-607785 GCF_000818175.1 Streptomyces sp. AcH 505
GGCGGCGGTGGCTGCGCCCGACGGTCTCCGCGATCTCGGCGAACGGGACACCGAAGACGTCATGGAGCACGAAGGCGACCCGCTCGGCGGGGGTCACCGATTCGAGGACCACCAGCATCCCCATGCTGACCGACTCGTCCAGCGTGACGCGGTCGGCGGGATCGGCGGCGTCCTCCGTGGCACCCGTACTGTCCCAGCGCCGCCGGTCCGGCAGCGGCTCGGGCAGCCACTCACCCGTGTACCGCTCCCGCCGCACCCGCGCCGACGCCAGGTGGTCGAGACAGATCCGTCCCGCCACCCGGACCAGCCAGGCGACGGGCGACCTGATCTCCCGCTGCTCGGCCTCCGGCAGCGCGTACCAGCGGGCGTACGTCTCCTGTACGACGTCCTCGGCGTCGTACGACGAGCCAAGCATCCGGAACGCGAGATTCAGCAGCGTGCGGCGCTCCTCGACCATGCTCCGCAGTGAGGGATCGGGCTCCCGTTCATGACTGGGCATGCAGCAGCTCCCGCTGTCCTGTGATCGTCATACCGATATGACGAGATTGCGCGTGCGGATGTGAGGCCGGCCATGCGAGGCCGGCCGGTCCGAGGATCACATTCGGCGGGGCTGTCCCGTCGTAAGGACATGACGAACCAAGACACCATCGCGGCGAACCAGGTCGTCGTCGTGGGCGCCGGCTACGCCGGTCTGCGCGCGGCCCTGCAACTCGCCCCCTTCGTACAGGTCACCCTGGTCGCCCCGGACGACCACTTCACCGAACGCGTCAGGCTCCACGAGAAGGCGGCGGGCCGGCCCGACGTGACGCATTCCCTGCGTACGATCCTGCGGGACACCGGCGTCACCCACGTCGCCGCGCTGGTCACCCGTATCGACACGGCAGCCGCCGAGGCGCACACCGACGCGGGCCACGTCCTGCGCTACGACCGGCTCGTGTACGCGCTCGGCAGCCGGACAGGCGGTATCGGCCTGACCGGCACCGCGGAGCAGCGGGCCTTCTCGGCGGAATCGGCGGCCGAGCTGTACAAGCGGCTGCGGGACGGCTCCGGATCGCTCACGGTGGTCGGGGGAGGGCCGACGGGGGTCGAACTGGCCACCGAACTGGCCGAGTCCCACCCGGGGTGGACCGTCGGCCTGGTCACGGGCGGTGAGATCGTGCCGAGCGTCGGTGCCAAGGGCCGCGCGCACGTCCGCTCGGCCCTGCTCGACCGGCGGGTACGCGTCGAGGAGGGTCGTCATGTCGGCGGCCCGGACGAGATCGACGCCGATGTCGTGGTGTGGGCGGGGTCGATGGTGCCCAACACCGAACTCGCCGTCGCCGCCGGGATCGCCACCGACAGCCGGAACCAGATCAGCGTCGACCCGGCGCTGCGTTCCCTTTCGCACCCGCACATCTACGCCACCGGTGACACCGCCGCCGTCGAGACCCCGGCGGCCGGGCGGATCCGGATGGCCTGCGCCACGGCGCTGCCGCTCGGGGCGCACGCGGCGCTGTCGGTGGTCAGGGACCTGCGCGGGCAGGAGCCGAAGCCGTTCACCTTCGGTTACGCGGCCCAGTGCATCAGTCTGGGCCGCCACGACGCCCTGTTCCAGCTCGTCGCCAAGGACGACTCCCCGCGCACCCGTGTGCTCACCGGCAGACCGGGCGCCCTGGTGAAGGAGCAGATCGTACGCACCACGGTCAGGACCATCCGGCTGGACGCCCGTCACCCGCGCGTCGCCCGGCACATTCCGGGGTCCAACTGAGCTGAGCCCGAGGCGGGTTGAGCGGGACGTCGCCGCCGGTCAGCGCGGACCGTAACGGATGACACGGGTGGGTACGACGGTGCGGCGCGCCGGCAGCGGTTCGCCCGGCGCGGCGTTGATGCGGTCGATCAGCATCTGCCCGGCCCTGCGCCCTATTTCGTCGGCGTCGTACGAGACGATCGTCAGCGGCAGCCCGATCACATCGGCGAGTTCGAAGTCGTCGAACCCGGCCAGCGCCACCGGACGGCCCACCGCACGTACCGCCCGGATGGCGCCCTGGGTCATCCGGTTGTTCGTGCAGAACAGGGCCGTCGGCGCCGCCGGTCCCGACAACAGTTCGACGGCGGCCCGTTCGGCCGTGCCGACGTCGACGAGACCGCGCCGCACGTGACGTTCGTCCGGTGTCAGACCGGCCGCCTCATGGGCCGCCCAGTAACCGCGGAACCGTTCGGCGCCGGTGTACAGCGCGGGCGGATTGCCCAGGAACCCGATCGCGCTGTGGCCGTCGGCGATGAGCTGTCCCGTGGCCTGCTCGGCCCCGCCGAAGTCGTCGACGAGCACACAGTCGGCGTCCATGCCCGCCGGCGGCCGGGCGGCCAGCACGATCGGCATGCCCCGCAGCGCCGCGGGCCCCAGATGGCGGTGACTGTTGCCCGCGGGAACGACGATCATCCCGTCGACCTGGCGGGAAGCCAGATCGGCGACAAGACCCCGCTCGCGGTCGACCTGCTCGGCCGTGTTGCTGAGCAGCATCCGCAGGCCGTGCTCGGACGCGACTTCCTGCACACCGAGCGCGAGCCGCGAATAGAACGGGTTGGCAAGGTTGGTGACGACCAGTCCGATCATGCCGCTGCCGCCGAGCCGCAGGCTCCTGGCGGTCTCGTTGCGGCGGTAGCCGAGCTCGTCTACGGCGGTCAGAACCCGTTCCCGGGTGGTCCCGCTCACCCGCGAGTCGTCCTTCAGCACCCGCGAGACGGTCATGGCGCTGACTCCGGCGCGGGCGGCGACATCACGCATCGTCGGCGCGCCGGCGTCGCTGACTCCCGGGTGTGCCATGCCCAACCGTTCCTTCGTGTCGTCGTTGCCGCGTGGGATCACCGTCCCGTCGCGGGACGAGGACGCCGTCATTCTAGGGAGTGCACGACCTAGGTCCGTACCGCGGCGGGTCCCGCCGTGTGGCGCAGCGCCCAGTGCGCGGCCCCGATCAGCGGCGCGTGGGCGGGCCGCCGTGCCGTCCTGACGAGGACCGCCGCCGGTGCTCCCGCCGCGCCGAGTCCCGCCCGTACGGCGGGCCCTATCACGTCCCAGGAAGCGGTCATCGATCCGCCGAAGACCAGCACACCGGGCCGGAACGCCGTACACCACGGCGCCAGCGCCCGGCCCAGCGCGCCGAAACACTCCTGGAGGGTACGGACGGCGCTCTGTTCGCCGTCGCGGGCCAGTGCCGCGATGTCACGCACGTCGAGTTCCGGGTCGTGGCGGCCGGTCAGCGACGCGTGGCGCGCCCGGACCGCGCGGCGCGAGACGACCTCCTCCAGGGGCAGCCCGTCGACGGTCAGCCGGTGGACCCTGCCGTCGGGCGGGACTCCGGGCCCCTCGGTCAGCGGCCGTCCGGCGGCCAGGAACGAGGAACCGATCCCGGTGCCCAGCGTGATGCACACGGCCCTGTCATGTCCGCGGGCGGCGCCCGCCCGGTACTCGCCGACGGCGAAGGCGTCGGCGTCGTTGAGGAAGCTGATCGCCCCGGGGCGCGGCAGCAGCCGCGCCAGCAGTCCCGCGCCCACGTCGACACCGTCCAGTGACTCGAACTTGCCGATGCCACGGAACCGGCCGATCCCCTTCGCGTAGTCGAAGGGGCCCGGTACGGCGACTCCCCAATGGGCGCCGGGACCGGCGCCCAGACCGTCCGCGACGGCGGCGACGGCGTCGAGGGTGTCGTCGGCCGCGGCCTGCGCGGGCACCGGGCGGCGGACGACGCTGGACGCCACCGGCTCCCAGGAGACGGTGTCCACCAGGGCCGCCGTCACATGGGTACCGCCGATCTCCAGCACGGGCACGTCACTCATCCCTCGGTCACCAGCGCCTTGACGACGTGGACGGGACCCGGGCCGACCGGACGCAGCCGGTAGGGGCCGACACCCGCGGGGACGGTCAGGGTCTCGGCGAACGCCAGGTCGTGGTGGTGTCCTTCGGCGTACTCCACCACCACACCGTCGCCCGCCGACACGTTCAGGATGTGGAAGCGCCCCCCGGTGTCGTCGTCGGCGGCCCCGGGGCCGTCGATCACGAAGCGGTGGACGGCGTAGAACATCTCCGGCAGCGCGCCGATGAGCTCCTCCCGCCAGCCCTCGCCCTCGCGCAGTGTCCGCGGCTGCTGCACGAGGTCCTTGACCACGTCGTCCCCGCGGCGCGCCGAGTCGAGATTCGCGAACCCGTGTCCGTACGAGAGCGGCCTGGGCGCCCCCGATCCCGAGGTGCGCAGCCAGTCGTAGAAGCGCAGCGGGTAGAGGTACGGGGTTGCGCTGATCTCCAGGACGAGATTTCCCTCGCCGGACGCGTGCGGGGTACCGGCCGGAATCATGAACAGCTGTCCGGCCTGCGACGGGTGGGTCTGGATGTGGTCCTCCACCCGCAGCGGCACACCGTCGTCGATCGCCGCTCGCACTTCCTTGCGCATGACGTCCACGTCCATACTCTCCCGCAGACCGAGGAACACCCGGGCGCCGGGTTCGTGCGCCGTCACGTAATACGTCTCGTGCTGGGTGTAGGGCCACCCGAAGACCTCCCTCATGTACTGCTCGCGAGGGTGGAGGTGCAGCGAGAGGTTGCCGCCGCCGATCGTGTCCAGATAGTCGAAGCGGATGGGGAACGACGTGCCGAAGCGGCGGTGCACGGGCTCACCGAGGAACTGCCCGGGATGCAGTTCGCACAGCAGCTGGAACGGCAGCTCGACCTGCGCGTCAGCGTCCTCGCCGACGAGTACGCCCGCTTCGGGGGCGATCAGCTCGTAGCCGAGGGCGGTGCTGCCGTGTGCGGGGGTGAAACCCAGTTCCCGCGCGGCCCACCGGCCGCCCCACGGCGTGGAGTTGAAGAACGGACGGGTCCTGACCGGCCCTTGGGCCAGTGCGTCCAGGGTGTCGCGCAGCGCGGCGCCGTCCAGGGACGCGGGGGAGCGCGGGTTCTGCAGATCGACCCAGCGGTCGATCCGGGGGGCGAGGGAGTCGCGGTGCCGGTCACTCACCGGCCAGTCCGTGTAGAAGAGGCTGCGCAGCTCGCCGGGGACGCCGGGCCTGCCGAGATTCACCCCGAGCGGCAGGCTGCCGTGTGCGACGGCTTCCTCCGCGTACCGCTTGGGCAGATCCGCCCACCACACGAGATCCGGTGAGCACAGCGCGGCGCCGGGTCCGAAGACCAGCAGGACGCCCTCATCGGGCCGGGCCGGGACTCCGGTGGCGGCGAAGTCGAAGAGGTCCGCCATGGCGAACCCGGCGAGCGGCAGGAAGAACGGGTCGGCGTCCGCGGCCGGTACGCAGAGCCGCTCCACGGCCGCGGCCGACCACAACGTGCGGGCGTCGAGGACCGTCACCCGATCACCGCGCTGTCGCAGCGCGCCCGCCAGTGCCTCGGCGGTCGCCGTCCAGTCCAGCGCGGCGGGGCCGTCGAGCGCCAGAACGGCCGGCGTGCGGGGTACGTCCGCCACGGCCGCCGCCCAGCCGGCGATGACGGTGCCACCGGTCGCGGGGTAACGGGGGTTGCGTTCATAGGTGCGGGGCTGGTGCACAGGTACTCCTGAAGACGGGGATGAGCAACCGAATGGATGGTATCGATAACATTCATCTCGGGCAAGATCGGCGTCCGCAAGGGCGCCGGTTGCTTGGTATGAGCGCTGCCTGGAAGCGTTCTCCGGAGAATTTATGGGACACCTCTTGTTTCAGTCAGAGTGTTGTCGTTAACATCCTGGCAATCCGGATCACCGCAGCAGGGAAGGGGAGCCATGGGATCAATCGGCGAGTCGACGAAGGGGTCGCCTCAACCGATCCGACGCCGCAGTCTGCTGGCCGGCCTCGGGGCCGGCGCCGCCGTCGCGCTGGCCGGCGGCTGCGCTCGGGGCGACAGCACGGTGGCGCTCCCCGGCACCACGTCCCTCGCCAACGACAACGCGACCTGGGACGAGGGATACACCAAGGCCGGACGGGAGTTGAAGAAGCTGACCGGCTCGTCGCTGCGTCCGCTGTCCAACCCCAACCCCACCGCCTACACGCAGGTCACCCAGATCTCCCTGCAGACGACCAAGGCCACCGACCTCATCAAGTGGGGATCGGGCTACAACCTGAAGCAGCTCGCCCGCACCGGCCAGCTCTCCGACCTGTCGGCGATGTGGGGCGCGTACGAGCGCGCGGGCTGGGTCAACAAGAGCCTGCGGGACGCCATGTCGTACCGGGGGCGGGTGTACGGGATACCGCTCTACCAGTCGTACTACGTGCTGTTCTACAACACGGAGGTCTTCCGCACCCACCGGCTGCGTCCCCCGGAGACCTGGGAGGAGCTGCTGCACAACGCGGAGGTACTCAAGAAGGCGGGCGTCACCCCCTTCGTCGCCACCCAGAGCGGCAACTGGCCCGCGTACGAGTGGTTCCAGGAACTCATCAGCAAGGTCGACCCGGGGTTCTACACGGAACTGATCGCCGGCCGGGCGAAGTACACCGATCCGCAGGCAGTGAAGGCCATGCACATCTGGGCCGACTTCATGCGCAAGGGCTGGATGACCGCCGCCGACTTCGACCAGAACAACGGTCCGGCCGCGCTGAAGACCGGCAAGGTCGGCATGTTCCTGCACGGCTCGTGGCAGTCCCAGGGACTGGCCGCCGCCGGTATGAAGCCGGGCGCCGGGTTCGACGCCTTCGTCCTGCCGCCCGTCGACCCGGGCACCCCCAGATCCGTGATCACCGAGTCCGGGGTGCTCGCCGTACCGAAGAAAGCCGTCTCCCACAAGGCCGCGATGGACAACGCGGCGAACTGGCTGAATCCGGCCGTTCAGCGGGTGTGGACCGACTTCCTCCAGGACGGCTCCGCCAACCCGGCGACGCGCCCCGGCAATCCGGTCGTGGCCCATCTCCAGCAGCGGGCGCGCAGTGAGGGCTGGACCCAGCTGCCCCGGTACGGCGAGTCCGGCCCGCCCAACCTCATTCAGGGAAACACCAACGACCTGGGAGCCTTCATGACGCAGGCCATGTCACCCGAGGCCACGCTGCGCAGCATGGCGGGCCGGGCGGCCAAGGAGTGGGCGGCGTGGAACAAGGACGAGTCATGACATCGTCCCTCGACCAGCGGCCGACGCCGACGAGCGGACCCGCGGCGGCGCGCGGGGCCGCGTCCGCGGGACCCGCCCGCCCGAGGGCGCCACGCCGGACGCGGGACCGGCTGGG
>NZ_JTIY01000002.1:607966-621316 GCF_000818175.1 Streptomyces sp. AcH 505
CCGGCTGGCCGGCGCCGGATTCCTCGCCCCCGCCGTCCTGCTCGTCGCCGCCCTGCTGCTCGTACCGTTCGTGGTCACCCTCTACCGCAGCTTCTTCAGCGACGGGCGGGTCTCGGGCTTCACCTGGTTCAGCAACTACGGGCTGTTCTTCAGCGATCCGGTGCTGGTCAAGTCCATCGAGAACACGCTGATGTGGGTGGTCGGCACGGTCGCCCTGCCGCTGGTCCTGGGGCTCGGGATCGCCGTGCTGACCAACGGCTCCGGGTGGACGAGAGTGGCGCGGCTGCTGGTGGTCCTGCCGTACGCGATCTCCGGATCGGCCGTCGCCGTCGTATGGAACTTCGTCCTGAACACCGACGGCGCCGCCAACCAGGCCCTCACCTCGCTGGGGCTGGGGTCCTTCGCCCAGGGCTGGCTGCTGGAGTGGCCGGGCAACACCCTGGTGATGATCGTCGCCAGCACCTGGCAGTCGACCGGAGTGGCCGTCATCCTCTTCCTGGTCGGCCTGCAGACCATCCCGCCGGAGACCCTGGAGGCGGCTTCGCTCGACGGAGCCGACGGCTGGCGCAGATTCCGCTACGTCGTCCTGCCGCAGCTGAAGACCGTCTCCGTGATCGTCGTCGGCAGCAGCCTGGTCAACGGTCTCAAGTCCTTCGACCTGATCTGGGTGCTCACCCAGGGCGGTCCCGGGCGGAACTCCGAGACGCTCGCCGTCTCGATGTACCAGGAGACGTTCCTCGCGCTGCGGCCGGGAGCCGGCGCGGCGGTCGCCGTCGTACTCACCGTCATCGTGCTGCTCGCCTCGTGGCTGTACCTGCGGCGTCAGCTGACCCCGAAAGGCGCCTGACCATGACCACAGGCCGCACCTCCGCACGCCGTATCTCGGCGGGCACCGTCGTCCGCAACACGACCCTGGTGGTCATCTCGCTCCTCTGGGCCGTGCCGACCTGGCTCCTGGTGGTGAACGCGCTGGTGCCGGCGTCCCAGTACGGCGGCGCACCGCACTGGCTGCCGCACGGCGGCTTCGGTCTCTTCGACAACATGTCGCAGGCGTGGACCAAGGCCCGCCTCGGGCCCGCCATGGGCAACAGCTTGCTCTACTCGGTGACCAGCGCGGCGGCCGCGATCGTCGTCGCCACGACCGCCGCCTTCGCCACCGTCATCATGCCGGTCAGACGCAAGGCGCTGTGGTTCTGGCTGATCTACTCCGGCACCCTGCTGCCGCTCCAGGTCTTCCTGCGGCCACTGTTCCTGGCGTACGCCAACACCGGGCTGTACGACGCCCAGATCGGTCTGTTCCTGGTGTACGTGGCGGTCGCCATCCCGTTCGCCTACTTCATCATGCGCAACTTCGCCCAGACGCTCCCCGCCGAGGTCGTCGAGGCGGCGAGGCTCGACGGCGCCTCGTGGTGGCGCGTCTTCTGGCAGATCCATGTGCCGCTGTCGAAGTCCGCGATGGTCGCCGCTTTCGTCTTCCAGTTCGTCGCCGTCTGGAACGACCTGCTCTTCGGCATCACCCTCTCCACCAGCAGGAACATCCGGCCGATCATGGCGGCCCTGGCCGAACTGCAGGGCAACTACTCCAATGTCGGACCGCCGGTGGTGCTCGGCGGCGCGCTGCTCGTCTCGCTGCCGACGGTCGTCCTCTTCTTCTCCGCCCAGCGCTTCTTCGTCAGCAGCCTGAAGCTCGGCTGACCCACTCCTCCCTCACGCAAAGGCAGACCATGGTGAAGACAACAGCCCGCGCCGCCCTCGCTCTCGCCGTGCTGTGCGGAGCGCTCTGCGCCGCCCCGGCGGCGAACGCGGCGGGTACCGCGGACACCCGCGCGGCGGACCCGTGGGCGAAGCGGGCCGCGAGCGCCTACGACGCGCTCCAGCGCAACCTCTACCAGGGCGCCGGGCAACACGGCCTGTACCTGGAGAAGTTCCCGCAGCAGACAGGTGACAACGCACACTCCTACCTGTGGTCGCTGCGCGAGGCGGCAGCGGCGACCGTCGACATGGCGGCGCTTCCGGGGACCGGGCAGCGGTACGCCGCCGACGCGGCCGAACGCTTCGACGCCGTCCAGCTGTACTTCGACCCCCGCGACGGCAGGCCGGGTTACGACTCCTACCTGCCGGCGCCGCTCGGCCAGGGCGGCGACGTCTTCTACGACGACAACTCCGTCGTCGGCCTCTCGCTGCTGGACCAGTACCACGCCACGGGTGACCCGACGTACCTCGACCGCGCCGTGGGAGCCTTCGACATCGTCAGCCGGGGCTGGGACGGCGACCCGGCGAAGAACTGCCCGGGCGGCATGGACTGGGTGGACTCCGCCAGCAACAACATGCGCGCCGCCAACGTCACCGGGCTCGCGGCCGAACTGGCCGCCGAGCTCTACCAGGTGAAGCACGAGAGCCGCTTCCTCGGCAGTGCGAAGAAGTGGTACGGGTGGAACGCCGACTGTCTGCGCCAGGCCCCCGGCCTCTACAGCAACAGTCTCGGTGACGACGGCACCGTCAACACGACCCTGTGGACGTACAACTCGGGCGCGATGATCGGGACCGCCACCACCCTCTACCGTGCCACCGGCGACCGCGGCTATCTCAAGCGCGCGGTGGACGACGCCCAGGGGTCCCTGGCCTACTGGAAGCAGGGCACCCGGCTGCACGACCAGCCGGCGATCTTCAACGCCATCTACTTCGACAACCTCCAGAAGCTCAACGAGGTCAGGCCCGACCCGGCCTACCGGGAGGCCGCAGGCAGCTACGCGGCGCAGACCTGGCAGGAGAACCGGGACCCCGCCGACGGCCTGTTCCGGTTCCAGCCGTCGGGCGGCGGTGACTACGACCCCGCAGCGCCCGCCGAGACCCTCGAACAGTCCGCGATGGTGCAGATCTTCGCCGGGCTGGCCACGCACCGCTCCTGACCACACGCGTCACCGACCGCAGCCGTACCGGCACCGCGTCGCACCGCCCCGCACCGCACCACAACAGTTTGGATCTCCGTTCATGTCCCACCCCGCTCTCGCCCGTCCCTCGTGGTGGGACTCCACCATGGCTCGCGACATCCTCCGTGACCGCGGTGTGTCGGCCACCGGTGTGCTCGGCGGACACCAGGTACGGCTCTCGGCCGAACCCCTGTTGCGCCATGACGGTGACGGGGGGCTGCTCCAGTCCGTACGGGTGGCGGCGGACCGTCCCGTCACCCGGGCCCGGGTCACCACCGCGTCCGGGACCGCGCTGCGCTGTGACATCGTCGAGGGCCCCGGCGACGACACCCGGCTGCTGGTGCCGGAGGTGGCGTCGCCGACCCCGGTCCTCGTGGAACTCCCCGAACTGGCCGCGGGGGAGAGCGTCGAGGTGCTGCTGACGCCGCAGCGGCACTGGACCCTGCATCTGGTCCAGCACGCCCATCTCGACATCGGGTACACCGACCCGCAGGGCACCGTCCTCGCCGAGGGCCGCGCGTATCTCGACTCCCTGCTCGAACTGTGCCGTGCGACGGACGACTGGCCCGACGAGGCGAAGTTCCGCTGGGCGGTCGAGGGATTCCTCAGCTACGAGAACTGGTCGGCGAACCGGCCGCCCGAGCAGGTCGCCGAGTTCCTGCGGCGGGTCGGCGAAGGGCGGATCGAGCTGACGGCCCTGCCTTTCAACCTGCACACCGAGACCTGCTCGACCGATGAACTGCATGAACTGCTGCGCCCGATGCGGGAGGTGCGGGAGCGGCACGGCATCGACATCAACACCGCGATGCAGACGGACGTGCCGGGACAGGTCGTCGGCCTGCCGGACGTGCTCGCGGACAGCGGCATCCGCTATCTGTCGGTGGCCCACAACTGGGCCGGACGCGCGGTGCCGCACCGGGTGGGCGGGCAGGATCTGCCGCGGCTCTTCCGCTGGCAGGGGCCCGGCGGACGCAGCGTACTGGTGTGGCGTACGGACACCCCGCACGGTCTCGCCTACATGGAGGGATCGATCCTCGGCTTCGACGAGTCCTTCGACCGCGTCGACGACCTGCTGCCCCACTACCTCTCGGCGCTGGCCACCCACCAGTATCCGCACGAGGGCCGGGGCATCCCCGGATTCCCTGTCCTCGACGAGGAGTTCAAGGGCGACCCCTATCCCTGGGACGTGCTGCACCTGCGGGTCCTCGGCAAGTTCGCCGACAACGGTCCGCCGCGCAGGATCATCGCCGACACCGTCCGCAGGTGGAACGAGGAATGGGCGTTCCCCGCCCTGCGCACCTCACGCAACGAGGACTTCTTCGCCGACGCCGAGGCGCGGCTCGGGGACAAGCTCGAAACCTTCGAGGGCGACTGGAGCGACTGGTGGGTGGACGGAGTCGGCGCCGGCGCCGTCCCGCTCGCCGCCACCAGGGACGGACAGGCGGCCCTGGCCGACGCCCAGACGGTGGGCGGTTACGCGGAGATCCTTCAGGCATCCGACCTCCACGCATCCGACCTCCAGGCGTCCGGCGGTGCGGCGATCACGGCGGGCGCGCCGCCGGTGTACCGGGCCGCATCCCTGTTCAACGAACACACCTGGGGCGCCGGCGACCCCTGGACGCACGGCGACCACGGCCATGCCTCCGGCGAACGGCAGTGGCACTGGAAGTACGCGCAGGCCCTGCGGGCGCACGACGACGCCGGGACGCTGCTCGACGGCGCGGGCGCCGCGCTCGGCTCCCGGCTCGCCCCGCGCACCGGGACCCTGGCCGGCTACTACATCACCAACACGTGCAGTTGGCGGCGGTCGGAGACGGTACGGCTGTTCCTGCCCGAGAGCACCGTCCCGCTGGCGGATCACGTCCGGGTGGTCGACTCCCGGGACGGTTCCCCGCTGGAGCACACGGAGGAGCCCCAGAGCAACCAGTTGCACCGGGCGGCCGGCCGCTTCCTGGTCTTCCCGCTGACCGGCGTGCCCGCCAACGGCGCGGTACGCGTGGACATCCTGCCGGCCGGCGCCGCGCCGCCGGCCGCCACGGACCATGACGGACCGACCGTGCTGGAGAACGAGTTCCTGCGGGTACGGGTGGACCTGCGGACGGCCGCCATCGCGTCGATCCGTGACAAGGCGACCGGCCGCGAACTCGTCCGCCAGGACGCCACGGTCGGCTTCAACGGATACCTCTACGACGAGTACGCGACGGCGGGCGGCTTCAACCACCAGTCCAGCAAGACCACGGCGGACGGGTCGATGCATCTGCTCGCCTCACGCAGGACGGCCCCGCCGGCCGCGCTCGTGGAGCGGTACTCCGACGCCACCGGCGAGACGCTTGTCTACGAGTGTGTGCCCGCGGGCACCGAACGATTGAGGGTGCGGGTGCATCTGCCGCGCGCGGCTGCCCGGATCGACCTGGAGAACCGGATCGGCAAGGCCGCGACGCTCACCAAGGAGAGCGCCTTCTTCGCCTTCCCCTTCGCCATGGAGGACCCGGTCGTACGGATGGAGGCGACGGGCGGTGTCACGGGTACCGGCCTGCCGACGGTGCCGGGCTCGGCGCGCCATATGCGCGCGGTCCGGCGCTGGGTGAGCTTCCAGGAGGGGGAGACGGTCGCGGCGGTGGCGACGCAGGACGCGCCGCTGATCCAGCTGGGTGGCATCGCGATCCCCTACGCTCCCTACCCGCAGTCGCTCGCCCAGGAGGAGCCGGGCACGCTCTTCTCCTGGGTGCACAACAACATCTGGGACACCAACTTCCCGTCCCAGCAGGCGTTCGACCATGTCTTCCGGTACAGCGTCGCCTTTACGGCATCCGCCTCACCCGCCGGGCCCGAACTCGGCATGCGGACGGCTGCAGTCGGGAGCCGCCCGCTGCTGGCCGTACGCGCGAAGGGAGCGCTGACGG
Organism: Streptomyces sp. AcH 505; assembly: GCF_000818175.1. Taxonomy (GTDB): domain Bacteria; phylum Actinomycetota; class Actinomycetes; order Streptomycetales; family Streptomycetaceae; genus Streptomyces. Next base: position 613,800 of record NZ_JTIY01000002.1, read on the forward strand.
ACGAGCCCGGCACCGGGTTCGCGCTGCTGACGCTCGGCGACCCGCGGGTGCGGGTCGCCGGGCTGACCGTACCGGCGAGCGGGCAGGTGCTCGTACGACTCCAGTCGTTCGCCGAGGAGCCCGTCGCATGCCGGCTGACTCCGGGCTTCCCCGTCCGGTCGGCGGTGGCGGCCGACTATCTCGCCGCCGCGGGCGAGGAGTTGGAGCGGGACGCGGACGGCGCCGTGGTGGTCCGGGTGCCGAGGCTGGGCACGACGGCGGTACTGCTCACCGTCGAGGCGGCTGCGCTGGACTGACCGGCGCTCGACGGCGCTCGACGGCGCTCGACGGCAGGGAGTTTCCGCAAGGAGCAGAAATCTTTTGCAGCGGGCCTTGACGCCCGATGGCTTCCCCGGCAAGGTCTTCCTGGCTCAACTGCCCCCTGAACGGGGGCAGTTTGGCCCCCGCCCCCACCGAGGCGCGTCGGTCCGGGCGACCAGTCAGGATGCCGGAGTTCTCTGTTCTCATGTGGGAGTCGTCCATGCTTCGATCACCAGGTCGCGCCGAGCCGCACACCCGGGAGCGGCGGCGCCGTTCCGGGCGCCTGCGCAGTCTGCTCGCCGTCGGCGCGCTCACCGCGGCCGCCGTCGTACCACTGACCCTCCTCCAGGAGGGTGTCGCGCAGGCAGCGGGGAACGGGGGTGATGTGACGGCCAACATGTTCATGTGGAACTGGCAGTCCGTCGCCTCGGAGTGCACCGACGTCCTCGGCCCCAAGGGGTACGGCGCGGTGCAGGTCTCGCCGCCGCAGGACTCGATCCGGCTCTCCGGAGCCCACCCGTGGTGGGAGATCTACCAGCCGGTCGGCTACGACCTGAACAGCCGTATGGGCAGCGAGGCGCAGTTCGCCTCCATGGTCTCCACCTGCCACGCGGCGGGTGTGAAGGTCTACGCGGACGCCGTCATCAACCACATGTCGGGCGCCGATCAGCCCAGTACGGACTCCTACGGCGGCGACAGCTTCAATGTCGGGTCCCGGACGTACAGCCAAGTGCCGTACAGCTCGGGCGACTTCCACAGCTATCCGGGCAGCTGCCCCACCTCGAACCTGGCCATCAACGACTGGAACAACCAGGCCCAGGTGCAGGAGTGCTTCCTGTCGAACCTGGTCGACCTGAACACCGAGTCCGACGGGGTACGCGGGAAGATCGCCGGCTATCTGAACAAGCTGATCGGCTACGGCGTGGACGGCTTCCGGGTGGACGCCGCCAAGCACATCAACCAGACCGACATGGCGAACATCGAGTCCCGGCTCAACAACACCCAGTGGGGCGGCCGTCCCTACATCCTCCAGGAGATCGCGCTGGGCGGCAGTGGCAATCTGGCGCCCGCCGCTTTCGAGGCCAACGGCAGTGTGATCGGCTTCGACTACGCCAACGCGCTGAAGTCCGCGTTCCAGGGCAGCATCGCGGGACTGCGGAACCTGGCCACCTCCGGTCTTGAGCCGAGCGCCAAGAACGGCGCCATGGTCACCAACCACGACACCGAGCGCAACGGCAGCACCCTGAACTACAAGAACGGCAGCACGTACACGCTCGCCAACGAGTTCATGCTCGCCTACGGCTACGGAGCGCCGACGGTCTACTCCGGGTTCGCCTTCAACGGCTCGGACGACTCGCCGCCCGCCGCGTCCAACGGAGTGGTCACCGGTACCGACTGCGCGACCACCTGGGTCTGCACCGACCGCACCCGGGGTATCGCCAACATGGTCGGCTGGCACAACGCGGCCAAGGGCGAGTCCGTGGCCAACTGGTGGGACGACGGCAACAACACCGTCGCGTTCAGCCGCGGCCGTACGGCGTGGATCGCCCTCAACAACAGCGGCTCGGCCGTCACCCGGACCTTCGCCACGGGACTGGCGGCGGGCACCTACTGCGACATCATCCACGGCGACCTCGCCGGTTCCGGCTCCTGCTCGGGCCCGACCGTGACGGTCGACTCCTCGGGCAACGCGGCGCTGACCGTGGCCGCCCATGACTCCGTCGCGCTGTACGGCGCGGGCGACTCGACCCCGACCGACCCGCCGGCCGGCGGTGTCACGGAGACCTTCCACGAGAGCAAGGCCGTCCCGGCGGGCCAGAAGGTCTATGTGGTCGGCTCCATAGCGGGACTCGGCAGCTGGGACCCCGCTGCCGCCATCGCGCTCACCTCCTCCGACCAGTCGAACTGGACCGGCTCGGTGAGCCTCCCGGCGAACACCTCCTTCGAGTACAAGTACATCGTCAAGGACGCCTCGGGGAACGTCACCTGGGAGCCGGGCAACAACCACACGGCCGGCACCGGGGCCTCCGGCGGCACCCGGAACGACACCTGGGGCAGCCAGTCCTCCGGTGACGGCAGCGGTCAGACCGCCGTGGCCTTCCACGAGAACAAGTCGGTCGCCGGCACCCAGAAGGTGTACGTCGTCGGATCGGTCGCCGCGCTGGGCACCTGGAACACCGGCTCGGCCATCGCGCTGACCTCGTCGAACCAGACCGCGTGGGCGGGTTCGGTCAGCCTGCCGCCGAACACCTCGTTCGAGTACAAGTACATCCTCAAGGACAGCTCCGGAAACGTCACCTGGGAGTCGGGCGGCAACCGCACCGCCAACAGCGGGAGTTCCGGCACCCTCACCCTGAACGACACCTGGAAGTAACGCGATCCGCCGCCTCCCCGCGGCCGTTCGCCGAACGGCGGTCTCCGTATCTCCCCGTACGGAGGCCGCCGTTCGGCGAGAAAGTTCCTTGCAGACTCTTTCGCAAGAGATTGCAGCGCTGTTACGGTCCACCAAGTCCGAACGGGCACCACCCTCTTCAAGGAGTCAGGTATGCGACGCGGCATGTCCGCCGTCGCGATGGCCGCTGCCATCGCGCTCGGAGTCACCGCCTGTGGCGGCAGCGACAACGACGGCAAGAGCGACGGAGGTTCGGCAGCCGACCCCGCATCGGTCTCCGGCGCGATCACCTACTGGGACACCTCGGACGCCAAGAACGAGGCCCCGGCCTACCAGGCGCTCATCAAGGCGTTCGAAGCCAAGTACCCGAAGATCAAGGTCACGTACCAGAACGTCGACTTCACCACCGTGGAGCAGCGGTTCAAGGCGGCGGCCCAGAGCGGCAAGGGCGCGCCCGACGTGATCCGTACCGACGTCGGGCTCATCCCCGAGTACGCGTCGCTGCACTACATCGCCCCGCTGGACGGCACCCCCGCGCTCTCGCAGAGCGAGGACTTCGTCGAAGGTCCGCTCGACACGACCAAGTACAACGGGAAGAGCTACGGCGCTCCCTCGGTCACCGACACGCTGGCCCTGCTCTACAACAAGGACATCTTCGCCAAGGCCGGCATCAGCAAGCCGCCGGCCACCTGGGACGAGCTGATCGCCGACTCCAGGACGATCGCGAAGAAGGTCCCCGGCGTCGCCGGCACCTACGTCAACCCCGACTCGTACTTCCTCTTCCCGCTCCTGTTCGGCGAGGGCGCCGACCTCGCCGACCCGGCGGCCAAGAAGATCACCGTCAACTCGCCGCAGGCCGTGGCAGCGGTCACCAAGGCCAAGGAGATCTACGACACCTCGTCGCTGAAGGTCGACTTCGCCAGCGCGTACGACAACATGCAGACCTCGTTCAAGACCGGCAAGGTCGCCATGCTGATCCAGGGCCCCTGGTCCGTAGCCGACGACCTGACCGGATCCGCCTTCAAGGGCAAGGAGTCCAACCTCGGTTACGCGCCCGTCCCCGCCGGTTCGACCGGGAAGGCGCTCGCCCCGACCGGCGGCCACGACCTCGCCGTCTACCAGGGCTCGAAGCACCTCGACGCGTCGTACCTCTTCACGCAGTTCATGACCTCGTCGGCCAGCCAGCAGCAGATCGCGCTGAAGAACGGCACCCTGCCGACCCGCACCTCCGCCTACACCCCCGAGGTGCTGAAGGACCCGGAGATCGCCGGCTTCAAGCCGATCCTCGACACCGCCCGGCCCCGGGTCGCACTGCCGCAGGTCGGCAGTCTGTTCGTGCCGCTCCAGCAGCAGTACATCAAGATCCTGCAGGGGCAGACCCCGGTCAAGGCCGGACTGGACGCGACCGCCAAGCAGTTCGGCAAGCTGCTGCCCGGCTACAGCGTGCAGTAGCCCACCCCCACGCCGGGCCGGCCGGCCGGGACTCCGTCCGCCACCGGGCGCGCGGGGTCCACGCGCCCGGCCGGCCGGTCCGGTCCACCCCCGTCCGGTCCACCCCCGTCCGGTCAACACCGGCCACCGACCACGCACATCCGAAAGAGCCGAGGAGCGATGACCACCGCCACCATGGACCAACCCGCCCGGGACGCGGCGCCCGAGCCGCGTGCCCCCCGGCCAGGCCCCGTGACACTGCTCAAACGGTCCTGGGACAAGCACTGGTACGCCTGGGCCATGGTCGCCCCCGTCGTCATCGTGATCGGCGTCCTGGTGCTGTACCCCCTGGGCTACGGGCTCTACCTGTCGTTCACCGACGCCACCGAGGCCAACGTCGCCAAGGACATCGGCGCCTTCCACGCCGAGGCCACTTACCAGTTCGTGGGCCTCGACAACTACTGGAAGATCGTCTCCGGGCAGGACGGCGACTTCTACCCCCGGCTGGAATGGACGGTGATCTGGACGGTCTCCTGCGTCGCGATCACCTACTCCATCGGCCTCGCGATGGCGACCCTGCTCAACCGCCCGGTGAAATTCCGGCTGTTCTACCGGCTGGCGCTGATCCTGCCGTGGGCGGTGCCCGCCTTCGTCGGCGTCTTCGCGTGGCGGCTGATGTTCAACTCGCAGTACGGCGTGTTCAACGACATCATCAACGCGGCCGGACTGCCGTCCCAGGACTGGCTCGGCACCCCCTTCGCGCAGAAGATCGCCGTCATCATGGTGAACGTCTGGTGCGGCGTGCCCTTCATGATGGTGGCCATCCTCGGCGGCCTCCAGGCCATCCCCAACGAGCTGTACGAGGCCGCCGAGATGGACGGCGCCTCACCGCTCCAGCGGTTCCGCGACGTGACCCTGCCGGGTCTGCGCCCGGTCACCGGCACGGTGGTCCTGCTGAGCACCGTCTGGACGTTCAACATGTTCCCGATCATCTATCTGCTGCTCGGCAACAACACCACAGGCGACACCGACATCCTGGTGACCTACGCCTACCAGAAGGCGTTCACCGGAGTGTCCGACTACTCGGGCGCGGCGGCCTACGGCATCGTCATCCTGCTGATCCTCGTTGCCTTCTCCACCTTCTACCGCCGCCAGTTGAAGACGCAGGACTAGGAGCCGGACCACCATGAGCGTCACCACCGAGCGCGGCTTCTCCGCGTCCCGCGCGGCGAGCGGCAAGGCCGTGCGCGGCGCCCGCAGCGGCGCCCGCCGTACCCACCGGCGCAGGGGCGAGCGCAGCCGCCGCGCCTCGATCCTGCTGCACGCCACCCTGCTGGTGGCCAGTGCCACCGCCGTCTTCCCCGTGCTATGGATCGTCTTCATCTCGCTGGGTCCCGGCACCGCCTGGCAGCAGCCCGGCGAAGTACTCAGCCATCTCGGCCTGGAGAACTACCGGTTCGTGCTGTTCCACAGCCACTTCCCCCGGTGGATGCTCAGCTCGCTGATCGTGGCCGGCTGCACCACCGTGCTCGGTGTGCTGATCGCCGCCAGCGCCGGCTACGCCATCTCCCGGATGCGGTTCCCCGGACACCGCTCGCTGATGTGGACCTTCCTGCTCACCCAGATGTTCCCGGTCGCCGTACTGATCGTGCCGCTGTACAACCTGCTCGCGCGGTTCGGTCTCATCGACAGCTACCTGGGGCTGATCCTGGTGTACTGCACCATCTCGGTGCCGTTCTGCGCCTGGATGCTCAAGGGGTACTTCGACACCATCCCGCGCGAGATCGACGAGGCGGGCCGGGTGGACGGCCTCAACCCGTTCGGCACGTTCTGGCGGCTGATCGTGCCGCTCGCCAGGCCGGGCCTCGCCGTCACCGCGTTCTACACCTTCCTCACCGCGTGGGGCGAAGTCGCCTACTCCACCCAGTTCATGGGCGCCAACCACTACACACTGGCGGCCGGCATCCGGACCTTCGCCTCCGACCAGCGCGCCAACTGGGGCGCCATGACGGCGGCTTCCGTCATCATCGCGATACCCGCGGCCGTCGTCTTCCTGCTCGTCCAGCGCCATCTGGTCGCCGGACTCACCGCGGGCGGCGCGAAAGGCTGACCCCGCCGGGCAGCCCCTTCCGCACACACGTCATCTGTCGTTCTCACGTAGTGAAGAGAATCCATGAGCCAGCACCTCACCGACACGCCCAGCTCCGCCGCGACCGCAGCCGCCGCCGAGCGCGCGGACTGGTGGCGCGAAGCGGTCATCTACCAGGTCTACCCGCGCAGTTTCGCCGACAGTGACGGCGACGGCATCGGTGATCTGCCGGGCGTCACCGCCCGGCTGCCGTACCTGCGCGAGCTGGGCGTCGACGCGGTGTGGCTGTCACCGTTCTACGCGTCCCCGCAGGCCGACGCCGGATACGACGTCGCCGACTACCGTGCCGTCGACCCGGTGTTCGGCACCCTGCCCGACGCCGACGACCTGGTACGGACGGCGCACACCCTGGGTCTGCGGGTCATCGTGGACCTGGTGCCCAACCACTGCTCCGACCAGCACGAGTGGTTCAAGCAGGCGCTGCGCGAAGGCGCCGGCTCACCACTGCGCCGGCGCTTCCACTTCCGCCCCGGACAGGGCGCACACGGCGAACTGCCGCCCAACGACTGGGAGTCCGTCTTCGGCGGCCCCGCCTGGACCAGGACCACTGAACCCGACGGCGCCCCCGGCGAGTGGTACCTCCATCTGTTCGCCCCCGAACAGCCGGACTTCAACTGGGACTGCCCGGCCGTGCACGACGAGTTCCGCTCCGTGCTGCGCTTCTGGCTGGACCTCGGCATCGACGGTTTCCGTGTCGACGTCGCACACGGCCTGGTGAAGGCCCCGGGGCTGCCGGACGTCGGCCACGACGGTCAGGTCGCCCTGCTCGGCACCGACGCCATGCCGTACTTCGACCAGGACGGTGTGCACGAGATCTACCGCAGCTGGCGGCGGATCCTCGACGAGTACCAGGGCGACCGGGTCGCCGTGGCCGAGGCATGGACACCGACCGTCGAGAGGGCCGCGCGCTACCTGCGCCCCGACGAGCTGCACCAGGCGTTCAACTTCTCGTACCTGACGACCCCTTGGGACGCCGCAGCGCTCCGCGACGTCATCGACGACTCGCTGAACGCCATGGGCGCGGTGGGCGCGCCCGCCACCTGGGTGCTCTCGAACCACGACGTCACCCGGCACGCCACCCGGCTGGCCCACCCTGTACCGTCCCTCCGCCGCGGCGAGCCCGCCCCCACCCAGCTGCGCGAGGCGGGCGACCGCGAACTGGGGCTGCGCAGGGCCCGCGCGGCGACGCTGCTGATGCTGGCGCTGCCCGGCTCGGCCTACGTCTACCAGGGTGAGGAGTTGGGT
>NZ_JTIY01000002.1:621341-626898 GCF_000818175.1 Streptomyces sp. AcH 505
CGGCGCGGGCGGCAGCTGGCTGCCGCAGCCCGACTCCTGGGCCGAACTGTCCGTCGAGGCACAGACCGGCGACCCCGATTCCACACTTGAGCTGTACCGCGCCGCGCTGGCCGTACGCCGGGCGCACCCGGCGCTCGGCGCGGGCTCCTCGGTGACCTGGCTGGAAGCCCCGGACGGTGTGCTCGCCTTCCGCCGCGACCCCGCCGACACCCCGGTCACCGCCGACGGTGCGGGGGGAGCCGTGGTGTGCACGGTCAATCTGACCGGAGCGCCGATCACCCTGCCACGTCCGGGTCGTATGCTGGTCGCGAGCAGCACGGCAACGGCAACCGACGCCGCGTCGCACACGGCGGCGGTTGATGGAGGTTCGTCCATGGAGATCAAGATCCCCGCTGACACGGCCATCTGGTGGGCGATCTGACGTGATGGCATCCCGTCCCTCCGCAGGCACCGGAACCGCGCGCCTCGCCGACATCGCGGTGCAGGCCGGAGTGAGCGAAGCGACGGTCAGCCGGGTGCTCAACGGCAAGCCCGGCGTCTCCGCCACCACACGCGAGTCCGTACTGGCCGCTCTGGACCTGCTGGGTTACGAGCGGCCGGTACGGCTGCGGCAGCGCAGCGCCGGGCTGATCGGGCTGATCACGCCCGAGCTGGAGAACCCGATCTTCCCCGCCTTCGCGCAGATCATCGGGCAGGCGCTCACCAGGCAGGGATACACCCCGGTGCTCGCCACCCAGACGCCGGGCGGCTCGACCGAGGACGAACTGGTCGAGATGCTGGTGGAGCGCGGGGTGGACGGATTCATCTTCGTCTCGGGGCTCCACGCCGACTCCACGGCCGACACGGAGCGCTACGCCCGGCTCGAAGGGCAGGGCGTGCCCTTCGTCCTCATCAACGGCTTCTCCGAGAAGATCAACGCGCCGTTCATCTCGCCGGACGACCGCGGTGCGATGCGGCTCGCCGTCACCCACCTCGCGTCGCTGGGACACCGCAAGATCGGTCTCGCGGTGGGACAGAAACGTTTTGTACCCGTCCTGCGCAAGATCGAGGGGTTCACCGCCGCGATGGCGGACGTGCTCGGGCTGACCGACGCGGAGGCGCAGGCGCTGATCCAGCATTCCCTGTACACGCTGGAGGGCGGCCAGGCCGCAGCCACCGCGCTGATCGACGCCGGCTGTACGGCGGTGGTGTGCGCCTCCGACATGATGGCGCTCGGCGCGATCAGGGCCGCCCGCCAGCAGCGGCTGCGGGTGCCGGAGGACGTGTCGGTGGTCGGCTTCGACGACTCGCCGCTGATCGCCTTCACCGACCCGCCGCTGACCACCATCCGGCAGCCGGTGGCCGCGATGAGCCAGGCCGCCGTGCACGCGCTGCTGGAGGAGGTCGGCGGAACGCCCACCCCGCACAGCGAGTTCATCTTCCTGCCGGAACTGGTCGTCCGCGGCTCGACGGCGGCGGGTCCCACCGCCCCCTGATCCCGATCCGCGCGCCGGACGGTGTTCTGTGCACGACCAATGAACGGGAGTGCGGCGCGGAACGCTCACCGGGCAGCGCCGAACCGGCTCATTTCCGCGCGACGTACACGGTGTTGGTCGAGGTGCCGCCCTGCAGCGGGTTGTCGAACTCGACCACATGCGCCCGGGCTTCGGCGAAGACCTCGCCGAGCAGTGCGGTGAACGGGTCGTCGGGCGGATCGTTCGACCACAGGGCGAACACGCCGTCGGGCCTGAGCCGTTCACCGAGCGTGCGCAGCCCCGCGGCCGTGTAGAGAGCCGCGTGGCTGGGGTGCAGTACATGGCGCGGTGAGTGGTCCACGTCCAGCAGGATCGCGTCGAAGAGCCGGCCCGGGGCCAGCGGGTCCAGACCCGTCGCGTCGCCGGTCATCGCGAAGAAGTCGCCCCTGACCAGCCGGCAGCGCGGGTCGGTCGCCAACCCGGCGCCGAGCGGCACCAGTCCGCGCTCGTGCCACTCGATCACCTCGGCGAGCGCGTCGACCACGATCAGGGACGCGACGCGCGGGTCCTCCAGCGCCGCCCGTGCGGTGTACCCGAGGCCGAGTCCGCCGACCACGACGTCGAGCCGGCCGGCCGGCGCCTGCGCGAGGCCGAGCCGGGTCAGGGCGATCTCACCGGCGGTGAAGAGGCTCGACATGAGGAACTCGTCGCCGAGCTTCACCTCGTACACGTCGTCGCCCGACACCGGCTCCCTGCGGCGGCGCAGACTGATGTCACCCATCGGGGTCGGCCGCCAGTCGATCTCCTCGAAACGCGCGCTCATGCGGTTCCTTCTCCGTGCGGAATCATGGCCTGGAGCCTATGCCCCCGACCGTCAGGAACCCGCACGATGAAGAGCGAGCACGAATTCTTCCCCGCGGACGCGCTGCCGTGGTCCGACGGGCCGCAGCCCGGGACCGCGGAGAAGATCCTCAGCAGGGACGAGAGCGACCCGGACGTACTGACCCGGCTGGTCCGCTGGGAAGCGGGCCTCGACACCTCGGCCGCCGGGGTGATCCGGCACGAATGGGTCGAGGAGGTCTATCTGCTCCAGGGCGAGCTGCACGACCTGACCCTCGGCCGGACGTTCCGCGCCGGTGAGTACGCCGCGCGGCCGCCCGGGATGGAGCACGGCCCGTACCGTACGGCCGGCGGCTGCGTGATGCTGGAGATCCGCTACCGCAGTGCGGCCGCGAAGCTGCGTCCGTAGGCGTGCCGGGTGGTGACGTCCAGCCGGGTGCCGCCGGGGACCCGGCTGACCCGGACACCGTCGTCCGCCGACGTCGCGCGCATCGTCCGGCCGTGCAGGACGACCGTCACCGTGTCCCGCTCCGTCGTCGGGTCGCTGACCGCGACCGACGTACCGCCGTGGCGCGTCTCGCGCAGCAGTACCGACGCCGGTCCCTCGACGGACAGCTGGGCCGCCCGATGGATGCCCGGCGCGAAGACGTTGGCGGCGACGATGCCGAGCCGCCGGTGCGAAACGGCCTGGATCCGGGTGGTGTTGACCAGGACCGACAGCGGACCCCGGGCGTACATGGCCAGTTGCCGCTCGGCGGCGCCGGGGACCAGCGCGTACGCCAGCGAGGCCGGAGGGGCGCCGGCCGGGCGGCCGGCGGTGAGCGAGAAGACCGCTTTGGTGACCGTGGTGTCGGGGTTGGCCGTCCGTACGGCGCGGCGGCTGCGGCTGACCGTGTCGAGCGCGACCGTGACCGGGGTCCTGCCGAGGAAGACGTAGCCGACCGCGACGGCCTCGCTGTCGTTCGCGTAGCGCAGCCAGGCCGGCTCGGCGGTGCCCGCGCCGGACCACGCGGCGCCGTCACGCAGCCGCCCGGTGACCCGGACCCGATCGGCGGGTCCGGCGATCCGCGCGTCGACGGTCGTGGTGAGCGCGCGGCCCGCCGCGTCGCCGACTCCGGCGGCGAGCACGGCTATCTCGTCGTCGAGCATGAACCACGACTTCGTGGCGGACGCGTTGCGGTACGCCACGAAGTCGTCGGGGAGTTCACCGGCCTGCCGGGCGGCGTACGCGACGTCGTCCGACTGGACGAACCCGGCGACCCCGTACGCACCGAGCCGCGCGCCGCCGGAGAACACGTTGGTGGCGCGGGGGAAGTAGACGTACGTGTTCTGCGACTCGGACGACGAGGTGAAGCCGCGCTCCGGGTTGTCGTACCAGGCGGTGCCGTACAGCTCGGGGACGCTCCCGCGCGTCTCCACCGGCGCCGTGACGCCCGCGAGGCCGTACGGCGACACGGCGGTGAAGTAGTCCACGCCGTACGCGCGGGTCTGGTCCTGGCCCGCGAGGTACAGGTAGTGCGCGCCGTCCCCCTGGAACCACGGCAGCAGATTCTCGCCGCTCATGTACTCGTACCCGCTGATCCGGGTGGAGCTGCGGGCCAGCGCGAAGGCGTACCCGGGCCGCCGGTGCACGGTCCTGTCCATCGCGTTGAACGCGGCATGGTGCGCCGCGGGGTTGAGGTCTGCGGCCGGGAGGGCGGGGTCGGCGATGATGTCGGCGTAGCGGGCGACAGTCACGGGGGAGACGAACGCCGACGGGTCGAGCGTGGCTTTCGACGTCTGCCGCAGGTACGTGACGTAGCCGCCCAGCGCGGCGGCGTCGGCGGCCGCGACATGCCCGCAGAGTCCCACGACCGCCTCGACGACGGCTGCGGCGTCCGCGTATCCGGTGGTGGTGCGGGAGACCGCGCGGCCCTTGACGGGCTCCATCATCCAGCCCTCGAAGATCAGCGGGGCGAATCCCTCGGTGATCCACCGCCGCACCACACCGACGAGATCGTCCCCCGGCACGAAGCTTGTCCCGTCGAGGATCTGTACGGTCTGCACGATCCGGGTGAGCAGGCCCGTGCCGTAGGAGCCGGTGTAGGCGACGGACGCGTGCTGGACGAACGAGCCGTCCGCGTAGAAGCCGTCGCTCACGCCGTGCAGCGGACGGTACGGGTCGACGGTCGCGAAGACGGTCAGCTGGTCGGAAACGGCCTTGGTGATACGGGCGTTGTCGCCGACGACGGCGCCCTGGAGAACGCGGTTCGTGGTGATGTCGGCCAGATTGGCGCCGGTGTGGAAACGCGAGTCGAGATCGACGTCGCCGTTCGTGCCGCTGCGCAGATACGCGTCCATCGCCGCGACGTACTGGGCGGTCAACTCGGGGCGGTACGCGGCGATCGGATCCCCGAGCAGGACGAGTGTCCTGCTGACGTGGGACGAGATCCCGATCTCCCAGTTGAACCAGTTGCCGTAGTAGCCCTTCGACTGGTCGCCGTACCAGGAGTCGTAGAGCGTGACCAGGCCGTCGATCACCCGCCGTTGGACGGCCGCGTCACCGTGCAGGTCCGAGGCGGGGCCGCCGGGTGTCCGGGTGGCGAGCGCGATCTCGTAGAGGTACTGGAACGACGTCGTGAGGTTCGGGTCGCTGGCGCCGAGCGGCAGTCCCGCGAACAACTCGCCGGGACCCGCCGAGTCCAGCGCTGCGAGCCGGCTCCGGGCCGTCGTGTCCACGGTCCGGAGCTTCGCGGCGACCTCCGGCCGCGCGTTGGAGGTGTCCGTACCGGCGAAGATCGCCAGGGTGTTGGCGATCAGCGCCGCCCGGTCGGCGGCCGGGTCGTCGCCGACCGCGAGCGGGCGGTCCGCCGCCCGGGCCCCCGGCGGCCGTACCCCGGCGAGGAGGACCGCTGCGGGGACCGACGACACCAGGGCACGACGCGAGATCTGCACGGCGGGGACTCTCAGCGGATGACGGAAAGCGCTTGCGGCATTCAAGCAACCGTCCCGGCGGGTGTCACTACATACGGCACAACTGGGTCTCGGTGCCCGTCTGTTCGAGTTCTCGCCCGTCGCTCCGGCCGGCCGTTCCGAGATCCCCGTCCGGTTCCCGGGCGCCGTCTTCCCGGGCGCCGTCCGCCACCTGGTCCCCGCCCGGGTGCCGGGCGGCCACGGAGCGCTCCGACGTGGGACGCGCCGCCGCGAGCCGGGCGCGGTGCAGCAGCGTGACCGCCACGGTCGTGGCCACCACGAGCACGGCCAGGGCGGCGACGACCCAGTGG
>NZ_JTIY01000002.1:627577-632632 GCF_000818175.1 Streptomyces sp. AcH 505
GACCCAGTGGAAGGCGCTCGCGTACGCGCCCGCCTGTCCGGTGTGTCCTGCCGCCGTCGCCCGCGCGACGCCGCTGTCCGGGATCGACCGGCCGATGAGCCAGGCCAGGACGGCCGCGTACAGCCCGACGAAGACCGCCTCGCTGCCGACCCGGACGAAGTTGAGCACGCCCGCCGCTGTGCCGCTGCTGCGGGCGGGCACGGTCGCCAGTGCCTCGCCGTCGACCAGGCCGAGCGGCAGCCCGAAGCCGAAGCCGACGAGCAGCATCGGTACGACGAGCCAGCCGAGCGAGGTGCCGGGGGAGAGCAGCAGCATGCCCAGCATCCCGAGGATGAGGCTGACGAGCGCTGCGTAGATGACGGTCATCGACGTGACCCGGCGGAACCGCGTGGTCAGGCGTGCCGCGAGGATCGGGCCGAGCAGTACCGGCACGGTCATCGGCAGCATGAAGAGCCCGGCGGCGCCCGCCGAGAGCGAGGCGATGCCGCTGAGCGCCACCGGCAGGTACGTCAGCAGGGTCACGTAGCCGAGCGCGCCGGCCACGGGGACGAGCGTCAGCGCCAGGAAGGCCGGGTTGCGCAGCAGCGAGAAGTCGACGACCTTCCGGTCCGGATCCTGCTCGTGCCGGATGTGCGGCAGGACGACGCCGGCCGCCAGCGCGACCACCAGGACCAGCGCGTGCCCCGCGAACACCCCGCGCCAGCTGATCAGCGCGATGAGCGCGCCCGAGATCGTCGGACCGAGGGCGAGCCCGAGCCCGATCACGGTGCCGAAGACCGCGAAGACCCGGCCGCGCGCCGCTCCGCCGTAGACGTTGGACAGGATCGCGGTGCCGCCGGTGAGGACGGCCGCGCTGCCCACCCCCGCCACGAGCCGCGCCAGGTCGAGGACCAGCAGGTTCGGGGCGAGCGCGCTCCCGACGACCGACACGAGGACGAGCGCCGAGCCGAGCCGGAAGGTGTTGCGGTAGCCGAGCCGGTCGGAGGCCACTCCCCAGACCAGGGTGAAGACGGCGAAGGTGATGTTGAACCCGTTGACGATCCACTGGAGCAGGGTGGGGGAGTCCCCGAGATCGTCGGCGATACGGGGAAGCGCGATCGCCGTGCCCGAGATCCCCATGGGGATGACGAACACCGCGAGGAGAATGACGGGTAGCAGCAGCCGGGACGGCCGCTGCGTCTGCCCGGCCCCCGCGGACGGGGCTTCGACCTGCGCTGTCATCGGACGGCTCCTTGTAGGTACGATGGTCGTGGTACCCGCGAAGTAGAGCAGAAAGAAAGGTACGATGCAAGCCGTACCTTCAAAGGAGATGGTCATGGCCGACGAATTCGGACACCCCGCCACCGAGGAGATGGACCTCGGCAAGATCATGGGGGCGCTGGCCGACCCGCTGCGCCGGCGGGTCGTGACCGAACTGCTCGAACTGCCGGACGGCGCCGAGCGCACCTGCGCCTCGTTCAACCTTCCGGTGTCGAAGTCGACCTGCACCCATCACTTCCGCGTGCTGCGCGAATCCGGCCTGATCAAGGACCCCGACTACGGCAACCGCCGTGGCGTGATGCTCAGGCGGGCCGAGCTGGAGCAGCGCTTCCCCGGCCTCCTCGGCGTTCTCACGCACGACGCGCGGCAGGACGCCGTCGCCAAGGGATGAGCTTCACCGCGAGGGGCGGCCTTCAGGGGATGACCTTGCGCTTGCGGAACTCGGCGAAGATGTCCAGGAACATCCGCTCGGTCTCGACGTACTCGTGGAACCCGGCCCGCCGGATCTTCGAGCTGTCGGCGAACATGTCGTAGTCGAGGCCGAAGACGAAGTCCCCGAAGGCCCAGCTCGACACCTCGTCGTAGCTCGCCGTCAGGCCGTACGTGGCCGCCATCTCGTTCCACAGCGGTTCCTTGTCGGCCATCACGGTCGCGAGCGACATCGGCAGCGGCGGCGCCACGTCGAGGTCGAAGAACGCCGCGAGCTTGGGCCACAGCTCGCTCCACCGGAACAGATCGCCGTTGGCGACGTTGAACGCCTGTCCCGCGCCCTGCTCGTCGGTGGCGGCCCAGACGGTGGCCTTCGCCAGCAGGCCGGAGTCGGTCATCTCCAGCAGGCTGTCGTAGGCGCCCGGCTTCCCCGGGAAGCGCAGCGGCAGCCCCAGCTCCTTGGAGATCGCCGCGTACACCGCGATGACCAGCGCCAGATTCATCGGGTTGCCGAGCGCGGCGCCGCCCACCATCGAGGGCCGGAGGGCCGACCAGCTCCAGGACGTGCCGCGCTGCCGCTCTTCGAGGAACGCCTGCTGGTCCACGTTGAACTCCGGCGGCATGTGGCCGGCGTCCGACTCCCGGGCCGGTGTCTTGAACGGGCCGAGATGGGCGCCGTAGACCTTGTAGCCCTGCATCAGACTGATGTGGCGCAGCCGGGGCGCGACCGGCTCGACCGCGTCCACGGTGTTGACCAGCATGGCGAGATTGGGCGGCACCAGTTCGGCCCAGCTCGGCCGGTCCTGGAAGGCCGCGTAGAAGATGTGCGTGACGTCGGTCAGGCCGCCCAGTTTGCGCCGGGTGTCCTCGGCGTCGAGGAGGTCGGCGGCGACGTACCGGAGGCGTCCGCCGTCGGTGCCGCCGCGCCGCGACACCCCGACGACGTCCCAGTCGCCCCGGCCGCGCAGATGCTCGACGAGGTCGCGCCCGACGACCCCGTTCGCGCCGATGACAAGGGCGACCTGCCGGTCGGCCGTCTGGTCTGTGGTCATGATGTGCCCATACCTGTCTCGAAGGCGTGACGCTTCTCGTAGGTATGAAGGGAATCACACCTCAAGGTACGGTGCAAGCCGTACCTTGAGGCCGTGGGCCGCCCACGACCGGGACGGGTCACTTCAGGGCATCACGTGGTGTCGGAGAGCCACGGCCGGATCTGCCGGCGCGCGTGGTGCAGCCGCGACTTGACCGTGCCCAGCGGGATACCCATCCGCTCCACGATCTCGGCGTATTCGAGCTGACAGATGTCCCGGTAGACCAGCGGCGCCACCAGATGGGGGCTCTCCCGCTCCAGCCGGTCCAGCGCCTCCAGCAGGTCGAGCCGCGAACCCGCTATCACGCTGGTCGTGCGGGGATCCACCCGCACGGCCTCCTCGCCGCTCAACGGCCGCTCGTCGGCCCGGCGTTTGAGCTCCCGGTACTTCTGCCGGGCGCAGTTCGCGACGACCGTGTACAGCCACGTGCTGAACCGGCTGCGGCCCTCGAAACCGCGGATGTTCCGCGACACCTGGAGCAGTGCGTCCTGCGCGGCCTCCTCGGCGTCTTCCCTGTACAGCAGAAAACGCGCGCAGCGCCGGACGACTTCCGGCCGGATCGCCTGCAGCAGCTGTTCCAGCGCGCGCTCGTCACCGGACGCGGCCTGCGCCGCGAGTGCTTCGGTCTCGGGAGGATAGGTCACGGTGCCTGCACCGGCTGGGAGATCACCCAGGCATCATAAACACATGCCTTCACCTGAGATGATCGGCCGCTACCGGATCGAGCGGCGCCTGGGCGCAGGGGCCTTCGGCGTCGTCTGGCTGGCCCACGACGACCGGCTCGACGCGCCCGTCGCGATCAAAGTGATGGCAGAGAACTGGTCGTACCGGATGGACATCCGCGAACGGTTCCTCTCCGAGGCGCGACTGCTGCGCCGCGCCACCTCCGGCGGGGTGGTCCAGGTCTTCGACATCGGCGAACTCTCCGACGACCGGCCGTACTTCGTGATGGAGTACGCCGACGGCGGCACCCTGGAGGACCGGCTCACCGCAGGTCCCCTGCCGATACCGGAAGCGCTGCGCCTCACCGCGCAGGCCGCACGCGGCGCCGCCACCCTGCACGAGGCGGGCATCCTCCACCGCGACATCAAACCCTCGAACGTCCTCCTCGCGGGCGGGGCCGAAGGGCAGCAGCGGGTGCTGCTCGCCGACCTCGGCCTGGCCAAGAACCTGGCCCAGGCGTCCGGGCTCACCGTCATCGCCGGCTCCACCGGCTACATGGCACCCGAGCTGACGGACCCGGTCGACGGCATCGACGCGCGCGCGGACGTCTACAGCCTCGGCGCCTTGCTCTACCACCTGCTCACCGGTACGACGCCGGCGCCGCCCGGCAAGAACCTGCGCCCCGACGAGCTGCGCCCCGGGGTGCCGCGCGACGTACAGCGCGCTGTCCTGCGGGCCATGGAGCCGGACCGGGAGCGGCGCCGGCCGACCGCGAAGGCGTTCGCCGACGAGCTGGACCGGCTGGCCGGCGACGCCCCGGAACAGGCGCCCGCCCGCACGAAGCGCCGGATCCGCAGGCCGTACGTGATCACCGCCGTCGCCCTTGCCGCCGCGGTCGCGCTCGGCGCTGTCCTCACCGTCAGAGCGCTGGACGGTCCCACGGCGCCGTCCAGGGAGCGGGTCCACGACGCCACCGGACGGATCAGCGTGGCCGTCCCCGCCGCCTGGGCCGGACAGCTCATCGGCGCGGGCTGGGCGCCGGCCTCGCTCGGCCTGAAGGACCAGCGGCAGCCGGGACTGACGGTCGCGCACGACGCCCGGCACTGGACGGACCTCTCCGCCGACGTCAGCGGCGTCTTCGTCGGCCTCAGCACGGACCCCGCGCTGCCCGCGCGGGTGAAGGCCATCGGGCACCGTGACTGCGCGTACCGGGGCAGCCGCGCCTACGAGGACAAGTCCTGGCGCGGTCAGGTGCGTACCTGGTCCTCCTGCGGGACACCAGGAAAGTCACTGGAAGAGATCGCCCTCGCCCCGGTGGCGGGAGATCAGCCGCAGGTCTACGTGCAGATCAGGTCCGCCGACGGCATCGACGACGCCGACAGCACCGACCGGATTCTGCGGGAGCTGCGCGTGACCGGGTGATCGTCGTGAACTTTTCCAGCCGGCCGGGCATCGAAGTGGTTGTACGGCTTGTGGCGGTCGCACAGCCGGCTTGAAGAAGGGAACGGGATCGGCATGACGAAGCACCAGGACGTGAACGACAGTGGAACCGGGCGGCACGCGGGCGGGCACCGCGCCCTCGCCGCGGGCGGCGCGGGGCTGCTCGCCGCCG
>NZ_JTIY01000002.1:632848-670945 GCF_000818175.1 Streptomyces sp. AcH 505
AAGCGTCGGGGTCCGCCGCGGCCCCCGAGTCCGTCTCGGGGCCCGCGACACCCGCGAGCGGCGACGCGTCGAGCGCGGCGCCGACGCCGACGGCCGGAGAGAGCACGGACCCCGGCAGCGCGCCGCCGCCCGCCTCGCACAGTTCGGGCACGCACTCCACGCCGCCGAGCAAGGACGCCGCGACGCCCGCTGCCCCGGCTGCCAGCAGCCGCTGCCACACCTCGGAGCTGTCGGCCTCGGTCGGCCCCAACGACCCGGGCGCGGGCCAGGAGAACTTCGCCCTGGTCCTCACCAACCGCTCGGGCCGCACCTGCACCGTGCACGGCTTTCCCGGCCTGGCGTTCGTCAACAGCGCGGGAAAGCAGGTGTCGGGGAATCCGGTACGCACCGGCTCGTCGACCGCGGCGGTGCGCCTGGCACCCGGGCGCAGTGCCTGGGCGCCGCTGAGCTTCACCAACCCGGGCGTCACCGGCGCCTCCACGGTGACACCGGCCGCCGTGCGGCTCACCCCGCCCGACGAGACCGCGTCGATCAAGGTCACCTGGTCCGGCGGCCCCGTGCCCAACCCGCAGAAGAACTCCGTCCCCAAGGTCGGTGCGTTCAACCCCGGCACCGCTCCCTGAAGGTGCCTGTCCCCGAGAAGGCTGCTGTCCCCGCGTGAACTTTCCCGGCGCGGGCGGCATCGAATGTGTTGTCCGGCTCGACGGTTCGACGGAGAGAGGCGACAGAGATGATGAAGTACGACGGAACGCACGCCACGGGCAAGCGGATGACGCGCAGGATCGTCGTGGCCGCAGCGGCCACCGCCCTGGCGGCCGTGACCGGCGTCGGAGCGGCGCAGGCGGGCACCGCGTCAACCGGTGCGGGGGCCGCGCTGCCGACCTGCACCGCCGCGGGTCTCGCGGCCTCGCTGCACCAGCCGCTGGCCGGCGGCATGAACCACCAGGGCGCGGTGCTGGAGCTGAAGAACACGAGCAGCCACACCTGCGCGCTGCTCGGATACCCGGGCCTCGGCCTGGAGAACGCCCAGCACAAGGCGCTGACGACGCGCACCGACTGGGGCTCGACCTGGTACGCGGGCAATCCCGGCAAGAAGCTCGTCGAGCTGAAGCCGGGCCAGGTGGCCCAGGCGGTCCTCGCGTGGACGCACGCGAACACCGGCACCTCGGGTGCGGCGCACGCCTCCTACCTGGAGATCACGCCCCCGGCGTCCACCACGCACAAGACCGTGGCCTTCAAGAACTGGGCCGACCACGGGGAGCTGGCCGTGACGGCCCTGGCGCACCACATCGCCGTCACCGACTGACCGGCCCGTAGATCTGGTCCAGGTCCAGCGGTGCGGGCGGCGGCAGCGGCCGCGCGCCGTCCGCCCGGAAGGACTGGAGCAGATAGCCGACCAGCCGCCGGGTCGCGGCCGGGGAGCCCTGCCGCGAGCGGGCGATGACACCGCCGTTGGCCAGCAGCACGAGGGTGACGTCCGTGTGGTCGAAGTCCGCGCGCAGCTGCCCGGCGTCCTTGGCGCGCCGCACCAGCTCGGCGAGGCCGCGCTCGGCATGGCTCCGCTGCTGGTCGAAGGCGGTCTCGTCGGGGAACTGGGTGAGGAAGGCGTCGGTGAAGCCGCGGTCGGCCGCCTGCATCAGACACACCTTCTCGACGACGGAGCAGAAGCCGCGCCAGGGGTCGGGATCGGCCAGCGCCTCGTCGAGTACCGCCACGCAGTGGGCCAGTTGCTCGGTGAACGCCTCGGTGACGAGCGAGGCGCGGGTGGGGAACCGCCGGTACAGGGTCGCGACCCCGACCCCGGCCCGCCGGGCGATCGTGGTGATCGGCGCGTCGATCCCGTCGGCGGCGTACGTCTCGCGCGCCGCCTTGAGGATGCGCTCCCGGTTGTGCCGGGCGTCGGCGCGCAGCGCGGCCGGCTCCTGAGAGGGCTGAGCAGGCATGTCTCTCACTTTCACTCAGACGGAAGGTGCCTTCCGGTTGTCGCGTTAACGTGATGACAGTCTAAGTGGAAGCCCCTCGCCACTTGTGCTGCCCGGTTGTCGGCAGCGGGCGGGGAAGAGAACAGGAATCCCAGATGAACGAGATGCGCGCCGCGCTCTACGACAGCTACGGTCCGCCCGATGTGCTGTACGTGGGCAACACACCGGCGCCGTCCCCGGGACCGGGTGACGTGCTGGTCCGGGTCCATGCGACGAGCGTCAACGGCGGCGAGCTGGCCGGCCGCGCCGGACGGGTACGCCTGGTGACCGGCCGCAGCTTTCCGCAGCGGACCGGCATCGACTTCGCCGGCGAGATCGCGGCGACGGGCGGCTCGGTGACCGGGCTGCGGGAGGGCGACCGGGTGTGGGGGGCGCTGCCGCGCGGCCGGTTCGGCAGCACGGCGGAGTACGTGACCGTCCGCCCCCGGCAGCTCTCCTTCGCCCCCAAGGGCAGCACCCTGGTGGAGGCCGCGTCGTTGCCCGCGACCGGTACGACCGCGATCACGGCCCTGAAGGCCAAGGCACGTCTCGCCCCGGGCGAGCGCCTGCTGGTCCGGGGCGCCAGCGGTGGCGTCGGCAGCGTCGCCGTCCAGCTCGGCAAGGCGCTCGGCGCCCATGTCACCGCCCTCGTGGGCCCCAAGAACCTCGACTTCGTGCGCGAGTTGGGCGCCGACGAGGTCCTGAGCTACGCGACGACAGGACCGTCCGAACTCGGCACGTTCGATGTCGTGCTGGACACGGTCGGCAGCGAACACGCCGCGTACCGGAAGCTGTTGGCCCCGGGCGGTCGCATGGTGTCCATCGCCTTCGACCTCGACCGGCTGCTGCCTTCGCTGTCGTACCTCGTCACCTCGACGGTCTACGGATCGCGCCGGGTGCGCTTCTTCAGCGGCAACCCCCGGCACGATCTGTTCGCCGAACTGGCCGGGTACGTGGAGAGCGGTGCGATCCGCCCCGTCGTGGACACCGTCCACCCGCTCGACGGCATCGTGGCCGCGCACCGGGCGCTGGAGGCGGGCGGCGTACGGGGGAAGCACGTCGTCCAGATCGTGTGACGACGACGGCCACGACGACGGCGGGCGGGCCGGAGCACGGCCCCGCCCGCCGTCGCTGACGCCTCGTCAGGGAGCGGGGAACACCGCCGGCTTGGCCGGGGTGTACAGCCAGGTCTGGAAGAAGTCGCCGAGGTCGTCCCCGGACAGCTTCTCCGCGAGCCGCTGGAACTCGGCGATGGTGCCGTTGCCGTACCGGTGCTTGGCGGGCCACGCCTTCAGCAGGGCGAAGAAGTCGTGGTCGCCGATGGTGGTGCGCAGTGCCTGGATGGCGACGGCGCCCCGGTCGTAGACGGCGTCGTCGAACTGGTTCTGCGCCCCGGGGTCACCGGGCTTGACCGTCCAGAAGGGGTCGTCGGCCGGGTGCGCGTCGTACACCTGCTGGGCGAGTTCCTGCGGGGTGCCGGTCTTCTCGTGCTCGGCCCAGAGGTACTCGGCGTAGCCGGCGAAGCCCTCGTTCAGCCAGATGTCGGACCAGCGCGCGAGCGAGACGTCGTCGCCCCACCACTGGTGCGCCAACTCGTGCGCGACCACGGAGGTGTCGGGGCCCTTGGCGAAGAACTTCGGGCTGTAGAACGGCCGGGTCTGCGCCTCCAGGGCGAACCCCGACGTCACGTTCGGTACGTAACCGCCGACGGAGTCGAAGGGGTACGGGCCGAAGTAGCCGCTCAGGAAGTCGATGATCTCGCCGGTACGCTCCACGCTGGCCCGGGCGTTGGCCGCGTTCGCGCCCAGATCCTTGCTGTACGCGTTGACGACGGGCACGCCCGCGCGGGTGCGGCTGTGCGTGATGTCGAACTTGCCGACGGCGAGCGTCGCGAGATACGTGGCCTGCGGCTTGCTCTGCCGCCAGTGGTAGCTGGTGAGGCCGCCCGCCGTACGCGACGACAGCAGCGAGCCGTTGCTGACCGCCTGCGAGCCCTTGGGCACCCGCACGGTCACGTCGTAACTCGCCTTGTCCAGCGGGTGGTCGTTGCTGGGGAACCACCACCACGCGGACTCGGGCTCGTTGGCCGCGACCCCGCCGTCCGGGGTGCGCTGCCAGGAGG
Organism: Streptomyces sp. AcH 505; assembly: GCF_000818175.1. Taxonomy (GTDB): domain Bacteria; phylum Actinomycetota; class Actinomycetes; order Streptomycetales; family Streptomycetaceae; genus Streptomyces. Next base: position 636,932 of record NZ_JTIY01000002.1, read on the forward strand.
TGAACCCGTAGCGCTTCACCGTGGACGGCACACCCGAGTAGGTGACGGCGACGGTGATCCGGTGACCGCGCGAGATCGGCCGGTCGGGCGTGACGACGAGCTCCTGTTCGCCACTACTGGCGAACCGCGCGGTACGGCCGTTGACCCGTACCTTGCTCACGTCGAGTGCGAAGTCCAGGTCGAAGCTGGTCAGCCCCTGGGTCGCGGTCGCCGTGATCGTGGCGGTGCCGGACAGCCGGTCGGTGGCCGGCTGGTAGTCGAGGTTCAGGTCGTAGTGCGAGACGTCGTAGCCGCCGTTCCCGTAGGTCGGGTAGTACGGGTCGCCGATACCGGGATCCCCGGGTCCGGCCCCGGCGGCGGACGCCGGGATCGCCAGCATCAGGCCGAGGGCGACGGCAGTGGACGTGATGACTCTCTTGCGCACAGAAATTCCTCCGACGCGATGAGCAGAAGATGGCAGGTACACGGTGACTCTAGGAAGGCGAAGTGCCCTGGTCACCCGAATTCCTCCGCTGTCGCAGAACTTTCACGTGGCGCAACAAGCCGCGCCGGGCGTCACGCCACAGCGCGCCGCACGATCCGTACCCGGTCAGCTCAGCAGCCGCAGTGTCGTCGCCGACGTGTTCAGGCGTAGCGACTGGCCCCAGGTCAGTTCCAGCGCGTCGCTCTCCATGCCGTCGCCGAAGGCGATCAGCCGGTCGGACTCGACCGTCAGGCGCAGCGAGTCGCGGCGGGTCAGTACGCCCTCGACCTGGGCCGTGCCGGTGGTCGGTGACGGCCATGCCTCGCGTACGTACCAGACGAGCCGGGGGTCCGTCGGGGCCGGCGGGGGCAGTGCGGTGGCGCGTTCCTGGCGCAGGGAGCTGAGCCAGCCTGTGGCGCCCGTTCCCGTGCCGACGAGGACGCCCGACGACGCCTGCTGTTCCATGGGCACGGAGCCGTCGTCGGGGCCGATCCGGTAGCGGGCCGTCTGGTGGCTCGCGCTGCCCACGTAGATCTCGTTCAGCGCCAGCAGCCGCTGGGTGTCGTCGGTGACCGCCTCGACCATGGTGAGTTCGTCGTACGTGCCGGACGCCGCGACGGCGGCCCGCAGCAGCGCTGCCGTGTCGGACGCGCGGTGGCGGACCAGGACGCCGGGGTTGCGGCCCGGGTCGGTGTCGATGCCGATCACCGGCTGTCCCGCGAGGTACTTGGCCGCGTTCGCGACGAGACCGTCAGGGCCGACGACCACCACCACGTCCTCGGGGGCGAAGAGGAAGCGGTCCAGATCCGCCCGCTCCACCTGCGCCTGCCGCCACCGCAGCGGTACGGCCGCAGCGACCTGCACCAGGGCCTGGCGCAGCCGTTCGTGGCGCAGCAGCACCTCGTCGATGCTCCGGCCGCGCGACGAGAGGAAGAACGCGGCCTGGCCGTGCGTGCCGTGCCGGGCGAGCAGCTCCTCGTACTCGCTGATGCGGCGCACCAGCACGGCGCGCGGCGCGAGACTCACGGCCGGGCCCCGTCCGCGTTGCCCAGCCGGCTGAGCAGTCCGGTCAGGACGTCGGGGGAGAGGGTCAGGTTGTCGATGTGCGGCAGGTTCCCCGCGACCAGGGTCGCGGCGAGCGCGTGCAGGGTCGCGGTGTCCACCTCGGCGTGCGCGCGCAGCCAGGTGGTCTGCGCCGCGGCCCGCGCGTCGCCGTTCTCCCGCGCGGCCTCGGCCTCCGCCTTGGCCAGCCGGACCGTACGCGACGCCTCGGCCTCGGCCCTTACGGCGTCGGCCGCCGCGCTCTCCTCGGCCTCCCGGCGGGCGTTCGTGCCGTGCTGCTCGACCAACTCCTCCTCGCGGCGGGCCAGTTCGATCTTGCTGGACAGTTCGTTCTCGGCGATGGTCCGCTCGCGTTCCACCGCGACCGCACGCCGTTCGTAGGTGGCCCGGTCGGCCTCCTGCTGGATCAGTTCGCGTGCGGGGGTACGCAGCGCACGCTCGACGTCCGCCTCCGGGCGGATCGCCACGACCCGGGTGGCGACGACCTCGATACCGGTGGCCGGCAGCCGGGGCTCGGCCGTCAGCCCGGCGCCGATCCGGTCGCGTACGGAGGCGACGCCGTCCGCGAGCGCGACCGCGAGGGGCGTACGGGAGAGCACGTCCAGCGCGTGCTGCTGCGCCGTCTCGGTGAGCAGCGTGCCGAGCTGTTCCAGCGGCGCGGCCCGCCAGCCGCCGCTGTCCGGGTCGACCGAGAAGTCGACCCTGCCCGCCGCGACGGCCGGGTCGCTGATCCGGTACGTGACGGTGGCCTGCACGGTCACGTCCTGGAAGTCGGCAGTCCTGGCGTGGAACATCATGGCCAACTCGCGGTCCTCGACCGGTACTTCCGAGATCGCGGCGGAGAGCGCGCGGAACCAGAAGCTCTGTCCTGGGCCGTCGTGGACCAGTTCGCCGCGCTTGTGGTGGCGGATGTGGGCCGTGGGCGCGGAACGCAGATGGCGCCAGCCGAAGCGCCGGGTGATGTCGGCCATGGGAACCCCCCTTGGGTCGGTGACCTTTTCGTCAGTACGACGATAGCGGGCCGCTTCGTTCTCGTCAACGAGACGAAATGGGGTGACGATGACGGTGGCGACGATTACGCGGATGCGGCAGCGCGGGGCGTGTTCCAGACTGGAGCGAAGGACGCGCCCACAACGATTCGGATGCGCCGATGCATTACGTACGTGAACTGATGAGTACGAGCCTCGTCACCGTGCCGCCGTACATGTCCCTCACGTCCGTGGCCTCCTGCATGCGCGACGCGGACGTGGGATGTGTGCTGGTCACGTCGGACGAGGGGGTGCACGGCATCGTCACGGACCGCGACATCGTGGTACGTGTCGTCGCCGAGGGCACCATCGCGGGCCCCGCGGTGGCCCTCGCCGCCGTCTCCGGGGATCTGACCACCGTCGGTCCCGACACGTCGGTGTGCGAAGCGGCGGAGACCATGTCCGCCCACGGGCTGCGCCGGCTGCCCGTCGTGGCGGACGACGGGCACCTGGTGGGACTGCTCACCCTCGGCGACCTGGCCGGGACGGCGCACGCGCACGAGGTGCTGGCCGCACTGACCGGCTCCGAGGCCAACCACTGAACGAAGCCGGTCGGCGAACCGATCGCTGGGGCCTGCTCAGCCGAACTCGGCGTAATCGTCCAGGACTTCACCGATGATGTGCCGGTTGACCGCCGCCAGCGCCGGGTCCGACCCGACCGACTGGCTGAGCACCAGCATCGCCTTCCACAACGCCCAGCCCCTGGCCCGCGCCCAGGTGCCCGCGTCCTGCGCGACGGTGCGCCGGAACGCTTCCCTGCTGTCCCCCGAGAGCATCCCCCAGGCGATGACCAGGTCACAGGCGGGGTCACCGACCCCCGATGTGCCGAAGTCGATGACGGCCACCAGCTTCCCGTCCTTGACGAGCAGATTGCCGGGCGCGATGTCACCGTGGAACCAGACAGGATCGCCGGTCCACTCCGTGGCCAGCGCGGCCTCCCAGACGGCCGCCGCACGCTCGGTGTCGATCAGCCCCTTGAGCGCGGTCAGACAGCGGCGGGTCTCGTCGTCGTAGTGGGCGGGCGACGCCCCCCGGTACCAGCTGTGCTCCCCGCCGAGCGGCCCGCCGGTGGCGTCGCACCGCTGGAGGGCGAGCAGGAACTCCGCCACCGAGATCGCGAACTGCCGCCAGTCGCCGACGCGTTCCGGCTGGGCGGTCTCGCCGTCCAGCCAGCCCCGTACGGACCACGGGAAGGGATATCCCTCGCCCGGAACCCCCGCACCCAGGACCGGGGGGATCGCTACCGGCAGCGACGGCGCCAGCAGGGGCAGCCAGCGGTTCTCCTTGGCGACGGCCGGAACGTAGCCGGCGGCCGTGGGCAACCGGACCGTTAGCCGCTCGCCGAGGCGGTACGTACGGTTGTCCCAGCCGTCCACCGAGACCGGTGTGACCGGCAGCCCGCCCCACTGCGGAAACTGCGCGGCGATCAGTCGTTCGACCAGGGCCGCGTCGATTCCGGCGCGACCGTCCGGGGGAGTTGAGAGCATCCGCCGATCATCACCTCCGGGCCCCTCCCCGGCAACGCAATTTCGCACCGTGCCGCGCACGTGGCGTTGATCCGTGATTCTCTGGAAGAAGAGGCAGGATCCGACCCGTGGACCGAGGGATCACCCATGGCGGACGAGAGTGTGCGGTATCCGGGGCTGATCGTGCCGGTCGGGCACGTCGAGCCGGTGCCCCGGCGCGTCAGGGGGACGGTCGGCGGCCGCATCGCCTTCGACACCCGGCGCGCGCTGTACGTCTGGGAGCGCCGCCCGTATCCCCAATTCAGCATCCCGGTCGAGGACTTGGTCGACGGAACGCTCGTCGACGAAGGGCACAGTGAACAGCGCGGCGCCGGGTCGGCGCGGCGGCACAGCCTGCGGGTCGGCTCCGAGCTCCGGGCGGGCGCCGCGTGGGTCTGGGCGGACGACGCCCCGGAGCCGCTGCACGGCACCGTCCGTTTTGAGTGGGTGGCGCTGGACTCGTGGTTCGAGGAGGACGAGCTGGTCTTCGTCCATCCGCGGAGCCCCTACGCCCGCGTCGACACGCGGCGTTCCTCCAGCAGCGTCCGCGTAGAGGTCGACGGGGTCGTGCTGGCGGACGCACCGCACTGCGTCAAGTTGTTCGAGACGGGCCTGCCGACCCGGTACTACCTCGACCCCCCGTACGTGGACCTGACCAGGCTGCGCCCCACCGACACGGTGAGCAGCTGCCCGTACAAGGGCACGACGAGCGGCTACTGGTCGTTCGACAGCGAGGTCGGCGCCCATGAGGACATCGCCTGGGCGTACGACCACCCGACGAACCAGGTCGACGGCGTCGCCGGCATGATCACGTTCTACAACGAGCGCGTCGACCTGTACGTCGACGGGGCGCTGCTGCCACGGGCCAGGTAGCCCCTCACACCTCGCCAGCCGCGGCCCGCGCGATGTCCGGCGCTTCGAGCGGCGGCCGGCGCAGATCGAGACGGTCGGCCCGGAAACCCGCCATCACCACGGCCAGATGGCGTTGCCACACGTCCGGATCGACGGAACCGGACGTCTCGATGACTCCGCGCAGCGCCCAGACGGCCATCGCCACGTCCGTCAGGGTGAGTTGGCTGTTGACGGTCCCCGAGCGCTGTGCGCCGGCCAGCAGCTCGGCGGTCATCTCCTGGAGCTTGCTGACCTGTTCGGGCCGCGCCAGCTCGCCCCACGACCGGGGCAGGATCCCGCGGCTGGTGGCGATCTGCCAGCCGACGGTCCGCAGGAACTCGCCCAGAGCGACGTCCGGTTCATGGCGGCCCGCCTCGGCGGCGAGGCGCAGCAGCTTGTCGTAGAAGGCGGAGACGAGTTCGGAGACCAGGGCGTCCTTGGAGACGAAATGCCGGTAGAGCGTGGCCGGACCTATCCCCGCCTCCCGCGCGATGACCTCCATGCTGACGCCAGGACCGGACGTCTGGAAGGCCTCCCGGGCCGCTGCCAGGATGCGCTCCCTGTTCTCGGCGGCGTCCCGGCGCTGTGCCCGCCGCACGGGCCGTTTCCGCCCGGCGGGCGGTGCGCTGCCGTCCGGCCCCGGCGCGCCGTGCTCGTCCATCGAGACTCCTCATGAGAACGGATCCCGTAACCGATAGTATCACTCTCGGTTACGGGATCCGTTGTCATGTCTCTCAGCCGTGCGACACGGTGAGCCCGTAGAACGCGACGCGCGCGCCCTTCGTGGTGCTGTCGGAGGACGACTGGTTGTAGGAGCCGGCCTTGAAGTACTGCTTGTAGGCGTTGAAGGACGACGGGATGGCGTAGTGCGTCGTGCTGCCGTTGACCGTCAGGTCGATCGTGTTGCCGCCGGACACGGCGATCGTGTACGTCCACGTCTTGCCGATCGACACATGACCCACGGTGTGCGGGGTCTGGCCGCCGTCCGGCGAGTTCTCGATCCCCGCGACGATGTCGCCGTTCGAGTGGTAGTACAGCTCGATCAGCGGTTTCGTGGACGAACCCCCGCTGCCGAGGTGGATCTGCCCGACGCAGACGTTCGACGTCACGGACACCACGCGCAGCGTCGCGCTCAGCCGGTGGGAGCCGCTGAGCGACCAGTCTGCCGCGCTGCCGTTGCTGTTCATCTCACGCAGCTCGGACCGGGCGTAGTTGGAGTTCGGCGTGGTGACGCCCTTCTCCGGCGCCCAGAAGGTCATGGCGCCGTCGCGGGTGTCGGTGTAGAAGTACGAGTCCTGGAACCCGTTCGCCCCCTGGAGCCGGGACGACGAGATGGTGGTCGGCGAGCCGGGGGAGCCCACCGGCTCCTGGAGCTGCCAGACCGACAGATTGAAGTTGCCGCCCGGCGCGACCGACGGGTCTGCGGCTATGGCGGCGTCGGCGTTCGTGCCGCTCAGGAGAGTGAGCGAACCCGCGAAGGCCATGGCGGCCGCTGTCGCGAGCAGTTTGGAGCGGATCATCATGTGGGGGGTCCTTCGGCGCTCGACGGTGTGTGGGGTGCACCAGGTCTAGTCCAATAGGCGCCACATGTAAGTAACACGCACCGCTCGACCGGTCAACACCCCCGTCGCCAAAGGCCGTACCCGCGGAACGCCGAGCGTCAGTCGCCCTGCTTGAGGAGCGCTTCGAGCCGGGGCACGGTCTCCTGCGGCAGCTCCGCCTCGGTGACCAGCCGGTCCATGATCAGCGAGTACTGGTCGATCTCTTCCTGCTTGTCGAGATAGACCGCGCCGGTCAGCTGCTCCAGATAGACCTTGTCCGGCAGGTCCGGCTCGTTGAAGCGCAGGATGGTGATCGGCGTGCCGGCCGCGGCTCGCGCGCCCACGCTGAACGGCGCGATCTGCAGTGTGATGTTGGGCAGCCGGGTCACCTCAAGAAGGTGCTCCAGCTGTGCGCGCACCACCTTGGCCCCGCCGAAGGGGCGGCGCAGGACCGCCTCGTCGACGACCGCCCAGAGCGTGGGGGCGCCCGGCCTGGTGAGCAGCTTCTGGCGCTCCATGCGCAGTTCGACCAGGCGGTTGATCTTCGAATCGGACGCGTCCGGGTAGCCGAGTCGGGTGACCACACGGGCGTAGTCGGGCGTCTGGAGGAGACCGGGCAGGAACTGGACCTCGTAGGTGCGGATCAGCGAGGCCGCCTCTTCCAGGCCGATGTGCAGCTCGAACCAGTTCTCCAGCACATCGCTGTACTGGTGGTACCAGCCCGGCAGATTGGCCTGCCTGGTCATCTCCACATATTCGGCGCGCTCTTCGTCGCCGAGGATGCGATAGAACGTCAGCAGGTCAGCGACGTCCTGCTGCTTGAAGCCGACCTGGCCGCGCTCCATGCGGGTGATCTTGGCGTCCGACGCCCGGATCGCCTTGCCCGCGTCCACCCGCGAGATGTCACGCGCCTGGCGCAGCCGCCGGAGTCGGCCGCCCAGCAGGATGCGCAGTGCGGTCGGCCCGATCGGTTGGTCCAAGTAGCGTCGTAACGAAGGCTGTTCACCGGACGGCCGCGGCATGGCGGTCATGACAACTCCCGTAAGTCACTACGCGGACACGAAAGCCCCAGTCTTCCATCCCGCACCCCGTCGCGTACAGCGGGTGGGCTGTTCGCCGCCCCGCGATGCCGCTCAGTGGGTCAGTCCGTCGAACTCTCCGTCCTTGGCCCCGGCCACGAAGGCGGCGATCTCGGCGCGGGTGTAGACCAGCGCCGGACCCTGCGGATGGCGGGAGTTGCGGACCGCGATGCTGCCGTCGGACAGCTCGGCGACCTCCACACAGTTGCCGCCGGGGGCGCTGTGCCGGCTCTTGCGCCACGCCGCGCCGTCGATCTGGTCCGACCGTGTTCCGTTCTCGAACTCTGTCATTCCACCCACTCCTTGCTGACTCGCGCGCCTGACCAGGCGTCACCCGAATGCAATTGCATCTGCACTTGAGGCCGCAACTGCACTCCAACGACTGTAATTGCAGATGCAGTTGCGGCACCATCCTTTGGAGGGGGATAGTGGGCGCCGATCACCCACGTGTCACCACCGGCCCCCACGGAGAACGCGATGACATCTGGCTCAACCGGACCCTTAGGCGCATTACCGGGCGCTCCCGTCGGCCGTCTGCTGGAGCGCGTGTCGCGCGACGCGTTCCCGTTCGACGAGCCGGACACGACAACTCCGGACACCTCGGCCGGATTCACCGCACGCGCGCTGTCGGCCGACAGACAAGCGGTGGGCGAGGGGCGCCGGTTCACCGGGACCATCCTGAACCGCTGGGCGCTGAGCCCGCTCGTGGACAACGCGGCGCTGATCGTCTCCGAACTTCTCAGCAACGCCCTGCGGTACGGACTCGGCGGCTTCCCAGCCTGGTCCTCTCCTACGCAAGCCGTCTGGCTGGGCCTGATGCGCCGCGAGGGCACGGTGCTGTTCGCCGTGTGCGATCACAGCGCCCGCGTTCCCCAGGTCAAGGAAGCGGACCATCTCGCCCAGTCGGGACGAGGACTGCACATAGTCGACTGCCTCAGCGACACCTGGGGCTGGACCACCCCCGACACGGACGGGAAAGCGGTCTGGGCGGCCGTCTCGTGCCGGCGCGAGAGCGAAGGCGCGCGGCTCTCACCGCGCCACGCACAAGGAGCGGGACGGCTCAGGTGAGGTGAGCCGTCCCGCTCCTTGTCCGCCGTCAGGCGCGCGGAGTCTGCCGTCAGGCGTGCGGACGCGTCACTCCGGCACGGACAGTGTGGTGATCCGCTGCGCTCCGTCAGCGGTGCCGGGACGGGCGCTCGTCAGGTCGAACCGCAGCCGCTCGGTGGTCAGCCGGTCGAAGGCCAGGACCGTCGGCTGGTCCGAGGCGGTCGCCCAGGTGACCGTCTGGTGCCGCGCCGGTACGTACTTCCTCCCGTCCCAGTACGAGACGGTGACGGACGCGGGCAGCGAGTGCTTGGCGTCCACGGTGAAGGACACCTCCACCTCGGTGAGGCTGCGCGGCCGCTCCCAGGTCACCGACACCCAGTCGGCGGCCCGTGCCCCGGAGAAGGCGGGCAGCAGTGCGGTGGCGCTCTTGGAGAAGGCGTTCGACCAGCCGGTGGTCGCGCTTCCGTCGAGCATCGCCGCCGGCAGGGAGTTCGACGCACCCGAGTAACTCGCGTCCGCCAGGGGGTAGCTGGGGGCGCCGGGACCGGGGTCGGGCTTCAGCGCCACGGCCGGGGTACGGGTCAGTACGGGCGCGGCGACGGCGCGTACGGTGACGGTCGCGGGCCGCAGCCCGTGCGCCTCGGCGGTCACGGCGACCCGCCCCGGCTTGACGCCGGCCCGCACGATGGCGAGCGCCTTGCCGTGGAACGCGGTCCTGGTCGACGCCTGGTACCGCTCGGCGCTCTCCTGGCGTCCGTTGTCCAGGCCCGCCAGCGAGCCGCCCGTGACGCGGAAGGAGATCAGGTCGTCGGCGTCCGGCACCACGACCCCGTGCGAGTCGATCACCTCGGCGGTCACGTACGACAGCGAACGGCCGTCGGCATCGAAGGTGTCACGGTCCGTGGTGAGCCGCACGGCGTGCGGCGCGCCCGCGGTGCGCAGCACATCGGTGGCCACCTGCCGCCCGCGCCTGCGCGCCACGGCCTTCAGCTCTCCCGGCGCGAAGGACACGTGCCACACCAGGTGCAGCTTGCCGGCGCTGCCGTTCGGGCTGGTGTAACTCCCCGGGTAGGCACCGGAGACCACGGTCTTGTCGTCGCCGCTCGCCTCGGTGGTCTCCAGGTAACTCCGGCCGTCCTTCGTCTTCTTGGTGTCGAAGGTCCGCACGCCGAGCGATTTGCCGTTCAGATACAGCTCCACCGATTCGACGTTCGCGTACGCCCACACCTCGACGCTGTCGCCGGGCTTGTGCCCCGTCCAGTCCATGGGCAGCAGATGGACCATCGGCTCGCTCGTCCACTGGCTGCGGAAGAGGTGGTAGGTGTCCTTCGGGAAGCCCGCGGTGTCCACGGCGCCGAAGAACGACGCCTTCACCGGGAAGACGTTGTACGGCGTGGGCTCGCCGATGTAGTCCGTGCCCGACCACAGGAACTCGCCGAGGAAGTACTTGCGGTCCCGGTCCTTCTTCAGCCCGTACTCGCCGCTCATGGTCCAGGACGCGAGGTTGTTGTCGAAGGAGGACGCCTCCCGCTTGCCCGGGGTGTAGTTCTCCCCGGTGTTGAGATGTTCGGGCTCCTGGTACGACCCCCGGGTGGAGGTCTCCGACGAGGACTCGGACTCGAAGAGGAAGAGGTGGGGATAGCGCGCGTGCAGGGCGTCCACCGAGGCCGCGGTGTTGTAGTTGAGGCCCAGCCCGTCGAGTTTCGCCAGCATCAGGTCGGCGGCCGACCCGACGGCGGGCAGCGAGCGGTACTTGTCCGAGCCGATCACGATCGGCCGGGTGGTGTCGACGGCGCGGATGGCGTCGATGAGGCTCTGCGCCATGCCGAGCCCGGCCTCGCTGGTGGAGTCGGGGATCTCGTTGCCGATGGACCACATCAGCACGGCGGGGGAGTTGCGGGCCGCCTTGACCATCTCCGTGATGTCGGCCTGGCTCCACTCGTCGAAGAAGCGCCCGTAGTCGTAGGTGTTCTTGCCGCGCTGCCAGCAGTCGAACGCCTCGACCATCATCAGGATGCCCAGGCTCTCGCAGACCGCGATCATCTGCGGCGACGGCGGGTTGTGCGAGGTTCTGAAGGCGTTGACGCCCATGGACTTCATGATGGTCATCTGGCGGGTCAGCGCGTCCGTGCTGATCGCGCTGCCCAGGGCGCCCTGGTCGTGGTGCAGGTCGACGCCCTGGAGCTTGGCGTACTTCCCGTTCAGCGTCAGCCCGTTGTCCGGGTCGACGGTGATGTAGCGGAAGCCGAAGGGTGTGCGGTACGTGTCCACGGTCCGGCCGTGGACGCGGAGTTCGGTCTCCAGGCTGTACAGGTGCGGCGTGTCGAAGGACCACAGCCGTGGCCCCCGTACGGTGAACTCCTGCGTGGTGTCGGCCGCTTCGGTGCCCGCCTTGACGTGCGAGCTGGCGCTGGCCACCGTACGTCCTTCCGGGTCGCGGACCGTGGAGACGACCGTGACGTCGGCGCCGGAGCCCGAGTCGTCCACGACGCTGATCTGCGCGTGCACGGTGCCCCGGCCGGAGGCGATGGTACGGGCGAGGTCCGGCGTGGTGACCGCCGTGCCCCAGCGCGCCACGTGGACCGGATCGGTGACCACGAGCCGGGCGTCCCGGTAGATGCCGCTGCCGGAGTACCAGCGGCTGCTGGGGAGTTGGTTCTGCACCTTGACGGCGATCACGTTGGTGGTCTTGCCGTCGGTGTGCAGCAGGCCGGTGAGGTCGAAGGCGAATCCGGTGTAGCCGTAGGGGTGGTTGCCGACGAGCGTGCCGTTGCAGTAGACGTACGAGTCCATGTACACGCCGTCGAACTCGACAGAGATCCGCCGGCCCTTGAGGTCGCGGGGCAGGGTGAACGACCTGCGGTACCAGCCGAGGCCGCCGGGCAGGAAGCCGGTGCCGCCGGTGGTGCCCGACTCGGTGGTGGGGGTGAGTTCGATGCTCCAGTCGTGCGGTACGGCGACCGCGCGCCACTTCGAGTCGTCGTACCCCGGCTCGGCGGCGTCGGCGAAGGCGCCCGTCGGGTCCGTGATACCCGCCGGGTTGACGAGGGCGAACCGCCATCCGTCGGTGAGGGGGAGGGTACGGCCGGACGAGGCGCGGGCCGTACCGGCGGCCGGGACTGCGGTCGAGGGCGCGGCCGAGGCGGTACCCGGGGCGAGCACCCCCACGAGGGATCCGGCGGCGCCGGCTGCAAGCAACGACCTGCGATTGACTGCCACGGTAACTCTCCGGTTCTTCGTTCACATGACACGAATGCCAGCCGATTGACCAGAAGTGATCAGTAGTCAACAGAATCACTCATCGGCGAGCGGATTCTCGCAGTCAGCTTCTGTGGGTCGTCAAGAGTCGTGCCGATCCTTTCGTTTTCTTGCGAAGTGTCTTGACCGTCAATCGGACACAAGCACACACTGTCGGGCGTCCACCTCAACACAGAGCGTCAATTCCGATCGTCTGTGTTCGGCAGCGCTTCCTCGAACCCCACGAAAAGAGGAGTCATGTCGCACTTCGCACGACGCCCAAGATCCCTCCTGCTCGCCCTCGTCACCGCGCTGGTCGTCCTCGGTCCCGTCGCGGGCGCCCAGGCCGCGGGTGCGCGGGCCGCCGCCGGTGGCCCGGCCGTGGCGAAGACTCCGGCCGTGGCACAGGCCCCCGCCGCGGCAAGCGGCCCCGCGCTCGACAACGGTCTCGCGAAGACCCCGCCGATGGGCTGGAACGACTGGAACGCCTTCGGCTGCGACGTCACCCAGCAACTCGTCGAGCAGACCGCCGACTACCTCGTCTCCTCCGGCCTCAAGGACGCCGGGTACTCCTACGTCAACATCGACGACTGCTGGATGACCCACACCAGGGATGCCCAGGGCGCGTTGGTCCCCGACCCGGTCAAGTTCCCCGGCGGGATCAGCGGCACAGCGGCGTACGTCCACGGCAAGGGACTCAAGCTCGGCATCTACGAGAGCGCCGGCACCGCCACCTGCGCCGGCTACCCCGGCAGCCTCAACCACGAACAGCAGGACGCCAACAGCTTCGCGGCCTGGGGCGTGGACTACCTCAAGTACGACAACTGCAACAACCAGGGCGTGCCCTGGGAGCAGCGCTACAACGCCATGCGGGACGCGCTCGCGGCCACCGGCCGGCCCATCGTCTACAGCCTCTGCGAGTGGGGCGAGGACAACGTGTGGACCTGGGGCGCCGGCACCGGCAACCTGTGGCGCACCACCGGGGACATCAACGCCTCGTACGGCTCGATGCTCTCGATCTACCACACCAACGTCGCACTCGCGCAGTACGCGAAGCCCGGTGCGTGGAACGACCCCGACATGCTGGAGGTCGGCAACGGCATGTCCTTCACGGAGGACCGCGCGGAGTTCAGCCTCTGGGCCGAGATGGCGGCGCCGCTGATCGCCGGCACCGATCTGCGCAAGGCGTCGGCGGCGACCCTGTCCCTCTACAAGAACCAGAAGGTCATCGGCGTCGACCAGGACTCGCTCGGCAAGCAGGGCACCCAGGTGTCCTCGTCCGGCGGCCTCGACGTACTGGCGAAGCCGCTGGCCGGCGGCGACGTCTCGGTCGTCCTGTTCAACGAGAACGCCTCGGCGGCGACGATCACCACATCGGCCGCGGCTGTCGGTCTGCCCGCCGCCTCCTCGTACCGGCTCGACAACCTCTGGTCCAACCAGCTGACCAGCACCACCGGCAGCATCTCGGCCACCGTGCCGGGACACGGCGTCGTCATGTACCGGGTGTCGCGCGGCACCGGTACGAGCGTGGGCACGAACCACGCGTTCGTCAGCGCGTCCTCGGGGCGCTGCGTCGACGCGTTCGACAACCAGACGGCTCCCGGCACCAAGATCGAGATCTGGGACTGCGGCGGCGGCGCCAACCAGACGCTGACGCCCACGGCGGCGGGTGAACTGCGGCTGTACGGCGGCACGCAGTGCCTGGACGCCGACGACAACGGAACGGCCCCGGGCACGAAGGTCCAGCTGTGGTCCTGCAACGGCGGGGCCAACCAGAAGTGGCGGCTGAACCCCGACGGCACGGTCACCGGAACCCAGTCCGGGCTGTGCCTCGACGTCACCGGCGGCAACGAACCGGCCGGCAACGTCAACGGCACCCCGCTGGAGCTGTGGAACTGCAACGGCGGCGCCAACCAGCAGTGGCGGCTCGCCTGACGGGAGGTCAGTCGCCGGGCTCCCCGACGACGCGCCACTGCCCCACTTCGCGGTAGTCCGAGTCGTACACGGGCGAACCGTCCCCGGGCTTCAGCTCGTAGTGGTGCAGATTCCCGGCCCAGTAACGGAGGACGCGACCCAACTCACCGGCCGCGTCCTCCGCCACCTTCCCCTCGTTCAAGTCGACCTCAAGCACGAACCTCACGCGCGCCGCCTCCCGGACATCGATCTGTGCGCCCCGGCCGCAGCGCCGGGCTCCGACCATAATGCTCAACATGAGCGAGAACCTTCAGGAGTTTTGGGGCGGCCCTGGGCGGCGGCCGGTGGTTGGGGTGTTGCATCCCGGGGCCATGGGGGCCGCGATCGGGGCCGCGCTCAAGGGCAGGGCCGGGGAGGTTCTGTGGGCCGCCGCCGGGCGGTCGTACGCGACGTCCAAGCGGGCCGAGCTGGCTGATCTCGTCGCGGTTCCCGATCTCGCCGCGCTGGTGCGGCGCTCCGATCTGGTGATCTCCATCTGTCCGCCGCACGCGGCGGCCGACGTGGCGGAGCAGGTGGCCGCCGCGTTGAAGACCCGGGAAGCGGACGAGCGGCCGCTGTACCTGGACGCGAACGCGGTGTCGACAGCGACCATGCGGTCGATCGCCGGCACGCTCGGCGCCGAGCGGGTGGTGGACGGCGCGGTGATCGGGCCGCCGGCCTGGGAGCACGGGCAGAGCGTGCTGTGGCTGGCAGGGCCGCACGCCGCAGCGGTGGCGGGCCTGTTCGAAGGATCGCCGTTCGACGCGCGGGTGCTCGGCGGCCCGCTCGGCAGCGCCAGTGCCCTGAAGGCGTGCTTCGCGCTCCAGAGCAAGGCGCTGCCGACCGCGTGGCTGCTGCTCGCCGAGGCAGCCGAGAAGGCGGGCGTCGCCCCCGAGCTGCGCTCCGAACTGGCCCGCGCCGGGGTCGACCTGGACCAGCGGCTCACCGCGCTCAGCGGCAAGGCCGGGACGACGGCGTGGCGCTGGGCCGGCGAGATGGACGAGGCCGCCGACACCATGGCCGAGTTGGGGATGCCGGACGGCTTCTCCCGCGCGGCCGCCGAGCTGTACCGCCGGATGTCGGAGCAGCGGCCGGACTGACCGGGTCAGCCGCCGATCGTGTCCAGTTCGGCCAGCGCGTCGGCGGGCAGGACCAGTTGGGCCGCCGCGATGTTCTCGCGCAGGTGGTCGACGGACGACGTACCGGGGATGACCACGGACGTCGCCGAGCGCTGGAGCAGCCAGGCCAGCGCCACCTGCTGGGGAGTCGCCTCCAGCCGTGCGGCCACGTCGTCCAGGGTCTGCGACTGCAGCGGGCTGAAGCCGCCGAGCGGGAAGAACGAGGCGAAGGCGATGCCCTCGGCCGCGCACCGCGCCACCAGCGCGTCGTCCTGCCGGTTGGCCAGGTTGTACAGGTTCTGCACCGTCACCACCGGCGCGATGCTCTGCGCCTCGGTCAGCTGCGCGTCGGTGACGTTGCTCAGGCCGAGGTGTTTGATCAGCCCTTCCTCCCGCAGCTCGAAGAGAGCGCCGAACTGTTCCGCGATGGGCTCGTCCGTGGGCACACCCATCCCGCCGACCCGCAGATTGACCACGTCCATCGCGTCGAGACCGAGGTGCTGGAGGTTGTCCCGGACCGCGGCCTTGAGGTCCGCGGGGTCCAGCGCCGCGTTCCAGCCGCCCTCGGCGTCGCGCCGCGCCCCCACCTTCGTGACGATGTGCAGGTCGTCGGCGTACGGGTGAAGCGCTTCCTTGACGATCTCGTTGGTGACGACAGGACCGTAGTAGTCGCTGGTGTCGATGTGTGTGACGCCGAGTTCGACGGCCGTACGCAGCACCGCGACGGCCTGGCCCCGGTCCTTGGGCGGGCCCATGACCCCCGGCCCCGCCAACTGCATGGCTCCGTAGCCCATCCGGCTGATGGTCAGGTCGTCGGCCAGGGTGAGGGCTCCCCCGGGAAGAGTCTTCGACATGGGTTCTCACGCTTTCGTCCGTGGGGTGCCGGGGAACGTCGGTGTCACCCGGCATGACAACTGTGGCAGCGCTCGGATCGCTTCGCGCGGCCGTCCGTACCGCGCTCA
Organism: Streptomyces sp. AcH 505; assembly: GCF_000818175.1. GTDB lineage: Bacteria > Actinomycetota > Actinomycetes > Streptomycetales > Streptomycetaceae > Streptomyces. The sequence goes on from NZ_JTIY01000002.1 coordinate 652,818, forward strand.
GGCCAGGACGGCCGGTTTCAGCGCCTCCTCGCACCACTGCCGGAAACCGGTGGCGGCCCTGGCGCCGGCGTCGCGCGGCGCCTGGTCGTAGACGCCCTGCTCGTTCTGGGCCTTCGCCATGTCGACCATGCCCTGCGCCCACGCGTCGGACATCCCGTAGCCCAGCAGGGTCTGCTTGTAGTCCGCGAGGGAGACCTCCTGGAAGCGGACCGGCCGCTCCAGCACCTCGGACATGACCCGCGCCATGCCGTCGGGGGAGAGGTCGTCGGGTCCGACGACGGGCACGCCCTCCTGGCCGCGCCAGGAGTCGTCCCGCAGCAGCCGGGCCGCGGTGGCGGCGATGTCGCGGGTCGCACAGGTCGCGAGCGTACGGTCCCCGGGCGACGCCAGGTAGAACGTGCCCTGGCTCTTGATCGCCGGGACCTGGCCGAGCAGGTTCTCCATGAAGAAGGGCATGCGCAGCGCCCGGTAGTTCACGCCCGTGCTCTCGATCAGCTCGTCCATGGCCAGCGCCGCCGTCAGATGCCCGGCGTTCTTCGCGATGCCGCGGCCCAGGGTCGAGACGGCGACGACCCGCTTGACGCCGTGCTCGCCGACGGCCGCGCAGGCCGGCCGGGTGAAGTCCAGGTAGTGGCCCTCGACACTGTCGGCGCGGGGGTTCGGCGGCACCAGCCAGAACACCGCGTCAGCTCCGTCGAACGCCTCCGTGACGACACGAGGGTCGTCGTGCGACCCCTGTACGACCTCGACACGTTCGCGTGCGTCCTGCGGGAGCCGCGACGGGTCACGGGCGATCACGCGGACCGGCTCCGGCCCGTCAAGGAGGTCGACGAGAACCTGGCGGCCGTTCTGACTGGTGGGAGCGGTGATGACGATCATGAAAACCTCCGGAGCGAGACCGTCGGCACGGGCACGGGCACCCGCGTGCTGTCGGTGATAACGAAACTACGTTAGCACTGAAAAGTCGGTGATAACGAGTTCCTGTTATCGTTGACGCCATGAACGCCAGTCGCTCCGCCGTCGCCGACAGCACGCGCGAACGCATCATCGCCGCGGCGACCGCGCTGCTCGCCGAGGGCGGCCGTGACGCCGTGTCGACCAGGGCGGTCAGCGCCGCCGCCGGTGTCCAGGCCCCGACGATCTACCGGCTTTTCGGCGACATGCGCGGGCTCCTCGACGCGGTGGCGACCCACGGCTTCACCACCTATCTGCGCGACAAGGCGGGGCTCGAAGCCGGTGACGACCCGGTCGAGGACCTGCGCAGAGGCTGGGACCTGCACATCGGCTTCAGCCTCGCCAACCCGGCCCTGTACGCGCTCATGTACGGCGAGCCGCGCCCCGGCGCCGCCACGCCGGCCGCCGTCGCCGCGTCCGAACTGCTCGCCGGTTACATCCACCGCGTCGCGGAGGCGGGCAGGCTGCGGGTCGCCGAGGAGCGCGCCGTGCAGCTCATCCACGCGGCGGGCGGCGGTACGGCGCTCATGCTGATCGCCCTGCCCGAAGACCGCCGCGATCCCGTCCTGTCCGACCTCGCCCGCGAGGCCGTCATCGCCGCTGTCACCACCGACGCCCCGGGGCCCGCGACGCCCGGCCCGGTCGGCGCCGCCGTCGCGCTGCGCGCCGTCCTGCCGCAGACCTCCGCGCTGACCGAGCGGGAGCGGGGCTTGCTGGGTGAGTGGCTCGACCGTATCGCCGGAGCCTGATACCTACTCGCCCTGATACCTACCCGCCCTGTTGCCTACCCGCCCTGATCCGTGCGTACGACCGCCGTGGCGAGCCGGGTCAGCCGGGCACGCTCCGTCTCCGTGAGATGCGCGGTGACTTCACTGACGCGGCGGGTGATCTCGGCCGCGCACAGGTCGGTGAGTCGCTTGCCGAGCGGCGTCGCGGTGACCAGGACGCCGCGCCCGTCGTGCGGCGACGGTGAGCGCCGGACCAGACCGCGTTTCTCCGCCCGGCTGACCAAGCCGGTCATGGACGACTTGTCCAGGCCGAGCCGGCTGCCCAGTTCGAGCATGCCCGGCTGCCGGTCGCGCAGGATGCCCAGCAGCCTGATCTGGACGATCGACAGATCGTGCGCGGCGCCGGTGGTGGCGAGGACGCGCTGGATCAGGAAGGAGAGCTGCACCAAGGCGTCCACCGTGTTAAGCGGCTGGTCGTCCGGGCTGTCTGGCGCGGTGGGATCCGTGGACATGGGACCAGCTTAGTTGACCTGGTACGTGGCGCGAACTACTTTGAAAGTAGTACGTGCCGCAAACCTTTTGACCGAGGGAGCCCTCATGCACGCCGCAGTCGTCCGGTCCTTCGAGACGCCGCCCCGCTACGAGACCTTCCCGGCCCCCGAGGCGTCGGGGGAGCACGACCTCCTGGTCGACGTCCTGGCGGTGGGGCTGCACCCACGGGTGCGCTCGGCCGCCGACGGGAGTCACTACACGTCCGACGGCACCCTGCCGCTGATCCCCGGCGTCGACGCCGTCGGCCGTACGGCACAGGGCGAACTCCTCTACTTCGTCGCCTCCGACGGGGCGCTCGGCACGATGGCCGAACAGGCCGTCGTGGACCGCCGCCGGGCCGTCACACTGCCGCCCGGCACCGACCCGGTCGCCGTGGCCGCCGCGATGAACCCCGGCATGTCCTCCTGGGTGGCGCTGCGCAGCCGGATCGACTTCAGGCCCGGCGGGTCGGTGCTGGTGATGGGCGCCACCGGCAACGCGGGACAGCTCGCCGTCCAGATCGCCCGACACCTGGGCGCGGCGCGGGTGATCGGCGCCGGTCGTGACCCGCGGCGGCTCGACCTGCTGAAGAGCCTCGGAGCCGACGACGTGATCAGCCTCGACGGTGACGAGAGCGACGTCGCCGACCGGCTCGGCGGGGCGGCGGGCGATGTCGATGTCGTCATCGACTACCTGTGGGGCCGGCCCACCCAGCAGGCCATGCCGGCGCTGCTCACCGCCCGCGGCGACCGGTCGAAGGCGCTGGTGTGGATCCAGATCGGTTCCATGGCGGGCCAGGACATCACCCTGCCCTCGTTTCTGCTTCGGGCGGCCAATCTCACCCTCATGGGCAGCGGCCAGGGTTCGGTGACGACCGCCGGTATCGTCGCCGAACTGCCGTCCCTCGCGCGGGAGATCGGCTCCGGCGCACTCGCGGTGAACCCGCTGCCCCTGCCGCTGGCCCAGGTCGAAGAGGCATGGCGCACCCCGACGGCACCCGGCCAACGCGTCGTACTGATCCCCTAGACCACCACGAAAGGCGCGCCGTTGTGCCGCGTCGCTCAGCGGCCTGTGCGGAAGGTGGCCATCATCGCCATGTCCTCGTGTTCCAGGTTGTGGCAGTGCAGCAGATACCGGCCCGCGTAGTCGTCGAAGCGGATCGCGACGTCGGCGTACTGCTTGGGCCAGGGGCGCCGCGTCGTCTTCGACGTGGTGGGCAGCGGGTCGACGGTGGAGAGCTTGGCGGGTATCCGGCTGTGGTCGGCCGCCTTGCGGGCGACGACGAACCGCATGATCTGCCCCGTCCCGCCCCGGCCCGCCCGGTTGGTGAGCGTCACCCGGGTGCCGACGGGGAAACGGGAGAAGTCGACGACCACATCGAACCGTTCGGCCGGCGCCACCGGCAGTGTGGTGTGCCGCAGGGGCGCGGCCGGCAGTCCCTGGTCCGATCCGATCTGGACGAACGAAGCGCCGCTCCGCGGCACCGGATCGAGCGCCAACTCGTAGCGGCGGGCATTGGACGCGTTGAGGATCCGGAACCGGTAGCGGGCCGCGTCGACCTCCAACTCCGGCCAGGGAGCGCAGTTCACGAGAATGACGTCACCGGCTGCGCCCGCCATGTGCTCCGCCTCGATACCGGGCATGCTGGTCAACTGCGGGTCCATGGCCGGGTAGCGCAGCGCGCCGTCGCCGTCGAAGGCCCTGTCGGTGATCACCAACGGGATGTCACGCGCGGCACGCGGCAGCGGCAGGGCGTCCTCCTCGTCGTCCGTCACCACCAGGAAACCCGCCAGCCCGCGCCAGACTTGGGGACCGGTGAACCCCATCCGGTGGTCGTGGTACCAGAGCGTCGCGGCCCGCTGGTCCAGCGGATACGTGTAGTCGCGTACGCCGCCCGACCTCGAGGTGGTGGGGGAGGCGACCACCGGCCGTGCGGCCGTCGAACTCGCGGGCAGCACCCGGGCCGATGTGATCCTGATGGACATCCGGATGCCGGAACTGGACGGTATCGAGGCGACCCGGCTGATCACTGCGGACGAAGACCTCGCGGGCGTACGGGTGTTGATCCTCACCACCTTCGAACTCGACGAGAACGTGCTGCGCGCCCTGCGGGTCGTCGCCCGCGGGGAGGCGCTGCTGTCCCCGAAGGCCACCCAGGGGCTCATCGCCAGATTCCTCGCCCAGCCGCACCCGGGCCCGCTGCCCAGCCCGGTGCGGCTCGAAGGGCTGACCGAGCGGGAGCGCGAGATCATGGCGCTGGTCGCCGCGGGGCTCTCCAACGACGAGATCGGCGAACGGCTCTACGTCTCCCCGCTGACGGCCAAGACGCATATCAACCGGGCCATGATGAAGCTGGGCGCGCGCGACCGCCCGCAGCCGGTCGTCCTCGCCTTCCAGAGCGGCCTGGTCAGTCCCGGCGACCTTCCGGCGGGGTGACGGCGGAGGCCGGGCGCAGGGCGTACACGAGGAGGTCGAGCAGCCGTCCGGTCTGCTCCGGTGTGCTGCTCGCCGCCGTCGAGAGGAAGACGCCGAGCATCATCGCGGTGACGTCGTCGGGGTCAACATCCGAGCGCAGCGTGCCCGTTCGCGCCCCGCGCGCGAGGATCGCGGCGATCCCCGCCGTGACGCGCTCGCGGGTGCTCGGCGTCGTGATCCGCCCGGAGGCCCAGCCGGCGCGCAGAGTCTCCGCCATCCCGCGCTTCGTCGCGATGAACGCCGCGTACCGGTTCAGCCAGGCGCGGAGCGCGACCTCCGGCGGGAACTCGTCCAGCAGGGTGGGGACGCTCGCCGTCACCGCGTCGAGTTCCGCGGTGTAGACGGCCTCGACCAGCGCCTCGCGGGTGGGGAAGTGACGGTAGAGCGTGCCGATGCCGACGCCGGCCTCGCGTGCGACGGTCTCCAGCGCCACGGTGTCGTCGGCGGCGGCGAACGCGGCCCGGGCCACGGCGACCAGCTTCTCGCGGTTGCGCCGCGCGTCGGCGCGCACGGGACGGTCCCCGGCGGGCTCGCCGGCGCGACCGGATGCGGACGGAGTCAAAGCGGAGGTACCTCCGTTAGTGCTACTGTCGATGGAACGGAGGAACCTCCGTTTCCCCCATCATCTCACGAGGACGGGTTTCCATGACACCGAGCAGCAACCCATCTCCCGAGGTCACCACCGCCGGAGTGCCGCGCCCCGGAGGCAGCGGCCTGCTCGCGGGCGCCGCGGTCTCCCGGGTCGGCTACGGGGCGATGCAGCTGGAGCGGCTGCGCGAGGAGCGCCACACCGCCGTGGCGCTGTTGCGCCGCGCGGTCGAGCTCGGCGTCGACCACATCGACACCGCCGAGTTCTACGGCAACGGGCTCGTCAACGGGCTCATCCGGGAGGCGATCCGCCCCGAGGACGGCGTTGTCGTCGTCAGCAAGGTCGGCGCCGACCCCAACCCCGGAGGCCGCATCCCGCTGCGTCCCGCGCAGCGCCCCGAGGAACTCAGGGCGAGCGTCGAGGACAACCTCAAGAGCCTCGGCCTCGACCGGATCCCGGTCGTGAACCTGCGGCGGATGGACACGGGCCCCGGGATCCGGCCCGAGGCCGACCAGGTGGTCGACATCGACGACCAGCTCGCCGTGATGGTCGCGCTGCGCGACGAGGGCAAGATCGGCGGGATCGGGCTGAGCAGCGTGACCCTTGAGAAACTGCGCCACGCGCTCCCCGCGGGCATCGTCTGCGTGCAGAACGCCTACAGCCTCGTGGCCCGCGGCGACGAGGACATGCTGGACCTCTGCCTCGCCGAGGGGATCGCCTGGGTGCCGTACTTCCCGCTCGGCGGCGCGTTCCCCGGCCTGCCGAAGGTGACCGAGGAGCCCGCGGTCCTCGCCGCCGCGCAGGCCCTCGACAGCACCCCGTCGCAGATCGGCCTCGCCTGGCTGCTCCGGCACGCCCCGAACACCCTGCTCATCGCCGGCACCGCCGACGCCGGTCATCTGGAGCAGAACATCGCCGCCGGGTCCGTCGAGCTGGACGAGGCGACACTGGCCGAACTCGACGCCGTGCTGTCACGGCCGACGGACGTCTCCATCCGCTGACGGGCAGCTCCACAGGCCTATCCGGGCAGGCACCGGCCTGCCCGGCGGCCGGCCGGGCCTCGGCCGGGGGAGATCAGGACGTCTTCAGCGCGACGCCCGCCCAGATGGGCGCTTCGTCGTCACCCGGCACGGCCGCCAGAGCGCCGGGCGCACCGCCGGGGGCCGCGTCCTCCAGGTCGGGGCGCCAGTGCTGGGGAACGACGAGCCCGGGATCGACGAGTTTCGTGCCGTCGAAGAACCTGAGCGCTTCCTCCTTGGTGTGGGCGTGCAGCGCCGTGCCCTCCTCGGCGAAGTCGCCCTCCAAACCGTCGGACCCCGCGGCCAGTTCGCGCGCCATGACGCTGATCACCAGATAGCTGCCCGAGGGCAGCGCTTCGACCAGCGAGCGGACGATCGCGTGCGGATCGGCCTCCTGGGGGAGCCAGTGCAGCAGCAGGCACATCGTCATGGCGATCGGCTGCGTGAGATCCAGCGTGTCGCGCAGCGCGGGGGAGCCGAGGACGCTGCCCGGCTCGGTCACATCGGCCTGCACGTACGCGGTGCGCCCGGAGGGGTGGCTGACGTGCAGGGCGCGGGAGTGCGCGAGGACGATCGGGTCGTTGTCCACGTACACGACCCGGGTGTCCGCCGCCTCGGCCTGCGCCACTTCATGCAGGTGGGGGGCGGTCGGTATGCCCGTACCGATGTCGAGGAACTGCCGGACACCGGCCTCGGCCGCGAGATAACGGGTGGTCCGCAGCACGAAGGCGCGGTTGACCCGGGCGGCGGTCTGTGCCGTCGGCATCTTCGCGATCACTTCGGCGGCCATGGCCCGGTCCGCCGGATAGTTCGTCTTCCCGCCGAGCAGCACGTCGTACACACGGGCCGCGTGAGCCCGGTCGGTACGCAGGTCGACCGGCCGGCGTAAGTCGCCGTCCATCCAGCCGTCGTCGGCCATCGCGATCCCTCCCTGGAAGGTCAACTTCCCAAACTTTAGCGGCAGTACACGGCGCGCGAGGCAAGCGGCCCGGGTTCGGCCCGTTCCGGCGGGTGCCGTCCGCGTACCCGCTGACCGGCCGTCTGAGTGTCCGTACTCATGCGGCGCCCGACCGGCGGACGGATCATGGGACGTGTCCTCGCTTCCCGAGGGCACATTTCCGAAGGTGACGGGAGACAAACGATGCGCACCGACAAGCGCTGGTACCGACCGCTGGCGGCTGCCACGGACAACTGGGTCTCGCGCGGCTATCTGCTGGTGTTCGCGGCGGTGCTGGTGTGGGTCGTCGTGGACACCCTGTTCGTGCCCCATCAGGACGCTTCCTTCGCGGGGGTGTGGCCCTTCTTCCTGGCAGCGCCGACCAGCCTGCTGGTCCTCGCCCTGCCCGATCTGGACGCGTGGGCGATCCTGGTGAGCCTCGCGGTGGCCGCCTTCGTGAACGCCATGCTGCTGGGGCTGCTCGTACGGGCGCTGACGTCGTCGAGCCAGGGAGGCCGCGGCACCCAGCTCGGGAGCAGGACCTGAACAGCGCCTGACGGGTGACGGTTCGGGCATATGTGCTGGTGGGAGCGGGGGTACCTGCCGACCTATAGTCACATTGTCCGCGCCGCGTAGGGGCGGTCGCCGGCGGTTCACGGTTCGGTTCGGCGCCAAGGGAGGCCGCTCATGGCCAACGCGTTTCAGGAGCGCAAGCTCAGGGATATGTTCGCCGCGTTCGACGCGGACAGTGACGGCTACCTCCGCGAGGAGGACTTCAGGGCCCTCGTCGCCCGCTGGAGCCGACTACCGGGAGTGGGTCCGGGCACCGAGCTGCGCGCCCGGGTGGAGACCCTGCTGATGGGCTGGTGGGCGGCGCTGCTGGAAGTGGGCGACACCAACGGCGACGGCGCGATCGACATGGGCGAACTGCTGGCGCTCGTGGACAAGTTGCCCGGTATGGTCGCCGACGTCACGGCGACAGCCGACACCGTCTTCGAGGCGGTGGACTCCAACGGCGACGGCGTCATCTCCCCGGAGGAGCACCGCAGGCTCGTCGAGACCTGGAACGGCCGGCCCGTGGACATGACGGGCGTCTTCGAACTCCTCGACCTGAACGGTGACGGCCATCTCAGCCGCGACGAATTCGCCCTGCTGTGGCGCCAGTTCTGGATCAGCGACGACCCGGTGGAACCGGGCAACTGGCTCTGCGGCCGGTTCGCGATGAGCTGACCGCGAGGCCCCCACCGGCCTCCACTACGCTGCGGGGGATCGCGGACAGCTGTCGAGCCGCGCCGCCCCGCACCGTGAAGAGAGCAACCGTGGACCTTCCAGACGAACTTGTCGCGCTGCTGCGCCGTCCGAGCACCTGCTATCTCGCCACGCTGATGGCGGACGGCTCGCCCCAGCTCACCCAGACCTGGGTGGACACGGACGGCCGGCATGTCGTCATCAACAGCGTGGAGGGCCACGTCAAGACGCGCAATGTGCGGCGTGACCCGCGCGTCGCCGTGACCGTCTCGGACCCGGAGAACCCGTCCCGCTTCTACCAGGTGCGCGGCGAGGTCGTGGAGGTCACGAACGACGGCGCCGCCGAGCACATCGAGACCCTGGCCCAGAAGTATCTGGGCGGTCCGTACCCGTGGTTCGGCGGACGGGACCAGGTCCGGGTGAAGTTCGTCATCGCCCCGCGGTCCGTGAGCGGCATCGCCTGACGACGTACGGTGGCGTCCCGCGACAGTGACACGGTCGCGGGACGCCACCTGCGCGTCCGCGCACGCCGCGGACGGGACGTACGGGGGAGATCAGGCGCCGCGCTGGACCGGCCCGACGAGGGTCCCGGCGGCCACCTTGAGGTTGCCGTCAGCGAAGGACGTGCCGGGGATCTGCCCGCCCGGAGCCTGCAACGTGAAGGCGACCTCGTCCGCCGAGGTCGCACGGCCCCTGTTCGGCACCTGAATGTCGAAGTGCACCGGATGCCCCGGGCCGAAGGTCACCGCGGTCCGCTGATTGCCGTAATGACCCGCGGTACCCCGGGTCGTCACGCCGTGGTGCGAGAAGCGTACGTCCGTGGGCGAACCGGCCAGCCTGCACGCGTCGTACCCGCGTGGCGCGGTCAGCGTGACCCGGTAGTGGTGGTGGCCCGCACTGTTCGGCGCCTTGGCGATCTTCGCGAGATGGTTGGCCGGACGGCATGCGGAGGGGGCGGAACCGCCGGCGGCCGCGGCCGGTGCGGCCTGGGCGGCTCCCGCACCCGCGGCGCCCAGCAGTGCCGTGGCGGCGAGAGCCGCGGCGATCCTCCGGTTGATACGCATACGCGTCATGAACGCTCCTTGCCTTGCTCACTGGCCCCGCGGGTGCGCCCCGCCGGAACCATGGTCACGGCCATTCCTGCCCCCTGGCCCGCGTGCGGAATGTCTCAGAGTCGTCACAATGCTCCGTAATGTCATAGCTCTAGGGCGCCGGCACGGACCGGAGCGCCGGTTTTACCTTCGCCTGGACGACGAGGTGTGTGCCGTACCCGGTCAGGCGCGGGGAACGGCCGTCGGCCGCCTCCCGGTACGCGGGTGAGCGGCGCGGCGCGGCCGTACCGGTGGCCCGGGGGCCACCGCGCGGGTCGACGGAGACCAGGCGTCCGCCCGAGATCCATACCGCCCTGGATCCGGCGAGTACGACGTCGTCACTCGTTCCTGTGGTCCGCCACAGCGTCCTGCCGGTCGTGATGTCGACGGCGGTCCAGTCGCCACCCACCGGATCCTCGGCGTTGACCGTGCGCAGCACCAGTACCCCGTCCGGCGAGATCACCCCGCCGCTCGGCTTGTCCACCGGCCGAAGGAGCGTCCTGCGGAACGCGAGGGTGTCGGGGTCGATCCGTACGACCGGCGGGAACGTGTCACCGGCCGCGTCCCCGCTGGACGCGCAGACCAGGTACCCGGGGGCACTGATCAGGTCAGGACAGGGGTGGGAGACGTCGGACGTGGCGACGACCTTCCCGGTCTGTCCGTCCCGGGCGACGACCCGCGAGACGGTCCGGCCGACGGGCTCGACGGCGTACACCCGGCTGCCCAGGGCGACGGGCGAGGTCTCGGTGCTGGCGCGGTGCCAGAGCGGAGTCCCGTCCGAGGCGCGGTACGCGAACAGCGTCTGGGGCTCGGCGACGGTCGCACCGTACGTGGCGGCGTAGACGACACCGCCCGCGGCGGCCGGCGGGCCCACCGTACGGCCGGCGGGGTACGTCTTCGTCCACGCGGCCCGGCCGGTGGCCAGGTCGACGGCCCGCAGCGTGCGCCCGCCCGCCGACACGGCGCGGTCGCCGTCGACCGCCAACCCGGAGTTCCTGCCCGCCGGTCGGTCCGCGCCGGCGCGCCAGGCCACAGCGCCGGTCGAAGCGGAATGGGCGACGGCGCCGGCCGGGGCCACCGGGCACACGATCAACCGGTCGGTGGTGCGGCAGTCGCCGGACGCCTCGGCCGCGCCGATTCCGACGACCCAGCCCCGCGCTCGGCTCCCGGGGCCGTGACTCCGGTCGCCCTGGCCCGGATCCCCCGACGTGCCCGCGCACCCGACGACGCACGCGAGCAGAGCGGCCGTCGCCAGTCGGCGCCCGCGCCGCCACACGTCCCGTCTCATGTGCGCCCCAGCGGGGCGCGTCGCGCGAGCACCTTGCGGAAGCGGATGCGCCAGCCCTCGTCGGTGCGCACGGCGACGTCCTCGTAGGTCACGCTTCCGGTCGTGCCGTCCGCCCGCACGCCAATTCCCTTGGAGAGGGCGTGCACTTCACCGGAGCCGAGCCGGGTGAGAACGACATCGAAGTCGGTGAGGTCGTAGACGACGTCCTCGGTGAACAACTCGCCGAGTCTGTCCAGCTCTCCGCTGTCGACGAGGTGACCGTGCATCGAGATCAGGTCGGTGACGACGAAGCGATCCTCAGCTGAAAGTGTCATGGCAGCCCTCCCATCAAGACCCGTAGGCAACACGGAACTCACCGATTGTGCCAGGGGCCCGGGCCCGCGTTTGGTGCGTTGCCCCTCGGGCAGGCGATCATCATGTCTTTCTTCAGCAAGTTGAAGCGCAAGCGGGCCGAACAGATCGAACAGCGCCGCACGGACGCCACCTTGAAGGCGGCGGCAGCCGGAGCCACCCCGGAGGAGGCCCGTCGGGCCGGCGAACGCGCGGCGCGCAGGGGCAACACGAACGCGGCGATCACCGGTTCGATCAACAGCTGAACCCTCCGGCCCGTCAGGCGTCGTACTCGTCCGGCAGGCGCATCGCCGGGCCGCCGACCTGGAGGCCCAGGGGGACCGCGCGTCCTTCCGGTTCCTCCCAGGCCTCCTGGCGGCCCAGTGCGGTGAGGTCGAGGTAGTGGTAGCCGTTGTGGAACTCCTCGATGCCCCGGCCGAACGTCGAGTACGTGTGGAAGACCTCGTCCCCGACGCGCAGGAACGTGCTGATGCCCGGCCAGTCGCCGCGCATCTCCTCCGACCACGGCATGCCCGCTGCGGCGAGTTCGGCCTCCGTGCGGTGGAAGACCCGCACCGGCGCCACGCGGTCGTCGACCGTCGCGTGGAAGTCGTAGTTGAAGTCGCTGCCGGCCGAGGAGTACCACGGGAACGTCCACCCCATTCGCTCGCGGAACGCCGCGAGCGTCGGGTACGGCGCGCGGGTCACCGCGACCAACGTGGTGTTGCGGACGTGGAGTTGCCGCAGCCTGCCGATCCCGTCGGCCGCCGACGAGCAGCTTGAGCAGCCGGTGTCGCGGGGGTGTTCGGTGCCGTCGGCGTCGATGTCGAACATCCACATGAAGTGGTGCATGACCAGCTGCTGCCGGCCCTCGAACAGATCCAGCAGGCCGACCTGCCCGTCCGGGCCTTCGAAGGCGTACGGCTTGTCGACGCGCACCATGGGCAGCCGGCGCCGTTCGGCGTTGAGCCGGTCGCGTGCCCGGGTGACGTCCTTCTCCTTGGCCAGCAGTTCCTTGCGGGCAGCGAGCCATTCCTCGCGCGACACGACCTCGGGCAGATTCGCCGGCGTCGTCATCTTCGTCCTCCCGGTCACGGTCGGTCACAGCGGATGCTTCGCCTGGCGCCGGAACGACAGGCCAGTAGCGTCACTATCATGACCTTCCGCGACCTTCACCACCACGACACCCCGCTTGTCCTGCCCAACGCCTGGGACCTGCCGTCCGCCCTGGCCTTCGTCGCCGCCGGTTTCCGGGCCGTGGGCACCACCAGCTTCGGGGTGGCCCAGAGCCACGGACGCCCCGACGGCGAGCGCTCCACCAAGGACGCGAATCTCGCCCTGGCCCGCGAACTGGCCGGTATCGCCGACGCCGGCCGCGCCGTGTACGTCACGATGGACATCGAGGACGGCTACGCGGATCTGCCGCGTGACGTCGCCGACTACACCGCCCGGCTCGACGTGGCGGGGATCAACATCGAGGACAGCACGGCCGAGCGGCTGATCGCGCCGGAGCTGCACGCCGACAAGGTCCGCGCCGTGAAGGACCGTTCGCCCGAGCTGTTCGTCAACGCGCGGGTGGACACGTACTGGCTCGGCCAGGACGCCACCGTCGAGGCCACCCTGCGCCGCGCGAGCGCGTACGTCGAAGCCGGCGCCGACGGGATCTTCGTACCCGGCGCGAGCGAGCCGGCCGTCCTGCGGGAGCTGACGGACGCCATCCCCGTTCCGGTGAATGTCCTGGTCGTCCCGGGTCTCACCGTCGAGCGGCTGGGGGAGCTGGGCGTACGGCGCGTCAGCACCGGCTCCCTGCCCTACCGCGCGGCGGTCCAGGCAGCCGTCCGTACGGCGCTCTCGGTCCGTGACGGCCACCCCGACCTGCCCGAGGCGACGCCGTACGCCGAGCTGCAGGCCCGTCTGACCGACCATCAGCACAGCGCATGATATGCATGGGAACGACCCGAAAAGGGATGTTTGGCGACTGCTGACGTGAGGGGCCGGGACGGTAGTGGCGGATCGGATGTTCGCGGGCTTGCTGAAGGTCATCGGGACCACGTCGTTCGACGACCTGCCGGACACGGTGAGCGAGCACGCCAAGGCCGTCGGCATCACCGAGGTGCGGATCTACGTCGGTGACGTCGAGCGCCGCGGGCTCCATCTGATCGCCGGGGCGCTGACCGCGCCGTCCGTCGACCGGGTGATCGGCATCCAGGACACCGAGGGCGGCCGGGCCTACCAGTACGGCGAGATCCGCCCCGTGCACACACCGCCGGCCGCCGGGGCGGCGTACTGGGTGCCGATGTTCAACGGCAAGGAACGCATCGGTCTGATGTTCGTCGCCGCCACGCGCGACTCCGCCGAGGTACGCGAGAACGCCACCGCGCTGGCGACCCTCGTGGCGCTGTCCGTCTCCACCAAGCGCGGCCACAGCGACACCTACGCCCGGCTGAACCGCACCCAGCCGATGCTGGTGTCGGCGGAAGCGCAGTGGCAGCTGATCCCGCCGCGCACGTACACCGACTCGCGGGTCGCCGTGTGCGCGACCCTGGAGCCGTCGTACCGGGTCAGCGGTGACGCGTACGACTACGCGACGGCCGGCCTGCGAGTCTATTTGTCGATCTTCGACGCGATGGGGCACGACACCGCGGCCGGCCAGACTGCGGCTCTCGCCGTCGCCGCTTCCCGCAGCGCCCGCCGCCGGGGCGCCGGGATCGCCGAGACGGCCGGCGTCATCGAACGAGAGCTGGCCGGGCAGTTCGACGACGTCCGGTACGCCACCGCTGTGCTCGCCTTCCTGGACACCCGCACGGGGCTGCTGACCTGGGCGAACTTCGGGCACCACCCGCCGCTTCTGGTGCGCGGGAGCGACGCGGTCGTCCTGCGGTGCAAACCGGCGTATCCGCTCGGCACCGGGCTCGGCGATCTGGAGACGACGCTCTGCCACCAGCAGCTCGAACCCGGGGACCGCGTGGTGCTCTACACCGACGGCATCACAGAGGCGCGGCGCCCGCACGGCCAAGAGTTCGGCCTCGACCGGTTCATCTCCGTACTCACCCGGTACCCGGCCGACGGGCTGAGCGTCTCGGAGACCGTACGCCGCTTCTCGCACGCCTTCCTCGACTACCATCACGGCGAACTGCACGACGACGCGACCGTGCTCCTGTGCGAGTGGCTGGGGGCCGGTCCTCCGCTCGGCGCCTGAGCGAGGGACCGAAGGACGGGAGAGCGCCATGACGGACGGACAGAACACCGCCCCGGACAGCACGGCCGTACGGACCGCGCTCTGGCGGGCGATGCACGTCCAGGTCGACGCTCCGCCGTACGTGCTGGAGGACGAGGTCGGGCTGCGGCTGGCGGGCCCCGACGACGACTGGCGCAGCCGCCCCGACATGGACCCGCGGGCCACCAGCGGTTTCCGGGCCGCCATGGTCGCCCGCGCGCGCTTCGTCGAGGACCTGGTCGTGGAGCGGTCCGGGCACGGCGTCGGCCAGTACGTCGTCCTGGGGGCCGGTCTCGACACCTTCGCCCAGCGCAGGCCGGAGATCGCCGCCCGCCTGCGGATCTTCGAAGTCGACCGGCCGGGCCCGCAGGCGTGGAAGCGCCACCGGCTGACCGAACTCGGGTACGGCGTCCCCGACGGGCTGCGGCTGGTGCCGGTCGACTTCGAGGCGAGCGAGGACTGGCTGGAGCGGCTGACCGGCGCGGGCTTCGATCCCGGGAGCCCGGCGGTCGTCGTCTCCACCGGCGTCACCATGTACCTCACCAAGGACGCCACAACGGCCACCCTGCGGCAGATCGCCGGGCTCGCGGCGGGCTCGACGCTCGCCATGACCTTCCTGCTGCCGACCGACCTGGTGCAGGACGCCGACCGCGGCGGCCTTGAGACGAGTCAGAAGGGCGCGCGGGCGTCCGGCACACCGTTCGTCAGCTTCTACACCCCGCAGGAGATGCTGGCGCTGGCCCGGGACGCCGGGTTCTCCGACGTCGAGCACGTGTCGGGGGCCTCGCTCGCCGAGCGCTACTTCAGCGGTCGCGCCGACGGCCTTCGCCCGTCTAGCGGCGAAGACCTGCTGCTGGCGACCACCTGAGCGTTCGGCGCTCAAGGCCCACGCCGTGCGTGCTCAGCCCTTGCCGCTCACGCCCGCGAACGGCACAGCGCCGTCCTGCTGCGCGCCGGCCGGGCTGTTCGGGTGCGTCCACAGACCGGACTTGGCGAGCAGCGGCAGCACGCCCTCGCCGAACCAGTACGCCTCCTCGACATGCGGGTGGCCCGACATGATGAACTCGTCGATGCCCAGGTCGTGGTACTCGGTGATACGTTCCGCGATCTCGGCGTGGCTGCCCACCAGCGCCGTACCCGCGCCGCCGCGTACCAGGCCGACGCCCGCCCACAGGTTGGGTGACACCTCCAGGCGGTCCCTGTCCCCGCCGTGCAGGGCGAGCATGCGGCGCTGGCCCTCCGACTCGCTGCGGGCCAGGCCGGTCTGGACCGCCTGCACCGCCTCGTCCGAGAAACCGTCGAGCAACCGCCGGGCCTCGGCCCACGCCTGTTCCGCCGTGTCGCGCGCGATCACATGCAGCCGGATGCCGAAACGTACGGTACGGCCCTGCTCGGCCGCCAGGGCGCGGATCCAGGCGACCTTCTCCGCGACCTGCGCCGGGGGCTCTCCCCAGGTCAGATAGACATCGCTGTGGCGTGCGGCGACCTGCCCCGCCGCCGGTGAGGAACCGCCGAAGTAGACGGGCGGCACCGGATCGGGGACGCGGGCCAGCTGCGCGTTCTCCACCTGAAGGTGTTCGCCGGTGAACGAGACGGACCTGCCCTGCCACAACTCCCTGACGATGTGCAGGAATTCACCGGTACGCGCGTAGCGGCCCTCCTTGTCGAGGAAGTCGCCGTACGCGCGCTGCTCATGGCTCTCGCCACCCGTGACGACATTGAGCAACAGCCGCCCCGGCGCGTGTCGTTGGAACGTGGCCGCCATCTGGGCCGCGAGCGTCGGTGCGACGAAGCCGGGGCGGAAGGCGACCAGGAACTTCAGCCGTTCGGTCTCCCGCGCCAGCATCGCCGTGGTCAGCCACGCGTCCTCGCACCAGGCGCCCGTCGGTGTCAGAGCCCCCACGAACCCCAACTGCTCAGCCGCACGGCCGATCTGGCTGAGATAGCCGAGACTGGCGGGGCGCTGACCGCCGGCGGCGCCGGCGGGCAGACCGTGTCCGCCGCCGACGATGTGGCGGCTGTCTCCGTATGTGGGCAGGAACCAATGGAAGGTGAGGCTCACTGAATTCTCCGGACTCTTCTGGCAGACACTTCTGAGGGGCGGGGGAGGGCAGGGGAGGGGCGGGGACGGGCTCAGATCAGGCCGTGGCGGGGCGGCAGCGTCCCGTTGAGCACGTAACGGCCGATGTGCTGGATCTTCCAGCGCGCCGGGTCGTGCAGGGTGTGGGTGCGCGCGTCGCGCCAGTGCCGGTGGAGATTGAGGCTGTCCAGCGCCGAGCGGGTGCCCGACACCTCGAACAGCGCACTGCTCGTGTCCACGGCGGTGGCGGCCGCGTGCACCTTGACCGCCGACACCGCGATCGACGCCTCGGCCGCCGTGTCGTCGGTCAGATCGGCCGACGCAGCGTCCACAGCGGTCGCCGCCGCGACCAGCAGCGCCTCCGAGGCCCGTACCTGGAGCGCCAGTTCACCGAAGCGCTGGATCAGCAGCGGGTCCTCGACGGCGGTGTCGAAGCCGCTCTCGAACCACGGCCTGCTCTTCGTGCGGACGAACTCGGCCGCCTCGGCCAGGGCGCCGCCGGCGATACCCACGTCGATCGCCGCATGCAGCAACTGCGCCACCGCGCCGTGCAGTTGCGGGCCCTGGAAGGTCAGATGGTGGGGTACGACCCGGTCCGCCGCGACCGTGACGTCTTCGAGGCGCACGGTTCCGCTCGCCGTGGTCCGCTGGCCCATGCCGTTCCAGTCGTCGACGACCGTGACACCGGGCGCGTCGCGTGCCACGTACGCGACATGCAGCGCGTCCTCCTCGGCCCGCGCCAGGACCGGGATCCAGTCGGCGAACAGCGCACCCGTCGAGTAGTGCTTCTCGCCGGTCAGCAGGTACGAGCCGTCATCCGCCGGGACCAGCCGTGTCCTGATGTCCTGGACGTGCTTGGTGCCCGCCTCCGACTGCGCGTTGCCGAACCTGCGCCCGGCGAGCACCTCGGCGAAGAAGAACTTCCGCTGCTCGGCGCCGCCTTGCCGGCGCAGCACATTGACGTAGACGAAGTGGTTCTGCGGGATCTGCGACAGGCTGGCGTCGCTTGTCGCCAGCAGCCGGAAGACCTCGGCGAGCGTGCGGGCCGAGACATCGGCGCCGCCGTACGCGCGGGGCACCGTGATCCCGAGCAGCCCGCTCGCCGAGAGCCGCGCCAGCTCCTCGCGCGGCAGGATCCGCTCCGCGTCCCGCCGCGCCGCACCGGCCCGGAACGCGTCGGCCAACTCGGCCGCCACGGCGAGCGCTTCGGCGTCGTCGGCGATCACATGGGCGCTCGCCTGCGCCGCGTCGTCGGGGAGTGTGGATGCGGTCACGGTGGTCCTCCGTGCGGAATGCGGCAGATGGGAAGGGGATACGGGCAGGACGGGGGCAGGCGTACGGTTCAGGCGGCGGCCGGCACCTCGTACGCGGCGCCCGGCCGCAGCGCCCACGCGAACTGCTCCACCACCTGGTGGAGCCCCTTCTCCGCCTCCGCGTCGAGCGACACCCCGCCGCCTTCGAGGATCGTGATGTGCCGGTCGAGGACGAACCAGCCCTGCACGATGTGCTGCGCGCCCATGGAGGACAGCACGGGCCGCAGCGCGTAGTCGATGGCGAGGACATGGGCGGTGGTGCCGCCGGTGGCCAGCGGCAGCACGGTCTTGCCGGCCAGCGCGTACTGCGGCAGCAGGTCGAGGAGGG
>NZ_JTIY01000002.1:671045-674629 GCF_000818175.1 Streptomyces sp. AcH 505
GGGCGGTGGTGCCGCCGGTGGCCAGCGGCAGCACGGTCTTGCCGGCCAGCGCGTACTGCGGCAGCAGGTCGAGGAGGGACTTGAGAAGCCCCGAGTAGGCCGCCTTGTAGACGGGTGTGCCGATCATCACGGCATCGGCCTGCGCGAACAGCTCCTTCGCGCGGACGATCTCGGGGTGCGCGAAGTCGGCGCCGAGCAGTGCCTCGGGGGGCAGTGTGCGGACGTCGAACGGGACGACGTGATGGCCCTTGGACGCGAGTCCCGCGTCGAGGTGCCTGAGCAGGCGGGCGGTGCGGGAGTGGGCTGACGGACTGCCGGAGACGGACAGAATGGTGGCCATGATCACCTCGTGAAATCTGCGGGTGCGGTGGTGCGCGCGGGCCCGGCCGTACGGTGTCGCGGCGGGCGACCCTACGCCCGGCGCAACGACCGCAGGGCATACGGAAAGCCGCAGGTAGACCGGGAAAACACTGCCCGCGTGCGGTGGACACCGGGCCGGTGCCGCGTCGGTGTGACACGCGGCTGCTCGGGGGACCCGGTTCTATCGCGCCCGACGACACAGGGCGCTGGAAACACGCACAAGGTCCACGTGACGGCGGCAGGTCAGCTCCCACAGATCCCGCATCGCTCGTCACCACCTCTCGAACTGTCTCAGCGAAGCATGTGTTCACGAGGTTAGCCGCCGCCGTCCACCGCGTACATTCGGTATCCGCGAAGTGGTGATAGGGATTCCCTTCCACCCCGATCGGAGACCATGAGTGCCATGCGGATAGAACAGCTCGAATACATCGAGGCCGTGACCCGTCTCGGGTCCCTGCGCCGGGCGGCCGAGGCCTTGCATCTCTCGCAGCCCGCGCTGAGCGAGACCGTCCGCAACCTGGAGCGCGAACTGGGCGTGGACATCCTGGACCGCAGGCGCTCTGGCGCCAAGATCAGCGCCGAGGGCCGGGAGCTGCTGCCGCACATCACCGGTGTGCTCGACGCGGTCGAAGGGCTGCGCAGAGCCGCCGACGAGCAGCACCACACCAGCCGGATGATCCGGCTCGGCACGGTCCACGCCGCCACCGTGCCGCTGCTCGTCCCCACCATCCGCGCCTTCCGTGCCGCGCACCCCGAGACGCAGGTCGAGGTGGTCAGCGCCCAGCAAAGCGCTCTGCACAGCGCGTTGCTGGAGGGCGGCCTCGATCTCGGCCTCGTCAACTACCTGGAGGGCGACGACACTCCACCCGGCTTCCACACCACGGAGCTGCTGCGCGGCCGGCCGGTGGCCTGTGTGCGCTCCGACAGTCCGCTCGCCGCGAAGGAGCGGATCTCGGTGGACGATCTGCTCAGCCAGCCGCTCGTCGTGATGCGCTCGGGCTACCTGATGCACCGCTACGTACACCGGCTGCTGCACGGACGCAGCCCCAGCTTCTCGTACTCGACGGACGGCGCCGAGATGGGCAAGCTGATGGTCGCCGAGGGGCTGGGCACCACGGTGCTGCCCGATTTCAGTGTGCGCGGAGACCCGCTGGAGCGGGCCGGGATGATCACCTTCCGGCCGCTGGAAGTCGCCGACACCGCTGTGCTGTTGGTGATCCAGCGGGCTCTCGCCGGTTCGGTGCCCGCCGCTTCCCGCGCGCTGCACACGATGTTCGTGGACCTCGCCGCCGCCCACAAGGCGGAGGTCGCGGCGGGCGGGCAAGGACCGGCGGCCGGCTGAGCCACGCCCCGCCGGGGCGGTTGTTCCGCGAGTCGTACGAGGACGGCGAGACCCTGCGCGAACGGCTCTTCGGGCAGGGCAACGCCCGGTTGCTCGACGACCACCCGGGCACCCGCTTCCGCGACCTCGCGGGCGAGGGCCGCGCCGCTGGTCCTGGACCGGTCGCGTCAGCCGGGGAGTTCGCCGTCCAGTAGGCCGAGTCGGCGCATCCAGTCGTCGTCGAACACCTTGGAGAGATAGTTGCGGCCGGAGTCCGGCAGCACCGCCACGACGAGATCGTCCGGGGTCAGCTCGGCCGCCACCCGGACGGCCGCGGCCACCGCCGTGCCCGCCGAACCGCCGACCAGCAGGCCCTCCTCGCGGGCCAGCCGGCGGGCGGTCAGCAGCGAGTCGCGGTCGCTGATCCGCTCGAACCGGTCGACGACCGCCTGGTGGTAGGCGGTCGGCCAGGTGTCGTCGACCGTGTCCGGGTGGCGGGAGTGCCCGATGCTCTCCACGGAGTACGCGCCGCCGTCGCCGCCGGAGTAGACCGACGCCTCCGGGTCGGCGCCGACGACCGTCACCCGGCCGCCGCTCGCCTCCTTGAGGTACTCGCCCGTCCCGGAGATGGTGCCGCCGGTGCCGATCCCCGACACCAGATGCGTGATCCGCCCGTCGGTCTGCCGCCAGATCTCCGGACCCGTCGTACGGAAGTGGACCTCCGGGTTGGCGGGGTTGTCGTACTGGTTCGCCAGCCAGGCCCCCGGGGTCTCCTCGGTGACCCGGCGGGCCACCGAGCGCACATGGTCGGGATGCTCGCGCGGCACGTTGCTCGGGCAGACGATCACCTCGGCGCCGTACGCGCGCAGCAGGGCGACCTTCTCCGTACTGCTCTTGTCCGAGATCGAGAAGACACACCGGTAGCCGCGCTGCGCGGCGACCATGGCCAGACCGACCCCGGTGTTGCCCGAGGTGCCCTCGACGACGGTACCGCCCGGCAGCAGCACCCCGGCCTTCTCGGCCGCCTCGATCATCGCCAGCGCGGCACGGTCCTTCACGCTGCCACCGGGGTTGACGAACTCCAGCTTCACGTAGACCGGCGCGGGCGCCGCACCGGTGACGCGGTTGAGCCGCACCAGCGGGGTGTTGCCGACCACGTCGGCCAGGGATGCGTGGACGTCCAAAGCAGTGCTCCTTGCGTGCGCTCGTGCCGCCGAATCCGTGACGTCAGCCGCGGCCAGGCTATCCGGGTGACGCGGCCCCGCGGGCGCCGGGGACGGCGGCGGCCGCATCGTTTCAGTCGTGTGAAATGCGGCTGCCGTGGGAAATCCCGACCGCGCGCCGACGGTTACCGTGAAGGACGATCACACGCTTCGGCGCGGCGGCGGACGAGCCGCTGCCCGATCCGACGACGGTGAGGTGAACGGTATGCAGGCGCCCCACCGCCGCGACGACGGACCGTTGGTCTCCCGGCGCCATGTCGACCTGCTCCGGGTGAGCAGCGCACTGTGTCCGAGGACGTCGCCGGCCCGCTGAGCCCCCAGGTGCGCCTCGCGCGTCCGGTGTTCCTCAGCCGCGCCTTCCGTGATCGGCAACTGCCGCGTCCGGCCTGCCCGTACGCCTCGGCCGGCCCCTGCCTGCCCTGAACTCACCTCGACCGGAGGCATCCAAATGACTGACAGCGACGCCGGGCGCACCGCATTGCACATCGCCCTGGAGGCCGACGGCGACGGCGCCCATCCGGCAGCCTGGCGCCACTCGGGACGGCCGCCCGCCGCCGTACTGACCTCCGCGGCACTGCGGGACGTGCTCGCGGCGACCGAGGGCGCCGGCTTCACCCTCGTCACCTTCGCCGACTCCCCGCTGCCACCGGGCACCGGGCCGGGGACAGCCGCAGGCCGGC
>NZ_JTIY01000002.1:675237-681797 GCF_000818175.1 Streptomyces sp. AcH 505
GCCGAGCTGGACGGAGCGGCCGAGTGGCCGGCCTCCGGTGCGGTGCGCCATGTCGGCTCACCGGAGCAACTGGTCGATCTGCTGGGCCGGTTGGCGGAGTCGGTCGACGGGGTCAGGCTGCACCCCGCCGTACTCGCCGTCGACCTGCCGGTCCTGACCGAGCGGGTGCTGCCGAAGCTGGCCGCCGCGGGGCTGACCCGCGCTCCGAGGGCGGGCGCCACCCTGCGCGAAACGCTCGGCCTGCCCCGCCCCGCCAACCGATTCGCCGCCGCGGCGACGAGCAACTGAGGTGAGTGCCATGACCGAACCCCAACCCCGGATCCACCTCGGCGTGTTCTTCACCGGCGTCGGGCCGCAGTTGATCTGGACCGACCCGGACGCGCCCTCCCACACGGCGATCGAGACGTTCGTGGAGATCGCGCAGACCCTCGAACGCGGCCTGTTCGACGCGTTCTTCCTCGGTGAGGGGCTGCGGGTACGGGAGAACCGCGGCCAGGTCTTCGACCTCGACGTGGTCGGCCGCCCCGACGCGATCACCCAACTCTCCGCGCTCGCCGCCGTGACCGAGCGGATCGGCCTGGTCGCGACGCAGAACACCACCTACAACTACCCGGCGGACCTGGCCCGCAGGCTGGCGAGCCTGGATCTGCTGTCCGACGGCCGGGCCGGCTGGAACATCGTCACGACCGACAACGCCTGGACGGGCGCCAACTTCCGCCGTGGCGGCTGGCTGGAACACGAACGCCGCTACGACAGGGCGGGACAGTTCGTCGAGGCGGCCAAGGAGCTGTGGGCGTCCTGGGCCCCGGACGCCGTCGCGCCCGACGGGCAGGCCGCCGGCTGGGCCAGGCCCGACGCCGTCAGCCCGGTGGAGCGGGACAGCGACCTCGTACGGCTGCGGGCGACCGCCACCCTGCCGGGCAGCAGGCAGGGCCGCCCCGTGCTGTTCCAGGCGGGTGACTCCGACGGCGGACGCGAACTCGCCGCGCGCCACGCCGATGTGGTCTTCTCCGCCAACACCGAGTACGGCAAGGCCGTCGCCTACGCCGCCGACCTGCGCGACCGGCTGGCCCGCCACGGCCGTACGCCGGACTCGCTGCGGATCCTGCCGGGCGCCAGCCTCGTCCTCGGCGACACCGCGGCCGAGGCGGCGGAGAAGGCCCGCTGGGTGCGCGGCGAGCAGGTGAACGGCCCCCGCTCGATCGCGTTCCTGGAGCAGTACTGGGGCACCGACCTGTCCGGTTACGACCCGGAAGGACCGCTGCCCGACATCGAGCCGACCGAGGACGAACTCGACCCTTCGCGGGGCACGATCTCGATCGAGCGCCGCAGCGGCAAGCTGGCCCTGATCCAGAAGTGGCGTGACCTCGCCGCCGAACGGAACCTGTCGATACGTGAGTTGGTGGCCGAGGTCTCCCCGGGCCACCCGTCCTTCGTCGGGACCCCCTCGTCCGTCGCCGACGAGTGGACCCGCTATGTCAGCAGCCGCGCGGTGGACGGCTTCAACCTGCTGCCGCATCTGCTGCCGGCCTCCATCGACGACATCGTCGACAAGCTCGTGCCGGAACTCCAGGAGCGGGGCGTCTACCGCACCGCGTACGAGGGCGCCACTTTGCGCGAGCACCTGGACCTGCCGCCGCTGTGACGTCCTGGCGTCGCCGTCGCCGCCCTCGACGGGCGTTCAGCGGGCGAACGTCTCCGACAGGCGTACCTGATGGCCGTCCTTCTCCATCAGGACCACCGTGACGCCGAACGGGTTCGGATGGTCCATCTCCATCGGGATGAAGGCGTAGTTGACAGCGGCCTGGACGGGCGGCACCAACTCACCGGCCGGCTCGGGCGCGAGGGGCGGCAGCCACCGCGGTTCGGCCGGTGAGCCGGCGCCGGCCTGTTCCTCGTACGGGAACCGGTGCAGCACATGCCCGTCCCGCGTGGCGTGGACCATGTTCAGGCAGGGGGCGGGGCCCGACACGGGCAGCCGGCAGGCGGTGGCGACGTCGTCGCTCTCCCAGGCGAGCACCACCTCGTCCGCGCCTGCGGCGGCGGCGATGTTCGACAGCTCGGCGACGGCGGTCTGCCCGTCGTCGCCCGCCGTGAAGGGACGGACCCAAATGAGCCCCACCAACTCGCCCCGTACCAGCGGCATGATGACCGGCCTCGGCACGGCGCCCTGGCCCAGCTCCGCGCTGTAGGCGGCCTTCATCGAGCTGACAAGCCCGTCCCACGTCCGTGCGTCCACGGAACTCCCCTTCACCCTCTGCTGCCTTCGGTCACCGCCGACCCTGTCACACGGCGCGCGCCGTCAGCGGACCGGGCCGCGCAGCCGGGCGCGCAGTTCCTGTACGCCGTTTCCGATGAAGCTGGCGTGCCGGGGGAGTTGGGCGTCCGGGAGGGTGAGGTCCAGGTCGGGGAAGCGGGTGAACAGCTGCTCCAGGGCGATGGTCGCCTCCAGCCTGGCCAGCGGCGAGCCGAGGCAGAAGTGCGGGCCGTGGCCGAAGGAGATGTGGCGGTTGGTCTCCCTGGTGATGTCGAAGCGGTCGGCGTCCGGACCGTGGGCCGCCGTGTCACGCCCGGCGGCGGAGTACGCGGCGAGGACCGGGGTGCCGGTGGGGATCGTGGTGCCGTCCACCGTCAGGTCACGGGTGGGGTAGCGGAACGGGAAGTAGCTGACGGGGCTGTCCCAGCGCAGCGTCTCCTCCACCACGTCCGACCAGCTGGCCCGCCCTTCGCGGACCAGCTCCAGCTGGTCGGGGTGCGCGCACAGGGCGCGGACGCTGTTGCCGATCAGGTTCAGCGTCGTCTCGTGCCCCGCGATGATCATCAGCAGCAGCGTGCCGACGAGTTCGGCCTCACTGAGCTGGTCGTTCTCGCTCTCGCTGGCCGCGATCAGGGCGCTGGTGAGATCGTCCCCCGGCGCCGCACGACGCGCTTCGACGACGGCGGCGAGCGCGGCGAGCACATCGCGGCTGGCCGCCTGCGCGACCTGCGGGCTGACGTCGGTGCTCACGATCCGGTTGGACAGCTCGTGCAGCTGCTCCCGGTGTTCGCGGTCGACGCCGAGGAGTTCGCTGATGACGTCGAGCGGCAGCGGCAGCGCGAAATGCCGCCGCAGGTCGACGGTGCCGTCGCCCTCCGCCGCCACCCGGTCCAGGCCGTCCAGCAGCTCGGCCGTCAGCGCCTCCACCTTCGGCCTGAGCGCCTCGACCCGGCGCGGGGTGAAAGCGGCCGTCACCAGGGAGCGCAGCCGCCGGTGCTCGGACCCGTCGGCGGTGGTCATGCCCTGCACGCTCGCGAAGGCCCGCAGCGGCCAGTCCTCCGGGATCCGCCCGTCGTGCAGCGCCGCGAAGTGCGTGTCGCCCTTGGCGACATCGGGGTGGGCCAGGAACTCCTTGAGCGCCTCGTGCCCCAGGACCGCCATGGCCGGCACCTCGCCGGGCAGGACGACGGACGCCACCCCACCGCGCGCGAGGAGGGCGGCGTTGGTGGCGTGCGGACAGCCGCCCGCCGGGTCGATCCGGTACGGGACGTCCACGGGCGGTTCGGGCGTGTGGGACGAGGTCAACGGAGTGCTCCTGCCTGCCGTGCGAGGTGCGGTTGCGGGGCGGTGAATCGGACGGGCAGGGCACGCAGCCCCCTGCTCCAGGGAGAGTTGATCCAGGACAGCTCCGATTCCGGTACGGCCAGTTTGAGGTCGGGCAGCCGGTGGCGGATGGTGTCCACGGCGGTCCTGGTGATCAGCCGCGCCGGGTCCTGCGCGGGGCAGGCGTGCGGCCCGGCACCGAAGGCCAGATGGGAGCGGTTGCCGACGACCGGGACGCCGTCGTCGGGAAGAATGCTCGGGTCGGCGTTGGCGCCGGCCAGTCCCAGGATGAGCATGTCACCCGTACGGATGTCCTGACCGCCGAACCGCAGGTCGCCCGTGGCGTACCGGGCGGGGAAGTTCTGCGTCGGCGGGAACCGCCAGAGGACCAGGTCGAGCGCGTCGTCGACACTGAGCCGGCCGCCCGTCAGCGACGACTGGAACGACGGGTCGCACAGGATGATGCGCAGCGTGGTCGCGATCCAGTTGAGGACGGTCTGGTTGCCGGCCACCAGGATCGACACCAGATTGGCCTGCACCTCGGGGTCGGACAGATTCGCCGGATGGCGCAGCAGGACGGAGGTGATGTCCGTGCCGGGCCGGCGCCGCTTCTCCGCGATGAGCGCGTACAGGATCTCGTCCATCCGCTTTCCGGAGTCGGCGGACGACGCGTCGGCGCGGGACAGCCCGGAGATGGCCCGCACCAGGTCCTGCCCGGTGGCCTCGTCAAGACCGAGCAGACCCGTGATGACCCGCATCGGCAGCTTGCGCGCGTAGTCCAGCACCAGATCGGCCTCGCCGCGGTCGGCGAACCCGGCGATCAGCTGCTCGGCCGCCGCCTCGACCGTACGGCGCAGCTGGTGTCCGTCCACGCCGGTCAGGGCGAGCGAGACGGGCTGCCGCATCCGGCGGTGCTCGCGGCCGTCGGCGAACAGCACAGCGGGCCGGTAGCCGACCATGGGCAGGATCGGCGAGTCCGCGGGCACCTTGCCCTCCTGCATGAGCCGCCAGCGGCGCGGGTCGTGGGAGAAGTGGTGCTCCTCCCGGGTGAGCCGCAGCAGCTCGCTGTGGCCCAGGACCAGCCAGGCGTCGAGTCCGGGGGCGAGTATCACCGGGGCCACCGGACCGTGTACGCGCCGCAGTTCCTCGTACAGGGCGGGCAGCGTGTCGCCGTCCAGCTCCGGTCCGTACAGCGGCGTGGGCCTTCGGGGGTCGACGGCCGGGACCTGCTGGTGCGGTGGGACGGCGTCGTGCGGTGGGACGGCGGAGGGGGTGGCGGTCACGCGAGCTCCCTGACGGAGTCGATGTGGATGAGGTGGCGCACGAGCGTGATCAGCGCCCGGACGCTGGAGGTACGGTCACGGGCGTCCAGGATCACCAGGGGAGTGCTGGGCAGCAGGTCGAGTGCGGTCCGCAGGTCGTCCTCGGGGTGGGTCGGGCTGTCCGGGAACTGGTTGACGGCGACGACGAACGGCAGGTCCAGGTCCTCCAGATGCCCGAGGGCGTCGAAGCTGGCGCTCAGGTCGCGGGTGTCCACGAGGGCGAGTCCGCCGAGCGCGCCGATGGCGAGGTCACGCCAGGCGGGCAGGAAGCGGTGCTGGCCCGGCGTGCCGAACAGGTAGAGCACCAGCTCGCCGCCGAGCGTCATCCGGCCGAAGTCCAGCGCGACCGTGGTGGTGGTCTTCGCCGCGGGCCCGCCGGTGTCCACCCGGGAGCCCGCCTGCGTCATCGCCGCCTCGGTCTGGAGCGGCGCGATCTCGGAGACCGTGCCGATCAGGGTGGTCTTCCCGACCCCGAGCGGACCGACCACCATGATCTTGGCAGCCCCCGCGACGCCCGGCGCGAGGTACGCGGGTGCGCTCGCGCCCGGCGCGCTTCCGCCCGGTGCGCCCGCGTCCGCCGTGCTCCCGTCCGCCGTGCTCCCGTCCGGCGCGCCGCTCTCCATGACACCGACGCCCGACGACGGCTCAGATTTGTTGTTCGAGGCCATCCAGGATCCTTTGCAGCATGCTCACGTCGGTGCGTTCGGCCCGGCGAATGGGCGGACGGGTCAGTATCAGTCCCCAGGTCAGAAGGTCGGACAGCAGCACCCGGACGACCGGCAGCGGCTGGTCGATGTACGCCGCG
The DNA here is from genome assembly GCF_000818175.1 of Streptomyces sp. AcH 505. GTDB lineage: Bacteria > Actinomycetota > Actinomycetes > Streptomycetales > Streptomycetaceae > Streptomyces. The sequence goes on from NZ_JTIY01000002.1 coordinate 680,945, forward strand.
ACCTCGCCGACCGAGATCAGCCCCTGGCAGTACGCCAGGATGTCGCGGTGCTCCGGCTGTAACGCCGCTGCCCCGGCCGGCTGCTCCGGGTCGACGGCGACCACCAGGGACTCCCAGGACAGCGTCGGCCCCTCGGCGTCCGCCCGGCCGCCGGTGATGACGTAGGGCCGGATCGCAGGGACGGTCCGTTCCTGCGGTTCCGTCATGACGACGGGCTCACCGGCTCCCGCGCGGGGCTGCTCAGGTGCTCGTTGATCTTCACGACCAGGACCTGCATCTGATGGGCCACCCGCCCCATGTCCGCGTCGAGTTCGGCAGCGACGCCCAACTGCGCACCGACACCGCCCGAGGTGAAGAGCACGAAGCCGCGATCGGACTCCACCATCACCTGCCGCACCGCCGCGTCCTCCCCGTACAGCAGGGCGGCGGTGGACTTGCTGGTCGCCGCCAGAGCGGCGCTGGCCGCCGACAGCGTGTCCGCGGTGTCCTTGCCCAGGGCGGGCGCCGACTCGGCGGACGACCGGCCACGGAGCAGCCCGTCCTCGGACAGGACGACGGCGTGCCGGACGCCGGGCAGCGCGGTCAGGGGTTCCAACATCCAGCCCAGGTCGGGGAGTCGGGCGATTCCGGTCATGACCGGCCTCCATCATTCTGTGTAGGTACGTCGTCGCTGTCCACGGCTGTGCTGTCAGTCTCGTCGCTGTCGCTGACGTCCCCGCCGCCCGCGGCGTTGGTCCTGCGGCCCTTCAGCGTGCCGGCCACCACGCTGGAGATCGAAGCGGCCGCGGCCTCCGGCGACCAGGCGGGGGCGTCCTCCGCCGCGTCGCCAGGGGCCGACAGCGGCGGGGCGTCT
>NZ_JTIY01000002.1:681822-688540 GCF_000818175.1 Streptomyces sp. AcH 505
CCGCTCCCCGGCGCCGGCTGCGCCTGACGGGCAGCCCGCCCGGGGTCTGCACCGCCGCCGCCACCGGAACCGCTGTACCGCTCTCCTCGGCGAGCGGCCGGGGCGGCGCGGAAACGGCCGCGGGTTCGGTCAGCAGGGCCAGCGGCACGAACGTCACCGCACGGGTCCCGCCGTAGGCCGAAGCACTCGAAAGCTCCACCCGGAAGCCCAGTTCACGCGTCCAGCGCCCGACGCAGGCAAGCCCGAGCCGGGGTACGGCGCCGAGCTGGGTCAGGTCCAGATCGTCCCGCAGCTGCGCGGTGGCCTGCTCCAGCACGTCGTACGGCATGCCGAGACCGGCGTCGTCGATCTCCACCACAGCCCCGGCCGCCACCTCCCGTACGGTGACGACGACTTGGGTGGAGGAAGGGGAGTACACCGTGGCATTCTCCAGGAGTTCGGCGATGCTGTGCATCAGCCCCTCCACCACGGGCGGCGCCACGTACAGCGACTCGCCGCCGTGCACCGATACCCGCTGGAACTCCAGGATGCGCGACTTCGCGCCCCGCACGCAGTCGTAGAGCGAGACGGGCCGCGACTCCCGCACGGCCGGCCACACCCCGCACATCACCAGCAGCACCTGCGCCTTGCGGGTCATCTGCGCCGCCGCGTGGTCGGCCTGCATGACCGGGCCCATCAACCGCGGATCGCTCAGCGTCTGTTCGACCCGGTCCAGGACCTCCTGCTGCACCGTCGCCATCTGATGGACCGTACGGGCGACGGCCTCGAAGGCCGCCATCACCGCGTCCCGCATGGCCCGCTCCTGGCGGACGGCCTCGGCGGGCCCCTTCTCGGCGAACCACGCGACCAGCGCGTCCATGTCCCTCGCGAAGGTCTCCCCGGTGGCGTCGGGCCGCGCGAATCTGCCGGTGAGGCCGGTCAGCTCCTGCCCCGTACGCACCTGTTCGACGACGGCCGGCAGCTCGGCCGTCAGGGCGGCGACCGCCGCGCCCCTGGCCTGCGCCGTGCTCTGGTCGCGCGCGTACTCCGCCCGTACCGAAGCGAGCCGGTGACGCAGCGACAGCGCCCAGACCACCGCCAGTACGAACGCCGCCGCACAGACGCCGGCCAGCAACGGCCGCGCCGATTCGGGGAACGCCCAGCCGGCGAGAGCGGCGCACCCCGCCGCCACGACCACGACGATCACTGACCAGGCCGCCCGGCGGGCCGTCCCGCTCAGCACGGCGACCACACTCTGACGTACACGCAAACCACGGCCACGAAGATAGAAACCTTCCCGAAATGGTGGGGCTCCCGGGACGGGAGTGATCGGAAACGTTCAGATCATATGAGCAATTAGGCGACTGCGGGCGGTAGTTGTTCGATTGTTGTCGTCACCACACGCTTCCACCGGCCGACCGCGACGATGAGTCCGCGCGAACAATTTCCGGCATACGGGTATGGAACGGCCCTGCCGGGGCAGCAGACCGATCGCCTTCCGCCAACGGCGGTCAGCGCGGCGACGGCGCGCGAGAAGGTGCCCTTGTCCTGCCGTGCTGAAACGGAAGCTCCATGACCCGATGCCCGACGTCCGCCACGACACGCCTGCGCGGTCAGGAGCCCTCCGACCTGGTGACGACAGTGCGTCAGATGCGTCTGCCGGACGCCGGGGTCCCGGTGCTCGCGCGGTTCCGCTACGACCGCGCCGACCCGTTCGGCGTGACGCTGGTCCTCACCCCGGCCGGCCACCCGCCGGTCGTCTGGCACCTCTCGCGTGAACTGCTCAGCTCAGGTCTCCGGGTGTTCTCCGGCATCGGCGCCGTCCGGGCGTGGCCCTCGCCCGGCCAGGGGGCCGAGGGACAGCTGCGGCTGCGGCTCGGGCCGAGCGAGGCGTACGCCCTCTTCGAGATCGACCGCGCCGGCCTGCGGCGCTGGCTGGAGCGTACGTACGCCTCGGTGCCCAGGGAGACCGAGGCGCAGGGCGTGGACTGGGACGCGCTGACCACCCGGCTCCTGTCGGAGCCCTAGGGAGTGTCCGCGAAGTATCGTCGTCCGCCCTTGGCCAGACGAGACTTCGCGGACGCGACCTAGGTCGCGTCCGGCGTGAGGGGTTCCCCCCGGGACGTGATCACGGCGGCCGGGTCGAGCGTGCGGTGTACGAGTTCCTGGGCGATCTCGCTCGGGCGTCTGCCCTGCCGCGAGCTGTACGCCCGCAGAGCGGCGGCGGCCTCGGCCGGGGTCAGCAGTCCGTCGGCCGCGAGCATGCCCTTCGCCGTCTCCAGCGTCGCCTTCGCCGAGATGACCGCCTGGACCAGGGTGAGGACGTCCTGCGGGCGTACCGGCTCGGCCTCCCACTGCATCAGCGCAACGGCCGTGACATCGGCGAGCGCGCCCGCGAGCCGCAGATCGTCGTCGGACAGCGCGCGGGGCGCGGCGCCGAGCAGGTTGAGCGCGCCGATCACCTGGCTGTTGACCCGTACGGGTACGGCGTGCGCGCTGCGGAATCCCGCGGCGCGCGCCAGCGGTACGAACCCCGGCCAGCGGTCCTCGTGCTCGGCGAGGTCCGCCGCGTCCACCGGCCGGCCGTCCCGCAGACAGTCCACGCACGGGCCTTCGCCGGTCTGCAGCTGGAAGATCTCCAGCAGATCGGCGCGGTCGTCGGACACGGCCATCGTCCGCAGCCCCGCCCGTGCCGTGACCATCATGATTCCGGCGGCGTCAGCGCCGGTGAGCCGTACGCAGTGGTCGACGAGCCGGTCGACGAGGACCAGGGGATCCACGCCAGGGGCGAAGGTGTCGGTGAGGCTGACAAAAGCCTCCGAGATCTGCTGCTGGCGGCTCATGCCGGATCCACCGTCTCTGTCTTCGGCGCCGCGGTGACGGGCCTATTCATCGAGGATCACTCTGTGCGCGATGACGTCCCGGGCGACCTCGGTCACCGTCCGGCTCTCCAGGAAAGCGTACGCGCGCAGCCTGGCCAGGGCGTATTGCGGATCGACGCCGAGCTGCACCATCACCATGCCCGTCGCGTAATGCACTTCCTGGTGCTCGCTCTGCGCCGCGTCCAGCCAGGAACTGACGTCCTGTCCGCCGACGGCCCCCGCGCCGACGTCCGCGGCGTGCAGCCGCATCAGCGACAGCGTGATGGCGTCCCCCGCGGGGAAGGCGAAGGCCATGTCCCGCGCACTGAGGTTGCCCGGCTGTTCCCGGTAGAGATCGAGCGTGCCGACGGTCATGGCCTCGCTGCCGAGCGGCAGGGAGAAGACGGCCCGCACCCCCAGCTCCACGGCACGCTGCGCGAAGACGGGCCAGCGGCGCGCGTCGACGCCCTGGGTGAGATCGCCGGCGAGCACCGGAGCGGCGAGCGAGAGGGCGCTGTGGCACGGCCCGTCCCCCAGCGTGTACTGGGCCTCGGCCAGGGCCTCCGCCACCGGACTGCTCGACCACCACAGCGTGCGCACCTCGGGCCCGCCCGAAAGGGAGACCGAGGCGCCGGTGATGTCGAGCACGTCCACGCACGCCCTGCACAGCGCGGCGGGAATCCCCTGCGCGTCCCGTCCGTCGACCGCGACGGCCAGCGCGTGGAAGAGCCGGTCACGACCGCCGGAGCCGGCCTCTTCCGGCGCGTACGCGTCGGACCGGCGGGTACCGCTCTCGTCGTCCCCGTCGAGATCGCCGGGCTCCATCGCGTCCACCTCCGGCAACGACGCCCGATCGTCGTCGCATTCACCGTCCATAGTATTCACCCCCGTCCGAGGGCCCCGGCCGGACGAGCGCGCGTTAGGCCCCGGGAATCGCGGGTACTGCGGCATACGTCGCCAGCATCCTCAACCCCCACGATTCCGTCACCGCCCCGCGATTGCACCGAAAGGCCAACCTGTGTCGATCAAGGTGTCCGACTTCATCCTCCAGCGGCTGCGCGAGTGGGACGTCGACCATGTCTTCGCCTACGCGGGTGACGGCATCAACGGCCTCCTCGCCGCGTGGGGGCGGGCCGGGAACAAGCCCACGTTCATCCAGTCCCGGCACGAGGAGATGTCCGCCTTCGAGGCGGTCGGCTACGCCAAGTTCTCCGGCAAGGTCGGGGTGTGCGCCGCGACCTCGGGGCCCGGCGCGATCCATCTGCTCAACGGTCTGTACGACGCGAAGCTCGACCACGTGCCGGTGGTGGCGATCGTCGGGCAGACCAACCGCAGCGCCATGGGCGGCTCGTACCAGCAGGAGGTCGACCTGCTGAGCCTGTACCAGGACGTCGCCTCCGACTTCTGCGAGATGGTGACCGTCCCCCAGCAGCTGCCGAACGTGATCGACCGGGCTATGCGCACCGCCTACGCGAAGCGCACCGTCACCGCCGTCATCATCCCCGCCGACGTCCAGGAGCTGGACTACACGCCGCCGTCGCACGCGTTCAAGATGGTGCCCTCCAGCCTCGGGGTCGGCTCGTACGCGCCGGTCCCCGCCGCCGAGGAGATCAGCCGCGCCGCCGAGGTGCTGAACGCGGGCGAGAAGGTCGCCGTCCTGATCGGCCAGGGCGCGCGCGGCGCGCGCGCCGAGGTCGAGGAACTGGCCGACGTCCTCGGCGCCGGCGTGGCCAAGGCACTGCTCGGCAAGGACGTCCTGTCCGACGAACTGCCGTATGTGACCGGCTCGATCGGGCTGCTCGGCACCCGTCCCTCGTACGAGCTGATGCAGGACTGCGACACGCTGCTCGTGGTCGGGTCCAGCTTCCCGTACAGCCAGTTCCTGCCGGAGTTCGACCAGGCGCGCGCGGTGCAGATCGACATCGACCCGTTCATGGTCGGGCTGCGCTACCCGTTCGAGGTCAACCTCGTGGGGGACTCCCGCGAGACGCTCAGGGCACTGCTGCCGCAGCTGGAGCGGAAGAAGCACGGCAAGTGGCGTAAGAAGATCGAGAAGGACACCGCCCGCTGGTGGGAGGTCATGCAGCGGCGCGCGGCCGTGGACGCCGAACCCGTCAATCCCGAGTACGTCGTGCACGCACTCGACGCGCTCCTGCCGGACAACGTGATCCTGACCGCCGACTCGGGTTCCTCGGCGAACTGGTACGCCAGGCATCTGCGGCTGCGCGGCGCGATGCGCGGCTCGCTGTCCGGCACGCTCGCCACCATGGGCCCCGGTGTCCCGTACGCCATCGGCGCCAAGTTCGCCCACCCGGACCGGCCGGCCATCGCCATCGTCGGGGACGGCGCGATGCAGATGAACGGCATGGCCGAACTCATCACGGCCGCCAAGTACTGGTCCGAGTGGCAGGATCCGCGGCTGATCGTCGCCGTGCTCAACAACCAGGACCTCAACCAGGTCACCTGGGAGATGCGCGCCATGACCGGCGCCCCGCAGTTCCTCCCCTCGCAGGAGCTGCCGGACGTCCGGTACGCGGACTTCGCCCGCTCCATCGGCCTCGAAGGCGTACGGGTCGAGGAGCCCGGTGAGGTGGAAGGCGCGTGGCAGCGCGCGCTCGCGGCCGACCGACCCTTCGTGATCGACTTCCGTACGGACCCGGCCGTGCCGCCGATCCCGCCGCACGCCGATCTCGACCAGATCGAGGCCGCGGCCTCCTCGATCGTCAAGGGCGACAGCGACCGGCTGGGCATGATCCGGCAGGGACTGAAGTCCAAGGCGCAGGAGATGCTGCCCGGTCACCGGCACCGCGACGACCGGCCGGGCACCCAGGAGGACGCGTGAGTCCCGGGCCGGACGAACAGGTCGAGCGGCGGGCACCGGACGAGCCGACCGGACTGTCCAGGCGCTCGTGGTGGGCGGTACTGAAAGGCACCGCCAAGGAGTTCCAGGTCGACGAACTCGGCGACCGCGCAGCGGCTCTGACGTACTACAGCGTGCTGTCGCTGTTCCCCGCGCTGCTGGTGCTCGTCTCGCTGCTGGGGGTCGCCGGGCAGTCGGCGAGCGACCAGGTCCTGGACAACCTCAAGCAGCTGACCCCCGGTTCCGCCCGGGACATCGTCAGCGACGCGGTACGGCAGTTGCAGGGCAACGGCGGACTCGGCTCGATCCTGGCCGTGGTGGGTGTGCTGCTGGCGGTGTGGTCCGCCTCGGGGTACGTCGCCGCGTTCATCCGCACGTCGAACGTCGTCTACGACGTGCCCGAGGGGCGCCCGGTGTGGAAGGTGCTGCCGGTCCGCGTCGCCATCACCGTGGTCCTGATGCTGATCGCGGTGGCCAGTTCGCTGATCGTCGTCTTCACCGGCGGCGTGGCCCGGCAGGTCGGCACGTCGCTCGGCATCGGCGACTCGGCCCTGACCGTCTGGTCGATCGCGAAATGGCCGGTGCTGGTCGTGCTGGTCACGGCCATGATCGCGCTTCTGTACTGGGCCTCGCCCAACGCCAAGGGGCGCGGCTTCAGGTGGATCACCCCGGGCAGCCTTGTCGCCCTGGTGCTCTGGATGATCGCTTCGGCGGGCTTCGCCTTCTACGTGGCCAACTTCAGCTCGTACAACAAGACGTACGGGACGCTCGCCGGCGTGATCGTCTTCCTGGTGTGGCTGTGGATCAGCAATCTGGCGATCCTGCTCGGCCTGGAGTTCGACGCCGAACTGGCCCGCCAGCGCGCGGTCGCCGGCGGCTACCCGGCGGGCAAGGAGCCCTACGTCGAACCCCGGGACACCCGCACCTGGACCGAGGACGAGAAGGAGCGGCTGGCCTGAGGACCGGTACGGCCCCGCACACCGGTCAGCGGCCCGCCGTGGTGGCCCCCGGTGCCTCC
>NZ_JTIY01000002.1:689018-690651 GCF_000818175.1 Streptomyces sp. AcH 505
ACGAGGACGGCGGCGGCGACCGCGCCCGACACACCGATCCCGGCCGCCGTTCGCAGCATCCGACGGCGGCCCGCACCCCGGCGGACCGCCCGGAACCTGCCGGGCGGCGGCGGGAGGTAGTCGGACGTGGGCCGCAGGATGTATGTCAGCGGGTCGTCGGGTTCGAACTCGGGACCCTCGTCAGAGTGTGTGGTCAAGGCTTCTCCTCAGATGTGCGCGGAGCAGTTCTCTGGCCGCGTGGAGATCGGCCTTGACGGTCCCTTCCTTGCGCCCGGTCAGCACGGACACCTCCCGGATCGGCATGTCGGCGTAGTAGTGCAGCAGTATCGGGACGCGCAGCCGTTCCGGCAGTGACTGCACGAGCAGGCGCACCGAAGGGTCGGCCTGTTCCTCCTGCGGACGCACCGCTGCCTCGGCGGTGGCGCGGTGCACGGCCTTGCGCTCGCGCTCCAGCTTGCGCCAGTGGTCCCGGACGAGGTTGGCGGCGGTGACGTAGAGGAAGCCACGCGGCTCGGCGACGGACGTCCAGCGCGCCCACAGCCGGGTGAACGCCTCCGAGGCGATCTCGTGGGCCGTCCCGTCGTCGTCGACGAGCCGGCGGCACCAGCCGGCGAGGCGCGGGTAGACGGCGGCGAACAGTTCGGACGCTGCCTGCTCGCGGGACCGTTTCAACGTTCTCCATGGTCGTGATGCGTGTGGGGGGTAAGAGGGCGAGGACCCCGGGCCGGTGCCTCCGGCCCGGGATCCGAGTGGCGGGGTCAGCGGGTCAGCCTTCAGCGGCTCAGCGGCTCACGGAGCTGAGGGTCGCGAACACGATCACGTTGTCGCGGTACCCGTCACCTGTCCGTGGTCCGCCGCAGGTGACGAGCCGCAACTCCGGCCGGTCCACGTCCCCGTAGACCGCGTCCGTCGGGAAGTCCGCCTTGGACACCGTCCGTACGCTGTCGACGGTGAACCCCGCCGCCGTACCGTTCGCCAGGCGCGCCACGATCCGGTCGTCCCGCCGCAGCCGCGCGAGGTGACGGAAGATCCCGTCCCCGTAGGCGCCGACGGTGACATGCCCCAGGATCACCGAGGGACCGCGCTGGCCCGGTGTCGGCGAATGCCGGTACCAGCCGGCGCGGTCGTGGGCCGCGACCGGTGGCACCTGCACACTGCCGTCCGGCGCCAACCCCAGCTGGATGAGCGGGGTGTCGACGCCGATGGCCGGGATCCGCAAGGTGACGGGGACCGAACGCCCGACGGCGCGCACCGCCTTCGCGGACGGCCGCGCGGGCGGCGGCGTACTGCGGGGGAGTGCGGCTGTCGCACGCCCTTCGCCGTGACCGCCGCAGCCCACCAGCAACGAGGCCATCGCCGCTGTGGCGAACGCGCGCCTGGAGAGCGGGGTCATGCCAAGGTCGCCCGCCGGCGGCGTACCACGAAGACGGCGGCGCCGCCGGCGACCAGCGCTGCCGCGCCGGCACCGATCAGCCCCTCGGTGGTACCCGACCCGGCGGGCGCCGTCGCGACCCCGGTGTCAGGTGCACCGCTCGGTACGACGGAGACCTCACCCGCGCGGTCGGTCGGACGGGCCGGTGCGGCGCTCGGCACCGCGCTGGCGCGCGTCGCGGGCTCCGCGGTGGCGGCGTCG
>NZ_JTIY01000002.1:690676-712851 GCF_000818175.1 Streptomyces sp. AcH 505
GAGGGGCGGGCCGGTGCGGCGCTCGCGGAGGGCGTCGGCCCGTCGGCGAACGCGGGCACCGTGCTCGCCAGCACAGCGGTGCACGCGAGTGCTATGGCAAAGGGGACTGTTCGGCGCATGGATCGCTCTCTTTCGTCGGTCCGCCCGCGCTCGTGCTCGGCGGGCTGGGTTACGGATCGACAGGAGAGACGAGGCGGCGGTACGCCGAGTTGTAAAGAGACGGCAAAGCCGTCGGAGGCCGCCGTCCGGCCGGGGACGACGATGCGGTGCGGGTCCGCACCTGTCTGCGGACCCGCACCGCCTTTCCCGGTCCGGGAGCCCTGACGCTGCCCGGGCCGGAAGTTAAGCCGCCGCTCAGGCCGGAAGGACGGACAGCGACACGACTCGGGCGTCGTGCGCGCCCCTGCCCCGCACCTTCAGCGCCACGTAGCGGGCGGTGCCCTTCGCGGCGAGTGTCGCGTTCTGCCCCTTCGTCCGCAGGGTGCCGGCCGGCTGGTACGACAGCCCGTCGGCGCTGAACTCGGCCTGCGCCGTGGGCGCGTGCCCGCTCGTCCAGCCGACCCTGATCTCCTTGATCGCCGTCGGCGCCCCGAGGTCGACCACCATGCGGCCTTCGGCCCCCGGCGTCCACGACGTGTGCGGGTCACCGTCGACGGCCGCTGCCGGGTCGGACATGCCGTCCGGGAGCGGCGCCGTCGGGAAGGTGATGCGCCCGAGCGCCGCGTCGGCGAGCGGGTAGGCGGCCGTCCCGGACACGGACACCCGCTCCGTACGGCCACGGCGCACGCTCGCGAGCGTGGTGTGGCCGCCCGGCGTGGTGACCACGAGCAGGCAGGAAGGACCCGTCAGCGTGAGCGTGGCCGCGTCCACGACCTCGGCGCGCAGCCCGGTGGGCACCCGTCCGAGGCCCGCCGCGCGCAGGACGAAGCGGGCGGGTGCGACCGCGGCCCCCGCGGCGGGGAGCACGGCGTTGTAGTCGGTACCGGCGGACGTCACCGTCTGGGTACCGGCGTACAGCTGCACCGAACGGGTGTCCTGCGGCACGGAGACCGTGGTGGTCACCGCGGTGGCCGACAGGTTGAAGAGGCTGAGATGACCGCCCGCCGTGCTCGCGCGCACATCGGCGTGCGCGGACGTCGGTGCCTTACGGGCCTCGGCCGCCTTCACCTTCGACGGGTCGCCCTCCGGGTATCCCTCGACGACCACGGACTCCGCGGGGCCGTCGGAGAGGACAAGCGTGTCACCGTAGACGGCGATCGGGTTCTTCGCGCCGCGTACGACGAGGCCCGCCCTGCCGTCGACCGAGACCCAGCGCCCGGTGCTGGTGAGATCGGCTTCCGGGTAGCGCGTCAGGTCGGTCCAGGTCTTCCCGTCGGCCGAGCCCTGGAGGATGTACGCGCGGCCCGCCGCGGACTCCCAGCGCAGGGTGACCTGGTCGAAGGCCTTCTCCTCACCGAGGTCGACACTGAGCCAGCTGTCCGTCTTGGGCCGGTCGGCCATGGAGACGGCCCAGCGCGTCGCGAGATCGCCGTCCACGGCCAGCGGCGCGCCCTTGCCCGTGTCGGCGGACGACGCGGTCGCGGTACCGCCCCGGGCGAGATCGGTGCCGTCGGCGCCGTCGCGCACCTCGATCGCGTACAGCGAGTAGCCGTACTTGGGATCCGGTGAGACGCCGAGCATCCGCACGTGCCGGAAGGACGCCTTGGTGAAGGTGGCCTCGTCCGTGCGCCCGGTGGTGGGCGGCGGGGTCGTGGAGCCGCCGTCCTTGGCGGCGACGGTCTTCTTGCCCTCCGCCGTCGTGTACGTACGGCCGCCGTCGAGCCCGGCGATGCCGGGCATGGTGAAGTTGTGCACTTCGAGGTGGCCCTCGCCCGAGCCCGTACCGCTCGTCGCGTAGACGACGGCGCCCGACGGGAGCGTGGTGAATCCCGCGAAGCCCGTGGGCAGGGTGAAGAGCGTGGCGCTCGCGTCGAAACCGTCACGCGGTTCGCTGTACGTGACGGCGGACCGGGCCTTCGGCGTGCCGGTGCTCACGGGCAGGAACATGGGCGTGGCGCCGCCGAGGGCGAACAGCCAGTCGTCGTGGGCGGGTTGCCAGGCGAACTTGACGAAGCCCGCCTTGCTGACGGCCGCCGCCCAGGCGGCGGGAGTCTGGTGCGCGACGAGACCGGGCGCGGTGCCGAAGTCACGCACGCCGCTGGCCTGCGCGAACAACTCCTTCTCGGTGAGCGGGCGGACGGCCTTGCCCTGCTTGGCGCGCCACTCGTGCAGCAGGTAGCTGATGGCGACCTCGGCGCGGGCCTCCGGCTCGTACTTCGGCTCGCCGGAGAACTTGGTCAGCCGGTTGACCGGCGGGTACGCCTGGTACGCGGCCAGCCGCTCGGACAGCGCCACCTCGGCGCGTGCGGCGGCCCGGTCGCCGAGCACCTGCGCGAGGAAGGCGATCGGGATGACATCGCGTCCGTACAGGTGCTCACGGTCGTTGACCATCGGCATCAGCGGCTCACCGGAGTCGCTCATCACGGTGAGCAGGGTGTCCCAGAGCAGCCCGGCGTTCGGCTGGGCTGTCAGCACCTCCGGCAGCGGTCGGCCCGCGGTGATGAAGTGCGCAGCGTTGCGTCCGGACGTACGCCACAGCTCGGACTGGTAGTGCGGCCCGAACGAGCCGTGGTTCTCGACGATCAAGGTGTCGTAGAGGTTCTGCGCGGTGTTGTCGCTGATGGGGACGCCGTCGACCTTGGCGGGATTGGCCCGGTCGGCTGCGGGCAGCCCCGTCTCGTTACGGCTCCAGCGGCCGAAGGCGTCCTTCCACTGCGGGTACTTCGCGTTGCTGGAGGCCCAGGCGAGACCCGGGGCCAGCGACTGGGCGTAGACGCCCATCTCCTCCAGCTTGGTGTCCCCCACGAAACCGCCGGTCAGGCCGTTCGGCGTCCAGGTCCCCGACGCGGGGTCGTTGCCGGTGCCGAGACCGGTGGTGAACTCGGCCTGCGCCTGCACGATCGTGTCGACGTTGGCGCGGGTCGCGTCGTCCAGCTGGTCCCACAGAAGGCGCGCGGCGAGGACGAAGTAGAGCTGGAACGTGGTGTCGAAGAAGAGGGTGCGGCCCCATTCGGTACCGCCGGTGAGGCGGTTGGAGGCGGCGAAGTGCTTGATGGTGTCCAAGGTGTGGGACAGCAGCGTCTTCTCGTCGACACCCGCGCTCTTGGCGTCGTAGGTACCGCGGGTCAGCAGCAGGGCGTTGCCGAGGACGACGGCGAAGCCGAAGTCCTTGGCCGTGTAGTAGCCCTTGGCGGCGTCCCACTGGGTCTCGGACCACTGGGTGTGGGTGAGCAGCGCCTGGTAGTAGGCGCCGGCGACATCGTCCGGGGCGGACGGCCTGCTACCGCCCGGCCGGTGGGCGCCCGACCGGTCGGCGGCGACGGCCGACGAGGAGCCGAGGGAGGACGCTGCCCCCAAGGCCACGGTAACGGCGCCCAGTTGGGCGAATCGGCGTCTGCTCAGCTCGGCCGGGTGGTGGTTCACGCGGATGCGCCTCCTGGGATCGAACTCAAGACAACGTTGTCAAGGTGGGCTCATTCTTCGTATACGGAAGCGAAATCGTCAAGAGTCGGGAGAGCGGAACTCGCGCGACGGCTCCACAGAAGTTCTCGGCCGGGGGTGTCCCTTACGCCGCTGCCCGTTCGTCGTCAAGATGAGAGATCACCGACTCCGGAGGACCCAGATGCGCTACGCCCTGATGATCTACGCCGAGCCCGGCCACGGCGAGACCCTGTCGGACGTGGAACGGGAAGCGGCGTACGCCGAGTTCCTGACGCTGGCCGACGACCCGCGGGTCGTCGGGTTCGCCCAGCTGGGACCGGCGGAGACGGCGACCGGCGTACGGGTGGCCGGCGGCCGGACGCTGATGACCGACGGACCCTTCGCCGACACCAAGGAAGTACTCGGCGGTATCTGCCTGGTGGAGGCGGCCGATCTGGACGAGGCGATCGAGTTCGCGACGCGCATCCCGACCGCCCGGCTCGGCGGCGGTGTCGAGATCAGGCCGGTGGAGCGGTACTGACCGCGCTTGAGGAGGTCTTCAGGGACGAGTGGGGCCGGGTGCTGGCCTCGCTGGTCGGGTATCTCGGCGACTTCGACAGGGCCGAGGAGGCGGCGCAGGAGGCGTTCGCCGCAGCGGTGTCGCGCTGGCCCGGGTCCGGTGTGCCGGCGAATCCCGGCGCGTGGCTGGTGACGACGGCCCGCAACAAGGCGATCGACCGGATCCGCCGGGACCGCACCCTGGCCGAGAAGATCCGGCTGCTCCCGGTGGCGGAGGCGGTCGTGGACGAGTTCGAAGCGATCGACGGGGCCGCGCTCACCGTGATCAAGGACGAGCGGCTGGAGCTGATCTTCGCCTGCTGCCATCCCGCGCTGCCGCCGGCCGGGCAGGTGGCCCTCACGCTGCGGGCGCTCGGCGGTCTGGAGACCGCCGAGATCGCCCAGGCGTTCCTGGTCCCCGAGGAGACCATGAAGCGGCGGCTGTCGCGCGCCAAGGCCAAGATCAAGGCGACCGGGATCCCGTTCGCCGTGCCCGGCGCGCGGCTGCTGCCCGAGCGTCTCGACGCGGTGCTCGCCGTGCTCTACCTGATCTACAACGAGGGGTACCGGGGCCGGGTCGACCTCGGCGCCGAGGCCATCCGGCTGGGGCGCGTGCTCGCCGCGCTCATGCCGGACATGCCGGAGACCCACGGCCTGTTGGCGCTGATGATGATGCACCATGCCCGCCGGGCGGCCAGGTTCGCCGGCGACGACCTGGTACTGCTGGACGACCAGGACCGGTCGCTGTGGGACATGCGGCAGATCGCGGAGGGGCGTGCGGTGCTCGACCGGGCCGTCGCACTGGGCGGGCGCGGGACCTATGTCGTCCAGGCGGTGATCGCCTCGATGCAGGCGCGGGAACCGGTCGACTGGCCGCGGGTTGCGGCCCTGTACGGGCGGCTGGCCGAACTGACCGGGTCCCCGGTGGTCGAGCTGAACCGCGCGGCCGCCGTCGCCCAAGCCGGCGACCCGGCGGCGGCGTTGCGCGCCGTCGACGGTCTCGGCCTGGACGGCTACCTCTACTTCCACTCGACGCGCGGCGAGTTGCTGCGGCGCTTGGGCCGTGGCGCCGAGGCCGGGGCGGCGTACCGCAGGGCGCTGGAGCTGGCCACCTCCACCCCCGAGCGGCGGTTCCTGACCCGGCGGCTCGAAGACCTCTGACCGGAGCTGTCCCCCGGGCGGGTGGCCGTTCGTCGCCTTGACGCGGGCGACCGGCGAACGTGCCTTCCGCACGTCGTCGCCCCGGCCGTGTCACCCGGGCGCGGCATCACACCCATGGAGGAAGACCATGAGCAGCAACCCGGCGACCGTGGCGATCCCGGACTACCGGACCGGGATCTGGAAGGCCGACCCGGTCCACTCCGACGTCGCGTTCTCCCTGCGGTCCCTCATGATCGGCAAGGCCCGTGGGCGGTTCGCCGACCACGAGGTCACGATCGTCACGAGCGAGGACCCGTTGGGTTCGTCCGTCACGGCGACCATCGACGTCGCGTCGATCGACACCGGAAACGCGGCGCGCGACAAGCACCTGCGCTCCGCCTCGTACTTCGACGTCGAGCGGTACCCGACGATGACTTACCGGTCCACCGGTGTGCGCGGGAGCGTGGAAAGGCCTCTTGTCGAGGGTGAGTTGACACTCCACGGCGTCACCCGGCAGGTGCCGCTGACCCTGGAGGTGAACGGGTTCGGCCCTGACCCGCTCGGCGGGCGGCGGGTCGGCTTCTCCGCGACCGCGCAGCTCAGCCGGCGCGAGTTCGGCATCGGCGACACCGTCGCGCTCGACGGTGGTGGTGTCGTGATGGGCGACAAGGTGTCGATCAGCCTGGAGATCCAGGCCGTCCTCCAGAAGTGAGCAGCCGGATGTCAGAGACTCGTTCCACGACACGTGCCACCAACTACCGGGCGACGCTGCGCCACTTGCACGAGGCCGTCAACAGCGGTGACGCGGAGCTGATCCGGCAGGCCATCGACGAGGTCTTCGCACCGGACGTGGTGATCCGTACGCCGCTGCCGGTCGGAGCGACCGGGGCGCAGGCGCTGAAGGAGGTGTTCACCACGCTCCTCACGGCGTTCCCCGACCTTCATGTCGCGGTGGAGGATGTCATTGTCGAGGGGGACAAGGCCGTCTGCAGGAATACGGTCACCGGTACCCACCGGGGCGACTACCTGCGTCTCGCGCCGACCGGAAACTCCGTCACGTACAACGAGATGTTCGTATTCCGTTTCGCGGACGACCGCATTGTCGAAACGTGGGGAGTTGTCGATGTGCTCTCGCAGCTGAGACAACTCGGCGCGACTCCCGGGGCTTTCGCCTGAGTCAGTCCTTGCGGCCGGTCGCGGCCACGGTGACGCCCAGCCCGATCATCGTGAGGCCGCCCAGACCGCCCACCGCGCGGAGCCGCTTCGGAGAGCGTGCGAACCAGCCCCGCGCGGTGGAGGCGGCCAGCCCCCAGACGGTGTCGGAGGCCACGGCGATCATGTTGAAGACCAGGCCGAGCACCAGCATCTGAACCGCGACGTGCCCCTGCGCACGGTCGACGAACTGGGGCAGTACGGCGGCGAAGAACACGATGGTCTTGGGATTGGCCACACCGACGGCGAATCCTTCCCCCAGGGTGCGCAGTCCGCTCCGCTCGGTCTTCTCTGCGCTGAACACGGCCTGTAGCGAGCCGCGTTGGCGTACGGCCTTCACGCCGAGGTACACCAGGTACGCGGCGCCCACGAGCTTCAGCGTGGTGAAGACGAGGACCGATCGCTCGACCACGGCCCCTACCCCCAGAGCCACGGCCACCACGAGTACATAGGCCCCGAGTGTGTTTCCCACGACCGTGGTCAGCGCGGCGCGGCGCCCCTGTGCCAGGGCCCGCCCTATCACGAAGAGCACACTGGGGCCGGGAATGACGATCAGCAGGAACGACAGGGCCGCGAATGCGAGAAGCCGGTCAGTGGACACCATGAATCTATATAAGCATATGAACGATGCACGAATGGCCGAGAGTTCGTTGTGCGCGGAGGATTGTGCAAGACACAGCGCGGATTGATCTACCGACGGCCGATGCTCCGCGTTTCGATGGAGGTATTCATTCCACAACGCCCTAGGAGCACTGTCATGGCACTCGACCACTACGTCACCCTGGGCCGCTCGGGACTGCGGGTCAGTCCGTTCGCGCTCGGCGCGATGACCTTCGGGGCCGACCCGGGCGGCGCGGGCTGCGACGTCGAGGAGTCCGAGAGGATCCTGGAGACCTACCTCGACCGGGGCGGGAACTTCGTCGACACCGCGAACTTCTACACCAACACCCACTCGGAGCGGATCCTCGGCGACTGGTTCGCCGCCCGGCCCGGCCGGCGCGACCGCGTCGTCCTGGCGTCGAAGTTCTTCGCCAACCTCTTCCCCGGCGATCCGAACGGTGGCGGAGCCGGCCGCTCCTCGATCATCGCCCAGCTCGACGAGAGCCTGCGCCGGATGCGGACCGACCACCTGGACGTGTACTGGCTGCACAACTGGGACCGGCACACCCCGGTCGAGGAGACGCTGCGCACGCTGGACGACCTGGTGCGGGCCGGGAAGATCCGCTACATCGGATTCTCCAACACCCCGGCCTGGGTCACCGCGCAGGCCCAGACGACGGCGCTGCTGAAGGGCTGGACCCCGCTGATCGCGCTCCAGGTCGAGTACTCGCTGCTCGCCCGCACCGTCGAGGGCGAACTGGCCCCGCTCGCCCGTGACCAGGGCATGGCGCTCGTGCCGTGGAGCCCGCTGAAGAACGGGTTCCTGTCGGGCAAGTACCGGCGGGGCACCGAGGTCACCGACTCGGCCCGTACCGCCTTCGTCGGCGGGCCCGGCGAGGAGGAGTACGCGGTCATCGACGCGGTCGCCGCCGTCGCCGGCCAGCTCGGTACGACGTCGGCGGCGGTGTCGCTGGCCTGGCTGCGCGCCCGCGAGGGCACCGTGGTGCCGATCGTCGGCGCCCGGCGGGTGGAGCACCTGGAGTCCAACCTCGCCGCGCTGGAGGTGACCCTGAGCCCCGAACAGCTGCGGACGCTGGACGAGGTCTCGGCCCCCGCCTTGAACTACCCGGCGCCGATGCACGGGGCGCCGCGGGCGATGCTGCAGTTCGCGGGCACGACGGTGGACGGTGAGCCGTCCACCGTCTATCCGCCGCTGCTGGCGAGCGACGTCCGCTACTGACCCGCCCGGCGGCCCGTCACGGGACGCGCGCCACCGCACCGTAGAGGTAGATGTCGGCCACGGGGTGGGCCGGCGCGTCGCGGGTCCACTCCGGGACCGGCACGATCCCGGGGTCGACCAGGTCGAGCCCGTCGAAGAAGCGGCGGAACTCCTCGCCCGTACGGCCCTGGATCGGGATGCCGCCCTTCTCGTACTCCTCGGCCCCCTTCCGTGCGAACTCCGGGGGAGCGATGTCGGAGGCCGCCTGGGACAGCACCAGATAACTGCCGGCGGGAAGCGCCCCGACCAGGGTGCGGACGATCGTGTACGGGTCGTCCTCGTCGGGGAGGAAGTGCAGCAGCCCGATGAGGGACAGCCCGACCGGCCGGGTGAGGTCCAGGAGGCCGCGCGCGTGCCCGACGACGGCCTCCGGGTCGCGCACATCCGCCTCGACGTAGTCGGTGGCGCCCTCGGGCCGGCTGATCAGCAGCGCCTCGGCGTGGCGCAGCACGATGGGGTCGTTGTCCGTGTAGACGACGCGTGCCCGCGGGGTGATGTCCTGCACGATCTGGTGCAGGTTCGGCTCGGTCGGGATGCCGGTGCCGATGTCGAGGAACTGGTCGATGCCCTCGTGCGCCAGCCACCCGACCGCCCGGTGCATGAACGCGCGGTTCTGCCGGGCATGCTCCGCGGAACCCCTGGGAAGAGCGTCCGCCACCGCCTGGTCGACCGGATAGTTGTCCTTGCCGCCCAGAAGGCAGTCGTAGACCCGCGCGGGGTGCGACGTGCTGGTGTCGACCTGTGGCTTCACTCGCGTCATGCCCCGCAAGGCTAGCCAGAACGCTCCCACCGCGCCACAGGCCCCGCCGCGACGCGTGTGATCGATCAGGTTGTCCGCCGGGGGCAAGTGTTGTGTCTCCGCGGACAGGCGTGGTGTCCGCCGGGCCCGCGCCGCGATAACCGCGCGATAGGTGGCCCATATCGGCCGCCAGCACAGTAGGTCCGACTTCGTTGCGGGGGCGTCGTACAGCGGCGGTCCGCGACCCGATGACCTACAGAGGTGACGCCATGAGCATGGACGCGAGGACGATCGTGCACACCATCCTGGCAGAGGATCTGGAGGTGGACCCTGCCGAGATCTCGGACGGGGTGCGCCTGCGCACCCTCGAACTCGACTCCCTGGCGGTGGCTGAACTGATCGTCAGAATCAAGGAGGAGACCGGGGCCGACCTCGGCGACGAGGAGACCCGGATGGCGGAGCTGACCGTCGGCGACGTCGTCGCCCTGGCCGGATCGGGACTGGAAGCGGCGTGAGCGGCGGCCCCGTCGCCGTCACGGGCACCGGACTGGTGACTCCGGCCGGCACCGACACCGACTCCACCTGGGACGCCCTGTGCGCGGCCAGGTCGCCGGCCTCCGGAGACGAGGAGCCGCTGGCCGGCACGGGTGTCCGGCACAGCCTGCGGGTGCCGCCCCTGCGCCCGGGACAGCTCACCGGACGGGGCACCGCCCGTACCGACCCGTTCATCCGCTTCGCCCTGGTCGCGGTCGAAGAGGCCCTGCACAACGCCGGACTCGACCCCGGGAGCTGGGACGGCGGCCGCGTCGGCGTCGTTGTCGGATGCGGACTCGGCGGCGTGACGACCCTGCACGAACAGAACGAGCGGCTCACCCGCGGCGGACCCGAGCTGGTCTCGCCGTACATGCACCCCCGTTCGCTGGTCAACATGGCGGCGGGCACCATCAGCCAGCGGTACGGCATCACCGGCCCCAGTCACACCGTGGTCGCCGCCTGCGCCTCGGGCGCCGTCGCCCTCGGCCTCGGGAAGACCCTCCTCGACGCCGGGGTCTGCGACATCGTCGTGGCATGCGGCACGGACGCCGGGGTGACCCCCCTCGTGGTGTCCGGGTTCGCCCGCATGGGAGCGCTGTCGCAGCAGAAGGGGCCCGACGCCTCCCGGCCGTTCGACGCCGATCGCGACGGGTTCGTCATCTCCGAGGGTGCGGCGGCCGTCGTGCTGGAGAAACCGTCGGGCGCCCGTGCCCGGCACGCCGAGGTGCTGGGCCGGCTGCTCGGCTACGCCAGCACGTCCGACGCCCACCACCCCACAGCGCCCCGCCCCGACGGCGCGTCCGCCGAGGCGGCCGTACGGCAGGCGCTGGAGCAGGCAGGCGTCGGTGCCGCCGACGTCGGGACCGTCAACGCGCACGGCACCTCCACCCCGCAGAACGATCTGACGGAGGCCCGGCTCATCGCCCGGCTGTTCCCGCACGGCCCGTCGGTCACCGCCAACAAGGGGCTGCTTGGGCACACGCTCGGCGCCGCAGGCGCCATCGAGGCCGTGCTGGCCCTGCGCAGCCTGCGCACCGGAACCCTGCCGCCGATCGCGCACACCGAGCGCCCCGACCCGGAACTGCCCGGTCTCGATCTGGTGCTGGGCGGCGCCCGCAGCCACGGGGCCTCGGTTGCCGTGAGCACGTCCTTCGGCTTCGGAGGCAGCAACTGCGCCCTGGTGCTGGACGCCTGACACTCCATCACCGACCCGTGCAACGCATTCCAGGGGGAGACCATGACGCAACGCGAGAAAGAACTGGTCCGGGCGCTCGCCGGGCCCCAGTTCGCGCCCGTCCGGCCGCCCGGCCTGAGCCTGCGCGAGTACGGCCTGCTGACGCTGCGCCGGGCACGACTGCTCAATGAAGCGGGTTTCACGGCGAATTCGCAGTGGCTCGGGCGTGGCGACGGTGCGGCCTTCCCCGACTTCCTGCGCACCATGGGCTGGATCGGCGCCTACGACCTGTCCCTGCTCAACGTACTCGTCTCGCACCAGATCGCCGGCGACGCCCTGCTCAGCCACGGCGGCCAGGAGCAACTGAGCGCCCACGGCGCGGAGATCGACCGGATGGCCAAGGTCTACTGCTTCGCGGCCTCCGAGCTGTACGCGGGCTCGGACCTGAAGCGGGTACGGACGACGGCCACCTACGACCATGCGGACGGCACCCTTGTGCTGCGCACCCCCGAGCCGGGCGACAGCAAGGTGTGGATCGGCAACAGCCTCCACAGCGGTGACGTGGCCATGGTGTTGTGCCGGCTCGTGGTCGCCGGCCGGGACGAAGGCCATCACTGGATCCGGGTACCGCTGCGGGAGAACGGCACGGTACTGCCCGGGGTGAGCGTCGGACGGGCCGAGCCGAAGGGCGGGGTGACGGCCAACCAGACCGGGGTCCTGTCCTTCGAGGACTGCCGGCTGCCGCTGTCGGCCCTCATGAACCGCTGGGCGGCCGTCGACGCCGACGGCGTCTACAGCTCCCCGCTGCCCAGACACCGGCGGTTCGAGGAATGCCTGGCCACCTTCACCCACGAGCGGCTCTTCCCCTCGGTCGGCGCGGCCCACGCCCAACTCCTCGCCTGCGCCGTCACCACCCGGTACGCCGTGGTCAAACGAGCCTTCGGCACCCCCCTGATCGGACACGCCCATTACCGCACGCGGCTGTCGACCGCCGTGTGCCGGGCGCTGGCCTCCTCGCACACCATGGAGGCGCTGGCGTCCCTGGCCGCCGTACGGGCCGCCCAGGACCCGCCCGCCGGGGACCAGGTGCTGCACGCGCTCATCTCCTGCGGCAAGTCCGGTACCACCGGCGACGCCCGGCACACACTGGCCGAGACCCGGGAACTGTGCGGCGGCCTCGGCTACCACGACGCCAACCAGATCACCCCGCTGCTGCACGACTACGAGATCGCCGTCACCTTCGGCGGCGACAACACCGTCCTCGGCTACCAGGCGTCGCGCTACGCCCTGCGCCGGCGTGCGGAGTTCGACGCGGTGCTGGACGAGGCGGCAGGACCGCCCGGCGCTCCCGCCGCCCTGCGGCAGTTGCGGGCGATCTGTGACGTCCTGCTCGACCGTGTCGAGAAGCACGGCCCCGGCGAGGACAGCGCACGCTGGACCCGCGCCGTCCACCAGACGCTCGCCGTCGGGCACTGGGCCGCCCACCCCGGAGGACGGCTGGGCGGCAGACTGCTGGACCAGTACGCGGCGGCCTGCCTGCTGGAGCACGCCCTGACAGCGCTGCGTGCCGGGATCCTCGAAGCGGACGACCTGCTGCGGCTGGAAGAAAGCCACCGCGCGGCGGCGAGCCCCCCGCTGGACGCCCTCGAACTGCTGGAGGCGCTCGGCGTCCCGGAGGAACTGATCACCGCGCCGATCGCGGGCAAGGACTTCGCCGAGCGTCATCTGGCCGCGGCCCACGACACACCGCCGCCCGTGGCCACACGGCCGGCGGCACCCGAACGGGAGGCCCGTGCATGACCGGTCAGCGCACGACCCACCAGGCCGCCGACACCGCCGCCGTCGTCACCGGACTCGGCACGTGTCTGCCGGAGACCGTCGTCACCAACGACGATCTGGCCCAGCACCTCGACACCGACCACGCCTGGATCCAGAGCCGTACCGGCATCGAGAGGCGCCGCCGGGTGGCGGCCGGCACCGGCACCGGCGACCTCGCCGTCGCGGCCGGCGCCGCCGCGCTGAAGTCCGCCGGCCGGGACACCTGCGACCTCGTGCTGCTGGCGACCACCACCCCGGACCGGCGCTGCCCCGCCACCGCCCCTTCGGTCGCCTCCCGGCTCGGTGTCGAGGCGGCGGCCTTCGACCTGTCCGCCGTGTGCTCCGGGTTCGTCTACGGACTCAGCGTGGCCGCCGCCATGATCACCGCGGGTACGTGCCAACGGGCCCTGGTCATCGGCGCGGACGTCTACTCGACGATCGTCGACCCCACCGACCGGGCCACGGCCGTGGTGTTCGGTGACGGTGCGGGCGCCGTCGTACTGGAGCGCGGCAGGGCGGACCAGCCGGGCGCCGTGCTGCACGCCGAACTCGGCAGCGACGGAACGGGCAGCGACCTGATCACCATCCCACCGGACGGTCCGCACCTGACCATGCGGGGCCGCGAGGTGTACACCCACGCCGTCACGACCATGGCGCGTTCCGCCCGGTCCGTGGCGGAGCGGGCCGGCTGGCACCCGGCGGACGTCGACGCGTTCGTCGGACACCAGGCCAACCTCCGCATCCTCACCTCCGTCGCGAAGCGGCTCGGCCTGCCTCAGGAGCGCGTCGTCGCCAACATCGCCGACGTGGGCAACACCGCCGCGGCCTCCATCCCGCTCGCCCTGGCCGACGCGGCCGTCGCGGGTCGGATCACCGCGGGCGACCGCCTCCTGCTGACCGCGTTCGGGGGCGGCCTCACATGGGGCTCTGCGGCCGTCGTCTGGCCGGGTGTGGAACCCGTCTGCGACGTAAGGACCTGAGGCAGTGCGACGGACATGACGGAACCAACTGACCTGAGCGGAAAGGAAAGCGCAGTGCCGAAAGCGCGGATCGCGGTCGTCGGCGCGGGGATGGGCGGACTCGCCGCCGCCGTCGCGCTGACCCGTAAGGGCCACGAGGTGCTGGTCCACGAACAGGCCCCCGCCCTCACCGAAGTGGGGGCGGGCATGCACCTGACCCCCAACGGCACCCGCATCCTGGAGCGTTGGGGACTCGGCGAGGGCCTGGGCGCACACGGCGTGCGGCCCGTCGCCATGGAGGTCCGGGAATGGGCGGGCGGCGCCACCCTGATGCGCCAGCCCATGGGCGAGCAGTGGCTGGCCGAGTTCGGCGCGCCGTACTACACCATCCACCGCACCGACCTGCACGCCCTGCTCGCCGGCCTCCTCCCGCCGGGCACGGTGCGCACGGGGCACCGGCTGAAGCGGTTCAGCGACGACGGCCAGGCGGTCCGCCTGGAGTTCGCGGACGGCACCACCGAGGAGGCCGACGTCCTCATCGGCGCCGACGGCGTCCACTCGGCGGTCCGCCGGACCCTGCACGGCCCCGACACGCCCGTGTTCTCCGGCCAGAGCGCCTTCCGCGGGCTGGTCGCCCGCGCGGACGTGCCCGGACTGCCCGGCGACACGCTCCTGGTGTGGGCGGGACCGCACGCCCGCATGCTCGCCTATCCGGTGCGCGGCGGCGCGTATCTCACCTTCGTCGGCATCGTGCCCGGCACAGAGGCGCGGCTGGAGTCCTGGAGCGCCCTCGGCGACCTCGACGCGCTCGCCGGCGCCTTCAACGGCTGGAACACCGAGGTGAAATCACTGGTGGCCGCCGTACGGGAGACCCGGCGCTGGGCGCTGTACGACCGTGAACCGCTCGGCAGATGGGCACGCGGGCCCGTCACCCTGCTCGGGGACGCGGCCCACCCGATGCTGCCGCACCACGGCCAGGGCGTCAGCCAGGCCGTCGAGGACGCGGCGGTCCTCGCCCACTTCCTCGACGGACTCGGCGCCGCCCGCCCGGGATCACCCGCGATGCGCGAGCGGATCGCCGGCGCCCTGCACCGCTACGAAGCGGTGCGCAGACCGCACACCACAGCCGTACAGCTCGGTTCCCGCGACGGCGGCTCCCAGCGCCTGCGCCCGGCCGAGGGCGGAAAGACGGGCGGCGACCCGATGTCGTCCCTCGTCCAGGACGTGTCCTGGATCCAGCGCCACGACGCTGAGGCCGGCCTCGCCCGCGTCGCACCGGGACCCCCGCACTGATCCACCACCCCTGCCGGTCCCGTACCGGCGCCCGACTCCCACACCCCTACCCGCTCACGACAGGACAGGACAGGAAGCACCATGCGCAATCACCTCGACAGACGACACCTGCTGCGCACCTCGCTCGGCACAGCTGCCGCCGCCGGTCTCGGCGCCGGCGGCCTGCTGACCCTCGCCCCCACCGCGCAGGCGGCGCAGGCCGCCCCGGCCCGCCGCGGCGAACTGCCCGACGTGCCGGGCATGCTCGGCGACCGGCGCGCCAACGAACTCTGGTACAACTTCGACGAGACGACCCTCTACAACCCGCCGCCGGAGCTGGCGCAGGCGTTCACCGACATCGAGACGGCGCTCGGCGACGGCTGGGAACGGGTCATCTTCGACACCTGGATGAGCATGGCCGCGTCCAGCGACTACCCGCACAACTTCACCGAGTACGTCACACCGCTCAAGGGCGCCCTCACGGTGCTGTCCGCCGCGCAGCTCGGTGTCTTCGACTCCCTGTACCGGCCGAACAGCCTCGGACTCGTCGCCGCCTACGCCGACTTCGCGCAGGGTGTGCTCTACGACCCGCGCCGCGAGCGCCCGGTGCACACCATGAACGGCAACCCGCCCCCCGGGTACCACATCTGGTTCATCTTCCAGCGGGCCATGATCCTGCTCGGCATCGACCGGCACCGCTGGGAGCGGATCGCCCCGGTGAGCGCCATGGCCTGGGCGTTGCAGACCCACGCCAAGCCGACCCAGGTGGACGTGCAGGCCCCGCTGCCGCCGGCCACCCTGATCCACGAGGCCGCGAAGTGGCTGCCACGCAGTGTCGCCCGCCTCGACCGCGACTTCCTGTCCTACCCCTATCCCGAAGGCATGAGCTGACGCTTCGGGCCCTGACCACCACACGGACGGAGGATTTCTGACGATGGCCGCGCACACCGGCCGTTCGGCCGAGCCGAACGCCCCGACGCTCACCGGCGAGGACGCACAACGCGTCGAAGAGATCGCCTGGAAACTGACCAACCGCACGTCGGGGCGGCCCGACGACGCCGCATGGGTGGCGGCGGCCCGGGACTCCTGGCACGAGTTCCCGGTCGCCCTGCGCCGGACGCTGGCGGACTTCCGCCGGAACTCGGGTCCGCACGGGGCGCTGCTGCTGCGCGGTCTGCCGGTCGAAGCGATGGAACTTCCGCCGACCCCACGGGTCAACGGGTCCGTGCAGCGGGACCGTTCGCTGGCCGCCGCCCTGCTGCTGATGATCGCGTGCGGCCTCGGCGATCCCGGCGCCTTCCGGCCCGAGAAGGGCGGCGCCCTCGTCCAGGACGTCGTCCCCGTACCCGGTATGGAGGAGTTCCAGGGCAACGCCGGGTCGACCGTGCTGACCTTCCACAACGAGAACGCCTTCCACGACCACCGCCCGGACTTCGTGATGCTGCTGTGCCTGCGCGCCGACCCGACGGGCCGGGCGGGGCTGCGCACGGCCTGCGTCCGCCAGGTGCTGCCGCTGCTGCCCGAGCGGATCGTGGAGACGCTGTGGGCACCGGAGTTCGTCACCGCGCCGCCACCCTCCTTCGGCCAGGGCGCCGACGGTGCCGTTCCGTCAGCGGTGTTGAGCGGTGACCGGCGGGACCCCGACGTCCGCGTCGACCTCGCCGCCACCACACCGGTCACCGAGCGTGCCGCCGAAGCGCTGGAGGTCCTGCAGGACCACTTCGACCGGACAGCGACGACCCACCGGCTGGTCCCGGGCGAACTGGCCGTCGTCGACAACCGGGTGACCGTGCACGGCCGTACGGAGTTCACCCCGCGCTACGACGGCACCGACCGCTGGCTGCAGCGCACCTTCGTCCTGACGGACCTGCGCCGTTCGAGATCCCTCAGGCCGTCCGACGGCTACGTGCTGGAGGCGGCCGGCTAGGCCGGTCGTTCGGATCCTGCCGGGCTCGCCTGCCCGTCCCGTGAAGTCCTCGTAACGAAACAGGAGTTGGAGAGCGATGATGAGCACGGAGACCAGGGAGCGGCCGGCGGCGCCGCAGACCGGGGCGGCGGCGCCGCCCGCGCTCTCGCCCACCATCCGGTCCGAGGACGTGGGGCTGCGCTCGCTCATCCCGTACCTCAACGGCTACTGGCGGACCCTGGGTACCGTCGCCGTGCTCTCCCTGGTCGTCACCCTGCTCACGCTGAGCCAGCCGGTGCTGATCCGTGACGTGCTGTCCGACATCCAGGCCGACCACCACGTGGGCGGCCTGGTGGCGCTGCTCGTCGGCGCGCTCGTGGCGGTGGCGGTGCTCAGCGGGATCCGCGACTACCTCCTGCAGCGCGTGGCCGAGGGGATGGTGCTCAGCGCCCGCCGCCGGCTCGTCGAGCGACTGCTGCGGCTGCCGATCGCCGAGTACGACCGGCGCCGTACCGGAGACCTGCTCTCCCGGGTGGGGGCGGACACCACCCTGCTGCGCGCGGTCGTCACCTCGGGCCTGTTCGACACCGTGACCAACGTCGTGATGGTGGGCGGCTCCGCCGTCATGATGTTCCTGATCGACGGGCCGCTGTTCGCGGCCACCGCCCTGGGGCTCGGCGTGGGCGTCCTCGCGGTCGTCGGGCTCTCCCGCCGGGTCCGCGGGGCCTCCCGTGAGGCCCAGGACCGGGTCGGTGAGATGACCTCGGCCGTCGAGCGCGCGATCTCCGCCGTCCGCACCATCCGGGCCAGCGGCGCCGAGCAGCGTGAGGCCGTGGCTGTCGACGGGTACGCCCGGCACGCCTACGACGCCGGCATCCGCATCGCCCGGCTCCAGGCCATGATCAACCCGATCACCTCGACCACCGTCCAGGTCGCGTTCCTCGTGGTCCTGGGGGTGGGCGGGGCCCGGGTGGCGAGCGGCGCGATCCAGGTCGGCGACCTGGTCGCCTTCCTGCTGTTCCTGTTCACCCTCTGGTTCCCGCTCGGCCGCGCGCTGTCCGCGTACTCCAAGCTCCAGACCGGCCTCGGCGCACTCCACCGCATCGAGGAGGTGCTGCTGCTGCCGCAGGAGAGCGACACCGCCGGTGACGCGGTGTCCGCCGGCCGGCTGACCGTCCGCGAGCGGATCCGGTCCGACGAACCCCGGCCCGACGGCGAACAGCTCCCGCCCGCGCTGGAGTTCGACCACGTCGACTTCGGCTACGGCGACGGCGAGACGGTCCTGCGCGACGTGTCGCTCACCGTGCCGCGCGGCACCCGCACCGCGCTGGTCGGCCCCTCGGGGGCGGGCAAGTCGACGCTGCTGGCCCTGGTGGAACGCTTCTACGACGTCACGTCCGGCGTCGTCCGGGTCGACGGCACCGACGTACGCGACCAGCCGCGCCGCACCTTGCGGCACACGCTGGGCTACGTCGAACAGTCCGCCCCGGTGCTCGCCGGAACCGTACGCGACAACCTCGCCCTGGCCGCTCCCGAAGCGACCGAGGAGCAGATGCGCGGGATCCTGCGCTCGGTCAACCTGGAGGACGTGATCATGCGCGCCCCGCTCGGTCTTGACGCCGAGGTCGGCGAGGGCGGCGTCCTGCTGTCCGGCGGCGAACGCCAACGGCTGGCCCTGGCCCGTACGTTCCTGGCCGCACCGCCGATCATGCTGCTCGACGAGGCGACCAGCAACCTCGACGCCCGCAACGAGGTGCTGATGCGCGACGCCATCGGCGCGGTCAGCGCGGACCGGAGCCTGCTGGTGGTGGCACACCGGCTCTCCACCGTGGTGGACAGCGACCAGATCGTGGTGCTGGAGCACGGTGAGGTCGTCGCCATGGGCCGGCACGAGGAGCTGACCGACAGCAGTCCCCTCTACCGCGAACTGGCCAGCCACCAGCTGCTCATCAAGTAGCACGAGCAGCAACAGGCGAAAGGGCCTCCCCGCCGTCGGCCGGGAGGCCCTTTCCGCATGCGGCGCCGTCAGCCGGCGGCGTGCCGCAGGACGCGTTCGCGCGTCAGCTCCCAAGCGGCGTCGAGCCTGACCGCGCGGGCCCGCGCCGCCTCGTCGGTGAAGCGGGTGTGGGCACGCCGCTCGCGGTACAGCAGCAGGGTGAGGTTGACCAGGAAGGGCGCGAGCCCGTCCGGTGCGGGACGGGCCGCCACCTCCGCCTCGATACGGTCCCGGGCGCCGGGGCTGTCGCCCAGCAGCAGCCACAACTGGGCCAGGTCCGCACCGGGCAGGAACACGGCGGCGCTCGCCCAGTCGATGAGCGCGTGGTCTCCGGCGGTCCTGACGACATTGGCGAGCACCAGATCGCCGTGGCCCAGCTCCCGTGGCGGCCCCGCGAGCTCCAGCAGCCGCCGCACGGCCGTCCAGTGCGCCTCGTCGAAGGCGTCCCGGGCCCGCATGCCCTCC
The DNA here is from genome assembly GCF_000818175.1 of Streptomyces sp. AcH 505. Lineage (GTDB taxonomy): Bacteria > Actinomycetota > Actinomycetes > Streptomycetales > Streptomycetaceae > Streptomyces. The sequence continues at coordinate 709,848 of NZ_JTIY01000002.1, forward strand.
AGCATGGGCGCGTAGCCGACCCGCCACCGCGCGGGCACCTCGGGACTCCAGCGGCGTAGCCGCTCGACGGCCGCGAGCACCCCGGACAGATCCGCGTCGGAGACCGGGGCGGCCGGGAACCGGTCCGGGGCCACCACCTCGCCCGCCAGCCGCTCCACGACCAGCACGGCACTCTCCCGGTCGCTCACGAGCCGGCGCGGCACGCGCACCGGCGGGGGAGCGGTGTCGAACAGGTCGTACGCCTCGATCTCGCGCTCGCACTGCCGGCGCCACTCGGGGGTGCGGACCTTGGCGACGACCGGCGCTCCCGCCAGCGTGCCGGAGACCACGAGTGAGGTGCGGCTGCGGTACATGACCTCCGCCGGTGCCAGCCCCGGACACGAGTCCAACACCAGGGCCAGCAACTCACTTTCAGCATTGCTCAGTTGACCGGTCATATGCAGAATCGGCACAGCTCTGATCACCCCCGCAGAAATTCGACGATGCTTTTGTTCACCGCGTCCGGCGCTTCCAGATAGCCGTAGTGGCCGCAGTCCGGCACGACCTCGAAGTCCGCACCGGGAATCGCCTCGGCCACCTCACGGCCCAGCCGGGGCGGCGCGATGAGGTCGTCCTGGAAGGCGATGACCCGGCTCGGGGCCCGGATGCCCCGGTAGGCCGGACGCCGGTCCGGCATCGCACTGACCCCGAGCTGTGCCCGGTGGCCCGGGCCCGAGACGCGGGTCAGCTCCAGCACGTCCAGCCAGTCCCGGGCGAGCACGTCGTCGTCGAGGGTGCGCGGTGACAGGTTCTGCATGGCCTGGATCACCGCCTCGTACGCGGCGGGCAGTGTCACACCCTGGTCGTACAGGTCGATCTCCGCCCGGGAGAGGGCCGTGCGCAGGACGTCGGAGCGGGCACGGGTGGCCATCAGGACGAGCCGGCCGACGAGTTCGGGCCGGGTCAGGGCGAGTTCCTGAGCGATGTGCGCGCCCATCGAGACACCCACGACCGGGCAGGGCCCCAGGCCCAGTTCCCCGATCAGTGCCGCGGTGTCGGCGACCAGGTCGTCGATGCCGAAGCCCTCGGGGCACTCGTCGCTCGGGGCGATGCCGCGGTTGTCGAAGCTGACCACACGGAACCCCGCGGCGACGAGCGCCGGGACCTGGTGCAGGTGCCAGGCCCGGCCGCTGCCGCCCGAGCCCATCACGAGCAGCACAGGCGGAGCCGAACGGCCTTGTTGTGCAGGGGCGTTGTCGTAGTAGTTGAGCCGGACGCCGTTGACGGTGATGAGGGGCATGGGCTCAGACGACCTCGCACGAGAGGGACATGGCGGTGACTCCTTCGGTCGGCTGCTGAGTGGGGGCTGTTGAGTGGGGGCTGAGTGAGGAGGGATACGGGGGAGGGGAGGCGGCGCGTCAGCGCAGCCGTTCGGTCAGGGCCCGCGCGATGTGCGCGAGCGCGGTGTCGGACTCCAGGAGCCCGAGATGGTCGGCGTCCACACCGACCCGCTCGATACGGCCCGACACATACGGGCGCCAGGACTCGTGGTCGCGGCGCGCCTGCTTCTCGCGGGAGACCCGGTCGGCCGTCAGCACGAGTACGTCGCCGTCGTACCGCGGCGGCTTGTGGTCGCGCATCAGTCGCGCGTTGTTCATGAACACGGCCAGCACCGCGCCCAGTTCGTCCTCACCGAGCCTGCCCAGCGGATCACCGGCCGCCTGGAGGAAAGCCCGGTAGCGGGCGGTGGGAAACGCGGCGCCGGCCAGTTCGGCCGCGGTGACGTCGAACCCGGCGTCGCGCAGGTTGTGGGCGAAGACCTCGGCGAGCGCGGGCTCCTCGCCCGCGGCCGAGCCGCGCGGATAGGCGTCCAGGAGAGCGAGCAGCTCCACCCGCTCACCGCGCCCGCGCAGCTCGTCGGCCATGGCGAAGGCCACATTGCCGCCCAGCGACCAGCCGAGCAGCCGGTACGGTCCCTCGGGCTGCCTCTCCCGCACGAGATCGACGTACTCGGCCGCCATCTCGTCCAGCGAAGCGGGGAGTTGGCCGTCGCCGTCAAGTCCGGCCGCCTGGAGGCCGTACAGCGGTGTGTCCGGCGGCAGATGGCGCACCAGGGCCGCGTAGCACCAGCTCATGCCGGAGCCGGGGTGGACGGCGAAGACCGGGCGCGCCGAGCCGGACGCCCGCAGCGGCAGCAGCCGTCCCGTCGGTTCCCGGTCCCCGTGTGCGGCGAGCCGCGCCGTGAGATCGGCGGCGGTGGGCGCGGCGAACACGTCCCGTACGGCGATCTCGACGCCCAGCTCGTCACGGATCCGCTCCACCAGCCGGACGGCCAGCAGCGAGTGGCCGCCCAGGTCGAAGAAGCCGTCGTCGGGAGCCACCCGGTCCAGCCCCAGCACCCCGGCGAACAGCCGGCACAGGGCCTCCTCGCGGGGGCTGCGCGGGGCCCGGCCGCCCGTCGTGCGGTACTCGGGAGCGGGCAGCGCCCGCTGGTCGAGCTTGCCGTTGGCGGTCAGCGGCAGCTCGTCCAGGACCACCAGGGCCGCCGGCACCATGTACTCGGGCAGCGCCTCCCGCAGTTCGCCGCGCAGCGCCGCGGTGTCCACGACGGCGCCGGTCCGCGGGACCACGTATCCGACCAGGCGCCGCTCGCCCGGCGTGTCCTCGCGGACCACCGCAGCGGCCTGCCGGATCCCCGGCAGGCGCGCGATGACGGACTCGATCTCGGTGGGCTCGATGCGCATCCCGCGCAGCTTGATCTGGGTGTCGGTACGGCCGAGGTACTCCAGCTGCCCGTCCGTGGTCCACCGCACCAGGTCGCCGGTGCGGTACATACGGCTGCCCGGGGCGCCGAACGGGCTCGGCACGAACCGGTCGGCGGTCAGGGCCGGCCTGCGCAGATAGCCGCGGGCCAGCCCGGGGCCTCGCACGTACAGCTCGCCCGGCACACCGGGAGCGACCGGCCGCAGGGTGTCGTCCAGCACGTACACCGCCGTGTCGGCGATCGGGCCGCCGATCGGCGGGG
>NZ_JTIY01000002.1:712876-721804 GCF_000818175.1 Streptomyces sp. AcH 505
CCGCCGATCGGCGGGGCGACGGCGCCGGCCAGCGGGCGGCTCATCGTGGCGCACACCGTCGCCTCCGTCGGACCGTACGAGTTGAGCATCAGCCGCCCCGACGACCAGCGCTTGACCAGTTCGGGAGGGCAGCTCTCGGCGGCCACGACCAGCGTCATCCCGGCGGGCAGCGCCCCCTCGGGCATCAGCTGGAGCACGGCCGGGGTGATCGCCGCGTGCGTGACCGACTCCCGCACCGCCAGCTCGGCGAGCCCACGGCCGGGCACCAGGTCCGGGGGTGCGACCACCAGGGTCGCCCCGGTCAGCAGCCCCATCGTCAGCTCCCAGAACGCCCCGTCGAAGCCGGGGGAGAGATGGTGCAGGACCCGGCTGCCGGGAACGACCCCGCACTGCGTGGTGAAGATGTCCAGCAGCCCCGGCAGCCCGGCGTGGGTCACGGTCACCCCCTTGGGCCGGCCGGTGGTGCCCGAGGTGTAGATGACATACGCGGGGTGCGCGGGCAGCAGCGGCGTGCGCCGGTCGGCGTCGGTCAGGTCGCCCGGGTCGCGGTCGGCGAGCAGTGCCGCCGTCTCCGGGGCGTCCAGCACGATGCGCGGCACACCCGGCTCCGGCAGTGCCGCGCCCGCACCGCTCGTGGTCACCAGCGCCACGGGCGCGGCGTCCGCCAGCGTGCCGGCGATCCGGTCCGCCGGATGGCCGGGGTCGACCGGCAGGTACGCGGCGCCTGCCTTGGCCACGGCCAGCACGGCCACGGCCAGTTCCGGGGAGCGGGGCAGCGCGAGCGCCACGATCCGCTCAGGACCGGCGCCCTGCTCGACCAGCAGCCGCGCCAGCCGGTTGGCGCGCGCGTTCAGCTCGGCGTAGCTCAGCGGCGTACCGGCGAAGACCAGCGCCTGCCCGTCCGGCCGCTGCCGGACCTGCTCCTCGAACCGCTCCGGCAGGGTGGTCGGCGCGAGGCCACGGCCGGTGGCGTTCCAGCCGTCCAGCACTTGGTGGCGCTCTTCGGCGCCCAGTACGTCGAGGTGGCTCAGCGGCCGGTCGGGGTGCAGGGCCGCGTCGGTCAGCAACGTGACGAACCGGTCGGCCAGCGCCTGGGCGCTCCCGTGGTCGAACAGGTCCGTGCTGTAGTCCAGTACACCCGTGACGCCGAGCGGCGTGTGATCGTCCGCCCGCCGTTCCGACACCGAGAACCCGAGGTCCACCTTGGCCGCTGTCGCTGTGCTCGCCAGCCCGGACACCACCAGGCCGCCCGGCAACGACGCCAGGGGCGGTGTCTCCCCGGCGAGGGGGCCCGCGTTCTGGACCGCCAGCACCACCTGGAAGAGCGGGTGGTGGGAGAGGGAACGGGTGGGGTTGAGAGCTTCCACGAGCCGTTCGAAGGGGAGGTCCTGGTTGCTGTAGGCGGTCAGATCGGTGGTGCGGGTGCGGCCGAGCAGTTCCCGGAAGGTGGGATTGCCCGCCGTGTCGGTGCGCAGGACGAGCGTGTTGACGAAGAAGCCGATGAGGTGGTCGGTCGCGTCGTCGGTGCGTCCCGCCACGGGCGTGCCGACGGGGATGTCGGTGCCGGCACCGAGCCGGGTGAGCAGAGCGGCCAGCGCCGCCTGCACGACCATGTGCAGTGTGGTGTCGGTCGACCGCGCCAACTCGGCCAGCCGCAGGTGGTGTTCGGCGCCGAGCGAGAACTCGACCCGGTCACCGGCCTGACTCGCGACGGCGGGCCTTGGCCGGTCGGTGGGCAGGTCGAGCTGCTCGGGCAGTCCCGCGAGTGCCTGCTTCCAGTGGGCGAGCTGCGCGCCGGCGAGGCTGTCGGGGTCGGTGTCGTCGCCGAGAACGTCCCGCTGCCACAGCGCGTAGTCGGCGTACTGGACGGCGAGCGGTGCCCACGCGGGAGCGCTGCCCGCACAGCGGGCGGCGTAGGCGGTCGTCAGGTCACGGCCCAGCGGGCCGCGGGACCACGCGTCGCCCGCGATGTGGTGGATCAGCAGCAGCAGTACGTGCTGCTCGTCGCCGACGCGCAGCAGACGGGCCCGCACCGGGATCTCCCGGCCCAGGTCGAAGGCGTACCGCGCCGCCCGCGCCAGGTCGGCCGGATGGTCGGCCTCGGTACAGTCGGCCGTGTCGAAGACCAGGCGGGCGTCCTCGGGGGCGAGCACGGTCTGGTGCGCGCCGAGCGCGTCCTCGGCGAAGACGGTGCGCAGGCTCTCGTGGCGCGCCACGAGGTCGAGCAGCGCCAGCCGCAGGGCCTCCCGGTCCAGCGGACCGCTGAGGCGGAACGCGGCGGGAATGTTGTACGTGGCGCTGGGGCCCTCCAACTGGTGCAGGAACCAGAGGCGTTGCTGGGCGTACGACAACGGCAGCCGGTCCGGGCGCGGGCGCGCGGTCAGCGGGGCGCGCGCGGGGCCCGAGTCGTCCAGGACACGGGCCAGTCCGGCGACCGTCGGCGCCTCGAAGAACCGCCGGATGGACAGCTCGGCGCCGAGGGTCGAACGGACCCTGCTGACCAGCCGGGTGGCGAGCAGCGAGTGGCCGCCCAGGTCGAAGAAGCTGTCGTCGACGCCGACCTCACCGACCCCGAGGATCTCGCCGAACAGGGCGCACAGGATCTCCTCGCGCGGTGTGCGCGGTGCCCGGCCGGCCGGCGCGGCCGCGTACGCCGGGGCGGGGAGCGCCGCGCGGTCCAGTTTGCCGTTGGGCGTCAGCGGCAGGGCGTCCAGCGCGACGATCGCCGACGGCATCATGAACTCGGGGAGCAGGCAGGCGAGTTCCACCCGCGCCGCGCTCTCGTCCCAGGTGCCGGGATCCGTCACGACGTACGCCACGAGCCGCTGGTCGCCCGGCTGGTCCTCGCGCAACAGGACGACTGCCCTGGCGACGCCGGGCCGGGCCGCGAGGGCGGACTCGATCTCGCCGAGCTCGATGCGGTACCCGCGCAGCTTGACCTGATGGTCGGCACGGCCGGCGAACAGCAGTTCCCCGGCTCCGTTCCAGCGTGCGAGGTCACCGGTGCGGTACATACGGCTGCCGGGAGCGCCGAACGGGTCGGCGGGGAACCGCTCGGCCGTCAGCCGGCCACGCCCCAGGTACCCCCGTGCCAACTGCCGGCCGGCCAGATACACCTCACCGGTCACCCCGGGGGCGACCGGCCGCAACGCCGAGTCCAGCACGTACACCCGGACCCCGGCGTGCGGGGTGCCGATCGGAACCGGTCCCGGCGGCACCTCGGTGCCCGGCATGATGACGTGCTCCAGGCAGTGTCCGGTGGCCTCCGTCGGCCCGTAGACGTTGATGACGGTCACCTCGGGCACCGTCTCCCGCCACGGGGACAGCAGGTCCCCGCGCAGCTGCTCGCCGCCCAGTGTGATGATGCCGGAAGGGGAGACGTCCCGGTCCATCGTCGCGAGCAGCGCGAGGTGCGAGGGCGTGGCCTTCATGAACGTCGCGCGGCGGAAGCCGGGTTCGGTGCGGGCCGTCTCGGCGAGGTCGGGCAGCGTGGCGAGCCGGACGCAGCCGCCGCTGATCAGCGGGGCGTGCAGTGAGCCGACACTCTGGTCGAACGACGCCGACGCCTGCATCACCGACAGTCCCGAGACGGCCGGCGCGTCCTCGGTGCGGCAGTGCCGGACGAACGCCGACAGCGCCCGGTGCTCGACGACGACCCCCTTGGGCCGTCCCGTCGAGCCGGAGGTGTAGATGACGTAGGCGGGGTGGTGCGGCAGCAGCGGCGCGTTGCGGTGCTCGTCGACGAGATCGGTGGCCGCGTGCTGACGCAGTGTCCGCTCCAGCCGGGGGTCGTCCAGCACGAAGGTGAGCGTCCCCCCGCACTCCGAGCCGATCCGCTCGTCCATGTCGCGGGTGGTGAGCACCAGCACGGGATCGGAGTCCTCGATCATGTACCGGACCCGGTCGGGCGGGTAGTCCGGATCGACGGGCACGTACGACCCGCCCGCCTTCAGCACCGCGAGCATGCCGACCACCAGGTCGGTACGGCGCGCCACCGCGATGGCCACCAGGCCCTCAGGACCCACCCCCAGCTCCACCAGACGCCGGGCGAGCCGGTTGGCGCGGGCGTTCAGCTCGGCGTACGTCAGCCGGCCGTCCGCCGCGATCAGCGCGGGCTTGTCCGGCGTACGGCGGACCTGCTCCTCGAACAGGTCCGTGTACAGCTCCGGATCGGGACGCCCGTCCGACCCGCTCCACCGCTCCAGCACGGTCCGCCGGACCTCCGGGTCGAGCAGGGGGACCGCGCCCACGGGTGTCGCGGGGGCCTCGACGACCGTGCGCAGCACCCGGCGGAAGGCGGCGATCACCGACTCGACCCGGCCGGTGTCGAAGAGCTGCGGCAGATACCCCAGCGAGAAGCGCAGCGTCTCGCGGGGCACGGCCAGCAGGGCGAGCGGGTAGTGCATCTGGTCCCGTGAGTGGATCTTCAGGACGGTGGGCAGGCCGGGATCGGGGGCAGTGGCCGGGCGGCCACGGGCGGAGTCGAGCGGATAGTTCTCGAACACCATGGCCGTGTCGAAGAGTTCACCCGCGCCGGCCCACCGCTGGATCTCCGCCAGCCCCACCCACTGGTGGTCGAGCAGCCGCGCCTGCTCCGTCTGCGTCCGCCGCAGGAACGCCGCCAGCGGCTCCTGCGGACGCAGGACGACCCGCAGGGGCAGTGTGTTCATGAACAGCCCGACCATGGTGTCGATCCCGGGCAGCTCCGGCGGCCGGCCGTTGACGGTCACGCCGAAGACCACGTCGTCGCGGCCCGTCAGATGCGACACCACCAGACCCCAGGCGCCCTGGACGACGGTGTTCACCGTCACTCCGTTCGACCGTGCGAACCGGGTCAGTGCGGCGCTGAACGCCTCGTCCTCGGTGAAGTGGATCCGCTCCGGTGCCGCCGTGAGCGCACCGCGCTCCGGGGCCACGACGCTCGGTGAGCCGAACGCGGCGAACGCCTCCGTCCACGCCAGCCGGGCGGCCTCCCTGTCACGGGACTTCAGCCAGCCCAGGTAGTCCCGGTACGGGCGCACCCGCGGCAGCGCCGTGAGGTCGCCGTGGGTGGTGTACAGCGTCATCAGCTCACGCAGCAGTACCGGCATGGACCAGCCGTCGAGCAGGATGTGATGGTTCGTCAGCACCAGCCGGTGCCGGCCGCCGCCGAGCCGGATCAGGGTGAACCGCAGCAGCGGGGGCCGGGACAGGTCGAACCGCCGCCAGCGTTCCTCCGAGGCGATCCGCTCCGCCGCCGCCTCCCGCTCCTCCGCCGGGACGGAGGTCAGATCCTCCTCCCGCCACGGTGGGGCGACCTCGCGGGGAATGAGCTGCACGGGACGTTTCAGACCCTCGTGCCGGAAGGCCGCACGCAGATTGGCGTGCCGGCGCAGCAGCGCCCCGACCGCCGTCCGGAGCCGGTCGCTGTCCACGGTCCCCGCCAGCTCCACGAAGACCTGGACGTTGTAGGCGTCGAGTTCCTCACCGTCGAAGAGGTTGTGGAACAGCATGCCCTCCTGCAAAGGGGACAGCGGCAGGATGTCTTCCAAGCCGGACTTGGCCATCAGAGGGAACCCCATTCGCTTTCGAGTCGTGTGATGTCGTCCTCGCTCAGCTCGACGAGAGCGACGTCCGACGGTGCGAGACCGCTGGCCTCAGGCCGGCCGGCGTGCTCCACCAGCGCCCGCAGCGCCCTGAACCAGCCCTCGCCCAACAGCCGTACGTCCTCCTCCGACAGCACACCTGCGGCGTATGTCCACACACTGTGCAACCGGGGCCCCTGACCGGTGTCATGAGCGCCCACGACCAGGTCGACGAGGTGCGCGAGGGCGACGTCCGGATGCTGGCCGGCCACCCCCCGGCCCAGCACGCTCCACGCGTCCGGTTCACCGGCGCCGTCCGCCGCCCGGCCGCCGGTGTAGCGCCCCAGATAGTTGAAGCCGAACGCGGGAACGGGGAGTTGGGCCAGCCGGTCACGGGTGCGCGGGTTGACGTAACGCAGCAGACCGTAGCCGAGACCCGCACCGGGCACCGCGCGCACCTGCTCCTTCACCTGCTTCAACGCGCGGCCCGCCGCCGGCCCGCCGTCCCACAGGTCGGCCCAGTCCGTCACCTCCGGGCTGAGCGTGACCGGGTACATCGCGGTGAACCATCCGGTGGTACGGCTGAGATCGGCTCCCGGGACGAGATGCTCGTGCCGGCCGTGGCTCTCCAGGTCCACCGTCACGGGCAGCCCGGCGCCGTCGCCCCTGCCCCGCCGCCAGTCGGCGACGGCCAGGCCGAACGCGGTCAGCAGCAATTCCTCGACGTCCGAGTGGAACACCCCGGGAAGCCGGCTGAGGAGTGCTTCGGTGGTCCCCGTGTCCAGGTCGAGCACGACCTGACCGGCACCGGCATGGGTGTCACGTACCGGGTCGAGGGCCGGCTCGGGCGCGGGAGCGGCGGAACGCAGCCAGTGGTCCGCCTCGGCCTCGGTGTCCGGATCGGTCGCCAGCGCCTCCAGCATGGCCGCCCACCGGCGCCAGCCGGTGCCCGCCGGACTCAACGGCCGGCCCTCGTAGCCGGCCGCCAGATCCGGCACCAGCAGCCGCCAGCTCACGGCGTCGACGGCCAGGTGATGGGCGACGAGCACCAGCAGCCCGTGCTGCTCCGGGCCCCGGTCGAGCCGGCACGCCCGCAGGACCACCCCCTCGGCAGGGTCGAGCCGGTCCCGCTCGGCGGCGGCCAGCTCGGTGACGAGCGTGTACACCGCCGGGTCGGCCAGACCCGGCGCGTGGTGCTCGCTGAGCAGGCCGGCTGCATCGACACCGCCCGGTTCGGCGATCGACATCGTCCAGTCGGGTCCGACCCGCAGCCGCAGTGTGTCGTGCCGGTCGAGCACCGCCTGGAGCGCGCGCACCAGCCGCTCCCGGTCCGCGTCCGCCGGTACCGCCACTACCACGGACTGGTTGAACGGTTGGACCGCGCCGCCCAGTTCGGCCAGCCAGCCCATGATCGGGGTCGGTGACACCGGCCCGCTCGCCCCCTGCTCCTCGACGTCCGCCTGCCGTGTGTCCGGCTCCGCAGCGCCCAGTGCCTGCGCGAGCTGGGCGACTGTCTGGTGCTCGAAGACGTCGCGCACCGTCAGCGCGAGACCTTGCGTACGGGCCCGGCTGACGAGCTGGATCGACAGGACGCTGTCACCGCCGAGATCGAAGAAGCCGTCGTCGACACCGACCTCCGGCAGCCCCAGGGTGTCGGCGAACAGGGCACACAGCGCCTCCTCACGAGGCGAGGCGGGGGCCCGCAGCGAACTGTGCCGGGCGTAGTCCGGCTCGGGCAGCGCCTTGCGGTCCAGCTTGCCGTTCCCCGTCAGCGGCAGCACGTCGAGCCGTACGAACGCCGACGGCACCATGTACTCCGGCAACGACTCCTGGAGATGCCCCCTCAGCTCGGCGTCCGCGGGCAGCGCCGGCCCGTCGGCGACCAGGTACGCCACCAGCCGCCGGTCGCCCGGCCGGTCCTCCCGGACCACCGCCACCGCCTCGGACACCGCCGGATGCCGCGCCAGCGCCGCCTCGACCTCACCCAGCTCGACCCGGAAACCACGGATCTTCACCTGGTCGTCGACCCGGCTGATGAACTCCAGCTCGCCGTGGCGGTTCCAGCGCACCACGTCGCCCGTGCGGTACATCCGTGTCCCCGGCCCGTCGAAGGGGTTCGCGACGAACCGGGAGGCGCTCAGGCCAGGCCGGTTGAGGTAGCCGCGCGCCAACTGCACCCCGGAGACGTACAACTCGCCCGGCACACCCACCGGGGCGGGCTCCAGATACGGATCCAGCACCAGCATCCGGGTGTTGGGGAACGGCCGGCCGATGGTGAGCACCCCGTCGGTGAGATCGTCCGGTGACGCGACCCGCCAGGTCGTGCAGCCGACGATCGTCTCGGTCGGGCCGTACTCGTTGAGGACACTAGCCCCCGGGTGCTCCGCCAGCAGCGCCCGCACCGCCCGCCCGGTCAACGACTCCCCGCCCAGGACCAGTTCGCCCTCCGGGACGCAGGCAGCCGGCAGCCCGGTGATCAGGGGAAGGTGGCTCGGGGTCGCCTTGAGGAACGTCATCTGCGGCAGGTCCACCGGCGCCCGCCCCGTGAGGGCCTGCTCGTGCAGCTCCTCAAGGTCCGCGAGATGCACGCAGCCGCCTTTCAGCAGCGGCGCGAACAGACCGGTCACCGTCAGGTCGAACGAGAGCGGCGAGTGCAGCAAGGCGTTCCCCGCCACCCCGGGATACAACTCGGCCGACACCGCAAGGTAGTTGACCACCGGCTGGTGCTCGACGAGCACCCCCTTGGGCAGCCCGGTCGACCCCGACGTGTAGATGACGTACGCGGCGTGCCACGGCGACAGCGGCCGCGTACGGTCCTCGTCCGCCAGATCGTGCGCCGGCTGCTCCGACAGCCGCTCCACCAGCTCGGGATCGTCCAGCACCAGCCGGGGCAGCGTACGGGCGAAGGGATCGCCGGACCGCGACGTCAGGGCGCAGACCGGGTCCGCGTCGGCCAGCATCACCGACAACCGCTCCTGCGGGCACCCCGGATCGACCGGCAGATACGCCGCGCCGGCCTTCAGCACCGCCAGGACCGCCACGCCCAGCTCCACCGACGGCGGCATCGAGATCGCCACGATCTGCTCGGGACCCGCCCCGCACTCGGCGAGCAGATGCGCCAGCCGGTTGGCACGTGCGTTGAGCTGCGCGTACGTCAGCGTCGTCCCGCCGGCGGAGAACGCAGGACGCTGCGGGGTGCGCGCCACCTGCTCCTCGAACAGCACCGGCAGAGTCGCCTCCCGCTGCGGACGCGCGGTGTCGTTCCACCCCCGCACCAGCCGGTCCCGTTCGGCGCCGTCCAGCAGATCGATCCCGCCGATCGTCCGGTCCGGATCAGCCGCGACCGCTTCGAGCACCCGCAGCA
>NZ_JTIY01000002.1:722004-726538 GCF_000818175.1 Streptomyces sp. AcH 505
TACGAGGTCCCGTTCGGCGCCGTCCAGCAGATCGATCCCGCCGATCGTCCGGTCCGGATCAGCCGCGACCGCTTCGAGCACCCGCAGCAGCCGCGCGACGACCGCCTCGGCCGTCTCCCGGTCGAACAGCTCCGTGCGGTACTCCAACGAGCCGCGCATCCCCGCCGCGTCCCCCGACGGGTCGTGTCCCTCGCCGAGCGTGAGGGACAGGTCGAACTTCGCCACCTCCGTCCTGGCAGGCATCCGGCTCGCGTGCAGCAGCGCCCGCCGCCCCGCCGAGGCGCCGGCCCCCTCGGCCGGTCCCGCCGTCGCCGCCTCAGCCGCGCTGTTGAACGTGATCATGACCTGGAACAGCGGGTGACGGGCGAGGCTGCGCACCGGGTTCAGCGCCTCAACCAGCCGCTCGAACGGCACGTCCTGGTGGGCGTACGCGGCGAGGTTCCGCTCCCGCACCCTGGCCAGCAACTCGCGGAAGGTGGGATCGCCGCCGGTGTCGGTGCGCAGCACCAACGTGTTGACGAAGAACCCGACAAGCTCCTCCGTGGCGTCGTCGGTACGCCCGGCCACCGCCGTGCCGACCGGTATGTCGTCGCCCGCCCCGAGCCGGGTCAGCAGCGCGGCGAACGCGGCCTGCGCCACCATGAAGGTCGTGGTGTGCGTCGCCCGCGCGTGTTCCGCGAGCCGGCCGTGCAGCGCGGCGGGAACCGTGAACGCGACACGGTCACCGGTGTACCCGGCGGCCGCCGGACGCGGCCGGTCCGTCGGCAGCTCCAGCTCCTCGGGCAGACCCTCCAAAGCCTGCTTCCAGTAAGCCAGTTGCCGACCGGACACACTGTCGGGGTCCGACTCGTCGCCAAGGACCTCGTGCTGCCACAGCGCGTAGTCCGCGTACTGCACCGGCAGCGGCTCCCACCCGGGAGCCCCGCCCGCGCACCGCGCCTCGTACGCACCGGTCAGATCACGGGCCAGCCGGGTCATCGACCAGCCGTCGCTGGCGATGTGGTGGATCACCAGCAGCAGCACATGCTCCGTCGCCGACAGCCGGAACAGCACCGTACGGAACGGGATGTCCGACGTCAGATCGAACACGTGCTGTGCCGCCTCGGCCACCAGGACCTCGACGGTCTCCTCAGCCGCGTTGACAACCTCCAGGACCTGCCGCACCCGCTCGACCGGCACCACGACCTGGCGGGAGCCCGCCGCGTCCTCGGCGAAGACCGTCCGCAGACTCTCGTGCCGCTCCAGCACGTCGCCGACAGCCCGCTCCAGGGCCGACGGATCCAGCTCACCGGACAGCCGCAGCGCCGTCGGCACGTTGTACGTCGCCGAGGGACCCTCGAACTGGTAGAGGAACCACAGCCGTTGCTGGGCGGGGGAGAGCGGCAGCCGATCCGGGCGCGGACGCGCCGTCAGCGGGGTGCGGGCCCGGCCCGCACTGTCCAGTACACCGGACAGCCCGGCCACCGTCGGTGTCTCGAAGAACTGCCGCACCGAAAGCTCGACGCCCAGCGTGCCGCGGATCCGGCTCACCAGCCGGCTCGCGAGCAGCGAATGACCGCCCAGGTCGAAGAAACTGTCGTCGATCCCGACCCGGGAAGCCCCCAGGATCTCGCGGAACAGCGAGCAGAGGATCTCCTCGCGCGGGCCGCGCGGCTCCCGGCCGGCCGGGCCGGCGGAGTCGTCCGGCGCGGGCAGCGCCTTACGGTCGAGCTTCTTGTTCGGCGTGAGCGGCAGCGCGTCCAGCGTCACGAACGCCGTGGGCACCATGAACTCCGGCAGACTCAGCCGCAGCTGGTCCCGCAGCACCGCACCGGACATCGCGGCTGACACCACACCGGACGGGCCGCCGGGAGCCGTTCCGGCCGGGACGACGTACGCCACCAGCCGCTGGTCGCCCGGCCGGTCCTCGCGCACCGCGACCGCCGCCTCCGCGACCGATGAGTGCCGCACGAGCTGCGTCTCGATCTCACCCAGCTCGATGCGGAAGCCCCGCAGCTTCACCTGCTGGTCGACCCGGCTCAGATAGCGCAGCGTGCCGTCCCGCTCCCGGCGGACCAGGTCACCCGTGCGGTACATGCGGGTGCCCGGCGGACCGTACGGGTCGGCCACGAACCGCTCGGCCGTCAGCGCCGCACGACGGTGGTACCCCTGTGCCAGCTGCGCGCCTGCCAGATACAGCTCGCCCGGCACACCCGTCGGCACCGGGGACAGCGCCGCGTCCAGCACGAGCGCCCGGGTGCTGGTGACCGGACGGCCGATCGACACCCGCGCGGCGTCCGCACCGGTCACCTCGGCGGCCGTCGCCCAGATCGTCGCCTCGGTCGGACCGTACAGATTGGTCACCGAACGGGCCCGCGCCGTCAGCGCACGCGCCAGCTCGGCCGACAGCGCCTCACCGCCCACCAGGACCCGCACGCCGCCCAGCTCGCCCCGTTCCTCGGCAACTACCCCCTGCCAGAGACTCGGTGTGGCCTGCACCACGGTGACCTCACGATCCGCCACGGCGCGCAGCAGGGCACGCGGGTCCTTCGCCGTCTCCTCGTCCGAGAGGACGAGGGCGGCCCCGTGCAGCAGCGGCAGGAAGATCTCCAGCCCCGCGATGTCGAACCCGACCGTGGTCACTGCGAGCAGCCGGTCGTCCGCGCCGGGTGCGAACCGCCGCCCCATGTCACCGAGGAAGTTCCCGAGCGCGTCCCGGGGGACCACCACACCCTTCGGACGGCCGGTGGAGCCCGACGTGTAGATCATGTACGCCGGATGCGCCCCCGACACCGGGGACGTCAGCTCCTCGTCGTCGAGGTCGGCCGCCGAGTACTCCGCCAGCGCCGCCTCGTCGACGGGCACGGTCAGGGTCAGGGCGGGCGCGGCGTCGTCCAGCATGTGGGCGACGCGGTCCGCCGGGTAGCCGGGATCGATCGGCAGATACGCCGCCCCGGCCTTGAGTACCGCGAGCAGTGTCGCGACCAGCTCGGCCGAGCGTGGCAAAGCGACCGCCACGAACCGCCCCGGGGCCGCACCCCGAGCGGCGAGATGCCGGGCCAAGCGGTTGGCGCGGGCGTTCAACTCCGCGTACGACCAGCGGGTCTCGCCGCACTCGACGGCCGAAGCGGCCGGAGTGAGCAGCGCCTGCCGCTCGAAGAGCCGCGTCACGGGCTCCGCAGGCACGCCGTGCCCGGTGTCGTTCCAGTCCCGCAGCACCCGCCGACGCTCGACGGCGTCCATGACCTCCAGCTGCCCGATCGGCCGATTGGGATGAGCCACGGCGGCGCCGAGCAGCCGGACCAGCCGGTCGGCGATCTCCCGCGCCGTCTCTTGGTCGAAGAGATCCGTGCTGTAGGTCAGGCTGCCGCCCATGCCCGCGCAGGTGTTGCCCTCGTCGAACCGCTCCGCCAGCGCGAAGGACAGGTCGAACCGCGCCGAGACCGACTCGGCCGCCGTCACCTCCGCCGTCAGATCGGCGAACCGGGTCGTCGTCTCCGCCCCCGGCGCCTCGGTGTTGTGCAGAGTCAGCAGGATTTGGAAGAGGGGGTGGTGGGAGAGGGTGCGGGTGGGGTTGAGGGCTTCGACGATTTGCTCGAAGGGGAGGTCTTGATTGTTGTAGGCGGTGAGGTTGGTGGTGCGGGTGTGGGCGAGGAGTTGGCGGAAGGTGGGGTTGTCGGCGGTGTTGGTGCGCAGGACGAGGGTGTTGACGAAGAAGCCGATGAGGTCGTCGGTCGCGTCGTCGGTGCGTCCTGCGACGGGGGTGCCGATGGGGATGTCGGTGCCGGCGCCGAGTCGGGTGAGGAGGGTCGCCAACGCCGCCTGGACCACCATGAAGGCCGTGGTGTTGGTCTCCCGCGCCAGCTCCGTGACCTGTCGGTGCAGAGCGGCGGGCACGGCCAGCGGGACCCTGTCCCCGGCGTAGGACGCTGTGGCGGGCCGCGGCCGGTCGGTGGGCAGGTCGAGCTGTTCGGGCAGGCCGGCGAGGGCTTCCCGCCAGTGGGCGAGCTGAGCGCCCGCGACGCTGGTGGCATCGGCGACGTCGCCGAGGATGTCGTGCTGCCACAGCGCGTAGTCGGCGTACTGGACGGGCAGCGGCTGCCAGTCGGGTTCGGCCCCGGCGCAGCGGGCGATGTAGGCGCCGGTGAGATCGCGCGCGAGGGGCGTGCGGGACCAGGCGTCGCTGGCGATGTGGTGGATGAGCAGGAGCAGTACGTGCTCGGTCTCGGACAGCCGGAACAGCGAGACCCGGAGCGGGACTTCGGTACTCAGATCGAAGCAGTGCCCGGCGGCCTTCGCCACCGTCCCGTCGAGTTCCTCGTGCGTGACGGAGACGGCTTCGAACGGTACGTCGAGGTCCTTCGCCTCCAGGACGACCTGGTAGGAGCCCTGGTCGTCCTCGGCGAACAGCGTGCGCAGGCTTTCGTGGCGGGTGACGAGGTCGTGGAGTGCGGTGTGGAGGGCGGTGGTGTGGAGTGTTCCGGTGAGGCGGAGGGTGGTGGGGATGTTGTAGGTGGGGGTGGGTCCTTCGAGTTGGTGGAGGAACCAGGAGGCG
>NZ_JTIY01000002.1:727468-728836 GCF_000818175.1 Streptomyces sp. AcH 505
AAAGGCCGGCCGATGGGGATGGGCCCGTTGGGGATGGGTTCTTGGGGCGGGATGCGGTGGTGGGTGATGTTGACGGTGGATTCGGTGGGTCCGTAGGCGTTGATGATCTCGGTATGGGGGTGCTGGGTGCGCCAGCTGGTCAGATGGTCCGCTGTGAGGGCTTCACCGCCGAGGATGAGGGTGCCGGTGGGCGACGTGGTGCTCGGAAGGGTGGCGAGGAGGGGAAGGTGGCTCGGCGTTGCTTTGATGAGGGTGGGTTGGGTGGTGGTGTGTTCGAGCGTCGTGACGAGATGGACGGTTCCGCCGTTGGTGAGCGGTGTCCACAGGGCGGTGATGGTCAGGTCAAAAGCAAGAGGCGAGTGCAGGGTGGTGATACCGGTGGTCGCCGGGTAAGCGTGGCGGGCGTGGTGCAGGTAGGTGGCCAAGGCGTGGTGGTCGATGATGACGCCCTTGGGGCGGCCGGTGGAGCCCGAGGTGTAGATCATGTAGGCCGCGTGCTGGGGTGAATGCGCCACTGCCCGGTCGTTGTCGGTGACGTCGTCGGCCGCGTGGTTCTGGTAGGTGTCGTAGGGGATTGGCTCGGTGAGGGTGAGTGCGGGGGTGGCGTCGTCGAGCATGTACTGGATGCGTTCGGCGGGGTAGTCGGGGTCGATCGGGAGGTAGGCGCCGCCGGCTTTGACTACCGCGAGCATGCTGACGACCGTGTCCAGCGACTTCGGCAAGGCGAGCGCGACGAACTGCTCGGCCCGCACCCCATGGGAGATGAGGTGCCGGGCCAGCTGGTTGGCCTGCCCGTTCAACTGCGCGTAGGTGAGGGACTGTCCCTCGCAGACCACAGCCTCCGCGTCCGGATTCTCCGCGGCCTGTCGGGCGACCAGTTCGTGCAGCGGGACTTCCGGGATCTCGGTGCTGGTCCCGTTCCATTCCACCAGCACCCGCTCGCGCTCGGCCGGGTCGAGTGTCTGGAGTTGGCCGACGGGGAGATCGCCGCCGTCGACCAGCGCTTCCAACACCCGCACCATCCGGTCTCCGAAGCCGCGTGCGTCGTCCGCGTCGAAGAGATCAGGGCGGTGGTCGACACGGAACGAGAGTTCGGAGCCGCGCATCGTGGCGACGACGTTCACCGCGAAGTGCGTACCGCCCTTGATGTCCGCCGCGGTGACCTGCAACCGTTCACCGTCCGTCGGGGCACCGAGGGCGCCCTCCTCGACCGGGTAGTTCTGGAACACCATGGCGGTGTCGAAGAGGTGGGGGTGGCCTGCCCAGGTCTGGATGTCGGCGAGGCCGGGCCACTGGTGGTCCAGGAGGTGGGTCTGTTCGTTCTGGAGGCGACGGAAGAGGGTGCTCAGAGGCTCGGCGTTGTTGAGG
>NZ_JTIY01000002.1:729090-734709 GCF_000818175.1 Streptomyces sp. AcH 505
AGGTGGGTCTGTTCGTTCTGGAGGCGACGGAAGAGGGTGCTCAGAGGCTCGGCGTTGTTGAGGCGGACCCGTACCGGCAGGGTGTTGATGAACAGGCCGATCATTTGCTCGACGCCGGGCAGCTCGGGCGGGCGGCCGGAGACGGTGGCTCCGAAGACCACGTCGTCACGGCCGGTCGACTGCGCCAGGGCCAGCGCCCAGGCACCCTGCACCACCGTGTTCATCGTCACGCCCTGCGCTCGCGCCCAGATCGCCAGTGCCTCGCTGAGGTCCGGCCCCGCGCTGAAGAAGACGTGCTCCGGTGCGGTAACCGGTCCCGCGCTCCCGGGTGCCAGCAGGCAGGGTTCGTCCAGGTCGGACAGGGACTGCTGCCATGCCTGCCGGGCGGCCTCCCGGTCGCGGCTGTCCAGCCAGGTCAGGTACTCGCCGTAGGGGCGCACCCGTGGCAGGCCGGACGCCTGGCCGCCCGCGGTGTACAGGGCCATCAGCTCTTTGAGGAGCGCAGGCAACGACCAGCCGTCGAGCAGAATGTGATGGTTCGTCATCACCAGTCGCACCCGGTCGGCCGACAGCCGAAGCGCAGTGAAGCGCAGCAGCGGCGGACGCGCCAGGTCGAAGCGTCGGCCGCGTTCCTCTGCCGCCAGCCGGTCGGCTTCGGATGCGCGCTCCTCCTCGGGCAGTCCGCTGAGATCGTGCTCCTGCCAAGGCACTTCGACGTCCCGCAGGACGAGTTGGGCCCAGGCGCCGTTCTTGCGCTGCCGGAACGCGGCCCGCAGGTTGGGATGGCGCAGCAGCAGGGCGCCTGCTGCGGAGCGCATCCGTGTGTCGTCGTACGGCCCGCGCAGCTCGAAGCCGACCTGGCTGACATACGGGTCCGGCCCGTCCTCATGGAGGAGGTTCAGGAAGACGAAGCCCTCCTGCAACGGGGACAGCGGAAGAATGTCCTCGATCTTGCCACGCGAACGAGACGGTTCCTGACTCACTGCTCACTCTCCCACTCGGACTCAAGGTCGGCTTCGAACTCCTCGATCTCGGACTGACCGATGGAGGCGAGGGTCACATCGGACGGGGTCAGACCGCCCGCTTCGGAGCGGTCGACGAGGCGCACGAACTCTTCGAGGGTCCGGAACCACAGGTCGGCCAGGCGCAGCGCGTCCTCGTCGGACACGACGCTCCGTGCGTACGCCCAGTCGGCGCGCAACCGGAGCCCGCCGTCCTCGCCGTGTGCCACGGCGCTGACCTCCACCGCGTGCGCCATCGGCGCGGCAGGACGATGGGCGGCGACCCCGCCGCCGATCACACTCCAGGGCTCCGGCGTGGCCGAGGCCGAAATGGTCCGGCGCCCCAGGTAGTTGAAACCGAAGTCCGGCTCCGGCAGCGGTGCGAGGGCGTCGCGGGTGCGCGGGTTGAGGTGGCGCAACAGGCCGTAACCGAGCCCGTCGCCCGGCACGGCACGTAGCTGCTCCTTGATGCCCTTGAGGACGTCGCCGAGTGCGGGGCCCTCGTACAGCGCCGCCCAGTCGGCGACCTCCGGTGCCAGCCGTACGGGGTGGATGGCGGTGAACCAGCCCGCGGTGCGGCTGAGGTCCGCGCCGGGTACGGCGTGCTCGTGGCGGCCGTGGCTCTCCAGATCCACGACCACAGGTGCGTCCGCGTCGTCGCCGCGTCCGCGCCGCCACTCGGCGACAGCGACCGCGAACGCGCTCAACAACACGTCCTCGACGCTGGCATTGACGGAACCAGGCACTCGGGTGAGCAGGGCTTCCGTCGTCGCGGCCGGGAGACTCAGGCTGGTCCGCCCTGCTCGGCCCTGCACGTCGCGGCTTCGGTCGAGTCGCAGGCGCGTCCCGGCGGCCGGGGCAAGCGCCTCCTGCCAGTACCCGAGCTCGGCCTCCACCTGGGGGTCGGTCGCGCGCTCCCGTACCGCTGCCGCCCACTGCCGCCACGACGTGCCGACCGGCGCCGGATCGCCGCCCGCGTAGGCGGTCGCCAGGTCCGGTACGAGGATGCGCCAGCTCACGGCGTCGACCGCGAGGTGGTGGGCCACCAAGACCAGCAGGCCGTCGGAGCCGGCCCCCCGGTCGATCCAGGCCGCCTGGAGCATCCGGCCCGCGGCAGGCACCAGGCGTTCCCGTGCCGCCACCGCCAGCTCGGTGACCAGCTCCTCGGTCTCCTCGGCGTCCTGGGCACCCGACGGCCCGACCGCCGTCACCCGGGTAAGCATCTCGCCCGCCGGGACGGCGCCCGGGCGGAGGACCTCCATGGTCGCGTCGGGGTGGGTGAGCAGCCGCAGTGCGTCATGGTGGTCGACCACGGTCTGGAGGGCGGTGGCCAGCCGTTCCTCGTCCAGGCCGGGTGGCACCGTCACCACCACGGACTGATTGAAGTCGTCCCCGCCGAGGCCCAGTTCCGAAAGCCGCGCCATCACTGGCGTGGCGGGGACCGGGCCGTACGGCTCCGCGTGCGGCAACTGCGCAACGGACCCGGGAGTTGAGTGGTCCGACCGCTCGTCAAGTGCCTCGGCGAGCCTGGCCACCGACTGGTGCTCGAAGACGTCGCGGACGGAAAGGGTGATTCCCGCCGAGCGGGCCCGGCTCACGAGCTGGATGGACAGGATGCTGTCACCGCCGAGATCGAAGAAACCGTCCTCGACCCCGACCGACGCCACGCCCAGGACCTCGCTGAACAGCGTGCTCAGCAGCTCCTCGACCGGCGTGCGGGCGACCTGGCCGGTCGACACCGACGCGTAGTCGGGCGCGGGCAGCGCCTTACGGTCCAGCTTGCCGTTGGCCGTCAGCGGCAGCCGATCGAGGACGACGACCGCCGCAGGGACCATGTAGTCGGGCAGGGTCTGCCGGACGAAAGCCCGCAGCGCCGCCGGGTCGACCGTGTCTCCGCATCCCTCCGCCGGTACCACGTAGGCCACCAGCCGGCGGTCACCCGGCCGGTCCTCGCGGACGGTCACCGACACCTGGGCCAGCTCGTCCCGGACGGCCAACGCAGCCTCGATCTCGCCGAGTTCCACCCGGAAGCCGCGGATCTTGACCTGGTCGTCGGAGCGTGTCAGATACTCCAACTCGCCCGCGGGGGTGTACCGGACGAGGTCTCCCGTGCGGTACATCCGCGCGCCCGAGCCGCCGTACGGGTCGGCGACGAACCGCTCGGCGGTCAGTTCGGGCCGGTGCAGATATCCGCGCGCCAGACCGCTGCCCGAGACGAACAGCTCGCCCGGCACCCCCGCCGGCACCGGTTGCAGATACCGGTCGAGCACATAGGCCAGGGTGTTCCCGGTGGGCCGGCCGATCGGCAGGGTCGCGCGTGGAGTGTACGGCGCCCGGACCTCGTGCTGTGTCACACACAGCGTCGTCTCGGTCGGACCGTACAAATGGCGCAGGACGGTGTCCGGTGCGTGCTCCAACACCCGCGCCACCGCATTCGGCGAGACCACGTCCCCACCGGTGAGCACCTCCCGCACCCCGGCGAAGCACTCGGGTGCCTCCTCGGCGATGACGCGGAACAGGCCCGCCGTGAGATGGATCGCGGTGATGTCGTGCACGGCGATCAACTCGGTGATCGAAGCGGCGTCCAGCTGTCGGGGCGGCGCCACCACGACGGTGCCACCCGACAGCAACGGCACCCACATCTCGTACGAAGAGACGTCGAAGGCGTGCGGGGCGTGCAGGAGCACCCGGTCGTGCACACCGGGGCGCCAGCAGTGGTCACGTACCAGATCCACGACACCGCGCTGGGTGGTGGCCACCCCCTTGGGCTGCCCGGTCGAGCCGGAGGTGTACATCACGTAGGCCAGGTCCGCGGGACGCAGCCCCACCTGCGGATTGTCGTCGGGGTGAGCGTCCGCGGATGCGCCGTGTTCGTCCACCACCACGACCCGCGCGTCCAGTTCACCGGCCCGTGCGGCCTCCGCCTTGTCGGCGAGCACGAGCGCGGCGCCGGTGTCCCGTACGACATAGCGCATCCGGTCGAGCGGATAGGTGTCGTGCAGCGGGGCGTACGCACCGCCTGCCTTCGCGATGGCGAGAGTCGTGACGATGTGCGTCACGGACCGCTCCATCAGCATGACCACAGGCGTCCCCGGGCGCACGCCCTCCTGCCGGAGCAGATGAGCCAACCGGTTGGCCCGGGAGTTGAGTTCGGCGTACGACACCGTCGTCGCGCCCGACACCACGGCCGGCGCTTCTGGAGTCCGCGCGGCCTGAGCCGCGAAGACCTCCGGCAGCGTCGAGTCCAACGGCGGGAGCGTGGCGCCCGAGCCGTCCAGGAGCAGGCCGCCGCGCTCGGCGCCGCTGAGAATCTTCACCTGCGACACCCGCAGGCCAGGGTCGGCGGTCACCTCGTCCAGCGTGCGCACGAACCGGTCCACCAGCGCCTCGGCCGTCGACCGGTCGAACAGGTCGGTCCGGAAGTCCAGCGCCCCCGTCAGCCCGGCACTGCGGCCGCTCTCGTCGTGCGTCTCCGCGAGGGCGAAGGCAAGATCCACCTTCGCGACCTCCAGCCGGCTCCGTTCGGGGGTCGCCTTGAGGCCCGGCAGGGCGAGAGCGCCGTCCGGGGCGGCGTCGGAGTCGGCGGTGCTCAAGATGAGCATCACCTGGAAGAGCGGGTGGTGGGACAGCGTGCGGGTCGGATTGAGCGCCTCGACCAGCCGCTCGAAGGGCAGGTCCTGGTGCGAGTAGGCCGCCAGGTCCGTCCGGCGCACACCGTCGAGCAACTCCCGGAAGGTCGGATTACCACTCGTGTCGGTGCGCAGGACGAGGGTGTTGACGAAGAAGCCGATGAGATCTTCTGCCGCCTGGTCCGTGCGTCCGGCGACAGGGCTGCCGATGGGGATGTCCTCGCCGGCGCCGAGGCGAGTGAGCAGTGTGGCCAGCGCTGCCTGAACGACCATGAACGTAGTGGTGTTCGTGGCTCGGGCGAGCGCCGCCAGCCGCTCATGGACGGCGGGTTCGAGCACGAACGGCACACGGTCACCCGCCTGGTCGGCGACCGTCGGCCGGGGCCGGTCGGTGGGCAGGTCAAGCTGCTCGGGCAGGCCTGCGAGGGTCTGCTTCCAGTGGGCGAGCTGCTGCCCGGCGGCGCTGTCCGGGTCGGCGTCGTCGCCGAGGATGTCGTGCTGCCAGAGTGCGTAGTCGGCGTACTGGACGGCGAGGGGAGTCCACCCGGGAGCGTTACCTGTGCTGCGGGCGGTGTACGCGGTGGTGAGGTCGCGGGCGAGGGGGGTGCGGGACCAGGCGTCGCTGGCGATGTGGTGGATGAGCAGGAGCAGTACGTGCTCGGTCTCGGACAGCCGGAACAGCGTGGCCCGCACCGGGATTTCTGCCGTGAGGTCGAACGCGTGATGCGCTGCTTCGCCGAGCCGCGCGTCCAGCGCCCGCTCATCCGTCTCGACAAGGACGAAGGGCACGGGCGTCGTGGGGGGATGCACCGTCTGGCGGGGCCCGCGCTCGTCGTCGGTGATGGTGGTGCGCAGGCTTTCGTGGCGGGTGACGAGATCCTGGAGGGCGGTGTGGAGGGCTGTGGTGTCGAGTGTTCCGGTGAGGCGGAGGGTGGTGGGGATGTTGTAGGTGGGGGTGGGTCCTTCGAGTTGGTGGAGGAACCAAAGGC
>NZ_JTIY01000002.1:736612-738827 GCF_000818175.1 Streptomyces sp. AcH 505
TCCGCTGTGAGGGCTTCACCGCCGAGGATGAGGGTGCCGGTGGGCGACGTGGTGCTCGGAAGGGTCGTGAGGAGGGGCAGGTGGCTGGGGGTGGCTTTGATGAGGGTGGGTTGGGTGGTGGTGTGTTCGAGCGTGGTGGTGAGGTGGACGGTTCCGCCGTTGGTGAGCGGTGTCCACAGGGCGGTGATGGTCAGGTCAAAAGCGAGAGGCGAGTGGAGGGTGGTGATACCGCTGGTGGCGGGGTAGGCAGCCCGGGCATGGTGGAGGTAGGTGGTCAGGGCGTGGTGGTCGATGATGACGCCCTTGGGGCGGCCGGTGGAGCCCGAGGTGTAGATCATGTAGGCCGCATGTTGGGGTGAGTGCGCCGCTGCCCGGTCGTTGTCGGTGACGTCGTCGGTGGAGTGGTGGGCGTAGTCCGACAGCGGCACCGGTTCGGTGAGGGTGAGTGCGGGGGTGGCGTCGTCGAGCATGTACTGGATGCGTTCGGCGGGGTAGTCGGGGTCGATCGGGAGGTAGGCGCCGCCGGCTTTGAGTACGGCGAGCATGGTGATGACCGTGCCCAGCGACTTCGGCAAGGCGAGCGCCACGAACTGCTCGGCTCGCACCCCCTGGGCGATGAGGTGCCGGGCCAGCTGGTTGGCTTGCCCGTTCAACTGCCTGTAGGTGAGGGTCTTCCCTTCACAGACCACAGCCTGGGCGTCCGGGTTTTCCGCGGCCTGTTGGGCGACCAGTTCGTGCAGGGGAATTTCCGGGATGTCGGTGCTGGTCCCGTTCCACTCCACCAGCACCCGCTCACGCTCGGCCGTGCTGATGACCTCGACGTCATGGATGCGCCGATCAGGCGTCGACGTCACGGACTCCAGGACGCGGATGAAGCGTTCCGTGATGGCCGCGGCCGAGGCGTGCTCGAAGAGATCTGTGCTGAAGTCGAGTGCGCCATCGATGCCGAGCGGGCGGCGCTCGCTGTCGAACGACTCCGCGAAGGCGAAGGAGAGGTCGAATTTCGAGGCTGTCCGGTCGATCTCTTGAGGCGTGACCCGCAGTCCGGGAAGCTCGGCGATCTCGTTCAGTGCCCCTTCGTGGTCCGTGTTGTTGAAGGTCAGCAGGACTTGGAAGAGAGGGTGGTGGGAGAGGGTGCGGGTGGGGTTGAGGGCTTCGACGAGTTGCTCGAAGGGGAGGTCCTGGTTGCTGTAGGCGGTCAGATCGGTGGTGCGGGTGCGGCCGAGCAGTTCCCGGAAGGTGGGATTGCCGGCCGTGTCGGTGCGCAGGACGAGCGTGTTGACGAAGAAGCCGATGAGGTCGTCGGTCGCGTCGTCGGTGCGTCCTGCGACGGAGGTGCCGATGGGGATGTCGGTCCCGGCGCCGAGTCGGGTGAGGAGGGTCGCCAGCGCCGCCTGGACCACCATGAAGATGCTCGTGTTCGAGTTCCGCGCGAGTTCCGTCAATCGCGTATGCAGTTCGGCCGATATGGCCAGGGGGACCCGGCCACCGCGATAGTTCGCGACGGCAGGCCGGGGCCGGTCGGTGGGCAGGTCGAGCTGATCCGGCAGGCCGGCGAGTGTCTGCCTCCAGTAGCCGAGTTGAGCGCTCGCGGCGCTGTCCGGATCGCCGTCGTCGCCGACGATGTCGCGCTGCCACAGCGCGTAGTCGGCGTACTGGACGGCGAGAGGTGCCCACCCGGGAGCATTGCCTGTGCTGCGGGCGGCGTACGCGGTGGTCAGATCCCGGGCCAGCGGACCACGTGACCAGGCGTCACTGGCGATGTGGTGGATCAAAAGCAGGAGTACGTGTTCTTCGTCCGAGACGCGGAAGAGCCAGGTGCGGACGGGGAGTTCCGAGGTGAGGTCGAAGCAGTGTGCGGCTGCCTTGGTCAGCCTCTCTTCCAGTTCGTCTCCGGAGACCGGTTCGGTCTCGAAAGGCACCTCGACGGAGCTCGCCGGCAGGACAACCTGGTAAGAGCCCTGGTCGTCCTCGGCGTACAGCGTGCGCAGGCTCTCGTGCCGGACGGTGACGTCCTGGACAGCGGCTTGCAGAGCGTTCCGGTCGAGTGCTCCGGTGAGGCGGAGAGCCGTGACGGTGTTGTACGTGGAGTTGGGTCCCTCCAACTGGTGCAGGAACCAGAGGCGCTGCTGGGCATAGGACAGCGGTAGGCGCTCCGGTCGCACACGGACGGCCAAGGGCGTACGGGCGCGTTCGGCGTCGTCGAGGATGGTGC
>NZ_JTIY01000002.1:740779-741947 GCF_000818175.1 Streptomyces sp. AcH 505
TCCGCAGTGAGCGCTTCACCGCCGAGGATCAGGGTGCCGGTGGGCGACGTGGTGCTCGGAAGGGTCGTGAGGAGGGGCAGGTGGCTCGGCGTTGCCTTGATGAGGGTGGGTTGGGTGGTGGTGTGTTCGAGCGTCGTGACCAGGTGGACAGCTCCGCCGTTCGTGAGGGGTGTCCACAGAGCGGTGATGGTCAGGTCAAAAGCAAGAGGCGAGTGCAGGGTGGTGATACCGCTGGTGGCGGGGTAGGCAGCCCGGGCATGCTGTAGGTACGTGGTCAGGGCGTGGTGATCGATGATCACGCCCTTGGGGCGGCCGGTCGAGCCCGACGTGTAAATCATGTAGGCCGCGTGCTGGGGTGAATGCGCCACTGCCCGATCAGCGTCGCTGACTTCATCGGTGGAGTGGTGTGCGTAGTCCGACAGCGGCACCGGTTCGGTGAGAGTGAGCGCGGGTGTGGCGTCGTCGAGCATGTACTGGACGCGCTCGGTGGGGTAGTCGGGGTCGATGGGAAGGTAGGCGCCGCCGGCCTTGAGTATCGCGAGCATGCTGATGACCGTGTCCAGCGATTTCGGCAGAGCGAGCGCCACGAACTGTTCCGCCCGGATGCCCTCGCTGATGAAGTGCCGGGCCAGCTGGTTGGCCTGCTCGTTCAACTGCGCGTAGGTGAGGGACTGTCCCTCGCAGACCACAGCCTCCGCGTCCGCGTTTTCCGCGGCCTGTCGGGCGACCAGCTCGTGCAGGGGAACTTCCGGGATGTCGGTGCTGGTCCCGTTCCATTCCACCAGCACCCGCTCGCGCTCGGCCGGGTCGAGTGTCTGGAGTTGGCCGACGGGGAGATCGCCGCCGTCGACCAGCGCTTCCAGCACCCGCACCATCCGGTCCGCCAGTGAACGGGCCAGCCGCTCCTCGCAGATGTCGGAACGGTAGTCGAGCCGCAGCCGTAGGGCGGAGTTCCTGGTGTGGGCGACGAGGTTGACGACGAAGTCCGTGCTCTCGACCGCGTCGAATCCCGCCACCCGCAGACCGTCGAGGTCAGGGCTGGTCGCCTCGGCGCTGACCGGGTAGTTCTGGAACACCATGGCGGTGTCGAAGAGTTGGGGGTGGCCTGCCCAGGTCTGGATGTCGGCGAGGCCCGGCCACTGGTGGTCGAGGAGATGCGTCTGTTCGT
>NZ_JTIY01000002.1:742320-764483 GCF_000818175.1 Streptomyces sp. AcH 505
GAGTTGGGGGTGGCCTGCCCAGGTCTGGATGTCGGCGAGGCCCGGCCACTGGTGGTCGAGGAGATGCGTCTGTTCGTTCTGGAGGCGACGGAAGAGGGTGCTCAGAGGTTCCGTGTTGTCGAGGCGGACCCGTACCGGCAGGGTGTTGATGAACAGGCCGATCATCTGCTCGACGCCGGGCAGCTCAGGCGGGCGGCCGGAGACGGTGGCTCCGAAGACCACGTCGTCACGGCCGGTCGACTGCGCCAGGGCCAGCGCCCAGGCACCCTGCACTACCGTGTTCATCGTCACGCCCTGCGCTCGCGCCCAGCCCGCCACGGACTCACTGGTGACCGTGTCGAGACCGAACGCGATGCTCGGCGGAGCCGCGTCCACCGGCGCACCCGCGCCGGGTGCCAGCAGGCAGGGTTCGTCCAGGTCGGACAGGGACTGCTGCCACGCCTGCCGGGCGGCCTCCCGGTCCCGGCTGTCCAGCCAGGTCAGGTACTCGCCGTAGGGGCGCACCCTGCCCAGGACCGAGACGTCCCCGTCCGCCGCGTACAGGGTGGTCAGCTCCTGCCAGAGCAGCGGCAACGACCAGCCGTCGAGCAGGATGTGATGGTTCGTCATCACCAGTCGCACCCGGTCGGCCGACAGCCGAAGCGCAGTGAAGCGCAACAGCGGCGGACGCGCCACGTCGAAGCGGCGCTCGCGGTCGTCCGCCGCCAACTGGGTGGCGCGTGCCTGCTGTTCCTGCGGCCGCAGGTCGGTCAGGTCGGCTTCACGCCAGTCGGGTGCGACGTCCGAGGGCACCGCCTGGACCCACGTGCCGGAGGCGGTCTGGTGGAAGGCGGCGCGCAGGTTCGGGTGGCGGTGCAGCAGGGCCCCGGCCGCGGTGCGCATCCGGGCCGCGTCGAAGCTGCCTTCGAGTTCGAACGAGATCTGTCCGACGTAGACGTCGCGGGCGTCCTTGTCGTACAGGTTGAGGAAGAGGAAGCCCTCCTGGAGCGGGGCGAGAGGCAGGATGTCGTGGAGGCCGGGGACGTCGCGCTCCAGCTGCTCGATGTCGTCCAGGCTGACCGAGGGGTGGACGACGTCCGAGGGGGTGAGGCCACCGGCCTCGGGGTTACGGGACTCCTCGACGAGCCGGCGCAGTGCCCGGAACCACGCGTCGGCGAGGCGCTGGGCGTCTTCGCGGTCGAGTGCCGACGGTGCGTAGATCCAGGTGGCCCGCAGGCGTGTGCCCGAACCGTCGTCCAGTGCAACGGCGTTGAGGTCGACCGGATGCGCCAGCGGCATCGCGCCGTCGATCCCGGCGACGTCACCACCGGTGATCGTCCAGGCGGCCCCCGCGCTGCGGTCCTGGCCCATCTGGCCCAGGTAGTTGAAGCCGAAGTCCGGTGCCGGCAGCGGTTCGAGCACGGCGCGGGTGCGCGGGTTGAGGTGGCGCAGCAAGCCGTAGCCGAGCCCGTCGCCCGGTACGGAGCGCAGTTGTTCCTTCACGGTCTTGAGGGCGCGGAGCGGCGGTGTGGCGCTGCCGGGCTCCAGTCGTACGGGGTACATGGCGGTGAACCAGCCGGCGGTGCGGCTGAGGTCGGCGCCGGGTACGGCGTGTTCGTGGCGGCCGTGGCTCTCCAGGTCGACCACAACAGGTGTGTCCGGGTCGTCGCCGCGTCCGCGCCGCCACTCGGCGACGGCGACCGCGAACGCGCTCAACAGCACGTCGTTGACGGTGGCGTGGCAGGTGCCGGGCACGCGCGTGAGCAGTTCGCGGGTGGTCTCAGGGTCGAGTTCCGCTGTGATCTCGCCCGCACCGGCGTGGGTGTCGCGCGTGGGGTCGATGCGCAGGGCCCGTGGTGTGTCGCCGAGCACCGACTGCCAGTGGCCGAGTTCCGCCTCGGTGCCGGGTCGTTCGGCCAGATCGGCGAGTTCGTGCGCCCACTGCCGCCACGGCGTGCCCGTAACGGCCGTTGTGCCGCCGCCCTCGTACGCCGCGACGAGGTCCGGTACGAGGATGCGCCAGGTGACGCCGTCCACGACCAGGTGGTTCGCGACCAGGACGAGCAGTCCCTCACGGTCGGGCCCGCGGTCGAGCCAGACGGCCTGGAGCATACGGCCGTCCGTGGGGGACAGCCGGCCTCGGGCGGCGCGTGCCTGTTCGGCGACGGTGCCGTGCAGGTCGTCATCGCCCAGCCTGGCGGCGTCGTGGCGGACCAGGCAGTCCGCAGCGGTCACGGAACCGGGCTCGGGGACGGTCACCGACCAGTCCTCGGTGACCCGCAGCCGCAGGGCGTCGTGGTGGTCGAGAAGGGTGCCGAGGGCGGCGGCGAGCGTGTCGAAGTCCAGCTCTGCGGGGACGGTGAGCACCAGGGACTGGTTGAACGTGGCGGCGTCGGAGCCGAGTTCGGCGAACCAGCGCATCATCGGAGTGGGCGGCGCCGCACCCCACGGTGACATCTCGGTCCCTGTCGTCGTCGGCGCGGGCGTGGTGGCGGCCGACCGGGCGAGCAGGGCGGGCGTCTGGTGCTCGAAGACGTCGCGCACCGACAGGGTGAGCCCCGCTGCGCGGGCCCGGCCGATGAGCTGGATCGACATGACGCTGTCGCCGCCCAGGTCGAAGAAACCGTCGTCGGCGCCGACGGACGGCACCCCCAGGGTCCGGGCGAACAGGTCGCACAGCAACTGCTCCTGTGGGGTGCCGGGGCGGCGGCCCGAGACCTGTGCGGTGTAGTCGGGTGCGGGCAGCGCCTTGCGGTCCAGCTTGCCGTTGATGGTCAGTGGCAGTGCGTCCAGGGCGACGAACGCGGTCGGGATCATATGGTCGGGCAGGGTCTCGCGCAGTTCGGCGCGGAGCCGGGCGCCGTCCAGGGCATGACCGGGCTCCGCCACCACGTAGGCGACGAGTCGCCGGTCGCCCGGCCGGTCCTCCCGTACGATCACCGCCGCCTGGGACAGTGGCGCCTGTTCGACCAGTACCGTCTCGATCTCGGTCGGTTCGATGCGCAGGCCGCGGATCTTGACCTGGTCGTCGGCCCGCCCCAGGTACTCCAGCTCGCCGTGCGGCAGCCACCGCACCAGGTCGCCGGTCCGGTACAGCCGGGTGCCGGGCGCTCCGAACGGGGCGGCGACGAAACGCTCGGCGGTGAGCCCCGGGCGACGGTGGTAGCCGCGGGCCAGATGCGGACCCGCCGTGTACAGCTCGCCCGGTACGCCGGGGGCGACCGGCCGCAGCGCCGCGTCGAGGACGTAGACGGCGGTGTTGGCGACGGGTGCGCCGATGGGCGGGGTGACGGGGCCGGCGAGCGGCCTGCTCATCGTGGCGCAGACCGTGGTCTCCGTCGGACCGTAGGAGTTGAGCATGGTGCGGCCGGCGGACCAGCGTTCCACCAGCTCGGGCGGGCTCGTCTCCGCGCCCACGACGAGGGTCAGCCCGTCGGGCAGGGAGCCTTCGGGCAGCAGCCCCAGGACGGCCGGTGTCAGGCTCAGGTGCGTCGCGCCGGACCGCGTCGCCAGCTCGGCCAGTTCAGGGCCGGGGGTGGTGTCCTGCGGGGCGACGATCAGCGTGGCGCCGGTGAGCAGCCCCATCGCCAGCTCCCAGAAGGCCGCGTCGAAGCCCGGCGAGAGGTGTTGCAGAATCCTGCTGCCCGGTCCGGCCGCGCAGTCGCCCTGGAAGATGTCCAGCAGCCCCGGCAGCCCGGTGTGGGTCACGACGACGCCCTTGGGGCGGCCCGTCGTACCCGAGGTGTAGATCATGTACGCGGGGTGCTCGGGCCGCAGCGGCGCGGGCCGCTCCTCGTCGGTGACGTTCTCCTCGGACAACTCGGACAGCTCGGACAGCTCGGACAGCTCGGCCGGCTCAGGTCGCGCTGGCTGCCTGGGCGTTGCCGCTTCGTCCATCAGGAGGCGGGGTACGGCGGTGTTCGGCAGTCCTTCAGCGACGGCGGAGGTGGTGACGAGCAGGACGGGCGCGGCGTCGTCGAGGAGATGAGTGATCCGCTCGGCGGGATACCCGGGGTCCACCGGCAGATATGCGGCGCCCGCCTTGAACGCGGCGAGCGCGGCGACCACCAGGTCGGCCGAGCGTGGCAGGGCCGTCGCGACGAACCGCTCGGGGCCCGCGCCGTGCCGCAGGAAGTGCCGGGCGAGCCGGTTGGCGCGCGCGTTCAGCTCCCCGTAGCTCAGCACTTCGCCGGCGAACTCCACGGCGGGCCGCTCCGGGGCCAGCGCCGCGTGCCGCTCCACATGATCGGCGAACGTGCGGGTGTCGCTGGTACGCGCGGTGTCGTTCCACTCGACGAGTACGCGGCGCAGCTCGGCGTCGCTGAGGATGTCGATCTCGTCGATCCGCCGGTCGGGTGCGGCGACCAGAGCGGCGAGGAGCCGCAGGAACCGGTCGGCCAGGGCCGTGACCGTGTCCTCGTCGAAGAGGTCGGCGCTGTACTCGGCGGCGCCGGTGAGCCCGGCGGGGACGCCGTCGGCGTCCCGCCGCTCGGCGAGTTCGAGGGCCAGGTCCAGCTTGGCGACGCCGGTGCGCACCTCCAGCGGAGTCACGTCGAGACCCGTCGCCGACAGTGCGGCGAGCGCGTCCTGCTGGGTGGTGTCGAGGCTCAACAGCACCTGGAACAAGGGGTTGTGCGACAGTGAGCGGGTCGGGGCGAGGACGTCCACCAGATGCTCGAAGGGCAGGTCCTGGTGGGCGTAGGCGCTGAGGTCGGCCTCCCGCACCCGTTCGACGAGCTGGCGGAACGTCGGATTCCTGGAGGTGTCGGTGCGCAGCACCAGGGTGTTGACGAAGAACCCCACCACCTGGTCGAGGGCGTCGTCCGATCGTCCCGCGACAGGTGTGCCGACGGGGACGTCGTCGCCCGCCCCCATCCGCGAGAGCAGGGTGGCGAGGGTCGCCTGGAGCACCATGAACAGACTGGCGCGGGACTCGCCGGCCAGGGTGGCCGCCGCGCGGTGCACGTCAGCGGGCACGCTCAGCGCGACCCGGCCTCCCCGGTGCGAGGCGGCGGCGGGCCGGGACCGGTCGGCCGGCAGTTCCAGTTGGTCCGGGACCCCGGACAACGCAGCTTTCCAGTAGCCGAGTTGACGGGCCGCAACACTGTCGTCGTCGGCGGTGTCGCCCAGTGTCTCGCGCTGCCACAACGCGAAGTCCGCGTACTGCACGGGCAAGGGCGCCCAGCCGGGCGCCGAGCCCTTCGTCCGCGCGGTGTAGGCGGTCGCGAGGTCACGGATCAGCGGGCCCAGGGACGAGCCGTCCCCGGCGATGTGATGGATCATCAGCAGGAGCACGTGCTCGGTCTCGGACAGCCGGAACAGCTCGGCTCGCACCGGCAGTTGGTGGGTGAGGTCGAAGCAGTGACGGGCGGCCGGCTCCAGCCGCGCGTCCAGTGCGTCCGCCCCTGTCTCGGTGACCGGTAGCGCGAAGTGCACCTCGTCGGCGCCGAGCACGGTCTGCCAGGCGCCGTGTTCGTCCTGTGCGAAGACGGTCCGCAGGCTCTCGTGCCGCACGATGACGTCCTGGAAGGCGGCGCGCAGGGCGCCGGGGTCGAGAGCGCCGGTCAGGCGCAGGGCGCCGGTGATGTTGTAGGTCGCCGAAGGGCCTTCGAGCTGGTGCAGGAACCACAGCCGCTGCTGTGCGTACGACAGGGGCAGCCGGTCCGGCCGGGGTCCGGCGGTCAGCGGTGTGCGGGACCGCTCGGCGGTGTCCAGGGCCGCGGAGAGCCCGGCGACCGTGGGAGTGTCGAAGAGCTGGCGCACGGACAGTTCCACCCCCAGGGTGGCCCTGATCCGGGTGGCGAGCCGGGTGGCGAGCAGGGAGTGCCCGCCCAGGTCGAAGAAGGTGTCGTCGATGGTCACACGCGGGACGGCGAGCACCTCGGCGAACAGCGCGCACAGGATCTCCTCGCGCGGCCCGCGCGGAGCCCGGCCGGCCTGCCGGCCCGTGTGGACGGGCGCGGGCAGTGCCCGGGTGTCGAGCTTGCCGTTCGGGGTCAGCGGCAGGGTGTCCAGGGTGACGAACGCGGACGGCAGCATGTGGTCCGGCAGGCGGGTGGCCGCGTGGTCGCGCAGCACCCGCTCGTCCACGTCCGCCGTGGTGACGACGTAGGCGACGAGACGCCGGTCGCCCGGTGCGTCCTCGCGCAGCCGGACAGCGACGTCGCGGACGGCCGGGTGGGCGGCGAGCACTGCCTCGATCTCGCCGGGTTCGATGCGGAAACCGCGGATCTTCACCTGCTGGTCGGCGCGGCCGAGGTAGTCGAGGCCGCCGTCGCTCCTGCGCCTGGCCAGGTCGCCCGTACGGTACATCCGGGCGCCCGTCGCGCCCGCCGTACCTGTCTCGCCCGTCGCGCCGAATAGCGCCGCGTGGGGGTCGGCGGGGAACCGCTCCGAGGTCAGTGCCGGACGGCCCAGATAGCCGCGGGCGAGTCCGGCCCCGGCGACGTACATCTCGCCGGTGACACCCGGGGGGACGGGCCGTAGCCGTGAGTCGAGGACATACACCCGCAGGTCGGGGATGTTGCCGCCGATGGTGCTCGCCGAGGCGGCGGCGGCCCGTGCGCGGTCCAGCGGGAAGTGGGACACATGGACGGTGGTCTCGGTGATCCCGTACATGTTCACCAGCGCCGGCGCGTCGTCGGCGTGCCGTTCGTACCAGCCGGCGAGCCGGGACAGGTCGAGTGCCTCCCCGCCGAAGACCACGGTGCGCAGGGCGAGTTCCGGGGTGTGCTCGCGGTCGGCGGCAGCGAGCTGGTAGAAGGCCGACGGCGTCTGGTTGAGCACTGTGACCCGCTCCCGTGCCAGCAGCGCGAGGAACGCGGCCGGGTCCCGGCTGACGGGGTGCGGGACGACGACCAGCCGGCCGCCGTGCAGCAGCGCTCCCCACAGCTCCCACACGGAGAAGTCGAAGGCGTAGGAGTGGAACAGGGTCCACACGTCCTGCTCGTCGAAGCCGAACCAATGGCCGGTCGCCGAGAACAGCCGCACCACGTTCCGGTGCGGCACCGCCACACCCTTGGGCCGTCCGGTCGAGCCGGACGTGTAGATGACATAGGCGGTGTCCCCTGCGTCGAGCGGACGGGTCCGTTCGTCCTGCGCGAGGTCGGCCGTGTGCGTGGTGGCCGGTTCGCCGTTGCCGTCGATGACGAGTTGGGGGACGCCGTGTCCGGGCAGCCGGCCCGCCACGTCCGCCGTGGTGAGCAGCAGGGCGGGCGCCGCGTCGGAGAGTGTGTAGGCCAGCCGGCCGGCCGGATAGTCCGGGTCGAGCGGCACATAGGCGGCCCCCGACTTGACGACGGCGAGGAGCGCGACGACCAGCTCCGCCGAGCGGGGCAGCGCCAGCGCCACCAGGTGGTCCGGGCCGACGCCGCGCCCCACGAGCAGCCGGGCGAGCTGATTGGCGCGGGAGTTGAGTTCGGCGTACGACAGGCGGGCGCCGTCGAAGGTGAGGGCTGTGCGGTCGGGCACCCGCGCCACCTGCCGTTCGAACAGCTCAGGCAGGGTGACGTCGGCCGCGGGCGCCGAAGTGGCGGCGAGACCCGCGTTGTTGGCGTCCACCAGCAGTGCGCGCCGCTCACCCGGCAGCAGGATGTCGAGGTCACCCAGGCGGCGGTCCGGGTCCGCGACGGCCTGGGCGAGCAGCCGCAGCAGCCGCTCGGCCAGAGTGCGCACGGTCGCGGCGTCGAAGAGCTCCGTGCTGAACTCCACCGCGAGATCGATACCGGCGGAGCCCCCTTCGGCGTCCTTGCGTTCGTCGAACGCGAACGCCAGGTCGAACTTGGACAGTCCCGTGTGGACGGGGACGAGGCTCGTCCGGATGCGCGGCAGCCGGCCCAGCTCGCCCAGGGCGTCCTGCTGGGTGGTGTCGAAGGTCAACATCACCTGGAACAGCGGGTGATGACCTGCGCCGCGGTCGGGGTTGACCGCCTCGACCAACCGCTCGAAGGGCAGGTCCTGGTGCGCGTAGGCGGCCAGGTCGGTGTCGCGCACCCGGCCGAGGAGGTCGCGGAAGGCCGGGTCACCCGCGGTGTCGGTGCGCAGCACCAGGGTGTTGACGAAGAACCCCACGAGGTTCTCCACCGAGGCGTCGGTACGCCCCGCGATCGTGGAGCCGACGGGGATGTCCTCGCCGGCGCCCAGCCGGGTCAACAGGGCCGCGAGAGCGGCCTGCAGGACCATGAACACACTGGTGCGGCTCTCGGTCGCGAGCCCGGCCAGTGCCCGGTGGAGATCGGCGGATACGGACAGGTCGAGCCGGTCGCCCGTGTTGTCGCTGCGGGCCGGACGAGGCCGGTCCGTGGGCAGTTCCAGCTGCTCCGGCAGACCGGCCAGCACCTGCTTCCAGTGGGTGAGCTGCCGGTCTCCCTCACCGGCCCGGGACCCCTCGGCGCCCAGGAGCTCCTGCTGCCACAGCGTGTAGTCGGCGTACTGGACGGGCAGCGGCTCCCATCCGGGCGCCGCCCCCGCCAGCCGCGCGGCGTACGCGGTCCCCAGGTCCCGCGCGAGCGGCCCCAGTGACCAGCCGTCACCCGCGATGTGGTGCAGCACCAGCATCAGCACGTGGTCCTGCTCGGCCACCCGCAGCAGCGCCGTGCGCAACGGGATCTCCCTGCCGAGGTCGAACCGGTGCCGCGCCACCCGCGCGATGTCCCGGGAGAGGCTTTCGGGGCCGGATTCGACGGTCTCCAGCCGGGGTGTCGCTTCGGCGGCCGACAGGACGAGCTGGTGCGGACCGTGCGCGTCCTCGGCGTAGACCGTGCGCAGGGTCTCGTGCCGGGCGACCACGTCACCGATGGCCGCCGCCATGGCCGCCGGATCCAGCGGGCCGGTCAGCCGCAGCGCGGCCGGGATGTTGTAGAGCGGGGACGGCCCCTCGAACTGGTGCAGGAACCAGAGCCGTTGCTGGGCGAAGGAGAGCGGCAGCCGCTCGGGCCGTGGCCGGCTCGTCACGCCGGAGCGGGCCCGCTCCGCGTCGTCGAGGACGCCGGCCAGACCGGCGACGGTCGGCGTCTCGAAGACCCGCTGGATCGGCAGCTCCGCTCCGAGGACGGTACGGATGCGGCTGATCAGCCGGGTGGCGAGCAGCGAGTGGCCGCCGAGGGCGAAGAAGCTGTCGTCGGCGCCGACCGTTTCCAGACCGAGGATCTCGGCGAACAGCCCGCACAGCAGCTCCTCGCGCGGTGTGCGGGGTGCCCGGCCCGCGGTGCGCCCCGGAGCGTCGGGGGCCGGCAGCGCTCTGCGGTCCAGTTTGCCGTTCGGGGTGACGGGCAGCTCCGGCAGGGTGACGAAGGCCGAGGGGACCATGTAATCGGGCAGCAGCGCACGCAGCCGGGCCGCGAGCAGGTCGCTCTCCGGACCGCTCCCGCCGGACGGCACGGTGTAGGCCACCAGGCGCTGGTCGCCCGGCCGGTCCTCGCGCAGCACGACGGCGGCGCCGGCGAGCTCCGGCTGACGGACCAACGCGGCCTCGATCTCGCCGAGTTCGATCCGGAAACCGCGCAGCTTGACCTGCTGGTCGGCGCGGCCGAGATAGGCCAGGCTGCCGTCGCGGTTCCAGCGTGCCAGGTCGCCCGTGCGGTACATCCGGCTGCCCGGCGCGCCGTGCGGATCCGCCGTGAAGCGCTCCGCGCTCAGCGCGGGACGGTTGAGATAGCCGCGGGCGAGCTGCACACCCGCGATGTACAGCTCGCCGGGCGTACCCGGCGGCACCGGACGCAGCGCGCCGTCCAGCACGTACATCCGGGTGTTCCACACGGGGTGGCCGATGGGCACGGGCCCGCTGCCGGTGTCCCGCTCGCACGGCCAGTACGTCACGTCGACCGCGGCCTCCGTCGGCCCGTACAGGTTGTGCAGCGGGACGTCGCACGCGGCCAGGAACCGGGTGCGCAACGCGGCCGGCAGCGCCTCGCCGCTGCAGAAGACCCGGCGCAGCCCGGTGAGCGACGCGGCGGACGGCGCACGCAGGAACGCGTCGAGCATCGACGGTACGAAGTGGACCGTGGTCACCCGCTCACGGCGGATCGTGTCGGCCAGGTAGGCGGGGTCGAGATGGCCGTCGGGCCGGGCGACGACCAGGGTGGCGCCCTGGAGCAGCGGCCAGAAGAACTCCCACACCGACACGTCGAAACCGGACGGGGTCTTCTGCAGGACCCGGTCGTCGGCGCCGAGGCCGTAGGTGTCCTGCATCCAGGCCAGACGGTTGACGACGGCGCGGTGGGAGACCACCACGCCCTTGGGCCGCCCGGTGGAGCCCGAGGTGTAGATGACGTACGCCGGATGGCCGGGGTCGAGGGACGGCGCGGGCGGCGCCCCCAGGTCCTCGGTGTCGTCGGCGTCCAGCACCAGCCGCGGGGTGCCGTCCTGCGGCAGCCGGTCCTCGGTGTCCCGGGTGGTCAGCACGAGCCGGGCGCCCGCGTCCCCCATCATGTGGGCGATGCGGTCCGCCGGATAGCCCGGGTCGACGGGCAGATAGGCGGCGCCCGTCTTCAGTACGGCGAGCAGGGCGACGACCAGTTCCACCGACCGGGGTACGGCGACGGCGACGAAGTCCTCGGGCCCGGCTCCCCGGCCGGCCAGCAGCGCGGCGAGCCGGTCGGCGCGGGCGTGCAGTTCGGCGTAGGTCAGGGAGGTTCCCTCGTACCGCAGGGCTTCCCGCTCGGGCGTGCGGGCCCCCTGCTGGGCCAGCAGTCCGGTGAGGGTGGCCTCGGGCACCTCCCGCGCGGTGTCGTTCCACTCGTCGAGGACGCGGTGGCGCTCCTCGGAGGTCAGCAGCTCGCCGCGGCCGACCGGCGCTTCCGGGTCGGCGGCGAGTTCTTCCAGCAGCCGGACGAAGCGGTCCTGCAGCGCGGTGAGGTCTTCGGCCTCGTACAGCCGCGGGTTGCCCTCGAAGTCGACCCGCAGACCGGAGGCGGGAGTGCCCGTCAGGACGAAGTTCAGGTCCGTCGTCGGGCCGGACCCGAGGCTGCGCATCCGGCCGAGCGGGCCGCCGAAGTCGACGGGCTTGGTGTACGGCAGGACGTTCACGGTCGGGCCGAGCACCCCGGCTCCGCCACCCGACACGCCCAGTTCCCGGTTGAGTTCCTCGCCACGGAATCGGCTGTGCGCCATCAGCCCGCGCAACGCTGTGGAGACCTCGTCGATCAGCCCGGCGAAGCTCGTGGCGCCGTCCACCGCCACCCGCAGCGGGAGCTGGTTGGAGACCATGCTCGGTGTCGAACGGGCGTTTGCGCCGTAACGGCCGGTGACCGGCACCGACAGCACGATGTCCCGTGCGCCCGTCATCCGGTGCAGGAACGCGGCGACACCGGCGATCACGACGCGCGTCCACGACGAGCCGGTCGCCTCGGCCGCCACGTCGAGGACGCGCGTACGGTCCGGGCCGAGCGCGCGGCTCGTCAGGACCCCGGCCAACGCGTGGCCCCACGTGCGGCCGGTCAGCGACACCGGCTCGGGACGGTCGGCGAACAGCCCGGTCCAGTAGGCGCGGTCCCTGTCCTGCCGGGCCGAGCCGCGGTAGGCGTCCTCGTCCGCCGCCAACTGGTCCATGCTGCCGAACGCGCAGTCCGGGCTCTCCTGGCCCACCGTCAGGGCGCGGTACACCTCGGCGAGCCGCTCGTAGAACAGCGTCATGCTGGTGCCGTCGATCACGATGTGATGGACACCCAGGTAGTACATGTGCCGTCCTGGGGCGAGGGTGAACAGCGCGTGGCTGCTCAGACCGGGCCTCTCCAGGTCGACCGGTGTGGCGCGGTCACGCTCCATCCACTCGATGGCCTCGGCCTCAGGGTCGGGACGCCCCGTGAGGTCGAAGTGCGGCAGCCGCACCGGGGTGCAGGGCGGGCCGTCCGCCGCTGCGGCGCCGGTGGTGTCCGCCGGCGCCGGGGGGCAGTACGAGCGGTACGGCCGCCCGTCCTCGTCGGTGAGGAAGCGCGAGCACAGGGTCTCCGTCTCGGCCAGCGTGCGGCGCAGCGCCGCTGTCAGCCTGGCGTGGTCGAGCGGCCCGTCGATCTCCAGGCAGGACCCGGTCTTGTAGTGCGTTCCGCGGGGATCCAACTGCTGGGCCAGCCACACCTCGCGCTGTGCGGCGGTCAGCCCGTGCCGAATGGTCGAGAGCTCGGACACCTGTCTCCTCACAATCATCCGCCGGAACCCCCCGGCCTTTTGCGAACCGCGCTCGAAATGTCGATCGAGGTGTGTGCGACCCCAATTCAAGTAAAGGCGAACCGGGACGTTAGCAAGGTGAAGGTGAGCCGGTCAACATGCTTCTCTGAATGGATAACCGCAGGCAGGGGGCTTGATATCGGCCCGATAGCGAGGCTATACGAGACATTTGTAGAGTGTCCCCAGACTCGTCTCAGCATTTCCTGAACGAGAATTCGGGGCGTCGATTTCGATGCTGCTTCCGTGATTCTCCCGTTCCCGTATTGGAGAGCCGTCATGCCGCCCAGTGCCATCGCGTACGCCGAGCTGTACGTCGCGGAAGACCGGGAGGCCACCGGCTTCCTCATCGACGACCTGGGCTTCGTGCCGGTGGCCGTCGCCGGACCCGCGACCGGTACGTACGACCGCCGCTCCACGGTGCTGCGCAGCGGCGGTGTGACCCTCGTCGTCACCCAGGCGCTGCGCGAAGGTACTCCGGTCGCGGACTATGTCGACCGGCACGGCGACTCGATCGCCGACCTCGCCTTCACCTGCTCCGACGTCCGGTCCGCCTTCGACCGCGCCGTCCTGGGCGGCGCCGGCGCACTGCAGCAGCCGGCCCGCTCACTCACCACCGGCCGCGACGACTGGTTCGCCGTGGTGTCGGGCTTCGGCGACATCCGCCACACCCTCGTCACGGACGACGCGAACGCCCAACTGCCGCCCGACCGCGAGTGGGCGCTGCTGCCGGCCGCGGCCGACACGGCAGGGCACCGGCCGGCCCTCGACCACGTCGCCGTCTGCCTCGAATCGGGAACGCTGCGCAAGACCGCCGCGTTCTACGAGGCGGCCTTCGACACCCCGTACTACTCCTCCGAGTACATCGAGGTGGGCGACCAGGCGATGGACTCCATCGTCGTGCGCAATGCCGACGGCGGCATCACCTTCACGCTCATCGAGCCCGACGACTCCCGGCAGCCCGGCCAGATCAACACCTTCCTGGAGGCCCACGGCGGACCCGGTGTCCAGCACCTCGCCTTCCTGGTCGACGACATCGTCGGCTCGGTCCGTACCCTCGGCGAGCGCGGTGTGGCCTTCCTGCACACTCCCGGCACGTACTACGACCTGCTCACCCAGCGGGTGAGCGGCATGGCCGACCGCATCGCCGACCTGCGCGAGACCAACGTCCTGGTCGACCGCGACGAATGGGGCTATCTGCTGCAGATATTCACCCGCTCGCCCTACCCGCGCGGCACCCTCTTCTACGAGTACATCCAGCGCAACGGGGCCCGAGGCTTCGGCAGTTCGAACATCAAGGCGCTCTACGAGGCCGTCGAGCGGGAGCGCGAAGCGGCCGGCCGGTGACGACGTCCGCCGCCGGACCGGCGGGTCGACAACACACCCCTGGGAAGCCGCTGCCCGAGCCGCTCACCCTGGCCGACTTCGCGGACCGGGCACGCGACGAACTCCCGCCGGAGAGTTGGGACTTCATCGCGGGCGGCGCGGGCAGGGAGCGTACCCTCGCCGCCAACGAGGCCGCCTTCGACACGGTACGGCT
Source organism: Streptomyces sp. AcH 505 (assembly GCF_000818175.1). Lineage (GTDB taxonomy): Bacteria > Actinomycetota > Actinomycetes > Streptomycetales > Streptomycetaceae > Streptomyces. Next base: position 755,999 of record NZ_JTIY01000002.1, read on the forward strand.
GCGCCCCAGGGCGCTGCCCGGCATCGAGAAGGCGGACACGTCGGTCGAGGTGCTCGGCTCCCGCTGGTCGGCGCCGCTCGGCATCGCCCCTGTCGCCTACCACCAACTCGCCCATCCTGAAGGGGAGTCCGGGACGGCACTGGCAGCGGGCCGACTCGGTCTGCCCGTCGTCCTCAGCACCTTCGCCAGCAGGAGCGTCGAAGAGGTGGCCGCCGTCGCCACCGCGCCGCTCTGGCTCCAGCTCTACTGCTTCCGCGACAGCGGGGTCACCCTCGACCTGGCCAGGCGCGCCCGCGACAGCGGCTGCCAGGCGCTGGTGCTCACCGTCGACACCCCGTTCACCGGCCGCCGGCTGCGTGACCTGCGCAACGGCTTCCGGGTGCCCCCGCACATCACGCCAGCCAACCTCAGTGGGGACGCCGCCCTCGGCGCCGCCGCACCGGGTGCCCACAGCCGGCTGGCCTTCGACCCGCTGCTCGACTGGTCCGCCGTGGACCGGCTGCGGGACGCGAGCGGACTGCCCGTGTTCGCCAAAGGAGTGCTCACCGCGCAGGACGCCGACGCGGCCGTGGCCGCCGGTGTCGCCGGGATCATCGTCTCCAACCACGGGGGCCGCCAACTCGACGGCGTACCGGCCACCTTGGAGGCGCTACCCGAGGTGGTGAGCGCCGTCCGAGGCCGCTGCCCCGTACTGCTCGACGGCGGCGTCCGGTCAGGGGCGGACATCCTGATCGCCCTGGCCCTCGGAGCGCGGGCCGTGTTCGTCGGCCGGCCGGCCCTCCACGCGCTCGCCGTCGGTGGTGGCGAGGGTGTGTACCGCATGCTGACCCTGCTGATCGAGGAGTTCGCCGACACCATGGTGCTCACCGGCCACCCCTCGCCCGACACCATCGACCCGGACACCGTCCTGCGACCGGGACGCCCGTACCCGTACAGGAGCACACGATGACGACCACGGCCGACGCCACTCACCGGGCGGTGGCGCTGCCACGAAGCGCCCTGCACCCCAGCCTCTCCGAGCCGCTGCTCGACACCATGACCTTCCTCAACGAGGTGACGCTCCGCTATCCGCAGGCCATCTCCTTCGCTCCCGGCCGGCCGTACGAGGGCGACTTCGACGTCGCACGGGTGCCGGGTTACATCGAGACCTACCTCGACCATCTGCGGGGCCGCGGCCTGTCCGAGGAACGCGTCCGCACCGCGCTCTACCAGTACGGCGAGACGGCCGGGCAGATCAGGGACCTGGTCGCCGACATGCTCCAGATCGACGAGGGCATGACGGTCGATCCGGCGGCCGTGGTGGTGACGGTGGGGTGCCAGGAGGCCGTCCTGCTCGTCCTGCGCGCGCTGTTCACCGGCCCCGACGACGTGCTGCTCGTGGACAGCCCCAGCTATGTCGGGGTGACCGGCGCCGCCAGCCTGCTCGGCATCGACGTCGTCCCCGTGCCCGGCGGCGGCAACGGACCGGATCTGACGGAACTGGCGCGCACGGTGGCGGAGTTGACGGCGCAGGGACGGCGGGTCCGGGCCCTCTACGTGGTTCCCGACTGCTCGAACCCGACCGGTGTGAGTATGGGCCTCCAGGACCGCATCACGCTGCTGGAGGCGGCGGGCCGGCTCGGGCTGCTGCTGCTGGAGGACAACCCGTACGGCGTGTTCAGCTCGGTCCGGCGCCCGACGCTCAAGGCACTCGACGCCGAACAGCGCGTGATCTACCTCGGCTCCTTCGCGAAGACCGCCTTCCCGGGCGCCCGTGTCGGATTCGTCGTCGCCGACCAGCCGGTCGACAGCGCCGACGGGGGAGCGCCGGGGCTGCTCGCCGACGAACTCGCCAAGGTCAAGAGCATGGTCACGGTCAACACACCCACCCTGAGCCAGGCCGCCATCGCCGGACTGCTGCTGAGCAACGGCGGTGGCCTGCGGGCCGCGAACGAGGCGACGGCGCGGCACTACCAGGCGACCATGCGCGCACTGCGCGAGGCCCTGGCCCGCGAACTCCCCCCGGACCGGCCGGAGTCGGCGGGTGTGCGGTGGAACGACCCCGACGGCGGTTTCTTCCTCACCCTCGATGTCCCCTTCGCTGCGGACGAGGAGGCGCTGCGTGTGTCCGCCGAGCAGTACGGGGTGATCTGGACGCCGATGCGCTACTTCCACCTGGACGACGCCGGCGACCGCCGCATCCGGCTCTCGTGCAGTGCTGTGACCACCGGCCAGGCCACCGAAGGGGCGGCCAGGCTGGCCCGCTTCGTGAAGGACCGCGGCGGCGCCTGAGAACCACCCGGACATGACCGCGCTGACGCCGTCATGTCCGGGTGTCCCAAACCGCCGGGGAGAGGGCTTCGGCCCGCGTCCTACCGCTCCACCAGTCCCGCCTCGTAGGCGATGATCGCCGCCTGCACCCGGTTGCGGACGCCGAGTTGGTTCAGGATGGCGCTCACATAGGTCTTGATGGTGCCTTCCACCAGGTGGAGCCGGTCGGCGATCTCCGCGTTCGACATGCCGGCGCCGAGCATGCCCAGCACCTCCTGCTCGCGCTTGGTGAGCGTCGTGGTGCGCTCGCCCGAAAGCTGCGAGCGGGGCCCCGGGGCGCGGCGCAGCTCCGTCATCAACCGCCGTGCGACGAGCGGGGACAGGCAGGAGCCGCCGGACGCCACGGCGTGCACCCCGGAGATGAGGTCCCGGGGGTCGGACGCCTTCAGCAGGAAGCCGGCCACCCCCTGGTCCAGGGCCCGTTCGATGTACTTGTCCTCGCCGAAGGTGGTCAGCATGATCACCCCGGTGTCCGGATTGGTGGTCCGGAGTTCACCGGCGGCCGCCAGGCCGTCCATCTCCGGCATACGGATGTCGAGCAGGGCCACATCAGGGCGGTGTTTGCGGGCCAGTTCGACCGCCGCACGTCCGTCCGCGGCCTCGGCCACGACCTCGATGTCCGGTTCGGTGGTCAGGATGGAGCGGACTCCGGCCCTGATAATGGTTTCGTCATCGGCGAGCAGTACGCGAATCATCCGTTCCTTCAACGTCGGTTCCAACTCATGAGTCCCGGGTGCGGTCGTCGTCGTGCGGGGCGTGTCCTCACAGCGCGTCCTTGGCCACCAGCACATCATCCTCGAAGCACAGCCGGTACAGGGCGTCGGTGAACTGCAGCACGTTCTCGCTGGCCCGGTAGTACTCGCAGGCGGCGCCCGGCGGCGCCGAGGGTTCGCTGACGACCGGCGGCGGCTTCTTGATGCGCCGGTCGGGCAGTATCGCCGCCAGCTCCGTGCGGGACTGGCCGAGCCGTATCCGGGCGTACTCCTCGGCGGTGACCGACGTCGTCACCGCGGTGAAGACGTAGAGGCCCGTCAGTGACAGGACGAGGGCCCCGCCCACCAGGACCGGGATCAGCGCGGCCCGTCGTACGTCGCGCCGTACCCGGGCCCGCGCGCCCATGAGGGCGGTGGTCGAAGCGCTCCAGCGGGGGAGTCCGGCGACCGGCGGCGACGCCTCGTAGTCCGGGGCGCCGTCCTCCGCCGCCGTGGTGGCGCCGTCCGTGCCCGGCGGGCCGTCCGTGGTGTCCGCCGGTGCGGCAGGTGGTGCGGTCCCGGGCGCGGGCGGCAGTGGCGGTGGTACGTTAGGTAGTTCGGCGCGTACCTCGAAGCCGCCCGCGCGGTGCCCGGTGCGCAGTGTCCCGCCCGCCAGCCGGACCCGCTCGTCCAGACCGATCAGACCGAGGCCGCTGCCCGACGCGCCGGCCGGTGTGCCCTCCTGCGGCAGATCGTTGAAGACCGACACCACTGTCCCGTCGGCCCGGTGCGTCAGCCGCACGGATACGGCGGCGCCGGGGGCGTGCTTGGCGGCATTGGTGAGCGACTCCTGGACCACGCGGTAGGCGGCGAGGCCGGTGAGCAGCGGCGTGCCCTCGGAGTCCGCCCCCTCCTCGCGGAACTCCACCGGCGTTCCCGACCGTTCGAACCGCCGCACCAGTTCGGCGACGGACTCGTCCGGCGGCCGGAGCGAGGGGGTGGAGTCCTCGCGCAGCAGCCCGATGACGTCGTGCAGCCGCTCGGTGGCCATCGTGCACCGCTCGCGCAACTGGGCCATGACCTCGCGCTGTTCGGCCGGCAGGGCGGGGGCCAGTTCCAGGCCGCCGGCCAACAGGGCCATCACACTCAGCTCGTGGCCCAGCGAGTCGTGGATGTCCTGGGCGATCCGGGCGCGTTCCTTCAGCCGCGCCTGCTCGGCGACGAAGCGCTGCTTCCACTCCAGTTGCTCGGCGTGCTCCCAGCCGGCCCGGGTCAGGTCGGAGCGCTGCCGCCACCAACTGCCCGCCCACCACGGCAGCAGACAGGCGGCCAGCTCCGTCATCAACAGACTCAGCCAGTCCTTGGGCTCGGCGAAGACGGAGACCACCAGCAGCCCGGCCAGGGCCACCGAGACGAACACGGCGTGCGCGTGCCAGAGGCGGGTCACCCGGCAGCCCGCCAGGAAACTGAGCACGGCGGCGGCCGTCACCGTCCACAGCGTCGACTGGAGGACGGGATAGAGGAGGACGGGCAGAGCGGCCAGCGTCAGGGAGAGCAGCGGCGCGCTCCGGCGCACCGCGACCGCCGTCGCGATCAGTACGACGACCAGCGGCCAGACCCCGGGCGCGGCCACCGGGCCGCCGACACTGAGCGCCGAGGGTGCCAGCAGCACCGCGAGGAGTACGAAATCGCGGCGCCTGGTGAAGGGCCGGTCGGAGCGCAGGCCCCGCGAGAAGTGGTCCACCCGGCGGCGGACGCCCTGCCAAAGCTGCATTCCCGCACGCTACAAGAGCCGGCGGGGGCCAGGAACCTGCCGAAAGTCGAGTGTCATCGTTGCCGAACGCCAGATGTCCCGGCCGCGCTGTCTTCCTAGTTTGGTGGGGTGACTTCGGAAGGAGCCGACAGGCAATGATCACTGTGGACCGACTCACCAAGAGGTACGGCGACAAGACGGCCGTGTCCGATCTCTCGTTCGAGATCAGCGCAGGAAAGGTGACGGGTTTCCTGGGGCCGAACGGCGCGGGCAAGTCGACGACCATGCGGATGATCGTCGGTCTTGACACACCGACGGGCGGCCGTGCCCTGATCGCCGGCAAGCCGTACGTGCAGCTCAAGCAGCCGCTGCGGCAGGTGGGCGCGCTGCTGGACGCGCGGGCCGGACACCCCGGCCGCTCCGCGTACCACCATCTCCTCGGCATGGCCCGCAGCAACGGGATCCCGCCGTCACGGGTGGCGGAGGTGCTGGACACCGTCGGACTCACCGAAGTGGCAAAGAAACGGATCGGCTCCTTCTCCCTCGGGATGGGGCAGCGGCTGGGCATCGCCGCCGCGCTGCTCGGCGACCCGAAGGTGCTGCTCTTCGACGAACCGGTCAACGGCCTCGACCCCGACGGAGTGCGCTGGGTGAGGGAGTTGATGCGGTCACTGGCGGCGGAGGGCCGTACGGTCTTCGTCTCCAGCCACCTGATGAGCGAGATGCAGGAGACCGCCGACCACCTCGTGGTCATCGGCCGGGGCAAGGTCATCGCGAACGCCCCGATCGAGGAGGTCATCGCGAGCAGCTCCCTCAACGCCGTCCGGGTGCGCACCCCGCAGCCCGACGTGCTGCGGCGGGAGCTGAAGGGGATCGGCATGAGTGTGGAACAGAGCCCGGGCGGTGCCCCCGAGGAGCTGATCGTCGTCGGCGGCACCCTGCAGGAGATCGGCGACCTGGCCTTCAAACACCGGGTTCCGGTCCACGAACTGAGCCTGCGCAAGGCCAGTCTGGAGCAGGCGTACATGGAACTCACCGCCACCAGCGTGGAGTACAGCACGCCTTCGCTCGTCCATGCCACCGAAGCACCGGATCACCAGAAAGCGTAAGTGGATATGACTGCGACCACAGCCCCCAAGCTTGCAGCACCGGTCAAGGGCGGCGCGTTCAAGGGCGCGCTGGCGTTCGAGTGGACGAAGCTCTGGAGTGTCCGGGCGACCTGGTGGAACCTTCTCGTCGGCCTGGTGCTCACCGTGGGCTTCGCGACGATCGTCGGCATGTCGGCCGACGCGAGTGCGAAGAAGGGACTGGACGTCACCACGCCCGCTCCGCACCACGCCTCCCAGGCGTTCCTGATCTCCCAGCTCACCGTGGTCGTCCTGGCCACTCTCGCGCTCACCAGCGAGTACTCCAGCGGCTCCATCCGCTCCACACTGCAGAGCGTGCCGGCCCGCGGCCGGATGCTGCTGTCCAAGACACTGGTGGTCATCGGCGTCGTCGCCGTGGCGGGTTTCGTCTTCAGCGTCCTGGCCAGCCTGGCGGCCGGCGCGTTCATGGGCGACTACGGCGCCTACACGAGCGGCGAGTTGTTCGGAACGGCGTTCGGCGCGGGCGCGTATCTCGCGCTCCTCGCGATGATGGCGATCGGCCTCGGCACGATGCTGCGCAGCGCGGCAGGCACCATCACGACCCTCATCATGGTGCTGCTGGCGCTGCCCCAACTGATGGGCGTCATCGGCGCCAAGTGGCTGGAGACTGCGAGCGACTACATGCCGAGCGTCGCCGGCACGGTCCTCATGACGCAGGACACCGACCCCTACGGGTCAGGCACCGCCCTGGTGGTCCTGGTGCTGTGGGCGCTCGTCTTGATCGTCGCAGGCCATGTGGTGCTGCGCCGCCGCGACGCCTGACCCGGGACCACGACGCGGGCGGCGCCCGTACGGTACGACGCCGGCCTTCCGGACCTCACATCCGGAAGGCCGGCGCCGTCGTTCCCGAAGAGACCTACAGCCCGGCCTGGGCTGGATATCGGCGTGATACGGGCCACATATCGGCTGCGGACACAGTGGGACCGCTTCCCCACAGCTCCCCCCTCTGGAGGTTTCGCATGCGTCGACGTACGACCTTTTCCCTGGCCGCCGCAGGGTGCGCCCTCGCGCTCGGTGTGGCCACCGCTCCCGCGCAGGCCGCGCCCGCCGACAAGCCGCAGGTGCTCGCCTCGTTCACCCAGGTCGGCGCTTCGAGTTACGCGACCTGGAACTCCGCACGGGCCAACCAGGCCGCCTGGGCCGCCTACGCGTTCGACTGGTCGACGGACTACTGCTCGCAGGCGCCCGACAACCCCTTCGGCTTCCCCTTCGATACGTCCTGTGCGCGCCACGACTTCGGGTACCGCAACTACAAGGCGGCCGGCACGTTCGACGCCAACAAGAGCCGTCTGGACAGCGCGCTCTACGACGACCTGCTGCGGGTGTGCAGCGCGTACACGGCCGAGAAGAAGACGAACTGCAACGCCACGGCGTGGACCTACTACCAGGCCGTCTCGATCTTCGGCTGAGGTGCGCGGCGGGGGCCGGTACCGCCGGCCCCCGCGGCGAGGATCCGGTCCTACGGCGCAGAGAGGACAAACGCATGCGCACCGTCGCGATCGTGGGCGCCGGGGTGATCGGATGCTCCGTCGGGCTCGCCCTGCGCCGGCACGGAGTGGTCACCTATCTGATCGACACGGACGCCGGGGCCGCCCGGGCGGCCGAGGACCGTGGCGCGGGCATCGCGGCTGAGCCCGCAGGGCCGGCCGACATCGGGGTGATCGCGGTGCCGCACGGCCGGGTCGCCCCGGTCCTGGCGGAACACCAGAAACGCGGCACGGCCCGGGTCTACACCGATGTCTCCGGGGTGAAGGCCCCGCTGCACCGGGAGGCGCTGGCGCACGGCTGCGACCTGAGCACCCTGGTGGGCGGCCATCCCGTGGTGAGCGACGGCGCCACCGAGCCCCGGGAGGACCTTTTCGAAGGGTGCCCCTGGGCCCTGACGCCCAGCGAGTCGACCGAGATGCTGGCGCTCAACCACGCCCTGGAACTGGTCGCCCTGTGCGGCGCGGCCTCGGTACTGCTCGACCCCGAGGCCCACGACCGTGCCGTCGCTCTCGTCTCGCACGCCCCGCGCCTGCTCGCCAGTCTCGCCGCCGCGCGTCTCCTCGACGAGGACGAGTCGGCCGTACGGCTGGCGGGCCAGGACCTGCGCGACGTGACCGGGACGGCCGACGGGGACCCGGAGCTGTGGGCGGAGCTGCTCACCGCCAACGCCGGTCCCGTGGCGGACCAGCTGGACGGGTGGGCCGTCCAGGCGCGCACCCTGGCAAGGGAGTTGCGGGGCGTCGCCCGGTCCGGTGACGCCGCCCGGCCGGTACTGCTGCGTGAGGCGCTCCGGCACGGCGCGGCCGGCCGGGCCCGTATCCCCAGGCCCTGGGACCCCCTGCACACGTAGGGCGGCCCGGCATGACGAAAGACCCGGCGGAACCCGGAGGAGTGACGCACTTCGGCAGGAATCCGCCGACGAAGGTCAGGAGAACGTGGTCGGCGCTCTCCCGGCCGTCGATCCGCTCCTAACGTGATGGGCGCTCGGTATCCCCGGACGAAATGAGCGCCGATCATGAAGGTGACCCGCGTCGGACCCCTGGCGCCCCGGCGCGCCGTCCTGGTGGCGGCCGCCCTGCTGGCCGTCGGAGCCG
>NZ_JTIY01000002.1:764612-774704 GCF_000818175.1 Streptomyces sp. AcH 505
TGGCCGTCGGAGCCGCCGCAGGTCCGCCCCCGGACGCCCCCCACCGCGCGGGAGCGCCGCCCGCCCTGCCCGCCCCCACCGGACCGCATGCCGTGGGGCTGCGGACCCTGGAACTGCGCGACGGTTCCCGGCGCGACCCCTGGAACCCCGACAGGGCCCGCGAACTGATGGTCTCCCTCTGGTATCCCGCCCGGCTCTCCACGGCGCCTCGCGCGCGCTACGTCACCCCCCGGGAGTCGGCCATGATCCTGCGCCAGTACCGGATCGACGACGTCCCCCAGGACCTGCTCAGCCGCACACGCGTGTACGCGGAGCGCGCAGCGCCGCCCCTGCGGTCACCGGGCCGCGGTCTGCCCCTGGTCGTGCTGTCACCGGGCTTCGGCCTGCCCCGGTCCTCCTGCACCGCTCTGGCGGAGGATCTGGCCAGTCGCGGCTACGCCGTCGCCGCCGTCGACCACGCCTACGAAGCCGCTGCGATCACCTATCCCGAGGGCCGGGTGACCGGCTGCGGCGCCTGCCATCGGTCCCCGGACGGCACGCTGGTGGCCGCCACCCGGGCCGCCGATCTGTCCTACGTACGCTGGCAGTTGACGTCGCCCGGTACGGGGAGAGGCAGCGCGCCGGGCATGCGGGGTCTGCCGCCGCTCGACCCGGCGCGGGTCGCCGTCGTGGGCCACTCGATGGGCGGCGCCGCCGCGTTCGAGGCGGTCCGCACCGACCCCTGCTTCGCGGCCGGCGCCAACCTCGACGGTACGTTCCAGACGGCCGGGACCACGCCGGTGAACCGGCCGTTTCTGCTTCTGGGCGCAGGAGAGCACGGCAGGCCGGGCGCGGACCGGACGTGGGACCGGGTGTGGCGGCGGCTCTCCGGCCCGCGCCACTGGTACTCGGTGGCGGGCAGTGGGCATCTCTCCTTCACCGACTACGGGGTGTTCGGCGGACCGCTGGGACGCGCCGTGCCGGGAGCGTCGAAGGACGCGACGGCCGGGGAGGACGTACTGCGGCTCACCCGCCGGACGGTCGGGGCCTTCCTCGACGCGGAGTTGAGGGGGAGCCCGCCCGCGCTGCTGGAGGCCGTCGTGCGCGGCGAGCCCCGGATCCGCCGGCACGGCCGCTGACCAGGGCGGGTGCGTACTCGTCCGCGCCTGTCGCCGGCCGGGGGACCGGCCATGAAAAGCGGATCGATATCCGGGAGAAACGCGGGTTCCGTACGTTGGACAGGTGGGAGCACGGCCCCGCGGTCCCACGCCGAACCGCTCCCGACGTTTCCGGAAGGAATGCGACGTGACCAATCCGTTCGAAGACGCAGACGGCCGCTATCTGGTGCTGGTCAATGACGAGGGCCAGCACTCGCTCTGGCCGTCCTTCGTGGAGGTGCCCGCCGGGTGGACGACCGCCTTCGGCGAGTCGGACCGGGAGTCCTGCCTGGAGTACGTGGAGAAGAACTGGACCGACATGCGGCCCAAGAGCCTGATCGAGGCGATGAACGCCGACGTCTGACCGCGTCCAGGGTGTGCTCCCCGCACCTGCCCCGCCGGATCCGTCCGGCGGGGCAGGTGCTGTGTGGCGTGGCGGTGCTGTGCGGCGTTGTGGTGCTGTGCCGCCGCGGTGTGCGCCGCGGCCCCGAAGGAACACAACGCGTACGGCCCGCACACCCTGAAGGGGGCGTACGGGCCGTGCGGGGGGCGGAGCGTCATGCGGCGCGGGCGGGACGCGCCGGCCGGTTCACCCGGCGATACCCGCCCCGCAGGGCTGCGCCGACCGGGAGCTGAGTGCGTGCAGCCGCACCAACTCCTGCCAGCGGTAGCGCATCTCGCCCCAGGCACCACGCCCTACCGCTTCCAGCAGCTGCGCGTCCACCAGGGTCTCGATGAGGTCCTCGGCGTCCAGCTGGTCCATGTCCAGCACCTCCGCCGCCCTGGCCGCGCAGAAGTCGTGGTCTCCCAGACGGCTCAGCTCGCGGTAGGCGGAGGCCGCCCTCTCGTCCAGCTCACTCAGGCTGTTGTCGAGACGCGCCCGCAGTGAGTCCTCCCCGATGCTCAGCTCGGCCAGGCGGTCGGGGGACCGCTCCAGACGCCGTACGAGGTCATGGACGCGCCAGTGCTGCTTGGCCAGCAACCTGGCTCCGGCTGCCCGCAGCGCCAGCGGCAGACTGCCGCACAGCAGCCCGAGTTGCTTGGTGGCAGTGGGAAACTCCTCGGTCCGGGAGTCCCGCAGGACGGCGCTGAGCATTTCACGCGACTCGTCGTCGGACATCGGGCCGAGCCGCAGTTGCAGCACGCTGTGGTGCTGGAGGAGTTCGTCCAGGTTGACCGCGCCGGTGATCACCACCCGGCAGGCGCCGTCCTCCGGCAGCAGATGGCGCACCTGCGGGTATGACGACGTGTGGTCCAGGACCACCAGGATCCGCTTGCCCTTCAGGGCGGTGCGGTACAGCTCGGACGCCTCCGCCAGATCCGTGGGGAGCGAGCCCTCGGGGTCGAGATGGCGCAGGAACTGGTGCAGCACGTAGAGGGGTTCGCCGTGCCGGAGGTCGGCGAAGAGCCGGCCGTCGGGGAACGCGTCCGCCGACTCGTGTGCCCAGTGGACCGCGAGACTGGTCTTGCCGATTCCGGGGCTGCCCGTGATGTACGCGATGGAGGATGAATTCTGCGATGTTTCGCTGAGCAGTGCCTCGTTCATGAGCCACTGCTCCCGGCTACGGCCGATGAAGTACGGATCGCTCTTCGGAAGGGGGGAAGAGACTGTTACCGGTGTGCCGGGATGTGCGGCGGCAACACTCGGAGTGGGCGGTTGCGGAACCTCGTCACGCAGGATGGAATTGTGCAACTCCTGTAGCTGCAGGCCGAGTTCGAGACCGATTTCTTCTACGGAATGGCGTGTTCCGTCGCGGAAGGTTCTGAGCGCCTCCGCGCGGCGGCCGGACCGGTACTGGGCGAGCATCAGGTAGTACCGCAGCCGCTCCCGTAGTGGGCAGGCGCCGACCAGTGCCTGTAGTTCGCCCAGGACGGCCTGGTGCTCCCCGAGTTGGAGACGCAGCGCCATGTGCTGCTCGACGGCGAGCATCCGCTGCTCGTCGAGCCGGGCCGCCTCTGTCTCGGCGAACGGCGCGTAGACCCCGCCGAGTGCCGGTCCACGCCACAGGGCCAGGGCACCCCGCAACGCCGTGGCCGCGTCCGCCGTACGGCTCACCGCCGTCAGCCGGGCCGCCTCCTCGACGAGGCGCTCGAAACGCCGCGCGTCGAGTGACTCGTCGGCGAGGCTGAGCATGTAGCCCGGGATCGCCGTGATGATCGTCTCCTGCTCCCAGCCGGCGGCCCGGAAGACCTTGCGCAGTGTGGCGATGGAGATCGCGACCTGGGTGCGGGCGGTACTGGGTGGTCGTCCGTTCCAGACTTTCTCTATGAGGGAGTCGAAGGAGACGACCTGATTGGCCGACAGCAACAGGGCCGAAAGTACGGCGCGCTGCCGAGGCCCTCCTACCGATAGTGTCCGGCCCTTCATGCGTACGTCCAGCGGTCCGAGTATTCGGAATTCCAGACCGGTGCCGTTCTCTTTTGCGATGGCATCGGCGCATTGCGGGGCAGTGTGCTGCCCGGGCGGCGCCGATTCCTGTTGATCTGCTTTCTCGTCCCTTTGGGATATTATTTCTGAGTGGAACTCCATGGCTTCTTGAGACCCCCGTGTGAAGATGTGCTCGTGCTTGTTCGGTGCCATTTCACGGAGTGGGTTCAATCCAAACAGGGCTCTCCCGTCGCGATCGTGGGGGGAATTGGAGGGCTAGGTTCCGGATCTGTCGATGCGGCTCAACTGTGGTGTGCCGCCAGTGTCACGGACACGGTGCGCCCGGCTCGACGGTTCGAGCGGGCCTCTCGCACGCAGGCCTCAGTTGTGTGAAGTGGCTCGTCATCGGTCCCCCTGCCCTCCGTCGAATAATACGGACCCCCTCCGGTTCCAACACTCAACTTTCGACAGGTGTCGACTTGCCCTTCGTCAGGGTGGCTGCTTTCTCCCCTACCCTGTTCGGCGGCCATCTATCGCCCCACGATGCGTCACAATAGAGCGGTGCGGGGCCACTTGAAGATAAAACTCCTGGTGGTGGGCATTGCATGCCGGACGATCCGGTTCCGAAACGGCGGCGCAGGATTAGTACCGGGCAGAAGTGGGCAGCGGGCGCCGCACGTGCCGGATGGCCTGAACATTGCGGTCGACGGGTCCGGGCGTGCGGTCCGGGCACATTCCGGGGCCCGTTCCGCCGGCACACGTGGAAGGGCCGCCCGGCCACGAGGCCGGGCGGCCCTTCGTTTCGGGCGGCCGGGGGATTACCGCCCCGGTGGGCTCAGCCGTCGGACAGCCGCCGACGGCTGCGAGCCCACACGATTTCGAGAATCAGACCGGCGACGACCGCGCAGGCCGCCGCCGTCCAGGGCACTTCGACACCGACCAGCTTCAGCTGGAAGAAGTCCTGCAGCGACGGGACGATCAGCACCACGGCGAACGCCAGGCCCATCACAGCCACCAGGAGCACCCGCCACCAGGTGTACGGCCGCGCGATGATGGCCAGCGCCCACAGGGCGGTCAGGAACAGTGCCAGCGTCGCCGCGGAGGTCTCCGCGTCCAGGTTGTCGTCGTACACGGACCGTGCGAAGAAGTACGCCACCGACGTCGCGGCTGCCGCCAGCGCGCCGGCCGGCACGGCGAAGCGCAGCACCCGGCCGACGAAGTCGGGCCGGGCACGTTCCTTGTTGGGTGCCAGGGCGAGGAAGAACGCGGGGACACCGATGGTCAGCGAACCGATCAGGGTGACGTGGCGGGGCAGGAACGGGTACGGCGCCTGTGCGATCACGATGACCAGCGCCATCAGCACCGAGTAAATGGTCTTGGTGAGGAAGAGGTTGGCCACACGCTCGATGTTGCCGATGACCCGGCGCCCCTCGGCGACCACCGACGGCAGCGAGGCGAAGTTGTTGTCGAGGAGCACGATCTGGGCGACCGCGCGGGTCGCGGGGCTCCCGGACCCCATTCCCACACCGATGTCGGCGTCCTTGAGCGCCAGCACGTCGTTGACGCCGTCACCCGTCATCGCCACGGAGTGGCCCCGGGACTGCAGTGCGCCCACCATGTCCCGCTTCTGCTGCGGGCCCACCCGTCCGAAGACGGAGTTCTGCTCGACGGCGTCCGCCAGCGCCTCGGCGTCCTCGGGCAGGGACCTGGCGTCCACCGGCCGTTCGGCGCCCGGCAGTTGCAGCCCGGCTGCCACCGCTCCCACCGACACCGCGTTGTCGCCCGAGATCACCTTCGCCGCGACCCCCTGGTCGGCGAAGTATCGCAGGGTGGCCGAAGCCTCGGGCCGGATGCGCTGCTTGATGACGACCAGCGCGCACGGTTCCACCGCGGAAGGCACCGCCGAGGGGTCGGCCAGCAGCTCGTCGAGCGGCCGGGAGCTGCGGGCGAGCAGCAACACCCGCATCCCGCGGGCGCCGTACGAGTCGGCGGCCGTGAGCATGGAATGCCCGGCCGTGAGCATGGTGTCGGGCGCGCCCAGGAGCCAGGCCGACTCCCGGCCCGACGGCTCGGTGAACGCGGCGCCGCTCCACCGGCGCGCTGACGAGAACGGCGCGGTGTCCCGGCACCGCCAGCCCTGCGGAGCGGGGAACCTCTCGATGATCGCCTGCAGGCTGGCGTTGGGACGCTCGTCGGCGGCGCCGAGCGCGCCGAGCACGTCGTCGACGGGCACGTCGGGCGCCAGCGGCAGCACCTCGTCGACATCCATCGACGCCTCGGTGAGCGTTCCCGTCTTGTCCAGGCAGACGGTGTCCACCCGGGCCAGTCCCTCGATCGCGGGAAGTTCCTGCACCAGACACTGCTTGCGGCCGAGCCGGACCACACCGACCGCGAACGCCAGAGAGGTGAGCAGGACCAGGCCCTCCGGCACCATCGGCACCAGCCCGCCCACCATGCGTCGGACCGCCTCGGGCAGGTCGTCGTCGTTGACGAGCAGCTGGGTGATGATCAGAGCGATGCCCGCGGGGACGATGGCATAGGTGACGAACTTCAAGATCCGGTCGATGCCGTTGCGCAGCTCGGAGTTGACGAGCGTGAAGCGCCGCGCCTCCTCGGCCAGTTGGGCGGCGTATGCCTCGCGCCCCACCCGGGTCGCGGTGAAGACACCGGCCCCGGCCACCACGAAGCTGCCCGACATCACCGCGTCCCCGGCGTGCTTGTGGACCGGATCCGCCTCGCCCGTGAGCATCGACTCGTCGACCTCCAGGTTGTCGGCGTCGATGAGCGTCCCGTCCACCGCGATCTTGTCGCCCTGGCCCAGGTCGATGAGGTCGTCGATGACGATGTCCGAGGCGCTGACGGTGCTCCGCTGCCCGTCACGCCAGACCCGCGGCCGGCTCTCCCCGACGATCGCGAGCTGGTCGAGCGTCCGCTTGGCACGGACCTCCTGGAAGATACCGATCAGTGTGTTGGCGAGGATGACCCCGCCGAACAGCGCGTCCTGCACGGGCCCGACCACCACGATGATGACGAAGAGCACGCCGATGATCGCGTTGATCCGGGTGAAGAGGTTGGCCCGGACGATCTCGCCGGTGCTGCGGCTCGACCGGAGAGGGACGTCGTTGACCCGGCCGCTGGCGACGCGTTCGGCGACCTCGGCCGTGGTCAGTCCCAGGGCCTTGGGGGACGGTGGCACTTCCGGTGGCGCTTCGCCGCCTCCGCACGCCAAGGTCTCGGCGGATCCGCCGGGCTCGTCCAGCCGCTTCTTCATCCGTGGGCTCCTCCGCATACGTCGCTCACCCGCGCTGTCCGCTCACCGTTGCCGGGTTGTCCCAGGCGAAGGTAAAACCCGGACACGAGGCCTCACCAGGCACGAACGACGTTTCTTCGACTGACTTTCGACAGGGTTGCCGACCGGTGCGGCCAGCACTTCCGGCAGGCGCCGGACCTGGCCGCGGCAGCCCCGTCGCGTGCCCATACGGGCTCGATAGCGAAGGCATAGGAAGCCTTCGTAGCGTGCGCACCGGTGCGTTCGAGGCCGTATCCATCGCCCACTGCGAGCAGCCCGGAGGACTTTCTTGCCGACCCCGTTGAGGCAGGCGACATGATCACTCATCTCACCGAAGAGGCCGCGGTCACCGCCGAGGCCGCTCGCGCCACTCTGCCCGACCGGGCCACCGCGGCCGAGCTGGGACGGACGTACGACGTCGTCCCGCTGCACCAGGAATTCCTGGCCGACGTGATGAGCCCCGTCACCGCCTACGCACAGCTCTGCGGCCCGGACGAGCCGGGCTTCCTGCTGGAGAGCGTGCCGGTGTCGGGCGGGGTCGCCCGGTACTCGTACGTGGGCCACCGGCCCGTCCTGCTCGACCTCCCCGACGGTGATCCGCTGAGCGCGCTCCGGCGACGGCTCGCCGCTTCGGAGGCCCCGGTGCCGGGGCTGCCGCCGTTCCACGGCGGGGTCGTCGGACATCTCGGCTACGAGTCGGCGTGCCACTTCGAGGCGCTGCCGGTGGCGGACGGGCCGTCCCCGGGGCTCCCGGAGTCCGCCTTCCTGGCCGTCGAGGACCTGGTCGTCTTCGACCACGCCACCCGACGGATCCTGCTGATCACACTCCATCGGCCGGCGCACGAGTCGTACGACGACGCCGTCGCCCGGCTCGGGGAGCTCAGCCGCCGGCTGCGCGCCACCGCACCCTCCGCCGGATTCACCGGCCGCCCACTGGACCGCACCGGCGAAACCCCGGAGAGCGACACGGCGGGCTGGACGGCGAACCTGACGGAGCGGGAGTTCGCCGAGCGGGTCGAGCGGGCCCGCGCCTACATCGCGGCCGGCGACGCCTTCCAGATCGTGCTGTCCCGGCGGCTGAGCAGACCGCTGCGCGCCGCTCCGCTCGACCTGTACCGCCACCTGCGGGCCACCAACCCTTCGCCGTACATGTACCACCTGAGCCTGGGGGAGGGCCGGCACGTCATCGGCGCATCGCCCGAACTCCTGGTCAAGGCGGAGGGGCGGCGGGTGGAGACCCGGCCGCTGGCAGGGACCCGGCCGCGCCATCCGGATCCGGCGGCCGACGCGGAACTGGAGCGGGAACTGCTCGCGGACGAGAAGGAGCGCGCCGAGCACGTGATGCTGGTCGACCTCGGACGCAACGACCTCGGCCGGGTCACCGAACCGGGCACCGTCCAGGTCGAGCAGCTGATGCACGTCGAGCGGTTCTCCCACGTGATGCATCTTTCGTCCACCGTCTCCGGACAACTGGCACCTGGGAAGACGGTGTTGGACGCCCTGCGGTCCACCTTCCCCGCCGGGACCCTGTCGGGTGCCCCGAAGATCCGGGCGATGGAGATCATCGCGGAACTCGAACCTGAGCAGCGGGGCGTCTACGGCGGAGCCGTCGGCTTCGCCGGCCACGACGGCCTGGCCGACTTCGCCATCGCCCTGCGCACGATCGTCGTCGCCGACGGCACGGTGCACGTCCAGTCCGGTGCGGGCATCGTCGCCGACTCCGACGCCAGGTCCGAGTTCCGCGAGACCCTGCACAAGGCCAGGGCGATGCTCACCGCCGTACGCCGCGCCGAAGGGGAGGCGCGGAGATGACCACCACCGGCGTGCCGTCCACCCGGCGCCCCCGCGTCGCGGTGATCGACAACTACGACTCGTTCACGTACAACCTGGTGCACCACGTGGCCGAAATGGGGGGCGCTCCCACGGTGTTCCGCAACGACGCGGTCACCGTCGCCGAACTCGCCCGGTACGACCTGCTGTTGATCTCGCCGGGGCCGTGCACCCCCGCAGAGGCGGGCGTCTCGGTCGAAGCGGTCCGCGCACTCGGCGGACAGCTGCCCATCCTCGGTGTGTGTCTCGGCCATCAGTGCATCGCAGCCGCCTTCGGCGGATCGGTGGTGCGCGGGGAGCCCGTGCACGGCAAGACGTCACAGGTGCACCATGACGGCAGCGGTGTACTCGCCGGCCTGCCGAACCCCTTCACGGCCACCCGCTACCACTCGCTCGTCGTCCCCGAGGACTCGCTGCCGGACGAACTGCGCGCGGTGGCCCGCACCGCGGACGGCACACTCATGGCCCTCAGCCACCGTGACCGGCCCACCTACGGCGTGCAGTTCCACCCCGAGTCGGTCCTCAGCCCCGAGGGAAAGCAGCTGATCGCGAACTTCCTGGAGAGCAGCGATGATTGAGCTACTGCGGGCGGCCGCACGACGGCCCCTCACCGAGACCGAGGCCGCCGAGGCGATGCGGGTGATCATGCGCGGAGAGGCCACCCCGGCACAGATCGCCGGGCTCGCCCTGGCCTTGACCGTACGGGGCGAGACCGTCGGCGAACTGACCGGGATGGCCACCGCCGCCCAGGAGTTCGCCACTCCGGTACGGCTCGAAGGGGACGTGCTCGACACCTGCGGCACCGGGGGCGACGGCCTCAACACCTTCAACATCTCCACCGCCGCCGCGATCGTGGCCGCTGCGTGCGGCGTACGGGTCGCCAAGCACGGCAACCGCAGCGCCTCCTCCGCCTGCGGCAGCGCCGACGTGCTGGAGGAACTCGGGGTCCGCATCGACCTCGGCCCCGACAAGGCGGCCGCCTGCCTCGAAGAGGCCGGCATCACGTTCCTGTTCGCCCCCGTCTTCCACCCGGCCTTCCGGCACACCGCCGCACCCCGCCGTGAACTGGGCACCCGCACGGTCTTCAATCTGCTCGGACCGCTGTGCAACCCGTCGGGTGCCCGGCTGCGCACCCTGGGGGTGCCCGACGCCGGCCTCGTCGAGCCGATGACGGAAGTCCTCGGCCGCCTCGGCGTCACCCGCGCCCTGGTGTTCCACAGCGAGGACGGCATGGACGAACTGAGCACCGGCGCACCGGCGTACGTGGCCGAGCTGCACGACGGCAAACGCACCCACTACCGCTTCGACCCCGCAGCGCTCGGCCTGCGGCCGGCCCGGCCCGCCGACCTCACCGGAGGCGACCGCACGGCCAACGCGGCCGTCATCCGGGGCGTGCTGGCCGGCGAGCCGGGCCCCGCGCGCGACGTCGTCCTGCTCAACACGGCCGCCGCCCTGCGGGCCGCCGGCAC
>NZ_JTIY01000002.1:775177-804110 GCF_000818175.1 Streptomyces sp. AcH 505
CGGCGGGCACCTGGCAGGACGGAGTGCGGCTCGCCGCCGCCTCCGTCGACACCGGAGCCGCTGCCGCCCTGCTGGAACGCTGGGTCCGCGCCTCGCGGCGCACCACCGCGCTGGAGGTACCGGCATGAGCGACATTCTCGCGACCCTGGTCAGCCAGGCCGCAGAACAGACCGCGCGCCGCCGCGCCGCCCGCCCCGTCCCCGAGCTGACGGCACTGGCCGCCGCGGCCCCGCCGCCGCGGGACCTGGCCGCCGCCCTGCGGGAACCGGGCCTGTCCGTCATCGCCGAGATGAAACCGCGCAGCCCCTCCCGAGGAGCACTGACCGACGACTACCAGCCGGCGGAACGGGCCCGCGCCTACCGCGACGGCGGCGCGTCCGCCGTGTCGGTCCTGACCCACGAGGACGGCTTCGGCGGCAGCCCCGAACACCTGCCCGTGGCCCGCGCGGAGAGCGGACTGCCCGTCCTGCGCAAGGACTTCATCGTCGACGAGTACCAGATCCTGGAGGCCCGCGCCCTCGGCGCCGACGCGGTCCTGCTGATCGTGGCCGCGCTGTCCGCCCCGCGTCTCGTCGAACTCCTCGGCCACGCGCGGAACCTGGACATGGAGGCGCTGGTCGAGACACACAACGCCGAAGAGGTCGACACGGCGCTCGCCGCCGGCGCGACCGTCATCGGCGTCAACCACCGCGACCTGCGGGACTTCTCCATCGACCGGACGCTGTCCGCGCGGCTGCGCTCACGCGTGGGCCCCGAGCGGGTCATGGTCGCGGAGAGCGGCGTACGCGACGCGCGCGACGCCAGGGAACTGGCGCGAGCCGGAGTGGACGCGGTGCTGGTCGGGGAGCTGCTCATGCGAGCCGACGACCCCGGCGCCACGATCAAGGAGCTGATCGCATGACGGTGAGTCACACCCCCACGACAACACCACCGACCACGTCCACGCCCGGCAGCGCACACCTGCCGCCGGCCGGCTGGCACCCCGGCTCCTGGCAGGACCGCCCCGCCGCCCAGCAGCCCGACTGGCCCGACCCACGGGTACTGCGCCGGACGACGGAGGCACTCGCCCTCCAGCCGCCGCTCGTCCTGCCGGACGAGATCCTCGGCCTGCGCCGCGAGCTCGCCGGGGTCGCCGCCGGCGAGGGTTTCCTGCTGCAGGCGGGCGACTGCGCCGAGCGGTTCGCCTCCTGCACGGAGGACGACGTGCGGGGCAAGCTCCGGGTGATCCTCCAGCTCGCCATCCTGCTCACCTTCGGCGCCGGCCTGCCCGTGGTCAAGGTCGGCAGAATCGCCGGCCAGTTCGGCAAGCCGCGCAGCCGCCCCACCGAGACCGTCGACGGCGTGGAACTCCCCGCCTTCCGCGGTGACATCGTCAACGGCCCCGAGTTCACCCCGGAAGCACGGCGCCCCGACGCCGAACGCCTGCTGCGTGGCTACCACCACTCCTCGGCCGCGCTGAACGTCCTGCGGGCCCTGACCCTGGGCGGCTTCGCCGACCTCGACCAGGTCCACGCGTGGAACCAGGAGTTCGTCCGGCGCAGTGCCGCGGGCAGGCGCTACGAGAAGGCGGCCGACGACATCACGTGGGCGCTGCGGTTCATGTCCGCCTGCGGGGTGGACACCGGGGCCCAGCCGGAACTGCATCAGGCCCGGCTCTACACCTCGCACGAGGCTCTGCTGCCGCACTACGAGCAGGCGCTGACCCGCTACGACGAGAACCGGCGCGCCTGGTTCGACACCAGCGCCCACCTGGTGTGGATCGGTGACCGGACCCGGCAACTCGACGGTGCGCACGTCGAGTTGCTGTCCGGCATCGCCAACCCCCTCGGGATCAAGGTGGGCCCTTCCACCGCACCGGACGAACTGCGCGCGCTGTGCGAACGCCTCGACCCGCACCGTACGCCCGGAAGGCTGGTGCTGATCAGCCGGATGGGCGCCGGACGCGTCGGCGACCTGCTGCCGCCACTGCTGCGCGCCGTCGGGGACGCGGGCCATCTGCCGGTGTGGACGTGCGACCCCATGCACGGCAACACCTTCGTCTCGGACAGCGGCTACAAGACCCGCCGACTGTCCGACATCACCGCCGAGGTCACCGACTTCTTCGCCGCGCACGCACGGGAGGGCACCCACCCCGGCGGCGTCCATCTGGAACTGACCGGTGACGACGTCACCGAGTGCCTCGGCGGCGACCTGGACGAAGTCGTCGACGAGACACTCGGCACCCGGTACGAGACCGCCTGCGATCCTCGTCTGAACGCAGCGCAGTCCCTGGAACTGGCCTTCCGCATGGGCGACATCCTGCGCGCCCATCTCGGCGGCCCCGCCTAGGGGGCTGTCAGGTCAGGGAGCGAGTTCCGCCACGCGGCTCCAGCCGTCGTGGGTTCCGGTGATCACCACCCGCACCTGGGTCGTGGTCACCGGATCGTTGAACGGGATCCGCAGGTCCAGTGCGGAGTTGCCTTCCACGGTCGCCTCCGTCGTCCACTGCGACCCGTCCCACGTCTGGACGGTGAAGTCCGTGGGCACGCCGTCCGGATGCGAGACGAGGGCCACGCTGTCCAGCGTCACCGCTGTCGGGGAGGTGACGGTGAGGCTGTCCGGGAAGGCGTTCTGGTTGTCGTCGTTCCAGAACGTGACGGTGTTGCCGTCGGTGGCGTTCGCCGGGTCGTACGTACGGGTCGCGCCGCCCACCTCGTTGGGGGCGTGGAAGGTGGACGCCGTCGCCGTGGTGTCGGCCGGCCAACTGCCGAACACCGAGATCCGCACCTCGCTGCTGGCGACCGTGCCGTCCGGGGCCCGCACGGTCACCGGCACCGCGTAGTCGCCGCTCTTGGCATCGGCCGGCACGCCGATGTGTACGGTGCCGAGGGTCTCGGTCGGCGCCGGGGTCAGCGGGATGCTCGCCGGGGTGGCCGAGACGGACCACCCGGCGGGTACCCGGGCGCCGAGTTCGGCGGATCCGGACGCGGTGGACGCACCCTCGATCACCACATTGACGTCGCCGGAGGTGCCCGCCTTGACGGGCGTCGAGTTGCCGGCTGTCACTGTGAGATGGCTGACCGGCGTCCGCGGGGCGCTGACGGTGAAGGTGTAATCGCCGGAGCCCGCCGTCAGGTTGAGTGTCCGGTCGGTGGCCTTGCCGACGCTCAGCCCGGGGTCGGACTGCGGGTGCCGGCCGGCGTCGTAGATCGTACGGCCGCTCTCGCGGACGGTGGATCCCGCGCCGCCCAGCAGCGGCAGTTTGACGGTGGCGGTCGCGCCGACCGGTACGACGGCGTGGTACGTCAGGGTGCTGCCGTCGCGCTTCCAGGAGCTTTCGACCTTGCCGCGCACGGTCTGCTGCGAGGCCGTGACGTGGGTCAGGTCACCGACGACACTCGGCGCCAGTGTGAGGGTGCTGAAGCCGGAGCCGGTGTCACCGGCCTGGATCCCGGCGAGCTGCTGGTAGTACCACTGGCCGATCGAGCCGGCGAGCCCGATGTGGTCCTTGGACGAAGTGCCGTCGGGGGAAGAGGAGTTGTTCCACTTCTCCCAGATGGTGCCGGGTCCCTGGGTGACCATGTAGCCGAAGCTCGGCTCGTCCTTGCGCTGTGCCAGGGCCAGCGCCACGTCGTTGCGGCCGTACTTGCCGAGCGCCTGGAACACGTAGCTGGTGCCGACGAAGCCGGTGGTGACATGGTTGTTGTGCGCGCCGATGTCCTGGACCAGCCGGTTCAGCGCGGTCTGCTCGTGTCCCGCCGGGACCAGACCGAGCACCAGCGGCATCGCGTAGGAGAGCTGCGAGCCGTTGCCGAAGACGTCGGTCGACGCGTTGAAGTACCGCTTGAGGAAGCCGGACTTCACCTGGGCGGCCACGTCGGTGTAGTGCGTGGCGTCGGCCTTGTCGCCGGTCACCGCGGCCATCTTCGCCAGCAGCGTCGCGTCGAGGTAGTAGAAGGCGGTCTGGAAATAGCTGTGCGGTGTGCTGACGGTGGACAGCCAGTCGTCGCCCCAGGTGGTCGGCGAGTGGACGACGACATGGTCGCTGTCGCTGATCGTCGCCAGATAGTCGACCCAGGCCTTGACCTGGCGGTAGTTGTCGGTGATCGGCTTGGTGGTCCCGTACTGGACGTAGGAGTCCCAGATGATCTGCGGGTACGCGTTGCCCCACGCCGGGTCGGTGGCCCAGGAGTTCTGGCCGCCGTTGGCGGGCGCGACGGACGGGAGGCTGCCGTCGGCGTTGGCGCTGGTGCGGATGTCGCCGAACCACTTGTCGTAGAACGACTGCATGTCGAAGTTGCTCATCGCCTCCTGGTCGGTGTCGCCCGCGTCACCCAGCCAGCCGTGCCGCTCGCGCGTCGGGCAGTCCACCGGGATGGACTGCAGGCCGTTGAGCTGGGTCTGGGTGACCGCGCCCTGGATCTGGTTGAGCAGCGGGTCGGAGGTGCTGAACGAACCCGCCGCCGGTACGTCGGTGTGCACGGCCTGCGCCGCCACCGTGACCTTCGCGCCGGCGGGCAGCCCGGTGATCTCGGCGTAGCGGAACCCCGCGTAGGTGAAGTGCGGGGTGTACGACTCCTGTCCGGCTCCGCTGAAGGTGTAGTGGTTGGTCTGCCGGGGCGGGTCGGACGCGCTGAAGCTGATGTTGGCCGTCGACACCTCGCCGTTCGCGTCGAGTATTTCGCCCTGCTTGATGTCGACGGTGGTGCCGGCCGGTGCGGCGGCCTGGAGAGTGGTCCAGCCGGTGCGGTTCTGGCCGAAGTCGTAGACGCGCCGGCCGTTCGCCAGGGTGGTCTCCTTGACCGGCTTGTACGTCTGGACGACCCGCGTCGGCGGCGTCACATCGGCCTGGAGCGCGGTCATCGCGTCGAGGGCGGTCGTGGGGTGCTCGCCGTACGCGCCGAGTTCGGCGAGCCGGAAGGTGCAACTGGTGCCGATGCAGGGGAGCTTGGTGGCGGTCACCCGGATGTAGCGGCCGGTGGTGTCGGCCGGGACCACCACCGGCGTGGTGCCGGGGTTCGGCTGGTCGGCCCCGGTGCGGTCGACGAGGGTGGTCGCCGTGGCGAACGTCGGATCGTCACCGACCTGGACCTTGTAGCGGACGGGGAAGCCGGCGCCGACGAAGTCACCGCCCGTGTCGTTGGTGGGCCGCGCGGGGAAGAGGGTGACCCTGCGCAGCTTCTGGCTCGAACCGAGGTCGGTCTGCACCCACTTGGTGACGTCCGGCGCCGACTCGATCGCGGAGTGGTAGCCCTCCGAGTTGTCGGTCGACGCGTCGACACCGTCGGTGAGCGCGGCGGGCGACCAGCCGGCCGTGGTCGTGGTGTCCAACGAGGTCACCGGCTTGCCCTGGGCCAGGCTCCTGTCGTGGGCGACCGGGAACAGCGCGTGTGCCGCGGGCCAGGACGCGTCGTCGAACCCGGCGGTGTCCCAGCCGGCCGGGAGCTTGCGGGCGTCGTACGCCTCGCCGTTCCAGAAGTCGTCAGCGGTGACCGGGCCCGCGGTGGTTTTCGTGTCAGGGCCGGTACCGAAGGCCGCCGTGGTGCCGTCGGTGTACGTGACGTCGAGCTGCGCCACGATCACCGGTGCACCGCCGTACTGGCCCTTGCCCGCCATCAGCGCGAGGGTGTTGTGCCCCGTGCGGAGCTGCCGGGTGACGTCCAACGAACGGTAGAGGACACGGGAGTTGTAGTCGGTGACCGAGGAGTCCAGTACTTCGGCCGGATTCACCCGTGCGCCGTTGACGTGCGGTTCCACGATGCCCTGCGCGCCGAGGTGGAGCCGGGCGCGGGCGACCGGCTTCGTCAGGTCGAAGTCGCTGCGGGTGAGGGCGCCGTCGTCGGCGCGCAGCCACCAGGCCGACCAGTCGGAGGCGTTGAGCAGTCCGGTGTCGAAGGAGGAGGCGGCGGACCAGGGGGAGGCCTTGCCCTCCTTGTTCCAGGTCCTGACCGACCAGGTGTAGGTGTGGTCACTGATCAGCGCGGGCCCGGCGTAGCGCACATTCGTGGAGTCGGCCGAACGGACCCGGCCGGAGTCCCAGCCGTCGGGCACCCGGTCGGCCTTGCCCGACGAACGGGGCTGGACGCGGATCTCGTACGCGGTCTGCGCCTCGGCGCGGCCCGTGTCGCGGACCGTCCAGGCGAAGGCCGGCCGCGCGACGTCGAGCAGGGCGCCGGACGCCCGCCCGTCCGCGCGCAGGCCGGCAGGGGCGAGCGTCGTTCCGTCGGCTCCGTGCCGGGACGGTGGCTGGGCCGAGGCGACAGTGGGGACGGCCAGGGCTGTCGCGGCGAACGCGGAGAGCACCGCGAGACGTCTGCGGCGCCCTCTCCGAGGTCCGACTGCGGTCATGGTGACGCCTCCTCAGGAGAAAAACGTTTCATTCCCGGGAATGTCTTACCGGTCGAGCCGGGTCGCAGCAAGGGTCCCGACGAAGAAATCCGCGCGCGTTCGTGTCAACTACCGCTGGTGTGGAGGTAATTTGTCGGGTCGGCATGGTTGCCATCGCGAGGTGGCCGTGGATAGCGTGTGCCGCGTCTAAGCTTGAAACATTTCAATTCATTTCAAGCCACTGTCATGTACCCACCACAAACGGGAGCAGCGATGCCGGACACGACAGAACCGGGCGCGGGACCCAGGCGGCGCGCGCTCCTGAGAGCGGGAGCAGCAACGGTGGTGGTCGCCGCGGGGCTGCGCGGCGGCACGGCGGGGGCCACGCCCCGGGCCGACAGCGCCGGCCGGGACGGCGCGAGCGGCGCGGGACACCGCGCCGCCCCCAGCGGCAGCTGGGACCGGTTCAACCTCTCACCCGCAGGGCGTACGGTGCGCCCGGTCGCCGTGCACAGCACCACCGGCAGCGTCGACAACGCCACGTACCTGGTCAAGAGGTCCGGCAGGGCCCGCACCCGGCTGACCGGCGCCGGCGCCTCGGTCACCCTCGACTTCGGCAAGGAGGTCGGCGGCTTCGCCACCCTGACCTTCGGTGACGCGTCGGACAGCGGCCAGACGATCGGTCTGACCTATTCCGAGCTGTCCACCTACATCAGCACGACGTCCAGCGACGGCTCCAACGGCGGCTCGAACAACGAGCCCCCGGTGACCTACGCGGCCGACCCGGCGGGCCGGGTGAGCACCCAGACCTCGGTACCGACCGGCGGCACCGAAGCGGCGGGCACCCCGGTCAGCCAACTGCGCGGAGGTTTCCGCTATCTGACCGTCGTCAACCGGACAGCCGGCTCCGTCGACCTCACCGACGTCTCGGTCGACATCGCCTTCGCGCCGAACGTCGCCGACCTGCGGGCCTACCCCAACTACTTCTCCTGCGACGACGATCTGCTCACCCGCGTCTGGTACGCGGGTGCCTACACCGTGCAGACCAACATCGTGGCGAGCAACCAGGGCCGGGTCTGGGGCCCGCCGGACGTGGGCTGGAACAACAGCGCCCGGATCGGCGAATCCGGCGACACGGTGCTGGTGGACGGCGCCAAGCGGGACCGTACGGTGTGGCCGGGCGACCTCGGCATCTCGGTGCTGACCGACTACGTCTCGCTCGGCGACCTGCGGACCGTACGGAACTCGCTGGACACGCTCTACCGCCACCAGGCGGCGAACGGCGCCCTCCCGTACGCGGGCCCCGCGGTCAACTTCGTCGGCAACTCCGACGCGTACCACCTGTGGACGCTCATCGGCACCGCCTCCTACCTCCAGTTCAGCGGCGACACGGCATGGGCGACCGGTGTCTACCCGAAGTTCAGGACCGCCCTCGACTACATCACCGCCAAGATCGGCTCCGACGGCCTGCTCGACGTCACCCAGTCCGCCGACTGGGCCCGTACCGACTCCGACGGGAAGAACCTCGAAGCCAACGCGATCATGTACCGGACGCTGCTCGCCGCGGGCACCTTCGCCGAAGCGGCAGGCGACGCGGCGACGGCGGCGGCCTGCGCCGCGAACGCCGTCGCCCTGAAGGCGGCGGTCGAGGCGGGCGGTTACTGGGACGCGGGCGCCGGGCTCTACCGCGACAAGCCGGGCTCCACGCTCTACCCGCAGGACGGCAACGCGCTCGCCGTCTGGTTCGGTCTGACCGACGACGCGGCCAGGACCGCCGCCATCGGCAAGGCGCTCGCCGCCCGCTGGACCAGGACCGGCGCGCTCACCCCGGAGAAGAGCGGCACCTCGGTGCACCCGTTCCCCGGTGGCATGGAGGTGCACGCGCACTTCGAGGCCGGACTGGACCGCAACGCACTGGACTTGATCCGGCTGGAGTGGGGCTACATGCTCGACGCGCCCCAGGGCACGGCGAGTACGTTCTGGGAGGGCTACCGCACGGACGGCACGTCGGACTACTCGGGCTCGTACATGAGCGCGGCCCACGGCTGGTCGACAGGCCCCACCTCGGCCCTGACGTTCTACCTGCTGGGGATCGCCCCCGACCCGCACGGCGCTCCCACCTACCGGATCGCCCCGCACCCCGGCGGAGTGCGGCACGCCGAGGGGCAGTTGACCACCCCGGCCGGCGTCGTCGCCGTGTCGTGGCAGGACCGCGGGCGCGACGGGTTCGACCTCACGGTCGACGCACCGGCCGGCGCCGTGGCGGAGATCGCGGTGCCGGTGCCGGACGCTGCGAAATATGTCGTCCGGGTGGGCAACAAAGCCGCCTGGGACGGCACTTCGCGCGCCTACTCGGCCCGGGCGGACGGCGGTTACGTCGTGCTGACCGGCATTCCGGCCGGCAGCCGGAAAATAACGGCCCGCAAGCGCTGACCGCGCCCGTAGCCGCCGGCTCTACGGGACGCGGCCCACGGCCCCGTAGAGGTAGATGTCCTCGACCGGCGCGACGGGCTCGTCCCGGAACCACTGCGGGGCCCGGACGATGCCAGGTTCGACCACGTCGAGTCCGTCGAAGAAACGGCTGAACTCCTCGCGCGTCCGGGGCGCGAGCTTGATGCCGCCGTCCCGGTATCCCGCCGTCCCCTTCCGGGTGAACTCGGGAGGGGACAGGTCCGAGGCGCCTTGCGACAGCGCGACGTAACTGCCCGGGGCGAGGGCGGCGACCAGTGTGGACACGATGCCGTACGGATCGTCCTCGTCGGGGAGGAAGTGCAGCAGCCCGATCATGGACAGCGCTACCGGCCTGCTGAAGTCGAGCAGTTGGCGCGCGTGGTCGACGACCCGCTGCGGCTGCCGGACGTCGGCGTGGACGTAATGGGTCGCGCCGTCGGGATGGCTGATCAGCAGCGCCTCGGCGTGGGCCAGGACGATGGGGTCGTTGTCCGTGTAGACCACCTGCGACGCCGGGTTGACCTGCTGCACGATCTGGTGCAGGTTCGGCTCGGTCGGGATGCCGGTGCCGATGTCGAGGTACTGGTCCACGCCCTGGGTGGCCAGCCAGCGGACGGCGCGCTGCATGAACGCCCTGTTCTGCTTGGCCTGTTCGGCCGCGCCCGCCGGCAGTGACTCACCCACCGCCTGATCGACGGGGTAGTGGTCCTTGCCGCCTAAGAGGTAGTCGTAGACGCGTGCGGCGTGGGACACACTGGTGTCCACCTGAAGCTTCGGACCTGTCATGCGCCTGACGCTATGCCAAGAGTCCGTCACTCCGCCAGAGGCCCCCGTGACGCCCCGTCGCCGCCGCTCACGCGCCGCTGCCGTTCACCTGCGGCTGCCGCTCACTCGTCGTCGCCCGTGAGCGGTTCGTCCGACGGCGCGATGATGCGGGCCGTCAGGTCCGGCTCCGCCATGTCCGGGTCGAAGGGGAACATCGGGCGGCGGATCCGGTGGTGCCCGAGGCGCAGCAGGTCCTGGTCGACGCCGCCCGGGGTGAGCGCGAGTTTCCAGCCCACGGACATGTCGAACAGCTCGGGTTCGAGATAGCCGATCTTGACGATCACGATGTCGGCGCCGCGCGGATCGAGCGCGAGATCGGTGAAGTCGTGCTCGTGGTGGTACGGCTTTCGCAGTGTGGTGAGGATCGCGAACACGCTGCCTACCCGCAGTACGACCTCGGTCTCCGCGTCAGGGTCGCCCTGCCGGATCGAGTGCACGACGCCGGTCATGGTGAGCGGTCCCGCGTGCCGGTCGTCGACCTCCGCGCCCGCCGTGACGGTGACGGTCGCGCCGACGCCCGCCTTCCGCGCCGTGGCGACCGCTTCGGGTCCCGGCACCGAGGCGTAGATGACGGTGGGCCCTTCGGGGTCCTGGAACTCCGGCCTGGCGAGCACGTGCTGGAGTCCCCACGTGACGTCGCCCGCACCGCCCGCGGTGGGGTTGTCACCCGAGTCGCTGATGAAGTAGGGCCGGTCCGCCGAGGCGAGCGCGTCGTCGAGGCAGGCGTCGAGCGACCCGGTGGGCGCGACGAAGGCGAACCCGCGGCGGCTCTCCCAGAACCCTCGGGCCAGCCGCTCGGCGCCCGCGCTCACCGCGGCCTGCGACGGTCCCGTCACCACGACGGCGGCCCGGTTGCGCGGCTCGTCGGCCCAGGCGTAGCCGACCCAGATCGCCGCGTCGATGACGCCGTCCGCCGCCTCGACGTCTGCCACGGCGGCGTAGACGCTCTTCGCCGGCTCGACGCGGGTCGAGGTCTGTTCGCCGGCGAGCAGCACCGGCACCGGGACCCAGGCCTTGACCGGCCGGGGCGCGCCGGAGACGAGCAGGTCCACGAGGTTGCGCGCGGCCCGCTCCTTCGTCTCCATGTGGTCCTCGTGCGGGGCCATCCGGTAGCAGGTGATGAGGTCGCTCTGGTGGGCCAGCTCCCGTGAGACGTTGCCGTGCAGATCCATCGAGGTCGAGACGACGACGTCGGGGCCGACCGTCTCGCGTATCCGGCGCAGCAGCAGGGCCTCGGCGTCGTCGATGCCCTCGACCGTCATGGCGCCGTGGATGTCGTACCAGAGGCCGTCGAGGTGCGGCATGGCCGCCAGTCGCTCGATCAGCTCGTCCGACAGCTCGGCGAAAGCGCCCGCCGTCACCTGGCCGCCCGGCAGGGACTTGCCGACGAGCGCGCCGTGCCACTGCGCAGCGGCGGCCAGCGGCTCGCCCGGCGCGAGGAAGGGGTAGCGCGCGATCACGTCGGCGTCCCTGGCGGGGCGGAAGGCCGGGGCCTCGGTCCTGGCGGGCGAGAAGGTGGACGATTCGATGCCGAGGCCCGCGATGGCGATGACGGGACGGGCGACGGGCGTGCGGGACGGCTGCACGGCTCCTCCTGCTGCGGTTGTCATGAGGTCAGGTCTCCGGTGGGTGCGGGGTTCCGGCGCGCCGGTACGGGGCGGGGCGCCGTGTCGGCGACCGCGTCGGCCGACTGCGCGGCGGCGCGCTGGAGCGCGAACTGGCCGGCGCCGAAGAGACCGGCGTCGGCGCCGAGACTCGCGCGCTCGATCGTGAGGTGCTCGGTCACCAGCGGGTGGCAGGCTTCGTACAGCTGGCTCCGCACGGCGGCCACCAGCGGTTCGAGGGTCGAGAGGATGCCGCCCAGATACACGGCGTCGGGGTTGAAGAAGTTGACGTTCGCCGCGAGCACCTGGCCGAGGTGGCGGCCCGCCTGGCGGACCGCGCGTGTCGCCTGGGGGTCGGCGTCGGAGGCGAGGCGCACCACGTCCTCCACCGAGCCGATGGCGGCGCCGCTCTCCCGAAGGACCCGCACCAGCGCGGCTCCGGACGCGACGGTCTCCAGGCAGCCGGTGTTGCCGCACGAGCACGGGATGTCGCCCGCCGCGTCGATGCGTACGTGGGTGATGTCCCCGGCGGCTCCGGTCGCGCCCCGGTAGAGCCGCCCGTCGACGATGATGCCGCAGCCGATGGCCGAGCCGATCTTCACCATGATCGACTGGCCGCGTCTGCCGGGCCGCGCGGCGTGTTCGCCGACGGCCATGCAGTTGGCGTCGTTGTCGACGGCGGCCGTCACACCGAACCGCTCCTCCAGCCAGGTGCCGACGGGGAACCTGTTCCACCCCGGCATCCGGGAGGGCAGGGTGACGGCCCTGGACTCGACGTCGACCGGGCCCGGCAGGGACAGTCCGACGCCGCGCAGCCGCTCCCGGCCGCGGGCCTGGGCGAGCTCTTCGAGCGTCTCGGCGAGCCGCGGCAGCGCCGTTTCGGGGCCGTCGTCGAGGGCGAAGGGCACGGTCGAGACATCGGTCAGATCGCCGCCGGGCAGCACGACACCGATCCGGGCGTGCCGGCCGCCGACGTCGGCCGCGACGGCGTACTCGTCGGTACCGCCCACGCGCAGCACCTTGCGGGGCCGGCCGCCGCCGGACGCGCGGGTGCCCTGTTCGGCGACCAGACCGCGCTCGACGAGCTGGCTGACCGTGAGCGAGATCGTCGACGGAGCGACGCCGAGGAGCTCCGCCAGCTCGGTGCGTGACACCGCCTGGCCGGAGGCGATGAGTTCGAGGACGCGCGAGGCGAGGGAGGGCACACCCCTGGCGCCGCTCCGGTGCGGTGCACTTATGTCAGACATGGGTGAACTAACTTCCGGAACGGGGATGATGGCGATGACAGTACGCCTGCGCCGCCGTCCGGCCGAGAGGTCAAGGCCGCCCGGGTTCCCCCTCGTTACCTGTCAATTACGGACAAAATGAACCCTGGCGTGAGGGGTGAATGGTCCGACGTGGGCTTTCTTCAGAAAAAAAGAAACCTTCTTTTTACGAAAGTTCGTTTGTTTTTTCGGGCGAGGCGGCCTTGACTGCTCTTCCAAGCGCCCACCGCGACGTCTCCCCGCCTTCCGCCGGGACGCAACGGGTCGTACTTCATCAGGAGAGTCATGTTCCCTGCTCGCGTGACGGAACGCCGTCGATGGGCACTCATAGCGGGCGCCGCCGCCTCGGCGTGCGCGCTGCTCGCCGGGTGCAGTGGGTCGACCGGTTCCGCGTCCGCATCGTCGGACTCGATCAACTACGCGCTGCCCGCCAACTTCACACCGAACTGGATCCTGCCGATCGGCACCGCGGCACACCTCAACACCAACAACGGCTCCATCGCGGCCGCGCTCTGGGAGCCGCTCGTCGCGTACGACGGGTCCAAGGGCACCGTCGCCTGGAACAAGGAGGCGTCGCTCGCCACCGCCGCCGACTTCGCCAAGGACGGCAAGAGTGTCGATGTGACACTCGGCAACCGGCACTGGAGCGACGGCAAGCCGGTCACCTCGCGGGACGTCGAGTTCTGGTTCAACGTCATCAAGGCCAACAAGGCGCAGTGGGCCAACTACAACGAGGGCAAGGCCCCCGACAACTGGACGTCGTTCAAGACGGTCGACGCCACCCACTTCACCATCACGTTCGACCGCGCCTACAACAGCCAGTGGATGCTGGCCAACGAGCTGAGCCTCATCAAGCCCCTGCCGCAGCACGCGTGGGACAAGACGAGCGCCTCCGCGGCCGTCTCCGACGCCGACAAGACGCCCGCGGGCGCCAAGCAGGTGTGGACGTTCCTCAACACGGCGGCGAAGAACATCTCGGGCTACGCGACCGACCCGCTGTGGAAGGTCGTCGACGGCCCTTACACCGTCAAGTCGTTCGCGACGTCGGGCAAGGTCGTGCTCGCCGCGAACAAGAAGTACGACGGCGGTGAGAAGGCGAACATCGCGACGGTCAACCTGCTCCCGTTCACCACGACGGACGCGGAGAAGAACGCGCTGCGCGCGAAGACGGTCGACTACGGATACATCAACGCCGGCGACCTCGACCAGAAGGACTCGTTCACCAACAACGGCTACGCGGTGAAGCCGTGGACCGGGTGGGCGATCACGTACATGCCGTACAACT
Source organism: Streptomyces sp. AcH 505 (assembly GCF_000818175.1). Taxonomy (GTDB): domain Bacteria; phylum Actinomycetota; class Actinomycetes; order Streptomycetales; family Streptomycetaceae; genus Streptomyces. The sequence continues at coordinate 788,914 of NZ_JTIY01000002.1, forward strand.
TCAACAACCCCACCATGGGGCCCGTGTTCAAGCAGCTCTACGCACGCCAGGCCGTGCAGATGTCGATCGACCAGACCAGCCTGTCGAAGGTCATCTTCAACGGCACGGCGGTCAACGGCTACGGGCCGATCCCGCAGGCCCAGAAGTCCGAGTTCGTCTCGCAGGTCCAGAAGGACAACCCGTACCCGTTCTCGACCGAGAAGGCCAAGGCGCTGCTGACCGCGCACGGCTGGAGCGAGCAGGGCGGTGTGATGGTCTGTACCCAGCCGGGCAGCTCCGCCGCGCAGTGCGGCGCCGGTGTGACCAAGGGGACGAAGTTCGAGATGCAGGTGCTCTCGCAGTCGGGCTCGCCGGTCACGGACAACATGATGAGCGCCGTCCAGTCGTCGCTGTCGAAGACCGGGATCAAGTTCTCGATCAAGACCGCGCCGGTCAACTCGGTCCTCTCGCAGACCCCGCAGTGCACGGCGAGCCAGTCGATCTGCAAGTGGCAGCTCTCGTTCTTCGGTACGGCGGGCAGCTGGTACTTCAACGCCTTCCCGACCGGTGACTCGCTGTTCCAGACCAAGGGCGGCTCGAACTTCGGCAACTACTCCAACCCGGACGTGGACAAGCTCATCACCGCGTCCACGACCTCGACGTCCAACGATGCCGTGCAGCAGTACAGCGAGGCCCTCGCCAAGGACCTGCCGGTGATCTGGCTGCCCGAACCCGACTACCAGATCTCCGTGGTCAAGAACGGCCTCGGCGGCTTCTCGCAGGACTCCCTGGCCAACTTCCACCCCGCACAGTGGAAGTGGACCGGCAAGTGATCAACACGCGGCGGGGGAGCGGGTGCTGCCGGGCGAACCTGCCCGGACACCACCCGGCCCCCGCCGCGACCCGTACGCCCCACTGATCCGAACCGGCCGGAAACCAGATGCCAACCTTCCTGTACCTGACCAGACGAGTCCTTCAGGCCGTCGTGGTGCTCTTCATCGTGACGGTGGTGGTCTTCTGCCTCCTGCACGCGCTCCCGGGCGGTCCCGCTCGCGGGATCCTGGGACCGCAGGCGACAGCGCAGCAGATCGCGGACTTCAACCACCAACAGGGCTTGGACAAGCCGCTGCCCGTGCAGTACGTCTACTACCTCGGCACGCTGCTGCGCGGGGACCTCGGGACGTCGTACACGCTCAACGAGCCCGTGTCACAGCTCATCGCACAGCGTCTGCCCAAGACACTCGTGCTCACCGTGCTGTCGGCCGTCCTCGGACTGCTCCTCGCGATCCCGCTCGGGATGGCGCAGGCCGTCCGGCGCAACAAGCCCGTCGACTACATCGGCACCACACTGAGCTTCATCGCCTACTCGACCCCGGTGTACTTCCTCGGTCTCGTGCTCGTCCTGGTCTTCAGCCAGGTCCTGAACTGGTTCCCGGCCCAGGCACCCCAAGGCGACACGCTCGGGCAGGTGTTCGCCGACCCGGCGGGGCTCGTCCTACCGGTCGTCGCGGGCGCCGCCTCCATGGTCGCCGTGTTCAGCAGGTACATGCGCGCCGCCACCCTGGAGAACCTCTCCGAGGACTACGTACGCACCGCCAGGGCCGGCGGTTCGCGGCAGGGAGCCCTGCTGCGCCGGCACGTCCTGCGCAACTCGCTGACGTCCGTCGTCGCGATGCTCGGCTACTACGTACCCGTGCTCTTCGGCGGTGCGCTGGTGGTGGAGCAGCTCTTCAACTACCCGGGCATGGGACTGCTGTTCTGGTCCGCCGCCCAGTCGTCCGACTATCCGGTCCTGCTCGGTTGCGTCCTCGTCATCGCGCTCGCGACCGTCGTCGGCACGCTCCTCGCCGACGTCGTCCAGCGGATCATCGATCCACGAGTGAAGGCAGGTCGCGCATGAGCGCCGTACTGCAGCCGGGCCAGGCCCCCGGCACCCGGGCGTCCGCCCAGGGACGTCCCGGCGCTCCCGCCACCGGACTGCGCCTCGTCGCCCGCAGGTTCGCCCGCAACCGGCTCGCCGTCGTCGGGCTCGCCGTCGTCGTTCTGTTCGTGCTCTTCTGCTTCGTCGGACCGCTCGTGTACTCCACGGACCAGACGCACACCACGCTCTCCCAGGTGAACCTCTCCCCGAGCGGCAAGCACCTGTTCGGCACCGACGCCGTGGGGCACGACGAGTTCGGCCGGCTGATGTTCGGCGGCAAGGTGTCACTCATCGTCGGCCTCGCGTCCGGACTGCTCGCGACCGTCATCGGCACCCTCTGGGGCGCGACCGCGGGGTACGCGGGCGGCTGGATCGACGCCGTCATGATGCGCATCGTCGACGCGGGCATCGCGATCCCCGCGCTCTTCATCCTCCTGGTGATCTCCGCGATCTCCAACCCGGGGGTCTGGGGCCTCGTCGTCATCATCGGACTGGTCTCGTGGCTCGTCCCCTCGCGGCTCATCCGGGCGGAGACGCTCACCCTGAAGAGCCGCGACTACGTGCTCACCCTGCGCGCCATCGGCGGCACCCACAGCCGCGCGATCGGCCGCCACATCCTGCCCAACTCCATCTCGACCATCGTCGTCGCCGCGACCTTCCAGGTCGCCGACGCGATTCTGCTCGTCGCGTACGTGTCGTACCTCGGCCTCGGCGCCCAGCCACCCGCGACCGACTGGGGCGGCATGCTCTCCGCAGGCCTCAACGCCGCCTACTCCGGGCGCTGGTGGCTCATCCTGCCGCCCGGCCTCGCCATCATCCTGGTCGTGTGCGCCTTCAACGCCATCGGCGACGGCCTCCGTGACGCATTCGACGTGAGGGGACGCGGATGACCGCCACCGAAGCGACCGCAGTGACCGCCGAGCCCATCCTCGAACTCGACGGCCTCGGCGTCACGTTCACCACCGAGAACGGCGACGTGCCCGCCGTACGCGGAGTGTCGCTGCACGTACGGCCCGGCGAAACGCTCGCGCTGGTCGGTGAGTCCGGCTCGGGCAAGTCGACGGTCGCGCTCGCCGCGATCGGACTGCTGCCCGGCAACGCCCGCGCCACGGGCCGCGCATCGGTCGGTACGACCGATGTCGTCGCCGCCTCCGAAGCGGACCTCGCCAAGCTGCGCGGCCGCAAGGTCTCGATGGTCTTCCAGGAGCCCGCGACCGCACTCGACCCGCTCACCCGCGTCGGCAAACAGATCGCCGAAGTCGTACGCAACCACCGCTCCCTGTCCGCCGCCGACGCGGCGAAGGAAGCCGTCACCCTGCTGCGCCGCGTCGGCATCCCCGACCCCGAACAGCGGGCGGCCGCCTTCCCCTTCCAGCTCTCCGGCGGACAGCGGCAGCGCGTCGTCATCGCCATGGCCATCGCGAACGGTCCGAGCCTGCTGATCGCGGACGAACCGACCACCGCGCTCGACGTCACCGTGCAGGCCGAGATACTCGACCTGCTGCGCGAACTCGCCGTCGACTCGGGCACCGGCGTGCTGCTCGTCACCCACAACATGGGCGTCGTCGCCGACTTCGCCGACCGGGTGGCCGTCATGCTCCAGGGCGAGATCGTCGAGACGGGACCGGTGGAGGACGTACTGCTCCGCCCGACCCACGACTACACCAAGCGGCTGCTCGCCGCCGTACCCCGGCTGAGCGTCGCCGAGCGCGGGGCGGAGCCGGTGACGACCGGGACGGGCCGCGCCTCCGCCGACCCCGTGGTCGATCTGCACGACGTGACCGTACAGTTCGGCCGCGGCCGTGGCGCGGTGCGCGCCCTCGACAACGTGTCCTTCGCGGTCAACCCCGGCGAGACCGTCGGTCTCGTGGGGGAGTCGGGGTCCGGCAAGTCGACGGTGGCCCGTGTCGCACTCGGCCTCGTCCAGCCCGCGGCCGGAACCGTCTCGCTGTTCGGCACCGACCTCGCCAAGACCAGGGCCCGCGCCCGCCGGGCCCTGCGGTCCGGTGTCGGTGTGGTCCTCCAGGACCCCGTCGCCTCGCTCGACGCGCGGATGAGCGTCGCCGAGTGCATCGCCGAACCACTGCGTGTCCACCGACGTGGCATGTCGGCGAAGGAGCGCCGGGACCTGGTCGCCGAGATCCTTGAACGGGTGCGCCTGCCCAGGGACTTCGCGCGACGGGCGCCCGGCGAACTGTCCGGCGGACAGCGCCAGCGGGTGAGCCTCGCCAGGGCGCTCGTGCTCGCCCCGCGACTGCTCGTCGCCGACGAGCCGACCAGCGCCCTGGACGTCAGCGTGCAGGAGACCGTGCTCGAAGTGATCTCCGAGCTGAAGGACGAACTCGGCTTCGCCTGCCTGTTCGTGTCCCACGACCTCGCCGTGGTGCAGCAGTTCTCCGAACGCGTCGTCGTCATGCGGGCAGGACGTATCGAGGAGGAGGGCGCCACCGAGGCGACGCTCAGCCACCCCGAGACCGACTACACCCGCCGGCTGCTCGCCGCCGTGCCCGTACCGGACCCGATTCTGCAAAGACGGCGCCGTGCCGACCGGCAGGCGGCGCTCGCCGCAGGCGGATCGGACGCGTCGGTCACAGCGGAAGTTGACGGCGGATCGGACGTCGAAGCATGAGCCGAACGGAGATACACCGACCCGTGCGCGCCAGGTACGCGGGGATCGACATCGGAGGCACCACCACCCAGGTCGTGCTCTGCACGGACGAACTCGCCGTCGTCGACCACGTGGAGGTCGCGACCCCGGCGGCCGACGGCGGAACAGCCATGGTGGGCGCGGCACTTGACGCGCTGCGGATGCTTCTCGGCCGGGTGCCGTCCGACCTGCGCGGGGTCGGGGTCGGCGCCGCGGGAGTGGTCGACGCCAGTACGGGACATGTCCTCGTCGCCAGTGACTCGTTCACCGGCTGGGCGGGCTTCCCGGTCACGGAGACCGTCGAAGCGGCCCTCGGCGTACCGGCGTTCCTCGACAACGACGTCAACGCGTTCCTGCGCGGTGAGGTGTCGAAGGGCGCCGTCGAGGGGGAGCCGTACGTCCTGGGGATGACCCTCGGCACGGGTGTCGGCGGGGCCTTCTGGATGGGCGGGGAGCTGTTCGAGGGCCCGCACGGCGCGGCGGGCGAGATCGGCCACATCCCGGGCTTCGGCGACCTGCCGTGCACCTGCGGCGGCCGTGGTCATCTGGAGACGCTGGCGTCGGGGCGCTCCATCGGCGCCCGCTACGAGGAACGGACCGGCCGGCCCACCACGGCCCGGGACGTCGCGGACGCGGCGGACCGGGGCGACCCGGACGCGGTCGCGGTGTTCGAAGCGGCGGGCTCGGCCGTCGCGCGGGCGATCCTCATCACGGCGGGCGTCGTCGATGTCACCACGGTGGTGATCGGCGGCGGTGTCAGCAGGGCCTGGTCCCTGCTCGAACCGGCGATCCTGCGCGCACTGGCGGCGGAACCACCCGTGAGCGGGCACCCGGTGCGGCTCGTACGGAGCGCGCTGGGAAGCAGCGCCGTCGCGATCGGCGCCGCGTCCCGGGCCTGTACGGCACGAGCCGACGGCCGGCAGCCGGACGGGCCGCGCTCCGGCCGCCCGGCGGCGACGGTGCAGGGGCAGCGGTAGTCTGCGGCACCATGACGCGTGCCTGGATTCTGCCGACGCTGTTTCTGCTCTGCGGCGTTGTCGTCGCGGCCGGGCCGGCCCTCCGGGGGAGTCCGGGCCTGGCCGCGGTGTGTCTGCTGGTGTTCGTGGCGGTCGCGGTCGTGCACTCGCCGCTGGTCTTCCCGCGGTCGATCGGCGCGCCGGAAGCACAGCGCCGCAGCGCCGCCGACGGCCGCCCGATCGTCTTCTGGCGGCCGGGCTGCAAGTACTGCCTGCGGCTGCGCTTCCGACTGGGCCGTCACGCTCGGCAGTTGCACTGGGTCGACATCTGGCGCGACCCGGCCGGCGCCGCGGTGGTCCGGGCGGCGAACGGCGGCGACGAGACCGTGCCGACCGTCGTCGTGGCGGGCCAGGCCCACGTCAACCCGGAACCTGACTGGGTACGTGCACAGCTGACGACGTGAGTGAAGCGCGCACGCCCGGCAAGGCGTTGCTCAACGGCCGCTTTCCGCAGCGGACTTGAGCGCGTCGAGGGTGGACTGGTGCGGCTGGTCGATGACCGCCTTCGACTCGTCGACAAGACCGGTCAGCCGGGCCACCTCGGCGTTTGTCAGATCCGCCGCCACCTCGGCCGCCGCGGTGTTGGCCCGCAGATGGTCGGGGTCGGCCGTACCGGGAATGACGACCATGGCGGGGGAGCGGCGCAGCAGCCAGGCCAGCGCGACCTGGGCCGGTGTCGCGCCGAGCCGCTTCGCGGGGCCGGTCAGCTCGTCGTAGTCCGCGAGCCGCCCGGAGGCCAGTGGGAAGTACGGGACGAACATGATGCCGTGCGCCTCGCAGTCGGCGAGCACCTGAACGCCGCTGCGGTCCAGCAGGTTGAAGCGATTCTGCACGGCCGCGATCGGCGTCATCCCGCGCGCGCGGGCCAGCATCTCCGGCGATGCGCCGGACAGCCCGATGCGCCGGACGAGCCCCTGGTCGCGCAGCTCGACGAGCACACCCAGCGACTCCTCCAGCGGCACGTCGCTCGGTCCCGCGGGACCGTCGCCGCCGAGCCGCAGGTACGTCAGCTCGCTCGCCTCCGTACCGAGGTCGGCCAACGACTCGTGGACCTGGCGCCGGACCGTGTCCGGGTGGTCCGTGATGATCCACGTCTTGTCGGGGCCGCGTCCGGCGCCGACCTTGTTGCCGACGATCAGCCCCTCGGGGAACGGCCGCAGCGCCTCCCCGATGAGCTGGTTCACCGTACGCGGCCCGTACGCGTTCGCGGTGTCGAAGAACGTGACGCCCAGCTCGACCGCCAGGCGCAGCACCCGCCGCGCCGACTCGGGATCGTCCGGCGGCCCCCAGACGTTCGGTCCGGCGAGCTGCATGGCGCCGTATCCGACACGATTCATTGGCTTCTCCCTTGCCGTATCACTGCCACGCGCATCTGCGTAGCAGTGCTCGTGTCAGTGATACGCCGAATGCCGTAGCATTGCAACCGTGGACGAAGCGAAGAGCCGTACCCGGCGACAGATCCTTGAAGTGGCCGCGGGCATCCTGGAACGCGAGGGCGCGCAGGCGCTCTCCACCCGCTCGGTCGCGGCGGCGGCCGGTATCCGCGCGGCCTCCCTCTACCAGTTCTTCGCCGACAAGGACGGCCTTCTCGCCGCCCTGGCCATCCACGGCTTCGACATCTATCTGGCCGAGAAGCACGATCTGGCGCACACCGACGACCCGGTCGACGACCTGCGCAGGGGCTGGGACATCCACGTCGACTTCGGGCTGCGGCACCCCGCCTTCTACCTGCTGATGTTCGGCACGGACCGACCGGACCGCCGGCCGCCCGCCGCCGACGAGGCCCACGACCACCTGCTGAAGGCACTCGACCGCGTCGCCGCCGTGGGCCGCCTGCGGGTCCCGCCCGCTCTCGCCGCGAGCTTGTCCACGGCGGCCGTCACGGGCGTCACCCTGTCGCTGATCAGCACGCCCGCCGAGGACCGTGACCCGGACCTCGCCAGGCGGATGCGCGACACCGTCCTCGCCTCCCTCACCACCGACCCACCCCCGCCCGCGGACCCCGGCCTCGCGTCCCGCGCGCTCGCCCTCGACGCCGCCGTCAGGACGACGGACGAGGCGACGCTCCCGCTGAGCCCGACCGAGACGGCCCTCCTCAGAGACTGGCTCCACCGCCTCGCCCGCTGAGCCGCGCAGACCCGGGGTGCCGGGTCTCAGTCGAGGATGAAGTCGCCCCCGGCCGCTGTGGCGAGGCCGGGACCGAACGCGGCCGCCGGTGTGTAGGCGCCCGGCCCGGCTTCGCCGCGCGCCAGCCGCAGGGCGATCTCCGCTGCGACGTCTGCGGTGTACTCCATGCCGTCACCGACGCGCAGCCAGCCCTCGCGGCTCGTGCCGTCGGACCAGGTGACGACGGCGTGTCCCCAGGAATGATGTCGCGGCCTCGGCGCGGCCTTGGTCGTGGTCCGGGCCATCCGGCGGACGGCGAACCGGCCCAGGGCGGGGACGGACAACAGCATTCCGAGCGCCGGCAGTACGGCCCGCACGACGGGCGAGGCCGGGGCCAGCGCGGAGGTGGCGGTGACGGACGGCGCCCCGCTGGCCCGCTGCGCGGCCAGTAGTTCGCCCGTCGGGACGCCCGCGGACTTCACCCGCTGCCCGTCGGGAAGGGTGAGGTGCTGCGGGTTCGCGCCGAGCCGGGTCCTGGCCAGGTGGCCGTTCCTGTAGTCACGTCCGCCGGTGGTCAGCACCTCGACGAAGGTGGCGGCGAAGGCGGTGCCCAGCACTCCGTCTTCGGCGGCCACGGAAGACAGGGCGTCGACGCGTACCGCGTCCGGGGTCGGCCGGTCCTCGCACAGCTTCGCCACGACGGCCTCGGTCGCCAGCACCCCGAATCCCCCGCCGGTCACGAGCGTGCTCCCTGCGGTGGTTGCGTCGTCGTGCAGGGCGAGCAGCCGACCGGCCGCAGCCAGGTCGGCCGCCAGATCCACGTAGTGGCCGCCCGGCATACAGGCGCGGGCGATCGGCTCGGCCGTCTTGGCGTAGTCGCCGATGGTGTTGACAACCACAACCGGCCGCTCGCGGGTGATCGCGGCGGCGATGTGTTCTGCCGTGCCGGCGACTACGGTCTTCGTGCCGTCGCCGAGGCCGAGATCCGCACCAACCTTGCGCAGACGCTCGTGGTCACGTCCGACGAGCACCGGTGTGACGCCCCGCGTCGCCAGCCGCGCGGCGACCGCGCGGCCGATCCGGCCCGTGGCGCCCAGGATCCACACCTCGTCGGTCTCTTCGTTCGGTGCCATCGGGATTCCTCTCCGCGTCGGCTTCCGCCGCTGATGTCTCACTGTGTCATCACTCAGGCTAGCAGTACTGACGGCACAGTGAGACATCACTTGCTAGGGTCGGACCATGGCGCGATGGGACCCGGGAACGGAAGAACGGCTCACGAAGGCCGCGTTGGAGCTCTACAGCGAGCACGGGTACGACAGCGTGACCGTGACGCAGATCGCCGAACGCGCCGGAATCACCCGGCGCTCGTACTTCCGCTACTTCCCCGACAAGCGCGAAGTGCTCTTCGCGGGCTCCGAGCGCCTGCCCGCCGCGGTGGCCGATGCCGTGCGATCCGCCGACGAGACCGCCTCTCCGCTGACCGCGACCCTCGACGCCCTTGCCCAGGTGGGCACGCAACTCGTCATGCTGGTCGATCATGCTGCCGAACGCCGCGCCGTGATCGACAGCAGCGCAGAACTCCAGGAACGCGAGCGCACAAAACTCGCGGCACTCACCACAGCGATCCGGGGCGCACTCGACCAACGCGACGTGGAGCCCGGCAGGGCAGGATTGGTCGCCCAGATCGCGACGATCGCCTTCCAGAACGCGTTCTTCCAATGGGTCGAAGCCCAGGGGCAGATCGACTTCCCGACCTGCCTCCGATCGGTCGCCACGGAACTCCGGGACACCCTTCGGCACGAGTAGGCGAAACGCTCCGAGCCCCGCGGCACTGCGGAAATGGCCCGCTGGCACACATGTACGAGGCCTAGGTGGCGCGGTTAGAGTGCCGGACGGACAAGTTGTGTTCTCTTGTTAACGACTTTGTGAAGAGGATTTCGTGTTGAGTCAGGTTCCATCAGCTATTTGGTGCGGCACCGACCGCCAGGTGACGGAGGGGCCCGGTAGGCCGGTCGAGGGCACGGGGTGTGCGGCATGAAGCGCATCCTCATCCGCTCGGGGAAGAGCCCCTTCCGTGTCGCTACGCACGAAGAGTTCATTCACCAGGACCTGATCGGTACGAACAACGGGAATCTGCTCTTCAGCGACGCCGCACACAAGCTGCTGCTCACCGACCGTACCGAGGTCACGTCCAACGGGATCAGGACCAACTCCTCGGCCGAGCGGGCGCGGGAGATCAACGAGCAGTACGACGTCTTCGTAGTGCCGCTCGCCAACGCCTTCCGTCCCGCTTTCCAGGCGTCCCTGGACCGGCTGTCCACGCTGATCGAGCAACTCACCATTCCCGTGGTGGTCCTCGGCGTCGGGGCGCAGGTCGGCGCCGACTACGACACGGAGCCGCTGCGGCCCATGGAGGCGTCGGTTCGCCGGTTCGCCCGGGCTGTACTGGAGAGATCCCCGGCCATCGGTGTCCGCGGTGAGCTGACCGCCTCGTATCTGCGCGGCCTCGGTTTCGGTGACGTCGACATCATCGGCTGCCCTTCGATGTTCCTGCACGGCGGCACCTTCCCCACGCCCCGTGACCCCGGCACCATAGACGCCGGCTCTCGGATCGCCATCAACCTCTCGCCGGACGCGATACCCGTCGGCGATGTGGGCGGCCTGGCGCGGCACGCGGTGGAGCGCTTCCCGCAGCTGACGTACTTCGCGCAGAACACCCTGGACGCCGAGATCCTCTTCTGGGGCGACACCACGGCGGCGGCAGGGAGGCACGACGCGTTCCCCCTCCAGCTGACGCACCCGCTGTTCCGGGAGAACAAGGTCAGGGTGCCGATGGACCCGACCGTCTGGATGCGGGAGCTGGCTTCGTACGACTTCGCCTACGGCACCCGCATCCACGGCAACATCGCGGCCCTGCTGGCCGGCACTCCGGCCGTGGTACTGACCCACGACTCCCGCACCCTCGAACTCTGCCGCTACTTCGACCTCCCGCACCGGCAGCTGCCCGGTCTGCCCGGGGACATCCACCCCCAAGACCTCTACGACCAGGCTGACTTCACTGGGCTTCTCAAGGGGCACGCGGAGCGGTTCGACCGTTTCACCGCCTTCCTCGACAAGAACGACCTGGAGAACACCTTCATCCACGGTGACGGCGGCGCTGCCTTCGACGCACGGATCGCGGACATCGAACTGCCGCCCTCGGTGGCGCTGTGGGACGGCTCCGACGACGGCGCGTTGCGCTACCGCTTCAGCCGGCTGCGGGAGCAGCTGGCACACAGCAACGCGGCGGCCGAGCGCCGCATCAACGGACTCACCAAGAAGAACAACGACTTGCAGAAGCGGCTCACCACGGCGGAGCGGCAGTACAGCTCTGTGCAGCAAGAGATCGCCGCGATGCGCAAGCAGTTGACGGCGACGGAGAAGCGGATGTCGGGCGTCGAGAAGCGACTGCTGGTCCGCCTCGGCCCGGCGATACGGCGCCGGGTGCGCCGGAAGTAGCCGACGGCGGGCCCGGCGGACACCTACGCCGGGCCCTCGCGCGGGCTGCTGGATCCGCCGGGTTACCAGGAGCCGCCGTGGTACGACAAGCCCAGTACGAGCGCTGCCGCCGCGGTGGCCAGGAAGACGATTCCGCCGACGATGTTGCGGGAGCCCACCCGGAGGTGGGCGATGATCGCGCCGATGAAGTACAGCACGAGGCCGGACGCGGCGAGGGCTCCCAGCAATGGCACGGCGAATCCGGCCACCAGGCCTACGGTGCCCGCCGCCAGCAGCAGCCCCAGGACCGGCACCCACTTCCGGGGCAGGCCCTTCATGTCCGCCTGGGACTTGGGGTATTCGTGGCCGATCAGGTAGGTGACGGCGGCGGCGCCGTTGAAGACCGCGCCGAGGATGGTGACCGTGACGTAGGCGGCGAACACGCATTCTCCGTTTTCTGCGGGGGAGCGCTGCTGTGCGGCGCTCCCTTGGGATGTCGTCCTCCTGCAAGAGAAGCCGGCGACTCGATGTGTGACATCGATCAGGAACTAGGTGGTCTGGACGATCTGGATGAGGTTGCCGCAGGTGTCGTCCAGCACCGCCGTGGTGACCGGCCCCATCTCCACCGGCTCCTGCGTGAACCGCACGCCCAGCGCGCGCAGCCGCGCGAACTCCGCGTGCACGTCGTCCACGGCGAAGGCGGTGGCCGGGATGCCGTCCTCGACCAGTGCCGACTTGTACGGCTTGACGGCGCGGTGGCCGTCGGGCTCCAGCAGGAGTTCCGTGCCGTCGAGGTCGTCGGGGGAGACCACCGTCAGCCAACGGTCCTCTCCGACGGGTACTTCGACCTTCTTCACGAAGCCCAGTACGTCCGTGTAGAAGCGCAGGGCCTTGTCCTGGTCGTCGACGAACACACTGGACAGGTGGATCCTCATGGTTCTCCTCCGTGGTTACGTGAACCGAGCGCGATCACCGAGCCCGATCACCGGCGCGGGTGGCAAGCATGCCAGGCAGCGCCCCACCATCTGGAGAGGAAAGAGAACAATGACAGCGTCGGACAGTTCGGAACGCGGCTATCTGCTCGACAACAAGCAGTCGGAGGCCGGTATCCGGTTCGGTGCGCTCTCCGAGCTGTTCGACCCCGTGACGTTCCGGCACGTCGACCGGCTCGGGATCGGCGCGGGGATGCGGTGCTGGGAGGTCGGGGCCGGCGGACCTTCCGTGGCCGTCGGGCTGGCGGAGCGGGTCGGGACCGGGGGCGCCGTCGTCGCCACCGACATCGAGGTGTCCTGGGCCGCGGACGCCGCAGAGGCCGCCGACGGAGTGGTCCAGGTGCTACGGCACGACGTGGCCGCCGACCCGCCGCCGCCCGGAGCCTTCGACCTGGTGCACGCCCGCCTCGTCCTGGTGCACGTGGGCGACCGCGCGGAGGCGCTGCGCCGGATGATCGGGGCGCTGCGCCCCGGCGGCCGGCTGCTGCTGGAGGACGCCGACCCCGGGCTGCAGCCGCTGCTGTGCCCCGACGAGTCAGGCCCCGAGCAGCGGCTCGCGAACCGGCTCAGGACCGGCTTCCGCGAACTGATGGCGGCGCGCGGGGCGGATCTCGCCTACGGCCGCACGCTGCCCCGGCTGCTGCGCGAGGCCGGGCTCGCCGACGTGGAGGCGGACGCGTACTTCCCGATCACCTCACCCGCCTGCACGGTGCTGGAGGCCGCGACCGTACGGCAGATCCGCGGCCGGCTGGTCGCCGCAGGCCTCGCCACCGACGCGGAGATCGACACGCACCTGGCGAACGTCGCCACCGGCCGGCTGGACCTGGCCACCGCTCCGCTCGTCTCCGCGTGGGGCCGCAAACCGTAGTCCCGCAGGGCGCCGGGCCGCCCGTATGCCGCCTGTCGGGGCAGGCTTCTGCGGTAGTATCGATAGGCATACCGTAATGGTCGATGACTGGAGCATTGCATGGCTACCCAGACGAATCGGACCACGGCGCCGCGCCGTAGGCGAGCGCGTGGCTCGATCAGTTCGGAGGAAATCCTCAAGGGGGCCTTCGCGCTGTGCGAGGCCGACGGTGTCGACGGGTTGAGCATGCCGCGCCTCGCCCAGCACCTCGGTGTCGGTGTGACGAGCATCTACTGGTACTTCAAGAGCAAGGAAGAGCTGCTGGACGCCCTCACGGAGGAGGGGTTCCGCAGGTTCTACGGGCAGATGCCGGCGCTGGAGGGCCGGGCGTGGGACGACGTCCTGCGTGAGTTCTTCTCCAACTTCCGGTCCATCCTGCGCCAGGACGACGTGCTCTGCGACCTCACGATCATGCGGGGCAGCAGCTACGGGGACGACACCATCAGCCTCACCTGGTCACGGATCGAGGAGATCCTGGAAGTCCTGGTCAAGGCCGGCTTCAGCGAGGCGTCCGCGAGCTACGCGTACTTCACCCTGTCGATCTACACCCGCGGCTCCCTCATGGTCGAGCGCCGGGTCCGTTCGCAGGGGGTGGTCGAGGAGGCTCCGCATCCACGGGCCCATCTCGCCAGCATGATGCCGGTCATGTCCCAGGAGGTCGAACGCCACTCCTGGTACATGGTGAGTGACGACGACTTCGACTTCGGCATCGAGAACAACATCAGGGGCCTGCGCACCCTGCTCACCGCCGACCGTAAGGCAGCCAAGTCGGCCGCTGCCAAGTCGACGGCGAAGCAGGGGAGTTGAGCGGGCGGCGGCCCGGCTGATCAGACGTTCAGCGGGTCGCGGGGCAGACCGAGGATACGTTCCGCGATCACATTGCGGCTGATCTCCGAGGTGCCGCCCGCGATGCTCAGGCAGCGGTCGAAGAGATACGAGAAGGTGACCCGCTCCTCCTGCCCGGTGAGCGCGGCGGGACCGGCGAGTTCCATGGCGAGTTCGGTGACCCGCTGCGCGTGTTCGGCGGACAGCAGCTTGGTCACATTGCCCTCGGGCCCCGGGCCCGAGTCGGCCACCGCCCGCGCGATCTGGCGCAGGTTGATCAGCCGCATGGCATGCTCCTCGGCGATCAGCCGGGCGACCCGCCGCCGCGCCTCGCCGTCCGCTGTCCGCGCGTAACGTTCGGCCAGAGCGATCAACTCCAAGGCCGACAGCCGGTCACCGGACGTGCCGCCGCCGATGGTCACCCGCTCGTTGCCGAGGGTGGCCCGCGCCACCTTCCATCCTTCGTTGATCTCGCCGACCACATCGCCGTCGGGGACGAACACGTCGTCGAAGAAGACCTCGTTGAACAACGCCTCGCCGGTGATCTCCCGCAGCGGCCGCACCTCTACGCCCGGCGCCCGCATGTCCACCACCATGGCGGTGATGCCCTTGTGCTTGGCCGCCGACGGGTCGGTCCGTACGGTCGCGAGGCCACGGTCGCTGTGCTGCGCGCCGCTGGTCCACACCTTCTGGCCGGTGACCCGCCAACCGCCTTCCACCCGCACGCCCTTGGTCTGGACGGCGGCGGCGTCCGAGCCGGCGTTCGGTTCGCTGAAGAGCTGACACCAGGTCAGTTCCCCGGCCAGGCTGCGCGGGATCCAGCGCTCGACCTGTTCGGGAGTCGCCTTCTGCAGCAGAGTGAGCAGTACCCAGCCGCCGATGCCGAGTACCGGCGCCGCCACCTCGGCCAGTTCGTCCTCGATGACCAACTGCTCCACCGGGCCCGCCGCGCGGCCGTAGGGACGCGGCCAGTGCGGCACCAGATAGCCGGACCCGGCGAGCACCTGACGGCGTTCGGCCGGTGCGGCCGTACGGTAGCGGGCCAGGAACTCCCTGGCCTCCTCGCGGTATTGGTCGGCGTCCTCCGGCAGGTCCACACCGTAGTGCGGGCGGACGCCGGCGCGGCTGTGCGCGTACAGGTCGTCCTCCGCGCTGCCCAGGGACCTGACGAGATGGTGCAGGGTGACGGCGCGCCGCAGATACAGATGGGCGTCGTGCTCCCAGGTGAATCCGATGCCGCCGAGGATCTGGATGTTCTTCTGGGCGTTGTCCTGGTATGCCTGCGGAGCGATCGTGGCCGCCGCGGCGGCGGCCACGTCGCCGCGCC
>NZ_JTIY01000002.1:804135-812095 GCF_000818175.1 Streptomyces sp. AcH 505
GCCGCGGCGGCGGCCACGTCGCCGCGCCCGCCCGCCGTGGCAGAACGCGCCGCGTCCCAGCTCACCGCGGTGGCCAGCTCGGCGCCGACCAGCATGTTCGCCAAGTGGTGCTTGACGGCCTGGAAGCCGCCGATCGTACGGCCGAACTGCTCGCGCACCTTGGCGTATTCCAGGGCCATGTCCAGGCAGGCGCGCGCGCCGCCCGCCGCCTCGGCGGCCGCCAGGGCGCGGACGATCCGTACGGCGGTGGCGGCGGCGGTGCCGAGGATGTCGTCCGGCGTGGGGGACAGGCCGCTGACCGTCAGTGTGGACAGTCCGAGGGACGGGTCGAGGCCGGTGGCCGGCTCCAGCCGTACCGCCGGGTCGTCGCTGTCCACGAGCACGATGTCGTCGTCCACCCGCAGCATGAGCCGCTTCGCCCAGCGGCCCGCGAGCACCGCGCCGCCGGCCCCGTCGACCGTACCGTCCGCGGTGCGGTTCAGCCGGGGGGCCAGGGCGAGTCCGACGACGAGCGAGCCGTCGACGACCTGTGCGAGCAGGCTCTTCCGCTGGGCGTCCGTACCGTGCGCCGCCAGGACCGCGGCGGCGGCGGCCGAGGCGAGGAACGGGCCGGGGGACAGGGCGTGGCCGAGTTCGTCGGCGACGACGGCCAGTTCGGGCAGGCCGTACCCCGATCCGCCGTAGGCTTCCGGGACATGGAGGCCGAGCCAGCCCAGATCGGCGAGCTTCTTCCAGGATCCCGGCAGCGCGGCCGGCGGCCGGTCGAGCGCGGTCCTGGACCAGCCGCGCAGATCCTCCGCCGTGGCGAACGATCTGACCACACCGGCCAGAGCGCTGTGGTCATCGGTGATGGCGAGTGCCATGGGACGGCCTCCTGAGTTCCGGATGGCTATACCGTAACCATTACCGTGCATGCGTCAATACTTTGCGCAGAGGTGCGAACGGGCCAGGAAACAGCAGCGAAACAAGCCGTTGACAGGTGTGACGCAGCCCACTACATTGCCGATACCGTTCGCTTTACGGTACGGGTTTCGGCAGTGTTGACGGGCACTCCCCACTCATTGATTCCCGAACGGCGACCGACCCGGTATCCGCACATCGCTCTTGCAGCAGCCACTCGACCCTGTTTGTGGGAGGAGAGTTCCATGCGCGTACCCTCATCCGATTTCCGGGCCAGGCCGGTCCTCAGACGACTGCTCCTGGCGACGACCGCCGCCGCCCTCGTGGTGCCGGGCCTCACCGCGTGCGGCACCAGCGCCGTGTCGTCCGCCAACTCGTCATCGGGCTGTTCGTCGCCCGGTGTCACAGCGAAAGAAGTCAAGGTCGCGGTCATCGACCCGGAGACCGGCCCGTCGGCCACGACCTTCGCCGGCTTCCTGGAAGCGGCCAAGGCCCGCTTCCAGGCGCAGAACGACGCGGGCGGGATCAACGGCCGCAAAGTCACCGTACTGACCGACGACGACCAGGGCGACGGGGCGCAGCAGGTCATCGCCGCCCGCAACGCCGTCCAGTCGCAGCAGGTGTTCGGTGTGCTGTCGGCGTCACGCGTCGACACCATGTACGACTACCTCAAGCAGCAGAACATCCCCGTCACCGGATACCCGGGACAGCCCGCCTACGCCACCGACAACAACGCGTTCGGCTTCGGCGGCGCCTCGTCGACCGGCTATGTCTCCACCGCCCAGGTGGAACGGATGAAGGCGGCCGGAGCCACCAACGTCGCCAACCTGTCGCACAATTCGGCCGGCGCCATCAACAGCGCGAAGGGCTTCGACGTGGCGGCGTCCAAAGCCCGGCTCAAGGTCGGTGTCCGGCAGTGGGACATCCCGCTCGGCGCCTTCGACGCCACCGCCGTCGCGATCAAGATGAAGCAGGCCGGGGTCGACGGGATCTCCGCGCAGCTCCTGACGGACTCCAGTGTGTCCGTGCTCAAGGCACTCAAGGCACAGGGCGTCAAGCTCAAGGCCATACTCGTGGCCGGTGTCTACGACCCGGAGGTCTCCGGCCAGATCTCCGGCCTCCTCCAGGGCGCCATCGCCAGCCCCGTCGGCACCATCCCCACCGAACTGAACAACGCCGCCACCCAGAAGTACGTCGCCACGATGAAGAAGTACGCGCCGAAGATCCCGCCGAACGTCGGCTTCGCCAACACCGGTTACGTCTCGGCCGACCTGTTCATCAGAGGTCTGGAGGCCGCCGGATCCTGTGTCTCCCGGACCAACTTCATCGACAGCCTGCGCAAGGTGAAGGGGTACGACGGCGGCGGCCTGCTGGTGCGGCCCGCCAACTTCGGCCCGGCCGAACTCCCCACCGGCACGCCGTACTCCGCCTGCTCCTGGTACGCGATCTACCAGGGCACCAAGTGGGTCCCCGACCCGAAGGCCACGTGCGGCGACCTCTACAAGTTCACCGGCTGAACGGAAGGTTGCTGTGTTCAGTTATCTCGTGGCCGGACTCGTCACAGGCGCGATCTACGCGATCTCGTCCCTGGGCCTCGTCCTGACCTACAACGCCTCACGCGTGTTCAACTTCGCCCAGGGCGGCATGGCGTTCTTCATCGCCTACTGCTTCTACTGGCTGCGCACCGAGCAGGGACTGCCGACCGTCGTCGCGCTCGTCATCTCGCTCCTCGTCATCGGCCCGCTCGTCGGTCTGCTGCTGTGGGCCGTGCTCCTCGGCCGGCTCAGCTCGGCCACCCCGATGGTGCGGATGGCGGCCACCATCGGCCTGTCCGTCGCCCTCGCCTCCGGCACCACCCTGATCTTCGGCAACAAGCAGGTGTTCCAGCCGAAGGGCATCGCGGGCACCGCCGAACGCGTCTTCAGTATCGGCGGGGTCGCCATCAGCGACGAACAGCTGACCATCCTCGGGGTGGCCGCCTTCCTGTCACTGGTCGCCTTCCTCGTACTCAAACGCACCACGGCCGGGCTCATCACCCGGGGCACCGTCGACTCCCCCCTGATGACGTCACTGACCGGCACCAACTCCAACATGGTCGTGGCCGGCACCTGGATGGTCGGCGTCGCGGTGGCAGGACTCGCCGGCATCATGATCACGCCACAGGTGGGACTCAACGCCGGGGGCTTCTCCACCTCCGTCGCCGCCTCGTTCGCCGGCGTGGTGATCGGCCGGCTGACCAACCTGTGGTGGGCGTTCTTCGGCTCGCTGTTCGTCGGCGTCGCCCAGTCAGTCGTCATCCCGTGGCTGCCCGACAAGGGCTTCCTCGCCACCTCGCTCCGCCCCAGCCTGCCGTTCGTCATCATGGTGCTCGCCATCGTGATCCAGGCGGCGGTACGGCGCGGTGTCAGCGACGACGCGCAGACCAGCGAGGTCGCCTCCCTGATGAGCACGTCGGAGAAGAACCAGGCGCGCGTGCTCGCCCTGCTGCGCGCACAGCGCGGCCGGTGGGACCGCTGGGCCGGCTTCGCGCTGCTGGTGGTCACCCTGGTGGCCGTCCCGTACGTGTTCACCGACTACTGGCTCGGAGTCATCACCCTCGGCATCTGCTACGCCGTCGCCCTGCTCTCGTTCCGGCTCGTCAGCGGCGAGGCCGGCATCATCGGGATCTGCCAGATCACCTTCGCCGGCATCGGGGCCGTGGCCACCGCCCAACTGGCCACCGTGCACGGCCTTCCCGTGGTCCCCGCCATGCTGATCGGCGCCCTGATCGCGATGGCCTGCGGTGCGCTGGTCGGAGCCGTCGCACTGCCACTGGGCCAGCTCTACGCCGCGATCGTCACCTTCGCCTTCGCGCTCCTCGCCGACCAGGTCATCTTCACCCGGGACACCTTCTCCCAGTACGACTCGGGGGTCACCCTGGCCAGGCCCGTGCTGTTCGGCCGGCTCTTCGACTCCAACCTGGCCTTCTTCCAGTTCGCCGTGGTGGTGTTCCTGCTGGTCGTACTCGGTCTGTGGCTGCTGCGGCGCTCCAGCTTCGGACTGAAGTTCGCGACGATGCGCGCCAGCCGGAACCGCGCCTCGACGCTGGGCCTGCCGATCTACCGCTCCCGGCTCGCGCTGTTCGCGCTGGGCGCCGCCGTCGCCGGGCTCGGCGGCGCGCTCCTCGGCAGCTTCCAGCTCGTCGCCTTCCCCGGCGCCTACAACGCCACCCTCGGCCTCACCTGGTTCGCCCTGGCCATGGCGCAAGGCTCGTGGAGCATGGGCGGCGCGGCCACCGCGGGCCTCTCGCTGGCCATCGCGCCCGCGCTGTTCACCACGTACCTGCCGACCCGGCTCGGCGACCTGCCCGCCGTCCTCTTCGGGCTCATGGCGATCCAGGTCGTCGCCAACCCGATCGGCATCAACCCGCAGATCCGCTCGGGCTTCCGGGCACTGGCGATCAGGCTCTCGCCCCTGCCGCCACCACCGGCCGGCGGCACGCCGGCGCCCGTGCCGGAGACCGTACCCAGGGAACAGCCGACCACCACGACCTCCGGAGGCGTGCAGTGACGACCGCACCGAGCACGGACATCGCGCTCTCGCTGCGCGACATCACCGTCCGCTTCGGGGGCGTGTGCGCCCTCGACCAGGTGACCATCGAGGTGCCCAAGGGCAAGATCTCGGGACTCATCGGCCCCAACGGCGCAGGCAAGACAACACTGTTGGGGGTCGCCTCCGGGCTCCAGCAGGTGGACTCCGGACAGATCCTGCTCGAAGGACAGGACCTGACAGGCGCGCGACCACAGCGCTTCGCCCGCGCCCGGATGGCCCGCACCTTCCAACAGCCTCAGCTCGTACCCGAGTTGGACGTACGTCAGCATGTCCTGCTGGGGCTGCGGCTGTCCCGTGGGGACGGCCCCGCCGGCCGGGCCGGTGAACTCGAGGTCGCCGACCGGCTGCTGGCCGAACTCGGTCTCGCGGAGGTCAGCAGACGCGGGCCGATGGAGCTGCCGCTCGGGCTGCGCCGGCTGGTCGAGGTGGCCCAGTGCATCGCGAGCGACCCGCGGATCCTGCTGCTCGACGAGCCGTCGGCGGGCCTCAACCGGGCGGAGACCCAGGCGTTCGCCGCGATCGTGTCGCGGCTCGCCGCCGACCGGGGAATCGCCGTCCTGCTGGTCGAACACGACATGGATCTGGTCCTGGAGATCAGTGAGCAGCTGTTCGTCCTCGACTTCGGCGAGCTGATCGCCGCGGGGCCGACCGCCGAGGTCACCAGCGACCGGCGGGTCAGGGAAGCCTATCTGGGTGTGCTGAAGGAGCCGGCATGACAACACCATTCGTCTCGGTCGACGGGCTGACCATCACCTACGGCGACGCCGTCGCGGTCGACGGTGTCTCCTTCTCCCTCGAACAGGGGGAGTGCCTGGCGGTCCTCGGTCCCAACGGCGCCGGCAAGAGCAGCATCGCCAAGGCCTTCGCCGGGCTCATCAAACCGTCGGCGGGGTCCATCACGGTCGACGGCGCGGACCTCACTCATCGCCCCTCCCACCAGATCGCCCGCAGCAGGGTCGCGTATCTGCCCGAGGGCCGGGGGATCTTCCCGACGCTCACGGTCGCGGAGAACGTGACCCTGGGCATGCGGGTCCTGCCGCGTGCCGACCGGGCGGCGGCCGAACAGGAGGTGTACCAGCTCTTCCCCGTCCTCGGCCGGCGCACGAAGCAGTTCGCGGCGACCCTGTCCGGCGGCGAGCAGCAGATGCTGGCCGTGGCGCGGGCGCTGATGACCAAGCCGAAGCTGCTGGTGGCCGACGAGGTGAGCCTCGGGCTCGCCCCGCTGGTCATCGACGCCATCTACGAGGCGTGGAGCTCGGTGCGATCCACCGGACTGACGATGGTCGTCATCGAGCAGTACGTCGAGAAGGCCCTCGGCTTCGCCGACCGCGCGCTCGTCCTGCGGCGCGGCCGGGTGCTGTGGTCCGGCGCGGCGGCGGGCGCCGCCGAGCACATCGCGCGCGACTACCTCGGCGACGGCATGGCCTCGCCGGTGTGACAGCGGGCAAAACCACTGACGAGCCGCGTACGGTGCGCCGTACGCGGCTCGTTGGTGTGGGCGTGGGTGCGGGTGCGGGTGCGGTGTGGTTGCTGGTGCGACTACGCGACGACGCCCGCCGAGCGGTAGCGGGCCACCGCCGCCTCGTCGTAGCCGGCCGCCGTGAGCACCTCGGCGGTGTGCTCGCCGAACTCCGGTGCGGGCTCGGGCCGGTCGGCGACCTCGTCGAACATCACCGGCGGTGTCACCAGCGACAGCGGTCCCTCCGGGTAGTCGACGTCGGCGATCAGCCCGTTCGCCACCACCTGCGGGTCGTCGTGGAGTTCGCGGGGTGTCTGGATCGGTGCCCACACCCCGCGCAGGGTGAGCAGGATCTTGCCCCAGTCCTCGTACGTCCTGGCAGCGAACACCTCGTCCAGCACGCCGACGAGCACCGCGCTGTTCGCCGCCCGGTCGGCCGTCGTCGCGAACCGAGGATCGTCGGGCAGGTCGGTCCTGCCGATGTGGCGGCAGAAGTCGAGCCACTCGTTCTGCCGGTCGCCCAGCATCGACAGACACAGAAAACGGTCGTCGGCGGTGCGGTAGGTGCCGCTCGCCCAGTGGATGTCCTCGCGGGCGGGCCGCGCGGTGAACACCTGCTCCTCCGGCGGGAACTTGCTGCTGATGATCGCCGGGCCGTTGAACCAGAGCGCCGAGCCGAGCAGCGAGGAGTCCACCACGGGCGCCGTGCCGGTCCGTTCGCGCTGCAGCAGCGCGGCGCTGATGCCGCCCGCCAGCACCAGACCGGACATCCCGTCACCGTGTCCCACCATGCCGGTGGGCCGTTCGGCGCCGGTCACGCCCATCGTCGTCGCCGACAGTGAGCCCCGGCCCCACCAGGTCGCGCCGTCGTAGCCGCCCCTGCCGGACTCGGGGCCCAGCGGCCCGTTGCCGGTGCCCTTCGCGTAGATGATGTCCGGGTTGATCTCGCGGATCTGGTCGACGTCGAACCCGAGCTTCCGCCGGGTCGCCGGCAGGAAGCTGGTCAGGAACACATCGGCGTCCTTGACCAGCCGGTGCAGGATCGCGCGCCCCTCCTCGTCGGCGAGGTTGAGTGCGATACCGCGCTTGCCCCGGTTGTAGTGCTTGAACATCCAGTGAGCGCCGCCCGGTTCGAGCGATCCCCCGGAGAACAGCCGCATCGGGTCGGGGGACGACGGGTTCTCGATATGGATGACATCGGCCCCCCAGCCGGCCAGCACGGCGCCGGCCGAGGGGCAGAACGCCCACAGGGTCAGGTCCAGGACACGAATACCGGCGAGTGGTTTCACACGGATCTCCGATCGTTGTCGTTGTGAACGTCGTTGTGAACGTCGTTGTGAACGTTGTCGTGGGTGTCGGTGTCGGTGTCGGTGTGGACACCGGCCGCAGCGCCCCCGCGGCCGGCTGTGAGCAGCGCCGTCACCAGCGCGGCGACCCCGCAGCCCGTCATGATCACTGCCATCGGCAGCTGGGTGGACCTCCCGAAGGCGCCGACCAGCGGCGCCGTGGCGGCGCCCACCCCGAACTGGGTGAAGCCGAGCAGCGCCGACGCCGTGCCGGCGTGCTCGCGTGGGCCCGCCATGGCGACGGCCGATCCGTTGGGCAGGGCGAGACCCACCGGGGCGACGGCCAGCAGCAGGGTCGGTACGACCACCGGCAGCCCCGCCCCGGCCAGCGTGCCCAGCAGCAGCCCGGCGCAGCCGAGCGTGCAGCAGACCGTGGCGGCCACCAGCAGTACCGGCGGTGGGTAGCGTGTGCTCAGCGCCGAGGAGAGCCGGCTCATCGCGATGATGCCCAGCGCGTTCAGACCGAAGACCAGCGCGTACATCTGCTGGGTGAGCTGGAAGGTCTGCTGGAACACGAAGGACGATCCGGCGATGTACGTGAACATGGCGCCGGTGGTGAACGCACTGCTCAACACGGCCCCCACGAAGCGCCGGTCGCCGAGCAGCGCGGGCAATACGCGTGCGGCGCCCGGCCGCCGCGCGGCCGTCGCCCGCTCGGCGGCGG
>NZ_JTIY01000002.1:812607-816532 GCF_000818175.1 Streptomyces sp. AcH 505
CCCGCTCGGCGGCGGGCCGGGTCTCCGGCACCACCCGGTGGCAGGAGACGAGCAGGACGAGCGCGAACACGGTCATCGCCGCGAACAGCCCCCGCCAGTCCGTGCCGAGGAGCAGCAGCGAACCGAGGAAGGGCGCCAGGATCGGGGCGAGCCCCATCACCAGCATCAGCCGCGACAGTACGGCGACCACGGCGGCGCCGTCGTAGAGATCCCGTACGACCGCACGGGAGATGACCAGCCCTGCCGCCCCGCTGAGTCCCTGCACCGCGCGCGCCACCATCAACGAGGGGACGGAAGGGGCGAGCGCGCAGGCCAGGGAGGACAGGACGAACAGGGCGAGACCGACGAGCAGCGGCCGGCGCCGCCCGTACCGGTCGCTGAGGGGACCCGCCACCACCTGGCCCACGCCAAGACCGACCAGACAGGTCGTGAGAGTCAACTGCACCGCGGACGTGGTGGCGTTGGCCTCGTCGGCGAGCCGGGGGAGCGCGGGCAGATAGAGGTCGGTGGCGAGCGGGCCGATGGCCGACAGCCCGCTGAGCACCAGGATCAGGCTCAGCGGCGCCGCCGGCCGGGCCGGGCCGCCGGTCCGGCTGCGGAACACGCGTCGGCCGCCGTCAGTAGGGCTTGTTGAGGGTGAACTCGACATCGGCGAAGCGCGCGGCGTCCTTGCGCAGCTCCTCGATCGTCCAGCGGTGGTCCGTCTCGATCGAGTCGACGATCGCCCACGGCTGGAAGAGGTGCACCGAGCCGCCGCGCACGAAGAACGAACGCCCGGCCAACGGGCAGTCGGCCGTCGCCAGATAGGCGACGAACGGGGCGATGTTGGCGGGGTCGTCCTCGTCGAAGACGCCGTCGGCCGCGCGCTCCTCGTACTGTTCCGCAGCGCCGGGTACGGTCATGGTGAGCCGCGTCCTGGCGGCGGGCGCCACGGCGTTGCAGCGCACTCCGTACCGCTCCAGCTCCAGTTGGAGGATGCTGGTGAAGCTGGCGATCCCGCTCTTGGCCGCGCCGTAGTTCGCCTGCCCCACATTGCCGAACAGACCTGATGTCGACGTGGTGTTGACCAGGGAGGCCTGCCGCTGCCGGCCCGCCTTCGCCTCGGCACGCCAGTAGCGCGCCGCGGCCCGGCTGCTGAGGAAGTGCCCGCGCAGATGGACCCGCATGACCGAATCCCAGTCCTCCTCCGACATGTTGACCAGCATCCGGTCGCGCAGGATGCCCGCGTTGTTGACGAGGATGTCGAGGCCGCCGAAGGCTTCGACCGCGCTGTCCACGAGCCGCTGCGCGCCGTCGGCGTCGGCGACGTCGTCCGTACTGGCCACCGCGGCGCCGCCGGCGGCCGTGATCTCGTCCACGACCCGCTGGGCCGGGCCGGTGTCCGCCCCCTGCCCGTCGCCCGCACCGCCGAGGTCGTTGACGACGACGCTCGCCCCTTCGGCCGCCAGCAGCAGGGCCTCCTCGCGGCCGATGCCCCGGCCGGCCCCGGTCACCACGGCGACGCGTCCTTCGAGTGCCCGCATGGTGCTCCCTCCTTCGGTGTGGTTCCGGGTCATCGGGTGAGGACCATCGCGCCGCACTGCGGTCCGTGCGCGTTGGCCACCACCGCCACATGCGGGTCGGGCACCTGCCGGCTGCCGGCGTCGCCGCGCAGCTGCTCGACGGCCTCGTTGAGGAACGCGAGACCGTGCAGCCGGCCGGCCGCGAGCTGGCCGCCGTTGGTGTTGAGCGGCAGATCACCGCCCGGACCTATCCGCTTGCCCGAGTCCACCCACTCGCCGAACTCGCCGATCCCGCAGAAGCCGAGCGCCTCCACCCAGGACATGGTGATGTGGGTGAACCCGTCGTACAGCTCGGCCACATCGACATCGGCGGCCGTCACCGACGCGTTCTCCCAGAGGTGCTGGGCGCAGCCGATCGTCCCGCCGAACACGAAGTCGTCGGTGAAGGTCCAGTCCGGGCGCGAGCCGGTGCCGAAGGCGACCGCGTCGACCGTCACCGGTACGCTCGCGAGATCGCGGGCCCGCTCGGCGGTGGTGATGACGGTGGCGCAGACACCGGTGACCGGGTAGTCGCAGTCGTACAGCCGCAGCGGTTCGGCGACGAAGCGCGAGTCGAGATAGTCGTCCATCGTCAGCCGCGTCCTGAGCACGGCGCGTTCGTTCATCGCCGCCCACTTACGGGCGTTGACCGCGATCCAGCCGTAGTCCTCCTCGCTGCCGCCGTACTCCGCCAGCCTGCGGAACTTCTTCATCCCGATGGCCGGGATGATTCCGCCGAAGTCCCCGTAGGGCGTCTGGAACTGGGCGGGGCCGCTCGCGGGCGGCGCCACGACCGTGCCGGACTGCTGGCCCCACTCCCGGTCGACGGACCGGTAGACCAGCGCCGTCTCGCACACCCCTGACTCGACGGCGGCGACCGCGCTCATCGCGGCCGCGAGCCCGGAGGGACCCGTACCGCCGATGTCCGCGTACGCCTTCAGGTCCTCGATGCCGAGCAGCCGCTGCATCAGGGTCGCGTTCTGGGTGCCCATGCCCGGGTACTCGAAGATCGCGTCGACCTGTGACGTGCTGAGCCCCGCGTCGTCCAGGGCGCCGAGGCAGGCGTCCACGGCGAGCGGCCGTGTGTCGACGCCGAGCGCGCGGTGCACGGTCGAGTAGCCGATGCCGACGACGGTCGCGGTGCGTCCGGTGCGTTCCGTACTCATGCGTGCTCTCCTCGGACCGGTCGGAACTGCGGGATCGCGCCGTCGCCGCGCCGCTCGAAGGTGACCTCCAGCGGCTGGCCCGCGGTCAGCCCGGCCGGGTCCGCCTCGACGATGTTGGTCAGCAGCCGTACGCCCGGTGCGTCGTCGAGATCGACGAGCGCGACGGTGTACGGGACGGAGTCGGCGAAGTCCGGGTGGAACGCCTGATGCAGGACCGTCTTCGCGTAGAGCGAGCCCCGGCCGCTGACCGGTGTCGGTGTCAGCTCACGCGCCTGACAGCTCTCACACACCGGCGACGGCGGGTACTGGAAGCGCAGGCAGCTGTCACAGCGCTGGACGAGCAGTTCCCCACGAGCGGCGCCCTCCCAATGGAAGGCACTGAACTGATCAGGGATCGGGACGGGTTTGCCCATGGCTGTCTCCGCTCGCTCGGGACGTTATCGACAGCAACACGGTACTGCTTACGGTAAAAAAGTCTATAGGCGTGAACAGGTCGGAACGCCGCCCGCACGACACTGCCGTGGAGGGACGATCCGGACGTACGATCAGCCGCATGCTGCTCGAAGGCCGGTGTTACACCGCCGCCGACCGGAGCCGGGCCACCCGTCGGGCGGGCCGACTGCTCCACCTCCTCGGCGCGCGCCGTGCGGATACCGGAACGGCCACCGGAACGGGCGGCGGTCACCTTGTCCTGCCGGTCGGACGCGAGCGCTCGGTGGGCGCGGAATGGGCGGCGTCCGGACTGCTCGGTCTTGCCACCGACGAGCGCCCTGCGGTCTCGCTGCCGTCGTCGGTCGACGTGGTCACCGCGGCGGACGGGGCGGCCAGCGCGTACACGGCCCTCGCCGGCGCACTCGGCCGTACGGTCCGCCTCGACGGCGCGGCGCTGCTCGGGGAGCGGGCGGCAGTGGCAGGCCTCGCCGCCCGGCGGGGCGCGTCCGTGGGCGGTGGCACCCGCATGCTGCGGTGCGCCGACGGCTGGGTGGCGCTCGGGCTGCGCAGGGATGCCGACCGGGAGCTGGTGCCCGCCCTGCTCGGCCGCGAGTGGGACGGCGACCGGGCCGACATCGCCCGCCGGGCGGCCGTGACACCGTGGGACGAGTTCGTCGGACGGGCCCAGCTGCTCGGACTCTCCGCCGCCGGGGTCCGGCCGCCCGCCGCCGTCCCCGAACCGTGGACGATCACCCCGGCGGGCCGGCTGCCGGGCACGGACGGCCC
>NZ_JTIY01000002.1:816557-839523 GCF_000818175.1 Streptomyces sp. AcH 505
CCGCGTCGCTGCTGGGGGCGGCGGGCGCGCGCGTCGTCAAGGTCGAGACCCCGCAGCGCCCGGACGGCGCGCGGCGCGGCCCCGGGCGCTTCTACGACCTGCTCAACTCCGGCAAGGAGAGCGCGGTGTGCGCCCCGGGTGATCCGCTGCTCGCACGGCTGCTGGAGCGCGCCGACGTGGTGGTGACCTCCGCCCGTCCCCGCGCGCTGGAACAGCTCGGCTGGACCCCGCGCAGCGACCAGACCTGGGTCACCGTCACCGGCTACGGATGGACCGGACCCCGGCGGGACTGGGTCGCCTTCGGCGACGAGGCCGCGGTGGCGGCGGGGATCCACAGTGGTCCCGCGCACGCACCCGAGTTCTGCGCCGACGCGGTCACCGACCCGCTCACCGGACTGCACGCCGCAGTCGCCGCGCTGGCGAGCCTGGTGTCGGGGGTGGCGGCCCATGTCGACATCAGTCTCTTCCAGGTCGGCGCCCATGCCGCCGCCGAACTGAGCGGTCCCGTACCGGAGGTGGCCGGTGCCCACGTGCTGCCCCCACGGGCGCGTACGCCGGTGGGGCGGGCCGCCGCGTCCGGCGCCGACACCGCACGGCTGGCGGCGGAGCGGTGACCGGCCCGCTGCTGTTCGAACGGGTGGAGGTGGCCGGCCGTCCCGGGCAGTACGTGCTCGTGGCGGACGGCCGGGTCCGGTCGGTCTCCGGCACCAGGCCCCAGGGCGTCCAACGGGCCACGGTCGTGGACGGCGCCGGCGGCGCACTGCTGACCGGCCTCAACGACCACCATCTGCACCTCTTCGCGACCGCCGCGGCGACCGCCCCGGGCGCGGTGTCGCTGGACCGGGAGGACGTACGGGACGCGGCGGACGTCGCGGCCACGCTCCGGTCGGCGGCGGCCGTCGCCGGACCGGGCGGCTGGGTACGGGCGACCGGCTACGACGACGACCGTGCGGGGCCGCTCACCGCGCCCGTCCTCGACCGGATGCTGGGGGACCTCGCGGACCGGCCGGTCCGCGTCCAGCACCGCAGCGGGCACGCGTGGATCCTCAACTCGGCGGCGATGCGGCTGCTCGGGGTGGCGCCGCCGGACGGCGTCCTGCTCGACGCCGACGACATTCTGCGCGGCACACCCGGCGACGGCTTCCCCGCGCTCGCCGGGCTCAGCCGTCGGCTCGCCGCATACGGGATCACCGGGGTCACCGACGCGGGCGTCAACAACGGGCCCGCCGAACTGGCCGAGCTGCGCAGGGCCGCCCACGCGGGCGAACTGGCCCAGCGCTGCCTGGTGATGGGCGGTCCCGGGCTCGACGGGAGGCGACCGACCGGCCGCGTCACCGTGGGCCCCCGCAAGATCGTGCTGGCCGACCACCGGCTGCCCGCCCTCGACGAACTGGTCGGCGAGATACGGGCCGCCGGGGAGCGCGGCGTCGCCGTACACGCCGTCACCCTCGAATCGCTGCTGCTGGCCGTCACGGCGATGTCCGTCGCCGGCGGCCCGGACCGGACCGTTCGGCACCGGATCGAACACGGGTCGGTCGCGCCGCCGCCCGCCGTCGCCGCGGTGGCGCGCGCGGGTGCCCGGGTCGTCACCCAGCCCGGCTTCGTGCCCGCGCACGGCGACCGCTATCTGCGTACGGTCGACCCCGCCGACCTGCCGTGGATGTACCGGCTACGTGGGTGGCTCGACGCCGGAGTGCCGGTGGCGGCGGGCAGCGACGCGCCGTACGGTCCCGTCGATCCGTGGGCCGTGATGCGTGCGGCGGTCGGCCGACGCACGGGCGAGGGCCGGCCCTTCGGCCCCGGTGAAGCCCTGTCCCCGGAAGAGGCGCTGTGCCTGTTCACCGCCCCGCTGGCGGACCCAGGCGGCCCCACCGGGAGTGGCCCGGTACCGGGCGACCCGGCCGACCTCTGCCTGCTGCGGGTGAACTGGGCCCAGGCGCGGCGGGAGTTGACCGCCGGGCTGGTCGCCGCGACATTCGTCGCCGGCCGGTCGGTGCGGACCGACTGAGGGCGGCCTAAGAAATACCGTGCACGCCTGGTGACTTTCCCCGCCCGCTATGCCTACCGTAAGCACTACCGCAGGGCTTCCTATAGTCACTGCCCCGGCAGCACTTTTCATTCGGAGGAGGCCAATGCTCCCCAAGGACGCGCAGATCATCTCGGTCGACGATCACGTCATAGAGCACCCCCGTGTCTGGCTGGACCGGTTGCCCAGCAAGTACGCGGACGTCGCTCCCCGCATCAACCGCCTCCCGGACGGCAACGACGCCTGGATCTACGAGGGCGAGGTCGCGGGCAACTTCGCGCTCAACGCCGTCGCGGGCAAGAACCCCAAGGACTACGGCCTGGATCCACGAAGTTACGACGACATGCTGCCGGGCTGTCACGATCTTCAGGAACGGCTCAAGGACATGGACGCCGAAGGCGTCTGGGCCCAGCTCTGCTTCCCGAACATGGGCGGCTTCGCCGGCAGTGTCTTCGCCAAGTCCAAGGACAAGGCGCTCGCCAACGAGTGTGTGAAGGCGTACAACGACTTCATCCTCGACGAGTGGTGCGGCGGCGCCCCCGAGCGCCAGATCCCGCTCATGCTGACCCCGTACTGGGACGTCGAGGCGACGGTCGCCGAGATCCACCGTACGGCGGCCAAGGGCGCCCGCTCCGTCACGTTCCCCGAACTGCCCGACCGGCTCGGCCTGCCGTCCTGGCACAGCGACCACTGGGACCCGGTGCTCGCCGCCGCCCAGGAAACGGGGCTGCCGCTGTCGCTGCACTTCGGCTCCGGCGGCTCACCGCAGGCGTCACCCGAGGCGCAGAGCACCAACTTCACCGTGGCCATCTCGCTCTTCGGCCTCAACTCGATGAGCGCGACGGCGGAGTTGCTGCTCTCGCCGGTCTTCCACAAGTTCCCGAATCTGAAGATGGCGCTGTCCGAGGGCGGCATCGGCTGGATGCCGTACATGATCGAGCGGATCGACTACGTCTGGGAACGGCACCGCTGGTACAACGACGTCAACCGTGACGTGCGTCCCTCGGAGCTGTTCAAGGGCCACCTCTACGGCTGCTTCATCTCCGACAACGCGGGTATCCACGGTCGGCATCTGATCGGTGTCGACAACATCATGTTCGAGAGCGACTATCCGCACTCGGACAGTCAGTGGCCGCACACCCGCAAGGTCCTGGAGAGCGCGCTCGCCGACGTCCCCGACGACGAGGCGCACAAGATGGTCGAGTGGAACGCGCGCACGCTGTACAACTTCCCGCGCGCGGGATCCGCTGCCGCCTGACGTCAACACCCCGCTCCTGCCGCGCTTTTCGAGGCGGCAGGAGCTTCGGCGTAATCCTAGGGAGACTGTCATGACAGCCATCGACGTCGGACTGCTGCTCATCCGGCTGGTGCTCGGGGCGACGATGCTGATGCACGCCTGGAACCACTGGTTCGGCGGCGGCGGGATCGCGGGCACGGCAGGCTGGTTCGAGGGGCTCGGTCTCCGGCCGGGCCGGGTGCACGCCTGGGCCAGTGTGGCGGCCGAACTGGCCGCGGGATTCGGCCTGATACTCGGTCTGCTGACACCGTTCGCCTGCGCCGCCGCGATCGGCACCATGGCGGTCGCCGGCATCGTCGCCCACCGGAAGAACGGCTTCTTCGTCTTCCGCGACGGATACGAGTACGTCCTGATGATCGCGGTGACCGGCGCCGCCCTCGCGCTGACGGGACCGGGCCGCGCCTCCCTCGACCACGGCTTCGGCATCGTGCTCGACGGAGGCGTCGGACTGCTCGTCGCCGCCGTCGGCGGCCTGGGCGGTACGGCGCTGCTGCTCGCCACGAGCTGGCGCCCCGACCGCGAGCCTGCGCGCGAACCGTCCTCGACCGGCAGTTGACGCCCCGCCATGCACAGGATCACGATCCGGCAGGCCGGCGACGCGTGTTACGGCGGAGGTACGGGAGCCGTCGGGCTGGACGACGAGGGCCGGGTGGACCACCCGCTGACCGTGCTGGATCTCGACTCACCGGCCGGCCGGGGTACGGGGGCGGCGGTCGCGGCGATCGGTGACGGCGCCGGGGTCGTCGTAGGTGTCACCCGGCGACCCGAGCGTGTCCCTGACGCACTGCTCGACGCGGTCACCCTGACGTTGGCGCAGGCCCCGAGGTCCGAGAATTCACGCGATCCACGGATTGTGCCCTGTGCAGACGTCGAGGCGGAGCTGGGTGTCCTCGCCGCCGCCGTCGAGCGCAATCCGGCCGCCAGCGCGGTCCTCTGCCAAGTGCTGTGCGCCGGTGCCCTGTTGCCCGTCGCCGACGCGCTGCGGCTGGAGTCCTTCGCGTACTCCACACTGCTCGCGGGACCGGAGTTCGCCGACTGGCTGCACCGGCGCGGTTCGCGTGTCGTTCCCGTACCGCCCGATGACGTGGTCCTGACCGAGCGCGCGGGTGACCGGCTGCTGATCACACTCAACCATCCGGCCCGGCGCAACGCGTACTCGGCGGCCGTGCGGGACGCGCTGGTTGGCGCGCTCGAAGTGGCCGTCGCCGACGGGTCCGTACGCGAGGTCCAACTGCGCGGCAACGGGCCCGCGTTCTGTGCCGGGGGAGACCTGGCCGAGTTCGGCACGGCGCCCGACCCGGTGAGCGCGCATGTCATCAGGACGGGCCGCTCGGCCGCCGCGCTCCTCGCCCGGCTCTCCTCCCGTACCCATGTCCGGCTGCACGGTGGCTGTGTGGGGGCGGGCATCGAACTGCCGTCGTTCGCCGGGCGGGTGACGGCGGCTCCCGATGCGCAGATCCGGCTCCCGGAGGTCGGCATGGGACTCATCCCCGGCGCCGGGGGTACGGTCGGGCTCTCCCGGCGCATCGGCCGCTGGCGCACCGCCGCTCTCGCCCTGACCGGAGCGCCTGTCGGCGCCGGGCAGGCCCTGGCCTGGGGCCTGGTGGACGCCGTCGAGCCCAACGCCCGCTGACCGACCCGCCGCCCGCTGACCGACCCGCCGCCCCCTGACCGACCCGCCGCCCGCCGACCCGGGCGGCGGGTTCGCGATCTGTTCAGCCGAGGTCCGTCCACTCCAGCCGCAGCCCCAGCGTGCTCGCCGGGTCGGTCCACGCCCGGCCGCCCTCGCGGTCCAGCACGCCAAGCCCCTCGCGCTCCAGGGTAGCGAGGGTGCCGGTCAGGTCGTCGACCACCAGACACATCGAATGCAGCCGCTCGCCGTGCGCGTCGAGAGCCTGCGCGTAGCGGCTGCGGCTGTCGCGCGGTGACACCAGCCGGATCACCACATCGCCGACCCGCAGATCGACGGTGTCCTCATGGTCCGGGTCGCCGGCGGCCGCGCCCCGTACCACGGTCGCCTCCATCAGCGAACCGAGCAGCGCGGCGCCGCGCCGCGCGTCCCGTACGACCACCGTCAGCCGGGCGACGGCACGGACGTCGACCAGCGGGTCGGGGACCTTCGGCAGGGACCCGCCGTCCCTCGGGTCGTCGGTGAACTCGGTGTCGGACCACTCGGTGAGCAGCCCCGACGTGTCGGCCGGATGCATGAAGAAGTGCCGCCCCGGCAGATCGACGCCGGTGACCCGGACCCCGCGCCGCCGCAACTGCGTCTCCGCGCCCCACAGATCGTCGACCGTCCAGGCCACCGAGTGCAGTCCGGCTCCGTGGCGGGCGACGTAACGGCCGAGCGGCCCTTCGGTGTCGCTGGCGATGAGCAGGGCGAGCGGGATGTCGCCGAGCCAGAGCATGGTGGACGTGGCTCCGGACTCCAGCGAGGCGTCCGTCCCCGGTGGATGCATGGGCAGTCCGTGGACCTGGCGGATCGGTGTGTCCAGCGGACGGGCGCCGAGCACGGTACGCAGCCACTCGTCCATGTGCTGTGTCACGTCGGAGGCGATGGCCAGCCGGTGGAAGTAGCCGGGGCGGACAACGGGCGGCAGCGGAATCTGCGCGTCACTCATCGACATCGCGCCGCCCCTCGTTCGCGTCCTCGCGTACCTGCCACGCGTCCACCTCGCCGCCCCGGTCGCTGATCAGCCCGCGCTGCTCCAGATGGACGAGATGCGCGTAGGCCTCACCGATCGCCGAGCGGCGGATGATGCCCAGGGTCTCCGCCCAGGGGCGGCTCCAGCTCAGCCGCTCGGCCACCTCGACCGTGCTGGCGCCCGGCTGCGCTTCGAGCGCCCGTAGCACCTCGCGCAGCCGTTCCTCGTGGTGCAGTTGGAGCCCGCGCACCCGCTCGTGCAGCCCGGCGAACCGGTACTCGTGCGCGGGCAGCACCTCTTCGACGTCGAAGCCCGTGAGCAGTTCCAGGGACGCCAGATACTCGCCGAGCGTGTCGGTGTGTACGGAGGGCGAGGGGCTGATGTTGGGAGTGATACGGGGCAGCACATGGTCGCCCGTGAGCAGCAGACCGCGCTCGCCGTCGTGGAAGCACAGATGACCCGGCGTGTGTCCGGGTGTCCAGACGGCCGTCAGATCGACACCGGGCAGCGGCTTGCTCCGGTCCTCGATCAGGACGTCCGGCTCGGCCAGTCGCTCCCGGAACATGTCGTCGCTCCCGGCGGGCGCCGTCGCCCGGCCCGGTCCACTCGGGGGAGAGCCGCCGCGTCGGCGCAGCCAGGCCGCGTCCGCCGTCCGGTAGCCGTCGGGTTCGGTGTAGGAGCTGATGAGCCGGGCGTCCGCCTCGTGCATACCGATCCAGGCGCCGGACGCCTCGCGCAGCCGGCGGGCGAGGCCGAAGTGGTCGGCGTGGCCGTGCGTGATGAGGATCGCCCGGACGTCGGTGACGTCCCAGCCGGTCTCCCGCAGCCCGGCCACCAGTCCGTCCCAGCCGCGCTCGGTCGGCCAGCCGGTGTCGACGACGGCCACACCGCCGCGTATCTCGTAGACGTAACTGAGCACGTAGCGCAGTGGGTTGTCGGGGAACGGTGTGGGCACCGACCACAGCCCCTCCCGCACCCGCTCCACCGGTGGCAGCACCCTGTCCTGCCATGCCTGGTGCTGCAGTTTTCCCGTGACGACGATGTCAGGGGGATCGGCGGACGGCGTCATGTGCGGCTCCTTGAAGGGTCGTTGACTTCGGACCGAGTGGCTGCCACCATCTATCAAAAATAATACCGTACTCCTTACGGTATTGCGTGCCGCATCGCTGCGCGCGCCGACTCTGCCGGTGACAGAAGCGTGGAGATATGACAGCGACGGAGAGAGAACTGCCCGTGCGCATGGTCACCCCGAGCTTTGTTGGACTGCTCGCGGCCGCCATGTGCTTCTTCTTCGCCTACGGCATGACCATCCCGATCCTGCCGCCGTTCGTCAAAGACCAGCTGCACGGCTCGGACCTGGTCGTGGGTGTGGTCATCGGGATCATGGCCGTGTCGTCGATCCTGATCAGGCCGTGGGTGGCGGCGCGGACCCTGTCCTGGGGCTCCCCGCGGCTCGTGCTGCTCGCGGGGCTCGTCGGGGCCGCCGCCTTCGCCGCGTACGGCATCGTGGGCAACACCGTCCAGCTCTCCGGACTGCGGCTGGTGACCGGCGCTGCGCAGGCGACCCTGCTGGTCGCCGCGATCACCAAGGTGACGGCCGAGGCGCCGCCGGACCGCCGTGGCGAGGCCATCAGTTACTTCTCGGTGGCGCCGTACCTCGGCATCGGCCTCGGTCCGGTGCTCGGTGAACCCCTTTACCAGCACTTCGGGTTCCGGTGGGCGTTCGCCGTCGCCGGTGTGATCGGTTTGATCGGCGCGGTGCCGATTCTCTTCGTCCCCAACACCCGGCAGCCGCGCCCAGCAGTGCCGGTACGCCGGAGCATCGTGCACAGGGCGGCGTTGTGGCCCGGCGCCGTGCTCGCCCTCGGTACGGTCGGCACCGTCGCCATGAGCGCCTTCATGCCGCTGTTCGTCTCGGACCTCGGGGCCTCGGGCACCCAGTGGATCTTCCTGTCGTACGCGGCGGTGGTGCTCCTCGTCCGGATCGTGGGCGGCCGCATCCCCGACACCATGGGCCCCGCCAGGACCGGCTGGCTGTCCACCGGGCTGATCTGCCTCGGCATGATCGGCTTCGCCGTGACCCCTTCCGTGGTCGGCATCTACGCGAGTCTGCTCCCGCTCGGGATCGGGATCGCCCTCCAGTACCCCGGGCTGCTGGCCCTGACCGTCAACCGGGTGCCCGAGGACGAACGGCCGCAGGCCGTCTCCACCTTCACCATGTTCTTCGACATATCCACCGGGCTCGGCGGTCTCTTCGTCGGGGGTGTCGTCGCCGTCGGCGGCAACCGCAGCGCCTTCGCGGCATGCGCCGCCTGCGCGCTGCTCGGCCTGCTGTTCCTGCGGCTGTTCGTCCTCCGGCCGGTCACCGGTACGCCCGTAGCCACCGCAGAGGAGTGAGCCCCATGGACCTGTCCATGACGCTGGACTACACACAGGACGTCGTCGCACGGCTGCCCGGCATCCGCGATCTGGAGGCCGCCGGCCTCGACGCGCTGTGGGTGCAGGAGGGATACAGCTTCGACGCGGTGTCCGCCATCGGCTTCCTCGCCGCGCACACCACCCGGGTGCGGCTCGGTACGGCCATCCTGAACGTGTACAGCCGCAGCCCCGCCCTGCTCGCCATGACGGCGGCCGGCTGTGACCAGCTCAGCGGCGGCCGGTTCTGTCTGGGACTCGGCGCTTCGGGGCCACAGGTGGTCGAGGGCTTCCACGGTGTGCCGTACGAGCGGCCGTTGGCGCGCATCCGCGAGACGATCGACGTGTGCCGGACGGTGTGGCGCAGGGAACCGCTCAGCTACCAGGGCCGCAGTGTGGTCGTCCCGCTGCCGGCCGGCAGCGGGACCGGCCAGGGCGTACCGCTGAAACTCGTCAACCGCCCCCGCCGGGCGGACATCCCGGTGTACTGGGCTGCCCTCGGAGATCTGTCGGTGGCCGCGGCCGCCGAGACGGCCGACGGCTGGCTGCCGTTCTTCTTCGTGCCCGAACGGGCCGGGCAGGCGTTCGGTGCGCCACTGGCACGCGGTACCGCGCTGCGGGATCCGGCGCTCGGCCCCCTCGACGTGGTGGCCTCGGTCGACGTGGCGGTGGGGGACGGCCTCGACACCGAGGAGCTGCTGCGGCCCGCCCGCGAACGTATCGCCCTGTACGCGGGCGGCATGGGCTCGCGGACGTCGAACTTCTACCACACGCTGGCCTGTCGGATGGGGTGGGAGAAGGAGGCCGGGCTGATGCAGGACCTCTTCCTGGCCGGGAAGCGCGCCGAGGCTGCCGCCGCCGTACCGGCCGACTGGCTGGCGCTGGGAAACCTGGTCGGTCCCGAGGGGCATGTCGCCGAACGGCTCGCCGCGTTCGCCGCCGCGGGTGTGACGACGCTCGACATCCGGGTGGTGGGTGGCGCCGACCCGGTGCGGACCGTGGACACACTGCGCCGCCTGATGTGAACAACAGGCCCCCGGGGCTGCGGTGTTATGCCGGACCGTTGTCCTGGAACGGCTTCCGATGTAGCCTACCGAAAGCTATTCGGTATCTGTCTCTATAAGGGGTTGGATGACGGTGGGACCGAGCGCGGCGGGTGCTCCGCAGGGGACTTCGTCCACCGTTCGTGACGTGGCCACGCGGCTGCCCGCGCGCCGCCCCTCGTCGGTGCGGCGCACCGTCGACCTGCGGATCGTGCCCGGCGCCGGCTGGGACGGCGGTCTGACGGTGGACGGCACGGGGCGCGACGCCTCGGTGGACGGGCGGGGCGCGCTGAGCGCCACCGCGACAGCCCGTACGCGCGTCACCCTCGACCAGAGGTCCGCCGTGACGGGCCTGTCGGGCGGACTGCCCGCCGCCGTGGGCGCCGCACTCGTCGGAAGGCCTGCGGTCAGCGGCTTTCGCGCCCAACTGCGCGCCGTCGACGCGAGCGAATTGCACCCGGAGTCGCTGGAGGCCGCGCTCCTCGACGATCTGCCGACCGTGCGGCTGATCTCCGGATACGCCCGGATGATCGAGATGGACCACCGCCCCGGACCACCGCCCGCAGCGCTGCTCGGTGTCTGCCGGGGCTGGGCCCCCGGGGACACCGCCCACCGACTCGCCCAGGCCGGTGAGAAGCTGCTGGAGAGGGCCCCGGCAGCGCCGCCGTTCGACGCGCTCCTCGCCGCCCCGGACGACTTCCACCCGCAGACTCCGTCGCCGCCCAGTTCCATGCGCAGACGGCGCATCCTGGAAGTCGCGTACGAGGGCGAACTCCTCGACATCTACGAGTACTTCAGGGACAGCCACGTCGACGCGTCGGGCCGGGAGGGCTCGCTGCACGAGTACGAGGTGCGCGCGAGCGTCGACCCGCGCTCGCTCGTGGTCACCGACATCGTCGTACGACCCCGCGCACTCCCGTTTCCCGAATGCCCGCTGGCCGCCCCCAACGCGGGAGCGCTGCGCGGCACTTCCCTGGACGACATCGAAGCCTCGGTGAAGAACCGGCTCTCCGGCACCCGTGGCTGCACCCACCTGAACGACGTCCTGCGCTTCCTGCGGTTCGTGCGACCCCTCGCCGACCGCCTGCCCCGAGGGGAGAACTGATGGAGCAACTGCTGCAAGAGCTCGGCTCGTTCCTGGCGACCGAGGTGCCAAGATTCCGCGAGAAGTGGCAGGACGGCGCCGACTCCTGGGAGGCGCGCTGCGACTGGCAGCGCACCATGGCGGCAGGCAAATGGGCGGCGCCCGCCTGGAGCGAGGAGCACGGCGGCCGGGGCGCGGGCGTCGCGGAACTGCTGGCCGTCGAGGAGACCACGGCGAGCTGGGGCATGCCGGCGCTGCCCGGCATGCTCGGCCTGAAGAACGTGGGCCCGACCCTCGCCGTCTGGGGCACCGAGGAGCAGAAGCAGCACCTCCCGAGGATCCTGACCACCGACGACGTGTGGTGCCAGGGCTTCAGCGAGCCGGGCGCCGGGTCCGACCTGGCGGGCCTGCGCACCCGCGCCGTACGGGACGGGGACGACTTCGTCGTCAACGGCCAGAAGGTCTGGACGTCCAACGGCATGTACGCCACCCATATGGAACTGCTGGTGCGCACCGACCCCGAGGCGCCGAAGCACCAGGGCATTTCGGTGCTGCTGGTGGCGATGGACACCCCGGGCATCGAGGTGCGGCCGATCCGGCAGATCAACGGGGAGGCCGAGTTCGCCGAGGTCTTCTTCACCGACGTACGGGTGCCCGTCACCGCTCTGCTCGGCCCGATCAACGAGGGCTGGCGGGTCACCCGCACCACACTCGGCCATGAGCGGTCCGGCGTCGCCATCTTCACCGCGCGGTTCGAGCGCCAGGTGCGTGAGCTGATCGCCGAGACCGTACGGGACGGTGGCGCCGCCTCCGTACCGCCCGCGCTCGTCGACCGGCTGACCGCCCTCTACGCCGAGGCCAGGGTGCTGGGCATGCTCAGCCGGCAGATGATGTCCCGGCTGGAGGCGGGCCAGGACCCGGGGCCCGAGCAGTCCGTGATCAAGCTGGCGTGGAGCGAGGCGCTCCAGCGGCTCGCCGAACTGCGCTTCCAGCTCGCGGGGCTGGACGCCGTGGCGGCGGAGGACGGCATCGAAGCGGGCGTCGAGTACCTGACGTCCCGGTCGGCGACCATCGCCGCCGGCACCTCGCAGATCGTCCGCAACATCCTGGCCGAACGCGTGCTCGGACTGCCCCGTGGCTGAGGCCGGCCGTCCATCCGCCCTGGAGGGATCCATGCAAACCACCACACCCGACGAGCGCGAAGAGTTCCGCGGCGTCGTCCGCGGTTTCCTCGACCAGTGGTCGACGGAGGCCGAGGTACGACGTCTCGCGGCGGACCCCGCCGGTCACGACCCGGAGGTCTGGCGGAAGCTGACGGGGGAGCTGGGACTCGGCGCCGTGCTGGTCCCGGAGAGCGCCGGCGGTCAGGGACTCTCGCCGGCCGAGATGGCCGTCGTACTGGAGGAGACCGGCCGCGCCCTGCTGTGCGCGCCGGTCCTCACCAGCGCCGCCGTCGCCACCGCCACACTCCTCCAGGTACCGGACGGTGCGCTCAGCGGTCCGATCCTCGCCGCACTCGCCTCCGGCGCCGTCGCCACGCTCGCCTCGGACGACGTCCCGGGCCATACCGCGACGGCGGCGGAGTCGGCTTCGGGCTGGCGGCTGAACGGCGCCAAGACCCGTGTGCCGGACGCGCACATCGCGGGCCGGCTGCTCGTCCCCGTCACCACCGGCTCCACGATCCGCCTCTTCGCCGTCGACACCACCGAAACGGCCCCCGGCATCACCCCGCTCGCCGTCCTGGACACCACCCGCAAGCAGTTCCGCGTCGACTTCGCCGACACCCCCGCCCAGCTCCTCGCCGAGGACTTCGGGCCCGGACTGCGGGCGGCCCTCGACACGGCCGCGATCATGGCCTGTGCCGAACTGCTCGGCGCCGCCGACAAGTGCCTGGAGCTGGCCGTCGCGTACGCGCTCGACCGCGAGCAGTTCGGAAAGCCCATCGGCAGCTTCCAGGCCGTCAAACACCTGCTGGCCGACTGTCTGGCCGCCGTGGAGCAGATGCGGGCGGCCGTCGGCGCCGCCGCCGCACTCGCGGGAACCGGGAGCGACCCGGCGGAACTGGCCGAGCTGGCCTCGGTCGTCAAGAGCTACTGCTCGGACGCCGCGCCGAAGGTCGCCGAGACACTGATCCAGGTGCTCGGCGGTATCGGCTTCACCTGGGAGCATCCGGCCCATCTGTATCTGCGCCGTATCAAGTCCCTGGAAGTGATGTACGGCAGCGCCACCGAGCACCGCACCCGGCTGGCCCGCGCGCTGGACCTGGTGACGGCATGACGGGACGAGAAGCGGTCATCGTCGGGGCCGTCCGCAGCCCGCTGGTCCGGGGCCGGGCGAACGGCGCGTTCGCCGGCCTGCACCCCGTCGAGCTGCTGGCCCAGGTCATCGGCGGCCTCGTCGACACGCTCGGGGTCGATCCGGCCCACGTGGACGATGTGATCGGCGGCTGTGTCACCCAGATCGGCGAGCAGAGCACCAACATCACCCGCAGCGCGGTGCTGGCCGCGGGATTCCCCGAGTCGGTGCCTGCGACGACGGTCGACCGCCAGTGCGGCTCCAGCCAGCAGGCCGTCTCCTTCGCCGCGCAGGGCATCGCGTCCGGCGCGTACGACCTCGCCATCGCCTGCGGTGTCGAGTCGATGAGCCGCACTCCGATGACCAGCAACATCGCGGGGGCCGACCCGTACGGGCCGACGCTCGCCGAGCGCTACGACGGCGGTCCGGTACCCCAGGGCATCTCCGCCGAACTGGTCGCAGCCAAGTGGGGGATCAGCCGCGCCGCCCTGGACGAGTACGCCGTACGGTCCCACGCCCGCGCCGCGCGGGCGCAGGCCGACGGGACCCTGGGCCGGAGCATCGTGCCGATCGTCGTGGGCGACGGCGAGACACCGGTGACGGCGGACAACGGCATCCGCGCCGACAGCGACGCGGCCCGACTCGCCGCGCTGCGTACGGTGTTCGACGACGAGACGTACGCCAGGCGGTTCCCGCAGATCGACTGGCGGGTCACGGCGGGCAACTCCTCGCAGATCAGCGACGGCGCCAGCGCCGTGCTGCTGGCGAGCAGGGAGCGCGCCGAGCAGCTGGGGCTGCGCCCGCGCGCCCGCGTCCACACGTCGGTCGCCGTCGGCGACGACCCGGTCATGATGCTGACCGCGATCGTCCCCGCCACCGCCAAGGTGCTCGGCAGGGCCGGTCTGGACATCCGTGACATCGACGCCTTCGAGGTCAACGAGGCTTTCGCGAGCGTGCCGCTGGCATGGCTCGCCGAGACCGGGGCCGACCCGCTGCGGGTCAACACGCTCGGCGGCGCGATCGCCCTCGGCCATCCGCTCGGCGCTTCGGGCGCACGGCTGATGACCACGCTCCTCGATGTTCTCGAAACCGGTGGCGGCCGCTACGGACTGCAGACGATGTGCGAGGCGGGCGGGCTCGCCAACGCCACCGTCGTCGAACGTCTCGACGCCTGACGTTCTCCCGGTGCACAGGTCTTGTCCGACCTTACCGATGGCTATACCGTAAGCATTACTATTGCGAGGGGAGATGAGGGACATGGCAGGCGTACTGCAAGGGGTCCGTGTCGTCGAAATCGCGTCGTGGACCTTCGTCCCGTCGACCGGCGCGGTGCTCGCCGACTGGGGCGCCGACGTCATCAAGGTCGAGGACGTACGCGGCGGCGACCCCGGACGGAGCCTCGTCATCTCGGGGCTGCGGCGCGACGAGGCCAAGGCCGACCGGGACTTCATGATGGAGATCGGCAACCGCGGCAAGCGCAGCATCGGTATCGACCTGCGCACCGAGAAGGGCCGGGAGATCCTGGCCAGACTCGTGAAGAAGGCCGACGTGTTCCTCACCAACTGGCTGCCCGAGGCGCGCGGCCGGCTGAAGATCGACGTGGCGGACATCCGGGCCATTAACCCGGACATCATCTACGCACGCGGCTCGGGCCACGGCCCGCAGGGACCGCAGGCCCACCAGGGCGGCTTCGACGCGGCCAGCTACATGGCACGCGGCAGTGTGGCCTTCGCGCTGACGCCCCCGGAGAGCGGGCGGCCCATCGCGCAGACGCCGGCGTTCGGCGATCTGCCCAGCGGGATGACCCTGGCCGGCGGTATCGCGGGCGCCCTCTACCGCAGACTGGCGACCGGCACCCCGAGCGTCGTGGACGTCTCGCTGCTCGCCCAGGCGGTGTGGACGATGAGCCCCGACATCATGGCCGCCGAGTTCTTCGGCGTCGAGCGGACGGCGACGACCGACTCCAGTCAGTCCCCCAACCCGGTGGTGCAGAAGTACCGCACCAGCGACGGGCGCTGGGTCCAGCTGGTCTTCCTGCAGCCGGACCGCTACTGGGCGCCGTTCGTCCGCCGGATCGGCCGGCCG
The DNA here is from genome assembly GCF_000818175.1 of Streptomyces sp. AcH 505. Classification (GTDB taxonomy): domain Bacteria; phylum Actinomycetota; class Actinomycetes; order Streptomycetales; family Streptomycetaceae; genus Streptomyces. Next base: position 831,448 of record NZ_JTIY01000002.1, read on the forward strand.
GACCTCGCGGACGACGAACGGTTCACCCCGTCCGCCCAGCTCATCGCCAACACCGCCGCCGCGACAGCCGAGTTGAACACCACCTTCGCCGAACACGACCTGGAGCACTGGACGAAGGTCCTCGCCGAGGAAGAGGGCGTGTGGGCGGTCGTCGCTTCGCCGCGTGACGTGCTCAGCGATCCGCAGGCCCTGGCGAACAACTACTTCATCGACAACGTCGACGAGTCGGGCGCCGAGTACAAGATGGCCGGCAGCCCCGTGCAGTTCGACGAGACACCACCGGCGCCCGCCCGCTCACCCGAGCACGGCGAGCACACCGAGGAGATCCTGCTCGAATCCGGCTACGGCTGGGCGGAGATCACCGAGGCCAAGGACTCCGGAGTCGTGCTGTGACCGAGCCCGGCACAGCGGCCGAAGAGCGGACATCGAAAGGGAACCAGGCACATGGCTGAATCTGCTGGATCTGCTGGATCGAAGAGTCCGCTGAGCGGGCGTGTGGTCGTCGTCACCGGAGGGGGCAGGGGAATCGGGCGTGAGCACGCGCTCGCCTTCGCGCGGGCCGGTGCCTCCGTCGTCGTCAACGACCTCGGCGGCGCGGGCGACGGTACGGGCTCGTCGTCCGGCCCGGCCGAGGAGGTGGCGGCGCTCATCCGCTCCGAGGGCGGCGCGGCCGTCGCCAACGGGGACGACGTCTCCGACGAGCAGGGCGCCGCCCGGCTCGTCGCGCAGGCGGTCGGCGAGTTCGGCACGCTGCACGTACTCGTCAACAACGCCGGCATCCTGCGCGACAAGACCCTGCTCAACATGAGCTTCGAGGACTGGGACAACGTCGTCAGGGTCCATCTGCGCGGCACCTTCGCGATGACGCAGGCCGCCGGACGCTTCTGGCGCGACCAGTCCAAGGCGGGCACCCCGGTGGCGGCGCGCGTGGTGAACACCTCGTCCGGCAGCGGGCTCTTCGGCAACTTCGGCCAGGCCAACTACGGCGCGGCCAAGGGCGGCATAGCCAGCTTCACCGTCATCGCCGCGATGGAACTGGCCCGTTACGGGGTCACGGTCAACGCGATCGCCCCGGTGGCGAAGACGCGGCTGACCGCGACGGCCGGTATGCCGCTGGAGATCGACGAGGGCTTCGACCCGCTCGCGCCCGAACACGTCTCACCGTTCGTGGTGTGGCTGGGCAGCGAACGCTCGGCCGCCGTGACCGGGCGGGTGTTCAGCGTGGTGGGCGGCTACGTCGGCGTCGCCGAAGGCTGGAACATCGGACCGGCCCTCCAGGTCGAAGGACCGCTGACGTTCGAGGCCGTCGACGAGCGGTTCCCCGCCGTCTTCGAGAAGGCCGCCGAGAACTTCTCCGTCTTCGACTCCCACCCGTACGGCCCGAAGCGGAGCTGACATGGCGCTCGACTTCTCCATCGTCGGCAGCACGACCGAACCCCACCCCGTCGAATGGACCTCCGACCAGGCCCTGCTCTACGCCGTCGGCGTCGGGGCCGGCAGCGACGAGTCGGTCAGCGAACTGGCCTTCACCACCGAGAACACCCAGGGCGTACCGCAGGCGGTCCTGCCGACGTTCCCGGTCGTCCTCGGCCACGGAGCGCCCCGGCTGTCCTACGGCGACATCGACCTGACCCGGATGGTGCACGCCTTCCAGTCCGTCGAGATCGCCGCACCCCTGGCGCCGCACGGCAGCGGCTTCTACTCCTCCACCGTGACCGGGATGTACGACAAGGGCAGCGGCGCCCTCATCACCACCGAGTCGCTGCTCACCGGCGAGGACGGCGAACCGCTGGCCCTGATGGCGGGCGGCGCCTTCCTGCGCGGCGAGGGCGGCTTCGGCGGCGACCGCGGCCCGAGCACACCGTGGGCCGCCCCCGACCGGGCCCCCGACGCCGAGGTCGAACAGCGCACCGTTCCCTGGCAGGCGCTGCTCTACCGGCTCTCCGGAGACCGCAACCCGCTGCACTCCGACCCCAAGTTCGCGGTCGCCGGCGGCTTCCCGCGGCCGATCCTGCACGGGCTGTGCACCTACGGCTTCGTCGGCCGCGCCCTGCTGCACGCGGCGGCCGGCTCCGATCCGGCCAGGCTGCGCTCGATCCACGCCCGCTTCTCCAGCCCCGTCATGCCGGGGGACACCCTGACCACCTCGCTGTGGTTCGAGGACGGCGAGACCCTTTTCGTCACCCGCACCCAGGACGGCACACCCGTGCTCACGCAGGGCCGCGCCGTGGTCGAGCAGGGGAGCAACCGATGAGCGGCCGTTTCGTACCGGTACCCACACCGGAGACCAGGACCTACTGGGACAAGGCGGCCGAGGGCGAGCTGTGGCTGCCCCGCTGCGGGCCCTGCGCGGAGTTCTTCTTCTACCCGCGGGCCTTCTGTCCCGCCTGCGGCTCCGACGACGTGAGCTGGGCCAGGGTGTCGGGGCGCGGGACCGTCGAGTCGTTCGTCATCAACCACCGGGCCGCACCCGGCTACGAGGGCGACGTGCCGTACGCCATCGCCTTCGTGAAGCTCGCGGAGGGACCCCGGCTGACGGCGAACATCCTCGACGTGCCGCAGACACCGGAACACATCAAGGTCGGTCTTCCGGTCGAGGTCACCTTCGAGCAGCGCGGCGACTTCACCCTGCCGCAGTTCCGGCCCACCGCCGGGGAAGGAGCACACCAGTGACCTCCACGGTCGTCATCGCGGGAGCGGCCGAGTCCGCCGAGATCGGTGTCGTGCCCGATCAGTCGGCGATCTCGCTGGCCGCCGAGTCCGCCCGTACCGCACTGGCCCAGTGCGGCCTCACCCCGGCCGACGTGGACGGCATCGCGACCACACTGCCGCCCGTCGACCTCGCCCACTACCTGGGCGTCCGGCCGCACTGGCTGGACGGCACGATGGTCGGCGGCTGCTCCTACATGCTGCATGTCCGGCACGCGGCGGCGGCCATCCGCTCGGGCGCCGCCTCGGTCGTCGTGGTCGCCCACGGCGAGTCCGGCAGGTCGCGGGTCGGAGCGCCCGGCTGGAGCCCCAACCCGTCAAGCGCCGTGGGGCAGTTCGAGCAGCCGTACGGAGTGTCGGGCACCTTCTCGTGGTTCACCCTTCCCGCCATGGCCTATCTGGACAAGTACGGGCTCGGCCACGAAGCGCTCGCCGCCGTGCCGGTCGCCCAGTCGGCCTGGGCGTCACAGAACCCGCGCGCCCTGCGCAACAAGCCGCTCGACACCGAGGCCGTGCTCAGTTCCCGGCTGATCGCCTGGCCCTTCCATGTGCTGGAGTGCTGCCCGCTCACCGACGGCGGCGGCTCGCTCGTCATGATGTCGGCCGAACGCGCCGCCGACCTGGAGCTTCAGTACCGTCCGGTGACCCTGCTCGGCTCGGGGGAGTCGGGTGAGGGACCAGGCCCCTCGTCCATGGCGGACCTCACCACCTTCGCCGGCTTCCGCGACGCGTCGGCCGACGCGCTGCGCGAGTCGGGGCTGACCACGGACGACATCGACCATCTGATGGTCTACGACGCCTACGCCCACATCCCGCTTTACGGCCTGGAGGACCTGGGGTTCGTCGGCCGCGGCGAGGCGGTGCCCTTCATCGAGAGCGGCGCGACACTGCCCGGCGGCTCCCTGCCGATGAACACCAACGGCGGCGGGCTGCTCTACACGCACACCGGCATGTACGGCATGTTCGCCATCCAGGAGGCCGTACGCCAGCTGCGCGGCGACGCCGCCGTCCAGATCGACGACGTGCACACCAGCCTCGTCCAGGGCATCGGCGGCATGTTCAGCGCGGCCGGGACGCTCGTGCTGGCCAACTCCTGAACGACCGGACCCAACAGAACGGCGGACAACCATGCTTGACGACTTCTCGGCCGACGGGCTGGAGTTCGAGGTGACCGACGGGGTCGCCTGGATCACCCTGAACCGGCCGCATCTGCGCAACGCCGTGCACCACCCCTTGCGCAACGCGCTGATCGCCGCCGTCGCCGAGGTGCGCGACGACCCGGAGATCAGAGCGGCCGTACTCACCGGCGCCGGGCAGGCGTTCTGTTCCGGGGCCGACCTCTCCGAGCCGGAGCACATCGAGATCGCGGCGGACCGCAGGCGCGGCACGCAGTCCAACATCGCCCGGGAGGACGGCCGTCGGTACGGCTGGTGGCGGCTGATCCGCGATCTCCGGGAGAACGAGAAGCCGTTCGTCGCCGCGGTGAACGGGGCGGCGTACGGCTTCGGCTGCAACTTCGCCCTCGCCTGCGACCTCGTGATCGCCGCGGAGTCGGCCCGCTTCAGCGAGGTCTTCGTCAAACGCGGGCTGCCCGTCGAGGCAGGCGGCGCCTATCTGCTGGCCCGTTCGGTGAGCCCGGTACGGGCGAAGGAGATCGCGCTGCTCGGTGAGCCGGTGACGGGCGAACAGGCGGAGCGCTGGGGGCTGGCCAACCGGTGTGTGCCCGACGACGAGCTCACCAAGACCGCGGGGGACTTCGCCCGCCGGCTGGCCGAGGGACCGACCGTCGGGCTGGGCCATATCAAGGGCCAGCTCAACGACGCGTACGAGAGCACCTTCGAGCAGGCCTGGAAGACCGAGGTGACCCTGCTCGGCCTCGGCATCGGGGACGACGGCCAGGAGGCCATGCGGGCGTTCCAGGAGCGCAGGGCGCCGCGGTTCCAGGGACGCTGAACGGGCCGCACGAGGTCGCCGATCCGGCGGTCCGAAGCTATAGACAGGCTTACGGTAGTTGATACTATAAGTGGGACGGTGCCGCTCGGGCGGCCACGCGACACAGGGAGCGTCGACCATGGCAGATCTCGCAGTGGGAACACACCTGCACAGTTCCGTTGGCCCGGTCGAGGTCATCGTCGTGCGAGGACCGTCCCGGCACATCGACGTACACCACGCGGGCGCGCCCCTGCTGGGCCCCGAGGAGACGGTGGGCGCGGCGGCCGGCGGCGCGGGTCCTGACGGCCCGGCGACCCTGCTCGGCAAGCGGTATGTGCACGAGGCGTCCGGCCTCGAACTGCTCTGTGTGAAGCCGGGACCCGGCGCGCTGTCCGTCGACGGCGAACCGCTCCCGGTGAAGTCGGCCAAGCAACTTCCCGCGTCGGATTAGCGAAGGACCGCTGTTGTGAACCTCCTGACTCTGCTCGACATGGTCGCCGAAGGCCACGGTGAACGCGTCGCCCTCGGCTCCGACAGTGCGGGCCTCACCGGCGCGCGGCTGCGCGACCAGGCGTACACCGGCGCCTCGTTCGTCCGGACGTACGACGTGGAGACCGTCGTCTTCATGGGCGAGAACGGCCCGGCCTTTCCCCTCGCGCTCTTCGCCGCCGCGGCGGCGGGCGTGCCGCTGCTGCCGCTCAACTACCGTCTCGCGCCAGAGCAGTTGCACGCGGCGGTCGCCCGGCAGGGCCGTACGCTCCTGATCACCGACGACGCCGCGCTGAGCGGACTCGACAACGTCGTCAGGACGGTCGGACTGCGCGAGTGGCTCGCCGTGTGCGCCGCCCGGCCCCAGACCCTCGCCGCACCGGCCCAGCCGGACGCCGACGACGTGGCCGTCCTCCTGCTCACCAGCGGCACCACGGCGGCCCCCAAGAGCGCCGTGCTCCGCCACCGCCATCTCACGGCCTATGTGCTCGGCAGTGTGGAATTCGGTGGCAGCGACCCCGACGAGGCCGTCATCGTCAGTGTGCCGCCGTACCACATCGCGGCCATCGCCAACCTGCTGTCCAACCTCTACTCGGGCCGCAGGGTCGTCTATCTGGAGCACTTCACCGCCGCCGGCTGGCTCGGCGCCGTCACCGCGCAACGCGTCACGCACGCCATGCTCGTACCGACCATGCTGACCCGGATCGTGGACGAACTGGAGCGCCCAGGAGCACCGGTGCCCACCACCCTGCGCTCCCTGTCGTACGGCGGCGCCCGGCTGCCGCTGACCGTGCTGGAACGGGCCCTGACCCTGCTGCCGCACACCGGATTCGTCAACGCCTACGGCCTGACCGAGACGTCGTCGTCCGTGGCCGTCCTCGGCCCCGACGACCACCGGCAGGCACTGTCCAGCACCGACCCCGCCGTACGCGCCAGGCTCGGCTCCGTCGGCTGCCCGCTGCCCTCCGTGGACATCGAGATCCGCGACGCGAGCGGCCGGCCCTGCCCGCCGGGATCCGTCGGCATGATCTACGTCAAGGGCGCCCAAGTGGCGGGGGAGTACCGGGAGACCGGCCCGGTCACCGACGCCGACGGCTGGTTCGCCACCCGCGACGAAGGCCATCTCGACGCGGGCGGCTACCTGTTCGTCCGGGGCCGCGCCGACGACACCATCATCCGGGGCGGCGAGAACATCGCACCGGCCGAGATCGAAGCGGTGCTCCAGCGCCACCCGGACGTCAGGGACGTCGCCGTCGTCGGCATCGCCGACGAGGAGTGGGGCCACCGCATCGGCGCCTTCGTCGTACTCAAACCGGACGCGCCCGCGACCGAGGACGATCTGCGCGCCTTCGTACGGAGCAGGCTGCGCTCGTCGAAGACACCGGACGAGATCCGCTTCCTCGACGAACTCCCGCACACCCCGACCGGCAAGATCCTGCGCAGGGAACTGCTGGCGTACGTACCCCAGTCCGCGTGACAGCCAGGACCGGAGAAGCCATGCAGACGCGGAGCCGCACCGCACCCTTCGAAGCACCGGCCAAGAGATTCGCCACCGCCCTCTCGGCGGCCGTCCGCGAACACCCCGCCACCGGAGTGGCTTTCCCCGGCCGGTTCGGCACCAACGTCGTCAGCGCCGCCGAACTGGAGGAGCGCGCCCTGCGGGTCGCGGCGGGACTGCGGGCGCTCGGTGTCACACCGGGCGCCGTCGTCGCCGTCCAACTCCCGGCCGGACCCGAGAACATGATCGCGCAGGTGGCGGCGCTACTGAGCGGCGCCGTCCTGCTGCCCCTCGACCCCGCCTGCCGGGAGCGCGAACTCCTGCGCAGGCTGCGGCGGTTCGACGTCGCCGCGCTGTTCACCCCGGCCGGCCGGGCCCACAGCGTGCTGGGCAGCAGGGCGCTGCCGGGCGTCCTGCCCGAGCTGCGTCAGGTGATCGCGGTGACCAGCCCCTGGGAAGCGTCCTGGATACCGGCCGACGCACTGGACTGGGCGGTGCTGGAGGCGTTCCGGCCGCTGGCCGAGGCCGTTCCCGCCCAGCCCGACGACGTGTGCCTCGTCGTCGGCCCCAAGGGCGTCCGGCACACCCACCGCGGCCTCCTCACCGAACTCGAAGCGCTCCAGGGCCTGCGCTACGGACGCCCCGTCTCCGGCGCGCATCTCGACCTGCTGCCGCCCGGGCGCCCCGGGGCCGTGTACGCCCTGCTGCGCGCCCTGGTCTACGGCGTGCCGACCGTCGTTCCCGAGCGCAGGGACCCCGAAGCGCTGCTCGCTCTCATCGGCCGCCACCGCGTCACCACGGCCGCCGGGGATTCCACGCAGCTGGCGGCCGTCCTGGACGCGGCGGAGCGCGCCGGCCAGGAGACCGGACTGTGCGAATTCCTCGCCCACGGGACGATGCTGCCCGCCGCGCTGGTCAGACGCGCCGAACGGTCCGGCGTCGCCGCCTTCCGGTCGTTCGGCCTGCCCGAGCACCCGACGGTCGCGTCCGGATCGTGGGCCGATCCGCTGCACAAACGGACCGGCACCGCGGGGCGTGCGGTGCCCGGCACCCAGATACGGATCGTCGACAACGCGGGCAACATCCTGCCCGCCGAGCAGCCGGGCGAGATCCAGTCCCGGGGCCCCGGACGGTTCGCCGGCTACGCGGGCCGCACGCGTGAGACGGCGGCACTGGCCGCCGACGGCTGGCTGCGCACCGGCGGTACCGGGCTGCTGGACGGCGACGGCTTTCTCGTCGTGACCAGCCAGACCTTTCCGCCCGCGCGCTGACCGCGTAGCTTCCCCGTATCCCCCGAGGTCCGAGCCAGGAGGTCCCCATGCCGACGAGCCTGCGAGTCGAACGACTCGACCGGATCACCATGTCCGTGCCGCCGCCGCAGACCGAGGTGCCCGGCCGCCACCGGGAACTCTTCGGCCCGGTCCGGCTCGCCGTCCGCACCCCGCCCG
>NZ_JTIY01000002.1:839687-883035 GCF_000818175.1 Streptomyces sp. AcH 505
CCGGCGGGCCGGCCGGCTGGCACGCGCTGCGGTGGACCGTACCGTCGACCGACGACGCGTCCGACACGCTCAAGGAGCACGGCGTCCGGGTGGCGGAGCGCGCCCCGGGCGGCGGACTGTTCACCGAGCCCGACGATCTGCACGGGCTCCGCCTGGAGATCGTGCGGGCAACCGCCGCCGAGACCGGCGAGCGCGGCACCGAGGACACGGTCGGGAACCCCCTCGGCCTCACCGGCCCGCCGACGGTGAAGCTGACGGCTACGGACCCGGCCGCCGCTGCCGCCGCACTCTCCGCGCTGGTGGGGCAGCCGGCCTACGCCACCGAGAACAGCGCGCTCAACACCACCGGCCACGGCGTCGCACTGGCCGACCATCGGGTGGAGTTCATCGGCTCCCGGTCGGGCAGCGTCCTCGACAGGGCCGGCGCGTTCCTGGCGGCCCACGGCGAACGGATCTGCTGGCTCACCCTCCAGGTGGCCGACTTCGGCGCCGCGCGGTCGTACCTGGTAGGTCGGGAGATCCCGTTCACCCAGTGGGGGGCCCGCTCACTGTTCCTGGAGGCGGACACCATGTCCGGCGCCCCGGTCGAGCTCAGTTTCGGCTGACAAGGTGACCCGGGGGCCTCGTCGTCAGCAGACGTCGTAGGTCAGATGCGTCACGTTCGATGTCGCGAACACCTCCCGCCGCACCAGCGTCCGAGGCGTTCCGCCGGTGAACAGCGGCGTCCCGGCGCCGAGCACGACGGGTGCGAGGTGCAGCGTCAGCACGTCGACCAGCCCCGCCTCGATCGCCGAGCCGACGGTGGCGCCGCCGCCCATGAGGACGACATCGAGATCCTTGCCGCCGGCCGCCGACGCCGCCTCGGCGTGCTCGCGCGCGGTGCGGACGGCGTCGGCGAGACCGGTGGTGACGAACGTCCAGTCGAGGTCGGCGAGCCGCACCGACTCCGGCGGTGCGCTCGTCACGACGACGAACGCGGGCTTCCCGACCTCGCCGGCCCCGTAGCCGGTCTCGTCGTCCCAGCCGTCCGGCCCGTCGACCGTGTCGAAGAGCCGGCGCCCGAGCACGACGGCCCCCGAGCGAGCGGTCCCCTCGCTCAGGTACCGCCGGTCGTCGGGGTCGTCGGAGAACGCCCAGGTATGCAGAGCCTCGCCACCGGTACCGAGACCACTGCCGGGGCGGGGGTCGGGCCCGGTGACAAAGCCGTCGAGGGAGACCGAGATGTCGGCGATGATTCGAGTCATGTCAGTTCAGACCGGCCCCGCCGCCCGAACTCATCGCCGATCGGCGAGGTGCGCGGCGATCGGTGCTCAGCCGTCCAGCGACTCCACGTACGGCGCCAGCTTCGCCGGGTTCATCATCCACATGATCCGGTCGATCCCCTCGGCCGACGCGTCGATGGTCAGCAGCGCGACTGCGTTCCCGCCGGACAGGACGAGCACCGCCGGTCCGCCGTTCGCCTCGACGCGGCGGATCTCGGCCTCGGGCCAGAAGCGGGGTGCGAACGCGACGAGGTACTGGGACACGTGCGGGAGTCCGACGACCGGAATCCGCGATGCGCCGCGTACGCCTCCGCCGTCGGAGTAGCTGACGACGTCCGCGGCGAGCACATCCTCAAGCACTTTCAGATCGCCGGTCCGCGCGGCGGCGAGGAAGACCTCCAGCAGGCGCTGCAGCTCGGTGGGGCTGACCCGCTCCTTGCGTTCGGCGGCCAGATGTTTGCGGGCGCGGCTCACCAGTTGGCGGGCGTTGGCCTCGCTCGTCTCCAGGATCTCGGCCACCTGGCCGTACGGGTAGTCGAACGCCTCCCGCAGGACGTAGGCGGCCCGTTCGACCGGGTTCAGCTTTTCGAGGACGAGGAGCACCGCGAGTTCGAGTGCTTCGGCCCGTTCGGCCCCCACCTGCGGATCCTGGCTGGTGTCGACCGGTTCGGGAAGCCACGGCCCGACGTACGACTCGCGCCGCACCCGCGCGGACTTGGCCGTGTTGATGGCGAGCCGCGTGGTGACGGTGGCCAGGAACGCCTTCGGCTCGACGATGTCCGTACGGTCGGCGTTCTGCCACCGCAACCAGGCGTCCTGGACGATGTCCTCGGCCTCCGCCGCGCTGCCGAGCACGCGGTAGGCGATGCCGAAGAGCTGCGGGCGCGCCGCCAGGAACTCCCGTGTCGCGCCGTCGAGGGAGTCGGCGTCATTATCCGTGTGCATGGTCGTCCCTTCCGGCACAGAGGCCGCACCGAGACCCACCACGCTACAGCCCACCCCGGCCGGAGTGTGTTTGCGGCACGACCACCGCCGGGTACGACGGGACGGTGCGTCAGCCCGCCGCGCCGCGCGGTCGGCCGGCGCCAGCTCAACTGGTCAGTGAGGTCGTCACTGTTGGCCCGAGCTGACGCCTGCCGGAACATTCCGGAGTGCGGTGACGCACACGTCCGCGCACCGGGATACCGGAGTCAGGCCCGGAGCTGGCCCCAGGCTCAGCCGAACTGACCCGGCTGGTAGCCGCCGGCCGGCTGCTGGTTGATCACGTTGATCCGGTTGTACGCGTTGATGACGGCGATCAGGGAGATCAGCGCGACCAGCTGGTCCTCGTCGTAGTACTTGGCCGCGTTCGCCCAGGCCTCGTCACTGACGCCACCCGCCGCGTCCGCGATCCGCGTGCCCTGCTCCGCCAGCTCCAGCGCCGCGCGCTCCGCCTCGGTGAAGGCCGTGGCCTCCCGCCAGACGGCCACCAGGTTGAGCCGCGCCTGGGTCTCCCCGGCGGCGGTGGCGTCCTTGGTGTGCATGTCCGTGCAGAAGCCGCAGCCGTTGATCTGGCTGGCGCGGATCTTCACCAGCTCCTGTGTCGCGAGCGGCAGGCCGGAGTCCGAGACGATCTTGCCCGCCGAGTTGATGTGCTTCAGCACCTTGCCCGCGAGGGCGTTGCCGAAGAAGTTGAGACGCGATTCCATGGGTTTCTCCTGGCTGAGTTGCGGTTACGTACCACTGACCGCGCAGCCCGGAGATCTGTGACAGCGGAAGTCGGCTCAGCCGGGCAGCGCCGCCCGGGTGAGAGCCGTCGCGGTGTGCACGGCGCTGGCGACAGCGGCGTCGGGGTCCAGCCCGCACAGGTCGGTCAGGGTGAAAAGCGCCTCGGCGCTGATGACGACGGTGAGGTCGCGCTTCAGCTGGGCCAGCGCGGCCGGGTCGGTGGCACCGAGGGTGTCGTCCAGCGGGGCGAGCGCGTAGTCGATCAGGCCGACGCGCATGGCCGGACGGGCGGAGATGGCCGCAGGCCGGGTGATGGTCGCCGCGATCATCGCGCGGGTCGCGCCCTGATGGCTCAGGACCGTACGGAACAGGTGCTCGGTCGCCGCCGCGATGCGCTCCACCGGGTCGCGGGAGCCCGCGACGGATCTCAGCGCCTGCGCGGGGGTGGGCCACTGCCCGGCCATGGCCTCCTGGAGGAGGCTGGCGAGATCGGGGAAGTAGCGGTAGGCCGTGGCCTCGGACACCAGGGCGGCCCGTGCGACGGCGGGCATCGTCATCTCGCGGCCGGTGCGCATGAGTTCCGCCGCGGCCTGGAGGATCGCGGTGCGGGTGCGCAGCTTCTGATTGGCCCGGCCACCGGGGTTCTGGGGTGCCATCCGTCGGCCCTTCTCCTCGTCACGTCTGAGGAACTGTAGCTAGTTGACTCCTGTTATGAGAGCTTACTCGCATTCATCCTCACGGCATCAGCGGGAGTACTCATGAACAACGTCTCCGTCGTCGCCCCCGACGCCGGCGAAGTGATCGATCTCGGCGGCGCCCGGATCCGCATCCTGGAGGACGGTTCCACGACGGCGCACCGGCTCGGCATCGGCGAGATCACCCTGGCCCCGCACACCGAAGGACCGCCGCAGCACCGGCACTCCCTGCATGACGAGGGCTTCTACGTCGTGTCGGGCACCGCCCGCTTCACCGTCGGCGAGAGCCGGTACGACGCACCCGCCGGCACGCTCGCCATGATTCCGCCGGGCGCTCCGCACACCTTCGCGAACCCGGGCGACGAGCCCGTCGTCATGATCAACACCTTTACCCCGGATCTCTATGTGCGCTATTTCCAGGATCTGCGCGACACGATGGCGGCCGGGCAGGAGATGACCCCGCAGGTCGTCGGTGAGGTGATGGGCCGGTACGGCACCGTCGCCGCGACCGACTTCGCGTAACCGGGGCCGAGCGGGGCGGGGGAGAGCCGCATCTCTTCGTGAGAGTTCACTTGCATGAGCGAGGGGGGCGGGGCTATCTTCATGACAGTTGACTCTCACGAAACTGACGACAAGGAACCCCGCACCATGACTGTCTCCGCCCCCACCGGCACCGTCCGTACGATCGCTCTGCCCAGCGGTCTGGACATCACCATCAAGGAGTACGGCGACCGCGACGCGGCCGGCGGCGCGGGCGCGCTCGTCCTGCACGGCGGCGCCGGACCCCGTTCGGTCGACGGCTTCGCCGCCGCGCTGTCCCAGCACGCGTACGTCGTCGCCCCCACCCACCCCGGCTTCGACGGTACGCATCGCCCGGAGAGCACCGACAGCGTCGCCGACCTCGCCACCGCCTACCTTGACCTCATCGACCAACTCGGCCTGGAGACCGTGCTGGTCGCGGGGAACTCCGTCGGCGGCTGGATAGCCGCGGAGATGGGCGTCCGCGACAACCACGGCCGTATCAGCGCGCTCGTACTGCTCGCCTCCACCGGCATCACGCCCGAACCCCCGCTCACCATCGCCGACCCCGCGCAGCTCGGTCCGGTCCGCACCGGTGAACTCGCCTTCCACCGGCCCGAACTGCGGCCCGACCCTGCCACCCTCGGCGCTGACCAGAGGGCCGCGATGGCGGCCAACCAGGCGACGCTCGCCGTCTACGCGGGCGACCCCTTCTGCAGCGACCCCAAGCTGCGCGGACGCCTGCACCGTGTCACCGTCCCCGTGCTGGTGCTGCCCGGCGAACAGGACGGCATCGTGCCCCTGGAGTACAGCCGCGCCCTGGCCGACTCCTTTCCCCGGGCGACGTTCCGCCCCGTCGCGGAAGCCGGCCACTTCCCGCAACTGGAGCAGCCCGCAGCCGTGTTCGACGCCATCGGCGCCTTCGTCGAGTCCGAGGTGAAGCCCGACCCGAGGTGAAGGCCGGCGCGAGGTGAAGCCGGGCGAGACGCGCCGAGTTCAGGTCTGCTACGACCAGCGGGCCGTCAGTCTCGGCGTACCCGCCGGGCAGACGTACAGCGTGCCCAGCCCGTGCGGCACGCCGCCTTCAGCGGCTTCGACGCCCACGAGCAGCACGTTCCAGGGCAGTTGGCTGTCGGTCTCCACGACGATCTCGTCCCCCGACCGCCGCGTGGTGAATACCGCCGCCTCTCCCGAACCGTCCGGGAGCGGCACGGCCGTCACCACCGTCGACCCGTCGGCCGGCGTGTGAACGCGCAGGGTCACCCCGTCCGCCCAGTCGTACGCCGGCCGGTCGGCGACCGCTCCGAACGGCACGACAGCGCCTTCCCTGGCGAGCAGCGGAAGCGTGTCGAAGCCGTGGGTCTCCCGCTGCCAGCCGGGCCCCGAGATCCGTTCCCCGGTAAGGACGTTGGTCCAGGTACCGGCCGGGAGGTAGTACTCGACAGAGCCGTCCTCGGTGAAGACGGGCGCCACCAGCAGGTCGTCCCCGAGCATGTACTGCCGGTCGAGTGAGCGGCAGGCGGGGTCGGCCGGGAACTCCAGCACCATGGCCCGCATCACCGGCGTACCCGCGTCGCGCGCCTGCACGGCGGCGCGGTAGAGGTACGGCATCAGCCGGTGCTTGAGCCGGGTGAAGGAGCGCGTGACGGCCACCGCTTCGTCGCCGTAGTCCCACGGCACCCGGTAGGACTTGCTGCCGTGCAGACGGCTGTGCGACGACAACAGCCCGAACTGCACCCAGCGTTTGAACAGCGCGGGCGTCGGCGTGCCCTCGAACCCCCCGATGTCATGGCTCCAGAAGCCGAAGCCGGAGAGGCCGAGCGAGAGCCCGCCGCGCAGCGACTCGGCCATCGCCTCGAAGGACGATTCGCAGTCGCCGCCCCAGTGCACCGGCAGCCGCTGGCCGCCGGTGGTCGCCGAGCGCGCGAAGACGACGGCCTCACCCTCGCCGCGCACGTCCCGCAGCAGGTCGAAGACGGTCTCGTTGTACAACTGGGTGTAGTAGTTGTGCATTCGCTCCGGGTCCGAGCCGTCGTGCCAGGCCACATCGAGGGGCACCCGCTCCCCGAAGTCGGTCTTGAAGCAGTCCACGCCCTGGTCGAGCAGCAGCCGCAGCTTGCCCGCGTACCACTCCCGCGCGGCGGGACTGGTGAAGTCGACGAGCGCCATGCCGGCCTGCCATCTGTCCCACTGCCATACGTCGCCGTCCGGCCGTTTCAGCAGGTGCCCCAGCGCCATGCCCTCGGCGAACAGCGCCGACTTCTGGGCGATGTACGGATTGATCCAGACACAGATCTGCAGCCCCTGCGCCTTGAGCCGGGCCAGCATGCCGACCGGGTCGGGGAAGACGTCCGGGTCCCAGACGAAGTCGCTCCACTGGTACTCGCGCATCCAGAAGCAGTCGAAGTGGAAGACGCTCAGCGGGATTTCGGCCTCGGCCATGCCCGTGACGAACCGGGTGACCGTCGCCTCGTCGTAGGAGGTCGTGAACGACGTGGACAGCCACAGGCCGAACGACCAGTCGGGCGGCAGCGCGGGTCGGCCGGTCAGCGCCGTGTAGCGGGCGAGGATGTCCTTCGGCGTCGGGCCGTACACGACGAAGAACTCCAGCGACTGGTCCTCGACGCTGAACTGGACCTGCCCGACGGACTCCGAGCCGACCTCGTACGACACCTGGCCCGGATGGTTGACGAAGACGCCGTACCCCCGGTCGGTGAGATGGAACGGGACGTTCTTGTACGCCTGTTCGCTGCTCGTGCCGCCGTCGGCCTGCCAGATGTCGACGCTCTGGCCGTTGCGTACGAACGGCGTGAAGCGCTCGCCGAGCCCGTACACGCTCTCGCCGACGCCGAGCGACAGCTGCGTGAGCATGAAGTGCCGTCCTTCGGCGTCGGTCGCGAAGCCGGTGCCGCGCCTGCCGACCGAGGTGAGGGTTCGGCCGCCCGCGCTGAAGTCCAGTCGCCACGGCGCCTCGGTGTCGACCTTCAACGACAGCTCGCCGGAGATGAGTTCGACGGCCGAGCCCTCGCGTACGGTCTTGGCCGCCGACTGCTCCGCCGGGGTGAGGGCGAACTCGGGCCGCCGGGGCGCCCGTCCGCCGTGGTGGGTCGTACGGACGCCGATCACGCCCTCGGCGGGCGACCAGCAGTCCACGGTCAGCAACGGCCCGTTGAGCGTGTCGCCCCGGTGCGTGACCCGGCCCACCGGCGCGTACAGCGTCAGCCGGTCGTCGGTGACCACGGCGTCGGCCACGGACGCCGCGTGGTGGGCGCTGACGCCGGGGCGCATCAGCCAGTAGCCGTCGGTGAACTTCATCGGCTCTCCTGTACGGGGGCGCGGTCGGCGTCGTCCATGGCGCGGTGTCCTTCGATCAGCCGCCGGAACCAGTGGTAGCTGTCCTTCGGTGTGCGTCTCTGCGTGTCGTAGTCGATGCGTACGATCCCGAAGCGCTGCCGATAGCCGTGCGCCCACTCGAAGTTGTCCAGCAGCGACCACACGTAGTAGCCGCGCACCTCCACCCCCGCGTCGATCGCGGCTGCCACGGCGGTCAGATGGTCGTGCAGATACGTCACCCGGTCCTGGTCGTGCACCGCGCCGTCCGGAGCGACCGTGTCGGCCTCGGCCGAACCGTTCTCGGTGATGTACACCGGCGGCAGCCCCGGGTAGCGCGCCACCAGACCGGTCAGCAGTGTGGTGAACGCCTCCGGTACGACCGGCCAGCCCATCGTCGTACGGCGGCTGCCGTACGGATCGACCGGCCGCACCCCGATGTCGACGGCGCTGCGCCGGCTCTCCTCGGGTTCCGTGTGCGGTGCGTCCGCGAAGGTCAGCGGACGGTAGAAGTTGATGCCGACGAAGTCGAGCGGCGCGCCGATCAGCGCCAGATCGCCGTCCTCGCGGTACGAGCCGTCGGCGAGCGCGCCCCAGGTCTCCGCCTCCGTCGCCGGATAGCGCCCGGCGAACAGGGGCTCGGTCCAGACGTCGTTGTGCAGCGTCCCGGCCCGGCGCGCCGCCGCCACATCGGCGGGCGCCGGCGATGCGGCCTCGACCAGGTCGATGTTGAGGGTGATGCCGACCTCCCGCGCACCCGCCTCGCGCAGCACGCGCACGGCGTTGCCGTGGGCGACCAGCAGATGGTGGGCGGCGGCCAGCGCCGGTGTGCCCTCCTGGGCACCGGGAGCGTGCCGGCCTTCCGCGTAGCCCGAAAAGGCCGTGCAGAACGGCTCGTTGAGGGTGATCCAGCGCGCGACCCGGTCCCCGAGCCGCTCCGCCACCAGACGGGTGTACTCGGCGAAGTGCTCGGCCGTCTCCCGTGTCCGCCAGCCGCCCAGGTCCTCAAGAGCCTGTGGCAGGTCCCAGTGGTAGAGGGTCACGGCGGGCGCGATTCCGGCGCCGAGCAGTTCGTCGGTGAGCCGGTCGTAGAAGTCGAGACCCTTGGCGTTCGCCGGTCCCGTACCCGTCGGCTGGATCCGTGGCCAGGCGACGGAGAAGCGATACGAGTCGACGCCGAGGTCGCGCAGCAGCGCCACGTCCTCGGGGTAGCGGTGATAGTGGTCGCAGGCCGTGTCGCCCGTGGCGCCGTCCTTGGTACGGCCGGGGGTATGACTGAAGGTGTCCCAGATCGAAGGACCGCGGCCGTCCTCGTCGTGGGCGCCCTCGATCTGGTAACTCGCCGTCGCGGTACCGAAGGTGAAGCCCCGGGGGAGAACGGGGAAGGAAGTGCTCATGGTCGTGCCGGGCCCTTTCGGGTCTGTGGTGAATGCGGTGCGGTGGAGTGATTACGGGCCGCTGCGGGGCTACTTGACCGAGCCGCCGGTGATGCCGGCTGCCACGTACTTCTGAGCCACCACGAGCAGGATCGCGGCCGGTACGGCGGACACCACCGCCGTCGCCATGACCGCGCCCCAGTCGCTGACATGGGCGCCGATGTACTCGTACATGGACAGGGTGATCGGTTTGACGTCGTCGGTGGTGTTGAGGGTCAGCGCGAACATGAAGTCCGACCAGGCGAAGAGGAAGGCGAACAGGCCCGAGGTGATGAGGGCGTTGCGGCTCATCGGCAGGACGATCCGCCAGAACGCGGTGAAGCGGTTCGCCCCGTCCACCAGCGCCGCCTCCACGACCTCCCTCGGTATGGACACCATGAAGGCCCGCAACAGCACGATCGAGAAAGGCAGTCCGAGCGAGGCGTCGGCGAGGATGAGGCCGAACGTCGAATTGACCAGGTTCAGGTCGACGTAGGCGCTGTAGAGCGCGTTGGCGATGACGATGCCCGGCACCATCTGGGTGATGAGCGTGCCGAAGACCATGGTGCGGCTGCCGCGCAGCCCGAGCTGCGCGAGGCCGTACGCGGCCGGTGCGGCGAGCGCGAGGCACACCACCACGGCGCCGAGCGCCACGACCAGGCTGGTGCCGAGCGAGCCGCCCTGACTGCTGAGCGCGCGGTGGAAGTTCTCCCAGCCGGGCGCTGTCGGGAACCAGTCGGTGGAGGCGAGGCTCTCGCCCGGCTGGAGGGCGATGTTGAGCATCCAGTAGAGCGGGAACAGCAGGACGACCAGAATGATCAGTGCGGCGACGGTGTTCGTGCCCCTGCGCAGGTGGCGGGTGGACATGGCGATCACTTCCCCTGGCCGAAGTCGGCACGGTTGAGACGCAGATAGAGCACGGCGAACACCGCGCTGACAAGAATGAGGATGTTGCCGACCACCGCGCCCTGCCCGAAGTCCAGTTGCTGGAAGGAGAGCTGGTAGGTGACCGTGCCGAGGGTCTGCGTGGAGTCGGCGGGGCCGCCGCCGGTCAGCGCCAGGATCAGATCGAGGATCTTCACCGTCGACATGAAGCCCAGGACGAGGACGACGGTCACCACCGGGCGCAGCAGCGGCAGGGTGACACTGCGGAACGTGCGCCAGGCGCCGGCGCCGTCCAGGGACGCGGCCTCGTACAGATCGCGCGGGATCTCCTGGAGCCCGCCGTACAGGATCACCATGTTGAACGGGATGCCGATCCAGACGTTGACCAGGATCGCCGACAGCAGGGCGACGCTCGGGCTGCTGAGCCAGGAGACCGGCGACGAGACGAGGTGCAGGTCCATCAGCAGGCTGTTGACGACGCCGGTGTCCTGGTCGAGGAGTTTTCGCCAGACGACCGCCGACACCACCATCGGCACCAGCCAGGGCAGCAGCAGTACGGCGCGTACGAATCCCGAGAGCCGGAAGCGGCGGGAGAAGAACACGGCGAGCGCCAGGCCGATGACGAACTGGCCGAGCAGCGAGCCGAGGGTGAAGACCAGGGTGTGCCAGAGGGAGCCGGTGAACAGCGGGTTGTCGAACACACCGCGCCAGTTGTCGAATCCGTTGAACGGCGACTCGCCGGTGAAGAAGGTGCGCGGTGTGTAGTGCTGGAAGCTCATCACGATGTTGCGGACGAGCGGGTAGCCGAAGAAGGCCAGCATGTACAGGACGGCGGGAGCGACGAAGCCCCAGCGCAGCAGTGCGCTGCGGCGCCGGTTCGCCCCGGGTGTCCCCGTGGCTGCGGCGGTGCCCGTCGAAGGCGCCGGAACGGCGGCGGTGATGGTCATGGCAGTCGTCTCCTCACTCGCCGGCCGTGGCCCGTGACTGGGCCTGCCTCAGCGCCGCTTCAGGGGTGGAGCGGCCGGTCAGTACGGACTGGAAGGCGCCGGACAGGGCGTCGGAGACGACCGGCCAGTCGGCACCGACCCGGTCGGTGCGCGAGCGCGCCGTCGCGACCTCGTCGGCGAAGGCCCCGAGCTTCGGGTTCTTGGCCTTGTACGCGGCCGCCGCCGACGTCCGGGTGGGTACGTTGTTGACTGCCTCGCCCCAAGCCACCTGGTTCTTCTGCTCGTTGAGACAGTTGATGATCTTCGCCGCGATCCGCTGCCGCCCCTTGTCCTTGGTCTGCGGGACGCTCATCACCGTGCCACCGATCGGCGGAACCGGCGGCCTGCCCGCCTCGGGGACGGGTATCGCGGCCACCGCCCAGTGCAGGTCCTTCTGCTCGCTCAGCACCGGGACCTGCCAGGGACCGTTGATCATCATCGCCGTACGGCCCGCGATGAACTGGTCGTTGACGTCCTGCTGGTTCCAGGTGACCGCGGCGCTCGACGCCGACTTCTGGCCGACCAGGTCCTTCCACAGCTGCAGCGCGGGCGCGCCCTTGCCGTCGTCGAGATGGGCCTCGTCGCCGCCCGCCGACCAGAAGAACGGCAGGAACTGGTAGACGCCGTCGGCGTCCGGCGTCGCGCTGAAGGCCATCCCGTACGTCTTGCCGCGCGTCAGTGTCTTCGCGGCGGTCTTGAGCTCGTCCCAGGTGGTGGGCGGCTCGACACCGGCCTTCTTGAGCAGGTCCACGTTGTAGAACAGGGCGAGCGAGTTCACCGAACGGGCGATGCCGTAGAGCGTGCCCTTGAAGCTGCCCATGGTGATGGCGCTGCCCGACATCCCCGCCACGTCCACACCGGCGCTCTTCAGCGGTACGAGGCCACCCGTGTCGGCGAACTGCGGCACCTCGGAGCCGTCCAGCTCCAGGATGTCGGTCAGCGAGTGGGACGAGGCCATGCGCAACGCCTTCGACACCACCTGGTCGGCCGGCACGCTGGTCTGCCTGACCTTGACTCCGAGCGGCTCGGCGCACGCGTCGAAGAACTTCTGTTCCTGATCGTGTTCATGGGTGTCCGTGGCCGAGTTCAGCACGGTGATCGTGCCGGGGTCGGGGACGTTCCCGCAGCCGGTGAGACCGGCCAGGGTCAGGAAGGCGGTGGCGCAGGCGATCGCGGCCGACGCCGGTGGGCGTCGGCGGGGAAGGTGCATGGTGGCGGCTCTCCGTTCGGTCTACGGCTCTGTGAGAAGACGGAGGTTCGACGGGTGGTCGACGTGCCGTCGATGTGTCGTCGAACACCCGTCGAATCGATTCGATTCGACGGAATGCAGCGATGCTAGGCGCTCCCGGACATGCCGACAAGGGGTACGGCAACGCCGAAGCGCGGGAAGTGCCGGCCTGCCACTTCCCGCGCGTGTGTAAGGGGTATGAGGGGTGCGGCGCCGTTAGGCGGGCGCCACGGAGCCGTCGCCGGGTGCCCGGCCGTCGACGTCCTGATGAACAGTGCACGACGGGCACAGTCCGCGGTACGTGACCTCGGCCGCCGACACCGTGAAGCCGAACCGCTCGTCGGCCGGCAGGGCCGCCAGCGGGTCACCGGTCGGGTGGACGTCACGGACCGCCCCGCAGCCGGAGCACACCAAGTGCTGGTGCGGGTGGTGTGCGTTGGGGTCGTACCGCTTGGCGCGCCCGTCGGTGGAGACCTCTGTCACCTCACCGATGGAGACCAGCTCGCCCAGGGTGTTGTAGACCGTCGCCCGGGAGATCTCGGGCAACAGCCGCGCGGCGCGCGCGTGCACCTCGTCAGCGGTGAGATGCACATGGTCACCGTCGAGGACCTGTGCGACGACACGCCGCTGGGAGGTCAACCGCCAGCTGCGCCCCCGCAGTCGCTCCAGCAGGTCACTCATATCGGTTCACCTATTCGGGTCCGTGGGATATTCGAAGTTCACCTGTGAACGTCCGAGTTATGACGACATATACACTTGGCACTCTTCTTGACTTGGACAGCATCCATCGTAGGATCGGTTCCGGCAATAACCAAGGGACGGGGAAGACTCCAGTACGGCAGGGTCTATCTGCTTTGTCCGGAAAGATTCCCATGTCTGAGAGGATTCCCATGTCTGAGAACCATGACGCGATCGTCGTAGACGCGAAGACCGACGGACAGGCGGAGAGCGGCGGCTGCCCCGTCGCGCACGACCGTGCTCCGCACCCCACGCAGGGCGGCGGAAACCGCGAGTGGTGGCCCGAGCGGCTCAATCTCAAGATCCTCGCGAAGAACCCCGCGGTGGCCAACCCGCTCGGCGAGGAGTTCGACTACGCCGAGGCGTTCAACTCCCTTGATCTCGCCGCCGTCAAGCAGGACATCGCCGAGGTGCTGACCACCTCGCAGGACTGGTGGCCGGCCGACTTCGGCAACTACGGCCCGTTCATGATCCGGATGGCCTGGCACAGCGCGGGCACCTACCGCATCAGCGACGGCCGCGGCGGCGCCGGTGCCGGGCAGCAGCGCTTCGCCCCCCTCAACAGCTGGCCCGACAACGGGAACCTGGACAAGGCCCGCCGGCTGCTGTGGCCGGTCAAGAAGAAGTACGGCCAGCAGCTCTCCTGGGCCGACCTCCTGGTCCTCACCGGCAACGTGGCCCTGGAGACGATGGGCCTGGAGACCTTCGGCTTCGCCGGCGGCCGCGCCGACGTCTGGGAGCCCGAGGAGGACGTCTACTGGGGTCCCGAGACCACCTGGCTCGGTGACGAGCGCTACACCGGCGACCGCGAGCTGGAGAACCCGCTCGGCGCCGTGCAGATGGGCCTCATCTACGTCAACCCCGAAGGCCCGAACGGCAACCCGGACCCGATCGCGTCGGCCCGCGACATCCGTGAGACGTTCCGCCGGATGGCGATGAACGACGAGGAGACGGTCGCCCTCATCGCCGGCGGCCACACCTTCGGCAAGACCCACGGCGCCGGACCCGCCGAGAGCGTGGGCGCCGACCCCGAGGCCGCCCCGATCGAGGCGCAGGGCCTCGGCTGGCACAACACGTTCGGCACCGGCAAGGGCGCGGACGCCATCACGTCCGGCCTTGAGGTCACCTGGACCAGCACGCCCACCCGCTGGAGCAACGGCTTCTTCGACAACCTCTTCGGCTACGAGTGGGAGCTGTTCAAGAGCCCCGCGGGCGCCAACCAGTGGCGGCCGAAGGACGGCGGGGGCGCGGGTACCGTCCCGCACGCCCACGACGCCTCGAAGAAGATCGCGCCGTCGATGCTCACCACCGACCTGGCGCTGCGCTTCGACCCGGTCTACGAGCCGATCGCGCGCCGCTTCCACGAGAACCCCGACCAGTTCGCCGACGCCTTCGCCCGCGCCTGGTACAAGCTGACCCACCGCGACATGGGCCCGAAGTCGCTCCACCTCGGCCCCGAGGTCCCCGCCGAGACCCTGCTGTGGCAGGACCCGCTGCCGGAGGCCGAAGGCGCGACCATCGGCGCCGACGACGTGACCGCCCTCAAGGCGAAGATCCTCGACTCCGGTCTTTCGGTGTCCCAGCTGGTCTCGGCCGCCTGGGCCTCGGCGTCCACCTACCGCGGCAGCGACAAGCGCGGCGGCGCCAACGGCGCCCGGGTCCGACTCGCGCCGCAGAGCGGCTGGGAGGTCAACAACCCGGACGAGCTGGCCGCCGTGCTGCGCGTCCTGGAGAGCGTCCAGCGCGAGTTCAACGCGGGCTCGGGCGCCGCGAAGGTGTCCCTGGCCGACCTGATCGTGCTCGGCGGCACAGCGGCGGTCGAGAAGGCCGCCAAGGACGCCGGTCACGCCGTGGAGGTGCCCTTCGCCGCGGGCCGGGTCGACGCGACGGACGAGCAGACCGACGCCGAGTCGTTCGCGGCCCTGGAGCCGACGGCCGACGGGTTCCGCAACTACCTCGGCAAGGGCAACCGGCTGCCTGCCGAGTACCTGCTGCTGGACCGGGCGAACCTGCTCACCCTGAGCGCTCCCGAGCTGACGGTCCTCGTCGGCGGCCTGCGGGTCTTGGGCGCGAACTACGACGGCTCGAAGGTCGGCGTCCTCACGGAGACCCCGGGCACCCTGACGAACGACTTCTTCGTCAACCTGCTCGACCTGGGTACGACGTGGACGGCGACGTCCGAGGACGCCAACACGTTCGAGGCCCGTGACGCCTCGGGCGCGGTCAAGTGGACCGGCAGCCGCGCCGACCTCGTCTTCGGCTCCAACTCCGAGCTGCGCGCCGTCGCCGAGGTCTACGCGAGCGATGACGCGAAGAAGAAGTTCGTGAGCGACTTCGTCGCCGCATGGACCAAGGTCATGAACCTCGACCGGTTCGACCTCGTCTGATCACAGTCCGGCGCGGAGCGTCCAGGTCGGCCCACGCGGTCGGCCTGGACGTTTTCTGTGTGCCGGGTACGGACGAGCCGGCGCGCCCCGGTACAACCGCGCCGTCCCGGGCAGGTGAACCACGTCCTGTGATCCCCGAGCCGAGAAGAGGGCGTCGATGACCGGCCACCACCTGGAGCCAGGCGAGGACGCGGCGCGAGGCGACGACGCCTGGTGGCGGTCCGCCGTCGTCTACCAGGTCTACCCCCGCAGCTTCGCCGACTCCGACGGCGACGGCATCGGTGACCTGGCCGGTCTCACCGGCCGGCTGGACCACCTCGCCAAACTGGGTGTCGACGTGCTGTGGCTGTCCCCGGTCTACCCCTCGCCGCAGGACGACAACGGCTACGACATCAGCGACTACCGGAACATCGACCCCGTCTTCGGCGACCTGGCCGCCTTCGACCGGCTGCTGGCGGCCGTGCACGAGCGCGGCATGCGGCTGATCATGGATCTGGTCGTCAACCACACGTCCGACGAGCACCCCTGGTTCCAGGAGTCGCGTGACCCGGACAGCCCCAAGCGCGACTGGTACTGGTGGCGGCCCCCGCGCGGCGGCCGCGAACCCAACAACTGGGGCTCGTTCTTCTCCGGTTCGGCCTGGGCGCACGACGCGGCGAGCGACGCGTACTACCTCCATCTGTTCTCGCCCAAGCAGCCCGACCTCAACTGGGAGAACCCCGACCTGCGCCAGGCCGTCTACGCCATGATGCGCTGGTGGCTCGATCGGGGCGTGGACGGCTTCCGGATGGACGTCGTCAACTTCATCTCCAAGGACCCGGCCCTGCCCGACGGCGCGCTGCACGGCGACGGACCGTTCGGCGACGGCTCGCCGTACTTCGTCTGCGGACCGCGCATCCACGACTACCTCCAGGAGATGCACCGAGAGGTGACCGCCCGGTACCCCGGGCGGCTGCTGACCGTCGGGGAGATGCCGGGGGTGACCGTCGAACAGGCCCGGCTGTTCACCGATCCGCGGCGCGCCGAACTCGACATGGTGTTCCAGTTCGAGCATGTCGGACTCGACCACGGCCAGGGCAAGTTCGACCCGCGACCGCTCCGGCTCACCGACCTCAAGACCTCCCTGGGCCGCTGGCAGACCGGCCTCGCCGACGTCGGATGGAACAGCCTCTACTGGAACAACCACGACCAGCCGCGCGTGGTCTCGCGGTTCGGCGACGACGGCCCCCGGCACCGCACCCGGTCGGCGACCATGCTCGCCACCGTGCTCCACCTGCACCGGGGCACCCCTTACGTCTACCAGGGCGAGGAACTGGGCATGGCCAACGCCCCGTTGCGCACCATCGAGGACTTCAGGGACATCGAATCCCTCAACCACTACACGCAGGCGCTGAACGCGGGCCAGGAGCCCGAGGACATCCTGCGAGGACTGCGGGCGATGGGCAGGGACAACGCCCGCACCCCCATGCAGTGGGACGCGTCCGCGCAGGCCGGCTTCACCACCGGCACCCCCTGGATCCCGGTCAACCCCGACCACACCGAGATCAACGCAGCGGCAGAGTACGCCGACCCGGCATCGGTCTACCACCACTACCGCCGGCTCATCGCGCTGCGGCACAGCGAACCCGCCGTCGTGCACGGCGACTTCACCATGCTGCTGCCGGACGACGAGCGGATCTACGCCTTCACCCGCCGGTACGGCGACACGACGCTGCTGGTCGCTGGCAACTTCACCGGCGACATCGTCGCCGTGGACCTGCCCGACGGCTGGGAGGGCGCCGAACTCCTCCTGGACAACGGCCCGTCCGCCACGGACGAGCCCGGCCGGCTCACCCTCGCGCCCTGGGAGGCGAGGGTCCACCGGCGCACCCGGTGACCGGGCGCCGATGATCCGGGACTCCCCGGGTACGCGGACTCCATGACCGTTTACGGATTCCACGCCTCACACGAACAGGTGCCTCCCGCCGACCTGTTGGCCGCCGTCGTCCACGCCGAGAACGCGGGCTTCACCGCCGCTATGTGCTCGGACCACTTCTCGCCCTGGAGCGTCCGGCAGGGCGAGTCGGGCTTCGCGTGGTCCTGGCTCGGCGCCGCCCTGCAGGCCACCGACCAGGTCCCGTTCGGAGTCGTCAACGCGCCGGGACAGCGCTACCACCCGGCGATCATCGCCCAGGCTATCGCCAGCCTCGCCGCCATGTACCCGGGCCGCTTCTGGGCCGCCCTCGGCAGCGGCGAGGCGTCCAACGAGCACATCACCGGCGGCGGCTGGCCCCGCAAGGACGTCCGCAACGCGCGGCTGCGCGAGTGCGTCGACATCATCCGGGCACTGCTGCGCGGCGAGGAAGTCAGCCACGACGGACTCGTGACCGTGGACCGGGCCAGGCTGTGGACCCGCCCCGACACGATGCCGCCGCTGATCGGCGCCGCGTGCAGCGAGGCCACCGCGCGCTGGTGCGCCGAGTGGGCCGACGGCCTGATCACCGTCAACGCGCCGCACGAGACGCTGCGCCGGATCGTGGACGCCTACCGCTCGGCGGGCGGCGCGGGACAGCTGCACCTGCAGGCCCATCTCAGCTGGGCACCCGACCTGGACGCCGCCCGGGCCGTCGCCCACGACCAGTGGCGAACCAACGTGCACGGCCCGCCGGTCAGTTGGGACCTCGACTCGGCGACGCTCTTCGACAGCGTCAGCGAAGACGTGTCGCACGAGCGGGTGGCCGAGTCCGTCAACGTATCGGCGGACCTCGGTCAGCACGCGGCCTGGCTCCAGGAGTACGCCGATCTCGGCTTCGACGCGGTCATGCTGCACCACGTCGGCCAGGAACAGGGCCCCTTCATCGACGCGTTCGGCGCCGACGTACTGCCGCAGCTGGACATCACCCGCCCCAAGCCGTACTTCGCGGAGAGTGCCCGATGAGGCTGACCAGGACATCCGACCTGTGGTGGAAGAACGCGGTCGTGTACTGCCTGGACGTGGAGACGTACCAGGACAGCAGCGGCGACGGCACAGGGGACTTCGCAGGACTGACCCAGCGGATCGACCACCTGGTACGCCTCGGCGTCACCTGTGTGTGGCTGATGCCGTTCTACCCGACGAGGGAGCGCGACGACGGCTACGACATCACCGACTTCTACGCCGTCGACCCGCGCCTCGGCACGCTCGGAGACTTCACCGAGTTCGTCCGCACCGCGCGCGACCGGGGCATCCGGGTCATCGCCGACCTGGTGGTCAACCACACCTCCGACCACCACCCGTGGTTCCAGGACGCCCGCTCCAGCCGTGAGTCCGAGCACCGCGACTGGTACGTCTGGGCCGACACACCGCCCGAGGACGGACCTGAGGGCGTCGTCTTCCCCGACGTCGAGAAGAGCGTGTGGGAGTACGACGAGGGCACCGAGCAGTACTACCTGCACCGCTTCTACAAGCAGCAGCCCGACCTGAACGTCGCCAACCCGGCGGTGCGCGACGAGATAGCCCGGATCATGGGCTTCTGGACGCAGCTCGGGCTCTCCGGCTTCCGCGTCGACGCCGTCCCGTTCCTGCTGGAGACCGACGGCCAGGACGACGCGGACCAACTGCCCGACCCGCACGAGTACCTCGCCGACCTCCGCGCCTTCCTCGGCCGCCGCAGCGGGGACGCCGTCCTGCTGGGCGAGGTGAATCTGCCCTATCCCGAGACGGCGAGGTTCTTCGGGGACCAGGACTCGTCCCGTGGCGACGAGTTGACCATGTGCTTCGACTTCATCGGCATGCAGCGGATGTATCTCTCCATGGCCCGCGGCAAGGCGGCGCCGCTCGCCGCCGCCCTGCGGGAGCGGCCCGCGGCGCCCCGCGACGCGCACTGGGCGACGTTCGTCCGCAACCACGACGAGCTGACACTCGACAAGCTCGACGACGACGAACGCGCCGAGGTGTTCGCCGCCTTCGGCCCCGACAAGGACATGCAGCTCTACGACCGCGGGCTGCGCCGCCGGCTGCCGCCGATGGTCGAAGGCGACCGCCGCCGCGTGGAGTTGGCGTACAGCCTGCTCTTCACCCTGCCCGGCACCCCCGTGCTCTTCTACGGCGAGGAGATCGGCATGGGGGAGAACCTGGCGGCCGAGGGCCGGCAGGCCGTACGCACCCCGATGCAGTGGACCGCCGACAAGGGCGGCGGCTTCTCCACCGCCGACGCCGGCCGCCTGCCCAACCCCGTGGTGGAGGGCGCGTTCGGGCCGAGGCGCGTCAACGCGCACGACCAGGCGCAGGACCCCGATTCGCCGCTCAGCCGGATGCGGACCCTGATCGAGCGCTACCGCGAGGCACCCGAACTGGCCTGGGGCGACTACGAAGTCCTCGACACCGACGACTCCGGCGTACTGGCCCATGTCAGCTCACTGCCGGAAGGGGCCGTGCTGGCGCTGCACAACTTCTCCGACGGCCCGGTCACGGCGACCACAACGGTCCCCGGGCTGAAGGGCGGCCGGCTGCTCACCGACCTGTTCACCGGCGACACCGTCAAAGCGGCCGCGGGCGGCAAGGTGAGCGCGGACCTGGCACCGTACGGCTACCGGTGGCTGCGGGTGAACACCCCGCTGGACGATCCGGACCGGACGACCGCCGTCTGAGCGGGCGGCGGCGCCCCTGAATTCGGTCGCTTCGGGTGGGGCGAGCCGTTACCTTCTGCCGGAGCGCGGTGAGTTACGCCGCGCGACGGCGAAGGGAAGCCCCACATGGAGACCGAGGGCCTGCGGACGGACCGACTGGGTTTGCTGCTCGACCAGTTCGACAAGGCCAGGGAGATGGCCGAGGTGCGGCTGGCGGGCCTCGGTGACGAGGAGTTCCTGTGGGAGCCGGCGGCCGGAGCCTGGTCGGTCCGGCGCCGGGAGGATGCGCGGACGCCCAGGGCGTTCGGACCGGGCGAGTGGGTACTCGACCTGGGCGCCGCCGACATCCCGGCGAACGAGTACGCGGAGGTCGCCCGGCAGGCGGCCGGCGGTATGACCGTGGCCAAGATCGCCGAGGACTGGAGCGTGAGCACGGAACGGGTCGAGGAGATCCTCGCCCACACCGGCCCGCTCCCGTCCGACGAGGCACCGGTCACGACCATCGCGTGGCGGCTGGCGCACCTGCACTTCCACTTCGCCGGCGGCTGGGAGTGGACCTTCGGCGAACGGCGTCACGAGCCGAAGGAACTGGTCGACTTCACGCCCTCCGCAGCCCTGGCGGTCGAGCGGTTCTGGACGCTGATCGACCGCTGGCGCGACAGCGTCGCCACCGTCACCGAGGCACAACTGGATACGGTCGGCTTCTCGCAGTACCCGTACGGCTCCGACCCCGACGACCCGTTCGTGTCCGTACTCGCCGGGTCCAATCTCGAATTCATCCATCACATGGCCGAGATCGCGCTGCTCCGCGACTTGTGGCGGTCCGGTTCGACAAGGCGTTATTGAATCTCGTCGGAGGCTCATCTACCCTTCTCGATATGGCGAATCAAATAGCGGCAGGACCGGAAATCCTCGCGTATGTGCGGGAGTTCTCGCTCAGGGAAGACGAGGTTCTGCGTGAATTGCGCCAGACGACCGCTGAGCTGCCCGGCGGGGAAGCGATGCAGGTCATGGCCGAGGAGGGGCAGTTCCTTGCGTTTCTGATCGCGACCACCGGCGTCGCGGACGTACTGGAGATCGGCACATTTACCGGCTACAGCACGCTGTGGATGGCGCGCGCTCTTCCGTCGCACGGGAAACTCGTCACCTGTGACATAACCGATCGGTGGCCGGAGATCGGCGCCGAATACTGGCGGCGCGCGGGTGTTTCCGAGCGGATCGACGTTCGCGTCGGTGCTGCTGTCGAAACGCTGGAGAAGATGCTCGCCGACGGTTATGCGGATCGATTCGGGCTCGTTTTCATCGACGCCGACAAGGCGAATTATCCGCAGTACTACGAGCTGGCATTGCGGCTTGTGCGTCCGGGCGGACTGGTCGTCGTGGACAACACGCTTTTCTTCGGCCGGGTCATCGATCCTCTCGCCGACGACGCGGACACCACGGGTGTTCGCGAGGTGAATGCCAGGATCCGGGACGACCAGCGGGTCGATGTCTGCATGCTCCCGATGGCCGACGGCATCACCCTGGTCCGTCGGCGGTGAGATCCGGAGCGACGAGCCGGGCCGTCGTGGGGGCCGCCCGGCGCTCGGCGACGAGATGCAGCACCTGGACATCGTCGCCGGAACTCCCCGCGACCGCGTCCCGGCAGTCGCACGGCTGCTCGTCGAAGCCGGCGAACCGGTAGGCGATCTCCATCATCCGGTTGCGCTCGGTGGGGCGGAAGTCCGCCAGCAGATGGACACCGGCCCGGCCGGCCTGGTCGACCAGCCAGTTCAGGATGATCGTCCCGGCGCCGAACGCCACCACGCGGCAGGAGGTGGCGAGCAGCTTCAGATGCCATGCCGCCGGACGCTTCTCCAGCAGCAGCACGCCCACGGCGCCGTGCGATCCGAAGCGGTCGGTGAGCGTCGTGACCAGGACCTCATGGCCGGGGTCGGCGATCAGCGCGCGCAGCGCCTCATCGGGGTAGTGCACCCCCGTCGCGTTCATCTGGCTGGTGCGCAGGGTCAGTTCCTCCACCCGCGACAGCTCCTCGTCCGTGGCCCGCCCGATGCGCATCACCAACTCCAGCGAGCGGAGGAAGTCCTCGTCCGATCCGGTGAACCGCGTCTGCTCGTCCGTGCGGCGGAAGCCGGCCTGGTACATCTCACGGCGCCGCCGTGCATCGACCGTCACCGACTTCGGGTTGAACTCCGGCAGGTCGAGCAGCGTCGTCGCGTCCTGCGCCGGGTAGCAGCGCACGTCCGGCAGATGGAAGGCGACCTCGGCTCGCTCGGCGGGCTGGTCGTCGATGAAGGCGACGGTGCCGGGAGCGAAGTCCAGCCGCTCGGTGATCCGGCGTACGGCGTCCGACTTCCGCCCCCAGCCGATCTCGGCCACGACGAAGTAGTCGGCGACGCCCAGCGCCTCCAACTCGGCCCAGGCGAGGTCGTGGTCGTTGCGGCTGGAGACCGACTGGAGAATGCCCCGCGCGTCGAGGCCGACGATCACCTCACGGACCGCCTCGGACAGGACGACCTTCCCGTCCTCCAGCAACGTGCCCTGCCAGAGCGTGTTGTCGAGATCCCAGACCAGGCACTTCACGGTCACGGGCGGGACCACCGCGGTGGTGTCGCTCATGTTCGGCTCCTTGAAAGGGGGGTGGCAGCATCACCGGCGGCCGAGCGCGTGCTCGGCCAGAATCAGCTGGCACATCTCGTTGCTGCCCTCGATGATTTCCATCAGCTTGGCGTCGCGGTACGCCCGCGCCACCACATGACCGTCCTGCGCCCCGGCCGACGCCAGTACCTGGACGGCGGCGGCCGAACCCCTGGCCGCGTGCCCGGCGCTGACGTACTTCGCCAGCACGCCCGAGGTGACCAGGTCGGCGTCGCTGTCGTCCCAGCAGCGGCTCGCGTGCTCGCAGGCCCGGGTGGACACCTGCTCGGCGGTCCACAGGTCGGCCAGATGCCGGGCGACGAGCTGGTGCTGCCCCAGCGGCTTGCCGAACTGCTCCCGGGAGCCCGCGTGTCCGACGGCCGCCGCCACACAGGCCCGCAGGATCCCGACACAGCCCCACGCGACGGAGAGCCGGCCGTACGCCAGGGCTGTCGTCACAAGCAGGGACAGCGGCTGCCGGCCGCCGCCCAGCAGGCTGCTGAGCGGCAACCGCACGTTGTCCAGCCGGACTTCCGCATGCCCGGCCGCCCGGCAGCCCAGCGGATCAGCCACCGGCCGCACCTCGACCCCGGGCGCTGTCCTGTCCACCACGACCACGGCGCCGCCGTCGTCCATCCGGGCCACGACCAGGATGAGATCGGCGTACTCGGCGGCGGTCACCCACTTCTTGCGGCCGCTCAGCAGCAGCGTGTCCCCTTCGACGGTGACGGTGGTCCCGATCGCCGACAGGTCGCTGCCCGCCTCGGACTCGCTGAAGGCCACGGCCGCCGTTTCGCCCGAGACGAGCCGCGGCAGCAGATCGGCCGCCTGCGCCGGGTCACCGAGCCGTTCGACGGTCCACGCCGCCATGCCCTGCGACGTCATGACGCTCCGCAGGGAGCTGCACAGACTGCCGACATGGGCGGTGAACTCGCCGTTGTCCGCGCTGCCCCAGCCCGGCCCGCCGTACGCCGCCGGGATCTGGCCGGTGAGCTGCCCCGCTGCGCCGAGCTTGCGCACCAGGTCCTCCGGCAGCCGGCCCGCCAGGTCCCAGCCGGCCGCCCGGTCACCGACCAGTTCGGTGACGGCCGAGGCCGCGGCGGCTACGTCGTCACGCACCGGGACCGCCGGCGGCTGGCTGCCGTAGCCGTTCGACGAGCGCGGCCATCCGCTGCACCGTACGGAAGTTGTCCACCCGCAGATCGCCGCCGCGGATGGCGATGCCGTACGACTTCTCCAGATGGACCACCAGCTCCATGGCGAAGAGCGAGGACAGGCCGCCCATGCCGAAGACATCGGCGTCGGTGGCCCAGCTCCTGCCCGTGCGCTTCGCCAGGAAATCCAGCATTTCCTTCTCGACGGCTTCGGAGCCGCCGATGGGCTCCGGCACCGGCCGGTCGGATGGCGTGGTCATGCCTGTTCTCCTTCGTACTCGTACGCGTAGAAGCCACGCCCGCTCTTGCGGCCGAGGTGGCCGGCCCGCACCAGCTCCAGCAGCAGGTCGCAGGGGCGGCACCCGTCGTCACCTGTCCTGCTGTGCAGCACCCACAGCGAGTCGACCAGGTTGTCGAGACCGATGAGGTCGGCGGTGCGCAGCGGGCCCGTCGGATGCCCGAGGCAGCCCTGCATGAGCTGGTCCACCGACTCGGCGCTCGCGGTGCCCGCCGCCACCACTCGCGCCGCGTCGTTGATCATGGGGTGCAGCAGCCGGCTGGTGACGAAGCCCGGTGCGTCGTCGACCACGATCGGCTGCCGGCCCAGCGAGGCGAGCAGGGCCCGCAGCGCGTCCAGGGTCGCCTCGCCGGTCTCGGCGCCCCGGATGACCTCGACCGTCCGGATCAGGTAAGGCGGATTCATGAAGTGAGTGCCGATCAGATCGACCGGCCGTGCCGTCGCCAGAGCCAGCTCGGCGATCGGAATCGCCGAGGTGTTCGAGATGATCGGGGTGCCCGGTGCGACCAGCTCCGACACGTCGGCGAGGACCTTCGCCTTGGCGTCGGCGTCCTCGGTGACCGCTTCGATCACCGCGACGGGTGCGCTGTCGCCGGCCGCCAGTAGGTCGGCGAGCGACAGACCGGTGACGAGCGCGCCAGGGACGGCCTCGTCGGGCAACGCGCCCATCAGCCGCGCCGTCCGCACCTGGTGGTCGATCTTCGCCGGGGCCTCGTCAAGACGGCGCCGGTCCAGGTCGACCAGCGACACCGCGATCCCGTGCCCGATCGCCAGCGCCGCGATCCCCGAGCCCATCACCCCCGCTCCGAGCACCACCAGTCGTGGCCCGGCACCGGGCGTACCGTTCTCCGCTGCCATGTCGCTCTCTTTCCGTCCCGGAAGCTCGCCGGCTCCCGGGGCACGTCGGACGCCGGTGGTCACTCCTCCGAACTGACCCCGGTCCGCCGGGGCCTCGGTGGCACGAGATCGTCAACGGGATCCGTGTAGAACTGCTGCGCCCACTGCCGGTAGCGGCCGATGGGACCGTCGCCCTTGGCGAGCTTCGGGTGCTCGACATGCTCCTGGTAGTGCCACATCAGCAGGTCGGCGCCGGTGTCCATGCTCCCCACCCGCTGGAGGACACTGCTGAGGAGCCGGGCGGTCGGCATGGTCACCCTGCGGCCCACCGCGCCGGGCACCCGGGGGATGTCGCTCAGCTCCAGCTTCGTACCGAACCGGAGCTGGATACGGCCAGGGCCTGTGGGGGTCGCGTGGAGCATCACGTACATGGTCCCCAGGCCCGCGGGCAGCACCGTGCGTGCCGCGATGCTGGCCAGTCCGATCACGGTGAGCGTGTAGGACTGGTTGAACCCGCGCACCATGGTGCCGCGGGCGGTCGCCGTGACCGTGCTGGTCTGTTCGCCGGCCACCGGATTGCCCCCGATGTCCAGGCCCGTCAGACCGTGCAACGCCGGCAGATGACCCCAGTCGAAGGCGTTCTCCATGACGTCCTGCGGGTGACCCGCGATGTCGAACGTGTTGTGGCTGAACGGCTGCCGGTCGTCCATCGGGAAGGCCGGCACCTCCCACTGCGGGGGCAGGCCGAGGGCGTGCCGCCACACATAGACCGAGCCGTTGGCCTCGCACACCGGGTACTGCGTCAGCGACGCCTTCGGCGGCGGCTGGTCGTAGGCCGTACGCACACAGACGCCGGCCGGGTCGAAGGCGAACCGGTGGAAGGGACAGACGATGTCCTCGCCCTCGACCGATCCGCCGACCCCCAGATGCGCGCCGAGGTGCGGGCACTGCGGCCGGACCGCCCGCAGCACACCTTTGGACGTGCGGTAGAGGACGACCTCCGCCCCCGCGAGCGGGCGGGTGGTGACGGTTCCGGGTCGCACTTCGGAGCTGAAGGCCAGACAGAACCACCCGTTCGGGTAGGGCAGGGAGGAAGCGCGCAGACTGTCGGCCGGGGCCGCGGTGGGCAGGCTCACCTCCCTGTTCGTGAGGAGATGCTTCACCAAAGGCTTCAGGTGAGGCTTCACGGCATCACTCCTAATGCTTCACCGGGCAGGTGCCGGCGCCCGGCTGCGTGGACGGCTGGACAGGTGTGGTCAGCGGTGCGGCCGAGTGCGCCTCGGCGGGGTTGGCACCGCCGGTCCGCCGCTCGCTGAGCCGCATGCGTACCCCGCGCGAACTGAGGCTCGTCTCCACCTTGGGCTTGAACGGCTGTTCGCCCACCGGGCTCAGCTCCCAGCGGGAGACGACGGCGGTGAGGGCCAGGATCGCCTCGGTGAGGGCGAACTGGTCCCCGATGCACTTGCGCGCCCCGGCGCCGAACGGAATGTAGGTCGCCCGGTCGGGCTGCCCTTCGAGCCAGCGGTCCGGGTCGAAGGTGTCGGGATCGGCGTACAGGTCGGGCCTGCGGTGCAGCAGGTACGGGCTGAGCACGATGGTGCTGCCGCCCTTGAGCCGCACCCCGCCCAGTTCGGTGTCCGACCTGACCGCGCGGGTCATCATCCAGGCGGGCGGATACAGCCGCAGGGTCTCGGTCACCACCCGGCCGGCCAGGCCGAGCGCGGGCAGATGCGCGGGGTCGAGCTTCCCGCCGGCCAGGACCGCGTCGCTCTCGGCCTGGAGACGCCGCTGGATGTCCGGGTGCGTGGCCACCAGGTGCAGGGCCCAGGCCAGGGTGATGGCCGTGGTCTCCATCCCGCCCAGGAAGAACGTGAGGGCCTCGTCGGCGAGTTCGGCGTCGCTCAGCTGCTTCTGGCCGTCCTGGCTCTCCTCGTCGACGGCGGCGACGAGCGTGGAGAGCAGGTCGGCGTGGTCGGTCGGGTCGGCGCGCCGCTCGGCGATGATCTCCGCGATCGTGGCGGCCAGCCGGTTGGTGGCGTTCTCGTACTGACGCTTGCGCGGCGTCGGCACCCGGCGCAGCAGGGCCGGGGTCATCATCCGGCGGAAGAACGCGGTCACGATGGTCGCGGTGTCGGCCAGGGCCCGGCGCATGGTCTCTTCCGGCAGCGAGCCGCTGAACATCGTCTCCATGGTTGCGCGGGTCGTCAGCGTCATCATTTCCTGCGTGATGTCGAGGACGTCGCCGTCGTGCCAGGAGTCCGCCTTCAGCGTCGCGGCGCGGGCGAACACCGACCCGTACCCGGGGAGCCGGGTGGGGTGGAACGACGGCTGGCACAGCCGTCGTTGCCGCCGGTGCAGGGGGTACGCGCAGGTCGACAGGCCGTCGCCGATGACCTCGCGGATCCGGTCGTAGATCGGGCCGCCCTTGTCGAATACCCGGTCGTTGAGGAACACCTGCCGGGTCAGGTCCGGGTCGCAGATCATCATGGCGGTGCTCGGGCCCAGCCGGACGCGGACCATCTTGCGGTACCCGGACAGGGACATGATGAACGCCAGCGGATCGCGGAGCAGCGGCAGCGCGTGGCCCAGCAGCGGCAGCGCCCCCGGGGCCACCGGAACCGAGGCTGCGGTCGCCGTGGTGGTGTCTGTCATGAACGACTTCCTTCTGTGGGTGAGTGGCCGGCGGATGCGGCGGCGGGTACGGGTACGGCGACGGGGTCGCGGGTGATTTCGAGCAGCGCCGTGGTCCAGCGGAAACCGACGCCGAAACTCACGACGAGGACGTGTTCGCCGGCCCGCAGGGTGCCGGAGCGGAACATCCGGTCGAGGGCGAGCAGGTTGTCGCTCGGCCCCGCGTGGCCGAGGTGCCTGCCGAAGATCCAACTGGTGTCGTCGGAGCGGCGGCCGAGCGGTGAACCGGTCAGCAGCAGGTCGAGCACGGCCGAGCCGATCGCGATGGCCGCCACGTGCGAGACGTCCCGCGGTTTCACCCCGGTCTCGTCGAGGACGGACCGGATGCAGCGGTGGGTGGCCCGTTGCATGACCTCGATGTGGGGCATGAACCCGGTGTCCTCGACGATGAACTGCCGCTCGCCACCGCCGGCGGCGTATCCCCGCCTGGTCCGGGTCAGCACCTCCAGCTGCGGCTCCGTCGCGTGCGCTGTCGCCAGCAGGCGGGCGAAGCCCGACCCCCGGGTGACTACGGCGGCAGCGCCGGCGTCACCGGCCACGTACCCCATCTCCCGTACATGGCCCCACCGTTGGTCGGAGAAGCGGGCACCCGCCGTGACCAGGGCGGCTTTCGCGGCAGGCCGGGCGGTGAGGTGTTCGGCCGCGGCGACGAGTCCGGCGACCCCGCCGTCACTCGCGGCGCCCAGCTCGATCCCTGCGGTGTCCTTTCCGCCGAGCACCCGCAGGATGTAGGGCGCGGGCGTGAAGTGGTCCTCGTCCTGGAAGTTGGCGTGCACGAGCAGACTCAGGTCGGCACTGGCGACGTTCGCGTGGCGCAGCGCCTTGAGACCGGCCCTGACCGCCATCTGTGTCGGCGTGTGGTCCTTCGACACGGCGGCCGATGTGAAGCCGTTGAGCCCCGCCACGGAGGGCTGTTCGGTGACCGGTCCGCCCCACGGCCCGTGCTCGGGCTTGATGGGCGGGATCCACGCACCGGTCCCTGCGATCGTGATGTCCTGCCACAACACTGCTGTCTCCTCGGCTGTCGGCTGGTCACGAGAGGTGCGACTGCGGAACGCGGGCGCGGGGCCTGACCAGCTCCCCGCTGTGGTCCAGGGGGTGGGCGGCGACGCCGGCGATCCGGGCCAGCACCCGGCCGTCACCGCCCGCCGCGGTCAGGTCCCCGGTGTCGAAGGCGCAGTGCAGCCGGATGTCCGGGTGCTCCGCGCTGAGCCCGCAGTCGTTGCCGGGCCCGCCGAGATCGACCTCGTCGAGGCCGGCCATCGGGCCGACCAGGGGCGGGTGGTCACCGCGCGGCGGCAGCAGCAACAGATGCACCATCGCGTCCAGCAGGATCGCGGGTACGGTCATCCCGGCCAGCGCCGGAGCCCAAGTGACGTGGTCCAGCGCCCACTTGGCACTGTTCCCGGTCCGCCCTCGGGTGTAGCCGCCGGTGCCGGCGAACGGGCCGGTCAGCGAGATGGGCGGGTCGGGGGAGTAGACCGGCGGCGCGAAATCGGGTTCGGGCTCGTACGACGAGGAGTCGGGCGGCGCTGCGAGCGCGGGATAGCGCTCCGCCAGCACGACTTTCGTCTCGCACAGCAGGTCGTTGAAGCGCAGCACCTTGCCGTTCTTGCCGATCCGGTGCGCCGTCATCCGGACCGCCACCTCGGCGCGGTCGCGCTCGCGGCTGGTGACCCGCGCTTCGACCGCGACCGTGCGCAGCGGTCCCGCGAGTCTGACCGTGATCGACGTCCGGCAGACGAGATCGCGGAACCCGGTGACCACCAGGCCGGGGCAGAGGGTCGCGGCAGCCGCCGCAGCTGCTTCGAGGGTGAACGTACCGGCCAGCGTGTACTCGCCGTTGACCCGGTGATGACGCATCCACCGCCCGTCCCGCTCGGCGAGGGTGTGCGGATCCCAGGTCTTGGTGAACACGGCCCAGTCCTTGCCGCGGTGCAGGACACCGTCGAGCAGCGGACTGGTCAGCGACGGATCCGGCGCTGCGGGCGCGGGCGCGTCCGGGGCGGGGACCTGCGGTTCGCCTGCGGACCCGTACGTGCTGATGCCGCGCCGGGCCAGCAGGACGCGTTCCTCCTCGCGGATGAAGAACGCCACCCCGCCGGCCGGCGGCCGGACCACGGTGGAGAGGAACTGCGCGCATCCCTGCGCGGTGCTGATGTAGGCGTCCATCTGGTTGCGTTCCAGGGTCTCCCGCATGGTGACGCTGCTGGCGACACCCACCTCCCGCCAGCCGCTCCAGAGAACCGCGAACTCCTGATGCCCCGCAGGGCCGTGCCGCTGCGCCCGGGCGCTCGCATAGGCGAGGTACTCGTTGACGGCGCAGTAGTCGATGTCACCGGGTGCGGGGGCGAGCGTCGCCAGCGTGCTGAAGTTGCACCAGATCCGCGGCGGACGACCTGCCAGGGCCCGTTTGAGGTTCCGGTAACCGATCGCCTTGGTGGCCCTGACCGCCCGGAAATCGGTGAGGGTCTTGGCGTGCAGCGCGCGCGAACGCAGGTCCAGGACGGTGTTGATGAGCAGGTCGATCCGACCGTGCCGGTCCAGCACCTCGTCGAGGACGGCGGAGGTGCGCCCGGCGTCGAGGATGTCGCACACCCGGTGGTGGACCCGGTCCTCGCCGCACAGCTCCGTCAACCGCCGTACCGTACGGCGTACTTCCAGGCGGCCCTGGGCCTTCTCGTAGGCGGCCCGCAGCTCACCCACCGAGGCGCCGGGACGGCTGCGGCGTTCGGACGCGATGAACTCGGCCTGCGGCGGCAGCGGTTCGTCGGTCTCCGGCAGCGGGGTGCGGCCGACGACGTACACATACGGCCGGTCGCTGCTGTGGGCGATCGCGTGCAGCAGCTCGGGGGTGATGCCCCGGGCGCCGCCGAAGGCGACGACGACCGCGCCGGGCGGCAGTGCCGCGGACCCCGGCGGGGGCGGCGGCGCGTGGTCGTCGGTGACGGCCAGGGTGAGCCAGTCGTCCCCGCGGCAGGCCAGCGTGTGGGTCGGCACCTGCGCGGTGCCTGCCCGCGCCAGCTGGTCCAGGGCCGTCGCCACGTCGGGGGCGTCGCTCAGCAGGGTCACTCCGCCGCACTGCGGGACCTCGGCCCTGACGGAGCGGACCAGGCCGGTGAACAGCCCGCTGAGCGGGGGCGGCAGGTCGTCGGGTACCGCGCCGAGCAGCAGGACGCCGAGCGACCCGCCGGAGCGCAGCGCGGGCAGAGCGGCTTGGAGCGTGGTGAACGCGAGGTCCTGAAGGTCCTCCATCCGGCCGGCTTCGGCGTCGTCGTACGCGTCGATCCCGTCCGGCAGCCGGGACAGGACCCGGATGTGGCGCGGGATGAACGGCAGACCGGCCAGGACGCCCGGCGCCTCCTCGGGCGGTACGTGGGTGACGCTTCCGGTGCCGGCGCACGGCGACCAGACGGCGATGTCCGGGCCCGCGGCGGCCTCGGCGAGATCCGGGGCGTCGGTGATGACGACGGTGCCCGGCGGTGTGGCCGAGGCGTTCCGGGGCGGGGCCGTCGGGACGAGCCGGAAGGTCTGGCGGCGGCCGGTGAAGGCCTCGGCGTGCTCGGGCTGCCCGGCCGGGGCGGGGGCGGTCGCCGGGGCGGTACCTTCCGAAGCCGTACGGGACGGCTCGGCGTGTGCGGCTCCGTCCGCCTCGGCGGGGTCGCCCTGACGCGGGCCGGCCGGCCGGGTGTACCGGATCGGTGGTGATCCGGGCACGGTGGGCGTCACGACGGTGTCCGTCTTGGTCGACACGGCCTTGAGGACCGCCAGCAGGGCGTCCAGCGACAGGTAGGTGCGTCCGGAGTCGGCCAGCGCCGACAAGGCGTGCGCGGGCGTGGCCGGGTGCCGGGCGTCCGTGCCGTCCACGGCGGTGGAGAGCGAACCCAGAACGGGCAGGTTGTGCTCCAGCGCGGTGGAGAGCCGGGTGACCGCCATGACGGCGGCACCCTCCGCGATGGACCTGCCCTCCGGCACCAGATCGTCGAGGTGACGGTCCCAGCCGCTGATGGGCCGCTGGCACACCGCACCGACGATCGCGAGGTCGCACGCCCGGTGCCGCAGCTGGCGCAGCGCCAGGTCGAGGGCGGTGTGCGTGGAGTCCCGCTGGGCGTAGACGCTGGTGCCGAGGCCCTGGAAGTCGTAGTAGTTGGCCGCCCGGCCCGACAGGATGCAGGAGACGGCCCCGGTGAAGTCGTCCTCGTTCAGGTCGCCGGGGATCACCCCCTTGGCCTCCGCCATCCCCTTCGCGAGATAGTCCTTCAGCGTCTGTACCTGTGCCGGGTCGGGCAGGATGTCGAACGTGGTGGCGCACTCACCGGCATGCACGCGCAGGGCGGCCCGGGTGTTGTGCGTGGTCGGCAGCGTCGCCCCCACCACGATGGCCGTGGTCGACCGCAGGCTGAGCCCCGGTTCGCCGAGCTGCTCCAGCAGCGGGCCGACGGCCTGGAGCATCATCAGGTGCGCGGGGTCCATATGACGCATCGTCAGCGGCGGGATACGTACCTGTCGCGGGGACGGCAGCGGGTACGGCATCCCGAAGTCGGCCTCCGGCAGCGGGCCTTCGCCCCGAAGCCAGGCGGGCACCCGCGCGGTGTCCAGGCCCGGCAGATGGGTGTTCCAGCCGACGACGACCAGTTCCTCGGTGTCCGTCGGAGCGTCGACGCCCGGCCGTCGCGGGGGAGTTGTCCGCGGCACGCGGTCCGAGAGGACCACATGCGCGTCCGCGCCGCCGAGGCCGAACGACGACACGCCGACCACCCGTGGCCGGGCTTCGTCCGTCGGCCAGGGCGCGTCCTTGACCGGTACGGTCAGCCGCGCGCCGTCCTCCAGCAGCGGATGCGGATCGGTGACCACGGGCTGGCCGGGGACCGCGCCGCGTTCGAGCGCGACCAGGGCGTGCGCGACCGAGACCAGCCCCGCCAGCACACCGGTGTGCCCGAAGACCTGCTTGTTCGACGTCAGCAGGCAGGCCCGCTCGCGCGGCCCCAACTGGGAGAGCAGCGAGCGCAGTTCGATCTCGTCGCCCACCGGTGTGCCGGTGCCGTGCGCCACCACCCAGTCCACGTCGTCGGCCTCGACGCCCGCGTCGGCCCAGGCCCGGGAGATCGCCATCTCCTGCCCGCGCGTGGCCGGGGCGTGAATGCCCTTGCCGCGCCCGTCGGCGGCGAGACCGGTGCCCCGGACGACCCCGAGTACCCGGTCGCCGTCCGCCACGGCCCGTGCGTACGACTTCAGCGTGAGCACGATGGAGCCCTCACCGATGAGGGTTCCGTCGGCCGCCTGGTCGAAGGGGCGGACCTTGCCGCTCATCGAGATGCCCTGCGCCCGGCAGAAGAGGGTGAACCCGATCGGCTCGATCACCGACGTGCCGCCGGCCAGCGCCACGTCGCAGGAGCCCTCGCGCAGCGCCTTGACCGCCGCGTCGATGGCGAACAGCCCGCTCGCACAGGCCGCGTCGAGGGTCAGATGCTGCGAATCGTCGGGGACGAGCCCGCGCAGCGCGTTGCGCGAGACGGACGCGGGCAGATAGGCCTGCGGGTCGCCGCCGTCGCCGCCGTAGTGCGCGGTGATCGCGTGGTCGGCCAACTCGGCCAGCCAGTCGCCTTCCTGGTCGGCG
The DNA here is from genome assembly GCF_000818175.1 of Streptomyces sp. AcH 505. Lineage (GTDB taxonomy): Bacteria > Actinomycetota > Actinomycetes > Streptomycetales > Streptomycetaceae > Streptomyces. The sequence continues at coordinate 872,661 of NZ_JTIY01000002.1, forward strand.
GGGAGGGCCTCGCGCATCATGCGCCGGTACTCGTCGCCCAGGATGACTCCCTGCGAGCCGAGTCCCGTCTGGTCGTGGATGCCGGTGGTCGCGGCGAGCCAGCGGTCGTCGGGGCGCCGCTGTACCCCTTTCAGGGCCTGGACGGCACAGTGCCGCAGCCAGCGCGTGGTACGCGGCCACCCGGGGTGTCCCGCGTTGCCGTCCGGCTCGGCGATCGAGGCGGGGTCGGGGACGAAGTCGTGGAGATACCCGGCCTCACGGACGTAGAAGGCGTCCGTGTCCTGCCGGGTGGGAGCCCAGAAGTGCTTCAGGTCGAAGGCGGACGGCTCGCTGGAGAGCAGGACGCCCTCGCGCAGCCGGTCCCAGAACTCCGACGTGTTGTTCGCGCCGGGCAGGGCGACACCGAGCCCGACGACGGCGACGGCTCCGGGGTCCGTCTCCGCTGCTGGTGCCGCGACGGGTGCGGGCACAGGTGCCGGTGTTGGTACGGGCGCGGATACGGGTACGGGCGCCGGTGCCGGTGCGTGCGCCGGGGGGACGGCCGCCGGTTGTTCGGGCGCGGGCCTGCTCGCCCCGGTCGACATCGTTGCCGTAACTGCCTCAGTCGTGGTCGCGGTTGGCGCTGTAGCCGCCGGGACCGGCTGGCGCTTGTCGGGCTTGCTCACCTGGTCCGCCAGCCTGCTGTGCAACCGCATCCCCTGCATCCCGCCGATGCTGATGCCACCGTCGGCGACGATGGTCTGCCCGGTGATGAAGGCGGTGTCCTCGTGCAGGAGGTGGACGATCAACCTGGCGGCCTCCGGCGTCGAGAGGGCGCGGCTCATCAGCTCGGTCTCGGCAGAGCCGCCCGGCGTCGCCGCCGGCGCGCCGAGGTTGACCAGGATCTCGCTGGCGACGGAGCCGAGCAGCACGGTGTTCACCCGCACGCCCTGGCCGACCAGTTCGAGCGCCAGGTAGCGGACCAGCGACTCCAGCGCCGCCTTCGTGACACCGCCGGGGCCGTAACCCGGTACCGGCTGGTGCGCCCCGACGCTCGACAGGCAGAGGATGGTCGCGCCTTCTCTGCCCGCCATCAGCTCGGCGGCCCGGCGCGAACAGTGGTAGGCCCCCATCACATTGGTGGACCAGGCCCGCTGCCAGTACGTGTCGTCGATGTCGAACAGCGGCAGGAATGCTCCGCCCGCCGCGTTGTTGATCAGAATGTCCAGGCCGCCGTGCCGCTCCTCGACCAGGTCGAACATCCGGTCGATCTCGCTGGTCTTGGCCACGGAGGCGCGGATGAACTCGCAGCTGTGACCGGCCGCCTCCAGCTCCGCCTGCAGCAGTCGCGCCTGCTCGACCGAGTGGAAGTAGTTGACGATCACATGGGCGCCGCGCTCGGCCAGGCAGCGCACGATGTCCGCGCCGAGGCTCTTCGCGGCACCGGTCACGAGCGCGACCCGGCCCCGTAGATTCTCCGTGGAGGTCATCGTGCGGCAGCCTCCGCCCGGCCCTGTACGACGGCGTCCGCGATCCGGCGCAGTGTGCCCATGGTCAGCAGGGCGGAGTTCGCCCGCAGTCCTGGCAGGTCGAACCGGTCGGACACCCGGCCGAGCAGGGCCACTTGCTTGAGCGACTCGACACCCAGCTCGGACTCCAGGCCGTCGTCCTCACCGAGCAGGTCCGGCGGGTAGCCGAGGAAGTCGCCGTAGAGCGTCCGCAGTTCCGTCAGCACCGTCTCGTAGTCAAGACCGGCGGAGGGCGGCGAAGCCACCGGAGCGACGGCGGGCGGCGCGACCTCGACCGGAGCGGCCGGAGCGGCCGGAGCCAAGGACGCTGCGAGGGCCGGGGCGGAGACGGGGGCCGGGGCGGAGACGGGGGGCGCGACGGAGACAGGTGCGACGTCGGACACCGGCGCCACGTACGACACCGGAGCCGTGGGTGCGGTGGCCGGGATCAGCACCTCGGCGACCGGGAGTGTCGCGACCGCTCCGGCCGGCACGGGCTCACGTACCGGTACGACGGGACCGCGTCCGTTGCTCGACGGTGCCGCCGGGCGCGAGCGGAACGGGCCCATCTCGGCGGACTCGGCGACCAGCGCCCGAACGGCCTCGACCGGGTCGCTCTCGCTCAGCGGCACGACACATCGCACGCCCGGGACCGACCCCTCGACGAACTTCGTCACGACGGGCCACTCACCGCACTCGACGAAGACGTCGGCGCCTGCCGCGTGCAGCTCACGGATCGTCTGGAGCATCCTGACCCGGGCGGTGAGTGCGCCCGCGACCAGGTCGACCGGGTCGTCGTCGCCGATGTCGCGCCCCAGCCAGGGCGAACACACGCGCCAGCGCCCCGCGCCGTACGGCACCCGTGGCGCGGTCTCCCGCAGGTCCCGCGCGGCCTGCGCCATCGCCGGAGTGTGCGTCGGGTGCGGGACGTCGAGTCGCAGACTCGGCCAGTCCAGCGCCTCCGCCACCCGCTCCACGTGCTCGATCAACGGCTCGGGGCCGCTGATGACGCTCTGTCGTGGGGCGTTCTCGCAGGCCAGGACCAGATGGGGATGGTCGATCAGCCCGGCGAGCGACTCGGCCCTGCGGCCGTCCACTCCCACCGCCAGCATCTTTCCGTCCCAGCTCTGCCGGGTCAGCACCTGGGACCGGGCCACGGCCAGCCGCGCCGCGTCCTCGACGGACAGGTGCCCGGCGGCGGCGAGGGCCCACAGCTCCCCGATGCTCTGTCCGACGATCGCCACCGGCTTGGCGCCCTCCGCGATCAGCATGTGGTGTGTCGCGATACTGACCGCGAATATCTCAAGATATTGCACCTCGGGGCCGCGCCTGTCGCTCGTCCCGTTCTGCTCGATCAGTCGTTCACTGATGTTCGGCAGCCCCATTTCCTGGGCCGCCTTGTCGATGCGGGACAGCGCTTCACGTACGGTCTCGTAACGGTTGTGCAAATCGCGCAGAATTCCTCCGCGCGGGGCAGCCACCGTACCGGGCATGACAAAGACAGAATCCACCACGTGCATCAGCCTCATCTCGTCCCGACTGCCGGCGTTATCGCATCGGCTCGACCGGGGGCCTGGGAACGCCGCGACGGTGCGACGAAATCAACGACATACGTTCACTTGCTGCGCTTTACGGAACGGCGAGTCAGGGGAAATTCGACCCTGATCGCACATCGTTGGTTGCCATTCCCGTACCTGCGTGACCCTGATTAGGGTTTCCTTCGCGGAATGGGTCGCTCATCAAGGTAGCTGGGCATCTTTCGGAGGGTCAACGATCTCAGGGTCCCAGTTTCAGCCGTACTCGGGCCGCGCCGAAGACTAGTGAAGTACATGGTTCCGGATGGCCTATGCGGTCTTGCTGCTCGGTGAGACTCCGTGTTAGCCGTGCCAGGACACTTGTGGCATTAATGGACGTCATGTCGGTTTTGGTGGCTGATGCATGCAGTGCCTGAATAAGACGCGTCCCAGCGTTTCGGCCACCTCTCGATGAACCCGACTTGGCTGAGACTGCCGGTTTGGGAGAGTCCCCGGCGTGGGATCAGACCGGGTCCCTGTCGGTCGGCGAAGGCATCGCCTGCGGACGCAGGACCATGAGCGAGCCTTCCAGGGCCGCCACCATGGCGAAGGGGAACCGGTCCACCTCAAGGCAGAGTGCGACGTCATCGGGGTGGACCCCTTGGCGTACCCCCAGAGTCAGTTCGGCGGCGGCGCGCGACGCGGCGGCGCGGCGAAGGAAGGCGCCGGGGTCCGTACCGGCCCCGGTGGCCCTGCCGGCGATGTACTCGGCGCAGGCCAGGTCTTCGTCGGCCCGCCCGTCCTCGCCGGTGATCACGAACGTGACCCGGTCACTCGCACGCGTCCGCAGGAGCCGGGCGGTCGCCTCCGCCACCACGAAGCCGGCGCAGAGCACCAGCTCGGCGTCCTTGACCGCGAGGGCGCCCACCGTGCCTGCCGTGGTCTTCTGTACGACGGTCCGTCCGCCGAGGTCGAAGGACCGCAGCAGACCAGGGGAGTTGACGGCGTCGAACCCCGGCGCGGCCGGACCGTCCTTGACCGCCACCCAGTCAGGGTGACGGGCCTTGAGAGCCAGAGCGTCGTCCAGCGACCCGGCGAGAACGATCTTCTCCGCTCCCTGGGCGAAGGCCCAGGCGGCGACGGTGAACGCACGCATGACGTCGACCACGACCGCCACGGACGGGACTTGGGCCAGTTCGGCGATGCCGAGGAAACGAGCGTCCATGCGGATCATGATCGCGCATGCCCCGGCGGCGTCAATCGCCGAGCCGGCTTCCGTGCTCCTCTTCGGTGACGACGGCGCCGGCGGAGAGGAGCGTCGCACCGGCGAGGCTGCCCCAGAGGGCTGCCGGGCCGTACGGTGCGAGCGCGGTGATGACCGCCGGGGAGACGGCGAGGCCGAAGCCCGTGGAGAGCTGGAAGCGGGTGAGGGCGCGTCCCAGGACATGGGCCGGGGCGAGGGCGGTGACGAGCGCGGTGGCGCTGCCGGCATAGATGATCTCGCCGATCGTGCAGACCACGGACACCGCGGCGACGGCCGGGGCGCCCCAGCCGTGTCCCAGGGACGTGGCCACCAGGAAACCGAGGTAGGACACGGTGAGCACCACCCCGGCGAAAGCGAGCACCGTCCGCCGGGAGAAGCGGGACAGCAGAACGGTGACCGGAACCTGGAGGGTGACCACCAGCACCGTGTTGGCCACGAAGATGGCCGCCGACCACACCGGGGAGGCGTGCAACTCGGTCACCAGGACCAGCGGGAGGGCGATTTCGGGAACGTTGAGGCAGAAGGCGTAGATCACGTTGGCGGCGAGCAGCGCGCGCATACGGGGTGCGGGCCCGTCGTCCCGGTCCTCGGCCGGGCCCGCGGCCGGCCGGGCGTGCAGGTGGACCGACCACACCAGGGCCGCCGCGGTGAGATAGGCGAGTCCGGTGACGGCCGCCAGCGCCTGCAACGCGGTGGCGCCGCCCGTCAGACATACGGTGGCGAGGAGCGCGCCCGCGCCCATGCCGGCGTTGCGCAGAGCGCGGCCCGCCGCGAGAGCGGTGTCGCGTTCCCGGCCGTGGGCGACCGTCGCCACAAGAGCCGCGTGGGCGGCGGGCCACGCCTGGTTGCCGATGCCGAGGAAGAGCGCCGCCGTCGAGAACGCCCAGACGTGCCCCGCCGGGGCGGCCAGCAGCAGCGCCACGCCCACCACCCGCACCAGCATCGACGCCGCCACGACCGCGCTGCGCGCGCCCCGGTCCAGCCATCGGCCGACCGCCGGCATGCACACCAGCCCCGCGACGATGCCGAGCGTCATGGCGATGCCGGTGGCCGGAGCCGACAGCCTCAGCACCGTCACCCCGTAGAGCAGCAGAAAGGGCCGCAGCAGGCCGGTGCCGAGCGCGTCCACGGCCAGGGCGACGGCGTAGCGGGGACCTCCGGAGGCCCGGACGAGGGCGGCGGGCCGGACTTTGGTGGTGGTTGCCATGGCGCCAACGGTGCGTTCGTCCGCCGGGCCTGCGGAGTCGGTTGACGGACACCGTCAACCGACTCCGCCGTAGGCCGTCCGGCCAGTGATGATGTGGGTATGACATTGCGGATCGACATCAACGGCCTGCCGCCGGAGCGGCTGCGGTTCGCCGCCTCCCCGCTGGCCGAGCTGACCGCGATGCTGCATGTGCTGGCCGAACCCGGGCACCATCCGCGGCTCGCCGGCTGGGCCGGGGACGTCTGGGCGGGCCTGCGGCCGGAGCTGGCCGAGCGGTTGCGGGAGGCGGAGTTCCTCTGGCGTTCCTCACGAGCCGATTTCCTCGTCCCCGCCCGGCCCCGGGCGACCCTCGCCGAGGAGCTGGACGACGTGGACCGGATCGACGACGAGACGTATGTGACGTCCGCGCTCGTCACCACGTGCGGCAGCAACCGGCTCCACTTCGGCGCGCCGTCGCCGCTCGCCGACGCGACTGCGCGCGAGCGCGCCCTGGGCCTGGCCCAGGCCCGTGGCGCACTCCAAGGTGCCTTCGCGGAACGGCTGCTGGCGGACCCGGCCGTCGTACGGGCGCGGGTGCGCCACACCCTGGAACAGTGCGCCGAGGCCTTCTTCGACGCCGCCTGGACAGGCGTCGCCGTGCGACTCGCCACCGACCTGCGACTGAAGAACGACCTGCTGAAGCGCCAGGGCATCGGCGCCGCGCTGGCATCGGTCTCCGAGGCGGTCACCCTGGCACCGGACGGCGGCCACATCGTCGTGGACAAGCTCCAGGACAAGTCGACGTCCGCCCAGGGCACCGGGGCCACCTTCATCCCCAGTGTCTTCGGACACCCGCACCTGGTGGCGGTCTACGCGCCCGGGTGGCAGCCGGTGATGCAGTACCCCGTGGCCGGCCCTGAGCAGTCCGAGCCGGTGTCGCTGGAAACCGTCACGCTACGGCTGGAGGCACTCGCACATCCGGTACGGCTACGGCTGCTGCGCACCCTGGCCCGCGGCCCGCACACCACCGGCGAGCTGGCCCAGGCCTGGGAACTCTCACCCCCGGAGGTCTCCCGCCACCTCGCGGTCCTGCGCCGCGCGGGCCTGCTCACAGCCCGGCGGCACGGCCGTTACGTCCACTACACCCTCGAACTGCCCGACCTGACGGCGCTGGGATCCGACCTGCTGGCGGCCGTACTGCGCTGAGCGCCGTGAGCATGGCCGCTACGCGTACGCCCGGCCTTCTCGCGGGCCCCGGTCAGTCCGTCGCGAACTCCCCTACTCAGCTGCTGTAGACCCCGATCTCGTTGAGCGAGTACCGGTTGTCCGTGCCGCGTTGCGTGCAGGTGATCCGTACGTACCGGGCGCTGCCCGGGGTGAACGCCCGGTTCTCCACTCCGCCCCTGCCCGCCGTTGTGGTGTGTACGGTCCGCCAGGTCGCGTTGTCCGTCGAGACCTCGATGCGGTACGCGAGTGCGTACTGGTCGGACCAGTTGAGGGTGACGCGGCCGACCTGGCGGGGTGCGCCGAGGTCGACGGTGATCCAGGCGGTGGGGGTGGTTTTGCTCGCCCAGCGGGTGGCCGGGTCCTGGTCGATCGCCTTCTTCGGCGGGTACGAGACGATGATCGCGTCCTGGTAGTCCGAAGCGCTCACGCTCGCGCCGGCGGCGAGGTTGGTGAGGTTGTCGCCGCGGCGGGCCGGGAATTCGACCACCTGCTGGTACGTCGGCCGGTTCTGCCAGGCGATGCGGGGCACGGTGATGCCGCCCATCGCCCGGTGCACGATCGAGTCGGCGCAGACCTGCTCGCCCGCCCCGCATTCGTCGTCCGCCGGGTAGACCTCGGTCGCCGGCGTGGCCGCCGCCGTGGCCAGGGTGGAGAGCAGCACGTCGCGGCAGTCGGACACCGAACCGGCCCCGCAGTACGTCTTGTTGAGCGGACTGCTCACGGGCTTGCCGAGCACGGACCTGAGGTCCTTGTCGACGTAGCTCCACCAACCGTGCTGGAACGACGAGCCCTTGTGTGCCTCGCCCGCCGCGATCCCGGTGGCGGCGCCGCCGGTGCCGTTCTGGCCGCCCGAAGGCGACTCGTTGATCGGGGCGACGGACGTCAGCGCCTGGTAGAGGTCGTTGCCCAGGTCGGACTTGAACTCGCCCTCCACCAGCAGCGGCCACCAGGCGTCCAGGATGCGGATCGCGTCGGCGTCGGCGTAGACGCGCGATCCCTTCGCGGTCTCCCTGCGGTGCGAACCGGCCGCGGTCCAGGCCCGCAGCTTCGCCACCGTCGCTGCCAGGGCGGGGTCGGTGATCTGCGCGCTGTCGATGACGTCCAGCACGGAGGGCAGCACGCTCTCGGCCCGCAGGTCGACCGTCGCGCCCTCTTCCATGGCCTTCACGAGCTGGACGCGGGTGACATTGCCCGCGGCGACGAGGGCCGAGACCCGCTTGTCGAGGATGTCGGCGCGGTGGACCGAACCGTTGCCCCAGTCCGAAGCGAAGCCCTTGGCCTGCTTGTTGTTCCAGCTGACGTAGTAGTCCTGGTCGACGGACTGCGGATGATCGGCCGGCGGCGTGACGGCGGAGGTGTTGCGGACCGGGTCCCAGTTCTGCCACTCGTGGCCGGCCCCGGCCAGGATCGGCTGGTCAGGATCCGTTCCCGCGGCCCGGACCGGATTGATGCCCGAGTTGTAGTACGCCGTGTGATCGGCGTCGACGTAGAACCAGTTGAAGGTGTAGCCGACGTCCTGGGCGGCCTTCTGGAAGGTCTGGGCCGAGGTGATCGCGTTCGGGTCGTTGAACTGCTGGAAGCCGATCACCGAGTCGATGTCGTGCTGGTACGTGGAGCGCAGCGCGGTGAAGGCCACCGGGCGCCCGTCCACTTCGCCGGTGTGCGTGACCAGCCCGTACGCACTGCGCTTGCTGACCAGATCGTAGGCACCGGTCCCGGTCGAGTCCGCCACGGTCGCCGACCAGCTGTTGTGCTTGGTCAGTGTGTCGAAGGGGGTGCACACCCCGCGCAGCAGGTAGTGGTCGGAGGCCCGGGTGGGCGCCGCGCCCGACGGTTCGCAGAGGTCGACGGCGAAGGTGTCGGTGATGTCCTGGTTGGCGGAGGTGGCGCTCCAGGAGTAGTCGAGCCCGCGGCCGATCTCCACGTAGAAGCTCAACCCGGGGAAGGCGGCCCCCCGGACGCGCAGCCCGGGCCCGTCCAGTTCCTGGATCATCAGCAACTGCGGTGCGTAGTAACCCGTTTGTGGCCCGTAGACCGCGACCGGATGGCCGGAGGCGGTGTGCTCGCCGGACACCACAAGGGCGTTGGACATGCCCTTCTTCGCGGTGATCAGGTCACCGGGCAGCACGCCTGCCGCCGTTGATGCCTTCGCCGCCTTCGCCGCGCCTGTTCCCGTGCCGTTCTGCGCGTGGCTGAAGGCCTGGACCGTGTCCGGATCCGGTACGGCGACACCCTTCGGGGAGGCGGGGGAGTTCCCGTACGGGAAGGTGCCGCTGTGGACGGTGGTCACCGCCTCGGAGTCGTCCTGCGCGCGCCACGCGGCGTACGCGGTGTTGCCGGCCGCCGTGCCGTAGCGCTGCTGGAATTCGAGCTTGGCGAGCGCGTTGCCGACCTCGCCGCCACCGCCGCCACCGAAGATCGCGCCGACGACCGACGCCATCGCCACCACATCCGTGGCCGTGAAGTCCTTGATCGAGGAGCCGTGGCCGGTCAGCACGTACTCACCGGGGTAGCTGTTGGCTCCGACGGTGTCGTCGATCCACGCGTTGATGCCGGCCACGTAGTTCTGGATGTCCTGGTACGCCTGCGCGCCCTTGGTGCCGGAGTCACGGACGCGTTCGAGCTGGGCCGTGAGGTCGCTCTCGGTGTACGGAGCCACCGCCCACAGGCTCTGCTCCAGGGCGCGGTTGCCCGCCGCGCCGCCCGCGAAGGACGACAACTCGCCCCGGCCGACGTGCCGCAGGACGTCCATCAGCCACAGCTTGTCCTCACCGGCCGCGTACCCGGCGCCGAACTCGGTCCCCGCGCGGGTCGTTCCCTTGATGTGGGGGGTGCCCGTCGCCTTGTCCCGGGTGATCGTCACGTCCGACCGGGGCGACTTCGTGCTCTCCACCTGATCGGACGCCACCCCGAACGACGCGTCGTTGAAGTACGCGGCGAGCTGATCCTCCGTCAGCCCCGAGTAGTCGTGCAGGAGGTTGTCGTACGGCTCTATCTGGTCCGCGGAGTGCTTCGGCCGGGTGCCGACGCTCTGGTGCAGCAGGATCCCGGCGAGCGTGGCGTGGCCGTTCTCACCGGCCGGGAGAATGTCCTGGCACTGGCCGAGGCAGGGGTCACCGGCGGCGGGGACCGGGTCAACTCCCGCCGCTGCCTGGGCGGGTGAGGCGACGACGAGCGTTGCGAGCATCGCGGAGGCCGCGACGACGGAGAGGACGGCTGAGCGAAAGGACGCTCGACGGCGTCGTGAAGCGGGAGCAGGAGCAGCGGTCACCGGAGCCTCTTCCGTCATTCGGTCGTGGGGGACACGGTCGGGCGCGCGGGAACACTATTCCCGCTTTCGCCGCAACCAGGAAGCTCCCGCGGGGCAACTTCCACAGGACCGCAATATTCCGGAGCGGCTGAGAGCCCGAGTCGGGGGCATCCGTCAGACGACCATCTCGTCGACGGTGGAGTGGGGCGCCATTAGGGTGAGGCGCCGCGGTCCGGTCCGGTCGCGTAGAGCGGATTCACTAGGTGCAGAGGTGTGGCAAGTTCATGAAGCGACCTGGACGGCTGTCGAAGATATCGGGGCCGGGCAGCGGAGTGGTGGCCGCGTCCCTCGCCCTGGCCCGCCCCGAGCGGGGCAACTCGGCCACGGACCTGCTGCGACGCGCGGCCGGGCACGACGCCGTATGGCTGGCCGCCGCCGTCGCGCTCG
>NZ_JTIY01000002.1:883261-895235 GCF_000818175.1 Streptomyces sp. AcH 505
GTCGCGCTCGGCGCCTCCGGCGGCCGGAGTGCCCGCAGGGCGGCGCTGCGGGGCGTCGGTTCCGTGGCGATCGTCGCCGTGATGAACCACACGCTCGGCAAACCGGCCGCCCGCAGCGCCCGTCCGGTCCTCGACCGGCTGCCCGGCGTGTTCCCCCGGCCGAACACCGCGTCGCTCCCGTCCAGCCCCATGGCCTCCGCCGCCGCCTTCGCCTCGGGGGTCGCCCTGGAGTCGCCGCGGTACGGACTCGCCGTCCTGCCGGTCGCCGCCGGGCTGGCGTACGTACGCAGCAGTGAAGGGCTCACCCATCGCGGCCGGGCGGCGGCGGGCGTGATCGTCGGCGTCGGCGCCGCGCTGCTCACCTGCCGGTGGTGGCCGGTGAAGCCGGACGCGGCGGCGTCCGCCCCGCCGCCGCGCAGACCTGCCCCCGCGCTCGTGGACGGCGAGGGGCTGCATCTGCTGGTCAACCCGTCGTCCGGCATCTCCTGGACCAAGGACACCGCCGAGACGCTGGGCACCCTGCTGCCCAAGGCCTCGATCACCGTCCTCGAACCGGCCGACGACCTGCTGACCCTGCTCGACGAGGCGGCGCTGCGCGCCGTCGCCGACGGCGGGGCGCTGGGCGTGTGCGGAGGCGACGGGACCGTCAACGCGGGCACCACGACAGCCGCCCGGCACGGTGTGCCGCTGGCCGTCTTCCCCGGCGGTACGTTCAACCACTTCGCCGTGGACCTCGGCAACCAGACCCTGGAGGACGTGGTCCGTGCCATCCAGGCGGGCGACGCGGTCACCGCCGACGTGGGCCGGGCCTCGTCACCCGAGGGCCCGGGCACCCACCCCGAGGAGGGCGCGCCGGACAGCTCACCCGCCGACTCGGCGGAGCCTCCGGAGGGTCCCGGCCAGCAGTTCTTCCTCAACACCTTCAGCATCGGGGTGTACTCGGAACTCGTCCACGCCAGGGAACGGCTGGAGAAGCACATCGGTAAGTGGCCCGCCCTGGCCGTGGGCCTCGCCAAGGTCCTGGCCACCGGCAGCCCGCTCTCCGTGGTCATCAACGGCCGCGCCCGCCGCATCTGGCTGCTCTTCGCGGGCAACGGCATCTACCACCCGGCCGGTTTCGCCCCGACGTACCGCACACAGCTCGACGACGGACTGCTCGACGTCCGCGCCGTGGAGGCCGGCACCCCGCTGGCCCGCACCCGGCTGCTGCTCGCGGTCCTGACCGGCACCCTGCACAACTCCCGGGTGCTGACGACCGCCCAGGTACGCCGCCTGGACCTCGAAGTCCTGCGGGGCGACCCCCACTTCGCGTACGACGGCGAGGTCACGGACGCCACCTACCGGCGTCTGGTCCTCGACAAGATTCCCAAGGCCGTCACCCTGTACCGCCCCGCCGACCAGGACCAGTGGCTGCGCTGAGCTGCCGAGCGGACGCGGTGGAACGGCGTATGCATGAGCCGCCGCAGGCCGGGCACTTGGAGGAAGCACAACGACGGACCGACAGCCACCGACCGCGTGGCCGCGGAGACGAAGAGATCGGAACCGACATGATTGTCCTTGGCGTCATTCTGCTCCTCATCGGCCTGCTGGTCGGTGTCTCGCTGCTGACCACCATCGGTGGTGTGCTTGTCGTCGTCGGCGCGGCCCTGTGGATCCTCGGGGCGAGCGGCCGCGCGGTCGGTGGCCGTAAGCACTACTTCTAGAACCCCTCTAGGGCCGGATGTCGAACACCGACCCGATGAACTCCGAGAGCAGCCGCTCCTTGAGCGGCTGCTCAAGAGCGTCCAGCAACACCAGTACGGGGGCCATCCGGACGGGCAGCCCCGCCTGCCCGTCGAGCCCCGCGTAGGCCAGGACGCCGGCGATCTCCTCCGGAGTCAGCGCCGCCGGGTCGAGCCCGGCGGCGAGGCCGGCCAGCCCCGGGTCCACGGACACCGGTGGCAGCGCGCGGGCCGCTCGCAGCGCGTCAGCCAGATCCTTCACCAGCGCGTCCACCTGGCCGACCGTGGCCGGGGTCAGGGTGAGATGGAGATTGGGCGGCAGGCCGTCGAACGACAACTGCGGCTGGAGGTACCAGCCCCGGACGCGCATCTCGTCCGCCAGGTGCAGCAGCAGACTCAAGTCGGGCCCCGCTCCCGCCGATTCGCCGTGGACCGTGAACGCGACCAGCCCTGCGGCCGGTTCACCGAGCACCTGTACGCCGGCTACGCCACGCAGCCCCGCCAGCAGCCGGTCCGACGCCTCGGCGACCCGGGCGGCCAGGGCGGTGTAGCCGTCCTCCCCGACATGCTGGAGGACCGCCCACGCCTGCGCCAGCAGCCCGCCGGACTTCGTCCCCTGCACCGTGGGGTTGACGACCGGGTAACCGGGCCACCCCGCATGGGCGAAGTACTGGTACCGGCGCAGTTCGGCGTCCCGGTAGAGGACGACGGACGCGCCCTTGTCGGCGTACGCGTACTTGTGCAGGTCGACGGAGAGCGACGTGACCCCGGGGACCGAAAGGCCGAACGGCGGCACCTCGCGCCCGGCGCGCCGCAGATAGGGCAGCAGCCAGCCGCCGATACAGGCGTCGACATGGCACAGCACCCCGCGCCCGGCGGCAGCGGCGGCGATGTCGGCCACGGGGTCGATCACCCCGTGCGCGTACGACGGCGCCGAGGCGACCACCAGCGCGGTGCGGTCGGTGATGGCCGCCGCCACGGCGTCGGCGTCGGCGCGGAAGGTGACCGGATCGACCGGGACGGCGACCGTCTCCAGGCCGAGGTAGTGGGCCGCCTTGTGGAAGGCGGCATGGGCGGTGGACGGCAGGACCAGCTGCGGCGCCGTGACCCCCCGTACCGAACGCGCGTGGTCGCGGGCCGTCTTGACGGCGAGCAGGATGCTCTCGGTACCGCCGCTGGTGAACGTCCCTTGCGCGCCCGGGGCGCCCAGCAGCGCCGCCACGCTCCGCACCAGGTCGTTCTCCAGCCGTGCCACGCTCGGGAAGACGGTGGGGTCGAGGCCGTTGACGGTCGCGTACTCCGTGTACGCGGCAGCCGCCAGCTCGTCGAGTCCCTCAAGCCCCGCGTCGTAGACGTAGGCGAAGGTGTGCCCACCCCGGGTCGGTGCGTCGGAGTCCCGCAGACGGCTCAGCTCGGCGAGCACGTCGGCCGCCGAACGGCCCTCGGGAAGCGCGGGGTTGGGCTCAGTCGACACGGTCGGTCTCTTCCTGCCGGGGTTCGGGCGCGGGGGACACGGGCGCCGGGGACACGGGGGTTGCGGACGTGTTGTCGGCGGCGTCCTCGCGGTAGCGGTACAACAGCCACAGGCTCGCCGCCGCGAGAACGGCCGGCAGCACGCTCATGCCCACGGTGATGCCGGTCAGAGCAGCCCCGGGCTGGTCGACCCGGTGGTCGGCGTCCGAGGAACGAAACCCCGTCACCGCCAGAACGAGCGCGAACGCCCCGGCGCCCAGCGCGAAGGCCAGATTCTCGGCCGCGGTCCACAGCCCGGTGAAGGTCGCGGCCCGCCGCTTGCCGGTACGGGCGACATCGGCCGCGAGCGTGTCGGCGAGCATGGTGAGCGGCAGCAACTGGAGCCCGGCGTAGGCGATTCCGATGACGACGACCGCCCCGAAGCCGAGCGCGTTTCCGGCCGCGGGCGTGCAGGCCAGCAGCACGGCGCCGCCGAGGAAGAGCACCGAGGCGCACCACTGGGCCGCCTTCACGCCGTAGCGGCGGGCCAGCCGGTTCCACAGCGGCATGACGAGCACGAGCGGGCCGATCAGACAGGCGAACAGCGGCGTGACCGCGTCGGCCGAGCCGAGGGTGTACGTCGCGAAGTACTGGACGCCGGCGAGCATCACGCCCACGGCGAGGGCCTGGAGGGTCCACATGCCGGCCAGGAACAGGAAGGGCCGGTGCGACCTGGCGGCGGCCAACTGGGCCCGGAGCGAGTGCTCGGCCTCGCTGCGGGCCACCGCGGGCGCCCACCGGGTGGTGAACCAGGCCCCGAACATGCCCAGGGCGAGCAGGAAGGCGACGGCGATCCCCATGGTCCGGTAGCTGCCCGGTCCGTCGTCGCCCGCGTGCGCGATCGCCGGCGCGAGCCCGCCGGACAGCAGGATCGCGACGCCGAGAAAGCCGACCCGCCAGCCCAGCACCCGGCCCCGCTCGGCCGGGTCCTCGGTCATCTCGGCGGGCATCGTCACGTACGGCACCTGGAAGACGGCGTACGCGGTGGCGGCGAGCAGGAAGACCACCGCCACGTATCCGGCGGCCGCCGCGCCGCGCAGCGGGGGCGCGGCGAAGAGCAGCGCGAAGAGCGGCGGGAGCGTGCAGGCACCGGCGAGCAGGAACGGCCGGCGCGGTCCGCCGCGCAGCCGGCTTCGATCGGACACCGCCCCGACCAGCGGGTTGACCAGGACGTCCCAGGCCTTCGGCAGGAAGACGGCCGCACCGGCGACGGCTGCGGGTACGGCGAGCACGTTGGTGAGGTAGTAGAGCAGGATCAGCCCCGGCACGGTGGCGAACGTGCCGGTGCACAGGGAGCCGAGCCCGTACCCGATACGCACCCGGCGCCGAAGGGGCGCAACGGGCTCGCCCAGCGCGCGGATGTCTGCTGCCATGCCGCAGATCATGAGGGAACGTCGAAGCCGGCGGCAAGAGCCGCGTGTGAAGGCGGCATGAAGTCTGCTGCCTGCGGTGACCTCAGACGGAAGCGACGCCAGATGGAAGCGACCGGAGCCGAAAGCGACCCAGGCCGAAAGCGACCCAGGCCGAAAGCGACCTCAGCTGAAAGCGACTTCACTCCGAAGAACGCTGTAGAGCACCATGTCGTGGTAGCTCCCGTTACGGAACTGGGCGCCCCGCATCACCCCTTCCCTGGTGAACCCCGCCTTCTCCAGGGCGCGTTGCTCCGCGACGTTCGCCACGTCGGTGTGCGCGTCCACCCGGTTCACCTGGGTGTGGGCGAAGAGGTACCGCGTGAGCAGCGCTTGGGCCCGGGTACCGATGCCCTGACCGCAGGCCTCGGGGAGCAGTCCGATGCCGATGTTCCAGCCGCGGTTGAGCGGCCCGAACGGCATGGAGCGCCAGCCGACGGATCCGACAGCCCGGTCCGGGCTCACCACCATGAGCGTTCCGGAGTCGGCCGTCAGCAGTCCGTTCTCGGCCCAACGCCGGTGCTTCGCGGCAGGATCGGCGAACCCGAACCAGTCGAACGCCGCATCCGACTCCGGGGACGTGTTGTGGAGCAGGTCGAGCAACGGCAGGTCTTCCTTGGCCACCGGGCGAAGGTCTACGTCCTTGGTCATGGCGGAAGCGTATGACGCCGGTCATGCCGGTCCCGCGCCTGGTCCGCCCTGGGTACCGGGCCTGGAAAGATGCGCTCGGCTACTCATGTCCCGGCCCCGGCCGGGGCCGATGATGAAGGCCAGCAATGCCGAACCCAGGAGACAGCACATGCTCAGCCGCCTCGCCGACGTTCTGGTGCCTGTCGCCGGCCGTCTCACCGTCACGACCGACCCGGGAGCCGAACTCGCTCCGGGCAGCATCATCGCCGCGAATCACACCTCGTTCGCCGACCCGGCCGTCGTCCTTGCCGCGCTGCACCGTCTCGGGGTCCGGCCGGTCGTCATGGCGGCAGCCGGCCTGTGGCGCGTCCCGCTGCTCGGCCGCGCGCTCGCCGGTGAAGGGCACATACCCGTCCACCGCGGCGACCGGCGCGCGGCGCACGCCCTGGACGCCGCGGCCGAGGCGCTGGAGCAGGGCCGCTCGGTGCTGATCTACGCCGAGGGCGGTCTGCCGCGTCGGACCGACGCCCGCGAAACGGCCCCCGAGGCGTTCCGCAGCGGCCTGTCCCGGCTCAGCCTCCGCACCGGTGCTCCGGTGGTGCCCGTGGGCCAGGCGGGCGCCCGGCGGATCATCTCGGGCAACGCGACCAAGCAGCTGGCGGGCCTGCTCACGTCGCCGCTGCGCCGCCCCGAACTGCACGTTCACGTGGGGACGCCGCTGAGTCTGGCGGGTGACAGCGCGGCGAGGACGGCGCAGGCCCGTACCGCCGTGACGACGGCCTGGCGCACGGCCACCGCGCAGCTGGGGGAGCCCGCCGCGCTCGCCGCGTGAGTCTCGTGCTCGCCGCGTAAATCAGCGGGCGACGGGGTTGTTGTCGGGATCGGAGTCGGCGTCGGCGGCGGCCAGGGCCCGCAGGCGTGGCGCGACCTCCTCACCGACCCGGAACGCCTCCTCCAGATGCGGATATCCGGACAGGACGAACTCGTCGACGCCCAGCCGCCGGTACTCGTCGAGCCGGGCCGCCACCTCGTCGTGCGAGCCGACCAGCGCGGTGCCGGCACCCTCCCTGACCAGGCCGATCCCCGCCCAGAGGTTCGGCGAGACGGTCAGCCGCCCCGGGTCGGCCGAGCCCGCGTGCAGTGCGGTCATCCGGGCCTGCCCGGTGGAGTCCATCCGGGCGAAGCGTTCCTGGGTGGCGCGTACCGTCTCCGGAGCGAGCCCCTTGAGCATGCGGTCGGCCTCACGCCACGCCTCGTCGGCGCTGTCGCGGCTGATGATGTGCAGACGCAGTCCGAACCGCAACGCGGGGTTACGAACCCGCAGTTGCTCCACCCGGGCGGCGATCCCCGCCGGCGGCTCGCCCCACAGCAGCTGGACGTCGGCGCGACGTACGGCCACGTCCTGGGCCGCGGGGGAGGCGCCGCCGAAGTACAGCGGCACCGGATACTGCGTGGCGGGGTCCGTCAGCCGCGCGTTCTCGATCTTCAGATGCCGGCCATCGTGGTCGACCCGCTTCCCGTCCAGCAGATCCCGCAGCACCGCCATGATCTCGTCCGTCCGCGCGTAGCGGTCGTCATGGTCGAGCTGGTCGCCGTACGCCCGCTGCTCGGCGGGGTCGCCGCCGGTGACGATGTTGAGCCGCAGCCGCCCTCCGGCGAACCGCCGGAACGAGTCGGCCTGTTGGGCCAGCAGCGTCGGGCTGGCGAATCCCGCGCGGAACGCCACGAGGAACCCGATCCGCTCCGTGTGCTGGGCCAGCGCCGAGGTCAGGATCCACGGATCGGCGCAGCCGAGGCCGACCGGCGTCAACAGGGAGGCGAACCCCGCGTGTTCGGCGGCGCGCGCCACCTGCGCGAGGTACCCGATGTCGGCGGGCCGCCGCGTGGCGGCAGCGGTGCGCTTCTGTACGGCGGTGACACCACCGGGATCGCGGCCGTCACCACCCGTGGGCAGGAACCAGTGCAGCAAGGGGGCCATGTCGGCATCCTGGCCGGTCGGTGCGGTACGACACAAGACGCGTCTGGTATCCGGGCTTCGCCGTATCAAGGTGTGGAACGCCTCGCCCCGTGCGGGCATGGCCGATTTTCGACTTGAAAAAAGGTTAGGCTAACCTAAGTCACGTGATCGTGACTGCACCCGCCCGAGAAGCCTCCCCACCGTCCGGCCCCGGCGCCACCGGCCTGGCCACCGCCGACCTCACCGTCGCCTACGACGGCGTGGATGTGGTGCACGAGGCGGGCATCCGCCTTCCCGGCGGCCAGGTCACGGCCCTGATCGGCCCCAACGGCAGCGGGAAGTCCACCCTGTTGCGTGCGGTCGCCCGACTGCACCGGGCGCGCGGCGGACGGGTGACCGTGAGTGCGGACGGCGAGCAGCCTGTGGACGCCTTCGCTCTCTCACGCACCGACTTCGCCCGGCGCGTCACACTGCTCGCACAGAGCCGCGCCACTCCGGCGGGACTCAGCGTCCGCGAGGTGGTCGGCTTCGGGCGGCACCCGTACCGGGGGCGGTTGCGGGGGAGCGACCCGGACGGCGTGCGGCTGATCGAGCACGCCCTGGCCGTCACGAACGTCGCCGAACTCGCCGACCGCGGTGTGGAAAGCCTCTCCGGCGGCCAGTTGCAGCGCGTCTGGTTCGCCTGCTGTCTGGCGCAGGACACCGACGTACTGCTGCTCGACGAACCGACGACCTATCTCGATCTGCGCTACCAGGTGGAAATCCTCGACCTCATCAGGGACTTGGCCGACACGCACGGCGTCACCATCGGGGTCGTCCTGCACGACCTGGACCAGGCGGCGGCGGTGGCGGATCAGGTCGTCCTGCTCTCCGAGGGGCGTGTCGCGGCTGCCGGCACCCCCGCCCAGGTGTACGACGCCGAGCTGCTGAGCGACACCTACGGCATCCGTATCGAGGTCGGAGCCGACCCCTCGACGGGAATCCCCCGCACCCGTGCGGTGGGCAGACATCATCTTCGGCTGGAAAGGCCCTGACATCCTCATGACCACCAAGCTCCGGGCATGGCCCGCGATCAGCGTGATCGCCGCCACCCTCGCGGCCACCCTCGTCGGCTGCGGCACGACGGAGGCACCCGAGAAGACGGCCGCCGCGGCCCCCGCGCTGACGGTCACCGACTCGCGCGGCGAGAAAGTGACACTCGACGGACCGGCCCAGCGAGTCGTCGGCACCGAATGGAACGTCGTCGAATCACTCGTCACCCTGGGCGTCGACCCCGTCGGCGTGGCCGATGTGAAGGGGTACCAGGACTACGACACGGCGGCGCCCCTTGCCGACGGCACCAAGGACATCGGCACCCGCGGCGAACCCAGTCTCGATACCGTCGCCGCCCTGAAGCCCGACCTCATCGTCGCGACGGACGACCTGACGGACGCCGCCATCGGCCAACTCTCCGAACTGGCGCCGCTCATCGTGGTGCGGGCGGCTGACGCGAGCCGCCAGATCGACCAGATGACCGACAACGTGAAGCTCATCGCGCGGGCCACCGGAACCGAGGCCAAGGCCGAGGAGACGATCGCCGCCTTCCGGCAGAAGCTCGCCGAAGGCAAGAAGGAACTCGCCGCCGCCGGCCTCGCAGGGCAGAAGGTCGCCTTCGCCGACGGCTGGCAGGAAGGAAGCCAGGTCTCGGTGCGCCCGTTCGTGAAGGGCTCGCTGCTCACCGACATCAACACCGAACTCGGTCTGGTCAGTCCGTGGACGATGAAGGGCGACAAGGGGTACGGCCTCGCCGCGACGGACGTCGAGGGCCTGACGAAGATCGGCGACTCCCGGTTCGTGTACATCGCCAACGACGCGGACGGCGGTGATCCCTTCGCGGGCGGACTCAAGGACAACGCGGTGTGGAAGTCGCTGCCCTTCGTGAAGAAGGGTGACGCCCACCGGCTCCCGGACGGCATCTGGATGTTCGGCGGTACGGCGTCGATGACGCGGTACATCGACGCGCTCGTGGACGCACTGACCAAGTGAACGTCCACACCGTCGCGGCGAAAGCCGGCTCTCCGTCCGTGGCGAAGACCGAACTCCCTTCATCGGCAGGCCCGGTGGAGGCAGCCGCCCCCACCGGGCCCGGCCGCAGGGCGCCGGCCGGGCGCGGCCGGGTCGCCGTCCTCGCCCTCGGGGCGCTCCTGGCCCTGCTCGTCCTCATGGCCGTGCACATCAGCCAAGGCACGGCGACCGTCGGACCGCACACCCTCTGGCGCGCGGTGATCTCCCGCTGGTCGGACGGCGGCACTTCGGACCAGGCGGACGCCGTACTGGTGGCCTCCCGGCTGCCACGGCTCGCCGCAGGGCTGATCGTCGGCTGCACACTGGGCGCGGCCGGCGCCGTACTGCAGTCGGTGTCACGGAACGTACTCGCGTCGCCCGACACGCTCGCCGTGGACGCCGGCGCCTATCTCGCGGTCGTCGCCGTCGCGGCGTTCGGCATCACCCTGCCGCCGTTCCTGGCGGGCGGTACCGCGCTGATCGGCGGACTGCTCGCCGCCGGCATCGTGCTGGGACTCGCCAGGGCGGGAGCGGGACCCACCCGCCTCGTGCTCGCGGGTTCGGCGCTCACCCTCGGCCTCGGCGGTCTGAGCCAGACGCTGCTCCTGCTGCGCGCACAGCAGACGACCGGCCTCTACGCCTGGGGCAACGGCTCCCTCGCGCAGATCGGCATGCAGACCGTCGACCGGCTCGCGCCGGTCGCCGTCCTGGCGTTGACCGGGCTGATCGTGCTCGGCAGGCGACTCGACATCCTCGCGCTCGGTGACGACGGAGCGGCGGTCGTCGGCGTAAGTCCCCGCCGTACGCGGGCGATTGCCGTCGTCCTCGCCGTCGCCCTCTCGGCCGTGTCCGTCACCGTCGCAGGGCCCATCGGATTCGTCGGGCTGTGCGCGCCCGCGATCGTACGGCTGGCCGGTGCCCGGCTGCCCGCGCTGCTGCGTCATCGGCTGTTCGTCCCCGCGTCGGCGGTGGCGGGCGTGCTGGTCGTGCTCGGCGCCGATGTGCTGCTGCGGGCCCTGTTCGGCGCCCAGGCGGGCGCTTCCGTACCGACGGGCATCGTGACGAGCTTCTTCGGCGCGGTCGTGCTCGTGTCCCTGGCCTACCGGTCCCGTGACACGGGAGCCGCCGCCCCGGCCGCCGCCTTCGTGCGTCTGCGCAGCCGCCGTGCCTTCGTCGTCACGCTCGTGACGGTAACCACCGCTCTCTGCGCGGCGGTTGTCGCCGCCACGCTGCTCGGCGACGCCCCGCTGTTGCTCGGCGACGTGGCGAACTGGCTCACCGGGCGGTCCGGACGCTTCGTCTCGTTCGTCCTCGACACCCGCATGCCACGCGTCGCGGCGGCGCTGCTCGCCGGCGCCGCGCTGGCGACAGCGGGGACCGTCGTGCAGGCGGTCTCCCGCAACCCCCTCGCCGAACCGGGCATCCTCGGTGTCGTCGGGGGAGCGGGCGTCGGCGCCGTCATCACGCTCACGATCGTCCCGCTCGCGAGCTTCTGGTACGTCGGCGGCTCCGCGCTCGCCGGGGCCGCGGCCGCCACCCTGCTGGTCTTCGGGCTCGGGGCGCGCGGCGGACTGGAGCAGAACCGGCTGGTGCTGATCGGTATCGGTGTGTCGGCGGGAGCGGCGGCGTTGGTGAGCCTGCTCATCGTGCTGACCGATCAGTACAACGGCACCAAGGCGCTGACCTGGCTGTCAGGATCGACGTACGGACGCACGTTCCCCGAGGTACTTCCGGTGCTCGGCGCGCTGCTGGCGGCAGTGCCCGTACTCGCCGCCAAGCGCCGCGAACTCGACCTCATAGGGCTGGACGCCGACACACCACGGCTGCTCGGCATCCGGCTGGGCACGACACGGCTGGGACTTCTCGCCGTGGCCGTTGTGCTCACCGCGGCCGCGGTGGCCGCTGTCGGTGTCATCGGCTTCGTCGGACTCGTGGCACCCCACGCCGCGCGTGCCCTGGTGGGCCGGCGCCATGGACGGGTACTGCCGGTCGCCGCCCTGCTGGGCTCGCTGCTGGTGGTCGTCGCCGACACGGTCGGCCGTACGGTCGTCGCGCCGGCGCAGATCCCGGTGGGAGTCGTCACGGCGGTGATCGGGGCACCGTACTTCGGTTGGCTGCTGTGGCGGTCGAAGGCGATGAGATGACGCGGTGGCGTCGGTCGGTAGGGTCCGCACCATGAAGAACCGGCCCCGGGCGCACGGCCGTACGTCCGATGCCGGGGAGTCGTGGGAGTTCCTTTCCGCCACCGTGGCGGAGCTGGCCCGACCGGCCGGGGGCCGCAGAGCCACGACGCCGTAGAGTCACGGCATGTCCTTGCGAATCCGTATGCGTCAGGCCCTGCCGGAAGCGATGCGCGCCCGCGACAAGGTCGCGATGCGCGCCTTGCGCGCGACTCTCTCGGCGCTCGACAACGCCGAGGCGGTTCCCGTGGACCCGGCCGACGTACGCAGCTCGGCCATCGAAGACTCACCAGTGGGTCCCGGCGCCACCGAGGCGGCGCGGCGCGCGCTGAGCGAGGGCGACGTACGAGACATCGTCCGCGCCGAGGCCACCGAACGCCTCGACGCGGCGGCGCAGTTGACGTCCCCGGCACACGCGGACCGAGCCGCACAACTACGCGAAGAGGCCGCCGTACTGCTCCGCTTCCTCGACGGCTCCGAAGCCGCCTAGCACACGGGCGGCGGACACTGCTCGCCGCAAGG
>NZ_JTIY01000002.1:896166-908688 GCF_000818175.1 Streptomyces sp. AcH 505
TAGTACTCCAGGAACGAGGCCAGCGTTCCGAGGTTGTCGCGCATGCCGCGCTTGAACAACTGCTCGGCCACCGGCCCGAGAAGGGCGGCCGGGCCCGGCAGGCCGGATGCGCTGA
The DNA here is from genome assembly GCF_000818175.1 of Streptomyces sp. AcH 505. Lineage (GTDB taxonomy): Bacteria > Actinomycetota > Actinomycetes > Streptomycetales > Streptomycetaceae > Streptomyces. The sequence goes on from NZ_JTIY01000002.1 coordinate 896,282, forward strand.
TCGTGCCCTCCAGGGCGAGGCGCGTCGCGCGCCGGTGGGGCTGGGCGTGGAAGCGGTAGACGAAGGGAGTTGGCCCGCTCAGCGAGGTGAAGGTGACCTCTTCGCCCGGTGAGAAGCCGGTGATCGCGACCTCGTTGACCGTCGGGCCGCCAGGGAGGTTCCGGTGCACCTCGTACCGGGTGCCGAGGCCGCCCGTGCCTTCGACGCGTCGTACGCGCTGCACCGCGGAGTACCACTTCGGCATGGTGGTGAAGTCGGCGACGAAGGCGAACACCTTGGCCGGCGGGGCGGTGATGTCGAGGCTCAGCTGGAACGTCACGGTGTCCTCCACGGACGTGCTGGGTTCGGTAAGGCGGTCATCGCGCCCGGTCCTCCTCGGCGGCGAGGCGGTTGGCCAGGGCGAGTCCGGCCGGGGACTGCTGGGTGAACGCGTGCAGGAACGCGATCAGTGCTTCGGTGTCCGTCGTCGCGCTCGCCTGGTCGATCAGGTCGTAGAGCTGGTTCTCGATCTCGGCGACGCGTGCGGCCTTCTCCCGGCCCTGCGGGGTCAGTGTGAGACTCACCTGGCGCCGGTCGTGCTCGCTGGTCGTCCTCTGTACGAGACCCGCGGTGACGAGCCGGTCCACGATCCGGCTCGGGCTCGTGCCCGTGTCGCACACAAGCATGCCGCCCAGTTCCCGCAGGGCGAGCGGGCCGTGATCGGCGATGATGCGCAGCGCTTCGGACTGGGCGGGGGTGACGTCGATCTCGGACAGCAACACCGTCAGCCGGCGGTTGCCTTCCCGCTGTGTGGCCAGGATGAGGTAGCGAATCTGTTCTGCTGTTCTCAACTGAGTTCCCTTTCGTACTGCCGCTGCCGCAGTGCGTCCGCCAGGAGTCCGGCCGCCGCCGGGTCGTGGGCGGCGAGCACCGGCATACCCGGGTGGCGCGCGGCCAGCTGATTGATCCGCCGGGTCGTCCCGTGCAGTCCGGCCGCGTTCCCGACCCCCGGCACGCGGTCCGCCGCCAGCAGCCGCACATCGTACGTGACGTCGCCGACGAACATCATCGTCGGCAGTCCCGCGCCGCGCAGCAGCAGCGACATCGAGCCGGGCGTGTGTCCGGGAGTGGGCAGGAGCAGCAGCGAGCCGTCTCCCATCACGTCGTGCGCGTGGGTGAACGGTGCGATCGCCGGGTCCTCGAAGCGCCGCGGAGTGACGGGGCTCCAGTCCACGCCGGGGACCTGGATGTGTTGGCGCAGCAATCCGGCGAAGGCCGCGAACTTCTTGTCCACCTCGGCGAGTTCGGCCGCGCTGGCCAATACCTTCGCTGACCTCGGCAGTTCGCGCAGGCCGCCGATGTGGTCCTGGTGCAGATGGGACAGGATCGCCACGCGCACGTCGGCGATGTCGTAACCCAGGCTGCGCAGTTGAGCGGTCAGGGTCCCGTCCGGAGGGACGTCGAACTTGGCGAGGCGACGGTAGATGTGACCGGCCGGGCCGCCGGGGAAGTAGCCGGGGTCGGTGACCGAGCGCCGGTCCTGGCCGGTGTCGAACAACACCAGACCCTTGTCGTGCTCGATGACGTACACGTTGATCGGGCGGGGCTCCGTCCACCGGCGTGAGGTGTTGAGCCACCACAACAGCGGGGTGCCGTTGGTCTCGACGTGTTCCGGACGGATCTGGACGGTGCCGGTGCTGACGACCGAGACCCGATTGACCTGCCCCATGAGAAGCCTCCTGGTGTGTGTCTGTCGCAACACGCGTGCTACGACATGTATGTCGTGACATCTATTGGACTCCGGTGTGGCACCCCTGTCAAGTGCCGACTGCCGTGAGCAGCGGGGACGCGGTCTCCCAGAAGCTCACCCCGAGGTCTACCGGCCGTCACCACGGCCCGGCACAATCGCGCGTATGACGATCACCACGGCCCCGCCGCCGACGCACCACACCCCCGTCGCCCTCGCACGGGGGTTTCTGACGGGTGCTGTGATCGGGGCGTCGCTCGCCGGGATCGTGGTCGGCGCCGTCGTCGAGGAAGTGCCGCTGTTCGTGGCGGGGTTGGTCCTGCCCGTGGTCTACGGGCTGCTCTTCTTCCTCGCCGGTGTGCCGAGGCGCGCCCGCGAGGCGGCCGTCCCGCCCCGTACGGCACTCGCGATGATCGAGAGCCTGCGGGCCATCGGGGGAGAGTCGAGCGACATACCGGTGCGGTTCGACCTCACCGTCGCGCCGGACGACGCGCCGGCGTACCGGGTGGAGATCACCCAGGACATCAACCTCGTCGATCTGCCCGACTACCGGCCGCGCGGCATCCTGGTGGTCCAGTACCCGCCGGACCGGCCCTGGCGGGCGCGCATCGTGAAGCGGCCGACACCCGAATGGGAGGAACGGGCGGCCGGCGCCCGCATCGACTCGGCGCCCAAGGCGGCCCTGGTACGCGAGGCGCCGGAGGGCTGCGGTTTCGGATTTCTGGTGCTGCTCGGGCTGCTGCTCGCCGCCGCCGCCGTGATCCTGCTGTTCCGCGCAGATCTGTTCGACCAGGACACCGCCGCGGGCCCGCCCGCTCCTTCAATGCCCTCCGTCTCCTCGTCGTCGAGGACGGTCGTCTCGTCGTCGACCGGCACGGTCACCGTCGGCCCTGACTAGTCGCTGCTCGACAAGGGTGAACTGCGCCGGGCCGTCGACTCGCTGATCAAGGGCAAGGACGAGAGCGAGCGCCAGGCCCTCACCGTCGTGCTGCAGGAGCGCCTGCTGTCGGTCGTGTTCGCCCCGACCGGCACCCGGGCCCCGCGGTTCGACCTCACATTGCTTCCGTACGACCGTTTTCCCGCTCTGGTCGAGGAGGCCCGTACCGGCCTCGGCGTCCGCTCCGCGCAGACCTGGCAGCTCACCGCCGAGAGCCTCACCGGCTCCCTCGTCATCAGGGTCGGCGTGACCGGGCCCGAAGGATCGGCCTCCCTGGAGGCTGACCGCGAAGGCACGGTGGTGCGGCGCGCCCCCGCGCGCTGACCGCGTCGGCAACCGCGCACCGGGCAGTGCCGTCCCTGAAGCGAAACGGTACGAACGACAACGGATCGGCAGGAGGAGGAGACACGTGGGCTGGCACGGCTATCTGGCGCTGTGGTGCGGGGTGTTCGGCGCGATCGCGCTGGTCGGGTACGGCAGGTCGCTGGCCGGGGTGACCCGCGCCCAGCGGAAGGTCCGGGTCATGGGACGGATCGAGCAGGTGCGCGAGCCCAGGCACGGGGCCTCCCAGGTCGGCGGGATATCCGTGGTCGTCTCCTTCCAGGACCCGTCCACCGGCGAGGAGTTCACCGTGACGAACGACGGTGAGCGCGGTGAGCCCATCGCCGCGGCCTGGACGGGCCGGGAGGTCGGAGTGCACTACCCGCGCGGAAGGCCGCACGCCTTCCGCTTCACCGACGACCTCGGGGAGGGCAGGTACGGACTTGGCCTGCCCAACTGCTCGGTCTTCCTGATCTACGCGGGACTGGTGACCGTCGTCGCGATCGACCGGGGCTGGCAGTGGGCCCTGCTCGGCTTCGGGGTGCCCTGGAGTGTGACCGTGGCGTGCTTCCTGCCGCAGGGCGCACGCCGGGCGGGCCGGCGTATCGCCATGCTGACGTCCCGGGCTGCCGTCCAGGGGCAGGTCGTCGCCGTGCTCAAGGACGTCAGCGTCGACGAGGACGGCGACACCCTCACCAGTCACACGCCGATCGTCGCGTTCACCACCCATGAGGGCGCGGCCGTCACCGCCTACTGCCCGTCCGGGCTGCCGGACCCCGTCGGCTCCTACGGCCGGGACGTCACGATCCACTACGCACCCGACGACCCGGCCGTCTTCACCGCGGACCTCGCGGCCGAACACCGCACCCGGAGAATCGACTTCGCTTTCAGCGCCGTGGCACTCGCCGTCGGAGTGGCCGCGGTCGCCGTGGGAGCGGCAGAGGCCCTCGCCGGATAGCGCGCCCTGTCAGCCGCGCTTGCCCGCCCGGATCAGGCGCCGACACCGGCGAGCAGTGCGGCAACCGCCCGCGCCGACGCCGTCGACGCTCCATGCGTGCAGATGTGTGCGGTGCCGGGAAGCAGTCCCGGCAGTCCCGTCTCCACGATGACGGCATCCGGGCGCGCCGCGACCAGTTCCGCGAGCGACCGGGACATCCAGGAGTGACGGGCGGCGTCCCGCACGACAACGACCAGCGGACGGTCGGCCGTCGCGTCGATTCCGCTGAGCCGCAGTACACCGGCGTCCGCGCGCAGATCGTCCTCGCCGAGCCGGACGCTGCTGGTGCCGGGCATGAGCTCGCTGAGGGGCGCGGCCACACCCCAGGGGGTCTGCTTGTCGATGGCCAGGTGCGTGGCGGGCGCCAGCTCGACGACATGGGGCGCCGCGGTCAGCGGGGTACGCGCGCGGGCGGCCTCACTCAGGAGTACGGCCCGGCGCGCCGCGCCCAGACCGACGGCCGGGTCGGGCGCGCCGGCGGAGGTGGTGCGGCGCAGCTCCGCCGACCAGTCCGCGAAGTCCGCCACGCGGCGGGCCGCGTCGGCGAGACGCTCCTCGGGCAGGTCGCCGCCGAGTACGCCGTTCACGAGCGCGTCGATCAGCCGGCGGGCCGTGCCCTCGTCGGCGTTCTCGCCGCCGACACAGACGGCGTCGGCGCCCGCGGCGACGGCGCGGACGGTCGCGTTCTCGATGCCGTAGCGGTTGGAGACGCCGCCCATCTCGATCGCGTCGGTCACGATGAGCCCTTCGAAGCCCAGTTCCTCGCGCAGCAGCGTGTTGAGGATGCGGGGGCTGAGGGTGGCCGGGGCGTCCGGGTCGAGCGCGGGCACGAGGAGGTGCGCGCTCATGACGGCGCGGGCCCCGGCGGCGATGGCGGCGCGGAACGGCGGCAGCGCGTTCGTCGTGATGTCTTCGACACTGGCCTCGTAGGTGGGCAGGCCGTGGTGGGAGTCGACGGCCACGTCACCGTGCCCGGGGAAGTGCTTGGCGCACGCGGCGACCCCGGCCGCCTGGATGCCCCGTACCCACGCGTCCGTGTGCCGGGACACCACCTTCGGGTCGGCGCCGAAGGACCGTACGCCGATGATGGGGTTGTCCGGGTTGAGATTGACGTCCACGCTCGGGGCGTAGTCCAGGGTCACCCCTGCGGCACGCAGCTCGTGGCCGAGGTCGGTCGCGACGGCGCGGGTGAGCGCCGTGTCGTCCACGTAGCCAAGGGCATGATTTCCGGGGCGTGTCGATCCGGTACGCGCCTCGATCCGCGTCACGTCCCCGGACTCCTCGTCGATGGCGATGACGAGGTCGGGGTTCTCCGCGCGCAGCTGGGCGGTCAGTTGGGCCACCTGGGCGGGCGACTCGATGTTCCGGGCGAACAGCACCACGGAACGCAGTCCGGCCTGGATGGAGTTGAGCAGCCAGTCGGGGGCGCTGGTGCCGACGAATCCCGGTTGCAGGAGTGCGAGGGCGAGGCGTCGAAGCTCCTTGTCGCTGCTCACGTTGGTGTGCCTTTCGGGTAGGGCGCGGTGGAACGGCCCGGGGCTCGGCGACCGGCGGCACCGCGCTCCAGGTCTGGACCATTGATTCTGGGCCTACGACACGCGGACCTGTCAAGTGGTCTGGACCAGAGTTGACCCAGGGTTGAGCAGTACACCCCGCGCCGGCCAGGCGAAAAAGGTCAACGGTACTGCTCAGTAGCGTGATTGATGTGGCGTGAGAGGGGCGTGGGGCATTGACAGGCGCGCCTGGTCTAGTCCAACTTTATGGGCACACGGGGTTCGACACAGCGTTTGGAGCGCACCTTGCTCGGCCCTCTTCGCGACCCCTGCTCACCCCTGTCTCCCTCCGTCACACGATCGCGTCCGCCATTACCTGATGCTGCGGTACTGCGCGGCGATGTGACGCTCCGTCTTCCCACTCCCTCTTCACCGAGCCTTGGAGTCACTCATGGCAACGGCTGAATCGCATCTGCACCGCGCCGCCACGGACCGCCCCTACTTCAGCGCTGACGGCGAGACGTACCTCGCCGGCACCGCCCTGCGCGACCTGGACAAGACCCGCCCCCTCCGCGTCCTGACGGAGGAGCAGTTCACCTTCTGGCAGACCTACGGCTATGTGGTGGTCAAGCAGGCGGTGCCCCGCGAGGACGCCCTGCGGCTGCTCGACATCGCCTACGAGTTCCAGGACCTCGACCCGGACCGTCCCGAGACCTGGTACGGCGAGCGCCAGCACCGCTCGGAGCTGGAACAGGAACTGCACATCTACGGCTTCGTCGAGGCGTACCACCACCAGCTGATGTGGGACAACCGGCAGCGGCAGCGTGTCTACGACGCCTTCGTGGACGTATGGGACAGCGAGGAGCTGTGGGTCACACTCGACCGGCTCAACCTCAACCCGCCCAACATCAAGGACCGTGACCGGTCCCTGATCGAATTCCGGCCCACCGGCTTCGACATCGACCTGCACTGGGACGTCGACAGCACGCAGGGCATCCCGCCGCAGCGGGTGCAGGGCATCATCGCCCTCAACGACACCGTGCCCGAACAGGGCGGGTTCCAGTGCTGCCCCGAGCTCTTCCGGCAGTTCGACCACTGGAAGGCGCACCAGCCGGCCGACCGCGACCCCATCAGGCCGGCCGTCGACCGTACGGAAATGCCGGTGATCCGCCCCGAGTTGGAGGCCGGTGACCTGCTGATCTTCAACGGCCACCTGGCCCACGGCGTGGCGCCCAACCTCTCGGCCGCCGGCGTCCGCGCGGTGCAGTACCTGTCGATGATGCCCGCGCTGGAGGGGCACGAGAAGGTGCGCCGCTCCCGTGTGGAGTCCTGGCGCGATCTCAGCACGCCGGACTGGAACCCCACCCTGGTCGGCGACCCGGTGCGGCCCGAGGCCGAGCGGTACGGGCGGGCCCGGCTCAACGAGTTGGGCGAACGGCTGCTCGGTCTGAAGTCCTGGCACGACGAAGCCACCAAGGACGGCGAAGGTACGAAGACCGGCGAAGGCACGAAGGCGAGCGAGGGCAACGAAGCGAACGAAGGAGCGTCGTGCGCAGAGTCTGCCTGACCCTTCCCACCAACCGGGAATGCTCCGCCACGATCGCCCTGCTCGCCGACGAAGCGGCCTACGCCGTCACGCACTTCGAGGCAGAGGTGCACCTGCTCATCCTCGACTCGTGCGAGCCGGCCGTCTACGCCGAGCACGCCGAAGCGGTCGGCCGACTGCCGCACCACCCCCGTGTCGTGGTCCACCACCTCGACGAGGACGCGCAGCGCGGCTTCCTGCGCGAGGTCGTCACACGCTCGGGGAGCACGAAGAACGACCTGCTGCTCGACCTGATGCTGCCCGCCGGGATCTCCTACGGCGCCTGCACCAACCGGGCCTTCCTCATCGGCGAAGCCCTCGGCTGCACTTCCGTGCACCGCAGGGACTCCGACAGCCGCTACCAGCAGCGCGACGGCCAATGGGCCTTCCCCATCCACCACGAGCTCCTTGCCATCGGCCTGACCGCGTCCGACGTCGCCGACCGCGTGGACGAGTGGGACCTGACCCCGCAGGAGGCAGGTCGGCGCGTGGCGATGGTGGGCGCGTCCTTCGTCGGCGAACCCTCCGTGGATCTCGCCGAGATGGCGGCGGCCGACCCCGCGACGTACGAGGAAGTCGTAGGCCTGTGGGCGCCTCTGGACGCGTCGGAGGAGTCCAAGCGGGAACTCGTCGCGGAGTCCTTCCTCGGCGCGGGACAACGCTCCTTCGAGAGCGATCACGCGGTGCTCACACGGGTGGACCCCATGCGGGTCGACATGTGCAACATCGCTTTCCACGGCGTGCACACCAGGGTCCCGCTGCCGCCGGCGACGGACACCATCGGCAGTGACTACTTCCTGATCCACCTGGTGCACGACGCCGGACTGCCCGGCGTCCTCCACAACCGCGACATCGTCAACTACTACACCAACGAGCGGAGGACCGACGCGGGCTTCGTCGCGTACCAGACGCGGTATGTGAAGTTCCTCCTCTCCATGCTCCATCTCCACTTCTGCTACGCCGAACTCGCCGCGGCGGGAGACGGACTCCTCCATGCCGACGGAACGGTCGACACCGGGCGGGTGGCCGGCATCGTCCGGCGCAGCACCCAACTCGACCTGGCGGAGAACGTGGAACGCCTCGACCGGCTCGACGCGGCCTACCGCAAACTCGGAGGCCGGTACGCCGCCCTCGCCGACCACCTACGGCCGCAACGTGAGCGTTTGTTGGAGGAGGCCCGCGCCGACATGGCGGATTTCGCCCTCCTCATCGAGTCCTGGCAGGGACTCGTCCACGCCGCAGGACAGGTGGGCCTCGGCGCCGCGTCCGACGCCGGACGGACAGGTGCGCGATGACCGACTCGCGGACGTCCCCCCGGACCACGGACGAGGACCGTCTCGTCTACGACCTCGACGCGGTGGTCGCCGCCTATGCGGAACTCCGCGCGGAACTGCCCGGCGTAGACGTCAGGTTCGCCATGAAGGCGGCGCCCGCCGACGAGATCCTCGGTGCGCTGGCCGCGGCCGGCGCCGGGGTCGACGCGGCAGGACCGCAGGAGGTGCGCCAGGCGCTCCGCGCCGGCGTCCCGGTGGCCGACATGCACTACGGCAACACCGTCAAGTCCGACGAGGACATCGCCAACGCCTACGCCCTGGGGGTGCGCACCTTCGCCACGGACAGCCTGGAGGACGTGGCGGCCCTGGCCGAATTCGCCCCGGGGGCACGAGTCTTCTGCCGGCTGGCGGTGGACGGCGGCGGCGCGCTGTGGGGGCTGAAGAACAAGTTCGGCTGCTCGGCCGCCGACGGCGTACGCGTCATGCGGGCCGCCCGCGACTCCGGACTCGTACCGTCCGGGCTCTCGGTGCACGTCGGTTCGCAGCAGATGGACTCCGACGCCTGGCGCAACGCCTTCGACCGGCTCTCCGACGTGATGGGCACCCTCGGGGAACACGGCATCACCCTGGACCACGTCAACCTCGGCGGGGGCCTGCCCGCCCGCGGCTACCTCGACCGGGACGGTGTGCCGCTCGACCCGCCGCTGGACAAGATATTCGCCACACTCCGCGAGGGCACCGAGCGGCTGCGCGCCGCCCACGGAAAGCAGCTGCGCCTCGTCATCGAGCCGGGCCGCGCCCTGGTCGCGGAACACGGGACCATCCACGCGCGCGTGGTGCGGCTCACCCGGCGCGAGATGCCCGACGGCGAGATCCAGCACTGGCTCTATCTGAGCTGCGGGAAGTTCAACGGGCTCTACGAGATGGACGCGCTCCAGTACCGCCTGCGCTTCCCCTCGCACCCGGCCGGCCGCTACGTACCCGCGGTCGTCGCAGGGCCCACCTGCGACAGCGACGACGCGTACGCGCACGACCATGGCCTGGTGCGGGTGCCCGAGAACCTCGTCTCCGGCGACCCGGTGGAGGTGCTGTCCTGCGGCGCCTACGCCATGAGCTACACGACGCAGGGGTTCAACGGCTTCCTGCCGCTGACCACGGCCTTCACCGGAGACGCCGCCGCCCGCGTACCCGAGCCGGACGGCCGCCGATGACGCGGTCCACGACGATCCGCGTCCTCGCCGAGGGGGACTGGGACGACGTCGTAGCCCTGGAGGCCGGCGCGTACGCGGCGCTGGGGCTGTCCGAGGGCCGGGCGGCCCTCCGGTCCAAGGCGGCGGCCTCGCCCACCACTTGCTTCGTCCTGCGCGCGGACGAGCTGGTGGTGGGCTACCTCCTCGCCCTGCCCTACCCCGCGAGCCGGGCACCCGCCCTCGGCCAAACCGAGACGAGCCGCCACACCTCGCGGAACCTGCACCTGCACGACGTGGTCGTCGCCCCGGCGTACCGCGGGCGCGGCCTCGGGCGCCGGCTCGTCGCACACCTCGAAGACACCGCGGCGGCACACGGCTGTACGGAGGTCTCGCTGATCGCCGTCGCCGGAGCCGAAACCTACTGGTCGGCGCGGGGTTACACCGCCGCCCCGCACGTGCCGACCACCGGTTACGACCCTACGGCCGTCTACATGTCCCGTTCCCTGCGGTCCCGTTCCCCGCGGTCCCGCGCCGACACACCAGCCGATCACCGACGGAGTTGACGACGTGCCGTCCCCTGTTCCCACCTTCCGCCGCGGCCAGCTCGCGACGGCCGCCCTCTTCTGCGCCCTCGGCTTCCAATACGCCACGTGGGCCGCGCGGATACCCGCCCTCAAGGAGGAGCTGGGTCTCAACGCGGCAGGCGTGGGGGTGCTGTTGATGGCAGCGGGGGTCGGATCCTGCGTCTCCTTCCCGCTGGTGGCCCTGCTCATGAGACGGCTGGGCTCCCGGCGGCTCGCCCTGGCCTCCACGGTCGGGCTCGCCGTGGTCCTCGTGGCGCTCGCAGCCGCCCCCAACTACCCCGTCGCCTTGCTGGTGGTCTGCGTGGACGGGGTCGTCGTGGGCTGCCTCAACACGGCGATGAACGCCCAGGGCGCCGCCCTGGAGGCACACCACGAGCGACACACCATGGCCAAACTGCACGCCGTCTTCAGCGGCGGCTCCTTCCTCGCCGGGCTGCTGGCCTCCGGAGTGCGCCTCGCTACGCCGTCGGTCACCACCCACTTCGCCGTCGCCGCCCTGCTCCTGCTGCTCCTCGCCGCGGCGGCCGCGACCGGGCTGCTGCCGGACGCGGAGCGGGCGGTGGCCGCGGAGGCGGGCGACGACACGCCGGTGAAGCCGGCGGCGGGCCGCAAGTGGGCGCTGCCCACCGCCCTGGTGTGGTGGATGTGCTGCGCCATGGTGTTCGGCACCATCGTGGAAGGGGCGATGAACGACTGGTCGACCCTCTATCTGGAAGGCGTCGTGAACGCCTCGGCGCAGGTCGCCCCGCTCGGCATCGCCGTCGTGTCCGGGATGATGGTCCTCGCCCGGCTGTGCGCCGACAGCTGGCGCGAGCGCTGGGGCGACGGACGGGTCGTCCTCGCGGGCAGCACCCTCGCGGGCCTCGGACTGGCGCTCGCCCTGGCCACCGGGGGAGTGGCACCCGCCTTCGTCGGCTTCGCCTGTGTCGGCCTGGGCATCGCGGCCGTGACGCCCTGCGTGTACGTGGCAGCCGCGCGGCAGGGCGGCAACGCGCTGACGCTGGTCGCCGCCATGGGCACCACCGGCCTGCTGGCCGGGCCCCCGCTCATCGGATTCGTCGCGAGCGCGAGCAGCCTGCGCTGGGGCCTCGCCTGTGTGTCGGCCGCCGCGCTGGTGGTGGCCGTGTGCAGTACCCGCATCCGCTGGCAGCAGGAGCCGGACCGAGCGGACCCGAACCGAGTAGTTGAGGAATCAATCAAGTCGGTCTGACGTTGTGCCGGGCATGAAGCGCATCGGTTTTCTGTCTTTCGGGCACTGGTCCGACACCAGGCACTCGCAGACCAGGTCGGCGGCGGACGCCCTGCTCCAGGCCGTCGACCTCGCTGTGGCAGCCGAGGAGCTGGGCGCCGACGGTGCCTACTTCCGGGTCCACCACTTCGCCCGGCAGCTCGCCTCGCCGTTCCCGCTGCTGGCCGCGATCGGCGCGAAGACGTCGCGGATCGAGATCGGCACCGGCGTGATCGACATGCGGTACGAGAACCCCCTGTACATGGCCGAGGACGCCGGCTCCGCCGACCTCATCTCCGGCGGCAGGCTCCAGCTCGGCATCAGCCGGGGCTCACCGGAGCAGGTCATCGACGGCTGGAGCTACTTCGGCTACGCCCCGAGCGGCGACGACACCGAGGCCGACATGGCGCGCAAGCACACCGAGGTGCTGCTGTCCGTCCTGGAGGGCAAGGGCTTCGCCCGCCCCAACCCGCGGCCGATGTTCGCCAACCCGCCGGGGTTGCTGCGCGTCGAGCCGCACTCCGAGGGGCTGCGGGAGCGCATCTGGTGGGGCGCCGCGTCCAACGCCACCGCCGTCTGGGCGGCCAAGTCCGGTATGAACCTGATGAGTTCGACGCTCAAGAACGACGAGGGCGGCGCCCCCTTCCACGTACAGCAGGCCGCGCAGATCCGCGCGTTCCGCGAGGCGTGGGCCGAAGCAGGGTGGAAGCACGAACCCCGCGTCTCCGTGTCACGCAGCGCCTTCGCGCTCACCACCGACCAGGACCGCGCGTACTTCGGCGGCGAAGGCGGGAGCGAGGACCAGATCGGCCACATCGACGCCGAAACGCGCGCGATCTTCGGCCGTACGTACGCAGCCGAGCCCGATGTCCTGGCGAAGCAGCTCGCGGAGGACGAAGCCGTCGCGGAGGCCGACACGCTCCTGCTGACCGTGCCGAACCAGCTCGGTGTCGACTACAACACCCACGTCCTGGAGAACATCGTCACCCACGTCGCCCCGGCGCTCGGCTGGCGCTGACGCTCCCCGGCCGGCCGGGGCCCCGCGTCGCACGGGCGGGGCCCCGGCCGGTCG
>NZ_JTIY01000002.1:908867-928257 GCF_000818175.1 Streptomyces sp. AcH 505
CTCGGCGAGCGCCGCCCGCGACGCGGGCGCCCCGAAGGGGTCGGCGAAGTACTGCGTCTCGTGCACGACGTGCCCGTCGGCGAATTCCATCACGCTCACCGAGCAGGTCGGCACTCCGTCGTAGGTGATGACACACTCGCTCACCCACAGATCCCCACTGCCCGTGATCCGCCGGACGGTGAAATGACGGTCGGCGGGGTGTCCGCCACGCTGCGCCGAAATCGCCGCGCGGCCCCGGAACCGCTCACCCGACTGGGGGTAGTCGAGGACCGCGTCGGCGGCGTAGACGGCGTGCTCGGCCTCGTTGTCGCCACGCTCCGACGCCCGCCAGTGGTCCTCGACGGCGGCTCTGTTCCGGACATCAGGATCCATCGGGATCAGCCGGCGTCGGCCACGGGCTCCAGCACGAAGACGGGGATCACCCGGTCCGTCTTCGTCTGGTAGTCGGCGTAGTCCGGCCAGACCTCGACGGCGCGGGACCACCAGAGGTCACGCTCCGCCCCCTCGACCTCACGGGCCGTCATGTCCTGCCGTACGGCGCCGTCCTGGAGCTCGACGAGCGGGTTCGCGACCAGGTTGTGGTACCAGGTCGGATGCTTGGGCGCACCGCCCTGCGACGCCACCACGGCGTACGTCCCTTGATGCTCCACCCGCATCAGCGGGTTCTTGCGGATCTTGCCGCTCTTGGCTCCGAGGCTGGTGAGGACGATGACGGGGATACCCCGCAACGTCGTACCCTCGGCGCCCCCTGAACCCTCGTACAACGCGACCTGTTCGCTGACCCACTGCTCGGGGCTCGGCTGGTACTCGCCGCTGAGAGGCATGCTGTCCTCGTTTCCGTGATGGGGGCGCATGGCGACCGGCGTGCTGCCGGCTGCCTCGGCCCTCGGTCGGATCTGCCGTCTCCATGATCCCTCACCTGTCGGACTGTGCCCCGGCGTCCCGCGCGGGAGGCGCGGGAGGCGGGGGAGGAGCGGGCGGCAGCAGCTGCCCCCGGCTCACGGCGCGCACGGTGAAAGCGGCGAGGACCGCGACGAACACGGTGATGGCGGCCAGGACGAGGCAGGCGTAGACGCGGGGGCCCGCCAGGTCGGAGAGCGCGATCCAGTGCATCGTGGCCGAGGCCACAGCGGCCCAGGAGAACGAGAAGGACCAGAAGCCCAGGCCGAAGGAGAGCTTGCGGTACGCCGGGAAGAGCCGGATCTGGGCGATCACCATGAGCAGCCCGTAGCCGGCGAGGAAGGCCACGGGGAGGTCGATCCGGTTTCCGTTGAGGGCGAGGACCGCGAGACTCGCCACCGCGCCGGGCGCCACCTCGATCGCCATGGTCGGGGTCAGCGCCGCGGGCAGCGACGGCCGGAAGAACAGCCGTCCCAGAATCAGACTTCCCAGCATCAGCCAGCAGATGACTCCCAGGCCCAGCATGAACTCCGCCAGGCCCCGCTGACCGACCGCGCTCGCCGCGGCGGAGGCGATGAGGCCGCCCGCCGCCGTGGGGAGGAAGTAGCCCGGATGCATCTGGTCCAGCTCGAAGGAGCCGTAGATCCATTGGCCGGTGAGCCAGCTGCCGAGCAGCAGCGTGAGCACGATGAAGATGTCCACGACGACCCGCCCGGCGCCGAGGGCGTGCGGCACGATTCCCTGTGCGGCCAGCAGCATCGGGATGATGACCATCAGCGAGGCGAACGGACTCACGATGCCGCTCGTCAGGTCCGCGACGAGTGCGCCCTTCGTGGACAGGGCGCCTCGGAAGTACAGCACCACCGCGGCCAGCCACAGGACCGCACCGAGTGCGATCAGCGCGTCCCCCGGCCATCGCGGAACATATCCCGCGCTCGCCGCCGCCCCCCAGGTCCCGGCCAGCCCGGCGACGCCGAAGGGGATCCCGAAGAGGGTCAGCGGCACCCTGGTAGCGGTCACAGCGGGTTCCTTCCCTACGTGCTCCGGTGCCTGTCCCCCAGACATGCCCGTACGGATCCGCCTACCGGCGCGGCGGCCGCCACCTTCGCCCGACTGGCCGAGCCCCGTCAGCGTGCCGGGCGCATACTGAGGGGGTCGCTGAGAAATCTGCGCCTTTGGACCGTAATGCGTCGGAAGAGAGAAGTGAGAGCCGTGCACCTGACGGCAGCACTCGATCCCGCGAGGTCGGAATGGGACGTCATCGTGCTGGGGGGAGCGGCGGCGGGCGAGAACGCCGCGCAGTACGCCACGCAGTTCTCGGACCTGGACGCGGTGCTGGTCGAGGCGGATCTCGTCGGGGGCGAATGCTCGTACTGGGCGTGTATGCCCAGCAAAGGACTGCTGCGTCCGGTCGAGGTCCTTGACGACGCGTCACACGTGCCGGGCGTGTCCTCGCTGGTCGACGGGGGAGAGCTCGACGTACCGGCGGTGCTGGCGCGCCGGGACGTCGTCGTGCACGGTCTCTCGGACGACTCGCAGGTGGAGTGGGCGCTCGGCGCGGGCATCGACGTGGTGCGCGGGTACGGCCGGCTGACGGGGGAACGCCGTGTCGAGGTGACGGATCCGTCGGGGGAGACCCGTACTCTCACCGCCCGCCACGCCGTGGTGATCGACACGGGATCCGCACCCGCCGTACCGCCCGTCCCAGGACTTCGCGAGGCCCGCCCCTGGACCTCGCGCGACACCACGAATCTCCACCACGTGCCGCCACGTGTGGTGATCCTCGGCGGTGGTGTGGCGGCGTGCGAGGCGGCGACCTGGCTGAACGGCCTGGGAGTGGCCGAGTTGAGCCTCGTCTACCGGGACACCCGGCTTCTCACACGTCAGGAGCCCTTCGCGGGGCAGCTGGTCGCCGAGCGTCTTGAGTCGGCGGGCGTGCGGCTGTTCCCCGGCCGGAGCCTCACCGAAGTGGAACGCCACAACGCACGCGACACAGGCGTGGGTTGGACGCACGGCGGCGAGGTCAAGGTCCAGCTGGACGACGGAAACACACTGCGCGCCGACGAGATCGTCGTCATGGCGGGCCGGGTGCCGCGCACCGACGACATCGGGCTGGCGTCCGTGGGGATCACGGGCGGTGGATTTCTCGACGTGGACGACCAGCAGACGGTCCGAGGCGCCACCGGTCAGTGGCTCTACGCCATCGGCGACGCGTGCGGCAGGGCGCTGCTGACCCACATGGGCAAGTACCAGGCCCGCGTGGCCGGTGAGGTGATCGCGGCCCGGGCCGCCGGCGGGGGCGACGCCTTCGAGCGCGGGAGCCGCTTCAGCAGCGGGGAAGGCCATCGTGCGGTACCCCAGGTGACGTTCACGGTGCCCGAGGTCGGCTCGGTCGGCATGACGGAGGCGGCGGCGGACGCCGCGGGAGTCGACGTCGAGACGGCGGAGTACGACATGGCCGCTCTCGCGGGGACCTACGTCATGCGCGAGGACTACACCGGCCGGGCCAAGCTCGTGATCGATCGGGCGACGGACACGCTGGCCGGTGCGACCTTCGTGGGCGCGGGCGTCGCGGAACTGGTGCATTCGGCGACGACGGCGATGGTGGCGCGCCTGCCGGTCGCTGAGATGTGGCACGTCGTGCCGAGCTACCCGACCGCGAGCGAGGTCTGGCTGCGCCTCCTGGAGACGCTGGACGCCGGCCGGCGGGCCGCCTAGCCGACGAGTCGACGCGTTGCGTGGTCGACAAGTCGGCCGGCTGTCCCTGCGGCCGTCAGCTTTCGGCCCGGCCGGGATCGCTCGGGTGCTCGCTCAGCCGCGTCGTCCGTACGAAGAGCCACCCGGCGAGCGGCAGGGTGCTCAGCACGGACTGCATCTCGTCGGTGTCCCGGGCGCGCCACAGTCCGAGCGCATGGCGCTCGCCGGGCGTGCGCCAGAGACGTACCAGCGTGCCCTCCCGGGCCAGCTCCGCCGTCCGTACCGCCTCCGCCGCTGTGGCGTCCTCCAGCGCCTCGGACGGCCCGACGTCCGAGGCGATCGGGGCGAAGGACACCAGGAACTCCGTGGCGGCCGCGGGCGTACCGGCCGAAGCCGGTCCGGGGTCGTTGGGGTGGGGCGTCAGGGGCGTGACCTCGTCGCTGCGCCACACACGCAGAGGCATCGAGGCCAGGATCTCTTCGAGCTGTGTCGCGTCCGGTGCGGCGAACAGCCCGAGCGAGCGCCATTCCCCGGGCTGCAACGGCGGGCGCCACAGGCGCAGCAACTGCCGCTGCTCGGCCAGCCGGTGCGAGTTCGCGGCCTCACGGGCGCGTACGGCGTCGACTTCCGCCTGTGACGTCCCCTCCGGAACGCTGGTGGTCATCGTGACGAGGAATTCCATGAACTCATCCTCCGGCGAAGGCCGGTTGATCGCACCCCGTGATGGCTCCGGCCCGCTACCCGGTATACCGTGAAAGGTGATGATCGGTGCCATACGGTGCCACCCATCGGACGGCGGTGTGAGCTGTGACGACATCATGCGACCTGCTCCTCGTGGTGATGGATTCGGCTGCGACGACACCGGTCGAATCCGGTGACCTGTCGCTCGCGCTGGCGGGTGCCGAGCTGATCGATCTGGCCGCCGAGGACTGTGTGAGGCTGGCGGACAACCGCGTCCTTCCGGGGAGCAGGCGCACCGGGCCGGACGGCCTGCTGGACGGGGCCGTCTCCTCGATGGTGCGGGAGGCGCCGTTCGAGACGGTGGACGAATGGCTGTGGCGTCGGGGGCGCGGCCTGTCGTGGCGGTACGTGGACGCTCTCGAAGCCGACGGACTGCTGATCCGCCCGCACCGGCACCGGCTGCTGTTCAGGGGCGAGGGCAGGACGCCGGCCGACTCCCCGGTCCGCCGAGCCGCCATGGAGCGCTGGGAGTCGGGTGAGGCGGTTCTGGTGCGGCTCGCGCACAGTCTGGGAGTCGAGGGGGAGCGGTCGGCCCGTCCGGCCGCGCCGGTCGGTGACACCGTCCACGTGGTGGTCGCCGCGGTGGACCGGGCTCTGGCCGAGCTGGCGGACGAACGCGACAAGCGGGAGCACCGACTGGAGGACGCCGCGGCCGACAACCGACAGCGGGGATATTGACCCCCGTCCTGGCGATGAGTCCGCCGGTCCGCCGAGGTCTACCCACTGACCGGAACGACCGCCACATCGGGAGTAGACATGGGCCTCATCGACATCGAGCTGTTCGCCACCCTCGACTTCGTCGGGCAGGCGCCCGGCGGCCCCGACGAGGACCCGGTGGGGTTCCCGTTCGGCGGCTGGCAGGCGCCCTTGGTGGACGAGGTCACCGGGGAGCAGATCAGCGCCGCGTACGCGGGCACGGACGCCCTCCTGCTCGGCCGGCGTACGTATGACATCTTCGCCGGCTACTGGCCCCACCAGGAGGAGGGCGAGATCGCCACGCTCTTCAACAGCATCCCGAAGTACGTGGCCTCGCGCGGCGAGCCCGACCTGCCGTGGGCCGGGTCCAACCTGCTCGGTCCGGATCTGCCCGACGCGGTGCGTGAGATCCGCGACCGGCACGAGCGGGTGAAGGTCGTCGGGAGTCTGGACCTGGTGCAGACCCTGCTGCGCGAGAAGCTGTTCGACCGTCTCGACCTCTGGGTGCACCCGGTCGTGCTCGGCGTCGGGAAGAAGGTGTTCGACGGGGGCGAGGTGCCCACTAACCTCACACTCCTCGCACCGCCGGCGGCCGGTCCGAAGGGCACCGTGCACCTGCGCTACGCGCTCGCCGACGGCACCCCGAGGACGGGGACCATGGGCGAACCCGATCGCGAGGACGACTGACTCAGTGGGGGAGGAGCTGCTGGCCTCCGTCCACGTCGAACGTGGCGCCGGTGAGCGCCTCGTTGGTCATGATGTGCAGCGCCAGCGCGGCGACATCGGCCGGACCCACCACTCGTCCGATGGGCAGTGTGTTACGCAACTCCTCACGGCGGGCGTCGAGTTGATCGCCGAGGAGCGATGCCGACAGCGGGGTGTCCACAAATCCGGGCGCGATCAGGTTCACCCGGACCGGCGCCGTCTCCAGGGCGAGATTCGCGGTGAGGGCGGGCAGTGCGGCGGTGAGCGCGGACGCCACGGCCATGCCGACGCCGGGACGCCGGCCCCCGGTGCCGCCGATGAACAGCAGCGTGCCCCCGGCCCGTACCTTGTCCCGGCTGTGGAGTGCCACGCCGAGGGTTACGGCGAAGCGGTCGTTGACCTCCCGCTGAACGGTGGCGAGGTCCATGTCCGCCAGCGGCGTGTAGGACGGCCGTCCGGCGGTGACCATCACGTGGTCGACCGGTCCCCGCAGATCCTCGAAGAACTGCCCGAGCCGGTCGTTGTCGGTGGCGTCGAACACCGCCGTGCTGCGGGCGTCGAGCTCCAGCGCGGCTTCGCGGAGGCGTTCGGGGTCGCGGCCGACCAGAACCACCTGACCGCCGCCCGCGCGCACCTGGCGCGCCGTTTCGCGCCCGATGCCGGCGCTGGCACCGATCACCACGACCGTCCGACCGGCGAAACCCCCTGCGCTGTGGGCCCCGGGAACAACAGGTGCGGCAGCCATCGAAACCTCCGGCTTCTCGTCCCCCTTGTCCGTACCGTCCGCTCCCCCTTCCCCCGTACCATCGTCGCCCCTCGGGCCACTGACCGCCTCCTCGGCCCGGTCCCCTCGGCCCAGTCTCTGCGGTCCTGGCACCTCGACGCGGGTGGGGCGCGCGGAGTGCGCACACCACGTGCGTGTGCTTCCGCACGCCATGAGGCGTCGCGTTCCCGGTTGTGGACCCAGGGGCAGGGATAGCGCGTCGGTGGGGCCCTTCCCGCCGGGGGGGGCGGGGTGCGGAGATGCCGGCGGAGCACGCGGACGTGATCGTCGTGGGGGGCGGCGCCATAGGCCTGGCGTCCGCCTGGGAGGTGTCCCGGCGCGGACGCTCGGTGACGGTGCTGGAACGGTTCGGTACGGGACACGACTGGGCGAGTTCCGCCGGTCTGGAACGGCAGTGGCGGCTCCAGTACAGCGAGGAACAGTGGTCACGGCTGGCGCTGGAGACCCTGCCCCGCTGGCACGCGCTGGAGTCCGCCGCCGACAGGCGGCTGCTGCACCGGACGGGCAGCCTGTGGTTCGGACGGGTCGGACTGGCGACGAGCGAGGGGGAACTGCACACGGCGGCCACCGTTCTGGGACGTCTCGGCGTGCCGTACGAGTGGTTGTCGGCGGCCGAGATCGAGTCCCGCTTCGGCTTCGCCCGGCTGCCTGCCGACCACGAGGGTTTCTATCAGCGCGACGGCGGTGTGATCGACGTCAAGGGGACGGTCGCAGCGCTCTCCCAGTTGTGCGCGCAGGCGGGGGTGCGCGTCCGCGAGCAGGAGCGGGTCCGGGCCGTGGAGCCGGACGGCGAGGGCGTCACCGTACGGACCGACTCCGGCACCTACCGGGCGGGAACGGTGATCGTGAACACCGGTGCGTTCGCCAACGAACTGCTCGCACCGCTCGGTTGCCCGCTCGATCTGCATGTCTTCCGGATGAGTTCCGCGTACTTCGCCCGGCGCGCCGCCGATGTGGACCTGCCGACCTGGTACGCCTTCCTGGCGCCGCAACAAGGCGACGGCAACGGCTCCTTCTACGGATTCGGCCACAACCCGTGGACCGGGAGCGATCTCGTCAGGGCCGCTTCCGACGCCGAACGGACCGTCAAGGACGAGGATCCGGGGGCGCCCGCCGTCCCGGACGGTGGCGATCTCGGCAGCGCCGCCCGATGGGTGCGGGATCACCTCCCCGGTCTTGTGCCCCGGGGCGTGCGGGCGGGCAGCTGTCTGGCGGCGCTGCCCACCGACCCCGGCCGCCAGTTCTACCTCGGGACGCTGCCCGCCTCGGTCCCGAACGGTGAGCGGGTGGTGGTGCAGTCGGCGGGATGGGCCTTCAAGTTCGTCCCGATGTTCGGCCGGATCTGCGCGGACCTGGCGGTCGACGGCCGCAGCGCCCACCACGATCCCGCGCTGGCCCTCGCATGACCGGCCGGGGCGTGGTCGGTCGCGCCGGAGCGGAGCCGGGAGGGCAGGCCGCAGGGCAGGCGGCAGGGCAGCCGGGGGCCGTACGGGTCAGCCGGTTCAGCGGCCCCCGTGGCAGCGTTCTCCATCTGGCGCTGGCCACCGGCGACCCCGCACACCCCCTGCCCGCCAACGGGGGACTGCGGTTGGCCTGTGGCCAGTTGGTCACTGATCCCCGGGGCCTCACCCGCCGGCTGGCCACCGAGATGCTGCTCAAACACCAACTGCACCGCACCGGCTTCTGGGGGGCCAAGATGCTGGTGACAGGTGCGGACGTGGTCGACGAGGAACTGCTGGCAGCGGTCGCGCAGGTGCTGAACCACGCCGCCGGCACGCTCTACACCGGCGCCGACATGGGGGTGGACGCCGCCGACATGGAGCGGCTGTCGCTCATGACGCCGTACGTGCTGAACGCGATCGGCAGCAGCGTCGAGCCCAACACGGCCACCGCGTACGGCGTGTTGGGCGCCGTCGAGGCCTGGGCAGGCGGCCCCGTCACCGGGCTGCGCGTGCTGGTGCACGGCGTGGGCAAGGTGGGCGCCGTACTGGCGACGGAACTCGTGGCGGCGGGCGCGTCCGTCCTGACCTGCGACACCGCGCCTGGGGCGCCGGACGTCCCGGGCAGCCGGCCCGTACAGGACTGGGCCGCGCAGGACGTGGACGTCCTGATGCCCTGCTCGGTGAGCGACCTGATCGACCCCGCGCTGGCCGGGCGGCTGCGGTGCGGTGCCGTCATCGGCTCGGCCAACGCCGTCCTGGCCGACGAGGACGTCACCGCGCGAGTCCTGCACGGCCGCGGCATCGATTACGTGCCGACGCCGCTGGTCAACGCCGGTGCGGTCATCGTCGACTCGATCGAGCACTACGCGCGCGACGCGTTCAGCGCCGCGTCGCCCGAGCGGGTGTACGCGTTCGTCAGGGAGACCGTACGCGCGGCGGTCGCCGACCTGATCGCCACCGCGGCGGGGACCCTGTCCGCGTCGGCGATCCCGCACCAGGTGCCCGATCCGGTCGGGCTACCGTTCTGCGGTCTGGGCTTCCTGCCCGGTGAGCCGGCCGTGACCAGTGACCGAAAGGCGGGACGATGACCGTCGACGTGGTGCGCGAGTCCGCGCGATGAACTCTCCGTACGACGACACCGGCGACGCTGTTCGCGCCGCCCTGGCCCAGGGCAGGGCCGCGGTGCTGCCCAACCCGGCGCCGCTGACGTACGTCGTCGCCGCGACGACTCCGTACGCGGTGAACCGGGCCAAGGACCGCCCCGCCGACCAGCCCGTCGCCCTGTGGACCCACCACCCCCGTACAACCGACCTGGTCCTGAAGGCACTTGACCTCACCCCGCAGGCAGCCCGAACGGCCCGGTCGCTCCTCACCGACGAGCGCGTGACGCTGCTCGCCCCGCTGCGTGACGACCGCACGCCGCCGACCTGGCTGAACCCGGCGACGTACGCCGGCTGGACCCTGCTGTTCGGCGCCCGTTGGGATCCTTTGCTGCCCGTGCTGGACGAACATCCCGTCCTGTACGTGAGCAGCGCCAACCGCACCGGCCGCCCGCCCGCGCCCACGGCGGCCCGGGCCCGCGCCATGTTCCCCGACCACGTTCCTGTCCTCGACCCCGCCACCCTCCCCGGAATCACACCGGACACCCCTGACGCACCGCAACGCGCGGCGACCACGACGATCCGGCTGCGGCCCGACGGCAGCATGGAACTGCACCGTTCCGGGGCCCAGGACGGCGCACATCCCGATCCCACCGCCTACCTGCGGCAGTTGCGTGCCCGGGTGTGGTGAGATCAGCGCTCGTAGACCCCGGTCAGCCGTCCTCGGCCCAGCACGGACGCGCTGACGGCGGGCAGGAGGGCACGGGGCCGTGCCCGGTCCACCGGCGTGCCGGCCGGGCCGCTGTCCACGGGGGCCGAGAGGGCGAACAACTGGAATACGTAGCGGTGCGGGCCATGGCCCTTGACCGGCGCGGGACCGTGGTAGCCGCGGCCGATCGTGGACCGCAGCACCCGTACCCCGGAGCCCGGCTTCCGGCCGGCCAGGGCACCGGGCTCCAGGTGCCCGGCCGCCGGGTCGATCAGGGCGAGGCAGTGCACGGCGGGCTTGCCCATGGGCACGTCGATGTCCTCGACGACCAGCAGGAGTTGGGCCGTCCCTGCCGGGAGCGCGCTCCAGGCCAGTTCGGGGGAGACGTCGTCACCGCCGATGTGCTTCGCGCACTGTTCCAGCCGCATGGAGCCGTCGTCGCCGAAGTCCCGGCTGGTGACGGTCAGCAGGTCATGGCCTCGCAGGTTGGGCAGGTTCCACGCCAGGTGGGCCTCGCCCGCCCTGCGGTTCTTCAGGAGCCGGCCGAGCAGACTCATCGTGTTGCCCCGGCCTTCTCGACGACCTCGGCGGTGGTGGCGGTCTCGCCGAGCTTCGGGAAGACGCGCGCGATGCTGTGGCGGTGCGCTTCGGCGTCGGGGTCGGTCATGGCGTCGGTGGCCAGGACGACGTGATACCCGTGGTCGGAGGCCGAGCGGGCTGTCGACTCGACGCCCGAACTGGTCGAGATCCCGGCGAGCACGATCTGGGTGACGCCCAGATCCCGCAGGAGGGTGTCGAGACCGGTGTCGTGGAAGGCGCTGCGCCGCCGCTTGGTGATCAGGTGGTCCGACGGCTGGACGTCGAGTTCGTCGATGAGATCGGCCCAGCCGGCCGGCAGTGCGGCGCCGCTTCCGGACCGTCCGGCCTCGGTGCGTCCCGGCGCGCGTCCGGTGACGTTCACCAGGACCACGGGCAGGCCGTGCCGCCGGAACTCGGCCGCCAGGTTTGCCGCTTGCTTGACGGCAGCGGTGACCGCCGGGTCGCTGTGGGCGGACACGATGCCCTTCTGCAGGTCGATCACGACCAGTGCGGAGGTGGGATCGATCGTTGTCAGTGTCACGGTCATTTCTCCTGTGGATGTCGGCTGGTTGCCGGGGTCGGTGCGGCTTCGTGCGGCCCCCGGGCCTTGGCCGCGGTGCCGGTGCCGCGCAGCAGAGAGGCGACAGCGGCGAGGAAGGCGAGCGTGGCGCCGAAGGCGAACACGACGACCAGACCGGAGTGGAAGGGGCCGGCGATCAGGGACGGGAAGAACTCCCTTCCGGTCAGCGTCTGTCGCTGTGCGGCCGTCAGATGGGCCAGGGCGCCGGTGGGCTGGAGCAGGTGCTCAATCGGGTTGACGCCCAGTTGGGCGGCGAACAGGGACGAGACCGGTGGCAGGTTGCCGACCTGGCCGGCGATATGGGCCGGTACGCCTTGCTGTTGCAGTCCGCCGGTGAGGGTGTGCGGGAGGCTGCCGGCCAGCCCGGCGATCATGAGCGAGAAGAACACACCGATGGAGACGGCCGTCCCGGAGTTCTGGAACGTGGCCCGCATCCCGGAGGCGACACCACGCAGGTGCGCGGGCACACTGCCCATGATCGAGGAGGAGTTGGGGGAGGCGAACATACCGCTGGCGATCCCGTTGAGCGCGATCAGCAGCGCGAAGACCCAGTAACTGAAGTCGATCGGCAGGACCATCAAGCCCAGGAAGCTGGCGCCGAACAGTACCGCGCCGCCGGTGGCGAGCCCCCGGGAGCCGAGCCGGTCCGACAGGTATCCGGAGACGGGTCCTGCGGCGAGGAACCCGGCGGTCAGCGGCAGCATGAAGATGCCGGCCCACAGCGGGGTGTCGCCGTAGTCGTAACCGTGCAGCGGAAGCCAGATGCCCTGCAGCCAGATGATCAGCACGAACTGCATCCCGCCGCGGCCGATCGAGATGGCCAGGCCGGCCAGGTTGCCGAACGTGAAGGCGCGCCGCCGGAAGAGGCTCAGTTGGATCATCGGCGCCGCCACCCGGTTCTCGATGACGACGAACGCCGCCAGGAGGACGAGCCCGCCGACGATCAGCACGTCGACCAGCGGGTTGGTCCAGCCCATGGTGTGTCCGCCGTAGGGCTGGAGGCCGAAGGTGACAGCGACCAGGACCGCGCTGAGGCCCACGGCGAAGGTGATGTTGCCCCACCAGTCGATCCGGCCGCCACCGCGCTTTCCGGTCTCGCGCAGGGTGCGGTAGGCCCACAGCGTGAAGAACACGCCGACCGGCACGTTCACCCAGAACACCGCGCGCCAGTCCCATGCGGCGAGCAGACCGCCGGCGACCAGGCCGATGAACATCCCCGCCAGGGCGGCGACCTGATTGATGCCGAGGGCGAAGCCGCGCTGCTCGTCGGGGAAGGCGTCGGTGAGGATCGCGGCCGAGTTGGCGGTCAGCATCGAGCCGCCGACGGCCTGCACCACCCGCCAGCCGATCAGCCACATCGCTCCGTGGCCGCCGTCGAAGGGGTCGAAGGAGAGGAGGACGGAGGCGAAGGTGAAGACCGCGAACCCGGCGTTGTAGATCCGGACCCGGCCGTACATGTCTCCCAGGCGGCCCACCGTGACCACCAGGACGGCCTGGACCAGCCGGTACCCCATGATCATCCACAGCAGATAGGCGATGTTGCCAGGCGCCAGCGGATCGAGGTGTACGCCCCGGAAGATCGCGGGCAGCGCGATCAGCACGATGGAGCCGTCGAGCCCGGACATGAAGACCGCGGCGGTGGTGTTCGTCAGTGCCGTCCACTTGTACCGGTCGTCGTCGTCGACCGGGCCGCGCGGGGCACGCGTGGTGGGAGGGTCCGTCATCGGCCTGCTTCCTCAGGGTTCCTTCGGCGTCAGATGTTCTGGGCCAGCCGCTCCAGCAGCGGCGCCGCCGCCGCGAGGCGCTCCAGCTCGGCCCGGGTGAAGGTGTCGCCGGTCAGGGCGCGTGCGATGAGCTCGGCCCGCGCGTTGCGCTTGTCCTTCAGCGCCTGCCGGCCCGCGTCGGTCACCGTCAGCACGACACGCCGGCCGTCGTCCGGGTCGCGCCGGCGTTCGACCAGGCCGCGGTCGCGCAACGTACCGAGCGTCGCCCCCATGGCCTGTGCGGTGATCTGCACCTCCCTGGCCAGTGCGGAGGAGGTGGTCGGGCCCAACCGGTCCAGACGCGACAGGGCGGTCCGCTCGGGCATCGTGAGTCCGCCGTCGACCGGTACCTGCCGCACCCGTCGCACCAGCACGCTGAGACTCGCCAGCAGGGCGGCGGCGACCGCGTCGGGGTCCAGATCATCACTCATATGCTAAGGCTACTTTATAAGTCGACCTTAGTAAATCCAGCTGATCCTGCCGTCGTCGCTCAGGAGCCGGCGGAGTTCCCGTCGCCGAGTGCCCACGCCTCGATGTCGCGGTAGCGGACCGGCCCGCCGCCACGGCCGGCATTGCTGCCGACGAGATGCAGACGCGACGCGGGCCACCGGCAGCCGGTGAACCCGGCGAGCCGTTCGGCAATCTCCGCCGCCGAGGAGTCATCGTTCCGGCGGGCGCGGGCCAACGTCAGATGGGGCCGCAGGGGCCGGTCCTCCAGGAGGACACCGCACTCCTTGACGACGCTGCGCACATCGGCGGCGAGCTGATGCAGCTCGTCGACGTCTCCCTCGATTCCGCTCCACAACACCCGCGCGTCGAAGGTTCCGCTGCCGTGCAGTGCCAGGCGCGGCGGCCGGTGGTCCGCCGCGAGAGCGGCGAGCGGCGGCCGCAGGAGCGACACCGTCCCGACCGGCACTTCTCCGAGGAACGCCAGGGTGATGTGCCAGTCCTCGATGCGGTTCCATCGCATGTCGGGGTGCGTGTCACGGGCGGTGCGCAGCTCCCGGTCCAGTTCTTCCTTGGCGTGGTCGGGCGGGGCGAGGGCGATGAACACGCGAACGGTCGCGGGCCGATTCTCAGCTGTCACACCGGACTTCGTACCGCATCCTGAGCGTCGGCGAAATGTGACGCATCGTCAGGGAAAGCGTCGGATCCGGGAGCGCATGCGCCTGGTCGAAGCCCTGCCTACGCTGGAAGCCGACAAATCGGTCGAAAAGTACGGGTGGAGGCGCGTGAGTGATGGCGAAGATCCTTTTCATAGTGAGCGGAGCGACGTACTGGGTGCTCAAGGACGGCACGAGGTATGCGACCGGCTACTGGGCCGAGGAGTTCGCGAACCCCTACCGGGAGATCACGGGCGCCGGCCACGAGGTCGTGGTCGCGACACCGGGCGGTGCCGTCCCGAACGTCGACATGATGAGTCTGCGGCCGTCCATGGCGGGCGGCGAACAGGAGGCCCTCGATCTGGAGGCCACCATCCGCGACGCCGAGGTGATGCGACGCCCGCTCAAGCTGTCGGACGTGCGCCTGGAGGACTACGACGCGGTCTATCTGCCGGGCGGCCACGGCCCGATGTCGGACCTCGCGTTCGACGCCGACGTGGGCCGGCTGCTGACGGCGCAGCTCGCCTCGGGCAATCCGCTCTTCATCGTGTGCCACGCCCCGGCCGCGCTGCTCGCCACCAGGATTCACGGCGAGTCGCCCTTCAAGGGCTACAGGGTCACGGGCTTCACCAACGAGGAGGAAGAAGGTGTCGGACTCGCGTCCAGGGCGACCTGGCTGCTGGAGACCGATCTGAAGGAGAAGGTCGGCGTCGACTACAGCCGCGGCCCGATCTGGGAGCCGTACATGGTCGAGGACCGCAACCTGGTCACCGGCCAGAACCCGCACTCCGCGGCGGTACTGGGGGAGCGGCTCCTGAAAACCCTCGCCTGAGGCGAGTTGACGCCGACGGCGGGCGGCGGCCTACCCGCCCGCCTCGTCGGTGTACGTCGCTCAGTGCCCGGCGCTCTGGCCGCCGTCCACGTGCGAGATCTCACCGGTGACGAACGGGGCCTGCTCCAGGTAGAGCACCGCGCGGACGACATCGTCGACCTCGCCCATCCGGCGGACCGGATGACGTGCCGCCTGGAACCCGTCGGGGTCGGTCGGGTGCATCGGGGTCCTGATGACGCCGAGCGCGACGGTGTTCACCCGGATCCCGCGGGTGGCGTACTCGATCGCCAGCGACTTCGTGACCCCGTCCAGACCGCCCTTGGTCAGGGAGGTCAGCGCCCCGCTCACCTCGGCGTCGGCGTTGTCGACGAGGCTGCTGGAGATGTTCACGACATGGCCGCCGCCCTCCCGGGAGAGCATGGCGCCGATCACACCGCGCGACACTTCGAAGAAACCGCGCACATTCACGCCGACCACCAACTCGTAGTCCGCGTCGGTGTATTCGGTGAACGGCTTGGCGACGAACACGCCGGCGCCGTTGACCAGTGTGTCGATACGGCCGAAACGGTCGACGGTCGCGTCGACCACCCGCGCCCCGGCACCGGGCTCGGCCACGTCGGCGGCCAGGGACAGCACCTCGGGATCGTTCGTCGGCGGGGCGGAGCGGCTGGTGGCCGTGACCGCGTAGCCCAGCCCGCGGTAAGCGGCGACCAGGGCCGTCCCGATGCCCCCCGACGCTCCGGTGATGACGGCGACTTTCCGTGTGGCGTCCATGAGGAACTCCCGTCGGATCGGATGCCGAACGCCTGCCCGTCAATTCTTCCGGGATCGGACAGGAACGGCCATCCGGCGCCCCGGGGAGTAGGACTGGCTGCGGTCGCCGCCCGGGCGCCACGGCCCGACGATGGCAGCAGGAGAACGCTGTCTCGACGCCCGGAGCTGAAGCGTGACGTTTACCGAAGCGATGGACCACGCGGCGCAGGTCTTCGAGGGCGTCGGTGCGGTGGTACTGGCCGTCGGCTTCGTGCTGGCGCTGGCGGTCGCCGCACGGGACTGGCGGCGGTCGGGACTGGCGGCGGAGGGCTACCGGGCGATGCGACAGGTCTTCGGCGGAGCGTTGCTGCTCGGCCTGGAGATCCTTGTGGCGGCGGACCTGATCCGTACCGTGGCCGTCGCGCCGACCTTCGAGAACGTCGCCGTGCTGGGACTGATCGTGCTGATTCGCACCTTCCTGAGTTTCTCCCTGCAGATCGAGATCGAAGGCGTTCTTCCGTGGCGGCAGGCGCTGAAGACCGGCGGCACGCATGTCGCCCGCGCCGTCGACGGGGGCACGCCGAGACCGCCGTCCGACAGCGACGATCCCTCGCCCTGACCCATGGTCCGCGGCCCCGCTCCTCAGGACAGCCGCACGCGCGCCGTGACCAGGCCGGCGAAGGTGAGCAGCCACGCCCCCACCGCGATCCACAGAAGGACCCGGCCCAGGGGCTCCAGCCACATGACGCCTGCCGAGGCGGAGAGGGAGAGCGAAGCCGCCGCGGTCATCCCCAGCGGGAAGACCGTGGACCAGCGACGGACGTCGTAAGCGAGACGCGGCCGGCGGATCTCCGCGTACGCGAGCAGCGCCCAGAGGGCGACAGCGAGCGCGAGAAGCACCAGTGCGGCGGTATCCAGCGTCCGGTGTGCCGTACCGGTCCACCGGGGGGACGCGAGCAGTGTGGATCCAGCCAGGGCCGAGATGGCCAGTGCACCGCCGGCCACCCAGTGGTCGCCCGCGCCGGTGAAGATCTGCCGGAGGTCGAAGCGGGGCAACACGACCGCGTACAGGACGACCCCGAGGCAGAAGAAGGCGACGGCCGCGGTGCCGAGCCAGGCCGAGCCGTCCGCGATGGACAGCCTTCCGCCGAGCACGGCGATCCCCTGTGTGGCCACGCAGATCAGGAAGATGTCGCCGTGCAGGTGACGGCGGTCCGCCCGGCGCACGACGGTCACCAGCAGTCCTGGCCACACGAGCACCGCCAGCGCGAGCAGGGCGGCAGCCGTGCTCTGCCATCCGAGCAGGGACAGGCGCGTACCCAGCAGCGTGGTGGCCGCGACAGCGGTGAGCGCGGGCGGGGTCCCGGCCTCCGCGGCCCAGCGGGTCCTGTCGCTGAAGAACGTGATCACGAAGGACACGGCGAGCAGGACCCACCAGCACGCGCCGACGGCGAGGGCGGTCAACGACAGGACTTCGTCGCCGACGAGATGCAGCCCGACCGACAGGATGCCGGTGGCCATCACGGCGGCGCCGCCCCCGGCGCGCAGTTCGCCGACGCTCCCCACGGCTGCCGTATGCGTCACCGTCCCATTCCACCAGCGCGTCCCCGAACCCACCAGTTCGGCCGCGCGCCCGCGAAGCGGGGCGACTACCTTTGTAGTGGTAATGCGCTGTCAGCCGCGCGGCCCCACGGCCCGGTGTCGGTTCCGATCCGGACGACCAGGACATGCCTCCCGGGCAGGGAGAGTCGCGCAGAGGAGTCACTGGACATGTCTCATCATCTCGATTCACCCGCAGCCCGCGCCGATGCCCGGCTGAACATCTCCGACGTGTACGTGTTCCGGGGTGAGCGCGGGACCGTCTTCGTGATGAACGTATGCTCCGACGCCGCAGGCCCGGACGCGCCGAAGGGATTCCACCCCGAGGCGCGGTACGAATTCAAGATCGACAGCACGGGCGACGCCGTCGAGAATCTGACCTACCGCTTCAGTTTCGGCCCGCCGGACGAGCAGGAGTCGCAAGCCGTCGAGCTGCGCAGGCTCGTGGGCGAGGACGCGGGCGACGACGCGGCGGACGGCACCGTGCTGCTCAGCGGCACGACAGGGCGGGAACTCAGCACCGACGGGGGCCTGCGCGTGTGGACCGGCAGGGCCGGCGACCCGTTCTGGATGAACCCGGCCGTGGTGGAGGCCGTCGGCCAGGCGTTCCAGCACGGCACCGACGTCGATGTCCCCGCACCGGATGCCGACCCGGTGAAAAGCCTGTTCTCCGGGCAGAAAGTACGGTCGATCGTGCTGGAGGTGCCGGACGCCGGCCTGGTGCCCTTCACCCGCGGCAAGGACATCAAGGTGTGGGGCGTCACCGCGCTGGCCACCGATGCCGGCGGATGGCACCGCATCAACAGGTGCGGGCTCCCGATGGTCTCGCCGATCTTCGCGCAGTTCGACGACGAACTCGCCGAGCGGCTGAACCAGACCGCCCCCGCCCACGATGCCGACACGTTCAACGAGGAGATCGCCGCCCGCGTCGCGGCGGTCGTCGCGGCCCGTGGCACCACGTCCGATCCGCACAACTACGGTCGCACGGTGGCCGATCGCGTGCTCCCGGACATCTTGCCGTACACGATCGGCACTCCCGCGGTCTTCGGCTTCGCGAAGTTCAACGGCCGGGCGCTGAACGACAACGCCGGCGAGGTCATGTTCTCCCTCGCCACCGACAGTGCGCTGGCCGTGGGCCTCGGCAAGGAAGCGGTCGACGCCCCCTCGACCCCGTACTTCCCCTACCTGGCACCGGCCGTCTGACGAAAACGGCTCCGGAAGCCGCACCCGCATCCACACCGACTTCCGCACCGGCGTGCACGGCGCACCGGTGCGGAATTCGGTGTGCCCATTCGACTCCGCACGCCCTACCGGCGAACACGGAACGGCAGCAATGATGAGCAGACCGTAACGGATTCATTCGACTCCGCGTAACCGCCTCCTGCCCGGGCGGACATGCGGCGGAAGGAGTTCTACGTTGTTGCTTCTCATCTCCCCGGACAGCGTCACGGAAGCTCTCGACTGCGCGAAGGCGGCGGAGCATCTCGACATCGTCGATGTGAAGAAGCCCGACGAGGGTTCGCTCGGTGCGAACTTCCCGTGGGTGATCAGAGAGATCCGTGACGCGATCCCCGCCGGTACGCCCGTGTCCGCCACTGTGGGAGACGTGCCGTACAAGCCCGGCACGGTGGCCCAGGCGGCGCTCGGCGCGGTCGTCTCGGGAGCCACGTACATCAAGGTCGGCCTCTACGGATGCACGACGTCCGACCAGGCCGTCGACATCATGAGCGGCGTCGTCCGGGCGGTGAAGGACTATCGGCCGGACGCGTTCGTCGTCGCCTCGGGTTACGCCGACGCCCACCGGATCGGCAGCGTCAACCCGCTCGCGCTGCCCGACATCGCCCGCCGCTCCGGCTCCGACGCGGCCATGCTGGACACCGCGATCAAGGACGGGACCCGGCTGTTCGACCACGTTCCGCCGGAGGCCTGCGCCGAGTTCGTCCGGCTGTCCCACGAGGCCGGTCTGCTCGCCGCCCTCGCCGGCAGTGTGAAAGCGGGAGACCTCGGCGCGCTGACCCGGATGGGCACGGACATCGTGGGGGTGCGCGGTGCGGTCTGCGAGGGCGGCGACCGCAACACCGGCAGGATCCAGCCGCAGTTGGTGGCCGCCTTCCGCGCGGAGATGGACCGCCACGCCCGGGAATCCGCAGCCGCCGTCGCCGCCGCGAGCTGACGCCGGCATGCCGGCGAGTCAGCACCGTCGCGCGACCATAACCCGCAGGGAGCGCTTCGCCGTCGTCGATCCGGCGACGGGCGAACCCTTCGACGACGCTCCCGACCAACACCCCGACGAGTTGGACGCCGTCGTCGGCCGGGCCCACGACGCCTGGCGGGGCTGGCGGACCGACCCCGTCGCCCGCGCCGCCGCGTTGCTCGCCGCAGCCGACGCCGTGGAGGCGGCCTGCGC
>NZ_JTIY01000002.1:928477-931996 GCF_000818175.1 Streptomyces sp. AcH 505
CCGCTGCTCACCCGGGAACAGGGCAAGCCGCTGGCCGAGTCGCGCGCGGAGATCGCCCGTACGGCAGCCCGCTTACGGCACTTCGCCGAGCCTGCCCCCGGTCCCGAGCCGATCAGGGACGGCCGGCCGGTGCGCAGCGAAGTCCGCTGGCGACCGCTCGGGCCCGTCGCCGCGATCGTCCCGTGGAACTTTCCGCTCCAGCTCGCGTCGGCGAAATTCGCGCCCGCGCTCGCCGCGGGCAACACCGTGGTGGTGAAACCCTCACCCTTCACCCCCCTCGCCACACGACTGCTGATATCCGTCGTCTCCACCGCCCTCCCCGACGACGTACTGACGGTCGTCACAGGTCAGGACCCCCTGGGTGCCCGGCTGGCCACCCATCCGGGCATCCGGCACGTGACCTTCACCGGTTCGATCCCCACCGGACGGGCCGTCGCCGAAGGCGCGGCGGCGGCACTGCGCCGCGTCACCCTGGAGCTGGGTGGCAACGACGCCGCCATCCTGCTGGAGGACGTGGATGTGGAGCGGATCGCCGACCGGCTGTTCTGGGCGGCGTTCCGCAACTGCGGCCAGGTCTGTATGGCGGTCAAGCGCGTCTACGCCCCGGCCCGGCTCTACTCCGACGTGGTCGAGGCACTCGCGCAGCGGGCGAAGACCACCGTCGTCGGAGCCGGTCTGGCCCCGGACACCCAGCTCGGCCCCGTCAACAACGGACCCCAACTGACCCGCGTCGAGCGCTACACGGCCCAGGCCCTGACGGACGGGGCGCGTGTCGCGGCCGGCGGTCACCGGCCCGACCGGCCGGGCTACTTCTACGAACCGACGATCCTGGCCGATGTCCTCCCCGACAGCCGGGTGGTGACGGAGGAACAGTTCGGCCCTGTCCTGCCGGTGCTGCCGTACGGGAGCCTCGACGAAGCCGTCGAGGCCGCCAACGACACCCCGTTCGGGCTCGGCGGCTCCGTGTGGGGCACCGATCTCGACCGGGCCGAAGCGGTGGCCGACCGGCTGGAGTGCGGCACGGCATGGATCAACCACCACGCCGAACTGTCCCTCGCCCAGCCCTTCGCGGGCAGCAAGGACAGCGGACTCGGCGTCGCCGGCGGTCGGTGGGGGCTCTACGGAAACCTCCGGCCGTTCGTCGTGCACCGTCCGGAGGAGGTGTGACGCGGCGCTTCGGCGCGGCGGTACTGCGCTCGTACGAGAGCCGGTTCGCCCTTGAAGAGGTGGCCCTCGACACAGCACCCGCTGACGGCGAGATCCTGGTCAGGATCGCCGGCTGCGGGATGTGCCGGACCGATCTCGCGGTCCGGCGCTCGGCGGGCCGCTCACCGCTGCCGGCCGTGCTCGGCCACGAGGGGGCCGGGGTGGTGGTGGAGACGGGCGGCCCGAACACCGGCCTGAGCAGCGGCGATCACGTCGTGCTGAGCTTCGACTCCTGTGGCAGCTGCCGCAGTTGTCTCGCCGCCGCCCCCGCCTACTGTGACTCCTTCGCCTCGCTCAATCTCTTCGGCGGGCGCAAGGAGAACGCGGCGCGGTACACCGACGCGTCCGGAATGGAACTGGCCCCCCGGTGGTTCGGCCAGTCCTCCTTCGCCGAGTACGCGGTGGTGGCGGCCCGCAACGCCGTCCGGGTCGACCCCTCGCTCCCCGTCGAACTGCTCGGACCGCTGGGCTGCGGCTTCCTCACCGGCGCGGGAGCGGTCTTCAACTCCTTCGGTGTGCTGCCCGGTGACACCGTCACCGTCCTTGGCGCGGGGGCGGTGGGACTGGCCGCTGTGATGGCAGCCGCCGCCTCCGGAGCGGCGATCGTGGCCGTCGACCGGCACCCCGAACGGCTTGCCCTCGCCGAACGGTTCGGCGCGATTCCCGTACACGCCGAATCGACCGACCTGCCGGGCCTCATCCGGCAACTGACCGACGGGGGTGCGCGGTACGCCCTGGACACCACCGCCTCCGCCCAGCTCATCAACGACGCGCTGCGCTCCCTGCGCCCGACCGGCCACCTCGGCCTGGTGGCGCGGCTCCACACGGAACTGTCGCTCGAACCGGGTGCACTGGACCGGGGCAGGAAGATCTCGCACATCTGCGAAGGCGACGCGGTGCCGGGGTTGTTGATCCCACGGCTGACCGCGCTGTGGCAGGCCGGCCGGTTCCCGTTCGACGAACTGATCCGCACGTACCCGCTCGCCGACATCAACGAGGCGGAACGCGACTGCGAAGCGGGCCGCGTGGTCAAACCCGTCCTGCTGCCGTAAGGGGAGCAGTCCCGCTCCAGGTCCCCACTCGCTCGTCCCAAGGAGGACATGTGGTCAGCACAACGTCTCGTAACGTCGGCATCGACGGGGTGGAAGGGGGAGTGGGTGTGACGGCTCTCCTGGTCGCCGCGGCGCGGGCGATCGAGACCCACCGCCACGACACCCTGGCACAGGACGCCTACGCGGAGCACTTCGTGCGCGCCGCACCGGCGTCCGCCGGCTGGCCCGTACGGATGCAGCATGTCGCGGACGGCGACGCGAACCCGCTGTGGGGGCGGTTCGCGCGCTACTTCGGCCTGCGGACCAGGGTCTTCGACGACTTCCTCCTCCGGTCGGTGCAGCACTACGCCCGCCAAGTGGTCCTGTTCGGCGCGGGGATGGACTCGCGGGCGTACCGTCTCGACTGGCCTCCCGGCTGCGTGATCTTCGAGATCGACCGGGAAGGAGTGCTGGCCTTCAAGCACCGGGTCCTCGACGGTCTGTCGGCCACCCCGAAGGCGACGCGCGTCCCCGTCCCGGTCGATCTGCGCGCCGACTGGGTGGGCGCGCTGGCCGACGCCGGCTTCGATCCTGCCGCACCGGGCGTCTGGCTCGCCGAGGGGCTGCTGTTCTACCTGCCGGCCGCCGCCGAGACGTATCTCCTCGACACGGTGGACCGGTTGAGTACGCCAGGAAGCGCCCTGGCCTTCGAGGTCAAACTCGACAGGGACCTGCTGGAGTACCGCGACAGCCCGCTCTACACCTCGACGACACGCCAGATCGGCATCGACCTGCTGGACCTGTTCGACAGAGCGCCACGCCCCGACTCCGCCGGTGATCTGGCGCGCAAGGGCTGGTCCACGGCGGTCCACACCCCCTACGACTTCACCCAGCACCACGGACGCGGTCCGCTGCCCGAGCCGAACGACGCACTGGCGGGCAACCGCTGGGTCTTCGCGGACAAGCCCCGACCGTAAGGCTGCATCCGCCGGGTGCGGGTGGGACGGCTGTGTTGTACGAGCCGTCCCACCCCAGGCCCGTCGGTGCGGATTGTTGCGCGACTCCTTGACGCCGGATGACCGGGGTTATAGACATCACCCTGCCTGAGAGCGCTCTCACGATGTTCCACGCTGGACGCGGCTCCACCCGGTCTCCACCCCACATCTGGTGCATCGCGAGCAGAGGAGAACGCACATGTTCCGCAGAAGACCCTTACTGTCCCCGGCACGCGCCGCGCTCGTCACGCTGACCGTCGGCGCGCTGAGCCTTGCCGGTCTGACCG
>NZ_JTIY01000002.1:932116-973570 GCF_000818175.1 Streptomyces sp. AcH 505
CGCCGCGTCCGCGCCCGTGGGCGCGGCGGCGCAGGCGGTACACCCCGCCGCCGTTCCGGCCCCCGCCGCGGTCCCCGCACCTCCCGCCGGTTTTACCACCACCTGGAGCGACGACTTCAACGGCAATGCCAACATCGGTGTGGACACCGGCACATGGAAGTACGACACCGGGCCGGGCAGCAGCTTCGGCACCGGTGAGATCGAGACGATGACCAACAGCACGGCCAACGTCTTCCACGACGGCAACGGTCACCTCGTACTCAAAGCCCTGCACTCCGGCAGCGATCCCGGCTCGGGCTGGACGTCGGGACGCATCGAGACCCAGGCCGCCACCTACGGCGCCCCGGCCGGCGGTGTCGTGATGATGCAGTCGTCGATCCAGCAGCCGAACGTCACCACCGCCAACGGCGCCGGATACTGGCCCGCCTTCTGGATGCTGGGCGCCCCGCTGCGTACGGGTACCCCCTGGCCCACCTCGGGCGAGGTGGACATCATGGAGGACATCAACGGCCGCAGTTCCGTCTTCGGAACGCTGCACTGCGGCACCAACCCCGGCGGCCCGTGCAACGAGAGCACCGGCATCGGCAGTGGTGAACGTGCCTGTTCCGGCTGCCAGACCGGGTATCACACCTACGCGGTGCAGATCGACCGGTCGGTCTCGCCCGAGCAGATCCGCTGGTACCTCGACGGCACGAACTACTTCACCGTCAACTCCAGTCAGGTGAGCGCCTCCACCTGGACCAACGCCGTCGACCATCCGTTCTTCATCATCTACGACCTCGCCATGGGCGGCGGCTTCCCGGCCGCGTTCGGCGGCGGCCCCAACGCCGCCACCGTCTCCGGCGGACAGATGAACATCGACTACGTCGCCGTCTACAACAAGGCGCCCGGTGGCGGCGGGAGTTCGACCAACCTCGCTCAGGGCAAGCCCGTCACGGCCTCCTCGACCGAGAACGCCGGCACCCCCGCCTCTGCGGCCGTGGACGGCGACAACGGCACACGCTGGTCCAGCGCCTTCAGCGACCCGCAGTGGCTGCGGGTCGACCTCGGCGCCACCCACACCGTCAACCAGGTGAAGCTCAACTGGGAGGCCGCGTACGGCAAGGCGTTCCAGATCCAGACCTCGGCCGACGGCACCAACTGGACCACCGTCTACTCGACCACCACAGGGACCGGCGGTGCCCAGACGCTCAACGTGAGCGGCTCGGGCCGTTATGTCCGCGTCTACGGAACGCAGCGCGGCACCCCGTACGGATACTCGCTGTACGAGTTCCAGGTCTTCGGCAGCTGATCAGCCCGGAACGGCAGTTCAACGAATCCCTGGCCCCCGCACCTCGGAGGGCCAGGGATTCCGGTGCGCGGCAGGCCCATGTCGTCCGTGATCACAACAGACCCGGGGTCACCAGGGAACCACGCCGTCGTCCTCGAAGAACGAACCGGTGGGGCCGCCGTCGGGCAGTGTCGCGAGCCGGATCGCGGTGGCCGCGCCCTGCTCGGGGGTGCGGGGCCCCTGGAAGCTGGTGAAGTCGGTGGCGACCAGCCCCGGGCAGGCGGCGTTGATCAGGATGTTCGTACCGGCGAACTGCCGGGCGTACTGGACGGTGACGGCGTTGAGGAAGGATTTCGACGGCGAGTAGGCCGCCATGATCGGACCGATCTCGACGCTCGGATCCGCCTGCCTGGTCAGCGAGCCGACGGAACTGGAGACGTTCACGACGCGGGGCGACGCGGAGAGCCGCAGCAGCGGCAGCATCGCGTTGGTCACCCGGATCACACCGATCACGTTGGTCTCCACGACCGTGCGGACCACGTCGAGGTCGAGCGCGGTCGGGTCCTGCACCCAGCCCGGACCCATCTCCCCCGAGATACCGGCGTTGTTGACCAGGACGTCCAGCCGCCCGGCCTCCCGCTCGACCAGCGCCGCGGCGTCGGTGACGCTCCGGTCGCCGGTCACGGCCAGCGGCACCCCGAACGCGTCCACCCCGGCGGCGCGCAGCTTCCCGACGGCGCTCTCGCGCCGGGCCTCGTCGCGGGCTCCGACGCCGACGCGGTAGCCGAGGTCACCCAGCCCGCTCGCTATCGCGTACCCGATTCCCTTGTTCGCGCCGGTCACCAGCGCGATCTTCGTTTCGCTCATGCCGTCGATGCTCGCTCGCGGGCGAGCCGTGCGGCCAACACCGATACGGTGCTCTGTGATACCCGGCAGGTATCACTGAGTTACGCTCTGAGGTGTGGACATCTTGGAGACCCGCGAACTGCGGTATTTCATGGCCGTCGCCGAGGAGCTGCACTTCGGCCGCGCCGCCGAGCGCCTCGGCATGGCCCAGCCGCCGCTGTCCCGGGCGATCCAGCAGCTCGAACGGCGCCTCGGCGTCGCCCTGCTGGACCGTAACCGCCGGGGCGTGTCGCTGACCGGCGCTGGAGAGGTGCTGCTGTACGAGGGAGCCGCCGCCCTCGACGCGACCACCGCCGCCGTACGCCGCGTGCGCCGGGCCGGTGGCGCCGACGGTCCTGGCGGCCCCCGTAACCGTCTGGTGCTGGCGGTGAAGGCCGCCGCCTCCCACGAGCTGCTGCAGAAGCTCCTCGCCGCCTACGCCGCCGAGCCCGACGCCGCCGAGCTCGAAGTGCTGCCGAGCGGCATGTGCGAGCAGGAAGGGATGCTGCGCGACGGCCGCGCCGACGCGGCGCTCATGCACGCGCCGTTCAACTCCCTCGCCGGGTTCGACAGCGAGGAGCTGATGACCGAGGGGCAGATCGCCATCCTGCCCGCCGGGCACCCCCTCGCCGCGCGCAGGACGCTGTCCCTGGCCGACATCACCGACGTGCCCGATCTGCCGCTCGCCCGCTGGCCGCGCCACGACACGTACCCGCCAGGCCCCGGCCCCGAGGTCCACGACCAGACGCAGCTGGCCCAGCTGATCGCCCTCGGCCGCACCGCCGCCGTCTTCCCCGAGTCCGCCCGCGCCTGGCTGTGGGCCGAACACACCGGGGTCCCGCTGACCGACGCGCTCCCGGTCGTCACCCACATCGCCTGGCCGGCGCACAGCCGCTCCGTGGCCCTCGCCGGGCTGGTCCGTACGGCCACCCAGCTCTGACCGGCATGGATCCCTGAAAGGACCGGCAGACCGGCACCGGCAGAGCTGTGCCCGACAGCGTGCACGGCACCGCGTCGTCCAATGTTCGCCTCTCCTTCGGCCGGGCGTGTCCGCCCCCTCGCTCCTCACGGTTCTCATCGTGACCTGTTCGGACACCCGGCCGAAGCGGTCCCTGGCCGGGTCGTCGCCTTCGTCCCGGTGAGGATCAATGAACCAAGCACGCACGGCAGTCCGGAACACCTCGGCCCCGTCCCGTCGTCCCAGGCGTCCGCGTGCCGCCCTGGCGACGGCCGCGGTCCTGGTAGGGGCCACATCGCTGGGCGCCCTCGGCAGCGCCCAGGCGGCCACCCCCGGCACCACCCGCTCCGCAGCGACCCGCACCTCGGTCACCTCGCTCTGGACGACGCGGCACGTCGCCCGGGGCGTCGAGGTGCGCACCGGCACGGTGACGAACGCCAAGGCCGCGCCCGCCTGGACGATCACCGTGCAGGCGCCCACTACGGGACGGCTCTCCGGCGCTGCCACCTGGGCCACGGTCGGTCCGCGATCCTGGGCCGACACCACGGCGGGGCAGCTGCGCGCGAACGGCTTCGCGCCGCGCGTCGACCGGATCGACTGGCCGGCGTACAGCGACACTCCGCACGGCCTCATGGGTCTGCGGGTACGCGTCGGTTCGTACGCCACCCAGGCCGAAGCGGCCGCGGCGGCCCAGGCCGTCACGGCCGCCGGCTTCCACACCGCGGTGGAGTGGACGGGTTACGACGCGGACCAGCCGGCCGACGTGGAGAACCTGCACGTCGCGATCGTCGACCCGCGCACCTTCACGGGTACGGTCACCGGCACCCACGACGGCAGTGTGACGCAGCGCGGGACCACGTCGTCCGTGGCCGCGAAACTGCGCTCGCTCGTCGGGGTCAACGCGGGCTTCTTCGTGACCTCGGACAGCGACGGCGTCCAGGGGATCCAGTCGGGCATCGCCGTCTACGACGGGCGCCTGGAGTCGATGGCTGCGGGCGCGCGCGCCGCGCTCGTCCTCACCGACGGCGGCCGGCACGCCCGCATCGCCGACCTGACCAGCACCGCCGTCGCGCGGGTCGGCGGCGCGCGGTACACGGTCGAGGGCATCAACCGCGTCCCCGGCACGGTCAGGGACTGCGGGCGGCCCGGCGGCACGCCGAGCGAGCGGCCCTGGCAGGACGTGACCTGTCACAAGACCGACGATCTCGTGCTGTTCACACCGGAGTTCACGGCCGCCCTGCCGACAGGCACCGGCAGCCAGGCCGTGCTGGACCGCTCCGGCAAGGTCGTCTCGGTGGGCGCGCGCGGCGGTTTCGTGCCCGCCGGCGGTTCGGTGCTGCAGGGCATCGGGTCGGCCGCCGACTGGCTGACCGCACACGCGGCACCCGAGCGGCGCGTGGACGTCGAGGAGACCGTGCGCGACGAGCGCGGGCGCAAGGTCGTCCTCGGCAAGGGCGACAGCATCGTGAGCGCCGCTCCGACCCTGGTCGAGAACGGCCGGGTGCGCATCGACGCCGCAGCCGAGGGCACGGTGGACCCGAAGGACCTCTCGTTCGGGTACGCCTGGGCCAACACCCGCCAGCCGCGCACGATGGCGGGCATCGACAGGCGCGGCCGGCTCATCCTGGCGACGGTGGACGGGCGGCAGGCCGGCGGCAGCGAGGGCTTCACCCTGCAGGAGGCGGCCGAGTTCATGCGCTCGCTCGGCGCGGACCAGGCGCTCAACCTCGACGGCGGCGGCTCCACCGCCATGGCGGTGAACGGCGCACTGGTCAACCACACGTCGGACGCCACCGGCGAGCGCGCCGTGGGCGACACACTCCAGGTGCTTCCCCGCACGAACCACTGAGCATGCGCCGCTAACCCCTCCCACCACGCCGCCGCCCCGCGATGACCTCGCGGGGCGGCGGCGTTCGTTGTGCGTGGGCTGCCGAGGCACGCATCTGGTATACCAAAGACTCGAAAACATAACGATCATCATTGACTGATGCGGGAAGAATGTCCTGTATATGGCGGGCATTAAGGGGCATTGATGCGCAGAATGGCGACGCGATCCATATGGTGAAACATCGCTTCGGTATACCGTGTCGCCTCAACGGCGCAGCTCGATCGGGCGCGCATCCCGCCATATGTGAAGGAGGTGTGGTCCCGTGCGTCGCCTACCTCTCGCGCTCGCGGTGGCCGCATTGCTGACGTTCGCCACCGGGTGCGGCTCGCTCCCACCGCCAGGTGCGAACACGGCCACCGCACCCCGGCTCGTCGACGCGCGGCCGGTCCGTGACGGCGGCACGGCGGTGATCGGCCTGAAGTCCGACCCGGACAAGCTCGACCCCACCTTGACCGGCGCGCTGGTCGCGCGGACCGTGTTCACGTCGATGTGCGAGCAGCTGTACGACGTCGACCAGCACAACCGCTTCGTCCCGCAACTCGCCGCCACACTCCCGAAGATCACGGACGGCGGTCGCACCTTCACCTTCGACGTCCGCCGTGACGCGCGGTTCAGCGACGGGGCGAAGCTCGACGCCAAGGCCGTCAAGACCTCACTCGACCGCGACCTCCACCTGCCGGGCTCCGGCCGGGCGTCGGAGATCGACTCGGTGGAGAAGGTCGAGGCGATCGCCCCGTACACCGTGCGGCTCACCCTCAAGCACCCCGACACCCCGCTGCTCGGCAGGCTGGCCAACACGGCCGGGCTCGTCATGTCGCCCAAGGCCATCGCGAAGTACGGCAAGAGCTTCGCCACGCACCCCTCGTGCGTCGGCCCGTTCAAGTACGTCAAGCGGGTCGTCGGCGACCGGATCGAGCTGACCAAGGACCCGCTCTACTACGACGCCGACAAGGTGCATCTCGACCACGTGGTCTACAAGACCATCACCGACGGCAACATCCGTCTGGCCAACCTGCGTTCGGGCGACGTGCAGATCGGTGACCAGATGGGGCCCGTCGAGGTGCGCAGCGGCATGGGCGACAAGGCCCTGCAACTGCTCAACACCCCGTCCCTGGGCTACATGGCGCTCACCCTCAACGTCGGCAACACGGACGGTGTGGACAAGAAGCCCGGACACGTCGACACGCCCTTCGGCCGGGACGTGCGCGTCCGTGAGGCGTTCGACCTCTCCCTGGACCGCGAGCTGATCAACAAGCTGGTCTTCCAGGACATGTACGAGCCCGCCTGCGGCCCGGTGCCGCCCGGCACCCCGCTCAGCACCCCCGTCACCTGCCCGGGGCGCGACGTCGCGAAGGCGAAGCGACTGCTCAAGGCGGCCGGGGTGCGCACTCCCGTGCCGCTGGAGCTGATGATCAACACAACGCCGGAGGACAACCGGCTCGGCCAGGTCATCCAGGCGATGGCCAAGGACGCCGGGTTCGACGTCCGGCTGCGGCCCACCGAGTTCGCCACCGGTCTCACCCGCACACTCGCCGGCGACTTCCAGGCCCGTACCGGCGGCTGGGGCGGCCAGCCCGATCCGGCCGGCAACATCGACAGCCTCGTCGGCACCACCGGCAGCAACAACCAGGGCAAGCTCTCCGATCCCGAGATCGACCGGCTCATCACAGCGGGACGCTCCACCGCCGACCCGGCGAAACGGCGCGTGATCTACCAGCAGCTCACCCGGGCCATCAACCGCCAGCACGCGGTGATCTACCTCTACCGGAACATCAACTACGCCGTCGCATCGAAGGACATCAGCGGCATCGCGCTGTCCGGCGACGGACTCATCAGGGTCAAGGAGGCCGGTTACGTGAAGGGAGGCCAAGGATGAATCGCGTCACCGGACTTCTGACCTCGTACCTCGGACGCCGCGTCGGACAGGCGCTGCTCACCATGGTGCTCGTCAGCATCACCGTCTTCGCGGGCGTCCGCGCCATGCCCGGCGACACCGCGCAGGCCCTGGCCGGCGAGCAGACCTCACCCGAGGTGCTGGCCGCCATCCGCGAGGAGTACGGGCTGAACGACAACATCGTCGTGCAGTACTGGGACTACCTGCGGCACGCCGTCACCGGGGACCTGGGCACCTCGGCCCGCAGCGGGCTGCCCGTCCTGGACTCCATCCTCGACGCCC
Organism: Streptomyces sp. AcH 505; assembly: GCF_000818175.1. Lineage (GTDB taxonomy): Bacteria > Actinomycetota > Actinomycetes > Streptomycetales > Streptomycetaceae > Streptomyces. Next base: position 939,294 of record NZ_JTIY01000002.1, read on the forward strand.
TGCCCATCACGCTCGAACTCGCCGCGCTGGCCCTGATCCTGGCCGTCGTTGTCGGCATCGGCGCCGGAATCGTCGCCGCGGTGCGCCGCGGCCGTCCCGAGGAGTGGTTCGCGAACGGGGTCGCCCTCCTCGGTATGTCGGTGCCGACCTTCTGGCTCGGCATGCTGCTGGTCCTCGCCTTCGCCATCGCCATGCCGGTCTTCGCGGCCTCCGGTTTCGTCCCGTTCGGACAGGACCCCGTGGAGAACCTGCGCCGACTCGTGCTCCCGGCGATCGTGCTGGGCTCCGGTCTCGCCGCCGTGGTCATGAGACAGACCCGCGCGGCGATGCTCGACGCCATGTCGTCGGACTACGTCCGCACGGCCCGCGCCAAGGGGCTCTCGCACCGCGCCGTCATCGGCACGCACGCACTGCGCAATTCGCTGGTCACGGTCATCACCGTGCTCGGACTCCAGCTCGGACAGCTCATCTCGGGCGCCGTCGTCACCGAACAGGTCTTCGTCCTGCCGGGCTTCGGCAAACTCACCATCGACGCGGTCTTCACCCGTGACTACGCGATGGTCCAGGGCGTCGTGCTCTTCACCTCGGCCGCCTACATCCTGATCAATCTGCTGGTCGACCTCCTGTACTCGGTCATCGACCCGCGCATCCGGCTGGGAGGCTCCTGATGTCCGCCGTCAACTCCCCACCCCTGTCAGCGCCTTCGGGCTCTCCGGGCTCTCCGGCTGCCGGCCCCGGCACGGCGAAGGACCGCCCGGCGCCGGGCGGAGCCGCCGAACGGCTCGCGGCCGGCTGGCGCAAGCTGCGCCGCAACAAGCTGGCGCTCGTCGGCGCTGTGCTCGCCGCTGTCTTCGTCCTCGTCGCCGTCTTCTCGTCACTCGTCGCGCCGTACGACCCGTCGCTGCCCGACTTCGACGCGGCGCTGGCACCGCCCAGTTGGGCGCACTGGCTCGGCACCGACGACCTCGGGCGCGACCAGCTCTCCCGGATCCTCGTGGGAGTCACCGCGTCCATGCAGGTCGGTGTGGTCTCCGTGGCCCTCGCCTTCGTGATCGCGGTCCCGCTGGGTCTGCTCGCCGGGTACTACGGACGGGTCGCCGACAGTGTGGTCTCCCGGCTCACCGACACTATGCTGGCCTTTCCCTTCCTGGTGCTCGCCGTCGGCCTCGCCGCCGTACTCGGCCCGTCGCTGAAGAACGCCACCATCGCCATCGGCATCTCCCAGATACCGGCCGTCGTGCGCATCACCCGGGCGGAGACGCTGCGGCTCAAGCACCTCGACTACGTGGCAGCGGCCGTCGCCAACGGGGCGAGGGACCGGACACTGCTCTTCCGGCACGTGCTGCCCAACGCCACATCGGCGCTGATCGTCCAGGCCACCGTCGGTGTCCCGACGGCGATCATCGGCGAGGCCGTGCTCAGCTTCCTCGGCCTCGGCGTACAGCCGCCGTCGCCCTCGCTCGGCGTGATGCTCTCCAGCGCCCAGCCGTTCATCGCCACCGCCCCCTGGATGGCGGTGTTCCCCGGACTCGTCATCGTGCTGGCCACCCTCGCGTTCAATCTGCTCGGTGACGGCGTACGTGACATCCTCGATCCCCGTGGAGGCTCCCGATGACCCCCACCGCACCGTCCCCCGCATCGCGGTCCGCACCGGCCACCACGCCGCTGCGGGGCGACGCTCCCGTGCTCAGCGTCCGCGACCTGACGGTCTCCTTCCACGGCCCCGAGTCCACCGTGCACGCCGTGGACGGCGTCTCGTACGACCTCGCGCCCGGTGAAGTGCTCGCCGTGGTCGGCGAGTCCGGCTGCGGCAAGTCCGTGACGTCCATGGCCGTCATGGGGCTGCTGCCGCCCACCGCGCGGATCGGCGGCAGCGTGACCCTCGACGGTGAGGAACTGGTCGGCGCGAGCGAGCGCACCCTGCGGGCCGTACGCGGCCGCCGGTTGTCCATGATCTTCCAGGAGCCGATGACCTCGCTGAACCCGGTGCTCACCGTGGGACGGCAGATCAGCGAAGTACTCGTCCGTCATCAGAAACTCGGCCGTAAGGAAGCCAAGGCCCGCGCGGTCGAACTGCTCGACTTGGTCGGCATACCCGCCCCGCACCGGCGCGTGGACGAATACCCCCATCAGCTCTCGGGCGGCATGCGTCAGCGCGTGATGATCGCCATCGCCGTGGCATGTGACCCGGCGGTGCTCATCGCGGACGAGCCCACCACCGCGCTGGACGTCACGGTGCAGGCGGGCATCCTCGACGTGCTCAAGTCCCTCAGGGACCGCCTCGGCACCGCCATCGTGCTCATCACCCACGACCTCGGCGTCGTGGCCGATACGGCCGACCGGGTGCTGGTCATGTACGCCGGACGGCCCGTCGAACAGGCCTCGGTGGACGAGCTGTTCGCCGCACCCCGCCATCCCTACTCGCGCGGCCTGCTGGGCGCCGTGCTCCGGCCGGGCAGCCGCACCCCCGAGGGGCGCTCCCGGCTCAACGAGATCCCCGGTCTCGTACCCGATCTGCGCGTCCAGCCGGACGCCTGCGGCTTCGCACCGCGCTGTGCCTTCGCGCAGGACGACTGCCGGGCAGGACGGCCGGCGCTGCGCACGGCTGCGGGTACGCACCGGATCGCCTGCCACCACCCGGCCGTACCCGGCCCCGTTCCCGTCCCCGCGCCCGCCGCAGAGGAAGGTGCCCGATGACCGCCCCCGACGACACCGTCACCCCCGTGCTGGAAGTCCACGACCTGCGACGCCACTTCAGCTCGCGGACCGGCACGGTTCGCGCGGTCGACGGTGTCTCGTTGACGATCGGCCCCGGCGAAGTCGTCGGCCTGGTCGGTGAGTCCGGCAGCGGCAAGTCGACCGTGGGCCGCTGCGTCGTCCGACTCGACCGGCCGACCGGCGGCGAAGTGGTCATCCAGGGTACGGACGTCACGACCCTGTCGGCCCGCGCCATGCGTCCGCTGCGCCGTGACGTCCACCTGGTCTTCCAGGACCCGTCGTCCTCGCTCAACCCGCGCATGACGATCCGTCAGATCATTGCTGAGCCGATCCGGCTGCACGGCATCGCCGGGCGGGCCGAGGCGTCGCGCCGCGTGGACGAACTGCTGCGTCAGGTCGGGCTGCGCCCGGAGCTGGCCGACCGCAAGCCGCACGAACTCTCCGGCGGCCAGCGGCAACGCGTCTCCATCGCACGGGCGTTGTCCGTGGAGCCGGTACTGCTCGTGGCGGACGAACCGACGTCGGCCCTGGACGTCTCGGTCCAGGCGTCCGTGCTCAACCTGCTCGCCGACCTCCAGCGCGAGCGCGGTTTCGGCTGCCTGTTCATCACGCACGACCTGGCCGCCGTGGAGTACCTGGCGGACCGCATCGCCGTGATGTATCTGGGCCAGATCGTCGAACAGGCCCCCGCGGCCGAGCTGTTCGCCGATCCGAAACACCCGTACACGCAGGCGCTGCTGTCCGCCGCGCCCGTACCGGATCCGCACGAACAGCGGGAGCGGACCCGGATCGTGCTCGGCGGGGACCTGCCCAGCCCACTCGATCCGCCGCCCGGCTGCCACTTCCACACCCGCTGCCCGCTGGCGACGGACCGCTGCCGCACCGAGGCACCGGCCCTGCGCACACTGCCGGTGGCGGGGAACGGCGTACCGCGTCAGGTCGCCTGCCACCTGGTGGCGGCGGACGGTACGGCACCGGACGCGACGGCGGCCCCGGCGGCCGCCGCCGGCTGACCGGGCAGAGACGCCCCTGGGCCGGGAGCGAAGCCCCGTTCCCCGCCCGGGGGGTACCGGCATCGAGGTGACGGTGCCGTACAACGGCCGAGGGCCGGACCGCACAGTGCGGTCCGGCCCTCAGCCGTTGGCGGTGGGTCAGCCGACGAGCCGCAGCTGGTCGGCGACGACCCGGCCCGCGTGGATGACCGTACGGTCGGTGCCGCGGTCCATGACGGCCGCCGCCACGCTGTCGCCGTCGACCAGGACGAGGTCCGCCGCGTCCCCGGCGCTCACGCCGGGCCGGTCGGCGGTGGACGTCAGCCGCTCCAGCGACGGGTCGAGAATGGCGGCGCCGCCACGGCTGGCCACGGCCCAGCAGTGCTCGATCAGCTCGTCGGGGCGGTAGCGGTTGGTGAACGCCAGCTGCCAGGTCCTGTCGAGCATGTCGCCGTTGCCGTACGGCGACCAGTAGTCGCGCTGGCCGTCCTCACCGAGGCCCACCCGTACGCCGGCCCGCGTCAGTTCGGCGAGGGGGAGGGCGTTCTGCTGCTGCGCGGGGGCGATGGTGGCCATCGAGACGTCCAGCTCGGCGAACTCCTCGACGAGACGGCGCGTGGTGGCCTCGTCGACGGTGCCGAGCTCGTACGCGTGCGACAGCGTCACCTTGCCCTGCATGGAGAGGGCGCGGGTGCGCTCCAGGATCAGATCGGTGCTGAACACGCCCAGATGGCCGGGCTCGTGCAGATGGATGTCGATCGGCGCCTGGTGGCGCTCGGCGAGACCGAAGACGATGTCGAGGTGACGCACCGGGTCACGGTCCAGCGTGCACGGGTCGATACCGCCGACCACCGCGGCGCCCGACGAGAGCGCCTGTTCCATCAGCTCGGGGACGCCCTTCTCCAGCAGCAGGCCGGCCTGCGGGAACGCCATGATCTCGACATGCGCCCGGTCCTTGTGCGCTTCCTTCGCCGCGAGGACGCCCTCGAAGCGCTCCAGGCCGCAGTCGGCGTCGATCTGGGCGTAGCTCCGTACGCGCGTGGTGCCTCGCTCGATCATGCGGCCCAGCAGCGCTGTGGCCCGGTCGGCGACCGGCGGGTCCTCGCGCCAGTGGTCGCGGTCGTTCATCGTCAGACCCCACACGCCCGGCTTGCCGGTGTGCGGGCGGAACGGCAGACCGATCCGGTTGGAGTCCAGGTGGCAGTGGACGTCGGAGAAGGACGGCATCGCCAGCCGGCCCCGGCCGTCCACGTCCGAACCGTTGCCCAGCCGGGCGGGGTCGTGCGGGGCGACGGCGGCTATCCGGCCTTCGCGGATCTCGATGTCGCTGGCTTCGCCGCCCCAGGGACGGACATTCCTGATCAGCATGGGTGGTGGTGCTCCTTGCGGGGTTGGTGCCAGGTACGGGCCCGTCAGTCGGGCGGCAGTACGCCGGTGAGCGTGTCGAGCGAGGGCGCGCGGCCCATCTCGATGTGCGTGTACGCGAGGGCCGCGGCGAGGTCGGGCTTGCCCGCCCGGATCGCGGCGCAGATGTCCTGGTGCTCCGCGCACTGCACGCTCTGGTCGCGGTTGCTGGTGAGGGTGAACACCCACTGGAGGAGACCCAGGGACGGCTGGAACGTCGTACGCAGCAGCTCGTTCCCGGTGAGCGCCACGATCTCCTCGTGCAGCGCCGTGTTCGCCGCCGGGATCACCCGCACGTCACCCCGGTGGGTGGCGTCCTCGGCGATCGACATCAGCTCGCTCAGCCGGGCCGTGCTGGCACCGGCGGCGCTCACCTCGGCGGCGCGCCGGGTGGCGAAGACCTCCAGGCTCAGCCGCAGGTCGAACAGCTCGTCCACGTCGCGCAGGGTGAGCCGCCGCACGGATGCGCCACGGCGCGGCGAGACTTCCACGAGCCCGTCGGCAGCGAGCCGGGACAGGGCCTCCCGTACCGGGACCCGGGAGTAGCCGAGGGCCTCGGACAGTTCACGTTCCCGCAGCCGGGAGCCCGGCGGCTGGGTACCGTCGAGAATGGCGGCCCGCAGAGTCTGTTCGGCGTGGTCGACGTGCGAGGATGCGCCGTCGTGGGGGTTCGCGGTCACGTCGAGCACTTTAGCATTTGGCATACCAGTGACGTTCCAGGGCTCAAGAGAGCGAGCGATAAGCGGCCATAGTTCCGATATTTCCCAGCTCTCTCACTCTGCTCCGGCTGAATCGGTATACCGGCAAAGAGGCCTGTGTGACTGCCATAGGCTGCACGCGCCAGCGGCCCCGACCCAGGAGCACCCATCATGTCCTTCCCCACGCCACCGCCCCCGTACCCCGACGCCTTCGACCCCGACGAAACGCCCGCACCGCACGCCCTGCTGGCGCCGGTAACCGGACTCCTGGGCACGTGGACCGGCCGGGGCCACGGGGGATACCCGACGCTGGCCGACGAATTCAGCTACGGGCAGGAAGTCACCTTCAGCCACGACGGCCGCCCCTTCCTCCACTACGAGGCCCGCGCCTGGCTGCTCGACGCGAACGACGCTCCACTGCGCCCGTCGGCCCGCGAAAGCGGCTGGTGGCGGCTCCAGCCCGACGGCCGGGTGGAAGCGCTGATCACCCAGCCCACCGGCATCGCGGAAATCGCGACCGGCCACGCGGACGCGGGCGCCGTCGACCTGACCACCCACGAGGTCGCCCTCACCCCCACCGCCAAGAAAGTCAACGCCACCCGCCGCCGCTACCACCTGACGGACGACGACACCCTGCACTTCACCCACGACCTGGCGGCCCTGGGCCAACCCCTCCAACACCACCTGTCGGCCCAACTCCGCCGCGTCTAGCGGGCAGGGGAGCGAAAAGCGTTGGCAGGTGTGTGGGGCTACCGGCATGCTGGCCCGATGCTGATCAGGGAAGCCACTGCCGACGACTGGTCCGCCATCTGGCCCTTCTTTCATGCGATCGTCGCCGCGGGCGAGACCTTTACCTATCCGCTCGATCTCGGCGAGGAGCAAGGCCGTGAGTGGTGGCTGCTGTCGTCGCCGAACCGTACGGTTGTCGCCGTCGACGAAGCCGGAGCGGTTCTGGGTACGGCCAAGATGAACAGCAATCAGATGGGCAACGGCTCGCACATCGCGAGCGCCAGCTACATGGTTGACCCGGCGCACTCCGGCAAAGGTGTGGGCCGGGCGCTGTGTGCGTACACGGTGGGGTGGGCGCGAGCAGCCGGCTTCCGGGGAATGCAGTTCAACGCGGTCGTGGAGACGAACGCGCCCGCCGTGCACCTCTACCGGTCCCTCGGGTTCGAGGTGCTGGGCACGCTGCCGGAAGGTTTCCGGCATCCGACCCACGGCTACGTCGGGTTGCACATCATGCATCGCGCCCTCTGACGGCCTAGAGGCCGAGGCGAGAGACGCCCAACGGTGCCGGGTTCTGGGGGAGTTGCCAGTCGCCGCCGCGGTCCTCCTTCGAGTAGCGGGCGACGAGGTCGGGGACACGCAGGAAGCAGGCCACGGCGGTCGCGGACTGGAAGGCGGTGATCGCGCGCTGCGTCATCGGCATGCCCAGGCGCAGGATGCGTGGATTCACCTCGGCCTGGATCTTGTCGACGAACGGCCGCAGTACGGCGTCGTAGTTCGCCAGCGCCGTCGGCAGGTCGTGCGGATGCCGGTTGAGCTTGCCCGCCAGGACATGGGCACCGACCAGCCCGCCCGAGATCCCCATGCCGCTGTACGGAGAAGCGCAGTGCGCGGCGTCACCGGCCAGGACCACCCGCCCCTTGGACCACGTGTCCGTACGCACCTGCACGATCTCCTGCGAGTAGAAGAACGGGCTGGTCCGCATACCCGCGACGAAGCGCTCGGTCTGCCATCCGGCATCACGGAACCGGTCCGCCCAGAAGGCCTGTTGACGCTCGGCGGACTCGCGGTGAACCGTCGACGCCTCCTCGGACTCCTCCCGCAGCACGAAGTACGCCTGCGTCTCGGTCGGATTGTGGCTGCGCCGCATGATCTGGCGACCGCCCGGCGCCATGTAGGTGTCCCGGATGTTGCTGTCCGACGCGATGCGCGGGACGAACCAGTACGCCATGTGGATGCCGAGCCGCCGATACGGATCGGTGCCCCCGGGGAGCATCGCCCGTCGGATGCGTGACCCCTGCCCGTCCGCGCCGACCAGCAGGTCGAACTCGTCGCTGGACCCGTCGGAGAAGTGCGCGACGACCCCGTGCTCGTCCTGGTCGAAGCCGTCCACGCTCTTGCCGAAGACGTACTCCGCGTCGTCCTTCGTCGCGTCGTGGAGGATGCGCACCAGGTCCCCGCGCATGATCTCGTACTCGGACGTCAGCGTCTGCCGGCCCCGCCCCGAGGTGTTGGCCATGATCGTCGCCCTGGCCCGGCCGCGCGCGTCCACGAAGGCGACACCCGCCTCGTCCACGAGCTTGCCCCGCACCGCGTCGAGGAGCCCCATGGCGGTGACGGCCTCGATGCCCTGGCCCCGCAGATCGACCTGGGCGCCCGCGGCCCGCAGCGCCGGGAAGCGCTCGACGACGGTCACCCGGTGACCGCCCCGCGTCAACCAGAAGGCGAGCGCCTGTCCCGCTATGCCACCGCCCGCGACGAGGATCCGCAGGGACTGCTGTCCCGATATCTGTGTCATGGCCATCCGCTCCAAAATCTATCGGTGAATGGTTCCTTTTCAGAGTCATCTATCAGCGATAGATTGTCAATGTGACCAAGATGAACCGTGGGACCGTCATCACCGAGGCGCTCGACCTGCTCGACGAGGTCGGGCTGGACGCCGTCAGCACACGCCGGCTCGCGAAGCGACTGGGCGTCGAACAGCCGTCGCTCTACTGGCACTTCCGCACCAAGAAGGAACTGCTCAATGCCATGGCGCAGGCCGCCATGGCACCCCACGCGACCGTCCCGCTGCCGGCGCTCCCCGACGACTGGCGTGCGTGGTTCCTCGACAACACGCGCAGCTTCCGGCATACCCTGCTGATGCGCCGCGACGGAGCGCGGCTGCACGCCGGGACCATCCCCACCGCGGACCTCGACCGGATCGCGCGCAAGATGGAATTCCTCATCGCCTCCGGCGTGCCCGAGCGGGACGCGCAGATGGCGATGCTGGCCGCCGGTCGCTTCACGGTCGGCAGCGTCCTGGAGGAACAGGCGGACACCGGCCCGGCGAACGGCCCGGCGGACGGCGCGGATCAGTCTGCCGACATCCCGGTCATCGACCACGAGTCGGCATTCGAAGCCGGACTGGCTCTCATCGTGGACGGCCTGGCGGGCCGCGTGAAGGGCTGAATCAGGTCGCACCGTACGACACCGGCGGAGCCGTACAAGACCCGCCGGTCACCCGGACTACGCGTCACGCCAGGTGGGTTGCTTCGTGTCGGATCAGAGGGGCTGCCAGAGTTCGATCCGGTTCCCCTCGGGGTCGGTGACCCAGCCGAACCGGCCGACGCCCGCCATCTCTTGCGTCTCCTCGGCCACGTCCGCGCCCCTGGCCCGTAGTTGCGCGAGCATCGCCTCCAGGTCACTGACCCGGAAGTTGAGCATCACCTGCTGGGATCGGGAGCCGAAGTAGTCGGTCCCTGACTCGAACGTCGCGAAGACCGTCGGCCCGGCCCCCTGCTGCCACAGACCGTTCTCGTCGGCGTCCAGGCCCAGACAGTCGCGGTACCAGGTGTTCAGGGCCGCCGGATCGGCGGCCCGCAGGAAGTACCCGCCGATTCCCGTCACACGTTCCATGCCGCCATCCTGCCAGGCTGCCCGGACGCCCGCGCGGGCCTGGCGTATCGGCGCCCTGACCTGGGGCGTTCGGCGGGTCGGAGTGGCGGTGTCGGTCACCTGTCGGGGCTGTCGGTTCGCTGTTGCCGGTTTGTCGGCGGGGGACCGGAGCCTTGTCGGAGATCCTGCCGGGTGTCCGTCCGGCAGGCCTGCGACAGGCAAGGAATTCCCATGACCACTGACGCCATCACCACTGACGCGACGATCATCGGCGCCGGCCTCGGCGGCCTCACGCTCGCCCGCGTCCTGCACGTACACGGCATCCCGGTCACCGTCTACGAGGCGGAGCCCTCCCCGAACGCGCGCACGCAGGGCGGGATGCTCGACATCCACGACTACAACGGCCAGTTGGCCGTGCAGGCGGCGGGCCTGATGGACGAGTTCCGCGGCATTGTCCTGGAGGGCCGCCAGGCGATGCGGATTCTCGACCGGGACGGGAACGTCATGCTCGACCAGCCCGACGACGGCACCGGTGGGCGCCCCGAGGTGCAGCGCGGTGAGCTGCGGCAGCTGCTGCTCGACTCGCTGCCGGCCGGCACCGTGCGGTGGGGTCACAAGGTCAGCGGGGTCCGTACCCTCGGCGATTCGCGCCACGAGGTGACCTTCGCCGACGGCGGCACCGTCGTCACGACCCTGCTGGTGGGCGCGGACGGCGCGTGGTCCCGGGTCCGGCCGCTGCTCTCCGACTCCGTACCCACGTACACCGGCATGTCGTTCGTGGAGACCTACCTGTTCGACGCCCACACCCGGTACCCCGCTGTCGCGAAGGCGGTCGGCGGCGGGTCGATGTTCGCGATCGAACCGGACAAGGCGCAGATCGCGGCTCACCGGGAGAAGGACGAAACCCTCCACGCGTACGTGATGCTGACCAAGCCGCTGGAGTGGTTCGCCGACATCGACTTCACCGATTCCGCCGCGGCCACCGCGCGGATCGCCGAGGAGTTCGAGGGTTGGGCCCCGGAGGTCACGGCCCTGATCACCGAAAGCGACACCGCACCGATCCTGCGCCCCCACCACACACTGCCGGTCGGGCACCGGTGGGACCGGGTGCCCGGGGTGACCCTGGTCGGCGACGCCGCCCACCTCATCTCCCCGAACGGCGAAGGCGCCAATCTGGCCATGCTGGACGGCGCCGAACTCGGTCAGGCCATCGCCGCGCACCCCGACGACGTCGAGGCGGCCCTCACCGCGTACGAGCAGACGATGTTCCCGCGCAGCGCCGCGGTCGGCGAGGCCGAGGTCGACGCCCCTGACAACCCCACGCTCGAAGAGGTGATCAACTTCTTCACGCAGGCCGCGCAGCCCCAGTAGACCGAGCGGCACCGGTAAGGCATCGGCGGAGGCCGGCCGGGCGTCAGGTGGCGGCCGGCCCTGTCGAACCGTTGGTTTCGAGCATGTCGAGCGCCGACCGGTGGACCTTCGCCAGCGCGCTCAACAGCTGTTCGCGTTCCGCCCCGGTGAGACCGGCGGTGACGGTCTCCTCGATCAGCCGCCGTTCCGCCTCGATCGGCTTCCGCAGGTCGCGGCCCGCGTCGGTGAGCCACAGCCGTACGAGGCGGTTGTCCCGGTCGTCGCGGCGCCGGGTGAGCAGTCCTGCGGTGGTCAGCCGGTCGGCCATCTTGACGACGGTGGGCGTCGTGACGTTCAGCGCGGCGGCGATCTCGCCCGGCGCGCTGCCGTCCCGTTCCCACAACACCGCGAGCAGGTAGTTCTGGCCCAGATGCAACCCGTAGCGGCGCATGGCCCGGTCGGACAGCGCCCGGAGCGCCTTCGACGTTTTGCCGTGCAGGTCCAGGAACTCAGACATCGCGGCCTCTCGGTGAGGTGGGCAAGCGGCAGTTCGGGCGCCCGTCAAGAATCGATTGACGGCTAATGATTCACCGGCTAACGTTTTTCGAGTATTCGTTAGACGGCAAACGACCGCAAGGAGTCACCATGATACTGGTCACCGGTGCCACCGGGAACATAGGCCGTGAACTCACCCGCGAGCTCAACGCGAGGGGCGCCAAGCTGCGTGCTTTCGTCCGCGACCCCGCCCGTGCCGCCGGACTGCCCCAGGCCGCGGAACTCGCCGTCGGAGACCTGGGTGAGCCCGCCACACTGAGACCCGCCTTCGCCGGCGTGGACGCACTGTTCCTGCTCACGCAGGGCATCGGCACCGACTACACCGCCAACGCCCTCGCGGCGGCCCGGACGGCAGGGGTGAGCCGCGTCGTCCACCTCTCGTCGTTCAACGTCCTCGGCGACCCGATGCCCGCCATGGGCCACTGGCACCACGAACGCGAGAAGCTTGTCCGCGCCTCCGGCATCCCCGCCACGATCCTGCGCCCCGGCGGCTTCACCACCAACGCCCTCGACTGGGTGCCCACCATCCGCGAGGGCGGCTACGTACTCGACCCGATCGGCCCCGGCCGCTACGCGCCGATCGACCCCGCGGACATCGCCGCGGTCGCCGCCCTCGCCCTGACCGAGGACGGCCATCAGGGCCAGGAGTACGTCCTGACGGGGGAGGAGACGTTCACCGTCGCCGAGCAGGTCCGGATCATCGCCAAGACGACCGGCCTCGCGATCGAGGTGCGCGAGGCGGCCACCGTGGACGAAATCGTCCGCTCCCGCTTCCCCGACGGTGCGCCACCGGCGCTCGCCGAGGCGATCACGGAGGGATTCGCCGTCATGCGGGCCGACACCGTCGGATTCCGGACGGACACCGTGGAACGCCTGCTCGGCCGCAAGCCGCGGACCTTCGCGGACTGGTGCGCCCGCAACGCCGACGCGTTCCGCCGGCCCGCCGACGCGTGAGGCTGCGAGCGCCGCCCGAGACCTGGCGCGACCGGGGCTCACCCCGCGTCAGCGGCCGTCCGCAGCGGGGGCGAACGGGCCGGTCAGCGCCGCCCATTGCAGGAGCAGGATGGTCTTGGCATCGGTGATGCGGCCGTCACCGGTCATGGCGAGCGCTTCGTCGAAGGGCAGTTCGAGGACATCGATGTCCTCGCCTTCCTCTTCGAGGCCGCCACCGGTCCCGGTCCGGTCGGCGGGGGTGTACGGGGCGGCGAAGTAGTGGAGCCGTTCGGTGATGGAGCCCGGGCTCATGTACGCGTCGAGGACGTGGGTGAGCGGGCCGAGGGTGACGCCGAGTTCCTCGGCGGCCTCGCGGCGGACGGCGGTGTGCGGGTCGTCCTCGTCGAGCAGTCCGGCCGCCGCCTCGACGAGCATGCCGTCGGGGTGGCCGTTGACGTAGGCCGGGTAGCGGAACTGACGCGTGAGCAGGACGCAGCCGCGCGCGGTGTCGTAGGGCAGGACGACCGCGCCGTTGCCACGGTCGTACGTCTCGCGCTGCTGCGTCTCCCAACGCCCGTCCCGACGCCGGTAGTCGAAGGTGGTCCGGCGCAGCACGTGCCAGCCCTGCGAGGTGAGTTCGACGTCGCGGACCACCACGTCCCCGTTGCGGTCCAGCTCGCGCCCGGCCTGGTCGAGGCCGGTACGGCCGCGGTGATCGGGGACGTCGATGCCGGGGCGGCCAGTCATGCGGTCTCCTGCGGGGTGCGGCGGGGAATCCCGGCCTCGCTGTACGAGACGCCGTACGGGGCGTCGTACGCGACGGACGGGGGCTTGTCGTTCACGTGCGCTACCGTACATGCAGGAACGTGCAAGAACAGGAGAGAATGTGCATGCTGGCCGCTGAACGGCACGACCACCTGCTCGCTCTGCTCGCTCGCGAGGGCAAGATCGTCGCCAAGGACGTCGCCGCAGGACTGGGGATCTCCGAGGACAGCGTGCGGCGCGACCTGCGTGAACTCGCCGCCGACGGGCTCTGCCAGCGGGTTTACGGCGGTGCGCTGCCCGTTTCACCAGCGGTGGCCGACTACGCCGCCCGGCATGCCGTCGCCCCCGACGGCAAGCGGAAGGTCGCCGCCGTGGCCGCCGCGCTGGTACGGCCCGGCGGCTCGCTGATCCTCGACGGAGGCACGACCGCCCTCGCGGTCGCCCGCGCGCTCCCGTACGACCTCAGCTGCACCGTGATCACGCACAGCCCGACCGTCGCCGTGGCCCTGCTCGACCACCCCGGGGTGGAGCTCTTCCTCCTCGGTGGCCGCGTCTTCAAGCACTCGGCGGTCGCCTGCGGCGCGGCCGCTGTCGAGGCCGCGCAGAACGTCTCCGCCGATCTCTGCCTGCTCGGTGTCACCGGCGTACACCCGGAGGCGGGACTGACCACCGCGGACGCCGAAGAGGCGGCGATGAAGCGCGCCTTGGCCGCGCGGGCCGCGGACACCTACATCCTCGCCTCCGCCGAGAAGATCGGCACCGCTTCGCAGTACCGCGTCCTGCCCTGGGCGGAGGTCAGCGGCCTGATCACCGACGCCGACCCCCGCGACAGGCTCGTCGCGGAGGTCGGAGCGTTCGGTGTGGAGATCCTGACAGCCCGCTGATCCTGATAGCCCGCTGAACCTGACAGCCTGCTGACGTCCCGGTGCTGCCGCGCGGTGCGGTCCGTCAGGACAGGATCTCGACGTACCCGTCGGTGCCGTACACCCGGATCCGCTGCCCGTCCTGGATCAGCCGCGTGGCCTGCTCCACGCCCACGACGGCCGGCAAGCCGTACTCCCGCGCGATCACCGCACCATGCGTCATCAGGCCGCCGACCTCCGTCACCAGGCCCGCGATGCCGACGAACAGCGGCGACCAGCTCGGGTCGGTGAAGGGAGTGACCAGGATGTCGCCCGCTTCGAGATCGGCATCCGCCATGTCCAGGACGACCCGGGCCCGTCCCTCGACGGTCCCGGCGGAGACCGCCAGCCCGGTCAGGGCGCCGTCCGGCACGTCGTCGCGCCGGTACGCCCCGACCACGGCCTCGCCGTCCGAGGTGAGCACCCGGGGCGGTGTGAGCGCGTGGTAGGACCGGAAGGCCTCCTTGCGCTGCTGGACGAGCCGGCCGTCCGCCCGGTTCGAGCGCGCGACGTCGTGCAGTTCCTGGAAGGTGAGAGAGAAGATGTCCTCCTTCTCGGGAAGCACACCGGCGCGCACGAGGCGCTCGGCTTCCTCCAACAGGGCCTGCTTGTAGACGAAGTAGCGGCTGATGATGTTGTACTTCGGATACTCCCGGTACCCGATGAAGGTCCTGACCCGGTCGATCATCCGCTTGGTCTCGTCGGCCTTCTGGTCCCCTTCCGGCAGGGCCCGCAGCCGGGACAGCACGTCCTGCTCCTTCGCCAGCGCCTTCTGCCGCCCCTGCTCGAAGCGCCGTTCGGCGGCCCCCGGCTCGAAGTTCCGTACGTTGTCGAGGATCGCGGGTACGAGCGTGAGGGGGCGTTCGCGCCACCGCGGCCTCGTGATGTCGATCTCGCCGACGCAGCGCATGCCGTACCGGTCGAGGTACGCCTCGATGGCGTCGCGCGCCGCTGTCCCGCCCGAGAGCTTCGCCAGCTCGTCCAGGAAGTTCTCGTCCGTGACGTCCGTGACGTCCTTGAGGAACGCGACCACGTCCGGCTGCGCGCGGATCACGTCGGCGACATCGAGCAGCGCCAGTCCCGTCTCCGACGTGATGTTGTCGGGGGCGGACAGCGTGAGCGTGTCAGCCGCGTTCTTCTCGCCCAGCCACTCCATCAGCTTGTCGTTGAGCCACCAGGTGGCCTCCATCCCCGCCATGATCGCCTGAATGCTCAGGGGATCACTGAGCACGCGCTTGTGCTCCTCGAACGCCTCCAGCAGGAAGTCGAACAGCGCCGGTCCTGCCTTCGGCCGGATGCCGCGCTTCAGCGCGGCGAGGGACACCCGGCTGCGCTCGATCAGCTCCGTGACGACGGCCGGATCGGTCGCGATCGGCGCGGGCGCACCGCCGCCCGGCGGGCGGCCGGGACTCGCGTCCGGGAGCGAAGGGACGAAGTCCCCGCGGTCGAGGACGGTCTCCAGCGCGTCCCTGATCAGCGGATCCCCCTTCCCCATGGCGTCCAGAAGACCGGCGCGGCCGGCGGCCGAGGCCAGGCGCCGGGTGACATCCACGAACAGCCTCCCGCCGGCCTCGTGCATCGGGACCATGGCCGTCAGCTGCCACATGGAGAACCCCAGGGGCCTCATGGGGTCGGTCATCATCTGCCCATGACCGACGGAGACATAGACGTGGTTCTCCTCGTCGTCGGTCTCGGGCACGGGGAACAGCGTCGTGATCGGCCTGCTCTGCACGATCTGGAACGCGTCGTCGGCCAGGCACCATTCGATGTCCTGCGGGCGGCCGAAGTGGGCTTCGATCCGCCGTCCGAGCTGGACGAGCCGTACGACCTGCTCGTCCGTCAGCGCCGGCTGCTCCTGGCGCCGCGAGTCGACCGCCACTTCCCGCGTACCGCCGTCCGGCAGGGCCTGAACGGCACGCTCCTTGGCGGCGATGGTCTTGGCGACGACCTCGCCGTGCCGCACCGTGAAGACGTCCGGGTTCACCAGGCCGGAGACCAGGGCCTCCCCGAGACCGAAGCCGGCGTCCACGGTGGCGACCGTCCGGTTGCCCGTGACGGGGTCGGCGGTGAACAGGATGCCGGCCGCATCCGGGACGACCATCCGCTGCACGACCACGGCCATGTGGACCGTACGGTGATCGATGCCGTTGCGCCGGCGGTACGTCACGGCCCGCTCGGTGAACAGCGAAGCCCAGCACCGGCTGATGTGCTGAAGGATCGCCGCGGTGCCCATGACGTTCAGGTACGTGTCCTGCTGCCCGGCGAAGGACGCCGTCGGCAGATCCTCCGCCGTCGCACTGGACCGGACGGCGTAGGCGGCCTCCCCGCCGAGCCGGCCGAGCGCGGCGGTGATCGCCGCCGCGAGACCGGCCGGAACGGCGATCCCTTCGATCGCCCGGCGGATCTCCGCGCTGAGCGTACGGACCCCCTCGCGGTCGTCCGGGTCCAGAAGCGACAGCTGATCGAGCTGGTCGCCGATCGACGGTACCTGCGCCACGATCTGCCGGAAGGCCTCGGTCGTGACGCAGAAACCGGCCGGCACCCGGACGCCTTCGATCCGCGACAGCCCGCCCAGCTGCGCACCCTTGCCGCCGACGACCGCGACCCGCGTCTCGTCTACCTCACGAAGATCCAGTACGTACTGCTCGCTCACCGTGACACCTCCGGGGCGGTCATGAACCGCAGCACCGCACCGGCCGGCCCCGCCCCCGGTCCGACGTCACCGCGTCCCCCACACGTCGACAACACACGCACGTCGTGCCCTCATTTCCGCAGGTTGTAGCCTCGGCCGACGATTCTGCGGCACCACGGGGGCCTTGCCGCAAGCCCCCAGGTGCGCTATACCTTAGGAGTGGCGAGGAGAGGGTTCTCTTCGTCTTTCCTTTTGCCGGCCTGCGGAACCGATCGGCGCACGACGATCAAGCACCGAGACGCACGGCACCGGTGAGCCCCTCCACGAACGCGGTGAAGTCAGCGGCCAGGGCGATTTCCGTGCCCTAATCCGCGTCGGACACGGCGGCGTCGGTCACGTGGAAGCGCGACGGCGGGGTCACTCACCGGTTCCCATGGGGATGTTGAGCTGGTCGGCGATGCTCGTGAGCGCTGCGCCCAGGGGGAGTGTGACCCGGGTGTGTGCGTAGCGGTCGCCCCGGGTGGGGTCGCGGTTGACGATCAGTACGGGCTTCTCGGCCTGGGCCGCCTGGCGGACGAAGCGGAGTCCGGACATGACCGTGAGCGAGGAGCCGAGGACCAGGACGGAAGCCGCCGCTTGGACCAGGGCCCGGCAGTGTTCGACGCGTGCCGGAGGCACGTTCTCGCCGAAGAAGACCACGTCGGGTTTGAGGATGCCGCCGCAGTGTGTGCAGGGCACCACACGGAAGTCACCGATCTGTTCGTCGGTGAGGTCGGCGTCACCGTCCGGGTTGATGGCGGCGGCCGACGGCTCGAAGCCCGGGTTGGCCTCCTCCAGCCGTCGGGCGAGTTCGTGACGTGGGGTGAGGGTGCGGCACGAGAGGCAGACGACGCGGTCCAGGCTGCCGTGCAGCTCTACGACGTCCAGGCTGCCCGCGGCCTGGTGCAGGCCGTCGACGTTCTGGGTGATGACCCCCGAGAGGACGCCGTGGCGCTGGAAGGCGGCGACAGCGCGGTGTCCGGCGTTGGGCCGGGCGCGGCCGAACGTGCGCCAGCCGAGGTGGCTGCGCGCCCAGTACCGCCGGCGGGCCTGGGCGCCGGCGGTGAAGTCCTGGTACGTCATCGGGGTGTGCCGGCTCAGGCTCCCGCCCTCGCCCCGGTAGTCGGGGATGCCCGACTCCGTGGAGATACCCGCACCGCTCAGCACCAGCACGCCGCCGGCGGCCAACGCGTCAGCGACCGGCTGCAATTGGGTGCTGCCGGGTGGCAGGTTCTCGGTGGGCGTCCAGCTCAGGGTGGGGCGCATGCGCATACGGCCAGGATACGGGCCGGGCAGCGGCGGTACGTGGGCGTCGCAGCCGAGGGCTGTCGACCGGGTTCCGGTACGCTCCGTGTGCGTTCTGCCACGGCTATGCGCGCACGCGCCGCGCCTCCAGGGACGCGAGGATAATCTCCCGCGACGCGCGGACCGTGGTCGCGAAGGCGGCCGGGTCCCGCCCGATGCGCTCGGCGCCCGCCCGCATAACACCGGACAGCAGCTCCACCGCGAGGGGCACGTCGCCCACATCGCGGAATTCGCCGCGCTCGATGCCGTCCCGTACGACGTTCTCCACCTCGACCACGATCGTGTGGAACGGGCTGTCCGGCCCCTTCGGCACCTCGTCGACCAGCGGACCCGAACCGGGCCGGAACATCAGCTGCATGGACTGGTCCGTCGAGGCCTCCAGAAACGCCTCGATGATTTCCCGCAGCCGCTCGGCGGCCGGGCTGCCGGACCGCGCGGCGATCCCGGCCACCCGCTCGACCGCGGGGCGGCTCGCCCGCTCGGTCAGCGCCAGGACCAGGGTGCCCTTGTCGCGCGCGTAGTTGTACAGCGTGTTGCGCGCGAGGCCGGCCCGGGCGGCGATATGGCCCATGTTGATCGCGTCGTAGTCGCGTTCGAGCAGCAACTCCCGCATCGCCGAGGCGAGGTCGGCCCACACCATCTCGTGGTGTTCCTCGATGCTGGTTCCCCGGATCCGCGGCATCCGATCATTCTCCTCCCACTGCGGCTTGTCCGTCGCCCAGGGGCGAGGGCCGTATGGATCGACGTCAGCCTCGGTGGCTACGCGGCTGGCTGCGGCGCGTTCTCCTGGTACGTCGCGGTGAGCTTCACGCGGCTGAGACGCCAGCCGTCCGGGGTGCGGACCGCTTCGTTGTCGTAGAAGCCGACCACGAGCCAGCGGTTGGGTCCGCCGTTGGTCAGCTCGTCCGGGAGCCAGTGCTCGGCGCGGACGTGCGCGTGGATCGTCGCACTGTCGCCGTCGATGTCGACGACATGGCCGGTGATGGCATGGTGGGTCGCCAGGAAGGGCGTGAAGGCGGCGCGGACGTTCTCGACGTAATCAGCGAGCGGCACCGTCATCGGCGGCATCCCGGCGACCGACTCGAAGTCGACCGTGAGCGGGTCGGTGAAGACGAGCTTGGGCAGCTCGGCGAATTCCTTCAGGTCCGCGATATCGGCATAACGGCCGAGCAGTTCGATGAGATCGGCGCGATCACTGAGCGCATTCATGTGAAAAGCCCCTTTCCGTTCACGGCGGCACGTCAGAGCGTTCTGCCGCACCAGGGGTCGCGGAGCATGCTTTATGCGACAACCTGTCGTAAAGATTACGACAGGTTGTCGCAAAGATCAAGCGCGCAGTCCCGCGCCGGGACGAAACGGGTTGGCGGAAGCCGCCGGCGATCAGCGCGCCGCGGTGCTTTTCCCCTGACGCCGTACGACGAGCACTCCGCCGGCCGTCAGCAGGAGCGCTGCCGCTGTCCCGCCGATGAGCAGGCTGCCGTCGGTGCCACTGGCGGCCAGGGTGTCGGTCTGCGTCCCGGTGCCCTGCGTGCTCCCACCCGACGTCGCGCCACCCGACGTAGCGCCACTCGACGGGCCGTCGGTCGGCTCCGAGCCGCCGGTCGACCCGGAACCGCCGCCGACGGCAGTGGGGTTGACGACAACGCGGGCCGCGTTGTTCTTCGGATTCTCGTCGAAGGGCAGTGTGCCCGAGCGGTGATCGCCCTTGACGAAGGCCACCTTTCCGGTGGCGTTCTTGACGACCTTGTCGATCCGCAGCCGGAACGGATACGCGCGCTCGCTGTGTTCGTCGGCGTAGTCGTACGGCGTCGTGCAGTGGTACGCCGTCGGCTTGTTGCCGGTGCCTGCCGGAGCGCAGAACTCGGGGGCCTTCACCACCGTCGTACCGGTGGGGACACCGACGTCGAAGACGCCGATGGGGGAGGAGACGTCGTTGGTGACCCAGCCGGGACCCTTGTTGGCGAACGACACCTCCGCCGTGACCGTGTCGCCCGCCTTGCCCCTCACGGTGGAGCCGGTCAGGGCGAAGTCTGCCGTGTTCTTCGCGGTGATGTCGACGTCCAGCCGCTCGTACCCGTAGGTGGCGCCGGGATCGGCCGGCGGCCGCTGTTCGACGAGCCGCAGGACCGCCTTTCCGGCCCCGCCGTCGTCAGCTCCTCCGGGGAGGCCGGCCGGATCCTGCTGGATGGTGAAGCTGAGCTGCTCGTACAGGGCACGGTCCGCGAGAGTCACCCCCACAGGCTCTTCGAGCGCGTAGACCGAGCCCGGTTCCAGGGTCTGATCGACGGCGCAGACCGCGTTCACCTGAGCCGGCCCCTCGTCCTGCGCCGGGGTGTTCTCGTAGCGGCAGTTCGCGTACTTCTCGGCGAAGGCGAGTCCCTGCGAGCCGTCGATGTACAGCGCCACCTGCGTCGCGGGTGCGGTTCCTCGGTTCGTCACCGTGAACGACACGGCCTGCGCGCTTCCGGGGCGTACTCCCTCGATGGGCGCGGTCACACCGAACGCCAGCTCGGCGCCCGGCTCTTCGCGGTCGGCGGCAGTGGCGACGGGAGCCGAGGCCAGCGCCCAGGCGAGCGCGGTGGCAGTGCCCACTGCGGCCGAACAGCGCAGCGCGGCGGCCAGGGAGACGGGTCTCATGGAGCTCCTTCGAGGACATGCGGCCACGGACCACCGCCCCGCACGGATGAACAGTTGCGAAAGAAGACTCCTTCGGAAGCTGGACAGTTGTACGAACGCAATACATGTCCCATTCATCGAGATGCGACGGCGGGCGGCAGGTCGTCGCCGCTCTCGGCGCGCTCGCGCGGGGACGGTCAGTCCGTCGTGTGGCGGTGGCGCTGGTAGTGGCGGGCCGAGCGGGCCCGGTTTCCGCAGCCTGCGGAGCACCATTCCCTGCGTGGGTGGTTCTTGACGAAATACAGGACGCACCCCGGGGCGAGGCAGGCGCGTAGCTGACGGCGGGTGTCCTCGCCGAAGAGGGAGACGGCGTCCTCGGCGATGGCGGAGACGGCGGCTGAGGCGGTCTGCCCGCTGGTACGGGTGCGGCGGGAGGGTTCCTGGCCGGGTGTCCAGGAGAGGGTCGACCAGCGGGGTGTGTCGCCGGAGGCGCGGTTGAGCGCGGTGACGGCCGCCCGGAGCTCCCGGGTGTCGGGGGCCGCCGCCGGGCGCGGGTCCTCGGTGGCTTCGGCGGCGAGTCGGCGCAGTGCGTCGCGCAGGCCGACCAGCCGCCCGGCCAGGCCGTCGAGGTCCGGCACGGTGAGTGTGTCGAGGTCGCCGGGCGTCATCAGGTCCGTCCGGGAACTGACGGCGTGCAGCCACGCCCGGGTGCTGTCCGGGTCGTGCAGCGCGTCGTGTACGCCGTCCCTGTCCGCCCAGATGGTGTTCATCAGCTCGACGGGGAGCGGTTCGCCCAGGAGCGGTGCATTGGTGTCCACGCTGCGAGGCTACCGCGCTTCTAACGGTTGTGGATAGCTCCAACCGTTTGACTCGGTGGGTCGAGCGTGCGAGGCTGCCTCTAACGGTTGGGGTCGAAGTCAACCGTCAGAACGTGAGATCGAAGGAGTGCTGCTCTCATGACCGGTTCCGCCTTCAGCGACACGGCACGACAGACGACCGCGGGCTTCCACGAGGGTGAGCTGGCCGTACAGCGCCAGGCGGGCGTCGCGAGGGACGCGGCCCGGCTCGCGGGCATGCTGGCCCCCGCCCAGCTGCGTGGCGGTGTCACCCGGTTCCTGGGGGACAGGTCGTTCGCCGCCATCACCGCACGTGACACCGAAGGCACCTTGTGGACCTCCCCGCTCGCAGGGCCGCCCGGCTTTCTCCACGCCGCCTCGCCGGTCGCCCTCGATGTACGGACGCTGCCCGCGGACGGGGACCCGCTCCGCGACCTCCCGGTGCACCAGCCGGTCGGGCTGATCGTCGTCGAGTTCGCCACCCGCAGACGCCTGCGGATCAACGGCACCCTGACTCGTACAGACGGCGAGGGGCTGCGCATCGACGTGGAGCAGGCGTACGGCAACTGCCCCCAGTACATCCAGAGTCGGCACCTTCACCTCGCGCCGACCATGGCCCGCAGCTCGGAGCCGGTCCGCCACGCCGGCGCCCTCACGCAGGCCGATACCGACCTGATCCGCCGGTCGGACACGTTCCTGATCGGGACCACCCATCCCACCCGAGGCAGCGACGCCTCGCACCGCGGCGGCCCGCCGGGCTTCGTCCGCGTCGAGGACGGACAGTTGTGGTGGCCCGACTACTGGGGCAACAACATGTTCAACACCATCGGCAACCTCCAGACGGACCCCACATCCGCACTGCTTTTCTGCGACTTCACCACCGGTCGCACCCTCCACCTGTCCGGTCGGGCCGAGCTGGAGTGGACCGACCCCGGTGTCCCCGGGGACGACGACCGGACCGGGCGCCGCGTCCATTTCGCCCCCCGGCGCGTGGTGGCGGGCCATCTGCTGCCCGTTCTGGCCGACACTGTGTCCGCGGCGCCCGACAATCCGCCGCTCACCGACCAGCACTCCGCACTGTGAAGGACCGTCCTGCCATGACCGACACACGCCCGCCCGTCCCGCCGTTCGACCTCGAAAGCGCCGTCGCCAAGACCCAAGCCGCCGAAGACGTCTGGAACACCCGCGACCCGCACCGCGTGGCCCTCGCCTACACCGAGGACTCGGTCTGGCGGAACAGGGACGTGTTCCTCGTCGGCCGCGAAAAGATCGTGGAGTTCCTCACCGCCAAATGGGAGCGCGAACTCGACTACGTCCTGCGCAAGAGCCTGTGGGGCTTCCGCGAGAACCGCATGGCCGTCCGCTTCCAGTACGAGTGGCACAACGCCGAGGGCCAGTGGTTCCGCTCGTACGGCAACGAGCTGTGGGAGTTCGCCGAGAACGGTCTGATGCGCCGTCGCGAGGCCAGCATCAACGACGTGCTCATCAACGAGTCCGACCGCCGCTACCTCGGCCCGCGCGCCGAGGCCGAGCGCGGTCCTGGACACGACATCCCTCTGGACTGAACTGGGGCTGAACACCCTCCGGCGTGCTGATCCGGTGACTGGTCAGGACGCCGGGCTCAGGTTGAGAGCGAGCCGACCTCACGAGCCAACCGCACGAGCCGACCTCACGAAACGCGATCCGCCGGCGTCTACTGAATGTGCCCCGGACGGGCCGCGCCCGGTCAGGAGGTCGACCATGCCCGAACGTAACCGCGTTACGCCCACCGGCGAGATCATCGCCACGCCTCTCCGAGGTGCCTGGACCGGCAACCGGGGGATCCTTCACGAGGGGCACGACATCGTCCGCTTCCACACGGGCAACCTCTGGATCACCTGCGCACTGCGGTTTCGGAACCGGCGGCGCGAGCAGTGGGCCCCGCGCCACTGGACGAGTCTCTACTTCCACGACGAGGCGGTGTCGTTCGCCGCGGGTCACCGGCCGTGCGCCGAGTGCCGCCGCGAGAGTTACCGGGCGTACCGGGATGCCTGGACCGAAGGCCTGGGCGTCCCGCCACCCACCGCCGGCGAGATGAACCGCCTGCTGCACAACGAACGCATCCACCGGGGCACGCACCGTCGGCGCTACCACGACCTTGCGTGGCGCGATGTGCCGGAGGGGGCGTTCGTCCTTACCGAGGACGGCGTACCGGCCCTCGCCGTTGACCGGCACCTCACCGAATGGACGCGCGAGGGCTACGGACGGCACCGCGAGCGTCCCTCGGCGGGCACGGCGCCGGTCATCACGCCTCCCACGACGCTGGCCGTCCTGCGCGCCGGCTACCCCGTGCAGATCGACGAGTCCGCCCGGTGACCCCTGGCACCACATCTACGAAGGACGATCACATGCCCACCGCACCCGAGCTCGCCAGCAGCTTCCACGAGCGCGTCGCCGGCCAGGACTGGGACGCCATCAGCGCCGAACTCGACGCGTACGGCAGTGCCCTCACCGGGCCGCTGCTGTCGGACGCCGAGGCCTCCGCCCTCAAGGACCTGTACGAGGACGAGGGCTCCTTCCGGACCACGATCAACATGGCTCGCCACCGGTTCGGCTCTGGGGAGTACAAGTACTTCACCCACGACCTGCCGACCACCGTGCTCGGTCTGCGTACGGCCTTCTACCCGCACTTGCTGCCCCTCGCGCGGGAGTGGGCGCACAAGCTCGGGCACACCGCTCCATGGCCCGACTCGCTGGACGAGTGGATCGCCGCATGCCATGCGGCGGGACAGGAGCGTTCGGCGCAGATCCTGCTGCGCTACGGCCCGGGCGACTGGAACGCCCTGCACCGC
Organism: Streptomyces sp. AcH 505; assembly: GCF_000818175.1. Lineage (GTDB taxonomy): Bacteria > Actinomycetota > Actinomycetes > Streptomycetales > Streptomycetaceae > Streptomyces. The sequence goes on from NZ_JTIY01000002.1 coordinate 963,473, forward strand.
GACGTCTTCGGGGAGATGGTCTTCCCCCTCCAGGTCGTCGTGGGCCTGGACGCGCCCGGCGTGGACTACACGGGCGGCGAGTTCCTCATGACGGAGCAGCGGGCCCGCGCCCAGTCCCGGGGTTCGGCGACCAGCGTGCCGAAGGGCCACGGTCTCGTCTTCACCACCAGAGACAGGCCCGTGCCGTCGAAGCGCGGATGGTCGAACGCCCCCATGCGGCACGGAGTCAGCACCGTACGCTCCGGCTCCAGGCACACTCTTGGCCTGGTGTTCCACGACGCGGCCTGACCGGGGCGACCTCGTCACCTCGGTGACGGGTCGATCCCCAGCACGGGCAGACAGTCGGCGACAGCGGTGAGTTCGATGTCGTCACGGCGCTGCTCGGCCCACCGCTCGCGGGTCAGCCTCCAGCACTTGATCTGCGCCGGCTCGCCCCGTCGCGTATCCCAGGACACGCCGTTCGGCACATAGCCCAGGGATTCGGAGACACGGTTCGAGGCGTGGTTGTCGACGAACGCGTCGCTGCCGGCCTCACGGGCCCCCAGCCCCTCGAAGGCCAGCTGCAGCACTGGCTGCCGCATCTCCTTCCCGAAGCCGCCGCCGCGCACGTCGGGGCTGAGCCAGGAAAACGTGCTGACCGTTCCGAAGGTGGCGAAGTCGCGGCCGATCAGATCCTGCATGCCCACCGGCTCGCCGTCGACGACCACGACGAAGTAGAGGCGCCAGAAGCCGGCACTCACCCGGCCCCGGCCGGACCATACGGCCCGCAGCCAACGCCACTCGCGCTCCGGGCTGTCTGCGTAGAGGGAGCTCGGATCGTCGAAGGGCCACGGAGGCTCGGTGGCCACCCCTTTGCGTACCGTCGGGACCAGGCGTTCGAGGAGTTCGTCCGTCGCCCCCAGCAAGGACAGCCGGGGTGTCTGCACCTGCACGTTCAACGGGGGATACGCGGACAGCGCCGCGGCGGTCGTCGGCATGCGCGTCACCATAGAGCCGGGCCGTCCCGGCGCGCACCACATATTTGGCCCGGTCCCGAGTACGGCGCCGCGGACCGGGGGCACGCCGCGTGGACGGCCCCCACCGTTCTGTGGAATGCGCGAGAGAAGTGGTCTCTGGGAAGTCTGTCCCTACGGCGGCGCCGCCACATCCACCTGGCGTCTCGAAACGCCCGCGACGAAAGTCGGGGCCGGTGATTCGACTGAGTTCCGTTCGGTCCGCTTCGGTCTGCGCCTCGGTGGTCGTCACGTGTGTCCGAACCGTAGCCTGGGGGCAAGAGAAGACGGCTTTTGTACCGAGAGCCACCACGATGCACGAACCCTGGAGACTCCGTGGACAAGCAGGCGGATACCGGGGAGTCGACGGATGCGGGGGAGCCGCTCGTCGGCCGGGACGCCGAATTGGCCCGCCTTTTTCGTGCGGTGGAGTCGGTGTCGGCCGACCCGGTTGTGCTGCTGATCGGTGACATCGGCACCGGGAAAACCGCGCTGCTCGACCGTGTGGTGCGTCGGGCTGAAGCTGACGGCGCTCGCGTACTGCGCGCGGAGGGGAGCGAGTCGGAGTCGAGCCTGGCGTTCGCCGCACTTCATCAGTTGCTGCGTCCCGTGTCGGCCGAGGCGGACGGATTGCCGGAGCAGCAACGCGGGGCGCTCCGGGCCGCCTCCGGCGAGGGCCCGGCCACGTCCGGGCCCGATCTGATGCTGCTCGGAGTGGCTGTTATGAGCCTGCTCTCCGAGCTGGGTGACCAAGGACCCGTGCTCGTGATCCTTGACGACGCCCAGTGGGTGGACCGCGCGTCGCTGGACGTACTGTCCTTCGCCGCCCGAAGGCTGGAAGGCGAACCGGTCACGACGCTGGTCGCGGCCCGCAGCGGCCACGCTCTGCCTGGAGTCGACCGTCACGTGCCGACCCTCACCCTCGGACGGCTCGACGACGCCGCAGCCAACCGGTTGCTGGATCAGCAGCCGAAGAGTCCCACCGGCCGTACCCGGGCGCGGATCCTTGATCAGGCGGGCGGCAACCCACTGGCACTGGTGGAACTGACGAGGTCGGCCGTCACGCACAACATGGCCGCGACACTGCCGTCCGCAGGTCCGCTCCCGCTCGCCGATCACCTGGAGCGGATCTTCGCCGCGCGCTTGACGGGACTCCCCGAGCGCACGACTCGTCACCTGCTGCTCCTGGCCGCCATGGACAGCGTCGATGCCGCGATCGTCGCATCGGCCGGGCTCGCCCCGGCGGACGACGGGGTCTGGCTGCCCGCCGAACAGGCCGGGCTGGTCCGGCGCACCGGTCGGGACCTGCGCTTCCGCCACCCGTTGATGCGGTCCGCCGTCTACCACGCCGCGTCCTTCGACGCCCGGCGCGAGGCTCACCGCTCGCTCGCCGAGCTGCTTCTGGACGAGCCGGACAGGCACGCCTGGCATGTGGCTGCCGCCTCCCCGGGACGGGACGCGGCCGTGTCGGCCGAGCTTGAACGGACCGCTGCCCGCGCCCGTCGGCGCGGTGGCCACGCGGCGGCGGCCAAGACCCTCCAGCGCGCCGCGGAGCTTGCCCCGCGGCGCGAGGACAGCGCCCGGCTGCTGGTCGAAGCCGCCTCGACGGCTGTGTTCACCGGAGACATCGGCTGGGTCGACGAACTGGTCGCGGCGGCACGCGCGCGCACCGACGACTCCTTCCTGCTCGCGGCAGCCACGGTGCACGCCGGACGGCTGGCGGTCCTGACCACCCGTCACACCGTCGCCTACTCCCGACTGACCGAAGCCGCCGAACAGTTGGCAGTCGATCAGCCCGCTGCCGCGCTGGCCCTCGTCTCCGGCGCCGCCGTGGTCTCCTTCTACTCCGGCAAGGACACCCAGCGGAAGCGCCTCCGGGACATCCTGTCCCGCCTTCCCGAGGATGACCCCCACGGCTCACACGACCCCCACGGCTCGCGCGCGCACTTGCGCACGTGGGTGCGAGCCGTGTCGGACCCCTTCGACGACCGGGCCGGACTGGTCTCCCTGCTGCCACGACTGTTCGCCGAGGCGGAGGGCCGGCCAGAGCTGTCCACAACGGTCGGCATCATGGCGTGGCTTCTGGACGAAACGCCGCTGGCCGTCCGTGCCTTCGACGAGGCATTCGACCGCTGGAAGCTGCGGGGAGCACTGCCGGACGGGCTGGGCGGCGCGGTTGCCTGGGCCTATGTGGAACGAGGACGCTGGGAAGAGGCCCGCGACGCCTGCGCCCGTATCACCACGATCGGCCAGGCGGCCGGCCTCGACCACGCGGTTGCCTGTGCGGCCGCTGTCGATGCCGTGGTGCTGGCCTTCCAGGGGGACTCGACTGCCGCCCGGGCCCGGGCTGAGGACGCGCTCACACTGATCGATCCGCTGGAGAGCCGCTCGGTCTTCGTCTATGCCCGTCGGGCGCTCGGCGCCGCGGCGGCCGCGGAAGGGGCGTACGAGAGGGCCTACGAGCAACTCCGTATGGTCTTCACGGCGGACGGCGCGCCCGTGCACTACCACGCCTCATACCCGGCCCTCGCCGATCTGGCGGCTGCCGCGGTACGTTGCGGCCGTCGCGACGAGGCCACACCGATCGTGGAGCGTGCCGCTCGCGAACTCGCCGACAACGCGTCTCCCCGCCTGAAGGCCCTGATCAGCCGAGCCCGTGGCTTGCTGGCGGACCCCGAGGCCCCCGAGGCCCCCGAGGCCCCCGCGGACACCGAGGCCCCCGCGGACACCGAGGGTGCCGAGTCGCACTTCCGGGCGGCCCTGGCGGATCCGGTATTCGAGTACTGGCCCTTCGAACGCGCGCAGAGCCTGCTGGACCTCGCCGAGTGGATGCGTCGTCGTCGGCGTATCGCGGAGGCACGCGGACCGCTCGCCGAGGCACTGGAAACCTTCCGACGCCTCGGTGCGCGCCCCTGGATCGAGCGCGCGCGGGCCGAATCGCGGGCCGCAGGCATCATCGTCACTGATTCGGCTCCCGACGCGCTCGCCGAACTCACCCCACAACAACAGCGGATTGTCAGGCTCGCCGCCGAAGGACTGACCAACCGGGAGATCGGCGAAAAGCTCTTTCTCTCCCCGCGCACGGTCGGTTCGCACCTCTACCGCAGTTTCCCCAGACTGGGCATCACCGCCCGTTCCCAGCTGCGGGACCTCATCAAGGACGGGTTGAGCCGAACTCGTGTCGGATCCGAGTCCGGAGTTGCGCAAGGTCGGCGTGATGTCGAACCCACCGGCCCGCCGAACAGCCCGGGCTCAGGTGCCTTCGTTGCCCCGTAGCTCCTCCACCGCGGCGCGCGCCGCCGTGCCGATGACGGCGTCGGCGCGGGGGAGTCTGCTGTCCGCACGGGCTGCCTGGGTGAAGACGACGGCGGTGTAGACAGCCCCGTCGGGCAGTTCCACCACGCCCGCCTCGTGGCGCATCGTGCCGAAGGTTCCGGTCTTGCCCGAGACGGTGACGTCGTCGTAGGGGAATCCGGAGGCGAGGCGGTGGGACCACGCCTGGCGGCCCATCGTCTCGCGCATCCAGGCGCAGCTCTCGGCGGAGGCCGCGTCGTCCGTCCAGATCGCCCGCAGCAGCCTGGCCATGTCGGACGGCGTCGAGGAGGCCTTCGACAGGGGGTTGTAGACCCCGGCGGGCACCGTGGCGTCGTTGTCGGTGAGGCGTTTCATCGCGGCGCTCAGCGACTCCGTGCCGGTCTCCGAGACCATCCGCTCGAACGTCGTGGCCACACCGCCGAGGATATGGGTGTCCGGCAGGCCGAGTTCCTGGCACAGCGCGTCGACGGCCGCCGGGCCCACGTGGCGTAGCACCGCGTTCGCCGCCGTGTTGTCGGAGACGCTCATCATGAGGACGACCAGGTCGCGCAGGGAGACGGTGATCGGGTCCCGGAGGATGGAGAGGCCGGTCGAGCCGGGCATGCGGTCGTCGGCGCCGAGCGTCACCGGCTGCCGGGGGTCAAGGCCGCCGGTCTCCGCCAGCCGGCAGAAGGCCGCCATCAGCGGCAGCTTGTAGACCGAGCCGACGGGCACCGGTTCGTCGGGGTCGACCGTCACGCAGGCCGTCGGCCGGCGCAGCTCCGCCACGTGCAGCCAGCCGCGTACACCGGCGTCCGCGAACATGCCGCGAATGGCGCGCTGTGCGTCGCTGTCCCGCCTCGCCGCGCTCACCGCCCCGCCTGCCGGGCCAGGGCGTCCGCCAGCAGGCGCGCCGTGGACGCCATTCCCTCGGCGTCCGGGCGGCGGGTGTCCCACACCACCCGTAGCCGCAGTGGGAGCGGCGGGTCGGTGGAGGGGGTGCGGTCGACGCCCTCGGCCGAGAGCCCGGCGTCGGCCGTGACCAGCACGGCCTGTCCCGCCGCCACCAGGGCGAGCCCCGCGCGTTCGTCGGGAACCACGACCGTCTCCACCCGGCGCCCGCGGCTGGCGAGGGTGTCGACGAACAGGTCGTAGGCTGCCGGTGCCTCCTCGCGCGGCCGTACCGCGACAGGCAGCCGTCTGGTGTCCACAGCCGCCGCCTCGGCAGTCGTCGGGGCGGGCGTCAGGCGCCAGGTCGGAACGAGCACCACCGCGCCGGAGCCGAGCCCCGGAAGCACCGCGGGGTGCCGGATCACCGCAAGGTCGAGCCGTCCTGCGGCGGTCTCGGACAACAGCGTGGCGGTCGGGGCCGTGGAGACGGTGAGCCGGGTGCGCTCGCCGGCGCGGCCCGGTGCGGCGGCCACGGCCGGGCTGCGGCTGCGCCCTCGAACGCGATCAAACCGATCAGGCGACTAACACATCTCGGGACATCTCATGAACTGGTTTGCTCACCCCACGACGCGGTGGGCGACGTTGCTGACGCTTTGTCTGGCCGTCGTCGTCGCGCAAATCGACACCTTCATCGTCAACCTCGCCGTGCACCCGATCGGCGCATATTTCGACGCCGGTATCGGCGCCCTGCAATGGGTGATCGACAGCTACAATCTCGCTTATGCGGTCCTGCTGCTGAGCGGTGGACTGCTCGCCGACCTCTATGGTCGTCGCCGGATCTTCATGGTCGGCGCCGCGGTCTTCACGCTGGCATCGATGCTCTGCGCGCTCGCTCCCTCCGTCGCGATCCTGATTGCCGGCCGTGCGCTTGCCGGGCTCGGCGGTGCACTGCTGATCCCGGCATCGCTCGCCATCGTCCGGGTGGTGTGGCAGGACCCGGGCGAGCGCGCCCGCGCTTTGGGGATCTGGGGGGCGTGCAACGGCCTGGCTATGACCGTCGGACCTACCGCTGGTGGGTTGCTGATCCATGCCTTCGGCTGGCGCAGTGTTTTCTTGATCGTCGTTCCGCTAAGCCTCGCCGCGCTGGGTCTTGCGATCCCAACGCTGCCGGAATCCTCCTCGCCGCGGGGTCGGCATATCGATGCACCAGCTCAGGTTCTCGGCGCGCTGGCGCTGGGAGGCCTCGCGTTCGCGGCCATCCGCGCGTCGGTTACGCCGGGTGTGGCGATCGGAGCGGTGATCGTCGCGCTGTTGGCGCTGGCGCTGTTCGTCAAGGTCGAAGCGCGGCAGGGTGCGGCGGCGCTGGTGCCGCTGGATATTTTTCAGGTCCGCCAGTTCCGCGGTGCGATGACCGCAATGGTGGGGATGACTTTTGGCGGCTACGGCATGCTGTTCGTGTTGCCGCTGGCCTGGCAGAGCACCGGCGTGCTGGAGACCGTGGGGGCGGGGCTGGCGCTCGTACCAATGGCCGTCATGTTCGCGCTGGTGTCTCCGTTCACGGGAGCGATGATCGCAAGATTCGGCGAGCGGCTGCTGGCAAGCGGCGGCGTGGCCGTGATGGGAACGGGTCTGCTGTTGATCGGCTTGAGTACCCGTCACAGCGGTCTCATCATGGTCGAAGCCGGTCTTGTGCTGACGGGGATTGGCCTCGGAATGGCGCTCGGCCCGCTGACCAGCGCGGCGGTCGGCGCCGTTGCCGCGGCGCGTTCCGGAACCGTGGCCGCGCTGGTCAGTGTTGCTCGTGTCGCGGGTGCGACATTCGGCGTTGCGGTGCTCGGCTCGGTCTATGTGCTGGCCGGGGCAGGGCCGCACGGACTGCTCGTCGCGATGGCGGTGGGCGGACTGACGCAGATCGCGTGCGCGGCGGTTGCGGCCGCGACGATGCAGGCCGGACATCACGCGTATGGGGCAGCGGAGCGGTCGTCGATCGGATGAACGGGGTCCTAGCCGCGTCGCGCGGAATGGTCGCGGCAACCGTTCAGGAAAAGATCGACTGCGCTGACCACACGTTCGCGCAGTTCCTTTTCGGATTTCGCGATCTTGCCGCTCAGCACCATGGCGCGGACGGGGCCGTCGACGACCGTGTAGGAGAACTGCTCAGCCAGGAAACTCGCATCAGCCGGCCGGAGCTGTCCGTCGCGGATGGCATTGGCGAAGACGCTCGCGACCAGCCCGCGCGCATGCAGGGCGTTCTCGTGGTAGGCCTGAGCCACCTCCGGGAATTGATGCGCTTCGGATGAAATCAGCCGTTCGAGCGCGATGGCCGCTGGCGCGATCGCGTGTTTTGAAAGCTCCAGCCCGAGCCTTACCAGGGTCGCCTCGATCGGGTCGTCGCGATTGGATTCCGTGAGGGGCACCAGAAGATTGTTCGTGCCCTTGCGCATGACGGCCGCAAACAAGGCCTCCTTGGAGGCGAAGCGGGCATAGAAGGTCTGCTTCGAGATCCGTGCCGTGGCCGCGATCAGGTCAACGCTGACCGCCTCGAAGCTGGACTCCAGGAACAACTGCATCGCGACATCGATGATGTGGTCAGTGATGCGGCCGGCCTGTTCCTTGGTCGGCCGCCCGCTGCTGCGCGGCGCAGCCTTGGCTGGCCTGACCTTCGCCGACGGCCTGGCAGTCGTTTTGGCAGCAGTCATCCGTGTGGTCTCTCCAAATCATCCTCGCAGCTACAAATCATCTTTGCGCCTTCAAGTCATCTTTGCGGAGCTCATGCGGCGCGATGGCCCGCATCGCAATCGTTCGATTTCCCCGCATATCCGCTTGCGCCGGGGCACGGTAGTGTATAAATAGTACGATATAGTTTGATTAATAGCGAGCGCGGCGCATGAGCCGCGCGCGGCAGCTTCTGCATGCCCCGAGGAACTGGAGATGACGCAGATGACATCGATAATGCGAAATACCGTGTGCGTGGCGAGCTTGCTGGCTCTCGTCACATCAGGCCTTGCCTCAGGTAATGCCGATCCCAGCGGCACGTGGCTGACTGAAGACGGCCGCGCCCGCATCCGCGTCGAACGTTGCGGATCAGCGCTGGAGCAAGTCTGCGGCTATATCGTCTGGATGAAGGATCCTTTCGATGCCAACCGGCAACCGCTCAAGGACCAGAACAATCCGGATCGCGCGAAGCGGTCGCGCCCCGTGCTGGGGCACCAGCTCATTCTCGGCCTGGCGCCGAACCCGAAGGGTTATTTCGCCGGCCAGATCTATGACGCGGAGAGCGGCAAGTCGTATGAGATCTCGCTGTGGCGCGAGAGCGCGGACCGGCTGAAGGTCAAGGGCTGCATGCTGTCGGTGTTCTGCCTGTCGCAGACCTGGACACAGACCATTGATGTCCTGTCCGGGCAACTCGTGGGCATGACGGGCGACCCGACCGGCCCCCGGGCAGACAACGAGTGGGTGCAGGTTTCGCAGGTGAAGTCGCCTCAGCCAAAGCCGCCGACCATAGCGCGCGCGAGCCGATAGCTGCTGCGGAGCCGATCCGGTCCGTGCGATGTCGGGACGGCTCCCCCGCAAACGCTGCAGATGGTGCTCGGTTCGAGACACTCCGAGCTCAGGTCCCGCAGAACGTCTGCAGCACGCGCTGTTCCGGACGCGGCGGCTCGGCGTAGGCCGCGAACTGCGGCTGGTCCTCATAGGGCCGCGCCAGCACGGCATTCAGTTCCTCGAACGGCGCGTAGTCGCCGCGGACCGCAGCTGTGATCACTGCCTCGATCCGGTGGTTACGCGGAATGAAGGCGGGATTGATCCGGCGCAGGGCCGCGCCGTTCGGCGACCCGTCGTTACGGCGCTTGCGCCATGCGTCGAGCCACGCATCGATGGCCGCGGGCTCGGCAAACATCGTGCGCAAGTCGCTGGCATCGCCGTCGGCGGCATCGCATAGCCGCCGGAACGCCAGGATGAAATCGACTTCGTCTTGTCCCAGCAGCTGCAGGAATCCGCCGACGAGATCATCGCCCTCAGCGCCGGACAAACCGACCTTGGCGCGCATGCCCTGCGTGTAGGCCGCGTCGAACGCTGGGGAAAATGTCGCCAGTTGTTCTTTGGCAATCTCGATGGCTTTGGTCTGGTCGTCATCGAACAGGGGCAACAGACATTCCGCCAGCCGGGTCAGATTCCACAGCGCGATGCGCGGCTGGTTGGCGTAGGCGTAGCGCCCGTTCTGATCGATCGAGGAGAACACGGTGGCGGGATCGTACGCATCCATGAACGCGCAGGGGCCATAGTCGATGGTCTCGCCGGCAATCGACATGTTGTCGGTGTTCATGACGCCATGGATGAAGCCGATGTGCATCCACCGCGCCACCAGTGCCGCCTGCCGCGCGATCACCTGCGCCAGCAGCGCGCGATAGGGATATGCATCGGTGGCGACCTGCGGATAATGCCGCGCGATGACGTGATCAGCGAGTGCGCGGACTGCATCGCGATCGTCGCGCGCCGCGAAAAACTGGAACGTGCCGATCCGGATATGGCTCGACGCCACCCGCGTCAGCACGGCGCCGGGCAGCATGGTCTCGCGCTGCACCCGGTCGCCGCTTAGCACCGCGGCGAGCGCACGGGTGGTCGGGATGTCGAGCGCGGCCATCGCCTCACTGACGATGTATTCCCGTAGCACGGGTCCGAGCGCCGCGCGGCCATCCCCACGCCGGGAGAATGGCGTCGGTCCGGCGCCCTTCAGTTGCAGGTCGCGGCGCTGTCCCTGGCGGTCGACCACTTCACCGAGCAAAATCGCGCGCCCGTCGCCGAGCTGCGGCACGAAATTGCCGAACTGGTGCCCGGCATAGGCGGTTGCGATGGGATCGGCGCCGGGCGGAACGGCCTGGCCGGCCAGAAAGCCAACGCCGTCGGGCGAAGCCAGCCAATC
>NZ_JTIY01000002.1:973595-1028817 GCF_000818175.1 Streptomyces sp. AcH 505
CCACGGCCGCTGCGAGCCGGGCGGGTACCTCAGGCGCGAGCCCGAGACGGAGCCGCCGGCCGTCGGCCCGCTCCCGTGCCCCCGTCTCCCGCAGCTCCGTGAGCGCGGCGAGCGCCCGCCGGGCGTGCGGCAGCAACAGGGCGCCTTCCTCGGTGAGCGTGACACCCCGGCTGCGTTCGAAGAGGCGTACGCCCACCAGCGCTTCGAGCCGGCGCAGTCCTTGCGACAGGGGTGGCTGAGTGATGCCCACGCGCTGCGCGGCCGCGCCGAAGTGTTCCTCGTCGGCCAGCGCGACGAAGATTTCCAGATGGCGTTCGGTGAGCACGGCGCTCCCCTGACGTGTGCGGATACGGATGTCGAATCGAGTGGGCGTCGAGAGTGTATTCGACATGACGGTCGACGGCCGCCTTGACTGTGTCTGCCGCACCGGCCAGGTGCCGGATCACTCCGGCACTCCGGCCCGCAGACCCAAGTACCTGGTCCCGCGAAGAAAGAGGACGACCGTGCGTCTCACCACCGTCACCGAAGTTCTGCCGTCCCGCCGCAAGGTGTTGACCGTCGGCGCCGGCGCCGCGGTGGCCACGCTGGTGCCCGCCGTAGCCACCACGTCGTACGCAGCCGAACCCGGCGGGACGCTCACGGAACAGTTTCGTGCGCTGGAGCAGGAGTACGCCGCCCGGCTGGGCGTCTTCGCGCTCGACACCGCTTCGGGGGCGACGGTGGGCTACCGCGCCCAGGAGCGCTTCCCGATGTGCTCGGTGTTCAAGGGCCTCGCTGCGGCGGCCGTCCTGCGGGACGTGGACCGGCACGGCGAGTTCCTGGCCCGCCGGATCCGCTACACCGCGGAATTCGTCGAGGCGGCGGGGTACATCCCCGTCACAGGGAAGCTGGAGAACATCGCCCACGGCCTGACCGGCGCCGAGCTGTGCGCCGCGGCCGTCAGCGAGAGCGACAACGGTGCGGGGAACCTCCTGCTGCGCGAGCTGGGCGGTCCCACCGCCATCACCCGGTTCTGCCGGAGCCTCGGGGACGGCACGACCCGACTCGACCGCTGGGAGCCGGAGTTGAACAGCGCCGAGCCCTGGCGGATCGAGGACACCACGAACCCGAGGGCCGTCGGCATGACGTACGGCCGCCTCCTGCTCGGCGGCGCGCTCTCTCCCGGGGACCGGAAGCGGCTCTGGGAGTGGCTGGTGGCGAACACCACCAACACCGAACGCTTCCGCGAGGGCCTGCCCGCGGACTGGATTCTGGCGGACAAGACGGGCGGTGGCGAGCAGTACGGCGTGGCCAACGACGTGGGTGTCGTACGCCCGCCCGGCCGCTCTCCGCTGGTGCTGTCGATCCTGTCGACGAAATACGATCCGCAGGGCCCGACGGACAACCCACTGGTGGCCAGAGCCGCCGCGATCGTGGCTGCCGCACTCACCTGAGCCCTGAGCCCTGAGCCCTGAGCCCTGAGCCCTGAGCCCTGAGCCCTGAGCCCTGAGCCGCGACCCGTGGAGTGTGAGTGGCACGTTCGCGACTTCTCCCGAACCGCCGTCACGATGCGGCGCACGGCGTCTACCCAGCCGCGTTGTGATCGTTCCGTCCGCCCAGGGCGCCGATCACGGTACTGACCAGCAGATCGGTCCGGGCGCCCGCAACGTTTGCCGGGTCGTTCGCGGCGGAACTCAGGCTGGCCGAGTCCGCGGGCAACTCGCCCACTTCGCACAGCAGCGTCAGATAGAGCTGGCGCCCCCAGGCCGGATCGGCGGCCGTGATCACTCCGGCCGCATGCAGTCGCGCGAACAGTGTGTCGAGACCATCTGCGGCCTCCCGGCTGAGTACCGGCCGGCCCGTCAGTGCGTCGGAGTTGAGGTCCATGGTGAACCGGTGGCTGATCTTGAGCTCGAAAATGACCTCGGTCAGGCGGTGCAGGGCAACCACCGGTGGCGCCGTTTCCGTCCGCGCCTGCCCGAGCGCGACCAGGTATTGCTCGTTGAGCCGCGCGCTGAGAGCCTCAAGCAAGGCCTTCCGGGAGGAGAAGCGCCGGTGGACGGTGACACGGGCGACCCCGGCCGCGTCGGCGATCCGCTCCAGCGAGGCGTTCGCGTCAACGGCGAGCACCGCCTCGGCCGCCTCCAGGATGCGAGCCGTGCTGCGCACCGCGTCCGCGCGCACCCGCCGCGGGTGGCTGGTCTCGCTCATCTCGCCTCCGATGTCCAGGGGTCAGCCTATCCCTGATAACTGATACATGCTTGCTTCATTTCTGCATCTATCTGATACGGTCGAGTCGCATTTAGGGCACCGAGTGCCCTACGACTCTTCAGGAGTTCAGATGGCAAACGATGCACACAGCCCCCGGGTGACCGTCGCCGGCGGCACCGTGGAAGGCCGTATACGCGACGGTGTGGCCTCCTTCCTCGGAGTTCCGTACGCGGCGCCGCCGTTCGGGCCGAACAGGATGCTGCCGCCGCAGCCGGTGGTCCCGTGGCCTGACGTCCGCGACGCGGGCCGGATGGGGCCGACGGTGCCGAAGGGCGACTACCCGCCGGTCTTCCAACGGCTGTTCCTCGAAGAGGAGATCGAGGGGGAGGAGTGCCTCAACGTCAACGTCTGGACGCCCGACCGCGGAGCGAGTGGTCTTCCGGTGCTGGTGTGGATCCACGGCGGCGCGTTCCTCAACGGCTCCAACTCCGTTGCGGCGTACGACGGGTCGGGTTTCGCGCGCAGTGGCGTCGTCTGTGTGACGGTCAACTACCGCCTCGGCGCCGAGGGTTTCCTCTTCCTCGACGACGACGCGTCCAACCTCGGCCTGCGGGATCAGCTGGCCGCGTTGGAATGGGTGCGTGAGAACATCGCTGCCTTCGGCGGTGACGCCGGGAACGTGACGCTGGCGGGGGAGTCGGCCGGCGCGATGAGCATTGCCACCCTCCTCGCGATGCCGTCCGCGGCAGGGCTGTTCGCCCGCGCCGTGACGCAGTCCGGTGCGGCTGCCAACACGCTCACCGCCGAGCAAGGCCTCGCGGTCAGCGCCCTGTTGGCCGAGACCCTCGATGTGCCGCACACCAGGAGCGCCATCGCTGCCGTGCCGCCTGACCGGCTCGTGGATGCGGCCTCCCAGGTGTTCGCCGAGATCCAGACCGATGCCGACCCTGCCAAGTGGGGAAGCCTCGCATTGAGCGGTCTGCCGTTCGCGCCGGTGATCGACGGCACCGTCCTACCGGTCCATCCGCTGGACGCCGCCCGCGCCGGGAGGAGCGCGTCGGTGCCGTTGCTGACGGGCTGGAACCGCGACGAGGACCGGTTGTTCCTCGTGGCCGCGAACATGCTCGACGCGATAGACGAAGCCGCCCTGTTCGACAAGGCGCGGACGTACGGGCTCAAGCCGGAAGCGATCGAGATCTACCGCGCCGCGCGACCCGGCGCGACCCCCGGCGATCTGCTCGCCGCGGTCGGCACCGACCGGGTCTTCGCCATTCCGGCCCTGCGTTACGCCGAGGCCCGCGACGCCGGGGGTGCCGCGTCCACCTGGGTCTACCGCTTCGACCATCTGGAGCCGGCCGACAACGACGGCTTCGGCGCCTGCCACGCGACGGAGGTGCCCTTCGTCTTCCGGACCGGGGGCCACGACAGCGTACGGGCGCTCATAGGCGGCCGTCCCTCGACGGAGGCGGCCGCGACGGCGCACGACGCGTGGGTGTCGTTCGCCCGGACGGGCACGCCCGGCTGGGAACCGTACGACACGACCCGCCGCCCCACGGCGCTGATCGCGGAGGAGATTCGGGTGGTCGACGATCCCGCCCCCGACGAGCGCCGCGCCTGGGACGGCATTCGCTGAACCGGGTAGTGGGGACCGGCTCTCTCCGGACTAAAGACAACGCGGGGAACGTTGTGAACGGGTATGCACGGAGAATATAAGGTGCCCGGCGGCAAGCTGGTCGTGGTGGACCTGGACGAGCGTGACGGGGTGCTGCGCGACGTCCGCGTGGCCGGTGACTTCTTCCTCGAACCTGACGAGGCGATCACGGCCATCGACCGGGCGCTGGAAGGCGCTCCCGCGAACAGCGCCGCCGCCGAACTGGTCAGGCGGGTCGAGTCGGCGTTGCCGGAGGGCACGGTCATGTTCGGGCTGACGGCGGAGGGCATCGCGGTCGCCGTCCGCCGGGCCGTCGCCCAGGCCACGGACTGGCGCGACTACGACTGGCAGCTGATCCACGAGGGCCCGCAGTCGCCGGACCTGCACATGGCCCTCGACGAGGTGATCACCGCCGAGGTCGCGGCGGGCCGGCGTCCACCGACGCTGCGCGTGTGGGAGTGGGGCGGACCCGCGGTGATCATCGGGAGCTTCCAGTCCCTGAGGAACGAGGTCGACCTGGCGGCCGCCGATCGGCACGGTACGGCCGTGGTGCGGCGGATCTCCGGCGGTGGGGCGATGTTCGTGGAGCCCGGCAACACCATCACCTACTCCCTCTCGGTCCCGGCGTCGCTCGTGTCAGGGCTGTCCTTCGCCGATTCCTACGCATACCTCGACGACTGGGTGCTCGACGCCCTCGGAGACATGGGCATCAAGGCCTGGTACCAGCCGCTCAACGACATCGCGACTGACGTCGGCAAGATCGCCGGAGCGGCCCAGAAACGCGTCCTGAGCCCTGAGGGCGGCCCGGGCGCGGTCCTCCACCACGTGACGATGTCCTACGACATCGACGCGGACAAGATGCTGGAGATACTGCGGATCGGCCGGGAGAAGCTGTCCGACAAGGGAACGCGCAGCGCGAAAAAGCGCGTCGACCCGCTACGCCGCCAGACAGGTCTGCCCCGCGAGGCCGTGATCGACCGCATGATCGAGTCCTTCCGAGCCCGCTACGGCCTGCTGACGGGCCACGTCACCGAAGCGGAACTGGCCCGCGCCGAGGAACTGGCATCCGCCAAGTTCAGCAACCCGGACTGGACGGCCCGCGTGCCGTGACGAGGGGTGGCCGGGAGACCGATTACTTTCAGGGGCAGCTGGTGTCTACCTCTCGACATCCCCACAAGGGGGAGACAGGGAGCGCGAGATGACCACCGAACAGAGTACGGCCGAGGGTTTCTCCTACACGTTGGAGCGGACATTCGAGACCTCTGTGGCGGCGGTGTGGCGCGCCTGGACCGTCGCGGAGTCCTATGCGCAGTGGTCCTACGCCGCCCCGGGGTCCGTCGAGATGGACGTGCGGCCGGGTGGGGCGTGGAAGTCGACGATCGTCACCCCGGACGGCGGGCAGTTCCCGTTGACCGGCTCCTACATCGAGGTCGACGAGAACCGGCGTCTGGTGATCGGCATGGACGCACCCGGTAAGGACGAGCCGGCGGTGATGACCGTCGAGCTTGCCGAGCGGAGTGCGCACGAGACTCGCGTCGTGGTGTCCCAGACCTGCGACACCTCGGACGAACGCGACGTCGCCGAGCAGGGCAGCACCATGCTGCTGGACAGTTTGGCGACCTTTCTCAAGGCCGCGAGCTGACACACCACATTCATGCGCACGGGGTGCGCACAGCACGGAGCCCCAGGACGGCGAGGCCTTCCTGGGGCTCCGTTACGGGCCTGTCCGGGACGTTCGCGGATCAGCCGCAGTGGCCGGTGCCCTTGGTGGAGTAGGTGGTGATGCCGCCCTCCCAGGTGACGCATTCGCCGCGGGCCTGGATGTAGACGGGCCCTGCGTAGGTGGTGAACCGGCCGCGGTCGGTGGCCGTGCCGCCCGTCTTGGAGCTGAGTCGGGCGAACATGTCGACGGCGGCCCCGGGCTTGGTGCGTACGGTGACCACGCAGTTCTCGCCGGTCGTCGCGTTGTAGGTGAGGAAGGTGGTGCCGAGGTTCTCCATGTTGGCGGAGTCGATCACCTTGTGACCGGCGCCGCAGGCACCGTTGTACTTCGCGACCGGAGTCTCTGACGACGACGTCGCGGCTGTCGACGCCGCGGCCGGGGCCGATGCGGACGCGGGCGCCGCGAGAGCGAGAGCCCCGCCGGTGACGACGACGGCGACGGTGGCGACGCCGGCTGCGTGACGAATGAGCTTCATTTCCTGGTCCCCCTGTGGTGTGGTCGTGCATTGATGTCGTGCGGTGCGTACGGCCGGTCTGCTGCCGCCGCCCTACACCTGGTGAGACCGGCCAGCCCGGGAACCGGTTGTGGCCCCCGCTGTCACCGTTCTGTCACCACCCCGCTCGCTCGTGCCGGCAACTCGCCCTCAGGCCGCCGTACAAGCGGCCAGAAGATGTTGTCGACGATCGAGCGGATCCGCTCGGCGGAAACCGGCTTCATGGTCAACAGGATGTCGTGGCGCACGAGTTGCAGCGGCAGGTCGAGCACGTCCTGCGGAACCCGCGCGAGATCGATCTCGCCGCGGTCGTGTGCCCGGCGGAACACCTCCTCCGACAGCCACGGGCCGTCGCCGCGTACGGTGAGCCGGACGTCCTCCGGGGTGAGGCCGGCGCTGTCGTGGAGGCCCGCGAACGTCGCGCCGACGAGCGTCGCGAGTTCCATCCGTCCCGCGTTGATGTTCCCGAGCAGGGCGAGCATGTCGTCGCGCAGGTTGCCGGTGTCAGGGACGACGACAGGATGGGTGTCGCCGTAGTGGCGGATGGCGGCCAGCACGAGCTCGTTCTTGTCGGCCCAGCGCCGGTACAGCACCGCGATCCCGGTCTTCGCGCGGTCGGCGACCGACTCCATCGTCAGTTTCGCGAACCCCACCTCTGTCAGTTCCTCCCAGGCGGCGGAGAGGAGCGCCCGCTCCAGTTCGGCCCCTCGGCGGCGACGTTTGACCGTGTCGGACGCCGTCTTCGTGGGCGCGGACACCGTCTTCGTAGGCACGGCCTGCTCGCTTGTCATACGTCAAGGATAAGAGAGTCTTGCATTCCTTCGCCACGGTTCCTACTCTCGACGTTAAGGAATGCATCCAACTCTTAATGAGGTATGTGATGGCCTCGGCCACCCCTGTGCACGACAAGGTCGACCCACAGGTGCTGAAGACCGCGCTGATCCTGGTCGTCGGAGCACTGGCGGTCGTCTTCGACACGACGATCGTCAGCGTCGCGCTGCACCAACTGGCGACGAGCCTCGACGTGTCGGTCTCGACGATCCAGTGGGTGAGCACCGGCTACATGCTGGCGCTCGGCGTGACCGTGCCGCTCAGCACCTGGGCGCTCTCCCGCTTCGGCGGCAAACGGGTCTGGATGTTCGCCCTCACGGTCTTCCTCGTCGGCTCGGTCGGATCGAGTCTCGCGTGGAGCGCGGGCTCGCTCATCGGCTGGCGGGTCGTCCAGGGGCTCGGCGGCGGGCTGATGCTGCCGGTCATGACGACGCTCATCATGCAGGCGGCGGGCGGCCGCGCGCTCGGCCGTACGACCACCTGGGTCGCGCTGCCCGCACTGCTCGGCCCGATCCTCGGACCGCTCGTCGGCGGCGCGATCATCACGGACCTGAGCTGGCGCTTCATGTTCTGGGTCAACGTGCCGTTCTGTCTCGTCGGGCTGCTCCTCGCGCACCGCTACCTCGCCGAGGACTCGCCCGGCGCCTCGGTCACGCCGCCCCGGCTGGACGTGCGCGGGCTCGCGTTGCTCGCGCCGGGCATCGCGGCCGTGATCCTCGGCCTCTCGAACGCCGGCTCGGCGGACGGCTTCGGGCACCCCGACGTCATCGCGCCCCTCGCGGCCGGTGTCGCCTTTCTCGTCGCCTTCACGGTCTACGCGCTGCGCCGCCGCGACCCGCTCGTGGACATCCGGCTGCTCGCCGCACGCTCGGTGGGGTCCTCGTCCTCCGTGCTGTTCCTGTCGGGTTTCTCGCTGTTCGGGGCGATGTTGCTGCTGCCGCTGTACTACCAGGAGGTCCGCGGCGCGAGTGCGCTGGCCGCCGGGCTCATGCTCGTACCGCAGGGGGTCGGGACCCTGCTCAGCCGCCAGATCGCCGGACCGCTCACCGACCGCATAGGGGCCCGCTCGATCGCCGTCGTCGGGTTCCTGGTCGTCGCCGCCGCGACCGTACCGTTCTCCTTCGTCGACGCGACCAGCAACGGCTGGCTGCTCGCGCTGTGGCTGCTCGTCCGTGGCGTCGGGCTCGGCGCCGTGACCATGCCGGTGATGACCGCCTCGTACGTCGGACTCGACCGCGCCCAGATCGCGCATTCGAGCGTCCTGACCCGGACCGCGCAGCAGATCGGCGGGTCGTTCGGCACCGCCGTCCTCGCCGTCGTCCTCGAACAGTCCATCTCCGGCGCCGGAACGGGCGCGGTCGTGTCGGGCTTCCACGTGGCGTTCTGGTGGGCGACGGGGTTCTCGCTCGTCGCCACCGCGCTGTGCGTATGGCTGCCGGGGCGACACCAGGTCCGTAACGCCGCTGCCGCCGCGGCCCTGGCGGCGCCCCGGCCGACACCGGCGGGAGGGGGCGCGGGGCCAGTTGTGGGCGCCCCTTGAACTGACGTCAAGACGGCGGCAGTTGGGTGTTGAGTCTGTCGTCCGGCACTCGCTCGATACGAGTCCAGCCCCGCCAGCCCCGCTCCTCCAGGATCTCCAACAACCGCACGGCGCCCGGTGCGGACTCGACCATGACGGCGTCCAGCAGGCCGACGAGCTGGTCGTCGAAGTCGTCGGC
The DNA here is from genome assembly GCF_000818175.1 of Streptomyces sp. AcH 505. Taxonomy (GTDB): domain Bacteria; phylum Actinomycetota; class Actinomycetes; order Streptomycetales; family Streptomycetaceae; genus Streptomyces. Next base: position 982,202 of record NZ_JTIY01000002.1, read on the forward strand.
ACCCAACTCGCCTGCCTCCACGGCCCGAATCCACAGACGCTCCACGATGTCGGCGACCTCGACGACCCGCGGATCGTCGGCCGGGCAGTCGAGCGCCCCGCTGACCAGGCTGTAGAGCCGCACCATGTCGGGGTCGTCCAACTGCTCGTGCTTACTGACCATCACGGCGTCAATCAGGTGCGGCGCCTGGGCGGCGATCATGATCCAGGCGTCCCGCTCCAGCTCGATGTACCGCTCCTCGACACCAAGTCCGCGCAGCCGGTCGAGGTAGTCCACGACGCTCCGGGGGAGCGCCAGATGCTCTCCGGCGACGAGCCGGGCGAGCCGTTCGCGGGTGCCCTGCAGCCGCCGGATCTCGGCCCGCAGGTCCATGTCGATCTCCTGGACGCCGTCGGCGAACGCCGCAGGGCCGGCGTCGAGGAGTTCCTGCACCCTGGCGAGCGGCACGCCGGCGTCCGCCAGGGTGCGGATCCGGATCAGCCGTACGACGGCGCCGGCGTCGTACGTCCGGTACCCGGACTGGTCGCGCCCGGGCTCGGGCAGCAGCCCGATCTGGTGGTAGTGGCGTACGGCCCGCACCGTCACTCCGGCGTACGCCGCGAGCCGGCTGATCGTGAGCATGGTTCCCAGCCTGCCTCAGGCGATCTTCCGGCGATAGGTGGCCATGGCGAAGCCGTACGCGACGACGAGGATGCCCGCGCACCACGCGAGCGCGGTCCAGATGTCGTCGCCGACCGGCTGCCGGGAGAACAGGTCGCGGATCGTGTTGACGATCGACGTCACCGGCTGGTGCTCGGCGAACCAGCGCACCGGTCCTGGCATGGTCCGCGTCGGCACGAACGCCGAGCTGATGAACGGCAGGAAGATGAGCGGGTAGGCGAACGCGCCCGCGCCCTCGACCGACGTCGCGGACAGCCCGGCGATCACGGCGATCCAGGTCAGCGCCAGGGTGAACAGGATCAGAATCCCGGCGACCGCGAGCCATGTCGCCGCCCCCGCCCCCGAGCGGAAGCCCATGAGCAGTGCGACGCCCACGACGATCACGAGCGAGATCAAGTTGGCGACCAGGGAGGTGACGACATGTGCCCACAGCACACCCGACCGTGCGATCGGCATGGACTGGAACCGCTCGAAGATCCCGCTCTTCATGTCGGTGAACAGGCGGAAGGCGGTGTAGGAGATGCCCGACGCGATCGTGATGAGCAGGATGCCGGGCAACATGTAGTTCACGTACGAAACCGACCCCGTGTCGATCGCGCCGCCGAAAACGTAGACGAACATCAGCATCATGGCGACCGGTGTGATGACGGTCGTGATGATGGTGTCGATGCTGCGGGTGACATGGCGCAGGGTCCGCCCCGTGAGAACAGCGGTGTCGCCGAAGAAGTACGTGGTCATCCTGGTCCCCTAGTTGTTCGTGCCGACGACGTCGCGCTTGTCGCCGCCGCCGGTGATCGCGAGGAAGATCTCCTCCAGGGTCGGCTGCTTCTCGACGTACTCGACCGTGGCGGGCGGGAAAAGCTGCTTGAGCTCGGTGAGGGTGCCGTTCACGATGATCCGCCCCTGGTGGAGGATCGCGATCCGGTCGGCCAACTGCTCTGCCTCGTCCAGGTACTGCGTGGTGAGCAGTACCGTCGTCCCCGAGCCGGCGAGTTCCTTGACCGCGTGCCACACCTCGATTCGCGCCTCGGGATCGAGCCCGGTCGTCGGCTCGTCCAGGAAGATCACCGGCGAATTCCCGATGAGGCTCATCGCGATGTCCAGCCGGCGGCGCATCCCGCCCGAATACGTCGACACTCTGCGCGCGCCCGCCTCGGTCAGCGAGAAACGGCTCAGCAGCTCGTCCGCGATCGGTCCCGGGTCCTTGAGATGGCGCAGCCGGGCGACGAGTACGAGGTTCTCTCGACCGCTGAGGATCTCGTCCACGGCCGCGAACTGCCCGGTGAGGCTGATGGACTCCCGCGCGTCCGCCGGCTGGGTGGCGACATCGAAGCCATTGACGCTCGCTGTCCCCGCGTCGGCCTTGAGGAGCGTGGCGAGGATCCGTACGGTCGTGGTCTTCCCCGACCCGTTGGAGCCGAGCAGCGCGAAGATACTGCCGGGCGCCACGTCGAAGTCCACGCCGCGCAGCACGTCGAGCTTTCCGTACGACTTCTCAAGGGCTCGCACGCGAATCGCCGGCGCGGCGATCGATGGGGTTGCCATGGTCATCTGCCTCCTTCGGGGAGCTGTTCCAGCCGACTGCGAGGAAGCTCGTGCCGGAAGGATGAAGGGTTGACGCAGCGTCAAGGTCAAGTCGTCTCCGACCACGTCATCCGGAGCGAACCCGCCCGCTTCCCAGCTGATCGCGGTACTCGCGGTCGCGTACGAACGGCGCCGCGAGCGCTTCTGCGTCGGCGTATGCGGTCACTGGTGGCACAGACTGGACGCCGCCGGATGACGACGAGTCACGGTCCGCCTGGTACTCCACTCTCGGGAAGACTGCGCCGACGGGCGCCGGACGTCGTAGGTGTCACCCCGGGCGGCGGTTCGGTATGGGGCGACGGTTGTGTCGTAATGTCGTCTTGTCGTACCGACTCGTCGTCAGTGGGGTGGATCATTCCTACCAACAGCTCGTCGCAGCCCGAGCACGAGACAGCGGGGACAGAAGCTGGCGACCGAAGCCCCCGAAAGGCGCGTCTGGTCGTTTTGCTGGCCCTGGCCGGACTTGCGTATGCGCTGGATCTGGGCAGTAAGTTCCTGGTCGTCTCCCGGTTGGAGAACCAGCGGTCCATCGACGTCATCGGCGGGGTGCTCACCCTCCAGGTGATGCGGAACCCTGGTGCGGCGTTCAGCATGGGCCAGGCGTTCACTGTCGTGTTCACGGCCATCGCGCTCGCGGTCGTCGTAGTCGTCGTGCGCGTCTCGCGCAAGCTCCACAGCCTCCCGTGGGCTGTCGCGCTGGGTCTGCTGTTGGGAGGCGCGCTCGGTAATCTGACCGACCGGACCTTTCGCGCGCCCGGGGTTTTCCGGGGGCATGTCGTCGACTTCATCTCCGTCGAGCACTTCGCCGTGTTCAACCTTGCCGACTCGGCGATCGTCTGCGGCGGAGTCTTGATGGTCTTCCTCTCCTTCCTGGGTATCTCCCTGGACGGAGCGGCTCCGCGAGAGCGTCGGGGCAGCGGCGTCGTCGTCGGGGGATGATCGGCGCCGCCGCCGCGCTCCTCGTTCAGTCGGTGACGTCGACGCCGTATCCGCGTGCGAGGGCGTCGAGGCCGTGGTCGTAGCCCTGGCCGACAGCGCGCAGACGCCAGAGTGGGCCCCTGCGGTAGATCTCCGCGAGCAGCAGGGTGCGTTCGGTGGTCGCGGCGTCCAGTGTGGCGCGGGCCAGAAGTGCGCCGTTGCTGCCGGGCGCCGCGCCGATCTGGATCGCGCCGACCGTCCCGAACGTGGCGGCGCCGTCGATGGCGGCTGCGACGACGACCTTGCGTGTGGAGGGCGGCAGCGACGCCAGATCGAGGGCGACGGTCTGTTCGGCGGGGCCGCCGGTCAGCAGCCGAACCGTACCGGCCGGGCTCTCCGGAGCCCCGTAGAAGACGAAGTCCTCGTCGAAGGTGACCTGTTCGTCCTCGTCGAGAAGGAAGGCGACGACGTCGATGTCGTAGCCGGACTGCGGGGCCCAGCCGGCGGTGACGTACCACTCCGGAGCGGGTCCGCCACGTGTCACCGGCAGATCGATGACGCCGCCTCTCGGCACCACGAGCGGTTCCTGAGGCCGCAGCGCCTTGTCGGTCGGCGCGGCCGCGGTCGGCGCGGCCAGCCAACGGAGGCCATGCGTGGGCAGCCCGAGAGCCGTGATGCGACGCATGCGTCGGTCACCGTCGCCGCCTTCGAGGAGCGCGACGTCGGTGACGCTGGCGGACAGATTGACCGCCGCTGACCCACCCAGCTCGACAACGCGGGTACGAGCCGCCGACGCGTCGGCGTGAGTGCCGCCGAGTACCAGCACGCGACGCCCGGCCAGCGGCTGGTCCGAAGTGCTGGCGGACGGCGCTGGTTGGCGTGCGGCGGGTACCGGCGTCGGTGTCGATACCACGGGCACGGCGGGGGCGGCTGCCGTCGGTGCCAACTCCGGCCTTTTGACGACCGGTTCCAGCTCCCGCCGAGTTACCGGGGTGACAGCGACGGCCGTCGCTTCATGAACTGTCCCCGGTTGTACGCCGGCCAGCAGCCGCAGAAAAGTGTGTTCGTCGATGACCGGTACGCCTTCGGCGAGTGCCCGTCGAGCCTTTGCCGAGTCGGACGCCTGCTCATTGGTGACGAGCACGCTGGTGTGCCGGCTCACCGAGCTCATCATGTTCAACCCGGCGGCGACCGCCCGCCCGACAAGCTCGGCGCGGGCATGGGCGGTCTCACCCGTGATCGCGATCTTCATCCCTTGCCGCAGCGGTCCGCCCGCGGTCAGCCGTCCCGGATTGCGGTACGCGCACGGGGTCTTCGGCGGCTTCGGTGTGAACTGGGACTCCGCCCGGGGCGGACAGGTCACCAGGGGCAGGGGCAGATCGAGTTGCGCCGCCTCGCGCAGTGACGCGCGCAGGATCCCGGCGAGCACACGCGTGTCGTCCAGCGCGTCGTGAGCCCGCCGCTGAGGGATCCCGTAGTGGGCGGCGAGGGTGCCGAGCTTCATGTCGTCCGTCGGCGGATCCACCTGGCGATTGAGGGCCAGGGTGCAGAGCCGTTGTGACACCGGCAGCCACATCCGCGCACGGGCGAATTCGTGGGCCAGGAAGTCGTAGTCGAACTGGGCGTTGTGGGCGACCAGGACCCGGTCCTGGAGCATCGCGCCGATCCGACCCGCGACCTGGGCGAAGGACGGTGCACCCCGTAACCGCTCTGCGGTCAGCCCGTGCACCGCCACCGGCCCCGGATCACAGCCGGGGTCGCACAGCGTCGAGAACTCTCCCGTCTGCTCGCCGTCCGGGCCGATCGTGATCACGGCGATCGACAACACGCGGTCCCGCCGGGGGACGAGTCCCGACGTCTCGACGTCCACCAGGGCCCAGTCGTGGGCGTAGCCGTGCGTGGTGGGCGTGTTGAGGGAGGAGGATACGAGACTCATGGCGGCAAGGATGATCCCATATAGCCCCCTCCTTCAACCTGTATGGCGATTTCCCCCACAAAGCCGTGACCAACGCGATGTCCCAACTGTTCTGCCCGTGGGTGGTGTTGCGGCGCGCAGGAGCCGGGGTTCAGTGGTAGACCTGCTCGTAGAAGTAGAGGAAAGCGCCCAGTCCGTGGAAGTCGTTCGTGGCCTGGGGCCGGTTGATGTAGTACGCGTAGTCGCCGACGTTCGTTCCGACGGAGATCGACGTGAGGTACGTCAGCCCGTCGGTGTGCAACGAGATCCGGTTCAGTTCGCCTCGCTTCCCGGAATCCACCGTCGGCTGGTAGTCGGCGCGTGAGACGTATCCGCCCTTGATCGCCGCGTCGACCGTCAGGGTGTACATCGCCGAGCATGACGTCTCGGTCCAGTTGCCGGCGCTGCTGCCCTTGTCCACGACCTGGAACCAGCGTCCGGTGGACGGGTCCTGGTAGGCGGCCATGCCACGGACCAAGTTCTGTACGATCGAGACCAGTTGAGCCCGTCGTGGATGATCTGCCGGTATCAGGTCCAGCATCTCCGTGGCGGCGACGCCGACCCAGCCGATGGCGCGGCACCAGTACTCGGGCGCCAGCCCGGTGTTCGGGTCCGCCCATGAGGCCGACCTGGACGCGTCGTACGCGTGTTTCAGCAGTCCGTTCGGCTGCTGAAGATGGCTCGCGTAGATCACCAGTTGTTTGGTCGCGATGTCGAAGGACTGGGTGCTGTCCCCGATGTACTTGGCGTACTGCGCCATGAACGGGTCGGCCATGAACGCGCCGTCGGACCACAGTTGGTCGGTCCGGTCGGCGCTGTCGCCGTGCCAGAATCCGCCGTCGCTCGTGGTCGGATATCCGCCGGAGGGAAGCAGCCGGTCATGGATCTGCTGGGCGGCCAGCCGGTACTTGGCCTGGCCGGTCTCGCGGTACATCGCGATCATCACCTGGCCCGGCATCATGCTGTCCAGGGTGTCGAAGCTGTTGTCGATGTGTCCGGAGGTGTTCACGAACCGGTCCGCCCAGGCCTTGACGTACGCGATCAGGGCTGCCCGGCGCGCGGGGTCCGTCGTACGCTGCGCGACCTGGTACTGCCCCATCATGTAGAGGGCGACCGGGTAGCTCCATCCGCCGACACTCGACGGTGTGTACCGCTGCATGGTGGAGTCGATCATCGCGTCCGACCAGTCCGTGCTCTGCGCGTCGGAGACGGTCAGTGAGTCGAGATTGGGCAGACCGCCCGTCGTCGTGGTGACGACGCGGACCTGGTTCGTTCCCGCCTTCAGGGTCACGGGCACCCTGGCGGCGGCCCAGCTGTCCCAGTTCGCGGTCGGGGCGAACTCCGGTGTGGACACGGCCGCGCCGTTGACGCTGACGCTGCCCTTACGACCTGTCGCCGTCCCGTTCGCGTACCGGAGGGCCAGCGTGGCGGCTCCGGCGGTCGGCGCGTTGACGGTGAACTGTACGTACGAGCCAACCTCGTTGGCGGTGTTGACGAAGCCGGTACCGGTGAACCCTGTGTGATCGGAATCCACCGTGCCGTGGAAGACGGTCGCCTTCTCCGCCTCGTACGCCGTCGACGCCGCGTGTGCCGGACCCACCGCCACCGCGTAGCTCGCGGCAATCATCCCGATCGCCACCACTAAAGCCCTGATGCGCATTTGAGACTCCCTTTTCAGTCGTTCTCACCGGAGCGCTCCGGCTGCGGGCGATGCTCGACAACGTGAAGGATCGTGGCGCCGCGTTCCTGGGAAGTCAATAACTAATACGTATTAATAAGTCGGAGGTGAAGGTGAGTGCACCGGCAGGTCGCGCCGCCTGGGGTGGTCGCCACCAGAGTTCGCCGCCCGGTCAGTGCGCCGTTGGCCGATGTTGTGTCCCGTCCTGTGTCATGCCATCTGAGGAAGGTCCGACAGGACACACCTATATGACGGGACGTCACGCGATGAGATCTGTTGTTGGTGCTCGAACGGCCGTCGCCGTCGCGGCCACCGTGGGAGTGGTGGCCGCCGGTGTGGTGGCCGGGGGAGTGGGCGCGGGGCAGGCCACCGCGGTGGACAAGGTCCGGCTCGCCGCTGATGTGCCCGTAGCGCCAGGCATCGGCTACCGGGCGTTCTCGGTGACGGGCTCGCACGGGGTGGTCTCCGGGCATCTGGTCACGGCCGACCTCACCAACCGGCGCGTCTCGGTCGATCTGCTCACCCCCGGCACCGTCTCCAGCCGGGTCCCGCTGTCCCAGATGGTCGCCGCGCAAGGGGCGGTCGCCGGCGTCAACGCGGACTTCTTCAACATCGAGGAGTCCCAGCACGTGGGGGTCGCCCCCACCAACTCCGCCGTCGGCCCCGCCGTCGCCCACGGTGAGGCGCTCAAGGCCGCGGTGCCGGACGGCCAGCGGTTCGGCCCCGGCCTGCCGCCCGGCACCTCGACGCGCGACGTGATCGGGGTGGGCTACGACAAGCGGGCCCGGCTGGACGAGTTGACGCTCAAGGGAAGCGTGCGCACCAGGTCGAGTGCGTTCGACCTGGGTGGCTTTAACCAGTACGCCGTTCCGGAGGGCGGAGTGGGTGCGTTCACCCCGAAGTGGGGAGACGTCTCCCGACAGCGCGCGGTGTGCGGCACGGACACCGTACGGGCGGCGGCCTGCTCCACGGACGCGTACGAGGTCACCGTCCGCAACGGGCGGGTGGTCTCCGGATCCGCGACGATCGGGGCCGGCGCGATCGCCGAGGGCAGCGTGGTGCTGGTCGGCCGTGAGGCCGGCGCGGACCGGCTGCGTGCGCTCAGGACCGGGGAGAAGGTCACGGTCGTCGACCGGTTGACGTCGACGAGCGGCAAGCGGTTCGAATTCGCCGTGGGCGGCTTCCCCGTGCTCCGCGACGGTGAGCCTTTGCCCGGCCTGGACACCAAGGCGGCAGCGACCCGCACAGCCGCGGGTATCGGCGACCGCGGTCGGCTGCTCTACCTGCTGGTCCTGGACGGCAGCGCGGAGAGCGGCGCGGGCCTGACGGTCGCCGAGGTCGCGGACGTACTCGACACCGTGGGCGCGGACGCGGGCGTGAACCTGGACGGCGGCGGTTCGTCGACCCTGGTGACCCGGGACCCGGCGACCGGCGCCCCGGTCGTACGCAACCACCCGACGGGCGGCGCCGAACGCCCGGTCCCTGAGGGCATTGGTCTCTTCTCGCGCTGATCTGATCGGACGTCAGGACCTGCTACGGCACGGCTCGGTACGGCTCGGCACAGCCGGTACGCACGGCGCCGTGGCAGGTCCTCGACCATGCCCCCTGTCGTATCGTTCCTCCCTACCAAGTGATCAAGGAGAGAGAACGTGAGCATGAACAGTGTGCGAAGACGTGTGGCCGCTGTGGGGTTGGTGTTCGTCGGCCTGGCGGGTGCGGGCTGTGCGGGTGAGCATGCTGGGGGCGGCGATGGTGCCGTAGCGGCGAAGCAGCCGGTCAGTCGACAACAGGCCGCGAAGGTGGCGGTGTTGACGCAAAATCAGCTTGAGGACGCCGTGGTGGACGAGCACGACCTCCCTGGCGTCACGGCGAACGAGATCGGAGAGGGCACGGACGGGCTCGGCAACGGCGTCATCAAGGCCTTCCCCAGCTCGATCACGCACCCTGCCGTCTGCGCGCCGGTCCGCGATACGCTTGAGGGGGCCAGTGGATACGCACCCGTCGGCAGTGTGCAGCGCACGGCGGGCACCCCGGGGCACTCCGCGATCCTCACCCTGGTGTCGTACCGGCCGGCCGACGCTGCGCGGGTCCTTGCCGACCTGCGGACCGCGCTGCGCACCTGCACGGCCTACGCGGTGGATCTGCCCACCGTCGCCTACGAGGACGTCAAGGCCGTCGACGATCCGGCGCAGGGCGAGAACAGTGTCGCCTTCGGTCTCACCACGGTCATGAATGCCGATTCCGACCCCCTGAGGGTCGCGGTCGGTGTGCTGGTGAAACGCCACGGATCGACGGTGGCGGTCTACAAGTCGACCGCCGACCGGCCCCGGAAGCCCGCGAAGCTCCCGGCGGACCTCATCGCCGCCCAGAGCAAGGTGCTTGACGCCGCTGTGCGGGGTCACTAGGCGGCGCGCGCCAGGAACTCAGCGTGCTCGAACGGACTGCGACTGCCTGATTCATACTGTTGTCCGTGCAGCGCGTACCGCGATCCATGACCCCTCTGTCCTCGCTCGTGTTGAACTGACGACGGTCTGCGACGCAGACCGTACTGACACCTTTCAGTCACACTGTGAGCTGGGGACGCAGTGGCATACATCAGTGATGTGACTGCGAGGATGCCCCTCGGCCACGACGGCGTGTGGGAAGCCGGCGTGGCCGCGAGCCGCAGGGACCCGTCAGTTGCGGGGGCGCGGAGCGCGCAGGTGGGCCCGCCGGGTCAGCTCCGCCTCTTCGACGAGTTCGAGCATGGGCTTGCCGGGGGCGCACATCATCGTCACCACGAACCGGGTGGGCGCGTCCGGCAGCGCGTTGCCGTCCTGGTAGTGGATCGCGTCGCCACCGGGCTCCCAGAAGGTTCCGCCGGCCTCGACGACGCGCTCGGGCTCGCCTTCGAGTTCGAAGCGGACCGCGCCCTCGATGACGTAACCGAAGGCAGGACCCGAGTGGCGGTGCGGGGGAGTGCCCGGATCGCCGGGCTCCCACTCGACGAGGATCGTCATCGCCGAGGCGCCCTCGGGGACGCTGAGGGGCGCCGCGTCCTGGAGTACCTTCGCCGCCGTCATCCACCCCTCCGAAGCCGTGTGATCGTCGGCGTGCGCATGTGCTGAGTGACTGTCCGACATGGTGTTGCACCTTCCGTAGGTCCGCTGGATCTCCCAGTGATGACCGTCCGGAACGTCTTTCTGTGACAGTGACGGCGTGCGGGGCCGCACTGTTGTCACATATAAGCAGCGAAGCTTGTCTGCAGTACATGCGCTCTGTATCACCGGACCTGAAGCCCGGCCTCGGTGTGCTGGACGTAGGCGCCGGAACCGGCTGTGTCACGTTCATGAGTCTCGCGGCGTCGGGGGCTCCCGTGCACGCGGTCGGGCCGGCGCGCGCCATGCGCTCGTCGCTGATGACGCGCCTGGCCGCTCTGCCCGGCAACCGCAGGGCCCGGGTCACCGTGCATCCCCACACGCTGGACGAGGCCGCACTGCGCAGGGTGTCGGACGTGGCGGTCTGCCACAACGCGGTCGCCTGCATGAACCCGGCGGCACGGCGCGCGCTGTGGCCCGCCCTCGCCGAGGCGCTGGTGCCTGGCGGCGTTCTGCTCGTCCAGCTGCCGCCCGCCGTCGTCCCGCCGCGCAGGATCAAGCGTGTGCTTCCCACGCGACGTGTCGGTCAGCACGCGGGCGTCGGGATTCGTCGCGCTGTCGGAGCGAACTGACCGCAGTGTACTGGCCGTTGAACTCAGGCAGAGCTGAGAGCCGACCCGGCCGCGCCGCCGTTGCCGCCATTGTCGGGCGGCAGGCGGGGCACATCGTCGTCACAAATCCCCGACCGCCCTGGTCGTCATGGCAGACACCCCAAGGCGATCGGAGTTGACCGTGGCTGCCACTGAACAACGAATATCCACGATGGTGCTGGTGATCGGCACCGGAGGCGCGGGGCTTCGCGCGGCGATCGAGCTGGCCGAGGCCGGCACGGACGTCCTCGCTGTCGGCAAGCGTCCGAAGGACGACGCCCATACGGCGCTGGCCGCCGGAGGCATCAACGCGGCACTGGCCACGATGGATCCGGAGGACAGCTGGCAGCAGCACGCGGCCGACACCCTCAAGGAGAGCTATCTGCTGGCCGACCCCCGCACCGTGGAGATCGTCACCCAGGGCGCCGCCCGGGGAATCGACGATCTGGAGCGGTACGGCATGGCGTTCGCCAGGGAAGAAGACGGCCGTATCTCGCAGCGCTTCTTCGGCGCCCACAAGTTCCGTCGTACGGCCTTCGCCGGCGACTACACAGGGCTGGAGATTCAGCGCACCCTCGTCCGGCGCGCGGAACAGCTGAACATTCCGGTGCTCGACGGCGTCTACATCACCCGGCTGCTCGTCCACGACGGAGCTGTCTTCGGCGCCTACGGCTTCAGCCTCGCCGACGGAACGCGTTACGTCATCCACGCCGACGCCGTCATCCTCGCCGCGGGCGGACACACCCGCATCTGGCGGCGGACCTCCTCACGGCGCGACGAGAACACCGGGGACTCGTTCCGCCTGGCGGTGGAAGCCGGAGCGCGGCTGCGCGACGCCGAACTGGTGCAGTTCCATCCGTCCGGAATCATCGAGCCAGAGAACGCGGCCGGCACCCTCGTCAGCGAGGCGGCCAGGGGCGAGGGCGGCATCCTGCGCAACGTGCTGGGTGAACGCTTCATGGCCCGGTACGACCCCGAACGCATGGAACTCTCCACGCGGGACCGGGTGGCCCTGGCCTCCTACACGGAGATCAAGGAGGGCCGCGGGACCCCCAAGGGCGGGGTGTGGCTCGACGTGTCGCATCTGCCACGGCGGACGATCATGACGCGGCTGCCCCGCGTCTACCAGACGCTGCTGGATCTGCAGATGCTGGACATCACCCGCGAACCGATCGAGATCGCGCCCACCGCGCACTATTCGATGGGTGGCGTCCGGGTGAATCCCGAGGACCACAGCACCGATGTCCGGGGTCTGTACGCCATCGGCGAGGCGTCGAGCGGCCTGCACGGTGCCAACCGGCTGGGCGGGAACAGCCTCATCGAACTCCTGGTCTTCGGGCGCCTCACGGGCCGGGCCGCGGCGGCCTACTCGCAGGCACTGACGGCGCAGCCCCGGTCCGCTCGGGCCGTCGCACAGGCCCGCGAGGAGCTCGACACCCTTCTCGCCGCCGACGGGCCGGAGAACGTCCGCGCTCTGCAGCGTGCCATCCGCAACACCATGACCGAACACGCCGGTGTCGTACGGGACGGGGAGGGGCTGCGTGCCGGACTCGCCGAACTGGCCGTCATCGAGAAGCGGATGGCGGACGTCGGCGTGCACCCGGACATCGCCGGCTATCAGGACCTGGCCCACGCCTTCGACCTGAAGTCCGCCGCCCTGGCCGCTCGCGCGACACTCGAATCGGCGCTGGAGCGTCGCGAGACGCGTGGCTGCCACAACCGCAGCGACTACCCCGACATGGATCCCGAGCTGCGGGTGAATCTGCTGTGGTCCCCGACAGCGGGTATCACCAGGGAGAGCATTCCGGCGATCCCTGACGAGATCGCCTCTCTTATGGAGGACGTTTCGACGGACGGGAAACTCGCCGAGTGACCGGTGCGACAACCGGTCAGCAGGGGTGGGGCGACGGACGTCGCCCCACCCCTGCTGCTGCCCCCGTTACGGCCGGTGCTCGCCGGTGATCTCCTTGTACTCCTGCTCGGAGGGCTTGGGGACCTGCGTGCCCTCCCCGTAGAGCCGCCGGCTCAGGTCCGCACGCAGGCGCCGGGCAAGGGCGCGTCCGACGCCGTCCTGCACACCGTCTTTCGCGGAGGCCGGGTCGATCGGCCGGTACTGGGTGTGCTGCGTGAGCAGATGGAGTTCGTCAGGGCCGAGCGGCTCGTGGATCTCGACGAACTCGCCGTCAGGCAAACGCTTGATGATGCCGGTCTCCCTTCCGTGCAGCACCTTGTCGCGGTCTCGGCGCTGGAGGCCGAGGGCCACTCGCTTCGTGACGGAGAACGCCGTGAGCGGTACGAGGAAAAGACCGAAGCGCACGGCCCACGTCACCGACTCGACGGAGACGTGGAGACGGACGGCGATGATGTCGTTCGCGGCGGCGATCAGGGCCACCAGATAGAAACTGATCCACGCGACACCGAGGGCCGTACGCACGGGACGATTGCGCGGCCGGTCAAGAATGTGCTGCTCACGGTCGTCACTGGTCAGCCAGGACTCGATGAACGGGTACACGGCCATGGCCAGGAACAGCCCGCCGGCGACGCCGAGCGGAATCAGATTGTCCAGAGCCAGGGTACGGCCAAGGAGACTGATCTCCCAGCCGGGCATGACCCGCAGCAGCCCGTCGGCGACGCCCATGTACCAGTCCGGCTGGGACCCCGCCGAGACCTGGTCGGGCCGGAAGGGGCCGTACCGCCAGATCGGATTGATCTGTACGGCACCGGCGATGGCGAAGACGGCTCCGGCGACCAGGAGGAAGAACCCCGCCGACTTCACCGCGTGGACGGTGAACGGGAGACCGACGACGTTCTTCTCGGTGCGCCCCGAACCGGGATACTGCGTGTGCTTGGTGCGTATCGCCAGCCAGATGTACACGGCGATCAGGAACACCATCAGGGCGGGAATGATCCACACGTGAAGGAGGTGGAAGTGGGCGATCAGTTCGTGTCCGGGGAACTCGCCTCCGAAGAGAAACAACGACAGGTACGACCCGACGAAGGGGATCGACAGAATCGTGCCGTTCACCACCGCGAGACCGGTCCCCGAGAGCAGGTCGTCGGGAAGGTCGTAGCCGGTGAGCCCTTCGAACATGGCGAGGACGAGCAGCAGGAATCCGACCAGCCAACTGAGCCTGCGGGGCTTGCGGAACGCGCCCGTGAAGAAAACACGCATCAGGTGGACGAGTATGGAACCGACGAAGATCAGCGCCGCCCAGTGATGGGCCTGTCTGATCAGCAACCCGCCGCGGAGTTCGAAGGATATCCGCATCGACGAGTTGAACGCCTCCGACACCAGGTGGCCGCGCAGTGGCGCGTAACTGCCTTCATACCTGACCATCTGGGCCGATGGATGAAAGTACACTGCCAGGTAAATTCCGGTGACGACGAGAACGACGAAACTGTAGAGGCAGATCTCGCCGAGCAGGAAGGACCAGTGGTCCGGGAAGGCCTTTCGGGCGTTTCCCTTGAGCCTGCCGTATGAACGCAGGTGTCCGCCGGCCCGTACGGCGACCTTTTTCCCCGCGTTGTTCTGCCTCTCGTCGTTCAGCGGGCGCCCGTCCTTCATGCCCCTACCACCGTTCGTGACATTCGCTCATAGCTTGCGCGTTGACCGCGTGGAAGCGGCGTCCGGGGAGGTCCCGGAACACTTCCATCTCTATGACCGGACAAGAGCAGTGGATGTGACGGCATGACTGGACGACGGGCGGGCTCTACGGTGCCGAGCGTCCCGCGTTCCTAGAGCGCGCCGAGCGACCCGAGGGCCACGACGAACAGGCCGCTGATGACCAGTGTGATCAGCACCATCGCCGTCATGGTTCCTCTGAGCCACCGCCGGAAGCTCACGTGGTACCGCTCCTCCGTCTCGCTGATGCTGTCGGCGATGTGCTCGGTCACCATCCGGGCGACCTGCTCCTGTTCATCGAGGTACCACTGTTCGATGTCTTCCTTCTGCTCCCGTGTCAGTCCAGGAGCCCGTGTGGTGAAGGCTGTTACCCGCCGACGTGCGGCCCTCAGATGAGCCTCCCGGTACAGGAAGGTCTCGATGGCGGTGAGGCCGCGTGCGGCCTCCTTACTCGTGTCCATGGCGTTCTCCAAAGGACGGCCGGTACGACTGGGCCGCCCGGCTCGGCACCTCCTGCAGGACCCACTCGTTGCCGTCCGGGTCACAGAACGAGGCGCCATGTCGTGTTTTCACTCTCCGGGACGAAGTCGGTGTGGGTCGCTCTTGCCTGTTGTGACCGGAGCGGTCCTCGCTCTGTGACAAGGGACGTCCCGGAAGCGCCGGTGTCACAGATGAGCCATGGGAGTTGTCTTAACGGGTAGCACGGCAACCGAGACCAGCGGATGGTGGAACGTGATCAGGAAGCAGAACAGTGCCCAGGTCTTCCGGATCACCGGAGCGAGGCAGGGACTTGACGAGGACGTGCGCGGCCGGCAGCGCCGCTATGTCATCGCCATGTCGGTGCGCACTGTTTCGGTGATCCTCGCGGTCACTCTGTGGAACGTCGAGCGGCCCGTGGCGATCGTCGCGCTCGTCCTCGGCGCCGTCCTCCCCTACATCGCCGTCGTCCTGGCCAACGCCGGTCGGGAGAAGGCCCCTTCACCCATGGCGACGTTCGTTCCCGCCCCCTCCCACCCGATGATCGCTCCGGCACCGCACGACGGCTCCGAGGCCTCGCCGAGCCAGGGCGCCGTCGCCGAGCCGTACGCTCCCGCCCCTCCCGTCAGGGACGTGCGGCGGTACTGACGACGAACGCGTCCCTCGGATGCTGCACAGAGGCCAGCGAGACGAGGTCCCGTCCGAATAGGGCGGCGGTGAGCCAGACGGCGAGCACCCGGATCTTCCGCTCCCACGAGGGCACCGCCAGCAGGTGGTAGCCCCGGTGCATCAGCCACGCGGGGAACCCCTTGATGACGATTTTCCGGTACTGGAAGATTCCCCGGCCGAGGCCCAGTGTGGCCACCACCCCGAGACTGCTGTGCCGGTAGGGGCGGGTCTTTCCGCCGCGGAGGTCCGCCGTGATGTTCTTCGCCAGCAGCTTGCCCTGCCGTACCGCGTGCTGCGCGTTGGGCACGGTGTGCGCCCCCGCGACGGGCGAGGCCAGGTCGGGTACGGCGGAGTCGTCCCCGGCCGCCCACACGTCCGGCACCGGAAGAGCGTCCGTACCCACCCGGAGGTCCGCCCGGACCACGAGCAGCCCACGTTCGTCGACCGGAAGGTCGGTGTGCCGGTGCGTGACGGGGTTCGAGGCGTTGCCGGCGGCCCACACGATCAGTGCCGAGTCGAACTCCTCACCCGTGGACAGGACGACGTGGCCGTCCTCGGCCGAGACGAGCTGGGTGTTGAGGTGCACGTGTGCACCACGGCGTGCCAAGGACCGCACCACCCAGGCCCCCGGCTTGTCGGTCACCTCGGGCAGAATCCGGTCCCGCGCCTCCACCAGGTGGAACGACAGGTCGTCGAAGGTCAGTTCCGGATAGGACGTGAGCATCGCCGTTGCCAGGGAGAGCAGTTCGCCGAAACCCTCGACACCGGAGAACCCGCCGCCCACGATGGTGACCGTGAGGAGCCTTCGCCGCTGCGGACCGGGCGGCAACGACGCGGCCTGGTCGAAGGCCGTCAGCAGGCGATCCCTGATGGCCACCGCCTCTTCGACGTGCTTCATGCCTGTTGCGTGCTCGGCGAGCCCCGGAATCGGGAAGGTGCGGGTCACCGCGCCGGCGGTGACCACCAGGGTGTCGTAGCGGAGTTCGTAAGCCGCTCCGCCCACCGGCTGGACAGTGAGCGACCGGTCCGCATGACGGATCTCGGACACGGTCCCCGCGATGATCCGGGTGGAGCGCAGATGCCGGCGCATCGACACAGCGGCATGGCGGGCCTCGACCGATCCGGCCATCACCTCCGGCAGGAAGGGCTGGTAGGTCATGTACGGACGCGGGTCGACGATCGTGACCCTCGCTTCGTCCGCCGACAACGACTTCTCCAGTCCCCAGGCGGTGTAGAAGCCCGCGTAGCCGCCGCCAACTATGAGGATCTCGCGCATGGTTCTCCTGGTGGTGAATCTCAATGTCTGCAACGCCGATGCCAGTAAGGCGCGTTCACTTGGCCGCGCCGGATGTCCGCGGCAGCAGCGTCCCGTCGACATACAGGTCGACGCGTTCGTTGTAGAACGTCACCATGCCCGCGACACCGGTGGCCTGGTTCGTGGGGTAGTCGTACGCCCAGGCGATGTCCTCGTGAGTGGCACCGTCGTTCACGAACGACCAGTAGCTGCTCGTCATCCCCTTGTACGCGCAGCCCGTCACCGTGTCGGAAAGGCGCAGCTTCGACAGGTCGACGTACCCGCGGTCGAGGTAGTACCGGGTCGGCAGGCCGGTCTCGTACAGCTTCACGCAGTGCGGCGCGTCGGCGAGCACGACCCCGTCGATCTCCACGCGGACGCTGCTGGAGGAACGCCTGGTGTCGATACGGGAGTAGGGGCTCCTCGGATGGACGAAGACCGGCTCGTCCTCCTCGAACCACGAGTCGAGCGCGTCCCACTCGAAGCGCACGGTGCCGCGCAGCGGCTCAGGCGCGTCGTCCGCCCAGACCCACGCGGCACCCGCACGCACCTCGGACCCGACACGCAGGCCGTGCCGCCGCGCGGAGGCGACGCCACGGTCCTCGGTGTGCCCCTCGTCGACGAGCACTCCTTCGGCCATGTCCTCGACGGGGATGCTCCACTGGGGATAGGCGCGCCACTCCCACACGTACAGGGCGCGCCGGGTGTCGAAGGCGACCCGGCCGCCGATCGTCCCCCGGATACGCCGGGGCACCGGTTCGACGTGCCCGACCGGGGCGATCAGGCTCGGACGCAGCACACTTTCTTCCGTCATCGGTGGCTCCTTGGCTCAGTCGTCGGTTCTCCCGCCGGGACCGTGGTCACTCCACGAAGTAGGAGTCGTGCTTCACGAAGAACTCGGCCCGCTCCTGGTCGGTGGCGTCGGCCAGCTGCGCGAGACCTTCGAAGTACTCCTCGCGGGGCGCGCCCGGTGTGAAGAGCAGCAGCATCTCGGTCAGCGAGTCGGAGTCGTTGCGGAACGCGTGCAGCCCACCCTGCGGGACGTGCAGGAAGTCGCCCTTCTTCCCCTCGATCCACTGCGTGCCGTCGTAGAGCCGGAGGGTGCCGTCGAGAACGTAGAACGATTCCGAGATGGTCTTGTGGTAGTGGGTTTTCGGACCGCCCGACCGCGCACCCATCACCACGCGGTAGAGCCCGAACTCACCTCGGGTGGTGGCTGTGGTCGCCAGGTAGTAGTAGCCGCCCTCCTCGGCCGTGCCGAGGTCCGGCGGTGTGTCCGCGGAGCGGAACTTGGCGCTGACTTCTCCGCCGTCGCCGTAGTACACCTGCTTCGGATATGACATGAGTACCACCCTTGCCCGTGTCGGTCTGTCTTCTCTTCTTCACAGGTAAGACCAGGCACGCCCCTCATCTGTGACGCGCCGCGCGTCCCGGCCGGCACACCACCGGCCGGGACGCGGCTCACCCCCCGCCGGGGGTCAGTCAGGAACCGGCCGGGGGGTCGGCCAGCTGGCCGTGGAGGAGGCCGGTGGACTGGCCCACCTCGATGAGGTAACCGTCCGGGTCACGGAGGTAGCAGCGCAGCTCGGCGACGCGGTCGAGCGGCTCCGTGAGGAAGTGGGCGCCCTTGGCGACGGCCTCGGCGTAGAAGGAGGCGATGTCGGCGACGCGCACGTTGAGGAAGCTCGACACCCGTTGTGTGTCCTGCGGCGCCTCCAGTGTGACGTCGGGCTTGTCGGGTGTGGGGCCACCGCCCGGGTTCATGATGATCCAGCTGTTGGCGACCTTCACCATCGCCGGGTTCTCGTCCATCACGACCTCGCCGCCGAAGATGTCGGCGTAGAAGCGCCGTGACGTCTCCACGTCGCGAACGGTCAGGAAGTGAGTGATCAGCAGGCCCTGTTCAGGGGCGGGCAGGTTACTGTGTGTCGTCATAGTGCGTCATCCTCGCTCGTCCGGATCCTCCGCCCGTGATGACCGGGCAGGTGCCGCTCGTGTGACACACGACCGGGGGACGGCTGACGCGCCAACTGGGCCCTCGCAACCCCGTCGGCGCGTCCACCACATGGCCCCTCAGGCGCCCGTCCCCCCGACCTTCGCCGTCCGCACCAGGGTCGTGGTCCTGCAGGAGATGCGCATGGCGCGGCCGCGCGGCAGGATCCGGGGCGTGATGTTGCCGAACAGATAGCCCTCGGGGGGCGGACAGGACAGCAGTAGGGCGGGGGAGTTGACCTCCTGGAGGCGGCGCAGCAGGGCTTCCTGGAGACCGCGTCCGGCGCCGGATGCCGAACGGGCCACGACCAGCCGGCTCCGGCAGCTCGGAGCCGGCCAGCAGGCGGGGGCAGCAGCCGTACCTCGGGCGCGCGGGCACGCGGTTCTTCCGAGGCCGCTGCGTCGCCGCGGGGGCGGCGGCCCTGGTGCGCTCGTACCACCCGGACCTGACCGCCCGCCGAGACCGCGCGGCGGCTGACGACGTCCGCCGCGCCGACCGGGAACGCGCCCCGGCTCGACCCGTACGCTGCCGTCGCCATGGTCCCGCCCGTCCAGGAGAGCGTGCCCGACTCCGCGCTGCCCGTGCCTGTGCCCGTCGAGTTCGCTCGCGGCGGCGAAGGCGTACGCGGGGGAGTCGGGCCGCCTCACCCAGGGGCTACTCCACGGCCGTCGGCCGGCGTGACAGGCTCGTCGCCTGCCGCACGTCCGTGAGCGGACGCAGCCGGTACGTGTACGTGTAGTCCCGGTCGGCGAGCAACTTGTAGGCGTCGTGGGTCTGTGCGCCCCAGCTGTCGTCGCCGCCGATGCCCATCTGCCGGTGGTTGACCCGCAGGACCACCTCGGCACGGGGGGTGAGTTGATAGTCGTGACGGGCGCCCACGGACAGGTCTTCCGGGGTGAAGTGCGAGGCGTTGATCTCCAGGAGACCGTCGCCGCTGACGAGCAGACCGCGCCCGTGCCGGTCGGTGAGCGCCGCCCAGCGCACATCGGTCTTGTTCCCGTTCTCCTGCGGGCGCAGGTACGGAGACCACTGCTCGGTGACGGTCCCGGACCAACGCCCCACATCGGTGGCGTCGTTGCGGTCCCAGTGGTTCTCCTCGGGGCCGCGTCCGTAGTAGTGGAGCTGCTCCAGGGCCGCCGGCAGACGCAGGATCGTGCCGATCTCGGGGATGTACGGGAGGGTGGACGCGCCAGGGCTCAGGGTGTTGTCGACCTTGATCTCGCCGTTGCCGAAGACGGTGCAGATCGTGGTGTACGCCGACGCGGTGGTGGTCGGCAGCGTGCCCTTGACCGTGATCTCGACCGCGCGCCCGTTCAGCTCGCGCACGGTCACGCCGGTGACCTCGCGCCGCGCGCCCGCGTCCCGCCAGGTCTGGTTGCGGGTGTGCTGACCGCTGCCCCGGTCGTTGTCGGTGGGGGCGCGCCAGAAGTTGGGGACGGGGCCTGAGGTGAGGAGCTTCGTGCCGGCCGCCTCGTACGAGGTGACGAGTCCGGTCGACGTGTCGAAGACGACCTTGAAGTCGCGTCCGGTGACGGTGACGTCGGAGTCGCTGCTCCGGTGGGTCAGCTTCGGCACCTGCGCGAGCGGCACCGGCTTGATCTCAGGGCTGTCGGCGTCGAGGGGCAGCTGGATCCGGGCCACCTCGAAGCCTTCGTCGGCCCACCGTGTGCGCTCCTTCGTGGTGAAGGACAGCTGGAGGAAGTACTCGGTCCCAGGGGCGGGGTCGCGTGGCAGTTCGACGGGCAGTGTGATGCGTTTGCCGGTCATCGGTGCCACGTCGAGCTGGAAGCGGCTGAGCTTGCCGCGCCGTACCGTCTCGCCGTCGCGTGACAGCTCCCACATTCCGTTGTACGCGCGGAGGTTGGTGAACAGGTTGTCGTTGGTGAGGGTGATCTCGCCGGGCGCGGCGCCCTCCGCGCGGGTCGCGGTGATCGGCTGGTAGATCCGTTTGACCTCGGCCGCCTTGCCGGTGTGTCCCCGGTCGGGCAGGACGATGCCGTCGCCGCTGAACGCACCGTCGTTGGGGTTGTCGCCCCAGTCGCCTCCGTAGGCGAAGAAGGTCTTCGCCCGGGCCTTCTTCGCTTCGTGCCGCGCTGTCTTCGCGTCGAACCAGAACCGCACGTCGTCGTCGCCGGAGCCGCGCTTCTCGTCGGCGAGTTCGGCGGCCTTGAGGGCGCGGGCGTATACCCGGGCCGCCCGGATCGTGCCGCTGAACTCCCGTGTCGGGTTCTCCACTTCACCGGCGAGCGAGAGCGAGGCGGTGTTGCTGCTGGGCCCCTGGGCGCTGGTCTTGGTGGCTTTGGCCGCGCCGTCCACGTACAGGGTCAGTGTCCCCGCGTTCGCGTCGTAGACACCCACGACGTGGTGTTCCTTGTCCGTCCAGCCGTCGTCCGGGGTGGTCCAGTTGGCCGCGATCCACTGGCCGCCCGCGTAGATGTAGAACTCCAGGCCGTTGTCTGACTGCTTCAGCGCGTACTGGGTGTCGCCCTTCGCGAGGATCGGCTGGTGGAATCCGCGTACGTGCGGGGTCATCCAGGCTTCGAGCGTGAGCGAGCCGGTGAGGTCGTCGAGCCGCTGGTCGCGCGCGAAGACGGTCGCGCCGCTCACGCCGTGCTCGGGGTCGAACGATCCCGAGGGGTTGATGACTTCGCCCGTCAGCCCGGCGGGTCCGGTCTCCGTGAGCAGCGTGCGCGCCGGCGTCGGCCAGGTCAGGGCCTGGTCGACGAAGTCCCAGATCCAGCCGCCCTGCAGGACGTCGTAGCGGCGGATGACGTCCCAGTACTCCTTGAAGTTGCCGGTCGAGTTCCCCATCGAGTGGGCGTACTCGATCATCACGTAGGGCCGGGTGTCGGAGGTGTCCTTCGCCCGCTCCTCGATCCTGCTCGGCGACTCGTACATCTTGGACCGGATGTCGCTGGTGCCGGGGGAGTTGTCGCCCTCGTACTGGATGACGCGCGTCGGGTCGTACGAGTGGATCCACTCGTGCATGGCGCGGAAGGAGGAGCCGGAGCCTGCCTCGTTGCCCAGCGACCAGATGACGACGCTCGCGTGGTTCTTGTCGCGGTGGACCATGTTCTGGGCGCGGTCCACGCACGCGGTCGTCCAGTCGGCGTGGCTGCCGGGGTACTGGCCGTTGACGCCGTGCGTCTCAAGATTGGTCTCACCGACGAGATAGAGACCGTACTCGTCGGCCAGTTCCAGCCAGAGGGGGTTGTTGGGATAGTGCGAGGTGCGGACCGAGTTGATGTTCAGCCGCTTGATGAGCGTGATGTCGTCGACCAGGTCGGCGCGGCTGAGAGCCGAGCCGCGGACCGGGTGCATCTCGTGACGGTTCGTGCCGCGGAAGGTGATCGGCTGCCCGTTGATCCGCATGAGCCCGTCGGTGAGCGCGAACTCACGCAGACCGATCCGGTGCGAAAGCGTCTCCACGATCTTGCCCGCGGGGTCGCGCAGTCGCAGGACGGCGGTGTACAGGTACGGATCCTCGGCGGACCACAGGCGCGGTGAGGGTACGGACCTGGTGCCCGTGACGGTCGCCTCGTCGGCGCCCGGCGCGGCCCGCTGGGTCAGTGGACGCCCCCACACGGCGTGCCCGTCGGCGTCGTACAGCTGCGTCTCCACCGTGTAGGCCGCCCCGGCGGCGCCGCCCGCGTAGTCCCGTACGTGCGCGGTGACGGACAGTTCGGCGCTGGTGTAGCCGCCCCCGAGCGGGGTGTCGAGCTTGAAGTCCCGGATGTGGACCCCGGGCGTCGAGTACAGGTACACCGACCGGAAGATGCCGCTGAGGCGGATCATGTCCTGGTCCTGGAGCCAGTCGCCGTCGGAGTAGCGGTAGACCTCGACGGCGATCTGGTTGGTGCCGTCCTTCAGGTACGGGGTGATGTCGTACTCGGCGGGTGTGTACGAGTCCTCGTGGTAGCCCGCCAACTGGCCGTTGATCCATACGTAGTGGGCGGCCTTGACGCCCTCGAAGTGCAGGAACGTACGGCGGTCCGCCCAGCCCTTCGAGACGGTGAAGGAGCGCCGGTACTGGCCGACGGGGTTGTAGCGGGTCGGCGCCGCCGGCGGCTGCGCGTCCTCGCCGAGACCGTTCGGCCCCCACCACGGGTAGGTGATGTTGATGTAGATCGGGTAGTCGTGGCCGTGCAGCTGCCAGGCCGACGGGACCGGGGTGGTCTCCCAGTCGGAGTCGTCGAGGTCGGTGCGGTAGAAGTCCTCGTCCTTGTCGGCGGGCCGGTTCACGTAGGCGAACTTCCAGTCGCCGTCGAGGCTTTGACGCCACGGGGACGTGGTGCGGTCGGCGGCCAGAGCCTGCTTGAGGTTCGCGTACGGCATGAGCGTGGTGTGGGGCGGCTCGGTGCCGAGCCGGACGACGTCGATGTGCCCGTTCCACTCGTCGCCGGAGGCCTGGACGCCGGCGGCGGTGCCGGCGGCTCCGGCGGCGAACGCCCGGCCGGCGCCGGGCAGCGCGCCGGACAGGGCGAGCCCGCCGAGGACGGCGGCGCTCGCTTCGAGGAGGCGACGGCGGCTCACGTAACCGCGGGGGGAGTGCGGGCTCGGGTTCGGGGACGGGTTCGGGTGCGGGAGCGCCATGGCGGGGGCCTTCCTCGTGTGCCGAGATATGCAGCGGGTGGGGGGCGGAGAACACCTGACGGGCCGCGCCCACCCTAGAGAATGAACACAATCCCCACAATGACGACGTCAGATTCTGTTGTTTTTTGGTTCAGGGGGTTCTGGAGCTTCGGTCGGCTTGCTATAACTGGCGGACGTTGAAACGTTCCATCCATCGCCGTGGCGGAGCTGCGGGCGATGCCTCGCGAAGGGCCCGCATCGTGCTCCGACCCAGCACACCGTCCCTCACCGCCGCCGTGGCCGCCCCCCTCTGTGCGATCGCGCTGCTCGCCTCGGCACTCTTCACCGGAGCGTCCCCCGCCTCGGCGCACACAGGGCTGCGCGTCACCGGAGTCTCCGCCGACGGCAGGACGCGCCCCCTCGGCGTCGAGGCAGCGCATCCGAGACTCGGCTGGCAGCTGGGCTCGGACGGACGCGACACGGAACAGAGCGCCTACCAGGTCCGCGTGGCGTCATCCGCGGAAAAACTGGACCATGGCGCCGCGAACGTCTGGGACAGCGGACGGCAACCGTCAGCCGAATCCGTCGGCGTGCCCTACGGCGGTCGATCGCTCGCGCCCGGCAAGCGCTACTACTGGCAGGTCCGCGTCTGGGACACGCGCGGCAACTCCTCGGCCTGGAGCGCTCCTTCGTACTGGGAGACGGCCCTCGCCTCGGCCGCCGACTGGCGCGGAGCCCAGTGGATCGGCGCGTCCGACCCGGACGCCGGCGCTCCGCTGCTGCGTAAGGACTTCACCCTGGGAAAGCCGGTGGCGCAGGCTCGCGCCTACGTCTCGGGTCTGGGTATCGACGAACTGCACCTGAACGGCGCCAAGGTGGGCGACCACGTCCTCGCCCCGGGCGCCACGCCCTACGACCGCCGGGTGCTGTACGACACCTATGACGTCACCAAGGCGCTGCACCGGGGCGACAACACCGTGGGGCTGTGGCTCGGCCACGGCTACGGAGAGGGCTACAACCCCTACGGCTTCCGCTGGTTGGGCCCGCGGCAAGCCATCATGATGCTGGACATCACGTACACCGACGGCACGCACGCCACGGTCACCACCGATCCGTCCTGGCGGTGGTCGGACGGGCCGATCACCGCGGACGACCTG
This sequence comes from Streptomyces sp. AcH 505, assembly GCF_000818175.1. Lineage (GTDB taxonomy): Bacteria > Actinomycetota > Actinomycetes > Streptomycetales > Streptomycetaceae > Streptomyces. Next base: position 1,006,507 of record NZ_JTIY01000002.1, read on the forward strand.
TACGACGGCGAGTCCTACGACGCACGCGAGGAGCAACCCGGCTGGGACAAGCCGGACTTCGACGACCACGCCTGGAAGGGCGCGGCGGCGGCCGACGCCCCCAAGGGGGACCTGCACGCCAACACCATGCCGCCGGTCCGGGTGACGGACACCCTCGCACCGGTCAAGGTCACCCAGCCCCAGCCCGGCACCTACCTCTACGACTTCGGCCAGAACATCGCCGGCTGGGCCCGGGTAGGCGCCCATGGCACGGCCGGCACGCGCATCACGATGCGCACCGCCGAGGAGCTCAAGGACGACGGCACGCTGGACACGGCCACCAACCGCGACGCCGCGGCCACCGACACGTTCACGCTGGCAGGCAGCGCGGGGCGCGAGACGTACGAACCCCGCTTCACCTACCACGGCTTCCGCTACCTGGAGGTCACCGGATACCCGGGCACCCCGCGCGCCGACGACATTCGGGCCCGCGTCGTGCACGCGGATGTCGAGTCCACCGGATCGTTCGACTCCTCCAGCGATCTGCTCAACAGCATCTGGCGCAACAACCGCTGGAGCATTCTGAACAACTCGATGAGCACACCCACGGACACCCCGGTACGGGACGAACGCACCCCTCCCGCGATGGACGTACAGGCCTACCGGGACGCGTCCACCCGGGAGTTCGGCATGGACGCCTTCTACGCCAACTACCTCAAGGACATGCCACCGGGAACCGCGCTGCCGTCCGACGACGTCAAGTCGCAGTACCCCGACATGGCGGGCGGCCAGGTCTCCCTCGCCTGGACGCTGTACGAGGACTACGGCGACCGCGACGCCCTGGAGAGCGCGTACCCGGACATGAAGCGGTTCGTGGACCGCAACGCCGCCGAAGCCCCCGGACTGATCTGGCCCGAGGACAAGGGCTTCGGGGACTGGTGCCCGCCCGACCACAGGCCGGAAGCCAACGACGGCATGGGCGGACCCGACGCGGGCGAGTGCTTCAGCGAGGTGTCCCTCGTCAACACCGCACTCTCCTACGACCAGGCCCGCGCCACCGCGCAGGCGGCCGACGCCCTCGGCTTCGCGACGGACGCCCGGCACTTCACCTCCCTGGCCGCCGACATCAAGGACGCGTTCAACACCCACTTCCTGAACGCCGCCGGCGACACCTACGGCAGCGGGCGCCAGGTGACGAGCATCCTGCCGCTGGCTCTCGGTCTCGTGCCGGAGGACCGCGTACGGGCGGTCGGCGACCAGCTCGTACGCACCGTCGTCGACCACGACGACAGCCACCTGGACACCGGCATCTTCGGCACGCGCTACCTGGTCGACGCGCTGGCCCGTATCGACCGTGCCGACCTCGCGATGACGATGCTGAACCAGCGGACCTACCCCGGCTTCGGCTTCGAACTCTCCCACGGCGCCACCACGAGCTGGGAGCAGTGGCTGTACAGCTCGTCGATGGAGACGCACGACCACGCCATGTTCGCGGGCATCAACTCCTCCCTCTACACCGTGCTCGCGGGAATCCGCCCCACCGGTCCGGGATACCGCGACATCACCGTCGCACCGGTCGTGCCCGCCGGCCTCGACCATGTCTCGGTCACGCAGGACACCGTGCGGGGCCGGGTCGCCAGCACCTGGCGCAGGACGGGAACCGGGCTGCGGCTGACGGTCGTTGTCCCCGCCAACAGCCGCGCGGTGGTCCGGGTCCCGCTTCTCGCCGAGGGGGACCAGGTCCGAACACCGGCCGGAGCCCGGCGGGTCCACAGCACGGAGCGGTCCGTCTCCTTCCAAGTGGACTCCGGCAGCTGGACGTTCACGGCGGGCTGAGGAAGGGCGGAGGATCACCGGCACCTCATGCGCCGACCCGGGGGCGCAGTCCTCAGGCCGATTTGTCCCAAGGTCCACTGAACCGTCCAAGTTCTGGTTCCGTTGTGCTTCTTGCAAGTAAGCCTCGTGTTCCGCGAAAGGACCGCAAGATGCAAGAAGGCACAGGATCGGGCAGTGACGACTCCACCAGTTCCGTCGACAGCTACCTTGGCATCCAAGGTCTGAGGGACTTCATGGAGCAGAACCAGGAAACCCGACGGGACATCCAAACCCTCGACACCCTGGAGAGCCGCGCTCCCACCCGTGATCCGCGTCCGGACACCGCTCTGAGGTGGGTCGACCTGCGGGGGGAGGGAAGCTATCACGCGGCCACCCAGGGGGAGGATGGTAACTGGGCCGTGGAAACATGGAAGCAAGGCACGCAGTGGGTGCAGGAGAACCAACAAGGAATCAAGGACTTCGCCGAGATCGTCGGTCCGCACATCGTCCAGGGGACGGGCAGGCTGGCTCAGCGGAACTATCCCGTCCTGGGGGCGGTGCTCACCACCGCCGGCGTGACGCTGGAAGCGGGTGCGGCAGTCAGGCGCATGGTGCGGTACGGAGGGTCGGCGGTGCAGTCCGGCAGTGCGGCAGACTGGTTGAGGACCGTCGCGGCGGGTATCCAGACCGGCACGGCGGTCGGTGCCGGCCTCAGCTACCTCCCCAACACCGAGGCGAACCAGGCTCTGCTGTACCAGGGGTTGCACAACGTCGGCACAGCCACCGGTGCGCTTGCGACGGGTGCCACGACGACGCAGCGGCAGGCCGAAGAGTCGAGCCTCCCCTTCAGCACACCACTGACCACGATGCCCGCCAGCAGCACGCTGCCCGCTCCTACCGGCCACAACACGTACGGGCAGCAGCAAGACGCAGCACCGAACTTCTCGTACCCGACGCCGCAGGCCTACCCCGTCAACCCCGCCAACGTCGTCTACAGCAACACGCACAGCAACCAGGGAGGCGGCAACCAGGACTCCGGTCACGGCGATTCGCATGCGGAGTCCAGCGGGACCTCGTACGACAACAGTGGAGGGGTCACGCGTAGGGGCGGATACGGGAACTCCGGTCCGGTCCAACGCGGCCGCGGCGGTCCCGCCGCCGGCCGCTGATCCGGCCGGCAGAGCCACCGTCACACTGACCTGACTCGCCATCCAGCGAGCCCCCGGCAGCCCGGCCCGCCCCGGTCGGGGCGGGCCCCACACGTGTGCGCGCGGGCTGCCGGGGGCGCCGGGCGCCGGTCACCCCGGATTCCGGAGGAGAGCTCGGGGAAACCCGCGTCGGCACCAGCCGTGATCACCTCGTCGTCCAACCGCGGTGACGGATCATGGGCCCGGACATAGACGGTGACTCGCGCCCCGTTGACACGCGTTGTTCCGTACGGGCGGAAGTGGCGCCGCAAGGTGCTTGTTTTCGCTTGCTCCTGCGGGTCGGTCGGCGGGTGCGCGCCGGCCGGGGCGCGGACCGCGACGATTCGGTCGAAGTCCAGCATGCGTGCCGCTATGGCTTGGGCGGGAAGCTCGACACCCCCAAGTGTGTTCGACGAAACGGGGTCCCGTGCCAGGGCCAGATCCGTCAGGAGGCGGGTGTCCTCGGGGTTGGCCGCGGTCCAGGCCCGGTACTGGGCCGAGAGATAGAGCAGCCCGTCGCCGGGACGGCCTTCCTTGCGTACGGTGGCGCCGATGGCGGTGACGTCGTTGCTCCGGCTCCGGGGCGTCCTCAGCGCAAGGCTCGTCGGGACGAGCGCGGTCAGTACGGCGACCGCGGAAAGTGCGGCGACCGGCGCGATCCACGCGTTGCGGGAAGACCGCCGCAGCCGGTGGACGTAATCCATGCCGGCGCCCAGCAGCAAGGCGATGCCGATGTTGCTGTAGAGCACATACCGGTCGACGAAAAGGGGCTTGACCAGCGAGGCGGTCAGTAGCAGAAGGCACGGAAGCACAACGATCGGCACAGCCAGCGCGGAAAGCCGCACGGGCCCCCTCATCCGCACGGGCGCCAGGGCACACACCACGCCCATGGCCGCCACGGCCAGGAAACCGGGAAGCCGCACCGGTGCCTCGATCCAGGACAGCTGCCCCGACTGTCCCGCACTACGGATCGCCAGCGGCAACAGCCCGGCCACCACGCCCGCGGCAGTCACACTCCACGCCCTCAGCACCGGTCGTGGAACACGCGAGACGACCAGTGTGACGCCGTGTGCCACCAGGGCGAGAACCGCGAACTCGTGGAACAGGCAAGCCAACAGCATGGTGGAGCCGTAGACCGCCCACCGCCATCGGGCGCGCTGCGGGACGCTGACGACGAGCGCGTACGTGGCCCAGGTGACCAGGGCGCAGACCACGGCGTAGGAGCGGCCCTCCTGCGCGTACTTCTGTACCTGGGGGAGGAGCGGGAAAACCAGACCGGCCAGCAGTCCGGCGCGGGGTCCTGCCAGGCGTAGCCCCAGCAGCCCGACTCCGCCCGCCGCCGCGGCCATTGCCAGTACGGACGGCAGCCGCAACGTCAGCAGCCCGCCGCCGAAGAGACCGAAGATCTCATGCATCACGGCGTAGTGGAGGGCATGGACCAGATCAACATGCTGCGTGGTGAGCCATATCTGCGACAGTTCGCGGTGCGCGAGTTGGTAGGTGACGGACTCGTCCCCCCACATGGTGTTCTTCCTGCGGACACCCCAGAGCCCCAGAGCGATGGTCAGCGACAAGGGCGCGATGACGACAACGGCTCTGGCTCGCCTGGGTGGTTGTCGACGGGCGGGTGCGGGAGGGGAAACCGTCCCGGCCCCGGCGGGGGCACGTTCAGCAAGGGACATCGGCGGACAGGGCCTTTCAGCAGCGGCGAAGGATTCCGCCAGCGTGCCCGGACCGCGTTGACCGGACGCTGACCCAACCTGACCGGCCGGTCAGGAAGGCGCCCCGGCGTTGTGCAAGGCTCTCGGCATGCGCATCCTGGTGGTCGAAGACGAGGTGGACCTTGCTCACACACTGCACACCGGTCTGACAGCGGAGGGCTACAGCGTCGATCTCGCCCATGACGGACGGCAGGGGCTGTGGATGGCCAGGACCGGCGAATACGCCCTTGTCGTACTGGACTTGATGCTGCCCGGACTCAACGGCTACAAGGTCTGCGCCCAGTTGCGCCGGGAAGGCAACGCGACGCCCATCCTCGTACTCACCGCCAAGGACGGGGACTGGGACCAGGCAGAGGCGCTGGACACGGGGGCCGACGACTACCTGGCCAAACCCTTCTCCTACATGGTGCTCGTCGCACGGCTGCGGGCTCTGGTCAGACGAGCCGCCACGGTCGCCCCGCCCGTCCTTGCCGTGGGCGACCTGTCGTTGGATGTCGCCGGCCGCGTCTGCCACCGGGCCGGGGCCCGGGTAGTACTGACGCCGCGGGAGTTCGCCGTGCTGGAGCTGCTGGCCCGCCGGGCGGGCCAGGCGGTCTCCAAGTCGGATTTGCTCTATCACGCGTGGCCGGACGAAGCCCTGGATCCCAACCTGGTGGAGGCGCGCGTCAGCGCCCTCCGCAAGAAGGTGGACGCCGCGTTCGACCGGCAGTCCCTGCAGACCGTACGGGGGATCGGTTACCGACTGGTGGACGACCGTGAACGCGACTGAGCCGCGACGCCGCTGGTGGCCGCGTTCGGTGCGGTCCCGCACGGCGTTGGCCGTCGCCTCGACCGCCGCCGTCATCCTGGTCGGCATCGGCTGGTGGGTGCACGGCGACGTCTACCACAGGGGCACGCAGATCACCGAAGAACAAGCCCGGTCCCAGCTCTGGGCTCTCTGCGAGCAGCTGGAACAGGGTGTGATTCCCGTCTCCATAAATACCGTGCCGTTCGAGGTCGTCGCCTCCGGCCGACGCACCGCTGTCGCTTCCGGCGGGGCTCTGCGTGACGCCTACCCGGACACCCATCACGTGATGCCCGCCCCGCCGACCGGGGAGGCCGCGCTGTACCCGCCCGACACCGTCCGCATACCTGTGAACCGCAACTACAACCCGAGGGACAAATTTGATATGCCCGGCGGGACCCAGCAGGTCATGACCGCCGATATCGTGCCCGGACAACTCAGCGGCGAAGAAAGAGCCGCTCTGGGCGTCGCCGCCGACGCCAACCTGCGGGTCTATGTGGTGGTGCTCCCGCACACAGCCAAGGAAATCACCGAGGTCACCGATCGCGTGCTGTTGCGGGCCGGGCTCGTCGGCCTCGTACTGATCGGCGCCGTCGCCTACTTCGCCGTCCGGATCGCGCTGCGACCGGTCGAAGCCATCCGCGTCCTCACCGCGTCGGTCACCGCGACCGACCCCCGTGAACGCGTCACCGTCCCCGCCACGGGACACGAGATCACCGCCCTGGCCACCACCATCAACACCACCCTCGAACGCCTCGACAACGCCGCCGCCCAGCAACGCCGCTTCGTCGCGGACGCCGCCCACGAACTACGCAGCCCCCTCACCACACTGCTGGCCAGCCTGGAGGTCGCGCTCGCCTACCCGGAACGCACCGACTGGCCCGCGGCGGCCGGCACCGCCGCACGACAGACCCGCCGCCTCCAAGCACTCGCCGAAGACCTGCTGCTCCTCGCCCGCCTCGACACCCGTACCACCACAGCCAGCCCCGAAACCGTCGACCTGACAGCCCTCGCCTTCCGGCTGACCGAGCATTACCCCCTCACCGAAAGACCGTTGACCCTCACCTGCGACAGCACCGCCCCCGCCCACGCACTCGGAACCCTCGACGAGTACGAACGGCTGCTGCGCAACCTCATCGACAACGCCGCCCGTCACGCCGCACACCGCATCCAGCTGACCATCCGAAACCAGGACGACTCGGTGGTCCTCACGGTGCACGACGACGGACCGGGCGTACCCCCCGAAGACGCCGAGCGCGTCTTCGAGCGCTTCGTCCGGCTCGACGACGCCCGCTCCCGCGACCACGGCGGCACCGGTCTGGGCCTCGCCATCGCCCGCGACCTGGCCCACCGTCACGGAGGCACCCTCGTCCTCACCCCCCGGACCCTCGGAGCCTGCTTCGAGCTACGCCTTCCCCGAGCCTCCAGCCCGGCCGGGAAGTGACACGCCTCTCGCTCTCACATCCGCGGGCTCGGCCACGGACGACGAGCTGACGCTCACATGGTGAGATCGGCGTCCCGCCAACTTGACGCCCAGACGGGCAGGTATGAGGATCCAGACCATGCGCACCCGCATTCTCGTACTTGGATAGCGCGTCGGCCGAAGCCGGGACCTTTTGAACTACGGTCACCGCCCGACGCGCTCCCCTCGGTCGCCCACCGGCACGAGGGGTTTTTTGTTGCCGCCCGCGACCACAGCGTTTCGCGGCAGCCACGCGCCGGTACCGCGTCCCCCTACGCCCTCCGCAGTGAACAGAGAGAATGCCGATGACCGAGCAGGCCTTTGAACCTCGGCTCCCGCAGCCTTACCTGCGCGACACACCGCAGCAGACCGCCAACACCACGTCCACCGCGTCAACCGCGTCTTCGGGCGAGCGCGTCACGGGCGCGCAGTCGCTGATCCGCTCGTTGGAAGAATGCGGTGCGGAAGTCCTTTTCGGGATCCCGGGCGGGGCGATCCTGCCCGCCTACGATCCTCTGCTGGACTCCCGGCGCCTGCGACACATCCTGGTCCGCCACGAGCAGGGCGCGGGCCATGCCGCGACCGGCTACGCGCAGGCCACCGGCAGGGTCGGGGTGTGCATCGTCACGTCCGGGCCGGGCGCCACCAACCTGGTCACCCCGCTGCTCGACGCCTACATGGACTCCGTGCCCTTGGTCGCGATCACCGGCCAGGTGCCCACCCAGCTCATCGGTACGGACGCCTTCCAGGAGGCGGACATCGTCGGCATCACGATGCCGATCACCAAACACAGCTATCTCGTGACCGATCCGGCCGACATCGCACGGGTCGTCTCCGAGGCGTTCCAACTCGCCTCCACCGGGCGGCCCGGCCCGGTCCTGGTGGACATCGCCAAGGACGCTCTCCAGGCGGACACCGTGTTCGCCGTGCCACCGCTCGCCCCCGACGCCCCGCCGGTGTCGCGTGCCCACGGGAAGCAGATCCGGGAAGCAGCGCGGTTGATCACCCGGTCCGAGCGTCCGGTGCTGTACGTCGGTGGCGGCGTCCTCAAGGCCGGCGCCACCGCCGAACTGAGGGAACTCGCCGAGCTGACCGGTGCCCCCGTCACCACCACACTGATGGCGCTGGGCGCGTTCCCCGGCAGTCACCGCCAGCACGTGGGAATGCCCGGCATGCACGGATCGGTCACGGCCGTCGCCGCACTGCAGAAAGCCGACCTGATCGTGGCCCTGGGAGCACGCTTCGACGACCGGGTCACCGGCAGGGTGGACACGTTCGCCCCGCACGCCAAGGTCGTGCACGTCGACATCGACCCCGCCGAGATCGGCAAGAATCGCCGTGTCGATGTGTCCGTCGTCAGCGACGCCCGCACCGCCATCGACGATCTGGCCCGCACCATCCGCCCTCTGCTCGCGGAAGGCCAGGCCGACGCCGGTGCGAAGTCCGGCTACGCCGCCTGGTGGCAGGAGCTGGACCGCTGGCGCGCGTCCTACCCGATCGCCTACGACCGCCCTGCCGACAACAGCCTCTCCCCGCAGCAGGTCATCGAGCGCATCGGTCAGCTTGCCCCTGCGAACACGGTCTTCACCTCGGGAGTCGGCCAGCACCAGATGTGGGCCGCGCAATTCCTCCCCCACGAAGAGCCCGGCACCTGGCTGAACTCAGGGGGCGCCGGAACCATGGGCTACGCCGTCCCCGCCGCCATGGGCGCCAAGGTCGCACAGCCCGACAGCACCGTCTGGGCCATCGACGGGGACGGATGCTTCCAGATGACCAATCAGGAACTCGCCACCTGCGCCCTCAACAACATTCCGATCAAGGTCGCCGTCATCAACAACGGTGCCCTCGGCATGGTCCGTCAGCAACAGAACATGCTCTACAACCAGCGCTACTCGGCCTCCACCCTGCACTCGGCCCCCGACAGCGAACGCTCCCACACGGCACCTGCCGGCACACGCACCCCCGACTTCGTCAAACTCGCCGAAGCCCTGGGCTGCGCCGCACTGCGCTGCGAGGCCGCCGACGACCTGGACGACGCCATCCAGACAGCCAACGCCATCACTGACCGGCCCGTCGTCATCGACTTCATCGTCGAGGAAGACGCCATGGTCTGGCCCATGATCCCGGCCGGTGCCTCCAACGACGCCATCATGACCGCACTCGACCTGCGCCCCGACTTCGGTCAATTCGACGACTAGTGGCACAGCGGATCGGGATCAACGAGCCGCCACCGGAACAAGCTTCTCCCGGTTGGCGGCCCGGTCCGCCCGCTCCCGCAGGAGCCCCCGCTCCGCTACCGCCCCCGGGCCTGTTCCAGGTTCGACCGGTGGGGGCCGGAGAGCCAGTCCGCATGCGGTCCCAGCCGCGCGTCGACCGGCTCCACCCCGCGCCGGAGCGTGTCGATGTAGGCATGGTCGGCAGCGAGGCGGGCCGCCACCTCGGGACCTTCGGCCACGGAACCGTGGCCGGGGATCACGACGTCGACGTGCCGGGCGGTCTCATCCAGCCGGTCGAGCGCTGCCTCGTAGGCTCCTACCTGATCGTCCTGGCGCATGTCGAGGAGCGGGATCAGGACGTCGGAGAGCATGTCGCCGGCGACCAGGACGCCACGGTCCGCGAGGAGGACCGCGGCGTGGCCGACGGCGTGCGCCCGATGCTCGATGATCTCGCCCGGCACCGGTCCGCCGTCCTCGGGCAGCGGGGTGACCAGCGCGACAAGGTCCAGAGGGACGCCGGACGCGCTCTCCGCCGCCATCGCCTGCGCCCGCTCCCGGGCTTGAGAGGCGAGGTGGCTGGTCGCGGCGGTGGCGTAGCGCGGCACGTCGCCGAACCGGGGGTGCCAGAGCAGATGGTCCCAGTGGGGATGCGTGGAGAACCCGGCGACCACCGGAATACCGAGCCGGTCCACGTCGTCGGCGAGCCGGCTCAACTCGGAGCCGTTGATGCCGGGATCGATCAGGATCAGCCCGTCCTCCCCGCGCACCACGACGGAATTGCTCCAGACCCACTCGCTCTGCCGGACCCAGACACCGTCGGCCACCTGCTTCAGCTCGCCCACCGCTACTCCCATCGTTCGGTTACAGCGCTGAGACCGCGCTCCGCACGCAAACTCATCGCTTTGAGCGCCCGGGGACGCGATGTCAGGACAAAGGCCGTGTCGCCGCCATCATCCACCGATCAGCCGTTCAAAGGGCGAGTTGGCCCGTCCGCACGGGAACCGCGGCACAGCCCTTGACGCTCACGGACCTGCGGTGTCAGCATCACGCCAATCAATGTTTGCGTAAACGTCACCGCGTGCCACGTTGTTGCGGCACCTCATGGTTGCGCAACCATCCACCCTGCGGCCCGACCGCGGCGGGGTCAGAACAACGACGTCAGGGGATGGGTCATGGCTGTCATTTCGCCCCCGCCGGCGGCCGGTCGTGCCGCTCCGCCGCGCAGGCGCAGCGGCGGGCGGCGATGGGTCGGCTGGGGCTTCGTCGCCCCGTTCCTGGTCGTCTTCGCGCTGGTCTTCCTGGCGCCGATCGCCTACTCGGTCTACCTGAGCCTGTTCCGGGAGCAGTTGATCGGCGGCAACCACTTCGTCGGCATCGACAACTACCGCCAGGCGTTCCAGGACCACGAGTTCTGGTCCGGCATCACCCGGGTCGGCCTGTTCCTCGTGATCCAGGTACCGATCATGCTGGGCATCGCGCTGTTGGTGGCGCTCGCGCTGGACAGCGGGCGGCTCTACGGGCGGAACTTCTTCCGGATCTCGATCTTCCTGCCCTATGCGGTACCGGCGGTCGTGGCCACCCTCATGTGGGGGTTCATGTACGGCAAGCAGTTCGGCCTCGTGGCGAACATCAACGATCACTTCGATGTCACGCTGCCGGACCCGCTCTCCCCGGACCTGATTCTCGCCAGCATCGGCAACATCGTCACCTGGGAGTTCGTCGGGTACAACATGCTGATCTTCTACGCGGCCCTGCGGGTGATCCCGCAGTCCCTCTACGAGGCCGCCGCGATCGACGGCGCGGGGCAGTGGCGCATCGTAGGCGCCATCAAGCTCCCGGCGATCCGAGGCGCTCTGGTCATCGCCACGATCTTCTCCGTCATCGGCAGCTTCCAGTTGTTCAACGAGCCCAGCATCCTCAAGTCCCTCGCGCCCAACGCCATCACGACCTACTTCACGCCCAACCTCTACACCTACTCGCTCTCGTTCTCCGGCCAGCAGCACAACTACGCCGCAACGGTCGCCATCGTCATGGGGATTGTCACAATGATCGTCGCCTACATCGTGCAGCTCCGCGGCATGCGCAAGGAGGTGTGAACCCGTGACCAGTGAACTCGCGCCCGCCGCGGGCACACCGACGGCCGCAGGACCGTCCCGCGCGTACCCGGTGCTGCGCACCGCGCGCCTCCCGCGCCGCCGCAAGGCGCACGGCCGGCCCCGGCGCAGCGTCCTGCTGACCGCGCTGACCAGTCTCGTGGTGATCTACACCCTGGTGCCGCTGGCCTGGCTGTTCATCAACGCCTGCAAGACCCAGCCCCGGCTGCTCAGCTCTTTCGGCCTGTGGTTCAGCGGCGACTTCGCGCTGTGGGACAACATCACCGAGACCTTCACCTACAACGACCACATCTTCGTGCGGTGGCTGCTGAACACACTGCTGTACGTGGTGGTGGGCGCGGGCGGGGCAACCTTCCTCGCGGTGCTGGGTGGTTACGGGCTGGCGAAGTTCAACTTCACCGGCAAACGTGCGGTGTTCGCCCTGATCATCGGCGCGGTCGCCGTACCCGGCGCGGCGCTGGCGGTCCCCACCTTCCTGATGTTCAGCAAGATGGGCCTGACCGACACCCCCTGGGCGGTGATCATTCCGTCGCTGATCTCGCCGTTCGGCCTCTACTTGATGTGGGTGTTCGCGAGCGAGGCGATCCCCGACGAGCTGCTGGAGGCCGCCCGGGTGGACGGCTCGGGCGAACTGCGCACCTTCTTCCGGATCAGCCTGCCACTGCTGGCGCCCGGCATCGTCACGGTGCTGCTCTTCACGATGGTGGCGACCTGGAACAACTACTTCCTGCCCCTGATCATGATCAAGAATCCGGACTGGTACCCCCTCACCCTCGGCATCAACTCGTGGAACGCCCAGGCCCGTACCGTCGGCGGCGAGCCGGTGTTCAACCTGGTGATCACCGGGTCCCTGCTGACGATCGTGCCGCTGATCGTGGCCTTCCTGCTCCTCCAGCGCTACTGGCAGTCCGGGCTCTCCGCCGGCAGCGTCAAGGAGTGACCACCGGTGCTTCCGGCACCCCATGTCCCCCTGCGGCTCCGTCCCTGACCCACCCCCGCGGTGCGGCCGGGCCGGTTCGGCAGAACATCACGTACAACGGAGTGGAATGAGATGACGAACAAAGTGGTTCGCCGTTGGGCACAGGGTGTCGCGGTGGTCGCCGCAGCCGCCCTCGGGCTGACAGCATGCGGCTCCTCCGGGGACAGCGACTCCGGCTCGGGCGGTAAGGCGTCCGACGCCAAAGCGGTCCAGGCGGCACTGACCAAGGGCGGCAGCATCACGGTCTGGGCGTGGGAGCCGACCCTCAAGCAGGTGGTGACCGACTTCCAGGCCAAGTACCCCAAGGTCCACGTGAAGATGGTCAACGCGGGGACCGGCAACGACCAGTACACCGCCCTGCAGAACGCGGTACAGGCCGGCAAGGGCGTGCCGGACGTGGCGCAGATCGAGTACTTCGCGCTCAGCCAGTTCGCCTTCGGCAAGTCGGTCGCCGACCTCAGCTCCTTCGGCGCCAAGAGCCTGTCGAAGACGTACTCGCCCGGCCCGTGGAACTCCGTGAACATCAACGGCGGTGTCTACGGGCTGCCGATGGACTCGGGTCCGATGGCGCTGTTCTACAACAAGAAGGTCTTCGACAAGTACAAGATCCCGGTACCCACCACCTGGGACGAGTATCTGGCGGACGCCCGCAAGCTGCACAAGGCCGACCCGAAGATGTACATCACCAGCGACACCGGTGACGCCGGCATGGCCACCAGCCTGATCTGGCAGGCCGGCGGCAAGCCCTACAAGGTCGACGGCACGAAGGTCTCGGTCGACTTCAACAAGGACCCGGGCACCGCGACGTACACCAAGGTGTGGCAGCAACTGGTCTCCGAGCACCTGGTGTCTCCCGTCAGCGGCTGGACCGACCAGTGGTACAAGGGACTGGCCGACGGCAGCATCGCGACCCTGACCACGGGCGCCTGGATGCCGGCCAACTTCACCTCGGGTGTCGCCGCCGCCTCGGGGGACTGGCGGGTCGCCCCGCTGCCGCAGTGGCAGGCCGGCGCACACGCCAGTGCCGAGAACGGCGGCAGCTCACTGGCCGTCATGCAGGCGAGCAAGAACAAGGAACTCGCCTACGCTTTCCTGCAGTACGCCAACCAGGGCGCGGGTGTGCAGGCCCGGCTCAAGAACGGCGCTTTCCCGGCGACGACGGCGGACCTGAACTCTCCCGCCTTCCTCAACACGGCGTTCCCGTACTTCGGCGGCCAGAAGGCGAACCAGATCTTCTCCGAGTCGGCCAAGAACGTGCTGCCCGGCTGGTCGTACCTGCCCTACCAGGTCTACGCCAACTCGATCTTCAACGACACCGTCGGTAAGGCGTACGTGTCCGCCACGCCGCTGACCGGCGGGCTGAAGTCCTGGCAGGAGGCCTCGGTCAAGTACGGCAAGCAGCAAGGGTTCAGCGTCGGCTGACCACCGCCCGGGTGGGGCCCGCAGCAGCCGGCGGGTCCCACCCCCCGTCCACCACGCGACGCAGTACCGGAAGGAATCCCATGGCTTCGACTCACCGCATCGCCGGCCGTGCCGGGCGTCGTGGAAGAGCGGGCGGGACACCCGCCGCAGACCTTAGAATCCCGTTGACCAGTGATCGGCCGCACGGCCGGCATCCGTCGCAGTGAGGTGCGCGACTCCAGTGGAGAACATTCCAGACGCGGCCCGGTACGACGACGGGACCCGGCCCGAAGGAGCAGGGGCGCGCGGACGGCGTAAGCGCGGGGCCTCGATGGCGGACGTCGCCCAACTGGCAGGGGTGTCCGCGCAGACGGTCTCACGCGTGTCGAACGGCTTCCCCGGGGTGGTGGCAGCCACCCGGCAGCAGGTGCTCGCGGCGATGAAGGAGCTGGGCTACCGCCCCAACAGCGCGGCCAGAGCGCTGAAACGGGGCGAGTTCCGCACCCTCGGCGTGATCCTGTTCAACATGTCCACCACCGGCAACATGCGCACGCTGGAGGCAGTCGCCCTCTCCGCCGCACAGGAGGGCTACGCCACCACGCTGATGCCGGTCAGCATGCCGTCGCAGGGCGAGGTCAGCGGCGCCTTCAATCGGCTCGGCGAACTCGCCGTCGACGGGGTGGTCCTGCTGATGGAGGTCCACCTGCTCGACGCGGCGATGGTGTCACTGCCGCCCAACGCCCAAGTGGTCGTGGTCGATTCCAACGCCGGGGACCGCTACTGCGTGGTCGACACGGACCAGGCCGGCGGCGCTCGGACCGCGGTGCGTCACCTGCTCGACCTCGGTCACGAGACGGTGTGGCATGTGGCCGGGCCCGAGGGGGCGTTCTCCGCCGAGCGCAGGGTCGCGGCCTGGCGCTCGGTGCTCGCCGAGGCCGGCCGCGACGTACCCGAACTGCTGCGCGGCGACTGGTCGACGGAGTCCGGCTACCTCGCCGGACAGCGGATCGCCGCCGACCTCTCCTGCACGGCGGTCTTCGTCGCCAACGACCAGATGGCCCTGGGGGTGCTGCGCGCGCTGCACGAGAGCGGGCGCAGGATTCCGGAGGACGTCAGTGTCGTGGGCTTCGACGACATCCCGGAAGCGTCCTCCTTCATCCCGCCGCTCACCACGGTGCACCAGGACTTCTCGGAAGTCGGCCGGCGCTGCGTGGAAGGGGTGCTGCGGCAGATCCGCAACGACACGGCGGAGAAGGGCACCACCCTTGTCCCGACCCGACTGGTGATCCGGGGCAGTACGGCGGCCCCCGCCGGAGACCGATAACCCGGGGACCGACAGCCGGGGCCCGGCCGGTCGTCGTCCACCGGCACAGCCACCTCGGCCCCGTTCCACGGCAGTTTGATACAGCGAGAACCCTCAGCCAGACTCGCAAGACATGATGGTTACGCAAACGTCGATCTTGCGCTCCGGCCCGATGTAGAGGACCAACACCTCATGCCTGCTCTGCGTGTTGAGCAAGACGGCTTCCGCCTCGACGGAGAGCCGTTCCGCATCGTCTCCGGCGGTCTGCACTACTTCCGCGTGCACCCCGCGCAGTGGCGGGACCGGCTGCGCAAAGCCCGGCTCCTGGGTCTGAACACGATCGACACCTACGTCCCCTGGAACCTGCACCAGCCGCGGCCCGACCGCTGGTGCTGGGACGGCGCACTGGACCTGACCGCCTTCATCGACCTCGCGCAGGACGAGGGCCTGCACGTCCTGCTCCGGCCGGGCCCCTACATCTGCGGCGAGTGGGAGGGCGGGGGACTGCCGTCGTGGCTGCTCGCCGAGCCCGGAGTCCGGTTGCGCAGCACCGATCCGAGTTATCAGGCAGCGGTGGACGGCTACTTCGGCGAGCTGCTGCCCCGCGTGCTGCCATATCTGGGCTCGCGCGGCGGGCCGGTTCTCGCCGTCCAGGTGGAGAACGAGTTCGGGGCCTACGACCAGGGCGCCGGGACCGCACAGGACGGCGCCGGCCATCTCACGCACCTGGTCTCCGTGCTGCGCGGACACGGCGTGGACGTACCCCTGTTCACCTGCGACCAGCCGGCCGACCTCGCCAGGGGCAGCGTTCCCGGTGTGCTGAGCACGGTGAACTTCGGCAGCGGCGCCGCCCGGAACCTGGCCCGGCTGCGCGAGCGCCAGCCCGAAGGACCGCTGATGTGCACCGAGTTCTGGAACGGCTGGTTCGACCGCTGGGGCGGCGTGCATGTCACACGCCCCACGGCCGACGCCGCAGCCGAACTGGACGGGATTCTCGCGTCGGGCGCGAGCGTCAACCTCTACATGTTCCACGGCGGCACCAACTTCGGCTTCACCAACGGCGCCAACGACAAGCACACCTACCGGCCCACGGTGACCTCGTACGACTACGACTCGCCGCTCGACGAAGCGGGCGACCTCACCCCGAAGTTCACCGCCTTCCGCGAGGTCATCGCCCGGTACGAGCCGGTCCCCGACGGCCCGCTGCCCGAGCCCTCGAAGAAACTGAACCTGTTGGGCATCGAACTGCCGGAGCGGGCGCCGCTCTTCGCCGGCCTCGACCTGCTGGGCGCCCCTGTGTCCGGCGAGCGGCCCCTGACCATGGAGGAGCTGGGGCAGGACTTCGGCTTCGTCCACTACGAGACGCGGCTCGACACGGCCGGACCCACGTTGCTGTACGCCTCCGATGTGCGTGACCGCGCGCAGGTCTTCCTCGACGGCCAGCCGGTCGGTGTGCTGGAACGCGAGAACCACGAGCACACGCTCGCTCTGACCGTACCGGCCGGCGGCGCCGACCTCACGGTGCTGGTGGAGAACCAGGGCCGGGTCAATTACGGCGAGGGCATCCACGACCGCAAGGGCCTGGTCGGCCCCGTCACCGTCAACGGCTCGCCGGTCAGCGGTGGTTGGCGCAGCCGCCCGCTGCCGCTGGACGACCTGGCCGGGCTGGAGTACGGCCCCGCCGCCGGGCCCGGCGTGGGCCCCGCCTTCCATCGGGGTACGTTCGAGGTGGCCGAACCCGCCGACAGCTACCTCGACCTGTCCGGGTGGACCAAGGGCTGTGTCTGGATCAACGGATTCGCGCTGGGCCGCTACTGGTCACGCGGCCCCCAGCGACGGCTCTACGTACCGGGCCCGGTGCTGCGTCCGGGCGGCAACGACATCGTCGTACTCGAACTGCACGCGTCCTCCCGCTCCGCGGTCGACCTGTGTGACGCGCCGGACCTCGGCCCGACCGAGGAGTGAGCCGGCGACAGGCGTCAAGCCGCCCCGCGTGTGCGGGCGGCGAGTGCGATCAGGTCGCGGACCGGGCCCGGTGGGGGCGTGGCTCCACCCGTCCAGACCGCACGCAGGTCCCGGATCAAGTCGAGACCGGTGACGGAAACAGCGTGCAGCCGGCCCAGGGTGATGTCGTCGGCCACCGCGAGCGAGGACAAGGCCCCCGGGCCCGCGCCCGCGAGGATCGCCGACTTCACCGAGGCGGTACCGGTCAGCTCCAGGACCGGTTCCGCCCGTGGCGTGCCGGGGGCGGCGGCCGTCAGCGCGGCGTCCAGGGCCTCCCGGGTGCCCGAGCCGGGTTCGCGGGTCACGAGAGGGGTGGCCGCCAGCTCTGCGGCCGTGACGGGTGACCTGCGCCTGACCCACGGGTGGCCCGCGGCCACCACGAGCAGCAGCTCGTCCCTGGCGACCGTACGGGAACGCAGTCCGCGCGGAGCGCGCGGACCCTCCACGAACCCGAGATCGGCCTCGCCCCGCTCGACGGACTCGGCGACCGCCACGCTGTTGGTCGCCGTGAGCTCCACACTGGTGGCGGCCCGCCCGGTGAGCCGCTGCTGATCTCTCAACGCGATCATCCACCGAGGCATCAGATGGCCGGCGACCGTCAGACTGGCCGCCACCTTGAGGTGTCCCGCCCGGTCCGTGCGCAACGCGGTGATGCCCGCGTCGAGTTCGGCGGCGGCGTCCAGCACGCGTGACCCCCACTGTTCCACCAGCCTGCCGTCCGCCGTGAGGTGCGATCCGCGCGGCCCTCTGCTGAGCAGCGCGATTCCCACCCGCGCCTCCATCGCCCGCACCCGCTGCGAGAGTGCCTGTTGTGAGACACCGAGTTCGGCCGCGGCCAGCCGCAGGCTGCCGGTGCGGGCGACGGCCGCGAGCATCTGCAGGCCCGCCAGCTCCGGGACGTGCGGGCTGAGCATCGGCTTCCTCCGTGGGGACAAGATGTGCGCGCTGACAAGATGCGCGTGGTGACAAGGTCTGCTTGTTGCGGGAACAAGCAATTGCAGACTACTCCCGTGGTGATGTGCCGCCCAGTGTGGACTGGTGAACACTTCCCTCGCTCACAGAGCGGCCTCGACGGATCGCGGCTCCGGTGCGGCACGGCCTTCCCGTACGGCTTGGGTGCCCGGTACGGCCGCTGCCGCGGCGGCCACCGCTGTGGCGTTCGCGGTGGCGCACCAGGTGCCGGCCCTCAACCCCTCGATCGTCAGCGTGATCCTCGGTGTGCTCGTGACGAACCTGCGCCTGCATCATCGGGTTCTGCACGCAGGGACCGCGCTCGCGGGCAAGCGTCTACTGCGCTGTGCCGTCGTCCTGTTGGGGCTTCAACTGTCGCTGCCCGAACTGGTGGAGCTCGGCGTACCCGGGCTCGTTGTCGTCGGCACCACCGTGGTGATCACTTTCGCCGGTACCCAGGTGCTCGCCCGGTGGCTCGGCGTGTCGCCCGCGCGCGGGCTGTTGGTGGCGACCGGCTTCTCGATCTGCGGCGCGTCCGCCGTGGCCGCGATGGAGCCCGTCGCCGGCGGGGACGAGGAGGACACCGGCGTGGCGGTGGCGCTGGTGACCTTGTGCGGAAGCCTCGCGATCGTCGTGCTGCCCCTGCTGCGCGGACCGCTCGGTCTGAACGTCGCCGACTTCGGTGTGTGGGTGGGCGCAAGCGTGCACGACGTCGGCCAGACCGTCGCCACCGCGCAGCGCGTACCCGGCGCGCTCACCACCGCCGTCGTGGTCAAGCTGTCACGCGTGGTGCTGCTCGCGCCGCTGGTGGCAGCGGTCACGCTGGGAGCCCGGCACCGTTCACACGTACGAGAGGCTGCGGCGGCCGTTGCGGCGTCGGCGCCCCGCGGCGAGCAGCGGCGGCGTGCGCCGCGCATGCCGCCGCCCGTGCCGCTGTTCGTCGCGGGCTTCCTCGTAGCCATCGCCGTCACCAGCACCGGCTGGCTGCCCGCAGCCGCCCTCTCGGTTGCCAGGTCCGTCCAGAGCGCGCTCCTGGTGGCCGCGCTCTTCGGTCTCGGCACGGGCATCCACCTCCCTGCGCTGGTACGTACGGGCGGCCGTTCGCTGCTGCTCGGACTGGTGTCCTGGCTGCTCGTGGCGTCCGTCGCGTACGCGGGTGTACGCGTAGCCGCGCTGTGAATCTCCCGGCAGGTATCCGTGGGCGTCCGGGTGGCGGTCAGCCGCTGATGTGGGCGGTGTTGTCGAGCCAGTGCTGGGCGAGGTCGGTGTCACCGTCGATACTGATGCCGGCGGCCGCGCCATCGCTGAGGGGGAGCCGTCGGGTCAAGGCCAGCAGCAGTGACCGTGCCGGGCCGGTCACCGTCACATCGGCCTGCCGGGCTCCGGGCGACCACGCCGCCCCGTCGGGCCGTCGTTCGACGAACCAGGCGCCCGTGTCGTCCGTGACGTCGGTGGCCACCCACTGCAGGGTCTGCCCGGTGCCTCGGATGGCATGGGCGGATTCGGACCGCTGCATCTCCCAGGTGGGGGAGGTGAGCATCGCGAGGTGGTTGCTGATGAGCGCCGCCGCGATGTCGGCGTCGATGTCGGCCGCTTGCTCCGCCGCGTTTGCCGCGTCGAAGCCGTGGACGACCGCCTCGTTGACCATGCTGGTCAGCCAGAATCGCGTCCCGGACCGCCCGTCCCCCGCAGGGTTGAAGACCGGTGCGCCGAGCGCGTCGTCGGAGCACGCGTTCGCGACCCGCTGGGCTGACTGCGACAGCCACGCCTGCCATTCGCGGGGGTCGGTGGGGAATACGGCCATCTCCATGGGCAGTTGGGTGGGGTCGCTGATGCGCCGTTCGATGATCTCCGCGACCCAGTTCTGGGTCTGACCCATATGCGAGACCAGGTCGGAGACGGTCCACTTCGAGGCTGTCGGCACGGCGGCCTCAGGTCCGGCCGCGGCGGCTGATGCCGCCAGACGCCGGGTGTGCTCGACGATCGCTTGCCGGGCACGTTCCGGGTTCAGCTCGCTCATGGGATTGAACTTTCCGTAGGAGGTCGTTGTGCTGTGTACGACTGGGCGTCCCGGCCGAACTCATCGGTGAACTGTAAATCGCTCGGCCGGCACGCTTCCCCACGGAACATCTCCTGACCACGGTCCGGGTCCGCGGAGCGAAGGCCCGGACTGGCTACCGTTCGCAGAAGGTGCTGTCGCGGAGGGTCACGAAGAGAGCGGCGGCTTGACTTCAAGCGCTTCAAGTAGCGGAGGCTTCCCGTATGGCAGCGACCGGAGAGCAGACAGTGGGCCTGACCGTTCAGGAGATGGCGCGACGGTCGGGTTTCAGCGAACCCACGCTGCGCTACTACGAGAAGATCGGCCTGCTGGGAACGGTCGGCCGGGACGAGTCCAGCGGTCATCGCCGGTACGCGCCGGCGACCGTGACCCGCGTCGACGCGCTGTCGTGCCTGCGCTCGTCCGGGATGACGGTGAGCGGAATGCGCCGCTATCTGGACCTGCTCGCCCAAGGGCCGTCCGCGGCGGCCGACCAGCGTGACCTGTTCGCCTCACAGGCGCAGAAGCTGGCCGCCGACATCGAGCAGCTCCAACTGCGCCTGACGTATCTGCGCCGGAAGGCGGACCTGTGGGACGCGCGTGTCCGCGGGGACGCCACGGCCGAGACGCACGCGACCGAAGCGGTCGTGCGCGTCGTGGAACAATTCGACCACTGAAGGACTGAACACCATGAGCACCGAAAATCTCACCCCTTCCACCACCGAGAGCGGGACGGTCCTGGTGACCGGCGGTACCGGCTTCCTGGGCGGTCACTCTGTCGCCCGGCTGCTGCGCGACGGCTACCGGACCCGCGTGACCGTTCGGGATTCCGAACAGCGGGCCGGGGTGCTGGCAGCACTGAGGCAGGCCGACGTCGACCCCGCCGGCCGACTGGAGTTCGCCGTCGCCGACCTCAACGTCGACGACGGCTGGGCGCGGGTCATGGACGGCGTCAGTTACGTCCTGCACCACGCCTCACCCTTCCCGGCCACCCCTCCGGAGAGCGAGGAGGAACTCGTCCGGCCTGCCCGTGACGGTGCGCAGCGCGTCATCTCCGCGGCCCGCACGGCCGGGGTGCGGCGGGTGGTGATGACGTCCTCCTACGCCGCGGTCGGCTACACGCTCAAGCCCGACAACCACTACACGGAGGAGGACTGGACGGACCCGGACACCGAGGGCCTGCCCGCCTACCACAAGTCGAAGGTCCTGGCCGAGCGTGCGGCCTGGGACGATGTCCGCACCCACGGTGGCATCGAACTGACCGTGGTCAACCCCACCGGCATCTTCGGCCCCCAGCTGGGCGACCGGCCCTCTGCCTCCCCGGGCCTCGTACGGGGCATGCTGACCGGACAGATGCCAGTGGTGCCCGTCATGTACTTCGGCGTCGTGGACGTACGTGACGTCGTGGACCTCCACCTGCGGGCCATGCTGCACCCCAAGGCGGCAGGCGAGCGCTTCATCGCCGTCGGCGGCCCTTCGATCAGCTTCTTCGGCATGGCCCAGATCCTCCGTGAGCACTTCCCCGCCGCAGCCGACTTGCTGCCTTCCATCGAGCTGACGATCGAGCAGGTCCGAGAGTCCGCGAAGACCCAGCCCGCCCTGCGGGACGCCGCGACCCTGCAAGGCCGGATTCCCGTCATCAGCAACGAAAAGGCCCGCTCGGTGCTGGACTGGGAACCCCGGGATGTCACCGAGACGATCGTGGCGACTGCCGAAAGCCAGCTCCAGCGCGGCCTGACCCTGCCGGAGAACCACGACCCCCGGCGATGATCGCCGCGTGACCCACGGCGCCCACCGGGGGCGATGACCACCGTCGGCAACCGCGATGGCGTCGCCCAGCTGATCCCACCGGGCGAGGCGGTCTCACATTCGGGATTTCAGCACGTCGACCTCACAGCCCGGCGCGAACGGGTCGAAACCGTGCCCGGCCAGCCAGCGAATCACCAGCAGGCTGCGCAGCGACCACCACGCGCGGATCACGTCGAGGTCGGCGTCGGTGCCGTAGCCGGCGACGACGTCGTCGAGGCATTCCTCGTGTCCGAGCGTGAGGGTGGCGAGGTCGGACATGGCATCGCCCGGGCCCGCTTCGGACCAGTCGATGATGCCCGTGATCTCGGCGCCGTCGACGAAGATGTGAGTGAGCTGCAGGTCGCCGTGTGTGAACAGCGGCGTCCACGGCCGGAGCGCGGCCTCGGCGACCTGGCGGTTGCGGGCGACCAGGTCGGCGGGCAGGACGCCGTTCGTCACCAGTTGCTCACACTCGCTGTCGAGATCCGCCGTCAACTCGGCGAGGTCCCTTCCCCGGCTGGGCCAGGGCGGCAACGGCGCGTCGTGCAACGTCCGGATGGCGGCGCCCG
>NZ_JTIY01000002.1:1028842-1030039 GCF_000818175.1 Streptomyces sp. AcH 505
CCGAGGCGGCCGAGCGCCGTTCCCGGGACCGCGGCGATCGCGAGCACGGGCGGCTTGCGCCACAGAATCTCCGGGGTGGGGACCGGCGCCAGGGCCATCGCCGCGACCTCGACGTCGAGGCGCGTCTGATCGGCGTCCACCTTCAGGAACACATCGCCGACGCGCAGGGTCGCGCGCTCGGAGTGGGCGACGACGACTTCGACCTCATCCATGGGCGCCAGTATCCCGGGGGACGGCTGTCTCCGTCGCGGGGTTTGTCGCGGGCGACGGCGTGGCTGACCGTTGTCCGCCACTTGTGTGAGGAGTCCTTGTCAGGTGCGGTCGTGGAGTGTGACGTGGTACCCGTCGGGGTCGGCGAAGGTGAAGGTCCGCCCGAAGGGGCCGTCGATCGGTGCGGAGACGATGGTGTGACCGTCGGCGACGAGAGCGTCGTGGATGGCCTGGACGTCGGTGGCGTGCAGCCAGATCGCCGCCCCGATGCCGGGCTGGGCGACGGATGCGAGATCGGTGCCGGCGACGACGTCGCGGAGTGCGAACGCGATCGGCTTCGTCTCGAAGACGACGGCGTGCGGGGGCCCGGCCTGCGAGCGGACGAGGCCGAGGTACTGCTCGTAGAACGCCTGCGAAGCGTCGAGGTCGCGGGCCTGGAGCGAGATGAAGTCGGGGCCGGTGGCGGGCATGGTGATGCTCCTTCTCTTCGTGTCAGCTTCCTGACACAGGCCAATGTATGTCAGAATGCTGACATGAGTCAAAAGCGTGCCGGCGTCGACCTGGACAAATCACTGGGCTACCTGCTGAAAGAGGCGTCGAGCGCCCTGCGCGCAGCCATGGAGGAGGTGCTGCGCCCGCTCGGGATGAGCGTGACGCACTACTCCTGCCTCGAACTGCTGGCGCAACGGCCGGGCTTGTCCAACTCCGAGCTCGCGCGAGGCGCGTTCGTGACACGGCAGTCGATGAACGTGCTGCTCCAGACCCTGGAACGGGACGGCTACGTGACCAGGCCGGCGGAGGCGCCCGTCGGCAAGATACTTCCCGCGCGACTCACGCCCCGCGGCCGACGGAGCCTGGAGAAGGCGACCGTGGCGGTCCGGTCCGTCGAGGTCAGAATGCTGGCGGGCATGACCGAGACCGAGCAGTCAGACGCGTTCCGGATCATGCGGAGCATGATCCACTCCCTGCGTGCCGGCGGCGACGCCA
>NZ_JTIY01000002.1:1031432-1062119 GCF_000818175.1 Streptomyces sp. AcH 505
TAGTGCTTGGGCCGTGTGCGGGCCCGGTTCGGCGTCGACAGCGCGTCAGAGCGACTGGGAGGCGGCGTGGTTGGTGGTTGAGCGCTGTGTCTGTGCGGGGGCGTGAGTGGTGAGGGCGGCAGTAAAGACCGCTTGGTCGTTCTGCCGGGCGGTGATGTGCACGTGCGCGCGGTTGTGGGGAAGTTCGGTGGTGGTGGCTTGGATCCAGCAAGGAGCGTCGAGTTCGACGTAGTGGTGGAATTGGGCGTGTAGCGCGGAGAGTGTGGCGGGGTGGGGGTGGAGGGCGTGTGCCGCCGCCTGGTGGGCGGCTTCGAGGAGGATCATGCCGGGTACGTGGTCCATGGGGTGGTCGAAGTAGAGCGGGTGGGTGACGTCGACGCGCAGTTGCCATCGGTCGGGTCGGCCGGTCGGGGCGAGGACGACGTCTTTGTCGTGTGTGCGTCCAACGAGGTGCGGTGGGAGCGGCGCCGACGGACGGGGAGCGTTCGCCATGGCGAGGTGAGCGTCGCCGCGGTGTCCGCGAAGCCGCTGATAAAGGGCGGGCGGCTGGTTGTGGAAGCGGGTGTCAGCCGTGCCGATGTGCTCGGTGCCGCGGTACATGCGCACGTGCATGGTCAGTGAGGCGAGACGGTCACGGCGGCGCGTGATGTCCTCGCAGTGCACGCGCAGGTCCAGTGCCTCGGAACCGGTGTTCTCACGTAATGCCGCGGGGTGCAGGGTGAGGCGGAAGTGTTCCCATATCTGGCGGTGGTCGAGGGGCGCCCCGTAGCCGGTGTGACTGACCAGCGGTATGCACTGCCGCACGCTCTCGGCGAGAAGCGTCTCGTCGTAGGGGCTGTCGGCGGCGAGGGGAAAGAGGGGCCATCGGGCTACCGCGGCGAAGGTGTCGTCGCCCGTGTGCCGCCAGTTCTGCAGGAGTACCTGGGCCTCGTCCTTCTTGTGCACGAGCGCCCTCGGTACCTTCGCCGACTGTGGCGTGGGGGTACCGTCGTTGGGGTGCGGGCCGGGCAGGGGTGCGGGGTCGGCGGCAGGCATCAAGGACCTCTCAGGGGAGGTGAACCGGTGGGAGGTGCGTGAAGTACTGGTCGATGTGGAGGCAAATTCGACTTCGCTCCATAACCTAGAGAGCGCTCTGTTTCTTTGTCGAGGGGAATTGGTACGTGCATCCACAGCAACAGCGGGCGGTGAAGACCAGGACGGCACTGGTCCGTGCGGCCGCCGAGGAGTTTGACCAGCATGGATACGCGGGCACGAGTACCACCAAGATCGTCGGCAGGGCCGGCTGCACCATGGGTGCTCTTTACTTCCATTTTGCATCCAAAGATGAACTCGCCCGTGCGGTCATGGCCGAGCAGGCCGCGGACCTGCCGGCGGTGCCCGGTCCGCTCGGATTGCAGCACCTCATCGACAGGACGTTCGTGCTCGCGCGCGAGCTGCAGCGGAACGTCCTGTTCCGTGCCGGGGTCCGACTGTCGATCGAACAGGGGGCGTTCGGCCTTGAGGACGATGCCCCCTACCTGTTGTGGATAGAGGCGTTCAAGGACGAACTGATCGCCGCGCAGGCGCTGGGGCAGCTTCGCGAGGGTGTGGTGCCCGCCCAGTTCGCCCGGATCCTGGTGGGCGCCTACAGCGGGGTGCAGTTGCTGTCCCGGATCAGCGCCCGGCATCAGGACCTCGTGGAGCGCATCACCGATCTGTGGACGTATTTGCTGCCGGCCGTGGCGGAGCCCCCGGTTTCCAGTGCGCTGAGGATCGGACGGAGTCTGGACGAGGGGCGCATGTGAAGCCGTGGAACGTTGTACTGACCGGGGCGACCGGTTTCGTCGGGTCGGCCGTCCTGCGGCGGCTGGCCATGACCGCGGGGCCAGGCGGCCGGCCGGTCAGGATCGTCGCCGTCTCGCGACGGGCGGTCCCCGAGGACCAGGACGGCGCCGTGCGCCGGGTGTCCGCCGACGTGAGCGATCCGGCGGGCGTGCGCGGCCTGCTCGCGGGCGCGGACGCCCTCGTACACGCCGTGTCCTATGTGGGTAAGGACGCGGAACTGTGCCGTGCCGTCAATATCGACGGCACCATGTTCCTCATGCGCGAGGCGGCCGACGCCGGCGTGGAGCGAATCGTGCAGGTCTCCACATCGGCGGTGTACGGGCCTGGACCGCATCGCGGGGTGGATGTGCGGGATCTGCGGCCGGCCCCCTCGTCGGTGGCCAGCGCGAGCCGGCTGGCCGCCGAGAGTTTCACCCTCGGCGCCGGCGGACTCGTACTGCGCCCCAACCTGATCGTCGGACGGGGCGACGCGTGGGTCGTGCCCGCGATCGCCGAACTCACCCGCCGTGTCCCGCCGCAGTGGGGCCACGGGACCGGACTGCAGTCGGTGGTGGACGTGGACGACCTCGCGCGCCTCGTGGCCGCCTCCGCCACCGGCGCCCGTCCCTGCCAAGGGGTTCAGCACGCCGCGCACCCCCGCGCGGTCAGCACCGCCGCCTTACGGGAGGAACTGAGCCGGCACGGCCTGGCGGCCCCCGCGGACGGCGCGGCCAGCTGGGAGAGCTGCCGTACCCTGCTGCGGCGCTCGACGGGCAGGTTCGGTGACCGACAGCTGGAACTGCTGACGCTGGATCACCACTACCTCAGTGACAGAGTCTGGACGCTGCTGGGTGTCGACCCGGGCCCCGGCCCGCTTGCCCGACTCGCGCGGAGCGCCGCCTGGTACCGCAGGGCCGCCGGAGTCAGTGCCACCTGACCGCGTTGCCCGAGGGTGAGCCGATTCCGCCCAGCAGGGACTGCCACAGCCTCGTCACCTGTTCCGCCACGGGTGAGGGCGCGCCGTCTCTCCGCGGGTCGGCGGCCGACAGCAGGCCGGTCTGCACTGCGGCCACCAGGCTCGCCACGAGCACGGTCGCCGTCTCGGGATCGACACCCGGCCGCAGCTCACGCAGGGCCTGGGCCTGGTAGAGCTGGGCGCGGACCGACGCGAACCAACTCCCGTGCCAGTCCACCTGCAGCGACGGCTGTTCCGCCGCGAGCCGGGCGGTGGCCTTCACCGAATCCTCTTCCGACAGCAGGACGGACAGCGCCAGCACCGCCCGGCCGACCGAGCGCAGCGGGGCGCCGCCGTTGTCCTCTCCCGCGACGGCCTCATGGGCCCGGCGGAGTCCCGAGGCGCAGACCGCGCGGGCCAGAGACGCCTTGGTCGGGAAGTGGAACGTCAGCGCGCCCATGGTGACCTCGGCGGTGGCGCACACGTGAGCCAGGGATGTGCCGTCGTAGCCGTGCGCGGCGAAGCCGCCGGCCGCGCTTTCGACGATCCGCCCGCGTGTCCGGACGGCCCGCGTCTGCTCGGCGTGCCCCGCCATCGTCAACTGCCTCCCGCAGGTCTCCTCCCGCAGGCGACGGTGCGGGGCGGACGTGTAAGCCGTGAGCCGCCGGAGGGACCGTAACCGCCCCGCGCGCCGACATGGTCATAACTTGCTCAAGTCACCCTGCGTCTTCCGGAAGTCGCTGGAAAACAAAGAGAGTGCTCTCTATGTTTGTACACCCGACCACAGCGTCCCGGAGGATGAGTTGTGCAGGACAGCGCCGACATCTGTCGCGACGGAGCCATTACGCCTGATACGGGTGCGGTGGCGCGGTTCGTCGACCGGATCTTCGTCGACCTGCCGCGATCGGATCAGCGCGCACGGGCCAGGGAGTACATGACGGGCCTGCTCGCCACCCCGGGCAAGAAGTCGCTGCGGCGGATGGCGGCCGTGGTCTCCTCGTCCCCGAGGACCTCCCAGGCGCTGCAGCAGTTCCTCAACGACAGTCCCTGGGACTGGCGTCCGGTGCGGCGTGCTCTCGCGTACTGGGTCGCGGAACGCGCCGCGGTGTCGAGCTGGACGGTCGCCGTCGCCGAACTCCCCAAGCGGGGCAGCCATTCGGTGGGAGTGCACCAGCGCTACAGCGACGAGGCTCACCGCACGGTCAACTGCCAGCTCGGTGTCGGCCTTTTCCTGGACGGTGAGGGTGTGGCGCTGCCGATCGACTGGAGGCTGGTGCTCCCCGGGCGGTGGCGGACCGATCAGGGCCTGCGTGAATCCGCCCGCATCCCCGACGAGCACGAACCGCCCAGCGCCGAGGACTGTGTCCGTGATTTTCTCCGGACCGCGCGGGAGCCCGGCGGAGGGTACCGGCCGCCGTTCGTGACCGATCTGACCGGGACGCCGCGGGGTGGCAGACTCCTGGGCCTGCTGTCGGAGTCGGGTGAGGGGTTTGTGGCCCGGGTTCCCGAGAGCGCCGTTGTCTTCCCGGCGGGCGGCTCCGAACGGCCGGTGACGGTGGGCCAGCTCGTACGCCGCGCCTCGTTCCCCGGTCCGGCGGCGGACCTCGCGGCCCCTCCCGCTCCCGGCCGGCACCAGGTGCGCGCCTGCACGGTCCGGCTCAGACCGGACGGTCAGCTCCACCGGCTCGTCCTCGGCTACCCGGAGCAGCTCAAGCAGGCGCCGTACGCGGTGGTGGCCGACCTCGTGAACGAGAAACCGGCCGAAATCCTCCGGCTCGCGGGAGCGCCGGCGCGGGCACGCCTGGCCTTGCGTTCCATGCGTCGTGACGGGGGGCTGCGGGACTTCGAGGGGCGTTCCTATCCCGGGTGGCATCATCATATGACGCTGGTCTCCGCCGCCCACGCCTTTCATCTCCTCGGCGGTGTCGCGCCCGCCAGGCGGCCGGCTCCTGAACTGATGCGTGTGGCCTGAGCGTTCGGCGGGATCCGGCCGGTGCTGCGGCGGCGGGCGCAGGACTTGCCAAGAATGCGCCGGTAAGACTCCGCGAAGCCGGTCTTTCGCCTGGTGCGTGATGCACTGACGGTGTCTTGTTTTCCGGTATGAAGCGGAAGAGGGAGTTTCCGTATGCCGTTCGTGGTGTATGTCCTCGGCTTGGCCACCTTCGCACAGGGGACGTCGGAGTACATGCTGTCCGGACTCACTCCTGATATCGCGCACGACATGGGTGTTTCCCTTTCTTCAGCAGGTGTGCTGACGTCGCTGTTCGCAGTTGGAATGGTGGTGGGGGCACCGCTCATGGCCGCCGTCAGTATCGGCTGGCCACGTCGACGTGCCTTGCTGTCCTGTCTTTCAGTGTTCTTGCTCTCCCATGTCGTCGGCGCGTTGAGTGAGGATTTCTGGCTGCTTCTCGTAACGCGGGGTGTCGCGGCGGTCGCCAATGCCGGATTTCTCGCCGTGGGACTGTCGGCGGCCGCTGCGCTGGTCGAGCCCCGGTTGCGCGGCCGAGCGACATCGGTGCTGCTCGGCGGGGTGACGGTCGCCTGTGTGATCGGAGTCCCCGCCGGGGCGGAACTGGGGGAGCTGTGGGGATGGCGGGCGGCATTCTGGGCGGTAAGCATCATTTCCGTGCCGGCTGTCGTCGCCACGATGCGTTCGGTTCCCGCCTCCATCGAAAAAGCCGGCCAACGGCCCGGCGTCCGGCGGGAGATGCGCGCCCTCAAACGACCGCCGGTCATTTTGGTACTGCTGCTCGCCGCGACCGTCAATGCGGCCAC
The DNA here is from genome assembly GCF_000818175.1 of Streptomyces sp. AcH 505. Classification (GTDB taxonomy): domain Bacteria; phylum Actinomycetota; class Actinomycetes; order Streptomycetales; family Streptomycetaceae; genus Streptomyces. Next base: position 1,036,966 of record NZ_JTIY01000002.1, read on the forward strand.
CTTCTGCACGTTCACCTATGTGTCGTCCATCGTGGTGCACGTCACCAGAGTTCCTCATGGCTGGGTTCCCGCGGTGCTGGCTCTGTTCGGGTTCGGCGCTTTCCTCGGGGCGAATATCGGTGGCCGGCTGGCGGACGTTCGTCCCCGCCAGGTGATCGGATTTGGTAGTGCGGTGCTTCTCCTGGGCTGGGTGGCGCTTTCCTTCGCCGTCACCGATATGGTGGCCACGTTGGTGCTGCTCTTCTTCCTGGGCATGTTGTGGTTCGCGGTGGGGTCCACCCTCGTCGCCCGTGCCCTGGAGACGGCCTGGGAGGCACCGATGCTCGGCGGTGGATTCTCGACTGCCGCGTTCAATGTCGGCGCGGCACTCGGGCCGCTCGTCGGCGGTCTCGGCATGGACGCAGGGCTCGGGTACCGCTCGCCCATTTGGGGGAGCGCGGTACTCATGGGGGTGGCGCTCCTGGTCATGGGCTGGTTCCGGCTGCGCGACGTGACACCGGTCGAGGCGGCCGGTCGCCCGGACGACGGATCTCGGCGTGAGCACATGCCGCGGCGCGGATCTGACGCCTCGTTCTGAGGGTACGGGCGCTGAAGGTAGTCATCGTAGATGTACCTCTGTGAGGGGGATGGCTTACTTCGTCGCATTCCGCCAGGCTTGTCTCCTGGGCATGACGTGCCCGCGGAAGTCACCTGGGAGAACGGGATTGTGATGAAGATCTTGGTGATTGGTGCGACGGGTACTATCGGTGGAGCGGTGTGCGCCGCGTTGAGCAAGCGTCACGAGGTGTTGCGGGCGTCGCGTTCGGGTCCCCTCACGGTCGATATGGCCGACTCGGCCACCGTCGAAGCCCTGCTGGCACAGGTCGGGGATCTCGATGCCGTGGTGTGCTGCGCGGCCGCCGGGGGGATGGCCCCCTTGTTCGGCGGCTCGGGCGAGTTCTGGGACGGGTTGCGGGAGAAACTGATCGGCCAGGCGGAACTCGTCCGTAGTGCCGCGCCGTTGCTGCGAAGAGGCGGTTCGATCACACTGACCAGTGGCTACTTCCAGGAGCCGGTGGTGGGCAGCGCCCCGGGACATGTGATCAACGCGGGCGTCGAAGCCTTCGTGTACGCGGCGGCGATGGAGATGCCGGCCGGGGTCCGGCTGAACGCGGTCAGTCCAGGGTGGGTGCGTGAGACCTTGCGGGCACTGGGCGAGGATCCCGCCCGTGGCGTGCCCGCCGCCGAGGTCGCGCGCGCCTACGCGGACCTCGTGGAAGGCAGGGAACGCGGTCTGACGCTCGCGGTGGGAGCCCCGTGAACACAAGGGCGCAGGGACAGTGCGTCCTCGGTCCGGGCCGGGGTGCCGGGGCGGCGGAAGGGGCGCCGCCCCGGTCGAGGATCGCTCCGCGTGCGGGCGGGAGCGGACATGCCGTGCTTCTACTGCGCCGGGAGAGGCGTCGCAGAGGTGTCACCGGCCGTCTTCCCGGCGCCGACGTCCGGGCCGCACAGGTCGGCGAGCAGGGCCAGAGCCGCGGCCGAGGGAGAGCCCGGGTCCGCAGTGAAGACAGCCATCCGCTGACCCGCGTCGGTGGACAGGTCCAGCAACTCGTTGTTGAGCGTCAGCGTCCCGACCAGTGGATGGCGGAACTCCCGGGTGAGGTGCGGTACGCACCTGTGTACCGGGTGCGACGCCCACAGCGCGGCGAACTCCTCGCTCTTCATCGTGAGTTCGCCGATCAGCTCGGTCAGCACGAGGTCGTCGGGATACCGGTCCGCGATCAGCCGCAGATCCGCCACGGTGTCCCGGGCCTTGGAACGCCAGTCCGCGTACAGCTCCCGCGTGTGCGGGTCCAAAAAGATCAGCCGCGCGATGTTGGGCCGCTGCCTCGGCTGCCAGGGGCCCTCGAACGGCAGGTGACTGGCCAGCAGCGTGTGGGCCGTGCGGTTCCAGGCCAGGACGTCGGTGCTGCGGCCGATCACCAGGGCGGGCAGGTCCCCGAACCCGTCGATCAGCAGCTGTACGCCGGGGCGAAGCTGCTCGGGACGCGGGTGGCGGCGTGGCTTGGGCGGCCGGTACCGGGCGAGGCTGTGCAGATGGGAGCGTTCGGCCTCGTCGAGCCGCAGGACACGGGCGATCGCGTCGAGGACCGCGTCAGAGGCGTTGGGACTCTGGCCTTGTTCCAGCCGTGTGTAGTAGCCGGCGCTCACGCCGGCGAGTTGGGCCAGCTCCTCACGGCGCAGGCCGGGCACGCGCCGTCGACCGCCGTAGTCGGAGAGACCGACTTCCTCCGGCCTCAGCCGGGCCCGTCGGGTGCGCAGGAATTCACCAAGCTCTGATCGGCGGTCCATATCCTCCACCATGCCCTCTCACGCACTGATTCTGCCTGCACCTGTCAGGTGCAGGCAGAATCAGTGTCCTGGCCGACGGGCTCCCGTACCACGGCCGTCCCGGCATGTGCTCCCTGCCGGGACCGGTCACTGGCGGGCAACAGGGGCCGGGGGAGGCCGGCGGCTGACGCTCAGCGCGGTTCGGGGCCGACGACCCAGTTCTCCCGGACAGCCATGGCGTGCAGGTAGCGCTCGTTGACGAAATTCTTGAAGTCTGCCTCCACGGCGGCGTACTGGGCGGACCTCACCGCCGCCTCAAGGATCGTTGGACTGTCGAACCAGAGGTGGTACGCGGCGTCGAACGGCGGCTCGCTGATGCCGTACCAGGAGTCCCGGGTGAAGGACTGGTCGTAGCGGGCAAGACCCGGGATCCGGGCCACCAGCGGAGCGTGCACCGTGCGGCTGTGCCGCCGGAACTCCTCTGTGCCCGTGCCCTCACGCCTCTTGGCGAGCAGTACGAGCTTGACCCCGGGCTGCACGGTGTTCTCCGGCGCGCCCTTGACCACCGTCTCCGTGTCGGTGTCGAGGACCACGGTGCGCCAGAAGGCGGCCCAGTTCGGTTCGTCCAGCCGCGCGCCCTGAAGGAACTCGGGCGTCTGCAGGGAGGCGAGCTGCTCCTCCTCGTTCTTCAGCCAGATCTCGGCGATGCCGTTCCACAACGGCTCACCGATACCGTTCACGGCAAGTGTTGTGTCGACGGCGTACTTCCGGATCTGCGGGATCTTGGCGGCGAAGCGCACCGCGTGCTGTTCCACCCAGTAGCGGTGAAAATCCGCTTCACTCATGCCGGGCTTCGGGGCGGCGAAAATGAGCTGATGGATCATGGTGATTCCTCTCGTCGGTATCTTCGGTGAATCGAGGCGGTGAGGGGTATCGTCGGTCAGACGCGGTAGCGGCGCTTGACGTCCTCCGCGAACCCGAGATAGTCCCGCAGGGGCCACACCTCTTCGAATTCGAGGAATTCGCGCATCGGGAGTCGGCCGAGTGCCGTCCGGTCGAGTTCCTCCGCGTCCGGGGAATCGATGATGGCAAGGACACGCTTCTGTGCCGCGACTTTCCAGATACCCACGCAGAAACCTGAGTCGACCGTTTCCTGGGCGTGCTCGGCCTCTTCCTGCTCGATCTCCCACAACTCGTCGAGTGTGATGCGGCCTTCGTGCTTCCACTTCATCTGGACATAGAAAAGCAAGATGACTCCCGGGGGCGTGCGGACGTCGGCGGCAATCCCGAACGGATCCGCCGGAACGCTGTCGATGTAACCGCACGCGATGCCGTTAGGAGAAGAAAGAAGAGATGAAGCGCGTATTTCTCGGCAAGTTGACGCAGTGGGTTCCGTGCCGTGCGGCTGTCTCGGCCAGGACCGCGAGGGCGAAGCCTCTTCCGCAGCCGCCGGCCCCTCGATCCTGCACCTGACAGATGTACCCCCAACAGACGTCTGGGTAAGGCCTGCTGTCCGCTCCAGTCTGTAGACCTGTCCCGCGCAGGGGCCAGGGTGGCCCCGCCGATTTCCTGTGAGAGGCGTTCCGATGGCGGCAACCGATACGAAGAGTGCGACAACCGGAGAGGAGGGGACGACGGACCTCGGACTCCGAGGCTGGCTGGTCCTGTTCACTCTCTGCGGTGCCACGTTCATGACCGGCCTGGACTACTCGGTGGTCACCGTCGCCCTGCCTGCCATCGGCCGTGGCCTGCACTTCGCCGACACCGGGTCGCTCCAGTGGGTGTCGACGGCCTGTCTGCTGCCGACCGCGAGTCTGCTTCCGCTGTTCAGCCGGATATCCGACATGGTCGGCCGACGCCGCCTGTTCACCGTGGGCGTCGCCCTGTTCGCGGTGTTCTCGCTGTTCGCCGGGCTGGCGGTCGGGCCGGCGATGCTGATCGCCGCCCGGGTGGGACAGGGCGTGGCCGCCTCCATGATCGCCCCGACGGCGATCGCGCTGATGACGACGGTCTTCCCCGAGGGCCCACGCCGTACGAGGGCTCTGGGCATCAACGGTGCCGTGCTCTCCCTCGGTTTCGTGGTCGGCACACTCGCCGGCGGGGTGATCACCAGCGGGCTCAGCTGGCGTTGGACCATGCTGATTCTGGTGATCATCGGCGCCCTGGTGCTGGCCGGCGCCCTTGTCCTGCTTCCCCGGACCGACACGCGCTCCCGCGCCCGACTGGACGTTCCGGGGGCGGCCCTGGCGATGATCGGCCTGTTCGCCCTGGTGTACGGCATCTCGACCGGTGCCCAGGCCGGCTGGGGCAGTGCCTTCACGCTGGCCTCGCTCGTTTTGGCCGTCGTGGCGCTGGCGGTGTTCCTTCTGGCCGAGCGGCGCCACCCGGACCCGCTGATCCCGTTGGCGCTGCTCAACAGGCCGACGGTCAAGTGGAGCGGGCTGCTGGGCTTCATCACCCTGGGCATGTGCGGCGGCACGTCCGTCCTGCTCAGCCTCTACATGCAGGACGTACTGGGCTACTCGGCCCTCGCCACCGGTGCCGGGTTCCTCGCCGAGGGGCTCACCGCTCTCGTGGGCGGCATGTTCGCGGCCAGGATCATCGCGGCTCTGGGCAACGTGGAGACGATGTTCACCGGCCTGCTCGTGCAGGGTGTCGGCACGGCTCTGATGTTCTTCCTGCCGGCGCACGGCGGCTTGGCGCTTCTGCTGGTCACCTCCGGCGCCATGGGGTTCGGGCACGTGCTGACCGTGGTTGCCTTCATCACCACCATGACGTCGGGGCTCCGTGACGACGAGCAGGGCATCGCCGGCGGCCTTTCGCAGCTGCCGCAGTTCCTCGGAGCCATCGGGACCGCCAGCCTTGCCGCTATCGTCACCGCGCGCAGCAACGCTCTCGCCGCGACGACGACGTCCACGCTGGCCACGCTCGGCGGTCTGCACGTAGCCATGCTGACCGCGGGCATCGTCTGCCTCGTCGGCGCCGTACTGGCCCTGGTCTGCTTGCGCCGTCCCGTGGCGGAAGCCGGCTGACCCGCCCGCGGTCGGACCTGCCGTTCCGCGCACGCTTGCGTCCGGCCCCGCCCGGCCCCCTCCGGCGCGGTGCCGTGACCGCGTCGCGGACGGCGCGACGAAAGGACTCGACATGCAGAAATCCGCCACCGGCACGGACGAGGAGATACGCGCCCGTAACCACGACGCCCTCACGCGGTACTTCCGTCTGCTGGAAGCCCTCGACATCGACGCGTGGATAGAGCTGTGGGCCCCCGACTGCGAGGTGTCGGCCCCCTACGCCGCCGAGAGCGCGGCGCGCGCCCTGTACGGCCGCGAGGATTTGCACCGCCACTACGCGGCCGAGGCGGCGAAGTACGTCCGGCTGCGCTATCCGGCCACGGAGATCCAACCGCTGCTGGACCCGGGCCGCTTCCTCGCCCGCTGGTTTCCGCACGGCGATCTCGCAGACGGAGGTTCGTACCGCAACGAGAACGTCGGCATCTTCGAGTTCGACGCCACCGGGCGGATCAGCCGCTTCGTGGAGTACTTCAACCCCACGTCGCCGTAGTGACACACCTGCTCGCACCCGAAAGGGGCGCCGTCCTTCGACGGCGCCCCTTCATCAACTCCGGCAGGGGTCAGCTCCAGAAGGCGTCGTTGTCCGCCGCCGCGGTGCCCACGAACGCCTCACCGCCGGAGACGATGCGCCCGTCCGCCCACTCCAGGGTGTGCAGCGCGTCGACCGCCAGGCTGTGTCCGTTCTCCCGCACCGCCGCCTCGCGCAGACGCACCACCACCGTCGTGCCGTCCACGAGGGGGTGGCTCCGTTCGGCACGGAAGGTGCCGCCGGTCAGCCGCTCCTGTGCGACGCGGAAGGCGAGCAGTTCCCCGATCCCCTTCTTGACGCCCGAGAGCGGGTGACTGCCGGGCACCGACCAGGCCACGTCGTCGTCCCAGTAGCCCGCGATGAGCTGCCGGTTCCCGCTCGCCAGGGCATCGTAGGCTTCCTCCGTCCGCCGGGCGTTCACCACCTTCTGGTGCTGAAGGGCCGAGGTGGCCAGGGCCTCGAGATTCATCTCGTGGGTGATCACGTTGCCGCCGAAGGCGACGGCGCCGGCCTGCATCTCCTCCACGACGGCGTAGATGTAGGGACGGGACACCTCGCCGAGCACGGAGACGAGGGACTCCGTCAGCTCGCGGGCGACCTCTGCTTTTTGTTCCGTGGTCCAGCCTTCCAGCAGGCTGACGCGAATGATCGGCATCGTAACGCTCCTCTCAGACCGTCAGGACGATCTTGCCGTGGACATGGCCGGACTCGATCAACTCGTGCGCCTTCGCTGCCTGGTCGAGCGGCAGCACCTCGGCCAGCGTCGGGCGCAGCGCACCCGCTTCCACCAGGGCGGTGATCGACTCCAGATCGGCACGGTCGGCTTCGACGGTCAGGGACACCGCCCGCAGGCCGCGTCGTTCGGCCTCACGCACGGCCTGCGGCTCCGGCGGTTCCGGCAGGGAGACCAGGACGCCCCCGGAGCGCATGGTGTCCAGCGAGCGCAGACCGTACTCGCCGGCCACCGTGTCGATCACCACGTCCACGTCGTGGGCGGCGTTCTCGAAGCGGGCGCGGGTGTAGTCGATCGGCTCGTCCAGGCCCATGGCCCGCAACGCCGAGGCGTCGCCGCGCACCGTGCCGTACAGATACGCGGCCCCCCGCGCGCGGGCGATCTGCACCGCCAGGTGCCCCAGCCCGCCGGCGGCGCCGTGCACCAGGACCCTGGACCCTGGCCCCACGCCCCCTACGTTGACCAGGCTCTGCCAGGCCGTCAGCGCGGCGAGCGGCAACGCCGCCGCCTCGGTGTGGGTGAGGGAACCGGGCTTGCGGCCGAGCTGGCCGGAGTCCGCGGTCACGTACTCGGCATAGCCGGCGCCGACCCTCGGGAAGTTGACCATCCCGTACACCTCGTCGCCCGGGGCGAACCGGGTGACGCCGGAGCCGACCTCCTCCACGACTCCCGACACGTCCCAGCCCAGAGTCATCGGGAGGCCGCCCTGCGCCGACGAAATGCCGCCGCCCTCACGGGTCTTCGCGTCCACCGGGTTGACGCCCGCGGCGCTGACCCTTACGAGGACCTCTGTCCACAGCGGCTCCGGGCGGGGCGCCCGGTCGATCCGCAGCACCTGCGGGCCGCCGAAGGTATGTTGGCGAACCGCTCGCATGGTCATGGCCATGGTGGCTCTCTCCTTTTCTTCCGTCGTACGGAGTGGGTTCAGGAGTGCTGGTCCAGCGCCTTGACCAAACGGTGGTCGCGCCCGAAGGAATCGACGGCGATGTCGCGCGGGGTCTTCCCGTCGTGACCCACCAGGTCACGCCGGGCCCCCGCCTCGATCAGCACGTCGGCGCAGTCTTCGTAGCCATGCCACAGGGCGTCGTGCAGCGGGGTGTAGCCGTTCGTGGCGCCCTGGAAGTCGAGGTCGATGCCCGCTGCCTCGACCAAGATTCGGGTGATGTCGGCGTGGCCGTTGTAGACGGCCTTGTGCAGCGGGACGGCCCCGAACGTCGGCTCTGTGGCGTTGACGTCGGCGCCGGCCGCGATCAGCGCGCGGACCATCTCGGTGCGTCCGTCCCTGGCGGCGACCAGAAGCGCTGTGTGCGCGTCGTTGAAGCCGTTGACCACAGGGAAGCGACGATCGACGTCGGTATCCTCGCGCAGCAGGTTTCGAACGGTGTGCGTGTCGCCCGCGTTGACCGCGGTCAGGAGCGCGTGTTCGGCACTGCGTCGCTCGTCGCTCTCGGTGCGCTGCCGGAGAAGCCGCTCGGCTTCCAGCAGCTTCTCCTTGCCGCGCGTGTTGACGTTCAGCTCGTACTCGAAGTGTTCCCGCATCGAGAACCCGTAGTGCGTGGAAAGCCCGAGACCGGCGTTCTGCTCCAGGAGGTAACCGACGATGTCGGGCCACTTGTACCAGAGCGCGTCCATCAACGGGGTGTGCCCCGTGGTGGGCGCGACCGCGTCGACGAAGCTCCCCGCCTCGACCAGCGTGGTCACCGTCGCCAGGTCTCCGCCCTGCACCGCCTTGTGCAGGGCCGTACCCCCGGCCCGGGCGTCGGTGGTGTGCACGTCGGCGCCCGCGCCGATCAGGATGTGCACCAGGTTGGCATGGCCCCGGCCGGCAGCTGTCTGAAGGGCGGTCAGGCCCGACTCGGAGTCACGGAAATCGGGATTGGCACCGATCTCAAGAAGGGCACGGACCTCATGTGACGACCCCTTGCCCACCGCGTCGAGCAGGCGGGCGTCCCGGTCGGCGGTAAAGGCAGCGATCTCCCCGTTGGGATCGAACCAGACCTTCCAACGGGCGATCCGGCCCTGCTCGTCGAGTTCCAGACGATGGCTGTCCTCGATCTCGAAGGGGACCAGCGTGCGGGTGTGCCGGGCCTTGGTGTAGATCCGTGCGTAGGCCGTTCCGCCGTCCACCACGAGCTCGCGGAGCTGGTACTGGAGTACTTCGGTGGTCTCGGCACGGATCCGGAACGCCTCGGCGACGGCGCTACGTCCGACATGCGTGCCGAGGTAGCCGATCACCGCGTTCCATTTGTCCTTCGGGAGTTCGAAGACGACGGACGGAGAAAGGGCGGCGATGATCTTCTCACCGTCGCCTTTGCCGATCGCGTCGAACCACTCCTCAAGGATGGCGCGCGTCTGTTCGCTCTGCATGGGAAACCTCCGAAGGCACGGCTGACGCCGTGAGGAAGAAGAGGGAAATGAGGGGCGAGCCACCCGACCGGTCCCGGCGGATCGCGGAGCCGCCGGTGTGCCGTACGCGCTGCGCGGAGGGGAAATTCGCCGGCCGCCTGACCTTTCCCAGGCTATGGAGTGACGCGTTCCATGCCAATCACCAGCCGTGAATGCCCATCGACATATGGGAGTTGACTTTATCGGCCGACCCGTTCCCGCTGAGTCACCACCGCGCGGGGCGACTTGGCGAAGTCGCCTTCGATGATTCGGTCCGTCCCGCACGTCCCCTTAGAGTCAGGCGTATGGAACAGATGCCCACGGAGCCGTCCGGTGCGACGGCCGCGCTCACGTTCTCGATCGGCGGAAATCTCACAGTCAACCGGCTCGGATTCGGAGCCATGCGGCTCGCCGAAGGAGCCGGGCACAGCAGCGAGTCGCTCGTGTGGACCGGACCGGACGATCCCGAGAACGCCCGCGCCGTCCTGCGACGGGCCGTCGAGCTCGGTGTCGACCTCTTCGACACGGCCGACTCGTACGGTGTGGGAGCCAATGAGGAACTGATCGCTTCCGCGCTCTTCCCCTACAAGGCCGGCACGGTCATCTCCACCAAGTCAGGTGTGGTCCGTCCCTCGCCGGGTGAATGGATTCCGCTGGGACGCCCCGAATACCTCAAGCAGCAGTGCGAGCTGAGCCTTCGCCGGCTCAAGGCGGATCACCTGGACCTGTTGTTCCTGCACCGCGTCGATCCCCAGGTGCCGCTCGCCGAACAGATCGGCGCGCTGGGCGAACTACGGGAGCAGGGCAAGGTGCGGCACATCGGGCTCAGCGAGGTGACGATCGGGGAGATCGAAGAGGCCGTACGCACTGCCCCCATCGCCGCGATCCAGAGCCGCTACAACGTCACGGATCTCGACAACGATGCCGTTGTGGACTACTGCGCCGCCAGGGAGATCGCCTTCCTCGCCTACTTCCCACTGGCGATCGGCGCTCACGCGAGCCCGGACAGCCCACTGGCCGAGGTCGCCCGCGAGACCGGCGCGACGCCGGGACAGGTGGCACTCGCCTGGCTGCTGCACCGGTCACCGTGCGTCCTGCCGATCCCGGGGACGAGGTCGCTCGCGCATCTGGCGGAGAACCAGGACGCGGCGAAGGTCCGACTGACACAGGAACAGTTCGACCGACTGACCAAGACCGCCTGAGCCGAACGTGCCCGCCCACACCGACCACACCGACCACACGGGCCCCCGAACCACCCCTCACCCGAGTGATATCCATGGAGGAACAATGAGCACCAAAGATCCCAAGATCGAAGCCATCGAGCGGTTCTTCACGGCGTACGCGGACAACGACGTGGACGGCATCGCGCAGGTCCTCTCCCAGGACATCGAGTGGACGATTCCCGGCCACCACCCCCTGGCGGGCACCAAGCACGGCATCACCGAGGTGCGCTCCTTCTTCGAGCAGCTCGGCAAGACCGGCTTCCAGGCGGACCCGCTGTTCCTGGGGGCCAACGAGGAATACGTCGTCGACGTGCACCGCGGCTGGTCCACCGAGGGCGTCGGCAAGGTCGACACCATCTGGGCCCTGGTCTGGCATTTCGGCGCGGACGGCAAGGTCGATCGCGTCATCAACCTCAGCGGCGACCAGCACCAGATGGACTCCTTCGTCTGGTCCAACTTCAGCCTCGCGGCACTCCCGGACCGCCTGGCCTGAGCCTCTGGGGAGCCCGCGCTCGCCCGACCCCGAAATCGTGCGGCGCGCGGGCTCCCCACGCTCCTAGGGCCTGATCCGGCCTGATCCGGCCTGATTCGGACGACAGGCCCTAGGTGCGGCGAATCTCCGACGTGCGTCACCGGCCTGCCGCGGTGAGTTCCCGATCCAGCGCCGCCAGCGGTATCCGTGTCCAGTGCGGCCGGTGCCGCGTCTCGTACAACACCTCGTAGACAGCCTTGTCCAGTTCGCAGGCACGCAGCACCGTGAGCAGATCCGCCTGAAGCGGACGTCCCGCGGTGTAGCCCCGCAGGAATTCCCGCCGGAGCCGACGCGACCAGGGCAGGGCGCCGGTGTCGTCATCCTGCGACCCGTCGACCGCCGTCAGCCGCTCGGTGGGGTCGTGGTGTGCCGCGTAGTCGAAGGAGCGGAGCATCCCCGCCACGTCCCGAAGCGGCGAGTGACGGCCGGTCCGCTGCGCGGGGGATGCCAGCGGCTCACCCTCGAAGTCGAGCAGCAGCCATCCGGTCCCGGTCCTGAGGGTCTGTCCCAGGTGCAGGTCGCCATGGATAGGGTGGGCGACGCGGGGTACGGCGGGGCGCAGGGCCGCGACCGAGGCGAAGGCCGCACGGAGCGGTGCTGCCAGCGGTTCGAGCCGCGGACACTCCTCCAACGCGTGCTCCAGACGCTGCGAGAACACCTCCGACATCCGCCGGTAGTGGCCCGGTCCCATGATCACCTGGCCGCCCGCACGGGCCAGATCGCGGTGGACGGCCGCGACCGCCGTGCCGAGGTCCCGCATCTGCGCGGGGAAACGCGTGTGTACCGCGTCGGCGCCGCGTGCGGCCTCCACCGCGAGGGCCCAGCCGTCCACCGCGTCCGGCAGGAACCGTTGCAGCGTGGCGAGCGTGGCGCCCGTCGCGGCATCCTCCACCGCCCCCAGCAAGGGTGTGACATGCGGTGAGCCGGCGTCCCTCAACAGCCGGTGCACCGTCAGGTCGGCACTCGGGCCGGGCCCCGGCCGCCGGAACAGCTTGAGAATGTACTGCTCCCCGGCGATGACGGAGCTGTTGCTCTGCTCGGCGGCGAGCGGCCGCACCGGCAGTCCCGCCCGCGGGGCGGGGCCGGCATGCCCCTCGGGGCGGTAGCTCACGCCGTCCATCGTGCGGCCCTCCACGATGTGCCGGACAAGGGCGTTGACGAGAGCCGCGTCGCTGAGCGCGTCGTACACGGTGATGGCGCCGACGCGCGCCACCAGGCTGCTGCCCACCGGAACGACCGTGCCGCGGGTCATCCCCAGCGCGAGAAGGTAGGTCGTCCCGTCAGCGCCGCCGTCGCCCCGGACATGGGCATGGACGAACGCGCCGGCGGAGCTCGCGTCGGCCGAGTCGTGGGTGAAGCGGTGCACACCGGTCACCCTCAGCCCCGCCGGCGTGCCGCCTGAGCCCGCGAACCAGCGCTGCTCGGGCAGCCAGGCTGCCAGGCCCCGGCGGACCTCGGCCGACCGCAGAACGGCCGACGCGCTCGGGAGGGGAGCGCTCACTGGTCCTCCTCCGCTGTCAGCGCCAGCCAGTAGGTGCCGTAACCGGAGAGCGTGAGCCGGTACGGCGTGTCGTCGACCGGTGCGAATTTCGTGCCTCCGGTGAGCTCGACCGGGATGGTGCCTGGCTCCGCGGGCAGGTGCAGCGAGACGGGCTGCGGGGAGGCCGAAAGGTTGTTGACGCACACCACGGTGTCCCGGGTGCCGTCGTCCCTCTTGTACTCCCGGACGTACGCGAGCACCTTCTTGTTGGAGGTGGCCAGCTCCCGGTAGGTGCCGAGTCCGAACGCGTGGTGGGCACGGCGGATTGCGAGCATGCGCCGGGTCCAGTGCAACAGCGACGCGGGCGTCTTCAACTGTGCCTCGACGTTGACGGACTGATAACCGTAGACGGCGTCCATGTTGACGGGCAGCCGCAGCCGGCCGGGGTCCGCGGTGGAGAACCCCGCGTTGCGGTCGGGTGACCACTGCATGGGGGTGCGCACCGCGTCCCGGTCGTTGAGCCAGATGTTGTCGCCCATGCCGATCTCGTCCCCGTAGTACAGGATGGGGCTGCCGGGCAGCGACAGCAGCAGTGTGGTGCACAGCTCGATCTGGTCGCGGTCGTTGTCCAGGAGCGGGGCGAGGCGTCTGCGGATCCCGATGTTGGCCCGCATCCGAGGATCGTGGGCGTAGTTGGCCCACATGTAGTCGCGTTCCTCGTCGGTGACCATCTCCAGGGTCAGTTCGTCGTGGTTGCGCAGGAAGATGACCCATTGGCTGCCGCTCGGGATGTCCGGGGTGGCGGCGAGGATGTCGGAGATCGGCAGCCGGCTTTCCTGCCGTACGGCCATGAAGATCCGCGGCATCAGCGGGAAGTGGAAGGCCAGGTGGCACTCGTCCCCGCCGGCCGCCGGGTCGCCGAAGTAGTCCACGGCGTCACGGGGCCACTGGTTGGCCTCGGCGAGCAGCACCCGGCCCGGATACTCGTCGTCGACGACCTTGCGCACCATTTTCAGGAAGTCGTGGGTCTCGGGCAGGTTCTCGCAGTCGGTGTTCTCGCGGGCGAAGAGGTACGGTACGGCGTCCAGGCGGAAGCCGTCGATGCCCAGGTCCAGCCAGAACCGCAGCACGTCGAGCATGGCGTCCCGCACGCGCGGGTTGTCGTAGTTGAGGTCCGGCTGGTGGGAGAAGAAGCGGTGCCAGTAGTACTGACGGCGCACCGGGTCGTACGTCCAGTTGGAACTCTCGGTGTCCACGAAGATGATCCGGGCCTGGGAGTAACCCCGGTCGTCGTCGGCCCACATGTAGAAGTCGCCGTAGGGGCCCTGGGGGTCGCTGCGGGACTGCTGGAACCAGGGGTGCGCGTCGGACGTATGGTTCATGACCAGGTCGATGATGACTCTGATGCCCCGTGAGTGGGCCGCCTCCAGCAGTGTGACGAAGTCGTCTATGCGGCCGAACTCGCGCAGCACGGTGCGGTAGTCGCTGATGTCGTAGCCGCCGTCCCGCAGGGGCGAGGCGAAGAACGGCGGCAGCCAAAGACAGTCGACACCGAGCCATTGCAGGTAATCAAGCTTGTCGGTGAGGCCCTTGAGGTCCCCCGTACCGTCGCCGTCGCTGTCGGCGAAGGAGCGGGCGAGCACTTCGTAGAAGACCCCGGTCCGGAACCAGTCCGGCTGGTCCGACGCAGTGGGCACGGTCGTCTCAGCCATGGGTCACCACACTCCATATCTGTGCCGTCGCGCGAGCCGGGTCGACGAGGATCTCGTGGCTGTCGCTCCACTCGCTCACCTCGCCGGTGATCTCGTCCCGCAACGTCAGTCGGCGCGCCGGTCCGAACGCCGGCGGGGACAGTGCGCCGCGTACCGTGCCTTTCTGGACCTCGTGCGGGTCGAGGGTGACCACGCACAGCACAGCGTCCGCCGACCCGGGATCGGTCTTGACGTAGGCGAGCAACGCGTCGTTGTCGACGTCGAGGAAGTGGATCCGCCGCAGCTGCTGAAGGGCCGGGTGGGCGCGGCGCACCATGTTGAGACGGGTGACCCACGGCGCGAGTGTACGGTCCTGACGTTCGGCGGCCGCGTGGTCGCGGGGCCGCAGCTGGTACTTCTCCGAGTCGAGGTACTCCTCGGAGCCCTGGCGTACGGCCCGGTGCTCGTAGAGCTCGTAGCCGGAGTAGACGCCCCAGGCCGGCGAGAGGGTGGCGGCGAGCGCGGCCCGCAGGGCGAACATGGCGGGGCCGCCCGACTGCAGGGCCTGCTGAAGGATGTCAGGGGTGTTGACGAAGAGGTTCGGCCGGAGGAAGTCCGCCCCCTCGGCCAGTTCCCGGGCGTAGGAGGTGAGTTCGCGCTTGGAGGTGCGCCAGGTGAAATAGGTGTACGACTGCGTGAAGCCGACCTTGGCCAGTCCTTGGAGCACGGCCGGTCTGGTGAAGGCCTCGGCGAGGAACAGGGCGTCCGGGTAGGTGTCCTTGACCCGCCAGATCAGATAGTCCCAGAACGCCGGCGGTTTGGTGTGCGGGTTGTCGACGCGGAAGATACGCACCCCGTGGGCGGCCCAGAACAAGGTGACGCGCAGCAGTTCGGGCCACAGCCCGTCCGGGTCGTTGTCGAAGTTCAACGGGTAGATGTCCTCGTAGGACTTGGGCGGATTCTCCGCGAACGCGATACCCCCGTCCGGGCGTGTGGTGAACCACTCGGGGTGGCTGGTGACCCACGGGTGGTCCGGCGAACACTGGAAGGCGAGGTCGAGTGCGACCTCCATCTCCAGACCCCTGGCCGCCTCGACGAACGCGTCGAAGTCGTCCAGGGTGCCGAGCGCGGGGTGCACGGCGTCGTGACCGCCCTCCGCAGCGCCCACCGCCCACGGTGAGCCCACGTCGTCGGGACCGGCACACAATGCGTTGTTGGGGCCCTTGCGATGCGTGCGGCCGATGGGACTCACCGGCGGCAGATAGACCACGTCGAACCCCATACCGGCCACGCGCGGCAAGTCCTTCGCCGCGGTGGCGAAGGTGCCGTGCACGGGGGAGCCGGCGCTGTCCGTGCCTCCGGTGGAGCGGGGGAACATTTCGTACCAGGCGCCGTGCAGCGCCCGGACGCGGTCGGCCCAGACGTGATGCACCGTCCCCGGTGTCAGCAGGTCCCGCAACGGGTTCCGGCTGACGAGTGAGGCGATCTCCGTGCTGAGGGCCGGACCCAGCCGCCGCGTCAGTTCGAGATCACCGCGCCGGAGCCGGGCCGCGGCGAGCAGTGGGGTCTGCGGCTCGCCGCTCTCCGCCGCCAGCCGTTCCAGGAGCCGCGCCCCCGTCTCCAGGTCGGCCGCCAGCCGCTCCGCCTGCCAGCCCGCCTCCGTCTTGGCGCGGACGGCGTGGAGCCAGCTGGCCCACGGATCTCCCCACGCCTCGACGTGGTAGAGCCACATACCCTCCCGGTCGGGGACGACCGTGGCCTCCCAACGGTCCAGACCCTGGTCGGTGAGGGCCATGGGCACCCGCACCACCGTGTCCTGGGTCTCCGAATGGCGCCACACGACGCCGGCGGCAACGGCCTCGTGGCCCTCGCGCCACACCGTCGCGCTCACCGGGACGTGCTCGCCCACCACCGCCTTGGCGGGGTAGCCGCCTACATCCACCGCTGGTGCCACGTCCGTGATGGCAAATCTGCCGGTCAATGCTCCCACTCCTTCCACAAGAACCTGCGAATACCTCGGGTAATTCTGCAGAGCCGGACCACGCAGGACCGCTTTTTGTCGGCCGGGCCGATTGCACTGCGTCAACTCGTGCAAGTCTCCTGATCCATGCCGTGCGGGAATGCGGGATTGTCCCTACCACCACTGGGTTAACTTGCCGAAGTGGCCTCATCGGGGGCCGGTGCTGTTGCTCGCCCGTCGGCCGTCCTGCTCTACTCGAATAGCCCGCAGCAGGGACGTGAATCCCCGAGATCGCGGAGCATTCCGGAAGGTATCTCCTTCCGCAAACGACGGAGAAGATAATGTCGAAGAGGATTCTTGTCGTCCTGTCCGAGTACGGTTATTGGGGGGAGGAACTCGTCGGCCCGATCGAGGCCTTCGACAAGCACCGCTACCAGGTGACGTTCATGACGCCGACCGGGAAGCGGGCGCAGGCGCTCCCGCCGAGCGTCGACCCGGAGTACATCGACCCTCCGCTGGGCAGGTCGGTCACCACTCGGGACATGGCACGCCGGGCGTCCGAGCTCGACGCGTCCTCCCGCCTGGACAACCCGCTGAGCCTGCAGGACCTGGTGCCGGAGCGCCCCTATTACAGCTCCCTGAACCACCTGCGTGAGCTGGAGAACTATCACCGCCGACTCGACTCCTCGCTGACCGACCTGGTGTCGGGCTTCGATGCCCTCGTCATCGTCGGCGGCTCCGGCCCCATCGTGGACCTTGCCAACAACGAGCGGCTGCACGAGGTGGTTCTCGCCTTCACCGCCGCCGACAAGCCGATCCTCGCCGAGTGCTACGGCGTGGCCGTCCTCGCCTTCGCTCGCGATCTGGAAAGCCGCGAGAGCATCCTGTGGGGCAGGCACGTCACCGGTCACCCCAAGGAGTACGACTACAAGGACGGCACTGGATTCATCGGGGTGGACTTCAACATGGGCCCGCCGCCGTACCCGCTCGAGTACATCCTGCGGGACGCCACGGGGCCGGAAGGAGCGTTCCACGGGAATGTGGGCAAGGAGACGTCTGTCCTTGTCGATTATCCCTTCGTGACGGCCCGTTCGACGCCGGACTCGATTCTCGGCGGAGAAAAGCTGGTGGAGACCCTGGAAGACGGTCTGCGCCGCTACGGCTGGTAATATCCCCTACCTTCGGAAAGGATTCCCGCTATGCCTGCCAGGCCTGGGAAATCCGCAATATTCGAGCAATTCGCGGCTGACGGCATCAGCTACATGTTCGGCAATCCAGGGACGGTGGAGCAGGGCTTCCTCGACGAGGGCGACCGCGCCGGCGACCTCTCCTACGTCCTGGCGCTGCACGAGGGCGTGGCCGTCGGTATGGCCGACGGCTACGCCCGCGCCACCCAGCGTCCGGGCCTCGTCCAACTGCACAGCGGGGTGGGACTCGGCAACGGTATCGGCATGCTCTATCAGGCGAAGCGGGGCGGTTCACCGCTGGTGGTGCTCGTGGGTGAGGCGGGCATACGCTACGACGCCATGGACGGGCAGATGGCCGCCGACCTGGTGGCCATGGCCGATCCTGTGACCAAGTACGCCACCAGGGTGGTCGATCCGCGGTCCACGCTACGGGTCCTGCGCAGGGCGGTGAAGATCGCCATGACCCCGCCGCGCGGCCCGGTCGTCGTCGTCCTGCCCGCGGACGTCATGGACGAGATGACGACGGAACCGGTGACACCCACGTCCCTCCCCGACACGCGGTCCGCGCCGGCACCGCAGGCCGTCGAAGAGGCGGCCCGGCTGCTTCGCGACGCGCGCCGGCCGGTGATCCTCATGGGCGACGGCATCGCAGCCAGCGGTGCGCAGGAACAACTCACCGCAGTCGCCGAGCGGTTGGGGGCCCGCGTGTGGGGTGTCAACTCGTCCGAGGTCAACTTCGACACCCGCCATCCGCTCTACGCCGGGCTGACCGGGCACATGTTCGGCAAGGACAGCGCGCGGGTCGTCGCGGACGCCGACGCCGTGCTCGTCGTCGGCACCTATGTGTTCCCCGAGGTCTTCCCGCACCTGGGAAGTCCCTTCGCCGACGGCACCCGGATCGTCCACATCGACCTGGACGCCTACGAGATCGCGAAGAACTTCCCCGTCGACGTCGGTCTGGTCGCGGATCCCGCACTCGCCCTCGCCGACCTCGGCCGGGCACTGGGCCCAGGGCCACGGATCGTCCCTCCGTCGCCGCCGGTCGCCAGGCCACTGCCGGCGCCGGACGACGAGCCTTTGATGGAGACCTTCGCCAGGGTCCTGGCCGAGCGGTCCCCGGCGGGGCTGGCGGTGTTCGACGAGGCGCTCACCTCCGGGGGCCCGCTCGCCACCCATCTGCCGCCACGACAGCCCGGCCGCTTCTTCCAGACGCGCGGAGGATCACTCGGCGTAGGGATCCCCGGCGCGCTCGGACTCAAACTGGCCCGCCCGGAACTCCCGGTGATCGGCTTTACCGGTGACGGCGGCAGCATGTACACCTTCCAGGCGCTCTGGACCGCGGCCCGCGAAGGCATCGACGCCAAGTTCGTGATCTGCAACAACGGACGCTACCGGCTCCTCGACCTGAACATCGGGGAGTACTGGGCCGAGCAGGGCATCGCCCCCCATTCCGTCCCGGACGCCTTCGACCTGAGCCGGCCCGCCATCGACTTCACCGCCCTGAGCGAGTCCCTGGGAGTCCCGGCCCGCCGGGTCGAGAAGCGCGATCAGATCGAGGACGTCATCACGCAGATGTGGGCCCACAACGGCCCGTTCCTCGTAGATCTGGTGGTGGACTGATGTCCGTGACATCGACCGAGGCACCGCCGCGTGCCGACTCGCAAGGTCTCGCCCTCACCGCGTCGAAGGCCGAGAACCTGGTACGGGACTGGCTGCGCAGACTGCGCGGCGGCGCCGTTCCGGAAGAACTCACCGCCCACCTCGCCAACGGGATGCGCCTGGAACTGCCGGAGCGCATCGTACGCGGCGTCGAAGAGTTCACCCAGTGGTGCCGGGACGGCGCCCACCACCTGCTCACCGGTCTCCCGCTCGGCGGCGGAGTCCTGGAGGTGACGCTCACCTCGCCCGTGCACGCCCAGGTGGTCGTCACCTCCCCGTCCCCCGAAGCCGGCCACCTCAGCCAGGAATGGTGGGTGGTGCTGTGCGACGGGGTCCCCCGGATCCGCGTCATCACCGTCACCGGACTGCACCCCGAGCCCTCGCTCACCCCGGCCTCCGCCGCACTGGTGTAGGCACGCACGTGAACCACCGGGCGGGCCCGTCGCACGTGTTCCGTGCCGGGCCCGCCCTTTCTCCGTCCACCGACCAGCCAAGGAAGACACCATGCCCCCCAGCCTCGTCATGCCGCGCCCACGACTGGACGGCCGGCGCATCGGGATCCTCGTCGAGAGCGACTTCGTGGAAGAGGAGATCTCCTACTACCAGCACCGGTTCGCGGAGGAGGGCGCCGAGGTCGTCCTGCTCACCAGGCTGTGGGGAAATCCCTCACTCACCTTCACCGGGCACGAGCAGCGCGCACCGCTCACCGTCAGCGGCGACCTCGAAGGGCTCGACTACACCGAACTCTCCCGTTACTCCGCCCTGCTGGTCCCCTCCGGCATGGTCTCCGACCGGCTCCGCTTC
Organism: Streptomyces sp. AcH 505; assembly: GCF_000818175.1. Taxonomy (GTDB): domain Bacteria; phylum Actinomycetota; class Actinomycetes; order Streptomycetales; family Streptomycetaceae; genus Streptomyces. The sequence continues at coordinate 1,056,530 of NZ_JTIY01000002.1, forward strand.
AGTGAGGACGTGGACACACCCGCGCCCGCGATCGACTTGATGCGCCGTGCCTTCCGACTGCCCAGGTTGCTCAAGGCGTTCTCCTGCCATGCGCTGTCACTGCTCTCGGCGGCCCCTGAGCTGATCGCCGGGCGCCCCGTCACCTGCCACAACAACCTGGTCGGCGACGTCCGCAACATGGGGGCCGTCTACACCAACCAGGACGTCGTCGCCGACAACGATCTGGTGACCGGACGCACGGTGGCCGAATGCCACCTCCTCGCCCGTGCCGTGATCGAACTCCTGGACGAGTCCGCCGAGCAGGCGGCGCGATCCGTGCCGGAACAGGAGGCGGCATGACCACGCCCGCGTCCGCGAAGATCCCGTTCTCCTTCTCCGAAACCACCGCCGGCTACGTGGTCGAACGGCGCGGCTCCGAACTCGACCTCCGCACTCTCGACGACCGGCGGGTGACCGTCCACCTGACCGACACCACACACGGGCAGCGGCTGCGGAACCTGGGCGAGCCGTACGACGACGTCAGCGGCCACCTGCACGAGTTGCTGCGGCCCGGCACGTTCCTCTTCTGCTACGGGCCGGTGTACCCCGAAGCGGGCGGCCTGCGATTCCAGGCGGCACAACTGATCTTCGTCGGCGACGAGGACGGCGCCGGCTGGCCCTTCGAGCGCCCCGGCTGGTGGCGCGAGCAACTGGCCCGCATCGCGGACTTCTACCGGCGCTCCCAGTTCGGCGAGGCTCCTGTCGACTTCGGGGACTACCGGACGGTGATCAGCGGCACCGGAGGCAAGACCGAGCAGCACGTCCAGGAGACGGACACCATCTCCCGCATGGTCTACGGCATGGCCAGCGCATACATGCTGACCGGCGACGAGAAGTCTCTCGAAGTCGCCGAAAAGGGGGCGCGCTACCTCCACGACCACATGCGCTTCGTCGACCCGGACGAAGGCGTCGTGTACTGGTACCACGGCATCGATGTCACGGGCGGCCGTGAACACCAGCTCTTCGCCTCCGAGTTCGGTGACGACTACCAAGCCATCCCCGCCTACGAGCAGATCTACGCCCTGGTCGGCCTCACCCAGACCTATCGCCTGACCGGCTCCCCGCAGATCCTCACGGACATCGACGGCACCGTCCGGCTGTTCGAGAAGTACTTCGCCGACCGGCAGTTGGGCGGGTACTACTCCCACATCGACCCGGTCACGCTCAGCGCCCACCACGAGAGTCTCGGTCCGAACCGCGCCCGGAAGAACTGGAACTCGGTCGGTGACCACGCGCCGGCCTATCTGTTCAACCTGTTCCTGGCGACCGGCGAAAAGCGCTACCGCGACATGCTTGAGCACACGTTCGACATGATCGTCACACACATGCCCGACGACACCAGCCCCTTCGTCCAGGAGAGGTTCCACGCGGACTGGACGCCGGACCGCGAGTGGGGCTGGCAGCGGGACCGCGCGGTGGTGGGCCACAACCTCAAGATCGCGTGGAACCTCATGCGGATGCAGGGCACGCTGCCCAAAAGGGAGTACCGGGCGCTGGCCGAGCACATCGGCAGCACCATGCCCGGCGTGGGCCGAGACGCGCAGCGCGGCGGCTGGTACGACGTGCTGGAGCGACGCGCACAGAACGGACGCCACCCCTTCGTCTGGCACGACCGCAAGACGTGGTGGCAGCAGGAGCAGGCGATCCTCGCCTACCTGATCCTGGCCGGCAGCACGAACCGGGAGGACTTCCTCACCCACGCACGGGAATCCTCCGCCTTCTACAACGCCTTCTTCCTCGACCACGACGAAGGCGGAGTCTTCTTCACCGTCCTGGCCCAAGGCATGCCGTTCCTCGTCGGCAACGAACGGCTCAAGGGCAGCCATGCCATGGCCATGTACCACAAGGCCGAACTCTGCTTTCTGGCCGAGGTGTACACCCAGCTCCTGATCAACCGTGAACCGCTCGACCTGTACTTCTGCCCCGAACCCGGCGCCCGCTTCCCGGACGGCCTGCTGCGCGTCGCCCCCGACGTCTTCCCGTCGGGCCACGTCGTCCTGGACCAGGTGCTGATCGACGGGGCGCCCTACCACGACTTCGACGCCGAGACGATGGCGGTACGCCTGCCCGCGAGCGACCAACGGCTGCGGGTAAAGGCACGGCTGCGTCCGGTGCGACATTAAGGGGGCCCACACCATGGTCACCAGCGATCTTCTCCCGGCCTCCGCCCGGTGGCACATCGCCGCCGGGCGGGCCTGGCCGCTCGGCGCGAGCCCCGTGCCCGGCGGCGTCAACTTCGCCTTCCACGCCAACGGCGCACGCGCCGCGTGGCTGGTGCTCATGGACGCGGTGGACGGCACTATCGTCGCCGAACTGCCGTTCCCCGAAGGCGGCCGGTTCGGCACGCTGTTCACCGCCACCGTGCGGCGACTGGACACCGACCGCTTCCATTACGGCTACCGCGTCGCGTACACCTCCGGCGGACTCTCGCCCGTCCTGCTCGACCCCTACGCCACGGAGTTGACCGGTGCGGGGGAGTGGGGCCAACGCCCCCGCTACCGGTCCGCCGTCGCCCCGACCGACTTCGACTGGGGCGACGACCGCCCGCCGCGCATTCCGCACGGCGACCTGATCATCTACGAGACACACGTGCGGGGGTACACCCGGCACGCCTCCGCCGCGGTGACCTCCCCGGGTACGTACGCCGGCCTGCGCGAAAAGATCCCGTACCTGAGGGAACTCGGCGTCAACTGCGTCGAGTTGCTGCCCGTCTTCGAGTTCGACGAGACGGACAACACGTTCGTGTCGCCGGCTACCGGCAAGCCACTGCGCAACTTCTGGGGCTACAACAGCGTCGGCTTCTTCGCGCCAAAAGCGGGCTACGCGTCGCGAACCGGCCAGGGAGACGCCTCCCGCGAGCTGAAGTCGCTGGTCAAAGCGATGCACGCGGCAGGCATCGCGGTCATTCTCGACGTCGTGTACAACCACACGGCCGAGGGCGACCACCGCGGCCCCACCCTGTCCCTGCGCGGCCTGGACGAGTCCGCCTACTACCTGCTGGACGACGCGGGCCGCCCCCTCAACCTCACCGCCACCGGCAACACCGTCAACTGCAACCACCCGGTGACCCGCACCCTCATCCTGGACAGCCTGCGCCACTGGGCCACCGAGTACCGCGTCGACGGCTTCCGGTTCGACATGGCGGCCATCCTCACCCGGGGGACCGACGGCCGGCCGCTGTCCGACCCACCGCTCGTCGAGGCCATCGCTCGCGACCCGGCCCTGGCTCACTGCGTGCTCATCGCCGAGGCAACGGACGCCGCCGGCGTCCACCAAATCGGCTCCTTCCCCGCCTACGGGCGGTGGAGCGAATGGAACATGCGCTACCGCGACGCCATCCGGCGCTTCCTCCTGGGCCGGCCCGGCTCGGCGGGAGAGTTCGCCACCCGGCTGGTCGGCTCACCCGACCTCTACCGGGAACGCGGCGCCACCGCCTCGGTCAACTACATCACCTGCCACGACGGGCTGACCCTGGCCGACTGGACCTCCTACGACCACCGCCACAACGAGCCCAACGGCGAGGACGGAAAGGACGGCATCCCGGACGAGGAGAGCTGGAACTGCGGACACGAAGGCCCCACCGACGACCCCGCCGTCCTGCGGCTGCGCGCCCAGCAGGCCCGCAACGCTCTCCTGTTGCTCCTGGCGAGTCACGGCGTGCCCATGATCCTGGCCGGCGACGAATTCGGACGCACCCAGCACGGCAACAACAACACCTACGGCCAGGACGGCCCGCTCGGCTGGGTCGACTGGAACCACCGCGTCGCGCATGCCGGGCTCCTCGGCTTCACCCGGCGCGCCATAGCGCTGCGCCACGCGCACCCGGTGCTCCGCCGCACCGTACATCCGGACAGCCGGGTCGCGCCCGGCGCGCCCTGCCCCCCGGTCAGCTGGCAGGGGGAGGAGCCGTGGGAACCGGACTGGTCGGAGGGCTCGACGCTGCTCGCTGCGATGCTCCACGAGGACCGTGACGACGCTCCCGCGGACTGTGTCTACCTGGCGGTCAACGCGGGTGGCTCCGAACGGACCGTACGACTTCCCGAGCCGCCGCCCGGTCTGCGATGGCATGTCTTCGCCGACACCGGCTCCCCGGCCCACCAGGACGGACACGAGGTGGGTGAGGAACCCCTCTGCGGCGACACACACTGGACGCTGGGCGCCCACGCGAGCCTGCTGCTCGTCGCCGGGGGAGTGTGAGTCCGCGAGGGGCCGGCGGCTTCCCGCGCCGCGTGTGCGGGAGCGGGAAGCCGCCGACGGTGTGGTGGACACCAAGGTCACGCGGTGGCGAGCGCGTTCGGCTCGCGGTGGACGATGGTCATCGAACGGTCGAGGCCGGCCAGCCGTAGCTGGGACATGAGCGCCGGTGAGGCTCCCTCGACCACCACTTCGGCCGACTGCGGCACCTGCTGGCCGGCCACAGCCAGGCACCTCACCGCGCCGCTCGGCAGGAGATCCGAGTCGTGCACATCGATCACCAGGCGTCGGGTGACCTGCCGGACGGCCCGGTCCAGGACCGAGCGCACCGTCTCGACATCGTGATCCTCGCCCGCCATACGTACGACGGTGCTGCTGCCCGCGGTCCCGAGACTCAGCTCAAAGCTCATGACTACTCCCTATCTCTACCGGCCACGGAAAGTCTTGTTCCCGGGCACCAATAATGTCTCTGTAAAAAGGATCGCGGAAGTGTCCAAGTCCTGTCCAATAACTTTCATGATGACGTGAACGCATGGATATCGATACGAGACTTCTACGTCACTTCGAGGAGTTGGCGCGGGAGGGAAACCTGACCCGCACCGCGAAACTGCTTTTCATCACGCAACCTTCGTTGACGAAACAAATAAGAAAACTTGAAACTCTCATGGGTGTGCGGCTGTTCAGCCGGAGCCGTCACGGAATGGAGTTGACTCCCGCCGGCGCGGAGCTCGCCACGCGGCTGCCGGAGCTCCTCGCGGACTGGGACGACCTGGTGCATCGCACACGTGGGGCGGCCCGTGACACCGTACGCGTCCTGCGGGTCGGCTTCGTTGCCAGCGCCGCCAACGAGGACACGCAGTCGATCCTCGCCGAGTTCGCCGGGCGACGACCGCGATGGCGGGTCGAGATGCGGCAGACGCAGTGGAGCGACCCCACCGCCGGTCTCGCCGCGGGGGACGTCGACGTCGCGCTGCTGCGGCTGCCCTTCCCGGGGCAGGAGCGCTTCCGGCACGAAGTACTGATCACCGAGCCCCGCTGGATCGCCCTGCCGGTCGGTCATCGTCTCGCCCATCAGCGTGAAGTCGCCTTCGACGACGTACTCGACGAGCCCTTCGTCGCCGTCCCGGAGGAGTCCGGTTGGTGGCGCGACTACTGGCTCGCGACGGAGGAGCGCCGGGGCCGGCCCGTACGTATCGGCACGGTGGCGCGCAGTCCGGACGAATGGCTGCACGCGGTCGCCGGCGGCTACGGCATCAGCCTCACCCCCATGGCCACCGCCTCCTTCTACCAGCGGCCCGACGTCATCTACCGCCCGCTGACCGGGGTCGCGCCCAGCGACGTGGGGGTGGTCTGGCCG
>NZ_JTIY01000002.1:1062320-1067647 GCF_000818175.1 Streptomyces sp. AcH 505
CCCCCCACGGCCACCGCCTCCCTTCTACCAGCGGCCCGACGTCATCTACCGCCCGCTGACCGGGGTCGCGCCCAGCGACGTGGGGGTGGTCTGGCCGCTGAACGACCAACCCCCGTCCGCCGTCCATGATTTCGTTGAAAGCTGTATTGCAGTCCGGGCCGTACGCGCGCCGGTCTTACCGGCCGGAAACAAAGGCGTGGATCTTCCAAAGTCGCATCAGAATTGATTGGCCTGGCGCCGAGTTGGCGACACGGTAAGCCTGAGTGATCTTGTGACTTTGTACAGTTGCCGTTGCGAGAGGCTTCTGAGGCTCCCGATACTTGCAGCGCCCAGCTCGCGAGGCCCGAGCCCGACCGTTTAGGCGGAATCACGAATTCGGCGGGCGAGAGGTCAACGACTGCATGATTGGAGCGCAATATGCCGGACCATCAGAACAATTCGACGTTGCCCAGCAGTACGGACGTGCTGATTGTCGGCGCGGGGCCGACCGGCCTGGCCCTGGCCTGCGCGCTGCACAGCCAGGGCGTGGATTACGTTCTGGTGGATCGGGCGGCAAGCAACGCCGTCCACTCGCGTGCGGCGGCCGTCCACGCCCGCACCCTTGAATCGCTCGCCACCATCGGAGCCGCCGACGCGCTGATCGAGAGGGGGAGGCCGGGACGTTCCTTCACCGCACGGGACGGAGAGCGCAGTGTGATCCACACTCCCTTCGACGAACTGGACACGCCATATCCCTTCGTCCTCGCGGTCCCGCAGCAGACCACCGAGGAGGTTCTCGAGGAACGGCTCGTCCAACTCGGCGGCAGGGTGCATCGGCGCACCACCGTGTTTGCCCTGAACGAACTGTTCCCCGGGATGAACGCACTGGTCAGCAGTGAAGAGACCGGCGAGGTACGAGCCCTGCGGGCGCGCTGGGTAGTGGGGTGCGACGGAGTGCACAGCACCGTCCGTGAGCAGTCCGGTATCCCGTTCACCGGCCACGAGAAGCCCCACAACTTCGCCCTCATCGAGTTCACCATGGACTGGTCCGGCCCTGAGGGGGAGATCACCTTCTTCTTCTCGCCGTCCGGTCTGCTTGCCGTCTCCCGACTGGAGGGAGATACGTACCGTGCCGTCGCACTCGTCGACGACGACACACCGGCGCCCGACGAGCGTGCGGTGCAGGCCCTCCTGGAGTCCCGCGGCCCCAGCGCGGCGGGCGCCAAGGTCAGGGAGTTGCGGATGTCGTCCACGTGGCGGGTGCGCCATCGTCTCGCCGATACCTTCGGAGAGGGGCCTGTCTTCCTGGTCGGAGACGCCGCCCACGTGCACAGTCCGGTCGGCGCCCAAGGCATGAACACGGGACTTCAGGACGCTTTCAACCTGGCCTGGAAGCTCGCGGCCGTGGCCAGGGGAGAGGCCTCACCGACGCTCCTGCGCACGTACAACGCCGAACGGCGGCCCATGGCACAGGGGCTGCTCGCCTTCGCCGCCCAGCTCCACGACATCTCCACCATGAGCGACCCCGACAAGATCCGGATGCGCAACGACGTCCTCGGTGCTGCAGGGCAACTGCCGGAGGTCCGCGCCTGGCTGGCGAGCCGCCTGGCCCAGCTCTCCGTCACCTACGGCGGCGGAGAAGGCCCGAGCCCGGCGGTGGGCGACCGGATGCCTCCCCGCCCCGGCATGGCTCCGGGGCTGGGCTGGTCCCTCCTTGTGCCGTCGGGCGCCGGCCTTGCCGCTGCCGAGGCCACGGCGAGAGAGATACCCGTCCCGGTCGCCGTGGCCGAGGCGGCCGGCCTTCCGCACGCCGTGCTCGTGCGCCCGGACGGTCATGTCGCACTGACTGCCCCCGTGGCCCTGCTGGCGGAGCTGCCAGGACGCCTGCGGGAGTGGCTCCACCGCGACCGGCCCACCGGCGTCTGATCCCCGTCCCCCGGCAAGAGCCCCACCCCACCCCTCGAACATTCGTAAAGGAGAGCGCATGGCACCGCAGGACACCCCTTCGCGTCCCGTCGCCCCGACACTGATGCACGTCGCCCTCGTGTGCGCCGACATCGACGAGTCGCTGCGCTTCTACCGGGACGGCCTCGGCTACACGCGTATCTACGAGTGGAGCAGGTCCTCCGAGCAGGACCCGCCCTGCCGGCACATCTACGAGGGCCGGGCCCTCTACATCGAACTCGGCGGTGGCACCTATCTGGAACTGTTCCCCGGCGGCCGCGACGACGTGGATTCCCTGCCCGGCCCCCTCCAGCACATCGCCCTGATCGTGCCCAGCGTCGACGAGGCGTACGCCAACTGCCTCGCGGCGGGAGGGCGGCCCTTCCCCTTCGACGAATGGCCCGGCCGGCCGACCAGCATCGTGCTCAACGGCGAGCCCGAGACGAAGGCCCGGGTCGCCTTCGTCAAGGGCCCCAGCGGAGAACTCGTAGAACTGTTCGAGCTGCACACCCCCGTAGTCGCCCGCTAGCTGCCGAGCCGCGCTGATCCCGGCGCGGCGAAGGAGGATATATGCGTTACACCCTGCTGGGTAAGACAGGACTGCGGATCTCCGAACTCGCCCTGGGGACCGTCACATTCGGCGAGGACTGGGGATGGGGTGCGTCACTGCCGACAAGCCGGGCCATCCTCGACCGCTACGCCGAGGCCGGCGGGAATTTCATCGACACGGCGGACCACTACACCGGCGGCACCTCCGAGCGCTACCTGGGTGACATTCTGAAGGGCCGCCGGGACCGGTTTGTCGTGTCCACCAAGTACACCCTGCAGACCGACCCCGACGACATCAACTCGGCGGGCAACCACCGCAAGAACCTCACCGCCTCCCTGGAGGCCAGCCTGCGGCGACTGGGGACGGACTACATCGATCTGCTGTGGGTCCATGCCCATGACACCCTGACGCCGGTGCCCGAGATCATGCGCACCCTCGACGACCAGGTGCGGGCCGGCAAGATCCACTACGTAGGCATCGCCAACTGGCCGGCCTGGGAGGTCGCCCAGGCGAACACCCTTGCCGAACTGCGCGGTTGGTCTCCGTTCGTCGGCCTGCAGATCCGCTACAACCTGCTGGAGCGGGCACCTGAGCGCGAACTGCTGCCGATGGCGCGGCAGTTCGACATCCCGGTACTGGCCTGGGGAGCCTTGTCGGAGGGTCTTCTCACCGGCAAATATCTCACCGGCGGGACGGGCCGGCTCACCGTCGAACCGCGCGAACACAACAGCCGTCCGGGCACCGAGGCCGTCGTCCGCGAGGTCGTGACAATCGCCGAGGAAGGCGGCTGGTCGCCTGCGCAGGTCGCACTCGCCTGGCTGTTGCACCGGCCGCAGACCGTCATTCCGATTCTGGGGGCCACCAAGGAGAAGCAGATCGAGGACTCCCTCGGGTGCGTCGACGTCGTACTCTCCGCCGACCAGCTGGGCCGCCTCGACGAGCGCAGCCGGATCGAACTCGGTTACCCCCACGACCTGATGGGCGATCCCGTCACCCTGAAGGACATGTACGGCCGCGACTGGAGCAACATCGTCGACCGACGCACCACGGTGCGTCGCGGCGTCAACGACGACGCCCACTTCGGTGCCGCACGCTCCAGCTGACCGTCCGGGCGCCGGAGTCACCGGACTCCGACGCCCTGATTCCCAGCCGACCACGCGCGATAGAGAGCAGCCTTCTTACCTAGTTCCCATCACCTACAGCCGGGGGAAAAGCATGTCCACCAGTACGGCGGCGACGACCACCAGGGACGCCCTCTCCGACTTCGCAGGCGACGTCTTCCGCTCCATGTCCCGAGTGGACCAACGACGTTGGGCCGAGGTCTATCTGCGGGGCCTGCTTGTGGTCGAGGGCAAGAAATCAGTGCGCAGGATCTCCGAGGACGTCCTGTCCGTCCCTGCCCACCAGTCCCTCCAGCAGTTCATCAACCAGAGCCCGTGGGAGTGGGAGCCGGTTCGGGCCCACATCGCGCGCTACGTGAGCCAAGGGGAGCCCGCCAAGGCCTGGGTGCTGTCCCGGGTGGCCATACCCAAGCGCGGCGACCGTTCGGTCGGCGTGGAGCGGCGCTTCCTTCCCGAGGCCGGCCGCACGGTGAACTGCCAGATCGGCCTGTCGGTCGCCCTGGCCGTCCCGTCCGGGAACATTCCGGTCAACTGGCGACTGCTGATGCCGTCGAAGTGGCTGGCCGACAGCGCGTTGCGGGAGTCCGCGTACATACCGGACGACGTGCGGGCCAACGTTGAATGGATCGATTTCGTCGCCATGCTGGACGAACTGGAGTCTCAATGGGAGGTGGGCCGGGTCCCGGTGGTCGCGGATCTGACCCACCTCGCCGAGGTGCCCGAGTTCGTCACGGAACTCACCGCCAGGGGAATCGACTTCAGCTTCGAGGTCGACGGCTCGCTCGAAGTGCTCGACTCGGCAGGGCAGCGACGCCCGGCCCGTACCGTCCACGCTGCCCGCAGCGCCTTCAAGCGGGCCGGATCCGCCCTGGCCCTGGGCCGCTGGTGCGGTCAGGCGAGCGCGCCCTGCGGCCACCGTGACACCATGAAGGTCGTCTCCAGCCTCGTGACGCTCCCCGGCCCGACAGGTTCCCGCGGCGGGCAGGGGCCTCAAGTCCGCCTGCTGACCGAGGTGTCGCCCTCCGGCACGGCGAAGCACGCGTGGATCACCAACCTCAGCGGACACCGCGTCGACGACATCGTTGCCCTCAGCAGGCTCACACAGCGGTCCAAGGAAAACACCCGGACCATGGAACACAGCTTCGGGCTACGCGACTTCGAAGGCCGGTCCTACCGCGGCTGGCACCATCACATGACCATGGTCTCGGCGGCCTACGCCTTTCACCGGCTCGCCGACCGGCGGCCGTCCGCCCGGCCCAGGTAGCGAGGCGACGGCACACACGTCCACCCGTACGACGTCGGAGATGACTCGTGGAGCGCGCAATCCCAAGGAGTCGCAAGCCATGCCACAGGAAGCCACCGGGCAGCCGGCCCCCTACGGTCACCCTCTCGCCGTCTTCTCCGACGACCTGTTCGGATATCTGTCCCGGGCGGACCAGCGTCGGTGGGCCGAGACTTACCTGAGGGGCCTGCTCGTCACCCGCGGCAAGAAGTCGCTGCGCAGAATGGCGGAGACCGTCTCCCCCCTGCCGACCGCGGCCCACTCGCTGCGCCAGTTCCTCAATGCCAGCCCTTGGGACTGGGCCCCGGCCCGGCGTGAGATCACGCGCCGGGTCGGCGGGGCGCTCCCGGTCAGAGCCTGGTCCATGGAGTCGGTGTTCCTGCCGAAACGGGGCAGTCACTCGGTCGGCGTGCATCGCAGCTTCGTCCCCGCGTCCGGCCGTACCATCAAC
>NZ_JTIY01000002.1:1067672-1102833 GCF_000818175.1 Streptomyces sp. AcH 505
CGGTGTTCCTGCCGAAACGGGGCAGTCACTCGGTCGGCGTGCATCGCAGCTTCGTCCCCGCGTCCGGCCGTACCATCAACGGCCAGCAAGGGGTGGGGATATTCCTCGCCACGGACAGGGGGGCTTTCGCAGCCGACTGGCGCCTCGTGCTCCCACCGGACTGGACGGACGACCCCGCACAGCGTCAGCGGGCCCGGATCCCGGACGCCGTACGCGCACAGTCCGTGCACGACTGCGTTCTGGACCTCGTACGGGCCCTGGACGCAGAGGTCCAGCACACCAAGGTCCCGGTCATCGCGGACCTGGCGGGCCCCGCGAACCCGCTTCCCGTCCTGCGCGGTTTGAGCACACGGGATCAGGAGTTCATCATCGCGGTGCCGGCCGGCCTCCGGGTGGTGCCCGAGCGCAGCAGCCGGACCCCGGTCCCCGTCGGCGAATTACTGCGGCGAAGCGGACACCGCAAACTGCACGCGGCCTTCGAACGCAGGGACGGCCTCCCCATGCGCAGGGTGCGGGTCGCCTCGTCGACGGCCTGGCTCACCGGATCAGAACCCCATGCTCCGGACAGCGGGCACACGGTACTGCGCTTCTTCGCCACGCATCTGCCGACCGGACAGGGACGGATCTGGGTCACCAACGCCCTGCACCGTCGTATCGACGACCTGCTCGATCTCGTCCGCCTGCACCCGGGCGCCGCCGACGCCATCCGGACGATGAGCGACGAGCACGGGCTGCTCGACTTCGAAGGCCGCTCCTTCCCCGGCTGGCACCACCATATGACGCTGGTCTCCGCGGCTCATGCCTACCGGCGGCTGGGCCAGGCGCTGGGCGATCCGCAGATCCGTCACCCGCGGCCCAGACCGGCCGCCTGACCCGAAATCAGTCAGACCCCTTGACCGCCCACCTCGCCACCGCTGTTCCCGGCATCGAGCCGGCTGGCTCCGCCGGGTCAGCTGCGGGCGGTGGCCAGCAGGGTGAAAGCGGCGATGATGACGGCGACACGGACGTAGTGGAAGCGGAGCCAGCGGTTCAGTTGCTCCTTCCAGTCGTCGGGCCGGTTCTCCGGGGTCCATGTCTTGCCCTGGTTGTTGATCGGGACGAGCAGCAGGATCGACATGATCACGCTGAGTATCAGCAGCGCGCCGGCGGTGACGACGAGGCCGGCGCCGTGGTGGTGCCGTCCGGTGACGGCCCAGGCCGCGACGAGGACGACCGAGCCGATGTACCAGACCGGCATCACGGCGCCGAGCATCCGGCCCCCGTGGGCGTGGGCGAGTTGGCCGCTGTCGTCGGGGAGTGCGTTGAAGATCGGGTTCATGACGAAGGCGACGGTGAACTCCACCCCCACCATCACGCCGACGACCACGATGGTGACGACCTCAAGTGCGTTGAACATGACGACCCTCTCGACATCTAGTGGTGCTAGCTGTTGAGGCAACGCTAGTACTGTTGCCGCTTGATTGTCTAGCGGTGCTAGGATCGGATCATGTCGGTACAGGAACGCAAGGAGCGCGAACGGGCGGCCCGCGAGCGTCTGATCGTGGCGACAGCCCGCGAACTCGCCGAGAAGCAGGGCTGGGACGCGGTCACCACGCGCCGGCTCGCCGAGCGCATCGAGTACAGCCAGCCCGTCCTCTACAGCCACTTCCGCGGCAAACGGGAGATCATCGGCGCCGTCGCCCTGGAGGGCGCCGCCGAGATGGCCGCGGCTGTACGTGCCGCCACCGCCGCCGCGGACAGCCCGCGCGAGCGGGTGTACTCCCTCGCCCGCGCCTACCTCGACTTCGCCAAGCGCAACCCGGCGGTCTACGACGCCATGTTCCAGCTCGACGGCGGTCTCCCGTACGCACAGGAGGACACCCCGGAACCTCTCAAGGACGCCTTCGCCGCACTCCTGGAATGCCTCGCCGAGGTCGCAGGGGACGGCGTGGACCCGGGGCTGTTCACCGAGGTGTTCTGGGCGTCCCTGCACGGGGTGGCGACCCTGACCCGGTCGGGACGGCTACCGCCGGCGGAAACCGACCGGAGGGTGGAGCTGCTGGTGGACCGGCTGGCCATGGTCTGACCCATCGCCCGGCGGGCACACGGCCAAGGTCTCGGACCTTGAGCTGCTGGCCTTGCTCGACGGCCGCGTATCCGGGCGGTGCCGCAGTCAGTTCGGGATCGCCGGAGACGCGGTCTCGATCGTGCGGCGCTTGACGAGCAACACGACGATCAGGACGACTTTGAGGAGGGCGACGAGGACCATGCCCAAGGACGCCTGAGGTTCGTCTCCCACGAGGTTGGAGATCAGGCTGGTGTCCCAGAGCCCGTGGACGAGTATCGGCAGCAGGATGACACCGCCGACGCGCAGGCGCGGGTAGAAGAAGTAGCCCGAGGTGGACATGACGAGAGCCTGCACGAGGGCCTGCGCGCCCTGGCCGAAGGCGTCGCTGACGTGCACGAGTCCGAAGACGAGCGAGGAATACAGGGCGACCTTGCTCTCGGTGAGTCCGGCCCGCTGGAAGACATGGACGCCGATGCCCCGGAACATGAGTTCTTCGCCGACGCCGACGAACACCCCGAGCAGCAGCAGGCACGCCATAAGCGAAGCGCTCTGGTCGGCGAGGTGCCCGTAGTTGAGGCCGACCAGGGCGACGGCGATCATCGAGATCGGTACCCGGCGCGTCCAGCGCCGCACGGGCGCACGGTAGTGCAGGACCTCGCTCCACCAGCCGAACAGACATCCCGGGCAGCCGCTTACCCGGCAGGACCGGCGCACGTCCGACCCCAATAGAGTGGTGGCTCCAGAATTTGGTAAATTGATGGTATGGAGAGCCGTACCGCCACGCAGCGCCTGACCCCCAAGGGGCGGGCGACCCGGGACCGTATCGTGGCCGCCGCGGCCCAGCTGATGTTCGAGCGGGGTGTGGCGGGGACCAGTACCGAAGACGTGCAGAAGGCGGCCGGTGTCACCAGCCCGTCGCAGATCTACCACTACTTCGGCGACAAGAAGACGCTGGTCCAGGCCGTCATCACGTACCAGACCGAGTACGTGCTCGCCTTCCAGCGACCGCTGCTCAGCCGGCTGGACAGCTTCGAGGCGCTGGAGGCGTGGCGGGACGCCATCATCCAGGCGCAGCAGGCGAACGGCTGCGAGGGTGGCTGCCCGATCGGGTCGCTGTCCGTGGAGCTCTCCGACCGCGACCCACAGGCCCGCGCCCAGCTCGCCGCGGGCTACGCCGAGTGGCAGGACGCGATCCAGGCGGGGCTCCAGGAGATGCAGAACCGGGGCGAGTTGGGCCCCGACGCCGACCCGGAGCAGCTGGCGCTGGCCACGCTCACCGCGTTGCAGGGCGGTCTGCTGATGACCCAGGCCCGCCGCGACACGATCGCACTGGACGCCGTCCTGACCGCGATGATCGAGCGGATCCGCTGTCACGCCGTGAGCTGAGCCGTTCGCCGGTGAAGCAGGCCGGTTGAGCCGCGGCGCGAGCCGAAGCGACCCCCTGAACGTTTGACACCGTCTCTGCGGCGACTAAAAATAGAGGGAGCACTCTAAAAACTCGGAAGAAGGCAGCACGATGGAACTCAACGATCAGGTCGCACTCATCACCGGCGGCACCGCCGGCATCGGCCTCGAAGCCGCCCGCCTCTTCGTCAGGGCAGGCGCGACCGTCGTCATCTCCGGCCGTGACGCCGAGCGCGGCGCCAAGGCCGTCGCCGACATCGCACAGGGTCCCGGAACGGTTCGTTTCGTGGCCGCGGACCTCGCCGACCTGGAGTCGGTCGGTGCACTCGCCGAAGCGGCAGGACCGGTCGACATCCTGGTCAACAACGCCTCCGCCTTCCCGGTCGCGCCGACCGTCGAGCAGGACGTCGCCGGCTTCCAGCGGATGTTCGACACGAACGTGCGGGGCACGTACTTCCTGACCGCGGCGCTCGTGCCCGCCATGCTGGCCAAGGGCAGCGGAAGCATCGTCAACGTCACCACCATGGCCGCCTCGATGGGCGTCCCCGGCGCCTCCGGCTACAGCGCCACGAAGGCCGCCCTCGCGTCCTTCACCCGCACCTGGGCCGCGGAGTTCGGCCCGCAGGGCGTGCGGGTCAACAGCGTCGCCCCCGGCCCGACCATCACCGCAGGCGTCCTCGCCGAGTGGGGCGACGGTGTCGCCGAGCTCGGCAAGGGCCTCCCACTGCGCCGTACCGCCAACCCCCTTGAGATCGCCGAGGCCATCTACTTCCTCGCCTCACCCCGCTCCAGCTACGTCACGGGCTCCACCCTCGCCGCCGACGGTGGCGGCACCGCCGTTTGAGGGACGCGCCCGGACACTCATGGGAACGGAGAGCCGCAGCGGGCGGTGAGGATCCACACTGCTGTCAGCACCCTGCCGCAGGGCACGTCACGGCGGTACCAGCGCCTGCTGCGGGTGCTCCGTCAACCGACGACGTTCGACAACTCTCAAGGTGGACACCATGACCGTCACGGTCGGACTTCTCGTACAGCTGGAAGCAAAGCCCGGCAAGGAAGACGAACTCGCCTCGTTCCTCGAAGCGGGTCGCGCGCTCGCGATGCAGGAGTCAGGGACGGTGACCTGGTACGCGTTCCGTACGGGCCTGAGCGGGTTCGGCATCTTCGACACGTTCGAGACCGAGGACGGCCGACAGGCACACCTCGCCGGTGAAATCGCCAAGGCGCTGGGCGAAGCAGCTCCCGATCTGCTCGCTCGGAATCCTGAGATCACGTCCGTCGACGTGCTCGCCGTGAAGTAGCCGAGCCGATACCGGGCCTGGCGCACGTCAAGCCGCGCGTCGAGCCGCAGGTCAGGTCTTACGAAACGCGAACGTGGGGGCGGCGCGGCCGTTGCGGCGGTAAGAGTGGCGTCGCGGTGGCTGCTAAGTGGTCGTTCTCTTCGACCACCGCACACCACCAGGAGCTCTCATGCGTTTCCCCGTTCGCACTGTCCGCACGGCCGCGGTCGGCATGTCGGTCGCCGCGGCCGCCCTCGTCGCGACGCCGGCTTCTGCTTTGGCTTCCGGGCATCCGTCGCAGGACCGGTCGGGCGCTCCCGTGTTCGTACAGACCGACAACACCGACGGCAACGCGGTCGTCGCGTACCGGCGGCACGCCGACGGCACGCTCTCCGCGGCCGGCACCTACCGCACCGGCGGGAAGGGAGGGGTACTTGAGGGCTCGGCCGTGGATCACCTCGCCTCGCAGGGCTCGTTGACGTACGACCAACGCCAGCACCTGCTGTACGCGGTCAACGCGGGCAGCGACACCGTGACGGTGTTCGCCGTACACGGTGAGCGGCTGGACCGGGTGCAAGTCATCTCGTCCGGCGGTGAGTTCCCCGTCAGCATCGCGGTCCACGGCGATCAGGTCTTCGTGGCCAACGCGCTGGACGGCGGGTCGATCCAGGGATATGTGCGCGTCGGCAACCGGCTGTTGAAGGTCTCGTCCTGGCACCGGGCGCTCGGCCTCGACCCGGAAGCGGCACCGCAGTTCACCAACACCCCCGGACAGATCTCCTTCACACCCGACGGCTCGAAACTCGTCGTCACCACCAAGGCCAACGGCAACAGCATCGACGTGTTCCCGCTGAGCCGGCTGGGTGCCCCTTCGGCCGAGCCGGTGGTGAACGTCGAGGCGGGCACAGTGCCGTTCGGCTTCACGTTCGACGCCGAAGGTCGGCTCGTGGTCACCCAGGCAGGGCCCAACGCCGTCGCGACCTACCGCGTCGGGCGCGACGGCAAGGTCACGGCCGTGGACCAGCAGGCCACCGGCCAGATGGCGACCTGCTGGGTCGTCCGGGTCGGTGACCGGCTGTACGCGTCGAACGCGGGCAGCGGCAGTCTCTCCGGTTTCCGCGACGAGCACGGCGCGCTGACCGCACTGGGCGACACCGCCACCGACGGCGGCACGGTCGACACCGCCGCCTCGTCGGACGGCCGCTACCTGTACGCGCAGACCGGCAAGGACGGGAACATCGACGCGTTCCGGGTCGGCCGCGACGGCTCGCTCACGGCGATCGGCTCCGTCAACGTACCGGGCGCCGTGGGCGGCGAAGGGATCGTCGCGCTCTGACGCCGCGCCGTTCATCGACGGCCGGCGGCCACCTCGACGAGGAATCCGCCGGAGGCGACCACTTCGGCGCCGCCGGGCAGAACCGCCGGTGCCACGGGGCGCCGCGCAACACAATGACCACCGGTCCGCATCACGCGGACCGTACGTAGCTCCGCGGCGTCGGCGGCTCCTGCCGCCCGCGCCGCGGCCCCCGCCGTGCCGGGACACCGACCCGCGCGGCTCACCCGACCGACAGGAGATCCTGATGAATGACGCTCTGCACCCCGGGGACGCCTTCCCGTCCCTCACCGTCACCGTGCCCGGCGGTGAGAAGGTGGAGCTGCCCGAAGCCCTGAGTGGACAGTTCGGCGTGGTGCTCTTCTACCGGGGGTCCTGGTGCCCCTACTGCAACGCCCAGTTGCGGGCCTTCCAGCGTGCCCAGGAGACGCTGAACGAGCTCGGCGTGAAGGTCGTCGCGCTCTCCGTCGACGACGAGGACACCACCCGCGCGCTGGTCGAGAAGCACAAGCTGACGTTCCCTGTGGGGCACAGCGCCGACGCACGAGCCGTCGCCGCGGTCACGGGCGCCTTCGTCAACCCCGGCCCGGAATACCTCCAGTCCACCGGATTCGTCCTCGACCCGCAGGGGCAGGTCATCGTCGCCGTCTACTCCAACGGCGCCATAGGACGTCTCGTCCCCGAAGATGTCGCTGGCCTGATCAAGTACGTCAAGGAGCACGCGGCGAGCTGAACCACGGGCCCGCCGGAATACGGCCTGCCGGCGGGCCCGCAGTTCCGCGCGCGTCACAGTCCTGCGCGCGTCACAGTCCTGCGGCGAAGGTGACCGACCGCAGCAGCCCCTGGTAGTCCTCGGAGCACGGCCCGCACGCACGCAGATGTGCCTCCACGCCGGGCATCGCCTCGCTTCCGCCGGCGGCCAGTTCCGCGTATACATGCAGGGCTGCCATGGCCTGTCCGCATCCGACGTCCTCGGGGTCGGTGCGAAGGAGGTTGTCCAGTGTCGTGGTGTCGATCATGAGGGCCTCGCTGTGTCCGTGTCCAGGAACCCCTGGGCGACCAGCCGGTCGCGCAGTTTCCGCCGGGCGTCGAACATTGTCTTGTAGACGGCGTTGCGGTTGGTCCCCAGCCGGTCCACCAGCGCGTCGAGCGGCACCGCGTCGAGGACGAGCGCCGTGAAGATCCGGCGCTGGTGAGCGGTCAGAGTCTCGTCGACCGCTGTGCGCAGGGCTATGACCAGCGCCCGGGCCTCGGACTGGGCGGCCGGGTCGAGGCCGAGCCGATCGGGCAGCCGCTCCCAGTCCTCGCTTTCCAGTGCCACGGCGGCGGATCGTCAGAAATGCCGGCCGACCTTGGCCGACACCTCGAACACCACGAAAGTGAACGCCCAGGTGGTGAACTTGCTCTCGCCGCGGAACCGCCCCACCTTCCGGACGATCGCCAGGAGGGCGTCCGAGGCCGCCTGCTGGGCCAGGTCGTCCAGTTCGGGACCGGTGATGTTGTGACTGCCGCAGCGCCGCGCCAGCTCCGAGTGCGCGATCCGCAGCAGCACCTCATGGAGGCGGGTGCAGGCATCCTCGAAGACGCCGCCCTCCGACAGCAGCGCCCGCACCCACCACTCCGACTCCGGATCGAACGCGCGCCGCCCGGCCGCCGCCGGCCCCGATTCGGCGCCGAGGCCGTCCGGCGGACGATCTCCGTCACGTCCCGTTGTACCGAATGCATGCGATGTAATGGATGCCATATTCGCACCCTAGGGAAGTCGCAGCCCGCGGTCGCGGTGACGCGGGCGCACGTCAGGATTCCGTCATACGTGGCGCTGCATGGACCGCTCCCAGGTCCGCACCCAGGGTGACTACGTGTCCCGGTATGAAAGCCCGGCCCATTCCCACGCCCCGCGCGCCCTTCTCCCACCGTTCTCACACCCTCCTGCGGCACGGTCGGGCTTTCGGGATTCATTCGGTCACGCTGCCCAGGAGGAGAACCGTTGACCATCGCAGGTGTGCGCAGGAAAGCTCCGCTGTGGCTGGCCACGGCGGCCCTCGCGGCCGGCCTGGCCGGGTGCAGCGGGGACAGCGGCGGCGGCGCGCCGGACACGGACAGGGAGAGTCCGAGCGCCAGCGCGCAGCGTACGGATTCGGCCCAGTCACCGAACATCGTGTGGGTGCTGACCGACGACCTCTCGTCGGACCTGGTGACCTACATGCCCCACGTGAAGGCCATGCAGAAAAGCGGTCTGACCTTCTCCAACTACACGGTGACGGACTCGCTGTGCTGCCCGTCGCGTTCGTCGATCTTCACCGGTAAGTTCCCGCACAACACAGGGGTGTTCACCAATATGCCCCCGGACGGCGGCTTCGAGACCTTCCATGAGAAAGGGAACGAGGACAAGACCTTCGCCACCGCCCTCCAACAGCAGGGCTACCGGACCGCGATGATGGGCAAGTACCTCAACGGCTATCAGCCGGACATGACCGTGAACGGCAAGAACAACTACGTACCCCCGGGCTGGAACGAGTGGGACGTGGCCGGAAACGGCTACAAGGAGTACGACTACACACTCAACCAGAACGGCAGGACGGTCGACTACGGGCACGACCCGGCCGACTACCTGACCGATGTCGTCAGCGCAAAGGGCCAGGAGTTCATCGAGAACTCGGTGAAGGCGAAGAAGCCCTTCGTGCTCGACATCTCCACGTTCGCGCCGCACGGCCCGGCCACCCCGGCCCCCGAGGACCAGGGCGCGTTCAAGGACCTGCCGCTCCCGAAGCCCCCGGCCTTCGACAAGACCCCGACCGACGCCCCGCAGTGGCTCAAGGACAAGAAGTCCTTCACTCCTCAGCAGATCACGAAAATCACCAAGACGTACCGCAAGCGCGTTCGCGCCGTGCAGGCGGTCGACCGCATGATCGGTGACCTCCAGGAGAAACTGAAGAAGGCAGACGTCTACGACAACACCGTCTTCGCCTTCGCCTCCGACAACGGCTTCCACATGGGTCAGTACCGCTTGATGCCGGGCAAACAGACGGCCTTCGACACCGACGTGAACGTACCCCTGGTCGTCACGGGACTGGGGGTCAAGCAGGGCGCCACGACCAAGGCGGTCGCCTCCAACATCGACATCTGCCCGACCTTCACCGAACTGGGCGGCGGCAAGCCCGACCCGGAGACCGACGGCCGCAGCCTGGTGCCCCTGCTGCACGGGGGAACTCCGGAAGACTGGCCGCAGACCGCGCTGGTGGAGCACCACGGGCCCAACACCTCTCCCCAGGACCCCGACAAGCCCGGTAAGGGCAGCGGCAATCCGCCGAGCTACGAGGCGCTGCGCACCGGCCGGTACACGTACGTCGAGTACAAGAACGGCTCTCACGAGTACTACGACCGCAGCAAGGACCGGGACATGCTGCACAACGTCTACGCCCAACTGTCCTCGGACACCAAGAAGAACCTCGCGTCCACGCTGCTGAAGCTCCAGGACTGCAAGGGCTCGGAAGAGTGCACCGCCGCGGCCCGAACCGACTGACCTCGGCCTGGTACGCGCCGTCCTGCCACCCCGATCGATTCCCACGGTTCTCACACCCGGCGCAGACGCGCGTGGAACCCCGTACCCGCAAACTCCCACCATGGGAAGGACACTTGACAGCCGGGCACACGTGACACGTCTGCTGCAACGCACGGGGTTCGACGCCGTGCCGGACGCCGTGGACGCCGCGCGGAAGGCCGGGTTCGAGGCCACGCTCGAACGCGTGCTGACCCCAACAGGAGCTGACCGGGGGGCCGATGCGACGCCCGCCCCTGAACCGGGCCCTCTGCCGGCGCGCAACTCCGAGACCCAGCAGAAGCGTGCACAGAAATCCGGGGACGGTACGGAACCGAAGAAACCCGGGGACGACCCCGTCCGCAAGCACTACCGCGAAGTTCTGCGGCAACAGCGCGAAGAACTCACCCAGTGGTGGCTGGAGCGCATGGTGGCCGCCGAGCATCCATGGGTGGAGAAGCGGACGCTGCTGTGGCACAACCACTGGGCCACGTCCATCCAGAAGGTCAAGTCCGCTGCGGCGATGCTGCAACAGAACGAAACGCTGCGGCGTCTGGGCGGAGGCGATTTCCGCGAGCTGGCCCGGGCCATGGTGGTCGACCCGGCGCTCATGGTGTGGCTGGACGCCGACGGCAGTGTCGCCGAGGCGCCGAACGAGAACCTCGGCCGGGAGCTGATGGAGCTCTTCGTGCTCGGGGTCGGCCACTACACCGAGTCCGACGTGCGCCAGGCAGCCGCCGCCCTCACCGGGTGGACCGTGGACCGGCGTGCCCATCCGTGGAAGGCCCACTTCAAGCCGCGCAGGCACGACCAGGGACAGCAGACCGTGGTGGGTGAGACGGCCGATTTCTCCGCGCGGACGCTCATCGACCACCTGGTGAGCCTGCCGGACTCGCACGGCCACGTGGCCACCCGCATGTGGGGCGCCCTGGTGAGCAACGAGAACAAGCCCTCGAAGACCGCACTGGCACGCGTCACGGCGGCCTACGGGCAACAGCGCGACACAAAGGCCATGTTCCGGGCGGTGTTCACCGACGAGGCGTTCGCCGACGCCGACAACGTACTGGTGAAACAGCCGGTCGAATACGTGGTGGGCAGTCTGCGGGCGCTGGGAGTACACCCTTCCGCACTGCCGCAGAAGGCTCGGAGGCAGTTGCTGACCCGCACCCTGACGGGTCTCGGCCAGACGCCGTTCGCACCGGACAGCGTGGGTGGTTGGCCCGCCGGCGCGGCATGGCTCACCACTGCCGCCGCCCAGGTGCGGATCACCTTCGCGCAGCAACTCGTACGCCACGCCGAGCTCGGCGACGTGGCCGCGGCCGCCACAACCGAGCGCCCGGATCTGCTGGCTCGCAAGCTCGGGGTCGGCGCCTGGAGCGCGGCCACACGCGAGGTGCTGCGAGCGGCCGCACACGATCCCCGCAAGGTGACGGCCGTCGCGCTGACCGCACCCGAACACCTCGTCCTGAGCTGAAGGAGAGAGCCCCATGGACACCTGGACGCGACGAAGGTTCCTCATCACGAGCGGTGTGGCCGGGGGAGTCGCGCTGGCCGCCGGAGCCACCGCCTGGGGCGTGGACGAATTGCTCGCCACCGGTTCCGGCGCCGCCGACAGTGACGCGGCGACGCTGGTGCTGGTCACCCTGTACGGAGGCAACGACGGCCTCAACACCCTGGTGCCCGCCGCCGATTCGCACTACCAGAGCCTGCGCGGCGATCTCGCCTACAGCGCGGACGAGGTGCTCCCCCTGGGCGACGGACTCGGCCTCAACCCGGGGATGAAGCGAATGAAGGAGCTGTGGGACGACAAGCAACTCGCGGTCGTACGCGGCGTGTCCTACCCCAAGCCGGATCACAGCCACTTCCGCTCGATGGCGATCTGGCAGACCGCGTCCCCGTCCGGTCCGCTCCCGTCGGGCTGGCTGGGCCGCTGGCTGGACCACGAGGGCGGCGCGAATCCGCTCATGGGCGTCTCCGTGGGCGCCACCCTGCCGCCGCTGATGGCCGGCGAGCGGACAGCGGGCGCGGCTGTCCGGCTGGGCGGCGCGAAACTGCCGGACGCCTGGCAGCGCACCTGCACCGAGCTGGCACACATCGACGACGACGCTCACCCGCTGCTGAAGCGGGCGGGTGCCTCGCTGGCCGACCTGACGAAGGTCACCTCGGCTTTCGGCGGTGCTCCGGACGCGGACCAGGACGGCGCCGGGGGGCCGAGCGACGACGACGCGACGAACGACGCGAGTTCCGCGGGCGGCCAGAGCGGGCTCGGCATGCAACTGGACGTGGTGGCCAGGGCGATCACGTCAGGCGTGCCCACTCGCGCGTACAGCGTGAGCCTCGGCGGCTTCGACACGCACGCCGCCGAGAAGACCACCCAGTCCCGCCTGCTCGGCCAACTCGACCACGAGCTGGGCGCGTTCCTCGACCGCGTCAGAAAGACGAAGGCAGGGCAGAAGGTCGTCGTCGCCGTCTACTCGGAGTTCGGCCGCCGCCCCAAGGCCAATGCCAACCAGGGCACCGACCACGGCACCGCCGGTCCGGTGTTCCTGCTCGGCGCACCGGTCAAGGGCGGCTTCTACGGTGACCAGCCGAGCCTCACGGACCTCACGGACGACGATCTGCGAGCGACGACCGACTTCCGCGACGTGTACGCCACCCTGCTGCGCGACGTCCTCGACACCGACCCGGCGAAGATCCTCGACGGCCACGACACGACGCTCGCCTTCCTGTGAAGCCGGCCCGGCTCCCGTGCGTCAGGGTGCGCCGCTGCGTCAGGGGGCCATGGGGAGCCGGACGGTCACACAGGTTCCCTCCCCGGGGGCGCTGGTGACCTCCACGCTCCCACCGTGTGCCTGGGCCACTGCCGCGACGATGGCCAGCCCCAGGCCGCTGCCGTCGCCGCTGTGCGCCGGGTCGGCGCGGTAGAAGCGGTCGAAGAGGCGCGGCAGTGCCTCGGCGGGGATCCCCGGACCCTCGTCGGCGACGGCGAGGATCACGTCCGGCCTGCCGTTGCCCGGCGCGGCCGGACCGCCGGCGCGTACCGTCACCTGTGCCGCTGTCCCGGACGGCGTGTGGTTGCGTATGTTCGCCAGCAGGTTGTCGACCACACGCCGCAGGTGCTCGCCGTCGCCGTGCACCCGCACACTGCCGTCGGCCCGCACCGTCACGGGGCTGCGCGGTGCCACGACGCGTGCGGCGGACACGGCCTCGCCCACGATTCCGACCAGGTCCACGGAGTTGCGGCCGCGGACAGGGACGCTGTCGAGCCGGGCGAGCAACAGCAGGTCGTCGACGAGTCGTTGCATGCGCAGGGCCTCTGTGGTGATGCCGTTCATCACCCGCTCCCGCTGCTCGGGGCGGGCGAGCGCACCCTGGTGGTGCAGATCGGCGTAGCCGAGCACGGCGGTGACGGGCGTGCGCAGTTCGTGTGAGGCGTCCGCGACGAACCGGCGCAGCCGATCCTGGGTGTTCCGCTCGGCGGCCAGCATCGTGTTCAGGGCGAGGCCGAGCCGCCCGACCTCCGTGTTGTCATCGGCGGGTGCGACACGGTCGGCACGGTCACCGGACGCGATGCCGTCCGCGTCCCTGGCCATCGACTCCAGCGGCCGCAGACCGCGACGCAGGACCCACAGCCCCGCACCAGCGAGGAGCGCCAGCACACTGCCGGTCGCCACCGCCTCGACGATCAGCACCTGCCGCAGCGTCCCCTGGACCTGGTCCAGGGGCGCGGCGGCGATCAGCGTGCCACGGCCGGGGACCCGCTGCACCAGCAGCCGGTAATCGGGGCCGTCCGGCGACACCGGCCCCACCGTGACCGGGTCGGTGCCACGGGCAGCGGACAGCGGATCCGGCAGGCGCGGCGCGGCATCGTCCGGGTCCCGCAACTGCGGTACGAGATCGCGCACGCTCCCGTCGGGCCTGCGCAGCTGGAGGTAGAACTCCGAGGCACCGAGCAGCCGGACGTCGCTGCCGAGCGTTCCCCCAGGACCGGTCTGTGCGAGTTGCTGGGCCACCCGCTGGCGCACCGCGCGCAGGGTGACATCGGTGCGGTGCGTCATGTCGTTCCGCAGTGCGCCGAACACCACTGCGTCCAGGGCGAGCAGGGCCGCCGCCGCGAGGGTGAGCAGTGCCAGCAGAAGCCGGCCCCGCAGCGAACGGGGCCGCAGCGAACGAGGCGGCAGGGAGCGGCGTTCGGATGCCGTCCGACTCACGGGGTCGCCTGCTCGCGGAGTATGTAGCCGACGCCCCGCCGGGTCTCGATCATCCCCGGGCCCAGCGCGTCGAGTTTGCGACGCAGATAGGAGATGTAGGTCTTCAGCACCCCGTGATCGCCCTCACCGAAGTCCCACACAAGCTCAAGGAGTTGATCGTGTGTCAGGACGCGGTTCCGGTTCAGCAGCAGATGGTGGAGCAACCGGTATTCGGTGGGGGAGAGCTCCACCCGCACCCCACCCCGGCGTACTTCGTAGGTCTCGGTGTTCATCTCCAGATCCCCGCAGACGAGGAGTTGGGTCGAGGCGGTGCTCTCACCCCGCCGCAGCACGGCACGCACCCGCGCGGCGACCTCGGCGAGCCGGAACGGCTTCGTGATGTAGTCGTCGGCACCCAGATCGAGTCCGCCCACGATGTCCTGGCCGCTCTCGCGAGCGGTCAGGAAG
Organism: Streptomyces sp. AcH 505; assembly: GCF_000818175.1. Classification (GTDB taxonomy): domain Bacteria; phylum Actinomycetota; class Actinomycetes; order Streptomycetales; family Streptomycetaceae; genus Streptomyces. The sequence goes on from NZ_JTIY01000002.1 coordinate 1,081,933, forward strand.
ATCACCGGCGTTGCCGAGCCGGCCGCCCGCACCCGGCGCACCACCTCGAAACCGTCGATGTCGGGAAGCATCACGTCGAGCAGCACGAGATGGGGGGCGTGCTCCCGGATCGCCGTCAGGGCCGCCCTGCCGGTCGCCGCCTGCGACACCTCGTACCCGAGGAACTGCAGCGACGTGGCCAGGACGTCCAGGATGGCCGGCTCGTCCTCGACGACGAGCAGCCGCGTACCGGGCGGGACGTCTGATGCGTTCATGCCCGCATCCTGGCATCGTCCCCCTCCCGCAGGCACCGTGGCCCCGGGATGGGACCGTCCCTCTCGTCCTGCACGGGGTGGCTTCAGGCGGTCTTGTTACGAGAGGCAGGGGACATGTGCATGCCGTAGCGGGCCCACAGGGTGCGTTGTACGAGCAGGGTGAGGGTGCCGGCGATGAGCATCCCCGCCAGGTTGATCCCGAGTTGTTCGAACGACGCGCCGACCTCGTGCCAGTGCGCCAGCGCGACGGCCACGGCGATGTTGCCCGCGGCGGGAACGGTGGTGACGGAGATGAAGACGCCGATCAATGCGGACGATTTCCCGGCCGTCAGGGAGAGGATCCCCGCTACCCCCGCCAGTACGGCGACGATGAACGACCACTTGTCCGGGTGGATGATGAAGTCGGTCAGGGGACGGTCGTCCAGCATGCCTGGCGTGATCCAGCCCAGCAGCCGGCTGACGGACGTACACGCCAGCGTGATCGCGATGGCCACGGTGAAGCCGATCACGAGTGCCCGTACGGCCGCGCCGATCAGCCGCCGGTCGCCTCGCAGCAGTCCGAAGCAGATGGCCGCCACGGGGCCGAACTCCGGGCCGAGGACCATCGCTCCGACGATGAGGATGGGCTGGTCCAGCAGGGCGCCGATGGCCGCGATCTGAGTCGCGAGGGCGAGGAAGGCCAGGAAGCCCCAGGTGACGCGGGTATCGGTGGCGGTACGGGCCGCCAGCTCCTTCCAGACGACCGCGTCGTCCGGGTCTCCGGGGGCTACTTCCTCGGCCACCTCGGACGCCGTGGAGATGGACAGGTCCAGTTGTTCGACGGTGATGGCGCCGGTGTCCTTGAGGCCGAGGGCACTCAGCTGGTCGAGTACCCCGTTGGCGGCCTCCCGGGCGACGTCGAACTCCACGAAGTCGCCCTTGGGCGCGTGGGCGGCACCAAGCATCTTGATCACGTTGACGATCGCCGGATGGTCGTCGGCGATCCGCAGCACCTCGTCGGTACTGACGGCAGGACTGATCACACGTACATGCAGCACGCGGGCCATTGTGCCGTCACCGGTGCCCGTGCCGGACGCCGGTACGGCCGAACGCCGGTAGCGGATCGGTAGCGGATCGGCAGCGCGGATCGTACGGGGCAGGCGGGGCAGCCAGGTCAGGCGCGGTCGGGCGGGGTCTGGTAGACGTCGGGGATGCCGTCGTGGTCGGCGTCGACGGTCTCGGCCTCGCACAGCCGGCGATACACGCCGTTGCGCCAGCGCAGTACGACGGCGGCCAGGACGGCCGCGGTCAACGAGCCGAGCAGGATGGCGGTCTTGATGTGGTTCTGGCGGTCGGTACCGGGCTCGAAGGCGAGTTCGCCGATCAGGAGCGAGACGGTGAAGCCGACCCCGGCGAGCAGCGAGACGCCCAGGACGTCCCACCAGGACAGCTCGCTGTCCAAGGAGGCGTGGGTGAAGCGCGCCAGCAGATAGGTCGAGGCGAACACCCCGACGAGTTTGCCGATGACCAGCCCGAGGCCGACGCCGAGACCCGCAGGGTCGGCGAAGGTCGCTCCCAGGCCGCCGGAGAGTGAGACCCCTGCCGAGACCAGGGCGAACAGCGGAACCGCGACCCCGGCCGACACCGGGCGCCAGTGGTGCTCGAACCGCTCGGAGAGACTGACCTGTTCACCGGAGCCGGCCAGCGCGGGAACGGCGAAGCCGAGCAGGACCCCGGCGATCGTCGCGTGCACCCCGGAGGCGTGCATCAGGGCCCAGGCCACGATCCCCAGCGGTCCCAGCAGCCACCAGTGAGTGATGCGGCGGCGGGCCAGGAGGCCGAAGACCGCGATCACCGCGAACGAGCCGAGCAGCGGCCACAGGCTGATGTGGTCGCTGAACGCCACGGCGATCACCACCACGGCGAGGAGGTCGTCCACGACCGCCAGCGTCAGCAGGAACGAGCGCAGCCCTGCGGGCAGATGGGTGCTGATGATGGCCAGGACCGCAACGGCGAACGCGATGTCGGTCGCCATCGGCACGGCCCAGCCCTCCAGTGTCCCGCCGCCCATCACCGTGTTGACGATGACGTAGACGACGACGGGACCGATCATTCCGCCGACCGCGGCGATGATCGGAAGGGCCGCCCGGCTGGGGGAGCGCAGGTCCCCGGCGACGAACTCCCGTTTGAGCTCAAGACCCACGACGAAGAAGAACACCGCCAGCAGGCCGTCCGACGCCCACTGGGCCACGCTCAGATGCAGGTGCAGCCCGTCCGGCCCGAACGTCGCGTCGGTGAAGGAGGCGTAACCGGCCTTCCACGACGAGTTCGCCCACAGCAACGCGACGACGGCACCGGCCAGCAGCAGCAGACCGCCGACGGTCTCACTGCGCAGCGCGGACGCCGTGGCCTGCGCACTACGCCAGCTACTGGGACGGGCGAACAGCCGTGTCACGGACCGACGCGGGGGGAGCGGGCTGGCGGGCATCGATGACTCCCGAGGGGAAGAGGGCAGGCAGAAGGACTCGCCGACCAGACTTCCCGGCACACCACGATCAACCTAACGCATCCTCGGCACTTCACCCTTGTCGAACGCCGCACGGGCCTGACCTTCGACCGGACGGCGTTCGGAACGACGGGGTCCGGGGATCCGACCGTGACTCGGCAGGCTTCATGACCGAGATGGGTGCGCGTCCGCCACGCGGGCACGCCGCGCGCTGTCCGGCGGCGACGGCGGTATCCATGACCCGCCGTACGAGACGTCGCGCTACGGCTGGTTCAACGGCGCCGTGGAGTCCTGAACGGCGCCCTCCTGGGCGGGATCCTGGGACGCCGGGTGATCCGGACCGCCGGCCGGGGCAGCGGCGCGCAGCGCGGCTTCGACCCGGCGGTTGCTGGTCATGGACGCGGTGACTGCCGTCATCGTCAGGAGGAGGCCGGCCGCGGCGTAGAGCGGGGTGCGGATGTCGTACGTGGCGGCCAGCCAGCCGCCGAGGAACGCCCCGACGGGGGCGGCGCACATGGCCAGCATGCGGGAGGTGGAGGCGACCCGGCCCATCAGACGGGCGGGGACGATCGCCTGCCGGAGGGAGGGCCCGAGCACCATGGTGGCGCCCATGCCGGCCCCGCAGACGGCGAGCGCCAGCCCGGCCACGTACGGGTTCGGGGCAGCGGCCAGGCCCAGGATGGCAAGCCCTTCGACGGCGGCCGTGCAGGTCAGCGCGGTGCCGGTGCCGAGTCGGCGGCCGAGGTACGAGGCGATGCCCGCACCGAGCAGACCGCCGGTGGCCTCCGCCGTGAGGAGCAGGCCGAAGCCGTAGGTGTCGATGCCGAGGCGGTCGTGCGCGAAGAGGGCGAGGACGGTCTCCACAGCGAGGAAGGCGATGTTCCCGACCGCCGGGCGGAGCGCGAGCCCGAGCAGCACCCGGTCCCGGAAGACGTACGAGGCCCCGGCCCGCGCCTGCCGAAGCAGCGACTCGTGGACCTCCGGCACGGGGCGGGGCATGGCGGGCAGCGACCGTACGAGCATGGCGGAGAGCGCGAACGACACGGCGTCGGCCAGCAGCGGAACCGCCCGCCCGAGCGCGAGCAGCGCACTGCCCGCAGGCGGCCCCGCGAAACCGGACGCGGCGGTCTGGGCGCCGCGCAGACGGGAGTTGGCGCGCTCCAGGAGCGCGGGGTCGCGGTGGAGCAGATCCGGCAGGAAGGCCGTGGCGGCCGTGTCGAAGAAGAGTCCGCCGAGGCCGAGCAGAAAGGCGACGCCAGCGAGCAGCGGAATGCTCAGCGCGTCGAGCGCTGCCGCTGCCGCCGGTATCGCGAGCAGCACCGCACGCGCCGCGTCCGCGACCCACATCGTGCGCCGACGGTCCCAGCGGTCCACCAGCGCACCGCCGAGCACCCCGAAGAGCAGCCACGGCAGCGTCCCCGCTGCCGTGACGACGGCGAGCGCCATCGGATCGCGCGTCAGCGTCAACGCGATCAGCGGCAGCGCGGCCTGGGTGACCCCGTCGCCGAGCGATGACACGGTCTGCGCAGTCCACAGCCGTCCGAATCCGGTCGGCAACTTCTCAACGGACGAGATCACTTGGCGCCCCCCTCGGGCTGCTCCGGCTGTGCGGGGTGGAACAGTGCGAAGACGAGTGACGCGTCCGGCAGCGACGGATCGGACAACTCGCGGTATTCGTCCGCCAACGCCTCCAGCCGCGCTCCCAGCTGTGCGAACTGCTCCGCGGTGAGCCGGAGATGCGCCATCCGCACATGCCGCTCGCCGTCCGCCGGCGCCGCCTCCAGATCCGCCACCGCGTGCCGCATCAGCACATCCGGCCCTCCTTCGCCCGGGTCCGGCAGCTCGATCGACCGGGCGGCCATGGCGTAGTACCGCTCGGTGACGCCCCGGACCTTCCGCGTCCGCACCACCTTGACCAGGCCGGCCCGCTCCAGCAGCCGCACGTGATAGCTGGAACTCCCTTTCGCGAGGCCGACCCGCGCGGCGATCTGCGTGATCGTCGCCGGCTCGAAGCGGAGCACGGCCATGATCCGGTGGCGGGTGAGATTGGAGACGGCGCGCAGCTGCTCGTCCGTCGTGACGTGAAACGTCTCGGGAGGCTCGTCGGTAGGCATGCGAGTAATGGTCAACGAGTCTTGACCATTGCGCAAGGGGTTTGTTCGGCCAAACGCCGACGCCGGGTCCCGCGCCCGTCGTGATCACCTGCAACGAGCTGCCGGAACAGGGGTCTTCCTGATGCGGCGGCGTAGAGTCCGCGCGAACCGTAGGGCCGGGGTCGGACCTCCACACCGCGCCCCGGCCCTACGGCGTCACACCACTGTGGCGTCGATGGCAACCGCGATGTTGCCGCGCGTCGCGTTGGAGTACGGGCACATCGCGTGTGCCGCCTCGATCAGCTGGTCCGCCACCGCTTGTTCCACGCCGGACAGTTCGACGTGCAGCGCGGCGTTCAGGCCGAATCCGCCCTCCGGTGTGGGGTGCACTCCCACCTCCACAATGACCGCGGAGTCGGCGATCTGAGTCTTCTGCTGCGCGGCCACGGCCTTGAGCGCCGAGTGGAAGCACGCAGCCCAGCCGGCCGCGAACAGTTGCTCGGGATTGGTCGCCCCGCCGGGGCCGCCCATCTCCTTCGGGATCGCCAGCGTCATGTCGAGCAGCCCGTCGTTGGTCCGGACACGACCTCCAGCCCTGCCGTCGCCGGTAGAGGTGGCAATGCCCGTGTAGATCTCTTTGGTCATCTTCATCCTTTCCGCGCCATCTGAAGATCGTCCGAAACGAGAGAGAACGATCTATCTGCTTGTAGTTTCACCCTCTGTTCGGTCGCTGTCAAGGTAGAACGTTCTCTCTTGACAAGCGGCTCCACCCCTTGCCAAGCTGATGCGACAGAACGGTCGTTCTTGCAGACCGTCAGCCAATCGAAGGGATCATCGTGAGCACCATCACCGCTCCGGCCGGCGTCGCCGGCACCGCCTCCGCTCTGCGGCGGCTGTACTTCGTCCGGTTCGCGTTCGCCATCATCTGGGCGCTGATCATGGTGCCGACTGCTTCGAAGCTGAGCCCGGTCGTGGTCGCGCTGCTCGTGCTGTATCCGCTGTTCGATGTGGGTGCGGCCGTGTACGACGCGAAGGTTTCTCGCGGCACGGGGTCGACGAAGCTGCTGTACGTGAACGTCGCGGTCAGCCTCGTCACGGCTGTCGGCCTGGGCATCGCCTGTGCGTCCGGTATCCCGGCGGTGCTGCGCGTGTGGGGGGCCTGGGCGATCGTGGCCGGGCTGGTCCAACTCATCGTGGCCGTACCGCGCCGCACGATGGGTGGCCAGTGGCCGATGATCCTCAGTGGTGGCATCTCGGTCCTGGCCGGTGGGTCGTTCGTCGCGTCGGCAGCGGCGGACAAGCCGAGCCTGACCAGCGCCGTCGGCTACGCCATTCCGGGCGCCATCTTCTTCCTCATCTCGGCCCTGCGCCTGGGCCGCGCTGCCAAGGGGAACTGACGTGGACGCCAACACGTACGACGTCATCGTGATCGGTGCGGGGCCGGTCGGGGAGAACGCCGCCGACCGGGTGGTCCAGGGCGGGCTGAGCGCCGCGATAGTCGAGCGGGAGCTGGTCGGCGGCGAGTGTTCCTACTGGGCCTGCATGCCGACCAAGGCGCTGCTGCGGAGCACGGCCGCGCTTCGAGCCGCCCGTCAGGTGCCGGGGGCGCGTGAGGCCATGACCGGTGACCTGGACGTCGCGGCCGTGCTGCGCCGCCGTGACTCCTTCGCCTCGCACTGGAAGGACGACGGGCAGGCGTCGTGGCTCGACTCGGCCGGGATCCCGCTGCACCGGGGCCACGGGCGGATCAGCTCCGAGCGGGTCGTCGAGGTGACGGGCGAGGACGGTGTCGTGACGTCGCTGACCGCGCGGCATGCGGTCGTCGTCGCGACGGGCAGCGCCGCGCTCCTGCCGGACATCCCCGGCCTCAGTGAGGTGGCACCGTGGAGCAGCCGGGAGGCGGCCGCCGCGAGGGCGGTCCCCGAACGGCTCGCCGTGATGGGTGGCGGCGTGGTGGCCTCGGAGATGGCGACGGCATTCGCCGCGCTGGGGTCGTCGGTGACGATGCTGGCCCGTGACGGTGTGCTGCCGCTCGCGGAGCCGTTCGCCGGCGAACGCGTCACCGCATCGCTGAGGGAGGCCGGCGTCTCGGTGCTCCTCGGTGCGGAAGCCGCAGCCGTGAAGCGCGACGGTGACGGTACGGTGCACATCACGCTCACCACCGGCGAGCGCGTCGAGGCCGACGAACTTCTCGTCGCGATCGGCCGTACACCGAACACCCAGGACATCGGCCTCGGCGCCGTCGGTCTGACGCCGGGCACCTGGCTCACGGTGGACGACACACTGCGGGTGGTCGGGGACGACGGGGCGCCGACGTCCGAGGGGTGGTTGTACGCCGCCGGTGACGTCAACCGCAGTGTGCTGCTGACCCATCAGGGCAAGTACCAGGCCCGTGCGGTGGGCGATGTCATCGTCGCGCGAGCCAAGGGCGAAGCGGTCGAGGACCGCCCGTGGGGCCGGCACGTGGCCACGGCCGACGACCGCGCGGTGCCGCAGGTGGTCTTCACCGAGCCCGAGATCGCGTCGGTGGGACTGACCGCGGCCGCCGCCGAGGCCGCCGGGCTCCGGATCCGCGTCGTCGACCACGACCTGGCCGCCGTCGCGGGATCGGCCCTCCACGCCGACGGATACCAAGGCCACGCCCGCATGGTGGTCGACGAGGACCGGAAGGTGATCGTCGGCTTCACGCTCGTCGGCCCCGATGTCGCCGAACTCCTGCACGCCGCGACGATCGCGATCGTCGGAGAGGTTCCGCTGGACCGGCTGTGGCACGCGGTTCCGGCGTTCCCCACGATCAGCGAAGTGTGGCTGCGCCTGCTGGAAGCGTACGGCCGCTGACGGTCCGACCACGATGCCTCGTCCCGTCGGGCCGGACGGAGGCGAGGCGGTCTCCCGAACACCGTGCTGACACAGGGCGTTGAAGGCTCGTCGTGACGCCAACAGGAGAAGCCCATGAAACAAGAACCACTAGCGGTTACGAGCAAGGTGTCCCGACAGCGTCCTGACGCGAGTGGTGACGCGTGAACGCGGATGCCGGCACCGCTGACCAGGCATTGGAGCAGTTACGTCTGCACGACGGCCGTGTTGTCGAGTTCGCCGTGCGAGGGCCGGAGGACGGGCCTGTTGTGTTCCTCCAGCACGGCATGCCTGGCTCGGCGGTTCCCATGGACACCGTGTGGGGCTCGGCCGTGGAGCGTGGGTACCGCGTCATCACGTACTCACGCGCGGGTTACGGCGCGTCGACTCCGATGCCGGGGCGCGCGGTTGCCGGCGCTGTGGAGGACGGTCGCGTACTGCTGGACCATCTGGGCGTCCGCCGCTGTCTGGTGGCGGGATGGTCTGCCGGTGGGCCGTACGCATTGGCCACCGGGGCGGCGGATCCACAGCGCGTGTCGGGCGTGCTGTTGATCGCCTCGTTCGCTCCCTACGACGCCGAGGGGCTGGAGTTCGTCGCGGGCATGGGCGTACAGAACGCCGTGCTGTTCGGTGCCGCGGTTCAGGGTGAACAGGCCTTGCGTACCGCCGTGTTGCGGATGGGCGGAGCCCTCAGGGGCAGCGGCCCGGCGGACCTTGCCGCCGCGATGGCCAGTCTGCTGCCGGCGGTGGACAGCAACGAACTCACGTCGGCGTACGGCGCGGACAACGCCGCGAACGTCAACCACGGCCTCGCGAGGGGGGACGCCGGATGGCTCGGCGACCTCCACGCGCTGACGTCGCCGTGGGGATTCGACCCCGGCAGCGTCGTCGTTCCCGTCGACCTGTGGCACGGCTCCCTCGATCGGATGGTGCCGATCGCGCACGCGAGGTGGCTGGCCGAACATCTGCCGACCGCGCGTCCCCACCTGCGGAACCACCACGGACACCTGTCGATCGGCGTCGGAAGCCTGGGGGACAAGCTCGACCGGCTCATCACGAGGACGTCCCTGACGAGGCCGGTCTGAGGAGCCGCGACGAGCGCGGTCGTCCCGGGCGCAACCCCAGCAGGAAACGATCGCTCACCAGCTTCATGTACGACACCGGGTGCACCCGAGGCTGATCGACACCCAACTCTACGGCTGGACAACGGTGTTCATGGATCCCAAGGCCATGGACACCTGGTCAGGCGGTGCTTGTCTGCAGGATTCCCTCGACGCCGTTGATGAAGGTCTCGGAGATCAGTTCCGGGTCGAAGAGGCAGCCGGCTGCCATGGCGCCGTCCCGGAGCATGACGAGGTGCCGGCCCGCGGGCTCGGCGGTTGTGGGGTGTGTCTGTGCCAGCAGCTCCGTGACGGTCTCCAGGAACCACTGCCGGTGGGCCAGGACTGCTTGGTGGATCGGGTGACTGATGTCGGGGTACTCGGCTGCCGCGTTGAGGAAGGCGCAGCCGCGGAATCCGTCGGACCGGATGCCCTCGGCGATGGATGCCGCGACGGCCCGTACCTGGTCCGGCGCCGACTCGCTGCTGGTCCGCGCGGTGGCGACCTGGCCGCGAATGCCCTGGTCGGCCAGATCGAGGTAGGCCAGGACGAGTTCTTCCTTGCCGGCGAAATGCCGGTACAGCGTGGCTCGGGTCACCTGTGCTTCCGCGACGATCCGGTCGATGCCGACGGAGTGGATCCCCTCGGCGTAGAAGATCTGGGTTGCCGTGTTGAGCAGCCGTGCCCGTGCCTCCGAGGTGCTGCCGCCCGCTGTACTCCGACTCATGGCGCCCGAGCTTACCAAACGGTAGAACGTTCGGTCTTGGCAGCAGGGCGAACACCTCGAAGAGAACGTAGCGGCTGGTCGGCTGTGTCTCGGCGGAGAGCGGATGGCGATGCTCAGGAGCGGTCGTGCCGGGACGCGGACGGAATCAACACAGCGGTGATAAAAAACGACACCGTGTAGACTTTCTTGCGAGGGGGTCGATCCGGACCCTCGTGAGACCTCCTTGGAGGACCAATGGAGAAGCAGAACTGGCTCATCACCGGTGTCAGCTCGGGTCTGGGACGTGCCTTCGCCCAAGCCGCGCTGGCCGCCGGGCACGCCGTCGTGGGCAGCGTCCGCTCGGAGGAGGACCTGCGCGCCTTCGAAGGGCTCAACCCCGGGCACGCCCATGGCCGGATCCTGGACGTGACGGACGACGACGCCGTACGGAGCGTGGTCGCGGAGGTCGAGCGGACCGTCGGTCCGCTGGACGTCGTCATCGCCAACGCCGGCTACGGCCTGGAAGGCACCTTCGAGGAGACTCCGCAGGCCGAGGTGCGGCGGCAGTTCGAGGTCAACGTGTTCGGGGCTGTGGCCACACTGCGGGCCGCGCTGCCCGCCATGCGCCGACGTCGCCGTGGACACCTGATGGCCGTCACCTCGATGGGTGGACTCATGGCCGTGCCCGGCATGTCCGCCTACTGCGGCAGCAAGTTCGCCCTGGAAGGCATCCTGGAGGCGCTGGGCAAGGAGGTCGCCCAGTTCGGGATCCATGTGACGGCGATCGAGCCCGGCTCCTTCCGCACCGACTGGGCCGGACGGTCCATGACACGCGCCGAGCAGTCCATCGACGACTACGACGAGCTGTTCAGCCCCATCCGGGAAGCGCGGCGGAAGGCCAGCGGTAACCAGCTCGGCAATCCGGCCAAGGCCGGGGAAGCCGTCGTGCACATCGCGTCGGTCGAGCAGCCGCCGGCCCACCTCGTCCTCGGTTCGGACGCCCTGCGCCTGGTCACCGCCGCGCGCACGGCAGTGGACGAGGACATCCGCGCGTGGGAGACGCTCTCCCGTACGACCGACTTCGCCGAGGGTGCTCAGCTCTGATGTCCGACAACCACCCCGCGCGAAGCCGCCGCACCGCGGAACGCAAGGGCGATGTCCGGGAGCGGGCCATCCTCGACACGTGCGAGGCGCTGTTGGCTCGTAAGGGCTACGACGCCATGACCGTCGGCGACATCGCCCAGGGCGCCGGCATCACACGCGGCGCCCTGTACTTCTACTTCGGCTCGAAGCAGGAAGTGCTCACGGCACTCGTGGCCCGGACCGTCGAGCACCTGTGGGAGCGGTCCCGGGTCACCGCGCAGACCGAGGAGCCACGCCGGGCCGTCACGGCGGCGATGCGGCGCACGGTAGAGCTGTGGAACGAGCACGGCCTGGTCATGCGCACGGCCATCGACTTGACGTTGACGGTGCCGGAGATCGGCCACCTGTGGAACCGCACAGCCGACTTGTTCATCGCTGCCATCACCGCCGTCCTGGAGCGGGCCGGCGTCGAACCGGGCACCGAACCACAACAGGCCTCGGCGATGGCGCGCGCCCTGTGCTGGATGATCGAGCGAACCTTCTACCACGCTTCGCAGGAGTCCCGCGAGAAGCTGCAAGAGGCCTCCGCGACCTGTGAACACATCTGGCTGACCAGCGCCGGGCTGACCGGCTGAGGGCCGCCCGTGTGGGCTCGTGGTCGGAGCGGTCAACATGATCGGCCGGACAAGTCCGTGTCCCGTGAGCTTCGTTCAGCTGTCGAGGTCGGACATGTCCAGGACGAACCGGTAGCGGACGTCGCCGGCAGCGAGGCGGTCCAAGGCGATGTCGACCTCGCTCGAAGGAAGCGTCTCTATGTCGGCGGTGATGCCGTGCTCGGCGCAGAAGTCGAGCATCTCGGCGGTCTGTCGCAGCCCTCCGGTACCGGACGAGGTGAGCTTCTTGCGGCCGGCTCCGAGCTCCAGGAGCCGTGGTCCGGCCAGCAGTGGGTTCCCGAGAACGCACAGCGTCCCGTCCAGGCCCAGCATGCCGATCAGCGGTGTCAGCTCGTGATCGGCCGGGATGGTGTCGAGGACCAGGTCGAAGCGGCCCCTTGCGGCGGCGACTTGGGCATCGTCAGTGGTTACGAGGAGTTCGGAGGCCCCGAGGTTCAGGGCATCCGCCTCCTTGGCCGCGTCGCGGCTGAGGGCGGTGACGTCGGCTCCCAGTGCGGCGGCGAGCTTCACCGCGATGTGGCCGAGCCCTCCGAGACCGGCGACGGCGACGTTGCTGCCCGGGCCGATGCCGGCCGCCCGCAAGGGCTCCCAGACGCTGACGCCGGCGCACATGAGCGGGGCGGCGGCGGCCGGGTCGAGCCCGTCGGGCAGGTGGAACGCGAACTTCTCCCGCAGGACGTACTCGCGGCTGTAGGCGCCTTGTGTCGGAGTGCCGTCGATTCGGTCGGTGCCGCCGTAGGTGGTGGTCACCCGCTCATAGCAGAAGTTCTCCTGCCCGACCTGGCACATGGCGCACGCGCCGCACGAGTCGACGATCGTGCCGATCGCGACCCGCTCGCCGACAGCGAAGCGGTCGACCGCCTGGCCGACGGCGGCGACGACGCCGGTCGCTTCGTGTCCGGGGACGAGGTCCTTCTCGCCGAGCATCCCGTGAATGCGGTGCAGGTCGCTGTGGCACACGCCGCAGTAGTCGATCCGCACGGCGATGTCGTCCGGGCGCAGGTCACGCCGGTCGATGGTGACGCGGGTCAGTGTGTTGCTGGTCGGGTCAAGGCTCTGCCAGCCGGTCGTGGTCCTCATGAGCACCCCTCCAAAGCGGAATCTGCATTCAGGTTAGCACTAAGATGAATGCGGATTCCGCTTTGGGTACACTGGCGGCGATGACCCTAAGACCGAACGCCTCGAACACGTCCCGCGCACCGCGCCGGGACGCCCTGCGCAACGACGCGATCGTCATCAACGCGGCCCGTGTGGTCTTCGCCGAGCAGGGTCCGCAGGCCAGCATGGAGTCCATCGCGTCCCGGGCCGGCCTGGGCGTCGGCACGATCTACCGCCGGTTCGCGGGCAAGGACGCCCTCCTCGACGCCATCGCGCGGCTTTTCACCGAGGAGATCGACCAGGCCGCCGCATCCGCGCTCGCCGACCCGGACCCCGGCGCCGGGCTGGAACGGTTTCTCGATTTCGTCGGAGCCTTCAACGCGGAGAAGCGCCGATACGCGGCCGAGTTGGCCGACCGGGTCTCCGGCGACGAGGTGAGCGCGACGGAGGACCGGGTCCGGCACCTCACACGCAACGCGGTCGCCAGCGGCTACCTCGCGCCGGACGTGACCGGCGAGGACATCAAGGCGCTCATCGTCGCGATCCGAGGAGTCGTCGCAGCCTCGCCGGACGGGGACGACGCCCCATGGCGTCGCTTCGTCCGCGTTCATCTCGCCGGGCTTCGCGCCGATCGATGACATGGCCGGGCCGGATCTCCGACGGCTCCACCTTGGCTCCTTGGGGTATCAGAGGTGGAGGAACTCGCGAATCTCCTCGCCGGTGTCGATGTCGTGGTGTGACGGGCCGACGAAGCGGGGGCTCGGGGAAGTCTTGAGGTTGGGAATGACGTGGCCTGCGCCGATCTGGCTGATGAGGCGGACCCCGTCCCAGTCGCGGCGCTCGACGTCCCCGGACCGGACCACGGCCGGCTCGCCGGCGGGGGCGTAACTCAGGGCCGTGTCCAGGGCGGACCGCACCGTGCCACGGGTGCGGCCCAGCAGCTTCGTCACACCTCCCTCGTAGGGGACGACCGGATCGCCGGTGCCGTGGAACAGCAGCATCGGGATCCGGGCCGGGGCCACCCCGGCCAGTGTGAAGTCCTCATCGACAGGAAGGCCCGCGGCGATCACGACGGCGCCGACGAAGGTCTCCGGGACTTCGCGCAGCAGCCGGTGAACGAGCTGGCCGCCGTTGGAGTAGCCGACGACGACGGCGGGCTTCGCGAAGCGCTCGACCACGTCCCTGACGAACCGCACGTCGTCCATGTCGCGCTTCTGGGCCGCGGACGTCTTGATGCGACGCGCGTCGTTCCAGGCGCGCCTGTAGCCGTTCAAGTAGACGAGGTCGGCGCCGATCTTCTCGGCGAGGTCGTCGATCGTGCCGCCGCTGAACTTTCTCATCGCCTTGGCGTTCTGCGTGGTGCCGTGCAGCGCGACGATCAATGGCGCGGTCGGTGCGGTGCGGTGCGGGGCGATGTGCAGGTAGGTCCGGCGTCGGCCGTCGACCTCGATGGTTTCGCGTGACATGGCAACACCCTACCGCCCGAACGGATGAACTATCCACATCGATACTTCATCGACTTCGATGGGGGATCCGGTAGGCTGCGGCCATGCCAGCGATCGAACCGTCCGCAGCATCGGTGTCCGGGCTCCGCCGGGATGTGGCCAGGAACCGCCGCCTCATCCTCGAAGCGGCACGGGAGATCCACCAGGCGGGCGAGCCGCTGCAGCTGAACGCGGTCGCGCGCAGGGCCGAGGTCGGAGTCGGCACGGTGTACCGGCACTTCGCCACACCCGAGGCCCTGCGCGAAGGGCTCGTCGAGCACCACTTCGTCGAACTGATCGAGCTGGCGCGCGACGCGACAGGGGCCGCCGACCCCGTGGCCGCGCTTCGCCTGTTCCTGTCGCACGCGTTCCGCCTGTACGCGGACGATCCGGCATTCGCCGAGGTGTCGACCAGCACACGACTGGAGCGCTCCGAGACCGAGGAGCTGCGCACGGAGCTCGTGGGCGAATTCAGCGGGATCGTGCAGCGAGCGGCGAAGGAGTTGCGACCCGGCCTCGACGGCACCGACCTGCTCCTGCTGGTGTGCGGAATCGGTTACGCGGCTCGCCGCCGCCCGGAGAAGGCATCCGAGTACCTGAGCGCGCTTCTCGCGGGCCTGCTGGACGACAACCAGGCCTGACGGAGTCGAGCCCCACCTCGTACGGCTTACCTGACGTTTCCTCAGGTCCATTCATGCGGCGAGGAGAAGGCAGCGCTGTGCCTTTGCCACCTCGGAGCCAGGTCCAGGCCACGTCGGACCGCCCTCGGACCATCAAGGTGCTGCCGTCCAAGCATGGCAACAATTGACGACGAGCACCACCGGCGCGCGGTCTCTGCGGACGGGCTCCCGCCCGCAGAGACCGGTGTCGACGCGGGCGACGCGTACGTCGTCCGGACGAGCCGAGACTCCTTGACACCTCCACGGTCGCGATGCAAGGTAAGACCTATTGGTTCGGTCCGTTTCCGCGCAGATCCAGAGTGCCTCTCCTGCGGCGACCACGGTCAGCACTGCGGCGGATGCGCATCGCTCTTAGTCCCACTGATCCGACCGAACGACACAGGAGGTACCGATGACGGTTGAGAGCGAGAACGCGTCCGAGAGGCTCAGCGCGATCCTTGAGAGGATCCGCGCGCTTGGACCGACTTTGCGGGAGCGCGCGATCGCGGCCGAGCGCGCGGGCCGTCTCTCCGACGAGACGATCGCCGATCTGGATGCCACCGGTGCTTTCAATATCGGCAGTCCTGCTGAGTTCGACGGCTATGAGCTTTCCGTTCGGCAACAGTTGGACGTTGTCTCCGAAGTCGCCAAATGGGACGGCTCGTGCGGCTGGTGCGTGTGGGTGGGAGCCTCGACGAACTGGATTCCTGCCGGTTCGGGCGCGCGCGTCGTCGAAGAGGTGTACGGACCGAATTGGGTGGGGCCGCGCGTTGCCGGTTCGAGTCACTTCCCGGCCTCGCGGGGGCGTGCGAAGCGGGTCGAGGGCGGTTGGATAATTTCCGGCGGCCCCTGGACGTTCGGCAGCGACTCGCTCTGGGCGCCTTTCACGAACCTGGGCTGCATCGCGGACGACGGCGAGGGGCCGAACCTGGTGGGTGCTCAGGTGCCGCTGGACGAATTGCGGTTCCTCGACGACTGGCAGGTGGCGGGCATGCGCGCCACGGGCAGTGTCTCCTGCACGCTCGCCAGTGACGAGCTCTTCGTCCCGGATTACCGCTGCGTCGACTTCCGCGACATCGTCGGCGGAACTCTCGACAACGGCCTCAAGGGATCAATCTGGAAGGCGCCCTCGCTCGGCTGGGCGTTCAGCCTCATGGCCGGGATGTCGATCGGCATCGCCCAGGGCGCCCTCGATCGCTTCATCGAGCGTTCCGCCGGCCGGTCGATTCGCGGCACGACGTACAAGAACCAGTTGGAAGCCCCCCTCACCCATTTGATGCTGTCCGAGGTCCACTCCAAGATTCGGTCCGCGACGTTGATGGCTCGTGCCAACGCCGATGAGACCGATCGACTCGGTGCGCTCGCGGCAGCGGGAACACCGGCGGATCCGGAATACATGCAGAAATTCAGCGCACGGGTCCTCGTGGAGACGGCCTACTCGGCAAAATGGTGCGCGGAGGCGATCGAGCTGTTGCAGCGAAATTCCGGATCAACCGCGATCATGGATTTCGAGCCGATCCAGCGAGCGTGGCGTGACGCGCGGGTGATCACGTTGCACGGTGCGCTGAACCTTGAGGCTCTTTCTGAGAATTACGGGCGGCTGATGGCAGAAATGCAGCCGCATCAGTTCGCGGGAATCACCACGCTGGATCGGTTTGCGCCGGCCCCGGTGAAGACTTCCTGACCGGCGGTGCGAACAGCGTGGGACGCCCCGTAGCCGCGGGGCGTCCCACGCGTCTCCGTCGGACGCGTCTCTGTCGGACTCCCATCGCTCGGAGGCGCCCGCAGGACCGACGCGGCCGCCCAGGAACGTCAGGTGACCCGTGAGGCACGCTCATCGCGACCTTGCGGGTGCACCGGTCCTGGACGGCCGGCCAGTCTTCACGCCCGAGTACCCGACGAGTTCACCTCGCCGGCACGATCGGCAACTGCACATAGCTCGGATGGGCCGGTCCGGTGCGGACCGTGTTCGTCGCGCCTACGTGATAGCTCTCGTCGTAGGCGCGGGACGGCAAGCCGGCGGGTGAACAGGGCTGAACGTCAATCCGCAGCCTGCACCCCGCTCGGATCAACGCACTGCTGGGACAGAGCCCCAGCTCGATCTCGACGACTTCGCCGGCTTCGAGCGGGCGGTGATCCGCCTCGGTGTGCGTGTGGACCGGCCAGTAGTCCGTCGACCTCGTGTCATCGATCGCGCGGTGCGACACCTTGAGCAATCCATGACCAACGGGATGAATGTGCGTCGGGTCGATGGGAGGGACCAACGACTCGTAGCGGATTTCACGGTCATGCTCGTCGATCACGCGCAGGGACACGAAGACATCCATGTCGCTGCTCGTCGACGACACCCACAATCCGGCCTTCATGTACCCGGCCAGCACGACGTCCTCGGTCAGCGGATCGCTGACGAAGGAGACGCCTGTCGACCAGCGCGGAGTGCCGCCGGCGAACCCGGTGGGCGCCAATATCGGCTGCCCGCGGTCGAGATGGGCGTCGTAGCTCGCCGACCCTTCGGCGGCGGGGATCGTCTCGCCGATGCGCAGGAAGTCGGTCCGACGCCCGTCTCCCGTCCAGTCCGACGGTTCGGCATTCAGGTACCAACGACGGTACGTGGTACGCGCGATGGGCCACGCCGCCTCCTCCGAGACGTAGTGCCCGCCGTTGCCCGTCCTGACCTGGACCCGAACCGGTGCACCGGTCGTCGCGCCGTTGTCCAGCCCCTTGAGCCAGTGGTCGAAGAAGTCCATGTGTTCGGCGATCGTCGAGTCCGCGTAGCAGTGCGGGAACCACGCGTCGACGAAGTCGAACTTCTTCGCCTGGGTGCCGGTCGAGTGGATGAAGGTTTCACTGCTGCCCAGTTGGTGGATGACGACGCCGGTCTGAGGACCGACGATCCACACCGGCACGGTCGCCTTCTCGATCTCGGGACGCATGAAGATCGACCCCTGAGTACCGTACGCGGCGGGGTCGTTGAACGGGGTGGCCAGCAGGCGTTCCCGCCAGTCCGTTTCCCGCCGCTCGCCGCAGTGGTTGTGACCGGCCATCGCCACTCCCCACCAGTTCCAGAAGCCTTCCCCGAACAGACCGCCGCCGTAAAGGGCCTCGTTGTACAGATCGGCGTCGGTACCCAAGGCGATCATGGCCTTGAGGTGGGGTGGTTGCAGGCTCGCGACGGTGTGCTGGGTGATCGCGAGGTAGGACATTCCCCAGAGCCCGACATTGCCGTTGGACCAGGGCTGTGTCCCCGCCCACTCGATCGCGTCGTAGTAGTCCTCTGCCTGTTGCACGCTGAAGGGCGCCTGTAGTCCGGGGCTGTTGCCCACGCCACGGGCGTCGACCCGAATGCACACGTAGCCGTTCGGCACCCAGACGGACGAGTCCACACTCTCGTGGTTCTCGTACTGAAGACCGTCCGGGTTCCCCGTGAAGTAGCGGTCCTCCAGCTCCTCCTTTCGCGCCGCGTCCTCTTCGCCACAGATGCAGCCGTGATCGAAGCTCTTCCCGTAGAACCCCTTGTTCATGACCACGGGATGCCGGCCGTCGTCGGCCGGGCGGAAGACGTCCGCACAGACGAAAGACCCGTCGCGCAGCGGGATCTTGACGTCTGTCATCTTGACGATGCCGCGAATGTTGCGCCGAAGCTCGTTGCGTGCGGCAGCGGCGTCGCGGAGCCTTCTGGGGTGGTTCGCCGTGAAGACGCCGGGCGTCGCGTTGAGTTTCTCCAACAGCCCGGTCACCACGGGGTCGTCGGCGAAGACGGCCGTGCGGTCGCCGGCGAAGGAGACCATGCGGTCGGGTGACGGGTCGTTGGATGCGGCTGCTGCGTCAGCCGCCCTGGCCGCGTCGGTGTCCGCCTGGTTGAGGTTGATGACGGTCGGTCCGACGAGTTCGTGCACGATCGGGGCGATCGTGACACCGTTCTCGACGTCGCCATCCTGATCCAGTGTCTGGACCAGCCGCGCGAGGTTGGTCACGATCGGGTCGTGGAGTCTGTCGATCTTTCCGTCGGCGCGGTTGACGAGTTGGGCCAGGTTCAGTCTCGGCGCACCCTTGGCCGATCCCAGGACGAGCCCACCGACCAGGAAGACGACCGTCTCGCCTTCCCTGTACTGGAATTCACCGCGTTCGTCGGTGACACCCGTTGTCGTGGGTGTCTGATACCTGAGGCCGGCAACCGGGCCGGCGAAGACACCGGTGGCGAAGTCCGTCGCGTGCCGGGGCGCAGTGGTGTCGGTCATTTCGCCTGGATCGCCTTCAGGAACGCGATCTTTCCTTCGGCGGCGTGGGTGCTCAGAACGTTCAGGTTCATGTCCGGGTCGTGGTCCCCGTGCGGCTCGGGGACGAGCGGGTTGCCGCTCCAGGACTGCAGTCGGCACACGCGGTGTCGGATCCGCCAGCCCTGATCGGTCCGGACGAGCTCGTCGTCGTACCAGCCCGTCCCGAGCCAGGTGGGGCCGCCCTCGGCCGCGTTCCGTACGAGGAGCCAGTTGCCGTAGCTGAAGGCGTAGGCCTTGTCCCCGTCGATGTGCACCAACTGGCCCATCATGGTGTGCTGGTGACTGTCCAACAGGTCGTGGAACTCGGCGAAGGAGCGCTTGAACACGGCCAGGCCCTCCCAGGCGGCCCCGGCCGGGCCGAACTCCGCGACCACGTCGTCCGAGAAGACTCGGTCGAACAGGTCCCACTGCCGGGCGTCAAGCGCGAGGCCGTAGAGATTCAGGATCTCGATGACGGCTGCCTTGTCCTCGTACTCAGTCATGCTGCTGCTCTCTCTTCTCACTAGCTGTTCTGGACGGTGTTGCTGTTGGCGCGCCGGTCACCCGCGGGCACCGGTCATGGCCGCTCCCACCGAGCCCGCGACCTGTTTGAGCCTGTGGACCCAGGACTCGATCTCTTCCACCGACGCGGAGTCGCGCATACCGGTCATCCGGATCGCCATCGGGGGCAGGCCGGCGTCAGCGGGGACGGGTGCGACGATCGAGGCGAGGTCGTACAGTTCGCCCGGCTGGAGGTCGGGGCAGAAGACTTCGGCCAGTTCGGAGGTCGCCTGCCGCACCGCGCGCTCGTGTCGTGGCAGGCGGTCGGACTGCTCGAACGCGGACAGCGCCGCTTGCTGACGCTGGAGCAGCCGCGGCTCGGCGGCGAGGAGGGAGTAACCGCACTCTCGTACTTTGTCGAGCCGGGAACGGTAGACATCGCGGTGGTCGCGACTGTCGTCCGGGGCACGCCGCAGCCACTCCTCGACCTCCGCCGTCGTCGAATTGACCAGGAAGACCGCTCCCAGCGGCGGAATGATCGGTTGCCGGTGGCCGAGGGGAAACGGGTCGGGGACGGACCCGCGATTCGCGGCGAGCACCTGTACCGCGTCGCTGCGGATCTTGACCAGGACGCCGCAGTTGACGGCGAATTCGGCGCTGAGGTCCTCGACCTCGGATCGGACCGTTTCGGCCAGCTGCGCTGCCTGGATCAGGTCGGGATCCGGAGTGGCGACGAAGGAGCCGGGGGAGAAGCGCCCGTAGCCGCCCTGGAAGAACAGCAACGGGAGCGTCGATCGCTCGACGGCCAGGTCGTGGACGAGCCCGAGGACGACGAGGTGGTCGCCCGCTTCCCGGATGTCCTGGAACGTGCACTCGATCCAGGACACGGCGTCCTCGAGGATGGGCGAACCGAGTGGCCCGGGCCGCCAGCGCACACCGTCGAACTTGTCCGCCCCGCCGGTCGCGAAGCGACGGCACAGCGGCTCCTGATCGGCTGCCAGGACATTGACGCAGAACGCTCGCGCGGTCCGGAGCTGCGACCAGCTCCGGGAGTTGGCCGCCGGGAAGAACGCGACCATCGGCGGGTCCAAGGAGACGGAGGAGAACGTTCCGACAACCATGCCGGCGGGGTGGCCGTCCTCGGCCACAGCGGTGACCACGGCCACCCCGGTCGGATAGTGGCCCAGCGTCTCGCGGAACAGTACGGGGTCGGTGGCCTTGAACATAAAGCCTCCTTCGGTCATTTGCTAGTGCTGTCGAGGACTCGCCGGAAACGACCCGGTCCGGTCCTGCGGGTGGTGGGCGCCCTGCGCCAGGCGGCGAGGCCGACGGCGGCGAGGAGGGCGGTGCCGTTGAAGAGGTCGGGGATCCAGATGGGGAGGCCGGCGAGTTGGAGGCCTTTGACTCCGACGGCGAGGGTGTAGGCGGCGAGGACGGTGCCCCAGATGTTGAATCGGCCGCCGCGGAATTGGGTGGAGCCGAGGAAGACGGCGGCGATGACGGGGAGCAGGTAGCCGGGTCCGACGGTGGGGTCGCCGGTGGACAGCTGGGACGTCAGCAGCAGCCCGGCGAGTCCGGCGATCGCACCGGAGGTCACCAGCGCGAACAAGATGATCCGGGAAGGGCGCACACCGACGAGGGCAGCGGCGTGA
>NZ_JTIY01000002.1:1103001-1103880 GCF_000818175.1 Streptomyces sp. AcH 505
CGAGAAGACCCCGACTGCCGCGCCCGCCAGGAGTGACAGCACGATCGCGGCTGGGGTGGGCACATGGCCGACCAGCAGCCGGGCGACGAGGATGGCACCGAGTCCGACTTCGGCGCCGATGGCCAGGTCGATCACACCGGCCGCGGTCGGAATTACCAGCCCGACCGCCACCAGGCAGGTGACGGCCTGGTCGGAGAGCAGTGACCGCCATGTCCCCGCCGTCAAGAATGTGTCCGGTACCCATAGCGCGAACACCGCGACCATCAACGCGAGCAGATACAAGGCGGAGACGTTGCGGAACGCCGCCGCCCGCCGCAGTCGACCCGGCCAGGGCATCTCCTGCGCCACACCGGGCGACGTGCCGTCAGCCGCGTCCTCGGACGCCGCGTCGACGTTCGCGGCGGTCGCCCGGGCGAGCAGTTCGTTCCGGCGGTTGCGTCTGACGGCCCATGCGGTGGTGGTGTTGTTCCTGATCAGTCGGAGGATGGCCTCCCGGCGATTCACCGTCGGTTTCCGCCAGGCGGCGAGGCCGACGGCGGCGAGGAGGGCGGTGCCGTTGAAGAGGTCGGGGATCCAGATGGGGAGGCCGGCGAGTTGGAGGCCTTTGACTCCGACGGCGAGGGTGTAGGCGGCGAGGACGGTGCCCCAGATGTTGAATCGGCCGCCGCGGAATTGGGTGGAGCCGAGGAAGACGGCGGCGATGACAGGGAGCAGGTAGCCGGGTCCGACGGTGGGGTCACCGGTGGACAGCTGGGACGTCAGCAGCAGCCCGGCCAGTGCGGCCACCATGCCGGAAGTCATCAGCGCGAACAGGACGATGCGGGAGACCCGGATCCCGGCCAGCGCGGCGGCCTCGCTGCTGCCGCCCATGGCATCGAC
>NZ_JTIY01000002.1:1104505-1125035 GCF_000818175.1 Streptomyces sp. AcH 505
GGAGAACGCCCCGACTGCCGCACCGACCAGGAGTGACAGCATGATCGCGGCCGGGACAGGTACGTGGCCGACCAGGAGCCGGGCGACGAGGATGGCGCCGAGGCCGACTTCGGCGCCGATGGCCAGGTCGATCACACCGGCCGCGGTCGGAATCACCAGCCCGACCGCCACCAGGCAGGTGACGGCCTGGTCGGACAGCAGCGACCGCCATGTCCCCGCCGTCAAAAACGTGTCCGGCACCCACAGCGCGAACACCGCGACCATCAAGGCGAGCAGATACAAAGCGGAGACGTTGCGGAACGCCGCTGCCCGCCGCAGTCGACCCGGCCAGCGCACCTCATGCACCACACCCGGCGACGCCTCACCGGTCACCTGCTCGGGGCTCGCGGCGACTTCGGTCGTCTGCATCTCGCTCACTCCAGTCTGCCCGTGCCGCTGGGACTTCCGGCCGTCTGAAGTCCCAACTCGTCACGGACCAGCCGTTCTTCGCTCAGGGACTCTCGCGGAACCTCGCTGACCACCCGTCCCTCCTTGAGTACCAGGACGCGGTCGCACAACGACACGAGTTCCTTCGTGTCCGAGGAGCACAGCAGGATGGCGGTTCCGTTCCGCCGGGCGGCCAGGACCAACTCGTAGATCGCGGCTTTGGCGCCCACGTCGACGCCCTGGGTGGGCTCGTCGAGCAGGAGCACACGGGGACGGACGCGCAGCCACTTGGCGAGTACGACCTTCTGCTGGTTGCCACCGCTGAACAGTTTCAGTGGCTGCTCGGGATGGGCCGGGCGCAGCCCGACGGTGTGCATCCACGCGTGGGTCTGTGCCCGCTCGGTCCGCCTGTCCAGACGTCCGAAGGAGCGTCGCAGCGGTCGCATCAGCGGCAGTGTCAGGTTCTCCCGGACGTTCATTTCCATCACCACGCCGTGACGGCGGCGGTCGGCCGGTACGTACGCCATTCCGCTCTCGATCGCCGCCTGGGTGTCGTCGGGGTTCAGCTCCCGCCCGCCGACCTCCACCTGGCCGCCGGATCGGTGCTGAGCTCCGAACAACATGGGTGCCAACTGCTCGCGTCCCGAACCCAGGATGCCGCCGACTCCGACGATCTCACCCGCCCGCAGGTTCAGGGAGAAGTCCGCGATCTCCGCGCCGCTGATGCCGGTCACGCTCAACACCGGCTCACCGGGCACGTCCCGGCGCGTCACAGCCGTCTCGGCGATCTCGCGACCGGCGATGAGGGTGACGATCTTGTCGTGATCAAGTTCGCTGGTGGCCTGCTCGGCGACCACCCGTCCGTCGCGCAACACCACAACGCGGTCGGCCAGTTCGAGCACCTCGTCGAGGCGGTGGGAGATGAAGACGACCCCGGCCCCGGACGAGGCGACCCGCCGGATCGCCTCGAACAGCACCCGCACCTCATCGCCGTGCAACGCGGTCGTGGGCTCGTCGAGCAGCAGCACATTGTCCGGACGGGTCCAGCCGTCGAGTGCCCGGGCGATGGCGACGATCGCCCGCTGCGCCGGCGACAACCTGCCCACCGGGACCGTCACATCCAAGGCGGCGCCGAACCGGGCGATGAGCTGCTGAGCGCGACGTCGCTCGGCGATGCCACGGATGGGGGCGAAGGCCCGTCCGCGCGCGGACTTGCCAAGACCGAGGTTCTCCACCGTCGTCAGGATGTCGGCCAGTCCGAGGTCTTGGTGGATGAAGTGCAGACCCTCGCGGGCCGCAGGGCCCGCCACCGGTTCGCCGTCGGCGTCACGGACCTCGACGACCGTACCGGGATCGGCCTGATGCACACCGGCCAGAATCTTGACCAGGGTCGACTTGCCCGAACCGTTGTGCCCCAGCACCGCGACGACTTCGCCAGGACGGACTTCCAGCGACACGTCGTCCAGGGCCTTCAGACCCGGGAACGTCTTCGACATGTGCTCGATCCGCAGCAGGGGCGTCGTGGTGTCGGTCATCAGGAGACCTGCCACAGCTTGGCGAACCGCTGGGCGTAGTCGGGGAACGCCGACCAGCCACGCGTCGGATCGAAGGTGATGTCCTTCCGCTCCAGGAACTGTTCGGGCACCTCACCGGCCTGCTCGCCCGCCGTCGGCCGAGCACCCTGGAGCAGACGCGCCGCCGCGTCGACGGCCGTCCACGTCGACACCGGGAAGTCGATGTTCAGCGCGGCCGTCAGCCCGCCGTCCTTGATGTCCTGCAGGTTGCCGGCCGTGGGCCCGAAGCCCACGGTCGAGACCGAGAGACCGCCGGCCTTCATCGCCGCCGGCAGGCCGGCGGCTGCCGAGAGACTGACGAACACCGCCGTTTTCGTGTCCTGGTGGGCCTGCAGATCGGTCACGACGGTACGTGGTGCTGTGGTTCCGATGGTGGCCACGTCGATGGGGACGACGCGCACCGTGCACGACGGGCAGTTCTTCTTCATCTCGTCCTGGAACGCCTTCTGCATCGGCGCTGAGATGTCGAGGGCGGGCTCGCTGTAGAACACCGCTTCGGCCCCCGCGCCCTTCTTGGCGATCACCCAGTCGGCCAGCAGCTTTCCGTTGCGCCGGCTCAGCTCCTCGCCCAGGTAGTTGAAGGTGATGCCGT
This sequence comes from Streptomyces sp. AcH 505, assembly GCF_000818175.1. GTDB lineage: Bacteria > Actinomycetota > Actinomycetes > Streptomycetales > Streptomycetaceae > Streptomyces. Next base: position 1,107,098 of record NZ_JTIY01000002.1, read on the forward strand.
ACGGCTCCACGTCCTTGGCGATCTGAAGGGAGACCAGCTTGACGCCGGCACCGGCGAGCTTCTTCAGGCCCCCGCCGAACAGAGCCGGGTCGATCGCGCCGAGGAGCACGGCGTCCGGCTTCAGCGCGTTGGCGCTCGACGCGGCGGCCTGTGCCGTCTGCGCCGTGGCACCTGCGTTCACCACGGTCAGCGTCCCGCCCAGGGCAGTGACCGCCTCCTTGATGAACGTGCCCACCGCGGCGCAGATGGGCGTCGAGCACTGCAGGTAGACGAACTTCTTGCCGGCCGGAAGCCGCTGCTTCAGGGCGTCGGCCACCGGGAAGCCGGTCGGTGGAACCGTGTAGTCCGCGAGTGCCGCTTTCGCCGCCGCGACGTTGGCCGGCTGCCCCGACTCCGGACCGGCCGAGCCTGACGAGGAACCGCAGGCCGCGACCGACAGAACGGCGAGCGCCGAGACGCAGGCGGCAGGTATCCGCCAGACGTCACGGCGGTTCGAGCGCCTCTTGCGGGCGGCGCTGCCGCGTCTCGGGTCACTGAACTTTGCGAGCATCTTTCACACTCCGGTTGGTCTGCGAAGGAAGGACGTGATGCTGCGAACGGGCTCGCTCCCGGACTGCCTCCGCCGCAATCTCCGCGACATGTTCCCGAGGTAAATGAGCCGAACCAATAGGCCGTACCCTGCATCGCGTCGAGGAGCGTGTCAAGGGTTTTGCGGCGGGGTGGCGCCCATGTTTCGGTGTGGGGTATCAGAGGTAATGGTTAGGCCTGATGGCGAGATGCTGCGGTCGGCGTGGCGGCGTCGAAGGACGGCTCGGTGTCTCAGGGCAGGACGGCAGCCGTCGCCCGGGCGGGGCGGCGAAGTGCCTGCCTGACGGGCCCGGTGTGGCTGCCGAGCTCAGTTCGAGTGGCGGTGCGCTTCCGCGGCGAGTCGCGCGGCGTCGACATCGCCGGCGACGATGGCGGTGACCAGGTCGGTGTGGACCTGCAGTCGCCGCACCATGTAGTCGTTGTCGCGGGGCTGGGGGTTCACCAGTGAGACCTGGTTGACGAACTCGTAGAGGCCGACGTAGGTGCCTCGCAGTACGGCGTTCGGGGAGATCGCCGCGATGCGGACGTGCAGGTCCCAGTTGATCGAGACGAACTGGGACACGTCGTCGAGATTCTTCTTCATCGCGGTGATCAGCGACTTGAGCTCGCGTCCGTCTTTGGCCGAGCGGTGTTGTGCCGCGTGTGCGGCGACAAGCGGTTCAAGCTGCTCGCGGACCTCGATGGCCCCGGCGACCGCCAGTGGCTCGCCGTGGACGGTGAGGAGCGTGCGGCCGAGCCGGACCACGGGATCGGTCGCCGCGACGAACAGCCCCCCGCCCGGACCGGGCCGAAGCGCGATCCGTCGCCGTTCCTGCAGCAGCCGGATCGCCTCGTTGATGGTGGCCCTCGCGACGCCGGTCTGCTCGCGCAGGTCGGCCCGGGTGCCGATGTGGTCGCCGGGACGCAGTCCACGTTTCTCGATCGAATCCTCGACGTAGAGGACGACGTCCTCGGCGCGGGTTCGGTGAGCAGGCAAGACCATGAATGAAGCCTAACGGATACTGCCGATGCCCGACCCGGGTTCGGGCCGATCCGCGGGGGCCCGGCTGTGACTCGGACCGTCGGACGCCTTGACGGAAGCGGCTGCGGATCTCATGATGGCCGGACCTAATGGTTAGGTCCATTTAACCCAGGGGCCGCTCGTCACCCGGAGTCCTGCCTGCTCCAGCGCGGTTGGAGACCCGGTTGGGCCGACTGCCGGCCGACGTTGACGAGAGCACGGCGAAGCTGGAAAGGCATTGCGATGAAACTTGTTGGGTACCGCACGGCGACGGGCGGCGCGATCGGCCGCCTGGACGGCGAGTCGAAGCTGGTGCCGCTCGGCGGCACGGAGCAGTTCTGGGCCGAGCCCGCGCAAGCCGTTCTGCGGTCACCGGGGAACGTCCTCGACCTCGACGGTCTGGCTCTGGTGCCACCGGTGCCGCCCGGCGCGCGCGTCCTGTGCGTCGGCCTGAACTACCCCGCCCACGTGGCCGAAGGAACGTTCAAGCGGCCGTCCCACCCTTCCGTCTTCGGCCGCTGGACGCGGTCGCTCACGGTCTCGGGCACGCCCGCGCCGGTCCCGCCCGGTGAGCAGGGCCTGGACTGGGAGGGGGAACTCGTGGCGGTCATCGGCCGGGAGTCGAAGAACGTATCGGCCGGCGACGCGCTGCAAGCCGTCTTCGGCTACGCCGTGTTCAACGACCTCACCGCCCGCGACGCCCAGCACCGTACGACTCAGTGGACCGTCGGCAAGAACGCCGACCGGAGCGGTCCGATGAGCGAGATCGTCACGGCGGACGAAGTGGGTGACCCCGCGGCCGGGCTGCGCATCGTCACCCGCGTCAACGGCGAGGTCGTGCAGGACGGCAACACCGCGGACATGATCTTCAGCGTCGGCGAGATCGTGGCCTACCTCAGCAGATCGATGACGCTGTACCCGGGTGACCTCGTCGTCACCGGCACTCCGAACGGCGTCGGATACGCCCGGCGACCACCCCGCTTCCTCCACCCCGGAGACGACGTGACGGTCGAGATCGAACGCGTCGGACACATTCGCACACCGATCATCGCGACACCGGAGGTAACGGCATGACCGCGCGGCTGCACCGCATCGAAGACGCCTCGGCGTTCCGTCCGGAGGGACACAGCGGTGTGTCCCCCCTCCGACTGATGGGAACCGCTGAGGACGAGTCCATCAGTGTGGTGCTGTCCACCTACGAACCTGGTGCCCAGGCCGAGCGGTCACCGGTCCCCGTCGACACCGTCTACCTCGTCCTCACCGGGCAGTTGACGATCAGTCTCGACGACGAGCAGATCGAACTCACCCATCTCGACTCGCTGTTCCTCCCGGCCGGCTGCGTCCGTGCCGTCGACAACGGCACGGACGAACCGGCAAGCATGTTCGTGATTCGGCCCCACCGATGACCGCCCCGTTCGCACCGCTCGCCGGAATCCGGGTCATCGACCTGAGCCGGGCCCTCGCCGGACCCCATGCGGCCATGCTGCTCGGCGACCTCGGCGCCCACGTCATCAAGGTCGAGGCGCCGGACACCGGCGACGACACACGCGGGTGGGGACCCCCCTTCATGCAGCCCGACACCGGCGACCGCGAGTCGACCTACTTCCTGAGCTGCAACCGCAACAAGGACTCCATCAGCCTCGACCTGAAATCCGAGCCGGACGCGGCCACCCTCGCCGAGCTCGTCCGCCGGGCCGACGTCCTGATCGAGAACTTCCGGCCGGGCGTCCTCGACCGGCTGGGCTTCACCGCCGACCGCCTCGCCGAACTCAATCCCCGGCTCGTGACCCTGTCCATCAGCGGCTTCGGCCACGACGGCCCCGAAGCCGGACGGGCCGGCTACGACCAGATCGCCCAGGGCGAGGCAGGACTGATGTCGCTCACCGGGCCCGACCCCGACCACCCGCAGCGGGTAGGCGTCCCGGTCGGCGATCTGACCGCCGGAATCTACGGCGCCTACGGCGTGCTGGCCGCACTTCGCGAACGGGACCGCACCGGCCGAGGACAGCTCGTACGCACCTCACTGCTCGCGGCGCTCGTCGGCATCCACGCCTTTCAGGGCACCGCCTGGACGGTCGCCGGTGAAGTGGGCCGGGCCCAGGGCAACCGGCACCCGTCCATCGCCCCTTACGGAGCGTTCCGCTGTGCCGACGGGCTGGTTCAGATCGCCTGTGGCAACGAGACGATGTGGCGACGGCTGTGCGCCCGATTCGGCCTCGACCCCGACGACCCCGACTACGCCACCAACACCAGCCGACTCCAGAACATCGACGCGCTCACCGAACACATCGAGCGTCGCTTCGCGGACCTCGACCGCGACACTGTGCTCGCCCAACTCACCGAGGCCGGCATCCCCGCCGGGCGCATCCGCACCATCGACGAGGTGTATCAATGGGAGCAGACCCGCTCACAGCGACTCACCGTGGACGTCAAGCACGAGACGCTCGGCACCCTCACGCTCCCCGGTATGGCCCTGCGCACGTTCGACATGTCACCCGCCGGTGAGCTGAGCGAGAGCACCCGACTCGAACACGAAGCGCCACCCCTGCTCGACGCCGACGGACCCGCGATTCGTGGCTGGCTGCGATGAACGACACACCGGCGAACCGCGTCCCGGCGGCGATCGTCGACGCCCCCGGCGCCGAACCTCGGCTGGGCTCGGTCGTGCTGCCGCGACGGACACCCCACACCACCCTGGTGTCGGTGGTCGCTGCACCGCTGAACCCGCTGGACCTGGCCATCGCATCCGGGACGTTCCACTCGGCCCGGCACGCAGCGCCCTACGTCCCGGGCAGCGAGTGCGTGGGCGTCGTACTCGACTCCGACCGCCACCCGCCCGGCTCCCTGGTCTATGCCGAATGCCACGCCTCACCGGCCACGCCGGGCGCCTTCGCCGCGCAGGTGCTCGTCGCCGACGACGAACTGCTGCCGCTGCCCCACGGCCTCGACCCGGTGTCGGCTGCGGCCGTCGGCAACTCCGGCACAGCGGCGTTCATGCCACTGGTCGAGGACGCCGGCCTGCGCCCGGGGGAGACGGTGCTGGTACTGGGGGCCACCGGCGCCGTCGGGCAGCTCGCGGTCCAGGTGGCACACAGGAGCGGTGCGGGCCGGGTGATCGGCCTCGCCCGCGACCAGGTGGCGCTGGACCGCCTGCTCGCCCTCGGCGCCGACGCCGTCGTCGCACTACGCGCCGACGAGGGACCCGATGAGCTGGGAGACCGGTTGCTGGCCGCGGCCGGCCCGGTGGACGTCGTCCTCGACGGCCTGTACGGAGTGCCGCTGGAGGCGGCGTTGCGGGTGTGCGCGCCACGGGCCCGGGTGGTGAACATCGGGAACCTGGCAGGGGCGACGGCGCGGGTGCCGGCCGGGCTGTTGCGCGGCAAGCAGCTCACGCTGTCCGGCTTCGCCGGCCTGCACACCCCGCTGCGCGACAAGGAGGCAGCGCTGACCTGGCTGTGGACCGCCCTCGGCGGCGGTGGGCTCCAGGTCGAGGTCCGCACCTTCCCCCTGGCTGAACTCCCGGCCGCGTGGCGCGCGCAGACGACCTCCCCGCACGTCAAATATGTAATGTTCACCGAAGACGGCCACCGTCCACACCCCACCCCGACACAGCCGGAGCACGCGACCGTGACCCGTACTCCCGCACCGCCCGGCCCCGCGCGGGACGCCGACCGGCCGGCGGGAGCGAGCGCATGACGACCTTTCCGGAGCAGGACCCCGCCGGGGATGTTCGGACGGTGGTCGACTGTCTGGTGGTGGGGGGCGGGCCCGTCGGGCTGCTGACCGCTGTCTTCCTCGGTCAGGCCGGTCTGCGGGTGGCTGTGGTGGAGCGGTGGCCGCGGCGTTATCCGTCCCCGCGGGCGTGCACCATCGACCATGAGGCGCTCCGCATTCTCCAGTCCGCAGGGCTCATGACCGAACACACCGACCTGTTCGAACCGTCCCAGGGCGAACGGGGCGGGTACGAGTTCCGCAACGGCGAGGGCGAACTCCTGCAGGCCATCGACTGGAACAGGCCCGCCGAATCGGGGTGGGCGAACACCAACGGCTTCTACCAGCCCGACCTTGAGGCGGCGCTCGAGGAACTGGCGGAGGCGACGCCCGGCGTGCGGATCCACCGTGGCTGGACCTTCCAGGCCCTGACCCAGGGCGACGGGGGAGTGACCGCGCGACTCGCCCCCACCCAGCAGCCGACCGAGGCTCTGAGGGTGCGGTCGCGATGGCTCGTCGGCGCCGACGGGGCCAACAGCGCCGTCCGCTCCCAGCTCGGCATCGACGTCGGGGATTCGGGGTTCCAGGCCGACTGGCTGGTCGTTGACTACCAGCCGCTGGTCGAGGAGAAGTGGAGCGCCTTCGTCACCCAGTACTGCGACCCGGCGCAGCCGGCCACCGCGGTCAACAGCGGCCCGGGCCGCCGCCGCTTCGAGTTCATGCGCCGCGCGGACATGACCGTCGAGGAACTGGGTCAGGACAGCACAGCCTGGCGGCTCATGGCGCCCTGGGGCGTGACACCGCGGACCGCCCGGCTGGAACGGCACGCCGTCTACACCTTCCGGGGGCGGTGGGCGCACACCTGGCGCGAGGGGAACGCGTTCCTCGCGGGCGACTCGGCCCACCTGATGCCCCCCTTCCTCGGGCAGGGGCTCTGCTCGGGCCTGCGGGACGCCCGGGCGCTGACCTGGCGGCTGGGCATGGTGCACCGCGGGCTGGCGGCGCCCGCATCGCTCGACACGTACGGACCCGAACGTACCGGGCACGTCCGGGAGATCATCGACGAGGCGGTGGCCGCGGGCCGTGTCATCTGCGAACTCGACGTCGGCCGGGCGGCGGCCCGGGACGCCGAGATGAAGAAGCGATCGGGTGATCCGGAGGCCGCCACGCGAGAGCCCCCGCACCCGCGTCTGGGCGAGCCGTCGCTGACGCTCGCGAGTGGCGGGGGAGTGGAGGGGCGCCTGGCGCCGCAGGGCCAGGTCCGGGTCGCCGGCCGGACGGGCCTGTTCGACGACGTCGTCGGCGGTGGCTGGCAGCTGATCAGCCGCGTCGGCGATCCCACCGAGGTGCTGAGCGGCGAGGACGCCGCCTGGTTCCAGCGGATCGGTGGCGTCATCGCCGACGTGTCGGGCGCGGGGCCCGTCCAGGATCTCGACGGGGTTTACGAGCGCTGGTTCACGGAGCACGGCTGCGAGGCGGTTCTCGCCCGGCCGGACTTCTACGTGTTCGCGGCCGGCAGGCACAGCGACATCCCGCGCTTCGTCCCGCGCCTGCGTGGGGCACTCCAACCGGCTCCGGTGGAAGGAACACCATGACGTCAACACCACACGTCCCCCCGGACGGTGGACTCCCGGAGGCGCACCGGCCACGGCCGGGCGGCTCGTTCGACGCGACCGCGGTCACGTTCGCGGCGATGGGGCTCTTCGACGGCCTGAGTGCCGATCAGCGGACCCGGGTACTGCTGCCTCACGACGACCCGGGCCGGACACACTGGAACTTCCTGCCCGAGTCCGGCCGGCACGGCCTCCCGCTCGGAGAGCTCGACCGCCGCCAGGAAGCGCTGGCGCACCGGCTGATCGCCGAGTCCATGTCGATCCCCGCCTACGCCCGGGTGATCCAGGTGATGACCAACGAGCACGTACTCCGTGAGCTCAACCTGCCCGTGTTCGGTCACATCGCGGCCACCTTCCGCGACGCGCGCGGCTACTACCTCACGTTCTTCGGCCAGCCGCAGCCGGACACCACCTGGGGCTGGCGGCTGGTCGGGCACCACCTGTCGGTCAACATCACCGTCGTCGACGGCGACCTCGTCAGCGCCACCCCGTTCCTGCTCGGTGCCGAACCCGCTCGCTTCGGTCCCTTCCGCATCCTCGGCGAGGAGGAGGACACGGCCTTCGCCCTGCTGGACAGCCTCACCGGCCCCCAGCAGAAGCAGACGGTCATCCACTCCAAGCCGCCGGCGGACTTCGTCACCCGCACCGTCGCGACCATCGGCGAGGTCGAGTACCCCGCCCACCATGGTGTCGGGCGGCGCGACGCGATGATCACCGACGACGACCGCAAGGCCCTCGCCTACTTCCGCGCCCATCCTCGCGGCATCCGCGCCGGCGACCTCTCCGCCGCCCAGCGCGCCCACTTCGACGCTCTGTTGGCCCACTTCGTCCAGCGTGCCCGCCCGGGACTGATCGGGTACGAGATGGACCGCATCGGTGCCGCCGGCGGCACCGACGAACTGCACTTCGCCTGGGCCGGCGGCACGGCCATCGACCAACCTCACTACTTCCGCGTCCAGGGCCCGGTGACCCTCGTCGAGTTCGACAACGCCGAGGACAACGCCAACCACGTCCACAGCGTCTGGCGCGACCCCTCCAACGACTTCGGCGCCGACCTCCTGATCAAGCACCACCTCGAACACGACCACACCGGCCCAGGAGTCGAACATTGATACTGGTGACTGCGGCAAACGGCAATCAGGGAAAGCTGCTGATCCCGCGACTCCTGGCGGCCGAAGTTGATTTCCGGGCCTGTGTCCGCTCCGAGGAATCGGCGCGAACCCTCCGCGCGACGGGTGTCACCGACATCGTCGTCGGAGACATGGCCCAACCGGACGTCCTGGCACGGGCCATGCGGGGCGTTGAGAAGGTCTACTACGTAGGACCGGCCCTCCATCCCCGGGAACGGGACATGGGCTTCGCCTCCATCGACGCCGCCCGGGCGGCGGGCGTACGGCATTTCGTCTTCAGTTCGGCGCTGCACGCGATCATCACCGATCTCGTTCAACACGAGATCAAGCGCGACCTAGAGGAATGCCTCATCTCGTCAGGGATGGAGTTCACCATCCTCCAGCCCGCCAACTACATGCTGCGCCACCGGCTTACGCCCGCCTTCGAGAAAGGCGTCTTCGCACTCTCCTGGGCGCTCGACCGCTACCAGTCGATGGTGGACCTGGGCGACGTGGCAGAAGTGGCAGCCGACGTCCTCGTCGAAAGCGACCGGCATGCCGGCGCCACGTACGAACTGGTCGCGCCGGGGCGGTATACGGCCCACGATCTGGCGAGGGTGATCGCGGAGGTGACCGGTCGTGACATCGCGGCCGAGCGGATCGACTCCGAAACATTCCTCAAGGCGACCCTCGGAGCCGACAGCGCGACCCAGTTTCCTTACCAGGCGCGGCTGTTGAGAGCGATCAGCGAGCGCTACAGCAGCCATGACTTCATCGGTAACCCCAACGTGCTGACCTGGCTGCTCGGCCGACGCCCGACGACATTCGAGCAGTTCACCCGAAGGGAATTCGCCGCCTTCACCGCTTCCGCGCCCACGGGACCTCAAGGCGGCTGAGTCACTCGCACCTACCGCTGACCCCGGACCAGGTGGTGCCCCGGCCGTTGCGAAGCGGCCGGGGCACCACCCGTACATCGGGTGAGGCCGTCCAGCACCCACGGGGAGGGGCGTCGCGAATGCTCACGAAGGAGGGACCGGGCTCAGGTCAGGGCGTCTTGACCGGAAGCTGGAGATACGACGCCTGATCGCCCCCGGTGTGGATGATGTGCTGTCCGCTGTTGGCAGGGGCGTACTCGCGGATTCCGGGCATCATCGTGCCGAGGAGCGAGCGGCCGCTGATGACGAGGCGAAGCTGCTCGCCCGGGTGGAAGGTGAGCCCGACCGGGAGCAGGTCGATCTCCACGTCGACGACCTCGCCGGGTGCCAGCTTCTCGATCCGGTCGAAGCTGTGGGCGGGGACGTCCTCGGTGGACAGCGCCTTGTCCAGGTGCCGCATCGACACGCGCAGCCGTCCGTCGGAACCCTTGTACCGCAGGATCGATGCGCCCCGCTCGGTGACGTCCTGGATCCGTGCCCCCTGGTTGAGCACGGTGAACTGCTGGAGCGGTGTGCCGTACGCGTCGAGTTTCTGGACGAGGAGGAACAGGTCCATGTCGTCGGAACCCTTCGCCTCGACCCAGAGATGCGCCTTCGGGTAGCCGACCAGCACCGTCTCCTGGTCGAAGCGCGTCACGAACGAGACCGTGTCCGGGCTGAACCCGACGACATAGGCCGCTGCCGTGTCGGCGGTGGGCGCTGTCGTGCTCAAGGTCCGTGAGTGGCCGTCGAGGTAGTACTTCGCCGACGTGACGTCCGCCGGCGGGAACTGGTCTGCCGGGTTGTTCACCCGGTCGCCGCCCTGGAGGTCGAGGAGCGAGTAGCGCACGCGCGGCGTCTGCTCCCAGCTGTTGTCCTCGCCCTTGAGGTAGCGGTCGAAGAACCGTTGCAGGTCCGCCCGGTTCGCCTCGTCGTAATAGTCGGGCCATTCCTGGCTGTTGTGGATGCGCAGCCACTTGTCCTCGGACGCGATCCGGCGCCAGGCGCGGAAGGTTCCCGCCGTGTGCAGGGTGTTGGAGTAGCTGGCGACGACGTACGCGGGCACGGTGACCTTCTCGAACTGTGGGATCTTGTTCTCCCACAGGCCGTTGATCAGCGGGTGGCGCTCGGCCTCCGCGAGGATGTCCTCCTTCCGGCCGTTGCCGAAGAAGCTGTTGTCCTGGAGCTGCCCGGCGAACCCGGTGTCAGGCATGCCGCCACGCCTCACCAGGTCGCGGTAGACATCGCTGACGCCTTCCCACGGGTTGATCGCCGCGAGGTGCGGCGGCTGTTCGGCGGCGGTGAACCACTGGGAGACCGCGAGATAGGACGTTCCGCTCATCCCCACCTTGCCGGTGCACCAGTCCTGGACGCCCAGCCACTCGACGAGGTCGTAGCAGTCGCGCCCTTCCTGGCGGTCCCACAGGACGCTGTCACCCTCGGAGTTGCCCACGCCGCGGATGTCCGGGTTGCAGATCGCGTAGCCCTGCGCGCACCAGTAGGCCGGGTCGGGGCCCTCGAACTTCTCCAGTCCGGAGACGACGCCGTTGTCGAGCCCGACCATGCCGAAGATGCCGAGGACGCTGGCGGATGTTCCCTGGCCCTTTCCGTACGGGCTCCAGGCCACAATGACCGGCACCTTTTCCGTCCCCGTGGGGCGGAAGACGTCGACAAGGATCGTGACGCCGTCGCGCAGGGTGACCGGCACGTCCTTCTCGAAGACGATGTCGACCGGCAGGGGCCGGAACGGTGGCGCGATCCTGAATCCCGCCTCCAATGTCCTTGTCCCGGGCTCGAATCCGCTCAAGATCCCGTACCGGTCACCCGGCTCCAGCGGCTGAGACGGTGTGAACACCTTCTGGTCGTCGCTCATGGTGAGCTCCTCGCATCTCTGCGCCCGCGGTCGGCCGCCGGCAACGTGGCGAGCGTACGTCCGCGAATCCAAGAACTCAACAGCCGTTGATATTTTTACGGGGAGGTAGTTTTGGGGCATGACCGCGCCTACGAGTCCCGCCAACACCGCGCCCCGCGGCCGCCGGCCGGGGGAGAACACGACCCGGCAGGCGATCCTCGCCGCAGCCCGCGCCCGCTTCGCGGCTGACGGCTTCACCGCGACCACGATCCGGCGGGTCGCAGCCGACGCCGGGGTGGACGCGTCGCTGGTGATGCAGTTCTTCCGGTCGAAAAACGAGCTGTTCGCCGCCGTCATGTCGGTTCCGGCGGATGCGTTGACGCGCTTCAGCGCCGCGTTCGAGGGGGCGGACGACGGTCTCGGTGAACGCGTCGTCCGAGCGTTCCTCGACGTGTGGGAGGAGGACGCGCGGAGCTCGGAGCCGCTCATGGCGATGCTCCGCGGTGCCATCGTCAACGATCAGGCGAACGAGCAGCTGCGCGCGTTCCTCCAGGAGCGGCTGCTGGTCGGCGCTCTGGCGGCGCGTGCTGTCGACGACGACGCGATGCTCCGGGTGGGCGTCGTGTCGTCGATGCTCGTCGGGCTCGTGGTGGGGCGGGGCATCGTCGGTGTCCCCACGCTCACCGGAGTGGAGCGCGAGAGGCTGATCGCGCTCGTCGGGCCCGCCCTCCAGAGCGTGCTGGTCCCCACGCCGAAGGCCGACGACGGCACGTAGGAGCGCGGCAGTGTGGGCTGTTCAGCTCTGCGTGGTACCACGGCGGTCGGGAGTGCGGAGGTAGGCGATCGCCATGTCGCTGAGTTCGTCCGCGTACTGATGTTGGGCTGCTTCGCCGGTGGCGGGGTCGGGGCGTACGGAGTTGTGGAAGCAGGCGCCGAGGATGGCGCGGGCTACGGTGTCCAGCGCTGTCTGCGGGGTGGAGCGCCGGATCTGGCCGGTGTAGGGGGCCGCCGCTTCGAGCAGCAGGCGGTGGATTTCGGTGATGGTGTGCGCCCCGCGGTCGAGGGCGCCGGTCACCCGCGCGCGCAGCAGTTCGGGGAAGAGGTTGCTGCTGTCGGCGAAGGACTGCAGCAGGGCATGCGCGTAGGCGTCCATGGCGCCGGAGAGTGAGGGCTCGGCCGCGCGCAGCTGCTCGGCCATGTACTGCTCGCGTTGTTCCAGCATCCGCTCCGTCAGGGCGGTGATCAGCTGCTCTTTCCCCTCGAAGCGGCGGTAGATCGTGCCGACCGAGACGCCGGCGCGCTCGGCGACACCGGTGATCGTCATCTCCTCCAGACCGGACGAGGAGGCGATGTCCTCGGCCGCGCGCAGAACGCGAGCCAGCGTCGCCGCGCTGCGCGCCTGCCGGGGCTCCCGGTAGCGCGCCGGCTGGTCCGGCTCCTTTGACAACGGGTGCCTTCCTCTGGGTACTCTCAGAACATGAATGCGAATTCGCATTCACATATTACTCCGGAGGTTCGACCATGCCCGACAGCCAGACCCCGTCGTCCGTGTCCGTGACTCTCACCTCAGGACCCGCCGGCCCCGGGAGCATCGACGATTTCGAGCTGTTCTACGCCCGCCGAGCCCTGGACCGCTTCAGGACCCGGCTGGGCCGCGAGGGCCTGCTCGACCTTCTCGCAGCCGACATCGAGGAGGGCAACGCCTTCCTGCGCGAGTGCGCGCGCACTTCCAAGGACCGCTTCAAGGCGGGCACGACCGTGCTCGCCGTGCAGGGCCTCACCTCGGCCGCGTTCCTGGCCTGGATGGACGAGGCCTTCGCCGGCGACGAGCACGCACTGCTCGTCGCACACCCCGAGCACTACGTGATGGGCACCGACGACATCGGCGCACGCGTGGTGGAGAACATCGGCCCGTACGTCTGCTCGTTCTACATGGGCGGCTGGGGGACGGCCGCGCTGGCCTGGGCCGAGGACGCGGACGAGCTCCTCCCGGAGTCGGAATTCCCGCGCAAGATGTCCTCGAACCTCTTCCTGGCCGATGGCACGGTCGTCGGCCGGGCCCTCATCCAGTTCGGCGACACCGCCGACGGATTCACCGCCAACCTGACCGTCTACTTCCCCGTCACGAGCCCCGACGACGTCCTCGAACACCACCTGCGCCACTACGCCGTCGAGTTCAGGAACTGGATCGTCGCCGCAGCGGCCGTCCGTAGCTGAGGTGAGGGTTCGCCGTGTCCGACTACTCCGCTCCACCCCGTGCGGGCCGCAAACTGACCCTGGTCGTCCTCGGCCTGGCGGCCCTCATCACCACCATGCTGTGCGCTTTCGCACTGCCCTCGCTGCACAGCGGACCGCACCACGTACCCATAGGTGCTACCGGGCCCCGGCCGGCAGTCGAGGCCCTCCACAAGAACATCGACGGCCCGCAGTGGGACGTCCGTCGCTACGCGACCACCGATGCCGTCGAGTCGGCCACCAAAGAGGGCGACATCGCGGGCGGTCTGGCGATCACCGCGCAGGGCGTCGACGTCTACACCGCCACCGCCGGCGGCCCTTCCGTCACCAGCGCGCTCACCGGGTTGGGTGACAGCGTCGCAGCACAGAACACGACACAGGCCACAGTCCACGAACTGGTGCCGTTCACCGAGGACGACCCACGCGGCGCGGGGATGACCGCGGCACTGATGCCCATGATCTTCGGCGGGATCTTTCCCGCGTTGATCCTGGGCAGCGTCTTCCCCGGCCATCGCGGGCTGCGGACACGTCTGACGGGAGCCGTGCTGTTCTCCGTCGCGGCGGGCGCGGCCGTCGTCGCCGTCCTCCAGTTCGGTACGCACTCGATCGACGGCGACTACGGGCTCACCGCGCTCGGGGTCATCCTCGGCATGACGGCCATGTCCACGACCCTCCTCGGCCTCCAAGCTCTCCTCGGCGTCGCCGGCTTCGCCCTCGGCGGTGCCGTCATGATGCTGCTGGGCAACCCGCTTTCGGGTCTGGCCACCGGTCCGCACTGGCTCCCCGACGGATGGGCGACCCTCGGTCAGCTGCTTCCGCCGGGCGCCTCGGGCAGCCTTCTGCGTGTCAACGCCTTCTTCGGCGGGGTGGGTGACGGCCTCCCCGCCCTGGTTCTGACCGTCTGGGTCGTCGTCGGGGTCGCCCTCGTGCTGATCGCCGACCGGCGCGGAAGGCGTACTGCGCCGTCCCGCTCCGCACCGGCCTTCGACTCGGGGGGCGTCGAGACCTCACGGCGCGAACCCGTCACCCCCTGAAAGCTGACGCACACCTCTCGACTGGAACGCGAGTACACAGTAGGTTTACCCAAGTGTCACGCATCGGCGGGGCGCCGTGGGGCGACTGCCGCGCCCGACGAAGCGCGGTAATGACGCGTTGTCATATCGACAAGGAGATACGCCGATGAATGTCGAAGAACTGAGCTCACGTGCGGAGATCCACGACGTGCTGCTGCGCTACTGCCGCGGTCTCGACCGGGTCGACATGAGCCTGGTCCGGGGCGGCTTCCACGGCGACGCCTGGGTCCAGTTCCCTGAGAGCCTGCATATCGGTTCCGTCGACGGATTCGTCGACTTCCTGTCCGGCGAGATGCCGCGGTTCGTCCGCACCATGCATCTCCTCGGCAACAGCCTGGTCGAGTTCGACGGGCCCGACGTCGCCCATGTCGAGACGTACCTGAACGCCTATCACCAGGGCTCGGAGAAGCACCAGTGGAAGGGTGCCTACGTCAAACTCTGGGGGCGCTACCTCGACCGGTTCGAGCGGCGCGACGGTGTCTGGCTGATCGCGCGCCGCAGGCTTCTCGTCGACTGGATGTACCAGTACCCCTCCGACGGATGGTTCGACGACCACCCGGACGCCTCCGTGGGCATGCGGGACGGAACCGACCCCAGCCTGCGCCCGGTTGCCGGCTTTCACGGCACGCCGACGGCGGAGAAGGACTGGCCCAGCTGATCCGGGGCGCGCGGATGCCATGACGGCCGCGGCGAAGTGTGAACGTGACGACGACCAGGAGGCGATGAGGTATATGTCAAAGGGCATCAAGGCGGACATCGGCCAGTCGAAGGCGCAGGAGATCATCGACCGCGTCGTGGAGTTGCGGCCCTGGCTGCGCGAGCACCAGGCCGCGGCCGAGCGGCAGCGGCGCATCCCGCAGGAGACCATCGAGCGTCTCGACGCGGCCGGTGTGTTCGGCCTGACGACACCGAAGCGGTACGGGGGAGCGGATTTCACCACCCGGGAGGTGCACGACATCTTCCGTGCACTCGGCTCCGGATGCGGGGCGACCGGCTGGATGGTGTGGGCGGCCGCGGGCGGGAACCTGTGGAGCTGTGCCTTCGACGACGACGTCGTCGCCCCGGTGTACGAGTCGCCGTGGGTCGGCAATCGCACCTTCGCGGTGGGCGGGACCAGCCGGCGTATGTCGGGGACCGCACGGCAGGTCGACGGCGGTTGGATGATCAAGGGCGCATGGCCCTTCGCGACGGGGAGTGCTCACGCGTCCCACGGCTATCTCGCCGTCTTCTACGACGAGGTGGACGACGCGAAGGTCGGGATGGTGCTCGTCCCGAAGGATTCGCTTGCGGCCAGGGACGACTGGGACGCGATGGGGATGGCGGCCACGGGCAGCCAGACCGTGGCGACGGACGGCGAACTGTTCGTCCCCGACGCGTACTTCAGCACTCCGAAGCGGCTCACCGAGCGGCTCGCCGGGCTCACCGAGCGGGGCCTCGGACCACGTCCCGGAGGCCTCGCCCGCTCGCTCGTCACCGGAGCGGGTGTCGCGCTCGGCATGGCCGACCACGCCATGGAGGTGTTCCTGGGGGCGATCGGGAAGCGTGGCATCCCGTACTCGCCGTACGCGAAACAGGCCGACGCGCCGATCACGCACCTGACCGTCGGTCGCGCCCACACCCAGATCCGGGCGGCGGCAGCGGTGGCCGACGCCGCGGTGGCTCAGCTCGACCGGCTGGAGGCAGCGGAGGCGGACCCCGCCGAGCCTGACACCCTCCAGCTCCACACCGACGTGGCGTACATCTGGGACGCGTGCGGCTCTGCCGTCGAGACGCTCTTCCATGCGTCCGGGGCGTCTGCGATCACCAAACGGCAGCCGCTTCAGCTGATCGCGCGCAACTGCCGTGCGGGCAGCCTGCACGCGGCGCACGGCATCGACACCTGGATGGAGAACGTCGGACGGGAGCTGTGCGGATCGGAGGCGCCGCCGGCGTCCATGAGCGTGCTCGAACGCCGTTCATAACAAGCCGAGCGAGAACGCCGACGCGCCACGTGCGAGGAGGAATCCGATGACCCGACTTCGCCCGCCGGGACCACGCAGGTCTGGTACGCGACTGCATAGTAGATTTATCAACATGTCACGTACTGATAAGTCGGCGGACGAGCAGATCGTCCCCCAGGACATCGTCGGAGCAACCCTGCGGGCCGCACAAGCGCGTGGCGTCTCCGTGGCCGAGGTGACCCTCCGGGACATCGCCCAGGAGGCCGGGATCTCCCGCAGCACACTGGTACGCCGGATCGGCGGCAGTCGGCACGCCCTGGACGAGGCGCTGCGCGCGGCCGGCGTCGAACCCGGGGGACGCAAGCCGGTCCGAGAGCGGGCGATCGAGGTCACAGGCACCCTGATCAGTACGCAGGGACTCGGCACGGTCACGTTCGAACGTGTGGCGGCTGCCGCCGAGTGCTCCGTACCCAGCCTCTACGCGACCTTCGGAGGACGTGACGAACTGCTGCGGTTGGTGTTCGAGCGCTACAGCCCCACCGTCGACGTCGAGGCGCTTTTTGCCACGTCGCGCGGTGACCTGGAGGACACCGTCCGGCGCCTCACGCGGCTCATGGTCGACACGCTGGAACGTGAACCGCGTGTCTTGCCCGCCCTGTTGGCGGAGGTCTTCGCCCGCCCCGGCGACGCCAACGTCCTGATGGTCTTCCAGACACTCACTCCGCGCCTCCTGGCAGGCCTCGGAGCGTGGCTCGCCGAAGAAGCCGCCGCCGGCCGGGTCCGGGATCTCCCGCCCATGCTGCTCACCCAGATGATGACCGGGCCGATCTTCCACCATTTCTTGTTGCGCCCCGTCACCAGCCAGGTCGCCGCGGCAGACCTGCCCAGCAAAGAAGAAACGATCGAGACGCTCGCCCAGGCCTTTCTCCGTGCCGTGGCCCTGCCCCCGCCGGGCGACGAGGCCAGGCAGGAATAGCGCGACGGCCAACAGGGCGACGGCGATCCACGCCGTCGCCCGGCCGCAACAGCACTTCACATCAGGAGGTTCCAGCATGCTCCGCACCGGAGTTCTCGCGGGTCCCATCAGCGGTATCAAGTACGAAACACCGAGCTGCTCCGGCCTGACGAACGAGCGTGGCGAATTCCAGTACCGCGACGGGGAGCGCATGGCCTTCCTCCTCGGCGAAAACGCGATCGGAACCGTCAAGTGCGCCCCTCAGGTGAACTTGACGCAGATAGTCAGCCGCGTCGACGGCAGCCCGCACAAACTGAAGGACCCCGGCCTCACCAACATCGCCCGCCTGGTCTTCACCCTCGACCGCGATGGAGTGCTCGACCACGGCACCCGGATAGCCCCCGAGGTCCACGACATCATCGGCGCACGCCCGTTGGACTTCCGGCATGACATCGCCTTCGCGGGCCGGGAGGACGATGAGATCCTGGCCTTCACCCAGGATCCCGTCATCGTCTCGCTGCTCGCCGACCTCGACGGCGCCGGCGTCTTCGAGGACCGCACACCGCGGCAGTTGTGTTCCCCCGCCGCCGCCCGCAACGAGCTGCGCCGCAACGCGATGGGCATCCGCCGCTTCCGCGACGTCAAGATCCCTCTCAGCAACGGCTCGCACCTCTACGCCGACGTGTTCCGCCCCGCGGAGGACGGCGCGTACCCGGTGATCATGGGCTGCGGTGTGTACGGCAAGGCGTTCAACCACCACTCCATCTGCGGTGACGCCGATCTGGAGGAGCACGAGCAGATGGAGGACGAGTACTTCCACGGGAACGCCGACGGGCTCCCCTGGGAGAACCACGAGACCGTCAACACCGCTACCTGGGTGCCGAACGGCTACACCGTCGTCCGGGTCGACGGACCCGGCAGCGGCAAGAGCCCTGGCACGCTGGCACC
>NZ_JTIY01000002.1:1125543-1134128 GCF_000818175.1 Streptomyces sp. AcH 505
GGAACGCCGACGGGCTCCCCTGGGAGAACCACGAGACCGTCAACACCGCTACCTGGGTGCCGAACGGCTACACCGTCGTCCGGGTCGACGGACCCGGCAGCGGCAAGAGCCCTGGCACGCTGGCACCTTGGGGCATCTCCACCGCCGAGGCGTACAAGGACGCCATCGAGTGGGCGGGCGAACAGCCGTGGTCCAACGGCAACGTCGGCCTGTGGGGCATGTCCTACCTCGCCGTCACCCAGCACGCCGTGGCGAGCCTGCGCCCCGCCCACCTCAAGGCGATGGTCGCCATCGGCACCGACATCGACCTGTACGAACAGGTCGCCTACAACGGCGGCATCCTCAACGAAGAGTTCTTCCCACACTGGTACCGCAACGGCCTGGTGCCGGCCGTGTGCGGCGAACTGAACGCCGTCGACTTCCTCAAGGCCATGCGGGACAACCCGTTCAAGGACTCCGACCCGGACGCCATCTTCGGGCCGCGCGCCGAGGTCTTCATGAGCCCGGACATGAGCGACGTCACGGTGCCCCTCTGGGCCGTCGCAGCGACCACCCATGTGAGCCACCTCCACCAACTCGGCAGCAGCGAGACCTACGTGCACACCCCGACGCCGCACAAGAAGCTCGACTTCTGGGAGGACTGGCTGGTCAAGTCCTATGCGGAGGACTCCGTCGCCGACCACATGGCCTTCTTCGACCACTGGCTGAAGGGCATCGACAACGGCATCATGGACAGGCCGCCGGTACGGCTGGAGATACGCACCGGCAACGGCGCCTCCTACATCCAGGAGGAGGACGAATGGCCGATCGCGCGGACCCGGTACACCAAGTGGTTCTTCGACGCCGCCCCGTCCGCCTGGAGCGGCGACGGTGTGCGCGACGACTTCCTGCGCCTCTCGCCGACGCGGCCCGGCGAGGAGGCCCGCGTGAGCTACTCCGCCGAAGTCCAGCTCGCCGACGCGGCGCTCGGCCCCGAAAGCCTGCGCGGCGACACCGGGTCGGCGGCCACCGACCCGCGGACCACCGGCGTCTCCTTCATCAGCGACCCGGTGACCGAGGACCATGTCCTCGCGGGATACGGCAAAGTCGAACTCTGGGTCTCCGCCGACAGCCAGGACATGGACATCTACGTCTCCCTCCGCGTCGTCGACGAGAAGAACAGGGAAGTCGACTACTCCGGCCCCACGACGATGGGGCTCAAGGCCGCGCATTACCCGGTGGCAAAGGGCTGGTTGAAGGCGTCGCACCGCAAGCTCGACCCCGCACGCAGCACCGGATACGCGCCGAAGCACACCCACCTCAAAGCCGATCACGCCCCGCTGAACGACGGGGAGGTCGTCCCGGTGGAGATCGAACTCATCCCGCACACCGCTGTCGTGCGTAAGGGCCACCGCGTCCGCATCGACATCCAGCCCTACGACGGCCAGGGCCACGGCACGCACCACGCGTACGACCCGAGCTACCACACCGGCGCGACCAACAGCGTCCACACCGGCCCGGCACACGTCGGGTACGTACAACTGCCGCTCGTCCCTCGCCGGGTCCAGGGCTGATACGACATCGGCCGGTCGGCCGCTCTCCTGCTTTTCAGGCCCCCGACGTTGCCGGTCCTTGTCCAGCGCCGTCCGAGCAGCCGGACTGCTGGGCCATGGATTCCTCCTCGACGAGGAATCCTGGGACCCCCGTTCCCGGCGCGCCGACCACGTCCGCCCCGCCCGAACCTGCACGTCATCGGCGCGTCTTCAAGCGTTGACACGGCGGAAACGCGCTCCTTACAGTGCATCCTGCCAAGTGCCCTGATGCGAAGGCGAGTCCGTGATACCTCGGAGAACGAGAATCCGCCGCACCTCCGTCGCCGTCGCCTTGGCGAGCCTGCTGCTGTCGACCGTGACAGCCGGCGTTCTCGATCCGCCGTCAGCAGCAGCGGCTACGGGAAAGACGGATGCGAGCTGGGTGCTCAGCACGACCGATCCGTCCACCGACTACGCCCCGGCGCCCCTGGGCAACGGGTACTTGTCGACCCGGGTGCCCGCGGAGGGAGCCGGCTTCTCGGCCACGCCGTTGCTGACCGAATCGCAGCTCGCGGGATTCTACGGGCAGGGGCCGGGGATCTCCCCGCAGCGCGTGAACATTCCGGCCTGGTCCACGCTGGGGATCTCCGAAGGCAGCGCGATCTACGGAAACGTCGCATCGGGCAGCTGCAGTTTCGGCGTCGTCTGCGAGGCGGAGTCCGGAAAGCTGTCCGGTGGGGCGTTCGTCGACACGAGCCACAAGAACTTCGGGGGGACGGGATTCGTCGCCGGTTACGGCCCCCTCGGGAAGCCGGCCGTCGATGCCGCCTCCACCGTCACCGTGGCCGACGCTCCGGCGGGCACCGCGCGCCTCACCGTCCGCTACGCCGCAGGCTCCGGTAAGGCCCAGACGCTGACCGCACAGGTGAACGGAGCGGGCCCGGTCCAGCTCCAGTTGCCCGGTACCAGTTCCTGGGACACCTGGGGGACGGCCACGCTCGACGTCCCCGTCACTTCCGGTGCGAACACCGCGGCCGTCACCTGCGCCGCCGGCGACAGCTGCCTGGCCAACGTGGACGAGATCTCGCTGTCCCCGCAGGACACACCACCGGCCGCTACGGCGCCGACGGGGACGACCACGGACTACCGGCAGTCCCTTGATCTCCGGGCCGGCGTCATCACCACCTCGCTGAAGTGGACTTCGCCGGCGGGGCGGGCGACCCGGCTGACCTATCGGGTCCTGGTCGACCAGGCCGACGCCCATCTCGGCGTCACCCAGGTCGACATCACCCCGGTGAACTGGAGCGGACCCCTGTCGGTGATCGACATGTTCGACGGGCGGGCCGACACCCTCCCGGCCAACCACCGGCTGGCCAAGTCCGTCAACCTGACGCAGGTCTCGGCCGGACACGTCGACGGGAGGTCGGCGACGATGAGCGAGAGCCTCACCACGCAGCAGATCGGCATGCGGGCCGGGCTCTCGTCCGTACTGCGCGTCGACGGCGACCGGGTGGCGACCAAGCCGTACACCGACGTGTCCGCCGACTCGCTCGCCCAGAGCGCCGATCTCCACGTCAGAGCCGGAAAGACCTACCAGGCGACGAAGTTCGTCGGCGTCGCGTCCTCGAACGACACCGCACAGGGCTCGGCGCCCCTGGTGACGAACGGACCCGCCGACCCGCAGGCCGCGGCTCGGAACTACGCGGCACACGCTGCCCAACGAGGATGGCGGCAGGTGGAGAACGACCACACGCGTGCGTGGGCACGCCTGTGGCAGTCCGACATCACCGTTCCCGGAGACCCGTCCCTGACACAGCAGTTGCGCGCCAGCGCGTTCTACCTGCTCTCCGCGGTCCGCGACGGCGTCACCTGGGGTTCCTCTCCCGGCGGACTGACCTCCGCCGACTACAACGGACATGTCTTCTGGGACGCGGACACCTGGATGAACCCCGCGCTCCTGGCCGGCCATCCGGACCTGGCCAAGAACCTTCTCGACTACCGCGAAGCGCTCCTGCCCGCGGCCGTCGCGAACGCCGCTTCGCACGGTTTCCAAGGCGCGCAGTACCCCTGGGAGAGCGCGGACACCGGAGCCGACGTGGGCATCCACCCGCGCGAGATCCACATCGACTCCGATGTCGCGCTGGCACAGTGGCAGTACTACGAAGCCACCGGAGACCTGAAGTGGCTGCGCACCAAGGGCTGGCCGGTGATCAAGTCGGTCGCGCAGTTCTGGGCGAGCAGGGCCACGCCCGACGGTCAGGGCGGCTACGACCTCAACGGGGTGCAGTCCCCGGACGAGAACCACGACAACGTCAACAACAGCGCGTACACCAACGCCGGTGCGATCAGCAGCCTGAACACCGCCGCCACGGCCGCGAAACTCGTCGGCGAACAGCCCGATCCCCGGTGGGCGCAGGTCGCCGGCGGGCTGAGCGTGCCCGTCGACCCGGCCACCGGCGTACACCAGGAGTTCGACGGGTACCGCGGCGACACGATCAACCAGGCCGACACCGTCATGCTGCAGTACCCGTTGGCCTATCCGATGACCGACGAGCAGGCACAGGCCGACCTCGACTACTACACGCCCCGCACCGACATCAACGGACCGTCCATGACGGACTCGATCAACCTGATCGACAGCGCCGCGCTCGGGACCCCCGGCTGCGTCACCGAGACGTTCCTCAAGCGCGGCCTCGATCCCTTCATCGCCGCGCCGTTCGACCAGTTCGCCGAGACGCGCGCCGGCGGGGCGTTCACCTTCACCACCGGGATCGGCGGGGTGCTGCAGGCCTTCCAGTACGGCTTCACCGGCCTCCGGTTCCAAACCGACGCGGTCACCGTCGACCCGATGCTCCCGCCGCACATCCCGGGTGTCGACATCACCGGCCTCCAGTGGCACGGCAGCACCTTCGACATCTCCGTCCGTCATGACACGACGCGGGTGACGATGCGCGGCGGCCGGTCCCTGACGGTGTCGGCCGCCGGCCGGCAGACCACGCTGCACGGACACCAGAGCATGACGATCCCCACCCGGCGCCCCGACCTGACGCCGACCCAGGATGTCGCACGCTGCACGGCCGTCAGCACGTCCACGGCCGACCTCAGCTTCCCCGCGGTCGCCGCCGTCGACGGCAGCCCCAGCACCTGGTGGAAGGCGACCGGCCCAGGCTCCACCCTCACCGTCGACCTGCGCAAGGCCAAGACCCTCGGCCGGACGGTCGTCCAGTCCCACGGAGCGACGACCGCCTACCGGATCGATGTATCACGCGACGGCAAGACCTGGACACCGTTCGGCACGCCGGTCGCGGCAGCCGCAGCGTCCAACACCACGGTCACCGCCTCAGCTGTCTCCGCGCGCTACGTCCGATACACCGCGGCGGGCACAGCGACCGCCCAAGTGGTGAGCATCGAGGCGTACGCCGACTAGCAGCCCCGGAGGCGCACGTCTGAACGGCGTTGGGGGCCTGCCGCAGGCGGAGTTGGGCGTTCGGCTGACTCCGGACCGCGACGTGCTGCGCGGCTGCCAGGTCTACGTTGTATGTACTGTGCGGAGATGACAAGGAGCGAGCGAATCGCGGACCAGCTGGACCGGCACTGGCACAAGAACCTGCGGCCGCGGCTGCAGGGTCTTGCCGATGAGGAGTACTTCTGGGAGCCGGTGCGTGGCTGCTGGAGCATCCGCCCACGTGGCACGTCGGCCGCGCCGATGTCGGCAGGTTCGGGGGAATGGACGATGGACACCGCGTCCCCTGACCCGGTCCCGGCGCCGGTGACCACGATTGCCTGGCGGCTGGCGCACATCATCGTCTCCTGTCTGGGTTATCGGGTCGGATGGCACTTCGGCGGCCAGGACGTCGACTTCCGGACATTCGCCTACGCGGGGACCGCTGACCAGGCGCTCGAACAGCTCGACGAGATGTACGGGAGATGGAACGCGGGGGTCCGCGAACTCTCGGACGCCGACCTGGACAATCCGCCCACGGTGGGTCCCGAGCGGTTTCCCGTGGAGGGCATCGTCCTGCACGTCAACAGGGAACTGATCCATCACGGCGCCGAGATTTCTCTGCTGCGCGACCTCTACCGCTGGCAGGACCGCGCCGTACCGCGCTGAGAGGTGGGCGGCCGGACGGGCGGGTCGACCCCCGGCACGCACTTTCTGGCAACGTTCCCAGGATGGGGCGGCGTCGAGGTTGACAACGTTCTCATACGGCTCGTAGGTTCACGGAGAAAGCGCTTGCTATCACACCGCACCGTGGGGGTGTTCGCTCTGTCCCGCTCTTCAGGACGTCCAGAACCCGTAACCGATTTGCCAGGCTCCGACCGGACGCTGCGCGCTGCCGTCGTGGGCACCGGCGGGATCGCGAGGGGAGCTCACCTGCCCGCCCTCCGGTCCCTCGCTCCGGGGGTGGACGTCGTCGCCGCCGTGGACGTGTCCGAGGAGTCCGTCCGCTCCTTCTGCGCGGAGGGCGGCATCCCGCACCCCTACACGGGGCTCGACCTCATGCTCGCCGAGCAGAAACCCGACCTGGTGGTGCTCTGCACTCCGCCCTCGGTGCACCGGGAGCAGACGATCTCCGCCCTGCGGGCCGGCGCGTGGGTGCTGTGCGAGAAGCCGCCCTGCCCTTCCCTGGAGGACTTCGACGCGATGCGCGCCGAGGAGGGCGACGACGGTCCCTACGCGGCCATCGTGTTCCAGCACCGGCTGGGCTCGGGTCCACGCCACGTGCGGCGTCTCTTGCGGGACGGGGCGCTGGGCCGCCCGCTGGTGGCGCACTGTCAGACCACCTGGTACCGCGACGCGGCGTACTTCGCCGCGCCCTGGCGCGGGCAGTGGGAGACCGAGGGGGGCGGGCCCACCATGGGGCACGGCATCCATCAGATGGACCTGTTGCTCGACCTGCTCGGCCCGTGGGACGAAGTCAAGGCGATGGCGGGCCGGCTGGTCCACGACGTGCGCACCGAAGACGTCTCGACCGCTCTTGTCCGCTTCGAGAACGGCGCGCTCGGCACTGTCGTGAACAGCGTCCTGAGCCCCGACGAGGTCAGCCGCATCAGGATCGACTGCGAATACGCGACGGTGGAGGTCACCCACCTGTACGGCCACTCCAACGCCGACTGGCACATCAGCCCCGCCCCCGGAGTCCCCGAGGAGACGGCCGCCGCGTGGCGGGACTTCGGCGCTGACGAGCCCAGCTCGCACCTGGCCCAGGTACGTTCCTTCGTCGACGACCTGCGCGCGGGCAGGCGTCCCGGCACGAGCGGGGCGGGCGGCAGGACCACGCTCGAACTTGTCTCGGCCCTCTACAAGTCGGCGTTCACCGACACCACGGTCCACGCGGGCGAGATCGGGCCGGGCGACGACTTCTACCCGGTCCTGCACGGAGGCACCCCCGGCTGGGCACCCACGAAGGATCTGGAGGGCACCGCGTGAAACTGACTCATCTCCACGGCGAACGCATCGACGTGGCGCACGACGGCACCCGCCTGCTCTCCTACGTCTACGCGCCGGAAGCCGCCTTCGAGGCGCCCAAGCCGTACCTGCATCCCCTCGCCACGCTCTCCGGCGGCGTCGTCACCGACTACCGGCCCAACGATCACCGGTGGCACAAGGGCATCCAGGTGACGGCCTCCCACCTCTCGGGACAGAACCTGTGGGGCGGCAACTCCTACGTTCACGGCGAGGGCTACCTCGAACTGCCCGACCGGGTGGGCTCGATGACCCACGAGGGCTTCGACGAGGTGCGTGCGCAGGACGGCCTCGCGGTCATCGCCGAGCGCTTGACCTGGCGGGCGCACGACGGCTCCGCGTGGGCCGACGAGCGGCGCCGCGTCGAAGCAGCCGTCCCGCGGCCGGGGTCGGGCGCCTGGCACCTCACCATCTCCACCGCCGTCACCAATCTCCGCGACGAGCCGTTGCGCTTCGGCAGCCCGACCACCGAAGGCCGCGAACTGGCCGGGTACACAGGCCTGTTCTGGCGGGGGCCGCGCGCTTTCCGCGACGGCCGGGTGCTGACCGCCGACGCCGAAGGCGCTGAGGTCATGGGCACGCAGTCGCCGTGGCTCGCGTTCAGGGGTGAGTTCGACGGTGTCGACGGGCACGCGACCGTAGTCTTCGCCCACGCCCCCGAGAACGATCACACCGGTGAGCAGGGTGCGCATCCCGCGCACTGGTTCGTCCGCAACGACCCCTTCGCGGCCGTCGCCCCCTCCTGGGCCTTCTACGATGAACTGGTCCTGGTGCCCGGCGACACGCTCGTCCGGCGCTACCGCGTCGTCGTCGCGGACGGCCAGTGGGAACGCGGAGACATCGCCTCCTATCTCGCGGAGCAGACATGGTGAGCTTCGACGGCCTGCCGGGCGCCGTCGGCGTCTCCCATCTCTCCGTCTACGACTGGGAGGCGGCGGACGGCCACTGCGGCGGCAGCCCTCATCTGCATCTGGTCTGCACCGAGGGGTACGTGGTGGAGTCGGGTCGGGGCGCCGTGCAGACGATCACGAGCCGCGGTTTCACCTCGACGCCACTGGCGGCCGGGTCCGTGGTCTGGTTCACGCCGGGCACGATCCACCGACTCGTCGACGAGGACGAGCTACGCATCACGGTCCTGATGCAGAACAACGGTCTTCCGGAGGCGGGCGACGCGGTTCTCACCTTGCCGCCCGCCCACCTCGATCCGCGCACGTACGCCGCGGCCGTCGCCCTGCCCGCCGAGGAGACGGAGGCGGCCGCGCGGCGCCGCCGTGACTTGGCTGTCGAGGGTTTCGCCGTTCTGCGCGCCGCTGCCGAGGCGGGGGAGCCTGGACCGTTGCGCGCCTTCCACAAGGCCGCGGCCGCCTTGGTCCTGCCGCGGCTCGCGGACTGGCGCGAGCGTTGGGAACGCGGCGCGCTGCGGGCCGTCAGGGCGACGGGCGCACAGCTCGACCACTTGGCCGCAGGTGATGTGAGCCATCTCGCCGAGGCCGCCGTGCACGCGCGGACCCCCGCCGTGCGCGGCAAGTACGGCATGTGTGGCCGACTGGACACCTACGACCTGCCGGGCGCCTGAGCCTCCGGTCCACCGATCCTCGAACGGCCGG
>NZ_JTIY01000002.1:1134315-1158145 GCF_000818175.1 Streptomyces sp. AcH 505
CAGCCGGCCGCGACCTGCGGCCGGCCCGTTTCCAAGCCCTTGAGCGGCGCGGCCAGTTCCGCGCCGCGGCCCTTGTCGTGCAGCCAGCAGTGCGCCCAGTGGCCGCCGCCCAGGTCGGTGCGCGGCGGGAACGAGGTGCGGCACTCGTCCATCGCGAAGGGGCAGCGTGGATGGAATCGGCAACCGGCGGGCGGGTCCGTCAGGTTCGGAGGCTCGCCCGCCGTCTCGCCCTCGTCGAACGCGGTGGCCCGGTTCACGGTGATGCGCCGGGCCGGATCGGGGGATGCCTCGACCAGCATCCGGGTGTAGGGGTGGCGCGGTGTGTTGATCACCGTGTCCTTGGGGCCGCCCTCGACCATCTGCCCCGCGTACATGACCTGCACGTCGTCGCACAGGTAACGGGCGGATGCGATGTCGTGCGTGATGTACAGCAGGGCGAGGCCCCGTTCGTCACGGAGCTTGCCGAGGAGGTTGAGCATGTCCAGGCGGATCGATACGTCGAGCATGGAGATCGGCTCGTCGCCCAGCAGCACCGAGGGCCGCACCGCGAGCGCGCGGGCGATGACCACGCGCTGGCGCTGACCGCCCGACAGGGAGTGCGGGAGCTTGGACAGGTAATCCTGGGCCGGCGTGAGACCCACCTGTTCCAACAGCTCCGCCGCGAGCGAGCGGGCCTGCGCCTTGGTTCTGGCGTGCCGGTGGATGAGCAGCGGGCGCTGGAGCGTGTAGCCGATCGTGTGGCCCGGGTGCAGGGAGCCGAAGGGGTCCTGGAAGATGAGCTGGACCTGTCGGTGGTAGTCGCGGCCCGGCGCGCGCCGGGTGGCGACCGGCTCGCCGTTCAGCTCGATCGTGCCGGACGTGGTCGCGTACATCCTCGCCAGCAGCCGTGCCACGGTCGTCTTTCCCGAGCCCGATTCTCCGACCAGAGCCACGATGCGGCCGGGGCGCAGCGTGACGTCCGCGTGCTCGACGGCGTGCACGCGCGCGCCGCCCGGCATTTCGAAATGCTTCGTGACGTCGATGGCCCGCAGGACCGGGGCCTCCTCGGTCGCTGTCCGTTCCGTGCTCATCGGGTGGTCTCCTCGGCTGCCTGGTCGGGGGAGGGCGGCTCGTGCCCCGGCTGCGTTGTGCCCTCGGCCTCGGGGAGGTGGCAGGCCGTGACGCGGCTGCCGCGCAGGACGGGCAGCGGGCGCTCCGTGCGGCATCGGTCGAAGGTGTGGGCGCAGCGTGGCGCGAACGCGCAGCCGTCCGGGAGCTGCTTGAGGTCCGGTGGTGTACCGGGAATCCCGTGCAGCACCTGAAGAGGGGCGTGCAGGGGAGGGAAGGAGTCGCGCAGGCCCTGGGTGTAGGGGTGTTCGGGGCTGAGGTAGAGGCTCGTGGCCGCTCCCGTCTCGACGATGCGCCCGGCGTACATGATGGCGATACGGTCGGCGACCTCGAGCAGCAGCGACAGGTCGTGGGTCACGAGGACCACGGCGAACCCGATCCGGTCCCGTAGGCGCAGTATCTGGCCCATGATCTGACGCTGCATCACGACGTCCACGGCGGTGGTCGGTTCGTCCATGATGACGAGGGACGGCTCGCAGGCGAGAGCCAGAGCGATGGAGGCGCGCTGGCGCATCCCGCCGGACAGCTCGTGCGGATAGGCGCGGGCCCGGTCGGGGGTGATGCCGACCATGCTGAGCAGTTCGGTGATCCGCGCGTCCAGTTCATCGCGCTTTATGCCCTTTCGATGCTCGCGCAGGACGTCCGCGAACTGCGCGTGGAGGCGCATCACGGGGTTGAGCGCGTCCATCGCGGACTGGAGGACGACGGCGATGTCGTCCCAGCGCAGCCGCCGCAGCTCGCGTTCCGAGAGCGACAGCAGGTCGACGGCGGAGCCGTCGGCGCCGTGCAGCAGCATCCGGCCCGCCGTGGTCGCCGCGGGTGGGCGCTGCAGTCTGGCGAGGGCGGTGATCAGGGTGGACTTGCCGGACCCGGACTCACCGGCGATCCCGAAGATCTCGCCCCTGCCCAGCGTGAAGTCGATGTCGGTGCAGGCGCGGACGTCCGTCTCGGGGCCGCCCGGTCCCAGGTAGTCGACGCACAGCCCACGGACGTCGAGGAGGGGCTCGGCGGCCGAGGGGCCGGGCGCCGGAGACGGCAGGTGATCGGTGGTCGCGGTCATGAGTGGAACTCCTTCGCACCCGCGGCGGTCGGTTTCACGAGCTCACCGCGGTCGGGGCGGGGACCCGGGAGGCGGCACGGCGGGAGGTGCGCCTGCCGGCGGCGAGCCGTGGGTTGGCGATCTCGTCGATGCCGAAGTTGATGAGCCCGGTCGAGGTCCCCAGGGCCGCGATGCAGAAACCGGGCGGCAGGAACCACCACCACTGCCCGTTGAGGATCGCGTTCTGCTCCTGCGCGCTCTGGATCATCGTGCCCCAGGAGGGATTGCCCGGGTCCGAGACGCCGAGGAAGGCGAGACCGGCCTCGGCCAGGACACCACCGATGATCGCGTGCAGGAACATGGCGAAGACCCAGCCGGAGAGCAGCGGGAAGACTTCGACGAAGACCAGGCGCAGTCTGCTCTCGCCCAGCATTCGGGCCGCCTGGGTGAAGTCGCGGTTGCGCAGGCTCATCGTCTGGGCCCGCAGGGTCCGCGCACCGCCGGCCCAGCCGAAGACACCGATGATCACGGCGATGCTGAGGGCACTGATGTTCTCGACGTAGCCGGCCACCACCAGGGTGAGCGCGAAGACGGGCATGACGATGAAGAGATTGGTGACGAAGTTGAGCACGGTGTCGGTCCAGCCGCCGAAGAACCCGGCGGTGACGCCGAAGACGATCGCCAGCGCGGTGCCGATGACCGCGGAGACGAGCCCCACCAGCAGGGAGCCCCGGGCGCCCGCGATGACCTCGGCGAGCACGTCCTGGCCGGACGCGGTGGTGCCCAGCGGATGGGCGCCGCTCGGCGGTTTGCTGACGGCCAGGTAGTTGAGGGCGGTGGGGCTGCGCCCGAGCACCGCGTCGTTGAACCACGGGCCGAACAGTGCCGCCAGCACACAGAGGGCGAAGATGACCAGGCCGACCTGGACCTTGCGGTTGCGGAGCATTCTCGTACGGGAGCGCATGGCTGTCTTTCTTCTCCTCGGCCGCGGTCAGCCTTGGCCGCGGGTGCGCGGGTCGAGCAGGACGTACACGCTGTCGGCGACGAAGTTCGCGATGAGCACGGCGAGCGTGGTGAACAGCAGGATTCCCTGCATCAGTGGCAGGTCGCGGTTGCTGACAGCGCCGGCCAGCAGGCTGCCCATGCCGGGATAGCCGAAGACCGTCTCGGTGACCACCGCACCACCGATCACCGAGCCGATGGCGAGGGCGAAGCTGGTGAAGGTCGGCAGCAGGGCGTTGCGGGCCGAGTACCGGAACAACACCCGGGACCTGGACAGGCCCTTGGCGCGCCCCAGGAGCACGTAGTCCTCGCTGGTGGTGGTGAGCGTCATGTTCCGCATCCCCAGCAGCCAGCCGCCGAAGCCCGAGAAGACCATGGTCAGGGCAGGAAGCAGCCCGTAGTGCAGCGTCGAAAGCCAGTAGGCCGGCGAGCCGTGCGCGGTGTTCGGATCGGCGCCGCCCGACAGCGGGAACCAGCGCAGCTGGAAGGCGAAGTACCAGAGTGCGAAGAGCGCCACCCAGAAGTACGGGACGGAGCTGAAGAAGGTGCTCAGCGGGCTCAGGATGCTGTCCATCCTGCTTCCCGAGCGCCAGCCGCACAGGGCGCCGAGCAGGGTGCCGAGGAGGAACGCCAGCACGGTGGAGGCGCCGACGAGGAGGAGGGTCCAGGGCAGTGCCGAGCCGATGAGCTGGGAGACGGGTGTCGGGAAGTTGGTGAGCGAGAGGCCGAGGTTGCCGTGGGCGAGTTCGGAGAGGTAGTGGCCGTACTGGACCGGAAGGCTGGAGTCCTTCTCGCCGAACAGTTTGCTGATGGCGGCGACGGTCTCCGGCGGAACGGTTCCGCCGTTCTTCTGCTGCATCTGCTGGACGATGGCGCCGGTCGCGTCGCCCGTCATCAGGCGTGGCAGCAGGAAGTTGAGCGTGATCGCCGACCAGGCCGCGATGAGATAGAAACCGAGCCGCTTGCCCAGCTCCCTGAAGCGGGCGGTATGCCGCCGGCCGCGGGCGGTGGGTGCCGTGGCGGGTGCGGGCGCCGCCGCGGGTGCGGGCGCGGTATGCGTCGTCATGCCTGGACCGCCTTCAGGGAGTGCAGCAAAGTGGCCGCGGCCGGGGCCGAGTTGACTCCGAGTACGCTGTCGCCGCCCTTGTTGGCAGGCCAGTGCGTCCAGAAGGCCGAGGTGCGCGCCGCCCAGTTGCAGGACCAGACGAGCGGAATGAGTGGCAGCTGTTCGGCCAGGATCCGCTGGAGCCCGTGCGCGGCGCTCTCGATCCGGGCCGGATCGTTCGTGGCGGCGAGCTTCTTGAGGAGGGCCGCCGTCTCCTCGTCCTGCCATCGGATCATGTTGAAGGTGGTGGCCTTGCCGATCGGCGTGACCGTGTTGGAGTCCATCAGCAGGTGAAAGTGGTTGTAGACGGAGCCGCCGCCCTGGGTGCTGAGGTGGACGTCGAAGTCGCCCTTGTTGACCCGGTCGACGAGGGTGGGGACGTTGACCGCGGACAGCTGCACCTCGACGCCCAGATGGCGCCGCCACTGGTCGGCCAGAGCCGCGCCGAGGATGCTCTGGGTGGGGATGCCGGAGAAGCAGGCGAGCTTGACCGTATGAGTGCCTTTGTCTGGATGGGTCAGTGCGCCTCCGCGCACCGACCAGCCTCCCTTGGCCAGTTCGGCCCGCGCGGCCGCGGCCTGCGGCTTCGGTACTCCGGCGTAGCGGGGCAGCAGTACGGAGCCGAAGACGTTGGGGGCGAGCCCGGCGGCGTTGGCAGGACCCTGGCCGGAGTCGACGAGCTTGGAGACTGTCGTGCGGTCCAGTGCCAGGTTCAGTGCGCGGCGCACGTGCACGTCGCCCCAGGGCTGCTTCGCGTGGTTGAACAGGATCGCGGCGAACGAGCCGTTGGGGGAGGGGATGTAGGCGTTGCGTTGTGGGTCGCGGCGGTCGAAGTACTTGGTCCCGCCGGCCCAGGATATGTCCACGAAGTCCAGCTCGTTCGCGAGGATGCGCAGCTTGGCGTTGTCCTCGCCGACGGTGGTGAAGCTGACGCGCTGGGGCGCCATCGGGCCGCCCCAGTAGTCGTCGCGCACCCGCATCACGACCTGCGCGGTGGAAAAGGTGTCGAGGACGCACGGGCCGGTGCCGACGGGCTCCGGGTTGGCCCACGTGGTCACCGGGTGCTGCTCCCACAGCCGTTTGGGCACGATCTTCATGGTGCCCAGCGGAGCGATCTCCTGGTAGGCCGGGTGGTCCCAGATCAGCCGCACACGGTCCGGCCCGGAGCGCTCGGCCCTCTGGTAGGTCACGCCTGCGATATTGGTCTCCGGATGCTTCAGCGGCAGCTCGAAGCTGTACAGAGCGTCCTCGATGGTGAGGGGATGGCCGTCCGAGAACCGGACTCCCTCGCGCAGGGTCAGCTCCAGGGCGTGGCCGCCGTCCTGCCAGGTGAAGGATTTCATCAGCCATGGGCGGGCTTCACCGCCTGACATCTCGACGATCCACAGCGGTGGTTCGTACACGAAATTGGCGAGCGAGCCGATCGTGCTGGCCGGCGAGTAGATGTTGAAGTTGCGCACCATGCTCGAATTGCGGTTGGACAGGGCCAAGGTGTGCGACCTGTCGCCTCCGCCGCTGCCCGGCACGCTGCATCCGCTCAGCGTGACCCCAGCCCCCACCACCGCCCCGCCAGTGGCCAACAGCATGGCCCGTCTTGACAGTTGGGGCACAGGACTTCCCCTCTCCGTTGAGGTTGACATCGTTATCAGAAAGCGTTTTCTGATAACGTTCGCAGGTAACGTAACCAGAGGGAAATCTTCCGTCAACCCTTGGGGCCGGCCAGGAGGCCGCGAGGGGCGGGACGAGGTCCGCAGCGAACACGAGGAGGAACCGTGGGGGACGAGCCCACCATGCGGGACGTGGCCCGCGCCGCGCAGGTCAGTGTCAGCACCGTCTCCCGCGTGATCAACGGCGAGAGATACGTGGGAAGCGCGACCCGTGAGCGGGTCGCCGAAGCTGTCGCGCGCATGGGTTTCCAGCCCAACGCGCTCGCCCGCAACCTGCGCCCCGGCCAGACCTCCTCGACCCTCGCCTTGGTCGTCGAGGACCTGTCCAACCCTTTCTCCGCCGCCATCGCCGACGGAATTGACGAGGTCGCCAGGGCCCGCGGCCACCTCGTGCTGCTCGGCTCCACCAAGCGCGACTTCACACGCGAACGCGACGTCCTGCAGGAGATGGTGCGCCGCCGCGTCGACGGCATCCTCCTTGTCCCCCGGCCCGAGAACCACGCGCAACTGCACGCCGAGATCTCCCGCTGGGCCCCTATGGTCTTCCTCGACCGCGTACCGCGCGGCGTCAAGGCGGATGCCGTCGTCCTCGACAACCGGGGCGGCGCGCGCCGCGCCGCCGCCGACCTCATCGCCCGCGGCCACCGCCGGATCGGCTACCTCGGCGGAGCGTCGAACGTCACCACCGGCGCCCAACGCCTCGCGGGCTACCGCCAGGCCTTGCGTGACAACGGCATCGAACCGGACTCCTCCCTGGTGCGCCTGGACAACCACGACGTGGCCTCGGCCCAGGAGGCCGCTGCCTCACTCCTCGCCGCGCCCGAGCCGCCGACCGCGCTGTTCGCCGACAACAACCGCATGACCGTCGGGGCCGCCACCGCCGTCCACCGCTCCGGCCGGCCCGTCGAGATCACCGGCTTCGACGAGATGGAAATGGCTGAACTGCTGTCCCTGCCTCTCACCCTCGTCACCTACGACGCCGTCGAACTCGGCAGGAGGGCCGCCGCCCTCCTGCTGGACCGGATCGCGGGCGACACCGCGAAACCCCGCCGCGTCACCCTGCCCACGTCCCTCACGCGTTTCGGGAGCCACGACCGTGCATGACCGCCGCGCCTCCACGGAGGCCCGTCTGAGCCGTACCCTGCGCGAGCGCGTCCGCCCTGCCGTACATCCGCTGCGGCTGCCGCTCGACGTCGCCGTGTGGGAGGCCCCCGGCGAGCCCGTACCCGTCACTGATGCCCTCGGCGCCGACCACACACCGACGTCGGTGGGCGAACCCTGGGGCCGCCCCTGGTCCACCACGTGGTTCCGGCTGCGCGGCACCGTGCCCCCCGCATGGGCGGGGCGGCACGTCGAGATCCACGCGGATCTCGGCTTCGACCGCTCCTCCGTCGGTTTCCAGGCCGAGGGCCTCGCCTACACCGCCGACGGCGCCGCCCTCAAGGGGCTGAATCCCTACTCGGACTGGATACCGGTCGCCGCCCCCGCCCTCGGTGGCGAGAACATCGACCTTCACATCGAAGCCGCGGCCAACCTGTCCGTCATCGGCACTCCCGGCGAAGGCGGCTTCGACTTCCGGCCCAGCCCCGAGGGCGACAGGCTCACCTCCTCCGGTGAACCCCTCTACCGCACCGCCGCCTTCGACCTTGTGGTTGTCGACGACGAGGTGTGGGAACTCGTCCAGGATCTCGACGTTCTCTCGGAGCTGATGGCCGAACTCGGCGACCGCGACCCGCGCCGCGCCGAAATCCTGCGCGCTGTGGAGCGCTGCCTCGACGCCCTCGACCCCGAACAGGTGGGCCCTACCGCCCCCGCCGCCCGCGCCTGCCTGCGCTCAGTGCTGGCTGCCCCCGCGCACGCCAGCGCCCACCGGCTCAGCGCCGTTGGCCATGCCCACATCGACTCGGCGTGGCTCTGGCCGGTGCGTGAGACGGTCCGCAAGGTCGCGAGGACCTGCGCCAATGTCGTCGATCTCCTCGACAGCGACCCGGACTTCGTCTTCGCCATGAGCCAGGCCCAGCAGTACGCCTGGATCAAGGAGCACCGTCCTGAGGTGTACGCGCGGGTCAAGGAGAAGGTCGCCGAGGGGCGCTTCGTGCCCGTGGGCGGCATGTGGGTGGAGTCCGACAGCAATCTGACCGGCGGTGAGTCACTGGTACGCCAGTTCACCCACGGCAAGCGCTTCTTCCTCGACGAGTTCGGCATCGAACCACGCGAAGTGTGGCTGCCCGACTCCTTCGGCTACAGCGCCGCGCTGCCGCAGATCATGAGGCTCGCGGGCGCCGAGTGGTTCCTGACCCAGAAGATCTCCTGGAACACGGTCAACCGCTTCCCGCACCACACTTTCCGCTGGGAGGGCATCGACGGGACCCGGATGTTCACCCACTTCCCGCCCGCCGACATGTACAACTCCGAGGTCAAGGGCGCCGAGGTGCATCACGCCGCCCGTAACTTCGCGGAACAGGGCGAGGCCCGGCATTCCCTGTTGCCCTACGGACACGGCGACGGCGGTGGCGGCCCCACCCGCGAGATGCTCGCCCGCGTCCGTCGGCTGCGCGACCTGGAGGGCTCACCCCGCGTCGACTTCGACTCCCCGGCCTCCTTCCACGCCAAGGCGCTCGCCGAGTACCCGCAGCCACCCGTCTGGTCGGGAGAGCTGTACCTGGAGTCCCACCGGGGCACCTACACCTCCCAGGCCCGCACCAAGCAGGGCAACCGGCGCAGCGAACACCTCCTGCGGGAGGCAGAGTTGTGGGCCGCGACCGCTGCCGTGCGCCGCGCCGCGCCGTACCCGTACGAGGCGCTGGACCGGATCTGGAAGACGGTCCTGCTCCAGCAGTTCCACGACATCCTGCCCGGCTCGTCCATCGCATGGGTGCACCGCGAGGCCGAGGAGCAGTACGCCCGCGCCGCAGCGGAGCTGGAGCGGCTGATCGCCGGCTCCCTGAGCGTGCTGACGGAGGACGGCGACCCGGCGACGGAACTCGTCGCCAACGCGTCACCGCACGCCAGAGCAGGGGTGCCCGCCCTGGGCGTCGCCCCCACGGCCGCTGCCACCGGCCCGGTCACCGTGACCTCCGACGACGGCCTTGTGACTCTCGACAACGGCCTGCTGCGCGTACGGGTCGACGCGCGCGGACTTGTCGTCTCCGTCCACGATCACCGGGCCGGGCGCGAGGTCGTGGCGCCCGGAGCACCGGCCAACCTCCTGCAGCTCCACCGTGACACCCCCAACCAGTGGGACGCGTGGGACGTCGACGAGTTCTACCGCAACTCGGTAACCGACCTCACCGACGTCGACGGCCTCACCGTCCATGGTGCCGGTACGGACAGCGCCGAGGTTCGGGTCGAACGCCGCTTCGGCGCCTCGACTGTCGTCCAGACCATCGCGCTGCGCGCCGGCGCCGCGCGCGTCGATTTCACTGCCGAACTCGACTGGCACGAAAGGCAGAAGCTCCTCAAGGCCGCCTTCCCCCTCGACGTCCAGGCCGACCGGTCGGCCGCCGAGATCCAGTTCGGCCACGTGTTCCGGCCCACCCACGCCAACACCACCTGGGACGCAGCCAAGTTCGAGATCTGCGCGCACCGCTGGCTGCACGTGGCCGAGCCCGGCTACGGCATCGCGCTCGTCAATGAGGCCACCTACGGCCATGACGTCACCCGCGACGACCGAGCGGTCGGCAAGGGCGTCGTCACCACCGTCCGGCTCTCGCTGCTGCGGGCACCCCTCTCGCCCGACCCGGAGGCCGACCAGGGCAGGCACGTCCTGCGCTACGCCCTCGCGCCCGGCGCCGACATCGCGGACGCCGTCCGCGAGGGGTACCACGCCAACCTCCCCGAGCGGCGCCTCAGCGGGACGCCCGTCGTGCCCCTGGTTTCCGTCGACCATCCGGCCGTGGTCATCGAGGCCGTCAAACTCGCCGACGACGGCAGCGGTGACGTCGTGGTCCGCCTCTACGAGGCGCTGGGCGGCCGGGCGAGCACACACCTCGACGCCGCCTTCCAGGTCGTCCGTATCGCCGAGACCGACCTGCTGGAACGCCCAGCCGCCGACGGCGCCACGGCCGACGGGGACCGCTTCCCCGTGGAGCTCGGCCCGTTCCAGATCCTCACGCTCCGTCTGTACCGTCCCGACTCCCCGCACGAGGTGAAGTGACATGACAGCGCAGCTGTCCCTGCCCGACTCGGTCCACGTGATGACCCACGACACCGCACCGCGCACGGCGCGCGCCGCGGCGGCAGGGGAGTGGCACACGGGACAGGTCCGTGTACGCGCCTCCCACGACACCGACGGCGGGCTGGCCGTCACCGCCACTGCCGGACCCGACGGCCTCTCCCACATCGCCTTGCGCTGGCGGCTGACGCCGGCCCCCGGCGCCCTGGTCCTCGGCGACGCCTGGGAGCGTGGGTACGGAGACCTCCAGTGGCGCACCCTTCAGCCGGAACGTGCCCTTCCCTGGTACGCCCTCGTCAGCGACGCCCCCGGCGGCTCGACCACGGGGTGGGGGGTGCGCACCCGGGCCGGCGCGCTCTGCTCCTGGACGGTCGACGAGAGCGGTATCACCCTCTGGCTGGACGTCCGCAGCGGCGGCCTCCCGGTCCTGCCCGGGGAGCGCGAATTGCGCGCGGCAACCGTCGTCACCGCCCGGGCGGCCACACCGTACGCCGCACACGCCGCCCTCTGCGCACGCATGAGCCCGGACCCGTTGCTGCCGGCCACCCCCGTCGTGGGCAGCAACAACTGGTATTACGCGTATGGGAGGGACTTCGGCCCCGATGCGGTCCTGCGCGACGCCAGGACCCTCGTCGCCTACGCCGATGGTCACCCCGTACAGCCGTACTGCGTGATCGACGACGGCTGGACCGAGGGGGGCGGCAGCGCACCCGGCGGCCCCTGGGACGTGGGACTGCCCGGCCTCTTCGACGACATGGCGGGCATGGCCGCGTCGATCAAGGCAACCGGAGCCAGGCCAGGACTGTGGTTCCGCCCCCTGCTGTCCCGCACCCCGACCCGCGCGACCCGTCCCGGCGTCATGCGGGACGGCGGCCACCCGCTCGACCCGTCGCTGCCGGCCGCCCTGGAGACCGTGGCCGAGGACATCACCCGCTTCAGGGGCTGGGGTTACGAGCTGATCAAGCACGACTTCTCGACCTACGACGTCTTCGGCCGGTTCGCGGGCGACGCGCCCGCGGTGCTCGCCGAACCCGGCCTCGCCCTGGCCGACCGGGGGCGCACCAGCGCGGAGATCCTGGTCGACCTCTACCGCACCGTCGCCGAGGCGGCGGGAGACACACTGATCATCGGCTGCAACACGATCGGCCATCTCTCGGCCGGACTGGTACAGGTGCAGCGGGCCGGGGACGACACCTCGGGCAAGGACTGGGAGCGGACCCGCCGTATGGGAGTCAACACGCTCGCCTTCCGGCTGGCCCACCACGGAAACCTGTACGCGGTGGATGCCGACTGTGTGCCCTGCACCCCGGCCACCGACTGGGAGCTCAACCGGCAGTTCCTCGACCTCGTCGCCCGCTCCGGAACGGCCCTCTTCGTCTCCGTCGATCCCGCCGCCCGCACCGACCGCACGGATGCCGACCTCGCGGCGGCGGTCCGCCTGGCACTCGACGGCGGCACCCCGGGCGGCGTGGAACCCCTCGACTGGCAGTCGACCACGGCGCCGCGTCACTGGCGCACCGGCGAGGGCGAGGAGCTGGCCTACGACTGGTCGCAGCGCTGGGGCGCCACCCCGCTGCCCGTGTGACCGGCTGCTCCAGGCGCCCCGTGCGGTAACCGCACCGGCGGCCGGCCCGCGGCGCTTCCCCCACCTCATGAAACGAAGGAACTCACATGACGCGCATTCGCTCATTTCCGCTCCTGAGTGTGACAGCCGCCCTGAGCCTGTGTCTCCTGTCCGTACAGCCCGCCGCCGCGCAGCCCGCGGCCGGCGATCACGGGGACCAGCGGCACGCCGACGCGACCGCCGCCGTCAACGGCTTGCTGAGCTGGTACAACACCGGCACAGGGCAGTTCGACACCACCGGCTGGTGGACCAACGCCAACGACCTCCAGGCGGTGCTCGACTACTGGCGGGCCCCGGGGGACACCGGAGGCCACGACTTCAAGAAGCTGGCCGCCGACATCTACACGAAGAACGTCGACAAGTACGACGGCCAGTTCCGCAACGACTACCTCGACGACACCGGATGGTGGGGCCTGGCCTGGCTGCGTGCCTACGACCTCACCAAGGACCCCCGTTACCTGAAGACAGCCATCGCGGACGCCAACCACATGTGGAGCTACCACGACGACGTCTGCGGCGGCGGCATCTGGTGGAACTATCCCCGTCAGTTCAAGAACACCATCACCAACGAGCTGTTCATCGAACTGTCCGCGGGCATCCACAACAGGCTGGCAGGCGACACCACCCACCTCCGGCGAGCCCTGAACGTCTGGCACTGGTTCGAGGACAAGAAGCTCATCAACGGCGACAACCTCGTCAACGACGGCCTCAACACCTCCTGCGTCAATACGGGGTTGACCACGACCTGGACGTACAACCAAGGCGTCGTCCTGGGCGGTCTGGCCGAACTGCACCGGGCCACCGGCGACACCGCCTTCCTGAAGCAGGCCCGCACCATCGCCGACGCCGTGGTCACGTCTCCCGTACTCGCGCCCGGCGGCATCCTGTCGGAACCGAACGACCAGGACGCGGACCCCAACGGCGACCAGCCCTCCTTCAAGGGCGCGTTCATGCGCAACCTCGGCACGCTCAACCGCGCTCTGCCCAACCACCCGTACAACACCTTCATCGACAAGCAGGCCGACTCCCTGAACACCCTTGACCGCAACGGTGACTTCTACGGCTACCACTGGAGTGGCCCCTACGACAGGGCGGACGGGGCCCGCCAGCACAGCGCCATCGACGCTTTGGTCGCGGCGATCCGCTGACGGTTCTCGCGCCGAGCAAGCCGCGGATGGGAGAGCTCGCTGTGACTGACATTCGTCGTGACGAAGGGCTGCGGGACCCCTCCCGACGCCCGTGACTATGGTCGCCCCCGGCGGCGAGCGGTCAGCTCGTCGTGGGTGCGATCCGGGTGCGATCCGGCGAGAACGATCACAGGGGAGACACGCGTGGCCGGACGGGTGAACGCTGCAGTGGGTCGCGGTGCGAAGCTGGGCATCTACTGGTCGCTCGTCGCGTCGATGATGGCGGTGCCGGTAGGGATAGCGGCAGGTTCCGTGCTGATTCCCCTGATCACTGTTCTGGTCATCATGTTCGTGTGTGTTCTCGGCACCTGGCTGGTGTCGCTCGGCGAGGGCTGGAGGACAGCGGTCCTGGTCATGTCATGGTGCCTGGGGGTGGCCGTGGGGCTGACGCTTGTCGGCTTCGGCATCTGGAGTATCCGCAACTTCAGCCCGTACTGCTTCTCCGGCGGGCAGTTGAAGTGCTTCGAGACCGTCGAAGAGCAGCGCCGACGGGCCAGAGCCAACTCCTTGGCGTGGCTCGTGGGCGGCGGCATGGTCATCCTGCTGGTCCTGGCCGTGCCGGCCGTCAGGTTCATGAGGCGCCGCACGGTGTATCGCCGACGCCGGTGAGGGGCCGGGCCGCTTGTACCGGCATGCGGCGGGCGGAAGCGGGCGTGCAGTCGGCCGGCATGAACCACGAACAGGCGGGTCTGCCCGGAATTGTGTGACTGGGCCCTGTAGTTGGCGCCAATCGCCGGTCGCCGTGCTCAGCCGGCGTCGTGGCAAGGCGCATTGGCTGACCCGTCGGCGAACGACATGAGGCCTCCCCATACGCTCCGTGGCATGAATTTCTTCCGATCGCGCGTTAGACCTGCGAAGCCGACTCCTGTGGCTCGGGCCGCGGCTCTGTATCAGTCCGGGCGTTACGCGGAGGCGGAGGCCGAGGCGAGCGCCGTGGCCGGGTCGCGACGGCGTGACGATACGGATGTGCCGCTGGCGCTGAGCATTGTCGCGCTTTCGGTCGGCGCCCAGGGCCGCCATGCCGAGGCTCTTGCCGCGTACGACGAGGCCCTGCCGGTCTTCGGCAGGCTTTTCGGGGCCGGTCACTGGCAGACCCTGAAGTCGCGCTCCGACCGCGCCCAGCAGCTGGCCGCACTCGGCCGGTACGCGGAGTGCGAGGCGGAGTGTGCGGCCGTTGTCCGGGCCGCGACCGGCGGGACGGGTCCGGAGATGCGGCTCGTGGCGGCGGCAGCCGGCAACGGACTGGTCTTCGCCCTCAACGCACAAGGACGCCATGTGGAGGCCGAGGCGCTGGCCCGTGAGGCGCTGGCCGCGCATCGCGAACCGGACCGGCTGTTCCTGGTCCTGCGGCTCGGACTGGCCCGCAGCCTGAACGGGCAGGCCCGCTACGAGGAAGCTCTCGCCGAGGCTGCGAGCGCCGACGCCCTGCACCGAGGTCTGCCCCCGGAGCAGCGCGGTCAGGAGGTTGGCTCCGTGGAGCTTGTCGTGGCTACCGCCCTCCTGGGGCTGGGTCGCGAGGCCGAAGCCCGCGACCGGGCCGGCAGCGCTCACGATGCCTGCCTGGCCTCCTTCGGTCCTGTCCACCGCCGGACCGTCGAAGCTCGGGCACTGCTCGACCGTCTCGACGGCGTCTGACGCCGCTCGTCCGCCAACTACAGCGCTCAGCCGGGCGCGTGGTCGTACCAGCGGCCGGGGGGACCAATTTCCCGCTTGTTGAAAGGCAGTTCAGCGCGTCCGTCCAGCGATCAGGACCTCGATCCCGTCCAGGATCCGGGTCAGGCCGAACTCCACGTCGTCGTCGCCGATGGCGTCGTCGTATGCGTCGTGCGTCATCATGGACGCCAGAATGGGATATCCGTGCTCATGCAGGAGCGGGCCTCTTCCAGAAGGCGATCCTGCAGAGCGCCCAGTGCACGGGACGCAAATGGTCACCGGGCCCGCCGACCTGGTTCCCGCTGCCGCGCGCCGAGCGCGCGCGGCACGGGCTCGACGTCGCGGCCGAGGTCGGCTGCTCCGACCTCCGGACAGCGGCGGCCTGCCTACGCGACCTACCGGTTGATGAGCTCGTCAAGTGGTCCGACTACGAACTCGGGTCCGGACCGACGTTCGGCGGAGGTGTACTACCGGTGAGCCCGGAACAGGCTTTCGCCACAGGCCACTTCAACCGGGTCCCTGTCATCCAGGGAACCACCCGGGACGAACATCGCCTGTTCACCGCTGCCATCGAAGCCGTAACCGGCCAGACGACGACCGATGCCGACTACCGGCAACAGATCGCCACACTCTTCGCCCCGGCCGACGCGGCCCGCGTCCTGGCCCGCTATCCCGCCGATCGCTTCCGGTCCCCTGGCGAGGCGCTGTCCGAGGTCGTCGGCTTCGAGGCGGCCGTGGGACCAGTCTCGGTCCCGGTGTCGTCGCGGGCTGCCCAGGAGGCCAGAATGCGCAACGCGTCGTCCGACGCGGTCCCCGGTTCGGCGGTGAGCACCATCAGCCGCTGGCCGCTGCCGTCGGGGCTGGCCCAGGTGTCGCAGTCCAGGGTGAGGCTCCCGACGACCCGATGGTGGTAGTGCTTTGTGCCGTAGGTCGCCCCGTTGACGCGGCGATCGGCCCACCATGTACGGAAGTCGGGGTCGATGACGGCGAGGTCGCCGACCAGCCGCGCGAGCTCGGGGTTGTCGGGGTCCGAGGCGGCCTCCATGCGCAGCGCGGCGACAGCGTCGCGAGCGTCGTGTGCCCACTCGGTGTGCAGCGCGCGGATCACGGGATCGGTGAAGACGAGCCGCACGTAGTTGCGCTGCCGCGGCGGGATTGCGCCGAAGTCGGTGAACAGCGCGGCGGCTGCGGGATTCCAGGCGAGCACGTCCATGCAGGTGCCGAGCACGATCGCCGGCGTGCTGGTCAGACTGTTGAGGAGGCGCCGCACCGCCGGGCGCGGGCTTTGGCGGGTGCGCCGGCGCCGCGGCCGTGCGTCCGTCTTCCCGGCGATCTTGTACAGGTACGCCTGCTGGTCCTCGTCGAGCCGCAGTGCGGCGGCGACCGTGGCGAGGACGGAGGCGGACGCCGGCACCCGTCCCTGCTCCAGACGGGTGTAGTAGTCGACGCTGATCGCCGCCAGCCCCGCGACCTCCTCGCGACGGAGCCCCGCGACCTTCCTCGGCCGTCCGCTCTCGGGCAGGCCGACCGAGCGAGGTGTCAGCTCGGCTCGGCGCGCCTTCAGAAAGGCGCCGAGTTCGCCGGTGTCATGGGCAGGCGTCATGCACACCATTGTGCGCGGC
This sequence comes from Streptomyces sp. AcH 505, assembly GCF_000818175.1. Lineage (GTDB taxonomy): Bacteria > Actinomycetota > Actinomycetes > Streptomycetales > Streptomycetaceae > Streptomyces. The sequence continues at coordinate 1,150,496 of NZ_JTIY01000002.1, forward strand.
AGGACGCTTCGCGTGGGAGGGCACGATCGTTCCGGGGGAAGGAATCCGCCGCTTGTGCGTCCGCTTCACCCGTTCGACGCTGGGATCATGAACAGCACGGATGTCACCTTTGACAGTGCCGGCGTCCCCCTTGCCGGGCGCCTCCATCTTCCCGACGAAGAAGCCGTGGCCCCCCGGCCCGCGATCGTGGTCGGCCACCCAGCCGGCGGAGTGAAGGAGCAGACCGCCGGCCTGTACGCCGCAAGCCTCGCCGAGCGGGGTTTCGTCACGCTCGCCTTCGATGCCGCGTACCAGGGCGAGAGCGGCGGACAGCCGCGCGGTCTTGAGGATCCGGCGCATCGCGTCGAGGACCTCAAGGCGGCGGTGTCGTTCCTGAGTACCCGGTCCGAGGTCGACCCGGAACGCATCGGCGCTCTCGGCATCTGCGCCTCCGGCGGCTATGTCGTGCCGGCGGCGGCCACCGATCACCGTATCCGCGCCGTCGCGACCGTCAGTGCCGCCGACATCGGTCGCCAGTTCCGCGAGGGCGCCGACGGCACCCAGGACTCAGCGGTCATCCAGTCGATGCTGGATGCCGCCGCGCGCGCCCGGACGGAGGAAGCGAGCGGCGGCGGCGTCGGCAGCTTTCCGATCTTCCCAGCGACCGCCGAGGAGGCGCGGGCGCTGGGCGGGCAGCACGGCTTCGAGGGCTTCGACTACTACCGTACGGACCGCGCCGGGCATCCTCGTTCGGCTAAGGAGTTCACCTGGTCGAGCGTCGACCGGATCGCCGCCTTCGAGCCGTTCCGTTTCATTGCCATGATCGCGCCGCGCCCCCTGTTGATGATCGCCGGCAGCCAGGCGGTCACCCGGCACATGACCACCGAGGCGTTCGACAGCGCGCGGGAACCCAAAGAACTGTATTGGGTCCACGGAGCCAGCCACGTTGACCTGTACGACAGGCCGGAGTACGTCGGCCCGGCGGTCGACGAACTCACCGGCTTCTTCGGCGCGCACCTCGCCGGCCAACCGGCCACGCGCGCGCCCGAGCCCTCGCCGCACTGAGCGTGGCCCGATCTCGCGCCAACACTCACACCACCGAGTTGACGCTTCGGCGGTTATTTCTGTGTGGCGGCATTGAGCAGGTCGAGGGCACTGTGCTGGCAACTGTGGTTGGACTCCGTCAGCGGCCCGTTCCAGTGCGACCCGTAGATGTCACCGTCAGCGCGGTCCTTGGTGTAGGCCGCGTCTGCCTGACGGTCCAAGTACGCGGTGTACGGGTGATCGTCGAGCCCTCCGTTCAACGCCCCCAGCCCGCGTACGTAAGCGCCCTTGAACGAAGCACCGTCGCCCTCGCACCCACCCTCGTTGTTTTCTCGCAGGATGCCGTCGGGGTTGAGGCCGGCCGCTGTGGTGGACGCGTCCGCCAGCGTTCGCGCGCTGTCCAGGAGACCGTTGTCGCCGGTCGCCTTGTTCAGCTCGCTCAGTCCTCCGAGCACGACACCTTGGTTGTAGGTGTAGGTGGGCTGGCCGTTGTTCTTGCAGTCGTCCCCGAGCCCGTCGTTGATCAGGTTGGAGTTGTTGATCATTCCGCTGCCCTTGAACCAGTTCCACTCGTCCTGGGCGCTGTTCAGGTATGTGGTGTCACCGGCGATGCGGTTGTGCAGCGCGGCGGTGAGTTTGAGGTACAGCTCGTTGGTCACGGCGTTCTTGTAGGCCTCGTCCTCCTTCCACTGGACTCCACCGCCGCACTTGTCCGTCCAGTAGCCGGCCATGTGATCGGCGTCGGCGCGTGCCGTGTCGAGATAGCGGCTGTCGCCGGTCTGGTCGTACGCGGCGACCCAAGCCAGCCCCCACCAACCGGTATCGTCGAGAAACTCGTTGGTGAAGTCGCCTCCTTGCGCGTCCACGTTCTTGTCGTAGGTCTGCGCGATGGCGTTCTCGTACGTCGTGTCCCCGGTGACCTGCATGTTGTTGATGAGGGCGGTGAGGGCGTTGGCGGACGTCCACCAGCCGCCGCCGTCGAACAGCCCGGTGTCGTTGTCGTACATGGTCATCAGGCCCGCCGCAGCGGCCGTGCTCCTGCTCTCTGCCTGCGCGTCGGCTGCCTGCGACAAGGGAGCTGTACTGAACACCAGGCCGCACAAGGCAACGGACGCACCCAGTACTTTGCGGGGGAAGTTCATCGTCACTCTCCATCCGCGGTCAGGCCGCGGCGACTCGGGACTTGTGGGGGGAACGTGCTCGGCGGAGGGCCGGTGCCGGCGTCGTGGCGGCGCGGGCAGGACAACGGGCCCTCTGGGCAATGACGCTGGTCGGTCGCTGACGTCGGTGGTCACGGCTCAGTGGTGCCGTCACCCTCGACCCTGGCACCCGTGGCCAGTGGCATTGACGCACGTCTGATCCGGCCGGGCATGCAGAACTGTGCCGTACATGACAACGTTGTCGAGCCCTTGACGTATGCGGTCATGACCGTTCTGGCGGGATTCGCGAGAAGCTCTCGAAACTCTCCAGACGCCGGATGCACACTTCATTGGTACCTGGCGAATGCACTTCGAAGCTAGCCAGCCGTCGTGGCCACGTCAATGGCCCGTGCAACTGGTCGGACCTATAAGGGGGTTGCTCCGGTCGACGAGATCTCCCGCCGACGTGACGCCGTGTCGTGAGCCCCGTGGCGGGAGAGGGTGCGACGACCGGTCACTCCAGCCGGCCCGCTCGGCGAACCACCGGCCGTTCGCGCTGCGGTCGCGGGTTGAACCGCAGCGACTGCTCCGAGGTATCTCGGACGTATCGGCGGATCGAGACTGGGGTTGTCATGGCCCTTGCGAACTGACGCGAGTGCGTGTGAAATCGTTTGGAAATGTTCGAAGTTGCTGTTCCCTTCTGGAACCCGAAGGAGACTTATGGGCCGAGTCACGGCGGGCGGCGTCCGTACCGAAGAGGTGCCGCTCACGTTCGTGGGGGACGGCATGTACGCCGTGGACGTGGTCAGGGACGGCCCGGACGGGCTGGTGGGGGAGAGCCGCGAGGTGACGTCCCAGCACGTCCTGACGCTGGACATCCCGGCCGACGGCGGGGTCGCTGCCGCCGCCACGACCTGAGATTTACCGAACTGCCCTCGACATGATGACAACGTTGTCACCGGTGTCGTCGGTTTTCTGCCTACTGGAGGTCCCCCCATGATGAGATGGAGTCGACGCTCGCGCCTGCGCACCGCAGGGGCATTGGCCGTCGCGGCCCTGTTCGGCGGGACGTTTCTGTCGCCCGTCGCCCAGGCGGATGTGCCGCATGCCGGCCGCCTCACCGATCTGGTCAACTCGTTCATCGGCACCCAGAACGACGGCAACACCTATCCGGGAGCGGCGGTCCCGTTCGGGATGGTGCAACTCTCGCCGGACACTGGGCACAACACCGGTTACGACTACACCCAGAACCGGATCCGCGGTTTCTCCATGGTCCACCTCTCCGGAGTCGGCTGTGGCCTCGGCGGCGATCTTCCGGTGCTGCCGACGACCGGCGATGTCACGGAGACGGACAACGCGAAGTATGCCGCGACGTTCAGCCACGACGACGAGAAGGCCGGTCCGGGCTACTACGCGGCCGGGCTCGACAGCGGAATCAAGGCCGAGTTGACGGCGACCAGTCGTACAGGGGTGCAGCGCTACACCTTCCCGGCCACCACCAAGGCCAACGTCCTGCTGAACGCCGGGCAGTCGCTGCACAAGACGGTCTCGACCAAGGTGGAGATCCTGAACTCCAGGACCGTGCGCACCGCGATCACCGGCAGCGGCTTCTGCCAGGACACCGTCCCGTACACGGTCTACACCGTCACCCGCTTCGACCGGCCCTTCACGTCCTCCGGTACGTGGAAGGACACGACCGTCACCGCCGGATCGAAGACGTCGTCCGCCACCACCGGCGGCAACGGCGCCTACGTCCGATTCGACACCAGCAAGGACCGCACCGTCGAGGCGACGACGGCCTTGTCATACGTCGACGCCAAGGGGGCTGCCCTGAACCTGGCGGCCGAAGGCGGACGTACCTTCGACAACGTGCACAACGCCGCGCAGTCCACCTGGGAGAAGCGGCTCGGTGACGTCAAGGCGCAGGGCGGCAGCGACACCCAACGCCGCACTTTCTACTCGTCGCTGTACCGGTCGTTCCTCGCGCCGAACGTGGGCAACGACGTGGACGGGCGTTACACCGGCTGGGACCAGAACATCCATCGGGCCAGGGGCTTCACGTACTACCAGAACCTCTCGCTCTGGGACACCTACCGCACCCAGACGCAGCTCCTGTCCCTGCTCGCGCCACGCGAGACCCGGGACATCGCCTTGTCGACGATCCAGATCGACAAGGACAGCGGCTGGCTCCCCAAGTGGGGCTACGGCACGGTCGAGACGAACATCATGACCGGCGACCCGGTCACCCCCTTCCTCACCAACGCCTACCAGCAGGGTCTGCTGAAGGGCCATGAGGAGGAGGCGTACCGCGCCCTGAAGAAGAACGCGGACGGTGTGCCGCCCGCGGACTCACCCGCCGTGGGCCGGGAAGCCAACAAGGAGTACCTCGCCGACGGGTTCGCCCCGTACATCGCAGGGCGCGAGCACGTCAAACCGGGTGACTCGGACTACGACCACGGCGCTTCCGCGACCCTGGAGTACGCCCTCTCGGACGCGATGCTCGGGCAGATGGCCAAGGATCTCGGTCACCGGGACGACGCGAAGCGCTACACCGAGCGGGCACAGAACTACCGGACGATCTTCGACAGTTCGACGGGCTTCTTCCGCGCCCGGGACGCCGCCGGAGCGTTCACCGGACCTGCCGATCCGGCCGAGAGCGAAGGATTCCACGAGGGCACGTCCTGGCAGTACCAGTGGATGGTCCCGCAGGACCTGCCGGGCCTCTTCGGCCTGATCGGCGGCACGGACGCGGCGAACAGCCGGCTCGATTCCTTCTTCGCGTACGACCAGTTGCTGCAGGATCCCGGGAAGACCGCGCGCGAGGTGTGGGTCAACGGCCCGTACGACTACTACAACGCGGACAAGTACAACCCGCAGAACGAGCCCGATCTCATCGCCCCGTACACCTATCTGTCGACCGGCCAGCCCTCGAAGACCACCGACGTGGTGCACGCGGCACTGACGCTGTTCACCGACGCGCCGACGGGTATGACCGGCAACGACGACCTCGGAACCATGTCCGCGTGGAACGTGCTCTCCTCCATCGGCATCTTCCCGATCCAGCCCGGCACCGACACATGGGGCCTCTCCACTCCCGTCTTCACACGTGTCGACCTCACCCTCGACAGGCGCTACTACCCGAAGGGCAAACTCACCGTCCGGGCACCCGGAACCTCGGACGCCAACCGGTACATCCAGTCGGCCGGCACCGACGGCAACGACCTGAAAACCACGTATCTGACCACCGACAGCCTGCGCAAGATCTCCGACCTGTCCTTCAAACTGGGAGAGACACCGTCCTCCTGGGGAACGTCCAAGGACGCGGCGCCGCCGGCGCTGAACTGATCCGCATCCGAAGCCGGTGTCTCGGAGTCCGGCGGGGGAGCCGCATCGCCCCGCCGGACCACGGCGTCTTCCCCGGTCGCGATCCTGGGCTTCCGGGCGGTGCAGCGCCGTGCGTCAGGTGATGCGGGGGAGGACGGCGTCCTTTTCGGTATCGCGTACCGCCGACCGCCGACCGCCGAAAAGGGGATGTCTGTCCATGCTCAGTCGCCGTACCACCCTGCTGTCCGCACTCGCTGCGGGTGCCGGAGCCCTCTCCGTCTCCGCCGCGTCCGCTTCCGCTTCCGCGTCCACTGCCTCAGCCGGTTCGGGGGCGGCGCGGTTCAACCTGCCCCGGCCGAGCGGACCGTGGCCGGTCGGCGCTTCGGCGTACCGTCTCGTCGACGAGACCCGCAGCGACCCCTGGGTCACGGCGCCCCCGTACCGGGAGCTGATGGTGAGCGTCCGCTACCCCGCCGCCCGAACGGCCGGGATGCCCGCCGCGCCGCAGTTCCTGCCCGGCGAGGCGGCCGGTTTCGCCGCCGCCAACAACCTCTCCGGCGTGCCCGGCGACGCCGTCGACTGGGCCGCCACCCGTACCCACGCGCGGCAGGGGGCACCGGTGGCGCGGCAGGGCGGCCCGTTCCCTGTGGTCCTGTACTCGCCGGGAGTGCTCGACCCCCGCTCCCTCAACAGCACGCTGTGCGACGATCTCGCCTCGCGCGGGTACGTGGTGGTCACCGTCGACCACACCTACGAGGCGACCGCCGTGGAGTTCCCCGGCGGCGGGGTCGCCACCACGGTCATACCAGCGGAGTTCGCCGCGACGGGACAGGATCCGGTGAAGGTCATCGCTCTGCTGGAGAAGGTCACGGCCGTCCGCGTCGCGGACACGCGCTTCGTACTGGACCGGATGCCCGCGCTGCTGCGCCGCGCGGTCGGTGGCGCGGCCGAGCCGCACCGGGTGGGGATGTTCGGGCATTCCGCCGGGGGTTTCACCGCCCTTGAGACGATGTACGAGGACAGTCGGATCCGGGCCGGCGTGAACCTCGACGGCGTCCTCGCCTATGTCACGGACGACGCTGTGCCGGGAAATCTGTCCCCCGTTGCCGCGCACGGCCTTGACCGCCCGTTCCTGCTGGCCGGCAGCGACACCGACGACCTCGACACCGAGCCCGCCTGGGCCTCGCTGTGGCGGCGCAGCACCGGCTGGCACCGTGGCTTCCGCCTGGAAGGGGCCGCGCACGCCTCTTACACGGACGTCCAGAGCATTGTCCCGCAGCTCGCGAAGCCGCTGGGGCTTTCCGCGCAGACCGTCGAGAGCAACGTGGGGACGATCTCTCCGCGTGCCTCGATCGCGGCCCAACGGGCTTATCTGGCGGCGTTCTTCGACCGCCATCTCCGCGGGAGGCCCGACCGGGGCTTGTTCGACATGCCGTCGGCGCGCTATCCCCGGGTGCACCTGTTCAGCTGAGCCGCGACGGCACGACGAAGCCCGGAGCTCGCACCCTCCCCCTGAACACGGTGTTTGGCGTTCGCTCTCGCGTGCAGATGTATCCGATGACCACCACGACGGAAGACAGCAAAGAGACGATCCTCCGCCCCCTGGGCGCCAACGAACACGTCGTCGACTACTACATGCACCGCAATCCGACGCAGTTCTCCCTGGTCGCGGAGGTCACCACGCCTGTCTCGGCGCAGACCTTGGGGGCGGCGCTGAAGCAACTGCAGCAGCGGCATCCGCTGCTGGCCGTCGCCGTCACGGACTCGGCCACCCCGGCGGCCGCCTTCCGTAAGACGGACCGTGCGGTCCCGGTCGAGGAGCGGTCGGCCGGTACGCCGTGGCAGGCCGTCGTGGCCGACGAGCAGACCAGGCCCATCCCGCCGGAGCCGGGGCCGCTCGTGCGGGCCGTTCTGGTGCCCGCCGAGGCCGGCAGTACCGTCGTGCTCACCTTCGCCCACCAGATCTCCGACGGGGTCGGCGGCCTGCAAGCCTTGCTCGACCTGGTCTCCGTCCTGGACGGCGCGACGCTCGCGGCCGGCGATGTCCCCCAGCCGCAGGAGGAGTTGCTTGCCCGCCAGGGTGTCGTGACGCGGGCCGACGCGCAGGCGGATCCCGGTACGCAGCAGTCAGCGACGGCGGCTGGCCGCGCCGCGCCGGACGGCG
>NZ_JTIY01000002.1:1158283-1213553 GCF_000818175.1 Streptomyces sp. AcH 505
GGCGCCGCTGCGCCGGACGGAATCGCCGCCGCGCCGCCGGAGGCTGACGCGCGCATGGGCGCGACCGGGGAGCTGTTGCCGTTCACCGGCCGTACGCCGCATCTGACGTCCCTCGCCCTGGACAGCGGACTCACCTCCCGGCTGGTCGCCCGCGCCCGCAGCGAGCAGTCGTCGGTGCACGCGGCGCTGTGCGCCGCCGCCTCGCTGGCGTTCCACCGCAGGGGACGGGAGTTCGTACGCGTCCTGAGCCCGATGGACCTGCGGCGGGCGGTCGGCCTCCCTGCCGAGACCGTCGTACGATTCGCCGGTGCCAAGACGGCCAGCGACGGCCGCGACGGCGACGACCTGTGGTCGCTGGCCCGCAGCCATCACCGGGCACTGTCCGCCCAGCGCACCCCGCAGGCCATCGCCGAAGGGTCAGCTGTCCTCGCGGAGCAGGCGCCGGACAGCCCCGAAGGCGTCGAGGCGATGATGGCCGCCGCTACCACCGCCGACATCCAGATCACCAACCTCGGCGTGGCACAGCCCCACGCATCCGGTACGGGCATCCTCGCCGCGCTCTGGGGCCCCGCCCAGCTGACTCAGCTGCGCGGCGAACACCTCCTCGGCGTCGTCACCGTCAACGGCCGGCTCCGGATGACGGAACTCACCCACGACCCCCTCGCCGGACTCGTCACCGAGATCGCCACGCTCCTGGCCGAGGCGTGCGCCGAGCCGAATACGTAGCCGCGTACTGGCGTACGGACCTGCGCTCCGCACCGCGTACCGAGCGCATGCGGCGACCAGTCGCAGGGACGCGTCGACCCCGCCCCGGAGCGAACAGGACGGCGCGACGACAGTGCGCAGCCCCGCCAGGAGCCACGCGCCGTTTTGCGCCGTCCGTCGCCGGCGGTCCGCCGCCTGATCGTCACGCTCCGACGAAACTCACCGTCTCGGTCAGGTCCGCCCGCCCGGTTCGCAGCCGGGGCGCGCCGTCGTTCTCGTATCCGACCGCGACACCGCAGACCAGTACGAGCCCGTCACCACGTACACATGCCACGGCTGGAGGTTCCCGCTCGACGGAGCCCGCGCCGCCGCGGTCAGCACGCGTTCGAGTATCTCCTTGCGTACCGGCTCGTCGCTGAACGCCCGTACCGCCCGGCGACTTTCCACTGCTTCGTAAACGTCCACGCCGTCGCGCCTCCCGTTCCATGGCGGGGCAGCCATCTTTCCCGTTCTGAGATCGCCGGAACAGTAAATGGCCCATGCTGATGGGCCGACCACTGCTACCTTTTCCGGAGGCCGTGCGAGAGATCGAGGAGGTGGTACCCGTGAACGCAGTATCGACATGGGTGCTCCCCTCCGGGGTCGCGGTCGGGCGATAGACAGGTCGTCCGGGAGCGCCGTTGCAGCGCACTCCCGAAAGGCACGACCATGCATGTAACTTCCGAGCGACGCCTCGACGACGGCGTCCTCGAACGCGAATTCACCCTCGGAGAGATCCCCGGCATCCTGTGGATGCCCCCGTCCGCTTCCGCTCCGGTCCCACTGATCCTGCTCGGCCACCCCGCGCTCGGGCTGCGCAAGATGTATCCCCGGCTGGTGGCCCGGGCCCGGCACTCCGCGGCGGCGGGCTTCGCCACGGCCACCATCGAGCTCCCCGGGAGCGGGGACCGGCCTCGTTGGCCCGCCCTCGACCAGGCCCGAGCCGAGCTGCGCCGCGCGATGCAGGCCGGCGGGCCGGTCAGCGACGAGATTGTCGACGCTCTCGTTCTCCCGCTGGTCGACAAGGCGGTCCCGGAATGGCAGGCCGCGTTGGACGTCTTCCTGTCGCTGCCGGAGATCGGCGGTCCGGTCGGGTATTCGGGGGGAGTGATCTCCATCGGCGTCCGGCTGGCGGTGGTCGAGCCGCGCATCGTGGCCGCCGGTCTGTTCGCGGGGAGCCTTGTGCCCCGCGTGATGTTCGAGGAAGCCCGGCAGGTCACCATTCCGCTGCATGTCCTGCTGCAGTGGGACGACGAGGGTAACGACCGGCAGGCAGCCCTGGACCTGTTTGACGCCTTCGGTTCCGAGGAGAAGTCCCTGCACGCCAATATGGGCGGTCACACCGGCGTCCCGCAGTTCGCGGGAGACGCCGCGGCCCAGTTCTTCACACGGCACCTGCTGTGATGCCGGACCGTCGGACGGCAGCAGACAGTAGGTGATGCCGGCGGCACACCGCTTCGTCAGGGACGGGTCCCGGCCCCTGCAACCGTCTGGGCAGCGGGCCCCTACCGAACTCTCGGTAGGGGCCCGCGCTGCCTTACGTATCCGTCTCCGGCCCAACCACAGGCGACAGGATGTCGCCCATGGTTCCGGACCGGGCGAGGTGCGCCGGGTGGTCGAGCGCGCCTCGCTGGCTGCACCGGCTCAAAAGGCTGCTCACCGTCCACGGGGAGTGGGTGGTCACTTGGCGGTGCCCGAGACGTCGAGCTTGCCCACCATGATGTGCATGGTGTCGGCTTCCCAGACGACGTAGAACTTGCCTGGTGCGTACTCGTCCGCCATCGGGTATGTGTCCCAGTCGGCACCGTCGGGCTGGGGTGGGTCGTTCAATACCGTGTCGACGAGGGGTGTTTCGGCGCTCCAGGATCCGCCTTTGGGCTGGACCTTGTAGGCGAGTTTGTCGCGATACCCCGTCTGCCCCACGGTCGCCGTGCCTGAGTTGTAGATGTAGAGGTACTGCCCGTTGCTGTCCGTGGTGAAGAAGTCTTTGGCGATGTTGTGGCTCGGCAGGGCCGGGTCTTCTTTGAACGGACCCCAAGTGCGCCCGCCGTCCGAACTTGTGGCCTTCGCAGCGTTGCCGTTCGCGCGGGCGACCATGACGAGGTCTCGGACGTCGCCGTTGCCGTCGTCGTCCTGGGAGACGGCGATCTGGTTCTCACCCGGCAGCGTGGCCCCGTTCGTCGGATGGCCGCCTGGCGTCCAGGTCTTCAGGTCGCTGTCGTCGGAGGTCAGCACCCCGTTCTCCCGCCCGGTGGACCAGTACGGCATGACGTAACTGTCCGGGCCCAACTGGAGCGGGCGGCCTGAGAAGACGATGTTTTCCTTGAGGTGCGCCAGGTCGGTGGTGAGGGGGTAGGGCAGCCATGAGTGCCCTTCGTCGGTGCTGCGCATGACGACCACAGCGGTTGTCGCGCCGGCATGATGTTGCGAGCTTTTGGCCGTGTCCCCGGTGACGTAGGCGAAGAGCTGGTTGCCCGTTTGAAAGAGGACAACGTCGTTCCACGTCATCTTGTCCGTCTCCTGCACCAGCATCTGGGGCGGACTCCAAGTGTCGCCACCGTCGAGGGTGTAGGAGTAGCGGATGTAGCCCTGGTCGACATGGTTGGGGACGATGCCCTCCCGCCACGCCACGACCGCGTGGGTTTCGCTGGTGCTGATGATGTCGGGGACCCGGGTGCCGTCACCATGGCTCACCGTGTCCGAGTAGACCGTCGACACGTCGGTGAAGTTGGGCGCGAAGACGGAGGCTGAGGAAACGGCAGCCCTTGCGGAGTTGGGGGCGGGGTCAGGGTCGGGGGTGGACGCTGTGGCAAGACGGGGCAGGAGGAGGCCGGTCAGCACAGCGAGTACCAGAACGATCGGGAGGGCGGGCCACACCCGCGCACGCGTCACCAGAGCCATTGCTGGTCCTTGTCTCCGGAGCAAGTCCGCTGGACGGCCTTCGCTGCCGTGTTCGAGGACGGGACCGTCAGGCACAAGCCGCTGTTCTTGTTGACGAGTTGGTAGCCGACGTGCTCCCAGACCTGGTCGGCTTGGTCGCCGCACGGCCACTGGATCACCTCGGAGTCCTCACTCGTACTGCCGTTGGCGAGGGCCAGGCATTCATCGGTCGCCTGGTTGACCACGTGGAAGCCGCCGGGCACAGAAATGAGGCCCCAGAAGTTGGTCTCGCTGTAACTGCAGTCCCACTGGATCATCGTGACGCCGGTGACATCGGCTTGGGTGGGATAAGCCAGACAGTATCCGCTGCCCTGGTTGAACAGACGGGCATAGGTGGATGCGGTCGAGTCATCGGTCCACAGCCATCGCTCGTTGTAGTTGTCGGAGCAGGGCCACTGGATGATACGGGTGCCATTGGTGGCGGAGGAGCTGGGGACCGCCAGACACCTCTGGGAGTTCACGTTCCACAACCGCCCCCAACTGTCACGGATCCACGTCTGGTTGGCCTGGTTCGCCACGCAGTGCTCCTGGACGGCCTGCACGCCGTCGAGCTGGCTGGATCCGGGGATGGCGAGACAGAGATCGCTGTTGGCGTTGCTGATCCGGTAATGGTCGGCAGTGCCCGCGATCAGGGTCAGCGACCAGTCCTGGTCGGGATTGCTGGTGCACTGCCACTCGACTATCTGGGTGCCGTCGGTCTCGCTCGACGCGGGCACGACCATACATCTGCCTGTGGCGAGGTTGATGAGGTTCGTCGGCGGGGTGTACGCACTGGCGGTGCCACCGGAGGACACCGCGAAGAGGAGAGTGACGGCGACCGCCAAGATCCATCTTAGTGTTTTCATTGACATGTCAGTTGCTGATCCATTTCGTTGTGACTGTCGGTATTCCTTACCTCGGACCAACTGCGTTATCAGCATACTGAAGCCCCCGAACTGCCCTTCTTCAGCGCGGAGTTCAGAGAAATCTGGCGAAGCCGGGCCGCCACCGGAGCGCGACTTCGGTACTGGCTGGCTCAGCTCGGCGGGGGTGCCGGGCGCGGCCCACGCGCCGGCGATGCCGGACGGCGCTGCCATCGCCGGCGTCACCCGCCCTCGCGTGCCGCGCGCTGCTCAAGGGCGGCCCCGCAGCGCAAGGAAGGGGCTGGCGCCGTTCCGCACCAGCAAGGCAAGATCGGTCGTGTGACACGCGATCCTCGTGACGATGCCGAGTTGTTGGCCCTGGTACGCCGCTATGTCACACCCGAGCGGCGTTACCTGAAGCTCGGCGGCAGCTTGCTACGCATGCAAAGTCCGGAGTACGACCGATTTACGCGAGATCTGTGTGAGGACGCGGGACTCATCACCCCGGCTGAGATCACCACGCTTCTTGAGGGCGGTTGGAGAGAACGGAGAACCGCGGCTTGGCTCGTAGCTGTCTCGCGCCGGACTGAGTTCCGTGAGCGCCTCGGCGAGCTTCTGCTGGCCAGCGAGGTCTGCTGTGTCGGGCTGGCCTACGGCGTGGCCCTGGCCAGTTTCGGAACGGCGCGCGATGCTGATCTGCTCGCCGCCTACCTTGATCGTTACCTCCGCCGGCCCGACCTCGGATACGACCAAACCGTCGTGATGGGCGCTCTCCAGTTCATCGACCTGAATCTTGGAGCTGGTCGAGCCGACCGCTTCCGGGAACCAGATGGCCTGTGGCAGCAGTGGCTTCACGATGCACCTCACATGCAGGGCGACTCGGACCCCACCCCCTTCTTCTTGAGCCTTGTTCGACGGCTTTGCGCGTTCGTCGACGAATGCGCCGAGGCGCCATGACCCCACTCGCTTGGCTCCCGGGATGTGCGCAGCAGATGCCGCTTTGGTGGAGAGTCCGGCGCTGTTCGATTGCTGGCCGGCTAGAAGAGGTCGGCCGAGGTGCCCTCCATGAGGTTCTGGAGGATGGTGCGCAGCCACGGGCTGCGCACGGCCGGTAGCCGGACCAAGGTGTGCTGGAACGTTCCCCGGTCGGTCCGGAACAGGTGGTTGGGGAGCAGCGGGAGCGGGTCGTCGCGGAGGACGTCTTGGGGTACGCGGCCCGACGCGGGAACCGGCACGTATGGCTGGGGAGAGACCAGCCACAGCCACACACCCAACGGCAGGGGTACCAGGTATGCCGGCGCGATCGGGCTGGCGGGGGTCCAGGTCTGGCCCGTCTGGGGATGGACCGGTACGAGGAGGATGCCGAGGCCCGCGTCCGGGGAGGGCTGTCCCGGTCCAGCCAGGACGGCGCGCCGCTTCGGGAGGCTTGGCGGCAGCAGGGCGTCGAGTGCGCGTTGGAAGACGTCCGTGGGCAGACCGCCCGGGACCTTCACCGGCTGCCCTTGGGAGGCAACCAGGAGGTGTGCGAGCGCGTGGCCGGCTGCCGCCTCCCACTGCGGACTCCACGACCAGTAGTGGTTCGAGCCCAACCGTCCTCCCCACGTGGCAATCGGCTCGAACGGGGGCGTTTTCTCACCCTTCTCTGCCAGCTCCGCCCAGGAGAGGGGCGCGGCGTGGATACCGTCAACGGGGATGCGTCGCACGGCGTCCGAGCTGAGCCGTACCGTCTGCCAGAGCGAACAGTCGTCGACCCTTGTCGCCACGGGCAGGTTGCATGCCTCGCAAGCCATGTTGGGCCCGTCGGCCCCGTCGAGGCCACAGCAGGCACCGCCGCGCTTCTCGGGAATCAGCCGGGTCCCACGGACATCACCGGGCGCGATGACACTCGCCCCGGGTGTGCTGTCGGACAGGGCGTAGACCGGCGCGTAGATGCCGCGTGCCTCTGCCTCGCCCGGCTCGATCTCGTCCCACATCCGCCACGGCCCTCCCCAGGGGTCCGGGTCCACGGCAAACGTGCCTGACTGCATGAGCACCGGCAGCTGGGTCCCGTTCCCGTACTTCTGACGGGCGTGAACCGGCAGTGAGACCTGGGACAGCGGGGCCGTCAACTCGGCGCCGCATCCCGCACACACGAAAACGAACAAATATCCTCCGCCTGCCGAAACAGACGCATCCTCGCAGCTCGTCGGCGGCCGGCCAACATGTTTTCTCATCCGTTGAGGGACGCCGATCTCGTTGAGGATGAGTTCGACATATGTGTCGACGTCGTGGTCGCCGGCCGAAATGGCCGGCGCCGGAGGACCGCCCGTACCGGTCACGGCGAGCAAGGTCGGGGCGCAGCCGTAGGGCTTCATCCCCAACCACGCGGAGCGCCGTGCTCGCGGTGAGCGCCGGAGCGGCCGAGAACCTGATTCGGCCGTCGGGACGTCTTGCTGGGTGTGAAAGGCATAGCAGACCTCGACGAGGCAGAGCTCGTGCGCCGCGTCGCCGGCGGCGACCGCGCCGCGTTCGACGAGTTGTACCGGCGTACCTCGCCCTGGCTGGCGGTCCGGCTCCGCCGCCGGTGCGCTGACGAGGACGTCGTCGCCGACGTACTCCAGGAGACCTACCTGGCGCTCTGGCGGGCGGCCGGCAGTTACGCGGGTTCCCTGACCGGGGGCAGTGCGGTCGGCTGGCTCTGGACGATCGCCGCGAACCGTCTCGTCGACGCGTTCCGCAAGCGCGCCAGGCAGGAGCGGCTGCCTGCTGTTGACCTGGTCGAGCGGACCGTGCCGGCCGCCGAGGACGAGGTGCTGGCGAACCGCGTCGACCAGAACCTTGAGCAGGCGTTGCTGCGGCTGCCACCGGAGTTGCGGCAGGTGTTGCAGGCGATGGTGCTCGACGATCTGTCGGTCCGGCAGACGGCGGTGCTGCTCGGCGTGCCGGAGGGCACGGTGAAGACCCGCGCGCGGCGGGCCCGGATCGCGTTGCGGGAGACGCTCTCATGACTCATCCCACTGCCATGGTTCTGGCCTGTTACGCGCAGGGCGGGCGCGGACTCGACGACGCCGCGCTCTGGTCGGTCGAGATCCATCTCGACGCGTGCGCGCAGTGCCGTGAGCGCCTGGCCGAAGAAGTCACTCCCGCCACGGCGGAGTTGCTCGACCGGGTCGCTCTCTCGCTCGACCAGGCGATCAGTACGAGCCCGCTGCCGGCCCGGCGCCGCACACGTGCCGGGGCTGCTCACCGACGCCTGTTTGTCCGGACGTTGCTGCCCTGGCTCGCGATGACCGTCGCGGTGCTGGGCTGCGGCGTACTCCTCGACATCGCTGAACCGGGCCTGCCGTCGCTCGTGTTGCTGCTGGCTCCGGTGGCTCCGCTGCCCGGCGTCGCGGTGGCCTGGAGCCGACGGACCGACCCGGTCTGGGAACTGATCGCGACCACGCCCGCGGCCGGCCTGGCCATGGTGTTGCGGCGCACGCTCGCGGTGCTCGTCGTCGTACTTCCGGCGTTGCTGGTGGCGGGGGTGAGCACCGGAACCTCACTGGGCCTTGTCCTGCTGCCGTGCCTGGCGTTCACTGCGGCCACCCTCGCGCTCGGTGCCTTCATCGGCGTCCGGCACGCGGCGGTCGGACTCGCGGTGGCCTGGTGCGTGGCGGTCCTGCTGCCGAGCGTCGCGACCGGATCGCTGTCCCCGGTGCTGCGGCCGGGCAGCAACGCCGCCTGGGGGGCGGCCGTCGCTGCCCTCGCCGTGACCGTCCCCTTCGCCGCCACTCGCTTCCGCCGCCTGACCAGCGGCAACTAGATCCCCGAGCAGGAGAAAACACCATGCGACTGGTGAGCGCTGCCGAAACAGCCCCCACTCTTCATCCCTGGCGGGTCCACGCGCGTGAGCTGCGGGTCCGGGCCGGCCGGCACTTGGCCGTCGACGGCCTCGACCTGGCACTGAAAACCGGAGTTCACGGTCTGCTCGGCCCGAACGGTGCCGGAAAGACGACGCTGATACGCGCGCTGTCCACCGTCGTCAAACCAGCCGGCGGCTCGTTGACGCTGCTCGGCGCGCAGGTCGACGGCCGCGCCGACCTGCGGCAGGTGCGTCGCGGACTGGGTTATCTGCCGCAGCAGTTCGGCTTCTACCCACGTTTCACCGTCCGCGAGTTCGTCGCGTACATGGCCTGGCTCAAGGAGATGCCCAAAGCCGCGGTACCCGACGCCGTACAACGCGCGATCGAGCGGGTGGGGCTCACCGGCAAGGCCGAGACCAGGATGAAGGCCCTGTCCGGCGGCATGCTGCGCCGGGTCGGCATCGCCCAGGCCGTCGTGAACGACCCCGAGTTGCTGCTGCTCGACGAGCCCACCGTCGGACTCGACCCCGAACAGCGGCTCGACTTCCGCGACTTGCTGCGTGACCTCGGCTCCGACAGCTGTGTGCTGGTCTCCACCCACCTCGTCGAGGACGTCGTCGCCGCGTGCACCGACGTCATCGTCATGAGCGACGGCCGACGACTCTTCCAGGGCACCCCCGACGACCTGATTGCCCTCGGCGGGCAGGACGAAGCGGGCGACAGTCCGGCGGAGCGCGGGTACTCCGCGCTTCTGCGTCAGCACAGGAGCAACGCATGATCCGTATCCTCGGCATCGAGCTCCGGCGGTCGGTAGCTCTCGGCGCGGCGCTGCTGATCGCCGTCGGCGGCACGATCGTGCTCCAGGCCACCACGGGGCGATGGGCCAACGGGTGGATGGCGCTGGTCATGACTCAGCGCGAATATCTCGCGGTGATGTCGCCCCTCGCGATGGCCGCCGGTGCGTGGCAGTCCTATCGCGAACACCGGGCGAACGTCGCCGAGTTGTTCGCCAGCGCGCCGCGCCCGCGATCTCGGCGGATCGTGCCGATCCTGGCCGCGACCGGGCTGACGGTCCTCGTCGCGTACTTGGTCACGCTCCTGGCGGCGGCCCCACGGATCGCCGGCACGGCACATTATCTGCCGCCGGCCGCGTTCGCCGTCACGGCCGTCGGGCTGATCACGATGATCGCCTCGGTCTGGGTCGGGCTGGCCGTCGGACGGCTGGTGCCGGCGCTCGCCACCGCACCCGCGTTGGCCGTGGTCGGTTACATACTGCAGGTCCTCGCGCCCCATCTCCTTTCGGATCAGGGGTTCGTGGTCGCGTTCTCGCCGAGCATGGGGATGAGCCGGTTCAGCGACTACGACACCGTCGGAGGCGGAGTCAGCGGTGCCCAGGCTCTGTGGATGGCCGCAGTCGCGGTGGCCGGCGTCATGCTTTTCGCCGTCCGGAACCGTAGGCTCGCGTTCGCCGCACTGGTGCCGCTGGCGATCGGCGCGACAGTCACGGCCCTGGTCGCGCCGACCGGCGCTGCCTACGACCGGCAGACCCTCGACCCGGTCGCCCAGGAACTGGTGTGCACCACGGACACTCCGCGTGTCTGCGTCAGCCGGGCGCACGAAGGTGTGCTGCCCGAGGTGGTGCCCAAGGCCCGGCAGGCGTTGCGACTCCTGCCGGCGACGGGGATCGTCGCGGCACACGAGGACACGAGCACCATCTTTCCTCCCACCTCGCCGGGGCCGCGGGCCGGCACCGCGCTGATGGACATCACGCTCGACAAGCACGGCCATCTCGCCGACCCGGGCCAGTTCCTGCCGAGGATGCTCACCGAGGTGTTCGCCACCCCGATCAGCTGCGCGGAGACCCGGGACATCGATCTCGCCAGCGCTGCCGCCTTTTGGCTGCTCGACCGGGAGCCGGTCGCCGGTCTCAACGGCTTCGACTTCGACGAACCGGAGACCGTCACGCTCTGGAAGGGGCTGAAGGCCCTGCCCCCGGCCGAGGCTGGCGGCAGGGTTGCCGCCGTCCACCGGGCCGCTCAGAAGTGCCAGGACACCAGCGGCCTCCTGACCCGAAGTGCCCGATGAGAGGCATCATGCTCTACGTCCGCTCGCGCCGGGTGCCGACGGCGCTCGGCGCGGTGGTCTCGGCGACCGCCCTGGCATGGCTGCCGGCGGCGGTCTTCAGCGACGCGGGCGAGGTGAGCAGCACCGTACTCGCCCTGACCGTGCTGCTCCTCGTGGCCGCTGTCACCTCGACCCTCGGCGGTCCCGACGACACGCTGGACCGCACAGCGGCGAGGCCGTGGGGGTTGCTGCGGACATCGCACCTGGCCGCGGCCTTGGGATGCATGCTCATGGTCCTGCCGGCCACGCTGCTCACCGCCACGCGGTTCGGACCGTTCGGATCCGTCGTCCGCGACACGGCCGGTCTGCTGGGCCTGACCGCCCTCGCGGCGGCCGCGACCGGCAGCGCCAGGGCGTGGTTCCTGCCGCTCGGGTGGACGCTCGGCGCGACGGCGTATCCGGGCACAGGTACCGCGGGTGAAGCACTGACCTGGCAGACACAGGCATCTGACAGTTCACCGGCAGCCGTGGTTGCGGCAGTGCTCGCCGCCGTTGGCCTCACCGTGTACGTGAGGTGGGGCCCACGCCCGCGAACGTCGTCGGAGAACGTCTGAGTGGGCGGGCTTCGACGGCGCGGGAAACCGCAGCGAAATCGGTCCGGACTCTTGACTGTGATGTTGGAGTCCGGTGATATGCGATGGAAAACATTCGAAAAAGTTTGCTGTTGTTCAACTGGTGACTGTCGAAGCTGTGATGGACGCTGAACGGCGTTCGGCTCGCGCGGCGTTCGGCGGTTCAAGACGAGGGACACACATGCGAGGCAGACGAGAAGGACTCTGGCGGGCGGTGACCGGCGTGGCGCTGTCGGGGCTGCTGGGCAGCATGGTGGTTGTGGCAGCCGCCGCACCGTCCACCGCCGTGCAGACCCCCGCGAGATCCTGGACGGTGAACGGGCCAGGCGATTCGGCGCTCAACGCGGAACTCGACCTCGACCCCGCGGGCGAACTGCACCTCGCGGTGGACCGCGACAAGGTACCGGCGCTGCTGCCGGGCCGGCTCGGAATCCGTACCGACCAGCACGATCTGACGACCGGGCTGCGGCTGGTCAAGACGAGTGAGCGCACGGTCCACGAGTCCTACAACACCACCACAGGCAAGCAACTGCGGCGTTCGGCCACGATGCGGGAGGCCACGTTCACCTTCCGCGGCGCCGACGGCGCGCGGCTGGGCGTGGTGGTACGCGTGTCTGACGACGGCGTCGCCTACCGCTACCTGCTGGATGACCAGGGGCCGGTGACGGTGACGGGTGAGGCCTCGACGTTCGAGCTTCCGACGGACGCCAAGGCCTGGGTCCAGCCGTACTCGAACAGCTACGAGACCGAGCGGACCGAGACCACCGCGGGCGCGGCCAACGAGGCGCAGCCGCAGCAATGCGGCGGTGACACCTGTTCGTTCGGCTTCCCGACGCTGTTCGAGGTGGGGAGCACCTACGTGCTCCTGACGGAGGCGGACGTCGACGGCCGGTATTCCGGCAGCCATCTCGACCACGTGGCGGGCGGCTCCGGCTACTCGGTCGCACTGGCGGACGACACCCCCGTGACCTCCCAGGGGCCGCTCGCGACGCCGTGGCGTACCGCGATCGTGGGGAGCCTGGACACGCTGGTCGGCTCCACACTCGTGGACGACCTCGCGCCGCCCGCGAAGGTCAAGGACACCTCGTGGATCCGGCCGGGCGTCGACGACTGGTCCTGGCTGAGCGAAGGGTCGAGCCCCGGTGACTTCGACCGGCAGAAGGACTTCGTCGACTACGCGGCCGAACACGGGCTGCAGTACACGCTCGTGGACGCCGGATGGCAGGCGAGCTGGGTCCCGCAGCTGGTCCGCTACGCGCGGGCCAAAGGCGTCGACGTGATCCTGTGGTTCGCCTGGACCGACCTCAAGACACAGGAGCAGCGCGACAGTTGGTTCGCGAAGATCAAGGGGTGGGGTGTCGCGGGGGTCAAGGTCGACTACATGGACTCCGACTCCCAGTCGACCTTCCAGTGGTACGACGCGATCCTGCGCGACACCGCTCAGCAGAAGCTCATGATCGACTTCCATGGCGCCACGATCCCTCGTGGTCTGCAGCGTACGTGGCCGCAGGTGATGAGCGTCGAGGCGGTTCGCGGGGAGGAGAACGGCCAGAGCCCGACCCGCGACATCTTCCTCGCCTTCACCCGCAACATCGTCGGTTCGATGGACTACACCCCGACATGGTTCTCCCGACCGGGCCGCAAGGACTCCCTGGCGCACGAACTGGCGCTGCCCGTGGTCTACGAGTCCGGCTGGACCAGCCTGGGCGACAATCCAGAGGGGTTCGCCGCGCAGCCGGTGGCCGAGCGCTACCTCGAACAACTCCCCACCACCTGGGACGAGACGCATCTCGTCTCGGGAGGACCCGGCCAACAGCCCGTCGGTGACCGGCAGGCAGTCATCGCCCGCCGCAACGGGGACCGCTGGTTCGTCGGCGGCATCCTGGCAGGCGCGAGCGACACGATGAAGGCGCCACTCACCTTCCTCGGCAAGGGCACGTGGCTCCTGGAGACCATCGGCGACAGTGACGGCCAACTGCGGCGTACCGTCAGTACGGTGACCGACAAGAGTGTCGTCTCGGTCCCCGCGGCCGCAGACGGCGGTTTCGTAGCGCTTGCCTGCCCCGCCGCCAAGGGCCGCACCAGCTGCGATCAGCCCGTCGTCACCGCGCCCGACACCTCCCTGACCCTCGACCCTGCGACCACGACTGTCAGCCCAGGAGCTTCCGCCGGCGTCGACGCGACGTTCGTCCTCCCGAAGGGCTCCGCACTGCGGCAGGTGCGTATGACGCTGGACCGCGACCGGCTCCCGGTCGGCTGGAAGGCCACCGGCCGCGACGTCACCGCCGCCTCGCTGCGCGCGGGCAAGGCGCTCAGCGGCCACTGGACCGTGACGGTCGGCAAGGACCAGCCCGGCGGCGAGGTCGACGTGCCTGTCGTGGTCACCTACGCCAACCCGGCCGGGGGAAAGGCCCCGCCGGTTCACGTCGAAGACGTCGTACGGGTCTCCGTCCCGTTGCACGGCACGGTCTACGCCAGTGATCAGCCGTTCCTCACCGAGACCAACGGCTACGGGCCGGTGGAGCGGGACCAGTCCAACGGCGAGGCCGGCGGGCAGGACGGGAAGCCGCTGACGATAGGCGGGACCGTGTACGCCAAGGGCCTCGGCATGAACGCGCCGGGACAGGTGCAGATCGACCTCCAGGGCCGCTGCACCCGTCTTGAGGCCCATGTCGGCGTCGACGACGAGACGGCAGGGCAGGGGAGTGTCACGTTCACCGTCCTTGGTGACAACGGCCGGCAACTCGCCGCCACCGGAGTACTGAAGGGCGGCGACAGCGCGGTCGACCTGACCGTCGACGTCACCGAGGTGCACACGCTCACCCTCTCCGCCGGAGACGGCGGCGACGGCAAGAACTCCGACCACGCGGACTGGGGTCTGACCCAGCTGACCTGCCAGGACTGAAACAGCGGCACAGAGACGGACACCGTAGGCGGACCACGGCGACAACGGCCTGCCGCCCATGGTGGAACCAAAATTGCCCGGTTGGCATCATCCTGCGGCGCAGGCGCAGGCGCAGGCGCGCTAAGGGCAGCAAGGACAGACGCAGGGGCCGGTGCGCGGCGCACAGCCGTACCCGCACCGGCCCCCGCGGTCCCGGACTCCGGCGGTCAGGCGGTCGCGTCCGGTACGAGGCCGGCGTAGCCCGAGGACAGCTCGGGTATGAGGGGTGCGCACCACTCGTGCGCCACCAGTGTCTCGGCCAGTGCGTGGACGTGGTCTCCCACCACGGCCGCCGCCTGGTCCAGACGCACCGGTCGGCCGCTGAGCAGGAGGCGCAGGGCCGGCAGGGCGGCGGCCTTGAACGTGAGCTTCTTGCCGGACGAGAACACCTCGGCCGTACCGCCCAGATCACGCAGCCGGGGACGGAACTCGCTGACGCAGACGACGGATTCGAGTCGCCCGAAGGTCTCCAGGAAGGGGACGTGCCGGGCCGGGGCCGCCTCCTGCTGGCGCGCCGCCAGGAAGTCGGCGGGAGCACGGGAACCCACAAGCCGAACGGCCTTCTCGACGAGCTCCCGGTGCTGCTCCGATCCCGGTGCGAGGTCCAGGTCGCGGCGGAAGAGTTCGTCCTCGCGGGACCAGTCGGCGAGCCAGGCCAGCCAGGACGCCCCGCTGCGCACGCCGAACCCGACCGTCATGTGCAGGCTGTGCCCCGAACTGCGGCCGCTGCGACCGGCCTTGTGCCAGTAGCCGCGGGGGATGTGCATGACGTCGCCCGGATTCATGGTGCCGGTCCACAGGACCTCCTCGCCGGCTTCGTCGTTGTCCGCCGCATCGCGGTGGAGCGGCGCCGCGCGCGACGGACCCCGCACCTCCCAGTCCTTCTGGCCCGACAGTTGGATGGCGAGGACGTCGTGCGCGTCCCAGTGGAGGCCGAAGCCGTCGGCGCCGTTCGTGGTGAGGTAGGTGTTGATGTTGACGCTCTCGCCCGACCACCACTGCAGCGCCCGGCAGGCCACTTCCAGTGTGGGGTCGAAGACGTTGGCGCGGTCCAGCACCATCGTCACCCCCTCACGCAGAAGGCTGCCGAGGCGGTGCGTGTTCACCAGGCCGACGGTCTGGTCGGCGCCGCCCGTTTCCGGTGTCAGGTACGCGCTGGGGTGCAGCTCCTGGCCGTCCCGGAAGCAGCGTATCCGCGGACTCGCCAGGCTCCGCCGCATCGCGAGGTCCAGGAGCCGGGTGGGGGTCAGCAGGCGCGGTGTCAGCACCGGGTCACCGAGTCCGCCCCGGGCGAACCCGGCGCCGAGGTGCCGTGGACCGTCCCATTTCAGCGCTTCCTCGATACCGGTGACGAGTCTGTGCTCCACTGCTCCTCCTGGCGTGCGAACGGTGTCGGCCTCGTGCCGGGGCCGCGCAACCCCCCGGCTGCGCGGCCCCGTTGTGGTCCTGCGAAGCCTGCTCTCAGACGCGGTGAGGCGCCCCGGTCCGCGGGCTCAGCGCCACGACACCCCAATCGAAGTCGTTCGCCGTGGCGCTGAGCGGGTCGGCGCCGTCGGAGCGGTCGCGCACGCTCCCGAGCACCTCCACCGCTACGAGGAGGCTGTCACTGCTGAAGGTGGTCTCTGCATTGCTCACGCCGGTCACTCCATCCGGTCAGCGGCTCGCTCGGAGGCGAGTTGTCCACCCCGTTGTTACCCGCAGGCCCAAAAAAGGTTCACGGGTGTCGCCGACGGCCTCGACGGTCAGGAGATGGTCGAGCACGTCGGCCTTACTGGGCGTCTCAGATTGCCAACTGGCCTCCTGGCTCAGACGGCGCTCAGCGGTGCGGCCCGGATGGTGCCGCACCGCGTCGTGTCAGGCTGGATGTGTTTCTGCTCAGGTCCAGAAGCGCCCGTGGTTCGGGCACGTCTGACCGGTACCGCCGCAGGTGTTGCAGGTTTTGCCCTGCTGCCCGCGGCAGTAGGGGCAGTTGACGACGGGGACTTGGTCCTTGCGGCACTTGGCGCCGCTGCCCGATCGGCCCGCGCTGAACAGGCCGCCGCCGGTCGTGACGGTCCAGTCCTTGCCGTGCCGGGGGCACCGGAGCCCCGAGGTGCAGCGGCCGCACCCCCTCGAACAGCACCGCTCCAGCTGCTGACCGCACCTGCACTTCGTCTCGCTCATCGCTCTTCCTCCTGCGGTGTCAGGCAATGGTCCAGCCGCGCGTGCGCACGCTGGACCGCTGGAACGCCAGCGACAGGCCTCCCGTCAGGCCCATGGCGTTGCCCATCCAGCGGGTAATCGCTCCCATCCGCCGGTCGAAGTACGCCTCGCCGGTGCAGCCGCCGGTGGTGGGCGTGAGGTCGATGTAGAACATGAAGTACGTGTCGATCTTGTTGCCCGCGATTACTGTCAAGCCGCTGCTGTCGAGGCGGCTCAGGTGGACGCCTGCCTCTACCCCGGGTTCCGACACGGTCGGCGAGGGGATGCTGAGTTGCTCGGCCACGCCGCTGAAGAGGACCTGCAACGTGTCTTCGATCGAGTGTGGCGAGTCGAAGCTGCCGACGCGCTTGGTGAACCTGCCCATGAACATCCTCCTGAAGTGATGGGGTACGCCCTCGGCTCCCGTCCCTCCGTCCGCCGTGGCGGCGAACAGGCCTGCGAGTGGGGCCGGTTCACACCTTCGCCCTGAAGCCGGGGGCCCGTCTGTCCCCGGCCATGGGGACAGACGCCGGGTACGCACGGGTGGTAGACCTGTTTGCGGGCTGTCGAGTCCGGCCGGGTGGCCGACGGGCCGCGGGGTGAGGAATCGTCATGAACGACACGCACGGATCGCCCGCTGACCGCGACGCCTCGACCGGACCGCGCCTGGCTGCGGTCGACGATCACCGCGTCATCCTCCATGGCATCCAGGCATGCCTCGCCGGGGAAGCACCCGAGATCGACTGGGTGGGGAGCGCCGTGAACGTCGATGCACTGCCGTCCAGGGTCACTTCGCTCCCGTCGGTCGTCCTTCTGGACATCGAGCTGAACGACGGCAGCGACGTCGCCGCCAACGTGCGGCGCCTGCGTGAGTGGGGTCCGCAGGTCGTGCTGTTCAGTCGCGAGCACCGCCCCGTGGTGGTGCGCCGGGGTATCGAGGCAGGGGCGCTCGGGCTGGTGCTGAAAGAAGACCCGGACGCCCAACTCGCCGAAGCCATCAGGGCAGCGCACGCGGGCAAGGCATATGTGTCCAGCCGGCTGGCCCATCAGATCGTCCACGACCGGCGGGGAAAGGTGCGGTTGAGCCCCCGGCAACTGGAGGTGCTGGAGCTGCTGGCCCGCGGACTCAAGCCGACGGTGATCGCCCGTCGCTTATACATGACCGAGGAGACGGTCAGGACTCACCGCAGGAGGGCCATCGAGGCCTTCGCCAAGGACGAGGGAACCCGCCCGGCCAGCACCTCCGAGCTGGTGTACCGCTCGATGGTCGACGGCCACATCGACCTCGGCCCGAGCGACTCGGGCAGACCCGGCACGTCGTCCCCGGACGCCGACAGGTGACCCGACGCGGCAATCATCGCGCCGGAGTGGAGACCGCCCTTCGCCGCTCGTTCGCGGGCCTGTCGCTGCTGTTCGCCATCGCGTGGTGGCTCACGGCCGTCTCCCTGGCTGTCTCCGACGACCGGCGTCCGCTGCCCTTGGGCGTCACCGTGCTCTTCGCCGCGTCCGCGACGGCCTGGGCCTACCGGGGAGCCTTCGTCCGCATCGGACCGGTCGATGCCTGGTCAGCCGCAGTCGTGGCGGTCACCGTGCACACGATCTACGCCGTACAGCCCTACGCGGAGCTGGTGGTCGGCCTGCGCTGTATGACGACGGCGGCCGCGGTCATCCTCGCTGTCGCGTACCTGCCCCGCGCCCAGGGGCTGCCCATGGCGGTGCTCGCTCTTGCGGGGCAGACAGCCGCAGGGTGGCAGGAGGGTGTGGGGAGTGCCCTGCAGGGGATCTGGCCGCCGCTCGCCGCAGGGGTGGCCGCGACGGTACTGGCCCCCGTCCTTCGCGCCGCAGGTGACCGTGCGGACACCGCGATGCGCGTGGACGAGGACACCAGCGAGGCCGCGGCACGGGAACGGGCCGCTCTGCGGGGCAGACGCGACTTCCAGCGCCTCCTGCACGACGATGTCGGGTCGGCTCTGCGCGTGGCGGGCATGAGCGGCGTACCCACCGGGGAACAGCGTGCCGAGGCCCGCCGCGCGCTGGTGGCACTGACGGCCGGTTCGGGCGGCGCGGCCGGCGCGGAGGGCAGCGGAGACGTCGACCTCGTACCGTTGCTGACGGGGCTGACGGCCACATCGGTGAGCGGCGTCCCGCGGCCGCGGGTGACGACGCACTTCCCGCCGGAGCTGCTGGTGCCCCACGACGTGGCCGCCGCGTGCACGGGAGCGGCCGTCGAGGCGCTGCGCAACGTACGGTACGCCGGCGCAGCGCACGTCGTGGTCCGGCTGAGCGGGGATCACCAGGCCCTGGAGCTGACCGTGGTGGACGACGGCCGCGGCTTCGTGCCGTCCCAGGTCCGCCGGACCGCCCTGGGCCTGCGCGACTCCATCGGCCGGCGGATGGCCGACATCGGCGGCGTGGCCGACGTACGAAGCCGACCCGGACATGGCACGACGGTCCACCTCCGGTGGGCCGCCCCCGTACCGGACGCCTCCGACAACGCGCTGGGACAAGCACGCGGCCAGCGGGAGACGCTGCGCGCCGCCGCGGGGGACGTACGCCATGCGTTGGCGGCAGTGTGCCTGCCGTACCTGGTGGTCATGGCCGTCGTGGCGGTGATCCAGACCGTGGGGACGCCAACGCTGCTCGGCCATCTCGTCTGGTACCTGGCGCTGGCGGCGGCCACCTGCGTGCTACTCGCCAGAGCAGACCGGCGGATCACCGGACGGGTGGCCGTTCCGCTGCTGGCCGTCGCGGTCGCGGGTGCGGTGAGTTGTCTGCTGGTCATCCCACCGGAGGCCGTCAGGGACTACCGCTCGTGGCCGATCGGCGCGGTCACCCCGCTGCTGGCCCTGCTCGTCATCGTGCGTCCGGTCCGCCAGACGGTTCTCGCACTCGCGTGCGAGGAAGTGGGCATCGTTGTACTGATCGCCCTGAACCCGCCGGCCGACGAGTCTGTCGTGAGTACGGTAGCCATGGCACTCCCCACGATGTTCGCTCCCGCGACGGGGGTGGTGATGGGCCTGGTCATCCGGCGGACCCTGGTCACCCTGGGCGAGGCGGTATTGAACGCCCACCGGCACCGCATGATCGTTGTCGCCACCGAGTCCGCCGTGCGCGCGAGAGCGCAACAGCACCGTCGTCGACTGCGGGAGATCGATGCGCAGATCGTGCCCTTCCTCCATACGATCGCCACAGGAGACGGCGCCGATGACAGACCGGACCCGGCCGCTGTCCGCGCTCGGGCGGACCGGCTGGCCCAGTCCATCCGCGACGAACTGCACCTGCCGGGCGTCCTCGACGGCCCCCTGCGCGACCTGGTCGGCCGCGCACGCGAAGCGGGCTGTGAGGTGACGATCCACGCCCAGGCGGACGACGCCGCCGCACCTCCCGACACTCCCGCCAGAACGGCTCTGCTGCGGAAGGTACTCACCGCCGCACTGACAGACCAGACCACACCCGGCGAGCTGGTACTCGGCGTTCAGGACGGCCCCAGGGGCCGAACCCTCAGCCTCGTCACGATGCCTGGCGATCCCCGCCGCGGCGCAGCGCTCCACGCGGCACTGGAAGGCACGCCGCACACCCTGGAGGACTCCGCCGACCTGACCTGGGCGGAGGCCGCACTGCCGGAGCGTGTTCGTAGCGGTGATTGAGCCAACGATACCCGGTCAGTTGCGTGATGGTGCGCTCGATCACTTACGGGGACGACTGGCCGCTGTCAGAGCGAGTAAGGGCTTCGGTGGGCTTTTTCAGATTCTTGGCAGTCTCCGCGCATCTACGACTGGACGGGGAGATCGTGGGAGCGGGAACGGCACCCTTCTCAACAGCACCCCGAAGCGGCTGCAGCGCGTAGTTCAGCTGACTCCGGAGGAGCGATACGGTTCAGAGGGCTTGACGGATTGCGTGCGCCAATTCGGCTGCCGTTGTGGGAGCGATGTGGGGCTTGTCGACGAGAGCGGTGTCGATGACCGCGGCAAGTCGGCGCGGCAGCGCGGGTAGTCGGTCCCGTACAGGTACGGGCGGTTCGTGCAGGACGACGCCGACCGGGTCTGTGCCGGCGGGGAAGTCGCGCGGTGGCGAACCGGTGAGCATCCAGTACAGGCTGGCCGTCGTGGCCCACAGATCGACCTCGGGCCGTGCGTACTTGAAGTCGATGACCTGGCCGCGTGGCATGAAGGCCAGGGTGCCGCCCATCGCGCCGGTGAGGGTGTGGCCGGACAGGCCGGCGCTGTCGAACGCCTTGGACAGGCCGAAGTCGGCGATTTTGACGGTCGCGTGGTCTTTGCGGCCGGTGAGCAGGAGGTTCTGCGGCTTGATGTCGCGATGTACCAGTCCCCGGTGGGTGGCTGACGTCCCGTCAGCAAGCTGTACGGGCACCTCCGCGGCGTGCGCGTAGTGCAGTCCGCGGAGCGTCTGGAGGGCCACGCCCACGGCTTGGTCGACGCTCAGCCTGCCACCGGCTCGGGCGGCGACGTCGGCGACGCTGCCCAGTCGGCAGTACTCGCTGGTGAAGTAGAAGGTGCGGCCGTGCGCGCCGCCGCCGAGGAAGGCGACGATGTTGGGATGGCGCAGGGCGCGCGTGCAGGCGAACTCGCGCAGGAAGCCGTCTCGGGCGGCGGGGTCGAGGGCGCCGTGCGCCAACAGCGTCTTGAGAGCGCGGAGTTCGCCGGTTTGCTCGTCCTGGGCGAGATGTACGATGCCTTGTCCGCCGCGGCCGAGTTCCTGGAGGAGGCGGTAGCCGCGGATGCCGGCCGCGTCCGGTTCTCCGGCCTCGGCTGCGGCCATGAGTGTGTGCACGGCGTCGGCGGGGTCTCGTGCCTCGGCGGACACGGTCGCGGGTTCCCCGGCCTGGACACAGACCCGTAGCACCGTGTCGCCGACGGCGATCTCGTCACCGTCGGTCAGGTCCCGCCCGGCCGGACCGGACGGGATGCGCTGCCCGTTGACGTACGTGCCGTTGCGGCTGTCGAGGTCCCGTACCCGCACGTGCGGCGGATTGACGTCGAGCATGCAGTGGTGCCGGGAGGCGTCCTTCTGCGATCTGGCCAGCCGGATACCGCATTCGCGAGCGCGGCCGACCAGGCACGTCGTGCGGTCCCCGAAGACGTACTCGGCGGCTGCGGGCGCGCCGTGCAGGGTCAGGGTGACGGAGGACGGCATGTCACCACTCGTACTCCCAGTCGAGTTCCAGGCAGCGCGTGTAGTCGAGTTCGGTCACCAGCAGCTGGCGGGCGTCGGCGCTCAGGGCCATGCCGAAGACCTGGCCGCGGTGTCCTTCAATGACGCGCAGCCGCTGCCCCTGGTCCAGGTCCCACAGGTGGACGTCCTCGTCCGCGAGGCCGGAAAGGGCGAACCGGCCGTCCACGGTGACGGCGACGGTGTTGATCAGGCCGGGGTCCGGGATCTCGCGGAGCACGCGGCCCGTCGCCGGGTCGAGGACGACCAAGGTGCCGTATCCGGCGATCACCGCACGCCGGCCGTCCGCGGAGATCTGAAGCGTGGCGATGTTGTACGGGCCCTCCACCGAGTAGATCCGGCGGCCGCTCGCGGCGTCGTAGGCGTGCACGCCGAACTGGCCCCATTCCAGCACGCTTCGGCCGTCCGGGGCGAAGCGCAGGTGCGCCCCGGCGGGGCGCCCGGTGTGCCGCCACAGCCGCAGGCCCGCCGCCAGGTCCCAGCCGCAGAGCTCGTCCAGGTCGTACCGTCGCCGCCGGTCCTCCTCGGCGCCGTTGAAGGCGTTCGACGCCCCGTACCGGCGGTCGGGGCTGATCGCGACGGCGCCCACCGGCCCCTGGTGGCCCCGGAAACCGGAGGACGGGTCCGCGTACTGCGGCTGCCGCCGTACGTCCTCGACGTCCCAGAGGCACAGCGTTCCGCTCTCCTCGCCGGTCAGCAGCCAGGCACGGTCGTCGGACAGGGCCACCGCCCGGATGTCCTCACGGTCCAGCAGGACGGTCCGGTCGTCCCTCAGGTCGAGCAGGGCGGTCTCCGACCGGCCCGGGACGACCGCGGCGGTCCCGTCGCTCGTCATCAACGGAGCGGCGGACGCTGTGACCAGTGAAGGGATCATGCGGTTGTTCCGGGCGTCGGCGGCGTCGCACAGCAGGAACCGGTCGGGGAAAAGCCCGGCGAGGAACACGCTCCCGTCCCCGATGAAGGCCATCGCCGAGGGACTGCCGAGACGCCCGGTGAAGTCGAACTTCTGCCAGGCACCGCGTAGTCCCGTGCGCCGCCCGTGCTGCCCGAGCATGCTCCAGGCGTTGAGCAGATCGGGATTGCGCGCGTGGCCCGGCACGGCCCGCGCGGTACGCAGGCAGGCGGCCGACTGCGCGTAGTGGCCTGCCTCGAAGAGCCGCTCGCCCTCGCGCATCGCGGCCCGGAACCGCCCGGCGTGATCGGTCAGTTCACCGGCGGCCCGGGGCCGGGCGTACGCCCACGGGGCGCGGTAGCGGGGGACCGGCAGGGGCTGCACCTTGATCCGCCCGTCGAGCATGGTCAGCACGGCACGGCTTCCGTCGCCGCTCATCGCGAGGTGGGACGTGTGGCGTGACATGCCGTCGTCGAACGTGCGCAGGCAGCGGCCCGTCGCCGTCTGCATGACGCGGAGCGGCTGACCGCTTCCCACGACGGCGAGCGAGCCGTCGGGTGTCAGCGCGAGCGTGGAGACGTCCGTCACGTCGTGGGGCACCTGCGTGGCGATCTGGCGGGTTGCCACGTTCCACAGCACCATCGGCCCGTCCCACATCTGCAGGGCGTATCGCACGCCCGGGGCCACCGCGGCCCTTCGCACGAAGCCGCCCCACGCCGAGCGCAGCGGATCGGACCGCGGCTCGGTGAGAGCGGCCCGGCACACGCCCGCACCGACATCCCACAGGCGAATCGTCGTCTCTCCCAGCCCGCCGGCGGTCACGGCGATGGCACCGCCGTCGCCGAGTTCGAGCGCGGTCATGTGTTCCGTCCGGCTCGGGACCGGGCCCACAAGCCGTCCCGTGTCCAGGTGCCAGAACCACAGCGTGCCGTCCGTGTGCGCGGTGGTGCCGATCGACCCGTCAGCGCTGAGTGCGACCGAGGTGACGCCCTCGGCGACCGGGCCCGTCGGCAGAGGCAGCCGCTCGCCGCGCAAGAGGTCCCACGCCTCCGGCAGGCCCTCCTCGCGGCCGACCAGACCGATTCGCCCTTCGCCGTCCACCGCGACTGCCACGACGTGCGAACCCTCGGACGTCAGCTCCCGCACGCAGCGGCCGCTGTCCGTGTCCCACAGCCGGAGGACCCCCTGGTAGTCCCCGGACAGCACCAGACCTCCGTCGGCCGTCACTGCCACGGCGCTCACCGACGTCCCCTCGTGGCCGGTCAGGACCACCGCGCGGGCCCCCGGATCTCGTGCCAACTCCGCCAGTGCCTCCGCGGTTTCGGCCGGTACCGGTTCACCAGGGGCGGCCGGGCCCAGCAGCTCCGCCGCGTGTTCGCGGTCGTCGCGCTCCAGGTGCACCAGTCCGATCAGCCGCGCGCCCAGGGCGTCGTCGCCGCCGATCTCACGGGCGGACGTCAGCTCGGCGAGGAGTTCCGCGTCGGTCTTGCGCGCCTTGCGCCACTGGTGCAGGCCGAAGTTGAAAGTGGCGGTCAGGCTGTGCGGGTCCGCCGCCATCGCCGTCCGCCACCGCTGTTCGGCCTCCTCGGTGCGGCCGAGGTCGAGCAGGGACAGCGCCTGGTTGGAGAGCCCGTCCGCCAGCAGAGCGGCCGCCTTCGGGACCGGCCGCGGGTACGGCGTGCCGAGCACGTCGCCGTACACCTCGCTCAGGATGCCGGCGACCTCGTCGAGTCGGGACGGCCGAGCCGTTTCGGCCGTCATGAAGCACTGGCGCAACAGCCCCGCGACGGCCGGCGGCAGGGGCGGCACCCGCGGATCCTCCGGACCGTTGGCTGTCAGTGCGTCCAGTGCCTCGGCGGCGGCCTGGCCGTAGTTGGTCGGCCGGTGGCCGGTGAACATCTCCAGCACCGTCAGCGCCCACGACCACACGTCCGTCGCGGACGTCAGCCGGATCTCCCGGTGCCCGGCGGCGGCGCGCGCCTGCTCGGGCGAGCAGTACGGGCGCGTCATGCCGCCGAAGGTGACGCCGGACGCGGTCGCCCCGTCGGCGTCCGGTGTGCGCGCCCCGGCCAGTCCGAAGTCGGTGACCTTGGCGGTTCCGTCGGTTTCGAGCATGACGTTGGCGGGTTTGACGTCCTGGTGGACCAGCCCGGTGTCGTGGGCGTGCTGGAGGCCCCACGCCGTCTGGACGGCGACGTCGAGGACGCGCGCGAGGGCGGCTCGGGTCCCGCCCTCGTAGAGGCGGCCGCCGGTCACGGCCTGGGCGAGGTCGCCGCCGTCGATCCACTCGGCGAAAACCCGGGGCACGCCGCCGACGGTGCGGACGTAGGCGCAGTTGACGGTGTGCGGGTGCAGGCCCAGGCCCACCCAGGTGCCCGCCTCGGCCTCGAACCGGCGCCTGCCGCTCGTCGAGGCGACCTGCTCCGGTCGGGGTGTCTTGACCGCGAGGTCCACGCTCCAGCCCAGGTGCCGGACCCGCTGGACCGTCCCCATGCCGCCGCTTCGCACGTCGTCGAGTACCTCGTACAGATCGAGGACCACCTCGCCGGGCTGCCAGAGTGTGGATGCCATCGCCGCGCCGTCAGTCGGCCAGGGCCACGTACAGGGGGCTGCCGAGCAGTACCCGCATACCGGGGCGGGCGTCGAGTTCGGGGTACGGGCTGGGCCCGGTCAGCAGGCGCCGGGCGACGAACTCCACGGTCTGCGGGCGGCCTCGGAGCAGCCGCCCCGCGGTGTGCACCCAGGCCAGCGAAGGCTGGTCGGCGGGCATTTCGGCACCGTCCGCCGCCAATGCCGAGGCGAGACCGGCCAGCAGCGTCGGCGCCGAGGACGGCGCGAAGTCCTGGGTCTGCGGGGCGCCGGACCCCAGGACGTGGCTGCCGGCTCCGCCGAGACCCAGGATCGTCTGACCGGTCCGGCCGCCGAAGTACACCAGCGTCCCGCCGCTCTCGCTGGGCAGTGGCCCCCACTGCATGGACAGACTGCCGCGGAAATACGGTCCGGGCTCGTCAACCGAACCGGTCTGCCCGCTCTTGTCGAGGTGCCGCAGGACACGCTCCAACTTGGCGGTCCGGTCGGGCACACGCGCTTCGACGCTGCGCCTTACGTTGAACAGCTTGAGACTCAGGCCGGCTTCAGTGGTGCTCCGTCGCTCGAAATCGGGGTCGATCTGCCCGAGCAGCATGTCGACCTTGGCGTCGCTGATGTACAGGTAGTACCGCACCGTCACCCTCCGAGACTATCGTGGCCCAGCCTCACAGGTCACGGTCTCGTCCATCGACCTCAGAAATCGCGCAAGTGCGGGCAGCGGGGTGTCCGAGTTCGGGCTCGCCGCGCTTTGGGCGTACTCCATAGCCTTGGTGAACTCCGAGTCGCCGAAGCGGCGTTCCAGTACGGGTTACCCAGCGGATCGCGTACCCGCCCGACCCGGGTCAGTCGCCGATCCGGGACCGGACGAGCGGTAGCCGGACGTCTGCTTCGTGCGGGCGTCGAGCGGTGGCCGCACTCGGCTCCGGGCTGCGGCCGCTCTCAGTTTGTTCAGCCGCCGTCCAGTGGGATGCAAAGGCTGACGGTTCCGCGCAGGTCCAGCCAGGCGGTGCCGGGGCTGCGGACGAGCCGGAGCACGACGTGAGTGCAGTGCGGGCAACGGGCGATCAGTCCGGGCCCACGGCTGTAGACCCGCAGCCGGGCGAGGGGCCCCGTGCTGCCGCAACCGGTGCAGGTGGTGACTGCCGCGGTCAGGTCGACGGCAAATACCTCCGAGAGCGGTCCGGCCAGGACGTTGCCGTCCTCGTATGCGTCGTCTTCGTAGCTGTCGTACGGTGCGTCGATGGGGAGCGTGGTCATGTCATCCTCCGCTGGGACCGAAGCGTTCGGTGCGGACGAGTCCGGGTGCGTGGCCGAGCCCGACCAGTTGATCGGCCGCGTACTCGACGAAGCCGGTGGGCCCGCAGACGTAGACGGTCGGCTCGAAGTCGGGCGGCCACCCGGACGTCACCAGGTCCTCGGCGCGCAGCCGCCCGGACGGGCGACGCGATCCGTCGGGAGCGGTGCGCGTGAAGACGTACGCCACGTCCAACCCCGGGTCGGTGTGGCGCAGTTCGTCCTGGTAGAGCAGGTCCCGCGGGGTGCGCACCGAGTAGATGAGCCGGAACGGCGACCGGCCGCCGACCGCACGGCGTGCGCGGATCATCGCCATCAGGGGGACGAGTCCGGAACCCCCGGCGACCAGGAGTACGGGCTCGGTCTGCTCCGGGCGCCACACGAACCAGCCGCCGACCGGCCCTCGCAGCTCCACCGCGTCACCGACACCGAACACGTCGACGAGGTACGGCGACACCTCTCCGTCCGTGACACGTTGGACCGTCAGCTCGACCTGCTCCGCGCCCGGTGGGGAGGCGATCGAGTAGCTGCGCTGGGTGCTGTAGCCGTCGGCGGCCGTCAGCCGCACGTCCACGTGCTGGCCGGCGAGGTGTCCGGGCCAGCCGGGAACGTCCAGGAGCAGGGTGCTCGCGCCCGGAGTCTCCGCCCGCCGCTGCGTCAGTGTGGCCACCCGCCAGCGCAGCCGGTCGCCTAGTCGCCTTGGTACCGCTGTTCGCGCCATGGGTCTCCGTAGTCGTGGTAGCCGGCGCTCTCCCAGAACCCCGGTTCGTCCTCCAGGAGCAGTTGGATCCCGCGCACCCACTTCGCCGACTTCCACAGGTACAGGTGCGGCACCAGCAGCCGGGCCGGCCCGCCGTGCTCGGGCGGTACGTCCTCGCCGTCGTAGCCGTAGGCGATCCACGCCTGGCCGTCGAGCAGGTCCTCCAGGGGGAGGTTGGTGGTGTAGCCGCCGTAGGCGTGGACGAGGGCGAACTCGGCGGCCGTCTCGACGTCGGCGAGCAGCAGGTCGAGCGAGACGCCCTGCCAGTGGGTTTCGAACTTGGACCACTTGGTGACGCAGTGCAGATCCACGGTCGGCCGCTCGGATGCCAGCCCCATGAGGTCCTTCCAGGACCAGGTCTGCTCGGCGCCCGTCTCGGTGGTCACCGTGAACTGCCAGGTGTCGCGGCTGACCCGGGGGGTGGGTCCGGCGGACAGTACCGGGAAGTCGTACGCCTCGTACTGTCCGGGCGGCAGCCGCCCGTCGGAAGATCTCGGACGTCCCTGGAAGCCGGGTGACAAGGTTCCCATGGTCAAGTCCTTCCCGCCGCACCTTGTCGCTGTCACTGGGGATGCGGGATTGCGTTGCGGGAGCACCCGGATCGCCTGTGATGCGGGTGCTCAAGCGGCGGCTGCGCGGTGGCGGACCGCTGATCTGACAGCGCCGGCTCAAGCCTCTTGCCCTTGGTGCAAGCGTAAATCCGCTGACCGTGACCGGCAATGTGAGCACGGCCAGGGATTGTTGACTGCGTAATCAGGCTCGTGCGCGCTTCGGAAGCCGCCAGTTCGGGCGGGGTAGCGCTGGTCGTGGAAGGACGGTCAGCCGCAGGTGGAAGACCAGGTCCCACGTCCGGTCGCCGTGACTGGAGTACGGCAGTGGTGCAGGTGGAAGACTGCCCTAATGGACGGTGATGGGGCGCGGGTGAGCGGCGTGGCGCGAGCCGAGGCCGGATTGGGAAGCGCCGAGGGCTTTCTGGAGAAGCTTGAGCGCAGCGATCTGCCGCCGCTGCGCGGGGATCGGCATACGGGCGAGGACTTCCGGGCCGAGGTGCTGAGCCGTGACCTGGGCCCCTTGCGGTTGACGGAGTTGGTGACGCCGGAGGGCGAGTGCTTCCGCGACGCCCGCTCCGCACGCGCACGGGACAGCGAGTTGTGGCAGGTCGAGGTGGTGACGCGGGGGCATGTGCGTGCCGAGCAGGGGGGCAGCACCGCCGTGCTGGGCCCCACAGACCTCGTCCTCATCGACCCGGTGCGGCCGGTGCGGTTCGCCAGTTCCGCGACCACCCACGTGACGATGCTGATGCCGAGGCACCTGTTGCGGCTGGGGGCGGACGACGCGGCGCGGCTGGTCGGTGTAGGGATTCGTGGTG
Organism: Streptomyces sp. AcH 505; assembly: GCF_000818175.1. Classification (GTDB taxonomy): domain Bacteria; phylum Actinomycetota; class Actinomycetes; order Streptomycetales; family Streptomycetaceae; genus Streptomyces. The sequence continues at coordinate 1,186,548 of NZ_JTIY01000002.1, forward strand.
ACCGGGGCCCGGGAGCGTTGGTGTCCTCGCTCGTCCGGGACATGACGCGGAGCGTGGACGGGTTCCGTGCGCACGAGGCGGACCGGTCGGCGGCTGCGGTGATCGAACTGATCGCGGTGACGCTGGCGTCCCGCCTGGGTGACGTCCGCCCGGTCGACGACGACGTACTGCGCACGAGAGTTATCGGCTTCATCGAGGCGAGACTGTCCGACCGGGATCTCACCCCGGCCAAGGTGGCCGCGGCACACCATGTGTCGTTGCGCCGGCTGCACAAGCTCTTCCAGGACCAGCCCCTGACCGTGGCTGCCCTGATCCGCCGGCGGCGTCTGGAGCGGTGCCGCGCGGATCTGGCCCGCAGGACCACCACGGTCGCCGCGGTGGCCGCTTCGTGGGGTTTCTCGGACCCGGCGCACTTCAGCCGCCTGTTCAAGGCCACCTTCGGGCACAGCCCGGGGGCACGCGTGTCCAATGATGGTGCGCCGATCGTCAATGACCACCTCGCCGGAGCGGGCAAGGATGGTGGCTGACAAGACGGCAATCGGAAAGGCGCCTTGAACAATGGATCCGTCGCTCGACACCCTGCGTGATGTCCCTGCCCGAATGATCGAGGGGTGGAACCGTGGTGACGCGGCCGCGTTCGCCGCGGACTTCGCCCACGACGCGGAGCTCATTGACTTCGACGGCACGCTCCACAAGGGACGCGACACGGTGATCGCGTTTCAGCAGCCGGCCTTCGACACGGTCCTGAAGGGCTCGCGGCTCGTGCACGGCCAGGTGGAGTTCGCCCGGCTCATCGGGCCGGGCTGCGCCGTGGTGCATCACCGTTTCGGCATGGTGATGGCCGGTGAAGAGGACCCCCCGCCGACCCGGTACTTCCTGCAGCTGTTCGCGCTGGTCTGGCAGAACGACCGCTGGGAGATCGCGACGCTGGAGAACGCACGCAGGGTCTCGCTGGAGTCCGCCATGGCCCTGGACGCTCAGGCGACCACGTAACGGAGACCGACCGGTGCCTGCCTCGCTACCCGGGCACCGGGCGGTCGTGCCCGGTACGCATGGCTCGCATCAGCTATGCCTTCTGAAGCGGTCAATGGACTGCACCAGGTCGGTGATCGACTCCGCTCGCCGGTGGCCGTTGTCGAAAGCGTCTGATGCCTCTCGACCTTGTGCTGGAGGAGATCAGCCGACACCAGCGGCTGGCCGTCGCCCCGGGCCGGGACGGTTGAGCCGCTCAAGGCAAAGGGGGTGTCCGGCGCGGTGCCTCGTCCAGGGGGTGCACAGCGATGGCGATCTTGCCGCGTGGGCGTCTGCGGCCCTCGGCGGCAGGGCCGCCTTCCATCAGTGTGTGCGCCTGTGCGATGTCGGCCAGCGGTAGCACGGCGCCGATCACCGGACGGAGTTTGTCCTGGTCGACCAGCCGTCCGAGGGCATCGAGCTTCGCCCGGCCGGGGCTGACGAAGAGGAAGTGGTAGGTCGCGTTCACGCCCCACGCGGCGAGCAGGTTCTGAGGTTCGGGGATGTCCACGATGGATACCACGCGACCTCGGTCGGCGAGGACCTCCGGGCTGCGGGAGAGGGTGTTCCCACCCACCGTGTCCAGCACGACGTCCACTCCGCCCAGCGCGCGGACCTGCGGTACGTAGTCGCCGGCCGAGAAGTCGATCGTGATGTCGGCTCCCAGTCCGGTGACGAACTCGTGATCCTTTGCCCGCGCGGTGGTCACCACCTCGGCTCCCAGCGCGCCGGCGACCTGGATCGCGGCCGAGCCGACCCCGCCCGCTCCGCCGTGCACCAGGACCCGTTCCCCGGCCCGCACCCCGGCGCGTTCGGCCAGTGCCTCCCACACCGTCACGCCGACGAGCGCGAGAGCGGCGGCCTCGACGTGCGACAACCGTGCGGGTTTGCGGGCGACCAGGGCCTGGTCGACCACGTGGAACTCGGCGTAGGTTCCCTGCCCGGCGAACGTCGGTGCCAGGTACCAGACCTCGTCGCCCGGCTGGAAGTCGTCTGCTCCAGGGCCGGTCTCGACCACCACGCCGGACACGTCATTGCCGATCACGGCGGGCAGCGCCACCTGGTCGCGGTAGTCGCCGCGCCGGGTCTGCAGGTCGAGAGGGTTCACGGACGTGGCCAGCACGCGCACCAGCACCTGCCCAGGTCCGGGAGTGGGCCTTGGCAGCTCTCGGGCGGCGAACGCGGTGTCCGCGTCACCGAAGCGGACGAGTTCCATCACACGCATCGAAGTCGACATGCCGTAAGCTTAGATCGAGATATCGCGAATCACCAATATGTATATGCGTTACGATCATCATGTGTTCTCGGAGGCGGAGTTGCTGGCTGTGTTCCGGGCCCTGTCCAACCCGGCCCGCCGTCAGATGCTGGTGTGGCTCAAGGAGCCCATGAGCTTCGCCGGGCAGGAGCCCGAGGACGTCGAGATCGGTGTCTGCGTGACCGACATTCAGCAGCGGGCAGGTCTGGGGCAGTCAACCACCTCGCAGTACCTCGCCATGCTGCGGCAAGCAGGGCTGGTGGTCGCCACGCGGCGGGGCAAGTGGACCTACTACCGCCGCGACGAGACGAACATCGCCCGCCTTCTGCAGACCCTGCGGGACGTGTTCTAGATCCCGAGACAGGACAAGGGCCGAGTCGGCCGAACCCTCCAGCCGAACTGTCCTTAACGCCGGGCCCGGCAGTTGGGTGCCCCGACTGCACGCTGAGACGGTCGCGGACGGCAGGTCGCTCCTCACGGAGCCGCCCGCACTTCCGCGCGAAGACCACGTCACCGCCTTCATGCGCCTGCACCCATGACTCGCTGAAGGCCAGTCATTCTCCCGGGGCCGGACCAGGGTGACGGTGACGTCGTCGATCAGCTGCACCGGCTGCGGTAACGGTCCGTGTAGTAGCCACCGGTCGGCCGTCATCGTCGCCCGCAATTCGGCTGCTAAGCCTTTCCGTAGATGTTGACAACGTTGCCATCGGAGCTGAGACTACCGGCGATGGCAACGTTGTCAGCAAGTGCCCTCCTCCCCATGACAGTTGCCCGCCACGTGTGTCTGAAGCAATCCGCCCAGCTGAGGAGCCTGGCTATGACTGTCCCTGACCGCCCGTCCCGGGCCCGTCCGTTCGCCTCCAGACGCCGGGCATCGGCTGTCGCGGTGGCGGTCGCCGGGATGGTGCTGGCCGTGCTGCCCGCGGTCGGCGCGCAGGCGGCTCCCGGCGGCGGCACGGCTCGCGGCACCTTCTCGACGTCGTTCGAGACGACCGACCGGGCACCCGACTGGGGGAGCACGCCCGAGAACGGCCCCGGCGGCCACCTCTCGGTGACCGGGGTCGTGCCCGACTCGGGTGGCGGGCTGCCCGGCTCGGTGATGGCGCGGGTGTCCTCGGTCACCGCCAGTTCCGAAATGCCGCCCGACCATGTCGCGGCGCGTGCCGCCGACAGTGATGCGGCCACCTCCTGGCAGGCCGACGGCAGCACTCCGGCGCTGACCGTTACCCTCGGCGGCTCGTCGCGGGTCACGCGCTACGCGATGACGTCGGCGCCCGACTCTCCCGCCCAGGACCCCAAGTCGTGGGTGCTGCAAGGCTCGCACGACGGCCGGCAATGGCACGCCGTGGACAGCCGCGGCGGCCAGGACTTCGCCCAGCGAGGGCAGACCAGGATCTTCACCGTCAGCCACCCGGGAATGTACAGCCGCTACCGACTGGCCGTCGGCGCCAATCACGGTGACAGCCACACCCAGCTCGCCGAACTGGTGCTCGCCGAAGGCCAGGGCGGCAAGGCCGGGATGACGACCTCCGTCGGCAGCGGCCCGGCGGCCGGCCCCACCATCAAGAAGGACGTCGGTTTCACCGGCACCCACGCCCTCAAGTACGCCGGCTGGCAACTCGCCAACCACGGCTCCGCCGAGGACAAGATCTATCAGGTGTCGATCCCGGTGAAGCGCGAGACGCGGCTGTCGTACAAGCTCTTTCCCGAACGCACCGGCAACGACCTGACGTATCCGAGCACGTACGTGTCGGTCGACCTCACCTTCAGCGACGGCACCCGGCTGAGCCGGTACGGCGCCACCGACCAGTACGGCAAGGGCCTTTCGGCCGCCGACCAGGGCAAGGCGAAGATCCTGCACGCCGGTCAGTGGAACGCGGTCGACTCCGAGATCGGCAAGGTCGCGGCCGGCAAGACGATCACCCGCGTCCTGGTCGCCTACGACAACCCCAACGGCCCGTCACACTTCACGGGTTGGCTCGACGACATCGAGATCGGCGCCGCCCCGCCGGACAACGACTGCGCGCACCCTGCGACATGTGTGACCACCACCCGTGGGACCGACTCCTCCGGCGACTACTCGCGCGGCAACAACATCCCCGCCACCGCGCTCCCGCACGGCTTCAACTTCTGGACCCCGGAGACGAACGCCGGCACGACCAGCTCGATCTACACCTATCAGCAGGACAACAACGCGGCGAACAAGCCGGTCATCCAGGCGTTCGGGGTCAGTCACGAGCCCAGCATCTGGGTACAGGACCACCAGACGTTCCAGGTGATGCCGTCGGGGACCGCCACACCGACGACAGCCGACCGCACCAAGCGCGGACTGGCGTTCAGCCACGACCACGAAACCGCGCAACCCGACTACTACGGTGTGACGTTCGACAACGGCATCCGTACCGAGATGACGCCCACCGACCACGCGGCGGTCGTGCGGTTCACCTTCCCCACTGGTGACGACAGCCTGATCTTCGACAACGTCAACGACAAGGCCGGTCTGACCGTCGACAAGGCCAGCGGCACCGTCACCGGCTACTCGGACGTCGCCGGCTTCTGGGGCGCCCCGCGAATGTTCGTCTACGCGACCTTCGACCGGCCGATGACCGGCACCGGCTCCCTCACCGGTGGCGGCGGCGCCGGGGTCAGCGGCTACACCTCGTTCGACCTCGGTGCGAACCGGCAGCTCAGCATGCGTATCGCGACCTCCTTCATCAGTGTCGACCAGGCCGAGCGCAACCTCGAACAGGAAGTCGGGCAGCGCGGCTTCGACGCCGTGCACACCGCCGCGCAGGCCGCCTGGGACACAGCACTTGGCGTCATCACCGTCCGTGGTGCGAGCCAGGACCAGCTCACCTCGCTGTACTCCAGCCTGTACCGGCTCAACCTCTACCCGAACGAACTGTTCGAGAACACCGGCACCACGGCGAAGCCCGTCTACAAGTACGCCAGCCCCTACTCGCCGGCCGCGGGCCCCTCTACGCCCGTGGCCACCGGCGCCGTCGTCAAGTCCGGCCGCCCGTACGCCAACGAGGGTTTCTGGGACACGTACCGGACGGCCTGGCCGCTGGACTCGCTGCTCTACCCCGACCTCACCGGGGACATGATCGACGGCTTCGTCCAGCAGTACCGGGACGCCGACTGGATCGGCCAGTGGACAGCGCCCGGCTACCTGGGCTTCAGCGGCACCAACTCCGACGTCGCGATCGCCGACGCCTACCTGCGCGGCGTGACCAACTTCGATGTGCGCGGCGCCTACGAGGCCGCCGTCAAGGACGCGACCGTGCCGTCGTCCGGGCTGACCGGGCGCCCCGACGTCCAGCACTCGACGTTCCTCGGCTACACCCCGCAGACCACCGGCTCCAGCGCCTCGGTGTCCCTGGAGGACTACCTCGCCGACTACGGCATCGCGCAGATGTCGCAGAAGCTGTACCGGACCACCAAGGCGAGCGATCCGCACCACCGCGAATACCTCGACAACTACCGGTACTTCTACGACCGCGCCCAGCACTACGTCGACCTCTTCGACAAGTCCACCGGCTTCTTCCAGCCGAAGAGCGCCGACGGCACCTTTGAGCACACCCCGGAGACGTACAACCCGCTGGACTGGAACTCCACCGACTACACCGAGGGCGACGGCTGGACGTACGCCTTTGCCGCGCCCGAGGACGGCAACGGCCTCGCCAACCTGTACGGCGGCCGCACCAAACTGGCCGACAAGCTCGACGAGTTCTTCACCACGCCGGAGACCGCCCAGTACGGCGGCGGGTTCGGCGGCCCGTACCACGAGATGTTCGAGTCCAGGGACGACGCGCTCGGCCAGTGGGCGTTCAACGACCAGCCGTCGATGCACGTCCCGTACATGTACGACTACGTCGGCCAGCCGGCGAAGACGGCGAAGTACGTCCGTGACGCCATGGGCCGGCTGTTCACCGGCAGCACGGTCGGCCAGGGGTACCCGGGCGACGAGGACAACGGCTCGATGTCGGCCTTCTACGTCGACAACGCGCTCGGCCTGTACCCGCTGCAGTCGGGCTCGCCGACCTTCGCCATCGGGTCGCCGCTGTACGACCAGGTCACCATCCACCCGCTCGGTGGCCGCCCGTTGACCATCACGGCGCACGGCGACTCCGACCGGAACATCTACGTCCAGTCGCTGACGGTCAACGGCAAGAAGTACGGCAAGACGTACCTGGACCACGCCGACCTGACCCACGGCGGCCGGATCGACTTCCAGATGGGCCCGCGCCCGTCCAACTGGGGTACGGCAGCGGCCGACGCGCCGCCGTCACTGACCTCAGGATCGAAGGCCGCCGTCCCGCCCGCCGACCTCACCGGTACCGGAAAGGGCACGGCCACCGCGAGTGGCGGCACCGACCCGGCCCCGTTGTTCGACAACACCTCCACCACCGAGACCACCCTGGCGGCCGGACCGTCCTCGGTGCAGTACCGGTTCGACCAGCGCCGGCAGTTGGATCAGTACACCTTGACCAGCGGAGCCAAGACCGGCGCAGATCCGTCCAGTTGGACACTCAGCACCTCGGACGACGGTACGCACTGGACCGTCGCCGATACGCGCAGTGGTGAACAGTTCAACTGGCGCCAGCAGACGAGGGCATTCACCCCGTCCGCCCCGACCGGCAGCCACCGCTACTACCGGGTCGACTTCGCGTCAGGTGACAGCGCGACGACCCTGTCGGAGGTGGAACTCCTGGGCGGCTGACCCTGGTTGCCCCGGCCCTCCGGCGGGGTTCTCGGGGGCCGGTGAGCCCGGCGCCACCGGCCCCCTCACGCACCACGACCACCACGGCGTCCCCCGAGGCGTCCCCCTCGGTTCTTGCCCTCGGACGCCCCCGCACCTCGCAGGCCACCTCGCATCCCGCACATCGGAGCCGACATGCCCGAGCAGCACCCCGACACCTCCCGCCGCACCTTCCTGCGGGCCAACGCCACCCTGCTGGCCGGCTTCGGTCTGTCAGCGGCGCTGCCCGCGGCCGCCGCGTACGCCACGGAGGCGAACACCGGCGCCGCCCCGTCCGCAGGTGCCAAGGGGTCGGTCGACCTCGCCCGGTACCGCCCGGTGGCGGCGTCGTCGACCGACTGGGCGCCCACCCCCGCCTCGTTCGCGGTGGACGGTCTCGGACAGCCGGGCGTACGGGGCTCCGGCTGGCGCGCGACAGCCGGCGACCCTCAGTGGATCAGCGTCGACCTGCAGGCGCCGAGCACCATCGAGTCGGTGGTGCTGGTCTTCGAGGCGGACAGCTCCGACCCGGGCTTCACCCCGGCGGACGGCGTCAACCCGTTCCTGCACACCACGGGCTTCGAGGCGCTGTCGAGCAGCGCCGTGGCGTTCTCCCTCGACGTGTCGGACGACGGGAAGGCCTGGCGCTCGGTGTACGAGACGACGTCCGGCGCCGGCGGGACGGTGACGATCACGCTGCCTAAGCCGGTGACGGCGCGGTGGATTCGGATGACCTCGACCAAGCGGGCCAACGACAACCCGGTGGGCCTGAACAGCTTCGAGGTCTACGGCAGGTGCGAGGCGCACCGGCCGCCGGCGACAGGCTGGACCGACTGGGGCAGCCGCCACCACGAGGCGCCTGCCTTGAAGACCGCCGCCGACGGCACCGTACCGCTGGAGTCCGGCTGGACGCTCACCATGGATGACTGGGCAGGTTCGGCCGACGGCGCACGGCTGTCAGGCCCCGGCGTGGACGTCAGCGGCTGGCTGCCGGCCACGGTGCCCGGCACCGTCCACGCGTCGCTGGTGGAGCAGGGGCACCTGCCGGAGCCGACGGTCGGCTTCAACAATATGCGGGCGCCCGAGGCCCTGTCCCGGCACGACTGGTGGTACCGACGGGCCTTCGAGCTGCCGTCCGGCCTGGCCACCGGCCGGGGCCGCCGCGTCTGGCTGGAGTTCGACGGGATCAATCACCAGGCCGAGGTGTGGCTGAACGGCCACAAGGTGGGCGAGGTGACCTCGCCGGTCGCACGCGCAACCTTCGACGTCACCGACGCCTTGGTCCGCGGTGAGCAGGTCGTCGCCGTGAGCATCGCCCCGATGCCGCACCCCGGCAACCCGGGCGACAAGGGGCCCTCCGGGATCTCCACGCTCAACTCGACCGCCGCTGCCGCGGATTCGCCCACGTACCTGTCCATCAGCGGCTGGGACTGGATGCCGGCGGTCCGCGACCGCGCGGCGGGCATCTGGAACCATGTGCGCCTCCGCTCGACCGGGGACGTGGTGGTCGGTGACCCGCGGGTGGACACGGCGCTGCCCGGCCTGCCCGCCGGCGCCGGGTCGTCTGTGCCGTCCGGTACGTCCGTGCTCGGTACCGCCGAGGTGACCGTCGTCGTCCCGGTCCGCAACGCGAGCAGTGCCTCACGTACCACCACCGTCTCGGCGACGTTGCACGGCGCGCGAGTGAGCAGCACCGTCACCCTGGCGGCGGGCGAGCACCGCGACATCACCTTCACTCCCGCGCGCTACCCGCAACTACGCATCAAAAAGCCGCAGTTGTGGTGGCCCAACGGCTACGGCGCCCCGACGCTGCATGACCTGGTCCTGACCGCCACCGCCGTCGGCCGCACCTCCGACCGGCGCACCGTGAAGGTCGGCCTGCGCCAGTTCGACTACCACTACGAGCAGCCGATCGTCATCCAGCCCAACGGCCACTCCGCGCCCCAGACCGTGGACCTGCCGAAGCAGCAGGCCCGCTATGTGCGTGTCCAGTGCGGCAAGCGCGCCACCGGTTTCGGTGTGTCGATGTGGACCCTGTCGGTCGTGGACAGTGCGACTCCGGGCACCGACCTCGCCCTGCACAGGACGGCGACCGCCTCCTCCAGCGACAACGACGCCGACCAGCCGGCCAACGCCGTCGACGGCAGTGACACCACCCGCTGGTCCTCCGGGTACTCCGACGACCAGTGGATCCAGGTCGACCTCGGTGCTTCCGCCGCCTTCGACCAGGTCGTCGTCACCTGGGAGAGCGCCTACGCCCTGACGTTCACCGTGCAGGTCTCCGACGACGGCACGGCCTGGACCGACGTGCAGTCCGTCAGCAACACCGGGACCCAGCTGCAGATCGCGGTCAACGGCACACGGGTGCTGGCCCGCGGCGGCAACTGGGGCTTCGACGAGCTGCTGCGCCGGATGCTGCCGGACCGGATGGACGACGCGGTCGGAATGCACCGCGACATGAACTTCACGATGATCCGCAACTGGATCGGCTCCAGCAACCGCGAGGAGTTCTTCGCCGCCTGCGACAGCAACGGCATCCTGGTGTGGAACGACTTCTGGGAGGGCGACGCGATCTTCCCGCCGGACGCGGGCCTCCCGTTGTTCCTGGACATCGCCCGCGACACCGTCCTGCGCTACCGCCACCACCCCTGCCTCGCGGTGTGGTGCGCCACGAACGAGAGCGACCCGCCGGCCGCCATCGACGCCGGGCTGCGCGCCGCTGTCATCGAGGTGCATCCGGGCATCCTCTACCAGGGCAACTCCGCGGGCGGCATCGTCACAGGACACGGCCCGTACTCCTGGATCGACCCCGCGAAATACTTCTCGGGCGACACTTACTCCATCGGCAGCTACGGCTTCCACTCCGAGATCGGCATACCCACCGTGCCGGTCGCCGAGAGCATGCGGCACCTGGCTGCCGACCAGCCGTCCTGGCCGATCGGCGACGTCTGGTACCACCACGACTGGAGTACCCGCGGCGGCCAGAACCCCGACACGTACCGCGCCGCCATCGAGGACCGGTTCGGCACATCGGACAGCCTTGACGACTTCTGCGCCCGCGCGCAGTTCGTCAACTACGAGAGCATGCGCGCCATCTTCGAGGCGTACAACGCGCAGATGTGGGACGACGCTTCCGGGGTGCTGCTGTGGATGTCCCACCCGGCGCACCACAGCACCGTCTGGCAGACCTACGACTACGACCTGGACGTCAACGGCAGCTACTACGGCGCCCGCAAGGCGTGCGAGCCGCTGCATGTCCAGGCGAGCCTGGCCGATTGGCAGGTGCACGCGGTCAACCAGACCGCCGCCGACCTGACCGGTGCGAAGGTGACCGCCCAACTCGTCGACCTGCACGGCAAGCGGCTCGCCGGAGCGCAGACCCGCACCCTGGACGTACCCGCGTCCTCCTCGGTGGCCGCGTTCACCGTGCCGTTCTCCGCAGCGCTGCCCACCCCGCACCTGCTGCGGCTGACGCTCACGGACCGGCACGGTACTGAGGTCTCCGACAACTCCTACCTGCGCTACCGCGCGGCCTCCGACGTACGGGCCGTCAACGACCTTGCGCCCGCCCGGCTGCGTACGACGGTCCGCCGGAAGGCCCGCGACGAGGCGGCGATCACCCTCCGTAACGAGGGCTCCTCGGTTGCCGCCTTGGTCCGCCTCGGCGTACGGGACGCGCGCGGCGACACCCGGGTGCTCCCGACCCGCTACAGCGACAACTACCTGTGGCTGCTGCCGGGGGAGAGCCGCACCGTCACCCTCTCCTGGCCGGCCCGCGCACTGCCCTCGGGCAAGCCCCGCTTCACGGCAGAGGCACTGAACCTCCCGCTGCGCAGGCTCTGAGAGAGGCCCGCACAGCAAGAAGCCCCGGGAGAAGCCCCGGATCGCGGGCCTGGGGCTTCTATCACGGGGTCTGCCCGATCAACGGGCGCCGACGTGGCCGGCCAGCAGGTAGGCGCTCTCGGTGCGAGCCGTGCCTGCTGGAACCCTGGTCGCCCAGGGCGGCAGAGTGGACGCGACCGTCACCGCGGGTACCTCGTTGACGCAGGGAAGTTCGTCGCGCACGGCGAGAAGCGCGTCGAGCATGTGACCGACGACGGGAGCGGCACGCCACGGCCACGATCGCCCCCCGACCAACTTGCCGCGAGGGTGCGACCAGCCGCTCCTGGGCGGGCGCAAGCTCCCAGCAGGGGGCGTCAGTTACACAATCCGCTGCATGGTCCCAGCCACAGTGGACCGCAGCCGTAATCCGTCCAGTTGCAGTAATACGGTGAGGCGTAGCACACCGTGTCGCAGCTTCCAGTTCCCGCGCACTGGGAATTGCAGTCGACGAGCTGGACGTTCTGATCGCTCCGAGGCGACACGCTCTGCGTGTCGGCAGGGCCCAACACCCGGAGAATCGCCCGCGCCTCGCTCTCGCCGAACACCGCCAGAGCCGCTCCTTCCAGGCCTTCGGCGGCTTCTCCCTGCCGCCGCCCCGCGATGATCTGCGGTGCCGTCCGCGTCGCGTCGTCCAGGACGGCGGATTGCTCGGCCGTCAGACCGGGGTGTGTCTTGCGGTAGTTCGCGAAGTGCGCCACCCACAGATCGCTCCGAGCCGAAGCCGACAGCGCGCCGTAGATGGCGCGCCGATAGTCGGCGGGGTAGGAGACGAACTCGGCGTAGCCGGAGGGCAGTCGGTCGAGATGGGCCTTCACCCATCGCGACGCCTTGCTGCCCTTCGCGCGGGTCATGGCTTGCGCGGGTGACGCGGCCAGGCCGCCGGTGACCAGAAACGTTCCCAGGGCCAGACCTGGCACGGCCTTGAGGATGCCTCGACGGCTCGGGGGCCGCAGCACATCGAGCTGGCGGAGTGCACGTACCACCCGCAGCGAGTCCGCAGGCCCCAACAGCCGCGCCAGGCGCAGGGACAGCGCGGTTCCGGTCCAGGCTCGCACCTGATTGCCGTTGACCGCCAACAGGGTCGGGGCCCATGGGGCCCCTTCCCCCAGGGCACGCGCCCGCAGGCCGCGAATACGGGGCTCCGTAAGGCCCGCAGTGGTCAACATGCCGTCGACGGAGGCCCGAACCCGATCTACCACTTCTTCACAGAATCGGCAGTCGGCGTCAAATGCCAGTACCCACTCGGTCATGTGCCTCTCCCCACGCTGATGTGAAGGGCAAACATGTGCCGAGGCGTCCGGCAGCGTCAAACAATTTCAGCGAGGATTGAAATGCTTGACACCTAAGGATTCAGTGGGCTGTGTGCGCGGTGCGCTCTCCGGCCCGGCAGCCGGCTCCGCCGATGTAGTACACGTTGAGATAGTTCGGGCCCGCGCCAGGCAGCTGGGTGCGGCCGGGGTTGACGCACAGGTGGTAGTCATTCGTGCTGCCATGCCCTCTGACGTCGACATGTACGCGCACTGTTGTCTCGCCGCAGTGGTTGTATCCGGCGAACTGGGACTCGCGGACGCTGTACCGGAAGAAACCGCACTGGGTAAGGGAGCCGGCGGCCGCTTGACGTGCTTCCGGACCGCGACCGGACTCGGCGTGAGCCGGCCCCGGGAGCGCCATCATGGCCAGTGCGGCACTTGACGCCACTGCCGCCAGGGCAGCTTGAAGGGGACGGTGGAAAAGCTTCACGAACACTCCTTGCGAGTACGCCAGGACGGCAACGACCAGCTGGCCGACGTAATCGTAACTCACTGAAACTGAATCATTGCTTTAAGTCACTGCAGGAGTGCCGTTCCTCGCGTCGTTCTCGGACCGCTCGCCACGGTGCTCGCCCCCCCCGAGCGATACGATGCGAGCGCCTGAAGCCCTTCAGCAGCTGCCGTCGGGCGGGCTCGGGAGCGCTGTGGCCGGTATTGGCTGGGGGATGTGCCTCCCGGCCGGGGCTTCGGCAGTCATCCGCAGGGCCGGGCGGTTTCCCGCCGATTGGGAAATGACGATCCGGCGGTTCAGGTCGGCCGAGACGCTGCCGGACGATGACTTGGGGAGACGGTCGACGGCCTTCCGCACCGAGCAGTTGGAGGTCGCGTACGGGTCGTCCCCGATCAGCCGGCGCGGGGCACTGCCCTGCCGTTGGCACAGGGCCGTATCCCAAGGAGAAGTCTGGCGCGCCATACGTCGGCCACAGTTACACCGGACATAGCGTGCCCCCCACCCACCGACCGGGAACGAACCCTACCGCCTCGGACAGCGGTCGCTGGGGCAAACGCCTGCGTAGAACTGGCAGTTCACTGCCGTGAGCCTCGCTGACGACCAGGCGCCGGGGGCATCCGGGGTGTCGTGTGCGGAGTGGTGTTAGTGGGTTGTTGGGGGTTGGGCGGGGATGTTGTGTAGTTCGGCCACTCCCGCGTAGTCGGGCAGTTCGGCGCCGTTGATCGCGCGCCCCACCAACTCGGTGAACCATTCGCCGGCGAAATCGGGGCGCGGCTCGGCGTCCGGCCCGGGGAGGTCGCGGCTGCGGGCGTTCAGCCGGCCGATCTCCTGGTTGGCCTCGACGAACGAGCGCATCCGCGCCTCGTAGCGGGCGAACCCTGAGGTGGGGTCCCAGCCGGCGGCGGCCAGCTCTCCGGCCAGCAGGTAGGCACCGACCAGTGCCAGCCCGGTGCCCTGCCCGGACATCGGCGACGAGCTGAACGCCGCGTCCCCGAGCAACCCCACCCGTCCACTCGACCAGCGGTCCATCGCCACCTGGGCGACCTGGTCGAGGTAGAAGTCCGGAGTGTCGTCCAGGTGCGCGAGGATGTCCGGGGTCAACCAGCCCATGCCCGCCATCCGCTTCCGCAGCAGGGCCTTCTGGGCTGCGACGTCACGGTGGTCGACGGCGAAGTCGGCCGCGTCGAAGTAGAACATGGCCATCGCCCGGGTGGCGTCCTGGATGGGTCGCAGGAGGGCGGAGCGCCCGGACTCCTGATCCTGGTATTCCAGCAGCCAGCGGTCCAGCCCGAACTCGTTGGGCACGCTGAAGAAGGCCAGCACGTGCCCGAGGTGGCGCAGGAACCGCTCATGCGGCCCGAAGACCATCGCTCGCAGCTCCGAGTGCAGCCCGTCTGCCCCGACCACCAGGTCGAAGCGCCGCCGGTTGCCGCCCGCGAAGACCACGTCGACCCCGTCCGTGTCCTGGGCGAGCCCGGCGATTCGGTCGCCGAAGACGTACTCGACGCCGTCGCGGGTGTCGTCGTAGAGGACCTGGGACAGGTCCCCGCGCAGGATCTCGATGTCCGCGATGAACCCGTCGCCACCGTCGTCGTCGGCACGGAAGGTCTCCAGCACCTGCCCCTCCGTGTCCACGGTGTGCGCGCCGGCGGTGTCGGTGCACGCCGCGCGCACCGCCGCGTCCAACCCCATGCGCCCGATGACCTCCTTGGCGATCCCGCGGGCGTCCACCGCCTGGCCGCCGGGACGCAGTTCGGGAGCCCGCTCCACCACGGTCACCTCAGCTCCCCACCGGCGCAGCCAGTGGGCCAGCGCGGGTCCCGCGATGCTTGCCCCCGCCACCAACACCCGGGGACCGTTCACCCGCGTCCCCTGCCCGCCTGTCCGGATCGCGTGCCCGGGGGTGGTGTCGTCGACGCTCATCACTGCCTCCATCTGCTTTCTCCCGTACTGGTACGTCCCAGCACGGGCCCACCGCTGTCGGTGTATGCAGCCGTATCGACCACGGATCCGCACAAGACTCATCGGTCGCGGCAGACATTGATGAGTAACGCCAACTCCGATAAGACTCACACCGACCCGGACTGGTGCAAACCAGCAGCTCAACGAGTCCGCACTCCGCGCCTGCGGGGGAGGGGTCCGACGCCCGGCAGCGTGCGCAGCGCGCCGAAGGCTGCGCCGGCGGGTCGCTGCCTGGGGCGCGCTCAGCCGCGGGCGATCTTAGGGAAGGCCTTGTCCGTGTCGACGTAGTACTTGCGGACCAGCGGGCCGAAGCCGTCCTGCGAGTCGCCGAGGACCATGGCCTTGAGGACCTGAACGCTCTTCGCGTCATCGAATTTTCGCGCCGCCGTCTCGGTGCCGCCGACGACCAACGGTTTCCACTTCGCCCGAGACTCCACTGTGGCGCTGACGTCCGGGTCGAAGCCCAGATAGTAGGGGCGTGCGGAGGGCTCCTGCCCGACGGCCAAGAAGACGATCACATGAAAACCTGTGTTGTGCTTGTTGTTGAACTTGCTCTCGCTCCCGCCCACGTGCCCGGCCGAACCGTTGATGAACACGGCACGGTCGGCCTTCACGGCTTCGCTGACAGCGGCCCATTTGCTTTCTGTCGTCAACGGCACCGAGAGGTCCGAGGGCTCGTACAACCCCCCTGCTCCGGGGCTCAACAGAGCGCCCACCCTTCGAGCGCGCACCTGACAGTCGTTGTCCATCATTCCCATGAACATGGAATCTGTCGGCATCTGCAACCAGAACTTGAGGCGGTCGAGGGCGGGGCCCGGCGTCGCATCCACCGCCTGCGAGATCCGCGCCCTGATGGCCTGGATCGTCGGTGTGGTCTGGTCGACGGCTTGGACGTACGCCTGCTCGATCATGAAGATCCCCCCGGGTCGATTCCCCTGTTCCACTATGGCGTACGGAACGTGCCTCCGGTAGAGCGGAGAGTGAGGAGCGGAAGGCCGAGGAACGCGTCGCCGTGGCCGTCAGCCAGGTCCTTCTCGGTGAGGTCTCCATCGACGCCGATGTTCAGTGCTTCGTCACGGTCCCTCCTGATCGGCACGACATGACCCGCCGCCCCACGGCGCTGATCGCGGACAGGACCTAGTCGCCCATGAAGTCCTCGATGTCCATGTTGCCGATCGCCAGATTGCCGACCATGCTCCCGACTTGCTCGGGGTCCATCCGGAAGGCGTGCCCGATGGGGCCCTCCAGGGGTACGACCAGCACGCGGTGGCCGGGATCGCGCATGGTGGTCCCGTCCGCGATCACCACGACGTCCGCGGTCAGCTGCTCGGGGTCCTGGCTGTCGCGGACCAGCGCCATGAGCTGCTCCGGGCTGGAGTCCTGGAACGTCGGGTCGTCCACGGTGTCGATGTAGTCGCTGAAGTCGTCGATGGGGTCGCCATAGCCCGGCCCTGGGCGGTACGTGGTGTCGAGGAGTGAAGCCCAGGCGGCGGCATCGGTGAAGTCGGTGCGCACGAGCAGACCGAAGTTCTCCTGGGTGAGCACGGGCAGGGCGCGGGTCGGGGGCTCATAGAGCGGTGGACGATTCAGCGACTCCAGGTTGGCGCCTATGGGATCGGGGAGGTCGTCTTCCCAGTCCTCCGCGGTCTCGTCCTTCTCGGGCTCCCATTCGGGTGCGGCGGGGGCCCTCTCCTCGAAATGCTCCAGGGTCATCTCCTGGTACGGGCGGTGCAGCACCAGGTAGGTCAGGGCCGCTTGACGGGGCGTGATCCGGAACGTGTCCCCATCGGTGGTGCGGAAGGCCAGCAGCGGACGTAGGTGAGGGTTGGCCGTGGTCCTGTCGTTGGCGAGCAGGACCAGATCAGGTATCCACCTCCCGTCTGCGGCCAGGATCTCGCGCACCTCCTCGGGGGTGGCGCCCTGCCAAGCGCGGTCGTCCACGACGATCAGGCGCCGGGGGATGGGCTCCCGCGGCACAGCGCGGGCTTCGTGTCCCCCGCGCGGTGCGACCAGACCGGGCAGTTCACCCATGCGGGAGAGCACGTCACGCCACGCGTCGTCGTCGCTGTGGTGGGTGCGGATCAACAACATGCCGGACACTCGCGGACCGTCATCGGCCGGGGGCAGGGGCAGGGCAGGACGCATCAGGGGGCCTCGCGAGTATCGCCGTGGGTTGTCAGTTACTCGGTTCTACCCGCTGCCTCTGACAAGACCCAGTTCTCCCACCCTGTCGCACACACCTGGGTTCGCTGAACTCGGCGGACAGCAGGGTGATTTGGGCGGTGCTCGCACCCTGGCCCGGCCAGCCAGCCAGCGCGTGCGGAGGAAGAGGTCACGGGCCCGTCCGGTTCGTGGCGATGCTAAGGCGACGGCCGCCCGGGGTGAGCAACTCGGGATCGACTGACCGCCGGACCCTGCCCTCACACATCAGCCACGGCGGGCGTCAGCCGGGATTGTTCAGCAGGGACAGCCCCAGGCGCCCTCGTGCTCCGGGCGACGAGGTACATCGACGCCGCCGTCGAGCTGCTCCTAGCCGAGGGCCGAGCTCCTCACCGAGGACATCGCCCGCCTCAACCAGGACCTTGTGCGGACCGACCGCGGGTGAGTCACTGTCGGTGGGCGATCTCTTCCGCCACCCGGGCCGCCTTGTTCACGCCGTCAATCATGTAGCGCCGCCACAGTGGTGCCACGGCCCGGCGCAGGAGCGGGGCGCGTCCTGGCAGCGGCTTGAATTCGTAGGTCCAGCGGATGAGGGTGCCGTCTCCGTCGGGGCTGAAGGTCCATTCACCGCGCACGCCGCTGACCAGGCGTCGCATCGCGTTGGTGAAGTCGGTGATCTCGTAGGCGAAGGAGTGCGGGGCCGTGTACTGGGTCAGGCGCTCGACGGCGGTGGAGCCGTCTGTGAGGTCCGGGTTGCGTGATTGGCCGGCCGCGTCCCACGCCCCGGTCTGGTTCTTCGCGCCGCGGACGCCGGGGAAGGGGCCCCAGCCGGTGAAGACGCGGGAGAGGTCGATCGGCACGATGATGTCGAACGCTTCTCGCGGAGAGAGCGTGGTGCGGGTCTGCACGGTGACTGGGACGCTGACGTCTGCGTCATTGATCAGTGTCATGGTCGTATTCCTTACCAGCTGACGGGGCCGAGGCGGTCGATGAACCGGCCCGTTCCGGCGTCCGGGTGTTCGGTCGCGAGTGTCACGATCGCGTCGGTGCCCTCCGTGACGGTCTGGGTGCCGCGGTGTCCGTTGAAGTCGGTGGCGGTGAAGCCGGGGTCGGCCGCGTTCACCCGGATGTCCGTCAGGGCTTTGGCGTACTGGGTGGTCAGCATCGTCACCGCCGCCTTGGAGGCGGTGTAGAGCGGCATCGAGAACTGTGATTCCACGCGCTCGGGGTCGTGGGTGAGGGCCTGTGATCCCATGCCGCTGCTGACGTTCACCACGGCCGGGTGCTGCGCCTTGCGCAGCAGCGGCAGGAAGGCGGTGGTGACGCGGACGATGCTGACGACGTTGGTCTCGAAGACGTGCGAGGCGTCGGCCGTGGTGAGCTGCTCGGCGGGCACAGCCGGTCCGGGTACGCCGGCGTTGTTGATGAGGGTGTCGACGCGCCCTTCGCGGGCCTCGATGTCGGCGACGGCCGCTGCGACGGAAGCGTCGTCGGTGACGTCGATCTGCACGAAACGGGCGCCGAGCTCGGTGGCGGCGGCCTGGCCGCGCTCCGGGTCCCGGGCGCCGAGGAGCACGGTGTGGCCCAGGGAGGTGAGGCGCCGGGCGGTCTCGAAACCGAGGCTCTTGTTGGCCCCGGTGATGAAGGTGATGTTCATGGATCCAGCATCGGCACGCAGGCGGGGAACAACCAGAGAGGGCCTTTCGGTAGGAAAACGGGTACCACCCTCGTCGGCCCGGTGCGCCGCCCCGTGGGGTCATGAGCGCAGACGAGACAGGTTTGGGCGCTGGAGACTCGGATTGACGGCCGTTGCCCCAGCCCGCGCGGACCGCACCTGGCGCGGCCACCACCCCGGCGCCGCCGTAGGCGCCCAGGCTGTCCGTGACACCGAATGCGACGCCTGCGCCGACCCGGAGAAGGACGTCCACGACTTCCTCCTTGAGCGGGTCTTCCCCGGCCGCTGGGCTGAGGTCGTGACATCGGGGGTGTGGATCGACCAGCCGGGTCCGAGCCGCTGACCGACCGGGTCGGAGCGCCGCACGCCGCAATGTAGGGGTTTCCCCAATGCTCGTCTCCCGCGTCGAGGGCCACTGTGGGACGGCCCGGTCTCCCCGGGACCGTCGAAGCAGAAGACAGGAGGCCGCGCCGTGTCGTCCCTCTCCCTCCGGCATCTGGTGCGAGCGGCTCTCGACGATGTCGGTGCGGCCGGATGGGCGGTCGAGGAAGAGGACTTCTGGTGCCGGGTGACGCGGCCCTCGGCGTCCGAGCGCGTCCAGGGGTGGAAGCTGCACGTCTCGGCGACCGCGCTGTCCGCGCCGCACGTCCTCGACCGGGCTGCGCGGATCCTCGCGGCGGGCGGCTGTTCGTTCAAATACGCCCGCAGTCTTGAGCTGGTCGAGGAGATGACCTCGGCGTCCTACGACCGCGCGCAGTGCGGCAAGTTCCTCACCGCATACCCTGATGACGACGCCCACCTGCGCGAGTTGGCCCACCGCATCGACGCTGCGACCGCCGGACTGCCAGGACCGGCGATCCTCTCCGACCGGCCGCTGCGCAAGGGCAGTCTCGTGCACTACCGGTACGGCGCCTTCCGGGGCGTTCCTGTGCTCACCAACGACGGCTCCTTCGAGGCCCGGTTGCGGGAGCCCGGCGGGGCCGCCGTACCTGATCCGCGCAAGCCGTGGTTCTGTCCGCCGCCCTGGGCCGAACTGCCTCTGGCAGGCACGCCCGGTCGTGCTTCGGCGGCGCCGGCGGCGCCCTCGTCGGTGCTGTTGGCCGACCGGTTCGTGGTGAAGGAAGCCATTCGGCACTCGGCACGGGGCGGTGTGTACCGCGCGCTTGACGAACACACCGGGGCCGAGGTGATCGTCAAGCAGGCCCGTGCCCACGTCGCGGGAGGGCTGACGGGCAGTGACGCACGGGATCAGCTCCGCAGGGAAGCCGCCATGCTGACCGCGCTGAACGGGCTCTGTCCCGATGTCGTCGATCAGTTCGAGAAGGACGGTCACGCCTTCCTGGTGGAGACTCTGATCAGCGGAGAGACGCTCGCCCGGTGGGTCCGGGACCGGTACGCCGACGCCGCGCCCGGTGTGGACCCGGCGGCGGCGCTCTCCATGGCGGCCCGGCTGGTCCGGCTCTTGGGTGAAGTGCACCAACGCGGCCTGGTCCTGCAGGACTTCAGCCCGAACAACATCATGGTGGGCGACGACGAGCGGCTCTGGCTGATCGACCCCGAATGGGCGAGACGTCCGGACGAGTGGACTTATCGTGCCTACACACCGGGGTTCGGAGCGCCGGAACAGTGTGCGGTGCCGCGCATCGGCCCCGCCCACGGGCCCGCCGTCGACCTGTTCGCACTGGGCGCTGTCCTGTGCTACCTCACCACCGGTGTGGCCCCGGCCTTCGCTGCGGACGACGACACGACGGATGACGACACAGCAGACGACGACGCGGCTGACAGGGCCGAGGGCAGCCGCGCCGCCCGCTCACCGGAGGAGCGCGTCAGCGCCCTGTTGGCCCTGATGTGCTCGGAGCGCCCGGCCGTGCCGGCACTGGCGCCCGCGATCCTCGGCCTGATGGTGGCGGACCCCGAACTGCGCTGGAATCAAGAGCAGGTGAGTGACTACCTGGCCGGTCGGACGCCGACAGCAGGGGCAACCGCCGCGTCACCTGACCGCCCAGCGGTTGAACCCGCCGGCGCCCTTCCCGACGTACGCAGACTCGTGGACGACGGCCTTACCTACCTGGTCCACGCACTCCGTCCGCACCCCGGTGAACGGCTCTGGAAAAGCGGCTCCTTCGGAGACACCACCGACCCGTGTGCCGTCCAGCACGGTTCGGCGGGCGTGCTGGCCGTGCTGGGCCGGGCATCCGAACTCGTCGACCGCGACGAACTGCGGCATTCCCTGGAGCGGTTGGCGCAGTGGACCGACGAACGGCGCGAAGACGTGCCGCGCTTGCTGCCAGGCTTGTACTTCGGCCGAGCGGGGACGGCCTGGGCGCTGTACGACGCGGCGCGCCGCCTGGACGATCCGACGATGGCCCGCAGGGCGGCCGACCTGGCGCTGGCCGTGCCCGTACAGTGGCCCAACCCCGATGTGTGCCACGGCGCCGCCGGGGCGGGCCTGGCCCAGCTGCACTTCTGGCAGGCGACCGGCGAGCCCGCCTTCCTCGAACGCATCATCACCTGCGCCGACGGGTTGACCGCTCGCGCCGAGACGGTGCGTGGCCGGACGGTGTGGCCCGTACCCGAGGACTTCGACTCGGTCCTCGCCGGTATCCGGCACCTCGGTTTCGGGCACGGCGTGGCCGGTGTGGCTTCCTTCCTGCTCGGGGCGGGTCAGGCGACCGGGCGCCAGGAGTACACGGATCTGGCCGTCGCTGCCGGCGCCACCCTCGCGGCGGAAGCCGAACTGGGCCCGTGGGGGGCGCGCTGGCGCTCCGACCTGGATCATGAGCCAGGGACCGGCCTGCTGTACCACTGGTGTTCCGGCGCGTCAGGGATCGGCACGTTTCTGCTGCGCCTGTGGCGCGCGACGGGCGACAGCGCTCACCTGCGCCTCGCGGAGCAGGCCGGTGCGGCGGTGCACGCCGTCCGCTCGACCGCTTCGACCGCTGCCTGCCACGGGATCGCCGGCGACGGGGACTTCCTCCTCGATCTCGCCGACGCCGTACCCGAAGGTCCCTACCGGGATTGGGCCTGCGACCTGGCCTCGGTCCTGCGGCTGCGCGCCGTGCTCCGCGACGGGCTGTTCGTCGTACCGGACGAGTCGGGAACGTCAGTACGCCCCGACGCGCAGACCGGCCTGGCCGGCGCTGTTTCCTTCCTGCTGCGCCTCACGCACGGCGGACCACGGCCGTGGATGGCCGATCTGCCTGCCGAATCCGCTCACACCCCCCGCTGAGCCGCTGGGAGCGGCTGGCCCGTCGATCCGGGCACCGCGTCCGCGGTGCCCTCCACCGGAACGGAGACCATTCATGGAAACAGAGCTCGAAGCGCTGCAACTACTGCCGGCCGAGGCCGAGGAAACCGCCATCGCCTGCACCGTGACCTGCGGGGTTTCCTGCTCTCCGGGCGGCACCTGCTCAGTGACCGGCTGACCGGCTGACCCGCTGACGGGCACCCACGCCCACCGACAGAGAACCACCGAGAACCACCGAGAACCACCGAGAACCATCCCAGAAGGAGAAGACATGGAGAGCGACCTCGATGCCCTGCAACTGCTGACGGGCGAGGAGGCCCAGGAGCAGTCGCTGATCCTCTGTGAGGGACACACCTGCAACGGTGGCAGCACCTGTGCCATCAGCTGCAACGTCACCAACTGACCTGACGTGAGGCCGGTGACCGGTGCGGCCAGTGGGAGCGCACCGGTCACCGGACCGGAGAAGAGCGGAGAGCAACGGTGACAACCGACCCCACGCCACAGCTGCGCGGCGCACGACGCGACGGGCTGCCACCGCTCGTCCTGCCACGTGGGCATCTGCTGTTCGTCGCGGCGGGCGGCATCTCCGTCACCGCCCTGCCCGAGTGGGTCATGCTGGCGCGGACGCGGTACGGCTGGTCGGTGCGGGTATGCCTGACCCACTCCGCGGCGTCCCTGGTGTCCCGTCAGGCGCTGGCCGCCGTCGCGCAGTCGCCGGTCGAAGGCCCCGACTGGGACACCTCGCAGGGCGTGGTGCCGCACAAGGAGCTCGCCGAGTGGGCCGACCTGGTCATCGTGGCTCCCGCGACCACCAACTTCATCGCCAAGTGCGCTGCGGGGATGACCGACAGCCTGGCCCTGACGACGGTCATCTGCACATCCGCACCCACCTTCTTCGCCCCCGCGATCCCCGAAGGCGCCCTGGCCCGCCCGTCGGTCCGCCGCAACCTGGAACTGCTGGAGCAGGACGGTCATCATGTCGTCCCGATGGCACCCGCGGTCTCCGCACATGACGGCACCCCGGTCTCCGCCGGCATGCCCTCCCTGCTGAGTACGTTGCGGTACGCCGCACGCATGCTGTCCGCGCGCACCGGGGAGGCGAGCGGTGACCACCCTCGAACAGCGTGACTCCGCCACCCATGGCGGGCGCCTGCTCAAGGACGTCGCACACGACACGCGGCGGCCGTTGACGCTGCTCGTGCTGGTGATGGTCACCCGCGTCGGGATCTCGATCGCCGTCCCGGCGCTGCTCTCCGCGGCCGTCAACGCGGTGCTCGACGGCGACAGCGCAGGGCACGGGAGCCGGGCGCTCCTGTGGGGCGCCGCCGTCGCCGCCATCGCGCTGTGCGACGCGGTGATGGGCCCGCTGGGAGCCGCCGGAACGGGGCGTGGAACGCGCCTGCTGCGCGGAAGGATCATCAGGCAACTGCTCGCGCTCCAGCCACGTTCGCCGCTTCCCCCGGGTGAGGCGGTCACCCAGATCACCCAGGCCGCACCGCAGGCCGGCGCGCTGCCCGCGGCGGCTGCGCAGTCCGCGGTCTCACTGGCGGGGGCGCTCGCGGGCTTCGGCGCCCTCTGGGCGATCGACCTGCGGACCGCGGCTGCCTTCACCCTGGGCGTGCCCCTGTCGGTGCTGATAGCCCGGCGGTTCGTCGGCCGGGTGACCGAGGCGCAGAGCGCCTATCTGGGTGCGCAGGCGGACCTTGCGACCCGGCTGCTCGGCGCGCTGACCGGGGCGAGGACGATCCGCGCCTCGGGAACACTGGCCACGGAGACCGAACGCGTCCTGGCCCCGTTGGGTGCCGTGTCGGCCGCCGGACACGCGATGTGGCGGCTGCAGAAGTCGACTGTCTGGCAGTTCGGGCTACTGGTGTCGCTCACCGAAGCGCTGGCACTCGCCGTGGCGGGACTCGGCGTCGCACAGGGCCGGTTGTCCCCGGGAGAGCTCCTGGCCGTGGCCGGCTACGTCAAACTCGCCATCGGCGCACTCCAGCAGGTGGACGCCCTGCTGTCGCTCGCGCAGGCCCGCGCGGCCGCCGGCCGGATCGCCGGCGCCCTCGGCCATCCCCTGCCCGCCGCCGGCCCGGTCACCGGTACGACGGGGCCGGGGACCGTCCTGCTGAAGGACGTCACCGTCCGCTCCGCCGGCGGTTCCCTGGTCCTCGACCGGGCACACCTGGCCCTGCCCGCAGGCCGGTCGATGGCCCTGGTCGGCAGGACCGGCGCGGGCAAGAGCGTACTGGCGGGGCTGCTCGGCCGGCTGGGCGACCCCGACGAGGGAGAAGTCGTACTCGACGGCGTACCCGTGCGGGACCTGACCTTCGACGAACTGCGGAACGCCGTGACGTACGCCTTCGAGCGCCCGGCGCTGATCGGGGAGAGCGTCCATGACGTGATCGCCTACGGCAGACCGGATGTGAGCCGCCGGGCGGTGGAGCAGGCCGCGAGGGCGGCGCGGGCCGACGGCTTCATCCGCAGGCTGCCCGCAGGCTACGACACGCCGTCGGCCCACGCGCCCCTGTCCGGCGGCGAACGACAGCGGCTCGGGCTGGCGCGGGCGCTGGTCAGGCCCGCCCGGGTGTACGTACTCGACGACGCGACCTCCGGGCTCGACACGGTCACCGAGGCCGAGGTGAGTGAGGCGGTGACCGGCGCGCTGTCCGGGCGGACCCGGCTCGTCGTGGCGCACCGCGTCACCACGGCCGCACGCTGTGACGCCGTCGCCTGGCTGCACGAGGGACGGATCCGCGCGGTGGGACCGCACCGCGAGTTGTGGCACCACCCGGACTACCGCGCGGTCTTCTCGGCCGACGCTGATCCGGCGACCGAGCGGGAGGTGCCGTGGCCTTCACCGGTGTGAGCACGAGACTGCGCGCGACGGCGCTCCGCAGCCCCGCGGCACAGCTGTTGGCGCAGTCACTGCGCGGCTCCGGCCGCCCCCTGCGGCGTATCGCCTGCTGGTCGGTGCTGGAGGCAGGCCCTGCCCTGGGATCGGGCTGGTCGCTCGCCGCAGCGCTGGACCGGGGGTTCCTCGCGGGTGAACCCGCCGAGGGGCTGATGTGGATCGGGCTTCTCGCCCTGTTGTACGTCGCCAGGGCCGTGGCGGAGCGCGCGCTCTTCGACCCGCTGGCCGCCTGCATCGAGCCGATGCGGGACGCGCTGGTGACCACCGTGGTCGGCGCGACACTCCGCCAGGCCGTCCGGGACGGCAGTGGCGCGGACGCGGCCGGTGTGTCGCGGATGACCAGCCAGGTCGACACGGTGCGGCTGGTTGTGGGCGCGCTGATGCGGACAGCCCGTCCGCTCGCGGTCACCCTGGTCGCCACCCTCATCGGTCTTGCCGCGCTCGCCCCTGTGCTCGCCGCCGTGGTCGTACTGCCGCTCGTCGCCGCGCTCGTCGCCTTCCTCGTCTCCATGAGGGCCGTGAGCCGGCGCAGGAGAACGGCGGTCGTCGCCGAGGAGGACGTGGCAGCGTCCACCGGGGCCGTGCTGGCCGCCGGCCGGGACATCGCTGCCATCGGCGCGACGGAATTCGCCTGCGCGAGCGCCGAGCACAGCGTCCGGGCCAGCGCCCAGGCGTCCGTCGCGGTTGCCTGGGCAGCCGCAGCGCGCGTTCCCATCGTCCTGCTCGGCGGCCAACTCCCACTCTTTTTGCTCCTGTTGGTTGGCCCCGCGTTGGTCACCGGCGGGACGGCCAGCGCCGGTGAGGTGGTCGGAGCGACGCTGTACGTCAGCAGCAGCCTGGTGCCCGCCCTTCAGATGCTGACCGGTACGGTGGCCGGACTGTGGAGCCAACTCCACGTCGTACTGGAACGGCTGGCCGCCGTGACGGAACCGTCCGACGACCCGTCGCCGGACCAGGTACGCGCGGACGCGCCGACGGGCCACGCCGTGCGGGTCGAGAATCTGACGTTCGCCTACGGGCCGCACGCCGAACCGGTGCTGAAGGACGTGCGGCTGACCATCGCGGAGGGCGACCACCTCGTCGTGGTCGGAGCGAGCGGTGTCGGCAAGTCGACCCTGGCCGGGCTGCTCGCCGGTCTGGAACGGCCGT
This sequence comes from Streptomyces sp. AcH 505, assembly GCF_000818175.1. Lineage (GTDB taxonomy): Bacteria > Actinomycetota > Actinomycetes > Streptomycetales > Streptomycetaceae > Streptomyces. The sequence goes on from NZ_JTIY01000002.1 coordinate 1,212,296, forward strand.
CCGGCGGCGAGGTCCTGATCGGAGGGCGGCGGGTCGACGACCTCCCCGAGACCGAGCGTCCGGGCGTTGTCGCGCTGCTGCCGCAGGAGGCGTACGTCTTCCGCGGAACCCTCCGCGACAACCTCCGCTATCTCGCCCCCGAAGCGGATACGGCGGCCGTCGACGCCGCAGCACTCGCGGTGGGTCTTAGGCCCGTGGTGGACCGGCTCGGCGGCTACGACGTGCTGCTCGACGATCCGGCGGCCTCGCTGTCCAGTGGCGAACGGCAACTCGTCGCAGCCGCGCGTACCTATCTGTCGACCGCGCCCGTTGTCCTGCTCGACGAGGCCACCTGCCACCTCGACATGGCGAGTGAGGCGGTGGTGGAGGCGGCCTTCGCCGCCAGGCCCGGCACGCTCGTCGTCGTCGCCCACCGCCTCGCGTCGGCCCTGCGCGGGCGACGCGTACTGCTGCTCGACGGCACCCGGGTGGTCTGCGGCACGCACGCCGAACTGCTGGGCACGGAGCCCGGCTATGCCGCGCTCGTGGGCCACTGGGACGGCACGGCGCCGCACGTTCCGCGCCCGCGCCCCGTACTCGCCACCGTGCCGCACCCGGCAGAGCGGCCGGAGTGAGGGCTGGAGTGGGCGGCCCGAGCAGAGCGGGACAGCGATCAACCGCGGGGCGCGGAACGTAGAGCGGGGTCGGAAGGACCCCGGCTGTCGGACAGCGCCAAGGCCGGTCGCGCCGTTGCGAACGTGGCCACCAGTGCCGCCCGCGACCGGGTGCCCGTCTTACGGAAGACGCGGGTGAGATGGGCTTCGACGGTCTTGACGGAGACGAACAGGGCGCCCGCGATGTCCCGGTTGGACAGGCCGCGGCAGACCATGCGCAGGATCTGGCGCTCGCGCTGCGAGAGACCGGTCTCCGGGGCGTCCTCGCCGTCCGTGTCACCTGACACGCGCGGATGACGGGCGCCGATCGCACGCTGGACGTCGACGGCCAGGTGCCGTAGGTACTGCGAACCGCACTGCTCGGCGCGGCGCTTCGTGAGCCCGGTGTGGAAGGCGGCCTCCGACAGGTGGTCCGTGCTGATCAGCCGTCGGGCCAGCAGCAGCCGGACACGGCATTCCAGTAGCAGGGACCCGTCGTGCGCGTGCTGTTCGACCACGTCCGTCAGCAACGGGATCGCGTCCCGGTCGGGGGCGAGCGCCGCTTCGGCCAGGAGCACGGCGGCACGGTCGGCGGGGAGCCGCGAGGCATCAGCGGCGGCGCGAGC
>NZ_JTIY01000002.1:1213578-1246914 GCF_000818175.1 Streptomyces sp. AcH 505
GCCCACCTGCGCGCGGCTGTGAGGTGGCCGGAAGCTGTCGCGGCGCGGGACGCGAGGGACCACCAGCGGGCCGGTCGTGTCGTGGGGTCGGTCAGCACGGGGCCGTCGGCGGTGACGGACAGCATGAGCTGCAGGCTCTCCTCCGGTCGCCCCGCTTCGAGATGGAGCGTTGCCAGCAGGGCCGTGGCCGAGTGCCGGATCCCGTCGGGAAGGTCGCTCCGGTACGGCAGGTCACGTACCAGTGGCTCAGCCGCCTCGTGGCCCGACGCCCACAGCACGACCCAGCCGCTTACCAGCCGTGCCTGGTGGGCGAGTTCGGCACAGTCCAGCAGGCGGGCTGTCTCCTCCGCCTCGGCCGCCGATGCCGACGCGGTGGTGAGTCTGCCGAGCGCGGCCTCGGCCCAGGCGTGGCCGAGCAGCAACGGGGGCAGGTCGGCGGTGCGGCCGCCGAAGCGGGCGCACCGCAGTGCCCGGGACAGCATGTGCGAGGCGTTCGTGTGACGGCCCGTCAAGTTCTGTGCCAGGCCGAGCCGGACGGCCGCGTCCAGGACGTCCTGCAAGGCTGAGTCGGCGAGCAGGTCGGCCTTTCGGGTGGCGTCAGCGACCGCGTTCTCCCGGTCGGTACTGTCGCAGGAGAGGACCGTACCCAGTGCCCAGGTCGCCGCCGTGGTCATGCGCCGGACCATGTCGACGGCGGCGGGACCGGCCGAGAGGGCGGCGAACTGGGCGCGTACGGCGGGCAGGTCGCCGGTGGCCGCGCTCAGCGCCGCCGATCGCAGTCGCAGGGTGTCGGTCACGGAGGGGCACACCGTCGTCCGGCCGGTGGTGGGTGTTCCGGCGCCGGACAATTCGGTGTCGAGCAGTGCGCGTGCCTCGCGGTGCCGGCCGAGGCTGTCCTCCATGCGCGCGTACATGGCGACGAGCCGGCCGCGTCCGGCCGGGGGCAGGGCGGGCGAAGCCAGCACCAGAGGCATCAGGCGCTGTACTTCGGCCCGCCGCCCGGACCGTGACGCGGCGACGCACAACAGGATCCGGGTACGCAGGACCGCGGCTGCGCCGTCCTCGTCGGCGGGCAGGATGCGCAGCGCGGCGCGGAGCCAGTCGGCTGCGTCGTCGGGCTGCGTGTCCAGGATCTGGCGGGCGGCGCCGCACAGCAGACTCGCCGCCTCGGTGTCGCCTGGAGGTGCGCATCGGGCGAGGTGGGCTGCCTGCTGGGGGAGCGGGGCGCCGATCCGGGCGAGCGCGTCGGCCGCCGCCGCGTGGACGGTGATGCGACGGCCGGGCGGGACGCGCGTGTAGGTCAGTACGCGGGTCAGCGGGTGGCGGAAGCGGAAGAGCGGTGCCCCTGACTCGTCCTCGCGTACGACGCCCAGTGCGACGAGTTCGTCGAGGACGGCGAGAGTGCGGCGGAGCGGCCAGCCGCTGACCGCGGTCAGCAGGGTGGGGGAGAAGGGGGCGCCCAGCACAGCGGCGTACTGGGTGGCGGCGGTCTGCTCCGGTGTCAGTGCGGCGCATTCCCGCAGCCACCGGGAGCCGGCAGCGGGTATCGGAGCCGGTGAACACAGGCCGGTGCGGGCCAGTTCACGCAGGGCGGCGTCCGGCAGGGCGGACAAGGCCGCCGCCCACTCCGGTTCTCCCGCGCCGAGTTCACGGAGCAACGACCGGCGAGCGGGTCCGGCGGGGCCGTGGGCGAGCGGATGTGTCACGGTGCTGCGGGCGCCGGGCCGTGCGTCGTGAACGTCGTCCGGACAGCGGAGTGTCATGGTCCCTCTCAGGGCGGGGGCGGCGAAGCCGGCGGCGGCTCACCCGTCCTGGGGTGGGCCGCCGCCGTGGCCCGGCCGGGCCGGTGCGCGTGTCAGCAGACGACGACGCTGACGTTGCTGTCACACGCGAACGTGCTGAAGTCGCTCGCGATGATCACGCCGTTCTCGTCCACGGTGTGTTCGGTCTCCAGCTCCTGGAGGTTGAGTACCTGCTGCATGGTGAACTCCTCTGGTGTGTGCGGTGGGACGAACCCGGTCGCCCTTGTGACGGCCGGGAGTGATGGGGGGTGGGGTCAGGCTCGGGAGGCTGCGACGGCGTCCACGGTGAACAGCGGATCGGGCGCAGGGGAGAGGACTTCGTCGAGGGCGAGCAGTACACCGGCGCTTCCGCTCCACAGGTCCGCGCTCATCCGCAGCATCTGGTCGCCGAGGAAGCGCACGCCGGTGGGATGCGGCACGGCGTGGGCGAACAGCCCGGCCGCCGCGTCGATCGCGAGACGCCGGCTCTCCTGGGACCCGGTCAGCTCGGCGTGCTCGGCGAGCGTGAGCGCGAGTCCGGAGAGCCCCTGGCACAGGCCGCTCATACCGGTGTAGTTGGTGGTGAGCGCCTTCAACAGGCGTGGTGTCGCCCCGGCCAGCCGCTCGTCGTCCGTGTCCCGCAGGTAGCGGGTCGCGACGTGCAGCACACCGGCGGAGCCGCAGTACAGATACGGCATGCGGCGCACATCGGTGGTGGAGACGGGGAACGACATGTGGGCGGCTGTCGGGTCGCACTCCCGGTCCAACTCGGCGTGCAGCAGCGGCAGGCCCTGGTCGAGGTAGCTCTTGTCGCCGGTGACAGCGGCCAGTTGCTGGAGCATGAGCGCCACACCGGTCCTGCCGTGCCAGAGTCCGGTGGCGTCGTCGGGCCCCAGCCGAGGTGTCAGCGTGTGCGGCGCCCCGGACATGCCGTCGGCCAGTTCGGCCGCCCGTTCCAGGTGGCGGGCGTCGCCGGTGTGTCCGTACAGCGCGAGACGGGCGAGAGCGACGCCCGCCCCGCCACCGGCGAGAGTGACGTCCGTCCGGGTCAGCGGGTGGCTGTCGGCCGTGTCGAGCAGATCGACGGCCTCCTGTGTGTGTCCGCAGTCGGCGAGCACCCACGCGATGCCGGCGAGTCCGGTCTGCAGCCCGGGGCCGAGGGTGTCAGCGGTACGCAGCGTGTCCGTGCGCAGCCGTTCGAGGACGGTGTCGGGCAGCGCCCTGCCCGACCTGCGCAGGGCATGCACCACGCCGGCCGTGCCGTAGGCCAGACACAGGGTGTTGGCCAGATGGCCCTCGGGGACGGTGGGGAACACCCGGCGCGGATGCCCGGGATCGGCCATCGCGATCAGAGCGTCGGCGACGCGGTCGCGCAGCGCTGCGAGGCTCTCCTCGGGGGCGTCGACGACGCGCTCCGGTGAGGGAAGGGCGAGCGGTCCGCCGGCCGGGGTGTGGCCCCCGGCGTCGGTGTCGTCGTGGTGAAAGCGCGTGGCACGCCGCCACAGGGCCGGCGGGATGTCGCATCCGCGCAGCTTCAGACCGTGGCGTATGTAGCTGAGGGCGGCCGGAGCACGCTGGACCACCTGGTGCAGCGGGCACAGCATCAACAGGGCCAAGGCGCTGAGCCCGTAGGCGTCGTAGACGGCAGGGTCGTCGCCCACGAGGGCGGCCGGCGGGGTGTATCCGGGGGTGCCGGAGGCGACGAACGGGGTGCCGATGCGGTGCGCGGATTCGAAGTCGATCAGCCGGACCTCGTCGTCGTCCGAGACCAGCAGGTTGCCGGGGCTGACATCGACGAAGAGATAACCGGCGCGGTGCAGCCGGTCCATGACCTCGTCGGTGCGTTCCAGGATCGCCTCACAGCGGCGGTAGTAGTCGGCGAATTCGGCGGCGTCCGCGTCGCGGCGGATCAGTGGGTTGTGCGTCACCGTCCAGCCGTTCAGCGACTCACCCTCGACGAACTCGGTGACAAGGAAGTCGTGTTCCCACTCGGAGAAGTGCGCCAGCGGCTCCGGCGCGAGGCCCGGGACGGCGGCGTGCAGTGCCCGCAGTGTCTCCCACTCGGCGCGCAGCCGCTGTTGTGCGTTGGCGCCGCCGGCGCCGATACCGGTGTGCGCCCTGGCCTCCTTGATGAAGACCTTCCGTCCGGTGGCCTCATGACGGCCGCGGTAGGCGCCGCCGCCGTTGCTGTGGCGCAACGCGGCCTCGAAGGTGTAGCCGCCGAAACTGGTCCCGCCCGCCAGTGGAGGGGTTTCCTCCAGGAAGGGGTCCTCGACGCCGGCGGGCAGGTGGAACGACACCCCGCGTCTGTCCTCGACCAGCCGCCCGGCGCCGTCGGGAACCAGCAGCATCGGTGTGCCGTCGGCGCGCACCTGCTGCTGGCGCAGAAAGGATCCGTACCGGTAGTGCACCGTGCGGGAGGTGCCGAACCGCCGGTCGCTGAGGATGTAGGGACCCTCCTCGTCCGCCAGTGCCTCGCTGAGGGACTCCATCAGTCGGCGGGCGGCGTGGGGGTCCGCGGGATAGGCGGCGCAGAACTTGCCGCTCTGCGGGCGGGACGCGTGCTTCTGGTGGGTCCAGCCGTAGAAGAGGCGGGTGGACAGGTGCTTGAAGGCGACATCCTGGTCGCAGCAGATGCCGGCCACCACGTCCAGGACGTGCTCAAGGCGCCCTGGCCGCGCGGAGACATGGACCTTCCAGCCGGCCGGCACGACCGTGAGGTCGTCGTGCCGCCACATGGTCCAGATTCCCGACGGGGTGCCGTGCCAGCCCGCTCGTACGGAGGTGGGACGCAGTTCCCCGCCGTCCGGTGGGGTGGCGTCCAGAGGTTCGTAGAAGTCGGGGTCCGCGACGGTGAAGGTGTAGGGGGTCCGCATCTGCCCTCTTCCTGAGGCGAGTCGGCTGGTGCGCCACCACGATGGCCCATGACGGAGAACTCGTCAACTGAAGTGAATGACGGACCTTATTGGGTACATGTAGGCTGCCGACGCTCGTTCACCCATCCCCGCTGTCCGGAGGACACCATGCCCCCAGTACTGCAGCTCCAGACCATGAGCGCGGCCGACGACTCAGCCGGCCTGCTGCCCCCCACGATCACCACGAGCGACAGCTCGCTCAGCGTGATCTTCTGCGACTCGAACACCACCTGGGCCGCGCCTGAGGACATGGGCGCCTGATCCGACCGGTCTCTCTTCAAGGGCGCAGGGGACGCTGGATCCCTGCGCCCTACCGGCACAGCTAGAATGAATGGAGGCGAAGCGGCAGGACGCTTCCGCTGTCGATGACCGGAGCGGAGGTGCGGCGTGCCAGAGGCCGAGGCGGCGCAGCCGCGCACGCTTGCCGGGAAGATCGACGCGCTCTTCCGCGTCGTACGCCGTCCCAACCGCGAGTCCTACAGCCACGAAGAAGTGGCCAAGGCCTGCCGCGAGGCCACGGGCGAAAGCTTCTCGGCGACGTATCTGTGGCAGTTGCGGACCGGTCGGCGCGACAATCCGACCAAGCGTCACCTCGAAGCGCTCGCCCAGTTCTTCGAGGTACCGGTCACCTACTTCTTCGACGACGCCCAGGCGTCCGCCATCGCGGAGGAGCTCGAACTCCTCGGCGCCCTGCGGGACGCGAACGTGCGGAGCATGGCGCTGCGCGCGGTGAACCTGTCACCCGAAGCGGTCGGAACCATCAGCGACATGATCGACGTGATAGCGCGCAGGGAGCGGGGCGGAGGCTCTCCGCCGTGACGGCCGACCGCTCCGGGACGGGGCGCGTCCGACGGGACATGTGGGGAGACTGCCGCCGCCGCGTGGACCGCCTCCGTCTGCCCGATCCCTTCGACGCCGCCACGTTCGTCCGCGCCGTCGGGGCGCAACGCGGTCGAGCGGTCGAACTCTTACCCGTCCACGCGCGGCCGGACCTCCCGTGCGGACTCCTGCTCACCACGGCAGCCGCCGACTACGTGATGTACGCGGCCGACACCACCCCGTTCCACCAACAGCACATCCTCCTGCACGAGGCGGCGCACCTGCTCTGCGGTCACCAGGACGGAGCCTCCATGCACGCCGCCGCGCAGATACTGCTGCCGGGCCTCTCCCCGGCGCTCGTACAGCGGGTCCTCGGCCGCACCGTCTACAGCGAACCGCAGGAAGCCGAAGCCGAGTTGGTGGCCTCGCTGATTCTCTCCCGCGTCAGCTCCCACCCACCGCGCGCACGGCACACAGGCGCACAGCCCGACGTCGCCCCGCTGTTCGCGCTTCCGGACCAGCCGGGGAGTGGGCAGGCCCGGTGAGCCGGAGACAGGAGAAGCACCGGTGATCGACCTGGCGGTCTACGTCGCTGCGGGCATCTTCCTGTGCTTCGCCGTTCACCGGATCGCCGTGGCCAGGACCGGCCGAATTCAACGCTGCATGTGGGGTTTCGCCCTCTGTCTGGGAGTCTCACTGCTGCTGAACGCGCCGGACAATCGGCCGGCGGCCGGCCAGGCGGCGCACCTCGTCGTCCTGACCCACGCATTGAAACTGGCGGCCCTGACCTGCCTCGGGCTCATCGCCATGACACTCGACCGCCCCTCCGCCGGACGGCCGTCCTGGGCCCGGCAGTTGGGAGCGGGGCTCGCGGCCCAGGTGGCGTCCGCCGTGCTGTTCGCTTCCGCCCATGTCGTGGTGGCCCAGGAGTCTGTACTCGTCCGGCCCTCGCGCTCCTGGGCGTTCGCGCTGTACGGCGCACTCTTCGCGGTGTACGGCTGGCTGTGCCTGGTCCCGCTGGTACGAGCCCTCGCCCGGCACGCGCGCCGAGCGGAGCCCGGCGCCATCAGGACCGGACTGTGGCTGATGACGCTCGCCTCAGGCGCGGGTGTGCTGTGGACCTCATGGGCGCTGGCGGACGCCCACGACGTCCTGCGCCACGGTCAAGTCGGCCTCGGCGAGGACCTGATGTCGACGCTGCTCGGCATCACCGTGGCACTCCTCGGCGTCGGCGGCGCATCCGCGGCCTTCCGGCCGGACATCCTCCGCGCCCCTGCCCGCTGGTTCCGGGCGCGGCGCGCCTTCCACGCCCTGGAACCACTCTGGGCAGCTCTGCACGCCGAACTCCCCGACATCGCGCTCCCCACTGCGGCGACCGAGCGCCGCAGCCACCTGCCGTGGCCCGGCACCTTCGACCTGTACCGCCGCGTCATCGAGATCCGTGACGCCTACCTCTCCCTGCGCCCCTACAGCCAGCCGGAGACCCTTGACCGGCCCACAACCGCAGCGCAGCCGACCGACGCCGCCGATCCCCACCACGCGGCGGCCCTCGAAGCGGCTGCCATCGCGGCAGCGCTGGAGAACCGCCGCCTCAACCGCCGCCACGACACGGATCCCGGCACCATCCACCCGGCGCCGCACGCGCCGAGAACACTGGACGACGAGGCCGACTGGCTGGTCCAGGTGGCACGGGCCTTCGCCAGCTCACCCGAGGTCAACCGGATCCGCAGCCGAGTCAGTGCCGACGGCGGGTAGCGTTTCGGGGGCGATCAAGATGAGGCGGACGCCATGAAGTCGGCTCCGTCAGCCGGGACATGCCCGACTTTTCTCTTTCCGCAGCCCTGCCGACCTTGGTCGTCGCAGTCGTCGTCTTCTCCGCTCTGGCCGTCGCGGGCGTCACGCCCTGGACCGTCGAGCTGGCCGTGGTTCCGGCCGTCGCCCTGCAGACGCTGGTGACGTTCATCCGCCTCGGCCGCCCTGGCGGTTCGTCTCCCTCCGAGCGATCGGCGAGCGGTCTGTGTCTGTTGCTGCGGTGAACTCGGCACCGGGCGGGCCGTGCCGTGGCCCTGCTCCCGCCATACTGCGAGTAGGGCCACGGCCCCCGGAAGCCGTTCGCCTGGAGGCCGTTACGACGAACAGCAGGCGCCGAGTCGCCTCGTAGCCACGCGGCGCGGGCATCATGCCCCCCGTTCACGATGCCGGCGCCCGCTTGGTGGGGTCCTCTGGCCGGCGTGAGGGTCAGCCCACGTAGAGCTGCCACTTCCCGGAGCCGTCGAAGTAGTCGCAGCTATATGTCGAGTATCCGCCGTAGATCACCAACGATCCGCCGACGGCGCCGCACTCCCACTGGCTGTCGTAGTCGCCGGCCCACTGCCAGTTGACAGCCGTGGAGGCGGGTGCCGCTACCACCGCAGAGGTCAGGTAGGGCTCCGGGTTCCCGGACGGGCGGGCCTGCGCCGAACTGATCCCGGCGCCGGCCATCACGAGTGCACCTGTGGCGACAATGCCGATCATGGATCGACGGACAAGGTTGCGTCTCATGTTTTCCAGCTTTCTTCTGTTTCGGTCCGTGCGTGAGTTCAGGCCGGCCCAGCAGGGCACGGTCGGACAGTGCACCCCTTTTGGTCGGAATTTACCGCTGGGCAAGGGGGCGCTATGCGTCACTTCAGCAGTGGTCCAAGTACAGGATTCCGTAGTCCCCGACCAAACTGGATGACGACCAACCACTCACCCCGGTCGTGTTGTCCCTGAGCTGGACCCACAAGTCACCAGAGGATCCAGTCCAGCAATAGCTCGTCACGGAATGGCCCCGATACCCGTACCCGACAATTCCGTACCCGGTGCCGGGTCCCGTCCGGATGCGCACGCCGTCGCCGGAGAATGTGGTCTGCTCCGCCGGGGCCGGGTTCGCTGCCTGTCCGGTTCTTTCGCTCGCGACGGCCGTCCCTCCTGCGAGCGGAATGAGCAGCATGCTCACGCCGACGCCGATGGCGGCGGCCCCGTGCCGAATCTTCCTCAGCATTCTTCGCTCCTTGTTCGGCTGATTGACCGATGGACGGATACGAGACGTTCCGGAAACCGCACCCCGCGTTTTCCGGAAGCTCATGGAGGGATCGTTTTCCACGCTCGTATACGCCCTCGACACGAATAATGCCATCGCCCTCCCCGTTGCGCGCCGGGCCAACGATTCCTTGTCGCACGCGATCGATAACCAGAAATGTATGACCCGGCAAGTACTGGTGGATGAGTACTTTTCGCGGGGGGTACGGCAAAGCGTGGTGCGACGCCAGACGGTTGGTTCAGCCAGTGCGGCGACAGTGCTTGAACTTCGTCATCGCTTTCGCGAAAGCGCCGATGACGGCGTTGTGCGCGGTACTCAGCCATACGGGCACGATGACCATGGGAGGCATGTCACGGATGGGCACCACGGTGAGACCGGGGAACGGCGACCGTTCGAGTAGCGACGTCACGGTGCAGTGCAGGCCCTGGCCTCGGGCGACGAGGGTGAGGACGTCGTCGACCAGGACGTTGTCCCGGGCCGTCAGTTTCGTCATGTCGTCCACGGTGTGCCTGATCGGGCGTCCCGATGGAGTGAAGCGGGGTGTCCACAGATCACGGAACGTGGGTTCCATGTCGGTGGGTGGCTTGAGTAATTCCTGGTCGGCCAGGTCCTCCAGACTGACTGTTGTGTGACGGGCCAGGGGGTGACGTGAGGGGACGAGCAGGCCCCGCGGCACTTCGGCGACGACCGGTCCCACGGTCAGCTCCGGTCCCTGCCTGGCCTGGGCCTGGCCGTCGCCGCCCGGCGACCAGACCAGCACCACGTCGGCCTGTAGATCGCGGAGCGCGTCCTCGGGCGTCATGCCCTGGTGCAGTGAGACGGCGTTGAGGGTGACGATGCACTCGGCGCGCTCGCTTTCGAAGGCGGCCCCACCCGGGTGGCGAAGTCGCCGCCTATGGAAGGGGTGTAGGCGAGGCGTAGCTCCTCCCCTCGATCACGGGCACAGGACTCGGCGCGACGCCGCAGCCGGGCCATGGCGGTGACGACCTCCCACGCTTCGGGGACCAGATCCCGGCCGGCTGGTGAGAGGACCACTTTGCGGCTGGCACGATCGACCAGGCTGAGCCCGAGTCGCTGCTCCAGCGCCCTGATCTGCTGGCTGAACGCGGGCTGTGTCATGGCCGTTCGGGCTGCGGCGCGCGCGAAGTGCAGTTCGTCGGCCAACACGAGGAAGAGCCGCAGTTGATGGAGGCTGGGCTCGCGACGAGCGCCGGGACCGGTGATGGGGGAGGGGCCATCCCGTTCCGCGGGTCGCGTCATAGGTCCGAGACTATCGATTCGACAGCGAAGGGCGGCGGCTGTTGCGCGGGCGGGTCGTGCGACGCCGAGAGGTCCGAGGCAACAGCGACGATCCTGAGAGCCCCCTGCCGCGGGCGCGAGCGAGCACCGGCGTCAGAGCTCGACAGCCGCCTTAGCGGTCGAACCGTCCTCGCCCCGGAGCACCGTGGCAGCCGCCCGTCGGACGGCCGCGACGGTCGGGCGAGCGCGCGAGGCGGGGGTCCATGCGAGGGCCGAGCTGCACGGTGACAGGTCCGCCACATCGACGTAACTGATGCCGGGCCGTGGGAAGAAGGTGCGTGCGGCGGCCGGAAGAAAGGCCATGGCACCTCCGTCCGCGACGGCGTTCAGGAGCGCTTCCATGTCCGCGACAACCGGGCCGTACGTGACCCGGGAGCCGTCCGGCCGGGGGTTTACCGCCCACCAGTCCCACCAGACGCGTGAAACCTGCGGCGGGACGTTCACCACTGTTCTGCCTGACAGCTCGGCGATGCTGATCGTCGTCCGGCCCGCGAGCGAGTCGGTCGTGGGCAGGCAGGCGATGCGTGGCTCACTGGCGAGGTGCACGATCTGAATACCCGGCGGGACCGGCGGCCGGAGGAAGACCACGTCCACCTGACCGTCCAGCAACTGGTTGACGTGATCGACGAAGTTCAGGTTGCGGATCTCCACGGTGATCCGCGGGTGCCGTGCCCGCAGTTCGGCCAGGATCGCCCTCGTACGCGGCATCGACGCCTCCGCCCCGATCGCCCCGACCACCAGCCGCCCGGCAGGCTCTCGTTCGCGGGTGTCGGCGACGAGCCGTAACTGGTCCATGGCCCGCACCGCGGCTTTAGCCTCGGGTAACAGTGCTCGGCAACTGGCCGTCATCTCCACCCGGCGACTGGTGCGATGGAACAGGGTCAGTCCCAAGTGCGCCTCCAGCGAGCGAAGTTGTCGGCTCAGCGCAGGCTGCGACATGAAGAGTCGGGCCGCGGCACGGCCGAAGTGCAGTTCGTCGGAGAGCACCAGCAACAGACGTAGCTGGTGGATGGTCGGTTCATTGTGAACCGGTGCGGGATCGCCGGGTGCCCGGCCGTTCGGTCGCTCGTCTGGGGGCCATACGTCGCTCATGCCCCGGAGTGTAGGGATCGGATCGGGGGCGGCCCTTTCACCTCCGTGGCCCCAGGCCGGCACTCAGGCTTAGGCCCTGGCTGGAGGCGTGGCGGAATACGTTGCTGGCCGGACGCCTTGCAAAAGGACCGCAGGTCGTCGTCGCTCGACCGTGCGGCCCGGTGGGCCGCTGCTAGCCCTCCAGGCCGAGGCCGTGCGGCGCCGGGCCGAAGAGCATCTCGCCCATCAACCCGGTGGTGTTGATGGTGACTTTGCCGCTGACGTCCGGGTAGGCGACGCGCTGGGCCCGGCGGTCGTGGGCGACGTAGTACACGTCGGGGCTGACACTCTGATTGCCCTCTTCGGCCCGGAACCAGTGCCCGGCCGCCAGTGCCATCGTCTCGACTGCCGTCAGTACCCCCATGCCGCTGACCACATGCAGGATCAGTCTGTGCCACGACGGTACGGCGACCATCACGCCGTACCGGGACGGGGAGCCGTGCACCTGGCTGACCAGCCAGTCCAGCACGGCTACCCGGGAGGCGACGAAGGGGTCGTCGCCCGAGAGGGTCACCAACTCGGTGTCCTCGCGGGCCGCGTCGCAGGCCTCGCGCACCACCCGCAACCCGTGGAGGTTCTCCACGTTGCGCATCGCCCGTCCCCACACCGCCTCGGCGCCGCCCAGTTCGCTCATCGACGACACAGGCACGAAGTCGAGCCGGCCTCCGGCCAACAGGGCAGTCCCCATGACCAGCCCGGGCAGGGCCAGGGGAGCGCCTTCGGCGACGCCAGGCGGAAGCCGGTCTGGTGGCATGACGAACGGCCTTAGCGACGAGGCCAGTTCACCGGGAGCGAAGGCCAACTCCCGCTGCTCGCCCGGCTCAGGATCCTTGCCCTTATTGCCGAATAATCCCATGAATCGAAGCGTAGCCAATGGGAGCGGGAACAGCGCCAATATCGCAAGGTCCGGTCGTCCGAAGCAGGCCACGTCTGAAAGCTTCGACGGCGTTCGGCGTCGGCTGCTTCCCTTGCCCGGAATCAGTCATGCGGGTCCGAGGTCAGGACAGTTCGAGCAGACGGGTTCCCGAACGGAGGATGGCCAGAACGACGGCGCCAGCGGCCCGACGGCGTAGTGCTCGGCCGCCTTCATGCTGTGCACTGATGCCGCCCCACCCGCTGCCGCAGGCCGGACGGTCCACCGCGTGGCCACCGCGGCGGCAGCGGCGACCAGACTTGTCAGCGAAGCCGGGTGCGTCACCGGCCTGTGCGGCGGTGAGGTGGAAGGCCAGGGGCTGGCGGCTGCCGTCGGCTGCGAGGTGGACCTTCGTGGTCAGCCCGCCGCGCGACCGGCCGATGGTGGCCGTCACGCTTGCCAGCCGGCGCCCCCTTTTGCGGGCTCCGGCAGCGTGCTGCTGGGCTCGCACGATCGTGGAGTCCACTGAGACAGCCCAGGTCGGCTCCTCGTTGGCGTCCGCCTGGGCCAGCAGCGCGGTGAAACCTCGCCCCCAGGTGCCTCAGCGGACCGCATCCGCAGCCGGTTGCGGACGCCCGGCCAGTTGCCGGGCTTCTCCGGCAACTGCACCCACTGCGCGTCAGTCAACGGCACCCGGACAAACGAGTAGACGCCCCGGAGGGAGCGACTACGCGCAGCCGGTGCCATCGGCCTTGCCGGCAGTTGTCCACCAGGACATCAGTCGGGCAGCCATCGCTTCCGGCTCTGATGGCAGAGGGGTAAGCCCGAAGTGATCCTCCAGCTGGTGCCACAGGAACTCGCTGATCTCTGTCTGGCCGACACCACCCCGGAGCCGCCGGAGAAGAGGGGTAAGCATGCAGTCGTACCCGTCCTGCACCTCGTCAGCGACGCCGATCGGATCCCCATCGTTGAGGAGATGCCGCAGGCCGTTCTCGTGATGTCGGTTCCAGATCGCATCGCTCCAGGGTGCCACCCGGGAACCACCGTCATCCCTCACCCTGACCTTGATCCAAACGAAACCGCCTGGCTGAACGAGAACGCATTCCAGCTGACGACTACCCGTTGCGGAGGTGCTCCGTGAGGCGGGTCAGGAGGCGGGCCGCTTCTTCCAGGTTCTGGGCCGTGGTGGAGAAGTCCGCGGCGAGCAGTTGCTCCTCCTCCGCGTCGTTCCCCTGCTCCGTCGCGAGGACGGGGGCCGGGACGCTCGTTCCGCGGTACCCCACCGGTTCCGTGCCGGCGTGCTGCCGGTAGCCGACGAAGTCGGAGACGCCGGGCTGCGCGGGTGTGCCGCCCCCGTCGAAGCCGAAGAACTGCACGCGGGACAGCTGGGTCTCATCTCCCCCGGAGTTGGCGGTGATGCGCAGCCGGTAGTGCCGGTAACCCGCCGAGTTGAAGAACGAGAACTCCCTGGTGTCGAAGCGCCGGTTGAACTTCTCGTTCTCCCGCGCGTCCAGCCGTGCCCAGGTGCTGCCGTCGTGGGAGCCCTCCAGGTGCCAGTCCGACGGGTCGCGCTCCTGGCAGTCGTTGGCGGAGGTCAGGCTGTAGGCCGTGACCACGGCAGGGCTCTCGAAGGTGAACTCGAGGTCCGCGGAGTCCTCGTGAGCCAGCCACTTGTCGCTCGCCTTGCGCAGGAGGTTGGCCGCGACCTCGCCCCACTCCGTGAACTCCTCGCTGGCCTCCACCTTGGACACCATCTTGGTGACGTCCTGGCGCTCGCCGGTCGCCGACGGGGCGGACGTTCTCGTGACGGCGGTCCGCAGGGTGAGCGAGGTCGCGTCGCCCCTGCGGTCGCTCCACGTCACCCGCTCCACCGACGCACCGCCGTCGTCGAGCAGGAGACACAGCCGGCCGACGGGCCGCCACACGCCATCGTGCTCCTCCTCGGTCGCGAAGTACCGTCCGGGGACGCCGGTGGCGGCGTCCCCGGCGGTCCGGCGCTCGGTGAGCGTGCCCCGCAGTTCGCCGATGGTGCCGTCACCGGCCCGGAAATGGCCGTGGAAGCCGGACAGGTCGCTGCGGAACGCGACGGCCGACTCCGCGCCGTCGGTCGTACGCCACGACAGGCGGGTCGCGGATTCCGCGGATCCGCCCTCGCCCCCGTCGAGGTGGAACACCAGGCTCGGCCCCGGCTGCCAGGTGGGCGCATCGAGGGTGCGCCGCTCGGTGGCGAAGGTGCGGATCGACCGTGCGCCCGCCCTCGCCGCGAGGACACGCTCCGCGTGACCGGCGTCCTCGGCAGGGCCCAGCGTGATCGTGCGCACCCGGAGCAGGTTGTCGCCCCCGTCGTCGGCCTCGGAACCGGCATTGCCTATGCGCAGGACGTTCACGCCCGGCTGGAGAACCTTGCCCGGCACGTTCAGCACAAACTCCCGCACGCCGCCCGGGTCGCCGTCGTCGGGCAGCACGAAGCCTGCCGTCATCGTCTCGCCGTTCAGTACGACGTCCACGGGGACGGCCGCGCCGAGCACCATGATCCGCAACTCGGTCTCCGCGTTGTCCTCCGCGTCGTCCACCGAGAACTCGACCGTGAGGTGGCCCCCGGCCGCCACCGCGACGTAGGACGAAGCGATCACACACCGCTGGTGGCGGACCACGGCGTTCAACAACTCGGCGGGGCGGACGGCGAAATCGACGCGTACAGGATCCATCTGCGCTTCTCCTCATGGGTGTTGGACAGGTTGTCCGTGCCCGACGGGCCGGGCAGCTGTTCTAGACGCTAGCGGTCCCCACTGACAACGAAGCTTGACTCCTGTCACAGACGCACCACGAACACCCTTGTTATGTACGGCAGTTCATGACATGCCGGGCTCGCGCCCCCAGGCGGCCGTTGCGGTCGCCCGGCAGCCGTCGGCGGAGAACCAGACCAGGCGGGTGTCGGCGTCAACGTGCCCATCCACTGGCGCCAAATTTCTAACACGTGGTAAGTATTTGTGGACGCCTACCGAACGCCATGCGGCCTCGCGGGGACGCCACCGACCTTTGACGAAGGGAACGTGTGTGCAGAGCATCACCAAGAACAGGCAGTCTCCCGAGGTGCTGCGCACCATGATCGAGCGCGCCTACGGAGCGGGGCAGGTCCCGACAGGGGACGGCTGGGTGAGCGAGCTGGGGCACGGCTGGTTCAACGTCGCCTACCGCATCCGCCTGCGCGACGGCGCCGAGATCGTCCTGAAGATCGCTCCGCCGCCCGCAGTGGAGGTGATGACCTACGAGCAAGGCGCCATGGCGATCGAACTGACCACGCTGGACCTCCTGAGCACACGGACCGCCGTGCCCGTCCCCGCCGTCGACTTCGCCGACCGGAGCCGCGAACTGTGCGACGCCGACTACTTCTTCATGCCGTACGTCGACGCCGACAACCTCGGCATCATCGCCGAGACGCTCCCCACGGCCGAGCGAGATGCCTTGATGGAGCAACTCGGCGTGCTCAACCGGGAGATCAACTCCGTCCGCGGTCAGCACTTCGGCCCGCTGGCCGGCCCCGGCCATGCCACCTGGCGCAAGGCGTTCACCACGATGATCGAGAACGTACTCGTCGACGGCGAGCGTCGTGGCGTCGACATCGGCTGGGAGTACGACACCGCGCGCGCCGTCGTGGCCGCACACGCCGACAGCCTCGACGAGGTCACCGAACCCCGCTTGGTGGAGTGGGACCTGTGGGACAGCAACGTCATGGTCCGCGACGGCAAGATCGTCTGCGTCATCGACCACGAACGCGCCTTCTACGGTGACCCCTTGATCGAGGCCGGCTTCACCGGTACCCAGATGGCCGCCTTCGGCGACGCGGCACCCTTCATGCACGGCTACGGTCACGACGAGCTGACCAACACCGAGCAGACACGCCGCCGCCTCTACTGCCTCTACCTGCTACTGATCATGGTCATCGAGACCGTGTACCGCGGGCACAGCGACCCCCAGCAGTACGACTGGGCGCGACCCCGCCTCGACGAAGCCATGGCTCTGCTCGGCCGCACCCGCCAGTGACGTCCGCACCGGGGCCGGCCGTCGCGGACCACACGACCCGGCTCGGCACCGACCCGGTGGGCCGGCTGCTGTGGCGCTCCTGCACCCAGACCACCGCCGCGGTCGGCGTGTACGGCATCTACGCTCTTACCAACGCCTGGTTCGTCGCCCGCGGGGTGGGCGACACCGCCATGGCCGCAGTCAATCTGGCCGCCCCGCTCCTGCTGCTCCTCGGCGCGGTGTCCACCACCGTCGGCGCGGGGGGCGCCTCCCTGATCTCCCGCGCCCTGGGCATGGGAGACCACCGGGCCGCCGCCCGTGCGGCGGGCAACTCCTTCGCCCTGTTCTGGGCCTGCGCCGCCGCCACCACCGCACTCGGACTGGTCTTCCTGGATCCGCTGCTCACCCTGCTCGGGGCCACCGGCGAACTGGGCGCAACCGCCCGCCCCTACGCCGTGGTGCTCCTGTGCGGGGCCCTGGTATCCACCGGCTTCTCCAGCCTCGTGCGAGCCGAAGGCCGAATGGGGTACTCCACCCTGCTGTGGCTCGTGCCCGTCGCCGTACAGATCACCCTGGACCCGGTGCTCATCTTCGGATTCGACATGGGTGTACGGGGCGCCGCGCTCGGTACCGTCGGCGGTGGGGCCGTGTCCGCGGCAATGAGCCTGTGGTTCTTCTTCGTCCAGCCGCGCCGTCCCTACCGTGTCGGCCTGCGGGACCTGCTGCCCCACGGACCGACACTGCGAGCCCTGCTGGGGGTAGGCCTGCCCTCGTTCCTGGCCGGCACCGGTGTCACGCTCCTGGCCGTTCTCGTCAACGCCACCCTCGCGGCCGCCGGGTCGGCCACTGCGCTCGCGGCCTACGCCGTCTGCGCCCGCCTGCAGACCTTCGTGCTGATGCCGCACAGCGGCATCAGCCAGGGACTGCAGCCGATCGTCGGCTACAACATCGGCCGCGGCCTGCCCGGCCGCGCAGTCGAAGCCCGCAACTACTCCCTCCTCGCCTCCGGGCTGTACGGACTGCTCACCGCCGCTGCCCTCGCCGCGCTGGCCAAACCCCTGGCCAGTGTGTTTCTCAACGACGCCGGCACCATCACCACCGCCGGACAGGCACTGCCGGTCATCGCGATCGGGATGACCGTCGCCGGAATCGGCCCGCTGGTAGCGGCTTACGCCCAGTCGCTGGGCCGCCCGGCGCCCGCGTACCTCATCTCCATCGGCACCCTGCTCCTGATCAAGGTTCCCCTGGTTGCGGCCCTCGGCCGACTGGGTACCGCAGGTGTCTGGACCGCTCTGGCCGCCGGCGAAGTGGCCACCGCCGCGGCCGCCCTCGTGTTGCTGCGGCGGCTGCACGGAGCTACGACGTCGAAGGCTCCTTGAGGAGTTGGTCCAGGTGGGAACGCAGCACCGCTGCCATGTCCACTTCCTCCGGGCTCGTCAGCCACTGCACCTGCAACCCGTCCATCAGCGCAACGAATCCGGCCGCCGCTACCCGGGGATCGACTCCCTCCCGCAACGCCCCCTGCTCCGACAGCTGACGCAATGCGCGGTGCACGTACTCCCGCGTGGTCCGGTAGTGATCCGTGAAGTACTGATGCGCGGGATGATCCTCGGAGAACGCCTCCGCCGCGAGACGCACATACAACTCCACTATCCCCGGATGCCGGGCATTGTGATCGGCCAGATCGATCAGGTGCTGCACCGCCGCCGTGGGGGAGTACTCCTTCGGTCCGAGCCGCGCGGTGTCCTCCTCGTCGCGACGCTCCAGCACGGCTGCCAACAGCGCTTCACGGCTGGGGAAGTAGTAGTGGAGGCCCACGTGACTGATGCCGGCACGCTTGGCGATATCCCGCAGTGAGGCGCCGTGATAGCCCACGTCCGCGTACACCTCAACAGCCGTCGTGACGATTTGCTCACGGCGCGCCCGCCCCTTCGCATAACCACGCGAAGACGCAGGCACCTTGACTTCCGCATCAGACATGCCCCCCATCATCGCAGCGGCAGTGATCGGAAGGCATTCAGCAGGTGCTCGGCGCTCTACGGGGCGACGCGCACCGTCGTCCTTGGTGCATCCGCAAGCCCCGCGGCCGCGAATGCTGTCAGCAGTCCGCCTCGGTCGGAGCGAGCGAATCGCGCTGGGCTGTTCTGGCGACACGGGAGAGGAGAGTGCGCAGCTGTTCGGCGTCGCGGTCGTCGAGGTCGATGAGCAGGCGGCTTTCGGCGGCCGCGAGGTTTTGCCGGACCTGGCTGAAGCGGGCGCGGCCGGTGTCGGTGATGAGGACCTGGCGGGCGCGGCGGTCGCGCGGGTCGGGGCGGCGGGTCACCAGCTGGTGCGCCTCGAGGTCGTCGAGCAGGTAGGTCATCACGGTGCGGTCGAGGCTGATCTCTTTGGCCAGGGCGAGCTGGGTGGGCGGATCGCCGGCGGCGAGGGCAGCCAGGACGAGGTAGCCCCGGGGGCCTCCGGGCAGCTCGGCGACCGACTCGCCGGCCACGCGGTAGAACGCCGACGAGACCAGGCGGATCGCCCATCCCAGGTCGGTGTCCAGCGCCAGCTCTTCGGCTTGACCGCTCGGCTTCTTCTGCTCGGACCTAGGTCTGCTCACGAGGCCAGACTAGCACTATCAGCTCACCGACAGATGTTCTTGCGAGCAGAACATCTTGTGTGCATAGTGGTGTGCGTAACGGTGTCGCGGTGTGTGATCCGCACCGACACCCCCGATTCACCCAGCGAGGACGAGTTCGATGAACAGCAGCAGCGTTTTGCAGGGCCGTACCGCGCTCGTGACCGGCGCGACCTCGGGCATCGGTAAGGCCGTCGCGCAGAATCTGGCCCGCCACGGTGTGCAGGTCGTGGTGCACGGACGGGACCATTCCCGGGGCGAAGCCCTGGTGAAGGAGATAGCCGAGGAGGGCGGTGTCGCCCGCTTCGTCGCCGCGGACCTCGCCGACGCCGCCGACACGCTGCGTCTGGCGTCCGAGGCCGGCGCCGTAGACATCCTGGTGAACAGCGCCGGGCTGTACGAGTTCGTTCCGACCGCGGTGACCGACGCGGCGAGCTTCGACCGCCAGGTCGCGGTCAACACCCGGGCCCCTTTCCTCCTGGTCGGAGCCCTGGCTCCGGGCATGGTCGAGCGCGGCCACGGCTCCATCGTGATCGTCGGCTCCAGCGCGGCGCGCATGCCCGCCCCCGTCGGCGCCGCCTACGGAGCCTCCAAGGCCGGCGCGGAGATCCTCACCCGGTACTGGGCGACCGAGTTCGGCGGATCAGGAGTGCGGGTCAACGCCGTCTCACCCGGGCCCGTGCACACCGAGGGCACACAGGCGATGCTCGGCGAGCACACCGCGATGCTGGACAAGACCAACACGCGCGGCCGTGCCGGTGACCCCGGTGAGATCGCTGAGATCGTCGCGTTCCTGGTGGGCCCGGCCAGTTCCTACGTCAACGGCGCCGTCCTGTTCGCCGACGGCGGCGAGCTCAGTGCCCTGCCGGCGTGAGGGCAAGCCATGAACATCTTCGTCATCGGTGCCACCGGCTTCGTCGGTGGCGCCCTCGCCTTGCACTTGGCCGGGGCTGGGCACACCGTCACCGGCCTGGCCCGCAACGCCACCGCCGCGATCACGCTCGCCGACCGGGGTATCGCACCGGTGGCCGGCGATCTGGGCGCGCGCCTGTCCGCCACGGTCGAGGCGGCGCTGCATGCTGACGCAGTCGTCTACGCGGCACAGGCCGGGCCCGAGCAGGAGACCGCCGCCATCAAGGAGCTCACCGGGGCTCTCGTCGGTACGGACCGGACACTGGTCTTCCTCTCGGGCAGTGGGGTGCTCCTGCAACGCACTGCGGGGGCCTGGAGCCCGGACGTGTTCACCGAGCACGATCCGTTCACGGTCGAGCCCTTGGCGGACTTCCGCATGGCCGCCGAGGATACGGTCCTGGCCGCCGCCGCACAGGGGCTGCGCGCCATGGTCATCCGGCCCGGTCTGATCTGGGGCCCGGGGGACCGCGGCCACCTGCCGATGATCTACCAATCGGTCGCCGAGACGGGGGCGGCCTGCTACGTCGGCCAGGGGCTGAACACGTACAGCCACGTCCACATCGACGATGTGGCCCACCTGTTCGCCCTCGCCCTGGAATCGGGGCGTGCGGGCGGGATCTACCACGCTGTCGCGGGAGAGGTCCCCAACCGCTGGATCGCGGAGAAGGTCGCAGACGACCTCGGTGTGCAGGCACTCAGCCTCACTCCCGAGGAAGCTGCCGGTGTGTGGGGCGAGTTCGGCGCCTTCATCATGGCCGCGTCGAGCCGTATCCACGCGGTCGGCGCCCGGTCGGAACTGGGGTGGCACCCTGAGCACACCGACATGCTGTCCATGATCGGCGAAGACCGCCTGCGCCGGCTCGCCGGCTCCAGACCCGGCGCCCGAAGCCATGGTTCGCCGTGACTGTCGTCGTGCAGGCCACACGGGGCCAACGCACTCCAGGCGTCCACACCTCATCTTCCCGAAAGGGGAACTCTCGTGACACCGCCGACTGGCTTCCTGACGGCTTCCGTGTCCAGCGGATTGCCACCAATGACACCCATCTCTCCGTGGCTGTCGGTGGCCATGGCCCGGTCCTGGTCCTGCTCCACGGCTGGCCGCAGACCTCGCGCGCCTGGGCGCGCGTGATGCCGGCCCTCGCGGAGACCCACACGGTCGTGGTGCCCGACCTGCGAGGCACCGGCGCCAGCGACAGGCCGGCCGACGGCTACACGAAGACCAACCAGGCCCACGACCTACGCGGCATCCTGGCAGGGCTGGGCCTGACGGGCCCAGTGGCTGTGGCCGGCCACGACATCGGTTCGATGGTTGCCCTGGCCTGGGCCGCCGCTCACCCCGACGACGTCTCTCACCTGATCCTGGTCGACGCCCTGCTGCCCGGCCTCGGCCTGGAAGAAGCGATGAACGTCGCCCAGGGTGGCATGTGGCACTTCGGGTTCTTCATGGCCCCTGACGTGCCCGAGATGCTCTTCGACGGCCACGAACTGGAGTTCATCACCGCGACCTTCACCGCCATGTCCAGCCCCGGCACTTTCAGCGCCGACGACCTTGCCGCCTACGCCCAGGCGTACACGGGGCGAGAACGGCTGCGCGGTGGATTCGCGCACTACCGGACCCTCTTGGAGGACGGGCGGGAGAACCGTGCGCTCCTCGCTCGGCGGCCACTGCCCATGCCCGTCCTGGCCATCGGCACTCACCAGTCCGGCGACGCCACCGCACGGGCACTGGCGCCTCAGGGGGACGACGTACGGGCCGCGGTTGCCCCCACCGGGCACTTCGTCGCCGAGGAAGACGGCGACTGGTTCACCCGCACGGTGACCGAATTCCTCACCTAGAGCTTTTCCGTCCGGGAGTTGACGACGAACCCGCCGTTCGCTGTTGCCGCAGATCTACCGCTCCCCCCTCCGGTCAACGCGACCAGCAGGCAGCCGTTACCACGCCTTGTCGACCCGGATCCTGCGGTTGCGCCAGCAGCTGGACGGCGTCGACTGGGGGAGAGGCGGGCGGGTGAGGGGTGACGCACCGACCGAGCGGGCAGGTGCAGATCGGATCATCCGTGCCCGCCCCCCTTGGGTCTGAGCAGGAGAGGTCGCATGTGCAGGACACGCGTCATCCTCGTCCGGGCTCCTTGCGCAGGTGCGCTTGGTGCTGTTCTCGGGCGCGGGGGAGCGGTGTTGTCAGTGGGCTCTGCCAGGGTGTGCGTCGTGGATGAACTGGTGGAGCGCGTCGACGATCAAGATCGTGTGCTGGGGGCGGTAGTCGGCCGCTGGGAGGCGATCCGGGAGGGTTGGCTGCACCGGGTCGCCGTGACGGTGTGTCGTGATGAGCGTGGGCGGTTCCTCGTTCACCGGCGGTCGGGGCACCTGTCGCGCTTCCCCGGGCTCTACGAAGTCGTGGTCGGTGGTGCCGTGGATGTCGGTGAGTCCTATGAAAAGGCCGCCGCCCGGGAGTTGGCCGAAGAGCTTGGCGCTCGTGTGCTGCCGGACTTGCTGTTCACGTTCCTCAACCGCAGCGGGTTGAGTCCGCACTGGCTCGGCGTGCACGAAGCCGTGGTGCCTGACAGGGTGATCGCCGATCCTGATGAGGTCGCCTGGCATGGGTGGTTGACCGAGCCGGAGCTGCGGTCGGCCCTGCTGGAGTGGCGCTTCACCCCCGACAGCCACGAAGCGTTCAGCCGGTATCTCGCGTTTCGGACCGCGCGGTCCTGACCTTGCCGACTCGCGGGCCGGGGCGCAGGCTTGAGGCCCGCATTGCGCGAGCGCCTGTTGGTGACAGGTGCCGGACCACTTCTGATCAGCGGTAGGCGCCGACCGTGTTGGATGGGTTCATGAGCCAGACAGCTGCCCTGCGCCTGCGGCAGGCCATCGCCCGAGCCGAGGACGCAACGCGAGAGCGTATTCCCAGCGGGCGCTCCCCAGAGGACGCAGACGACGTGCTGGGTACCTTCGCGACCGACGGTGCGCTGGGCTTCGACCCTTTCCCCTTCCTCGAAGCACTCCATGACACGGGCTCGCGCGCGGTGGTCATCGGTCAGGTCGCCGGCATCATGCACGGCTCCATCGAACTGACGGGGGACCTCGACCTGCTCTGGGACGGCACACCTGACGAGGCGCACGCCTTGCGCGACGCCTTGGCCCGGTCCGGCTGCGTTGAACTGCCCGATCTCCGCCGCTCACAGGTCGCATACAAAGTTACCGGCGCCAGCGGAGACCTATGCACTCCTGCCCTGCCCTGGGGCGCCATGGATGTCACCCCCTGCCTGACCTCGGCCGAGATCACCGGTGACCCCGCCGAATTCACCATCCGCTACGCCGCGCTCGACACCTGATCCTCATGCGACGGGCCCTCGGCCGCCCGAAGGACCACCGTCGCGCAGGCGAACTCGCGCAGCTACGCACGGCTCGCGGACTGGCTGGATGAGGGGCCAATGGCTCATGGCTGGATCGGTGACCAGGTGTGGACCGCCGGGGGCATCTGCACGCGGATCGGGCGCAGGCTCCATGTCGCCTACAGCATCTCCGGTGTCACCCGGCTGCCGCTGCTCGCTGAGCGAGACGGATTACAGCCGCCTGCTCGACAGCGCCCACCTTCTTCTCAAGGCCCCGCTCATCGTGGTGTGGGACCGCGGCACACGCACGTCTCGAAGAGGATGAAGGCGCCCGTGGCGGAGCGGGACTGGCTGACGGTCGTCCTGCTGCCCGGCTACGCACCCGACCTCGCTCAGCGAACTGGAGACCCTGCTCCGCAGGAGGCCCAAGCCGATGCAATACCGGCACGGCGTCCTCAAGGGCTTCCTCACCGGAACCGGCCTCACCCTCGGCAGACCGAACTGACCCCAGGGCGCGAGGTTAGTGCACAGTGCTGTCCACTCGTTCGTACACGCTGATGTGGCGCCAACTGGCGGCGTCATACGGCTCGCCGTTCCAGCCACCCCGGCGTTCGCGCAGCCGGAGCCCGGCGATACGGGCCATGAGGTCGAACTCGGGTGGGTGGGCCAGGCGCAGCCTGATGGGGAAGAGTCTGATACCCCCGCTGCTGATGCGGATGTGGTTCAGGTCGAGGACCTGGGTCAGCGGGTCGTACCGCCCAGCACCGAGGTCGACGTGCTCAAGGCCGACCTGCTCGGTGTCCAGGTACTGATGCCCGGGGCGTGAGGGTTCGGTGGGAATGCGGCATTCGATGACGAATACGCCGTCCTCGGTGAGGTGGCTGGCGGCGTTCTGGAAGCATCGGACCTGGTCCTCTTGGGTGAGCAGGTTGCCGATCGTGTTGAAGACCAGGTAAACCAGCCCGTAGGTATGGCCGGTAGTGACGTGGGACATGTCGCCCATGGTCACGTCGACTTGGTCGCCCCCCGGCTTCTCACGCATCCGGTCGACCATGTCTTGCGACAGCTCGATCCCATCCACCCGCACCCCGGCCCGCATGAGGGGCAGCGCGATTCGGCCGGTGCCCACTGCGAATTCCAGAGCATCCTGTTGTCCTGCAAGCTTGGCCAGGAATTCGACTGCCTCGGCCTCATCACCGCGTGGATCGTCGTCGTACCGCTGGGACATCTCATATCCGAAGCTCGTCTTGGGATCGAATCCCTCCACGTAACGCTCCCTACGGTCAGTCGAGTTGCTTGCGCCAGCCCGACGCAGGATCCCGTCCGGGCCGGACCCTATTACCGAAGTTCCGCACATCGCTACGCATTTACTGAGTAGATGGTGCGCGCTGTCGAGCGCTGACATGGCGCATTTCCCACAAGGGGCACTCGTAGCGCCGCCCTGCCAGGCACGTTCTGGCAGGGCTTCTGCGTGGGTGGCGGCAGTAGTTGACGGCAGCGTCCAGCGGGGGAGGGCGGCGGTTCGTCGCCGTCCGCACCGCAGCAGGTGACCGTCAGAGGTCCCGCTGACCGCAGGGACCTGTTTCTAGTGATGGTCCCTGGCGAGGAACTCGGTGACGGTCCGGACGAAGTCGTCCGGACCGTCCACCCACGGGTTGTGCGCGGCGTCCGCCTGAACAATGTGCTCGCCGTGTGGGAATAGCCCGGCCACCTCGGCGGCGGAGTCCGGACGCGGAGAGCCGTCCAGCGCACCGGACAGCACCAGGACCGGCGCCTCCAGGTCGGCCAGTACGGCGCGGGCGGCGTCCGCACCGTCGAAGGCGCCCGGGGACAGGTAGGCACCCGCCGCCGACTCGTCGAACCACTCCTCGCACAAGGCGGCATGTGTCTGCGCAGCGGCGTCCCAGCGGCCGTAGGAGAGGCGGTCGAGCAGCGCGAAGTCCTCGTCGCTCGCCGCCCCGGACACCGCCCGCTCGAAGGCCGGCCGGACCTCTTCGTACCAAGGCTCGTCCCGGCGCAGCTCCAGTGCCTCGCGCCGCCGCTCGACAGGGAAGTCGATCCCGGCAGTGCGCGCACGCGCGCAGACCAGTACGAGCGAGCGCACCCGCTCCGGGTAGCGGGCCGCATAGGCCAGCACGAGGTCACCGGCGGCCGAATGGCCAAGCAGATCCAGCTGCTCCAGACCGAGAGTGACACGAAGCGCCTCGATGTCCTCGGCCTGACGGTCCACCCGCGAGCCCGCGAGGTCGGCGGGCTCGGCCGAGTCCCCCGTGCCGCGCAGGTCCAGCAGCACCAACTCTCGCTGCGCCGCCAGCCCACCGAGATCGCCGAAGTAGGCGGAGCGCATCATCGGCCCGCCGGGGATGCAGACGAGTGGTCGATCACCCCCGGCGCCCATTCGGTGATAGGCGAGGCGGGTCCCGTCGGGCACGTCGAAGGTCAGCATGAGCGGATGATCGCAGGTGGCGCCATAACCCGCCAACGGAATCATTCAGAGGACCAGGTCCCTGCCGAGTTCCAGGACGACCACTGGCTTTAGGCGCACCACGAGGAGCAGGTCGTCAGCGGCCGGAGCCACCTGGCAGGCTGCCGGTCCATCTGGCTTCTCATCGCGATGGTGGTGCGGTGAGCCGCTTCTCGAACCAGTGGTGGGCATATGGCTCGTCGTTGAAGGCAGGGACCTCCTGGAAGCCGCTGGAGTGGTAGAGGCCGATCGCCGCGCTGAGCGCCTTGTTGGTGTCCAGGCGCAGTACGTCGCAGCCTTCCTGGGCGGCTCGATTCTCCAACTCGGTCAGGAATCGGCGGCCGAGGCCGAGGCCCCGGGTGCGGGGCGCGACCCACATGCGTTTGATCTCGGCCGGGGCGCCGGGGGGCAGCTTCAGGCCGGCGCAGCCGACGGGCTCGCCGTGTAGTCGCGCAACCAGAAACAGGCCGTGCGGTGGGCGGAGTTCGCCCGCGTCCGGCAGCAGGCTCCGGGCAGGGTCGAAGCCGTTCTCAAAGCGTTGCTGGCCCTCGGCGAAGTAGGACCGCAGGCAGTGCTGGGCGTCGGGGTGGTTTGGGTCAACCGTGTCCAGCGCGACCGTCCCGGCGGTCAGCAACCGGTCGACCTCGGCCATGGCTACGGTCAGCCGGGCGCGCTGGGCCGTGTTGAGCGGTTCCAGGAGAGAGCTGGCCAGCTCTTCGCTGCGACCGTCGAGCATCGCGCGCTCAGCGCGGCCCGCATCAGTCAGCCCGACGGTGCGTACCCGTCCGTCCTGGGCCTGCGGCTCCACCGTCACCAGGCCGTCGGCCTCCAGGGAGCGCAGCAGCCGGCTGACGTACCCGGAGTCGAGCGCGAGGCGCTCGCGCAGTTGGCGTACGTCCTGGCCCTCCTCACCGATCTCCCAGAGCAGCCGGGCTTCACCGATGGGCCGGTCGCGGCCCAGGTAGTGGTCGTGGAGCACACCCACGCGTTCGGTGACAGTGCGGTTGAACTGCCGCACCTGGTCGATCTGCTCCGTGTCCATTCTCTGACTTTAGTCAGGGAACTACGTGCGAAGCCAGTGGCTTCGGTCTTCACCGAGGTGTCGACTGCGACGGCGGACGCTGGATCGCATGTCGATTGGCCCGTTGACGATGCGAGCCGAGTCGTGGTTGCCCGGCGTGGTTACGTGTAGCCGCGGTCTGGTGGGTGTGCAGCGTGCGTTGAGGTGAGGTCGCTCGTCCAGCACTTGTGATTCCGATCTGAGGAGCAGCTCGGCCGCGGTCCGTTGGGCAGGCGATCAGCCCGTTCGCCGCCGCCAAAACAACCCCAGGTTGGCGTGACGCTGAATTAGCCTTACTCCTGGCGAATCAGGGCGACAGAGCAGAGCGAAACGCCGTCTACCTGTCGGTCTCGGTCGCCGCGCTGAACTGGTCGCGGCCCGGCGCCGGGTGGGGGAGCGGGTGTGCGGCCTCGCTGCGCAAGCCGTCGAAGATCAGCGCCAGATATCGTCGCCAGAGCCCCGGATCGACACTCTGCATGGGCGCCGTGACCTGGTACGCGGCGCTGATCAGCACCACGACGTCATGTCCTGTCACATCGTCACGTACGGCGCCCTGCCGCCGTGCCCGGTCCGTCAGTGCCTCCGCGACCCTCGCGAGCCGCTCACTCGCGGCGCGCACCTGCGGCTCACCCCGCACCATCTCCGTCGTGACCTGACAGAAGGACCGGTCGGCAGACATTCGTTCGACACCGGACGTCATGAACTCCAGCAGGGCGGCCGTGGGGTCGTCCGCGTCCAGCAGTGCCGTGCTCGAAGCGGCGAACGTATCAAGGTGGTCGGCGAGGATCGCGGCGACGAGCTGTTCCTTGGTGGCGAAATGCCGGAACACCGTGCCCTTGCCGACCCCGGCCCGCGCGGCGATCTGCGCGATCGACGCCTCCACGCCGTGCTCGGCGAACGCGCCCGCTGCGGCATCCAGCAGGAGCCGCCGGTTCCGGACGGCGTCGGCGCGCAGCGGGCGCGGCTGCATCGGCTCCGGCGCGGACGTGCTTGGCCTGTCCGGCACGTCTTCACCTCGCCTCTGTCGCTCCACTCGGTATCGGCTCATCGTAGCAAGCGGACCGAGCGGTCCGCTTGCGTGCTACGGTCGCAACCTGACCGTACGGTCCGTTTGTGCGGTCGCCGACGAGAAGAGAAGAGGCGCCTTCGGATGGAAGCCACGATGACGGCGGTGGTCGCTGACGACTACGGTCAGCCCGAGACACTGGCGATACGCACAATCCCGATACCCGAGCCCGGACCGGGCCAGATCCAGGTGCGGTTGCGGGCCGCAGCGCTCAACCCGGCAGATGTCGTGGCGTTGAGCGGCACCATGCGCGCGGTGGCTGAGCTGGACTTCCCGCATGTGCCCGGCAGCGACTTCGCGGGAACAGTGACCAAGACGGGCCCGGGGTCCGGCCCGGGAGTCGGCCGATTTGCCGTGGGTGACGAGGTGTTCGGCATGGCGCTGCCGCGCGGCTCGGCGGCCCTGGCGGCGATCGTGTCCTCGCCACCGTCCCTGACCACCGGCACACTGGCCGAGTACGCCGTCTTCGATGCCGACACCCCGGCGGTGGCGCTGCGCCCGCCGGCCCTGCCCGCCGAGCACGCGGCAGCGCTCGCACTTGTGGGCCTGACGGCTCTGCCGCTGCTGCGGCAGGGCCGGTTCGTACCGGGCGAAAAGGTCCTCGTCATCGGCGCGACGGGCGGCACGGGCAGCGCCGTGCTCCCGCTGCTCGCGGAGACGGGCGTGCACCTCATCGCCACCTCGACCCCTACCGACGAGAAGGCGATGCGTGCGCTGGGCGCCGCCGAGGTGATCGACCACCGTGCGACCGACCTGCTGGATGAGACACTACGGCGCTATCCCGACGGCATCGACGCCTTGGTGAACCTGGCCCTGCCGGGAACGGAGCTGCCGCCCTTCGCCCGCGCGATCCGGCCCGGCGGCCGGCTGCTGAACATCGCCCACCCGTCACCCGACCCCGCCGACTTCGACCTCGAACACCTCACCGTGGAGACGCTGTTCACCCATGCGGAACCCGGCGACCTGGACATCCTGGCCGCGAAGGCCCGGCCGATACGCTACCGGTCTCCATCGGCCGCCGGTACAAGCTGTCCGACGCGGCGCGGGCCTACACCGACCTGCGAAACGACCACACCCGAGGCAAGTGGATCGTCCACATGTGACACGCACCGTGTCGGTCATGGTCGGGGCCGTCGGCGAGGTGTTCGGCCTGCCGGGCGGCTGTGTCGTTGTCGAGCGGGCCGGTATATCAGGTACCCATGCTGACTTCCTTGCGTCTGGTCGCCCGCATACTCGCATCGGCCACTGACATTGATACTCGTGAGCGGGTTCCGATTACCTTGCCGGATCCGAACCACCTAGATGCGGCCAGCTGGTGGTGGGCCCGAGAATGCGTAATCACTGACGGGCCCTGGGCTCAGGCCCCTCCCCGGCAATCGAACAACACCGTTACCCTCCGCGACAGCTTCCCAAGGTCTGTGCCAGATCCGAGTTCTCGGGGACGTTGTCGGCCGGCGTCAGTGTTGAGCGAACCGGCGAAGGGCGTCGAGTACGGGCGGCGCGAGCGAGTTCGGGTGGTCGGTGTCGTGCAGCAGATGGTCCACTCCCGGCAGCGTCACTCGGCCCGGTCCACCGGTATGTGCGTGGCGTAGGGCGGTCGCCAGGGCGTTCGTTGTGACGCAAGGGACTTGGGCATCGTGCGTGCCGCATGTCAGCAGCACCCTGGTTCCGGGCTGGAGTGCGGCGACGGTGTCCGGTGGGTAGACGGCGTCGTCGCTCTCCACGAATCGGGCGTTCGGTCCTTGGAATGCCTCGAAGAGTGTGGCGATCGCAGGAGGCAGATCGGTGGTGTCGACCGGTCGGTGTTCCCGAAGAGAAACGACGGCGGCATCGGTGGCTGCGTTGACGGCGCGTTGCTGCTCCCGTGTGAACTGGCCCTGCCGGGTCGCTTCGGCGACTTGGGCCTTGAGTTGGAGCGTGACCAGGTCCAGCATGCGGATTGCCTGCGGTTGTAGAAGCGCCAGGCCGGTCGGACGTGGGTGAACGGTGCCGCCCAGCAGTAGTCCCGTCATCGCGCCTTCGCTGTGTCCGACGATCAGCAGGGCGCGCGCGTCGGTTTCCGGCTGATCGCGCAGCGAGTTGTAGGCGGCCCGTGCCTGGCGGATGAATGCCGGGTAGTCGAGTTCTTCCGGGTGGTCCTGGTAGGCGCCGAGTCCGGTGCGGCCGGTGCCGTACTTGTCGAACCGCAGGGTGGCGATTCCGTCCCTGTCGAGCGCGTCGGCCAACTGGCCCAGGGTGTGCGGCGCCGACCCAGGCGGTTGGTTGCCGTCGCGGTCGGTGGGACCGCTGCCGGGCAGCAGCAGTGCCGCCCGCAGCCGTTGCCCCGCACGATGCTCGGGAACGTGCAGGGTGCCGTACGCGGTCGTTCCGTCAGACGTGAAGACGACCTCGCGGTCGGCGGCAGGCACGAGACCGGGCGTCGCCCCGGCCGGCGTGGCGGTGCCGACGGCCAGAGCCATCAACGCGGCTGCCAAGTGGCGAAACATTGGCCTACCTCCGTCAGACGAGGGCGTTCTCGACCAGGGCAACAGTCGCGCGGGGGTCGTCGACCTGGACAACCAGGCGTGCGTACTTCTCGTCGGCGAGTTCGACCACGACGGCCTTCGACGGATCCTTGACGTCCCAGAACACCTTGTCACCATCCTGATGGAATGTGCCTGCGGTGATCACACCGGGTACGTGGGAGCCTGGCGCGCGGATCCCCTTGGGGTCGGTGGCAATACCGGGGTCGGCGGTCGCACCACGGACGTTGGCCAGCGGGATGGTCAGGCGGCCCTTGAAGGCCCAGAGTTTGTCGAGACCCTCCAGCACGACGACCAGGTCGCCGCCGACGATACGTATCAGTGCCATGTCAGGTTCCCTATTCAGGTGAGGGGGCCGAGGCGCTGGGTCAGCGCGGCGGCGACTTTGTCGGGGTTGCCGCGCAGGAGGAGGCCAAGCGCGGCGGCTGTGAGGGCGGCGGCCAGGTCGGCGGGAACGCCGAGTGCGTCGGCGATCGCCTGGTCGACGGCGGTCAACGCGGCCGTCACCTCGAAGGCGACCTCCTCGTCGACCGGTGCGCGTTCGATCGCCGCGAGGAGAAGTAGGCCGAGGTCGGCCGACGTGACGAGCCGCAGCACGGCCCCTGCATCCGTTGCGCCGGCGAGGGCGTCGAGCAACGAGTGAACGTCGTCGGCGAGGTGGCGGCGCAGAGCGATCAGGTAGAGGCCGCGCTTGCTGCCGAACGTCTTGTACAGACTGTTGCGGTGCACGCCTAGGTGCGCGACGAGGTCGTCAACAGATACACCGTCATACGCGCGCCTGCCGAACAGATCCACGGCCGCACGCACCGCTTCGTCCTCGTCGAATGCTCTCGGCCTGCCCATGACCACTACGATAGGCAGTTAAGGAACGATCAGTCAAGAACGATCGTTCCTTAAACGCGGATCTCTTCCCGAGGTGCGGTCTTGCAGCAGTTGCGGACGCCCCGAGACCGCGGCACCGCGTCAAGCTGCTCAAGGAAACTCGTGCTCGTTCGATCGCTTCGTTCCTTCGCGGGGTTTGAAGACCGGTGGCAGACCTTGCGGTTCAGGTGCCGCTGAACGCGTGAAAGCTCTTGCCACGCGGGAACGGACCGCCCTCGCGGTCTCCGCATTCGACGCGCCGCCCGCGAACAACTCGAGCGCCCGAGCACGACGTGCCTCCGCCAACTGAGGCCGTGACAAGGGAGGAAGGGAGGAGCCGGCAGCCGGAGGGGAAGGTTGCGGAAACATCAGTAGGAAGCAGTTGATCATGGACGTTAGTTGGGAAGACCACAACACGAGGCTCCCAACCAACCTGAGGCGCCCGGCAGTCGCTACGCGGACTCCGCCCGGGCATTGCTGGAGCAGTCCGCCGAGCAGTCCCAACCGTTAATCCTGTCGACCGGACCGCAGCATCGGGCGATCATGGTGGTGTGACCTCGATCGAAGCAGCAGCCGATGCCCTGCAGGACCGCGCCGTGCTCTGGAGCGTCGGCGCGGCCCCGGCACATGAGGTCGTCACCGCCGCATGCAATGCCCTCGTTGCCGGACTCGACAGCCCCGCGCTTCTGGCCCTGGCATCACGCACACGAAGCGAAGCTGACTACGACGTTCCCGAGATCCTCCCAGCGGCCCTCGAAGAACTTGGCCTCACCTACTACGCTCCCGGGAGCCCTGACGGTGAAGAGGCTGCCGTGCGAGCTCTCGCCAACCACCTGCTGGCAGGCGAGCTGACGCCGAGGGAACTGGCCTTTCAGGCCCATGAGCGCTTCGGCCATCGGCTTCCTCTGGCTGAACGGCTCGTCGAGCTCGACGACGAGTACGACACTCTTGAATACAGTGGCAGAACACCCGCCCAGCTCGACGCTGACGTTACCTCCGAGGCCCACCGCCTGGCACAACAGTCCCGGGGTTCCTCTGAACTCACGGACACGCCAGCCTGAAGCACATCCCCTGCCCGGGGGGTTCGCACTGAAATACCCTCAGTTTTGCTGAACTTACGGGGCTTCACGGCGGCCGCCGGACCGGGCTCGGGTCGACGGCCTTGGGGTGTGGCTGAACCACTCACCACTGAGTCGTGGCGGCGGCGATCGACGAGGATCGGTACAAGAAGCGCAACACCGTGGAGCGGGCCATCAACAAGCTGAAGAACCACCGTGCGGTGGCCACTCGTTACGACAAGCGCGGCTACGTCTTCCTCGGCACTGTCACCGCAGCATCCCTCACCATCTGGCTTCGTACGTGACCGCGTTCAGCTCACCGAAGCGCCCGGCGCCAGCGTCAGACCAGAGGCTGAGGAAGGCTTCAAGGCTGGTGACCGCACTGTCGGTGCCGTCGTCCCACTTGACCAGGAGTGCCGAGAGGCCTTCATTCCAGGTGTCCGGTGTGTCGATATCAGGGCCAGGATGCCGCTCGACGCAGCCTTCGCCGTGCCGTTACCGGAGGTACACGTACCGCCCATCTGCCGTCCAGGCATCCCACTGCGAAGGGTAGCCGGAACCCGTCTGCACTACCCGCACCAACAGCCGACCCTCAACCTCACCCATCCGGTGATGCTGACGCACCTTCACGCCTTGGGCAATCGACTTCCGGCATCGATAGAGATGCCCTCAATCAGCAATCAGTTCGACACCAGCCGTGATCGCCCGGACAGCACCTCGTACATACTCGGCGAGTACTGCCACAGCGACGGCCAGTACGGGCCGGATGACGCAGACGAAGCGGCTGTAGCGGCGACGTTGTATGCCGCACATGCCTACCTGTTCGGCTGCCAGGAGTTCGCCATCTGGAAGAGCAGCCGGGCGGTCGAGGCGACAGACCAGCACCTTCAGCACCCGTCCGAGCAGGAAGAAGACGAGTTCTCCATCGACATGGACGAGGCACTCGCCTCCGAGGTACAGCGGCGACTTCGGGATCTGGATCTCGTCGCACGCTGCTCGAAGGATCTACGCCGCGCCGACTTGGGTTGCCCATCGACACGTCTGTCCGACTCCGGGTGGAGCTACGAGCGCCCCTCTTCAGCCGGGAGTTGGTTCCCAAGGAGCCACCAGCTCGTCCCGGAACGGGTCGCACCGCTGCCGGCCTGCATCGACCAGACTGTTTGACGGGTTGCCACCTTCTCGAGTGACGACAGCCGGCTCTCTGTCATGCCCCCACAGCTCGCCGATGCGCGGAGAGGGCACGTGTACTCAGGCTAAGTGACCCATGTCGTGCATCATTCGCGCCGAGGGTCCCCACCAAGCACCTTCGCCGCCGGTTACCGGCGAATCCTGATCCGTTGCTCTCGCCTCAGCACCGTACTGAGCGTAGTTCTTGCGCGCATCGGTCAGGCTCTGCGATCCGTCGTTGCGTCCTCGGCAGCGTCTTCGCCGAGCGGATGCCGATTCCGAACGGCACGACGTACTCCGTCGCCAAAGCAGCCATCGGTGGTTTCACCCGAGCGCTGGCCCGGGCACTAGGGACTGTTTCTTGGATCTCCTGACATGAGTGGGGTGTTGGGGTC
>NZ_JTIY01000002.1:1247815-1253443 GCF_000818175.1 Streptomyces sp. AcH 505
CCGAGAGCCATCACGGTGAACAACATCCAGGCGGGCCCGATAGCAGCGGACGGCAACGAACTCGTCCAGCACACGCACGCGTTGGAGAAGCGGGCCGCCTCGGAGGCAGTGTCCGGCCCGCTCGCCGACCGGCTCACCCGGCGGGCCGACCACCTCCGTGACCTGGCTGACCGCCACCACTACGATCGCATGGACCTCCAGGAGCCGACGTCATGAGCCCCGGCCCGAACGAGCGCGACCTCATCCGTGCCGCGATGGACCGCATCCTGGGCGGAACGCCAGAGCGTTGAAACGACGCGCTGACGATAGTCGCCCTCGCCCTCGAAGCCGGTGTCCCGCGCAACGCACTCACCCAGGCGCACACCGACCTGAAGAAGGAGTTCTACGACAAGGTCCGCGCGCGCGGCGACCCCTCGGACAGCGAACAGCGCCTACGCAAGCAGGTCCGCCGGCTCAAAGAGCTCCGTGCTGCTGACGCGGTGGAGATCGCCGACCTCAAGGCCGACGTCGAGGCCCTCGTCGGCGCTCTGCACCAAGGACAACCGAGAACCAACTCCTGCGCCAGCAGCTGACAGATCGCACGGCCGTGCTCCGTCCGCTGCCCGCTCAGCGTCAACCAGAGGTCTCCCACCCGGAAAGCAGGCGACCCGATACCAAATTCGAGCGGTGAGGAGCATCCCCTGCCTGAGAGCTGCAGCCAGGGGCTCTGCGAGAAACCCGAAGGCGCCACTCGGCATTGCCCTTGCTCTCCGAGCCGGTGTGATGAGTAGTCCTTGCGGGTCAGGATGTTGGTGACGGCGCATAGTGGTGGGCAAGATCGGTGGCGAGGTCGCGGAGGTGAGCCCTGGCTTCGGTGGGGCCGTGCACAGTGATGGCGCTCCCGAACGGCAGGAGTGCTCGCACGTCCTCCAGATGCAGGAAGCGGATAGTTACCTTGTGGCCGGTGGCGGATTCTTCATGGTCGTCCCGGACGAGTCGTAGGCCGAAGATCCGTTGCGCTCGCTCGATCTGGGTCTGGTCGATGGTGGCGCTGACCTCTATCGCGTGGTTGTGTTCCCACTGAGCAATGAGCGCTGCAGCGACGGTGGCCAGGGTCCGGCTCTCGCGGATCCGTCGTGGCTGGTCGGCTTCTTTCCACGTCGTGATCCGGTCGAGTCGGTACATCCGTGGCTCTCGGGCGCAGTCGGCGACGAGGTACCAGCTGCCGGCCTTGGCGAGCAGCCCGTAGGGATCGACGACCAGGTCGCGGGGGCATGGCTCGCGTGGGCTGTCGTACTCGATCCGTAGCCGGCGACCGCGCCGCACCGGGCCGATCAGCGAAGCCGGGGTCGTGCCGGACGTACGGGCCTGGAGCCAGGGGCGGCTGTCCACGTGCACTACGTCGGTGAGCGGCAGGAGCTCATCAACTCGACGTGGCTGTGCGGCGGCGATCTTGGAGAGCGCGCGCCGGCTTTCGACCGATGCGTCGAGCTCCGCGCGTTGCTTCTCGTCCAGCCCGGTGAGCGACAGATGATCACGCTCGCCGGGTGTGAGTCGCGTGAGGTCGAGCCCGGACCCGGGCAGCATGGTCACGCCTCCGAGGCGGCCCCGTTGCGCGGTCACCGGCAGACCGGCGTCTCGGAGCCAGTTCAGGTCCCGGTTGACGGTGCGAAGGGACACCCCCAGCGCCGAGGCAAGTTCCTGTGTGGTCACGGCATTCCTCGATGCCAGGAGCAGCATCAGGGAGAAGAAGCGGTCTGGGGTCACACGCCAAGCTTTTCAGGAATTGCGACATGATGCGGCGCATATCCCGGTCAGGCTGGCGGATGCGTACCCACGACCTGCGAGAAGGAAGAACCATGACCACATCCGTCGTGTCCATCGTCTACGTCAACGACGCCCCCGCCGCAGCGCGTTTCTACGGAGACCTCCTCGGCATGAGCCCCTCGTTCGAGACGCCGAGATACATCACCTTCGGCCTCGGGCCTGGCGCTGACCTCGCGGTGTGGTCCGGCCAGTTCGAGGATCTGTCAGCGGACGTCCCGCGTACCAGTGAGGTGTGTCTGGCCATCGACAGTGGGCCCGACGAGGTCGACGCCATTTTCAAGCAGTGGCAGTCCAAGGGCGTCACGATCCTGCAGGAGCCTCATGATGCGGGGTTCGGGCTGACCTTCCTTGCAGCCGATCCTGACGGGAACCGTATCCGCGTCGCACCGAGGGACTGACACGCCGCAAGGCGGCAGGCGCGCACGATAGGTTTCGCGCCTGCTGTCGTCCGACTTCGAGAGGCCGACGAGTGCCCCACGCGAATGCGTCCCTGAGCGTCGAGGGCCGTAGGCGGCTCCCTGGTTCGGTTCAGAGGTGGTCAGCTCCGGCTCAACACGTGGACTTGACAGACAAGGCGTCCGAGTCGACGACTTCCGCAGGATCTTCGCCACCGACCTGGTCAACTCCGTGCGCGGATACCAGCAGGGCGGTTTGGCGCAGGGCCTGGTCGGTGAAGTACATGCCGTTCATCTCGGCCGCCTTCAGCTCCGCGAAGCCCTTGGAGCCGACGTGCTCCAGAAGCCAACGTACCGGGGCGTTGGTCAGGGGAGGAGTCGTGCTGCATGCCGCCAGCTCGCTTTCGGCCCGAGGCGATGTGGAGTGATCGAGAAATGTGGGGGACCAGCAGCGAGAACGGGCGAGCCATTCGGCGTGAGGGCGAGCGAGTCGTCAACGAGGTCGCGCAAGGGCTCCGCACGTTGGAGGACGGGACAACCTGGTTTGCCGCCCTCTCCCCGGCAGGACGGCAGGTGGTACTGCAGGAGGTCGTCGGTTATGCGATGCAGGCGCACATCACGACGGCGGACGGCCACGGGGGAGTTGCTCGGTCCGGAGTGAAGCCCACCGCTAACCCCTCGGTGATGATTTGCATGGACCCACCCCGCTACGGGTTCGCGGCACTCCCCGCTGACGAGCACATCAAAGCGTTCGGTGTCCTTGTTTCGGTGTTCTCCGTCGCCGACACCCGCCGCAGGCAGACCTGCTGCAAAGGCTCCTGCGGACACGTGTGGCACAACCTGCTACCGCCAGTTGAGAGGCCGTAGCCCAGGCTGCCGAGCAATGTTGAGAGCCGGTTCGCGCCTTCGACTCGTGCCGTTGGTGCAGAGAAGGTCCAGCTCCATGAGCGTCGTGCCGGGCCCAGTCCGGTGATCGAGCTATGCGTATCCGAGCTCCGCGCCCTGCTCGCCGGTGCCGAGCGCGGCCTGGCCGACTTTCTTGCGCTGGCTGCCGATTGGGCCTCCAGGCACCTGCCTGGCCGTTGCGCTGCCGTCACAGCCGCCCTTGCCCGTGTTCTGGGCCTTCCCGCGTCGCCCCTGTCGCCGGAGCCGTAGGCCGGTACGGGCTTCGCCGGCCACGAAAGCGGGCCCCTGAATTGTCATCGTGTGCGGGGCGGCCGCCCTCTTGCCGATGCTGCGGTCGCCTCGTGTTGACTTCGCCCCGGCCGAAGTCCGGCCGGGTGGGTTGGTGTCAACTGTCGGTAGGGGGAGCCTGATGATCGTTGATCAGGCGGCCAATTGGTGGCTGTCAGCCGGCGCGATGTACGAAGCCGGGTCGGCACTTCCACCCCTCGAAAGTCGATGTCGGGGGCGTCGGATACCGTGCGTCCGACGATGCACAGCGCTGGAGGGGACATGCCGTCCGAAGGAACAGCTCTCGCCGCACTCATGACGGCGATGTCGCCAGAAGACGGCGCCGATGAGCAGGTGGACTGGGAGGCGATGCGCCGGGCTTGGGGAGTCGATTTCCCCCGTGACTACATCGCCTTCATGAGCACATACGGATCTGGAGGCATCGCCGCCGCGCTGGAGGTCCTCACGCCCGAGGCGAGCACGCAGCCACAGGGCGGGCCGGGATTCGGGAGTATGGCCGGCGAGACGGTCATCATGCGTGAGCTGTGGGAGTCCGAAGGAGGGCCGGATGGGGTTGATGTCGGCCCTGACCACGTTCTCGCGTGGGGTGTCAGCTGCGGAGCTGACGTCCTGGGCTGGCTCACCGTCGGCGACGACCCCAGCAAGTGGCCGGTGATTGTCTGGGAGCGGCAGGCTTCGCCCCACTGGAAGATCTACGAATGTGGGATGACGGAGTTCCTCCGGCGCCTGTTCATCAAGGGTTTCGAGGAGTGCCCGCTCAGTGACGCCTCCCTTTGGGGGAAACGCACGCCGCGTTTCCTCCACTGGCGCGAAGAACAGCGACTCCGGGAGTCCGGCGTCGACCCCTATACAGGTGAACCCGACCCTTACTTCGGCAGGGACTTCAGCTGAGTCCTCCCGACACCTCGCCGACAATCGCCCCGCTGAGACCAGTCCAGCGGGGCGATCCCGTCTTCCACGACGGCAAGGCTGGGGGTGGTGGTGTCAGAACGGCGGCTCGTCCCAGGTCGGTATGGGCGGCCGGATGCGCAGTGTTCGGTGGGCGAGCGCACCATGGGACGGTTGGGATATGGCAGCCAGGTCGGACATGTTCGGGCAGCCTGGGCCGTAGGCGTCCGGATGCGGCCAGACCGGCGTGGGCACTGTCCGGCGCGTTGCTCCGTACGGTGTTGTCCGGGCACTCGACCGGCCTCTGGCGGTCCGTTCCAGCGCGGTTGTGGCCTGCGCGGGTCAGGGTGCGTCCTGTCGGTCTTCCGGCTTGCCGGCGTGGGTCTGTTGGTGGTCGCCGCGTGCCGCGGCGTCGAGTAGCTGCAGGCCCGTTTCCTGGGAGGCCTGTTGGGCGTGGGCGAAGAAGTGGGTGCGGACCGAGTGGGTGTGGTGGGGGAGTGCGGAGGTGTAGGTGGCGCGGCCTGCGGGGGTGAGGGAAACGGTCATGAGTCTGCCGTGGCCTGCGGATGCGCGGTTGATGAGGTCGCGGCGTTGCATGCGGGTGAGTTGGTGGGAGAGCCGGGTCTGGCTCCAGTGGACGAGTTCACCGAGGTGTTTCTGTGGCATCCGGCCGTGCTCGGTCTCGTGCAGCCGCGCCAGGATCTGGAAGTCGGCACCGGACAGGCCGGTTGTGGTGAACAGGTCCCGTTCGACCGCTGAGACCACGTTCTCGCTGAACTGGAGGAAGGCCCGCCAGATCTCCTGTTCCCGGTGCGAGAGAAGCCCGGGCGGGGCGTCGTTTTCCATGGTGTCCCTTGCTGTGCGCAGTGGCGAAGAGTACCGTCAACACTACAACTTGACATGTCAAATTGACGAGTCAAGTCACATGAATATGAGGTGTGACTGGTGCGGACGGTAGCGGTGCTCGGGACTGGCGACTCCGGTTCGGCGATGGCGCGGCGACTGCGGGAGCGCGGCTTCCCGGTCCGCGCGTGGAACCGGACCGAGGCCCGCGCGAGGCCGCTGGAAAGCGACGGCGTGGCGGTGTTCTCCACCTCTGCGGAGGCGGTGCACACCGCCGAGGTCGTCCTGGTCACGGTGTTCGACGCGGCCGCGGTACTGGACGTGCTCACGCAGATCGCCCCGTCCCTCGAACCCGGTGCGGTGGTGGCACAGTGCGCGACCGTCGGCGGTGACATCGAAGCGGTCGTCGCCCGCGCGGAGGACCTCGGCGTGTCTCTTCTCGATGCGCCCTTCCTGGGCAACCCCGGGCCGGCCCGGCGGGGTGAGCTGACGATCATGGTGG
>NZ_JTIY01000002.1:1254070-1272580 GCF_000818175.1 Streptomyces sp. AcH 505
GCCCACATACGCACCGCCGCGGCGTCGGCGGGAGTACCGGACCTGCTGTTGGCGAGGGTCGAGCAGATCTATACCCGCGCCGCGGGGGCCGGCCTCGGCGACCAGGACCTGACCGCGGTCCGCGCGGTCCTCAACGGGCAGGTGTCATGACGCGACAGAGCGTGCAACCGGCCGTCCTGGACAAGGTCCACCACCTGACGTTCCCGATGAGCGATACGGTCCAGAGCCTGGCTGGCCTGACTGAGCAGGAACAACTCGACCAACTCCGCCGCTGCCTCAGCGACGATGCGCTGCCCCCTGGAAGTCCGCTCATCGGCGCCTTCGTACGCCTGTACGGACAGCAGGTCAGCCGCGTCGTCGATTCACTACCGACCGCTACAGAACCCAGGACGGCCGCGCGTACTTCAGCTGTGCCCACCACCTCGACTTGCTTCCACCTATCCTGGCGGCCCTGCTGGAGCAGCAGATTCACGCGCCGCGGCTCAGCGGCATCCTGGCGCCGACGACTGCTCGCACGTACCTCTTCCCCGGTCGGCCTCCGAGCAGACCCCGCACCGCGGCATCGGTGCTGACCCTCATGCGTGCCAACGGGCTGCCCATCCTCAGCGCCCGCAACACAGCCATGATCGAGGCGGTCACGGAACCCCACCGGTATCGTGAGCGACCCGTTCGGCATCACCGCCTCCACCCGCCCATCGGTGGGGCCAACTGGCAAGTGGGAGCTGGCCGGCTACCTCGCCGCCCGCAGCGCCGGCGGCGAGGAGAGATGAGCTCGTGCGGGACTGAACCCACACGTCCGTCGGCCCGGAAGCTGGCTCTGCATCTCAGATCAGGCCTCTGATTCAAGCATGTGGTGCTCGGCGTTGCGGTTGTCACTGGAAGGACTGGCGCACCTGCTCTTGCAGGGTGGTCAGCCTGATGTCGGGGTACCGGCCGTTCTCCAGCGCGGTGAAAGTGGGGGTGGTGGCGACGACGAGTTGGTACCAGAGGCCGATCGCCGCTGTCGGGTCGTGTTCGTTGCTGATCGCTTCGCGCAGTTCGTCGAGGGTGCCGCGGCTCTTGACGGTGTAGGTGCGTCCGGTGGCGCGGCTGATCTCTTCGGCGATCTGCACAGGGGTGGCCTCGGTGGCGGCGAAGGTGCGCACGCCCGCGGGTGCGGTGTCGTCCAGGGCCAGGCGGGCGGTCAGTCGCGCGGTGTCCTCGACAGTGGTCATGTTCGAGGGTTCGCTGCCGGCGCCCCAGCAGGTGACGGTCTGATTGCCGTGGTCCACGATGCCGCCTGTGGGACTGACCATTTTGTCGAGGAAGCCGCCGGTCAGGACATGCAGCACCTCCAGGTCCAGGGTGTCAATGATCTCGTCGGCCCGGCGCCTCGCGGCGAACATGGGAGCACCCGGATCGGCCGCGAAGATGTCGATCGCGAAGTCTGAGGGGATGAACCGCCGCACCCTGCTGCGCTCGGCGGCCCTTGCCAGCCTCACCTGCCCGTCGGTGACGACGCTGTCGCCTCCCTGGACCGCGCTGACGACCACGTCCACACCGGAGGTGGCCTCCGCGAGGGCGCCGTCATCCTGGAGGTCTCCGGGAACCACGACGGCCCCTTGTGCCACCAGATCTTCGATCCCGGCCTTCTTGGCGGGGTCGTCGAGGGAACCGTCCCGCACCAGGAGACCCAGTTTTCCGCCCTGTGCGACGCCGGGTTCGTCAAGCAGATGATGGGCGATGCATGAGCCGAGCATTCCGGTCGCCCCGGCGACGAGAACGTTGACCATGAGTCCTCCTGTGAGGTGGGTTTACTCCGCAGGTGGGCGGGAGCGGGGGGCGAGACCCCATCAGGGGCCTTTGTGGGAACGCTTGCGTACGTTTCCCGGCGGTGCACGCTGAGCGTGCACCGCTCAGGGGGTACCGGCGCGGCGGGTGAACCGGACGACCGGGATGACCCGGTCGGTGACGGTGTCCGCGTACGTGCTGAAGGCGGGTGACTGCCGAGCGAAACGGGCGTAGGCCCTGTCGCGTTCAGTTCCGGTGAGTTCCTCGGCCGTGACCGGAACCGTGCGCACGCCGTCGGGAGCGGGCACCTCGATGTTGATGTCGGGGTGGGCGCGCAGATTGCGCACCCACGCCGGGTCCTTCTGAGCGCCTCGGGCGGCCGCGGCAACGAACCAGGCTTCCCCGTCGGACAGCGACAAGGCGGGCCTGACGCGTTCCTGGCCGGTCCTTGCTCCGATGGTGTGCATCAGAATCAGATTCGACCTGAATCCGGCGGAGCTCACGTGGCCGTTGCCGGCCCGGAACTCGGTAATGATGCTGTCGTTGAGATCGCGGTACTGGTCCACGAGAACCTCCTGGGGATGGTGATACCGGCCGTACCGGCAGCACGGCCCGCAGGTTGGTTCCCCTGTGCCGACCCGCATCCCTCATAACTGTACGCGAACGTACAGTATTCCCGCCCTTGCGGCGTCCGGCCGAGGCCGTGAATGTCATCCGAGGCGCTGTGAAGTGTGCCCTGAGCTGCCCCGGTCTTCCCCCTGCTGGTTCTCCAGCAGGGGCAGCAGGACGCGGTCCACCAGGCGCTCCTGTTCGTCGCGACCGGGTACCTGGCCGGTCAGGAGGGCGTCGAAGAGCAGCTGTCCCAGGGTGAGCTTGAGGCATGCGGGCACGTCGGCCCCCGGCCGCAGTTCTCCGCGCCGGGCGGCCTGCTCGGCGATCGCCGAGCCGATCTCGCGGCTCGTGTGCTCCATCTGGGCGCGGGCCGCATCACGCAGACCTTGGTGGTCGCGTACGGCTTCGACCAGGCTCACCAGCGAGACGCCGTTCTTGCCGCGCAGTGCGGCGGCCACCTCGCCCGTCGTGGCGAGCAGGTCCTGGCG
Source organism: Streptomyces sp. AcH 505 (assembly GCF_000818175.1). Lineage (GTDB taxonomy): Bacteria > Actinomycetota > Actinomycetes > Streptomycetales > Streptomycetaceae > Streptomyces. Next base: position 1,256,941 of record NZ_JTIY01000002.1, read on the forward strand.
CAGGCTGCCGGTGTCCGGGGCGAGCACGGTGCGCCCTTCCGACTGCCGGCGAAGTGCCTCGGCGACCATCTCGTCCTTGGTCTTCCACTTGCCGTAGATCGTCGCCTTCGACGCGCGGGCGCGGGCTGCCACGGCGTCGAACGTCAGCGCCTCGAAGCCCGCCTCGGCCACCAACTCCAGCGTGACCGCCAGGATCGCGTTCTCGCGGGCGCGGCCCCGCTTCGGCGAACCTGTGGGCGCGGAGCCCTCGGCGGGCGGTTTGGGGGAGGGGCTGGTGGGAGGCACGGGATCACCTTACGGCTGGTGGTGGACGGAGGGGCGGCGGCTCACGGGAATAGTGAACGGTGTCGTACAGTTCCACCGAGCGAGGTTCTGTACGTCAGCGTACAGAAATGGCCGCTGCTTCGTGTGGCGGCGCTCACCGATCTCACTTTTCTTGGAAGGCACCGCCATGACTACCGCTTTTGACCCGATCAAGGTCGGCCCCTACAAGCTGAAGAACCGCATCGCCATGGCTCCGATGACCCGCAGCCGCGCCTACGGCCCCGATCGCAGCCCCGCTCCGATGGCCGCCGAGTACTACGCCCAGCGCGCCACCGCCGGTCTGATCGTCACCGAGGGCACCCAGCCCAACGTCATCGGCCAGGGCTACCCCTTCACCCCCGGCCTGCACAACGACACCCAGATACAGGCATGGCGCCAGGTCACCGACGCCGTGCACGCCAAGGGCGGTGTGATCTTCGCCCAGCTCATGCACACCGGCCGCATCGGTCACCCCGCCAACTACGACACCCCTCTCACCCCTACCGGCCCCTCCGCCGTCCGGGCCGCCGGGCAGACCTTCACCCCCGAGGGCATGAAGGATTTCGTCGTACCCACCGAGATGACCGCCGACGACATCCGCCAGACCGTCGAAGACTTCGCCACCGCCGCGCGCAACGCGATCGCCGCTGGATTCGACGGCGTGGAGATCCACGGCGCGAACGGCTACCTGCTCCAGCAGTTCCTGTCCACCAACGCCAACACCCGTACCGACAAGTGGGGCGGCAGCCCCCGCAACCGGATCCGCTTCACCACCGAGGTCGTCGAGGCTGTCGCGGCTGCGATCGGAGCGCACCGGACCGGGCTGCGCATCTCCCCGGCGAACCCCTTCAACGACATCATCGAGGACGACTACACCGAGACCTACCCCCTGCTCCTCGAAGCCATCAACCCCCTGGGACTGGCCTACCTCCACGTCATGGAGACCGTGGCCCCCGACCTCACTCCCGTCCTGCGCGAGCAGTGGAACGGCGTCTTCATGCTTAACCCCGTCACCCTCGGCTCGCGCACCGGCGCCGAGCAGTTGCCCCTCATCCAGGATCGTGCGGCCGACATCCTCTCCTTCGGCCAGCTCTTCATGGCCAACCCCGACCTCCCGCGCCGCCTCGCCACCGGAGCACCCCTCAACGAAGCCGACATGAGCAAGGCATACGGCGGCGACGCCACCGGCTACACCGACTACCCCACCCTCGGGGGCGCCTGACCCCTGAACCCGGCCGCCTGAGCCTGAGCCGGAGCAAGTTGAGGGAGACGGAGAAGGGGGCCGGCCCACTGGGTCGGCCCCTTCCTGTTTCATCTGTCGGCTCAGGCTATGTGTCAGCCGATTTTGGACCAGTTGCAGGTTGTCGCTGTTGACGTGCAGTGCTCAAACCCGGGCAGGGTCGGTAAGAACCCATCAGCGTCCAGCATGCGCCACGACGGAGCGGGGAACGATGTGAACGCCCGCTGATCTTGCACACTTGAGATTGCCGCGCGTGCACACCGCTCCGTGCCGGTGGGCCCGTTTGCTGCCGTGCGGGTGTCTGCGAGGATCCCGAAGTTCGCGGATCCGTCGTCCAGCTTGTCGGTGAGCACCTGGGCGCACTTGCTGCCGGATGTCACCAGGTTCACGCTCTTCGGGTAGCCGCCGGTTTCGTGTGTCGAAGCCATCGTGAACTCGTCGCAGTCGACCGACCCCACCGACGCATCGGATTGGTGCACGCTCCAGGTGCTGTCGCACACGCGGGCACGGCTGCTGTCCGACAGCCGCGGCGCGGACAGCCGTGGAGCCTGCCGCTGGAGGACCGCGTACTGCTGGTCGCGGCGTACTGGCGCACGGACTTGACGCTGCGCCAGCTCACCCCGCTTTTTGGCGTCTCGAAGTCCGCCGCTGACCGGATCATCGACCATCTCGGCCCGAAGCTCGCACTCCGGCCGCGCCAGCGGTTCGCGAAGGACACCGTGCTGATCGTGGACGGCACCCTGGTGCCCACGCGCGACCACACGGTGGCCGAGCAGTCGAAGAACTACCGCTGTTCCACGAACCATCAGGTCGTCATCGATGCCGATACCCGCCTCACGTGGTCGTCGGCCAGCCGCTGCCCGGCAACCGCGACGACTGCAAGGCAGGGGAGGAATCCGGCGCGAAGGGCGCCGTCGGCAAGACGACGACCATCGCCGACGGCGGCTATCCGGGCACCGGCCTGGTGATGCCCATCGCCGCCGCAAGGGCGAAGAACTGACCGACTGCGTGCGACGCGCGAGCGGATCGTCACGGCCGCGGCCGACCTCATGTACCGCCGCGGCGTGGCGGGCACCAGCACCCCCGCTGTCCGCGATGCCGCCGGCGTCAGCTCGTCGCAGATCTATCACTACTTCGCCGACAAGGACGACCTCACCCGCGCGGTCATCGCATTCCAGTCCGAGGCGATCCTGTCCCACCAAGCACCGTTGCTGGCCAGGCTCGACAGCATCGAGGCGCTGCGGTCATGGCGCCAGGTGGTGGTGGTCGACGCCGCCCGCCGGCAGAACGGGGCCGGGGGCTGCCCGCTGGGCACCCTGTCCAGCGAGCTGTCCGACGACCATCCGGGGGCGCGCGACGCTCTGGCCGCCAGCTTCACCATGTGGTCCGAAGCGATCCGCGCCGGCCTGGCCGCCATGGTCGACAACGGCTCCCTGCGGCCGGAGACCGACGCGACCACGCTGTCCCTCGCCTTGTTGGCCGCAGTGCAGGGCGGGCTTGTCCTCGCGCAAGCACAGCACACCACCGAGGCCCTCGAAGCGGCCCTCGACGCCGTGATCACCCACATTCACGACCACGCCGTACCGCCGGCCTGAACGTGCAGTTCGGCTCTGCCCGATTCGCGCTCAAACGCCGCCCGCCGCACCCTGGGGCGTCTCGGGTCCGGTCGCCGGTCGACGTGCTGTTGATCCGAAAGAGTGTGGATTCTCGGTCCTTGGTGGTGTCAGCGCCGCCTGGTGGGGGACGCGTGGCATCTGGTGCCTTCAGGCCCGGAGGCTCTGGTTATGCCGTCAGCCGGGGAAGACGGTCGGTGCGCACCAGGTGCTCGTCGTGGAACCGCTCCGTCGCGGGGCACGGACGAAACGCGGACGAGCACCAGCTTCTCCCCGAACGCCCTCGGCGAGTCAGCGGCCAGGGCAGCCCGATGAACCGGGATCGCGGAGCGGTCCTCCCGAAGCCCTGGGTAAGGACCATTCCGCGACCACCAAAATGAGGAACGGCCCTGAAGCGGTGGCGTCGCGGGGTGTCGGTCACCGCTCGACCGCTTGGTTACGACACGGACGCGGCGTGCTTCGGGCGGCGGCCGGCCACGAGTACCGGGCCGCCTGGCGCCGTGGCAATCTGGCGCAGGTCCTGGAACCCCAGGTCGCTCAGCGCCTGTTTCATCCGGTGTGAGGTCGTCGCGCTGCCGCCGTTGCGCGCCGCAGTCCAGTCGGCGACGGCTGCGAGCAGCGGCTCGGGCGGTGCCGGGTTGGTGCCGGCCACCAGCCATCCTCCGTCCGTGAGGGCAGCCGTCACGTGAGGGAGGCAGGCGTTCAGCGCGTCGTCGGACAGGAAAGGTGCGGGCAGCCAGATCAGGTCGTAGAGATCCCGTTCGCGCAGATCGACAGCATCCTGATGCCGCACCTCGACTCGGTCGGCGGACTCCGGTCCAGCCTTGACCAATTCCTGGCCGGCCAGCCGGATCGCTCGCTCCAGGCTGTCGATCCCGGTCACATGGACGTGCGGCAGGTCCTGGGCCAGCGCGAGGGCGAGCGCGCCGGTCCCGGTGCCGATGTCCAGAATGCGGCTGCCCGTGGTGGCGAGTCGGTCGGCGAGTCCCGGCAGGGAGGGCACGAGACGCGTGGCGAGCGCGTGCCCGGTGCCCGCGGAGGCGCGTCCCTGATCGAGCAGTACGTTGTCGCTCTGCCCGTCCCACCCCGTGACGGCCTCGCCGGCGGCGGCGGCGACCGCCTGCCGCATCGAACTGAGCCGGGCGGACGCCATGTTGGAGGAGGCGGGACCGAGCTGCAACACGGGGGCGGCTGTCGCCTTCCCCCCGTCCCGTCGCACGACGCCGGCCGCTTCCAGCACTGCGGTACGCGCCGGGTCCGCCGCCAGAGCCTCCTCCAGTGAGCTCGTCCCGGTCTCCCGCAAGGTCGCGACCACCGCGGCCATCGCCCACACCTGACCTTCCAGTAGGGCCACCGGATCGCTCTGCTCGATGTTGTCGTTCATGACTCACTCCTTATTTGAAAGACCGCGTTGGCAGCCACGCGCCCTACCGTCAGAATAACTGACGAATAAGTCAATCAAGCTGACTACATCACGGTGGAGTCGAAGCTTGTCGGCGCCCACCGCCCCGGCGGCCCGGGGCGAACCGGGGGCCGGGGGGGTGGGACGGCTCGGTGCGGTCGGGAGCTACCGGGCGTAGGGGTCGGTGATTTCGCGGAGCTGGTCCAGGATCTGGTGCAGCAACGTGAAGTTGCGGGTGCCCAGGTAGGCCTTCCACTCCGAGAGGATTTCGTCGAGGGTCGCCGTGGCCACTTCGACTGCCCGCCGGCCGCGCTCCTCGATCACGATCAACCGGGCGCGCCCGTCCGTGGGGTCGGGGACCCGGCGGACGTAGCCGAGGCGTTCCAGTTGATCCACCAGTACGCCGGCGCTCTGTTTGCTCATTTGTGCCTGGTCGGCGAGGTCCGTGAGGCGCGAGCCGTCCGGGGCGACGCGTTGGAACACCCGGCACTGGGCGAGGGTCCAGTCGTCGAACCCGGCGTCCTGCAGGGCCCGGAACATCCGATCCTCGGTGTACCGGTACGGGATGAACAGCGACGTCCCCAGATTGACCCGCTGCTCGTCGTCCATAACCACTTTCGGCTCCGTCGCCCACCTGATCCCACGAGGTTCACACCCTACGACAACCGCCGCCGGGCCGGATCGCCCGCCGATCCTGGCCCCAGCCTCGGACTCGATGGCGCGCCCGACTGCGCGCTCGCCGCGTTCCGCACGTGCCCGCCCCCTCGGCCGCCGCACGCGGGTTGCGCTTGTCATGGTGCCGCCATATCATCAAGTAGTCAATATTACTGACTAAATTAGTTGTCACGCGATGGAGGAACGGGCAGTGCGGCCCACGGCCGAACAAGGCAGAGAGAACGCAGGTAGCGCGCTGACATCGACATCAAGCCTGGCGCGCAGCAGTTGCTGAACATCGCCGCGCAGGGCCTGGGCGAGCACTACTTCCGCGACAACGGCCGCCGCGCCCACGAGGCCCCCCGGGAACGTATTTCCAGGTGCCTGCTCCCGTTCGCCTGCATCCGCCACGGTCATGCACGTATCTCACGCCACACCGCCCGGCGACGCGGGGAACCCTGCACGGCAGGACCGTTGCCCGCTGTCAGCGTTTGATGCGGCTGCGGACAGCAAGGGCCGCGAGACCGAGGAGCACGGGCTCGGTAAGGCGGGACGCCATCTCGGTGTAGGTGCCGGTGGTCGTGAGGCCCTGGCCGGAGGAGCGGAAGACCACGGAGTTGACGACGACACGCAGACTTTTCTCGAACCGTCCACTGGTCAGTCGGCGATGAAGCGGGCCTGTGGGATTGGCCGGGTCGGCATTCGTGGTGGTGAGTACGACGTGTCGACCGGTGAGGTCGCCGGTGCTGCGCGTGGGGGTGTCGCCTTGGGGCAGGCCCCAGAGCATCATGAGAAGCACGGTCAGTGTCATGGCGGCCAGGAGCCAGCCCAGAGCGCGGGATGCGCGCAGGCCGTAGCCGGACAGGGCCCAGTAGAGGGTCAACAGCCTCCGTTCGCCGCGAGGAATGTCGTCGGCGTGACGGCGCATCTCCATCTCGCCGTAGTAGAAGTCGGCCGCACCGGGCTCGTGTTTGCCGTCTTCGAACGACTTGCGCAACTGCCGGTACACCGGGGCAAGGGCCGCCGGCGCCAGCACCTCTCGCCCCTGGGGAGCTGGCGCCCAGCCGTCTGCGCCCACCTGTCGTGAGGCCCGCCAGTGGTGTTCTTCTGCCAGTGTCCGCCGTGGTGTCCACCGCACCGGCCACACGCCGCGCCGTCGGAGGCCGGCGGGGGCGGTGGCCAGACGGTACTGCCCTTCCAACCGCACCTGGTCGAGATGAACCGTGCCCGAGAACAGACAACGGGACAGGTCCATGTCGGTGAGCACCAGGTGCGCGGCGTCCACGCCCTGCAGGGAGGTCACCTGGGCCTGCGGGTCGGCATCGGCGAACGCGCCAGCCCCTGTGGCGGGCGGCCGACGGCGGGCGGCGATCGTCAAGGGATGGTCGAAGACCGCGTCACTCAGGTCCACTTCGGCGTAGCGAACCCAGACCCTGGCGGTATCCAGCCAGTGAGTCCGACGGCATACGAGTGACTTCGCGTCGATCTCGACCGTGATCGGAGACCCGAAGGTGGCCTCCGACAAATCCACCCGGTCGCCACGCAGCGGTCCCAGGAACGCAGCTCTCTCGAAAGACGCCGAGCGGAACTCGGCCTCACCGGCGAAGGCAGCCCATTCGAACACGACGTTGCCGGTGAAGGTGGCGGACCCGAAGTGCGCGTCCTGGCTGAAGGCCGTAGTGAGGAACCAGGCGGCGCCGGTGAAGTTGGCAGAGCTGAAGTCGGCATTCGCCATGAAATTCCCGTGGGTGAACCAAGCCTTGCCGGTGAAGGTGACCGGGGTGAACCAGGCGTCACGAGCGAAGGTGGCAGAGTCGAATGAGGCGTCGTCGGAGAACGTGGCCGAGTTGAACACTGCATCGCCGTCGAAGGTGGCCGAGTCGAACGATGCCTCGCCGTTGAAGGTGGCCGAGTCGAAAAAGGCAGTACCCGTGAAAGTGGCCGAGGGGAACCGGGCGTCGCCTGTGAAGGTCGCCGAGTCGAAGAAAACGTCGCCGGTGAAAGTGGCCGAGTCGAACCGGGCGGCACCGATCCTCAAGTGGCCGGTACCGGGCTCGGTGAATTGTGCGAGTACGTCGTCCAGGAGGTTCGAGCTGATGGTGACGCCGCAAAGGTTCAACTCCCCGCCTGGCGCGAGGGATGCCAGATACGCGGTGCGTTCGGCCGGAGCGGCGTGTGCGAGACAGTTCGCCGATCCGGGGATGGTGATGCCACGGCACCCCACCGGATCCCCCGTGGACGAGTCATATCCGCAATGAGGCCAGCCGGGCGGTGAGGTTGTCGTCATGCACAGGTGTGTAGCTCTTCACGGATGAGTCGTGGGCACGGTCAGTCAACCTGTTACAACTCTGCGGCACGCTATCCGTTCAGGTAAGGCTCGGATAGCCCGTGTGCATTCGAGACTTCGGTTCCTGACCTGAGATGCGCCATCGTTGCACACTGGCTGCGCACGGCGCGGAGCTTCTCGAAGGGCGGCGCCATGGAACGTGATGCGGGGGAGTACACGCCGTGTTCTTCAACCCTGGTTCTCCCGCGGTGGTCTGCACGTAGAGTCGTTGGGAGCTGTGCTGACCGAGTTGTCCGATTCCATCACCCGGGGGAAATTACTTATGCGTACTATCGCTCGCTTGTCCGCTGGCCTGCTGGCTGCCGCCGCGCTCACGGTGGGCTTCATGCCCGGCGCCTCCGCCGCAGAGCCCACCGGCATCACCCAGTTCACCACCCTCTGCGTGGGCGGCTGCGTCCAGTAGGACGCTCCGCACCGGATAGTCACCTGCCGGAACTGAAAGGCCCGCCCGAAACTACTGGGCGGGCGCTCTGCTGTGCCCTGCAGCACCGCCCGAACTGGACGTTCCCGGCCGCCGCCTGCCGCTCTCGCCGTGCCGGGTCCGGGCTCCCGTCATAGCGTGGGGTGTCTCGGGCCCTGACGTGGAGGTCCCGTATGCCCCGCCACATCTGGTCCGGTGTGATCTCGTTCGGCTCGGTGACGATCGTGGTGAAGGTGGTCGCGGCCACCGAGAATCACAACATCAGCTTTCACCAAGTCCATCGGAACAGGGCAGACGATCCCCGCCGGAACCGGGATATCGCTGCGGTAAAAGAAAACGCGCTCTCGCCGGGCCTTTCCGCTACGACGGTGCGCGCAGTGCGTCGACCGGTTCCATGCGGGCCGCCCGCAGTGAGGGGTAGAGGCCTGCGAGCAGGCCGACGATGGCTCCGGCCAGAGGGGCGCCGAAGGCCAGGCTCAGGTCGAGCACAGGCGTCCACTGTTTGACGACGGCGACGCACACGACGACCGTGATGCCCAGCGCAGCGCCCACGATGCCACCGAGCAGACCGATGGTGGTCGACTCAAGCAGGAACTGGGCCGCCACCTGACGCCGTGAAGCACCGAGGGCGCGCCGCAGCCCTATCTCCCCGACGCGTTCCATGACGGTCACCAGGGTGACGTTGGCGATGCCGATGGCGCCCACCACCAGTGAGACCAGGCCGAGGACGAGGAAGAGGCCGTCGACGTCGTTCTGGACATCGTCGCGGGCCCTGGACAGGTCAGCTGGCGCCACAACGGTGAGCAGGTCCGGGTGGTTGGGCGCCAGGGCGATCGGTGTCTGGCGTGCCACCTGCCTAGCGGCGCCGAGTGCGGTGTTGACGAGTACGAGGTCGACGTCCCGGAGGCCGACTCGATCGGCCGCCGTGGTGGGCGGGAGGATGACCGCTGTGGACAGGCGCTGTTCGCGTGTGATGCCGCCGAGGATGCCGATGACCGTGTACGACTGGCCTTTGAAGAACACGGCGGGGGCGTCTTCGACATGGCGGATGCCGAGCAGCCGTGCGGCCTGGTCGCCGAGCACTGCCACCTGGTCGTGCCGGGCGATGTTGCCGCCGTCGTAGAAGCGTCCCGCTGTCATGGTGCCGCGGACGGCGGAGGGCAGACCTGCCGAGGCGGCGACGACGGCAAGGGTCTGGCCGGAGACGTCGCCCGGTGCGCTCACGTTGTTGGCGTGGACCTGAACGCTGCTGGTCGTCGTGGAATCGGCGAGGGCGGCGACGGAGAGCACCCCGGCGAGGCGCCCGACCGCCTCGGTCCCGGACCAGCTCACCAGCGGGTCCGACGTGTCGCCCGGTGCCCGGGGCGGTGCTTTCGCGGTCACGGACGTCGCGGTGAGCGCGTCGAAGCGGCCGACGATCTGGTTGCCCGCGGTGGAGGCCACCCCGATGGTGATGACGAGGGTGGTGATGCCCAGCACGGTGCCGAGCGTGGTCAGCGCGGACCGCACCGGCCGGGCGAGGACACCGGCGAGGGCCTCCGTCCATAGGTCCCGGGGGTGCATCCATGGGCGTTCGGGGCTCAGTTGGCGCCGGACGGTCCTCATCGGGTCTCCTGGGTGAGACAGCCGTCCGTGATGCGGACGCGCCGGCTCGCACGGCGGCTGACCGTCTCGTCGTGGGTGATCAAGACCAGGGTCACGCCCTGGGCACACAGGTCGTCGAAGAGTTCCAGTACGGAGTGTGTGTTCTCGCTGTCCAGGTTTCCGGTGGGCTCGTCGCAGAGCAGCAGTGCGGGATCGCTGATCAACGCGCGTGCGATGGCGACGCGTTGGCGTTCGCCGCCGGAGAGCCGGTCGGGCCGGAAGCCCGACCGGTGGGCGAGCCCCACCCTCTCCAGCGCCTGCCGGGCACGGGCGCGGCGGGTGGAACGTCCGTGGCCGGGCCGGGGTCTGCGGTACGCCTCGGCCAGCGTGACGTTCTCGTCGACCGTGCGGTAGGGCAGCAGGTGGAACGCCTGGAAGACGAAGCCGATCCGGCTGCCGCGCAGGGCGGTGCGTTCGAGGTCGCTGAGCCCGGTGGTCTCGATCCCGTCGAGTCGGTACGAACCGACGGTGGGCCGGTCGAGCAAGCCGAGGGTGTTGAGCAACGTGGACTTCCCGGACCCGGAGGGGCCGACGACGGACAGGTGCTCGCCGCGGCGTACGGTCAGGTCCACCTCGCGCAGGGCGCGTACGGGCGGTTCGGAGTCGAAGGTCCGCTCGACGCCGGCCATTTCGATGACCGCGTCCGCCTCGGTGCCGCCCCCGCCGACGGGGTTGGTGATCATAGTGGTGGTCACTCGCCCACCACCACTCTGTCGCCCTGTGCCAGCGTGCCTCCGGCCGGCTTCACCTCGACGAGCCCTCCCGCCGAGAGCCCCACCGTGACGTCTACATCGCTTACGCCGCCGGCGCGCTGGATCTGCACCCGGGCCTTCCCGTCCGCCGATGTCCGGACCGCGGCGAGCGGCACCGTCAGTACGTTCCCCTTCGATGCGCCGACCTTGATGGTCACCTTCACCGCGGCCTCGGACTGGCCGGTCAGCGGACCGGGATCGGGCAGGGATACCCGCAGTTGGACCGGTGCGGAGGGGTCGCTGCCTGTGGAGTCACTGCCAGTTGCGGCGCTCCCTGAAGTGCCCCGGCCGGAGCTGTTGGTCCCGCCGGGCCCGTCCGCCGTGCCCGCCTCGGCGCCCGCCGGGGCCGTGCCGTCCGACTCCGCGGCGCCCGGCGAGGAAAGGGGTGCGGCGTCCGCGCCGATCGCTTCCACCACGCCGGCCGCCGTCTTCCCGCCACCGGCCGCCGCAACCTCAACAGCCATGCCCTCATGGAGCAGTTGGGCGTCCGAGCTGGGTACGACCGCCTGCACGACCATGTCGGAGCTGGTCACGGTGCCGATCTGGCCGGTCGCCACCGCACCTGTCCTTACGGTCACCTTGTCGAGCCGTACGGGCAGCTTCGGAAAGACGATCACTTCGCCGGCCGGGAGCTTCGTCCCGTAGGACGACTGGAACGTGCTGAGGGCGGCGTTCGCCATGTCCAGCGCCTTCTGGGCGGACTTCAGCTGGATCTCCTGGATTTCCTTGTCGGTGCCGGTGCCGGTGCCGGTGCCGGTGCCGGCACCGTTACCGTTACCGCTCCCCGCGCCGGATCCGGCGTCGGTGTCGGTGTGGGTTCCGGGCTTCGGCTCGGCGCCGGGCTTCGCTTCAGGGGCGCCCGCTTCACCCTCCCCCGCGTCGTCTGTACCGCCCTTCACATCCGACTGCGTGATCGCCTTCGCACTCAGCAACGCCTGCTGGGCGGACGACACCTCCTGTTGCAACTGACCCAACTGCTGTTGCTCGTCCGCACCCGGCTGCTGCGCCTCGTACCCCTTGCTCGTATACCAGGCGGTGATCGCCGACGCCGTGCCCTGGCCGTACGTGCCGGTGCTGCCGCCGGGGTCGAACCCCAGCCGCCGCAGCGCCTTCTGGAGCTCCTTCACATCGTCGCCGGCGCTGCCGGGCCCCAGGGCCCGGTACATCGGTACGGAGCCGCTCAGTGCGAACACCGGACGGCCGTTGACCGTCATCAGCACGTCGCCCTCCTTGATCTTGGTGCCGGCTGCCGGTGCCTTGGTGACCCGCTGCTCCGCCCCCTTGTCCTCGGCGGACCCGGACGACTCCGTACCGACCGGACCCGCCAGGGAGAGCGGCTCGGGTGAGGCGAACTCGACGGACCCTGTCGCCACGACGGTCGCGGTGAGGGACTGACGCTGGACCGCCACGGTCACCGGCCCCGCCTCCGGAGCGGTGTGCGCCGCCGCCGCGTCGGCGGGGGAACGCACCTGCGTGCCGGCGAACCAGCCGCCGGCGCCGACCAGGACCACCGTGCCGATCAGCGCGCCCAACTGCTTCCGGCTGCTGAGGCGCTTCACGCTCCGTCACCCCAGTACGGGTGGGCCTTTTCCTTGGGAAAGTAAGCGGCCCGGAAGTCCTTGCCGCACTCCAGGTCCTTCAGAGCGGTGTCGATGTCCTTGGTGAGTAGTGGCAGCGCCTCTTCCCTGGAGAGGCTGTGCTTCTCCGGGAGCTCCTTGGTCAGGTCGAGCCGGACCATGGTGGCCATGCCGGTCGGCTGGGTCGTGGAGACCGGGATGCCCTGCGCCTTCAGGCAGGTGGCGTATTGCTGAGCCAGCTGCACCAGTTGGGCATCGCCGTTGAGCTCCAGTCCGTTCGAGCGGTTCGCGTCCTCCTTGGCCGCCCATGCCTTCTTCTCGGCATCAGCGCTCAGCGGCTTTCCGTACGCCGCGCCCATTCCCCTTGCCCTGCATCCGCCTGGTTTCTCCGCCGCGACCTTGTCCCCGGCCGCGCCCTTGGCCGGAGGGCCCTCCAGGGCCGTCTCGAACGCCGCCCGCTGAGCCGCGGTCAGCCCTGCCTCGTCGTCGCTGCCGTGGAAGACCTGTCTGGTCTGCCCGCCGGCGGACGGGGCCTCGGGGTCGTCGGGGTAGGCGGCGGCCGCGTACGTGCCGAATCCGTACTTCTGCCGCCACTTCTTGGACAGGGCGTAGTCCTCGCCGTCCATCGCCGAAGCCGCCTGATCGGACGCCGTCTCGGTGCCCGTGGCCGGACCGGTGCGCGGAGTGTAGGTGAAGCCCTGCTTCTTCATGCAGGCCGCGATCGAGTTCTCCATGATGTACGTCTTTTTCGTCGCGTCGTCCGCGCCTGCCGCGCCGTTCGTGGCCGCGTCGACGGTCGATGTCGCCTGGTCTGCGGTGTGGTTCGGTCCGGCCTCGTCGGCTGAACCGCCGCAGCTGGTCAGTACGGGCAGCATGACGAGCGCGAGGACCGCGAATGAGTTCCGGCAGGTGTTTCTTGGCATGGGCATGCCATGGCTCCGTTAAGGGTGGTGGACGGGCGGTGGTCAGGGGGTGATCGCCGGCTGTCGTGCGGTCTTCACTCCTCGGGCTGGGTACGACCCCCGCTCTTCGCGATGGCTTCGAGAAGCCGTGGGTCGGTGGCGATTCCCGCCAGCAACTGGCGGTTGGGCGTCCGGGCGCTCGGGTACCGGCCGCCTTCCTCGTAATGAGGACGCGCGAACACCTGCACCAGGCGTCCGTCCGGGGCGGCGTAGAGAAGGCCCATCGCGTACGGCTGAAGCTCGGCGTTCCGTGGGACGGACGGCGACTCCTCGTCCGCGTAGTACTGCAGCTGGGTGCCCTCGAAAGGCCCTGCAACAGGTGAGCAGTTGACCAGTGTTCCGCCCCACGGACTGGTGCGCGGGCGGCCGGAGACGTCCTGGTGACACAGCCCCCGGCCGAGCGAGGACGAGGCCGAGGGCGGGGGGAAGAACGACGCTGTGGGCAGCCCGTCAGAGGAGCGCGAGACCGAGACGTACAGGTCGCTCACGAGACCGTTCCGCTCGGTCAGCAGGAAGTACGGTTCGGGCCCCTTCGGATACGCCGGGCGCCGCGGCGCCGGGTCGACCGTGCCGGACGACGCCGGGACGATGGCGCGCAGCAGCGCCAGAGAGGGATACCCGGACGACGCTTCCGCCGACAGGACCTGGCGCCGGGAGTCCCGCGCCGGCGCGAACATCCCGTATCCGCCGACCGCGACGACCGCCGCCATGGCCGCGGTGCCCAGGGCGACGCGTACCCGGTATCTGCGACGGATCCGGGCACCTCGTGTGAGCGCGCCCGTCACCAGGTCCGGCATGGTCGGTTCCGGCCCGGTGTCCAAGTCGCCCAAGGCTTCCGCCAAGGCGTCGGTCAGGGCGACTTCGTGGCCGCCGCCGCTCTGTTCGCGCGCCATGCTCACCACTCCTCCTTCAGAGAACCAGTTCTGGAGTCCGTACCCGTACCGACCCCGCTCCCGACGGGCCCCGCCGGTGGGAGGTCCCCCAGGATGTGGCGTAGCGCGGCCAGTCCCCTGGATGTCTGGCTCTTCACCGTCCCGGCGCTGCACCCCAAAGCCGCCGCCGTCTCCTCCACGCTCTGGTCCTCCCAGAACCGCAGGACCAGCACCGCCCTGCTGCGCGCGGGGAGTTGCCGGAGGGCGTCCAGCAGCGTCAGCCGCAGATCAGGGTCCTTCGACGGGGCGGCCACGTCGTACCAGTCCGCACTCGGCCGCTCCCACCAGCGCCGGCGCCGGGTCTCGTCCACGAACGTCCGGTACAGCACCCTGCGGGCGTAGCCGTCGGGAGAGTCCATCCGGGCGCTGCGCCAGACCGCGTACAGCTTCGCCAGCGCCGTCTGCGTCAGATCCTCGGCCAAGTGCCAGTCACCGCAGAGCAGATACGCGGCACGACGCAGATGCGCCTGTCGGCTGCGCGCGAACTCCTCGAAACCGATGGAGTCGCCGCCGGCGCCGCCGCCGGCGGCAGCATCCTGCCGGCCCTTCGATCGACTCACAGGCATCCGCCGTCGGTCGTCACAACGTCCTGCGGTGACAATCGCTTCATGCCGTACTGACGTGCTGGACCGCACAGGAGGTTGTCACGCGGACCGAAGAAAACTCGGAACGGGAAAGATGGCTGCCGTGCCATGGAACTGGAGGACACTGCGAACGGCTGCTGACCGCGGCGGTGCGGGCTCCTTCGAGCGGGAACCTCCAGCCGTGGCATATGTACGAGGTGACCGGTGAACCCCTGGCCGAACTGAAAAACGGCGGGCTGTGGCCAGGGCGCGGGTGACCCCGGCGACGGTGGCTAGCATCCGCGCACCCGGCCTGACCCGACCACCTGGGCGCCGACAAGGCGCGCCACCCTAGGCCTGCCCGGCGAGGGGACGCCTTCGCGTCTCGGCGCGGGGGAACTCACGGTTTGTGGGTTACCCAGAGCAGTTCCGCCGGCCAGCGGTGTGCCCAGTCGGGCGGGTCGGTGTCGTTGTAGCCGTTGGGTGTTCCGAGTTCGGGCCGCGGCTCGATGAGGTCGTCGATGATGAGTCCCGCGCCGCGCAGAACCGTGACCCAGTCGCCGTAGGTGAGCTGATAGCTGGTCGCGCCGTCGTCTTCGGCGATGGTGTTCAGCCCGAAGTAGTCCTGCTGGAGCGTCGTGGTCACGCGGCTGGCGGCTTCGTCGTAGCAAGCTTCGAACCATGGGCTGGCGACGTTGAACACCAGGCGCCCGCCTCGGCCCAAGACGCGTGCGGCCTGCGGGACGGCCAGCTGCGGGGGCGCCCAGCTGAGTCCGCCGAAGTCGCAGAACACCAGGTCGAAGCTGTCGGCGGCGAAGGGGAGTTGTTCGGCGGCGCCCTGCACCAGCGCGTAGCGGTCCGCTCCCATCGCACGGGCCGCTGCGGCGAGTTGAGCTTCGGACAGGTCGAGCCCGACCACGGTGGCGCCCTCGGCGGCGAGCGCCCTGGACCACTGGCCGGCGCCGCAGCCGAGTTCGAGGACGCGCTTGCCGGTGACGTCGCCCAAGGCGTGCAGGTGTGCGTCGGGGACGGAGTACATGCCCCACAGTCGGGGTGTGGCGCCGATTCGCGGGTCGTGCTCGTGCTGGTAGGCGCTGCTGATCTGGTTCCAGAGCCGCCGGTTGGCGGGGATGCTGTCCACGTGCCGACTTCAGCAGTGCCTGCCGGGGCGGTCAACACGATTAGGCACTGGCCGGCCCTCGCCTCGGTCCATGATCCGCCGGAGCCCTA
>NZ_JTIY01000002.1:1273595-1316370 GCF_000818175.1 Streptomyces sp. AcH 505
TCGACCGGACGATGGGGCCCGGACAGTGGGCGGACGGAACACCGCCACCTTCGCCCCGGACGGTCGGCCCCATTCGGCCCTGGCTAACCCGGCGCCTCGTTACGGTTGGGCCCATGAGCAATGAGGGTGTAGTCGCGGATGAGGCGATCCGTGCGGCGTGGGACGGGTACCGGGTGCTGGAGAAGAGCACTTCCGCCGAGGACCGCCGGCAGGCGCAGCAGCGGGTGAAGGCCGCGCAGGACGCCTGTGGGTGTGAGGAGGTGTCCCGGGGCACCGTGTTTCTGGTGGGTGTACTGACCGGATTCCTGATGGCCGAGCAGGGCGAAGGGCAGGATTGCCTTGATCCGCTCAGTGATCTGATCCCCGCCGTGATCCGCAAGCTCCCCACCTTCGAGTTGGCCGACCCGGAGCAGGTGCCGATGGCCACCGGTGTTCTCATGGCCGCGGCGATGGGCATGGACACCGTGGCGTGGCGCGACCAGTTCGGGCAGATCCCGGCGAAGGAGTCCCTGATGCACAGCTTCGTGCTGTGGCTGCTCGCCGACCTCCTCGATTCCGTGGCGGAACGCCCCGGCGGGATCGACCGGCTCATGCGCGAGACCTTCGACTCGATGGCCGCCGAAGAGAGCTGACCCGAGCGGACCGGACGGGGCGCCCGGCACCCCAGCACGTCCGCATGGGGGAGCGGGGCCCGTGTATGACGCGCGCTCTCGCAGTATGTGATGAACGGATGACAACGCGGCCGACCGCCCTTTACCGCTGGTCTGCTGGATGCCATGCACACCGAGAAGAACTTCAGCGCTCCTTCCTCCCGCCTCCGCCACCACGCCCTGCAGAGAGGCGCCTTGTTGGCCACCACCGCAGCAGCGGTCGGCGTGCTGAGCGCCTGCGGCGGTGGCCAGGAAGACGCCGGAAGCGGTAACGCTCCGGCACCGTCGGGGGCACACCACAAGACGGACACCAGGGTCCTGTGGGTCGGGGACTCCATCGCAGGCGTCGAAGGACTCCCGTTGGGAGCGGCTCTCAAGGCCGCCGGGACCGGCTACCAGGACGCCTCCAGTGACGGCGGGGGCACCGTCGTCGAGGGCAACAAGACGATCGCCCCCCTCGCCCAGGACACCTGGAAGCGACTGCGCAAGGACATCGCGGCCTTCCGTCCCACCGTGATCGCCTATCAGATCACCACGTACGACTGGGGCACCTCCGACACCCAACGCTCCTGGTACCGGAAACTGGCGGAAACGGCGCACAGTGCCGGCGCCGGACTCGCGATCGTCTCGGCGCCGCCGTTCAAGGTGGACGACTTCTACACGAAGTACGCGGGCGCCATCAAGACCGCGCCGAAGGCCGCGGCAGAGGTCGCGGACGCCAGCCACGGCACCGTCCACTTCTACGACGCCTCGGCCCTGTGGGGCACCGACCCCACCGCGCCCAAGGCCCAACGGTCCTCCGACGGAATCCACTCGTGCCAGCAGGGCTCCGCCGCCTTCGCCAAGTGGTTCACCGAGAAGCTCGGCAAGCAGTACGGATTTACGCCGACCTCGCCGGACGCATGGGCCGGCGGCGCGTGGACGGCGGATCAGCGGTACGCCAAGCTCGGCTGCCGCTGAGTGGCGCCGGCCGCCGCGGCACCCCGGGGGTCCCGCCCCTCCCTCCCTCTCCCGACCACGGACAGGCACCGCCCTTGCCACGGCCGGCGGTCCGCATCCGATTGAGGATTCCGATGACACTTCGCGATCTGGCTCCCCGCTCCACCCGACCCTCCGAGAAAGGCGGAGCCGGTGGCCGCGTCCACGTGGCACCGCTGGACGGGCTGCGAGGGGTCGCGGTCGTGGCCGTCCTGCTTTTCCACGCCGGCCACCTGCGCGGCGGCTTCCTCGGCGTCGACCTGTTCTTCGTACTGTCGGGGTTCCTCATCACAGGGCTGCTGCTGGGCGAGTGCGGCCGGCACGGCCGGATCGACCTGGTGGCCTTCTGGGGGCGCCGGGCCCGGCGCCTGCTTCCGGCACAGCTCGTCATGGGGCTCGCCACCCTGCTCCTGGCCTGGGCCTTCGCCCCGCCCGCCCTGCTGTCGTTCGCACTGGACGACGCTCGCTGGGCCGCGGTCCAGATGGTGAACTGGCACTTCGTCGTCGAGCAGGTCGGCTACTGGAACGCCTCCGACACCCGCCTGTTCTCGCATCTGTGGAGCATCGCGGTGGAATGGCAGTTCTATCTGGTCTGGCCGCCCGTGGTCGCCGTCGCCGGACGCGGCCCGCGGGGTCAGCGGCGGATGCTCGTCCTGGCGACCGCGGGCGCGCTGACCTCCCTCGTCCTCATGCTCCACTTCGGCGGCGCGGTCGACACCACGCGTGCCTACGAGGGCACCGACACACGGGCGTTCTCCCTGCTACTCGGCGCCGTGGCCGCCACCGCACCGATCAGAGGTCTGTGCGCCCGCGTCCCTCTGGCCGTTGCCGACGCGGTCGCCGCGGTCCTGGTATGCGGGCTCCTTGCCTCCTGGGTACTGACCGACGGACAGAACGCCCCCGGCCTGTTCCAAGGCGGGATGTTCGCGCACTCGCTGGCAGCCGCGGTACTGATCTCGCTGCTGGCCCGGGGACCGGAGGGACGCGCCGGACGGGTGCTGGGCGCCGCCGTTCCGCGCTGGCTCGGGGAGAACTCTTACAGCCTCTACCTCTGGCACTGGCCGCTGTATCTGCTCCTTCCGGCGGCGACCCTGGGCTTCGGAGGCTGGGCCCGTACCGCGGTGCTGATCGGCATGTCCCTCGTGGCCGCCGTCCTCTCCCGAAGGCTGGTGGAGGACCCGGTGAGGTTCCGGACCCGCTGGGCCACCGGCGGCCGTGGGCTCGTCGCGCTCGCCGCCGCGGCAGTGGTGGCGGTCGGGGTGTGGGCCGCCGTTCCGCGGCCCCGGTTGGGCGTCGGCACGGTGGACGTGGATCGTCTGATGGCGGCAGAGTCAGCCGTGTGGGAAGCAGGGACATCCGTACGATGAGGAAGATATGACCGGCACAGCGCAAGGGCTCCACGGGCGCGTGGCGCGCGTACACTCCCTCCGACCGCGCCGGGCGCCGACGCCGCGAAGGCCCGTACACCCGGTCTCCTTCCTCCTCGGCTGTCTGTTGCCGGCGCTCGCCGCGCTGGCCGGCTGCGGCGTCACGGACACCGGTCCACACGCCGCGGGAACGTCGGCTCACGGACTCGGGACGGCCGCAGGGCAGGACGTCCTGCGGGTGTACTTCCTTACCCCGCAGGGGTCGTGGCCGGTTGCCCGCACTGTCCCGGACCGCGGTGAGCCGCAGTCCGCGCTCGACGCGCTGTTGGCCGGGCCCACGTCCACGGAGCGCTCACGCGGACTGTTCTCCGCCCTTCCTGCTCACACACACCGGGTGAGGGCGCGCGCGTCGACGGACGACGTGGAGCTGTATCTTCCCTGGCTGGTCTCGGAGTTGAGCAGAGCGGCGGTGAACCAATTGGTGTGTACCGCAGCCGCGGCGGACGCCCCGGAGGGCCGCACTCCGCAGGAGGTGGTGGTGCGGATCCACGAGTCGGGCATCTCCGGCGGTGCCTGGCCTACGAGATGCGACGGCAACGGCGTGGCCGCCCCCGTCGACACGGCCGCCCCTGCCGACACGGCTGCTCCCGGACGCTGACCGGTCCGGCGCCGCGGAGTCAGCGGGCGGGGCCGGCGTCGACACCGCCGACCGCGGAATGGAAGGCCACGGCAGAGAAAGAAAGCACGACAAGGAGAGGAACGAACCGTATGACACGTGTCCTGCTGATAGAGGACGATCCCGCGGTACGCCGCGGCGTCACGCTCGGCCAGCAGCGCCGGGGGCACCGGACCGAGGCCGTCGCCACCGGCGAGGACGGCCTGGAGGCGCTGACCGCATCACCGCCGGACATCGTGCTGCTCGACCTCATGCTGCCCGGGATGAGCGGGCTCGAGGTGTGCCGGCGGATCCGGGAGATCAGCCAGGTGCCCATCGTGATTCTCTCCGCGCGCAGCGACGACGTCGACGTGGTCGTGGGCCTGGAGGCCGGTGCCGACGACTACATCGTCAAGCCCGCCAGCGACGAGGTCATCGAAGCCCGTATGCGGGCCGTGATGCGCAGGCTCGCCCCGACGCAGCCAGACCCGCCCGACGGCGGGCGCACCGTCCACGGGGACCTGGAGATCGACCGCGCCGCCCTGCGTGTGCGCAAGCACGGCAAGAATCTGACCCTGGCACCCTCGGAGCTCAAGCTTCTGCTCTTCCTGTCGGCCTGGCCGGACCGTACCTTCAGCAGGCAGGAGCTCCTGGAACAGGTGTGGGAGCACAGCTTCTACGGCGACGCCCGGCTGGTCGACGCGTGCGTGATGCGCTTGCGCGCCGGGACCGAGGACGACCCGCGCAACCCGCGCTACATCCAGACCGTGCGGGGCTTCGGCTACCGCTTCGGCCCGCTGTGAAACACCGCCCGCTCCCGCGCAGCCTGGGCACCCGGCTGGTGGTGGTCTTCGTTCTGGTGGCGGCGCTCAGCGCGCTGACCACTGCCGCCCTCACCTTCCACCAGGCGCGCACCGCGATTCTGCAACGCGCCCAGGACAACGCTGTGCGCGACCTGCGTACGCAGGTCGACTCCCTCGTCCCGGACCTGCCGGCCCACCCCGCTGACGCGGACCTGCGCCACCTGGCCCTCCAACTCGACCGGGCCGGCGGCACCGGCCAGTGGCACACCGCCGCCGCGTACCGTGGCGGCGCGCTCGTCACCTCCGGGGCATCTGCCCCCGACCTCCCGCCGGGGCTGCGGCCGAGCGTGTCCTCGGCGACCACGGCCATGGTGCAGCGCTTCCATCAGGGCGGCCGGCCCTGGCTCGCCGTCGCCCTGCCCGTTTCCTCCGCCGGCCACCCCGGCAAGGCATCCGGACTGGTCGTCTACTCCACGCTTTCCCTCACCGCACAACAGCAGGACGTCGACTCCCTGGTCACCGCCGCACGCTCCGGAGCGCTGCCCGTGGTGCTCGCCTCCCTCGTACCCGCGCTGCTGCTCGCCCGGCGGGTCCTGCGGCCGGTGAGACGACTGCGGTCGGCCACCGAGGCCATGGCGGGCGGTGACCTCGACACCCGGGTCGACGTCACCGGCCACGACGAGCTCGCCGGCCTCGGCGACGCCTTCAACACCATGGCGGCGACGCTGCAGAGCGACGCGGCCACCCTGAGGTCCATGGAGGCTACGGCCCGGCGGTTCGCCGCCGATGTCTCCCACGAACTGCGCACCCCGCTGGCCGCGATGGTCGCGGTCACCGGCGTCCTCGATCACGACGCCGCCTCGGGCGACCTCGGGCCGGAGTACTCCGAAGCGTTCACCCTGGTGGCTGACGAGACCCGCAAACTCGCCCGCCTGGTCGAGGACCTGATGGAGCTCTCCCGGTTCGACGCCGGCGCCGCACGCCTCCACATCGACGAAATCGACGTGGGGGAACTGCTGCGCAAGACGCTTGGCTTGCGCCACTGGCAGGACCAGGTGAGCGTGGACGCCCCGGAAGGGTTGCGGACCCGCCTCGACCCGCGCCGCATCGACCTCGTGATCGCCAACCTCACGGGCAACGCCCTACGGCACGGCGGGCCGCAGGCCCAAGTGTGGGTACGGGCCCAGGTCCTGGACGGTGGCCTCGCCGTCACCGTCCGCGACAGCGGGCCGGGCATCGCACCGGACGTGCTGCCGCACATCTTCGACCGGTTCGCCAAGGGCGACGCCGCGCGGGCGCGGAGCGAGGGCAGCGGCCTGGGACTGGCCATCGCGGCCGAGAACGCCCGCCTGCACGGCGGCACCCTCACCGCGGACAACGACCCCGCAGGAGGCGCGGTCTTCACGCTGATCCTGCCCGGTGACCCGTCATGACAGGTCACCGTAGGCCGCTCCGACCTGCGCTCGCCCTCTTGCTGCCACTGGTATTGGCACTGGCCGCCTGCGGTGTCACCGGCACCGCGCCGATCCCTGGCGGCCCGGCCGCCTCCGGGCTGCCCGACCACGACTCCGACGCCCGGGTCGCCGTGCACCTGTACTTCTACTCACCCGACGGCCTCGAACGCGTCTCGCGTCCCTACCGGGGCCCTGACCCCGTCGCGACCGCCCTGCGGTACCTCGCCACAGGCCCCGACGCCGCTGAACAGGCGCGGGGTCTTGTCAGCTACGCGCCTCACGACGCCCCGGACGTGGAAGCAACAGACACGATGGGCGCGCTGCGCGTCCTGGCACCCGAGGGATGGCAGCCGAGCAGCGCGCTGCGCCAGCTCGTCTGCACGGCCGCCGACGCAGAGAGCGGCGCACAGGGCACGCCCCTCCAGAAGGTACGCGTCACGGTGGTCCGCCCTCCCGGCGCGACCAGCGTGCAGACGTGTACGCCTTAGACCCGGTCCCGGCGACGACCAGTTCGAGCGCGGGTGCCGAGTTGCGACGTCGGCCGCGACGGTTCCGGGCGTATGACAGGGGCCCTCGCACGGATGCGAGGGCCCCTGCGTTGCGTGTACCGGCCGCTCAACCTGTAGCGGCCGGGGGTCAGTTCACGTTCGACGCGGTGACGTCAGTCGAGTTGACCTGGACGTAGCGGTGGTTGAACTGGATCGTGTAGTAGGTCTTGGCGCCCTTCACGACCGTTCCGCTGGACGCGAAGTAGTCGTCGCTGACAGCCGGTTCCTGGTCTGCTACATAGCTCTGGCCTGCCGGGACGGCGTAGTTGGTCGCCGTCAGAGGTGTCTGCGACGACGGTGACAGACCCTCCGGGTACTCGTTCGCGTCCGGGTACGCGGTCCCGTAGACCGGCGCCGCCGCGGTGCCGGCGGCCTTGATGATCCGCACTCCCTCGGCGGGGACGGTGTTGCGACCGTGCGGGTTGTTGATCCAGCCCTTCTGGCCGCCGAACCAGATGGCCGTCCAGTCGCCTTGGCGGTCGGCGACGACGAAGTGCTGACCGGCCTGAACCGTGTCGCTCCAGTCGCTGACCTGATTCGTTCCCGCCGTCTCCCCGGGGTGGACCACCGGGTCGAGGATGAGCGGGGCGTCAGAGCTCGGTGCGCTGCGGACGAACAGGGAATTCGACGGTGCGGTGATCTCGCGGCATTCGGTGCCGCCGCCGGCCGGGTCGTCGGCAGGGCAGACGGTGTAGGTCTGCTGGTTCTTGGTGAACGCGGGAGCGATGGTCACCGCCGAGCCCACACGGCCGACCCCGTGCGTACCGGAGTCGAAGGGAGCGCCGAGCAGTCGCATGAAGCGTGCCCAGTCCCACGCGTAGCCGGGGTCCCAGTGCATGCCGGCGATGCCGGAGGTTGAGGGGGCGGGGACATTGTCGTGGCCGACGATGTGCTGACGGTCGAGCGGGATGTCGAACCGGTCGGCCAGGTACTTCACGAGCGTGGCCGTCTCCCGGTAGGCCGCGTCCGTGTACCAGTCCGCGCCCTGCGCGGAGAACCCTTCGTGCTCGATCTGCACCGAGTGGAGGTTGCTCCAGTAGTTGCCGTCACCGAAGGCGACATCCTTGTTCGGCACCATTTGTGTGACGGCCCCGTCGGACGAGCGCATGACGTACTGCGCCGACGATCCACCGGGCGTTTGGAAGGTGTCGATGGCGGCCTGGTAGGAGCCTTCGGTGGTGTGGATCACGATCTCGGAGATCTTGACGCCGTTGGCCGGCCGATCGGACACCTGGCCGTTGGACGCAGCCGCGGGGACGAACTGGCAGTTCATCGTGGACGGGCACTCTGCCAGTGGCGAAGCGGTGTTCTTCAGCTTGAGCTTGCTCAGCTGGGCTGTGTCCGGTCGGGCGGAGGGAACGGCGGACAGCTGGACCGTGCCGTCCTGGGTGCCCGCCTTGGTGCCGGATCTGATGGTGCTGAAGACGTTGTCGACGAACCTCGAAGCCGCCTTGTTGTCGGACAGCTGGCTGTACTTGGCGATGGCGCCGGTCCAGTCGGCCGGTTTCGAGGAAAGGCCTCCGGTCAGCTGCTTCTGGTAGGAGGCCAGTAGAGCGGCGCCGCCCGAGATGTTGTCGCGCGCGTTGTTCTTGAGGTCCTGGGCGGACGCGCCGGTGAGCTTGGCGGCCGCCTGAAGCGTGTGCAGTTCGGGATGGTCGGCCATCGACGTGAGGTCCCCGCGGCCGGCCGTGCCGGCGTCACCGCCGGAGAGCATGGTCCCGGTGACGTCGGTGAGATTCATCAGCCCCCAGCCGCCGTTGGCGTTGTAGCCCTTGTGGGACTGCCAACCGGACTCGGCGTGTGCCACCCCCAGAAGGACGGACACCGGCACGTCGTATGCCTTGGCCGCAGCTTCGAACTCGGTTTGCGTGTCGGCCGGCTGCGTGTCGGTTGCCTGCGCCAGTGACGGGACAAGGACGAAGGCTGCGGCAGCCAGGACTCCTCCCGCGACTCCAGCGGAGACCCACTGTTTGGTTTTCTTACGCCTGTGCAAAATTGCTCCTTCGCCGCAAAGTGTGTTCACGTCGGGGCGTGTTCCACCAAAGGGTGCGAACCGACTTGTTGCGTCGAGCACAGGGAGCCGTCGTCCTGTGCGAGGCATACGTCCCGCGCTCTTGCGGTGTCGATATTAGATGATCAGTAACCCCGTAATCCAAGCACCCCCAGGTCGGTTAGGCACCAACGGCCCCTGCATGGAATGCGTATGGGCCGCGAAACAGACTGGTTCGTGCCAAGGGCTGTCCCGTAAATAATCTTCCGGATGGTCGGGATGTGCTCGGCTCAGGGTCGGCGGACTCAGCTACCCGGCGAGGGTGACGTTGTGCAGGCGGGCGACGCCGAGCATGGCGTGGTGGACGCGGTCGCCGCGGAGACGGCAGTCGCGCAGGATCTTGTAGGTCTTCATGCGTGGGAAGGCGTGCTCGACACGGGCCCGGACTTGCTTGTGGGACTTCTTGTGGTCCTGTTTCCATGCGGGCAGTTCCTCGCCCTTGCGCCGGTGGTGCGGCATCACCAGCCCGGTGCCCGGGTAGCCACCGTCGGCGATGGTCGTGGTGTTGCCGACGGCGGCTTCGGCGCCGGACTCCGGCCAGTCCAAACAGTCGTTGCGGTTACCCGGCAGCGGTCGGCCGACCACCACGACCGCGCGGGTGTCGGCGTCGATGACGACCTGGCGCTTGGTGGAGCAGCGGTAGTTCTTCGACTGCTCGGCGACCTGGTGATCGCGGGTGGGCACCAAGGTGCCGTCCACGATCAGTACAGCGTCGTTGGCGAACCGTCGGCGGGACTGCAGAGCGAGTTTCGGCCCGAGGTGGTCGATTACCCGGTCCGCCGCCGACTTCGACACCCCGAACAGCGGGGCCAGTTGTCGCATGGTCAGGTTGGTCCGCCAGTACGCGGCGACCAGCAGCACCCGGTCCTCCAGCGACAGCTTCCACGGACGGCCCCGGCCGACGACATCGCCACCTGCGGTCCGCAGCTGAGTCACCAACTTGCCGAAGGTGCGGGGGCTCAGCCGCGTCACCTTACGCCGATCACCCTGACCACCCCTGACGCCCCTGAGACGGAGATCGTTTACGGGACAGTCCTTAGGCAGCGAGACGGCGTCACTTTTCTCACCTACGGACGGACACCGATCAGTACCCGCCTTGCGGGACCTGCGGCAACGTGATCCACATCCGTCGCGGCCGCCGCGCCCGGATCGGCGCGGAGATCGAAAGGGAGCAGCCCGGCCTATCCGACGGCGAGCGCCGGCGGGTCCTCGATGAGCGGCTGCGAGAGCAGGCGGCCATCGAGGCGGAGGACTTCGTGTGGCGGCGTGAGCAGGCCCGCGCGGATCAGGCCCGGCAAGCGGTGGTCCGCGCGGCTGACCAGGCACGGGCGGAGCGCGAGCGCGCGGCCGCGGCCGTCGCCGATGCGTCCCGTCAGGCGCTGCCGTGCGAGGACTGCGGTCAGGAGCGGGCGGCCGGACGGTGTGAGGCATGCGGCTACCGGCGCCGGACAGAGGCGGCAATCGTGGAGGCCGGAATGGTCGCGGCCACCTGGTCCGCTGACCTGGGCGACCAGGGCGACGTCGCCGCCGTCAGCACCGGTGTGCGGGCGTCGATCGAGCGCGAGATCGACGCCGCCCGCGCCGACTACCTGCGCGCCATGGTCCCGGCCGACCAGCACGGCGACCCCGTGGGCGCCACGGCCGCCCTCGCGTTCGGCGGCCTCCACACCGCCGAGCAGGCACTCGCGGAGTACCGGCGCGAGGCCCTGGCGATGCTGGGACGGACCGAGGAAGCCGAAGCGGAAGCAAGGCGGGTGTACCGGACCGAGCAGAGCCGGCGCTGGTTCAAGCACAACCCGGACGGCGAGGACGCCACCGCGGCGGCGGCGAAGGCCGCCAACGCTGCCCGGGGGCGTACGGCCGAGTATCTGCTGGCCACCCGCCTGGTCCAGCTGCGCGAGCAGACCGCCGCCCGGATCGTGGCCATGCCCGCGTCATGGATGGACCGGTTGTCCGAACTCGCCGCCCGCCCACTGGACGTGCCGGGCGTGGGGTTGATCGTGTGAGCACCACGGTGAGCAGGATGGATCTCGGGCATCCCGACCCTGGTCGCGGCCCAAGAAGGGGAAGGGGGGAGCCCTCGAAAGCGAGCCGTGTGACGTCCTCGAACAGCCTGCTGTCCGCTTGCCAACCATCAGGCTGTGGACGGCATCCAGACTCCAGCCACGGGAGCAGGGTCGCGGTCGATGAGGCTCGCAGGGCTTCTCACCGCCCAGCGCTGTGCTGCGACGAGGGCGATCACTGGTAGAGGAAATCGACGTCCCACTCGGCTAGTCCGCCGAGAAGTTCGAGCGCTGTCATCGCCGCGTCCAGCCGCTCCTGGGGGGTGAGCGCAGCGCAGGCCTCGCGCACCGCCGCGGGCACACCGCGGGTTCTGTAGACGTGGGCGGCGGAGCGGAACGGTGCCGTGGGATGGAAGGGCGCGTCGGCCGGCTCACTGCCCTCCAGGAGAATCTCGGGCAATCCGCCGTAGGTCTCGGAAGTGACCAGGCACGCTTCGTACACCAACAGGCCCGTGGTCGCGGCGTCTTCCTTGAGGAGGGCGAGCAGCTGCTCACGGCACGGCTGGCAGTCATCGAGGACCGCGTCGTACAGCTGCGCCACCAGGCCGACGATCGCGCCTTCCTCCTTCTCCTCGTATGCCAGGGGCAGGACGACACGGCGGCGGCCGTCGTTGCTGTGGTCGTGGACGTGGTCGGTGGTGAGGACAACCCTGCTCACGAATCCTCCGCGATCTGGGGGCGCCAACAATGACACCATCGTCCCGCGCCGGGGCGCGGAGAGGGGCAGGTTTCGTGATTCGAGCCGGGCAGCTCCAACGACCGGCCAACCAGTTTCAGAACGTCACAGATCAGCAGTTCTGACACAGCTTCCACGAAAGCCG
The DNA here is from genome assembly GCF_000818175.1 of Streptomyces sp. AcH 505. Taxonomy (GTDB): domain Bacteria; phylum Actinomycetota; class Actinomycetes; order Streptomycetales; family Streptomycetaceae; genus Streptomyces. The sequence continues at coordinate 1,284,985 of NZ_JTIY01000002.1, forward strand.
TGCGGCACGCCGACGCCGTCGTCCTCGTCCGGGAGCAGGGGCCAGTCCGTGAGGTGTCCGCTGCCCTGGCCGCTTGCCCGGTCAGCGTTTGACTCGGTTGCGGACGGCCAAGATCGCGAGCCCGAGGAGGATGGGCTCGGCCACGCGGGACCCCATCTCGATGTAGGTCCCGCTGGTCGTCAGGTCCTGGTCGGCGGAGCGGAAGACCACCGAGTTGAGGGTGACGTTCAACGCCTTCTCGAAGCGCTCGCCGGTGAACCGGTTCCCGGTGGGATTTCGCGGATCGTCCTTGCCGATCTCGAAGGTCACGCGGCCGCCGCCGGCCGGCACGGTGCCGGTCGCCTCCTGCTTCGGATCGTCCCTGGGGAGCCCGAAGCTCATCAGCAGCCCGATGGTTACCACCATGGCAGCGCCGAGCCAGAGCACAGCCCTGAGGGCGCGCAAGCCATAGCCGGACAGCAGCCAGTAGCCGAGGAGCAGCCGACGTTCGGCGCCGGTGCTGCCCGTGTGGTCGTGGCGACGCATCTCCATCTCGCCGTAGTAGAAATCCGCAGCGCCCGGCTCGTTCTTGCTGTCCTCGGACGCCTTGCGCAACGCCCGATACACCGGTGCCAGCTGCGCCGGCCCGACCTGCCCGGCCCCGAGTACTGCCACGTTCCAGCCCCGTACGGCGGTCGGTTGGCTCGCGCGCCAGTGATGTTCTTCGGCAAGGGTGCGGCGCTGAGTGAACCGCACGAGATGCCCGTCGCGGGGAGGGACTGTGTCGAAGGAGCAGGTGCCTTCCAGGCGGATCTGGTCGAGGTGCACGGTCCCTGTGAACAGGCATCCCGCGAGCCCGACGTCAGCAAGGACCAGGTGAGCCGCGTCCACGCCTCGCAACGACGCGATGCGCACCGCAGCGTCCGGCGCGCGAAGGATGGGGGCTTCGGTCACCTGCGTGCCGTCGGCAAGCAGGAACCGATCCGGCTCGGCCGCGATGGTGAGGGGATACTCGAAGACCGCATGGGCGAAGTCCACGGTGGCGTAGCGCAGCCGCAGCTCAGCCGTCGACGTCCAGCGGGTCCGCCGGCACTCCAACCGGCGCGCGGAAAATGCAAGAGTCACAGGGCCGCCGAATACCGCGCCGGACAACAACACGCTCCCGGCACAGACCAACGGCCCCAGATTCAATGTCGTCTCGAAGGTCGCGGACCTAAACCAGGCGTCGCGCTTGAAGGTCGCCGACGCGAACTGGGCGTCGCCCTTGAAGGTCGCCGACGCGAACTGGGCGTCGCCCTTGAAGGTCGCCGACGCGAACACGGCGTCGCCCTTGAACGTCGCCGACGCGAACACGGCGTCGCTCTCGGAGGTTGCCAACACGAACACGGCGTCGCTCTCGAAGGTTGCCCACCCAAACTGGGCGTCGCCCTCGAAGGTTGCCCACCCAAACTGGGCGTCGCCCTCGAAGGTTGCCCACCTAAACCGGGCGTCGCCCTTGAAGGTTGCCGACCCGAATCGGGCGGCGCCCTTGAAGGTTGTCCACCTAAACCAGGCGTCGCCCTTGAACGTCGCCGAATCGAACATGGCGTGCTTGAAGGTCGCCGACGTGAACGCGGCACTGTGGCTGAAGGTCGCCGACGCGAACCGGGCACCGCGGCTGAAGGTCGCCGACGCGAACTCGGCGTCGCGGAAGCTCGCCGACTCGAAGACGGCGTCCCCGTCGAAGGTCGCCGACGCGAACCGGGCACCGCGGCTGAAGGTCGCCGACGCGAACTCGGCGTCGCCGTCGAAGGTCGCCGACTCGAACACGGCGTCCCCGTCGAAGGTCGCCGACGCGAACCGGGCATCGCCCTTGAAGACCACCGAGCCGAACCCGGCGGCACCAATACGTGGCTGTCCGGTGCCAGGGTCGCGGAGGGCAACGAGGAGGGCATTGAGAAGGGGTTCGGTGATGGTGGTGCCGCGGTGGTCGACGTCGGTACCGGGGAACAGGCTGCCCAGATAGGTGCTGAGGTCGGCGGCGTCCAGGTGGGCGAGGCATGTGGTGTAGCCGGAGACGTTGATGCCCCGGCAGCCGACCGGGTCCTCCGGAGTGGAGCCGTGGCCACAGTGCGGCCAGGCAGGAGGAGTTGGGCTCGGTGTGGTGCTCGGGGTTGCCATATCCGGATGACGATCGAGCACACTCGGTTAGTTGCCGACTTCAGCTCTCAAACGCCGGCAGAGGCGTGTTGAGTCTTCGTGGGTCGCCTTCGTGAAGAGCTTGGTCCTGCGAACACGGCCGGACACTCCCCGCAGGAGCGACTGTCAGTGCCGTGCGCCACGATCCCTGCATGCCCACACTGGATGACCTACCGCCGTATCGGCGAGCCCAGCTGCTCTGGCTCTGTGCGCACCTGGGCCGCCCCTTCGTCGAGCGGATGGTCCAGGAAGCCGACGGGCGGCGGTGCTTCATGCCGGTCCCTCCGCCGGCACCACCCGGGGTGGCGGTCGCGGTCCTCGGCGACGATGGCCGCTTCCACCTCGTATGGGGCGAGCGGATGCTGTGCGGTGAACCGGAGCGCACCGGCGGGGCCGGGCACCGGCAGGACTGCTCGTGGGTCGAAAGCGACAGCGGGCCTCAGGACTGGACCGGAGGACGGGATGCGCCCACCGAGGCGCACTGGGGTTCCCTCACGGTGGACTGGGTTGTGCGCCCGATCGGCGCGGGGCAGGACCCGGGGACTGTCGAGCGCCGGGACCGCTGCCACGGCGGAGGCCACTGCTGGCCCCCCACGCCGGCCCGTACCTCCACCATCCGGCGTTTGCGCGCCGCGCTGATCGATGCCCTCGGCCCCCACTGTCACCTCTGCGGCCTCTACCCAGGCGCGATGGTCGACCACGACCACGCGACCGGGCTCGTACGCGGCCTGCTCTGCGCCTTCTGTAACCGAACGCTGGAAGAGCGCCCGCACCTCACCGGCTGCCCCAAGGCCGAATACCTTCGCTCGCCCCCGGCCGCCGCGCTGAACCTGCTCTACCCCGCGAGTGAGGAGTGGCGCCCGAAGGAAACCACGCGTCAGCGGAAGATCCAGATGCTGGGCTTCGACCCCTTCGAGGGCCTGTCACTTCGCACACGACCAGGGACAGCGGGAGCGCGGCGCGGCGAAGCCGTTCGCACATCCACACGGCCACCGCCGTCGTGAGACGCACGGCGCCCTCGCGCGCCGACCGGCCGCACCGTGCGTCGGTTTGGCCGGTCCATATGCGCTCCGCTGATCGGGCTGCCCCGGCAGATCACAAAGTCGGATGCTCCGTGCCCCTGTCCCAGAGGTCATCTGCCGTGTTCAGCCGGCCGACACGCTTCCATCCGCAGGGCGGATCTGGGAGACGTAGGTCAGACAGCGCTGGCACTTCGCCGGTGCGTCGATGGGGTCCTCGTTCAGCGCGAGCGGCTTGGCGCGGCCGGGTGTCTCGCACAGGGCGCGGCCCGCGAGGTGGCGTCGGCGCTTTCCGGAGACGGCCTCGCTGATCGGTACGACGTGCGGCAGTCGCTCGCGGGCACCGCCGCGCACGCGGCCGTTGCGGTTTTCGCGGACGACGACCTTGACCAGGCACGTGCGGATCACGGCAGCCCACGCGGCGGCTTCGGCACGGTGGCGTTCGGCGATGCGCTGCTCGCGCAGCACCCGATTCGTCTCCGCGGTCCGCTGCTGCTCCTCGATGGCGGCCTGCGCGGAGAGTTGGGCGCGGGTCGTCGGAGGCTCGGGCTCGGCCTGCATCGCGATGGCGAGCAAGTACATGGTCGGCCAGTCCCCGAGGGAGAAGGACGTGGTGCCGACGATCGCCGCCGCCCAGTCGCGGTTGTGGAAGGGCCGCGAGGCGTGGACAACCTTGGGGTCCACGAACGGGCCGGCCTCGCGGCGCGCGCGCTCGCGGAGCGCGGCGAGCTCGGTGGTCGGTCAGCCGCGTCGGCCGGTCCTCGTCCGCGAGGGCGAGACTGTCCGCAGGTTCGGGGGAGAGCAGGGGGAACATCACCGTCGGTCCTTCCTGGTGGGATCGCATTCGGGGCAGGCCAGGCTGCCCGCCGGGAACGGGCCCTGGTCGACGGGCACCGTGTGGCGGTTGTTGCGGCCCCTCGGCGGTGCCGGTCGCGTCATCGAGGAGCCGGACGTCAGCATGGTCCGAACGGAAGCGATCACGCCACGTGATAAAGGATTCACGGAACAATGACCTGCCTGGAGGACTGCCTGCTACCAACCGGTAGGTGTGCGGGCGCAGATGATGCCGCGTCGGATACCCGTTGGTGGGCAGTTCCGAGTTTTCCTTGCAATTGCACGCGGCAGGCACATGAATGGGACCAGACGCCTTAGGTGTCGGACCTTCCCGTCCGGAAGGCAGCCCCCACGTTCCGTGCCGGATCGAGCAGGGGCACCCGCTCTCGCCCAGCCGCTCCAACGGCCGGGCGAGAGCGGCCCTTTGGGCGAGCTGAGAAAGCGGCCCTCGCGCACAGTACGGCGGTACGGGAGCATGTTCCCCATGTCCAACACCCTGTGGACCCTGCTGGTAGCCGCCGTCACCGCCATGGTGACCGCCCTCGCGGTCGGCCTGTTCATCTCCCCACGCATGGAGGCACGCAAGAAACGGGTCGGCGACCTGAACAGCCTCCGCGACACCTTCCACGCGAACCTGATGCGCATCACCACCTCCTGCCAACTGCTCAAGAAGTTCGAGCTGCCCGCGGCCGACGATCCTCACTGCACGCCCGCCATGCGCGAACGGCTGACAGGAGAGCGGAACCGCTGGTGGCAGCAGATCGACGAGGCCACCATGTGGCTGGTCGATAACGCCGCGATCTACGCCAGCAGCTGGCCATTCCCCCGCCTCGTCCGGCTCGCCAACGCCCACGCCTACTACGCGCGTGTCGTCGTGATGTCCGAACGGGACGAGGCCATGAAGGTGGAGTTCCTGCGGCTGTTGACCGTGCCGGTCTTTCGGCAGTTCTTCGGGTTCCCCTGGGCACGTGCGCGGCACGTAGAAACGGATCAGCGAGCCTTCGACGCCCTTTGCATGGCCATCAACGCTGAGCCCAACACCCCATGAGCAGCTGACACAGCGACCAGCGCAAACACCGCACGCGGGCCCTGCTCTGCCTTGCCCGGCGGCCGTCACGGCCCGCCGATTCTTCAGGGCCATGTCGCGTCCAGGTGAGAGGCGAGTAGCGTCGATCCCAGCGACGAGGAGGTCACCGTGACCGCACAGCCTGACCACGAGGCCGACCGGCCCGGATTTACCCCGCCCATGCGCACATTCGCCGAGCTGCGCGAAGCACTGTCGCGGTGGGGCTCCGACGGCGACCGCCAGAAGTTCGACGACGAACTCGGCGCCACCGACATCAACGACCACGCCAAGGTCAGCGAGATCACCCAGGCCTACCGGCACCGTGTTCTGCTCCGCCTCGACCCCGCGGCACTGGCCGAACTCGCCCGCCCGACAACCGACGTCGAGGCGGAGTTGCGCCGCAAGCTCGAAGAGGCCGGCGCCCGGTGACCCACGCGTTCTACTCCGACGCCGCCGAAAAGATCCGCACCGAACTCAGCCGGTCCGAGCAGGCCGCCGTCGAATCCGTCCGCCGTTCCCTGGAGGACAACCCCAAGCCCGGCCACGGTCGGGTCCTGCCGGACGCCGACCCGCACAGCGAGTCGTTCGTCATCGAGCTGCTGCCCGAGCAGACCGGCGGCCGCGGGCTCAGCGTCGTCTCTCGCTTCTCAGCGGATCTCGACGCCGTACTGATCCTCTGGCTGATCGCCGGACCGTAGACACTGTCTCCTGCACTCGGGGCCAGCCTGGGACTCGGCAACATCGCCACGCGTGACGGGCAGGCCGATCAATCTCGTGAAGTTGTTTCTGCCGTCGGACAGATGAACGCCGACGCGGGCCCAGCTCACGGTTCACTGTTCTGCGGCTGGCGCGGGCAGCAGCGCTGCGACCTCCGTGTAGTGGTAGTACGCCCAGTCCGGGCGGAGCTCCTTCGCCCGCGTGGTGAAGGTACGCCAGACTTCGACAGCGCCGGGCAGGTGTGAGGTGGCACGGTAGAGGGTGAGCGCGTGCTCAGGCATCTGGGATGCCTCTCGGCACTGGACATTGTCGATCCAGGCATTCAGTACAGCCGTCAGTTCCTCGGTGGTGAGGAACGGAGCACACGTCAGCACGGCGTCCTGACAAACGGTTTCGGCGGTTCGGAAGGACATAGCGTCCTGGAGCATCCCGGCGAGCCCTGGCACGAAGTACGGTCCCGGCCGACGCGCAATCGCAGCGGCCTTCGCTGGCAGGGGGAGCTGACGGTGGACCGGTTCAAGCGCGGGCAGCAGGGCGCGCACCTCGTCGACCGCCACGAGCGACAGCAGTGCGAGATGGTGGGGGGCCAGGGTGCTGACGGACGGGTCGATGTCTGCAGCGACGCCATTGATCTGGTCACGGAGCACGGGGTCGGTCGTCTCCCAGAACAGATCGAGGTGACCGAGACGCCCCACCGCACGCAGTTGCACGTCGCCTGGCTTCTGGCTCAGCTCGGGGACGAGGTGGCGCAGTTCGTTCCTGACCAAGTCCCGGTCACGGCGGGCAAAGGCCGCCAGGCAGACAGCGGCGCGATCCGCGATCTCTTTGGCGTTGAGGTCCTTCGCCTCGACCTCCAGCAGTGCATGCTTGGTGACAAGATTGACGAGGCGCCGACGGACGGCTGACCGCCTGACCTGGTCGTAATAGGTCTGAGCGATGAAGTCCTCGCCAATGAACGCTGTGTCGGCGAGCAATGTCTGGATCCGCGCGACCACCTTGGCGCCCTGGCTGGGACTGTGGATAAGCAGCGCGTCGAGCGCCACCGCCAGGTGGGCCCGCGCGTCCTCCAGGCTCGGGGCAAAGACATCGCCGAGCGGGCTGAGTGATGGATGGGCACACAGGTTGCGGTCCAGGCGCAGCTGGTTGAGTTTGCGGTGCTGGACGGCATCGATCAGCTCCAAGGCCAGCGCCGTGTCAAGAAGGCGCCCGGTCTCTACGTCCTGCATGGTCTTGATCGCCTCGGTATCAGCCTTGCCCTGCACCCTCTCGATCTTCTCCACGAGCTGCTTCGCCTGCGCCTCTCCGTCACCGGCGAGGTGGCGCAGCTTTTCGATCACGTCGGCGCAGACTGCTGTCCAGGTGAGCACAATGGCGGCACGCGCGGAGCCGGTGGCATAGCACCGGTACGCCTCGCCAATCAGCGGGCGGACTTCCGGAGACCAGCACGCGGCGACGCGCTCCTCAAGGTTGATCACTTTTACTCGCTTTCAGGGAGGGCACGGTTGGGGCGCTCGCAACCGGGGGCAGCACGATCGCACGGATCGGCCATGATCGGTCTCAGCGCCAACGGCTTTACCGAGCCTTTCCCGAGGCCGGGTATGCCTCACAGATCCTGGCCAAGTCCCACACTGGACGCCGGGGGAAGGTCCGGACGACGGGTCCTGTGAGCGGAAGAGGGTGTAGAAGGGGTCCTTGAGCCCGGTGTGTTTGGGCGTCGGCTTGTGCCGCTTGTGCTGGGCTTCGGCGGCCAGTGAGTTGACGGTGAGCTGTCCGTCGGAGCGCAGGGGATTGCCGGCCAGGAGGATCATGGCGTCGCTAATCGAGCGGGCCTCGGTGCGGTAGACATCGTCTCCTGCAGTCGCGGCCGACCTTGGCCCCGGCGACATCGCCCCGACGATGGGCATGTCGATCATCTCGTCAAGGCGTTTCTGTCATCGGACGGATGAGCGTCGACGCGGCCCACGTCCGAGCATCATCAGCGGAACCTTCACCCTCAACATTCCTGGTTGGTCCCCCGCTCGGCACGGCGCGCCGTGCCGAGCGGGGGACCAGTCAGGCGAGGAAAGCTGCGAGGGCGCCGGCTACGACGGCGGCGAGGGTGATGGTCGCGGCGAAGGTGGCGGCGGCGCGGGTGAGGGCGGCGGGGTAGGTGGCGCCGTCCAGGCGTGCGAGTTTGGCCGCGCCGGCGGCGGCCAGCAGCGCAAGGACGAAGATGAGTGCGGTTGCGAGGAGGGCGAGGACGACGGTCACGGCAGGCTCCAGTAGTTGGGTGAGGTGTCGTGGTCGAACTTCGCCAAGAACCTGTTCGCCGGGATCCGCCGGAGGAAGATGAACACCGGCGAACACCACCGCACGGGGGCAACGAGATGCAGGACGAGCAGAACAAGACTCGTGACACTCCGGCGCTCGCCGACCTGCGGACACGGTTGAGCGAGGCGCAGGCACGCCGCCGGATAAGCAAGAAGGACCTCGCCGCCCGCTCGCATCTGGGGCGTACGACCGTGTCGGAGGCTTTCCAGGCCGACGGACCGATTCCCTCGGAACAGACGCTCATGGCACTGGCTCGCGCTTTGAGGCTGCCCGCGGAGGAGCTGCTGGCACTGCGGCGGGACGCGGTCACGGGCGGCCACGGGACGGAGCTCGGCCGTCCGATCGCACAGTGGCATCCGCACGACTTGGAAGTACATCCCGCCGGACCCGGAATACCAGGAGCGGGTGCGCTGCCGGGATACGTGCAGCGGGCGCACGACCTGGTCCTGGCCCAGGCGGTTGAGGATGCTGCGGCTGGCCGGAGCCGGATGCTGGTCCTGGTCGGTGATTCGTCGACGGGCAAGACCCGGGCGTGCTGGGAGGCGGTGCAACTGCTCGCCGAGGATGGCTGGCGGTTGTGGCACCCGTTCGACCCAACCCGCGCCGAAGCCGCTCTCGACGACTTGCACCGCGTTGCCCCGCGGACGGTGGTGTGGCTGAACGAAGCCCAGCACTACCTCGGAGATGCTGAGGCCGGCGAGCGGATCGCCGCCGCACTCCACACCCTGCTCACCACCCCCGAACGCGGCCCGGTGCTGGTGCTGGGCACCCTGTGGCCCGAGTACGCCGACCAATACACCGCCCTGCCCCCGCCAGGACACGACGACCGGTACAGCCGGGTACGGGAACTCCTGGCCGGCCGCACGCTGAGCGTCCCGGAAACCTTCGACGCCCAGGCCATGGCAAGCGCAGCGGCCAAAGCACACGACGGAGACCAACTGCTGGCTGATGCTCTCACCCGCGCCAACCAACATGGTCGATTGGCCCAGGACTTGGCCGGAGCACCGGAACTCCTCAAACGCTATGAACGCGCGACCCCGGTGGCCCGCGCGGTGCTGAAGGCGGCCATGGACGCCCGCCGCCTCGGGGTCGGCCTCCACCTGCCCCAGGCGTTCCTCACCGCCGCCACCGCCGACTACCTCACGGATGCCGAGTACGACCGACTCGCCACGACAAAGGACTGGGCCGAACGGGCATACGCCGAACTCGCCAAAGAAGTCCACGGCAAGCAAGCTCCTCTGCGCAGCACCACCCCACGACCCCAGCGCCGCCCACCCTCACCCTTGCCACCCACTGAGACCCACACGCCGACAGCTACGGGACCGTTGTTCCGGCTCGCCGACTACCTCGAACAACACGGCCGCACCACCCGCCGTGCACTGTGCCCGCCCGCTTCCTTCTGGCACGCCGCATTCACTCACCTCACCCAACCCGACGAACTCGCTGCCCCCGCCGACCAAGCGGACTCTCGGCACCGTCTGCAATGGGGCCATCACCTGCGACACCGCGCCGCCGACCGCGCCGCCGACCGCGGCGACACCGCCGCCCTGTACTGGCTGGCCGTGAAGCGGAAGAGGGGCGGGGACCAGGCGGGCGCTGAGGACCTTCTGCGGCAGGCCGCCGACCGCGGCAGCGCCGACGCCCTGGTCCTGCTGGCCGAGATGCGGGAGGAGGCCGGGGACCAGACGGGCGCCGAGGACCTTGCCCGGCAGGCCGCCGACCGCGGCGACACCGTCGCCCTGGTCCGGCTGGCCGAGAAGCGGGAGGAGGCCGGGGACCAGGCGGCCGCAGACGACCTCCTGCTGCAGGCCGCCGACCACGGCCAGGTTTTGACGCCTGTTTTCGCTGCACGGTGGCCCGACGGGCTTGACCCAGACGGGCAGCCCACCACGCCATGGCAATGAAGCAGCCTCGAAATTGAAGCAGGTTCACCTGCGCTTCGATCGGCCCTCGAAGCCACACCTGTCATCGAGTACGGATACGCTACTTGCGTCCGTCCACGCTTCCCCGAGTCAGGTGGTCGAGGGGACTTGGACGAGGAGCAAGTCGAACTCTGGTCCGTCGGTGGTGTTGTGGTAGGGGCCGGCGTACTCGTATCCGAGCCGCGTGTACAGGCCGCGGCCGCCGGTGTTGTCCGGGCGTACGAGCAGGGAGGACCACTCGGGGTTGATGGCCCGGAGCAGTTCGGCGTGCAGGCGGGATCCGATGCCCTGCGACTGCCAGGACGGGCTGACGGCGAGTTCGCACAGCCCCATGAGGCGGACACCGTCGGCACGAGCGGGGCCGGGGATGTCCGGCAGCAGGGTGGGGCCGTACCAGTACTCGGGTGTGCAGGGGAACGCGTAGCCGAAGCCGATCATCGTGCCGTGCGCGTACGCGGCGACCAGCGTGAAGCCTTCGAAGCGGAGGTGGTTGGTGATCTGCCGGCGCAGGGCGGCCGTGGACAGGCCGTCGGTCGAGGCGCCGGGGTTGTTCACGAGTTCGGGGTGGGCGTCGGCCCAGATGTCGGCGACGGCGTCGAGCAGGGGCGGGACCTGGCCCGGCCCGTAGGTGCGGATCACGACGTCGGTGCGGGTGCTGGGCGTCACGGCCGGTCTCCTCAGGCGGTAGTGATGGTGCGGTACTCCTCGATCCAGTCGGCGACCGCGGGGACACGGTTGTGCCGCTGGAGCGCGCCGGCGACGTTGTGCAGGGACTGCAGCAGCCGGTCGGAGCGCACCTCGGGGAGGAACTGCAGGACGCGGCCCGCGGCCTCGGCGGCTGCCTCCGGCTCGGGTCGTGCCCTCACCGAATGCTGGATGGCGATGTCCGCGGTGTACAGAGCACGGTTGCGGGCGAACGTCTCGCCGTGCAGGAGCACGGCCTGCTCGGCGCCGGCGGCGGAGCGCTCGTGCTGCCCTAGGTCGGCGCGGGCGAGGGACTCAAGGCCGGCCAGCTCGCCCGGTGCGAAGAACTCCAACCACAAGGGATCGCTCTCGCACGGGCCTTTGGCGTAGAAGGTGTGGGCGCGAATGATGGCCTGGTCGGTGGCTGATGCGTCGCCCATCAACGCCCAGCCGCCGGCCTCGCGCATGTTGAACAGGGCGAGCATCCGTGGGGAGTTGAGCCTGCGGGCGACGCTCTGCGCGCCCTGTGCTGCGCCGATCGCTTCCCGGGGCCGGCCGCTGGCTTTGGCGAGCAGGGACAGGCAGCCGAAGGCGTGCGCTTCGAGTTCGGTGTCTTCCGCGATCCGGGCGGCTGCCAGGGCCTCCCCGTACAGGGAATGGGCATCCCCGGTGCGGCCGGAGTCGAAGGCGAGCCACCCGGCGGCGACCGCCAGGGCGCCGGTCGCGGACCGTAGTTTCCGCCCGGTCTTCTCCGTGTAGGTGCCGCTCTGCAACCACTGGTAGGCGGTGTGCAGGGCCTCGGCCGCCGCCGTACGCAGCGGCGCCGAACCGTGATCGTGATCGTGCGCGTAGAGCCGGGTCACCGCCTTGGTGACGGCGCGAACCTCGCCCACGCCGATCCTTCCCGGCGCTCGCCTGTCGGCGCGGGGAGGAAGGAGCGTCAGGACTGCTCCCGCACCTTCCAGCAAAACCGCACGGCGCTCCACCGAATCGCTCTGTACCTCCAGCCTGCCTGTGGCGGCCGCCGGTGACACAGCCCGTGCCACTGCCGAGGCGGCGGGACGGAAGCCGAGCTCGGCCATGCCGCGCCCGGTCACCTTGGTGAGGATGCGGCGGTAGACCGCTTGAGGAAGCTTGACGTGACCGTCTTCCCAGGCGGCCACCAGGCGCGAGGTGCAGCCGACGCTCTCGCCCATCTCGGTCCCGGCCGTGACGATGAGCTTCGCGAACTCCTGGCGGGACATCTGGAATTCGTCCACGCGCACGGCGCGCAGCTGAGGGTTGGGGTGATGGCGGTGATCGGCCATACCGGGCTCCAGAAGCATCGGCGTGTCGGCAGGGGTGCGGTGACCGTACCGCTCCTGCATCTGTCCTGCCCGCCACTTGAGGTCGGATCACTCCCGTGGGCCGGTCTTACATCAGTTTTGCATCCCCCTGGCATCGCTTCCGCCTGCCCTGTGCTGCTTGCGTAGACGGTGACATGACGAGCAATCAGGGAGGCGGCAGTGGTGAATTCCTCCGCCAAAGGGACGGGCAGGACAACGAGGCCGTCCGCACCCACCTGGCACGAGTTGGCTGCCGTGACCGACACGAAGCGCGCCCGGTGGGCGCACAGCCAGCAGCGCACTGTCTGGGCGGCCTGCGGCCGGCGCTGGGATGTGGTGGCCATCTCCCCGGCGGACACCGGCTTAGCCGCTCTCACCGCGATGCGGGCCGGGACTCGCCGCCGGCACTGCGTGCTCACTGACCATCTGCGTGACGTGCTCTACGTGATGGTCCCGGCCGGAACGGGCGAGGCCTGCAACGGAATCCCCGGCGTTCGTGTCCTCTCCACGGGCCACCAGCTGCTCGTGCCGGCGGCCCCGGACAACGGCACCGCAGTGGCCGACTGGGTCAGCCATCCTCGCGAGGACGACGAAATACCGGTGCTTGTCGAGACGGAACGACTCGCCGCCCACCTGCGTGAACTCGTCACGCCCGTAGCCGAGAAGGCCCTTTCATGACGGACACCCATCGCGTCCTTCACGACCCGGAGTGCATCCTGGCGGAGCCCCTGCCGCTCGATCGTGACCCGCACCTGGCCCTCGCCACCGCGGTGCTCGCCTGGGGAGTAGCCCCGGCCGGGCTCCGGGCGGACGACTGCGAACAGATCAGTCTGCAACTCACCGGACACGCCCGATGTGTCGCCTCCGACGTCCGCCGACGCTACAAGCAACTGCCGAAAGACAGCGATCTGCGGCCACGGACCCAAGCGATCCTCCGGGACTCGGTACGCCGCCTGTCCGTGCCCTCCCAGCGCACGGTCGCTCACGCCCAGAACCGGGCCCGGCTGGTCAAATCGCTGTACCGGGCACTCGACCAGCTCGATGCCGCGCGGCCGCCCGTGGCCCCCTGAATCGCCTGCAGCCTCCCCTGTGGCTCAGGCGCACTCAGCCCTCCGGGCGGGGCCGATCTTCTTCTCGTCCCGCCCGGAGGGCTTGTGTGCGACTCGGTCTTGGCGCTGGATCAGCAAGTACTCGGCGAGGCGGTCGCCGTCTCTGGGAGACAGCCGGGAGGGGCGCCGTTGTGCGCGACCGGCCAGTGAACGCGCTGCCTGATGGGGGCGCTTTCCGCAGGCCCGCGCGCTGCTCGACCGGCACACGGCCATCGGGCTTGGTGGGCCGGACCGTAGCCGAGTTGCCGAAAGTAGTGGGCGGAGGTCGTCGCGCCCAGAAGTGTCCTCTGACAGGCGATCTTGACCGTTTGCCAAGTGATCTTGACCAGCGCTGGGTTTCTGCCACTTGATCTTGACCGGTGGTGGGGGGAGTCGGTACCAGTCCCGGGTCACGATCACCTGTCACAGGACAAGAAGCTGCCTCGTGTCGCGCCGGTGGGTCCTTGTGCTCGGCTGTGACAAGGTGCCCAAGGCCGGGGAGAATCCGGCTCATGGATGACGCGTTCACACTCCTTCGGCAAGCCGTTGACCTGCTGCCCGAGGATGCCACGACAGAGAATTGCGCGACAGTTGGGGATGTTCGCGAGGACATCAGGCGCCAGGAGTGGGAGATGGTGCTCGGCCTTCTCACCGAATTCGGAGATGTCCATCCGATCTCCCTGGATTTCTGGGCGCTTCTCGCCGAGGCCGCCCGGCAGATGATGCTCGACCGCAGCCGGCGCTGGTGTGAGTGGCGGGGCTGGGAAGTCCGGCACGGCACGGTCCGGGCGCCACTGAGTCTTCCAGAGGCAAAGAATGACGGACGGCGGAGAGCATTTGCCGGGGACGGCAGACTCAGACCGATGTGGGACATCGGCAACCGCACCACCGATGGAGAACGAGAGCTGAACGTCGCACGGGTGTGGGTGGAGTTCGCGGAGGAGCTCGGCCCGGGAGAGACCGCCGACGTCCGGTTGGCTCCTCTGAGCCCCGAGCAGTGGAGGCATCTGAAGTGCGGTGACGTGATCACGATGCACGGAGCCCGGCCTGTTGCCGGCACGGCCACGGTCATCGAGGTTTTGCCGCCCACAGCTGAATCCACCGCGTGATCCTGTGCAAGGTGGCCGGTCGTGCGATGGTCGTCAGTCACCGCCGGAGTTCGAGGGGAGTCGGCCGGCACCGGTGCGGAGGTCAGGCATCCCACGGTGCACGGCCGCGTGGCGGGCGGACATGTCGCGCATTGCGGTGAGCTTCAGTGCGGCGAGCATGCAGGTGATGTCGAGGCGCGCACCGCGCCGGTGTGGATGGAGGTGATGGTCCGCAGCATGTCCCCCCAGTGCCGCTCCAACCGCGCCAGGTCCACCCGGCTGCGGGCGGTGTCCTGGAACGGTCGTGAGACTGGTAGGCCCACATGTTGAGGTGTCGCGTATTCCTCGGTCAGGTCAGTCGTGGTGTCACCGTGGGTGGTTGCCGAAGGTGCCATCAGCTGCTGGCCCAAGACCCCGGTCGTCCGCTGCCTGCGCGCCATTCCATACCATCCGCTGGTGATATCCCGTCTCTTCTCCACGCCGCGCCGCCGAGTCACAGCCGTGCTCACAGTGATGGCCGCCGTCGTCGCCTTCGGGTCGTGGGCGCTGTGGCCGGTCTCCGACTCGTCGTGCGTCGTCTACTCCGGGGCCTACACCCCCATGAATGCGCCGAAGGCCGAAACCGACGCCGCCATGCAGCGGGCTTACAACAAGGCCCTCGCCGACGGCGCGTGCGGTCCCAAGCGGGCGCGCTTCCACAACTGGACTCAGTGAGGTCAATCCTGACGTCACCGTGAGTGGTCGCCAGGGGCGTATCGGCTCCAGGTTCCTCCGGCTTCGGTAAGCAGGCGGGTGGCTGTCTTGTCGTGGTAGCCAAGCGCCTTCGCGATGACGGAGGCCGGGGCCTGGAGGACGAGCTGTCGGATCGCGGAGGTCCTGCCGCGCTGCGGCGGGACGCCGATTTCTCGCAGGTGAACTTGGAGGCTGACCGGGTTCATGGGCTGTCCGGGCTGGCGGCCTGGGAAGAGCCACTGTGAGCTTCTGCTGCTGACGTAGGGCAGGTGCTGGCGAGACTGGATGTAGGCCCGCATGAGGTCAGCGACGGGCTCCGGGAGCGGGGACGGCGGGTCTCCCAGCCGGACGGTGACGGTTGCCCCGTCGTCGAGGACGCCGTCGACCGTGAGGCGGACGATGCTGGTGACGGGTTGCGCGTAGAGGAGAACGAGCGCGGCGGCGACCCGGGCCCGAGAGGGCAGAGAACCGTCGTTAAGGATCCGCCGGAGAATGGCGAGTCAGCGGTGCTGGTGCAGCGGCGCTTGGTCCTGGTTGATGACCTGGGGTGGCAGAGTGAGGCGGGGCATCCGGCTCGTCTTCATGCACCAGCGCAGGAATGTCTGGGCCGGGCGCCGGGTGGCGAGCTTCTCCGTGTGCCAGGCGTCGAGGTCGGCCTGCTGACAGTGTTCGATGGTGCGGCCTCGGTCGGCAAGCCAGGTGAGGAAGGCGCCGGCCTGGGTGATCTCCTGTTTCGTCTGACTGGTCTGGGAGCGTCCCAACGACCCTTTCTCCGCCTTGCTCCGCAGGCGCCGCATCTGGTGCCAGATGGCGAAGTGCTGAAGATGGCGACGGTGTTCGCGGTCCTCGATGGTGGCGAGCCGTTCGGTCAGCCAGCGCTGATAGAGCATGAGCTGCCGATCGACGCGTGGCAGGACGCCGCTGTCCATCAGCAGGTCACGCAGGTGGACGACGGTTCGCCAGGGTGTTTCCTGGTCCAGCCCGTCGTGGGTGAGTGGGACGGTGCCGGTGGCCAGGCCCCGCAGGAGGCGGACGACGTTGGGGTTGCGGAGCCAGATCAGGCGGCTCTTGGGCCGGTCCATCTCCAGCAGGCCATTGTCCAGCGGTTGTAGCGATCCCGCAGCCTGACCCCCCGGAAGCGGGGCACGAAGGCGCATCCCTGACAATCACCAGTTACCGGGGGGCGTTGGGCGCCAAGCTGGACCTCGCGCCCGCACTCGCGGCAGTCCGGCAGGCCGCTCGCGCGCCGGCCTTCCCCCTCCGCCCAGCTGAAGCCGCACAGCGACGTGAGCTGGTCCTCGTCATCTGCGGGGGTGGCGTGGGAGCCGTAGCCCCGCACGTTCCACGTGACCGTCGTCCCGCCGTCGTAGGGTGCGCCCTCCGGCCAGCCGTACACGGCCTCGGTGGTGGTGCAGCGCATCCGGAGGTCAGGTCCCTTCCAGCGAGCCCCCTGCCGGGCCTGTGCGGCGGCGTCGGCGGCGTCGGCCAGCCGCTCGAAGGACACGTCGTAGTCACTCATGTGTTCCCAGCTGCCGGGCGCCTGCCGGCAGACCAGCGAACGGAACTCCAGCAGCAGCCGCTCCAGGTCATGTCGCCCGACCCGGACCGTGTCGCTCTCGCGGTCGTACGCGTCGTCGGCGACGGTCTTCCTGGGCATCACACGCCTCCTAGAGCCTGTCGTCGGCGTTGGGTCTCACGATCGGCAGGGCGAGTTTGAGTCTGGCAAAGTGCTCTGCCGGGCCCGGGGCTTCGACATCGATTCGCGTCAGATTTTCCACGGAGAGCTGGACAGTGGTCGGCAAGCCGACGGCCTCGACTTCGTCCGTGCTGGTGAGGCGGAATTCGCACAGCCCGCAAAGGAGACCTTCGGCCGTGAGGTCCATGTCGAACATCGGGATATCCTCCCGCGCGGCCAAGAAAAGATGGGCGGAATCCTGTTCGCAGGCAGGGCACTGGCTCAGCGTCTGGAACAGCGCCTTTGTGGGACCGACCTCAAGCACTATCAGCCCGCGCTCGCTCTTTGTCTTCGCGAAGCTGTCGAGCGCCCCCACCGAGAACTCACCAAAGCGCGTCTGGAACCGGTACCGGGCCTGGTCGATCCGCAGCCGCACAGCCTTCTGCAAGCGGTCCGCCCTGTCGTCCAACACCAATTGGACCGTGTCCGACCAGGGTTCCCAGAAGGACCCGCAGTCCCGCCCCACCCGCTGCAGAAGGCTGTCCACTGTCGCGGTGAAAGTCCCCAGGTAGTCCTCCACATATTCCCCTGTACCGAGGTGCGCGACACCGTTGCGGAGCTCGATCAGACCGTCCAGGGCATCAGCCTCGCCCTTGGTCTTCTGCGGGAGGACATCCATCTTCCTCAGCCGGCCGATGGCCGCTGAGGCGCCGATGGTCCTGAGACGGACCGGCGGTTCGCGTACCGCTCCCGCGAAGTGCAGCAGCATGTCGTCCTTCCCGTTCACCTCGGCGAGCAAAGTGGGATGGACAAGGACCAACGTCGCCTTCGCCAGGCGCTCGACGCTGACGCCGGCGTGTAACAGGAAGACCTCCTGGTCCTCTTTGGCATGGGCTTCCATCGCCAGGCGCGCGAAGCGCTTGGCACCTTCGTAGAGACGATCGAACGTGACCGGCGATTCCATGTCAGGACAGTACCGACAGCCCAAGCCGGGACGGGGTGCAATTTAAGAGCACCTGGACCTGTCCGACGACACAGAGGCTGTAAGCCTTACAGCCTCTTTCTCCAGGTAGACGCCGTGCGCTGTGAGGCTGTGAGGGCGTGAGACAGGGCTTGCGCACGTGCTTCCGCACGCTCTGTTCGGGAGCGGCGGCCATGGTTGACGAAATGCTGCTTGTGGTCTTGGTGGTGGTCTTCGGGCTGCAGCAGGGTGTGTTCCGGGTGCCGCGCAGCATTTGCACGCTACGAAGGGCCGGTTGCCCGCGTGAAGCGCGTGTCCTGCTGCACCGAGGATGAATTGCCTCAGGTCGGGCTGAGTGTGTACCCATGACACGGAGCCTTTTCCAACCTGCCCTGCCGACACGGCAGTTGGCGTGACAGACGAGTGAAGCCCCTGGTAGACGGGTTCACGACCAAGATCACCCGCGCTGCCAGAGGCTTCACGTGTTTGTTTACCCGTCCGGGCTGGACCTGTCCAGCTCGCATCTTCGCTTCCTCACCGCCCGACTGCGCGAACGTCGCCGTGCGATCGGCAGCAGGTGGCGCCGGCTGAGCGCCGGCCGGCAGGCCCTGCTTGCCCTCGCCCACCTCCGCAACGGACATCCCTACGCCCAGCTCGCAGCCGGGTTCGGCATCGGCACGACGACCGCCTACCGCTACATCACCGAAGCCGTCGACCTCCTGGCCGCCCTGGCACCCACGCTCGAACAAGCCGTCCGCCAAGCGTCCCGAAAGGCGTTCGTCCTGCTCGACGGCACCCTCCTGCCCATCGACCGGATTGCGGCCGACCGGCCACTCTACTCGGGCAAGCACAAGAAGCACGGCATGAACGTCCAAGTCCTCGCCGACCCGGCCGGACGTCTCCTGTGGGCCTCACCCACCCTGCCCGGAGCCGTCCACGACATCCGCGCCGCACGTGAACACGGCATCCTCGACGCCCTCACCGCAGCAAAGATCCACTGCTGGGCCGACAAGGGCTACCAGGGCGCCGGACCTGCTGTCCGCGTGCCGTACCGAGGCCGATGGGAGACCCTCTCCAAGGGCCAGCAGGCCGTGAACCGCTCACAAGCCAAGATCCGAGCCCTGGTCGAACCCGCCATCGCCACCCTCAAAACCTGGCGGCTCCTGCGCAAACTCCGCTGCTCGACCACCCGCATCACCAGCCTCGTCCAAGCTGTCCTCACCCTCCACCTCACCAGCTCAAACTGAGGTTGGAAAAGGCTCACGGTGTCGTTGGCGGCACTGCGCCGGCGGCCAGTGCGCCTGCGACGAGGCCTCACCGGTAGGGGCGCTCCCGGTAGCGAGGGCATTGCCGCAACGCAGCCTTCTGGGTGAAGTCCAGAGGGCCGCCGGGGCCCTGCCCTAGACCGGACAGATCGGTAGGACTCGCCAGCAAGCTGAGGAGCCCTACCGCTTCGGCCTCCGCCGCGATTCCGTGGTCAGCAACCCGCCGTGATGGGAGTGCCACGACCAACGGTTATACCGTGCCACACTATCCAGCCAATCGCCCCGACACAGTTATTCGCTGTGCCAGTCACGCCGACAGGACCGGCGTAGGAGGAGTAAGTACCCAAGTCATCATTGGGGGCGGTGTTATTGTGGCAAGTCTGCCCTTCGCCCGACGTCTGAGAGCATCGCATGATAGCGACGTAGGTCTCAGCGGCCACCCCGGCGGCTGACCCGCGATGGTAGAAGCAAGCACTATTGGTGCCGCCATTACTGCTGTTGTAGTAGATGGTCAACTCGCCGATTACACCTTCCCCTGGGTACGTAAAGGTGTAATCGGCCGATATGGTACCGGAGCAGGAAGTGGCGGCCTGCGCAGAGGAGGCGGCCTGCGCAGAGGTGGAAACCAGCAGATTCGCGCCTACGAGGCTGGCTAGGGTGGCAAATATAAGCAAAACGCGACGAGAGAATTTCATGCGACACCTTTCGAGTGAAGCCTTGCCTTCAGGGAGATGGTGAGGTCATGCTCTGCGACGGTTGGTGCAGTCGTCAACCTCCCCCCACACAGCGGGCGTTGACTGCAAAAATTCGGAGTAGCACGGCGACTTGGGCGCCGGTGAGCGTCTGCGGGCCTGGACCGAAGCTGGCGTCTGGCCGCAACTGCATGAGGTGTTGCTGGCGGACATGTGGGTCTGCGGGTCTGCTGACATGGACGACGTCGCGATCGAAGGCTCGCAAATCCGAGCGCTCAAGGGAGCTCACTCCGGACCTTCGCCGGTTGGCCGGTCCGGCCCGGCGGCAAGTATCACTTTGTAGTCGGCTGGCATGGCACCCCGCCGGTCGTCTCGCTGACCAGCGGGAATCGTCATGACGTCACTCAGCCGATCTCCTGCGGGACGCGATGCCCCGCATCTGCGGAGTTCGAGGTCGGGCACGTCACCGACCAGGCCGGCGGGCGGTGATCAGTCCAGATCGACGCTCGCCAAGGCCCTCCCGAGCACCACGTAGAACTCGCCTCCGGCCGCCAGCTCGTGCACCAAGACGACCGCCTGCTGCGGCTCGTGCTGCCACTGTGCCGCTACCGCGTCGCCGGCACTCACCAGATCGAGGGCTGCGGCCTGCCCCACCGTCGGCAACGGCGCTCCGGAGGACCCAGATGGCCCGGCATCCTCCACGAGCTCCTGGGTTTGGGCCACAACGCACGGCGCGGCGTACGTCCGTAAGGGCCTCCTCCTGCTCCCGCGTCACGACAGCCTGCCACCGCGCCCGGTCCTCGTCTCAGGCACGGTCCAGCAGGGTGGCAGCGCTCGGTACCATCTTTTTGAGCGGCAGGAGGTTCACCGCCACGGCGTCCTGACCGGGCGGGGCGGCGGGGATCGGCTCGTACACCGAGCCGGCCACTTCGGCGCAGCCGCCGATCAGCGTGGTCAGGGCGGCGATGTGCCGCGCGTGGCGGCGTCGGCGGGCGGGCAGGTCAAGGCGGTCCGGTGTCGCAGTAACCCCTCGCACTGTGCCGCGCCGTACGCCGCCCTGGGCGTCTTTCTGCCTTCTGTATCTGCCGCACGCCTGCGGTGAGGTTTTTAGTCCACGCCACAGTTGGAGGATTTCTGAACTGCTCCCACTTGTCGTAGCTCCTCCAGGTACCAAGTAGTGAAAGCCCAGTTGGTCACCTTGCGCAGCTTCTCAATTCTCTTCAGCTTAGGGGGGTCCGTGCGATCGCCCGAAAATCGATCCCATACCAAGCCGGATGTGTCGTAAAAATTGATCCCGGCGCCGCCCCACATAGACCTTCCGGTAAGTTTCTTATCGTGGGAGAAGTTGTAGAGCTGATCCACTATCATTTGTGATTTGATCTTCATTCGGGTGCATGCCGGTAGGAATCTTCCGACAGCAAAGGTGAGGGTCTTGCGTTTCCCCTTCTCGGCAGGCTTGCTTTCATTGTGCTCTAGAATATCGAAGTACACTACGGGTGAATACGCTGTGTCGGCAGACCGGTTCTCGATGTAGATGAAGTGGTCAAAGTCACCCCATCTCTTCCCGACCAGATCCGTATCGGTCCATACGTTGACCCTCGTTGCCTGGGCCTGTGCTTCTTTCTCGTCGTCCTCTCTGCTGTTCTGGAGCTGATCCTTGGAGACTTCAACAGAGTAGAGGGTTGCAATGCCCGAGAAGACCAGAGCTACGACCGCTGCAATTGCGGCTATGAGAGTGCCCAAAGCGGACGCGCGTTCGTACTTGCGTGTGTCTCGACCGGACGGAGTCGGAGATTCAGGAGTCTCGCAGCCGGCTTCGCCTGAGTCTGCCCGACCCGCTTGGTCCGTCGTCTCGGGGATGTTTAGGTCCTGGCTGCCCCGGGCCTCTCCCGGCGTTTGAGCTGCTTGATTCGTTGCGCCTTCAGGTGTTGCGGAATTCTGGTCTGGCGCTTCAGC
The DNA here is from genome assembly GCF_000818175.1 of Streptomyces sp. AcH 505. Classification (GTDB taxonomy): domain Bacteria; phylum Actinomycetota; class Actinomycetes; order Streptomycetales; family Streptomycetaceae; genus Streptomyces. The sequence continues at coordinate 1,306,476 of NZ_JTIY01000002.1, forward strand.
GTCCTGGGACTCTGACTCTTCATTCGGATTACTATCTCGATTGGCGTCAGGCATCGCATAACCTCCGGTTGTGCTTCCTTGGTCGCCGGAGGGAATTCAGGATTGCCGTACGTGCAACGGTTCCCCCACCGTCTCCCCAGACAGTCAGCCTTAAATGATCACTCAACCTTCAGTGAGAAAACCTAGCGGTCACCAAGCTTCGGTGACAATGCTCAACCTTCGCTGCCAGAGATCAACAGCCGTTGCACCGCTTATCCGTCCGCTTGTCGCACTCCCGCCATTGCGCGATTCATGTGCGATTTAACGCGCGAATCAATGCGCGAATCAAAGCGCGATCAGATATGCTGTCTATTGGAGGTGACCTCTGTGTCCACTGATGAGAACGCGTTGTTCGGCGCCGTGGATGCGCTGCTGGAGCAGGTTGCGCAGGACGATCTGCCGGCACCTGCGCAGCGCAAGCGTCTGCGGGAGGCGGCGGGGCTGAGTCAGGCGCAGATCGCACGGCGCTGGACGCCCGCCGGGAGGCAGTCGGGAACTGGGAGACCGGGCGTACCGAACCGCGGCCGCCGAAGCGCGCCGCCTACGCCCGGCTCCTGGAGGGCCTCGCCGCGCGGTTCCCCGCCCCGGCCGCCGACGCCCCCTCGGCCGCCGCTCTGGCACCGGTGGTACCGGAGACATTCACCGGCCCGGCCCCGGAGCCGGCCCCCACCGCGCCCGTCGCGCCGTCCCGCCGTCCCGGCCGAAGTCCGGGGCACCCGGCACCACCAGGCCGTCGGCGACGTCGCGGCGCCCGGGTGCGAAGAAGGCGGTGGCGAAGAAGACCACGGCGGCCGCGGCCGCCGACGTCGACCCGCGCTTCGAGAACGGGCCGCTCGCGGTCGTCGACGCCAACGCCGACGGGCAGGTGTCGGCGTACTGCGTCGGCGGCCTGGTCCTGGACGTGCCCGCCAAGACGATCCCCGCCCTGGTCGACTGGACGCTGACCGAGGCGAAGCTCGGGCAGGCCCGGCTGCACCGCAACGGCCGCGACGCCGACCCGATCCTCACCGCAGCCGCGCTGGAACGCTTCGGCCTTCCGGTCACCCTGTCGGAGGAGGAGCGGCACGCGGGCCGGCTCCCGGCCGGCCACAAGGTGGTCAAGCAGATCGAGCGGGCCGGGCAGCAGATGACCCAGCGGGGCTTCGGCCCGTGGGCCCGGGTCTACCGGGCCCCCGAGGGCTCGAAGCGGCGCTGCGTCCAGCTGTGCGTCCTGCCCTGGAACGCGCTGGACGTCCGCGAGTGGGGCAGGAAGGACGACCCGCAGCTGCTGCTGACGATGCACCCGGCAGACCTCGTCCAGTACCTCGGGCTGTACGCGGCCCGGGTGATGACACCGCGCGGCTCCACCGCGACGACCGGCCTGGAGCTGATGACCGCGCTGCGCCCGCCCACCCGCGCGGAGAAGAACCCGGCGACCGGCGAGTTCGAGCGGGCGTACAACGACGACGCGCTCACCCAGCTCTACCCGGTGGTGCCGTGCGAGGTCCCCGCGAACACCCGATCCTGAAGGACGCGGGGTTCGCCCGGCACCACCTGCGCACCCCGGCCCAGATGCTGATGGAGGAGCCCTACGACTGGTGCCGGCCGCTCACGGATGAGGAGTGCGCCCAGCCGTACCTGGTCGTCGTCGACCTCAACATGAGCTTCGCCGCCGCCGCGAACGGTCTCACGGTCGGGCTGAACGGGCCCACCCACCTGACCGGCCACCCCAAGTTCGACGCGGCGCTGCCCGGCTCGTGGCTGGTCGACCTCTCCCACGTTGATCTGTCCCGCGTACGGGTCAACGGCCGCACCGTCGACGGCTCCCGTCTCCCGAGCCCGTTCACGCCGAAGGGCGACCAACCCCAGGGCCCGGCCTGGTACGCCACGCCCACCGTGCAGTACGCGGTGGAGCTCGGCTTCGACGTCGCGCCGATCGAGGCGTACGTGCGCACGCAGAGCGGCCGCTACCTGGACTCCTGGTACAAGCGGCTGCGCGACGCCTACGTGGCGACGATGGCCGACCTGGGCGTCACCACCGACCTCGGGGAGAGCGAGTTCCTCGAGGCGATGGCGCGGCGTAAGCAGGTCGACCCGACGATGGCGCTGCTGGAGACCGCGATCAAGGCGACGGCGAAGGGCGCGATCGGCAAGCTGCGCCAGCGCTCCCGGGGGCAGGTGCCGTACTACGAGCCGTACCCGGCGCTGGAGCGTGTGAACTGGCGCCCCGACATCCGGGCCGCCGTGCTCGCCAACCAGCGGACCGGCCTGCACCGCAGGCTGATGAAGACGGCGGCCGCCGAACTGTACCCGGTCGCGATCGGCACCGACGCGATCGTCTACCCCTCGCCGGGCCCGTCCCCGCTGGACGTCCTGCCGCACACGCCCGAGGGCAAGCCGGCGCCGGGCACGTTCCGGCTCGGGGTGTCGCCGGGGATGGTCAAGCACCAGGGGACGCAGACCGTTCTGTGGGCGGAAGCCCAGTTCGAGGAACGCGGAGGCGTCTTCAACATCTCCAACCTGATCAAGACCGCCGACCCGACACCCGGAGAAGGGGAGTAGGCCATGGTCGACTCGCTCGGGGACAGCCTGGACCGCGCGCTGGAGGGGGCGTTCACCCGCCGCATCCCCCAGTCCGCTCAGGCGCAGATGAAGTACCTGGTCAAACAGCTCAAGGGCACCAAGGCCGCCGCCCAGGCGCTCGGGATCTCCCAGCGCACCGTGGAGCGGTACGTGACGGGCAAGCTCAAGCGGCCCCGCCAGGACCTGCGCGGCCGCCTGGAGCGCGAGGTCAAGAAGAGGTGGCAGCCCCAGGTGCGCGCGAAGGCGCGTAAGAAGGCGGCGTCCTCGGACGGCCTGGTCGTCTTCACCCGCGCCCGGTTCGGCTTCACCGCGGAATCGGGCACGACCGACGACGCCCGGATCCGCGACATCACCCAGGCCCTGCCGCCAGTCTTCGCAGACCAGCTGTTCACCGCGCGGGAGCAGGGAGCCACCGAGCAGCGGCTCCAGCAGATCGCAGCCGACGGCCTGGCCCGGATGTACTTCCGCGCGAACAACTCCCGCGCCGACGGCCTCGGGGTGGAGTTCACCGATGTGGAGCGGCTCGACATCGAGCTGTAGGTCTGCTCGAAAACCGCGTGGTCCCCGGCACTGGACTTGCCGGGGACCACGGGGTATTCAGCCTACGGACTACGTTGTGGTCCGAGCAGCGGCCGCCCGGTAGCTTCCGACCACGCTTTCCATACCTGTCAGGCCAGCATCCAGGCCAAGTTGTCGGAGCCAGTCGTCCACCTGCTCTTGGCGGTCGGTGACGCTGCGCAGGTTCAGGGCCGGATTGCTGCGGAAGACGCCGCCGGCCGACGCACCGGCGTCCGGGATCTCCTGCAGACCGCCGGAGTAGAGGAGTTCTTTGACCTGCCGGTCCGCGACGAGGTGGAGCTCACGAGGCTGAGCCACCAGGGCGGTGTCGATGTCGGCGATGCGGGCGATCTCCGCAACGACCTTGGGATCGACGGCTGTCTTCAGCAGCCCGTCGAACAGCGTTGCCAGATCGGGCACCTCGTACCGATGGTTCCATCCTGCGTTTCCTCGGCCTTCGGCGTACTGGCAGACCCGGGCGATGACGTCAATGGTGACGCTCGCGACCTGAGACGCTGGCGCAGTGCCGTAGATTTCGGGGAGTTCGACCGACACGATCGCCTCGACCAGGTGCTTCTTCTCGTCGGGCCGGCCGGTGGCCTGCCACACCAGCCGGGCCTTCCGGGCCCGGTTGTGCCCGAGCGGACGGAAACCCGTGGTGTAGTCGATCGCCCCGTTTCCGAGGTTGCGCAGGGCCGGAGGGAAGGCTGATTCGTCCAGCGCCTGGGCCAGGGCGGCGACGGTCTTCTCCGACAGCGGGCGCCAAGCGCCGGCCTCTCCCATCGGAAGGTTGATGCCAGTACGGAGGACGAAGTCAGCGGTGGCCTTGCCCTCGTTGTCCCTGTCCAGGTTCGGGGACATGACGTTCTGCCCCATAGGCAGGGCTGTTGCGGACGGTTCCTCGCGGGCGAGTTGGAGGAGCCGGGCGCGGTCGGCGGTGGCGTTGCGTCCGCTCAGCCGGATCGGTGCCTTCAGCTTGACCAGAACCGGCCGGGGCGCGACGTTGGCGTCCACGCGGACAACCACCACGCTGCGCCCCGACCCGTCGCCGAAGGGCACATTGAAGAAGGCCGGCTCCCAAGGCGGATCGAGTATCGTGCTGCACCCGCTGACGATCTGGTCGATCGTCGCCTGGGCGTCGACGCCGACCACCCGCTCGACGCCCGGCTCCACCCTGTCGTTGATGCCGACCAGGATCATGCCGCCGTAGGTGTTGGCCATCGCCGCGATGGTCGTCACCAGACTCGCGGAGTACTCGCTCTTGTACTCCAGCGTCAGGCTCTCAACCTGGTCCAGACGCGCGGCGAGGGCGCGGATGCGCTCGATCGTCAGGTCCGCTGCCGACGCAGCGAACAAAGAGTTGTTCATCCCCTCATGATCCACCAACAGCCCTGACCACACGCTGAATTAGCGTGTGAACCAGGCCCCCGCGCGACGGGCCCGAGCCGCGTACAGTCTCGGGGCCTCCACTCGACCGGGTCAGCCGGTGGTGTCCTGCCGGTTGGCAGCATGTGCTTCGCCTGGCGGTAGTCCTCGTACGTCATGATGCGCAGCGCCTCAATCCGGACGTGCGGCCCGCCCCTCCCAGTGCTCCGACGCCACCAGCCACTCCGCGAGGCTTATTGCCGCACAACTGCCCCGCTGTCAGTGCCCAGGCGCGCGCGGCCTGGGCATCGTCGCCCGCCCCGTCGCCGCTCAGCTGCTCCACGGCCTTCCTGAGCGACGCTTCCGCCGCCGTCGGGTCGTCGTCTTCGGACACGCTCTCCCCCCTTTTCCTCGCAGAACGCGCAGCATGCCCGCCGCACGGCGCCCCGGACAATCGGGCGGCCGGCCTACTGCGGGCCCGGGTCGGGATCGGCCGCGCCCGCCTCGCCCGGCGTACGACGGGAGCGCCGGCGGACGACGTCGGGCAGCTCGCGGGAGGCGGCGGCCGGGACGAAGAACAGCCCGGTCATGCCGAGCGCAGTCACGGTGGCGCTCAGCAGGCCCACCGAGAACGACGGGGCGTCGAAAGAGGCCACCCCGCAGAACACCGAACTGACGGCGACGAACGCCAATGACGCGAGGACCCACCGCTCCCGCAGCGGTGAGCGGATGCCGGCCACCACCGCGCCCAGCCCGCTGCCCCGCAGAACAGCACGGCGGCCGGCGGCAGCAGCACAGGTGGCGCCCACCGGATGACGTCGTCGCGGGGGAGCTGCTGCCCTGCCTGGTAGCCGACCTGGACCAGCCACACCAGGTACACCGGCACCTCTACAGCGATCACCACCCACATCAAGACCCGCAGCACCCGTAACGCACCCCGCCGCTCGTCCATCCCCACATCCCCCCGTCGGTCATCAGATCAAGGGGAACGTACTGGCCGGGCGGTCCTGCCCACCAGGGCGCATCACCCGAAAGGGTGGAGATCAGCCACCCTCACCGTGGTCGAAGCAGAAGGCCCGGGCGGACACCCTGCAGAACTTGCCGGGCAATCCGTGGGTGCACGCTTCCCTGTCCGGGAACGTGAACACGGTCCTGGCCGAGATGCACGCCGTACTCCTCAACAGTGACGCACCGGAGGGAACCGCCTGGGATATGGCCTGTGCCATGGTCCTGGGCAAGCAGGGCATGAAGCCGCCCTGGCCGGCCGGACCGGACCAGGTCCCCACCTGGCAGATAGACCAGATCATGCGCCTCCTCAGGAACGGGGAGCTCTTCGTGATCTCGCCGGCCGCTCACGCCGCGGTCATGGCAGCCGCCGCGACCGTAGAACCAGGAGACGTCGCCACCCTGGACAGAGACCGCGACATCGTGGTCCCCGACGGACTGCTCGTACTGCCCGAACCGGTACTGCTCACCAACCGGGCCGGATCAGTCTCCGACACCACCGCCTTCGGCTGGCAGTTCACCATCCAGCACCAAATCCTGCCCACCGCCCAGTACCGCGGCGTGCGGGTCACCACGTTCATGGACCGTGACGGACCCGTCCAACCCGCAGGCTGGCAACTCCTGGTCGGGCAGGCACGTGAGTCAGGAACGCCGCTGCCCCGGCTGATGCCTGACGGAATGTACGGGGCCCGCGGCGACACGTCCCAAGAGGAGCAGACCGACGACCGGCTCGCGAACATCTCCGCTCAGCACCGTGAACTCCAACATGCGCTCAAAGAGGCATCACAGTGGCGGGCAGAGCCCGTCCCGGAGGTCGGCGAGTGGGACGGCGGGATCGTCGAAGACGCCTATGACGACTTCACCGCCCGGTACATGTTCGCGTTCTGGCGGCTGGCGGCGCAGGGCGTGACGACGACCGATCGGGCACAGCGGGATCCCGCGAAGCCGGCGCAGCCTGGGGAGCCGTACGACCCGGACGTGCGCGTCATCCGCCTAGTACTCCAGCCGTAGATCGCGATCTTCATGGTTGTTGGGCAGTCCGCCGTCGGTAGTGGCAGGTACGGGCCCTGGCCTGGTGGCGTCGTCGCCACTCGGACCAGCGGAGCCTATGGATGACTGTGGGGACGGTCTGGGCGACCAGTGTGGTGAACAGGTGCTGGATCTCGTTGCAGCTCAGCGGGATCAGGTCGTCCGGAGCTGGCTCCTGTGCACGTTCATCGGCGGTGGCCGCGGCGAGGAAGGCGTGGGCGAGCATTGCGAGGGTGACCCAGCGGTGCCAGGACGTCCAGCGCCGGACCTGGTGTGCGTCGAGCCCGGCCAGGCCCTTGCTGGACTGGAAGGTCTCCTCGACTGTCCATCTGCGTCCTGCCACTTTCACGAGGGTGGACAGCGGCACTCTCGCCGCTGAGTAGCAGCGGTAGAAGGCGAGTTCGCCGGTGCGCCGGTTGCGGCGCACGCTTCCGCGTGGCGGTGGCCGGTCCGGTCGTCGGCGATGTCGACCAGAGCCCAGTCGTAGAAGCGGTGCCCTTTAGCTCCGGCGCCGGCGGAGAGCTTCTGCCAGGCCCGCTTCGGCAGCTTCTTGACCAGGACGTCGGCGCGGAATTTGCCCGCGTGAGTAGTGATCTGGTGGTCGCAGGCGACGGCGAGGACATAGCCGACCTCCCGTCCCTCCAGCGTGGTCCGTAGATGGGGGTTGCCTCCATAGACCTCGTCACCGGCTACCCAGGACGCGGGAACACCGGCGTCCAGCGAACGGCCGATCATGCGGGCGGCGAGCGCGGGTTTCGTGGCGAAGCCGACGGTGTCGGGTATCCCGGCGGCTCGGCAGCGGGCCGTGTCCTGGGTCCAGGAACGCGGGACATACAGTTCCCGGTCGATCGCCGCGTGCCCCCTCGGGGTCGAGTAGGCGAGGTAGACGGCCACCTGACTGTTCTCGATGCGTCCGGCGGTACCGGTGTATTGACGCTGCACACCCACCGTGGTGGTGCCCTTCTTCAGGTCGCCGGTCTCATCGACGACGAGTACCGCATCGTGGTGGTGCAGTTGCTCGACGACAAAGCCGCGGATGTCGTCGCGGACCGCGTCCGCGTCCCACCTGGCCCTGGACAGCAGGTGCTGCATGCCGTCCGGGGTTGTGTCCTCGGCTTACTCGGCTAGCGTCCAGCAATTCTTGCGTGGCAGGTCGGACAGCAGACCGAGCACCAGTGCCCTCGCCCGGCGCCGCGGTTCCACCCGGGCGAACCGCCCTGCGATGCGGCCCATCAGAATCTCGAACCTGTCCTGCCACCGCGCAGGATCTATGCTGTGACCTGCGGCCGCCGCCTGATCTTCTGTCTTCACACACCGATGATCATCGGTGGTCGCATCCATACCGGGACCAGCCACTGCGGCCTCGGCAAAGTCCCGTGATGTCTGGTTCTGAGAGGATCCTGGCGTGTTCAACTTCGGGATCGAAAGCTACCGGCCTCAATGGCTGAATGGTCGCTCCGCGGTCGTGGCAGGCCACGGCCAGCAACTCCGTGCGCTCATCGGCCGCTCGCTGACCCATGCTTGGTTGGTCTGGAACGTTCAGGACAACGAGTGGTTCTCCGACTGCCCCGTCCTGCTCGACTTCACCGGAGAACAGGTAGAGATCAACCACCAAAAGTTCGACGACCTCTCGATCACCTGGAACGCGATCGACCCCCACAAGCCGGTCCTGTGGTCCGACTTCGATCTCCAGTGGCGCCACGACATGCGCGCCGAACTGCACACCCTCCAGGGCCAGATCCTTCAAGACGTAGAGTTCCTCGAATGGACCGGGAGCGACATGGCCCAGGGATCAGTCGCCGTCAGCTTCCGCTTCCCCGACAACCAGGTGACCATCGCCAACGCCCTCGACGAGAATGGGTTGAGCTTCGGGCCGCCGGAATCGGGCTACCAGCGTCACTCACTGCGCTAAAGCACCCGGCCCGAAACCGGGCACTCCCACGCATGTCGAGGCCCAGGGACCAGCCCCAATCGGCAGATCACGATCTACGGCTGGAGTACTAGACGTCGCCTTGGATGCTCAATCCTGCTGGTCTGTACCCCAAACATATGACCCGCGGTACAGCCAGTCGTCGCACAGCCAACCCCGTACCGGCAGATGGGCGACGACCGCTCGCCGTCGAAGATATGTCCGAGCGCGGCCGCCTCGGCTACCTGTGAGGTCCTTCGTCCAGTTGTTGACCGCGTAACAGCAGTCGCCGCCGCTCAGCCGGAAGCGGGGGACACCATGGGATTGTCGGGTTCGGGGGAGTAGGGCGTTAAGGCTAAGGGATGAGATACAGAACTGCACTCCGTGAGTTCGGGCCTCAGTGGCCGGAGATGTAGGACGTCACGACAGTGACAGCGACGGCGAGGAGGAGGGTGTTGAACACGAAGGCCAGCAGCGTGTGCGCTAGCACCTGTCGGCGGACCTCGCGCCGGGTCACCTGGACATCTGTCGTACCGAGGGTGGTTCCGACAGAGAAGGCGAAATAAGTGAAGTCGATGACCTCCGGGTCCGTTTCGTTTGGAAAGGTCAGCCCACCGTCATCGATATACAGACTCATGTAGACCATGGTGAAGCCGATCTGGAGGGTGACCCACGAAGTGAGTACCGCGAGGATGCCGATCGCCAAGGTCAGGTACGAAGACGTACCCAGCTCGTCGGCCTGTGGCAGTGCGACCAGGGTTGCGATCATGGCGATTCCGCCGGCCACCTGGGGGAGCTGTTTCGGGGTGGTGCTGAACAAGCCGTCGGTCGCTCGGCGGCGGCGCGTCGCGAGCGTCACCTCACGCAACGAAGACGCATCAAGTCCGCGGTAGGTCAGCCAGGTCAGTAGCAGATAGCAGACGGCGTAGATATCCCAGGCGGCCAGCGACTTCACCACCGCCTCGCCCGGCACGAGATTGGCGAGGAAGGCAATTGGCAGAGCGAGGAGTTGCCGGATCGCTTCACGATTCCACCACTTCATTGCCGCCTCCTGCCCCCGCTGTCGACATGCACTCGCACCTTTGGGCACCTCCGTTCTCACCGGCTTGCCGGGCGGGCCCCGCCATGGGAGGGCTCCGCCCCGCAAGGGCCAGACGGCTACACCCGCAGAACCTCTGCGGTGAACTGAGTACGTTTTCGGGCCGCGGTTCCTCCAGCAGACCGTCGGCCGTCACGCGCGGGTCGAGGAACGCCTGGGTCGTCACCGAGCGGACGGCCGGCACCTGCGCCATGCTGTGCGCGACGACTCGTATCGAGGCGACGGGGTCGGCAAGGGCGCATGGCAGTCAGGACGGACGTGTTCGGGCAGCCTGATCCGTAGGCGTCGGATGTGGCCAGACCAGCGTGGACATTGTCCGGCGCGTTGTT
>NZ_JTIY01000002.1:1317538-1322276 GCF_000818175.1 Streptomyces sp. AcH 505
CCCACATACGCACCGCCGCGGCGTCGGCGGGAGTACCGGACCTGCTGTTGGCGCGGGTCGAGCAGATCTATACCCGCGCCGCGGGGGCCGGCCTCGGCGACCAGGACCTGACCGTGGTCCGCGCGGTCCTCAACGGGCAGGTGTCATGACGCGACAGAACGTGCAACCGGCCGTCCTGGACAAGGTCCACCACCTGACGTTCCCGGTGAGCGATGCGGACCAGAGCCTGGCCTGGTGGGAGCGGGCGTTCGGCGCGGTAACGCACCCTCGCACCGCAGTGCAGTGACCAACCTGCCGAAGCGGCGCGGGCTCAGCCTGGTGAAGGGGGTTGTCCAGGACGGCTCGGACGCCGTGATCACAGCAGCCACTCCGTGATCGTTCCAAGCCAGTGAAAGGGGCCGAGCGGAGCTTTTCCGGGCGTGGGCCAGCGCCCAGCAGGGATCAGCCGACGTGGCCAGTCCAGAATGCTGTCATGGCCGAGGACGGGCAGAGCGACATGGAACCGCGTTCATTCCTGATGTGCGCGACGGAGGTGGCTCGGCTGCTGGGTGTCGAAGACGCGGTCGTGAAGACGTACGGCCGGCATGCCCGCCGCTTCGCCGTCGCGGTGCGTAAGCCGCTGCTCGAACGTGCGAGTCTGCCCGAGGAGTTGTTCGCCCCGTTGATGGCGGCAGCCGTGTACGATCCGGACCCCAGCTTCTGCCGCTGGTTCGTCGAGCCAGCCGTGTACGCATTCGGGCGTCGCCGTGTGATGGCGGCATTGGTCGACTATCTCCGGATCGGCACGGATGCTGAGCGAGCGGGTGCCGTGCGGGCCTGGTACAGCGCCCATGTCCCTTTGCGCGCAGAGCGGTCGCCGGCTTACGGACCCGGTGGGATACGTGACCCCGCTTTGGACGAGTCGCGCGACATCAAGGACGCCTGGCTGGAGACATCGATGCGGGTGTTCGCCGAGACCACCGATCTGCGGATGCGCCACCGCGTCCTGCTCTTCCTGCCCGCCTCCCGCACGGCATACCCGCCACGTCTGCATCAACTACTCGAGAGCACCCTCGCATCCGCCCGGGCTCACCACGACAAGCACATCCGTCGCTGGGCCGCCGCCGCACACCGCGACGAAGACTGAGCCCCGCCGCCGACCCCTCGGCTTACGGAGCGCTCTGGTTCGAAACGACCTGAACCGACGCACGTACTGGGACGAATCGCGGGACCGGACCGAGGTGGAACCGACCTTCGGTGACCGCCCCGGCCGATGGCGGAGTTCCTGTTCGACACGACCCGCACTGCCGGCGACCTGCTCTTCAACGGGGTCCTCGTCCGGCATCCCGGCATCCGCTGGATTCTTACCCACGGCGGCGGTGTCCTCCCGCTCCTCGCCGACCGCCTGGAACTGTTCCGCACCGCCTTCGGTACCGGCGCCGAGGATGTCCCGGACGCCAGGGAGCAACTCGGCCGCCTGTGCCACGACATGGCCAGCATGCCGTTCCCGCGGCAGATTCCCGCCTTCGACCTGCGCCCGCGAGTCGTCGTCGTGCGGCGGGCGGTGAGCCCCTTCCGGCGCGCACGGCCGGAAGGGGCTCGGGAGGGTCAGGCTCGGTGGCTGTTCTTGCCGAAGGAGGGCGGGGCGTCGGTCGGGTCGCTGCCCCAGTGCCGGTCCGGTGCCGCCGCGAGGGAGAAGTCGAGGCGGCCACCGGTGTGCGCGAAGGTGGCCGGCAGCCACGGCTTCGTGGAGCGGCGGCCGTCGACGCGTAGCCCCCGCACGTACGGCGCGTTCCGTGCGGCGTGGGGTGCGTGCACCTCGATGGTGCGGCCCGAGCCGAGTCGTACGGTGGCCGCGCGGAACAGCGGGCTGGCGAGGACCAGTTCGGCCCGTCCCGGCACCTGCGGGAACATGCCGAGTGCCGACCACACGTACCAGGCGCTCATCGTGCCGAGGTCGTCGTTGCCCGGCAGCCCGCCTGCCTCCGGGGTGTACAGCTCCGTCATCGCGCGGCGTACGACCTCCTGCGTGCGGTACGGCGCGCCCGCGTACGCGTACAGGTAAGGGGCCGGGATGTTCGGTTCGTTGCCCATCCAGGCGTACGGCTTGTCCATCCCGGCGTTGAGCTGGGTGAAGAAAGTGTCGAGGCGGGTGCGGACGGCCTTGTCGCCGCCGAGTGCGTCGAAGAGGCCGCGCACGTCGAAGGGCACCATCCAGGTGTACTGCGCGGCGTTGCCCTCCACGAAGTTCGCGGGGCTCGCCGGGTCGAAGTCCGCGACCCAGGAGCCGTCGGCGTTGCGCCCCTGGACGTAGCCGGTCTTCGGGTTGAACAGCTTGCGCCAGTACTGTGCGCGCTGGTCGAAGGTCCGCGCGGTGCCCATGTCCCCGGTCTGCCGGGCGAGTTCTGCGATGGCGAAGTCGGCGGTGTTGTACTCCAGCGAGGTGGAGACCGAACCGTAGTGGTACTGCTCGTACGTCCGGTCGGCCGGGAGGTAGCCGAACTTCTGGAAGTCCTCGATGCCGGGCCTGATCCTGTTTGCCTTCGTGGCTTGCGCGACGAGCGCGTCGAGCGCTGCCCGTGTGTCGAAATCCCTGGCCCCGAAGGCGTAGGCCTCGGCGAAGATCGGCGCGGCCGGGTCGCCGACCATGATGTACGACTCGTCGTTGGCGAGCGACCACTTGGGCAGTTGGCCGCCCTGTGCGTAGTCGTTCACCATCGACTGCATCATGTCGCTCGTCTCGCGCGGCGCGAGCATGGCGAGCAGCTGGATCTGGGAGCGGTAGACGTCCCAGCCCGAGAAGTTCGCGTACTGCGCGTGCCCGCGTCGCGTGCGGTGCGTCTTGCCGTCGAAGCCTGTGTAGTCGCCGTTCGCGTCGGAGAAGACGTTGGGGTGCAGGAAGCAGTGGTAGAGCGCGGTGTAGAAGGTCGCGAGGTCCGCGGGCTCGCCGCCGTCGACGCGGATCGCTCCGAGCTGTTCGTTCCACGTGGCCCGGGCCCGTGCGCGCTGGGCCGCGAAGCTGCCGTGGTTCTCGGCGCGCAGGTTGGCGCGCGCGGCGGCCACGCTGGTGAAGGAGATACCCACCCGGGCCTCGGCCACCGGCCCGTGGAAGGTGACGTACGCGCCGCAGCCGGCCGTGCCGGTACCGGCGGCGCTCGTGCCGGTGGCGAGGCACACGCCCTCGCTCGTGTCGTCCGTGTCGCTCTGCTGCGCCTCGCACGACGCCTTCGAACCGCCGGGCTGCACGGAGTCTCCGCTCCAGGTGCCCGAGGTCTTGAACGGCTGGTCGAACTCGGCCCAGAAGTAGACCTGGTAGGAGTCGGCCGCGCCGCAGAACATGCCGCTCGTGGCCGAGCCGCTGAGCGTGTTGCGCCCTACTCGCACCTCGGCGGCGCTCGTTCCGGCCGCCGAGCCCGAGACGTCCACGAGCAGGCTCGCCGTCTTGCCGCGCGGATAGGTGAAGCGGCCCGTCCCCGCGCGCTGTGTCGCGGTGAACTCCGCCTTCGCGCCGTTGTCCAGGTGCACTCCGTAGTAGCCCGGTGAGGCGGACTCCGCGTCGTGGGAGAAGGCCGAGGCGTAGCGCTCGGGTGTCGTGGCGGGCGAGGAGGTCACCTCGCCGGGAAACGGCATGAACGGGAAGTCGCCGAGCGAGTCGCAGCCGCCGCCCGAGACGTGCGTCAGGCTGAAACCGCGAATGGTCGGGGCAGCCCAGGAGTAGCCGCCTGGCTGCTTCTCGACCGTGTCCGGCCCCCAGGTGAGCATCCCGAACGGCGCGACGGCTCCGGGGTGGGTGTTCCCGGCCTGCTGACCGCCGAAGACGGAGGGGCTGTCCTTCTGGATCGCCGTGCCCACGAACGGGTTCACGTGCCCGGCCAGGTCTCTGGAGCCGCCCCCGGCGCCCGCGCCCTTCGCCGGGCCGGACACCGCGCCGGCCACGCCACCCAGCAGCGGTGACTGCGCGAGCGCCACGCCCGCGCCAGTCACGGCGAGACCCCGCAGGAACGTCTTGCGCGTCAGGTGGGGCCCGCCCAGAGGTGCGTCCTGTCCCATGCCGCTCTCCATCTCCACGCCCTGCCAGTCCGCGCGCCACCGTCCGAGGGCTCGTGTCTGACAACGTTGTCTAGGGCGCGGAGGCGACCTTTCCACTCGGTTGATCACAAGTCAATGGATGTAACCGGCACGGAAGCGGGAGGGAAGCGGGATGGAAGGACGGGTCGCCGACTCCGCCCTCACGTCCGCTCGGCGCCGTGAGGGCGGGGTTTGCCACTGTACACACCGCACGGGACGCCGCATCGGGCGTGTGAGCGGACGTGGAATGACCCTACTGGCCTACTGGTGTTCGGAGATGACTATGATCTGGCCGGAGTGCGGCGCTGACAGGGCCTCGTACGCCTCGACCGTACGGCTCAACGGGAACGTGCTGCCGCTCTCCGCGAGAACTAAGGGCTTGCGTGCGTGCATTTCCAGTGCCTTCACGATGAGTTGGCGCAGCATGTCCAGGCTGTCCGGATAGGCGTTGCCGCCCCCGAGCTTGGTGACGAACAGCCCGCGCTCCCTCAGGTCGGTCAGGTTCACGGTGGCAACGCACTAGAGAGCTGGCCGTGGTTGATCCCCTCGGGCGCCGCGAGCTGCTGCTCGGCGCTCAGACCGCCGCGCTGTGCTGGCCGCACAGCGCGCCGGGTCGCACTGCCGTGGCGGGGGTGCGAAAGCCTGCCTGTCGAGGCTCGCGGGCAGCTGGTGAACGGCCCCGCCGGACAGC
>NZ_JTIY01000002.1:1323031-1323548 GCF_000818175.1 Streptomyces sp. AcH 505
TCTCCGGGGGCGGACGAGAGGTGGCGAGCCGGTACAGGGTGGCCGGGGGCGGTGCGGGCGCCGTACCGGGGCTGTGCCGCTCTTCAAGGAACTGAGGGATCATCGGCAACAGGCTGCTGACGATGCCCGTGGAGCGCCGCGCCGGCGGCGCAGCACCTCGCGGACGGTAGCCACGACCCGTTCGACGGCGCGCCCGGTCGGGGCTGGCCCGGCGGGGAAGTGCCGCGACGGCCAGGACGGTCCAGAGGAGGCCGGGAAGAGGGGCTCAATTTTCGACGCTTGCACCGTGCCTCGTGCGAAGCGGGAACTGATGATCGGCGGTGCGCGCTTATCCCCGCAGGGTTCGGGTAGCAGGGCGCTATGACTGTCGTGAAGCGTGTTGCGCTTCCTCCTCGCGCGGTGCGTCAGCTGAGGCGCGTCCGTTCTGTCTACGCGGTGGGGACACTCCTGTCAGTGCTAGGCCTCGTCTTGCAGCAGGACAGGTCGGCAGGCCGCCAGGCCGGGATCGCAGGTGCCC
>NZ_JTIY01000002.1:1323593-1342803 GCF_000818175.1 Streptomyces sp. AcH 505
GACGCTCCACCGCCGACACCTGCTCGCCGAAGCCGCCGCCACCTCGCTCTCGTCCTGCGCGGCCGGCGCCCCCACCCTGGCCTCGACGAGGACATCGTCCGCGCCGCGCTCGCGACGTACTGCTTTGGACATCAGCGAGCCGAGGTCCACACGCGGCCTGCTGTCGGACTACCGCCGGTGGAGCCGTAGCGCTGCCAGAACGCAGGCACCACAGCCAACGGCTTGGTCGTCGAGCTGATCCAAAACACCGAATCGTTGCCGACAGCACCCGCCGACCCACTCCGTGCTCGCATCCGTCCGTCAACCGGACAACCGCACCCGGCACTTCACCGTCGGCGACCAGCCGATCCGCCAACGCCTGTAGTTTCTCCATGCCTCAGTACGGCGGGAAGATCACCGGCATCGGAGATGCACGCGATGTAGCCATCCGGGCGGATCAGCACCAGCGTGTGATCACCTGCGCCATAAGCACTCGCAAGGTGGCCTTCAGTATCTACGAGGTCGTCCACGACCTGCAGGGTCCTGACACCAGCCGGCGGATCGATCCGAGGCCCGAAGTTCAGCAGCGTGAACCGCCCACCTCCGGTCAGCTCGAAGAGATGCCGCCATACGCCGTCTGTTGTCAACAGGTCAGTCGCATCCGGAGCGCGATCCCCAGCTCGGAGCTCGGCCGTCTCATCACGGTCGTCCCACACCAGGGCAGACCCACGATAGTTGAGGTTGAGCTGCCTAGTGTCCCCGTCGCTGCGGATCGGGATCCCCTTCGCCACAAGCGTTTCCGCCAGCCGCGCATTCGACAGCGCGAGGACACCAGCCGCGATCGGCCGACGCTCGTCCTCGTAGCTATCCAAGAGCCTAGGCGACGCAGCGAGCTTCCACCCAAGGTTGTACGCATCCTGAATGCCCGTATTCATTCCCTGCCCACCAGCAGGTGAGTGAATGTGCGCCGCATCCCCGGCCAAGAACACCCGCCCCTCTCGATACCGCTCGACGAGCCGGATGTTCGCCCGCCACAGCGTCACCCACTCCGGTTCACCCAGCCTGAGATCGCTGCGACCACTCCGCCGTACCAAGATCTCCTGCAGATTCGCGAGCGTAAGGCCGGGATCCTGCCCCGGTCCGATACTCGCCTGATACTGAAAGAGATCCGTCGACGGGAGCGGACACAGCGCGACCATCCCCTCCTCATGTCGCCACATCTGCCACGCATCCCGGTCCAACCCAGCGACCCCGACGTCGGCAACGATCATCCGTACGTCGTCCAACGTCTCGCCCACGAACGCGATCCCGGCCTGCTTCCGTACGACGCTATGCCCTCCATCGCACCCGACCAGCCACCGCGCCTCGACCGTCTCCACCACGCCACCCCGTACGACGCTCGCCCTCACCTCATCGTCCGACTGCTCGAACCCGGTGAGCGCCGTACCGAACTCCACCGCACCCCCGAACTCGGCCAGCCGCAGCCGGAGCGCCTCCTCGATCCGCCATTCCGGCGTGATCAGCCCCAACTGATACGGAACATCCGGCCGTTCCTCGATCGGCTCACCCCCGATCTTCTCGACCCGCCCATCAGACCCGACCGACTGGACCGGCATCCCGACCCGCCCGTCGGCCAGCACCCGATCGACGATCCCGAGATCCTCGAACACCTCCAGCGTGCGTGGCTGAATCCCCTTCCCCCGCGAACCCGGCTGCGGCCCGGCCGCCGCCTCGATCAGCCGGAACGGCACCCCGTCCCGGGCCAGCACGCAGGCCAGCGTGAGCCCGGTCGGGCCAGCACCGACAATCAGAACCTCGGTCACCACGATCACCTCTCTAGAAAGTAATTCCTTTCTACTCCGGGTTGTCAAGAAATACAAACCTTTCTATGGTGAGCGGGTGACTCCACCCCGCCGCCGGTACGGCGCTGAGCTCGAAACCGCTCTCCTCGCGGCCGCCTGGGACGAGTTGAGCGAGACCGGGTACGCACGCCTGACGATGGAGTCGGTCGCCGTCCGTGCCCGCACGAGCGAACCCGTGCTCTACCGCCGCTGGTCCAACAAGGACGAACTCGTCCTCGCCGTCTTCGAACGCCACCGCAAGGACAACCCGATCACCGTCGCCGACACCGGCGCCCTGCGCACCGATCTACTCGACTACCTGACGGCCGCGAGTCAAGCCCTGGCCGGCTTCCTCGCGATCGCCACCGCCGCCACCTTCTCCGGCTTCCTGGCCGACAGCGGCCTCACCCCCGCCCAGATCCGCACCAAGATCATGGACCCCGAAGCGCTCATCCGCGTCCGCACCATCTACCAGCGCGCGAAGGACCGCGGCGAACTGGATCTCACTCACATCCCCCCAGCCGTCCAGGACCTCCCCTTCGACCTGATCCGCCACGATCTGCTGATGCACCTGGAACCCCCCAGCCCAGCCCGCATCCGCGCGATCGTCGACGACATCACCCTTCCTCTCCTGCAGCAGGGACCGATCTCGTACCAGGGCTCGCCGCGCTGAAGCCGGGGCAGGGTGGTCCTCCAGACCGTGGACGTCGGCGGCGAGCGCCTTCAGGCGGTTGTCGAGCAGGTGCTCCGCCTTGCCGGTCAAGACAACGCGCCGCCAGGGGAACGCCGTGGAACGGGCCTCGAGAACGAGAGCTTCGCTGTGGCGGCGTGGCAAGTCAGGACAACTCAATCAGCGTTCGGGGGATCGGGGACCGGAAGCCACGCCTTCGTCTCCTCGTTCCAGCGGAGAAGGTGTCCCCCCGCAACTCCAGCTGCGCGACATCCAAGTCGAGCAGTGCGAGCCGAGCCTCATCGGTGAGTTCTTCACCCTGGGCGGCCGGCTCGCGGCGTAGGCGGCCCCGTCGCCAGCTGAGGCCTTCTGCGCAGGCGGGAGGCCGCGCGAGCGGTCGGCAGGTGATGCGAGACTCGGCCTTATGAAGCCCAATGATCCTAAAGAGGACCTGTACGGCTACCTCAAGGCGGCCCGTGAGGCCATCATCTGGAAACTGGAGGGATTGTCCGAGTACGACAGCCGCCGCCCTCTGACGCCGACCGGCACCAACATCCTCGGTCTCGTCAAGCACCTCGCCAGCGTCGAGTTCGGGTACTTGGGCCCGACCTTCGGCCGCCCGCACAACGAATCGCTCCCTTGGGACGAGGAGGGGGCCGAGGCCAACTCGGACATGTGGGCACCCGCCGACGAGTCGCGCGAGGATATCCTCGGCCTTTACCACCGCGCCTGGGCGCACGCGGACGCGACGATCGAGGAGCTGCCGCTCGATGCGATGGGCCACGTCGCGTGGTGGGGTGACAACGGCGACGTGACGCTTCAGCGGATCAACGGCCGCCCAGGCAAAACGCTCGGCTGGGAAACCCCAGCCGAGCGTCTGTCTAAACTGCTCGCCACCACACGTCAGTGATCACGTGTCGCGACGACCCTTCGAAGGCAAGCCCCGTCCGGTCGGGGCTCTTTCGCGCTTGGTAGTGCCGCAGTGTGGCGGGAAGGTCGCTGCACTGCCCGGCCTTCGAGCTGCACGGTCGGAGCGGCCGGACCCGGCCCCGACCTCGGCGGCACCGCGCGCAGCCCGGACCGCGCCCGCATACGCACCGTCTGCGGAGGTCGGTCGCTGTCTCGGTCAAGAATTCGGGCCGGCTGGGGATCTTGGTGTCCGGCGGCGGGGTGAGTCGTTCTTGCTGATGGCGGTCGTCCGGACCGTCCTTGATTGAGGGATGTCCTGTTGATGACTCAGCCTGTCCGTGTCGTGTTCCGCTCTGCCTCGCGCGATGCGCCCGCTGCCGGCGAAGGGCTGCGGGTGGGGCTGTACCAGGGCCAGGGCCAGGTCGGCACCCGGCAGGCGGTGGGGCAGAACCTGGAGCGTCTGGTGGAGGTGACTGCGCTGGCGGCGGAATACGGCTGTCAGGTGGTGGTCTTCCCGGAGAAGTACACCACCGGCTACGCGATCGGCCCCGAGCAGTGCAGCGAGCTGGCCGAGCACCGTGAGGGCCCTTCGGTCGAGCGAGCGCGGCTGGCGGCCAAGGAGAACGCCTTGGCCTTGGTCTTGCCCTACCCCGAACGCGAGGGGAATGCGTTCTACGACTCGATCAGCATCATCGCCGCGGACGGGCTGGTGGTGGCGAACTACCGCAAGACCCATCTGTACGGGGCCGCTGAGCGGCGCAACTACTCCTTCGGACAGGACCTGCCGCCCGTGGTCAGCCTGAACGGCATCGGGGTGGGCGTGCTCAACTGCTACGAGTGCGAGTTTCCGCCGCTGTACCAGTACCTGGCCGCACGCGGCGCCCAGGTCGTGCTCGGGCCCACCGCCGCCGACGGGCACTTCCGTCTGGCCGACGGCACCATGAGCCAGGTCCCCTACCAGGACGCTACCCGCCACATCATCCCCGCCATGGCCGCCATCTGGCGTCTGTTCATCGCCTACGCTAACCGCCGCGGCTGGGAACAGGTCCCCGCCGGGGCCTGGCAGTATCAGGGCAACTCCGGGATCTGGGCTCCCGACGGCGAACCTCTGATCGCCGCCACCTCCGAAGATCGCCACCATGACTGCCTGCTCATCGCGGACTGTCTCCCCGCCGCCGTCCCGCCCTTCAGCCCCGAAGGCCACCACCCCTCCGACAACCGCCTCGCCCTCAACCCCACCCTGCAACCCGCCCGCTGAAACCACCCACCGCCCGCACCCCCCCCGGCAGACGGCGCACGCCCGCCGTCTGCCGACGCTACGCATGCGAGCGTCGCGTGACCGTTCGGGGAACGGTTGAGGCCGGGGCAAGGGCTTCGGCTGTACGACGCTCCGGTCGGAGCCGGGCGGGGCGAAGTTGACCGAGGCATCGAGTGATCCGCACCGCAGGACAGGCCCGTATGTGCCAGCCCGGGATGCGGTTCGTGGCGCCGTACGCACGCAGCAGGGGTCCCGCCATGCCCCAAGACATGGAATCGACAGGGGAAGAAAGCCAAGCCAACTCCGAAGGCTGGGTGCCCCATTGCGGCGCTACCAAGTAGGTAATGTGCCCCAATGGTGTTGGTCAAGGTGATGGGGCGGGTGGGGCTCGTAGAAGGTGCCGTCTCGGAGCATGGCGAAGGGGACGGCGGCTCGTCGTCGGGCGAGGGTAGGTGGCTTGTCGCGCGGCCCGGAATTCCATCGAGCTGCTCCTTGGCTGGGGCGGGGCAGGTGGTGTCGGGGTTGATGAGGTCGTTTCGGGTGAGGGTGACGCGGGTGGCTTAGCCAGCTTTGCTGGCGGTGGTGTCGGGTGGCAGGACGCGGACACGGATGAAGTAGACACGGACGCCGAGGGCCGACGACGCAGAAGGCGCGGCCGATCTCGCGGTGCTGCTTGGAATCCTGATCGCCGCTGCGAGCGGCGTCTATCCCACGGAAGGCAGTCGTGAACGAACGTTGTGTCCTGATCAACAAGCTCGCGCAGGGGCTGCGTCCGATGTCAGAGGGCATCGAATGGTTCGACGGCCTCGGCCGGGAAGAGCAGTCCGAGGTGCTGCTGTTTCTGCGCCATCACTGCGTCCAGGCGCGCGCAGTCATCGAGGACGCACCAGAGAGCATCCGCCGGGCCGGGCTGCGCCCGACGCACACACCCGCAGTGCTGATCTCACGAGGCCGGACAGACGAGCAATTGGGAAAGATCGCCGGTCTCGCGCCTCTCGACGAACGTCGTAAGGCGTTCCGGCTGCTGATCGCGGTGCTCGCGGTCGCCGACGGACGGCGCCGCGAGCGCTTGTGCTCCGGCGGCTGCAGTCACTGGTGGCACAGACTGTCTGTCGCCTGACAAACCAGCACGGCACTCTGAAGGTCACTTCCCGGTCGATCGTCTTCCGGGTAGCGGGTCAGTCCCACCAGAAGTCCCAGTGGTGGGCACCGGTGATCCGCTCGGCGTATGCGGCCAGTGTGAACGGCCTGCTGCCCTGCCAGATGTTGTCCGGGCAGAAGGCGAAGTGCTCGGCCGCGACCAGGAGAGCTTCGTGCTCGTCCACGGGAGGCGAGGCGACGCTGAGGTGCAGCGTGGAGAAGCCGACCGCTACGACACGAGCACCGAACCGGTGCTCCCAATCTCGGACGACCGCTGAGAACTTCGCGGTGTCATTGTCGTAGTTGCAGGGGCCGGTCCAGCCCGCGACCGTCAGCGCCTCGGCACCGGATACGGCGGCGACAAGCCCCAGGCGCGTCTGGGGGAGGCCAGCGAGGAACGCCTGCGCGAACCCGGCGGCCAGTTGATCGGGGTTCGTTGTCGTCTCCCGACTGGACGCGAGACCGGGCCAGGTCTGCCCGAAGGAGGCCGTGACGGCGAGGCGCCTGTCGGCGTCGAGCATGTCGTCGGAACCACGGAGGGGCACCGAACCCGCGATCATGAACGGCCTCATGCCGCGAGGCGGACCCGTTTGCGCAGGGGATCGAAATTGGCGCGGCCGAACACCTGGCGTTTCAGCATCTTGATCTTGTTGTGGCCTCCGACGGCGCCGGAGCTGTAGGGCAGGCTGAGGCCGGCGACCACGGCGTCGAAGTCTTGGCCGAGACCGTTGACGAAGCTGTGCAGGGCGGGCGGGCCGTCGACCTGGAGGCGGTCGTTCCACTGGCCGAGGTGCCGGCCTTGCCGGTTGTTCATCAACTCGCGCTCGCCGGGCAGCAGGAGGGCGTTGTCTTTCGTCGGCTCTGCGCGGTTGCGGCGCGCGGTGAACCCGCGCGCCGAGCCGCCCGGGGGTGTGATGCGTGTTTCGGGCGGCTCGGCGTGTGGGTTGAGCGGGTTACGTGGCTTTGACCGCTCAGATCGCTATCTGCAGGCGGTTGTCCACGATCTGGGTGAAGTCGGCGTCCTCCGGGATCAGGTCCCAGGCGACCATCCAGTCGTAGGTGCGCTGGAACTCTCCCGCCGGATAAGGCACCGGCTCGGTGTAGCGCAGTCGGTCGCGGCGGAAGTCGGTGGGGTCGAGGTGGACGATCTCCTCGGGCACGTCGGCGATCAGGTAGTGCAGGTACGGCTTGGGGTCTTCGTTGATCTTGTGGACGGCCTTGATGACGGCGCGCTGGATGGCGGTGAAGGTGTCGGGGTCCAGCTCCGGGTTGGCGATCTCGGCTCCGACGTAGAATGCCTCGGCGATCAGCTTGTAGCCGAGCTTCTCGGCGACGGTGATCCACGGCTCCATCACGGCTGCGGCGTCGACCTTGCCGTCGCGCAGGGCCTCGAAGCGCTCCTTGGGTCCGCCGACGTGTACGACGTTGATCTCGTCCTTGTTGAGGAAGCCCTCGAGCGTCTGGATTCCGATGTAGTGCGAGCCGTGGTGGAAGTTGACGGCGACGGCGCGGTTGGCCAGGTCCTGCGGGTGGTTGGCCGGGTCGTCGGGCCGGACGTAGATCGCCTGGCTGCCGACGGCCGCGCGCTTGCTGACGACCTGGCCGCCCGCCTCGCTGTCGTAGGAGCGGCGGATCTGGCCCCACTCGCAGGCCCGGTACAGCGAGGCGTCGCCGGCCTCGAAGTTCGACCTGCTGGTGAAAGACGAGATCAGGTGGTGGTCTTCGACCGGCTTGATGACCGCTTCCCGCTCGCCCTTGCGGACCAGTTCCAGTTCGAGGCCCTCCTCGGCGAAGTAGCCCTCGTCGCGTGCGACGAAGTAGGGCAGTGAGAAGACGGGGCTTGATGTCTCGCTGACGATCTTCTTGAGTGCCATGTTCGGCGGCCTTTCTCGGCGGTGTCGCACCGGGCTCCGTAGTGGTTCCGGTGGTGTGTCCTGTGGTCGTGGTGTCGCGGGGTCGCTGCGCGGGGCTTCAGCGCAGGACCTGTGCGAGGGTCGTGCCCTTGGGCAGCGGGCCGTAGGTCTTCTGCAGACCTGTGTAGAAGCCCTGCTTGTCGAGGGCGTCGATGTAGGAGTTGTCGAAGAGCGGTCCGAGCTCCTTCAACGCGCCTTGCTGGGCGGCCGGCTGAAAGCGGACGTAGGGGCTGAAGTCGGCGGCCGAGCAGCGGCCGACCGGTGCCTGCACGGGGGGCAGATACGCGTCGAAGCTCTTGTCGAGCGTGGCCTTGTCGGCCGGTTTCGCCGGGTCGAGGCTGAGGAACTTACCCAGGGAGGCGACGCCGTCGGGCTTGTTCGTCTGGTAGGACCAGGCGCCCTCGGCCACGCTTTTGAGGATCTTCGTGACCGACGTGGGGTTCTTCTTCGCCCAGGACGCGTTCACCAGGTAGGGGGTGGGCGGTCCTGTGGCGTAGCCGAGGTTCGGTAGACCCTCCTTGTCCGCGCGGAAGTTGAACGGAGTCGACAGCAGACCGCTGTCGATCTTGCCGCTGGTGAGCGCGGTCAGGACGTTGGGAATCGAGCCGAGTGAGACGAACTTGACGGAGTCGGGCTTCAGTCCCTTGCTCTCCAGGTACGACTGCATCGCGATCTGCGGGGCGCCCCCCAGCGACGGCACGCCGACCGTCTTGCCCTGGAGGGCCTCGACGGACGAGGTGCCCTTCCTCGCGTACAGGTAGTAGCCGGTGTTCTTGGCGACACAGCCGATGACCTTGATGCCGACGTGCTTGGCGTACAGGTCGAGCACGTCGCCGCCGGCCAGCTGGTCGAAGTGGACCGAACCCGCCACGAAGGACGCTTTGAGCTGTCCTTCGGCGGAGAGCGGGGTGGTGACCTTGAGGCCGTTCTTCTTGAAGAAGCCCTTGGTGACGGAATACTGGAAGGCGCCCTGGGACGCGGAGACCGATCCGGCCGGCACACTCAGCTCCGTGGCCGAACCACCGCCGTCACCTGAGGATCCCGCTGCCGAGTCCGAGCCGCAGCCGCTGAGTACCGCGGTGAGCAGGAGTGCGGCGGCGCCGAGCAGGCCGGAGACGGTCGTACGGCGCCTCGGGCGCCCGCGCGGATGTCCGCTGTGTGGTTCACGCATCTGGCTTTTCTCTTCCCGGAGGTCGGCGGGTACGGGCGAACTCGGATTCGCTGGCCCGTTCGTCACTTGTCTTGAGTCGTTGGTAGATCCGGGCGCTGACCGCCGCGAGATACTCGCTGTGCTGGAACTCCTCGGTGCGCGGCCGGTCCTGGTCGACCTCGAAGGTCTCCACGATCCGGCCGGGACGCTCGCTCATGACGGCGACCCGGTCGCCGAGGAAGACGGCCTCGTGGATGTCGTGCGTGACGATCACGGCGGCGGTGCCGAGTGTGTCGAGTGTGTGTGACAGGACCCGTTGCAGCCGTTCGCGGGTGAGGGTGTCGACCGCGCTGAAGGGTTCGTCGAGCAGCAGCACCACGGGATCGATGGCGAGTGCGCGGGCGAGGTTCACCCGTTGCTGCATCCCGCCGGAGAGTGCGGCCGGTCGGAAGTGGTGGAATCCGGTGAGCCCGACCATGTCCAGCAGCCGCTCCGCCTGTTCGCGGCGCGCGGCGGCGGTCAGCCGCCGGGTGTGCGAGCGCAGCCGCAGCCCGAACTCGACGTTCTTCGCGACGCTCCACCAGGGGAAGAGCGAAGGCTGCTGGAACACATAGCCGCTGTCGGGCGTCGCGCTGTCGGGTCCGTGGCCCTGGATCGTCGCGGTGCCTGAGTCGAGTGTGGTGAGGCCCTGCAGTACGCGCAGCAGTGTGGTCTTGCCACAGCCGCTCGGGCCTACGACGGCGAGCACTTCTCCCTTACGCACCGTCAGATCTACCCCGTTCAGCACGGGCAGGGGCCCGGAGGCGGTCGGGTAGTGGGCGTGGGCTTCGCGCACTTCAATGACGCCGTCGGACTCGGTCGGGACGGGCTGGCGTACGGGGTCCTGCCGTGACCTGGTCAGAAAGCTCATGGGTGGTCCGTCCGTCCGCTGCGTGCCACGGTCATCCGTCGCTCGAAGAACGCGACGAACGCCGTGAGGACTATCCCGATCAGGCTCAGCGTCACCACACCGACGTACACGTCGTCCGTCTTGAGGTTCTGCTGCCCGGAGATGATCAGGTAGCCGAGCCCTGATGTGGAGCCGAACAGGTCGGCGGCCACGAGCGCGATCAGTGCGCGTCCGACGGCGAGTCTGATTCCTGTCAGGATGTACGGGACGGTGCCGGGAACCGTCAGGAACCACAGCGTCTCAAGGGAGTTGGCCCTGAAGGCGCGGGTCACGTCGCGCAGCCCGCCGTCCACGACGGTGGCCGCGCCCGCCTGGGTGTTGATGGCGATCGGGAAGAATCCCGAGGCCGCGACGATGACGATTTTTGCCGTGGTGCCGAGGCCGAGGCCCACAATGATCAGGGGTGCGACCGCGATGACGGGGATGGTGTAGAGGGCGGTCACCCATGGACCGACCGCGCTCGCCAGCCAGCGTTTGGTGCCGAGTGCCAGCCCGGTCAGGACACCGGCGACGACAGCGATGGCGAGGCCTGCGAGCAACTGGACCAGGCTGACCCCGATGTCGGTGCCCAGGGTGCCGGCACTGAAGAGGTCACCCGCGTCGCGGGCGATCTGCGCGGGACCGACCACGGCGAGTTCGTTGGGGCGGAACACACTGATGACGAGCTGCCACAGTGCGAGTCCGCCGACGATGGAGAGCAGTGGCAGCACCAGCGTGCGGATGCGTCTGCCCCTGGACATGCTTCTGGTCACGGCAGAAGCGGGCACGGGAGTCCTCCGGTGCTCGGAAGGGAAGTTTGGGGGTACGCGAAAGGCGTACGAAAAGGGGAGAGATCGCCGCAATCGCGGCGCGTCCGGCTCAGAGGCGATCGGACGGAACTGGCCGCGTCGCGTGCAGCGCGCGGGCCAGGCGGTTCAACGACAGACGGCCCCGCTGTAGAGACTGAAGTCGAGGTACCGTCGCCGTACCAGAATGTCAGCGGCCGGAGTCATGCCATGAGTATGCGCACCGTCCTCCGGCGGTGTCAACGGCGTCGCATTTCATTGACATGGATGGCGGTGAACGGACCGTCCGTCAGGCCCAGTCCGAGGTCAGCGTGACGATGCGGCCCGTAGCGACTTACGGCCGCCCTGGTCAGCTATGCGGCGCTGCGACGTGGCGGGCCGACCGCCGCTGCGCTCCAGCCAAACGCAGATCAGGTCCGTCCAGGCATGGACGCGCGCGACCCCGGAGATGTCCAGCGCCATCAGCCGCAGCAGCCGGTCGGTACGCGCCTGGTTCCCGAAAGTCGTACGCCGCCTGCCGAGCCGGTCGTCCAGCTCCGTCAGAGCGACCCGTACCACCTGGCGGGAGTGGTGCACGCCGGGCGCGCGGCCCGCGAACTGCTGGGACATCGTCGGCTCGGCCGACGCCAGCCACCGGTCAAGCTCGGGCAGCCGGTACCGGCGCGCCTCGGCTGTGAACCGGTCCCAGTCCTCCTGGCCGCGCCAGGCACGCTGGAGAAGCAGCCACAGCCGCCCGTCACGGCGGTCGAGGCCGCGGTCCCTGCAGATGCGGCGTGCCTGGTCGCGCATCAGCGTCTCGTCGGTCCACAGCGCGGGGGCGTCGTCCGACGCCCCGTCAGTACCGCTGCCGGCTGGCCAGACGCGGGCGACGGCGCGTGCCAGAGCGACCGAGCCGTCCCCGACGACATACCGGGGCCGCCCGCGCCGCGCCTGGTCCAACTCCGCGAGGAACGCGGCCCAGTGGTCGGTCCCTGTACCGGTGGAGGTGTGGACGGCGAAGACCGCGGCGGTGCCGTCGCTCCGGTACGCCATGGCCACGAAAACCGAGAAGACCAGTCTGGGGGCCGCTGCCTCACCGACCGTGAGTGGCAGCACTCCGACGAGCACCGTCTCCGGCCAGTCCTCGCGGTGCGGGGCCTGGGTCTGCCACAGCGCCTCCGCGTAGACCTCGACCCAGTCGGAGACGAGGGTGCCGTGCCGGCGCGCGCCGGTGTCGTTCTCCGTGCCCCAGCGCCTGGCCGCGTGCTCGCGCACCTCCTGGCCGGCCCGCGCGTAACTCGCCCCGCGAGCGACCGCGACCAGGCCGGAGGCGATGTCGTAGGCGGTGAACTGGTAGTTGCGCGCGGTGCGCCGCTCCTCGGTCTCCGGGCCGCCGTCCTCACCCGGCGCGCCCGCACGCGCAGTCGCCATGGGCGCCGTGAATCGGTGTGACGGAGCGGCGGAGCCGGGTTTGGCCATGCCGCATACGTACAGCTGTCTCTGCCGGCCCGGCTTGCCGTACCGGCCGCCCAGAACAACCTTGCTGGATTCATGTCCGGGAACCGGGCATCGCGGCAGCACTGCCGCGGTCGCGTCAAGCGTCACCACGGTCGTGATTACAGACGGCGGATCCATCCGCTGTCAAGGCGGCCGCCCGCACGGGGCCTTCGGAGGACGCGGCGCGCCATGTCTTTCGGCCGCGTTGCGGATTCATGGCCATACCCGGTGCGCCCTTTCGCCGCTCCCGGGCGGGCCGAGAGATCACTGCCGCGATGGTCTGGCTGGTGATCGTGATTCTTCTTGCTGTCATCGTGCGCGTGGTGGCCGGATGCGCTCCGCCGGCCGCCGTCGCGGCAGACCTGCGGAAGCCTCATCGCAAGGAAGCTTCGCCAGGAACTCACCTGAGTTTCTCCGCCGGGGTCAGCGCTGAGGCTGGCCCCGCGGACCGTTCAACGTCCTCTGGAGAAGACGTGGGACGGCGTACCAACCAGTTACCTATTAGGCAAGGGAACCCTGCGGCTCCTCGAATTCGCCGCTGCGCCTCGCGAGCTCCCCGAGCGGGCGGGCGGCCCCACCCTCGCGTAGGGCCCCTGGTCTCGCCATGAACTCGATGGCGAACTCCGGTATCCGCTACCAGCGGCGTCGCAGGATCTAGCACCGGTGCAAGCCGGGGAGTGCGCTCGGCGCACTCCCCGGCTCTTCCGGTCACTCCCTCGCCAGGCCGTCCCTTGTGCACGGCTCACGGGGCAGAAGCCCCCGCCTTGCTGGCCCGGAAAGTTGCAACCCGGCACCTTTTGCCCGACGGGACCTCGAGGAAGGGCTGAAGGTGTGAGCATCAGGGCTCGGCGTCATGTCGGACAGGGCAGACCGACCATCCCTTGCCCGGGCTCCAAGAACCTCCGCGCCACAGAAGGCCGGAATCGACGTCGCCCATCCCCAGCGGGCTGACTGCCCGTCAAACCGGCAGTTGGTAGCGCAACTATCTGGTGCTGGCGGTTGTCCCACATTCTGTACAGGCGCCGACGTGTCCCCACCGCCAGGAGCACCCACCACCACACGATCGGCCACGATGACCTCGTACCCGGAGCCACCCGCTCAGCCGCCCGTACAACCCCCAGGCGGGCTGCCGGCTACTCCCGTCCGCTTATCTTCCCGGACCCTTACCGCAGGCCTGATGGGCGCTCTGGTAGGCGCTGCGGCCGTTGGAGCGGTCTGGTTCGGTACGAGCAGGGGCGCACCCGCCGCTGGCACCGAGGTGCATGCCGTGGCGAAGCCCGCGGCGAAGGCCACGCCCTCTGCGAAGCCCAACACGTTCACCCTCACCGGGGAGTTCGACCTCGTTGACGGGGCCGTCGCTGACGGGACGGGCGGGTGTGAGGGCACGGGCGGGTATGACGACATCACCATGGGCACCTCCGTCACCGTGTACGACGCCGCCGGCACGGTCATTGCCGCATCGAGCCTGATCCTTTCGACTTTCGACGAGGACACCGGCACCTGCGCGTTCGACGTGTCCATCGATGCTGTTCCGACGGGGGAGGACTTCTATCAGGTGGAGATCTCGCACCGGGGGAAGGTGCAGCTGTCTGCTGAGGAGGCGCAGAACGGTCAGTTCGCCAGCAGCCTCGGTTGAAACCGGCCCATGGCCAGTTGTTTTCCGCTCGACGGGTACGTCGGCTGAGGGGGTGTTGCCCGGTATTGCTCGACGGTGGCCTCCATGCCGGAGAGGTCGGCGTCCAGGCCGAGCTGGCGGGCCCCCGTTGTCACCGAACAGCCGGAAGGTAAAGAACAAGTTGGCCCGGCTGCGTTTGACCTGGCGATCCGACAGCACACGCCGGGTCGGAGGTCAGTGATGGAGGTAGCCGGCGGCTCGGAGCTGATCGGCTGGTCGGCCACTGCCGCGAGCGGATCGTCGCGGCGCTGGGGGGCATCACTGACGACTATGACCAAGCGCGGGCGCCTGCTCGGCGAGCGGGCCGAGCGCAGCCTGGCGTGGCAGGCCGCGCAGAGGAGACTCTGGCCGGTGCCGGCCATAACCCCAGGGCGGTCGGCCTCAAGCTGTGTCGCGCTGACCGCGGCTTCATGTCCGGAGGGCTAGTCCCGCCCATCGCGTGGTTGTAGAATTTTCCAATCAACTGAGATCTGTTGGGTGGAGAACGCGATGAGTAGACACGACTCCGCTGCACCGTCCAAGCGATGGCATGGTGTGCACAAGGCGCTCGCTGATCCCCTGCGGATCCGGCTGCTGGAGGCGTTGTGGGAGATGCCGCGGTCCGCACGAGAACTCGCCGATCTAGCCGACATCCCGGTTGATCGCCTCTACTACCATCTGGGTCAGCTGGAGCGGGCCGGGCTGATCGAGATCGCCGAATACCGGCCGTTGGCCCGTGGCAAGGTCGAGCGGGTCTATGCCCCTGCGGTCACCGAACCTCCCGGGGATTCCGCGAGCCCGGAAGAGATGGTTGGGTTTCTCGGCTCGATGCTCGATGCCACTCGGGCAGATATCGGTGCCGCTTGGCGGTCCAAGCAGGCAGGCGGTCTCCGGGAAGTCGATGTGCACCGCGGTGCACTGCGGCTGACCGATGAGGCGCTCGCCGAGCTGCGCGGCCACATCGAACGACTCGCCACCCGCTTCGGGGACCGCGATGCCCCGGGGGTCTGGACACGGGTGGTTATCGCGCTTGTCGACCTGCAGGACCGACCACCGCCCAATGCCGCTCCGCCCACGTCCGAGAGGTCGTTATGAATGACAACGAGGAGTACACCGCCAACGCAGTGGTCCGAGCCTCGGACGCCGAGCGTGAGCGGATCGAGCTGCAGTTGAAACAACACTACGCTGTTGGCCGACTGACACTGTTCGAGCTCGAAGAACGCGTGGCCGCGGCCTACGAAGCACGCACGCGCGAGCAACTCGATGCCCTCGTGAAAGATCTGCCGGGCGAAGCGGAATCACCTGCGTCACGCACCCAGGTGATCGATTCCCGCCTGCTGATCATTCTGTTATGCGTCGCACCCCCCGCGGCGCTCGTTTACTGGCTCATGTCCCAACGCGCAGCATACCGAAGGCGTCCACGAGGACGAGATCTGGCTCCGGTACCTGATCCGAAAGACGAGACTGCGGACTAACTAATTGTTCCAGAATGAAGTGTGTTGTGGGGCTTGGCAGTTGGGCGCTGTGTCGGCAGGATTTGTGGGGTGTCTGCTGATCTTGTGTTTGATGACCTGTGGGAACGTGTGGTGCCGCTGTTGCCTCCACGGCCGCCCAGGCGGCAGCGGTATCTGGGGCGGTTGACCGGGCTGCGCTGCGGGGCATCGTTTACGTGGGTGCAAGAGCGTGGCTCGCGGGATGTTGCGGCGGAGCAGGTCGGCTGCAGTGGTATGACGGCCTGGCGGCGGCTGCGGGACTGGGCCGACGCCGGCGTCTGGCCGCAGTTGCACGAGGTGCTGCTCGCCGAGCTACGGGCCGCCAGCCTGCTCGACATGGACGACGCCGCAGTCGGGCCGCTGGCACGTACGGACCCTCAAGTGGGGGGATCACAATGGACCTTGAGCGGTGGGCAGTGCTCGGCCCGGTAGCAAGTACCACCTGATCGTCGACCGGAAAGGCATCCCTTGGGTCGTCTCGCTGCGTCACGATGTCACGCAGTTGATGCCGTTGCTGGATGCGATACCCGGCATCCGCAGGGTCTGTGGTCGGCCGTCGACCGTTAGCGGACCGTGGCTACGACCACGACAAGTGTCGCCGTCTTCTCCGGGCCCGCGGCATCACCCCGAAGATTGCCCGTAAAGGCACCGTCCACGGTTCCGGACTGGGCAAGACCCGCTGGGTCGTCGAGCGGACCTTTGCCTGGCTACACCAGTTCAAACGGCTGCGGATCCGCTAGGAGATACACGCGCCGACCTTCACCTCGGACTGCTCCAACTCGCTTGCAGCATCACCTGCGTGAGGTGACTCCGAACCTCGTTCTGAAACGCGCAATACTGTGCGAATAAGGAGAAGGGCACCCGATGAAGACGGCTGCTCCAGGATGGTCGGCCTATCCGGCATCGTCCTCTCGACGGAGGGGGACAAGGCCAGACGATGTCTCCAGCGTCGCGAGCTTTCCGTCAAGGTGTCGCGCCTGTGCCGTCCGGCCTTGTGACTCGTAGAGATCGCGCGCAGAGCGCCACGCGGCGGAGGCGTCTGCCTCCCTGTCCCCCTCACGGTAGGCCTGACCGAGGTGCTCGAGAGTGTCAGCCTCCTCATATGCGTTACCCAGGGCTCGGAAGAGTTCGAGGGCCTGACTGTAATGCCGCACCGAGGAGGCCGGGTCGCCGGTGTGCTGAGCGATGTACCCCAGGCTGTCGAGCGTCGCAGCTTCCGCCTCGTGGTGTTGGAGCCGGCGGCACAGCGCCAGCGCCTCCTCACAGTTGGCGCGTGCTTCGCCATAGTGGTGGAGGAGGGCTTGGTACCAGCCAACCTGGTTCAGCCCGTGCGCTTCCCATATCGGCTGAGCGTTGACCCGGAAGAGCTTCAAAGCCTCGATGGCGTGGTCCAGGGCGCTTTCAGGCTCACCCCTCTGTTCGCAGAGCCATGCGAATGTGTGGTGGAGGTGACCGCGCCCCACGTCGTCATGGTGCTCCTCAGCGATGGCGAGCCCCTGCCGTAGATGAGTCAACGCGTCGTCGTAGCTGCCCGCCCGGCTCGCGAGATCGGCCAGCGCACGGTGCGCACGTATCTGAATGTCCACCTCTCCTGCATGCTGCGCGGCGGTGAGGGCCAATGTCCACGCGACAGCTTGTTCACCCACATATCCCTCACGCCACTGGTAGGTGTGCAACGCCCATGCCAGACGCCACACCGGAGCGTGCCAACCACGTTCGAGAGCAAGCTCCTGGCTGGCGCGCAGGCACGGCAGTTCGGCTTTGAACCACGCCACGGCGTCTGCCTCGCTCAACAGCGATTGCCGGTCGCCTCCCGGCGCCTCGCCCATGGTGATCGGCGTGCCGTGCGGGTCTAGCAGCAGGCGTGCCTCGAAGGTGGTGTGCGCGTAGAAGTCGACGATGCGTCTCAGCGCGTCGTCCCGCTTTACCTGTGCTTGTCGGTGTCGGGCGCGGTCTACAGCGTGGAGGCGGATCAGGTCGTGCATCCGGTATCGCCCAGGAGTTACCTGCTGCAGCAGGGAGAGCTGCTCGAGTGCCCGCAGCAGCGGAATGGTCTCGCGAACCCGTTGCTCAACCAGCACCGCGGCAGCGGTGAGGCCGAGATCCGGTCCGGGAGCCAAGGCGAACAGCTCGATCGCGTCGGACTGCTCCGATTGCAATGCGGCGTAAGACCACGACAGAACCACCGGAACGCTGGCTGCCCCGTCAGTGTCGTCGAGAGCAGCCAGTCGCGTCGCGGCGTGCCGGATCTCGCTTGCCAGTGCAGCGAGCGAAAGCTGCGAACGAATCAGGGCTCGCGCGCCGACGATGCTTAGCGCAAGGGGCAGCCCGCCACACAGCGCAACCAACTCTGCCGCAGCCTCAGGCTCAGCCTCCAGGCGACTAGCCCCGATATGTTCGGCGAAGATGGCTCGCGCGGCCTGCGCGTCGAGAACGTCGAGCGCCAGTGGGCGGGCGCCGTGCCTGGCGACGAGGCCCGGCATGTGGTTGCGGCTGGTAACGACGACTGTACAGGTGGGGCTGCCAGGGAGGAGCTTTGCCACTTGCTCGGTGTTCCGTGCGTTGTCCAGGACGATCAGCATCCGTCGGCCAGCTGCAAGACTACGGTACAGAGCTACCCTGCCGTCCAGGTCCACCGGCATCCGCCCGGATTCCACACCCAGGGCCTCGAGAAAGCCTCGAAGGGCAACTGCCGGGTCCAAGGGAGCACTCGTAGGCCAAAAACCCTGCAGGTCCACAAACAACTGCCCGTCCGGGAACACGTCGGCATGCTGGTGTGCCCATTGCAGCGCGAGGCACGTCTTGCCAATTCCCCCTGATCCAGCCACAGCCGAGATCAGGACTGTGCTGTCCCCGGCAGCCGCCTTGTCGAGAACGCCAGTCAGCTCGGCCAGTTCCGCCGAACGGCCGACGAAGACCCTTGGGGCAGATGGGAGCTGCCGGGGAACCGGAACGTTGTGAGGTACAGCGTGGAAGTGGACGCCGCCGGTGATCGAGCCTGCCTGGACCACGACGCCGGCGACGACATCGACCAGCTCGTTTCGGACACTTGGTCTGGAGTGCTGCCCCGGCAGAACATCATCATCCGCGCCGTCGATGACCATCGGCTGTCCTCCGTCAAACGCCGTCAGGAGCCAAGGCTAACTGACCCGGTATTGCTCGCCGTGCCCGTGTGGCCCCGGAGGCTCAGGGGCCACACGAGTCGGTGAGGCGCCAGGATGAACTGTGTCCCGAACCAGATGATGGTGGGTGAAAGCGGCAGCCATGACGTTGTTGATCGGCCCGCGCGGGGGGTTCGGTGCCCCAACCGGCTGCGGGCCAAGGGCGCACTGAAGCCGCTGGCGATCGGCTGGACAGTGGCAAGGTGACCGGGAAGTACCTTGCGCACGTGGGAGCGGAGCTTGGCCTCCTCGGTGGCGAGGCCGCTGAGGGCAAACCCGCCGGCTGTCCGTTCACATGACGTACGTGGTGATGGTGCGCAGGTACGACAGGACCATCAGGTCACAGACGTCGTCGTCGAGGCGGGCGAGGAGGACACGACGCCCTTCGCCGGTGAGCTTAGTTTCGCCGTGCTCGAAGGTCATGGCCGCGGCGAGCGCCGCCCACCGGTCGGTGCTGCGCCTGCAGTGCTCCAGCAGGATCGTCAGCGCGATCGGGGGTTCGTGGCGGGGGAGGACTTCGTCGGCGGGGATCGGGTGCAGGTGGCTCAGGGTGTGGTGGCGGGTTTGTTGAGAGTCCGGTATACCCCGGAGTGGGAGAGGAGTTCATCGGCGGCGGGGGAGTCGAGCCAGGACTGCAGGACGGCCGCGGGGCCGGGGTGCTGGGCGAGGTCGTCGTCACTCAGCAGCCGCTGCACACCGTCGTCCTGGTCCTCGGGGCCCGCCGGGACGGCGGCCGCCGTCTCCATGAACCAGTCGGGGCCCTCGATCTTCTCGGCTATCCAATCCAGGAGACCGCCGGGCGGCGGCTCGGCTACAGGTCGGCGAAGAATGC
>NZ_JTIY01000002.1:1342891-1354187 GCF_000818175.1 Streptomyces sp. AcH 505
GGCGGTGTTTCGTGCCAGCGGTAGGGGCTGTTCGGTCGCGGCGAAGTGGCCGCCGGCGGGCATGGGCCACCAACGCTGGACGTTGTAGGTGCGTTCGGCCCATTCGCGGGGCGGTGCGCCGTCGTCGAGGAATTGGTTGGCGAAGACGGACACGGCGGTCGGTACATCGACCCGGTCTTCAGGGCCCAGGG
This sequence comes from Streptomyces sp. AcH 505, assembly GCF_000818175.1. Classification (GTDB taxonomy): domain Bacteria; phylum Actinomycetota; class Actinomycetes; order Streptomycetales; family Streptomycetaceae; genus Streptomyces. The sequence goes on from NZ_JTIY01000002.1 coordinate 1,343,083, forward strand.
ATTCGTGTGCGAGGTTGTCGACGTAATCGCGCATGGAGGGTGTGATGGTTTCGGTGCACCAGTAGAGCGTGATGACGGTGAGCAGGAAGTCCCGGGAGAAGGAGTGTTCGATGTCGCCCTTGCAGTCGGACCATGCCCGCCACTTCTCCAGTACCCACGCGGCCAGTCCGGCCGGTGAGTCGTTGAGCGCGTAGCCGAGGGTCTGGGGCCGGGTGGACTGGATCGCACCGTAGCCGCGGTCGTCCGAGCGCCAGCGACGATATTGGGCGAGGTAGGCACGCTCCGCTGCGGACAGGGGGCGGGTGCCGGGTCCGGTGTGGGGATGCAGGTCGAGGTTGCTGAGATGGATCCCGATCAGGCTTTGCGGGTGATCGAGGGCCAGGTAGGTGGTGACCGCCGACCCGAAGTCGGCTCCTTGAGCGCCGTAGCGCCGGTATCCTAGGCTGCCCATGAGTTCGTGCCATAGTCCGGCGACGCGGCGGGTGTTCACTCCTGTCCGGTCGGGGCGTTCGGAAAAGCCGTATCCGGGCAGTGAGGGAATGACGACGTCGAAGGCCGGGCCGTCGATGCCGTGTGCGGCCGGATCGGTCAGCAACGGCACCAACGGCAGATATTCGACGAATGAACTCGGCCAGCCATGAGTGAGGACCAACGGGATGCCCTGCCCGTTGACGGCCTTTTCGTGCACGAAGTGGAGCTTCACTCCATCGACCTCGGTGCGGAACTGTTTGAAGCCGTTGAGCCGGCGCTCCTGGGCGCGCCAGTCGAAGTCGTCCGCCCAGTAGGCCAGCACCTGCCGCAGGTAGTCGAGGTCCGTGCCCTGTTGCCAGGCGGGTGCTGGCGAGCGCTGGGGCCATCGGGTGCGGTGAATACGGGCCCGCAAGTCACTGAGGGTCTCCTCAGTCACCGCGATGGTGAATGGCTCGATGGACGGCATCGGACGCGGCCCCCCTTTCGAGCTTCTCCTGGCACATGGTCGTCGGCTCCTGATCTGTATGCCGCGGATTCGGCCGGCTGCATCGCCGCCTCAGTCCGGTTCGGCCCCCCTCTGAAGCAACCTCATACCGGGCAAATATAGGTGCAACCGATTGCTAAGGCAGCGCGCGCGTCGGACTCCAGCGGGACTTTCCGGCGAGGAGTTCGGTACGGCTCGCAACCGTTGGCAAGGACCGACAGCAGTGAACAGAGCCACCAGCGGGGTCAGGGCTTCGGTTCTGGCGGGGGGCTGGTGAGGTGGGCGTAGACGACGATGTTCGCGCTGTAGCTGGTGTTCTTGGTGAAGGTCCCGGCACAGGTGATGAGCCGTAGGTCGGAACGCTTGGCTTGGGCGTAGACCTTGTGGCTGGGGAAGTCGCTTCTCTCCCGGCGGGTGCGGGGATGGACCCTGACTGGTCAGCGACGCGCTAGGTGTATTCCTGATGGTGACTCAGCAGGAGGGGGGAGAGATATGTGCCAGGCTCCAGCCGTAGCAGGGCAACGTTCTGGGTGGGATGAATCTCGATGCCTCGTACGACGGCCGGCTGCCGACGTCCGTCCGTGCCACGTAAGAGGACAGCCGCTTCCCTCAGAGTGAGCTGCTCGGCAACGTGTGCGGCGGTCATGGCGAGACCGTCGGTGCCGTTGAGTAAGAAGGCAGTCCCGGCGAAGCCCTTGTTGCGCAGGAGGCTGTCCGGCATGCGCCGGATCTTCGCTACGGGGATGACAATGTTGGCCAGTTGGCCCTCTCACTGGTCGCGCCGTTGTGCGCTGGTGACGGCGAGTATGGCTGCGGTGAGCGCCCATACCGCGTAGACGGTCCAGGCTCCGCTGGTCGTCCACGGGTAGTCGGTCTGGTGGGGGCCGATCTCCACGAGCCGCAACCACGCCTGATAGAGCGTGGCGTGAGCGGCGACCGCAGACCAGTGACGGCCTTCGGTGAAGACGGTGGGCAGCACGAGGATGACCGCCACGGCGGCGGTCATGGTGGCCGAGGTGTGCCTGATGACGGAGCCGATGGCCATGCCGACGACCGCGCACACGGGTGCGAGGAGGGCGGACGCCGCTACGACACGCAGGGCGCCCGGGTAGCTGATCGATATGCCGGCGTCCCGGCGGTCGAGGATCGCCTGTGTCAGGCCGAATGAGGCCCCCGCGACGATCGAGCCGAAGACGGTGGTGACCGCGGTGACGACCACTGTTTTGGCGGCCATCACCGAACGGCGGGCCGGAACGGCCGCGAACGTCGTGCGAATGGTGCCCGTGCTGTATTCGCCGATGATCGCGAGGGCGCCGAGGGCACCGAGGGCGAGCATCATGACCATGGCGGCGTTCGCCGTGAATGCCTCCTGCAGCGGAATTCCGGCTTGGACGTAGTCGGCCCGGTCCGCCGCGCTCCGCTCCGGCCAGTAGTTGTAGGTGTCGTAGGCGGTTCCCGCGTTGAACGCGATGACGGCCAGGGCAGTGGCCCCGTACGCGATCCAGGTCGAACGCAGCGACCGAAGCTTGATCCACTCGGCGGCCACCAGGTCGTAGAAGCGGGCGCGGGGTTCGTCGGTGCCAAGTCCGCCAACGGGAGCGTATGTCGTGGTCACTGGGGGTCTCCTGCGGGGTATTGCACGCTGTCGGCGGTGAGCTCCATGAATGCCTGTTCCAATGAGGCGGGCCGGGTGCCGAGGTGATGCAGCAAAATGCGGTGTTCCATGGCGATCTCACCGATCCGGGCCGCGGTCATACCGGTCACGGCAAGCAGGTCGCCCGCCGTGTCCACGGCCGCGCCCTCGGCCATCAGCAGATCTCTCAGGGCGGCAGCGGCGGGCGTGCCCACCGTGACGCTCTGCCGGGTGCCGCGAGCGGAGAACTCCGTGAGGCTTTCCGCCGCGATCAGCTCGCCGCGGCCGATGACGATCAGCTGGTCGGCGGTGTGCTCCATCTCGGACATGAGATGGCTGGAGACGAACACCGTGCGGCCCTCGGCGGCCAGACGCCTGAACAGGTCACGCACCCACTTCACGCCTTCCGGGTCGAGGCCGTTGAGCGGCTCGTCGAAGAGCAGTACCGGGGGGTCGCCGAGCAGGGCGGAAGCGATGCCGAGCCGCTGCTTCATGCCGAGCGAGAATCCGCCGACGCGGCGCCGGGCGACCTCGGCGAGGCCGACTTCCCGCAGCACCTCCTCCACCCGGTGCTGCGGGATGCGGTTGCTGCGGGCCAGGGCGGACAGCTGCGCCACCGCGCTGCGCCCGCCGTGCACATCGTGCGCGTCGAGAAGGGAGCCGACATGACGCAGGCCGCGGGGGCGGTCGCGGAAAGGGCGGCCGTCGACGGTGACGGTGCCGCTGGTGGGCTCATGCAAGCCGAGGATCATCCGCAGTGTGGTGCTCTTGCCGGCGCCGTTCGGACCGAGAAACCCGGTCACCTGGCCGGGCCGCACGGTGAAGGTCAGATCTTTGACGGCCGTCGTGCCGGCGTATCGCTTCGTGAGCTCGTTGACTTCGATCACGGGGACAACGGTGCCGGTGGGCGACCCTGCCTGTCATCGGACCACCGGTGACGATCGGAGAGGACGGGTGTCAACCGTGGTTGTACGGCCGCGGTCGGATGTGCCGTCAGATGCAGGTGCTTACGATCAATGCATGTCTGCCTCACCGCCGCTGCCGTTGCCGCTGCTCAAACGCATACCGCCGGGCCTGTGGACGGCACTGGCGTGGTACGCGGCAGCAGTCGAACCCATTGTCGAGTACGTCGTGATGCCGCAAGCGCCGACGTACTCGCTCAACTACCCCCAGGACGGGCTCGACTCGCTCGGAGCCCAGGCGCTGCTCGCCGTCGCCTTCGTGCTGATCCTGGCCGGCAGTGCGGTGCTGCGCCGCAGGACCTCCGCCGCGTACGGTCTGGTGATCGTCGCTACGGTCATCTCGACGGTGGCCTGGCGGCAGGATGAGATTCCGCCCACGCAGTTCCTGGCCGTGGATATCGCCCTCTGCTACCTCGCAGCCACCCGGCCTCGGCGCAGCTCGCTCACCGCGGCCGCCGCGGCGCTCGGCATACTGGCCGGCTACCTCGTCCTGCGGTTGATCACGGGCGACGATTCCAGCATCGCGCAGGAGCCGCTCGTGGCCCTGAGCGTGGTCATCGCCTGGCTCATCGGTAATTCGTCGCATCAGGCCCGGGTCCACACCGCAGAGTTGCACGCCCGGGCCGCTGCCGAGGCCGTCACCGCCGAGCGGCTGCGCATCGCTCGCGAGATGCACGACACCGTCGCCCACAGTATCGGCATCATCGCCTTGCAGGCCGGCGCTGCGGCCCGGGTCATCGAAACTCAGCCGGCCAGAGCCCGCGAGGCGATGCTCACCGTGGAGATGGCCGGCCGCGAGACACTGTCCGGGCTGCGAAGAATGCTCGGCGCGCTGCGACAGGCCGACCACGACGAGGAACGCCAAGGCCGCGCGCACGCGCCGGGATCCCTGCGACCGGCCGCCGGACTGGCGAACGTGGAACAGCTCGCCGCGACGACCACGGCCGCCGGGGTCCGCGTGGAGGTGCGGTGGCAGGGCAGGCGGCGCCCGCTGCCGGCCGACATCGACGTCGCGGCGTTCCGGATCGTCCAGGAGTCGGTGACCAACGCCGTACGGCACTCGGGTGCCGATTCCTGCCAGGTGCGCATTGACTACCGCGCGGACGAACTCGCCGTCGAGGTCTCGGACCGAGGCAAAGGCGGCGGCACCAGCACGGACACTGGATACGGCCTGATCGGCATGCGTGAGCGGGCCGCCCTGCTGCACGGCGATTTCACGGCCGGGTCCCGTCCCGGGGGCGGCTTCCTGGTAGCGGCCAGACTCCCGGCCCCGGCAGATACCGCGGCAGAAGCGAAGGCGGGAGCGTGATGACCATCCGTGTCGTGCTCACCGACGACCAGCCCCTGGTCCGGGCCGCCCTGCAGATGGTCATAACCGACACCGCGGACATCGAGGTGGTGGGCGAGGCAGAAGACGGCGCGGAAGCGGTACGCCTGACGGCGGAACTTGCCCCCGACGTCGTCGTGATGGACCTGCGGATGCCCGGTATGGACGGCATCGAGGCCACCGGGCTGATCACGGCGGGCACCGGCGCCACACGTGTCGTCGTCCTGACGACCTTCGACGACGACGACCACGTCTATGGGGCGCTGCACGCCGGCGCGTCCGGATTCCTCGTCAAGGACATGGCTCTGGACGACATCCTTGCCGCAATCCGGATCGTTGCCGCCGGGGACGCTCTGATCGCACCAGCCGTTACACGCCGGCTGATCAAAGAGTTCACCCGACCCGCAGTGTCACCGCCGCGGCGGTCGGAGCTCGACGGCATCACCGCCCGGGAACGGGAGGTGCTGACCCTCGTCGGCAGAGGCCTGTCCAATACGGAGATCGCAGGCGAGCTCTCCATCAGCATCGCCACCGCCAAGACCTACCTGACCCGCCTGCTCGCCAAGCTCAATGCCCGCGACCGGGTGCAGCTAGTGATCCTGGCCTATGAGTCGGGCCTGGTGGCGACATCCCAGTGAGTGGACGGACGGGCCTTGACCCCGAATGCTGAACACGGGTTATGCGGCTGGTGCCAGCGTAGGGGGCCTCCCCCTGAGTGGTGGACACGCTGATACTGGATCTGCTTGATCCGGAGGAAGCGAGAAGACCGCCGATGGCGATGAAGGACTATTCGGACGAATTCAAGGCCGATGCCGTGGCCCTGTACGAGTCCACACCCGGGGGGACGTACAAGAGCATCGCCGCTGACCTGGGCATCAACCGGGCGACCCTGCGTGAGTGGGTGCTGCGGGACCGCGGACGCCGTGGCGTCACCGCCGCGCCTACGCGGCCTGCCTCCCAGCCGGCAGCGGTCGCATCGGCGGATCCGGACGAGCGGGTCCGCCGCCTGGAGGCAAGGGTGGCGGAACTCGAGGCGAGTGAGCGCAAGCTCGCCACCGAGCGGGACATCCTGCGCAAGGCGGCCAAGTATTTCGCCGGGGAGACGAACTGGTGATCAGCCGCTTCCAGTTCGTTGACGACCACCGGGCCACCTACGAGGTGAAGCGGCTGTGCCAGGTCCTGGACGTCAACCGGTCCAGCTACTACAAGTGGTGCGCCGGCGCCGAAGCCCGCGCCGCCCGGCAGCGGGAGGAAGTGGTCCTGGCCGAACAGATCCGCCGGGTCCACGGCGAGTCCGGCGGCGCCTGCGGCTCCCCTCGGGTGACCGCCGAGCTCCGCGAGAACGGCCACCGAGTCAACGAGAAACGGGTCGCCCGGGTCATGCGGACGTTCGACATCACCGGGATCCGCCTGCGCAGACGTGTCCGCACCACCGTCCCCGACCCGGCAGCCGGGACCGCCCCAGACCTGTTCGGCCGGGACTTCAACGCCACCGAGCCCGGACTCAAGCTCATGGGCGACATCACCTATCTCCCCCTCCAGGGAGGGAAGTTCCTTTATCTCGCGACGGTGCTGGACTGCTTCAGCCGCAAGGCCGTCGGCTGGTCCATCGCCGAACACATGCGCACCGACCTGGTCACTGACGCCCTGCGGATGGCCGCCCGCACCCGCGGCTCCCTGGACGGCGCGGTCTTTCAGTCCGACCACGGGGCCCAGGGCGGATCCAGGGCCTACGCCGGCCTCTGCGACCAGCTCGGGGTGACCCGGTCGATGGGCAAGGTCGGCACCAGCGCCGACAACGCCGCCTGCGAAAGCTTCCACGCCTCCCTGAAACGCGAGACCCTCCAGGGCGCCCACGACTACGGCGACGCCACCACCTGCCGCCGCACCGTCTTCGCCTGGCTGACCCGCTACAACACCCGACGCCGACACTCCACCAACGGCCACCTCAGCCCCGACGAATACGAACGACGACACCACGCCGCCAAACTCACGCTCGCCGCGTGACCAATAACCGCGTGCCCACGTTCGTGGGGGAAGGCCCGTGGAGGGTTCCTCCTTGTAGGGGGCCGGCTTGCTTCGCGCCCCAGGTCAGGCTGTGCCGCGGCTCGCGATTCGTAGAAAGTGCCGTCGCGGAGCATGGTGAACAGGACGTCGATGCGGCGTTGTGCGAGGCAGCTTGGGTGTGGGTTTTACCCTGGGCCGGTTTGCGGTCGTCGTAGGTGCGGGAGGCCGGGTCGGCGAGGGAGGCGAACGTGGCGAGGGAGAAGGCGTGTTTGAGCTGTTTGTTCCCCCGTCGTGAGGGTTGTTCGCCTCGGATGGAGGAGCCGGTGATGCGGGAGGCGGGTGCCAGGCCGGTGTAGGAGGCGAGGTGTCCCGCGGTGGCGAAGGTGCTGGCGTCGCCCCAGCGGTGCTCCAGACCTTGGCACGCTCAAGCCCAATTCCGTCACCCGCGGACGCCCAGAACGCAAAATATTGGAGCGTAGATCATCGCAGCAGCGACCAGCTGTCGCCGCCAGTCCACAGACCATCGCAGGTGAACGGGGCCGTCCCGCTTGTTGTGCGGGCGAGCCTTGTTACGCGCATCTCGGAGAGTCTCGTTCGCCTTCTGATACGTCGGGTAACCGCTGAACGAGCCGATCAGAGACCCGCCGAAGGCGATCGAACCTATCTCTCGCCCGTCGTGCAATTGGGTTCTGTCGACGATCTTGTGATCCGGACGGTTCGGGCTCAGTGTGCGAGCAGGACTCGTTTGCGAAGGAGAGCGAGGCTGGCCCTGCCGAACATCTGGCGCTTCAGCATCTTCAGCCGGTTGACGTTGCCCTCAACGGCGCCGGAACTGTAGGCCAGGGACAGTCCGTTGCGGACGGCGTCGAAGCCGCGGCGGAGGTTGCGGGCAAAGCCTGCGAGCGGGACCAGGGTGGCCTGCTCGGCGTCGGTGATCCAGCCCTCGAGGCGGTCGCCGTGGAGTCCGGTCATCATCGCGGCGAACTTCCGGACATGGACTGTGAGCCGGTCGAGCTCGGGATCCCGATCGCGCAGACGATGGAGCTTGTCGGCGTCCTCGTCTCGCAGGTGCTCGGGGTGGGTCATGATCCAGGAGGTGACCTCGCGGACCGACGGCGGCTTCGGTCCGAGCTGGGGTGCGTGCCCGCGCCCGGTGCGGTAGCGCCGCAGATGGCGCTGGACGGCCAATTCGCCGCCCGGATAGCCGAGTTGCTGGATCTCTCGGTAGAGCTGGGCGGCATTTCTGACGCCTTCGTTCCAGCGCCGGTGCAGGTGCGGGACGTACGGATCGACGATATGTGCCCGCTGCAGGCTCTTGGCGACGACATCGTCCGAGGAGCGGGAGTTGACCAGCTTGCGGACGGTGGCCTGGTGCAGCCCGAGCTTCCGCCCGATCGCCGCCTTCGACATGCCGGTGGCCCACAGCTCGTGGGCGGCGGCGTGTTGCTCACGCAGCCGAGTCACGATCTTCAGCTCCGAAGGTGGTCGAACCTCCTCCGGCTCCGCCTCCAGGGCATCAGGCATCTCGGCAGTGCTCGAAGCCGGCTCGGCCAGACGGGAGCGATGGGCGTTCACCGACTTCTCGACCGCTTGGCCGAGGTTGGCCCACAGGTGATAGCGATCAGCGACCTGTTCGGCCTGTGGGGCCCCAAGTCGTGCACCCTCCGCGTATCCGCCGGAGCGGTCGCGGCAGATGACCTTCACTTCGGGGTGGTCGCGGAGCCACGCGGCCAGATCCTCACCCTCACGGCCGTCGTAGAGGTGCAGGGGACGGTGGGTGGCCATGTCGATGAGCACGGTGCCGTAATGCCGCCCCTTGCGGAAGGCGAAGTCATCAACACCGAGTACCTCCACCTCGCCGATCTCCGGATCGGGCAGCGCTCTGACCAGCCGTAACAGCGTGTCCTTGCCCACGGTGATGCCGAGCGTGGCAGCGAGGCGGGCTCCCGCCCGGCCAGCCAGAACCAGCCCGACCCGTGTCAACACCTCACGCAGCAGCGGGCTATAGCGACTGTGCGGGGTGGTCAGTCCGCGATCTGCTCGGCGAACGTCACCGCCGTGCAGGCCGGGTTCTCGCAGCGGAATCGGCGCACGCACAACTCGATCACCACACCGAGTCCACCGACGGCGACATCACGCAGCCTGCGTACATACCGACCATGCACCTGAGCCGAGCTCTGGCCGCACCGGCAGGTTCCAGTCGCCGATCGCACCCGGGTCCGCAACACCACCTTGTCCGGCTGTCTCTCGACCTCCTCGATCAACAGCGCGGACAGGTAAGGAAACAGCTCCAAGAGCACATCACGAGAGCACGCGATGCATGATCGCGAACAGTCGGCACGGGCCGCTCGACCGTCCGGATCACAAGATCGTCGACAGAACCCGCAATTGGATGCACAAGCCATCGCTCACTGTCACCCGTGCAACGTCTTGCCAAGCAACAGTGGAGGTCACAAGGATGTTGGTGATGGACACATGGGTGACGGTGAACCGGATTGCCGAGTGCCATCCGAGCATCCAGATGAAGAGAGTGAACGCGGCAATCACCAACGGCGGACCATAGCCAGCATCAGGGAGAAAGCCGGCGACCCCGACCGCACACACGTAGAAACCTGTTCCCGCTGCCGTCGACAACCATGTGAACAACGGCCGGCGCACGACGTTTGCCGACACCACATCACCTCGCGAGGATCTTCCCCCTGGAGAAGGTGCCGGTCAACGCCGATGTGAGACGTCAAGCCGTCTCAAACTCCTCGATGGCTTGATCGTTGGAGCCGGTCTCACTTTCGACACCCTGAAGTCACTCTGACGGCCGGAGTCAGTAGTTGAGGTTCAGGTGGATCACTTTGTGTTTGACGGGGATGAGGCAGGTGTTTTTGCTGCAGGCTCCGTAACTGACGATCACGTCTGCCTGGCGGCTGCTGGTTTGTCGGACGGGCAGGGTGAACGTCACGGCACCGTTTGGATAGACGGGGATCTCGGACTGGAGACCTGCCGGTCGCAGGAGGCGGGTCGCGAGGTTCGCTGTCGGTTTGGCGACCGCGGTGAGACTGCCTTGCACCGACAGCCTGGTGGGGATGCCCAGTCCGTCGATGCCATGTGGGGGGAGGTCGATGCTGTAGATGTGGAAGCCGGGCTGTTGCGGCTTGAAGGTTGCCTGGAGCTCGCGCCGGCCGTTGGACGCAGGCAGCAGTGTGACGGTGACCGTGACGCCGTGAGCCGTGGCGTGAGCTGTCGGTTCAGGGACCCGGGTGGTTCCGCATCCGCTAAGGACAAGGATGGCAGCCGTGGCCGCGCCCAGGGCAACGCCCCACGCCCGTCCTGTCGTCACGTGCTTGCGCCGGGTGCCCAGCGGGTCAGGAATGCGCTGACCTGGTCAGGGTCCATGGCGCGGGCGTTGGAGAAGGCCCCGTCGTTCGTGGCGGTCCGGGGGGTCCCGTCCGACTTCAGGACGACCAGGGCTGGGATGCCGCTGGTCTGCAGGTCGACGTACTGTTCGGCGAGGTCGATGTTGTGGTCGAACTCGCCCACGTCCACAGCGACCACGACGTAATCCTTATGCAACAGCGGTTCGACCCGGGCCGAACGGAACAATGCGTCCAGTGACCCGCAGTCGGGACACCAGTTGGCACCGAAATCGATCAGCACTTCCCGGTGCTTCTTTGCCGCTGTCGCGAGGGCAGCCTGAATGTCGGCCTTTGCGTTTCGGCTGGCGTCGTATCCCTCCGGCAGACCGTGAGCGGCTGCCGGTGGCGCCGGGGCGGTCGGGCTGCTGGGGGACGTTGCAGCCTTGGGCACGCTGCTTGAAGGGGAAGTTGTCGTGGCCACCGGTGCCTGCGCTGCGGTGGTACTGCCGGAGTCGCAGCCGACGGTCAGTGTGATGGCTGATATGGCAGCCGCCAGGGCAAGACGTCTTCGGAGCATTGGGGGATCCCCTTCTGTAAGTGATCAGTCGCAGGAGGATAACGCTGGCCCGTTGGCGGCTCGTACTTGGGTTGACGATGCTCGAATCCCCGCAGCGCGGGGAGGTCTCGCCGCGTTGGCTGGTGCCGGCGTGGGACCCCAGCCAGTTGCGCAGCCGGCCGACTGCGGCCGGGGATAGCCGGGTTCGCCGGTGAAGGAATGTGGCGGTGCAGATCAGGATGACGGCAACTCCTGCCAGGACGCAGCGGAGCGCATCGACCACTGCGGAGACGTGCTCGGCTGTCGAGCCGTCGGAGT
>NZ_JTIY01000002.1:1354613-1357651 GCF_000818175.1 Streptomyces sp. AcH 505
TAAAGGCACGTGCTACGCAGCGGCCAGAGGTCCTGCTCGATTCTCGCCAACTGCCCGCCTGAGGAGCCTTGTCCGGCTGGTCATGTTGCTGGTAAGGCTACGACCGTGTCCAACACGAGCGTGAGCAACGAGACCAGCAACATGGTCTGCCTGTGGATCGAGCCGTGGGGAACCGATCACTGGATGAACCCTGGCGATGAGTTCACCGTGGTGACCGTGGCAGCGCCGGAGCAGGCGCCGTTCAATGTGGCCGTGCATGACCAAGGTGTCGGCGTACGGACTTTTCTGGCTCTGGCAAGTTTTTCGTAGGCGGAGATCATCTCGGTGGCACGGTCGGCCGGTCCGCAGGTGGGCAGCCTGTGACTGTGCTCTGTTGAACTGGCGAGCTTACTACCGCAGTTGTCCGATGTGCAGGTGGTTTCGGTTGAGGTATCCGATGCCGCGGTGGTGGTCCGTGCCCGCACGAGATCCGGTGAGCCGGCGCGATGCACGGGATGCGGCCGGCTCAGTGAGTGGTGCCACAGCCGCTACGCACGGCGCCTCACCGACGTCACGCTCGCGGGCCGCCCTCTGCTCATCGACCTGTCCGTACGCCGCCTGTACTGCGAGAACATGACCTGCCCGAAGACGACCTTCGCCGAGCAAGTACCGGGTCTGACCGTGCGCTACCAGCGGCGGACACCACGACTGCAGCGCCTGGTCGAGGACATCGGGGTGGTGCTGGCCGGCCGCGGCGGATCCCGGATGCTTCGAATCTTGAATATCAGGCTCTCGCGGGTCGCTGTCTTGTCCCAGCTGATGCGGGTGTCGCTGCCACCACTGGTTACGCCCCGGGTCCTGGGGGTCGACGACTTGGCTCTTCGCGGCGGCACCTACGGCACCCTCCTCGTCGACGCCACCACCCGGCTTCCACTCACCCTCTGGGAAGGACGTGACGGGGAACAGCTCGGCCGCTGGCTCCGTGAACACCCGGGCACCGAGGTCGCCTGCCGCGACGGCTCCCTCATCTACCGGCAGGGCATCACCGCCGGCGCCTCGGAAGCAGTGCAGGTCAGCGACCGCTTTCACCTCTGGCAGGGCCTGTCCCGCCGAGTTCAGGACATCGCCTCCACCCACCGCGGCTGCCTGCCCGCAGCCCTGCCACCGGTCAGCGGGGATGTTCGCCCGCCGGCCGAGGGGAGCATCGAGAACGCCGCAGCGAGCAGCAGGGCCGGGCGCCATGCCCAAAGTCTGTTCGAGGCGGTCCAAGCCCTGACCCGCACCGGCCGGAGCCACAGTTCCGTGGCCCGTGAGCTCGGCCTGGACCGCCGTACCGTCGGCAAGTATGCCCTTGCCCGCACCTGGCAGGAAGTCATGCGCCGACCGCCCCGCAAGCCCTCCACGCTGGACCCCTACCTCGACTACCTGCGACAACGCTGGGACGAAGGACAACACAACGCGAAGATCCTGCACGAAGAACTGCAATCCAAGGGCTACCTCGGTCACTACCAGCGCGTGAAGATGGCCCTCGCACCGCTCCGCCGCGGACTGCCCATCGACGAGCCACGCGAGCGCCCACCCTCACCTCGCGAAGCGGCCCGTTGGATCACCACCCACCCGCACCGCCGCAGCCCGCACATCAACGAGCGCCTGCCCCTGCTCCTCGAACACTGCCCCGAACTCAAGCTCACCCACGACCTGGTCCGCCGCTTCGCCACCATGGTCGACAACCAGGACGCGGCACTCCTGCCGGGCTGGCTGAGTGACCTCGCACAGAGCGGACTCGCTCCTCTCACCGGCCTCGCCGGAGCCCTCCACGAAGACCGACATGCCGTCGCCCAGGGAATCACGACCCCTTACAACTCCGGAGTCAACGAAGGCCGCATCACCGACGTCAAGCTGCAGAAACGGATCATGGCCGGACGTGCCGGCGTCTCTCTTCTCCGCCACCGCGTCGTCCTGATCGCCCACCTTCGCCGACGCTATACGGACGGGCCGACCGTGCCACCGAGATGATCTCCGCCTACGAAAAACTTGCCAGAGCCGCGTTCACGTGTACGCCGACAGCGATCCGCCGCAGCGAGCCTCTCGGGGCGGCGAACGGACCGCTGCAGGCTCTGTTGAACCGGGCCGCCGCCGCGAGCGTCGAGGTCGGCCGCAGGCCGCTGTCGGTCTATGACGAGCTGACCGGCACCCGCCCCTTCACGACCAACGCACCGAAGAGGGAAGCCCGTTGAGCGAGCTGACCAGCGCCCGCATCCGCACCACCGCCGTCAAACTCGGCCTGCCGCATCTGGCCGAGGCTCTGAACCAGTACGTCCAGCGGGCCGGCGAGGCCAAGATGGGCTACCTCGACCTGCTCGACCTGGTGCTCTCCGAGGAACTCGCGGTCCGCGACGACCGGCGCTTCCGCAACGGGCTGCGACTGTCGAAGCTGCCGCATCACAAGGCGCTGGAGGACTACGACTTCTCCTTCCAGCCCGAGCTCGACCCACGCAAGGTCAAGGACCTGGCCACCCTCTCCTTCGTCGAGGACAAGGCCAACGTCGCTCTGCTCGGGCCGCCCGGAGTCGGCAAGACGCATCTCGCTGTCGCCCTGGCCGTCGCGGCCTGCCGGGCCGGCTACTCGATCTACTTCACCAGCCTCGACGACATGGTCCGCCACCTCAAAGCCGCCGAGGACCAGGGCCGACTGATGAGCAAGCTGACCAGCTACCTCCGTCCCGGCGTCCTCGTGGTCGACGAGGTGGGCTACCAGCCGCTGGAGCGGGCGGAGGCCAACCTGGTCTTCCAGGTCATCTCCAGGCGCTACGAGGAAGGCTCCATCATTCTGACCTCGAACAAGACCTTCAGCGAGTGGGGCCAGGTGTTCGGCGACGAGGTGCTGGCCACCGCGATCCTCGACCGTCTCCTGCACCACTGTGAAGTCGTCTCGATCAACGGCAACAGCTACCGGCTCAAGAACCGTCTCCAGGCGATCGAGCGGGACACCGACGTGGCCTAGGCAGTGGTGCACACAACTTCGTACGCGGTGGTGCACTCAAGCGAGTACGCGGACA
>NZ_JTIY01000002.1:1357930-1386723 GCF_000818175.1 Streptomyces sp. AcH 505
GCAAGTCACGTGACGGGCGCAAGCGTCACATCCTGACCGACACCGACGGCCTGCTCCTGGAGGTCACCGTGACCACGGCCGATGTGCACGACTCCAAGGCCGCCCCCGCACTGCTGGAGACGTTCATGCAGCAGCCGGGCCGGCTGCTGAAACTGGTGTGGGTCGACAGCGCCTACCAGGGTCCGGCGCTGGCGAAGGCGTTCGCCCGTCACGGAGTCCGGACCGAGGTCGTGCGCCGCTGTGACGGACAACGCGGATTTGTCGTACTGGCCCCGCAGGTGGGTCGTGGAGCGCACGCTGAGCTGGCTCTCCCGCGCACGCCGCCTCAACCGCGACCACGAACGCCGCCCCGACCACCACCAGCAGATGGTGTGGTGGGCCGCCGTGATCAGGCTGTCCCGGCGCCTGGCCGCAGACGCTCCACGCTGGCCGGAGAAACGCCCCGGCCGACTGCTCCGGGCTCAGGCATGAACCGTCCGTCCTCCGCCCGCACCAGCCAGCCCCGCTTCTCCAGCACATAGGCACGGTGACGGATCTTCTCCACCTCATTCTTGATCTCCGCCTCCCGGCCCACCGCCCGCGTCAGCTCCACCCCGTTCACCGGCCCCGAAGCGGCCACCACCGCGGCGAACACCTCCCGATACAGGCCGCCGAGCACCTCCTCGCCCATGCCCGACCGCCACACCGGCGGCCGCTCACCATGCCCCGCGCCGGAGCCGCTCGATCCCACGTGGGCAGCCGCCCCACCACCAGAAGGCCCGGAGACCGGCGTGTTCACCGGGCTCTCCCCGGCCAACACCGACACGAGCTCCTCACGCCCCACCCGGGCCCGCTCGACCCGCTCCCGCGCGGCATCCACCTCCGCCTGAGCCTGCTCCAAGACCTCCGTCCAGGACTCCAGATCCTGCTTCGCCCGCGCCTCACGCTGTTCCATCAACCCCAGCACCGACGGCATTGCACCCTGCCACCGTCGGCCCCTGTGCTGCCCTCGAACGCATCCGACAGCTCCTTTGTTCGAGGCCTGCGGTCACACCGACGGAAATGGTCTGCTGTCACATCACGCAGGACCTTGAAGGCGAAGGCCGCCGGATTGTCGGCGTTCAAGAACGACTGCCCGGCACGATAGAGCGTCAAGAAGGCCTGGCTGACGACATCTTCGGCATCCTCACGCAGCACACCTCGGCTACGAACGTACTTGATGAACATCAAACGGTGCGTGTCGTGGAAGGAGTTCAGCTGCCGCGGCAGGATCGTGGGGCTGAGGCTGCTCAGCGGAGGCTCGGGCCTGGGCGGCACCGGCGCCATGGCGGGCCCCCAAGGACACTCCAGGCAGGAGACCACCGCTCCTTGCGAGCAGCCGGAGCGTGCGCACGGCGAATCAGAGGTAAGCGTCATCACTCAGCCTCTCCAGGACCATGCCGCTCACGACGTCCTGCACCCACATCCCACGCCCCCTGCTCCGGTCCGGCAAATACTGCTCGGTCCAACTCGGCTTCTACAACAGATGCCGCCGAGGGACTCCGATCCGTCCAGTCGGGCACAAGAGTTTCTCCGAATACGTCTGGCGCATCGTCCGCTGCGTGAGCCCACGCGCCAGCGAGGGTGACCAGGCCTGCTTCATGCCCAGTTTCCGCAGTGCGTCCGCGCCCAGGCGGTTCTTGATCAGCGAGTGAGAGATTGGCCCGGGTTGAGCTTGGTCCGGGGGTGGACGAACAGGAGCAGGAAGCCGAGCAGGCCGCGCAGAAGGCTGACTGGCTTTCCTGGTTCGGTACCTGACGCGCTGCGAGACCGCTCCGACCGCCGGACTCGGCTGTGGTGTCGTACCCGGCGTTTACGGTGCTGTCATGGCTGCACACTGGCCAGGGGATGAGCAGCGCTCGGCGAATCTAAGCCTTCCCCTTTCGTGGCTGCCTGCCCCCGACTTTCGGCCGCTTTATACGCAGGGTGTGCGGAGTGTTACGCGCGGTCGGAAGGACACCGGTCACGACGAGCCGCGGAATTTCTGTGGCGCTGCGGGCATGGTTAAAGATCCAGACGCTGTCTTCGATGTCGCGGTAGCCGGCGGAGTGGTCGCTGGCGTCTCCGATGAGGAGAAGCGCGAAGGGCGGTCCTGTGGCGGTGTAGTTGGCGGCCTGAGCGAGGTAATCCAGCCGAATGACCTCCCGGTCTTTCCACGGTGTGGTGCGCCATTTGATCTCGGCGACGAACCGGCTGCCGGGTTGCGGTGTGAAGATCACATCTGCGCGACCGCTGGCCACGTCCCACTTCTCCCGCTCGATGCTGCCTGGCGGGAACTGGGGGCTGAGATGTTGGTGGAAGTCGTCCTGGAGGTTCTTCTCATTCCAAGAGACGTCGAGACCCTTATCGTCCCTACGGGCCGGCCCGAGGTAGGCGGTGCGGTCGCCGTAGAGGTTGGCCTGGGCGTCGAAGCGGTCGTAGAGGAAGCGCAGGAAGTGTTCAAGAAGAGTGGTGAAGAAGTGGCTGTCGCTGGGCTTCCAGGCCGGGCTCTTCTTCATCGTGTCGAGCAGGGCCAACAGCTGATCGTCGACCCGGGCGTTGCCGGTGGGGGTGAAACCTCTGGTGAGCTCCTGTGCACGCTGCTCGAGCAGGTCCAGATCGCGTGGGTCGGCAGTCGCGTCAGTGCGGAAGAGTGTGGCGAGCGCTGGGCGGCCTTCGAGGAGTTTTCCCGGCACCCCCTCCTGGGACGTTGCTGCGGCTGCCGATTGCCGACGCCGTTCCTGAACTGCCTCGTGCAGAGCTTGGGCGTCCGGGTGGCCGGTGAACTGGGGGTCGTGGGCTAGGGCTTGTTCCATCTGGTGCAGCAGGCCTTCGCTGCGTACGAACGGAGCTTCCAGGGCGGGGCTGATCAGGGCGGTGAGTCCTGGTGAGTCGGATGCGGGGGTGCAGATGCTGCGGCTGGCAACGTAGATGTTCAGGAGGTCGTTGAAGGCGCCAGCGGGGTTGTACCAGCTGGGCTGGTCGAGATGTGTCTGAGCGATGCTCAGTGTGGTGACCAGTCGTGACCAAGCGCTTTGGGCTAGACCACGGGCGCTGAGCCAGTCGAGCTGGTGCATACGGCCCGTCCAGGCGGCCAGTTGCGCGGCGGTGGCGTCCAGTTGGCCGGACGCTTCGGTGAGTTGCGTGCGCGCTTTGTCGGCACCCGCCGGATCCTTCTCCAGGTCGGCGAATGCGAGGACCGCTGAGATGGCCGCTGCGTGGGCCCGGGCATCCAGGCGTGCTTCGTGGGTGCGGTCTATCTCCGAGAACCGCATCAGGGCCAGGCGTAGCTGCTCATCGGCGGTGGCCCGGTCCGGGGCTTCCAGTGCCGCTCGTTCGGCGGCCAAGGCCAGTTCGAAGCTTGCGTCGGCCCGGCTGTTGGGTGCGAGGCCTGGTTGGTTCTCCAGAGTTCCGAGAACGTCGAGGAGGCCGTCGGTGTCGGCGAAGTGGTCGCGGGCAATACCGATCAGGACGGGGAGACGTTCCAGGGCGTCGGCTGGCTCGGTGCCTGTGATCTCGGTGAGAAGAGTGAGCAGACGGTGTGGGGTTCCTCCGGCCACAGCCAGGCGCAGCAGGCCGGCGACGGCTGGCTGCGCGTACGCGGCATCCGAGTCCCCGGACAGCGCAGCCTCGGCGAGCGCTGCAAGATCTCTGAGGGTCCGGTTACCCAGGCGAGCGGCGAGGTCGGGCTGGGTGCACACGATGTCTAGGGCGTCGGTCAGGACCCACGCCGAATGGGGCTGGCGAAGACCCGCGGCTGCGGCGGCGAGCAGTGCGCGGGCCTGGTCGTCAGGAAGGGTGTCGAGGCCGTGGGCCACTGCGGCGAGGAGATAGGGCAGTTGCGGACCGCGGGCCCAGCTGTCTGCCTCAGCCGCCACGGTGTCTGCTCCACCGAGGTCCTCCAGGTGTGGCCCCGTCTCCAGGTCTTCATCGCTCGCGCGGCTGGCCCACTCGTGGAGAGCCTCATCCGCGCTCGAAGTCACCGTCCCTCTCCCTTCTGCATGGCACGCGTGGAACTCAAACGGGCAGACTAGAACAGATGTTCATCGGTACGGGTGATGAGCTGAGCGTTGGGCAGGGTGTCCACGAGTTCGGGCTGCGCGGTGGTGAGTACGACCTGCAGATCGGGGAGGTCCTTGGCGATGATCTGCAGCTCGGAGATCAGCGTGCGGGCAGGCACTTCGGTGACCTCTTCAGCTGCGACCGAGTCGATCAGCAGCAGACCGGGATGGGCGGCCACACCGCGATCCGCCCCGACCCGCAGCAGAGCGATGACCGTGGCGATCCGCATCCGGAGTCGGTCACCGCGGCTGAGGCTCTTGAATGGTGTCTTCACGCCCGCCTTGACGGCGTTGACCTTGCCGGAGCGGTCGAGCCGGACGCTATCGAGGTTCTGCACTCCGAAACGGCTCGCCAGTTCGACGATTTGCGTGTTCATGGCAGGGAACAGCCGCTTGGCGGAGGCGTTCACCTCCTCCCGGACGGCCTCGTATACCGCCGTCAGGACCTGAGCGGACA
This sequence comes from Streptomyces sp. AcH 505, assembly GCF_000818175.1. GTDB lineage: Bacteria > Actinomycetota > Actinomycetes > Streptomycetales > Streptomycetaceae > Streptomyces. Next base: position 1,362,446 of record NZ_JTIY01000002.1, read on the forward strand.
TCGGTACGGGAGGTTCGTCGGGAACCGAACCGGTGGCAGCGAGGCGCCCCTCCAGACCGGCCGCCTGCAACTCCAATTGGCGAAGCCGACCATGGTTCTGCGATGTCGCCAGCCCCTGCTGCAGGGCTGTTGCAGCCGCCCGTTGCTCGGCGACTGCTTCTACCGCCGTGGCAGTTGCGGCATCGTGCTGTCTGACGGCTGCTTCCACGGCCTCCCGGGCGCTATCCAGCTGCGATTGCAGGTCCTGCAGGAGCACTTCGGCGGTCTCTTCGTCGATCTCAGGCATCGGCCGTGTGCACACTGCGCAGGAGGCGTCCTCACGCTCCTGCTGGTGACGCGCCCGGTCGAGCGGTTCTTCGCACCGCGGACAGCAAACCGGGTTGAGCCGGCCCAGCACCCGGCGGGCCTGCCAGGTCTCGCGAGCATCGAGCAATGCCTGGTCGGCGCGCACCCGGGCTGCGTTTGTCTCGGTGAGCTCCTGCTCACTCTCGCGAAGCATGCCTTGCGCACCCTGGAGGCGGGCTGCGGCCTGGTCCGAGGCATGGAGCAGGGGCGAGACGTCCTGGCTCGCCAGGCTCCGGAGGTCAGTGATCTGAAGGGAGAGCTGTTCCAGCTCCTTCTGCCAAGCCGCTCGTTCCGTTTTGCGCGCGTCGGCATCTCCCTCCGCGCGGCGCTTTTCCTGTGTCAGAGTCTTCCGCTCGCGCTTTCCGGCGACCGAGAGTTGGGTGAGGACGGTGCTGTAGGGGATGTCGACGAAGAGCTCCATGAGCCGGGCGGACAGGCCCACAGCGTTGACGTCCCCGAGAAGGATTTCGTCGCCGCCTGGGTTGAGGTAGCACGCTCCGAAGTACGAGGCCCAGCCGTGGACCTGGGGCGCACCTTCACCATCGGCGCCGCCACCGTTCTGCCACAAACTGGTGTGCCCCATGCGCAGGGCGTCGAGGAAGAATGATCCGATACTGCGGTCCACCTCGTCAGCTCCGGAAGCCTGTTCCAGCAGACGCAGCCCATTCCCGGCCTCGTCGGCAGCCAACAACTGCTCAGTCGTCTTGGCGGTCAGGATCCGTCCCGTCACCGCCGGTTGAGCTTCGGGGTCGATACCGAGAACGACTCGGATGGGGCGCCCGGCCACGGACAGGTCCAAGCTCAGATGCCGTACCCAGGAGCGGACGTCCGGCGGCAGATCTCGCGGCTCGCCGCGCAGCGGCCAGACAAGGAACTCCAGCAGGCTGGTCTTGCCAGCGCTGTTGTCGGGGTGGACGATCGCCCATACTCCCGTCGAGAAATCCTGCTCCACGGTGAAGGGTTCACCTGAATGCTTCACGCCCTGGGCCCGAAGGCGCAATATCTGCAGCCGGCGGTCGGCTGCCGCCGGGTTCTTCAGGGTGATGTTGGCCTCGGCGAGAGTTCGTTCGACCTGCTCTACGGTCAGGCCCATTTTCACTGCGACGCCCTGCAGAATGTTGCCAGCCGAGGGGACGACTCCTGCCTGGGCTGTGCTGGTGAGGGGCGGCGCGGTCACGATGCCTCCTGGTTGACGTCGGTTGTGGGCATCAGAGCTGCGGCCTTCAGCTGGCGCAGCCGTGTGCGGGCCTGCTCGGTGATGGGGGCGATGTATTGCCGCCACGGGGTGTCGGCGTAGTCACTCAAGAGGTACTGCCGGTTCTTGATCTGCGTTCCACCCAGGCCGTCGACCAGCGCTACGACCAGCTTGGTGCGGTTGACGTACCACTCCAGCGCCGGAGCGTCCTGTACGAGCGACCCGACAACCTCGTGGCCTCGTTCGAGGAGGAAATACACGTGCTCGACGATGCGCTTCTGCCCTGTGCGGCCGAGGACTTGTGTCTTGCGCAGTAGACCGCGCTCCACCAGCGGGGCCAGCGCGTCGTCCAGTTCTTCAAAAGCGCCGAACTTGTGGCGCAGCATCGGAAAGCGGCGGAGGTCCGGTTCCGCGGATTCCAGGATTTCCGAGGCGAGGACGAGAAGACCTGCCTCGTCAGGCGTCGCCTCGTACTCGTTCATGAGCTCGAACGCGAGGTAGTCGGGATAGCGCACCCAGAAGTCGAGCTTTTGCAGGCGCACTTGAGTGCGCACCATACCCACCGTGTCCGCGGGTGCCGCGTCACCTTCGTCCGGCGGCTTTGCGGCGGCGTCGATCAACAGCAGCAGCCGGACGGAGTCCTGCCAACGGGTTGCCCTCCGTACCGTCAAGGACGCGACCATAGAGCTCCCTTACGCAGACCAACCACTCGGTCACCACAGGTCATGATGTCAGTTAGTGGAGCCGAAATTGAGGCCGGTGCACCGAAAAGATCGCCACCATGCGACTGTCCAGCGGCTCCCGCCCCGTAGCCCCAGGTCAGTAGCTCTGAGCCCAGTGCCGATACGTACTGCAGTGCGATGCCGGCGACCCGGCACAGCGAAAGACGCCGGGCCGCATAGAGTGCCGCGTCCTGCCCAATAGCGTCAGGATGCCCTCCCGTCGACACTGAGCGCGGCCAGGGCGGCTCGCTGCTCGGCATCCAACCGGTCACGCCTGATCTTCTGGTTACTCAGTGGGCGGTTCGTGAGCCTATGAGTGGTTCTGGTGTCGCCTGATGGTGTGGATGCTTCCGGAACGTTCCGGTCCGGTGCCGGTGGCCTGATGGGATCGGTGGAATGAGTGAACGCAAGCCGTACCGGAGCGACTTGTCCGACGAGCAGTGGGCGTTGATCGAGCCGGTGCTCACGGCCTGGAAGAACCGGCACCGTTCCGTGAGCGGCCACCAGGGCCGCTATCCGATGCGGGAGATCGTGAACTCGATCCTCTACCAGTCCCGGACCGGCTGCCAGTGGTCGCTGTTGCCGAACGACCTGCCACCGAAGAGTGCGACGTACTACTACTTCGCCGCCTGGCGGGACGATGGCACCGACCAGCAGATTCATGAACTCCTGCGCTGCCAGGTGCGGGAGAGGAACCGGCGATTAGAGGACCCGACCCTGGTGATCCTGGGCACCCAGAGTGTCCGGGCGGCCACCGGGGTCCCTGCAGTCACGACGGGCAAGGACGCCGCGAAACGGGTGCCCGGGCGCAAGCGGGGACTGGCCGTGGACGTCCTTGGCCTGGTCATCGCCGTCACCGTGATGGCCGCGAGCGTCCACGACAACGCCGCCGGCATCGCTCTGCTCGACCAGGTCGCCGTCGCGGCCGGCGGCTCGGTCAGTAAGGCCCTGGTCGACCAGGGCTTCAAGAAACCAGGTTGTCATGCACGGGGCCGGACTCGGCATCGACGTTGAGATCGTCCGGCGCAACCCCGAGGAGAAGGGCTTCGTGCCGCAGCCGAAGCGGTGGCGGGTGGAACAGACCTTCGGGATCTTGATACTGCACCGGCGTCTGGTCCGCGACTACGAACACCGCCCGGCCTCCTCCGCTTCGCGCGTCTACTGGGCCATGATCCAGGTCATGGCCCGACCGCTCACCGACACGACCGCGCTCACCTGGCGCGATCCGCAGGCGGCCGGCGCGTGAACCTGAACCCGCTCCTTCAGGCGCTCGACCTTCAACAAGACGCCGCCAGGGCCCTGTCCGACGAACTCCGCCCCCGGATCGATGCCTTGCAGGACGAGCTTCGCGAGGCCGAACTGCGTCTGGAGCACCTCGCCATCACCCGCACGACCGTCACCGGTCTCGCCGACCGCATCCCGACCCAGGCGGCCGGCCTGCCAGGAAGTCTGGAGCTGCCCGAGCATCCGGACTACCCGCGCATCCTCGCCGTCTTCAACGACGCCGTCGGCCCACTGAGGGCCCGCGACATCTGCGAGGCGCTCGACCTCGAGCTCCTGCCCAAGCACGTCGAACGCACTCGCACCAAGATGAAGCGCCTGGTCACACTTGGACTCCTTGCTGAAGCCGAGCCCGGAACCTTCAGCCGGAAACACTAGCCAAGCCCGACACGGACATCACGTCACAAACCACCCACTGAGAAGTCGCGCCGTTTGGACCGCGAGCGCCAAGTGGACCGTCGTCTCTTCTTGGACGAACGGGAGCGTCGCTCGTTCCGATATGCCGGATGTCGACACGGCCGTCCCACTTTGAAACGAGAACGGCATCCCGACGCTGACCCAGCGCACCCAGCGCCAGGTGGAACGCTTCTTCGACGGTCTGGACCTGCATGAGCCCGGCGTGGTCTCCTGCTGGGGCTGGCGGATGGACAGCTCGGAGGGGGAAGAACCGGCGGACATCGCGATGTTCGGCGAGGTGGGGCGCAAGCGGTACCGACCGCTGCTGCGGCAACCTTCCGACCAGCTGCGAAGGGAGCTTTATGGAAGCGGAGTTGACGGCGCTGGCCGCCTCGGGGGCCACGGCGTTCGTACAGCAGATGGCAACAGATTCCTGGGGCGCGGTGCGGGACCGCATCGTTGCCTTCTTCCAGCGCGGCACGGCGGAGTCCGAGGTCGAGGAGCAGCTCGAGACCTCTCGCGGGGAGCTGGCGGCCGCGGCGGAGTCCGGGGACCAACAGGTCGCCGCCGACGTCGAGGCCGAGTGGCGCACTCGCTTGCGGCGCAGGCTGCTCGCCGATCCGGCCATCGTGCAGGAACTGCGGGCGTTACTCCATGAGTTGCCCCGCCCTGCGGGCCACGAGGCGGTCGAGGTGCACAACACGATCAGCGGCGGTGTGCAGCACGGGCCGGTGATCCAGGCCGGGACGATGGGTTCGCTCAGCCTCGGAGTGCCGCCCAGGCCCGTTCCGCCTCCCGCGCCTCAGGAGTCACCCTCTCGACCCACGCAGCCCTGACCTCCCTTCGACCGCGGTCGAGAACCGCTGTCGATGTCCGGTACCCGTAGCTACCCTCGAAGGAGGCCAGACGAGAGCGTGCGCCGAGGGGGAGCTGCATGACCGATCAACCGGACCGTGCCGCGGCGCCCCGAGGGCATGAAGTGGCCAACGCGGTCCATGCCTCCGCCGGTGTGGTGGTCCAGGCGGGTCGTATCGACGGCGGGATCCGAATGAGCGGCGAGACGCCGGGCGCCGAGGTGCCTCGACAACTTCCGCTACGAACAAGCCTGTTCGTCGGACGAGACCCGGAACTCGCGGCGATGGCCTGTCTGCGCGAGTCTCCGGACTCCGGAGAGCCGAGGATCGTACTGCTCGTGGGCCCTGCCGCCGCGGGCAAGACGGCGCTCGCCACGTTCTGGGGGCACCGGGCCGTCCCCGACTTCCCCGACGGCCAGCTCTACGTCGACCTTCGAGGTTTCGGCCCGGACGAACCGCTCTCCCCGCTCATCGCGCTCAGCGGCTTCCTACGCGCCCTGGGACGGTCCCGTGCCGCGGAGAACGGGCCGCTGGAGGAACGGGCTGCCGCCTTCCGCTCGGCGGTGAGCGGCCGACGGCTGCTGATCGTTCTCGACAATGCCTTCTCCACCGACCAGTTGCGTCCGCTCCTTCCCGGCTCGGACTCCTGCGCCGTGGTGGTCACCAGTCGACGCAAGCTCAGTGGGTTCGGCGTGCACCACGTCGCGCGGACCGTGGCGCTCGGCATGCTCGGCCGTACCGACAGCCTCGCACTCCTCCAAGCGGCCATCGGGCAGCGGGCGACCGACGAGGAGGAAAGCGTCGGCCGGCTCGCCGCCTACTGCGCGGGACTACCGCTCGCCCTGCGCATCGCGGCGCAGAAGGTCGCCGAGCGGCCCGCCCGCAGTATCGCCTCGCTCATCGGTGAGCTGGACGACGTCCGTACGGGCCTCGACCTCTTCGCCACGGACGACGACACCCACTCCACCCTGCGCACCGTGTTCTCCTGGTCCTACCGTGGCCTGCCGAAACGGCTCCGCGAAGCGTTCGCCCTCCTCGCGTTGCATCCCGGCGACACGTTCGACCGTCCTTCGGCGGCAGCCCTGCTCGGCATACCGGACGACGAGGCGGACCGCGTGCTGCGCCGCCTGTCCGATGCGCACTTGGTGGACGACGCGGCGAAGGAGCGGTACACCCTGCATGACCTGCTGCGCGCCTATGGACGCGAACTGCACGCGGCGCTCCGCAGGCCGAAGGGGGCCACTCATCCGCTCAACGGTTTGTACGACTACTACCTGACCGCGGCGGACAGCGCCGGACGCATCATCATGCCGTACCGCCACCGCTTTCCCCTGGATACGGCATCGACCGCGCGGACAGCGACCGACGTTCCCGAGACCGGGGCCGTCCCGTCGACAGCGGACCGGGACGACGCGCTGCGCTGGATGGATGCGGAGTGGCGCACCCTGGTGGCGCTCTGCCGACTGGAAGGGCCCGCGTTCGACGTCCGGCGCTGGCAGTTGGCATACACCCTGCGGGACTACTTCTACCTGTCCAAGCACCTGGACGGCTGGCTGGAGAGCCACGGCTCGGCCCTGGCCGGCTGCATTCGCCTTGGCGACCGCCGTGCCGAGGCCATCACCCGCAACAACTTCGGGCGTGCGCTGCTGGAGACGGGCCACATCGAGGAGGCGACACAGCAGTACCAGTGGGCGCACGACCTCTTCGTCGCTCTCGACGACGAGTTCGGGCTCAGCGACTCCCTTGCCAACCTTGCCTCGGTCCGTAGGCGCGAGGGGGCACACATCGAAGCCCTGGACCTGCAACGACGGGCCCTGGAGGCGTACCGCAGGACCGGGTCCCTGCGGAAGGTCGGTATCACCCTGCGGAGCATGGCCAAGGCCGAGACCGCCCTGGGGCGCACCGATGAGGCGACGAGCCACGCCACCGAGGCGAGGACTCTCTTCTCCGCCCTAGGCCTCGATCTCGACGTGGCGCAGGCCGCGTACACGCTAGGTGCGGCCCGGGAGCGGGGCGGCAAGGCGTCCGCCGTGTCGGCCTACGAAGAGGCCGTCGTCTTCGGACGCAGGGCCGGCAGCCGGTACGAACAGGCGCGGGCTCTGCGACGGCTCGGCTCCATGTACGCCGTCGCGGGCCGGGTCGACGAGGCCCGGGATCGCTGGCAACGGTCACTCGACCTGTTCACGTCGCTCGGGGCGCCGGACGCGGAGACCGTGGCCGCGGAGCTGGCAGATCTTGACATGGAGCAGTCCCGCTCAGTAGGTGGGCTCCTCCCCCAGGGTGTCGAGGATCCAGTGGTGCAGGGTCCGGGCGACCTCCTGGTCCCTGGCGGTGACGGTGCCGGGTGAGCGTGCCGCCCAGTCGTCGATGCCTTCCCGGGCGTCCCGCACCAGATGCAGGGCGTCGTCGCGCTGCCCCTCGTACTGGTTCGCCGCGGCCATCGCGTGGGCGAGACTCAAGGTCGCGCGCGCCGATTCGGGCGCGTCGGGTCCGTACCGGGCGACCTGTCGCTCCTGGAACTCGACTGCGGCGACGAGGAGTTCGCTGAGCAGCTCGGCGTGATCGTCGTCCAAATGCACGCCTTCGGGGGTGATGCCGTCGGGCAGCTCGCGCGGTAGGCCAACCGTGCCGTCGCTGCCCTGCGGCGCGGGAGAGTCGGCGAGTTCGGCGTGCAGCAGAGCTCGCAGAGTCGTCACGGTGGCCAGGTGCACGGGCCCCTGCACGCGGAGCCGGTCCGCGTACAGGGCGTAGTGGCTCCAGTCGGCAGGATCGGCTGTCATGAAGTGGCCCTCCCATGTGCATTGATGATGTTCTCGCGGGCGTCCAGGGTGTCGGGGTGGTCGTCGCCGAGGTGAGCCTGGCGGCGCCGCCAGACCTCCTCGAACGCCGTGAGCGCGGCCTCGGTGTCACCGAGGCGGAGGTGGTTGGCGCCGATGCTGAACAGACTGTCCACCGTGCCGCGGGCGTCGCGCCCCGCCGTGTTGACCCATCGTTCGTGGGCGCAGAGGGCGATGCGCAGCGCGGCGGGCACCGCATGACGGCCGGGCCCCCTGCCGACGGTGATGACCAGGTTGTTCAGTGCCGTCAAGGTCTCCCGGGCCGAGGGGCCGTGGCGACCGTGCCAGCCACGGTGGGTGTCCCGCAGAAGGGCGCGGGCCACCTGTTGGTCACCGAGGGCCTGGTGCGTGTTGGCGAGGTTGTTCATCGCCCACAACGTGTGCGGATGGGGGCGGCCGAACGGATCATGGCCGTGCAGCGCGTCCAGTTCCGCGACGGTCCGCCGCTGGATGTCGAGCGCTTCCGTGAGTGCCCCGTTCTCCTGGAGCACGGCGCCGAGTCCGACCGCGACGCGCAAGGTGGTGTATGGGTCGCAGTGCGGCGAGGTGACACACGAGGTGTGCAGGGCACGGAAGTCCTCGACAGCGCCCGCGCTGTCCCCGAGCAGCGCGCGCAGCTGCCCGGACCGGTCGACAAGGGCCCATTGGTCGGCGTGCACGTTCCAGCCCTCCGGCGCCGCCAGGTTCGCCGCGGCCTGGACGTGCGCCAGCAGTCCGAGCGTGCGGGATCGCGATGCGGCATCGGGCCCCGCGTCTTCGAGCAGGTCCGCCAGGACTCGGACGGCTCTGCGAGAAGCATCGGCCCGCAGGTCGCCCCGCAGCAGGACGCGCGCGGCGCGGCCGACAAGCGCGTGGACGGAGCAGGCGGGTTTGCCGAGGCCGTCGTCGACGTCGTTCCCGCCTCCCCCGTTCTGTTCGAGAAGCTGTCGGCGTGCGAGCGCGCTGATGCCGTCTGCCACAGCCTGCGGGTCCGCGTTCCCATCAGGGAAAGCGGCTGTCAGCACGTCATGCGGGATGGGAGCCGCGGCGAGCACGCTCGCGGTCGCGAGCAGACGGACGGCCGAGGCGGGCAGCGTGTCGAACGTGCGCAGCAGCACGCCGCTGAGTGGGCGGGCGGTCTCCGCGGGCAGGTCGTGGCCCAGGTGGTCCGCGAGTTCGAGCACAGGTCGGGCGTCCTCGCGGAGATCGGCGAGGAGGGCACGGTAGCCGGGGAACCGCTCCGCCGTCGTCAGACCCGCGGTGATCCTTAACGCGAGGGGGTGTTCCCGCAGCTCCGCCACGATGCCCCGGGCGGCGTTGCGTTCGTCGGCGTCGGCGCGGGTCGGCAGCCGACCCGCGGTCAGGAGCTGGAACGCCGGTCTCGCGCCGAGTCCGCCGAGGCGGAGCTGTGTGCGGACCCGGCCGGTGGCATTACCGCGGGTGGTGAGCAGGGTTCTGCCGTTGGGGCTGGGGGCGAGCAGATAGGGATGCTCGTCCAGGCCGACCGAGGTGGGGAGGTCGTCGATGATCCAGAGGTAGGGCGGCAGGGTTTCGAGACGGCGGGCCACGGTGTACCGCAACTCCTCGCCATCACGGCAGCGTTCGGGGAGCGAGAGGCGCATGGCGATGTGGGTCATGGCTCGGTCGAAGGCGTTCTTGACCGCGTCGGAGTCGTGCCGGCCCGTCGGATCACTGCCGGCCAGGGGGACGACGAAGACTCCGCCGGGATGGTCCTGAGCGGCCCAACGGGCGTACTGCCTGCATAGCGTGGTCTTGCCCGAGCCGCCAAGTCCTCGTACGGCGACGAGGGGCGCGCCGGTGTCGAGGGTCCCGTCGAGCTCCTGGAAGGCGTCGTGCAGGGCCCAGAGTTCCTTACGTCGTCCGACGAACCCGAACTCACCGGGCAGTGCGTCGGTGACCCAACTCGTTCCGCCGCCCATCGCGTCACCGAAGCGCCGGTCGTCGGCCTTCAGCACAGCGTAGACCGTGGCCGCGACGTGCTTCGCCAGCTCTTCGACGGAACGACCCTCCCGGGTTAGTTTGCGTCTCTTCAACGCCTTGGGCCTGACGTTCTTGGGCCTCACATTCCAGGTCAGCGGCATGACGCGGCACATTGCCGTGCCGCCGAGCGCCTTGGCGCAGGACAGCGCGAGATGCAGTTCGGACCAGCAGTGGTCGCTCTCATCGAAGCGCGGAGTGAGCAGGGGAACCATGACGCGCGATCCGAGCAGGGCCGCCCTGACCGTCGGCAGCATTTCCTCCTCGTCCCACTCGGGCACCGAGAGGTCGTCCTGGAAGACGTCCAGTCCCCTTTCCGTCAGTGCGTCGTACATGGCGTCAGCCCATTCCTTGCCGTCCGGCCAGGTGTAACAAAGGAAGACGTCATGGTGCGCGGTGTGCGGGGTCATGTCCGTCCTTGTCGCTTCACGCGTCGTGCCAGAGGTCGAGGGGCAGTGCGCGGCCGTACTTGAGGAGCCGACTGTCCGGGCTGGTGAGCCGCGTGTAGGTCTGGTCGACGAACTGCCGCAAGCCGGGGCGGACCGTCGCCCGGAAGGCCCACAGGAAGTCGACCTCGTCGTCGGGCCGGTGCTCGGGATACGGGTACTCGTCCAGCGGACCGCCGAAACGCTGCTTGAAGACTTCGCCCGTGCGGGGATCCTGAATGTCCTCCATGATCCAGAGATTGCCCTGGAAATGCAGCATGGCGTGGATGTACTCGATCAAGGAAAAGATGTTCTGTCCGGTCAGGGGCTTTCCGTTCCGGGCCAGAACGGAATGGTAGAAGTACGGGTAGAAGTGCGGGATGTCACGCTTCTTGGTCGGGTCGCGATCTCCTTCGGCCCAGAAGGACGACGCCTTCGCCGCAAGGGATTCGCCGTTCTGCGGCTGTGCAGGGGACGGTGTCTGCGACGGCGTGACCGGTGGGCCGGTGCCGGGGCGACCGTGGAGTTTCACATAGAGGTCGGTGTCGGCGGCCTTCGCTTTGCGGGAAGCCATGAACTCGGCCGCTCCTCACGGATTCGACGGACGGATGGGGGAAAGTATGGAGGCCATCGCGCCGCTTGAACCGTGCTTTCCTGTTTTTGCCCTCCGTGGGCGACCATGCGTGCGACACTCGGGGCTCGCTCGCATCGGTGCTGGGGGAACAGATGAATGAGGCCGAGACCCACGGGCTCGGCATGTGGGCGCTGGAACTGCTGCAGGTGCTTACACAGATCGTGGCCGAGGACGCCCGTCGTCTCGATCATGAAATCAAACAGGCCTTGACCACTGCGGACAATACGGCCCTGCGTCGTGTGCTCGACTCGGACCCTCGCCTCGCCGCTTGGATACGCGCGAAGGAGACGGAGGAGGTCGAGCACAGGGCCCTACCGAGTGGATATCAGGTCCCGCCCAGCCCGCGCACCCCGGTCTCCGGTGCCACCGTGTACACCTGCCTGACGCCCGATTGCACAGCCAGATACCTTCGTGCGCCGCAACCGCGTACAGCGCGTCCCCGTCTGTTCTTCCTGCACCCAGCTGCTCAGCAGGGCTCCGTTGTGACGGCCTTCTGGAACGTCGCGGTCGGCAAACTCGTCGTACGCTCGCTCGTGACCAGCTTCGCCGCTCCCGTCTACTGGCTGGCCCTGGCTGCCCTGTGTGTGCTCGGCAGCGGCAGCCCACGCAACGAGGCCGCACGACTTCGGCGGCCTCGACACCGGAGAGCAGGTCGCGTTGCTGGTGACCGGCCTGGTCGTGCTAGCCGGTTCGAGTCTCCTGATGTCGCAACTGACGCCGTCCGTCCTGCGGTTGCTTGAGGGGTACTGGCCCTGGTGGGCGGAGCCGGTGAGCCGCCGGCTGCGCGGGCGTCAAGCCCGCCGCGCGGCCCGCCACGAGAGCGAGGCGAACTCCCTGCTGTTGCGGCACTTGGGGTACCCGGCCGCCCAGGGAAGAGGCCCGCCCCTGGACCGGAGGGAAGTGATGCGTCTCGTCCGGCTGGAGGAGGCGCTGCGATGGCTGCCGCGCGCCGACCGGATCCTGCCCACGCGGCTGGGCAACATCCTGTGCGACGCGCGGCCACGGCGTTGGCACACCCGGCAGAACCCGCGCCCGGCGATGCGGCGCCTCCTCGACCAGCTGACCGGCACTCCAGCCGTCGTGCTCGGCCGGTCATGGATGTGCTCGCCTGGAACCGAGCGGCCTCCGCGCTGTACACGGACTTCGGTGCGATCCCGGCGCGGCAGCGCAACTACGTCAGGCTCGTGTTCACCGACCCCGTGATCCGCGCCCCTGCACACCCAATGGGAGCATGACGCCCGCGACGCCGTCGCCGCTCTGCGCATGGAAGCCGCCTCGGACCCGGACCGTCCCGAACTCGCCCGGCTCGTCGCGAACTCGCCGTCCTTGAACCCGACTTCCGCACCTGGTGGGCCGAGCGCCGGGTCAACAGCGCGACCTACGGCACCAAGCACTACCGCCACCGAGTCGTCGGGAACCTCACCCTGGACTGCGACACCTGGACCAGCCCCGACGACAGCGGGCAGCGACTCATGATCCTCACCGCCGAACCCGGAACCCCCTCGGACGAAGCACTGCGCCTCCTCGCCTCCTGGACGGCTCCCGACCACGCGCACCCACCCCTGCGACAGCCCCCGAGCAGACGGCATGACGACACCACGCTGGGCAGCCGACCAGCTGGCAGAAGGTGGGCGGCTGGATGAGGCGTTGACCTGGTACGAGCGTGACACCGACGCCGGCGACACCACCCCCTGAGCTAGGCGGCCACGCGGCTGGCAGAAGGTGCGCGGCTGGATGAGGCGGAGAGCCTGCGGTGTTACGGCCGGGAGCCTGACCACATGATCAGCGAAGGCTGGGCCCCGTAGCCCCGTAGCCCCGTAGCCCCGACGTTGCGACGCGTCACGTGGGCGGCGAAGTAGGCGCGATGTCCGCAGTCTTCCGGCGCCGACCCCCTATGGTCGGGGGAAGTCTCGTCGGCGACCGAGCTGTCTTTTGGCAGTTGACGGCTCGGGGCCTGTGGCGAGCACAGCGGGGTGCAGCACGTGATCGCCGAAGCGTGCCCGGGCGCGGTCGACGACAGCCTCGATCAGCAGCTGGTTGTCGTCCTGGGGGTCGAGAGCGAGTTGGCGTGACGTGGAAGCGGCCGGCCGTAGGGCGGTGGCCCGCACTGTGATGGCTCGTACGCGGGCGCGTTGCAGACCGAATGTGTCGTAGAGGGCGTAGGCGGCCGGCCGATGACGGTGTGCCCGCTGGGCTCCGCTAGCCCACGGCTGCGCGTGACGGTCGACCGGTCGGCGAACAGCACCGTGACCGTCAGCCCGCCGGCCGCCTGATCAGACGCGCGCAGCCGGCCGCCGAGTTGGGTGGCCAGGGACAGCAGGGCGCGGCGGTGCTGCGCCGGGTTGAGTTCGTCCTGGACGAATGCATGCTCAGCGCTGGTACTGCGGGCGACGGGCTCAGGGTCGACGGTGCGGATGTCCCGTCCGTGGACGCGTTCGTGAATTGTGCGGCCGGTGCTCGCGCCGAGCAGGCGCTGCACCGTGAGCAGCGGAAGGTCGGCGATGTCTCCGACGGTATGCAGGCCGTGGCGGCCGTGGCGGCCGAGGAGGCCGGCGGACCGATACCGGGCAGTTCCCTGACTGGCCGGGGCCGCAGGAAGGCGTCCACCTCGGCGGGGGAGTGGCCGACGGTGAACAGGCGGCCGGGTTCGGTCAGGGCGCAGGCTGTCGAGGCGAGCATCCGGTTCGGCGCGGTCGCGGCCGCGCCGCGCACCCCGTACAACGCGGCGGCCCGCAGCTGCACCAGCCGGGCTAGGTCCGGGGCGTCGCAGTCCCACAACCGCAGCGCCCCCGCCACGTTGAGGACAACAGAGTTCGGCGGGAGGAGCTGCACCTGGGGTGTGAACGCTTCGGCGATCCTGTTGAGTTCGGGCAGCAGGTCCGGTGGGTGCTGGGGGCCGAGCTCGAACCGGACGTGCACGATCTGCTGGCTCATGGCGGTCACCCGGCTGAGCCGGGGTTCTCCAGATGCCTCAGAGTGTCTCGGTTTCCTGCTACGGACGGGGTCGTCACCATGGGCCGCGAGACGCACGCCGTTCGCAGCAGCATGACTATTCACCTCCCAGTACTTCGAGGGCTGCCGATGCACCTCTGAGATCAATATATCGAACACAAATCGAACAATGCGAGGTGAGTGAGGACTGCCCTTGTGCGACGGAGCAAGCCAGATTGCGAGTGGAGCACGCCAACCTGCGAGTCGTATGGCCGTGGCACTCCGTGATACCGGGTCGCTGGACGTTCGTTGGAAACCCGCCTTGGAAGGTCGTGCGGAAGTTAGGCTCCACCCGTGTCCGAGTCCGTCCCCGATCCTCGTCTGCAGTCTCTGATCAACAAGCTCCGGCCGGGTCCCTTGAGGAGGATGACGGTCGCAGGGTTCGACGGAGCGGACGTCCTTGTCCTCCTTGGGGAGTCGGGCGAGGAAGGCAGCGAGGTCGGCCGCATTCCCCAAGATGAGGTGTCGATTCGTCGCGCCGACCATCCGTCCGAGGTCTTCACGGTGGGCCAGCGGATCGAAGCCGAGCAGATCGGACGCTGGCGAGGGCAGCTGAACCTCTCGGCGCGTGCCTGCGAGAACCCCGAACTACGCGCTTTCCTGGTGGCCATTCAGCCTGGACAGATCGTTTCCGGGACGGTGTCGGGGGTTCACAACTTCGGGGTCTTCGTTCATCTCGACGGCGAGCCCCAAGGGCTCTGCACTGGGTTCATTCGCGTGCCCGACCTGACGTGGGACTGGATCACTCACCCCTCGGAAGCAACTGAGGTCGGCCAGCGGATCACCGGTGAGGTGATCATGTCTGAGACGCGCAGCGCCCAAGTCACGATCTCCTTGAAGGCCCTCCTTGAAGACCCCCTCGTCCGGTTCGCTGATCAGACTGGTCATGTCCTCAACGGGACTGTCACGAAGATCGTCCCGTTCGGCGTGTTCGTGCGACTCGGCCCCGGCATCGAGGGGCTTCTGCACGTCTCCGAGATGACCGGCTCGCCAGTCGAAAGCCCAGCCCAACTCGTCAGCGAGGGAGACCAGATCACGGTGCGGGTTGCGGAAGTCGACCTTCAGCGACACCGCGTCAGGCTCCGCGCCCATGACTCCTGAGTCCGGGTCGCCATGCCGAATTCGCAACCTATCGTGCCCCGCCCTCGCGAACCATCGCGCTCCCCGAAGCCTGAGACCAGCTCACTCCTTACGATCACTCGCAAACAACCTTGGTCCGTCACACCTTGACGTTCGAGCCACTGCGACTGAGCCCCTTGTAGGGCAGCCGGTCGGGAGAGGGTTCCTGCCCGAGGCAGTGTCGGAACCCGTCACTAGGCTCCAGTGCCATGACCAGTGATCTGGGGTTCACCTGCTCGTGCTGTGGTGGCCACCACTCTGAGCTGCCGATGAACTACTCGGCCGAGGCCCCGGCTGTGTGGGATCCGGCGTTCGCCGACGCCGACGACTGCCTGCTTTCCTCGGACCAGTGCGTGGTTCATGGGCAGCACTACTTCGTGAAGGGCATGATCGAGATACCAATCATCGGTAGCGACGAGGTGTTCTCGTGGGGTGTCTGGGTGTCGCTCAGCCGCGAGAACTTCTCCCGCTCGGCGGACCTGTGGGACACGCTCGGCCGGGAGGCCGAGAAGCCGTACTTCGGCTGGCTGACGACTGATCTGCCGGTCTATTCGCCCACGACGCTCAATCTCAAGACCCGCGTCCACACCCGCCCGGTTGGCGAGCGCCCCTACGTCGAACTGGAGCCCACCGACCATCCCCTCGCTGTCGAACAGCGCGCGGGGATCACCCTGGACCGCGTGCGAGAGATCGCGGAGGCCGTGTTCCACTCTGGCAGCAGCGAGGAGCAGTGATGGCTGGCACATCGATGTCGTCGATCCCGGTCGCGCCTTCCGGCTTGAGCCGCAGAGCCCAGAGGTTCGTCGAGGTGGACGGCATCCGTGTCCCGATGCGGGGCATCCGGCGTCACCGCGACGCCTGGGTCGGGCGCGGGATTCCCGCAGCGGAGATCGACCGGGCCATGGAATTTCAGGACCGCTGGGGCGGCCTTGCCCTGCCGCCGGCTCCGTTCTACGAGGGCGGTCCGCGCATCCTGGGCGCCGACTATCCCGAGGGCTCGGCGACGGAGGGCTGGTCGTTCCCGGCCGGCAGCGGGCGGGTGTCCATGGCCTACGGATTCATGATCGGGCCTGAAGGCGAGTTCGGGATTGACGCCAACCGCTGGACGCCCCTGCACTCCAACACGGACGGATGGGTGGAGTCCTTGGCGCTCGCCGCCCATGCCGGACGCTGGGCCAAAACCGTCTCCAAGATCAGGGGGAAGGCCGTCGAGTCCCTGGACCTCGGCGGGTACGAGCCGGTACCTGAAGAGCAGGGCCTGACCGACACGTGGTGGCGAGGCGAGGACTCGCTGATTGCCCTCTACCGCGGCGAAGCTGTTGGCTTTGACGCACCTCAATGCCTTGAGGCTCACGTCTACGGGGGCCTCGACGAGTGGGGCCTCCACGGCGGGTAGCCGGTCCCCAGCGCCTCTGGATCTCCTTGCAGCGCAGGGGCCGCGCAGGGTCTGGAAAAATGGCTTGTCCCTAGGTCGGATGTCAACCACGATCACCTCATGACGACCAGAAAGGGCCATGCCATCTAGGCGCCCCGCTCCGCTCTCCACCGCTCGCGCGCCGCCGACCGCCGCTCACCCCAGCGCCCGATGGCCGTGACCGACCGCCCACTCAGGAGAGCCCGCCCGTGCAGAAAACCGCCCTCGTTCCCTACGCCCACCTACCCCAAGGGCACCATGACCGCCACGTCCTGACCAGTACCGTCGACGTTTTCGGCACCGCCCACTGGCTGCTTGCCGAACGCGCTCCGCAGCCCGGCGGCGATGTCCTGCCCTTTGACGCGCTGGTCGTTTCCGTCGATCCGGACGGCAACGTCGAACTCACCGAGCTGAGCGCCGTGCGGGCCCGCTGGCCGCACCTGGACCGCCTGCCTGACGGCGGGTTTGTCGTCGCCGCGTCTCGCGTCCGCCGGTACGAGGACGCGAACCAGGTCCAGGTCTTCGACGCGCTCGGCCGCGAGACCTCGTCCTTCTGCGTCGGGGACGCCGTCGAGCACCTGCTCGTGGACGAGGCGGGCCGTATCTGGGTCGGGCACTTCGACGAGAACCCGGTGGGAATCCGCTGCTGGAGCGCCACGGGCCGCCTCGCTTGGGCGTCAGACGACGCCGGCATCCCCGGTCTCTTCGACTGCTACGCCCTGAACGTGTCGGGCACCGCCGCCTGGGCGTGCCCATACACGGACTTCCCGCTCGTCGAGATACGCCCCGACCGCACCAAGCGCCCCGTCAGGGTGTGGGCGAACCGCGTACGGGGCTCCCACGCGGTGGCCGTCCACGGTGAGCGAGTCGCCTTCTACGGCGGCTACGGCGAGGAGCGGGACCGACTCGCCCACGGAGAGATCATCGAAACATCCGTCGAGCCAACGAACGTCGGCCTGCTCACCCTGCCCGATGGCTCCACACCCGGCCGCCGGCGGGTTGTCGGCCGAGGAAGCAGGATCTACGTCCAGGCCCAACCGTTCACCACCTGGGGCGTGTTCGACCTCAGCAGCTGATACCCAGCACTGGAAAGACAGTTTCCCCTTCTTACCGCGCAGGGAGCAGCGTGCCGCCGTCCTTCATCCACCGAATCACCAAGTACGACCCCGCCGACCATGACGAACACGGCTACTACAACGGTGCGGAGGAGGCGGTCAGTGACCATGGGCCTGTCGAAGCCGCGTACCTCGCGGCGATCGCCGCCTTCGCGGAGGACTCGGGCATCGACCGGCTGGGGATTCGCGAGCACGCAGTCAGCGGTCGCCCACTTCGGCGTGGACCCGTCGGATGGGAGACATGGCCTCGGCGGGCTCTTCCCGCCCGATCTCGCCGGATACCACGACGGGGCCGAGGTTCCCCTTCCGGTGGCTCTGGAGCTGGTCCGGGTCATGCTCCGCGAACAAGGTGCCTGGTGTCGTCTGGAGGTGGGGGACGTGTTCACCGTACATGTCGGGTGGGACCAGTACGTGTATGTGGGCAGTGACCGGCTCCGCGCGGATGCCGTGGCCCGTACACGGGAACTCGGTCTCTTCCCGGAACCGATGGCGACCTTCCCCTACGCAGCGGAGCTTGAGGAGCCGGACGTGATGGAGACGGCCGACGAGGGGTTCTGGGCGCGCGTGCGCACCGTGCTGGCCTCACGGAAGTCAGTCCTCCTGGAGGAGGGCTACGTCCGCAACGCTGCACGCTTCCACCGCCTCACGCCGGAGAACCTCGACGCGGTGCGTATCGATCTCAGTCCGCGCGCCCTGCTGACCTGACCCGAACCTCGATGTCGGCGCGGTCCTCGCCACGCTGCCAGAGGAGGGATCCGCGGAGTTCGTCTGGGAGACGCAGGACGGGACGATCAGACACGCGATCGTCGACGACACCGAGTATCAAGAGCTCGCCGGTCTGGTGGCCGACGCCCGGGCGGCCTGCACCCTGCCCGTGTACCTGGACGAACGCCATCCGCTTCTTTGCGCCGCCCTGACCGATAGCGACGGCGTGCTGCGCGCCCGGTGGTGACCCCGTTCACGTCGGCTGGCCACAGACCGGCAACTCGACTGATCCGGTGCCTGTGTCCCGAACCTCGCCGCAGCAGTTTCCTCTTCGACCATTCGTCCGTTCAACGGAATGTCGGATGATGGGGCTGCTCTCGGGGGTCTTGTGTGGTTGTTCTTCGTGGACCAGCGCCGGGTCTGGAAGATGGGTACGCTGAGCGAGATCTCGAGCGGCATCGACTGACCCGGGGCACCCCGATCCTGCTCGATAACACGATGCGCCCGGTCGAACCGCTGACCAGTTGGTTCCGGGCGATGGGGCTCGCGGGCCGTGATGCGAAGACGATGAAGGCCTATGCGGACACCGCGTTGATGTTGTTCAACCCGTGGTCGCGATTTCGCCTCGGCGAGCGAGGCGGACCTGCTGGAGTTTCGGTTGTGGCGGCGGGACTAGGCCGAGGAGACGGTCGGACAGGCCGCTTGGGGTCAGGTTCAAGCCCTTCACGCTCTTTCACCAGGGCGTGTGGGCACATCTGGCAAGCGCCAACAGGGCCAAAAGACGGGAGGGGGCCTTCGACGTCGTTACAGCCTGAACCCTCGACGTTCCGCTGGCCCGACAGATCGGTGGCCAATTGCGTCGTCAACTGGCCACCCCGTTGCACTCGCATCGCGACTGCACGCTCCGGCGGCATTTCGTTGGAGGGCCTTGAGTGGACGTTAAGTCCGTTTCTGGTAGCGGCCGCGTCCGGGTTGGGTGAGGAAGCCTTGACGGGTGAGGCGTCCGAGGCGGCTGCGGGTGATGTTGACGGTCGCTTCGTCGGGTGGCATGCCGAGGAGTTCGTGCAGCTCACGGGCTCTGAACACCTGCCCGGGGTGCTGGTTGAAGGCGTTCACGATGGCCTGGTAGGCGGTGCTGGTCTCGGGAGGGTCGGGTTCGGCTCCCGCCGGCGCGGCCTCCGCGATGACCTTCCGGGTGGTGTCCAGGTCCGCGAGTCGGGCCTGGGTCTCGGCCAGGGCAGCGGTCAAGTGCTCGATCTGACCGCGTAGTTCTGCGGCTCGGGCGGTGACTTCGTCGTGCTGGGCCTGGAGGCCGGCGAGGAGTTCGGTGACGTTCACGCGGCCAGCCCGAGGGTGTCGCGCCAGGCGGGACTCGGTGTGGTGAGGCGGCGGGTCATGTTCGCGGTGGAGGCCCAGTAGACGCGCGAGACGGAGGTGTCGGGCCGGTGGTCGTACTCACGGGCCAGACGCCGGTGCAGCAGCAGCGTGCCGTTCGTCTGCTCCACCACCCACCGCTTCGGCTGCGGGACAAAGCCTTTGCCCTGGTCGGCCGGGTTGCGGCGGACGACCTCGACGTCGATGTCCATCAACGCGCCGTGGATGACGACTTCGTCCTTGAAGCCCTGGTCCACCAGGGCCTTCTCCAGCCGCATCCCGCAGCGTTCGGCGGCCTGGTCGAGCAGGGCGGTGCCGGCGGCGTTGTCATGGGCGGATGCGGCCAGGACGACGACGCCGATGATCAGCCCCAGCACGTCGACGGCCAGTCCCCGCTTGCGCCCCGACACCTTCTTGTTGGCATCCAGTCCCGTCGTGGTCTTCGGGACACCGGCAGCCGCGCGGACGGACTGGGTGTCGATGATCACGAGGGACGGGTCCTCTAATCGCCGGGCTCTCTCCCTCACCTGGCAGCGCAGGAGTTCCTGAATCCGCTGGTCGAGCCCGTCCTCGCGCCACAGACCGAAGTAGTAGAACACCGCCGACCAGGCCGGCAAGTCGTGGGGCAGACAGCGCCACTGACAGCCCGTCCGGTTCTGATAGAAGATCGCGTTCACGACCTCCCTCAGGTCGCAGGAGCCCGGGTCGCCCGTCGCTGACCGCGCCACCCGGTCCTGCTTCCAGGCCGTGATCATCGGCTCGATCAACGCCCACTGCTCGTCCGATAAGTCGCTGAGGTACAGCTCTCTCTTCACACCCCGCATCTCAACATGGACATGCCCACCCGACGGCTCATACGGCGGTCAGTACCACGATCGAGCGATCACGAACCGAGGAAGATCGGACTTAACGCCCACTCAGAGCTTCCTCCAGCGGCCCGAGGCTGTCACGGTCAAGATCTCCGTGCGCGCCGATGACCGCAGGGCCGTCCGTCATATACGTCTCGATCCAGGCAGAGGGCCGGGCACAGGCAAGAATGCATATGCCACGCCAAGCCTAGGCCCCGATCAATTCCGGGAACACGGCTCATCACCCCGGCAGTTCCCGGGCCAGGGCAACGTCGCAGGCAAGAGACGAATGCGGCTCACGGCGTGGCGCTCCACCCATTCAATTCGAACAGACGTACCATTGCTGGGTGGCGACGAACGACTTCCCCCAAGACCTCCTGAACGCGCAGCGCGAGCTGCACCAAACCGTGGCCGCCTACAGCATCTTCTGTGACGAGCTGCCCTGGAGCGTGGATCCCGCCCCCGGCTGGTCGGGCGACAAGATGCTCTACAGCGACCACTATCGGGCTGAGTTCCCCGACAGCCCCGGCTACTCGGAGGGACAGAAGGCGCAGGACGCCCGGTTCCGGGAGCGGCTGATCGAGCTGTCTGCGACGGTGACAACGCACCCGTACTGGGCCACGCTCGAAGGCGGCGTTGTCGCCGCGCGGATGGAGCTCAAGCAGGTCACCAAGGAGCCGGCGGCCGTAGACGCGGCGGCGTAGCTCCCGCCTGCCTCTACGAGACTGTCCGGGTCAGGCGGAGCGTGGCTTGCGGCCCGACGTCTTCTTCGCCGGCTGCTTGGCCGTGGTCTTCTTCGCCGTCGTCTTCTTCGACGCGGTCTTCTTGGGCGGCTGCTTCTTCGCCGCGCTCTTCTTCTTCGACGGGGTGTCGATGTCATGGACGGTCGCGTGCTTCCCGTCCGGGTTGTCGCCGCGGGAGTCGCGGGCGGCCTGCACGGACTGCTCCAGGGCGGCCATGAGGTCGACGATCTGACCTGTCGGCTTGTCCTCTTCCTGGGGCTGCGGGGGTTTCTTGCCCTCGCTCTTCGCCTCGATCAGCTCCTCCAGCGCGTCCCGGTAGTGGTCGCGGTACTCCGAGATGCCGTCGGCGGCCATGGTCTCCATCAGCTGAATCGCCCGCTCAATCTCGCCGTCGTCCAGGTCGACCTGCCGGGGCGCCAGCTCCGACGGGTCGCGGATCTCGTCCGGCCACTTCATCGCGTGCAGGACCAGCACGTCATCCTTGAGGCTGAGCAGCCCAAGCCGCTCGCGGCCGTGCCAGGCGAACTTCGCGATCGCCACCTTCTCACTGCGCTCCAACGCCCGCCGCAGCAGCACGTACGGTTTGGCGGCCGTGGTCCCGCCGGTCTGCAGGTAGTACGAGTCGCTGATGCGGATCGGATCGACCGACTCCCGCGGCACGAACGCGACGATCTCGATCGCCTTCGCCGTCGGCAGCGGCATCCCCTCCAGATCCGCGTCCGTCACCTCGATCAACGGCCCGTTACGGCTGGTCTCGAACCCGCGGCTGATCTGGTCCTCCCGCAACTCCTCGCCGTCGACCTCGCAGACCTTGCGGTAACGGACCCGGCCCATGTCCTCCACGGTACTGATGAAAGCTGATGCTGTGATTCTCGGTGGCCGCGACCACCTTCACCGCGATCGTCACCAGACCGAACGAGATCACACCGGACCAGATGGGGCGGGGCATACGGGACCTCCACGTCAGACCCCGAGACGTTCAGGCTATGGCGCCACCGCCGGCCCGGCACGGTAAGAGACGCCACCACGGTGACCTCTCCGGCAGAAGGTGCCCCGTGGCGGAACCCCCAGGCCCTCCCGGTAAATCCTGGAACTCCCCGCTGCGCAGCAACACGCGCCTACGAGGACGCGGTGCGCGCACCCGATGTGGGGGCGCGCGCACCGCAGCACCGCTCACTGCGCGGCGCATGGGACATCGCAGGTCAGGGCGTCGCATCGGAAGGCTCACCTTCGGCCCGCACACCTGCGCGGTGCGCGACGGATCGTCGATGCGCACCGACGATCCGTCGCTCGCCGCGACTGGCAGCTGTCGCCCGGCACTCGCTCCGCGAGCGCCGAGAGACCTGCCATTAAGCCGCATATGCGGATGCTTGACGTATAAAATGGACGGGCTGCGGATCCGCTGAGCGGACGCTGAATACTCTGCGGATTGGTGCGCACCGGGACGGTAGTTCCGCCCCGGACTTCGCGGGTGATGTATCCGATCGGAGGAATCACCATGGAGACCGCTAATGCGCTGGTGGTGCACGCCGGGGAGGCGGGCGGGGTGCCTCTGGCAGACGGCGCGTTCGAGCTGCTCGCCGACGGTGGCGCCGTCAGTGCCAGCCGGCTCACGCTCGAAGTTGGCGCGGACGGGGCGCCCCCACACCACCACACGCTCTCTCACGAGGCGTTCTATGTGCTGGACGGCACGATGGTCTTCCGTCTCGGTCGCACGTTGACCACGGTGGGCCGGGGCGGATTCGTCGTCATACCCCCGGGCCTGGCGCACGCCTTCGGCGCGGGGGAGAGCGCGAACGCCGACGTGGTCGTCCTACTCAGTCCCGGTGTCGAGCGGTTCCGCTACTTCGAGCAGCTGGGCGCCATCAGCCGCGGCGAAGCGGACTTCGCGTCGCTGCTGCCCGAGCAGGACCGCTACGACGTCCACCTCGACGACATCCCTCACTGGCGATCCGCCCCGTCACAGTAGCCCCATTCACGTCTTGGGCCTGACGCAGCCGCCGCGCTGTGAGGGGCGAAAGCGCCGACATCAGTGCTTCGGGTGCACGTGCCCATTTGTCGTTACCTATGCACTCCCGGCGCAGGTCCTTGACCGGGGCCGGGCTGCCGCGGCGAGTCTGTCGGTACGGAAGGCGCGGTCCTCTGCCCCGCGTGTGGCTATCGCGCGGCGGCTTCCTTCGCGAAAGCGGCCGGCCGGGCAAGGCTCTTCGGTGAACGCATCCACGTCGCTGGGTCCGTCGTCGTGCCCTCCCCCCGCCCCGCTCCATGCCCCCGTTCGAGGCTTGGTCCACGCTGCTCTGCGCGGCGAGCTCATGTCCCAGCATCCACTTCTTGGCCCTGGCCCTGGCCGTGGCCGTGGTCGGACTCGTGGACTGGGTGGTGACGGCTGTGTCGGGGCCGCGGTCGGACTCGTGGTCGGGGACCGTCGACGGCGGCACCGCCGACGTGGTGGGGCTGTGTGGATGGCGTCCTGGACGGGCGCGGCGACCCGGGCCCGCTCGAATGCGGTCGGTGCCTGCGGCGGCTTCCCGTTACTGCCGACCACCACCGGGCCAGGCCGGGCGAAGTCGGCGGGGTAGCGGATCTGCGGGCTCGACGTCCGGCGACCCGGTTGGGCATAGTGAGCTGGCACCCGTACCGGGCGAGGGCACGGTCCGCGATGGCGTCGTCCAGGCCGGGCGGGTATGCGCGGCCACGCAGGGTCTCCCCGAGATGCCGTCGGGCTTCTGCCAGGACCGTGTATTAACCGAACTAACTGCCATGTTTTCGCAGGTCAGTTCGGGTTCTGCTAGCCTCGGGCTTTCGCGAGGGGCTTGGCAGGCGGAATCCACCGATTTGGTAGTCCAGCCCTTCCCTGAATTCCAGGTGAGGGATGGCCTTTCTCATTGCGTCGTGCAGGTCTGGTGACACCTCGTACACGGCGGTCGCCAGCAGCTCGTCCTCACGGCTAGGGAAGAGGTCACGAAGGCGGAGGATTTCCTCACGGGTGAGGGCGCTGACATGGGCGGCATGTTCGTCGCGGTCCCAGCCGATGAGCTCCCATCCGAGCGGCACGGCATCGTCACTGATCATGTGTGAACCGTACGTGGCCCCAGCAGCGCAGTGGCCCGAAGCTGGACGCGTGGCGGAGCTGCTCGGCGAGAGACACAGCCAGTAACCGGTGGAGTGCGACCGGGCCTACTTGGCTCTCACGGACCGTGGCCCGTGGCCGACGTCGGACCTGCCGCGACTTTGCGTCTGCAGGCTGGACAGCCGTGGTAGCGGCGGTGGCCTTAGAAGCCATCTCATTTGGTTGGGGCGGTA
>NZ_JTIY01000002.1:1389654-1401832 GCF_000818175.1 Streptomyces sp. AcH 505
CCACGAACTGTCCAGCACCACGACGGCGTCGAGGACGATCGCACGGTTCGTCCTCGACGCCTTCTCACTGGCCGCGAATCGGCCGACCCGCAGGCCGCAGTGGCCGAGATCTTCGACATGATCGAAGCGGCCTGGAAAGCCACCCGCACCGCACAACGCGCGTGACCGCGCCGGGACCGCCGGCTGGGGTTTCCGCCCGCCCGTCCAAGGAGCGGATCACAGGGCCGGAGATGCCTTCGTCATACCGGGAGTTCCTCAAGGTCAACGACGGCCGGCGGCACGCAGACGGGTCCGTGTCACTGCTGGCGGGTACCGAGGCCGCCTGCTGGCACAACAACGCGTCGGGACCGGCGGAGATGTTCGAGGAGCGTCTGGAGACTCAAACGTGGACTTCGTTCGATGCCTAATCCAGGGCCCGTCGCGTTACTCTCACCGAAACCGCCGCGCTTTGCCGAATGTCCATTTCGGTGCAGTACCGCCCAACTGTTCCTGCCAGGCCGATCCCGGCCCCGACCCAAGTGGGCGGGTAGTGGTCCCAGGGCTTGCTGGAGTCAGGTGGTCGACCTGTGCACCCTCCGCATAGGACAGGTCAGACAGGCGCCGCCCCGCCCAACACTCCAAGCCTCCCCAAGCATCGCGACCATCGCCCAGAACGACTGAGGAACCCCTGCTCGCAGCGACAGCAGCAACTCAGGAAACTGAGCGACGACACGATAGGCAAACACTTTATCGGGGGCCAACGTGCAATTTCAACTGACGGTTGTGATGGACGTGATCCACGACGACCGCCCTGAACACTTCCCCATTGGCGGGCCATTCATCCGGGCGACCGACTTCTCCATCTGGGCAGTAAGAGATGAGGTCGACAACTGCATTCAAGCTCGGATCACCACCCACGATCTTGACGGAGAAACCGAAGGAGAATCTCTCTTGCACTTCAGCCTCCACCTCCGCCCCCAACGGAAAGCGAAGCTGCACGGAGTCCCACCTCTCAGAATTCATGCCACGTCCACTCATATCGATTGAGTTCCTCTACCGACGCCTTGGGCACGACCACTTCAACGTCGGGCCCCCCTTCATATAGATACTCTCTTTTGTTCAGTCTTTCATATTCCGCCTTTGGGATTCTAATTTCGATCACTCCTTGCCCATAAGCCTTTGCGTATTTCTCGGCAACTGCGGCGTTATTCTTGGCGAAATACGCTTGCCCATCCGGAAGACCCCCCTCTTCCCCAGGGAAATCCTCCTTCTTAAATCCGCGCTCTCGGAAATTCTTTCCTTGCGATCGCTGAGGAGCCTTGAAAAGGCGAACGCTACCTCTCGCCCCTTCTCCCGTCACGATCATACCTGCCGCAGCAGCAGCTCCCACGAATCCGGCCACGGCTGACATCGACTCGGGACAACCGCCGACATTTATGCATGCCGCGAACTTCGCACGCTGAACATCAAACTCGTCCGGCCCGTTCGTATAAGCGGCACCGCAGTTTCTCTTACTCCATTCTCCCGACGGACCACAGGATCCCGAAATTATAAACTTCGTATACTCCGCAACGTATTGGTTGGCATATTTCCAGCCCTCGGGAACCGGAACAACGATCGGCGCCGGTAGTGAACCAGTCTTGCTGGCAGAGCCGGAGTTGCCGCTACCGCTGGTCGGGGCGGTGGCGGTACCGCCCACATCGGTATTGCAGTTCATTCTGCAGGGAGCATTCTCACGGTCTGGGTGGTATATCGAGTTGCTGTCGGGGACACCGTTGGTGCAGCTTGACACCACTCCCGACATGCAGTCGGCGTTGCCCAGGCCGGTGGGGTCCGTGAAGGTGGTGGGGTTGTTGAGGCTGTAGCTGTACCCGTTGAGGGTTTGGCCTTTGGCGGTTTCCAGTAGGGGGTCGACGCTGATGAACTGGCCGATGCCTGGGTCGTATTCGCGGGCGCCGATGTGGGTCAGGCCGGTGGTGGTGTCGGCGGGTTTGCCGAGGAAGGCCTTGTCGTCGGGCCAGGTGGTGGGGGCAGTGCCGCGGGGTGCCCCGAACGGGGTGGTGTAGCGCTTGGTGGCGGCGTAGGTGCCTGCGGCGAGGACGACGTCGCTGGTTCCGTGCGGGTCGGTCGCCAGGAAGTTGAGCTTGGTGCCGGTCGTTCCCACGGTGGCGGTGCGGACGGCGACGGTCTGGCCGCCGGCGGTGTAGTAGCGGGTGCCGGAAAGGGACTTGGTGGTGCCCTTGACCGTGAGGCGGACTTCCATGTCGCCGAGGTAGAGGACGGTGTCGCCGTCTCCGGTGGCCCGGCGGATGAGGAGGTTGCCGGCGGCGTCGTAGAGGTAACTGGTCTTCTTGGTGCCTTCGGTGAGGCCGGAGAGTTGGTCCTCGCTGTTCCACGTCAGGCTCTGGGCCGTGGCTGTGGCACCGGGGCGGCTAATGGTGTTGCCCGTGTCGTCGTACGTGTACGTGGCGTTCTTGGCGCCGGTGGTGCGGGCCAACGGGTGGGGCTGGCCGGTGGCGGTTCCGTAGGCGTACGTGGTGGCCTGGTCGCCCGTGGTCAGGTGCTGGGTCTCGGTGGAGCGCTGCCCTGAGGCGGTGTAGCCGTAGGACGTCCAGTAGGGGGCGGCGCCGCCGAGGTTGCCCGTGGTGCGGCCGGTGTCGGAGCAGTCGGCCGTCTTGGGCGTCCATGCCTCGGTGAGTCGGCGGTAACCGTCGTACGAGAAGCACTGGTTGTCGGTCTTGCCGGTGCCGCCGAGGGTGCTTGCGTCGCTGATGGAGGTGATGTTGCCCGCGTCGTCCTGGGCGTAGGTGAGGTCCTGCGGGATATTGCCGTCGGTGTCGGCGACGAAGGACCGGTTCAGGCGCCGGGTGCCGTTCTCGTAGCGGTAGTTGAGGGAGACCTTCTTTGCCGTGGGGGTGATGGAGTCGGTGCCCAGGGTGAGAGTGGTCGGGTCGCCGAGTTCGGAGTAACCGGCGTCCACGAGGTACGCCTCGGTGCCTCGGACGGTCTTCAGGTTGCTGAGATCGTCGTAGGTACTGGTGATGGTTTCCGCAGCGAGGCCGGCGACAGCCGGGTCCGTGATGCTGGCGAGCTGGTCGGCCGCGTTGTAGGCGCTGCTGAAGGTCAGCGTCTGCGGGAGACCGGCGCTCACCAGCGGATCAGTGGCCGGAAGGGTCAACTGGTTGCTTATGGCGCGGTAGAGATTGTCGAACTTCGTGACCTTCTGGACGTATGCCTGCCCGGCGGTTCCGCCGACATAGCGGGTGGCGGTGTCCTGCTGGCCCTTGGCCAGTTGGTCGTAGTCCCAGTGGGCGAGTTTGTTGGCCGCGACAGTCTTGTCGTCCTGCCACAGGTCCGTCTTACGGCCGAGGTCGTCGTACTGGTAGAAGAGCGTGCGGTCTTCGGCGTCCTGGGTCCAGTCGACCTGGTCGAGGTTGGTGTAGTGGGTGTTGGTGGTGCCCTTGTCCGGATCGGTGGTGCTGGTCTGGCGGCCGAACAGGTCGTGGGCGTAGGACCAGACGCTGGTGTCGTGGGCGGTGATGGTCTTCGGCTGGCCGCCGGGTGTGTAGGTGTAGCGGGTGTGGTTGTACGAGCCGGTGAGCTGGTCACTGGCGAATTCGCGGCTCTCGGTGGTCTGGCCCAGAGCATTGGTCAGAGTCGCGGTGGCCTGGCCGCCGGTGGGAGCCGTCTGGAGGACGCGGTCTCCCTGGTACGTGGTGGTGGTGCTCCAGCGGTGGACTCCCTGCACCTTGGTCTCGCTGGTGACGGGACGGCCTGCCCCGTCGTAGGTGGTGTCCACCTGCATGGGGGCTTGGCTGCCCTCGACGGTTGCCGGGTCGTCACCGGAGGGCGGGGCACTCTTGTCCCAGATGTCCGACAGAGTAGAGCTGACGAGACCGCGGGTGTCGTACTGGGTCAGGTTGACGATGCGACCGCCGGCCGGCGAGGGCACCTGGGTCTCCCTGGCACGCAGCAGGGAGTCGTAGATGGTGTAGCCGGTGGTGTAACCCGAGGCGGTGGGTCTGATGGTGTCGGTGGAGACCCAGGACGCCGAGTCCTGCGAGAGGTGGTAGGCGTACTTGTAGTTCGGTACGTTGCCCAGCAGACGCGGCCGGGTCGGCAGCCAAGTCTGGGTGACGCGTCCGAGGCTGTCGTACGTGGACTCGGTGATCTTCGAGTTGGGGTCGGTGACCTTCGTGGCCGTGCCCGAAGCGAAGTCGATGACGGTGTTGGTGGTGTAGCTCTTGGCGTCGGCGACCGCCATGGCCGTGAGGGGACCGGCGGCAACCGGGGTGTAAGTGGTGTTGCTGGTCTGCTTGTCGTTGGTGTCCTTGACGATCCGAGGCCTGCCCAGGTCGTCGAAGGTGGTGGTGCTGATCTTCTGCCAGCTCGGCTTGCCGTCGGTGTCGTAGCCAGCTGCGCGGCCCGTCCACCGGGGCTCGCCCAGAGTGGGGCTCTGGTCGGCGGTCCAAGCCGTCGTCGCGTCGTAGGTGACGGCACTGTCGGAGATGACGTCGCCGGGGGTGGCGGAGTCGGCCGGCAGATCGAGTGCGCTCTCGGCGGTGGCGCAGGGCTTGGCGGTGACGCGGGTGCGGGAGACCAGCGAGGTCAGACCGGCGGAGGCGTCGCGGGCGTACCAGGTGCGGGTGCAGGTCTCGTCGCCGGTGACGGCGTCGTCGCCCTTGTCTTCCACGGTCAGCGGCATGCCGTAGTCGTCGTAGGTGGTGACGGCCGTACGGACGCGGTCGACCGGGCTGGTGACGGTGACGTTCGTACGGGCATGGGTGGCGCTGGTGCGGACGTAGTACGCCTCGGTGTCGGCGTAGGACTTGTGCTGGGTGGCGGTCCGCTTGGACCAGGGGTCGTTGACGGTGCCGGTCACTTCGCTGTCACCGTCGTAGGTGACTGTCTCCCGGCTGAAGCCCGCGTACTGGTCGGCGTCGGTGATCGCGGCGGCTTTGACACCCGTGGCCTGGGCGCTTCTGCGGGCGTCCGGGTCGAGTGTCTTTCCGTCGGCTTTCAGCAGCCGGTCGCCGTTCATCCCCCGCATGTAGATGCTGACGTTCTTGCCGCGGGTGCCGTTTGCGCGTCCTGTGAGGTGGGTGACCTTGGCGAAGCCGCGCCAGATCGACCACGTGCGGTCCTTCTCCGGGGTCATGGGATCGTCGTCGTAGTGCCAGGCCCCGCCGCCGGAGTACTGGTAGGTGTCGGTGACGGTGCCGGAGGCGCCCGTCTGGTCACTGGTCGAGACGGCGGTGACCGGGTACTTCTGGAACCAGTCCAGAATCGCGTCCCCGCCCCCGTTCGGCTTCCAGCGAACCGGGTAGCACGTGCGGGTGTTCTGGTCGGGGCGGGGCATCGTCTCCCCGGCGACACACTCGGCGTCGGCATAGGTGACGGCGGTCTTCGCACCGGTCTCGCTCGTGATACCGGTCAAGCGGGGCTTGGCCAGGGGCAGGATGTCGTCGCTATCGCCGTCGACGCGGTTCTTGAGGAACTCGTTAGTGAAGGTGACCGGGTCCATCGACAGCGGCGTGCCGTGCTCGCCGGTGTGCTGGATGGACTGCAGCCACAGCGACTGGTCAGCGGAATCACCGGTCTCTCCGGCGTCTTGATACTTCTGCGTCAACTTCCAGGAGTCGACGGGCTGGAAGCCGGCGCTCGGAGTGAGGGCGGCGTTCCAGGCACGCGTGGTGATAGCCGTCAGACGCTTGCGCGTGAAGAAGGTCGGACCGACATTGCCGGTGCACTTCACATCGTCTTTGCAGATCGCGTCGAAGGGCACATCAGGCCACTGGGGACTGGTGCTCTCGGTCAGGGAGTCGCAGCCGGTGTCCCGGATGCACCGCTCGTCGTAGGCGAAGGTGACCTCGTCCGAGGCCGCGGGCGTGCCCGTGAACAGGGCGTGGGCCCGCTGGCCGTAGAGGATTTTGGTGAGGTATCCGCCGCGGGTGTACCGGGTGCCGGTGGTGTCGTCGCCGAGGGTGTCGTAGTTGTTGGTCTCGGCGGTGTACCAGTAGCTCATGGCGTTGCCATGGACGTCCTCGACGTAGTCGAGATTCCACCGCCATGCCTGGGTCTTGGAGCGTCCGCTGAGCGAGGTGCCGCTGCTGTAGCCGGGTTCACCGTCGTCGTCACCGAACACGGGCACGGTCCATACGCTGTTGGTGCGTTCGCTGCCCGCACCATCGAGCTTGTTGAGACCGAACACGTACTTGGTACCGCCGCCGGTGATGACGGTCCAGTACTCGCCCTTCCCGTCGCCTTTCCCTCCGGAGACGCTGTCACCGTCATCGCCGTTGTCAGCGCCGGTGGAGTGGGTGACGACCGAGGCGTCGTCATTCTTCAGCCGCCATTCGCCGTTGGAGTCGTTCTTGACCAGTTCGGTGGCTTTGCCGTTGAGGACGAGGGAGGCATTGTCGTACTTCCAGCACAGGTCGAACTTGTCCGCCTGGCCGTCGTCGTCGCAGGGGCCGTACTTGCGCTCGACGTACGACGAGGTCAGGTCGAAGCCCTCACCGATCTGGCTGCCCTGGTTGTTCGTGTTCGCGGTGCGGCCGTCGATGCTGCCCGAGTCGTAGGAGATGGCCAGATCGGGGCTGGGACCGGCGGCGGCCGGCGGCGTCCTGAGTGGATAGTTCCAGGTGAAGGTGCCTGAAGAACCGCCCGCCTCCCAGGTCGACGAGGCCGCGAGGGGCGTCGCCTTGTAGTCTCCGCCACCGGACTTCTCGCCGG
The DNA here is from genome assembly GCF_000818175.1 of Streptomyces sp. AcH 505. Lineage (GTDB taxonomy): Bacteria > Actinomycetota > Actinomycetes > Streptomycetales > Streptomycetaceae > Streptomyces. Next base: position 1,396,369 of record NZ_JTIY01000002.1, read on the forward strand.
CGGCGAGCGCGAGCACCATCACCTGCCCACCGGCAGCAGCTCCGCCGGTGGTGTTGAAGTCGAGACGGGTACGCAGTCGCTGTGCGACGCGCTCGTTGGTGTACTCCAGTGGTGTTGCGTTGCGGCAAGACGCCTTACCGGGCTGGTCCAATGCGCAGTCGGGCAGGCGCAAGACCTGCAAGCGGCCGGCCCAGTCACCGCCGTAGGCGCCGGCGAACGCGGAGTAGTCGATGGCGAGGTCAGCCGTTCCGCCGCCACGTGGAGTCCTGACGGTCAGTGCGACGCCCTTGATTCCGAGCGCGGCGGTCTGCTTCCGGCTCAGCACCGCCACCTTGACAGAGGGCGCCGCCTCTTTGGCCTTGTTGGCGGGTGCAGACACCGACACCGGCAGCGATCCAGCCGTGGCTTTCGCCGTTCCAGTGGGAGGAGTTGCGAGCGTGGTGGTCGCGGCGGCCGGCCAGGTCACCGTCGCCGTCTGATCGCGCAGTGCCCGCTTCGCCGCCGTCTTGTTGACGCTCTCCTGGCGAGCTATCAGGCGTGAAGTAGCCGTCTGTATAGGCTTCAGCGGCACCGTCTTCACCGGGACCGGCTCCGGTCCATCGGGAAGGCCGACCGCCGACTGTCCCGATGACTGAACTGCCTGGGCCATCCCGGTCATGGGGCTGAGCAGACCGGACAGGAGGGCGAACGCTGCGGTCACGGCTACTCGACCGAGCAAGCGGGCTCTCAGCCTGGGAGCAATGCGACGGCGGAACGGTGGCATGAGTCTCACGTCCAACTTCCATCAAGGACCCCGAAGGGGCATGAGGTGGGAGGCCGTGCCCGAGCACGGCGAGCGAGATGAGGAGAGGCAGTCGTCCCGGCCGACCGCTCTTCCCCTATGGCGTAGAGGGGCGAGCCGGTGGACGGCGGGGGAGATCCCGTCGTCCACCCGGACCGGATCAGTCGTCTGCGATGACGCGCGAGCGGACCTGGTCGGCGGTCATCGCTCCGGCCCAGATACGCAGCCGTCCCAATTGCCCCGCGAAACGGCTGCTGTTGGCGGCACCGCCCATAGCCAGACTCCCGGCGCCTTGCTGTGGCGTGGTGACCGCGTTGTTGGAGCCGTCTTCCACCGACTGAGCACCCACGTACAAATGCATTCGGCCGCCCTGATCCTGCGCGTCGTACACACCGGTCACCGTCACCCGGGAACTCGTGTCGGCCGGTCCGGACAGATCCGTCACATCAGCCGTGGCCACACTGGTCCCGGATGACGTTGTGCGCAGGAACTTCCATACGTAGGTGTCCGCCCCCAACTTCTGCACGACCAGGGCCCACGAGGCGCCTCCGCTTCCGGCTTGCCCAGCGATCTGAGCCTCGTAACCGTCAGGTTTGGTGTTGAGGACATCCGGATTGATCTGGGCCTGGGCGGAGACCGTGAAGGATCCCGTCTCATCGATCGCCGGCCCGGTCACCGAGGCGTAGCCGCTAGTGCCGTCGAGCACCAGGGTGCTGGATTCCTCATCCAGGTGTGCTCCTCCGGACAGCGCCATGGCACTGATCGGGTAGGGCGAGAACTCACCAACCGCTGTTCCCGAAGAACTCTCCGCGTTCCAGTCACCGACCAGTTCGACGGCTGGTGCGTCGGCGTCAGCTTCGCGTGTCGTGGCCTCCGCAACGACCTCGTCGGCGGACAGTGCGCTCTGCCACACCGCGACTTCGTCGATGCGGCCGCGGAAGTACTGGCCGGCCGTGCCCCGCACGATCGACCGCCCCACCTGCAAGCCCTTGTTCGCATTCCAGGGGACGTAACTGGGCGCCGCAGAGCGCAGGTTGACCGGGCTGCCCTGGGCGCGGCCGTTGACGAACAACTGAATGGTGTCGCCCTGCGGCGTCCGATTGCCGTTCCCGTCGGTGGCCGCGGTGAACACACCGGCCAGATGCGTCCACACCCGCAACGGCGGATCGACCGTGGCCGCGTCCGACCTGACGATTACCGGGGTGGCCGAGTCCGTGGCCGTGTAGTGGAACACATACGACCTGGACGACGACGAGTAGTACAGCGCGAACGCCTGAGCCAACTCGCCGGGCGCCGTGACGATCATCCGGCTGGACGAAGCGTCCGTAAGGTTCACCCAGGCCGAGACGGTGAACGAGTGCGCGGTGCTCACCACCGGCGCTGACGCGTCGGCGTATGCCTGCTGCAGTCCGGGGTCGCTGCTGTCCAGCCACAACGAAGTGTCCGCGTCACCCCGCCGGGCCATCGTGGAAAACCCGGAGCCACCGCGGAGCGTCAAATCGTGCGTCGGCACGGAAGGATCGTGCTGCGGGTCCTCGCCCGAACTGTCCTTGGCCACAGTCTCCCCCGACCCAGGAGCGGCGTCGTCGAAGTGCCAGCGGCCGACAGGTCCCGCCGGCAGGCTCACCTGGAAGTCGAATGTCTGCGGCGTACCGAGCCGGGCCCGGACGTCGATGGCCCACACCTTCAGGAAATGCGTACCGCCCATGGTCGGGACGACGTTGGTGATCTCTGCTGTGTGATCGGCCTTCGCCGTTACGGTGTGTGCGGCGCCGACCTGGCCGCTCGGTCCGTTCAACGTCCACTGGTACTTGGTGATGTCCGTGTCGCCGCTGTTCGGCTTGAACGCGAAGCTGCCTGCGACACCGGGACCGCCCTTGGGAGTGCATGGGTCAGTCACGCATTCCACGTAGGGCGATCCGTTGACCGGGTCCTTGGGCGTGATTGTCGGGGCCTTGGGCGCGGAGGAGTCGATGGTGAAGTAACACCACGGTGAGAAGGAGGAGTACAGCTCGCCGCTGTCACCGTTGTAGGACCAATGAGACTGCGTGCGGGCGCGGTAGCGGTACTGGGTACCGTCCGTGCGCTTCGTCGTCTTCTTGTCCAGCAGCGTGCCGTCCGGCACATAACCGCTGTCAGGGCTGTCTTCCGCCCAGATCTCTTCCCACGCACCGGTGTCGAGCTTGCGCGCAATGCGGTAATTGACCTTCAGCTGGCCCTTGCTGTCATTGGCCCCCGGCGAGACCTCCGTCTCTACCCGTGCACGGACGGTGGGCTCGTCAATAGTGACAGGTAGCGGAGCACTGCCCGGATCACAGAACCCCGCTGACTTCACCCCGGCCACCCCAGGAATGACACCGACATTGATCGGAACACCCGGATCCGGCACGTAGTCCACAGTCAGCTCGGCGTTGTCGTCAAAGCGCTTCCAGGCACGCGGCTCCCCTTCATCGAGGGCGCGCAGCATCAGCGTGAGACGCGAGAACTTCCCGTCGGCGAAATCCCGCACATTCTGAGTGAGACCGCCGTTGAACTCGACCCAGGAATCAGGCTGGGAGGGACTGCACTCATCCCCGCGACCGGCTGACACCTTCCTCGAATCCATAAGATTCCCGATGGCAGGACCCGGCCACCGCGTTCCCTCGGAGATATTTCCCGTGCGCTCCAGATTGATCGTGTAAGGATCGCAATTGAAAGACCACGTCTCATGTGCCCGGAACGTGGCGTGCAGAACATGCTTTCCGGCCAGACCGGCGGGACTGAACTCGAAATACATCCGGTTCGCGTAATCGTCGCCGCAGTAGTAACCGTCCGCGTTCGAACAGCGCCCCACTCCGTATTCGCCGGAGAACTGGTAGAACTTGTCGCCGTCGGACGACAGTACCGTCCGCTCCGCGCGCGAGAGGCCCACCGAGGGATCGATGCGCACCGGGTACACCGTGTCGTCCCCGCGCAGCAAACTCAGGTCGGGGACAACAGCGATGCTGTCGGCCTCGACCTGCACCGGCAGAGTGGCCGTCGCGTCACCGTCACGCGGCTGAACGGAACCCGGTTCACCCGTACTGGACGCCTCCGAACCAGTAGCCAGGGACATTTTCCCCCGGAGGCCCGCGCCTGCGTCCTCCCCGGAGGAGTCCCACATCTTCCCGGCAGGGCCGGTGAACACCGCGTTACCGTCCTCGTCGACCGCGCGCAGCCCACCGCCGGCTCCCGCGACCAGGGACACACCCTTGGCCGCGACGGCGAAGCGCACCTCCTCCAGGGCGTCGTTCTGCGCGGCTTCCGCAGTCTTGACCAGCAGAACCTCCCGATACCCGTCGGACGCCGCAGTCAACTGCAAATCCACTCCCGGCAGAACCTCGGAGTAGGTGGCCACCGCACCGTCCAACGTCGGCTGGGGAAGATCTCCCGGCCACCGCACCGACAATGAGCTGTTCTCATGGCCCAGCCGGACCATGTCCTGGTTGTCGCCGGCCGAGAACGCCACATTCACCGCGGCGTAGCGCGGTCCGACCGAGCCGTCGGGCCGGCGCACGAGCGTCGCGTCCATGTCATGCCACGCGCCAGAGGCATCCTTCACCCGCTGCGGCGACGTCGCCTGCTTCAGCGTGTACGTCCCGTCCGGATTCGCGAAAGTCTGTGCGTATTCGCTTCGTGCCGCCGTCACCTCGACCGGCTCGCCCGACGCCGCAGCCATCTCCGACGTCGTTCGGGGCAACGAGGCGTCAGCATGCACAGCCGGTGAATTCACAACGACAATTCCACCGGCGAACAACGCCCCCGCCAGAAACCTCGCCAAGACATGACGCGTCCGCGTTCTACGCACAGGAAAACCGCCCACCATGTGAATTCACAGGCCCCACCCCAAGGACACAAAAACTTCACGACTAATGCGTAGATCCAACCAAGAAACCACACAGGAAATCAACAGTGACGCGGATCACATGCTGATACTTCGTAGGCCAATAGCCGAGATTAGACGCTTTTATGAATCGATCACTGTGGACTGTTAGGTGAATGATCCAAAGACAATAAGTGAATTCGAAGTGAATCAAAAACGTGAGGCTGTGTCACGCTCATCCGAAGCCCATATGCGCTGGGTCCAGCACCCGTTCGCCTGAGCCAACCGCAGCGGGCACGAGGCCCACCGCGCCAGGAACGCCGACCGGCCGCGGCGCCCAGGGATTTCACGCGCACTGGGACTTGCCCGCCCTGTGCCTGCCACCGAAGCGGACACCCCAGTCGGACGAACGTGTCGTCACGAGCGCGACTGGAAATTGGGGGCCGATGCGGATCGCCGACCCACGTGACGGCCCGCTCACCGCACGGAAGTGGGTCTCCGAACCGGACCCGAGCCCGCTGGCGAGATCGTCGGCCCGCCCTCAACCGGCCCGGCGACCCGGACCAACCCGACCACAGAGAACTCACCTTCACCGGCGAAGACCTCGGCACCCGCGGCCGATACAGAGAACGAACTCACACCTCGGCGACGCCCGAAGACACCTCGTCACCTCCGCAGCACCCCACGCCTGGGAAGACATCCCCGCACGCCCCTACCGCATCACCCGCCAAGAACAGCGCCACCTCCTCGCACCCGGCGAACGGCAACACACCGCCCAACTCCTCAACTGCCAGCCCTGGCAGATCGGCCCCTGTGCCGACTGCGGTGCACCATCAACCGCT
>NZ_JTIY01000002.1:1402495-1403499 GCF_000818175.1 Streptomyces sp. AcH 505
ATTTCCACATGGGACACGAATCCCACGCGACCGACTCTTGCAAGGAAACTTGCAGGTAAAGGGAGGTCTGTCTTGGCCGGAGCCTTTCAGGTGGAAGGTGGGAAGCGAAACTTACTTTTGGCGACAAGCGGAAGAGAGGGAGAAAGAGGGCTCGTCCCCCAGGTTGGCATCCCCGGCAACCCTGCGCGTTTCACGGCTACGGCGACAGGGAATAACTCTCGACTATCGGATACCGAATATAAAATGCTAACTTTCATAGCGAATAATCTCGGAGGGCCTTCGAAGGTCAGAGGATCTTTGATTCTTCATTCATCTCAGGCTGCATGCTCATCGCGTTCGTCTGTGATAGGGCAGTTCAACAAGCTCTTTCCGAATATCAGAATTAACTATACTTCTGGTAGATGACGTCGTGAGGAGACGAGAGCCTTTCGGGTTCCGTGTGGAGGAGGAATTCTCTACCGGACCGGCAGGCTCTCGTACCCGCCTGTTCTGCATATGTGGCCGAGTCTGGGCGGATGTGCTAGCGGGCTTTGGCGTAATGCGAGAGTGGCTGCGGCCGCCGCCCCGCGCCCTGCCGCTCTCTGACCAAAAGGCGACGTTGAGCGCCCGTGCCGTTTTCCGAGGAACGACGGGACCCCTTTCCCGGCCTGATTGCGCAGCTACAGTCGCAGTCGCGCGGAAGTGAAACGCTCTGCCAGTCACGGTGTCAGCGCACAAGGCAATGCGAGCAAGTTTGATGCTGATGTATGATAGGCGCGTGAATCCGGAAATGGAGAACCTCTGGAATGCTGCAGCCCATCCGGCTGTCGAAGTAGAAGTAGAGAACACTAGGAGTGCGGCTCATCAGGCCATCGAAGATGGCGATCTCGAAGAGTTGTCCCACCTGCTGGATTCTGGAGTTGATCCAAATGAGGTATCGAATGGAATGACTCTTCTGGTCCACGCGATCGACTATGAGGCTGACACTGCCATTCAATCAAATGGTGACACCACTGTGACGATGA
>NZ_JTIY01000002.1:1403524-1447173 GCF_000818175.1 Streptomyces sp. AcH 505
TGTGAAGTGCTGCTTCAGTGCCAGTAACTACGTGTCATTTCCATGCCATCGGCAGACTTGCCGAGCATCTTCTGACCTGGTCAGACAGCCCTGGGTTTACTGGCGTCTCACGAGGACTGGTACTGGCATGTAGCGGCATTGCAGCAGGACAGCTTCGTGGTACTTCCTTTAGGAGCATCCGCAGTCAGGCAGTTCTCTACGGTCGTTCTGGCTGGGAAGTTGCTGTCGGCAAGGGGAAGGCAGGGGAAGTTCGAGTTTCTGCGGTTCAGAACAAGCGCTCGTAGACGGGGGCGTAGGTAACTGCTGTGATGATGGCGTTTTCGATGTGGGCACGGTCGTCCGCGTCGTCTTCTTTGCTGGCTTGCGCGGTGAGGGCGGGGACGGTGCGGGGATCGTTGGCCCAGCAGGTGCTCAGCAAGCGGGCGGCTGTCAGCCGGACGAAAGGGTCGGGCGATCGCTGCAGCTGTTCACGGACATGGTCGAAGCAGGCGTGTGATGTGTCTTCCAGGACGCGGCGGCGAAGGGCCGCTGCGGACATGGCGGGAGTGTGCTGTGTCGGCCAGTAGCGGGCGAGGTAGTTTCGGGCGGTTGTACGGACATAATCGTGAGGGTCGGTGACGGCCCGCGTTTCGACGAAGGAGCGCACGTCTTCGCTGTGGTTCCACTGCCGGCTCAGACTCTCAAGAGCCGCCGCGCGGCACTGTTCCTCCTGGTCTTTGACGGCGCTATGTTGAAGAGCGCGCAGCAGGATGGTGTCGTTCTCGTCGGTGTGTACGAGTTGTCGCAGCAGCACGCTGCGCAGCGTCGTACTGGGGTCGCGGGACAGGCTGGTGATCATGTAATCGCGGGCTTCTGCGTTATCTCCGTGATGGAGAGGTAGCTCGAGGAGCACTGCAGCCCGCGTACCGATGTCAGAATCTTCGGAACCCCATGTGCGGATTACCGCGCGGGCGTCTTCCCCTTTGGTCCAGTAGGAGGCGGTGAAGGCGCGTACAGCTTGCTGGCGTATCTCTTCACTGTCGCCGTTGCCGCCAGCGTAGGCGAGTACGGCTTGGCGGATCTCCGGGGCGTCGGTGTCCGCAGCCGCGAGCGAGCGCAGGGCTCTCCAGTTGCCGAGCTCCTCGGGAGCTGCTGCGACTCTTTCCATGAGCCACTCCCGTATTGCGGGGATGTGGCCGAACAGGATGGCGAGCCTCTCGTGTGCTGCGGTCCGCACATCCTCGGAAGTGTCGCTGAGAGCATGTCTGATGAGCAGTTGCCTCAGGTCGCTGTCGGCACCGGCCCCGTCCATCTCGGTGAGGCCTTCCATGGCCGTGACGCGCGTATCATCCTGCTGTTCCGGATCGGTGAGGATGTCCGACAGGAGTGCTCGGACCCGCGGTGCTTCGTTCGGAATAGCAGTCATGGCCGTGGCGGCTGATGACCGGACCGTCCGGTGGGGATCGTGCGTCATCCGCTCATGCAGGAAGTCCAGTTGGGAATTGTCCGGCCAGACGTCCGTCATGCTGTAGAGCAGGTCGAAGCGCGTATCAGGGTCGGGGTCGTGGGTGGCGCGCTCCTGGACAAAGGACCGCACGGCCGGATCCTCTGCCCAGCGCATCGCCAGGTGGAGTAGGGCCGACGTCCGACCCTGGCCAGTAGGCGCTGCTAGGGACACAGCCTTCAACGCCTCCTTGTCCGTGAGCAGCGTATAGAGGGCATACGAGCCACCGGAGGCATCGCAGTGAAGCCAGCGAAGGAGGTGACGGGCACCGATCCATACCGGGCCGAGCAGGCTCAGGGGCGTCTCGAGATCCAGGTCGCTCTCGAGTGGGCGGCGGCTGTCTTCCAGATGACGGACGAGGGCCTGCGCGGTGCGGACACTGAGGTCGCCGAGCTGGCCGATCCTGCGGATCTCGGACAGGGCGTGCAGCGCCAGAACGGGAGATGGTGCCGCTGCGGCATTCTGGCCGGAGTCCGGGAGACCAAGGAGGGTGTCCACGGCCCGTGCGGCGAAGCGCTCGCCGGTCTGTGCCACGATCAGCAGCAGCACCTCATGCCAGTGCGGGTCCGCAGCCCGCAGCCTGAACACCCCATTAAGGAGGTCCTCGTCGCTCAGTTCCCGCTGCTCGTAGCGGCGGACGAAGTCGGAGGCAGCCAGGTACTCGAGGAAGGCGCGGTGGACGAAGCCGTACACCTCGCTGCCGTAGCGGCTGAGGATGAAGTTCCGCTCCCGGAACTGGTTGACCATGGCCCGGGCGACGGTCGTGGCGGGCGCCGGCCGCAGCTGCAGGGTCTCTTGCAGATAGTTCGTGAAGACGTCCTCAACGTTCTCGGCCAGCACATGGTTGCCGGCAATACCCTTCTCACCGGCCTGCATGTGGCGCGCCAGGCGTTCCAGCATCTCGCGGCGGTCACGGTCGTCGAGGTCGGCGATGGCCCGGATGCCCGGAGCGAGGTCGAGGTGCTTGGTGTCCTCGTCCCAGTGCGCGATCAGCACGTTGACCGCGTGCTGGTAGACGCCCGCCCGGTCCCGCGGAAGCCGCTGCCTGCGCGCGATGATCGCCAAGATGGTCAGCAGCAGAGGATTGCCCGCCAACTCCCGCACCGGCCGTGAACGAGTGATGGCCTCAAGCAGTCGCTCGTGCAGCCGCTCAGGCTCGTCCCTGCCGGCCAGACCCGCCGCCGCGTACCACTGCTTGGCGAACCTTTCGATCTGCTCGTCGCTGAGACTTTGAATCATGTAGTGCCGGAAACCGGCGCTGTCGAGCACATGCCGCCGATAGCCGATGACACGGGACGTGACGACCGTCCTCAGACGCGGATACCGGGCAGTGAAGCCCGAGATCCGGCGCGTGACGGTTTCACGGACCTCAGGATCGAACAGTTCGTCAAGGCCGTCGAAGATGACCAACGCACACCCGCTGCGCAACCGCTGGTGCAGCAGAGCTGGGGAGGGCGCATGTCCTTCATGCTCGTACAGGTGCGCCAGGAAATCCTCGAACGACCGCTCACGCCAGTCGGTCTCCGCATAGCGGCGTAGTTCGACCACCACCGGAAGTACCCCAGCCAGGCCCTGCAGCGGGCCCGCAAGGTTCTCCGACAGCAGCGTCAGAGCCAGATAGCGGGCCACCGTGGACTTGCCCGCGCCGGGGTCGCCCAACAGCGCGATGCGCGTGGCATCTGCCGACGCCACGGTCTCCAGCAGTGCAACAGCGGGGCGCTCACGATAGGCATGCCGCGCTTGTTCCCACTGGCGCTGATCCAGCCCGGGAGGGAGGGGGTGCTCACCTTCCACGGAGCTAAACTCGCCGTGCTCAACGAGCCTTCGATACAGCTCGACCGGCAGCTCCACGCGCGGCGGATCGACTCGCAGCAAAGGCGGCACGAACACCTCACGCAACTCCATGCGAGGGTACTCGCCCTCCGAGGTCGGGATGAGCACCTCAAGGTCGAGTCGACCGTACAGGGCAGACAACTGCTGCGCGTAGGAACAAACATGGGCGCGTTCCTCGTCGAGCGACAGCTCAGCCTCCGCTGCCGCATCCGCCGCAGCGACAGTTACAAAGGTGCGACTGTCGATCACTGTTGCGCCCTTGGCCGTGGCGTTGTGCGAAGCAGTGCTGCCTGCCGCGACAGCACCGCCACCGCGAGCGGTTACCTGCTGCGCCGACGCTGAGGACTTGTGAGGCCCGTCCTCACTCGCCGCCGGGGCAGAGGGACCAGCGCTCATCGCTCTTCGACCTCGCTGCTCTCACCTGTCGCGTTGCCGATTGCGTCTTGCGCGGCAGCTACACTGCCCGGCCCCGAGGCACTCACCTGATGCTGATTGTTCCCGGGCGGTGCTTGGGCTGGCGCGGGAGTCGCCGGTCGGGTCACCTTAGCGTTCGCGCCCGTCGCATTGCCCACGGCACTGCCGGCCGCTGCCACGGAGCCATGCCCACCCGCCTGGATGACATGCCCGCTAACAGCGCTGCGCCGTACCTCGAAATAGATAGCCAGCGCGCACCCCAGAAAGCCGCCGCACGCCCCGGCCGCACTCGCGATCTTGTCAGCAGTATCCAGATCTGCCCAAGCCGGTATTGATGCCAGCACCAGGCCGGCCAGGGCGAACGCCCCTGCCAGCGTCCGCAGAACCACGTGCCCCATGTAGCTGTACTCCCCCTGGGCATGCGGTCCTGTCTCGAACCGCCGGTCGTCATTCTAGAAGGAGCCCGGCCATCGCGCGGTTCTGCGCGCACACGTAGACAGAGTCGGACGCCGTCGGGTGGCCGCCAGGCTTTGTGCGCCTGCCTTACCGGTCGTGAGTGGATTGCGGCCCGTTGTCGGTGTGGCTTACGCGTCAAGAGAGCCGAAAGGGTGTATATCGGAGTCATCTTGGGTGGTGCTGCCCGGGATGAGCCGGGGGTGGTCTGTGAGACATGGGGCGTACGAAGAGCTTGCCCACAGTGGGGAGTTGGGCGGACAGACGCTTGAGCTGTTGCGTCGTCTGGGCCGGCAAGTGACCCGCACCTCGAGTTTCCCCCCGCCGCAGGTTCACGGACACTGGTCTGATGACGCGGTCGATGATCTCCTGACGGACATGTTGTCCCGGCAGGGTGCCGGACAGCGGTTCTTCATGACGTGCTTCTTCAAAGCTGTGGACGAGGCTTCCCTGGAACGGCTGTTCCTCACCTCGATCAGGAACTTCTTGATCGATCAGGCGAAGATGACCGACCGGGGGAAGCTGCGCCGGAGATTCTCCGCGCGGCTTGCCGCGGATGACCGTTTCTGGAAGGTTCCGGGTCCCTCACCACGATGGACTCTTACATCTCGTCCCGACGGTGCCGTCTGGCAGGGGGGCTTGGACGAGCTGGTTGAGGTGGCCTGGCGGGTGCGTGGTGTGGGGATCACCCGCTGGAACCATTCGGGACCGACGCCGGCCGGAACGGTTCATGCGCTGATGACGGTCCTGACGGCGATCCTGGAACATGCCGAGGGATCGGTCAGGGAGGAGGACTTGGCCAGGGCGCTGGAGGCCCGGTTCGAGCTGTTGGCTCCGGCGCAGTTCGTTGCCCTGCACACGGACGACGGGACTCTGCGCGATCCCACCACGAGCGCGCAGATCCCGCCGGGCACAGTGCCGGGCGAGTCCGAGGCGCAGGCCGGCGAGATCTGGAGCAGTTTGAGCCGTGACGAGCGGATCCTGCTGCCTTACCTGGGCCAACGGCCTGACGAAGCGGCGCTGTTGCTGGGGACCGGTCCCGTCCAGGCAACTGCGGTTCTGGAGGGGCTGCGGGAGAGGCTCCGGCTCGCCCTGAGCGACGACGATCAGCAGATAGCCGTGATGGGCGCGCTGTTGCGACGCTGTGAAGATCCGCCCCCAGCGCCCGTCGAGTGACGTCGTCCGTACATAGTGAACAGCACAGTCCGACCGTGGAGCGCAGAGCGAGGAATGGGGGAGACGGGGATGAACCATCCACCAGGTACCGCGTACGAGCGGCTCCTAGCCGCAGCCGCCCAGCTGAAAGTGCCCGAGGCCGTGCGGACGGTCGCCACCGCGACGCCGAGTGATCCCGAACCCGGCCAGATCTGGCGTGCGGCCTGGGGCACGGTGAGCGAGCTGCTCGCCGTCACCGCGGTCGGTGACGATGCCGTGCACGTGATCCCGGTATCGATGGAGGCCTTCCACGACGAGAAGACACTGATACTGCCCGGCAGCGCCTCCACCCTGGAAGTGCCCCTTGCCCTGTGGTGCGGCCTCAAAGGCACAGTGCCTTGGTGCGTGCTGGACCGGCAGATGGGCGAGCTGACCATCCCGCTGCCCGTCGACGGATACCTCACCAACCCCGACGCTCTCCCAGCCGGCCGCTGGGGGGCACCAGCACCCAGCACCGCAGCGCAGCCAGTCGAGTACCGCGGTTCTGTGGCCGACGCGATCAACGAACTCAGCTCGGCCCACTGGGTACCGGAGGGAACCGGGCGCCTGGGCCAGCTCTTCCGGGAGCACCACGTCACCACTGCGCAGCTGGCCGACCACCTGGACGTGCCGCCGGCGCGTGCACTGGCACTGTGGCGAGGGCTGGCCCCACTGACGCATGAACAGGCACAGCGTCTGGCCGAACTTCTCCACCTGCCCCCCAGCACCCTCCTCGCAGCCAACCCCGCCGTGCCCCCGCCGGTGATACGGGCTCTCGGCCGGCCGCTGCGCCGTCGGCAGCTACGACACCTGGCCGAAGAGGAGGACGAGAGCGAGGACGAGGTACGCAGGCGGGCGGCCTTCGACGTGTTCGCCCTGGCCGCCAGACAGCCCGGAGGGCGGAACACCGACTGGGAGGCACGGGTGGAGCGCTACTTCCAGGTCCGCCTGGGCGAGGACCACCACGGATGAACTATCTGCGCTCAGCCGCTGCCCGGACCCAGGCGGCCGCGATGCTCAAGGAGCTGGAGAAGCACCGGCCCGGCGCCCAGGACGACCTGGCCACCTCCGCCCTTGCCACACTGCAGACGTGGCAGGAACTGACGGTCAGGCTCGTCCCCGACGACCAGACCGGCGGAGCGTGCAGTGTCGCCGGAACCTACCTCGCCGGCCCACCGCCCGAGCTGGCCGTCGCCCGCTCCAGCAGCCTGCCCCGCCGCGACTTCACCGCCCTGCACGAACTGGGCCACCACCTGCAGCAGAACAGCCTCGAGCTGATGGAGCCGTTCGCCAACGAACCTGACGGCGGTCTCCTTCTGGAAGACGCCGCCTGCGACGCATTCGCCGCGGAGATCCTGCTCCCCGCCTCACTCGTCGAAGCCAACCTGCCGGCAACGGGCCCGACAGCGTCGGACATCGTCGACCTGTGGCGCGCGGCCGGCGCCTCACGGATGGCGGTCTGCGTCAAGGCCAGCCAGCACCTGCCCGCACCCGGCCACATCCTCCTCCTCGACCTGAACGGCCGCCTGACCTTCGCCGCGTCCAGCGGACTGCCCCCACTGCGCCGTGGCAGCGACCAGGCAGACATCCCTGTCATCCGCTCCGCACTGGCCGGCCGCGGACGCGCCGAGGGGCACACCAGACTGAAGTACCGCGACGGACTCCTCGGCGCCGAGCTCTACGCCCAGACCGCACCGATGGGCGGCCACCTCCTGGCCGTCACCGTCACGGACCTCGCCCCGTGGAAAGCGTTCGCCCCCACGCCCCCCGACACCGGCCCCCAAGGCGCCGAGTACACGTGCGAGCGCTGCCTCGAAGACTTCACCTCCTTCGACCGTGCGTGCCCGCGGTGCCAGAGCGCGCCGTGCCCGCACTGCAAGCGCTGCGGCTGCGCCCCGCAGGTCGTCGAACGCCAGTGCACCAACTGCTTCGTCGTGCATCCTGCCGCCATGTACACCGGCGACAACAGCCGCTGCGACGAGTGCGGCTGAACCCACGTCACTCCCGCCTCGCTACCAGCGAGTTACGTCGTCTGTCCCAGGTGAGGCACCCGCCCCGGGCGCCACACGGGGAAGCCCTCGCCCGATCGAGGCGCACCCCATGACGACAGGAGCAGCACCATGACCATCAAGATCACCGCCGTCCACCTCGTGGGCGGCACCGACCACGAGCACATCGCCAGCCTGCGGTGGACGAACCCGGCCGACGGCAACACCGGCGACAGCTCCCGGGCAGCGCTCGTGACCTGGATCGAGGACAAGAACGGCAAGGCATACACCGAGGACTCTACTGGGCACCGGGCCGACGTGCTCGTCGTGACCCCCGCCCGCGGCGCGAAGTACCTGCGCACCCACGCCGACGGCGTCTGGACCAACAACCTGCTCGCCCTTCCGCGTTACTGAGCCGACCGCACCGGAAGACCGGCCCCCGACCAGACACCCCACCCCCGCGCTTCGAAGAGATGCGTGGATCCACACCTGCAGAAAGAGACCGGCATGCCCAAGAAGACCTCAACATCCGACAGCGGCAGCGGACGCAGCGCGATCACCGGCAAGTTCGTGAAGCAGTCGACCGTCAAGCGGCACCCGAAGACCACCGTGACGGAGTCCACCAAGAAGAAGAAGTAAGAGTGCCGCGGGTACCTTGTCCCCGCAGTCCGACGAGAGGGTCCGTCGGCCGCCCGGCGGACCCCTCTCCACCACGTCTCTGCGTATCTGACGCTCCGCCCGCCGGTCCCGGTAGGGGCTACCTGCCGCGAATCTCGTCGATCCGAGCCTGCTCCCACCAGTCCTCGAGCATGTCCAGTCGCCTCACGGAGGGTTCCACGGGGCGCAGGATCCGGTCCAGGTTGATGAAGGGGACCATCACGGCGGCGAGCGATGACGTCTTCGACCTCAGTCCCTCCGCCTGCCGTGACCAGGACTGCAGATGCCGGGAGGCAGCGCTGATTTCGCTGAGGAGGCGGCCGACGGCGTCGTCCGGGACCGGCACGTGCGCCCCCTCGAAACCCCTCAGCAGTCCCTGCGCAGTGGACACGGCCGCGGAGATGGCCTGGACGCGCCGCGTCGCGTGGTCGCAGAATCGGCGGCCCATTGCTTTCAGATCCAAGTCCATGCCTTCAACGAGCCGGCCCACAAGCTGCTGTGGGGTCACGACCGTAGCCGTACCGGAGGCCCGCATCGCCCAGGCGAGGGGTCTGTGGCGGGCAAGGAGCTCGTTGGCCAAGAACCTGTAGGCGAGCACCAGATCGGCAATCAGGTCCGGCTCCAACTCGTCTTGGTGGTAGGCCCCGTTACGGTATTCATGGAGCCGGTCGAGGACTTCGCGTTCCTGGAAGCTCAGATAACCCACCTGCACGAGGTACTTGGTCGTTTCATGCAGATGCTTGTCCATCTTCCGGCGCCGATCCGGCCCCACGTGTTCGTCGACCCGTCGGCTCAGTTCCCCGTCGAGTTCCCCTCCGCTTGCACGGAACTCGCGCATCTCCTCGACGACGCTGTCTGCGACCTGCAGAGCGAGCCTGGTGTTGACCTCACGGCCCATCACCACCTCGGCCAGATGATCGAGCAGGATGAGAGCGAGCCTGTCGTGCGCCTGGTCTCCTGCCGCGGCACACCGCTGAATCTCAGCAATCTCGACCGCGAGCCAGTTCCACTGCTCGGACTGCAGCACTGCGACGCGATCCCAGTCGTGTGCGAAAGGCTGCGTAGGCGGCATGCCGTCAGCATCTCACCGGCCAGCCGTCACTCTGACGAGGGCGGCGCGCCGGGGTTGAGGGAAAACGTGGTCGAGTACGTCAAGCGGCCTGCGCGTACGGCATCGTCGAACCAGGCCACGAACCGGTCCGCACCTAAGGGGTGGGGCAACCTCGGCCGCGGTGTTGTGCGCCCACGTGCTACGGCCCGGCCAACTGCGCCTCACGGACGCAGCTCCCGCCCAGTCGGTACCCCCCGTAGGCCCGCCGAGCTCCCGCAGCGCACAGGCGGACGAATATCCCGAACCCACCGTATGAGTGTCGACCTGACCGTGGCTGGAATCCCTGCGGGCTCAAAAGAAGCCGATCCGGTCAGTTCCCGCCAACCGGCCTGCGGTCAGCGGACAAATATCGTCTCGCTGCCCAGGGGACTGTCATACCCCGACGCTATGCTCCGCGCCGCACCGAGGCCTGCGCCCACGTCGGCCCTGACATTGTCGTGTTCATGCCATCGAGTGCTGTGGTCCGATACGGACGTCGGCAATCGGCCCTCGCGTAGTGCGTCCACCGTCCGGCCCGATCCCCGATGTGCAGCAAGTCGGGCGGTCAACCCCGTGACCTGCACCTTGTTCCGTGCGGGTCAGGTGGCCGCACGGCTGGGGGAGCCGGTGTCACCGCTCCGACGCCCTGCCGCATCGTGACGGGAATGAGCACGGGGTTCTCCTCGGTGAGGGTGAGCTGCTGCCGGCATACAACGCGGAGACGACACAGGAAGGGAGAGGCGTACCCCAGTCTGCATGTGCCTGACATGTCCTACGTCCGGGCTACGCGCGTTGCATCCGCGAGCGAGGGAAAGACCAGAAATAGACAGGCTGTTCGATGCCCGTCATAGGTTCATGCCATCCGGTCCGACACACCGGAACACCCCCATCAGCCCTTCCCTGTCGGCATCCACCCCGTGCCCTCAGCGATCAGGCCCTTCTGCGCGGATGGCATCCGGCTCCCGCCGTCACACCCAGATGCGACGTGGCCCGGTCCGCCTCGGCCGGCATGCGCTCGCCCAGGCAGTTACGAAACAGGCAGCAGCCGCCGGCAGTCCGCAGGGCTGGTACGGCGGGGCTTGCCGACGCGACATCTGGGCGGTGCCCGATCACCACCACCGACTTACCGGCACATGGAGAAAAGCCAATGGGATTTGGACAGTTGGGTGCCGAAGGCATCGAGGGAGGGCGCGCACTGGCCGAGAGTCTGGACAGGCGGACCTTTGAGTACGACGTCAGCTGGCGCCGCAGCGAGGAGGAACGCCTTGCGCAGGCAGTGAAGTACCTGATGACGAAGAAGTCCGGACCTGACACTCTGCGGGCGTACGGAATCACCGCGGACACCGGGACCCTCACCGCCCTGCTGTCAGCAGAGCAGACTCCTGTCCCGGGCCAACAGCAGCGTCTGGAACAGGCTTTCCGCGCACTGCGCCGCCACAACGTCGCTCCACATCTGACAGGTGTGCTCGACCGGAAGCGCGGCGCCCGGCGCGGCACCAGGATCGAGATCCATCCCGTCTACCAGGAGGGGGTGCAACCTTCGCACCGGCGCGACCTGCGGGTGCGGCACAAGAACATCTGGAGGTGGAAGCCGATCGTTCAGGCATGGGCGGCCCAGGACTCCCTGGTGATGGAGGACCTGTGGCAGGAGCTCATCAGCGACATGGACTCCGACTACCGCTCGTACCAATACGTGGGACACATCGGCATCTGCGGCTGACCCCTTGCGCCGGAGCGCGACCGAAACGGCGCCGCTTTTGTCCCCCCGCAACATGATGAAGGGAGCCGCCCGTGCACCGGGCACCCCCCAGCACTCCGTCAACCGACGAGGACTGCGACCGGACCCGCCGACACCACAAGAAGGCGCTGCTGACCGCCGGAGTAAGGTCCCTGATGGTCCTGCGGCAACGTGGCGAACTGTCCAGCGCCGAAGTGGATTTGGTCGCCCGCACTGTGGGGGTCCATCCGCGAACCGTGTGGCGGCGCCTGGAAAAGGCGAGCGCCTCGGGCACCGCGGAACTCTCTCAGCGCTCCCGCTTCACGGTCACCGACGAACTGCGTGTCAAACTCGCCTATTACCGCGGCAACGTCAAACGTGTCCACGATGAACTGAAAGAGGAAGCCGCCGACAGCAAGGATGTACCGAGCCTGTCCACACTGCACCGAGCCATACACCGGGACATGGTTCCGGGCGACCTGGCCGGTCTGCGGCAGGGCATCCCGGCCTCCCGCGCCTTCGACCCATACCTGAGCCGACCACCCACCCGCCGCAACGAGGAGTGGGAAGGCGATCACAAACAGGCCCCCGTGCTGGTCTGGGCGGACGGACGGCTGGTCAAGCCCTGGGTGACATGGTTCTGCGACTGCCACACCGGCATGGTCATGGGCTGGGCGGTCACCCCCCACTACCCTCATCGCGGATCGATCCTTGCAGCACTGCGCGCCTGCATCCTCACCGGCGACGTCCACGGCCCAGCCGGAGGTCTTCCCACCCGCATCCGCATCGACCGAGGCAAGGACTTCCTGTCCCGCGCCGTCACTGAGGCTATGGGAAGTCTCGGTGTCCACGTCCAGGCCCTGCCGCCCTACACCCCCCATCTGAAAGGGAGCATCGAAAACCTCAACCTCGCCGCCACCACCATGTTCTTCTCCACACTGCCCCGCTACACCAAAGCCCAGAAACTCGACACCAAACGCCGCGTGGGTGAGAACGACCCGGCTCTGACATTCGAGGCCTTCGTCGAGCTCTTCGAGCGATGGGTCCGCACCCGCAACGCCGAACACCGCATGGACAAACACGGTGACCAGAGCGCCCTGGAGAACTGGAACAGCGACGAAACCCCTCTGAACGAACCACCTCGCGAAGATCTGGACACATTCCTGCTGGAAGCCGCCCGCTCCACCCGCATTATCAGCGGCCACGGCATCCGCTGGGACAACCGCGACTACGTAGGAGCCTGGATGACCGGCCGCGCCGGCACCGAAATCCGGGTCCGCTACCAGCCCCACCACACCCGGACCGTCGAGGTCTTCCACGCCCGCACCGGCGAACGTCTGGGCACCGCCCACCTGGCAGACGAGGCCAGCGAGGAAGAGATCAACGACGTCTACCAGGCCCGCGACGAACGCGTACGCCTCCTGCGCCGCGACCTGACCGCAGCGAAGAGGCTGCGCCGCCGCCGCTATCAGGCTGTCACCCAAGCAGGTCCCGCACGTACCGCGGGCACCATGACCCGCAAACAAGCCGCGGAAGAACTGCGCGCGACCCAATCCAGGCGTCCCGATGACGACGGTGTACCTGCCGACTACATGCCCCGCCGGATGATCCCCGGCGCCCGCTGGGCCATCCCCTCCCGGCCCGCCGAAACACCCCCGGAGACCTCATGACCTCCACCACTCCCGGCCCCACCGGGACCGAGCGCACCATCAACACGCAAGGACACATCCGCTGGCAGGGCCACACCTACGCCCACCCCCTCACCGCCGCCCGTGCCGGCTCCCGCGTCACCGTACGGCCCCACCCCCGCCAGGGCGGAGGACTTGACGTGTATGACCCGGCCGGCGGCGGCCACATCTGCACCGCCCAGCCCACCACCAGCCCCTCCGCTGCGACACAACCAGACCCGGTCCCCGACGCCGTCACGGACCCCGACCCAGGTGACGGCCCAGCTCCACGGGCCGCAGATCCCCACGTGCCCGCTTCACCCGCATCCCAGGGAGCCCCAATGAACACGACCACAACTGCCGTCGTTGACGACAACGGTGACCCCGACTTCTACCTCAACCTCGCCGACGCGCGCGTCGTGGCCACCGAGGCCCTGCTGGAAGCAGGCGAGAACATCACCGACACCATCGACGCCCGCGCCATGAGCTGCATCTACGGCAACGCCGGACTGGGCAAGACCTTCTCCGTCCTGGCAGCCCTCAAAGAAGTCGCCCCCGACCTGGTCCTGCTCCTGCAGTTCCGCTCCCGCCCCACCCCGCGCGACATCCGCATGGAACTGTTCGACGCCCTCCACCTTGAAGGTAAACCCCCCGCCCACCCCAGCGAGTTCGACCGACTCCTCAAGCAGTCCCTGACCCGCCGCCCCTACGTACTGGTCTGCGACGAAGCCCAGCAGTTCAGCCGGGAATGCTTCGAGTTCGTCCGGCACCTGTGGGACACCGGCAGAGGCAAGACCAGGCCCGCAGTGCTCTTCGTCGGCGGCGAGGAGTGCTACAAGACCCTCTACAACGAGCCCGCCCTGGCCTCCCGCATCTATATCTGGCAGGAGTTCACACCGATGGAACCCGACGAGGTAGTCAAGAACATTCCCCTCTTCCATCCGGTATGGGCCACCGCCCCGCCCGAGCTGATCAACTACATCGACCTGGAAGCAGGCGGCGGCACCTTCCGCATGTGGTCCAAGATCACTCACCACGTACTCGAAGGCATGAAACGCCGCGGCCTGACCGAGGTGGACGAGACCGTCGCGCGCTGGGCGCTGCGCCGTGCCCGGCCGCCCCGCTCGGTGCGACGTGACGAAGACCGGTGACCGCCGCCTACCGGGCCAGCCGGACCACCACAATCACTACCGCATACGGAACAGCCCGCCAGTCCCGCCACCACCTCAACCTCACACACGCCCGCACAGTGCACACCGCCCAGGTCACAGCCGCCGCCGCAGCTATGGAAGCCACCGTCACCGACCAGAGCATGATGTGCCTGGCCGCACCCCCAGGAGCCGGCAAGACCTTCACCCTTCACACCGTCCTGGACCAGCACCCCACCTGGCAGACCATCCGGCTCCTGCCACGGCCCCAAGCCCGCCCCGACGACATACGCCGCAGCCTCCATCACGCCCTCGACCTGCCCGGCCCGCCCCCGAAAGATCCCGGAATCAGCGACGACCTGATCCGCAACACCCTCCACCACCCCCCACGGCTGCTGATCGTCGACGAAGCCCACCAACTGTCCGCCTCCTGCCAGGAATACCTGCGTTACCTCTACGACGATCCGCGCACCCAACTTGCCGTTGTCCTTGCCGTAAGCAGCCATCGCCTGCGCACCCTGCGCACCACCCCCGTACTAGCCAGCCGTGTCGCCAACTGGCATGACTTACACCCCCTCACCGAGGAGGAGATCCCCACGGTCATCCCCGCCTTCCACCCGCACTGGAGGACCGCGAGCCCTGACGTACTGCTCCATCTGAACCACGGCTGGGCGCACGGCAACTTCCGCCGCTGGGCCACCCTCACTCATCGCAGCATCAGCATCGCCCGACGCACCGGCCACACCGCTCACGACCCCGCAGTGCTCATGCGTCGCCTGACAGCCGGCCCCCACCTGGAGGCAGCATGACACCGCCTCCGGCCGATCTGCCGACACCATCACCCCAACACGCAGCTACCGAGCAATGGGTCCCTTCATGGCTCCCGGAGGCGTACCCGACGCATCCCTCTGTCACCGTCGTCTTCACCCCACGAGACGAACCGCACTACATGCAGATGGCGTTCGCCGCCCACCAGCCCCGCTACGGGCACATCACCGTTCACCCCACGCCCCTCGGGACAGGCTCCTACCTCGCCCACGACCTGATCCGCGCCCTCGGCAAACACCTGCCCATCCCCAGCGCCAACCACGACCAGCCAATGTGGATCAACCACACCGACCGCAGCTGGCGTATCGCTGCCGCATGGATCTTGACGCTGGGCATCACCCACCTGACCCTCTGCCGTGCCCATCGCATCAGCGCCCCCCAATGGGAATACCTTCTGGCACTCAGCGCACGCACCGGCACCCACCTGACCCTCCTGTGTAACGCGCCGATCCCACACGCAACGGCCCGCCTACAGGCCACCATCACCCACCAGTACATCGACGATGACCTGCCAGCCGCAGCCGCGCACTGGCGGCTTCCCCCCAGCCCCGAGGAATTCACCGGCTACCGATGGTGGCAGCAGACCGCCAGCTACCCGCCCCTGGAGAGCGAACGCTGGTTCCGAATGCCCACCGAGCCCGCACTACCACGAACCGGGGAACGGTTCGCGCCACTGCCCGATCTACCCGGGCACATCCTGCGGCTGCCCGCTCCTGGCGCCCACCAGGACTATCCCCACCCGCACATCGCCCAGGTAGCCAGCCGAATCCACAGCCGCATCGCCCACCCCGTCCACGCCGCATGCGTCGCGCTCCGGGCCCTGACCGGCTACAGCAACACCCAGATCACCAACCTGCGCACCCAACCAGGCGACGCGCTGCCCTCACTTCCCGCATGGGCGTCCATCCTGATGGACGCAACCCGTCACCTGGCCGAACTGCGAGGCCACCCTGACGCCCCTAATCCGCTGGCCACCCCAACGTGGGAACACCCCGACATCGACCAGGCCCTGCAGGCATGCCGGCTCCTTCCCTCCCCGCCCATCCGCGGGCGCCGCAGCCCCCCGCCAACCCGACAGCCCCCAGCCGCCCGGGCTACCACACGCACACCACAAAATCCCAGCGCCCTGTGAAGGGACCTTCATGCTCAACGACCTACACACCAACTCCATCGCCGACGCGATCGACATTGCAGATGCCCACCACTGGACGCGTCAGCCACCCCGCTCGGACCACGCGCGCCTGCGCTTCCTCCTGCGGCACCACACCAACATCCACACGCTGGCCGCCCACCTACACACCACCCCCGCCACGGTGGAGGAGATCCTCGCCCGGCGGGAGACCCCCAAGCCCGGCGGCCTGTTGCACAGGGCAATCGTCAAAGACCTCATCCGTCTGTGGCAGCCCAGAGTGCGCCATCGCATTCACCAGCAAGTCCTCGCCGGCCAGCACCTTGGCATGATGGTGCACTTCCGCGCCTGGTTCGGGTTCACCGGCTCAGCCGGTTCGTCAGACGAAGGCCGAGTCCGCCAGTTATCGCATGCTCTGTACCCCCCTTACCCGGCCCGCCTGTTCGACGCCCGGTACCGCAACGCAGATGAGGAGGAACTGCGAGACATCCTCGGGAACGCCGTCGGCGAGGCCTACTTCAAAGTCTCACCGGTGGGCAGGCTGAACCAGGTGAGGCTCACCGAGATCGACTTCGTCGAGTTCGCGTACTGAGCCCTTCATCCGTCCTTCCGCATGGTTACTTCGAAGAAAGATGGTCCTTCCGGCATGCAGCGCATCCCACCTCCCACCCGGGTCATCTATGCATTATTGGACCCTGAGGACGGCAACACCGGCTACGTCGGCTACATCATTCCGCCCCGCTCACGCTCGCTCGAAGAGGCCATCCGCCGAGGCAAGATGCCCCCGGCGGTGGACGCCTGGCACAGTGAACTCGCCGAAGTCGGCGAGCGCCCCAGAGTCCAGATTCTGCAGGAAGGCGTGGCCGCCGGGAGCGTTCGCGGCAGTTTGCGAGAAGAACTGGCGCGCCACCGAGACCAGGGCATACGTCTGCTCAACGACCTTGTGCCGCCGCATCTGGCCCTCCGCCGTCGGATGAAGAAGGAGAAGGACAGAAAACAAGCCTGGGCACAGGTGGCCGAAGCCCTGCGCGAGCATTTGGGGGGCCCGTTGCATCCTCCTACGGGTTCGACGGTTGCCCTGTCCGACGCGGCGTGGGCGCGGATCGAGCATCTGCCTCATCCGTCGGTGGAGCAAGCGGCCGACCTTCCATACGAGAGGCAGGAGGCGGCAAGACTCGCGGTCGTCGAAGCGGAGCTTGCGGCCTTCGAATTGGCTGATGCCCTGATCGGCGAACTGCAGACGTTCTGGCCGGACTTGACGCATATGTATGGAGGGAACGTAGGGCGTGAGGTCGCCGCGCACGTCGGCAGTGTGGCCGTCGGGCGCCGAAGGGATGACCGCCAGTATCTCGGCACGCTGTGCGCCCTCATTCCCTGGTGTGCGATTTCTGTTGCGCCGTGGTACCAGATGGCCACAGCGGGAGGACTGGTCCACAGCGTTGAGCAGTTCGTCACCTGGCTCGGTGACCATCCGGCGGCCCGTGCGCTGGATCTGATCGCAGAAGAAGGATTCTGGCTGCAGGGTGTACTCAGCCACGCCGGGATGGCGGTGGGCTGGAACAGCGCTACGGCCATGGTGGCAACGGCAGTTGCGCACTGCGCTATTGAGGTGCCTGAAGCACTGCACGGCGACATCATCCGGGTTCTGCGCGGACTGATGGTCGCACCAGGTCTGACAGAGCCCATGGCCGACCTGCTCCTGCGGCTGGACGGCAACGCTCTGCAAACCCTGGGACCCGACGTCGCGCCAGGCATCGACGAGAGGCTCTCACTGCCCGAGGGCACCACAGCTCGCGTACTGCCGGCACTCGTCGCTCAGTTGGGAGTGTCGGCAGGTGACGCACTCCGCGAGATGGCTTGGCGCTCGGCGAAACGCCCGCCCACCGTGGCAACTCCGGACCGCAGTGCGTTATCGGGCCTCGCCGGGGTGAATATGCGCGTGGTGTCGACGTTGCTGATCGAGGCTGGTTACCTCGCGCCACCTCCCGGCCTGCGGCCCGGCGTGTACGAAGACATCACCCGGAGCCTCCTTACTGCCTGTCAGGCGACAGATCTGGATGAGGGCATGTGACGATCGACGCCGTCTGTTCATGAGGAAGTCGATCTACATGGTGGCGGTCCGGTGGCCGTGATGGGTTCGGTGGTGCCGGCGCGGGCGGGACGCGTCGAAGCATGTCGCCCGGTGACGTTGGTCGCGAAGGGCACGGCTCGGGTGGTGAAGCGGGCAGGTGGGTCGCTCGATGGTCGCCCGGGCGGGCGATGCCCGGTTGGTGGCGTACCGGTCGGGTGGCGGCCGATACATGGTCACGGCCTGGAAGGAGATGCGGGTGCGGGCGGCGGCAATGACCCGCAACGTGGACGTGGACTGGCAGCTGAACCGGCGGTTCGCGAACAAGGCGAAGCTGTGAGTCCCGTCTGAAGCCTCCTACGGTAAGGAACTCTGCGCCATCATCGACAACTGACCGCCCCGGGCTCCACCTAGAGGAGGCGCACTGCATACGCGTGCCTCTCTCCTGCGACCGTGTGTAACGAACTGTGCGCCTGGCCGGCGGTGCAGCACTGGGGGATCCGGCGCGTAGTGGTACGACTGTTCCCTCCGTGCGGGTGACCCAGGCCCGTTTCACCCGCGCTGCCGACGGTTGTGCCGGTAGCAAGAGGGTGTGATCAAGACTCTGCGGGCCTGTGTCCTGGCCTCCCTGACTGTCCTGCCCCTGCTGACCGCGCTTCCCGCGCACGCGGCCGAGATGCCGCTTGCCGAGGGCATCCGGGCCCTGCCGTTCGCCGCGGAGTCGCGGGCCGGGTACGAACGGACCAAGTTCAAGCACTGGGTGGATGAGGACCGGGACGGTTGCTCGACGCGTGCCGAGGTACTCATCGAGGAGTCCCGTACGAAGCCCGTGGTTGAGGCCGGTTGCAAGGTTGTCTCGGGGACGTGGTTCTCGTATTACGACCAGCAGACCATCACCACACCGAGCGCCTTGGACATTGACCATATGGTGCCGCTCGCCGAAGCTTGGGATTCCGGGGCCTCGGGCTGGACGGCTCAGCGGCGTGAGGCGTACGCCAACGATCTCGGTTCGAGCCGTTCGTTGGTGGCGGTGACGGCGAAGACCAACCGGAGCAAGAGCGACCAGGATCCGGCGGAGTGGATGCCGCCGTCCGCCGAAGCTCACTGTGCGTACCTTGCGGATTGGGTGTCCACGAAGTTCCGCTGGGGTCTGAGCGTCGACATGGCGGAGCGCGATGCGCTGACGGGCCAGGCTGAGGGCTGTGGGAGCACGACGATCGACACGAGCGCGATCTGATCGACGGTCACTGCGTTGCGTGGCCGGCCGGCCAGTCGGCCAGCCAGCACGGGGAGGGGGGAGGGGCGGGCACGTCGTGGGCCGGCTGCCTTGTGGATCGCCATGACCATGCATCGGGCGGCCGTCCTTTCGCTGGAGCGGTCGGGCCGCGTCGTGAGGGGCCCGCACCCCTTGGCGGGTGCGGGCCCTACGCTTTGTCTGCTCAGGCTCGCGAGCCAGTGACCCGGCGGGGTCATCCGCAGTTGCGGTCTGGTGGTGTGGATCGTGCGTAAGGCGTGAGAACGTTCATCCGGCGCGCTCGTGACTCCAACGGGTTGCAGGTCCTAGGTCCAACTCGGCCACGGTCCGGTGGGCTCTCCGTACGGTATTGGCCGACCTCCAGGAGGATGCGGTCATCGAGCGGCTTCCGCAGCTCCACCTTCACGCTCTGCTAGATCAATTGGTCGAAGCCGACGGCTCCCCGTGTCCGCACCTTGCGGCCGAACGGCGGATGCGTCGCCGACCTGCCGATGCCGCCCCTCGCCCCGTCCAGCCTTCGGGCAGGGGGTGCCCGTCTATCGCCATCTAGGCGGAGTCTGTTATCGGAGGTGGCTTTGACGGGGCGTGCGGGCGTCCAGTATGTTGATCCCAGATCAGATATTGGAGTGGGGGTTTGGGTTTTGCTTCTGACAACCGGTCAGGCGGCTGCCGAGCTGGGCTGTGCGGTCACCACCTTCCGGCGCCTGGTGCACGCGGAGCTGCTGCCCGGGCTCTCCCGGCGCGGGGTGCGTGTCATGGTGCCGCTCGAAGTCGTCCAGGCACTGAGAGACCGCGCCCCGGCCCCCGTGGACCGGCTCGGCGCGGACGAGATCGCCGTGCTGCGCGTCGACGTCGCCAAGCAGAACGACGGGGACAGGAGGATCACCACGCCCGGGGACCGGACCGGGTTCTCTGCCAAGCTGCCGGCCGAGACGCTGGTGGAGGCGCTCCGGGGGTGGTGGCGCTGCGACCCGGCGAGCGTGGCCGCCGGGGGAGTGCTGCCGGTGACCCTGTCCGGATACGTGGTGGCCGTCCTGACCGGCCTGGACCGGTGGGAGCGAGATGAGCGCGGGCGCCATGGTTTCCCCGACGCCGTCCTTGCCGGACATCTCACCGACCTTGTAGAGCCGGTGAGGCACCTGAGCGCACCCCGGGCCGCCGACCGGACAGTGGCAGACCTGCTCCTCGGGACCCGCCTTGCCTCGCACTCCGGCGGCACGATCGCCTACGTCACCACCCGCCCACCAGCTGAACGACCCGCGCACGAGGGATCGTGATGGACGCAAAGACCTACACTGCTCAGCTGGCCGACCTGCGTACCCTGCGGGACGACATCAAGAAGACGCAGGCGGCTCTGGCCAAGCTCGAGACGGACCGGGCCCGGCAGATCACCGCACTGGCCGGATATGAGAAGGCGAAGGCCGACCGGATCGCCCCCGCCGCCGGGCTGAGCCTGGCCGACGTCGTCGCGATCGCCCCCATCCTGGCCCCCGACCGCCTCGCTGCCCCTCCCACCACGACCAGCCCTGCCCCCGCCCCGACCGTCTCCGGCGCGACATCACCCTCCTCCCAACCTCAGCCCCAGGCCGGGTCCGCCGAACCTGCGCCCGCTCCGACGGCGGCTGAGACGGCAGGCGCCCCCGCCCCGGACATGAGGCGCCCGGCCCAGCCGGCCGCCATCTCGACGCCACCTCCCGCCCGCGCACCGGAAACGACCTCTGTCCCGCCGCCTGCCGTGCTGGGAGAATCCCGCGCGCTGCCGTCCATCCCCGAAGGCCCCCAGGGGGACGGCTGGTTCACCCACACCGCGAACCTCTCCTCTGCCCACCCGAACTTCACCCAGCAGGCCCGCTCGACCGTCTTCCTCGACACGGTCAGCGGCATCCTGGTCCACCGCGACCAGGTGACCCGCCTCGACCTGCCCCACGGCACGGCGGGAGAGATCCTCGACGCTGTCTTCCGTACCGTGCCCGAAGGTGCCGAGCGGATCTACATCACCGCGGGCGACCCCTGGCACCGCGACGCCGACCGCCACCCCTACCTGAGGGACGCTGTCGCCGCCTGGCTCAACGCCCCCACCCCCGGGTGGCGCACCGACACCGGCCGGGGCAAGGACCGCATGGCCGGCCACTTCGTCCACGCCCGCAACCCCGTCGGCCGCTACCAGCGCGACCACGGCGAACAGCACGTGGAAATCCGCTCCGTCGGGGAGTGGTTCGACACCGAAGGCGCCGAACCCGCCACCATCCGCGACGCGTTCGTCCTGCTCTGGAAGGCCCTGCGCGCCCACTGGCCCGACGCCGTCGTCATGGGATCCCCCTCACAGACCGGCCGCGACCTGTGGACCCGCACCATCCCCACCAAAGGCCAGTTCGCCGACGGCTACTCCGTCCTGTCCGAAGAACTACGCGGCCTGCTGCACGCCACCGCCGGACAGGGACGCACCGAACTGATCACCCCACCCCGCGTTCCCGAACAACTGCCCGCCCTCGTCGAGTACGACCGCACCTTCGCCTACGCCAAACACACCTGGAAGTCCGGCGTCGGCACCCCCCGGCGCGTCACCGCCCACACCTTCTCCTCCTGGTCGCAGAAGGAACAGACCAAAGCCCTCTTCGGCTGCGGGCACTGGCACGTACGCGTCACCGTCCCCGACACCTGGAACCACGTCGGGATCCTCCCCGCCGCCGCCCCCGGCGACCGCGCCTGGCACTACCCCCACCACCCGGGAACCACCTTCACCACCTGGGCCGGCGGACCCGAGATCTACACCGCCCTGACCAACCCGGTCCAGCCGTGGAAGATCGAAATCCTCGACGGCATCCTCTGGACCGACGGCAAACCCCTCGACGACTGGTCCAAGAAACTCAAAGAAGCCTGGGCCGCCCTCGCCGCCCAGGCCGACCTCCACGGCGACCCCCTCCAACGCACCGCCGCCCACCTCGCCTCCCGCGCCGTCCGCTCCCTGCTCCTGTACGGCATCGGAGCCTTCGCCCAGCGCCCCCGCATGGTCACCGGCACCACCCCCCGCACCATGGAACGCGACCTGCCCGCCGACGCCGAAATCATCAACTTCAACGACACCACCATCACCTGGCAACGCCCCACCGGCTTCACCCGCGACCCCTACGCCCACCCCGAATGGGCCGCCGGGATCTGGTCCGCCGCCCGCGCCGCCCTGCTCTCCCAGCGCATGCGCGACGACAACACCTACGTCGGCGCCCTCCACGTCCCCGCCGGCAGCGTCGTCGCCTTCCGCACCGACGCCGTCTACCTCACCGAACACCACCCCTGGCCCTACCACGGACAGCCCGGCGACTACCTCACCAAAGGCCACCTCACCGGCCCTATCCCCGCACCCACCAGCGAAGAAGCCCTCCTCACCCTGCGCGACACCGGACGCACCGCCCTCACCAACTCCCGCACCCCGGACGGCCAGAACTGATGCCCCCACGCCGCCGCACCGCCGCACGGCATCTGAACGAAGCCGCCAATCTCGCCGACCAGCTCCAGGCCGCAGGCCTGACCAAACGGGACATCGCCCGCATCATCAACCGCGACCCCTCCCTCGTCTCCCAGTTCTACACACGAGGCAAAGGCGCCGCCTTCGTCCCCGCACTCACCCACGCCCTGAACGCCCTGCGCACCGCGGGCGTCACCGACATCCCCGAACTCGCCGCCCTCGCCGCCCCGTACGTCACCCGCCGCACCACCGCCGCCGGCACCCGCGCACGCGTACGCACCAAAGCCGTCCTCATCACCCCCACCGGCACCGGCACCGGCCGCGTCGGCGCCCAGGCCATCGCCTCCGGCTCCGCCCGCCTACGCCCTCTCATCGCCGAAGCCGCCCGCAAAGCCCTACGCCTGGCCTTCACCGTCCGCCTGCTCAAATCCGGCTACGTCCTCGCCTCCGGCAGCCGCACCGACTCACCCGGCATCCGCCGTGACGTCATCCAACGCGCCGACCACACCGAGGAACGCTCCTACGGATCCGCAGCAACCGGCGGGTTCGACGCCGCCGAATTCGCCCGACGTGTCGATGCCGTCGGCGGTGACGTCACCACCGCCGTCCACCAGTGGCTCGTCGAAACCGGCCGCATCCGCCAGGACGCCCACATCATCCACCTCGAAATCCGCACCTGGCGCTCCCGCTGACCTGAGCCCTGCCCACAAGACCCGTCGCCGCGTGACCGCGGCTTGGCCCTGGTGGACCGGTTCGGTGGTCGGTCGCATACGCCTGGGCACCGGGCTTCGCCCGGAAGCGAGCGGTCCTCTCGGCGTCCGATTCCCGTGGGGCACTCGAGTAGTTACTGCTACCTCAATATGCGTAGATGGTCGTGCGGAGGGCCACCGGCCGCTCGGGGCGCGTGTAGTGAGGCGGGCGGCGGAGGCGGTTACCGGGAGGCCGGATCGTGTCTGGTGACCGTGACTGACCTGCTCCTACAATGAGTGATCAGTAGCGCACAGTGAGCGAGTGGTCGATTCCTTGCATCTGGCTTCCAGACGTATGTGTCCACCCTCCTGCGTGGGTACCTGGACGGGCGCTAGGGTCTGAGGGATCATCCTGCGGGTGCGGCTGGGCAGGCGCACCATGGGGAGGCAGACGGTGATGTACGGGGTGCAGCCCTTATGGCACAAAAGCAGCTTCAGCGAAGGCGGTAATGAATGCGTTGAAGTTGCCGTGTGTGCCAGGGAGGTGCTGGCCCGCGACTCGAAGGACCGTGAAGGACCGGAGGTTGCCTTCTCCCGCAGTGCGTGGGGTGAGTTCCTTCCGGCCTTGCAGTCCACGGGGTTAGACGGTCTATGACCTTCTTGCCGGAGCTTGGGAGGTGAGGCACATGGTTGCCAATACCGCGGCGGCGCAGCGCTCTGTGAGAGAGGCGCGCCGACGAAGTTCCTCGTGGCGCGGGATGGTTGTGTACTGCCTGGCTGTCGGTGCCGGCGCCACGGTGACGGCGGCAGCCTTCTCGCTGCTCGTCGAGAGCATCCTGGCCAAACGGGTGGTATGGCTGACGGTGACGGTCGGTGTCTCGGTCGGCGCCGGTATCTGGCGCAGTTTCGCGACGCCTACGGAGCATCAGCACGAGGCCGATCACGGCCCGCTTCCTGACCGCCGGGCGGAGTTCCACCGGTAGAAGACCCCTGTCGCCGACCCCGGATCTTCGGGACTATCCACGCCGATACACCGGTAAGCAGTGAGGCTCCCAGAAGGCTGCCCACGGCCTGCACGCCACGAGGTAGCGGCAGATGCATCCCCTTGAGGGCATGCAGTACCAGGACGATACAGCCGGCGACGACGACGAGACCGATCGCCCCGTAGAGCACATTCGCCTTCAGACGCCGGATGTACAGCGTGGTCTTCTGCTCCTCCAGCTCCGCAACCCGCCGAGCCTCCGCCCCGGCAGCCTCAGCAGCTATCCGCGCGCGGATTTCCTCCAGTTCCGCAACTCGCCGAGCCTCATCCCGTGCCGCATCGGCAGCTGCCTGCGAGCGAGATCCCTCCAGGCGTATCAGCTCGGTCACGCTCTCCGGATCACTGATCGCCTCACGCTTGAGCTGGTCGTCGGAGGATCCGGGGCTGTCCTCGCCTCCCCCGGAAAGGGGCAACACCGAGTTTTCCTGCACGCCTGAGATGAACGCCTGCTGCAACCACTTGAAGACCATGGCTGGCCCTCCCCTGACTCTGCCGCAGGCGCTACGCGCCGTCGGTCTCAGCGAGTGCTGAATTCCTCCTTGACGCGTTCGATCAGCTCAACGGCAGCTTCCCCCCTCAGGGCGACGCTGCTGATCGTTTCGAAGCACTCCTGGTACCGCGCCAGCAGATCCAGGTCGTTACCACTGGTCAAGCTGCCCGTGGCGTGCTCGAGGTAGAGAAGGTCGGTGTCATCTTTGAATCCCAACACCACGAAGCTTCCCAGCGTGCTGTAGTGAGCGCCGGCCGAGAAGGGCAGTACCTGAATCGTCACATCCGGCCGCTGGCCCATTACGACAAGCTGCTCCAACTGATTCCTCATCACCGCGGGCGAGCCGATCTGACGGCGCAGAGCGGCCTCGTCGAGAATGAACGACGTCTCAGGGACGGGCGCCGTTTCGAAGATCCGCTCCTGACGTGCCATACGGAGATCCACCACCCGGCGTGCGCGGGCCTCGTCCACGCGAGGTTCCAGCAGCGCCAGGGCGTAGTCCTGTGTCTGCAAGTGCCCGGGAATGATGATCGGGTGATACGAATGGATGGACGACGCGGCGCTTTCATACCCCAAGTACTGGGTGTACTGAGCGCTGAGGACGTCGTTGAACTCCGTCCACCAGCTCGTGCCCTTGCTGCCCCGCGCCGCCTCCTCGAGCTCGGCGACAAGACCGGGGTCGTCGATCCCGTACAACTGCAGCATCGCCCTGAGGTCGGTGACGGACATGCTGACGCTCGCCGTCTCGATCCGGATCAACTTGGACAGGGACCATTCAAGATCGTCTGCAACCTGACGCTGCGTCATACCCATCTTGTCGCGAGCCCTGCGTAGCTCAAGGCGCAGCTTGCGACGGTTGAGACTGGGGTCCACTGCGTAAGGCATCTCGCTCCTTGGGGGTGCATGTACCCCTGCAGCCGTACGCTATACGATAAGCGCGTTCGGAAGTTAGCTAGCAGGGACTGTCATTATGGCATAGCTCATCGGCTAACTGCGAAACGACATATGTCATGCGCGTGCCGGGACTTGATCCCGACGGGCAGCCCCCGCACCCCGACGCCAAGGGGGATGCGTTGCGCCGCGTCTACCCCGATAGCGCGAAAAATCTCCCGGCAGACAAGACCGCCCGTCGGCGGTCTTCTTCGATCTCGCGCCACGGTGCCGCCGACACACAACCCGCCCCGAGGTGAGTTGGCCCCCCGAGGTGAGTTGGCCCCCCGAGATGACACTCCTACCCGCTGCCGCCAGAGACAGTTCCAGTAGTCCGCGGGCGGACTCGATAGGGCCTACGCCGTTCTGAACTGCCCATCTTGTGAGGCACCGAGATGCTCTTGACTGTCGGGGGAATCCCGGTGGGAGCGACTGTCTGCTGAATGGCACTCGCTTCCGCACCCGATCCTCAGGTCATCGGTTGACTCGTTGACCTTGGGCTATGTAGTGCACCAACCTGCTCAGCCCCTGATCGTCGATGACTTCCGCGGCGGTGGCCAATCCGGCGTACACCTTGCGCTCGAGCGCCGCCAGGTGGTGGCGCTGCTGCTCTGCACGATCGGAGTGGGGCGTCTTCAGATCGAAGAGTTCCGACAGTGCGGCGTCGTCCCCGCTGCCGTAAACGACCCGTCGGCGGACTCCTCCTCCACCCCTTCCGGGGCCTGCTGCTCATCGATTCCGGGCAGCCGGATCAGGCCGCCCTCGTCAGCAGCCTGGCAGATGTAGGGACTGTGGCTGGAGGCGGTGAACTGAATGGTGGGGAAGTGCTCCTGCAGCCCCCTCTCCGCCGGCGCTTCGGGAGGCCGTTCACTTCATCGGCGCGAAGGGGCTTCCCGGCGATGTGACCGACGCGGACAGTGAGATTGACTGGGGCACCTCCGTCGCATCCGTGTCAGATCGGCAGTGGCCTCCTCCTCCCGTGCCGGGGGCGTTGTCGGCACGAAGCCAATGTGCTCTGCATCACCTTCGGTGCTTTGCGAAGAGTGAGCCGTGTGGTTGAGCTGCAGGTTTTGTAACTGGTCCTGCGTGCAGTCATGTTGGCCAAGATGGATGTGCTGACAGGCGTCACGCTGGGCCACTCTGATCGCACTACATTCCGTCAGTTGTCGATACCCCTTTCCCCGGCAAGGGCGCGAGTGGAAGGCCGATCATGGACGCTATGGCGGTGACCTCCCTGATAACAGGGATCGGCGCCTGTGCAGTACGCGTACTGCACGTATGGCTGAGAGCGCAGGCAGCTGTACAACTCGCCCGACTGAGCGAGTCCGGCATCAGCAGCAGGGTGAGGGCGCTGCCGGCCGGCAGCCTCATGTCCGAACAACGCGCCGACCGCAGCCGAATCACCATCCGCGTCGGCCCCGCCGCCCCCCAACCCGGCGGAGCCGATGAGTGAGGCAGGTGCGGCCCCGTTGCCGCAGGTCCAGGCCAGCCCGCTCGTCCAGGCGTCGGCCTCGCTGTCCCCCTCCAGCTCGCAAGACAGGGCGGACTTCGCCCATCTCTACCGCGACCTCATGCCCCGACTGACCGTCTTCGTCATGCGGCACGGCGCCAACGGACACGAGGCCCTCGAAGCCGCACAAGCCGCCTTCGCACTCGCCTGGGAAAGCTGGGAAACCATCGATCATCCACAGGCATGGCTGCGTCGCGTCGCATACCGCCAGCTGCTGAAGCAACGAGACCAGCGCGAACACGCACATGAGGATCTTCCCGACCGCCCAGGGGGCCGGTGTCCCGCTGAAGCGGTGGAAATGGAAGCACAGGAAGTCCTGGTGCTGAGTGTCCTCGCCGCCCTGCCGATGCGCCAGCGTCAGGCCTTCGCCTGGGTGTACGACGGTTTCTCCGCCCACGAGACCGCGCAACACCTGGGCGTCAGCGCCGAAGCGGTACGCCAGAACCTGGCCCGGGCCCGCAAACACCTCAAGCAGACATGGCAACTGATGAAGGAAGGCACAGAGTGAGCAAGGCGACCCCCACTCCGAAGACCGACGCGGACGACGACGCCGCGTTCGACGACTGGCTGGCCGCCGTAAATACCGCGACGCTGGAACGCACCGAAACCGCGATCGACCTCGACGCAGGCTGCGCAGCAATCTTCGCGGCCGCAGTGGTACCCGAAACCGTCAGCGATGAAGACGCTGGCAATGAGCACTGGGGATACCTCGACACAGCCCTGCGCGAGGCCGCCGACAGCATCGCACCCTGGCTCGCCCTGAGAAGCCTGTACGCCCTGCCCCACCAACTCGATAAGGCCATCACCACCACCCGCACCATGACCGTCGTAGGCCGGGCGCTGCTGCCCGACAGCCTGCGCATCCCCTGGGGACTGGCCTCAGACTTTCTCGCCGACTGCAACGCTGATCTGGCTCGGCTCAAGCTAGGGCTCCTCCGTCAGGACCTCAGCCGCCAAGAAGCCATGACTCTGCACAATCGAGCCGTCGCGAACATCACCAATTTCCGCGACGCATTCCAGCAATGCCTGAATACGACGAGCCATCCGAAGACCCAGCAAGTCGGTGAACGCCTCATCTCGACTGCGGAAAAGCTGATCCTGCTCCTGAGCTGGACCCTCGACAGCATCGCCCACATCTTCAACGACACCGACTGCCCGACCCCGGTCCCCGACCAGGCGAGGGCGTAAAACTGGCGGACGCGCCGCGGGCACACCGCAGGGCGCGGTTTCGGTTACTCAGTGGCCGATGTGAGGTTCGGCCGGGGTGCGGGTGAGGAGGCGGGAGACCTCGTCTGGCACATGTCGAGCTGTACGGCCCAGACCGACGGGTCCGGGCGGTGACGACCAATCGGAGGTAACGCACTGCACCGCCCCGCCCTGGATCGACTCGTAGCGGGCTACGGCCCAGAGCCTCGTTCGTGCTGTGGAGATGGTCACCGACATGAGATTCGAACAAGTGATCTAATGCGGTCATGGGCAGCACCACCTCCACCGAGGCCCTGGCGCGGGCACAACGCGAGCGGACCATCACCTACCGGGCACTCGTTGCGTCCCCCAGTCCGCACGGCAACACGGTCCTGCGCCGTCGGCTGCTGCGTCTGTCGACACGCATCCTGCGGCTACGCCAGCAGCCCGGCACCGCCCTGCAGGAGGTGGGGGCGAGTGAAGGATGACGGCGCTCCGACGGATCGCCAACTTCAGATCCGTCGGGTGATCCGGACCTGGATCGAAGACCATGGCAAAGGCCCGTCCATCCGGCAGATCGGAAAGCGGGTCCGTCTCTCCAGCACCAGCTCCGTCGCCTACCACCTCGGACGCCTGGAGGAGCGCGGTCTCATCAGCCGCACCGGCCGTCGCCGGTGCTCCTGTCGCCTCGGCAGCTGACCGCAGGGCACCTGGCCAGCACCATGGGACCGGGGGCATCGATCGATGGGATGCCGGGACAGGCTAGGCGCGGTGGCCAACGCCGGTCGCGGAAGCGGTATTCAGCCGGGTGCGCGTCGCCCTTCGCACGCTGGCCCTGTGACCACCCACAGCGGGGTGCCGGCCAGTGGCTGAAGACGGGATGGCTGGGGTTGTCAGTGGGGCAAGGCAGACTGGATGCCGTGACGCCTCCCGACGTTCAGGGACTGGAGCAGCTTGAGCTCGCTGTCCTGGACGACACCGCATCTCTCGCCTCTGCCCTTCGGCGGTGCCTCATGCTGGGCGGATACGCTCACCACGAGGAACTGCGCGACTGGGCGCTGAAGGAACTGCAGGGATACCAGGCGTCTGATGAGCTGCCTTCTTACCGGAAGCTGCCGGCAGCACTCGAAGTGACGGTCGATCTCAACCTCCCGGGCCAGATCGTCCGGGGCAACACTCGGCGAATCAGCACGCATATGTTGCCCCAGCACGCTCGTGACCGCGGGATCGGGGAGAGCGCACCGATCCGGCAAGGAGTCCGTGAGCTCGAGGTCATAGCCGCCCGTGGCAACGGGGCCGTACGCCTGAGCCCGCCCGGAGCAGCTGAGTACGTCATACAGATGACGGAGCAACAGCACGCTGAGGGAAACGAAGCCGCCGACATCACGTCCTTGCACTGGGACGTCTCCGTCGCCGGCATTCAAGGCGTCCTCGATCACATCAGAACACGTCTGACCCAGTTCGTCGCGGAAGTGAGAGCAACCATGCCCCCCGGCCAGCAGAACCCCAACCCCGGCCAGATCGACTCGGCCGCACAGCAGGCCCTCAACATCACCGGAGGTAACGGGTCCACCTTCCACATCGTCGCGCCGAACGCGAAGGCCGAGCGTGGAGGCACCGCCAGCGCCAACATCAACGAACCAGCAGCCGCAACCCCCCAGCCCTGGTGGCACCGGAGCTCGGTCATCTGGGGCGCCGTCGCCGCGCTGGGGACGATCGCCGGCGTCATCGCCACCGTGGTCGTGAAATGAGGCCCCGCCGAAGCCGTGTCGACCGGCTGGAGGACGACGTCCTCGACGCCAGCCGCCCGCTCGCCCCGATCCTGAGGCAGGTGATCGCCCTGGGCGGGCACGCCCATTCCGAGCCGCTGCGGACGTGGGCGTTGAGGGAACTCCAAGGCTACGAGGGCACGGATGTGCCCATCCCCGACTACCGCAGGATCCCAGCTCCTCTGGTGATGGACGGCCTTGCAGGACGATTCAGGTTCCGGCAACAGCCGGTCAGCGTGTTCGACTTGCCGGACTTTGCCCGCGAGGCCCTGGGCGATGTGCTGCGTCTTGGCCAGAGCGTGGGCCAAATCGAGTCGCTCAGCGCCAGACGGCCAGACCAGAGTGTGCAGCTCGCGCCTGCCATGGCAGCCGAGCTCGCCGTAATCATGAGCCAGGACCCTTCCCGACAGGTGCTCAGGTTGTACTGGGCTGTGCATCCCTCGGCGCTGGAAGGCGTCCTCGACCAAGTGCGCACGCGACTTGTCGAGTTGGTCGGGGAGTTGCGGGCCGCGATGCCGTACGGCCAGCATGACCCGACACCGGACCAGGTCGCTCAAGCCCTTCAGAACATCAGCATCATCACCGGCGACAACTCCTCCGTGACGGTCACCGCCCCCGTTGCCGTCGCGGATCGGCACGGATCGGCGCGCGCCGAGATCGGCAAAACGACACGACGCGTCTTTCCGTGGATATCGGGCATGTGAACCGCCTCGGCCCTTGTGAACGGTCGCCGCAGCGACCGCCCCGGCCGTGCTTGCTGTGACCCCGGAACTCTGGGGCTCCGCAGTCTTGATGCTGCCTGGTCAGCTCCGAGGATCGCGAGTCACTGGAGCTGTCGGCGCGGAGCTCGGTCCCGGTGAGGAGCCCCTCGCTGTTCCCCGTAGACGCTGAGCGCTCCGACGGATGCCTGCGACATGCCGGCTGCCGGGGCTGCCTGATCGGTGTCTGGTCCCAACGCTCCGCATCGCGTCGCGCAGCCCTTTAGACCGAGGACCGCGAGTCGACTAGCGGGACTCCCGGCCATCACAGTCACGACTGCCCCAGCCGCGATGTCCGGGGGCGGGCACGGTGCCGATCGAGGACGTCGTCGACGCACACTGTTTCGTGCAGGTCGATTCCGGCGGCGTCAACTATTCCATGTCATCCCAAGGGCGATCGTGCTACCAGGGTTGCGATCCGCCTCGACGACGTCTTCAGGCATCTCACCGGCACTTCCAGGACCGGTGCCACCGCGAGAACTCCTCCCTCCGCACGGACGCAGCGAAGCCCGCGGACGGTGCTCCGGGACATCGCCGTCCGGCTAACCCCCTCGTACGGGGCGAGAGCGGAGGTCGTACCGCCACGCCGCGCCCCGGTGAGAAGTGCTTCCCTATGCGCAGCCGGGGCCAGCCGAAGCCCGACCCCGGCTGCGCACCGCGCTTACGGCGCGATGATGGTGTGGAAGAAGAGGACGCCGGCGCCGAACGCGGCGCCACCCGCGAGGAGCCCGCCAGGTACAGCGGCGCCGCCCATGACGGTCAGGACGGCCGCCGCCGTGCCGACCAGCGCACCCAGCAGAAGAATGACCGCGGTGCGCTGAGAGAGCAGGGGATTGTTCTGGGTCACGTCAACTCCGTTGTTCATTAAGGGGATCCGCCGGGCTGCAGGTGACGGTGTGTCGTTGATGCTGTAGCGGCAGGGCCCCCGATTCCCCCCGCGTGATGTGAATCACGCCCCGTGCAGAAAAGAATCTTGTCGGGGAGCGGGGGGAGGACGGTGCGGGCCGTCTATGAGGGAGATGTGAGGCAACAGGGCGAACGCCCACACGCGGCGACGAGGCAGGGAGCGGATGTGCCGGATGAGGCCGGGGGAGGATGCCCCTCAGCGGATGACCTGCACGAGAGGGAGCAGGTCATCGCAGAGCTGCCCCCCGCAGGGCTCCTCGCGCTCGAAGACGACCTCGCAGCCCGCGGCCCGCAGAGCGAACCAATCCAGGTCCGTGCGGGACGACTCGAGCGCGATCGGCGGATCGTCGAGTTGCTGGCCGACGAGAACTTCGAAGGCCCCGACTACCAGAAGCTTGCCGCCCGCCTCGTCCAGTACGGCTGGCCCGTCATCATCAAGTGGACCGGCACAGGTGAGATCTTCCGCAAGGCACGTCTCGCGGGCCGCCCGGTCCCGGCAGACATGATCACGACGCTGTGGACCCCCGACGACCGCAGAGAGATCGCCACCGACTCGATCATCGAGGGACTGAAGCTCTTCCGTGAGTACGGCCTTGTCCGAGGGCGGTGGCGCCCGGACGGTGGCGCCAGCCTCACGACGTATTTCGTCGGCGCGACCATCCGCACGTTCCGGCCCGTGTACAAGACGTGGTACCGCACCCGGCAGATACATCAGGCCGAACTGGTCACCGACGTGTCACACGACACGATGCCGGGGGAGATCCCGGACCAGCGCGCCCTCGACCCGTGTAGCACCGCGGCGACCCACGATGCCGTCGCCCGCCTCCTGCCCTTCGTCACCGACGCCCAGGCCCTCGAGGGCCTCGTCTTGCGCGCCGCGGGCTACACCCAGGCCGAGGCCGCCGAGCGGGCCGGCCTGACGGAGAAGGCGCTGGAGCGTCGGCTCAGCCGGATCCGCGTCAAGATCACTGAAAACCGAATGTGGAAGCTCGAACTGGGGGAGGGAGGAGCGCGATGACGGTCCGGAAGGACGACATCATGAGCAACGTCGCCGCGACTGACGACCAGGACTTCGACGCACTGCTGGACGCGTCCAGCCTCGGCGCCCCGCATGTTCTGGCGGAGAACGCGTCACTGCCGGCCGACGTGCTCCGTCGACTGGCGAAGGCGACGGCCCCAGAGCGGAACACGCGGTCCGCAGTGGAAGCCGGGCGGTCGGAAAACGCGGCCGAACCAGCCGCTGACCATGGTCTGTTGCCGCTTTTCCTTGGACTTCCGCGTCCCTTGAGAACGCCGACGTGGGGGCGGGACGGCTTTGGGACGGAGCTGTATTTGCTAACGGGGCCGACTTTCGACACCAGCGACTCCTGCTCGCGGAATACACCCTCCGGGCCCATGCTCTGGCGCAGCAGTCTGCGCTGCAGCGACTCGACCTGGCCGCATGTCCCGGCCGTGCCGAGAGTGCCGCGCCTGCTTTCTCCTCAGCCTGCGCGGATCGGCAATTGGTTTGTTTGTGCACGGCCCGGTGTCGCGCTGCCACGCTGGAGCGGTTCGGCACTGTCCGACCTGTCCCGGTCGGCAGTTCCGATCGTTACACCCCCTCGCCTCGGGCCGCACCCTGCCGTACCCCCTGGTATAGAGAGGGGCATTCTGAGGACGGCAGCCCTCATGAGGGATATCGTCCGCCGGCACAACCGTCTGCTTGATGAGCGCACCGTGCCCATACTGCCGCAAAGGTTGAGCGCCTCTTCGGTTGGTGGCCGCCACCTTCTCGAGTCGTATTGGAACGCCGCAGGGGTCTTCGATCCGGGCAGAGTGTCATCCCCTTCTGTAGGAGAGCCGTTCTGTTTGTGGCTACCAGTAGGACTTGATCGGGCCGAATTGGTAAGGCTTGCATCCCCTGTCTCCGTTGACGGTATTTGCTTGCCGCGCGCTCTCAGGCGGCCCGCATCGAGTGCCGTGGCATCTGCGGACAGAGAGTTTCGGCGAGCCTGCAGTCTGCAGGAACTCTTCACATCTCGGTCTATCGCAGAAGGAGAAGTGTCATTCCCTGTCTTCTTGGGAAGTGGGACCGCTAGTCCCTCGCGCGAGTCCGCGCAGTTCCCGCAACTGCGCATGTGGGCCGAGCAGCACAGAGGGCACACAATTCGGCACGCAGACATGCGCATGCGAGTCCACCGATCTGAAACGGACCTCGGGCACGCGGTTGCTGCGCGATTCACTTACCGTCCGTACGATCCCTATGCCATCGAAGCGGTCTTTCATCCGGGGGACCCGAGCGAAAAGGTATGGCACTTCGCTCGCGATCTGCTTGTGGATGGACTCGAAGGAAGCGCCGGCGAGGGGGACGTGATGGTGTGGCACGATCGACGTCCTTCTTGCGAAACACGGGAGTCGAGCATATTCATCCGGCTGGTTTCCGATGAAGGAACAGCTCTTCTCTCGGCGCCACGAGCGCATCTTCAGGAGTATGTCGTTGTGACACTCCGGGCTGTTGCGACGGGAACCGAGCATGAGTTCCTGGACGGTGAACTCAACGATCTCGACGGTGAACTTGTGCAGTTGACCTGTGGGGGCCTGGGTGACTGATGGCTGGAGGTTCGCGAAACCGGATCGACTCGTACGGAGAGGATGCCTTCGGTATCGGTGAGGCGATCGGATGTGGCGTCCAGCCTTGATGTTGTAAGACCGCGGATCGGCTGAACCGGCCATACTCGGCGCGGCCGGCCGGTCAGCGGCGGGTGGCGAGAGAGAGGGTGAGTAACCGGCCTGCTTCATCGAGGTGGCGTAGCCGCTTCGCGTAGGAGGCTCGTAGCGCCCAGTCGGCTGCCTGGATCCGGTGGTTGCGGCTGCTTGTTTGGGAGAGGACGGTCGGGTCGAGGAGCTGCATCTCGACCCCGCGAAAGGGCAACTGTCTGATGAGGGGCGGGCGGTGGAGCCAGTGGGCTTGCTCGAGGTCCTGCCAGGGGGAGGGGTCGTGAAGCAGGCGCATGGCGCACAGCAGCCCGTTGGGCAGTGCGACGCGGCCTCGGTTGTTGGTTCGCAGGGCGCATTGCAGGGCGAGGAGCCGTGCTGTGGGGCTGGTCTGTGGGGGCAGGGAAACGGCCAGGTAGGAGAGCATCCCCTCGACGAGGACGGAAGGCTTACCGGACCGTCTCCTTTGCCCCGCCCTGCCCAGGATGGGAGCGCCTGAGGGCAGCTCGGTCGACGAAGGGGTGAGCAGCGTATCGGGCACGACCGCGGCGTGTGCGGTTGCCCGGGCGCATGCGGCGCAGGTGTCGGCGAGACGCCAGAGACGTCCGTTTCGTTCGCAGGTGAGGACGAGCAGGATCGGCCCGTCGCAGCTGCGGCGGCGGGAGTGCCAGCGGCAGCCGCTCTCGTGGCACTGGCACGTCCTCAGATACGGCGACAGGATGTCCCTGCGCGCGTGGCTGGCGAGGTGGGCCAGCGCCGCGGACCTGCCTGAGATGCCGGGAGCGACAGCCCGGTGGTCTGCAGGGCAGTGCGGGCAGTGGAGCGCCGGCCCGTCGTGCTGGGGGCGTAGTTCGACGGTCCAGGTGCGTCGCACCGTTGTCGTGGGTGTGGTGCACAGCCTCATGGGCCGTGGGTTCCTCCTGCCTGTGCCGCGCGGATCCCCGCTCCCTGTCCGGCCCGTGGGCGGGTGAGGGAGAGGGCGAGTCGGCACACGGTAGTGCAGACCTCTGCCCCCTCGTTCGGCCCAGCACCCTCGCAAATAGGGCAGAGGTCTGCACTGACAGGGCAGGGTTCTGCACCGTCGGATGGTGGGGTGACGATCTTGCCGCCCGACCCGAACCTGGATGCGCTGCGCCTGGAGCTCGCACGCCTGCGGGGCGAGCGCGGCTGGACCTACGACGAACTCGCCAGCCGTACCGGCCTGTCCCGCCGCACCCTGATCGAGATCGAACAGGGCCGCACCATCGGATCCCTGGCCACCTGGCACGCTCTGGCCCATGCGCTCGACGCCCCGCTCGACGAGCTCTTCGGCACCCTGTGCACCGGCCACACCCCACCCAGCAAACCCGGCACCTGAACCACCAGACGACCCCTGCGGCACCTGCAACACAGATCACCCCAACCGGTGACGACACCCGAACATGCCACCCGCCTCCCGCACGCGTGTTGCAACCGAAGCGGCTGTCCGGGGGACACCCGCGGCCCTGACACCCCGATACCGGCGTGCCGCCTGGCACCTTCGCCGCCATGCACCCCACACCCGCCCCGAACTCCCGCCGCTGGGACGGTTCCCCCTCCCGCACCCGCGTCCACCACACCCGGCCGCTGGGCGTCGCTTCCACCAGCCCGACCCGCCTCCCGCACACTGGGCTACGCGCCTGCTGCACCGGCTGCGGCAACGCCATCGACTGGTTCGACCGCACCGGCCACTCACCCATCAGCCTCCACCCCCACGAACTGCCCACGACCGCGGTCCCCGCACCGCTGCGCTGGCACGTCAGCTCCGGCATCACCCACCCCCAAGGCGACGGCACCCCCTGGTGCCGCATCCCGTACCCGCTCCTGTGCCCCACTCGCCCCCACCCGCCCGGACTGACCAAGCAACTGGCCGACCTACGCTGCCACCTCGCCCCGCGCACCCGCCGCCACATCGACACACGAACCGCCCTGAGTGCCGACGAGGCCCCGCTCGTCCCCCCAGCGGCATCCGCCGGATGCCGGCCGGCACGCCCCGTCGCGCAACTCCGCAACGCCCGCTACCTTGCGGCCCGTCTCGTCGAGGACATCTGCTGCGTGGCCCAGACCCGCTGCCGACGTACTCGTTTCCTCCTCCACCCCGACACACCCGGGATCTGGAGCCTGATGTCCACCGGACCGCTCACCGGCCAACGCACCCTGCCCGACATCCTCATGGCCGTCTGCGACCTCAGTGAACTGCTGGAGAAGGAGCGGGAGCGCCGGTGCATCCAGCGCTGCGCCCGGCACGCCTCCGCACCGGCGGCCGCGGACCTGGTCCGCGCGGACTGGGAGGCCTCCGTCTCCCTTCTGCCCGCTCCCGCCCACCCTTTCCGTACTCCGCGAGGACACGCATGAACCCCGCCCCCAGGCGCCCCGTGCACTCCACCCGCGTACACCGGAAGACCCACCTTCGGGCCTCTCCTGCGACTTCCGTCGGACTGCCGTACCTACGAAGGAAGGGATGAGAATGCGCAGCCATGCTGTCGACATCACCCTGTCCCGCTCCGTCACCCGGCGTGAACTGGCCCAAACGGTCGACGTGTTGCGGCTCGCAACCAACCATGACCGCACGCGGTTGCTGGCCGTGGTCCGGGCTAAAACCATTGACCGCGCCCTACAGCAGACACGCCGAGCTCTGGAGCCCTTGTTGCCCCTCGACACGCTGAGCACCCACTTTCCCGACGCCGCCGGAAGAGTGCTGCTCAACGTGGCCTTCCCCCCCGCCGAGTACGCCTTTGTCCAGGACGCTGCGACCCGTGCCGGGCAACCGCCCGCCAGCTATGTCCGCGACGCCGTGACCCGGGCTACGGATCAGGTCAATCGAGAGAACACCCGGCATCTCGAGAGGGCACTCGACCATGTGCTGACCACGCATACGCCTCAGCAGCTGCTGGCAGCGGCCGCCCGCAGGCTCAACTCCGCTCCTGGGATGCCCGGATGCTGAGGCCCACCGGTGAACAGGCTGACGCCGCGGACGCCTTCCGTCACGGACGGCATTTGGCCCTGCAGGCCGGCGCCGGTACCGGAAAGACCAGCACCCTGGCCCTCCTCGCTCACAGCACGGGGCGTCGTGGTCGCTACCTCGTCTACAACAAAGACCTCGCACGGACCGCGGCCGCCCGCTTTCCGACCACGGTGCGCTGCACCACCGCCCACGCCCTGGCCTTCGCAGCCACCGGCCACCGCTACGCCCGCCGCTTGGGCGGCCCCCGCCAGCCCGGTTGGAGGACTGGCCAGGCCCTGGGCATCGCCCGGGCCGTCCGCATCGGCGAGCGGGACGTCTCGCAGACCGCCCTGTCCCACGCTGTCCTGCGCACGGTGGCCCACTACTGCAACTCTGCTGACCGCAGCCTGGCCCGCCACCATGTCCCGCGCCTGCGGGGCCTCGAAGACCCAGACCTCCACGCCGAACTGGCTCGGACCGTCCTGCCGTTCGCACGCAAGGCATGGGCAGATCTCCAGCATCCCGAGGAAGGGGTCGTGCGCTTCGAGCACGACCACTACCTCAAGATCTGGGCTTTGTCCGAGCCGCGGATCGACACCGACTTCCTCCTCCTCGACGAAGCCCAGGACACCAATCCGGTCCTCGAACAGGTCGTCCTCGCCCAGCGCGCCCACGCCCAGGTGGTGATGGTCGGGGACTCGGCCCAGGCCATCTACGGATGGCGCGGCGCCCGCGACGTCATGACCGGCTTCGACGGTACCGCCCTGTCCCTGTCACAGTCCTTCCGCTTCGGCCCCCGCCTCGCCCAGGAAGCCAACCGGTGGCTGCGCATCGCCGGCGCACCTCTGCGGCTGGCCGGCACCGACACCATCCCCACAGAACTGGGACCGGTCGACCTTCCGGACGCGGTGCTGTGCCGGACCAACGTCGGCGCCATAGGCGCCGTCATGGACCACCTTGCCGACGGCCGCAAGGTGGCACTGACCGGGGGAGGGCGAAGCCTGCGCACTCTGGCCACCGCTGCCCGCGACCTGCAGGAGGGACGCCGCACCTGGCATCCCGAACTGCTCCTGTTCCCTACCTGGGGCGACTTGCAGGACTACGCGGAACACGACCCCGCTGGC
Organism: Streptomyces sp. AcH 505; assembly: GCF_000818175.1. Lineage (GTDB taxonomy): Bacteria > Actinomycetota > Actinomycetes > Streptomycetales > Streptomycetaceae > Streptomyces. The sequence goes on from NZ_JTIY01000002.1 coordinate 1,441,971, forward strand.
GGGGATCTTCGGCCGTTCGTCGATCTGATCGACCAGCACGGCACCGACAGTATTCTCGCCGCGGTGGACCAGCTCGCCGACGAAACCAGTGCCGAGGTCACTGTCTCCACCGCGCACAAAGCCAAAGGGCGTGAATGGGCGAGCGTGCAGATCGCCGACGACTTCAGCCCGCCCAAGGACACCGACGAGCGCGACCCCGCCGGCCGCCCGGTACCCGGACCCGTCGAGAACACCGAGGCACGACTCGCCTACGTCGCCGTCACCCGCGCCCGCCACCGCCTCGACACCCAAGGCATCAACTGGATCAACGATCACCCTGACGGAAACCCCGCAGGCGGGTGATGAGGGGATCCACTCCCCGTCCTGGGGCTGATGGCATCTGGGTGGTTGGTTGTGCCGACGCACGTCGGCGCAACCAACCAGCTTCCCCGACGTCAGCGGATGCCAGGACATGAGACAGGTTCGGTCGGGCTTCTTCGGCGAGCTGACCGTTCTGCGGACGTCGCGCGGCGCCCGGCCCTTGACCTGCAGCGTGACGTAGTCACTGTCCGGTGCCGTGCTGTCCGTGAGTGCTGCGTTCTCTGTCGTCGACGCCAGTCGCCGAAGGCGACGCGACGGTACGGGGTTCTTTCAGCGGTTGAGCGGCCGCCGTAGCCACGCACCCGGGTCTTGCGGTTGGGGGAAGGGCCAGGTGGGGATCCCCGCGCTTGCCCCCGCGGCGGTGTGCAGCCGGCCGGCGGAGGCAGGCGAAGGTCTGCTGGACGCATTCGTGCGCTTTCTGCGGGTGCCGGGCGCCCCGGGCTCGACGTACCTGCTTGAACTCGCCACCCGGAGCGCGTAGTAGCAAGCTGCGATCTGACGATCCGCAATGGCGCCTTCCCAGCCGGTCGGGGGGCGATTTCCGCCGCAGTTCGCCGATCTGCTGCCCTGGCCCTGAGGTGCTGGCTACACCGGAGGGGAGGTGAGCGTATGCAGTGCTGCTCGTTCACGGGGTCGTCTGGTCGGGGAGGACAGGTCGGTGCTGACTATCAACGTAGCGGTGCTGCTGGCGGTCATCGTCTTTGTGCGTCTACGGCGCCGTACGCAGGCCAGGAGTCGGGTAGACGAGCAGCTGACCGTGGTGATCGTTCTGGCTCTCGGTGTACTGATCGCGCCCACACGGCTGGGGGAGGGGATCGTGAACGTCTTGGGGCAGTTGGCTTCCGGTATCACCCAGTCGAGTCACTGAGGCGACGTGGTACTTCGGGTGAGCCCAGATTGCGGCTCTGCTCGCGCTAAGAGGTGGGGCCTGCCCAAAAGTGACAGCGACCCCAGGTGCGGATGGGCGACGGAACGAGCACGAACACCGCGACCTGGTTCGTGGCGCCGGCCGGTGAGTAGTCGACCGGTCAGGAGCGCGAGCGGGTCTCGCTGGAGACCAAGCGCGCCGTGCCCGTGGCCGATGCGACGACGACGCGTGGCACCTGGCGCCGATGACCGAGCTTCTGGGACCACCTCGGCGGCGACCTCAACCAGCTCGTTATCACTGACTGAGTGACCCTGCGTCCAAAGCCACGACGTGATGAATGGCGGGTTGCCTCTGGGTGTACTGAGGCGTGCGTGAGTTGTGAGGCAGAGGTGTTTTCAGGCCAGTTTGCATAACCGTTCGACCTGGTGCTGTAGGGAAACTGTTGCCATCGGCACCTATTCCAGGGGGTTTTGTGCGGCGCGGTGGGGCTTATTCCGGTCGGTGCGCGGATGAACATCGCGCACGAGGTGCGTTTTCCGTGAAGGTTCCGTGACAGTGTGTGGGTTTCTGGTGGTCGGTGTGGCTGCTGGTTCTGGTCTTCCTTGGGGGGAAGTTGATGGGCTCCCGTGCCTTTGGCGCGCCGTCTCGGCGTGCCCGCACTCGTGTAAGACGCTCGACTCTGGCCGCTCTGGTGGTGGCGGCGCTCGGTGCGACGGCGCTGCCGGCGCTGGCCGCGCCGTCCGACCCGCACCCTGCGACCGCGTCGTCGGGGTGGGGCAAGAGCGATCACCCCGTCCAGCCGCCCGTAGTGCCGGCGGGCAGTAACACTCCCGGCCCGTCGGTGGCTCAGGAGGCACCGTCGGCGGCGGTGGAGCAGTGGCGCGCCGCGCAGAAGGAACGTTTCACCAAGGCTCCTGCCGGCAATTCCCGGTCGGGTGTGTCGCCGGCGACGTCGGAGTATGTGCCGGAGGGTCAGGGGGAGGTGCCCTGGCACAAGTTCTCCGACACGCGGCTGAGTGATGCGCTGGTGGCGCGGGTTGATCTGTCCGACGGGAACCTGATGCTCGCGGCGACCGACTTCGACATCGCCGGGGTGGGGCAGAAGCTGCAACTGACCCGGACGTACAACTCGCTGGACGCGCCGTACGGGGTGATGACGCCGCGCTGGCTGCAGGGCTTCGAGGAGTACGCGGACGTGCGCTCCGACGAGGTCGTCCTCTACGACACCACCGGTGACGCGATCCGCTTCCCGCTGGCCACGGGGGGTACGTACACGACGCCGGCCGGGTACTCGAAGGACCTGAAGAAGAACACCGACGGCACGTTCACCCTGACGGATCGCAAGTCCGGGTCCAAGGACACCTTCGACGCCGGCGGCACCCTCACCCGCATCACCGACCGCAACCACGGTGCCCTGACGATCACCCAGCATGAAGTGGGCGGCGTCTACCAGGGGTTCAAGGCCGTCGAGACCCGATCCGGGCGCAGCATCGACCTGGTGAAGAGCGACGCGACGCACTGGCGGGCCACGGACAGTGCCGGGCGCACCGAGGTGTACGAGATCGGCGGTGACGGCAACCTCGTCAAGTCGACCGACACCGACGGCAAAGCCACCGCCTTCGCCTACGACAGTAACGACCGGATCACGAAGGTCACCACGCCCGGAGGCCGGGTGACGACCTTCACCTACGACGGCGACAGCCGCGTCACCTCGATGCGCCGCGTCGCCGACGGCTTCGGCTACGGTCCGACGTGGACCTACGACTACTCCGGCGCCACCCCCTCGGACGCGGGCACCACCACGGAAACTGATCCCGACCGGGACAAGACCGTGTACACGTACAACGCGGACAACGAGGTCACCAAGGTCACCGACCCGCTGGGCCATATCCGCTCCAGCAGCTACATGAACCACCTGGTGCAGACCGCCAGCGACGCCATGGGCACCGGCAGCGGCGGTACCGGTGGCAACGTCACCACCTACGGCTGGGACGCCCGCAACAACCCGTCCTCCGCGAAACTCCCCACCGGGGCGACCTCCGCGCTGACCGGATATCAGACGGTGGCCGGGGCTGATCTGCCGGGCAGTTTCACCTCCCCGGACGGGGAGAAGGACAACTACACCTACGACACGAGCGGCAACACTCTCTCCGTCGCCTCCACCGGCACGGCCGGTGCCACCCGCTCCTCCACGTACAACCCGGCCTCGCCGACCTGCGGCGGCTTCGAGGGCCAGCGGTGCACCAGCAAGGACGCCAACAGCAAGACGACGTCCTTCAGCTACGACACCAAGGGCAACCTCAAGGAGGTCACCCCGCCCACGCCGCTCGGCAAGACCACCTACACCTACGACGCGCTCGGGCGCCCGGAGACGGTCACCGACGGCCGCGGCATCCAGAGCGTCTACGTCTACGACAAGCGCGACCGGGTCAAGACGGTCTCCTCGACCAACTCCACCGTCCGCTACACCTACGACGCGGACGGCAACCTGACCTCGCGCACCGACCCCACGGGCACCACGGCCTGGGAGTACGACCCGCTCAACCGCGAGAGCGTGCGGACCCTGCAGGACGGCACCGAGGCGGTCCTGGCCTACACCCCGCGCGGTGACCTCGACTACGCGAGCGACCCCAACGGCACGACCGACTACACCTGGGACGACGCGGGCCGCCTCACCACCCTGAAGGACCCGGCGAACAAGACCACCAACTACACGTACGACAACAACGACGCGCGGACCAAGACCACCTACCCTGGCGGCACCACCCAGACGGTGACCCTGGACAAGTCCAGCCGCCCCACCGCCATCAAGGCCGTCTCAGGCAGCACCACCCTGGTCGACCTGGGCTACACCTACGGATACGGCACCGGCGCCGCGACGGACGGGACGAAGATCCGCACCCGTATCGACCACGCCACGAACAAAACCATCAGCTACACCTACGACTCCCAGAGCCGGCTCTCCTACGCCAAGGAGACCGACACCGCCGGAACCCGCCTCGCCTCGTGGCTGTACTGCTTCGACAAGGCCGGCAACCAGCTCTCCGCCACCAGCGGAGCGTCCACGACCTGCCCCGCCGCGACCTACACCTACAACGACGCCTCCGAACTCACCGCCAAGGACGGCTCCACCACCGGCTGGAGCTACGACCAGGCCGGCAACGAGACCGCCGCCGCCTCCACCACCCCGCGCACCGGGGAAACCTGGACGGACTACGACCAGCTCAAGACCCTGACCACGGGTGGCACCTCCTACCCGGCCCAGTACGCCGGGACGGACAGCAGCGAGCGCACCCAGCTCGGCACCACCGCCTTCCACACCACCGCCCTCGGCATGACCGGCACGACGACCGGCGGCGCCGACACCGGATTCATCCGGGAACCGGCGGGCACCCTCAACTCCATGCGAGCCGGCGGCAACAGCTACTACTACCTCACCGACGCGACCGGGAACGTCCTCGGCCTCGTCAACGACGCCGGAACCCGCACCCATACGTACGCCTACAGCCCCACCGGCACACTCCGCACCACCCCCACCGAATCCACCCCCCAGCCCTACCGGTACGCCGGCACCTACGTCGACCCGACCGGGCTGTACAAGATGGGCGCCCGCTACTACGACCCCACCCTCGCCCGCTTCACCCAGCCCGACCCCTCGGGCCAGGAAACCAACCCCTACCTCTACGCCGCCGCCGACCCCATCAACGGAGTGGATCCGACGGGTCTCTTCAGTCTGGGTGGAAACTTCGGCGCTGCACTTATCGGTGGTTCAGCACTGGTGGTAGGGACACTCCTGGGCGGCCCCGTCGTAGGAGGTGGCGCCGGAGGATGCCTTGGGGCTTTCGCCAGCGAAATGAACTCCGGCAGTAGTGTGGGCCAGAGTTTCCAGTCATGCGCAATTTGGGGTGGGGTCGGCGCAGTGGCTGCAGGGGTCCTAGTCTCCCTTCCCAAGGTCTAGAAAATCTCATTCAGATA
>NZ_JTIY01000002.1:1447946-1449688 GCF_000818175.1 Streptomyces sp. AcH 505
GTGGGCGGTTATAGCCCTCGGTCTTTGCGCAGCGGCTTCACTCATTTTCGCCTTCTGGGCTCCCTCGAAAAGCTCTCTCTGGATTTGTCTCGCCATCGGGGTCGTAGCGCTCTTGATAGTGCTACAGGGGCTCTACCAGGCAAAGACTGACCGGAAATAAGACCCGAAAGGGCAGGTCTTCTCCCGACACGCATTCGGAGTTCATTACTGCCCATTCCAAAAGGCTTCGGGCCGGCGGCCATACGGACGCCGGCCCCAAGCAGTGGCTCGGCTGGAAAGTCCGCCGACGCACCGTGCACTGCTGCGGCCTGGATTTGCCACCCGAATACCCATCGCTCCCTTCCCGACGGGCCGACGGTCGCTGGCATCGACGGACCTGATGCTGCGACTCCGGACAGGCCCGATGGGCGTCCCCCTGCGCCTCGCCTGCTTCACCCAGCCCGACCCCTCGGGCCAGGAAACCAACCCCTATCTCTACGCCGCCGACGGCCCCATCAACCACAGACCCAAGCAGACTTCTTCAGCTTCGCTGACGCGGTTGGTGCCGCCGCTGGCAGACTCGCTGGAGCAGCTGCAGTGGGTGTAGCCGGACTGGCTTGTGCGGGAACGGCTGGTCTCGGCGGTGTGGCAGCCGGCGTCGTCACGGCCGGTCTCAGAGGGGGGCGGGTGCGGGTGCAGCAGGAGCCACCGTTGCGGGGGACCAGCGGTGAGAGGTTGAACGGAACTCTCGGTGGGCTAGTTGGCGGACTTTTTGGGCCGATCGGATCTTTCCTCTTCTCATGAAGTACGCGAAGGAATGAAGACGCATGCGCGAGAATGGTCTGATGCAGAGCTTTCGGACAGTCGCTAGTACGGCGGTGGTCGGATGCGTACTCGGCGTCATTGCAACCGCGCTCGGTGTGCTTGACGGTTCGATAGCTTCAGCAGCTCTGCTCTTTGCCGTTGCAGGGCTGCTGGCAGGAATCGGCGTCGCGATTATCCGCTCGAGAGAACGCTCGGCAGGGGATCGCTAGTGCCGCCCGTTGGGTGGCGAGAAGCTCCTCGCCACCCAACGGGCCGCCAAGATGGCGCGGAGCCGCAGTAAGAGTGGTGGCATACGCGGTTCCGGTCTACGTGATCTGTGTACTGGTATGAAAATTTGCGCTGAAGGAAGCCTGGACACAGTCACTCACCGGTGTTCCATTGACTGTCTTCATCGGCTCTGTTCTCCTCGCTGTCCTGTTCTCTGGTTGAGCCCGGAAAACTAAGAGCTGATTGAGTCAGAAGATTCGTTGACGGTGAGGACCTGGCGTCCCGGAGCGGCGATCGCTCCGGGACGTACTTCACGTTCCTCGTCGACCTGCTGGTGTGCTCGGCCGCCTCGCGTGGGCGGTTGAGTGTGTGAGTCCGCGGTCCCATGCCTGCTGGCGCCGTGCCGTGGTCCCGGAGTTCGGGCCTGTCTGCTATGGGTGGGAGAACGTCTGGCAGCCGCTCGATCGGGGGAGGTGTGATACCCATGCGGACCATGGCGGCTGCCAGCCGGTTGGTATGGCTGGTGTTGAGAATGTCGAACCCTCCTCGGAGATAGCCCTGCAGGGTTCGGCTGGCGATACCTGTGTGCTGTGCGAGTACCGGTAGGAAGCGCGGACCGTAGAAGCGGTGAAGAGCCTGCAGGTCAGTCCTGAGCAGATGCCGGTCCACGTGGACGGCACGCTGTCGGGGAAAGGAGCCCCGACCGTCCAGCTCCGGCCGCTCAGCGGCTG
>NZ_JTIY01000002.1:1449713-1466167 GCF_000818175.1 Streptomyces sp. AcH 505
GGCCGCTCAGCGGCTGCCGCATGCTCTGCCGCTGTAGCCTGCGCCGAGCTGGACGGTCGGGGCGCCGAGCCTTGAGAGAGGGCGATGAGGCGTGTCCTTTCCCGGGCTGCGTCCAGGCGGCGGCGCGGACTGCTACAGGTCCGTTCCAGCAGGTCGAGCCATTCGATCTGTTCGGTGAAGGTACCTACTCGGCAGCCGTCCAGAAAGGCCATCAGCCCGCGCACCGACACCGGCTGGAAGCCGCCGGCCATCGCGGCAAAGTGGGTGTGCGAATAGCCTGTTGCGCGGGCGAGGGCCCGAAACGAAACCGAGCGGTAGGCGCGCAGAGAGGACAGCCAAAACGGCAAAGACGTGGGGCTGGATGCCTTCGACGGGGGCGTCAGCTTCCCTGACCTGTCCCAGCGCGCCCATGTGCTGCGCCACGCGAGGCTCCTGCCGGCGTCGTCGTTGGGCGCAACGGGGCGGGACGAGCTGGTCGGTGCGGGGCGGGCGCCTCGCAGGGCAGCCTCCCGCCTGGCCATCCACGACAGGGCATCGCGTTCGCCGCACGCTTCTACGAAGACGGCCAGGGTCTTCTCGGTCGGGACGCTCAACCCGCTCTGTGCGCTGGACAGGGTGCCTGCCGACAGGCCGGACAGGCTGGACAGTTCAGAGAGGGTGACTCCTGCGCGTTCACGCAGTGCACGAAGGTCGGCGGCGAGTGCCACACAGGGCACGTCCGGTTGGGCGGGGAGCTTCTTGTTGGGGCGGCCCACGCGTTCTCCTTTCCCGTGGGGAAGCGGGGTGCCAGCTGTCAGGTGGCCGGCGCCCCCGCGTGCGAGTCAGGACAGGCGCGGCTTCAGTTCTGCGGCGACCACCGCGCCGGCAGCGACCGCGGCCACAGCTGTTTGCGCCGGGCAGCCCGCGAAGACCAGCAACGTGATGACCGTCAGCACGAGGGCCAGGACCTCCTCGCCTCCGGCCGGGCGTGTCCTTGCGTGAGGGGTGGGCTCTGGCAAGGGAGGAAAGCCAATCATGTTTCTCCTGCACGTCTAATTTGTGCGATGGCAGGCCGCGTGGGATCGGCCCTGACCCGGACAAGCAGCGTGTGTCACCGGTGAGCGGTTGACGCCGGTCACCGTGCTGCGAAGCCATCATCGCCAGCCGCACTGACAAGACATCGCACTTCTGCCAGAACCTGAAGTACCGTCCGGATCGTTGTTCAACAAACGGTGCGTAAGGCGGATTTGAACAATCAGTTCTGGACGGGATCAGCACAGACCAGGGCTACCGGAACCCCTGCCGATGGCAGGAAAACGCGTCCGTTACTTAGCAATGCGAGGCGATACTTGTTGAGAGCGTGGGTGGCGTGTGAACAACGTTGGCACGCCAGGGCTCCTCACGTCTTCGACCCGGACAGAAGGTCCCTTCGCGGTAAGGCTGTTGACGCATCCTGACTGCAACGCCGGGTGGCGGTTCGCACCACGACCGTCACCCGACCCGGCCATGCGACATGGCGGCGGCTACGTGGCTGTGCGATCACGAGCCTTCGGGGAAGCGTCAGGGCGCAGACACCTTGCAGGTAATCAGGCAGGTCCAAGCCGGCCGAAGCGGCTACCGCACAGAAGCGTGTAGCCGACCGCTCGTCGTAATGGCCGAACGAGTCACAGGGCCGTCTCACGGTGTGCTTCTTCCTCGGCGCCGCTGGACCCAGTTGGGATCTCGCGTAGGTGCTGCGACGCGTTGCGGTTCCGCCAGGTCTGCGTCCGAGATCTGCATGATCCGGTCGAACAACCAGATGAGCCGGGCAAACCGCAATGAGGCGAACACCATGGTGAACTCGAACACGAAGCGTACAGAGAGCGGATCTGCGTTGCGGTCCAAGGCGAGCGCAGCGAGCAGCAGGAAACAACACAGGGCGGTTGCCTGCAGCAGACTGCGCCAGCTGCGCCGGAGTTCGCGCTGATGATGCAGGCGTACGGCCCGCAGTCGTTCTCCGTTGGCCGCCGTATAGATCGAGATGGCGATGGCACTCAGGCCTCCGATCGCGGACACGACACCTGCGGTTGCCGCGTACAGGTCGGTGCGCTGGGACGAGTCGATCCACGACAGCCAGTCACCGGAACCGGTGCTCCTGACCGCGAGGACGTGGGCGCACACCGCTGTGCCCGCTATCAGGTAGTCGATGCGGAGGTGATCAGCCCAGAAGTCTTCGATTCCGGCGCGTACGCCCACGTGCCCCCCCTGTTGTCGCCTAGATCACGCACCGTCCTCGACGTCCACCGCGAGCCGTAGGGCGTCCTGGTGCTCCGCAGCTGCTGACAGGATGGCATCCACCGCTGACACAATCCGGATTGAGTTACCTTCGTCATCAGTGGCCGATACGCGCCTTTTGGCTGTGATGCTGTGCTCGATCAGCTCGACCAGGTGAGTGCGCTCCGGGCCGGCCGGATCCGAGTACACCAGCCGGGCTCGCGCACGTTCGGCTCCTGTGACGATGTCTGAGATCTCATCGAGGTCGGCAAGAAGGTGCTCGCGGTGCTCCCGGAGCTCTTTTCCCCGAGGCACGGAGATGATGAGGGTCACGCTGATCTCACCGTATGCCTCACCCGCCAGGCGGAGCGTCCGCGCGAGACCGCCTTTGCGTTCCTTCAGAGCGCCCATCTTGTTGGCCATGAGCTTCACTTCGACGCGACTTGCACCGGATGCCTTCTTGAGCCGCTCGATCTCGGCGTGAGCCACCACGGGGCGGACGTCCAACTGCGTATGGGGGAACAGGTGGATACCGTTCATCCACTCGGCCAGCCCTCTCTGGCTGGGCGAGGACCTTCCGCCTTGCATGATCCCTACGATGTTCCCGAAAGGGAGAAAACACATCACGGAGGTGTCGAGGTAGCCCTCTTGCGCCGACTGTTCCAGCTCTCGCAGGTCACCGGTTTCCCAGTTCACGACCGACAGCCATTCGCCGGGGTCCTTGACCCGATGGAGAAGCAGGTGATCTTGCATGTTGTAGGTCGTGATCGTTGCCACGAGCTGTGACTCGCCCTCATGGGTGCGATCGGCTACCGGCACGCGAGAGAGGTCCGCCAGTGCGCCGTCCCAGTCCATGGGTTCCTTGATTCGCCGGATCTCACCACCGCTGACCGCCACCACTTCGAAGAAGTGAACGGTCCGTTCTTTCATGTGCCCTAAAGTTGCCAAGAGTCTCCCCTTCGAAATGTGCTGAGCATCAATCGGACTATCAGCGAACTGGTGCATTCACCGGCTCTGTTGCCCCGATCGTAGAGGTTGTGTGGAGTCGGTGATTCCAAGTTCGGCCAGAGAAACGTTCCTGTGTGTAGGGCGGATGTAGCCCTGCCCATCGGCGCCTGGACCGGGGAGCCCCGCTGCGCGGACACGTCCCCGGGAAATGATCTGTTCCGTGCCTCCGCACGGCCAGATCCCACTGACGGGACCGTCGACGCTCTTCACCGGCAATAGCTTCGGCAGCCCTCGACGAAGCACCTTCCATCAGACCCTCGACGTCCAAGACCCCCAGGCCCACGACGGCATCCTTGGACTGGCCACGCACACACAACCCTTGGTCACGCAGCATCATCCACCGGCTCCCACCGGTCCGAGGCGGCCGAAAAAGCCGAGCAAACCCAAGGTCCGATGCAACAATGCATCACGTCTCATCTGCCCAGCTCAATATCGGAGCAGCGCCCTCCTATGGCCATCGCTGACCTTGAACTGCGGCCTCATCAGGCCGAAGCCGTCACCGCTGCCGTCAAGGTGCTGCGCGACCATACGCGGGCGAGCGTGGTGGCCGCCTGCGGTACGGGCAAGACATTGATCGCAGCGCGGACCTCAGCGCGTCTCGCCGCCCGCGGCCGGGTTCTGGTCCTGGTGCCGACACTGGACCTGCTGTCCCAGACGGTGCGGTCGTGGCATGCGGCTGGTCGTAAAGGGCCTGCGGTAGCGGTCTGTTCGGCCCGCCAGGCCATCGAGCACCCATCGGCCGGCGACATCCCGATGACGACCGCCCCGGCCGAACTCGCCGCCCGCACCCAGGCCGGCAACGGCCCGGTCACCGTGTACGCCACATACGCCTCGCTGACCGCGATCATCACCGCCCACCACAGTTACCGCCTCCCGGCCTGGGACCTCGTGGTCATCGACGAGGCGCACCGCACCGCCGGTCGGCTCGGCAAAGCGTGGGCCGGCATCCACCATGACGACCAGGTCCCTGCCGCACGCCGTCTCTACCTCACCGCCACCCCCCGCATCTGGGACCCCGAGACCGACCGCAGCGACACCCCCGTCGCCTCCATGGACGACGAGACCCTCTTCGGCCCCGTCGCCTACCGCCTCACCCTCTCTGACGCCATCGACCTCGGCCTCCTGGCCGACTACCAAATCCTCGTCCCCGTGGTGGCCGACACCGATCTGCGCGACTGGCTCCCCACCGCCCCCGGCGCAGGAGCCGACGGCCTGCGCCTGGCAGGCCACCAAGTCGCCGTCCTGCGCGCCATCCACGACCACCGATTGCGGCGCATCCTCACCTTCCACCACCGCGTCACAGACGCCCGGGCATTCGCCACCACCCTCACCGACACCGCCGCCGCCCTGCCGGCCCACCTACAGCCCGACGGCCTGTGGTCGCAGTGGATCAGCGGCACCCACCCACCCCGCGTCCGCCGTCGCATCCTCCTCGAATTCGCCCAGCACAAGAACCCCGCCACCCCCGCCGTCCTGGCCAACGCCCGGGTCCTCGGCGAAGGAATCGACGTCCCTTCCATCGACGCCGTCGTCTTCGCGGACCCCAAGAACAGCCCCGTCGACACCGTCCAGGCCGTCGGACGCGCCCTGCGCCAACAGCCCGGCGCCGGCAAAAAAGCCACCCTCATCGTCCCCGTCTACCTGACTCCGGGGGAGGACCCGGACGACCTCCTCGCCGCCGACGCCTACACCCCCCTGTGGCGTACCGTCCAAGCCCTGCGCGCCCACGACGAACGGCTCACCGCACGCCTCGCCGACCCCCGCACCCATCGCCCCACTCTCGCCTCGGACGACCCCGGCAACTGGCTCCGCTTCGACCGCCCCACCCAGGCCGAAGAAGTAGCCCTCGCGCTCACCCTGCGCGTCCTCGCACCCAAGAGTTCAGAATGGCGCCGCGGACTGGCCGCATCCCGCAGCTACCGCCACACCCACCACCACCTCGATGTCCCCCAGACCTACCAGGACCCCACCGGCTACCCCCTGGGCCGCTGGCTCACCTGGCAACGCCACCTCCACGCCAAGGACACCCTCGACGCCGTACGCGTCCACGCCCTCGAACGCCTCGGCATCATCTGGGACCCCCGCCAGCAGGCCTTCGACCGGGCACTGGCCCACGCCGCTGCCTACGCCGCCCGCCACGGACACCTCGCCGCACCTGTCGAGGAAATCCATGATGGCTTCCCCCTCGGCCGCTGGCTCGCCACCCAGCGCACCCGCGCCCAGTCGCTCACCGACCAACGCTCCGCAGCCCTCACCGCTCTGGACCGCTGGTGGAACCCGCCCTGGCCGATCACCTGGCAGCGGACCTACCACGCCGTCCGCCACAGCATGGAACACCACGGGACGGCCACCGGACAAGAGAAGTGGCTCGAAGCCCAGCGCACCCGATCCGACCGCCTTCACCCCGAACAGAAGAACCTGCTGAAGGAACTGGGACTCGCCGCCCTGCCCGGCACGGCCGCCTCCCCGGCCGGGAAGAGCCACCTACCGGCGCGGGAGCGTGCCTTTCAGCGCGGACTGGCCGCTGCGCGGGCATTCCGCGCGAGGGAAGGCCACCTCAACGTTCCCCAGCGCCACATCGAGAAGATCGAAGGCGACCCCGTGCGCCTGGGCCAGTGGCTGAGCAACCTGCGCCGCCGCCCTGGCCTCAGCCAGCACAAGCAGGCAGCACTGGCCGAACTGGGCCTGTAAACAAGGCGTTCACGCCAATGGCCGGAACCGCGACCTGGTGAAACCGCTCAGCATGCCCACACTGCACAGAAGAGGGAACCGATCCGGCTCGGCGCATGAGGGGCGTACATGGCGGCCAAACGCAACAGCAGAACTGCCCGCAGACTCCGCACCGCCCGCTACAAGGTGGCAGTCGCGGCGCTCGCCGCACTGATCGTGCTGGCCCTGCTGCACCCCGTGATCTGGCTGTATATCGGCTCAATCCTTGCCGCCGCGGGAGTCGGCTGGATGGCCTGGCGGCTATGGCGCACCGACAGGCTGCTGCGCAGCAAGGACGCCACGTGGAGACGACAGGAGCAGGTCGCAGCGGGACAGCGGACACTGGCTGTGATCGACACTCTGTCCGGAACCCAGTTCGAGGAAGTGGTCGCAGAGTTGTGCCGCCGTGACGGCTGCACACAGGTACGTACAGTCGGCGGGACCGGAGACAACGGAGCCGATGTACTCGGTCGACTGCCGGACGGCCGGACCATGGTGATCCAGTGCAAGCGATACGCACCCCACCGCACGATTGCCAGCCGCGAAGTACGCGATCTACTCGGAGCGAGGGTGCATTTCGCCGCCGATGTGGCCATCTTCGTCGCCACCACACGCTTCAGCCGCCAAGCCGAAGCGTTCGCCGTCGGCCATCAGATCCTTACCCTGCACCGTGACTTCTTCGGCTTGTGGAACAGCGGGACACCGCTGTTATCGCTGGCCGAAGTCAACGGACGCGGACAGGGCGGAGCCAGCCACCGCTCACGCTGGAAACAGACCTACTCCAAGTGACCTCCCAGCGGCCCGTGAGCGGCAAGACGGAGAATCTGGGCGCGGCCCACCCAGAACAAACCAGTTCTTGTGCCACCCGATCCGTGCAGCATCCCCGTTGTCAGAGGCGGCATGTAGCGTCCGGCCGTGACTTACGGACTGACGCGCTTGCTGCGTACCGAAAATGACTGGTCGGACTTGCTGTGCTTCCTCGCCGAGCTTGATCCCGAGCCGCTCAGGTCAGCCTTGTGCTTAGCCCAGGGCACGGTCACTATTCGGCGCGAGGTCCGGGTGAGGGCACGCAGAGGTGCGCATACCGGTCGGGTCGATTTTGTTGTCCTGTTGGACGGCAGCGAGCGCGCGCTGATGGAGATGAAGCTCGGCGCCGGTGCTCACGGCGAACAGTTCGCGGCGTACGACGCCTGGGCGCAGGCGAAGGGCATACCGGCAGCTGACCGCTATCTAGTGAGCCCGAATGCCGATCCGATCCCGGACGGCCCAAGTACCTGGTCCCGTCGGCTCACTTTCGGCGGTCTTCTCGGCGGCTGGAACAGTTCATCGGACGACCTCGCCCGGCTGTTGGCCATCCGGGCGTATCAGCAGCTCGTGGTGCTGGAGTCCGAGGCGACCGGCCCGGCGGACCAGGCCTCGACTGCGCTCAGCGACGCCCTACGGCTGCGGCGGCTGGCGCACCTCACGCAGGCTGCCGCCCCAGAGGGCACGGTCTTCAAGTCGCGGCAGCGCTCCCAGATGGGAGCTGCGAACATCTGCGCTTGGCGGGAGACGGAAGAGGGCTATGTCGTCGCTGAGATCCAGCGCCTGCAGCCAAGGCGCGGAACGAACAGCCCCTTCGAGATCCGCATCATGGTGCAGACGCCGGAGGCCACTTCTGCTGCCAACGGATCCCTCGCGGACCGCCATCAGAAATGGCTCGCCCGCAACAGCTTCGTCCAGCACGCAGGCCACAGCGTGCAGGCAACGGTGATGGATCCGCAGGACGACGGATTCAAGAAGAAGCCAGGAGCGAAGGGCCATCCTCAGTACTACGGATACGAGGGCGGCGGCCATGGAAGCTCCGTGGTCCTCCAGGACGCGGTCGACCTGAACGACATGGTGAGGACGTTCTCTGCCCTCCTGGAGTACCTCGCCACCTACCCAAGGCAGTAGAACCAAGCCAGAGCGCCCGCAGGGCAGCCTCACCCGCTGCCGATCAAGACCACGTCAGAAGGTGGCCATGCACTCTTCGATTCCCGCCAGCGTCGCGGCCGCTGACATGCGTCGGCTGGGCAACGCCGAGCCGCTGGAACCCTACCCAGGCCGGGCCCGCGAACCCTGGATGTGCCGTCACATCCCGTGCAAGCAGGTCATCTATCCGAACCGCAACAACGTGATGACCGGGCAGGGGGCCTGCATCTGGTGCGCGCCGAATGCCCCGAAGAACCCGGAAGAGGCTGCGGTGGGGATGTTGGAACACGGCCTCATCGTGCTGGCGGACTTCCTCGGGACCCGTAAGCCGTGGCTGTCGCAGTGCGTCGCGGCCGGGCACATCGTGGCCCCCCGGTACGACAACGTCACCGGCCGCGGTGGCGGTTGCCGGTTCTGCAAGCGGTACGGCCCCGGAGACCCGCATCAGGCGGTTGCCGACATGCGGGCCGTCGGCTTCCGTCCGCTGGAGCCGTTCAAGAACATCGCCTCGCCCTGGCTCTCGCTATGCGAGCGATGCCAGAAGATCTCAGCCCCCAGGCTGAACAACGTCCGGACCAGAGGCGAGTGCTGCCAGCACTGTGCACGTTACGGGCTGGACCCGGGAGCCCCGGCCCGCCTGTACATCCTCTCTCACGCCGAGTGCGGCGCCGTGAAGATCGGGATCACTGGACTGCGGACCCGCGAGGACCGCGTCGTCCGGTTCCAGGGCCAGGGCTGGGTGCCGTTCGCTCAGATTCAGTTCGCCACGGGCGCGGACGCCTACCGTGTGGAGCAGAGGGTGATCAAGCTACTGAGGACTCAGGGACACCCGTCATTCCTCAGCGACGCACAGATGCCGATTGGCGGCTACAAGGAGACGTTCGACGCGTCGCGGGTCTCCGTCGGACGGTTACTCGCGCTTGCGGAAGCCGAGCGTCGTCGGACGGTCGCAGGGCCTTGGTGACGCGAGCCAGCCCGCACCGCTGTGAGGAGCTCCGGCAGCAGCCCGCGACACCCAACGCCGTACGCGCTACCCGCCGAACCCTTCCTGATCGACGAAGCCGGGATGCTTCTCATCAGCGCTCTTGGCCAGATGTAGCGGCGCAGGAAGATTGGTACGTCCATCCCACATCGCCGCCTGCTCCGAGACCCGGGCAGCAAGACCGACCAGCTGCTCCTCTCGCCAGCCACCACAGCGGGCAACCACGTATTCGGTGCGGGTCATCGCGTGGAAGGGAGTGCCCATCTGAGCCAGTTGACCGCCGGGCAGAGTACGGCGCGTGTACTGGGTACCGGTGCGCTGACCGCCGGCGTGCTGGCGGGACTGCCCGGAAAACAGCCAGGACACCGCCTCCCCGTAGTCGTGGCGGTAAAGGATCTTCTCCGGCATGACCGGCTGCAGCGGGTTGTCCGGCAGCTTGCCCCCGCCGCCGGTGCGCCGTGACGGCTGGGGTGTGCCTTGACCGTTCCCGACCCTGATGACTGCCACATCCCGCCCTTGGGAGATCAGGCTCTGCCCGGGAAGAAGGGTGTCGCCGAGCCGGTCATTGCACAGCCCGGGCCAGATCCGCTCACGCTCCTCAGCGAAGAGAATGATCGGAAACCGGTCCCCTAGCGTGGCCAGCGCCCGGTCCACGTAGGTACGCACGTTCTCCGGCCCCCCGTGGTCCTCCCGCAGGTGATGTCCCTTTTTCCCGATGGGACCGGCATGGTGCATGGCCCGAGCCTGGGCCAGGGGGAGCCAACCCTGGTCGCTGTACATCAGAGTGGGCCAGTACGCGTCCTCGCCGAGCGGGATCCGCATGGCGACGAGCGTGATGGCCAGCACGGCCGGTTTCCGGGGACGGCCGGGACGTTCGTCGAAACGGTGGTAGCGGGTCCACAGACCCACCGCCACGGCGTCCCGGTCCAAAGCTGTGTCCTTCGCATTGCGGTGGAAGGCGGTGGCGGCCAGACGGTTGTCGATGATGCCGGAGTCGGAGTGCAGGCTGCCGAGCGCGATCTGCACCGCATGATCGTCCTTGTAGGCGACGTCCGGTTCCGGCAGCCCCGCCTTGAGAGCCCTGGACCGCGCGACTTTCTCGGGCGTGTTCAGCCGGTACGGGTCGCCGGGATCGGAGTCCATCGTGATGAACTGCGAGGGGATGCCGCGCTCGGCGAAGAGCCCTTTCAGCGCGTGCTTGGCGTCCGTCACCCCTGCTTCCTTCTCCTGCTCGCTGGGGTAGCGCGTTTCGCACAGGGCCGTGACCAGGGTCCGCCCGGCACCGGGCTTGAACCAGGGAAGAGTGTTCAGGACCAGGCTGCGGTCGTGGCTGCCGTGGCGGACCAGCTCGGGCAGCCGCACCGTCACAAGCTCATAACCGGGAGCCAGGACCACCGGCTGTTCGCCGGGCAGATCGGCCAGTTCAGGCCGCCCGTAGTCACGGGCCAGCTGGCCCATCACCCGCGTGTGCCACTGAGCCGACTCGTACAGCACGACGATGCGCACCATATCGAGGCGGGCGCTCGCCATGGCGTCGGCCATCTTGCCGGCCGGCACGTAGGGCGGCAGACTCCCGCCCGGCTTACTGATCTTGACGGATGTTCCGGAGTAGATGACGGGCTCCTGGCCGAGCACGTGCCCGGCGTGTTCCTCGAGCCTGGCGTGGAACATCGCACCGACACCCTTGTCGATCGGGTGTTTGCCCGTGCGGTGCACCCCGCGCACCTCTGCCAGCTCGTCCAGCCCCGTCAGGGGCGGCTGGGGCAGGCGGCCGACCCCGCAGGCCTCGACGATCTGTGCCGTCGCCCCGCGGTAACGGACGGCCGCAGGCTGCATGAATCCGTCCGGGCCCTTCTCCCACCGGGTAGTGATCGGGGCCTTGAGGATGATGTCCGGATTGACGGGATGGCACAGCAGGACGTGGCGGATGCCCTTGTAGTGGGTGGCGACGCGCGAGATACGCGCCGACAGATGCGCGATGAGCCTCTTCCCGCCGGGAGCGGGTTCGACCTCGATGTGGATGCGCTCCATGGCGTACCCGGCGATGCGCCGGCGTTTGCCACTCTCCTCGTCGATCCACGTCCGCTCGTGAACCAGCGGGGACTGCCACGCCAACAGGTCGCCCTCACTGTCGAGGTGGAACCGCAGGGCAGGCAGCGACTCGTCGAGCGGGAGCGGCACAGCGGCCAGCATGCTCGCCAGCCGCCACCCCGCCACCCTGAACGCCCAGCGAGGACCGATGATCCGCCCCTCGGCGTCGCGGTGCAGCAGCGAACTGAGGGGCTGGGGCCCGTCGTCGGGCAGCTGCAGCAGGACGGAGAGGGTGTCACGGCCGTCATGACCGTCCAGCCGCGTCTCCCACTCCCGCATCAAGGTACGCATCACAGCCCCGTCCAGCGCTCCGGGCGTGACGAGCACGCTCCGCCCTGCCCACCGACCGGTCCTGGCGGGCCGGTCAGGGTTGGTGAACACCAGCCGCTCCCCGGTCACGGCACGCGCCGCCGTCTGCAGGGACGCGATCGGCTGCACCGCGTCCTTGCCCCGCGGCCTCGGCAGCCGCCGCCAGGCCGGCGCGAACGCCTCGTCCTGCGGGTAGACGTGCACTGTGCCCAGCAGCCGGTCGTCCAGCGCGAAGGACAGGGTGAACAGGCGACCACGCTCGTCATTCACCATTCGCCCATCGCCTCTTCCTCAAATCCGGTGGGGGAGTGTTCCGTCAGCCCCAGCAGGGCATCGGCCATGGTGGTGCGGTAGACGGCGTCGATCAGCGGCATGTGGCCCTCGGCCTGCCATTTCCCGCGCAACTGCTCAAGGAGGACGGGCAGCGTGGAGTCGGCAGCGGTATTAGTGAAGGCGGCATCCAACAGCCGCAGCCGCCCATGATCCCCGCCCCGCCGGGTCCGCCCGCCCAACTGGATCAGCCGGGTCAAGATCTCCGCGGCCACGGCGAGTTTGACGTCCTGGCCCAGCGACTTGAAGTAGCCCTGCCCACTGCGAATGTCATCGAAGATCTGCCCCGCCACGATCCGCAGCCGCTCCAGCTCTGCCGCGGGCTCCGGACCGGGCCGCCGCTGCCGGTAGGCAAGAGAGTTGACCAGGGACAGCAACACCGGGGGATCCTCCATCACCGGAATAGGCCGGTTGACGAGGCAGGCAACATGCAGCAAGGAGCGCCCGGCACGGTCAACAATGTTCAGACCACGCTCGACCCGCGCCATAGGAGCGATCAAATACCGGCACCGGCCGTGACCTACGGCATGAGGGAACTGCTCAAGCCGGTTGCTGGGAATGGGCACCCAGCCAGGAGGCATCCGCTCCAGCGAGGCCATGTCCTGCGACCGCACCGCCACACAGATCTCCGATGCCGCGACCCCCGCCTCGATCATGCCTCGGGCAAGCGCGGGACCGGCGTCGTAGGCAGTCGGCGCGAGCAACGCATACGCACGGTGCGCGGTCGCCGCATCGGCGGCCACCGCATCGAGCTGCGCAGGAAGATCCTGGCCGACGCTGCGCCCCATGGCCGTATAGGCGCGCTCCCGGTTCACTCCGTCGGTGCCGGACACCACAATGCCCGCACCGTTGTCCTGGCCAGCCTGCAGCTCGACAGTGAGGCTTCCATTGACATCGTCCGGCACGTACCAGGCCGGCTCCGGCAGGAGGTGATGACGCGGCGCATACGGCATGAAAGCCGTGGCTGACATCCCGATCACCGCCCGGCGGGTGCCGACATGGGCGAGCGCGGTCACCTCACCCAGATAGGCCAGGTGAGCGTGCGGATCCCCGACATAGGACTTCAGCCGCAGCGCCGTCAAATGCCGGTCAGCAGGATCGAACGTCTCGGAAAACGCGAACAGCGCACGACCCAAAGGACCGTAAGGGGCAGCCCTCCAGGGCATGTGCGAGGCCAGCACGTCCACCAGGTCATTGCCGGCCGAGATCCCCGCCCCCTGCAACGGCGCGGCGACACCAACGATGCGGTGCAGGATGCTGCGCATCTCCTCCAGATACGCGCGCCGGGCCGCCAGCAGCGCCAGCGAAGCCAGCCGCTTCTCGTCCGTATCCCCAGTGAGCGCCGAAAATGCCTCCCCGATGCGCTTCAAAGTGGCGTGGGTGAGCCGGTCCGACCCGCCGGCCAGATCCGTGACCGAGGACAAAAGCTCCCTCAGCTCGGCCAGCCCCTCGACCTCATCCGCGAACTCCAGCGGACCCTCCCGCTTGTAGAGCTGGTTGACCGCCTCCATCTGCCGCTCCGTAGGCCGCTCCCCAGCCTCCAACCCGAAGATCCGGGAGGCGAACATCCCATCCCAGCGGCGCGGCACCACCATGCTGCGCCGCTCCCGGTCGGGATGGATGACCCCGCCAACGAGGTGCGACACATAGGACTCGGCCAGCCACACCAGGTGGTTGATGAGAGGCCGCAGGTACTGCTCAAGGCTCATCGGCAGCCGGTGGCAGTGCCGCCGGAACTGGTTGTCGAGCTCGCGTACCGGGGTGCGCTCGGCACCGTCCTGGGCCAGCAGCACCTGGCGGGCCGCCTGGTCGAAAGCCTGTGCCTGCAGCGCATCGGCCTCGTCGATGATGACCAGATGACTGCGGTGCAGCAGCAGCTGCTCGGTGGTCATCCGCCGTCCCGGGGCAGGCCGACCCGCCACTGGCGCGTGGATGTGCCCGGTGAGGAAGTTCGCATGGTTGGTGACGAGGATGTTCGCCGACGCCGCCGCCCGGTGATGGCGGAACTTCCCGCAACTGCCGCGCCACGGGCAGGCCAGGGACTTGTCTGTTTTCGGCCCGTTTGGTTTGAGCTGGTCGCACGGCTCCTGGCCAGGCTTCCATGTGTCCACTGCTTCGGAGGAGGTGGTGGCGTGCCCGGTCAGAGGGCAGCTGTAGGACATCTCCCGGTACACCCAAGTCCTGAAGCCCGCATCGTCCTGTGGGTTACCGGCTGTCTGCTCGGCCAGATCCATCATGGAGGCGGGGGAGATGACTGGCGTGACCTGCGAGGCGACTCCCAGGTCGGCCAGATCCTGCCGTAGCCGGTACACCGTGGCCAGGACCTGCGCGCTCTGCGGAACGACCAGCGAAATGACCCAGTCCTGCTGGGCGCACCACACCGCGACGAGTTCACTCAGGACGTTCTTCCCCATGCCTGTGGGGGCGTGGAAGACCCGTAGCGGCCCGGCCTGGACACGTAGGAGGTCGCCCACATCCGTGCCGTCGCGGCCCCGGGCGTGCCGCCTGATGTCCGCGACCGCCTTGCGCCGGTACTCCTGCCCGCGAAGCTCATCGAGCCGGCGCGCGATCTCGTCCAGGTCGGCGAAGGGGATCACCACCTCGTCTGCGACCGGGGCATCGCCCAGCTCCTGCACCACGCTGGGAGCAGGGGACCCTTGGTAATCGAGGTCGTAGAAGACGTCGACCACCCGCCCGGAGGGACTGAGCGGATCCTTGATCCGCAAGTCGCTGACGTAGGAGCCGGGCGGCGCGGGCTTGGGCAATACCTGTCCCTTGGCCGCCTTGTCCTCAAGCTCATCCAGCAAGGCATCGATGAGGGCTTCTTCATCGCCCACAGGCAGGATCAGTACCTGCTCTTCCCCGTCGGCCGGGGCGAACTCGACCGCCTCACCGATCTCCAGGACCGCTGCCGTTTCCGCCACAAACACCGAATGGTGGGCAAGGACAGCCGGCCGCTGCCGCAGCATCCGAGTGATCCTCACCTGATCGACCAGAGCCAGAGCAGCCCACCCGTCCCACAGATGCATCTGCCCCGTGGCTAAGAAGTGCGCATCAGCAAGATCCACAACACGCCGCCACGCCGCTTGTTCCTCCACCGCCCGATTAGGGAACACCCGCGCGGCCAGCAGGATCGCTACCCGCAGCGTCAGCGGCACGCTGACGGAGTACCTCGCGTTCTTCGGCGACGTCATGCGCTCATCCCCTTCAACCGCCGAGTTACGGCCGCTTTGAAACGACTGAGCGTGAACACGGTGTAGCGCTGCCCGTCCGGCGTCCGCAGGGCATCGAGCCCGGACTGCAGCTGATTAACCTGGTTACGCCGGTAGTTGGGCACGACTACCGTCTCCACGGCAGGCGGCCGGTCGATGATCGTCTGCGCGTCCTGATGGTCCTTGACGTCCACCCGCCAGCTATGCCCATCCGCCAGGTAGACGCCGACATCCCACTCGTCCAGGTTCTCCCAGCGCTCGACTCGCACACCCTCCTGCTTCTCCAACCACCGCATCAGGCCCACCTCACTCAGCCCGGGACAAGTGATGAACCGCCACACCCCCCAATCCAGACACCACACGCCCTCCGCTGGCTCCGCAGCCGTCAACCGACCTCGCCCACCGGTCAGTACAGGCGGCGCACCCCGCTTGTCACCGTCAGGGACAAGGCCGAACCGGCTCTGATGCGGCGGATACTCACACCGCAACTGCCCACCCCGCAGCACCATCGGATACCGGCACTGCGGACACGGCCACAACCACGACGACGCCCCCACCCACACCCGGTCCGAGGGAACAGGCCGATACACATCCATCCGCGCCGTGCCACGCCGTGAATACTCCTCGACCAATGCCCGCTCCGTGCCGTACGGCACCTCGGTCAGCATGGTCCGCGCCGCGACATAGCCGGCCTGCCCATCGGAGCGAATGTGCCGAAAGGCTGCCCGCTCTGTCTGCTCGGCGGTCTGTCGAACCCACGCAGGAAGCCACGTCCCGCCGAGATCGAAGTACCCGTCGTCCCCGTAGAGGGCCTCCAGATAGTTCATCCCGGCCTCGAACGCCTCCTCAGTCAGCTCACCGTTGTCCGTCAGGACAACCAAATCACCCATGGCAGAGGGAAGTTCGTCCCACGCTAAAGGCACCCATTCCCGTAAGCGGACCGGCAGCAAGTCGATCATCTCGGCAGGCGTCGAAGGCCCAACTCCCACAGGCAGACTCGACAAGAGCACCCCGTGCATACGAGACAGCTCCCGCCACGCACGAGGCTCTTCAATCCGGTTGACCCAGGCTGCACCGGCACGCAGGGCAGCAGTAATGATCCTCCGCGCAGCAACGTATTGACTGACAGGCACAGCTCAATCACCCCTCCACGCCCCACCAGTAGTATTCGGGGCTCATTCCAAGACGGGCCAACAACTTCTGGAACATACAGGCAGGGTCTGACAACGCACTTCAAAACCGGCGAACATGTGCCCCTGCGGCAGCGGGGGCACTACAGGAACGGGACATGCCGGCAGGCATGTCCACCGTCGCGTTCCGCTTGCCCGTCAGGGCACCCGGCTCTTGGTACACCAGAGAGGGAGAGCAATCAGATAACTGTCCAAAAAACCCTTATGACATCACAGCGCCGTAGGCGCCGAGGTGAACTGCCCCTGAACTACCCGGCAGGGCAGGGAAACTGAATCCGCCCCACCCAGCACTCCACTGTCATGCCGCCAGGCATGACACCCGAGCACTTTGTGACAGCGGGCCGTCAGGCCCGTCTCTTTTGTTGGCCCGTCAGGGCCAACTCAGCTAACACACAGTCATGCCGTCAGGCATGACGACACGTCACCTTACGGGCCGTC
>NZ_JTIY01000003.1:0-1008 GCF_000818175.1 Streptomyces sp. AcH 505
GGGACTGTTTCTTGGATCTCCTGACATGAGTGGGGTGTTGGGGTCAGGCTGTCTGTATGGGGCGTGGAGATCTGACGAATGCGGAGTGGGATCGGCTGGTGTCGTTCTTACCTCCTGGTGGTGCGCGTGGTGGTCGGTGGAGTGATCACCGCCGGGTGATCAACGGGGTGCTCTACCGGGTCCGGACGGGCGTTCAGTGGAGGGATCTGCCGGAGCGCTTCGGGCCGTGGGAGACGGTCTACAAGCGGCATCGCCGCTGGTCGGAGGACGGGACCTGGGCGATGCTCCTGTCGCGGATTCAGGCTGCCGAGGACGATGCGGGCCGAATCGACTGGGACGTATCGGTGGACTCGACAGCGGTGCGCGCCCACCAGCATGCCGCCGGCGCGAGGAAGGCACCGCCGGCCGCGTCGCCTCAAAGGGGGAATGTTCGAGGGACGAACCAGGTCGATCCGGTACTGCGGAAACTCGTCGTCCGGCTGGAGGAGGTGGTCAGATCGGCGAGTGTCTGGGACGCTCCCGCGGCGGATTCACCACCAAAATTCACCTCGCCGCCGACGGACGATGCCGGCCCCTCGCCTTCGTCCTGACACCCGGACACTACGGTGACGGGCCTCAACTCGAGCGAGTACTGGGGCAGGTCTCGGTGGCCCGAGCCGGCGTCGGCCGACCCCGAACCAGACCCGACCGGGTCCTGGCGGACAAGGCCTACACCTCCCGCAGCAACCGCCGCTACCTGCGACGACGCGGGATCCCACACACCATCCCAGAACGCCTTGACCAGCGAAGACACCGCAAGAACCGGGGATCACAAGGCGGCCGGCCCACCAGCTTCGACAGCGAGCGCTACAAGAAACGCAACACCGTCGAACGCACCATCAACCGCCTCAAAGGGTTCCGCGCCGTCGCAACCCGCTACGAGAAACGCGCCTACATCTACCTCGGCACCGTCACCCTCGCAGCCCTCATCATCTGGCTCCGAACATGATCCAAGAAACACTCCCTAGG
>NZ_JTIY01000003.1:1033-4050 GCF_000818175.1 Streptomyces sp. AcH 505
CTTATCTAGGGAACCAAGTTAGCGCGCATGATCTCGTATCGCTCGGGCGGTCTACCCCGGTGCGGCGACCGGTGGTGGCATACTCCCCTAGGGAAGCATAAAGTAGGCCAGACGCACATGAGGCGCACGCAACCGACCTGACTGCTGCGTCCGTCCCCATCGCCAAGATCTGCAACGATTTGGCGACGCGATAGGAGGCGTAGGTGAAACACCCCCCATGAGCAGGGCGGGTGATCGACCGGACTACCGATCCAGTCGATCACCCTTCAGCCGCTGACCTGCGAAGACAAGCGGCCTAGCAGAGTGCCCCATCGAGATAGGACCTGCCTATGTGGAGTCTAAGGGCTTTCCTGGAACTCCGTAAAAGTACCTGCGAGGTGTACCTCGCATGGTGAACGACCCCAACGCCGGCGACCCTCTGTTCGTCACGTTCGAGAGCGGAGCCCAACTGCTCGTCGAACGCGGCCTGGACTCCAACGCCAACGGCGACTCCGTCAGGTACATCGCACGAACCCGGAGCGACTGGCCGTTCGGCGACCCCGGCAGCGACAAACCGCACACCTACATCAAGGTCGCCAACGCGCGGACCATGGAGACCGGTGTCTTCCTCGACTACTTCCGGAAGCATCCGCCCCAGCCAGGGGTCCGAGGGCCGGACAAGAAGCCTCGTCAGGCGCGCCGCCAGTGAGGTGCTTACCCGGGGCAATACCCGGCCGAATCCCCGTTAGCGTCGTACCCAGAACGCGCGAATGGCCGGCGAGTTCGCAGCTCACTCCGGCCACTCAAGCACTACAGCGGGTTCGTGGCCCGCTGCTTCGAACGAGTCCCACCCTCTGAAAGTAGGCCGTTCCATGAACAGACTAGCGGTAACTTCGGCCGCCGCGAAGTTTCCGAGAGCCACTCGTCGCGGAAGCCGCTTCGACTGGATCAAGTTCGACTTCGAACTGGCCCGCGACGGATCGGTCGACCCCACGGACAAGGCGCTCTATGCGGCCATCGCATCCTTCGTGGATGTCGACTCCCGGGAGTCTCCCGGTACATCCGACATCGACATCGACGAAATCCCTGCCGACGTGCCCACCAGGAAGCGTCTCGCCTCCTGCATCGGTAAGTCCCTGGACACGGTCGACCGGGCAACTAAGCGGCTCGAGGAACGTGGTCTGCTTCGGGTCCACCGGCAGGCCGACCCGAAGAACCCTCGGACCATGCTCCCGAGCGAGTACGAACTGCTGGATCACGAACTGTGGGATCAGAAGGCGGCTGTCAGGGCTGCACGCAGGGCGGCTCGCTCGGGCCTGCCGGTATCTGACGCCCCAGATCAGGGGGGTAGCCGCACCGGTGCGGCTACCCCTGGGGGCATGGGTGCGGCTACCCCTGGCCGCACGGGTGCGGCGGTAAAAGACAAGAGAGAAGTAGAAGAAGAGAAGGGAGGAGAGGATGCGGTTTCACCGCGTAGCGGTGTGGACGGCCGTAGGCCCTCTGACCGTAGTAACGCGCATGAGGTTGAAGGCGGCGTTGCCGCGTCCAGCAAAACCAGCCCGCCCGATCACCTCGAAGACGACACCAGCCGGCCGGTAGGCGGCACCAAGAGCGGCAGCAAGAAGGCCAAGCACACCCGGCAGCAGCTCGAGCTGGTTGCCGCTGTGCGCGCCTACTACCCCGCCGATTTCCTCGAGGGCCTGCCGAACATCCCCGCCTTGTCGGATGCTGTCTTGTCCGCACTGTCCGCTGACGGTGCGGACAGTGCGGACGCCCGCACGGTGGAGCAGCTGGGTGCACGGATCCAGTACCGGTGGGATCACCACGGGTACGCGTCGAAGTTCTACGCCGGGGAGATCGAGAGCCGGGTGGGTGCTGCGGTCGGGATGGTGCGGCCGCTGCGGCGTGGGGATCGGTTCGCGTGTGCGGATCCTCGGTGCGAGAACGGCTTCAGCCTGGATTCTGGGGTGGAGTGCCGTGCCTGCGTGGAGCGGATCGCGGATCGGCGGGCGGAACGGCGCCAGGAGAAGGCCCAGGAGGCTGCTGACGGGTCGTCGGGCGGTTCTCCGGCCATGCCCGCACCCCGTTCCGCTGCGCCCGCTGTACGGGCCCTGGGCGAGTGCGCAAACCCGGACTGCCGGGCGTCGATCTCCACCGCCAGCGGAGATGACTTGTGCCTCGACTGCCGGGCGGACGCCGACGAGACGGACCGTATCCGGGCGGAACTCGCCGCACAATTCGGAACTGCGGAGCAACGCGAGGCATACGCAGCCAACGCACCGTTCTGATCGTTAGGTAGGCCAACACCTGCCGGCCTACCCGCCCCTTCCAACTTCAGGAGACCCACATGCGCAAAACGTCCAGAGCAATGCCCGTCTGCCTCGTTCACTGCGACACGCTTCTCGACCCCGCTCTCACGCCCACCAGTCGGCTCCTATACGCCGTCCTTCAGGCTTCCGTGGAGACCAGCGACGACGTCGACATGGAGCGGGTGGCCCTCCTTGTGGGTGTCGCTGACGAGGAGTCGCTCAAGCCGTTCATTGCCGAGCTGTCGACGGCGGGCGTGGTGGAGTGCGTCGACCACAAGAATGTCGGCCCGGCGATTAGCGTCCACCAGATGCCCGTAGTTCCGGAACAGCGCACCCACGTGTGTGTGCCGTGCGAGGTCTGCGGGGAGTGCTCGTGCGAGTACATGCGGGGCATCTGTCGTGGCTGTGACGAGATCCGCCGGGCGGAGGCCCAAGGGAAGGCGGACGTCGCCCGCTGGCAGGGGCACCTGGATGCTGGCGCGACGTATGCCATCAGTCAGAATGGGGCCCGCCTGCACCGATGGGATTGTTCGACGCTGACAACGCCAGAGAAGAGCTGGGCGTTCTTCGAGGCCTCGAAGGCTGGGGCGGAGCACGGAGGCGTGAACTGGCAGCGCCTGCCTGCCCTGTTCACCGCAGAGGAGTTGCGGGCGAAGGGCAGCAGGAAGAAGCACTGCGCGGTTTGTGGACCCGATCCGCTGTAGACCCACGCCTACTGTCCCCGAGCTA
>NZ_JTIY01000003.1:4975-93290 GCF_000818175.1 Streptomyces sp. AcH 505
CCGTGTCCTGCCCCTGGGCGCCGGCACGAACTCCGTCCTGAATGTATTGTCATGCCAATACATTCAGGGTATGGTGAGGATCGATGGCAGGTAACACCCACCCCGGAAGTGGAGAAGACCATGCAGACGATCACCGTCGAGCCCCTCGCCCAGGAGCACATCCAGATCCTCCGCCTCACCAGCACCCCGCACCTCAGCGGCGGCCTCGATACGATCGCCCCGTACAGCGTGTGGATCACCTACCGACTCAACACCGGCGCGAACCAGCACACCTGGACTGCGGCCGTCTCCGGATACCGCGTCCTCCGTAACGGCGTCACCGACATGGACGCCGCCAGCATCGTCCTCACAAACCTCGCCGACCAGGACACCACCCCCGACTGGCTCACAGACCTGATCGCGAAGTACACCCCGAGCTGGTAACCCCCACCCCCGAGACTGGCCCTGCCGCGAATCCCCCACGCGGCAGGGCTTCCCCACGAGAGGATGACCCCATGACCGAGCCCCGCACCTTCCCACTCGCCGACGTCCTCAGCGTCACCACAGGCTGCCTACTCTCCCGCACCCGCATGGACGGCATGGGAACCCTCCTCAACTACCTCACCGGGCAGGACACCTTCGCCAAGCAGCTCATCCCCGCCCAGCAGTTCCTCAAAGCCGCAGACACAACAGCACCGGTCCTTGTCGAGCAGCACCCGTTCCTGGCAGACCTCAAGCCGCCGGCCGAAATTGATGCCCCGGACTTGATGGCCTGGCTGATTGACGCGGAGCGCGTACACGGCGAGGAGATCACCGTCGTCTCCGTGGCCTCTTGGAAGAACCGGAAGGTGGCTGCGATGCTGAAGGTAGTCGGGGAAGCTGTCGCCTCCGCGAGCGTGGGCATCCGGCAGTTCAATGAGGCGGTGGCCGCCAGCGAGGTACGCGAGGTGGCTACGCACCCAGACCTGGCAGAACTGAATGCTCAAGTCGACGGGTACTACGACAAGCCGGTTTGATGCACGATCCGGGGACACCGATCCGCCCTGTCACCTACGTTCTGCTTATGCCACTCGACCAGGAACACCTTCTCCATGACCTGATCGGCCGGACAGAACGCGCAGTCGAAACCGTTGCCCGCCTGGCCGTCGACACCAATATCACCTTCACGGTCGATGACATTGTCGACGCGGTGGAACGTGATCTACCCGCTGGCTACCCGGCACCCACAGCAGGCGAGCTGACCCGGCGTGACCTCATCGCGCAGATGGCGCAGTCCATCCTCAGCGGGGAGATGTACGGGGAACAGTGATCCCGCGACGCCCTTGTCGGTATCCGGAACTATGACCGCGGCGTTTCCTGAACCTCGGCCGCGACTGCCGCCAGCTCGTCCTGGGCTCGCTTCAGGCGCTCCGCGGCCTTGCCGAGTTCCGTGTAGAGCGAGGTCATGCGCTGCTGCTCGTCGGCGATTCGGCGTTTGGCGCGCTCCGCTCGCTCGGTGAGGATCTCGTAGCGCGGGCGGGCCGGTGTACGGCACGACGGCTTGCTACGTGGCCGGGAGGAGCGCTCGGAAAGCCACGCCCTGGCCTCGGTGAGAACGTACAGGCGCGGAGCACGGGTGTGGTTGCCCTGGATGGCGACCACGGCGGGGAAGGTCGGATCGCGGCTGATCCAGTTGGAGACGGCGGCGCGTGTGACGCCGGCCAGTTCGGCGATCGCGTTTTGGTTGATCAGTTCGTCTTCTCGGCTCTCGAATTCGGGCCGGTGCCACGTCACCAGAGACATGCCCGTAAGGCTAGCCTGACACCCATCCGTCAGGCTAGCCTTACGGGCATGGTGGACATGAATGCGAAGGCGATCCTGGCCGACTACCTTGACGACTTCCCCGACGAAACAGAGGGGCGGGGGGTCCCGATGCACGTTCTCGTCTGGATCATCAACAGCTACATCTCGCAGTACGACAACGACCAGACGGGCCCCGTGACCGCGCTGGAGGCGCTCACGGCAACGCGGCTGCTGGCCGAGTCGATGGCGGCGAGCCGCGGATGGATCACCGGGGAAGCCCGCCGCGAAGACGCTTCCTGGACCGAGGTTGGCCACGCGCTCGGCATGACCCGGCAGTCGGCCTGGGAGTTCTTCAAGAAGTACGCGGAACGCCCCGCGTCCGGCTTCGAGCACCTGGCCGTGAGCGAGCTGGCCGCACTTGGGGAGAAGCCAACGGACCGGTGAGGACATGCCAGGACAACACCGCCGCCCGGCGGGCGTTGGGGCAGACCGCGAGCCTGGCTCGGCGCATTTCCGGGCGTAATCGCGTACTCCCCCTGACGGCCCGTTACGGGCATGCTGGAGGGGTGTACTTCGACTTTGACTGCTGGCGGTGCGGGGCCACGAACGAGGTGTGGTGCCCCGACGTCGGCTTCTGGGGACACCGGTACGAGGCGCCCGCCGTCTTCTGGTGCTGGCGGTGCGACGAGGAATGCGAGCCGGACTGAACCCACCGATCGTCCAGTCTGCTGTGGGGTGTGTCACGTGCGGGTAGGATCGCGCGATCAGGAGGGGAGCGCGGCCCGCAACACCCCCGCCAAGCCCCGACGACAAGCCCATACGCTGCGGGAATGACACCCACAGCCCCTCACATCCGACTCCGTCTCGGGTTCTTCGAGGACTTCCCCACCGTCGCCGGGCTCCTCCGCGATACCGGCGCCCGCCCCGAAGGACCACGCCTGTTCGTCATCGACGGGCCCATGACCGTCGGCCAAGCCACCGCCCTGGTGCGGTTGCTGGAGTACAGCCGGCGCGACGTCAATCACCCCGTGACCGTAGAGACGGATCCCCCAGTCCCCACGGGGTCGGGGTCGCCGTACGCCGCGGTCAGCGACGAGCTGCACGTCTGGTGGGACGTCACGGTTCTGCGACAGGGCAGCGCCCCGAACGCCTGATCACTACAGTCATTCCGATCCGCACTGTCAGTGGTCGGCCCTACCGTGAGTGGCACCAGGAACCCGACCCTCCGGGGAGATGCGCGTGAGCACGGCGACCACAACCCAGACGGACACCCTGCCGGTCTACAAGGCCGGCGAGGTACCCGGGCATCTGCGGACGATGACGCAGCTGAAAGCCGACCGGCTGAAGCCCGCGGACGGGCAGGAGCCGGTCGGGTTCCTGTTCAGGTACCGGCGGGGTCACGGGTGGGGGAAGTTCCCGTTGTACGACCCGGCCGGGGCGGCGAAGATGCGGCCCCTGTCCGCGAAGCAGAAACGCTCCAAGGACGCCCGCCGAACCTGCCCGGAGTGCAGCGCCCTGTGCGACTACATCGTGTACCAGCGGTGCGAGGACTGCCGTCAGAAGCAGATCGCGGCGCAGCAGGACCTGTACGCCCGCACCTGCCACTGGTGTAAGCGGGTATCCGGGGCGGCCCTCGGGGACGATACCCGCGGGTGGAAGGCATGCACCCCGTGCCGGCTCCGGGACGCGGTGCGGGTTCGGGTCGAGGCGGAACAGCAGATGGTGCGGGACCGTACGTGCCGTGGCTGGTCCAGCCATCACCCGTGCGGGGTCGAACTGTTCACCGAGGCGGAAGTCGTGGCCGCGCGGGCAGCCGGCACGTGGAAGGGCGTGCAGCTCTGCCCACCGTGCCAGGACGCCATGCGGCAGTACGAGGCCGAACGGGAGGAGGCGAATCGCCGGTACCGGGCGGAAGCCGAGGAGAAGGACCGGCAGCGGGCCGCAGACCTGAAGGCGTGGGCGTACGCGGCACTGACCGACCCCAGCGTGGTCATCCTCGATACGGAGACGACCGGACTGGACGACGACGCCCGGGTAGTCGAGGTGTCCATCATCACCACGGCCGGCAACGTCGTCCTCGACACGCTCGTCAACCCAGGGCAACCGATTCCCGAGGCGGCCACCAGCATTCATGGCATTACCGACAGCATGGTCGCCGCCGCCCCGACGTTCACGGAAGTCCTCGGCAAGCTCTCAGCCGCCCTGGACGGTAAGCGCTGCCTGATCTACAACGCCCCCTACGACATCGGCCGCCTACGCTTCGAGCTCACCCAGCACTACCAGGCAGTCGACAACCTCGAACCTGCCCGTGCGGCTGACGCGTGGATGGACTGCATGACGTTCGAGGACGCCATGATTCCGTACTCGGAATGGGCCGGCGAGTGGTCAGAGTACTGGGGTGACTACGCCTGGCAGCCCCTGTGCGGGGGCCACAGGGCGCTGGGTGACTGCCGGGCGGTCGTGGACTGCCTGCGGGAGATGTCGGGACAGGGCGGCAGCGTGGCGCCACAGACCGCATGATGTGGGCACTGTCCGTGTTCTGAGGGGGACTCATGCGTACACGTGCCATCGCCGTCACGGCTGTGCTGCTGCTCGCCACGCTCGCCGCCTGCGGGACCGACGACGGCAGCGGTGACAGCAAAGCCGACGCCAAGCCGGCCGCCGCATCACCCACCCCTCCGCCCGCCGCGGTCGACCCGACCGTCAAATACCTCGCCGACGTCCACGCCGCCGCATTTCCCAGCTGGGACAACACCGCCCCCACCGACAGTGAGCTCACCGCGTTCCCGCCGGACTGGTGCCAGGCGTTGGATGCCGGGCACAGCGTCACGTACATCCTCGACCAGGAAGACCTGTACCCGATCGGCCAGACCTGGGGTACGAAGAAGGAAGACGCGGAGCAGCTGGTGGTGCTGGGGGTGTCGTCGTACTGCCCCACGCACCGGGCTGCGGTCGTTGATGAACTGCGGGCGGCCGGCGCGTACTGAGCTGGTCGCCTGCGGGCCGAATGCCTCTCTGACAGACTTGCGGGATGACCGAATCGACAGAACGCCGCGCTGCTCCCGGCGATTTGTGCACTTGCGGCCGCCAGGCCACCGTCGTCTACAGCAGCACCGAGTTTGGCGACGTCGGGTACTGCGGAGTCGAAGGCAACCAGGCCAGCCCGGTACTCCCCTGCCCCTGGTGCGGGAGCGCGGCGCCACATACGGCGGCATGGGGAGATCCCGGCAAGTGTCCGGACTATCGGCTCCGCGCACCAGCTGAGCCGATCAAGTGAGCTAACCGCTCCACCACGCGCGACGAGGGCCTGTAGCCAGTGGCTGCGGGCCCTTCTTCATGCCCACACCGTGACGCCCAATGTATTGTGATGGCACTACATTAGGCGGTAGAGTGAGACTCATCGCGCGCGCACCTAACCCGGGGCAACGATCCGGTCCACCCGCGCCACGCTAGAACCGTCCCCTTCCCCAGGAGCCGCACCATGACCCTCGCCCCGCCGGCGCGTCCCCATCCCGCCAACCCGAACAGTTGCCGGTGGTGCGGCATCGATCGCCGCGAGCACATGCGGCGGTGGAAGCCGACAGTCGGCTGGCACCCCTGGGAGCAGCCCACCCAAGCCCAGATCCTCGCCCGCATGCGCGCACGACGAGCCAACCGGCCGGCCGTCTTGGTCACCACCCGCGACCGCATGCGCGCCATCCACGCCGACGCCTACACCGCCGACGAAAACCCCCGCTGCGCCACCTGCCACACCGACAACTGCCCCCGCTACCAGCGCATCCAAGACCGCCTCTACCAGCAGCACCTCGCCCGTGTGGCGCTCCTGCCGGCCGACACCTACACCGAGGAGCCCTGGTAGCACACCCGGTTCCGCCCACACCCACACAAGGACACCCACTGTGATCCGCGAAGACCGCTTCCTCATCAGCCGCAAGCCGTTTGCGATCGGCCTGTCCTCCGTGACGATGGAGAGCGCTCACCGGCACGACGCCTACTGGCTGGACGGAACGTGCCTGGCCGTCTGGTTCCGGCGCAAGAACGGCATCACCTATGCATGCCTCGGAACCCTGGGGTTGTGGGCTCACCGACTGAGGGAAGAGCCCGACGTATCCAGCCCCGAGGCGATCCTCAGCAACAGCCTGGACAGCCGTTACGGAGGCGACCCTCACGGGCGCTGGGACGGGGAGCGGTACTGGGGGTCCCAGAAGCCGGTCGAGCAGGCCCTGCACCTGACGCTCCTCGAACCGATGCTCGCCAACTACCCGGACCTCCCCGCCGGCTACGACGGGTGGTGGAGGTTCTGATGCCGGGCCGCCCGCTCACCTGTACGCGCTGCGGTGGCCCGTGCAGCGTGGCTGAGGACGTGACAGGCCACAACGACTGGGGACTCGCGGTCGTCGACAGCGACGGCACCGTGCGACCCGCCGAGCAGCACATGGAGTTCTACAAGGGCGACGTCGTCCGGATCCGCGCCGTCTGCGTAAACCCGCGCTGCCGCCACCAGTGGACGCTCCGACGTCGCTTCGAACCCACCACCCCGTGACACCTGCCGGGCCGGGGCTGCTCGACACAGCCCCGGCCACGGCGCGAGTTCACCACACACCCAGCCCGGAGGAAACCAATGACCACCACACCCGAGACCGACGAGGAACGCGAGCGGCGCGAGGACCGAGAGGAGGTTGCCCGGCTCCACAAGGCAGGCGACCACGAGCACTGCGATCAGACCTGTGAGATACAGCTCCCGTCCGACATGCTGCGAAACTTCATCGTCGCGAAGGGCTACCCAGGGACGGGCGGGGCGCTTGACGAACTCCTCCGCCGCGCCGCTGCTGGGGTGGTAGCGCAGCCCGAGCCTTTGAGCCCGACCTTCACTGCAACACCTGCCCCAAAGGGGACTCAAAGCCAGCCCGAGCCCGAGGCTTGCCGTTCCGCCACGGACCGGATGGGGCCGTGCATCCACGACCTCGCCAACACCCGGCCGACCAAGCCCGACACCGGACGGCGCGAACGCTGGGAGGTGGCGTACCGCCAGTACGACGCCCACGACTACACCAACCTCGCCACCATCGGAATGGGCAAAGCGGACGAGGAGCAGCAGAAGCTACTGGCCGACCGGACAGAGATGAGCCGTCTCTACCTGGCCAAGGCCGAGGAAGCCGTGCGCCTGCGTGCCGAGCTGAATGAGGTTACCGGCGTCAGCGGAACGCTTCGCCGCCAGGAAGTTAATCGTCTCGCTGCCGAGAACGACCGCCTGCGTGCCGAGCTGGAGCAGGCGCAGGCCGAGACGCACCAGTTCCGTACAGCGCTCCAGGGCGTCGCGCGCCGCGACGCCCTCGACCAAGCCGCCGAAGAGCTGTCACTCGGCCGCAACTCCCCGGACCCTGACGGCTGCACCTGCGCCATCGCGGGCGAGGAGTTCCGTCCGGCCAGGCACTACCGCGACTGCCCGCTATCCCCGGTCGCAGATCCTCAGCCCGCCCCCGAGGAGCCGACCCGATGAGTACCGCCCCGCCTCTGCGCCCCGAGTTCATCGAGGGCGCCAGCCCCGAATCGATCCGGCACCAGATCAAGCTGGCTCGCGCCGCCCGCGACCGGTGGCAAGTCCGTGTCGAGCGTCTGGGCCAGCTCCTCGACACCCGTCTGCGGCAGATTGACGCCGGGGAGTGGCCGCCTGCCCCCGAGGAGCCCACGTCGTGACCGTCAACACTTCCCGGCGCGGATCGTCGTACAGCGGGACGAGCCGTCACTGACCCACGGCGGCGGTACCCGCGCTGCGACAGGCTGCGGCCCAACGGGCACCGCCTACCCGCAGGTTCGGAACGATCAGCCCACCCGGATTGGTCCACCCGCACCCGGGGCAACGATCCGCCGCGGCAGCCCCAGCATGGACGTATGGCCCTTCCCAAGACCCGCCCCGAAGAGTCCAACCTCGTCGCCCACGCGCGCCGTGAACTCCGAATCCTCGAAGAAGACCCCGACACCATCAGAGGCATCTGCGACGTCGTCCACGCGTTCGCCAAGATGGGCCACAGCGGCGGTAGCGCCCCCTACGCCATCTCCTACCTCGAACGGCTCCTGCGGTACGAGCCGCTCTCCGAACTCACCGACGACCCATCCGAATGGCTCGACCGGCACGCAGAGGGCATGACGACCAGCCCCCTGTGGCAGTCCGTGCGCCACCCGGACGCAATGAGCACCGACGGCGGTAAGACGTACATCCTGCTGTCGGAGCAAACCGCGGCCGGCGACCTGACCACCACACCCCTCCACCGCTCCAAGACCGTGCCGATGCCCGACCTGCCCGCCGACGAGGTGAGCGGCTGATGGCCTCCGACGACCCCACCATCACCGACCTCCGCCGCGAACTGGACAAAGCAGCCGAAGCCCTCAACGGCTGCGCCACCCACCTCGCCCACCACGCCGAAATGAACGCCGCACTCCACTGCTCCGAGCGCGTCATGTACTCCCCCCTCCACGCCAAGGTTGCCGCGGCGCTCGCTGGGATCGACCACGCCCTGAAGCGCACCCAGCTCATCGGGACTGCATCGGCAGCGATGATCCCCATCGAGGACACCGCTGACCTCGTCAAGGTCCTCTCCGACCTCGACCGCTGCCAACACGGACGCCACCAGGGCGACGCGTGCGGCCCCGCCGACGCCTGCACAGGCACGTCAGCAGGCAACCCCCACATCCGGCCCGGGCAGGTCATCGGCTACGGCCTGCGCGGCGACCTGATCGTCATGCCGCCCCGGGACTCGAAGCACATCCCCAAGGCCTGGCGACGCAACGCAGAGGGGAGCGTCTGATGGTGAAGCCCCCGGACGACCGCCGGCAGGCCGTCGCTGACTGGCTCCGCGCCAACGGTGTCGACCCCAATCACGTTCCCCGCGACACAGACCTCACCATCAGCACCAGCCCCGACGGCACCCGCCACCTCAACTACGAAGCGTTCGTCGTGGACTCCGAAGGTCGCAAGATGGTCGATGAGCGGGGCACGAGCGCCGCCATCGAACCGCGCACCGTACCCCTCGCTGTGCCACCCCCCGGCTGGTGGCAGCCGCACCAGAAACCCATCCGCGGCCAACTCCTCGCCGCCCTCGAACGCTGCCGAACCCTCATCAACGCAGGTCCGAACACTGCCCTCACGACACCCGGCGACTACGAGCACGGCTGGGACGCTGCCATGGAAGCGATCCAGACCGCCATCGCCGACCCGAAGGCGAGCAACTGATGACGCCCATCGTCCCGATCACGGTCGTCGCCGTGTGCCTCGTTTTGTGCGGGTTGTGCATCGTCAGCGCGTTGCAGGCCCGCGCGGAACGAGTCGACGCAGAAGCGGCCGCAGAGAAGGCCCAGGAAGCCGCTCACGCCCTCCGTGAGGCACGCGCCGTCCAGTTGGGCCCGGTACACGTCACGTCCAGGCTGAGCCCCGTCCAGGTAGGCGAGATCATCGCACGCAACCTCCGCCGGGGCGGCACCTGATGGACCAGGCCCCGACCCCGGACAAGAAGGCCCTATACGAGCGGCTTGAGCAGGCCATCGCCGCTGTCACCCAAGCCGAGGAGTACGACGGGATCCTCACCGAATGGGTGGTCCTGACTGTGCACCACCGGGTTGACGCTGAAGGTGACAGCATCCCCCTCTACGGGAAGCTCCTCCCCGGCGGAGGCGGACGGGCCGCGATTCACTGGGTCCTGGGCCTGGTCGGCTTTCAGTACGCACGGCTGCGCGCTGCTGCTGCCGAGTCCGACGAAGACTGATGCGCCGGATCCGCGCATAGTCGGGCGCAATGTCAGTGCCTGGTGCAACACTGGCGTTGGCACCATTCCGCCTGGTCTCGGGATGGGGTTCCCTGGTCTGATGTGCCGGCCACGCCCCCGGGCAGTGACCCGCTCAGGCCGGCAGCCGCCCTGTGGGTTGGCCGCAACGCCAACGCCCCGCTGAGTACCCCCAGCGGGGCGTTCGTGCGTTCGGATCCCCAGTCACTCCTCGTCGGCATAGGCGATGTGGGCACCGGCCTGCGCAGCGGCACGGGCGGCGACCTGCCGGTGCCAGGATGCCGACCACCGGCCGTGCGGGTTCGCCGCCACGTACTCGTCGTCGCTGCGGTAGGTGATGACTGTGTCGTCATCCCCGGCCTCATATGCGGCGACCAGGTCTGTGACCGCCTTGTCGGTCTGCTCCCGCAGTTCGGCAACCTCGGGGCGGATCCGACCCGGCACAGCGTCGCGACCCTGCTCCCACGACCGCACAGTCCGCGGGTTCACCCGCAACAGTTTCGCGAAGTGGTCACCAGTCAGGCCGAGCGTCTCGCGGGCCGTCCGCAGCTCGGCATCGGTCAGCGGGTCCTCCTCTGCCAGCTCGTCCCGCAGGCCCCGCAGGTAGCCCTCCAGGCCGGGGCAGACGACGACGCCGGACGGGCCGACCTCGGCCAGATCCCCGAGGATCTCCGACTCGATCTCGGTGAGGCGGGCATCGGTGGTGTCCGCCGTGATGTCGTACTCATCGGCCTCGCTGCCGTTGATGACCCCGTCGATGTCCCACTCCTGGACCAGGTCGCTGTCGTCGTAGTCCTCCTCGTCGGATCCGAGCAGGCTCTCGATTTCCGCCTCGGCGGCCTCGGCGTCCTCGCCGAGCACGGCGATCATGCTGTTGCCGTCCCACTTCTCCTCCCAGTCGGCGAGGATGCGGTCGGCCAGCGGGGCGACCTGCTGCATCATGCGGTTCGCTGCATCGCCGGTCAGGACGGGGATGGTGTAGCGGCGGTCGAAGCCGTAGAAGACGGAGAAGGGCTGGGCGTTCCCCCCGACCTCTGAGTCGTAGTTGGCGAGCAGCTTTCCCTCGCGTAGATCCAGTTCAATGTAGGCGCCCTGCGTTTCGAACTGACCGTCGTAGTGGCGGAAAAGCTCAAGCGGGTCGGTGCACTCGATGATCCCGACAGGCATAGTGATCCCCCTTCAGGGACTCGCGGGTGAGGGACGGTCAGAGGGCGGCAACGGCCGCGCGGGCACCGCGGGTGACCAGGTCCAGCAGGTTGAGGTAGTTCCGCTCGCCGTCCAGGTAGCGGATCTCGTAGACGTCGGCCCCGTAGTGGCGGAAGTGGAGCAGGCCGTCAGCGGCGTCGAACCACACCTTGTCGATGGCGCCCAGGAGGCCAAGGGCGCGCCCGTTGGCGATGCCGCGGCCGTTAACGGAAGCCGAGGAGACGTTGCCGGTGCCGTAGCGGCTGACGTCGATGCCCGCCAGCTCGGCCCAGACGCCTTCGTTGAGGTAGACGCGGTCCATGCCGTTCTTCTGCCAGCGCCGGCCGCCGATCGCGGTCATCGACTCCGCGGTGAAGACGACGCGGCGGGCGGGGCGCTTCATCCTGCCGATGGCGATGCGTGCGGCGAGGGAGGCCGTGTCGATGATCCACTGTCCGGCCTGCTTGACTGCGGCGACGACGCCGAGGCGGCACCAGGTGCGGACGGTGTCGACGGTGACGTGGGCCTCAACGGCTGCGGCGGTGGTGTTCATGGGCTTCTCCGAGTGACTTACGGAGTGGGCTGGGGCTGCTCCCCTGCCTCACGTGAACAGCATGCACCCTAAAACGGGGTGTGCGCAAGGGGGTTGCGGAAAGAGTGCACCAAACGGCAGCGGCCCCCGCCCAGTTGGACAGGAGCCGCATCCTCACCGCTCGCCCCTACGCCGGGAACGTCCCCGTGCACGCCAGGCAGATCAGCGAGCTACCCCACGCCGCCCGCGCCGTCTCCGCAACCCCAGCCCGCCGGAACCCTGCCGCACCCCACAAGCCGGCACCCAGCAGCACCAGCAGGCCAACCCAGGCACCCGACACCAGCATGGCTATGCCCAGGACCGCCACCACAACCACCCCGACAAGCTGGACGCTCACCGCGGCCGGCTGTGCGTACCGGGCCTTCAACGGCGAGTCGGACGGCAAACTTTCCCAGTAGTGGGGCAGGTTTTGAACGTTCGACGACCCGCACTTTGGGCTCGGACAAAACACGGCGGCCTCCCTCGACAGGGACAGCAGACTGCCGTGGCCCGGGGGGTGACGCGACGCTACTGGTGGGTGTGTGAGGCGGGCCACAGAACACAGGGCGCAGGGGTCACGGCAGACGCAGGGGTGGCGGGGGAGTCACCGGGCGGGTGCGGGGTGAAGCGGCCCCGATATCCTGACGTGGCAGTGCCCCAGCCCGCTTTCCTCGGGCTGAGGCACTGTGCTGTGCGGGGCCTACTTGCCGACAGTGGCGCAGTCGTGCTCGATGGACTCGATGACGTCGCCGGTCTTGTCGGTGCCCTGGATGTCGTCTTTCGCGCCGCAGCGTTGGCACTCCCAGCTGATCCAATAGGTGAATCCGGTCTGCTCCTGGGCTGGCTTCATTCCCGTCCCCCTTCAGGGGTGTCGTTGGTGTCGTGAAGTTCGATGTCCAGGGGCATGTTGAGGTACTGGAATGCAGCCTGGACGGTCGACAGGGGGTGGTCGGCGATATGCCGGGCCAAGGCGTAGGCGGCCGGGTCATCCGGCTCAGAGAGAGCCTGCCGTTGCGTGTCGGTCATGCGGGGCGCCCCGTGTCGGCGGCGTCCGCCTTCTGGAATTCGACGGCTTCGCGTCGAAGGTGCCGAGCAGCCTCAGTCCAGGTACACAGGGCGCAATCACCACAGAGGCAGCCACCACCGTCGAACTGATCGCTGATGCTGTCGAGTTCGTCGGCAGCGGCCCGCCATGCAGCCACCCGCCCCACGGGTTCGGGCAGGACGGCCAGCACCGCATCGGCCGTGTCTCGGTACGCCGCCCCCATGCCTGTCTTGTTCAGCGGTACGAGATGGCCGGGGTGGTCGTGGGTGTACAGCGCCTCGGCGATGCGGTCGCGTAGAGCAGCTTGGTTCTGAGAGTCGGCTTGTACGGCGGACGCCCCAACCGTTGATCGTTCTGTCACTATTCCTCCTGGTTTGATGTACCCATTCTGGCAGCAAAAAGGTGCGGGCGGTGGGGTGTTGGGGGTGCGAATTCGGTGGGGCGTCAGGTCAAAACCGCAGCGCTGGGTGGCATTTCTGGCACCTTCTCAGCGCCTTGATCCCCCGCTCGACCTCAACCTGGTAGGTCCGGGTCACCTCGTCGCACTCCTCACCCCCGCACCAGGGCGCCCGCTCCCACCCGTCCGGTCTGGCGCCGCTGCGGGTTGTTTCGTCGCTGCGGTCCCACGCCGTGTCCTGGTACGGGTGATGGCCACGGCGTTCAACCGCCCGATACTTCGCCGCCAACGCCAGCCCCTGGGCCACACCCACATGACTGGCGCCGGGCCCTGCTCCTCACGCCACGGCGGAGCCTGCCCGGGCTCCTCCACGCTCACGGCGCCACACCACCCCGCGCTTGAGACTTCACCAGCATCTCCGTCTCATACCGGCTCCGAACCTCCCCCGCCACCTCACCCGCCTGCACATACAGGGTGATGCCCTCCTGGACCCGCCACGCCGCATCACGCCACGGCTGCCACGCATCTGCGGAGTAGTCCAAGTCCCGCAACTCCTCCTTCTCACGGAGGGCCTGTCGTTGCAGGTCAACGAGTTGTTTCAGTTCTTCAGGGAGTTCACCTGTTTGTTCGATCGGCACCCGCCGACCCTACGCCGACACCCCACCCGAACCCGTGCGGTACCCGCTGGCCCGGACGGTGTCAGACTGGGAACGGCCCCGTCGCATCCCCCGTCGGCGGGGCCACCCCAAACACCAAAACGGCCCGCCCCCTGTGTGGGGGCGGGCCGTTGACGACGGGGAGGTCGGCGACACGCGACGCTACGCCGCACGGAAAGGAGCCCGCCACCCCCTGGAAGGGTGACGGGCTCCTGCAGCTGCGAGGCCGTGACACGACCGTACGCCGCCCCACACCGGCCTGTCAGGACGTCTGCACATAGGGGCGCAGCACCTTATCCACCCGGGCTGCCAGAACATCCGCGCGCAGCTGGTGACGAACCTGCGGGACGGCGGACAGGGTCGGCACCAACCACGCCGGGTCCAGGACGTACGCCACCCCGACCCCGGGGAGGTGCGTCTCGAGATGCCCGCCGGCCACGGTGGAGCCGTGTATGACCAGCACCGGCCAGACGACCACGTCCCCCATGCCGATCGCCGTGCTGACCGCGGCCGCGTACCCGCCGACCTTCACGATCTGCTCGTGCCGGTCCTCCGGCCCACAGTGCACCCGGCCAGCCACCACCGTCGTCGACCAAGTCCGCCGCCACGCCTTCGTGTCCAGGACCACCACCCGAGTCCCGCAAGGGCTGACGAGGACGTGGTCCAGGTTGAAGCGGCGGTTGTGGAGCCGCATGTCGTGCCACACCCTCCACCCCTGGGCCTCGAGCTGCGCAAGTAACCGAGCGGTGGCCTCCTCCCCGGCCGCACCGTGCGCCCACAAGGCCGCCCTGGCGTCCGCACGGCGCACCGCCGACCCAACACCCAACCAGGCCAGGACACGCCGCCACAGGCCCTTCCTGGCCCGCGCACGGATAGCCACAGCCTCAGCCGCGGCAGACCGACCCGCCGCGCTCACCGGTCCTCCCGCTCGGGGTCGTCCCACACGATCAGAGTGTGACCGCCGTGACCGTGGACTGCCTCAGCATCTTCGATCCGGTCCCAGTTGACTGTGGAAGCTCGATCACCCCGCCAACGGAGAGTGGCGGTCCCGTCTGGCCACAGCACACCATCAGCCACCCGGCCCGCACCCGACGCTCCGGTGACATCGTGGTTGCGCTGAAGATGGAAACGGCGAGGCATCGTCATGAGCGGTCCCCTTCGCCGGCGATGTTCCGGATACCGAGGGTGTCGGCGTCGGTGACCAGTCCGGCCATGCGTGCGCACTGAGGGCCCTGCAGCCACTCCAGCACCTCACCAGTCCGGACCTCACCCCGCCCTGGGGACGCCTTCTGCGACTCATCCCTGATCGTGCACATCTCCCTGACGAACGCCAGAGCGTCCTCGAGCTTGTAGACCTCCTGGCCCAGGCTCTCCACCTCCTCCCACGCCTCCCGACGGGTCAGAGGGATGTCTTCCTCCGCATGCCGAGCGTCGTACGCCGCGCATGACCGTTCGATCCACGCCTTCGGGATCAGATGGACCGTGTGCCCGAGCGGGAACCGCACCTCGTACTCCGTGGTACGCCCCCAGTCCGCCGGGTGACGCAGCCAGTGCATGACCTCGTGCCAACCGGTGCCCCGGTGGTCTTCCATCCGTTCACGGGTCCGCTTCATGAGTACGCCTCCCCAAGTGCACGCCGCTCCGCGGCACGCTTCCGGTCCTGCTCTGCCTGCCACTGCCGCCACAACCGGGACTGCCGCATCGTCGGCGTCATGTTCCGGTTCCACTTCTTGGGCTGCCACGCCTCCTTGCCGCTGCCATGCGGGGCGGGCAGGTACGTCGTCTTACCGTCGTCGGTCCACACGTAGTTCCCAGCCCGGTGCAGGCCCTCGTGGCGCCGCTTCAGGGCGCACCGCCAGTGCCGGTAGCCCCCGCCCTCGCCAGGGATCCCGGTCTTCTGCGGCCGGTCGTTGCAGTAGCCAGCGGCCACAGCCAGTGCGTCGCGCCAACGGTTCTGTACGCGGTGGATCGTGATCCATACACGTCCGGGGATCCTCATCGGTTGGTCTCCTTGCCGTAGCGACGGGTTCGGTGGCTGCTGTGCTGGGGGCAGGTGACGAAGTGTCCGAAGTGCGGGTTGCGTCGGAGTTTGGTGCGGTCGCAGTCGCAGCCCACGGCCGGCCCGCTCGTGTACGCCAACACCCGGTCCGCGGTGAGCCACTTCGTGCGGAGCAGGGCGCGGCGTGAGTCGTCCCGGCCGAACGCCAGTGCAGCGACGGACGCGACGACGTCCGCCAGGCGGGCCAGGGAACGGCGCAGCACATCCCGCTCCGCCTGCAACCCCGCAATCCGCTTCCGTAGGGCTTCGGAGTCGTCTGCGTCGAGGTGCTTATCGATGGCGTCCCTCAGTTCTCTGAGCGCTTCAGTGCTGATACCGACGTCCACCGACCACACCTGCGTGATGTCCACGTAGTCCACCTCCGGGAAGTGGATGGTCACGCCTTCGTCGTCGTCGGGGTGGTTCGGGACGACACGGACGCCCTGGGGTCCGCAGTCCGGGGCCGGGCACTCGTGTC
This sequence comes from Streptomyces sp. AcH 505, assembly GCF_000818175.1. Classification (GTDB taxonomy): domain Bacteria; phylum Actinomycetota; class Actinomycetes; order Streptomycetales; family Streptomycetaceae; genus Streptomyces. Next base: position 20,885 of record NZ_JTIY01000003.1, read on the forward strand.
GGGCGCGACGGTGAGTCTCCAGCCCCCCGTGCACGCCAGGGCCCTGATGCGTCTCCTGCTCGGTCATGCTGCTCCTTGGGTTCGGGTTGTCGGGGGCGCCGCTCATGACGTTGGTCTGCGGGTGGTGCCCTTGGGGGCCCGGTGCGCCCCACGCCGGCGTCGGACGGATGCTTCGACCGGGTCGGATATGAAGGCGACCAGCACACTGATGGCGGCTGCTCCGCCCAGGGCGGCCCAGAGGTGCAGGCCGATGACGGCCAGGAGGATCCCGTACGCCAGTGACGCGGTGAGAACGAGAGCCAGGTAGACGGGGTTGTTGAGGGTTCTTCGGGTCACGGTGCCCTCCTGGAAACGGATGTGACGGTGGGTTACGAACAGGTGGGATGTACTGGCGAGTACGGGTCTCAGCCCCGGAGGGAAGGACACCTTGCCCCCGAGCCGGTCACGCTGCGTGCAACCCGGCGCGGATCTCAGGCGTCACATCCACCCGAACCAACTGCAGAGCAACCGCCAACGCCGCCGCATGCGCACGATCCCGAGCCCCAAGACGCCTACGGGCCCCATGGATCTGCGCAACGACCGTGTGCTCAGACCGTGCCAACACCTCCGCAATCTCCCTGTTGGTACGACCGGCGGCAACCAGCTCGAGGACCTGCACCCACTGGGCCGGCAACTCCACGACCGGCACCGCCCGCAGGAGACCCTGGCCGAACGCGATCCGAACCGCGTGCGCCTGGTTCGACGCCCCGAGCTTCTTCATCGCACTGGAGGCGTAGTTGTGTACGGACGGCTTCGCGAGGAACAGGTCGGCTGCGATCTGGCTGTAGCTGGCCCCGTCGGAGAACGCCTGGAGGATCTGCACTTCGCGGTCGGTGAGGGGCAGACCGAATCGTGTGGCACGCATCAAGACCTCCCGGGCGCAGTCACGACACGCCCCCGAAGTCCTGCAGCGGCTGGCCGGCCGGCAGGTACAGCGGGTGCCGGGGCTGCCCGGACGACGTCGTCCCCAGGCACGACAAGGCCACCCCCTGCTTACGCAGCCCCGCAACAACCTCACGACCACGCTCAACAGCCACCGGGAACGCACCCCACGCCACGATCACCCCGTTACCGGCGGTGGACGCGCGACGTATGAACGCATCCCCGTACCGGCCGACCGGGTTCGGATGGGTGATCAGGTCCTTCGGGCGGGGTGAGCACAGGGAGAACAGGTTGACCACGACAACCCCACCCGCACCCTCACGCCGGGCGAACCCGGTCGGCCCGGCCAAGCGCCGGATGGTCGGGTCATCGGTGAGGGCGTTCGCCGTGGACGGGTTGAGCATCAGGAACACCAGCGGCCGGACTGTGGGGTCCCAGATGCGGGTGAGGAGGTACCGGTACTCGCGGCGGGGGCTGTCGAATATTACGGCCGCGCACCCGCCGGCGAGGTCGGTGGACTGCTCCACGTGCACGTCCAGGTCCATGTCGGGCGGCATCAGCGTCAGGGTGCTCACTCGGCACCACCCCGCTCCGGCTCCGGGGCCATGACGATGGTGCGGCTGCCGAGGAACTTGTTGAACTCCGCTTCCGGCATCCACCAGCACTCGCAGCCCCACACCGTCCCGCCACCGTCCAGGTCCAGGCGCGGGTTCAGGTCCATCTGCGCCAGCAGCTCAACAACCTGTTCATCCACAGTCATGGACGCCCGGTGGGCTTCTCGTTCGGCACGGATACGCCGGTACTCCACCAGCTCGAGGTCGGCTTCCTCCTGGGTCCGCTTCCCTGCCGTCACGGTCTCCCCGAGCGTCCGGACCATCCACGCGTCGTCAGCGGCCCGCAGTTCGTCGGTGTTGTCGACATCCGACTCGATGACGTTGCGTGCCATCTGCCGGGTCTCCTCCGACCAGTTCCCGGACCCGGGGCGGGGAAAGTCCCCGGCGTACACGCCACGCCCGTAGAGGCGGACCGTGGTGTCTGTGGCATCCCGGACGGCTGCGATACGGGAACCGACCGCGTAGGCGCTCACAGGGTGCGTTCCGAGTTCATGAGGCAGCTGCCGGGGTCGATGCCGTCGCAGTTGTCGCAGGCGTGCGTGCAGCCCGGGTAGGACGTGGTGGCCGGGTGTCCGCCCTCTGCAACGTTCCGGATCAGGGCGACGCTGTCCGCCGGCGCATACACGTCCGGGGCCTGCCCATGCCAGTGCTCGACCAGGTCCGCAGCGTCGGTCATCCCCCGACGGTGCGCAGCGTCGGCAGCGGCACGCACGATCGGCAGGACAGCAGCGGCCAGGTCGGCGTCATCGACACGGGAGGACTGCGCCCGAATCGCGGCGGCGATCTGCTCGCCGATCTCCTTGTCCTGCCCGGTGACGCCGCGGTAGGCGGTGACGAGTCGCCCGATCGCGTCAACGTGCTCCCCCGCCTCCTCCGGCTGGCCGTGCTTGGTGAAGTCGATGGCGTGCTTGGCGCTGTCGGCGATGCCCCGCAGGTAGCCCTTCTGCAGGTCGACGGGTAGGGCAGTGGTGCTGTTCAGGTCGGGCATGGGTCAGCTCTCCTTGCCGTCGGTGCGCCAGTGGTCAGGCAGGCGGTCGAAGGCCCCGCCGTACATCACCTCCAGCTCGTGGCGCATCCGCTCGTTCTTGGTCCGCAGCTGCTCCATCTCGTCGCCGCGGCCCAGGGCACGGTCCAGGGCGTCGACCTGCCATGCCGCCAACTCCTCAGGCACGGACCGACCTGGGCAATGCGAGCACCACCCGAGCACGTGATGGGACGGGGTGCTGTGTCCTAGCGGGGTTTCGGGGTCAGCAGTCATGGGTCAGTTCTCCTCGGGGGTGAGGGCGGTCAGGGGTCGGATGGTGTGGTGGATGCGGGTGGGTTGGGCGTCGGGCTTGGGGCGGTGCGCGTGGCCGGGGCAGAAGTCGGCACTGTCACCGCCCACATCCCAGCCCTGCTGTTCGGCCAGGGCGTACGCCTGGGTTTCGTCGGCGGTACCGGTCGGCAGGAACTGTCCGCACATCCCATGCGGGCCGGACCGGTCGCAGCGCACGACCAGGGCGAGGCTCATCAGAACTTCCACCATCCGTTGTAGCCGTCGGGGATGGCCGGGTAGTTGGCGAGCATCGGCCGCAGCACGGCCAGGTGCGCCTCGATCACGTCGAGCTTCTGCGCACCCCAGTAGTTCTCGCCGTCCCACCGGCCGTCGCAGTCACCGCCATACCGGCCGTCGTCGTGACGGGTGACGAACTCGGTGCCGTCAGCGGGCTCGGTGTCCTGGAAGTCCCACAGGGTCCCGACGCAGGCGACCGTGACGCCCTGCTTCCGGCGGAACCAGACGGCGTTGATCCGGCCGAAGTAGAAGCTGCTTCCGTCCCGGCGGTCCTTCTTGGCTGTCCGCAGCGAGCCGAGGTCGATGGCGTAGGGGCGGCGACTAATGAGGAACCGGTCTTCTCGGATCAAGATGGGTCTCCTTATGTGGGAGGGCCGCCCGGCCGGGCTGCGACACCGTGGTGCTGGCCGGGCGGCCCGTTCGTGGTGGGGGGTGGTGCTGGTGACGTGCGGGTCAGTACTCGCGGCGGTCGACGGTGATGGTCGGCTTCCACGGGGCGACCGCTTCCTCGATACGGGCCTGGATTTCGTCCAGGTCGTCTTGGGTGAGGTCGCTCAGGTCGATGTGGATGTCGGCGGCGATCACGGGGCCTCCTGTGTCGGTTTTGGGTGGTGCGACCGGACACCCCACGCAGGGGGGTTGGGTGGGGTGTCCGGCCCGTCGGGTCCCGTCGGGGGATGCAGGACCCGGGCTTGGGTGGTTAGGGGGTGACGCGGTAGTAGCGGGCGTCGTACCCGTGGATGGTGTTCTGTGCGGCATGGGTGGGGGCGGTGGTGGTGAGGAGGTGGTCGGTGACCTGAGCTACGTGTTCGTCGGGGACGGTCACGACGGAGTCGGGGACGGTGTAGCCATCGGGGTCCGTAAGGCGGAGTTCCTGCACGCGGGTGCCCCCATGAGGTGGCGAGTGGCGGGTTGTTGGCCCTGCCCACTCTAACGTCAATGTAGTGCGATGGCAATACATTGACAGTTCGGGTCCAACCAAAAGGGGCCCAACCCCACCCGGGAGTCAGACCCCTACCGCGAACCAGCAGGTCTAAAAGGGAGGTTCATCCGACCAGCCGCCACCCTGCTGCCCCGCCGACTGCGACGCCCACGGATCCTCCGCACCACGCCCCTGCGACTGGCGGCCCTGCTGCGCCGGCTGCTGCTGGCCCTGCCCACCTCCGCTGCCTGACGCCTTCGTCACCTTCGCCGTGGCGCGGAGCAGCGAGGGGGCCACTTCCTCGACATCCAACTCAAAAACCGTCCGCTTGACCCCTTCCCGGTCCTCGTACGACCGCTGCTTCAACCGGCCCTGCACGATGACCCGCATCCCCTTCTCCAACGTCGAAGCCGCATTCTCCGCAGCCTGCCGCCAAACCGAGCAGGTCAGAAACAGCCCCTCGCCGTCCTTCCAGGCGTTCGTCTGCTTGTCGAAGATCCGAGGCGTGGACGCAACCCGGAACTGGCAGACCGCAGCGCCCGACGGGGTGAACTTCAGGTTCGGCTCGTCGACCAGATTGCCAACCAGGGTGATCATCGTTTCGCCAGCCATCAGGCTGCACTCCTCATGTCGTCACGGGTCATGTCCTTGTCCTGCAGCGAGACGTACACCCGCCGCCACGGCACCGGCCGGCCCTCAGCACGGGCCGCGGCCTTCAAGCGCTCCCACGACCTCGAGACCGCGTCCGCGCTCATCTCCATACGCGCACCGACCTCATCCGGGGTCAGGTTCGTCCACTCCATCAGGTGCTGGATGGCCTGCCGGCGCCCCTCGTTGCCGAGCACCACCGACTCCCCCAGCAGGAACCGGTCGACGACGTTGGCCCCCTCGGTCGGGCGAGGCGCTGCAGCGTCCATCTGCGGAAGCGCCTTCGGGTCGTCGATCGTGTCGTCATCCCACGCCAACGGAGGGGCCCAACCGTGGCTCTCTGCCAGCCGTCGGGTCTTCCACGATGCCCCGACCCTCATGGCCAGCGCGTCGTACGCCTGCCTGATGGCGCGGTCCCTGTCCAGTGCCAGTGTCGACCAGTGACCGACCGCCAGGCCGCTGATGAAGTCCCGCGACAGCCCGGACACTGCAGCGATCTCGTGCTGGTAGTGGCCAAGAGCGTACAAAGCTCTCAGTCGGCGTACAGCGCCCAGCGACGATACGTTTCCCAAGGTCACTGGGGAAGACGCCTGCACTGCCATGATCCCCAGTGCGTTTCTGCGGAGAACAGTCTTCCGATGGCCCAGTGCAACCTTCGCAATAGTGGTCGCGCTGACTCCCGAGACTCCGGCTATCTGGCCGCTGCTCATGCCGCACTTCTGCAGCATCAACACGTGGTTGCGCACAGGGCCGGCGGGGACAGACCGCGGCCGGCCCGCAAGACGGTCCAGGCGCCGTTCCGCGTCGGCTCGGGACGCAGCCCGGGTGCAGCGGGGGCACCTGCAGCCTTGCTTGTAGTCGCTCTGAGTGCCATGCCGGTCTGTCGACTTGCTCATGCCGACACCCCCACGTTCTGCATGGCCATGTCCAACGCCTCGGCAGTCATGGACTCCAGAGCCCGCTGGACGTTGCGGACGGTCTGCACGTTCGTGCCCATGGCGTCCGCGATGCCCTTCGGCTTCAACGTCTTCTCCAGCTCCAGGAACTCGCCCAGGCGGTGCTCGATGATGTGGTCCCGGGCGGATTTGCCGTCCCGGGCCCGCTCGTAGGCCTTGAGGCGGCGGCCCTGCAGCTTGCGCCGCTCCTTCTCCGTCATGCCACCCCACACCCCCGCCCCCTGCTTGGTGTCCAACGCCCATCCCAGGCACTCCCCCTGGACCGGGCACCGCTGGCACACGCCCTTCGCCTGTTCGGCCTGCATCACCGCCTCATCCGACCCTCCGAGGGGGAAGAACAGGTCGGGGTCTTCGTTGGCGCAGGCGGACAGGTGACGCCAGTCGTGGGCGGGTCCGGGGGCTACGGCGTTTGTTATGGCACGGCCTGTCATCACGGTCATTTGGGGTCTCCGGTGAGGGTGTAGAGGCGGATGATCGCGCCGGGCTGGTCGAGGGCTTCGGGGTGTTCGCCGGGGTAGACCTTGCGGGCGGTGAGTTCAGTGACTTGGGAGTCGTCCTTGATGACTCCGGATGCTGAGAGGGAGTCGAGGCATGCGCGGGCGTGGTGGTCGATGTCTGTGCTGTGTCGGGTGATGGGCCAGGTGCGGCGGCGTTTGGGGGCGGTCTTGGGTTTGGGGACGGTGATGGTGACTTGGACGTTGGTGGGGGTGTTGGTGTAGAGGCCGTGTTCCTGTTTGGGGGTGCGGCAGGTAAGGCAGATGCCGTTCCAGTCGGTGTAGCCGTGGCAGCCGGTGGTGTCGCGGACGGCTTGGATGATGGCGTGGCGCCAGGGTTTGAGGGTTTTCTCGTTGGTGTGGCGGGCGCCGCGGCCTTTGCCGAGGAAGCTGATTTGGCCTTGGCCGGCGGGGGTGCCGTGGACGGTGATGAGGGCGACTTGCTGCCAGACCGTGCTGGGGAGGGAGTCGGGGGCTGTGAGGGTCACTGGGGGCCTTCCGGTGGCGGCGGTTAGTGGACGCGCAGGACGGTCAGCGGCATGGCGCCGGGCGTGGCGGCGTCGGCGGTAGCCCAGTTGGCGACCCAGTCCCAGTCGGGGTCTTCGTCGTTCTCCGGGTTCGGGGCGTGGAACGTGGCCCAGACCTGCTTGATGTCGGGGAGCCAGTCCCGGCGGTAGCAGGTGGTGCAGTCCTGGAGGTTGAGCAGTCCGATGAAGAGGCGGGCGTGTCGGTTGAATGCGGCGAGGGCCCGTCGGGGGGTGTGGTGTCCGAGGGCGAACATCCATTCGCCTTCTTCTCCGAGGTGGGCGACGGGGATGTCGAAGTGGGTGGCTTCCATGGTTTCGGGGGTGGGTCCGGGGGTGGTGATGGTGGTCATGGTTGGTCTCCTGGGGTGGTTAGGCGGCGTATTCGGTGATGTGGATGGGGCCGTGGGGTCCGGTGCGGAGGTGGGTGGCTTGGCCTTGGCTGTGGCCTAGGTGGATGTGTTGGCAGTAGTGGCACCGGTAGGTGTGGAAGCCGGGTCCGCCTTCGCCGCGTATTTGGCGGGCTCGTCGGCGGGCTTGGCGTCTGCTGGTGAAGCGGGCTTTGCCGAGGCAGGCGATCTGGTACTCGGTCATGCGGCTTCGCGGGTGTTGCTGGCTTGGGCGCGGAGGGCTTGGCATTCGATGAGGCGGTAGGCGAGGACGTCTTCGTAGAGGTGGGCTTTCTTCTCCCAGTCCTTGGTCCCTGTGGTGGCGAGTTGCTTGTGTACGTCGCGTAGGAGAGTTTTGAGAGACCAGCGCCAGCGGGTGAGGTTGTCGGGGTGCCGGAGGGCGAGGCGGTCTGCGGCGGTGGCGGTCTTCTTGGCGTCGGCGTCGACGAGGTCGGTGAAGTCGGTGGCGCTGAGGGTTTGGAGGCGTGCGACGTCTTGGGGCTGTGCCTCTTGGTCTGTGGGGAGTTCTTCGTTGAGGTTTCGGGTGAGGTGCCACAGGGCGCAGCGGCATTTGTAGGGGTGGAGGGTGGCTTGGTGGAGGAAGTGGTCGGTGATGCGTTGCCGGTCGGCTGCTTGGTATGTGGGGTGTCCGATGCGCCAGGGGGTGGGGCAGACCTTCTTCATGGCGTGTCCTTCTTGGGTGTGCGGGGTGCGGGGAGTCCGAGGTGGTCGGCGAGGTTGCTGCGGGCGGTGATGTCGTGGGCGGGGTTGTTGATCCATCCGGTGAGGCGGGTGATGACTGCGCGGATGCGGGCGAGTTCGTCTTCGGCTGCGCGTAGGTCGGGGTGGTGTTGGAGTTGGGTGGCGAGGCCGGCGATGTAGGCGGGCTCTGGCAGGCCGTCAGCCATGGCTTGCCTTGCGGTGCTGGCACTTGCCGGTCAGGCAGGGGTGGGCACGGCGGTCGTACTCCTCGCGGTTGACCAGTTCGTGTCGGTAGCCTTCGCGGGCTTCGCGGCGCCGGTCGGCGACGCGCGGCGTGAACTCCTTGTGGGCGTCTTCGGCGAGCGGGCCGACGTACTCCTCAAGGGCTGATCCGGCGACGCAGCCGTTGGGGGCGATGCGGATCCAGAAGCCTCGGTTCTTGGTGTCGGTCATGGCTGTGGGTGCTCCTTGGGCTGGTCGTTGTCGGCGGCGTGGGCTGCGCGGAGTTCGGCGACGTCGGTGAGTTGGGTGTCGGCGGCGCTGGTGGTGGCCCGGTGGACGCCTTCGCCGATTTGGCGGGCGCGGATGGCGCGGGGGTTGTGGCTGGTGCAGTCGGCGACGGTGGCGGTGAACTGGTCGATGTCGCCGATGTGGGTGACGGGGGTGGCGTGCCACTGGCCGTGGGGGCATTTCTGGGTGGCGGTGAGTTGGTTGGGGTGCCGGTCGTAGATGAGGCGGGCACTGTGGGGGTTGTCGGGGTCCATGAGCGCCGTGGCTTGGTCGGTGCTCATGCCGGTCCAGGTGTCGTAGTAGGCGGGTATGCCGAGGGTGCCGGCGTGGATGGTGGCGGTGGCGGCGTTGGCGCGGGCGTCGAAGATGACGGGCGGGTCGAGGATCACGACCGGTTCGGCCGGGTCTGGGGCGGGCTTGTCGAGGCTGATGGGTGTGGTTTTGGTGAGGTCGACCAGGCGGAGGGGCGGCTGGGGTGCGGGGGCCCGGCGGGTGGGCTGGGTGCGGTGCGGCTTGCGGGTGCGGGTACGGCTGCTCACGGTTGTTCTCCGTCCTGGTGCTGGGTGTTGTTGCGTGGTGCGAGGCCGTGCTGGGAGGCGTAGATCATGGCTGCGGCTATGACTCCGAGCACGGCGGCGATCGAGGCGGGCCAGGTCACTCGGTCGGCTGGGGAGCGTCGGGGCCGGCCGGTACGCCGGCCATTTCCGCGTCAAGGTCGAGTGAGTACCGGAGCATGGCGGCGGCGTGGTCCTGGCCGATGCCGTCCAGCCAGTCGGCGTTGGAGCGGGTCATCTCGGCGCGGGAGGCGCGGATGCGGTCCAGCTCGGCCAGCAAGGCAGGGACCGCGTCGGCCGGTGCGTGTGCGGAGCAGCAGGAGAAGCCGATGGTCGGGTGATCCTGGTAGACCGCCACGGCGGTACGGATCTCCTGCTCACGTTCCGGGGTGAGGGGGCTGGCGGGGGTGGTGTCGGTCATCGGGTTCCTTCCGTGCTGAGCGGTCTGGTCTCTTCGGTGGCGCTCACGAGGTCACCTCTGTCATGCAGTGGCGCTCCCACTTGGCGGCGAACCGGTCGATCGGCTTGTCCGGCGTGACGGTTCCGAGGTCCTTGCCGCACTGGCAGGACCCGATCAGTTCGCAGTCGCCGTACTGGACGATCAGGGCGTGGCCGCCCGCGAGGGTTTCCCGGAAGTCAGGGTCCGGCTGATCGGCCCACGGTTCGGCGTAGGTGCGTGTGAGCAGCGCGCGGGCAGCAACGGCGGTGAGGCCGGTCTTCTCCAGTGCGTCGAGGAGGTCCATGCGGGCGGTCACAGGGCATCGGCCAGCAGGTCGACGTGCGCCAGCTCGGTCTCGGCTGCCTTGACGGCGGCCAGCTCGAAGCGGAGTTCGATGATGCGGTCCTGGTAGCCGAGGACGTACATGAGGGCGGGGTGGTATTCGGCGTGGAGGGCGGCACGGACGTTGAGTTGGTCGAGGGTGAGGGTGGCGGAGTCGTCGTAGGCGTCGCCGCGGCCGGCGTAGTAGGGGTCGGGGTCGCCGGTGGTGGCGGGGGCGGGGGTCATGGTGGTCATGTCGGGTCTCCGTCTGGTGGGGGCGGGCGGCTGGGGGTTACGCGACGGTGCGGAGGGCGTTGGTGATTTCGTAGGCGACGACCTCGGTGTCGAGGAGCAGCACGGACACGTGGACGGGGATGGTCGTGCCGTTGGCGTAGGGCTCGGTGGTGGTGTGGAGGGTCCACAGGGCGAGCTGGTCGCCGGCGGGCTGGCGGGTGGTGGTGCCGTGCATGATGTGGAGCCAGAGGGCGAGGTCGTCAATGTCGGCGGTGAAGATGTGGGCGGTTCCGTCGTCGCGTACTTCGAGGCGTCCGAGGGGCAGGCCGTAGAGGTTGGTGGTGCATTCGACGGCGGTGGTGATGTCCTGGCGGGCCTGCTGGCGGGCGAGGAAGCTGGTGTCGGCCATGGGTTCTCCTGTGCTGGGTGTGCGGAGGTTGGACACCCGGGCCTGGGAGCTACTGCCGTACCTGGGGTGCGGGTGCTCACCAAGCCCGGGGAGCTTGGGGGTTAGTCGCTTTCGATGCGGTGTTCGTCGGCGCAGGTCTCGCACTGGACGAATTCGACGGTGCCGTCCCGGTAGGTGCGGGCCTTTACGGCGTCGAACACGCGGGTGCAGCCGTAGCAGTTCTGGCAGCTGCAGCGGGCGAGTTCACCGGAGGCCGGGGGTCGGATGCCGATGAGGTCGATGACCTGGCCGTGGAGGAGGGCGGAGGCGGTGAGGTTTCGGTTGTCGGCCTCATGGTCGGCCTGGTCGAGCAGGGCGCTGGCCTTGGCGGCAGTGCCGGGGGCGAGTCGGTGAAGCTGGATCTCGCAGGGGCGTGTTTGGGCGTGCGGCAGTACAGCTGTGGCCATGTCTGGCTCCTGAACTGGGGTGCTGTGTCCGCGTGTTGGGCGGGACGTTGTCGGCTACGCCAGACTAACGCGAATGTAGTGTCATGGCAATACATTGGGTGGGGTGGGCATGAGAAAGCCCCCGGACCCGGCGGTAAACCCGGGGCGGGGGCTCCTCTGTCCTGCGGGACCAGACCTGAACTAGTCCCGCTTGGCGATCTCCTCCTTGTGCACCCGAAGCATCTCGGTGAAGGACACCACCATGACGCTCTGCCGGCGGCCAATGTCACGGTTCAACCTGGCCACCCACCGATGGGAGACGCGCTCCTCCCACTCGGTCCTGACGTCGTGTGCGGCGATCCACCGCCTCAGGGTCGTCTCGCTGGCGGGGTGCCCCGTCTCCCTGAATAAGGCGGAGCACTCCTGGAGGGTGACCATGTCGCTGACGTCCGGCGTGACTGTGAAGACGGCCAAGGTCGGCCTCCCGATGATCGACGGTCGCAGTTCGCAGCTGACGGCGGCCGATACCGAGTGAACCCCCCGTCGGGGTCCAGTGAAATGCGGTGGTTCCTATTGAGTTGTGGCTCTTGTGGTAGGTAGACCAGCGGACTGGCCGTCAGGTTGTACCGCCTGCGGCTTTTTCTTGATGGCTCAACCGGTTGACGTGCTCGTACGCCAGGTGCCCCAGTGACCAAGTGTTGGCGATGCCGTCACTGTCGACGCACGGGTCGACGGCGGGCTGATAGGCGCAGACTGCGCGGCGCCGGGCGGCGTCCCAGAACAGGCCCCATGTTCCGCAGCCGGGGCAGGGGTGCGGGCGGATCACTTTGTGGTCGCCGGCGGCTATCGCGTGTTCGAGGCCCTGCCGGTAGATGACCCGCTCCCGCTCGAGGCGTCGTTCGCCCTCGAGGTCGGGGGTGCTGGCGCGCCACCAGTCGTACACGGCGGCGACGTCGGCGGGGACTGGGCCGGCGTTGCGGGTCTGCTGGGCGCGGGCTTTGCGGGTGACTTCGTCGACACTGCGGACGATGTGGTCGAACACGGCCAGGTTCAGGGGTACGGGGTGCATGGCGGCTGGGCCGCGTTCTTGGGGACCGCGGTTGGGGGGCGTAGTGAACTCTGTTGCGAGGAGGTGGAGTCTGCCCGCTGCCGGGTCGTCCTGTCCCATGGTGTCCCCGTCCCGTCGTGGCCCCGGGGGCGCAGTGCGTAGCGGACATGGTGCCGGGGCGCGCGCCGGGGGCCGGAGATGTTGTTCCTCCGGTGTTCCGGACGCCCCATGATGGCACGGGTATGGCCGTTGTTGAACGTGTTGTTGCCGATGATCTACGGTCTGTGCACGGTTGTTGCGGAGTCGGCACATCTGACCACTCATCAGTAACATGCGAGGTCAGGGCCGGTGGGGTGTTACAGCCCTTGGGGCGCCTGCCTCATGCCTTCGAAGGTTGCCATGAGCATGGCGTGTTCTGCGGGGCCGATGAGGCCTTGGGCGAGGGCGCCGTCGATGAGGTTGAGGACGCCGTCCATGGTGATCGTGAAGGCCTGCGCCGTGGCCGGGTCGGTCAGGGTGCGTCCGCGACTGGTGAACAGTGCCTGGACTTGTTCCCCTATGGCGGCGAGGACCGGGTCGACGGGCGGCGCCTCGTGGGCTGTGGGGCCGGCGGGTCGGGTGCTGATGCCTGGGGGTCCGGTCGTGCCGGGGGCGGGCCTTCGGCGGTGGTCGCTGAGGCTGATCACGTCCGCACCGTCCACGCCCGCGGTGCCGGGATCTCCGGGCGGGCGGGTGTGGCAGGTGCAGGTGGTGGGGCATGGGGGTTGCGCTGCTGCGGGCATGGGGCGTCTCCGCTCCTCCGGCAGGCGGGAAGGGGCTGTACGGGGTCCGGCACTCCTCCGGTCCCGTACCCCGGTCCTGACTGCCGTCCAGGGCCGGGGATGCCACTGTGACACCTATTACGGCCGGTAGGTACGGAGAGACTCAGTTTTGACATTGCGATAACCGACCGAGGGGTAACCTACCGGCCAATCCCGTACAGACTGTGGGTGGCTGATGTACGCGGGGTACGGGTGAGCCCCCGACAGTCGGGGGGACGGTGTTTTGCCGACAACGTCTGCCCGGCCCGGCGGGGGCTCTAGGACCTCACGGGCAGCCCCGTCAGATGACGGTGATTGTAGCGGGGTTAGCGTCCGTGCTGGTGGGGGTTGGGGAAGTTTCTGCCGGGCACGGGGTCTGGGTGCGGGGCCGAGGGCTGCGAACTCCGTGGGCGGAGTGCCTCGACCCCGCCACTGGGCTCCCGATGGGAACGCCAGTAGTACCCACTCAACGGTGCCTGGTACACGTATGGGAAGGGGTGTGCGGCTTGTTTCACTCGTTCGCGTGACCGAAAAACCACTGCAAGTTACCGGGATTCGGCGGATACTGACCAGAATTCAAAAGCGGCCCCACTACCTCCGGTAAACGCAGGCAGTGGGGCCGCAGTCGGTTCTGGCAGAACCGGATTCACCCCTTCACGGGGAACCCGATCCGGTCCGTGATCCCCCGGAACAAGGTCATCGACTCCGACTTGGGGGCCCAGATCGGCAAGGGCTCCTGGGCGTCGAACGCTTCCGCCACGACAACCGCGTTACGGATGCCGGGCAGCAGCCGGTCCCCGTACGACGCCAGAGCTTCGTCCTGCATGTTCGTGAAGAACTTCCCCTGCGACTCCGCCTTGGCGTCATTGACGCAGTACCAGCTGCACCGTGTCGAGACGCCGTGGTCCTCGAAGTCGGCGACCACGTCCAGGACCTCCTGCGCGAGGGCACGGGCCCCGCGGAGTTCCTTCCGCATGGGCCGCATCATCGTGATGACGTCCGTCCCCGCGACAAGGAGCGACTGCGACAGGCGCGCGTACGAGGCGGGGGCGTCGATGGCGATGAAGTCGTACTGGCCCTGCTGGACCTGTGTCTTCAGGACGTCGCGCAACCAGAACACCCCGAGAGGATCCTGGACCAGCTCGCCGTCGGCCTGCGACATCTTGATGTCGCCGCGCACCAGGTCCAGTCCGGGGATGACCTGGAAGGCGTCGTCGCCGTCGCCGGCCTCTATGCGGGTGCGGGCGGGAACGGTGACGTCGGCGAGCTTGGCCCGGCGCAGCATGAGGTCGTGGATGGTCTGCACGCCGGGCGGGACGAAGTCACCGTCGTATCCGTACCAGTACGACATGTCTGACTGCAGGTCGGCGTCGACGATGAGGCCGCGGTATCCGCGGAGGGCCGCTTCGGTGAAGACGGTGTTCGCGAACGTGGTCTTCCCGACGGACCCGGCCCGGTTCATCATCACGAACACGGGGGGCAGGTGGGGTGCGTACAGAGGGGGCGTGTACTGGGTCATGGGTCTCCTTGAGCGAAGGCCGAGGGTGGTCAGCCGAGGTGGCGGCGCTCCCACTCGGCTGGCTCGTAGCCAGCTTCGATCAGGTGGGTGAGGTAGGCGACGTCGCGGTAGTCCCAGTTGCGGCTGCGGTTGGAGGCTCGCAGTTCATCTTCGGCGAGGGCGACCGCGTAGGCGAGTCTGGCGATCAGGGTAGCGTCCCCGCGGACGAGGAGGGCGTCGCGGTAGCTGTTGGCTCCCATGGCTGCGGCGTCGGCTTGGTCGGCGTCCTTGAGCCAGCCGTGGGCGCGGGTGAGCGCGGGCGGGGTGGCGTGGATGAGGGCGGTCACTGCGACGCGGGTGCTCTGTGGGTCGGTGGCCGGCTTGTCGTAGTCGATGACGAGCTGGCGGCAGTGCTCGTTGCGGGCGGCGTTCGCTTGGGCGCGGCCTTCTTGTTCGGCTGTGACCGCGGGGGTGGCGACACGGGCCGGCTCGAGGGTCTTCGCCTCGCCGGCCTCTGCCTCACTTGCCGGGGTGGCTGCCGGTTCTGCCAGAACCGGTTCTGTGCTCGCCGGGTCCTCGAGCGTTGCGGCGGTGACTGCCGTCGGCACAAGGGCGGGTTCTGGGTGAGGGGGGTTCGGTTCGGGTTCAGCGGTCCGGGACGGCGGCACGGTGGGCGTCGCATCCGGTTCTGGCAGAACCGGTTCGGGCGGGGTGCTGGGAGCTGGGGTGCTGTCGTAGTCGGTTCTGGCAGAACCGCCCAGGAGGATGTTGACGGCGTCCTGGGCGATGACGCTGCGGCTGCGCATGATCTCTGCCGCGTCCAGGACCCGCTCGGGCTGCCCGTCCAGGGCGACGAGGAGGTTGTAGGCGGCGTCCACTCCGAGGCGTTTCTCATGGATGGCCTGCTGGGCGTCCTTGGGCAGGGCCAGCAGCGCGATGCGCTTCGTGATGTGCGACTTGCTCTTGCCGACCTGCTTGCCGATCTGGGCGTGGGTAGCGCCCTTGCCTTGCAGGCGCCGGTAGCCCTCGCCCTCCTGGAAGACGTTGAGGGCCTTTCGCTTCAGGTTCTCTTCCAGCATGAGCAGGTCGAGGTGCTTAACCTGATCGTCCTGGACGTCGACCTTGACTTCTGTCAGCCCGGCCAGGGATGCGGCAGCCAGTCGTCGGTGTCCGGCCATGACGATGAAGTCGGCGCCGGCAACAGCATCTGCGTCTTGGGGGTACTCCCGAAGGTGCGCGTCACGGGTGCAGACGACGAGGGCCTGGATGAGGCCGATCTCCCGCATGGAGTTGACGGTCGCATCTTGTTCTTCGTCGCTCTCCCAGAGGTCGTCGCCGCGTAGGTTCTGCGGGTTGGGCACGATGCGGGTGATCGCGATTTCGCGGGCTCGAGATGCGTCTGGCCGCAGCGGGATCTCTTTGACGGCTCCTGCGGTGTTCTGTGACCCGCCGGGCTTCGAGCGCGGCATCGGTTCCTCCTGCGTGGTGCTCGGGTGTACCGCCCGGACATTACCGGTTCTGGCAGAACCGGTGGAGGACTGGGGCATTCCCGGGTGAGTCAGTACGGCTGCCCCTGGTGTTCCTTGATGAGGTGGTCGAGCATGCGGCGTTCGGCTTCGGCCTGGTAGGCGTCGCGTGCTTCGTCTGGGTGGACGTGCTGGTGGGTGAAGTACCAGTCGAGGGTGGTGTCCCAGCATGCGGCGCCCATGAGGTGGACGTCGGCGTGGAGGAGGCAGGTGGTGGGCTGTGGGGGGTGTTGGGCGGGCAATGCTGCTCCTGTGCTGGCCGGGTCGGTTCCGCGGTAAACCACGGTGCCGCACTTGGCGCTGATCGTTGCCCCTGCCCGGGTCATGCGAGGACGCGGAGGACGGGGAGGCCTGCCTTCTTGGCGCGGCGGATGCAGTCTGCGGTGCCGTGGGAGTCGTGCGGTTGGGGCTTGCGGCAGGTGGCCCGAGTACAGGGGCGGATGAAGGCCACGCATAGGCGGGGTTGGAGGTCGACCATGTGCTGGTTGCGGCGGTGGCCGGCTGTTGGGCAGTAGTCCCGGCCGGCTCGGGGCCGCCGGTGGCCGGGCGGGCATTGCGGGCTGCAGGGGCCTTCCCAGTCGGAGGGGTGGGGGTCTCGGGGGATGCCGTTGCTGAGGGCCCATTGGTCGGAGAGGTCGTCGGCTCCTTCGGCGGTGCCGTGGGTGATGAGGATGCCGTCGTAGCCGTCTTGGATGGCGTCGTGCCAGGTCTGGAGGAGGGTGTTGGCGACGAGTTGGGTGTCGGTGAGGGTGCGGGGTCCGGTGATGAGGATCCGTGCGTAGTTGGGCGGGAGGTTCATGCGGCACCGAACAGCCGCTTGGGCACGTCGCCGTGCTGTTCTTGGGCGGCGCGGGCGCGGGCGGCGGCGAGGCTGGCTTGGAGCCTGTCGGCCGGCTCGGGTGCGGTGAGGCGTTCCTGTTCGGCGACGGCGTCGGTGAAGGCGGTCTGGGGTTCGCGGCGGGTGGGGTGGGCGATGCGGGCGTTGAGGTCGTCGCGTGCGCGGGCGATGTGCGGGTCGTCGGCTGGCCGTGCGGGCTTGTGGGCGAGGGCTTCGGCCAGGGTCCGCTGGTAGCCGGGGGATGCGGTCTCCCGGGTGATGACCGGGCCGGGCTCCGGGGTCTGGTCGTGCTGGTCGGGCATGGTCGCGGTGGCGGGGGCCGCTATGGCGCCGACGGGCAGAACGCGGATTGACCGGACGGCGGGCTTGCCGAGCTTGTCGTTGATCTGCCGGGCCAGCTGCCCACCGAGGAGCCGGAGGTGCGCGGCGTAGGCGTGGGAGGCGGGGCGGAGATCGAGGCGGCCGCGTTCGGGGTCGTAGCTGACGGGTTGCACGGTGTCCACGAACTGGGGGCAGAGGGTGGGCCACTGGTCGAGGATGCTGCCGCCGGTGAGGGCCAACCGCCAGTCCTGATCCGTGTTGATGCGTCCGAGGACGGCTCCGAGACCAACCGGGTCGCGGCCGTCGCCGCGTTCACGGCGGGTGGTGCGGGGCCTGGGGTTTGCTGTGGGGGCGGTCTTGGCGGTGGCCCGGTAGTTGGCGAGGGCCTGCCGTGCGAGGTCGGCGCCGGACGCGGTCTGCTGCTCAGGCACGGGAGGTCTCCATCCACGGGTTGAGGGTGATGTTGGAGGACCGGCTGGCGAGGGCCTGGTCGACGAGGGCGCTGGTGTACAGGCGGCGGGCTTCCGTCTCGCCCAGGCCCTCGATGGCGAACTCGATGAGGCCGGGGTCTTTCTGGGCGGCGGCCCGCATCTCGATCACGTCGTCGCGGGTGAGGGTTCCGATGCCGGGGATCGCACCGGCAGGGATCTCACACAGGGACCCGTCTACCGGTTCTGGCAGAACCGGCCCCTGGCGTACCTGGGCGAACGCTTCGGCGGTGAGGCGGCGTACGTGGGCGCTGTTGGCGGTGCTGGTGGTGATGCCTTCGTCGTAGCCGGCGTGCCGGGCGTGTTCGGCTGTGCGGGACTCCTGCCAGGCGGCAACGGCGGTAGCGCGGCGCTGGGGGGTGGTGAAGAGGAGGTGGACGCCCTTGAGTCGGTGCGCGAGCATCCCGGACGGGCGGCGCACATCGCGGGCGGTGAGCGGCATGGTCTCTGCGATGGCCTGGACTTCGAGGGCTGTCCATCCGGCGTCGGCGACGTGGCGCACAATCCACGCGAGCCTTTGGGGGGATGCTCCGCCCAGCCACGGGATGAGGGTCATCAGTTCGCGGGCGAGCTGGTGACGGCGCCCGACCCGGTTGAGTTTCCGGGGCCCGCACTTGGACGTCTTCGGGGTGGGGGAATCTGCTTCCCCGCTTGCGAGCTTGCTTGTCTCAGAGGGAAGAGAGTTACAACCGGTGGGAGAAGACGCTGAGGTACCACCCTGCATTGGGGTGCAAAGGGACCCCCCGGAAACAGGGGTGGTGCGGGCCCGGCGACGACGCTTACGGATCTTCCTCGCGGCCTTCTTGGCGAGCTTCCCGATCAGGGTTCGGGACTCGGGGGCGATGCCTACGGGGCGCCGTTGCAGCCCTTCGCCGGTGGTGCGGATCCCGAGGGCCGTGTCGAACACGGTGGGGATGATCCGCTCGTACACGGACGCCTGGTTGGGCTGCCCGGAGAGACGGGTGCCTTTGCTGCGGTAGGCGAGGAGCCCGGCTTCACGGAGCATGCCGAGGTGGTACTGCACGGTCCTCTCCGAGCAGTCCAGCTTGCGGGCGAGGTAGTCGATACCGGGCCGGCACTCGGACAGGGCGGAGATTTCCTGCGCGATGAGGACGGTGGTGGGCCCCCAGGCGGGTCCGTGGGTGCGGGTGGGCTTGTACAGGCCGGAGCCGCTTACCCAGTGGATGGCTTGCATCCAGGAGTAGGGGTCGGTGGCGGTGCGTCCGGTCGTGGTGGCGACCCATTGGTGGGCTGCGTCCACGCGGAGGGTGCCGCCACGACCGGGATCATCACTCTCGCACATGCGTTCGAACGTGTCATGTGAACTGATCGTGTCGCCGGGGGCTGCGGGGGTGCGAGTTTCTTCGAGTGGACGGGAGTTTCCTCGCGAATCGCCCGAGCGGACATGCTGAAGCTGACAAGCAGGGGTTACGTACGGCACTATGGACTCGCCTTCGCTTAGCGGTTGGGGGCACAAAAAGGCCCCGCTTCGGCGGTGCTGGGTTCGTGGAGAACCTGAATTACTCCGGGGAACCGGAGCCTTAGATCGGTCGCCAAACCGATCCGTGGGATAGGGCCGCAGACGGTGCGCCAACACCAGCGGCCAGCGGTAGAGGAAGCGCCCCCGCCAAGGGGCTCAGGACCTCCCGCTTAGGAAGTCGCTACGTCACCTGATCTCCCTTACTGGGTGAGGTCTGTCCCTGCGCCGCTCCGGCGAGGAAGTCATTGCGGAAGCCGCCCAGTTCCGCGACGCGGATCATGTCGCGTGTCCAGTCACTCGGACCGGCCGGGCCGTCCACGGTCTCGTTCCATCCCTGCCTGTAGTCGGGGTGGTGGCGCCACATGCGAGTGAAGAAGCGCATGGTCGAGCAGGGGAAGCCCGAGCTGCCGTGGCAGGTGTAGCAGCGCACCCAGTTCATGCCGTTGCGACCGACATGGGTAGCGTGCAGGCTCACGGCCAGCCGAAGAGACAGCACACGGTTCATGGCCTCTTCGCGAGACGGGCCAGCCGGAAGTGCTTCGGCGTCTGCGAGTTCTTCGGTGAGGCGTGCGTACACGAAGTCCTCAGCGTGGAACTCCCAGCCGAAGTCGGGGTCGTCAGAGGTGAGGTAGGCGCTCATCGGTCGACCTCCGCTCGGCTCGCCTTGCTGGGCCTGGCCTGCTCCTGCGCTTGTCCGGGGCAGGAAGTCTGAGTGGTCTGGCCGCGCTGGAATTCGACCATGCGCAGCATCTGCTGCCCGAGCCGTTCCGCGTCATCGACGGGCATCTGCACTTCGATCTCGCGGCCGACGGCTGGCTTGCCGCCCTTCGTGATCGAGCCGGTGAAGCACACGTACCGCTCGCCGGTATCGCCCCATGCGGTGGCGAAGGTGCGGGGGAACGCGAAGCTGGTGACCTTGGCCAGCCAAGCTCGCTTCCGCCCTGGCCGGTTCCGCTGGTGCATGTTCAGCAGGGCGACCGCCGTGGTGACGACTTGGGCGATGTCGTCCGAGTCGGCTCTGGATTCGAGGAGCTCGTGAACCTGACGGATTGCGGCCTCGGCAAGGACAGGCGGCGCGGCTGCAAGTACGTCCCCGTAGAGGTTCTCACCCAGGGCGCTCATCGGCTTCCCTCCGTCAGGCCGTAGCCCTCAGCGAGGTTCTGCACGACGGGGCACACCTCGTGGTTGTAGAACCGAGCAAACTCATCCAGGTCGCCGTCGTAGTCGTAGGCGGGGCATGAGTGGCCTCGCCCGCCGTGGAGTTCGAGGAGCTTCCGGTCGGCGGCGCAACGGCGCAAGACCGACTCGGGATCGTTCAGGGCGATGTGGACGATCGATGCTGCACGGTTCTCCCGGGACCTGGCCACCAGGGCGTGCCGCTGATCCCGAACCCCGTACACGAACGGGCCCTCAGACCAAGTCCCTCCGGCCTCGGATGCGGCGTCGCCGGCGATCCGCTCCCAGTTGGAAATGGCTCCGTTCAGCCAGCCGAGGATTCCCTCGCCGGCTGCCGTGCTCATCGTGCGGTCTGCGTAGGAGTGACAGGGCCCGTGTGCGTCGGCGGTGTGATGTTCACGCCGGTCTCGCGGGTCCCACTGTCTGAACGGGCCGGGGCCCGGGTATTCTTCGCCATGTCGGCACCTTCGCGATGGTTGTGTGTCGACCCGACCTCGCTCCCTGGTGTTGGCTCACCTGGGAAAACAGCGGGGTCGGACCTATGTCTGGGGTGACACCATCCGGACTGTGTACCTGAGTAGCCGTCTGGCGCCAAGCGCAGCTTACCAACTTGAGCCGCCACTGTCCCTACCCATCGTGTGACGTGTCGGATCAATCGACGCATAGTCAGACCTCCAGTTCATCGCACAGCCGTGCGGGACCCTGCGTTGTCCTATAAAAAAACGCAGAAAATAACGATCATGAGCGCCCCTGTGTCGCTTCGCTCTAACCTGCCCTGAGCAGCAACAACGCACCTGGGGCAGACGGTTCAGGTGGGGTGATGTTGATGATGTGCCCACTGGTTTCGGGGGTTTGGTGGCGGCGGTTGGTGCGTGCTGCGGTGGCGGCGGCACGGCATGTCCGGCAGCGGCAACCCTGGTTGTTGTAGCGGGATTCACCGTGCGCGGTGGTGTCCTGACGGACTTTCCGCCCGATCTGCTTGGCCTCCTGGACGGCCTGGGCGAAGCCTGGGTCGGCGCGTTGGTGGAGGCGGGGCAGGTTGGGGCTGATACCGACGTGGGCGGCGGCGTCCTTGAGGAGCATCCCCGTGGCGAGGGCTTCGAGGTATTGCTGGCGCCGGTCGGGGGTGAAGGTGACCTGCCTCCCCGGGCGGCGCTTCGCGGCGGCGACCTGGGTCACGGGTGCCCGCCCTCACGCACACCCTGCGCCTCACCGTCGGCGGGGTGGTGGACGCTGGCACTCCGTCCGGTCAGACGGGCCATGCCCTCGTACCCGGCATCCCGCAGCTCGCCACGCAACCGGTTCAGCCCCTCAGCGGTCCACTGGGGGCGGGCGGTCATCTTCCCCGCCAGGTAGCCGACAGGCAGGGCCATGTCCCAGATACGGCGAACCACGTCGGGGTCGACGTCGGGGAACATCACCTCCGGTAGACGGGTGGGCCTGCCGACGTGGTCGAGCATGCCCTTGGCGATGAGCCCCGCCAGGTACTGGCCCGAGTCCTCGCAGCGTTCGGTGAGGGCTTGGTCGACGACGGTGGGGTTGGCTGGTGGCAGGTTGTGGCTGGTGGTCACGGTCGCACCTCCGGAGTGACGTTGAAGGTTCCGTCACCGGCGAAGACGGCCTTGATGTCGGCGAGGGCCATGCCCTCGAACGTCAACCAGCAGGCTGTGCAGGGCTTGCCGTCCAGGGGGACGGGCTCACCGCAGTACCGGCACGGTTCGCCGGGCTGTTCGGTGCCGTAGCTGCATGGGTGCTCGGGGTGGTGCGGGTGGGTGTTGAAGACGCACGCGTCGCGGGCCTGGGCTGCGCAGGCTCGGCAGAGGTCGGAGTCTGGGTCGCGCCAGTGCTGTTGGTACGTCTCGTCGCAGCGGAGGCAGTGGAAGGTCGGCTGGCTGGTGGTCATGCGGCGGGCTCCAGTGCGGCGGGGGTGGGGAGGTTGAGGGGCAGGTGGGTGTGGTGGGTGGCGGGTACGAGGCGGAGCGCGCGCCGCAGGGGGTGCGGCGCGCGCTCGGGGCTCCTGGCGGGTGTGCGGCGGCCGCGCGGTAGGTGCTCGTACCCGGGGAGGATCAGCTGCACGGGTCGGGTGGGGGCGATACGGCGCTGCCGGATGCCGTCCGTCGTCGGCGCCGCCGCGTACGGCCAGGTTCCGTCGGGGCGGATCCGGGTCGACGGGGGGAGGATCCGGTGCTGCACCGCGGCGGCAAGGAGTTGGGCGCGGGTCGCGGTTTCCCTGTCCAGCCCGAGCATCGTGACGAGGGCGCTGCGGTGCCAGTTGGCGGTGCGGACGTCCATGCCGGCCCGGTATGCCACCAGCTCCGGGTCCGTCTCCCTGGCCAGGGAGCGGAGCACGGCGAGTTTCTGGGGGGTGCGGGCGTCCGCGACCGCCAGACGTGGGGTGTCCACCGCGGCGGGCAGGGTGCCATTTTGTGCTGCGGTCACGGCGGCGGCCCGGCGGGCGATCAGGGCCCGGTGCCGGGCCAGAGGGTGCTCACCTCCGAAGATGCCTTCCGGCTCCGCCAGATGCCCGTCCTCGGTCTCCGTGTTGGCGTACGCCGCACACAGGGCCCGTACCGGGCACCACCCGCAGATACGGACCGCGGCACGCTCCCGCGCCAGGCGCACACGCTGCGGCTCCTGACCGTCCCCCGTATACGGGGCCCACGCATCGACGGACACGTCCGGGTCGCCGGCCGACCGGCGCGGATCATCCTCGTCGGGGGCGCACCCCCGGTACTTGTACATCGGGTCGTCCGTCAACTGCTGGCGTGCGAGCTTCGGGTCGGTCATCTCGGTCTCCCCTCGGTCGGGTCGGTGGGTGCGTAGAGGGCGAGAGCCCGGGTCAGTTCGAGATCAGCGGCCTCAAGGACCGGTGCCGCAGCCCGTGCCGCGGTCAGCCGGTTGCGTAGGGCGGTCATGTCACGGTGGTGACCCGCCTCCATGAGGCGGGCCCGAGCACGTTCCGCGGCGAGAGCCCGGGTGAGGGCTCGCAGCCGCCGCCACACGGCCAAGATCAGAGCGACGAGAGGGGCGGCGGTGAGCGCCACCACAGGAATCCAGGACAAGGCGATCACCTCCACAGTGGGGTGCCTGGGGTTAGGGGTTGGGCGGGGTCAGGGTGGGCGGGTCGTACAGGGCCTCGTACCGGCGCCGGGCGTCCACCAGGGCCGCGGTCTCCGCGTCACGGATGGCCTGCTGGCGGAGCTGCAGTTCGTCCTCCGCACGGGCCATCGCGGTCCGGTGGGCGCGGGTGTTCGTGAACACGTCCGGGTCCGGGCCGCGGCGGCGCAGCCACCATGCGTGGACGGCAGGCCCGCCGCCCCAGCCCCACGCGATCAAAACGGCGCCCACGATGTACCAAACGGTGTCGCTCACAGCGGCCTCCTCACAGGTCCGGAGAGCAGAACGGCCGGCCCTCACACTGGGGGCCGGCCGGATGGTGTAGAGGTGCGTGTCGTCAGGCTGCGGCCACCAACGCGGCCTGGTTTCTGTGGGCGGTGCGGGCGTCCCGGCAGGGTGCACAGACCGGGATGCCGATGCGGTAGTGGCTGCGGCGCCCGTCGGGTGTGCCGCACTTTCCGGTCCAGTCGGCGAACGCCTCCGGGGCATCGATCGTGTCGTCATCCCAGCAGCCGACCGGCGCCCAGTTGTGCTGTACCGCGATGCGCCGGGCGGCTTCCGCCCGGTGGGCAGGCACACCACCGTCGACAGGTTCGACACGCCACAGTTGGTCATACAGGCCGCTCACCGCACGGACGGTGCCCACCTGGACCAGGGTGCCGGTGATGGTCTTGCTGAGGTTCGCCTGGTGCATTCCGGTCCGCCGGGCCAGCTCGGATTGGGGCCAGCCCTTCGCGACGAGCGCCTGCAAACGGCGCCGGGTTCCTGTGCCGTCAACGGCAACGCGCGCCCCGAGATTGTCCAGTGTGGGTTGTACCGCGAGGATCGCCAGAGCATTCTTCGGTAGGAGCCTCTTCGACGGCGCGAGACCACGCTGTGGATCCCCGTACAGCAGCTTGGAAACAGAGCCGCGCGGGACGCCGGCCAGTCGAGCCAGCCGCATCCACCCGATACCGAACTCGCCCAGATTACGCACGTGGGCTCGGACAGGTTCAGCATCGACGAAGGGCTGCCAGCGGCCGTACGCGATGGCCCGGCGCCGGTTGTTGTCGTACTCGCTGGCAGCCGTGCAGCACGGGGCGCAGCGGCATCTCTCCAGGTGGTACTTCGCGTTTGTCCCGTGCCTGCGCGGGGCGCCCATCAGGCGGCGCTCCTTCCCGCGTCGGCGTCCTGGGTGGCCTGCTGGCTCTGGTGGCGCTGCTTCTGCGTGAAGGCGATCAGGTCACCGATTTTCGTGGGCTCACCATCCAGTCCAGGGACCAGAGCACCCAACTGGCCGCTCTGCTCCAACCGGATACGCAGTGCGCGGATACCGTCCGGGTTGGTTGTCGGGTCCTTCACTCGCGCACCGGAGCCCATCAGACGGATCAGCGCACCCAAGGAGGTGGCCTGCTTGCCCAGGTCCAGGACCGCGGCGCCCACCAAGCCCGCGGTCTCCGCGTCAGCCAGGAGGTTAAGGAGCTGCTGCGGGGTCTGCTGCGGGTCCACAGCCATCCGCGCGTAGTCCATGACACCCAGGGCATTCCCCTCACCGTCGTCCAACCACTGCGCGATCGTCTGGCCGAAGGCGAACTCGGGCTTGTCGTGCTGCGACCCGACCTCGATGGTTGGGTACCGGGACTTGTCGACCGTCAACACATGCGACTGATCGAGGGCGCCGACCAAGTCGAACTCGTAGTCGATGCCGTCACGCTGGTCGAGCTTCATGCCGACCTTCGTGGGTTCCTTCTTGCCCTGGTTGTTCTCCTGGATGACCCACTCGGTCTTCACACGCATCGTGGTGATGACGTGCCCCGGGTAAGAAAGGATCGCGTCCAGCATGTCGAGGAGGAGCGGAGACACGTCCTTCCAGCCGGTCGTGAAGGCGTTCTTCGAGTTGGAGTTCCTTGTCTTCTGGTCGACCTGGGCGAGGGCCCCACCGCGGCCGGACCAGAAGTGCGTGAAGGAGTCGATGATGACGACGTCGATACCGCGGGCAGCAGCCACCGCCAGGGCTCGAATGAGTGCCTGCGGTTCGAAGCTGGGGAGCTTCATCGTCTTGAACGTGAACAGGCCGGCGTACTTGGAGGCGGACCCACGCTCGGTGTCGATGACCCCCAGAGTTCCACCCTCCGGCAGGAGCCCTGTGCCGATGCTGAGTGCCGTGTAGGTCTTCCCCGACCCGGATGGTCCGGTGAGAGCGATGCGGGCCTTCTCCGCGGCGCGTACGGCGTCTTCGAAGTCGAGGCCGTCAGCCTGATTTTGGGTGTGGGAAGTGGGACCGCCCGCGGATGCGGCGGCCTGAATGGCCTGCGCCATGAGGTCTCTCCTATGGGTGATGACTGGTGCGGTGATGCGGGACCCGGTTGTCGGCGTCCAGGCCCGCACCACCGCGGGCACTACTCGGTGCCCGAGCTCTCCGAGCCGTACGGCCCGATCCCGTAATGCGCATACAAGGCGTGCGCGGCCACCGTCGACACGAACAGCCCCGTACGCTGCTGCGACACCTTCAGCTCACGGCACCGGGCAGCAACATCCGCGTGCAGATCCTTGTCAGGCGTCACATTCAAAATGGCGCGCGTCTCGCCGGCACCCCGGGTAGCCCGCGGTTCCTTCTCCGGCATCCACTCCCCGTCCAGGAACCGGCGGAAGTAGTCCTCGACCACCCGGGTCGGCGACTCCCCCGCAGCCTTCGCGAGACGCTTCACCTGGTCCTTGCGGCTGGTGGGCATGCTCACCGGGAGGTTGGGGTTCCGGTCGTCGTCACTGTCGAGACGGTCGACGCGGATCCGGCCGACGAACGCCACACCCTGGGGGGAGAGGACGTAGTCGACGGACTCGGCAAGGTCTACCCGGTCGGTGTCGCGGAGGACTTGGGCTGCGGTGACCAGGTTGTCGCGGTGCTGCTGGTCGTCGGGCTTGAGGGCCACTCGGGGTCCTTTCGGCGGGCGCCGCAGGGACCGGGTGGTTCGGCCGGGCGGGCGCGTGGTGGGGGCGTTGGCCACGCCAGTGTCCTCCATTCGGTAGTGCCATTGCCATACGGGATGTTGGCGGGGTGGCAGAGGGGTTGGTGGTGCGTGCTGTCCCAGACTCTACGCCCAATGTATTGCAATGGCAATACATTGGGTCTACGGTGGGGACCACACCACAAGCAGCGGGGGCCCAAATGCGCATCACCAACCGGCAGACCACCACCAAGACCCTCGCCGACCTCTACCGGGCTCTCGACCACCAGCACGCCGTCAGCGTCACCTATCGGAAGGAGACCGGCGAAGAGTCGGTCCGGACCATCGAGATCGAAGACATCCGCACCACCAAGTCCGGCAACATCATCATCCGCGCCTACGACCGGGCCACCGGAGAAGCCCGCACCTTCCGTCTGACCGGCATCCTCACCTACACCTGCCACCGCAGCACCTACCAGGTCCCCCGCCTCAGCGAGGACACTGAGCAGCACCTGCCCGTACCGACCACCGCCGCCGCGCTCATCGCCTACGAAATCAACCGGGACACCATCGCCGCCGTGCACCGCACCCGCACTACGCTCGCCGCCTGATAGGAGAATCCAGCCATGAAGACGTACACCCTGACGATGCGCATCGAAGCCGACGACGACGCGAACGCTGAGCAGATCCGCGAAGAGCTCTACGACGCCGCTGGCGACGTTCCGTTCGGCTTCGACATCACGGAGGTCAGCGAGACGGACAATCACTGATAGGGCAGAGACCCGGCATGAGAAGGCCACCTACCCGCCCGGGTGGTGGCCTTTGGTCATACGCCGCTGACGACGCGGACAGCGTAGCGGATCACGGCTCCCCACCACCACCCAACCCGCCAACCAGCCACAATTGGACCCATGAGACACCGCCCGAAACGACAGCCCGCACTCGTCGGAACCGCCGGACTGGCCAGGGTCAAGATCGTTTGCACCGAATGCAAAAGGGAGTTGACCGACAAGGTCTCGCGAGCCCGCCGGAAGGGACCTGAGTGCGACCCCGAGCCCCGCAACGGGCAAGGACCCGACCACCACGTCGACCAAGACCCGCTCCCCGGCACCTGACTCAGCCCGGCCGGCCCGGCAACGGGGCCACGTCCACCGACCTGCGCAACTGCTCCATGCGTGTCGGCATCGGCTCCCACCCATGCTGACCCCCCATCACAAAGTTCAACGCTGTCACCCCACGCACATAGGCTTTCCGCAGGCCGATCGGGCTCAACGGCAACCCCACCACCCCGCCGGCACCCGTCGTCTTCAACGTCACCCACAACGCCGTCCGGGCACCCTCCAACGGCAGCAGGTTCACCAGGCGCTCCCGGACCTCCAACCACCGGCGCACCGCCACCCGCGACCCCTCCCGCAGCGCGTACCACTCCACCTCCGGCAACTCCCCCAGCTCCGCCACCGCAGCCAAAACCCGCTGCCGAGTCGCCTCCGACACCTGATCCAACCGCCCCCACAAGACCTGCTCCACCGCCGACGGCCGGACCTCAGCCAACGCCGCGATCTGCTCCGCACGGTTCGGGGGGCCCTTCTGCTGCCGCCGGCGAACCCCCACCGCAGCCTCACCCTCCACCAGATCGTCCACCCGCATGCGGGCCAACTCCCCCGACCGGGCCCGCGAGTCCAACACGACCGCCACCATCGCCAACGTCCGCGTCCGATCCTCGAACGACAAGGCCGTACCCGCCGACTCCAGCGGCCCAGCCGCCGCCAGGTCCACCAACCCCCGGTACAAGGCATCCAGGCCCCGCGGCGCCACGGTCTCCCTCAGATCCGGCTCCCCCACCGACGGCAACCACAACCGCCGGCCTGCGGGCAGAACCCGGCGCCCCAAGATGTGCAGGCAGTCCCGCACAATCCGCTGCGTCGCCAACGGCAACTCCGTTCCGCGGTCCTCCTCCCGGGCCCGCAGCTCGCCGGCCACCGCCAGATCCCAGAACACCCGCAGCACCGGCAAGGTGAAGAACTGCTGGCACCGGCGCAGAGACCGGTCCCCCATCTCCGGCCGGCCCACCGCCCGGTCCCACATCCCCAGGACCATCCGCAGCTGCTGCATCCGCTGCGACGACACCTCCCCCACCATGCCGTCGACCACCGCGGACAACTGCCGGACGGACGCGGCGTCGTACTGCCTGGGCACAGTCACTCCTCTTCGTCTGTGGCGGGTAGCCGTTCAGCGATACGCGCCGCGATTCACGTGGCCCCTTGTGGCCGTCAGCCCGTCAGCGGGTGTTGCAGGTTCAGTAGGACGCAGATGTCGGTGCTGTCGTACGCCCAGCGGGCTACTCCGCCGTCTTCTTCCAGATGCAGCAGCGTTCGACTGGGCAGAGTGGTGCCGACCTCCAGCGGAATCCGCGAGGGTCGAACAATGGTCGGCATCGTCAGCGGCTCTGGTATGACGCATCCTGCCGTGTAGGACACTCCCGTTGAGAGCGTGACGACGATGTCCTCGGACCACTCCACAATGCCGTCCTCGTCGGCGGCGTTTTGGCCGAGGTCCAGGCGCACAGTGAACGGGTCGGGTAGGTCAGTCAGCGCTGCTGCGTTGGCGGCCCGCTCTGTATCGGGCCGCGGCGCCGTGCCGACTCCGATGTGAACCATGGCGAACCGGCCGGCGCCGACCGCAGCGTGGATGTCGAGGAAGGCGGCAACCTGGTGTACGGGCCAGCGCCCCGGGGTCAGGCGGTGCATCTGCCCGACGGCGGCCACGAACCCGGGGGTGAAGTGGTCGCTACCAGCAAGCCGGTTGCGCGTCCGAACGAGCGCAGCGGCCGTGTGCTCGCGGGTCATCATGCGATCGAGGACAGCGTGCGCGCCGCGTTCGTGGCTGGTGGTCACAGGCCGATTCCGATCAACGCGTTGTCGGTTTCATCCCACTGGTCAACGATGCGCATGTAGCCGTCCAGCACCTTGGAACCGTCCTTGTGCCCGGTGATCGCCGCGATGGCCTTACGGTCCTTGCCCTTGCGACGTGCCTCTGTCGCCATGCCGGAGCGTACCGAGTGGCCCGTGAACAATTCCTCGTATCCGGCACGCAGCCCTGCTGCGGTGATGATATCGCCGGCCCGCTGCGGCGTCAGGCCCTGCGGCTGGACGCTGCCCGTGTGGTGGAGACGGCGAAACGCATGCCGGTCCGGGTCGGTGATCCCGGCCGCCTCCTGCCACGCCTTCCAGGCCCGCACAGGGCACGTCAGCACGTGCTCCCCGTACGGGACAGGAACGGTACGTGGGTCAGTCTTGGAGACGCGCACGTCGACCAGGAGGCCCTTCTCGTCATCGCGGATGTTCCGCAGCCGCAGCCCGGCCAGCTCCGCCCGGCGGGCCGCGATGGAGAACCCGAGGAGCAGCATGGCCCGGTCCCGGAGCCCGAACACGTCATCGCCGCACAGCGACACAATGTGCTGCAGGTCAGCCAGCCGCATAGCGGGCGCCTTACCGCGGCCCCGCGCGGGCTCCTCGTCTTCCTCGGACTTCTTCCGGTAGTCCTTGAGCAGTTCCCGGGCGGCTTTGGTGGCGTTCGGGTCGACGACGACGCTGTACTGGGTGCGCAGGGTCACGGTGACCCCGGCGAGCTTCCGGTCGATGGTGGCGTACGCGCGCTTCTCCCGGTTCCACAGGTAGTCAACGAAGGCGCGGAGGGTGCCTCGGGTGGCTGCGGTGGTGGGGATCTGGAACTGCTCGCAGAACAGGGTCCAGGTCTTCCAGTCGCCAGCGTAGGCGCGAGTGGTGTTGTCGGGGCGCTGCTCCTGGGCGTGGCTGTCGGAAGCCCGGTCGAGGGCGGCGAGGCGGGCAAGCAGTTCGGCGTCGAACTCTGCGGGAAGGAGCGGGCGTCCGGTCGATCTGGTAGGCAGGTGGGCGGTCACCGGAAGTCTCCGCTGGCACATGAGGAGCAGATGATGCGGTTGTCTCCCTTGTCGGCGCCACAGATGCGGCAGGCCTTGTCCGCAGGGTGGCGGGGGCAGAACAGGCGTCCGATGGCGTCCCCCGTCCATCCGGCTTCCGCTGTGGGAGTCGGCTCGTAGGCTGGGCACTCCTCAACGGTGCACACCATGGCGACGGGTGTGGGTTGGCTCATTGAGGCTCTCCCCTGCTTAGTGATCGTTCCTCATATGTGAGCTTATCGTGCCCCACGCGTGGAGCCGAGCACGTCGCAGAGCGCCTCGAACTGGGCCTTCAGCTCGTCATCGCTCATGCGATCGTCCCGCCACAGCGCACGCCACACATACCAAGCCTGCTCGTACTCCCCGTTGGTGGCGAAGTCGCCGCGCTGCGGCTGCCCGCTCGTCACGAGCGCGGTGGGCGAGACAGCGGGATGTACTCCTCACCCGGATACAGGGCAAAGGGCTGGGGACCGTTCACCAGGCCGCCCCGCACCGACGACAACTCCGCCGGGAGTTGCGCATCGCAGTCCGGACACAGGTGCGCCACCAGTTCGCCCGTCACTTCAGCATGCACCGGAACGGGCGCCAGGTGATTGCAACTGCCCTTGACCCACTGGTCTTCGTTGCCGACCTCGGGAACGTGGATCCACTCGAAGCGGGGGTCTCTGTCCATGTACCGACCGTACGGCCCGATGCGGCAGACGTTCCCGCCGCCGTGGCCGCGCGAATGCGGAGGGCATCTCCGATTCTTCGCCAGGACCGATCCTAAGGATCTGGACTCCGGCGCCGACATCGGACGCCCAACGCACGTTATGGGAGGATCCTGCGGGCAGTGCTACGGATTGTCCTGCCGCACTCGATCGGTCAGGGCCGCGAACAACTCGGCACCTTCCGAGACGACCTGCCCGTCCGGTGCGACGATCGCGATCTCCTTCAGATCGCCCGCAGCCCAGCCAGCCGACAAGAAGTACAGGGCCTCGTCGAAGGACGGGCACTCCTCCGAGAACTCTTCGAAGTAACGCCAGTACCGGGCCACGTAGCACTGCTCAGCCTCGGTCTTAAAACCGCTCATCGTCTCCATCAGATTGCGTCAGGGCAGCAGGTGGGACCCGCGTCGCACTCCGAAGGCAGGTGATAGTCGCCGCGGCACCCGCACGGGCACCCTCCGAGCAGCCCCCGATCGCATAGCCGTCGCGCCTTAGCTTGGAACAGATTCGCCGGCACCGGCCCCACCGTCTCCTCCAGCTCTGCGTGAACGTTCCAGCTCATCCGCCATGAACTCACGGAGGTACCCGGCGTCCGCCTGACCGCCCCGAGGAATACCCCGTCAGGAATGTCCTTGCACTGCATGCGCCGCCCATTGATGAGGCGGATTCCCTCCGCGTCGCCCATGCCCCCACGATCCCACGCGACGGGTGGAAGGCTCCCCCGGCCGAACCCGCCGTTCAGTTGTACCGGGGGTCGGCGTACTTGATGGCACCCTTGGCGATGCCGCACGGCCACGGCTTCCCCGGGCACCCAGTGCACGTCGGGTCGGTGCGGTCGCTGGGCGCGTGCCCGGCAAGCTGACCAGCCGCCAAGCCGCGTGCAACGCGCTCGTCGCTCGACATGCCCGGATACGTCTCATGGGCCACGCGCACAGCCTGGTCGTAGTCCGCCAGGTGCTGCTGGAGTTCCGCTGAGGTCATGCCGGGAGCCTACGGGGGCTGGCCAGCTAACTCGCCCGCCGCTTGTGTCTGTGGGTACAGTGAAGGGGACTCCGTCGCTGGATCTCATCGAGGGTCGGGCGAAGTCCAAAGCCCCGCTTCGGCGGGGCTTTGCGCTGCGCGCCGCCATTCCCGCTTCTCCCAGGCGCGCTGGGCCTTCTTGTCCCGTGACTGGTCAGGGCAGTCCGGACCGGCGGGGCCCTTGCAGACGGGGCACCAGGGACGGGCGAACGTACCGAGCATGCGAGCCACGGAACCAGCGTGACACCGATGGGCGCTGGCGTTCCCTCAGGCCAGTCAGCCCCAGGCTGGCATTGGCTCACTTCCGCGCCAGAACGCCTGCGTACCTTGTGCCCCCGCCCCGCCGCCCGCTACGTTCAAAGGGAAGAACCCCTGGTTGCTACAGGGCTCCAACCCCTCGAAGGGTCCGAACGGCTGCTGTCCCGTTGGCGCGGGTGCCGGGAGGGCCCTTCTTCCGTGCCCTCTAACCGCTGCGCCCAGCCCCCTCAGGCCAGCAGCCCAGCACCTCCGAAAGCCAACACCGATTGACTTCCGTGCGCCATGCGCGTAGGTTTGCTGCATGGCCACCTTCTACCGCGTCCACTGGACCGAACTCGGCGACCTCACCGCCGCGAACGCCTGGTCATCCCTCACGGGAATCGACCGCAAGCCAGGCGACCTCAGCAAGTCCGAGTGCCAGATGTGCGACGCCAGCGAAGGCGAGTGGACCGAGTGCCGCCACTGCGAAGCCCTTGGCTGCGACAAGTGCGACGGTCAGGGCGGCAGCACCACCTGCACCAACTGCGACGGCACCGGATGGGAAGACTGCATCCGCGGCTACTCCTGCTACTCCACACCCGAGAGCCTGATCACTTACTACGCCGAGTCCGGCCGCAGCGGCATGGTCCCCGACGCTGAGCGCGTCATCATCTTCGAGGGCTGGCAAACCGACACCGGATTCGACGACGAACCCACCGCCGTCCCCGAGCAGATCATCGAAACCCTGACCTGGGCCGAATTCCGCGCCCGGTACGAAGAGGACGCCGCATGAAGACCATGACCGCCCGCCAGTGCGCCGACGCCTGGGGCATCTCCTACGGCCGCGCACGCGCCATCCTCGGAACACTGGAACCCGTCGGCCGAGACATCACCACCGGCGCCAAGCTCTACGAGCAGGACGCGGCAGAGACAGCTCGGTCCGCCATGCCCGGACAGGGCAAGCGCACCGACCTGAAACGGTAGAGTCCCGAAAACCCAGAAGCTTCACGCAGGCGCCGTTTTCGCAGGTCAAACGGTCAGGGGAGATCCGGGCGGAGCGTGAGGCGAGGGATGTCAGAGGGCTGCTCATGATCGTTATTTGCTGCGGTTTTCTATAGGACACGACCGGTCGGAGAGACCCAACCAGCCCCCACCTACACAGGCATCAGCGCAGCCAACGACGTCATGATCCGACGCGACAGATACACGTGACCCGCGTCCACCGGGTGCACCGCATCAGCCCCGATGTACGCCGACACCTGACCCGAGTTGCTGATCCACGGGCCACCCGAGTACACCAACGTCCCCGCACCGTCGTAGCAGTTGCCCGTCACCGGGGACACGAACGGGAACCCAGCCGCCGCAGCAGCCGCGCGCAGGGTGTTGTCCGTGTTCGTGATGCCCGCCGCCACGGACACGGCAGGCGCCCAGCAACCCAGGACGTACACCTCACAGTCCGGCAGCCCTGCTTTGATCGTGGCGTACAGGCTGTCCGCAGCAGACTTGATCGTCGTCTGGTTGCCGCCGTTGTCGTTGTACCCGGCCCACACAATCAGTCTCGATGGAGCCCACGCGACGACGTCGTCGTCGACCCGGTCAGCCAAGGTCGCGAACGTCCCCGGGGTGATGTACCCGGTACCGCCTCGGGCTTGCTCCCAGGCGTCATTCGCCCCGAGCATACGAGCAACCCTCGCGAACCAGGTGCCGGCGCCGCCACCGGTGTTCTGGGCGGACCCGTCGCTGATGGAGTCCCCGAAGACCATGAGCCGGCCGCCGGTCGACGACACGGGCCACATGGACGCGGTGGGCGGCAGGTACACCCCGCCGAACGGGAACGTGTAGAAGTCCAACCGGATCCTGCGCGCGGCCGCGCTCCCCAGGTCGATCGTGATCAGGTGCGCCGACCCTGCGGTCGTGCCTGCGGAGGCGCGCATCAGATCCTGGGCTTTACGGCCGTCGATGCTCAGCCGGAACATGGTCGCGGTCGAGATGTACTTCATGCGGACCTGGAAAATCTGGGCGTCAGTGCCGAACTCGACCGACCACACAGCCTGCCCCGAGGCGTACGTATTCGGGTACCGGGACAGCGGCAGGACGTAGTTCGAGTCGGGGGTGCCAGTACCAGGGGTGATGTCGCCGCAGCCCATGAACGAGTACGGGCCCGTCACATCGGTGCCCGCGAGGGCCACTCCGGGCGGTGAGTAGCGGATGTAGCCGCTGGTCGGAGTCGACGTCTGCGCGGTCGAGTATGTGGGTGTGGTGCCGGTGTAGAGGCTGTCTGCGGTCGACTGGTCGGGGAGGTCGCGGACTCTCCACGCGGACGATCCTGCACCCGCAGGTCCCTCCGGGCCGGTGTCCCCGGGGTCGCCCTTCGGACCCTGGTCGCCTGTGTCGCCCTTGGCGCCGGTTGCACCAGTCGGCCCGGCAGGACCCGCGTCTCCGGTATCCCCCTTGGGCCCGGCCGCGCCTGTGGCACCATCAGCTCCGGGAGGGCCCTGTTCGCCCGTGTCGCCCTTGGCGCCCGTCGCCCCGGCAGTCCCGGGCTCTCCCTGCTCTCCGGCCGGCCCGGGTTCGCCCTGTGGGCCTGTGTCACCGGGCGCGCCGTCCTGGCCGTCGGCTCCGTCCGTACCCGCAGGGCCGACGGGCCCCTGCTCTCCGGGTTCGCCCTGTGGGCCGGTGTCTCCTGAAGGTCCCCGCTCGCCGGCGGGACCGGTGTCGCCGGTATCCCCCTTCGGGCCTGCCGCACCTGGGGTGCCGGCGGCTCCGGGTTCGCCTTGGAGCCCGCGTTCTCCGGTGTCGCCCTTCGGGCCCTGGCTGCCAGCCGGTCCTGCCTCGCCACCTGGCCCCGCAGGTCCGGTGTCTCCGGTGGCACCCGCGGGGCCCTGCGCACCATCCTGGCCGTCGGCTCCGTCGGCTCCGTCGGCTCCTGCCGGACCTGGATCACCCGCCGGGCCGGCTACCCCCTGGGGGCCCGGCTCCCCCTGAGGGCCAGCAGATCCCGCAGGACCGGGCTCCCCTGGCTCGCCGGCAGGACCCTCCGGGCCGCGCACAGCCACGTAATTGGCCTTCACCGGATCGACCTGCCGGATAGTAGACAAGTCGACCTCCTGCTGGTCTACGGACAGGTGGATGTAGTACAGGCTCGGAGGGGCACCCGCGATGGTCTCCGACACCATCCACACCCAGTCCGCGGGGTTGGCCCCGGGGACGTCGTTCGGCAGGAGTCGCACCCCGACGTTGCCGTCGGCGTCGACCAGACGGCCCTGCACGTCGAACGAGAACGCACCCTTCCCCGTGAAGACCATCCCGTACCCGGCCACCGTCACCGCAGGCGCAGCAGGCACGAACTCCACTGTGCCCACCGCGGGGCCGCCACCGGCCGGAGACGCTGCGGTATACGTGACCAGCGTCGTCGGCAGGCCCTCAGGGAACGGCATAACGATCTCCAGTCAGCTTCGTCGGCGGTCGGACAGCAGCCCCATCGGCAGCAACGCCACACTGTCGTTCGGGGATTGCTGATCATTCGGGGTGTCGGTAGGTCCCTGCGTGTCCGGGGCTTGCTCGCCGCCGCCTACAGGCGTGCAGGCGTAGCGGGGGGCATCCGGATCAAAGTCGACGGCCGGCGTGCAGTTGTAGGTGACGCCGTCAGGGTCTGTGTACGTCCAGCCGGAGGGCGGGGCCCCGTCCTTGCCGTTCTCTCCCGGAGGGCCCGGCGAACCGTCCGTCCCGTTCTGCCCGTCGGCACCGTTCTGCCCATCCTTGCCCGGGGCGCCAGTAGCGTCCTGCCCCGGCGGCCCGGAGGGGCCCGGTACGACAGAGTCAGCACCCGCCTGACCCGCTTTCCCCGCAGGCCCTTCTGGTCCTTGTGGCCCCGGGCTTGGGGTGATGGTCGGGGCGGGTTTCCCCGACGGTCCCTGCGGTCCCGGAGAGCCGGACGGGCCGGGAGGGCCCGCGATGGACTGCCCACGCGACCCGGGCGGCCCCGCCACGGGTTTCCCACCCAGCCCCTGCACTTGCCGGGCCAAAGCGTCCCGGGCCTGGTTCGCCGAATCCAGCTGCCCCGACAGCACCACGAAAGCTGTCACAACTGCGCCCAGGACCAGTGCGGCGAACACGGCGGCGGCCGCCGCCATGTAGTCGCCGCGCTTCCGCTCCTTGCGGGCCTCGACCCGTGTCTGAGTCCTCACCCCTTACCTCCGAGGATGAAGAACACGAACGGAACGATCAGACCCAGAATCGGGATGATGACGGACGCAGTCAGATACCGCCGGGTCTGGGTGACCCGGTCGGCATCCTGCGCTCGCTGCTGCTGCATCGTCTCCACAACCTTGGCCAAGTCGCTGATGTCCTTGGCCAGTCCTGCCTTCTCCACCGCGTAGACCTCGGTGGATACCATTCGATCGAGCCGGGCGTTGATCTGGGCCATGTCGTCACGGATGTCTCCGCGCATGGCCTGGATGAGCCGCCCCAGCTCTCCGAGAGACGGCTCATCAGCCATGTCGAGCTCCGGATCAGGATGAAGAGGTGGTCAGGCCGCCAGCCGAAGGTCTTCCTTCGACACGGGGGCGGTCACCCGGTCCCTGACCAGCCAGAACTGACCGACCATGGTGACCAGTGCCATCACGGCGGCCTGTTCCTTGGTGGACCAGTCGAGTCCCAGGTTCATACCGAGCGCCAGGGCCGCCTGGCCAAGACCGACGAACAGGGCGAAGGTCCCTTCGTCCTTCACCATGTACGCCACCGCGAAGCCGACTACAGCGGCCGCCAGGGCGTTGATGAGCGTCTGGGTGTTCTGGCTGACGTCGATGACGAAAGCCGACACGAACTGCACGATGACCGCGATGGCACCGAGGATGACCGACGGTTCGCGCCCGAAAATCTTGACGGGTGTCACGGGATTCTCCTGAGGGTGGGATGGGTGTGGTGGTTAGAGGGACTTCGGAACCCTGAGGGCGTCCCACGACTCCTTGCCGGGGATGCCGTTGCAGTCAGCGGCGGACCAGCCGAGCTTGTTCGCCTTGCTGTACTTGGTCTGCCAAGCGGCGAAGCTCGCCCGATCGGCGTTAGTCCAGTTCGGACCCGGCCCCGAGTTGTACTTGCCGCACTTCTCCGCAACGAGACGGCGGCCCATGGCGGTGATGACCTGGCTGCTGCGCCCGGTGTGGAAGAACGCGGCACCTGGGAACGGCTCGTAGACCGGCTTGGGTGCCGGCTTGGACGGCAGGGTGCCGAGGAGCTTCTTCAGCGTGGAGGCGCCGGGAACGCCGTCGGCATCCTGGCCGGCCGCCGTGCCCTTGAGTCCCAGACTCTTCTGGTAGTCCGAGTAGTTGGACGTGTCCGCGTCCGACCAGGTCGGGCCGGGGCCCTCGGTGTAGTGCTTCCCGAAGCCCTTGGCGACGAGGGCCTTGCCGACCTTCGTCACGTGGTCGCCCTTGGCGCCGTACCCGTACGCAAGGCCGTTGACGGTGTTCGTGTACCGGGCCGGAGTGGCGGCTGGCGTGCCGGGCACCTTGCTGTACGCGGGCCGCCCAAAGCCAGCGATGTCGTGGACCGCACGGACGCGGCGGGCGCACACGTTCGAGGTGTTGCCCTCGATGGTGTAGACGTTACCGCCGGACACGCTGGTCACGATGCCGACGTGGTCTATGGACCCGATGGAACTGGAACCGTCCCAGTCGAAGAAGACGATGTCACCGCGGCGGATACCGGACCCGGCGATGCCCTTCGTCATGGCGGTCCACTGGCCCTTGGTGCTGAACTTCTGGGCGTGGGCGACGGTGTAGGCGTAGTCGGTGCCGAAGCACACGGTGTCGTAGTTGCCGGAATCGACGGCCGCCCAGGTGATGGTGCTATCGCACCATGCAAAGTTGCCGTTGTAGGCGGAACCGTTCCGACTCCGGTACCAGGTCTGTATCTTGTTCGGTTCGCCGAGGCCGAGACACTTCTCCATCGACGAGATCATTGCTTCGAGGCCGGACATCAGGAGGCGCTCCCTTCGGTGGCCGGGGCGCCGTAGACGCCGTTGGCGTCGGGCTGTCCGTACATGTCGGCGAGGAGCTGGGCCTCGTTGTCGACGGTCGGCGCGTTGCCCGACTCGGTGAGGAGCTCGGCTTGCTGCTCCTGCGTCGGGTCGCTGTCTGTGGGGCGGGTGGCGCCCATGGGGACTCCCTGGGAAGCGGGCGGAGGGTTAGTGAGCTGTGCCGTCAAGGCGGGGTTGGACGATGTCGATCTGGTCGTGCAAGGCCTGGTAAAGGCCCAGTGACATGCGGAAGTGACCGTCGTCGCCCCAGCTGGTTGTCCAGCTGTTGCGAACGCGGAGGATGGTGCGGTCGTAGTCGAGGGCGTCGCCGCTGTCGTAGTGGACGGACTCCAGGGCAGTGATGGCGACTTCGTGGCCGCCGGCGACCGGGGACTGCTGCCAGTCGGGGATGTCGTCCAGGAAGGCGTCGGGCGTGCTCGGCTCGAAGAACGCCTCAAGCCAAGGCATGCCCATGAGGACGGGCCCGGTCTGCAGCAGCATGGTCAACTGCTCCGCGGTGGTGGCGTGCCCGTACTGGTCGATGAGGCCGCGGGCGCGGAGGGCTTTGACGACTCCGAGGCCGGAGGATCCGCAGTCGTCGCTGGGCCAGGTCTGGTCCTGCCACTCGTCTCGCTGGGTGGCGTCGGCGTACAGGCCGATGGCCCACTTTTCGGCGGCTACCGGGTCGGTGATGTCGAGGCCCGCAGCAGCACAGGCGTCGGCGTCCAGGAGCACGGATACGACGGCGGTGGCGGCGTTCGCGGTGCAC
Organism: Streptomyces sp. AcH 505; assembly: GCF_000818175.1. Lineage (GTDB taxonomy): Bacteria > Actinomycetota > Actinomycetes > Streptomycetales > Streptomycetaceae > Streptomyces. The sequence continues at coordinate 59,404 of NZ_JTIY01000003.1, forward strand.
GACCCGAGACCGTCCACGTCGCCCACGTTCGGGAACAGCTCGCTGGTGCGGATGCCCTGGGCCAGGAGGTCCTGCTGGTCGAGGACGGGGACCTTGGGTGCCCATTCGACGGGGTGGACGGGGTCGCCGTTGAAGTGCCGGCGGTAGGCCATGGATCTGGGGTCCAGGACCATGTGCCTGCCGAGCTGGGGTGTGACGTCGTACTGCTTGACCGTCAGGTCGTTGGTGGGCACTCGCCCTTGCTCCTCGCACTCCCCGCGCCCAGAGCTATGTGGGTGGTGTCTGCTCCGGCATGGCCGGGTGGCAGTCCCTCGGGGAGTGGAGCTGGGGCGGAGGGTCGCCCTCTGAGATCAGCGTACGCATGTACGGGGCAGGTGTTGCCCCCGGTCAGGCCTCCCGGTACCAGCCTTCAAGGGTGATGATCGCCCCTGCGGCGAGGTTGTTGCCGCGCAATTGGATGTCGGTGGGTGTGCGGATGTGGTCGAGGACGGCGCCGGTGCCGGAGCCGAGGACCAGGCCGGTGATGTTTCCGCCGATTCCGGAGTTGGTGCCGGCGCCGATGCCGCCGCCGTATCCGGAGATGGCCTGCCTGCGGTCAGCGGAACTGCCGCGCCAGGGCACGGACGGCAGGGACACCATGATGCCCGTGGTTCCAGTGCCGGCCGTCGTGCCGATCACGATGTAGGCGTACACGAAGACCATGTCACCGAGCTTGTAGTACCAGCCGTCTCGGGTGCTGAATGTGGCCGACCCTCCGCCGGTGAGGGTCGGAGTGTAGGCGGTGAACGTGGTTGCGCTGACAGAGAGACTGTCCGTTTCCAGCGCTGGCGCGAAGACCGTCCCGAAAGACTGCAAGTTCCCCGACGGGAAAACGACTAGTTTGTCGACACTATCGAGTGTGATCCGGAACAGCGGCCCTGTCTGGCCTGCCGCGCCGCTGATCCACGTTGCGGAGGACGATGTGGCGGCAGGAGTCGCTACGAGCCGTCCTGTGCGGATGTTCGCTATTCCTGCGGTGAAAATAATGTCGGCTGACAGGGTGGTGCCGGTGGTGTCGGCGTACCCGACCGACCCGTGATCCGCACGCAGGTCGATGCGGCCGCCGACGGTGGTGGAGTTGGCGGACTGGCGGATCCGTTCGGCGACCCAGAAGTCCTCGCCGAAGAACGTCCGCCATTTGAGGTCGGTGAAGCCGCTGCCGGAGAACTTGCCCGAGTTCATCCCCAGGTTCGCGGAGCCCGGGGTGTTCTCCACGACGTTGATGACAGCCTCGTTGGACTGGTCGTCGTTGGTGAGGCGCAGGTTGGGATAGGTGTTGTCGGGGTCGAGGTACATGAGGGCACCGTTGGTGCCCTCGAGGAGCAGGCCCCGCCCGGAGAGTTCGCCGACGGCCCGCCCGGTCTCGTCGTAGATGATGATTTTGTTGGCGTTGGCTTCGTTGATGGTGATGCGTTCCGCGCCGACCGAGGAGGTCTGGAAGACGGAGCCGTTGATCTCCCCACCTGTGATGACCTTGCCGGTGATGGCGTCGGCTTTCAGGGCGGTCGCGTCGACCGAGCCGACGTCCAGTTTGGCTGTGGTCACCGCGTTCGCGAAGAGTTTCGGGGTGGTGACGGCGCCGTCACTGATGAGGGTGGCGGTGATCTCCCCGATGCCGATCTCCCCCGCCACGGGGCGCGGCGCGTACGGGCCGACCGTGCCGGTCGGTGCGGAGGCTGCCCCGGACGTGTTGCGGGCCAGGAGACGCACGTAGGTGGGGGCGGTGGCCGGGACGTAGACGATGCCGCCCTGCGCCGTCTCGATCGTCGCCACCAGGGTGGCCGGGGTCGGGTCGAAGCCGGCCGTGGTGGAGGCGTGAACCTCGACTCGGGCCCAGTCCATGGGGATGAATGCCCCGTCGGCGAACGTCCCGTCCCATCCTGCGGCGATCCCTCCGAGCGCGGGTGCCGCGGTCGGCGTGGACGGTACGGGCGGGGGGCCGCCGTTGACGATGTTCACGGCGGTCGTCCCGTCGGCCTGCTGGCCGATCATGCCCCGCACCAGGCCGACGCTGTCCTTGACGGTGATGGAGGTGTCGTCCAGCGACGCGGACGACAGTCGGGACTGGCGCTCGACTGCGGCGAGACGCTTCTCGAGCTGGACCAGCTGCACTCCGATGTCCATCAGGACACTCCTCCGTACTGGTAGCTGTCAGCCGGTTGGAGGCTGATGGTGGCCTGGGGTCCGCCGGTGGCGTCAGGTCGGATGGTCCAGCCGGTGATGCGCCGCCACCCCACGAACTCGACCCACGGGTTGTAGACCCGGGTGTACACGTCGTCGCCCACCTGCCAGGACCGGAACGGGGCCGCGGGGGTGTCCCGGATGGTGATCTCGTTGAGGCTGCCGAGCTTCAGGCGTTTCGCCAGCTCAGCATCGGTGAGGGACTTGAGGACGTCGTCTCCGGCGGCTTCGGGGAACGAGGCGGTGTACTCAAGGCGGAGCCGGCCGTTACGGATGGCGGATATCTGGCGGCGCTTCTCTGAGCCGTCGCCGGCGCCCATGCCGATGACCACCTGGGCGTAGTCGTCGCCGGCGAGCTCGATCTCTGGGTCGGTCACGATGTTCACGCCGGAGGAGAAGCTGATGTCGGTGCGGCGGGCCCCCAACCGGGGCCAGCCGAGGCGGATCCGGCGGATCGCATCGGTTTTGTCGGCGTTCCAGGCGACCGTGCATGAGTAGTCCGGGCTGGCGTCTGCGGATACCTGGTCGTCGACCAGGTCACCCAGGGCCCTGGCGTCCCACCGGTTCGAGTGCAGGACGTCCTCGGGGGTTCCGACGGTCGACGTGGAGGTGGTGCTGTCGACGACGACTCCCAGGTTCCCGTCGGTGATGGACTGCGCGTACGCCCACACGTCGCGGATGACTTTGCACCGGTCGGCGTAGACGTAGGGGCCGCGGCCGTTGAGTTCGCCGTCCAGGTCGTACCGGTGCATCAGGTACGACGACCAGCTAGCGGCCTCGATGGCGTACTCCGAGCCCTGGGGACGGGCGTCCCACACCAGGCCACCCCAGGTCAGGTCGCCGGCCTCTTCGACGTATATGAGGGTGGTGCCCGGGTCGAGGAGGGTCGGGTTCTGGGCGACCAGGCGTGGCGACAGCTTCCCCGACAGGGACCCGGGGCCGTTGAGTTCGTCGCCGTACTCGCGGGCGGTGAGCGGCAGGGCGGGTGACAGCCACTCCCCGGTGAGGGCGTTCTGGGTGAGGATGCGGGTCCCGGTCACCGCGGCGCCTCGGAGAACTCGATGTCGTAGGACCAGGTGCTGCTGGAGTCGGCTGCGACGGTGCCGGCGTTGCCGGTGCTGCCGCCGAACTGGGGGCGCAGGAGCTGGCTGGTGCCCCGGTAGGCGTCGGGGATCGTGAACGTGTCGCAGCACTTCGCGTACAGGCGCCGGACCCCGCTCCCGTTGTCGTCAACGATGACGGGCTGCATCGTCAGCGACGCCCCGAACGTCGCCCTGATGTTCCCGAACACCGCGGCGGTCGCGAGGCGCAGGCCGCCCACATCGACGATGACTCGGGCGGTGGATGCCCAGTCCGGGACGGGGACGCTGATGCCGGCCGTGGTGGAGAAGTAGCTGTAGACGAGGGTGGTGCCGCCGATCTGTGTCGACGTGGACGCCGGGGACTGGGTGAACAGGGTTCGGTCCCGGCGGGGGGTGGCGACCTTCCGGATATCCTTGACCATCGCGTTCGTGATGGTGCTGGTCGACGAGGGGATGTCGATGCGGGCCAGGGGGATCCCTGTCCGGCCGTCGGGGATGGTCGTGGCGCTGGACGACACGTTCGAGATGACTTGGAAGTAGCAGATTTGGTCCGTGACCGGGTCGAGGTCGCCCTCGTACTCGGGGTCTTCGACACGGAGGATCACCATGTCGGATCGGGCGCTGCCGCCGGTCGCGGAGATGTCGACGAGGGCGGTCCCGATGTTGCAAACCGAGTAGTGGCCCTGGTTCGCGTTGGCTCGGCCGCGGATGACCCCGGACCCATCGGCAACCTGAACCCCGGATCCGGGTGTGCTGCGCTGGGTGACCTTGAGGTCGTCGCCCTCGGTGATGCCCTCAGCGGCGGACACCAGGTCGCGGACCATCATGCGGAACTGCTGGGCGGAGTGGGTGGCGCCGTTGGTGAGGATCGGCACCTGGAACAGGGTCATCGCTGTCGCTCCTCAGAGGGCGTTGTAGGCGTTGCGCCAGGTCAGGCGCATGCGGGCAGTGTTGGTGTTGTCGAACGCGGTCCAGCGCATCTCGGACTGGCCGGGCGGCAGGGAAAACAGGTCGATCCGCGACGACGGGGACATGAGGGTGGAGGCGTTGCCGCCGGTCTCGCGGGTGACGGTGCGGTAGCCGGGCCGGGTGTCGATCTCGATCCACTGGCCTGCGCTCAGGTTCAGGGTGGGGAAGGAGAGCTGCCGGCCGGATTCGGCGTGGGTGATGGTGACGGTGGCGCACGGCCCGGTGATGCGGATGATCGGCCACGCGTCCGCGGTGCCGTCGTTGTGGGCCCACCCAGGCCGGTCTGCGGCGACCGTTCCGTCCTGCACGAAGATCGGTGCGACGACCGGGGCTGCGAACCCGCCGCCGGTGAGCCAGCCCAGGGGGATCTCGGTGACGGAGATGGTGTCGCCGTACCAGACGGGGTCCTGGGCGATGAACTCGATGTCGAGGGGCATGTAGCCGTAGATGACGCGGGCGTACTCGGGGTCGATCTTCCGGACGCGTCCGGTGAGGCGCTTGACCGGGCGTCCGGGGCGTTTGATGCGGAGCGTGGTCCCGACGCCACCCGTGAGGCGTGTCGCCGGGTCGGCGTACGCCTGCAGGAGGGTTGCGAGGATCTCCTCGCACGCCTCACGGTCTCCTGGGATGCGGATCGCGGCGTCGATCTGGACCTGCCGGGATGCCCAGTAGTCCGGGCCGGCCCAGGCGCCGTCCATGGAGGGCTGGTCGACGTCGTTGGTGCGGACCGGGGGGCGTCCCAGGCCGGCCACGTCGATGATGTTGATGGCGGTGTCCGGTCCGAGGAGGATGCCTCCTAGGTCGATCTGACCGTCGATCAGTGCAAGGTCAGGCACGGGCTGCCACCCCTCCTCTGCGGGCGCGCCGCACGCTGCGACCGACCTGCGCTCCGATGTCAGATCCGGACGCGTTGCTGCGTACGGGGGTGACGGTGACGTGGGTGTCGCCGGCCTGCTGGACTACGACTACGGGCCGGTTGGAGGAGAGGTCCGTCATGGACACCCCGAACCTGCCGGCGACATCGCGGAGGACCTTGGTGGCGGCGCCCCGCTTGTTGGACCCGAGGGGGATGTAGGCCTCCCCGCCGGTGGACGGCTCCGCAAAATTCACGATGCCGCCCTGGGTGGCATACATGCCGGCCCTGATCCCCCCGTCGGCGTACGACAGGTGCTTCTGCGCCCTGCCCAGGTCAGCAAGGAACTTCGTGGCACGGGAGCCAAGGGCGGACTTGATCTGGGCGGTGGAGCGGGTAGCGGTGGAGATGATGTCGTCCTCGCCCAAGCCCGTGGCCGCGGCAACGTCGTGGATTCCGGTCTTGGCGGTCTTCACCGCGGCGATGATGGAGACGAGCTGCTGAACCTGCTCCCCCGTCAGGGCGTTGTTGGCCTTGCCCGCAGCGGTGTTCGCGGTCGCGGCCTTCTTCGGGTCGGCCACAGCGGCCGCCGCCAACTGCTGCGCCGCCTCATCCCCCTGCGCGGCAAGCTGCTTCGCGAGTTCCCCGAACCCTTTCCCGGCGAGCTTGGCCAGGTTGGAGGCGAACGTGGTGTTGGTGGTGGTGGCCTTGCCGATCTCCCGCGTGTAGTCCGTCAGGGAGGCCTTGGCCGTGGCCGCCAAACCGCGCAGCGCCGCAGACATCTGCTTCAGGTAGGACGTCGACCCGGTCGCCATCTTGTGGGTGAGGGCGATGCCGTCCTTGCCCATGGACGCGAGGGCGTCCGCGACGTCCCCGCCGGCGAGGTCGGCAACCTTCTGCAGGTCCTTGTTCCACGCCGCGGTCGCTTTCGACGTCGACTTGAGCTTCGACTCGACCGTGGACAGGTCGAAGAAGTCGACTTCCTTGGTGACCTTCTTGCCCTTGACCTTGGTGGTGACCTTCTTGGTCTTGTTGCCTGCCGACCCGGCCTCGGAGGCGCTGTACAGGGATCCGGTGGACGGGTCGTACCGGAAGTCGGTGACACCTCCGTCGGCTTTCCAGGCGATGCCCTTGCCGCCCAGGCGTCGCACAGTCTCTTCTGCGATCTCGCGGGACCGTCCGCGCTTGGACGGGGCGAGGGGGATGTACGCCTCGCCCTGCGTTTCGGGTTCCGCCCATACCCGCCACTGCCCGCCGGGGGCGATCTGGGCGACGTGGTTCTCGCCACCGTCGGCGAAGTACCGGATCCCGTTCTGGGTGAGTCCGCCGTTGGCGTTGGGCCGGGGGTGGGTCTCCATGAAGGTGGAGGGGGTTCCGACGGTGCGGAACACGCTGGTGATGTTGATGGTTCGGTCGTGGAGGGACGCGATGGCGTTGCGGGCGGCGGCTACCGCCCCACCGGTCTTGTTGATCGCCAGCAGGGCGAGGGCCTTCTGCTGCTTCAACGAGTTGACCTTGCGCTGCGCCGCGCTGACCTGGGCGTCCAGCTGCTTCTTGTCCGCGCCGACTGCGGTCTTGCGCTTCTGCTTCAGGGAGTCGACCCGCCCCTGAGCAGATTTGATCTTCGCGTCGAGGTCGGTGATGTCGCCCTTGAAGATGGCCTTCGGGGTCGGCATTGTCAGGATCCGGTCGGCGAGCTGGCTGGCCTGAGTCTTCGTGAGGCCCATCGCATCACCCTGGGCGATGATCTGCGAACGGCCCCGCTCGTAGATGGCGCTGACCTGCGACCAGGACCCGCCGGACTCCCGCACCGACGACGCGTACTCATCCGTGCTGGAGGCGATCGTGCGGAGGGCTGCTTCCTCGTTTCGGGCCTTCTCCGAGCTGAGGTCCAGCTGCCCGTTGTGCATGGACAGGGCGGCCCCGTTGTCCTTCAACGCCTTCGTGCCGGCGTCGATGGCGGCCTCGAACGCGTTCTGCCCGCCCAAGCTCGCCCGCTGCACGTCGTTCAGGGCGACGAGGGACTGCCGCAGCCCGTCCGCGGACTGCTTCTGCGCGGCGAGCTTCGCCTGCACAGCCTGGGCCTGGTCACCGAACAGGCCCATCGACTGGGCGGCCATCTTCTGCTCGAACGCCGCGTCCTTGATCGACTGCTTGTAGTCGTCCAACTGGGCGTCGACCTCTTTCGAGGTCAGGCCCTGCTTGCGCAACTGCACTTCGATCTCTGCCAGTGCGGCCTTCGCCTGATCGGCGTGACCACTCGACACCATCCCGGCCAGAGCCTTGTCGAGTCCGTCCCACGCCGCCTTGGCGTCCTTGACTGGGGTCGAGTCCGTACCGAACAGCGAGATCAGCGACTGTTGGGCCTGGTCCAGGCCCTTAGGGTCGACGATCTTCTGCAGGCTGTCTCCCAGGCCCGCCAGGTCCTTCCCGAACACGCGGGCCGCTTCGCCGCTGACCTTGCCGGTAGCTGCCAGCCGGGCGAGTGAGGTGGTGAGTTTGTCGACGTCTGGAGGGGTCTTCTTCCCTCTGTCCGACAGTGCCATCAAGGCGACTACGAGCAGCCCGATTCCGGTCGACGCGACCGCTATGCGCGCCGAGACGGACATGGCCATGAAGGCGACCCTGAGCGTCGACAGGGCACCGGATGCTCCGATGGCTGCCGTGCCGGCCAGGGTGACCTGTGCGGTGATCGCCGCCATGGCCATCTTGATTGCTGCACCGCCTGCCACGGCGAGCTTGACGGCCTTGATGGCGATGGCGAGCTGCAGCAGGTTCGTGATGACCGACGTGGGGACGGCGTTGACGAGGTGGGCGAGGATGCTGACCAGGGTCAGCATGCCGACGCCCACCCCGGACGCGGCGCTGATCAAGTGGATGATCGCTGTGGCCAGGTCCTTGAGGGTCTTCCCGACGAGGGGCCCGTTCTCCCGGGCGTACTGCATGAACTCGGTGATCTGGCTGTCGCCGGTGCCGTTCTCGAGGGCCTGACCGAACCTCAGCACCCCAGTCGTCGCGTCCCGCAAGGCCCCGGCGGCGAGCTTGTCGACCTTGCCCATGAACGTGTCGAACCCGGGGCTCTCCATGCCCCCGGCGATGATCGTCTCCATGCGGGACAGCTCAGTGCTGGACGTTTTCGCGAGGGGCGACAGGTGCTCGAGCAGCCCGGAGAAGATGCCCAACCCCTTGGTGACGACGGGCATCGTGTCGCCCGCCAGGGAGTCGCTCCAGGCCTTGTACGCATCCTGCGCGACCGCCAGTGCTGCCGCAGCCTGCCGGGTGGCGGGGGGCATCTTCTGGACGCTCTGCAGGTACGCCGTCTCCGCCTGCGCCGCTTCCTTCGATGCCGCCCCGTGCTTGGCGACCGCGTCGTCGAAGGCCTTCTCCGCTTTCGCCGCGTCGGTGAGGGCACTGATCTGCCCGATCAGGGCTGCCCCGAAGGCGCCGACGGACAGGCCAGCCGCGCCGGCGAGCGGAATGATCGGTGCGATCGATGCGGCGATGGGCAGGAGCGCGGGGGCCAGCATGAGGGCGACCGACATGAGCTTGTTCATGCCGCCGGCCGCGTTGCCGCTGGATCCTCCGAGTCCCCCGAGGTTGCCGTTGAGGCCGCCCATGTGGCCGCCGACGGTGGTCAGTACCCCGTCCAGGTCGTTGAGGTCGGTGCGCAGGGTGCGGGCGCGGCCGGCCAGGGCATCGAGCCTGCCGTCTCCGGTGGAGGCGTGGTTGTTGAGGGTGCGCAGGGCTACACCCGCGGCGAGGGCGTTGGTGCGCAGGTCCCCCAGTGCCTCAGCGGTTGCGGCGGCCCGGCCGCGGAGCGTGCGCAGGGCGTTCGACGCGTTCTGCGCGGCCTCTTTCATCGCGTCCAGGGCTGCTGCGGCGGCGGTGGCTCGGGTCGCGAGGGTGGTGAGGGCGGTGTTGGCGCGGGACGCGTTGTCCCGCAGCTCTGCCATCGCTGTGGCTGCGGCGGTGATCTGTGCGGAGTCTCCGTCGAAGACGACGTTCAGCTGCACGGGGCTGAGGAGCCGTAGGGCATCGACTGCTTCACGGACTTCCCGCAGCCCGGGCCCGGTGTCGTCATCGACGGTGGCCCGCAGCTGGACGGGGCTCATGCTCTCGAGGGCGGCGATGGCCTCACGGACTGCGGCGAGCCCGGGGCTGGTCTCGTCATCGAGGTTCGCGACGAGCTGGACAGGACCTAGGGTCTCGAGGTCTGTGATGGCGGTGCGCAGGCCGGCGATCCCCGCGGTGGTTTGGTTGTCGAGTTGGGCGACGAGTTCGATGGGGCTGAGTGCGCGCAGACCGGTTATGGCGGTCTGGATTTCGGTGGTGCCGGTGGAGGTCTGGTTGTCGAGGGTGGCGGTGATGCGTACGTCGCTGACGGCCCGCAGCTGCTCGTCAGCAAGCTCCGCCGCGGCAGCCAACTCCAGCATCTGACGGGATGCCTTGCCGGCTTCGCCGGCGAGCTGGTCGAGGCGGCCCTGCGTGGTCTGTGCCGACGTCCCGAGGCTGAGGATCTTCCCGTCGGTGGTTGTGGCCGCCCCGCCCAGGTCCTTGACGTTGCGTTTGGCGGCAGTCGCCGACGTGCCGAGCGAGTCGAGCCGGCCGGATGCGACGAGCGACGCGTCACCCAGGCCCTGAATGTCGTTCTTCGCAGCGCGGGAGGCTACCCCGAGGGCGCGGGCTTCCTTCGCGTCGGCTCGCAGCTTCGTCGACAGGTCATTGTCCCGACCGGTCAGGTCCACTGACAGATTCCAGTTGGCCACCGCCCCGCCCTCCTCTCCTACGCCTCAGCCAGCTCTTCTTGGACCCGCAGCGCTGCGACGATCGACGCCGGCAGCAGCACGACTTTCATCCCGGCCGACGCGGGCCCGTCCGGGATTTCCTTCTGCACGCGGGCGACCTCTTCGCAGCCGAAGCACATGTGGGTGCTCGCCTCGTAGGCGTAGGGGTCGCCGCCCAGGTCGGGGTCCCAGTCCGCTTCGCGGGTCCCGCACTGGGGGCACACGCTGCGCTGGTACTCCTGGTAGGCGAGGGCCTTGGCCCGGTCGCGGGCTGTCCACCTGCCGTCCCCGGCGCCTCGGAAGAGGGAGTGCGGGATGCCCCACCGGTCGCACAGCTCGAGTTCTTTCCGCAGACCGTCATCTGCGATCAACCTTTTCCCACGTCAAAGCGCACCACCTGCTGGACGTCCCAGGCGGCCTGGAACAGTTGGGCGGCTTCGGCGACCGCCCATTCGTTGAGGTAGGCGCGGGCGTCGTCCTCGGTGATGCCGTCCATGGAGCAGCGGGAGATGAGGACCGGGCCGATGGTCTCCGCGTTGGCGAGGGCCCCCTCGTCGGCCTGGGTCTCGGTCGGGGGGTGTTCGGCTTTCAGCTCGTCGAACTCGTCGCGCGGGAGGGCCTGAAAGCGCAGAACCATGGCGACCGCGTCGAACGCCTCCTGCGCGGCAGCGACATCGGCGGCGGCCTTCTCCAGGGCTTCCTTCAGCTCCGCGTTGTCCTCGTCCACGGCGAATCGGTCACGGAGCCGTCCCTGCGCGTACTGGGCGGCGGCGAGGGCCTGCTTGACCTCGTGGTCGTCGCAGATCGTCAGCTTTGCCGTGGGCCGGGTGCGGTTCCGCAGGCGTTCGCGTGTGGCAGCCCAGTGGGCGTCCTGCGCAACTGCCTGCGCGGGCGGCTCGGGCTTGTCCGCAGCCGGCTTCGTGGCGGCGGTCTTCTTCGCTGTGGTGGTGGTCATGTGGTGGGTCCTCCGTCAGGGGAAGGGGACCCGACCGGGCACCGCAGGGTGCCCCTTCCCAAGGTCACCTTTGGGCCCGGCCGGGAGCTGGGGAGCGAGTGAGGTGACTGGTCAGGGGGTGACTGCGGGCACGGGGGCGCCCTGCACCGGGCGGGAGGTGATGGAGCAGGTCACGACGAACTGGGCGGCCTGGTTCTCCGCGGTGTACTGCGGGGACTGCGAGGCGACACGGATCGGGAAGATGTCCATCGACGTGGAAGCCGCGACGTCGCCCTTACGGAGGATGACGACGAATCCCTCCGTGCCCTTGGCGAACGTGGCCTCGGTGGTGGCGGTGTCTTCGTCCTCGTAGAACGTGAAGCTCGAGGACTCCGCCTTGTCCGAGCCGGGGATGGTCGAGTCGTAGGTGTCCGCCATGTTCGGCGTTTCGATCTCGTTGTTGGTGACCGTCCAGCCGTCCATGGCGGCGATCTGCTCGGAGAACTCCTCGCCGCCGGTCAGTTCGGCCCGGGTGGGGATCATGGAGGGGGCGGCGATCTCTTCGAGGAAGAAGAACTTCGACGTTCCCCTACGCATGTACTTCTTGACTGGCATGGGTGGACCCCTTGTCATGGGGCCATCCGTTGGTGCGGACCCGGCCCCTACACGTGATGTGTGGGTGCGGCCACCTGCGTGGTGGCGTCCGCGTGGGGTCCCGCCGCGGTGCGGTAAAACACCTGACCAGAGTCAGGTGGAGGTCAGGTCGAACCTGAACCTCTGCACATAACTCATGATGGCATCGGAGGGATCATTCGTTGCCCCGGGTTCGGTGTCGAGCTCCCGGCAGACGACCTTTGCGCCGGGGATATCCAGTTGGTTCAGCCACAGTCCGGTCGTCGGGTCCCGTCCGAGGATCGCTTTGCGGGTCTTGTCGGCCATCCACTCGGATTGGTCGGACACGCCGAACGAATCAGGGTCGGTGGGGTCCGGGCCGGACACGCTGGTGATCTGGTAGACGAACGACGCGTCCTCGTTCAGGTCGGAGAAGGGGGCGCCGGACGCGATGGCTTCCAGGGGGTACAGCAGGGAGTAGGGCGGCACCGCACCTAGTGGCCGTCGGCCGCGGCCCGCTGGCTTCCCTGTGGCCGCCGCCACCAGGACGCTCAGAGCCATCGTGAAGGGCAGACGCTCGATCACGACAAGACCTCCTCTACCGCGTTCCGCATCCCCGCCTGCAGTGCTGCCTCTATGGCGGGGATGGCTGTGCCGACGTGCGGGAACGGCGGCTGGTCGTAGTACCTGCCGATGGAGTCGACTCCGGTGAAGCCGAACTCGAGGCGCCGTCCCTGCGGTGCGTCGGTGCCGATCGTGCACTCCGCGCCGTTCGGCAATGACCTGGTCTGCGTCTGCCACGAGGCCCGGTAGTGACCGGTGATGACGTTCGGCCCGGGCCGGCCCGACGCGTTCGCCCGGATCATGCCGCGCCCCAACTCGCCGGCGTGCTGAACCCGTCCCCGGATCGCGGAGGGCAGGGCGTCAGCCGCCTGGTCGAGGCGGGTAGCGACTTCGTCTGGGGTCACGGCGCCACCACCGGGATGGGTTTCTGGTCGATCGGGGTCCGCCGGACAACTTCCACGGTGCTGGCCAGGCCGGGGTCGGCGCAGATCCATGTGCGTCCGAGTAGGGCCGTCCGTGCCGGGTCGTGGACGGCACGGACGGAGATCAGGGCGTACTGCGGGGCGATCGGGGCCTCGAGCGGGGTAAGGAGCAGCCCGGACGATTTGGTGTCCTGCGTCCAGGGCTGGGTGGCGTCGGAGACGACGTTGATGTCGCCGGTGCCGGAGCGTGGGATGACGGCCCCCGGGCCTTCGTACAGCATCTCGCCGTCCGGCTGCTCGAGTAGGCCGGTCTCGGTGTTGAGAACGGGTTCGGCGGTGCTGGGGAGGGTGATCCGTACGGTGTCGATGAGGATGGTGTCCTCGAGCCAGGTCTTGACTCCAGCGAGGACTCCATCGAGGCCGGCCATCAGGTGTTGCCTTTCGCCCAGTCAGCGAGCTGCGCGAGCATGGCCCTGGTCAGGTCGCCCTTGCCGTTGCCGAGGTCTGGCCTGTCGAGGGCGGCCCGCTCAAGCGCGACCGGATCGATGGTGGTGAGGAACCCGGTGATGGCATCGGCGGGGTTGGTCTGGTCGGCGACCGCGATGTGGGCCTCGCCGTCGAAGGTGGATCCCGCGTTGGGGTGGGCGTAGAGGACGACCAAGGGGAGTTGTCCAGGGCGGCCTTCGATGTTGTAGCCCTGGACGTGGCGGCTGATGTCCGTGTCGTCCAGGACAACCCGTGCGGTGAGGCCGTCGCCGGTGACGGAGATATGGCGCGGTTTCCAGTCCATGCTCGGGTCACTCATGCTGCGCGTCCTCTCCTGCGGCCAGCCAGCGTCGTACGACTTGGTTGTGCCTGGCGTCGGCGAGCGCGTTGTGTACGCCGGACTCCTGCGAAGGGAGGCCAGCGGGGTCGACTCCGAGGCGTTCGATCTCCTGGCGCAGGTCGTGCGTCCACATGGGCACACCCGCCGGGAGTTGCATCATCGTTCCCCAGAGCTGGCACAGGGCCACGTGATCGTAGGCGCCGTAGTCGGCCCACAATTGGGGTTCCGCAGTGTCTGTCGCCTGGATGAAGTCGCGCACCTCATTGGCGATCACCTGGTGCGGCTTGACCCGTGTGTCCCCGAGGTCCGGTCCGACCATGTCGAGCGGCGGCCTGGGGTGGATGTTCGGAGACTGGGCGCAGTAACTGTCCAGCGCCCTCTTTCCGGTCATGGGGAGGGACGGTAGGACGTTGCGGACCAGCCAGTCGTTCTCCTTGATGCGGTCCCAGGGGGCGTCGCTGTTGACGGCGTAGTACTCGCGTCCGTCGTCGGCGACCATCCCGATCGAGATCACCTCGATGGTGTGGCCGTCTTCCAGGAACTCAAGGTCGTAGTCGATGGCGGTCATGCGGGGGCTCCTAGGCGGGCGGGGCGTTCGAAGTAGGGCAGGAACTCGCGCTGGCAGTGCGAGTGAGCGACCGGGTGGGCGAGAGCGTCCTCGATGTCGCGGCGTGATCCGTCGGCCCGGTCAGGGTCGTTGTGGTCACGCCATCCGCAGCCATCACCATCCCGGACTTGCAGCTTGGTGCAGCCGAGTTGTTCGAGGGCGGTGTGGGCGGCTCCGGCGTTGGCGGTGGTGACGGCCTGCCAGGAGACGGCGGCGCGTGCCCAGGAGTCGACGGGGTGTCGGGTGTCGTTGGCGTAGATGACCGTGTTCAGCGGGTGCTCTGCCAGGAGGGCGGCACGGTTGAACCGGGCTACGCGGAACTGGGTGGTCCGGGCGCGGGCGGCTTCCAGGGCTGCCCGCAGGAAGGCTTGTGCGCGGCGTAGGGCTTCGCTACGGCGTCCCATGAGGTCGGCGTAGTACTGAGAGCTGGTGGCGGTGATGACAGCCTGGTGGCGGGGCGTCCAGGACCACAGGCGGTGGGGGCGGTCAGCCCGGTCGAGCATGCCGAAGGCCCCTTCTCGGTAGGCGAGGGGCAGGTCTGTTGCCGCCCAGCGTTCGGTGAAGGCGACCATGCTGCGGTCGAAGTCGGCCAGGGACCGTTGGAAGGCTGTGCCTGCGGCGCGGATGCGGGCGCTGGCTGCACGGCCGGGGCGGATTCCGGCGAGTGTGTCGAGGAGCCTGCTCTGGGCGGTGGTGAGGATCCGCCAGGCCGCGGTGAGCCGGCCGGTGGCGTCGGCGATGAACTCGAGGAGGCGGGAGCGGAGGGTGCGGCGGCCGCGCACGGGCGTGGTCACCGTCGGGGCCGCTCTCTGAGGAGGATCACTCCGAATCCGTTGTCCCCGGCGATGCCGTCGCCGTCTGGGTCGTCCTCATCCGGGGCTACGGGCTGCCCGTTGCGGAGGTCGGCGATCTGCTTCTGCAGCGCGGCGATGTTCGCGGAGAACGACACGCTGACGACGCCGGAAACGTTGACGGTGGTCGGTTGGGCGATGAACGCGGCGAGGCGTTCGCCCAGGACCTCGAGCGCCACAGCGCGGGCTTTGCCGAGGCGGGTGAAGCGTGCCTCAAGGTCGGGGAGGGGGGTGGCGGTTCCGAGCTGGGCGATGAGCCAGGCGCGGGTGGCTGCGTCCATGTGGCTCCTCCAGGTCAAGGCGGTTGGGTGGGAAGGGGTGAGCGGGTGCGGGCCTGCCTGGCGCCCCCACCAGGGGAGTTCAGGCCCGCACACCGCCTAGTGGCCGCCGGTGCCCTCGCGGCGGCCGTCCGGCCCCGAGCCGGTCAGTTGGCCGTGGTCTTGCGGGCGGCCGTCTTCTTGGCCGCCTGCTTCTTCACGGCCGGCTTGGTGTCCTCGCCAGGGTCGGCGGGGTTTCCGGGGTCGGTGGGTGCCTCGGGCTCCACCGGTGGGGTGTCGCCGCCGGGGAATACGGGCAGTTCCCCGTCCTCCCAGGCGCTGGGGTTCGTCACCAGGGCCGCGAGGTGCGGCTCAGGCAGCGTCCCGGGCGCCAGCTCCACCGTCTGGTGGGTGTCCGGGTCCGTGACGTACACGGTCCCCTTCAACTGGGCGGCCATGGGTCACCACACCGTCGCAGCGATGTGAATGTCCGGGGTGTACATGACCGGCATGGCGGCCGCGGACCCCTTACTCCACACCTGGACCGGGTCGTCCTGGTACCCGGAGGTGACGATGATGCCGGGCGCCTCGGAGCGGTCGATGGACGGGTTGCCGCCGGAGGAAAGGACCAGCCCTTCAGCGGTGAGCCCGTACTGGGTCTCCGCCCACTGGTTCACGTTGGGCGGGATCAGGAAGAACATGTTCTCCGGCAGGACCCGTACGTCGGTGCCGTTGTCGAGGGGGATCGTCACGTCGTACGTGGTGATCGGCGGCAGTCCGTAGCGGGTCCGGACCACGTTGACCTCGTTCGGTCCGAGGACCGCGGTCGGAGTGGCACTCGGGGAGACGCTGCCGTAGTAAGCGGCCCGGTAGGAGTTGTTACCCATGGCCAGCGCCATCGTGGTGTACGAGGTGAGGGCCCTGGCGGGGATGGGAGCCCCGGACGCGCGGAGCACGCCGATCCAGCGCAGCTCGTCTCCGAGCATGTCGGCGGCCGGGTCGGTCCACACGACGGGCGCGGTGGGCATGTTCGCCGCCGGCACGTTGTGGTTGGCCTCGACAGTGAGGCCGTTCTCGCCGGTGAGGGTGAACTTGCCGTCGACCAGCAGGTCTCCCGCGGCGAGCTCCATGCGGTGCTTGATCGACAGGACGTGCGCGGCGGAGTCGTCGTAGACGCTCTTGACGAGATCTCCGGCGTCCATGCCGCGGTCGACGTTCTCGAGGATCGTCTCGAGTTCACCGACGATGTACTTCTGGCCCAGGGGCAGGAGCTTCCCGGAGGTCGCGAACTGCGTGATCTCACGCGTGGCGACCTTGGTCTGCGCATCCCACGCCCGGTAGGACGCTGCGGCGACCCGGCGGCGGTTGCCGCGGGTCTCCCACTTCACGGAGTCGATGGTCCGCTCGGGAATGACGGTGCGGGTGAGCTCGTAGTCGGCCGGCGTCTGGATCTCACGCACGAAGGCGTTGATGACGGTCGGGTTGATGTCGCGGAGCAGGAGCTCCAGCATGTCGTTCGGCATGTCGGGCCCCTCAGACCTTGTAGATGAACTGGGTGTTGGATCCGGCGGGAACGTCTGCCGGGTCGAAGGCGACGGGGAGCTTGGCCACGTCGATCTGTCCGTGGACCATCAGCGCCGCACCGATCTTGCTGCTGCCGGGGTAGAAGGACTCCTCCGTGAAGAGGAACCCGGCGAACTTCTGGGTGCCGTCGGACGCGGTGGCCGTTCCGCCGGCGGTGGTGGTAGCCATCGTCACGCCGGGGCTGGTGCCGCCGGTGAAGGACGCGGTCGCGGTGAGCGAGGCGACGTTCTCACCCAGGAGCGCGCCGCCGAAGGTCAGCGTGTACGGCCCGCCGGTTGCGCCGGTAACGACGACATCGCCGGGTGCCAGGTTCGATAGAGCGACGAGGGCAGCCTGAACTGTTGCGGCGGTCGCGTTGTAAGCGATGGCCGTGGTGGTCTGGCCGCTGTAGGTGAGGGTGAAGGTGCCGCCTGTGGGTCCGCCGGTGACGGTGGCCGTCTGGACCTCGTTGGTGATGGCCGCGTACGGCTCGTACAGGCCGGAGGTGGCGTTCTTCCCCAGGGGGATACCGGACTTGAGCTTGCGCTCGGGCTGGAACGCGGACCCGGCCGTCCAGTGGACGTTCTCGTCGAACGCGGTGAGGTCGAGGGTGACGGAAACGTTGGCTTCGATGCCGAGCATGCTCATCAGCCACGGGCGGCCGACGGCGAGCGTCTCGGTGGTGGTGTACGGCTGGATGTCCACGCCGTTCCCCTTTCGCGAGTTTCGCGGAATGTGTGAGGGCCCCTGCTGGGTGCCGTCCACGTGGGGTGAGGGCGTGGTCCCTGGTCTGCGGTGGTGCGGTGGGTCAGGCGGTCTCGGTGCGCAGGCCCATAGCGATGGCGCGGGCTCGGGCGGCTTCCTTGATGGCGTCCTTGCCGCTGGCGGGGGTGCGCTGCGGCGGTCCGCCTGCGGGTGCACCGCCGGGGGCCGGGGGCAGGGTCTGCGGGGCGGTTGTGGGTCCGCCGAAGTCTGTGGGGCGGCGGGTCTTCAGCTTCTCCGCGTACTCCTGGATCTGCGCCTCGGTGGGGTTGTCCATGCCGGTCATGTCGTTGCGGAGTACGGCTCCGACATCGACGAGGTCTTCGGCCTTCACTCCGAGGCGGGTGAGGATGATGGTCTGCTGGGCGTCCCGGGCGACGCGCTGCGCGGCGAGGGTTTCCTGCCGGGCCGCGGCGACCTGCTGGGCGGCCTTGTCGGCGGCCGCTTTCGCGTCGGCTTCGCGGCGCTCTACGTCGCTCATGCGCTGGCGCTGCGACTCGTTGGCTTCCTTGATGAGCTTGCCGACCTGGTCGAGGTCGACCTCGTCGGGGTTCAGGCCGGCCGATTCGGCGAGGGCCCGCAGCGCAGCCCGGCGGCCCTCTTCCTTCTCATCCCGCATGATCGTGTTAAGGCGCCGCTGGGTGAAGGTGACCTTCTCCTCGTCCGGGTCGACAACCGGGTCGGGCGGCGTCACGGCCGCCGTACCGGGGGCCAGGCGGGCGGCGAGCTCAGCCGGGGTGGGCACGGCTGCCGGGACCGGCGGGGCCTCTACCGCACCGGAGCTGTAGAACACGGGGGAGAACAGGCCCGTCGGGTACGGGTGGGACCACGCCGACGTGTCGACGAGGTGTCCCGGGTGGTGCAGCGCGGGGCGACGCATGGGGGCAGTTCCTCCCAAGGAGTGTCCAGGCCCCGCGCCTAGGATCAAGGTAAGCACGGTTCTGCTCACGCGTTGCCCCTGCTCCCCTGGGCTGGTTCCTCTTCCAGCTCCTGGGGGTCTTCTTCTTGCCCGGGCAGGCCGGGCAAGACCACAGCGGGCGGTGCCGGGTCGGGTTCGAAGTCGATACCGAGATAGGTACTGACGGCGTCGCTCGAGCCGGTCGCGTCGGCCAGCAGCTTCGCGTCGTCGAAGGACCGCGACTCGATGCGTTTGATCTCTTCCTTGATGTCGTCGATGGGGAACCCGGCTTCGCGGAGCATCCCCACGGCCGTTTCGAGGCTGATGGCGTGAGCGGTGAGGGCTTTGGTGACCTGTTCGAGGACCGCGGTGCGGTCGGTGGGGGTGTAGGGCCCGCGGACCAGTTTCGCCGGCAGTGGTGTCACTCCTGCCCAGTCGGGGTGCTGGCCGGCCAGGTTCAGGCGCTGGACGAACTTCAGGGCGAGGGCTTCCTTGTCCTCGCGGGCGAGCCGCATCCCCGACATGAGCGAGTCGAGGGGGCCCAGGGTCAGGGCGAGTGCGTACCCGGAGGGGACTTTGGAGGGGTCCATGGTGCCCAGCGAGACCGGGGGCAGGCGTACGACGTTGGCTGCCTGGTCGGCGAGGTCGTGGCGCTGGTTGCGGAGTTCCTGCAGCTGCGGGGCGGTGTTGAGGGTGCTCATGCCGCCGCCTTCGCCCAGTTCCAGGACCATTCCAGGGGCGACGGACATTTCCCTCTTGCCTGTTCCGCTGGCCGCCTTGCCCCACAGGGCCACCATCGGGGACCCGGTTGTCGAGGATGCCCGGCTGGAGTCGGTGTCGGTGCCCTGGAGATCGTCGAAGACCTGCAGGGCCTTGGCGAGGCTGGGCTGCCCCCAGTGCTCCTCCGCCGGCGGGACGGTGTTGGGGATGTGGACGACCGGGATGAAGTCGATGTACAGGTCGAGGGCATCGAGTACTTCGCCGTCGGAGCGGGTCGCGAATCGGGCCTTTTCCATGGGCAGGTCGTCCACGTCGGAGTTTTTGAGGTCTCCGAGTTCCCAGGTGGCGTCGGTGAGGTAGCACGTCTGGGCGGAGGGCCGGTCGTTCCACAGGTACTGGCGGGTGATGGTCCCGGAGTCCGCGTCGAACATGTCGCCCATGCCGAGGAGCGGTGCGGGTGCTTCCCCGTTGGGGCCGGGGTCGGACATGACGGGGGCACGGACTTCGCGGCCGGCCCGGTCGACGCCGGGTGCGGTGACGGGCCGGATCCAGTCGAGTTCGAACGTGATGCGGCGCAGTCGGGCCTTGAGGTTCCTCTTGGGGTCTTCGGGGAGTTCCCATGCGAAGTGGACCCGGTCGGGGAACTCGCCGGCGTCGTCGTCTTCGCCGATGACGGGGAAGTAGAAGCCGGGGTCAGTGACGCGGAGGGTGACGCGCTGCTTGGCCGGGTCCCAGGCGAAGCGGTACACGCCGTCTCCGAGGCTGACGGCTTTCCGTTCGCACTGCAGCATCCGCATGGGCAGGCGTTCCTCGACAGCCCACGCCCGCAGGAGGTCCTGGACGTGCTGTGCTTGCGCCTGGTCGGGGCTTGCACCGTCGGTGCCGGGGGTGTCGGCGCCGGGGACGACGATGCTCTGGCTCTCCCCCAGGACCTTCGAGACGAGGGTGTCGATGAACATGCTGACGTCACCGAACTCGCGCCGGTCCCGTACGGAGTCACCGTCACGGATCTGGGCGAGTTCCGCGGCCTGGTTGTTGTCGTACGCGGCGAGCAGTTTGTAGGCGGCGAGACGACGCTCGTCGGCTGCGGGCACCCAGGACAGGGTCGCTTCGGGGAAGGCCCTGCGGTGGGGCATGCCGTGGTTGGGGTCGCTGTAGACCGGCTTGTAGTTCAGCCATGACCACGCGTCGATGACGACCTGCTTCAGGCCCACCAGAGTCCCCTCTGTACCAGGCCCCGCGCCTATTGATCAGCGTACGGGCGGGAGGCCGGTCTGTTCCCCCCGCCCTACCCGTCAGCGGCGCCCAGCCAGCCGCTGATCCCGGTACGGAGTGGCGACCAGGCCCGCAGATGCAGAGCCGGCCAGTTCCGTGAACAGGTGCACGGCGGCGTCCAGACGGTCCGGGGAGTCCATGCCCGGGAGCCAGGAGATGTACTGGATCTCGAGTCCCGGGAACTCTCCGACGTGGTGGACGTGTCCGTTCTCGTAGAGTTGCGCGATGGGTTCCGCACGCAGTCGTTTCCCGACCTTCGCGGTCACCTCGATGATGCGGGGCATGAGCATGCCCTTGGTGAGCCCCTCGCGTTCCAGTTCGGCCCATGCCTGGCGAATGATCTGAGCGGCCATGTCGCCGCCGAAGTTCGATTCGACCACGAACGCGTCGGCCTCGAGCTCGATGGCCAGCAGACAGGCAGTGCGACCCCATTCGGCTGCTCCCATCTTTGATGAGCGGTCGGCGAGGAGGTACATCTCGCCTGCCTCGTCCCGGCCGCCGCCGATGAGCCCGACTTCGTCGCTGTCCTCGCGGCCGCCGGCGGTATCGATGGACACGATGGTCCGGGTGAGGTCGACGCCACGGAACGCCTGGGGGGTGATGCGGTGCTGCGTAATCCAGGGCCATTTCCATACGCCGCCCTCAAGGGGGCGTGGCTGCTGCTGGTAGAGGGCCCACCAGCCGCGTTCGCCGACGTCTTTCTTGAACCGGTCCAGGTGCTTGCGGCGGAAGCGTTCAGGCCAGAGGGGCTCTCCGAGTTGGCGTCCAAGCGGATCATCGGGAGACATAGCCAGGGCAGGCAGGTCGATGACTGTCCAATCCTCGGCGCCCTGTTGGAGGATCCGTCCGGCCAGGTCGTTCTCTGACCAGCGGGTTTGGATGACGATGATGGACCCGTTGGGTTCCATACGCGTGTTCATGACCTGCTGCCACCAGTCCCACAGGTTCGCCAGCTTGACGGGGCTGTCGGCCTCTTTGGCGTCCTTCAGCGGATCGTCGACTATGGCGATGTTTGCGCCCATCCCAGTCAGCGATCCTCCGACGCCAGCGGTAACGAGACCTCCTGGGGTGCCTGCGAGGTCGAACCGGTTGGCTGCCATCGAGCCGTAGCGCAGCTCAACGCCGATCTGCGGACCGAACTCCTTGATGCCGTCACGGATCCACCGGCCGTGGCCTTCAGCAAGCTTGGCGGCGTAGGAGGCGATCATGACCCGGTGGTCTGGGTGTTTCGCCAGGTACCAGAGCGGAGCCCACCGTGCTGCCCGAGCACTGTTGTGCGTGGGGATCAGGGCACGCCCAACGAGGTAGAGACCGCCTTCGACCTGGATGCACCGCCCAGGCTCCGGGGCGACAGGCTCGATTGCCGCGAAGCCGACGCGTCGCTTCGTCTTCAAAGCGAGCTTGGTCGCCTTGCGCGGCAGCATTCCCTGCGGGATCCCGTCGTGCGGCGTCCAGTCCGTGACCCAACAGGCACCGCCCCTCAACGGGTGACCACCCCAAATGGACCGCTTCCGCAGGTCGGGCCCCCGCCAGGAGAGGTTCGCGCGGTATCCGAGGGTCCGAGCAAGATCGCGGACATCGCTTGCGAGTTCCTCGGAGGCAGACACGAATCGGATGCGCCCGTCACGCCCAAGGGAGCCGTCAGTGTCGACCAGACCAGCCAGAAGATCGCGCCGCTGCCGCTCGGACGCAATGAGGTAGACCTGCGGGATGTGCTTCCGCTTGAGCACGCCAGCCGCCCTGAGAGGCGCCATCAGCCCCTTGATGTACTGGTAGTGAACGCCGGTATTGGGGTGGACCCAGCGTGCCCCCAGGACGTAGGGGATGCGGTCCGCGATGTGGTTGACGTCTTCTTCCGTTCCGCAGAACGAGGCTTTGCCGGTCGCGCCGTCACCGAGCCATACCCCAAGCGTGTAGGGGTCTACGGGAAGGTCGGCGTCGGGGTTCTGTAGCGGGCCGACCTGCGGAAGCTGGAACCGGTAGCGCCCCCCGCGCCGGCCCTCCGGCCCAGAGTGCAGTTTCTGCGTCGCCAGGTATCGCGTCTCAACGGTCCTCCACGCGCCTGCGCCTCTGTCGTACACCGACCATTCATGGTTGGGATGGACCAGGACGGATTCACCGTCGCTGAACGTGACGCGCACCTTCTCGTCCGACGGGTCTGAGACCCATTCGACCATCGCGGGGCTGCCGCTCGGGGCGTACACGTAGTCGCCTACTCGAAGGTCTCCGTGCCGCTTCCATCCCCCAGTGGTCAGCACCGGCTCCGAGTCGGCGACCTGCTTGCCGTGGCGTGGTGGCATGTTCAGCAGGACGCGCATCCGCTCTCCGTTGGCGATGCGCACGAATGCCTTGTCGATCAGGTCAAGGTGCCGGGCCTGCCACTCTCTACCGCCGGTGAGGACCGCGGCCATCGAGCCGGGGGAGCGCCCGATGGCCATCTTCCGCTCAGCCCAGGCGAGGACCTTGCGCAGTTCGTCGTCGGCGAGGCGGGCCATGGCTGTCCGCTGGGCTGGCGGCAGACGCTGGTACCTGGCTACTTCCTCTTCGAACTGGCTGGTCACCCGGTGGACGCCTCTTCAGTCCCGTCCTCGTCGTCCGCTGTGGAGGTGGCACTGTTGCGCGGGTCGGCCTGGTCGAGCCGGCTGGTGGCCTCAATGAGGGAGACGAGATCTTCGGGGCTGGCACTGGACAAAGCGAGGGGCCCGCCGTCGGCTCCGGTCACCTCGGTGCGCACGGGGGCCTTCCAGCCGTTCAGCTCGCTGAGGTCGGCTACCAGTTTCCGGGCTTGCTCGTTCGCTCGTATGTCTCCGGATGTGGCGTCGGACCATACGGCGGCGAGGAGCTGTTCGTAGCGGTCGGTCTGGAACTGTCTCCAGACGTCAGCCTCAACGTTGACTGCTTTGAGGTAGGCCCGGTAGGCGCGGGTGAAGTCTTTCGACAGGGTGTTGGGTGACATGCCGAACGATTCGGCGATGTCGTTCATGTGCTCGCCGGCGGCGCGGCGGCGGAACATTTCCTTGCGGCGTGCGGCGGTGAGGGCTTGCGCGGTTCGAGATGCTGGCATGACGGTCGGGGCTCCCGCATGGTCGTCTGTTGTTGTGTCAGGCCCCGCGCCTGTTCCTGATGATCCCTGATGTGGGCGGTTGTCTTGCCCCGGGCGCGGGTTGGCCCCCACCAGCGGGGGGCTGGTGGGGGCCGGGTGAGCCTGTACGGCGGGGGGTGCCGTTGGGGTGGGCTCGGGTGGGGTTTGTTTGCACGGCCCGGGTTCCTCGACACACCTCGGGCGCGGGGACGCTGAAGGCATGAGTTGTCCGGGCCGTGCTCTTTCAGGGTGGCGTATGGGGGGCTGTTTGTCCGGGCTGCTATCCCCCGGTGCTGGTGGGGGGCCTACGCCTCGTCGTCGGTGGCCGGGGCGTCGTCCTCGGATGCGGGTCCGAGTCCGTACATGCCTCGGGTGACTTTGCCGTCCACGATCTGGCGGTGGATCTTCCGTGCCTTGGTGAGGCTGGTGAGGGAGTTGTTCAGTGTCGGCGATCCGGCCTCGAGTCGGGCCATGGCGGCGATCTGGTCTTTGTGCTGGTAGACGGGTTCGATGCCGAGCGGGTCAGCGACTTCCTGAAGGACGCGGAGGATTTTGTCGCTGGCGCTGGCCGGCTTCTTCGGTGCGGCGGCGGGGCCGGTGAAGAACATGCCGTCCCCGTCGTCTCCGTCGCCGTCCTCGTCGTCGCCGGGGAGGACGGACTGGGTGGCGAGGTTGTGGCGGTCGTCCCAGAACGGCCAGTCGGCGGGGATGCGGATGTCGTTCTGGTCGATGTAGGGGGTGGCGTCCTCGAGGATCCAGTTGCGCATCATCTCCGCGTGGCCGCCGGGGCTGGCGGCGAAGGCGAGTCCGAAGGTCCGCTTGGGGTCGTTGAGGGGCTTGCTGGGGTCGTAGACCATGTCGCGTTCGCCGGACCAGGCGGGGGGGATGTCGGCGGGGTTGCAGCCGGCGAAGTTTTCGGGGAGGTCGATGAGGTGTTTCTGCTGGGAGTCGGAGCGCAGCATGATCAGGGATCCGCCGTAGAAGACGTTGTCGCGGATCGCTGCGTCGCCTCCGAACTCCTTGAGCTGCATGAGCTGGTTGGCGAGGATCACGGGCATGCCGAGGGACCTGCCGAGGGTCGCGCCGGCGTTGATGATGAACGTCGCTTCCTTGCGGTACTCAGCGTTCTCACCCAGGAGCTTGCTGGCCTCATCAAGGATCAGGGGGGCCCAGGGGCGTTCGTCGCTGGCCTGGAAATTCTTCATGCTGAGCCGCGCGGATTCTTCGACCCGGAACATCAGGCCGTGGTACCAGATGCGGAGGGCGCCCATGGCGTCGTCGGGGCCCAGGCCGGAGTAGGCGGCCATCTTCTCGATGGCGGGGTTGGAGGAGCCCTTGGGGTCGGCGTAGATGATCGCGGAGCCGTTGACGTGGTGGGCGAGGGAGATGAGCTGGAGGGTGCCGCCCTTTCCGGAGCCGGTGACGCCGGCGATGATGCAGTGCTGCGCACCGAGGGCGGGGTCGTGGAGTTGGATGCGGGCGGGAAATCCGGAGACGCCGGGTCCGAGCTGGATGTACCCGTTGGGGTTGGGCTTGAGGACGTGGACGCCGGGGAACACGGCGCCCTTTTCGAGGGGGTTGTGGTCCATACGGCGGATGACGGCTTCGCGGGGGTTCTGGCGGGGCTCGTAGGAGACGAGGAGCGGGTTGTCGACGCGGAGCGCACCGGCGAGGTCCATGCGGTCGGGGTGGGTGAGCCGGTCGCTGTTCTCGCCGGCGACGACGAGGGCGACTTGGCCGCCGGTGTTGGGGTCGTCCTGGATGTTCTCGAGGCGGGTGCCGTCCATGAGTCCGCCTTTGCGTGCGGCCCACTTCTGCCAGGCCCCGGCGAGGGTGGTGGGGTCGAGTTCGGGGGGCGGGGTGAGGTTGACGGTGATGTGGCGTTCCCCGGCGTGGGCGCCGGCCGTGAAGGTGATCCAGTTGATGGGGACGCGGTAGACGGAGGACACCGTGTCGGGGGTGACGGTGACGGATGTTCCGATGGGGGCGGTGATGGTGCCGGTCCAGCGTGCGGTGCCGAGGGTGCGGAGGGTGAGGATCTGCCCGCGGTGCGCGCCGCCTTCGGGGTCGGAGATGTGACGGCCCCACAGTGCGGCGATCTGGTCTGCCGGGGTCAGGGGCTGGCTGGGCGTGTTGCTGGGGGCCT
Source organism: Streptomyces sp. AcH 505 (assembly GCF_000818175.1). Lineage (GTDB taxonomy): Bacteria > Actinomycetota > Actinomycetes > Streptomycetales > Streptomycetaceae > Streptomyces. The sequence continues at coordinate 84,831 of NZ_JTIY01000003.1, forward strand.
TCGCCTGGGTGGGGGTTGTCTTGGCGGGTGCGCGGCGGAGGACGTTGCGGAGCTTCCACGGGGTGAGGGCGACGGCGGCCCACCAGCCGAGGGAGACGATGCCGGGGATGGACGGGAGGGCGAGGAAGCCGGCCATGAGGGCGTCGGCACCGTCGGGGCCCATGGTGATGCCTATGCCGAGGGACATGCCGGCGGCGACGGTGGAGAGGAGCATCGGTGAGCGGTGGGCCTGGATGATGTCGCCGGCCGGCAGGTTGTCCATGAGCCCGTTCGGGAGGCGGTCCATGTAGTTGGCGAACATGAGGCTGGCGCCGGCGGCGTAGGCCACACCTGTGGTGAGTTCGGCGCCGCCATCGAGGAACGGGGCGACGAGACCGGTGATGACGGGCGCGGCAGAGGTGGCGAGGGCGATGGTCCGTTCGGTGCCGGCCGCGCCGGGTGTGGTGTTGGTCGGGGGCTGGGTGGTGGTCTGGGGGACGGTGTCCTGGCTCATGGTGGGCTCCAAACGGGGTTGGCGGACGCGGACAGGCAGGCGGTGCGAGGGCTATTCCTGGGCGAACCAGGTGCGGTTAACGGCGCTCAGGTCGACCGGGGATCGGTTGAACGCCTCGGCGATGCCCTGGTGGGAGTCGCGGTTCTGGTCGTGGGCGGCCTGGGCGGCGCGGGCAGTGGTGTCGGCGGTGGATACGTAGGCGGTGGCGGAGGCGCTGAGGCCGTCCATGAGGCGGGCGAGGCCCCGGGTTTCGGCGACGGTGTCCGGGTCGATGCCCATGCCAGCGATGCCCTCCGCGGTACGGGCGGTGTCGACGGCGGCATCGCTGATGACCAGAGACTCGCCCTTGATGGCTTCGGATCCGCGGGAGACCCGCTTCGCAAAACCGGTGACCGCGCTGTTGAGCTGCCGGTAGGTGATCTTGTCGGGCATCAGTTGGACTCCTTGTAGTAGGCCATTTCGGCGGGGCCGGTCTCGGGCGAGTCGACGACGGCCTTGTACATGCCGGAGTAGCGGGTGCTCACGTTCGTGAGGACGGCGTTGCAGGCGTCAGCAGACCGGACTGCCCTCTTGTAGACCTGCTCCGCGTCGGCGGCCTGGGCCTTGGCCTTGTCCGCGAGGCGTACGAGCTTCCCGGTGAGCCTGTCGCCACCTTCGATGCTCTTGGCCTGTTCGAGGTAGGTCTGTGCTTCTCCTGCCTGGTTCTGGGCGTGGACGTGGAGCTTCTTCGTGGTCTCCGCGACCGTCGCAAGAGCGAGAGCGCGTTCGGTGAGACGCCGCTCGAACTGCTTGAGGGAGCGGACTTCGCCGCGGCTGACGGTGTTCCGGGCGGATCCTTCACCGAGGTAGAGGTGGGTGCCGTCAATCCGGTCGACCTTGATGGGCTGCGGGCCGGCCGGTGCGGGCTGCAGGCGTTCGAGGCGTTCGTCGATGTCTTTGCCGATCTTGTCGGCGACTTCCTGGTCGCCGGCTTCGGCCGCTGAGGTTTGCATCCAGCGGAGGGTGCTGATGGCTTCTTCGTCGGTCAGCTTGGGTTCGGCGGGCACGGGGGCTCCTGTCTGGTGGTAGTCCGCACTGGATCGGGGGGTGGCCAGCGGGCTCTCCTCGATCTGCTTCTTGTGGTCGGCGTGGGCTTTGTCGAGGCGCTTCTTCTCCTGTGCGGCGGCCTCGGTGACGTCGCTGTAGCCGTCCTTGACGCCGTCGCGGTACGCCTTGACGTGGGCGGTGGTCTTGCCGATGCGGGTGCCGTCCCGGTAGCCGGTCTCGCGTGAATCGCGGACGCTGAACGTCTTGCCGGTCTTGCCCTTGGTGCCGTCCGGGGTTTCGTGTCCCTTCGCTGGGGGCTTGTCGGGGGTGGTCTTCTTCGTGAGGTCGTTCTTCTTGTCGGTGCTGGCCGGCTTGGCGTTGGAGTCCTTCGTGGCCGCGGTGTCCTTGGTCGAAGCGCCGGGTGTGCTCGTGGTGCCCTTCGGGTCGGTCTTCCGGCCGGCCTTCGGATCGGGCTGCTTCCGGCTGTCCTTGTCCGACTTCGGGTCCTTGGGGTCCTTCCGCAGGCTGATGCGCCCGCGGTCGCTGCTGCCGTCGTTCTTGGGGGTCTTGGGGCTGTCGCCCTTGGGGCCCTGGCCGCCGCCGGGTGCCGTCTTGGCGTTGCTGCCGGCCTGCCCGGAGGGTCCGGCCTTGCCGCCGGCGGAGGTTCCGCTGTTCTTCTGGTTGCTGCCGTTCGGCGTCTTCGGGGCGGTGCCGCCCCCCGCAGCGCCCTTGCCGTCGGCGCCTTTGCTCCCGGCGCCCTTCGGGCCCTTGGAGCTGGAGTCCGGCTTGGGCTGCTTGTGAGCGCCGCCGCCAGGCTGCTTGCTGCCGCCCCCCGAGCCGGCACCTGAACCGCCGCTCCCACCACTGCGGCCGGGCCCAGAGCCGTTCCCGGACCGTCCTGACGGGCCCTTATTGGTGCTGCCGTTGGTGTTCTTCGGGCCTTTAACCGGACCCTTTCCAGGGCCTTTAGAGGCGCCCTTACCTGATGCTGAATTAGAGCCCTTACCGGAGGCACCTGAACCGCCGGAGAAGAGGCCTCCGGAGCGGTTCAAGGACACCTGCCGGGTTTCCTTGACCTGCATGGCGGAGGCTTTCGCTTTCCGCATGTCGAGACGCTTGTTCTGTGTGCCACCGCCCTTGGCCCAACGGGTTGCCCCGGCAAGGAACCAGGCCCGGATGATGCCCTTCTTTTCCGTGGTCGAGCTGTTGCTGCTGCCGGTTTTGTCGTCGGCGTCAGTGGTGCCGTGGTAGGTGGCGCTGCTGGTCCCGTCAACGGGGGCTTCGGGTGTCCCGGTGGTGGTCAGGTCGGGGCCGGTGGGGGCGGGTCGGGCGGGTCCGATGGGGGTGAGCATGGTGGAGAAGAGGCCCGCACTGGGGGTGGTGGCGGGGGTGTTCGGGGTCGGGTCGTTGGGGTTGGGGACGGGGGCGGGGATGGCGTCGGCCACTTCATCAACTCCTCACTGTGGGTTACTACTCCCTACCGGCTTCCCGGCCGAAGAACCCGAATCGGTGATCCCTTACGTGTGACGGATCATGGGTTCTTCGGTCGGGAGGTAGGTAGGAAGTAGTCAGGACTGATTACTGCGGGTGCCCTTCTTGGCGGCCACGACGACGAACAAGCCGAGCGCCGCACCACCGAGGAGGAGGCCCTTGTTGACCCCTCCGCCGCCGGTGCTGGCGTCGTTCGCGGCGGCCGCGGTCTGCACGTCGCTGGTGTTCGTGCTGGTGGAGTACTGGGCCTGGCAGTCATCGACGATGTCCCGGTGCGCCGGCGAACCGAGGGTCTTCCCGGAAAGGTGTGCGTTGGTCTTGACGCATTTGTCGACGGACGCCTGCCGGGCGTGTTCCTGAGTTACTACCGCCTTACGGTCTGCTTCCTCCTGCCGATTCAACTCACGGACTTTCTGTAGGTCGAGGGCCTTGGCCTGGAGGGCGATCTCCTGCTGCTTCGCTTCACTCTCCGCAACATTCCCGGCGTGAATCTGGTAGCCGATCAGTCCGGTACCGGCGATAACCACTGAACCGACGGCGATAACGGCCTTCCCGCGTTTCGTAAGACCGGGCTTCGTGGGGTGCGCGGGTGCACCGTAGGGGCCGGTCTGCGGGATGGTCTGCACGGGGATTTCTGTGCCCATTCCGGCAACGATCCGGTCGAATTCTTCGTTGGGGTCGGTCATTTCACTCTCCGTTCCTTCGGGCTTTTACTGCGGACTCTTTGATGAGGGTTTCGACGGCAGAAAACTGCTGGTCAGGGAGGTCGTTCCAGGCGAAGAACTGCATGCGGATTCCGGCGTCGGCGAGGACTTCCTGCATGTAGTCGACGGCCTTGTCGCGGGCGTGGGGGGTGACGTGCCCGGTTTTCTGGAGGAGGTTCTGGGCGCCGCGGACGCAGAGCCGGCCGGTGACGGTGACGTCCAGGGACTGGCACCACCCGTACCGGTGGAGGACGGCGAGGACTTGCAGGAGGTGTGTGGAGGGGGGTTGGGGGGTGGGGTCCTGCCACATGCCCAGGTCGGCGAGGAGCCCGCGTACGGGGGCGGGGAGGAACCGGTGCCCCCATGACGGGGTGTCGGGTGCTGCCGCGTAGGCGGGGAGGGTGGCGAGGGCTTCGTCGACCAGCTGCTGAGTGGTCTTCGTACGCAGGGGCGTACCCGCGACCGGCCCCGCCTGGGGGGCGGGGGCCGGCGCGGAGCGGGTGATCAGGTGCGGCACGTGCGTTCCTTCCTGGCGGGGTGGGTGAGGCGGTTTAGAGGTAGCCGCCGTCGGTGGCGGCGCGCTGGCGGTTGATGCGGGACAGGACGGTGCGGACGTAGTTGGCGTCCGCATCAACGCCGTGATGCGCGAGGCGCTTCACGATCTGCGGCGCCGATGCGGCGGGGTCCGCATCACGCATCGCGCGGACTGCGGCGGCCTTGCTCATGCCGGCGAGGTGGAGCGCTTCACTGTCGCCGTGGGGCGCCGCATCACCGGCTGCCGTGGTCCGCGTCAGGGGCGCATCACGGTTCTCATCAGCGGCTTCACTGAGCGCAGCAGTACGGTGCGCGGCCGCGGTGAGCATGGTCTGCTGCGTCTGCTTGGCGCTGAACGCGGCGGGCGCATCACTGACGAGGCGGGACTGCTGCGCATCGGTGATGCGGGGCGTATCAGTGTCCGTGTCACCGGTGACGTCGATGGTGCGGCGGCGCATCAGTTCGCGGGTCTTGTCCTGCCGCATCAGTTCGATGTCGAAGTCGACGGACACTTCGGCCATGTGGCGTTCGGCGCCCATCTCGCGGCGGCGCATCTCGATGCCGTGCTGGGCTTCCTCGAAGGCCATGCCGCGTTCCATGCGGGCGAGGGCGTGGTTCTCTTCGTCGGTGAGGGCGGCGGGGTTGCGCATGTCGGCGAGGGCGAGGACCCAGACGGCTTTGGCACCGAAGGGGAGGAAGGGGCCGGCGGCGGCCATGGCGAGGCTGTTCTTCTCGATGCCGTGCATGGCGAGGAAGCCGGCGACGATGAGGAGGGTGATCCAGCCGAAGGCGGGGACGACCCAGGGTTTTTCGGTGACGCGGAGGCCGCGGGCTTCGGCGATGATGACGGATCCCCAGATGATGTCGGCGCCGGCGGCGACGGTGGCGCCGATGAGGCCGGTTCCGAGGAGGTCGACGAGGCTCCAGGTGGTCCAGGCGAGGGAGGCCAGGGAGAGGAGCGCGGCCGGGTAGAGGAGCGGTGAGAGGCGCCGCTGGGGGGTGGTGGGGTTGGTCTTCATGGCGGTCGGTTCCTTCCTGGTCGGTGGTGAGCGGGGGCTGGTGGGTGGTTAGGCGGCTTGGGTGAGGTGGAGGTTGAGCCAGGTCTCGTAGACGCCGGCGACCCAGTGCTCGTCGGGTTTGGTGCCGTGGGCGTCTTCGAAGGAGGCCAGGCCCTGCTCGGTGGTCCAGGCCCAGTGGCCGATGGCGTCCTGTCGGCGTCGCGCGTCGGCCAGGATCTTGTTGTGGTCGAAGGCCAGGTTGTTGCCGGGGTTGGCGATCGGGTTCCACTGGACGGAAGTGGCGTCGTCTCCGGCGCGGGCTGTGGTGCCGGCGGGGACGGTGACGGTGTAGGCGACGGTGACGTACCGTCCGCGGGGGTCGCGGTTGGGGTCGTCGTAGACGCCGATGAGGGTGAGGTCGTCTTCGGTGACGTGGATGCCGGTCTCTTCGAGGAGTTCGCGTACGGCGGCCTGCTTGGCGGTTTCGCCGGGGTCGACGTGGCCGCCGGGGAGGGCGAGGTGGCCTTTGTAGGGGGGCCAGCCGCGGTTGATGAGGAGGACGTTGCCGTCGGGGGTGGTGGCTACGACGTCGGCGGTGTAGCGGATGGTCTCGAGGTCTTCGGTTGCCATGGGTGGTCCTTTCTGCGGGTTGGGGGTGGGGGCCGGTCTGTCGGCTCGACCGGCCCCCAGGGGTGGGTGGTTAGGGGGTGTCGATGTGGGCGATGGCGTCGGCGATGGTCTGGCGGGGTGCGAACTGTTCGGTGAGGTGGGCGTGCTGCTCGCCCAGGTGCTGGATGTCCTTCTGTCGATCAAGGGGGAGGTTGCGGAGGGTGGGGTTGGTGTCGGGGTTGGTGAGTCGGGTGATGAGGAGGGTGAGGGCGGTGAGGATGTCCGTGCCCTCCGCCCCGGCGAGGCTGTAGAGGACGGTCTGGGTCTGCGCCTTGGTGAGGCGTTCCATGGCGAGGGACTCAAGACCGTGGCGGATCTGGTCGATGCCGTAGTGCACGCCGTCCAGGTCGGCGAGGACGCCGGCGAGGTCGTCGTCGACGGCCGGGATTGCGTTGCCGGGTGTGTGGAGGGGGCCCAGGTAGTCGCCCATCAGAGTTCCCCGTCCTGTTCGGCCTGCGGGTCGGCGACCTGCCCGAACATGTCGTCCATGGCCCGGATCGCGTTCATCTGCTGACCAGCCGGCACGTCACGCAGGACCGTGTGGGTGAGGTCGATCAGGTCCAGGGCGTCGTACAGGTCTTCGATGTCGGCGACCAGGAGGTTGTGCAGGTGCTGGTCGATGAGCCCGGTGGTGAGGTCGCGGAAGTGGAGGGTGGTGTCGAGGACGTTGGTTCCGACCTGGGAGGGGTCGGCGGTGACCGGGGTGAGGGCGTCCTCGACAGCGGCGGTCAGCTGCGGGTCTGCCTCAAAGGGCATGTCGGCGGCGTTCATGGTCACCAGCCCCTGATGTTCAGGGCGCGGCGCCGGGCTGCGGGCTCCGTGGGCAGCGGGCGCGCCGGGGGCTGCTCGGTGGCCGGCTTGTCCTTCGGGGCCGGCGCCGGGTCGGTGGCGATCATGCGGCCACCGCCCGGGTGGAGCGAATGTTGATCGTGGCGAACCGGCCGACGCGCGTCACGGTCCCAGTAAGCGTGACTCGTGATCCTGCGTGAAGAACCCTGCTCAAGTTCGGCAGCGTGTTCCGGTCGACGGTGAAGATGGCCGTGCCGGTGTTGTTCTCGACAACCCCTCGGGCGCCACCGTCGGCGGAGGGCGAGAAGGACTGCACGTACACCGTGGCTTGCACGGTGGCATCGGTCTGCGCGTGTCGCAGAACCTGGGACTTCTGTCCGGCAGGTCCTGTGATCTGGACCCTGAGTCCGCCGGGGCCTTCCAAGGGCCGGCGCGGCCGGAAGACCGGGCGTGCGGTGTCGGTGGCCAGCGTGTTGTGCTGGATGGCATGCTGATCCATGCGGATCGGCCTCCTGTTACGGCAGGTAGGGCTTTTCTGTTGGAAGGCCTCGGGCACTGGCGGTGCAACGCTGGTGTTCCGGGGCCTGACTTCTTCAGGCGACAGCGGACTCGCTCAGGAAGCTGTCGACGGCCGACTTCGGAATGCGGAGCCCGCGGGCTCGCAGCTGTCCGGTGCCGAAGCGGTGCGCGTTGATGCGCTTCTCCCTGACCAGTCGACGAACGGTCTGCGGGTGAAGCTTCAGAATCGCCCCGACCTGCACGGCGTCCAGCAGATCGTTGGTCTCATCCGCGTTCTGCTTGTCCACGGGCTTCTCCTTCCTGGTCGACATCAAGGGTTGCAACTTCCCTAGGGGAGTCACTTGCTTCATTGAAGACCAGTTCCCTATGGGAGTCAAGCGCTCCGAGCGAACACGGCCCGAGAAAACAAAAAAGCCCCCACCAGCGGGGGCTGATGGGGGCTCAGGAGTGCGGGTCAGTCCGTGAAGTCGTACTCCATGACGAACCGAGAGGCGTCCAAGGTCATGTCGTTGACCTCCACGATCCGGCCCTCCGCGTCGGCGGCCGTACGGACGATGTGCATGATGGGCGTGCCGGCGCCCATGCTCAGGCGCTCCGCTCCCTCGGGCTGCGGCATCCTCGCCCGCAGCTCCTCACGGAACCGCTTGGGCTCGTGCCCAAGGTCGGCAAGGCGGGCATAGATACCCCCGGGGCCGGTGTCGACCTGCATGATGGGCGAACCAGCGACTACGTCCATGGGCAGGTAGGACACGGCGGACATCACGGGGACGCCTTCGACCATGTAGATGCGGGAGCGTCGGCAGACCTTGAGGCCCGCGGGCAGGTCCATCGTTCGGGCGATGCCATCAGGCGGGTCGACTTCTTCGGGTTGTTCGTTGGCCGGGATCATGTCGCGGTCGTGTACGTCTACGGACCACATCGACTGGCCGGCGCCCCATAGTTCCTTGGATAGGCGCTTGGTGGCGTTCCGGCGGATGGGTTGGAACGACCGGACGAAGAATCCCCTGCCGTGCTGGCTCTCGAGGAGCCCTTGGTCGCGAAGGGAGACCAGGGCGTTCCTGGCGGTCATCTTGGACACGCCGTACTGCGCGACGAGCTGTGTTTCGCTGGGGGCTTTGTCGCCGGGGGCGAGGGATCCGTCGTGGATCAGGGCGCGCAGGTCCGCCGCGATCCGCTGGAAGTGCGGTTGCGTTCGGCTCTGTGGCTTCTGGTCCGACAACGACGTCTCCTTCGGTGA
>NZ_JTIY01000004.1 GCF_000818175.1 Streptomyces sp. AcH 505
CGACCTCGACCTCGGTCAGATCCTCGACCTCGTGGTAGCCATCGCGAAGATCCCCGGCACCCCGGAGTACCGGCAGCCGATCATCGACGCCGCACTCGCCGGACTGGGCGGCCGCGCCACCTGACGTCTCCTGGAGCGTGTCGATCATCGATCGCATATATAAACAGCGACCTGGATAACGAACGCACTTGCCGCATGACGACCTCTCTCACGTGGCAGGATGTCCAACCCGCTGCCGAGTGTCCACATGAGTGAACTCATGTTGGTAACTGTTTCTTCGTCTTGAGTCTTGACCTCAAAACTGACACGCCCGCACACTAAGCGTCATTCCCCGCACCGGACGGGCTCAACTACCGCCCCGACACGCCGAGTTCGCAGCGCGCGGTATCCACGCTCAGCTGAATTGCGCTGCCCCGCAATGACCGCCACGAGACGAGGAGCACGTTCATGACTGGATTGAATCGTCGCGATTTCATCAAAGTCGCCGGTGTCGGGTCCGCCGCCCTGACCCTGCCCCTCGCAGGTGCGGTGGCCCGGGCGAGCGCGGGCACGGTCTCACCGACCGTTCTCAAGGGAACGGTAAGTGCGTCGGGCGCCTGGCAGGTGACCGCGAGTGAGCTGGGCTGGACCTTCAGCGGTTCGGTCGGACCGGCGACCGGTATTACCACCCGCTCGGGGACGGACGCGCTGGGCACCTACTCCGAGACCACGTTCACCTTCCAGTCGGGCGCGCGCAAGGGCGGCATCCGCGTCTACAACAGCGCTTCGGCCGTCGTCTTCACCGACACGTACGTCAAGGCCGCGGCCAATGCCAAGCCGTTCCCCACGATCACCGACTACCCCGCGCTCCCGCACCGGCTGAGCCACCACGAGTGCTTCGGGAAGTTCCAGTTCAACACCTTCTCGGCCGCGGCGGACAGCCCATGGGTGTTCTTCGACGCCAAGGGCAACACCTTCGTACTCTCCGCGGCCAACCACTTCCAGGAGGCCCGGACCACCCAGGCCTCGGACGGCTCGATCGCCGCCGGCGTACTCAGCTCGATCGGCAGCCTGCCGGCCGGCTACACCCGGCAGACGATCCTGTCGACCAAGGCCGGCATCGGCGCCGCGTACCACGCCTGGGGTGCCGCGCTGACCACGCTCGCGGGCAAGACACTGCCGGCGAACGACACGGGTCCGATCCTCAACACCCTGGGCTACTGGACCGACAACGGCGCCGATTACTACTACAAGTACGACCAGTCCAAGGGATACACCGGCACGCTGCTGGCCGTCCGTGACGAGTGGGAGTCCCAGAAGATCCCGATGGGCTACCTGCAGCTCGACAGCTGGTGGTACCCCAAGGGCCCCGACAACATCTGGGACGACCTGCCGGACGGTACCTACAGGTACGAGGCGGACAAGGAGCTGTTCCCGGACGGACTCTCCGCGTTCCAGCGGGAGTTGGGGAAGCCGCTCGTCGTCCACGGCCGGTGGATGGACAAGTCGAGCCCGTACCACGGTCAGTACCAGTTCTCGAACGACGTCGTCATCGACCCGAAGTTCTGGCAGAGCGTCATGGAGTACCTGCGTGACGGAGGAGTCGCCGTCTACGAGCAGGACTGGCTCTGCAACAACGCCAAACCCGGCGACAACCTCACCGACGCCGACGCGTTCTTCGACAACATGGCCCACCAGGCCGCGACCGGCGGCATGGACCTGCAGTACTGCATGGCGCTGCCGCGCGACTACCTGCAGAGCACGCTCTACCCCAATCTGACGACCATCAGAGTCAGCGACGACCGCTTCGAGCGGTCGAAGTGGGACGCGTTCCTCTACGACTCGCAGTTCGCCGGCTCGCTCGGAGTGTGGCCGTGGGTCGACGTGTTCATGAGCGCGGAGACCAACAACCTGCTGCTGGCGAACCTGTCGGCGGGACCGGTCGGCGTCGGTGACGCGCTGGGCAAGCTGAACGCCGCCAACCTGCGCCAGGTGGCGCGCCCGGACGGGGTCATCGTCAAGCCCGACGTGCCGATCGTGCCCACCGACGCGACATACGTCGGCGAAGCGGACGGGAAGCTGCCGGCCATGGTGGCCACCACTCGCGTCGCGCACGTAGGGCTGAACTACCGCTACGTCTTCGCCTACGCGCGGCAGTCCACCCCGCCCGAACAGACGTACCAGGCGGAGAGCGCGACCCTCTCCGGGCCGATCGTCGCCACGGAGAACTCCGGATACACCGGCAGCGGCTACGCCGACTACCAGAACAGCGATCAGGACTACGTGCAGTGGACGGTGCAGGCTGCCGCCGCCGGCACGTACACGCTGATGTTCCGCTACGCCAACGGCGGCGCCACCGACCGTCCGCTCGCGATAGCCGTCAACGGCGCCTCCCGCACAGCGGCGTTCGCCCCGACCGGTTCGTGGACGAAGTGGGACGTCCAGGGGCTGACCGTCACACTGGCCAAGGGCGCCAACACCGTACGGGCGACCGCCACCGGGTCGAGCGCCGGCAACATCGACTGGCTCGGCGTCAGCCGGGGCACCGTACCCACGGAGCCGTCGCAGGCCGTCTCGGTCAGCCTGGCCTCACTGGGCCTGACCGGACCGGCCTACGCGTACGACTACTTCGCCGGCGCCGGCAAGCTGGTCGCCCAGGGCGGCAGCGTGAGCGCGACCGTCACCACAGGCACGTACTGGGTCGTCGCACCGGTGGGCACCTCCGGAATCGCCTTCCTCGGTGACGCGGGGAAGTTCGTCTCGCACGGCGACAAGCGCGTCGAGCATCTGAGCGACGACGGGAGCGTACACACCACGGTCGCCTTCGCTCCGGGCGAGGGACCGGTGACCCTGCACGGCTACGCGCCTCGAAAGCCGACCGCCACCGCCACCAGCGGCAGCGTGGGCGCCGTCGCCTACAACACGTCGACCAAGCTCTTCACGGTCACCGTCACCGCGCCGGCGGCCGGCAATACAGCGGTCGTCACCATCGCTCCCTGACCAACCGAACCGGCGCGCAGAGAAGGTGAGTTCGGACATGAGAAGACGTGTCACGGTGGCCGCGACAGCTGCTGCCCTGGTCCTCGGGGCGTTCGGCGGGTTCGTCCCGGCGGCCGGGGCCGCGCCCCTGGCACCCCTGGCGCCCGCTTCGAAGGTCACGCCCGCCGCGGCCGCCGCCCCTGCCGTCCTCCGGCTGATGCCGCTGGGTGACTCGATCACCTGGGGCGTCGGCAGCAGCAACGGCAACGGCTACCGCGTCCCGCTGCGGGACCAACTCACCGGCCAGGGCCACACCGTGGACTTCGTCGGTGGTGCCCAGAGCGGCACCATGAAGGACCCGGACAACGAGGGCCACCGCGGCTGGCGCATCGACCAGATCGCCGGCATCGCCGACTCGACCCTGAGCATCTACCGGCCCAACGTGGTCACCCTGATGATCGGCACCAACGACCTCAACCAGAACTACCAGCCGGCCACCGCGCCGGACCGGCTGCACGCCCTGGTCGACCGGATCACCGCCGACGTACCGGGCGTCACCGTACTGCTCGCGTCGCTGATCGTGTCGACCAACTCGGTCGAGGAGCCCTACCGGCCCGCCTTCAACCAGCAGGTGCCCGCAATCGCGCAGGCCGAGCAGGCGGCGGGCAAGCACGTCCGTTACGTCGACATGAGCGCGCTGACCACCGCCGACCTCGCGGACCCGCTGCACCCCGACGACGGCGGCTACCAGAAGATGGCCGACGCCTTCAACACGGCGATCGAGGCGGCCGACGCGGCCGGCTGGATCGGGACCCCGGGCCCCAGCGGCGTGGTGCGCTCCGGCATCACCGGCAAGTGCCTGAACGACAGCCACGCCAAGACCGACAACGGCACGCCCATCGAGCTGCGGGGCTGCAACGACACCAACGCGCAGTGGTGGACCCGACGCACCGACGGCACCCTGCGCATCTACGGCAAGTGCGTGGACGCCGCGGACGGCGGCACGGCCGACGGCACCCTGGTGCAGCTCCACGACTGCAACGGCACCGGAGCCCAGGTCTGGCAGCCGTACGACGGCGGCTACCGCAACCCGCAGTCAGGCCGCTGCCTGGACGACCCCAACTCGTCGACCGTGGACAACACCCAGTTGCAGCTGTGGACCTGCAACGGCACCGACGCGCAGAAGTGGACGACGCTGCAAGCGACGTAACCCTCCCGGGAACAGAGCCGTCAACCGTCCGCTCAGACGGGGAGTTCGGTGATGCTGAGGGCGAAGTCCAAGTTGCCCACCCCGTTGTTGGCGAGACCCACAGTGAACAGGCCCGCTCCTTCCAGCCAGTGCGCCATTTTCAGACCGCCGACGTCCAGCGGGCGCAGCCCGAGGCTTTCGACGAACTCCGCCACACCTGCCTTGGCCTGCGCATCGTCACCGGCGATGAAGACGTCGGGCCGCCCCTTCTCCAGGACATGACGGAAGATGGTGTTGAACGCCTTCACCACACCCGCACTGGCCGGGGTCACCTTGGCGACTTCCTGCGCGATCGAGGTCTCCTCGCGGTGCGCCAGCCCGTCGAACGTGGCATTGAAGGGGTTGCTGATGTCGACGATGACCTTGCCCGCGAGAGCGTCTCCGTACTGGGCGACGACCGGCACGACACCGTCGTACAACAAGGCCACGATGACGATGTCCCCGGCCGGGGCGGTACCCCACTCTCCCGTCGTGGCGCCGCCGCCGAGAGCCTTGGCCAGCTCGGCGGCCTTGGTCTGATCGCGGCCCATGATCTCGACGGTGTTGCCGCCCGCCACCGCCCGCGCGCCGAGGGTGCGGGCCATGTTCCCGGTGCCGATGATGCTGATGCTGCTCATGAGATGTCCTGTCCTGGTGGTGAGTTGGTCGGTTCAGAGGGCGGTGGTGCCGCCGTCGGCGACGAGTTCCATGCCGTTGACGTAGCTGGAGTCGTCGGAGGCGAGGAAGAGGGCGGCGGTGGCGATTTCGTCGGGGCGGCCCATCTCGCGGCGGGGGATGAGGGACTCGAACTGGCGCTTGGTGGCCTCGTCGAAGAGTTCCGCCTGCTTGGCGGTGGCGACCTGGCCGGGGGTCAGGACGTTGACGCGGATGCGGCGGTCCTTGAGCTCGTTGAGCCAGACGCGGGCCCAGGCCTGCTGGACGGCCTTGCTGCCGGCGTAGACGCTCCAGCCGGGGAAGGCGCCGAGGGAGGCGTTGGAGCCGGTCATGAGGATGGAGCCGCCGTCGTTGAAGAGGGGCAGGGCCTTCTGGACGGTGAACAGGGTGCCGCGGGCGTTGAGTGAGAACGCGGTGTCGAACTGGGCCTCGGTGATCTCGCCGAGCGGGGCGGGCTCGCCCATGCCGGCGCTGGCCCACAGCACGTCGATGCTTCCCTTCTCCCGCTTGACGGTGTCGTACAGGCGGTCCAGGTCGCCCAGGTCGGCGGCGTCGCCCTGGACGCCGGTGACGTTACGGCCGATCTGCTTCACGGCCTCGTCCAGGGCGTCCTGGCGACGGCCGGTGAGGAAGACGTGCGCTCCCTCGTCGACGAACAGCTTCGCGCCGGCCAGCGCCATACCGGTGGTGCCGCCGGTGATGACCGCTACCTTGCCGTCGAGCTTTCCCATGGTCGCTCCCTTGGGTCGGTGGTGCCGTGTGTAACTGGGGCGACGGCATTAAGTACACCGCCCTGTGTGCTTACGCTACGGGGTGGGTGGCCGAGAGGCAAGCTAAGTACACCGGTCGTTACCCAGCTGGGGTAGCATGGAGGCATGACGGAGTTGGAGAAGGGCCCCACGGGCCGCCGACGCGGCCGGGGCGCCCGGGAGCGCATCCTCGGCGCGTCCCAGCAACTGTTCCGCGAGCAGGGCATCAGCCGCACCGGCATGGACCAGCTCTGCGCGGCGGCCCAGGTGTCCAAGCGCACGGCCTACCAGCACTTCACCGGCAAGGACGAACTCGTCGCCGAGTACCTGCGCCGGTTCGACCCCTCGGTTCTGTCGGGCGTGTTCGACCGCACCGACCTCACCCCCCGCGAACGGCTCCTCGCCGCCTTCGACGTCGCCCCCACCACCCCCCTGTGCCCCTACATCGCTGCCGCCGTCGAGCTGCACGACCCCGAGCACCCCGCATCCCAGTACGCACGGGACTACAAGAAAGCCGTCGCAGCGCGGCTCGCCGACGCCGCCCGTGAAGCCGGCGCGGCCGACCCTGAACAGCTCGGCGAGCAGCTCGCGCTGCTCATCGACGGCGCGGCAGCCCGCACCCGGGTCCTCGACGCCGACGCCTTCCCCACCGCCGCCGCCATCGCCACCGTCCTCATCGACAACGCCATCCCCGCCACGGCCGGCGACGACCGGCAGCGGGCCGAAGCATCAAATTGACGCGGTACGCCGAGCGAAGCGCTGTCCCCTCAGGTATGCCGCCGCAACTGTCCCTGGGACGTTCATGACTTCTCCCAGACCATCGTCATGATGCTCATGCCACCGCCGAGTCCGACGAACAGCACGCGGTCGCCCGGCGACAAGTTGGCGTGGACGCGGTCGAGTTGCACGCCGAGGCTGGCGGAGGCGATGTTGCCGAGCTCCGGCACGGTGACCACGAGACGGTCCTCGGGGACTCCGCTCATCTCCACGAACCGCTCCAGATACGGCAAGGTCACCTGGTGGACCAGGACATGGCGGAAGTCGGTCCACTCCAGGCCGGTCCGATGCCGCATCCGGTCGAGTACCGAGGTGCCGACCTTCTCGAAGACCGCCCGCAGTTCGTTGCCGTCACCGCGGAAATAGGTGTGCTCGTCGCCGCGGGGATGCCGCGAGCCGCCTCCGAAGATTCCGCCAACAGCCCAGTGTTCGGAGCGAGTCTCACTGTCGACGTCGAGGATGCCGCCCCGGTCGACCGCCTCCAGGACGACCGCGGCGCCCGCGTCCCCGAAGGTGTAGCCGGCGAAACTCTCCCGGAACTCGGCGAGGTTCGCGGGGTCCCGGCGTACGGCTCCCACGATCCGATCGGGCAGAACAGTCAGGTGCGGGAGAACGGCGCCCAGGTGGCGAGTTCGAACCCGGCACCCTTGCGGCGGAGTTCGAAGGCGCCATGGCCGGGCAGGTGGGCCGGGAGCACGAGGGCGTTGTTGTCGGCGGCGTACGCGAACATGCGCGCACGGCTGGCCCGGGCGCCGTCCTCGTCCTCTTCGAAGCAGCTGTTGATGTGCGGCTCGTGGACCTGGATGGCGCCGTGCAACAGGTCCCCGGCGAAGACCGCACGGTCGCCCGCGGACTCCAGGTGGATGATCGATGCGCCCGGGGTGTGACCGGGAGCCAGTTCCAGACGGAGGTTGGAGTCGATGGTGTACGACTCGTCCCAGGTCTTCACCAGACCGGCCTCGATGACCGGGTCGACGCTGTCCTCGTAGACGTTCTGGTTTCCCCGGCCGAACACGGTGTTGTGGAGGTTGTCCGGCCTCCAGTACTCGACGTCGCGCTGCGGCATGAGGTAGGTCGCGTTGGGGAAGGTGGGGATCCAGTCGCGTCCTTCGAGCCTGGTGTTCCAGCCGACGTGGTCGTCGTGCAGATGAGTGTTGACGACGAGGTCGACATCCTCGGGCCGTACGCCGACGGCGGCGAGGTTCGCCACGTACGAGGTGTCCAGGTAGGACCAGATCGGTTGCAGGGGACGGTACTTGCCGTTGCCGGCGCCCGTGTCGACGAGGATGACCTTTCCCTCGCTGCGCAGCACCCATGACTGGGTCGCAGCGCGGGTGAGGTCGGTCTCCGGGTCCCAGTGGTCGGGTGCCAGCAGCTCGGTGTGACGCTCCCACTCCTCGGGCCTGCTGTTGGGAAAGAAGACATCCGTGGTCATCGGGGTCGTGTCGGAGTACTCCATGACGCGGTGGACCTGCACATCACCGAGTTCGATGGTGCTGACTGTCGGCGTCCCGGATACCGGGGAAAAAATGGCGGACAAGGTTCTCCTTCGAAAGTGTCGGACTCTGTCCACCTTGCGGGCGAGTGCGGCCGGGCGGTATCGGACACCTGACTGCACTTGGCGGCGCCGCGGAATCGAAAACAAACGGCATGGGTGTGGGCGTATGCCGTGCATTACTTGCGCGATCACCGTGGCCGCCAGAGGCGGCTGGGCGATCTCGGCTGCGATGTCCTGGGCGCGGTGGCGGTACGCGTCCTGCCGACCCAGCCCGATGCTCTCCTCGGCAGCGAGGTCGACACGGGCGCCGCCGAAGATCTCACCGATGGTCGCCGGTGTCGGAGAGTAGGCGGGTCGGGTCGGATCAGCCGTTGTACGGAGCGGTGACGTCCAAGACCCAGGTGACGCCGAAGCGGTCGGTGAGCATGCCGTACAGCGGCGCCCACTGCGCGGGCTCCAGCGGGCGCACGACGGTCGAGCCTTCGGCGAGCTTGTCCCACAGGGTGGTTGTCTCCTCGGCGTCGTCTCCACGCACGGAGACGAAGAACGGGTTCTCGCCCTGGTGCCAGGGCAGTTGAGAGGGCACGTCGTAGGCCATGACGTGGAAGCCGTTGTCACCGGCCACCTCGCCCCACATCACCCACTCCGCCTCGTTCTCGTTCTGCACGGCGCCGGCATCCTTGTAGGTGACCACGACCGTACGTCCGCCGAAGACGGACCGGTAGAAGTCCAGCGCCTCACGTGCGTCGCCTCGGAAGTTCAGATGAGTGGTGGTCGTGACGGACATGACCTGCTCCTTGCCTCAGTGTGAGAAATGTGCGCCGTCGGCCGTCGATGCCGAGCGGCGGCCACCGTGAGCAGGAGTCGTGCCTCCCGAACGGCTCGTACGCCACGATGGCAGCGGTAGAGGACAGGTTGAGTCCGGTACTGGACGGGCTGACCATCCAGTTGGATGACTGTGGCGGCGGACCGACTTCCACCGCGCCGGACCGGTCGCTCGCCTCGGAGCGGTAAATTGACCTCCGATGCCGAAAGACCGCCACCCTTCGACGCCCCCTTCCGCCCCTTCCGCCCCTTCCGAACCGGACGCGACGCCACTCCAAGGCGCCGCGTGGCTGCCGCACGGTTATCAGCTCGCCCCCCACTCGCATGCCGAGGGGCAGCTCGTCTACGCCGCAGCCGGTGCGCTGGCCACCGTCACGGAACGTGGAACGTGGGTCGCGCCGGCCAACCGCGTCACCTGGACGCCGCCGCACTTCGCACACTCCCACCGCTTCTACGGCCGGACCGACGTGCGCCTGCTCCAGGTCCCGCTCGACCTGTGCGCGCAGATCGTCGACCACCCCAGCGTCTTCGCGGTCAGCCCGCTGCTGCGCGAAGCGCTCCTCGCGCTCACCGACAACCCGGAGCGGCGCCCCGGTGCGCACCGGAGGCTGCTCACCGTCATCGTGGACGAACTGGTCGACGCCGCCGAGCAGTCCCTGCACCTGCCGGAGACCGATGACGACCGGCTCCGCGCCGCCACCGCGTTGCTGCACGAGGACCCTGCCCGGCCCGCGACCCTTGCCGAACTGGGCCGCAGCGTGGGGGCCGGCGAACGCACACTCAGCCGCCTGTTCCACACCGAGCTGGGCATGAGCTTCCACCGCTGGCGCACCACCCTGCGCATCCACCACGCGCTGGCCCGCCTCACCGACGGCATGTCGGTGACGGACACCGCGGTGGCGTGCGGCTGGTCCAACCCCTCCAGCTTCATTGACGCCTTCACCGATGTCGTCGGGCAGACGCCCGGCCGTTACCAGGCCGAACTACGCCACCGCCACGCCTGATTGCCGGCATCGGCGCAGCTCAGGCGCCCGGCGCCCGCTTACGTTCCAGACCTGGCGGCTTTCCGGTATTCGCTGTCCAGTTACCGGTGGCGCGCAGGCCAGGCGTCCGCGCAGGGTGGTGACCGCGGCCATACCGCGTACCGGTCCCGCCCTGAGCACGGAGGCTCCCACACCATGACCACGACACGCGACGACACGGCAGTCGTCATCATCGGAGCCGGCGTCGCCGGTCTGACCCTCGGCAACTTCCTGCTGCGCGACGGCATCGACTGCGTCGTGCTGGAGAAGCACCCCCGCGCCTATGTCGAGAAGCGCCAACGCGCAGGGACCATCGACACCTTCGGGGTGCGCATGTTCCGCGCGTGGGGTCTGGAGGAGGTCCTGGCGGGCGACCCGATCCCGCACAGCGAGGGCGGCTTCTACATCGACGGCCACGCGATGCCGATCGACGTGGACGACGACAACAGCGAGAGCCTGTACTGCCCGCAGCAGGTGCTCGTACGCAATCTCACCGAGGTCTTCCTGCGCGGAGGCGGCGACCTGCGCTACGAAGCGGCCGATGTCACCCTGGAGAACCTCACCGTCGGCCGTCCCGTCGTGCGCTTCCAGGACGCCGGCGGATCGGCCCGGGCCGTCGAGTGCGACTTCATCGCCGGCTGCGACGGCTTCCACGGTGTGTCCCGCCGTACCATCCCCGCCACGGCACTGACCGAGTACTCCCACGAGTACGGCTACTCCTGGCTCAGCGTCCTGGCCGCCACCGCGACCAGCCCGTCCGGCATGGCCATCCACGAACTGGGCCTGGCCGGCATGATCCCCCGCGGACCCGAGGTCAGCCGCATCTACCTCCAGTGCGCTGTCGACGACACCCCCGAGAAGTGGTCGGACGAGCGCGTCTGGAGCGAGTTGGAGGCCCGCTTCGGCACCCCTCCCTCGCGCGGCGAGATCCTGTCCAAGCAGATCGTGCCCCTGCGCAGTGTGGTCTTCGACCCGATGAGCTACGGCAAGCTGTACCTTCTCGGCGACGCCGCCCACATCGTCCCGCCGATGAGCGCCAAGGGCATCCACCTCGCCCTGCACGACACCGAGGTCTTCGCTCGCGCCGTGATCCGCCACGCGAAGGACGGCGACTCCAGCCTCCTCAGCGGCTACTCGGAGACCTGCCTGCCGCACATCTGGAACTACCAGGCGTTCGCGACGTGGATCACCGACACCATGCACAACGCCGGATTCACCGGCTTCGAGGGTGAGTTCAAGAAGCAGATCGCCCGTGCCGAGCTCCAGCGCCAGTTCGCCTCGGAGTCGGCGAACAGGCTGTTCAGCGAACTCGCCGCCGGTACGAACTAGCCGGCGGGCGTCAACTCAGCAGGCGTTCGGCTCCGCTTGCAGGCCGTACGCACTCCAGGGGACCCGGTCGGGCCACACCGGCGCAGCTCGGTCCGACCGGCGCCGGTTAGCCTCGGTACATGCGTGTCACCAGAGAGCTGCCCACGCTCGCCGCAGGCGAGGTGGACGTGCCGTTCGTGATCCAGGGGTACGAGGAGGTCGTCACCGCCGACACGGCGTGGAACGAACACTCCCACCCGTGGCACGAACTGCTCTGGAACGAGCGCGGGGCGTCTACGGCCGTGGTGGGTTCCCAGGTGTGGTGCATCACACCGACCCTGGGGCTGTGGATGCCGGCCGGGCAGCTGCACTCCGCGTCCGCGGTCGCGGGCACCTCCTACCGCGCCCACTTCTTCCGCCACGGCACCCTGTCGGCACTGTCCGACGAGCCGGTGGCGGTGGAGATCACGCCACTGCTGCGCCTCCTGCTGGAGCGGCTGGAGGAGCGCGAGCTGCCGTCGCGCTCCAGGAGCGTGACCGAGACGATGGTCCTCGACGTCCTGCGGCCCTCGCCCCGCGCGCTGCTGGTCCAACTGCCCACCTCCGCGTTGTTGCGTCCTGTCGTCGACGTTGTCCGGGCCGACCCGTCCAACCAGCGGACGCTGAGCGGCTGGGCCGCGGTGCTCGGGTGCAGCGCACGCACACTGACGCGCGCGTTCAGGGCGGAGACGGGTACGAGTTTCGCCCGCTGGGTGGCGTCGGTCCGGGCCCAGCACGCCGTGCAACTGCTGTCCCTCGGACTGGAGGTCGACGTGGTGGCCGACGCTGTGGGCTACCGCTCGGCGAGCGCCTTCGGCGTGGCCTTCCGCCGTACGACGGGAATGACCCCGGGCCGGTTCCGGGCCCACTGACCTGTGCGGGCCCCCGCGGACGGCCCCGGCACCGGCTGCCTTCACGTATGTCCCGATCGCTACAAGGGCTGTCGAAAAAGCTCGATTGATCGGCGGCGCCCGAATCCATACGCTGTGCAGGTAAGCCTTACCTAAGTTTCTGGTGTGAGTGTGGTGCCCTGCTCCACGACCCGCGTTCCGCGGGTCCCTCGCGTGTGAGCCCGCCCGGCACCCTGAATGAAAGTGGATCAAGGGCCGATGAGAACCCCTCGCCTTCGTGCGCTCGCCCTCGCGGCGACGCTCCTGTTCGGACTCACCGCCTGCGGCGGCCAGTCCGACGACTCGGACGACAACGGCGCCGCGGCTGCCGGTGCCAAGAGCTCGGACCAGTTCCCCGTGACGATCAAGCACGCGCTCGGGACCACCGTCATACCCGCGAAGCCCAAGCGCGTCGCCACCGTCAACTGGGCGAACGACGAAGTCCCGCTGGCCCTCGGCGTCGTCCCCGTCGGTATGGCCAAGGCCAATTTCGGCGACGACGACGGGAACGGGGTGCTGCCCTGGACCGAGGCCCGGCTCAAGGAACTCGACGCCAAGACACCGGTCCTGTTCGACGAGACCGACGGCATCGACTTCGAGGCCGTCGCCGACACCGAGCCGGACGTCATCCTCGCCTCGTACTCCGGGCTGACGAAGCAGGACTACGAGACCCTCAGCCAGATCGCACCCGTGGTCGCCTACCCCGAGGCCGCCTGGGCCACCCCGTGGCGCGACATCATCCGGCTGAACAGCGAGGCCATCGGACTGGCCGACGAAGGCGACGAGCTGATCGGCGACCTGGAGGGCCGGATCGCCAAGACCGTCGCCAAGTACCCCCAGCTGAAGGGGAAGACGGCGATGTTCATGACCCACGTGTCGTCCAAGGACGTCAGCGAGGTCGGCTACTACACGACCCACGACACCCGCACGCAGTTCTTCACCGACCTCGGCATGAAGATCCCGGCCAGCGTCTCCGGGCCGTCCGGGTCGACGAAGAAGTTCGTGCTCACCAAGAGCGCCGAGCGCATCGACGACTTCAACGACGTCGACATCATCACCGGCTACGGCGACGAGAAGGGCGAACTGCTGAAGGCGCTCAAGAAGGACCCGCTCACCTCGAAGCTGGCCGCCGTCCAGCGGGACTCCCTCTACCTGCTGCCCGGCAGCACCCCGCTGGCCACCGCGGCGAACCCGACGCCGCTCTCCATCCCGTACGTCCTGGACGACTACGTGGCAGCGCTCGCCAAGGCCGCGGACAAGGTCGCGTGACAGCCACCGATGCCCCGCACGCGCCGGACGCCGTCGCGGTACGACGTCCGGCGCGCGTGCGTGTCGGCTGGCTCCTCGTGGTCACCGGGGTCCTGCTCGCCGCCATGACCGCCTCCCTCGCCTTCGGCTCGCGCGACGTCGCCTGGTCCGACGTCTGGTCGGCGCTCGGCGGGGCGAACCACACCCTGGGACAGGCCGCGGTCGCCAAGCGCATTCCGCGCACCCTGCTCGCCGTCGTCGTGGGCGCCGCCCTCGGACTCGCCGGTGCGGTCATGCAGGGGGTGACCCGCAACCCGCTGGCCGACCCCGGGATTCTCGGCGTCAACATGGGTGCCTCCCTCGCCGTGGTCACCGCCATCGCCTCCTTCGGCCTCGCCTCGGAGGCCGGCTACATCTGGGTGGCGATGCTCGGCGCGGGCCTGACCGCCGCGTTCGTCTACGGCGTCGGCTCGCTGGGACGCGGCGGCGCCACCCCGCTGAAGCTGGCCCTGGCCGGCGCCGCCATCTCGGCCGCGCTCGCCTCCCTCGTCAGCGCGGTCGTACTGCCGCGCAACGACATCGCCGACACCTTCCGGCTGTGGCAGATCGGCGGCGTCGGCGGGGCCTCGTACACGCAGCTCGGCAGCGTCGTGCCGTTCCTGGCCGTCGGGTTCGTGCTCTGCCTGGCCTCCGCCCGGGCCCTCAACTCGCTGGCCCTGGGCGACGATCTGGCCGCGGGACTCGGTGAGCGTGTCGCCCTGGTCCGGGCCACCGCCGCACTCGGCGCGGTCGTCCTGTGCGGGGCCTCCACCGCCGTCGCAGGACCGATCGGGTTCGTCGGACTCGTCGTACCGCACGCCTGCCGTCTGCTGGTCGGTGTGGACCACCGCTGGCTGCTGCCGTTCGCCACGTTGACCGGCGCCGTCCTCCTGACGGTCGCGGACGTGGTGGGCCGGGTCGTGGCACGGCCGTCCGAGATCGACGTGGGGATCGTGACCGCGCTGGTCGGCGCCCCCTTCTTCATCCACATCGTCCGCCGACAGAAGGTCAGGTCCCTGTGACTGCCCCCGCCCACACCGGCCTGTCCGTGGTGCGGACCGTCACCCGCACCCGGGTCCGCCGCGCCCACCGCCGGCGGCTGACCGTCCTCGTCCTGCTGATCCTCGTCGTCGCCGCGTTCGCCATGACGCTGATGGCCGGGCACACCTTCTACCCGGCACGCGACGTGCTGCGCGTGATCATGGGGGAGCAGGTGCCGGGTGCCTCCTTCACGGTCGGCACGCTGCGCCTGCCGCGCGCGGTGCTGGCCCTGGCGGCCGGGTTCAGCTTCGGGATCGCCGGAGTCACCTTCCAGACGATGCTGCGCAACCCGCTCGCCAGCCCCGACATCATCGGTATCAGCGCCGGTGCCAGTGCGGCGGCGGCCATCGCCATCGTGGTCCTCTCGCTGAGCGAGTCCGAGGTCTCGGTCCTCGCGATAGCAGCGGCGCTCGGGGTGGCCCTGCTCGTCTACACGCTCGCCTTCCGCGACGGGGTCGTCGGTACCCGGCTCATCCTGATCGGCATCGGCATCTCCGCCCTCCTCGACAGCGTCACCTCCTACGTTCTGTCACAGGCCGCCGAATGGGACCTCCAGGAGGCGATGCGCTGGCTTACGGGCAGCCTCAACGGGACCACCTGGCGGGAGACCGTGCCCTCCGTCCTCGCCGTGCTCGTACTCACTCCGGTCCTGCTCTCGCAGGCCCGCAACCTGAGCGCGCTGAGCCTGGGCGACGTCACCGCGTCCGCGCTCGGCGTCCGCGTCGAACGCACACGCGTCACCGTGATCGTCGTGGCCGTCGGACTCATCGCGTTCGCCACGGCCGCCGCCGGACCCATCGCCTTCGTGGCCTTCCTCTCCGGCCCGATCGCCGCCCGGCTGGTCGGTGGTGGCGGATCCCTGCTGATCCCGGCGGGCCTGGTCGGCTCCCTGCTCGTCCTGGTCGCCGACTTCACCGGCCAGTACGCCTTCGACGTCCGCTATCCCGTCGGCGTCGTCACCGGCGTCCTCGGCGCCCCCTACCTCGTCTACCTGATCGTCCGCACCAACCGGGCCGGAGGCTCACTGTGACCGCGTCCCACACCCTCTCCACCGAGAACCTCACACTCGGCTACGGCGACCGCGCCGTCATCGAGGGGCTGGACCTCACCCTCGCTGCCGGGCGGATCACGGTGATCGTCGGCGCCAACGCCTGCGGCAAGTCGACCCTGCTGCGCTCGATGTCCCGGCTGCTGACCCCACGTACCGGACGGGTCGTCCTCGACGGCAGGGAGGTCCACCGCACCCCCGCCAAGGAACTCGCCCGGACCCTCGGCCTGTTGCCGCAGTCGCCGGTCACCCCCGAGGGCATCACGGTCCTGGATCTGGTCGGCCGGGGCCGCCACCCCCACCAGCGCGCGTTCTCCCGCTGGACCGCGCAGGACGACGAGGCGGTGGCGGTCGCGCTGGAGGCCACCCGCACGACCGAGCTCGTGGACCGGGCGGTCGACGAACTCTCCGGCGGCCAGCGCCAGCGTGTGTGGATCGCCATGGCCCTCGCGCAGCAGACCGATCTGCTGCTGCTCGACGAGCCCACCACCTTCCTCGACATCAGCCACCAGATCGAGGTCCTCGACCTGCTGACCGATCTGAACCGGACCCGCGGCACGACCATCGTCATGGTCCTGCACGACCTCAACCTGGCCGCGCGCTACGCCGACCGTCTCATCGCCCTGGCGTCCGGAGGGCTGCACGCCGCCGGGACCCCCGAGGAGGTGATGACCGAGGACACCGTCCAGGCCCTGTACGGCATGGGCAGCCGCGTCATCGAGGACCCGCTTTCCGGCAAGCCTCTCGTCCTGCCGATCGGACGCCACCACTCGACGGCCGAGCGTGGCGAGAGCGGGCACGCGTCACCGTCAGCCGGTCCCGCGCCCGAGACTGCCGGCAAGGCGCGCTGACCCATGACGTCGAGACTCGCCGCCCTGCTGCCCGACCTCTCGCCCTGGCGCACCTCCCGGGACTTCCGGCTCCTGTGGGTGCAGGGCCTGATCACCTACCTGGGCAGCGTGATGGCGCTGATCGCGTTGCCGCTCCAGATCAAGGACCTGACCGGATCACCCCTGGCCGTCGGCGCGATGGGCGCCGTGGAACTCGTACCGCTGGTGGTGTTCGGCCTGTACGGCGGCGCCCTCGCCGACGCGGTGGACCGGCGCAAGGTCATCATCCTGACCGAGACGGGCCTTGGACTGCTCGCGGTCGTCCTGCTGGTCAACGCGATGCTGCCGCACCCGATGTTGTGGCCGCTGTACGTGGTGGCGGCAGGCGTGGCCGCGCTCGCCGGACTCCAACGGCCCGCCATGGACTCGCTGCTGGCCCGGATCGTCCCGCACGACCAACTCGCGGCGGCGGCCGCGCTGAACGCCCTGCGCTGGCAGATCGGGGCCATCGGCGGACCGGCGGCGGCGGGGCTGGTCGTGGCGTACGCGGGCAACGTTCCCGCCTACGCCACCACCGTGGTCGGCTTCGCCGTGTCGGTCCTGATGTGCCGTCGCCTCTCGGCCGTGCCACCTGTCGAGCACGCGGCCAGGCCGTCATTGCGTGGCATCGCCGAAGGGGCCCGGTACGCCTGGTCCAGGCCCGTGCTGCTCGGCACGTACGCCATCGACCTGGCCGCGATGTTCCTCGCCTTCCCGAACACGATTTTCCCCTTCCTCGCCGACGAGCTCGACGCCGACTGGTCGCTCGGCCTGATGTACGCGGCGGGCTCTGTCGGCTCCCTCCTCGTCAGCCTGACCAGCGGCTGGGTGTCCCGGACACGCCGCCACGGCCTGCTGGTGGTCTTCGGCGCCGCGGGCTGGGGACTGGCCATGGCGGCGGCCGGCTGGACATCGAACATCTGGCTGGTACTCGTGTGCCTCGGCTTGGCCGGAGCGGGGGACATGCTGAGCGGGCTGGGCCGCTCGACCATCTGGAACCAGACCATCCCCGACAGGCTCCGCGGCCGGCTCGCCGGCATCGAGGTCCTCTCGTACAGCGTCGGCCCCCAGCTCGGACAGGTCCGCGCCGGAGCGATGGCGGGCTGGACCGGCGCCCGCCCGGCGATCTGGACCGGCGGCCTTGCCTGCGTCGCCACGGTAGGAGCACTCGCCACCGTCCTGCCCAAGCTCCTGAGTTACGACGCCCGGACGGACGAGGACGCCCTCCGCCGCGCCGACCTGCCCGTGGTGTAGGGCGAGTTCAGCGCCGGGTGAGATGCGGTTGCTGAAAAGGTCGGCGCCGAGGACCGGGTGCCAGACGGTGACGAGCGCGCGAAACTCGCCCCGGTGACCGACGTCAGGCGCCGGAACCGGGCCACGAGGCAGGTGTTCTTCGGTAGGTGTTCTTCGAACGGGCCGGCGCTGCGGCAGCGTTGCCCAGGGGGCGAGGAGGCCGCGTGGTATCCGCCCACGCATCTCGGGGTCCACCATGCGCCGGAGCGTACGAACGTAACCCGAGACCGTGGGCGAGAAAGCGCGAAACCCGCACCTGCCGGACGATCTACGGCCCGGACGGCCGCCTTGCCGAGCACCCCCGACGTCAGGCCGTCCGGATCCGGTCCCGCACCTCCGGCCGCACCTCGAACCCGGCCGCCTTGTACGTGGCGACGCCGCCGACATTGGAACTCGACGTGCACACACGCACGCTCGACGAGCCCATCTCCCGCAGCGCGGCCGCGCCTGCCACGGTGATCGCCCGGCCGTAGCCGCGACCACGGTGGTCTTCGTGGACGCCCATCGGCTCGACCAGCCCCGGCTTCCCCGGGCCGGCCGACCACACCGTCACCACCGCCGCCACGCTGCCCTGGTCGTCGTAGGTGCCCAAGCAGCGGGCGTCGGCCCGGAACGGTCCCGCCGACATCGCGTGCCAGTACTCGCGCGTGGGCCGCGAGGTGTTGAACGCCGACCGCAGGACGTCGGCGAAGTCCTGTGCCTGCTCCGGGCCGATCGACTTGATCCGCACGCCGGGGTCCTCCACCGGCTCGGTGAGATCACGGAAGAGCGGTGTCCACGGCTCGTCGACGCCCCAGCCCTCCTCACTCAGCAGGTCGTGGAGCAGCAGGCCCAGCGGGGCCTCGACGGACACCGTTCCCTCCGGGAGCACGCCGCGCCCAGGCAGCGAGAAGTCCTGGACGAGCCGCCGCGCCAAGCCCTCGTCCTGGAAAGCGTCCGGAGCGACCGTCATCCGCACCAGCGTCGGTGAGTCGAGCATCCCGACCGCGAGAATCCGCCCGTCCCGACTCCAGGTCCGGACCGCCGAGGCCGTCTCGGCCGTTCCGAACCGGTAGTTCCAGCCGATGTCGCCGGAATGCAACTGCATCGGCGCTTCGTCGTACTGCCACTCCCGCAGCGCGGCCATGGCCTCGCGTACCCCGTCGACAGTCGGCGTGCCCAGCACAATCGTCATAGCCGGGATCAGACACCCCCTCCTGAAGGCCCGCAACCGATTAACCGGACCGGACGCTGGAAACGGTCGGCGCTTGAAGGTGTGCACCGCGAAGCCGCAGTGCCCCAGGAGCACCCGGCCCGTGTGGACGATCTAGCAAGTTTTCTGGATGATCCGGTATGGATCATCCCATAGCGGACCAGTAGCTTTCGTGAGTGTCCCCCGCCCCGCACCATACGAAGAGGCTCACCATGCACGACCGCCTGACCACCCCCTTCCACTCCCATGCCACGGCCGCAGAAGTCATTGACGGTGTCGATCTCACCGGACGACGTGCCGTCGTCACGGGCGGAGCTTCCGGCATCGGACTTGAGACCGTCCGGGCCCTGGCCACCGCGGGCGCCGAGGTAACCATCGCCACTCGCAACCCGAAGTCGGCCGAGCAGGTCGTCCGGGACCTTGCAACAGGCCCTGGCTCCGGACAGGTTCACCTCGCCGCACTGGACCTGGCCGACCTCTCGTCGGTCGGCGAGTTCACGCGCAGCTGGCAGGGGCCCCTCGACATCCTCGTCGCCAACGCCGGCATCATGGCCGTCCCGGAGCGCCTACTCACCGCGCAGGGCTGGGAGTTGCAGCTCGCGACCAATTACCTGGGCCATTTCGCGCTGGCCGACGCCTTGCACGGCGCGATGCGCGCGGCGGGATCGGCCCGCATCGTGATCGTCAGCTCCGGTGCGCACCTGTCCGCCGCATTCGACTTCGACGACCCGCAGTTCGAGCGACGCCCGTACGACCGCTGGACTGCCTACGGCCAGTCCAAGACCGCGGACGTACTCTTCGCGGTGGGTGCCGAGCGGTGGGCTGCCGACGGCATTACCGCCAATGCGCTCAACCCCGGCTGGATCAGCACGAATCTCCAGCGGCACATCGACGACGACACCATGCGGGCGATGGGTGCCATCGACGACGAAGGCAACATCATTCCGCAGCCGTACTACAAGGAGCCTGCCCAGGGCGCCGCGACGTCCGTACTGCTGGCCGGGTCTCCGCTCCTCGCCGGTGTGACCGGCCGCTACTTCGAGGACAACCAGGAGGCACGCCCGGTCGAGGGCGCGGACGAAGCACTTGGCGGTGTCGCCCCGCACGCCCTCGACCCCCAGGCGGCGGCCCGCCTCTGGGACTACGCGACCGAAGCGATTGCCGAGGCGTCGCGATGAACCCGTGACGACTGGCCGTCATCGCCCTTTGCTCTGCCACCGGCCCCAAGGTGTCGAGCAGGCCACTCGCGCCGTCTAACCTATGTGGAATGACGTCGGTCCGCTTTTCCGCTCCCCTTATCGGCAGGCAGGACGAGGTCCGGCAGGTCAACGAGCTCACTCGTGCCGCGCGCTCGGGCCAGGGTGGTGTGCTGGTCCTGCGTGGTGAGGCGGGCATCGGCAAGAGCGCTCTGCTGGATCACGCCCGGCGGACCGCCTCAGGGTTCCGGACGGTGCGGGCGTCCGGGTCGCAGTACGAGACGGAACTGCCGTTCGCCGCCCTGCACCAGCTGTGCGTGCCGATGCTGGGGCATCTCGACGCACTGGCCGCCCCGCACCGCGACAGTCTCCAGGCCGCTTTCGGATCGGGTGCGGGCACCCCCGACGTGTTCCGTGTCGGTCTGGCGGCCCTGGAGCTGCTGGCGTCCGAGGCCCGTGAGCGCCCGTTGCTGTGCGTGGTCGACGACGCGCAATGGCTGGACACGGCCTCCTTGAAGGCACTGACCTTCCTCGCCCGGCGCATCACCTCCGAACCGGTGGCCATGATGTTCGCCGTCCGGCTGCCCTGCGACGTGGGACAACTCGACGAGCTGCCCGGCCTGTTCGTCAACGGTCTGAGCGACGCCGACGCACGGAAGCTGCTTGCCGCGCGCAGCCATATGACGCTGGACGAGCAGGTACGCCAGCGGATCATCGCCGAGGCGCGCGGAAACCCGTTGGCGCTGCTCGAACTGCCCAGGGCCGGCGGGTTCGCCCCACCGGACACCACGTCGCTGCCGACCCGCCTGGAGCGCGGCTTCCAGGTCAGGCTCACCGATCTCCCCGACGCGGCGAGGCTGTTGCTGACCGTCGCGAGCGCCGATCCGACCGGCGATCCCGGCCTGCTCTGGCCCGCAGCGCGCCGGCTCGACCTGGATGTGGCCACGACCAGTTCGGCCGCGACCGCCACCGGACTGATCGAGTTCTCCACCCGCGTCCGGTTCTGCCATCCGCTGGCCCGGTCGGCCGTCTACCGCGCGGCGGAAGTCGCCCAGCGCCGCGCGGCGCACCGTGTGCTGGCCGACGTCACCGACCCGGTCACCGATCCCGACCGGCGGGCCTGGCACCGCGCACTGGCTGTCGCCGGTCCCGATGACAACCTCGCCGCCGAGCTGGAGCGCTCCGCGTCACGCGCCCGTTCGCGCGGCGGTGTGGTGGCCGCGGCTGCCTTCCTCGAACGGGCCGCCGCGGTGTCGTTGGACGCCGCCGTACGGATCGACCGGACGCTGGCGGCAGTGCGGGCCACCCTCGATTCCGGTGACACCGACACCGCGGCCGACCTTGTCACGACAGTGGAGAGCGCGGCGCCCGACGAGCTCCAGCAGGCCGAAGTGGACCTGCTGCGGGGCCAGATCGCGTTCGCGCGGCACAACGACGGCGACGGGCCCATGTTCATGCTGCGCGCGGCGCGGCGGCTCGCGGACCTGGATCCGGTACGGGCACGCGAGTGTGTCCTGGAAGCCCTCGAAATGGCCCTGGTGGTGGGCCGCCCCGGCGGTGTGACGGACAAGGTCCTGGCGGCGGCGCGGTGGGCCGCGCCCGCACAGCGCCCGCCGGACGTACTCGACGCGCTGGTCCGGCTGGAGGAGGACGGACACCGGGCCGCCGTTCCCCTGATACGGAAGGTCCTCCACGGCGACGACGGCAGTGACGGCCCGCTGTGGACGCGCCGGCCCGCCCTCGCCGTCCTGCTCGCGGGCGAACTCTGGGACGACCACGCCCACGGAGCGATCGTCGACTGGCTGATGAAGACCGGCAGGGAGTCGGGTTCGCCCTTCGTGCTGCGACTCGGACTCGCCCAGGCGACGTCCTACGCCGCTCTGACCGGAGATCTGGGGCAAGCGGCGGCGGCGGTCGCCGAGGAGGAGGCGATAGCCGACGCGGTCGGCGGACCTCCGATCGTGTATCACCGCCTGCAACTCGCGGCGATGCGCGGCCGCCGGCAAGAGGCGTTGGAGCTGTTCGGCACGGCCACGGCGGCGGCGACAGCGCAGGGTTCGGGGCAACTGATCGCCAACGTGCACTGGGCGGCGGCCCTCCTGCACAACGGCTTGGCCGACTACCCGGCCGCACTGACCGCGGCGCGACAAGCCGTGGGCCACGACGACCTTTTCATCGCCGGCGTCTGCCTGCCCGAGCTGGTGGAGGCGGCCGTACGGTGCGGCGAGCACGAGGCCGCCGCCACAGCTCTGGAATCGCTGACCGAACGCACCGAAGCCGGCGGAACGGCATCGGGTCTGGGCATCGCGGCATACGCACGAGGACTGGTGACCGGCGTCGAGGACCACTTCCGGGAAGCCGTAGAGCACCTGGAGAAGAGCCCGTTGCTGCCGTACCGGGCCAGAGCCCATCTTCTGTACGGGGAGTGGCTGCGACGCGAGGGCCGCAGACGCGACTGCCGACAGCATCTGCGCACCGCGCACGAACTGCTCTCCGAAGCGGGTCTCGAAGCGTTCGCCCGGCGTGCCGCCGACGAACTGCGCGCCACCGGCGAGAAGGTCCGCAACCGGTCGGGCGGCGCCTACGATCAACTCACCTCCCAGGAGGCGTACATCGCGAGGCTGGTCGCCACGGGCGCGACGTCCAACGAGGTCGCGGCCCGGCTGTTCCTCAGCCCGCGCACCATAGACGCCCACCTGCGCAACATCTTCCGCAAGCTCGGCATCAACTCCCGCAGGCAGCTGAGGGATCAGCCCGACCTCGGCGCCTGACGGACAGCACGCCCCCGGTACCACCCGCGACCGGGATCACCGCGACAACACGGCGTACGTAGTTCTCGCCGACGCGACAGCACCATGCCTGTCGGCACGATGGACGTCAGCGGTGCGGGGCGGAGCGGAGGCGGCGCGGCTCGATGAGCGGACGACGCGGTCTCGGAACGTCCGCATACCCGTACCGCGAGGCTCGTTGCTCGTAACCCCGAACGGCTCGGACTACACCGGCGCCGAGGGGTGCGCCTGGCTGGCCGAGGCGGGCTTCCGGGACACGCGTGTCGAGCCCCTGGCCGGGTCGGCGTCCATGGTGGTGGGCACCAAATGATCCGCTGACGCATCGTCACCTGCTGCAACCCCGGAGTCCGGCACCGCCGAGCGGTGCCGGACTCCGGCACGCCGTGCACGGAGCATCGACCCCGTTGTGCGAAGCGGCATTTCGTGCCCTCTCCGACAGGCCCCTACGGTCGGATTCATGGAGTGGAACTTTGCGACAGCCGACCAACTCGCGGCCGCCTTGCGTGCCGGTGATGTGACCTCGGCGGAACTGACCGACGAAACGATCGCCCGTATCGAACGGGACGACGATGCGCTCAACTCGATCTGTGTGCCGGACTTCGACCGCACACGGGCCGCCGCGCGCGATGCCGACCGGGCGCTTGCCCGCGGTGAGGACCGGCCCCTGCTGGGCATCCCGGTGACGGTCAAGGAGTCGTACGACATCGCGGGGCTGCCCACGACCTGGGGTATGCCACAGCACCGGAACTTCGTGCCGGCCGAGGACGCGGTGCAGGTGTCGCGGCTCAAGAGCGCGGGCGCTGTGGTGCTCGGCAAGACCAATGTGCCCGTGGGGCTGCAGGACGTGCAGACCTTCAACGAGATCTACGGCACCACCAACAACCCGTGGGACCACCGTCGTACGTCCGGCGGCTCCTCGGGCGGCTCCGCGGCGGCCCTGGCGTCCGGATTCGGCGCGCTGTCCATCGGCTCCGACCTCGCCGGTTCGTTGCGTACCCCGGCGCACTTCTGCGGCATTTACGCGCACAAGCCGACACTCGGGCTGGCGGCGATCCGCGGCATGGTCCCGCCGCCGGGGCCTGCCCTGCCCGTCGAGCACGACCTCGCCGTCGTCGGCCCGATGGCGCGCACCGCTCGCGACCTCACGCTCCTGCTCGACGTCATGGCCGGACCGGACCCTCTGACACTCGGTGTGTCGTACCACCTGACACTGCCGCCCGCGCGCCACGAACGGCTCCGCGACTTCCGGGTCCTGGTCCTCGACGAGCATCCGCTCATGCCGACCGGATCCGCCGTGCGGGCGGGCGTGGGCCGGGTGGCCGACGCGCTGCTCGACGGCGGTGCCCGCGTCGAGCGGCACAGTCCGCTGCTGCCCGATCTGACCGAAGCCGCGCTGCTCTACACGAAGTTCCTGTTCTCGGGCTCCGTCGCACGTTTCCCCGTCGAAGCGTACGAGCAGTTGCAGGCCCGCGCCGCCGAACTGAACCCAGAGGACCAGAGCCTCGACGCGACGCGGCTGCGCGGCATGGTGTTCAGCCATCGCGACTGGATCGAGACGAACAGCCTTCGCGAGCTCCACCGCCACGGCTGGCGGCAGTTCTTCGCCGAGTTCGACGCCGTGGTGTGTCCCATCACGCCCACTCCCGCGTTCCCGCACGACCACGACCCCGATCTGATGAGACGTCGGATCGACGTCGACGGCGTCGAGTATCCGTACTTCGACCAGCTCGTCTGGGCCGGTCTGGCCACGATGCCCGGACTGCCGGCCACCGCCGTACCAACGGGACGGTCGCCCGAGGGTCTGCCGGTGGGAGTACAGCTCATCGGCCCGATGTTCGAGGACCGCACCCCGCTGCGGCTGGCCGAATTGCTTGAGCAGAGGATCGGCGGCTTCCAGGCGCCGAAGCTGGGCGACGGACGGTTGTCACTGCTCGACGAGCAGCCCTTTGCGGAGCTTGGCGAGGGTGTCGTTGAGGATGCGTGAGATGTGCATCTGGGAGTAGCCGAGCTGTTGGCCGATCTGGGCCTGGGTCATGTCCTGGCCGAAGCGCATGCTCAGGATCTGCTTCTGGCGCTCGTCCAGACCGGTCATCATGGGGGCGAGTGAGATGAGGTTCTCCACGAGTTCCATGTCCTGGTCCCTCTCGCCGACGAGGTCGGCGAGGGTGCCCGCACGGTGCGTGTCGTTCTTGTCGGACGGCAGGTCCAGGGAGTCGGAGCTGTAGCCGTTGGCGGCGACGAGGCCCTCGATGATCTCGTCCTCGGGCCTGCCCAGGCGAGCTGCGAGTTCCGTCACCGTGGGTTCGCGCCCCAGCCGGCTCTCCAGGACGTCGCGCGCTTGCGCCAGTTCGATGCGTAGTTCCTGGAGCCGGCGCGGGACGTGCACGCTCCAGGTGGTGTCGCGGAAGAAGCGTTTGATCTCGCCCGCGATGTAGGGGATCGCGAAGCTCGTGAATTCGGTCTCGCGGCTCAGGTCGAACCGGTCGATCGCCTTGATCAGCCCGATCATCCCGGACTGGATGACGTCTTCCTGCTCCCAGGGGCGGTTGAACCGCCGTGCCGCGAAGTGGACCAGGGACATGTTCATCTCGATGAGCGTGTTGCGGGCGTAGGCGTATTCAGGGGTGCCCTCTTCCAGAACCCGCAGCCGCTCGAAGAACAGCTTCGACAAAGTCCGTGCGTCGGCGGGGGAGACCGCGCCGGTGTCCGTGATCCTCGGCAGCCCTGCCATTCGCTCCGTGGGCCTTTCGCCGGTGGACGGAGTGTTCGTCGCGGTGGCGGCGACCGGGGTCGGCATGGATGGCTCCCTTCGGCGGCAGACAGAGTCGAACCGCGGGTTCCCGGCATTGAACCACCAACACATGCTGCATGGAAACTATTTAGCCTTGCGTTCTGGCGCGCATGTTCGGGGATCCGAGCGGGACGCGGTACAGCCGACCGCCGGTGCGGCTGAGTTCCTCAGGAGCTGGTACGGGGCCCAGGCCGTCGCTGGTTGGCGTGGTGGACGGCCCGGTCGTTGAGGGCGCTGCCCCAGGCACGCAGTCGCCGGGCCATCGGGCCTCGCGGAAGGCCGGCTTCGTGGCCCTGACGTAGCGGTCCTTCCCCGTCGGCGGAAGGCAGCAGCCGCGCGGTGAGCCCGGTGAGGCGGGTGGTGAGCCCGGGCGCGACACCGTGGGCGAGTTGGGCGGCCTTGGCGGCGGGGGTGAGGACGAGACGGGCGCGGCGACGGGCCACCGAGTCCACGATCTTGCGGGCCGCGCGATCGGCGTCCATGGACAGCAGCGGGGTTCCGGACAAGGCACTGAACCAGCCGAACTCCGCCGCGGTGTCACCGCCGAACTCGGCCTGCCGGTGCGAACCGGTCCGCATGAGCCCCGGGTGAACCGCCGTCACGCTCACGCCTGCGGCCGCCGTCTCGGCATGCAGGCCCTCCGCCAGGGCGCCGACAGCGGCTTTCGCGCAGGAGTACGGCAGCAGGTGAGGCACCCCGAGGAGACCACCCACCGAGCCGATGAGGGCGAGCCTGCCATGGCTTTCGCGCAGGTAGGGCAGCGCTTCCAGGGCCGTGTGCAGCGTGCCCTCGAACATCGTGCCCATGGCGGCCTCGAACTCCTCGGCCGCGATCGCCTCGACCGGGGCGACCTGAATGACCCCCGCGTTGGCGATCACGATGTCGAGGCCGTCGCGGGCGTGGGTGGCACGCATGAGTTCGCGGACGGTGGAGCGTTCCCGGACGTCGCAGACGGCCACATGGATGGTGGCGCCGGTCTCCTCCCGGAGCCGGACGGCGGCGCGTTCCAGTTCGTCGGCGTCGTCGGCGTCGCGGGCGGTGAGGGTCACGGTGCACCCTCGCCCGGCGAGCTGCCGGGCGAGCAGCAGGCCCAGGCCGCGCGAGCCGCCGGTGACGACGGCCGACAGCCCGGTCAGGCGGTGGGAAGCACGCGGGTCACGGGTGGTGGGGGCCATGCGGCACCTCTCTCGTCGGGTAATACGTTCCCGAGTTCCACCCTGCCGTCCCGTCATGCGTACCGCGCGGTGACCGCCGGCGATGTTGTCCTCCGCTGCGTCCACCACCCGCCCCCCGTCGCGCCTGCCCCGGACCGACGAACTGCGGCGGTCGTGGCTGAGGGACCGTCGCAGTACGACGGCCCCTCAGCCATGACCAGCGCGAACAGAACTCTCGGGACAAGGCCCGAGGCCCTGCTCCCGTCAGGCGCTCCCCTCAGGCGGCCTGCAGATCATTGCTCTGGGAGGGCGCCGTATCGGTGCGGGAAGGGAAGACGGTGGTGTGCCGGCTGAGCAGGGCGTCGGCGGTGCTCAGAGCTTGCGGGATGTTCCTGGTGCCCGTCATGACGCACAGGGTGTACGTGGCGTCGTCCACCGCCCGGGCGGTGGCCTCGGTGGGGTGACGGTCGTCTTCGATGCGGGCATCGGCGTAGCGGGCCAGGGCCACTCGGAGGTCCTGAGGGTGGGGAGTCAGCACGGCACGTTCCTCACGTTCACTAAGACCGGCGTGCGGCGGCGGGACGGTGAACCAGCCCGTCGCTCGCTGCTGCTCGGTCGTGGTCGCTTCGCGCGTCATTGCGTGATGTGGTGTTCCGGCGCTTACCCGATGCAACCCGGGCTACACCCGGGTGTGTTCGGCGTCACTTACCCGGCGAACGACGTCCCGTCACCAGAGGTCTCTCCCCGCCGTTCAGGATGGCCGGCACCGGCAGCGGCACCGGCCGTCCTGTGTGATCGTGAGGACCACGGTTGGTCAGCGCTTTCGGCTGGCCTTCTTTCCCGCCTGAGTCGCTGCCTTGCGCTCAGTGGATGCACCGGCGGTGCTGAGTGCGCCGCCGGCGGTCTCCAGGTGGGCGCGCACGAACCACTGGAACAGTTCGAGCTGTCGCAGCTGACCGATGAGCATGTCTTGCGTCACCGGGTCAGGTTCGTCGGTGGCCTCCGCCGTGCTGCGGTGCTCGGCGATGACGCCGGTGTACACGAGGTCGAGCGCTCCGAGGTGCTCGATGGCGCCGGCCCGGCCCACCGCGTAGTCGTCCCAGGTCCGCTCCTTCACGAGGGCGCCCGGGGTCCCGTG
Source organism: Streptomyces sp. AcH 505 (assembly GCF_000818175.1). Taxonomy (GTDB): domain Bacteria; phylum Actinomycetota; class Actinomycetes; order Streptomycetales; family Streptomycetaceae; genus Streptomyces. Next base: position 27,768 of record NZ_JTIY01000004.1, read on the forward strand.
GGGTGATCCGCCCAGGGTGGAGATGCGCTCCGCCGTCTCGTCGACCATGGCGCGGACTGCTTCGACCTGCAGGTCGAGCATTTCGTGTACCGCGATGAAGTGCGGACCGACCACGTTCCAGTGGATGTGCTTGAGCGTGAGGGCCAGGTCGTTCAGGGCGTGCAAACGCAGGTGAAGCAGTTGGATGACGTCGCCGCCCTCCTTGATCGACATTCCTGGAACGGTGTACTTCGGTGCTGAAGCGGCCATGGTGGTTCGTCATCCATTCTCGTTGGTGCTTGGTAGGAATTTCGCGGGAATCTTCAGGCACGCGCTAGGGAAGGGGCGTTCCGCCAGTCGCGTTCAGGATCTCCGCTGTGATGTAGCTGGCCTGGGGCGACGCGAGGAAGACATAGGCCGGTGCCATTTCCGCCGGCTGGGCCGGGCGGCCCAGCGGTGCCTGCTTGCCGAAGGAGGTGGTGTCCGGCATGGTCGCGGGGATGAGAGGGGTCCAGACCGGGCCGGGGGCCACCGCGTTGACCCGGATTCCGTCCTCGGCGACCATCTGTGCCAGCCCCTGGGTGAAGGTGACGATGGCGCCCTTGGTCATCGCATAGTCCAACAGATGCGGGCTGGGCTTGTACGCCTGAACCGACGACGAGTTGATGATGCAGCCACCTCGCGGAATGTGAGGCAGCGCCATCTTCGAGAGCCAGAACATCCCGTACAGGTTGGTGCGCATGACGCGGTCGAACTGTTCGGTGGAAATGGCGCCGATGCCGTCGGGCTGGGACATCTGGTACGCGGCATTGTTCACGAGGATGTCGATCCGGCCGAACTCGCCGACCGCCCGTTCGATAAGTGCCCGGCAGGCACTCTCCTCACGGATGTCACACTCCACCGCCACCGCCCTGCGCCCGGCTTCCTCGACCAGGCGGGTGGTCTCACGGGCCTCGTCGAGTTCCTCCGGCAGGTAGGTGATCAGGACGTCGGCGCCCTCCCGGGCGTACGCCAGAGCCACGGCGCGGCCGATGCCCGAGTCACCGCCCGTGACCACCGCCTTGAGACCCTTCAGCGTCCCGTGCCCCGCGTAGGACTCTTCGCCATGGTCCGGCGGTGGATCCATGGGGCCGCTCCACCCCGGGTGCCGCTGATCCTGCTGGGGAAACTCCGGCTGCGGATGCTTGTCCACCGGATCGTCTCGGCCCTGCCCGTTCTCCGCCATGGCGCCTCTCCTCGGTCTTGGACGTCGGTCCTGGACAGTCATGGGTTCCCGGAAACGGGCGGATAAACCAGGAATTGCGATCCCGCGGTATTCCGCCCCGGCACGTGGCCCGGGTGTGCGGGTGGGGATCAGAAGTTCGCTACTAGACGCACGACCGGCGCGCGCATGAGTGCCATCTCGCCGGGTACACAGGGCGGCACACGAACGGGCACGGCGGCAGTGCGGTGAGACCGCGGCCACCGTGGACCCGTCACAGGACAAGCGCCGGATCCCTGTACGGCATCGACGGCATCGGAGGCATGCATGATCACCGTAGGTGTCGAGGAAGAATATCTGCTGATCGATCCGGAGACCTGTCTGCCCGTGCCGCTGGGGCAGCAGGTACGGAAAGCAGCGGGCCTGAGCACGGCCGCCGACGCCGACGAGGTGCAGGCGGAGTTGCTGCAGGCTCAGGTCGAGATCGCCACACCCGTGTGCATGGAGCTCGAAGAGGTCGGCGGGCACCTCCTGCGACTGCGGCACGCGGTGGGCACGGCGGCCGAGGAGCTGGGCTGTCGGCTCGCGGCGTGCGGAGCGTCCCCGCTGAGGGAAGCCGCACCGGTGCCTGTGACGCCGGAACCGCGGTACCGCGGAATCGCCTCCCAGGCTCCCCGGCTGGTGGCCGAGCAACTGATCAACGGCATGCATGTGCACGCGGCGGTGCCCGACCGGGCAACCGGGGTACAGGTACTCAACCGGTTGCGGCCCTGGCTTCCCACGCTGGTGGCGATGTCGGCCAACTCGCCGTTCTGGGACGGCGAGGACACCGGCTTCGCCAGCTGGCGCACGGTCCTCTTCGGCCGCTGGCCGGTCAGCGGCCCGCCTCCTCATTTCACCGACGAGGACGAGCACGAGCGGCGCATCACCAAGCTGGTCAGCTCCGGTGCCATCAGCGACAGGGGACAGGTCTACTGGCACGCGCGGCTCTCGGACCGCTACCCCACGGTCGAGGTGCGGTGTCCCGACGTCCAGCTGCGGGCGGACGACGCGGTCATGTTCGCCGGGATCGTGCGCGCCTTGGTCGCCACGGCGATCGAGGAGACGAAGGCGGACCAGCCGATCCCCGAGTACCCGACGGAATTGCAGCACGCGGCGACCTGGCACGCGGCACGCCACGGGATGAGCGCCTCCCTCATCGATCCCGAAGGCAAACGCCGGGATGCCGCCGACGTCGTGCACCATCTCCTGGACCACGCCGGCCCCGCGCTGGACACGGCCGGCGATCAGCGGGAGGTCGAATCGCTCGTCCACCGGCTCCTCGACCAGGGAACCCCGGCGGACCAGCAACGACGTGCCTACGTCCAGGACGGTCTTCCTGGCGTCCTGGCGCTGATCACTCGCTCGACAACCGCCGTGTGACGCGCCGCGCGTCCAGCGCGAAGTGCTGCCCCCCCGTGTCGGGCACAGGCCCCCTCCGGCCTCGTCATGGGCGGCTCGGGGCCGCGCATCCGGTGCGGGAGGGCGTACGGGTGGCTTTCCGCCGGGCCGCGAACCCGGCTGGGTGTGTTGCGGGGCGAGCGTCCCGACTGCTGCGAGTGTGGGTGGCAGGGGATGCGCCGCGACGGGCTGGGCACCAGGAACGACCACGAGTGAATCCCAGTCGGCTGGAGGATCCATGGCTGTGCGGCACCGATTGATCGAACGACCGCCCGGGGATGTCTGGGCGGTGCTTGCCGACGGCACGCGCTACGGCGACTGGGTGGTCGGTACGTCCGACACTCGACCGGACACGGGCGTGTGGCCCCAGGTCGGTTCCACCATCGCGTACACCGTGCGGCTGGGCCGGTGGTCGTTGTCAGGCAACACGACCGTCCGGCGGTGCGAAGCGCCCGGCGTGCTGGAGCTGGAAGCCGACAGCGGACGGCTCGGCACCGCGCGGATCGCCCTCGACATACGGCCCTGGGGCGAGCACACCTTGGTCATCCTCGACGAACACCCGCTGCGCGGACCGGGCGGGTTCCTGCACAACGCCGCGGTCGACGCGCTGATCCAGGCGCGTCACCGCAGCATGCTCGGCCGACTGGCCGATGTGGTCGAGCACAGTCCACGGCGTCGATCCGCGGCGATCTGATTCCGACGCTCGCGAAAGTCCTCAAGCCGGGGCGGAGCGCTTCCGCAAGCACCGGGCCGAGTTCGAATGACCACGAGACCACCTGACGACGGAGGCACGATGCGGGCACTGACCTGGCAGGGCAAGGGCGATGTACGGGTGGAGACGGTTCCGGACCCCGTCATCCAGGACCCGACAGACGTGATCATCAAGGTGACGACCACCGGTCTGTGCGGCTCCGATCTGCATCTGTACGAAGTCTTCGGCCCGTTCCTCGACGCCGGCGACATCCTGGGGCACGAACCCATGGGGATCGTCCAAGAAGTCGGCGCGGAGGTCACGGCGGTGCGGGTGGGCGACCGTGTGGTGGTGCCCTTCAACGTCTCGTGCGGCACGTGCTTCATGTGCGAACAGGGGCTGCAGTCCCAGTGCGAGACGACACAGGTCCATGAGCACGGGACCGGTGCATCCCTCTTCGGCTACACCAAGCTCTACGGGCAGGTCCCCGGCGGTCAGGCCGAGTACCTGCGCGTCCCCTTCGGGAACACGCTGCCCATCGCCGTACCTCCGGGCCCGTCGGACGACCGTTTCGTCTACCTGTCCGACGTCCTGCCGACCGCCTGGCAGGCGGTGGAGTACGCGGCGGTGCCGCCGGGCGGCACGGTCGCCGTCCTGGGGCTGGGGCCGATCGGAGACATGAGTACCCGCATCGCCCTGCACCGCGGCGCGGAGAAGGTCATCGGCATCGACCTGGTACCGGAGCGGCTTCGGCGGGCGCAGGCCCGTGGTGTCCACACGCTCGACCTCAACGAGCACGGCGACAAGATCACCGATGTTGTACGGGACCTCACCGGCGGGCGCGGACCCGACTCCGTCATCGACGCCGTCGGGATGGAGGCGCACGGCGCTCCGATCGCCAAGGGCATGCAGCAGTTGACCTCGCTGCTGCCCGACGCGTTCGCCGCCAAGCTGATGCAGCGCGCCGGCGTGGACCGCCTCTCCGCCCTGTACCTGGCCATCGACCTGGTCCGCCGCGGGGGCACCATCTCCCTCTCCGGCGTCTACGGAGGAGCGGCCGACCCGCTGCCCCTGCTGACCATGTTCGACAAGCAGATCCAGCTCCGTATGGGCCAGGCCAACGTATGGCGGTGGGTGGACGACATCCTTCCCCTGCTCACGGACGCGGATCCCCTGGGCGTGGATGATTTCGCGACGCACAGGTTGCCACTGAGCCAGGCCCCGGAGGCGTACAAGATGTTCCAGCAGAAGCAGGACGGGGCGGTGAAGGTGCTCTTCACCCCGTAGCACGTGTGGTCGACGGCTCTGGACAGGCTGCTCGGGAAGCTGCTGACGCGCCTGTACCTCGACGTGCGCAACTCCGGAGCAGGAAGCCGAAGTCCAGCGGATTGTGGCGCTCGGTGCGAAGAGGGTCGACTGGGACCAATACCCGCCTCACGCGGACTTCGTCGTCCTCGCGGATCCGGACGGCAATGTCTTCTGCGTCGTCGACCTCAGCACGCACCGAGCAGCTGACACGCACCAGAGGGCTTGTGGGTGATTCCGCCGAAGCACCGGCCTGGCCCGCTTGAGACGTCGACCAGGACCCCGTCGGCGCTCGAATGCGTAAACTCCCCGCATGAGTTGGGGGAGAGCGGCGATGGTTCTGGGACTTGTGCTGCTGCTGAGTGGCTGCGGAGCCAAGTACACCCCGCTCTTCGTCGGTGGTGAGGTCTCCAAACCGGTGATCGGATGGCGTGACTGCCCTCGTGCCAAGCACGACGGAGTCGCCGAGGTAGGTCTCTACGAGTGGGCGAACGAGAGCACCGCGGATGACCCTGGTGAGCTGCTTTGGCACATTAAAGCCACTCAGGACAACCTCTTGAAGCGCATCTCCATCGGTGAAACGCCAGAAGGTTTCACCACGCTTCTCCCTCTGACTACCCGGCTCCGCCCCGGGGTCACGTATGCCCTCGAAACCAATATGACGTCTGACGAACTGGTATCTGGCTTCGTTACCTTTCGGCCTGAGCAACTTGCAGCAGGGCGTGTGGTCTTCGATAGCGGAGAGGAAGATTCACTGAAGCATTACCGGAGTCGTGACAACGAAGATTTCGGATGCTTCGCGGGGTGAGCCTGTCGTCGGCCCCGAGGCCGCCAGAACCAGCGCCTTGCCCCATCTCGTTGAACGCGACATATGCGCTCTGATCGTGAGGCAACGGTGTGAGGCGGATCTTCGAGGGCACTCGGCTCCTCAGACATGTCGGCCTATTGCATGACTGCTCAAAGGGGACGCGATGAGGCGAGTTCGGGTACGACGACACACGGCGACGATGCTGGCGGGCGGCTTACTGCTGACGGGCGCTCTGGCCGGATGCGGTGATGACGGCGGGAAGCCGGCGAAGAAGGCCGGCGGTGCGACAGCGGCCTCCAAGCCCTCGCCCGCAGCCTCCGAGCAAGGCACTCAGGCGGTGCGTGCCGCCTATCAGAAGACCGCCGATGCGAAGACCGCCAAAATGACCATCGACACCCAGGTCCAGGGAGCGGACCAGCAGGCCACCGCGCACGGCTCCGGCGTCATCGACCTGTCGAACGGCAGCAGTGATCTGACCCTGACCGCCGAGAACCAGAAGCTCCAGCAGCGCACCCTGAACGGGGTCATCTACCAGCAGCCACCGACCCAGCAGCGCAGCCAACTGCCGCAGGGCAAGTCATGGATAAAGATCGACCTGGAGAAGCTGGCGCGGCAGTCCGGCGGGAGTTCGCAGTACAGCGACCCCGCCCAGTCGTTCTCCTACGTCAAGGGCATCAACGACAAGGACGTCACCAAAGCGGGGAACGAGACGATCGACGGGGCGAAGACCACCCACTACAAGGTCTCGGTCGACGTCGCTCAGTTGGCAAAGGGACAGAGCGCCGCTGACGTGCAGAAACTGAAGCAGCAGCTCGGCGACTCGCTGCCGCTCGACATCTGGCTGGACGACGAGGGCCGGATGCGTCAGGAGAAGGTCTCGGTGACCGCCACACCCTCGGGCAGTCAGAGTTCGAGCCCGGCGACGAACGCATCGACGAAGGTCGTCACCACGGTGAAATTCAGCGACTTCGGCACCGACGTGAAGGTGACCGCCCCGGCGGCCAAGGACACCGTGGACATCACGGCCAAGGCCGCACAGCAGAAGGGGACATCGGCCTGAGCCCATAATTCTGTGGCTCCGTGCTCCGGGTTCGGGCATACGGCGCGGGTTCAGTCCGCTTCGGATGCTCGACACCCCGAGCGCTTCCTGGCCGGTCTCCCGACCGTCGACGTGCCTGCAATCTCGGGCCCCGGGCGTACTCCTCCACCAGGACGCTGTGCGTATGACTCGGCATATCAGGAGCCAACAGGTATTCGCGATATGCACGTATGCCAGGTGTGATCACGAGCAGGTGCTTCATGTCCATGGTCGCCGCCTACCCGCCCCCCACGGTCTGAGTCCCTTCCCGCAAGGCGGTGGTGAAGGGTGGCTGGTGCGGGCTTGGAGGCGGGAATCGGAGACGGTCCATGCAATTGCCGTACACCCGATAGTGGCGTTTCTGTTTCCCCTCGGCCCACCGGGCACACTAGCGACAGAGGTGATCACATTGGTAGCCGAAAAAGGCTCGCTGAAACTGTGCCAGGTGGTGCTCGACAGCACCGACCCCCGAGGACTCGCGGAGTTCTACCGCTCGCTGCTCGGCCTGACCTACGGGCCCGGCGACGAGCCACCCGAGGCGGGAGCGCCCGACGAACGAGGACAGGACTGGCTGGTCTTGCGCACCGAGGACGGCGCACCGCGACTGGCCTTCCAATACGTCGACCAACTGACGCGGCCGACGTGGCCCGAAGGCCCGGTGCCGCAGCAACTGCACGTCGACTTGAGCGTGTTGTCGATCGAGGACCTCAAGGCACAGCACCAGCGTGTGCTGGACCTGGGTGGACGCCTGCTCTCCGACAACAAGCAGGGACCCGACGAGCCCTTCCGCGTCTACGCGGACCCCGCGGGACACCCCTTCTGCGTCTTCGTCGCGTGAGCCCCGCTTGAGCCTTCGGGACGGGAAGGGTGGTGGGAGAGCGCGTCTATCATGGCCAGGGTTATGGGCAGCGGAAGGAGCAGGCCATCATGCGGCGGTTGGGGGATCTCGAAGCGGAGATCATGGACCGCTTGTGGGCGTGGAACCGGCTTGCGACTGTGCGTGAGATTTGTGACGACATCAACAAGCTGCGCCCCATCGCGTATACGACCGTCATGACCGTTACCAACATCCTGCACAGCAAGGGATGGTTGCGGCGGTCCAAAGAAGGACGCGCCTGGCTGTACATGCCGGTCCGCAGTCGTGAGGCCTATGCGGCGGCGCTGATGGAGGACGGCCTGGGCGTGAGCAAGGACCGTCCGGCTGCGCTGCTGCAATTCGTTGAGGCTATGTCTCCCGACGAGGTGGCCGCTCTGCGTGAGGCGCTGAGCAGTATGGGCACGCAGGCTGACGCGTGAGCGCGACACTCGTGCTGTTCGCCTACGCGACGGCTATCGGGTTCATCGGTCCTGGGATCGTGAAGAGAAGCCGGTGGCCCCAGCGGGCCCCCCTGCTGGGAGCCGTGGTGTGGCAGGCGATGACCTTGTCCTTCTCCCTCGCGGTCATGCTGGCGGGCTACGGCCTGGCGATGCCGTCGCAGCACCTGCACATCGTCATGGTCGACCTCCTGCGCACCTGCGGTGTGCACGGTGATTCGATATCTGCCGGATCGGACCGGTTCGCCGTGGCGTGGCCGGCCGTGGTGCTGATCGCGCTCCTTGCCGGCGCAGGAGGTCGGTTGACGGCCTCCAGCAGGGCGCGGGCGCGGCATCGCAGGGCGCTCGACCTGGTCGGGCGGTGCGTGCCGGAACTCGGAGTCACTGTCCTGCCCTATGCCGTTCCCGCCGCCTACTGCCTGCCGGGCCGGCGGCCGCGGATCGTCATCTCCGACGCGGCACTCGCCTGCCTGCGGCCGGCGCAGCTCGGCGCCGTTCTGGAGCACGAGAGGGCGCACATCGCAGGACGTCACCATCTGGTGCTGGCAGTCGCAGACGCCTTCCGCCTCGTCTTCCGGGGGCTCTCACTGGCCCGCAACGCATCCCAGCAGACGGCGCTGCTCCTGGAGATGGCTGCGGACGATCGTGCCCTGCGTACGTATCCGCGCCATGTGCTGGCGAGCGCCGTCGTGGAACTGGCGGCGGCAAGGACGCCCGTCGGGTCGCTGGCCGCCTCCGGCCCGACCGCCGTGATCCGTATGCGTCGGATCCTGAGCCCGCAAGCGGCACCACATCCGCTCCTGCGGGCAGGTCTTGTCTCCGCGGCGGCAGCCGCTCCGCTGGTACCGCTGGTGCTGTCCTGTACAGGAATCGGCTGACTGGCTGCCCAACCCGTTCTGATGGGAGCTGATCCCTCGCCGGTGTGCGGCTGTTGCGAGACCAACTACTAAGCTACTAAGTTGTTACGGGCGATCTCGTGTTGACGCCCTTGTCGACCATGTCCTGGTCCGCGTCGGCCAGTTGTCTTGAGGAGTCACCGCGAAATGGGAACGCATCGTCGGCCGAAGCCGATCAGCCGGACGCGGATTGCCTCCGTCGGCCTTGCCGCCGGTGCGGTGAGTCTCCTGTCGACCCAGGGGCAGGCAGCACCGAAACCAATGGCTGACGAAGTACGCAAGCAGGTGGAGAAACTCTACGAAGAGGCCGAGGCCCCGACGGAGGAGTACAACAGCGTGCGCGCGCAGCAGAAGACGCTCCAGGGCAAGGCAGACAGCGCGCGGGACAAGCTGGCCCGTAAGCAGGAGGAGATCAACGAGCTCCGAGCGGAAATCGGTCCCTTGGCGGCAGCCCAGTACCGAAGCGGCGGCCTCGACCCTTCCGTACAGCTTTTCCTGTCCGGCGATCCGGAGACGTACCTGGAGCGGGCCGAGGTACTCGGCCGGACCGGCGACCGGCAGGCGGGATCCATGCGTGCGATGCAGAAGATGCAGAGGGAACTGGCCCAAGAACGCGCGACGGTCACCGATCGCCTGGAGGAGTTGCAGATCCTGCGCAGCCAGGCTGCTGCCAAGAAGAAGGAAGTGCGGGACAAGCTCAGTCGGGCCCGTCAGCTTCTCAACAGCCTGACAGCCCAGGAACGGTCCCGGATACGGGCGGCCGAGGCCCGTGACGACGCCGCCTCCGGCACCAGCGACAGCGCGGCGACCTACAACGGCCCGGCCAGCGGCAGGGCGAAGGCGGCACTGGAGTTCGCGTACGCGCAGCTGGGCAAGCCCTACGAGTGGGGATCGACCGGTCCCAACTCCTTTGACTGCTCCGGCCTGACGGGTGCCTCCTGGCGGTCCGTGGGCGTCTCACTGCCGCGTACCGTGCAGCAGCAGTACTCGGTCGGCAGGAAGGTGTCGCGGGCTGATCTCCAGCCCGGCGACATCATCTACTGGTACAACAGCAGCCAGCACAACGGCCTGTACGTCGGAAACGGCAAAGCGATCCACGCTCCACGGACCGGCAAGAACATCGAGATCACGAGTCTGGACTCGATGCCGTTCTATGCGGCGTCACGGCCCTGACCTCTGCCCGAGACGGGGGTCGTCATCCCGCGCCCGGTGTGCGTTGGCGGGAACGACAACGGTCTTCAATGCAGCCTTTGGATCTTCGCCCGATCTGCGCTTCACTTTCGGACGTGGGCCCGTCTCGGACCCCGGGGAGGACCACCGTCATGGCCAAGAAGCACGATCACGACCAGGAGCACGACGACGGGCACGGAGGCCACGCTCACGGGGTGTCCGCCGACGCGGACCGCCGATGGCTGACGCTCGCGCTGGTGCTGATCGCGGTGTTCATGTCGGCCGAGGTGGTCATCGGGGTACTGGCCAATTCGCTGGCGTTGATCTCCGACGCGGCTCACATGCTCACCGATGTCGCCTCGATCGTGCTTGCGCTGGTCGCGATGCGGCTCGCCGCCCGCCCCGCCAAGGGCTCCTACACCTTCGGCTTGAAGCGGGTGGAAATTCTGTCCGCCCAGGCCAACGGATTGACACTGTTGCTGTTGTCGGTATGGCTGGCCTACGAGGCGATCCACCGGCTGATCGCCCCACCCAGCGTGACCGGTGGTCTCGTCCTGGCCACGGCGCTGGTAGGAGTGGCGGTCAATCTGGTCGCGACCTGGGCGATTTCGCGAGCCAATCGGACCTCACTGAATGTCGAAGGCGCCTACCAGCACATCCTGACGGACCTGTTCGGATTCATCGCCACTGCCATTGCCGGCGCCGTGGTGCTGTTCACCGGTTTCGGCCGTGCGGATGCCATCGCCTCGTTGCTGGTGGTCGCGCTGATGCTCAAGGCCGGCTACGGCCTGGTGCGCGATTCGGGGCGGATCTTCCTGGAAGCCGCCCCGGCAGGCATCGACCCGGACGTCCTCGGTGATCTGCTCGTTGCGCAGAAGGGCGTGGTCGAGGTTCACGATCTGCACATCTGGACGATCACATCCGGACAGAGTGCTTTGTCCGCCCATGTACTGGTGGAGGCGTCCGAGGATTGCCACGCAGTACGCCGGGACCTGGAACAGCTGCTGGCGACCGGCCCAGGCATCACCCACACCACGTTGCAGGTCGATCACGTCGGCAGCGAGTTCCAGGGGCTTCTGCGCATCAGCGGCCGGGAAGAGACCGAGACGGACACGCACTGCGACGATGCCCATGGGCCTGTCCACCGACCCGGCTTGCATGAGCACTGATCCGCCGGACACATAGTGTGGCCGGTTCTCCCTCACTCGTTCGGAGGGCTCACGGACACCGCAGCCGTGTGCGCAAGGTAGCGTAACCGTCACTGTGCGGAGTCGATCGTGGTGGGTGAGCAAGGAGCGGGACAGCTTCGTCGTCGCCTTGATGGTGGCGGCGCTGGCCGCGCTGCTGCTCGGCGCATGCGACAGCGGCGGTCATCATCGCCTGGTCGGCATGACAATCGACCAACAGGCAGTGACCGCCCTTGTGACCGCGCCTGCCACACCGCAACAGCGAGCGCCCGGCGAGCAGTTCACCTCAGAAACGACTGTCGGCTGTCAGGGCGGGGATCGCGATCACTGCGTGCCCGTCAGCGAGCAGCATGTCGCGACGCAGGTGCGGGAAAAGCGTCACCCGCATGAACTACCTGCGGCGTTGGTCGATGCCTCCGCCGCGATGGCCCCGAGCGCGATGTGCTCCGCGGTACGCCGTCGCGGGCCCCCGGATGGGCCGGCACGAGACGTCCTGAACCGGCTGTGCGTGTCCCGTAGATGAAGAGGCCAGGTACAGGCGAACGGCAGCGCAGCGCCGCCGTCGCCAGTGCCTGACAGCACCCCTCTTCGCCTCGGGGACGATGCCGCACGCCTCGTCACGGACGACCGCAGCGCCGCCATCGTGCCCCCACGCACGAAAGAAACCCGCTCATGACTGAACTGTCCCTGCCCAAAATGCCGAAGACACCTCCGGGCAGTGTGCTGGAAGCTGTCGGCAACACCCCCGTGCTGTGGGTGGACGAGCCCCTCGCGACCGCGCCCGGCGGCTTCTGGGCCAAACTGGAAGGGTTCAACCCCGGAGGCATCAAGGACCGCGCCGCGCTCCACATGGTCGCCAAGGCCCGCGAACGCGGTGATCTGCGCCCTGGCGCCCCGATCGTGGAATCCACCTCCGGCACCCTTGGACTCGGCCTGGCACTCGCCGGGGTCCTGCACGGCCACCCCGTACACCTGGTCACCGACCCCGGCATGGAACCGATCATGGAGCGGATGCTTACCGCCCACGGTGCCACGCTCTACATCGTGGACCACCCTCACCCCGAAGGCGGATGGCAAGAAGCACGCCGCCAGAAGGTCACCGAAATCCTTGCCGCTCTGCCAGGCGCGTGGTCGCCGGACCAATACCACAACCCCGACAACGTAGCCGCGTACGAGGGCCTTGCCGGCGAGCTCACCGACCAGCTGGAGCACATCGACATCCTGGTGTGCGCGGTCGGCACCGGCGGACACTCCGCAGGCATCACCCGCGGAGTGCGCCAACGCATCCCCGGCGTACGGCTGGTGGGCGTCGACACCATCGGCTCGACCATCTTCGGCCAGCCCGCCCGCACCCGGCTCATGCGCGGACTCGGCTCCTCGATCTACCCGCGTAACGTCGACTACACGGCATTCAGCGAAGTCCACTGGGTCGCGCCGGCCGAAGCTGTCTGGTCAGCACGCCGACTGGCCGCCCGCCAGTTCGCCACCGGCGG
>NZ_JTIY01000005.1 GCF_000818175.1 Streptomyces sp. AcH 505
GACGGGTGCGCCGGGATGGGCGAACTCCTCCCAGCTCTTCGAACGGAAGCCTTCCGTAGGGTACTCAAAGCTCCCGAGCACCTTCAGCGCGAAGGGGTTCACCGCGCCCTTGGGCTGGCTACCGGCCGAGAAGGCGCGGAAGCGACCGGCGCCGTTCTTGGTCAGGATGCTTTCGGCGAGGATCGAACGGGCCGAATTGCCGGTGCAGAGGAACAGAACATTGTAGATGCGGTCAGTCATGGCCAGCCTCCTTGGCGGCGAGGGATTGCGGCGAACAGCAGGGGGAAAGATCGGCGATCAACGGCGCGCAGATTTCCGGGCGGCCACCGCAGCAGTCCTTCACCAGGAAGCTGGTGAGCGCATGCACGGCCTCGAGCCTCGCCCGATAGATGATCGAGCGGCTGTGCCGCTCGGCGTCGATCAGGCCGGCGCGCGTCAGCGTTGCAAGATGCGTCGACATTGTGTTGTGCGGGACGTCCAACCGGCGGGCGATCTCACCTGCGGGCAGTCCCTCTGGCTCGTGCTCCATCAGCATGCGGAACACGTCGAGGCGGGTGTTCTGCGCAAGGGCGGCGAAAGCGAGGATGGCGCTGTCTGATTCCATATGTCGAGACTAATCGACATATGGAGATGAGTCCAGCGGCGCGCGTTGGCCTTGCTAAAGAATGAGAGAGTGTCGCAGGGCCAATGCCTCGCCGCGATGGAAAGCGGGAGCGAGCCAGACAAATAATCCAACTCGCTTTCCGTTTAGCCCGTCAACTACTTAAGCGGCCAATGGCAAGTCTTGTCCGTTCCCGCTCGGGTCTTCCACCGCCTTCTTGAGGAAGTGAGATAGCGCGGCCTTTCGGGAGTTCCGATCTACTGCGTAGGCGGTCTGCTTGAACTTGACCCCATCGAGCAGCCCCTGAACGTAGCCGGAGATGGTGTCGGCGGCCATGATGAGGGCCGTGTCGAGCGAATGGATGTATTTGCTCGTGACGGTCCCCTTCGAGTGGCCGACCAGGGCGGCGATGGTCACCTCGGTGAAGCCGAGATCGTTGGCGATGCTGGCGAAGCTGTGACGCAGGACGTGCGGCGTTACATCGGCCAGCGGCGAGTCCCGGAAAATCTGCCGCCAATGGTTGGGGAAACCGCCAAAGGCGGTGTCCTCACCCTGGCCGGGGAAGACATAGCTTCCCGTCGAGGTTTTGCGTCGTTCTTCCAGATACTCGACCACGGTGAGGCCAATGGGACGGATGGAGGCACCTTCCTTGCTGTCTTCCAGACGCATGCAACTCGCGTCAGTGTCCGCCTCGGTCCACTTGAGACCGATCATCTCGCTCCGGCGGCAGCCGGTGAGCGCGATCTGTCGGATAATCTCGACCGTCATCTCATATTTCGGGGTTTCGGCCGCTTGGCGCAGAATCTCGCCGAGCGTGCGGTACTCCGCCTGGGTGAGACGACGGTCGCGGACATTGTCCTTGGGCTTGCGGATGCCGTGCACGGGATTGGCCGTGATGATCCCTGCCTCCATGGCGTAGGTGAAAATGCCGCCAACGAGTCCGAGCGTCCGCGTGGCCGTACCGGCGCCGCCTGTCACGATGGACTTGCCGCGCAGCTTCTTGGTCTTCACCGACACCGCCGTCTTCCCCGCCATGATGTCCTTCAACACCTTGGTCATGTCGGCTTTGACCAGGTCCTTTACCCGGCGCGTGCCGATCAGCGGGATGATGTGTCGATGAATGCGACCGGTATCGCTGACGATGGTCGTTGCCTTTTTCGGTCGGCCTCCCTTTCCGAGAATGAGACCGGCTTCGAGGTCCTTGAGGTACATCGCGCACAGCTCTTTGACGGTGATCGCCTGATGATCCAGCAGGCGTTCCTCGGAGGGGTTATCACCCTGTGCGACGCGACCAAGCTGCACCTTAGCTTCCTGCCGGGCCGTCTCCGCCGTCCACACGCCATGAAGGCCGATTGTGAAGCGGCGGGTTCGACCCGCGGCGCGGTATTGGATAAGGTAGCTGCGTTTACCGGACGCGAAGATGCGAAGGCCGAAGCCGGGCAATTCGTCGTCCCAGATGAAGTAGTCCTTCTCGCGGGCTGCGGCTGCATCCACGACACGTTTCGTGAGCTTGGCCATTACGCGAATTCCCCTTGGAGAGCGGGCTGTTTCCGCGGAAGCACCACGGAAGCAGCCGGATGAAAGTCCGAGCGAAGTGTGGGATATGGATTTCGGCGAGGAAGACCGGATTGTCCATACGTTTCAAAGCGTTGTAGTATCATGGCGTGTCCTAGCGTGCATTTCGGATAGCCAGGACAAATTGCTCCGAAGGCAGGTGTCAAGCCGGCTGGTGCGAAAAGTGAGGAAGAAAGCGTATTGTACTGCAATAGCTTGCGAGGGCTGCGCGTTGGGGTTAACTCCTACGCGAAATTCGCGTAAGCACTGCGTAAGCAAGAAGCACCCGTAGCTCAGCTGGATAGAGCGTCGCCCTCCGAAGGCGAAGGCCACACGTTCGAATCGTGTCGGGTGCGCCATCTCTCTAATGATTGATCGGATGTCTGCTGACGCCGTATCTAGCGGCGCTTGTTTCCTTATGGTCGACGTGCCTACGAAGCCGACCCACCACACATCGATGCCGTTCCCGAGTGCCACGAGCCAGCCACGGTTTCGCCTTGGAGGTCTTCCTTGTCCTATCCATCCTTTGAGCGTGCAACCGAGGTCGTCAATCAGTTTATCAATCTTCTAGCGGAGCACGGCGTTGATCTGCGCCAAGGCAGCGCGGCCGAGGGCGACGCTTTAGCTATGATCGATGTCCTTGACATGTGGAAGAATCCTACTCGACGACCTACCGATCCACGGCCCGTCGCGGGCGACAATGGGGTTCGTCGACTTGGCAGGCAAAGTGGTCGGGGTCAAAGATAATCCCGCCTTTGGTCAGTTGGTCCCCCATCTGGAGATGCTCAGCAAGACAACTGTTCTACAGAACACGGCCAGCCCAGTGACGGATGGACTACCGCTTCCGCACCCGTCGGAAAACCTACTCCATCGGCCGTTACGGCAACGGCAGGGGTGGCACGCTATCGCTCGCCGACGCGCGGCGCGAGCGCGACAAGGCCAAAGAACTGCTCAAGGAGGGCAAAGATCTGAGCACAGAGAAGCAGCTAGACAAGCACAGGCAGTCGGCCGCCCGACCTTTCGCGCAATGGGCCGACGAGTGGCTCGCGAAGAAGAAAGTCGAGAAAGTCAAACGCGGCAGGATTGTCGCGGTGCGCGACCCCAAGACCATCGAGGTGCTCGAGCTGCTGGTCGGTTACGTCAAGGATCGATTCGGCAAGCTGTCCAGGCAGGACATCAAGCGTCCTGACGTGCTCGCTTTCATGCGTTCATACGAGGCTGAGGGAAAGCTGGAAACCCGTGACCGTGTGCGCAGCATCGGTGAGCAAATCTGCGACTATGCCGATGTCGAAGGCGACGGCTACAATCCATTCCGCAACCTGAAGGGGCAGATCGCCAATATTTCGATCCAGCGTCCTGGCGTTACCGAAGCGCGCGACGTGACGCGCGTCTTCAAGCTCATCAGCGCACCCTGGACGAAAGCGAGGTTTGGTGACGTTGTGGGACTTGCCTTGCGCTTCGACGCGCTGACCATTCCCCGCCCCGGCATGGTCAATGAAATGGAGTGGAACGAGGTGGATTGGGATGCCAAACGCTGGACCGTTCCTAGCCATCAAAATGAAGACCGGCTGGGACCATGTCGTGCCTCTGTCACGGCAGGCACTCGCGATCCTGCGCAGCGTTCAAAAGCTGACTGGCCATCGCCGGTACGCGTTTTCCTGCTCTAAGGATGCCCCGCTATCGAACAACACGCTAAACAAGCGCTTGCGGCTGCTTGGCATCGACACCAAGACTGATCATTGCGCCCACGGGTTCGCTCCGCCGTATTCGACCAGACTTCATGATAATTTCCGCACGCAAGCCGCAGCCGCTTTCGGGACTAGACAGCTCGAGCTTGGCATCCGCCTGCTCCAGCGCAGCTCTCACAATAGATAGTCCCAATCCGCTTCCGGTGGGATATTTATGGCGGCCACGCACAAAGCGCTGCAACACGAGCATATGTTCCTCCGCAGGAATGCCGGGACCATCATCTTCAACGCAGATTTTCGATTCCTCCTCGCCATGCTGCACGAACAAGCGGACCTTGCCTTCAGCGGGCGTCAGCTGCAACGCATTCTCGACTAAGTTCCGCGCAGCGAGATGAAATAATTCTCGATCGATCTCGATGCTGCTATCGCGAAGCGATGGCGAAAGCTCGATCCTTTCGGGATGCAGATCAGGACTGACATCGCGATGGATGTCGCCGAGCAGCTCGCCGACGTTGAACCACTTGTCCGATCGCTTTTCGGTATTCGCATCCAATTGCGAGATCGTCAGCAATTGCTTGACCAAGCGCCCGGCACGGTCGACCGCATCAACCAAGTGCTTGAGGGCGTTGTCCCGAATCTTAGGATCGGACGACGCAATCGCGACTTGCGCCTGAGTCTTTAATCCCGCCAGCGGCGTCCGCAGTTCGTGAGCTGCGTAGGCCACAAAACTACGTTCATGATCGCGTGCGGCAAGTACCCTCTTGAACAACCCGTTGAGGGCATTGACGAGAGGCTGGATTTCCGGCGGCGACGGGCCGATCTTCAGGGGCGCGAGATTCTCCGCGTCCCGAGCTGTCAATGTCTCGGTAACAAGTCTTAGCGGCGCGAGACCCCGGCGGATGCTGATCCAGATCAAAAATCCGATCGCCGGCAAGATGATCATCGCGGGAATCATCAGGCCACTCAGCAAATCACGAACCGCCTGACGACGCTGTTCGACTTCGTCGCCTACCAGAACGCGGATGCCGCGCGCAGTATCCTCGAGTGCATATACGCGAAACAATACGCCATCGACTCTTCGCTCGGAGAAATCGCCGACCTGCTCGGTCAGCTCGGACGTCGGCGCGTTTGCGGATCGACCGATCAGATGACCGTCAAACGACCATATCTGACAGCTGAGGCGACGCTCGTATTTCCTATTGGCAGGATGTTGCCCGCCATCATCGGACGATAAATTCAAGTCGATATCATCTGTCTTCAGATTAAGCGACGCTACCATCCTTGCAGCTTCCATGAGCCGCCGATCGAGCAAATAGTCAATCTCGGATTTGCTGTTGATTCCAATCCACGTGAAACCACTAATCCAGATCAGGCTCGTCGATGCGACGAGGATCAAAAACAGGCGCGTTCGCAGCGACATCAAATGTTCTCGCTTCGCAGCCGATAGCCGATGCCGCGAAGCGTTTGTATTCGCTGTCGGCCGATTTTGGTGCGCAGATTGTGAACGTGTACTTCGACGGCATTGCTGCCCACGTCTTCCTGCCACCCGTAAAGCCGTCCCTCGAGTTGAGATCGGGAAACTATGATGCCCGGTCGTTCCATCAGTGCACTGAGCACGGCGAACTCGCGGCGTGACAAAATCAGGGGTTTGGACTCCAGAGAGACCTCCATCGTCGCAGGATTGAGCGTCAAATCTTGCCAGACCAGATTTGGTATGGAGCGGCCGGCGGCTCGCCGGTCAAGGGCCCGCAGTCTGGCAGCAACCTCGTCAAGATCGAATGGCTTGCCGAGGTAATCATCGGCGCCTTCATCGAGGCCTCTGATCCGGTCCTCTACGGCGTCGCGCGCCGTCAACAGCAGCACCGGCGTCGTGTCCTTGCGGCTTCGCATGTCGCGCAGGACATCGATGCCAGATCCGTCAGGAAGCATCCAGTCCAATACAACCGCATTGAACTGCGTCGTCGCAAGCGCGGCGTGCGCGTCCTCACAATTGTTTACGCCGTCAACAACCATGCTGTGGAGTGATAGGCCCATGGCCAAGCCGTTCAGGATGAGTGGATCATCTTCCACTACCAGAATGCGCATATGTTAGAGATCCTCATCTGCACCGGTCGGGCTCGAACCTTAAGACAGTCTTAAGCGCATATGAGATGTTGCGCGATCACAACACCGAAACATAAAGCCACGAGTTCGCCGCGATGTGTGTCCCGAGCGGCGCACTCTTAAGCCTGCTTTAAGCCTCGACCGTTGGGTGAGGCCGATGCTTGCCGAATCGGCGCATCTTGACTGCCGAATGGAAATTTGACGATGAAGTTCAGCAAACGTCACGTGCGGCGCTCTATCACGGTGCTGGCGCTGCCGATCATGCTGGCAGGGTGCGCTGGAGGAAGCGGCTCGATGCTTTCAATGAGTTATTCCCGCATCGGCGCGTTCTCGCAATACGCGGAATTGAAGGACGGGCGCTATACGGTTCCGGCCATTGACCTTCGCGTGATCGATCCGCAGATGCTGCGACAGGTCGTCGACTATCAGACCAAAGAGCCGCCGGGCACGATCGTCGTCGATACGGCGGCGCGGCATCTCTATCTCGTGGAAGCGGGCGGCAAGGCGATGCGCTACGGCATTGGAGTCGGCAAGGCGGGGCTGGCCTTCCAGGGCAATGCCACGATCAGTCGCAAGGGGGAATGGCCGCACTGGGCGCCGACAGAAGCCATGATGACTCGCGAGCCGAAACGCTACCGCAAATGGGCAAGTGGCATGGATGGCGGCCTAGGCAACCCGCTCGGCGCTCGGGCGATGTATCTCTATCAAAATGAGCGGGACACCATGTTTCGAATTCACGGAACAACCGAACCCGAAACGATCGGCCATGCGGTCTCCAGCGGTTGCATTCGACTTATGAACCAGGATGTCATTGACCTATACAGCCGTGTGAAGCTTGGAACTCATGTGGTGGTAATCCAGCCGGCCGTCATGAGCGGGGTGCAATCCGCTGCGGTCGCAAACTAGATCAGTTGGTGGGCGATGAGTACAAGATTCAAAATTCTTCCCTGGCTGAAACTTAGCCTATCCCTCGCGGCAAGCTTGCTGATGGTCGGCTGCATGCAGACCACGCTGTCGCCTTCGACCGACGCCAGCATGACGCTCCGCGACCGACAATTGCTCGCCAATCCGCCTTACGTCGAAGCCCAGATTTCCGAACAATATCGCCGCCATGTCGTGGTCTATGATCGCGCGGAGGCACCAGGCACGATCATCGTCGATAGCGATGCTCACTACCTCTACTACATTTTGCCGGATCACAAGGCGTTACGCTACGGCGTGGCGGTTGGCGAAGAGGCAATGGCATTCTCGGGCACCGCGACCGTTGCCCGAAAGGCGGAATGGCCGGACTGGGTGCCCACCCCCGGAGAGCAGGCTCGTCTTGGACCGTTCCCGAAACGCATTGCCGGCGGACCAGCCAATCCGCTCGGCGCGCGCGCGCTTTATCTGTACCAAGGCAATCAGGATACGCTCTACCGAATCCACGGGACCAACCAACCGGAATATATCGGACAGTCTGTGTCGTCTGGTTGCATCCGCATGACTAATCACGACGCCATCGACCTTTATGATCGCGTCAAGGTCGGTACGACCGTGGTCGTGCTCCCATTTGGACAGAACATTTCGCGGGGCGCGAGCCTGTTCGGACGGACGCTATCCTCAAACGGTTGATCGTTGACGCCGGCTTCCACGCGGACGCGCTTCGGCATCGCAACGTTGCCATTGCTCAGGATCGGCTGAACCTAGTGTTCTATGGCGACTGGCCATTTGATCTCGCCGTGGAGGCGTGCAATTGGGTTGCAATGCTGCGGCGGGAGGTCATAAGGCGAGCACGTCGGCTTCGTCGAGGAGGCCGGCGAGCAACTCTTCCTGTCTGATCCCGGATCAAGGCCCTTCCGGTTCGCCTCCGAGCGCCGGCCGTAGGCGCAGGCCACGCTCTTCCAACCAAAGCGATATCTCGGTCGCCTCTGAAGGAACCAACCCCCGGCTCCTCGACAAGCTCCTCGCGCGTTTACGCACCGGCTATCTCGACAAGCCGTTTTGGCACGGTTTCTAACAGTTCGGCCACCACGACGGGCGTGGCGACCATGCAGCAGGCATTGACCACGCGGCGCGTTAGGTCTCGACGCATTATCCTTCTTCGAAATTCTGGATCAAGCACGTCGCCGCCCTGGCCTAGCTGTGTGCAGTTGTCTGTCTGCTTTGACCGCCTGCTCTTCGCTGCAATATGGTGGATGCGCGTTGGGCTTAAGTGTGCCCATCTTACCGAATTCACACGCATGAGGACGGCCATCCCACCAATTCGCACGAAACCTGGGCAGCAGAAACTCGGTAAATGCCAGAGCCTTTGAGGACACCTGCTTTGAGGACGGAAACACCGCGTGGAGATCCTGTCCTGGCACGCTGTACGTTTCCATGATCGGAACGATGTCTCCAGTGGAGAGTGCTGCCGAGGCAACGTACCGCGGCAGGATTGCGATGCCGAACCCAACTATAGTTGCTGAAAGAAGGGCCGACAAATTGTTTGAGCGAAGGGAGCCTTTGACTGCAACGGTTTGAACGACTCCAGCCTTCGACCTGAGTTGCCACACCGCATCGCCTTGTACGCTTGAATAGACGATGCATTCGTGGTGCTTGAGGTCAGCAGGACACCGCGGTTCAGATCGACCGGCGAGATATCCGGGCGCGGCCACCATAACCCACGGATTATGCGTAATGTAGCGGCATCCCAAAGACGAGTCGGAGAGGCGCCCCATCCGTAAAGCTACATCCACACCGTGCGTTACCAGGTCGACGTAGTCATCGTTACAGACGAGATCCACCTTCAACTGTGGCTGCGACCCCATGAATTCCATGAGAAGAGGCGCTAGCACTCGCCGACCGAATGCGACCGAAGTGGAAATATGTAGGGTGCCTGCAAGCGACTTACTACGTTCGCCAACTATCGAATCCGCATACTCTACGTCAGCAAGTATGCCTTTGCAGCTGTCGTAGTATATGGCGCCATCTTCCGTGATGCTGATACCGCGAGTATTTCGATTCAGTAGCCGGGCGCCGAGGTGCTGTTCAAGCTGAGACACCTGTTTAGTGGCACTGGACTGCGAAATTCGAAGTTCTTCCGCAGCTTTAGTGAAGCTGCCCAACTCAACAACGCGCTTGAAAACCCGAATGCAACTGAGATGATTCATAGGACGATCATCGAAATAAATACCGTTCGAAGCGAGCGGCGCTAGCGCTCGGTCGACGACGATTGCAACGCGCGACCATCCATGCCCTCGTCATCGAGACCCAGATGACGAAGCGCCGTGGGTGCTATATCTAAGGGCGAGGTCGCATCTGTTCGAACACCTCCCGTCGGAAAGCCTGGTCCTTTGATCATTAGAAACGGCATGTACCGTTCGTTCTGTCCAAGGCCGCCGTGTTGTCCGACTCCCGCTTGATCCTTGGAGTCGGGGCCAATGGCGAGGTCGGAATAGCCCTTTACACCGTAGGGATTGGCGCGATCATCTGTCGCCATCGCGATGGCTATTTGTAGCCCCCCTTCGTGCTCGAGACCGAGCTCTTGTAGGCGCGGCCCCACGTAAGTCGACCCTACCCATTCCTGCTCGGCAAGATACGCTTCGACCTGTCCCACCTTTATTTCGGCACTCTTTGAAAAGTAGAGCAATGACGACGTGCCCTGCGATGCCGCGACAATGTCCCTTGACGTTGGTGCAGCCTTAAATCCAGCCCTGATCAGTTCGGCTTGGATATCAATCTGTCGACGAACACTCTCATTTCCATGGTCAGAGCAAACGATGACCAGTATGTCTTCAGACTGAGGGACGTTGTCCGTTAGCGTGTCGAGCACGCGAGCGACATTCTCATCTGCCGACCGAATGGCATCGAGATGCTCTGGTGAACCGAGCGGAAACCGATGCGCGGTCCAATCCGGCTCCGACTGCCACAAGACAGACACCGGCGCCGCTCTACCGGAGCGAAGCTCTTGGCAAAATCGCATTGCCATTGTGCGATCACCAGCGATGCCTGATTGAATCGCCAAGCCCTCTATATCGGGCAGCGGGCGCCTCCCAGGACCGAATGACCCCGCTCGATGATAGACGTAGCCGAAGCCATCGGGGTCATGGAAGTAGGCGGCGCCCGGTGACACGTTGGAGAAGAGCATCGCATGTCCGAGGCTTACGACACGCTCGGCGAGCGTCGGACACCTTAACGTGCGCCCTGTAGCAGCCCGTAACCGTTCGACAAAGCTCGCTTCGCCAACAGAATAGACGATCGGGCCATTTCCGTCGTCAAGGCCCATCGTGTTGCCATGGAGCCCGTGCCGAGCTGGTCGACAACCGGTCGCCATTGAGGCGGATGTCACTCGTGTCGCCGAGGGAAAGATTGCTCGATGGGACTCGAACATCGTCGCGCTTTCTTTGAACCTGTTGAGCGTCGGAGTCGAATGCCCGAGCAAGTCCCGCCGCAAACTGTCACAAACGACGACGATCACTTTGCGCTTTGTCGCCACGCGGCTCATCCTTCCCTGATTATGGTCTCTGACCAGGATTGTAGCCGAGGCCTTTCTGCGGCATGGCGAGTTTTACGATTCGGAGCATGAGCACAATCGAATAAATCGAACGGATATGTGACTTTTCGTAACATCTCGGTAAAGGGAAGAACATCTCGCACATTCGAGATGGAGGGCGGAGCCGAGATGAGTGGGTCGCTCGTTGAATGGCTTAAAGAAGACATCAAATAGAACTCCTCCACCGTATGCGTTCTTGAGAATGTTTATCGGTTGCAACGTTTTACCGAGCGCATGTGCTTAGCAAAGCACTCCGTTTACGCCGACGATCACGGAGGCATATTCTCCGTCGTAGCCAATTTCTGTCAACGGAGGGCGGGAGTTATGCATTCCATTTTGGAATGAACCGCAGATTAAAGCCCATCATCTAAGATGGTGGCATCACATCGACGTTCGGTGAAGGATGCCAACCGTGAAACTCGCAACATTTCTGGCCGCCTCGATCATTACGCTGGCCAGTGTCGGAGGCGGCGTCGCTGCCTATGTCGTGTCAAGCAAGCATCAGGCGATGAACAACGTTTCCATTGCCCAAAGCCGGCTTGCAATCGCACGGGCCGTCGGCAATGTTCCGCGCTTCCTCAATCCTGAGCGCGGGTTTGCGACAGACCTTCTCATATCGAATGAATACCCAATTGACCCCAAGAAGCTCTCTGAATTGAAAAAGCTACGGACGCTGACGGACAGTGCGCTGGCCGGGCTTGGCGAGGTACGTAATGGCCTACCGGCCTCCCTCGACGATCGCGACATGATTGCAAGCGCCATCGACGCCATCACCACTCGGTTCCAGACGTTGCGCAAAACTATTGATACCGCGATCGCAGTGCCCTCGGAGGAGCGGCGTGGTGCTATCGGCAAGATCGTCGCGGACAATACTGTGCTTAACGCCGATGCCAATCATCTCCTCGACGAAGAAGTCCGGCGACTTGCAGCTCTCGACGGAGATGCCTATCGTAAGGCCAGCTATGCAGTCACTGCTTGGACGCTGCGCGATATCGCCGGCGTGAACTCGGGCCGCTACAAAAGTCTGATCGCAGGTAAGCGCGCCGCAACGGATATCGAGAAGAATACGTTAGCCCGTTTTACCGGACGCACCGAACAGATTATTGCAACGCTTCAAGAATTGCGCGCTGAGACGTCCATCCCAGCCACCGTCATGGCGTCCTTGGCGAAGATGCAATCAGAATATGTCGATCGCTTTGGAAAGCAACTAAAGATTGCCGAAGATGGCGCCGCGTCG
This sequence comes from Streptomyces sp. AcH 505, assembly GCF_000818175.1. GTDB lineage: Bacteria > Actinomycetota > Actinomycetes > Streptomycetales > Streptomycetaceae > Streptomyces. The sequence continues at coordinate 11,694 of NZ_JTIY01000005.1, forward strand.
GGACAATACCAAACCGACGTCGATACATTTCACTCGGCGGCGCAGAACGCCTACGAAGCTATCGTTTCGTTGCGCGACGCCTTCTATGAGAATGCGGAGAAAGGTCTCGCCGACGATTATTTTTCTGCACGCCTCAGTTTTGCGGTCGCGCTAGCTGGGCTCCTGACAGTCGTGGCGGGAAGTACTGCCTTGCTGGTACTCGTTCGACGACGCATTTTGATCCCCATAGCCACCCTCACGGGGCGGATGTCCCGGCTTGCCGCTGGTGAGGTCGCCGAGGAGATTGCGGGCGCGGCCCGGCGCGATGAGATCGGCGCAATGGCCGCCGCTGTCCAGGTATTCAAGGATAATAAGATTCAGGCTGATCGTCTCGCTGCCGAAAAAGCGAACGAAAGTGACATCAAGATGCGACGCGGACGGGTAATAGCCGATCTCACGCGTGCGTTTGAGTCCGACGTCAGCGATCTGGTCGGCGAGCTATCGTCGGCGTCGGCGGTCATGGAAGGCACTGCTCAATCAATGTCGACGACTGCTGCCAAGACCAATCAGCAGGCCGGTCTGGTAGCCAGCGCCTCGGAGCAAACATCGACCAACGTCCAGACGGTCGCGAGCGCGGCGGAGGAATTAACATCGTCGATTTCTGAAATCTCGCGTCAGATTTCCACTTCGACTGAGATCGCCGCACGCGCCGTCGATCAAGCCCGGCGCACCGGCGACACTGCGAGGTCGCTGGCTGAGGACGCGCAGAAGATCGGCGATGTTGTTACGCTGATCCAGAGCATCGCTGCACAAACGAATTTGCTCGCCCTCAACGCTACCATTGAGGCCGCCCGTGCTGGCGATGCCGGCCGCGGATTCGCCGTGGTCGCCTCCGAAGTAAAGTCGCTTGCCGAACAGACCGCAAAGGCGACTACTGAGATCGCGGACCAAATCACGTCAATCCAGACCGCCAGCGATGAAACTGTCGTCGCGATCAGGAATGTCGTCGACGTTATCGGCGAAATTGACGAAATCGGGACCGCGATCGCGGCGGCGATCGAAGAACAGAGTACTGCCACCAAAGAAATATCGCGCAGTGTGCAGGAAGCTGCGCGTCGCACGCAGGACGTCAATTCGAACATCGCCGGCGTCCAACACGCCGTCAACGAGGTTGGCAGCGCGGCGAGTCACGTGCTGGGAGCGGCTGCTCAATTGTCTTCGCAGTCAAACGATCTTACAGCCAAAGTTGACCGTTTCCTCGCCGAGGTACGAGCAGCCTAGCCGCAACGATGGATTCCGGCCGGCACCGATGCCGACGGATGGATGGCGGAGGCGAGCTAAGGCGAGTTGACGGCCTAGCGAAACCGACGGCTAGCCTACATAGAGTTCTTCGGGCAATCTCAGTTCCCCGGCCAAGTCGACCAATTGTTTCCAGGTCGCGTCCTCGATCTCAATGCCATCACGGCGACGCTCGGCCTCCTTCCGGTGCTCGATTTCACCGGGATAGAGCACGCCTTGGCTGCCGACGGACGGTGGCGTGTCGTTCAGGTAATGTGCGAGATCAGTAACCTCTTCCTTAAAGGCCGGCAGCGATCGGAAAGCCTCGACCTTGATAGCTATCATGAAGCAACCGTCATTGTGGCGTCCTGACGGTTCGACGCCGAATCCCAGGCCCGTAAGGACTCCGCAGAGAATCTCGCCGATCACTGCCAGACCGTAGCCCTTATAACCTTCGGAAGGACCGCCCAGAGGTAACAACGCTCCACCTTTGACTTGGTTGGGATCGGTCGACAAATGGCCTTTGCTGTCAACGATCCATCCCTGTGGGATGGACTGGCCGCGGGCGGCAGCAAGCTTCACCTTTCCCATCGCGACCGCCGACGTCGCCATATCAATGAAAAGAGGACCCGCGAGGGTCGAGGGAACGGCGATCGACCAGGGATTGGTGCCAAGGCGAGCCTCGCGGCCGCCGAACGGCGCTACACCTTTCGGCGAACGGCCGGAGTCAGCCCAGATCATGCCGATCATACCTGCCTCCGCCGCCATCAACGGATAGGATGCCAATCGGCCAATATGGCTTTGCCGGAACACGGTCGCAGCCGCGATATTCGTAGTTTTTGCCTTCTCGATGGTGATTTGCATCGCCCGCTCGTTGACGACGTAACCAAATCCCCAATTGCCATCGATCACGGTCGTGGTCGGAGATTCCTGCGTTACCGTCCAGGGAGCGCCCGGCACGATGTGTCCGGCCTTCATCCGATCAAGGTAAGTCGGAATTTGAATGATGCCATGAGAGTCATGGCCCGCTAGGTTAGCACTGACACAGTGGCGCGCGACAATCTCAGCCTCTTCCGCGGGCACATTGGCTGAGACAAGAAGCGCCTCGGTCAGCTCTCGTAGGCGGTCGGCATGAACTTTCGGCACTGTGCTTCTCCTGAGTCAACGATCTCATGAAGGCATGTATTAGTTCGCTGGGCCGGATGAGGTGTCCCACACTCGGATGCTATCGGAGTCCGTTTCTCTAACTCGGCTGGAATCGGACCGCCCGTCGCCCAATCAAGAAGCTCAACGGTGTGAACCACGGGAATGGCGGTCCCGGTCGCAATCTGGGTTATGCAACCAATATTGCCTGTCGCGATAATCTGCGGTTTCAGCTTTTCGATGTTTTCAACTTTACGCGCCAATAGCCGTTTTGCGAGTTCAGGCTGCAGCATGTTGTAGGTTCCTGCAGAGCCGCAGCACAAATGACCTTCCGGAACATCCAGGACCGTAAAACCAGCCTTTGCCAATAGTTCTTTGGGTTGCCAAGTAATGCGTTGTCCGTGTTGCATCGAGCAAGCGGAATGGTACGCGATCGCAAGCAGTTTCGATGTCTCCGGCGCCGCGGGACCGATCTTGACCAGGTATTCGGAGATGTCCATCGCGAGTGACGATACTCTCGCAGCTTTCTCTCCATATTCCGGGTCGTTTCGAAGCATAAAGCCGTAGTCTTTGATGGTCGTACCGCAGCCCGATGCGGTCATAAGCAGGGCGTCAAGGCCGTCCGCTTCGAGCTCACGAATCCAGACGTCGATATTGTTCTTGGCGAACCTGAGAGCTTCATTTTCCCGTCCCATATGATGTGTAAGTGAACCGCAACAAGCTTCGCCGACTGGTAATACCACTTCGATCCCGGTTCGATTGAGCAAGCGTATCGCAGCCTCTCGGATCGATGGCCTAACAACGCTGTCAACGCAACCGGAAAGCAGCGCCACGCGCCCCTTGCGCTCGCCGCTGGCAGGAAAGACATGCTTTGACCGCGCGATCGTTGTCCATGGTACGTGCGACGGCGCAAGCGCCAGCATGGCCGCGACCGGGGTCATTCCGAACTTGCTGAAAAGTTTCTCGAACGGCTTCGCGATTTTCGCGGCGGCAAGCGCGAGACGAAATCGGCCCGGATGGGGTAGCAGCTTTGCCAATGCGAGGCGAAACACACGATCGAAAATTGGGCGAGTGTATGTTTCTTCGATATGCGCGCGCGCCTGATCCACCAGGTGCATATAGTGTACCCCGGACGGGCACGTTGTCATGCAGGAGAGACAGGAAAGACATCGATCAATGTGCTTGACTGTCTTCTCATCCGCTGGACGATCGTTTTCAAGCATCTCCTTGATAAGATAGATGCGTCCACGCGGAGAATCGAGTTCATCGCCCAAAAGGGTATAAGTTGGGCAGGTCGCAGTGCAGAAACCGCAGTGCACACAGCTCCGCAGTATTTTGTTAGCTTCTTCGATATTCGGATTGGCGAGTTGTGCCAGTGAGAAGTGGGTCTGCATCAAAGGCCTACGTACATGCGACCGCGATTGAGCACTGCTTGCGGATCGAAGCTCTGCTTGAGTTTTTTCATCACTTTTAAGATTCCCGCTTCCGGTTCACCGAAGGTAGACGCGATGCCACGCGATGACGGGTCCACTCGCGCAAGTATTGCGTAGCCGCTCCGACGCACCGCGCTTCGCACGACGGCATCCTGGTGCCGCGCGTCCGGCATTTCAACCCAAAGCAATCCGCCCGCCCAATCGTATAAAATGCGTGCGCCGGTGGCGGACGCTATTCGCTCACCGATCTTTGCGCCTTCACTGGGCGTCACCGAGATTCGCCAAAGCGCATTGCTGGGACGCAGCGTGAAGGGCGCAGCATCGCGCACAGCATTCCAGAACAGGCGCGATTCCGTGTCCCTCAGGACCACTAACATTCCCAGCGACTTGAACATCGCCTCGAGTTTCACGCGACGATCGGCGATGGATCTGGCGATACCTTCAAGGCGAAGCGCCGTAATCGCGCTGTTGGTCTTGAACGGCAGATGAGCGGCGACGTCCATTGGAGCGTGTGCCGCGCCGGATACGTCACAAGCGGAACCCATCGCCGCGGCCATGACTTCGATTGCATGTGCATCGGAGAGGCCGAGCACGAATAACGTCTCGTTGCTTTCGGCAACAGGCAGCACCTTAAATGTCAGTTCGCTCATCACGGCAAGGGTACCGAATGAGCCCGCCATCAGCTTCGGCAGATCATAGCCTGTCACGTTCTTCACCACTCGTCCCCCGGCCTTGAACGCTTCACCGCGGCCAGAGACGGCTTTCATCCCGAGGGTGTGATCGCGTGAGGCGCCAGCTTTGATACGACGAGGGCCAGAGAAGTTGATGGATAGCATCCCGCCAAGCGTTCCTTGGCCGGCGGCCTGGCCAAAGAGAGGGCCGGTGTCCATCGGCTCGAATGCAAATTCCTGTCGATGTTCGAGTAGCATCTTCTCGATGTCCGCCATTGGCGTGCCGGCTTTCGCGGAAAGGACAAGTTCTTCCGGTTCGTAGAAGACGACGCCGACGTGGCCCGACATGTCCAGCACGCTGTCAGTCTCCAGAGCGCCGCCAATTCCACGCTTCGTGCCATGCCCGATCACATCGAAACTTTTTTGACGCGACACGGCCCAAGTGATAGCGTCGACGATGTCGGTCTCGTCGCGCGGCCTGAACATATTCGCCATTCAGAACCTCGGCAGGTCGGGAAAACGTAGTTTGCCTGCATGGATATGCATTCGACCAAGCTCGGCGCAGCGATGTAGCTTTGGAAAGACCTTGCCTGGATTGAGCAGGCCGTCCGGATCAAAGGCGCACTTCAACCGCTGCTGATGTGCCAGATCAGTTTCATTGAACATTGCCGGCATCAGATCACGCTTTTCGACCCCGACGCCGTGCTCGCCCGTCAACACGCCCCCTACCTCAACACACAGCCGAAGGATGTCCGCGCCGAAGTGCTCGGCCCGATCGAGTTCGTCGGATTCGTTCGAGTCGTAAAGAATGAGCGGGTGCAGGTTGCCGTCGCCCGCATGAAACACGTTGGCGACCCGGAGACGATAGTGCTCAGATAGTTCGCGCATACGCGACAGCACCAACGGGAGTTTGCCGCGAGGGATGGTACCGTCCATGCAGTAATAATCCGGCGACAGCCGGCCCACGGCCGGGAAGGCCGCCTTGCGGCCTGCCCAGAACTTGATGCGTTCTTCTTCTGAATTCGACGCCTTCAATACCGTCGCCCCGCATTTGAGCGCGATTGAACTCACCTGTTCGAGAAGGCAATCGACCTCGACCTCTGGCCCGTCAAGCTCGATGATCAAAAGCGCATCCACATCAAGCGGATAGCCGGCATGAACGAATGCTTCGGCTGCCTCGATGGCATATTTGTCCATCATCTCGATGCCGGCAGGAATGATCCCGGCCCCGATGATTCTCGCGACACAGTCGCCTGCAGCCTCCGAACTAGGGAAGCCAACAAGCACCGCCCGAGCCGTCTCTGGCTTCTTCAAGATTCGGACCGTGACCTCGGTGACAACACCGAGCAGCCCTTCGGAGCCAATGATGACCGAGAGCAGATCGTAGCCATCCGCATCAAAGTACTTGCCGCCGATCCGGAGTATCTCGCCGTTGATCAGCACCATCTCGACCCCCAGCACATTATTCATTGTCATGCCGTATTTGAGGCAATGAACGCCGCCGGAATTCTCTGCAACATTCCCGCCAATACTGCAGGCGATTTGAGATGATGGATCGGGTGCGTAATAGAAGCCTCTTTGCTCCACAGCTTTCGTCACTCCAAGGTTCGTCACGCCCGGCTGGACGACGGCTACGCGGTTCACATAGTCGATGTCGAGTACAAGATTGAACTTCGACATGCCAAGGAGAACGGCATCCTCAAGCGGCAACGAGCCTCCTGAAAGCGAGGTCCCAGCTCCGCGCGGCACGACCTTAATTCCGTTGTCGTGACAATAACGCAGAACGCCAGAGACTTGTTCAACGGTTGATGGCAACACGACGACCATAGGCAACGCACGATAAGCCGTAAGCCCATCTGATTCGAAAGGCTTCAGTTCCGTTGCGGCGTCGATCACACCCTCCCCAGGCACGATCGCGCGTAGTGCGTCGACGATTTCATCTCGTCGGCGTACCACTGAGTGGTCGATGTCCGGCATGACAATTGACATCGATCCTATTCACCTTCTGATAAGAGCTGCGCATAGGCCGCTCAACGCACAGGCACCACCGACCACGGCGAACACAACGGACGTATTGTGGGTATGATCGATCACGCCGCCAACGAGTGGCTCCCCCAGCCCCGCAAAGATGTACGAGTAGGTATTCATGACACCGGTCGCGGTCCCCGCGCGTCGATGGCCGACCAAGTCAGGTACAAACGCCCAGAACGTCGCATGAGGTCCATAGACGCAGAAGCCACAGAAAAACAGCGCAACGATCGCCCAAGGGCTGGCCACTGGAAGATCGTACATGATCGCTGCAGTAATGACTGCGAAGAACATGTAGAGCGCGATGGGCTTCCATCGCACGGACCCGAACAGACGATCGGATATCCAGCCGTTTGACAAGGTGCCGAACGCCATGCCCACAGGCAGCGCGACGGATATCCACGGCGAGTGGCGGCCGGCCGCCCCACCAAGATGTGACACAGCTTCAGTAAAGTGGACCGGAACCCAAACAACCAATCCGTATCGTGCTGCGTTATTGAAACCCAGAGCGAGGCCGCCAATGTGGATTTTTACGGTCTTGAGGATCGCCTTGTATCGCACGAACGAACTCTCGGTCCCATCATGATCCACGGGCGAGCTTTCGTCTGTAGGCTCGATCTCGCGCCTGAATCCCATGTCCTCGGGGGCGTCACGCACGATGAAATAGAAGATGATTCCGGCGAAGAACAGCAAGATTACCGGCAACCGAAACACCCATCGCCAGTCGAGATGCAACGTGTCAACGACCACGAGGCCAAGTACATAGGTAACGACGGACGACATACCTGCTGCAAACAAATAGAGTCCGTAGACTTTTCCACGTTCTGTCTTCGTCCACCAATTTGAAATGATCCGGCTTCCAGGAGCGAAGCCGAGCGCCTGCAGGTAGCCGTTGAACCACCATGTAAAAAGAAGCGTCTTGAATCCGACCGAAAAGCTCACCACCCAATTCATCAGGCTCGACAAGATGGCCCCGGCGGTGACGATTTTCCGACCACCGTACTTGTCACCGAGATTGCCATTGATGCCTTGACCGATCGCGTATCCCCAAAGCATGCCAGCAGAGATCCAGCCGATGAGCTGTTTGCTAAGGCCAAATTCTTGTTGGATGCCTGGGATTGCAAATCCCAACGTCTGCCTGCCCGTGTAGTAAAAGAGATAGATGAACATCACGCACAACAGCATCCGCCACTGAAGGCGGCGATATCCCGCCTGCGCGCTCTCTTCGAAGCTGATGCCGATCTTCGGCGCAGGTTGGGATTTAGTCTCAATCGTAGCCATTTCGTAACCTCCCTTTCGTTTTCTCCCTGTTGTTTCGGATGACGCAAAGTCGACGGCTTATGCCGCGTTCTTCGGGATTGCTTTGCGCGCGGCCTCGTCATCGCATTCAAGGCTGCGATGGACGGGCAGATTTGAAGAAAAAAAGCCGGAGCGCAGGTGACTCGCGCTCCGGCTTTGAGTCACTCGACGCCGTTCAAAGCGAAGTCGAAGATATCGTAGTTGTGTTGAACTTCGTTCTTCGTCTTGCGCAGATAAACGTCGTTAAGTGGTCGGGAGACCAGGAAGGGCACGGTTTCCTCGCCGAGGCCCCCATGAGAACGCAGTCGCTCGCCGGCTAGCTCCGACAGGTTGTGATCCTCGCGGCGCGCGCCCACTACCGTGTTGCGATCAGAGAACACGGCAAAGTCGCCTTCCCGATCCAACGGAAGATCGAACTGCTTGCAGACCTCAGCCTTGTCGAGGACAAGTTCGATGCCAGGCAAGCCACGAACAAATTCCATCATCGCGCCGACGTCGCCGGGCTTCTGAAGATGCACACGGACGAAGGAACCCAGCGCCCCGTGATGTTTGACGAAAGGGTCCGCGATCGGACAGATGACTCGTACCGACCCCTCGCCAAACCGAGCGGAAATTTCGTCTTGCACATAGATTACGTTCGCTTCACCGTCGGGCCCACACTTGTCGTTCATACCGTGATCGGCAGTGATCGCCACGGTGGCACCCAGCTTGATCAATTTACCAATGCGCTCATCCACGGCTTTCAGAAACGCATTCGATTCCGGTGCGCCCGGTGCGTACTTGTGCTGCACGTAGTCTGATGTGGAAAGGTACATCAGCATCGGCCTTTTCAACTCGAACAGCCTGACGCCGGCGTCGAAGACAAAAATCGAGAGGTCCGCCGAATATTGATCTGGCTGGCTTCGTCCAACCAATGCTTCTGCAGTGTGGAAGCCATCAATATCCAACTTTGCGTCGTTTGCGTTCTGAGCAGAGAAGGCGACGCCCTTCATGTTGTAGGCGAGCACCTTGAGAAGCTTGTCTTTGGCCGTAACGACGGCCGTCGAAACGCCAGCCCCGCTCACAGCTCCCAGAATCGTCCCGCAACGCAACCGCTTTGCGTCGGTGACCATGATCTCTTCGCCTGTCTCGCTGTCGAGATAGTAGTTGCCGTTGATCCCATGAATTGCGGGCGGCACGCCAGTCACGATGGAGGTGTTGTTCGTGTTCGTCGTGCTCGGCATCGAGCACTTGGCGTAACCCAGATAACCACCTTCCTTGATCGCCTTCATCGCGGGAAGGATACCGTTCTCGATTCCGTGTGTGAGATATGCGGGATCGAAGCCATCGACGCAGACAACAACAGTCGGTGTTTTCGGAAGCGCGTATTGTCGCTGATTGACGGTGACCGAATGTCCGTCTTGGTCGGTCGATAATGCGGAAGTTTTTGCCATGGTCTACCTTTTGGTGGCACGAGTAAGGTGCGGAATAATTATCGCGAAGTGTGCGACTTTCAATCGAATAAGCCGCTCCCGTGTGTGAGTTTAAGTAACATGCAAAGATCAGTCACTTCTGCGACAATGCGCTCTGCGCAGTGACATGATGACGGTCATTTCACTCGACGCGACTGTGGGGACATCGACTCGCGAGCGTCGGCAGCGGATGGGTGCTCCAAGCGAGCTTACCCAGCTTCGCATTCAAGAGGACTCAATCTCACACGCCGGTGCAATTTTTTCGATTGAGATTCTCCAGGCAAAATTCTTACGTTGAGCCATGCCCGACTTTTTTCCAGTCCAAGCAATCATCTTCGATCTCGACGGCACGTTGGTGGACAGTGCTGAAGACCTTCAAGCCGCGCTTAATCAACTGCTGAGCGAGCTAAGGCTCTGCTCGATTGGTGCAGAGGAGATCAAAGCCATGATAGGGGATGGCGTGCCCAAACTGGTTGAACGGGGCCTCGCTGCGGCGAATGGGGATCCAGAGAAGGCCGATGTATGGGTCCCGCGCTTTCTCGAGATCTACCAGCAAAATCCGGCAGCATTGACCCGCTGCTACCCAGATGTGCGCGAAACGCTCGGTATGCTGCACCGGAGGAAATTTAAGCTTGGCGTTGTGACCAACAAGCCGGCTCGCGCGGCGAGACAGATCCTGGAGTCACTGCTTCTATCCCAGTTTTTCTCGGTAGTTGTCGGCGGCGATACTCTTCAAGAGCGCAAGCCTCACCCGGCACCGCTTCTGGAAGCGGCCAGACAACTCGACCTCGAGCCCGGCCAGATACTGATGGTTGGCGATAACATGCACGACGTAAAAGCTGCTCGCGCGGCAGGTATGCGCTGTGTCGCAGTCAGCTATGGCTACCATCATCAACCACCCTCCGAGTTCAATGCCGATGGCCTCATCGATCGGTTCGGCGACCTCTTGGCGCTTGTCATGGATTAGGCGGCGGACCAATTATGACGATGCGATCGATGACGGAGTCGTTCGTGACCACGACTTTTTATACCGGCAGAAAAACCATAGCTTGTCGCTCGAGCTGAGCCTTAGCGTATCCGGCTGTCTTCACGGCCAAATCCGGGCCAATCGGCGGCTATGCGGGCGTAGCAAGAAGCGGGTCTGTTAAGAACGACGATTGTCGCTGCCATCCGAAGGCTCCGGCAGCGTCGCGGTTCTAAGCAAGTTGGTCGTGCCCGAAACGCCAAACGGAATCCCTGCGATAATCACAATATTGTCGCCAGCTTTGCCGAAACCCGCGCCGAGCGTCGCATTGCAAGCTAACTGCGTCATTGACGCCTCGTCTTCAATTTCGTTCACGACAAGCGAATGGACACCCCATACCGGAGCAAGCTGACGGGCTGTCGAGATGGAAGGAGTCAGACTCAATATTGGTGCCGGTGGTCGCTCTCGCGCTGCTCGGATGGTTGATGATCCAGACTTGGTATAGGCAACCGTGGCTTTTGCCTCGATGAGATGCGCTGTAACTCCCAAAGCCGAACATATCGCGTCGGCATGACTTTGGCGCGGCTTGTCACGCTTGATCTCGTTGTAAAGCCCGGCGTGGGCTTCTCCCTCGGCTCCCTCGATAATTGAATTCATCACGCGCACCGCTTCGCAGGGATAGCGTCCGCTAGCCGACTCCGCTGACAGCATTACGGCATCGGCGCCTTCAAAAACGGCTGCGGCCACGTCGGATGCCTCCGCCCGCGTCGGAACAGGTGACGACGTCATCGACTCAAGCATCTGCGTTGCGACGACCACGGGCTTTCCCTGAGATCGGCACACACGCAATATCCGCCGCTGCAAAATTGGCACCCGTTCTAACGGGACTTCAACCCCCAAATCGCCGCGCGCGATCATGATGCCGTCAGACAAGGCCACAATTTCATCAAGATTGTCGATCGCAGCCGGCTTTTCGAGCTTCGACATGATAAGGGCGCGCGAACCGATCAGGTCCCTGGCCTCCAGGACATCTTCCGGGCGTTGTACGAAAGATAGAGCGACCCAATCGACGCCGAGTTCGAGACCAAACGAAAGGTCACTGCGATCCTTCGCCGTTAATGGCGATATGGGCAGCACGACGTTCGGAAGATTGACACCTTTACGCTCCGAGATCGTTCCGGCCACCTTGACTTGCGTCAGGGCGAAGTCTGCCCCGCAATCGACGACTCGGAGCCGCATCTTGCCGTCGTCCACCAACAGATCGGTGCCGGGGACGAGCGCCGTGAAAATCTCAGGGTGCGGGAGACACACACGGTTCGGGTCACCGGGAGCCGGATCAAGATCGAGCCTGAACTCGCGGTTAAAGGAAAGGTCGACTGAACCGTCTTTAAAAGACCCTATGCGGAGCTTTGGACCCTGGAGATCCATCAGGATTCCGATCGGACGGCCGGTTACCGATTCGATCCACCTGATCGCCTCGAACCGAGCTTGGTGATCCTCGCGCGTTCCGTGGCTAAAATTGAGACGAAAGACATCAACCCCAGTTTCAAACAAGGCGAGGATCATCTCGGGAGTTGAACTGGCCGGCCCAAGCGTGGCGATGATCTTGGCATTTCTCGAACGGCGCACAGTCAACTCCGCTTTGTCACGAGGACGGCTCTGAAGTCATTGACGTTCGTCAGGGTAGGACCTGTAACGACGAGTGCATCAATTGCCGAAAACAGGCTGTAGGCATCATTGTCGTCCAGGCTTGCATGAGGATTGAGGCCGCGTTCGTGACATCGATCCCAAAAGTCTGGCTGCAGGATTGCGCCGGCATTGTCCTCGCTTCCATCTATGCCGTCGGTGTCGCCAGCAAATGCCCAAACGCCGCCCCGCGCCCGGACAGCGAGGCTCAGCAGAAATTCAGCATTGCGACCGCCTCGCCCCTTTCCACGCACGGTAACCGTCGTTTCTCCACCTGAGATCAGCACACACGGGATCTCGAGAGGTTGACCCCAATCGCTACATTGACGGGCGATGCCGGCATGCACGATACCGACTTCGCGAGCTTCTCCTTCAATCGCACTGCCCAGAATGAGCGCCGCAACACCCGCATCGCGGGCAATCCGCGCTGCGGCTTCCAGAGAGCTTTGAGGCGTAGCGATAATCCGGTACGAGGAATTCTCAAAACAGGCATCACCAGGTTTCGGCGTTTCCGATGTCTTGCCCTCCAGATGTCTCCGGATGGAGGCTGGAATCGTAATGTTGTACTTCGACAAGATGTTTAGGGCTTCTGCACCGGTTGACGGGTCGCCGATGGTCGGCCCCGACCCGATCACCGCGGGGTCGTCGCCCGGAACGTCCGAGATCGCCAATGTGAAAATCTTGGCCGGCGCGGCAACAGCAGCGAGCCGACCCCCTTTGATGGCGGACAGATGCTTCCGCACAATGTTCATCTCGCCGATAGGCGCGCCACTGACTAATAAGGCTCTGTTGATTGCTCGCTTGTCCTCGATATCAATTCCGTCAGCCGGGAGAGCAAGCAGCGAGGATGCCCCGCCCGAAATCAGCACCAGAACGAGGTCATTCGAACTGAGATGGGAGACCTTTTGAATTATTCGGCGAGAGGCACTTAAGCCGCGGGTGTCCGGAACGGGATGTGATGCTTCAACAACCTCGATGCTCCGGCAAGGAACGCCGTGCCCGTCTCGCGTGATCACCACGCCTTCGAGCGGACCATCCCAGTGCGCTTCGACCGCGGCAGCCATCGCGGCCGCTGCCTTTCCGGCGCCTACAACTATTGTACGCCCTTTTGACCGAGGTGGCAGAAAGTCGGGCAAGCATATCTCTGGCGACGCAGAATCAATCGCTGCCTTGAACATTCTGAGAAGCAGATCGCGACAGTCGAGGGTCATCGTCGCTTCCTGGTCGTCACGGTTTGGCGATCTGATGCGAAGCTAGGAGCTCAAGAGCCTTCACCATGCCAGAGTGATCCCACGCCTTGCCGCCGTTGGCGGCACAGCTGTTGAACAGCTCCTGCGCCATGGCAGTGTTCGGCAACGCCACGCCGAGCGCCTTGGCACCCTGCAACGCGAGATTGAGATCTTTCTGATGCAGCTCGATGCGGAAGCCTGGATCGAAGGTACGCTTGATCATGCGTTCGCCGTGCACTTCGAGAATGCGCGAAGCTGCGAAACCGCCCATCAGCGCCTTGCGCACTTTGGCCGGGTCTGCACCCGCTTTCGACGCGAAGATCAGAGCTTCGGCCACGGCCTCGATGTTAAGCGCCACGATGATCTGGTTCGCGACCTTAGTGGTCTGGCCGTCGCCGTTGCCGCCGACGTGAGTGATGTTCTTGCCCATCAGTTCGAAATACGGCTTGACGGTCACGAAGTCCTCTTCATGGCCGCCGACCATGATGGTTAGCGAGGCCGCCTTTGCGCCGACTTCGCCACCGGAGACCGGCGCATCGAGATAACGCGCACCGAGCTTTTCGACCTTCTCGGCGAACTTCTTGGTTTCGATCGGCGAGATCGAACTCATGTCGACGACGATCTTGCCCTTGCCGAGATTGTCGGCGACGCCGTTCTCTCCGAACAATACGGATTCGACATGCGGCGTATCCGGCACCATGATGATGATGATGTCGGCATTCTTCGCCACTTCGGCGGCGCTCTTCGCGACCTTGCCCTTTTTGCCAAGGTCAGCCGGCACGCCCTCAATGGTGTAGAGGTGAACCTCGTGACCGGCGTCGATCAGATGACCGGCCATCGGCGCGCCCATCGTGCCCAATCCGATGAAACCCAGTTTCTTAGACATCGAAAACTCCCTAAATCACCTTGAGGATGGAAGGCTTTTCACTTCGGCAACCAACCGAGTCCCGCGCCGGTTTCGGTCATGGGCTTGTACTCAGCCCCGATCCAACCCGTGTAGCCGATCTTGTCGATGAACTCGTACAGGAAGGGGTAGTTGATCTCGCCCGTTCCCGGCTCGTGACGGCCCGGATTGTCCGCAAGCTGCACATGCGCGATTCGAGCGAAATGCTTTTCAATGGTTCGGGCGAGATCGCCCTCCATGACTTGCATGTGATAGACGTCATATTGAATGAACAGATTGTCCGACCCGACGTCGTCGATGATCTTCGCTGCCTGTTGGGTCCCTGTCAGAAAGAAGCCTGGAATATCGCGCGTGTTGATGGGCTCTATGAGCAGCCTTATCCCGCGTTTCGCGAGTTCTTTTGCTGCATAACGCAAATTCTCGACGAGCGTGCCTCGATATAGCGGCTCACTCCCGCTGGTTCTGGAGATTCCGACGAGGCAGTTCAACTGCTTGCAACCGAGCGCTGTGGCATAGTCGATTGCTTTCTGGACTCCGTCGCGAAACTCAGAAACGCGTTCCGGATAGATTGCAATACCACGCTCGCCAGCAGACCAATCGCCTGCCGGGAGATTGTGGAGCACTTGGACTAGACTGTGTTCGCAAAGTTGCTCTACCAGAGCGGCCTTCTCGAACTCATAGGGAAAGAGAAATTCGACCCCTTCGAACCCCGCTGCCTTCGCAGCGCCAAACCGCTCCAGGAACGGTAATTCAGTGAACAGCATGCTCAAGTTGGCAGCGAATTTCGGCACCTTGCGATCCTTCCAGCTCAATGGATTGCATCCGGATTTCAAGACTGTGGGGACTCTGTCACTATTGGTGCAGCCGCGTCATCGATCGGCAAATCGATGACCTCTTCAAACTCGACGATGTTGTCGATTTCGGTCCCCATGGCGATATTGGTCACTTGTTCGAGAATGAACTCCACCACCACGGGCACCTTGAACTCTCGGATCAGATCGCGTGCCTTTGCGAAGGCTGCCGGTGCTTCGTCCGGATTGCGCACGCGGATCGCCTTGCATCCCAACCCTTCAGCCACAGCGACATGGTCAACCCCATACACCCCGAGCTCGGGCGCATTCACATTCTCGAATGAGAGCTGGACCTGATAGTCCATGTCGAACCCGCGTTGAGCTTGCCTGATGAGGCCCAGATAGCTGTTGTTGACCACCACATGGATGTACGGGAGATTGAATTGTGCCCCGACAGCAAGCTCTTCAATCAAGAACTGAAAGTCGTAATCTCCAGATAGAGCCACGATGTCGCTGTCAGGATCTGCTGCGCGGACTCCAAGTGCGGCGGGCAAAGTCCATCCAAGAGCACCGGCCTGTCCAGCGTTGATCCAGTTTCGTGGACGATAAACGCCCAAGAATTGCGCGCCGGCGATCTGAGACAAGCCAATGACAGTTACGTAGCGAGCGTCGCGGCCAAATGCCTTGTTCATTTCCTCGTAAACGCGCTGCGGTTTCATTGGAACGTTATCGAAGTGACTTTTGCGGAGCATCGTCCGCTTGCGGTCTTGGCAGGCGATCGGCCATGCCTGACGTATCCTTAGCTTGCCCGATTTGCGCCAATCCCTAGCCACCTCCACAAACAATTCCAGCGCGGCCTTTGCGTCGGAGACGATGCCGAGATCCGGGTTGAAAACGCGACCAATCTGGGTTGGCTCTATGTCAACGTGGACGAATTTACGCCCCTGTGTATAGGTCTCGATCGAGCCGGTGTGGCGGTTTGCCCATCGATTGCCGATGCCAAGGACGAAGTCAGACTCCAGCATGGTAGCGTTGCCGTACCGATGGCTGGTCTGCAAACCGACCATGCCGACCATAAGTGGGTGGTCGTCGGGAATCGCGCCCCATGCCATCAGAGTTGGTACAACGGGTATGTTGACAGCTTCCGCAAAGGCTACCAGCAGATCCGATGCGTCGGCATTAATGATGCCACCGCCGGCGACTATCAGCGGACGATCCGCAGCATTGAGCATATCGAGGGCTTTCTCGATCTGTTTCCGCGTGGCGGCGGGTTTGTAAACCGGCAGCGGTTCATAGGTGTCTCCGTCGAACTCGATTTCCGCAAGCTGGACGTCTACGGGTAAATCGATGAGCACGGGCCCCGGGCGGCCCGAACGCATGATGTGGAAGGCCTGCTGGAACACGCGGGGGACCAGAGCCGGCTCGCGCACCGTCACCGCCCATTTGGTGACCGGCTTGGCGATCGACTCGATGTCGACGGCCTGAAAGTCCTCTTTATACATTCTTGCTCGTGGCGCTTGCCCCGTGATACACAGAATGGGGACTGAATCCGCAATTGCAGAATACAATCCCGTAATCATGTCGGTCCCAGCCGGACCCGACGTCCCTATGCAGACCCCGATATTGCCTGCCTTTGCCCGCGTGTAGCCCTCCGCCATGTGAGAGGCGCCCTCGACGTGACGGGCAAGGACGTGTGCAATTGAGCCGCGCTTCTTCAAAGCTGAATAGAGCGGATTGATCGCCGCCCCAGGGACGCCGAATGCCTGAGTAATGCCCTCCTTTTCGAGAACCAAAACCGCTGCGTCGATCGCTCGCATTTTCGCCACGACGTTGCCTCCCGCATAACTTGATTGCGTTTGGCTATTTGCATCGTTTGCGGGGCAAGTGAGAATATCGTGCAGATGATTTCACTTATTCCAAATCAGAAAGCGACACCCGACGGGCCCACGGCGTGTGACATCACGTGCTGGATGTTGCCGCATCGGATTCCTGCTTACGGCAATTCGTCGACTAATGCGCGTAGCACTGGCGAGACATGGCGGCGCCCCAAATTTTAGATGAGGAACTCAGGAATTGCATGACTCAAGACCTACCTGCTGTGTAGAGGCGGGATGTCCCGCCAAACTTCCGCCGGCGCTGCGAGCGCAGGAACGTCCTTAGCCGATGTTGGGTTGACGGTTTTCTCGATCACGTCGCATCTAGCCTGTCTTCTGAGCGTCGACCAAACGAGTCGAGCGGCTGACCCGAGTTTCGCCTCAAACGATTAAATGCACCAATCTGTGGGACTACTTCTCGTACGCGGTGCGGATGACCCGCGGGCATTCACCTACGCCAAGATCAGAGCAAGAGTTGAGTAAAAGGTAACTGGCGATCTGGGGCAAGAAACCGCTATCGCTGGCATCAGGCGATTGCAGCTGTTTTTCCTACTTTCCGATTTCTTCTTTCAACCAGCTAACGAAGCGATTGACGTGCCGGGGGTCCGCTCGTGAGGTCGAATGTGCAAAGTACTGCTCGCCCTTCACCACCGTGTCGGGAAACGGGCAGCGGAGCTTCCATCGGCTTAGGCCAACAAAGAACTCTTTAGGCGCTACGATTGATCCCAACCCCTCACGCACTGCGTGCATCGCCACAAACATGTGGTCAAAACGGTGCCCGCCTTCAAGCAGATAGTCCCGCACCCCAGCTTCCTGCAGCCACGCTTCCCAGTGCCCAGGCCGCGTTGCCGAAGTAATCAGAGAATGCTTCAGAATGTCGGCTGGCTTTTTCAGAGGACGCCGCTGTAGGAGAGCTTCCGCACTGACGGGGGTCAAGTTCTCGGCGAAGAGCGTCGTCGTGTCCTTGAGGTACGATCCAATTCGCTCTGCAGAGCCTCTCGTTATGACAAGGTCATTAGCGGAGATGTCGGGGGTCTCCCCAGTCATACGCGTCGAGATCCAAACGGATAGGTTGGCATGGCGCGCCTCGAATCGCTTCAGTCGGGGCATCAAAAAATACATCGCGAATGTGGATGGCGCCTCAATGGCAAGGACTGTCTTGCTGCGTTGCCGCCTCACATACTCGCAGGCGGCTCCCATATCTTTGAAGGACTGTCCTAGTTGTTCCGCGAGAATCTTACCATAGGGAGTAAGTGTCAGACCCCTCCCTTCTCGGGTGAACACTTGTTGACCAAGCCAATTCTCCAACGAGCGAATTTGCTTGCTGACCGCTCCGTGAGTCACGCCAAGCTCCTTTGCAGCAGAGCTTAGGCTTTGCGCCCGAGCGGCAACAGCGAACGCCCGAAGAGCAATGAGAGGCAACTCTCGTTCTGTAGTCACAGCGGCCTTCCTGATACCAGCGCTCACCGATTGTTGTCATACTATCGACTTTCCTCCCGCTCGCAAACGTCGTAACTTGCTGTTTTCCTGCATGAGGTGTTCGCGAGGGGGCCGCGCTGTCCCGGTCATCGTCCGGCACGACACTGCTCGGGTGCCGCTCTCGACCACAACCCGAAATTCGCGCCCGCGACCACCAAGACACAGTCGACTGACGCAGGCACCAAGATCATTGGCTTGCGAAACTGCGCTAGCCAACCCTTCCAGATACAAGGCTGCTAGTTGAGAGCGCGTAGCGAGCGCTCGATCACAGTTGTCGAAGACCGCAATGTCACTCTTGGGTCTTAAACCAGCCCTCAATTCGGGGAGCGGTCATTGAGATTGCTTCGTCCTACACTCGTGAGGAACCTTGGGCTAAATCCGGCGTCAGCACAGTACGCACGTCGCCGAGCGACGCCGTCGGGTTGTTGTTGTATTCCATTAGTCGGTGCTTGCTGGTCGATCACGCATTACACGGCGTTCCAAGGTGGCGTACCGACTGCACAGAAGCGCTTGTACATTCCACCGCAATAATTCGCCGGACGTCGCGTCATCGCGCGCGGTCGACCTCCCCAAACGTTGCCAAACCGCGCGACAACGTAGCCTGAAGTTCCTTCTTCGAACGGTCTATGCGCCGCGCCAGCTTCATTCGATGGGGCCTAGCTCCCGCCGTTCCTTCAACAAGCTCCACCGTATGCGCCATCGAGATTTCTGAGCAGTGGTTTAGGCCATGCAACCGACATTCAGTGATATCGCAAGCTAATCACCGACGTGAAAGTCGTCGAAAAGCATCTCGACCAGACAGCACATGCCGAGAGTTCGGCCAATTCAACCAGGCAGCGTAGAGCATGCCCTGTATGATCATTTGATGTCTTGCTTCTGTTCATAAACGCAGATCTGAAGCGTCTGAAACCTACGCTTCAATTCGACCGCTGCACGTTCGGCGCCGACCTTCGTGCGAAATTCGACTTTGACTTCGCCGTCGATTTCGAGAGCAAATAGTTTTATGGAACTGTCGTTAAGCTGCGAATCCATCTCGATCCTCTGTGTACATGCGCTTTACGAGGTCACCGCCGCGGCCAAGATCGCGACACCCATACTCAACCGCCACTCTCGTACATGACTTTAACCGGCTGCGTCGCCGACCGCAGGCGGGACTAGGCTCGCGATTCACCTTCCTCGTCACTTTGCTAGTATTGCCACTACGATCAATCGAATTGAAGGCAGCGATATGTGAGTTTTTCTGACGGGATAAATGCTGCGACATTCGGCGAGATCTTAACGTCTTTCAGACGAATCGCCCATCAGCTTTCGGGAATTCTGCAGGCTTGTTCGTGCGCAATGGGCCACGCGAATGACGCTATCAATCCAAACAACGCGCACACATCCAGCCGGTGCCATCAAGCACGCAAGACCTACTTCGCTTAGACAGCTCATCTCTGCGGCAAGGATCGCCGCATTTTGCACTGCCGGGGAATCAACAGGAACAAACGCGTCGCCCCAGCCTTGAGACGATCCAAAAAGCCCAATCCCTCCGCGGGAATAATGGCTCCCCCTTTACGCAATCATGTTTGCTTGAGTCGACGCCCGTACTCCGGGCTTCCGAACGGTTGTGAAAACGCAGCCGTCCTAGCACACTGCACCGCGATCACGGCACCCGCTCGCAATTGAACCGCATGCCTCATCGTAAACCTAAACTCACATATCGTTTCGATTTATTCGATTGATGCTCCCTCCACGCTGGATAGAAGGTCCTTGCTCCCGAATAAAATGGAGCCCCTGAGCAGTTTCTGTCTTCCGCTACGGTGCATCTCGGCGACGTGTTGACGCTGCGTCGACAGTGGTCGCGGCGGCACCTCTCAACGTTTGGCTTCCCTTCAACGACAGCGCGGAAATGAGCGCGAGGCAATCGTAGCATTCAGCGCATAGCTCAGCTGCAGCTCAATGAGGGCTGACAGTAGCCGCCTCCCGCAACGATGACCTAGCAGCCAAGTCATTGGCCAAGATTTGAATTGGTGCTACATGAAACGTGCTGACCGTGATCTTTACGCTAATCCAGAGGCAGCAGCGCGCAAACTTGTGGAACTCGCTGCGGGCATTGCACCCGTCCAAGATGGCCGCATCTACATAGAGAAGTTGAACGAGCCGTTCCTTTACACCCTCAAGGCCAACGGTGCCGAGTTCGACGCCGGCATCAAATATGCCGTTGAGAAGGAATGGCTTCAACTTCACATGAGTGGAACATTCGTAAGACTGCTAAAAGGGGGACGCGATATGCTCGCCTCAGCTTGTAGATAGCGGAATAGGTCTGCTTTTCGGAGATGCGTGAACCGGCAAGCCGCTGCTCTTACTGTTGATCTCCTAAAACTCGATAGATCGAGCTCCCTCTGTTCAAACGTTCACATGATCGAACTATCGAATCATATTCGCAACCTCTCGTTTTTTATTCGTTTGAATAGCGCTACGCGAGCTTATTAGATTTATCCACATTGCAGATCCCTCAGGCGATCGGCTCGGGTTTTCGGTGCCGGCATTGATCGATGATTTCAGCGGATGGAAGGCGGCGACTCAATGCATCGCATCTTTCAAAACTTCATAGATTCGCTTGCAGAGGCGCACAGTTCCGCTGAATTTTCCCAGACGATGACGGTAGCTGCTAACGATCTCGAGCTGTCATGCTTCGCTTACCTGGCACTGCCAGACAGGCTCGATCGAAAACCTCGACTTATCTCAACGTATCCAGAGGAGTGGACGTCACGCTACATGCAGAGCCGCTATGAGCTCATAGACCCTGTCATAGCGCGGGCCCTTCGGACTGCGGAACCATTTAAATGGGGACCGGAAATCGCTTCCGATCAAACGTCTCCGGCTCAGAAGCAATTGCTTGACGAAGCGGCTCAGTTTGGAATTGGCGTAGGCTTTACCGTTCCAATTCACGATGGTCGCGGCCCTGTGGCTGCCATGACATTCGCGACCCGCGGTCGAAATTCATTTTTCGAGGATCGTGTTCAGAAGCAGGCTCGTGTTCTACAACTCATGGCAATGTATTTTCACGCTCACGTTCGCCGCGCGCTCAAGAGCGAGCCGGCTCTTGGCGGAGTTCGATTATCCCCCCGGGAGTTCGAATGCCTGGAATGGGCGGCTCATGGTAAGAGTGCTTGGGAAATCGGATGCATTCTTGGCATCTCGCGCAACACAGTGGCTTACTACCTAGAGAACACAAAGCAAAAGCTCGGCGTTCGGACGGTCGTGCAAGCGGTAGCGCGCATGGCGGCTGCGAGCAAAGAGAAGCAAAATTAGGGCGCGTTCCCCCTGCAACTACAGGTGATGCGGTAGACCAACAATCCCGCTTCAAAGGTGTCGAGCAACACTTTTGTGAGGGACCATGATTCAACTGATAGCGCCATCGTCGTATGGGGAGTTTTCCGACACTCTCATTGAAATGCATCGGTTGCGGCATCGTGTTTTCAAGCTCCGTCTGGCGTGGGACGTTCAAACCAGCGGCGACATGGAGATCGATGAGTTCGATGCACTGCATCCCATCTATCTGACGCAGGTTTCCGAGAACGGCCGCGTGCAGGGTTCCGTTCGTCTGCTGCCCTCTCTCGGACCGACCATGCTTCGAGATACCTTCCCGGTCCTTCTTGAAGATCAATCTGCTCCCTCAACGCCACTTATCTGGGAAAGCAGCAGATTCGCAATTGATGTTGCAGCCGATGCTCCCAAAGGAAATCACGGCATAACGCGAGCGGCATACGAGTTGTTCGCCGGAATGGTCGAGTTCGGGCTTTCACGACAGCTCACAGATATTGTTACGGTCACTGATGTCCGGATGGAAAGAGTCCTTCGGCGGGCCGGCTGGCCGTTACGACGGATTGGTGGTCCTGCAACGATTGGCAACACAGTGACCGTGGCGGGTTACCTTGCGATCTCGAGCGAGATCCTCACCAGGCTCTGCAAGGCCGGAGGTCTTTCGACGCCAGTTCTTTGGACCCCCGTTATGTTTGCCGCCGCCTAAAAAGTCCCACACGCCGAATGAGATAAGGGCCCTCCGCCTCGAGCGGGGGAGTTCCCGTCTTGCGGTTTGCATCGAGCTTTGAAATGACAGAAACCGGGATCAGGAGCGATCGGCTGAGCGCAGCGAGAGCCATTGAACTGCAACAGCTTCGTCTAGCTGTTGCCGCTTGTGACTGCGGCAGCTTTCGGCGGGCCGCGGAAGCGCTTTCGATCAAGCACAACGTCCTCAGCCGTTCTATTGGTCAACTTGAATTTCTGGTCGGGGCGTCACTTTTTGATCGCTCAAGCGGGGGAATCAAACCTACTCTCGCGGGTCGGGCGGTTCTCAGAATTGCGCGGCTGATCCTTGAGCAGGTAGACATGCTCGTTGACACCGGGCGATCCGGTGGTCGCGGCGACACGGGCCATCTTGTCATTGGCTTCTACACGTCCATGTCCACTGGCAATCTGCGAGCTACGATAGCTGAGCTCAAGAAGCTGCTTCCGCAACTTGAATTGGCAACGATGGAACGCTCTCGCTTGCGTCTGATGACCGCACTGCGTAACGGCACCGTCGATGTTGTCATCAGCCCAGGACGCCTGCCTTCAAAGGACACCAGATCACTACTACTATGGAGCGAGCGCATCCTGATCTCGCTGCCCCAAGATCATTGCCTGGCAGCACGCGAGATCATCTACTGGACCGATTTGCGTAACGAGAAGATCCTCCTGAGCGAGTATGACCCTGGACGAGAGCTGGAGGATCTTCTTATCTCGAAGCTCGTACGCCCCGACGACCGCCCTAGGTTGGAGCGCCACGATGTTAGCCGCGGCATCATCAAGAGCCTGACAAGTATGGGTATGGGGCTCAGTCTCGTAATGGAGTCGGACATTGGTGCAAGCTTCGCTGGCCTGGTGTACCGGGAGTTGCAGGACGGATCGGGGCCAAGCCGGGTCGACTTCCATGCGCACTGGCGCGACGACAACGAAAACCCGGCTCTGAAGCGTTTTCTCGATCTGCTGGCTGAGCGCTATCCCTCACCCCCGCCCGCTCTCGGGGAATGACCGGTTCGCCTTGCCTTTGCAAAGCCGCGGTCCGTGGCCATGAAGCGGGCCAGCATGGGCGCGACCAGCTTTGCCGGATCGATCCGCTGCCCGCTTTCGCGCGCCATGGCCTCTGCATAGGCGACAAGATCCCGATGCACTGATGCCGGAAGTTCAGTGGTGACCTTGACCGGCTTGTCGTCGGGCAGCGCTGCTATTCTAAGCTTTGGCATCTCCTACCCTCTGTAAGGCGCAAGTATAAGGTCACGATTGACGACAACGCGAACCGGGAAGCCGGGCCGCACGGTAAGAGTAGGCTGAATGTTGAGGCTGCGCCTAACTACCTGCTGCCCGGTTTGGTTCAGTGAATCCGATGCGCCGTGTCGCAATGCCTGGACAATTGCGCTGTCGTTGCTGTTGGCGTCGGAACCAGCCCCCAGTTCGGTCCCAACCGCCAGAAACGTCGATAGTGCCGCAGCTTTGAACAGCTCACCCCAGTGATTATCAACCTGATCTTCGAGGCCTGCATACCCGGCAGCATCAGCGCCAAGCTGTCGCTCGAGAACGATAGAACGGCCATTCGGCATTATGAGGCGGGTCCAGACAAGCAGGACGCGGGACTGGCCGAAGGTGATCTGGCTATCGTATGTACCGATCAAACGCGCTCCCTGAGGCACGAGCAGAAAGCGGCCGGTCGGTGTATCAAATACATTTTCTGTAACCTGCGCGCTGATCTGGCCTGGCAGGTCCGACCGGATTCCAGTAATCAGGGCGCCCGGAATAACAGTCCCAGCCTGCACAATATACGGGGAAGCCGGCCTGGTGATGCGGTCAGGGCTGACCGTGCGACGGTCCACAGAAGCGTTCACAAAGGCAAGCTTCCTGTCCTGGCCGTTCTGAGTGAGTCCATCGTCGCTGTTGCCTGGACCCGCTGGCGTAATGCGGTCACTCCCTACAACCGGGGCGGCCGGCGAACGCGCTCCTCTTCCATTGGTCGAAGCAAACAAATGGCTGACACGGGCAGCTTCACTTTCTTGGTCTCGTCGCTGTTGGTCCGGATCGGCGCCGCTTGGTGCCAGCTGGCCTTGAGCTGCAAGGATCGGCCGGCCAAGGTCGCCAGGGAGCGGTGGACCAAGCTGCGGGACGGATTGCGGTGCGGCGCCGGCGTAGTCCTTCGGCAGCATCGTGATGCCATCGGCAACATTGTGATGGTCGGTGCTGTAGAACTCGTCAGCCGTCTGGGATCGGGGATGGTTGCTCCGCAGTGACCACAACACGGCTCCGCTGATGACGAGCAACGCGAAGGCCGTTCCGCCAGCTAAAACTTTCCGCGACAGCCGCGTCACGCGCGGAGGCTCAGCCCTCAGCCGAAATCGCTCGGTTGGCTCGCCCGAGGGCGGGGCCGGAGCCGCATGTCCTTCATCATTTGCGTTCAGGGTGTTCATGACGAGGGCCTCCCGTCGGTCCTGAAAATCCTGACCTTCTGCTGGTGCTCTCCGCCGAGGCGAAGCTCGGCGGCTGCGAAGAGCCGGTCGACGATCAGCACGTTGCCGTAAGCGCGATAATTCACCAGTTCAGTCTTACCCTCAGGGCCGATCACGAACAGCGGGGGCATCTCACCTTGCACGATGCCGGCCGGGAATTCGACATAGACCTTGCGACCATCGTCATAGGCGGCAAGCGGTCGCCAAGGTGGGCTATCCCCTTCGATCGCATAGCGAGAAATACGCTGCGCCGGATCCGGAAGAACGGGTCTCAGAGCGACTGCACGTGATCGCTCACGGACCGTTTCCGGATAGTACCAGGCAACGGACGGCATGTATGGCCGCTCGCGGGAACGGAGCTCGATCAGGTAGGTGCGCCGATCGGTATTGACGACGAGATTGGTCTCGATTGACGCACGGGTGGGCTTGACCAGGATATGGACGCGCCGCGTGTCCCCGCTCCCGCTTTCGGTATCGCCCACGACCCAGCGTACGGTATCTCCGGCCGCGATGGGTCCTGATCCTGTCAGTTGCTCTCCTTCTTCGAGCGCAATGTCTGTGATCTGGCCGGGTGCGGCGTAGATCTGATAGAGAGCCCCGGGACTGTACGCGTAGATTTGCGCTGCGTTGAAATACCCTCGCTTGCGCGGCTCAACACGGGCTGCGCTGTTTGCCGTCTCAACGCGATTCACCGGTTCAAGCTCTTCCTTTCCTCCCGCCTTGCCGCCGAGAGCTGGCTTCCAGAGTGGTGGAACGTGAAGGGGGCGCGATTTGTCATCCAGCAGCACTGGCGGTGACGACAACGCAGGAACTTCCGTGTCGTAGCTGATCTCGGGTGGAATGTAGGTCGCGCAACCGCCGAGCGCCGAAGCACAAAGCAGCAGAGCGGACAAAACTGCTCGCTTCGGGGCTCCGCATCCCGACCAGCTTGAATTGAACCTGCTGTTCGAGATCGGACAGTTCGAGTATGCGTCAGAAAGCATTTTTGTCACTGACTCAACTCCTTCGACCAATTGATGGCGCGGACGTAGACGCCAAGGGGATTCTTGCGCAGGCGGTCGGCATCGTGCGGCGTCTCGATCACGATCGATAGAATCGCGGTCCACCGCTCGGTCGAGCTCAACGAGCCGTTCTCGTAGGTGCGCTGGATCCATGCGACTCGAAAGCTCTCCGACGAGGCCCGAATGACGCTCGATACGTCGACGGAGATCTGCTCCTTCCCCAACTTGGCAAAGGGATCGTTGTTACGCGCATAGTCGTTGAGCGCGGCCGCGCCGCGATCGGTCGTGAAATCGTACGCTCGGAGCCAGTTCTGGCGTAGGACAATCCCGTCCGCTGGCAGGCCCATGACGTCTTCGATAAACCGAGCCAGATGGTAAGCGATTTGCGCATCAGTGGGCTGATAGTCGAAGTTGGCGGGCGCAACCCTTTGGGCTTGGCCGAGGTGATCGACCTCGACCACCCAGGGAGTGATTGACCCTTGGTTCGCTTGCCAGACAAGTCCGCCCGCAAGCCCCGCGGACAGCAACAGGCAGCCAAACGCCATCAGGCGCCAGTTCCTGGCTTGCACGCGTGCCGAACCGATGCGCTCGTCCCAGACCTGCGCTGCCTTTTGATAGGGCGTGACCGGTTCGGGCATACGCCCATAATGCACGAAAGGTCGTCTGAACATCGATAATTGCCCCTGAGATTAAGTGGATCAATTTCAAGTTACGCGGTGTGCGGGTCTGAGGCGCTACTGCAAGGCGAATGGCGAGAGCGAAGCGGCTGCATGTCAGCGCTCTCCATTGGACAAATCGACGGAAGAACCGCTGCCACCGTGATCACCGGAGCGGACCGCGTGGCCGGCCGCC
>NZ_JTIY01000006.1 GCF_000818175.1 Streptomyces sp. AcH 505
GACCTGGTCGTCAGCAGCCGCGCTCGGAGGCCTCTCGCCTCCGGCCGTGCTCGCGGGCGCCGCCATCACAACCGCGATCGTTATCCTGTGCGCCAGCGGACCGACAATCCAGTTCGGTGCGTTTCCACGGCCGTCCCTGGTGGCCGCGACGGCTATCGCGGCGCTTCTGATCGGATCGCTGGCGAGCGTCTCGTCCGAGCCGTTCGTCCTGCTGGTCGGGAAAGTTGCGTTCTCCGCGCTGGCGGTCGCGCTGATCGCCTGGCAAGGCGATTTTCTGATGCTGGCGGAACGCGCCGATTGAGCGCCGGGCGCGGGAGCGTTCCGGCGGAACTCAGACGGAAGGATGCCGGCCGTTCAACCAGAAGCCGAAGAATAACAACTTGCCGAATGTCATGGCCTGTCCGCGGCGTCCGCCTTGATCCGTGATGGAACCACTGCCCTGCTTTTTTCGGGTCGGCCTGAAATACATGGCTGCGGCAAAAATGATGTTGAAAATGAACCAGGCCGCCAGCGCGTACAAAAACGTTGTCAAATGAGGCCTCCCTAGGCTCTTGGACTCCTTATAGCCATAGTTCTTAAAAAGCCTCGTTAATTCGATACCGCATCGCAACATCGCCGGGCTGGGCCGGGTTGTGGCGGTATCAAGGTGTTCATTAAGCACGCTCCCCGATAAGCAGCTCAAGTTTCTTACAAATCCGGCGATTTCTCAGTATCTTCCCGCCCAATCAAGGGAGGCCTGAAATGGGCTTGGTGCAATTTGCGATCGCGTTCGCTGCAGGGTTTCTGACCTGCCTGGCACTGGCGATTGCGACCATATTCTGGGCGTTTTCAGACCGCCGTGTGCGCGATGATCATGCTGGCGCACGCGACGAACAACGCAAACAGCGCATCGCGTAATTGCCGCCCAGCGGCAAGATCTCCCGTTGCCGGCATCCCCGATCTTCAGCTGACACATTATTATTGATTATTGAGCGTTGTAGAGCAGACGGGATCACAGGGCGGTTCGCGCCACCTGCATAAACTAGAACTGACTCGCCGTCGCCAGCTTCTGGTGCGCGATATCGGCCGGAGCGGTCGACAGTCCATAGACACTCAACATCTGATCGACCATTGGCTCGACACCGAACACCTCCTGGGCACGGGCGATGCAGTTGCCTGACATGGCCTGGCGCGCGGTGGCGTTGGTCAATTTTTCAATGGCCTCGCACAAGGCATCAACGTCTTCGAACGGCACGATAAAGCCGGTCTTGCCATCGATGATCTGGTCAAACGCTCCACCGCTCGGGGTCCGAACCGGAACCAGACCGGTCGCCATGGCTTCAACCACGCCAATGCAGAAACCTTCAAACCGGCTCGGCGAGACGAACACATCCGCCGCCCACAATGCGTCGCGGACATCTCCCATGAATCCGAGAAACTTGAAGGTGTCGTTATCCCTGGCGTCCCCTGCATAGGCAAACGACCTGATCTCCTGTTCGCGGTCGGCCCCGCCGCTTCCGACAAAGAAACATTTGATCTTGAGCGGCGAGCCCTCGCGGCTGTCGCGAATCTTCCGCGCGGCCTTGATGAGCAGATCGTGCCCTTTCACCCAGGCCAAGCGGGCGGCCAGCAGACACACGAAATCGTCGTCGGACAGATCATACTTGTCACGCACCCGCTGCCTGTCGGCAGGGGTGGGTGGATAAAAATGGCCTAAATCGGTGCCGCCATAGATCTTCACCACCCGGTTCTTCCCGATGATCCGGTGCTGCGTGATGTACTGCACCGACTCCTGCGACAACACGATGAGGTATTTCGGGAAAAATATATTCAGGAAGATGACTTGCTTCAGGCTGAATTTCGCGTCCGACGATTTCTTGACCTGATCGATGCTGCCGAGAATGGACGGGTGATAGGTCCCGATGAAGCGCGCACCGGTCATCAGAGACAGCAAGCGTCCCCAGAACAGCATGCCCAGTCCATGCACGTTGATGACGGTGATATTATTTTCTCTGATGATCTTGACCAACTGGACGAGGCGGGACAACGACGGAATTTTCCCGATGCCCGGGAATTCGTACCATTTCTCGACGGCTGCATTGAGCTTCCGGCGCTTGGCCTCGGATTTCTCGTCCGAGCGAATCTGGCCCGATGCGAGATAGACCCGCACACCCCGATTCTTGAGCCCGCTCGCCAGCGTTTCGCAGTAAGACGCGATGCCGTCGTTGCAATTGATGACCTCGACCAGGAAGAGAACATTGGCGGCTCCCTCGTGGGGCACGGTCGTCCGTATCATGTCGGCTCTCCAGCGAACGCATCGAGTTTTTCGGTTAGTTGAACCGTGTGACCGGATCATGTCGCGTGATCGGCGCGAAACGAAACCAGCACGAGCCCGCCCATGCCGTTCATTTCGTCCGAAATTGGACACAATCAATATGGGCAAATTTCGGACCAACATGGCCACGATGGAGTTGATTTCAATCCATCATGCAACGCCCCCGCGACCGGCTTTTCAGACTGATTTTTCAGATGGAGATCCGGCATCGGAAATGCCTGCGAGATATGCAGCGGCTCGCTTGTTAGAGTCCCCTCTTGCTCAATTCGGCCGCTTCCGCATCCGACAGATGCCCACCTGCAAATCGGGTCAGCAGGTAGAAGGGAACTTTCGGTGTGTTGAGGTCGTACATCAGACCGAAGCGATTTTCCGGCGGTTTTTTGGCAGGCTCATCCATCAGATTATAAATGCTCACGCTCTTGATATTCGCATCCTTCTGATCTCTCAGGACCGTCAGGATTGTGTTGAGCGTATGCAGACAGCGCTCGGTCAGCGGATCACCGGCCTTGTTGCCATAATTGGGATTGTAGATCTCACCGCAGTTCACTTCGTTGAACACAATGGGCTTGTGATACGAAGCAAGTTTCTTGAACAGGTCGAACGGCGGGTTCCTGCCATTCCAGTTCCGGTGAGGATTTTGTCCTTCCACCTCATAGTAATGGTACGATATCACATCGTAACCGACACCTTTCTCGGCCATGAAATCCAGGAAACCGAACATCGTCGATGTGGTGTTCATGGTTCTGCGCAAATGAAGCCCGTTCTCCTTGTTGATCTTGTCGATCGCATCTGACGCCCCCTTCAGAACAGCAGCCCAGTCTTCCATGATCGGCATTTCGTATTCCGCCGCGGTTCCGCCCCGGCCAAACATCCGTTTGCCCTCCGGATCGTGCGCCGCGAGGTTGATTTCATTTTCCAGCTCCCACTCGTCGATGTCATTCTTGAATTGATCGACGAACGCATATGTTCGGTTGAACCCCTGCTGATAGAGCGCGTCACGGTCGCCCGCCGGATAATTTCCGGCATCGGTTCGATCACCCCACCGAAAGCCGAATCCGAACAGTGGCCGAAGGGTGATTCCGTAAGTTTTCGCCAACTCAACCATATGCTTCAGCATAGGCGCTTCGACGCCCTCGGTATCCTTGGTGAGATTGACGCCTACGCGATATTGCGTCAGCCCCCGCGCCTTCATCATCTTGAATATCGGCTCGACATCCATCTTTTTAGCCGGAGGCCCATTGATGCCCCATTCGATGGCGCGCGCGGGTGTTGATGCCGCGGTCAACGCGCCAGCCAGGACAACCGACATCACCAACACGCCAAGCCTGCTCAAAAGGCGCTCAGGTTCTGTCGATTTATAATGTGTCATTGTGTCCACCTCTGGAAACCGCCGCCTGCAATGCAACTCGCAAAGAACACTTTGCAGGCCGCCGAACACACCAAGATGAGACGGCTTTTCTGCGGCGCACGCGTTTTCGCATTTCACATGTCGTCATCGAACGAAGCAGGATTGAACTTCGGTCTCGCTGCACGCCATCCCGCCAAATATGACTGCGTCATTACAACGTCGGGAGTACATCGGGCCTGCTCGCGCGACGAGCACATGCTGCGATTTCGTGCAGCCGTTAGAAAAATTTAAAAACAGAGAAATGCCTTACTGAGGTCAAACCGTGCGGGCATGTACGCCAACACGCAAGCTGTGGAATCACGATGGATACGACCAGGAAGCTTCTGTTCCGGTTGTTTTCATTTTTACGAGCAATCCAAACTCCACGCTAGAGTTTGAATGATACGGCTTGCCCTCCTCCAGCCCCGAGATTCGACCGATGAGCACCACGACTGTTGATCAGCCCATCCTGTCCGCGCAATCCTTCATCAGTTCCATCGGCGTCAACACACACGTGGGATACGCATGGGGTGCCTATAACAACCTCGCGCTGGTCGAAGACGACCTCAAATATCTCGGTGTCACCTCCATTCGAGATGGATTGACCACCATTCCAGGCGCACAGCCCGTCCTCGCCGGGCTCGCCGCAGCCGGCTACAAGTTTGATTTCGTCATTTCGTCGAGCGTCCCCGCCGCCGGCAGCGCCGGTCTGCAGCAATATCTGGCAGCACTGGACGCTTTCGAGGCAAGCCACCCCGGCAGCATCGCCGCGCTGGAAGGCCTGAACGAAGCCAACATCCAGCACTTCAGCTTCAACGGCAGCTCCTCGATTGCCGCGGCTGCGGAATACCAGAAGCTGTTTTACACGTCGATCAAGGGCGACACTCATCTCACCGGCGTGCCGGTGTACAATCTGACGCTGGGTCACAATGATCCCGGCGCCTATTCGCAGCTCGGCGACCTGTCACAATATTCGGACTATGCCAACGCCCATTCGTATTTGAGTACCAGTCTCACAACCAACAGCGCCCTGGAATCGACGCTCGCCACCGCCAGCAGCAGCGCCTTCGGCAAACCGATCGTGATCACCGAGAGCGGCTACACAACGCAGCCCGATACGCCCCATATCGGCGCGGATCAGAGCGTCCAGGCGAGATCCATCCTCAATACGCTGGTCGACGCCTACAAGGACGGTGTCAGCAAGACCTATCTCTACGAACTGCTGGATCGTGACTCTAGCCCCAGCAACACCGACCCCGAGGCCAATTACGGCCTGTTCAACTCGGACGGTACGCCGAAACTCGCGGCAACGGCGATCCATAACCTCACCGCCATTCTCGCCGACGACGGAACCGGCGGCCACCAGCCCACCGGATCCCTGAGTTACTCCCTGGATAATCTGCCGGCCACCGGCCAAAGCATGGTTCTGGGTAAGAGCAACGGGGCCTATGACCTGGTTGTGTGGGCGGAGCCCAAGATCTGGGATGACGCGTCGGACACCGAAATCAGCAACCCGACCCAAACCGTCACCGTCCATCTCGACAGCGTGCACCATTCGGTCAAGGTCTACGATCCGATGAGCGGCACGCAGCCCATAGCCGTCTACACCGACGTCAAGGATATCCAGATCCCGGTCACCGACCATCCGGTGGTCATCGAGATCGATGCGCCCGACACCACAACGCCCCCTCCGACCGTCCCCGCCAATGTGAATGGAACCGCGGCCGATATCGTCGCCCAACTGTCTACGCTGAATGCCTCCGATACGCTCAAGACCATCACCCTCACCGACACGCACACACTTCCGGTCGCCTCGGAAGCGACGATGACGTATCTGATTACGCATTACGGCAAAGCGCTCGCGGCGATCCAGGGTGGCTACGCCTTCTCGGTTACGGTCTCGACCGGCGGCTGGACCAATACCAAGGTCTTCGATTCCAGCGGGTCTCTGCAGTCGACCACCAATGCCGCCTTCACCAATGGCGTCATCACCAGCAAGGTGACGGTCTATGCGGATCACTCGACCGACAGCATCCACTACACCGGCGGCACCATCGCCCAGGAGCTCATCGTCAAGGCCGATGGCTCGAAAGAGACCAAGAACTATGACCCAACGGGACATCTGAGCAGCGATACAATCCAGAAAACCGACGGATCGTCGTCGACCACGCTGTATTCCGGAAGCGTCAAGACCAAGATGTACGTGGCCAACGCCGACGGCAGCCACGACAGCTACGCCTACAACATCACCGGCCGCTCCTATACGACCGAGCTGCAGCACACCGATGCCAGCGGCAAGATCACCGCGATCACCCGCAGCCATGCCGACGGCTCCCTCGACTATACGCAGGTCATCAACAGCGATGGCAGCAAGGTCACGACTGTCTACGACGCGGCAGGTCACAAGACATCGGCGATCACGGTCACGACATCGGCGACCAAAACCGACCTCTACAATACATCGGGAGCGCTGACCAAGGAGATCATCCAGAAGACCGACGGGACGGTGACCACTGCGGTTTACACCGGGGCGGTCCTGACCGCATTTTACACCACAAACTCGGATCGCTCGACTGAAACGAAACTCTACGATTCCACCGGAAATCTCACCACCGACGCCGTTCAGCGAACCGACGGCTCGTCGTCGACCACGGTGTATTCCGATGGCGTCAAGACCAGGATGTACGTGACCAACGCCGATCGCAGCCACGATAACTATGCCTATGACATCAAGGGCCAAGCCTACACCACCGAGTTGCAGCACACCGATGCCACCGGCAAGGTCACGGCGATCACCAGGAGCCACGCCGACGGTTCGCTGGCCTATACTCAGGTGATCAAGGGCGACGGCACCAGGATCACGGATACCTATGACAGCACCGGTCACAAGACCAGTGAGGTCGTTCTGCGCACCGACGGATCACATGAAACGGATCTCTACAACGCGTCAGGCGAACTGACTCAAACGATCTTCAAGGCAGCGGATGGCTACAGCACCACGACAAACTATTCCGGTGGTCATATCGCCTCCCAGTACATCGTCAGCGCCGATGGCGCGACTGAAGCCAAACTGTTCGATTCGGCCGGGCAGCTGACCAGCGACACGGTGCAGAACACCGATCACTCCTCATCGACCACGCTCTATTCCAACGGCGTCAAGACGAACCTGTATGTCAACAACGCCGACGGGTCACACGATACCTACGCCTACAATATCACCGGCCAGACCTACACCACCGAACACCAGCACGCCGACGCCGCCGGACAGATTACCGCGATTACCCGGACCCACGCCGACGGTTCACTAGACTACACCCAGACCATCGGGAGCGACGGCACCAAGGTCACCGACCTCTATGATACCGCCGGTCACAAGACCAGCGAGCTCACGCTTCATACCGACGGGTCGAGCCTCTCCGAAGCCTTCAATACGTCGGGCAGCGTGACACAGACGATCGCCAAGACCGCGCACGGAGATACCACGACCACCAACTACGCAAACAACGTCAAGACCTCGGTCTATCTCGCGCACGCGGACGGATCGACCGAGAGCCAGCTGTTCGATTCCACGGGGCATCTCACCAGCGACGCCATCCAGAACACCGACGGTTCGTCGTCCAGCACGCTGTACTCCGACGGCGTCAAGACCAAGATGTATATCACCAATACCGACGGCAGCCACGATACCTACAGCTACAACATCAAGGGCCAGACCTATACCACCGAATTCCAGCACGCCGACGCGTCCGGAAAGATCACCGAACTGATGCGAACCCACGCCGACGGCTCGCTCGACTACACCCAGGTCATTGGCAGCGATGGCACCAAGGTCACCGACATCTATGACAGCTCCGGCACCAAGACCCTGGAGACCGTGAATCACGCCTCCGGATCAACGGACGTCTACAAGTACGTCGTCCCCGGATCACCCGGCGCCATTCAGCACGAGGCCTATGACAGCGCCGGGAAGCTGCAGGACATCGACATCCTGAACAGCAACGGCACGCATAACGTCACAGCCGTCGCCACCGGTCTGACGATCTCGGGCGGAGCAGGCAACGACGTCTTCTCATCGGCAGGATCGACAACCATCGTGTTCGACCATGGCAACGACCAGATCTACAACTTCCGGGCCGGGGCGGCTGCCAACCACGACACCATCAAGATCGCGCAGTCGCTGGTCAGCGATTATGATCATCTGCAGATGACGCAGACCGGTGCCGATACCCTGATCCACATCTCCGGCAGCGATTCGATCCTGCTGAAGAACGTCCACGCCACCAACCTCAGTCACGCGGACTTCCTGTTTACCTGACAGAACGAACGAGTTGGTCCTGCGGAGCGCTTCCGTATCGCTTTTCATACGAGCGACTCTCGATCTGATACTTGGTCGCAAACTGCATCCAGATGGCATGTTGCAGGAGGCGGCCAAGGACGACGTTATCCGTCAACGTCCAGATCGCGGCGGATGGCCAGACGTTGCCGGACGAACTGCGTCCGGCGACTTTTTGCCACCATGTGGCCCGCCCCCCGCTTGCGATGTTGTCCGTATCCGATCCATCAATGAGCGTGCCGATGGTCCATTGCGCGAAGCCGGCGACCGTCGTCCGGTCGGGATAGAGCGATATCTGCCGGATCATCGACTTTCGGGCCTCCAGCAGGGAAGCGGAACGGGTAGAGACGGTCATCTTGCCCTGGAGCAAAGTCGTCAGAAACGACCTCAGCTTGTCACAATATTCGACCGGCGATCGGTCTCCAGCGCCCTCCCTGAAAACGGGCTTAAAACCGTCCCCGTATTCCTCGAACCCGATAGCCGAGGCTTCTACATATCCCGACAGCGCCTCGACCATGGCCTGATTGAATACTGACGGGTCCCAGCTGATGAACGTGGCCGACTTGGTCTGGATGGCAGGCACCGCCGCCGGCTCCAGCGAGAAATAGTAACCGAACACATCCACATTCGGCGGCATGATGCGCTCGAGCAGAAGCTGCAGTCTGCCCTTCCAGCCGATATCCACGATCAGAATGCGCGATGTCTGCGGGGTGATCAGGCTGCTGTAGTAGGCGCGCGCGATATCGCCGTCCCGTTCCACCCGCTCGGTGGGGGCCGTTCCGCGCCATTTCTGGTAAAGAGCCGGATCCGATCGCGCGATCACCGGATAGATGCAAGCCCGTGAGCCGTACACATAACGACAGTTCCGCGGCCCAAAAAACGCCGGCACGTCCCCCAGCGACTTGAACATCGTCTCAGAATCACGAGACAGAAACCAGATATCGGTCGCATCGATGCGATCCGCATAATCCCGCAGCGACGCCAGGAAATCTGCCAGCACGAACGACCAGCGCCAGGCGATCTGATCCAGCGGCGATACGCGCGCGGCGCCATCGGTCTGGCCGTCCCAGGGCGTTGCAAGCCTGGTGGCGCCGAGAGCATGGGTATAACGCCCCAATTCTCCCGTTTCGAGAGAGGCCTGCCTGCGCCACCTCACCTCGCGGGCGTCGATCCGGTTTTTTCCGACCATCACAACATCCGAATGCGGATTATCGCCGAAGTGAAGGATTTTTCGCCCCGGAAATTCGGCAGCGAGATGAGGGAAGGCCGTTCCGGACCGCTTCGTCTTTCCGGTCCGCGACGAGCACAACAGCCGGTGCTCGAAGTCCAGGAAGCCGCTGAGCAGCTTCTGGATGAAGTCCGCCGGCAGATACGTGTCCGTCGTCACCACGATCGCGATGCCAGCGGCACGCAACTCCCTGAGGACATCAACCAGATCCTGATAGGGGCGGATGACATCGGCTTCGATGGCCAATTCGGCGTCCAGCAGACGGCCTCTCGCCTCCGGCGAGAGCTTGAGCTCCTGCGCCACCTGATCATAAATATCAGACAGCTGAACCTCGCCCGGCCACGCAGCCTTGGCCAGCGCCTCCTCCGCCTTCTTGCGCACCTGCATCCAGTCAGCCGAGGAGATCCTGCCCAGGATTTCGGTGTTGGCGAGATACTGCAGCGAGAACACGCTGTTCGGCTCGACAACCCGACGAAACACCAGGGTGTCGAACAGATCGACCGATACCACCTCGGCGCCGGCCTTCAGCGCAGCATCCCGCACTTCGGAGGCGGATCGGATTCTGCTGCGGAATGGATTTCTTCTGCTGGTCAGCAACTTCAGCTCCTCAAGTACGATTCGGGCACCGCCCCGCAGGCTCTAGCCAGGCAGGCGCGCGTGCCGTTCTCCAACAAGGGTGAGCAGATCGGCTCGGACGATCTGGAAGAAGACCGCATAGGTCGCAAGCACCGCGATCAGATAGGCCGCCGTCGCCCGGACCCACTGCTCAAGCGTGCTGACCTCGAAACGGGTCAGAAGCCAAACCGCGAGCAGCCCCAGAGCAGTTGCGAGCAATCCCGGCAAAAGTCCCTTGGCCAGCAACCGATAGGGCAAACGCAGCTTGTGGCAGATCAGCCATACCAGGGCGATGCAGATGATGGTTGCGACCACCAGATAAGCCTGCACCATCCCGATCAGGCCGAGGGGCAACGCGAATATGAAGGTTCCAATCATGGCAATGCTGTTGGCAGCGCTGGTGTGGAACTGCAGGCGCGCTTCCCCGTTGGCGAGCAGGATCGCGCCCACATAGGCGGCGAGAGACTGCACAGCGCCGACCGGCGCGAGGACCGCAATCACCGGGACAGCGGCCAGCCAGTGCTCGGACAGCGCCGCGCTGGTCGGGAATTTCAGACCGAAGGTCAAATAGAACATCGCCGGAAAGGTGACGATCGCCGTGGCGCCCATCATCGCGCCGACGATCTTCGCCTGCTGTTCCCGATTCGCCATTCGGCTCAACGTCGCGAAAAGCACGCCGCTGGCTGGCCACGAAATGACCATCAGCGGCATGATCATGACCTGATAGGCGATGCCGTACAGTCCCACGGCCGCCGGGCCGAGGGACGATCCGATCAGGAGATTGCCGATGTTGCGCGCGGCGAAGTTGAGGATATTGGACGCCAGAATCCATCCGCCGAACGTGAGAATCGATACGACGCGCCGCCAGTGAAAATTGAGACGAACCTGGTGTCGGGTCACGATCCCGAAGGCCGATGCGCGGACGACCTGGACCAGCACGTAGTAGGAGATCAGCGCCCAGATGCCCCAGCCCTTGATCGCACCAAGCACACAAACCAGGGTGGCAACAATCGCCGCCCCCGCCTCCACCGCCGCAACGGTCTGGTAGCGCAGGCTACGTTCAAGAATCGCACGCGGTCCCATCGCCGCGATCGACAGCACCACCGAGACCGAGAGCGCAGCCAGCACGGTCGATAGGCCTTCCATCTTGACCGCCCCCGCCAGCGGTCCGGCCAATGCGGCCAGCACAAGCGCACAGGCGATGCCGATCACGACCATCAGCGTGACCGCGGCTCCGGCCTCATCGGCCGTGAGGGTCTCGCGTTGTATCATCGCGCTGGACATCCCCATGTCCGTCAGCAAGGCGATAAAGGCAATAAAAGGCAGGGAGAATGCCACCAGACCGAATTCAGCCGGGCTGACGAAGTAGGTCATCAGCAGCGTCATCAGGAACTGAAGCACCGACTTGACGACATTCACGCCGGACATGGAGAGCAGGTTCTTCAAGATCATGATGTCGTCCAAGCATAGCGGGAAGCCTGCGATCGGCAGGATGCATTGCGGGATAGTCGGCGTTCTCGCCTGGTCGGCATCATGCGTGGTGCCCGACTTCACCTAGCGGCCTAGAAGGCGCCTGGCGAAACGTCGCATCCAGCCATCGCCGCAGGCGCACCTCGATCAACTCGTAGCTGACGGCGCCCGCCACAAGTGAGGCGACGAGGCCAAGACCCACGAATGCGGCCCAGAGCGCCCACAGGCTGAAACCGTGCGCAGCCAGCTTCACGCCCATCATCTGCAGAGGATAAAGGGCAAACGGGTGCACCAGATAAAAGCTATAGCTTATCTTGCCGAGATACTGCAGCACGGGGCCGCTCAACGCCTTTGCAACCCCGGAGCCCGGCGCCAGGACCATTCCAAACAGCAGAGCCCCGGGCACGAGACCGACAAAGGGATGAATGTATTCAAGGCAGACGTACATGGTGATGCCGCAGATCACACCGGCCAGCACCCCGAACCACCCGGTAACCCGAAACCGAACATCGACCGCGGCGAACAACATTCCGACCGCAAAGTACGCAGCGATGGGGCGATGAAAGACGCCAGCAAGCCCGATTGCCAGCAGCAACAGCCCCAGCATCCAGTTCTTGCGCTCGACGACCACAAAAAACGTGGCCGCGAACCAGATGTAGAAGGCCCACTCATACGCCAGCGTCCAGGCATTCTGCTGGCCGATCGGAAGACCAAGGGCATCCGGCAGGAAGAACAAGTTCGCCAGGAACACCTCGACATACGCAACGACGCCAATGTCCTTGAAGAATTTGTATCCGACGATGGGTCCGATGACAAAAAGCGCCAGATGCAAGATCACAAAGACGGGCAGAATGCGCAGCATCCGATCATAAAAGAACTTCGACACGGACGCGTGGCGAACCAGGCTCGCCGGGATCAGGAAGCCGCTGATCATGAAGAAAAGCTCGACCCCGTGTCCGCCCATGTTGATGGTTTGCTGGAACCAGCGCGGAACCGAAGGCAGAAAGCCGGCAAGCAGCGGCATGTCGTAGAGATGCACGATCAGCACACTGACCGCGGCAAGGCCGCGCAAGCCCTGGACTGACGGGACAAAACTCTTGTCTGTCATGAACGTCGGTGCCTCCGGTTACGCCGGCCGTGATCGCGGACCCGCGTCTGCTCGGTGTCCCGGCTGATCCCACAGACCAAATGGGGTAAGCGCCCGCTCACGCTGGTCGCGTCGTCAAGCTCGAGGGATCGAGCGAAACGGATGCCGGATCGACAAGCACCGGTTTGCCGGCGGCCTTCTCGCGAAACACTTCGCTGAACGCAAAGCCAAGCATCAACAGTCCGCTGGCCGGACCATACGCGAGAACCGTGATCGCAAAGAGGTTCATCACAATGAGGACGGTCAGCTTGTAGATATCCGTCGTCTTCGAAATGGCGTAGAAAACGCAAACCATGAAGGCGACAAAGGCCGGACCGAACATCAGGTAGGTGCCGATATAGAAGTTGTCGACGGGCACATAATAGCTGACGACATTTGAGAACAGCTGTTGCGGATAGTTGAAGCAACCGATGCCGCATCCGGTGACGAAACCCAGCGGCATCAGACGGCTCATATATATGAACGGCAATTGCCAGCTGTTGTTGATGCGATCCTGCATGCTGAAGAGCGATGGGTAGGTTCGCTGGAGATCGACGCCGGAGAACAGAATCATCAGGATGATCGGCACGAGGATCGTTAGGAACGACAACAGGGCCATCCGGCGCAACGCCGGAAATTTCAGTCCCTCGGGCAGCAACCGGATGAGAAGCAGACACACCATGTAGATCGCCAGCAGACCCATGGTCGTCTTGCTGGTCGTCAGCTTGATGGCATACATCCCAACGGGCGCCCAGAACAGGCACCACCACGTACTGCGGCGAATCGACGTCAGCACGAACGTGATGAACACGAAGAAAGCAGCCATGGTGCTGTCGGCGGCAAAACCAGCCAGCCGCTGGTCCGCCTGCGACCACCACAAACGCCCCGCCTCACGCGTGGATCCAAACGACTCGTAGGAAAAACCGACCCAGGGCAGATGCATATGGGCCGAGGCGATGATTCCCACGATGGTGATGTAGAAAATGACGTGAATGGACAGAAGCAGCCAACGGTAGTTGCCGATATCCCGTCCGCAAAAACAAAAGCCGACGAATACCGGCGCAATCATCTTCAGCGAAGATGCCGCTCCCGCCACCTTGCCGAGGAAGATGTAGCCAATGTACAGCGAAAACGCCATGTACAGCACAGTGAGGATGGCAATCAGGCTCTTGCCCTGAATGACATAGCGCTGGACGAACGCAAGGATGCACAGCATCGCGAGAAGATCCGGAACGAACCACAGAGCATCAAGCTTGGTGATGCTGAAGTAGTAGCGCAGCGCGCCGGCGAACGCGTCCCGATAGAAATAGAGAAACAGCGCCAGCGCCTCGACCTTCCAGAACGAAGCCCAGAACGAGGCCGCCGCCGGATCTTCAGGATGAGGTATCGGCTCGAATCGATCCACCGTCAAAGTGCCGGCATGTGCCAAACCCGTCATCGGCCGAGCACCCTCCCCGGCATCGGCGCGAGGGCTTCGGCCGGCGCACGGTTGAAGAAGCGCAACACAAATTTCGACCCGGGAATCTCGACATAAAGATACGTGAGGTTCGCAAGCACGAGCACGGCCGCGACGAACATCAGCAACAGCGTTGACGCCGCAATACCGGGGAACAGGCTGTCGAACGCCTCAATTCTCCGGGAGCCGACGCCCCGCACGGCGTATTCAAGCGGCATCAGAACGAGCGCATGAACCATGTAGATCGAGTATGAACGCTTGCCGAGCCATACCAGCGGGGCAATGGACAATACGCGAGGCAGCACGCATGTCGGGAACGCCATCAACGACCCCAGCAGGACGGCAAAAACCAGCGGCGCCACAAAGCTGATTTCCGGAATTATTCCGACCACACAAACCAGGAGGATGGACACCGCGACGCTACCGATCTGCACCGTCGTTTTGACCAATCCGGGCGTCTCGGCCGAAATCGATGCAACGGCACGCACGGTCAGGACCCCCAGGAAAAAACTGAACACGCAGCGCACAATGCCGAATTGATAGTGAAAATCGATCGCGCTCCGGTGCATCACGAAAACCATGATCAGCAAGCTGGTCAGGATCAGCAACAGGGAGGCGATATAAACGATGCGGATATCCTCTCGGCGCTGGGCAAAAACGAGCACCGCACCGAAAATCAGGTAAGTGTAGAACTCCGCGCTGATGCTCCAGCTCGGTCCATTCCAGCTGAGATAGTCGAGAACGCCGAGAGCGTGGAGCAGGAAGACGTTCGCAACAAAGGAATACAGGTTGTTAACCGGTGTTTCGGCCGGCACGAGATGCATGACACCGAACGCCACGACCGCGATCTTCAGCAGCCGAAACCCCAATGTGGCGAACAGCGTGACGATGTGGAGCGGATAGATTCTCGCCAGACGACGCACGACGAAGTCCCGGAACGAGAATGTCCCGAAATCGAACTGCGTGTAGCTGAATGAAATCACGATTCCACTCAACACGAAGAAGAGATCGACGAACATCCACGCGTTATGGAAAAACGCGACGTCAACCCATGCCTTGTTGGGGAACGACGCGATCATGGTTTCCGAAATCACGAAGTGAAGAATGACGACGCACGAAGCGGCCAGACCACGAATACTATCAAGCGGCAAATAGTGGGCTTTGGGGCGATGGCCTGATGTCGACAAAGCGATGAACCCAACCTGTTTGCGTTGCAAAATTTTCTAACGTGCTTCAGCGACCATTTCAACGCCGGACTTCGCGCTGCTGCCGTGTGTCTTCGATCGAGCTGAAACGATCTCGATGTTGCCACGATGCTGCCCACACGCTGAGCCAACTTTGCCTTGAAGACGAGCAATTCAGGAATCTCGATTTCGAAACAGCGAGTCCTGAGCTACAAGTCCTGCATCTCCTCCTCGCACATTGATCACGACACGCGCATGTCATCTATCTTGCGATATTGAGGCCGGCGACGATGCTCGTTTGCTGATCACAACGCACAGTAAATGTGGATTGAGTTGAGACTGCGGTCATGCCTACTCTTTGCCAAGCGAACGGGAACAATTGATGAAGCAGGTTGCGACGGCGGGCCTGAACTCCGTCAGAAGGTGGTTTTCCGGACCCACCGCACTGGAAATCATGGATCAGCATCGCGGCACCGGACCTGGGTTCGATCTGCTGCGAATTGTTCTGTCGTTGCTGGTCATCCTGCTGCACTCGTTCCATACGGCTTACGGAGTTCCCGAGTCGCGCTTTCTCGCCACAGGATGGTCACATCCGATCTGGGCCGCGACATTGCCGATTTTCTTTGGCTTGAGCGGATTTCTTGTCGCCGGAAGCGCGCTGCGATCACGAAGCCTGAAAGTCTTCCTTGCCTTTCGAGCGCTGCGGATTTTTCCGGCCCTGACTGTGGAGATCACGCTATCAGCGCTGATCCTGGGCCCGCTGCTGACAACCGTGCCGATCTCCGACTACGTCAGCGATGTCAGATTTCTCAAATATTTCGGCAACATCATCGGCTGGATTCACTTTGAGCTGCCCGGGGTCTTCGAGCACAATCCCGCGTCGGGAATCGTGAACAAGAGCCTCTGGACGCTGCATCCGGAACTTCTGTCCTACGTCCTGATGACAGGCCTGATGTTCTCCGGAATTGCCTATAGCCGATTGAAAACCACCCTGCTTTGGGTTGCCGTCACAATCGCGCTCGCTGCCTACAATCTGGCGACAAGTAAATTCGAATTGCACGGCATCTACGGAAGCCAGGTGCTGATCTATTACTTCCTGACCGGAATTCTGACGTACCACTGGCGCCACATTATCGTCATCAATGTGCCGCTGCTCGTGATCGCACTCGCAGGCGCCTATGTGCTGATGGAAACGCCGCAAACGACGTTTGTCCTGCTGCCGCTGGTCAACATGTACATCATGGTGTCGATCGGCATGATGCGATTTCCACCCGTAAAACTCTTGCAGGGAGGAGATTATTCTTACGGTCTCTATCTCTATGCGTTTCCGATTCAGCAGGCGATTGTCGAATTTCTTCCCGGCTATCGGAACTGGTGGACAGTCTTTGGGCTCGCCGTCGCAATTACGTTCGGAGTTGCTTTCCTGTCCTGGCATCTGATTGAAAAACCGGCACTCAAGCTCAAGCGATGGGTGCAGAACGCGCCGAGACCAATTCCGAGCGTCACCGAACCCTCGCGCATAGCGTGATCAAAAACCGAGCATCCATTGTCTCGACGCAGCAAACTGCAGGTGATGAGTTGTTTTCATTTCTGTTGAAACAAGCTTCGCTGCCGGCACTTTATTGCACCGCACAAAGATTTGACATAGTCTGTGACTACGGTGACTCATTCGAACTTTCGCTACGAAGACAACCCGAACAGCGGATATTCATGGTCACGCTTCGAAGATGTCTGACTGCGACAGGTCGTTTGCTTATGACGGCGAGCGTCCTGTTTGTGGCGAGTGTTGGAATCAGCCACGCACAATGCGTGCCGTTCAGCGAACAAGTGCCCGCGCTCGAGCGTCAGTTGTTCTCCGACGATCCTACACTGCCACTGCAGGCAGCGCGGAATGACAACAGCAAGATCGATTCCAAGGTCACCGGTTATCTGGTCAGCGATCCCGATCTGCTGCCCGTGATTCGTAAGCTGGTGGCGGTGGCACCGGCCGCCAACCGACGCGGAATTGGTTCGGGCCTGCGCCACGCCGAGATGCAGTGCCTGACACCCCAACCGGCATATGCACGCAAGATTCGCGATTTCGTTCGCGATCTCAGGGACAACGCTGTGCTTGCCGGCTACGTCGCGGTGAGCGAAGAGCCCATTCCTCAGTACACGACAGGAAAACCCGTCGCCCCACCGGCCAAACCGGCGGGCGGCAAGTTGTTTTCCGGGGAATGGAACACTGAAATCGCCGACCCGTTTGCCAGTCTGCCTCTCCCACAATGATCATTATCGGACACATCGAACTGACCAATGTATCAACCTCGAGTTGAATTTCATCCGCAGCACAAATCCGGTC
The DNA here is from genome assembly GCF_000818175.1 of Streptomyces sp. AcH 505. GTDB lineage: Bacteria > Actinomycetota > Actinomycetes > Streptomycetales > Streptomycetaceae > Streptomyces. The sequence continues at coordinate 17,455 of NZ_JTIY01000006.1, forward strand.
TCGCCATCGGCGGGACAGTGCTCAGCGTTGAACGTGTTGTCGCCATCCTGCGTCAACAATGGCCACTGATCGCCACAATTGCGGGCGGTGTGCTCGCGCTCGTGCTGATCTATCTGATGACGGCCACGCCGATGTTCACGGCGAATGCGCGGATCCTGATGGATACGCGCCAGCCGCAGGTCGTGGACAAGGACAGTGGCAGTGCAATCAACAGCACCCTGATCGATCCCGGCTTTGTCGACAGCCAGGTGGAAATCCTGAACTCGGACGACCTCATCCTGTCCGTTGTGCGCAAACTCAAACTCACTCAGGATCCGGAATTCACCGGCGCCGAGCCCAGCATCATCTCGACCGTCATTGGAACCGTTCTCAATCTGTTCAGCAGCAGCGACGGACCGCCGTCGCAGGACAAGCTCGAACGAACCGCGGTCCAGGCCCTGCAAAAAAACCTCAAGGTCGAGCGCGTCCTGACGACCTACGTTCTGTCCGTGAGCTTTCGTTCGATCGACCCGGACAAAGCGACCCGGATCACCAATGCCATCTCCGACGCCTACATCGTCGGCGCGCTGGAAGCCAAGTACCAATCCACCAAGCGGGCCAGCGAATGGCTGCAGCAGCGGAGTTTGGAGTTGCGCGACCAAGCCACCGAGGCCGATCGCGCCGTTCAGACCTTCAAGGCCGAAAACAACATCGTCGGCACCAGCCGCGGCCTGATGAGCGAGCAGCAGCTGAGCGATGTCACCACCCAGCTGATCCAGGCGCGCGCCGCGACCGCGGAAGCCAAGGCGCGCCTCGACCGGATCGACGCCGTCTCTGACAAGGATCTCGCCCAGCCGACGGTTACCGACGCTCTCAGCAACACCGTCATCACGCGGCTTCGCGCCCAGTATCTCGATCTCGCCGCGCAGTATGCTGACTGGTCGAACAAGTACGGGAAAAATCACCAGGCCTCGATCAACCTGGCGAGCCGCATGGACGAAACGCGAAAATCGATCGCGGATGAGGTCCGGCGCATCGCCGATTCCTATCGCAGCGAGTACGAGATCGCCAAAAGCCGCGAGAGCTCGCTCGAAAGCAATATGAACAGCCTGGTCAATCAGGCGGGCACCAGCGGCCAGGCGCAGGTCAAGCTGCGCAACCTGGAAAGCGCTGCGGACACCTATCGCAATCTCTACAACACGTTCCTGGACAAGCTGCAGCAGGCCACCCAGAAGGAGAGCTTCCCGATCAGCGAAGCCCGTGTCATCAGCACGGCGACCAAGCCCGACAAGAAGAGCTCACCGAAGACGCTGCTGTTCCTCATCGGCGGTATCGTCGGGGGCCTGTGCTTCGGCGCCGGCGCCGCCTTCGCGCGGGAGCTTCTCAACGACTTCGTTCGCACACCGGCCGATATCGAGGATGAATTCGGCATCAAGTGCCTTGGCACCCTGCCCGATATCAGCCCGGACCGATCAGGCGTACAGAAGGCGCGGGCCCTGGTCATGGCGACCGATAAGGACGCCGCCCGGCAGCAACCTTCGCTGTCGAGCTATGTCGTCGATCGACCGTTCTCCCGCTTTGCGGAGACATTGCGCAATATCAAGGTTTCTATCGACGTCACGCGGCTGACGCGGGACGTCAAGATCGTCGGCATCGTGTCGTCGCTCCCCAAGGAGGGAAAGACCACGATTGCCGCCAATCTCGGCCACCTGACCGCGCTGACCGGGCACCGCACGCTCTTGATCGACGGCGATCTCCACACCCGCTCCCTGACGCGGGAACTCGCTCCCAATGCCAAGACCGGTCTGCTGGAGGCGCTGCGGGATCCGCGGGAACTCGCCCGGCACGTCCAGCGCAGCAAGGAGACAGGTCTCGACTTCCTGCCCTCTTTCGTTGTTTCCCGCATGATCAACTCGGCCGATGTCATGGCTTCGAAGGCGATGGCTGACGTCTTCGCCGTGGCCCGCGAACACTACGACTACATTTTCATCGATCTGGCCCCCGTCATGCCGGTCACCGATGCGAAAGCGGTCAGCCATTTGATCGACGGCATGGTGTATGTGATCGAATGGGGACAGACCACACGCAGCGCCGTGCAGGAATCGCTCTCGAGCTCCGAGGCAATCCAGAAAAAGATCCTCGGCGCCGTCCTCAGCAAGGCCAACCCGAAGATGCTCAAACGCATCGAAGCCTACAAGGGCGCGCACTACAATCGGTACTACGTGGAGGCCTGAGGCCTCCTCTCGTGCAGCGACAGCCAACGCCGCCAGAGGCCCCGCGGTGGGCCTCTCGTGAGCGGAGCGAGGCCAATCCATCCCTGCTGGGCTCCCTCTAAGTGGCCCTCTCCTCGACGTCACCTCGGCAGCGGACTTTGTTTGGCTGTGGCAAGCCGGGAGCACACCTCGCCTGCGCGATTGACCCCAGCGACACCTAGAGTATTGACGTCGTGGCGCGATCCGGCAGCGACAAACGCTGGGCTGGGGACGATTGCTCCCTTGCCGGGAGGCTCAGGTGGCTGGCCTCAAAGCTTCCCGCACCTTAACGACTCGGCGAGCCCGCCGTGCATTGATCGGGTCTGCAGAAGCGGACAGCCACGATCTAACGAAGGCACGCCTGATCGCTCCAGCACGGCTCTACGGAAGGCGTTGTGTCGAGGTGCGGGTCCGGGCGGGCACGTGGCAGTCGATCGTCCGTGGCGCCACGGCAGCTCGATACAGCCGGGTGCAGGATACGACCGAGTAGCGTGTGGAGAACAAGAGGGACATTCGCTAGAGGCGTCCAGCAGGCTCTCGGGAACACAGCCTGATGGATCCCCTCGCCGCGTCAGTAGGCGTCCTGATACATCAGCGACAGTGCAGTCCGAATGATGATCCTGATATCCAGCCAAATGTTCCAGTTGCTGACGTACCACACATCGTATTCGACCCGCTTTTCCATCAGGTCGATGGTCGGTGTTTCACCGCGGAAGCCATTCACCTGCGCCCAGCCGGTAAGACCCGGCTTCATGTGGTGGCGATAGACATACTTCTCGATCACCTGGTCATAATAATTGTCGTGAGCGAGCGCATGCGGACGCGGGCCGACCAGCGACATCTCTCCACGCAGCACATTCCAGAGTTGAGGCAGCTCGTCGATACTCGATTTTCGCAGGAAGCGGCCAACTCTGGTCACGCGCGCATCGCCTTTGGTCGCTTGAGTCACGACAGCGCCGTTCTCGGCCACAGTCATGCTGCGGAACTTCCAGATTTCAAACGGCTTTCCGTTAAAGCCGCGGCGAGACTGCCGGAAGATCACGGTTCCAGCCGAGTCAAGCTTGATCAGGATCGAGACCACGAACAACAGAGGTGCCAGTGTCAACAGCGCGATGGACGCGAGTCCAATATCGAGACAACGTTTCTGGGCTCGTTCGAATATGCTCAGGGGCGGCCGCTGAATTTCGATCGCCATCGTACCACTGACCGGAAGGAACGGCCGCGACACCAGGTCTGCAATCGGAAAATCGGGTAGAAGACGGATCGGTTGCGGAACAACGCGAAGCCGCTGGCTTAGTTTTTGCAACACCGGCAATTCGTTCCAATCGATCGCCAGCAGGAACTCGTCGACGTCCGTCGCCCGCGACTGGCGAATCACGTCGCGGATCTCGTTTTCCCATGCATCTCCATCATGGGGCGTGCTGATCACAAAGTGGCGCACCACGTCGAACCCGTGCTTGCGCAAGTCCTTGAAGCGGTTCGACGTAAAATCAAGCGACTTTAGGCTCAGCAGCACGACCTTGCGATCGATCAAGCGCTCTCGGGCGAAAGCCGACGCAAAACCAAAACGCCAGACGATGCGATGCCCGCACAAGCCGACCAAGCCAGTGAGCGCAAACAGCAGGATGGTTCCCCGCGAAAAATCCGACGTCGATTTCAGCAGAAATGCGGCAGCGGCCAGAATCGCCAAGGACAGCATCCAGGCGAACGCTACCTTGCGCAACTGCCATGTGAGACTGAGCAAGCGATGAGCGCCGTAGACATCCTGCAGATAGGCCGCAACGATGAACACCGTCGCTACGATCAAGCCGGCGCCGGCAGAGACATCACGCTCTGCTCCGACCGCAAGCTGATACACGGCATTTGCGGCCAGATAGCTCAGCGAGATGAGAAAGAAATCACCCAGGATGAGGAATATTTGGAACGGACGATGCATCGCCGCATTACGGCTGGCTATCGTCGATGTTGAGTAGGAACTTTCAGAACCGTAGGTGACTGCAGACATCTCTCGTCTCTCTCCAAATGCACAACCGTCCATCTATCGAACGAAAGATTGCTCCTTTAACGAGAATTTCTGTGAGGTAACGCAGTCGACGATCATGGCGTGATCAAGCGCAAAGACTATGAGTTGATCGCAGCGACAATGTGGCACTGCACCACCAAATGGTAATTCTTTTTCGCATTGCGGCGCTGCGGCGTGCGCATGTAGTTCGCACACACGTGTCACATTCTCATTTCAATTTTTCATTTTGTTTTTTTGACGTTCGCAAAATACGCTTTGCTGCGCACGTTTGAAGCAAGCAGCGAACGCAGCACGCGACTGCTCGCGTGCATGCTCAAAAAATTATCGCGCCCGCGATCATCAAAACGGCATGTCGCCGACAAACAGCGCAAGCACGACCATCGCGCCGCGTCGAATCAATGATTCGCAGACATGAAAAGTGTTTCAACAGATTTAATATCCAGCGAGCGACGAGCCCTTCACGAAGTGTAGGGGGGCCGAGAGCGACGCTCTCACCGTCCACGAGCAGGACTTTCCTCAGGCACCAGGCCTTCGATGCCCCCGGATGGAGATCACCTGGTCACCGGTTCGCTGGCGCGTCCGATGCTCTGATATAGAAAGCCGCGCTTTGTCAGCTCTTCCGACGTGTAGACATTGCGGAGATCGACCACGACAGGACAAGCCATCTCGCGCTTCAGGCGGTCGAGATCGAGCGCCCTGAATTGCTCCCACTCGGTCACAATGACCAGCGCATCGGCCCCATCAGCGCATCGATAAGCATCCTCGCAATACTGGATATCCGGCATCTCGACGCGAGCCTGATCCATCCCGACGGGATCGAACGCGCGAACTGTCGCTCCCATATCCTGCAAGGCAGTAATCAGCGGAATCGACGGCGCTTCACGCATGTCGTCGGTATTGGGTTTGAATGTCAGCCCGAGAACAGCGATCACCTTGCCCCGAAGATTGCCGCCGAAAGGTGCAGCCACCTTGCGGGCCATCGCGCGTTTACGCGTATCGTTGACGGAGTTGACCGCTTCCACGATCCGCAACGGAGCGTCGTAATCCTGAGCCGTCTTGATCAGCGCGCGGGTATCCTTGGGGAAGCAGGAGCCGCCAAACCCCGGACCGGCATGGAGAAATTTCGATCCGATTCGATTGTCGAGGCCGATTCCGCGAGCGATTTCCTGCACGTCCGCGCCGACTTTTTCGGCCAGGTCAGCAATTTCGTTGATGAATGTGATCTTGGTGGCCAGGAAGGCATTGGCTGCATATTTGATCAGCTCGGCGGTGCGGCGCCCGGTGTACATGACCGGAGCCTGATTGAGATACAGCGGCCGATAGATCTCACCGATCACCTTGCGTGCGCGCTCGTCATCGGTGCCCACCACAATGCGATCCGGGTGCTTGAAGTCGCGAACGGCAGCGCCTTCACGCAGGAATTCGGGGTTTGAGGCGACTGCGATGTCGGCAGATGGATTGACCTGCATAAAGATGCGCTCAACTTCGTCGCCGGTGCCGACAGGCACCGTCGATTTGGTGATCACGACCGTAAAGCCCTTCACAGCAGCGGCTATTTCGCGCGAAGCCGCATAGACATAACTGAGATCAGCGTGGCCATCGCCGCGACGCGACGGTGTTCCAACGGCGATAAAGATAGCGTCCGCTTCAGCAACATGGCTCGAAAGCTCGGTCGTAAACACGAGACGCCCGGCGTGCATATTGCTTTGGACAAGACGATCCAGATCCGGCTCGAAGATCGGAATCTCGCCCCGCTTCAACGACGAGATCTTTGCCTCGTCCTTATCCACACATGTAACGTGATGCCCAAAATCTGCAAAGCAAGCGCCCGAAACCAAACCAACATAACCTGTTCCAACGACAACTATGCGCATGAATTGAGCACCTTCCTGATCGATATCAGATGTTTCGTCCGACGCATGACCCAACCAGAAGATTAAATCAATGCAAGAGACGGGTCAAAATTCGCAACCTCTCGTCAAAGACGATCATGATGAGCGACGTGCGACACAATCGATGTTCTCATCGACCGCAAACGACATGTTGTTATGGCGAGAGAACGTTGAAACATTTTTTTGCAGCATTTCATATTCGCGACATACGCCGACTGCCTGACTGACTTGCGTCACGAACACGTCCTCACGCGACGCATCAACGTTTTCACGCGATGCATTGGCGCGCGCCCTCACATGCATGAAGGCACGACGCCCAACTGTGGCAAGGATCGATCAGGTCGCGATCGTTTCCAGGAGCAACATCGATTCCGGAACTTGAGATGCAACATGCAACATTGAGTCCAGAGACATCGCGTGCACGCCAACCACGATCCGGATGAGCGACGGTCCCCATCAATGCGAGTGGTAGAGTGATGCTCAGCCTGATCGTGGTTGCCACGATCCGTCGCTTTCGAACAGCCTCAGTGACAATCTGTAAAGGATTGATCTTAAATTCTTTTTAGCTTTTCAGGGGCATTCTCCCGGCAGTTCCCGGGGGCTCGGAAGATGGTTGTTCTGGCGATTTGCAGCGGCTTGATCGGAGCGCTTGCTGGCATGCGCTTCAGGGTTTTTATCCTGTTTCCGATCATTTTCGTCGGCTCTGTGGCCCTGGCCACCCTCACCGCCAGCTGGTCCGAGACAACGCTGGCCATCGTGGTGTTCGCATCATCGCTGCAGCTCGGCTATGTCTGCACCCTGCTCCTGAGGCCGACCCTCGTGTCACTTGGCGGCGGTGTCCGCTTGCCCTTCCTGGGCAGCCCCACCCTTCGCTGATCGACACAAGGCGCGAGGCGACCGAATTCCCGCGCACTTGGCGGTCAGGCTATGCCAAAATCATGGCATTGGCGGGCAATCATGGCAACCGGACTGGCCATGCCGCGGCTCAAGACCCTCGCAGTTGAAACACTTCGTCGTTAGACTACAAGCGCCGGACTGCCTTTAAAGGACCGGGTTTCTCAGGCCGTTGGTCCTTATCATTTGGGCCCGCCTGTCGAGAATCCATCTCTCAATGCTGTCGATCCTGCGACCACGCAAACCAACGACCAAGCCAAGCTTGCCGGACGGCGTCCGAATCTACGCACTCAGCGATATCCACGGCTGCGCCGATCTGCTCGCGGAGATGCTGGCGGTGATCGATGCCGACATGGCCCACAGCCCCCCTCATCACGCAATTGAAGTTTTCCTCGGCGACTATATCGACCGCGGCCCCGACTCCCGTGCGACGCTCGATCTTCTGATCAAGCGAAGCCGCCATAGAAATACTGTGCTCCTGCGCGGCAACCATGAAGCTTTCCTGATGGATGTCATCCGCGATCCCTCCCGCCTCGGCGACTGGCTTCGCGTCGGCGGGCAGCAAACCCTGACATCCTACGGCTTGACGCCGACACTCAGCCCGGATCCCCAGGAACAAGCGATACTTGTGAGGCAGTTGGTCTCCAGCATGCCACCGGATCACCTGACTTTTTTGAAACGCCTGCGCCTGACATTCACCTGCGGCGACTTTTTCTTCACCCATGCCGGCGTGCGGCCCGGCGTCCCGATAACCGAACAACAGGAAGCAGATCTGCTGTGGATCCGCGATGAGTTTCTCCACAGCCAGGAGGATTTCGGGAAATACGTCGTGCACGGCCACACACCGGTGCGCGCGCCGGAAATCCTGGTCAATCGCGCCAACATCGATACCGGGGCTTACGCAACCGGCAACCTGACCCTGCTCTCGATCCAGGGAACGCGCCTGCTCGCGGTCTGACGGCCTGCCGGTCGGCGACTTTACAGGTACCCCTCCCCGGCCTCTTGCGCAAAGCGTCCGGGATCGCCTTCCCAGACAATTCTCGCATGCTCGAGCACGTAGACCCGGTCGGCATGAGGAAGCGCGAAGGTCACGTTCTGCTCGCCGAGCAACACGGTGATCGGCGTGGTCTGGCGCAGTTTGGTCAGCGCCTTTGACAGCTGCTCCAGGATGACCGGCGCAAGTCCGAGCGTCGGCTCGTCGAGAATGAGAATTTTGGGCTGCATCATCAATGCGCGCCCGATCGCCAGCATCTGCTGTTCGCCACCGGACAGCGTCTGCGCCATCTGGCCCTGGCGCTCCTTCAAGATCGGAAACAGCTCGAACAGCCATTCCAGCTGACGCTTGCGTCCAGCATCGTCGAGATGCTGACCGCCGAGATCCAGGTTCTCGCGAACCGTCATCTCGCCGAACAATTCGCGGGTTTCCGGACAATGCACAATGCCGCTGCGCGCGATCTTGGCCGGCGTCGTTCCGCGCAGTCGTTCACCGTCGCGCACGATATCGCCGGTGTAAGGCAGCAGCCCCGAGATGGTGTTGAACAGCGTCGTCTTGCCGGCGCCGTTGAGGCCGACGACGGAGACAAACTCGCCCTGATGGACATGGATGGAGACGCCCTGCAACGCCTGCGCCTTGCCATAATTGACGCTGACGTTCTCGACCTGAAGCAGCGGCACCTTGTCGGTGAAGCTCGCTTCGGGGCGTGCGGAGGTTTCGATCGCGCCACCGAGATAGACCCGGCGCACGGTTTCGTTGCGCATCACCTCATCCGCACGGCCGGTGACGATCTCTTCGCCGAGATACATCGCCAGCACCCGGTCGACCAGCGCCGCAACGCTCTTGACGTTGTGGTCGACCAGCAACACCGCACGCCCCTCATCGCGAAAGCTGCGGATCAATTCGGAGAATGTTCCGACTTCGGCAAGCGTCAATCCCGCGAACGGCTCGTCGACCAGCACCACCTTGGGATCGCGCGCGATCGCCTTGGCCAGTTCAAGCCGGCGCAGGTCCGCGAACGGCAGCGTCGGTGGTCGACGGTCCATCACGGCGGCAAGGCCGACGCGCTCCGCAATCCATTTCGCACGATCGATCAGCACGCGATCGGTAAACAGCTTGAACAGGCTGTCCGGCAGCAGCGCCACCATGATGTTTTCCAGCACGGTCTGGCGATTTAGCGGACGTGAATGCTGGAACACCATGCCGAAACCGCGCCGCGCGATCTGGTGCGCCGGGAGCCCCGCAATGTTCTCGCCCTGGAAAGAAACCGTGCCGGCGGTGGGCCGCTCGATCCCCATGATCGATTTCATGGCGGTGGATTTGCCGGATCCGTTGGGGCCGATCAGGCCGAGGATCTCTCCACCATGGAGGGCGAGGTTGAGGTTCTTGACCGCGGTCAGGCCACCGAATCGCTTGGTCAGGCCACGAACATCGAGGGTCGGTTGATTGTCAGCGCTGTTCACGATCGCGCCCCTCGCGACAAGGCATATCCGAGGAAGCCATTGGGGATGAACAGAATGGCGAGCAGCGCCACGGTCGAAACGATGAAAGTGGCGAGTTCACCGGTCGGACGCAGAAACTCGCCGGCGACGATCAGGAAGATCGCTCCGAGCGCCGCGCCCAGCACGGTCCGCCGCCCGCCAAGCACCGCCGCCACGATCACCTGAACGCCAACGGCCACATCAACCACGGTGCCAACCGACGCGGTGCCGAAATAGAACACCAGCAGGGCACCAGACAGGCCGGAAAAGAATGCACTGACGACGAACGCTGCGAGCTTGTGTTTGACGATATTGAACCCAAGCGCACCGGCCTGGATCGGATCCTGTCCGCTGGCCTGCAGAATGAGCCCGACGGGAGATTGCGACAAGCCATAGAGGATCGCAGCGCTGATCGCCATGAAGCCGAGCGCAATCCAGTAGTTGATGTTGGCACTGATGGTGATCACATCGGGGATGGTCAGACCGATCTCGCCGCCGGTCAGATCGGCAAACACGACAACGAAATTCTGCAGCATCAGGACTGCAACGAGCGTGGTCAGTCCGAAATATGGACCGCGAACCCGCAACGCCGGCAGTGCCAGGATCAGTCCCGCCAGCACCGATGCGGTCGCCCCGGCCACGATGCAGAGATAGACCGACAGCCCATACTGATTGTTCAGGATTCCAGCGGTGTAGGCGCCAACGCCGATCAGGAAGGTGGGACCGAAATTGACCTCGCCGGCAAAACCGAACAGCAGGTCCCATGCCATGGCAAACACGCCGAAATAGTAGGCGACCGTCAGCAACCCGAGAATGTAACCGGAAACGTACAGCGGCAGCGTCGCCGCCACCACGACCACGGCAAGCCCGATCCACAACAGCCGCGATTTGAAGATATCGCCCATCCTCACCGCCTCCCGAGCAGGCCTTGCGGCCGGATGTACATGACGATGACCAGCAGCAGCAGTGCCGGAATCGTTCGGTAGGCTGGTGAAACGACATAGGCGGTGAATGTCTCGAGATATCCGACCACAAAGGCCGCGATCAGGGACCCCGAAACGCTGCCTAGACCGCCCAGCACGACAATGGAGAACGCGCTCGCCGTGAGCGGGCCGACGCTGTAGGAGCTGACGCCGAGAAACATGCCGAGCAGCACGCCGGCAATGCCGGCGAGAATGCCGTAAATGCTCCACACCACGATGTAGACGTTGGTCAGTTCAAAACCGAGCAACGTCACGCCACGCGGATTCATCGAGGCTGCGAGCACAACCTTGCCGGTCCGAGTGCGATTGACCAGCAGCCACAGAAGCCCGATGACGAGGCAGCACACCAGTGCCGTGAAGATCTCGTTGCGCGGCGTGCGGACGCCGAAGATGCTGATGACGCCCTCTACGATCGGCAGCACGGTCTTGGCATTGTTGGTGAAGAAATAAGCAATCAGCTCCTGGATCATGATGCCCCACAGCAATGTGCCTGTGAGGACGAAGATCTCTTTTTCTTCGTTCGGAATCCGAACCGAGCGCTGGATCGGCTGGACCACCGCAAAATAGGTCGCAAGCGCGGCGACCAATGCGATCGCGACGCCGACCAACGCCCCGGCGTAGGTATTGAGATGCAGCACACTGGCCGCAGCCCAGGCTCCGACCGCCGCCAACACCATGATGGCGCCGTGCGACAGGTTGAGTACACCGGACACGCCGAAGATCAGGGTGAAGCCGGTGGCACCCAGCGCATACAATGCGCTGATGGCGAAACCGTCGATCAGGATTTGCAGAACAAGCATCAGGGATCGCTGCGGCAGCGGAAGCCGTCACTGGAGGAAAGCAACACACGAATATGCTCCCGGAGCGGGTCCGGGAGCACGATCGCCACAACAATCAGTTGGTTGTCAACTTGATGAAGCTCGGAAACTTGAGCTGGCCCTGGGCAATTTCCTTCGGCCAGACGCTGACCTGCTTGCCATTTTGCCACTGCAACATCAGGCCGGTGATCAGGCCTTTGCCGTACTTGATCGAGTGCGTGAACTGGTCGTCCTTGCCGTAAAACTGGATGCGGCCGATGGTGCCCTCCCAGTCGGTCTTTTCCAGCGCATCGACCATCTTGTCCGCGTCGGTCGAGCCCGCGCGTTTTACCGCGTCCGCGATGAAATAGACTTCGTCATAGGCGGTATAACCGGCATAGGACGGATAGTTGCCGAACTTCTTGTTGAAGGCTTCCGCGAAGGGAACAGACTTCGGCGTCACCGCGACGGCGGGGCCGGATACGCCCTGATAGAGCACGCCTTCCGCGGCATCATTGGTGTCCTTGCCGAAGGTGCTGTTGGTGGCCTGCGAACTGATGCCCAGCATCGGGATCGGCACTTGCTGATTTTTCCATTGCACCGTCGGCTGCACCCCGACATGGGAAATGCCGGTGATGATCACGTCGGGCTTAGCGCCTTCGATCTTGTTGAAGATCGGGGTGAAATCCGTGGTATCCGGCGAGAACCGGATGTGATCCAGCACCTTGAGTCCGATCTTGGGAAGGCATTCTTCGTAGCCGACGTCCAGCGGTTTGGTCCATGCAGCGTCTTCGCTCATGATCACCGCGGTCTTCATCTTCTTCTCGTCAACCAGCAGGTCCTTGGCGGCATCGCACACCGACAAGGCAAGTGCCGCCGACGTCAGATAGCCGTGGAAGGTGTACTTGTTCTTCTCGTAATCCTTGTGGACGCTGAGGCTGATCTCGTTCGAGGCGGCGCCAGGCGTGATGAACGGCGTCTTCAGCCGGGAGGCCCAGGGCTCCAGTGCCAACACCACTTCGCTGATGTAACTGGCGATGACCGCATTGACCTTGTCTTCATTGACGGCGCGCTGGAAGGCGCGAACCGAGTCCGCGGACGAACTGTGATTGTCGTAGGTCACGATCTCGATCTTGCGCCCGTCGATGCCGCCCTTGGCGTTGATTTCATCGGCAGCCAGCTGCGCGGCCTGCGGGATCGATGCGCCGGCGATCGCCTGGGCTTCCGCAATCACCCCGATCTTGATCGGATCGGCAGCAAGGGCCTGCCCCGACGCCATCACCGACAGCCCCAAAGACAAGCCAGCGGCGGTAGCGAGAAATGTGGCACGCAATGATTTTCTGGGAATATGAGAGCCTATATCGTCCATGATCGTTTCCTCTCCGTGAAACAAGGCTTGTTTGATCAGCCCTTTAGGTGAAGGCACTGTAGCGGCGACGATGATCCCGGCAAGCGGAACCAAGGCGACGTCCTTCACGATCACGAATGTTTCCCGATGCACGAGACGCGGCTATTACCCGTTGGTTGATGTCCGTTTTGGAACTTGGTGGCGCATTGCACTGACGCTGTCAGCGAACCGGGAGCACCTTTGCTGCGGAGATCGGCCTTGCCCTTAAGGCTTCGACGATGTCTCGCGGACAAACCCTGGAGATGGCGGCGAGTGACAGCTTTGCGACCATCCCGCCTCAGGCGATGTGATCGAGAGCACTCCACCGCGCGGGCATCAAATGAGGCATAAAGCATTGAAAAATATGTAATTTGCTTTGTCAGCCCACTCCCGTTACAACACCCGTTAAATGCATGGATGTGGCGGGACATAGAGGGAACGATGGCACACACCTTTTCGATCAACGAGGACGTCCATCACCAGTTGCAGCGCCCGCAAGGCCGTTCCGCGAACGGCGAGCGCAGCGTCTACACCATCGTCAACTGCCTGCCGATCGAGGCCGACGGCCGTATCCGCTATCGGATCAAAAGCAAGACCGAGAATTTCGAGCGCGTGGTGACCGAGGACCAGCTCAGCCGGTTCTAGGACGCGCCGACCCTATTGATCTTCGGGTGCTACGGGCTCGCATATCGCGCGAGGCCGAGATCGGACGTGTCGATGTCCGGCTCCTTGCCGCTGATGAGATCCGCAACCACGCGACCGGACCCGCACGCCATGGTCCAGCCCAGCGTGCCGTGACCGGTATTGAGCACCAGATTGCTGATGCGGGTGCGGCACACAACCGGGGTCCCGTCAGGCGTCATCGGCCGCAGCCCCGACCAGAATGTTGCTGCGCCGAGATTGCCGCTGGACGGAAAAAGATCGTTGACCGATTGCTCCAGCGTCGCACGGCGGGCCAGCGGCAGGTCGTTGTTGAAGCCGGAGACTTCGGCCATGCCGCCGACCCTGATCCGGTCGCCCAGCCGCGTGATCGCCACCTTGTAAGTTTCGTCCATCACCGTGGAGACGGGAGCACGACCGGCATCGGTGATCGGCACAGTGATCGAGTAGCCCTTCACCGGATAGACCGGCACACTGAGGCCCAGGGACTTCACCATCGGTGGCGTGAAACTGCCGAGCGCCACCACGTAAGCGTCGGCGACGACCTCGCCTGCGCTGGTGCGGACACGGGCGACGGTTGACCCGCTGAGCTCAATGTCCTGGATCCTGACGCCGTATCGGAATTTAACTCCGAGCGTTGTGGCAAGCTCCGCCAGCCGCGTCGTGAACTTGTAGCAGTCCCCGGTCTCATCATCGGGAAGCCGCAGGCCGCCCGCGATCAGCCCACGGACGTGGGTTAGCGCCGGTTCGGCCCCGATGCATCCTGTGGGATCGAGGACCTCGAAGCGGACACCGTCGCGGCGCAGCACTTCGATATCTTTGGCCGCAGCATCGACCTGCTTCTGGGTGCGAAACAGCTGCAGGGTGCCCTGCTGTCTTTCATCATACGTGATGCCGGTATCCGCCCGCAGTGCGATCAGCCGTTCCCTGCTGTATTCCGCGAGCCGCATCATGCGCCGCTTGTTGACCGCATAACGCTCGGCGGTGCAGTTGAGCAATGTCCGCAGCAGCCACGCCACCATCGCTGCGTCCGGCTTCGGCCGCAGAATCAAGGGCGCATGCTTCATGAACAGCCACTTCAGCGCCTTGTGCGGAATGTCGGGCGCGGCCCAGGGCGACGCATAGCCCGGCGAAATTTCCCCGGCATTGCCAAAACTGGTTTCCAGGGCAGCACCGGGCTGCCGGTCCAGCACCGTCACCTCGTGACCGGTCTTGGCGAGATAGTAGGCAGACGTCACGCCAATGACGCCACTGCCGAGAACCGCAACTTTCATCATGCCCCCGATCGAGGAGAATTGAGAGCATCTTCCGTTTCGATGGAATCGGAACGGAGGCTCAGCCTTGTTTCAACGCGCTGTCTTCGGGCGAAGCCCGTATCCTTCAGTCCGCCGTCGCGCGGGCGAACTCCACATAGATCTCGCGCAGGCGGCGCGCGATCGGGCCCGGCGTGCCGGAGGCGATGGTTTGACCATCCAGTTTCACCACCGGCTGCACGAAGCTCGATGCACTGGTGATGAAGGCCTCCTTGGCGGCCAGCGCTTCGGCCACCGTGAACGGGCGTTCCTCGATCCGGATCTGCCTCTCTTCGGCCAACGCCATCACCGCCTTGCGGGTGCACCCCGGCAGGATCGAGTTGGAATTCTGTCGCGTCACCAGCACATCGTCTTGCGTCAGGATGAAAGCGGACGACGAACCGCCTTCGGTCACCGCGCCGTCTTCGATCATCCACGCTTCCTGGCAGCCAGCCTCCGCCGCAGCCTGCTTGGCCAGCACCTGCGCCAGCAGCGCCACGCTCTTGATATCACGCCGGGCCCAGCGGATATCAGGCACGGTCTTGACCGCAATGCCGGTCTTCGCCGCCGCCGCATTGACGATGTCCTTCACCATGGTGAACATCACCAGCGTCGGCTTGACGCCCTTGGGAAACACGAAGTCGCGTTCAGCCGCACCACGTGTCACCTGGATGTAGACCAGTCCATCGACAAGATCGTTTTGAGCAATCAGCTGCTTCTGGATCTCCTTGATCCGCGGCAGCGTCTCGGGCAACGGCAGATCGATCTCGCCCACCGAGCGCTGCAGCCGCGCCAGATGCGCGTCATTGTCGATCAGGCGACCGTCGAGCACCGCCGACACCTCGTAAATGCCGTCGGCGAACAGGAAGCCGCGATCGAGCACGGACACCCGCGCCTCCTCCAACGGACCGAACCAACCGTTGACATAAGCAATACGACTCACAACGACGTCTCCTCGATGATAGATCGGCCCGGACAACCGGACCGGCAGATGGATTTCAATGCGACAGGATCTTGGCCAGAAAGCTCTGGGCACGATCGCTGCGCGGACTTCCGAAGAACTCTTCCTTGAGCGCGTCTTCGACGATTTCGCCCTTGTCCATGAACACGACACGGTTGGCGACCTTGCGGGCGAACCCCATTTCGTGGGTGACGACCATCATGGTCATGCCCTCTTTGGCCAGCGCAACCATGACGTCAAGCACCTCGCTGATCATTTCCGGATCGAGCGCGGATGTCGGCTCGTCGAACAGCATGGCTATCGGATCCATCGCCAGGGCCCGCGCGATGGCGACGCGCTGCTGCTGACCGCCCGACAATTCGGCCGGAAACTTGCGGGCGTGATCCTTCAATCCGACGCGATCGAGCAGCTTTGAGCTCTTCGCCAGCGCTTCCTCGTGCTTTCGCCCCAGCACTTTTTCCTGCGCCAGGCAAAGGTTCTCGATGATCCGCAGATGCGGAAACAGCTCGAAGTGCTGAAACACCATGCCGACCCGCGCGCGCAGCTTGGGCAGATTGGTCGCCGGATCATTCACCTTGATGCCATCGAGAACGATATTGCCTTCCTGGAACGGCTCCAGCGCATTCACGCATTTGATCAGCGTGGATTTGCCGGACCCGGACGGACCGCAGACCACGACCACTTCGCCCTTGGCGACGCTGGTCGTGCAATCCTTGAGGACCTGAAAACTCGGCCCATACCATTTATTCACATGACTGATTTCGATCATGACGAGAACTCGCTATCGGACAATGCTGATACGCGTCTGAAGCCGCCGGACGGCGGTGGACGCAATGAATGAAATCGTGAAGTAGACGACCGCGGCGAACAGATACATCTCGACAAGCCGGCCGTCGCGTTGCGCCACCTTGCTGGCAGCGCCGAGAAAGTCCGGAATCGAGAGCACATAAACCAGCGAAGTGTCCTGAAACAACACGATGGTTTGCGTCAGCAACAGCGGAAACATGTTGCGGAATGCCTGGGGCAGAACGACATAACGCATGGTCTGCGCGTAGGTCAGGCCGAGCGCCTGTGCGGCAGCGGGCTGTCCGCGGGAGATCGACTGGATTCCAGCCCGCATGATCTCGGAGAAATACGCCGCCTCGAACATGATGAAGGTGACGAGCGAGGATGTGAATGCGCCGACGCGGACCGGTCGGGACGACCCCGTCAGCCACTGGCCGATATAGGGCACCAGGAAATAGAACCAGAAGATCACCAGCACCAGCGGCAGTGATCGCATCAGGTCGACGTACAGCCCCGCGATCCGGGCCGCGAGTTTGTAGCTCGACAACCGCAGCAGCGCGATCAGCGTGCCGAAAATCAATCCGCCGAGCGCCGAGAGAGCGGTCAGCGTCAGCGTGAACGTCATGCCATCGAAAAACAGATAGCCGAGTGACCGGCGGATGACGTCAAAATCAAAGGATGCGAACATGGCCGTCACTTCCCGGTCATGTAGCCGGGGACCGCGACACTGCGCTCGACATAACGCATGGCGGTCACGACCACGATGTTGACCATGAGATAAAGCACGGTCGCCGCGGTAAACGCTTCGAACACCTGGAACGAGAACTCCTGCATGGCACGGGCCTGGGCGGTGAGCTCGATCAGGCCGATGGTGATGGCCACCGACGTGTTCTTGATTGTGTTGAGGAATTCGGATGTCAGCGGCGGCAGAATGATCCGGAACGCCATCGGCAACAGGATGTAGCGATAGGTCTGCGCCGTGGTCAGGCCGAGTGCGGTGCCGGCCATCTTCTGGCCGCGCGGCAATGAATTGATGCCGGCTCCCAATTGCACGGCGACGCGCGCCGACATGAACAGGCCGATTCCGATCACAGCGGTATAGAACGGCGCGTTTGACATCTGCTTCATCCACAGTCCCCAAGACCGCGGCAGCAGTTCCGGCAACACGAAGAACCAGAGGAACAGCTGCACCAGCAGCGGCATGTTGCGGAAAAGTTCGACATACCAGAAGCCGAACCGGTTCGCAGTCCGCGATGGCAGCGTGCGCAGCACGCCGACGATTGAGCCGACGATCAGCGCCAGAATCCAGGCGCAGATCGCGGTCTCGATGGTCAGGACAAGCCCGGAGAGCAGCATGTCGAGGTAGTTGCCGGTGCCGTTCGGCGACGGCTCCCAGAAAATGCGCCAGTTCCAGTTGTAATTCACGATGCCCTCTGCCCAATCACGTCATCGATCCGCAACAGAGCCCGCGCGATGACGACGCCATCGCGCGGGCTCGCCGGCTTTTACATCGCGGTATAAGCGTCGGGCTCGGGCGAATCCGACGGCTGGGCAAATGCCTTCTTCTGCTCCGGCCCCATCGGCACGTTGAGATTCAGGCCCTTCGGCGGAATCTTCTGCATGAACCATTTGTCATACAGCTTGGCGCCTTCCGGGCTCTTGTAGAGCTCAGCGGTCGCGGCATCGACGACCTTTTTGAACGGCAGATCGTCCTTGCGAAGCATGATGCCGTAGGGCTCCGGCTTCGAGAAAGCGTCCTTCGAGATCACGTAGGCGTCGGGATCTTTCGAACCGGCGGCAAGGCTCGCCAGCAGAATGTCGTCCATCACGAACGCGACAGCGCGATCGGTCTCGACCATCAGGAACGCTTCGGCATGATCCTTGGCGGGAATGATGTTGATGCCGAGATTGCGGGCGGTATTGGCCTCGTTGAGCTGCTTGATGTTGGTCGTACCCGATGTCGACACCACTGTTTTGCCCTTGAGGTCGTCGATCGAGTTCAACTTGCTGGATTTCTTCGAAACGAACCGGCTGGCCGTGAGGTAGTGGGTGTTGGTGAAGGAGATCTGCTTCTGACGCTCGACATTATTGGTGGTCGAGCCGCACTCGAGATCGATGGTGCCGTTCGCCAGCAGCGGAATGCGCGTCGACGAGGTGACCGGATTGAGCTTCACTTCGAGCTTGTCGAGCTTCAGCTCCTTCTTCACCGCATCGACGATGCGATAACAGATGTCCATGGCGAAGCCGACCGGCTTCTGGTTGTCGTCGAGATAGGAAAACGGAATCGACGAATCGCGATAGCCGATGGTGATGGCGCCGGTTTCCTTGATGTTCTTCAGCGTTCCGGTGAGCTCTTGCGCCATGGCGGGGCCTGCGCACAGAGCGCCGGTCAGGGCAACGGCCATCATTTTTCCGATGTTTGGATTATATTTCATCTCTCTCTCCTCCTGTCAGAACTCTCAAACGATTAATGGCTTACCCGTCCAGCCGATTCGGCGATCGACTTGGCGAGCGAGTTCGCGGACGATCGCCGATGACCGGCCGCGCCGTGGTCGGCGTCCTGCTTGCATAATTCGGACCAGAACAAATCCAGTGAACGATGATCGTTGTTGCGATCCTTGAACGCGACCAGTGACAACGGCAGCGTCCACTTGTC
>NZ_JTIY01000007.1 GCF_000818175.1 Streptomyces sp. AcH 505
GCCCATCAGCCGCCGCGATGATCCTGACCGGCCAGTTGCTGCTCACCGTGGGGCTGGCGTATCTCTACGCGATCCTGCGGCTGGTGACGGCGCCGGGCAACGCGGCCCTGTTCACGTGGTTGTTCGGCATCTCGCTCTACACGGTGTTCGCCCCGCTCTCGTTCGCCCTCAACGCCGACATCCTGCAGCTGACGCCGTGGCCGGCCATCGTGTTTCATGGCCTGCGCGCCGGCCGCACCGATCGGCTCACACACTGGATCGCGCTCGGCGTCTGGTCCGCCATCGGCATGCTCACCAAGTACAACGCCGCCGTGCTGTTCATGGGGATGGCCGTGGCCATGCTCACCGTTCCTGCGTTTCGGAGCATTCCGACGCGACCGGGCTTCTATCTCGCCCTGATCATTGGCCTGGCGCTGGTCGCCCCGCACGCGCTCGCGGTTGCCCAGAACCATGGCGCCGTCGCCTGGGGCATCGAGCACTTCGATGGTGCGAGCAGCTTCGCGGACAAAATCAACAGGCTGTACGAATATCTGCTCGGCTATTTTATTTGCCTCGTGCCGGGCGCCCTGATCGTCGCCACCGGGTTCTGGAAGGGATTTTTCGCCCTGCGGCGGAGCCCGGACAGCGCGAGCTCCGACGATTATCGTTTCCTGCTGGTGATGAACGCGACGATGCAGATCGTGCTGCTGGCGCTGCTGCTGGTCGCCGGGCTCGATTACGTCTGGCGGTTCGATGCCCCCTACGCCATGATGGCCGTGCCGGCGCTCGCCCCCCTTGTCGCATGGAATGAGGGCTGCCGCGCCTGGTTCGAGCGGCGGGTGACCATGACCATCGCAGCGGTCTATCTCATCGCCGGGGCCGTCATCACCGTGCTGTACCTCACCTTCGCCAGCCACAGCGGCCTGCAGGAGCCGACCCCCGCCGCCGCCCGTGCGATTCTCGCCGACTGGCACAGCACCTACCCCTGCGGGCCTGCCTACGTCCTGGGGGGCCGTCAGGCGGCCTACGGCGTCGGAATCGAGGCCGGGCGTGGCATCACCGCGCTGAGCTACCGCGACATCACAAGGGCACCCTGGTTCGACCCCGGCGCCTTGCAGGCGCGCGGCGCCATCGTCATCGATACGATCCCCGGGATCGGCGAGCGCATGGCCCGGTTCCTGCCGGGTGTGGCGACATCGGACGAGAAAACCATCTCCCTGCCGTTGCGGCGCACCCATAAGGCCAAGACCTTCAACTACCTCTACCGCTTTGTTGCGCCGCAGGGCTGCCATCCATCATCCTGAAAGACACGTGATCCGTATGGCCTCCATTGTTCCACCATCGGAAGAGCCGCAGCGCCACAGCCAACCGGCCTCCTGGATTGCACGCGCGGCCGCCGCTGAAGCCGGACGGCCGCCCTCCTCCCTCCCGCTGCTGATGGCCATCCTGGCCGCGCTCACCGTCTCGCGCCTGGCCGGCCTCGTCTTCTCCGTGGTCGATTTGTTCTATGACGAAGCACAATACTGGATGTGGGGGCAGGACCTAGCGTTCGGCTATTACTCCAAGCCGCCCTTGCTGGCCTGGCTGCTGGCAGGGACCCGCCAGGTCTGTGGCAATGCCGAATGGTGCATCCGCGCGCCGGCGCCCCTGTTCTATGGCGCGACCAGCCTTGCCGTCTATTTCACCGCGCGCCTGCTCTACGACGAGCGGACCGGATTCTGGGCCGCCCTGCTGACCGCGCTGACCACCGGCATCGTGTTTTCATCACGCATCATCTCGACCGATGTCCCGCTGCTGTTCTTCTGGAGCCTGGCGCTGTTGGCCTATGTCCACCTGCTGATCGCGCCGCGCAAGCGCTGGGCGATCGTGCTCGGCCTCTCGATCGGGCTCGGCCTGCTGTCGAAATACGCGATGATCTATCTCGTGCCGGGCATGCTTCTCGCAGCCCTTGCCAGCCGCCGCGCCAGGGAAGTGCTCGGGGAGCCGCACATCTGGGCTGGCCTGCTGATCGGCGCGATCGTGGTGGCGCCGAATGTCGCCTGGAACATCAGCAACTCGTTCATGACCTTCCGGCACACCGGAGACCTCGTGCTCGGTGAAGAATTTCGCCCGAGCATCAGTCGGATGCTGGAATTCTTCGGCGCCCAGTTCGGTGTATTCGGCCCGATCGTTTTCGCAGTCATGATCGCCGCAACCGTAAAGTTGCGCTCGAAGGATCTGATCGAGCAGGATCGCATCATGATCGCCTTTTTCATCGTGCCCGTGGCGCTGATCACCATCATCGCGATCGGTGTCCATGCCTACGCCAACTGGGCCTCGGTATCGGCGATTTCGGGACTGATTCTGACAGCGGCGCTGCTGCTGCGCACCGGCCGCCGCGGATGGCTTGATGCGAGCCTCGGCCTCGGCGTGATCCTGCAAATGACGGTCCTGGTCACCGACACCATGGCGACGCGCATTGAGTTGCCGTTCCTGAAGACGCCCAATCCCTACAACCGAACGCTGGGATGGCGCGCTTTCGCCGAGCGCGTCGGACAACTCGCCGAAGCCCAGGGCACGCCGACCATCGCCGACGATTCCCGTGGCGAGATCGCCGCCCTGCGCTACTACTGGCGCGACAAGCCGCAAAAAATCCTGTCCTGGGGGACGAGCGACAGCCCGCAGTTCGACGTGGTCCACCCCCTGACACCACGGGCGGCGGAGCCGATCCTGTTCGTCACCACCTGCCCGGATCGCGATCGCGTGCAGCCGTTCTATGAGGGCGTGGACTATCTCGGGCAGTTTACGACGCCGGTGAGCACCACCAGCCAGCGTGGCTTCTTTGCCTACCTGCTGAGCAACAGTCGCGGCCCGATCGGCATTCTTCGGGAATGCAGTCAGTAACGGCGCCGCTCGTCGCCCGTCAGAGTCGATCGTCCTCAGGGCGTCCCGCGCAACCTCGCCGGCACCAGACGCCGGCTCCAGCTGTTGATCGCCTCGGTCAGGCCCGCGGGCGCCTCGATCATGATGCTGCGGATGATGCTCCAGATACAGAGCGCGCCGACGACCACGAGCATTCCGTATTGCATCACAATGGTGATCGGTTGTTTCACCGAAATCGTCGAACAGGCAAACCCTGCGATCCGCACCACCAGAATGCTCAGCAACAGGCTCGAAATCGCGAAATTCCGGCTCTGTCGCGTGGTGCGCGGCATTCCGAGAAACGCAAAGGCCATCAGCGCAAAAATGACCGGATAAAGCGGCGCGAAGATGCGATTGTGAAACTCTGCGCGAAACTCACCCGGCGACTTCGCGTACAGGGGATCATCGGCCACCGGCGAGATCAGCTCCGGCGTCAACCGCTCGGTCACGTTGTAGGTGACGCTCTGGGGGCCGCTCGAGAACTGAGACATGTCGAACGCATAGCTCTTGAAGGCGACCAGCGCGGGCTCGCGCTTGCCGACCTCGAAGCGCTGGAGGTTGCCGTCTTCCAGGATGATGAACGAACCGCGGTCGTTCTTGATGACAGTGCCGCGATCGGCCACGATATTGACCCGCTGGGATGGATCCCGCTTGTCGTCGATGAACACCCCGACCAGCACCCCGCCGGGACGGCGCTCCTGGATGCGCAAGGTGAGCTGGCCCAGCTTGATGAACTGACCGGGCTGGATCACGTTCGCCAACACGTCGGCTCCGAGTTGCGTGTTCCAGCGCCGCAGGGCGCGCAAGGATTCGGGCGCGAGATACAGCGAGATGAAGGCGACCAAGCAGCTGACAATGATGGTCGCCTGCAGAAACGGCCGCAGCAGCCGCACCGGCGGCATACCCGCGGCGCTGATCACGATGATCTCGGAGTCGGTCGCCAGCTTGTTCAGCGCATACATCACGGCGACCAGCAGCGCGATCGGCGCGATGATGGAGATCAACAGCGGGATGATGAGGCCTGAAATCCCCAAGAACACCAGGATGGTCTGGCCCTGGCCGGTCATCAGATCGATGTTGCGCAGCGCCTGCGTGATCCAGATCACGCCCGTGAGCGAGACCAGCACGATCAGGAACGACGTCAGGGTCATCTTGGCCACATAGCCGTCGATCGCACCGATCCGCAAAAACTGTCCTTTCAGGGGCAAAAGGGGTATCCAAGAATAACTCGATTTCGAATGTAGGTCTGCCCTAGCCGGGAATCAATCGGCGATACGCGGCAAGAACTAGACCGGCGCTGCGGCCCCAGTCGAATTGCCTTGCCTGCGCGATCCTGGCCTCCCGCCGCGCCAGGTCATCATGGTCAGGGACGGCTGAGGCTTCGCGCAGAACATCGCGCCAGCCGTCGACATTCAGCGCCGCCACGCGGCGGCCGAAGCTGCCGGAGATTTCGTCCATGGATGTCTCGGCACTGTGCGCCACAGCCGTACCGCAAGCCAGCGCCTCGACCACCGGCATGCCGAAGCCCTCGTACAGCGACGGCATCAGCATGAGCCGCGCGCCTTCATAGAGGCTGCGCAGCTGGAGGTTGCTGACACCGCTGACAAAGCGCAATGTGCCGTCGCTGCGCAGCGCCTCTGCCTGCACTGGCAGATCGAGATCGCCCCACCCTTTGCCGCCGGCCATGACCAGAGGACAAAGCTGGCGCTCGGTCGGCGAGAGCTGCGCATACGCAGCGATCAACGTCCGGATATTCTTGCGCGGCTCAAGCGTGCCGACGCTCAAAAAGAAGCTTCCGTATTGCAATCCGAACGGAATGAGGTCGCGCTCTGTCTCCTTGCGCCCTACCGCGCGGTAGAGCGGGGCCGCTGCCGGCGGCGCGACGAAGATCTTGTCGGCCGTGGTGCCGAACACACTCATGATCTCTCGTTTGCTAAACTTCGAAATGGTTTGCACCATCGGCGCGCGGGAAACGATGTTTTGAACCGGGCCAAGCCATCGCACGCGATCGGCCGGATGGAACTCTGGATGCCGAAACGTGGACAGGTCGTACACGACGGGCAGCACCGGCACGCCGGGATCGGATGGAGGGCGAAAATTGAAGGCATGAAACAAATCGAGGCGTAACCCGCGCACCGAGGCAGCAAATCCCCGGCGATATGTCGTCCTGTACAGCGCGCGAACGGGACGAATATGGGACAGGCGCATGGCGGCCTGGATCCCGCGATGTCGGATGCGTCCCATGGCAGAGGCCTCTGAGCCGGCCGATCGCAAATCATCGTCGTCGCCGCGCACTGTCGCCGCGCCCCGGACCGATGTCAGATCGATCTCGCGCCAGTTCAATCCTCCGAAACCCATGTAGCGAAACGACGGGTCGCATTCCAGCGATGCACGAACGATATGAAACGTATAGTTGCCGATGCCCGTCATCGGGCCGCGCAACATTCCGGCTTCGAGGCCTATGGTTGGTCGTGTCGGCAAGATGCACCGTGGGTCATCGTGGCTGCGCCGCAGCGAAGCGGTTGCGCGTCATCTGGAGGAACGCAGCCAGCTCCTGAACGTCGGGCCGAGACCACATCGCGCTCTTGATGCCGGCGTAGTGCCCTTGCGGATCGTGCACCCTTTCCATCTTGAAACCAACCGTATGAACGCTAGGCAGCGCGAGAATTTCCGGCGCGATCCGCCATCCACCAGCGACCACAGGCAGACCTGATTGAGCCGCCTCGACGAGATTCAGACCGTAGCCTTCGGCGCGTGACGGCGACATGTAACAGTCGATAGCCGCATAGAAATCATGGATGCCGAGCCGATGGTGCGTGTCGTAAATCCTGATGCGGCTGTCGTCACCGACCAGCTTCTCAAGCGCAGTGCGCTCGAGCGGTCGATTGCCAAGATCATGCGACCGCAAAATGAGCAGAACATTGGTCACATCCGGAAAGGCTCGAAAAAATGCTTTGACCGCATCTTCGGGGTTTTTCCGGTAATAATTGGAATCTACAGAAAAAGAATAACCGACTACGAATGTATCGGAAGCGATACCTTCTCGCACGCGCACCGTATCGCGCCGCATCGGATTGATCGCCGGAAACGGATCCTTCTCGATCGCATAGGGAAGCAAGCGCAACGGCCGATCGAAGCCCAGCAGGTTCGTCCTAATCGTGTCCAGGTTGTATTCCGTGCCGGCCCAGATCTCGTCGTAAGAGCCGGCAGCCTTGCCCCACAGACGCGGCAGAATCTCGAGTTCCCAGATCCAGTGACCGATAATGGTGCGACCGAGCAGCCACTTTCGATCGAAGGCCGAAAGCGATGGATGGTCCGGGTTCATCACGACCAGCACGTCGGTGATGTCGCGCGAGCCGCAATCCGCGGGCAGGATGCAGCGCTCATCCGGGTGATGCACCGTCAATCCGAACGAGGCTGTCAGATCGACACGGGTGACTTTTGAACCGCGGCTTTCGAGAGTCAACGCCGCCAGTTCAGCAGCACGAGCCAGCCCGCTGCCGGCACTGAAAACCCCGGCCAGCGCGACGTGGCCGCCATCAAATGAACGAAAAGGCCGTTCATTTTTCAAGCGAAGCAGATTGCATCGCAATCGATACGATTGTCTGACCCGGCTTAAACCTCGCCGTATCGGTGAAGGAAGCAGTTTAAGGACGTCTCGCAACATCCGGTTGTTTTAATCTCAACAGAAGGCTCTCCGCAAGAAAGGACTCACAGAAAGATGCAGCCGGAACGGGGCACGCTCGGGTGTGAAAACGAAGACGACCAGCGCTTAACACGAAGACCAACCCTAGCCGCACCGAGACAGGACATTCTTCGCAGAAGTAGTTTGCACTAATTTCGGCACATCAGGATGCCGTGCCCAGCCATCACCAAAAACAACACACTCGTAATCCGTCAGCATACCAGTTGAAAATCGCTTCACCTTAAAGTTGACCAATTCAATGCCGAAATTTCGACACAACGAGTAGATTCTAGCAAAGCTGCACGCCTCCGATGCGGAAAACGTGATATCGTATTCACGCACCGACGCAGCAGCTATCTTCAGCAGATCCTCGCACTCGGTCGACATCATGAACAAGGCCGATGCACACAACAGCATACGCTTTTGAACGCTCGCCTGCACCGTCGAATCTGGACGCCGAACCAAGGGCCGAAAATCAGGCAACGCAGCATCACAATCAAGACGCGTCTCAAGGTAAGGACGCCATCGGTCAAAGAATTTGCGATGATTCCCTATTACCAGATCGTTCATCACCGGAGCTGACCACACCTTCGAGGATGTTGCGCCCTCATGATGATAGACATCCGCATCGGCGCAAAAATAGGTAAATAGCCCGACAGACCTCAATCTCAATGCAAGATCAGCGTCTTCGAAATAGGCGGGATCGAACAACGGATCGAACCCGCCAACGCTGAGAAACACGTCCCTCCTGAGCAACAAACAGGCCGCAGAACAATAGTCGACGGCATGATTTCCTGTTCGGAAATGATCATCAACCCGGCTGCCGTTCTTCCCCTGCTGAAATGTCCAACCATTCTGCAGGATAAATGCACCGGCCTCTTGCACGGCTCCATCAGGATATAGAAATCGCGGCCCAACTGCTCCCGGAAAATATGCATCATCGAAGACGTGAATGAGCTTTCCCAGCACATCCTGCGTGAGGAGCACGTCATTGTTCAACAGCAAAATATACTCGGCGCGCGCAGCTTCGGCTCCGATATTATTCGCCTCCCCAAAGAAGAGGTTCTCCGCAAGAGAGATCAACCTCACGGAGGGCGGAAGCTTCTCCAGCAACTGGAATTCAGCCTCCGCACTGCCGTTATCAACAACGATAATCTCACAGGTAAGACCGCCTACGCCTTGCTGTACGCTCTTGACACAATCGATCGTCAGGGCACTTTGATTCCAATTCAAGATAACAATGGAGACAAGCAAAGCGCTTGCGCCTTGCTCATCCGCGCTCACGACACGTTCATCGTCGATCGAATTCCCAACGCCGTTCACGAAAGAAGCTTCTTTATCCACGAATCAATAATTCGTATTGGCATAGACATTCGCCAACTCACCGAAGAGCGCAATTCCGTCAGCTCGCTTTGAAGGCGCTTGCACTCGGCTTCCGCATGGCTGCTCATCGCCAGCACCAGATTCAACTTCGCTCGGAGATTGACAATCTCTCGTTTCAACTCGTCCGACTGTGAGGAGTGGTCATCCATCGGTACGCTTCATGTCTCGGCGGCGAGGCCGGAAACATAACGACCATAGTCGCTCTTTCCAAGAGCAATGCCAAGCTTCCGAAGTTGCTCACGGTCGATATAGCCTTGATTAAACGCAACCTCTTCCGGGCAAGAAATACGGAAACCTTGTCGACGCTCAAGAGTGGCGACAAAATCGGCGGCGTCGCGAAGACTGTCAGGCGTGCCGGTATCGAGCCACGTAAACCCGCGCCCCAGGCGTTCCACCGCAAGCTGCCCGCGCTCCAAATACATCCGGTTCAAATCCGTAATCTCAAGTTCTCCGCGACTAGACGGACGAATATCGGCGGCAAAGTTTGCGACATGCTCATCATAGAAATATAGTCCCGTCACGGCAAAACTGGATTTTGGCGCGGATGGCTTCTCTTCGATCGAGGTGGCGCGTCCTTCGCCATCGAAAGCCACCACACCATACCGCTCGGGGTCGGTGACGTGATAGGCGAATATTGTGGCCCCCTGCGAGCGCGCCGTCGCATGCTTAAGTAAGTCCGGCAAGCCGTGTCCAAAAAAGATATTGTCGCCGAGAATAAGCGCGGAACGATCTCCTTCGACAAATTTGGCGCCGATGATGAAGGCCTGCGCGAGGCCTTCCGGGCGAGGCTGCCGCGCATAGGAGATTTCAAGTCCCCATTGGTGCCCGTCACCGAGCAACGCCTGAAAAAGCGGCAGATCTTGTGGGGTTGAAATCAATAAGATCTCGCGAATTCCAGCCAGCATGAGCGTCGTCAGCGGGTAGTAGATCATTGGCTTGTCGTACACCGGCAACAGCTGTTTCGACACCACAAGCGTCATCGGATAAAGCCGCGTTCCGCTGCCACCTGCCAGTATGATACCCTTCAAGGCTCCCAACTCCTGCTGAAACAAACACGGATTAATTCGTACAACTCGCGGCCTAAGCCCCGGCTAAGCCTTCAACAAGCCGAGCCGCTCACCACTGTAGACCCGCCTTCGCAGCGGGCTCCACCAGTCGGCCCGGTCGAGATACCATTGCACGGTTTTTTCAATGCCCGTCTCAAACGTCTCCTGTGCTTGCCAGGCAAGTTCGCTCTCCAATTTCGTTGCATCGATGGCGTACCGCCGATCATGCCCTGGTCGGTCCGGCACGAACCGAATCAGATCGTGGTGCGAGTTTTCGATCGGACGCAAACGGTCCATGCATGAACAGATTTGCCGAACAACATCGATATTCCGGCGCTCGTTACGTCCCCCGATATTGTAGTTCTCACCGGGGCGACCACGAGCGAGAATCAATCCCAGCGCGCGCGCGTGATCTTCCACATAAAGCCAATCGCGAACATTGGAGCCATCGCCGTAGACCGGCAGAGCCTTCCGATCCAGCGCATTCAAAATGACAAGCGGAATAAGTTTTTCCGGAAAATGATAGGGGCCGTAATTATTCGAGCAATTTGAAATGATGACCGGCAGATCGTACGTGCGGTGCCAGGCTTTCGCGAGATGATCGGACGCAGCCTTTGTCGCCGAATACGGCGAGCTCGGATCGTACGGTGTCGTTTCCGTGAAATGCCCCACATCATCGAGCGAGCCGTAAACCTCATCCGTTGACACGTGAACGAACCGAAAATCCTTCGCGCGCGCCCTGTCCGCCAAGGAGAGGTAACGACGGGCAGCTTCGAGCAACGTGAAAGTGCCGACAACATTTGTTTTCACAAACACGTCCGAGCCGGAAATCGAGCGATCGACATGGCTTTCAGCGGCAAGATGAACAACCGCGTCCGGCTGATGCTGTGAAAAAATTCGATTCATCGCATCGGCATCACAAATGTCGTGCCTCTCGAACGAGAACTTCGGATTCGAAGCAACAGGCTCAAGCGAGTCCATATTTCCAGCATAAGTCAACTTGTCGACCACCACGACATCATGGCCAAGATCGAGAACGAAATGACGGCAAACCGCCGAGCCGATGAAGCCGGCGCCGCCCGTGACGATAACCCGCATTTCTACTCCTCGCCCCCCTAAAAAGCCGGGCGCAACGTCCGCGAGAAGCGGTTTCCGAAGCGCCTCAAAAAGGGCAAGGTAACATCTACGACCAAAGGCCGCCAGCCAGTCCCGCACGCTAGACCGCCCCATGACCCCTGATTGCATCCCAGGATCGACTGCCCCGAAGTGCCGACATCTCGACATCGAGCGAACGGATCATGATCGCGCACAGGGCCTTGGGCGCCCCCAATAGTTCACACTGACGAATCCGTCCCCTGCCTCAACCTAGCGTCCGAATCCTTGCCAACATCCAGGGTTTCGGCCATCGTCGACAAAGGACCCATAAATCCAAGTTTTGAGGCCATCTAACCTTGAAGCTTGAATGTTGGTCTAACCTAAGCCATTAAGAGATTGCGTCCATTCGCTCAACGTTATCATCGGATTGACTGCATTCCACGAACGGCAACAGAACAGATGATTTTTAAAGTCCGCGTTGAGGTGATAAGCAATCTCTTCATTGCAGCCATTTTTTTGTTCTTCCTGCTTCGTATATATCCCTATTCAAATCCTTATCCGTTCGCTGATGACTGGACCTACGCCGGCGTCCTGGGAA
This sequence comes from Streptomyces sp. AcH 505, assembly GCF_000818175.1. Lineage (GTDB taxonomy): Bacteria > Actinomycetota > Actinomycetes > Streptomycetales > Streptomycetaceae > Streptomyces. The sequence goes on from NZ_JTIY01000007.1 coordinate 10,688, forward strand.
CCGGCTGGGCAAACACCCTGAAGTGGGTGCTCGCGCTTCACAACGATCACCGAATTCCGCTGATGAAGTTGCTCCAATACACCACTCTTCGAGCGACATATTTTGATTTCCGCTCTTTGGTTCTGATCAATTTCGCGATCGGAGTTATCGGGTCCATCAGCCTCTCCGAAATTGCACGCAACTATCGCGGAAAAAGCCACATAGGCGACATCATTATTCCCATGGTTCTGCTGAATTTCGGCACCGGATTTATGGGCTGGGGTTTCAGTGCCCAGTTCCTGCTTTCGGTATCATCGAGCTTGGTTGCTATTCTGTTTTTTCAGAGATCTGAAAATTCGAACAGGGCGCGCGTGGCGGCAACCTTGGCCATGTTGGTTTGCGCGCTATCAGGCATGAATGGCATTGTACTGGCCGTCAGCCTTGCGGCCTGTTTTCTGCTGTTCTATCTATTTGTCCAAAAACAGAACGCCGCGTGCATCGGTCCAGGTCTTGTTCTCGCACTGTGCGCTCTCCTTCTCGTGACATGGACGCCGTCTGCGGCATCTGTTTCGCCGACACAGACACCAAGCGGACAACTGCTCGACTGGATCTACCAATTTTCCAAGTCCAGCTTCATCGTAAGCGCTTCTCATGGTGGCTGGTGGCGCGCCGCCCTGTGTGTCGGCTTGATCTCTACCGCCGTCAGCTTCGCTGCCCAGCGAACACTTCGTTCCCTCCAGCGCGAAAAGCAGTCCCCATCCGAATTTGCGGTATATGCCGCTCTTGCCGCTTACATAACGCTCTTCTTTTCGGTCGTCATTGGCCGATCGGCTCACGGCGCGTGGGAGCCTGGCCTTGAAATGCACTACGGATATCTCGCCGCCCCCATCCCCATTCTATCGTGGATCGTCATTTCTCGATTTCTTCGAGGTCCAGCAGCACTAATTGTCGCAGGCAGTCTGATCGTAGTTTACGCTCAGTCCTTCGTCGAGAATACGGCTTGGAGAATGGCTCATCTACGAAGCCAATATGCGCACCTCGAGCAGATCGGCGCCGACTTACGCTCCGACGCGCCCCCAGCAATAGTCACAGAAAAGGACATCAAATTTCTTTACCATGTCGACACCCCGGATGTTCGGCAGCAAGTAATTGGCGGAATCGAAAAACTGCGACAATTTGGCGGCCCGATTTATGGCAGACCGTGAGCCCACAAGAGACGCGGAACTCCGGTTTCAGGGGAGGGATTGAATTGAGGTTCATGTAAAACGTGTTAAGCAACGGCTGGCGAATACGAGTGGGGCTAGAACCGAATGGACAAACACGTTGATGCAGTCTTGGGCAAAGCTGAAGAGATCGCGGCAAGCGGAGATGCCACGAAGACGCTAGCTTTGCTAAGGCAACTCAATCTGCAACAATTCGGCGAGATACTAATCAGCCTGCCCAACGTCCGTTATCCGAACATTTCTCGAATTTTGCCGAGAATGGCTTCCGCTGAAGTCCAGCGAAACTGGACCGGAAATGACGGTATTGCGCTGCTCCGCCAGACCAACTCTTTTGTCGATCTCCTGTCTCGCACAGTTGACCTGAAATCAGTCAACAGAGTTCTAGACTTTGGATGCGGCTATGGCCGCATCCTGCGCGCATTCTATTACTATGTTGATCCGGATCGCCTGTATGGTTGCGATCCATGGGACGAATCAATTCGACTTTGCAGGGAAGCCGACATACTCGGTCATTTAGCCATCTCGGATTATCTGCCTACCCGCCTCCCGTTTGAGGAAAAATTCGATCTGACGTACGCGTTCTCCGTGTTTACGCACCTCTCCGAGCGGGCAACGCGAGCTTGCCTAACCGCGTTGGTCGAAGCCAGTACAGGCATAATAGCAATCACCATTAGGCCACCTCAATACTGGGATTTTAACCTAAGCATCACCACCGCGACTCGCGACCATCTCTTAGTCGACCATAACGCAGGAAGATTTGCCTTTAGCCCGCACACCCGCTCACCGATCGACGGCGACATCACCTATGGCGATTCTTCGTTCTCGATCGATTGGCTGAAAGCGCATTTTTCCAATCTCGAAGTTATCGACACGCGAAGTATTCCTGGAGACCCCCTACAAACACTCGTTTTACTGAGGCGGCGCTCGTCGTAGATTTCCGGCCCATGCAGGATGCGTTTCAAAACGAAAAAGACGTCACCCAAGGACGGCCTGTAGGGTTTGGCTATATTACCACCCCTCGGCCAGAGTATCGTTGCCTCCGTAGCTTTGCATCTCCTGGATATTGTCTGGCTATTCAATCCGTCCCAGTGGTCCCCTGCACCGCAGCCACTGTAGCAACCCGCCTCATTTGAAAACTATTGGTGTTGTCTGAATGAATCGGTCACCAGATAAACTAAGTCTCAGTGCAGCGCTGTCGCAAAACCATTACATCGCAATTTTGCTTCTCTTGTTCGTGGCTCTTCTGCCGTTAATGTCGGCGCTGGATAAGAACCCTAATTATTTGCCTCTCGTTGGGAAAGATGGTTGGACGATAACCGGAGTCGTTCCTCTATTCGACAGGGCCCCAGCAACCGATCAAGAGATTCCACATCAAATCAGAAACTCTGCTGACGCAGTATTCCGGAGGTCATGGACTCCCCAAACCGGCGGGACCATTGGTTCCGTGACAACATCAGAATTTCAGCTTCCGACCTATCTAGCTATCCCGTATCAAGGATTTCCGAGGGAAACTCCAGAAGATCGAATTTACCTGAAGATTGAGGGAGGCGACGAATTAGAGGTCGCGACCATAGCAACACTCAATATGTGGGCTACGGTCTATCTGGAAGTGCCAAAGCGCTACATCGGCAAGAAGGCACGCCTTATCGCCAATGCAGCTTCAAATAAGCAATATATCGCAGTCGGCACGCCGTTTTCCGTCCCACAATCGGTTTATATTGCGAACACCGCGCTTGCGCCTCGGCTTCTGATAATATTTTTTACTTGGTCCGTTCTTTCAATAGTGGGCCTTATCGCTGCCGACTTTGCAACCAGGGGGAAGATTTCGAAAGACCCCGTGCCATGGAGTTTGATCGGAATTGGTGTTTTCGGAGTTGCCTCCTTTTGTCTCATTAACCTGAGCGGTGGATTTTTCCCGGCCGCCATGGCCTTTCTTTTTACTGCCGTACTAGCTCGCATCTGGTGGATTTACCGAACAGAACCATCGCATCTTTTTAGGCTATTGGACGTACTCGCCAAGCCGGCCCTAGTCTGGCTCGCCGTTTCTATCTTGTATTCAGTGCTCACAACCACCATCGACAATGGAGGCGGCAGTTGGGCGGTCAACGGGATGTTCAGTCCGGCGCGGTGGTCTTCAGACAATCAGCTCCCTTTCTGGTTCGCCGAAGGTCTTTACAACGCAACTAAACCTCAGGAAATTGTATGGGGCCCCTGGCTTGCCTCCGACCGCACGCCTTTGCTCACAGACCTCCTTCTAATTCCACGAGCAACAGTACTGGCTTGTCTCGCCCCCTATTTGGGATCGACGTTTGTTCCCATCGGCTATATGGCAGCCGGCATCACGATCCTGTCTTTGTGGGCTGCGGTGCTAACGTGGCTCGCAAAAAAAGCAGGCTGCCGAAACCTTGCAATATTTCTACTCGTTACGCTCACCTCTCCATTCGTCATGTTCAATACGGTCTATACTTGGCCCAAAATTCTCGGGGCGACTTATGCAGTTTTGGCCTTCAGTGCCGCATTCTATAGCGACGATGAACCGAGATGGCTTCATCTCGTTGCCATCTCAGCTTGTTTCGCCTTTCTGAGCCACGCCAGCAATGCATTCGCGTTGGTGCCTATTCTCTTTGCATTCCTCCCAGCGATCTTCGGCGCAGGAATCGGAACCATCGCTTTCGCGTCGCTGTGCGCGGTTGCGCTCGCTTCGCCATGGTTCATCTGGCAACACCTCTACCAGCCCAACGGCGATGTCCTACTCCGCTACGCATTAACCGGAGATTTCGGTTTCGAGAGTCGGGGCCAAGGGATGCTGCCTGACGTGTTGAAGACCTACAGAACGCTTGGTTTCGATGGGTGGATGACCGCAAAAATATCGAGCATCAAGCTCCTGCTGGGTATCGACAACTCCGCCATCTCATTTCCCGAAATGGCGCTAAGCCAGAGTGACACATTGGGACGCCAGCGCGTTTTAGATTTTTTTGTGCTGTCGCGGGCTCTCGGCATATCGATGTTTGGGATCTTGTTGATCTGGGCATCTTCGATATCGCGGATTGCGGCCGCGGCTGCGACCGTTGGATTTTTCGGCATAGTCATCACAACTTTGACTACATTGTCGCAGCCGATTGTTCATCAACTGCCTTATGGATCAATTTTACTTCTCATATTCGCCGGCGCTTTCGCAGTCGCCAATTCGAACCGCTTCGCTTTAATTTCCATATGCGCCATTGGCTTGCTTTACTATTCTATCGTCTGGGTCGCCGATCCCATGTCGCGAGCATTGAGACTAAACTTTGACTATTCAACTTTGACCGCAACAATGGCGTCGATCGCAATTCTACTGTCTGTTTTGAGATCCCAGCAGCAAACAAAAAAAACGACACCTGAAGTGCTAGATCGCTCATCTAAGCAAGAAACTGAACAAGGAACAAATAGCGACTAACGTAAAATCTCAGCGTTATTTCAATACCTTTTCAAACGTGAAGTACTTGTGTCCCAAATAGCTCACGGCAACCGGGCTCAGGACGCCGACGATGTGCGCGATTAGCTCCGAATGCCAGACGAACCCAACCCTCGGAAAAATGAATTCGGCCAATCCTACGCTGACGATCCACACCTGTATAAGCGCGAGCATGTTGACAAGCGCGAAGCGCAGGGCCTCACTTCTGACGTGACGATCCGACCGTTCGAATACGAAGGACCGCGTGAGGATAAACGCGGTCCCCATTCCGATCAGATAGGCGACAACAACCGCAACATCGAACGGCACTACCGAAGACAGGAGCCAGCGGGACATAATATTGAAGAAGGCTGCGACACCTCCCGCAAGCAAAAAGCGGAAGAATTCCAAGTTCACCGACCGCCCCTCAAGACCAGATCGCCAGACCTCTTCGCTCGCGTTCCCCTTCTGGCAGAGGCCCACTTCATCATTTCTCAATCGCCGATCGAGTCAGAGGGCCATCGCGTCTGACACGCCGGATGACCAGCACCAGCACAACGGCAAGGGAGGTCAACCCCGCGATGATGAGGACGCGATTCAATACTGGCAGCCCGTCGTCCCGCAGGGCTGCGCTCCCCGCTGATCCGAAATACACATAGAAGACGATTTGCGGAATCGTAAAAATAAAACTAGCGACGACAAATGGTAAAAGTCGAATTTGCGTCAAGCCGAACATATAATTCTGAAGCGCATTCGGCAGCGGAGACGCGAAGCGCAGCAGAGCAACCACCCGCCACCCCTCTTCATCCACCGCCGAGGCAATCCTGCGAAGCTGAGGGCGCGCAGTGACGTAGCGTTGCACGTGTTCGGCAATGAGATAGCGCGCAGCGAGAAATGCGAGCATGCCACCCAAGGTCGTGCTGGGAAGAATGATCAGAATCGCCGGAAGTCCGAAGATCGCACCAACTCCGAGGCAGAGAAATGTTCTGGGAACGAACACAAAGCTGGCAACAAAAAATATCAATGCGAGACATGCCGACGATGCCAGATTCAGAACGCCCCCGGCCGGGAGCAGTTGCATTATCCAATCAACCATCGGCCACCTAACCCGCCTGTTTTCGCCCGTGCCGCCGCTAAATCGCCACGCCTTCAGCCATGCGACGCCCGAGTCGAATGCTTTCGGCGATACCCCGATCTTCCGGATAATAGTAGCAGGTATCGGCAACTTGAAGCCCGCCAATCGGCGTCTGTACCGGTGGCAGCTTGTCTGCAAAATTCGGCTCACAAATCGGTTGGGCGTAACGCAGCCGTCCAACCTTGGCGACGATGAGATCTCCATCGCAAATGCCCGGATTGACGCGCTTGATATAAGTGAAGGCCTCGTCGATGAATTGCTGGTCAGTCCAAGCCCATTTCGGTTGCGAGATCGGCATGTAGTAGGGGACATAGACGACGGTTTCGCCAACCGGACGCAGATTGGAGAACTCGATTAGGCCAGGAATGTCGATATCGTTCGCCACGATATTCAACCAGAAGTGCGGTGTTACCGACTTTCGCAATTTGAAAAGCAAGCAAACGACGCCAATATTGCGGATCGCAGCATACTTATCCTTCCAATCTTGCGGCAGATCCGGGACCAGATTGTTCACCAGTGGAATGGGAACTGTCGAAATCACGGCATCGGCTGCATATTCCTTACCGACGGTTTCAACGGCAGTGACGCGGCCGCCTCTGATGGCGACCCGGTGGGCCGGCGTATTCAGATGGATCAGTCCTCCCTTGCGCCTGATATCATCGGCAACGGCCTCTACAAGGGTCTCCGATCCACCGTCAATATACCCCAGTTGCTCCTGGAAAATGGATTTTCGAGAATTTCCGATGCGCTTAATCCGGGTTGCGATCCAGGATGCAGAAACCTGATCAGCAAACTGATAGAATTTGAGCTCCTGCAATCGTTTCCACATTTTGTCGTAAACCGACTTGCCGGAACCAGCTTCGATCCACTGTCTCGATGTCAAATGCTCGATGCGACTAAAGTCCCCGGTTCGGGTCGTCAGAAACATCTGCAATCCGGTTCGGATTTTCTCGATCAACGTCAGATCCGGGTACAGCAGCAGGGAGATCGGATCGCCCCATTTGTGAACTTTGCCATGAGTATAGTAGGCCATGGAGGTGCTCACCCAGCGCATTTTGTCCGCGATACCGAGCTCTTCCATGAGGGCAAACGTCGGAGTGTCTGATTTGCAGACAAAATGATAAAAGCGCTCGATCGAGAGCCCGTCGAAATCGAAGTGCGCCGCCATGCCGCCAACTTTATCACCGGCCTCTAGCAGATCGACCTGATGGCCTAGAGATGCAGCGCGTTGCGCCGCTGCGAGGCCCATCGGCCCGGCCCCCAGCACAACAATCCGACTCATGGTGGACAACTCCTAGAACGACAACGTGACGGACGAAAATTCTGGATCGAGAAACGTTTCGGTCAATGCCTTGCGCAGAGGCGTCGATGCGACGCTAAACTCCCGTGGCCAGTCGACCACTGGAAATGTTTCGGGAATCACAAGTGCTTCAAGCTGTCCCGTGGTGAACGGAGGGTTTCGATCGACCCGTGCATACAGCCACAGCAGCAGCCAAAATGCCGCGTAAGGAATATGGATGATTCGCGCCCGTGGTCTGACAATCTCATGAATCATGCCGATCAGATTGCCATAAGAAATCTGTTCGAGACCTGAAACATCGAACACACCGCTTTTTCGTTGCTCGATGGACGCGACGATAATCGAGACGAGATCGCCGACATACAGGGGCTGACGCATAAAGTTTCCGTTTCCTGGAATCGGAAAAACCGGCGTGCGATCCATGAAGCGACGTAGCCAGCCAAGATGCTTGCGATCAAACCAACCAAACATCAAGGTTGGCCTCAGGATGACATGCGGCACCCCGCTTTCGACAAACAAACGCTCCTGCGCGGTCTTTGATCGTGTATAAAAATCATCGGCTGACGAATTGACCACCGACGACGACAGCCCGACGAAATATGGGACGTTGTGCGTCTGCATCGCCGCGAGAATCCGCGCCGTCGCGGTGACATTATTCGCCTCGAACTCCGGCTGGAATAATCCGCCGATCTGCGCTTGATTGATAACCACGGTATCGGCGCCTGCGAGACTATCCGACCATTCGCCGAGCTGGGCGAGATCTGCCTCAATGATCCGAACCTCCGGGTGTATCTGGTTGAATAGCCTAATATTCGCTGCGTGCTTGTCGATTCCGACAAGCTCGAGATCCCGACGCGACTTCAGGCGTGCAACGAGATTCTGGCCAACTAAACCCGCGGCGCCGGTAATGACAAGCTTGCGCATCGCAACCTAGAAATTCATCTTGTTAAAAACGATGGCGGGTATCGCGCGAATGATCGCCATGATCAAGCGCCAGCGCCCCGGCGCATAGACCACGAGGCTGCCTCTATCAGCAGCTTTGCGCACAACGGCAGCCACGGCCTCGGGGGTCGCCCAAAGCGGTCCTCCTTTTGTCATGCCCACAGTCATCGCGGTATCGGTCGGGCCGGGCTTGACGATCACCGCCCGAGGGCCTCTGTCTCGAAAACGATGGCTGATGCCCTGGACTAATGTCGACAACCCCGCCTTGGTCGCTCCATAGACGTAGTTGGAGCGGCGCCCGCGATCACCGGCAACAGAGCCTAGAACCACAAGCGAGCCCCTCCCCTGATGTTCCAGCACATCTGCAACCGCGAGAATCCAGGCTGCGGCCGAGCGGAAATTGACGTCTATGATCTGTCGCGCAGCAGCCCAGTCCCGCTCAGCCAGCGCCTGATCCCCCAAGACCCCATAGGCCAGAATAACATGGTCCAGGCCACCCAGTTTGCCTATCATGACACCAATTGTGGCCGCCGCATCCGCCGCCGTAAAATCAACTTCGAAGATGTCTGTTTTGGTCGCCCCTCTCACCTTCAAATCATCGGCAATGGCCGAGAGGCGCTCAACATTGCGCCCGGCGAGACCAATCACAGCCCCTTCGGTTGCATAAAGCCGGGCGGTCGCTTGAGCAATACCTGACCCCGCCCCCAGGATCAGGATGCGAAGGGGATTTGTCATTGTCATTGATTCATCCGGCGCCAGAACGTCGATGACATCCCTGGGTCCATATGGGCTCTGAATTGATCCAACGCCGGATATCCGGCCTTGAACATCGCGGCGGGGAGCCGGCCGTCCTTGGCGGGATAGAGGCGCCCCCCCGCTTCTCGGACAATCGCGTCGAGCTTGTCAAGAAGCGAGATGGTTGACTGGCCGCGATTGGCGAAATCAAGCGCCAGCGTCGTTCCCCTCATTGGAAAGGATAACAAGCCCGGCGACGGAACCTCGCCGAATGTCTTCAGCACAGCGAGAAACGAGCCCTGCCCGGCATGCGAAATCGCTCGTAGCATTTCGGCGGTCGCCGCTTCAGCAGCACCAGGCGGAACCACGCTCTGGTATTGATAGAAGCCGCGACCACCATACAATTTGTTCCAGCCGCCGATCGCATCGAGCGGATAGAAAAAAGGGTCATAAGTTGTCGTCATCTGGCGCCTGCGCCCAGAAAATCGATAATACATTTCGTTGAACGCTGACAGCGATAAGCGATTTAGAAAGAAGCCGGGAACGTCGATCGGGATTGACGGGCCGACTCCCGACTTCACGCACAATTCGCCGTCTTTGCTGTGGCAAGCACGAGAAAAAACGCCACGCCCCAACGTTCTACCGTTAGCCAGACAATCGATCCACGCAACCGTATAATCGTACGTCGCCTCGCTTTCAGCAGCGAGAGCAAAAAACTCTCCAAGATTCCCGAACGGCACTGACTCCGCGAGCATGTTGGAACTGGTAATCGGCATGAGTTCTAGCGTGACATGTGTCATGACACCCGTAAGGCCGAGGCCACCGACAGTTGCGGCGAACAGGCCTGTTGGATCGTCGCGATTGACTGTCCGTTCAGTTCCATCGCTACGCGTCAGATCAATTGACCGAACCCAACGGCCGATCGTTCCAGCGCGATGATGGTTCTTGCCATGAACGTCGTTGGCAACAGCACCTCCGAGGGTCACGAACTTTGTCCCCGGTGTCACCGGCAAGAAATAACCCGCAGGAATGGCCAGCTTCAGAACTTCCGCGAAACTCACTCCAGCTTCGGCCTGGAGAATCCCGCTCGTTCGATCGAAGCTCACGAAACGATCAAGGCCAGTCATATCGGCCATCGCTCCGCCATCGTTGAGGCAGCTGTCTCCATATGAACGCCGCAGGCCCGTCGCAAGAAGACGGTTTGGTTCGCGCGAGCCGCTCTCGACAAGACCACTGAGCTCGTCTCGAAACATCGGATTGGCCACGCGCATCTGCGTTCGGGGCGTTCTGCCCCACGACAGAATATCGGAGCGCGGAATAAAATCGATCACAACGCCAACAGAATGGCTATGGCGACAAGAAGACCGAGGCCGAGACTTACACGGTCGCGCAACGCGAACGCGACTGGATCGTCCGTCATTCTGCCTCTGTGGGACAAAACCCAGATTCGGCAGCTGAAAAGAAAGATCGCGATAGGAGCGACCCAAAGCCAGGCCGGTGTACCGTAGAGCTGGCGAGCGAACACCTCATCGACAAGGTAAATCACAACGATCACGATCGAGGCCATCGAGGCCGCGGCACCGAAAACTAAAGTCAGGCTTTCATCACCGATCTGATACCCGCGCCCTTGTAGGCTCCGCATATTGTGCTCCACCGCCCTGAGGATTTCGGTATGTCGCTTGGCGAGGGCGAGCGAGAAGAAAAAAAACATCGAGAACGTCAATAGCCATGCCGAAGGCGTCACGGATGAAGCCGTAATTCCAATGATAATGCGGATCGTAAACAGCAGAGCAATGACAAAAGTATCAAACAACGGAATTCGCTTCCAACCAAATGAATAGCCCAGCGTCACCGCCACATATAGCAGCAGGCAAATTCCGGCCGGCACAGAAATGAGCAGCGCGAAGAGACAGAAAATCGGCAACATTAACGCTACGACCAGCAATCCATCGCGAACTTCGATCGCGCCCGAAGCAAAAGGGCGGCGGCGCTTCGACCAATGCTTTCGATCCGACGACAGGTCAGCGATGTCGTTGACGATATATGTCAACGAGGCAACGGCGCAGAGAAGAACAATCAAGGCAAGCGTCGTCGCAAACGACGCCAGTGTGACATCGTGCCAGCCCAATAGCACCGGAACAAGCACGACAACGTTCTTCGCCCATTGATGTGGGCGGATGGCCTTGATCCAAAAGGACTTTTGCCGGGATGTCAGATCGAAGGAACGTTCTACGGGGACGCCGGCATTTCGCACTGCGTCGCACAAAGAGGGATCCTCGGATACGGTAATTGCCGCCTTTGCACTTTTCCAAACTGGAATATCGGCTCGGCTATCTCCTGCATAGACGAACCCGCCTGGGAAAACCTGCGCCAACCGTTCCGCCTTGTTGATGCCCTTTAGATTAACACCATGATCCGTCCCATGGATCGTTCGAAAAAACGGGAATCTTTGCGCAACACGCAACGCAACTGTCTGGTCAGCCGCCGTTGCGAGATGGATCTCTCGACCTGCAGTGTCTTCACGTTTCAAATAATCAAGGAGTTCTTCCCGGACGGGAAGCATCTCGACATCCAAATGGGCGAGACCAGCCAAACGTCGCTTAAAAGCTGCAATACCTTTTCTCAGCTCGAACAAGCTCAGAATGGTTTGAATCGGATTTGTAAAAAGCCCCGCAGCGAAGAGCTCATAAAGCGTGTCAACCTTGAGAAGAGTACCGTCCAGATCGACGACCAACGGCAACATTGCTTCTGTCGCCCTCACTATCGCATCATTTTGTGGCAATATCGTCATCAGCAGGTGGCTCGCTATCGGCTCTTGATCGAAGAGCCCTTCTGTGCCCAGTGTTGAGACATCCTAATGCTTAAGTCCTGCGACGAAACAACCAAATCAAGTCGCCTTCGAAGAAAGGATTCATTGAGGATGTTTGAGAAACTATTTAGTGCTCTTGGCCAGAAGATACACGACCAACATCGCGCTGCACCTTCGACATGTTCTCGATATCGGTTATACGGGTCAGGTAGCGTAATCCCGAAGAGCGAAAGCTGAAGCCAACACGGATCGCGCGGCTCCCCTTCGTTCCGAGCGCTCGTCCAGCCGCAGGATCATCAACCAGCTTAATCATATGTGAGGTGGCCTCCCCGAGGTCCGGCTCAGCCCAGCGCTGATCGTCGGCATGCGGATATGCCCCCGTCGGCACCGACACCAACTGATATCCGACTAGTGCTGAATTCTCTGGGGTCATGAAATCCATATTGCCGGACCAAGCCGTACCGATCACTGGCAGCCCAAGATACATAGCTTCCGCCAACCCGAGACCGTATCCTTCTGAGCGATGAAGCGATATGAAGGCATCGCAGCATCGGATCAGATTGTGGACCTCAGTTTCTTCCAGAGTCTCGGTCAGCATGACGATCCGGCCTGACAGATCATGCAATGTTACGAGAAACTCCTGGACCTCGGCGGGCGCCACCTCAACCCCATGCAGCTTGATGACCAGGGTCAGCCGCGCCCAAGGCCGCGCAGCGAGGAGCCTGCGGAAACAATCCACCACTGCGTTGGGATTCTTACGGCTGATGTAAGACCTGCAATCGAAGAAGAACAGGAACACGTAGCTGTCCTCGGGGATACCGAACCGCCTACGGCTCATATATCCGCTCAGCGACACCTCAGTCGGCAGGGGCATATGGAACACCGGCCGATCGACAGCGGCGGCGACCGATTGCCGAATAAAGTCCGATGCAGCCCAGACTTCGTCGAAACGCTCAAGCTCGCGGGCCCATTCAGTTGGGTATCGCGGCAACTCCCAGAAAGGAAGAACGATGTTATAGCCGTCGGGGAGCGGGCCGATTCGATCCAGCGCCGGGGCAATTTCATTTCCGTTGATGTGAAATAAATTCACTGCGCCGTATTCGGTGGTGAGAAACGGTACGATCTCGGACAGTTGCGCAGCTTCGGGAGATTGAAAATTCCAGACATCCCGCACCCTCGTATCGATAGCCACACTTCGACAAGCGGCGAACGAAAGCCGCAAGGCACGACCAGTCCCAATCGGACTGAATGGATGTCCGACCAGCGTTAATTTCGCGCCCATACCCTCAGGACTCCCCATCACGAAGCAGATGTGTGCTGTCACGCGCATTACGCACAGCCTGCAGATAAGCGTGTCCGAAGCGCTTATCCGGCTCAAGATAGGCCCCTTCGGCCCATTCGTTCCAAGCGTTGATGAAAACCAGCCGCTCGTCACCCTGCAGATCGCGTTTCGTTTCGTTCATTGCCGTCTCAAGCCAGGCCTGGAATGCGCCTGGCGTCGGATTGTCGAGAATGAAGGGTTCGTTCTGGCGCCGCGCGGTGTTATCCCATCCGGGCATCACTGTCCGAAATCGGGTGAAGCCAGGATGCTCGCGCGTCGCAAATCGTGCGACGAGATCCTCATACTCCCCGACATGCCCACGGAAATCGGGATTGAGTAGAGCGCCGTGGGGCGGACGAACGTCAGGCACGTAGTGCGCCGGAAACTCGACAGAGGCATCGCAACCATAAACGGATGGTGCGACATTTGTGCCGGCAAACCGAAACGATTCAACCATCGTCAGATAAATTTCGCCTAAACCGAGCCGCCGACACTCTTCGCGCCAGCGAATTGCCGTCTCCGCGAATGCCGGAAAAAGGTCCACGCGGTAAATCAGCAGTAACGGCTTGTTGCCGATCCGGATATACGCGGGATGGCGCATGTAACGGGCAAGATCACGGATCACTGCAAGATCGTCCTCGACCGAGTGAGCCTGCGCGATAAGGATCTCCTGATCCTGGCCATCCCAGCGCCGCGTCCAATTTTCATTCGCCCAGCACAGGCAGAAGGGATGCGCCGGCGTGTCAATATCGAGGAATCGTTGCAGTGGCCGATCCAGCAAGCGGTGGCCATCAAACCAGTAGTAATAATAACAGAATCCGTCGATACCGTAGCGATCGGCCAACTTCCATTGCGCTTCCATCACCTCTGAAAGCCGCAGATCGTAATAACCGAGATCGGCAGGCAAACGCGGCTGGTTGTGGCCAACGAAATTCGGCCTGGCCTTGGCAACATTGGACCATTCCGTGAAGCCCGGGCCCCACCACAGGTCGTTTTCCGGGACCGGATGGAACTGCGGCAGATACATTGCAATAACCCGCAGATCATCCAGCGCGTCAAAGGTTGCTTGATGGCGCTGTGAGAGATATTGCATATTTCTCGCGATGAGGCCCTGCTTGTACGCATTGCCGAGAGCATCGGAGCTTTTGCTAAGATAATGCACAATCTCGGAGTCCGCTACAGAGACAATCCTCAATCCACGTTCGCGAATGCGCAGGCACAGCTCCAGATCTTCACAATACGCCGGAGCCAAATCGTCGTTAAATCCTCCAAGAGAATGAAACAACGATGTTTCCAGCATCAGACACGCCCCGGACACGTAGTCGACGTCGCGATTATAGGACCAGCGCGGCTTCTCCGGTGAATCAGCGAGGCCGATCATCTCGACCGTCCCCTCGCGCCTGATACGCACACCTGCCTCTTGCAGAATCCCATTGGGATAAACAACGCGAGGCCCGACGGCGCCTACGCCCGGCTCATCGAGTGCCTGCATCAGCCCCTTCAACCAGCCCGGCGCAACCTGCGCATCATTATTCAAGAGCACAAGGCGGCCCCCACGCGCGGCCTTGGATGCACTGTTACAGTTTCGCAGAAAACCCAGATTTTGAGCCTGGCTCACGAGACGCAGGTGCGGTACGCGCGACAATACTTCGTGGGTCTCATCCGTGGAGCCATCATTGGCCACAATAACTTCGAAAGTCACTTCGTCGGATGTCCGCGACAGCGAGAGCAGGCATTCGATGGTGGTGGCGAGTTCATTGTATACGGGCACGATCACCGTCACCTGCGGCGCCTCGCTAGGTACCGGAAGAACAATGCGAGCGGCGGCATTCGCCAAGCTTTCATTCCTGACCTCGATGATCGGACGCGGGCGAAACTCAAGCTCCCCGCTTCGCGCATCCAGAATCTGAGCAATGCGCGCCTTCGTTCTGGCATAGCTCCGCCATTCCCATTCCCCATCGGCAACAGACAATGTCTCTGACGTCGAGAATGCAGCCGCGGCAAAAAGTTCTGTCGGGGGCAGCACACCGTGCATTGTAGCTGTAGTGCCCACCGCCACAACGCCCTTCAAACGACGCGCGGCTTGCCAGCGTTCATAAGCACCGGTCCTCTGAAAGAGCGGCCTCATGCTGCGGAACACACAGTCCTTGACCCGCATCTTGAAATCAATTCCCAATGGCAACGCACGATAGACATCACGAGCCGTCATGGCGATAGCACGATAGAGGCGCCCACGCGCATTGCGCCGCCACAAACTGCTCGTTCGCAATAACGAGGTGGCACGCCATGAGCGAGAACTGAAAAGCGCTTCATTAATCCTGACAGCCTCGATGCGTTGCCTGTCCGCCTCTACAAATCGCCACCGAAGTCGCTCGTAATCGCTCCTTGAATCGCTCAGAAGTCTCGCGAGTTCATCGAGCCGTCGCCCACGCTGATCAAATTCGCCGCGAAAAGACGCCTCGCGCAGCACCGCCTCCTGAAGGGCGACTGCTAATTCTTCGACCCTTTGCCCGCGTTGGTCGCGCTCCGCGCACAGAGCGGCCTCATGCTGCCCAGCCGCATTGACCACAGCCGATAATTCCTCGACCCGTTGTCCACGCTGATCAAGTTCGCCGCGAAGAATTGCTTCGCGCCGCAAGGCCTCCTGCAACGCTCCCGTCAGTTCGTTGACTCGTTGCCCGCGCTGGTCAAGTTCCGTTTGGAGCGTGGAGATCTCGCGCACGTACGGTGGCTGTCGGGGAGCGAATATCCCTGCCGGCAGGTCGGGGATCGGGCCGTCTGAGGCGACAGCAATGAAATAAACGGGATTAGGCAGCCCCCCCCCCTCAATCACGCCTCCCTCATCCTCACGATAGCCGATAAACGGCGATTCACTTCGGCCTTCCGCCGGTGCAAGCACCGAGGCGTAGTGCACGCGCTGGCCATAGATCGCGTGCCCACCGAAATGCTCATTCAGCAGCGCCTGTAGCTCGGACAAATAGAGCTCACGGACATGGTATGGATTTTTGTAGCGTGGAACGTCCGAGTATTCGTGCCGGTCGGGCGACGACAGCACCAGCACCCCGTCCGGAGCCAACACCCTCTTGATCTCCAGCATCATGGTTCGATGATCAGTCAGATGCTCGATCGTCTCGAAGCTAACAACAACGTCGATGCTGGCATCTTCAATCGGGATCGCCACCGCATCGCCCACGAGAAAACGGATATTCGGGCGAATATAGGCCTGGCAGGCGTGGGCAATCGATGCTTCGTCGATGTCCACGCCGACTACCGAAGCAGCGATGCCTGCGAGTAGATCCGATCCGTAGCCTTCGCCGCAGGCGATATCTAGAACGCGCTTGCCCTGCACCAAGTGCCGGGCGGCAAAGTAGCGGTGCAGGTGTTCAAGCCGAATATCCCCCTCGACCTGGGGTACGAACCGCTCGCCGGTAAAGTCCATCAATGTCTCTTCATGCTACTACAAGTGGCAATACCTAGAGTATAGTACCACGGATTGGCAACTCTTGAGTGCACTCCGAGGTGAATAGTATCACTGACATGCCATCCCGCGGCGATTATGAATTGATCTGGAAATGTGGCCATGGGCCGGTACCAAATCGTTCAACCGATCAGATCATAGCGACCGGGTTTGTCCATCCACCGCTGGATCGGGCGTCGGGCAAGGATCGGCCGCTCAACAAAACGGAAAGAGATATAAGCCAGAGCGAAGGTTAGGACACCCGCAATCCCAAGGATAGTGATGCAGAGCGGAACACTTCCGGACATCCACGGGGCCAATCGCTCAAGGATGCTATAGTGAACGAGGTAGGCACCATACGAATATGTACTGACGGCTGTTATAACCGTAACGGTGGGACCAGGTGTCGCGGAAAAACGCAAAAATGCAGGAAACACAAGCGCGAATCCGATTGATGTAAAACTGAAGATCAGCGACCGCCAAAACCGACCTTCGATCTCCCATACTCCTGTTCGAAACTGCCAATTGCCGATCGCAAGCGCCAGCAACCCTAGTCCCACGACCAAGGCCCCTTGCCAATAGCGATCGAGAAAGGCGCTTCTTCGCATCCAGAGGGCAAGCGCAACACCATAGGCGATAGCGTCGAGGCGCAACAAAACAGTCTTTCGTATCGAGGCGTCCCATTGAGCAGCGTCCGGCATTATGGTGCGCAAAAACAGCGGAGCAATAAGAAAAACAAGAATTGTCAAAGGAGCCCCGCGTCGGCCCACCGCGTTTACAAACGCAAACATCATGGCGGAAAACAGGAAATAGAACCATTCCTCGACCGTCAGCGACCAGGATACTGCAAACCAGCCATCTGCCGGAAAGGGCCAAGCTAAATTTTGGGCGAAAGCCATGTAAGTAGCAAAATGTACGACGGGATCAAGCGGCGGCAACAGCACCAGCAGGACGATCAGCCATAACAGATAAGCCGGGACAGTGCGCATGAGACGCCTCAGCAGGAAAATCGCCCACGCCTCGAAGGTTGGGCGGCGCACACAAATGTCGAGCAGCAGATTACCGATCAGAAAGCCACTGAGGACAAAAAACAACTCAACACCGAGGAACCCCAACTGCATCACCCAAAGCGGCACAGCACGGAACTGTTGAAACAGAGGTATCGCGACAAAATGCGAAATGAGAACCAGCGATATCGCGATCATTCTTAAAAGGTCGAGACCGAGAACGCGCTTTCCGCTCTGCATTGCCTGCTCTGCTTATCGAGAATGGCGCCTGCGCCCACCGGCCGCGAGAATGGACCGCCTACTCAGAGACAGGACAATAAAACGTTGGCGCTCAAGGAACAGTGCCGAACTCCCGCATCCGATCTAGGCCGCCATGGCAGCCTGAAAGCTATCGATGACATCGGCGATCGGACCAAAACGCTGTATTTGCCCCTGCCGCATCCACAAACCCTTGTTGCACCACCGCCTGCAGATATCGAGATTATGCGATGCAAGCACCAGGACGCTCGCCTTCTCGACGAATGAATCGATCCGCGCCCGCGCTTTGGCCATGAAACTCGCATCTCCGGCCATGATCCATTCATCCATCAGCAGGATCTCGGGCTCGAAGCAGGTTGCAACCGCGAATGTGAGCCGCAGCATCATGCCGGACGAGTAGGTTCGCACTGGCATATCGAGGTAATCACCGAGCTCGGTGAACTCCGCGATGTCGGGGAGCAAATGCTCGATCTCTCGCGATGACAAACCCAGAAGCAAGCCGCGAATTCGAACGTTGTCATAACCGGAAAGATCCGTGTCAATCCCAAGTCCGATATCGAACATCGGCGAGATGCGGCCATGCACGGATACGGTTCCCGCCACCGGCTCATAGATTCCAGCCATGACACGCAACAGCGTGGTCTTCCCGGCGCCATTGGCGCCGATCAGTGCCAGCCGGTCGCCACTTTCAAGCGACAGCGAGATATCATGCAGGGCGTCGATGACAATCCTGTCATTGGCATCACGCGCGATACGCCCGGCAGAGCCCCGCGACAGCAGGCTTTTCTTCAGCGATCGCGACCCACCCTGATAGACTGGAAACGAAACGCTGACGTGATCGAGACTGAGAACGGATGGAGACATCGACTTCAGACCCAGTAGGAGATGCGCGCCCGGAACCGGACGAAGAAGGCCGCAGCCAACAAGAAGTTCACAGCGGTTATCAGCGCAACGGCGACATAATTGTCAACCGATGGCAGTTGCCCCAGCAGCGGTGCCCGCACGACCTCGCAAAGATGATAAAACGGATTGAATGTCAGCAAAGCGGTATTTTCCCGCAACAGTTCCGGCTTCCACATGATCGGTGTCAGAAAGAAAACGATCTGCGTAACGCTTGCGACGATCTGCGGGATATCGCGGAACCGGGCTGACACAATGCCGAGATAAAGGCTGGCGAGCGCACCATTAAGAGTTAACAGCAGAAAACCCGGGATTGCCCAGAGCGCCGTGCTCCCCGGCCAGATCTTGAAGTAGATCAGAACTCCGAAGTAGATCACGAAGTTGTGGGCAAAAATGATGATCTTACCCCAGATGAAACGGTAGACGTAGGCTGAGTAAGGAAGTCGGACCTGCTTGATGTACGATTCCGCACCCGTGAAAAGCGCGCCGGCCTCGGTCAGCGCGGCGCTGATCAGGCCCCAGACCAGCAGCCCGACGCAAAGGAACGGCATGAAATCATGCAGTGCGATTTTCAAGATCTGCGAATAGAGCATGCCCAGCGCCACCACCATGATCGCCATGCTGGCTGTGAGCCATAGTGGCCCCAACAGCGAGCGCCGGTAACGCTGCAGGATATCGTTCCACCCGAGCTTGCCCCACAGCGGCCACAACGCCGCTCCATCGACGATGTCTCGAACAGCCAAGCGTATTTGCCCATACGTCTTTTGCGCGGGCATGGTAGTTGAGATCAACGGCTTACTCCTGGCTCATCTCGACATCTTTTCTCGAGATTATCTGACAGCGCGACGCTTATCGGCGGCCCGCTCGTATACAGCCTGCATTCGCTCAAGAAACAGCGACTGATCATACTCGGCACGCACACGTGCGCGGCCGGCGCAACCCAACCTCGAAGCCAATTCCGGATCATCAAGCAGGCGACGAAGCGCCTGCGCGAATGCCGATGGATCGTTCGGCGGCACGGTCACCCCCTCGAGTCCGTCGCGTGCGACATGCGGCACAGCCGTCCCCAATGAGGTATTCACAATCGGCCGGCCGGCGGACATGGCCTCCAGCTGAACCAGACCGAACGCCTCGGCATCCGTCACCGACGGAAATGCGAGCACGTTGGCCGCATGAATATATTGCTTCACCTCGTCGCGCTGCAGGCCGCCAAGAAACATCACCCGGTCCGAAATTCCAAGCTCCGATGACAAGCTCTGGAGTTCGGCCTTGAGCGCGCCTTCACCGATGATCATTGCCTGGGCGTCAACATGCCGCATGGCACGAAGGAACACTTCATACCCCTTGTAACTGACAAGGCGGCCCACCGCGACGACAAGCCGTGGATAGCGCGCTTTCAACCCGGTAACGGCTGCGCCCTGCGCCTCATCGAGTCCGCTCCAGTAGTCGACGTCGCAACCGTAAGGTACCACGGTGCACTTCTCGGCGTGGCGGCCCAGAAACTCCGAGTTTTCGATCATAGCCCGATCGGACACGACAATCGTATCCGCCCTTGCAAGCGTGCGCTGGACCAGCGGCGCCAATATGCGCACCAGCAGCGATCGTCCGATAATTTCCGCATGCCAGTGCACAATCAATGTGGTCTGCCGCGGAAAGCCCAGCAGAACGCCCATGTCGACCAGCGGGAACGGCGCATGACAAATCACTATATCCATCGCCTTCGCTTGCTGCGCGAAGACAAACGGGTAGCTCAACGCGATCGGTGTGGAGAACACCGTCCCCCATGACGTCACGGCCCTCACGGGCACACTATCGACGGAATGGCTGCGCCCGAAACCAAACGCACGGGCCACAAGGATCGAGCTGTCGAAACCGGCGCGCG
Organism: Streptomyces sp. AcH 505; assembly: GCF_000818175.1. Taxonomy (GTDB): domain Bacteria; phylum Actinomycetota; class Actinomycetes; order Streptomycetales; family Streptomycetaceae; genus Streptomyces. The sequence continues at coordinate 31,069 of NZ_JTIY01000007.1, forward strand.
GCAGCTTCGCCAGCGTCGCGATGACGTGTGGAATGCCGCCATGGACGTCCGGCAAGTAGATCTTATAAGCGTGCAGCAGGCGCATTCAGACGGTCATCCACGGACTCTCACCGGCTTCATCGTCATGCATCTCTCGCAAAAAGTGAATGCCGGCGTCAGGATAAGGCGCGCGCAAGATAACAGCAAAGAGGACTTTCTTACGGCAAATTTGACCCTGCCGCACCGAAAACGCCTTGTGATTCTTGAGAATTTGCCCTCAGATCATCTTGAACGCGTTTCACTTGGGCTTTCACCATTGTCGAAACCAGATCCGGAAAGGCAACCTTCGGCCTCCAGTTAAAAGTGGCACGAAGCTTTGCCGGATTTGCGCGTGTGTAGTGACTGTCGGTTTTTCGGATCAGTTTTGGGTCGACACTAACATAATCGGTCCAGTCCAGGCCGACCGAGCGGAAGGCGACGTCACAGAGCTCCTGAATCGAGTGATCTTCGCCGGTGCCGATGACATAATCATCCGCGGTGGGATGCTGCAAAATCATATGCATCACTTCCGCATAGTCGCCAGCGAAGCCGAAATCGCGCCGCACGCTGAGATCCCCCAGCAGCAGCTTGCCATCCAGCAGAATCGGCCGCCCTCGCTCATCGAGTTCAGGCGTATCCCTCAATCCACACCAGGCCGCCGCAGCAGCGTAAGCAATCTTTTGTGATACGAAAGACAGCGGGCGATACGGGCTTTCATGATTGAACATGATGCCCGAACAGGCATGCAGGCCGTATTGCTGTCGGTAGGCGCCAATAATCCTGTGCCCATACAGCTTGGCCACGCCATAGGGAGATTTCGGCTCGCAATGGGTGTGTTCATCCTGGCGCTCGCTGAAGCCGTCGCCGAAGATATCGGATGACGAAGCCTGGAACAGGCGGCAGTCAAGCTTGTGCTTGAGCAGTAGCTCGCAGATGTTCTGCGGCAAGAAAGCATTGATTTCCGCGGTTTCCCGCGGCGCTTTCCACGATAGGATCGGCCGCGACACCGCGGCGAGATTGTAGATCTCGTCCGGCTTCGTGCTCGCAATCAGCAGCTCGAGAAACCCATTATCCGTCGGTTCGCCGACATGCCAGCGCACGCCGTCATCGTCCGAACCCGAGCGCGGCAACCGTCGGGACTGCGCATGCACTGAATAGCCATGCCGGCGCAGGAGATCGACGAGATAGCGGCCATCCTGCCCGCTCGCGCCGGTAACCAAAGCACTCTTAGCCAACGGATTGTCCCCATCCGCTCGTGTGAAGCCCCCCGGCTACCATCACTGATTGAAACTCGGTCTGATCGCACTTTTACTGGTAGTACGCCAGTCCGTTCGAAGCGTTTTCTCGTCGAAAAGTGCTTATTCGTTATAGTTGAAGTATTTGAAACCGTGTTGCTTGATTAGTTCGTCGCGCTGCGCGGATTTCAGATCCTCCTGCATCATCTCCGTCACCAGCTCGACAAACGTTGTCGCCGGCGACCAGCCAAGGTTGCGTTTTGCCTTGGAGGGATCACCCAACAGGGTTTCAACTTCCGCTGGACGGAAATAACGCGGGTCGACCTCGACAATGCACTTGCCGGTCGCCTCATTATAACCCTTTTCGCCGACGCCAGTTCCCTCCCAGCGCACCGCAATACCTGCCTCTTTCGCGGCAAGCTCCACGAATTCACGCACCGAATGCTGTTCACCGGTGGCGATGACATAATCTTCCGGCTTTTCCTGCTGCAGCATCAGCCACTGCATCTCGACGTAATCACGCGCGTGGCCCCAATCACGTAGCGCGTTCAGATTGCCGAGGTAGAGCTTGTCCTGCAGGCCGAGCTTGATGCGCGCCAGAGCGCGCGTGATCTTGCGGGTGACGAAGGTCTCGCCTCGGATCGGTGATTCATGATTGAAGAGAATGCCGTTGCAGGCATAAAGGCCGTAGGCCTCGCGATAGTTGACGGTGATCCAGTAGGCATAGAGCTTGGCCACCGCATAAGGCGAGCGCGGATAGAACGGCGTCGTCTCCTTCTGCGGAATCTCCTGCACCAGTCCGTAGAGTTCGGACGTGGACGCCTGATAGAACCGGGTCTTTTTTTCTAGGCCAAGGATGCGGATCGCTTCCAGCAAGCGCAGGGGGCCGAGCGCATCGGAATTGGCCGTGTACTCCGGTTCCTCGAACGACACCGCGACATGGCTCTGAGCCGCGAGATTGTAGATTTCGTCCGGCTGTACTTGCTGAACGATGCGGATGAGGCTGGAGGAATCCGTCAAGTCGCCGTGGTGCAACCTGAAATCATGCCCTTTTTCATGTAGGTCATGGTAGAGGTGATCGATCCGATCGGTATTGAACAACGACGTCCGCCGCTTGATGCCGTGCACGCTGTAGTCCTTGGCCAGCAGCAGCTCCGCCAGATAGGCTCCATCTTGCCCGGTAACTCCGGTGATCAGGGCGGTTTTTTTCGACATTCAGGTTTCGGTCCAATGATCGGGAATGCAACGTTCCGCCTCATCCAAGAGGACGAGACGGGAGCTTTTAGCTGGTGCAGCAATCATTTACAATTGCCGGTTGCGGAATCATATTTATTGGTAAAGCAGCCGACGTGTGGATTTCACCTATCACCACAATGAGATAGATACCCTGCCAGTCATCAGCTGAAAGCAAGTAGACCGCACCGAATGGGTTTTGCGGAACGCCCACAACAAGACTACCTCGCCGGCAGCGAAACCCTCTCGCCGCAGGGGTCGATTCTCTATGTAGTGTCCGAAGACTGGGCCTTTCTGTCGCACCGGCTGCCGATG
>NZ_JTIY01000008.1 GCF_000818175.1 Streptomyces sp. AcH 505
AAGTGGCACGGCTGCCGTGCCGAACCGTCCGCGCGCACCAGCATTTGCCCTCGAAGGACGACGCCGCGAAACAGGAAAGCCCCTGTGGAATCGGGCTGGATAAACCCGCATTCTTATCCCCCCAACATCCCGTAGCTCTGCCGGCCACGCACGAATTGAGACGAATGCTACAAACCTTCCAGTCGAGGCGGCCTGCACAAAAAGGGGCGCGGATGGTAGATTACCGACATAAATGCGCTGACTTGCGCGGGGTCTCACGCGGTGCCCCTCACCCCCGTCTGTAAAATCCCGGGGTCACCCCCGTGAGGCGGCGGAACGTTCTGGCAAGATGCTGCTGATTGGCAAACCCGCAGGATTGCGCGACATCCGCCAGAGTGAGCGCATGATCGCCAAGCAGAACTTTTGCGCGGCCTACTCTGGAACCAAGAATATATTGATGCGGCGACACGCCTGTCGTCGACTTGAACAGCCGAATGAAATGGGCGGCGCTGACACCGCAGAGATCCGCCAAGACCTGCAGCTCGATGTCTGTTCCCAAGTTCGCCGCGACGAAATCCCTGACTTTTCGAAGATGCCCCCCGCTCAGCCGCCGTGCTGAACTGAGGGAGGTTCCCGGCCGGCTTGTCTCGTGATTGATCGCGACAAGACGGCTGGCTATCGCGGGAGCGATCAGGTCGGCAATCAGCGCCGATCGCTCAGTCCGGTCCCCACGGACCAGCTCTTCCATCACCCTCAACATGCCCTGAAGCAGACCATCGTCGCCGCCAAGGATGGGCGCCAATCCGGGTCCCAAGTCCCGTGTGTCGCACGCGGGATCGCGGAAGAGCTTCGGATCGAGCTGGACATGAATTGTTTCCACGGGGTCGTGAAGCGTCACGTCGCACGCATGCCCTGCCGGCAGAAAGAACAGCCCTCTCGCCTGTACGTGCCGTAAAATCTCCTGGCCGCCGATTCGATAGGTCACGTCTCCAGGACCGCTGCGTGAGGACACGATCAGATGGTACGACCTGGCTTCGATGCGCACAAATCCTGCAACCTCCCGCTGCACCGAGGCGAACGCCGACGACCAGCCCAGCCCTTCGCTCGATGCCTCCACCGTGACACCGCGATGACGATGTCCAGGAGCGATTTGATCCGGCGGAAAGGTCCTCTTCAGCTGCAATTGGCTTCTCGTGCTCGTTGGCGCCCCCTCACCCACGCCGGCCTGCCGTGCCGCCCTTACTCGCGCCCGCGTCTGTATCGCCCAGGTGATTGGCCGGTGACCGCGCGAAACACGCGTGTCAGGTGCTCCTGATGGCAGAAGCCGCTGCGCAGCGCGATTTCTGCGAGGGCAATCGATCTCTCGGCGAGAAGGCGTTTCGCGCGCTCGACACGCCGGGAGACGACATATTGGTATGGCGTCGTTCCCATCGACGCCTGGAATGAGCGCTTGAGGTGCTTGGCACCAATCCCGCAGGCGGCGGCCAGATCCGCGATGCGAATATCCTGCTCCAGGTGCTCTTCGACGAATTCGCGAATCCGGGATAGTTTCGCATTCGACAGTCTCTCGGCGTTTCGATACTTCGGCGCCCTTCCCGTGATGTCGAGAATGCGACCGACGATCGCGTGTGCGATGGGATCAACATAAAGCGACGAACGCGGAAGCGGGTCAGTCACCGACTCCGTGATTGCAGCCGCAAGATTCTCGAGGATAGAATCTTCGATTCCCAGCATCGGCGCGAGCTCTGGCCCACTGCCGATAAACAGTTCCGACTTCAGATACACATGGAGTGTGTCGTGCGGGGTGCGCAGGTTCAGATAACCGCCGCAGGCCCCGGGAATAACCGATATCTGGCCACGGCGCCTCAATTGTGACACCGCACGATCTCCACCGAGCCTGAACGTCACGGTCGCCGGACCGCTTCGGTGCAGGATCATCAGACAATCATCGATCGTGGACAGGTTGGCCTCGAACGGCTGCTCACGCTGGAGCGAGGCGTAGGCTGACGACCAGCCGAGGCCGCTGCTGGTCGCGCGGATGTTTGTCGCGTCGCATCGGAGTTCGCCGCGAAGCCTCTCAGCCGTAAATTCCTGCCAACCAGCCATCGATTGCATCCAACACCTGGAGAGAATGAGCTGCTGACTTGTCGCCAGCCTGGTATGTCACGCGAAAAAGCTCTTTGCTGAAACTCCAGTCGGATCCGATCAAGCGGCAACGGTTCATGCCGGCTTTTGCCGTTCAATCCGTGCCGCAGCCTTCGGGAACAGGTTCAGCGCATTACGCCCGATAAACTGCAACTGGTCCGCGGACAGCCCGGCGCGATCTCGCAAGGCGACAATGTTCGCATCCATGGTGGCATCGGTGCTGCAAGGCACTCCGCAGTCCGATCCATAAACGATATGTTCCAGGCCCGTCATCGCCAGCGCCGGACCGAGCGCGGTCGGCATCGTGGCCGCCGTATCCACAAACAGACACGCCAGGTGCTTGCGCATTTCAGTTGCCGTGATGCCCTCCGGGTTAGGCACCCATGGTTGCGAGCCGATCAGCTCAAGCCGCCCGCTGAGCGCCGGAAGTGCTCCGCCGCAATGCGCCACGACAAAACGAATGCCCGGGTAACGACGAAAAACGCCCTTATAAAGCATATCGACAGTCGTTCGCGCACTCTCGAACGCAACTTCCAGAATGACGCGGGGCCTGCCCAGGGAGCCCGGTCCAATGGCGTTCGGATGTGCGAAAACAACGGCCTTTCGGCGGTCCAGCACCTCCCAAAGCCGGTCCAAATGCGCGTCGCTGAGCGACACACCATTGTAATCGAAGCTCACTGCATACCCGTCAGCATCGAGCTCGCTTTCAGCTCGTTCGGCTTCGCTGATTGCCGCTTCGACATCATCGGTCGGCAGAGCGGCAAGAAGTCCGAAGCGATGCGGCCTGGCGCGGACAAGCGAGGCGCCATAGTCATTGGAGATGCGAATCTCCGCGAGTGTCTTCGGGATGTTGCTCAGCATCTGCATGGCGATGCCGGTCCGGTTCATGTAGGACAACGCCGCTTCGACGTCCCAGCGCGGAGCCGCCTCGATGCACCAACACCCTTCGCGCAGGCCGTGCAATCGCCTGTGATGTACCTCTTCGGCTTCGGGCGGAAGGAAATGCGCATGAATGTCGATCCAGTCTCGCGCCAACATATCTTTCTCCCGTGACGGATTCAGCGGTGATCCCGAGGCGATCGCGCGGCAGACCGAAGTGCCTCCTTGATACGATCGGGCGTCATTGGATATCGCCTGATCCGCACACCGAGCGCATTTGCAACCGCATTCGCGATGGCAGCCCCGGTCGCTCCCATAACTTCTTCGCCCGCCCCGGTCGATGGCTCATTCATGCGCTGCACAACGATCGGGGTGATGGCGGGACATTCGTTGAACCGCAGAACCGGGTAACTGTCCCAGTCGAGACTGGTGACATTGCTGTCATTGAATGTCACTTCTTCCTTCAGCACGCGACTCGTCGCCTGCACCATCATGCCCATGATCTGGCTTTCGACGAGGCCAGGGTTGATGACCAATCCCGCGTCCAGCGCGCCGAACAGATCGACGACCCGCACCTCACCGCTGTTGCGGTTCACCTCGACATGGGCCACCGCGGCGCCGTGCGAGACGAGGTGCGTACCGAGCCCGACACCCCAACCGGTCGCAATATCCCCGGTCGCCTCCGTCGGGAGCCTCCGCTTCTGCTCCCACCGCGACGCCTCCACGACGGCGTCGAGCACACCTCGCCATCGCGGATCGGTCATGTTGCGCCGCCTGAACTCAACCGGATCCAGGCCCGCCAGCCCCGCAAGTTCGTCGACCATCTGCTCCGACGCAAACGAGATCGCAAGATCGAGCGGCGCGCGGAGCGGATTGCCACGCAAGAACCCATGCCTCGCATCGACATGATGATTGACCAGCCGCCGGTGCGGGATTGCGTACATTCCCGCGGCGTTCACCTTGTTGACGATGCGCGCGATTCCCGAAGCCGAGACCGGCGCCGGCGTTCCCAACGCCATCTCCTCGGACATTTCCTTGCCGATCCAGCCGTGATGCCATCCCTCGTAATGATATCCGATCAACCTCCCGTCCCTGTCGGCGGCCGCCACAACATCCGCGGTATGCGCCACCCCGTAAGGATCCCAGCCAAATTCGTCCCAGCGCATGAACTGAACACGCACGGGTCGCCCGACCGCCTGGGACATGATGGCCGCGGATTGGGCCACGTCATGATAACAGCTCGGTCCATAGGTACCGGCGCCCTCGATATGACGTACCGTGATACGATCGAGCGGCATGCCGATGACATTGGCGACTTCCATGCGGGTCACATAGATCCCTTGCGTGCTGCAAGCGATCTCCGCCCGGTCGGGGCGAACGTCCGCCGTCGCACAGTGTGGGGCAAACGGGGCATGTGCCTGGTAGGGGCCGTCGAACGCCGCTTGAACCAGGAACGGCGCCTGGCGAAGGGCTTCGCCAACGTTTCCCTCTTCCAGAACCACAGACCTTTCCGCGGGCCCCGCCCGAAGCGCCTGTTGAATCTTCTCATGGCCGGGTAACCCAGGCGTCTGCGACCATTGCACCCGCAATGCCTGAGCCGCGTTCACCGCGTCCCACTCCTTCTCCGCAACGACGCCGATAAAATTGTTCTTCTGCACGATCTGCGCCGCCGGAATGTGCGCAATCGATGCCGCGTCCACGGACACGATGGAGGCAACCCGTCCATAGGGCCCCTGACCACGCGGCCGGACGACTCGACCGTGAAGCATTCCGGGAACCTGATGGGATTGCATGTAAGTGAAGCGACCCGAGACTTTCTCGGCAACATTCCTGCGCCGGATCGATCGCCCTACAACCTTGAAACCGGCCGCATCCTTGAGTGGCGCTCTCCCCGTGAACGGGATTTCCCGCATCCCCGGCCCGGCAACGAGATCGCCATAGCCGATCGAGCGATCGGGACGGTCGACGACAATGACTCGGCCGTCAGCCGTGCGAAGACGTTCGGCCTTCACACCGAGCTTGGCTTCCGCCAGATGCAAAAGTCCCTGGCGGAGTTCGGCCGCGGCTTGGCGCAGCATCGATCCCGCGATCTCGATGCTCGTGCTCCCGTCGGTTTCGCCGGTCTCCGGTGCCCGCCCGCTTTCAACGGCGCCAATGACAATGGCGTCCGGTTTCAGGTCAAGCTCCTCCGCGACCAGCTGAACCAGCGCCGTCTCGCTGCCTTGCCCGAGTTCGGATCGTCCGGTGAATACGGTCAAGATGCCGTCGCCGGATATCGCGAGCCAGGTATCGACCGCCTTGAGCTCCGGGACAGGCCCGGGCACGAGTCCCGGAACCGGACCCGGGCTGATAGCCCAGCTCCGGTTGATCCCCGCGATCGCGATGCCGATGGCGAGCCCGCTTCCGCGCAGGAATTGACGGCGGCCAAGATCGAACGACGCGAGGCTCATTGTGCTCTCCCGATGTCAGCCGCAGCCCGCCGGATCGCCGCAATAATGCGTGGATAGGTCCCACAGCGGCAAATGTGCCCGCTCATCGCCTCGCGAATGTCGGTGTCAGAAGGGCTCGGGTTCCTGGCCAGAAGCTCCGCGCCCTTGATGGTCATTCCGTTGTAGCAGTAGCCGCACTGCGGCGCCTGTTCAGCGACGAACGCCTCCTGAAGCGGATGCATCGCCGGTGGAGCGGTCAGGCCCTTCTGTCGGGCGTAGAGGGCTGGCAGTCCCTCAAGAGTGGTGATCGCGGAGCCGACCAGATCGGAGACAGCCGTCACACACGAACGCACTTCCGCGCCATCGACCAGAACCGAGCATGAGCCGCACTGCGCAAGGCCACAGCCAAAGCGCGCTCCTTTCAAGCCAATCTCGTTGGTAAGCACGTAGAGAAGCGGCGTATCCGGGGCGACGTCTACGCTGTGGGACACGTTATTGATATTGAGCTGCATTGCCATATCGTCATCTCCCAGGATGCAAGATCAAATGGAACGCGTTAGTCGGTCGCGAGGGCAACACGAGCCACCGATTTGGTCGGCAACGCCTCCCGCACGAAGAGAAGCAGCGCACAACTCGCAAGGATGATGGCGGCGTCGAGATAAACCGCAGGCACCCAGCTGTTGTACGCGTCGCGCAAGGTCCCGGAGACCACCGGCGACAAAACCGCCCCGATCTCCCCCACCAGGTTCCACATACCGAACGCACTTCCCCGGAATTCGGGTCGCGCGATGTCGGCGGTCATGGCATGGCTCACAGGCTGAAGCGCACTGAAAAACAACCCCGCTGCGAACAGTAGAAATGCCATGACCAGGAGAGAATTGCCGCCAGTGTGGATATAGATCGCAAAGCAAAGGGTGAGCAGCCCCTGAGCAAATGTGAAAACGACCAGTATCCGCTTCCGACCGAACCCGGTTTTGACAGCCCGATCGGCAATCCATCCGCCAAGCGGAAACCCGATGAGGCCGGCCACTCCCGTGAACATCGCCGTCAGCGCGGCCTTCAGGAACGAACCGTCGGCACCGGCTGAGACGATCGAAATTGCCCAGAAGCCGAAGAACCACAGATTCCAGAGCACCGCGATGGCCGCCAGATAAAGCAGGAGCAGATTGGTGTCGTGGATCGCTCCCGAAATCTCGCGGGCTTTGCTTCTGTAGACATAAGCGATCAGGCCCAATGCCAGCAGAAGCTCCAAGGCGGCAACGCCCCAGCCGGGCAAGCCCAGGCGCTGCGCCAGCAGGAATACCCCGAAGATCAGCACAAAGAAGATGGCGGAATAGGCGCCGATCACTTTCGCGGCGCCGGCGGGGTTGTCGCGAGGGCAGCGCGTCCGCCACAACTCCTTGCGCAAGCCCACTGCCGCCGCGAAACTCAAGATCGCGAGGACAAAGAACGGCATGCGCCAGGCCTGATCGTCGCCGAGCCACGGCCGGGACATCTCAATGATCCAGGCCCCTCCGAGCGTCGCAAAGGTGATCCCCACGCTCAGGCCGATCATCACCACGCCCATCGCGAGGCTGCGCTCGGCAAGCGGCGTGGTCTCGGCGATGATCGTACGGTCGTTGGCGTAATACAGGCCCTCGCCAAGGCCCGTGAGGATGCGCGCCGCGATGAAGACAACCAGCACGGCGGCAAGTCCGCTGACAAGCGTCGCCACCGCCGCCGCGAACAGGCTGATGGCAAGAACCGTACGGTGACCATGACGGTCTCCCGCATAACCGCCTGGGAACTGTGTCAGCATGTAACCCGCAAAGAAAATGCTCCCAATGAGGCCCCCGAGAGCATAGGGATGTTCGGTCGCCATGAAGGCGACCTTGTGCTCGATCATCCAGGTCACCACGGGACCAGTGATGACGCGGTCTGCACTGCTGACCATCCAACCGATGCACAGCCAGATCCAGAGCCTCTTGTAGTTGTATGTCGACAGGCCAGAGCCGGCCATCGAATTGGCATCCTCCCTCATCGTTCCCTCTCATTTTTTTCACGGCTTCTCATTCCACCGGACGGCGCCGGCGGTTGGTCATTCGCGATCTGTCTTCAATCAGCTCGCGTCGAAACTCGCGAAACGAGCAACAACGTCCGCCGGAATTTCCCGGGCGCAGATGCGATCCGGATCCTCGGGATGGCGTCCCACCCATACCCTGGTGTCAAAGCCCTCGACAGCCAGCTGATCTCCTTCGCGCAGCAGGCGATGATGCAGGTCAAAGCTGCTGCGGCGGAACTTGCTGACCGTGGTTTCGATCGTCACGTCGTCCCCAAAGGTCGAGGGGAGATGGAATGTTGCACGGGTATCGACCATTGGCGTCCCCACGATCCCGTAACGTTTCAGCATCTGGGGTTTCGTCAGGCCGAGCACCGCTCTGAACAGCGCCATCGTGCTGGCGTCGAACATCGCGAGGTAGCGCGGGTAATAGACGATTCCAGCGGGATCGCAGTCGCTCCATTCAATTCGGACCTGATGGCGATGTGTCGTCATGATTTTGTCCGCCCAGTCAGCGCCGTGGCGCGGGCAGTCCGAGGATGTCCCGCGCCTCCGCCGCAGTGGCGATCTCGAGATTAAGCTCGCGTGCAATACGGACCGTCCGCTCGACCAGCATCTCGTTGGTCGCCGGCACGCCTTTGCTGTAGTAGCCGTTGTCTTCCAAGCCCACGCGGACATGCCCGCCCAGAAGCAGCGCCTGGGTCGTTCCCGGCAATTGGGCCGGACCGATGGCCGACAGGCACCAGACCGATTGCGGCGGCAGCATCCTGATCATTGCTGTGAGCAGGTCGTGGCTGTACGGCATTCCGCCCTGGAAATTACGATCCGTTCCAAGCACGATATTGATGTAGTAAGGAGGCTTGTCGTAGCCTTTTTCGATCAGCCGCGTGACATCCTGAAGGATATGCGCCGGATTGAAGACCTCCCATTCCGGCTTGATGTTGCGTTCCTTGAAGCGCTTCGCCATGGTCTCGCAGCGCGACGGCGATGTGATCACGAGTATTTCGCGCGTTCCAAACACGTCGACCGCCGTGAAGCCGTCGAGTGTCGCCATTTCGGCCTCCGCATCAAGCCCCTTGAGGCGCTCTTCGAAATTGCTCTCGAACATGCCGTCCGGGCGCGGCAACAACATGTCGCCGGACGAGCCCCCGCCCGTGGAGTTATTGATGACGATATCGCAGCGTTGACGAATGAGCGTGTTGATGCGGCGATAGATGCTCGCATTGCAGGTCGCCTCGTCATCGGGACGACGGGCATGGAGCGCGGCGATCGCCGCACCCGCCTTGTATGACTTGAGGACCGACTCGGCGATTTCCTCCGGCTGCGTCGGCAAATTGGGATTTGCTGCTTTCGACGCCATCCCTCCGGTCGGCGCCACAGTCACGATCGTCTTCGTCATGTTAGTCCTCCCCTAGCATTAAGCGCCCGCGTCCAAGTGCGGGTGCAATCGTCATCGACCGAGCGCCTGTCACCGGTCGATCGCGCTCGCCTCGCGCAGCACCGCAGCGTAGAATCCGGTCGTTACCTGCATGTTCTGTGCGAGTAAGCGGATCGCCTCGTCCGCATCACGCCGCAGCGTGGCCTCGGCGACGCCGCGATGCTCGTCAACAATTTCACTGCGCCGCATGTTCTCCCCCATCAGGGCGATGCGATAACGTCGATGCTCGCCGGCCAGACGCCGCTGCAATTCAAGCGCGCGCCTGTTCCCGCAGCATGCAATCAGCGCCGCGTGAAAAGCGTCGTGCTCATCATTCCAGCCATCGAGACTGGTTCGATCGGTCCCCGTCGTCAGCGTTGCGGCGGTCAGACGGTGAAGGGCCGCAACGATTTCACCCTCCCATTCACGTCCTCCCCGCGAGATCGCGTCGCGCAGCGCAGCGCACTCGACCACCACGCGCATCCACTCGATGTCCTTCAGATCCTGCTCCGAGAGGCCAGCAACTCGAAACCCGCGGTTGTTTTCGAGCTGCACCAACCCCTCGCCCACAAGACGCGACAGCGCTTCGCGCAGCGGGCTGGCGCCCATTCCGTAATGATCCTTGAGATCGTCGAGCCGCAACCATGCCTTCGGCCGCCAGGTGCCATGAACGATATCCCGGCGCAGACTGGATTCGGCCATATCCGCCAGGCTCGGCTCGGCAAGCATTATCGAGGACTCCATCTTTCTTCGGTGAAACTAGAAATCATCGACAATATTGTCAAGTTACCTTATCAAGTTTCCTGACTAGTTTTGCTCGAACTCTCAAGAGGACCTTCATGCGCATCGTCGATCTGTCCGTCAGTCTCGAAGCCGGCATTGCATCCGACCCGCCCGGCATGTGCCCCGACATCATCTATCGCGATCATGCCGGCGGCGCGGACGAGTTTGCGGCGACATTTCCGGGCCTGCGACCGCAGGACTTACCGGAGAGCCAGGGCGCGGCAATCGAGCGGCTGCGGGTGACGACCCATAACGGCACCCACCTCGACGCGCCGTGGCACTTCCACAGCACGATGAACAACGGCGAGCGGGCATGGACGATCGACGAGATCCCCCTTGAATGGTGCATCGGCGCCGGCGTTAAACTTGATCTCCGTCACCTTCCCGACGGTCATGTCGCCACACCGGCGGATATCGAGAGCGAACTCGCGCGGATCGGTTATGTCCTGCGACCTTTCGACATCGTTCTCGTCAATACGCGAGCCGGCGACGCGTATGGCGGCTCAGGCTATCTCGATGCGGGTTGCGGGATGGGACGGGAGGCGACCCTCTTTCTGCTGCGACGCGGCGTTCGGGTCTGCGGCACCGACGCCTGGTCGTGGGACGCTCCATTCTCGGCCACTGCCCGGCGGTTCGCTGAAACAGGCGACGCGTCCCTGATCTGGGAAGGCCATAAGGCCGGCATGGAGATTGGCTATTGCCATCTCGAAAAGCTCACCAACCTCGACAAGCTTCCGCCCTTCGGCTTCCGCGTCAGCTGTCTTCCCGTCAAGATCAAGGCGGCCTCGGCGGGCTGGACGCGCGCCGTGGCATTTCTCAATGAAGACAATTGAGGTTTTCAGACGGCAGCAACCTTTGCGGTGGCCGGCTTCAGACCGAAATCGTAGTGAAGCCGGCGATAGCCGCCTGGCAGCTCACGGCCGTCGGGCGCGAGCCCGGCGGGTTGCTCCACGAATTCGGCAATCAACGAATTCTTGACCCCGAAGACGGCGTCCGAATCCAGAAATGGACTATCGGACGCGAACACGTGAGTGATGAGTGTCTCGTGCTCCGGTGCCGCGATCATGAAGTGAACATGAGCCGGCCGGTTCGGATGCCGCGCCGTCGCCTTCAGCATATCACCGACGGGCCCGTCATCAGGAATCGGGTACCATTTCGGCAGCACCGACCAGAAGTGGAACCGTCCTTCGTCGTCGGCACGCAGTTGTGCACGCCCCGCCAGACCGGTGGCCTCGAACTGCTGGACATCATAATAACCATGATCGTCGGCATGCCAGACGTCGAGCTGCGCATGGGCCAGAGGCGTTCCGTCCGCGGACGACACCGATCCCGTGACCAGCAGGGGCTGGCCGTCAAGACCGCCGGAAATATCGCTTCCAAGTTCCGCCTGCGGCGCCTCGGAAAGGTAGAAAGGCCCCAGCACGGTCGTTTCGGTGGCTCCACGCTGCTGGTGATGATTGATGGCATCAACCAGCATCGAAACGCCGAGCGTGTCCGACAGAAGAATGAACTCCTGGCGATGCTCGTTGCAGGTCTGTCCGGTACGCGTCAGAAACGCAATTGCCGCCTCCCACTCCGCGAAACTGAGCTCTACGTCCCGGACAAAGTCATGCAAATGGCGGACCAGACCGGCCATGACCCGCTTGAGGCGCGCATCAGGCGTTTCCGATAACCGCGCGATCACAGCCTCGGTGATGTTCAGTTCATCAAAGTCGCGCATTCCCTCTCTCCATCAAGCTGCCACCGCCTCCCGGACGACGGCCGTGATAAGCCTGCTCCAGGAGCAAGCTCAATGCGCGGCGGTCGACCGCGCGAGGATTCCAATAGGGATCGGCCATCGCCAGGTCGACAGCACGCTCGAGCGCGGCTTCCGGCATGCCGATCTCGCGCAAGGCGACTGGCGCTCCCAACGACTTTGTGAGATCGAACAACCCTTCGCCCGCCCGGGGTGCGCCGATCGCACGCGCGACACGGGCCATCACGTCGGGAGCGGCGGCGTGGTTGAAGGCAACGACCTGGGGCAACAGCACCGCATGGGTCTCGGAATGCGGCAGGCCGAAACTGCCCCCGAGCACGTGGCACAGCTTGTGGTGCAGCGCCATGCCGACTGCCCCCAGACAGGATCCGCAGGCCCATGCGCCATAAAGAGCGTCGGACCGCGCGGCGCGATCGTCTGGCGCGAGCACAATTCGCGGAAGTGCCCTCGCCAGCTTTTCGATACCATCCGTTGCAATCATTGAAACGACGGGATTGGCATCCCGGGCATAGAGAGCTTCGACCGCATGGGCGATGGCGTTCAAGCCGGACGTGGCGCTCAGTCCGACCGGCAGGCCCAATGTGAGGTCAACGTCGTAAATAATCGTACGCGGCAAGACTTTTGGCGAGCGTTGCGTCGTTTTCAGTCCATCGCATGTCTCGCCGACAATCGGAGTTGCCTCCGATCCGGCGTAGGTCGTCGGAATGACGACCTGCGGCAAGCCCGTGCGCAAAGCCAAGGCCTTCGCAAGGCCGATGGTCGAACCACCCCCGACCGCGACCAGGGCGTCGCAGGATTGTTCGTGCAGGACATTCAGGGCCTGAACTGTCACGTCAACGGGGGTGTGCATCGTGGCGTCTGTGAAGACGGCGGCGGCAAGCCCGTTCATTGCCGTGGCCAGGGCGAGAGCGTCACCCGCCTGTCCCGGCGTCGACAGCACCAGCGCCCGCGAGACGTCCAAACGCCGCAATTCCGCGGTGATCGACTCGCGCGCGTTGACGTCGAACACAACCCGTGCCGGCTGCGCATTGTAGACAAACGGCCGCATGGTCGTCTCCGTCAGCCGTTCATCGATCGCAGAACCCGTTGCGCAACGTGCCCCAGCGCAGCCCCCAGGATGCCCTCGGCATCAATGGGCAGCTTTCCATTGCCACGCCATGCGACGATCTGGTCCGGACGGATGAGCGCGATGTCGGCCTCATAAAGATCACGCAGAGCCTTGGGTGCTCTAACGATCTTGAGATCGGCACCAAGATTCCACGCAGCCCGCCGAAAGTTGTCGACGCCGGGGACATCGTCGGCGAATACAAGGAGCGTCCACTCGAATCCGAACAGGTCGTAGAGCGAACTGCCGTTCTCCAGCCAGCCATGTGGGGCGCGGCCACCCGGGCAACCGCTCGGGACATAGATGTTCGCGTCGTCCGGTGGCGGCGTACTGCCATCCGGAACAATAATGGGCGAGCCATCGTAACGACCGCCAAAGGTAATCCCTGGAATATTGAATTCGGCCCGTGCGTGGCCCTCGAGATACACTCCCGCGGCGCGACGAGCTTCGCGCCCCGCTGCCGTGTCATCTTCGATCTCGGGCACGGCCTCAAATCGGCCGAGGGAGTCGGCAAAACCGCGCGCATAGTTCGTGTTGCGCACCGCAACAGGCCCCCGTTCCGCCGCGTAACTGTCAAGCAGTGCAGCAGGACTGGCGCCCTTGATGATGCTCGCGAGCTTCCAGCCGAGGTTCACCGCATCCTCGATGGCCGTGTTGTAGCCGAGACCTCCCGTTGGTGTGAACAGATGGGCCGCATCGCCGGCCAGCACAACGCGCCCTCGTTGCATGCGCTCGGCAACAAGGGCATGACCGGCCGTCCAGGTCAGAAAGGAGAGCACCTCGCAGTCCACCGCGGTGCCGCAGGCCCTTTGAAACGCCGCCTGCGCCTCCTTTTGCGTAATGACGGCTTCATTCTCGCCCGGTCGCAACTGTGTGTGAAACGCGAATTCGTCCAGACCATTCACCGACGCCATGAACGCGCGGCGATCACGATTGAAGCAGTTGTACATCCAGGCTTTCGGATGCGGCACCGCCTCATAGAATTGCGGAGCGCGGACATACACGGCAAGCATCCGACCGCCCATGAAGTCCCGCTGGATGCCCGTGACGCCACCGTACGAGATTCCCAGAGACTGCCGCACGAGCGAGCGCGGCCCGTCAGCGCCGACCAGAAACGCGGATCGGATGACGCGCCTCTGTCCGTCGGACACACGTTCAAGCCGGGCGGTGACCCCACCCACCTGTTCGGAAAAATCGATCAGCCGCCAGCCATAATTGACACTGACGCCAGGAAGCTTTTCGGCCTGTCTCCGCAAAACATGTTCGACATATTTCTGGGAGACCCGATGCGGGAGCTCGGCCGCACTCCAGGATCCGGAAAGTCCCTTGATGATTTCGGTGGCTTTTCCGGAGGATGGCAGTTGGAACCGAGCCAGCTCAAATCCGGTATAGCGCGTGAAGTAGGCCACATCAGTCGGATAATCCGCCGGAAGCCCCGCCTCCCTGATCTCGCTGGCAAAGCCAAGCCGCCGATAGTGCTCCATCGATCGTGCCTGCGTGGCATTGGCCTGAGGATTGAAAGCCGTTCCCGACTTTTCGTCGACCAGGACGATATCGATCCCGCGGCGGCCAAGTTCGTTCGCCAGCATCAGCCCGCAGGGGCCACCTCCAATTATCAACACGGACGTGGTTTCAGAAATGGTCAAGTGGCCGCCTCCCGCATGGTCGATACCGGCGTGTTAAACCCTTCCTTATTTTTAGTCAAGTTACCTGACTATACCGCTAAAGCCGACCGCCCGATATTGCCGACGCCGACCGACCTAAGCTGAAGACTATCGATCCTCGGGCGCGTTCAACGTATCGAAATTTGCACCATAGACGGCCAACGCCTTGGTGAGTGTATCCATGGCAGCCGCACCCAATTCCTTGCGCATCTCGCCCTCCGCAACATCGACTGCGGCGCGGAACGCATCAAGCCATTGCAGGCCCGGCTGCGTGAATTTGATGATACGAGCCCGTCCATCCGAAGGATCCGCGACCCTCGTAACGAGTTTCATCGTTTCACACAGCTCGACAAGTTCCCCCATGGCCTGCTTGCTCATGGACGCACGCCTTGCAAGCTCGGTCAGCCGGGTCCCTTCAACATCAAGGTTGCGCGTGAGGTTCACATGCGCGATGCGTGTCTGGGAATAACCGGCCTCCTCCATTAGTTCGAGCACACGCCCTTCAAACCGGCGAACGCCGTTGTTGAGAAGCCGCCCGATGTTGCCGTGCCGCCAGGCGGACCCCTGTTTAGCCTTCGTTTTCAAACTAACCATCCTCCACTGGGCCAACTCGCCTTCACCCAACACCCGGCTTTTCACACCCCGCCCGGCGGTCCGAGCTAACGCAGGCTCGAATCGCATCGGTCTCGCAGATGCCTCAGACACGGGTAAAATGCCGCCATTTGCCTACCCAAGTATAGCTCAACACTTGCTGGCAGTGGCAAGGAACGCGGCCACGAATCATCTATTGTCGACAGGGATGAGCGATCAAAGCCGCGCTGCCGCCCTGGCCGTCGCCGGGCTCTCGCATTCTGCGCCGTCTTGCCTCGCGGCTGCCGGAATAATCATCGATTGACGCGCTGAACGCAGTCGAGAACGAGGTATCTTCGACGAAGGCAACGCCGATAGCCTACACGAACCTCTTGGCCGCCATAAGACAGAGAAAGACCGCCGCGGAGGTTGCGCTCACGGCCGCCATGTTCGGCAAGTTTCGTCCCGCCGCAGCCAACACGCGGGCTGGTGCGACCGAGGTTGCAGGCAGCCTGGTTTGATGGCCTTGGGGCGCTACTCGTTTCTTAGCGGGCACGTTCGGCCTCTGGCGTTGACGGCCTGATCATGGAATGATGTCGATAGCGGCTCGTATCAGCCAGAAACATCGCTCAACCGCCGCCCTGTCGCGACTCTTCCATTGCCGCACCGTCGTGCCGACGATTTGGCACTTCGTTCAGCAAACCCGCCAGCCGAAGGCCTTCCAGAATTCCCTCGAGTCGCTGCTCGCGAATCATGGCGGCGACCATTGACACGGCGTCGCCGCGGGGAACCGCAAACATAGCCTCGGACGACTGTTCGGACAGCCATTCGAAGAAGGTCTGTGAAGTTATGCTGTGTTCACGCAGGCGAACCACCGCCTCCTCGGCCCGAAACCCAGCAAGATCAATCTCGCCTCCGCCACCGATATCCGCGTCGTGGCCGAGGCGATCTCCGATTGACCTGCGAATCAACTCGTTCTGCTGCTTCGCGGCCATGAAAAGCACAAACGCCGCGTCCGGCAGTTCAGTCCGCGGCACGTTTTTTAGCTTGGCTATTCCGGCGGAGATTTCTGTCCCGGCACGTTCATTCCGTGCAAATCGTTCCTGCGCCTGGTGTGTCTCGCGCAAGCCGTTGCGGTGCTGCTTCTTTCCAACCATTGTCGGTCCTCCGGGGCAGCGGTATACGCCGATCTACCCTCTGAATGAAAGACGCGATTCAAGGCTATTCATCTCCGAACAGGTCACCCTGGCGGGGGGCTTGTTTCAAATCGAATCCCTGACCGCGCCTTGGCCTCGACCTCCGCGATCATCGCGTCCTGGCGTTCGATTGATACACCCTGCTCGTTTCACAGGGACCGCAGTTCGGTTTCGGGGTCAGTTGGCGCACGACACGCCTTGCCCGGCATGTCCTCGAAATTCGCGCACACGATCTCCACGCTGGGCGCAATGCCCCTCCACTGATCACGATAGATGCTACAATCCACTCCGCACCCAGCCTCCAGATGAATGCCAGTCTGTTGCGTGAATTTCAGGTATTCAGCGCTCGGGCGTTCCCGATAACATTGCACGCCACTGTACTGAAACCGCGCCGACGCCTGCGGAATGATGAACGTGCCGTGATCGGCGATATCTGAGGCCAGATCGATCAGATAAGACTCAAAGGCGCGCCCCGTGTAGCGCGGCCCTTCTCCGGTTCTCGCCGTCGCTCCAAACGGTGGATTGGCAATCGCCACCCGAAAGCGACCGAGGCTCGCGAGATCGAAATCGAACACATCCGCGCAGATCCATCTCGCTTCCGGCAGCACCTTGCGGCCAACCTCCACATAGGCAGGGTTGATCTCGATGCAGACGATTTCAGGGGACGGCGCGTTGCGCTCCCACCCATAAAATCTGCGCCAGTGGACATGAAACGCCAGCGAACCAATTCCCGCACAGAGATCGATTGTCCGTCCCCCACCGGCGTCGATGGCAAAATCAACGGCCAATCCCGTCGGGGTGAAGAATGCGCCTGCCACACCGTTGATATGATTTGCCGCCTCGTTCCAATTCTCGAGAACGAACAGGCGTTCGTCATACGTCAAAACGGCTTTTTCCAGTAGCTCCAGCGCCCGGGCGTGTGCGCTTGCTTCCACCTTCGTCTGTTTGGCCATTGTGATTGTCTCGCTTCTGAAGCCCATCAAAGGGAGTGCCATCGGCAAGGGCGCGCATGGCCCTCGCCAAACTTGCGACCAATCGACAGAATTGCCACCCGTATCGCTCACATAGCCATAGGCGTTGCTACTGATGGCGAACCCGGCAGCGTTTGGTGGTGTCTGCACGGGCGCGGGCCGCACCGGTTGCGAGTTTTCCCCACCAAACGGTGACGACCAAGTCTGCGTGGGCCTGTTGCCGATCGAGTTCCACGAGATACTCGACCCATATAATCCTCCGACGCCGTAGCTGATGCCGGGCAGATAGGGATTGTAGGAGCCCCCCGTGTCGCGAGGCTGGCGGCACGGGAGCGACATCCCAGCTATGTTGCTATCGCGGCTCCAAGATAAAGCTGATGCAGCCGGTCCGGCGCATCGCGGAGTTCGTTGCAGGCACCGTCGAATACTACCTGACCGCGCCGCAAGACATAAACGTGGTCGCCGATCGCAAGCGCCAGCGCGGCGAACTGCTCCACCAGCAGGACACCCAGCCCCTGGTCCGCGAGTTTGCGCACCCTCGTCATCAGGCGCCGCACCACGACAGGGGCCAGTCCCGCCGACATCTCATCGATCATCAGGATTTTCGGTCGGCCCAGCAACGCACGCGCGATGACCAGCATCTGCTGCTCGCCACCAGATAAAAGACCGGCACAAATGTCTCGGCGCGGTCGCAGTTCCGGAAATAGGTCGTAGGCGCCGCCTACCTCTTCCCTTGCGCCGGCTCGCAGATTCTCGTCGGTCGTGAGTTCGCGGAACACTGTGCGGCCCTGTTCGACATGGGCCAGTCCGGCGACAGCGCGGCGCCCCGCTCGCGCGCTCTGAAACTCGCGACCATCGATATCGATACGTCCGCGCGCCACCGGAATGACGCCGGAAAGCCCCTCCAGCAGGGTGGTCTTGCCGGCCCCGTTGGCGCCGAGAACAACGCTGATCTTGCCGCTTTCGACCATCAGGCTGGCGTCGCGCACCACTGGAAGATGCAACCGATTCACGCAGAGCGAGGAGACCGTCAGCCTGCTCATGCTGCCACCCCATCTTCGTCGATCCCCAGATAGGCTTTGCGGACCTTGGGGTTGTCCAGCACCGCGCCCGGTGCGCCCGACGCGATCACACGGCCGAAATCGAGCACGGTGATGAGCGAGCACGCGGCCCGCACCAGATCCATGTCGTGCTCGACCAGCAGCACAGAAGAGCCGAACAATTTTGGAATTTCCGCGATTCGCTGTGCGAGCCTCAGGGTTTCGTCATAGGATTGTCCCGCCGCTGGTTCATCGAGCAGCACCACTGGGGGCCGGGCGGCGACCACACCAGCGACATCCAGCAGACGGCGCGTTCCCACATCGACCGCCGACACCGGCATGTGGAGATGTGGCCCCTCGATCCATTGCAGCACCGCGGCGAGTTCGGCCTCCGACAGCGGCCCCGCCGCCAGGCGAATATATTCGCCAACCGTCAGCTCCGGGGCGATCCGCGTGGTCTGCCAGGTCCTGCGGATGCCACTGCGAGCGCGCAGATGCGCCGCCTGGTCGTCGACCGCGCGGCCCTCGAGCAGAACACGCCCCGCATAGCGATCGACAAAACCTGCCACGGCATCAATCAAGGTCGATTTGCCTGCGCCGTTCGGTCCGATCAATCCGATCACCGAACGCGCCGGCACGACCAGATCGACCGCATCGAGCGCGACCACGCTGCCATAACGCACCGTCAGTCCCTGCACGGCGAGGACAGCACCATTCGGATGCCGGATCGGGCGCGGCAACTGCGGCGCCAAAGACGCGTCATGAACGCCTGCGCGGTCCGGCCACCAATTGCCGACAGCCCGCCGGAGCCCTTCGCTCATGGTTTCACCCGCACTCAGCGCGTGGGTGGCGCCGAAAGCAAACAGCACGTTGCCGATATCCTGGCCGAGATCGAGACGGCGGAGGATCTCCGGGAACGCCGTGACCATGATGCCACCGATCAACGCACCCTCCGCGAACTGCGCACCGGTCATGGTCGCCACCGCGAACAGCGCCAGAGACTGCATCATGCTGAAATTGTCCGATACCAGCGTGCCGAGATAGCCGGCCAGCAGTCCTCCGGATATTCCGGCGATCAGAGCGCTGAGCGCGAAGGCCGAGAGTTTGGCAGCGGGAATGCTGACGCCATGCGCAGCCGCGGCCCGCTCGGAATGACGGACCGCGAGCCAGGTGGCACCCATTCGGGTGCGCACGACGAATTCGAGCAAAATGGCGATGGCCGCATAGAACATCAGCACGAAGATAAAATAGCCGGCGTCACTATCGAACAAGTCCGGTCGCGCGACCGACGTAAAGCTGGTCTGTCCCGGAAAAGTGACGGCCGCGAGGACCGCATCGAAAGCGGTCGCGAAGCCGAGCGTGACGATGGCGAGATTGATGCCGCGCAGCCGCAGCGCCGGCAGGCCGATGGCGATCCCGAATGGCACCGCCATGAGACCGCCCAGCACGATCCAGACCGGAAGGCCTCCGGGTGCATTCGCCACGTTCAGATAGCCGACGGTCCAGGCCCCGACGCCGGCGAACGACATCTGGCACAGCGCGATCATTCCGGTGCGCCCGCTGACCAGGCCAATGCTCTGGAGCGCGACAGCGGAAATCAGCACGGCCGTTGCGAGATAGGTCCAGTACGGCGGCAACAGCCCGACCGCGATCGCACCGGCCACGACGGCTGCCGCCAGGATCGCACCTGCGGGACGGAGACTAGCGCGCTTCATCCCACCGCGCTCCTCGCTGTAGCCAAAGCAGAACCGCCAACATGATCAGGAACGGCACCGCGCCGCGGTACTGACTGAGGCTGCCGAACACGCTGGTGGTGCCTTCGACCACGCCGGTCATGATGCCGCCGATCAGCGTCATCCAGAAATTGCGAAACAGCCCGATCAGCGCGGCGGCCAACGCCGGCACCACCAACAAGCTCAACGACATGAAGTCGGGCGAGCGTTGCGGCGCGATGATCATCAGCGAAAACGTCGTCACCGCGCCGGTGATGCCCCAGACCAGCAACGAGAGATGCTGCACCGGAATGCCGATCAGTTCGGCGGCCACCGGCCGCTCGGACAACGCCCGCAATTGCAACCCGGTGCGGGTACGCGCCAGCAGCAGGTCGGCGACGATGGTGAACAGGATGGCGAGGCCGATCGTCAGCACCGACGAGAGTGTGACCTCGACGCCGGCCAACCGGAACGCAGACCCTGGAAACAACTCGGGAAAGTGATGCGGATGCTGGCCGCCGGTGACCCGCAGGCCGACCGCGACGATGCCGACCAGCAGCGCCACCGTCACCGCCGCCTTGCTGGAGGCATTGGCTTCCGCGAACCACGTCATCATGATCAGGCCGATCGCGATCCCAACCAATGTCCCCGCGGCGATGCCGATCAGGACAGCCGGAGCCAGCGGCATCCCCGCCTCGTGCAGGGCGATCAGCACAAAGGTGCCCGTGGTGCCGATCGCCGCCGCCGTAAAATTGATGACGGCGACCAGACGATAGGTAAAGACAACGCAGACGCCGAGCAGCGCATAGGCGCCTCCCGCGGTCAATCCTGCGACCGCTGCCGTCAAAAGGCCGTTCATTGCGGCTCCCCGAATACCGGGCGGCGGATCGGTCCGCCGCCCTTCACACCCAACTGTCGCCGCATCGTCGCCGAGCAACAATCGCCCGACATCACGGCAGGATCACCCAATCCGGCGTCAGGACTTTCCAGGCGCCATGGTCGAGTTTCATGATCTTGGTGGACTGCATCGGAGAATGGACCTTGGCATCGCCGAACACGTAGGGCGATCCGGCCAGCTGATACTTCGCTGGCTGCATCTTCAGCAGCGCCGCCGTCACGCTGTCACGCGTCACCGGACCGTCGATGCTCTTGATGACGTCGACAAAGACCTGCGCCGCCAGATAGCCGCCCTGCGAGAATGCCGTCAGCGGGCGCTTCGACGCGTTCATGGCCGCAATCCACTCCTTGTTCGCCGCCGAACCGGTCTCGGTGTAGGGCTCCCACTCGGTACCGACATAGACCGGCTGGGTCGTATCGGCCAACGCCTTGGCGACCTCTTCGGTATAGCCCGGGGCCAGGAACAGCCACTTGATGCCGCTGATCTTCTGCGCTTCCGCGGTCTTCACCCATTGCACCACGCCCGGCTCGACCGAATTGTTGATGACGGCATCGCAGCCCGCGTCGCGCGCCTTAATCACATACGGCGTCAGGTCACCCTGGTACGGCAGCGTCAGATCGAGCAAGTGAACCTTCTGGCTGGTGATCTTCTCCCAGTTCTCGAGAGCCTTCTTGTAGGCTTCCTGGGTACCGCCGATGATGATGAAAAACGCGCACAGTTTCTTGGTATCAAGCGAGCGCGTAGCGTAGTAGCTCACCGCGGTGGACAGCGTGAACGGTCCGACATTGACCGGCGCGATGCTTGGCGAGTTGAAGCAGGCCGCATCGACGCCCAACCCCTGCACCGACATCACATTCTTGCGCTTGTAGGTCACTCCATTGACCTGGCATTCGAGCAGGCTGGCAGAGCCGACCATCGCAACCACCTCCTTGTTGTCGATCAGGTCGCGCGCCGCCTGGGCCGCAACCTGCGCGTCGGCCTTGTCGTCGGAGATGGTGTAATCGATCTTGCAACCGTTGATGCCACCGGCCGCATTGAGCTGATCGAAGGCCGCCTGCGTCGCTTTCGGCACTTCGCTGAAATCGGCGACGCCCGTGACCGTCGACACCGCACCGACCTTGATGGTGCCGCCACTGCAGGACGGCCCCGCGGCCATTGCCGGCCCCGCCGTAAAGCCCAGCATCATTATCCCTGTCACGAGCAGCGCTTTTTGAAAATTCATGGCTTTCCCCTCCCCTGAAATCAGACTTCTGCGAATTTTCGGTGACGCGCTGTTGCGCCTTGCCGCGGATCGCGGATGCGGTCGGCGTCGATCCCGGCGAACTTGCCGAGCGTGCGCACGATGAGCGCACGTGGAATCTCCCGCACGATAAACACGAGCCGGGTGCCGCGATCGACCGATGGCCACGCCGCGAGCTGCCTGGGCGGATGAAAAACGTGTTGCACGCCGTGGACCACCACCGGATGATCGGGCGTCTCGGCAACATCCACCAGGCCCTTGAAGCGCAGCAGATCCTCGCCCTTCAGCGAGGCGAGATAATCCAGCCAACCGGCGAACGGCCCCCATGCCAAGGGATCATCGATCAGGAGGCTGAACGACTGGATGCCATGCCCGTGCCGGCTCGCGTCATGATGATGGCCATGAGAGGAATGCCCGCACGACGTATCGCTGCATTCAGAGTCATGCTCCGCCGCCGCGGCGCGATCGAACCAGGCGACGACGTCGGCCGCATGTGCGGCCGGCTCGAGCACGCCGGCGCCCAGGATGTCCGCTGCATTCACCTGGCCGTCGCGCACCGACAGCAGTTGTGCGGACGGATTGATCGCGGCAAGCCGGGCGGCAAGGCGATCAACCTGCGGCCGATCGACGAGATCGGTCTTGGTCATCAGCAGGCGATCGGCGACGGCCGCCTGCTTGACGGCCTCAGTATGGTTGCGCAGCGTCGCCTCACCATTGACGGCATCGATGGTGACCACGACCGTGTCGATGCGGTAGAACCGCGCGACATCGGGATCGACCATCAGGGTGTGCAGCACCGGAGCGGGATCCGCCAGCCCCGTGGTCTCGATCAGGATCCGATCGAATGGCGGCAATTCGCCCACCGCCCGGCGCGTGACAAGCCTCTTCAATGTCTCGGCCAGATCGCCGCGCACGGTGCAGCAGATACAGCCGTTGTCGAGTAGCGCAAACCGCTCTTCGCTGGTCTCGATCAGCAGATGATCGATGCCGACTTCGCCGAACTCGTTGATAATGGCGATGGTGCGATCGAGACCCGGCTGCCGAAGCAAGCGGTTGAGCACCGTGGTCTTGCCGCTGCCGAGGAAACCGGTCAGCACCGTAACCGGAATGAGATCAAGCGTCGCAGTCACGTCAATCCCGCTCATAAACCGTGCGTCCTTCGAACATGGTCGTCAGCACCCGGCTGTCGGCGATCTCATCGGCGGGGATCTCGAAGACATTGCGATCGAGCACGATGATGTCGGCCGATTTTCCGACCTCGATCGAGCCTGTGAGCCGGCCGAGGCCCAGGGCACGCGCGGCGCTGATGGTGTAGGTCTCCAGCACGGTCGGTAGATCCAGCGCTTGCTCAGGCCAGAGCGAAATGCCGGGGAATTCGCCCGACGGGTTCTGCCGGGTGATCATGCCTTCGATGCCGGTCCAGGGATCGGGATTCGCCACCACCGGCCAGTCCGAGCCACCCGCAATCAGCGCGCCCGCCTCGTGCAGACTCTTGTTCGGCCAGAAGCGCGTGGCCCGCTCCTCCCCCATGGCCGCCTTGTGGCCTTCCAGAAACACCGTCGGATACCAGATGATCGGCGACAGGTCGGCGGCAACACCGAGCTCGGCAAACCGCGGAATATCGCGCGGCGCGATGTAACTCGCGTGCGCGATGTGGTGAACCAGCGTGGTCGGCCCATTGAAGCTGCGGACCACATCGATCGCATCAAGCGCCTGCGACACGGCGGCGTCGCCCGCGCAATGAATCTTCACCGCAATGTTCAGGCGTTCGCACTTGCCGACCCAGCGCACGAGATCGGGAACCGTCAGCATGGTGGTACCACGAAAGCAGCAGCCATGGATCGGATCCGGAACATAGCTGTCGTGGAAGGCCGCCGTCTTCGCTCCGGGCACGCCGTCCAAGAAAATCTTGGCGTAGTCCGGCATGACGTGCGCGCCGCGGTAATTCTCGCGCAACGCGAACAGCGCGTCGCCGGCGAGGCCGAACATGAACGACGGCTCAATCGCCGGCATCGCCGCCACCGCCCAGGCCGACAGCTCGCCGCGGTCGTCCAGACCTTTCAGCGCCGCCAACAGCGGCTGCATGCTTGCGGCATCGAGAAAAGCCGTGACACCAAACGAGTTCAGCACACGGATCGAGCGGCCGATCGCGGCGCGATCCATCTCCGGGGTGTAGTGCCCGGAGTCCGCCAGCGCCCGCTCGACCAGTCCCGACGCAGCTTCAATCATGACGCCGGTCAAGGCGCCGGTTTCGGGATCGCGGCCGATTTCGCCTTTCTCGGGATTGGGCGTGTCGGCCGTGATGCCGGCGCAGCGCAGCGCTGCGGAATTCACCCAGCGGTTATGGTAGGTGTCGTCGCGCAGCAAAACCGGATGATCGCCGCTGGCGGCATCAAGGATGGCGAGGCTCGCCGAGGTGTTGATGCGCGCAAGCTGATCGGTGCCCCATTGACCGCCGACAATCCAGCCGCCCGGCGGAGCCTTGCCGGCCGCCGCACGGATTCGATCCGCGATGGCGGTGATGCTGAGGGTCGAGGCAAAGCGCGTTTCATAGAGATCTGCATGACCACCCATCATGATGTGGTTGTGGACGTCGACGATGCCGGGCATCGCCATGCGGCCTTGCAGGTCGACCACGCGGGTGGCCTTACCGATCAACGGCGCGACGGTTTTTTCGGTGCCGACGGCGACAATCCGGCCGCCCTTGACCGCCACCGCGGAGGCCCAGTTCCGCTTCGAATCCACCGTGTAGATCCGGCCATTGCGGAGGACGAGGTCGGCGGATTGAGAGTCATGCACCATGCGGTTGAGCTTCCTGCGAGAGTTCCCCGATCATTCTCACCCCCGCCCGATCGAACAATCAGCCTTATGGCTGATGGCGCCTCGGCTCGGCGGATAGCGGGATTGGGCCGCAAACGCGTGGCAGCCGATCGGGCATCAACCGCAACAGCGGTTCCCTCCGATGCGGTGATCGCTCGTGTCGACAGGCTGATCCAGCGCTGGGTCCCGCGTCAAAAAAGGCTTAGCGGACGCCCAACCGAAGGCTTATTCGACAGAGCCTGCGGCGCAAGGGTCTCGGACGCCCACATCATCCTCGTTCCCTCCTGAGCAGAGGGAATCGTCCGGGGATACCGTCCAGATCGACATCAGCCTTTTGGTTAATCGCGAATCGTTGTGCCGCTGACCGGTGCGGATCCGCTAATGCGACCGCGACATCAGAGCCACAACCGCTGACCGGTTTTCGACCCCCAGTTTCTCGAAGATATGCAGGAGATGGGTCTTGACCGTCGCCAGGCTGATCTCGAGGCAGCCGCCGATTTCACGATTGGTGCGCCCGCAGCGCAGCAGATCGATCACCTCAGTTTCACGGGCCGTCAGCCCGTAGCGCGCGACCTTGCGCTCGCCGGCCTCGCCCGCGGTATCGCGCAGCAGGTTGAACTCCATATAGTCGTGCATCTTGGTGGCCATGGTCATGGCGCTGTCGGGCACCTTGATGCCGTCGCGCCACATCACGCTCATGCCGGCCACGATCCGGTTGTCGCGGCGGAAGAAGAACTCGATCATGTCGCCAATGCCGAAATGCGACGAGAACGACCGGTAGGTGGCGGCATCGGGTGTATGCGCGCAGGCAACTTCCTCCACCAGCCGCGCCACCTGCCGTTCCGTCGCACACATGTTGCGAACATGAAGCGGATCGAATTTGTTCATCTGCTCGACATATCGCCGATGGAACTCCATCGGCACGCCGCGCAGCAGAAAGTTGCCGAGCGTCATATCAGGCTTCACGCGATAGAATGCCGCGCCGCTCGCCTCGAGCACATCGTTTGCGAACTGAATGGTCCGGACCGCTGCCGGATCCGCAACTTCCGCGATGATATCCATGGTGTCCTCCAAGCGCCTTCCGTCGGGGTCTGTTGCACCCGTTTCCCCGACGCTGCGGCAGCCGGCGAACTCAGTCAAGCAAATTGCGGGCCAGAGTTGACTGACAGCGACATTTGTCGAGACCGCACGGGCCGATCAACCATTAGGCTGATGGAAAGCCCAACGATTTGTCCCGATCATCGCGCTCGTGAACGTCCATCGGGTTGCAAGGGGATTGCATGGCGCTATCGGCCGACGGAGAAGCCACGCATGGCATTGCTCCGCAGATTCTGGCGAAGATCCGCGTCCGGGAAGAGCACAGGTTTCGCGAGAGGCGGCCGCGTTCGCAGCAACTCCACGCTGAAGCACGCGAGCACATGCCGCATGGCGTGCCCCTGCACTGGATGAGCCAGTGGGGATCACCGTATCCGATTTTTGCGGAACGCGCCTCGGGCGCCCGACTGACGGATGTGGACGGGCACAGCTATGTCGACTTCTGCCTCGGCGATTCGGCCTGCATGTTCGGGCATGCTCACCCGGCATTCACGGCCGGCATCGCGCAGGCGGCGGAGCTCGGCGCCTCCTACATGCTGCCGACACGCGATGCGATCGCCGTGACCCGCGAACTCAGCTGGCGCTTTCGTGTGCCGTTCTGGCAGCTCGCGACGTCGGCGACGGAAGCCAACCGGTTTGCACTGCGAATCGCGCGCATGTTCACCGGTCGTGAAAAAATCCTGGTCTTCAACGGCAAGTATCATGGCTCCGTTGACGAGACCCAGGTCGAGCTGCGCGATGGCCGGATGGCGCCGCAACACGGGATCATCGCGAACGGCGTCGATTTCGATCGCACCACCCGGGTAATCGAATTCAACGATCTGGATGCGCTGGAGACCGCGCTCGCCGCCCGCGATGTCGCCGCCGTGCTGACCGAACCGCATATGACCAATATCGGCATGGTGCCCGCGGCCCCCGGTTTCCATGACGGCCTGCGCCGGCTGACACGCGAGGCCGGCACCGTACTGATCCTCGACGAAACCCATACCATCTGCATGGGCCCATCCGGCGCCATCGGTGAGCTCGGCCTCGAACCCGACATGGTCGTGCTCGGGAAAGTGCTGGCCGGCGGCATCCCGAGCGCCGTCTACGGCATGAGTGCCGCCATCGCCCAGTCGCTCGAAAGCATCACGCGGGGACCGGGGATCAATCATTATGGTTTCGGCGGCACGCTGGCCGCAAACGCATTGACCGTCCGGGCCATCCGGGTTGCGCTCGACGAAATCATGACCGAGGCGACCTATCGTCATATGACGACGATCGCCGAGGCATTGCATGATGTGATCGCGGCCCAGATCAAGCGGTTCAGCCTGCCATGGCATGTGTCCCGCATGGGCGCCCGGGTCGAATACCTCTATCAGCCGTCGGTGCCGCGAAACGGCGGTGAAGCCGCACGCGCACGATCCGACGAGATCGAGCTGCTCAGCCATCTCTATTTCGCCAATCGAGGACTCCTTCTGACGCCATTTCACAACATGGCGCTGGTCTCGCCCTCCACCACACTCGCCGATGTCCGAGCCTATGACAGCGTGTTCAGTGACATGCTCGGTGAGTTCACGCAATCTCCCGTCCCTCATACCAACCAGCACCAGGATCATGACAGTCACATCTGAAGCGACAAACTGGATATCGGTCGGTGAGCTGGCCCAGAGCTTTGCCCCCGACAGCAACATCCTGACGAGATCGGACGATCTTGCCGGCCGGACGCTTGCCCTTCATCTCGGCGACGGCAGCACCATCAGCTACATGTTTACGTCCGGTACCCAGTTGACCTCGATCACGCGCGCTCATGGCGTCACCAGCGAAAGCACCGAATCCTACCTCGCCACCTGCCTGCGCGACGGTATCTACTTCGTCGACTATGTAAAAGCCGGTGCCCGCCCCCCGGCATCGGTCTCGCTCGTCCTGGACCTGGCGCGCGGCGTCGCCACGTCGGTGACAGCGACGCTGCCGGCACAGGACAAGGCACATGCCAGCATCCTGCGGCGCGCGCAACAGAAGCAGGAACTCACCCCGGTCAACGCCGACATCATCCATGCAACGATCGACCAGCCGTTTGACTCCAAGCAGGAGCATCATCTGACCCGCGAATTGATCGGACTCCGCCTGCAACATCGTTATAATCCGCACGAAGTCTACGAGCACATCTATCTGAACGAGAACCGCTACACCTGGCACTGTCTGTCGGGAATCGAACAGGGCCTCGCCGACGTCGATCGTTGCCATTACTACAAAATCGCGCCGAAGCTGTATCTGTTCATCTGGCGGGAGAAGATCGTCCCGACCCTGGGGGCGATCATGATCGACCTCGACCAGATGAAGACCACGGGCAAGATCTTCGGTTACGCCAACGACGCCCTGTCGACGGCGTCCAACTTCCAGGTCGGTGCGCACAGCAAGCTCGTCAACACAACTGTTCACACTTTCTGACGTCCCGCCGCGCCATCAGACGGAGTTTTGCCATGCGCTTCGCCAACACCGTTGCCTTGATCACTGGAGGTGGCACCGGAATCGGAGCCGCGGTCACCCGCCGCTTTCATGCCGAAGGCGGCCGGGCTTTGGTGATGGGGCGCCGGAAGGAGCCTCTTGATCTTGTCGCGGCGCAGACCGGTGCGGTGGCTGTGGTGGGAGATGCCGCTGACCCCGCGGATGTCCGCCGTGCCATCAGGCTTGCCACTGACAGCTTTGGCGGGCTCGACATTCTCGTCGCCAACGCCGGCGGCCATGGCTTCGGAACCGTCGCAACGACCGACGACGCCACCTGGGCGCAGGCCACCCGTTCCAACCTCGATACCGCCTTCGTCGCCACCCGCGAGGCGCTAGCTTCGCTTCGCGAGCGCCGCGGCAATATCGTTGTCGTATCGTCGCTCGCCGGCCTTTTCGCGGGTCCCGAAGCCGCCGGCTACGTCACCATGAAGCATGCCTTGATCGGGCTGACCAAATCCCTCGCACGGGATTTCGGACCATTCGGCGTTCGCGCCAACGCCGTGTGCCCCGGCTGGGTGCGCACCGACATGGCCGATGGCGAAATGGCCGTGCTGATGGAGCGTCACCGCCTGCCATCGATCGATGCGGCCTACGAACTCGCCACCCGCAATGTTCCGCTGCGGCGCCCGGCCGAGCCCGACGAGATCGCCAATGTCATCTGCTTCTTGGCGTCGAAAGACGCCGCGATGGTGACCGGCACCATGGTCCCGATCGACGGCGGCGCCTCCGTAGTCGACCTGCCGACCATCGGATTCGCCGACTGACGTACAGCGCCTGCCATCAGGCGCTCATACCACCATCGATCATCAACATTGCACCCGTGGTGAAGCTGCTTTGATCGGACGCGAGATAAACCACCGACCTGGCAACTTCCTCGGCCGTTGCATGACGGCCCAAGGGAATCTGGCTGTTAAAGAACTCCGTCGCATCACGGCCGATGATCTGACTCAGATCATCCTCGACCTTCCGCTGGAAGCTATTTTCAATCGGTCCCGGGTGAATCGTGTTGACCCGAATCCGACGCCCGGCCAGTTCCTTGGCCAGGCACCGCATCAATCCGACCTGGGCGTGCTTGGCGCTGATATAGGCGTAGACGCCGGGATCGCCGCGGGTCGCCGCCACACTGGATGTGATGATGATGCTGCCGCCGTCATTCATGTGCGGGACCGCCAGCTTGCTCATCAGGAACGCGCCCTTGACGTGAACGAAATAGACCGCATCGAAGACATCTTCCGGATAGTCGCCGATCGGACTGACGGTTCCGAAATTTCCCGCGTTGGAGAACAATACGTCGATCGCACCGAAACGCCTGACGGTTGCGTCGATCGCCGCACGAACACCGTCGCTCTTCGTGATGTCGGCGACGACCCCTGCGACATCCGCGCACGCCAGACTGGCTTCCGCTTGCCGCAGTTCCGGTTCGCGATAATCGATCAGCATGACGCGCGCACCTTCCTGGACGAACAGCCGGGCGGCAGCCAGTCCCAGGCTTCCCGCCCCTCCGGTGATCACGCATGTTTTGCCGCTCAGCAGAGCCATCAGTTCCCTCTCCGGCGTCCGGAAACGCCGCCCCATGAAGATCATCGTCTCACATCGCGAAGGTGGTTCGGCGAGCCGGTGCCGCCGCCTCACTCCGGATCAGCGAAAGAGTTTTGTGATGTAGTCGGCACCGATGCCGACCTTGTCGTAGTGCTCACGGCACATCTGGATGTACTGGTGCACGTCGAAATACCCGTTTGCCTCACCTTCATCGTCGAGCCAGATCAAGGGACCGGTGACCTGGAAGAACACCCGCATCGGCTCTTCATGCTCGTAGGCCACCAGTGTGTGCCCCTCCCCCGGCGTCTCGTAGACGAAATCGCCCTTGGTCGCGGTCCAGTCGTGCTCGAGGTAGCCCCATTTTCCGGAGAGCGTGAAGGCGAACACCTCGTGCGGATGGTAGTGTCGATTGACCAGCCCGGCCTTCTTCGCCATCAGGATATCGCACCACTTGTTCTGCGACGGCGAGATCCAGAGCGGCCGCGACGACACCGTGTCGGTGAAGGGCACGTAGTAGCGATCATCGTCGATCGGCGCGTTGGCGAGATAGACTTCCGGCAGCGCATCAGGCTGGAACACCTTCGCGATCGGCTTCAGATCACGCCAAAATTCGTTGGTCGCAGCCTTCGGCATCCATCCACTCCTTGTCATCCGAACCAATTGTCGCCGGTGTTCTAGAACGCGAAATCGCCCCTCGATAGCCTCAACGGCCGGCCAAATCCCTTCTGGTCAAGGGATCATTCCCGCCCGGTCAATCCCCCTCGCTGGCCTCGCGGCCGTGTTCAATTAGGGTGCCCCAGCGTCGGTTACGGGGTGGCCACAGGCCAATGGAATCGCAAGGCATTGCGAAATCCCGCAGCAACGATCGTTTTCGAGAGCATTCACATTTTGCCCGCAGAGGCAAAATTGCAGGGGGGGGGAGAAATTCATGTCTCGTTCAATCATT
>NZ_JTIY01000009.1 GCF_000818175.1 Streptomyces sp. AcH 505
ATCGTCGCGAGGTCTGGCAGTTCGCCGGCTCCAACCACTATGTGTCACGCCATGCGATGACGGTCGCGACCGGCTACAGCGGTGACTATGTCAACGCGACCTATGGCAATGATGCCGGTCTTCGGGCGGCGTTCCAGCGGGTGATATCGCTGCCGCCGGAGCGATCCGACAATGCCGGCCGGATCGCCCGCGTGAAATCGTTCGCCACCGGCCATTTCGAAGCCGGGCAGGAGATCCGCCTGCTCGATATCGGTGCGGGTCTCGGGGTGTTTCCCCATGCGGTCAAACAAGCAGGATGGCACTGCACGGCGATCGATCCCGACGCCCGTGCCGTCGGCCATATGCGGGAGCATGTTGGAGTCGAGGCCGTGCTCGGCGACTTCATGACCATCGATGACCTCGGAGCATTCGACATCGTCACCTTCAACAAGGTGCTGGAGCATGTGGAAGATCCCGTCGCCATGCTGCGGCGTGCCCGGCAGTTCGTCACGCCGCGCGGGTTCGTCTATCTCGAGCTTCCGGACGGCGAGATGGCGGCGCTGTCGGGGGCAGGACGCGAGGAGTTTTTTGTCGAGCACCTTCATGTCTTCAGTTTCGTCTCGATGGTGATGCTGGCTGAGCGTGCCGGCTTCCGGCCGATTGCGGTGGAGCGTCTGCAGGAGCCCAGCACCAAGTTCACGCTGCGGGCGTTTCTTTCCAAGATCACGTGAGGCACTGGACGTCATGACATCCGTCGGTCGAGATTCCGTCGAGCGCAGCATCAAGCAGTGCTATTCGACCTGGGGTACATCGTATTACGCCGACTATTATGGCGCGGACGCGCCATATCCGCCGGTGCATCTCGATCTCGTCAGGCGCCTGGTCGCCGAACGCGACGTGAAACGGCTGCTGGATGCGGGATGTGGCCCGGCGTCGATGCTGAGGCACTTCGTGGAACCGGGGCGGGAGGTCTACGGCTTCGATCTCACACCCGAGATGGTTGCGGAAGCGCGGCGCGTTCTGGTCGCGCAGGGGGTGCCGCAGGACCATGTCTGGGACGGAAGCGTTGCGGTCGCGTCGGATTTCGTCGCCCCGGACGGCAAGGCGGACTACGACTGCGTGCTGAGCAGTGGCGTGATGCCGCATATCCCGCAGGCCATCGAGGCCGACGTCATCGCCGGCATCCGTGCCGCCCTGCGGCCGGGAGGGCATGCGATCGTCGAGGCGCGCAATGAGCTGTTTTCGATGTTCACGCTCAACCGCTACTCGCACGAGTTCTTCCTGAAGCAGCTTCTCCCGATTGACGCACTGCGCAAGCATGCCGGTGATCGGCAGGAGGGCCTGAGCGCGGCGCTGGCCCAGGTTGAAGGCATGTTCCGCACCGACCTGCCGCCGATCCGGCAGGGCAAGGCCGACGAGCCGGGGTACGACGAGGTGCTGTCGCGCACGCATAATCCGCTGTTGCTGCAGCAGCAGTTCCGCGACGGCGGATTCGAGAACGTGCAGCTGTTCTATTACCACTTCCACTGCCTGCCGCCGATGGTGAGCGGGCATGCGCCGCAGCTGTTCCGCGAGGTCAGCCTGCAAATGGAAGCAAACCCGCAGGATTGGCGGGGACTGTTCATGGCGTCCGCGTTCTTTGTGGTCGCGCAACGGGCTTGATTCAATAGCCATGATCGCCGACGTCACGCAGAACGGCTGGGATCGCTTCTCGATCTGGGGGCACAGCGCGACCGTGCGCGAGCTCTATGCACGCCGATGCCGCCGCGAGGCCGAGGAGATGACGGCCCACGCGCAGGCGGCCGAAATCCTGTCGCAGCGGATTGCGCCCGGCGACAGCGTTCTCGATGTCGGCTGTGGCAGCGGTTACTTCTATCATTCGCTCACCGGTCGCAATCTGCCGGTCGAGTATTGGGGGCTCGACGCTTGCGCGGCGCTGATCGGCATCGGCCGCGACATTCTCCCGCGCTTTGGCCTGCCTGCTGAGCGATTGATCGAAGCAAGGATCGAGGATTTGAACGCAGAGGTCGACCACGTGGTCTGCCTGAACGTTCTCAGCAACATCGACAACTATCATCGGCCGCTGGAACGCCTGCTCAAGACCGCGCGCAAGAGCGTCGTCCTGCGGGAGTCGCTCAAGCAGGGCGCGGAATATCATTATGTTCGGGACGATTTTCTCGATCCCGGCATCGACCTGAAGGTTCATGTGAATCACTACGACGTCGACGAGGTCACGCGGTTCGCCGCCTCGTACGGCTATCGGCCTGAGATCATCGTGGACCGGCGCAGCGGCGGGCAGCCCGAACTCGTGATCGGGTATCCGCATTACTGGACTTTCATGGTGGCGGACCGCATCGCGTCCGACCGGGGCGACAACTGACATGACAAGACTGGCCGGCTTTCTCGGAGGATCGTCCAATCCGCACGCGGAGCGATTTGCCGCCGGCATGGCGCGGCTGATGGCGGGCAATGCGCAATCGCTGGGCTTCTCCCAGGGAGCTTTCGCCGCAGCCGGCGCGACGGTGCCGGCCATCGCCAGCGACCGCGGCTGTATCGCTGTCGTCGACGGCATCTTCTACAACGGCAGCGAACTTCCGGGCGCCGGGCGCGGGGCGGCAATCCAGCTGATCGAGACGTATCGTGAAGCCGGTTTCGCGGGCGCATTGAAGCGGATCAATGGCGACTTCGCCGTCGCCTTGTTCGACGAGCGTGATGGCGCGCTCTGGCTCGGTCGCGACCGGATCGGCGTGCGGCCGCTGTATTATCTCGCGCAAGACGGAAGCTTCGCATTCGCATCGCGGCCGCAGGCGCTGCGGGCGCTTCCCGGGGTGTCGCGGGAGGTCAATGCCCGCCACGTCGCCGTGTTCGCCGGCAGTCACTATCGCTACATCGACAATGTCCCGGACGAGTCGCCCTTCGCCGGTATCAAACAGTTGCCCGCGGCCAGCTTTGTCGAGCTGCGCGGGCAACGCCTGCAGGTTGATCGCTACTGGTCTCTCGACCAGCAGCCGGAGTGGACCGAGAACGAAGCCACGCTTGCCGAGCGCTATCGCGAATTGCTGCGCGAAGCGGTTGGCAGCCGTTTGAAGGCAGCCCGCAAGCCGGTCTTTACCTTGTCGGGAGGCATGGACAGTTCGTCCGTTCTGGCTTGTGCGGTCGACATCGCGGGAGAGCGCCTGGAGGCCGTGTCCTCGGTATATGCGGACAAGACCTATGATGAGAGTGACGACATCCGTGGCTTTGTCGCGGAAAAGGTCGCCCGTTGGCAGCCGATCCCGATCGAGGACTTCGATCTGTTCGATGTCGTTCGCCAGATGGTGCGCGCGCACGATGAGCCGGTTGCCACCGCCACCTGGCTCTCGCACTTCCTGCTGACCCGATCCGTCGCGGAACAGGGCTATGACGTTGTGTTCGGCGGACTTGGCGGCGATGAGCTCAATGCCGGCGAGTACGAGTATTTCGTGTTCAATTTTGCGGATCTGCGGCATCGGGGGCTGCATGCCGATCTCGAGCATGAAATCGCGACATGGGCGCAACACCACGATCATCCGATCTATCGCAAGCATCGCGATGCGGCCATGAGCCATCTGACGCGGTTGGCCGGGGAGGGCGCCGGGGAGGTTCTGGTCGATCGGGAGCGTATGAACCGCTATTTTCCCGCTGTTCAGTCATCGTACTACGATCTGCATGGCTTCCGGCCGGTGCTCGATCATCCGTTCTCGAGCTGGCTCAAGAACCGCACCTATCAGGACATCTTCCGCGAGACCGCGCCCTGCTGCCTTCGCGCCGAGGATCGTAACTGCGCATCGGCAGGGCTCGGCCATGCCGATCCGTTCTTCGACCACAGGCTGGTCGAGTTCATGTTCCGGGTGCCCGGCGCGATGAAGATCCGCGACGGCGTGACCAAGCGACTGCTGCGCGAGGCGATGAAGGGAATCTTGCCCGAGGAGACGCGGACCCGCATCAAGAAGACTGGCTGGAACGCGCCGGCCCATATCTGGTTCAACGGGCCGGCCGTGGATCAGCTGCTCGACTTGGTTCATTCCCGGGTGTTCCGGGAGCGTGGCGTTTATGATGTCGCCGAAGTCGTGCGTTTGATCGAGGAGCATCGTTCGATCGTGAACAGCGGTGCCGCGAAGGACAATCACATGATGTTCCTGTGGCAGCTGCTCAATGTCGAGCTGTGGTTCCAGGAGGTTGTCGACCACGTGCCGGAGCTCGCCGCGGCATGAGCTACAGCCTGCCCCCAGCGCTGAAGGCGGCTTCGAAGGTCGGCAAGCATGGCTTTCCCACCCTTGGGTTGCCCGAGGTCGATGCGACGGTGCATGCCGCGATGTACCAATGGGCCTGCGATCTCTTTCCGATCTGCCGGAGCCTGACCGGCGATGGTGTCAGAGAGACCCTCGCGTATCTGCGACGCATGGTGCCGGAACTCGCCGTTCACGAGGTGCCGACGGGCACGCGGTGCTTCGACTGGGAGATTCCGCAGGAGTGGAATATCCGCGACGCCTATCTGGTCGGCCCCGACGGAACCAGAATTGTCGACTTCAGGGACAGCAACCTCCACGTGGTTGGATACTCGCTTCCGGTCGACCAGATGCTGACCCTTGAGGAGCTGCAGTCGCACCTCTATTCGTCGGAAGAGCAGCCTGACGCGATCCCCTACGTCACCTCATACTACAAGCCGCGATGGGGCTTCTGTTTGCCGCACCGTCTCCGGCAGAGCCTGAAGCCGGGGTCACATCGTGCCGTGATCGATGCCTCGCTGCAGCAGGGATCGCTGACCTATGGTGATTTCATCCTGAAGGGGCAGACATCGGACGAGATTTTGCTGTCGTCCTACGTCTGTCATCCCTCGATGGCGAACAATGAGGTGTCCGGGCCCGTGGTGCTGGCGGCGCTCGCCCGCTGGCTCTCGTCGCTGCCGGAACGTCGTTATACCTACCGGTTCGTGTGGGTTCCCGAAACGCTCGGCGCGATCGCCTACCTGTCTCGGAATCTCGATGTGATGAAGGCGAATACCCGCGCCGGATACGTCGTGACCTGTGTCGGCGACGATCGGGCCTATTCCTTCCTGCCGTCGCGCTTCGGAGATACGCTGGCCGATCGCGCCGCGCGTCTCGTGATGGGCGCAGAGCAGCCGGGGTTCCTGCAGTACAGCTTTCTGGATCGCGGCAGTGACGAGCGTCAGTACTGTGCGCCCGGCGTGGATTTGCCCGTCGCATCGATGATGCGCTCGAAATACGGGACCTATCCCGAGTACCATACCTCGCTGGACAACCTGTCGCTGATCTCGGCGACCGGGCTCGGCGGGGCCTACGAAATCTATCGTCAGGCACTGACGCTGCTCGAGCACAATTTTCACTATCGCGTCACCACGCTGGGCGAGCCGCGGCTCGGCATTCGCAATCTTTATCCCGATCTGCAACGCAAAGAGATCTCCGACGACGTGGTGCCGATCCTCAATCTGCTGGCCTATGCCGACGGTGACCGAGACCTGATCGGGCTTTGCGACATCGCGAAGGTGCCGTTCGACAAGGCGATTGCGCTGCTGCAGGCGCTGCATCGAGAAGGCTTGATAGAAAAGGTAACGCAATGAACCAGCGCCTTCGTCTGCTCGATACGACGCTTCGCGACGGAAGTTATGTCATCAATTTCCAGTTTACGGCCCGGGACACCGCGGTCATAGCCGCGCAGCTCGAAGGTGCCGGGTTTGAACTGATCGAGATCGGGCATGGCGTTGGTCTGGGGGCCTCCGAGCGTAACTACGGCCGCGCGGCGGAGACCGACGAGGCGTACCTAGCGGCGGCCGCGGGTTCCGTGAAGCGCGCCATGTGGGGGATGTTCAGTATTCCCGGTGTCGCGACGCTCGATCACATCGACATGGCAGCCGGCTACGGCATGAAATTCCTGCGGGTCGGCACCGACGTTGCCGACGTTCCGGATTCTAGGCCCTTCATCGAACGTGCGAAGAAGCACGGCATGTTCGTGTGCGCGAACTACATGAAATCGTATGTCGTTCCGCCGGAAGAGTTTGCGCGCAATGCGCAGCTGTCCCAGACATACGGCGCCGACGCGGTCTATATCGTGGATTCGGCGGGCGGAATGCTGACGCGGGACATGGAGGCCTATTTCAAGGCGATCCAGGACACCTGCGATATCGCAGTCGGATTCCATGGTCACGACAATCTCGGGCTCGGGGTTGCCAATGCCGTCCGCGCCGCGGAGCTGGGAGCTGTGATCATCGATACGTCGCTCCAGGGCATGGGCCGCAGCGCCGGCAACACCCCGACCGAGCTGTTCATCGCGGTGATGGAGCGGCTCGGTGTTCCGATGGGGTTCGACCCGCTTCGGGTGATGGATATCGGCGAAAAATACATCAAGCCGCTGATCCAGCACGACGGATTGAATTCGCTCGATATCGTGTCGGGGTACGCGCAATTCCACTCCAGCTACATGGGCGTGATCCGGGAGTTTTCCAGCAAGTTCGGCGTCGACCCGCGCAAGCTGATCATTGCGCTGTGCGAACGGGACCGGGTGAATGCGCCGCGGGCGCTGGTTGAGGAACTGGCCCGGACCTTGAGCACGGAATCCGACGACGCGTTTTCCGCGCGCTTCCACCTTGATCGTTACTACGGATCCGAACAGAATCCGGATCCCGCAGTACCGTCTTCGAAATCCCCGAAATGATGATCTGGTCAACGGAAGTCTCGCGGATCTTCCGCGAGAACGCCGGACGGACCTTCCTGATCGATGCCATCGACGGAGGGGCGACGTCCTATGGCGACCTCGCCGGCCGCGCGGCATCGCTCGCTCGGCAGCTCGAGAGCCGTGGTTTGCGGTCGGGAGACCGCATCGGAATCCAGCTGCCGAATGGATCGCTGTTCGCCACGCTCTATTTCGCCTGTCTGTTGGGTGGATTCACCGCCGTTCCCGTCAACAATGCGTTGCCGGCGAAGGATCGGATATTCGTGCTGGGCCGGTCGCGCTTGTCGGCCATTGTGGTGGAAGCGGGCAGCGAGGGGTTCACGGACGTCTCATCGGACGGCATCTCCGGTTGTCCGGTGCTGACGATTTCGAATGGTCAGGCCGATGCCGACCTGTCACCGGGCGTGGCGAATGACGGGGATGTCGATGGGCGGTTCGCGGCCATCGAGAACGATCGGCTGTTTTCGATCCACTTTACCTCGGGCACGACCAGCCTGCCCAAGGGTGTCGCGCATCGGGTTTCAGCTCTTCTGGACAATGCAAGGTCGTTCAACCGCACGTTCGGCCTGGGGCGCGACAACAGGTTCGTTCATGTGATGCCGATGCCGTATATGGCCGGCTTCCTGAATACGCTGCTGGGCGCCTTTACCGCGGAGGCCTGCATCGTTCTCGCGCCGCAGTTCGGCCCGCAAAGCTCGCTTCGTTTCTGGGAGCCAGTGGCCGCGCACGGTGGCGACGCCATCTGGGTGTCGCCGACGATGCTTGCGACATTGACGCGGGTGGATCGCGGTTCGACCGGGCTTGAGCTTTGCGGAAACGGCCGCATGCGCATCTTCAGCGCCACCGCGCCATTGACCCATAAGATCCAGCGGGAGTTCGAGGACAAGTACCGGGTACGGGTCATCGAGAGCTATGGCCTGTCCGAGCTGCTGCTGATCACCGCCAACGACGGGCCGGCGGGATCGAAGGTGGCGTCGGTCGGAACGATCCTGCCGGACGTCAGGATTGAAATTCGCGATTCCGACGGCCACGCCGTGGAGGCGGGGCGTGACGGGGCGATCGTAGTCAACACGCCGCACGCAACGGCCGGCTATATCGATTTCGAGACGGGGCTGCCCATCGCCGTCCAGGACCCCTGGTTCGACACCGGCGATGTCGGCCACATCGATGTGGACGGCTATCTCTTCGTGACCGGACGGGTAAAGGACCTGATCATCCGCGGCGGTTTCAAC
This sequence comes from Streptomyces sp. AcH 505, assembly GCF_000818175.1. Taxonomy (GTDB): domain Bacteria; phylum Actinomycetota; class Actinomycetes; order Streptomycetales; family Streptomycetaceae; genus Streptomyces. The sequence continues at coordinate 7,920 of NZ_JTIY01000009.1, forward strand.
ATCAGTCCCCGGCAGATCGAGGAAACCTTGCTGCGGCATCCCGCGGTGCAGGATGTCGCCGTTGTCGGCGCGCCCCATGATTTCTTCGGCGAACAGATCGTCGCGGCGGTGATCCCCGTTGCGGGCCATCGTGTGGAGGAGATACAGGCCAGTTTGCGCGAAAGCTGCCTGTCGAGCCTCGGAAAGACATCCGTGCCCGATCGCTTCGTCGCTTTCGAGGCCTTTCCGATGACGAATCTCGGCAAGGTCCAGAAGAACAGAATCCGCGACATCGTCTCGGGGGCGGCTGGCGCGTGATCATGGGAGCGAGCCATATCACGCTCGGCTGCGATGACGTCGAGGCGGCGATCGAGCGGCTGGCGGGCTATGGGTATCGCACCGATTTCGTCGATCGCGGCGTCATCAACAATCCGTCCAAACATTCGTTTCTGTCTGCGCCAAGCGAGTTGCACGGCATCGCGCTGCTCCGGTCGGATCACGGCTTTCCGATCGAATTGATATGCTACGAGCAGCCAATGCCCGACCGGTTCGGGCGCTATGTCGGCGTGTTTGAATGCGCGTTGGCCGGGGCTGAGGCGATCGATCCTGACGCAGGGGTGGCGAGTTTGCCGGAACCGCTGGCATCGCGGTGGCGGCCCGGCACGATCGCCGGCCTCGACGCTCCGGCTTTTTTTGTCAAGGACGCAACGACAAGCAGCGGCCTGACGCAGGTCGTATTGCCGGTTGGCGATATCATCCAGGCGCAGCGACTCTGGTGCGGTGCGCTAGGGTTCAAGCTGCAGCGGGAGGGCGCCGGCTGGGCGGAGCTTCAGTTCGTGTCGCCCGTCGCGGCCTGGCGGCTGCGGATGCTGCTCGTGGCGGCGCCGCCGGCTGACATGCAATCGGTGCTCGATGCGAAAGGCATGGCGTGTCTTTCGTTCCTCTCGTCAAATCTCTCGCAAGATCTCACGCGCTTGGTCGCGAGCGGAGCGACGGTCGCGACCGATGTGTTTTCTATCACCATCAACGGCAAGAAGATGATGGTCGCAATCCTGGCGACCCCTGAGGGCGCCTTTGTCGAACTGCTTCAGATTGTCCGTTGAGATGGCGCGATGCGGCATCTGATCCGGATTCACGATAACGACCAGCAACGGGCATCAATATGAAGCGCATTGTCGACCTATCCTACCTTCTGCACGACGGCATGACGACCTATCCGGTGCACTGGTCGCCTCCCTTCGAGATCACGCAGCTCGGCCGGCATGGCATCGAAGGCCGTGAATCGCGCAAGATCGTGATCGGCACTCACACAGGAACCCATGTCGATGCGCCCCGGCATTTCATTCCGGGGGGCGCGACCATCGACCAGCTGCCGCTGGAGCCGTTCGTCGGCCCGGCAACAGTGGTCGACTTTACCTTTGCGAAGCCGCTGCAGGAGATCGAAGTGTCCGATTTCGAAAAGCAGTTGGGCGGGCGGCGCGTCGAACGGCTGATCATGCGCTTTGACTGGTCCGATCACTGGGGCAGCCTGAAGTTCTATTCCGAACAACCCTATCTCTCCGATGCGGCGGCGCAATGGCTGGTGGATCGCGGCGTAAAGCTCCTGGGCATGGATACGCCGCAAGCCGACAGTCCGAAGAACGGGCGCGGTGCGGAACGGGATTCGCCGGTGCACAAGATCCTGCTGGCCGCCGGCATGATCAAACTCGAATACATGACCAATCTTCGGGAGCTTGGAACGAGCGAGTTCGAACTGATCGCGCTTCCGCTCAAGATCCGGGAAGCCGACGGCGCCCCGGTGCGCTGCGTCGGCATCGTCGACACCTGAAAGGCGCGGACCACACGATGACTCACGAGAAACTTGTACGGGACTTCTTTGCGCAGAACGGTACCTCTCCGCTGCCGGAGGGCAAGGAGGGGCTCGATCTGCACTACCTGGACGCCCAACTGATCGACTCCTTCGGGATCGTCACCATGATCTCGGATTTCGAGAGCGCGCTGGGCATCACGTTCACGGCTGAGGATATGCAGTCCTACGAGTTCCAGACCGTCGGCGGCTTGATCGGCATCATCGATCGCCTGGCGTCCACCTCCGCCTCATGACCTTCGTTCCGAAAGACGTGGTTTTTCTGCCGGAGTCGACGGCCGCTTTTCCGGATCGTTGGGTCGCGATGAATGTCTTCGCCCGAACGGCGTTCGGTCTCAGCGGTGAAATCTTCCGTCTTTTGGGCACGCTGGAAAGTGATCCGGCGGCTGGTGGCGACGGGCCGTTTCGGTGCTGGCGCGTCGAATATTTTTCCAATGAGGACGGTCTGCTCGCCGATCCCAGCCGTTATCGCCGCGCGCCCGAGGACTGGCAGGAGCTGAGCCTGGATCGTTCCGCACTGATCGCGGAACTGAAGAAGCACTGCATCCTGATCGACGACGAGGTCGCCTACCGCGAACGGTTCAAGCCGAAGCGAAATCTGCTCGATCGCGAGCGGTTCGGAAACTTTCATCAGCAGCATGGCCAGCACATGGCGCTGACCCGGCGCAAGGATCCAGCGGACTGGTGGATGCGGCAGAAGTTCACCGCGGACCAGCTGTCTGTCCGCTCCGATACGCTTTATGGTGCGATCCAGAGCAAGTTCCTGGAACGGTATACCCAGGAGCGGATCGGCGCCGGAACGTTGGTGGTCGATCTGGGGTGCGGCACGGGGGTTTATTCGAACCTGATGGCGAGCCGCGGGGCGAGTGTGCTGGGGATCGACCCAAACGAGGCTTATCTGACGGTGGCGCGGACCAACGCCGCGCCGGGCACTCGTTTCGAGACGATGAATATCGGCCAGGCGGGCGCGCTTGATCGGATACCGACCGCGTCCGCGGACATCGTGTTTATGAGCGATGCGCTGCTGTTTTATTTCGTGCCGTTCTATCCGGGGCAGGCCGCCGATATCGGTGTCCTGCTCAAGGATATCCGTCGCATTCTGAAGCCAGGCGGATCGTTCGTCAGCCTGGAGCCCCATGGCGCGTTTTATCTGATGCCCTGGCTGGGCGCAGTCGACCGGCCCTTTGTCGTGGTCACCGAATATCTGAACAAAACCTTCGGCATCGTGCCGCCATTGTCGCAGTTGATCCGGGAGGTCACCCAGGCCGGCTTCGCCGTCACCGACATGCGCGAGATCGTCCCCGCGGACTATTTCGAGAATGTCGATCCCCGAGGCCATCACTTCGCCAGCGAGTTTCCGCTCTGGCATCTGTTCGAATTCCGCTCGTTGGCCGATCCAGCATGACCCATCACTATACACGCGACGATCTGCTGCGGGGAATTGAAGCGGCCGGCATCCGTCCGGGCGACACCGTATCCCTGCAGGTCAGTCTCGGCCGGCTCGGATTGCCGTTCGGGGTCGATCGAAACTATGCGGCGCTCTCGAATTTCGTGATCGATGCGTTTTTGGAAGTGCTCGGCTCCGGGGGCACGCTGGTCGTTCCCACCTATACCTACTCGATCGGGCGCGGAACGGTGTTCGAGGTCGAGACGACGCCGTCGTCGATCGGCGAATTCCCGGAGGTGTTTCGTTGTCGCGGGAACGCCGTTCGCTCACGCGACCCGATGATGTCGTCGGCCGCGATCGGGCCAAAGGCCGGGCGGGTGCTACGCGACATCTCGCAATCCTGCTATGGCGAAGGAAGCACGTTCCATCGGCTTCGCGACGTCGATGCCAAGATCTGCACACTGGGCATCAGCCTCTACTGGGCGACGTTCCGACACCATATCGAGGAAGCGGAAAATGTGCCGTTTCGTTTCGCCAAGCTTTTCACCGGTGTCGTTCGCGAGCGCGGCATTGATGCGCAGGAGACGTGGTCCTACTTCGCCGCGCCCTATGCCGACAACTGCCAGCCCAACGGCTTGCCGCTGGAGCGACGCGCGCGGGAGGCGGGACTGGTGCAGATCGCGCCGGTCGGCCGCGGCGAGATCATGGTGATCGGCGCCCGGACCTATTTCGATTTCGGCCTGAACGAGCTGCGACAGGATCCGTGGCTGACCGCCAAGGGACCGGCGGCGGCGGCCGAGGTGATCTTCAGGGATGAACCGCAGTGGTTGGCGGCGAAGGGGCGGCAGTCGTGAGGGTCGTCTGCTTTTCGCCGAATGACGCGGTGTGGCGCTGGACGCTGCCGCAGGCGCAATTTCTCGAGGCGCTGCAGCAGCGTGGCGACGAAATTATCTATGTCTATTGCGATCGGGAGTATTCCTCGTTCTGCATGTCGATGGCGTCATCCGGTGTGCGGTTCTCGGACGCAGCGGACAAGAAGAAGGCGATCTGTGACCGCTGTGTCGTTCAGTCGGACATGGTGCGTTCGCAGCTCAATTTCGAAGGACGTCCGTTGCGCTCGTTTTTACGGGGTGAGGACATCGAGGAGGCGGACCGCCTGAGCCGGGACGCTCCTATGGAGACGCTCTACGACCATGTCGAACACGGTCTTTCGATTGGCCGGCTCGCCCTCTATGAAACGATTATCCAGACCAAATCGATTTCCAGGGATCTGTCTCCGGACGCCCAGGACTTCTATCGGTCGAACTTCAGGAACACCTTGATCTCGGTTCGGGCCGGCAAAGCCATGCTTGATGAACTCAAGCCGGACATCGGGATCAGCTACCACACGGCCTACGCCTACAATCGCGCATTTCAACGTGTTTTCGAGGCGGGGCGGGTTCCCGTGTGGTTTCTGAACGCGAGCATGAATGTCGCCGAACTGGACTCGCATCTGATCGCGGCGAAGTCCGACCCTGAGGTCCTGTTTCGGAAAATGCTCGATGACTGGCCTCGCTTCGAAGATGTCGTGTGCAGTGCGCAGGATTTTGCCAGCGCCGCGGATCATCTGCTGGCTCTGATGGGCGGCGGCGGATTCGGTTACTCGAATTCGATGCGCCGTGGGACAAGTGGCGTTCTCGAGAGGCTCGGGTGCGCTCCCGGCAAGAGAGTCGTGGCGGCGCTGCTGAGCAGTTATGACGAACTCCTGGCGGCTGAACTCGCGGGGTTCGGCTGGACCACGCATAACGAGGTCTTCTCGTCGCAGATCGAATGGGTGAAGTGGCTGTTCGATTTTGCCCGCGCGCGACCCGATATTCATCTGGTGGTGCGGGTTCATCCGCGCGAGTTTGCGGTCAATGGAATCGGCGAGAGATCCGAACATTCCTATCTGCTCGAGGCGGCGTTTTCGGAAAAGCCGGAGAACGCCTCCATCAATCTGCCGTCGGATGGCATCGCGATCTACGACCTGCTGATGGAGGTCGATGTGGCGCTCATCGCCTGGTCGTCCGCTGGGATGGACGCTGGGATGCTGGGTGTGCCGGTCGTGACCTATGCCGGAGATGTTCTGCTGTTCCCGCGGCAACTGACATATGACGCGAAGAGCCGGGAAGACTATGCCAGGTTTGTCGACCAGGCGATTGACGCGGGATGGTCGTTTGAACGCTCAAGAGCGTTTTTCCGATGGGCCGTGCTGATGATGGCACGGACCAGGATCGACATGACAAATGGCGCGAAGACACCGACCAGACAGGGCGCTCTGGCCCGCTTGGCGCGGCGTGTGTCCAATCGGGCGCTGCTCGCGATGACATCGTCCAGCAGGGAGCAACTGGGATTGCGCCGGCGCCCCCGGCGGCTCGACGACTCCGATCGGATTTATTCATTGCTGGATCGAAATCTGTCGACGTTCTACGACGACGACACGGCATTGCAGAGCTCGAATCGCGATCAGGAGACCAGCGCACTCAAACGGCAGCTCGGGCGCCTTGCCGACTTCATCGAGCAGAAACGCGGTATTGCGCCTGAGAAGTTGAACTCCGTGATTTATCACTCCTAGTCCCAATCAGGTCACCAGATGCCTTCGACAGCCATCGACGTTCGATCCCTTTCCAAGCAGTACGATCTTGGAGAGAGCGGCATGCTGAGCTGGTTCAGGAGTTCGTCGTCAAAGGATACATTCTGGGCGTTGCGTGATGTTTCCTTCGAAATTCGCGAGCATGAAGCTGTCGGCATTATCGGCTCGAACGGTGCCGGAAAAAGCACATTGCTCAAGATTTTGTCGCGGGTCACCGCACCGACCCAGGGGCGTGCCCGAATTCGTGGCCGGATGGGCACCATTCTCGAGGTCGGAACGGGCTTTCATCCGGAGTTGACCGGGCGGGAGAATGTCTATCTGAGCGGGACCATTCTCGGGATGCGCAAGTCCGAGATCGACCGAAGGTTCGACGAAATCGTTGATTTCGCCGGGGTCGACAAGTTCGTCGATACGCCGGTCAAGCGCTATTCGTCCGGCATGTACGTCCGGCTCGCCTTCGCCGTTGCCGCACATCTCGACCCTGACATCCTGATCGTGGACGAGGTGCTGGCGGTGGGCGACGTCGCTTTCCAAAAGAAATGCCTGGCCAAGATGGACAGCAGCACCAACCAGGAGGGGCGGACCATCATTTTCGTGAGCCACAACATGCAGGCCATTCGGAGCCTGTGTTCCCGGGCGATTTTGTTGGAGCGGGGGACGCTGGTTGCAGATGGGCCGGTCGGCGAGGTGCTCACGAGATACGCGGCCGGACAGCAGACATCGTTCGATGTCCGGGAGCGTTCGCTGGGCAATCGCCTGAATCGAACGCGGGGACACGCCAGGATCGCCGCATTCTCCATTTCCAGCCCTGGGCAGCCCGAACGTCAGAAATGGTCGTTCAACTCGGGCGATGCTCTGGAGCTCGATATTTCCTATGAGGTCCATCAGCCCGTGGACTCTCTCGATCTTGTGGTATCGTTCGCCGTGGCCGGAAGCGGCGACATCGTGACAAGTCTCAAGGAAGTCATTCGGGATCGCCCCTTGAAGGCGGGTGACACGGGCGAGATCAAGATCGAAATCCCGAAACTGCCGTTTCGACCCGGCGAATTCGCGCTGACGCTGGGATTGGGCAGCAATGATTTCAGCATCTTCGAGGATATTCTCGACGCGAACGTGAATCTGCCCCATCTCATCATCGAATCCGCGGAAGAAAATATTTTCCACCGCGGCGGCCTCGTTTCGATCGATTACAACGTTCGGCATGCTGAGACCGACAAGCCGCGATCTCTTGCCAAGGCGTAAGAGGAGAAAAACCTCATGAACCAGCACGTGCGTTTCTACCCCGACATCGACTACCGGGCGCATCCCGCGTTTCGCGATCTTGACGTTCCCGTGCGCGGCGACGATGCGATCGTGGACGGCATGATAGAGGCCGTCGATCTGGCTCTCGATGCCCTTCACCGCGAGCGGCACGATGACGCGGCGCTGGGGCAGGCGTTCGACAATGGGCCGGGCCGGCGAATTGCTGAACTGGCGGCCTATCTCGACCGAACGACCTCCAATGAACGCGTCCGGTTGCTCCTGAGCCGGGCCCTCGCAGACGTGACAGGCGAACTGCTGGAGGAAGCGAAAATCCGGAATGACCGGCATAGTTTCAATCGCCCGCTGTCGTCGCAGGCGCGAAGCGTAGCCGACGATTTGAAGCGAGATGGCGTGCATATCTGCCGGTTGAGCGAGGTCGAGAAAAAGAAGCTGTGGGAGCTGTGCGCGCCGGTGATCGCAAGGTTGCGCGCGGCCGCCGAACTCAATCCGAAAATACGCGTGGCTGAGAGCATGCCGCGGTACGCCGGCGTTGGCGTGCGCCTCGATCGGTTCTTTCGCCGAAGCGCAGTGCTTGACGGCCTTTCCGCCTATTTCGGCAGCAATGTGACGTTTACCGGTTTTTCGCTGGAGTACTCCCATAACAAGCAGGACTGGTGGCAGAATTGCTATGCCGATGTCGGCATGGCGACATCAAAGACTGTCTATATGCATTATGATCATGGGTGCCGTAATCCGAAGGCGATTATTGCGCTCTCCGAGGTGACGGAAGAAAACGGTCCGACCGGCTATATCAAGGGAAGCCACAGCAAGCCGAGGTCCAACTTCATCCATTTCCTGATCAAGTCGATCGACCATCGTTTCTACGATGACTACATTGCCGGAACGCAAAGCTACTATCGTCGGCGCTTCCAGGAGCTCGAATATCGGCGCGAATTTCTCATGCTGCCGACGGCTCTTCAGGCCTGCAGCCATTTCGGTGAGGATATAACCGACGACACCGAGCTCTCATCGGATCTTCTCAAGGACGAAATCAAGGTGACGCGCGACGTCGGAAACTGCATCGTGTTCGACGGCGACTACGGCATCCATCGTGGTGCCTTGGTCAAGTCGGGCGAGCGGTTCGTATTTCAGGTGATTTTCGCGATCGAACCGGACCCGCCGAAGATTGGAGCGCTGAAGAAGCGTGCGCGGGCGATTGCCCGTCGCGTCCTGAAGGGCGAATGATCTCTCAATGTCCATAGCTTCTCGCGCCTATCGAATGGCGGATACGGTGCGCCGCAGGTTTTCGCCGCGCCGTACCGACACGCTGACCGCGGCGGGATTGCAGCGGGTCATTCTCGGTGAAGACAGATTCGTTGCCGTCGACGTCGGTGCGGCGAATGGTGTGCTGCCTCACTGGGAACTCCTCAACGGCATCGCCCGCGTCTATCAGGTCGAGCCGCGTCAGGATGCCTGTGCCGAACTCGAACGCGCCAACAAGGCCGCCGGACTGGACGCGACGCGGCATGTGGTTTGCGCAGGAGTTGCCGGGACTGACGGACCACGGACGCTCTATGTCTCCAATGTTCCGACGGGAACCTCGATCCTTCGTTTCGATTCGGAAGCGGCGTTGGATTGTGCTGACTACGTCGATCCGAACTATCTGTTCCCGATTACGGAGCAGAGCATAGCCACCAGGCGGTTGTCGTCGATCCTGGACGATGCGGGCGAGCGCCGCGTCGACTTGATCAAGCTCGATATCCAGGGAGCTGAACTCGAGGCGCTGGGCGGGCTTGGGCAGGACCGGTTGCCCAATCTGCTGGGAACCGAGCTCGAAGTCGGGATGCATTCTTTCTATCCGAAGGAAGCGCGCTTTCCGGCGGTTGAACAGTTCATGGAAGAGAATGGGCTGGAGTTTTTTGACGTTCGCGTCGCTCGAGTTCGACGCCCGTTCCGAGGCGCGGACGGGGGCTACGAAGCCGAGGTTTTCTCCGTCGATCCCAACAGCCCGACCATCGCCGCCCGCATCTGGGAGTTCGATGCCATCTACTTCCGTAAAAAGTCCTTGTTGCTCGCCCGCGGAGATGCCGGCGAGGTGAGGCGGATGGCACTCGTCTATGCTGTCTACAACTACTATTCCGAAGCTCACAGCCTCATCGCAAAGGCGGAGCAGGCGGATATATTCGATGCTGGCACGGCCGCGGACCTGAAGCAGGCCATCGTCGACCTGCATTACGTCGTGAACTATCGTCCATGGCTGGCGAATACGCCGTTCTGGCGCAGAATGCGTGCGCTCGGCATGCGGGTGGCACCGAGAAACGCGCCGCGCTGGTGCCAGCATATGTATCAGGGTTACCCCAACGGCTAGAACGTCGCTGGGCCAGACCTAATCCACCGGAAGAAATCCTTTTGTCCTTTCCCGCATCCCGATCCGCCAAACCTGTGTATGATATCTCGCCGAGCGCACTGCATGCGTTCCAGTTTGGCGAGCTTTGGCAATATCGCCATCTCGCATTCCTGCTGGCGTGGCGGCATATCCGGGCGCGCTACAAGCAGACCGTGTTCGGCCTGCTCTGGGCGGTGATCGTTCCGGTCGCGTTCACGGCAATTTTCGTAATCTTCTTCAAGCTGGTGCCGACCCAGCCCGCGGGAAACCTGCCTTATGTGCCGTCGGCGTTCGCTGGAATGATCTTGTGGCAGTTGTTCACCCGAGGCGTTTCGGAGGGCGCAACCAGTCTGACGGCCAATGCCGCCTTGATCACCAAGGTCTACTTTCCGCGTATCGTGCTGCCTCTCGCCGCAGTCATTTCGGCGCTGTTCGATGTTTTGATTTCGCTGATCCTGCTGGCTGGCGTTCTCGTCTGGTTCCAAATTCCGCTGCAGATGCCGATGCTGATGGCACCGCTTTTCGTCATTCAGGTCGCGTTGACGGTGCTGGCATTTAGTCTTTGGCTGTCCGCGATCGACGGGATTTTTCGCGACCTTCGTCACGCATTGCCGCTGATCCTGCAACTCGGGATGTTCGTCAGTCCGGTGGCCTACACGACCTCGGCCATCGTTCCGCAGAAATGGATGTGGCTTTACGAGTACAATCCGCTGGTGGGACCGCTGGAAGGTTTTCGCTGGGCGTTGCTGCAAGGGGCGCCGGCGGTCAATATCTCGGCCGAGCTCAAGTCGCTGGTCATTACGGCTGTTCTGCTCGTCACCGGCCTGCTGTTCTTCGCGCGCATGGAGCGCACGATCGTGGACCGGGTCTGAAGCCGGAATCCGCCAAAGATGCAGCTCGCTTTCATGCAGTTTGTCCGTGCGGCAGTGCCGGCATGGCTGTCCGAAAACGCGCGGCGCCTTGCCGAGCGCCTCGATCCCTTCGTCCACCTTGCCTATTCGCAGGACGGCGAAGACATGATCCTGCGGCGGTTGTTCGAGGGCCAGAAGCAGGGCTTCTATGTCGACATCGGTGCGCATCATCCGTTCCGGTTCTCGAACACCTGCTATTTTCATCGCCGCGGCTGGACCGGACTCAACGTTGACCCGAACCCGGACGCTATCAAGGCATTTCATCGGGACCGTCCGTCCGACATCAATGTTTGCGTCGGCGTTTCGGACACCGAAGGGGAGCTTACCTTTCACTTCTTCAACGAGCCGGCCTTGAATACGTTCGATGCCGATCTGGCGTCGGAACGTTCGCGTATCCCGGGCTACCGCCTGCTGGAGACCAGACGCATCGCGGTGCGAGGGCTTGATGACCTGCTCACCGAATATCTGCCGGAGGATCAGGTGATCGACTTTCTGTCGATCGATGTCGAAGGAATGGACCTGTCCGTTCTTCGTTCAAGTGACTGGAGCCGTTTTCGGCCACGCGTGTTGCTGGTCGAGGCGCATGAGCGGACCGTGCAGGCCATCGAGAGTGATCCGATCAACACTTTTGTCGCTGCCGCTGGCTATCGGCTGATCGCCAAAACACTCAACACGCTGATATACGAAGACGGGCCACAGATCTCTTCGCCGAACCGGGCTGCCTGACATGCAGGATTTGGCGCCGATCGTTTTGTTCGTCTACAACCGGCCTGACCACACGCGCCGGACGCTCGCGGGGCTCGCGGCCAATCCGTTGGCAAGCGAGAGCGATCTGATCATTTACGCCGACGGTCCGAAAAAGCCGGAGCATGCCGACGCGATCGAACAGGCCAGGGCCGTTGCCCGCGCCGCGTCTGGGTTCAGGTCGGTCACGATGATCGAGCGCGACAGGAATCTGGGTCTGGCGAACTCGATCATCTCGGGCGTCTCGGAGGTCTGTTCGGAGCGCGGCCGGGTTATCGTGGTCGAGGACGATCTGCTGGTGGCCCCGCAATTCCTGACGTTTCTCAACCGCGGGCTTGAGCGCTACGAGAATGAAGCGGCCGTGTTCCAGGTTTCGGGATACATGTTTCCGGTCGAGGCGGAGGGATCGTCCGACGGGCTGTTCCTGCCGCTGATCAGCTGCTGGGGATGGGCGACCTGGCAGCGCGCCTGGACCCAGTTCGATACGTCGGTCGCGGGTTACGATCGGCTGAAGCGCGATCCGCAATTGCGCGCCCGGTTCAATCTCGACAACTGCTATGATTATTTCGGCATGCTCAGGGATCAGATCGAGGGCAGGATCGATTCCTGGGGTATACGCTGGCTGCTCTCGGTTTTTCTCAAGGGCGGGCTGATTCTCTACCCGCAGCACTCGCTGGTCCAGAACGTCGGGATCGACGGGAGCGGCACGCACGGGGCGGGTACGCAGCATTTGCAGGACGATCTTCGCGTCAATGCTGATGCCATGCGTCGCTACGAGAACTGGCCCACGGAATTGCGCGTCGAGCCGGCAGCGCTCGATCGGGTAAAGCGCGCACTGTCCGGTTCCCCGTCCCATCCGTTGGTTCGACTCATCAGAAGGCTTCTTAAATGAAGGACTATATTCGGGATTTCATCCCGCCGATTTTGTTGCGGAGCGCTCAGGGCCTGAGAGGCCGAGTGGTTGCGCTGCGGCCGACCAAGACCAACGGCACCGAACAGGATCTCGATATCTATTGGGATCCCAAGATGGCCGAGATGCTCGATCGCTGGGGCGAGGGCAATGCCTGGAACGATATTCAACTGCTCATGGCAGGCCGCAAGGGGCGGGTGCTGGATATCGCCTGCGGCACCGGCCGCACCATGGAGCTGCTGAAGAGCAATCCCGATCTGGAGGTGCATGGCTGCGACATCTCGAACATGCTGATCGACAAGGCCATCGCACGGGGAATTCCGCGGGAGAGGCTGCTTGTGACCGATGCGACGTCGATGAGCTATCCCGACCAGTCGTTCGATTGGGCCTATTCCATCGGGTCGCTGGAACACTTCACGGCGGACGGCATCGAGAAGTTCCTCAGGGAATGCGGCCGCGTGGCGCGCTTTGGGACGTTCCACATGATCCCGGTGTCGCGCAGCGATGCCGACGAGGGATGGATCAAGACCTTCCAGAGCTACCACAACAACAGCGTGGGCTGGTGGGACAAGAAATGCCGCACCGCCTACGACAAGGTCGCGATCCTGGATTCGACCTGGACGGACCGGATGTCGCTCGGCAAGTGGCTGGTCTGCCTGTCGGCCTGATCATGGTCTCGTCGTCTCGATGATGCTGTCGCTGCTCGCCAGACTGCGTGGCCGCTGGGTGCAGGCCATGGACAGTCTCTGGGACCGTCGCCAGCAACGTTATTGTCAGTGTGGTGAGGGCTCCAAAATCCTGTCGTCCGGCCGCGTGGTCAATTCCGGCGATGCCGGAAATGTTGTCCTTGGCAAATGGACATGGCTCGCAGGCGAACTTCTGGTCTATCCGCACGGTGGGCGTATCGACATCGGTGACCATTGCTATGTCGGTGAGGGAACCCGGATCTGGTCGCTGTCGAATGTCAGAATCGGCAGCCGTGTTTTCCTGTCTCACGGCGTCAACGTTCACGACAACGATGCGCACTCCCTCTCGGCGGCCGAGCGCCACCGGCATTTCCGGGAGCGGGTCCAGACGGGAGCGGCGAGCTTCGTGGAAAATGTGAGTTCCGGTGATATCGAGATCTGCGACGACGCCTGGATCGGTTTCAACAGCACCATTCTGAAGGGCGTGCGAATCGGAGAGGGCGCTATTATCGGAGCCTGCTCGACGGTTACCCGCGATGTTGCTCCCTACACCGTTGTCGTCGGCAATCCGGCGGCTCCCGTCGGTCAATCCCTGCCATGAACGGATGAATTTTGTGCGTGTCTTGACGTCCTTGCTGTCCCGCCTTCGTCGTGTCGACTCGATCGAGACCAGGGCGGTTTACCTTCAGGAGGCCATGGGTCGCATCGAAGCCAGGCAGACCGAAAACGCGCGCACGCTTCGCGAGGCCGAATTTCGCGTCTTCTCGCAATGGGGTGAGGACGGCATCATCCAGTTTCTCGTTCGCCATGTCCCTATTGCGGACAAGACCTTCGTGGAATTCGGCGTTCAGGACTATCTTGAATCCAGCACACGATTTCTCGTGGTCAAGGATCACTGGTCGGGTCTGGTCATCGACGGAAGCGCCGAAAATGTCGAGAAAATCCGCCACAGCGAGATCTATTGGCGGCATCGTCTCCGCGCCGAGTGCGCGTTCATTACCCGCGACAACATCAACGACGTGATCCGCTCTGCCGGATTTGCCGGCGATATCGGATTGCTGTCGGTTGATATCGACGGCAACGATTATTGGGTTTGGCAGGCGGTCGACGTCGTCAAGCCGCGGATCGTCATAGCGGAATATAATGCGCGTTTCGGCGCCGAGCGGGCGGTCAGCGTTCCCTACGATGCGCAGTTCGTCCGGGGGCGGGCGCACTATTCGATGATCTATTACGGCGCTTCGCTGGCCGCCCTGACCGAGCTTGGCGAGACCAAGGGCTACGCGCTGGTCGGCTGCAACTCCGCCGGCAACAATGCGTTTTTTGTCCGCAAGGATGTGCTGCCAGCGATTCTGCCGCGTGTGAGCGCTCGCGAGGCTTATGTCCCGGCATGTTTCCGCGAGGCGAGGGACCCTTCCGGGCAGCTGAGCTTCCTGTCGACGGAGGACGAGCAGAAGCTGCTTGAAACGCTGCCGTTGGTCGATCTGCGTTCATGATCTCTCCTGACGGATCGGCCGTCCTCGTCACCGGCGCACTCGGCTTCATCGGTCGTCATGTCTCCAAGCATTTCCGATCGCGCGGCCGCCGGGTCATCGGCATCGGCCACGGCGAGGTGGATGCCGAGGCGGCACTGACCCGCTGGCATTCCGGCGATGTATCCAGCGACGCGCTTACAGCGTTCGCCGAACCCATCGATCTTATCGTTCATTGCGCCGGCAGTGGATTGGTCGGCGATTCCTTTCGCGATCCCGATGCCGAGTTTCGCAAGAGTGTCGGCGCCGCGGTCGAAGTTCTCGACTTCGCGCGCCGCCAGGCGGCACGCCCCCGGATTGTCGTGCTGTCCAGCGCGGCGGTGTATGGCGTTGTAGCGCATCTGCCGATCCCGGAAGACACGCCGCTCAATCCGATCTCGCCTTATGGCAAGAGCAAGCTCGCGATCGAGCAGCGTTGCCGGCAGGCCGGCCAGGAAGAGGGGCTCGAGATCGCGATCGTTCGGCTATTCTCGGTCTACGGTCCGGGTTTGCGCAAGCAGCTGTTCTGGGATGCCTGCCGCAAGTTCTCGCAGCAGGATGGTCGCTTCGGCGGCAGCGGCAATGAGCGTCGCGACTGGCTTCATGTCGGTGATGCCGTTCGCCTGGTCGATGCCATCGCGGGGCAGGCATCTGCGGCGGTGCCGATTGTCAATGGCGGCAGCGGGACCTCCATCAGGGTTCGCGACGCGCTGGCGCAGTTGCGCGAGCTTTGGTCGGCATCGGCACCGGAGCTCACTTTCTCCGGCGAGGCCCGCCAGGGAGATCCTCCGGGCTATGAGGCCAATATTGTCCGTGCGCGCGCGATGGACTGGGCGCCCTGGCAGGACTTCGCCACGGGTCTCGCCGAGTACGTCGCATGGGCCCGCGGCGCCCTGGCTCATGACTTCGGCTCAAGACCCGGGCTTATGACATGATCCGTGTCGGATTCATCATGGCGTTCAGCGACAATGGCTGGCTCGGCGGCATCAGCTACTACCGCAACCTGTTTTCAGCGATCAAGGCGTTGCCGGAGCGCAGGATCGATCCGGTGCTGATCACATCAGGGCGCGGCGTCGACGCGCTGAAAAGCCAGTTCCCCGACATGGCCGTCATTTGCTTGCCGCTGCTGGATGCTTCCTCGCTGGTCAGTCACATGCGGCGGGTGATGCGGGTGGCGTCGGGACGCGATTTCCTGATGGAACGGGCCCTGCGTTCGACGGGCATCGGGATTTTGTCGCATTCGGGGCACTTCGGCAAACATGCGCCGGTTCGCAGCATCTCCTGGATTCCGGATTTCCAGGAACTCACGTTTCCCGAATTCTTTTCGCCGAGAGAGCTCGCCGCGCGCCGCCGGAATCTGGCCAGCACCTGTCGTCACGCGTCCACACTGTTGCTCAGCAGCGAATCCGCATTGTCCGACTTGAAAAAAGTCCGCGGAGGAGACGTTGCGACGGCGGTGCTGCAGTTCGTTGCAAACGTTCCGCCACCGGAAGAATTCTTGCCGCGCGATCAACTCGCGGCTGCATATGACGTGGGTGCGGCATACTTTCATCTGCCCAACCAGTTCTGGATTCACAAGAATCACGCGATCGTGCTGGAGGCGCTTGCGCTGTTGCGCCGGCAGGCCAAGCCGGTCCAGGTGATTGCAACCGGCAACACGGACGACCCGCGCCAGCCGCATCATTTCTCGTCGCTGATGGAGACCGCGCGCGGACTAGGCGTGGACGACCTGTTTCGACCGCTGGGCGTGGTGCCCTACATCGATATGATGAGTTTGATGCGACATGCGGTTGGCGTGATCAATCCATCGAAATTCGAGGGCTGGAGCACGACCGTCGAGGAAGCGAAGTCGATGGGCAAGGCTATTCTGCTCTCGGATATTCCGGTGCATCGGGAGCAGGCCCCGGATCGAGCGGGCTTCTTCGCAACCGGCGACGCGGCCCGGCTGGCCGAGCTGATGTCCCAGGCCCTGGATCGGTGGGATGCCGTGGCTGAGGCCGTTCATGTCGATCGTGCCGCAACTGCTCTTCCAGCCCGCCGCCAGGCCTTTGCGCGATGTTACGAGGACATCGTGCTGGCAACCCTGGCCCGGCATGGTTCCGACGCCAAACATATATCGATGCGCACGCAGCAGGCGTCGCTGGACGAGCAACACTAGCCATGCGCATCTCCGTGGTCACACCGTCCTTCAATATGGCGCGCTATCTGGAAGACACCATCAAGTCGGTCGTTGCCAACCTGCGGCCGGGCGACGAGTATTTCGTCATCGATGGCGGATCGACCGATGGCAGTGTTGATACCATTCGTCGTTATGAGCACAACATCACCGCCTGGATCAGCGAGCCGGATGCCGGATATGCGGACGCGATCGGCAAGGGATTTGTGCGCGCAACCGGAGACATCCTGTGCTGGATCAACGCCGGGGATTTTTATCTGTCCGGAGCGCTTGATGCCGCGCGGAACGCCGTCACCGATGAGCGGGACATGATCTTCGGTGATGATTTCTATGTCGATGAAATCAATCGGATTCTGTCCTTCAGCCGCGGATGGGTGCCGAATCTGCGCACGGCAACATTGTTCGGGGGCTGGACTCCGCTGCAGGACGCCTGTTTCTGGCGCCGCAGCCTGTATGAAGCGATCGGTGGGATCGATCGCTCGTTGCAGTATGCCGCCGACTACGACCTCTTCCTGCGTATGGCGCAGGCGGGGAGGGCCGCTTACGTGCCCCTGACGTTCAGCGCGTTCCGGCGGCATGCCGGACAGAAGTCGATCTCCGGCTCCCAAGCCTATCAGATCGAACGCCGGCGGGTTCGCGCGCGTGAGCTCGATGCCGACCGCACCGGGCCGGCGTTGAAGGCCATCCATCGCGGCGTCTACAGGATTGCGATGAGCGCGCGTTCGCGCCTTGCGCCGCTGGCCTGGCGCAGGCCGGATCTTGTTGGGCAGCTTGCGGCGAAGGTTCCCTGCGGCGCCTATTGGGGGCCGGATCAGCGGATCTCGCCGATGCAGGAGGGGGCATCGCTCTGATGCATCCGCAGGCTGCGAGGACAACTGAGATAATTGAAATGATCATCTCCCGATGAAAGAGTTCCTCAAGCGCTGGATTGGCGCGATCGTCGATTGGCGTCGCGTGGTTTCGCTGGGATATCTGCCGCGCTATGCGGCGGACTGGATCGCGTTCCGCCGTCAAGCCGGATCGTGGTCGGTCAAGGCCGCCGACAGCTATCCATGCCTGGCGGACCGCTTGCCGACCACGCCGTTCGATCCCCATTACTTCTACCAGGGCAACTGGCTGGCGCGGCGGCTGGCGGAGTTCAAACCGTGCCAACATGTCGATATTGGCTCCAGTGTATTGACGATGGGGGTGCTCTCGGCGCACGTTCCAACTATTTTTGTCGATTATCGGCCGCTCGTCGTTCATCAAAGCGGGTTGAATTGCGTTGCGGCCGATATCAACCGGCTGCCGTTTGCCGATCGGTCGGTGACCAGCCTGTCCTGTCTGCACGTCATTGAGCATATCGGGCTCGGGCGTTATGGCGATCCGATCAATGCGGATGGTGCGCATCTCGCGGCGCAGGAACTGCAGCGCGTGATCGGCCCGGGTGGCAAGCTCTATTTGTCGACCCCGATCGGACGGGAACGGGTCTGCTTCAACGCCCATCGCGTGTTCGCACCGGCGACGATCGTGTCATGGTTTCCACAGCTGCGGCTGACCGGCTTCGCTTATGTTTCAGACGCGGGCACGCTTCATCACGAGGTATTGCCGGATCATGTTCCGCAGCTCGACTATGGCTGCGGCCTTTTCGAATTTCAGCGGTAGCGGTCCTTGCCGTCTCCTTTAACCCTGGTCTTCTGATCCCGATGTTGTCAGCTTTGCGGCGCTCCCTCGCCAATAGCGATTTCTTTGCCTTCAACGTCCGCAATCGCGACATTTGGGTGGCAGAGCAGGCCGCGCAGATTCCAGCGGGGTCGAAGGTGCTTGATGTCGGCGCGGGGTCGGCGCCCTATCGGCCCCTGTTTGCCCATTGCATCTACAAGACGCACGATTTTGCGCAGTTGAAGAATGCACAGCTGCGGCATGGCGACTATGCGCGGATCGACGTCGTTTCCGATGCGAAGGCTGTGCCTGTGCCGGATGGCAGCTTCGACGCCGTGATCTGCACCGAGGTGCTGGAGCACGTTCCCGAACCTATCGCCGTCGTGCGCGAAATCGGTCGGATCGTCGCCCCCGGAGGACGTCTGATTCTCACGGCGCCGTTGGGATCCGGCATTCATCAGGAGCCATATCATTTCTATGGTGGCTATACGCCGTACTGGTACGAAAAATTTCTGGATGAGGCCGGCTTCGAGTCGGTTGCGGTCTCGTCCAACGCCGGTAGTTTGCGACACATCGCGCAGGAGACGATCCGGTTCGTGCGCATGACCCGGCCATTCGGCTTTGCCGCGCCCTGGTTGGTTCACCTGGTGTGGGTGCCGTTCTGGCTGCTGTTTGCGCCATGGCTTCTTGTCGGTGTGCCGGTTGCGGCAAGGCTGCTTGACCGCTTTGATGGCGAACGTCGCTTCACGGTCGGTTATCACGTGTCGGCGGTTCGCAAGCGCCTCCCGCCGCCCCCATGAAAATCCTCTGCGTGCTAAGCCGCTTCGCTTACGGCAAGCCGGAGCGGGGCGAGAACTACGACTATGTGCACTTCGTCCCGGCATTGGCGCGGCTGGGACACGAGGTCAGCCTTTTCGATTCCGGCGATCGCTCGCTGCACGCCGATTTCGCTGCGCTGAATACGGCGCTGCTGGAGCGTGTTGTTGCGTTTCAGCCAGACGTTATTTTTTGCGTGCTGATGCACTACGAGATCTGGTTCGATACGCTGGATCTGATCCGGGCGAACAGCCCCGCGCTGATCGTCAACTGGGGCACCGACGATTCCTGGAAGTTTGCGCAGGCGTCGCGGTTCTTTGCCGATCATGTTGACCTGCATGTGACGACCGATCCGGCCGCGGAAAAGACCGCACGATCGCTCGGCCTCGGCAACGTCATGCTGTCGCAATGGGCCGCATCCGAGACCGATCTCAGGGCGCCGTGCCCGGCCGCGGAATGCCGCCATGATGTAAGTTTCGTCGGCAGCATGTACGGCTATCGTGCCGCGTGGATCGAGACGATGCGCCGCGCCGGAATTTCTGTCACATGCTTCGGGCATGGCACGGAAAATGGCGTCGTCGACGCCGCCAGCATTCCCGAGATTTTTCGCACCTCGCGTATTTCGCTGAATTTTGCCGGAGCCGGTCAAAATCCGGGTCCCACTGCGGGCGCCAACAGTCGTCAGATCAAGGCGCGCACGTTCGAGGTTCCCGGCGCCGGCGGCTTTCTGTTGACGGAAACAGCGCCGGGATTGGAGCGGTATTTGACGCCGGGCGAGGAGGTCGCCACGTTCGCATCGCCGGACGAGCTGGTCGCCAAGGCGCGTTACTTCCTCGGCCATCCCGAAGCGCGCGACCTCATGGCGCAGGCCGGTCATGCGCGGACTTGCGCCGAGCATACCTATGCGAAGCGCTTTGCAGAGATCCTGGCGAAGCTGCAATCCACCGGCGCCGGGCGCAGCAGCCTATCCTGGGCGCTGTTGCCCGACGCTCTTGCCGCGGCGGTCGCGTGTCACCGCAACACGGCTGCGATCGCCTGGCTTCGCTCATTGTTGGCCGTTCTGCTCACGCTGGCGTTCGGCAACGAACGCGGCCCGCGCGCAGCGCGGCGACTGCTGTTCGATCTGTCCTGGCGCCTGTGCGGAGCAACCACTTATTTCGCGCGCGGCTGGCCCGGACGGCTGTTCTACCACGAAAGCTGACGTGTCAGGCGCAATGCATCTCACTGGCACCACGGACGTCACGACGGATGAACCTGCAACCGGGCGCCCACTGGTGTCCGTCATCATGTCGATGCGCAACAATGCTGCGACCGTCGGCGCGGCCGTCCGCTCCGTACAGCTGCAGACATTGCGCGATTGGGAGCTCATCGTCATCGACGACGGATCGTCCGATGCCAGTGCGTCCATCGTGGAGGGGATCGCCGATGCCAGAATACGGTTGATCCGCGAATCCTCCAGCGCGGGCCTCGCGACACGGCTCAATCAAGCCGTTGCCGTCAGCCGCGGCGGCTTCATCGCCCGCATGGATGCGGACGATGTCTGTTTTCCGGAGCGTCTCGCACGCCAGATCGAGCGATTGCAGCAGGAGCCGCAGCTCGATCTGCTTGGTTGTGGTGCGGCGGTCTTTACGGAAACCGAGCTCATCGGTCGGCTTCCGATCGGGCTGACGCACGAAGAAATCTCGGCGCAACCTTTTCGCGGATTTCCTTTTCCGCATCCCACCTGGTGTGGCCGTGCGGCCTGGTTTCGCGACAATCCATATGACGGCGCATTGATGAAAACTCAGGATCAGGATTTGCTGCTGCGAACATTTTCACGAAGCCGGTTTGCCGCCCTTGAAGACATTCTGATCGGATATCGATGGGATGCGATGAATTTGCGCAAAATGCTGCTGGGACGGCGGACATTCGTCACGTCCTTGTGGCGACATGCGAGGCGCTCGGGTCCGTTGCTTCCTGTGTTGGGCGCGATCGCCGCGCAGGGCATCAAAGGCATCGTCGACGTCGTCACCATTGGTCTCGGTCTCAATCGCATGGCGCAGCGCAAACGATTGCTGCCGGTGCCGCCATCGGTTGCGCAACGATGGCAGGAACTGCGGCAGCGGCTCGGCCTCAACAAGGCCGCGACCTGATGTGTGGCATTGCAGGCTTGCTGCGGCCGGGCGGTGGCGATGAGGAGGTGCTCGCGGGCGTAGCGTCGCGGATGGCGGATGCGCTCCGGCATCGCGGCCCCGATGCCGGCGGCATCTGGACCGATGCCGCGGCGGGCATTGCCCTCGGCCATCGCCGGTTGTCGATCCTCGATCTTTCGCAGGCGGGGGCGCAGCCGATGCGCAGCGAATGCGGCCGTTTCTCGATCACCTTCAATGGCGAGATCTACAATCATCTCGAACTTCGCGCCGAGCTCGAAGCCGAGGGAGCGGCGCCGAACTGGCGTGGGCATTCCGACACGGAAACGCTGTTGTATGCGGTTCGGCAATGGGGTGTCGCCGGCGCGCTGCAGCGCCTTGTCGGGATGTTCGCCTTCGCGCTGTGGGATCAGCGCGCGCGAACGCTGACGCTGTGCCGCGATCGCTTCGGCGAGAAGCCGCTGTTCTATGGC
>NZ_JTIY01000010.1 GCF_000818175.1 Streptomyces sp. AcH 505
ACGCTCGATCGGCAGCAGCCTGGTCGCCAGGAAGTACGTCTTCCCGTGCTGGGCATTGAGGCGTCGGCACCGGGCGTACGCGTCACGCAGGGCGGGCTCCCTGATGCCCGCCGCGTCGAGTTCACGGGCGGTCATACCGGTTCGTCCTCCCGTGCGGCACGCCGAGGCCGGCCCAGGGCCGAAGAGGGCGGAGGCGGACCGGTGACACGCTGTGCCGCGAGCTTTCCGGAGATGATCACGGTCGGTACGCCGACGCCGGGAGTGGTTCCACAGCCTGCCAATACGGCGTTCTCCGTGCCGCGCACGAGGTTGCGGGGCCGGAACGGCCCGGTCTGAGCGAAGGTGTGGGCGACGGAGAAGGGCGTTCCCGCAGCATGTCCCTGGTCGGTCCAGTCGACCGGGGTGACCAGGCACTCTTCCTCGATGGCCGAGCCGATGCCGGTGAGGCCGCGCTTGTCCAGCACACTGAGGAGCTCGTCCCGGTAGCGGGGCGCCAAGTCGTGCCACTCCCGTGTACCGGGTCCGATGTCGGTGTTGGGGCAGGGCGCGAGAATGTAGTGCAAGTGGCGGCCCGGCGGTGCGAGGGACGGATCGGTTGCCGTCGGCCGGGTGATGAGCAAGGACGGGTCGCTCATCAAGGCTCCCGCGCTGGTGAGTTCGCGGAACGTTTCCTTCCAGGCAGCGCCGAAGGAAATGGTGTGGTGGCCCAGTCCATGCCACGTACGGTTTGTTCCCGCGTGCAGGACGACGGCCGACGGAGAGTGGCGCAGCGCCAGCGGGCGAAGCGGCCGGCGGCCGAGCAGCCGGTAGGCGTCAGACAGGTCCGGGGTCAGCACGACCGCGTCACAGGCGATGCGTTCCTGGTCGGTGACGACAGCCGTGACCCGATCGCCCGAGCGCTCCAGCCGGACGACCTCACGGCCGTACCGCAGATCGGCACCCGCTTCGGTGGCCGCGTCCGCCATGGCCTGCGGCACGGTGTGCATGCCGCCCCGGGGGAAGTACACCCCGGCGACGGTGTCCATGTAGGCGATGACGGCGTACGCGGCGAGCGCACGGGCCGGCGCCACCCCCGCGTAGAGGGCCTGGAAGGAGAAGACCCGGCGCAGGCGTTCGTCGGACAGGAACCGGCCGATACGGGCGTCGAGTCGCCCGAAGCCGCCGAGCGCCGCGAGGCGTGCCAGGTCGGGGTGGAGAAGCCGCAGGGGCGAGTCGAAGTTGGCGTCGATGAAACGGCGCATCTGCACGGTGTACAGGCGCGAGAGCCAGTCGCGCAGACGGCGGTAGCCGGCCGCCTCGGCCGCTCCGGCGAAGCGCTCGATCTCCGACTCCATCGCCTCGGGGCCGGTGTGCACGTCCAGCTCGCTGCCGTCGGCGAATCGGGCCCGGTAGGCGGGGTGCAGAGGGATCAGCTCCACCCGGTCCCGCAGGGACATCCCCACGGCGGCGAACGCCTCGTCCAGGAGGTCCGGCATCGTCAGGACCGTCGGGCCGGTGTCGATCCGGTAGCCGCCGAGATCCAGTCGATTGGCCCGGCCACCGGGAAGTGTGTCCCTTTCGACCAAGGTGACGTGGCGGCCGGCACCGAGCAGATGCAACGTGGCGGACAGGCCGGCGAGCCCGGCTCCCACCACGACGACGTGATCCGTGCGTCCTTCAAGGGTTTTCATCGGCTGCTTCCTTGGACGGCGGCGGAAGAGAGGGGCATGGCGGACGGGCCGGCGCCCACCACCTCGGTGGGCGGGCCGGACACGGCGCGGAACAGCGCGCCGAGCCTGCGGCGAACGGTGTACTCGCCCCCTGCGGCTGCCAAACAGCGTCCGCTGTGGCTGACCAGCGAATCGATCTTCTTCTCGACCGTCTCCACGGCGCCGGTGGCCACCAGGACCGAGCGGACAGACGCCAGGCCGCTCTCCGACAGGGACGCGTCCCCGAGGGCTTCGTCGAGAAGTGAGAGCGCCGCACTGTCGCCCTCGGCGTCGGCACGCGCCCGCGCGACGGCGACCAGATAGGTGAGTTTGCCTTGGCGGACGTCCTCGCCTGCCGGCTTCCCCGTGTACTCCGGGTCGCCGAAGACACTCAGGAGGTCGTCGCGCAGTTGGAAGGCGATGCCGGCGCAGCGACCTGCGGCGCAAAGAGTTCTGACGGTGGCTTGGTCCGCTCCGGCCAGCGCGGCTCCGAGTGCGAGCGGACGCTCCACGGTGTAAAGGGCGCTCTTCAGGCAAGCCACCCGCAGTGCCCTCGCCATGGATCGTGAGTCGGTGATCTGTCCGTGCAGGTCGAGGTACTGACCGCCGACCATCTCCGTCCGCAGGTCGCGCCACACTTGACGGACCCGTACCTGCACATCCGCCGCCAGTACGGTGTCGGCGATGGCGTCGTCCGCCCATGCCAGGGCGAGGTCTCCGGTGAGGACGGCGGCGGCTTTACCGAACGGCACGCCGAGTGCTGAAGCGGGGGCGGTGGCGTACTGGGCCGCGAAGTCGGTGTGCACAGCGGGTCTGCCGCGGCGTAGCGCCGATCCGTCCATCACGTCGTCGTGCACGAGCGCGCACGTCTGGACGAGTTCCAGGGCGCAGGCGACACGCAGCGCCGCGTCCACATCGCTGACGTCGGATTCTCCTGCGCAGAACCGCATCCCCCACCACAGGAACTGGGAGCGTAGTCGCTTCCCACCCAGGAGCGTGAACCGCTCGACACGTTCAGCCACATCCCGGCCGAAGGTCGCGTCCACCGCCGTGGCCTGGGCGACCCGTTCTCCCAGGACCTGTTCGAGCACACGGCTCACCGCGCCCGGAACGTCGCGGTCCACCTCATCGGCCGCTGCTCGCCCAGAACCGGGCGGGTACCGAGGTCCGGCGCCGGGTGAGACGGCGGCGGGAGCACGCAGACCAAGCCGCGGGGTGGCCGGCGCGGGCTGTGAGGCACCTCGGCGCTCTCCGGCGGACGGTTCCGCCCGATTCAGGCACATGCGGTTCCTCTCATCGCTCCGTCGGTTGACACCACAGGTCATTCCGCTGGAGTCGGCTGTCCGGATGCGCTTGAGGAGGAATTCTTTCGTTCGGCCGTCCAGACCCGTTCGACAACTCACCGCGAAAAGTCACCCACAGGGAACCTGTGCCGTGTGGCGAGCGTGAGTAAGCCGATTCAGCCGAAAGTCACTCCAGAGCTACGGGCGGCGGAGGATGAACCGGATCCGTCCGGCGACATGGCGGCGCCCTCAGTCCTCGCTGAGGCCCCCGTGCTGTCTGGAAAATCTCCATCTGATGGATGAGCTGGTGATTACTGGACAGGCGCACAGGGTCGGGGCGTGTACGGAAGCATGCCGGGGCTGCGACTCCTCCGAGGAAGGCGTGGCGCCCGACAGGTGGAGTCACGTCCACGTCGACCCGAACGACCGGCTTGCGCCATTGCCCCTCGTGAGCGGACGCCACGCCGCTCGTCCAGGCCTTGGGAGTCCCGCAGACGGACGCCCGGGGGACACACGCGGGCGCTTCGCCGACCAGGCATCACGTCCCTTTTTGGAGGTCTCGCATGTCTGACACCACTGGGTCCGATCCACTCGCCGGGCTGTCCGCTGCCGGAGTCTCGATCTGGCTCGACGATCTGTCCCGTGAGCTGCTCGCCGGCGGCGAGCTGACCAAGCTGATCGCGGACCAGCACGTCGTGGGGGTGACGACGAACCCTACGATCTTCGCCTCGGCACTGTCCAAAGGGGACCGCTACACCGAACAACTGCGGAGGCTGGCGGATCAAGGAGCGAGCGTCGACGACGCTGTCTTCGCCCTCACCACCGATGATGTACGTGACGGCTGCCAGGCTTTCCGCTCGGTCTACCAGCAGACCGGCGGGAGCGACGGACGGGTCTCGATCGAGGTCGACCCGGGCTTGGCCCGGGACGCCGACGCCACCGTGGCGCAGGCCCGGAAACTGTGGGACGCGGTCGCGGAACCGAACCTGTTCGTGAAGATCCCCGCCACCCGTGAGGGACTGGCAGCGATCACCGCCGTCGTCGCTCAGGGCATCAGCGTCAATGTCACGCTGATCTTCTCCCTGGACCGCTATCGCGCGGTGATGGACGCCTACCTGACCGGACTGGAGCAGGCCCGGTCCGCGGGCCACGACCTGGCGGACATCCACTCGGTCGCCTCATTCTTCGTCTCCCGGGTCGACACCGAGGTCGACGCCCGCCTCGATGCTGTCGATACTCCCGAGGCCCGGGCCCTCAAGGGCAAGGCGGCGATCGCCAATGCCCGACTGGCTCACCAGGCATACCAGCAGATGACCGCAGAGCCGCGCTGGCAGGCCCTCGCCGCGGCCGGAGCGCATGCACAGCGCCCGCTGTGGGCGTCGACGGGTGTCAAAAATCCCGCCTACCCCGACACGATGTACGTCAGCGAACTCGTCATCGCCGGCACCGTGAACACCATGCCCGGCACCACCCTGGCCGCGTTCGCCGACCACGGGACCCTCCCCGACGACGCGTCGGCCACCGACGGGTACGCCGCGGCCGCGGCTCACTTCGCCGCGCTGGAACGGATCGGCGTCGACTTCGCTGACGTCACCGAGAGTCTCGAACGTGAAGGGCTGGCCAAGTTCGAGGACAGCTGGACTGAACTCGCCGCCTCGGTGGACCGCGAAATGCACACCGCCGACGACGAGTCCGGGAACTCGCACGGCTCGCCGGAGGACGCCGTGGGCGGCGCTGACCTCATGGCGATCTACCTCAACGACCACCTCTCGGGAGCGACTGCCGGCCTGGAACTCTTCCGGCGGGCCGCCCAGGCCCAGCAGGGGGAGGAGCGGGACACCGCGCTGGCCGAGCTGACCCGGCAGGTGGCGCAGGACCGTGAGTCGCTGACGAAGATCATGACCGACGTGGGCGTGTCCGTCGACCACTCCAAGGTCGCTCTTGGCTGGCTGGCCGAGAAGGCCGGCCGCCTCAAGCCCAACGGGCATCTGTTCTCCCGCTCCCCACTCAGCGATGTCCTGGAACTGGAATCCATGTTCCTCGGCGTCCAGGGCAAAGCGGCGTGCTGGCGCACCCTGCGGACGCTGGCCGAGACCGACGACCGGCTCTATCCCGAATACCTGGACACACTGCTGGAGCGGGCCGAGCACCAACTGGCCACCTTGGAAAGCCTGCGCCTCGCCGCCGTCGGCCGCGTCTTTTCGTCCACTCGGCCGTCCGGATGACGGGCCGTCCGGTCCGTCCTCCGGCCGTGCTCGGAAGAATGTAACGTGTCTTTTATATCTATATAAGGAGTCTTTATGGCGAACGGGACATCGGGGAACGGGTCTGCCGCAGCACACGAGCGTGGAGTGAGTTCGCCCGTGAGCGACCAGGTGGGCTGGGACGCGGTGGATGTACGGGCGGTGGACACGGTTCGGCTGCTTGCCGCCGACGCCGTCCAGAAGGTCGGCAACGGTCACCCCGGTACGGCGATGAGTCTGGCGCCCCTGGGCTACCTGTTGTTTCAGAAGGTGATGCGCCATGACCCGAATGACGACCGGTGGCTGGGGCGCGACCGCTTCGTGCTGTCGTGCGGTCATTCCAGCCTGACGCTGTACATCCAGCTCTATCTGTCCGGGTACGGTCTTGAACTGCCGGACCTGCAGGCATACCGCACGTGGGGGTCGGCAACGCCCGGCCATCCCGAGCACCGCCACACCCCCGGGGTCGAGATCACCACCGGACCGCTGGGGCAGGGCCTGGCCAGCGCCGTGGGTATGGCGATGGCCGCGCGCCGCGAGCGCGGCCTCCTCGATCCGGACGCCGCGCCCGGCGCGTCCCCCTTCGACCACCACGTCTACGTCATCGCCTCCGACGGAGACCTCATGGAGGGCGTCACCTCCGAGGCGAGTTCCCTCGCCGGACACCAGGAACTCGGCAACCTGGTGATGTTCTACGACTCCAACAACATCTCCATCGAGGACGACACCAACGTCTCGTTCAGCGAAGACGTACCGGCCCGCTACGCCGCCTACGGCTGGCACGTGCAGACCGTGGACTGGACCCGCACCGGCGACTACGTCGAAGACGTGGACGCGCTGTTGGCCGCGATCGAGGCGGCCAAGGCGGAGACCGGCCGCCCCTCGCTGATCATGCTGCGTACCCTGATCGGCTGGCCCGCCCCCACCAAGCAGAACACCGGAAAGGCGCATGGCTCGGCGCTGGGCGACGACGAAGTCGCCGCGACGAAGGAGCTGTTGGGCTTCGACCCGGCGCGCACGTTCGTCGTCGAGGACGAGGTCCTGGCGCGGACTCGCGAGGCGTCGGATCGCGGGCACGATGTGCACGCCCGATGGCAGGACCAGTTCACCGCCTGGCGCGAGGCCAACCCCGCGCGCGCCGCGCTGCTCGACCGGCTGCAGGCACAGGAGTTGCCGGAGGGGTGGGCCGAGACGCTGCCCCAATTCCCGGCCGACTCCAAGGGGATGGCCACCCGCAAGGCATCCGCAGCGGTGCTCAACGCCGTCGCGGATGTCCTGCCTGAGCTATGGGGAGGGTCGGCCGACCTCGCCGAGAGCAACAACACCACGATGGAGGGCGAGCCGTCCTTCCTGCCGGCCGACCGGCAGACCAAGGAGTGGAAGGGCGACCCGTATGGGCGCACCCTGCACTTCGGCATCCGCGAGCACGCGATGGGCGCGGTCCTCAACGGCATCGCGCTGCAAAGCCTGACGCGGCCGTACGGCGGCACGTTCCTCACCTTCTCGGACTACATGCGCCCCGCGGTCCGGCTGGCAGCCCTGATGCAGCTGCCCGCGACGTACGTGTGGACCCACGACTCGATCGGCCTGGGCGAGGACGGCCCGACGCATCAGCCCGTCGAGCACCTCGCCGCACTGCGCGCCATCCCCGGCCTGGATGTCGTACGGCCCGCTGACGCGAATGAGACCGCTGCCTGCTGGCGCACCGTTCTGGAGCACACCGACCGGCCCGCCGGGCTGATCCTCACCCGGCAGAACCTGCCCGTGCTGGACCGGAGCAGCGGGGAGTTCGCCGCCGCGTCGAACGCGGCCCGCGGCGGGTACACCCTTGCCGAAAGCGAGGGGAGTTCGACACCGGACGTCATCCTCGTCGCGACGGGCTCGGAGGTGCAGATCGCCCTGGACGCCCGTGCCCTGCTGGCATCGGACGGTCTGGCGGTGCGAGTGGTGTCCATGCCGTGCCGGGAGTGGTTCGCCGCCCAACCACTGGCTTACCAGGATGAAGTCCTGCCGCCCGAGGTCCGGGCCCGGGTCAGTGTCGAGGCCGCCGTCGGCCAGGGCTGGCGCGACGTGGTCGGAGACGCGGGGCGGATCATCAGCCTTGAGCACTACGGCGCTTCAGCGGACTACCAGCGGCTCTACACCGAATTCGGCATCACCGCCGAGGCGGTGGCGGCCGCCGCCCGCGACAGCATCCGGGACGCCACTGAGCCCCCGCGCCCGGGCGGCCGTCAGCAGACCGCCGCCCCCACGAGCGGAGGCACGGGGGACCGTCCGTGACGGTCTTCGAGTGACTTCGGCACCGGGAGTGTGTCGAGTTGCCTTTGCCAGGCCGGGGGCGTTCCTCGGCCTGGCGGCTACCGGTCGCTGATCTTCGGCGGCGTCCCGGTCCGTGTCCTGACCGCCCTGCGAGCGGGCCTCCGGCACGGGGGCGTTCGCAGATCCCCGATGGAGCGCGGAACGCGGTCTGTATTGGAGACTGGTAGTCGGCCAGGACGGCCCGTCCAAGGGATCGTCCTGGCCGCAGTCCTGCCAACTCATCGTCGATTGAGGAGTTCAGATGCGTCTGTCCACGCGCGTGGTTGCCGCCGTTTTCGTCGCTACCGGGGCCCTCACCGCCTTGGCGCCTCAGGCCGTGGCAGTTCCCATGCCCTGGGAGACCAGTAATGCCCCCACGACCGTCACTCACCACCCCGCCCTCCCAGTGCTCAACGACGGCGGCACGTTCACGGTGCAGTGCGGGAACCCCTGTTACCAGTAGGCGCCCTCACCGACCGGTCCACAGCGCTCTCTCGCGGCGCAGTGGACCGGTCGGTGATGGCGGTGTGCGGATGCGTGCGGCGGCAGACTGCACAGCGCCGCGGACTTCCCGGCTCGACCACTCCGCGCGCCGCGGGGCCGGACCCTGCCGGAGGAGCTCTGGGTGTGGGAACGGGCAGGGGTCCGGTTCAGTTGTTGTCGACCTCAAGTCCGTCGAAGGTCATGTAGGTCCCGTCGACTTTGGTCAGTACGAGTGTGTGCAGACCGGCGGGCAGGCCGGTCTTCGACCATACGACGACGTTCGAGCGACGCTGGCCGTCACTGGGTACGGTGTCGACGCTGGTCGGCGTGCCCGCGTCCAGCACTGCCGAGAAATGGCCTTCGTCGCTGCTCTGTTCGCCGTACACCTTGATACCGGTACCGACGAACGTATAAGTGATCGCCGAGCCGTTGTCCGACGCGTAGTGGATGTCGTCCTGGTAGTCGTCGAGCCCCCGGCCGCTCTGATAGCTGAATCCGGAGTACTGGACCGTCGGGTCGCTGTCGTTGAGTCGGACGGTGGCGGGAGCCTTGCCGACCACGAAGACGGTTGTGACCGGTGGCGAGGCGACGCCGCGCGAGTTCGACTGTACGGCCACGAGTGTGTGCTGACCGTCGGGCTCCGTCGCGGTGCACGACCATGCGGAGCCCGTGACCGTCACACGGCACAGGGGGGTGCCGCCGTCTGTCACGGTGACCGTGTCACCCGTGACCCCGGACCCGCGAACGGTGAACGTGTTCGTCACGCCGGTCGCGCCGGTCGCCGGTGCGGAGATCTTGGGCGCGGCGACGAGACCGCCGACCGACACCTGCGAGGTGTCCGCACCGGGCGGGAGCGAGGCGATCAGGAAGCCGGGTGAGAGCACCTGCACCTTCGGGGCGGCGTGGCCGGAGAAGTAGACCGGGGTTCCCGGCACGAACCCGGCGCCACCGATCAGCACCCGCATGGTCGTGGTGCCGTTGGAGAACGTCGCTTGTGGCGGCGAGACGTAGTCGGCCTCGATGTCCGTCGTGTCGGCGAAGCCTCGTCCCGACGTGTCCGCGCCGGCGTTGCGCAGTGCCGTCAGCTGGATGTCGTTCGGCCCGGGGGAGTTCGGGATGGTGGTGTTGCTGCCGACGTGGCTGTCGACCGCGTCGGCGCAGATGTACTGACCGGCGGGCGCGGAGAAGTAGTTGCCCTCGACGAGGAAGTGCCCGGTGGCCGCGCAGCCTCCCTGGGCGTTGGCGCCGTTGTTGTGGAACTGCACGTTGCCGACGTAGTGGATCCACTCGGAGCCGGCGTCGTCGTAGAAGGAGGCGAAGCCGGGCCCCTGGTTGTAGGTGACGTTGCCGATCACCTGCAGGCCGTGCGCCATCGTGGCGTCGAAGTCGATCGTCTTGCCATCGGCTTTGTAGTGGTAGGCGCCCTGGTGTCCTTCCATGTACACGCCGCCCCCGTCGCCGAGCACCTTGAGGTAGTCGTGGATGAGGTTGTCGCTGATCGTGTTGTCGGCGTTGATGTTGAGCGTGTTCGAGGGGTGGTCCGCCGAGTCGACGTGTCCCTGGATGACACCGGCGGTGATGCCGGTGTAGGGCAGGTCGTAGAGCTCGTTCTGGGTGACCAGCGTGTGTCGGGTGTACAGCAGCGTGATGCCGCTTGCCGAGGGGTAGTCGGTGCCGATGTGGTGAATGACGTTGTCCGAAATCGTGTTGCCGGTGGCGATTTCGTTCGTCCCGATCGCGTCGCCGGCCACAGCTGATGGATCCGGGGTGCAGTTGTCCTTGATCGTCTTTGGTGTGTCGGGGTTCTTGGTCAGGTAGTCCGGGAAGTGGGCCGGATCGGGGTTGACCGGCGTGGGGTCGGCGGTGCAGCCGAGCAGGATCGAGGTTGACGCGATATCGGTGAACTCGTTGCCCTGGACGAGGTTGTGTGACGAGCCGTAAGCGATGCGGAGGCCTGCCCCACCGAGTTCCGCGAACCGGTTGCCGGTCAGTGTGATGTGGTTCGCGGCGGTGAAGGAGACGTTGGCGTGCGGCTCGGTCAGCAGGCCCCAGGGGCAGCTGCCGGCCGGGTTCGAGAACGAGCACATGCCCTGGTTGTTCGCCCCCGTCATGTGCAGGTTGCTCTGCACGTCGGCGAAGCCTGCGGGCTCGGAGGGGGCGTTCCACGTGGCGTAGGAGAATGTGAGCCCGGTGAACGTCAGATCGTGGACGGGACGAGCCAGGCTGCCCGTGCCCTGCACGAGGGTCTCCAGGTGGGGCAGTTCGACATCGAGGCTGTCCGGCTTGGCCGCGTTCAGCGGGGCGAGGTAGAGGGTGTGGCCTGACTGGTCGAGGAACCACTGGCCCGGGTGCAGGAGGCTTCTGGCGTTCTGGATCGAGGTCGGCATCTGCGAGGGGCTCATGGCGGGCAGTGTGCCGCTGGCCTGGGAGTACTCGGCGCGGCCGGTGACGTTCTTCCAGCACGGCTCGTTCAGGGTCAGCGACGTGCCGGACAGCGACTGCACGCGGCACTTGGAGTCGGTCCACTGCCCGTTCCCGCCCGGGTAGTCGAATTCGACCTGCCGCAACTGGGCCGGCGTCATCGCCGTGAAGAAGGCGAGCCCGGCTGGGTCGCCCTTGAGGTCGTACCCCGTGGTCGAGCCTTTCCAGCCGCCGGCGAAGTGCAGTTGGGCGGGTGTGGCCTGCGAGACGGGCACCTCCGCGCCGTCGACGTAGAGCTGACGGCTGGCGCTTGCGGCCGGTACGGATGCCGACCAGACGCCTGACGGGGAGGAAGTGGTCCAGTTACGCACGCGGGTCGCACCGGAGAGTATCGGGTGGGCGCCGCGCGCCGCCGTCCATACGACCGGATGCCCGGGGCTGCCTGAGTCTGCCGCGTCGAATTCGAGGGGTGCCGCCAGTTGGTAAGTACCGCCGCCCAGGATCACCTGCACCGTGTCGGTACGCCCCGCACGGGCGTGACGGGCAGTCTGCTGGGCCGTGGTGATCGAGCAAGGCGCCCCGGACGAGCACCGAGTGCCCGTGCCGTCGGGTGCCGCGTAGACGGACGCCACGGAGTCGGCCACCGCGACATCGGCGGACACGAGACCTGTCGCGAGAAGAGCTGTCACCGCTGTACCCGCCAGCAGCAGGACGGAATGTCTTCGTTTAGGCAGCCACACGGTGAGTCTCCTTCAGAGCCGAGGCGTTCCTCAGACATTCATCCGACCTATGCTGAGAAACGTCACGGTAACCTTGGGGTATAACCGCGTCAAGGCTCTAAGCATCCGATGAATGGCGTCCTCTGTGTGCTGTGCCCGGTGCCCCATACCGAGTGCCTGACGCTGTCGGACCCGGAGAATCTCCAGCTCGCGGGCGGGATCGTCCCAGCTGCCGCCCCCATGGGAACACGCCGTTGTGGAGGGCGGTGTTCTGTTCACAGGGCGAGGGCGCGACGATCCGGCTGCTGCTGGAGGCCGGTGCCGACGCTGACCGGGACAGCGGCCATGGCATGAGCCCGCGGGTGTTGGCGGGACGCGTCGCCAACTACGACGTAGCTGCTCACTTGCCTGCCGGAGACGCGACTTCCTCCTAGGATTCACCGCCCGTGGGGACCGGTTGGGGTTGGTAGAAGGTGCCGTCGCCGACCTCGATCAGGATGCGGGCTGCGGTAAACATCCCCTGCGGCGGAACCGGCTCGGCGACACCCACGAGGAGACGCTAGCCGCCCGGCTCGAACTTGCTCGCGTCTTTGCCGTCGGACCAGGCCGGTTGATCCCAGCGAGGCGCGAGTGGTCGGGTCGGGTCGACCCGTGGCTCAACGAGAAAGCGTGGCCGTGGCCATTTCCAGGAGTTCCTGGACGTGCAGACCGCGCGCGGCGTCGATCGGGGAGGAAACGCCGGAGCGGACGGCGGACGCGAACTCTCGGCGCAGTACGGGCCAGCATTCCTCGTGGTCGAGTTCCGCCGTGTCGTAGACGATCTCCTCGCCGGGTCCGTACAGCTCGATGCGCGTGCGGGCCGCGGGGAGGCGGACCGTGCCGGAGAGGGATGCCTGGCTGATCGCACCGTTGGTGTGTTCACAGGTCAGCTCGATCCAG
Organism: Streptomyces sp. AcH 505; assembly: GCF_000818175.1. Taxonomy (GTDB): domain Bacteria; phylum Actinomycetota; class Actinomycetes; order Streptomycetales; family Streptomycetaceae; genus Streptomyces. The sequence continues at coordinate 12,075 of NZ_JTIY01000010.1, forward strand.
CGGCGCGAGTCTCCCGTCGCGTGCACGGACGCGATCGGACCGACAGCCGCGTCGAGCAGGTCCAGCAGATGGGGCCCGAGATCGAGCAGGGCACCTTGCTCCAGCCGCCACGGGGTGGCGAACTCCCCGCCGAGGAAGGCACCGTGGAGATAGCAGGAGCGCGCCCCCGTCGCCTCCGTCTGTGCCGCGAGACGGAGGAACTCGCGCGTCACCGGGTGGTAACGCTTCGTCAGAACGAGCTGGGAGACGACACCGTGCTCCGCCACCGCTTCGGCGACCTTGCGGGCCGACGCCAGGTCAGGGCCCAGCGGTTTCTCCAGCAGCACGGGTTTGCCGGCCCGTGCCGCGCGTACCGCCAACTCCGCCTGGACGGCGGGTGGTACGGCGAAGGCGATGGCCTCGCTGAGGTCCAGGAGTTCTTCGAACGAGGCGGCCACCGGAGCGTCGTACGGTGCGGCGGTCTCGGCGGCGGCCTCGGGGCGCCTCGCCCACACGCCGGCGAGTTGGGTCTCGGGTCCTGCCGCGAGCATCCGGGCGTGCATCGTCCGGGCCCAGGGGCCGGCGCCGACCAGACCCACTCGCAAGGGCGGCTGATCGGCGGCGTTCGGACCGGGCGGGTGTTCGGAAGGCGAGTCGAGCGACATGGGGGCTCCATGGAAGTACGGGTGTGTAGAGGCAGTTGGGAGAGGCTGCCGGTCAGCGGGAAGTGTCAGGCGCCGTTGAGCGCGGCCAGTCGGGTGTCGGCCCTGTCCGGGGCGTAGAGGTGCTCGACGACCATGGCGGCCGCGCCACTGAGCGCTGCCTGGTCGCCGAGACGGGACGTCACCACGTTGAGGTGTGCCGTCGTGCGCGGCATCGCGCGCTGGTAGAGGAGTTCGCGCACACCCGTCAGGAACGGCGTGCCGGCCAGATCGCCCGCGAGGACCAGCACCCCGGGGTTGAGCAGGGTCACCACGGTGACCAGCACTTCTCCGACCCGCTGACCGGCCTCGCGGGCCAGTCTGACGGCGTCCGGCTGGCCCGCAGCCAGGTGTTCCCGTACGTCGGAGCCCGACGTCGTCGGAATGCCGGCGGACGCCAACTGCTCAGCGATCGCACGGCCGCTGGCCACGGCCGCGAGGCAGCCGTAGGACCCGCACATGCACAACGCCTCGGTCCTGTCGTGCAGCCGGATGTGTCCGATGTCGCCGGCTCCGCCGTCGATGCCCCGGTAGGGCTCCCCGTCGACGACGACACCGGCGCCGATGCCTGTGGACACCTTCACCAGCACGAACGCTGAGCAGTCGGGGTAGAAGAGGCGCTGTTCGGCGTAGGCCATGAGATTGGCGTCGTTGTCGACGAGCACGGGTACCGGCGCCCCGGCGGACGGGACGTGCCGGGCGTACGCCTCCTGCATCCGGACGGGGACCGGGTACTGGTCCCAGCCCGGCATGATCGGGGGCTGGACGAGCTGTCCCGTCGTCCAGTCGACGGGGCCGGGTACGGACAGACCGATTCCGCAGACCCGTGAGGCGTCGGTGCCCGCCTTCTCCAGCAGCGAGGGGAACCAGCTCGCGACGGTGTCCAGCACCCGGTCGGGGCCGTCCGAGATGAGCAACGGCTCCGAGCGGTCGGCGAGGAGGGTGCCGTCCAGGCCGAGCACCGCGGCCCGGCTGTGCCGGGTCTCCAGGTCGACGGCGAGGACCACCGCGTGCGAGGAGTTGAACTCCAGGCGTGCGGAGGGCCGTCCGCCGGTAGAGGCGCCGGCTGCCGTGTCCCGCAGCCACCCGGCGGCGAAGAGCTGGTCCAGGCGGTTGCCGACGGTGGACCGGGACAGCCCTGTCACATGCTGGAGTTCGCCGCGCGTCACTGCTTCACCCGTGCGGATCAGCCGCAGCAGATGCCCCGCACTCGCCTGGTTCACCGGCATCGTCGTCCCTACTCCCGATCTCTTCACTAACCCTTGTCCGCACCGCTGGTGAGGCCCTCGGTCAGCAGCCGCTCCGCCGCGTAGAACAGCAGTACCACGGGGAGGGTCAGGACCACCGACCCAGCCATCAGAACTGTCTTGGGAACCTCGATGCCGTTCGCCAGTTGCTGCAGTCCCAGGGAGACCGTCCACTTGTCGGGGTCGGCGGCCAGGAAGAGGAGGGCGAAGAGGAATTCGTTCCAGGCAATCATGAAGACATAGAGGCCGGTGGCCATCAATGACGGCATCGCGAGCGGCAGCACCACCCTGCGCACGGTCTGCCAGCGTGACGCACCGTCGAGAGCGGCGGCCTCCTCGACGCTCACCGGGATGGTGATGAAGTAGTTCTTCAGCATGTAGATCGAGACGGGCACGGTCTGGGCGATGTAGACGATCGCCAGTCCGACCAGGCTCCCGGAGAGGCCGATCTTCGCGAACATCACGAACAGCGGAACGGCGAGGAGGGTGGCGGGGAAGAGATAGACCGCCAGGAACAGTGCGCTGACGTGGCGGCTGCCGAAGAACTTCAGCCGGCTGATGGCGTACGCGCCCGGGACGGCGGCGGCCAGCGTGAGAGCTACCGTACCGAGCGACACCAGCGCCGAGTTGAGCATCATCCGCAGGAAGCCCTGGCCGCCGTCGTCGGTGGACTGCAGGACGTTCTTGTAGGTGTCGAGGGTGAAGTCCTTGCCGGAGACCCACAGGGACCCTGGGTCCAGCAGCAGTGCGTCGATCGGCTTCACCGAAAGCAGCAGCATGTAGTAGAAGGGCACGAGCGTGATCAGTGCCAGGCAGACGATGGTGACCCATCGCAGGACGCCGAAGAGGCGTTCCTCGAACTGAGTGCGGGTCATCACGCCTCCTCCTGAACCTTCTTGGCGAAGAACTTGAAATAGATGCCGAGCAGGACCATCAGCACGACCGCGAGGACCAGGGCCTGTGCGGCCGCCGCGCCCACGTCGAAGTTCGCGGTCAGGAAGTCGTACACGCGCACGGCCACGACGTCGGTGCCGGAGCCCCCGCCGGTGAGCAGGTAGACGTCGTCGAACTTGTTGAAGGTCATGATGAAGCGCAGCACGCTCAGCAGTGCGATGACCGGCATCAGTTGGGGGAGCAGGATGTACCGGAACCGCTGGGTGGGGGTCGCGCCGTCCACGCGGGCCGCCTCTTCGAGTCCGTCCGGTACGGCCTGGAGCCGGGCGAGGAGGAAGAGGAAGGCGAACGGGAAGTACCGCCAGGTCTCGAAGGCGATGACGGTCAGCAGCGCCAGCGGTATCCCGAAGTGCGCGCCGAACAGGTTCACTTCGTAGCTGCGTGTGGAGAGGAACGCGATGGGGTTGTCCCAGCCGAGCAGCTTGCCGCCCCAGTGGTTGACGATGCCGTACTGGGGGCTGAGCGCGACCTGCCAGACGAAGGCGACGGCGACGACGGGGGCGACGTACGGCAGGAGCATGGTGCTGCGCACCAGGCCACGCCCGCGGAACGGCTTGCGCAGCGCGAGGGCGGCGATCAGTCCGAGCACGACGGAGCCCAGGGTGCCGCCGACGGTGTAGACGAGCGTGGTGACCAGGCTCGACCAGAAGCCGGGGGAGGTGAACACCTCCACGAAGTTGTGGAAGGACCAGTTGCCGAACACCCCCATGCCCTGGATGTCGACCAGCTTGGCGTTCTGGAAGGCCAGCAGGACGGTCCAGAGGATCGGGATGACGACGACGATCAGCACGACGACGAAGGTGGGTGTGACGAAGGCCAGGCCTGCGCGGTTCTCCCGCCGGCTGGCGGTGAGTGGGGGGCGCTTCTTCGCGGCCCGCGGATATGAGCTCATGTGGGTTCCTCGACGGGGGCGGCCGACGGCCTGTTACTGGAGGGATTTCTGCAGTGCGGAGACGTCATCGTCGGCTTCCTCGGCCGCCTGGCCGGGTGAGATCTGGCCGCCGGTCATGGCGCTGATCGCCTTGGGCACCGGTAGCTGGCCGTTGGTGGCGCCGACGAGGGCGCCCTGGCCTTGTTTGAAGCCCCAGCGCTGCATGTTGCTGACGCCGGCGACGAGTTGGTCCAGGAGCTGGGTGGGGAAGACCTGGTCGAGCGGTTTGCGGTCGTCGACGCCGATCGCGCTGTGCCGCCAGGCGGTCAGGAACTTGTCGGGGTCGGCGGCTGTGCCGTGCCGCACGGGGATCTGGCCCTCGGGAGCCATGCCGATCCAGTCCTGGAGCCCTTGGTCCATCATGTACCGGATGAAGGTGGTCGACGCGGAGGTCTCGGCCGTCTTCGTCGCGACCCAGGAGGCGACTTCGCCGAACTGGGCCGGCTTCTTGCCCGCGGAGCCGGAGAGGGCCGTGACGACACCGCTGTTCTCGGACAGGAACTGCTTGTTGTTCTTGCACTGCGGGCAGCTGGGCAGTGCGTCGTTACGCAGTCCCGCCAGTTCGTCGAGGAGGAACGTCGACCACAGCACCATGCCGGACTTGCCGGCGAAGTAGGTGGCGCGGGTCGAGTCGACGGTCTGGGTGCCGGGTGCGCCGTAGGTACTGCCGAGCTTGTTGTACACACCGAAGGTGTCCCGGCAGGCGGGGGAGTCCAGTGTGACGTCGCCGGCGCCGTTCACCAGCTGGCAGTTGTTGGCGAGCGCGAGGTCCTCGAAGCTCTGCTGGGTGAACACGTCGCTGGGATCGGTGGCGACCGAGATCCCCGACCGGCTCGGTGTCTTGAGGGTCTGTGCCGCCTTGAGCAGCTTGGGATAGGTGTCGGGCACCGGCAGCCCCGCCTTGGCCAGCATGTCCTTGCGGTAGACGAGAATCTGCAGCCAGGCGTCGGAGGGCACGGCGAGCTGGGTCGTCCTGTCGCTGGTCAGCCGTAGCGCGTTGGCGTCGAATGTCGTGCGGTCGAGGCTGTTGACGATCTGGCCGCTGATCTTCGTGTTCAGCAGACCGTTGGTGTACATCTGCCAGACCTGGCCGATCGGGACGGCACCGATGACATCGGGCAGGGTGCCGGCCGCGGCGGCGGACATGATCAGCTGCGGGAGCTGGTTCTCGTCCACCCCGACCACTTTGACCTTGATGCCGGTCCGCTTCTCGAAGCGGGCGACGATCTTCTTCGTCACCGCCATCTGCGGCGGCAGGTTCTCCTGTGACCACACGGTGATCTTGTTGTCCGGTTTGGCCGCGCCGGTGTCTGTCGAGCATCCGGCGAGTACGCCGACGCCCAACACCGCCGCCAGCGCGCCCGCTGCGGTCTTCGTCGACCGACGGATCCACGTACGCATGGCTCATCCTCACGCTACTTATGCTTCGTATGCACGCATCACAGCATCACTTTTGCATGTTGACAAGACATAACTCTGAGATATCTTCGACCTAAGTCAAGTGGTACGGCAGCCCAGCCGAGCCCTCAGCGTCAACTTCTCGGAGCCCCACGTGGAACGCGTCGTCCAGTTCACCGGCCCGCGACAGGTCGAAGTCGCCGAGCACGACAGCGCCCCGCTGCCCCCGGGCCATCTCCGGGTGCGTACGCGCTACTCGGGTGTGTCGGCGGGCACCGAACTCACCGCGTATCGCGGCACCAACCCCTACCTGACCCGCACCTGGGACCCGGAGGCGCGGATCTTCCGGGACGGCGCCGCCGGCATCGAGTACCCCGTCGCCGGCTGGGGCTACTCGGAGGTCGGCGAGGTGACCGAGATCTCGGACGAACTCACCGGCACACCGGGACTGCCGGCCGTCGGCGACCTGGTCTGGGGCATCTGGGGCCACCGCAGCGAAGGCATCGTCCCGGTGGAACGGATGATCGGGCACACCCTCCCGGCGGGCCTCGACCCGCTCGCCGGCACCTTCGCCCGGGTCGGCGCCATCGCGTACAACGCGGTCCTGGCCTCCGACATCCACGTCGGCGAGGACATCGCCATCTTCGGCCAGGGCGTCATCGGACTGCTCACCACCCGGCTCGCCCAGCTCAACGGCGGCCGTGTGACAGCGGTCGACGCCCTGGACGGGCGGCTCGACACCGCACGCCGGTACGGCGCGACCACCACCCTGAACGCCGTCACCGGGGGCGTCGCCGAGGCGATCCGCGCCGCCACAGAAGAGCGGGGCGCCGACGTCGCCATTGAGATCAGTGGTGTGTACCCGGCCCTCCACGAGGCGGTGCGCTCCGTCACCGTCGGTGGCCGCGTCGTCGCCTCCGGGTTCTACCAGGGGGACGCCATCGGTCTGCGCCTCGGCGACGAGTTCCATCACAACCGCGTACAGCTGATCTGTTCCCAGATCGGTGGTGTGCCACCGCAGCTGTCCGGCCGCTGGACCGTGGAGCGTCTCCAGCGCACCTTCCTGGCACTCGTCGCCGAAGGCCGTGTCGACGTGACCTCACTCGTCAGCCATGTCGTACCGGCCGACGAAGCGGCCGAAGCCTATGTCCTGCTGGACGAGCGTCCCGCCGACGCCCTCCAGGTCATCCTGGAATTCTGAGATTCTGAAAGGCCCTGATCTCTGATGCTCAAGACCGCTTGCCAGGAGCAGTTGCTGCCCGGGGACACCCTCCAGGAGAAGTGGGAGTTCGCGACGGCCGCCGGGTTCGACGCCATCGAACTGCGCGCCCGAGGCGACCTCCACTTCGAGAGCCGGCTGCCCGAGCTGCGCCAGGCCCTCGCCGACGGTGTGGTCATGCCGACCGTCTGCGTGGACATGCTCCACTTCTTCGGTGCCTTCGACGCGGACCTGCGCCGCGACGCGATCGTCCAGATGAAGTCCCAGCTCACCGTGATCGCCGAGCTGGGCGGGCTCGGTGCCCAGACACCCGCGTCCTACGGGATGTTCTCCACGCGTCTGCCGCCGTTCCAGCCGCCGCGCGGCGCCGAGGAGGAGCGCACGGTGCTGCTGGAGGGACTCACCGAACTCGGTGAGCACGCACGGCGCGAGGGCGTGTCCCTGTTCCTCGAACCGCTCAACCGGTACGAGGACCACATGGTCAACCGGCTGGAGCAGGCGGCCGAGTTGATCCGTGCCGTCGGCCTCGACTCGGTGAAGATCGGCATCGACAGCTATCACATGAACATCGAGGAGAGCGATCCGGCTGCCGCGATCATCGCCGCCGCGCCCTACATCGGACACGCGCAGGTCAGCGACTCCAACCGGTTCCAGCCCGGCGCCGGGCACCTCGACTGGCCGGCCTGGCTCGGCGCTCTGCACGCCGTCGGCTACGACGGCTACCTCGCCGCCGAATGCAGGCTCACCGGCGACCCCGTCGAGGCCGTCCGCTCCATCCCCGCCTTCCTCCACAGGTCCGGCGCGTGACGACGACTCTCTCCGGCACACTCATGACAACCCCCGCACATCCACTCACCGGTGCCGAACTGCGCACGTTGCGCAACGAGGCGGCCCGTGTCCTGTTCACCAACTGGACAGGCACCTCCACCGTCCCCTCGGCCACGCTCTACCCGCACCAGTGGAGCTGGGACTCCGCCTTCATCGCGATCGGGCTACGCCATCTCTCCCCGCGCAGAGCCCAGTTGGAGCTGGAGACACTGCTGGGCGCGCAGTGGCACGACGGTCGCGTCCCGCACATCGTCTTCAACCCCTCGGTCCCGCTCGACTCGTACTTCCCGAGCCCGGACTTCTGGCGCTCGTCCACGGCAGGTGCCGAAGCGGGGGCGCCGCGCGGGGTCGAGACCTCGGGCATCGTGCAACCGCCGGTCCACGCCCTGGCCGCCCGGCTCGTCCACGAGGCCGACCCGGACGCCTCACGCCGCCGGAACTTCCTGCGCCGGATCTACCCCAAGCTGACAGCGTGGCACGCCTACCTCATGGAGAACCGGGACATCGGGCGGCACGGTCTGGTGTCGGTGATCCACCCGTGGGAGCCCGGCATGGACAACAGCCCTTGCTGGGACGGTCCGTTGTCCCGCGTCGAGCCGGCTCCCGCCTCCTCGTTCCGTCGCGCCGACCTCGTCCACTCGGATGCGGCGGACCGGCCGACAGACCTGGACTACGGGCGCTACGTCCGCCTCGCGGCGACCTACCGGAACAACGGCTACCGGGACGCCGGAACACCTCACCCGTTCGTGGTCGAAGACCCGGGCTTCAACGCGCTGCTCATCGCCTCCGAACACGCGCTCGCGGCCATCGCCGAAACGCTCGGCGAAGACCCCCGCCCCCACCGGGCGCGCGCCGAAAAGCTGACGACGGCCCTGGTGAACCGGTTGTGGAGCCCGCAGGACGAGCTGTTCCTCTGCTACGACGTCCGGGCAGGCGGCCTGATCGACGCGAAGAGCGTGACGGGCCTGCTGCCCCTGCTGGTCCCCGGACTGCCCGACGACATCGCGAAGGCGCTGCAACGCACCGCGGCCGGGGAGCACTTCGGGCTCGGCTCCACGACCGCGCTCGTCCCCAGCTACGACCTGCGGGGGCAGGCCTACGACCCGGCACGCTACTGGCGCGGCCCCGCCTGGTTCAACATCAACTGGGTCGTCGAGCGCGGACTGCGCCAGTACGGTGCCCTCGACAGCGCCGACACACTGACCCGGGCCGTCCTCGCCTCGTCCGCCGCATCGGGATTCGCCGAGTACGTGGACCCGCGTACCGGCCAGGCGCGCGGCACGACCAGTTTCAGCTGGACAGCGGCCGTCGTCCTCGATCTGCTGGGCCGCACCATGGAGGAAGACCGATGACACAACAGGGTCGGCTGCTGGTGCACGCGGGCACATTCGCCGTCCTCGATGCCCAGGGGGACGCGCACGGCGGTCACGGGACCTCCCCGGACGGCCTGTTCGTCCACGACGCCAGGCATCTGAGCCGCTGGGAGCTCAGCATCGACGGCGCCGCACCTCAAACACTGGTGGCGGCAGGACAGGACGAGGACACCACTGTTGTACTGACGCCTGCTGGCACCAGGGATGAGCCGCCCCGTTGCACTCTCTTCCGGCAACAGGCCCTGCGCGAAGGGGTTCTGACGGAACAGATTCATGTCCTGAGCAACGTCGCCCACACCACGGACATACTGATCACCCTCCACGTCGACGTGGACTTCGCCGACCAGTTCGAGCTGCGCACCGACCGCCGCACCTACCCGAAACCGGGAGCCACCCGAACGGTCACCGACAGCCGCGACGGCGTCACCTTTGCCTACCGGCGTGAGGCATGGCACGCGACAACGGTGATCACGGCACAGCCTGCACCCGTCATCACGGCGCCAACGCCCGAGGGCACGTCCAGGCTGATGAGCTGGCAACTCACCCTCCCCGGACACGGCAGCGCGGACCTCACCGTGACAGTCGCGCCCCGGGCGGGCGGCACCGACCGTACGGACGACCGAGCACCCACCCGAAGCACGGCCGGCCACGGCCGAAACCGCCCAGCCGCAGGGGAGTTGGCCCACGAGGAAGCGCTCACCACGCCTGGCGCCCACCCGGACCTGGCCCGTGCCTGCTCCCAAGGTCTCACCGACCTCGCCCGGCTGAGCGTCCCGGCCACCGGCCCGGACGGTGAGACCCTGTACGTGCCGGGAGCGGGTGTGCCGTGGTTCCTGACGTTGTTCGGCCGCGACTCGCTGCTGACCTCGTACTTCGCCCTGCCCTACCGGCCGGGACTCGCCAACGCCACACTCCTCGCGCTCGCGGCGACGCAGGCGACGGCGTACGACGCCGGCCGGATCGCCGAGCCCGGGAAGATCGTCCACGAGATCCGGCACGGTGAACTCGCCCACTTCGGCCAGGTTCCGTACGGCCGTTACTACGGCTCCGTCGACAGCACCCCGCTCTTTCTCGTGCTGCTCCACGCCTATGTCGACCGGACGGCTGACACCGCACTCGCCCTCCAGCTGGAGCGGCACGCCCGCGCGGCCGTGGAGTGGATGTTCCGCGACGGCGGGCTCGACGGCGCCGGCTATCTCGTTTACGAGGCCGACGAGCAGGGCCTCCTCAACCAGAACTGGAAGGACTCCGCCGGCGCCATCTGCTTCGCCGACGGAACCCAGGCATCCGGCGCCATCGCCGCGGCGGAAGTACAGGGTTACGCCTACGACGCGCTCCGCCGCACCGCGGCTCTGGCACGAACGGTATGGCAGGACACGGCGTATGCCGACCGACTTGAGTCCGCGGCGACCCGACTGCGCGAGCGGTTCCGTGACGACTTCTGGATGTCCGCCCGGAACTTCCCCGCGCTAGCCTTGGACGGCGACGGGCGGCAGGCCGACGCGCTTGCCTCGGACGCCGGGCATCTGCTGTGGTCGGGCATCCTGGATATCGACGACGCCCGAGCGGTGGGCCGACGACTGCTCGAACCCGACTTCTTCTCCGGCTGGGGCATCCGCACCCTGGCCGCCGGCCAGACGTCGTACCACCCCCTGTCGTACCACCGCGGCAGCATTTGGCCGCACGACAACGCGGTCATCGTCCTGGGGATGGCGCGCAGCGGCCTGCACACCGAGGCGGCGGCAGTGGCCGGGGGCCTGCTCGACGTCGCGGCCCAGCATGGTCATCGGCTGCCCGAGGTCATCTCCGGCTACGGACGTGAGGAGGCGCAGCGCGCCGTCCCCTACCCGCACGCCAACTCCCCCCAGGCGTGGGCAGCGGCGACCCCCCTCGCACTGCTCACGGCGTCGGCCGGGCGTACGGAATCCTGACGTTCCGTACGCCCGCCGCCGCTCGCGGCGGCCAGGGCGGTTGCCTCTCTGATCCGGTATCGAATCAAGGCTCTTTCCCTTCACGGATTGTCGGCAGAGCCGTCAGCGGACCTGTCGGTCTAGGTGACTCATGCCGACACGAAGGGTGCTGGCTGTGTTGCAGGCGTCGATCCGGGTCGAAGCGGTAGTCCCCACGGCCGGAGACGGTCTGCCCGAGGCGCGGACCGCCTTGAGGGTGAGCTCCTGGTATTCCGGCTGCAGGGGCCGTGAGCGGGTCGCGGCCCCGGCCCTGGGGGTGACCCGGTTTCGGGCCGTTACACGCGACGGAAAGCGGTGTGACCGAGATGCTGATTAGGGAAATCCGTTGATGCCGCGTCACCGGCGCCGTTACTCTGGGGCATCGATCTGTTGCACCACGTGCGCGGATTGAACGGACCCCTGGAGGGTGGCGCGCGGATGTCGGTCGACAGAAACCTGGGCAAGGCGTTGCGGTTCTGGGAACAGGGGCGCGAGTACGAGGACGCAGGCCGGTTGGTGCTTGCCAGCCGCTCATACACCCGCGGACTGGGCAGCTTCCTCTCGTACGTGAAACTCGCCCGCACGCCGGAACTGGCGCCCGCCTACTACGCGTTCGGTTCCCTCGGCAGGGAGACCGCCCGGCTGCTGATCGAAGCGAGCCCGCGCGATGCGGTGCGCAACGCCCGGATGGCCTTGGCCGCCTCGCATCTCGCGGACCCCTCCGGAGGGCAGCTTCTGCGGATCGAACGGGCGGTGCGGGACGACCGTCATCCGCCGCTCTACCAGCTCACGCTGGGCTCGCGGGGGCCGGAACTCACCCCGGAGACACGGATCGCGGGCGCGGCCGACGCGCGGGATCTGCTGGCCTCCCTGCTCGGATCGGATGCCACATGGCACGGTGCCCGGAACCTTTGGCCAATCGGCAGCGGCCCGCGGCTGGGACCGGGTCCGGTCGGCTATTGGAAGGAGAAGCAGCGCTTCATGCAGGCGACGATGCCCAGCTGTGCGGGGTTCGACAGCTCCGGGGAGCGTGACCGGTTGACGGCAGAGGCGGCGGCCATCCACGCCGAACTGCACAGGCTCGCCGTGGGATTCAAGGCGGGGAAGGACCCGAAGCGAGGTGCGGAATGAGCCGCCGGGACGTGCGAGCTTCCCTGCAGCCCGCGCTCGCCGCCTGGCGGCAGGCGCGAGTCGCCGCCGACGGTTTCGACGCGCGGCGTACCGGCCTCGCCTATCACCTTGCGGTCAACCGCCTGCACTGGCATGTCGATTTGCTCAGGACCGGCCCCCGCCCCCAGGCTGAGGTCCGGGACGAAGTGAGCGCAGCGTGCCACGCGTTGACAGTCCTGAGCCAGGAGTCCATCGCGGCGGCCACGGTTCTGGGAGCCCATCGGTACGCTGTGATCCACTCACGCATCGCCCTCGCCGCCGGGCACCTCGCTGATCCCACGCACGGCGATCCCGCGCACGTCGTCCGGGAGCTGGAAGGGCCCGCGCTCGAGCGTTTCGACCCGCACGGGATCGGTGACGTCACCCCGGCGGAGCGAATCGCGAGCGCCGCCGACGTCCGCATGGTCATGGCCCGCATGATCGCCGAACACCCGCCCGCCGCAGGTGTCAGGGGTAGACGGTGGCTGGTCACGGAAGACGCCGGCACCGGAATCGCCGCCGCCTACCGAGACCGGCGCGCCTTCCGCAGAGCCGTACTGCCTAGTTGTGCAGGCCTGGACGCGGTGGGGGAGGCGATACGACTCGGTTCTGAAAGTGTTGCGCTACGTGCCGCACTGGCCCGCCGTACGACCGGTCGCTCCGCGGAATACGAGAGCGCCCGGCAGGAGCTGGTGGTGCTCTCTGGCAGGCTCGGCGTGCCGACGCCGGCCGTGGAGTGAGGCACCGTTGTCACAGTGGGCTCAGGCATTCGGTGCTCTGGGCGCGGTGGTCATGGTGGCTTTCGGCTGCGCGAACTGGCGCTTGCCCTTTCTGGAAAGGTACCGGCTGGGCGGTTTCGGCATCGGCATGCTGACCTGGGTACTGGCCCGCTTCGACGCCCCCGCGGGTGGCCCGCCATGGTGGTACGAGGCGGCGGGCAGTTGCGCCATGCTCCTCGCCGGTGCTTCCGGCGTGGTCCGGTCATTCCGTCGGCTCCGCACGAAGGACGAGATCGAGGACGACGGGCCGCTCCGTGCGGCCGAAGGCGACGCGGCCCTGCGGCACTACTTCAAGGCCGATCGCACGTCGTCCCTCGACTCGGCCATCGACAACTACCGCGCTGCGGTGCGTGCGAGCGTCGGCACCCCGGCGCTCATACGTCACCATGCACACCTGCTGAGGTCATTGCGTATCCGCTACGAGCGGCTGCGCGATCGGGCCGATCTCGACGAGGCCGTCCACCTCGGCCGCCGGGTGCGTACTGCCACCGGACCAACACCCCACCGAGCCTTGCTGCTGACCGAGTTGAGTACGGCGCTGCGACTGCGCCACGACGACACGGGCGCCTCCGACGACCTGGCCGAGGCACGCGAGTGCGGCGCGGCGGCCGTCGCACTGCTCCACCCCCGGCACCTCCTCTTTCCTTTGTGCAGCTCTCGGCTCAGTTCCGTGATGCTCAGCTCCTACGAGTACACCCGCGACCCGCACCATCTCGACGAGGCCCTCGGCTGCCTGCGGCGGGGGCTCGTCTCGGCGGGCGAGCGTGGTTACACACGCACGGCCGACGAGATCCGGCTGTGTTTCCTGCTCACGGAAAGAGGCAGGCGGACCGGGAGGGGCGGCGACCTGGCCGAGGCCGTTGCCGTCGGTAGCCGCACGCTGGACCGGATCGCGCCGGGGGACGCCCTGTATCCGTCGTGCCTGCACCATGTCTCGGTCGCCGTCCGAGCCGGCCATGAAGCCGCCGAACAGAGGCCTGCGCCCCGGCCGCCGGCGGGCAGGCCGCACCGCACCTACCGGATCACCAGCCATCGGCCCCGTCTGGAATGGGCCGAGCATCTCGCCCGGGAGGGACTGCTCGTCCTGGCGGACGAGGATCCCGAACAGGCGCGTCACCGCCTCAACCACGCCCTGGTCCTGTACGCACAGCACCGTGCGCATCCGGTGCCGGGCCTGCTCGACCAGGCCTTGGCGGCAGCACGTTCAGCGGCACGGCATCCGACGGCCGACCTGCCGACGCGGATCCGGGCGGGGCTCGTCTGGGGCGACATCGCGACCGCCGAGAGCCGCCCCCCGGAGGCCGTCGAAGCGTACGAGACCGTCATTGGGCTGCTGCCGCGCCTTGCCTCGCACGAGTTGGCGCGCGCCGACCAGGAGGAACAGATCGCCCGCAGGCCGGGTGTCGCCGCGGCGGCGGCCACCAGCGCCCTGATGGCGGGCGAGCCCGCCAGAGCAGCTGCCCTCCTGGAGCACGGCCGCGGCATGCTGCTTTCCCGCACACTCGCCCTGCGTACCGACGCAACCGCGATGCGTGTGGCGCACCCGGCACTCGCGGCCGAACTGGAAGAAGCACGCCGGGAGTTGACGGCACCCGTATGCGACAGTGATCCGGAGGTTCGGCGCACGACCCGGCGGGCACAGGAGGCGCGCTGGGAACAGCTGCTGACGAGGATCAACGACCAGCCCGGATTCGAGGACTTCGCCCGACCCCCGACGGCCGAGCAGTTGCGTGCGCAGGGCGCTGACGGCCCACTGATTTACCTCACGGCCACGGCACGGGGCTCCAGCGCCGTCGTCGTCACCGCGCGGGACATCCGCGCGGTCCCCCTGAACATCACACCGGACGACGTAGAACGGCAGGTGGGGGTATTGCGGAGCTGCTTCGCGCCCGGAACCATCCACCGCGTCGACGCCCAGGGTCCGGCATTCGACGTCCTGGGCTGGATGTGGGACGAGCTCGTCGCCCCCGCACTGTCCGTGGCTGACCTCGCCGCCGCACCCGGCCGGGATCTGCCGCGTGTGTGGTGGGTCCCCACCGGCATGCTTACGGCACTGCCGTTGCACGCGGCCGGCCATCACCGCGACGGTGGACCTGCTCTCCTGGACCGGGCGGTCTCCTCGTACACACCGACCGTGCGGGCCCTGGCCGCCGCCCGTACCCGCTCCGGTGCCACAGTGCCGGACGGGAGCCGCCTTGTCGTGTCGGTGCCCTCGGCGCCGGGGACCATCACGCTGCCGTCCGCTGTCGAAGAGGCGGACCTCGCGCGGGCGGCCGCTCCCGCCGCTGTAACAGTACTGACCGACGCGGCCGCCACCCGCGACCGAGTTCTGGCGGAGCTGCCGCAGCACATGTGGGCGCACTTCGCCTGCCACGCCGTCACCGATCCGAGCGCACCCTCGCGCAGCGGTCTGCTGCTCCACGATCACCTCGACACACCGCTCACGGTCGCCGACGTCTCCGCGTTGGATTTGCGCGGCTCGCGGCTGGCGTATCTCTCCGCCTGCGAGACGGCCGTGGTCGGGCCGCGCCATCTGGACGAGGCGATCCACCTCGCCTCCGCCTTCCAGCTCGCCGGGTTCGCGCATGTCATCGCGACGCTGTGGCAGGTGCCCGACTTGGGTGCGTTCCACCTGGCGAAGGCGATGTACGCGACGTTCGGAGAAGCGGCGCGAAGCGGCGGCGAGGTGGCACGAGTCGTCCACGAGGTGAACCGGCGGGGCCGCGACACGTTGTCCCCGAAGCTGCCAGGAGTGTGGGCGGCGCTGATGCACGTGGGCCCCTGAACCGCCGCCCACGAAGGTCACTCGTCGTCGGACGACTGGGCTACCGGCTCCGGAGCCGAGAGGGCCTCATGCGCGGGAGCGTTCGATGCGCTCGCGGGGTCCGACGGAGCCACCGCGGGCTCGGTGACGTCGTCCACCGGGGTGTGACCCCGGCCCGCGACACCGCCGGGGAGCTGCAACTCCCGCTCGAACGGGGTGAGGTCGTGGTCGCTGATGCCCATTGGCTCACCTGTTCCGCTCAGTTGCCGTCCGGGGCGGGCGAGCCGTCCCGGGTGGTGCCGTCGTCGGGTGCTGCCGGGGGCGGCAGCAGGATCTCGAGTACGTCGGTGTCGGCGGCGCGTATGTAGAGCCCACCGGTCTGTTCGATCCTGCGGTGGAAGGTGCCGTCCGGCCGCATCAGCCACGCCGATTCCAGGTAGAGCTCCGTCGGGTGCGGATACGACGTGGCGTACGAGCGCGTGCCGTACCATCCGCCGATCCACACCCCGTCCCGCAGCCGCAACCGCACGAAGCACGAGCCGCGCTCCTGGAACAGCCGGTCCCATGCGGTGGGCGTGGCGCGAAAGCGCACCGTGCGCACCCTGCGCCGCTGCAAGAAGGTGAC
>NZ_JTIY01000011.1 GCF_000818175.1 Streptomyces sp. AcH 505
ACCAGCCGGTGGTCGCGCAACTCGGCCTCGCAAAGGCTCACGGGGAGGCGAGCCAGACCGAGCCCGGCGAGCGCGGCCTGCCTGATCACGTTCAGGTTGTTGGTATTGAACTTTAGATCGACCTTGATCTGCGCCGACTTTCCGCTCTTGTTCACAAGCCGCCAGCTCGGGCTGAAGCCGTCGGCGGCCCAGCCGATGCCGGCGCAATGGTTCAGATCCGCTGGGGCAGATATCTTTCCCAACGAGCGGATCAAGCCGGGTGCGGCGACAAGACAGTACGATGTGACGTCCAGCTTCTGCCGGACGAGCTCGGAGTTGGTCAGCGCCTCGCGCGCAGGCTGAATCGCGAGATCGTAATGCTCGATCTTCGGATCGAACGATCCGCCCGTGGTGTTGAGGCTGATACGCACGTCAGGATAGGTCCGGGAAAAATTGATCGCAAAGTCGGCGATCAGGCGTTCGGTCAGGACCACGGGACAGGTGATGCGCAACGTCCCGGCAGGGCGCTGGGTGCGGGTTTCCGCCAACGCCTTGATGATTCTGAGCTCGTCCTTGATCTTCTGTCCGCGCTCGAACACCGACGTCCCGATTTCGGTAGCGGCAAAATTGCGCGAGCCGCGATTCAGCAGGTGGACGCCCAACTCCTTCTCGAGATCGTCCATCCGCCGGCTGAGGGTCGACTTCGGAATTCCGGTTTTGCGACTGGCCGCCGAGAGGCTTCCCGCTTCGATGATTTCCGTCAGCAGGATCAGATCGTCGACCGTTCCCATGCGTTCCCGTTTTTGCCGCGCGGCGTTCCAAAACTGGAACGAACGATCCCATGCATATGTCTCGACAGAGTATAACAAATCCCCTTCATTTTGGCACTGCGAAGTTTGAGTGGAGAGCGGCCTTTGACCTACGCGCGCGCCGGAATGCTTTTTGTCTGCTTTCTCGTTGTCCTGCTCGACGGGCTGGACGCCGGTGCCGTCTCCATCACGGCGCCGATGCTGGCGAAGACATGGGCGTTGACGCCGGCGATGTTCACGCCGGCCTTCGTCGCCGCCAACATTGGCGCCGTCGTCGGATACACCGCATGCGGCCCTCTTTCCGGGCGCTTCGGGCAGCGCACCGTCGGCATCTCCAGCGTTGTGTTGTTCGGGGCCGGGACGCTGCTCTCGGCATTGGCGCAGGGCGTCGGCTCGCTGTCGGTGCTGCGTTTCATTGCCGCGATCGGCCTCGGTGGCGCGCTGCCGATTGCCGTGACCGCCGCGACACATGTCGTTGCGGAGCGATTCAGGCCGACCGCGGCGGTGCTGGTGACACTGGGGTTGTCCTCCGGAGGTGTCGTCGGAGGCCTGATCGGCGGGCCGCTGATGGCCAAATTCGGATGGCAGTCGATTTTCGTCGTCGGCGGCCTGCTACCGCTGCTCGTGCTGCCACTGTTCGTTTGGGTGCTGTCGGCTCCCGCGCAGACAATGATACAGGCCGGGGTCGATAGCCCGCGCTCGCGGGCGACACTCGATGCGTTGTTCGCCGATGGCCTCGGCGTCATCACCTATCTGCTGTGGCTGTTCGCGTTCTTGATTTTCCTGGTCAGCTATGCGCTGTCCTCCTGGATCCCCGTCCTGCTTGCCGATTTCGGCTTCTCGCCGCTCCAGGCTCCACTCGGCGCCGCGGCCTATGGTGTTGGCGGAGTCGTCGGTGGTTTCGTCGTGCTCGGCGTCATGGGCAGGTTCGGCATCAAGCCCACATTGATGCTCACCTCGCTGGTTGCGATCGTGTCGGTTGCAACCATGAGTCAGATCGCGTCGTCGTCTTCCCTGCTGCTACCGCTGATCGGCGCGATCGGCGCGGGACTCATCACTGGCTGTGTCGGCCAGAGCGCGCTGGCCGTCTCGTTCTATCCCGCGGTGTTGCGAACCACAGGGGTGGGATGGTCCGCAGCCTGTGGCCGGATCGGCTCCGTCGTCGGGCCGGCGCTCGGCGGTGTGATGCTGTCGTTCCACTGGCCCGCGCGCGATATCATTCTCACCGCCATTCCGCTGATCGCCGTTGCCATTCTGGTGCTTGGGGCGATGTCGCTTGTCGAGCACAGGCGGGTTCTTGCACGTACGTGAGGCGGCGCGCTGTTCTTGACGGCCATCGTTTGTTTTGTGCGGCTAGCCGGCGAGGCCATATCGTGACCGTCACGATGGCTGAAGGTCGGCCAGCCGACTACCAGCTGATGTAGATATTGCCGCGGTCCGCGCTCCACAGCGCGAGGGCCTTGCCCTGGTCGAGAGCCTGTTTCGTGGTCCCCGTTGGACTTTGCGACACGGAGCCCCACTGGCTGGGGCCGCCAATGCTGCTGGGCGTATAGATATTGACCGAGTGCATATTCAGATCCGGAACGTCGGACGCTTGCTGAATTTTGAACGTTCCATTGGCGACCGCAGTCCTGATGGCTTGCCCGACGTCCGGCGAGAAGCCTTGTTTGTCGTAGGTGTCGGCGAGCCCCAGCAAGGTCTCGTTGATGGCGTTGTCCTTGATGAATTGGGCGTCGGATGTCGTCGGGTCGCCGTAGGGCGCGGGAGCGTCCCGCACCGTGGAGGGCGCCGTCAGCGTCGCGGCCCACTGGGCATAACGTGTTGTCTGTAACGGCGTCGATGCGTCGCCGGCCGTTGATGATTGTCCCGGCTTGTCGCTGCCCTTCGCGGCCTGCACCTGCGCCGCGAGACGGTCAGCCGCGACCTTGTCGACCTTCGCTCGCGCGAGAACGGCCTGAGCACGATCGGAGAGATCGACGATGTCGACGGGATCGCCCGAGGGCGATGGCTTCGCCGGGGTCTGGATTTGGCCGGAGGCTTCCGTGCCGGCCATCGATCCGGAGCGGAGCAGGGAAACGATGGCATTGTCGGCAGAAGAGTTCGTTGCGGCAATCGTACTCATGATGGAGCCCTCAGGAGCAGGAAGCACAGCATCAGACGTTCGGATTGGAGCGTCTCGGAAATATCTGGAAATATGAGGTTCGGCCGGTTGTCGTTAAAAATCGGTTAAAGTCTACGACGTCAGCCGGCTCGGCTTGCCTTTGCGGCCTGCTGGATGGTCGCGCATCCAGGACAATCCGGTGTCAATAAATGGGGGGACTCCTCACGTCGAGCGGCTGTGCGCGGGGCCCATGGCTCGGAATGCGCCGTTGGGTAAATCTAGAGTGCAGCCATTGCAGCCGGGGAAAAAGGCGCGAGTTCTGCGAAACGCCTGTCCCGCACCTTGGCTGTCCATTCCGGATCGGTAATCAACGCACGACCGACGGCGACCAGATCGAATTCATCGCGGGCGAGGCGAGCTTCGAGGCCGTCGAGCTCGCCGACATCAGCGCTTTGGCCTTTGTAGGACTGAATGAAATCGCCGCCCTTCAAGCCGACCGATCCAACCGTGATCGATGGCTTGCCGGTGAGCTTCTTGCTCCAGCCTGCGAGGTTGAGTTCGGAGCCCTCGAACTCGGGTTCCCAGAACCGCCGCGTCGAACCATGGAATATGTCCACGCCGGCATCCACCAGAGGCTGCAGAAATCTGGCGAGTTCGCCGGGAGTGCGTGCCAGTCTGGCGCCGTAATCCTGCTGCTTCCACTGCGAGAAGCGGTGAATGATAACGAAGTCGGGGCCGACGCGCTGCCGGATGGCGGCGATGATGTCGGCGGCAAAGCGGGTGCGCTTCACCAGGTCGCCGCCGTAGGCGTCGTCGCGGCGATTGGAATTTTCCCAAAAAAATTGATCGACCAGATAACCGTGAGCCCCGTGCAATTCGACCGCGTCGAAGCCGATAGCCTTGGCCACCTCGGCGGCTTTGGCGAAAGCCTCGATCGTGTCGGCGATGTCGCTGTCGGTCATGGGCTCGGCGACCTGTTTGCCCGAGCCTGAAAGTCCCGAAGGGCCATCGGATTTGCCGTCCGGACGGGGCCCGGTGCCGGGCTTGCGGACCATGCCCTGATGCCAGATCTGGGGGGCGATCATGGCGTTGGCGGCATGAACTGCCTCCACCACGCGCCGCCAGCCGTCGAGACTCTTCGGAGTGTAGAAGTTCGGGATGTTCGCGTCGTTTGATGCGCCGGCGCGATCGATGGTTGTGCCCTCGGTGATGATCAAGCCGACGCCACCCTCCGCGCGGCGACGGTAGTAGGCCGCGACGTCTTCGCCGGGGGTCCCGTCGGGGCTTTTCGAGCGGGTCATCGGTGCCATAACGACGCGATTGGGCAGCGCAAGGGATTTGTGCTGGAACGGACGAAACAGCGGGCTATCGATCGGCATTGGATTACTTTCGGCGGGATCGTGTTGTGGTGACGCACCAAGTGTGCCGTATTGTTAAGTACCGCGAAAGGTGACCTTCCCACGGAAGTTTTTCGAACCGTGCTCCACCACGGCCTGTACGCCGGCCTTGAAGTCCGCCGAATCGAACAGCGGGGTGCCGAGATCGATCAGCAGTTCGTCCGCGGCGCGCACGCCATGATCGAGGAAAGCGCGAACCAGCCGCTTGGTGGCGGCGTGAGCCTTGGTTGGCCCGTTCGCGAACCTTTGCGCCCACGCCATCGCCTCGGTGCGCAGCGATGCCCGGGGGACCACCTTATTGACGATGTTCCAGCGTTCGAAGGACGCGGCGTCGTAGAAGTCGCCGGTGAAGCAGATCTCCCGGGCGCGCGCAGGGCCACAGCGCTCGGCCAGCAGATAGGCGCCGCCCAGGTAGGTGGTGGCGCCGATATGCTGTTCGACCTGCGCAAACTGCGCATCGTCGGCCGCAATGATCACGTCGCACCGCAGCGCGATCTCAAGCGCCGCCGCTAGACAAAGCCCCTGGACGGCGCAAACGACCGGCATGTCGAGGCCTTCCATGCGTGTGGCGATCGGGATTCCGCGGCCCAGCATCTGGCGCGCACCCTTCGCATCGACCCCCACGAATGTGGTCTTCACATTGACGCCGCAGCCGAAGTGATCGCCCTCGGCCTGCACCAGAAGCGCGCGTACGTCGGATGCCTCGACCTCGTCGAGCACTTTCACGAGAGCGGAAAAAAGCGCGTTGTCGGCCAGATTGATCGGTGGGGTGTCGATGGTGACGACGCCGACATTCCCCTGCTTCTCGAAGCGTGCTGAGCTCATGATCCATTCTCCCTGGCCGGCCGCATGGGGCCGGGCGGCCTGTGATTCATCCCCTGTACAATCCCGGGATCGTTCGCCTTAGCCTACAGGTCGGCAAAGCGGGATGCCAATTCGCAGGTGAATAACGCTGATCCAGAATTTTTGTAGCGAGGGTGGAAGCGCGGCTGTCAGGTGAGGCCGGCTGGAAAGCGCCGGCCGTGCGCGGATGCCTGGACTGCATCGCGCAAAAAAGGCGGCATCGCGCGAATGGCCGATCGGCGGACAGGCGCGGCCGGGTCCGGCAATTCGCGATATTCGGGAGAACGCAGATGAGTGAGACCAAGGCTCCGGTGGGGCAGATCAGGACCGAAGTGCACGGACACGTGCTGAAGATCGTCATCGACAACGCGGCGAAGAAGAACTCCTTCAGTCCGCAGATGATGGCGCAGATGTCCGACGCGATGACGTTGCTGGATCGCACGGAGGATTACTGGGCCGGCGTGGTCTGCGCGGAAGGCAGTGATTTCACCGCCGGCCTCGACATGCCGAAATTCTTTGGTCCGAAGGCGGAAAAATGGGACCTGAAGGAAGGCAATGTCGATGTCTTCGCGCTCAAGAGCCGCTGTCGCAAACCCGTCGTCACCGCGGTCCAGGGCATCGTCTTCACGATCGGCATCGAAATGATGCTCGCCGGCGACATCGTCGTCGCCGCTGACGACAGCCGTTTCTGCCAGATGGAATCCAAGCGTGGCATCGCGCCGCTGGGCGGGGGGCACTTCCGGTATCTGACCCGGGCGGGGTGGGGCGATGCGATGTATCATCTGTTTCTCTGCGACGAGTTCGATGCGCAGCGTGCCCACAAGATCGGCTTCGTTCAGGAAGTTGTGGCGCCTGGTCGGCAGGTTGCGCGGGCGATGGAAATTGCACAGCTCATCGCCGGCAATGCGCCGATCGGCATTCGGGTGACCAAGGAGGCCGCCTTGAAATACATCGAGAGCGGCGAGAAGGCCGCCATCGATTACATCCCCAGGATCAGGGATCGGGTTCTGAACAGCGAGGATGCCAAAGAGGGAATCCAGTCGTTCATCGAGCGGCGCGCGGCGGTGTTTCGTGGGCGCTGAGCGCTCCTCGACGTCAACACGGTTCAACCCACCAGCCATGAAAGACCAGATATGGGCAGCGTAAAGAAGGCTTTCGATCTCACCGGGAAGACGGCGCTTGTCACCGGCGGCTCACGCGGACTCGGCCTGCAGATCGCGGAAGCGCTCGGCGAGCAGGGCGCCAGGATCGTTTTATCGTCGCGCAAGGCCGCCGACCTCGAGCAGGCACAGGCGCATCTTGCCGGTCTCGGTATCCAGGCGGACTGGGTTGCCGCCGACAATTCCAGGGACGATGACATCAAGCGGCTGGCGGACGAGGCGATCGCCAAGCTGGGCAGGGTGGACATTCTCGTCAACAATGCGGGTGCGACATGGGGAGCCCCTACCGAAGATCATCCCGTCGAGGCCTGGGACAAGGTGATGAACCTCAACATCCGCTCCTTGTTTCTGCTGAGCCAGCAGATCGGAAAGCGCTCGATGATTCCCAACAAATACGGCCGCGTCATCAATCTTGCATCGATCGCCGGCCTGCGCGGCAGCACCGGCGAGATGCAGACGATCGCCTACAACACCAGCAAGGGCGCGGTGGTCAACTTCACGCGCGCCCTGGCGGGAGGCTGGGGCCGCTACGGCATCACGGTCAACGCGCTTGCACCCGGATTCTTCCCGTCGAAAATGACCAAGGGTACGATCGCCGCGCTGGGCGTCGAAAAATTGTCCGCAGGCGTGCCGCTGCGCCGGATCGGCGATGATGACGATCTGAAGGGTGCGGCGCTTTTGTTCGCAAGCGATGCCGGCAAGCATATCACGGGGCAGATTCTCGCCGTCGATGGCGGGTTGACGGCCGTCCTGTCGGCGTCCTGAGCGCGACGGTACCTGTCCGGCCCGTCGTTGGACGGGCCGGATGTTCTTCTCGTGCGCGGTCAGAAGGCCTCCGCCGGGACATCCATGATCACCCGGCCGCCCGCGCGAATGCGCGCGAGGTGGACCGAGGTTTCCGGTAGCATCCGGTCCATGAAGAAGCGGCCGGTCAGGAGTTTGGTCGCGAGGTGGGCGGACCGTTCCCCCGCTGCAATCTTGTCCCGGGCGGTCTTGACCATGCGAGCCCACATGTATCCCAGTGCCACCAACCCGAACAGGTGCATGTAGTCGGTCGATCCGGCGATCGCTTCGTTCAGGTCCGTTGCGGCCTGTTGCATCAGGCTGGACGTCGCCTGGTCCAGATCCGAGAGTGAAAGCTCGAGGGGCGCGAAAAACGGTTTGAGGTCATTGGTCCTGGCGTGATCCTCGATAAAGCCGTTGACCTCGGCGAGAAAGGCCTTGATGGCGCGGCCGCCGTCACGAGGCAGTTTTCGCGCCACCAGATCCAGCGCCTGAATGCCGTTCGCGCCCTCGTAGAGCATGGTGATGCGCGCATCGCGAACAAACTGCTCCATGCCGGTCTCGACGATGTAGCCGTGCCCGCCGAACATCTGCTGTGCGCAGACCGCATTGGCAAATCCCTTGTCGGTCAGCACGCCTTTGATCATCGGGGTCACCAGTCCCATATGGTCATCCGCCATCTCGCGCTCTCCCGCATCCTGCGTGCGGTGGGCGATGTCGCTCTGCAGCGAGGTCCACAAAACCAGCGCACGGGCGGCTTCATTGAAGGCGCGGATGGTCAACAATGTCCGCCTGACGTCAGGGTGGACGATGATCGGATCCGCCGGCTGCTCCGGCTCCCGTGCGCCGGCCAGGGAGCGTCCCTGAAGGCGCTCCCTGGCATAGCTTGCCGCGTTCTGGTACGCGACTTCCGACTGCGACAGGGCCTGCATCCCGACGCCGAGCCGGGCATCGTTCATCATGACGAACATCGCCTGCATGCCCTTGTTCTCTTTACCGACCAGCCAGCCGTGCGCACCTTCATAGTTCAGGACGCATGTCGAACTGCCGCGGATGCCCATCTTGTGCTCGATCGAACCGCATGAGACGCCATTGGCGCGGCCCAGCGAGCCGTCCGGATTGACGAGCCGCTTGGGAACGACGAACAGCGAGATTCCCTTGATGCCCGCAGGTGCGCCCTCGACGCGTGCGAGGACGAGATGAACGATGTTCTCGCTGATATCTTGCTCGCCGCCGGAGATGAAGATCTTGGTTCCGGTGATGCTGTAGCTGCCGTCGGACCGCTTCACGGCCTTTGTCCGCATCATCCCGAGATCGGTGCCGCAATGCGGCTCGGTCAGGTTCATGGTCCCGGTCCACTCGCCGGCCAGCATCCTGGGAATGAACAGTCGTTTTTGTTCGTCACTGCCATGCGCGAGCAATGCCGCGACGGCGCCCCGTGTCAGGCCGGCATACATTTCCAGGGCCATGTTCGCGGAGGAGAACATTTCCCCGACCGCGTGTGAAAGTGTGTCCGGCAATCCCTGGCCGCCGTACTCGGTCGGAGCCGACAGGCCGATCCAGCCGCCGTCTCCCAACCGCCGGAAGGCGTCGCGAAATCCCCTTGGTGCGGTCACACGGCCGTCATCGTGACGGATGCAGCCTTCACTGTCGCCGGTCGCATTCAAGGGATGCAGCACGTTCTCACTGAGCTTCGCGGCCTCGATCAGCACGGCCTCGCGCAGGTCCGGTGACGCATCGGCGAAGCCCGCCAGATTGTTGAAGCGGTCGATCTGGAAAACATCGTTGAGCAGAAACTGTATATCCGTCAGCGGGGCCTGGTACGCGGTCATGTCCGTCCTGTTCTCGTGGTGAAAGGCCGGTAGTCTTCATTCCCGACGCCGCGGCCGCCATGGTGTTTATGTTGAACCGGACGACGGATGTGAATAAGCGCGTCCCGCGCGCCCGGACGCGCTCCATTCCTCGGTGAATAACGGTTCTCCAAAATCATGACTATCGCCACCCGCCGCCGCCGGTCAAACCTGGATCCCAAGGAGCCCGCGCGAACGGAGCTCCGCTCAGGGAGCGCTGCATGTCCGAAACGAGAGGGGGCACGTCGACTGCCCCGCCGATCAAATTGCTGGCCGATATTTCACGGTATCACGCGGATCTGGCTCCGGATGCGGTGGCGTTGAGCTTCGATGGCAGGGAGACGACTTATGCCGGTCTCGATCTCGCCTCGAACCAGGTGGCAAACGGGTTGATAGCCGCCGGTGTCGGGCCTTCCGCACGCGTTGCCATTCTCGACAGGAACAGCGACAGATTCTTCGAGATCTGGTTCGGCGCGGCCAAGGCAAATGCCGTGCTGGTGCCGGTCAATGCCCGGCTCGCAGCTCCGGAGATCGCGTTTGTGCTCCAGGATGCCTTGGTGGAGGTGCTTTTTATCGGCGCTTCGTTTCTGGAAACGCTCGGCAAGATCCGCAATCAACTGACTTCCGTTCGCGATGTCATCGTCATCAACGACAGCTACGCCGCATGGCGGGATGCGCAGGCCGGCCGCGATCCCCGGCTCGCGGCGCGGGGCGATGATGTGTGTGTTCAGTTGTACACCAGCGGAACGACCGGGCATCCCAAGGGCGTCGAACTCACCAACGACAATTTCATGATCGGGATGCCCAATACCCTCGACGTGTGGGGGGCATGGGCGGCCAGCGACGTTTTGCTGCTGGCAATGCCATTGTTTCACATTGCCGGTTGCGGGGTCGGCATGCTGGGGCTGCTGGTGGGCCTGAAAACGATTGTCGCCCGCGAATTCGTGCCGGCTCATGTCATCGAAACGATCCAGCGCGAACGCACCACTGTGGCCTTTCTGGTGCCGGCGATGATTTCTGCGCTGTTGGCGGACGAACAGATCGAGCGCGCCGACCTCTCGTCGCTGAGGCGGATCGTCTATGGCGCGTCGCCGATCCCGCTCGAACTCCTGAGATCGGCGGTTCGCGTGTTCAGGCACACCGGGTTCGTTCAGATCTACGGTCTGACCGAAACGACAGGGATGATCTCGGCGCTTTCGCCGGAGGATCACTTGAACCTCTCCAGCAACGTCATGACATCGTGCGGGCGTTCGGTCGCGGGGGTGGAATTGCGTATCGTCGGCGCCGACGGCAGTCCACTTCCGCCGCGACGGGTTGGAGAGATCACCTGCCGCACCATCAAGAACATGAAGGGGTACTGGAAGCGCGCCAAGGATACCGCCAGGACCATCAAGGCAGGTTGGCTCCATACCGGCGACGCCGGCTATCTCGATGAAAGCGGCTATCTCTACATTCATGACCGCGTCAAGGACATGATCGTGTCGGGCGGCGAGAATATCTATCCCGCGGAAATCGAAAACGCGCTGTATGGCCATCCGGATATTGCCGACATCGCGGTGATCGGCGTTCCGGATGAGCGATGGGGCGAAGCGGTGAAGGCGCTTGTGGTGTTGAAACAAGGCTGCCTTGCGAATGTTGCCGATATCCTCGGTTATGCGCGGGAGCGGCTCGCGGGCTACAAGATTCCGAAGTCGGTGGAATTCATCGATACGCTGCCGAGAAATCCCAGCGGAAAGATCCTGAAGCGTGAACTCCGCGAGCGGTATTGGCGGGGGCATGAAAGGCGCGTAAACTAGCAATCACAAACTTAATCGATCGTCCGACTACCGTGGAAGACATTGTGGCGGAAGCAAATTGGGACTTATTTCGGTTATTCTTTGTCGTTGCGCGGACAGGCAGTGTGAATCGTGCCGCGCAGATCCTCGGGATGAGCCAGCCGACATTGAGCCGGCGTCTTAAAGAGCTCGAGCGATATACCGGAGCGCCATTGTTCTTTCGGGCGTCGTCCGGGGTCAAGCTGACCCAGGAAGGGGAAGATCTGCGACGCTCGGCCGGCGATATGGTGGCCGCGTTCGAATCGTTTCAGCGTGATCTGCGCTCCCGCGTCGGGCAGAGGTCGTCGGTTGTCCGGATATCCGCGACGGAGGGGCTGACGAAACATTGGCTTTTGCCCCGCGTGCGAAAGCTGCGTGACGTCAACAGCCGGGTGTATCTCGAGATCATTTCAACGGTTCATCAGCAAGGCGTGGCTGCGAGCGACCTCGATTTCGTCATCCGGATGGGCGACCCCGGTGAAAATGAGCTGATCGGCAAGCGGGTCGCCAGCGTTCCGCTCGGGATATTCGCGTCCGAGGGATATCTGGCCGCGCACCCGGCGCCACGGCAGTTGTCGGAACTCCGGGATCACGACATCATCGGCAGCTCCGCGGATTTTGCCGGCCTTCGTGGCGAGCGGGCCGGCCAGATGCAATTGATGACGCATTTCCACGCTGCGGCGGATGTGCGCAGCGTGTTGCGTGTCATGCCGATTGCCAATCATTTTGCTGCCGCGGTCGAAGGGCTTGGGCTGGCATTGCTCGCTGTTCCCTTCGCACTGGCCGAAGGTCTCGTTCGTGTGCTCCCGCAGGAATCCACCTCCATGAACGTCTGGCTGCTTCGCCGGCGCGAAAGCGACCTCAGAAAGCTGACCAGGGATGTCAGGCGGTTCCTCGAGAGCGAGTTTGCGAAATCGCGAAGCTGGCTCTCGGGCGAACATCGGCCACGCAGGCCGGCCCGACGCAAATCCGATATGTAAGGAGCCGGCGAGGCCCGCCTGGGTCGGCGCCGCATCCAACCCCTATCCGCCACGTACGGCCGGTGCTTCGTGCCGGCGCGGCCGAGCGCGTGCAATACGCGGCCGTTATTCAGCGATGAGGCGTCGATCGTCAAATTCGCTGTAGCGGGCAGAGCGATAGTTTTCTTACGTGGATCATGTCCGCCGTCACGCGATGCGGCGGCGGATAGCGATCGGTCTGCGGCGGGAGCTCATGAGTGATATCAGGCGATTTGCACTGGTAACGGGCGCGTCATCCGGGATCGGCATGGCCTATGCCGAACATCTGGCAAGTCGCGGCTACGATCTGATCCTTGTCGCTCGACGCGGGGATCGGCTCGAAGCCATTGCCCACAAGATCCGCGCTCAGGAGGGACGGCAGGTCGTCACGTACGTTGCCGACCTGTCCGATCCCGATGATCTGCTGGGTCTGGAGCGGATGCTCAGGGAGAACGAGGACGTCGATGTTCTCGTCAACAATGCGGGCCTGGGGGCGCTCGGCTCCACCGCCAGCGCCGGCGTCGATGCCCTGGAAAATCTCGTCCGGATCAACGTGCTGGCGTTGACGCGCCTGTCATGCGCGGCCCTTGCTGGGTTTCGGCGGCGCGGCCATGGCATCCTCATCAACATCGCATCGGTCATTGCGTTGGCGCCGTCCGCAACTGCGGCGGCCTACAGCGGCTCGAAAGCCTATGTCCTGAATTTCTCCCGCTCGCTGCAACTCGAGTGCGCCGGTAGCGGGATTGTTGTGCAGACCGTTTTGCCTGGGCCGGTGCGCACCGAATTTTTCGAGGCATCCGGTGTCTGTTCGTCCATTTTCTCGGAACATCTCTTCATCTCTGCGGACGAACTGGTCGCAGCCGCGCTGAAGGCCCTCGACATGAAGGAGCTGGTTTGCTTTCCGACCCTTCCTGATATCGCAGCGTGGGACGAATTCGAGAATGCCCGGACAAGCTTCTCGAAGTCGTTGGTGACGGTCGGGCGCCCGTCACCGCGCTACGCGGGCTGATCCAGGCAAGGATCAGCCGATCGGCGGAACGAGTTTTGAGCGTAGCGGTCTTGGCCGCACAAGTTGAGGATGAAGCGATGACGAGTGTTTCTCTGCAGGACTATGCAAAGCGGGTCGGCCAGGAGGTGGGATTGTCACGCTGGTTCGACGTTGGCCAGGTACGCATCGATGCGTTCGCCGACGTGACGGAAGACTGGCAATTCATCCATGTCGATCCGGCCGCCGCGGCCGGGACTCCGTTCCGCGGTACTGTTGCCCATGGCTTCCTCACCTTGTCCATGCTCCCCGCCATGGCTTACGACGCATTGCCGAATGTCTCCAACCGGGTGATGGCGGTCAATTATGGGTTCGACAAGGTCCGGTTTGTGTCGCCAGTGCCGTCCGGAAGCCGCATCCGCGCACGATTTGTCCTCAAGGAAATTACCCCCCGGACGGAGAAGGAAGTCATGATGCGCAACGAAGTGACCGTCGAAATCGAAGGTCTGGACAAGCCGGCTCTCGCGGCGGAATGGCTCGGCATCTCCTATTTATCGTGACCGCCGAGCGCGCGCCCGGTTGCGCCGCGCATTGCAACGACGCAACGAAGTTCTCTCGATGCCTAAGGCGATCCCGTCGCCATTCCCTGCAACTGGCGCAGCGGATTGAGGGGACCGAGCGGCATCAATTCGAAGCTCATCAGATGTGCCTGTCCCAGCGGCAGCTTTTCGAGCATCTCGTGGGCGGCGGCGGCATCGGTGACATTCAGGATGAAGACCACGCCGGGGCGCCCCTGCAGTGAGAACCATTGGTCGATCTTGCCGTCGAGATAGAGTTTCACGGTCTCCCGCACTTCGGTCGGCAGGATCGCGCGTGCGGCGGCGGGATCGACCCCCGGATTGAGCGTTCCGATGGCGAGGATTCGCGTGGTCGGCGTCGGCGGAGGTGCGGATTGCGCGCGCACGGGATTGACGCCCGTCAGGCCAATCATCACGGCAACGAGTCCGGCGGCAAGTCTGGTTGTCATTGTGCTCTCCTCACGTGCGTCACTGTTTGTGGGGGCAGCGGGCGTCGCGCGTGGACGAGCGCGGCGCTCGCTAGCCATCGCCGGCACTCCCGGTTGCCCGGTCACGCCGGCGACGAGGATAGTGGGTTTCACGGCGACCCGTGGTTCACTTCCCCTGGATCAACATGCCAAGCGGCATCAGCGGGCTGAGTGGCATGTACTCGTAGGTCGCGAGATCGGCGACCATCAGCGGCAGTGCGTCGATCGCCGTCTTGGCCTGCGCGACCGACTCGGCGTTCATGAGAAAGACCGGGCCGGCCTGGTCACGAAACCACATCTGCTCGATGGTGCCGTTGAGATAGAGCTTCAGCGTGGCGGGGACCTCCTGCGGCATGATCTGCTGCCGCTGCTCCGGCGTGAGCGGCGCCTTGATGGACGCGATGGCCAGAACCTTCATGGTGTTCTCCTTGTCTGGGATCGAGATTTTGATGACAACACTACGTGCCGGGCCTGAGCGTCAGCAGAGGCAGAAATGACAATTTTAGTGTCATTTACGCCGCCGAT
This sequence comes from Streptomyces sp. AcH 505, assembly GCF_000818175.1. GTDB lineage: Bacteria > Actinomycetota > Actinomycetes > Streptomycetales > Streptomycetaceae > Streptomyces. Next base: position 14,290 of record NZ_JTIY01000011.1, read on the forward strand.
TGCCGCGTTGAATGTTCAAGAAAATTTTGTATTGTCAGATAGATGGGTATATCCATCGCGCGGTGAGCGGGCTGCTGGTTGATCAGTCGGCGATCGATATCTAGCTCGCGCATCGCCCTTTCGGTAGCGTCGTAACTGCCATCTTTAAGGTCATTTACGCCATGCGTATCACCATCCTCGCGCTCGATGGATTGTTCGACACCGGCCTCGCCGTGATGCGCGACGCGTTCGGGCTCGCCCATCGTTTCGCGGCCCGCGAGATGGGCGGCACGCCGCGTTTCGATGTGTCGGTGGTGGGTGTGCGCCGCCGCGTGCGTTCCGGTCAGGGAATGCCGATCCCGGTAGCCGCCATCACGCCGGATATGAAGCCCGACTGGGTGATCGTGCCCGCGCTCGGCACCGCCATGCCTGCAGAGCTGATCCCGGCGCTCGCACGTTCGGATGTCCGTCTCGCCACGGCGCAATTGCGGACATGGCATGCGGGCGGCGTGTCCATCGGCGCGTCCTGCATCGGCACCTTCATCATGGCGGAAGCCGGGCTGCTCGACGGGCGGGAAGCGACCACCACCTGGTGGCTCGCGCCGCTGTTCCGGCAACGCTACCCCGGGGTTTTGCTCGACGAGTCCCGCATGCTGGTGCCGACGGATGTCGGCGTCACGGCCGGCGCCGCAATGGGGCATCTCGATCTTGCGCTGTGGCTGATCCGCAAGGCGAGCCCGGAGCTCGCGTCAGTCGTCTCGCGTTACCTGCTGGCCGACATCCGCACCTCGCAGGCACCCTACATCATTCCCAATCATCTGGCGCAGGCCGATCCGTTGATCCTGCGTTTCGAGAAATGGGCGCGCGACCATCTCAAGGACGGCTTCTCGCTGAAGGATGCCGCCAGCGCTCTCGCCACCAGCGCCCGCACTCTGCAGCGCCGCTGTGAAGCGGTGCTGGGCAAGTCGCCGTTGTCCTATTTCCAGGACCTGCGCGTGGAGCGCGCGCAGTCCCTGTTGCACGGCAGCGGCCTCGATCTCGACGCCATCGCCGCTGAAGTCGGTTACGTCGACGGCGCAACGCTGCGAACCCTGTTGCGCGAGCGACTGGGACGTGGCGTGCGGGATCTCCGTGCCAACCTACGGTGAGCGCGCGACGCAGCAATGTCAGCATGAGCTTGCTGGAGTGGTCGGGATAGTCGGCCGTGTCGTCCGCCCGGCTAATTCGCCTTTCCCGCGCCTCCACAAATCACACTCACTGCCTTGCGCGCCACCTCTCGCAGCTCGGCACGGCTGGCGCCGGCACGGGCGCGGATGGCGATGGTGTGCATGGTGGCTGCGGCGACAACCGCGAGCGCCGCGGGATCGGCATCGCTTGCGAGTTCGCCTGTCTCCCGGGCCGTGCGGAACCGTGTCTCGAAATCGGCGTCGATCCTGCGCAGTCCCGCGGCCACGTTGCTGCGGATGGCTGGATCATCAAAGGATTCGGTGACAGCGGTGCCGACTACAAAACAGCCCCGCGCGGATCCCTTGCCGGAAAAATAGATCGATAACGCCGTGTCATAGGCCGCCATCAGCGAGTCCGGCAGCGGACGATCCTGCGCGAGCGCCTCGCGCGTCGCGGCGAGGCTGTCCTCCCAGTAACGCGCCAACGCCTCGAGATAGAGCGCGTGCTTGTTGCCGAAGGCGGCATAAAGGCTCGGCGGATTCATGCCGGTCGCCGCCGCGATGCTGTCGAGGGATGTCCCGGCATAACCGGTTCGCCAGAACGTCTCCGTGGCCTGCTTCAGCGCCGTTTGTGTGTCGTAGGCCCGGGGCCGCCCGCGCGGCGCCGGTCCCGTTTCGCTTTTTTTGCGTGGCATCTCGCCAACTCCCGCTCGTTGCGTGCTCGGTCATATTTATATGAAACGTTACAAAATAAAAGGCGCAGCCACCTTGCTTCCGTCGCCCTGGTACGATATTTATATGAATCGTTACAAAATGCAACAGGCGCATGGAGGGTTCGATGCGATTTGATTTTTCGTCATTCGCCCAGTGGGTTGGCTTCCCAATGGAGCTGAATCAGAGCAAGCCGGCGCTGCAACTGGTCAGCGTCCGGGCGGTGCAACCGGCTGACGGTCACGGCTCCCCTGAAATCCGCCGGTTTGGCGGCGAGACGCGGCTCGAGCGAGCGATTGATGGTCCCGCAGCCGGCGAGCGCGTGGTCGCGCCGCAGCAACGGACAATGAAGGAGCGGTTGCGGCGGCCTTTGATGCTGGGACTGCCGATCGTGCTTGCCGCGTTCGGTTTCGCCGCGTACCTCGCGGAAGAGCCTTATGTGTCGACCGACAATGCGTTCGTGCGCGCGGCGAAGGTCACCATCAACGCCCGGGTGGCCGGGCAGGCGGTGGAAATCGCCGTCGAGGACAATCAGCGCGTCCGGCGCGGCCAGGTGCTGTTCCGGATCGATCCGCAGCCTTATCAGATCGCGGTGGATCAGGCCGAAGCACGGCTCGGCAGCGCGCGCCTGCAGATCGACGGGCTGAAGGCAACCTACCGTCAGCAACAGGCGGAGCTGCAGTCGGCGAGGGATTCGGCCGGTTTTGCCGAGCGCGAGTTCGATCGCAAGAAGGCATTGGTGGCGTCCGACTTCACGCCGCGTGCGGTGTATGACCAGACCGAGACCAACCTCAAGGTCGCGCGACAGCATATCGTGTCGATCGAGCAGCAGATCGCCAGCACCGTGGTGGCGCTGAACGGCGATCCGGATATCGCCATTGATAGCCACCCGACCGTGCGCGCCGCCAAGGCGCAGCTCGACCGGGCCCGGCTCGATCTCTCCTATGCGACGGTGACGGCGCCCGACGACGGGATCGTGACCAAGGTGGACGACTTGCAGATCGGCGGTTTCGTCAATGCCGGTGCTCCCGTGTTCTCGCTGCAGTCCAGCCGGCGGGTGTGGATCGAGGCGAACTTCCGCGAGACCGGGCTGACCTACATGCGCCCCGGCCAGGAGGCGAGCATCGACGTCGACGCCTATCCCGATCGCACCTTCAAGGCGCACATCGTCAGCATGAGCCCGGGCACCGGATCGGATTTCGCGGTGTTGCCGCCGGAGAACGCGACCGGCAACTGGGTGAAGGTGGTGCAGCGCCTGCCGGTGCGCCTCGAATTCGATGAGATCGATCCGAAGCGGCCGCTGTTCTCCGGCATCAGTGTGACGGCGCGGGTCGATACCGGCCATCGCCGCAGCTGGCGCCATCCGTTCCAACTGGCACTGGAGGAGCAGGCCAAATGAGCAACCTTCTCACATCGCCCCCTGCGGCCTCTGGCGGCCGCGCCATGATCGCGGCGGCGCTGATGGCGACCTACATGCAGGCCGTCAACATCTCGTTGCCCAATGCGGCCCTGCCGCATATCCAGGGCACGCTCTCCATGGGCAACGACGAGGTCGGCTGGATCTTCTCGTCCTATATCGTGGCGAGCGCCGTGATCATGCCGATGACCCACTGGCTTGCGGGGCGTTATGGCCGCAGGACGGTGTATCTGGTGTCGCTCGCGGTGTTCGCGGCCGCGCTTGTCCTGAACACGCTGGCGACGACGTCGCTTCAGTTCGTGCTGGCGCGCATCATCCAGGGCGCGGCCAGCGGTCCGCTTGGTCCGCTCTCGTTGGCGATCCTGCTCGATGTGGTGTCACCGCAGCGTCATGCGCGGGCCAGCCTCACATGGACGGCGTGTTTCCTGCTCGGCATCAGCAGCGGGCCGGGCATCGGCGGGCTGCTCAGCGAATATCAGGGGTGGCATTCGATCTTCTATGCTAGCCTGCCGATGGTGGCTTTCATTGGTCTGGTGATGGTCCTGTCGCTCCCCGAGAAGAAGGCGGAGCGGGCTCAAGCCTTCGACTTCTTCGGCCTCGCGACCTTTTCGCTGGGCATGATCGGCCTGCAGATGTTGCTCGACCGCAGTGAGCGTCTGGACTGGTTCGCCTCGGCGGAAATCTGGGTTGAGGCGATCGCCTCACTGCTGGGATTCTATCTCTTCATCGTGCACGTGCTGACCACCAGGGAGCATTTTCTCCGCACCGCGCTGTTTCGGGACCGCAATCTCGTGCTTTCGACCATCGTGTCGTTTGCCGTTGGTTTCGTGCTGCTGCCCACGCTCGCCTTGACCTCGCCGATGCTGGAGGAGCTGCTCAGCTATCCCGTCGATACCACCGGCTACATGACCATCCCGCGCGGCCTGACCCTGGTGGGTACGACGGTGCTGATGAGCTTCATCCCCGCGCGTATGGACTACCGCCCCTTCATGATCGGCGGGATGGCGCTGGTGGTGTATGCCAACTGGTCAATGCTGGGTTATTCCTCCGGGATGGACTGGCGTCCGGTGGTGCGCACAGGCCTGCTGCAAGGCGCAGGCCTCGGTCTATTGAGTGCGGCGCTGGCCAGGGCCGCGTTTGGCACGCTCGATCCGAAGCTGCGCCCGGAAGGCGGCGCATTGCTCGGCCTGGCGCGGCTGTATGGCGCCACCATCGGCATCGCGGTGGTGCAGATCTTTTTCACCAACAACACCCAGGCGATGCACCTTGCACTGGCCAAGAACCTGACGGTGACCCGCGCCGCCGCCCATCTCTCCGATACCATCCCGGTATCCGCACTTGCCAGGCTCAACGAGATGGTGACCCAGCAGGCCGCCGTGGTGGCCGTCATCGGCCAGTTCAAGATCCTGATGCTCGCCATGCTGATCGTGAGCCCGCTTGTGCTGTTGCTGCGCAAGCCGCGCCCGGCTGGCTGACACGCCTGACGTTGATCGAAGATCCAGAGGCCATCTCACAACAACCAACCAAAACAACAAGGAGCAGGACCATGACAACATCCGACAAATTTCGCGAGATGCGGATTCCTCTCAACCACGGCTCCGGCGCGATCCCCGCGGTCGGGTTCGGCACCTTGATCCCCGATCCCGTCGCCACCCGGCAAGCGACCAAGGCGGCACTGGAGACAGGATTTCGCCATCTCGATGCCGCGGAGCGCTATCGCAACGAAGATGCCGTCGGCGAGGCCATGCAGGAGGTGTTCAAGGCGGGCGCGATCCGGCGCGACGAGGTGTTCGTGACCACCAAGCTGTGGAACACCAATCATCGTCCGGAGCGGGTGAGGGCGGCCTTCGACGCCAGCCGCCGCCGCCTGCAGGTCGACGACATCGATTGTTATCTCATTCACACGCCCTTTGCCTTCCAGCCCGGCGACAACCAGGACCCGCGGGACGCCCAGGGACAGGTGATCTACGATTCCGGCGTGACGCTGGCGGATACCTGGGGCGCGCTGGAGCGCCTGGTCGACGAGGGGCACGCCAGGTCGATCGGCCTCTCGGACATCAGCCTGGAGAAACTCAAGGAGATCGTCGCGGTTGCACGCATCAAGCCGGCGGTGGTGCAGGTGGAATCGCATCCTTATCTGCCCGAATGGGAGCTGCTCGAATTCTGCCGCGAGCACGGCATTGTGCTGCTGGCGTTTGCTGCGCTGGGACACGCCATGGATCCGAACCTGCTGGAAGACCCGGTCATTACCGCCATTGCCGCGCGCGTGCACAAGACACCGGCGCAGGTGGCGCTGGCCTGGGCGGTGCAGCGTGGCAGTGCGTTCCTGACAACGTCGAAGAACCCCCGCCGTATCCAGGAGAACTTCGACATCTCGGCTCTGCCCGAAGACGCCATGCGGGAGATGCGCGAGCGCATCACCACCAACATCAGGTTCAATGCGGTGGTGAAGACCGGCGTGCCCGGATTTATTCCGCGGGTAAAGTGAGCTGAATCCGGCCACGCTAAGCCGACGTCATTCGGGACAGGAGCATCGGTAAGCCGATGCTCCTGTCTTTCATGGTCCTGATGCGAGCGCTCCACTCAATAAAGTTGGGCGGTGATGTACTGGGTCGCTGTGCTGGTGTTCTGGACGCTGAGGGTATAGGTCGAGACATCGGCGGCGATGCCGGTCCAGCTCAGCCGCAGCGTGCCGGGGCCGAAGGCGATGGTGCCGGCGGTGCCGATGGTTCCGAACGCCGCCGACGGCGTGATGGTTGGCGCGCCGCCCTCGCGCTGGATCAGGTAATTGAACTCCGCCGAAGCCATGACGCCGGTGTTCTGGTTGCGCGCCGTCACGCGCAGCTTGTGCGTGATCCCGCTATAGGCAGGCACCGGGTCGTGGACGAACTGGATGGTTCCGGTCGAGTTTGCCGGCTGGTTGATGTTTTGCAGGTCCTGGTAGGGAAAGCCGCTCTGCACCACCGGGCGCCCGCTCGACCGCTCGTCCATCAGCAGGCCGGTGTTGTTGGAGAACGCGTAACCCGCCGGAAGATTGCCGGCCCACAGGCTGCCGAGCGTCATCGGTTGCGTGGCGGTCGTGCCGGAGAGGTCGTTGCCGACAAAGGTGATGTCGCCGCTTGTTCCGCTTTCGCGGGCCCAGATCGCCGGCGCGTCGTTGCCGGTGCCGTCGTCGTCCTGGCCGTGGCGCGAGATGCAGCCCGTGACATTGATGAAGCCCGCCGAATTGAAGCGGATATGGCAGGAGTTGCCGTCCAGGTTCCTGCCGTTGCGCTTGAAATAACATCCGGTGATCGATGCCTTGTAGGTGCCGTTCAGATAGAGGCCGGAGACATAGTTGCGATCGAACGTCGTGCTGGACAGGATGATGTCCGATGCGTTGTCGATCTGTATGCCGTTGGTGGTGTTCCATTCGACGCGGCTGCCGACGACGGTGATCGAGCCGGATTGCCCGGTGAACGCCGCGCCCGTCGTGCAGTAACTCATGTAGCAGTTCGTCAGCCATGCATCGACCAGATCGCCGATGCCCGTGACGCAGCCGAAGAACTCGCAATTGCTCAGATAGCAGATGCCGTTGGCGGTGCTTGCGCCGGCCGCAACTGCGCCGCCCAGCCCGTAGCGTCCCATCCGCACCGTGACGTCACGGATGTTCAGCACAGTGGCGCCGGCCGAGATGCCGTCGCAGGCGGTATTGCGCACATCGTTCAGGGTGTAGTCGCATTCGATCTGAAAGCCCGCCAGCAGCACGTTCGAAGCGCCATCGACGTTCAGCACGCGGACGGTTGAGCTGTTCAGCGCGACAAGGATGGTCTGGTTATCGGTGCCGACACCTCCATAACCAAAGGCGGAATAGCCGATCAGGCAGGCGCCGCTTGGAACGACGAGGTTGTTGATCTTGTAGGTGCCGGGCGGAACGATCGCTACGGCGGGACCCGCGAGCGCGGCCGCAAAAGCCGCGGTACTGTCAGTGGTGTTGGTCGGATCGGCGCCGAACGCGGGATCGGTAACCAGGTTGATTTTTGTCAAAGTCGACTCCTGCAGCGGACGTGAGTTTCCGAGAACTCATTTGCCGATCATATGAAAGGAGATCGGACCGCTTTGATCTTGTCCCCAAATTTTATCCGGTCATGAGTTCTGCCTGGCAGTTGTTGGAACGGGCGCTCTGAGCGAAGACCATCTACATCTTCTTCTCGAAGTAATCAGGCTTTCCGGTCGTCCACGTTTCTCCCCATAGCTGGCCACCACCGTCCACGGTTAGTGTTTCGCCTGTCACGAAGCTTCCGCTGGAAGCGGAAAGATAGGCACATGACTCCGCGATGTCCCACGCGGAGCCGGACCGCATCATCGGATTCGATCGCGGATAGGCGGCTCGGGCTTCCGGCGTGTACACCGCCCATCCTTCGGTTTCGATCGCTCCGGGTGCGATGCAATTGACCCTTATGTTAAGAGGCGCCCATTCCACCGCGACAGCGCGCGAAAGTCCGATGACCCCGGAGCGGGCCGCAACGGTGTGTGCGATTCCGTACAACCCGTGCGTGGTCACGACGACGATGTTGACAATGCTGCCTCTGTGGCCGTGATCGCGCCAGCGCTTGGCCGCGGCCTGCATCATGAACCACGTGCCGTTCAGGTTGGTATTCACGACCGCGTTCCAGCCTTTGACCGAAAAGTCGATCGCGGGTTGCGGGAATTGCCCGCCGGCACTGTTGATAAGCATGTCGACCCGCCCATGCGTCGACCACAAGTGATCGAACAGGTGGTCGACCGCATCGGGATCCCTGATGTCCGCGGCGTCAGCCGAGGCCTTCAGCCCGGCATCGGCGAGTTTCCCGACAATCTCCTCCAGCTTGGCCTGCGTCCGCCCAACCACGCAGACGTGGGCGCCGAGCCGGGCAAGCAGCCAGCAGATCGCACGACCGATTCCTCCTGCGCCTCCCGATACGACGGCGACCTGGCCTGTGAAGAGTCCCGGCGCATAAACCGTCGGATGAACTGCGAGTTCGGCATCCTGCAATCCCAGCTTGAGTGGCGTTGTGTCTGTCGGCATTGGATGTCGCTCCCTTTCGGTCGGTCTCTCGAGGGCTGCCGAAACGTCAGCGGGCCATGCCCTTCAGCAATTCGCCCGCGATGATCATCTTGCGCACCTCGGTCGTGCCGGCGCCGATCTCCAGCAGCTTGGTCGATCGGAACAGGCGGTTGATTTCCGATTCCCAGATATAGCCGCTGCCGCCATGGATCTGCACCGCCCTGTCGAGGACGTCGTGGCAGGCCTGCGCAGCGTACATCACGGACGCCGCCGTGAGCTTGTGAATATCGCCGCGGCCACCGCCGCCGATTTCAAGCGGTGCCGCTTCCGCCAGCACCCGGTAGGTGAAGGTTCGCATGGTCTCAACCTGCACGTACATCTCCGCGAGCATCGATTGTACCATCTGGAACGAACCGATCGGCTTGCCGAACTGCCGCCGGGTCTGGGCGTAGTCGACCGACAGCTCCAGTGCTCTTTCGGCGACGCCGAGGCACAGCGGAGCGATCATCGCGCGTTCGAGGTCGAGGCCGCTCATCACGATGGAGACGCCGGCGTTTTCGGGCCCGACGCGGTTTGCCACCGGCACACGGCAATCCTCGAAGACGAGTTCGGCCGTCTGACTACCGCGATAGCCCATCTTCGTCAGCTTCTGCGCGATCTTGTATCCCGGAAAGCTCTTCTCGACGATGAATGCGGAAATGCCGTGCGCACCTTTGTCCCGGTCGGTCTTGGCGTAGACAAGGACGACATCGGCCACGGGGCCGTTGGTAATGAAGATCTTGCCGCCGTTGAGGACATAGTGATCGCCGTCACGTCGAGCGGTTGTGCGCATCGATCCCAGCGCGTCGGAGCCTGCGCCGGGCTCCGTCAGGCCCAGGGCGCCGATGGCCCGGCCCGTACAGAGATCCGGCAGGTATTTCCGCCGCTGCTGTTCGTTTCCGTTGCGATAAATATTGTTGGCGCAGAGATTGTCGTGCGCGACCCACGACAGTGCCATCGCGTGGTTCCAGCGCGCAAAGCCCTGCAGCACGAGCCCAGCCGCGAGCAGATCGAGCCCCGCGCCGCCATAGTCCTCGGGAATGGTGGCGCCGAAGAAGCCGTTATCGCCAATCCGAGGGAAGGCATCCTGCGGCCACCATTCCTCGTGGTCCATCCTTTGTGCGAGGGGGTATAGCTCGTTTCTGGCGAAACGATCGGCCTGATCGAGAATTGCCCGCTGCTCCTCGTTCAGCCCGAAGGCCGTCGTGGGGTGGTTGCCATGTGTCATCGGGAGATTCCCTCACGGTTGGTTGTTTTTCGAATGCCGCCGTTGAGCCGGCTTCGCGTGTTTGATGACGTGCGGAGTAGATGCTGACCCCACGCTCGAACGCCTCGCCGGTGGTGGTCGCCTCGTTTGTCGCGATCAGATCAGTCATTTCCGCCTCCTCAGGCCGCGAGGGAACCGACTGCAGCGCGTCGAGAAGCCGCTGAGGCGAGGAGAGGGGACTGATCCGCACACAGAGCTTTTGCCGCAGGCGCTCTGGATGGAGCGAGAGATAGTCGCGGACGAGATCGCGCGCAGCCGGCTTGTTCGGTTCGGCGACCGAATCTTCGAGCTCGAGGATCTGCGCGTCGGCGGCGCTGGTCGCGCTCCTCTCCATTTTGCGGAGACTGTCGCCCGGCGTGAACAGGAGCGAGCGCATCATGCGTCGCTCCTCTTCAGCAGCGCGGTTCGCAGGCACTGCGCGACGATTTCGTTGCGCTGGTTGAAGCAATGATGCTGGAAGACGACGATGCCCTGCCCGGGTCTCGACTTGCTTTTCCTGATGTCGACGACCTGCGTTTCCGCGTGCAGCGTGTCGCCGATCCGTACTGGCTTAGGAAAAACCACCTTGTCCATTCCGAGGTTGGCCACCAGCGTTCCCTGCGTGGTGTCGGTCACCGAGACGCCGAGCATGAATCCGAACGTGAAGATGCTGTTGACCAGGATGTGCCCGAATTCGGACTTCGCCGCGGCTTCGGCGTCCAGATGCATCGGCTGGGTATTGTGCGTCAGCGCGGTGAAGAGGAGGTTGTCGGTCTCGGTGACCGTACGCCTGACATCGTGACGGATCGTCTCGCCGGTCGCAAACTGATCGAAATATTTTCCTGGCATGCGTCCTCCGGATCGTGGGCAACGCATCGTGCGTCCGAGCGTTGTCAAAATCTCTTATTGAATGTAATTCATTTTGATGTCATCATAGCCGCAATCGCCGGAGATGCAAGCCGCCGAGAGCGAGTTGTGGAGTGCTAAGGATTATGGCTTTCTCGTCGCGCTACGATGCCGAAACTTCAGTGATGGGTGAGACGGAAGGCGTTCCGTTGATCTCCAAAATAATGAACAATATTCATTGTGCGAGCCGTCGCCGCTCGCGCACCCGGAGCCAGTCAATGCCACTCATCAGTCCAGAGCGCATGCAGGATCGCTATGATACGATCCTGGACGCCGCCAAGCGGGCCTTTGCCGAAAAGGGCTTCGAGGGGGCGTCGATCGCCGATATCGCGAGAATTGCGGATATCTCGGACGGCCTCGTCTATCGCTACTTCCGCAACAAGCGGGATCTTCTCTACGGCGTCCTGAAGAAGTTCTACGAGCGCATCCTGGTCGATCTCGAGAACCAGGTGTTCAGGCATAAGCGGTTCCGCGACCGTCTTGAAGCGCTGATCAAGCGCCATATCGAGGTGTTCGTCTCCGATACGGATCTGTGCCGCCTCTTCATCGCTGAAGTGCGGGTGGCCAGCGACTATGAAGGATCGGCCATCCAGGAACTGAATCGGCGGTACACGTCGGTGCTGATCCGCATCGTCAGGGAGGCGGTCAAGACCGGAGAGGTGAGAGAGGACGTCAATCCCAAGCTCCTGCGGGACGTCATCTTCGGGTCCATCGAGCATCTCGCCTGGGGGCACGTAAACGGACGCGGCCAATTGAAGGCCGCACAAACCGCCCGTGAGCTCACGGGTTTGCTGACATCGGGCGTTTGTTTGGACGAATAGACGGATGCGCGAACGACCCTTCGATACTGTTCTGATCGCCAACAGGGGCGAGATCGCCGTCCGCATCGTCAAGACGTTGCGCCGGCTGGGTCTCCGCTCCGCCATTGTCTACCATGAGGTGGATGCGGGGGCGCCGGCGGTTGCGATGGCCGATACGGCGATCAGGATCGTCGGGCGCACGCCGATTGCGGCCTATCTGGACGCCGAGCAGATCATCGCAGCCGCGCGGGAGGCCGGCGCGGGCGCGCTTCATCCCGGATACGGGTTCCTGTCGGAGAATGCAGAATTCGCAAGGACCGTCGCCGCGGCCGGTATCGCTTTCATCGGGCCGACACCCGAAAGCATCGAACTGATGGGGGACAAGATCCGCGCGCGCAATTTCGTGCAGCGCAATGGTTTTCCCGTCGCGCCATCGGCGATCGAAGAGGACGACCCGCGAACCTTCATCTCTCGCGCGCGGACCATCGGAGTGCCCCTATTGGTGAAGCCATCCGCGGGCGGCGGGGGTAAGGGCATGCGGATCGTGCGCGACCTTGATACGCTGGAGGACGCGATCGCGCAGGCGCGAAGCGAAGGCCAGCGATATTTTGGCGACGGCCGTCTCTATGTGGAACGCTATGTCGAAAAACCGCGGCATATCGAGGTGCAGGTGCTCGGCGATGGCTTCGGAAACGTTGTGCACCTTTTCGAGCGGGAATGTTCGGTCCAGCGCCGGTTCCAGAAGATCATCGAGGAGACGCCGTCGCCCGCGCTGTCGCCAGAGTTGCGCCAGCGGATCTGCGAGACCGCGGTCGGTATCGCCCGCGCCGCCGACTATCGCAATGCCGGGACCGTGGAGTTTATCTTCGGTGGGGGCGAATTCTACTTCCTGGAGATGAATACGCGCCTGCAGGTCGAGCATCCCGTCACTGAAATGATCACCGGCGTCGACCTCGTCGCGGAACAGATCTTCGTCGCCGCGGGTCGCAAGCTGGCGTTCGGCCAGTCCGACATCGTCGCGCGGGGGCATGCGATCGAGGCGAGGCTCTACGCCGAAGCCCCCGAGCGCGGATACGCGCCGACCACCGGCAGGGTCCTCCTG
>NZ_JTIY01000012.1 GCF_000818175.1 Streptomyces sp. AcH 505
CTGGCTCCGAACATGATCCAAGAAACACTCCCTAGTAAGGACGGGAATCAGAATGAGGTGTCTGAGCTAGGGGGTGACGGCGCGTCAGATCGCGCTGGCGCGGCCCGGAGGCTCATGGAAGCTGGACTCCGGACCAGTCATCGACTTCACACTGTCCGTCGGCATTGTTGCCTGTGGTCACGACTGTGCCGTTGGCCCGCAGGCCAAGGGTGTGCGTTGAACCGGCCGCCACAGCAACAATGTCGTGCCAATCCCCGACTTCGCACTGCCCGTAGCTGTTGTCTCCCGTCGCGAGGGCCTGTCCGAACGCAGTGACCCCGACGGTGTGGTAGCTGCCCGCACTGAGCGCCACCACGTCTTCCCACTCATCGACCTCGCACGACCCGGTTGTCCGGTCTCCGGTCGCTACTGCCCGCCCGTCGGCTTTGAGGCCGACGGTATGGAGATACCCGGCCGAGATGGCAGCTAGGTCACTCCACCCTTCCACGGCGCACTGCCGTCGTCGGTTGTTCCCCGCGGCCAGTGCAGAACCGTCCGACCGAACGCCGACCGAGTGCCAGTCGCCACACGAGAGGACGACCATCTCTCGCCAGAGCTACACGTCGCACTGCCCTTCTGAACTGCGGCCAACTGCTAGCACGCGGCCGTTCGCGAGTAGTCCGAGCGTGTGGCGCCAGCCTGCGGCCACGACCGTGACGCCTCGCCATCCGATGACATCACATTGCCCATCGCCATTCCACCCCGTTGCCAGCACCGTGCCGTCCGACCGGAGTCCCACCGTATGAGACCTGCCCGTGTTCGTCGCGGTATGGACGTTGCCGGCTGCCAACCCGACGACGTCTTCCCATCTCTCGACACGACACTCCGCAGCTGCGGTATTGCCCGCGGCGAGAACGGTTCCGTCCCAGCGCCGTCCGACAGAATGACGCCTTCCGGCAGCCAGCACCGACGAGCCAGCGAGCATTCCGCCTCCTTGCGCCCGTCGCGAGTTCGCGCATGGGACGCCACCTTACGTTGGCCTGGAATCAGAGCGAGATCCTCAGCCGTCGCCAGCAGTCGACGGCTAACCGAGTGTGATGAAGGTGCCGGGGGATATCGTCGCGGATCTCCCAGCGCGCCGTCGCCACCCGCTACGAGAAACGGCATACATCCACCTCGGCGCCGGCTCACTCGCAGCCGGCGCCATCTGGCTCAGAACATGATCCGAGAAGCAGTGCCTAGTGCTGTGACCGGGAAGCTTCGCCGGGGTCAGTACGCTGACCCCGGCTGCAGTGGACAAGGAGGACGGGCGTGACGCGGAGACCGACGCCGGACGAGGCTGTGGGACTGCTTGAGGACGAACACGGGCCAGGTTGGCAGGCGTTCGATCTGGTCACGCAAAACATCCGGCATGCCTTCCTCCGATTCGGCCGGCGGCTGTTCGACGTGACGGGCACTCCCGACGCTGACGGTCTGCTGTTCTCCTGCGGGAACGGGCCTCCCTGCGTACCGCCGCCGAAACTGAGCCGCAGCCCCTCCACCATTAGCCATGAGATCCACCGCGACCAGCACCCCACCCATCACCCGTCTCGGCCCTTCCCAGCCTTTGCGACTATCCAGGAGCAGCCATGACCACCGCGGACCGCTTCCGTGCCGCCGTCGACAGTCGCGACCTCGACGCCCTCGGCGACCTCCTCACCGACGACATCCGGCTCCACAGCCCGGTCTCCTTCAAGCCGTTCGATGGCAAGGCCGCGGTGATGGGCCTGTTCGGGGTGCTGCTGCGCACCTTCGAGGACTTCCGCTACGTGGGCCGTCTCGACGGCGCAGCCGAGACCGGCGGCGACGGGAGCGAGGCCCCCTCGGCGGTCCTGATCTTCCGGGCCACCGTGAACGGTCGGCAGGTCCACGGCATCGACCTGCTCCACTTCGACGAGGCCGGGCAGATCAAGGAGTTCACGGTGATGGTCCGCCCGCAGTCGGCGGTGCACGCGCTGGGCGAGGCCGTCCTCGCCGGCCTGGTCGCCGACGGGCTCGCGCCGGACCCGGCGAACCAGTAGCCGAACCTCCGCTCGCGCCGGGTGCGGCACGTCCTTGCTCGGCGATGGAGGACGCGCGGGGGCGGGCAGTGGCCATGATCGAGGAGAGGCCCGGGCCGTTCGCCGCCACCGCCCGATGGCAGGCCCGGCATTTCAACGCGGACGGTGAGGTCCCTTACGCGTCCACTAGAAAAGCAGACCCGTTGCGACCGAAGCCGTGCCGCTCGATGCCAGGGCTCCTAGGGCCCAGAGTCGGCCCAGAGCCTCGCTGCCAGATGCTGGCGAAAATCTGGTCAGCCGGTTGAGACCTCGGAACGGTCACCGCCCCACAGCGTGTGGAACGAGCCCTCCCGGTCGGTGCGCGTGTACGTGTGCGGCGCCGAAGAAGTCGCGCTGACCCGCGGCGAAGCCCGGCCGGGAGCCGCTCGGTGCGCAGCGCGTCCTCGCACCACAGCACAGCGGCGAAGCCCGGCGTCGGGCGCCCTGCCGCACGTGGCCATGACGACCGCGTGCCAGCCGTCCCACACCGCGCCGATCTCCTCGGCGAACCGTTGGCGGACAACAGGCTCCGCAGGTCGCGCTGCGTGCCCGAAGGGCGTCACAACTCGCCGGGGAGACAGAGTAAGAAGCCGCAACTCCTGGGCTCACGACACCACTCCCCCGGCAGCTCCGAGGCATGGCCTTCGTCGTCGGTGACGAGGACGTGAGCGCCAAGGGCCAACCGCTGCGAAAGTGCCGCGTCAGCGATGCGGGCCTCGCGGCTCGGCAAGGTGCGACCCCGTCGGCGCCACCAACCCGCTCGCGCCCTGCCCGTCCTGACGAGCCTCGAACTCGACCGCTGACAGACGATCAAGACAGCCGCCCATGGCCGGCACGACCACCCACGAACCCCGCCACACCAGCTGCCGTCCCAGCGAAAACCAAGATGGTGGATGGTCAGTGAGGATCCGACCGGACCTCGGTCATTCGATGCCTTCGACGATGCGGAAGTCGCGCTCGACGCCGTCGGAGAGAACGACCAGCGCCTCCTGGTAGGCCGCACTCTCGTGCGCCGCTACGGCCTGCTCGAAGCTGTCGAACTCGATCAGGACGGTGCGCTCGGCGATTCCGGCGTCATGCGCCACGACCCGACTGCCACGGGCGAGGATCCGACCGCCCCCGGCCTCGACGGCCGGACCGGCCAACTTGTTGTAAGCAGCCAGCTTTTCAGCGTCTGAAATGGTGCGGTAGGCGCTGACCCAGTAGCCCTTGGGCATGGAACCTCCAGTGCATCTGAACTTACGGGTTGGTCTCGGACGGGCGTCGGCGCCAGAGAGCAAGGCTTGCCAGCGTCGTGATCGCCATGGCGCCGATGCCGACCACCGCCGCGGTGGTGTAGGCCCTGTCGTCGGGGAAGAGGTGACCGGGGCCGGTGCCCGCGGCGAGGATCAGGCCGCCGATGGCACTGCCCAGGGAGTATCCGACGCTGCGGACGACGTAATTGAAGCTCATGGCGCTCGACGTCTCGCTCTTGGGAGTGACGGCCAGGATGACGCCGGGCATCGCGGCCGAGAAGCCGCCGACGCCGAAGCCGAGCACGCCCATCGCCGCGAACAGTTCGGCCAGGTCCGACCGGGCCGCCGCGAACAGGGCGAACCCGCAGCCGACCACGACGGCGCTGCCGGCCAGGAGCAGGGGGTCGGCGATCCGCGTCCGGACCCGCGGCGTGAACTTACCGGCGACGAACCCCAGCACCGAGAAAGGGATGAGGACCAGCCCGGCGACGAAGGTCGTCAGTCCGAAGCCGTAGCCGGCGCCGTGCGGCGTCTGCGCGTACCGGGTGATGAGCGTGAGCAGGAGGTACATACCGATCCCGCCGACGAACATGGCGAGGTTCGCCCCGGCGACCGCCGGATGCCGCAACGCCCGCACATCAACCAGAGGCGTCGTGCTGCGCAGCTCGATGACGGCCCAGACGCAGAGCAGCACCACCGCGACGACGGCGAGGCCCGCCGCCACGGCGAGGTGCCGGCTCCATAGATTCGGTTCACCGGCCAGGAACAGCACCAGGAGCAGCGCAGCGGCCAGGACGACCGCGCCCGCCACATCCACGTGGGCGGAGCGGCCTTGGGGGGCTTCGGGCATGGAGCGCCAAGCAGTCACGAGGGCGGCGACGGTGACGACGAGGCCAAGACCGTAGGCGGCCCGTACCCCGCCGAACTCGGCGAGCAGTGCGGCCAGCGGGTAGCCGACGCCGGCCCCGATGATCGAAACCACCGAGATCAGCGCGATCACGGCCGTACTGCGCTCCTCGGGGAGGTGGTCCCGGGCCACGCCCATCATCAACGCCGTCAGCCCGAGCCCGACGCCTTGGACCGCCCTGCCGGCCAGCAGCCACGCGAACGGCAACGGCAGCACGGTCAGCGCGCTGCCGGAGACGACGATCGCCAGCGTGGCGAGGATCGTGGCCCGCCGGTGCGGGCCGGCTCCGAGCCGGCCCAGGACCGGCGTAGCGACGGCGCCGCTGAGCAGCGCGACCGTCAGCGTCCACTGCGCGCTGCCGAGCGAGACGTGGAACGAGGTCGCCACGCTGGTGATGAGCGGCGTCCCGAGGCTGGCGACCGCCGCCACGACCAGAGCGATGAACGTCAGGGCGGGGACCAGCAGCCGCGCCTCGGAACGCGCCACCGGCAACGCCCTCACCACGACCCCGCCGACCGGCTGCCGGTCACTGCTTCAACCCATCGCGGTCCTGGCTTTCGAGCTCCGTCAGATGCCTCAGCGCCGGAAGGGCCGCCACCAGCGCCTCGACCTCGTCGCCGGTGAGCTCGCCGATCAGCCGCTCGAACGCGTGGACGCCCGCCTGACGCCGCGTACGGACGTAGGAGGCGCCGGCCTCGGTCAGGAACACCAGCGTGACCCGCTTGTCGGACGCGTCGCCCCGCCGCTCGACCAGGCCGGACTCCTCCATCACCCGGACCAGAGTCGTCATCGCGGGCTGGGTGACGCCCTCGACCGCGGCCAGATCGGTGATGCGTCGCGGGCCGGTCCGGTCCAGGGTGGCCAGGGTGGCGGCCGACGTCAGGCTCATGTCCCGGGGCAGGCGCCTCGCGGCCCTGGTGGCCAGGCCGTAGAGGGCTGCCCCGATGGCGGCGGACGCGCCGGGAGCGTTGTCTTGACGACTCATGCCCGAAGCATAGCATTTTTATATTCATAGTTTATGGATTCGGTGCGAACACCTCGCCAACGGCCGGACCGTGACTGCCCCGGGCTGCCTCCCGCACTGGCGGTTGCCGCCCGCGCGAATCACCGCGAGCGGCGTGCCGCGTCCGTCGGCGATCAGGCGCTGATTCGATCCGGCTCGACCTCGGTCGGACCTGGTCTCGTCTGGCTCCCCTATTTACGGCTCGCACGTGGCTGGAGTCGACCAACACCCGTGACATGAAGACGAGACCATGGCCCCCCAACAGACCACTGTCGGGCCGGGAGTCACTTCCCGGCCCGGACGGCGGTCAGGGAAAACCGCACCAACGGGACGACCACGGGGAGCTTGTCAGCGGGCCAGCCGATTGCGTGGTCGCCCTTCTGACCATCTTTCCTTTCAGGAATTCTGTAAATTTTTCTCGTATATAATGAAATCGCACGGGGTGGCAAGCAAAGGCGCGAGGTCGGGATACTGCTCCTCGAAGGCCCCCTTGCGGACCACTTGGTAGCCCGACCTCTCGTTCCACTCCGCCATAAACCGTTTAGATGCCTGGTCCCAGCCGCGAGGGACCAGGAGCTCGATTTGCAGGGTCTTGACACCCCGCTTTCGCAGCATATCTACTACGAAGCGTCGCAGCTCACGTCCGATCCCCACGTTCCGGCAGTCGGGGTCGGAGACCAGCATTCCCGATTCCCCTTTCTCCGGGCTAAGCAGCTGTACACGAATGGACCCGGCGAGGAGTCCGCCGATCCTAGCCACGATGATCTCCCCGGCCCGTGTGAATTCGACAATCTCTCCCACAGTTGTTCGCGTTGCGCCTGGAAGCCACTGCCCGCTTTCGGAAGCCGCGTAGACTCGGTTTACCAGGTCGGCTATTTGAGTCATCAGAACCGCGTCATAACTGGTCTCCGGCGGCAGGATCTCGATATCTATGGAGGGGGATGTAGTCATAAATTTTCACTCTTTCGTTCATCGAACTGTTCAGAACCAAGGCATTCCCGCTGCGACATCCTGTCGTTTCGCTACGAGCCCCATCCCTAGCTCTGCGGCCACACCATCGTGAAGCCAGTGGTTGACGTGTCGACGATATCGCTCCAGCGCCCCGATTGGTTAATCAACCAATCTGACGCCGAAAGCCCGCCGATCGCAATTGAGCCAGCGAGAGGGGCAGGCACCGCGGCATACAGGACAGATGCCGGGTCACCCCCAGTGCCCGAGAACGGTCGCAAGGAGGACAAGGACACCCGTCACACGGTTCGACACAAACAGGAGCCGACACCGTTCCGGGTCGTCGATGTCCAACGTGGCCAACTGCCAGATCAGGTGTACGGCAGCTGCTCCCAGGAGGACGTAGAAGGGCCAATGGGAGTCGGCGTCCATGCCTGCGGCGCACAGGGCCGCAAGAGCCGCGACGTAAAAGACGCTCACCCACGTACGTGTCGACGTGCCGAAGAACAACGAACTCGACTTCATTCCGATTCGGCGGTCGTCTTCCTTGTCCTGGTGGCCGTAGATGGTGTCGTAGCCCAGAGTCCAGAAGCCCACCCCAACCCACATGAGTACAGCAGGTGCTCCGATTCCCCCTGTGACAGTCGCCCATCCTGCAAATACGAGAGTGTTGCAGCAGAAGCCCAACCAGCCCTGGGGAAGATGCGTGACCCGCTTCATGAACGGGTACACGATGAAGGCCGGACAGCAGAGCGCTACGATAACGGCGGCGGCTTCACTCGCCCACCACAGGACAGCAAGTGACACGACAGCTTGAACAGCCGTGAACACAACGGCGGCGGGGACGCCGACTTCCCCGGAAGGAATCGGCCGTGAAGCAGTACGACTGACCCCGGCGTCGATCTTCCGGTCCACTATGTCATTCAGTGTGCAACCTGAGCCGCGCATGAGGATCGCAGCAACTCCGAATAACACGAGCGATTTCAAGTCCGGCAGGCCCTTGGACGCCAGGCACAGGCCCCACCAGCCAGGCAGCAGGTAGAGCCAGGTCCCGATCGGCGCCGGCAGGCGCATGAGTCTCATATAGGGCTGCACGTCGGAGGGCAGACGCGACACTATGGCGGAAGCAACGGTGCCGGAGGGCGGCGGCAGAAAAAGCGGCCGTACATAAGGTTTTTCTACCGTCGTGGGTTGCAATGCGATCCAGTTTCATTTCACAGGAATGGCTGGGAATAGCGGAAATTGGTCGACGCAACTCAGGCAGCCAGCCCGGCACGGGTGTCGACGCGGCTCAACGGGCGCGCGCCATACGGACCCAGCTCCCGTGTGGCCAGGTCCGTACGACGACGACGTCACTCACGTGTGTCCGCTATGTGACCGGCTCAGCGGCACAGGTCTTGTCGGAAACGGGGCGCCCTCCGGTGGTCAGGAAGGTGGTGACGGCGTTGTTCGCGCACGTGTTGCGGCCGAACGGGTAGACGCCGTGGCCGCCCTCGTCCGCGGTCACCATCGTGGCCCGCTGGCCCAGCGCCCAGCGCAGCTTCTTGGCGCCGACCAGCGGGGTTCCAGGATCACGCTCGTTCTGCACGAGGAGGATGTTCGAGGGCCCGCGGCTGCCGACCTTCACCGGCTGTTCGAAGTCCTTGTGCGGCCAGAAGGCGCAGGGCCCGACGTTCGCCGTGGAACCGCCCAGCTTCGGATACAGCAGCCGGTCCACTGCCACGTCACGCTGGTACTCCCCGATTTTGGTGGGCCAGCGTGTGTCCGCGCAGATGACGTAGAGCCGGGCGGCCATAGAGTTTGCCGCGTTCGCCGGCGCGGCCGGTGGTATCGATTCGCCCTTGTCGAGTGACTGCCAGGTCTTCGCGACGTCCGGCATGAGCGAGTCGGCGTAGAGGCCGTCGAGTGTCCTGCCGCGGAACATCGACCCGTCGACACCACCGACCGGCTTCTCGTCCAGCCGCTTGGCGAGTTCGAAGAACTCGGCCGTCACCTGCCGGGGCGTGGTGCCCAGCCCGTATTCAGGATGGCCGGCCACGAAGGCCGCGAATTCCGGGAAACGCTCTTCCATTCCTCTGGCGACCAGCCGAAAGGCGCCGGCGTCGTAGCCTCGGGGCCCCAAGTTGCTGTCGAGTACGATCCGGTCACCGTGCGTCGGGAAGAGTGTCGCGTAGACCGCGCCGAGCGAGGTGCCGTACGAAGCCCCGAGGTAGGAGATCTTGCTCTCGCCCAGTGCCGCCCTGATCCGGTCCATGTCCCGCGCCGTGTTCGCCGTGGTGGTGTGCGGCAGCATCCACGCGCTGTCCGAGCCGGCACACTGCTGAGCGATGGTACGCGCGTACTTCGCCTCCCGGGTGACGTCCGCGGACGTGTGGGCGTACGCCGGAAACGCGCCCCGCTCCTGCTGCTGCGGAGTCAGATCGCAGCTCACCGGCGAGCTGTGACCCGCGCCCCGGGGATCGAAGCCGATCAAGTCGTAGGAGTCGACCACGTCCTTGGGCATTCCCAAGGCTGCGAGAGCGGCGGGATAGATGAGCCCTTCCGCGCCGGGGCCTCCCGGATTGGTGAACAACACCCCCCGACGCTTGTCGGGCTTCTCACTGGCCAATCGGGAGACCGCGATCTCGATCTGGCGGCCGTCGGGCTTGCCGTAGTCCAGAGGGACTTGCAGGGTTGCACACTCCAGACGCGGCGCGGCGGCTCCCTTCGGGCACGAGCCCCACTTCAGAGATGCCGCTGTGTCCTCAGGCGTGTCCCCCGTCGCCGCAAAAGCGCCTGCCATCGCGGTCACCGCGACCGCGGCGATGGCGAGAGTGAAAGCCAGGCCCTTCCTGTGCGGCCGTTTCCGTCCCCGATGGACACGAGGATGCGAAGGTGCGCTCGACGGGTGGCCCGTGTCAGCAGTCGGCGACCCGCTCCTGCCCTCTGGGTCTTCTGGTCGTTCCGACACTGAATCATCGCCTCCGGGTGGGTCGCTTGAGGGTCACTGCCGGTCGCGGGTCTCCAAGGAGCCACGACGATGTTCGACGGAGCACAGCAGACGACCCGCCCGATAAGCAGTTGACGTATCACCTACATTAACATTCGCGGTTGATGCGTCAACTGGACGACCACTCACCGCGCCGGGGCCTGCCGGGGGACGCGCCGCCCCGACCCATCTACCGGAACAGCCTGAAGGACGTGCCCCGTGAATCAGACAAATGACTCCCTGCATCGCGTCGTATCCGCGTACGCAGCCGCAAGCGAGGCGATGAGCGCCGCCACCACAGGACGCACCCGACGAGGACCGGAGGGGGCCTTGCTCGCAATATCAGGAGCGCCTATTGCCTCGATGAACGGCATCATCAGCCCCACCCTCGCTCCCAACCCGCAGGAGATAGCTTCGCTGGCGGCCTCTGAGAGCCCGTGGGAGCTTCCCTGGGGAATTCAGGTCCGTGGGGTGCCTGGACGACTCGTCACCAAGGTGGCGGCAAGCTACGGCCTGACCCAATTCAACCCGAGTCCCCTCATGCTGAGACGGCCCGAGCAGGGGCTTCCGGCGGAGCCCTCGATTGACTCCTTCCGCGTACGGGCCGTGGCGGCCGACGAGCTCGATCTGTACGCCAGGACCGTCGCAGAGGGCTTTGAGACGCCACATGAGATGTTCCACGTCTTGGCCGAACCGGCTCTGGCAAGGATAGAAGGGATGGAGTTCTATCTGGCAGAGCTGGACGGTCTACCAGTAGGAACAGGCATGACTGCCATCTCCAACGACCTGACGGGCATCTTCAACATCACCACGCTCCCGCCCTACCGGCGGCGCGGATACGGACTGGCCATCACGACGGAGATGGTGCGAGCGGGCTTTCGCGCCGATGCCACCACTGCCTACCTCTACGCAAGTGAAACGGGCGAGCCTGTGTACGAATCGGCCGGTTTCCGCACCGAAGAATCTCTGACGGTGATCACGGCTCCCTCATAGGCGCAGCAGCACGCCACGCGCCTCCCAGGGGCACGATCACGAGGCCGCCGACCGGGAACCTCCCCGGGAAGCTCACTCTGAACACCCAAGAGATCAAGGTCGGTTGACGCGTCAATCAGCGGCACCTAACGTAGGTGATGCATCAACCAAATGGTAGGGCCCCGGCCCGGCCAGCCCGCATCTGCCTGAGTGGGGCATGAGATGTCGGCGAGCTGCCGGAGACCTGCGGACGCAAAATTCCAGAAGGGGAATCTCTTGAGTACTGGGAACAAGGCCGGACTCGGCGCGCTGCTGACGCCCGAGGAGAGCGTGCTCGTCCTCATCGACCACCAGCCGTTCCAGTTCGCCAACCTGCACAGCCACGAGCCGACGATGGTCATCAACAACGTCGTCGGGCTCGCCAAAGCCGCCAAGGTGTTCGACGTCCCGACCATACTGACGACCGTTCTGGAGGACCGCGGCGGCCTTCTCCTCCAGGGCCTCCAGGACGTGTTCCCGGAGCAGAAGCCGATCAACAGAACCTTCATCAACACCTGGCAGGACGAGCGCGTCGTGGACGCCGTCAAGGCGACCGGCCGCAAGAAGCTGATCATCGCCGGCCTCTGGACAGAGATCTGTGTGGCCATGCCGGCGATACAGGCAGCCGACGAAGGCTTCGAGGTGTTCGCCGTTACCGACGCGTCGGGCGGCGCCTCGAAGGAAGCCCACGACATGGCGGTGCAGCGCATGGTCCAGGCCGGTGTGGCCCCGATCACCTGGATGGCAGTGCTGGGCGAGTGGCAGCGCGACTGGGCCCGCGAGAAGACCGTGCCGGGTGTCGCCGACGTCCAGGCGCAGCACGGCGGTGGCAGCGGTGTGGCCTTCACCTGGGAGATGCAACTCCTGGCCACGCACACCGTGAGCGAGGCCTGACATCGCCGCCGCCCGGACGCCGATCCGTATCGGGTACTGCCTGTCTTTGAACGGTTCCCTCGCGGACAACAGCCGGTCGGCCCGTACGGCCCATGAAATCTGGCGCCAGGACGTCAACAGCCGAGGCGGACTTCTCGGTCGTCCTGTCGAGTTCGTCCGCTACGACGACCAAGGTGACGCCGACAACGTTCCAGGAATCTACGAGCGGTTGATGGACGAGCACGACGTGGATCTCGTCATCGGTGGATACGGCACCAACACCCTACTGCCGGCCATGCCGTTGATGGTCGAACGCGAGCGATTCTTCGTCGGACTGATGGGCCTCGGTGTCAACAACGAGCTCCGCTATCCGAACTACTTCGCCATGATCCCCACCGGCCCGGATCCGAACACCGCGCTCACGGAGGGGTTCTTCGCGCTCGCCGCGGAGCAGACTCCCCGGCCACAGACCGTGGCGCTCGTGTCTGCCGACGCCGAGTTCTCGCGCAATCCCGTTCTCGGCGCCAAGGTGAACGCTGAGAAATACGGCATACAGGTGGTCCACGAAGCCACGTATCCGCTGTCGACCGAGGATTTTACTCCCGTGATCGATGCGGTCGCCCAGAGCGGCAGCGACCTGTTGTTCCTGTGTTCCTACTTGGACGACTCGGTTGGCCTGGCGCGCACCATCCGTTCCCATCACTTCCGGCCGAAGATGGTCGGCGGTGCCATGATCGGACCGCAGAACACCGCGGTGAGAACGAAGCTGGGCCCACTGCTCAACGGTTTCGTGAACTACGAGTACTGGGCACCGGTGCCGAAGATGATGTTCCCGGGCGTTCAGGACTTGCTGAACACCTACCAGGAACAGGCCGCCGAAGCCGGTGTCGACCTCTTGGGGCACTACATGGCTCCACTCGCCTATGCGCAGATGCAGGTGGTCGCTCAATCCGTTGAAGCGACAGGCGGTCTCGACGACGCGAGCCTCTCGGCCTACGCGCGCGAGGCGACGTTCCCGACCGTCATGGGCGATGTCAGGTTCGGGACCAAGGGAGAGTGGTCGCAACCGCGCGTGCTGCAGGTCCAGTTCCAGGGAATTTCCGACCATGAGGTCGGTCAATTCCGGAACGGGTCGAGGCAGATCGTCGTATCCCCACCGGAATCTTCTTCCGGCGAGCTCATCTTCCCGTACGCGGAAGCTCTCACCGCCGAGTGAGGGAGGCGAATCGCAGCCTTGAGAGAACGGGCCGCCGTAGGTTCCGGTGGCCCGTTCGTCGGCCCGAGGGCGGGCCATCTTCTGAAGGCAGTCGACGTGGTCCTCGACGTCTCCGGAGGCCGGGGGTGGTCTCGTCGTTGGCCGTCGCACGTCGGAGCGTAGCGTGCAGGTGGGCAACAGAAGTTGCTACAAATGACCGCACACAACAATCGCACGTATGTGATTGCTGATGCAGCGACGATCACGGGATGGGTTGTGACACCGCGGACATCGCACCCGGGCAAGGGACCATTGGCCGAGTATCTGAGCGTCCGACGCTCCCGAGTCCTACCTGAGCAGCACGAGCTGGTCGGTGGCGGGCACCGGCAGGTGCCCGGTCTGCGCAGGGACGAAGTCGCGGTGCTTGCCGGTATCAGCACCGACTACTACACGAGACTTGAGCAAGGACGGGAGCGTCATCCCTCGCACAAGGTCACTGTCGGGATCGGGCAGGCTCTTGCGCTGAAGGACGAAGAGGTTCAGCATCTGCTGCGACTCGCGTCGCTCGCCGAGCCGGAGCAGCGCCCGGTAACGCCCCCTCACCTCGCGCAGACCCAGCACATGCTGGACTCTCTCCACGTACCGGCCCTGCTGTCCAGCGCGACGGACATCGTGTCGTCGAACAAGCAGGCCGACGCTCTCTTCGAGTCCTTGCATCCACGGGACAACCTCGTGCACATGGTCTTCGGCTCGCCGGCGGCGAAGGACTTCTTTCTGGACTGGGACGGGATGGCAGTCAAGGCCGTCAACTGCCTGCGCATGTTCGTCGATCACTACGTCAAGATGGCTGACCTTGCCGAGCGGTTGACGCGTGAGAGTGAGGACTTCTCACGGCTGTGGGCCGACCACACGGTGGGACGGAATTTCGGGATGTCGATGCCCGTCCGGCACCCGCGCGTGGGTGAAATCCGTCTGACGCAGCAGATCTTGAACATTCCCGGAGCTGAGGACAACGTCGTGCTGATCTTTCCTCCGGTCGACGCGCCCGCGGCGGAAGCCGTGGCGAAGCTCGCCTGACTCCGCGAGGGGGCGCTCGGCCGACATCGGGCGAGAGAGCGCAGCGGCGGGGCGTTCCGCCCCAACCGCTGAGCACCCCACGCCGACAAACCTGACCCGCGGTCTGAAGGTATGCGTACCGTCAAGCGAGTGCGGGCCCGATGAGGCGAATCGACCCGATGAGTTCGTCCTCGGTACGCACCGGAAGGTGCGCGACAGCCGGCGCGTGGGTGACCGCCGACCAGTCGTAGGTCTGCGTGACCTGCGTACGGTTGTCGCCCAGAGGCTCCAGACGCCACACGAAACGCTGCCCGAGCGGCCTGTCACCAGACTGACCGGGCGCCCAGCCGACGGCCCGCCCGGGTTCATAGACCACGACGTGGTTCTCCGTGGTGTAGTCGCCGAACATGTCGTTGTGCATCCCCATGACGAACACGTCGCCGACGCCGGTGATGACCGATTGGGACTCAGGACCACGGATGGTGCCGCTGGCATCGATCTCGCGATGCCGCGACGGATCGGTGAGCAACTCGAACACAACGTCCGCACCGGCTTCCACCACCTCGGACACGGTGATGCTGGTCCTGCCGGCATGGGTGACCGGATCGAGGTAGAACCGGGCCCAATTGATGAGGCCGTCCCGTTCCGTGACGATGGCAGGACCGCGCAACAGGGTGGGCTCGTTCGCCGGGTTGGTGCCGCGCATCTCCCACTCCGACCAGATCTCCTCGCCGTCGCGAGCACTGCGCAGGATCTCGGCACGCACGTCGGGCAGTCTGGCGAACATGCCTGTCCACATCTGCAGGACCTTGTCGTTGCCCACCCAAGCCTCATGCGGCCGCAGTGGGCGCTCCATCGCGTAGTCGTCGGTGAAGCATGCCGCCACCTGCTTCGGATCATGCGAGTTGATGGCGTCGCGCAACGCCTCAAGGACACGCTCGGGCATAGCAATGACTCTCTTTCTTACTGACGTCAAGGCAACAGCGAAACGCCCGCTGTTGAACCCCGTTCTCTCTTCTCCGCCTCACCGCAGGCAAGGATGTCGTCCTGGCCGACGGGACGGCGGTCCCCCCAGCCTGGCCCGCAAGGGGGCCGCGTCGGGTAGGAGTGGCGCTCCTACCCGCACGGCCGCGAGTCGGGCTCTGCGGCAGTGGGAGACGTGCGGCGCCATGCCGGAGGACGAATCGGTGTCGCAACTCCCTGCTCGCCATCCGCTGCCGACACCGCGCCGAGGGTTAAGTTGATACATCAACCTAATGGGGTTACGCTGATGTCCTGACTGACGGGATTCTGCCGAGTTGAGCGGGATCAGACCCCACGAGGAGGACACATGACGGTCGAAGTGAGCGACGTCCCCGAAGCCAAGCGCTACGAGGCCCGTGTCGATGGAGAGTCCAAGGTGGCGGGCGTCGCGCAATACATCCGCACGACGGAACTCATCGCGTTCGTACACACCGAGGTCGAGCCGGAGTACGAGGGCAAGGGCATCGGGTCCGCACTGGCCCGTACAGCCCTTGACGAGGCACGCGAAGCGAACCTCCGAGTGCTGGCCACCTGCCCCTTCTTCGCGGGCTGGATCAGCCGGCACCCCGAGTACCAGGACCTGCTGTACCAGTCCCGAAGCAAGGTCAGTGACTGAGAAGCCGAGCACGGCAAGAACGGAGACAGGCATGAGCGGGGAATCCGAGCGGAAGGCATACCGGACGGAGGCGATCACGGTGACCTTCGAGGCTGGGCGCTGCCGCCACGCCGCCGAATGCGTCCATGGCCTGCCCGAGGTGTTCGACACGGCAAAGCGCCCATGGATCCAACCGGACAAGGCACCGGCCGAGCGCGTGGCGAAGGTGGTTCGGCGCTGCCCCTCGGGCGCCCTCCAGTACGAACTCGTAGAGGGCGGGACGCAAACCCCGTCAGACGCAGCGCCACCGCGCAGCTGACCGTGCTCAGTGCGCGCTTGCGGAAACGCCGCAAGGCGCACGCGCCGAAACCCGGGGCACGCCGCGCGGCTGCCGGCACACGCGTCGCCAGCCGTACTGCGACCACGCGGGGTCCTGCGATCAGTGACACGGCCGCGCCCTCTTCCCGCATGTGACACCCAAGATCTTGGAGCCGAGCAAATGTCCCTTGCAGTGCAGTTCTCCGAATACGGCACCCCTGATGTGCTGCGCGTCGTCGATGTTCCGCCGCTCACCGCCGGCCCCGGGCAGGTACGGCTCGCCGTGCGCGCCGCAGGTGTCAATCCGATCGACTGGAAGATCCTGCACGGCTTCATGCGTCAGGTGATGCCCGTGGACCTCCCGGGCGGCCTCGGCTCCGACGTAGCCGGTGTGGTCGACCAAGTCGGTGAGGGCGTGACCGCCTTCAGTGTCGGTGACGAGGTACTGGGGGCGTCGATCACACCCTCCTACGCCCAGTCGGCGCTTGCCGACCCCGCTGCCCTGGTCGCCAAGCCGGCCTCCGTCCCGTGGGAGGTTGCCGCGACTCTGGCCGGTACGGGCATCACCGCCTGGGAGGTGCTCAACAAGCTGAAGATCGCCAGGGGTGAGACTCTGCTGGTCCATGGCGCAGCGGGTGGCGTGGGCACGTTCGCGGTACAGCTGGCCGTCGCCCGCGGTGCACGTGTCATCGGCACCGCGAGCGAAGGCAACCATGAGCAGCTCCGCTCCTTCGGGGCGAAACCGGTCACCTACGGCAAGGGCCTGGTCGACCGCGTACGCGCCATCTCCCCCCACGGAGTCGACGCGGTCCTCGACACCTCCGGGCGCGGTGAGATCCCGGACTCGATCGAACTGGCCGGCGGTCCGACCCGCGTCCTCTCACTCGTAGCCTTCGACGCCGCGAGCACCGGAATCCAGATCCACATGACCGAGCCGGGAGCGGGGGGTCCCGAAGCGCTCGGTGAGATCCTCGCTCTGATCGAGGCGGGACGGCTGCGGATGCCTATCGCGGGTACCTACCGCCTCGACGAGGTTGCGGCGGCACTGGCAGTCAGCCAGTCCGGGCACCTGAGCGGCAAGCTCGTCGTACTCCCGGCGTAGGGTCACGGCCTTTCGCGCGATCAGCGGGCGTCACAGCCCTACGACGGGTGCGGAGCGGGCGAGAGCATTTCCTGAAGGATGCTTGCAGCTCGGTGCGGTCCTGCGGGGTGATCCTCGCCAGCCTGCGGTCGTACTCCGCCGCCAGGGCCGCCAGCGCACGGTCTCGTGCCTGCTCGCCGGCGGGAGTTAGGGCGAGGCGGTGACGCCGGAGGTCCGCGTCGTCGATCTCGCGCCGGATGAGTCCCTTGGCTACGAGGTTGCGGACGTAGAGCGTCACGCTCGCTTTGGGCAGCAGCAGTGCCGCCGCGATCTCGGCCGGGTACGGAGACGCGGTCACCTCCGCCAGGACGAAGAACTCCTTCATCTCCACAGCTATGGAACAACGATCTCACGAAGGGCGCTGTTCATGCTTCAGCACATCACGATCCCGCGCGGACCGATCGAGCTCGCGGCCGACCTCTACCTCCCCGACAGTGCCGACAGCATCGCGCCGCTGCGCGCCGTGGTGCTCTCCACGCCCGGCAGCAGCGTGAAGGAGCAGATCGGCGCCAACTACGCGTCGCGCCTCGCTGCCCACGGCATCGCGGCGCTCGTCTTCGATCCCGCCCACCAAGGGCGGAGCGGAGGAGAGCCCCGCGACCTCGAAGACCCCTACCGCCGCGGTGAGGACATCTCCTACGCCCTCGATGCGCTGACCACGATCCCCCGCATCGACCCGCAGCGCATCGGAGTCCTCGGCATCTGCGCCGGCGGCGGCTACGCCGTGCACACCGCCCGCACGGACCACCGCATCAAGGCGGTCGGAACCGTCGTTGCCGGCAACATGGGCACCTCGTTCCGCAGCTTCCAGTCCGACGGCCCGGCCGCCGCACTCGACGCCCTTGCCGACGCACGTATCGAAGAGGTCCGTTCCGGCGAGATGGCCCGTGTGAACTGGCTGCCCGACACCCTGGAGGACGCCGCGGCAGCCGGAATGACCGACATCGACACCACCCAGGCCATCACCTACTACCGCACCGAGCGCGGCGGCCACGAGAGCTCCACCAACCGCCGCCTGTCGCGCAGCGACTCTCTCCTGCTGGGCTACGACGCGTTCCACCTGGTCGACCAGCTCATGACGCAGCCACTGCAGGTCATCCTCGCCGGCCGCACCGGCAACACCGGCCAGTACGAGGCGGGCATGAAGCTGTGGAAACTGGCCCCCAACCCGGTCGACCTCATGGTGATCGAGGGCGCCGGCCACTACGAGATGTACGACGAGCCCGAATACGTCGACGCCGCCGTCGAACGGCTCGCCGACTTCTACGTCAACAACCTGTAGGCATCCAGACCGGCGAACCTCACTCGCCCAGTCAGGCCGACGCCCCTCCTGCTTCAGGATGAGCTGCGTGTTCCGTCATGGCTGTGCGCCTCGGTCAGGCACTCGTGGAGCCGGTTGCGTACGTCTTGCAGGTCTGTCATCTGCCGGTCGAGGCGGTCGCGTTCGGCCGCGAGCAACTTCAGCAGTTCCGGTGACGCCTCACGCGTGTCGGCGAACGGCAGCACCTCGCGGACGGTTCTGCTGGGCAAACCCACGGCGTAGAGCTGTTGGATCAGCCTGACCCGTTCGACGGCACCGGCCAGATACTGGCGCTGACCACCGGAATTCCGAGTGGAGTGCAGCAAGTCCTGCTGCTCGTAGTAGCGCAGCGCCCGGACACTGACACCCGCCTGAGCGGCGACTTCCCCGATCCGCATCCCGGCCTCCTGACTCAATTCGACGTCCGACTTGCACCTGACGTCCGCGTCAGGTTCTAGCGTAGCGGACACCGGCGCGAGCCATCCCTTCCGCACTCTGGAGCACTCCTATGACCACCATCGACAAGACTGTCGTCGTCCTTGGCGCCACAGGGCAGCAGGGAGGATCGGTCGCCGCGGCGCTGCGGGCCGACGGCTGGAGCGTGCGCGCGGTCGTGCGGGACGTGTCCAACCACCGGGCCCGGTCCCTCTCCGCCGCCGGCGTCGAACCCGTCCGCGGTGACCTCAGCGATCCGGAGTCGCTCCGGGCGGCCTTCTCCGGCGCCCATGGCGTCTTCAGCGTCCAGCCGAACTCCGGGCAGGCCGGTGCCGACGTGACCAACGAGGACGAGGTCCGTTTCGGCACGGCGGTGGCCGACATCGCCGAGCGCTCCGGCATCGACCACCTGGTCTACAGCTCCGCGGTCACTGCGGGCTCGACAACAGGCGTCGACCATCTCGACACCAAGAACCGGATCGAGACCCATGTCCGGAAGCTGGACATCGCCAGCACCGTCATTCGGCCGGCCACGTTCATGGAGCTCCTGGTGACCCCCGAAATGGGCCTCGACGGGGGGCACCTGTCCTTCCTGATGCGTCCCGACCAGGCCATGCAGTTCATCGCGGTACGCGACATCGGCCGCATCGTCGCCGCTGTCTTCGGCTCGCCCGATCGCTACGCCGGCCGCACCGTGGAGATCGCCGGTGACGCTCTCACCGGCAATGCCCTCGCCGAGCATCTGACCCAGGCTGCCGGCCGGACGATCACCTACAGCCGCCTGCCGGCGACACTGATGGCACAGGACGAGGTCCTCGCCAAGTTGGCAGCCCTCGTGGACGACGGCAGGCTGGCGGGAAACGCGAACCTCGACGCGCTGCGCGCGGAGTTTCCCTTCCTACTGTCCTTCGACCGCTGGCTGGCGGGCCCTGGCGCGGCGCTCCTCGATGAGGCGTTGCGTTCCACGGACTGAGGCATCGCCCAATGCTGATGAAGCAACTGAGCGGCGACGACTCACTCTTGGCCGCCGGGCTGCTCCGCCGCGAGGACACTCCTGGTAAACGCCGTCCCCACCAGGCCTGGCCGAGACCACAGGATGTCTCCTTCATTCTCTGTTCGTGGCCGGGCTCGCTGGCTGTCGTGACTCGTTCCGGAACTGTGCGGGCGATGAGCCGACCACGCGGCTGAACGCCGTACTGAACGCGCTCTCGGACCGGTAGCCCGTGGAGCGTGCCAGCTCGGAGATCGACATCGTGTCGCGGGCGAGGGCGTCGCGCGCGAGGCTCATGCGCCATTGGATCAGGTATTCCAGCGGCGGGACCCCGACGTGGGCCTTGAAGGTCTGGGCGAAAGCGGAACGCGACATGTGGCTGAGCTCGGCGAGTTCCTTGAGGCTCCAGGAGTGGGCCACGTCGGCGTGCACGGCACGTAGGGCGGTACCGATACCGTCCTCGTTCAGTGCGCCCAGCCAGCCCGTGGGCCGGTCTGTCTGAGCGGCGTGGGCACGCAGCATGTGCACGAGCAGGATCTGCGCGAGGTGATTCTGCACCAGTGGGCCGCCGGCCGCGGCGATCCCGACCTCGATGGCCAGGAGATCGATCAGCTGCGCGAGCTGCGTGCCGTGAGGATCAGCCGCGCGGACGATCACGAGCGGCGGCAGAAGATCGGTCAGGAGGGTCGCGTTCGCGTCGTCGAACGCGATGTGCCCGACGCACAGATAGAGGTCTTCCTCGGACTCCGAACCGATCCGCACGGACCCGTCCTCGGCACCCGTCCACACGGGCTCCGCAGGGCGTGGGCTCGCGTCGAGCGTGCTGGCCAGCACATAAGGGGGCGGGTTGCCCAGCATGAAGGTGTCACCCTCCCGCAGGAGCACCGGGTCGTGCCCTTCGAGGATCAGCCAGCATGTGCCGCGTACGAGCCCGCCGATCCGCACGTGCAGGAACGTGTCGAAGCGCAGCGCCCACTCTCCCCCGGCCCGGAGCGTGGGCCCGATCACGGTGCGGGGCCGGAGCAGGCCGATCGCGTCAGCCACCGGATCGCGAAAGCCGAGCACCGACGTCACCTCCTGGACGATCTATAAAGAATGCCGGACTCTACATCATGGATAGTATCCCCGGTCTCCCGCAGTATCGATGTCGAAGGCACCGCATCGAGAGAGTGATGGAGATACCCCCATGGGACAGCTGGAAGGCAAGACGTCGGTGGTCACCGGAGGCAGCACCGGTATCGGTCTGGCCGCTGCCGTACGGCTGGCGGACGAGGGCGCGTACGTGTTCGTCACCGGCCGACGGGAGTCCGAGCTGGAGGCCGCCGTCAAGACCATCGGGGCGGACCGGGCCACCGCGGTCGTCGGCGACATCGCGAAGCCGGAGGACCTGGACCGGCTCTACGAGGCGGTCCGGGCGCGGGGCAGGGGTCTGGACGTGCTCGTGGCGAACGCGGCGATCGGTTCGTTCGTGACGCTGGAACAAACCACCGAGGAGCATTTCGACCAGACCTTCGGGGTCAACGTCCGAGGCACGCTGTTCACCGTGCAGAAGGCGTTGCCACTGCTCAACGACGGAGCCTCGATCGTCCTGGTCGGTTCGACGGCGGGCGACCGAGGAGTAGAGGCGTTCGGCGCGTACGCGGCGTCGAAGGCGGCCGTTCGCTCCTTCGCCCGGACGTGGTCCAACGAGCTCAAGGGTCGCGGCATCCGGGTCAACGCCATCTCGCCGGCCTGGATCGAAACTCCCGGCGGCACCGCCGCGTTCGGCGACGAGGAGACCGCACGGGCCGTCAAGGAGAATGTCGCAGCGACCGTGGCCAAGGGCCGCATGGGCCGGCCTGAGGAAGCCGCCGCAGTCGTGGCCTTCCTGGCCTCGGAACAGAGCAGCTACGTCGTCGGCGCGAACATCTACGTCGACGGTGGCACCAACCAGATCTAGTGGCGCTTGTTCATGCTGGTGCGGGGGCCGGCCTGCCGCGATGGCGTTGTGTTCGTGGCGCCCCGGCCACGGGGCACCGGTCGCGGTCGGGCGAGAGACAGGTCGTTCGGGAGCGTCGTTCCACCGCACTCCCGAACGGCACGACCATGCGTGCCACTTCTGAGCGACGCCTCGACGACGGCGTCCTCGAACGCGTATGCGCCCTCGGCGGGATCCCCGGCATCCGTTGAACTCACGCGCAGAGGCGCTCTAGTCGCCGTGAAGCGGCAGTACCGGGTGCTTGCTCATGATCGACACGCGATTGAACGCGTTGATGGTGACCGCCACCCAGATCGCGGCTGAGATCTGGTCTTCGGTGAGAACCTGCCGGGCGGTCTCGTAAGCGGCTGTCTGGGACGCGGCGTTCGCCGGATCGGTGGTGGCCTCGGCCAGCGCGAGGGCGGCACGCTCGGAGGCAGTGAACAGGCCGGTGTCCCGCCATGCGCTGAGGATTCCGAGTCGCCGCGATGATTCACCGGCGCGCAGGGCCGCCGCGGTGTGCACATCGAGGCAGTAGGCGCAGCCGTTGATTTGCGATATGCGGAGGTTGATCAGTTCCACGGTGGTGCGGTCGAGGCCGGCCTCGGAGGCCGTTGCCCGGACCGCCTCCGAGACCTGCACCAACGCGTGGAAAGCCTTGGGGCTCTGTTTGTCGATGAAGACCCTACGGGGTGGGGCATCGTGGAGGTAGTTGTTCACGTCGGGGCTCCTTCGGACCACGCTCGGGGGTGGCCCGGTCTCGTACGGGTGCTGTGGCCATCGGCCTGCCTCCATGGCATCATAGTTGACGCCTCAACCAGATCCTGACGGAGGTGTGCTCAGTGAGCAACGCGGAGACAGATGCCGCCGCTGTCCGCTGCGGTGCCCTCGTCGAAGGTGACCGACCGACCGGAAGCCCCCGGGTCGACGTCCTGTCGGCGCGCGAGGTTCCCCTCGGCGGTCCGCGTGCGATGCGTGTGCGGCGGACGCTGCCTCAGCGGGAGCGCACACTCATCGGCGCCTGGTGCTTCACCGACCACTACGGCCCCCACCAGGTCGCCGCGTCAGCCGGCATGAACCTGCCGCCACATCCACACACCGGACTACAGACGGTGAGTTGGCTGTTCAGTGGGGAGATCGAGCATCGCGACACCCTCGGCACCCACGCCCTGATCCGGCCCGGCGAGATGAATCTCATGACCGGCGGACATGGCATCGCCCACTCGGAGGTCTCCACCCCGAACGCCACTGTCATCCACGGCGTCCAGTTGTGGGTCGCGCTGCCTGAGGAACACCGCAGCACCGCCCGGGATTTCCAGCACTACGCGCCCGAACCCGTGGAGGTGGACGGCGCCGGCATCAAGGTCTTTCTGGGCTCACTCGTCGGCCGGACCTCTCCGGTCCGGTCCTTCACACCGCTACTCGGCGCCGAGATCGTCCTCGAACCGCACGCGACGCTGACTCTCACGGTGGACGAGGCTTTCGAGCACGGCCTCCTTGTGGACAGCGGGCCCATTCGCCTGATCGACACTGTGCTGCGGCCTACTGAACTCGGCTACGTTCCTCGCGGCGCGGAGACCCTGACGATGGCCAACGAGACGGACGCCCCTGCGCGGACCGTCCTCCTTGGAGGTCCCCCCTTCGGCGAAGAGATCGTCATGTGGTGGAACTTCATCGGCCGAAGTCACGAAGACATCGTGAAAGCCCGCGAGGACTGGGAAGCCTCGTCCGAGCGTTTCGGCGTCATCGAGGACTTCCCCGGCGGCCGCCTTTCCGCACCGGCCCTGCCGAACGCCGTCATCACACCGCGCCGGAACCCGCCACCCCGCTGACCTCACCAACGACCTTCACGGTCCGCCGTCCTGGAGTTCGGGCGGACGAGCGACGGGGCCCCTTGGTGCCCACTCATCCGAAGTGGATGCATCAACTATATTGGAACCGTCGAAGTCACATGGGCCAGGTGTGCGGCCCGAGGGGAGACGTCCGGAAATGCAGAATCTGACTGTGGCCCAGCAGATGGTGGACATCCTGCGCCAAGCAGGCGTGGAGCGGATCTACGGCGTGGTGGGTGACAGCCTGAACTCGGTCGTTGACGCGGTGCGCCGTACCGACGGCATCGAGTGGGTGCACGTACGGAACGAAGAGGCCGCCGCCTTCGCCGCAGCAGCCGAGGCGCAGCTGACCGGCAAGCTCGCGGTGTGCGCCGGGAGCTGTGGCCCCGGGAACACACATCTGATCCAGGGACTGTACGACGCGCACCGCTCTGGTGCCCCCGTACTCGCACTCGCCTCGCACATACCGTCGCACCAGATCGGCACCGGCTTCTTCCAGGAGACCCACCCGGAACGGCTGTTCACCGAATGCAGCGACTACTGCGAGATGATCAGCTCCCCCGCGCAGATGCCCCGGATCCTGCGGATCGCCATGCAGCGGGCTCTCGGCAACAGCGCGGTGTCAGTCCTGGTGGTGCCTGGCGATGTCGCGCACGGTGAAGCGACTCACCCGACGGGAAGCAGCGACCTGGTCACTGAACGCGGCCGGGTCGTCGCGCCGGACACACAGATTCGGGGACTGGCCGACAAGCTGAACGCGGCACGGAAGGTGATGCTGTTCTGCGGCGCGGGGGTACGGGACGCGCACGCCGAGGTGATGGCGCTCGCCGAGAAGGCTGCAGCTCCCGTCGGGCACACTCTGCGGGGCAAGGAGTGGATCCAGTTCGACAACCCCTACGACGTGGGCATGAGCGGGCTGCTGGGGTACGGCGCCTGCTTCGACGCGATGCACGACGCCGACCTGGTCGTCTTGCTCGGCACCGACTTCCCGTACAACGACTTCCTGCCACAGGCGCGAACCGTACAGATCGACCACGACGCCGGCCGCCTCGGCCGTCCCACTCTTCTGGAACTCGGGGTCCATGGTGACGTCCGGGAGACGCTGCGGGCCGTGCTGCCCCTGGTCAAGGCGAAACGGGACCGCACCTACCTTGACCGGATGCTGCACAAGCACGCCAAGTCCCTGGAGACGGTGGTGTCCGCCTATACACACGACGTGGGGCGCCACACCCCGATTCACCCGGAGTACGCGGCCTCCGTACTGGACGAACTCGCTTCTGAGGACGCGGTGTTCACGGTGGACACAGGCATGTCCAACGTCTGGGCGGCGCGCTACCTGACTCCCAACGGGCGGCGCCGAGTGATCGGTTCGTTCCTGCACGGCACGATGGCCAACGCGCTGCCGCACGCCATCGGCGCGCAGTTCGCGTACCCGGGCCGCCAGGTGATCTCGATGTCGGGTGACGGTGGACTGGGCATGCTCATGGGCGAGCTGCTCACAGTGAAGCTGCACGAACTGCCGGTGAAGACGATCGTCTTCAACAACTCCTCCCTGGGCATGGTGAAGTTGGAGATGCTGGTCGAGGGGCTGCCTGAGCACGAGACCGACCACGGGCCGGTGGACTATGCGGCGATAGCCCGCGGCGCGGGCATCGAGGCGATCCGCGTAGAGGACCCCGGTGACGTCGCTGACGGACTCAAGCGGGCACTCGCCCATGACGGACCGTTCCTGGTCGACCTGGTGACCGACCCCAACGCCCTGTCGATCCCTCCGCACATCTCGGTCGCCCAGGTCAAGGGATTCGCCTTCGCCGCAGGCCGGACAGTGCTCGACGGTGGCGTCGGCAAGATGCTCGACTTGGCCCGTTCCAACCTGCGTAATGTTCCGCGCCTCTGAGGCTGTCGCTCTCTTCGGTGAAGGCCAGTTCCGTGTCCCGGCCGGGAAGCCGCCGGCCACACCGGCGCCGCGGCTTCGACCATGTCGATACCCGCCCTCCCCCGGCACTCGGCCTGGCGGCGAAGAACGCCGCGGAGCAGCGGCTCGCAGCCGCTGCTC
>NZ_JTIY01000013.1 GCF_000818175.1 Streptomyces sp. AcH 505
GATCGTCTGTTGGCGGCGGCGCCGAAGCTGCGCGGCAAGGACGCCGACACCATGGTGGCGATCCTGATGATGGAGGACGCCCAGCCCGCCGGCGCCGGCAAGACCGCGAGCGACCGCAGCATGCGGCGGCTGTTCGAGCGGCTGGTTTCGCTCGGCGCCGTGCGCGAACTGACCGGCCGGCCGACCTTCCGATTGTACGGGCTCTGACATGGGGCGGCGGGCGCGAGCAAAGGCGTATCTCGATCTCGAACTGGCGGACCTGCCGGCGGAGCTGCGCTGGCGCGAATGGATGGGGCGGGTCGAGGCGGTGATCTTCGCCTCGCCCGCGCCGGTGACGCGCGAGGTGCTGGCGCGCGTCGTCGGCCGCGACTGCAATCTCGATCTCGTCATCGAGGACATCCGCGAGGAGCTGCGCGGCCGGCCCTACGAGCTCGTTTCCGTCGCCGGCGGCTGGCAGCACCGCACCCGGAAGAGTTTTGGCGACACGATCCGGACGGCGATCGGAGGCGGCGCCGACAAGTCCCTCTCGGAGGCCGAAAACCTGATCCTGGCCTGCATCGCCTATTACCAGCCGATCACCCGCAGCGAGCTCGGTCAGTTCTTCGGTAAGAAGGTCAGCCGCGATCTGATCGGCCACCTGCGCGGTCTCGGCTTCATCGGGGCCGGACCGCGCAGCCCGCAACCAGGTGCGCCCTACACCTATGTGACGACCAACGGCTTCTTGTCGCACTTCGGCTTCAACACGCTGCGGGACCTGCCGGACATGGAGATGCTCGAGGATGCCGGCCTGCTCAGCAAGGAAAAGTTGTTGGCGGGAGAGATGTTGCCCTTTGCCGAGACGACCGCGGCTGATGACGACGATATGGTGTGAAGATCATCATGTCGTTATTAGCCGCAACTCAAATCCCGAAACCAGCCGACGAACAGGCCTTTGAGCGCGCATGCGTTCCTCTTTGGGCTGGACTGCTCAAGGACCCAAACGTCCAGAAAAATGCAAGGCGCGGGCAAGGCCAGGACGGGGTCGATCTCTATGGGATGCGCGATCGTGATCCAAAACAGTACGTCGGCATCCAGTGCAAGTTGAAGGGTGATGGAAAGGAGCTTTCGGAAAAGGAGGTTCGTGGCGAAGTCGAGAAAGCTCTCAAATTCAAGCCGGCGCTAAGCGAATATTTCATCGTCACCACAGCTCCCGACGATGGCGACATGCATGAGCTGGCGCGCGTGGTTACGGCCGAGCTTCGCGCCAACGGCCATCAGATGCTCGTTTACATCTGGGGCTGGAATACGCTGGAAGAAAAGATCAGCCAAGATGACGCCGCTCGGAAAGCATTCGACCCGAGTTTCGGGCCATTTACGGAGCGCATCCTCGAAAATACACAGGAGTTGCTGCTCGGTCAGACAGAAACGCTGTCTGGATTGGCGCAGGTCCAAGCAACGCTGACGCAGATAACGGCGACGCTCAGCCTTCCGCCGGGGGACACGACCTCCGCCGGTGATGGGCTCGAAGCCCACCTCGACGCCGACATCGACGCGTTTCGCGAGATGGCAAACGCAGGAAAGCCACGTACGGCGCTGCCGCTGTTGCAAGGCCTGCTCGCACGCATTGGATCGAGCGCCTCCGGCCGCATTCTCTTTCGCGTTAAAGCCAATATTGGTTCCTGCCTGCTTGCCCTCGGCGAGCAGGAGCGTGCCGCGACGATGCTCGCGGAGGCGTATGAGCATGCGCCGAGCGAGCCGAAGGCGATCGCGAACAAAGCCTTTTCTCTTCTACTTCAGGGAAAGTGGCCGGAGCTTCTTTCATGGGGCCGGCAAGCCCTTGATGCGGACCCGAGTAACGAGGGGCTCGCGGGCTACGTCGTACAGGCCGCCCGTTTCGATTCAGCGATCGCGGACCCGCTCGACATCATTCCGGTCGAGCTGAAGGCGTCGGCCGCCGTCGCTGTCGGCCGTGTCGACGTCCTGCGGCATCGTGGACTGATCCCGCAATGGTGGCAGGCGGCGCACGCCGCGCTCGCGGCCCATCCCGGCGATCGCCACGCCCAGCAGTTCGCGGCGGAGGCCGATCTCGACGAGGCTCTGCGAGACCCCGTATTCCAGCGCACCCACAGACTCACGCCACAGCAACGCGAGCGAATTGTCGCGGCGGCCGAGTTGCTGCGCAGCCAGTGGGAAGCAGCGCGGGCAGGCGAGGGCATCATTAGGCCGGAGGACGCGGCGCTCTGTAGCAACATCATTGTGGCCTATCACGCGCTTGACGATCTGCCATTGGCGATCGAGGTCGCGCGCCAAGGTCTCGCCGTCGCGCCGACCGATATCGAAATCGCCAATCGCGCGGCTGTCGCCGCTGTCGACGGCAACGATGAAAAATTAGCCGAAGAACTGCTTCACCGTCTTCCCCCGGGCCCTGACGCCACGGTTCTTGCCTTCCGCTTCTATTCTGCGCGCGGCGACTGGAAGGAGGTCGCTCGGATTTACCGGGAACAGGCCGACCATATCCCTCCAGTTGAGCGCTCTCTCGTCGTGACCGCGGGACGGCTTGCCGAGATCAAGCTGGCGCACCCCGCTGACGCCGAGAAGCAGATTGCGGCCATCGCCGGCGACGTCGTCGACGATCCGCGCGCCAGCATTGTCGTTGCTGATTTCGCCCGCATGGAGGGCTTCGAAAGTCTGTCCGATGCAGCCTATCGAGCGGCTCTGAAATGCATCGACGCTGACAGCCATATTGCTCCGCGCATGATGGTCGCGATGCACGCATCTCGACGCGGTGAGGCGAGCGTCGTCGCGGATCTGCTTGATGGCCATGTCGCCGACGATCACGATAACGAAGGGCTCCGTGTCCTAGCGCGCGCCTTCGTCAACGATAGTCCCATCCGCCGGCGCGCGATCCGTTTCTTCGAACACCTGCCTGGGCCGATCCGGGCGCTGTCGTTTTATCTCCATGCCGAAGGTCTGCTGCATTTCAACCGCGGCGCGCTAAAGCAAGCCGAGGCCTGCTTGCGAAAGGCAGTGGAGGTTAGCCCTGATCTCACCAACTATCTCGCCTTGTTCTCGACCTTGCGGCGCAACGATCGTCGCGGTGAGATCAAGCCCATCCTGCAAAGCCTCGATCTCGCGACCGTCCGGGGGACGCCGGGTCAGAAGATGTATCTCGCGCAGGAATTTCTCGCCGCCAATCTGCCGAAGATCGCGTTCGCTTTTGCCTATGAGGTCCTTCAAGCCGCCAGGAACGATCCCGATGCGGCGCTGCGTTACTTCGGACTGATGATGCTCGACCCGAACGGTCGGAAGATGCCGCGCTCGCGAGCCGTGGGCATGGATGCCTGGTTTCGGCTTGAGGGTTCGCACGGCGAAGCGCAGAGCTTCCTCATTACAGACGGACCTGATCGGCCGGCTGATGGTCTGGTCAGCGCCAGCCATCCGCTCGCCGCTGCGGCGATGGGGCTGAAGGTCGGCGACAAGTTCACCATCAAGGCGACGTTCGGCAGCGATACGACGTGGCGGGTGGCGGAGATCAAGCACAAATATCTTCACGCCCTGCACGATGTGATGGCGAGTTTCCAAACGCGCTTTCCAAATGCAAAAGGCTTCTACACGCTGAAAATGGAAGAGGGCAACGTCCAGCCGGCCCTCGATGAAATTAAGAAGGTTTCCGAAGGCAACCGCAAGCTCGCCGACCTCTATCTGCTTCAACATTTGCCGATGGCGATGGTCGCGTCGCGCCTCGGACGCGATACCGTCGGCTTTTCCGATTATGTGCGCTCTCTTGATCATGACCTTGAGACCTGCGTCGGTAACGCGCCAGAGCGTGACGCCGCCCGCGAGCTTCTCGGCCATCACCGTGCAGCCGGTGCCGTGTTGGACACTTACGCCGCATGGACGATTGCGACGATGGACGCGTTCGATGTCGTTCTCGCGGTCTTTGGTAAGCTGGTGGTACCGCGATCGAGCATCGACGAGCTGCGAAGCTTGCGCGACAAGGATGATCTTGGCAGCGGCGGGCGGTCGATGACGATCGCCTGGCATAACGGGCAATACATTCGCCAGGAATTTTCCCGAGAAGACATCGCGGCACGCGATCGCTTCATTGCCGAGCAGATCGAGAAGATCGAGAAATCCTGTGAGATCGTACCGGGCGCGGCTCCCGATGAACCATCAGAACTTGCAGCGATGCTCACGGAGACGTTCGGCTCTGACGTGCTCGATCCCGCATACGTCGGCAGCGAGGGCTATGTCCTCGTTTCGGAAGATCTCTATTACCGTCAGATCGCGGCGGCAGCAGTCGGCGATCAGCTCAAAAGTGTATGGCTTCAACCGGTCATCGCATTCGCCCGCGAGTCAGGCCTCATTGATCAGGCGCGTCACGCCGAGATCACGGTCAAACTCGGGCGGCGACGGCATAGCCACGTGTCGATCGACCCCGAGACACTTTGGCATGCATGGCAAGCGGACGGCAGCGATGATCTTCGCGATGTCCGTGCCCTCACAATGTTCATCGGAACGCGAAATGCCGAACTTATGTCGCATCTCTCTGTCGTGTTCGCATTTCTCGGGCGAACCTGGAGTGGGAGCGGCTCGGCCGATCTCCGAGTCATGAAGGTCACGGGCATCGTGTTGGAGCAACTGCTTCGGTTCAGGGAAAAGGACTGGGCGATGGTTCTGGCGCTCGCCACCGACGGCGCACCTTG
Organism: Streptomyces sp. AcH 505; assembly: GCF_000818175.1. GTDB lineage: Bacteria > Actinomycetota > Actinomycetes > Streptomycetales > Streptomycetaceae > Streptomyces. The sequence goes on from NZ_JTIY01000013.1 coordinate 4,686, forward strand.
GAGGCTTCGCGAATACATTGATCAATGGACGGCTGGACATTTTCTTAGTCTGTCGCGGCTTCGTGAGGCTGAACAGCAGGTAATCGCGATTCACACGCGTAATCACATGACCTCAAAGTCAAGATCGCAGCAACGAGCGCTCAACTCGACCAATTGGCCAATGAGGGGGCGATAGCCACACGAAAGCCGAGGTTCCTTCGCCCTTGTAGGGCGTCGCCCGTTCATAAGATCGTCGCGCAGCCATAAAAAAACGAAACAATAAAGTTCTGGTTCTCTCTGCTAAAAATACTGAGGGCCCTGCTATGTTTCAACATTCCCACGATTGTTATGCACTCCGGAAAGGTGTGATATCTGCGAGGCATTTAACTCATGGTCATACGATGTCCCCGCCCGACGAATGGATTCAGATGTTTGCGTTGCCGAACATCCTGATCGAGGAGCCCATTGAGGTTGATGGTGTCGCCATCGTGCCCGCGCACGATCCTCGCTCGCTGGAGCTGGCGAAGCGCCATAAGCAGTTCGAGATGTACCTGAACCGCTTCACCTCGGAATTCGGTCAGCCGGTCAGCCCGAGTATCATTCTGGTGAAGGCAGAAAAGTTCGAGCGATACCGCCCGGCAGAAGCTCTTGCAGGATTTCGAGATGCGGTGGCGATGTCGACGATTCCCTACGCTTGGGCGCACGTTCTGAGGTTTGAGAACAATCACAATATTAGATACGCCAATTGGTTTTCGTTTTACCCTTGGTTGGTCGATTCCAAATACGAAGGACTTGTTATGCAGAGTATGGCTCAGGCCGGCTGGCATGAAGTCCGGGCGTTAAAGGGCCAGACAAGTCCCGGTATCCCCCATATGGCCCTCCCGGCCAACATGGTCGATAAAGCACTTCTCCCAGCGCTCCTTGAGCGGTGGTTGGCGCGGTTCGGTTCAGCCAGTCCATCCAGGAAAGATACTTCCTTATTCCGCTCGCTTAATATGGCGCTGTCAGCGGCGATGTTGCCCGGCAACGTCGAGGTGACAATTTACGACCTCGGGAGATCGATCGCACTATGGGTCAGTGCCTTCGAAATTCTGACCCCTAACGGGACCTGTGAGGAGGTGTACAAGCTCTTAGAAAGCACAAAGTGGAATCTGTCCGATAATACCGATGCGATCTATGAGCCCCACAAATACAAGCCCGGCCAACCCAAGCGACCGCTACCTGTCTGGCTCTATGGCGCGATGAACCATGCGCGGAATGATTTTTTACATGGCAATCCTATTGACCCTATGCGGTTGATCGTTGCGCCAGGCAAACGACCACTTCACCTCTACAGTGCCCTTCTATATCGCATGGCGCTGACAGCATTTCTCGACCTCAAGCCTCCTCCGCAGGTCAAAAACGAAGGAGAATCCGAGTACGACGCTCACTGGCGCCATATGCACGAGTTCGGCTGGTATCAGAGCAACATCGAAGCAGCGATAGCCACGGTGATCTTCACCCAAGATGAATACCGGGCTATGAGACAGGGAAAAGTCGACCAGGCAATGATGCGCAGCCGCCACAAGCCAGTGAGCCGGTGATGTTCCCCATCCACTCCCGCTTCCCGAAGGAAATGACAGTTATCGGGCGGTTGCTAGTCGATTACGGCGACCTTGAGCTAGATCTTATGAATTGCGTGCAGGTCTTGCGGGGTTACGACCTCAATAGCACTCTAAAGACGATGTTCAGGGTTAGGGGTGAGACGAACAGGATTGATATTGCCGATGGGCTGGGACGTGTGCCCTACACCGCAGTCAATATGGCTTCTGAATTCGATGCCGTTATCGCAGCGATGCGGCAGTGCTTGAAAATCAGAAATCGGTACGCACACGCCTTCTGGCATGATCCCGACCAAGGGACAGCGCTTTGCTACATCTCACTTGAGGAACTGGCCAAGGAGGCCGACGAGGTTCGCGACCTCACCGCGCTAACATTCTTCTACATCGACGAGGCATTGGTGCTTAAACAAGAGCGGTTTTTTGAGTACACCCGAGCGCTCATCAACTACGTGAATCATCAGGGTCAGTTCAAGAATGGAAAATTCTTGCAACAGCCTTTCCCATTACCGAAGGCCGTACCCATCCCTCCAGCTTATACCCGAAAAGCTTAGCTAAAAAGTCCTGTCAGGGGCGTATGGGCTCTGACGCCAAGAGGTCGAGAACGCGCCGAACATCGACGTGATTGTCTAACTGGCTTTGGCCGCTACCGGCCAATCGCCGTCGTCAGGTGCTTCCTCATAAGGTTCAGCGCTACCAATCAGCTCTAAGCGTATCCTGATGACCTGCTCTTTCAGTCGGGAACAATCAGCCGTCGTTGCCTTTACCTGTTCAATATCGAAAACATTTTCACCGTGCTTTTGGTGGTCGAAATCATCCAGGTATTCGACATTGTCAGGCGTGACGCCGACTCGATACGGTGCGCGCGTGTGTCCTCTAAAAGACGCCTCATACGTTTCACCATGGACAAGGTAATTTCGCTTTGTCTTGAGAGCGCGCATGTCTGCGTAAAGCTTCGTTAGCTCGCTTTTGTAGGGTTTCAAAGCTTTCGAGGCATTGCAGCGCCCCTCGAACCACGGAATCTTTTTTCCGAACGGCCGCTCAGCGTAATCCTCGAACAGAGCCTCCATAGGCTCTTCGGAAATCATTTCCCCGAGGAGTAGCATCGAGAATTCGAGTCGACCCATCTCGGTCAGGAAATCACCCAAAGCGATATGCATGCGGTCGAGCGGTGTCACAGCCCGGCGCCGTTGTTTCCTACGTCGTTGCGCTCTCCGTCCCTTTTTGGCCATTCCCTCCCTACTACCACTAATTAAGTGAAGTAGCTGCCTCAACTTGTCGAGACCTTCGAGCATAGCTCGGTCGGTGGGTCGACGACACGCGCGCATCAGCGTAAAATAAGCGCCACATTCCTTGCGACTTCGAAGAATGGAAGGCCGAGCACGGCCGCCTGTTGGGGGCTGAGATCGGCGATACCTGGTGATGCCACAAGTCAGGCAGTTCCTGCTTTCAGCCGGCGATTTCGCGAGCACTTCTCCTTCGCCACATGTCATTAGTTCTGTGCTTAGGAACTGGCGGGGAGGGGGGACGGCCCCGAAGTTCCAATCGCAGCCACGCGGTCCGGTGGGCAATCACTGTAAGCGGCATGTTCAGCAATTGCTGAAAATGGCACGCCAGTGAAACACCTTGACAGATTTCAGCTAATTGGGCATTTTCAGCAAATGCTGAAAACCTCCGAAACCGTGAACGACCTTGAATGCCGCGCGGGGAACGCCCTCCGAGCGTTGTTGCAGAGCGTACCGGTCATTCATCTCGACAAGATGGAGTCAGCTCCTTCTGGGTCCGACTTTGATCTTGTCGCTGCGCTGAACCTGGATGGGCGCAGACGGCTTCTGGTCTGCGAAGTCAAAAAGATCGGTCAGCCGCGACATGTACGTGCGGCCCTCCTTCAGCTTCAACAGGCGGCTAAGAGTTTCGAGCCGCCTGCGACGCCCGTATTCATCACCCCATATCTTTCTCCACAAGCGCAGGCGCTTTGTCGCGACTTCGATGTCGGCTTCATCGATTTCGTTGGCAATGCGAGGATCGCCTTCGACACGGTTTTCATCGAGCGCCAAGTCGATACGAAGCCGGCCGCCGTTCAACGCAGCCTAAAATCCATCTTCAAGCCGAAATCCGCGCAGGTGCTGCGAGTGCTCTTGCGCGACCCCACTCGCGCATGGCGGGTCGCCGAGCTCGCGCAAGCATCTGATGTCAGTCTCGGCCACATCAGCAATGTGCGAAGAGAATTGGTGGATCGCGAGTGGGCCGAGCTTACCGATGAAGGTTTGCGGCTTTCGCAACCGGATGGACTCCTTGACGCTTGGCGTGAGGCATATGAGCAGCCGGCGGATGAGCGGTTCGAATTCTACACGACGCTCCACGGTCAATCCCTGGAAGCCGCCGCGCGCCATGTCCTGCATTCCGGGCCAGATACTGCGAACGCCATCCTTGCGTCATTCTCGGCGGCACATTGGCTCGCTCCCTACGGGAGAGTTTCAATCCAGTATTTCTACGCGGATGCCGCCGGGCTCACTGTTCTGCAGACTCAGCTGAAGCTGTCTCCCGTTCGATCGGGAGCAAACGTCACTGTGACAGTGCCGAAGGATCACGGTGTTTTCCAAGATGCCGTCACGCCTGCGGCCGGCATCGTTTGTAGCAGCCCGGTCCAGACCTATCTCGACCTTGCCGTCGCCGGAGAGCGCGGTGCCGAAGCGGCCGACCACCTGCGACAGGAGCTTCTCACGTGGCGAAAATAGTGCCGCCTGATCCGCAATCCGCGTCTGATTACGAGGACCGCACCACAAAGGCCGTGAAGGGCGTGCTGGTCGAGATCGGTCAGATCCTCGGCAGCTTCAAGGGCAAGTTCGCCGTGATCGGCGGCGCGGTTCCCTGGCTCCTTCTCGATAACGAGGATATGCCGCATGTCGGCACGCTCGATGTCGATCTCGGCCTCGATGCGGAAGCTTTGGGCGATGGTGAGTATGTCACCCTTGTCGAGGCGCTTATGGGTCAGGGCTATAAGCAGCGCGAAGAACTTCGGCGCTTCCAACTCGTCCGCCAAGTACCCGCTGATGACGAAGGTGCTCCCATCGACATCGTCGTCGATTTCCTCATGCCGCGGCATGCCGAGATCGTGAAGAACAATCCGCCGATCCTAAGTGATTTTGCGGTTCAGCGCGCCGACGGGGCGGATCTCGCGCTCCGCTTCTATCAGCTCGTCGCCATCTCCGGCGACATGCCGGATGGCGGTACCAATCGTGTTGAAGTGGCGGTCTGCTCGATTCCCGCGTTGCTGGCGATGAAGGGACATGCCCTCAACGGCCGACACAAGCAGAAAGACGCCTACGACATCTATTACTGTATTCGCAACTATCCGGACGGAATCGAAGCCTTGGCAGACGGCTGCAAGCCGGTGCTCGAGCACGCAAGCGGCGTTCAAGGTTACAAGTTCATCTCTGACAAATTCGATTCACCGGACGGCTATGGCGCCACGTGCGTCCGCAAGTTCGTGGCCGAAACAGCGATCCTCGACGGACGAACGCCCGAGCAATGGCAGCAGGACGCCTTCGGGCAGGTGGATGCCTGGCTGCGAGCCCTCGGTCTGCGATAGCGCTGAGATTTCCGGTTTGAAAAAAGACAATTGATTGGGGGGCAACATTGGGGAATTCAGGCTCGCGCTGGCTTCGATGGGAGCCACATATTCATGCTCCCGGGACAGTGCTCAACGATCAGTTCAAAGGCACGGACAGCTTCGAACAATACCTCGCCAAGATCGAGGCAGCCTCGCCTGCCATTCGCGCGCTGGGCGTCACCGACTACTATCTGCTCGACACCTATGAGCGTGTCCGCGACGCGAAGCATCGCGATAGCCGGCTTGGGGGCGTCGACCTCATCTTTCCGAACGTCGAGCTCCGCCTTGCCTTCGGGACCGTCAAGGGAAACTGGGTGAATTGCCATCTCCTGGTCAATCCGCAGGATACTGACCATGTCGGAGCGACGCAGCGTTTCCTGGCGCAACTCACTTTTGAATATTCCGGCGACCGGTTCGCGTGCACTCCTGATGAGCTGATCCGGCTCGGCTCGAAAATCGACACCAGTCTCTCTGGCCGCGCGGCACTGGCGCGGGGCGCCACGCAATTCAAGGTCAGCTTCGAACAGCTGGCCGAGCTCTACCGGGCGATCGATTGGGCCAAGGCCAACATTCTCGTCGCTGTCGCCGGGAGTGAGCACGACGGGACCTCGGGGATGCGCGGCGAATCCGACGGCGCGCAGCGTCAGGAGGTCGAACGGTTTGCGCACGTCATTTTCGCCAGCGGCGCCAGCCAGCGCGATTTTTGGTTGGGACGCAAAGTCAGTGCGCCGCCGCAGGAGATCCGTGCTCGCTACGGCGCGCTCAAGCCGTGCCTGCACGGCAGCGACGCCCATGAGACCGCAAAGGTTGGAGTTCCCGACGGCGATCGTTATTCCTGGGTCAAGGGCGGCGCCCACTTCGACTCACTGCGTCAGGCGGTGATCGATCCCGCTGGGCGCGCGTTTGTCGGTGCTGCGCCTCCGATCCGTGCCACGCCGTCTCAGGTCATCTCCCTCGTGACGATCCAAGACACGTCGTGGGCAACAACGCCAAGCGTCGAGCTCAATCCCGGCCTTGTCGCCATCATCGGTGCGCGAGGTTCGGGAAAGACGGCGCTTGCCGACGCCATCGCGGCCGGATGTGATGCGGCTTCGGAGCATCTCAGCTCCGCCTCTTTCTTGGTGCGGGCAGGAGAGCTTCTCGACGGAGCCAGCGTCCGGCTGGACTGGGGCACCGGCGAACCTTCCGAGCGCGAGCTGCTCGACTACCAGTACGATGCCGACTTCGACGGGCGGTTTCCCCGCGCACGATACCTCTCACAGAAATTCGTGGAAGAGCTCTGCTCGGCGGACGGGATGACCGACGCGTTATTGCGCGAGATCGAGCGGGTGATCTTCGAGGCTCACCCGGACAAGGATGGGACATTTCAATTCGATCAGCTGCTGGAACTGCGCGCGGCGCGCCATCGGCTCGCGCGTCAGCGCGAGGAGGAGGCTATTGGCACACTGTCTGACAACATCGGGCAGGAGCGGGAAAAACGGCGGCAGACTGCGGGACTCAAGCAGCAGCTTGCTCAGAAGGAGCAAACCGTCAAGGGCCTGGAAGCAGACCGGGACAAGCTTATCGTGAAGGGCACGGAAGCGCGGGCCGATCGGCTGAGCGTCATCGCCAATGCCGCGGAAAAGGTCCGCTCTTACGTCCGGTACTTCGCCAATCAGGAAAGCTCACTTCTCTCCCTACAGGACGAGGTGAGGGCCTTTCGCCAGAACAAGGCGCCGGAGGCGCTGCGCCAGACCAAGTCGAGCTTCGTAGCCGCGCGCCTCGAGGATGCTGACTGGCAGGCATTCCTGCTCGAGTATCACGGTGATGTCGACGCTGCGCTCTCTGCAAAGCTCGCGACCGCACGAAAGAACGCATCGAACTGGCGTGGGACGGCGCCGGCACCTCTGGCCGATCCCAATCGCTCCCATCTTGCGGAGAATGCTGATCCGGAGAAGACGGCGTTGGCGGTGCTCGACGCGGAGGCAGCGCGGCTCCAGGCCCTGATCAATATCGACACCGAAACCGCCAAGAGATTTGCTGGCTTGGTCAAGCGCATCGCCGAGGAGAACACCCAGATCGAGGCAACGCGCGTGACGCTCGCCGACTGCGAAGGTGCAGCGGCGCGCATGGCGCAACTGAGTAAACGCCGGCGTGAAACCTATCTTCGCGTATTCGAGTCAATCATTGCCGAGGAGCAGGTGCTGCGCGACCTGTATCAGCCGTTGGTCGACCGCCTTCAGGCAGCCCAAGGCACTCTTCGCAAGCTCTCCTTCTCGGCTCGCCGCCATGCAGACGTCAAGCAATGGGCCTCGCTCGGCGAGAAGCTCTTTGATCTGCGACGAGCGGGCGATTTCAAGGGAAAGGGGTCTCTTGAACAATGGGCCAACGCCAACCTCTGCCATGCTTGGGAGACGGGTGATCTCAACTCGGTCGACCAGGCGATTCAGCAGTTCACCGATGCTTGGCAGGATGAGCTTCTTGCCGTGGCCAATGTGGCGGCGAACGATCAGGCTGCATATCGGAGCTGGCTGATGCGTTTCGCCAAATGGCTGTTTAGCACCGACCACATTCAGATCTCCTACAGCATCGACTACGAGGGAACCGACATCACCAAGCTGTCGCCTGGCTCACGAGGGATCGTGCTGCTTCTCCTCTACCTTGCGCTCGATGAGAGCGACCACAGCCCACTGATCATCGACCAGCCGGAAGAAAACCTCGATCCAAAATCAATATTTGATGAGCTCGTCAGCCTGTTTGTTGCCGCCAAAGCCAAGCGACAGGTCATCATGGTCACGCACAACGCCAATCTGGTCATCAACACGGACGCCGATCAAATCATCGTTGCAACAGCAGGGCCGCATAGTCCTGGCGAGTTGCCGCCGATCACATATCAATCCGGAGGCCTGGAGGATGCGGACATGCGAAAACTCGTCTGCGACATTCTCGAAGGCGGCGAAGCGGCTTTCAAGGCACGCGCCCGACGGCTGCGGGTCAGTCTCGAACGGTAGCTCCGCCGGCATTCCGCCCATTTCGCAAGTCAGCGCCACTCGCATTGGTTTGAAAGCACGTTAATGAAGCGGGAGTCCGGCACCAGAGGGCAGAACGAATTCGCAAGCTGGTGCGAGCCGGAGGGATTCCACGTTCAGCGATCTGATCCAGATCGTCTCGGCTGGGACTTCTTGCTCGAGGCCGATCCGCAACGCTCGGGGGACACTCCTCTCGATCAGCAGAACGATCTTCCGAAGTTCCTCATTCAAGTCAAAGCAACCGAGCATGCGACGGCGATCCCTAGGATCAAACTCTCTGCTCTGAAGCATCTGGTGGACTCCGACCTGCCAGCCGCGATCACGATCCTGGTCTATTCCAAGGGAGGAAGGCGTTCCGTGCGCCGCCTGCTCGTGCCCATCGACGAAGGTGTCATCGCGGACACCTTGCGCCGGGTCCGCGAGCAGGAGGCTCTTGGCAACCGAGATATTCACACCATCAAGGTGCCGATACCGACTGCTCGTGCGACAGCGATCGGGCGCGACGGCGAAGGATTAGCGAATGCCCTGCACAATTTGATCGGCGGCTCGCCGGGTGACTACGCGGCGAGGAAAGTCCAATTCCGGGACACTTGTGGGTTCGACGACGAGCCCGTCGTCGGACGATTCTTCGTGCCGGGGGCTGATGCCCGCCACAAGATCGGCGAGCTCTTTCTCGGCGGCAGGCGAGAGATCGAGATCAATCATCTGACCATCGAGCGTCGCCGATTCGGAATCCCGTTGAGCAATGACCAGCTCTACCTCCGCGATGCCATCCTCGAAATGGACGCGCCGGCGCTCCTCTCTACCTCGATCGAACTTGAGTCAGGCAGCGGCGATTGGATTGCACTTGTCGTCGACGTGTTCGTCGTTCCGCCTTTCGCGAGAGATCGGAAGCATTCCAAGATCCGGTTCGCGAACCGGTTCATCGAGGTCCTGCTCGACTTCGAGAAAGAATGGGCGGGGATCACATTCGACTATGCTGGCGACCGCGATGTCGAGCTGGAAGAGGCCGTTTCAATTATCGAGGTCGGCGCCATTCTGGCACGGCCGCAAAAGAAGCTGACCATTCATTTCAAGGACACTCGGCTGGTGCTCCCGACGGCTGACGAGGAGGGACCCTTTAAGCACTGGATTCCAGTCACATCGGTGCTGCGGAGAATCTGTTCGGCGATCAACCGGTCCGGCCGTCGCACACAAGGTTCCATGCAGTTGGCTACATTCTACGATTGGGTGGAAAAGCATGCTGAGTTGCTTGCCCTGGGCTCGACCCCCGGCGTCAATTTGTTTTTCCCACGATGGTCGGAGGACAAGATAGTCGATGAGCAGGACGCGATTTTGACGCCAATATCGGTCGAGCTTGCGGGCCTCCAATACTCCGCTCTTATCGAGATTCCGATCGTCTCGGCAACGCGCGATGAGAAGGAAGTCAGGATTGTTGGTGGTCAACCCTCCATGGTCGACGATGTGATCCGTTCCCCAGGCGCTGACATCTCCGACTTCATTGACCTTGCCGTGGAGGCATTCAAGCGGCGCCTGAACATTAAGCGGCCGATGCTCGTTGCGGGCGGAATCGAGCGATGGTCGAGCGCCGCTGCTCCGGAACGGATTGAGTGAACGCGCAGCGGCTATTTCGTCAGCCGGCACTTCGCTTTCGTCGCTTTTCTTTACGCTGTCGTTTCTGCGTTCTGGCATCTCGGTTTGCTTGATGGTTGTGGTCAGGGGCTCAGGCAGCGCTTGTCCTTGTCGTCGGCACCGACTGGTCCAGCCCTCAGGCAGCTAGGCTTGCAAGACGATGCGCTGAAGGGTCCCACCGCAATGGTCGAGAGGGCGCGTCCGCTGTCCTCGGACCACGGACAGGTGCTTTCTCTCTAAAGCGCTCACAAAGCGGGGCATTTCGGGTCCATTCGCCCTTTTGTTGACACGACGATGCGACGCGTGTTTATATGTCCTCAGTCCGAGGACAGAGGACAGAGGCGCTGGAGCCATGAAAAGCCAGGATGTGGTCGTACTTCTCAAGCTGGCGAGCTTAGAAGACGACGAGAAGGATAGGGATCCTCCCCTTGCACCCCAGGGGGGCGTGCAAGGGGAGGATCCCTATTCTGTTCGCGGCCTTGAAGCGGCGCTCGGAATCAGCAAGACTGAAGTCAGCGCCTCGATCAAACGCAGCATCGCATCGGGCATCGCCATCAAGGACAGAACGAGCGGGCGACCCAAGCCGAACCGGCGCCAGCTGCTCGAATTTATTCTCCATGGCCTGAAATTCGTCTTCCCGGCAAAGCCGGGCGCCATGCAGCGCGGTCTGCCGACGGCGTTCGCGGCTCCGGTTCTCAGGGATTCTCTGCACAGCGCCGGCAGCCTCATCAGCGTGTGGCCGTTTGCCCATGGAAAGGACATGGGCCAGTCGGTTGAGCCGCTGTTCAAGACCGCGCCATTCGCGGCCGAGAAGGACGAACGCCTCTATGCCTATCTAGCGCTCGTCGATGCCGTCAGGCTCGGAAACCAGCGTGAAGCGCAGCTGGCCGCCGACCTGCTCAAGCAGAGGTTGGGATGACCGTCCAAGGCCAATTGAAGGAAATGCTGAAGACCGTCGCCGTCGCCCTGGGCGACGAGCTTCGCGCGCGCCTGGTCTTTGTCGGCGGCTGCACGACCGCGCTCTATATTACCGACGCCGTGACCCTGGAGGGCGTCCGGGCAACCGACGATGTCGACCTCATCGTCGATCTTGCCGGCTTCGCGGAATGGGCGGAGCTGATTGATCGTTTGCGTCAGCGGGGCTTCGCGGAGGCGCCGGAGGACAATGTGATCTGCCGCATGAGGCTCGGCGAACTCAAGGTTGATTTCATGCCCGACGACGACGAAATCCTCGGCTTCAGCAATCGCTGGTACGCGAAGGGCATCGAGACAGCGGTTTTTGCGCCGCTCGACGAAGAACTCGATATCCGGCATCTCACGCCGCCCTTGTTCGTGGCGACGAAGCTCGAGGCGTACCGCGGACGCGGTGAGGGCGATCTTATCGGAAGCCGCGACGCCGAGGATATTCTCTTGCTCGTCGACGGGCGAGAGGAGCTGGTTGAAGAGGTGGCGGCGGCCGAAGATGAGATTCAGATCTATATCGCGACGCAGATCGCGGCACTGCTCGCGGACCCAAACTACGATCATTTTCTTGCCGGCAACATCCGCGGGCCCGTCGGCCGCGCTGACATCGTCCATGATCGCCTGCTTGCGATAAGCCGTCTGGCCGGGCCTTAGAATGTCCTTCAAGATCCAATGGCGCTGCCAGCAGGGGACGCGAACACACGACAACCGTGACTGCGCCGGCGTCGGCATTCGGGATGAGTCAATCCTCGCGATCATGCTCGATGGATCGACAACGGGTCTGGCGAGCGGTCCGTTTGCGCGCGAGATCGCGCGCGGGTTGGTGGATTGGTTCGCGACGGACACCGCCGAGGTCACCGAGCTAGTTCTGCTCGAACGGCTACGCGTTATGCAGGAAGACCTCTCCCGAGATTTCGGAGGAGCCTCGGCGAGCTACGTCCTCGTCCATGCCGGTCCGGAAAAAACGGCGCTGGTGCTGCACGCGGGCGATTGTCTGGTCGGCCGCCACGACTCGGATGCTCAGGTGCATTGGTTGCTGCGGCCACATACTCTCGCAAATGCGTTGGCGCCGGTCGCGATCGATATTTTGGCGAAAGACGAAACCCGTCATGTCCTCACGCGAAGCTTTCGTTCGAGGCGCTTCGTCGTGCCCGACGTCGGAGCGGTCGAATTGGATGATCGGCCGCTGCTGCTCGCGACGGACGGGTTCTGGGCGGAGCTGGATTCCGAACGACAGACAGCTTTCATCGACGGGGGTTGGCAGGCGAGTGAGCGCGACCGTGACGATCGCAGCGTCCTGTGCATCTCGCGAAGCGGAGCGAGAAACGTGATTGAAGCCCCTGACACCCACGGCCCAACGAGCCTTTATATTAGGGAAGCTTCAGCCTAACGGTGCCGATGATTCTCCGACCAAATTGGAATTTGGTCAATTCTCAAACTGCTCCTGGGTCAAGGAGCGAGGAATGAACGCACCCTTAGGATAGTCGGACATATGTTCGCCAATCCATGTGCCATCCAGATCCCCTAAGGTCTCGAAGATCGCGGTGATGGTGTTGATCGGATCCAAATCCTTCTGTTTGCGCCAAGCCTCGATCGTCGCCTTGATGGCAACGAGTTTGCCCCAAACTTCCGACGAGACTTTTCTTCGCAACAGATCCAGCAGCGTTTCGCGAGTTCTGTCAGGCCAGCCTCCGCCCGGTGCGATCAGTGTGAGATATCTGAAGAGTGCCGTGGAAGCAGGACTGGTTTCGGTGAGCGCGTTGATCTGTGCTTCGACCTCCGGCCACGAGGCATCGTCGCTATCGGTATAGAACTCCGAGCCGTCAAATCCTGCCCCCACGAAATCAGCGAACATTCGATGATGCTGGAGTTCGTTGTCGAGCGCGATGAGAAGGTCGTGGACCAGCAGCCGTTGTTGTGGGTCGTGGGTTCCATTGCCGAGAATATGTCGGTATCCCCTCGCGGAAAGCCGCAAGTGCAAAAGTTCGTGTGCGAACGCAGCGAACGGGCGGTTCGTGTCCGCCATGCGGATGACCGCGTCTTTACCCTTGACCGAGCTCTCCCATTTGACCCCTGCGGCCAACGCGATGCCGAGCTTGTACGATGTCTCGACCTCGATGAGGATCGGTTTCAGCCGATCGTCGGCTTCCGCCTCATCGATCCATTTCTGCGCGATCTCGTTTGAAACCATAGAGTGCCCCTTCCGCTCTGGTATTTCATCAGCACTATGGCCGTCATGGAAGCGGTTTGCAGAGGCCTCGCAGCGTTTTCCTCATAACCGGTGAGTTGAATTTCGGCTGACTTATAGGGCCTTGCCCATGATTGGCAATGCAGCAGTCCCGGCGGGCAACTAAGGTAAGCAACCCTCGTCAATCCATCGCCGAAACAACGCAATCCATTCGTCGGGCCATGGGCCACTGACGTCTGCCGGCATGCTGTGGTCTTTCACGCGCCCGTAGATGGTTTCGGAGTTCGCCTTAACCTCCTCGTAACTGCTGAGATCAAGATACGGTGACATGCACCGCCGCTGACCATCCCTAAACATGACGACGATATGCGACGCGAAGCTGGCCGGCCGGTTAGCTTGCATCTCACGATCCCTCACTCTGCCCTCGTAAATATCGTCCACACGCGATCGAGATCGAGCGTGCCCTTGGCAAAATTCGGATCCGATGAGTTTTGAGGGCTGGCATCGAATCCATTTGGATCGGCTGTCGACATGCTTTGGGGGTTAAACGCTGCTTGCACTTTCGGACCGTAGGCCGCGCGCGCATGACACGCCATGCACTGCGAACGTGTACCGCCGAACTGGAATAGCTCGAGCCACGGATTGTAGGCGACCGGTGCCTTACCATCTGCGGTTTTCGGATCATTGATGTTATAGGAGAAGTCCATAATGTAGTTGCGAAATGCGCCTTTGATCCCCGTGGGTGGCATGTCTTTGCCGAGCGGATTAGCGGCTGCATTGTCGCTCCACCAGAAAGTGGTGAACACCCAAGGTGGGAACTCCCGAGTCGCGATATGCAGCGCTGTCATCAAGATATAGTCGCCCGCTTGAAGCGGCCGGCCTAGCACGGCCGTCGCCGCCGACTTGATGCGAAAGTCGGTGTTCGCGAGATCTGCCTCCTCCTTAGTTACCTGCACGTTGTAGAATTTTGAAAGTGGCACGGATGTTAAGTTGATATGCTCGAAGCCGCCAAGCTCCACCGAGGCGGGTACGGGCAGGCTTCCCACGGGGTCCACCATCACGACCCGTTTCCAGCTTGTCGGGGGGTTCTTGGCGTCCCCGGGAAAACGTGGATCATTGTCCCAGACAGGAACCGCGGTAAGGCGATCTGGCGCCGCGGGCCACCATGAGAATTTGAGGGAAATACCTGCTGCTGGAACGGGGGTGATCAACTTACGAGCGACGTTTGCATCAAGCAGCTGATTCAGCGCAGTCTTACTATAGAATTGATTGTCTCGCAGCCAGTCATACATTTCTTGATTGAAAGCGACGTGCGAGAACGCGACGATTCCTTGATGCGAGGCCAACGTCGAGATGGACGCGTCTGTTGCTGTGAATTGCCCAGGGTTTGGATCGAAACGCGGCGCTACATTCAAGCCGTTCTTTTCGGCAAGTTCGCGCGCTGGGTTAGGCGCAACCATTATCAACTGCGTCGGCAGTGTGAGCTGAATCGGGTAGCGCTTACTGCAGTCGATTTTTCCAGGAGTGGCGTCGAACGCCTCTTCAACGGTGTACCAAGTGTGGAATACCGGTTGTCCGTTGGCTGCTGAACTCGATGGCTGCGTCACCCCAGCAAATAGCATCCAACCATGCGCACGCTGTTGGGCTAGATCGATCTTTCCAGGAATGTTCAGATTGGGCGATGCAATCCCACCGCTCATTTGCCACAGCTTCACCGGGTCGGCTGGCCAGTCGAAACCTGTAGGTATCGGCGCAGCGCAGCGCGATGAGGAAACGCCTTGCGAAGCAGCATTACCGGACAGCATTGCCGCCAGAAGTGCCCCGCCTAAAAAGGTGGATGCCAACGTCCGCATGCCGAGCCCCCGCGACATTTAGGTTCGTCTTCGCAAATAAGGCTACAATAGAACAATTAACAGGACAACTTAGTCTTGCGGGAAAATTTACTCCTGGCCGATGATATAGAGATGCATCACGTACGAAGCTGTGGATTTCGGCGCTGAGACGCGGTCTTAAAAATGCCGAGCCACGGGCGCGCGGGTGGAATTTGACGGCTGCGGGCGAAGAAATCGGGTGCTGGCTTAATCTCACCGATCGTCAGAACGCGATTGTCCACGGCTTTCGTTACTTGATACCGATCATTAGTTTGGCGGTTCTCAACTCCCAAATCGCTCGATGCGCGAGGTTTCGCGGTATGCGACTTCGGCAACACTCCGATGGGTTGGCGCTGGTATCGGGCGCGAGCTCACCGATGCTGCAGCCGCCCATGCCAGCCTAGAGTCTCAAGCTGAGCTGGTCTGGCTCTTCCCGTCGATCGCCGTCGTCGAAAGACGACAGAGTTACCCCAATTAGGCGTATCCCCTTCGCGGGTGGGAAGAGCGGGTCGAGAAGACTGCGAGCGATAGCTTCCAGCTCGGACGCTGCTCCGATCGCCAGGCTGACGGTCCGGCTGCGCGTAATCTGCTGAAAATCGGCGAGCTTGACTTTCAGTATCACGGTTCGCCCGTACAGGTTCTTCGCTTCGCAATGGCGCCAGACCTTTTCGACTAGTGGTGTGATCTCGGCCCGCGCCGCCTCGAGGTCGAAGATGTCGACGGCGAACGTGTCCTCGGCGCCGACGGATTTGCGCGGCCGATCCGGCTGGACGCCGCGATCGTCGATTCCACGCGCGATCCGGTAGTACCAGGAGCCGGCTTTGCCGAAATGCAGCTACAGGAACGTCACCGCCTTCGCTCTTAAATCAGCGCCAGTGAGCATGCCAAGCCGCTCCATCTTCGCGGCGGTCCCGGGACCCACGCCATGGGATTCTTCACCGCGAGGCGCTCGACAAAACCCGGGCCCATCCGCGGGGTGATGACGGCTTGGCCATTCGGCTTGTTCAGGTCGCTCGCCATCTTCACCAGGAATTTGCAATACGAGGTCCCGGCCGAGGCATTGAGGCCGGTGACGTCCTTGATGCTGGCACGGATTGGCGCGCGCGACACGGGGTTTCCGCTTCCGCATGGACGCGGCGACAACTTTCATCATGATTCGCTCGCGCCCGATCCGCGCCGGCTGCACAAGCCACGCAATCTGGTCGACCTATATGGCCATATCGGCGAGATCAAGGTGAAGACGGGGGATTTCTGATTACGTGCCGCATAGTATGATCATGCGAGAGGGAATGGTGCGCCTCCTTAGCGGGACCGGGCTGTCGGCGCAGCAGAAGCCCCGCATCTGCGGGTCTTCTCCCTTCGGGCTTCCATCCCTGACGACGGCTGTGCAAGATCGGCATCGGGAAAAAGTCAGTGAGTGATGTCAGGACTATTGCGACGATGGTGGGAGAGCCGCCGCGCGGTTCGGCGCAGATGGCAGGCTGATGCCCGCGCCCTCGTGGCACGGGACGAGGCTGGCTCGTATTACGAGGCGCAGCGTCTGGCCGCGCGCGCCAAGACGTCAGGTCAGGCCGGCGAGTTTCTCCATTGGGCCAAAGTCGCCGCCGAAGTCGCAAGGCTCTCGCCGCGGGCGGAGATGGACCTTGCCGTGGTCCAGGCCATCGTCGACGACGAGACACGGCGCGGCGCGGACGTGCGTGACGATTGACCAATAGTGGCGCCGACATCGCTTGGGCTGAATGCGCATGTCCTCCGGTCGACCCGATCTCTGCCCGGGGATCACGTATGCGCGCGGGCAGTGCGAAGAGCCTACGGTCGGGAAAAAGAGCGTGCGGGTGGGTCTGACCATCTCGACGCAAGTCCGATCTCCGCTCTCCCTGGATGGCTTTCCTGCTCCTCCGCCCGGCCTTCCACGTTCAACCCATAAAGGGTCGGCTATGCGAGCATGCCGCCGCTGCGCCTTCGGCTTCGCGATGATCGCGGCCAGTTGAGGAGACCAACGGACGCCATCGAGCGGGGATCGGCCTCGCTCAACGATGGAGCCCTCCCATGTCGCACGATCTTGCCCTCGCCCAGTCCAACGCATTCGAACTCGCCCGCACCCTGATGGTGCCGGTCACGCTCTTCGAGGTCGACGGCGAATACGGCGTCATGCCCAGCGACGAACTCAACGACGCCGATGTCCTGGTCGTTTACGAGTACGACCCCCACTTGGTCGGCCCGGCTCACTGAGCCGGGTTCACCTCCTTTGCCGCTCGCGAGCGGGCGGCGGCAAGGGAGGCTGCGCCGCGTCTGGCGACGATGGCGCTGCGCGCCCCGTTGTTTCACCAATTGCCATCCGCGCCCTTGCCCCCTTCGCTCTTCGCGGCGGCCGCGTGTGTGTCCCGCAACGTGCGGGAGAAGAAACCTCAAGCGAGAAAGGACTGGCGCCGCAGCGCCGGAATACGGAAATGGAAAAGAAGGACATCGACGAGCTGAAGAGTCGCGTTCGCTGCGCCGCCGTGCTGGAGACGGCTGGATTCGCGATCGATCTGAAGGAGAGCACCCGCAAGGCCGTCAAATATCGGCGTGGCAACGATGTCATCATTGTCATTCACGACGGCAAGGGCTGGTTCGACGCGCTCTCTGACGCCAAGGGCGATGTGCTTTCGCTTGTCGCGCATCTCGACGGCGTTGGCTTTACGGAGGTACTCCAACGAGTCTCCGCCCTCGTCGGCTTCGCGCCGAGCGAGCCCGTTTGGACGAGAACGTCACGCGCGAAAAGCCCTGACCTCTGCATTGCCGACCGTTGGCGGGCACGGCGC
>NZ_JTIY01000014.1 GCF_000818175.1 Streptomyces sp. AcH 505
GGACGGCCATTTCAGAAGACGCCGCTGATAGTTCTGTCACATCGGTGCCCTCGAACGGGCCGGCCCCATCCCCGCCCGGAGGTCCGTCCGTTCAAGGGCCCCAGCCCGGGATGCGCACCGGCCGCGCACAGTTCGGAGCCCCGGGAACGAACGGGGAGGCGTTCCCGGGGCTCCGCTACGGGGCCTGCTCAACGACGGTCTGCCGTAGAGGTCACTGCGGTGGCTCTCTCGCCGTGCATGCCGGTGATCGTCTTCGTCGTGACCCGACGCGTCTGTCTGGGACTGCGGCGGCGCGACCGGGAGAAGGTGCTGCACGGCAGGGAGACCGGCATCGTCAAGCGGCTGCCGCACGGCGAGTTCGTCGAGGTGCACGAGCAGCTCTCGCCTGCCGAACTGTTCACCCTGACGCAGGGCGAACAGCCGCAGCCGTTCCAGCTCGGTCCCGCGACGGACAGCAACGGCGTGACCCGCAGGACCGGCCTCGCCCAGCGGGTGCGGGTACGGCTGTCGCGGGCTTTCTACGACGAGAAGTCGCGGGTGTGACGGGCGGGCAGGGCAGGCAGGGGAGGGGATCCGTTGCCGTCAGCCGCCCGGCAGTTCCTCCGGGAGCGGGTCCCGCACCCGGCCGGCCCTGCGCTGCTCCGACGCCCCGAACTCGGCGTAGTTCTGCCGCGCTTCGCGCAGCGTCACGTGGTTGGGGCCGCCGACGTAGCGGTCCGGGTCGCTGTAGTCCGACCCGTCGTCCTCCCAGCCGCACACCGGGCAGATCTCGTAGAAGCCCCGCTCGGTCAGCGTCAGATTGCCGCAGACGAGGCAGGGCACGCGGGCGGCGGCGGCCGGATCACTCTCGGTCATGGACGGTGGCCTCTCCTCCGACTCCGGCATGGCGACCCGCACCCGCTGCGCCCGGACCCGCATCAGGCAGCGCTGTACGAAGAGGTGCCGCGAGTACGTCCCGGAGTACGTTCTCGAGCGTCACGCCGGCCAGTTCGTGCCTCAAGGTCTCCTCGATGCCCTCGTAGATGCCCTGCATCGCCGGCTGGATGCCGTAACCCACCACGCATCCCTGATCCGGGGTGGTGCGGTGCATCGCGAACAGCGGGCCGGGTTCCACTGCCTGGTACACGTCGAGCAGGGTCATCGACCCCAGCTCGCGCGCCAGGGAGCAGCCCGCGCCCACACCCCGTCGGGACTCCACGAGCCCGGCCCTGCGCAGCTCGCCGAGCAGCCGTCTGATCACCACGGGGTTGGTGTTCGCGCTGGTCGCGATCTGCTCGGAGGTGGCGACTTCATGGCCCTGGCGCTGGTATAGGCCGATCCAGGCCAGCGCGTGGGCGGCAATGGTCAACCTGCTGTTGGCACTCATGAGCCCCTCCTCTCGGCCGCAACTCCTTACGTTACGACGGCGCAGTCGTAACAGCAAAGGTTGCAACAGATGGTCGTAACAAGTAGCGTTACGACCATCGGGAAGGTCAATCAACGAGGTGAGAAGAATGAGCAAGTCACTCACGGGCAAGGTCGCCGTGGTCACGGGGGGTAGCTCCGGCATCGGATTCGCGACCGCACGCGCATTCCGCGACGAGGGCGCGAAGGTTTTCATCACCGGTCGCCGCAAGGACGCGCTCGATGCTGCGGCCGCCGAGCTCGGACCTGCCGTAACTGGCGTGGTCTGTGATGTTTCGGTGCCCTCAGACCTCGACGCGTTCTACAGCACCGTGCGCGACGAGGCCGGCCGCATCGACGTGCTGGTCGCCAACGCCGGCATCGGCACCGCGGCTCCGTTCGGCGAGGTGACCGAGGAGCTGATCGACTCGGTGTTCGCCACCAACGTCAAGGGAACGATCTTCACCCTGCAACAAGCGCTGCCACTGCTCAGCGCCAACGCTTCGGTGATCCTCACAGGATCGACCGCCACGACACGGCCCAGTCAGGGACTCGAGGTCTACGCAGCGTCGAAGGCCGCAGTCCGCAACCTCGCCCGCGGTTGGGCCCTCAGCTCGCGCACCCATGGCTTCCGGGTCAACGTCGTATCCCCGGGCGGTACACGCACCCCGGGTCTGCTCGAGCTGGTGCCGCCCGAGGTTCTCAAGCAGGCCGAAGGCGACGTCCCTCTTGGCCGGCTCGCCGAACCCGAGGAGATCGCCGCCGTGACGACGTTCCTCGCCTCGGACGCATCGAGTTACGTCAACGGTGCCGAGCTGTTCGCCGACGGTGGTTACGCGCAGGTGTGAGCGCGCCCGTAAAGCCGGCGGGGGAGGCCGGCGTGCGGGCACTCGTCTTCGATCAGAGACGCCTTGATCCCGGCGCCGGTACCGGCCGGCTGTGGTTGGAACCAGCGGAAAACTTGTTGAGAGTGCTGATGCGGTTCGCGGGGGCCGGATCGATTCGCTCGGAATGGACGAGAACGGGTCGCCGGCCATCGTGGGGTACAAGCGCGGTGTCGATGCCGGGGTCATCGACCAGGGTTTGTTTTATCTGGCGTGGTTGATGGACCGCCGTGCCGAGTTCGAGCATCTGGTCCGCGGCCGGCTCGGCGTGACGGCGGCGTCCCAGGTTCGGTGGGGCGGCCCGCGCCTGTCGTATAGCGACAGCAGACCCTCGACGCCACTGTCCACGGACCCGCAGGTAGTCCATGGACAAGGGCCCCACCTGCCGAGGTGTCTCGGCACGGCGCCGGGGCGGTGAGGGCGACCGGCTTGGCGCCCCGGTCGGCCGCGGCAAGCAGGTCTGGCGGGGTACGTATCAACGTGTGGGAGGGCCGGGCCTCAGCCTCGCGGTGTCACGCGGCGGGGCGTCTGGCGGCCGAACTCGCCCTTGTTATGGCTTGAGGGCGGTAGGTCCTGTGCCAGTGAACGGCCGACTCCTGGAAAGTAGTTGAGGTACAGGAAATCCCGGTGAGATTGATCTGCGCACCGGCGAGCCGCGATGGTGAGCCGCAGGCGTCGGTCTGGCCGCCTCCACGGCCAGCACCCGCACGGACAAGCCGCTGCTGACGTTCAAGACGTTCAAGCAGATCGCCGTGGTGGTCGCGTGGACCGTGGACGTCTGAGTGACGCAGCCACGGCGCCGACTACGACGCTCCTCACCGGGCCAGCGCGGTTCGCGCCAGTCCGCGGAGCCAGGCGTGGGCGTGATCGGTGTCGTAGCGCTGATGCCATGACAGGTATATCGGTGCCGACGGCAGTTCGAGCGGGAGGGGGAGCACGACCAGGCCGAGGTCGGCGACCGCTGACCGGGTGGTGGCTTCGGGGACGCTGATCAGGATGTCGGAGCCGCGCGCGAACTCCAGAGCGGCCCCTTCCGTGGGCGCGGTCGCCACCACACGGCGGGTGAGGCCGAGCCGGGCGAGGGCGTCGTCGATGGCGTTGGTGAGGTTTCCACGTCGCGAGACGGTGACGTGTTCAGCGTCGGCGTACTGCTGTGCGGTGAGGGTCCTGGCGCGGGTGAGGGGGTGCCCCTGCCTCGCGACGACGACGAGGCGGGTCTCGCCCACGTTCTCGGCACGGATGTCCGGTGCGCTCGGGCGGTTGGAGTTCGCCTCCAGGTCGACCTCGCCGCGCCGCAATTCGGGGGTGTCGATGCTCGATTCCGCGACGAAGCGCAGTCGCACGCCCGGCGCCTGTCCGCGCACGGCCGCGAGCAGTGCGGGGCCGCTCAAGGCGACGAGGGAATCGTGCCAGCGGAGTGTGAACGTGCGCTCGAGCGTTGCCAGATCGAGTTCACGGCTCGGTGCCAGCACCCCCTGGACCTGGTGCAGCAGATCGTGCACCTGTTCCCGGACGGCGATCGCATACGGCGTCGGGGTCATCGTGCGGCCGGTGCGCACGAGGATCTGATCCCCGGTCGTGCGCCGGATCCGGCCCAGACTGCGGCTCATCGCGGGGGCGGTGACGTGCAGGCGCGCCGCCGCCCCGGCCACACTGCCCTCCTCCAGCAGCGCGTCGAGCGCGGCGAGCAGGTTCAAATCCAATTGCATGTGAGTAATTCTAACCGTGCCTGACATGCATTTGAAGTTAATCGACGGGCTGCCTACCGTTGAGGCGAAAGCGCAAGAAGTAACGCGCAGTTCGGCCCTCGACCGGCCTCAGTACCCCTCCTCAGACGGGAATACCGCCATGTCCGAAACGCTCCAGACCACCGACGTCGCCGCCTCCGACGCCGACCTGCTCGCCCAGACCGCGATCGCCGTGCGTGAGGCGGGTTCGGCGCTGCGCGAGCGCTTCGGCGAGGTGGTCCGCTACCAGAGCCGCCACGAGCTGATGCGCGCGCTGGCCGTCAACGACGACGCGGCTCTCGACATCCTGCGTCCCCGTCTCACGAGCCTGCGTCCGCAGGCCGGCTGGGTGGAGGACGAACTGGACGGCGGGGCGCTGCCGGCCGGCGAGTGGTGGGTCGTGGATCCGGCCGAGGGCAACGTCAACCACCTGCACGCCCTGCCGGAGTGGGCGGTGACCGCCACCCTCGTGCGGGAGAACCAGCCGGTGCTCACCGCAGTGCACCTGCCGTTGACCGGCGAGACCTACACCGCGCTCACCGGCGCGGGGGCCCACCTCGACGGCCGGCCGCTGCACGTCTCCCAGACCGCCGACCTCGGCCTGAGCATCGTGGCCACCAGCCAGGCCCGGCCGGACGAGGACGAAAAGGTCGTGCGGCGGGTCGGTTCCTCGATCACCGCGATGCTCTTCGACGCGCTCGTCGTCCGCGTCGCCGTGCCCGCGACCCTGCACCTGCTGAACGTAGCCGCCGGCCGGATCGACGCCTTCTGGCAGTTCGCCGGCGCCCGCGCGGACCTGCTTCCCGGAGCGCTGCTCGTCACCGAGGCCGGCGGACGGATCTCCGACGCCGAGGGCCGCCCCTGGACCCCCCAGAGCCAGAGCTTTGTGGCCGCCGCGCCGGGCGTCCACGCCGAGGCCGTGTCCACGCTCTCGCGCTGACCGCGCACTACAACCCGCACGCCCACGGAAGGACCAGATCATCATGACCAAGATCGCAGTTCTCGGAAACGGCCGCGTCGGCGGCAACCTGGCCGCAGCCCTCGCCCGGGCAGGACACGAAGTGACAGTGGCGGACCGCACGCCTGGCACCGCCGCCGACGCCGCCCGGACTGCCCGGATCGTCGTCAACGCCACCCCGGGCGCCGGCTCGCTGGACCGGCTCGCCGCTCTGCGCGAAGAACTCCGGGACAAGATCCTCGTCGATGTCTCCAACGCCACCACCGACGGACCGGACGGACTGCCCGCCGATCTGATCTACCCCGGCTCGAGCCTGGCCGAACAGCTCCAGAAGGCGCTCCCCGAAACGCGCGTCGTCAAGACACTCAACACCATGCTCTTCCCGGTGATGACCTCGCCGGACACGCTCGCCCAGACACCGACCGTGTTCCTCTCCGGCGAGGACGCGCAGGCCAAGCAGTGCGTCCGCGAACTGCTCACCGACCTCGGCTGGCAAAAGGAATGGATCACCGACCTCGGCGGGATCCAGACCGCCCGCGCCACGGAAGCCGCGATCCTGTTCGTCCCTCACGTCATCCGTTCCACCGGATTCACCCCCTTCGCGATCTCCATCGCCCGCTGACTGTCGAGCTGCGCCGGCTGGAGGTAGCCGGAGCCGGCGCGTGGCATGGACGGGTTCCCGGTGGGACACGATCGTGGGATGCACTGTCCGACTTGGTGGCGGAGTCGACGTTGCCCCACGGGCGTCAGGCACAAACTCTCGCCTCGTCAGTCATCCGCCAGAACTTGACCCCGGCGACGTTTTCTGCGCCGGCGTCGTGCCAAGCCCGGCCCGCCGCATCAAGGAACCCCAGCCAGACCGCTACCGCAAAGGCGTACTTCCTCCGCGTGCCCGCGCTCGCGTTACGCATCCGCGCTGAGCTTGTCCTACCTTCCAAGCGTGGGTCTGTGACGGTCATTCGTAGGATCGTCGGCCGACCGCACTTGTGTTCGGAAAGTCCGTGGCGCGGTCCTCCAGATTGGGGGCGTCACTGCGAGCTGCGCGCGACCAGCTGGGTGGGATTGACGAACCGCAGTGCGATCAGGAGCAGCACCGCCATGGACGCGGTGTAGATGACGGCCATGGCGTCGATGGACTGGGGGCTACGGATACCGGCCGAGAAGACGGCGGAGAAGAGGGACACGATGAGGGTCTGGCTGTCGGGTCCTGAGGTGAGGAAGGTCAGTTCGAACATGCCGAACGTGCGGACCAGGACGAGGATACCGGCGGCGAGCATGCCGGGCAGGAGGAGTGGGCCGAGGATGCGGAGGAGGACGGAGCGGGTGGAAGCGCCGCACATCCGGGCCGCGGCTTCGAGGCGGGGGTCGATCTGTTCGATGAAGGGCGTCATCGTGAAGATCACGAACGGGATGGACGGGACGAGGTTGGCCAGGACGACGCCAGTGAGCGTCCCGGCCAGGTGGAACTTGTACAGCACGGTGGCCAGCGGGATGCCGTAGGCGATCGGCGGCACCAGGATCGGCAGCACGAACAGCGTATTGACGATCTTCTTGCCCGGAAAGTCACGGCGGGCCAGGGCGTAGGAGGCCGGCACGCCGAGCAACAGAGACAGGGCGACGACCAAAAAGGAGACCTCGACGGTGACCCACATGACCTGGCCGAGGTTGAACTCGTTCCATGCCTTGCTGTACCAGGAGGTGGTGTAGCCGTGGGGTGCCCAGCCCTTGAACCAGGTCCTGCCGAAGGAGTTGACGACCACGGAGCCGATGACGCCGAGCACAGCCAGGAAGAAGACTGCGAGGGCGGCCCAGACCAGCCAGGCGCCCGGGCGCAGGGTCACGCTCCGGCGTCGCACCGGGGCTGGGCGGGGCGGAGCCTCAGCCGGCGATGTGGACATCGTGGGGACGGTCATCCCTTGCCTCCTGTGGAGCTGCGGTAAAGGCGGGAGCGCAGCGCCATCGTGAGGCCGATGACTGCCAGCATCAGGGCAGTCATGACCATGGCGATCGCAGAGCCCTCGGAGTAGTTGAACCGCTCCAGGGCGGTCTCGTAGGCCTCGACGGAGATGACGTGGGTCTTGCCGTCGGGATCGCCGACCATCATCGCGGAAGGGAACACCGCGAAGGCCAGGACGAAGGTCAGGACGAAAGTGGTCATGAGCCCGGGCAGCAGCAGCGGGAAGGTGATGTGGCGAAAGCGCTGCCGCCAGTCCGCGCCGAGGGTGGCGGCGGCGCCCTCCAGAGCCGGGTTGATTCCGGAGAGGTAGGAGTGGGTGAGCAAGAAGGCGAACGGGAAGCCGCTGATGATCAGGGAGAGCAATACGCCCCAGTAGTTGTAGGTGAGTTTGACCGGTGAGTCGGTCAGGTGGAGGGCGTGCAGGGTCTGGTTGAACCAGCCGACGGGGCCGAAGAACTCCAGGATGCCTTCGGCGGTCAGTACCGTGCCGAGCGTGATGGGGACGACGAGCAGGGCGAGCAGCAGGCGCTTGCCGCGGAAGTCCTGCCGCATCCGGTAGGAGATCGGCACGGCGGCGCCGACGTTGATGATCGCGGCGGGTATGGCGAGTTTGAAGGTGATGCTGATGGAGCCGACAGCGAAGGAGTTGGTGAAGAAGTCGTGGTAGGAGCCGAAGAAGCCGCCCTTTTCGGGCTGGAAGGATATCTGCAGCCCGTAGAGGAACGGGTAGACGAACAGGGCGATCACCGCGAGCAGGCCCGGCAGGAGCAGCAGCAGGGTGCGGTCGACGCCGCGTTCGGCCAGGCGGTGTCGTAGCGCGGTTCGGGCGGGTGGGTCCGGCGCGGGAACGGGTGGAGGGACGGCGGCGCTCATCCGGTCGCCTCCTGCAACTCCTCGGGGTCGCGAACGAAGACCAGGGCCCGCTCGGAGGGGATGGCCAGGGAGACGGTGTCGCCCGGGTGAGCATGGACTGCTGTCTTGAAGTGGATGCGGTCGCCCGCGCCGGTGAGGGCTTCGACATGGAAGAGCCGGCCGTGGTACTCGACGATCTCGGCCACGGCCTCGATGCCGGCGCCGCCGGTCTCGTCGCCGTCTTCGGCGAGGCGGATGTCTTCGGGGCGGACGGCGACCGCGACTTGCTCCCCGACAGCGGGCATGCGGTCGCCGACCGGGGTGCCGCGTAGTTCCAAACCACGGCCGCGGGCGAGTACGCCGCGGGAGTCTGCGGACGCCGCCTCCAGGTAAAGGAGGTTGCGGTAGCCCATGAACGCGGCGACATGCGGATTGGCGGGGTGCTCGTAGAGGTCGGCGGGCGTGCCGATCTGGCTGACGCGGCCCTCGTGGAGGACGACCAGGCGGTCGGCGAGCGACAGGGCCTCTTCCTGGTCGTGGGTGACGTACAGGGTGGTGAGGCCGAATTCCTGGTGGATGCGCCGAATCTCGCTGCGCATCTCCAGGCGCAGTGCGGCATCCAGGTTGGACAGCGGCTCGTCCATGAGAACCAGCGGCGGTTCCAGTACGATGGCGCGGGCGATCGCGACCCGTTGCTGCTGACCGCCGGAGAGCTGCGCGGGGTGCTTGCGGGCCTGCTCGGTCAGCCTGACCAGGGACAGCACCGCATCGACACGGCGGTCTAGGTCTGCTTTGGGGATCTTCTGCATCTTCAGGCCGAATGCGATGTTCGCCCGCACGGTCAGGTGCGGGAAGAGGGCGTAGTTCTGGAACACCATGCCGAATCCGCGTTTTTCCGGCGGCAGTGTGTCCACGCGCCGCCCGTCCAAGGTGATCTCACCCCCGGTCAGTGGCAGCAGCCCGGCCAGGCAGTTCAGCGCGGTGGTCTTGCCGCAACCCGAGGGCCCGAGCAGGGCGACGAACTCCCCGCCGTGCACGGTCAGGTCCAGCGGGTGCAGCGCGGTGTGCGTCCCGTAGTCACGGGTCACGCCCCGCAGGTGCAGCTCGCGCAGCTGAGAGCCGATCCGGTCATCGTCAGTGAGCGGGCCCTTGGGCCGGATGCCGGATGCGGTGGAATTCGTCGGGGTCACGGCGGTCACTTCGACGAGCCGATCTTGCGGTCCCACAGGTCGAACGCGGTGACCTGGGTGGTGGCCGGCAAGGAATTCTTGATCGGATACTGCTTGATCCACGTGTCGAACAGCGGCTCACCGAACTGCGCGACGACCTTCTGCGACGCGGCGGGCGCTTTGTCCAGCGGCACGTCCTTCACCGCCGGCCCCGGATAGAAGTAGCCCTCGTCATAGGCGAACGCCTGCTGCTCCGGGGTGAGCATCCACGCCAGCAGACGCAGGACCGCCGTCAGCGTGTTCGACGAGACACCTTTGGGAATCACCCCGTACTGGGCGTCACACACCCATGTGAAGGTCTGGAATTTCGACACCTTCATCCCTGGCGGCACTGTGCCCAAGGCCCGCGGATTGATATACCAACCCGTCGTGGAAGCGACCATGTGCACCGTTCCCGCTGCGAGGTTCTTCATCGTGTCGGTCGTCCCGGCCGGGTAGGAATCGACGTACTTGTTCAGCTCCGTCAGATACGCCCACGTCTTCGCCCATCCGTTGGTCGGGTCCGTCGGGTCGGAGTCACCGAGCAGGTAGGGCAGACCCATCAAAAAGGTGCGCCCGGGGCCGGAGTTGGCAGGGCGGGCGTACTGGAACTTCCCCTTATTGGCCTTCGCCCAGTCCAGCAGCGCGTCCGTCGTGGCTGGCGGGCTGGTGACCTTCTTCGGGTCGTACTCCAGCAGCGGACCGGACGGGTACCAGACCAGCTCGATGCCCTGGTCCTGCGCCAGCGACGTCATCGAGGCAGCAGCTGGCTGGTAGTTGGCCATCAGGCCGGGGAGGAAGGTGTCGTAGTACGGCTTGAGGTTGTACCACAGGCCCTTCTGTATACCGGCGGCCAGCCCGTCGGTGCCGGTCAGCACCAGATGGATCTGCACGTTGTCGGCCTGCTGTTGCGCCTGCACCTTGGACGCCAACTGCGGCGCCGTACCCGTGCTGTAGGTGACCTTGCCGACGACTTCGGGGTGCGCGGACGTGAATGCCTCGATCATCGGCTTGGTCAGGGCCAGATTTCCGGCCACGTCCAGGATGTTGAGGGTGACCGGCTTGCTGGGGGTGCTGGCCAGTGACGTGGGCGCGGGAGCCTTGTTGCCGCTGTCGTCGGGGCTGCTCGGGGCGGAGCAGGCCGCCAGGATCGGTGCGGCGACCCCGGCGGCGGCCAGGGTGGACAGCACCCGGCGACGCGGGAGACCAGGGGGGCGCGGGACGGACCTTCCGGGGATCTCGGACATGGCGGATCAAGCCCTTCGCTGGTGCGGTGGCTGAGGAGTGGTGTGCTGTGCGCAGTTGCGGGTATGCCGGTTCAGCGTGGGTCGGGCACCGGATTGCGGCCCTGTGATGCGAGGAAGTCGAAGTCGCAGCCCACGTCGGCCTGCGTGACGTGCTCGTTGTAGAGGGCTCCGTAGCCGCGGGTGGACAGCGGCTCCGGCGGGAGCCAGGCGAGGCGACGTTGTTTCAACTCGGCCGGTTCGACGTTCAGTTGAAGCAGGCGTCGCTCGACGTCGAGGGTGATCAGGTCGCCGGTGCGTACCAGCGCCAGCGGACCGCCCGCATGCGACTCGGGGGCGATGTGCAGTACGCAGGTGCCGTAACTGGTGCCGCTCATCCTGGCGTCGGAGATTCGCACCAGGTCGGTGACGCCCTCTTCCAGCAGGTAGGCGGGGATGGGGAGCATTCCGTACTCCGGCATGCCCGGCCCGCCGAGGGGGCCTGCGCCGCGCAGCACCAGGACGGTGTCCTGGGTGATGGCGAAGGCGGGATCGTCAATGCCCTCCCTCAGCTGGGAGTAGGAGTCGAAGACAACCGCGGGTCCGGTGTGGCTCAGCAACTCGGGGGCGGCCGCAAGGTGCTTGATCACCGCGCCGTCCGGGGCGAGATTGCCGTGCAGGACGGCGAGGCCGCCTTCCTCGTGGAGGGGCTCGTCATGCCTGCGGATGGCGGGCCCGTGGATCTCGGCGTCCGCGAAGTACTCACCGAAGGAATGACCGGCCACCGTGATGCGGTCCGGGTGCAGCGTTCCTGGAACCTCGTTCAACTGCCGGAGCAGGGCGGGGAGTCCGCCGGCGTAGTAGAAGTCCTCCATCAGATGTGCGCCCACCGGGCGGACGTCCGCGAGGACCGGGACGCGGCGGCCGATGACGTCGAAGTCCGCCAGCGAGAAGGGGACCCCGAGCCGTCCGGCCATGGCTGTCAGATGGATCAGCGCATTGGTGGAGCCGCCGAGGGCGAGCACCGTCGCGGCGGCGTCCTCGAATGCCGCCCGGGTCATCACGGCTGCCGGGGTGATGTCCTCCTCGACCAGGCCGACGATCCGCCGGCCTGCCGCCGCCGCCATTCGGTGATGGGCAGAGTCCACTGCGGGAATGGCGGAGGAGCCGGGCAGCGCCATGCCCATGGCCTCGGCGACAGCGGTCATCGTGGACGCGGTGCCCATGGTCATGCAGTGGCCCGGTGAACGCGCCAGACCGCACTCCACCTGCGACATCTCGCACTCGTCGATGCGCCCGGCCCGGTATTCGTCCCAGTAGGCCCACAGATCGGTGCCGCTGCCCAGGGTCTTTCCGCGGTGGTGGCCGCGCAGCATGGGCCCTGATGGGACGACCAGGGCCGGCAGCCCGGCACTCGCGGCACCCATGAGCAGCGCGGGCACGGTCTTGTCGCAGCCGCCCATCAGCACCGCGCCGTCTACCGGGTACGACCGCAGCAGCTCTTCGGTCTCCATGGACAGCAGGTTGCGGTACAGCATGGGAGTGGGCTTCTGGAAGGTCTCCGAGAGGGTGGAGACGGGGAACTCCAGCGGGAATCCGCCGGCCTGCCACACACCGCGCTTGACCTGCTCGGCCCGTTCCCGCAGGTGCATGTGACAGGGATTGATGTCGGACCAGGTGTTGAGGATCGCGATGACCGGCTTGCCCAGGTGCTCTTCCGGGAGGTAACCGAGCTGCCGCATCCGCGAGCGGTGGCTGAAGGCCCGCAGGCCGCCGCCGGTGACGTCGTCGGCGTTGCCGAACCAGGCCGCGCTGCGCAGCGGCTTCAACCCTGGCGACACGGTCCCGGCCACATCAGCGGCGGCACCTAAGGCACCGGTCTCATCGGCTTCGCTGTTCCCGGCGGTTCCCGCGTTCACAGCCGGCCCTCCGTCCGCCACTGCGCGATCAGTTCACCGATGGTGTCGCGGACCGCAGCAGGCAGGAGCCGGGACGGCGGACGGACCGTCCGTGTACTCAGGCCGAGTTGCGCCAGTGCCTCCTTGACCACGCTGACGTTGTCGGCGGACGCGTCGGCCGCGCGCAGTTCCTCAAAGGTCCGCGCCGATTCCCATACCTTCATGGCTTTCGGGTAGTCCCCGCCCCGCAGTGTCTCCAGCAGCGCGAGTGACAGCTGCGGGACTACGTTGACCAGACCCGAGGTGAAGCCGACTGCGCCGGTCGCCCAGTATCCGGGGGCGTACAGCTCGGCCAGCCCGGCTATCCACGCGAACCGGTCCAGGCCCGCGTCCCGCGCCACGGATGCGAAGCGTACCGAGTCGGGGAGGGCGTACTTCACACCGACGACGTTCGCGCAGGTGTCGGCGAGCCTCCGGATCTGCTCGCCGCTCACGCGCTCGTCGCGGATGTAGAGGACGACGCCGAGTTCCGGCACCGACTCGGCGATCGCCCGGTGGTAGTCGATCCAGCCCTCTGCGGAGCGGTAGGGGTGGACGGGCTGGTGCACCATGACGGAGCCTGCTCCGGCGTCACGGGCGTGGAGGGCGGCCGCGACCGCTCCTGCCGTGTCCAGGCCGACGCCTGCCATCACCTCCGCCCGGCCTCCGGCCGCCGCGACGGCCGACTCCACGGCCCGCCGGGCCTCCGCAGGGCTGAGGGCGTAGAACTCGCTGGTGTTGCCGTTGGGGGTCACCACCTGCACACCGTGGTCGACCAGCCGACGGACCAGTGCCGCGTGGTTGTCCCAGTCCACGCTGCCGTCCGTGTTGAACGGTGTCACCGGGATGGCGATCACGGTGGCGAGCCGGGCACGGAGATCATCCATACGCGAGGTGTCCGGTGTCATGCCGGTTCTCCTCCGCTGAGGTCGGGGAAGTTGCGCGCCACGAACGCGCCGATGTGGTCGCGGAGCAGGTCGCCTACCAGTTCCGGCTGCCCGCTCTGCGCGGCGCGCAGGATGGCCCGGTGCTCCTGGGCCTCCATCTCCCAGGATGGTCGGACGGCCCAGGCGGCACTGGACACCAGGGCCGTTTGGTCGCGCAGGTCGTCCAGTGAGTTGACCAGCAGCGGGTTTCCGCAGCCCGCGTAAAGGGCCCGGTGAAAGTCCCGGTTCGCCAGCGAGCGCTCGGCCGCGTCGGCGGCCCGGTCCGCGGTGTCGAGGGCGGCTGCCGCCGCATCCCAGGACCGGTGGTCGGTTGCCGCGGTCCGTACCGCGGCAATCGGCTCCAGCAACAGCCTCATGTCGTACACGCTGCGCGCCAAGGCCTGGTCGACCTCGCGCACCGAAGCTCCCTTGTAGGGACTCATGATGACCAGGCCCGTCCCTGCCAGCGTCTTCAACGCCTCGCGTACCGGCGTCTTCGACACCCCCAGCTGAGCGGCGAGTTCGGTCTCCACCAGCGGCTGTCCCGGCTTCAACTCACCTGTCAGGATTCCGTGCTTGACCGCGTCCAGCACCGCCTCAGTACGCGAGGGCAGCAAGCCGGGATGAAAACGGCTGGAATGAGCAAGCACATCGGACACAGGACAGGCCCCCAGGAGATCTCATATATGAAGTGCCGACGACGCTAAAGCTTCGCCGGGTGGCGGTCAAGGTTTCCGTCAGCTCTCGAACCGGAAGTACAGGGTGCGGGTGTATGTCGCCGCCGCGGTGTTGGGCTGGCCGGCCGGCCCTACGGAGGCCGCGGAGTGGAACTTATTGCCGATCGCCGGGATTCCGTCGAGGAAGGAGATGTTCCCCGCAGGGAAGGGCGCGGCGGCGGTTCCCGAGTCTGACGGCTGCGAGGGCGTGAACAGCCGCAGGAAGACGTTCTCCTGGGCGGACACCACGGTGATCGTTCCTTCTGTGGTGTGGAGGGAACCCCAGTACAGGTCGGCGTGGTAGCCCTTGAACTCGGGGTAGGCAAAGCCGGTTTTCCCGGTGGCGGTGTTGTTGTAGTTCTTGGTCCACACGTCGGTGGTCACCCCGCGCAGCCGGTTCTTCCAGACCCGGTAGGGCCCGCGGCCCAGCCATGTCACGCCGGTGACCTTGGACTCGGGATAGTCGAAGTTCACACCGAGGTAGTCGTGCGTCCCGGTGAGGTTGTAGGTGTAGTCCAGCCGGAGCCAGCCGTTGCTGTCCAGCCGCCACCGCACCGTTGTCAGATTGCCCGAGTACGTGGCGGTGACGGTGTGGGCGCTGCCGTCCTGGGCGTGGGTCAGGCTGGTCAGCGTCGAGGACCCGGCCGACAGGGCCGGCCCGTTGGCCAGCGACACCGCGGTTCCGTCCCTGGTGATCCCGGTCAGTCTTCCGGTGGCGCGGGCGATGCGCACCGAGGTGGCGCCCGCGGTCATCGTGACCGTGTCGCCGCTTTGGGTCCCGGTCACCGACGGCGCGCCCGGGACCGGGACGACAATCCGGGCCGCGTGGTTGGCCGCCTTCTTGATCGTCCAGACCCAGGTGGCGAGTTCGGCGCCCGAGGCGTCGGCTGCCGTCACGCGCAGCGCGTCCGCGGTCGCCCAGTTCGCCGGCAGTCCGAGAGTGAGCTTCCCGGTGCCGCCGGGAGCGATGCTCGGACTGGCGCACGTGCCCTGCGCCGTCACCGTGTGCCCGGTGCCTCCCGGGGAGGCGTAGGTGACCAGCTGCCAGCTGAACCTGCACGTGGAGGTGTTGGTGAAGGCGTAGCGGTTCGTCAGCCCGACGGTGCCGTCGAAACTGGCGGGGAAGGTGGTCTCGTAGTACGAGCGGCTGGTCAGCTGGACCGGTGACCAGATGTCCTTGATGGTGAAGTAGCTGCCCTCCTTCTCGCGGAACGGGCCGACGATGCCGTCAGGCCCGCGGTTGCCGTTGGTGTCGATCGCGCCGCCGCCGTCGTCGCGGCGGATCGACTCGTCGATGAGCGACCAGATGAACCCGCCGGCCGCGTGCCGCGCGGTGGACATCAGGTTCCAGTAGTCATCGAGTCCGGCGCCGGCGCCGCCGTCGTAGAGGCCGTGCAGGAACTCGGTGGGCATGTAGACCGTCGAGCCGGCCAGTTTGGACTGGACCGCGGAGTAGGTCGGGTAGTGGTTGGTGTCGATGCCGCTGAAGTTCGCCCAGGGGTGCAGCACCGCCCGTTTCTGCGGGTCCCAGGAGCCGAAGAGGCCGTCCAGGGCGGTGTTCCAGCCACCTTCGTTGCCGTTGTCCCAGAACAGGATCGAGGGGTGGTTGACGTCCCGGGTGACCATCGCCTGGACCAACGGGGTGCCGGCCGCCGTGTCATAGCTGTGCTGCCACCCGCCCAGCTCGTCCAGCACGTACAGGCCCAGCTCGTCACAGAGATCGAGGAAGTACGCGTCCGGCGGATAGTGCGACATCCGGACCGCGTTGACGTTCATCGACTTCATCAGCGCGATGTCCTCCCGCGCCAGACGCGGGCTGGAGGCACGCCCCAGGGTCGGATAGAAGGTGTGCCTGGTCACGCCCTTCAACAGCACCCGGACACCGTTGACGTAGACGCCGTCACCGCTGCGCACCTGCACCGTCCGGAAGCCGAACCGCTCGGTGAGCCCGTGCACCTGCGCGCCCGAGGAGTTGGTCAGCACCACTTCCGCCTGGTAGAGGTTCGGGGTCTCGGCGGTCCACAGCTTCGGGTTCGACGCGCTCGTGGAGACGGTGACATGGGTGGCGCCCGCCGAGACCGGGGTCGAGACACTGCCACCGACGTTCGTGCCGTCGAGCGTCTTGATCTGGGCGGTCACCCTGCCGCTGCCCACGTTCCCCGCCAGGTAGACGTCGGCGGCGAAGGTCCCGCTGGACTCGGCCCGCACCGCGATCCGGTCGACCCGCGCCGTGGGGAACGCCTGCAGGTACACCGGCCGGAAGATGCCGCCGAAGTTCCAGTAGTCACCCTCACGTTCGGCCTGGTTGACCGAGTTGTTCGAGGAATCCTTGTCGACGGTGACCTCGAGCAGGTTGCTCTTGCCCAGGAGAATCAGGGACGTGACGTCGTAGCGGAACCGGTAGAAGGCTCCCTGGTGCCTGGGGCCCGCTGACTTGCCGTTCAGCAGAACAGTGGTGTCGGTCATCGCACCCTCGAAGACCAGGAACACCTGTCGGCCCGCCCACGAGGCGGGCGGTGTGAAGCTGTGACGGTACTTCCCGCTCTCACCCGGCGTCAGCGCCCCGCCGTAGTTGTACGTGCCGTAGCCGGAGAACTCCCAGTTCGACGGCGTCGGGACGGTACTCCAGACCCCGCTCCTGCGGCCGGCCGTGCACTGGAAGTCCCACGGCACGGTGCTGTCGACGTCGGTACCGGTCAGGTACATCGTCTGCGTCGCGGCGACGTCGGCGACGCTCGCCGACGCCGGTAGGGCGACTCGTGTCGCTGCGACGGTGGACAGTCCCATCGTCGCGCCGAGGGCCAGGAATCTGCGTCGTTGCACATCCATCGGAATCCTCCAGGGGGAAAGGGGCACTGGGCAACGGCTTCTCGGCCGTTGTCAGGTCACAGCTCCAGAGTTGGCCGTCCGCCGCCACTTCCACTCCTGCGGCGTGAACGGCCCGGTATTCGGCGGTGCGGGGGCGCCCGGCCCAAGGGTGTCGTCGAGAACCTCCTTGGGCCGGGCCCTGGATCAGCCGAGTGCGACGTGGAAGAGCTTTTCGTTGCTGTTGTTGGGGATGCTGTCCTTGTCACCGTTGTTGCTGGTGGTGAGCCACAGGCCCCCGTCGGGGGCGGGTTCGACGGTGCGCAGCCGGCCGTAGGTGCCGTTGAAGTACGTCTGCACGTCGGTCAGCGAGCTGCCGCTGATGACCTCGCGGTACATCCGGGTGCCGCGTTCGCAGGCCACGTACAGGACGTCGCGGACAACGGAGATGCCGGAGCAGGAGCCGTCAGCGGTGACGTAGGTGCGCTTGGGCGCGATGTATCCGGAGGTGCCGCAGGTGCCGCTGGTGCCCTCGCAGGCCGGCCAGCCGTAGTTGCCGCCCTTGGTGATGAGATTGGTCTCATCCATGATCGCGTTGCCGAACTCCTGCTCCCACAGTCGTCCTTGGGAGTCGAAGGCCAGGCCCTGCGGGTTGCGGTGGCCGTAGCTCCAGGCGTAGTTGCCGAACGGGTTGTCCGAGGGCACGGAGCCGTCGGGGTTCAGGCGCAGGATCTTGCCGTTGAGGCTGTTCTTGTTCTGCGCGTTGTCGCCGTTCTGCGCGTCGCCGGTGGAGGCGTAGAGCTTCCCGTCGGGGCCGAAGCGCAGCCGGCCGCCGTTGTGGAACTTGTTGCGCAGGATCCCGGTGAGCAGGATCTGCTCGCTGCTGAGGGTGAGCTTGTCGTTGTCCAGCTTGATCCGCACGATCCGGTTGTCGGTCGGGGATGTGTGCATGATGTACAGCCAGTGGTCGCTGGCGTAGGTGGGGGAGACGGCCAGGCCGAGCAGGCCGCCCTCGCCGTCGGTCTCGTCGACGTTGGGGACGGTGCCCACGGTGGTCTTCGCCCCGGTGGCGGGGTTGAGGTGGACGATGTCGTGGGCGTCGCGGCGGGTGTAGAGGATCGTGCCGTCGGGCAGCGTGGCCAGGCCCCACGGGATGTCGGTGTCGGTGGCGATCTGCGTGACCGCACACACCGCACTGCCGCACGCGGCACCGGTCTTCACGCTGACCGTGTTGCTGTGGCCGGAGACGTTCGCTTGTGCGTCACGGGCCACCACGTAGTAGGGGTAGGTGGTGTTCGCGCTCAGGCCGCTGTCGATGAACGTCGTCGCCGGCGGGGTCGTGCCGTTGGCGGTGACGGTGCCGGCCTTGGTGCTGCCTCGGTAGACGTCGTAGTACTTCACCGCGACGTTGTCACTGGAGGCCGACCAGCTCAGCGACACCGTGGTGCCCGACACCGTGCCGGACAGGTTGCCCGGCGTGGTGGGGGGCTGGGTGTCGACCTGGCACTGCGGCGGGGTGATGGCGACCGTGGAACTGGCCTGGGAGACGTTCCCGGCGGCGTCACGGGCGTTGACGTACAGTCCCCAGTTGACCCCGGGGACAACCGTCAGGCTGGTGGACAGCGTCGTGCCGCTGACCGACTTCATCAGCTGGCCGTCGTGGTAGACGTCGTAGAACGCCACCCCGGTGTTGTCGCTGGAGGCGTTCCAGGCGAAGGTCACCGAGTCGCAGACCAGGTTGCTGACCCGCGGGCTGCCCGGCACGGTCGGCGGCTGGGTGTCGCCCGCCGTGGTCTTCCACTGCTGGTTGCTGCCGCCGTTGCAGGTCCACAGGCCGACCAGGGTGCTGTTCGCGGTCGCCCCGCCCACCACGTCCAGGCACAGCCCGGACTGCACCCCGGTGATCGTCCCGTTGCTGTTGACCTTCCACTGCTGGTTGGTCCCGCCGTTGCACGTCCAGATCTGCAGCGTGGCGCCCGGGGTGGTGGCTCCCTTGGCCACGTCCAGACACTTCGGGCTGTCGTAGACCCGCAGTTCACCGGCCGAGGTGAGCGTCCAGGCCTGGTTGGTCTGGGAGTTGCAGTCGTAGATGTTGATTCCGGCGCCGTCCGCCGTGCTCTGGCCGATCACGTCCAGGCACCGGCCCGACGCCGTACCCGTTATGTGCGACCCGGTGGCCGCGGAGGCGGGCGTCGCGCTGGTCGTCAGCATGGCCGCCAGGGCCGCGATCGCGGCTAGCGCGGCGACAGCGGCCGCTGACCATCGCCGATGGCGCGGTCTGTGAAGGGGTCTGCGGAACACGGAAGTCTCCTTGCGGATCGATGAGGGTCGTGCGACTGGATTCACCAGTCGCGTGCTGTGCTCGGAGCGGAAACCGCAGCGGACTACGCGGACTGTGGCGCCGTCCACTTCTGGTTCGTGCCGCCGTTGCAGTCCCAGATCTGGATCTGGGTGCCGTCGGTAGTGGCGGCGGCGGGGTCGTCGAGGCAGCGGCCGGAGGCGGGGTTGCGGTAGCCGCCGTTGTACGCCTCCCATTTCTGGTTGGCGCCGCCGTTGCAGTCCCAGATCTCGGCCTTGGTGCCGTTCGCGGTACCGCCACCGACGATGTCCAGGCACTTGCCGAGCGCGCGCAGTGTGCCGTCCGAACCGGCGCTCCACGACTGGGCGTTGGTGCCGTTGCAGGACCAGATCTGTGCAGCGGTGCCGTTGGCGCTGCTGCCGGTGTTGACGTCCAGGCACTTGCCTGCGACGCCCGAGCGCACCGGGCCGGCGGGGGAGGTCCCTGGTGCGTGTATCCACCCGGCGGCGTCGGCCGCCTGGATCCCGGCGTTGAAGGCGGTGGCCATCTTCTGGTAGCCGCCATCGTTGGGGTGCAGCCCGTCGGACAGGTCTGCTGTGGTCAGCGCGCTCATGTCGACCAGCCGGACGTGCTTGCCAGCGGACTGCTCGGCCTGGACGATGCCGGGGATCGCCTGGTTGAACGCGGGCCGGTTGGGCTCCTCGGTGCTGTTCGTCGACACGATCAGGGTGCCGACCAGCACGGTCGCGTCCGGGGCGTCCGCGGTGATCTGGTCGATCAGCGCGTGCAGCCGTTTGGTGGCGGTGGGCACCTGGTAGTTCTGCCCCAAGTCGTTGGTACCGATCTCCAGGGTGACCACGTTCGGCCGGTACTGGCTGAGCACGGAGTCGGCGATGCCGGCGATCTGGTCGATCCGCCAAGCGGAGTGGCCCTCGTTGTCCGGGTCGGACATCGGGCCGTTACGGCCGGAGCCGACGAAGTCCAGGGTGTGTCCCTCAGCCGCCAGTTGGTTCCACAGGAAACCCCGGTAACCGTTTCCCGACGGGCTCCCGAGACCCCAGGTGATCGAGTCACCCAGCGGCATCACCCGCAAAGACGCAGG
>NZ_JTIY01000015.1 GCF_000818175.1 Streptomyces sp. AcH 505
CCCCCCAGCCGCTGGCGGACGAACCTGTCGATGCGCATCATCAGCATGCGCTGCGGCGATTCGTCCATCACCTCGGCCTCCGCGTCGAGATGGTGGGCCATGACGGCGGTCAGCAGATCCTGGACGAGCGTACCCAGCCGAGGCAGATCGGTCGGACGGTAATCACCGGCGTCGGTGGTCGCTCCGGTGAGGAACTGGGCCAGTACGCCGCCGAACCCCGTCCGGCCCGACAGCGGCCGCGCCACAAGCCGCTCGACGCCCGCCGGGGGCAGCGCGAGCAGGGCCCGGGGGATGTGTGCGCGCAGCAGCCGGGGGTGCTGCTCCGCCCCGGCGACGATCCGCAGCCGGAACGGGCGCGAACTGTCGTACAGCGCCAAGTCCGGCGCGCTCAGCACCGCTTCCCTGCCGGCCTGGCTCACCACCAGATGCCCGTCCAACGGCATGACGGCGCAGTAGAGTTCGGGATCGGCGCGCCGGATCAGCTTCGGCGTTCGCAGCACGTCCGCCGCCGAAAGCGCCAGATCCACCACGTTCACAGCCGCGAGGTCCACCGCCCGCACCGTCGCGTGGAAGTCCTTCGGCGCCTCGCTGACCAGCTCCATGGGGTGCTCGCCGGAGAGGAAGAACTCGTTCAGCGTGGCCAGACGTTCCCCCGGCGGCAGGTCCTGGCTGCGGTACATCGTCTCGAACATTCGTTTCTCCCGGCCGCAATCGTAACGTCCGGCGGCAGCGCGGGGGGTCCGGCCCCAAGGCGGTGGCCGGAATCCGTTCGACGGTGACAAACGCGTCATGGACACTGACGCGATGACGCGTAACCACTGGGTCGGAGTGACCGTCGACTGTCTGGACGTGGAGCGAGTGGCGGGCTTCTGGAGCGCCTTGCTGGACTGCCCTCAGG
The DNA here is from genome assembly GCF_000818175.1 of Streptomyces sp. AcH 505. Lineage (GTDB taxonomy): Bacteria > Actinomycetota > Actinomycetes > Streptomycetales > Streptomycetaceae > Streptomyces. The sequence goes on from NZ_JTIY01000015.1 coordinate 899, forward strand.
GGCCCTCCCAACCCGGCTGGATCTACCTCGGCCGTCCCGGGGACGCACACCCCCGCCTCGTCTTCCAGCCCGTGACCGAGCCGAAGCACGGCAAGGTACGCCTGCACCTCGACGTCGCGGTCGACGACATCGACCAGGGCATGGCCCAAGTCGTCTCGCTCGGAGGCCGGTTCACCGGCGAACGGCACGACTACGACGAAGGCGCCGTCGTCGTGATGGCCGATCCCGAGGGCCATGAGTTCTGTCTGGTCGAGTACTACGGACCGACGGCGACGGAGTAAGTCGTGCGGGACTACGACGCCCCCCGCGCCCCGCGTCGCGAAACACCCGGACGGCCCACGATGCTTCCAGCCGCTGCCGGCGTCTGCGTATAGTCCTGCCGGGGCTGACTTCGGCCGGGACGCGAGGAGTTCTTGGTGAGTGCCGATCCTTCCCCTCCCCGTCGGCTGCCGTGGACGCGTGCGCTGGACGAGTTCGCCCTGACGACCGTCCTGTTGTTCATCACGGTGACGGTCGTGCGCTGGCTGCGCGATCCGGGCTCCGCCCTCTATCTCGCCGACCTGTACGTGGCGCTCGGTGTGATCGGTGTGGTGAGCGGGTCTGTGCTGACGTCGCTGATCCTCAGTCCGCCCGGCAGGCGTAGCGGGGGACACATGAACCCGTGTGTGACGGTGGCCCTGTGGCTGATGGACGCCTTTCCGGGCCGCAGTGTCGTGCCCTACGTCCTCGCCCAGCTCGCGGGTTCGGTGGTCGGGACAGGACTGGCCCGGCTGGTGTGGGGTGGCGCGGTGTCGCACCCCTCGGTCGCGCACGCCGTGATCAGGCCCGCCGCCACCTGGCGTCCTGCGGACGTCTTCCTCGCCGAGGCGGGAGCGATGATGGCGCTGATCGTCCTGGTCGGCTTCATCCTGGGGTACCCACGCGCCGTCCCCGTGCTGCCGTACGTCATCGGCGGGTCCGTAGCCCTGGTGATCGCACTGCTGGGTCCCAGAAGCGGCGGCTCGATCAACCCCGCCCGCCAACTGGGCCCGGCAGTGTTCTCCGGACAGACCACCGATCTGTGGATCTACCTGATCGCGCCCGTCCTGGGCGCTGTCCTCGGCTCCGCGACCTTCCACCTCTTCATCTGGCGCTTCAACGCCTGCCGCCCCCTCACCTACAAGCTGGCGGGTGACGACGGGGAGAAGGGGGCGGCAGGCAGCCACTAGCGAGGAGCGCGGCAGGGCGACGGCCTATCGGGAGGGCGACGGCCTATCCGGCAGGGCGGCGGCCTATCGGGCCGCCAGGGTCGCCCGGAGCACGTCGGCCAGCGTCGTCCGTGACAGTTGGGCGCGCAGCCCGTCCTCCACGCCGTCGTAGATCTCCTGCAGCGCCGGCTGGATTCCCGCGCCCACCACACAGGCCTGGTTCGGCGGCGCGTGGTGCATGGAGAACAGCGGGCTCGGCTCCACCGCCTCGTACACGTCCAGCAGCGTCATGTCCTCAAGGCGCCGGGCCAGGCGCCACCCCGCGCCCACCCCGCGCCGCGACTCGACGAGCCCCGCTTCCCGTAGCCGGCCGAGCAGGCGCCGAATCACCACGGGGTTGGTGTTCGCGCTGTCGGCGATCTGCTCCGACGTGGCGACGTCGTGACCTTGCTGCTGGTACAGCCCGATCCAGGCCACGGCGTGTGCCGCGATCGTCAGTCTGCTGTTGGCGCTCATCGCGCAATTGTGCACGGAGCGCTTCATAGTCGCAACGACAGTGGTTACGAGAGGCGGACCGTCAGATCACCGGAGCGTCCTGGGCCACGAAGCCGGAGCGCCACGTCGAGTGCTCCGGACGCCAACCCCGCGACCGGGCCAGCCGGTTGCTTGCTCCGCGCGCCCAGGCCTGCCGTCCCGAAGTGGCTTCCGGCGCCGGCAGTCCACGGGCGGCGGCGAAGACCGGCACCCACGCACGTCCCGGCGCGGGCTCGTCGTCCACGATGTTGACCGGTCCGGAGGGCCAGTCAAGCGCGGCGACGGCGGCGCGAGCGGCGTCCGCGACGTGCAGGAACGAGTTGACGGAGTCGTCCGCAGCGACGCTCCCGAGGAACGGCGCGTCCGGGTCGCCGGCCAGCGCCGCTGCCGCCGGGCCGCCCGGCTCGTACCAGGTGCCCGGGCCGTACAGGACGCCGTACCGCAGCGACACCGCTGTGCCCACTTCGGCGGCCGTCTCCTCCAGCGCCTGGATGCCGACGGCGATCCTGCCGCGCGGCTCCGCCGCGGCGAGGTCGAGCGGGTCTGTCTCGTCGGCCGGCTCGTCGCCCGGGGCGTACGCCCAGGAGATCGACTGGACGACGATCCTCGGCACCCCGGCGGACGTGGCCGCGTCGACCAAGTTGCGGGTCCCTTCGCCGCGCAGCCGGTTCGTCGCCTCCCCGTTCGCCTCCGCCAGATCGGTGAGCTGGTGGATCACCGCGTCCGGCGCGGCCTCCTTCACCGCCTCGTGCAGGCTGTCCCGGTCGAACACGTCCACCTGGGCGGCTGACGCACCGAGCCGCTGTACGCGGTCGGCGCCTGCGGGCGTACGAGAGGTGCCCGTGACCTGGTGCCCTGCGTCCCGCAGCAGAGGGACGAGCAGACGGCCCACCGCACCGGTCGCGCCCGCGACGAATACACGCATGGTTTCCTCCTCTGCCCGGTCCGGTCGAGCGGGGTGTGCGCCGCTCATGGTCGTACTCACTACGCTAGGCGACCAATGGCCTCGGCGTGTGGTCCACTCTCGCCGCGTAAGCCTGGGCCATTCGAAAAAGGGCGACGGACCGTGGCGCGCGGGGAAGGCGGGCTCACCGGATTGCTCCGCGCCGGAGTATTGTAGTCAGTGCTACAAATGCCGCTGAAGCCAGGGAGGCGCTGATGGCAGGGGGACGACCACGCAGCTTCGACAGCGACGTGGCTCTCGGCCGGGCGCTGGAGGTGTTCTGGCGCCAGGGTTACGAAGGAACCGGGATCTCCGATCTCACCAAGGCGATGGGCATCAACAACGCACCGAGCCTGTACAACGCCTTCGGAAACAAGGAACAGCTTTTCCGCAAGGTCCTGGACCACTACGCCGACGGCCCCGCCCGCTACATTCGCGACGCTCTCGCCGAGCCCACGGCGCGCGGCGCCGTCGAGGCACTGCTGCACGGCGCCGCCGACGCGACGACACACCCCGACCATCCGCGCGGCTGCATCACGGTCCAGGGCGCTCTGGCGTGCTCGCCGGGTGCGGAGCCCGCCCGTGACGAACTGGCAGCGCGCAGGGCGGGTGGCGAGGCGGCCCTGCGGGAGCGCTTGCAGCGGGCGGGCGAAGCGGGCGAACTCCCGGCGGGGACCGACGCCCAGGCGCTCGCCCGCTACTTCGCCACGGTGTACCAGGGGATCGCGGTCCAGGCCGCCGGCGGCGCGACCCGCGAGCAACTGCACCAGATCGCCGACGTGGCCATGGCCGTCTGGCCACAGCCGGCCACGGACTGATCGGCGGCGGCTCGCGTCAGTTGACGAGCGCGGCCAGTTCACGCCATTGGGCCATCGGGACGCCGGAGTCCGCGCCCACGATATGCAGGCACACGTGGTCCGCGCCGGCGTCGTGGTGCGCCTGGACGCGCTTGCCGATGGCCTCCACGTCGCCCCGGGCGACAACGGCGTCGATGAGCCTGTCGCTTCCGCCGCCGGTCAGGTCGTCCTCCGTGAAGCCTTGCCGGAGCAGGTTTTTCGCGTAATGGTCCATCGTCAGAAACCCCCCGAGGAAACCACGGGCGGCGGCGCGTGCCTTGCTCGGGTCGCTCTCCAGCACCACCGCCTGGTACGGCGCGAGCAGCGGACCGGCCCCGAGCCGTTCCCTGGCCGCGGCTGAGTACTCCGGTGTGACCATGAAGGGGTGCACACCGGCGGTGCGCCGACCTGCCAGTTCGGTCATCCTGGGGGCGAGCGCGGCCATGACACGTTCGCTCCGGGGCACCGGGACCGGGGCATCGTCCAGTGTGTCCAGGTAGGCGCCGATGTCGGCCAGGGGGCGGTACGGGCGTCCCGCGCCCTCGGCAGCCGCAGGGTCGCTCACGCCGAGCCCGAGCAGCAACCGCCGTCCGTACTCACTCTGCAGACGCGCGTGCCCTCCCGCCATCTCCTCGGCCTGATGCCGCCAGATGCTCAGCACGCCGATGGCCACCTTCGTCGTGCGGGTGGCGCGCAGCAGCCGCTCCGAGTCGCCGAGGATGTCACCGCCGCCCAGTCCCGGGATCCACAGGGCTCCCCAGCCCAGCTCGTCCAACTCGGCGGCGGCGTCGGTGATCCGCCCCGGATCCGCCGTCCGCAACTCGATGCTCCAGAGCCCGGTGTGTCCCAACTGCATTGCGCTGTCCTGCCCGTCCTGATGCTGATGTGATGGCCGAAGTGAGTGACCGCTGTGACGCGGATGTCGTAGCAACGGTCAGATCTGGTTGCGTCCGCCGTCCACGAACAACTCGGTGCCGGTGATGAAGGTGCTCTGGTCCGAGGCGAGGAAGAGAGCGGCGTCGGCGATTTCTTCGGGGCGGCCGACGCGCGCCAGCGGGATGGTGCCGGCCATGAAGGTCTTCAGCTGGTCCGCCTGCTCCTGGTCGGCGGCGAGACCGTCGATACCCGGGGTGTCCACGGCGCCGGGGCTGATGCTGTTGACTCTGATCGCCCGGCCCTTGAGCTCGTTGGCCCAGGTGCGCGCGAAGGACCTCACCGCGGCCTTGGACGCCGCGTAGACACCGAAGGCCTCGTTGCCCAGGCTGCTCGCGTTCGAGCCGGTGAGGATGACGGAAGCGCCGTCGTTGAGCTGCGGCAGCGCCTTCTGGACCGTGAAGAGCATGCCCCGGACGTTGATGCCGAACGTCTCGTCGAAATGCTGCTCGGTGACCTGTTCCAGGGTGGCGAACTCACCCCCGCCTGCATTGGCGAACAGCACGTCGATCCCACCGCCCCGCCGACCGACGGCGTCGTAGAGCCGGTCGAGGTCGCCGAGGTCCGAGACATCGCTGCGTACGCCGGTCGCGTTCGCGCCGATCTTGGCGACTGCCGCGTCGAGCGTCTCCTTGCGGCGCCCGGTCACGAACACGTGCGCTCCCTCACCCGCGAACCGCTGTGCGGCGGCCAGGCCGATTCCACTGGTTCCGCCGGTGACGACGGCGGTCTTGCCCTCAAGCTGTCCCATGATCTGGTACTCCGCGTCCAGGAGTCGGATCGGCGCCCTTGATGTAACAATGTGTATTACATCAAGGGTGTGGCCGGTCCGAGGTGATTTTTAGTGGTCACTAAGAAACTAGGTCGCACCACGTGCGATGTCAAGGCGCGGCCGGACGGGTGGCGGGCGGGGTACCGCCGGAAAAATGCCTGCGGATCGTCATGCCGCACGGGTACGGTCGCTCGGTGACCGACGACGACGGGTACTTCGGAGAACGGGTGGCGAAGACGTACGACCAGTCCTCAGACGCCGAGTTCCAGGCCGAGATCGTGGAGCAGACCGTCGATCTCCTGGCGGAACTCGCCAACGGGGGACGGGCGTTGGAGCTGGCGATCGGTACGGGGCGGATCGCTCTGCCGTTGGCGCGGCGGGGGGTTCCGGTGCATGGCATCGATCTGTCGCGGGCCATGGTGGCGAGGCTGCGCGCCAAGCCCGGGGGTGAGGCGATCGGTGTCTCCATCGGGGACTTCGCCACCACGACCGTCGACACGGCGGCCGACGGGCCGTTCTCGCTCGCCTATCTCGTCTTCAACACCATCATGAACGTGGCCGACCAGGACGCTCAGGTCGCCTGCTTCCGCAACGTCGCCGCGCACCTCGCACCCGGTGGCTGCTTCGTCGTCGAGGTCATGGTTCCGGAGCTGCGCAAGATCCCGGCCGGGCAGAACATCGTCCCCTTCCACACGGGTCCGACCGGGTGGGCCTACACCGTCTACGACACCGTCACCCAGGACGCGACCTGTCACTACATCGACATCGCGGAGGACGGCCGGGGCGAGGCCCACTCGACGCCCTTCCGGTACGTCTGGCACGCCGAGCTGGACCTTATGGCCCAGCTCGCAGGCCTGCGGCTGCGCGAGCGCTGGGAGAGCTGGACGCGTGAGCCCTTCACCGAGCACAGCACCAAGCACATCTCGGTCTGGGAGAAGCCGGTCGGCTGACAGGACGTCAGCCGACCCTCGTCACGCGGCCGATCGGAAGACGTAGTCGCCGGAGCCGACCCGGTACACGGCGTAACCGTCGCGCACGCTGTCGAACGTCGCGCCGGGCGGTGCCTGCACCGCGTGGCGGTCGCGCGCCGGGACGAGGATCTCCGCCGTCGCGCCGAGCGGCACCCGTACATCGAGTGTGAAGCGGCCGGGTGTGCGGGTCCAGGCCGAACTCACCCGGCCGAGCGGGGACTCCACGTGCGCCGAGGCGTTCGTGAGATCGCCGACCGGATACGGCTGGACCTTGATCTTCGTGTAACCGGGCGCCGCCGGCTCGATGCCCGCCACGCGCTGGTCGAGCCAGTCGTCGACCGTGCCCAGGAAGGCATGGTCGTGCGAGCGCGAGGTGTTCCCCCACTCCTCCCACATCGTCGTCGCGGCACACCGGCCCCCCGACCGGTGTGCCGGGCGTCCTGGCGCCGAAGTTCCCCCAGGGCACGCAGCGTTCGGGCGGTGGAACATGGTCCGAGCCTGCGCAGCAGTGGGGCGGCCATGGCGGGGCCGGCCCAGCCGCGCACCCACGCGCCGTCGACCCGCAGCAGGGTCGGCGCCCACGGAGCACCGGCGCCGAATGCCAGTTCCCGCCGGCCGCTTACGCGTTCGTCACTCAGCGGCATCACCGTCAGCTTGCCGTCGCAGGCCTGTGCGACCGCGCCGGAGATCTTGCGGCAGTTGGCGCACGTGCCGTCGAACGCCAAAACCCAACGAGAGGGTGAAGGGTGCAACAGGGCTCCTCCATGTGCGGTGTGATCAGCGGCGGTCGGCCGCCTCCGGAGCAGGTCCAGCAGCCGGGCGTTGTTCGCTTTCCGTAGCTGGCACTGAACAAACGGATACTGAACAATGGGCGAGTGGGGGTGAGTACGTGCCACGCAGAGAGACGCCACTGACCGGAGGCGACGGGCCGCTGTTGCGACTGGCCAGGGAGCTGCGGCAGTTGCGCGGCAGCGCCGGGTCCCCGTCCTACCGGGCCCTTTCGGCGCGGGCGCACTACTCCATCGCCACCCTGTCCGGCGCGGCGGCCGGACACCGACTCCCGACGCTCGACGTGACCCTTGCCTACGTACGCGCTTGCGGCGGAGACGTCGACGAGTGGGAGGAGCGCTGGCACCACGTCGCGGCGGAACTCGCCGCCGACACGGCCACGGAGCGTCACGAGGACGCGGGCCGCGAGGAGCACCGTCCGCCGTACGCCGGTCTGGCCGCCTTCGGCGCCGACGACTCCGACCGGTTCTTCGGACGCGAGCGGCTGGTCGAGGACCTGGCGAAGACCTTGGCCGAGCGCCGGTTCGTCGCCGTCTTCGGCGCCTCAGGCGCGGGCAAGTCGTCCGTGCTGCGCGCCGGTCTGCTGCCCCGGCTGCGGTCCGCGGGCTGTCGCGTCATCACCTTCACCCCTGGCCTGCACCCCCTGGAAGAACTCGCCGTGCGGCTCGCGGGCCCCGCCCGTACCACGCCCGGCAGACTCCACCAGGACTTCTCGACGGCTCCGGAGAATCTGCACCTGACGCTCCGCCAGCTGGCCACGCACGAACCCGAGGGCGCCGAAACGGTCATCGTCGTCGACCAGTTCGAAGAGCTGTTCACCATCTGCCGCAGCCAGGAGGAGCGGACGCGCTTCATCTCGGCGCTTGTCGCCGTCGCCCGCGCGTCCAACAGCGCGGGCCGGATCGTCCTTGGCGTACGCGCCGACTTCTACCCGCATTGCGCCGAACACGGCCAACTGGTCGAGGCGTTCCGTGACGCGCAGGTCACGGTCGGCCCGATGAGCGTGGACGAACTGCACAGTGTGATCGTCCGGCCGGCCGTCCAGGCGGGATGCCGGGTGGAGGGCCAACTGCTCGCGCATCTGATCGGACAGGTCCAGGGACGCGCCGCGGCCCTGCCGTTGCTCTCCCACGCCCTGCTGGAGACCTGGCGCCGCCGGCGCGGCAACGTCCTGACCCTCGACGGGTTCCGCGCGGTCGGCGGCATCGAGGGATCGCTGGCCCAGACGGGCGAGGCGTTCTACGCCGACCTCACACCCGCCCGCCAGGACATCGCCCGGCACCTGTTCCAGCGGCTGACCGCACTCGGCGAAGGCGCGGAGGACACCCGCCGCCGCATCCCCCGTACGGAGCTGAACTCCGACGAGGACACCACGGCCGTACTCGAACGCGCCGTACAGGCACGGCTGATCGCCCTCGACGGCGAAAGCGTCGAGATCACCCACGAGACACTGATCCGCAGCTGGCCACGGCTGCGGCGCTGGCTCGGCGAGAACCGCGAACTGCTGCGCACCTCCCGGCAGCTGACCGAGGCGGCCGGGACATGGGAGTCCCTCGGCCGGGACCCCGGTGCGCTGTACCGGGGCACGCGGCTCGCGCTGGCACGTCAGCTCACGGACCAGGGCGCACCGGGACTGACCGCGAACGAGCGGGCGTTCCTCGACGAAAGCCTGGCGGCGGAGCGCGCCGACGCCGCCATGGCCCGCCGCAGAGCCCGCCAACTGCGGCTGCTGACCGCCCTGCTGTCCGTGCTCCTGCTGCTCGCAACGGGCACCAGCTACTACGCCCTGCGGGCCAACGGAAAGGTGTCGCGCCAGCGCAACGTGGCGGTCGCGCTGAACGCGGCGGACCGGGCCAGCGACCTGGAGCACAAGGACCCGGCGCTCGCCGTTCAAGTCGCCCTTGCGGCGCACCGGCTGGCGCGGCAGGGCCGGACCCGGGACAACCTGCTCAGTACGCTCATGGCCGCGTGGGCGGCCCACCGGGCCGATGCCGTCTCCCTGGCCGCGGTGCCGGGGCAGCACCTCCTGGCCACCGGCGGCGGTGACCAAACCGTCCGGCTGTGGGACGTCAGCGGCTCCGCACACCGGCTTCTCAGTTCGCTGGAGGTGTTCCACGGCACGGTCTGGTCCGTCGCCGCCCGCCCCGACGGACGGGTAATCGCGGCGGCGGACGCGAGCGGCGAGATCCGTACCTTCGACCTCGCCGACCCGGCGGGACCGGTGGCCCTCGCCGTCTTCGGTGGCCGCACCGGAGCGATCCGCTCGCTGGCCTACAGCCCGGACGGACATACCCTCGCCAGTGCCGGCGCCGACCGTACGACCCGGCTGTGGGATGTCAGGGACCCCGGACACCCGTCCCAGCTCGCGCGCCTTGGCGGACACACCGCGACGGTCCGCTCGGTCGCGTTCGACCGCGACGCGGGCATGCTCGCCACGGCCGGCGACGACCAGGCGGTCCAACTGTGGGACGTGACGGACCCGCACCGGCCCAAGAAACTCTCGCAGTGGCAGGCGCACGACATCATCGCGCTCGGCGTGGCCTTCAGTCCGCACGCGAACGTCCTCGCCACCTCCGGGGGCGGCGACAGCCCCGTACGGCTGTGGAGCACCGACGATCCGTCCCACCCCCGGAAGCTGGCCGAACTCCCCGGCCACAGCGACGTGGTGGGCGGGATCGCCTTCAGCCCCGGCGGCCGGGCCCTCGCCACGGGCAGCGACGACCGGACGGTGCTCGTGTGGGACGTCACCCGCCCGGGCAGACCCGTCGTCCGGGCCAAACTCACCGGATACACCACCGCCGTGAGCGCTGTGGCGTTCGCGGCGGACGACCGTACCCTGTTCACCGGCGTCTACGACGGCCTGGTCCGGACGCTTCCGGTCGACTTCACCGGCGTCATCGGACGGGCCTGCGCGACGGCCCGCCCGACCATCACCCCGGGCCAGTGGCACCGCTACCTGCCGGGCATCGCCTACCGGCCGCCCTGCGCCTGAGCACTGCGCCTGAGCCAGGCCCGCACCGGGCACGACGGGGCACGACCACAACGACGCATTGAGGGGAAACGCGCGATGCCTGACGGCCGGCAGTGGGACAGCACCCTGTTCCGGGGGAGCGCCGCCTTCTACGAGCGCGGCCGGCTGCCGTACGCCCCCGGCTTCGCCGAGACACTGGCCGGCGCCGTCGGCCTGGACGGCAGGGGCCGGCTCCTCGACGTCGGCTGCGGTCCCGGCACGGTGCTCCTCGCCGTGGCGGGGTTCTTCACCGAGGCCGTCGGTATCGACCCGGAGGAGGACATGCTGGCCGAGGGCGAACGACAGGCCGTGCGCCGTGGCGTGTCCAACGCGCGCTGGAAGCGCGCCCGCGCGGAGGATCTGCCGGCCGGCCTGGGGGAGTTCCGCGTCGTCGTGTTCGCGAACTCCTTCCACTGGACGGACCGGGACCAGGTCGCGGCAACCGTGCTGGAGATGCTGGAACCAGGCGGCTCGTTCGTGCACATCGGCGACCTGAAGGACCCGTCCGGCGCGTCCGTCCCGCAGTCGGCGCCGGACTCAGCTCCGTACCCTCCTCCGCCGTACGCCGGGATCCGCGCACTGGTACGCCGGTATCTCGGCCCGGTGCGCCGGGCCGGCCGGGGAACGCTGCCCAACGGCACACCGGGCGGCGAGAGCCTGGTCGTGTCGAACGCAGGGTTCACCGCCTTCGCGACCCACGTCGTCCCGGCCGGGCCGGTGGTGGAGCGCAGCGCGGACGACCTCGTGGCGTGGGTCTTCTCCCTCTCCTCCTCGGCGCCGCATCTCTTCGGGGACGCACTGCCCGACTTCGAGCAGGACCTCCGGGCGCTCCTTCGTACGGCGTCCCCCGGTGACCGCTTCGCCGAGTGTCCCCCGGCAACAGAGATCAAGACCTGGCGGAAGCCGGACGACAGGCGCTGACGTGCCGGCGTACCGCAGCGGTCAGGTCCTCGCCGCCCGGGCCAGCTTCTGATCGACGATGCTCCACTTCACCAGCGGATGCAGCGCGCGCATCAGGCCCGCGGCCCGCTCGCTCGGCTGGTAGGTGACGAGCACCGGCGTGGTCGGTGCCACGTGCCGCTCCAGCAGCCCCTCGGCCTCCAGCTCGCGCAGGCGCTGGGTCAGCAGCTTGTCGGAGATTCCGTCGACATGGGCCCGGTACTCGATGAACCGGCGGGCCCCCAGCATCCCCGCGAGCAGGATCCCGGCGGTCCACTTGCGGCCGACGAGCTCGGCCGACCGGCGAAAGCTCCGGCACAGCTCTTCGTCGATGTGCTCGAAGCCCGGTGCTGTGCGGCCGGAGAGGGGAGTGGCAAGCCCCTCGCCCACGTGCTCCTCAGTGTTCATACCATCTGACGGTACACCTAGCGACTTACCATTGGTGAGTTACTCACCTCGTCTTTGCCGATACCGCGATCTCCGGGGATCGTCGGAGTCGTACGGCACACCTCGCACACCTCGACGCCAAGGACACAGCGATGAACTACCAGCACGCCTTGCGGTTCGGCGCCCGCCTGAGCGCCCCGGACGCCACCGGCGACACAGCCGCCGGCGGAGCCACCGGCGAGGCGAACATCGCGGCCACCGCCCGCCTCGCCGAGGAGCTGGGCTACGACCAGATCGGCATCCGCACCCCAGGTGACGGGCCTCAGCAGGATGTCCTGACGGCGTTGTCCTGGACCGCGGCGCACACCGACAAGATCGGGCTGCGGGCGGAGGCGCCCCACGTGCCCGCACTGTCCGCACAGGAGCCGGCGATGCTGGCGCGGGCGGTCGCGAGCCTTGACCGGCTGACCGGCGGCAGGATGGAGCTGGTACTCGGAGCCGCCGATGAGCCGGACGCGATGCGGCCCGACGAGGGATCGTACGGTCCGCGCTCCGACCTCGCTGGCGTTGTGGGGGAAGCACTCGACGTGATCCAGGCGCTCTGGGACGTCCGTGACCGAGGGCTCGCCGGTACGGCAGGCAGCGTCTTCCGCGTGTCGGGAGCCCAGAAGGCCGCACCGGCGCACGAGGTCCCGATCTCGATGCGCGGGGACCGCAAGGAGATGCTGGAGCTGGCGGGCCGGCGGTTCGACGGGTGGGTCACCACCTACGACGGGGCGGCCGCGCTGGAAGAGGCCAACCGTACGATCGACGACGCGGCCCGCGCGGCAGGGCGCGACCCCCGTGAGATCCGGCGGGAGATCACGATCAGCGGCCGGTTCGGCCACCGCGGCGCCCCGTTCACCGGCACGCCGGGGGAGTGGGTCGCCGATCTGCTGCCGCTGGTCGTCGACCACGGGGTGGGGACGATCATGATCGACACGGACGACCCCGACACGCTCACCCGCTTCGCGCGGGAGGTCGTCCCGGCACTGCGGGCCGCCGTTGACGCGGCGCTGCCGCACGGCTCGGCGGGCGTCAGGATCCGCAGCGCCGCCGTGCGCGCGAGACGGCGGACCGGCGTCGACTACGACAACGTGCCCGCAGGTCTGGCGGAGGTGGTCGAGCCCGGCGATCTGACCTACGGCCGCTTCCGCTCCGGTTACCTCCGCGGCGGAGCGCCGGGTGTGGTGCTGCGCGCGGCCGGCGTCGAGCAAGTGGTCGCCGCACTCGCCTTCGCCCGGCTGCACCCCGAGCTGCCGCTGTCGCGACGCAGCGCGGGACACGGCATTTCCGGGCGCTCCACCAATGACGGAGGCATCGTCATCGACGTCTCGGCGATGAACACCATCGAGGTCGTCGACGAGACGGCCCGCCGCGTGCGCATCGGCCCCGGCGCTCGCTGGATGGACGTCGCCGCCGCGCTGAACCCGTACGGATGGGCGCTCAGTTCCGGCGACTACGGCGGTGTCGGCGTGGGCGGCCTGGCCACGGCGGCGGGCATCGGATATCTCGTACGCGCCCACGGACTCACCATCGACCACCTGCGTGAGGTGGAGATGGTGCTGGCCGACGGCTCGGTCGTGCGGGCGAGCGCCACGGAGAACACCGACCTGTTCTGGGCCGTGCGCGGCGCCGGCGCCAACTTCGGGATCGTCACCTCGTTCGAGTTCGAGGCCGACGAGGTGGGCCCGGTCGGCTACGCCGAGCTGACCCAGGACGCCGGTGACCGCGCACGCTTTCTGGTGGACTGGGGTCAGTTCGTCGAAAGCTCCCCACGCGACGTGACGAGCTTCCTGATCATGCCGCCCACGCGCGGCGGACAGCCGCCGATCGCACTCAGCCGCACCGTGGTCGACTCCGACGATCCGGAGACGGTCCTCGCGCGGCTGCAGCCGCTCGCCGGGCTCGGGCAGCTCTACGCCCAGCAGGCGCAGATCCTCCCGTACGCGGCGATCATGGCGAACGCGAGCGACGACGAACCACAGTCGCAGGGCGAGCCGGTCTCGCGGAGCGGACTGCTGCGGCACATCACGCCCGAGTTCGCGGCGGCCGCCGCCCGGGTCATAGCGAGCGGCTCGGCGCACTGGTTCCAGATCCGGGCGCTCGGCGGCGCCGTCGGCGACGTCGCCCCGGACGCCACCGCCTTCGCCCATCGGGACGCCAACTTCTCCGTCGTGCTGATGGGCGGGCACGACGCGGTCGTGGACGCCCTCTGGGCGGAGCTTGAGCCCTTCTTCGAAGGCAGCTACCTCAGCTTCGACAGCAGCCTGCGACCTGAGCGGATCGAGCAGGCCTGGCCGCCGAAGACCCTCGCCCGGCTGCGCGCCCTGAAGGCGGTGTACGACCCGGACTCGGTCTTCGACGACAACTTCGCCATCACCCCGGCACCTTCCCCGGCCACCACCCCGGCCGCACCCTCAGGAGGAACACGATGACCGACCACGGACACGACCTGACCTTCGGCGCCTTCATCTCCCCCGTGGCGACCCCGGCCCAGCGGCCCGTCGAGCTGGCCGTCGTCGCCGAGCACGCAGGACTCGACCTGGTGGGCTTCCAGGACCACCCGTACCAGCCGAAGCTCCAGGACACCTGGACGCTCATGTCTTACGTCGCGGCGCGCACCCGACGCCTGCGCGTCGTCGGGGACGTCCTGAGCCTGCCCCTGCGGCCACCCGCGACGCTCGCCCGCGCCGCGGCGAGCCTCGACCGCCTGTCCGGCGGGCGTGTCGAGATCGGTCTCGGTGCCGGTGCGTTCCTGGACGGCGTCGTGGCGATGGGCGGTCCGCGTCTTACCAAGCGCGAATCGGTCGACGCGCTGGAGGAGGCGATCACCGTACTGCGCGGCCTGTGGGCGACGGACGAGCGCGGCGCGTTCACGTTCGACGGCACGTTCTACCGCGTCACGGGTGTGCACCGCGGCCCCACCCCGACCCGGCAGGTGCCGATCCACGTCGGCGCCTACGGACCGCGCATGCTGCGGCTGACCGGACGGGTCGCCGACGGCTGGCTGCCGTCACTGAACTACCTTCCCGAAGGATTGAGTTCGCTCACCAAGATGAGCGAGCAGGTCGACACGGGCGCCGCCGAGGCGGAGCGTGACCCCGCGGCGATCACCCGACTGCTCAACATCGGCGGCCGTTTCGCACCGAACGCCGGCGGGACCTTCGACGGTCCGCCCGCGCACTGGTCCGAGCAGATCGCCGAAGTCGCCCTCACCACGGGTGTGTCGGGCTTCCTCCTCATGGACGACGACCCGGCGGCGATCGAGGTCTTCGGCCAGGAAGTGGCCCCCGCAGCCCGCGAACTGGTCCGCGCCGCCCGAGGCCGTTGATTCACCCGGCGCCCGCTGCCTCACCCGCGCCCGCCGAGCCGGCAACAGTGAACAGTCAACAGAAGCAACAGAAGGAAGTGCCATGTCGGTCAGCGTCCGACCGTTTCGTCCCGGCGATGCCCCACGGCTCGCCGAGATCGTCCAGCGCTGTCTGCGTGAGGTGAACAGCCGTGACTACTCGGCCGACATCATCGACAGGCTGTGCGCGCACTACACGGCCGAGAAGTTGATCGAGCTGTCCGGAAGCCGCCTCATCTACGTGGCTGAGGACGACGAAACCAAGGGCGACGAAGCCAAGGGCGACGACATCCTCGGCACCGTTTCCCGGGACGGCAACAAGGTCTACACGATGTTCGTCGACCCGGACGCGGCCGGGCTGGGCGTGGGCCGCCACCTCATGCGGCACATAGAGGTCTTGGCCGTGCGGGACGGATACGACCACATGGAGACCGGTGCCAGCATCACCGCCCACCGGTTCTATCTGAAGCTGGGCTACACCGATGTCGGCGAGAGCGAGACGGAGTTCGGCCTCAACTACATCCTCCGCAAGCCGCTGCCCGGAGACGTCGTCACATCGTGACCAGGATCTTGCCGTGGACGTGCCGTCCGGACTGGAGGGTCACGGCCTCGCGGATCTCCTCGATCGGGTAGACCGCGGCGAGGGGCACGGTGAGTTTCCCGGCGAGGAGCGCGTCGGTGATCCGGCCCAGGGCGGCCGGTCCCGCCTCGCTGCCTCCGGTCGCGCGCACACCGCCGGGCGGGTTCGCGCCTGCGGCGATCGTGGAGATCCGCTCGGCCGGTACGCCGAGCGCCAGCGCGGTCTCGGCCGTCTCGGTGCCGAAGAGATCCGTCGCGGCGCTCACGCCGTCGGGAGCCGCCGCCCGCACCCGGTCCGCGAGGCCCGGACCGTACGCCACCGGCTCGGCGCCCAACTCCCGCAGGAAGTCGAATGTGCTCTCCGACGCGGTGCCGATCACCCGGGCGCCGGCGAGCTTCGCGAGCTGCACGGCGAACACCCCCACGCCACCGGCGGCGCCACCGACCAGGACGGTCTCTCCGGGACGCGGACCGATCGCCTCCAGAGCGGCTGCGGCGGTCAGTCCTGCCACCGGAACCGTGGCCGCCACCTCGTCGCTGATGCCGTCCGGTGTGTGGAACAGCTCGTCGGGCTGCGCAGCCGGGATGTTCAGTACGAGGAAGTCGGCGGCGGCCTTCGCCATCGCGCCGCCGAAGACCCGGTCACCCACGGCGAATCCTTCAACGCCGACTCCGGCCTCGTCCACGACGCCGGCGAAGTCGTACCCGAAGCCGCTCGGCACGCTGACGCCGAACAGCGCCGCCAGCTCGGGGTTCGAGGCGATGGCCCCGTCCATCGGGTTGAGGCCGGCGACCGTCACCCGGACGCGCACCTCCCCCGGACCCGCGTGCGGCTCCGGAACGTCACGCAGCTCCAGCACCTCGGGTCCTCCGAATGTCTGATAGACGACGGCTCGGCTCATGGCACTACCTCCAGTGGGGCGGACGAACATGGTGATGGGACTTGGTCCCATCACCATACATCAGTGACGGGACCAAGTGCCGTAGACTTTCCACATGGCCCGCTGGCAGCCCAACGCATCAGAGCGACTCGTCCTCGCCGCCGTCGAACTGTTCGAGGAGCGCGGCTACGAGCGCACGACGGTGATCGAGATCGCGGAGCGCGCCGGGCTGACGAAGAGCACCTTTTTCCGGCACTTCCAGGACAAGCGGGAGGTCCTCTTCGGCGGAGCCACGCTGACCGCACTGCTCGCCAAGGGGATCGCCGACGCGCCAGTGGCCGCCACGCCGCTCGAAGCGGTGGTCCACGGTCTGTATGCGACGGGGAAGGAAGCGTTCCCCCCGGCCCGCCGCGAATTCACCGCCCGCAGACGGGCCGTGATCGAAGCCAACTCGGAACTACGGGAACGCGAAGCGCTGAAAGGCCTCGGCCTCACCGGATCGATGACGGACGCGCTGGAGCAACGCGGCGTCCCCGAGCTGATCGCCTGCGTGGCCGCGGAGTTGGGCGGGCTCGCCATGAAGATGGCCTACGAGCGCTGGAGCGAGACGACGGACGGCGACGACTTCGGGGAACTCGTGCGCGAGGCGTTCACCGAGGTACGGACGGCGACCGGCTCGTGCTGACCTCAGGCCTGTCCGAGCGAAGGCGGGCGAGTCGGCCGCGTGCGTAGTCCGGTTCCGCTCTCCATCCGCACGCCGCCTCCCAGGCGTGGACGGCCGCCTCGGCGCGCCGCTGCCGGTCGTCGGAGAGGACCGCGGTGGGCAGGTCCGCCAGGTCCAGGTCGACGTGGTCGATCCGGGCCTCGTCCCAGTCCAGGAAGCCGATGGCGCCGTCCCGGGTCACCCGGATGTTGCCGGGGCCCGGATCGCCGTGGACGACCGCCAACGGCACGTCGGCCAACTGCTGCCAGGCGTCCCGGCAGGCGCGGACCGCGGCCTCGGGCATCGCCGTGAGATCCACGTCGCCGCCACGCTCGTACCGCAGCAGCTCCTGACTGGACCGGAAGCCGGGACGCTGCGGCCACCCCGCCGTGACCGCGTGCAGCCGCCGCAGCTCACCGGCGACCGCCGCCCAGTCCCCGGCGCCGGGCGGATCGCCGTCCAGCCACTCCTGTACGACAACGCCCGCCACCCGGCGGCGGCCGTCCGGCGCGGGAACCACAGCGGGGACGGTGAAACCGAGGCCGTCCAGCCGCTCGATCAGGTCCAACTCCCAGTCCAGCGCGGCGTCGGAGCGTCCGCTGCGCCGGGCGACCAGCCGCCGGCCGTCGTCCCCGGCGACCTCGACCACCTCGTTGCGATGCCCGCCGCCCAGCCGTCCGACGACGCGCGGTCCGCCCCAGGCGCGAAGTGCGTCCCGCAGCGGCGGAAGATCCGCCCGCTCACCCCCGACAGGCGTCAATCCTGCACCGGCCCGGGACCCACGCACTCGTACCCGGGATCGGCGGCGGACACGATGTCCTCGTACACCCGCACCTTGTGGCTGATCAGGTCCATGCACTCGCCGAGCCGCGCGATCTGCCGCGCCAGCAGCTCCTGGTGACGGCGCATCAGCTCCAGCCGCTCCGCCTCGTTGCCCCTGCCCTCCCTGACCAGCTCCGTGTAGCGCCGGATCTCGGGAAGCGGCATGCCGGACGCCCGCAGGAAGGTGCACAGCGTGAGCCAGTCGACGTGCTCCTCCCCGTACAGCCGCCGACCACCGGAATTGCGCCGCACGGGCGTCGTGAGGATGCCCTCGCGCTCGTAGAAGCGCAGGGCGTGCACGCTCAGACCCGTACGCCGGGCCACGTCGCCGATGCTCAGTTCGGTCATACGAACCAGCATAAGAGGCTTGATCTAGAGCCGACTCCAGCTCCTAGAGTCCGCCGTGAACCCAGCGACAAAGGAGCTCCACCATGCGCTATCGCGTCCTCGGCGGCACCGGTATCGAAGTCAGCACGTACTGCCTCGGCGCCATGATGTTCGGCGCCGTCGGCAACCCCGACCACGACGACTGCGTACGGATCGTGCACGCCGCCCTCGACGGCGGAGTCAACTTCGTCGACACCGCCGACATGTACTCCCAAGGCGAGTCCGAGGAGATCGTCGGCAAGGCACTCCGTGGCCGCCGCGACGACGTGGTCCTCGCCACCAAGGTGCACTTCCCGATGGGTGAGGGCCCCAACAGGGGCGGCAACTCGCGCCGTTGGATCGTCCAGGAGGTGGAGGACTCGCTGCGCCGCCTGCAGACCGACCACATCGACCTGTACCAGGTCCACCGCCCCGACCACCGTACGGACATCGAGGAGACGCTGTCCGTCCTGACGGACCTCGTACAGCAGGGCAAGATCCGGGCCTTCGGCTGCTCGGCCTTCCCTGCCGAGGAGATCGTCGAGTCCCACCACGTCGCCGAGCGCCGCGGTCTGCACCGCTTCCGCACCGAGCAGCCGCCGTACTCCATGCTCGCCCGGGGCGTCGAGGCCTCCGTACTGCCCGTCGCACAGCGCACCGGCATGGGTGTGCTGACCTTCTCCCCGCTCGCTTTCGGCTTCCTGTCCGGCCGGTACCGCAAGGGCGGGCAGGTCGATCTCACCGCAGGCCGGCCCGCCATCGCCCCCGCCCGCTTCGACCCGAAGCTCCCGGGCAACGCGGCCAAGTACGAAGCTGTCGAGGAACTGATCGCGCTCGCCGACGACTTGGGCCGCTCCCTGCCCCAACTCGCGCTGGCCTTCGTCACCGCGCACCCCGCCGTCACCTCGGTGATCACCGGCCCGCGCACGATGGACCAGCTGACCTCGCTGCTCGCGGGCGCCGACCTGACGCTCGACGACGCGGCACTGGACCGGATCGACGCGATCGTCCCGCCGGGTACGGACCTGTACCG
>NZ_JTIY01000016.1 GCF_000818175.1 Streptomyces sp. AcH 505
GCTACCAGCCGGTCGGCGCGGTGCTGCTCAGCGGCAAGATCTTCGAGTCGTTTGCAAACGGCTCGGGCTTTTTCCAGCATGGCCACACCTATATGGGCCATCCGATGGCCGCCGCCGCCGGCCTCGCGGTGCAGGAGGTGCTTCGGCGCGACAACCTGCTGGCCAATGTCGTCGCCATGGGCGAGCACCTGCGGCGCCGGCTGGACGAGCGTTTCGCCAATCATCACCATGTCGGCGACAATCGCGGCCGCGGCCTGTTTCGCGCCCTGGAGCTCGTCGCCGACCGCAGCACCAAACACCCCTTTGCCCCCGAACTGAAGCTGAACGCGCGGATCAAGCGCGAGGCGATGGCACGCGGACTGATGGTCTACCCGATGGGTGGCACCATCGACGGCGTCCGGGGCGATCACGTTCTGCTGGCCCCGCCGTTCATTGTGAACGACAGCCAGGTGGATGCCATCGTCGAGCGTCTCGGCGATGCAGTCGACGCGGCGATCGCATCGACGCGATAAGGCCGGCGCGGATCGCCGGCCGAGAGGCGTTATTTTAAAAAGGAATCAATAGCCATGACGACACGCGTCAGGGGCCTCGCGGCCCCATGCCTTTTGCTTGCCTTGTCGCTCCCGATGTCCGCGTCCATCTCCGGCGCCGCGGCCCAGGCCCTCGGCCCGACGCTCAGCAAGATCAAGGAGACCGGCATCTTCACCATCGGCAATCGCGATTCGTCCGTGCCGTTCTCCTATCTCGACGACAACCAGAAGCCGGTCGGTTTCTCGATCGACCTCTGCAACCTCGTCGCGGCCAAGGTCAAAACCACGCTCGGCCTCCCCGACATGAAGATCGTCTACCAGAGCGTCACCTCGTCGAACCGGATTCCGCTGGTGCAGAACGGCACCGTCGACATCGAATGCGGCTCCACCGCCAACACCATCCCGCGCCAGAGCGCGGTGGCGTTTTCGCTGACGACCTACCAGCCGCAATTCAAGTGGATCGCGCTGAAAGCATCCGGCGTGAGCAAGACCGAGGATCTCAAGGGCAAGACCGTGGTGGTGACGCAGGGCACCAACACCGCGCAGTTCGTGCTCAAGCTGAACGCCGATAAGTCGCTCGACATGAAGATCGTGCAAGGCAAGGACCACGCCGAATCGTTCCTGCTGATGCAGACCAGCCGCGCCGTGGCGTTCATGGAGGATGACATCCTGCTGGCCGGCCTGAGAGCCACCGCAACGGCGCCGAACGACTTCGCGTTCCTCGGCGACAGCTTCCCGAGCGATCCCTATGCGCTGGTCGTCTCCCGGACCGATCCCGGCTTCAAGCAACTGGTCGACGCGGCGCTGTCGGACGTGATGGCATCGGGCGCCTATGACAAGCTCTATGCCAAATGGTTCGAAAGCCCGATCCCGCCCAAGGGCGTCAACCTGAACTTTCCGCAGTCGGAAAAGCTCAGGGACCTGATCAAGACGCCGAGCGACAAGGCCAACGGGCAGTGACCATCCCGGTGGCGAAGCTGGCAAGCGCGGCTACAAGTTGTAAGCTGTAAAAGATGAAAGTCATTCCCCGGTTTGGACTGTTCGAATGATTCTGAACGCCTTGCGCAGCTCTTCGACGTAAAGCTTTGGTTGCTCCCAGGCCGCGAGATGACCGCCCTTCTCGACCAAGTTCCAGTAGAAGAGATTGGGCCACAGCGCCTCTGCCCACGCTTTGGGAGGCCGGATCGTTTCTTTGGGAAAAATCGTGGCGGCCATCGGCAACTCGATCGTTCCGGCGTTGCGCCCATACGGCCGGTCTCCGTGCATATTTTCCCAATAGAAACGGGCAGCAGATCCGGCTGTGCCAGTGAACCAGTAAATGGAGATCCCATCCAGCATCTCGTCGATCGGAAAGGCCTCTGATACGCCGTCGTGATCAGTCCAGTCATGCAGCTTTTCGTAGATCCACGCAGCCTGGCCGGCTGGAGAATCCAGAAGAGCGTAAGCGATTGTCTGCGGTCGCGTGGCTTGCTGACTGAAATAGCCGGCCCGACTGCCGCGACTATCCGCGTAGTGCTCGATGTCCGCGTAGACTGCGCGCTCTTCCTTCGTAGGATTTTCCGGCGGCTGAACAGGCAAGACGAGCGGCATGTTGACGTGCGCGGCAATCAGGCCCGGCGGTCTTTGCTGCGCGAGAGCGTGCGTGACGATTGAGCCCCAATCGCCACCCTGCGCGACCCAGGATGTATAGCCAAGCCGGGTCATGAGGGTCCCCCAAGCCCTTGCGGTGCGGAACCGATCCCATCCCGGTTCGCTCGGCTTGTCCGAGAAACCGTGCCCGGGCAGAGAGGGGATAACCACGTGAAAGGCGTCTTCGGCTTTGCCGCCGTGGGCCTCCGGGTCCACCAGTGGCCCTATTGCATTCAGAAATTCTATGATCGATCCAGGCCAACTGTGCGTCAGGATGATCGGCAGCGCGTTCTGATGACGGGATCTGACGTGCAGGAAATGTATGCCGAGCCCGTCGATATTGGTGCGAAACTGCGGGAATTGATTGATCCTGTCCTCAAACTTGCGCCAATCGTATTTGTCTTGCCACCTTGAGAGAAGTGACGTCATAAGACCGAGAGGCACACCTTGGCCCCGGTCACCAACCGTCTCGCGGTCGGGCCAACGAGTTGCAGCCAGCCTTCGTTTGAGATCATCGATCGCGACCTGCGGGATATCGACCCGGAAAGACGTTACGGCGTCTGCATCATGAGTAACGTCTGAGTTCTTATTCGTAACCATGTGATTGCCTCGATGATTTTCCCAGCATCCGCTGAGACGTCCCTTGCGGTGCGCCACTTCCGAGGGACAGCCCCCCGTCGTGAAGCAACGAGAAGATGAGCCTAGTTATTTTGAGGATGCGACAGGCGCTCTTTCATCCAGCAGTTTTTCCGCCTTCAGCTCTGCCCAAAACTCGGCAGGGATGGGTTGGGAAAGTAGACCAATGTTGTTTTCCACCTCCGCGGCCGAACGCGCCCCGGGAATGACGCTGGCGACAAGTGGATGATGCAGCGGGAACTGCAGGGCCGCCGCCGGGAGAGAAACGTCGTATCGTTTGCAGATCGTCTGGATCCGGGCAACCTTCTCAAGGATCGGCGGCGTGGCGGGTCTGTAGTTGTAAGTGGCGCCGGGGACAGCGCCGGTCGCCAGGATCCCGGAGTTATACGGGGCGCCGATCACCAGGCTGATGCCGCGCTGCTCGCACAGGGGCAGCAGCCGGTCCAGCGACTCCTGGTCCAACAAGGTGTAACGGCCGGCAAGAAGGAAATAGTCGAAATCTCCGGCCACTGCGAAGTCACACAGCATCTGCCACTGGGTGATGCCAACGCCGATCGCCTTGATTAGCCCCTGCCTTCGCAGTTCATCGAGCGCCGGATAGGCGCCATCCATGGCAGCTTTGAAGTGCGAGCGACTGTATGGGTCCAGGCCTGCGCTTACCGCCGAATCGTCGGGGTCGTGGATTGCCAGCATGTCCACAAACGGCGTGTCGAGTCGCTCCAACGTTGACTCGAAGGACCGCATCACCGCGTCGTAGCTGAAATCGATATCAGCCCGCATGGGCAGGGGCTGATCCCAGATTCCTGGCGTTACCAGATTGGGGTCGACCGGCGTCAAACTGCGACCAACCTTGGAAGAAATGACAATATCCTCGCGGACCATGGGCTTGACGGCTTTGCCGAGGCGCACCTCGCTCAACCCGAACCCATACATCGGCGCCGTATCGAAGTAGCGGATGCCGCAGGCGGCCGACGCCTCCACCGCGGCAAGCGCGCTGGCGTCGTCCAACGTTCTGAACATGTTCCCCAACGGTGCGCCGCCGAACCCGAGTTCGCTCACGGAAAGTTTGGTACGGCCGATTCGCCGCTCGATCATAGGGCCGCGCATCGGCGCCTCCGTTTTTTGCATTCTTGTCGATGCGTGCGTCCACGCAAAATTGGGGAGTTAGGCACCGGCAACGAGTATAAGCGACCGGGTATGAACCCGTACGCCATTTTTAGAACTGTTCATCCAGTGCACGCCGCAAGCCGCACGCACACTAGCGATCCAGCCACGCGCAATGTCGATGAGAGTACGACATCAGGCATTTTTAGGATGGCCAGCAGGGACTCGCGATATCCGCGAAACGACTTTTCCTTCCATGCGTGCGCGTAACCCACGCTGGAAGTGAGGCATCTCGCTGGACTTCTCCATCAGGTTCCAGCGCGCGACTTCAGAGCGGATCCACCAAGATATGTTTCGGTTACACGTTGATCAGACGCCAATTCCGTGCTCGGTCCCTCGAGGACGACCTTACCCGTCTCCAAAACATAGCCATAGTCGCTGATTTGCAACGCCGCGCGAGCATTCTGTTCCACAAGAAGGATTGCGACCCCGGATCGTTTCAGGTCCGCGATGATCCTGAAGATCTCTCGAACAATCAAGGGCGCCAGTCCCAGACTGGGTTCGTCGAGCAGCAACACCTTCGGCTTCGCCATCAACGCGCGCCCAAGAACAAGCATTGCGCGCTCGCCTCCCGAAAGGGTGCCTGCCAGCTGTGTCCTGCGCTCCTTCATCTTTGGAAACCGCTGAAAGACCTCTTTCATGGTGCCGTGATGGTCTCGAAACCCCTGCGCGTGACGAGAATAGGCCCCCATCAGAAGGTTATCTTCGACGGTCATGGAGGCGAACAGTTCGCGAGCTTCGGGCAAAAGGCTCATGCCCTGATGCACGCGTTGCTCGACACAGCATTGCGACTGATTTCGCCCGAGAACTTCGACATCACCATGGCAAGCAAGTCGTCCCATGATGGCGGCCAGCATCGTGGTTTTTCCCGCGCCGTTGGGTCCGATCACACTCACCATTTGACCGGCAAGAACCGAAACATTCACGCTTTGCAGTGCCACGACGCCGCCGTAAACCACTGAAAGGTTTCTGACATCGAGAACTGGTACCGGGTTGGCACCGAACGCGCTTGAGGCCATCATTCGGCGCTCCCAAGATAGGCTTCCAGGACCGCAGGATGTTGCTGGATATCTCGCGGCCGTCCCTCGGCAATTTTTTGGCCGAAGTCCATGACCACGATGCGATCGACCAGTCCCATGACGAAGTCCATATCGTGCTCTACCAGAAGGATTCCCATGCCCTCGGCGCGCAACCTCCTGATAAGGTCCGCCAATGCTTCCTTCTCCTTCAAACGGAGACCTGCTGCCGGCTCATCGAGCAGCAGAAAGCAGGGATCGGCCGCCAATGATCGAGCGATTTCCAGAATTCTCTGATCACCCAGCGAGAGATTTCCGGCGAGCGTATCCCTGAAAGCGCCGAGACCAACACGATCGAGCTGATGGGACGCCTCCAGAAGTAAACTGCGCTCCTCCGGACGCTCCAAACGGAGCGCGCTGCGAACGATGCCGGCTCCCCCTCGTAGATGTGCCCCAATCGCCACATTCTCCAGCGCACTCAGTGTCGGCAGAAGTCGCACATGCTGGAAAGTTCTGCTCATGCCGAGTTTGGCAATTTCGTGAGGGACGAGATTATCGACGCGGCGGCCCTGGAATTGTATGTCGCCGGCGGTCGTCCTCAGAACGCCCGAGATGAGGTTGAACATCGTCGTCTTCCCGGCGCCGTTTGGACCGATCAGAGCAAGGATTTCACCCGCCGCAACTTGCAGACTCACTTCATCGACGGCAACCAGGCCGCCGAAGCGTTTCGTCACGCCGGAGACATCAAGCAGGATTTCTCCTGGCGCAGGCAACGCGCGGCGCCCGAGCGGCTGTGCAGATCCGACCGGGGGAGCGATCGATTTAGGGCGTGTGTGAAACCTGCCGCTGATCAGGGGCCACAAACCCTCTGGCGCCCGGTGCAGCAATGCGATGGTCAGAATTGACAGGATGAAGACTTCGTAATTGCCGTTTTGTCCCAGCAATTGCGGCAGGGCGGTGGTGAGCCATTCCTTCATCATCGTGATCAAGCCCACGCCGAGGATCGCTCCCCAGATGTACCCGATGCCTCCCACCACGCCCATGAACAGGTATTCGATGCCGTAGTCCAAACTGAAAGGCGTGGGATTAACGAACCGCTGCAGGTGCGCATACAGCCATCCCGAGATCGCGGCGAGCAGCGCCGATATCACGAAAACGACAATCTTGGTGCGAGAGATATTGACGCCCATGGATTCCGCCATGACCCGACCGCCGCTAAGGCACCGGATAGCACGGCCCTCTCGGGATGAGAGTAGATTGCGCGTCAACAGAATGGCGGCAAGAACGAACAACCAGATCAAATATGAGAAGCGGCGACCGCTACCAAAATCGAAACCGAGAAGACTCAAGCGCGGGATGTCGCCGAGACCCGAGTGACCGCCCAGAAAGCCGAGGTTTCCGGCCAGATAATACAGGCCGAGACTCCAAGCCATCGTGCCCAGGGGCAAATAGTGCCCGGCCAATCGCAGTGTCAACCCGCCAACGACCCACGCGATGGCCGCAGCAAGAACCACTCCAATCGGCAGCGACGCCCACGGTGACAATCCGGTTGCGGTTTCGAAATACGCCGCCGCATAGGCGCCGACGCCGACAAACGCTGCTTGACCGAAAGAAGTCATGCCCCCGATGCCGGTCAACAGTGACAGACCGATCGCGACCAGGCTTGCAAGCCCCGCATAGTTCAAAATCGTCACGAAGGTTTCAGGCAGAAACAGCGGCCCACCCGCCAGCAAAGCCACAAACATCGCGAGGGCGACGCGCGGCACAGTCATTCGTCATCCTCTTCGATCTGGAGGGAATTGAACGAGCGCCAGAGCAAGACAGGGAGAATAAGCGTGAACACGATCACCTCTTTGAAGGCGCTTGCCCAATAAGAAGAGTAAGATTCGAGCAGCCCCACCAATATCGCTCCCGCGGCCGCGAGAGGGTAGCTGATCAAGCCGCCAATGATTGCCGCGACAAACCCCTTCAGGCCTATGAGAAAGCCCGTGTCGTAGACGATGGTCGTGATGGGGCCGATAAGCAGTCCGGATAATGCGCCGATGGCCGCCGCCAGCGTGAAAGCAAGCGCTCCGGCTTTGGTCGAACTTATTCCCATCAGCTCGGCACCAGCGCGATTGACGGCGGTCGCCCTGAGAGCCTTGCCCCGAAAGGTCCGGTTGAAGAACCAGAAGAGTGCGCCGATCGCAACAACACTCGCAGCAATAACCAGCACCGATTGGCCGGTAATCTGCAAAGGCCCGACGCTCCATCGTTGTTCGTTGAACGGAGCAATACGCGACCCCTCAGCTCCGAACAGCACCAGGCCGATGCTCGCCAAAGCCAGATGTACGGCCACCGAAATGATCAGCAGCACGAGAACGGATGCATGGGCGACCGGTTGATAGGCGACGCGGTACAGAAGCGGTCCGAGCGGAATGACCAATGCCAGGCTGAGCACAGCCTGGACCATCATCGGCAACTGGCGAGGAGCCAGCCAAACCACGAGCACGGCCAGCGCGGCCGGGATCGCTCCGTAAATCAACAGCGCCCGCAAGACGCGTGTCCGGTCTCGCTCGCGCACGCCGGCCAGGACGTCCAGCAGAAGGACAAGCGTGGAAAGTGCCAATAAAAGCCAGAGCGTGCCGGGCGTCCGTCCTGTCTGGAACGCCGCCATTGTGAGGGCACTGAAGGCGACAAACTCGCCTTGAGGCACAAACACCACACGCGTGACGGTAAACACCAGGACGATGCCAACGGCCAACAACGCATAGATCGCGCCGGTGATGACGCCGTCCTGGAAAAGGAAGGAGGCTACGGTCAGATCCATGGGCAATGTCTTTCGCGAGGTCGGGAGCAGACGTCAGTCGATCCCTGAATGAGCCCGCAAACGATGAGCGGGTTCGCCGAACACGTCATCGTTCGAATCGTGTCGTTATGCTGCTGGAGCGGTGCGTCGCGGGTCCAGATTCACCTCAACAGTTTCCAGGCGCCCGATTCCACGGTGACCAGCACCACCGCGCGTTTGTCGCCGCCGCCGTTATGGTCCGTGGGCGACATGTTGTAGACGGCATGAGTACCAACCAATTCCGTTGTCGCTTCGAGAGCGTCCCGCACCGCTTGCCGGAACTCGGGCGTTCCCGGTTTTGCTGCTTTTGCAGCCGTGGCAACGGCTCGATCGGCCAAAAGGTAGGCGTCGTAGGAGAATGCCGACGCGGCAGTCCGCTTCCCTGGACCAAAAGTGGTCTCATACAACTTGGTGAAATCCACTGCGACCTTCTTGATCGGATGGCTGTCCGGCAGTTGTTCCGCCACCGTGACGGGACCGGCGGGCGCGACAATCCCTTCGATGCTCTTGCCGCCGACGCGGAGAAAGTCTTCTGTCATGACGCCCTGGTCGTTGTAGACCTTTCCCTTGAAACCACGCTCGGACAACGCGATGTCGGGCAATGCGCCCGCTGTATTGGTTGCACCGATCATCACCGCATCCGGCTTGGTGGACAGTATCTTCAGTATCTGCCCGGTGACATTGGTATCGAGCCGGGCATAGCGCTCGTCTGTGACGATCTTGATCCCTGCGGCTTCGGCATGAACTTTCAGCGCCGCGAGGACGATGTCTCCCCATGAATCCGAGAAGCCGATGTAGGCCACATTTTTTACGCCTTGGGCACGCATGTGGTCGACGACGGCGCCGATCATGACCAATGGCGGTTGCACGACGGAGAATACCCACGGGTTCTTGGCCGCAGCCGGCCCGAGAGGCGTCAATGCGATCTGCGGCGTTTTTGACTCTGCGCTGAGGTCCGTCATAGCCATTGCAGCTGGCAAACTCGACGACCCGATCAGAATGTCGACGTGGTCTTCCAGAACCAGCTTTCGAGCAAACTTCACCGCATTGGTAGGATCGGTCGCATCATCCAGGACGATATATTGAACCTCCAGCCCACCAAGTGTCTTGGGCAGAATGCTGAAAGTATTTTTGAACGGAATGCCAAGCGCAGCACCTGGTCCGGTTGCAGCCGTGACCACGCCAACCTTGACCTGGGCCATCGATGACGTCCACATCATCAACAGCGCCAACACCGCCAGCGTACCAGCCTTGAATACCCTTGCGTTTGTCATCTTGTGTCCTCCCCAATGCAGCCCCGAATACGAAGCGTCGATCACGCAGTCCACAATTGCGATCCGAAGGTATGTGATCTCGAAAACTGATGTCATGGCCGCGACCAAAGCGCTGCAAGCCCGTGCCATCGCTTTCAAGTCGCACCATCTGAAGTCACGCGACCGGGTTCGCGGCCCAGGCAGGTCGACGAGCATCCGACGGTTGTTTTGAGACAGCGTGAAGTCTTCGACATCTCCTGGCGTTTGCGCTTTCCCTGGTACCAGCCGGGGCTTGTGCCCGAGCTTCTTCTTTTTTCATCTTGCTGATCTTCAACGGCAGGGAACAAGCACTGCGTGTGAAGTGTGCACGAGGTGCACACCTCGCACCGATCCTCGGGTCGAAGCGCCTCGGCAATGCGTCCAATTGATCCCGGGATGGCGGTGCGTTCCGCCATCTAGACTTTTTGGCAATTTCTGAATTTGCGTGACAACATGCAGTACCGTTGGCCTCCCAACAAAGTACCGAGTTCGGCCGAGGGAGCGCGCCGGTTACGCTTTGGCGGCCGCCGGACGCCCGAAGAATTCGATCGTGTGGCCTTCTGGACCTCGCACGTAGACAACTCTATCTCCAGCACGCGGGCCCTCTGTAAGGGATTGAGGCACCCCAAGCCGCTTCCACCCCGCCGCCTCGACACGACGAAGCATCTCATCGAGATCAGTGACAGTAAACGCAAGATGCGCTGAGCCGACATCGCAGGATCGAGGTTTGATGACCTGCCGGTCCGCGGGAGCGAGATACTCGAGGAGTTCTACTTTGTGCCCGTCAGGAGCGATAACGACAGCAATGTGCAGGTTCGCGCCTGGAACACCAACAATGTTCTCGACGAAAGGACCGGTCCCGATAATCCTTCTCGCGAGCAACTCGAAACCCATGACTCCGCACCAGAACTCGAGCGCGTCATCCAAAGAGGACACCGTTAGTCCGGTATGCTCCGTGCCAAGGACGAGGTTCTTCTTTTGAGTCTCGGACATCATGCCCTCCTAAGCAACCAACTGGCCGCCGCTCGGATCGAGCACGGTCCCGGTCAGGTATCCGCATTGCATCGCAAAGACGTAAGCCAATGCGATCTCCTCGGCCCGCGCAATGCGCTTGAGCGGCACAACCGCCGCTATTCGCTGAACGAATTGCTCCCTCGCGTCTGCAGGCATGGCATCATAAGTCGTCGTGGCGGTGACTCCCGGAGCCACGACGTTCATACGGCGTGGAGCGAGTTCCTTCGCAAGCTGTCGAGCGCACGCCTCTATGGAGGCATTGACGGCGGAGATCGCCGAATGATTTGCCATGGTCGCTCGACTGGCGACGCCCGAACTCAAGGTAATGGATCCATCCGGCGCGAGATGCGGCAGGGCCGCCTTGACGACGCGGTACTGGCTCCAGAACTTTCCGTCGGCATATTCCATGGCGGCAGAAAGATTCATCTTCTCAGCCGTCGTGTCGATACCCAGTCGAGCTGCCGATTCGTGCACCGTCA
Organism: Streptomyces sp. AcH 505; assembly: GCF_000818175.1. Lineage (GTDB taxonomy): Bacteria > Actinomycetota > Actinomycetes > Streptomycetales > Streptomycetaceae > Streptomyces. The sequence goes on from NZ_JTIY01000016.1 coordinate 10,588, forward strand.
TGGCGACGTGATCAACCCGGTTTAGCTTGCTGAAAAGCGCAGCGAGAGAAACTTCAGACTTGGCATCGCACTCGTGATACGTAGCCTGGGAAAGCGGTTGGTTGACTTTTGTCTTCCCGCGAGACGCGATGTGGACGTTGGCGCCCAACTCGACCGCAATCCTGGCGACTTCCAGGCCAATCCCAGCGCTTCCGCCCACCACCAAAACCGTCTTGTTCTTTAGTTCGTACGCACTCATTTTGTTTCCTCCCGATATAGAGTCACTGGGCCTTATGTCCGCCGTCCAAGCCAATTCCAAAACTGGATGTCTCACCACATGATCAGAGAACTGCTTCTGCCACCTGTTCGGTGCGCGCGATCTTGTTCAATGGGTGGAGTTCCGCATATTGGCGGCCGCGTTGGCGCTTGAACTCCCCCTGCGAAAGCTGTCGCCCGGACCACGCTGGTATCGACTTCGCCCGCAAGTCTCGCTCCCGGAATGCGCAGATCGTGAGCGCGCCATGGAGACTCAGTCCGACCGTACGTCCGACGACAAGAAGTCGATGTGAATGCGATTGAATTCTTCCGCATTTTCAAACTGCGGCCAATGCCCACATTCATTCATGACGACGTATTTGCTGTTCGGAATCATGTCGGCAATCTGCTTGCCCTCCGCTGGGGTTGCCGTCGGGTCATGTGAAGTCCAAACAACCAAGGTGGGCGCGAGAATCGAACGATACTGCTGTTCAGAGATCATGTTCTTTCGTCTCAGATCCATGTCTTGCAGGCACATGATTCGTTTCATCGTGTCTGCAAATCCTGGCTGCGCGTAAATCGCCCGCCTGGTCTCGATGAGATCGTCGTTGACCTGCGAGTGGTCGTACATCAGAAATTCGAGACGCCCCTTAATTCGATCCCACGACGGGTCTTCGGCGGCTTGATTCGAAATCGACTTCAAGCGCGCCATGACTTCTGGATGCGCAGTCCATCCACCGGCGGTATTCAACACCAACTTCTCTATCGAGCCAGGGTGATGTACGGCCAAATAGGCCGCAACCCAACCGCCGAGCGATTCACCCGTGATATGGGCCTTGGAGCGCCCAAGACTCTTCAATACGCTGAGAACATGACCGGCGTAGTCCGCGATCTGGTAGTCGATCGAGGGTTTGTCGGTCCAACCGTGCCCGAGCATGTCGATTGCAACCGTCCAGAACTTTTCGCCATGGGCCTCCAAGTTCCGCACATAGGCTTCGGCGTGACCACCAACACCATGAAGGCACAAGAGGAGCGGCTGATCGGGGGAGCCTGACGAGATGTACCGGGTACGAACGCCCTCGGCATTCAAAAAGCCCTGGGAGAACGACACCTGGCGGAGATCGCTCCACACACTCGAGAATTTCGCTGCACTGTTGTCAGCCATTTTTACCTCATCCGGACGTTGGTCAATTATCCTTCGGCCATGACCGGCGTAAACGGACTTCATCGGTGTGTGCACCTTGTGCACGCGCCGATTGGCGCATCCAATCAATAAAACCGACCTGTCGAGATGAGACGTTGGAGTCGCCGCTGCTCGCCGAACTCACATTGAAGACTCGCGTGGTGCAACACCCTGCAACCGAGGCCCCGGTTGGCGCGAGACGCCGTTCCAACACCTCATACGATGCCTTCATGAGGGCATCGCGCCGGACATCCGATTTTCGCCAGCACAGGCTCTCTGCGACCCGACTCCTTTACGGGCGAGCGTGCACTCTGTGCCCCTCCGCCGAAACCGACTGGTGGCGACATCCCCTCCGTCGCACGATGCCTTCAACGTAATTTCCTGGGAGGTCGCCATGAGTGTGCTCGCCGCTTGCTTGTCACATACACCATTACAGGGTCACTTCGATCCTGCACCTGCGATACTTGGCGAAGTCGATGCGGCGGTCGCGACATTGCGATCACGCGTCACGGCGTTTGATCCAGAACTCGTGTTTTTGTTTGCGCCGGATCACTTCAACGGTTTCTTCTACGACATCATGCCGCAGTTCTGCATCGCTACAGCGGCAGACGCGCTTGGTGATTTCGGGACCCTGGCTGGACCAATCAACGTCGCGTCCGCTGCGGCCGGCGATTGCGCGCGCTTTTTGATTTCGTCCGAAATCGACATCGCGGTATCGCACCGTATGCAGGTCGATCACGGGTTTGCTGGGCCGCTGAAAGATCTGTTTGGATCGCTCTCCACCCCCCCCATCGTGCCCATCTTTATCAACGCGGTTGCGCCGCCGTTGGCGAGTTGTCATCGGTCACGGCTTCTGGGGGAAGCGGTCGGACGCTTCGCCGCCACCCTTGGGAAACGAGTTCTCTTCATCGGATCTGGCGGACTATCGCATGAACCACCCGTTCCGCAGATCGCGACAGCCGCCCCGGAGGTCGTTGAAAGATTGATCAACGGTCGCAATCCTGATGAAGGCGCGAAGGCAGCCAGGATCAAGCGGGTCATATCGGCCGCAAGCCGCCTGAAAGAGGCGGATCCAGCCTTGAAGCCTTTGAGTCCCGGATGGGACGAGGAGTTTCTTGCTTTGGCGCAAGGCGGAGACGCCAAGGTCTTCGACAATCTCAAGGACGAGGTTATCGAGCGAGAGGCTGGCGCTTCGGCGCACGAGGTGCGGACCTGGATCGCGGCGTTGTCGGCGACCGGCGCAGGACAGCACTACCATTTCCAGCGACACTATTACCGCCCAATTCCGGAATGGATTGCGGGCTTCGCCGTGGCGTCAGCCGATCGGGGTTGAAGGACCAGCCTCCCGGATCCGTCCGAGTCGTACAATCAGATGCCCATCAATCGGCTCATCCGGAAGAGCGGGATTGCAGACGCAACGAAAGGAGGGACCGACTTGGATCGTACGGCGAAGTAGCCCCGACGGTGTCAATCAAAACGGTAGTCCCGTTTTGATTCATGCTGCATCTTTTTCGTTGTTCGTTCATTGCCCCTCTATGGTAGACAAGGCTTGGGGTGGAGTGTTTGGCGCGGTCGCCCTGGTCCGCGGGATAAAAATGGCTGATTCAAGCGATGCTCCGGGCATTTATAAGCAGGTTACCGGTCTGTCGCGGGGCTTGGCCGTCCTCCAGTGTCTCACCGCGCTTCCCCAGGGAAGAGCCTCTGCAGGCGAGGTTGCACGGCAAACCGGAATACACCGCACGACCGTTCGCCGTCTCCTGGAGACGCTGCAGCGCGAGGGCTTTGTCGAACGGAATGACAATGATGGCTCGTTCCGGCTGACCATCAAGATTCGCCAGCTCGGCGAAAGCTTGACGGATCAGGAATGGGTTTCCAGCCTCGCCGCGCCAATTCTAAGACGGCTGTCCGAGCAAGTGGTCTGGCCGTGTGACCTTTCCATTCCCAACGGAACGGCGATGGTCATACGGGACTCGACGCATCATTTCAGTCCGTTGTCATTCCATCGTGGCATGATCGGCACGCGCCTGCCTATGCTGAGGACGGCGATGGGTCGCGCCTACCTCGCCTTTTCCCGCGAGGAGACTCGTGCCGCCGTGCTTCGCTTGATACTTGACGACCCCGACCCCTCAGCCCGGATAACCGGTAGTCCGTTTCCGATCGAAGAAATCATTCGCCGCACGCGTGAGCAGGGTTTCGGCATGAATTATCGCGAGTGGCAACCCGACGAGAAGACCGCAACCATCGCTTTGCCGATCATGAACAAGACGGAAGACGTGGTCGCTTGCATCAACATCATCGTGAATACCGTCGGCATCACCGTTGACAAAATGAAGTCCGATCTACTGCCGGAACTCCGCGCCGCTGCCAGCGCGATCGAGCGATTAATCGAGAGCAGATGAACGAATACGAGCAATGTCCGACCGACCGGCAATGGCGATCGACAAAACAAGCGGTAGAGAACCTAAGGCGCAAATCGCAGGCCATCCACCCGCCGACCAGCAAAGGCCAGCAAGCGCCGACATGATTGCTCCGCCCCCCAGCATGGCGACCGTATATATGGCGTTCAGCCGCGTCCTGATCTCGCTCTTTAATCCGTACAGTATCGTTCGGTTGGAAATGTCCAGCAGCGCTGCTCCGATATCGAGCAGCACCACGCCGATGGCCATGGCGAACAGCTGCTGACTGAAGGCAAAGAGGATCAGCCAGGCCAGGCACATGCCGATCAAGGCTATGAACCGCGTAACGCGCGGCCCTACCCGATCCGCGGTTCTGCCGAAGAGTGGAGCGCTCGAGGCGGCGATGACGCCGATCAGCGCAACAAGCCCGACCGCGCCGGGACTCCAGCCGAACGTCGGGCTCTGCAAGTACAAGCTCGCCCCGAGCCAGAACGCGCTGAACGATCCAAAGGTAGCCGCTTGACACAGCGCCGCGATACGCAGTTCCGGCACGGAGATCACCAGTCGGGCCATCGACACAATGAGTGCGCGGTAGCCAGGGAATTCGCGTTTCGAAGCGTGAGGCGTGGCATGCACGAATCGACGGAGCGCAAAAAAGACAAAAACCATCGCGACGGCAGCCAACAAGTAGACTGCGCGCCACCCAAGATGGGTGCCCACTACTCCGGCAACGATCCGAGCAAGAAGAATACCTGTTATTATTCCGCGCGTAAGCACCCCGGTCACATGACCGATACGCTCCGGAGGAACATGCAGGCTCGCATAAGGCGGCAATACGTAGGGGGTTATGCCAAACAGACCAACAAGAAGGCACGCAAGACCGAGACTGCCAACGAAGTGACTCGCGAACAGCAAAGTGAGTGCTGAGATCTGAAGAGGGATAACCACCATCAACAAGGTGCGGACAGAGACAACGTCGCCCAGCGGCAGGAGAAAAACCACACCGCAAGCCAGGCCGACCTGAGTCATTGCCGGGAGAACGCCGACATATTGTTCCGGGACCCCAAAAGTGGCGGCGATAACGACAAGAAGAGGCTGAATATAGTATCCATTTGCCACAGACGTCGCTGACGCCGCGGCCAGGACAGTAATTGCCCTGGCATTCAGCACCGGACCAGTCGCGGTCGTCTGCGCGCTCGAAGACGGCGCCGCCGGCAACGGATCTTCCGAAGCTCCCATCAAGAGCGCCGTTCGAAAACGCCTGAAGCACAGGCAGTCGTTTCGTTCAGCGTCCCGTCTGCGTATGCGTCATCTGAAGGATGATGTGGGTCGAGTTTCGAAAGCATTTGCACCCTGAGCCGTTCGATAGCGGGAGATGAAAGTCTAGCCGCCAGGGCGCGCGGCCATGTCCAGCGCAACGTCGACGATCATGTCCTCTTGACCTCCGACCATCCGTCGCCGGCCGAGTTCCAATAATATCTTGCGCGTGTCGACGCCGTACTGCGCGCTGGCTTTTTCGGCATGGCGCAGGAAGGAGGAGTACACGCCGGCATAACCCAGACTCAGCGTCTCGCGATCAACCCTGACGGGCCTATCCTGCAGCGGCCGTACAAGGTCCTCTGCGGCGTCCATCAGCTTGTACAGGTCTGTGCCGTGCTGCCAGCCTTTGCGCTCCGCAGCGGCAACGAAGACCTCGAGCGGCGCATTGCCCGCGCCGGCCCCCATCCCGGCAAGACTGGCGTCGACGCGAATGGCACCAGCTTGCACGCCCGCGATTGAGTTGGCGACACCAAGAGACAAGTTATGGTGGGCATGTATGCCGCGCTGCGTACCCGGCTTCAGCGCTCGATCATATGCCTCGTAACGCTCCCGGAAGCCGTCCATGTCCAATGCGCCGCCACTGTCCGTGACGTAGACACACACGGCACCATAATCTTCCATGAGCTTGGCCTGCTGCGCGAGCGCCTCCGGCTCGATCATGTGGCTCATCATCAGGAAACCCGCCACGTCCATGCCGAGATCGCGCGCGGCCGCTATATGTTGCTTCGAGATGTCGGCTTCAGTGCAATGAGTTGCGATGCGAACAGAACGAACACCCAGCTTGTGCGCGCGCTTCAGATCCTCGATCGTGCCGATACCAGGAATGAGAAGCGTGGTGAGCACGGAGTGCTTCACGACGTCGGCAACCGCCTCTATCCATTCCCAATCGGTATGTGCTCCGAAACCGTAATTGAACGATGATCCGTTGAGCCCGTCGCCGTGCGACACCTCAATTGCGTCAACCCTCGCTTCGTCAAGCGCACTGGCAATCCTGCGGATATGGTCAAGACTGTACTGGTGTCGGATCGCATGCATGCCGTCCCGGAGCGTTACATCCTGTATATACAGTTTCGAAACGGTGGGATCGAAGCCCATCACGCGAAACCTTTTTGCATTCGGCGCAATGCTATCTTTTCGGCCGTACGAAGGCCCGCGGAAGTCATGACGTCCAGGTTTCCAGCAAAGGCAGGCAGGTAGTGAGCGGCACCCTCCACCTCCAGGAAGACGCTGGTCTTGGTTCCCTCGAAACAACCCAGTCCGGGAATCTGTTGCGGATTGTTGGAGCCGAACCTCTCAAACTGCACTTTCTGTTTCAGCCTATATCCCGGAACATAAGTGCGGACCCGCTCCACCATTGTTTCCACGGCCGCCTCGATTTCCGCCTCCGTACAGCCCGAAGAAAGAGTGAAAACTGTGTCGCGCATCAGCATCGGCGGTTCGGCCGGATTGAGGATGATGATCGCTTTGCCTTTGGCTGCCCCGCCGACCGTCTCAATGGCGCGGGCCGTGGTCTCGGTAAACTCGTCGATGTTCGCGCGTGTGCCAGGCCCCGCCGACCTGGAAGAGATCGAAGCGACAATCTCGGCATAATGAACGGTTGCTATTGCCGAGATCGCCGCAACAATGGGGATTGTTGCCTGCCCGCCGCAAGTCACCATATTCACGTTGGGCGCGTCGAGATGCTCGCCACCGTTAACAACCGGTACAACGTAGGGACCAATCGCCGCCGGCGTCAGGTCGACCATTGTTTTTCCTGCACCAGTGACGACGGCGCTATGCTTGCGGTGCGCTCCCGCCGAGGTCGCGTCGAATACGACGCCGATATCAGGCCATACAGCAAGCCTTTGCAGCCCGTCGATCCCCTCATGCGTCGTCGCAACGCCGAGGCGTTGAGCTCGCTTAAGTCCGTCGGACTCCGCATCAATTCCGACAAACGCTCCCATGTCCAGGGTTTCCGAATGGCGCAAGACCTTCATCATGAGGTCGGTGCCAATATTGCCTGACCCGATGATCGCCACTTTTACTTTGTCGACCATCAACGTTGGTCTCCATAAACGAATGACGCGCTGCCAAGACCGCCGATTTTTGCTTCCACACGATCGCCGGGCTTCAAGGTCACCATCGGTCCGAGGGCGCCGGTCAGCACGACATCTCCCGTACGCAACGGTTCTCCGTTTCTGGCGAGCGTACGCGCAAGCCACGCGGCTGCCTCCAGGGGATGGCCGAGGCAGGCAGCACCGGCACCGAGCGAGGCAAGCACACCGTTCACCTCGAGCGCCATGCCGCAAGTGTAAAGATCAAGTCCGGCGAGCGGCCTTTCCTGCGGACCCAGGACGAAAAAGGCTGACGAGCCATTATCCGCCACCGTGTCGGCGTAGGTGATCTTCCAATCCGCAATCCGACTGTCGACGATTTCGATTGCCGCCACGGCATGATCTGCGGCAGCCAGGACATCCTCGATCTTTGCATCGGGCAGGTCCAGATCGCGGCCGAGCACGATGGCGACCTCAGCTTCGGCCTTCGGCTGCAACACCTTGGAAACTGGAAGAGCGCCGCAATGAGCGATCTGCATGTCGGCGAACAGCACACCGAAATCGGGCTGATCGACCCCAAGCTGCATTTGAACGGCTTTTGCCGTTAGGCCGACTTTTCGACCCGTCACGCGACGGCCGTGAGAAATCCAATATTTGGTGTTGGCCGCCTGGATCGCATAGGCCTTGGCAGCATCCAAAGGATCGAGCGCGGCGCGCAGGGGTTGAATCTGGCCGACTCCATAGGCCTCGCGCAGACGCCTCGCCGCTGCTTCAATCGATTCCACGTCGACCTCTATCGTTGTCTGGAAGAGACGTTATCGGCCACCCCATACGTGCTCCACTTCAATCTGCCGAGTGTGCATCGGGTGCACCGCGGTCGCCGCCGTCCGTGCGGGTCGTCGATCCGTCGATAGGGGGCACCAGCCTGACTCCACGGGAATTCGATCACGCCACCGAGGTCATAGGAACGCTGGGCGGGCCGAACGCCATCGACATCCGCAATCGGCGACTACTCAAGAAATTGATCAGCCCACGTTTACCGGGGCTTCCTTCTTCAGGGGCGGCTTGGACATGTTTTCTGATCACACAGCAGTTCTGCCGAACTCGGCCGTCCGCTTGGGCCGCCGTTTTGCGCATGTATCAGAGGCCTCTCCGGTTCCGCACTCAAAGGGGTGAATGTCAATTGCACAGCAGTTGCTCGCTTCAAGCCCGCAGGCGCTAATTCCAACGATTTTGGCAGTCAATCCTGGATGGCATGAGCCCAAGTTGGCGAAGGTCTGCCATGCACCGCCGCATCGGGCGGCGAACAGCCCCTGAAGCGGCCCCGATGGTATGTTTCAAACAGCTGTTTGGACGCCGGAAGGAACAATTTCGGCTAGCGTAACGGCCAATGTCCGTTTAAGCCGGAGGCAGAGGTTATGATCCCGATGCATGCAAACGCCCCAGCCACCGCCAAGGCAACAGACAAGGCGCCCGATCCCCTGAGCTATCCGTTCGAGACCCCGCCCCAGCTGGACGAGGTCATCGAGATCCGGCCGGGTGTGCTGTGGGTCCGTCTGGAACTGCCGTTTCGCTTGAACCATGTGAACATCTACCTGCTCGCCGATGGCGACGGCTGGACCATGATCGATGCCGGCTTCGGCAACGAAGCCACCATCGCGGCCTGGACCAAGCTGTTCGACGGCCCGCTGAAGGCGGTGAAGATCACGCGGCTGATCGTGACCCACGCCCATCCGGACCATGTCGGGCTCGCGGGCTGGATCGTCGAGCGTTTCAATTGCCCGCTGCACATGTCGCAGGTCGAATATCTGCAGAGCGCCTATCACCAGCATCGCGGCTCGGAAGAGCGCAAGCAGGCGCAACGCCTGTTCTTCCGCCGCCACGGCATGGACGAGGATCTCACCGATCAGTTGCTGGGACGCGGCCAGGATTATCTCAAGCGCGTCTCGACGCTGCCCGCCTCCTACACCCGCCTCACCAAGGACGACACGATCGCGATCGGCACCCGCCGCTTCAAGGTCATCACCGGCGG
>NZ_JTIY01000017.1 GCF_000818175.1 Streptomyces sp. AcH 505
ACCGGCAGATCTGCGACCGGCACCGAACATGCGCCCAGAGCAAGTCCACAGCCGAGACACAACGCCACCGCCGCCAGGCGCGAACCGGCGGACCACCACGTCACTGGACTACGTTCTGTCACCGAGCGCTCGCGCATCGCATGCGGCATCGCGCCACTGCTTGAAATTTTTGCATGTTGATCATCGCAATGCCGAACATTCTATCACGCCAAATGATTAATAACGCCATGAATAGACCGATGCGGTGGGGCTCCAATATGACCAAAGCAAGAATTTTGTCGCGGTGCAGCACAAGGTTTTCTGGAATAGCCTTCCAACTGTGCCATCATCCCAGCAACTGTACGTGCATCACGCATTCAATTGTCTCGAAGCTCCAGTAGTGTCCCACCAATGACTGACGTTCTCCCAAATATGAAGGCCAATGGAAGCTTCAATGCCGAGGCGTTCGCACAGAACCTCGCGCGGGCCATGGAAAGCAGCGGTCAGGCCCTCGCCGCGTATCTGAAATCCCGCGAAGGCGTGCCGCCGGACGAGACTCCGAGCGAAATGAATGAACTGGTCAAGACCTTCGGCGCGGTCGCCGAATACTGGCTCTCGGACAAGACCCGCGCCTCGGAACTGCAGTTCAAGCTGGGAAAATCCTACCTCGATCTGTGGGGGGCGTCGATGCGACGCCTGGTGGGCGAAGACGCCGCCCCCGCGATTTCGCCGGCGCCGCGCGACAAGCGCTTTCAGGACGCGGAATGGAAGTCGAATCAGTTTTTCGACTTCGTGATGCAGTTCTATCTGCTGACCACCCAGTGGGCTTTCGACGTGGTGCGCGATACGCAGGGGCTCGACCCGCACACCCGCAAGAAGGCTGAGTTCTATGTCCAGCAACTCACCAACGCGCTATCTCCGTCGAACTTCGTTCTGACCAACCCGGAAGTGTTGCGTGAGACGGTGGCCTCGAGCGGCGAGAACCTCGTCCGCGGCATGAAGATGCTGGCCGAAGACGTGGTGGCCGGACACGGCAATCTGCGCATCCGCCAGTCGGATTCCGCGAACCTGAATGTCGGCGAGCAGCTCGCCAACACGCCCGGCAAGGTGATCTTCCAGAACGACCTGATGCAGTTGATCCAGTACGAACCAACCACCGAGGGCGTGCTGCGCACCCCCCTCCTGATCGTGCCGCCGTGGATCAACAAGTTCTATATCCTCGATCTGAATCGGGAAAAATCCTTCATCAAGTGGTGTGTCGACCAGGGTCTCACCGTATTCGTGATTTCCTGGGTCAACCCGGACAAACGGCTCGGTGAAAAGACCTTCGACGACTACATGAAGGAAGGTCCCCTCGCCGCGATGGATGCCATCGAAAAGGCGACCGGCGAAATGAAGGTCCACACCATGGGCTATTGCGTGGGCGGCACCTTGCTCGCCTCGACGCTGGCCTGGCTTGCGGAAAAGCGGCGGGTGCGGGTCACGTCGGCGACGTTCCTCGCCGCCCAGGTCGATTTCACCCATGCCGGCGAACTGCTGGTGTTCGTCGACGAAGATCAGATCTCCGCGCTCGAGCGCGAGATGCAGCGCGCCGGCGTGCTCGAAGGCAGCAAGATGGCGATGGCCTTCAACATGCTGCGCTCGAACGATCTGATCTGGTCGTATGTGGTCAGCAACTACCTGAAGGGCAAACAGCCCGCGGCGTTCGACCTGCTGCATTGGAACTCCGACGCCACCCGCATGCCGGCGGCCAACCATTCCTACTACCTTCGCAACTGCTATCTGGAGAACAGGCTGTCGGCCGGCACCATGGTGCTCGACAACACCCTGCTCGATCTCTCCAAGGTCAAGGTGCCCGTCTACAATCTCGCCACCAAGGAAGATCACATCGCACCCGCCGAATCGGTGCTGTATGGCTCGCAGTTTTTCGGCGGCCCGGTGCGCTATGTGCTCGCCGGCTCCGGCCACATTGCGGGCGTGGTCAACCCGCCGGCGCTGGGCAAGTATCAATTCTGGACCAATGACAGGATTCGCGACATCACCCTGGCTGACTGGATGAAGGGCGCGCAAGAGCACAAGGGCTCATGGTGGCCGGACTGGCGGCAGTGGATCGAATCGAGCGACCCTGAGCAAGTCTCCGCCCGTGGTGTCGGGACCGAGGCCCTGCCCGCGCTCGAGGATGCGCCGGGCAGCTTCGTTCGCGTGCGCGCCTGATCCACAGCCGCGAATTCCACTTTCCCGGAAAATGATCTATGAGTTGACGGCGAGGATGACCTCGATCGACTGAATCAAGGCCGGGAGCTTGCAATGACGCGCGAATTGTTCTGGTTGACCCTCACGGTTATTCTGACGGGCCTGCTGTGGGTCCCCTACATTCTCAATCGCTGTCAGGTGCGTGGCCTCGGCGGCGCCATGGCCAATCCGACCCGGACCGACAAGCCGCACGCGGAATGGGCCAACCGCCTGATGTTCGCCCACGACAACGCGGTGGAAAACCTCGTCATCTTCGCGCCGCTGGTCCTGATCCTGAACGCCATCGATTATTCCAGCAAGTGGACCGTGCTCGCATCGGCCGTCTATTTCTGGGCCCGCGTGGCGCATGTGTTCGTCTACATGCTCGGCGTGCCGGTGTTTCGCACACTGGCCTTCACCGTGGGCTTTATCGCGCAGGCCGTGCTGGTGCTGGGAATCTTCCAGATCGTCTGATTTTAGGTCGTTTGACATCAATCTCACCTGACATTGACGATCTCGCCGGCAACGATTGGCAACAAACAAAGGGACGGCATCGGCCGTCCCTTTGTCATTGGCGATCACGGAAACATCGGCGGCTGATCGATTCCCGCGGCCTCGGCAAAGCCAAGCATGAGGTTCATGTTCTGCACGGCCTGACCTGACGCTCCCTTGGTCAGATTGTCCAGCGTTGAGACGATGATCGCGCGCGCCGGCATCCTGTCGGCGGCGACGCCGATGAACGTCATGTTCGAGCCACGCACATGCCGCGTCTGTGGCGTCTTGCCGAATGGCAGCACATGGATGAACGGTTCGCCGCCGTATTGAACCGACAGGATCTCGTGCAGGTCTTGCGCGGTGTAGCCGCCTCGCCCCCGCACATAGATGGTTGAAAGCAGCCCGCGGTTGATAGGCAGCAGATGCGGAGTAAAGCTGACCAAGACCTCCCGGCCCGCCGCCTTGGAGAACTCTTGATCAAGCTCGGCAACGTGGCGGTGATGCCCCACGCCATAGGCGTGAAAACCCTCGGAGACCTCGGAGAAAAGCATCTCCTCCTTGATGGAACGACCACTGCCAGTCATGCCCGATTTCGCGTCGACCACGATCTCGTCCGGCTCGATCGCCTGCGCTGTGAGAAGCGGGATCACCGGCAGCAACGCACACGAGGGGTAGCAGCCGGGATTGGCGACGAGACGCGCCTTCCTGATCTCTTGCCGGTAGATCTCGACCAGGCCATAGACCGCCTCTTTCTGCAGCTCGAGCGCGTGGTGTTCGTGGCCATACCATGTGGCATAGGCCTCCGGGCTTTCCAGCCGGAAGTCCGCCGACAGATCGACGATCCTGGTCTGCGGCACCTTGGACAGCACGTCCTTGATCACCTTCTGGGTGGTCGCATGGGGCAGCGCGCAAAAGATCAGATCAAGTCCGGCATTCGGCCAGTCGACGCTGTCGATTGTCACGAGTTGCGGCAGATCGTACGGCGCGAACTGCGGAAATACGTCGCCCATCGCCTGACCGGCGCGGCGGTCCGCGGTCAGCAGCGTGATATCGACCCCGGGGTGACGCAGCAGTAGCCGAACGAGTTCGGCCCCGGTGTAACCGGAGGCGCCGAGGATGCCGACCTTCTTCTTCTCAGCCATGATCAGGTGTTCCTGTTCCACGATGCGAGCGCCGTCGGAGACGATCAGCAGCGGATTGTGGGAGGAACAAGCTGCCGCGGATAAACTCCGGCGGCAGGGGGTGATGATCTCAGGCGCGAACGCCCGCCCATGCCGCAAAGGTGCGGCGACGGCGAACAATTGAAATGGTCGCTGGTGTCATCATGGGCGCGGATATAGATCCGCGCCCATCTCACGTCAAGGCGGTCAAACCACTACGTTTCGTGGCCCGGAGCAGCCCTTTTGGCCTATCGACCCGCGATCAGATGGTTGGCGACCATGGCGCAGGAACGAGACGATAGCTCGTGCCATCCTTTTCGACGTTGCCGAGCGCCGGGAACGGATAGTGAAAGCCCTGCACCTTGAGCTTGTCCGCGACCAGCATGTCGTAGACCTTGCGACGCGTGCTCTCGGCCTTGCCGCCGTCCTGGTCGAAACCCGCATGCCAGCCGGGATTTTTCACGAACAGGTCCGGATGATTGGTGACATCGGACTGAACGAAGACCTTGTCCGAACCTGACGACAGCACATAGGACGTGTGCCCCGGGGTGTGACCGATGGTCTCGACCGAGAGCAATCCCGACGCAAGCTCCTTGCCCCACTCATAGGGCGTCACCTTCTTCTTCAAACCTGTCTCGAACACGCGACGATTGTTCTTGAACAGCTCCTGCATGCGGCCGGCCGGCGCGCGGCTCATCTCGCCGTCGTCCATCCAGTATTTCCACTCGACCGCGGGTACCAGCACCTCGGCATTGGCGAAGACCGGTTGTCCATCCGCGGTCAGCAATCCATTCACATGATCGCCGTGGAAATGCGAGATCACCACCATGTCCACGTTCTTGGGATCGATGCCGGCGGCCACAAGGTTGGTCGCGAACTGGCCCACAGCGCCTTTGCTTGCAGCGTTGGCAGCGGCGCCGTTTCCGGTGTCGATCACCACCAGCTTGCCGCCGGTGTTGATCGCGAGGGGAGCGAAATGGATTGTCATCTTGTCACGCGGCATGAACGCCTTTTCGAGCGCGGAATTGACCTCGTCTTTCTTGGCATTGACGACGAAATTATCGGGCAGCGGAAAGGTGCTGGCGCCGTCGGAAACGACAGCGACCTCGATATCGCCGACCTTGTAGCGATAGAAGCTCGGAGCCTGCTTGCCCGCCGGGGCAACCGCGGCCTTTGCGGACGATGTCGGAATGAGCGGTGCGGCGGCCATGGTGGCAACTCCTGTCAGTGCAAGACGTCGTGTAATGTCCATGAGGTCCCTCCCCGATGTCGTTTGCTGAAAGCCGATCCTGAAACATCTGGTCCTGAGAAATCAGGTCGGTCGTCGACCGGATTAACAACCGGCCCGGCACCTTATTCCGGTTCGCTGCGGTCTTGCCATGCGGGAGCGCCGACGTCGCAAATCAAATCTGTGTCAAACGGCGCCCCAGAGCCAGGTTGCAGCCCTGGACACGATATCGCCGAAAATCAACAGCGCCGCGGCCCAGACAAAGGCCGAGGTGAAGTTCGCGAACTGAAATCTGATGTAGGGCATCTCGAAAATGCCCGCGACCAACGGAACAGAGGCTCGGAGCGGTCCGAAGAAACGCCCCAGGAATATCCCGAGCGTTCCCCACTTGCGCACGAACGCTTCACCGCGCGGCAACAGCTCGGGATAGCGCGACAACGGCCACATGTGCGCGACGCGGTCCTTGAAGGTGAATCCAAACCAGTAGGATATCCAGTCGCCGCAGGCCGCGCCGAGCGCACCACCAATCCAGACCGGCCAGAAGCTGATCCCGCTCGGGCCGATCAGCGCGCCAATGCCGACCAATGCGCCCCAGGCGGGAATCAGCAGCGACAGAAATGCCAGCGATTCACCGAACGCCAGTGCGAACATGATCGGCGCCGCCCACGACTGATGATCGCGGACGAAATCGACGAGCGCACGCACCATATCTTCCATTTGGGGGTTTCCGCGGTTGCTGGTTTTAAACCAGACTACGCGTTCGAAGACCAAGTCAATGATGTTGAAGACCTCAATTGTCGCGGCCATGCAGCCGCAACCTCCTGAGCTATCGATACCCCTTGAGCGCGGATCCGTGGGGTCCTCATCCCTTGATTGTCCTCCCGGGCCTTTCCTGGGCCCGCTTTCATCCGCTGTTCGATAACAACCAGAGAGAGAATAGAATGATGCCTTCCCTGATGATGTGCACGAGTGCTGTCCTGCTGACCTTCGGTATGGTGGGCGGCATCGTGATGGGCATCCAGCACGATTTTCAGCTCGGACCGGCGCACGCGCATCTCAATCTGGTCGGTGGTGTCCTGCTGTTTCTGTTCGGGCTTTATTACAAGGTGGTGCCAAAGGCTGCCGCCATGACGCTGGCGAAAATCCAGGGCTGGCTGCATATCGCCGGCAGCATCGTCTTCCCACTTGGCATCGCGCTCGAAGCCACCGGCCATCATTCGCTCGGGTTCGTCGTGGTCATAGGCTCCATGGTCATCCTGGCGGCCATGGTCTTGTTCTTGTCGATCGTGGCGCGAACGGCAAACGCGTGACATGGGAGCGTGACATGGGAGAAAGGCAGGCAAGACCTGATTTAACCGCCCGCCACGCCCATATTAGGGCTGGTTCCCAGGCCGGTCCGTCACATTCCAAACCGCTTCCGTGGCATATTGGGGGTCAGTGATTCGCCCGTCGCGGGCCTCTTAAAGTATGAAGAAATATGTCTAAGCCACTGAAAGCAAAAAAGAACGACAAATCGGATGACTTGTTCGCAGGAGCGCCCAAGGGGCGCGCCGCCGCGGCCAAGCCGGCAACTCGCGCGTCCAGTGCCGAGGCTGGCTATACCGCGGCCGATATCGAGGTGCTGGAGGGGTTGGAACCGGTCCGGCGCCGACCGGGCATGTATATCGGCGGCACCGATGAGAAGGCCCTGCACCATCTGTTCGCCGAAGTCATCGATAACTCGATGGACGAGGCCTTGGCTGGTCACGCCACCTTCATCGAGGTCAGCCTGACGGCGGACGGTTTTCTGACCGTCAGCGACAACGGGCGCGGCATTCCGATCGACCCGCATCCGAAGTTTCCCAAGAAGTCGGCCCTCGAAGTCATCATGTGCACGCTGCATTCGGGCGGCAAGTTCGACTCCAAGGTCTACGAGACCTCGGGCGGTCTGCACGGTGTCGGCGTGTCGGTGGTCAATGCTCTCTCCTCGCGCCTCGAAGTGGAAGTCGCCCGCGAGCAAAAGCTCTACAAGATGTCGTTCGAGCGCGGCCATCCCAAGGGCAAGCTGGAAGACCTTGGCAAGGTGCACAACCGCCGCGGTACCCGCATCCGCTTCAAGCCCGACACCGACATTTTCGGCGCCAAGGCGGCGTTCAAGCCGCAACGCCTGTTCAAAATGACCCGGTCGAAGGCTTATCTGTTCGGCGGCGTCGAAATCCGCTGGCACTGTGATCCGGAACTGCTGCGCGGCGTCGACGACGTTCCCGCCGAGGACACCTTCCATTTCCCGGGGGGCCTTAAGGACTATCTCGGCGCGGCAATCCACGCTGACACCCTGGTGCACCCCGATATCTTCTCCGGCAAGTCCGGGCGCAACGGTGCGCACGGCGCCTGCGAATGGGCGGTGGCGTGGACTGCTGATGCCGACGGTTTCCTGTCGTCCTACTGCAACACCGTGCCGACTCCCGACGGCGGCACCCATGAATCCGGCATGCGCAGCGCGTTGCTGCGCGGCCTGAAGGATCATGCCGAGCGCGTCGGACAGGGCAAACGCGCCGCGACCATCACGTCCGAAGACGTCATGGTTGGCGCCGCCGTGATGCTGTCAGTGTTCGTGCGCGAACCGGAATTCCAGGGCCAAACCAAGGACCGGCTGGCGACGGCTGAAGCACAGAAGATCGTCGAACAGGCGATCAAGGACCCGTTCGATCACTGGCTGTCCGGCAATCCGGTGCAGGCCAACAAGCTGCTGGAATTCGTGATGGAGCGCGCCGACGAGCGGCTCCGCCGCCGTCAGGAAAAGGAAATCTCGCGCAAGACCGCGGTGCGCAAGCTCCGCCTGCCTGGCAAGCTCGCCGACTGCACCAACACCGCCGCCGAAGGCTCCGAGCTCTTCATTGTCGAAGGCGACTCCGCAGGCGGCAGCGCCAAGCAGGCGCGCGACCGCAAGACCCAGGCAATCCTGCCGCTGCGCGGCAAGATTCTCAACGTCGCCTCCGCCGGCAAAGACAAGCTCGCCGGCAACCAGCAGCTCGCCGACCTGATGCAGGCGATCGGCTGCGGCACCGGCGCACACTACCGTCAGGAAGATCTGCGCTACGCTCGCATCATCATCATGACCGACGCCGACGTCGACGGCGCGCACATTGCCTCGCTACTGATCACGTTCTTCTACCGGCAGATGCCGCGGCTGATCGATGAAGGCTATCTCTATCTCGCGATTCCGCCGCTGTATCGCCTGTCCCATGGCGGCAAGACGTTTTACGCCCGCGACGAGGCACACAGGGATGAAGTCCTGAAGCGGGAATTTCATGCCAACGCCAAGGTGGAGATCGGGCGTTTCAAAGGCCTCGGCGAGATGATGCCGGCGCAGTTGAAGGAAACCACCATGGATCCCACCAAGCGTACGATGCTGCGGGTTGTGCTGCTGCCGGACGATCGCGAAGGCACCGCGGATTCGGTGGAGCGCCTGATGGGCACCAAGGCCGAGGCGCGCTTCGCCTTCATTTCGGAAAAGGCCGAGTTCGCCAGCGAGGAGTTGCTGGACGTCTGAGGCTTTCACGGGAGTACCCATGACGGAGGTCGATGGAGCCGCGTCAGGCAGTTCGAGTTCGTCAGGCATGGCTCGTGCTGCTGTCGGTCTCCTGCAGGGGCTGGCCCTCTACCTCCTGTTCGACGCGTCCCAGGCGAAAGGCTGGGCCGCAACACACGGTCCGTTGTTTGCGACGCTCTGCACAATAGCGATTTTCGCGCCCCTCATTATTACGACCGGCCTTACGCACCTTCGCCCCCGGTTACTTGCCGGCTGGACCATCATCGTTGCCCTGATCTGCGCGGGCCTTGCCTACTATGATATCATCCGCGATCCGATTTTGCCTCCGTCCGGCCTGCGCAACCTGCCCTCTCCGCAATTGTGGTTTGCGTTGTCGACCGGATTATTTGTCATGCAGAGCCTGCTGATATCCGGGGCCAGCGATCACAGACTGATCGCACGTTACGCGACGCATTTTGACGTGTCCTGGAAATACGGAGTGCAAATTCTGCTCGCGATCCTCTTCGCGGGAATCTTCTGGCTCATCCTCTGGCTCGGTGCAGAACTCTTCAAACTGATCAAACTCGACTTCCTCGCGAAACTGATCGAGAAGAGCTGGTTCTGGATTCCGGCCACGGCACTGGTGCTCAATTGCGCCATTCATGTCACCGACGTTCGCGTCGGCATCATTCGTGGCGTCCGCACACTGGGGTGCAATCTGCTCTCCTGGCTGCTGCCATTGATGACGCTGATTGTCGTGGGTTTCATCGCGGCGTTGCTGGCAACGGGACTGGAGCCGCTGTGGGGCACGCGGCATGCATCGTCCATCCTGCTTATCGCCATCGCCAGTTTGATCTTTCTGATCAACGCAACTTACCAGGACGGCTCGCGGGCCGAAGACGACACTCTCGAGCGTGCAAGGCCCGTCTCGCGGATTCTGCGCATTGCGGTCGCGATCTCTTCGATCACCCTGGTGCCGCTGGTGCTTTTGGCGGCCTACAGCATCATGCTGCGCGTAAGACAATACGGCTGGACCCCGGACAGGATCTTCGCAACAGCCTGCACCGGCATCGCGGCCTGTTATGCCGTCGGCTACGTCGCCGCACTGCTGCGAGGACGTTTTTTGTCGCAACGACTGGACGTCACGAATGTCGCAAGCGCATTTGCCGCCCTGATCGTCTTGTTTGTGCTGTTCACGCCTGTCGCCGACCCCGCGCGGATATCCGTTGCCGACCAGGTTCGACTGCTGAACACGGGAAAGATCGCGCCGGGCAAGTTCGACTATTCGTTTTTACGGTTTGCATCAGGCCGCTACGGCACCGACGCACTGCGGAAGCTGGCCGAGCAGAACAGTTCGACAATCGTCGCAGAGAAGGCCAGCGAGGTCCTGAAGTGGCACACGCGCAGTGATGCCTGGTATGCGCCCGCGACGGTACGCGATCGAACGGGCAACATCACGGTGGCTCAGCCACCTGGCGGATCCTTACCTCCTGAATTCCTGAACACGGACTGGAGCGCGTCCAAACGAAAATTCCTGCTGCCTGTCTGCATGACGGGCCACACGAAATGTGAAGCCGTGCTGGTCGATATTGATGGCGACGGAATCGCGGAAATCGTTGTACTCCCGTCACCATCCGGAACCGTGGCCGTTTTTGCGATCGACGCTCAGAAGTCATGGTCTTACGCGGGCAATCTCGTCAATGCCAATTGCCCGGGTGCGCGCGACGCACTTTTGGCCGGTCATTTCGAGCTTGCAGATTCGCAGATTTCCAAAGAGCTGAACGCCAATGGGCAGCGGTTGCACCTGAACCCGGATACCAATTGCGTGAAAGAGGGACCACCCAAATGACATCCTTGCGCCCTCCTCTTTTGATTCTTGGTATGCTCGCGCTCGTCATCGGCGCGCTCTGGGTCGGCCAGGCCACTGGGTATTTCCCTTATCCGGCGTCGAGCTTCATGGTGCGGCAGACGCAATGGGCCTATTACGGTGGCGGACTGGCGTTTGTTGGACTGGTGCTGATAGTCTTATCGCGCCGCGTCTGACCCAGCAGACTCGTTTCGTTTCCCTCCATCGCGGCAGCAAGACCGCAAGGATGCGCAGCATGACCACCTCTCCCTTCGATCTGTCCGGAAAAGCCGCTGTTGTCACCGGCGGCAATGGCGGCATCGGCCTCGGTATGGCCCGCGGGCTCGCGGCCGCCGGCGCCGCAGTCGCGATCGTCGGCCGCAACGAGGCGAAATCGAAACAGGCCGCTTCCGAACTGACCGCAGCCGGTGGCCGTGCCATTGCCCTGACCGCCGACGTCACCTCGCGCGACGACGCCACGCGCATGATGGAGGAAACCAAACGCGCGTTTGGCGGCGTCGACATCCTCATTAACAATGCCGGCATCAACATCCGCAAGCCAGCGCACGTCATGGCGATCGATGAGTGGCACAAGGTGATCGACACCAACCTCACTAGCGCGGTGCACGCCGTGCAGGCGGCTTATCCGCTGATGAAGGCGGCCGGCGGCGGCAAGATCATCAATATCGGATCGATGCTCTCGATCTTCGGCGCATCGTTCGCGCCGGCCTATGCCGCGAGCAAGGGCGGCATCGTGCAGTTCACCAAGTCGCTGGCCTGCGCCTGGGCTCCGGACAACATTCAGGCCAACGCCGTCCTGCCCGGCTGGATCGATACCGAACTGACTGAAGGCGCGCGCCAGCAGGTCGATGGCCTGCATGACCGGGTTCTGGCGCGAACGCCGGCAGGGCGCTGGGGCGTGCCCGGCGATCTGGCGGGTATCGCGGTCTTCCTCAGCTCCAGCGCCTCCGATTTCGTCACCGGTACCGCGATCCCGGTCGACGGTGGCTATTCGACCTCCGGCTGATCCCCTACGTGGACGGCGAGCGAGCGCACATGTTCGGGGCGCACGCCCATGCCGACCAACCGCGCAAACAACCGCTGCAGCGGCGGCAGTGCGTCGATCAGGCGAATGGGCAACGGGACGCCCGTCTCGGCCCCCTGTAGCCTGGGATAGATGATGCGCTTGTGCATCTGAACCTGCAACGCCTGGGTCATGCGCGTTGGAAACAGCCGGCGCTGGCGGACCTTGTCGAGTTCGCTTTCCGGCGGACATCCCTCCGCGAGCGGTCCCGCCAGCAGATTGGCCGTTGCCACCGCATCCTGAATCGCCAGGTTGATCCCGACACCACCGACCGGCGACATCGCGTGCGCGGCATCGCCGATGCAAAGCAGCCCCGGCCGCGTCCAGCGCGTGAGCCGGTCGACAGCGACTGTCAGCAGCTTGACGTCATCCCAGCTCTTTACGTCGCCAATGCGCTCCCTCAGTGCCGGCGCCGTGGCGGCGACGTCGTTCTGAAATTGCTCCAGGCCTCTGGCCTTGACCGCTTCGAACTGCCCTTTCGGAAACACATAGGCACATTGCCAGTAGTCATCACGATCGATCGTCACCAGGATACGACCCCGCTCGGTACGCATCAGAAGGTTGTCGCCGGAGCCAACGGCCTTGCCGATCCCAAACCAGAGCACGTCGATCGGCGCGCCGACGTCCTCAACCTCGAGATCGGCACGCGCCCGGATCGTCGAGTGCCGCCCGTCGCAACCGATGGTGAGATCCGCCTTGATGGCAAGCGGCCCCTGTTCGGTGTTCGCGACAACGCCGACAACCGTATCACCGTTGCGCAGCAGGTCCATTGCTTCGGTCTTGCGCAACACCGTCAGGCTCGGAAATCGCGCCGATTGCTCGAACAGGAAGTCGAGGAAATCCCACTGCGGCATCAAAACAATGAAAGGACAGGCCAGCCCGCGGAAATCCGCCATCCGCACGATGGTGTCGCCGAACTGCCCCCGCAGCCGATCCAACTCCTGGTGCGGCCGCTTGAGAAATTCATCGAGCAGGCCAAGCTCGCGCATGATCTGCAGCGTCGAGGGATGAACCGTATCGCCGCGAAAATCGCGCAGGAAGTCGGCGTGTTTTTCCACCACGACGGTCTGCACGCCTGCACGTGCGAGCAGAAACCCAAGCATCATCCCGGCAGGGCCGCCGCCGACGATGCAGCAGCGCGTCGTCATGGTGCGGCCAAGTTCGGTGGGGACTTGTGTTTCGCCACTCGTATTCATGCGCGGTGCATCCGGGCCGGCAGGCTCGCCGGTTGTCTTGAAATCTGACGGCAGCCAAAAAGTTCCCCACCGACGATGACACAATGTGTCGTGGACGTTCAGCGCCGAAAGGTCTTGATCTCCGACACGCTGCCGTCCTGGAATGTCAGTTCGACCGACACCGACTTGGTGGCCGGCGGCAGCTTGAGAGACACCTGCGCATCGGAGGGGATGGCGACCGGGTCCTTCAAATTGCACGGCGGCAATTTAATCACCTTGTCGGGAACGCCGCTGTCGATGCCGATGCGCATTTCACGGATGGCGCACCGGTACGACATCAGGTGGGTGTAATACACCAGCAGGCCGTTGAACTCGCGGAACGCCAGCCAACTCGTCGACGTCAGATCGAGGATCTTACGCTGGTCGCGCACCAGCGCGGCCTGCGGCTCGAACCGGATGGGAAATGGCCCCTGCATGTCGCCATTGACGTCGATGTACCTGACTTGCAGCGTCGCCGCCGGCGCATCTGCCGGCAGTTCGAACGACGGGCTCGGCACGCGCTTGCGCGTGCGCTGATCGAGCGTATCGAGAAAGCCGGTATCCTTGAAATCTCCGCTTTCGCCCATTCGCCATGATATCGCCAACGCCGGATCGGCGATCGAAATCGCGACAGTCCACCCGCCATTGTGCCGCGAGAAACTCGCGATCGGCGCGTTGGTGCTGTCCGGGGCCAGCAGCCGCGGCGCAGGATTCACCGGCGGCAGCCCGGCCAATTGCGGCCCTGGCGATTGCGGCTCCACGGCGATGGTTCGTTCACCGCTGCTGCCGGGGGCCGCGCCGTTGAGGACCACGTCGCCGACAATCTGATCGTAATAGGCCGGGGTCTGCAGATGACGGACAGCGGCCGTCATGTCGCGGACGTCGAACTGGGTCCGCTTGGCGATCTGCACCAGGTTCAGTCCGGGTTTTGCCAGTTCGCGGACGAAGTTGCGGGTAAAGACCGAGTTCGGGTTGCTGTCGTCGTCCGACAATCGGTCGAGCGCCGTCTGCTTGGCGCCCGCGGAGAACACCACGAACACCCCCTCAGGCGGTGTCATCGCCGCAAGCCCGCCGCCACCGGCCAGGGCCCGCGTCCCGGCGTGCTCAAACGGATTGTTGCGGCAGGCGTCGAACACGAAGATGGAGGTTTTTGCGCCGCGCTTCTGCAGCCGCGAAATCACACGCTCCGCCGCCATGGCGCCGTCGCGCACCAGTTCCTCCTGGCCGGCGCTGGCGGCTTCGACATCCGTGGGCAGCAGGTAATTCTCGCCGCCGATTTCAAAGCCATGCCCGGCAAAAAAGAAAAATGTCGTATCACCCAGCTCCACGATCTGGTCGAACGCCAGCAAGGTTTCGGTGAAGCCTTTCCGGGTCTGGTTCTCGGCGGCCATCACCGTAAAACCAAGCTGCCGCAGCGTATCGCCCATGGCGCGGGCGTCGTTCACCGCTTTCTGCAGCCGCGGGATGTTGCGGTAGTCGTTGTTGCCGACGACCAGTGCGACGCGCTTTTCAGCCGCCGCAGGCACCACGAGCGAGAGCACCGCAACGACCGCGAGGACAGCCGTCCTGATGGCAAAATGGGGGATCATCCGGTGTCCTCGAAACCTGCGAAACCAGCCATGTAGCAGTGCCCGGCAGCCGCGCGAAGGGCCGAAAACGGGACTATGCCATAGTCTTCCAGCGGCTGGCGCCGGTTCAGTTCCGCCGGTCCCAAAAACCCTCAAATTGAGCATTTCCAGCCGAAAACATTAAGCTTTTGGCCCTTGTCATGCTGGAACACATTGACTTTGGCCATTTCCCGCCTATGTTCCGCCGTGACGCGGCGCGGAATCGATACGCGATGTCCCGATGAGCCGCCTGTCAGCGTATTTCCCTCCCCCGTGCCTAAAGAGCGTGCCGTTCCGGGGTTGAACGCGGCAGTTATTCCCGAGAATCCGAACGGCGGTTTCGACTCGAGGCTCAATGTCTTTTTCCAATCTAGGACTGTCCGATAAGGTCGTCGCTGCCGTTGCGGCCGCAGGCTATACCACCCCCACCCCCATTCAGGCCCAGGCCATCCCCCACGTGCTCGCGCGCAAGGACGTGCTGGGCATTGCCCAGACCGGCACCGGCAAAACCGCCGCCTTTGTCCTGCCGATGCTGACGATGCTGGAAAAGGGCCGCGCCCGGGCTCGCATGCCCCGCACACTGATCCTGGAGCCGACCCGCGAGCTGGCCGCCCAGGTCAAGGAAAACTTCGATAAATACGGCGCCGGCCAGAAGCTCAATGTGGCCCTGATCATCGGCGGCGTGTCATTCGACGATCAGGACAGCAAGCTGATGCGTGGTGTCGACGTGCTGATCGCGACGCCCGGACGACTGCTCGACCACTCCGAACGCGGCAAGTTGCTGCTCACCGGGGTCGAACTTCTGGTGATCGACGAAGCCGACCGCATGCTCGACATGGGCTTCATCCCCGACATCGAACGCATCTGCAAACTGGTCCCCTTCACCCGTCAAACGCTGTTCTTCACGGCGACCATGCCGACCGAAATTCGCCGGATCACCGAAACCTTCCTGCACAATCCGGAGCGCGTCGAAGTCTCCAAGCCGGCCTCCACCGCCGTCACCGTCACCCAGTCCGTCGTCAGTTGTGGCCGCGAACCGCACGAGAAGCGCGAAACGTTGCGCCATCTCATTCGCTCCGCAAAGGACCTCCAGAACGCGATCATCTTCTGCAACCGCAAGCGTGAAGTCGCGCTGCTGCATCGTTCGCTGCAGAAGCATGGTTTCGCCGCCGTCGCGCTGCACGGCGACATGGATCAGTCGGCCCGCACCGCCGCACTCGACCAGTTCAGAAAAGGCGAGATGCCGCTGCTGGTCGCCTCCGACGTCGCAGCCCGCGGCCTCGATATCCCCGAAGTCAGCCACGTTTTCAATTTCGACGTTCCCCATCATCCGGACGATTACGTCCACCGCATCGGCCGCACCGGCCGTGCCGGCCGCTCGGGCACCGCGATCTCGATCGCGACGTCGGCCGACAGCAAATCGATCGCGGCGATCGAAAAGCTGATCGGTCAAACCATCACCCGCGCCGATTCTGGCCTCGTCGCATCCGCGTCGGAGTCCCAGGATACCCATCAATCGGCGGACAGGTCGTCCGGCGAGCGCAAGCCGCGTCGCGACCGGGATGCCAAACGCTCGCGATCGAGCGGACGCCCGGAGGGCGGGCGTTCGGAAGGACGGCGCAACGAGGGCGGACGCGGGCGCGACGAACATGGCGGTGACAACGCCGGCGCGCGCGGCGAGAGGAAAGCCCCTCCGATTGCAGCCAGTCAGCAGCAGCCTCCCTCGATCGGCCGGGCACCGGCCCCGCAATCGTCCCGCGACCATCATTCCGAACCGGCCGATCATTCCCACCTGCCGGCCTTCCTGCTACGCCCGATCCGCGCACGCGTCTAAAAACGCGGACGTCTCAAGCTTGAACCGGGAGACTCAAATCGTTCCGTGCATGCGGAGCATGACCCCGGGCTCCCGGAGCAAAACGGCTGGTGGCGCTAAAAGAATTTGCTGAGGAACGCCGCCACCTCATCCGAGATGCCAACGATCTTGTTCGTTGCCTGACGATAGAATTTGAAGTTCAGCTCGGTTTCGGGTCGACCGTCATCCCAGTTGCTGAAATGCTTGAGCGCGCTGCGCCCCAGCGGCCGCCTCGCGAACGCGGTGCGTCTGATGGCCACACTCACACGCGGTGTTTGCCGGGCAACGCCGTACTTCCTGGCGACCGCATCAGCGGACGTGACCACACCGCACGCAATGAGGCCGTGCCCACCCTCATTCTCGCTCGCGAACACGAAAACCGTGTCGCCTTCGGCGATATGCTTGCCCCCATACATCGTCTTTTGCGCAGAGAACGCGAACGTCTTCGTCCGCGGATTGCCGATCTCGGCTTTGATCGCAAACGCCATACCTTTTCTCACCTGCCAGTCGATGTCCCCCAACGAAACACACCCTGCTCGCCGCACTCAACAAGTTCTTGGCGCGGCGGCAAGTCTCCCGCCGGCCGTGGAACCGTTTAACGTCCCGTTCACTCTCGTGGCGTAACGTGACTGTCGTTGATTTAGCTTTTATGGCTGTTACGGGATGTGACGGTGGGCAGGATGCCCATCCTCGGGGACGCCGACGTGATTGGACTATTGGACGAACATCAACGCACCCTGGCGTTTGCCGAGGTTGCATTGGGGCAGATCAAATCGCTGCGGCAGCCGGCCGTGCCGCGCAACTATGAGATTTGGTACGTTTACGCCACCGGCTACAACGCCCCGCTCAACAAAATCATCAACGAGACTCTGGCGCGCCAGGGCCGGCTGACCGAGTCGGACCTCGAGCAGATCTACGAGACGTACCTTTCCCAACTGCGGACCACCGACCGTATCGATAAGGTGGGCGCGCGCGTCATCAGCGAAATCGACGACGTGATGGCGCTCATCACCGACGCGCTCAGCATGACGACCGCGTTCGGCCACAACCTGGACGGAGCGACCCAGAAGCTCGGCTCCGCGCATGACCTCAACACGGTGATGACCGTGGTGCAGTCGCTGGTGAAATCGACACTGGAGATGCGTGAAAACAACAAGGCGCTGGAATCCCGGCTGATCAGCTCCAAGCAGGAGATCGCCAATCTCCAGCAGAGCCTCGAAGCCATCCGCGCTGAAACCCTGACGGATCCCCTCACCGGCCTCGGCAACCGCAAGTACTTCGACCGTGCAATCGAAGATGCGGTGAAGCACGCGCTCGACCATGGCGAGCCGCTCTCGCTGCTGATGTTCGACATCGACCACTTCAAGTCGTTCAACGACAACTACGGCCATCTCACCGGCGACCAGGTGCTGCGCCTGGTGGCGATGTCGTTGCGGGCCACGATCAAGGGCCAGGATATTACGGCGCGCTATGGCGGTGAGGAGTTCGCCGTCGTGCTTCCGACCACCGCGCTGCGCCAGGCGCTGACGGTGGCCGACCACATTCGCCGCGCGGTGATGTCAAAAGAACTGAAGAAGAAATCGACTGGCGAAATCCTGGGACGCGTGACGATTTCGGTCGGCGTGTCGATGCTGCAGAACGGCGACGACACCGACTCCCTGATCGAACGCGCCGATGCCTGCCTCTATGCCGCCAAGCGCAACGGCCGCAACCGGGTGGTCTGCGAGGCCGATCCGGAATATTCGCCCACCGACCATATCCAGGTCGCATAAATCCAAATTGTCCGGGTAGTGGCGCGCGCAAGCTGTTGCTTGCGTGTCACCGACGCATCTTCGCGAGCTTGCGCGTCTTTGGCGGGGACTTCGACAATCGAGACTTGGATGATCGGGACTTCGCGGCTTTGGCCGTTTTACCGACTGTCTTGGTTTTACCAACTGTCTTGGCGGCCTTTTTGACAGCTTTGCTCGCCCGCGGATTGATAGCCTTCACGACAGCGACACTGGCCCTGGTCTTCGGCGCCTTGGAACGCTGACGCCTGGCGCGCTTGGCCGCCGCGGCACGTTCAGCGGCTCCCAGAGCCGAGCGGGCCCACTGCGCCAGTTCGTCCGGATCATCGTAGAGACGGTCGGGCAGCTGCCAGTAGGAGCCGACAGTGACCACCTTGCCGCGCGTGTCGTACGAGAACGGCCTGGAGCCCTCCTCCTCGAACCGCGGTATGGTCTGGTCATCGGCCCGGAAATAAACGCTCCCCCGCAGCACCAACGCAAAATTGGTGCCGTCGACCGAGACGCCATACCCGCTGAACATGCGGCGCAGGCTCACCGGGCCGAAAACCGAGAACAGGTCCTGGAGGAAATCGCGGTCCATGGTCCGAACCGCCGTCTGATCAGACAGGCATCTTGGCGGGGGTCAGCTGCACCGATTCACCGCAGCCGCAGGCGCCCGTCTGGTTCGGGTTGTTGAAGACGAACTGCGCGGCCATCTTGTCGACCTTGAAGTCCATCTCCGTGCCCAGCAGGAACAGGATGGCTTTCGGATCGACCAGGATCTTCACGCCCTTGTCCTCGACCACTTCGTCGTTGGGGCGGACGTCGTGGGCATATTCCACCGTATAGGACATACCGGCGCAGCCACCATTCTTGACCCCGACCCGAAGGCCGACGATCTCGGAATCAGCTCGATTGGACAACTCGCGCACCCGCGCGGCTGCCGCTTCCGTCAGACGCATGACCTGCGGTCGTGGCCGGCGAGCCGGCTTGCTGGCGGGAACTGAGGGATCCGGTGTCATTCCACTCATTTGGTCACGTCCGTTCGAAATTCAATGCCCGTGCATGGACCTGATTGAGGCCTGAGTCGCCGAAACTTGCAACCTCACCACATGTTCAGGACGAGACGGGCCTCATCGGACATGCGTTCCGGGGTCCAGGCCGGATCCCAGACGATGCTGACATTCACCGGGCCCACCCCCGCGACGCTGGCAACGGCATTCTCGACCATGGTCGGCAACTCGGCGGCTGCCGGGCAATTCGGGGTGGTCAGGGTCATTTCCACATCGACGGCGCGATCATCCTTGATGTCGACCTTGTAGATCAGGCCGAGCTCATAGATGTCCGCCGGGATTTCCGGGTCATAGACCGTCTTCAGCGCGGCCACGATGTCGCTGCCCAGGCGCTCGGTCTCCTCGGGCGGCAGTGCCGACTGGGTCTGGACCTTGTTGGGAGCGGCTG
>NZ_JTIY01000018.1 GCF_000818175.1 Streptomyces sp. AcH 505
CCGCCGCGCCGGCTATCGCCGGCGGCCATGGAGCGAAGGTGGCAAGCAAGGCGACAAGGACGATGGCAAGAAGGCTGGCAAGCATCCCGCCCGCCCGAAGCCAGGCAAAAACAGTCGTCGCGAGGACGATCGGAAAAACGCGCCGGCGCATGGCTGTGCTCCGTCGAAAAACAATGAGGTGATAAAAAAACGAAAGATGAAAACGCAACAGATGATTGGCGCGGGCCGAGACCCCGTCAAGCGATTTCACCCCACGCCGCCGCGGCACTTTGCCCCCCGCCACAGCCTCCTCTCCACCTCTCCGCACCGGGGAGAGGTCGGTTACCTATGTTCCCGGTTGCTCAGGCGCAACGCGCCGGGTGAGGGGCCACTTCCCCACGCATCTGGACTCCACCGCACCCCTCACACCCCCGCCGTCCCCGGCGGCCACGCACTCGGCAACCGCCTTGCATACTTCTCCGTGCGAGCATTCCTCACTGGTGTGAATGGCCATTAGCGCCACAGTAGGGTTGGCGAGAGCAAATGACGAAGGCGGCTTCGTCTCTGTGCGGCGTCTAGAGCAGGGCTATTCACCCACGATCACGTGATACGAAGGCATGCCGTGGGAGGCGAACAGTCGAACACGTGCTGAAATAAAAGTGGCCCTTTTCCAACTAATTTCTCCAATTTCGACTTCATGCAGGTTTGAGCTTTCCTCGCTTTTTTCTTGCCAGAGTCTTCCAACGAAGTTGAAGTGTGCCGATGATGGGGTTTTCGGTGGCAGGGATGTGCGAATGAAGTCTGCGACGAGTGGCTT
Source organism: Streptomyces sp. AcH 505 (assembly GCF_000818175.1). GTDB lineage: Bacteria > Actinomycetota > Actinomycetes > Streptomycetales > Streptomycetaceae > Streptomyces. Next base: position 797 of record NZ_JTIY01000018.1, read on the forward strand.
GAATGCACCGCGACCGTGGACGCCCATGCAGGCAACATGGGCAATTTTGGCGATCATCTGGCAGAAGCGTGCGGTGTCGATTATTTGTGTGGAGAAGCGAGTGATCTCGTATTTGTCGAGATCTTGTCTTCTGCAATTGATGTTGTACGTGAGAATATTGAATATGCCATTTGTATTCATCGGCCGATAACTGCAGGCAGATGGAGGATATAGGCCCGGCAAAGTAAGTAATGTCGGATGATGTATGTCTGAGATCATTACGAATTCGCTTGTCTCGGCCCCCACATCTAGCGCAAAGTTTTTCTTTTGCAGAACCCCTTGTTTGCCAACGAGATTGAGACTTCGGCGCACTGGATCGAACATCTCTTCCGTGACTGATCGTTCGAACTCCGACGTCACCCGCTGGCAGTCGAAACAGGATGCTTGCGGTAGTTCAAGCCCGCACCCGAGTGCCTCAGCGATAACGTGCTCACTGGTCAGGGGCAGAGCGAATCCGTGTTGGTCATTTGCACGGCCGCAATAAGCGCAACAGCCAAGGGCGTGAAGCGCTTCTCTTCTCTTTTGAGCGGGGAAGGCAATCAGGCGTTGCCCGGTAAACCGTCCTTCCGCAAACATCCGGAAGGCTTGAGTTCTTGGCACATAATCTAGCTCTCCGATTGAGGGTACATCGGATGCGCTGTTCCAGCTGAACTTGACGTACCGAGCGTCTCTGGCGTTGGGTAAATTGTCTCCGCGGATACTGCTCACTGCGTTCTCAATCCTCGATATTGGCGTGCGCTCGGCTGAACTTGTGCATCTCTGTTGGTTCGAAGATCCATGCTCGATCAAGTCGACAAGCGCCGTGTTACCTAGCGGCACTTCGTCGCAGCGAATTTGAGCAACACTGAGTTGGCTTCGTGAGTTTGCCACGATGGTCGTGATTGTGCCCTCGCCCAGATTGGCCTGACTTGTCCCGGAGTGCGGCTCTATCCGGGTTGTGACCCCGGTTCGGCGCGGCTGAATTGTTGTGCGTCTACAGCCAATGTTCAAACACCAACCTCATGTCGTCGTCCCCGGCGGCCACGCACTCGGCAACCGCCTTGCATACTTCCCCGTGCGATTGCTCCGCACCGGCTCCATCACCCCGTTCAAGCGCCAGTAGCGCCGCCACGCATCGGCCTGCATCGATTCGCAATCCACCCACACCCCTTCGCTGCTCCCTTCAAAATCAGAATCTCTCGCGTCCGGAGTCTGAAAGGAGTTATTGAAAGGGTTCTGTGCGAATGCCGTTTCACCTTTTATGGCGCTCCCGTTCGCATTTTCGTGCGCAGGCGTGCGCATTTTCTGAAATCCCCCGGCGAACCCCGCTTCGCCTTGTCCAGCCTCCGGAAGCGCATCGCTGGTCGCGTCCCCACCACCACCCGCATACGCCGCCGACAGCCGATACCGGTTTGTATGCCCGCGCCCGCGCTGCACCTCCACGCTGAGGTAGCCAAGCCAGCTCAGCCGCTCCAGCGAGGCCTGCACACTGCGGCGCGTGACACCGAGCGTCTCGGCCAGCGTCGCCTGCCGCGGGAAGGCGATGCCGGTGGTTCGGTTCATCATGCTGGCAATGAGGTAGCACACCCGAAAGTCGAGCGGCGATATCAGCCCATCGCGGCACACCGCATCGAGGCACCGCAGTTTGGCTGATGTGTGCGGATCACTCATGGCAGCACCTCCGCGGTGTTGGACATGGCGTTTTCAAGCGAAGCATGCCCCCGGACTTGATCCGGGGGTGGTGCCACTTCCCCCGCGATAAACGCGAAGCGTTTGCGCGGAGAAAACGCGTCAAAAAAACAAGAAACGTAGAGGCAAACGGCCGCTGATCCGGCCGATGAAATCGACATGGCTGATGATCCCAGGATGTCTGGAGTGCGGTTTCAACCGGTGAAACCATCCGAACAGCCCAGTCACGTCGGGCTGGCCCACGAGCGTCCGTTTGAGGGCGGCGGCCCCTTCGGCACACTGACGGATGCGCCACCCGAGGGCCCGTTTTACGCCCGGGCTGCGGCGAGACTCGCGTTGTCTGGGCGAATCTAGCCGAGGGGGTGTTGCGGTTTCAATAAGGGCTTGGGGTTACTCCCCATAACCCTTGGGCGTGGTGGGGGATGGCGTATTGAGGGGGCTGAAAATATGGCGGTGCGTTGATATTGTCTCTTCGCGTGAACAGATAGACGCGGTTATTCAAAGAAGCACGACGAATCGTCTGCCATCGTCGGAATAAGCAAACTTCGGTCCAGAAACAGGTTTCTCATCTCGCAGCTCGTCTCAGCGATAAGCAAGCATCCGTGGCACGCGGCGCCGTGAGTGGCGCGATCGCCGCTTCGCTCGTCTGGTTCATGATCGGCGCAAACCGGATCGTTCGAGCAGATCCTTAAACGATCCAATGCGCATTTGAGAATATTGGCGAATCTGGGAGCGGTTGCGACCAGGCCTCCGAGGGTGCCTTGCGCGCCGGCGCTCGCCGTGTAGATGAGAATGCCGCAGCGGTCGATGTCGCCGCCGTCTCGCGAACTGGACAATGCATAAACTCGCTCCTTTAATGAGCTGGCTGGATAGCCGCAGTCGAGAGCAATTTCAGCCATCAACGCGTGTGAGATGCTGTGCAGGAGGACATAAGGCGTTCCTGGATAGGGTGGTGCCTTGCCGTTGAAGCGCTGTTGCCAATGATAATAGCCAGCCAGAAGCTTTCGATTGCGAAGCGCAGGGCCTTCATTGCGAAGCCATTGTCCGATTGATGCTTCGTCGAAATGGATGAAGATGCCTTCCCCGAATTGCTCGATTGCCGGCAGCCAGTCGGCATCACGAGATAACGGTGCGCCATGAACACTCAGTTGAATGTCTTCAATATCACCATCGGCCGCCGTCGGCGCGGCTTCGAAGCGTGTGAATCCGTAAAGGCAAGATACTTCCCTGAGGCGATGAACAGCGACGAGGTTCTTGATCCCCGATAAATCGATCTGTGTGTCGGGATCGGCCCAGGCGTCACGCGGCAGTGTTTGGGCATAGAGCTTGGCCGTAGGGTGGTTGGCGCCGATTTCCGGACGGCCGCTCGCGAATGTGTCGAACTCCGACAACTTGGGTGAGCGCGAAGCGTCCGTTCTCGCGCCCTCGCGGATCCGCTGCAGCCTGTCGAAAATGTCGCCATCCGCATACGGTCCAAGCGAGGCCGAAACTTTCGGGTTGAAGCGTTTGGCTTGTGCGACGTCGGGAGCGGATTGGACACCAGCCAAGTCTCCCGACAACTCGTCGACTAGCTTGCTGAGTTCGTCTTCCTCAGTGGGAAGCGAAATCACCGTATAAACCTGAGGGAAATAGGTGTTGGTTGCGGTGCGGATAAGCAGTTTAAGATTGTCCCCACAGCTGTCGGGGTCTCTGTCGAGCAGCCAGGGCCGCTCCCCACGGCATTTGCCAAGACGACCCACTTGAAAGGTATCTCGAAGCGACAGCCGGCGCCCGCAACCGCAGGCGATGCTGGTATCGGCAGGGTCCGCGCTCGTGCCTTTTTCCTCTACCCACATTGGTTCTTGGCACGGCGTTGAGCCATGAACCACCCAGCGCCAGTCGATGTCCTGAAGATGCCCTTTGTCGCACGCGCATACGAAACGAATCGGTGTCACGTCACTCTTGCGCCCATCATCGAATTGAAACCGTCGTCGTCCCTTGCTGTCGAGGTCCTGCCAGCGCACCAGTCGCCGGCGTCGTGGCGCATTGCCTCCGGTCGTGTCGGTGTCAACCTGCTCGCAGATGAACCAGGTCGGAAAGATGGGAGCGGCAACGCCGCGCGGGATCCCATCCCTCGCATCTCCCGACGTCGGCGGCGTCCGTAACGTCAGGTTCACGGATTGGGCGAGCCGCCCCTGCTGTTTCAGAATCTGCTCCAGGCGCATGGTTACGCGTGGCTCTGGGATCATCGTGAAGGCGTTGCCCTTCATGTCCCACTGCTCCAGTCCGCCGACAACGACCGACCTCGTCGGCAGATCGATCATGGCGCCAGGACCAAAGGTGGAAATCAGCTGGCTCAGCCGTTGTGCATTCTTGGTCATGTCAGGTCATCCGCATTCGCGATCACATTGCCGTACGGGTCCCTGACCTTCAGGACGACGCTAGACTCCACGTCGCGCATCGAGCGGCCTGCAACAAAGCGGCGGTGAGGTTCCAGCAGATTGCCGATCTCTGGTTCCAGCGGCATATGGAGCAGCCGGTGTGGACTTTTCTTTCGGGCATAGGCGAATGCATTGCCACCCGCGGCTTGCTCATCGGCCGTTGCAATCCATGCATCCAAAGTATCGTCGATCAGCATGGTGAGCGCGGCGCGACCACCCGCGATCATTCGCTCTGGCGCCCGGGTGACGATGGCGTCACGGACCTTAACCCGAATCCCGGCATTGTTCTTCAGTTCGTTGACCGCGCCTTCAGGTGTCAGGGTGGCATCGACGTGTCGTGCAGCGGCTACGACGACGGCAGCTAGCGCTCGATCCAGCGCACGGGCGGCCCATGGCGTGACGCTGGTGGCTTCGACAGCTCGATAGAAGGTGCGATGGAACTGGCCGAATTGCTCGAAGTGCATGCGATCACGTGGCTTGTGCAGGTTCAGCACAGCGAGCACCAATCCCGGTCGAAAATGATCGCGGCCAACCCGGCTGGTTGCTTGAATATACTCCGCGGCGGTTTTCGGTTGCCCCTGAACGAGCATCAGCCCAAGGCGCGTGATGTCGAGGCCGACCGAGATCATGTTGGTTGCCAGCGCAACGTCGACGGTTTCGGCATTGCTGCCGAACACCGCCTCGAGCCGTTGCTTCGCCTTCGCTACCTCGTCCGTCGAGACGCGCGAGGTCAGCTCCATCGGCTCCTTGATGTTCCGATCGGCAAAAGGTTGATCGGCTGGATCGACCCTGCGACGTTGCGCGCCGTAGCGAGCGGCGCGGTCACGCACTTCATCTTCGACGATCCGGCGTGCACCTCCGAGCTCTCGCAGCGCATTGAAATAGCACAGCGCCGTCATGTAGGGGTCGGCAGGATTTGGTGTTTTTGCGTCTGCCGGAACATTTGCGTCATAGGCCGCTTGGGCGGCCGCTACCAGCGTGGTCAACGAACGCAGGAACACAAGCTTAGGGCCGCGGCCCTGTGCTGCGATACCGAGATACAATCGGGCGGGATTGGTCGTCGAAGGAACAGTGCGTGCAAAGAAACTATCGGTGCGATGAATCCCTGATGGTGGAAAGATGCTCGTCGTGCTGCGATCGAACAAGGCCGCGATTTGGTCAGCGGCGCGCCTTACCGTTGCGGTCGAAGCCACGATTTTCGGTCGAACGCGCTTTTCACCTACACCTCGCGAGGCAAGCTGGTCGATGGCGGCTTCATAGAGGCCCGCGACTGTCCCCAGGGGGCCGGCGATCAGGTGCAGTTCGTCCTGAATGATAAGGTCGGGCGGATCGAGCGACCAGCCATTGTCCAACGGGCGGCCTTCACCCGGCTCGGCGGCACCATAAAAGCCGATGCCCTCCGCAAAGCGATCGACATGTCCAAAGAAAGCGCCGGTTTCGCCCACCCAGGGCAACGCGGCAAATTTATCGACGGTGGCGATCAAAAAAGCTGGCAATCGCCGGTAGATAGGTTCGTCCACTGTGAGCACCGGCAGCGGCCGGTTGCGGCTGAAATCGCAGCCGGTGTTGACGCAGCGGATCTCCAGATTGGTGGGAGCAAGCATATTCGGTGTACACGCGAAAGATGCCGGCTTGAACTCCGTGCCACACCAGGGACAAGCCTTGAGCGGCGCTGGAGCGCGTTTGTCGCGCCCGCTCGCATAGCGCCGAACGCGGCCGACCGCAGTGGTCTCGTCCGAGTTTCCCTTGCCGCCGAGCTTGTTAGGTGACGCGTCGGAACCGACCCACAGGCCGATTTCGATCGGCCAGTCGCCGAGCAGACGGCGACCGCGTTCATCGACGTTCGCTTTGTCTGTGCGCATCAGTTCGAGCGCACAAACGACGCCTGCCGCGCGCGCGAGCTGGTCGAGGGTAAGCAGACGCAAGGTGTAACGCATGATCACCGCGACGCCAGCGCCGAGCACCCCTGATCCGCCGAGCCGCCGATGTGCGATGACCAGAGCGGCGAGGCCGAGGTAGGCCTCCGTCTTGCCGCCGCCCGTCGGGAAAAACAACAGATCGGCCGTCTCGCGATCTCTATGCTTGCGATCAATCAATCCCGACATATTGAGCAGCACGAAAGCAAGCTGAAATGGGCGCCATTGTGGTTCCGGTAGCGCGTTCGGGTCACCAGCCGCGCCTGCGACGCGGCGACGGGCCGCTAGCGCAATGGCACTGTTCATGAAGCGGAACGCAGTTCGCGCCCTGGCGTCGGTTGCAAGTATGCTGATGCCGTCTGCGATCCGTGTTTTTGCGATTTCCATCTCGGAGATGAGGCGTTCGCCGGTTTCTCGGCGCCGCTGAGCAAGGCCTACAAGTTTCTTCCGTTCATTGTTGATCCATGTCTCGTAGAGAATGGGCAGGTCGGCCAAAGCTGCGCCCAATGCGGTTCCGTCCCCCGCGGCCAAGCCAGCCAAGGTTTCCATGCCAAAAGTCACTTTGGCTTTGAATTCGGCATCTTCGTTTGGAGCAACACGTTCGACTTCCGCGGTCGGAAGCGGATTGGTCCAAACCCGCGTGATGTTGGCGGCCGCGTCGATCGGAGCATTCCAGCCTGCGGCGGCGTTGCGGCCGACGGCCCACTCGCGGACGTCGCAATAATGCAGATCGGCGATCCGCAAGTCCCAGTCTTGGGCGCGATACCCGGAAAGATCGCGCCGCGGACGGAAACCATTCTCACAGAAAAGTTCGAGCCGTGCTTGAAAGGCGTAGCTCACATCGGAATAGAATCGATGCACGGTCGCGCGACGATTGACGAGAAACACGGTGAGGGCGCGGACGCGCTCTGTCGTCCCATCCGGTGTCGTATAACTGAATAGGCGCGAGTGCGTTTCCAGCACCAAGCCACCGCCGCGGCGTTGCTCAGCCGCGCTTTCTGGCACCAGAACCTGATTGCCGCGGCCATCGACAATTTGCAAAGGAAGCGTCCTTTGCTTTGGGCTGCGAACCCACTCGACCAAGGGCCGCTCGATACGCTTGGCCTTGCCGTCTTCGCCGATTTCTTCCGGCAACGGTTCTGGAAGCAGGATCTCCTCAGGCAGTGGCGGTTCTGTACGATAGTCGCCCCACGAGACGCACGCCTCGATGGTGGTGATGTCCGGATCGAGCAGAACTGTCAGCCCTATGGAAGACGGTAGAAAACGCCGCCGGGCATTTGGTGTCTCCGGCTCCTCATTGTCGGTCGCAGCGCCGCCAGTGCCATCGGCATCCGGCTCTTCGACATCGAGCTCCATTTCTTCCTGGGCGGACGGATTGCTGTCGTCGTCATCTCCGTCGAGGCTGAGCGGGTCCTCCGCGGGCGCGAGAAATCCGGCCAGATACCAGCGCGAGGGGCTCTCGTTCAGCCGCTCGCCGGCCAGATCGGAATCCTGCGGTCCCGGACCGATCAGGTCGCGACGGAACACGTTGACGATATGGGCGCGGATATCGACAGGTTTTGTCATGGTCGCCCAAGTCCTTCCGAAAGAAACAGTTCGCCGAGAACCTTATCGAGCCACTTGGTCGTATAGGCTAGCTTGAGCGCTTCTTTCGGTCGGTGCCCTGCACCGGCAAGAAGCGTTTCCAAGGCGATCAATCGTCCCCTCAGTCCGAGCCGGACACCGAAGCGCATGCTCGCCTTGTCAGGGCCGCACAAAACCCAGGCGTCGCTGCGCGTCAGCGCATGAGCCCACAATGATCGCTCGCCGACGTCCAGCGCAATGTCAGGCGCACGAACGGCCACGACCGCGCGCTGCGCATCATCCACAGCGTGGACCGCCTTGAGTGAGGTTCGGAGCTCCGCGGCGTCGATCTGCAATTCCGGCCGGCGTCGCTGGAAGCCCGTCTGTGTCTCGATCACGCAATCCTCGACCGTCTCGACGTTGTAGCCATTCGACAGCGCGCGCCACGCCCCAACCCGGTAGCATTCCAGGATGGCGTTGGTATCGACGAGCACGGGACCGCGATGACGCGCCATGACGCCTCACAGCTCGACGGGGGGCTGCACCCCGTGTGTCGCAAAGAGGTCGGTAAGATCGTCGACCGTCTGATCGACGAGACCAGCCGCCCGCCGCGCGGAGACGCGACCTTGCTCAACGGCAAGTGCGATCACCTGCATGAATGGCTTGGAGTACAGTGGTGGCGGATTCGTCGAGATTACCTCGTGCCCGTTGTTCCGCAACGCCGCGTCGGGAATTGACTTAGCTACGGCCGGCTTCAATCGGCCGAGAGCAACAAGCCGCCATTTCAGCGCCGAGGACGTAACCTGTAGTTCATCTGCTACGGCATTCAATCGACCAGCCAGCTCGCCCTCGGCGAGAGCGGACCAATCACCGAAGCGGTCAAGCACCGGCGTAGGCATGAGGATGGCAGATGCAAAATTATTTGCGAGTTGTTCGACACGATTGCCGCCGGTTTCCAGCGCGTCTTCCGCATGCTCGGGCGGCATCGATTCCCACGTGAGGATGTGAAACAGCTCATGGGCCAAGTCGAAATTTCGGCGGCCGACAACCTCATGGCGATTAATCAGGACGACATCCAACTCCGGTAAGCGGCAGGCTGCGCCGGAAATCCCCTGAAATGCATCCACCATAAGCACGAGGATGCCGAGCTGCTGTTCCATTATCTCGACGAGGCGCCTTGCTGGCACGTCACCGAGTTTCATCTCGGCAGCAAATCGCTCGCCGGCCTCCATAACGTCTTCGAAGCGTTGGTGACGCGTTATGGCGAGCGACCGGCGCAACAACGGTGCAGCCCGGCCGACCTGCGGAGCAATGACCCGAAAGGCTGCAATCCACCGTCCGGCACTGCGCTCATAGGCATTCAGGCGCTGCGCCCCCACATCGGGTTGGCGCCGCCAAGAGAAGCGACCCTCGCCAACAAGCAGGAACGGATCGGTAAAATAGTCCAGGGAAGCGCCAAGCTTCTCGACGGCAATGACCAATTCCTCAGCTGTCATGCGTCTTTCACCGGTCTCGATCGCCGAAACCGTTTGGCGGTCCTTGAAGCCGAATAGGCGGGCAAGATCGTCCTGCGAAAGCTTTCGCTCCTCGCGCAACGCCTTGATGCGCGCTCCCATAAAATTGGCTGCCATGGCACTCCTCCCAATCGCAATATAATCTTGCAATTTTAGAAATGCAAGATTATGTTGCGGATATAGGACTAAAAGGAGCTTCTTATGGCACGCAAATCTCCAAATTCCGGTCTTGACGGTCGTTCCCGGGACAAGGACGGCGAGATCCGACATAAAAACGGAAATACGCGCGTCGACACACTCCGCGAGATCTATGGCGATGGCTTCGCACCCAATGTGCGCGGGGACATGCACTTGGATACGCTGCTTGATCGCACAGGCGCGCGATCGCTGAGTGATTTCATCAAGAACAAGGGGTAAGCGCGCGAGGCATCAAGCGGATCCCTCTTCGTTGTCGATTTCTTCGTCATCCTCATCCGCGACGGCAGTCAGTCCGGCCGCGCGTTCAGCGGCGGCACGTTCGGCGTTCAGCGCAAGCAGGCGGGCGAGGACCTCGTCCTTGAACTCGGCAGGCCAGTCGAGGCGCGTCTTCGGGGTTTTGCCCTCGTCTGCATCCTGTTCGATAAACTCTGGTGCGGCACGATCGGCCAAATCATTCCAGCCATAAGCGCGTAGAACGGTGGTATCCATCTCGGCGTGAAACGCGCGGAGGTGAACGATATCAACGGAATTGTCGGTGCGAGCGTGAAACCGATTGTAAGTTTTGGTCAGCCCTTCATTCCGATTGACCATCAATTGAGATCGAAGAGTGTTATATGCTTCGCCCGTCCTCTCCAGAACCGGATTCTGATCGAAACTGTCAGGGAAAGGAAAAGTGCGAAAACACAACTTTACAGTATATGTCGGATCGTCCTTCATCGATGATCCGAAATATCTTGCCCAAAGCTCATGAATTCTAGATTGCAACAGACAAAAAATAGAATGCCCGGAATGGGCCACTACATTCAAGTTTGATGAGTAGACATAATCCGTTCTAAGTCTTGCAAATGAAATTTGCGACGCCGCTTGACTCGACGTAACCCAGACATGCGACAATGCCCCAACGGCTCTGTACAGGCCGGGGCGTTTTTCGCCGTATTGCCACCAACGATTTCGCAACGCATCGAGCTTCTGGACATCCCGGCCCGGCTTTACAAGCCGTCTAACGATCTCGACCAAGTCCGGCCATTCTTCCGCGACCTCATCTGGATAATCATTCGGTACAAGACCGGTCGTCCGGCAATTGGAGCGCTCATTTTCGCTCATTTCGCTCCAAAGCTTGAGATTGCCTTCGCGACGCAATGGGCGATCAAAAAAGTCAATAACGTAGCGATGATGTGTGTGTGTGGGCGACGAGGCAACTTCAGCCCAGCCAAGAAAGGGGAATACTCGATCCGCATTGCATGGATCATGAGCTATTAATTCACCCATTTTCTCAATACTTTCAGCCGTGCCCTTATCCGCTGCCTCGTCGTCAAATGTGAACCCCATTCCCCACAAAATGGAACCTTGAAATGCTTTACCGGAATTGGCCACTAGTGCCTCCGGAGAAGTATCGAGGTCCCCTTCCACGAGGTAGGCCGAAATGCGTGTCACGGGTCTGCCATCAAGTGTAGGAGTGGGCACGGGCACCGCGCCCTTAACGACATGTACAACCGAAACTACGACAGCTGCCTCCCCTGGCCATTTCAGCCTTCGTCGCGCACGTATTATCGTGCCGCCTTCGGAGATGATTGTCGTTAAGCCAGAGGAGCGGGTGTCGCCCTGGCCAATTGTATTGGTGGCGATGAGACCGAATACGCCACCTTGTCTTAGAAGCTCAAACGCACGGCGGAAGAAATGTGCCACTAGATCAGCGTTGCCATGAGCCCCTTTGTGCAACGTTTGTAGCCAAGGAAGGTAGTTCTTGGAGTTTCCATTGATTATCGTGTTCTTGCCGGCGAATGGGGGGTTGCCAACGATGGCGTCGAAGCCGGCGTCTCTACGAGAAAAAACCTCAGGAAACTCTATTTGCCAATGAAATGGTGGGGTCGGGTGCTGGCCGAATAAAAGGTCATTAGAGAATCGGGCGGCCTTCTCGTGCCATTCTCGCGAGCCAAGATTGTTTTGCACTAACTTCTGAAATGATATTAATTGTTCAATGCGCTTCTTTGCGGTGTCAGCCGAGAAGAATGCTGCGACTATGCCGTCGCCAATCAGCCGAGCGACCTCTAATTGAGTTTCAATGGCTTTGAATTGCGGGCGCAACTCAGCCTCGCTTGCCCATTCGGCTTGTTCGCGAATGCGCGAGCGACCGCGCTCAGCTTCCCGTAAGTGGTCTCCTACGAGTTTGCCGACAAAAGTGGGAGATTTTGTCGTGTCCCAGTGGGTCGCTGAGATCTGATCGCTAGTTAGTCCTACAAGGCTGTCACCGCATTTTAATGCATGATCGAGAAAGGTGAACTCATGGTCCCGTGCCAAAGTGGCAAGCCAGAGCGACGTCGCGCGAGGTCGACCGCGCGCGGGTTCTTGTCAACACCGTAAAGGCAGCGCTGCGCGACGAGGCGTCGGGCATGTAATTCCTCATCCTCGTCGGCAGGAATCTTCGGTCGCGTCTCGGGCCATCGAGCCCACGCGGCGATCAGACGTTCACCCAACGCGCGGCAGGCCTCGACGAGGAACGCGCCCGAACCCATGGCTGGATCGCACACCTTGAGATCCAGCACTTGCTCAGCCTTTGCGTCCGGCCCCAGCCGCTCGAAGGTGGGCTCGAGTACATATTTAACGATCGGGGTGGTCAGCGAGCGCGGCGTATAGTGACTACCCGTGCGCCGCCTCTCGCCGGTCGGCTGCAGAATAGGAGTGCCTGATGCTGCAATCCTCCTTTTGGGTGAGCCCCGCTCATCGACCATTCCGTCGAGCGCCGCCGCAAGATCCTCGACGGTCTTCGCCGCTTCAATCGATTTACGCTGCGCTGCCGTCAGGGTTCGCCCAACATTCTCTTTGAGATCCTTGATCCGGTCCTTGCCCTTCTTCGAAAGCAGTTCGTTGAGAGCGACGAAAACCGGTGTCTTATTATTCTTTCCGGCTTTGATGGCGAGCACCCGGCTCTTGGAGGCCTGTACTGTGAAACCCATCACGGTCTCGTAGACCGAGCCGATCTGTTCAACGTCGAGTGTGCGGTAGGACAGGCGTTCGCGTTCCCCACCTCGCCGCTTGAGGGTCATGAGCCCTTCCAGAACGCGCAACAGGCAGCCGTCGGACACAGCCAATATTCGGGTCGAATCGTCCCGCGAAACGCGCCCCTCGAGGAACGGAAACTCTTCGGGATCGAACAGCTTGCCGCCGCGGGCTTGAATAAAGCGGGTTTTGTGGCCTTTGTGGATCAAGCGGAACAGTGCCAGAAGGCGGCCCCAGCCGCCGCGCCGCTCGTCCATCGTGTCCGGGTTCAGCGTCGCATCTTCGGTCAGCCTGGTGTAAAGGCCACGTACCGAATAACCCGCCTCATAAATCTCGCGCGCCCGCGCATCGGAGCGCGACGGCAACAGGTCGCGGTCTTCCGCGTAGAGCACAAATACCAGGCGCATCAGAATAGCAAGCAGGCCCTCGTAGAGATGGTCTGGACGGTGTGTTGCGAAGTCACGAACGAGCGCCGGCTCAGCGCCGTCCAACCCACGCAGCAGTTCGTGCAGTGCACCGAGCACCTGCTCGGCCAATGCAATGGATACCTGTGCCTGCGCCTCGCGGCTACGCTTGAACAGCGCCGGAAGTCGCCGGTCGTCGGCGTCGGAAAACAGCCGGAAGCGATCGAGCAGCAGCTTCAGTCCGCCGAGCATCGGCCGGCCAGCGACCGTTGCCATGGGGCGGATCGGAAAGCTCTGATGCCCGGAGGTTTCACCGCGCGGCGCGTAGATTAGGCGCAGCTCGGGCGAGTACCTGACTTCGCCGTCTTGGCGGTGCTCTCGTTCGGAGATCAACAGGCCGGCGAAGACATTCGTATCACGCAATAACCGCTCAAAGCGCTGATGCGGTGTAGCCTCCCAACCGTCGAGTACATTGCGCGCGTCCGGATCGACGCCATGCGCTTCGACCCGGACAAGGAGTTGCCATGGACGCTCGGTCTCACCGAGCTCGGCGACGGCCCAGGTGGGGCGAAGCGTGGTGCCATGCTCCGGAAGAGCGATAATCAATTCGTCTGGAAGCGCTGGGCCCCCTGGTGCGCCGGCGATATGGCGTGCCTCCCAGCCGAGCACTCGCTCCACGAAAGTCCAGGGATCGACGAAAACTGGCTTCGAGGAGTCCTGTCCGACCAACTCGTCGATCATACCAGTGTCGATCGATGTTTGTCGTGACGGTGATAAGCCCAATTCCTTGATCAGGCTCGGAGCAACCACGAGGCCGACCGGCGGCACGTGGTCGAGCCATTCGAGGTCGGGATCCAGATAGACGTTCATTGCCATCGCGTTCACCCGGAGACCGGCCAGAGATAGACGAGGCCCACGGGCTCTAGACGATGAGCTCGCACGTGATAGGACTTGCGCAGACGCTCCGGTTCGTCGCGCAAATCGCGCTCAAGTCGCGTCAAACGTCCTTCCCAATGTCGTCGATCTGCTTCGCGTTCGCGCCGTTCCTCGGGCACAAGATCAAGGGTAAATTGGTTGGGATCGAATTCCTTTGCAGCCTTGGCGATTCGCGATCGTTGCTGCTCGAGCAGTGCGGACAGCGAACGCGCTTCTTCCTCACCGCGCTTCACGAGTTGCGCGGCAACCGTCGTCAGTCGTTCGGCCGCGATCGCCTCCAGTGTCGGGACCAAATCGGCGATATCGCGCGCGACCAAAGCCTGGACACGCGCGACCGCTGTACTTGGCGCCTCGCGAGCGTCGTGCAATGCAGTTTCGAGCTGATTGAGCGTCTTTTCCTCGCCACTGTCGCCCAGCGGACGAAGCGGCTTGCGGTTACGCTCCGCTTCCGTCCAGACTGCGGTGACGGGAATGATTTCCTCGTGCAGCCGCGCGGCCCCAGCGCCGAACACAGCCAAACGTCCCATCAGCACCACGCGGGGCTGTGCGCCAGGCCCGTAGATAACGGATACGCGTGAGAGCTTTGACTGGAAGCCTTGGCTGAGGAAGCGCGAGAGAAGTCGCCGGACAAGCCGGTGCTCAAGATGCACCTGGACAACATCCGAGGCATCGCGGCCGTCGTCCAAAATCGGCGGCTTGAATGCTATCGAGCGAATGGGTGCATTGCGACGCCAGTCTCCGAGGCGCTCACCGCGCTTGCGCGGTCGAACCCGCAGATCGTCAAATGCGTCGTCCCAACCCGCATCTTTAGTGAAGGCCGGATCATTAGGATCAAGCGTGTAAGTGTTTACATTTCCGACTGAAGCGCCGCGGTTGTTGTCGAGGGCATAACCAACGCGCGACAATGCTGCGGCGGCGACTCGATGCAAATCTTCGGGATCGACGCCGACGCGTTCTCGGGAGCGTTCGAGTGCTCGTTGAAGATCTGTCTGCTCCTTCAGCAATCGTTCGTGCCGCGTCCGCTCGTCATCGTCCATTTCGGCGCGCGCGCGCGTCAACCGCTCGGCATCGCTTTCTTCCGAAATCGCACGCGCGATGGCCGCCGCCTGGCCGCGGGCGATTCCGCCTTCAGCGAGCCGTTTGGCGATCCGATCCTCGATCACCTGGCCGACCGAGCCGAGTTGCTCGCGAATGGTTTCGGTTTTTCGAACGAGTGCCTCCAACACGATGTCCGCTTCGCGCTGCTCGTAGCGAAAGTAGCGGCAGACGATCTGTTGGGCGGGCTGTAGCTTGCGATCGATGCGCCCGTTGCGTTGTTCGAGCCGAGAAGGGTTCCACGGCAGATCGAAATGAATGAGGTCGGAGCAATAGGCTTGAAGATTGATGCCTTCCCTCGCTGCGTCCGTGCAAATGAGGATTCGCAATGGAGCGATGTCCGGGTCAGTATTGAAGGCCAGTTTGACTTCTTCTCGCCGATCCGATCCCGTTGCTCCGGTGAAGACACCAATGCGGTCGTCGGCACGGTCCGTATCGGTCAACGCCTCCCTCAGGCGCCGTTCCAGCCAGCGGCGCGTGTCCTCATACTCCGTGAAAATGATGAGGCGTCGGCGGTTCCAGGTCTGCCCAGTCAAGAAATTGGCTTTGATCCAATCGCCGAGCCAACGCACGCGGGCGTCCGGCCGTGATGCGTGTCGTTCTGCTATCGCTAGCATGTCGTCGACCGCTGCCAGTTCCTTGTTTAAATCGGCTTTTGCTGCGTCGGCGACGCCGAGAGCTGATGCCGCCTCCGCGGTCGCATCCTCGTCGGCGTCGATCGTCTTTTCGGCTTGATCGTCTTCGAGGCCGAGCTCTGCGCTGTCTTCATTGGCCGGACAATCCACGAATGCCAACGCCGCGGCGGCGACAAGGCCAGCCTCTTCGCCATCCGCCATGCGTTGCAGGGTTGCGCGATGAACTTTCAACGTTCTCGCG
The DNA here is from genome assembly GCF_000818175.1 of Streptomyces sp. AcH 505. Taxonomy (GTDB): domain Bacteria; phylum Actinomycetota; class Actinomycetes; order Streptomycetales; family Streptomycetaceae; genus Streptomyces. The sequence goes on from NZ_JTIY01000018.1 coordinate 16,423, forward strand.
AACGCCGCCACCGACGACAAGAGCCGTTGCTGAAGGCCGACAAACGCGAGCTTCGCCATCGACGCCTTTTGAGATGGCAGGTCGGCGATGCGTTTCATGCGCAACTCGCCATAGGCGGCCAACTGGCGGGACAAATGGAGTTCCGGCGTATCCTCCGGTAGGCCGGCGATAGGAATCGCCTCGATGATGCGCTCCGGAAACGCCTCGCCGAGACGTCGCAGATCGGCCTTCAGTCGCCGCACCATAACCGGCTCAAGGTCCCTCGGCCGAACCTCGACCCCCCGCGTGAAACGCTGTGGATCCAGCATCTCGAGCAAGGCCGAAAAGCTGTTGGAATGTCCATTGTGTGGGGTCGCGGTCAAGAACAGGCGGTGCTCGAAGCGTTCGCCGAGTTCCCGGACTGCCTTCGTCAACTGGCTCGATATTGCGTAACGGACGCCGGCAGCTGGAGCGGCGTGGTGAGCCTCGTCCAGGATGAACAGCGCCCGGGAGCGAAACTCGCCTAGGACGTCGCGCAAGCCGGCAGCATAGACTTCATCCGTTAGCAGTCGATGCGAGATGATGAACCGTGATCCGGTTGCCCAGGGATTGACTGAGAAGCCGCGAAGGCGGCGCATCTCGCCGATACGTTCGCGGTCAATGATATCGAACGAGAGCCCGAATTTAGATTCAAGCTCGCCCTTCCACTGGATCGTCATAGCAGGCGGCGCCGCGATCACGATGAAATCGATGCGGCGGCGCAACAACAGTTCGCGTGCGACCAGACCTGCTTCGACGGTTTTACCGAGACCGACATCGTCCGCGATCAAGAGATTAACACGCGGCAACCGCAACGCTTTGCGCAGCGGCAGGAGCTGATAGGCATCCAGCCGGATGCCGGCCCGAAACGGCGCCTGCAACAGGTCGCGGTCGGCAGCTGTCGCAGATCGCCATCTAATCGACCGAAGGTAGGCAGCTAATACCTCGGCCTTGTCGGGCAGTCCCGTTCCGACGTTCTTCCAGCCGTCCTCATCAAGAATGGTTGCGCCAACCTCCGCGTCCCAGAGCACCTCGATCCGTTCGCCCTGGGCGTCGTCGGCGATGCAAGACAGGCAGAGCGTCTGAAGATCGTCGGCCTTTCCCCGTAATTCTTCGACAAGCCATGGCCGGCCACGAAGCTCGACAAAGCTTCCCTCTTTGATGTTCGCCCCAGATAGTCCCAACGTGATCTCTTTCTTTGAGCAGACGGCTGCTTGTATCCTTCACACAAGTTTAGACGGCCGCCGTCCTGTTCCTCAATCCCTACATAGTTATAGGGTGTGAAGTGCTTATCTGTCGGGAGCGCCGTCTGCGCAAGTCTGTTCGAGCCATCATTCGACTTGAAATTTGACTTGGATTGCTGCTCGTCCACCAGCAGCGTCGTCATATGGCTGATGCGATATGCCCATCACGACCTAACTCGCGTGGACTTGCCGACCCCCCCCTTCACCCTTAAAATTCATCGTCAACACAGGTGCCACGCACCTACCACCCTTAACCATCCGCGGCGCGCTAGCGTTCTCTCATGTGGAGATTGCGTGCCATGTGGCTTCTTGTGGCGATCGCCCTCGTGGTGGGCGTGCTGTTCGCCGTCAGCGTTCGCGCCTGGATGTCGGTGCTGAAGCAGGAAACCGATCGCCGCGAGTGCCCGGCCTGCAAGGGCAGGCTGGCGCTGACGCCGGACAAGGATGAAGGCTTTGCGTTGAGGTGCACGGGCTGCGGCGAGATGCAGCCGTTCGCGGCGGATCCGGCGCGGCGCTGGATGAAGGGTGGCGCGCGGCGGCTGGGGTGAGGGCCGGCGCTTCCATTTGCTCTGGTCATGGCCGGGCTTGTCTCCAGCGACTGGGCTACGGCGAGTCGCCGTGACGTCCACGTCTTAACGGTGGCTCAACAAGGAAGACGTGGATGCCCGGCACAAGGCCGGGCATGACGGCTGATGGTGTGGTTGCGCTTCGAACCAACATTTCGGTTGGGCTTCGCAAGCTCACAGGCTTCGCCACATCACAACCTTAGCCCCATCATCCACACCTCACCCGCTTGTTCCGCGCCGGCAAATCACCCACGCTTCCTGCGTGTCGCCGTGAATGAGGGAGTCGTATCCGTGGCGAGGGATAGCTACAGCCGGGAGCTGGCGGATCGGATCTGCGCGCTGATGGCGGCGGGGCGGTCGGTGGCCAGCATCTGCAGCGCGCCGGGCATGCCGCGGGCCAGCACGGTGCGCGGCTGGGTGTCGCGCGATCGCGATGGTTTCGCCGCGCGTTATCGCGCCGTCACTTTGTGCAAGTGGCGCGACAGCCCCTACAGCGCGGCCATGGCGGCCTACATCTGCGACGAGCTCAGCGCCGGGCGGCCGCTGCGGGAGATTTGCCGGGGCGAGGGCATGCCGTCGCACTCCACGGTGCTGCGCTGGGCGCAGGCCGATCACAACGGCTTCGCCGCCGACTACCGGCTCGCCCGCGCGTTCGGCTATTTCACGATGCTCGACGAGATGCAGGCGATCGCCGACGATGAGCGCGGCGACATCCGCCTCGACAGCCGCGGCCAGCCGGTGCCCAACCCCGCCAATGTCACCCGCGCCCGCCTGCGCCTCGCCACCCGCCGCCAGCTGCTGTCGCAGTCGCTGCCGAAAACCGGCGCGCGGCTGCTGGACCAGGGCGCCGTGCCCGCGCGCGATACGCTGGCGGCGGTGACGGCGGAGATCGCAAGACGGAAGATGGGAGGGGCGTGAGGGCGTTTCACGTGAAATGGGTGAAGGGCGGTGGTGGTGTTTGTGCGCGAGGCATCTCCCCATACTCGGCCGTCATCGCCCGGCTTGACCTCTGCGAC
>NZ_JTIY01000019.1 GCF_000818175.1 Streptomyces sp. AcH 505
ATCGCCGCCATCATCCGGCGGCGCAGCGGCCGGCCTTCGGCAAGCTTCATGCGCTCGGCCATCGGCATGGTCTGGTCGTGCCAGGGCGCCTCGCCGTCATCGCCGTCGCCGGCGGCCTGTTGCATCACGGCCGCGCCCTGCTCCGCCGACAGCGGCGTGACACCCGCCCCATCCAGCGACACCAGCCCGGCCAGAAATCCGTTCAACCAGGAGCGCTGCTCGGCGGAAAACGGCGCGGTCTCGGGGATCAGCGCGATCGGTGGCGAAGGCGACATCTGGTTCATTCCACGGTCTCCGCCATACGCCTAAGGGTGTCGATATCGTTGCGGGCGGCGAAGCGGACGAAGGTCTCTGTGGCGTCCGTGCGGTTCGCGAGATAGGCCCTGAGCACACGCTCGACCGCGCGCGGCGCATCCTCGGCCTTGACGTCGCGATAAAGTTCACGGGCCATGGCACCGTCCGGCCCGAACCCGCCGCCGACATGGAGGTGATAGCCGTCCACCGTGTCGCCATCGTCGTTCAGCGGCACGCGGGCGCCGATCAATCCGATGTCCCCGATATAATGCTGCGCGCACGAGTGATGGCAGCCGGTCAGGTGAACATTCACCGGCGTATCGAGCGCAACGCGCTCTTCGCACCAGGCCGCGATCTCATCGGCATTTTCCTTGGTGTGCGCGGCGGCGAAGCGGCACCCGGTTGCCCCGGTACAGGCCACCAGCCCGGCGCGAATGGCCGACGTCTCGATCGCCAGATCGAGCAGCTTGATCGCCTCGACGACCGTGGTGACATCGGCGTCGGCGATTCCGGACAGCAACAGGTTCTGCCAGACCGTCAATCGGATGTCGCCGTCACCGTAATCCTGCGCCAGTTTCGCCAGGCCGCGAATCTGCGCCGGCGACAGCCGCCCGAGCTTCAAGGCGATGCCGATCCAGTTGCGACCGGCCTGTTTTTGCGGATGAACACCCAGATGGGCTGTCCGGTCATACGCTGGCCGAGGAGCAACGGCATCGGCCGGGACCCTGGTCAACGCGTACCCGAGCTTGTCTTCGACCGCCTTGAGGAACTTTTCGAATCCCCACGCATCGAGCACGTACTTCAGCCGCGCCTTGTTGCGATTGGTACGATCGCCGTGTTCGATGAAGACGCGCACGATGGCGTCGGCAACCCGGGTTGCCTCCGCCGGCTTCAGGATCACACCGGTGTCGCGGGCGAGATCCTTGTGACCGGTGATGCCGCCGAGCGCCAGCCGGTAATAGATCGCGGCATCAGCGCCATGCCCCTCTTTCAGTTCAACAGCCTGGAACGCGATATCGTTGGTATCCTCGAGCACCGGGATGCGACCCGCGCCATCGAATGCGACGTTGAACTTTCGCGGCAGCCCGAACAGCGAGCGATCATTCAGGATATGATAATGCCATTCCCGCGCATGCGGGCGGGTGTCCAGCAGTTCCTGCGGATCGATCCCCGCGGTCGGCGTTCCCGTGACATTGCGGATATTGTCCGCCCCCGATCCCCGCGAGCACAGCCCGAGATCCTGAATGCCCTCGATGACATTGATGGCGTTCTTCGGTTCGATCTCGCGGATCTGCAGGTTGGCACGGGTCGTGACATGGGCGTAGCCGCCCGCGAACTGCTCGGCCAGATCGGCCACGCCGGCGAACTGCCAGTGCTTGAGAATGCCATTCGGAATCCGCATCCGGCACATGTAGGAGTTCTGCGCCGGCGCGACGTAGAAGATGCCGTAGTAGCGCCAGCGAAAATTGTCGGCCGGTTTCGGCGCCTCGTTGGCATGCGCCTGGGCGACCAGACGCGGATAGGCATCGAACGGATGTTCGTCGCGCTTGATTTTTTCCTGCTCGTTGAGCTTGCCGCCGGCAGCGACCGTCCGGTCCTGGGCCTTGAGGTGAATGGCATCCGGGCCGACGGGTTCGGAATGTGCCGGTGCGTTCGCCCGCGCGGCGCGCGAGGCGCTGAGGCCGGAGACAAACCCCTCGAGGTAGCGCTTCTGGTCGGGGGTAAAATCACCGGACATGATCATGCGGCCTTTCGTTCGGCAAGCGCGCGGCCGAACATCAGATCATCGCGGATCGCGGCGATCGGCGCCGCAGTCCGGATCAGCTCCAGGTACCAGAGCGCATCCTGGGTATCGCCGACCAGCACTGCGCCGGTCAGCCGATCGTTCTCCACAACCAGCTTCTTGTAGGTTGCAAGCCGCGCATCATTCAGAACGATCGCTTCGCTTGCGGCACTGCCGAGAAAATCGCCAGCCGAGAAAACGCTGACACCCGAAACCTTCAGATTGGTGGCGACGACGCTGCCGGCGTACTGCGCACGCCCCTCGCCCAGCACATCCGCCAGCACCCGCGCCTGCTCATAGGCCGGCTCGACCAACCCGTAACAGGTGCCACGATGTTCGGCACACTCGCCGAGCGCGTAGATACCCGGCACCGATGTCTGCATCAGGTCGTCGACGACGATGCCGCGATTGACGCTCACACCTGCGTCCCGGGCCAGGCCCGCATTGGGGCGAATGCCGGCGGCGAAAATCACCGCGTCGGTTGCAATGCTGGTGCCGTCGGCAAACGTGATCCCTTCGACGACCGTCTCCCCGACAATATGCGACGTGCTCGCCTCCAGCACGACGCTGACACCCTTGGCCTCGACCAGACGCTTGAGCAGCGCGCCGGCCGGGGTGTCGAGCTGGCGTTCCATCAGGCGATCCATCAGATGCACCAGGGTGACGTTCGATCCGGCCTTGGCCAGCCCATAGGCGGCCTCGAGTCCCAGCAGTCCCCCGCCGATCACCACAACGCGCTTCTTCTCGGCGGCCAGTCGCAGCAGCAGATCGACATCGCGGCTGTCGCGAAAGGTATGGACGCCGTCGAGCTGAGCGCCCGGCACGTTCAATCGCAGCGCCTGCGAGCCGGTGGCGAACACCAGCTTGGCAAACGGCACCGCGCGGCCATCCGCCAGTTGCACGGTCCTGCTTTCGACATCGACCGATGTCGCCGCCCGGCCATAACTCAGTGTGACGCCCCGGTCGCGCCACCATTGCGCCGGCTTGAGCTCGATGTCCGCGGATGCGACCTCGCCGGCCAGCACGGACGACAGCAGCACGCGGTTATAGGCAAGCCGCGGCTCGTCGCCGATGATCGCAACCGCATATTTCCCAAGCGTGCGCTTGGCGAGTTCCTCCGCCAACCGTGCGGCGGCCATGCCGTTACCGATGATGACAAGGGGTTCACTCACGGTAGCCGCCTCACTCTGTGAAGTTACGCCGCTTCCACATACCGATGCCGTTCGTAAAGGAACTCGAGCACGCGCTGCCGGCACTTGAGGTAAGTCGGATTGGCCGCCAGCTCGAGACGCTTGCGCGGGTGCGGCAGCGGCACGTCGAGGATCTCGCCGATCCTGGCGCTCGGACCGTTGGTCATCATCACGATGCGATCGGACAACAGCACGGCTTCGTCGACGTCGTGGGTGATCATCATCACCGTATTGTTGAGCTTCTGGTGCAGCGCCATCACCGAGTCCTGCAGATGGGCGCGGGTCAACGCATCGAGCGCGCCAAACGGCTCGTCGAGCAGCAGCACCTTCGGCTCCATGGCCAGCGCCCGCGCAATACCCACACGCTGCTTCATGCCGCCGGAGATTTCACCCGGACGCTTGTCCTTGGCGTGGGCCATCTGCACCAGATTGAGATTGTGCATCACCCAGGCATCGCGCTCGGTCCGGCTCTTGCTCTTGGCAAAAACCTTGTCGACGCCAAGCCGAACGTTGTCATAGACCGTCAGCCACGGCAGCAGGCTGTGGTTCTGAAACACGACGGCGCGGTCGGGCCCCGGCGAATTCACCTCCCGATCTTCCAGCAACACGCCGCCACGGGTGGCCGGCGTGAGCCCGGCGACGATGTTGAGCATCGTCGACTTGCCGCAGCCGGAGTGGCCGATGATCGAGACATATTCGCCCTGCGCGATGGTCAGATTGATATCCTTCAGGACCTCGGTTTCGGTCGCGCCGCGTGTGAAGGTCTTGTCGATGTGGTCGAGCTTGAGATAGGCCTGCATGACAATCTCCCTCAGTTGGTAGCAGTGCCGCGGGTGACGATGGTCGCAAGCAGCGCGATCATGCGGTCCAGCACGAAACCGATGATGCCTACATAGAAAAGCGCCAGGATGATTTCGCTGATGTGCGAGGAATTCCAGGCGTCCCAGATGAAGAAGCCGATGCCGACGCCGCCGATCAGCATTTCGGCTGCGATGATCGCGAGCCACGACAGTCCGATGCCGATACGCAGACCCGTGAAGATGTACGGCGCGGCGGCCGGGATCATGATCTTGGCGAAGAACTCCAGCGGATTGAGCTGCACCACCGCCGCGACGTTGCGATAGTCCTGCGGAATGTTGCGAATGCCGACGGCGGTGTTGATGATGATCGGCCAGATCGAGGTGATGAAGATGACGAAGATCGCCGACGGCTGGCCGTCGCGGAATGCGGCCAGTGACAGCGGCAGCCAGGCCAGCGGCGGGATGGTGCGCAGCACCTGGAAGATCGGATCGAGGCCGCGCATCGCCCACACCGATTGACCAACCAGCGTTCCCAGCGCGACGCCGACGACCACGGAGAGCGAGTAGCCGAGGGCGACGCGCTGCAGGCTCGCGGACAAGTGCCAGAACAGCCCCTTGTCGATGCCGCCATGGTCGAAGAACGGATCGAGGATCAATTCCCTGGTATCACGCAGGACGCGCGATGGCGGCGGCAGCGTCGAGCCGGCCTTGCGGCACAAGAGCTCCCACACCAGCAGAAAAAGCGCGATCACGATCACCGGCGGGATGACCCGCGCCGATGCTTCCCGACCGAACTTCAACAATTTGTCGGTCAGCGGCGGGCGCTTCGGCGACAAAGTCAGGATCGGCGCCGACACGGCCGGCACTTTGGTGACGGGCTCGGTCTTGAGCGCGGGCATGTTCATTGCGTGATTCTCCAGGATCGAAATTCAAAGGGAGCGGGGCCGCCCGCGGACAGGCGGCCCGACAGTCGTCAGGCTTCCACCCGCTTGATCGTGAGCGACTTGAGGTACGCCGACGGATTTTCCGGATCGAAGACCTTGCCGTCGAAGAAGGTTTCCTTGCCACGCGAGGTCGAGGTCGGGATGTCGGACGCGGCAACGCCAAGTTCCTTCGCCGCCTCGCGCCACAGATCCTCGCGGTTGACCTTGGCGATCAACGCCTTGGCATCGTAGTTCGCCTCATACTTGCCCCAGCGGATATCTTCGGTGATGAACCAGAGGTCGTGGCTCTGGAACGGATACGACGCCTGGTCTTTCCAGAAGCGCATCTGATGCGGACTGTTGTCGACCACGCGGCCGGTGCCATAGTCGAACTTGCCCTTCATGCGGTCAGTGACGTCCTCGACCGGAACGTTGATCCACTGGCGCTTGGCGCAGATCGCCGCGGTTTCTTCGCGGTTCTCCATCTTCTCGCACCACTGCTGAGCTTCCATGACGGCCATCAGCAGGGCCTTGGCCGCCTTCGGATACTTGTCGACGTACGCCGCGCGCAGACCGAAGGATTTTTCCGGGTGCTTGTCCCACAATTCGCCGGTGGTCAGCGCGGTGTATCCGATCTCCTGATGGATGAGCTGCAGATTCCACGGCTCACAGACGCAGAACGCGTCCATGGTGCCCACTTTCATGTTCGCGACCATCTGGGCCGGGGGGACAACGATCGTTTCGATGTCCTTGTCGGGATCAATGCCTCCTGCCGCGAGCCAATAGCGAATCCACAAATCGTGGGTGCCGCCCGGGAACGTCATCGCCGCCTTGACGGCTTTCCCCGATGCCTTCTTCTTGTCGAGTGCCGGCTTGAACGGGGTGGTATCGACGCCGATCTTCAGGTCGCTGTACTCCTTGGCGACCGAGATGCACTGGCCGTTCAGGTTCAGCCGCGCCAGGATGTACATCGGCGTCGGCACGTTGTTCTGCGTCACCTTGCCGGATGAAATGAGATAGGGCATCGGCGTCAGGATGTGTGCGCCGTCGATACCGTTGCCTTCGGATCCCAGCACCAGATTGTCGCGGGTGGTGCCCCACGAGGCCTGCTTCTGCACCTCGACATCGGGCATGCCGTATTTGGCGAAGATGCCCTTCTCCTTGGCAACGAACAGCGGCGATGCATCGGTCAGCGCGATGAAGCCGAGCTTGGCGCCCTTCACTTCCGGTCCCGCGCCTTGCGCAAATGCGCCGCCTGGAAAGTTCAGCTTGATCGAGGCCAACAGTGCGGCCGTGCCGGCGCCGGCCTTGATCAGCGTGCGCCGATTGACGCTGCGGCCGTTTGATCCTTCGTTGGATCCCTTGGTGGTCTTCGTCATCGTGTCCGTCTTCCTTTTCCGGTGTGGCCCTGAGTGCTGCCAGTCCGGCCTTGCGTCCGCTCCAAACGACAAATGCCGCCCCCGGGGAGCGCGCGGATGCGTTTCCTCGGGACAGCGGCATTGCTGTTTGGTCCTCCAGCGGACCGATGGCCTTCGTCTCAGCCTGGAATCCTTTTATTCAAACTCCGTGCCAGTTTTTAAATCCGGATAACCTATTGATTTAATTTCAATTCATCGAATCGCATCCCAAGGCGCAGCCCTGCGGCCGGCCTTTCCGGTTTGCATGCAGATTGATTTGTGTGCACCGCACAAAGTTTAGGCAGCGAAGGATGCCTGCGGAGTTTCAGGCTCTGGAAGGCCGACGAATGGCAAAGGACTTGAGGTGATTTGCGATGTCGTCGGGATCGAATGCCGGGCCCGTAAACGCGCCAATGCCATCGGCGACTCCGTGCGCCGGCTCCGCGGTCGAACCGAGCGCTCTGTCATAGAGATCGGGCCTGAAGACGGACTTGGCAATCTGGAGCGCCTCCGGCGTGGCCGCGGTTTGGCCCCAACGGACCATCTGGGCGTAGAGCCACGCCGCCTGGACCGGATCAGGCCGCGCGGCGCCCTCCCGGCCGACCAAGAGGTAGCGCCCGCTTTCGCGGAGCTTGCCATCGGGCGATATCTTCAGGCGACCGTCGAGGGTACGGCGGATGACTTCGGCATCGACGCCCATCCGGTCCGAACCGGCCAGGATCTCGGCCGCTACGGCCCGGTTCTCCGGCTTCTCGATGAAGGCAGCGGCACGCTGGCAGGCGCGCACCAACGCAGCGAGAGTGTCGGGATTGTCATCGGCCCAGCGCTGGCGCACCGCCAGCACCTTCTCGGCGGCCCGCACCAGGATGTCCGAGACGAAATGCAGGATGTGGCCGATGCCGAGATCGACGGCGACCGAATTCCAGGGCGCGCCGACACAGAACGCATCGACATGACCGTTGGCCAGGCTGTCCACCATATAGGGCGGCGGCAACACCACCAGGCGCACGTCCTCATCGGGATCCACGCCGCCCGCCGCCATCCAGAACCGCAACTGGTAATTATGGGTGGAAAACGGAAACGTCATGCCGAAGGTCAGCGGCTCCAGCCCCTTGTCCCGGCGGGCTGCAACGACGCGAGCCAACGCCTTTGCCGTCACCATCGGATCGGTCACGTCACCTTCGATCTGCACCATGATCGCGGCATGCAGAGCCGGTGAAATGGTGATCGCATTGCCGTTCACACCCAGCGTGAACGGGGCAATAATCGGCACCTTGACATGACCGAGGCCGAGGCTCGAGGCGATGGCGACCGGCGCCAGCAGATGGGCGGCGTCGAACAGGCCGAGATTGAGCTTGTCGCGCACATTGGACCAAGAGACTTCGCGCACCAGCGTGACGTCCAGCCCCTCCGCTGCTGTGAACCCCTTGTCGACCGCGACGATCAGCGCTGCGGCGTCGATCAGCGGAATGAATCCGATGCGCAACGGTTTGCCGGTCATTTCAACATCTCCGCAGCCGTGATGATCGACTGTGCGATATCGGCGATCTTCTTTTTCTCGCGCATCGCGGTCGACCGCATCAGCACATAGGCCTCGTCTTCGGTCAGCCCCTTCAGCTTCATCAGCAAGCCTTTGGCCCGATCGATGACCTTGCGCTCTTCCAGCGCCGACTTGGTGCGGTCGAGCTCATCCTGCAGCCGCGCGAACGCGTTGAAGCGCGAGATGCAGAGATCGAGCACCGGCTTGATCCGCTCCTTCTTCAGGCCGTCGACGATATAGGCCGAGACCCCGGCATCGACCGAGGCCTGGATGGAGGCGGAATCACTCTGGTCGACGAACATGGCGATGGGACGCCTGACAGCCCGGCTGACCTGGAACATCTGTTCCAGCACGTCGCGGCTGGGGTTTTCGAGGTCGATCACGATCACATCCGGATCGATGGCGTAGATGCGCGCCAGCAGGTTCTGCATCTCGCTGATATGCTCAACAGCGGTAAATCCCGCCTCCCGCAGCCCCTCCTGCAGGATGGCGGCCCGGATCGGACTTTCGTCGACAATCACGATTTTGGTCGATTCCGCCGGCATTCAACGCTCATTCGCCGGTCAGGCCGGCCCACCACGGTTATCTGCAAACAGGCGCGTCATTGGGCCCGAGGTGTCCAGATCCGCGCCGGCACACGGTCGGACCTTAACTGGCCTTGAAATCAACAGTAATCAAGGCTAGCTCCTCCGCTTCTAACCGGATGGAGAATGATGGACAAGGGCGTCGCGCCAAAAGTCAGTTTCGTGTCCTTGGGTTGCCCCAAGGCGCTGGTGGATTCCGAGCGCATCATCACGCGGCTGCGCGCGGAAGGCTATGAGCTGGCGCGCAAGCATGACGGCGCCGACCTCGTCATCGTCAACACCTGCGGTTTCCTCGACAGCGCCAAGCAGGAATCGCTCGGCGCCATCGGCGAGGCCATGGCCGAGAACGGCAAGGTCATCGTCACCGGCTGCATGGGCGCCGAGCCCGAACAGATCGAGCAGGCCTATCCGGGCGTGCTGTCGATCACCGGCCCGCAGCAGTACGAAAGCGTGCTGGACGCCGTGCATCGCGCCATCCCGCCGCTGCATAACCCGCACCTCGACCTGGTGCCGCCGCAGGGCATCAAGCTGACGCCGCGGCACTACGCCTATCTGAAGATCTCCGAAGGCTGCAACAACCGCTGCACCTTCTGCATCATTCCCAAGCTGCGCGGCGACCTCGTTTCGCGCACCGCCGACGACGTGCTGCGCGAGGCCGAGAAGCTGGTCAATGCCGGCGTCAAGGAGTTGCTGGTGGTGTCGCAGGATACCTCGGCTTACGGCATCGATCTGAAATATGCGCCGGCCCAATGGAAGGATCGCGAGGTCCGCACCCGCTTCTACGATCTCGCCCGCGAACTCGGTGAACTCGGCGCCTGGGTCCGCCTGCAATACGTCTACCCCTACCCGCATGTCGATGAAGTCATCGGCCTGATGACCGAGGGCAAGGTGCTGCCTTACCTCGACATCCCGTTCCAGCATGCAAGCCCCGACGTGCTCAAGCAGATGAAACGTCCCGCTGCGCAGGACAAGACCCTGGGACGGATCAAGGCGTGGCGTGAACAGTGCCCTGACCTGACCTTGCGCTCGACCTTCATCGTCGGCTTCCCCGGCGAGACCGATTCCGATTTCGCTTATCTGCTGGACTGGCTCGACGAGGCCGAGATCGATCGCGTCGGGTGCTTCAAATACGAACCCGTTGCCGGAGCGACCTCGAACGCGCTGGACAACGCTGTCCCCGACGAGATCAAGGCCGAGCGCTGGAATGCGCTGATGGCGCGGCAACAGAAGATCTCGGCGCGACGGCTGAAGCGCAAGGTCGGCACCCGTCAGCAGGTGATCATCGACGAGGTCGGCCCAAGTGTTGCGAAGGGGCGCTCCAAGGCGGACGCGCCTCAGATCGATGGCAATGTCTACGTCACCAGCCGTCGTCCGCTGCGTGTCGGCGACATCGTCACCGCCAAGATCGAGCGCGCCGACGAATACGACCTGCATGGCAGTGTCGCAGGCTTCTGATCGCTGCCGCTTGACACCACGGGCCATTCGGATGTATTGGCCCGCCCCATGACATTGACCCGGACCATCATCCGCGCAGACCGCCGTCGTCGCTCGTTCGACGATGATGGGTCGCGCCGTGTCCGACGACAACGCTGAACAAATAAATCAGCAACGTTTTCGAGAAGGCCGCACCCGCAAGGTGCGGCCTTCTCGCGTTTTGGCCCAAAACTTCCCCCCACGGTGTCAATCACAGGAGTGCCCCATGACCGTTGCAATACATCCGTTCGATGCGCTGATGGACATCACGGCGCGCCCGCCCGTCGTGTTCGCGCGCGGCGAAGGCGCATGGCTGTGGGATGACGCCGGCAAGCGCTATCTCGATTTCGTGCAGGGCTGGGCTGTGAACTGCCTGGGACACTCGCCGCCGGCGATTGCCGACGCGCTTGCCGCGCAGGCGAAACTGCTGCTGACGCCGAGTCCTGCATTCTACAATGGCCCGAGCGTCAAGCTGGCAAAAGCCCTCGTCGATCAGAGCTGCTTCCGGCAGGTGTTTTTCACCAATTCCGGTGCGGAGGCCAACGAAGGCGCGATCAAGCTCGCCCGCAAATACGGTGCGCTGCATCGCAACGGCGCCTATGAAATCATCACCTTCGAAGGCGGCTTCCATGGCCGGACGCTGGCCACCATGTCGGCGTGCGGCAAGAAGGCGTTCGAGCCCTTGTTCGAGCCGAAAGTCCCCGGCTTTCCGAAAGCGAAGCTCAACGACATCGACTCGGTCAAACGCCTGATCGGCGACAAGACCATCGGCGTGATGCTGGAGCCGATCCAGGGCGAGGCCGGCGTGTGGCCGGCGACGGACGAATTTCTGCAGGCGTTGCGCGCGTTGACAACGGAGCAAGGGCTGCTGCTGATCGTCGATGAGATCCAGACCGGCATCGGCCGGACCGGAAAGCTGTTCCACTACGAGCACGCCGGCATCACGCCGGATATCATGACCCTGGGCAAAGGCATCGGCGGCGGCGTGCCGCTCGCGGCCCTGCTAGCGACCGAGGCTGCGTCCTGTTTCGCGCATGGCGACCAGGGCGGCACCTTCAACGGCAATCCGCTGATGTGCGCGGCCGGTCTCGCGGTTTTGCAGCAGGTCGCTCAGCCGGATTTTCTGAAGGCGGTGACCGGCAACGGGCTGTTTCTCGAAAGCGAATTGCAGCGATTGTCGGCGCGGCACGGTCTCGGCAGTGTCCGCGGCAAGGGACTGCTGCTTGCGCTCGACCTGAAGCGCCCGATCGGCGCAGCGATCGTTGCCGAAGGGCTGCAGGATGGCGTGCTGCTCAACGCGCCACAGCCAGATACGCTACGGTTCATGCCGGCCCTGAACGTCACGCGTGATGAGATCATGCAGATGATCACGATGCTCGACACCATCCTGCGCAAGCTCGGCGTGGCGCGCTGCGTCGGCTGACGTGAGCATGAGAGATCGACGGTAGCGCTCGTCACCGAGGCTGCCGCCGATCGATTTCGAGGGCCGTGCTCGGTCACACCACGTCATGGTTTGGAGCCCTGCCCCCTTGTGTGATGTCGTATCCGGAGGCGCATTTCCGCTAAACCAAAGATTTAATTTTCTCGGAGCACAACTTTGGCTTGCAATCCCTCCGGAAAGGCGTTCTGATTGCACCGTGGCCCGACCACAACCTCATCAAGTGATAAATCGGAAGACCCCCGCGCAGCTTGCCAGGTAGGAAGGGCAGATGCCACGGCCGACGGATCGTCAGTCAGCTACGATTGCGTTGCCCAAGCTCACCCTGCCGAGCGGAGGTGGACGAACCGGCGATCCACCGAGTGCCTTTGCCGCCGACGAAAACCTCGGCAGCGGCACGCTGATCTTTCCATTCGACCTGCCGGTAGCCCGTGAGCTCACGCTGCAGCTCGCGATCAGTTATTCCAGTGGCGGCGGCAATGGCCTGTTCGGCGTCGGCTTCTCCATCGACATCCCCAGCTTTTCCCTGAACACGCGCTTCGGCGTGCCGCGTTACGACGGCAGCGATCCGGTCACCTTCACCGGTGAGGATCTCGTCCCGTCGCTGCTGCCGGACCCGGGAGGCTCCTGGGTCCGCGAGATCTCCAAGCGCACCGAGGATGGTGTCGCCTTCGAGGTCACGCGTTATCAGCCACGGATCGAAAGCCAATTCACCCTGATTGAACATTGGGTCGATGCCGCCTCGCAACAAAGCCACTGGCGCACCACCAGCACCGACAATGTGGTGAGCGAGTACGGGAAAACGCCCGCGGCGCGGGTCGCAGATCCGTCGGACCCAAGCCATATCGTGGAATGGTTCATCGAGCAGAGCACGAACGCGAAGGGGGAGCGGATCGCGTTCCACTATATCGAGGAAAACCGCGACAACGTTCCGGACCGTCCCGCCGATCAGGGGCGTGTCGTGGGTGCGAACCGCTACCCTCACCGCATCGAATACGGCAACTATATCGTCGGTGGCCCGGATGGCGATGTCGAGCGCTTCGCCTACGAGATCGTCTTCGATTATGGCGGCTTCGATTTCGATGCATCATTGCAGCCACTCGTCTCCTGGCCGATGCGGAACGATCCCTTTTCCAGCTTCATATCCGGCTTCGAGCGGCGAACCTACCGGCTGTGCCACGGCCTGCTCGCCTATGTCAGTATTCCCGAGTTGTTCGACGGCCGCAGGACACTGACCCGCGCCTATCGATTTGGCTACGAGCAGCAGCCCTTCGTCGCGCTGCTCACCTCCATCGAGCAGATCGGCTATCGCTGGCAGCAGGACGGCATCGCCTGGTCACGGGCAGCGATGCCGGCACTGACCTTGAGCTATTCCGGCTTCGCGCCCGATGCGGGCAGGTTTCACACCCTGACCACCGAGCAGCGGATTCCGGCGGCCCCCGGTTATCTCGATCCGGCGGGATTCCAACTGGTCGATCTCGACGGCGACGGACTGCCGGGACTCCTGCAGAGCAATGCCGCCTCCACGATCTATTGGCGTCCTGAAGGTGACGGCCGCTACGCGCAAGGCGCCCCTCTTCAGTTTCCCATCGAGCGAGATCTCGGCCGCCCTGATCTGGCACTGCTTGATCTTGAGTCCAACGGCCATCTCGATCTGGTTGTCACGGCGCCGGCGCGGGCCGGCTATTACCGTCACGAATACGACGAATGGCAGACCTTTCGGCCATTCGAGCGCGCCCCCACAAGTCTTTCCGACCAGCAGACCCAATATATCGATCTGAGCGGCAACGGCCTCGCCGATCTCGTGCTGTTTTCCGGCCGCAACCTGCTGATTTATCCCTCGCTCGGCTCAGACGGCTTCGGACCGGCGCAGCGACGGACACGACCGTTTCCGTTGGCGTCACCGGATGACCCGACCATGTTCACCACCTTCGCCGACATGTTCGGCGATGGTCTGCAGCACTGGGTGGTGATCACCAACGGCGAGGTCCAGTGCTGGCCCAACCTCGGTCGCGGCCGTTTTGGTGAACCGGTCATCTTTGACAATGTCCCGCGTTTCGGCGCGGAGTTCGATGCGCGCCGGATTCGGCTGCTCGACGCCGACGGATCGGGCTGCGCCGATATCCTGTATCTCCAGCCCGACCACATCGCGCTCTATCGCAACCAGAACGGCAACGGCTTCTCGGCGCCGGTGTCGATCACGCTGCCGCAGCTGGCGAGCACGCTGGATCGCATCACGACCGCCGACGTACTCGGCACCGGATGCGCCGGGCTGGTTTTCACCAGCGCCATACCGGCCGCGACCCAGAGTTTTTATGATTTCGGCATCGACGGCGGGGCCAATGGCGCAAAACCCTATCTTCTGGTCGAGACCGACAATCATCTCGGTGCGCTGACGCGCATCTCCTACCGCTCGTCGACACGTTGCTTCCTCGATGACAAGCACACCGGCAGGCCATGGCTGACACGGCTGCCCTTCCCGGTGCAGGTTGTCGACCGTCTCGAAGTTCTGGAGCAGGTCACCGGCAGCCGCCAGGTTCGAACCTTCGACTATCATGATGGCTACTTCGATGCGGCCGACCGCGAGTTCCGCGGCTTCGCCTGTGTCGAGCGTCGCGACAGCGAAAGCTTCGAAACATTCAAGCGCGACGGCCTTTTTGCCGCAACCGACTTCCACGCCGGCAACGCTCCTCTCCACCAGCCGCCGAGCCTGGTCAGGACCTGGTACGACGTCGGCGCCTACGATCCCACCGGCGCGCTCGCCAAGGCCCAACGACTGCAATTCTTCCAGGGCGACCCGGATGCCGCTCCGATCCTGGGCAACCGCCTGGATCCAGCGATCTGGGATTACTCCCGGCCGCTGCTGCGGCAGGCCCAGTCCGCCAGCAAGGGTCGCATCATCCGCGAGGAAATCTACGGCGAGGACGGCTCAGCTCTCGCCGCGGTGCCCTATAAGGTCACGCAGAACCGCCTCTACGTTCGCCTGTTGCAGCCCACCGCGAACAATGTCTTCGCATCGTTCCTGGTCGCCGATTGCGAAACCATCGTCTACGACTATGAGCGCGAAGCGAGCGATCCCCAGGTGTCGCACAGCTTCGCGCTGGAGATCGATGGCTTCGGCATCGTCGTTCGCGATTGCGGCGTGAATTATCCAAGGCGCCGTCAGGTCGATACCCGCAGCGACGAGAACCCGGCACACGGGCGGGTGCCCGAGCAGGATGCGCTGCACGCGACCGCTACGCTGACCGACGTCATCAACGTCATCGACGGGATGCGGTGGATCGGCCTTCCCTGCCAGGAACAGACCCTTGAACTGAATGGCCTCGATCCCGGACCGTCCGGCTATTTCAGTTTCGAACTGATCGGCAAGCAGATCGATCAAGCACTTGCCGACGTCGTCCCCTATGCCTCGCTGTTCAAGGCGGGAGCGAGGCAGGCCCGGGTACGAAACATCTCCCGCGTGTTTTTCTGGAACGACGCGCAGACTGCGGCGCTGCCGCTTGGACAGACCGGCATCCGTGCGCTTGAGCATCACGACGCCGACGCGGTATTTCCGGACGGCCTGTTGCGCGCGCAGCAGCTGTTTAGGGCGTCCTCAAGCCTCGTTCCGGAGTTGAATCAGGCCGTCCTGCCCGTCGCGTTGCGCGACCAGTTCGCGCTGGCCAGCATCGCCCTGCCGCAAGGCCCACTCAGCACCGTGACCGTTGAGGCTCCCGATCAGCGTTGGTCGGTCACCGATCAGACGACCGGGCAGGTGTATACGATCATAGCTGAAACGTCCGATCTCATGGTCGCGCGCGACGTGTTTGGCGTACTGGCAGACGGCTTGCCGGAACAAGCCGGTTATGTGCTGGAAGACGGTTATTGGTGGAATCGCGGCGACGTCGGCAGCTATTTCACCGAGCCAAGACAGTTCTACATGCTGTCAGCAATCGAAAACCTGTTCGCTGCACCGGATTCGACACTGCGTTCAAAATCGGTGCTGAGCTACGACCAGGCGCAGCTGCATGTCACGACGCTCTCGCAATGGCTGAGCGACAGCGAACAGAATGTCACGCAGCTGACGATGGATTATCAGGCGTTGCTGCCGGCGCGTGTGACGAACCCCAATCTTGTCGTCAACGAAGGATTGTATGATCCGTTGGCGCGGCTGATTGCGACCTCGCTGCACAAGGGCGCGACCGGAGACAAGCCGCTGTCGGATTATGTGGTTCGAAGCGGCACGACCCTGGCAGATGTGGTGGCCCGCCCGGCCTACTATCTGCAGGGCGCTTCGAGCTTCCAGTTCCAGGATATGTTCGCATGGAGCGGAGATCGCCAGCCGACGGCGGTCTGCTCGCTGGCGCGTGAAATCCATGTCAGCGATCTGGCCGCGGACAAGGTGTCCCCGATCACCCTCGAAATCCAATTCATTGACGGGCTGGCGCGCGAGATCGAAACCAAGAAAGCCAGCGATCCTGGTCCTGCCATCATCCGCCCCCCCGCCGGCGCCCTCGCCCGCACCGCCAATGGCGCCGTGCAGCGCGCCGTGGTGGCCGAGCGCTACTGGGTCAGCGGACGCACCGTGTTCAACAACAAGGGCCTGCCGGTCAAAGTCTACCTGCCGTATTTTTCCAACACGCCCCACTATGAGGATCGCACTGACGTGGCCGAGGCCGGCCTGCTGCCGCCTCCGACCGTCATTCACTACGATGCGCTCAACCGCGCCACGCGGATCGACACGCCCAAGGGCTTCTTCAACCTGAATGTCTATCGGGCCTGGACACGCTGGCTCTACGACGAAGACGACACCGTCAAGCAATCGACCTACTACCAGCAAAACATCGATAATCCGCAGACGCCGCTCTCGGAGCGCGAAGCGCTGCGCAAGGCCGCGATTTTCAACGATACCCCGGATGTGCTGATCCTGGATCCGACCGGCGAGCCGGTTCGACGGGTGCAGATCCAGGTCGAGGCGGACAATGACACGGTCGGCGTGCCGCGGTATCTGACCACACGACGAACGCTCGACGCCGACGGCGATACCATCGCCATCGCCGATCCGCGCCTGATGGCGCTGACGCCGCCGATCGACAATGTGCAGTACCTGCTCGACATGTCGGGCACGGCCCTGCTCGAAGTCGCCGTCGATTCCGGGCGACGCGCCCAGTGCGCCGACATCAATGGCAATCCGATCCGGCTATGCGACGGACGCGGCGTGGAGATCGCCAAATCTTACGATCGTCTGCAGCGTTTGAGCGACATTGACGTCCGTGAGGGGGCGGATGCGCCATGGTGGACGGCGGAACGGGTGGTCTATGGCGAAGGCCAGGCCGGAGATATCGATCATAATCTCCGCGGGCAAGTCTATCGGAGCTTCGACCAGGGCGGCACCGCCACGTATCCGGATTACAACATCCAGGCCCAGCCGCTTGTGCTGGAACGGCAGCTGACCCAGGCCTATTCAGGCGAGATCGACTGGAGCAAAGCCGGGCCGACGGCTCTCGAGGCTGTCCCGCTGGTCGAACGCTGGCGCTACGATGCGCTGCACCGCGTCACCGAGGAGCAAAGTCCGGATGGCCGCCGGATCATTCCCAGTTACGGCCCCTCCACCCTCCTCACCTCGTTGACGCTGGAACAGGACGGCACGTCGCGGCCGATCGTCACCGAGATCGAACACGACGCCTCCAACCAGAGGATGCGCATCGCGCTGGCCAACCAGGCCGTGTCGCGTTTCGACTATGAGCCGACCACCCTGCGGCTGCTCAACATCAAGACCGAACGTCCCGACGCCTCCGGCGCCAAAACAATCCAGGACCGCAGCTACACCTACGATCCAGTCGGCAACGTCACCCAGACCCGCGACAACGCCCGCGAACTCGTGTTCTTCCGGCAGCAGGCGGTCTCCCCGGTCAGCGATTACACCACCGACTCGCTCTACCGGCTGCTCCGCGCCACCGGCGTACAACAACCAGGGCTCACCGTGGCCCGCGAGAACAGCCCTCGCCCCTACGACGTCAATAACCGCGAAGAGCTTGAGACCTATCTGCAGACATACAGGTATGACGACGGCAACAACCTGACAGAGATGCGCCACACCGCGGCCTCCGGCAACTGGACCCGCCGTATCGCGATTGCGCCCTTGTCCAATCGTGGCGCCCCGGTCGACGCCGGATCGGCGGCCTACGACCGCAACGGCAACATGACCGATCTCGGCGCGCTCTCCGGCATGGAATGGAGCTGGCGCAACGGTCTGCTGGACGTCGCCAGCATCAAGCGCGATCAGGACAAGGCCGACGATTCCGCCTCTTTCCAGTATGACGCGCGGGGGCGCCGGCTGCGCAAGACCATCCAGCGCAAGATCTCCGCCGGCGAGACCGAACTGGAAGAGACCGTCTATCTCGGCGCCTACCAGCGTCGCCGTATCATCCGCGTGCAGAACGGCACATCGCAGATCATCCTTGAGCGCCACGATCTGCAGATCCTGGACGATCTGCGTTACGGCGAAACCTCGTCCGGCGGCGATGCGGCATCCAACCGTGACGCCCACGGCGGCGACGCGCTGACGCCGGTGCCGCGCAGCGACGGCCGCCGTGCATTCGCCACCGAGTATCGCTGGACCATCGACGAACGCAGCCGCGAAACCAGCTCGCTCGACACCAAGCTGACGCGCTATCCGCTGCTGACGTTCTTGGGCTCGGTCACCGTCGAGCTCGACGACGCCGGCAGCGTCGTCAGCAATGAGGAATACTACCCCTACGGCGTCACGGCGGCGTTTTCGGCGATCTCGCCCAGCGAGCAATCGTTGAAGATGTACCGTTACGTCGGCAAAGAGCGCGACGCAACGACGGGGCTGTATTACTTCGGCGCGCGTTACTACGTGCCCTCCCTCGGCCGATGGCTCAGCGCCGATCCGGCCGGCTTCAATGACGGCACCAATCTCTATCTCTATGTCGGCGGAAATCCGGTCACCTATACCGATCCGACCGGACTGGCCAAAACCAAGAACACGGCGACTGTCTCCGACCTGCAGACCAAGCTGGCCACTGCGAAAGGCAGGCTGAAAAAAGCAGAGAAAGGTGTTGCGCTGGCCGAGGCCCAGGTCCAGGCCAACAAGGGATTGAAGATCTACGCCAAAAAACTGGTCGAGGCCCGCAGAGAACGCACCAATGCCCGATCTCAGGTCACGCGAATTTCGAACCAGCTGATCAAGCTGAAGAGCGCCTCCTCCTCCAGCATCCCAACCATTCCCGCCTACCATAATCCCGGCGGCCCGCTGGTGATCCTGCAGCCGCCAACCCATCCGGGCCCGAGTGCGGGCACGCTGATCGCCAGCCCGCCTTCGACAGCCTATATCGCCGACCTCCACAAAGAGCAGCGCTCGGCGACAATCGAAAGTGACGTGCGCAACTACACGAAGATGGCCAACCAGTACATCCAGTCGTTACCCAGCAAGCAATTGGTCTGCGTCTCCAGCGACCGCAAGACCACCGGCTCGATCGGCTACAACGCTGGCAAGATCGCCGGCAAGGAACGCGATCTCGCCAACACGGCCTCACCTGGCACTTACGCGTCGAGTCAGGTGGTCGGCCATGTGCCGGACACCGCGGCAACCGGACTGTCTTATTCTCCGCTGGGCTGGTTCCAGCAGAACAAGACCGCCAACAGTATTGTCGGCGGCGGCCTCTATGCCGGCCGTGTCATTACCGTCTATCTGGTCAAGGAGCAGAACGGCAAAGTCTATCAATACTAGCCGGCAACGTCCCCGTGATGCCGGCT
>NZ_JTIY01000020.1 GCF_000818175.1 Streptomyces sp. AcH 505
TTTGTTTAACCCGCCATAGGCGGGTTTTTTGTTGCCCTTCGATGATTGCAAGGGCAGCCGCATGGACATTCTTACCAGGCAATTGCGCGAATGGCTTAAATTGATCGCGGGCGATGGCTTTGCCGCGTCAATTCTTGCTGCCGTCGCCGCGGTCTGTTTTCTCGCGTTCGGATTGGGCGTGGCCTACGACCTCGTCGGCGGCCTGCTTGTCCTCGGACTAGTCACCGCTATCTTCGAAGCGCGGTCGCGCGCGAAGAATCGAAGATAGCGCGATGCAAGCGTATCTGATCGTGTTCCTTGGCGCTGGCATCGGCGGTGCTTTCCGACATGGAGTCAACGTCTGGTCCGCTCGCGTCTTCGATCTGAATTTTCCCTACGGCACATTGATCGTCAACATCGTGGGGTCGCTGGCGATGGGTTTGATCGCCGGCTATTTCATGGCGAGCGGAAGCGCCTCCCAGCACTGGCGGTTGTTTCTCGCGACCGGCATTCTTGGCGGCTTCACTACCTTTTCGTCGTTCTCGCTCGACGTCGCCCTGCTTTATGAGCGCGGCGAGTTGGTGGTCCTCGCCTTTTACGTTCTGGCTTCGGTGTTGGCGTCTGCTACGGCGTTGTTCATCGGACTCTGGGCGACGCGGAGTTTAATTTCTTGAAAGGGTTACATCGGCAAAGGCATGTCGCGAGGGACGCCGTTTGGCCGACGCAAAGGAGCGCGCATGTCCTTTGACAATCCTGCTACGCAGCCATCGATCGACCGGCGTCTCGTCCTCGTCCGGCACGGCCAAAGCGAGGGAAATCTGAAGAGCATCTTCACTGGCTCGCGCGATCTCGGTCTGACGGAACGGGGAATTGCCGAAGCCAGCGGTGTTGCGCAACGGTTGCAAGCGTTGGATGTTCGGTTCGATATCGCCTTCACTTCAAGGCTTCGACGGGCATGGCAATCGTGTTCGATCATCCTGGAGAACATGGGGCAAGCCAATGTACGGCAGTGTCGCAATGCCGCACTCAACGAGCGAGACTACGGCGATCTCACCGGTCTGAACAAGGACGAGGCTCGAACGCGTTGGGGCGACGATCAAGTTCATCTGTGGCGCCGCTCCTATGATGTAGCGCCGCCGGGCGGAGAGAGCCTGAAGGATACGTCCGCACGAATATTGCCATTCTTCATCCAAACGATCTTGCCCGCAGTCATGCGTGGCGACAGGACGTTAGTTGTCGCCCATGGAAACAGCCTGCGCTCGCTGGTCATGGTTCTCGACAGGCTATCGCCCGAATCTGTCACCTCGGTCGAGTTCGCGACGGGCGATATTCATCTTCATCGCCTCGCTGCCGATACGACCGTCGCGCAAAGGCAAGTCTCACTGGCATCAGGTGAAACATGACATTTCCCACATTCGTATCGGCAATGCCGATCCAATGCTTCGCCCTCGATGCAATCGAGAAGAACGCGACCGCCATCGGTCGGCGACTCGACGCCGTCGCATGGGTTCGTAATCAGGAGGCCGAGTTCGATCGCGCGGCGCCTCCGATGGCGTATATCGGAAACTCCCAATGATCGAGGGAAAGTCGCACAAGTGGGCGCGCCAAACGAATATCGGGACGTCCTGTCTCGCTTGCATTGCGGCATCGAACCAGTTTTTGAAATTTCATCCGGTTGGCCGCGGCCTGACCTATACGACGAATGCGCTTCTCGTTTGCGCCGGGCTTGCCGGCGGTTGGGCCATCGGCCTTCAACTGGTCGGCAATGTTCACGTCGTCGAACCCGGGGTGCTTTACCGCTCCGCACAGTTGAACGGGCAGAAGTTGGCCGATGTGATGGACGCTTACGGCATCAAATCGGTGATCAATCTGCGCGGCGCAAATAGCGGGTCCTGGTGGTACGACAACGAAGTGGCGGTTACGACCGCACATGGAGCGTCTCACGCGGATGTTCGAATGTCGGCCCTACAGGATCCGGCGGATGCGACGATCGCTAAACTGATGGAGACGATGCGTACCGCGCCACGACCGATATTGATCCACTGTCAAAGCGGCTCCGATCGGACTGGGCTGGCGGCAGCCTTGTTTGAGCGGTTTGTCGAAAGGCGCCCTGCCGATATTGCAGCTCATCAAATCTCGTTCCGCTACGGGCATTTTCCCTGGCTCGGAAGCCGATCGATCGCCATGGACCGAACATACGGGCGGCTTTCGGCCGGTGGCTTGCCGAAACCTGAGTGATGTAATCGAGGCCGAGGCAGAAAACATGAAGCGAAGCAAGATGATGCTGAGATCGAGATTACGAACGGCTGGTACGCATTGACGGGCATCACCTCGAGCCGCTTCATCGATCCGAGAGGCCGCGGGGGAAAATCGCCCGGGGCAAACGCAACGCCTGAAGCAGGTATTCGTAAGGCCTCTCGATCAGCGGCAAGAGATGGGCTGTAACGTGCAGGTGAACGACCCTTGCCACGACAGCACCTGTGGCCGCGACAATGGCGGATCCGGCCATATCGAGGGGAAAGTGAACGCCCACGTAGATTCGAGCCCAGGCCGTCGCAAGACCAGCGAGGACCAGTGCCCATCCCCACCCGCGCTGTACTCGCGTGACGAGGAGACCGAAGCCGAAGATCCAAAGGAATGTAGTGTGATCGCTCGGAAACGAGCTGTCGGGCGAGTGGGCCAGAAGGGTATGGCCCAAGCCTATCGCGAAGGGGCGTGGATGATACCAGAGAAGGCTAATGGTCCAGCTCAGTGCAAACGCGGTCAGGAGTCCGGTCCCGATCGAAATCAACGCATCGCGTTGGTCGCGCGATCCCCGCACCCACAAGCAGACCGCCAAAACGGCAGCCACATAAACGAGATATTCCGCGGCTACCTTGGCGAACGCTATCGTTACGACATTCGCTGAAGCCGGGGCATTGAGGGCCAGAAAAAGTGCGGTATTCCAGGTTTCCATTGCGCCTCTCAGGAATGCGCCGGCATGGGCGCGGGAGGAAGGTTCAAGTCATCTTGTCCGAGATGGAGTGCCGGCTGAGACCAGAGCGAAATCGATGCCAATCTTGGCACTTTCGACGCCGACCGGCCATTCTTCGGAAAGACAAGTCATCACAATTTCCGAAGTTGCCAAGCATCGGCATCGTTCTCGAAGCACCTACCGACCGAAATAGATAAGATACAACTCAGCGTCCTTGCGTTCGTTTTTCATCGGATCGCGTTCGGGCGCTGTCCGCGAATTCTCACTGGAAGAATCAACGTGATCGTGGATTGGGCGCATGTTTGGCCATCGGTAATAGCGGCATTCCTGGCCTCGCTCGTTGAGTGCGTCGAGGCTCTGACCGTCGTGCTGGCGGTTGGCGCCGTTCGCGGCTGGAGCGCTGCATTGATTGGGAGCGGGACCGCGCTTGGCGTGCTGCTGGCTATCGTGATAGCTATCGGTCCAGCGCTCACGCGTATTCCGCTGGATGTGCTCCAACTCGCGGTCGGAGTGCTTCTGCTCCTCTTCGGAATGCGATGGCTCCGCAAGGCGATTCTGCGTTCCGCCGGCGTTATTCCTTTGCATGATGAGGACGCGATCTATTCCAGGCAAACGGAATCGCTGCGCAAGTTTGGGAAGCGTGGGCGGGGATGGGACAAGGTGGCTATCGCAACGGCCTTTAAGATCACGATGCTCGAGGGCATTGAGGTGGTTTTCATCGTTATCGCTGTCGGTTCCGGCGGCGTGGGCTTGCTTGTTCCAGCGAGCATGGGGGCGCTCGCCGCGCTGCTTGTCGTCGTGCTGCTTGGCTTTGTCGTTCACAAGCCCTTGGCGTCCATTCCCGAGAATACGCTGAAGTTTATGGTCGGGGTGTTGCTCTCCGCGTTTGGCACTTTCTGGGTCGGCGAAGGCATGGGACTTCGATGGCCCGGTCAGGATTGGTCGATCCTCGGTCTCGTCGCTGGCTTCCTGATCGTCGCATCGATCGCAACCCCGCTTTGCCGGATGCGCTCGGGCGCGCGCGGCACCGCGAAACGATAGGAGTTCCGCATGCGCTGGTTCAGGACGATCATTCGAGAGCTTTTCGGTTTGTTCGTGGATGACGGCAGCTTCGCTATCACAATCGTTGCTTGGCTTGGCATCGCGTGGCTTGTGCTGCCACGGCTGACGGCCGGTTCGGCCTGGGGTGGCGCAATCCTGTTCGCCGGTCTTGCTGCAATTCTCGCCGAGAGTGTCCGGCGGCATAGGGCCTAGGGATTTCGTCACGGCATGATCGATTATATCGACCGTCTGATGAGCGCCTTTCGGGCACGTCGCGAAGCGATCGAGCGTACATGGTCTTTCCTATTTTTCGCTATTCGCCCCAGTGAAGCGAACGCCGATACGCTTCTCCTTGCGCCAGATCACCCGGCAATGCTGCGGGCCGCTGTCCATTACCAGCGAAAAGACGTCGGGAATTCCGATCGGTGACGTCACGTCGAGCAAGGCGCCGTACTCGGAAAGATTCCGAACCGTGCAACTGATCGCGCCTCCATGGAACGAGATTGTCGCAGCCTTCAAGACCCGGCGGCGCGGTGTGGAACGATGCTCCTCCATTCCAGAACTCCTTCGGTGACGTCGGGCTTCTATTCCGCTATCAATCGAGTGCGCGAATTTCGGGGACTCGCGAATATGCGCCGGGATGCCGCCCCGGCCGCTGCGGAATGACGAGAATACAAACGGCGATGACGACGATGAGGGCTGCCGAGGCGGAAAAGTCGCCGACAGCAAGCCCCCCGGCGGCGACCGGCTTGTCAAGCGAGTTGGCGATTGTGGCGCCCAGCGGACGCGTCAGGATGAAAGCCGCCCAGAACAACGTGGTGCGGGACATTTTCGTGAAGAAATAAAGAACGGCGACGATTGCCAAGACGAGGGCAATCACAAGCGCGCTGCCGTTGTAACCGAGCCCGGTGTCATCGGCCATCCAGTCGCCGAGCGCCGTGCCGAGGGTCTGCGAGAACATGATGGTCGCCCAGTAGAACGCTTCGACTTTGGGCGACGTAACGGTTTCGACGGAGACGGAGCCGAGCGACCAATACCACAAGCCCAATGTCGCCATGACCATCGTGAAGAGCGACAGGGAGCCGCCAAGATAGCCAATGCCGAGCGAACGATCGACCAAATCGGCAAGCGTCGTTCCGGCGAGCGTGGTCGCCGTGATGGCTGCCCAGTACAGGAAGGGCTGAAATCGCATCGCCCTTATCTGAGCACCCACGGCCACAATCAATACGGTGGCAAAGATTGCGGTGCCGATCAGATAACCGAGACCCAACGTCAACGTCACCGCGTTGCCGCCCACCTCGCCCAGAGTGGTCGCGAATATCTTGACGACCCAGAATCCAAGCGTGATTGCCGGCACCTTGCTGGCTTCTGTGCTGAAGATTCTGTCCATGCGGCTTTCTCCGAAACGACGATGCAGATTGAACGACAAATTGACAAATTGAACGTGGGAGCCGTTCTCAGACGGCTACGGATCCTGCATCGCTCGACGCGCCAGGCTTGAAAATTTGCGAACGCTCATGAGGATCGCCATCGCTTGAGAGCCGACGCAGTAGCGTCACGCCGGATGCTTGCCCGCGCGCTGCGGCAACAGGATCAGGCACGCAAGGATGAAGGCTGCGATCACGGCCGATGCGAGCGGTCTGCTGAGACTGAGACCCCCGGCAGCGACCGGTTTATCGAGAAAGTCGCCAACCGTCGCGCCGAGCGGACGGGTCAGAATGAAGGCCGCCCAGAACAGCAGCACCCGCGACACGTTTGTGCGATAATAGAGTGCGACAACGACGGCCAGCCCGGCCGCAAAGACGAGAGCGCCCCCTTCATAGCCAAGGCCGCCGGTGTCGGCCAGCCAGTCGCCGAGCGCAGTCCCGAGGGTTTGCGAGAACGTGATCGCTCCCCAGTAAAACGCCTCGACCTTCGGCGTGGAGACGGTATTGACGGAGACGGTTCCTTCCGACCAGTACCAAAGCCCGAGGACGCTCACGAGACAGAGAAACAGCAGCGATGAGCCGCCGGTATAACCGATCCCGAGCGACCGGTCGGCGAAGTCGGCCATCGTGGTGCCGAAGGTGGTCGAGGCCACGATGGTCGCCCAGTAAAGAAAGGGGTGAAAGCGTTTCGCTACGATCTGTGCTATCACGAAGGCGATGAGCAGCACCGCGAACAAGGCTGTCCCCGCCAAATAACCCCAGTTCAGCGTCATGGTGACGGTGTCACCGCCGGTTTCGCCGAGCGTTGTGGCAAGAATTTTGATGATCCAGAAGCCGAGCGTGACTTCAGGGACTTTGCTCAATGCGAATTTCTGGGCTGGGGTCATGATTGCATTTCCGTTATGTAGCCGGCCACCCGGCGCGTGCGAGGACGCACCGGGTTTGTTCGTGGGACCATGCTGCGGGTCAGTCCGGATGGGGACCTTCTGTCTTGTTTTCGAGCACCTTGCCGCTCGCGGCATCGACGCCGACTTCCTGCGTCCGCGAGCCGTTCTTGATGTCGAACGAATAACGCAGGCCGCTGCCTCCGGATTCGCGCTCAAGCTCTTCGTCGGTGACTTTCCCGGGATGGGCCTTGAGGGCGGTTTCCCGGGCCTGCGTGATGGTGACCTTCGCTTGACCGGCAAGCTTTTGACCGGTGTAGGCCAGCGCTGGCACCATGAGCGCCAGCAAGATACCTGCGGCGCCCAAGGCGCCCAGGCGGTACGGGGTAGTCCTGATCATGTGTCTCTCCGATTCGCCCCCGCTTGCGGACGGATGCGCGACGCGTCGGCGACGGCCCGCTCCGATGAGGTGACCATGGCCCCGGAGACTGAGGACAGAATGAGCCTGGGTGCGGCGAGAAGAGAAAAGGGCGCTATGCCGGTAATGTGACACGCGCGAGAACGCCGGCTGCCCCGTCGGGGCGGTTCTCGACGGTCAGGACAAGACCATTGCGCTCGGCAATTCGCCGCGCGATCGCCAGCCCCAGACCGGTTCCCTCGACGTCCGGCGGCGACGCGCGATAGAACCGATCGAAGATGCGGGAAATGGCGCCGGGCGGCAAACCGGTACCCGTATCCAGAACCTCGACAACGCTTCGCCCGTCGCGCAGAGTCAGGGAAATGTCCACCTGCCCGCCAGATGGCGTGTACCGCACGGCGTTATCGATCAGATTTGCGAACAGAACGCGCAATTCCTCGACCGAACCATGCAGCGTCGCGGACGTCTCCATCTGGGCCCCGAGATCGATGCCCTTGTGTTCGGCCAGCACCACATGATCGCCGACGCAGTCAAGCAGCAGCGGACCCACCTCAACCGTTTCGCTGAGGGGTGCTACGGGCTCATCAAGGCGAGCCAGCCGCAGCAGTTGACCGACGAGGGCGCTCGCGCGCCTTACGCCCTGCGCAAGTGCCGCCTTGCCAGCTTCGAATTCCGCTCCGACCGAGCCGGAACTGTTGATCTTGAGGTTATCAACCTGGATTTGCATCGCGGCGAGCGGGGTGCGGAGTTCATGCGCCGCGTCGGAGAGAAATCGCTTCTGCGCTTCCACGGCGGCGCGCAGGCGCACGATCAGGCCGTTCATGCTTTCGACCAAGGGCGCCACTTCGATCGGAATTCCGGTGAGGGGAATGGCTGCGGCCGCCACCGCGCTTCGATTCGCAATATCCCGCGCCAGAGTGTCCAGCCGTCCAAGCATCCGGTTCAGCGCCCAACCGACGACGAGCCAGGACAGCGGTATGACGATCAGAATGGGCGCCGCGGCCCCCACGGCGGCACTTCGGGCAAATTCCTGACGAACCGTGTCGCGCTGCGCGACCTGCACGGTCCAGGTGTCGTTGTCCGTCGAATAGACCCGCCAGGGCTCGCCTGCGATGACGACATTTTCAAAGCCGGGCTTCCTCGGCCGCGCGATTTCGACGCCGCGAAGCGTGGTGTGGGCAACGACGCCGCGCTTCCAGATCGTTACCGCAATCTGATCTTCCGGATCCTGATCGCTGGCCGGCGGCGCGTCAGCATCGGGAAGACCCAAGCCGGCGTTGAGTGCGACCTGGCGTAACTGTCCGTCAAGAAAATCAGCAGCTTCGTCACGTGCAAGCTTGTAGGCGAGCAACATCGCGGCGGCGCCGACCAAGGCCAGAAGGACGGTCATCGAGACAAGGGTTGCTCGCCGGAGCGATACCGTCGTCATGATTTTTGTACCATCCAGCCCGCCCCCCTCACATTGAAGATGATGTTCTTCCCGAATTTGCGTCGAATGGAGTAGATCAGGGCATCGACCGCGTTGCTTTCCACCTCTTCTCCCCAGCCGTAAATACGCTCTTCCACCTGTGCGCGGGAAAGAATACGACCCGGGCGCTCCATCAAGGCGTGCATCAAAGCGTACTCGCGGGCAGGCAGAACTTGCCCGATGCCAGCATGCGACAACTCATGAGTCTCGGTGTTGAGCTCAATCGCGCCGGCCACCAAATAGGATGTCGCTCTGCCCGCCCGGCGGCGGAGGACTGCCCGCATTCTGGCGAGCAACTCCCGTGTCTCGAACGGTTTGACGAGATAGTCGTCCGCGCCGAGATCGAGCCCGGCCACCCGAGAATCAAGCCCGTCGCGCGCCGTGATGATCAGCACAGGTGTATCGAACCCCCGGCTCCGCGCCGCCTTCAAAAGATCGAAACCTTCAGCGCCCGGCAGCCCGAGGTCGAGCAGCACAATCGCATGTCCGCCATCGGCGAGCGCGGCTTCCGCCTCTCCGCCGGCGCGCACCCAATCCACCGACATGCCTTCCTCCGCAAGCGTCCGGGAAAGGCCCTCGCCGATCATCGCATCATCTTCCAAAAGCAGAACGCGCATCGCTAAACCCCGAACCTACAGGCACCGTACACACGAGAACCAGGTTCTATAGCTGGCGATAAACACAAAATATCACACTCCTCTTTCGCCGAATTCCAGTAACATTTTTCTTGGTTTGATAATGGCGCCGCCTGACCGCTATACCGAACCACTTCTGCACTTAGAATCTCGCGCGTCGCGGGAGACCCTCTCATCCGCCTTTTGCGAGACGGATCTACTCGGAACATGATCAGTCGCGGGGGGCCTGAGAATGACAGACTTATTTTGGAGCACCTGGGAAGTTATCTCGCTGATAGAGCAAGCGGTCGACCAAAGCGCCCTTCAAGATTGTCTTATAAGTATCGCCAATAGTTACGGGTTTGCTTCAGTATTTGGTGGAATCGTACCACCAGCTGATATGCAAAATTCAAGGACCGAGATTCGAACCCGCTCTATGGTGCAACATTTTCCCAAAGCCTGGGCGACCAGATACGTCGCTCAAAATTATCTTCCGCGCGACCCGATCGTTGGTCGCCTTCAAAAGGATCGAAATGCCTTTTCCTGGGCTGAAAGTTACAAGTCGTGTTCGGAGCCAGACAACGCGCGGATAATCGGAGGGGAAGCTGCCGACTTCGGGTTAGTCGAAGGCTTCGTGATCCCGGTCACGACGCTTGATCAGCGGTCAGCCGCATTGTCCTTCGGCGGAGCAAAGGACGATCTCAGCAGTAACGACCGATCAGCCCTTACGTTTCTTGCAAATTTTGCCATCGGGCATTGGTTGAGTTTGCGTCGTCCGAGATCAACGCGCAGCAATAAGCTTTCACCTCGTGAATTTGACTGTCTTCTCTGGGCTGGGGAGGGAAAAACCGATTGGGAAATCTCGGTCATTCTCGGCATTTCTCGACCGACGGTAGCGAAACACATCGCTTCCGCTCGCGAGAAACTTGATGCTGTTAACAAGACACATGCGATCGCAATCGCCATGCGTCTAAAGATTTTGGGCTAGGATCTCCGTCGCAAACTCCAGGAACATTTCAGTCACCCTCAGCGAGCGCGTTCAAACGCGTAGCAATCATATTTGCGATTCCTTTTAGAGATCGCTGGTAATATTCGCCCCTCAACTTCGCCTTTGGCCCTTGATTGATTGCAAGCTTGGCTTTTCGGCTTCGAGCTCACGCACGATTTTTTCCTGCTCCGCGCGAAGCTTCGCCAAGGCATCGGTCTGGATCAGGGATATTGGCAGCGGCTGCGCCGGATGTTCCGCGATCGCCTGCGCTGCCTCGACCGCCGCGGCCGCCTCTCGAGCTTCACGCGCCGCGGATTGTTGCGAGCCAACAACGATGGCCCTTTCCGCTTTCAATTCCTCTTGCGAAGTAGGATCAATACTCCCTCGCGCCTCCTGCCCCCGCTCGACGTCGATTGCACGATTCGCGAGACGCTCCGCAGATGTCGCTTCCCGTTCTTCCTTGACGCGGATTTCCTGGGCGTGCTCGATGAGCCGATCGGCGTTCGCGCCAACTACAGCCTCGACGTCCGCCGGGCTGAGTTGCTGTACGCCACGCTCCTGCAGGCGTTGCAGATCAATACGATTGGCGAGCGTTTCCAGGTAGCGCCCCGACGTTTCGCGAAATTGCGGCTTCGTCTCTCCATCTAAGAGATCGCTAGTCCGGGAGACCGCATCATTCATGATGCGTAAATCCTGGACCATCTGCTCCGATGTAATTGGCATCTCGCTCTCCCTGGTCAAAAACTCCACACGCTTGCCGATTGTGTGAAGGATGGCCCCAACGGTCTGCGCCATCAACAGCCGTTCGAGCATATCCTTTGCCATCCTGTTT
The DNA here is from genome assembly GCF_000818175.1 of Streptomyces sp. AcH 505. Lineage (GTDB taxonomy): Bacteria > Actinomycetota > Actinomycetes > Streptomycetales > Streptomycetaceae > Streptomyces. The sequence goes on from NZ_JTIY01000020.1 coordinate 10,626, forward strand.
GATGGCTGCTCCACCGCAACAGCCTTCCAGGCGACGATACTCTCGTTCACGACTTTGCGGTCGGGCGCTGACATCGGCAGGCGGATAGGGTTGGTTTTCGCCGTCCGGATCCGCTGCCGGGCATTGTCGATGAGACGCTGATTGGCGGGATCCGCGGCGTAGGCGCGATCGCGGGCTGCGCGTGCCGGGCGTGGCCGATCGGCGGCGTCGACGATCGCTTTGTCCTTCGGGCCATAACTTTGCGACGAGGCTCGCTCTTTCGCCGAGGTGGCGACAATCTTCAGGCCCTGCGCCTGCGCATGCTTTGCGTAGACCTCGCGCCACTCCGCAAAAGTGTCCCGATTGGGATGGATCTTCTGGCCGGATTCGTTCTTCACGGTGATGACGGCGTGAGCGTGGATGTGCCCGGAAGATTCCTTATCCGTGTGAACGCCAAACATGAATTTGTGATCGGCAAAGCGGTCGTGCAGGAAGGCGCGCGCTGCGTCGATCAAGGCCGCCACATCAGTTCCGGCCTTCGCCGAAATGATCATGTGCATGGTATCGCGCGCGGATTGCGATCGAAGCGACAGCCCCCATTCGCGGGCGGAAATCCGCGCATCCGCCACGTTGGACAGGCTCTTCCCGCGATCGTCGGTCGCCGGACCCCGCTCAATCAGCTTGTTGAGCCTGTAGGTGACGCCATCGCGGCCATGGCTCGTCGCCCCGGGCCGAATGACCACAGTCTCCGCATCAATGCCTGTGGCCGCTGCGATCCTGGCACGAACCGCGGCATCTGAAACGGAATCGAGACGGCGTGGTCTGGCGTCGTATTCCTGATCGGCGGCCTGAGCCTCTCGAATGCGGAACCGCTCCTTGCCGCTCCCGGCCATGGCCGCGACAACGTGCGCCTCGAGCTGTCCCTTATCGTCGACATCGATGCGGGTCGCGTGGCGATGTCCGGAGAACGCGGACGCGATCGCCTTCTCGTAAATCGCTCGGCCTTCGGTGTTATCTGCAACACCTGCAACCTTGAGACGGAATGCGCCGACGTCTTGGCTTTCCGCGCGCTTCGAAAAGTCGGTCGACCAGGCCTTCATCTCCTCGGCCACGGCCTCCCGGTCCGTCAACAGCCGCCCGTCATGGGTCTCAAGCGTAACATCCTCGCGCTGCACATACTGGCCGGTCGCCGTGGCGCGCGCGGCACCGCGCGCATAAGAAACCACCTTGATGACGGCAGGCTGGTAGCCGGCAGCGAGCTGCCGGGCTCGACCAAGGGGACCGCCCTGCCCTCCCCCGGTCGAGTTCACTCCGGCTCCAGCACCGGCGCTGCTTCCTCCGGAGATCGGGCCCCGCGCCCCACGCGAAGGTGAGGCCCCAGGGCCTGCGCCGGCACCTCCGCTCGCGGCCGGGATCGAGCGAGCCCGCTCCTCATCCCGCTCGCCCGTGATTGTCGCGCCGCGAATGATATCTTGTGCCGGCGGCATCTTGGGAAGCGGCGCGACGTGTACTTGCCGTGCGCCGACGTTATCGTCCAACCCGCCCGGCTGACGCGGCCGCCGACGTTCCGCGCGCGCCTCCGCGACTGCCCGACGCGCCGCCTCGACCTGTTCAAGCCACCAGACGATCTGTGCGGCACGGCTCAAGTCAATTCCTCGCCTGAGATCTCCGCCGGCAGCGCGAGCTTGGCCTCGCGACGTAGTTTCGACCCGTAGGCGACCGTCATCTCGGTCAGCTCGTCGTTGATCGCCGCGATGACCTCGTGCAGCCCTCGCCACACCGGCTCGGTGTCTTCGATGCGAACGGCTTGGCCGCGGTGAATCGCCTTGACGACTTGCGCGAGATTGCGGCCGACCATGCGCACCTGGCTCGCCAACTCCACAACAGCGCGCGTGTTTTCGGTCGACAAAGCGGGGCCTGCTTGGACGGAGGCGCGGATCAGCCGACGCACCACCTCGGCTTTCGGCAAGCCGAACAACGCGACGGCCTCCTGTAGACGCTGCTCATCCGTTTCGGACAGCTCGGTCCGAAGCCTCGGCTTGCGTCTCAGTCCTGCGGAGCCAGCCATCGGCGTCCCCACCCTCTTCCCGGTTGAGCGGCTCGTCGGTCGTCAGACCGGAGCCGAATACGCCGAGCGTTCTCTCAGGACGCCGGCGTCGCGCCAAAGCGCCTTCGGCTGCGCTCAGCAGCCGTTTCCCGGTTTGGCCCACAAACCGGTATCTTGTCAACCAATATCTAATACACTGAATGTTAGATGCTCAGGGCACGAAGGGCGCACGCGTCTGAAAGAGCTGTCCGAAGGAACTCTCCAACCTTATGGCGCGCAGTGCCTTCCATAAGCTCCCGATTGCGGCAATACCGCAATATGGCACTGCCGCGTTGTCTCATGTCGCGATTGCCGAACCACCCAAACACGGAAACACCGCGACTGGACAAGATCGCAATCCCGCAGAATGCGAACCCATCAATACCGTAACAACCGCTTCCGATATCGCGACAATGACGCAGCACCGCATTTGCGAAATGCCCGATTGGCCCATCAGCGCCTTGCGGCAAGGCGGCAATCGCGATCTACCGAAAAGAGATAATGCGTGATTGCCGAACGTTCATTATTTTGTATGTTGTCGTTCCACACACTAATTAGCGAAGCGCCGAACGGAGGTCCAAGTGCCAAGCATTTTCGCCGTGGCAAACCCGAAGGGTGGGAGCGGCAAGACGACCGTCGCGATCATCCTCGCCGGCGAGTTCGCCAAGCACGGCTATTCGGCCGCCATCGTCGATGCCGATCCGCAGGGGTCGTCTTACCAATGGCATGCGTCATCGATCGCGCGGGGCTTGAGCCCGCAGGGCGTGGACCTCGTGCGCGCGCCTGATGAAAAGGCCCTCGCCCCGGCGATCGATCGTCTGGACGGCTACGACGTCGTCGTGATCGACACCCCCGGCTATTATGGCGACGTCCTGATTCAGGCGACACTGCGAGCTGATCTCGTCGTCTTGCCTTGCAAGGTGCACACCTTCGATGCCTCGCAGGTCGTGCGCACCATCCGCAATCTCGAACAGCATGCGGCCAGTTCAACGCTGCCGATGAGCCAGCATCGCGTTCTGTTCAACGAATATGACAGCCTCGACAGAAACACCCGCCCCCTCAAGGAGGTCGTCGCCTATTTCGATGCAGAAAAAGTTCCCGTCTGCGCCAATGCCCTGTACCGGCGCGTCACCTATCGCACCATGACAAGTGGACACGGCACGTTGTACCAGATGAGCAACAAGGACGAATCGGTCCGCAAGGCCCGTTACAACGCCGATCAGGTCGTCCGCGAATTGCTCGCGGCAAGCCAGGGTGCCGGCGAGGGCGACAGCGCCGCATGACGGATCCCGCCTCTGCAGAGAAACCCGATCGTCCTCCCCTGCCCCGCGACGCGTTCCGCGCTCATCGCGTAAACACGGCGCCGACCGATACCCCCGCGGCAAAGCCGGTCGTCGTGACGCCTGCGTATGAAGATCAGGTCGCCGCGCCAGTAGCGCATTCGACGTCGACGGATAGCGCGTCCGCACGCACGCCGTCGCGCCCTCAGAAAGCCCGCGATCGAAATCCATTCGATGCCTATGGCGAGCGATCCTCATCGCGACCTTACGCGTTGCGCTTCCCCGATGCGATCGACCTTGTGGTCCGTCAAATGGCCGCCGAGGAGCGAACACATCCGCTTCGAATCATCGACCGCATTGTCTACGACCACCTCAAACGGATCGGCCGCTTGCCGCCGTCGCGCGAAACCTGACAGAGATGTCCGCGCTGAGGCCGCATGTTCGCGGCCACGCGACGCACCAAATGAGGGAAGCGACACAAGCAGGATCACCTTTACGAAAAGTCGTCCGGGAAGGAAGATGAGGGTGGGTCTCTGTCACGGGCAGCTTGCCCTTGCCGCCGAAGCGCCATGAGCATCGGCCAGACCGAGAATTTGCCCGCTGCGGCGCGCCGGGCCAGGATTCGGAGATAGCCTCCTGGATTCTTGATGGCGTTGCCCCGTTGCAGAATGGCCGAGAGCACTACACTGGCTTGTCCATCGCCCATTGCGATGCGGGCTTCCTCCCAGGCGCTTGGACTAATGCCGAGCATGGAACGAACGGTGGATGCGGTCGCAATGAGATCCTGCGGGGTGCGGATGCCACCGCGCGCATAGTCGACGATGTCGGGACAGAGTTCGACCACCATGCGAATAGGGATTGCGCTGGCGGTTCGAGCGTTGCTGGGGTCAGCCATCTCATGGGCGCCCGGTGCCGGGTCAGGTTCGGATGAACTAGGCTCCTCCGGGCTTGAGTTCTGAGTCCGATCGGCCGGTGAAGTTGGCGGGACGGGCTCGATCGGATCAAGATGTTGTTCGAGAGCTTTGACGATCGCTTTTGCCAAGCTCACCAGTTCGACAACGATGGGCTCAAGAATCTCACATTTCGGGACGCGAGGAAGCCGGGTCAGGATCTCTCGGAACGTCCGATGATAGGAGGCCCAATCGGCGGCGACGCCCTGCTCCACACCAGTTGCAATCATCTTGGCGATGTCACGCCGCGCCAAGGTCATCTGTTCGCGAAGAATGCCAAGCGCCTGGCGTTTGGCGATCGCGGCCTCGGCCAGAGCGGCGAATTCATCGGACCGGGCCACGATCGGCCCAAGATCGAAGCCAAAGGCCTGCTCGATATCGCCGGAGCTCGCCTTGCGTGCGTAGCGTTTGCCGTTCGGACTATCGCGTCGGAGAACGAGCCCGTGATCGACCAGCGCTGCAAGGTGGCGGCGCAACGTCGAGGCGGCCATTCCGTGGGCGCGTAACGCGAGAAGACGATTTGACGGGAATACGACGAGATCGGCGGCGCCGGCGGTCAACACCGTGTCAGGATGAAATGAGAGCAGCGCATTGAGAACCGCGAGTGTGCGGTCAGAAACCGGCAGCGATGTCCGTGCCTCGCAGATGTTTCGGAACACCTGCCATTTGTGTACGGGCTTGCCGTGGGGACAATCTCTGACGTCGCGCTGCACCTTTACGGTGCTGAGCGATAGCGGTCGCCGTCCAAACGGCGTGATCGGATTTTGGTCAAGCATCTCCATTCGCGTCCTCTCGTTGGGAGAGCGCGGGGCAAACAAAGACCGTGGCGTAAAAACGCGAGTCCTCTTGAACTGTCGGATGGCGCGGGCTAAAATGCCTTCATGCGTTAGGGGCATTGTTGGCGATTGGCATCGCCAGCCCGCTCATCCTCACGAGAGACCCGGCTCTGCCGGGTTTTTCTTTGTCCGAACGCACCTCTCTTGGTTGAATCGAATCTTGGTTGAATCGAATCCGTCTATTATATTGAATGTTGGTCTGCCGTCCAACGTGTAGGCTTGGCGGATCGACGGAACGGTTTGCGTTGGAAATGCGCGAGGAATCAGCGATGAGCGACAAGCGTTGCCGCCGAAAGGCAGCTCACGCAGCGCAAGGCAGCACCTTGCGGAGTGCGTTCCAGGCAGGATTGGAAGCGCTCAGGCTGGAATCGGGGCTGAGCCGGCGGGAATTCGCGGAGCAGCTCGGCATTCCGCGATCAAGCTACTTTCACTTGATGACGTCGGCGGCGAATCCTAGCCTCGATTACATCGAGCTCATCGCTGAGCGGGCGGGGGTCGATCCCTTGCGACTGCTGCGCCAATTGACCAATTCGGCCGGAGCCCGGCGCCCGGACATCAGGGATAGACACGCGGCAACGTGAGTCGTTTCAAAGACTTGCCTGTACAGTTTCCAACGTCCAATATACTGGACCTCGGGATTCGTGTATGTTCCCCGTCGTTTCCTCGCGTGGACCCGAAAGCCAGTCAAACGATGCCGCCTGTTCGCAAGCCGCTGCCCGTCGATCATTCGATCCTGAATGAGATGCTGGCGATCCGCCTGCAACAGCTCGAGATCGAAAACGGCGGCATGGAAGCCTTCCTGCCAAAGACGGGGTTGGCGCGCGGCACCTACTACACAATCGTGCGCGGCATCGGGAATCCAACGCTGAGGACGATGGAGCGGATTGCCTCGAGCCTGAACATGAGCGTGCTCGAGCTCTTAGGTTTCGAGGCCGCGGATGCGCGCCGCGCTCTTAAGAAAAGCGGCGTCAACTACGACGAGCTGGTCTCCGCAATCGGCAAGAAAAATCGGGCCGACCGCGGTCTCGCGCGGCAGACACGATCGCGAAAACTTCCTTCGTAGCGGACCGGATTCGCGTCGGGCGCCGGCCTTCAGGTAGGAGCGGCGGGGAGGCCGAAGCCTCCCCGGTATTCGCTATGCCGCGGCGCGTTCGCTGGCTTGCGCCAATCGGCCGAGCTCGTGAGCGATGAGATCGACCGTGTAGACCCGTTGGCCATCGCGTTCGAAGCTGCTCTGCCGAAGCCGTCCGCGCACATGGACCAGATCGCCCTTGCTGACGTGCTCGCTCACGTAGGACTGGATCGCCTTCGTGAAGATTGTGACCTCGTTCCAGTGCGCGTCGTCCCTCCACTGGCCTTTGTCGCCCTTGAATGGGTAGTTGGCGCAGATGCTGACGCGAAGGGTCTTGCCGACTTGCTTGATGGTTCCGACCCGACCGATGAGGGTGAATTCGGCGATATTGCGCATTGTCTTTCTCTCTTCTGTGGGGCTGTGCCCCGTTGCGATGGCGATCCGTTCATGGCCGGGAAGACGAAACAGAGCCGGAGCCGCCAGAGGCGAGCGGAGGGCAAGCGCAGCGCTGCGCCCCGGCCGGAGCCACGAATTTTGGCGCCGCAGGCGCATGCGCGAGGAATGCCGGTCGGGGTCCCCGCTTGCGGGGGAAACCGGCAGGGGAAAATTCTTGGCTCCAGGGGCCGACGTGCCGTCGACGGCCATAGGAATCCAGCCATGCAACCGGAGCAACAGCCCGAACGGGAGAACGACCTGCCATCGCCGCCAGTGCCCGGATCTTCGGTCGGCGCAACCAAAAGGACGGCCATGTGGGCATCGCGGCGTTTCGCACATTTGCCGACGGACGACATTTCGGAAGCGCCGACCTGTCCTGACGAGTACGATCGTCTTGGCGATTCCCAGGACGCGCACGGCCCGCGGCAGAGAGATCGAGCAGTGTGGAACGGCCGCGCAGTTTCAGTTTTCTGCGACACGCGGGTCGCTCGATCAACCGTTCGCAGTCAGGTGCGCCCATGGTCCAAGCTCGAGAACGCAGGGCAAAACGAGGATGTGGAGATGAGGCCGTCATCGCGTCACGCCCGGCGCTTTTCGTTGAGACGCGAATTGATCTGCGACATCAAAATCGGGCCGAGCGAAAATTCTCCGGCCTCCGCTTTCCGGGTCAGTCCGCGGAGATAGCCGCCGGCGGATCTGATCGCAGCGCCGCGCTGCAGGATGCACGCGACGACAATCGCAGCCGGCGTCTCGCCCAGCACAGTTTGCGCCTCTTCCCAGGCGCTCGGACTGATCCCCAGCATCGATCGAACCACTGCGGCGGTCGCGAGCAAATCCCGCCAGTTCGAAATCCCGCCCTTGGCGTAATCCACGATGTCTGGGCAAGCGTTCAGCACCATTCCCAACGGATACGTCCCTTCCGCCACCCTCGGTGGTTGAGGTTTGGGCTCCGCCCTCGCCGCCCTGCCTTCTCGAAGGCTAGGTTCAAGATCAATTAGGGGATCTGTATTTGAATTCTGTATGTGGCGCTCAGTATGGGACTCATTGGCGCTTGAATCAGTGGATTTGATGTGTGTTTCCAGAAGATTGAGGACGTCATCTGCAAGCTGTGACAGCTCTTCGGCGATCGGCTCGAGTTCTTGCCTCGTTGCGGTGCGTGGAATCTGATCGACGATCGAGCGGAAGGCGGCATGGACTTCCTGCCAATCGGCCGGCCCCTGCCCGTCTCGACGTGTCGGAACATCTTCCTCGATGCCGGTGGCGATCATCTTGGCAATGTCCCGCCGGCACAGCGTGATCCGCTCCCGGACAAGCTTGAGCGCCCGCGCTTCTGCCTCGATGTCGGCCGCCAGACTCTCGAACTCCTCCGATCGAACAACCAGTGGCGATATGTCGAAACCAAACGCCAGTTCGATCTCGCCGGCGCTGCCCTTACGCGCATAGCGCTTGCCGTTGGGGCTATCGCGCCGGACGACCAGGCCGGCATCGACGAGAACCGCGAGGTGACGCCGCAGTGTCGATGCCGGCATCCCATGCGCCCGCAGCGACAACTGATGGTTCGACGGGAAGACGATCAGGTCGTCTTCACCGGTAAGCGCGGTCTCGGGGTGGAAGGTCAGCAGCGCGTTCAAGACCGATAACGAGCGCTCGGAGACGCCCAGGCGCGGCCGCGCTGTGCAGATGGCATGAAAGATCTTCCATTTGTGTACGACCTTCTCGGGTGGCCGCGCGGTGGCCACCATTTGGCTTGCCACGTGGGCAAGCGTCAGCG
>NZ_JTIY01000021.1 GCF_000818175.1 Streptomyces sp. AcH 505
GGCCGCTCTGAGCGGACCCTGATGCGTTGGGACGGTGACTCAAGTCAGAGTCGCGGATCAGCGCCCGGCCGGTGCGGATATGACGCCGCCGCCCGTTGCATAACGCGCATAGTCCGGATTGGTGATCCCGGCAGCGCCCGGCGCATAGTCGTTGGATTGGCGGACCCGCTCGTTGACCGTCGCAGGCGCCCGGTGGGCCTTTCGCGCGCCGTGATGCTCGGCAGCCGTCGCCATCTGCATTGTCGACGCCACGAGCAGCGCCGAACCGAGAAGTGTGACAATCATCTTCGACATCGTGATCTCCTGTTTGCTGATCTGTTGCGACGCAACCGTGCGCCGCCTGATTCAGGCGGTGGAGATAGCGATGAAGAGGTGGTCGGATTATCCGCTGAAAGCCGGAAACACTGTTCATCCAGAGTGAATAATCCGGAGGTCTTGGGTCGCCGCGCCGGCCTCGACGGGAAGCCGCCCCCGGGCATCGGCCTGGTTTATCGCGGCCGCGTTCGAACCTGCGCGTAGCCCCGGCGTCTAACCTTGAGTGCTTGACCCCAGAGGTCGGACAACCACGACAGCGGTTTTGCGGGGCCACGCATGACACCGACATTGCGACGACGATCTCGAGCGGCGAACAGGGCCGCTTCGCTGGCGGGTGTGCTCGGCTGCATTCTTGCCGTGACTGTTCGCGCCGCGCCGGCGCCGTCAGGGGTGGAGGATGGCTACGTTGCCGCGCGCGAGGCGGCGATCAAGAAACTCAAGCCGCTCTACGATGGTGGCAAGGGCGAGGTCACTGCGGCCGATGACACGGCGCGCTCAGATCTGGAAGCGCAGATGCGCACCATTCTGGGGCCGCTGGCATTCCCGGGATATGGTCCGGGCAAGCTCAATCTCGACTCGCTCTATAGCGGCGACGAGGGGTTCGGCATGCTCGATGGCTTGCGTTTCGATGCCGACATCGGCGCGAACGGAGAGCCGTCGGGCAAGACCGGCAAGGATGGCCAGTATGTCGCGCCGAAGACCCATATTCTCGTGACCACGCAAAGCCTGTTCGCGCGCTGGCTGCGCGCCCACAAGAATTGGTGGGACAAGGGACAGAAGAACGTGCCGCAGCAGATCGGCGCGGCGCTCAACGATGCGAGCTTCTACACCCAGGCGATCTCGACCGATGCCGCCGTGGAGAAGTTCGCGGATATGCCAATGGCCAAGCCGGCCGCGGCCACGCTGGTCTATGGCATGCTTGCCGCGCGCACCCAGTCGGAGATTCCGGACGCGGCGGACGAGGTGTTCGTCTCGGCGCTGGCGGGTGACAAGGTCTATGTCGTCTATGGCGCGATCGCGCCGCCGGTGCGGATCGCGGCCTGCAGCACCATCCGCGCCGACTACAACAAGAAGGCCGAGGATGCCAACGAAGCCCTGCAGCAGAAGCGCATTAGCCAGAAAGCCTACGACAAGCTCGGCAACCTGATCCAACAAGGCGAAGACGCCTTCAAGCGCTGCTTCGCGCCGCTGGCGCAGAAAGAGCCGGCGTTCGCGGAGGCGCAAAAACAGGCCCAGGCGCTGCTGCAGGCGGCGATCGGAAATTAGCTGAAACCGGATCCACGGGAGTTGGTGCGCAACGGTCGCGCTGCGCACCAGGACTCGCCGGGATCAGGTTCGCTGTCCGGCCGCTTCCAGGATCAGGTCGGCGATCTCCTTGGAGCGAGAGACCAGGGAGAGATGGCCCGCGTTCAGTTCGATGGTCCTGGCGTTCATGCGCTTGGCGAGAAAGCGTTCCAGATCGGGGGCGATGGTCTGGTCGTCCTTCGACACCGCGTAGAAGCTCGGCTTGGTGTGCCAGGCGGCCGCTGTGGTGCGGTCGCCGAACAGCGCGGCGGCGGTGGGCTGTTGTTCGGCATACAGCACCTCCGCCTGCTTATGCGGGACACCGTTGGCGAAATACTTCAGGAAGGCGTCTTCCGAGAGTTTGGTGAAGCCGTCATGGGTCTCCACGCCGGCGCGCGCCGGCATGGTGGGGAATTTTCCGGACAGCGCGACAAAGTCCTCGCCCGCATCGGGCGCGCGGGCGGCGACATAGACCAGCGCCGAGATCTTGGGATCGCCCCCGGCTTCGCTGACGATGGTGCCGCTCCAGGAATGCCCCGCCAGCACCGTCGGTCCGTCCTGCAGCGCCAGGGCGCGGCGCGTCTCCGCGACGGCATCATTGAGTGACGTGAGCGGATTCTGCACCGAGGTGACATGCAGGCCGGCGGCCTGCAGCCGCGCGATCACCTCGCTCCAGCTCGATCCGTCCGCCCATGCGCCGTGCACCAGCACGACATTGCGCGCTTTGACGGGGGCCGTCGTCTGCGCCTGCGCCGGCAACCCGCCGAGCGTGGCCGTGAGCGCGCAAACTGCTGATATCGCCAGTATTTTTAATGTCGTCATCGATGAACTCCGTCGCAGGATGTCTGCAGGAAAGGGGGCTGTAAACGTGTCTTCGCTGATCGTGAGGCCGATGTTACGTGGGGCGATGGACCTGCCCGCAAACCTCACATTCGATTTTGCGGGGGCAGGCGTGACGACAGCGCCGTGTTGTGTCGCGCCTCGGCTTTTCGGTCATGAGACAGGCAACAGTGGTGACGCAGCCAACGTCACACGTTTCGTGCGCGGGACATATTATCAAAAGTTTTAGTCTGGGCGGGATTGCGCGACGGCTTGAAGCGCGGCGTGCATTGGGCTGTGTTTTGGCCCGCGCCGGTCGCGTCCACGGCGCAAGCGAATGGACGCTCGGTTTGGCAGCCAGCGCGAACCGGATCGATCACGCAGAAGGCCCGCGCTGGCGACGTGTGAGGGGATGTGATCCGGCCTCAGCGCTTCTTGCCCGCCGCCTTTTCGCCTTCGAACTTGAACGAGACTTTTATCTTGGCGCGATACGCCTCCACCTTGCCGTTGGAGAGCTGCATGTCCAGCTCCACGACTTCGGCGACGCGCAGGTCGCGCAGGGACTTCGAGGCACGGTCGACTGCGGCCTTCGCCGCCTTCTCCCAGGACTCCGTGCTGGTGCCGACCAGTTCGATCACCTTGTAGACGCTCTCGGCCATTTCCCGCTCCTCTGACTGATTGTTGTCGTTGTGGTCGTTGCGACGTCGGCGGCATGGCCCGTCGAAACCGAGGGGCATGCGGTCGACCCGGTGATGATCTGCCGGTTTATGGCGGTGGTCAAAGCCGGAGTGCGGAGGTGATGCTGTTGCGGCGCAGCGAGCGGGCGAGGTCCGGCGTTGTCGCCGCAGGCGCGGGGCGTGTTTGGGCTGGACTCCTATAGTATACCCCCCTATATCATATCGCGCAGGCGCCAAGGATACGCCAGGGATACGCGATGGCTCATACGATCCGCGAAAAGGCAAAACTTCTGGCCCGGGTGCGCCGCATCCGGGGGCAGGTGGAGGCGATCGAACGGTCTCTGGAGGAGGAGAAGGGCTGCGGGGATGTCTTGCAGCTCATCGCCGGGGTCCGCGGTGCCATCAACGGACTGATGGCCGAAGTGGTCGAGGATCATATCGTGCACCACGTGGCCGATCACGCGCTCGGCCAGAAGCAGCGCAGCGAAGGCGCCGCCGAACTGATCGATGTGGTGCGGACCTACTTGAAGTAACCGCAATGCCAGGATTGCCGAAAGGATGTTCCCATGAGTGAGACCAACGGTGCCGGCACCTCGGCCGTCCACAGCCACGTGTTCCTCGGCGAGGCACATCAGACCAGTGAGCGAAAGACCTGGGCGGTGATCTGGCTCTGCACTGCGATGATGGTGGCCGAGATCGTCGGCGGCTGGCTGTTCGGATCGATCGCCCTGATCGCCGACGGGCTGCACATGAGCACCCATGCGGGCGCGCTGCTGCTTGCGGCGCTGGCCTATACCTACGCGCGCCGCTACGCCAACGATACGCGCTTCACCTTCGGGACCGGCAAGCTCGGCGATCTGGCCGGATTCACCAGCGCCATCATCCTGGCGATGATCGCGCTGCTGATCGGCTACGAGTCGGTCAGTCGCTTGTTCGAACCGGTGCCGATTCATTTCGCCGAGGCCATTCCGATCGCCTGCTTCGGCCTCGTTATCAACCTGGCCAGTGCCTGGCTATTGAGCGGTGGCCATCATCACGACCATGGCCATAGTCATGGGCACGGCCACGGGCCTGCTCATACCGAGCACGATCACGACGAATCGCAGCGCATCGCAACCGCCGACGGCAGCGTCGTGCTGGAGGTGTTTGAGGACGGCGTTCCGCCCCGTTTTCGGCTTCACGCGGAAACAGGCGCCCCACTCGTCGCATCGGCGGCGTCGATCGAGACCGTGCGGCCGGACGGGACGCGGCAGGTCTTCGCCCTGATCGACCGCGGAGATTATCTGGAATCAGTCGATGACATTCCCGAGCCGCACGCCTTCGATGCCAATGTCAGCATCAACGGGCAGGGCTACCCGGTGACGTTTGAGGAGCACGAACATGCCCATGGCGCGGCGGTCCGCGACAACAACATGCGCGCCGCGGTGATCCACGTGATCGCCGACGCTGCCGTGTCGGTGCTGGTGATCGTCGGCCTGGTGCTGGCGCGCGCCTTCGGCTGGCTCTGGATGGATCCGCTGGCGGGAATCATCGGCGCATTCGTCATCGCCAGCTGGTCGTTCGGGCTGATCCGCGACACCGGCGCGATCCTGCTCGACATGAACCCGGATCGCCGCATGGCCGACAACCTGCGGCGCGCTATCGAGAGCGAGGGCGATCAGCTCGCCGATCTCCACCTCTGGCGCCTGGGGCCGGGCCATCTCGGCGCCATCGTCTCCGTGGTGACGCCGACGCAACGGGGCGAAGCCTATTACCGCAGCAAGATGGCGCGGTTTCGCGCGCTGTCGCATCTCACCATCGAGGTCAGGCAGGCGGCGCATGCGTCTGCCGGTGGTAGCTCCGGCTCACTTCTGGCGGTGTGAAAGCACGGCGCGGAATGTGAGCAGGCGCCCCGGCGCCGGCGTCATTCCGCCGGCGAAGCGGGGAGCGCGATCCCTGCATCCGGTGTGCGCGGCCGGCGCCGCAGATGCGTGAGCCAGTGGTTGACGCGGTCGAGATAGATATAGACCACCGGTGTCGTGAACAGCGTCAGCAACTGCGATACCAGCAGGCCACCGACCATGGCGAAACCAAGCGGCTGCCGCAGTTCCGACCCGATGCCCGTGCCGATCATCAGCGGGATGCCGCCCAGCACCGCGCACATCGTGGTCATCAGGATCGGACGGAAGCGGATCCGGCAGGCTTCGAAAATCGACTGCTCCGCGGTGAGCCCGCGATGTCGCTCGGCCTCCAGGGCGAAATCGATCAGCATGATGCCGTTCTTCTTGACGATGCCGATCAGCAGGATGATGCCGATCAATCCGATCACGTCGAGGCCGAGGCCGAACGCCATCAGCGTCACCAGTGCGCCGAGGCCTGCGGACGGCAGCGTCGAAAGGATGGTGAGCGGATGGATGATGCTCTCATACAGCATGCCGAGGATCAGATAGACGGCGACCAGCGCCGCGACAATCAGGATCGGCGTAGAGCTCAGCGATGACTGGAACGCTTGCGCATTGCCCTGGAAGCTGGTGGCGACGGTCGCCGGCATGTGCAGGTCGGCGGTCGCCTTCTGGATCGCCGCCACCGCGGTGCCCACCGCTGCGCCGGGCGCCAGATTGAAGCTCAGCGTCACCGACGGGAACTGGCTCTGATGGTTCACCGCGAGCGGCGCGGTGGCCTGCTCGACCTTGGCGATCTGCCCCAGCGGCACCATCGATCCGGCCGAGGAGCGGACGTAGATCCGGTTCAGGGCATAGGGCCCGAGCTGAAACGAGGGATCGACTTCCAGGATGACGTAATAGGTGTTGAGCGTGGTGAACAGCTGCGCGACATGGCGCTGGCCGAACGCATCATACAGCGTGTTGTCGATGGCGGCGGGATCGATGCCGAGCCGGGACGCGGCGTCGCGATCGATCTGCAGCTTCAGTTGACGGCCGGCGCTGGCCTGGTCGCTGGCGACATCGGCGAGCTCCGGCAGGCTGCGCAGCTTGGCGTACAGCCGGGATGACCATTGTGTGAGCTCGTCCTGGTTCACGTCGGTGAGGGTGTACTGATACTGGGTCTTGGAGAGCCGGCTCGCCAGATTGATGTCCTGCGTGGCCTGCATGAACACCTGGATGCCCTGCAGCTTCTGCAGGCTGGCGTCGAGCCGGCGGATCACCTGGTCGGCATTGAGGTCGCGCTGTTTGCGCGGCTTGAGCAAAATGAACAGCCGTCCGTTGTTTTCCGTCACGGTCGGGCCGCCGGGTCCGATATAGCCGGTGGCGTTGGCGACCGCGGGATCCCTGGCGATGACGTCGATCACGCCGCGCTGCAGGTTCGCCATCTGGTCCGGCGAGACGTCGGAGGCGGCCTCCGTGATGGCGGTGATCATGCCGGTGTCCTGTTGCGGAAAGAAGCCCTTGGGAATGACGATAAACAGCACCACGGTGGCCGCAACCGTCGCCAGCATGATGCCGAGCGTCGTCAGCTTGAAGCGCAGCGCCAGGCGAAGGACTGCCTCGTAGCCCGCTTGCAGCGCCACGAATCCGCGCTCCAATGCGCGCGACAGCCGCCCGGGCTGCTCGTCATGGGGTGACGTCAGCAGGTAGGCGCACATCATCGGCGTCAGTGTCAGCGACACCAGCACCGAGACCGCGATGGCGGCGCACACCGTGACGGCGAATTCCTGGAACATGCGGCCGACGACACCGCTCATCAGCAGCAGCGGGATGAAGACGGCGATCAGCGACACCGAGATCGATATGATGGTGAAGCCGATTTCGCCGGCGCCCTTCAGCGCGGCGTCGAGCGGCGACAGCCCGTCTTCGATGTGCCGCGAGATATTTTCGATCATCACGATGGCATCGTCGACCACGAAGCCGACCGCGATGGACAGGCCCATCAGCGACAGGTTGTCGAGGCTGTAGTCGCACAGGTACATCACCCCGAATGTGCCGATCAGCGACAGCGGAACCGACACCGCGGGAATCACCGTCGCCCAGAACTTGCGCAGGAACAGGAAGATCACGCCCACCACCAGCGCAATGGTCAGCAGCAGGGTGAACTGCACGTCGCTGACGCTGGCGCGGATGGTTTGCGTGCGGTCGGAGGCGATCTCGACCTTGATGTCCGACGGCAGCGCTTTCACCAGTTGCGGAAGGATCGTCTTGATGCGGTCCACCGTGGCGATCACATTCGCGCCCGGCTGGCGCTGGATCGCGAGAACCACGGCAGGCTTGTCGTTGAACCAGCCGTGCAGGGTGATGTCCTCGGCGCCGGCGATCGCGTGGCCGACGTCGCGCAGCCGCACCGGCGCGCCATTGCGATAGGCGATGATCAGGTTGTCGTAGTCCTGGGCGGCGAGCAACTGGTCGTTGGCGGCGAGGGTATAGGCCTGCTGCTGGCCGTAGAGTTCGCCCTTCGGCTGATCGACGGTGGCCGCGCCAAGGGTGGTTCGCAGCTGTTCCAGGTCGAGGCCCGCAGCGGCGAGCTTGGCCGGATTGACCTGGACGCGGACGGCCGGTTTCTGCGCGCCGCCGATCGTGACCAGCGCCACGCCGGGCACCTGCGACAGCTTCTGCGCCAGGATGCTGTCGGCATAGTCGTCAACTTTGGTCAGCGGTTCGGTGTCGGACGTCAGCGCGAGCAGCAGCACCGGCACATCCGCCGGGTTCACCTTGCGGTAGGTCGGCGGCGACGGCATGATTTTCGGCAGTTGTCCCGAGGCCGCGTTGATCGCGGTCTGCACGTCCTGGGCTGCGGCATCGACGCTGCGGTTCAGCGCGAACTGCAGCGTGATCTGGGTATTGCCGAGGCCGCTGCTCGATGTCATCTGGGTCAGCCCGGCGATCTGCCCGAACTGGCGTTCCAGCGGCGTCGCCACCGATGCGCCCATGGTCTGCGGATCGGCGCCGGGCAGTTGCGCGGTGACCTGGATGGTCGGCGTGTCGACCGACGGCAGCGCCGAGATCGGCAGCAGCCGGAACGCCAGCAACCCGATCAGGGTGATGCCGACCGTCAGCAGCGCGGTGGCGATGGGCTTGCGGATGAAACCTGCGGAGATGTTCATGGCAGCATTCCTGCACTGGCCGTCGAGGCGTTCTGGACCCGGCTTTGTTGATCGCCGGTCACGATCTCGACCTTGGCGCCTTCGGTGAGACGATACTGTCCGGTCACCACCACGCTCTGGTTCGCAGCCAGGCCGCTGTCGATCATCGCCGCGCCGTCGCGGGTTTGGCCGACGGTCACCGGTTGCACTGTCGCGGTGTCGTCCGGCTTGACCACATAGACGTAGGCGCCGTCCGGGCCCTGCTGCACGGCAGCCAGCGGCACCGTCAGCGCATCGTGCCGCACCGCAATGGCGAGATGGATGTTGACGAAGGCGCCGGGCCACAGCTTGCGCTGGGCGTTGGGAAACGTGGCCTTGAGCTGCACCGTGCCGGTCGCGGCATCGACCTGGTTGTCGACCAGCAGCAACTGGCCCTGGTCCAGCTTGGTCTTGTCGGTGGCGTCGTATGCCTCGACGCTGGCGGCACCGGTCGCCAGCGCCTGCTGCACCCTTGGAATATCCGCCGAGGGCAACGTGAAGATCACCGCAATCGGCTGGATCTGCGTGACCACGACAAGGCCGTTCACATCGGTGGGGTGAACAATATTGCCGGGATCGATCCGGCGGATGCCGGTGATGCCGTCGAATGGCGCGGTGATCGCGGTGAAGCCGAGCTGGATCTGCGCGCCCTCGAGCGCGGCCTCGTCCGATTTGACGGTGTTCTGCAGTTGCGCGACCTGGGCCTTCTGGGTGTCGACCTGCTGTGGCGTTGCAAAGCCGCGACTGAGAAGGGGCAGGTAGCGATCGAGATCCGCCTGAGCATTGGTGAGCAGGGCCTTGTCGCGGCCCAGCGCCGCCTCGGCCTGGTCGACCTGCGCTTCATAGACGCGCGGATCGATCTGGGCGAGCCGTTGCCCGCGCTTGACGCTTTGGCCTTCGATGAAATCAACGCTGTTGAGCGTGCCCTGCACCTGCGTATGCATGGTGGCGGTGTTGAGTGCCTGCGCGGTGCCGAGGCCTTCCAGGATGATCGGCACATCGTGCTGTTGCACCTTCGCCGCCGTCACCGGAACGGCCGACCTTGTCGAGGCCCGCGGTATCGGCGGCGCCGCGGATTTCGCTGTCACAGGAGCGCTCCGGGAGGGTCCGGCGAGGCTGACGGCTGCAGGCCTGGCCGCGTCCTGGGTGTATCCCGTTGCCATGCTGATCACGAGACTGCCGACCAGGCAGGCGGCGCCGAAAAAGACGACTTTAGACATGGTGTGTTCCCAGTTGTGCGAGTGGGTGGCGGCAGGCCTTGGCGACGAGCTCGAACAAAAAGGTGCCGGCGGCGCGAACGGTGGTGTCTTCATAGTCCGCACCAGCGGATGGAAGCCGCATGATCCGGCTGTCGATGTCAGCGTGACGCAGCATGCCGAGCAGGCTGTCGCCATCGCTCTGCTCTGCATTACTCTCGTGCAGCACGAGGCGGATGCTGGCCGTTGTTGGGACAGTCGCAAAGCGCGGCGGCGCACAGGGAATGTCGATGCCGACGAATCCGGCGCAGGCCAGCCCCCCGTTCAGCACGACGTCGAGCGCCTGCCGGCCGGCGTCGCGCCGGCCCAGCAGCACCAACTGCCCGGACTGCATGTGTTTGCGGGAGAGCAGCTCCGAGAGCATTCGTTGCAGCCACTCACCGGGTTCCGGTGGCGCCTGCCGCATGTCGAGCACGCTCCAGTTTGCCCGCGGGTTGACAAGTTTCCACTGCGCCAATGCGGTCGATGCGCTCGCCGCGGAGGTCTTGCTATCGGTCAACACCGCGACGAGGGCCTGCGCGGTGCCGGGCTGTTGGCTGCTGAAGGGTCTGCTCATGGCCGGCAATATCGGTGGCGCGGTAAAATCAATCAAATGCATTGATTTCACATTCAAATTCATGAAATGAATAATAGGGGAGGCTCGGCCATGAACCTGCGGACGTTCGACCTCAACCTGCTGCTGGTGTTCGACGCGATCCTGCGCGAGCGCAGCGTGATGCGGGCGGCACAGACGCTTGCGCTGAGCCAGCCGGCGGTAAGCCACGCGCTCAACCGGTTGCGTTATCTCATCAAGGATCAGCTGTTCGTCCGCACGCCTGCGGGGATGATGCCGACGCCCCGTGCCGAGCAGTTGGCACTGCCGGTGCGCAAGGCGCTGAACGATCTGCAACTTGCGCTGGAGACCGAAACCTTCACGCCGGCCACTGCCGAGCGCCGCTTCGTGATTGCCGTCAACAACTATGCGGCCGTGGTGCTGGCCGGACCGATCGTTGCCGGCTGCCGCGCCCAGGCGCCGCATATCCGGCTGTCGCTGCGGCCGAGCGGGACGCTCGACCTGACCGATCTGCTGGAGCGGGGTGAGCTCGATCTCGTCATCTCCGCGCGCGATGCACCCGCCGAACGCTTCGCCTCGCAGCCGCTGATCGAGGATCCCTATGTCGCGGTGCTTCGGCGTGGTCATCCGGCACTGCGGCGCAAGCTGACATTCGCGGCCTTCGCCGGCCTGCCGCAGTTGGTGATCTCCTCAAGCGGCGAGGACATCGGCTTCGTCGAAGCGGCGCTGGCAGCGCGCGGGCAGACATCCGACGTCGCGCTGGAGACGCCTTATCTGTCAGCCGGCGCGGTGCTGGTGCAATCCAACCTGATGGCGGTGCTCGGCCGCCAGATCGCCCAGGAATTCCGCAGGGCCTATCCGATCGAAATGCGGGATTTGCCTTTCGCGGCGCCGAAATTGCGTAGCGTGATGCTGTGGCATCGCCGTTTCGACGATCAGCCCGCGCACCGCTGGCTGCGCGAGACCATCCGCGCCACCGCCTCTGCGATCTAGCTGGGATGGCGCTCGGCCACGGCGCGGTGTGATCTGGCTGCACGCCGAGCCTGTAGCCAATCGCTGTGATGGCCGGCGCGAGCCGCTCACGCTTCCTTGCGCTCGCGTTTCTTCGCGCCGTCGGGTGCCTTGAACAACTCCGCCGGCGGCAGCGGTCGTCCCGTGAGATAGCCTTGCGCCGCCTGGCAGCCCTCGCGGGCGAGCAACGCGAACTGGGCTTCGGTCTCGACGCCTTCGGCCAGCACCGGCACGTTCAGGCTTTGGCCGAGCCCGATCACGGCGCGCACGATCGCCTGCGAATGGCGGCTGGTGTCGAGATCCATCACGAACTTGCGGTCTATCTTGATGCGGTCGAACGTGAACGCGTGCAGGTAGGACAGCGAGGAATAGCCGGTGCCGAAATCGTCCAGCGCGATCTCGACGCCGATGTTCTTCAGCCGCCGCAGCACCGACACCGCGCGGGAGAAATCCTCGATCAGCACGCCCTCGGTAATCTCCAGTTCCAGCCGCGAGGCCGGCAGGCCGGTGTCGAGCAGCACCATCTGAATCAGGTTCGGTAGGTCGACCAGTTGGAACTGGCGTGGCGAGATGTTGACCGCCACCGTCTTCGGCGCCTGCCAAGACTGCGCCTCCCGGCAGGCGTCGCGCAGGATCCACTCGCCGATCTCGACAATCAGATTGCTTTCCTCCGCGATCGGCATGAAGACGTCGGGTGACACGCTGCCGTATTTGGCCGAGGTCCAGCGCGCCAGCGCCTCGTAACCGACGACCTGACGGTGCAATTCGGGTTGCATCGCCACCTGCGGCTGGTAGTGCAGGGTGATTTCGCCGGCCGCAAGCGCGCCGCGCAGGTCTTCGGCCATGGCGCGGCGTTCGCGAACCCGCGCATCCATCTCGGAATTGAAATACTGCGCCGTGCCGCGCCGGCTCGCCTTGGCGCGGTAGAGCGCGAGGTCGGCATTGCCGAGCAGCGTCTCCGTGTCTGTGCCGTGATCCGGATAGACCGCGATGCCGATGCTCAGGCCGACGCGGAAGCGTTGGCCATCGATCGGAAAATCATCATGCACCGCCGCGATCAGCCGTTTGGCGAGATCGTTCGAGCGCGTGTAGTCGGCGTTGTCGGCGCAGATCAGGGTGAATTCGTCGCCGCCGACCCGGGCCACGAAAGCATCCTCGGCCACGGCCGCCAGCCGTTCGGCGATGGCGCGCAGCACCCGGTCGCCGGCGGAATGGCCCTTGAGGTCGTTGATCTGCTTGAAGCCGTCGAGATCCAGGCACATCACTGCGATGCGGCTGTGCAGCCTCGCCGCCGCGGTGATGACGGCGGCGAAATGTTCGTCGAACGAACTGCGGTTGGGCAGGTCGGTGAGCTTGTCGTGATGGGCGATATAGGCGATGCGCTTTTCGGCCTCGCGTTGCGCCGTGACGTCGATCGCCGCGACGATGCGGGCGTTCTTTCCCTCGTAGCTCAGCGCATGGGAGTAGACGCGGACTTCGAAGATGCGGCCGTCGGCGCGCTGATGGCGCCAGGTGTTCTCGCCGTAGTCGGTGACCGGAATGGTTTCGACGAAAAGCAGGAACGGGTTGCGATCCTCCGGTGGCCGGATGTCGGTGATCAGCCGGCCGACGAACTGGGTGCGGTCGAAGCCGTATTGCGACACCGCGGCGTCGTTGACCGCAAGGAAGCGCAACGTATCCTGATCGTACACCCACATCGCGATCGGATTGTTCTCGAACAGCAGCTTGAACGATTCCTCGCGCTGCTGGCTCGCGGTGATGTCATCATGGGTGGAGAGGTATCCGCCGCCCGGGATCGGCTCGTTGACGACATGGATCAGCCGGCCGTCTCCCGTCTGCATGGTGTATTCGTCGCGCTCCGGGCGCGACATCTGCTCGCGCACCAGCCGCACATAAGCGTCTGGATCGCCCTTGAAGGTGCCGGTGGCGACGCGGAACGCCAGAATGTCGCGGAGATCGCAGCCGGGATGAACCAGCCCGGCCGGCAGGCCATACATCCGCATATAGCCGTCGTTGCAGACGATGGCGCGGGCGTCGCGGTCCAGGATGATCAACCCTTTCGACATGTTGTTGATGGCGGTGGTGAACTGGGCGTTGCTGGAATTGATTATCTTGCTGAAGCGCCGGACTCCCAGTGCGGCGACCAGGGCCACGAACATCAGCACGGTTGCAGCGGCAAGAACGATGTACAGAGTGGTGCGACGCCACAGCGCCAGCGCTTCAGCGACGGTCGACGTAACCACTACGCGAACCTGGTAGTGCGCCAGCCGGCGGATCGCGATCAGCTTGTCGCGGCCGTCGATCGGGCTTTGCTCGCGGAATTCGCCGCTGTCGGTGGTGAAGTTCCGTCGGACAATCGGGATCTGCTTGCCGATCAAGGCGGGCTCGCCGGGAAAACGCACCAGCAGCAGACCGTCGTCGCGGAACAGCGCGATCGAACTGTGTTCCGCGGGCGTGATGCTGGCGAAATAGTCCTCGAAATAATCGAGATCCATGGTGCCGTTGACATATCCGGCGAGCCGCCCGTCGGCGAACGACAGTCGCCGCGAAATGAAGAAACTGAGCTTGCGGGTCTCCGGATTGAGCAGCGGTTCGCCGAGGGTGGATGTCGCATCGGGATGCGTGCGGAAGAAGGCGGCTGGATTCGGGCTCAGCACATCGTTCGGGATCGGCCAGCCGAATGACGAATTGATCAACTCGCCCTGCGCATTGCGGATGGTCAGTCCCGAAATGTGCGGCAGCCCGATGGTGCGCGCCTTCAGGCTGTCGTGAAACGACCTGGCGCCAAGCCTGGCCTTGAAATCCACATCGCTCGCGATCGACATCCGCTGGATGTCGGTTGAAATCGCCTCCTGCACCAATTCGATCGACTGAAAGCTGCGGTCGATCTGCTCGGCCAGCACCAGCGCCAGCCGTCGCTGCTGCAGCTTGTTCTCCTCGATCACCTTGGCGCGCAGTGTGAACACCACGGCTGTGGTCGCCAGGAGAAACAGGGCCGAGACGATGATGCTGGCGATGATCACCCAGCGCTTGATCTGCCAGGCCTTGATTTCCAGACCGAACCAGCGCCCGGGAGGCGCCGGATTCTCTTGTGTCTGGAAGGGCGTGAGTGGCATCTGCATGGGCCTGATGGATCCGGTTGGTGATCCGGATTTACGCAGGCAGGGATTGAGGTCTTCGGTATATTTTACCGTCGTTTGCGGTTATCCCTTACGAACTGGCCGGCAATTGCAGACAATTGTCTGGAATTGCCGGCCTCCGGATGCCGATGGGGGCGGCATGACGGTATCCCCGGCTAGATCTTCAGCGCCGTGGTCTTCTTCACCGTCCGCAGCACCAGGGTCGACTGGGTGCGGACCACGCCGGGAAGCTTCATCAGGATGTCGGTGTGGATGCGCTCGAGATCGGTGGAGTCGCGGTAGACCACACGCACCAGATAGTCGTTCGATCCGGCGATCAGGAAGCACTCCTGGATCTCCGGCGGCTTCAGCACCGCTTTCTCGAACACCTCCATGTCCTTGCGTGACATCCGGTCCAGCGTCACGAACACGCTGGCGATGCCGGTCAGGTCCAGCGCATGCGGATCGAGCAGGGCGACGTATTTGGCGATGGCGCCGCGGTTCTCCAGCATCTGCACCCGCCGCAGGCAGGCCGACGGCGACAGGTTGACCTGCTGCGCCAGTTCGATGTTCGACAGCCGGCCGTTCTGCTGCAGCACCCGCATGATGGTGCTGTCGATCGAATCGAATGCGGTCAATTTTGCGATCTCCGAATAATATTCGACAGTAAAGCCTGATGACGCTTAATTATTGTGTCACGGATCGGCGGCAAGCTCAACTCTCGCACAATATTTCGAGCGCCCGGCTTTAAGCTCCACGCCAGCCGGCTGAAAGACGAAAAGGGTGCGCGATGCGGATTGGGGTTCCGAAGGAAATCAAGACCCATGAGTACCGGGTCGGGCTGACGCCGCTGGCCGTGCGGGAATATGTGGCTGCCGGACACTCCGTGCTGGTGGAAACCGGCGCCGGCGCGGGGATTGGCGCCGACGATGCGGTCTATCAGGCGGCAGGCGGCAAGATCGCTGAGGCCGCCGACGAGATTTTCGCCTCCGCGGAGATGATCGTGAAGGTGAAGGAGCCGCAGCCCGCCGAGTGGCGCAAGCTGCGCGAGCGCCAGATCCTCTTTACTTATTTGCATCTCGCCGCCGATCCGGAGCAGGCTGCCGGCCTGATGCAGTCCGGCTGCACGGCGATCGCCTACGAGACCGTCACCGACGCGCGTGGCGGCTTGCCGCTGCTGGCACCGATGAGCGAAGTGGCCGGCCGGCTATCGATCGAGGCGGCAGGTGCGGCGCTCAAGCGCAACCTGGGTGGCCGTGGTCTCCTGCTCGGCGGCGTCCCCGGCGTGCAGGCGGCACGCGTGGTCGTCATCGGCGGCGGGGTGGTCGGCACCCATGCCGCGCGGATGGCGATCGGGCTCGGTGCCGAAGTCACCGTGATCGATCGTTCGCTGCCGCGGTTGCGCGAGCTCGACGATCTGTTCTCGGGCCGGGTACGGACGCGGTTCTCGACCATGGGCGCCATCGAGGAGGAAGTGCTGCAGGCCGATGTCGTGATCGGCGCGGTGCTGATTCCGGGGGCGGCGGCGCCGAAACTGCTGACGCGGGCCATGTTGCCGCACATGCGCCGTGGCGCCGTCGTGGTCGACGTCGCCATCGACCAGGGCGGCTGCTTCGAGATGTCTCACCCCACCACCCATGATGACCCCACCTTTGCGGTCGACGGCGTGATTCATTATTGCGTCGCCAACATGCCGGGCGCCGTGCCGCTGACCTCGAGCCACGCGCTCAACAATGCCACGCTGCCCTACGGGCTGGCGATTGCGGCAAAGGGCGCCGCGGCTGTTGATGACGACCCCGGCCTGCGCGCCGGCCTCAACATCATCAACGGCAAGATCGTGCATCCGGCGGTGGCGCAGGCCGTCGGTTATCAGGTCGAAAACATGAAGCGGGCCACCGTTACCCACGCGAGGACGCATTGATGAATATCCAGACGCCCCCCGGCAAGACCCAGATCGTCCCCAACGACCTCTCGTCGTTCTGGATGCCGTTCACCGCCAACCGCCAGTTCAAGCAGGACCCGCGCCTGTTCGTTTCGGCGAGGGATATGCACTACACCACGCCCGACGGCCGCCAGGTGCTGGACGGCACCGCCGGACTCTGGTGCGTCAACGCCGGTCATGCCCGGCCGCGCATCGTCGAGGCGGTGCAGCAGCAGATCGCGACGCTGGATTTCGCGCCGACCTTCAACATGGGCCACCCGATCGCCTTCGAACTCGCCAACCGCCTCGCGGCGATGGCGCCCGAGGGCATCAACCGGGTGTTCTTCACCAATTCGGGATCCGAGTCGGTGGATACCGCGCTCAAGATCGCGCTGGCGTATCAGCGTGCGGTGGGCAAGGGCGAGCGCGTGCGCCTGATCGGCCGCGAGCGCGGCTACCACGGCGTCGGCTTCGGCGGCATGTCGGTCGGCGGCATCGCGTCCAACCGCAGGGCTTTCGGCACCATGCTGCCCGGGGTGGATCACATTCGCCACACCCATGACCTGGCGCGCAACGCCTTCAGCAAGGGTCAGCCGGAGCACGGCGTCGAGTTCGCCGACGACCTCGAGCGCGTCATTGCGCTGCATGACGCGGCGACCATCGCGGCCGTCATCGTCGAGCCGATCGCGGGTTCGACCGGTGTGCTGATTCCGCCGAAGGGCTATCTGCAGCGGCTGCGGCAGATCTGCGACAAGCACGGCATCTTGCTGATCTTCGACGAGGTCATCACTGGATTCGGCCGGCTCGGCTCGAATTTCGCTGCCGACCATTTCGGCGTCACGCCCGATATCATCACCACCGCCAAGGGCCTGACCAACGGCTCGATCCCGATGGGCGCGGTGTTCGTCAAGGATGCGATCTACGAGGCCTTCATGCAGGGGCCGCCGGAGGCAATCGAGTTCTTCCACGGTTATACCTATTCAGCCCATCCGGTTGCCTGCGCCGCGTCGCTGGCGACGCTGGATACCTACCAGGAGGAAGACCTGTTCGCGCGCTGCGCGTCGCTGGCGCCGTACTGGCGGGACGCGCTGCACAACGGGCTCAAGGATTGCCCGCATGTCATCGACGTCCGCAACGAGGGACTGATCGGCGCCATCGAACTCGATCCGATCAAGGGCGAGCCGACCAAGCGTGCGTTCAAGGCCTTCACAGACGCGTTCAAGGCCGGTCTCCTGATTCGCACCACTGGCGACATCATCGCGCTGTCGCCGCCGCTGATCATCTCGAAGTCGCAAATCGATGAACTGGTCGACACGCTGCGCAAGGTGCTGCTCACGGCCGGCTGAAGCGTGGTCGAAGCGTGACCCGGGTGCGGCCCCGCGCACCCGGGTTGCGCAACGAGTGGACCGCGCGGAGCGCAAGGCAGCGAACTAGGTTATTTCGCTGTCTTGAGTGTCTCGAAGATCTTGCCGGTCATCAGCAGTGAGACTTCGGAGGCCGGCAATGGTTTCTGGCATTCGGACAACGGATTGAGCCAGAAATTCGAATTGGGCAGCAACTCGAACAGATTGCGCGCGGCAGCTCCGAGGCAGCTCTCGGGCTCCCTGACGTAATCGGAGATACGCTTCCTGGATGTAAAGGCCGGGTGCCACGTCAGGCCCTGGAATTCGACCGAGGCGATGTTGATCGTCTCTCGGGATTTCAGCGGGCGGCGCTGGCCGGGCTTCACCGACATTTCGGGCGTCAAAACATAAATCTCGGCGTCGAGCAGGACTTTATAGAATGCCGGCACCACGCCGGGGTCTTTGGCGGCCGCCTGCATCAGGGCCTCAAGGCTGTTCTCTGGTTCAAACACGGCCAGGCTCCTTGTAAGTGTCAAGTTCATTGGCTGCGAGCGCATCACGATCGGTGCGGACCCGCATGGCTCGCGCGGCCTCAGTCCAGGATGTCGCGAAGCGTGCGATAAATCGTATTGCGCGACACACCGAGCCGCCGCGCGGTCTTGCTGATGTTGTTGCCGGTTTCGGCGTAGGTCGTGAGCACCTGTGCACGCTGGATTTCATGCAGATCGTTCTTCAGTCCGCTGGTCGAAGTTCTGGCCGATAGCCGTTCGCCGTGATGTCCGATCAGGGATTGAACCGCGGTCTCATCGATCAAGCCCCCGCGGTCGCCCAGGGAGAGCCGCGAGAGCACGTTGCGCAACTCGCGGATATTGCCGCCCCAGTCCAGGTCAGCCAGCCGGTCTATGGCGCTTTGCGTCAGATCCGCAGTCGGATCGACTTTCTCCATCAGATGGCGTGCGATGTCGGCGAAGTCGGAGCGTTCGCGCAGCGGCGGCAGGGTGACTTCGAGTGTGTTCAGGCGGAACAGCAGGTCGGAGCGGAAGCGCCCCTTCGCGATGGAGTCGTCGAGATTGGCATTGGTCGCCGAGACCAGCAAAACATCGACCTGACTCTTGGAGCCGCCGACCGGGCGGACGGTCCAGTCGTCGAGAAACCGCAGCAGAACCGCCTGCAGGGTGACCGGCATGTCGCCGATCTCGTCGAGGAAAAGCGTGCCGCCGTCCGCTTCCTTGAACATCCCCGTGGAGCCGCCCTTCTTGGCGCCAGTGAAGGCGCCGTCGGAATACCCGAACAGCTCCGCCTCGATCAGGCTCTCGGGCAGTGCTGCGCAATTGACCGCGACAAAAGCCCCGGACCGGCGGCTCGCGGCATGGGCATGGCGCGCAAGCTGTTCCTTGCCCGTGCCGGTTTCACCGCGAATGAGAACCGGCATCTTGCGCGCCGCGGCGCTCTCGACCCGGCGCACGATCGCCGCGATGGTGGGGTCGGCGGACACGAACTGGGTTGCGAGTTCCTTTGGAGGTGACGGGCGCGGCGCCGACACCCGCTGGGCCATCGGGAATTGCCGTGTGTTCTCGATGGTCGACACGAACTGGCTGCCGACCTCGTCTTCGAGGCGCTG
>NZ_JTIY01000022.1 GCF_000818175.1 Streptomyces sp. AcH 505
GCCGACCGCCTGCTTGAATGCGGCTTCGACCACGCTGCCGTAGGCGTTCTCCGGCAGCAGCGCGGCGAACGACCGTTTTCCGGTGCCCGCCGCGTAATCGATGATGCGGTTGACGTCGGACTCCGGCAGGAAACTGAGCAGGTAGACGCCGCGGCCCGCCACGCTCGAATCGGTCGAGAACGCGATCATCGGCACGTTGCGTGTGCGGGTCAGTTGCGACGCCGGCGGCACCGACTGCGCGAACAGCGGGCCGAGAATGATTTCGGCGCCTTCATCGAGCGCCTGTTGCGCACCCTGCTGCGCGCCTTGCGGATTGCCGCCGTCATCCTTGACCAGGAGCTGGATGTTCGGATTCTGGAATTCGGCCAGCGCCATTTCCGCGGCATTCTTCATCGACTGCGCGGCGACGCCGGCATTGCCTTGTCCCGACAGCGGCAGGATCAGACCGACCTTGACCTGGCCGGTGCCGACGGACGTCGGCTGCTGCGGCGGCCCGGACGGACCGGGCGGCGGCGAATCCTGCCAGGGCAGGTTCGACGAGATCGTGTTCCAGCCCGACTGCATGCTGGAACATCCGGCGACCAGCGGAGCGCCCAGCAGCAACCCAAGCGCAGACCGCCGGGTGGAACCCCGGCGCGGGGTCAGCGGATCATGCGGGGCAGCCATCGAATCTCTTTCCTTGCCCTCGCCGGATCGAGATACGAGGCACCGTCCCCGATCTGAAACGAGATTGGGGCATATTGTCGTCCATTCGTTAAGCAAGGCAAAAGGATTTTAACCACCGCAGACCAAGGAGTTACGCCATAATCGCATAGCTTTTAGGCAAGAGCAGGGTCCAATCCGGAAACCGCTCTCCCTTTTCGGACGCTTGGACTTGATTTGCTTTGACGCGTTTTCTTTACGCGAACCGGTGTCCACTTCGCTCGAAAACGCTCTAGATTGGCAATCATGCGCGCCCGCCCCCAGTCCACACCCGCTCCGACCGATCCATCCGCTGCCGAGGCCCGGACCTTCACCCTGGCCGGGCACGTGCTGGTCGCCCCCAAGGCCGCGGCGGGCCTGCACCTGGTGGCCACCCCGATCGGCAATCTCGGCGATATCACGCTGCGGGCGCTGGAAACCCTGGCCGGCGTCGACATCATCGCCTGCGAAGACACCCGCGTGACCCACCGCCTGGTCGATCGTTTCGGCATCAAGGCCACGCTGAAGCCCTATCACGAGCACAATGCCGCGCTCGCCCGGCCGGTGATCCTGCAGCATCTGGCCCAGGGCGCCGCGATCGCGCTGGTGTCCGATGCCGGCACGCCGCTGATTTCCGACCCCGGCTTCAAGCTGGTGCGCGAGGTGGCCGCCGCGGGTTATGCCGTGAACACCCTGCCTGGGCCCTCCTCGCTGCTGGCGGCCTTGACGGTGGCGGCGCTGCCGACCGACCGGTTCTTTTTCGAGGGGTTCCTGCCCTCGAAGCAGGGCGCGCGCCGGACCCGGATCGGCGAACTGGCATCCCTCGACGCCACGCTGGTGCTGTTCGATTCCGGCAACCGCGTCCAGGACAGCTTGCGGGATCTCGCGGACATCCTCGGCAGCCGCGACGCCGCGATCTGCCGCGAGATGACCAAGCTGCATGAAGAGGTGCGGCGCGGGTCGCTGGCCGATCTCGCGGCCGCCGCGGATGGCCTGGAGACCCGCGGCGAATTCGTGCTGGTGGTCGGGCCGCCGCAGGCCGCGGCCCGGATCATGCCGCAGGCAGATCTCGACGAGCTGTTGCGCAGCTCGCTCGCGCGCGACAGCGTCAAGGATGCGGTGGCGCATGCGGTGGAGGTTTCCGGCCGGCCGCGGCGCGAGATCTATGCCCGGGCGCTCGAACTGGCCAAAGAGCGCAATAATGACCAAACCTGAGGACGCTACCCAAGAATCAAAAGCGCCCGCACCCGCGCGCGTGATCGCGTTCCAGACCGGCATATCGGCGGAGAGCCGCGCCAGCGCCTACCTGCTGGCGAAAGGCTATCGCATTCTCGCCCGCCGTTTCCGCACCCGTTACGGCGAGATCGACATCGTGGCCCGGCGCCGCAACCTGCTCGCCTTTGTCGAGGTCAAGGCCCGCGCCACCCTGGACGACGCCGCCTATGCCATCACGGCGCAGCAGCGCCAGCGCATCATCGCGGCCGCCGAGGCCTGGCTGATGAGCCATCCCGAACACGCCAATTTCGATTGCCGCTTCGACGCTATCCTGATCGCGCCGAAATCGCTGCCGCGCCACCTGACCGCGGCGTTCGACGCCAGCACCTGAAACACCTCATTTGAGATCCTGCGAGACCCTAGCAACATCGCACCCCAGCGCCCAAATTGACCTGCATCTGACGCCTTCGTCACTCGAGACCCGGACATCCTCATGAAGCTGAATATCGCCGTCCAGATGGACCCCATCGCGCGCATCAACATCCGCGGCGATTCCACCTTTGCCATGCTGCTGGAGGCGCAGAAGCGCGGCCACACCATTTCCTATTACACCCCGGACAAGCTCTCGTTGCGCGGCGAGGACGTGGTGGCGCCGGTGCAGCCGCTCACCGTGCGCGATGAGGAGGGCAATCATTTCACCCTCGGCAGCGCAGAGCGCACCAAGCTCGCGTCGTTCGACGTGATCCTGCTGCGGCAGGACCCGCCGTTCGACCTCGCTTACATCACGACCACGCATCTGCTGGAGCGGATCCATCCCAAGACGCTGGTGGTCAACGATCCAGCCAGCGTGCGCAACGCGCCGGAAAAGATCTTTGTCACCGAATTCTCCGACCTGATGCCGCCGACGCTGATCTCACGCGACGTCGACGAGATCAACGCATTCCGCGCCGAGCACGGCGACGTGGTGATGAAGCCACTGTATGGCCACGGCGGCTCGGCGGTGTTTCGCATCATGCCCAAGGACATGAACTTCGGCTCGCTGCACGACATGTTCTCGGTGACCTTCCGCGAGCCCTGGGTGATCCAGCGCTTCCTTCCCGAGGTGAAGGCTGGCGACAAGCGCATCATCCTGGTCAACGGCGAGTTCGCGGGCGCGGTCAACCGCGTGCCGGCGGAGAACGACCTGCGCTCCAACATGGTGCGCGGCGGCGCAGCAAAGGCCACCGATCTCAGCCCCAGGGAACGCGAGATCTGCGAACGGCTGGGACCGGCGCTGCGCGCGCGCGGACTGCTGCTGGTCGGCATCGACGTGATCGACGGCCACCTGACCGAAATCAACGTGACGTCGCCGACCGGCATTCGCGCCATCGCCCGTGTCGGCGGACCGGATGTCGCCGCCATGGTCTGGGATACCATCGAACACAAACGCACCTGATCCCCCCTGACCCGCGCCGCCTTAATCAATTGCTGACGACCTTGTGGCATTCAAATTGACGGGGTGAGGGTCGGGTCAGTACGTACGCCACGCGGGCACGCGGTTTCGGCGCGGTCCCGACGCTTAGAGGGCGCGTGGCGGGGTTCAGCAGTCTATGGCGATTGAGGTTTTCACCGGAACGGCGATACCGCGCGATCTGTCGACGGCCGCAATGGAATATCTGTGGGCCAAGTGGCGCACGCTGAACGGCACCAACACCCTGACACTGCAGCGGCTGATCGACGAAACGGATCGGCCGTTGCGCGACCGCTGCATTCACCTGGTGCCCGCAGGCAACGATTTCGCTTATGTCTATGTCGGCGAGGCGATGCTGGATTTCGTCAAGCGCGGCCCGACCGAGACGCTGCTGATGCGCGACGACAGTGTCGTGTCACGGGATCTCGCCGAGGTCTATCGCCGGGTGGTCCGTGAGATGACCCCCGTGTTCATCCGCTTCACCGGCGCCCGCTCCGCACCCGGCACCATCTGGCATCAGGTCATTTTCCCGATCCCGATTGCCGGCAGTTCGGTGATGCTGGTGAGCTATTCGGAGCTCGTCAGCCACCAGCTCGAAATCTATGAGCATCTGTTCCGCACGGCTCCCGACGCGATCGCGGTGGCCTCTCCGATCACCAATGACGCAGGCCACGTCACCGATGGCTGGGTGCTGATGATGAACGATCGCGCCCGCGAGCTGTTGAGATTCACGGGGCCGCTCGGCAACCTGCGCCTCAGCGCGCTGCCGCAGTTCACCGGAATCGACCTGTGGGGCCGGATCTACGCGCCGCGGTCGGCCCTGACCACGACCTTGATGACGGCCCCCGACTTCAACATCGAGATCCTGCGTTTCCCGCGCGTGTTCGGGCTGCGCCTGACCCCGAAGCCGCCCGCCATCCTGGACGATGCGGTGACGCTGGCGTCGCAGCCGTTTGACAGCGAACCGGTGCTGTAAGGCAGGTATGCAGCGAACGGCAGCTCGAGAATACCCTGCCCCAGGACAATAAGTCCGCAAAGACTCGCTAGTCGCGCTTCTGGACCGTCGGCGCGACGACCGGCTTGGCATCACCGAACATCGCCGGATCGATGGTCAATTGAAAGCGCTGGAAGCGCCAACCATCCGCTGTACGCTTGACGACGCAATCGCCGCCCGCCGTTGCAATCGCCACCGGCCCGGTCGCGATGTTCATCTTGGTGATGTAGAAACGATAGCGGGCACCGTCCTCGTGCGCGTCGATGACGTGATTGGTCAGAAAATGACGCACGCCATCCTCCTTGCCGGCGGCGATGTGGCGCGTGATGAAATCCTTCACGGCGGCCGGCCCGACGAACTCGCCATAAGGAGCGACGAAAACACCGTCATCGGCAAAGCCGGCAGCGAATCCAGCGGCATCTTCGCTATCGAGCCCGATATAGGCCCGCGCGGCGAGTTCCTGGACTTCAATCTTGTCGTCAGTCGTGATGGTCATTGATGGTCTCCTGGTTTGAGGAATGGGATCAGGCGGATGCGATCTGCTTTCGCAGTAGTTCGTTGAAGGGGGCACCAACCTTCTGAACGGCATGTCCGGCTCCCGGCAGGTGGTGACATTCGAGGTTCAGCAAGCCTGCAAGCCGCATGCTGATGCCGTCGAAGGCTTCGCTCCAACCACCGGTGACGACAAGCTTCGGGTAGGACGCATCCGCCACCGCACCAATCGGGACATCCACGCGCCAGGGCCGCTCGGTGATGAGATTGACGGCCGCGTCCGCGACCGGCGCTGGAAGCGGGTCGGGCAGTGGCATGTTCATCTCAAGTGCCGCCACGAACCCGGTCACAAAGGCATGAAGCTCGGTCGGATCCGCGACGGCCCAATGGGCCTTCAGCGCCTCCGACACCCGGCGCACGGCGGGCAAATCGCTCGCGAGCGCGAATGCCGGCGGCTCGATCACCGTGAGCGATCTGACGAGGTCGGGGCGTCGTCCGGCAGCATTCATGGCGACGATGCCGCCCATGGATGTTCCGACAAGATGAGCACCGCTCCCCAACAATTCGACGACATCCTCCGCATCACGAAGCACGTCCACCGCATTGATTCGACATGTGCCGCCGTACCCTCGGCGGGTCATGACGGAGAGGGAGAAGGAATCCGCGAGCGCCTTCTGCTCGCCGAACGC
This sequence comes from Streptomyces sp. AcH 505, assembly GCF_000818175.1. Classification (GTDB taxonomy): domain Bacteria; phylum Actinomycetota; class Actinomycetes; order Streptomycetales; family Streptomycetaceae; genus Streptomyces. Next base: position 5,522 of record NZ_JTIY01000022.1, read on the forward strand.
GGCGGCACCGACCGCGAGGCTGCCATGGACCAGGACGATCTGTTCTCCCCCACTACCCCAGTTTTCAACTGCATAGGTCATCGAAATTTTCCCGTTTCTGTTGACGGATTCCGGTCGCAGGCACGCCCGACGGGGCCTTGCGCGGATCTCCGATGTTGCGTTTGAGCTGTGCCGCTATTTCCGAAACTGCGTGCGCACAGGTGCGGCGCCGGGCGCATCGGGCGCCCACAGCCGGTAGCTCAGGCTGGCGAAGACAGTGAAGCCTTTCGAGACGGCTGCACTGTCGATGCCGGACACAGGCGTCCCTCCGGAGGCACGGCCCGATACTTCTTGCGTCCCCCAGACGTTCAATGAGGCGGGGCCGAAATTATATCCGACCAACGCACCGGCTCCCCAGATGTCATAACGATTGACGTTGATAGCGCCTGCGTAGAACGCGCTGGACCGGTCGTCGCTCACCTGTCCCACGTAGTAAGCAACGGGACCGAACGTCCAGTTGCCGACCGTTTTGGTCGCTGTGAATTCGGCATGAAGAACGTTGCCGCTTGTATAGCCGGTCACGGAGTTGGCCGTTGATCTCTTCAAAGACATTGGCCGTGAGATTCCAGCCATCCTTGAAGTACGAAATCACGAGGTTCGGCTGGAAGGTCCACCAAGGGGCCCCAACGTTTCCGAGCCCCGAAGGACCGGACGTCGTACCCGTCGGCATCCACATGCCGAAGCCTGCCTTGGCGTAAAAGCCGCTGTCACCCAGCTTCCAGCTCAACTCGACCGGCGCCAAAAACGTATTGTGCATGCCCGCTGGATTGACGTTCACCGGCGAGCCGACGTCGACCATCATGAACGGCTGGACGATAACGGCGTTGTAGCTTGCCCCCAGCACTGTCCATCCGGGCACCCAGAGCAGCCCCGCGGCCGCGGCTGCGATATGAACCGAGGTTTTATCGCCTCCGGCGTTGGGCGCACCAGGGCCAACAAGCGATCCCGAATAAGCCACCGCCTGATCAAACATATAGAGACCCGGTGGCGGTGTGACCGCGGCATTCCCCAGCACAAGGCCCGGCTTCTGCGCCGAGCCGATATAGCCGGCCTCAAACGCGGCAGCGGGCCTGAGGGCCATCGTCAGCCCCACCGTCAATGCGGTCGCAAACATCCGTCTGGAAAGCATGTCCCCCTCCGATCCAACTCCCCGCTCTGATCGCCGAACCGCGACGGCAGAGTTCATTGACCGGAGTGTTGGACGGAGAAGGAGGAGGCGCTAGCGAGAGCACGAAGATGATTATCGGAATCGTGCAGTTTTCTCCCGAGCGTCTTCCGGCGTCAGGAGCGCCGCTTTGCAAGCACGGCGGAAGGCTTTTCGCCAAACCTGTCCTTGAACTGGGCCGAAAAATCTCCGAGGTGGAAGAAGCCCCATTGCAGCGCGACGTCCGTGACCGCGACGCTGCCGGGCGCGGACGATGAGAGAATTGCGTGGACCCGATCGAGCCGTTCTGCACGCAGCCAACGACCAGGTGAGGTTGCCAGATCGCGCTGAAATGCAGCCTGGAGGCTGCGCAGGCTCAGGCCGCAGTGTCGCGCGACTTCGCTTAAACGAATCGAATCGCCGATGTGCTCCCGCATATAGTCCATGGCCCTGCGCACGTGCGCCGTCGGTGCGGGCCGAGCGGCCGCGGAAATCGCGGCGCTGAAATTGTTCGGTTGCGCAACGAGCAGGGACTCGATGATCAGTTCTTCGAGCCGGATGAACATCTTCGGGCGCGCCAGCGCTTCGCTGAACATGGACAAACTGGCCGCAGCTTCGAGAAGCTTGTGCCAGAAAGCCGGGATGGTGCGGAGCGCCAAGTCGAAATGAACCGGCGCCGACTTTTCCGCACCGAGCAAGTTCGCGCAAACTACCTCAACTCGCCGGCGGTCGAGACGCAGAAGGATCTGATCGAACGCGCCGTCGATGTCCAAACGGAATTCCTGGTAAGGCCCGACGATTGTCCCGAATCCTGGTGCAAGATCCGCGGTAGAGGGACCGTAGCGGAATCGCGCATTGCCCTGCAGCGGCAGGGTAATGAGGAAATTTCCCTCCTGCGGCACGGCCGGTACGACAGTGACGTCGCCTCCGTAGCACAGCCGATTGAGCGAAAGCGGGCCAATCGGCAGATGGTGCAGGCGCGCCGCGAGTTTCGACCGTGGTCCCCTCATCTGGAGATCATGTGGGCGAAGGGCTTTGCTGCACCCGTCGATAACCTCATCGAGATCACCGCTCGCAAGGACCAGGTGTTTCGCGCCGAACAGCTGGTCCGCGATAAATGAAGCGGATGCGATCATTGCTCTCCCTCTCCGGTCACTTTCACTGCCGACGCTTTCATTACGCTACCACAAACGCGCACTGGCCGTCAGAGACATCACGCCGTGCCGCATGTTCGCCGCTTTATCGCCAACCCGACGAATTCGACACAATGCGGATATCTCATCCTGGCCGCGTCGCACGCAGTTTCGCGAAAACGTGGCACCGCCCTCTGGCGGCCTCCAGGCCTCGCGATGCCGCCAGAACAAGTCGACGAGTTGGTTCCTGGAAGCGCGTTGCTCCGCGACGATGCGCGCGACTCCGCCCGGATCGTCTGTTTCACGAGACCGGAGGCGGTGCCAGTCGAGACTTCAGAGTCGAGACCTGTCAACGAATGCGGGGTCTCGGCGGCGAGGGCACGCGACATTTGGACGGTGCCGATGTTTTTCGATCATGCGGCGGGGCAACTGGTCCTGGCGGCGTTGTTGCGAGTCGAAATCCTGCCGTGCCACTGGGCGAGCTATGATCGCAGTATCGCCATCGGAATGTATCTTCACCATGAGGCCGGCACGGCAGTGACAGCCGAGGCCGCCCCGACCGACCAGGCACGATAATAAGGTCACGAGTTCGCATTTGCCCGGCTTCCGGGGCGCCGGGGGCCCGGCGTGTGAATTCCCCTTCCGCCACGCTGTTCACTTAATGTTCTTGCCTGCCTCCCCCGCTTCGGCTAGCTTTTTGCCGGATACGGGGGCGGCATGGTCCAGCGGGTTTCCACGGTGGCGTTCGAGGGCATCGAGGCCCGGGCGGTCGACGTCCAGGTCCAGATCATCCCGGGGCTGCCCAACTTCCTGATATTGAGGACAATTAACCTGATAGGTGAGCTCCGGAAGTCAGCCGTAGCCCCGACGACGCAATAGGGGGTAGGGAATCCTTGGTGGATGCCAGGACTTTACGGGCGCCTTCCTGATGCCCTCCTAGGACGGTCTCTGGTAGCCATCGACCCGATACCAGTTCCCCGATATTCGGCACTCGTCCCCTATGATCGTTCCCCCAACAAAACCTATCCGCGATGAAATCTGGTCAAAAGTCGTTCGTGAGGGGCGCCTCACCGACGCCTACCGGGATCACGTGCAGGACGCGATCAACGAGTATCGGCTCGACTTGATACAATTCCGGACGTCGCCCGAAACAAAAACGCGGATCAAACAAGCCCTCGGCGCAATTTCGAACACGGAGTCACTGCTCACCGCACTTCTCGCAGATCCCGGCTACCATTGGGCGGGCCTCGCTACGGATGGCCCCGCGCCGAACCCACGCGCCTTAGAGCAGGCATCTGCTGCGCTGGCCGCTATCCGCGGCGAACTGGAAAGCGCGAGCGAGCGGTTGAACATTCGAAACTGGCAGATGCCGAAGAGCTTTCTTTCGCCGGAACGGCAATCCACTCCTCTGACCAACCTCATCACCAAGCTCCTCAACATTCAGGCGCATTGCCTAAGGCAGGCGCCGCCAACCCGGCCAAGTCAATCCAGCGCGGAAGCGGGCGTCCGCCAGTTCAGGGGTTACCTCAACGCCTGCATCGATTTCGCATCGGACGGCGCTGAGCAGAAGCTGGATATCGATCGCGATTTGCTCCTCGTCACCGACGAATTCGCATTATGCGCGACCTTCGATGACTGGGAAGAGCGTTGGTCAACGGGCGATCCATATTTCATGCATAAGTCAATAAAAAGCTGGCCTTAGCGAACGTACAGATTCTGTCTTTTCCGCATGCCGTCTTAAGATCGAGATCGTCGGCCTCGCCGTCTATGGAAGCTCCACGCCTATCGCTTTTGGTAGGCGATTAGAAGGAGTATCCAAATGCAAGAAGTCTTCGCAAATCCCAACGCCATCCCGCAGTCCGCGCCGCCGCCCATCGCGGGTTCGGCTTTCTTCCAGGACCTCGACAATCTCCGCATCGGCCCCGAGGCGGATTTCTTGGCGGGCGCCACCAAAGCGATTCGGACCGTGGACGTCGGCAAGCCGAAGCCGAACGTCTGGTTTCGAACCGATCCGAAGCGATCGTTGACCACCACCGTCTATGAGGACAAGGAGACCCGACAGTTCTTCCTCGTCACCAAGGGCATGGCTCCGAAGCTCCGGGAGCTGGGGGCGCTCACCGTTGCGACCTTGGTCCCCTACATCAATCGAGCGAAGGACGTGGCCATTTGGCCCGTCAAGCTGGGGATGGACGGCATGGGCGGTAGCCTTTGGCACGCGACCGCCGCCGATGCCGTTCGGGCCGCATCGGACCAGTGGACGCGCATCTTCGCCGACATGTCGCTCGGCGGGTACCGGATTCAGGTCCCGATTGCCGAGTGGTCGGAGCCGGCATGGCCTGAAGAAGACCTCAGTCAACTGCTTGAGCTCGGCTTCAAGAAGCGCGTCATCGACTCAGATGATCATCCGGTCATGAATCAGCTTCTGGGCCGCATCTAAGCTCTCCAGAAAGGGGATGACGCGCGCGTCATCCCCTCTCTCCTCCCCTTCCAGCAATCGTCACCCAGCCCGCGCAGATTAACGCGCCACGGAGAAGTCATGACCATACAAGATCAAGTGCAGGCAAAACTCAGCGCATTGGGCATTCGCGAAGCCTGGTGTTGGGACACCGAATATGAGGATCGCCCCGGAGAACACCTCCGACCCGTGGTGCTGGTTGCCCAAAACGTCTTCACCGGTGAGCAGCGCATTTCTTGGCTAGCCGACGGGAGCAGGCCAACGAACCTTCCCTTCAATACCAGCTCAGAATCGGTTGCCATCTCGTTCTATGCGGCAGCCGAGAATCGATGCGCGCTCGCGATGGGCGTGCCTTTGCCTACCAACAATATATGCCTCTTCGCCGAACATCGGGCAGCAACCAACGGATTGGCGCTGCCGATGGGCAACGGCCTCGTTGGCGCGCTTGCCTACCGCGGCCTCTCCCATATCGACGCAGGCGCCAAGAAAGCTGAGCAAGAGTTTGCGGCTCAAACGCGTGTATTCGATGATGAGGGTCGCAATCGCACGACCGGCTATTGCTGCTCGGATGTCGCCAGCACCATTGAGTTGTTTTGGACTCTGGCGCCCAGCATGCATTTTGGACACGCAATGCTGCGCGGTCGCTACATGAAGGCGGTCGCAGCGATCGAATCCAACGGCGTCCCAATCGACACAATGCAGCTCGACGCTCTGGTCTTTAAGTGGGATCAGATCGCACCGAAGCTGATAGCCCATGTCGATCGCGATTATGGGATCTACGAGGGAGCGACGCTTAAGCACGATAAGTTCAGCCTCTACCTGCGTCATCGCAATAGACCGTGGCCCAGGACCGAAAGAGGTCGTCTGGCGCTCGATATCGATACGCTTGACCGGCAGGCATCGATCTGGCCCGACCTAAAGCCGCTCTATCAGCTCAGGCGAATTTTGAACGTGCGTCTGCCGGACCTTCCGGTTGGGCACGACGGTCGTTGCAGGACCTCGCTCTCGCCGTTCCGATCTAAGACGTCGAGGAATCAACCTTCCACGACCCGATTCCCGTTCGGTCTGGCAAAAGACCTACGTTGTTTGATCAAGCCGCCGAAAGGTTACGGGCTCGCGTACATCGATTTCTCGGCTCAGGAAAACTGCATCGCCGCAGGGCTCTCCGGCGACGAACGATTGGTTGCAGCGTACCAAGGGGGCGATCCATACCTCGCGTTCGGAAAGGATATCGGCATGATGCCGCCGGACGCTACCAAACAATCGCACCCCAGCGAACGAAGCGTCTGCAAGGAAGTCATTCTGGGCTTGAACTACGGCCTGGGTCCTCAGCTGATGGCTGAGAAGGCTGGGATATCGGAGGCGCGGGCGCGCGAACTCATTTGGCTTCACAAGCAGGCGTACGCGACGTTCTGGAAGTGGAGCAACGCCGTTGTTTCTGCAGGTCAGCTCAAGGGCGAGATGTCGACCGTGTACGGCTGGAAGATGCGCGTGTCACCGGAGGACAGACCAACGTCGTTGATGAACTTCCCGATGCAGGCGAATGGGGCCGAGATGATGAGGCTAGCCGCCATCGCAGCAACCGAGGCCGGCATTGAGGTCTGTGCCCCAGTCCATGACGCATTTCTGATCGCCGCTCCGTTGGAACGCCTCGATGAAGATATTGCCCGCATGTCCGAGATCATGACGGTGGCGGGCGAGAAGGTCACCGGCGGCGTGAGGATCAGGACCGACGCGAAATCCTTCAGGTATCCGAACCGATACGTGGACGAACGAGGCGCGGAGATGTGGAACTTCATGGTCAACCTCGCGGGGTATCCCGAGGCCGCCGTCTAACCGTTGCTCCCGCGCGACGCCACCGTCGCATCCATCGGACACCGTCTCATCTTATAAAGGTCTACTGCTATGAATCAGCACGTTGCAGTTCAAGAAATCCCGACGCAAGCCACCGCCCTCCAGAAAACGCGTCAGCAAGGACGCTTCTTGAAGGGGCCTATCCCAATGCGCGACATCGCCTCAGCCGCAAATCTTCCCGGACAAGCCTTGGCGGTACTGCTCGCGATCCATCACCGCGCAGCTCTGACGCGACAGTCTTGGGTCACATTGCCCAAATGGTTCATGCAAGAACTTGGAATCAGCCGAGACTCGAAGTGTCGAGCCCTGCGTCAACTCGAAGAGGCGTCGCTCGTTCGAATTGAAGCGTCCGCGGGGATGTCGGCGCGAATCAGCCTCCTCAACACGCGCGAGTTGGACGCGGCCGTGCGGCTACCTTGGCGTAACTCGTGTTGGAGTGTCACGGCAGATGGCATGCAGTCGCTCACGACGACCTATGAGATACCCGCCTCGCAGTTGGCCGAACGTCGTGGGCATCTCGCAATGTGGCCGGTGCAGATGGCCGAGAAGTCCTGGGTGGACATCGAAGTTTTCTTGGAAGCGTTTCGAAACGCATTGTTGGCCCTAAGGCCAACGGATCTCGGGACGATCGACTCGGAGGCTACATTCGCGCTGGCGCGGGAAGTCGCTGCTCGAAGAACGATCACGGCCGACACGCGAAAACCAGTTCATCGTCGGGCGGCCAGCGACGCAGGTGAACCTCACGCTATTGGCTCCAATCAAAAATTCTGACGGAGTTACAATCGCTTAGGTGCTGTATGTGATTGTGTTTTCCTCGCTTTCCACCAGATTTGGTATTCCAGACCCCGGAACCCACACTATTCATTGACCCCCGGAATGGACTCGTCATAGCTTTGTCTGATGGCGCCGTGGATTCGCCAAACGAAAACGCCCCAACCTTTCGGTGGGGCGTCTCGTGACCGGGTGGCAGAATGGCTATGCAGGGCTCTAGAAAATCTCGCACGCCGGTTCGATTCCGGCCCCGGCCTCTCCAAAAGGGCCCTCCAGTGGAGGGCCCTTTACCTTATGGCTCTGTAACAACTGAGTCGATTCGCTTTTCGTGAGCAAGTGTACGACAATGTCTCGACATTGCAACGACAATGTCTAGGGGTTGTGTATATGGCGACTGGTGACGGCAATACCCAGTTCTCCGTCACGCTTCCTAACGAAGTCCTGAAGCTATTCGAACAGCTCTATCCTCTTGGGCTGTATGGGAAAAATCGCGCCGAAGTCGCCCGACAGCTCATATTGGACATGGTGAAGCGCATGAGCAGCGAGCGAATAATAAAGCTGCCCGACTAGGGTTGCTGTCATTAAGGACTAGTGATTATGGAAATCGTTGTATTTCGCGTCCAGAGCGACCGCGGCATAGATTTCAAGAAGCGCTTGCCTGTTGGGATCATTTTCCTCGACGAACCGAAAATCCATCTGGCCAACCCCCTCCTTCGCTGATTGGAAGGCGGTCAGAAACTCTGGTTGTTGCACCAACCAAGCACGCCCACCTTTGGTGCGATATGCAGCTCGAAGATTGTTGGTCTCATGCCGGGCAATCAGAAATGCCAATGTTGCCTGATTGTGAGGCGATCCGGGTCGCGTGTGCAACGCATATCTGCGCCGAATGTTGTTTGATCGGCCCACATACAGGTGGTCATCGCCGATGCTGAACGGATAGACACCGGACTCAGGCACTGCTCGCGGCAACTGGCTTTTTCGATACGGCCCGGATGCCAAAAGCAGCTCCAGTTTTGGGGCGAGATCTTCAACAAGTGCCGCGAATTTCGGGTTCATTGATCGCCTCTAAGATGGTCAGCAAAATCCAAACCCGAAAGTAGTCAGCTTGTCGACGCTGCTTCACTCACCCTCGCTTCGCTCGGGTGAGGCCTTCGGCCCGTCCTGTTTCCATCGGCTGTCGGCGAGCAACCACCAAACCTGCATGTGCGGCAGTGGAGAGGATACAACTTTGCCGTTGGGCAAAGTCATATCGGAGCCGTGCGTATAGTGGCTTCGAACACAAGAAGGATCAGAGGAACCATCGCTGGAAGGGTCAGGTAGTGCGGTTTGACCCTTTATCCTCCGCTTGCCTACGCAAGGTTCTCGACGGACCGATCCTTCCGATCCACCAACCTCGACGGCCTAAAGCTTTCCCGTCTCTCGCAGGCTTCGTTTTACGACTGTTGCCTGCTTTAGTCGCTTCGTCTCGAACCTGCCGGTCCGGCCAGTGTCTCAGTCCACCGGTCCTTTCACCACAGAGCCCCTGACTCTCGATAGCCAGACGTTGCGGGACGCCATCAATATTGCGTCGGTACTGAGATGTCGTTCTCGGGTTAATTTATCGAATCTCGTCGCTCTGCGAGACCGAGAGAAGGAAATAAAGGTACGTTGGTGGATGGCTGGCATGGTCGTCGACGGTGTGACGATGATCAATCACCATCTGTGGAGCCTTGCTGGGAATTGATCGAGTGTTCACCTATGGCCTGCACGATTAGGCCGTTCTTCACGGGGTCGATACGATCTGCTTCACGTTGAGCCCAAGACGCCCATTGCTCAAAGTCAACTCGCGCTATTGGCATTTCCGTAACACGCGATCGCACCGATTCCACGTAGGATCGTATCTGCTCAGCACGGTTGAGCGACTTAGCCTGTGATAGCAAGCGTCCAATTCGCTCCGTTGCCAATTTCTCCTGAAGTTCGCGCGCCTGACGCTCGGCCTCGTCCTTTTGCCGCCTAATTTCCACTTCCGCCGCGGCCTTGCGCTCGATTATCCACTCTCGATGGCGGACGATCCCAGTACGGTACGAAGCCTCGGCATTGACCAATATCTCTGCTAACACATCCGTCAGCTGATCTTCGAGCAAGCTTCCGTCACGGTCCTCCCAGAACTTACTCGCCTTGGCTCGATCGCGAGCCAACCCGAAGCTGAGGCGCAGGTGCTGACCTTGGCTCTCCTTCTTTGAAACGGTCGGCTCGACGGCAAAATTGGTATGCGATTTGCCGACCGTGACGCTGAGGTCCCTCTCGCTCCTCGGATCTTGGTTGTATTTTGAGGTACTCATAGAGGGGCGGCAACCAAGACGAACGCTGACAAGAAATAGGGTGTTGATGATCAGTAGGCGCCTTCGTTCAATTCCAGCGTCGTACAATGGCTTATAGTACTCGGAGCGCCATTTGTTGAATTCCTTTCGTCGCTCCTCGTCATGCGCAAGGAGCTTCGCGACCAGTGGATGCGCGGGCTCGAATTTGCGCCCACAGCGGACCTTGCCGACCAATTCTAGGGCGCGCTGCGAGACGGAAGACATCTCTTCCTCGAAGACAGGTACGGGGGGAACCGGCACGTCCATAAACTTTTCCGCCCAGTTCGAGCCCCAGTAGTGGTTCTTGTCGGCTGAACCACCAATCCGGTCGACAGTTCCGGGGAAGCGAGGTGGCAAGGCAATCTGGATCGTCGGTTTGCCGGCTTCCTTGCGCGCCCAATACCCCCTGCTCGGCACGGGGATATTGGCTTTCTTGCAGTGCTTGGCCAGCGCAACGTCGGAGATACCGACGCTCGCCGCAACGGTCGTCATTGGTTGAGACCAGACCAGGTCGTACAGCTGCTTGCGGGTGAACTCGGCATTCATGAGCATCACTCTCGATATCGAGAACCTTCTCAGGTCATGTGGGCTCGCGAGAGCCCGTGCTCTTCCAGTGAAGCCGTTATACGTGAGTGAGCGCTAACCTAATCGTCGTCTTCGGAATCTGTCGATGGGCCAGTTATCGTCCGGGTATCGAGGCCACGACTCCAGTCCCGATCCGGTGCCAAGCCGCCTCCCGGCGCGATAGACAGGCCGCCGCCGGGGGCAATCGATTGACCTCCACCCGGAGCTATCGACAATCCCCCACCCGGGGCGATCGACATTCCACCACCTGGGGCGATCGATAAGCCCCCACCGGGCGCGATTGATTCACACCCTCCCGGAGCGATCGAACCCTGCACGCAATTGCGCCACGCCTGAGCGTGAGATTCGCATCCGTAAACCAACCCGACAACTAATGTGCAGACGGTGATAATTTTCGACATGTCGATCCAGTGTATCGATAATCAGATGACGAGTAGGTTCAGCGAGGTGGGGAGGCCGGCGCAACTAAAGCCGTTACCTTTACTTCTTCTTCAACCAGCCTAGCGTTTCGAAGTTGTCAACGTGCTTACAGATAGCGCCACTCTTCAGCTCGCGAGCGTTAACTTCCAAACTGCTGCGCACGACTTGCGTAACTTCAGGGATGATGTCTTTGCGATCATAGTCTTGATCCATGAGGACCAGCATAGCGGCTCTCGACGCGTCCCAGATACGCACTCCGTCAACGCCCAGCTTGTCTGCGTTCCGCATAGGAGTGTCGTCGTCGGATACGTATCCGGGACACTTCAACAACATTAGCCGAGATATGACGTACCCGTTTATGAAGGTAATGTCGTCGCGAGTGAGCGATCCAGCATAAGCTGGCACAGTGATACTGATGGTCGCTAAGACCGTTAGAATGACGCGCTTCATAAAAAGGGCCTCATCTCAAAAATCAGAGGAGCGTTTCTTTATCGCGTCGCGCATTGCTGCGCTAGGCGTGCCCTACCTGCGTGTTGCAATTGCCGTAGGGCGGCACCAGAAGCCTTGACGCTTCACCGGATGAATGGATCCTGACAAGGACGCAATTGTAAGCGACTTAGCAAATCCGAAAGCGTGCTCCGGTATGCCGATTGGTTCGCCAGCAGGTCTCTCCGCGACGGCTGTGGCCCCGGTATCCATTACCTCGGTGCCCGCGATGGCTCCATGCGGTCGCCTCTGACGCGGCGAAGATCGAGACGGCCGGAACGGAAGTGGCAACCACGGCAACGGCGAGCAGGATTGAGGCGAGTCTATTCAAAGTCATTCTCCGGTCGACGAGGGAACGACTGCTGCGGGCAGTCGGTTCGGGTTATTTTCTCTTTGCTGCAGTATCGCGAGCGCTGGCGCCCGCCTCGATTGCCTTAACACCATGCTCTGCCGCAACGCTCGCCGCCGCCGACGCGTTTTCTGCGGTGCAACGCGTGGTCGGAGGATTACCGCAGGTTCGGCCAATATCGGCCCATCCAACGCAACGACCGTCGGGCCCTCGATAGCCCGGTCCACCTCTGTCACCACACGCAGCCAACGCCAAGTGAGGCTGTACCCCCACGACCAACGCGAGGGTGGCGATAGCGAATCGCGAGTCTCGACCCATCAGTACCTTGGAGTTCGGGTGCCAACCTGACCGGTGTACGGATTGACGTTGCCGCGCGTTGAATAGTTGTCGTATTGCGTGCGGTTTGGATTGGTCGCTTGGTACGGCTGAACGTAGGTGCCTCGCTGGGTGGTATACCCTCCGACCGGATGGTTCTGCGAGTTTGAACCCGTACCGAAATATTGCGCGTGCGCAGCACTCGAAACCGCGGCCAGCGCTGCCGCGAGCAATAACTTTTTCATTATTTGATTTCTCCCCAGACCCCTTGAAATCAGTTGAGATAACATCACGCGTGCAACCCGGGGTAAAGATCGCCTTTGGGAGTACGGCCCTGCGTCAGGTTGACGCGATTTTCAGCGCTAACGAGTATGGGGACCAGAAGTGAAGAGCCCTAAGATTTCTACAATCAAGCGTCTGTTTGCCGTATCCGGCAATCGGTGCGCCTTTCCAACTTGCGATTCTCCCTTAGTCCACGATGGAAAAGTCACGGGACGGGTCTGCCATATCAAAGCGGCCAGGCCCGGCGGAAAACGCTATGACCGGAATCAGACCAGCAGCGAGCGTCATGGCTGTCAAAATCTCATCCTGATGTGTCCTGTGCACCACGACGTTATTGATGATGACGAGGTTGAGTATCCTGTCGGCCGACTAATCAAGCTGAAGGCCGATCACGAATCACAACGAGGAGCGCCGCTGGAAATTGATGATCGGAGCGCCCAACAATTCATCGTCCTTCTATCCACAGCGACGACCAACGTGACCAACGTTTACAATCAGAACGTCAGCTCGATAAATCAAAGCGGAGGCATCACCGCTCACACGGTGAACATCGGAAAGCCGCGCAGAGTTATGGGGCAAAGAATGAAGAGAGGCATTCTTGAGCAGTGCCCGCGTGATAAGAAGATCGTTGTCTGGTCCGTTGCGGGCGACGAAGAGACCCATTACCTAGCTCAAGAGGTCTTTGAGTTTATGCGCACGAACGGCTTCTCGATGTTTGGCGAAGGACCTCAAGGAAATGTCTATCTTCAGCCATCGAGAGGCGTTCGTTTGGTTCTAGGTGATCAGCTCAACGAATTGCACGTGGGACATCCTGACGGATCAGAAAATGTGAGGCCCTAGCATTCCCAACGCTAATATATGCTGGAAGCGCGGCAATCGGGCTTACGCCATCTGTACCACTCGTGCTTGTGCATGGGGGTTGGCATCGATGTATCGCTGTGTCGTCCGCAAATTTGTGTGGCCAGCCAGCAGCTGAACGTCTCTCAATGAGCCACCTACCGTCGAAATCTTTCTCGCCGTCACTGTAATGAAAGTGCGCCGGCCGCTGTGGCTCC
>NZ_JTIY01000023.1 GCF_000818175.1 Streptomyces sp. AcH 505
TTGCTCGCTCTACGGTGCGGGCTTCTATTATATCCCGGGCACCGACACCTGCATCCGCATCAGCGGTGCGATCCGCGTCGGCACCACCTTCAATGGCCTCGCATGGGGCGTGCCGTACTATCGCGGCGGTTCGGGCGGCGCGAACTCCTACAACCGGACTTATTTCACGACGCGGTCCCGGTTCGTGATGAACTTCGACACCCGCACCGCAACCGACTATGGCGTGGTGCGGACCTACGCCAGCAGCTCGCTGGACTTCACCCAGGGCTATGAGAACATCGCCGGCGGTGAGATCGCCAACGACTTCCTGTTCATCCAGTTTGCCGGCTTCACGTTTGGCAAGGCGGTATCGCAGTTCGATCCGCAATGGGCGCTGTACCGGCCGTTCATCAGCAGCACCGGTTTCTTCGCCGGCTCTTTCGATGCCACCGGCATTCCGCAGCTCGCTTACACGGCGGAGTTCGGCAACGGCATATCGGCCTCGGTCGCGCTGGAAGACGCCTATCCCTACCGCACCTCCGGCGTCGCGAACATGTCACTGTCCGGCACCAGCGCGCTGATCGGGCCGCTTGATAGCGCGACCCTCGGTTACGGCACCACGCCGAACAACTTCCCGGCCAACGCGCAGGCCGGCGACCACGTTCCGGACATCGTCGGAAACCTGCGTCTCGACCAGAACTGGGGTTCGCTGCATGTCGGCGCCGCTGCGCACGAGGTTCACGGCACCTACTACACGCCGTCCAATAGCGCGAGCGGTCATCCCGACGCGACCTGGGGGTATGCCGTTGTCGGCGCGTTCGAGCTGAAGAATCTGCCGACCGGCGTCGGCGACAGCCTGAAAGTCGAGGCCGCCTTCGCGAACGGCGCCGCAAAGTATGTGTTCGGCGGCAGCTGGGACACCGCCGGAGCGGGACGGCTCGCCAAGGTTGGTGGCGGCGGCATGGCATTCGGGTATGTGCTTGACGGCATCTATGGCAACGGCACCTCGATCACCAAGAGCAATTCCTGGGAAGTCGACGCCTTCTATGAGCACTACTGGGCCCCCACGTGGCGGACCTCGCTCTTCGGCTCTTACAGTCATGTCGATTATGGATCCGGTGGAGACGCGCTGCTGCTTGCTGCGGCCAATGCCGGCCGCCTGAGCACGGGTGCGACCAACGCCACCGGAAGCTTTGAGTTCGCCGTGCTCATGCTCGGCACGCGAACGGCGTGGGAGCCGGTGAAGAATCTGACACTGGCCGCGGAGTTCGACTACACCCGGCTCTATCAGCATCTCAACGGCACGTTCACGACCAGCACGGCCCTGTACGGCATGCCCGCCGGCACCGTGTTTCAGCTCAAGGATCAGGGCATCTACTCCGGTCACGTCCAGATCCTGCGCAGCTTCTAACCGTGTCCGGGAGACGCGTCCACGCATCTCGCGCATGGGGACTGGTTCATGATGGCGTCCAAAAGATTGCTGCCTGACCTTGGATCGGTCCCCGTGTCGTTTTCTGCCGCTGGGACTGTCGCCGATCAGTTTTCAGATCCGAATGCGCTTTTGCGCTGCCAAGGGACGAAGCTTCGCTTCCAAATCTGCCGATCAGACCCGCAAGACTCTCATGTCAGCGAAAAGGAGCCCGTCAGATGAACGATATGTGGTTGAGGGTACCCGTCTTTGACCATTGGGCGTATGTTCGCGCGTCCGACCTGCTCGCGTCGGACGAACCTGATGTCTCGAACGGTTGGAGTCCGACGTCCTGGCGCGGGATGCCCATGCGGCAGATGCCACGCTATCCCGACGACGCGAAGCTGGCCGCGGCTGAGCAAACCCTGTCGAAATATCCGCCGCTGGTCTTCGCGGATGAGGCGCGATCGCTCAAGGCGGCGCTTGGCCGCGTCGCCGAGGGCAAGGCATTTCTGTTGCAGGGCGGCGACTGCGCCGAGAGTTTCGCCGAGTTTCATCCGAACAAGATCCGGGACACCTTCCGCGTGTTGCTGCAGATGGCGGTGATCCTGACTTTCGGCAGTGGCAGGCCGGTGGTCAAGGTCGGCCGCATGGCCGGGCAATTCGCCAAACCGCGCTCCGCCGACGTTGAGACGCTGGGGGGCGTCACGCTGCCCTGCTACCGCGGCGACATCGTCAACGCGGTCGATTTCGACGAGGTGTCGCGCACCCCGGACCCGGCCCGCATGATCCAGGCCTATAACCAATCCGCGGCGACCCTCAATTTGTTGCGCGCTTTCGCCCAGGGTGGCTACGCCAACTTGCGCAAGCTGGATCAGTGGAACCTCGGCTTCGTCACGCTGTCGCCCTCGGCGGAACGTTACGAAACTTTCGCTGGCCGGATCGACGAAGCGCTGGAATTCATGACCGCGTGCGGCGCCACCGGGGAGACGACAGACTTCTTCACCAGTCACGAGGCGCTGCTGTTGCCCTATGAACAGGCATTGACGCGGATCGACGCGGCGACAGGGGACTGGTACGACGTTTCGGCCCATCTGCTGTGGATTGGCGACCGCACGCGCCAGATCGACGGCGCGCATGTCGAGTTCTTGCGAGGAGTGAAGAACCCGCTGGGCCTGAAGTGCGGTCCATCGCTCGAGCCCGATGACCTGATCCGGCTGATTGATGTCCTGAACCCGGATAACGAGGCAGGGCGGCTGACGCTGATCGTCCGCATGGGGGCGGACAAGGTCAGGGACAAGTTGCCGCCGCTGCTCCGCCGGGTGCGCGAGGAGGGGCGGGCTGTGGTCTGGATATGCGATCCGATGCATGGCAACACCGTCACCTCGTGTTCGGGCTACAAGACCCGGTCGTTCGATCGGATCCTGTCCGAGGTGCGTCACTTCTTCGAGGTGCACCGGGCCGAGGGGACCCATCCGGGCGGCGTGCACATCGAGATGACCGGTCAGGACGTCACCGAATGCACCGGCGGCGCCCAGGCCATCACCGACGAGACGCTGTCGCTGCGATACCAGACCATGGTCGACCCGCGGTTGAATGCCAGCCAGTCGCTCGAGCTCGCGTTTGTGATCGCCGAGATGTCCAGGTCCGAACGTATGGCGAATAAGAAGATTCGGATTGCGGGCGCGCACTCAGAGCGCAGGGTGCACACAGCATCGATGTAACGCGTGTGCGTGTCGGCCCTGGTTGACCGGGCGGGACCAGACGAAGTCCGAAGCCTTTTCTCCGGTGCGGGGCAGTGGCGCGCCGATCCCTCGCGAATACTCGCGCCCTTTACGGTCTCATGGCTTTACGGCTCGCGACTCTGCCAGTCGTCGTTCACCCGCGAGACTTTCGATAAGTTCGTCGGTTGAGACAACATCTGCGAACAAGGCAGCCATGTTGTCGAGGGTGCCGTTGTGAGCAGAATCGGTGAGGGCGGCATTGGCGTCCTCAACGAAGACGACCTTGTAGTTGAGTTGCATCGCGTCCCGGGCTGTGGATTCACAACAGCAATTGGTGAGAACGCCCGATATGACGACCGTATCAAGGCCTCGTTCCTGGAGCACGTGCTGCAACTCGCACGTCCCGGGGACAAAGGCGCTGTAGCGGGTCTTGTCGAGAACCAGGTCGTCCGCTCCCATATCGAGATCATCGGACAATTGCCAATCATTCGCGCCTCTCTCGAATGCCTTTCGAACGGCTTCGCCTTCCTTTCCCGGGCGCAGTTCGCCGGGGACCGTCCATGGCGCCGGCTCGCCGGGGTCGTGCGTGAATCTGAGGAACACGTTGAGGCCACCTGATCGCCTGACGTGTTGGATGATGCGATTGACGTTGGGAATGATCGCTCGCGCTGCGGGAACCTCAACGGGAGCGCCGCGTTCCACGAAGCCATTTTGAAGGTCGACAACGAGATGCGCGGTGCGCGTAGCCGAAACCATTTCGAACGCGCGTTTTCTTCCTCTGCGCGCGATGTTCGTGGCGATGATTTGAGGTGAGATTTGGGATGTGTGCTTCATCGACCGTCCGTGTCGCGAGCTTGCGCGAGCGCTCGCAGGAGAAGTCCCCATCAGGCGCTCCCAGCTCCGGGCGGACAATTCTTGAGATGTCTTCCTGGGAAAGTCAATCGCCCGAGTGACCGGCGGCTCCTGTCTCGAAGGTCTTCCCGGGAAAATAAATCATCTTCCTAGGAAGAACTAAATTGACTGGCGATGATTGTGATGGCAAGACTCCCTGCAATCGGGCGGCCGATGATAGTTGCCTCGATGCGTGAGGAGCGGACGATGCTGACCAAAGAGCAGAACGAGCGGCTGTGCCGGGTTGGGCCTGGAACTCCGATGGGCGCCTTGTTTCGTCGTTTCTGGTTGCCGGTATGCACCGCGGACAAGTTGATCGAACCCGGTGGCGCGCCGCGCGCGGAGCGCCTTTTGGGTCAGGATCTCGTGGTGTTCCGGGGCAAAGACGGCCAGGTCGGCGTGCTGGATGAATTCTGTATCCACCGCGGTGCTTCACTTGCCCTAGGGCGCGTCGAGGAATGCGGGCTGCGGTGCCTCTATCACGGCTGGAGCTTTGGCGTGGACGGAAGCGTTCTCGACATCATGAATATCCCCGCAGACAAGAGATCGCCGAAGCTGAGGGCGCGGGCCTATCCGGTGGTGGAAGAGGGAGGGCTGATCTGGACCTATCTCGGTCCGAAGGAAAGCCAGCCGGCTTTCCGGCGTTACGCCTATATGGATCTGCCCGATGCCAATCGGGTCGTTCTCATGTGGAAGACGAATGCGAACTGGGTGCAGATGCTCGAAGGAGGCCTGGACAGCTCGCACGTCAGCATTCTGCATACCAACGCAGCGCGCCCCGGATGGGGAGGCGCATCCGACAAGAAAGTCGGTGCGATGGATGATACCGGGCCAAGCCTGGAGATCGAGGACACGCAGTTCGGCTATCATTACGCCGCCTTCCGCGGGCGGGCTAACGGTGCCGGCGGTAACGTGCGCATTACCCCGTTTATCATGCCCAGTGGCCGCATCATCCCGGGCGGCGCCCTGTTGGGATACAACTCGACCCTGCTTATCGAGGTGCCGATCGACGATGAGCACACTGCGACCTACTCGGTGAGATACGCCGATCGGCCGATGAGTCGTGCGGACCGCCTTCGCGAGACAGGCCTCGACGACCCCGGGATCTACTCGCAGGAGACGCAGGAGTTTCTGTTCAGCCGGATGGAGTTCAACAAGCAGCGCCGCGATTTGATGGAGACGAATTGGTCGGGCTTCCGTGGGATTTCAACCGAGGACGCCGTCATCGCCGTTTCGATGGGGCCATTGTACGATCGTTCGAGGGAAAATCTGATTTCATCCGATCTGGCGATCGTTCGCATGCGTCGAAGGCTGCTCGATTCCATCGACAGGATGGAGCGCGGGCTTGAGCCTGTCGGATTCAATGTCGACAGCAGGTCGATCGAAGCTGTGGATGCGAGTCCACCTGATGGTGCGCATTGGCGAACGCTCGTCCCCTCGCACAGAATAGAAGAACCGGCATAGTGCGAGCCGAGGAAAAGCCGATGGATCGGCTTGGCGGAAATATGCCGGATTTGCTCATCATGGCCCAGGTGCGAGAGGCGTTCACGCGCGCCGCCGAGAGGTTCAGCGTTTCGTCGGTCCTCGCAGGACTTCACGTGCGTGTTCGTTTGACCATTGACGCCGAGAGCGTGGATCTCGTCGTCACCGATGGACAAGCCGGCCTTGAAGAGATGTCAGGTGCTGCGGATATCTCGATTCAAGCCGGCGCGGAAACCTGGGCGAACATCCTGGCATCGAAGCCTCCGCCGACATTTCATTCGTTCACGGCGCTTCAACTCAAGAATGCCAGCGTACAGGTGACCGGAGATCCTCTGCGCATTGCTCAGGCGCGGCAGGCGCTCGAGCGTTTATTTGAGGCACTTCGGCCGCCGCCGACCGACAGGATGTCGCGGGTCGAGCGAAACCTTGGAATCATCAGTGGCGGTTACGCCACACTGACCATCGATGACACGCGTACCACTCTGTTTTTCGAGGAATCCGGGCGCGGTCTGCCGGTGGTATTCCTCCACACGGCCGGTGCCGATGCACGTCAATATCAGGCTTTCCTCGCCGACGTCGGTCTCGCCGAGCGATGGCATATGTTCGCTTTTGACATGCCGGCGCACGGTCGATCCATGCCTGAGCTCCTGGATGGTGTCGCCCCCTACAGGCTGACACAGCAAAGATACGCCAGCATCGTAACGGCGTTTCTCAGGACAGTCGTCAGGCAGCCCGGGGTTCTCATTGGGTGCTCGATGGGGGCCGCCATTGCGCTTGTTGTGGCTGCCGACGCGCCGGAGCTGTTGCGCGCCGCGATTGCGCTGGAGCCGCCGTTGAAGTCGCCGGGAAGAGGCAATCCGTATCTGGCGCACCCAATGGTCGCGACCGGGACGCATAATTCGGCCTATGTCGCCGGCCTGATGAGCCCCACGACGCCACGGGCTGCGAAGCGAGCGGCCGAGTGGATCTATTCCCAGGCAGCGCCCTCGGTCTATCCCGGCGATCTGGCCTTCTATTCCGACGAGTTCGACGGCAACGTGGTCGCGCCGAAAATCGATACCGCGCGGGTGCCGGTTCACCTCATGACCGGCGAGTACGATTACTCCGCGACTCCTGACGACGGTGCCCGCCTCGCCAGCCTGATAGCAGGCAGCACATTCGAAAGAATGGAGGGATTGGGGCATTTCCCGATGGTCGAGGATCCCGACAGGGTACGAGGCCTCCTGGAACGGGCAGTGGAGCGCTGCCTGAGCCGAAACCCATCGACGCTCTGACACCGAAGGAGACAACAAAATGGCTGAAAGCGAGATGTTCAACAAGGGTCTTGCGGTCCGCCGCGACGTGCTTGGGACTGAGTACGTCGACGGAAGTCTGGCCAAGGCGGACGACTTCATGATGGCGTTCCAGCGCATCACCACGGAATGGTGCTGGGGATATGCGTGGACCCGCGACGGGCTCAATCGCCGCGAGCGAAGCATGCTCAACCTGGCAATGCTGACGGCTCTCAATCGCCCCGCCGAAATCAAGCTGCACGTGAAAGGGGCGATTACCAACGGTCTTTCGGTCGATGAGATCAAGGAGATCCTTCTCCACGCGACCGTATATTGCGGCATACCGGCGGGCCTCGACGCGTTCAAGGCTGCCCATGAGGTCCTGAAAGCCGAGGGCAAGCTCTCGTGACATCACCGGAAAAACCCGAGAGCGTTCTTTTCATTGGAGTCGGCAACATGGGGTGGCCAATGGCCGCCCGACTTCATGCCGCGGGCTTCCGCCTTGCAGTCAACGATGCGACGGAGGCAAGAGCCAGAGCTTTTGCAGTCCAGGTCGGCGGACGTCTCGCCCTGGACACCGCCGATGAGGTCGCGGAAGCTGACGTAGTCGTGACAATGCTGCCGACCAGCCGGCACGTTGCTGCCGTCGTGGACGGTTTGCACCCAAGGCTGCGGGCGGGGCAAGTCGTCATCGACATGACGTCAGGCATGCCCTCGGTGACGCAGAGCATCGCGGCAGGCCTTTCCCAGCTTGGCGTATCCATGGTCGACGCTCCCGTGAGCGGCGGCGTGTCGCGGGCGGTCTCAGGGGATCTGGCCATCATGGGAGGAGGGGACGACGTCGTATTGGATCGGGTTGACGCGCTTCTGCGAACTATGGGGTCGACCATTCATCGAATCGGCCCCATCGGCTCCGGCCAGGCGATGAAGGCGCTGAACAATCTCGTTTCGGCGGGCGGTTTCCTGATCGGCATCGAGGCATTGATCATCGGCCAGAAGTTCGGGATCGACGCATCGCTCATGACCGATGTCCTGAACGCATCCACGGGAATGAACAACTCCACGCAGAAGAAGTTCAAGCAATTCGTTCTCTCCCGGACGTTCGACAGCGGGTTTGGCCTCGACTTGATGGTCAAGGATCTCTCGATCGCTTTGGGCATCGCGCGCGACGTCGATGCTCCGAGCCCATTTGCATCACTGTGCAGGGAACTTGGCGCCGCTGCTGCCACACTGCTCGGCCCAGGCCAGGACCATACGGCGCTGGCGAAGCTCAGCGAGACGTTGTCTCGCGTTGAATTGACGGCGACCGAGTCCTGATTTCGACGAGCGCTCCCGAGCCGTCACAAGTCCAGGACCAGGCGCTGCGATTTGGTGCCGGAACAACAGATCATCATCGTTCGCCCGGCCTGCTTGTCGCGCTCTGAAAGGACCACGTCGCGGTGATCGGGCACGCCCTCGATCACCGGGGTCTCGCAGGAGCCGCACAGGCCCTCGAGGCAGGATTGGGGGACTTGCACGCCAGCCGCCTCCACCGCGTCGAGGATCGTCTCTCCAGGTTTCACCAGCAGCTCCTTGCCCGAACGATGGAGCACGACCGTAAAGCCTCCCTCGGTAAAGGCTTCGGTCTCGTTTGCGAAATACTCGACATGAACCTGATCGGGCGGTAGTCCATGCGACGATGCGGCCGACAGAAAGTCGCTGAGCATGCCGTTGGGCCCACAGCAGTAGAAATGCGCTCCCTCAGGCGCCGCCGAGGTCGCAGCTTTCAAATCCAGCCGCCGTGCGCCGGGTTGGCCCGTCAGATGCCAGGTGACCTCTCCGAAGCCGGCCGAGGCCAGTTGGTCGACCTCGTCGCGCAGCGGTGCGGTCTCTGCCGTCTTGGCGCAGTAGAAAAGTTTCCACCGGCGTCCAACCGAATTCAGCGCCGCCATCATCGGCATGAAAGGCGTAATCCCGATCCCTCCCGCGATGAACACCGAGAGGGGAGCCTGCTCGGTCAATGGAAAATTGTTCTTCGGCCGCGTGGCTGCCAGCGTGTCGCCAACCCTGACAGCCTCCCGGAGATACATCGAGCCGCCGGCGCCGTCAGGGTTGTGAGCCACGGTAAACCGGTAGGTGCCGTGGTCTTTGTTGGCATTTGAAATTGAATAGCTGCGGACCAGGCCGTTGGGAAGATGCAGGTCGACATGCGAGCCGGCTGCTGCGGACGGCAGCGCCATGCCATCTTCGCGGCGGAGAATGTAGGACGACACGCCGGCCGCCTCGTAACGGACTTCCGTGACCCGGAGAGGGATTGTTTGTCCCGACATTGCGTTTGCCCTCGGCATCAAGAGTGCGCGCGGACGTGGTAGATCCAAAACATCTTCCTAGCAAGATCAATCTTCGCATGCCTCGCCGCCCGGGATCGGCGAGGGGAAGGCGCTCAAGGGATCACGCGAACGAACTCAGTGCCTCGCTGTCGTTCTCGAAGTCCTGGAGAATGCGTTCGCACAGCTTGGTCAGCAGTTTCCTCTCCTGTCGCGACAGTGAAATGCGCGACCTGGAGAGGATCGAAGCCTCTGCGATCTCGCTCATGGCCGTATCGGAGATCCCTGTCCCCTTGGCGGTCAGGAATATCAGGAACCCGCCTTTGTCGTTCGGATCAGGCCGGCGCTTGACGAGCTTAAGCGCCTCCAGGCGATCCAGTGTCTTTGTCATTGCGCCCGAGGTGACCAGGAGCGCTTTGAACAGATCGGTCGGGCGGCGGGAGTACTCACCGCCCGCGCGTCTCAGCGCCAGGAGCACGCGCAGCTCCGAGGCGCTGATCCCGAAGGTCCGCTTCCACTTCTGGTCCCCGGCGCGATCGACAATGCGGCCGATTCGAATGAGGTAGATTGGCAGAAGATAGTCCAGTGGATCGAGGTCGGGCCGCTCCCGAGCCCAGCTCGTTGCGATATCTTCGGCATTCCCAATCTTGCTGTCCGTCTTCTTGCGTGGCATCCGGCCTGCTTCCCTGAATCGGGTCGACCTTGACCCTGGAACACCTTTCATACACTCGGCGTCGGGCGGGAACAATCCGCCGAAATCCGGATCTCCCGCAGCGGAGTTGTCTTCTTGGGAAGGTCAATCGTCTTCCTAGGAAGAATAACGTTGACATTGGGCCGGCGCGCGGCTTGTATGTCGAGCAGGCCGACAGGCAGAGAAAAGCAGGGACCGTGGAGGAAGCGCGCAAATGCTGACACAGGAGCAAAACGACCGATTGTGCCGGATCGGTCCGCGTACTCTCATGGGAGCCCTGTTCCGGCGTTACTGGATGCCGATTGCCACTGTCGACAAGATGCGCGAGCCAGGCTCGGTGACGGCAGCGCGTTTGCTGGGGGAGGACTTCGTTGTCTTCAGAGGAAAGGACGGCGCCCTCGGGGTTCTCGACGAATTCTGTATCCACCGCGGGGCCTCTCTCGCCTTGGGGCGCGTGGAGGAATGCGGCATTCGCTGCCTCTATCATGGCTGGAAGTTTGGCGCGGATGGCTCCGTCCAGGACATCATGAATTTGCCGGCGGACAAGCGGCCCCCGAAGCTGCGCGCGTCCGCCTACCCCGTCGTTGAAGCCGGCGGCATCGTGTGGACCTATCTGGGCCCAAAGGAAAAACGTCCGCCCTTCCAGCGGTTCGCGTTCATGGATGTGCCGGAAGACCAGCGGGTTCTCCTCAGAGTCGACACGCATTGCAATTGGGTCCAGATGATCGAGGGCGGGCTCGACAGTTCGCATGTCAGCATCCTGCACACGAATGCAGCGCGTCCCGACTGGGCGGGCGCGGCCGCGCAAGCGGTCGGCGCAATGAACGACACGGGCCCCAGTCTCGAGATCGAAGACACGGAGTTCGGCTACCATTACGCCGCGTTTCGCAGAGGTTCCGATGGCGCCAATGTCCGGGTGGTGCCCTTCATCATGCCGTTCGGCCGAATCATCCCCGGCGGGGCCCTTCAAGGAAAGAGCAATTTTACCATCGCGTTCGAAGTGCCGATCGACGACGAGCACACCGCGACCTACTCGGTTCGCTATGGAAGCCAGCCGATCTCGCTCGAGAGCCGGCTGAAAGAGACCGGCTATGACGATCCCGAGTTGTACTCACGTGAGAGCCGGAAGTTTCTGTTCACGCGCGGCGACAACGCCAAGCAGCGTCGCGATATCATGGATCAAAACTGGTCCGGGTTCCGTGGGATCGCGGTTGAGGATGCGGTGATCGCCACGTCGATGGGGCCGATTTCAGACCGCACCAGGGAGAACCTGATATCATCGGACCTGGCGATCGCGAGATTCCGCAAATGTCTGATGGACTCGATCGACCGCATCGAGCGCGGACTGGATCCCGTCGGTGTCGGCTTTGATGTCGGCTTGATCTCCGCAATCGATGCGGCAGCGCCCGAAGATCAGCATTGGCGAGCGCTCGTCCCCGGTCACCACGCTGGGGTTGCCGCATAGTTCACTGCGGAGCGGTCATCGGTCGATGCGGATCGGCCGGCAGTCTCGCCGCGAACATGGCGATACCAGCCACGGGCGGTGCTGGTCGGGCGTTTTATTCAAGGAAAGTTTTGAAGAGATGGCATGTGCATTTGTCGTTCGGACGTTCGCTGCGACGATGCTCGCGGCCGGAGCCTGCGTTCTGGCTTCGGCGTTCTCCAGTGTGCGCGCCGAGTCCGACGACATCCGCATAGCCCACATTTACAGCAAGACCGGCCCTCTCGAATCGTTCGCCAGGCAGAATCACGATGGGCTCATGATGGGCTTATCCTACGCGACCGAAGGCACCATGAAGGTCGCCGGCAAGAGGATCGTCATGATCGAGAAGGACGACCAGGGGAAGCCGGACGTGGGGAAGGCCGCGTTGGCGACAGCCTATGGCGACGACAAGGCCGACATCGCCGTGGGGCCGACGGGATCAAGTGTCGCAATGGCCATGACTGGGGTGGCCGAGGAATACAAGAAGATCCTGCTCATCGAGAATGCGGTGGCTGACGTGCTCACCGGAGCGAAGTGGAACAAGTACCTGTTCCGGACTATCCGCTCGTCCAGTCAGGACGCTATCGGAAACGCGATCGCGCTGGACAGCGACGGTGTGAGCATCGCCACGCTTGCCCAGGATTCCGCTTATGGCAAGGATGGCGTGAAGGCGTTCCGTGAGGCGCTGAAGAAGGCGAAAGTCGTCCATCAGGAATTCCTGCCCAGCGATACTTCGGATTTCACGGCGGGTGGACAGCGCATCATCGACAAGCTCAAGGATCTGCCCGGTCGAAAGGTCATTTTCATCGTTTGGGCGGGAACCAACAACCCCTTCAAGATCGCCGATCTCGATCTCAAACGCTATGACATCCACATGGCGACACTGGTTACGGATTTGCCGACGCTGGCGCACTTCAAGAAGCTGCCGGGCATGGAAGGTGCGACTTATTATTACTATGGGATCCCCAAAAATCCCATCAACGACGCGCTCGTCAAGATGAACTACGAGAAGTCCGGTGGACCGCCCGATTTCTTTGTCGCCGCCGGATTCACAGCGGGGCTTGCCCTCGTCGAGGCGCTCAAACGGACCAATGGCGACGTCGCGTCTGACAAGCTCATGGCGGCCATGGAAGGCATGACGTTTGACACCCCGAAGGGGAAAATGACGTTCCGAAAGGAAGATCATCAAGCCCTCCAATCGATGTATCAATTCGAGATTGTCGACGACCCTGTCGTTGCATGGGGGGTGCCCAAGCTCGTTCGAGAAATAACGGCAGACGAGATGCATCTGCCCATCCGAAACAAACGCTGATCATCGCCATCGCCATCAGGTTAGCCATGCTTGAAACCAACAATCTCACGAAGCGGTTTGGCGGTCATGTGGCCGTGAACGCCGTAAGCTGCAGTTTTGCTCCGGGGACGCTGACGGCGATCGTCGGGCCGAACGGAGCAGGCAAGACGACCTATTTCAATCTCATTTCCGGGCAGATTCCGTCGACTGCCGGAGACGTCGTGCTGGACGGGCGGTCCTTATCCGGTCTTCGTGCGTCGGCACGGACACAGGCCGGGCTCGGTCGTTCGTTCCAACTGACGAACCTGTTTCCAAATCTGACGGTCCTCGAAAACCTCAGGCTTGCGGTCCAGGCTTCGCGAAAGGGTAGCCATCGGCATGGATTGAACCTCTGGAGCATCTGGAGCGATCACACTGAACTGACCGGCAGGGCATGGGAGTTGCTCAAGGCGACGCGCCTCGACAGGCGGGCGCACGACCTCGCTGCGAGCTTGCCGCATGGCGATCAGCGAAAACTGGAAGTTGCCCTGCTGATGGCTCTTGAACCCACGGTATTCATGTTCGACGAGCCGACCGCCGGCATGAACGCCGCGGAAGCTCCTGTCATACTCGACCTCATTCGTGAGCTCAGGAACGATAAATTGAAGATCATTCTTCTTGTCGAGCATAAGATGGACGTCGTGCGCGAGCTGGCCGACAGGATCGTCGTACTGCACGACGGAACGCTGGTCGCCGACGGCAAGCCGGCCGACGTGATCGCGATGCCTGTCGTCCAGGAGGCCTACCTCGGAGCCACTGGCGCGGTGAGCTCGCAATGAACGCGCTGACATTGGAAGGCGTGCACACGCACATCGGCGCTTACCACATCCTGCATGGCGTCGATCTCAGCGTGCCGAAGGGAATGGTGACGATGTTGCTCGGGCGCAATGGCGCCGGCAAGACCACCACGCTGCGGACGATCATGGGGCTATGGCGGGCTTCGCGTGGCAATATCCGGTTTGACGGAAAGGACGTGACGACACTATCGACGCCGGCGATTTCGAAAATGGGTATCGCCTACGTACCCGAGCACATGGGAATATTTGCCGATCTGACGGTGAAGGAGAACATGTTGCTTGCGGCGCGCGAGGCCAAGCGCGTCGAGGACCTCGATGAGACGCGTCTCAAATGGATCTTCAGGTTGTTTCCGGCGGTGGAGAAGTTCTGGGGCACTCAGGCGGGCAAGCTGTCGGGCGGGCAGAAGCAGATGCTGGCGGTTGCGCGTGCAATCGTTGAGCCGCGAGACCTTCTGATTGTGGACGAACCGAGCAAGGGGTTGGCGCCTGCCATCGTCAACAACATGATCGATGCAATCGAGCAGTTGAAGGCGACTGGCGTCACCACCCTGCTTGTCGAGCAAAACGTCAACTTCGCGAAACGGCTGGGTGACTATGTGGCGGTGATGGATGACGGTGTCATCGTCCACAAGGGAAGCATGAGCGAATTCTCGAACGACGTCCGCTTGCAGCAGAGTTTGCTGGGGCTTGCGCTATGACCGAGACAGAGATCCGATCTCCGATGCGTGTTCGCGCGAATTCTTCCATCTGGCCGATCGAATTCGACATGCGGCCGATGCTGCTGATGCCGGCCATCGCGCTTGTGGCGCTTCCGCTGGTTGGCTCGCCCTCGACATGGTTGACACTGACGGTGGCGGGCCTCGCCATGGGAATGATCATATTTATCACGGCGTCCGGACTGACGCTCGTATTCGGGTTGATGGACGTGCTCAACTTCGGGCACGGGCTGTTCATTGCGTTCGGGGCCTATGTTGCGGCCGCAACGCTCGGCCCTCTCGTCGATTGGACCGGCTCCACGGAGCTTTGGCGCAATCTCGTTGCGCTCGGATGTGCAATGCTCGCGGCGATGATCGCCGCGGCAGCGCTGGGGGTCGCCTTCGAGCGGATTGTCGTACGGCCTGTCTACGGCAAGCACCTCAAGCAGATTCTGATCACGATGGGCGGGGGCATCATCGGCGAGGAACTGATCAAGGTCATTTGGGGACCCACCCAGATTCCGTTGCCGCTGCCCGAAGCTCTTCGTGGCGCCGTCTCGTTCGGCGACGCCTCGTTGTCGCGATATCGAATCCTCGCCGTCGTCATCGGCCTGGTCGTTTTTGCCGCGCTGGCCTGGACGCTCAACCGGACGAAGGTCGGCCTCCTGGTGCGGGCCGGAGTGCAGGATCGGGAAATGGTTGAAGCGCTCGGTTATCGCATTGGCCGCTTGTTCGTCGGTGTGTTCGTAGCCGGAAGCGCCCTGGCCGGGCTCGGCGGCGTGATGTGGGGGCTGTTCCAGCAGAACCTCATTCCCCAGATGGGGGTGCAGGTCAACGTTTTGGTCTTCATCGTCATCATCATCGGAGGGCTGGGCTCCACGACCGGCGCGATGATCGGCGCGTTGCTGGTGGGGCTCGTGGTCAACTATGTCGGCTTCGTATTTCCGGCGCTGACGCAATTCGCAAGCATTGGGCTCCTGGTCGCGGTGCTTCTATGGCGTCCGCAAGGAATTTATCCGGTGGTGAACAGATGACGGCGATGCTGAGACGGATCCTGTCGAACGACATGCCGGGCAGCCGCATTCTCGCAGTGTTGCTGGTTCTGCTCGTCGTCGGCCTCGCATTCGCGCCCTTCCTGGTGCCCGGCGTCAAGGCGATCAACGTGGCTGCCAAGGTGATGATCTTCATCGTGCTGGTTGCGAGCTTTGATCTCCTGCTCGGCTATACGGGGATTGTCAGCTTTGCGCATACGATGTTCTTTGGCATCGGCGCTTACGGCGTGGCCATTGCGTCAACCGTGCTGGGACCGGCATGGCAATCCCTGGCCGCAGGCATGGGCTTGGCGTTGGCGCTCTCCCTCATCCTGGCATGTCTGATCGGCCTGTTCTCCCTGCGCGTTCGGGCGATATTCTTCGCCATGATAACATTGGCCGTTGGTTCGGCTTTTGCCTCGCTCGCATCCCAGCTGTCGGACCTGACGGGGGGCGAGGACGGACTCACCTTTTCGGCCCCCGCGGTTATCTCGCCGGGCTTCGAATTCGCCAATCCGCTTTTCGGGATCGCAATGGATGGGCGCCTGATCTGCTACTACCTGATCTTTGCCCTCGCGCTCATTCTGGTGCTGGTGATGTTGCGCATCGTCAATTCGCCGTTCGGGCGGGTCCTTCAGGCGATTCGGGATAATGAGTTTCGCGCGGAGGCGATCGGCTATCCGGTGGTCGTGTATCGCACGATGGCGGCTGTGGTCTCCGCGCTGTTTGCTTGCCTGGCCGGCGGCATGCTGGCGCTTTGGCTCAAATACAACGGCCCGGATACGTCGCTGAGCATGGAGATCATGGTCGATGTCCTCCTTATCGTCGTGATTGGCGGGATGGGGACGATCTATGGCGCTGCGATCGGAGCTGCGATTTTCATCGTGGCGCAGAATTATCTCCAGGATCTGCTGACGATCGGAACCAAGGCGGCTGGATCGCTGCCGGCGTTCGCAGCGGTTCTGTCACCTGACCGCTGGCTGCTCTGGCTGGGCCTTCTGTTCGTCTTGTCGGTCTACTTTTTTCCAACCGGCATCGTTGGAACGCTTCGCGGCACGCCCGAGCGGAAACATTGAACTAACCGTCGGTCGGAAAGGCCGGCGCGGGTCTCCAAATGAGCCAAGGAAAAGCAACAATGGAAAATGGCCTCGACTACTTCGATCAAGCGAGACTGGAAAATCGCGGATTCGTACTCCTCGGCGCAGGCGGCGGGGGAATTGGCCCGGCTGTCGCGCGTGCTCTCGCGGGGGCGGGCGCCGATCTTCTGTGCGTGGATATTTCCGAGGCCGAGGCCCGCAACACCGCCGCCATGGTCAACGGCGAGAGTATCGCCGCGGACATTCGAAATCGCAGGGATATGGAAGCGGTGTTTGCCAAAGCCAGGAGTCTATTCGGTCGCCGGCTGGCGGGGGTCGTCGATATCGTGGCAGTCGGGATGGTGGCGCCGCTGGAAAATTGTGACGACGAAACGCTCGATTGGCAATTCGGCATCGTGTTCCGGCATGCGCTCCTTGCACTGCAATGTGCGGCTCCGATTCTTGCCGAGAACGGTGGCGGCACCATCACCCTGGTTGGATCTCGCGCCGGCCTGCGGCCATTGCCCAATCAGGCAATCTATGGATCGATGAAAGCAGCCCTTCATCACCTTGTCCGCAGCGCCGCAATGGAGCTTGGCCCGCGCAACATTCGGGTCAACGCGGTATCTCCCGGCTTCGTATTCACGCCGCGTGTGAAAAAGGCTCTCTCTCCCGACGACTGGAAGCGGGTCGAGGAAACGAACCCGCTAAGACGGATGGCGGACCCTGCGGATATCGCCAAGTCGATCCTGTTCTTGTCGTCAGACCTTGCCAGTTACGTGACCGGCAACATTCTCGTGCTCGACGGGGCGGGCGACAACAATGTGGGAAGCCTTGGGTTGAAGCTGAACTTGCCGACCTCAACCCCGGTTGACGCCGCGAAGGAGCGGGCAGGGATCTGAAACGGTGGTCAGGCCGCCGCTCTTGTGCGTGGTGCGGGACTGTCAGCGGCGGTTGTCGAGCGTCCTTAGGAAGGCCAGGCAGCGGGAGCTTCGTCAAACCAAACTCCTCAATCCGTCCAATCACATCAAAGGGTTGATCAGAGTCAAAAATGCCTCATGACCAGCTTGGATCGAAAATTTTCTCATGCGCGCGCAAGTTCACGCGCGCCGTGGTGGCATGCTTCGATTCGGTGTCCGGTGGCGCTGCGGGTGATTCGGTCGACACGGCCATGTCCCGATCGCAGCGGAACGGTGGGCGAGAGGCGGCCGAAATGCACGTCATGTGTGCAAAGCCACGCCGACGCGCGTGATCGATGTAAGTGGTAATGCTTAAAAGCTGCTGAAATCGCGAGTTTCTGCGCGTCCGCTAACCTTTCTGCGCTGAATGAGAAGACGGCCGCAGCGATCGGTGCGATGCTTCGAAAATATTAATCATAACAACGACGCGTTCCAAACGTCGGACCTTTTCGAGGGATTGCAGGCGGGCTGTGAGGCAGGCTGACAACACGCGACGCGTTCGTGTGCGCAGTGACGCACGAAAACGGCTGGATGGTGCATTCCGGTCGTGCGCAGCCGTGACGCTTGCTCCTCACGGCGGGCATTTCATCCCCGGACGTCTCATCCCCGGACGTTGCTTCATCGATCTCCGGTCCTTGCGTGTCACCGCGGCGATGATGGTCGTGGTGATGACGCTCGCGCCATGCGTTGCCTTCGCGCAGAGCGTTCCGGCCGGCACCACCCAGATCATTCCCGATGGCCGCACCGCCACGTCGGTGGCAACCAGCGGCAGCGTCACCAACATCACCACGTCGACAATCAGCGGCGGCAATGCCTTCAACTCGTTTTCGCAGTTCAAGACCGGCACCGGAACCACGACCAACCTGCAGGTGCCGAGCAATGCCAGCAACCTGATCAACGTGGTGCGCGACGGCACCACGGTGATCGATGGAACCCTGAACTCCTACAAGAACGGTCAGATCGGCGGAAACGTCTACTTCGCTGATCCCTATGGCTTCGTGGTCGGCAAGTCGGGCACCGTCAATGTCGGCTCGCTCAACGTCTCGACGCCCTCCAAGCAGTTCATTGACGGCGTGATCGGCCCACAGGGCCAGATCAACGGTGCGGCGACCAATCAACTGATCAATGGCGATTTCCCGCTCTCGCCGGACGGCCATATCGCAATCCACGGCCGCATCAATGCGCAGGATGGCGTGCGCCTGATCGGCCAGAGCGTGGTGGTCGGCGCGGGCGGCAATCCGCGCGACATCGCGCGGCAGGATCACGCCGCCAAGTTTGCCGCCACGGTCAACAGCAAGGGCCTGCGCTCCGCCTCCGGCATCGTGGTGCGCAACGGCTCGATCCAGATCGTTGCCGGCGGCAGTGCCAGGATCAACGGCAGGCTG
>NZ_JTIY01000024.1 GCF_000818175.1 Streptomyces sp. AcH 505
TGCCGCTGGCGGTGCCGCCGCCGACATCGTCGATCAGCTCGCCCAGCGTGATGCCGAACGCGGTCTCGAACAGGCCGCCGTGCTTGATGTTGCCGGCTAATTGAATGGGCATGGTGCCGCGGGAGCGACCCATGCCGTAATCGGCATAAGCCTTGGCGCCTTCCGCCATGATGAAGGGAATGGCGGTGAACGACAGCACGTTGTTGATCACGGTGGGCTTGCCGAACAGACCGACATGCGCCGGCAGCGGCGGCTTGGCGCGCACCAGGCCGCGCTTGCCTTCCAGGCTTTCCAGCAGCGAGGTCTCCTCGCCGCAGACATAGGCGCCGGCGCCGGTCCGCACTTCCAGATCGAACGCCTGCGCCGATCCGGCCACCGCCTTGCCGAGGAAGCCGGCGCGGCGGGCGGCGACGATCGCCGCCTTCATCGCCGCGATGGCGTGCGGATATTCGGAGCGGATGTAGATGAAACCCTTGTCGGCACCGACCGCGATGCCGGCGATGGTCATACCCTCGACCAGCAGGAAGGGATCGCCTTCCATGATCATGCGGTCGGCGAACGTGCCGCTATCACCCTCGTCCGCGTTGCAGACGATATACTTCTGCGGTCCGGCCGCCTGGGCCACGGTCTTCCACTTGATGCCGGTGGGGAAACCCGCGCCGCCGCGGCCACGCAGGCCGGACTGCAGCACCTGCTCGATGATCGCGTCGGAGCCGAGCGGCAGCGCGTTGTCCAGGCCCTTGAAGCCGCCATGGGCGCGATAGTCGTCGATCGAGCGGGGATCGATCACGCCGCAGCGGGCGAAGGTCAGCCGGGTCTGGCGCTTGAGCCAGGGGATGTCGTCGGTCAGCCCCTGCCGGAGCGGATGCGCGCCATCCTTGGCCACGGCATCGAGCAGCGACGGCACATCCGCGAGCGACACCGGCCCATAGGCCACCCGGCCGGCCGGCGTGGCAACTTCGATCAATGGCTCGAGCCAGCACATGCCGCGCGAGCCGGTCCGTACCAGCTCGATGGCAAGACCACGACGCTCGGCATCACGGGTGATGGTTTCCGCCACCTCGTCCGCGCCGACGGCCACCGACGCCGCGTCGCGCGAGAGAAAAATCCGCACGCTCATGTCCGCGCCTCCGCCAGCATGGCGTCGAGCCGCGCCTCGTCGAGCCGGCCGACAAGGCGGCCATTGATCATGCCCGACGGCGCAACTGCGCACAGGCCCAGGCAATAGATGTGTTCAAGGGTGACCTGGCCGTCGCCGGTGGTCTCGCCGATCTTCACGCCGAGCTTCTTCTCGGCGCATTCAGCCAGATGATCGGCGCCCATCGCCTGGCAAGCCTCGGCGCCGCACAGCTTGAGGACGTGTTTGCCGGCAGGCTGCCTGCGGAAGTCATGATAGAAGGTCGCGACGCCGTGGACCTCGGCCCGCGACAGGTTCAGCGCCTGCGCCACCAGGGGGATGGCCGCCTCCGGCACATAGCCGAAGGCCTCCTGCAGGGCATGCAGGATCGGCAGGGTGGCCCCGTCCAGGACCTTGTGCTCGGCGATGATCTCCTGGGCGAGTTGCTCGCTCCAGGGTTCCCCCCGGGACTGCAAAGTCCCCTGAGATTGCAGTTTGGTTTCCATCCCTTGCACCGTTCCGGCCTCTATCCAACGTTCGGACAACGCTGGATAAAAACTTAGAATCGATCAAGGGTGCGGGTCTTATGCTGCGATAGCAAAAACCAATCGATTTGGAACGGTTGAGCGGGAAAATCCGTTAGAACTACCGCTGCAACCGGCCGTCAGAGGAGCCGCTCAGAGCTTGATTCCGGCTCGTGCCGCCGCCTGGGCGACGTATTTCTGGGTCTGCTGGAACGCCCCTTCCAGCGCCTGGGCCTTGGACATGTCGCCGATCTCCTTGAAGTGGGCAGCCACCGCATCGGGGGTCCAGTCGGCCTGCGACAAATTGATGCCCTCGCTCTCCATGATCTTGATCACGGCAAAGGAGCCGGCTCCGGCTCCCATGATGGTCCGGGTCGGGGCATCCTCGCTGAGCAGGTAAAGCACCGCAGGCGTGATCGATTCCGGTTTCATCAACTGCAGCGCCTGGGGCGGCAGCAGCTCTTCGGTCATCCGGGTCGCCGCGGTCGGCGAAATGGTGTTGACGCGAATGTTGGTCTTGCGGCCCTCCTCCGCCAGCACGTTCATCAGGCCGGCCATCGCCGCTTTCGCGGCGCCATAATTGGCCTGGCCGAAATTGCCGAACAGTCCGGAGCTCGAGGTGGTGATGACGATGCGGCCATAGTTGCGCTCGCGCATTCCATTCCACACCGCCTTGCAGCAGTTGAAGGTGCCGATCAGGTGCACGTCGACGACTTTCCGGAAATCGTCCGGCTCCATCTTGGCGAACGACTTGTCGCGCAGGATGCCGGCATTGGCCACCAGCAGGTCGACGCTGCCCCATAACGCGGTCGCCTTGGCGACCATCGCCTGCACCTGGTCGAAGTTCGACACATCGGCGCCGTCGGAGATCGCCTCACCGCCGGCCTTGCGGATTTCCTCGACCACCGCGTCCGCGGGGCCCAGCGAGCCGCCGGTGCCGTCGCGCGCGCCACCGAAATCGTTGACCACCACCTTTGCACCGAGGGCTGCAAGGCCGAGCGCATGCGCGCGCCCGAGCCCGTTGCCCGCACCGGTTACGATCGCGACCCGTCCGTCAAATCTGATTGCCATGCGTGTCGGTCCCTTCAATTAAGCGGAGATGATCAGGCCGAGCCAATCGGCCACCAAAGCGGGTTTGGATTCGCCTTCGATCTCAACAGTGACGTTGGTGCGCGACAGCAATTCCTTGGGCCCGCGCAGCGTCGCATCGGTCAAGGTGAAGCGGCCACGGACGCGCGCGCCCGCGCGCACCGGCGAGACGAAACGCAGCTTGTCAAAACCGTAGTTCACGCTCATCGCGGTGCCTTCGATCGACGGCAGCACCTCGTAGGCGAACGCGCTCATCAAGGACAGGCTGAGAAAGCCGTGCGCGATCGTGGTTCCGAACGGGGTCTCTTTTGCCGCGCGAACCGGATCGACATGAATGAACTGATGATCTTCCGTCACCTCGGCGAAGGCGTCGATACGCTTCTGGTCCACGACATGCCAGGATGACACACCGACTTCCTGCCCAACCAGCTTGATATACGCATCACGCGCGATTGCATCAGCCATACTTGTCCCTGACTTCCGGATTATGATGATCGAGCCCGCAGATTCCATGGAACGGCGGCTTTGTCCACGCGGAATCGCCTGCACATACGAGCAATGCCGCTAGACCTGGGTCGCCATGGTCTTGGCCAGCAGGCGCGCCTCTTCCACCAGCGCCGCCGTCAGCGGCGTCATTGGTTCGCGGTGCGGAACAACAAGCCCTATGGCGTGCACGCTGCTCGGCTCCACGATCGGGATCGAGCGCACCTTGTCCGTCAATCCCAGGGTTTCCGCCAGCCGCGCCGGCATCACGCTCGCCCAGCGGCCGGTGCGGACATGCGCGTACAGCACAATCATCGAATTCGATTCGAGCGTCGGCGATGCGGTGGCGCCGGCCCGCTGCAGCAACTGATCGATGATGCGCCGATTCTGCATGTTGGGCGTCAGGAGGCACAGCGGAATGTGAGCGACCTCCGCCCACGTGACGATATCGCGGTCCCCCAGTTCACCGTCCGGTGAGGTCAGCAGCCGATACTGTTCGAGATACAGCGGCACCGTGTTGACGTTGCCGAGCGGCTCGTTGTCCAGATAGGTCAGGCCTGCATCGACTTCCAGATTTTCCAGTAGGCGCAGAACTTCGATCGACGTGGAGGACACGATGGTGAACTTCACGCCGGGGTGTTTCGCGCGAAACGGCGTGGTCAATGTCGCGGTCATCGCCAGCGCCGTCGGAATCGCCGCGATCTTGATATGGCCGATCAGGCCATGCTTCATCGCCTCGATATCCTGATGCATGGCACGGGCGTCGCCGACAATGCGCCGCGCCCACTCCAGCACCCGCTCGCCTTCCGGGGTGAACCCCTGAAACCGCGATCCGCGATTGACCAGCAGCAGGCCCAGCGATTCCTCGAGTTGCTTGATTCCCGCCGACAAGGTCGGCTGGCTCACATCACAGAACTCGGCGGCGCGGCCGAAGTGCTGTTCGCGCGCCAGGGCCAGCAGGAATTCAAGCTTGTCGATCATGAGAAATTCGGCACATCCCGGTCGGTCCATGCCGATAGGAGGCTTTTTTCAGGGCGCACGCAAGGCTACGGCCGCACAATCCTGAACTTTCGTCGTACAGGGTGACGCGGCCCGGGCTCCCGAGCCGGTCAAGCAGGCTTCGGCTGACAATGCCTCGAGCCATGCCGCCCGGCCGGCTCCCCCACCTGCATTCAAGGCAAGCGGCGTATCATACGCCCGCCGCTTGCCCCTTTAGTGCCTGCGCGCAGGTCGGACATCCGTGTTCTGGACGGCAACCGTCCACCAACGCCCATCGATTTTACGAAGCACGCGCGTACCGATGCTGTTGCGCTCGCTCTCGTCGACATCTCCATGGATATGAAACCGCGTATGCAAAATCGCCGCGTCCGATCCAACGAACTGAATGTCGAACTCCGGAGTCTCCCGCGTGCTCTCGCGGAATGGGCCGTTCGGCCCATGCAGCCGAATCATCAAGTCGCGAAATTTCTCGCGCGACTTGGTCCATGCGCCGTTCACTGTCACGACGTGTGCCTCATCAAGGAGCGACTCGACCATAGCGTCGGCGTCATGCCGGCCCCAAGCCTCGTTGAAGCGACGTTCAATGTCACGGATGGCGTCCGCGTCAATCTGCAGATGTTCTTGAGTTTTTTCTTGGATTTTCCGATCCATTTTCAATGCTCCGATTTTGGTTGGATCTTCGGGTGTTCATGCAGAGCCGCCGATCTTCAGCGGTTTCGCGCGTTTGAAATCGTCCGGGCGCGACGTCGGATCCGTTTCCTGGCTGGTGAGATGATGAAAGAGCGATAAACACACAACGGCCGCCGCACCTGCGAGAGCGGGGATCGCCGCGGAAAACAGGATCGCGGCCGTGCCCCATTGCCGCGAAAGCAAGTAACCCCCGATGACGGGCCCCGCGAACGATCCGATGCGTCCCATCCCCAATGCCCAGCCAACCCCGGTCGAGCGCATGTGCGTCGGGTAAAACCTGGAAGCCAGGGCATTGAGGCTTATCTGGCCGCCAACCACGCAGAACCCAGCACAGAACACGAAGGGGATCAGAGCCCAGACAACACCGCTCACGAGGCCAATGCTGGAAATGAAGATCGCGGCGAGTACGTTTCCCATGCTCATGACCCGGTAGACCCCAAACCTGTCGATCAACCAACCGAACGTGAGCGCGCCGACGATGCCGCCGATTTGGAAAAACGCCGTCGCGATGGCCGCCGTCTGCAACGGAAGGCCCGCGCTCCTGATCATCGTCGGCAGCCAATTGTTGATGAGAAAGAGATCAAGCAGGCTTGCCAGGAATACGATCCAGAGCAAAAGGGTCGCCGGCAGACGTCCGCCGCGAAAGAGATAGAGAACCGAGAAGCCCGGCGACTTCTCCTCGTGAGTGATGAACTCCGCCGTCTCATCAAAGCGATGCGCGGGATCGAGCTGGTGCAGGATTCGGCGGATCTGCCGCGATTTGCCGCCCTTGAGTGTGAGAATTCTCAGAGATTCGGGCAGAGCGATCACGAGCAGAGGAGCTACGAGCAGCGATAAAGCCCCTCCAAAATAGAACAGAGACTGCCAGCCGAAGGAATGAACAAACGTCGCCGCGACAAGGCCCGCACATGCGGATCCCAGCGGGTAGCCGCAAAACCCCACGACGATCATCCTGGCGCGTAGATTGTCCGGGCTGTATTCCGAGATCAGCGCGATGGATATCGGCATCGCGCCGCCGAGGCCAAGTCCCGTGACAAATCTGACCGCCGCGAGGCCAGTCATCGACGTTGCGGCCGTCGTCATCAGCGTGCCCACTGCCGAGAGAAGCACACACAGGATCAGGATCGGCCGACGCCCGCGACGATCCGCAAGCGGGCTGAAAATGAGAGCTCCGATCATCAGGCCGAGCACGCCTGCACCGAAGACCCCTCCGAGCGCTCCCGGCGCGAGGTGCCAATCCTCACTCAAGCGGGGGGCGGCGTATCCAATCGCCTGAACATCGAACCCGTCGATGAAAAGCGCAGCGGCGCACAGCAGCGTTACCCTCACGTGGAATGGTCCGAACGGCTGACGTCCGATGATTAAGGGAACGTCGACCGATGAGCGCCGGACGTCGGAGCGGGACAAGGCGAACTCCTTCTCGATCGGCGTGATGGCCATGAGCTTCGACGGCCTCGATCGGTCACTGATGGAGCGATCGGCGGTCATAGCCGGCCACGACCTTGTAGCTGTCGGAAATTGCCGCCAATTCCTCGTTGCTGATCACATCTCCGATCGTATGGAACGGCCTGTCGCCGGTGCGTTCATAAACTTCCCTGAGAATGGCATCAGGTGGATTTTGCCTGTTCCTCTGCACGATTGCGGTTGTCGCGGGGAGTCGCTCCCGTTCGTAGGCAGCCAATGCAGCCGATGGGGTTGGCTCTCGCACGAGAGCGCGCGAAAGCGATCGCGCGTCGAGGATCGCTTGGCCCGCACCATTCGAGCCACGCGGCACCATCGGATGCGCCGCGTCCCCCAGCAGGGTGACGCAGCCTTTGGTCCACCACGGCAGCGGATCCTGGTCCACCATGGGAAATTCGAGGATTGCGTCGGCTGCACGGATCATCGCCGGAACATCCAGCCAATCGAAATGCCAATCGTCGAAGGCCGCGATGAAGTCGTCGATGCGGCCGGGGCGATTCCAATCGCGACGCTTGTACTGGGGCGTGGTCACTTCCGCGACCCAGTTGATGAGCTGCCGACCATGGTCGTCGATACTGTTGCGGATGGGATAGATGACCATCTTCCCGGGAGTGAGCCATCCCGCGCGCACGTAGCAGGATCCGCCCAGATAGGGCTTCCACCGCGTCACACCTCTCCACATGTTGACCCCGGAGTACCGGGGATCGCCTTCGTTTGGATGAAGTTGGCTGCGGACCGCTGAGTGCAGACCATCGCATCCGACCGCGATATCGGCCTGTTGCGGCGGGTACATTTCGCCTGTCGAAGGCTCGCAAAATGACGCTGCGACGCCGGTCCCTGACTGCTCGATCGCGACGCATTTCCAGCCCGTGTGCAACCGATCCGCCCCGACGCGTTCCCTGAACGCATCGAGCAGCGCCATCTGGAGATCGGCGCGGTGGATCTGGATTTGCGGCCATTCGTACCCCGCGTCCCGCCCCGTCGATTCCCTGTAGATCAATTGACCAAATCGATTGAAGAAGGCCGACTCGCGGGTGGAGATGCCGGCTTGAGAAAGGCGATCCTGCAGCCCCAACTCGGTCAACACCTTCACGCAATGCGGCAGCAAAGTTATTCCGACACCGACCGGCTTGATTTCGGGAGCCGCCTCGAACACCCGGGGTTGAAAGCCCGCTTGGTGAAGCTCAAGCGCCAGGGTCAGTCCCCCGACGCCCGCACCCACGATCATCACGTCCATGTCGTATCCTTCCGGCGCCAGGCGATTGAGACGCGCCCACTCAAGCCGCAGGCGCTCTGTTGAACCGACGTTGACGCCTTGCCGATCATGAGGCAAATTCAAAGATCAAATGATCTCATTCTGATTTGTCATGAATATCTCTCTTCGCCAACTCAAGGCCTTTCGGCTGGTCGCGGCTCATCGGAGCTTTTCGCGCGCGGCCGAGCAGATGTTGATGACGCAGTCGGGGTTGAGCGTGCTGATGCGGGAACTTGAGCGACAAGTGCAGTTTCGGCTGTTCGATCGCACGACCAGAAACGTGGAGCTGACGGCGCACGGCGCGCGCTTTCTGGCGCTTGCCGAGGATACCCTGAACAACCTGCAGGCTGGCGTCTCTGAAATCGGTCAAGCCGACGCGAATGATCAGCGCTCGCTTTCAGTCGCCGCTCCCCCGATGACGGCAACGAACATTTTGCCATCGGTCGTGGCTCATTTCCGGCAGGCGCGACCGAATTTGAGCCTGCGAATTCATGACGTCGAGCAGCCGCGAATTGCCGGCATGGTCCATTCCGGCGAGGTCGATATTGGTTTGGGGATGTTCATCAAGCCGACGCCGGGGCTTCGTCGGACCTCGCTGTTTCAATTCTCTCTGATTGCGGTGCGGGCAAAGCTGCCGAGAGCAAGTCATCGCCGTACGATTTCCTGGGCGGAGGTCAGAGACGAGACAATCATAGGAATGCCGCCCGACAACCCTATTCAACAGTACATCGCCGAGCATCTGCGCAGAGCGGGACGACGTCGGCCGCCAGAACTCGTTGCCAACTATCTCGAAACAACCGTAGCGATGGCAGCCGCGGGATTGGGCGTTGCCATTGCTCCGTCCTCGGTGGTGCCGGCTTGCCGCCAACGCGGCGCAACCATCCAGTACTTAACGAAGCCCGACGCGCTGGTCGATTTCTATGAGATTCGGAACAGAGGGCGCGCCCTCCATGGCGGAGCGGACGAATTTACAACGTACTTGAAACGGCACATCGCAAGTTGGGCAAGTCAACGGACGTAATGCGGCCGGAGGTCCGGTTTGAGGCGTCTCACGTCGATGTCCAACGAGTGCCCGCCTGACAAACGTTGAAACAATTGCGCCAGGTCCGGGTAGCGGGCGCGCGGAAACGCGAATGCACCTCCGCACCTATGCCACCGCAAGGTCGCGGCGGAGCGATCGTAAATTTTCATCGCACGGCTGGGAACAGCGGATTAACGCCGTCCGCCTATTACGCCCCGCCCGGCCGGCCGACCTGCAGCTCCGGAAAATCCTCT
Source organism: Streptomyces sp. AcH 505 (assembly GCF_000818175.1). GTDB lineage: Bacteria > Actinomycetota > Actinomycetes > Streptomycetales > Streptomycetaceae > Streptomyces. Next base: position 8,894 of record NZ_JTIY01000024.1, read on the forward strand.
TCCCGAAACTCCTGACCGCGCAGCTTGTCGGCGCGGTCATTGTCATGCTCCAGCCGGCGCAGCTGCACGCGGCGGATCTTGCCGGAAATCGTTTTCGGCAGCTCGCTCACGAGTTCAATGCGCCGGATGCGCTTGAACGGCGCCAGGCGCGAATGAACGTGCTTGAAAATCGAGAATGCGGTGTCGCGCGATGGCGCCACACCGCCCACCAGCAGGACATACGCTTTTGGCACGGCCAGCCGGATGGGGTCCGGCGACGGCACCACCGCGGCTTCGGCCACCGCATCATGCTCGAGCAGGATGCTCTCCAGCTCGAACGGACTGATGCGATAATCGGAGGACTTGAACACGTCGTCGGAGCGGCCAACAAAGGTCAGATAGCCGTCGTCATCCAGGAACACCACGTCACCGGTGCGGTAGACCTCACCGTCAGCACCGCGCGGCTGGCCATCCTCGCCCTGGTATCCCTGCATCAGCCCCGCGGGGCGATCGGCGCCGAGCACCAGACCCACCTCGCCTTCCTTGGCCGGATGGCCGTCGGCATCCGTCACCCTGATGCGATAGCCCGGCAGCGGGCGGCCCCTCGAGCCGATCTTCACCGGCTGGCCCGGTGAATTGCCGGCCAGCGCCGTGGTTTCGGTCTGGCCGTAGCCGTCGCGGATGGTCAGTCCCCAGGCCGCCTTGACCTGGTCGATCACCTCGGGATTGAGCGGTTCACCCGCGCCGCAGACCTCGCGCAGCGACATTTTGTAGGACGCAAGTTTTTCCTGGATCAGCAGCCGCCACACCGTCGGCGGCGCGCACAGCGTGGTCACTTTGCAGCGCTCGACCACCGACAGCAGGCCCTTGGCATCGAACCGCGGCTGGTTGACCACGAATACCGTTGCGCCTGCATTCCACGGCGCGAAGAAGCAGCTCCAGGCGTGTTTGGCCCAACCCGGCGACGAGATGTTGAGATGGACATCGCCCGGCTGCAGGCCGATCCAGTACATCGTTGACAGTCCGCCGACCGGATAGCTGCGCTGGCTGTGCAGCACCAGCTTCGGTTTCGCGGTGGTCCCGGAAGTGAAGTACAGCAACATCGGATCGTGGGCGCCCGTCGCGCCGTCGGGCGCAAAGGTCTCCTCAAAACTGTCAGCGGTCTCATAGCGCTCCCACGCGCCGTGGGTCGCGGCAGCCCCGACAACAATCCGGGTCAAGCCCTCGCTGACCAGGCCGTCGAACTTCGCCACCTGATCCTGCGATGCGACCACCGCCCTGGCGCGCCCGCGATCGAGCCGGTCCTGCAGTTCATCCGGCGTCAACAGCGTCGTCGCCGGAATGATCACAAGGCCGAGCTTCATCGCCGCCAGCATGGTCTCCCACAGCGGCACCACATTGCCGAGCAGCAGCAGCAGGTGGTCGCCGCGCTTGAGGCCGCGCGCCCGCAGATAATTCGCCACCTGGTTGGAGCGGCGCGACAGGGTTTCGAAACTCAGTTTGATCTCGCTGCCGCTTGCCGCGTCGACAATCCAGAGTGCGGTGCGATCCTTGCTGTCGGCACTCTGGGCCAGCCCTGCATCGAACCAATCGAGCGCCCAGTTGAAATCGACGGCGTCAGGCCATCGGAACTCGGCAACCGCCTTGTCGTAGTCGGTGCGGTTGGCCAGCAGAAACGAACGCGCGTCCTGGAATGACGTCATGGCAACACCTCAGTGTTGTTCGCCGAGCCCACGCAGATGCCGGATGATGCCGGAGAAGTCCACACCACCATGACCAGCCTTGTCGAAGGCGCTGTAGATCTCCGCCGCATGGGCGCCGAGCGGCGTCGCAGCACCGGAGGCCTTGGCCGCCTCCTGCGACAGATTGAGATCCTTCAGCATCAGCGCGGCAGCAAAGCCCGGCTTGTAGTCGTTGTTGGCCGGCGACGCCGGCACCGGTCCCGGCACCGGGCAATACGTCGTCAGCGACCAGCACTGGCCCGATGAGGTCGAGGCGACATCGAACAGCGCCTGGTGCGACAGCCCCAGCTTCTCCGCCAGCGCGAAGGCCTCGGACACGCCGATCATGGAAATGCCCAGGATCATGTTGTTGCAGATCTTGGCTGCCTGCCCCGCTCCGGCTTCGCCGCAATGCACGATCTTCTTGCCCATGGCTTCGAGGACCGGCTTCGCAGCGGCAAACGCTTGTGCGGTGCCGCCGGCCATGAAGGTCAACGTCGCCGCGGTGGCGCCCCCGACGCCGCCGGATACCGGCGCATCGACCGAACCGAGTGACGCTTTCGCGGCCAGCGCATGGGCCTGGCGCGCACTGTCGACATCGATGGTCGAGCAGTCGATCATCAGGGCGCCCTTGGCGACGTCAGGCAGCACCTCGCTCCAGACCGCGACCACGTGCTTGCCGGCCGGCAGCATGGTGATCACCACGTCAGCGCCCTTGACGCTCTCTGCTGCGGAATTGGCAATGGCCGCACCGGCGGCCTTCGCCGCCTCGCGCGACGCCGGCACCAGATCGAAACCGGTCACCTTGTGACCGGCCTTGACCAGATTGGCGGCCATCGGGCCGCCCATGTTGCCGAGACCGATGAATGCGACATGTGCCATGACGTTTCCTCTGACTTTTTTTGAAAGCGTTAGTCCGGAAAGACCAGTTCGTCCTTGCGCGGCGCGAAATAGGCCTCGACGATCTCAGGCGTGACATCCTCGATCCGCGGCGGCACCCAAATCGGGTTGCGGTCCTTGTCGACGATGGCGGCGCGAATGCCTTCGACGAAATCCTGGCTGGCGAACACTTCGAGGGCGGCGCGATATTCATGCACCAGCGCCTGCTTGAGCGAACTCAAGGTGCGCGCCTGCCGCAACAACCGCAAGGTCACCTTCAGTCCGCGCGGCGATTTTTCGCCGATGGTCTTCAGTGTCGCCAACGCGAATTCCGAGCCGTCGCGCGCAAGCGCCGCGACGATCTCTTCCATGGTCTCAAAGGCGAAACATCGATCGATCAGGTCGCGGTTGGCCGCGATCGGCCCACCGGACACCGGCGTGGCGAACCGATCGATGATCGCCTGCACATCGGCATGGGTCGCGCCGCGCGGTGCCTGGGTGAGTGCGCTGCGCAGAGCCGGCCACTGCGTCGTCGGCACGAACGCGTCGGCGAGTTTTGCATAGACGGCATCGGCGCCGCTGGCGGTCTGCCCGGTCAGCGCCAGATAGGTCCCGACTTCGCCCGGCGCATGCGACAGCAGCCAGGTGCCGCCGACGTCCGGAAAGAATCCGAGGCTGACTTCCGGCATGCCGATCCGGGTCTTCTCGGTCACCACGCGATGGCTCGAATGGCAGGCAAGCCCGACGCCGCCGCCCATGACGATGCCATCCATGTAGGCGACGTAGGGTTTGGGATAGGATTCGATGCGGGCGTTGACGATGTATTCCTCGCCCCAGAATACCTTGCCGAGATCGCCACCGACACGCGCGCTCTCATAGAGCCCGCGAATATCGCCACCGGCGCACAGGCCGCGGTCGCCCGCACCTTCGAGCAGGATCACGCTGATCGCCGGATCGAGCTCGAAACTGTCCAGCGCTGCATCGATCTCGCGGGTCATCTCCAGCGTGAGCGCATTGATCGCCTTGGGGCGGTTCAGGCGCAGCACGCCGACGGCGCCCTCGCTACGGACGATCAGATCACCCTCGACCACAGCAGTGGCATTGTCACTCATCGGCCGCCCTCGACCAGCTTGCGGGACACGATCAGGCGCATGATTTCGTTGGTGCCTTCCAGGATCTGATGCACCCGCAGATCGCGCACGATCTTTTCGATGCCATACTCCGCGAGATAGCCATAACCACCGTGCAGCTGCAGGGCCTGGTTGGCCACTTCAAAACCGGCGTCGGTGCCGAAACGCTTCGCCATCGCGCACAGCATGGTGGCGTCGGGGTCCTTGCGGTCCAGCGCCGACGCCGCCCGCCACAGGAACGTCCGGGCCGCTTCCAGTTCGGTGGCCATGTCGGCCAGGCGGAATTGCAGCGCCTGGAATTCATCCAGCCGCTTGCCGAATGCCTTGCGCTCTTTCATGTAGGCGAGCGCTTTGTCGAGCGCCGACTGTGCGCCGCCCAGCGAACACGCCGTGATGTTGAGACGGCCGCCATCGAGCCCCGCCATGGCGATCTTGAAGCCGATGCCTTCGTCGCCGAGACGATTGGCCACCGGCACGCGGGCGTTCTCGAAGATCACGGCGCGGGTCGGCTGCGCGTTCCAACCCATCTTGCGTTCGTTGGCGCCGAACGACAGGCCGGGCGTCCCCGCTTCGACGACCAGTGTCGAGATGCCGCCGGGGCCGTCACCACCGGTGCGCACCATCACCACATAGAGATCGCCGGCGCCGGCACCGGAGATGAACTGCTTCTGGCCATTGAGAACATAGTGATCGCCGTCGCGCACCGCGCGGGTGCGCAAGGCGGCAGCGTCGGAGCCGGAGCCCGGCTCGGTCAGGCAATAGCTTGCCGCCAATTCCATGGTGCAGAGCTTCGGCAGCCATTTGTGGCGCTGCGCGTCCGAACCATAAGCGTCGATCATCCACGACGCCATGTTGTGGATCGAGATGAAGGCCGAGACGGTCGGACATCCCGTCGCCAACGCCTCGAAGATCAGCGCGGCATCGAACCGTGTCATCGCCGAGCCGCCGACGTCATCGCGGATGTAGATGCCGCCGATGCCGAGCGCCGCCGCCTCACGCATCACGTCGATCGGGAAGTGCTTGCGCTCATCCCAATCGAGGGCGTGCGGCGCGATCTTCTCTGCGGCGAAGCTGCGCGCCATGTCGCGCACAGCCAGTTGATCTTCGGTGAGAGCGAACTGCATCGCGCTCTGCCGAAACTAATTCATGGTCGGAATGCTGAACTCCGCGCCGTCCTTGACGCCGGAGGGCCAGCGCGAGGTGACGGTCTTGGTCTTGGTGTAGAACCGGATCGAATCCGGGCCGTGCTGGTTGAGATCGCCGAAGCCGGAGCGTTTCCAGCCGCCGAAGGTGTAGTACGCGATCGGCACCGGGATCGGCACGTTGACACCGACCATGCCGACATCGACCTTGGCGGCGAAGTCGCGGGCCGCATCGCCGTCGCGGGTGAAGATGGCGACGCCGTTGCCGTACTCGTGCTCGGTCGGCAGCCGCAGAGCCTCGTTATAATCCTTGGCGCGCACCACCGACAGCACCGGCCCGAAGATCTCTTCCTTGTAGATCTTCATCTCCGGCGTGACGTGATCGAACAGGCAGCCGCCCATGTAGAAGCCGTTCTCATAGCCCTGCATCTTGAAGCCGCGGCCGTCGACCACGAGCTTGGCGCCCTCCTTGATGCCGATATCGACATAGCCCTTGACCCGCTCGAGCGCGGCCTTGGTCACCAGCGGACCGTAGTCGGCGGTCGGATCGGTGCTCGGACCGATCTTGAGGTTCTCGACCCGCGGAATCAATTTTTCGATCAGCTTGTCGGCGGTGGCCTGGCCGACCGGCACGGCGACCGAAATCGCCATGCAGCGCTCGCCGGCGGAGCCATAGCCCGCGCCAATCAGCGCATCGACGGTCTGGTCCATGTCGGCGTCCGGCATGATGATGGCGTGGTTCTTGGCGCCGCCGAAGCACTGCGCACGCTTGCCGGTCGCGGCCGCCCGCTCATAGATGTACTGCGCGATCGGCGAGGAGCCGACGAAGCCCACGGCGCGAATGTCCGGATCGTCGAGGATGGCATCGACGGCTTCCTTGTCGCCGTTGACGACATTGAGGATGCCGGCCGGCAGGCCCGCTTCGATCATCAGTTCAGCCAGCATCATCGGCACGCCGGGATCGCGCTCCGAGGGCTTGAGGATGAAGGCATTGCCGCAGGCGATCGCCGGGGCAAACTTCCACATCGGGATCATGGCCGGGAAATTGAACGGGGTGATGCCGGCGACCACACCGAGCGGCTGGCGCATCGAGTAGATGTCGATGCCGGGACCCGCACCTTCCGTGTACTCGCCCTTCATCAGGTGCGGAATACCGCAGGCGAATTCGACCACTTCGAGGCCGCGCTGGATGTCGCCCTTGGCATCAGGGACGGTCTTGCCATGCTCGCGCGCCAGGCGGTCGGCAAGCTTGTCGTAATCGCGCTGGGCCAGTTCGAGGAATTTCATCATGACGCGGGCGCGGCGCTGCGGATTGGTCGCCGCCCAGGCCGGCTGCGCGGCCTTGGCGTTCAGAACCGCCTCCCGCACCTCGGCCTTCGAGGCCAGCGCGACATGCGCCTGCACCTCGCCGGTCATGGGTTCGAACACGTCGGCAACCCGTCCCGACTGTCCCTTGATTTCCTTGCCACCGACGAAATGACCGATCGAACGCATGAGCTGTCTCCCTAAAGTCTTTGCGAGACTTTTTGACGTGCATTTTATAACATTCAACTGCGTTATAATGCAGGATAGATGTGCGGAAATGCCGGATCAAGCCAGCGAGATCGATTGGGATGATTTCCGCTTTGTGCTGGCAATCGTGCGCAGTGGTACCGTTTCGGCGGCCGCCAAACAACTGGGCGTGGACCACACCACGGTGATCCGGCGCGTCGACCGGCTGGAACGCCAGCTGTCGGCCAAACTGTTCGACCGCCGCAAGACCGGCTATCAGCTGACCGAATCCGGTCACCGGGTGGCCACCAGCGCCGAAGCGATGGAATCGACCATCGTCGCCAACCAGGACCTGATCGGAGGCTCGAAGGCCCACCTCACCGGCACGGTCCGGATCGGCGCCCCGGACGGCTTCGGCACCCACTTCCTGGCCCCACGGCTGGTGAAATTCGCCGACCTCTACCCGGATCTCGACATCCAATTGGTCGCAACCGCACGCCTGTTCAGCCTGTCGAAACGAGAGGCCGATATTGCCATCAGCCTGGCACTGCCCAAGGAGGGGCACATTGTCGGGCGCAAGCTGGTCGATTACAGCCTCGGTCTCTACGCCGCCCCCGCCTATCTCGCACGGGCGCCGGAGATCAAAAGCCGCGACGACCTGCCGGCGCATCGTTTTGTCGGCTACATCGAAGAGCTGCTCTACACGCCCGAACTGGACTATCTGCCGCAGGTCTCGCCGAAGATTGCGGCGCGGTTTCGCAGTGGCAACCTGATCGCGCAGTACAACGCGACACTCGCCGGTTTTGGAATTGCGGTGTTGCCGCGCTTCATGGCCGCCGGCCAGCCGGGCCTGCAGCCGATCCTGCCCGACAGCGTCTCGATCCTGCGCAATTTCTGGCTGCTGATGCACGCGGACAGCAAGGACCTCGCCCGAATCCGCGCCGTTGCCGAATACATCTATGCGACGGTGGAGCGCGAGCGCGCGCTGTTCAATCCGCCCTGAGCGCCTTCCTGGTCAAGTCCCTGGTCGGTTCCTTGGCCGGCGACGGTTTTCGTGGCGGCTTGACCCGGTCATCGAGACTGAGCGCGGCCGAGCGGCCGGCTTCGAGGATTTCCTGGGAAAAGGCGCTGTTGCCGGCCACGCGCGCCAGCACCAGCGTTCCCATCAGCGTTGCGATGGTCGCGATGGCCTTTTGACGCGCCGCGGCACTTGCCTGATCCGACAGCTGATCGGCGAACAGGCTGATCATCTCTTCGAGCTTGCCGAGAAACACGCGACGCGTTTTCGGCGACTCACGCACCACGTCGGCCGCAAGCGACGGAATGGCGCACCCGCGCGCGGCGCCGTCGCGATGCTGCGCAGTCAGGTAACTGTCGACCAGCATCGCCAGCCGCTCGTCCGCCGGCTTGTCCTGCACCAGCTTGCCCCAGCGCGCGGTGGTCTGGTCCATGGCATGCGCAATGGCCTCGATCACCAGATCTTCGCGGGAGCCGAAATGGGCATAGAAGCCGCCGTGCGTCAGTCCGGCCTCCTTCATCAGATCGGCGACGCCGATGCCACGCGTGCCCTTCTCGCGAAGCTGCGACGACGCGTGCTTCACGATCTTGGCGTGGGTCTCAGCCTTGTGGTCTTTGGAGTAACGCATGACCGATCCTGAAGATGATCAAGATCATATAATGGTTTTGGGTCAAAATACAAACCTTCAGGAATCGGACAAGAATCGAGATCGAACACGAAATGGACATCATCAACGAATTTTGCGGCGCAGAAATGGATGCGCGCGGCGTCGCACACCTGACCATCCGCAACGCCGGCAGCATGAACATCCTCGACACGCCGGCGATCAACGGAATCCGGATGGGGCTGGAGGAACTCGCCAAGAACGACCGCATCCGCGTCCTGGTGTTCCGCGCCGAAAGCGACAAGGCCTTCATCGGCGGCGCCGACATCAAGGAGATGGCGCGGCTCGATCAGGCCTCGGCGGAAACGTTCATTACCGGCCTCGGCGCACTGTGCGAAACCACCCGCCTGTTTCCGGTTCCGGTGATCGCCCGCATTCCCGGCTGGTGCCTCGGCGGCGGCCTCGAAGTCGCAGCCGCCTGCGATTTCCGCATCGCAGCACCGACCGCGAAATTTGCCATGCCGGAAGTGAAGGTCGGCATTCCCTCCGTGATCCACGCCGCCCTCCTCCCGCGGCTGATCGGTAGCGGCCGAACCCGCTGGCTGGTGATGACCGGTGCGACAATCGACGCCAGCACCGCCCGCGACTGGGGCTTCGTCGATGCGATCTCGGACGCCGGAACACTCGATGCCACCATCGAAGCAACCGTCACGACACTGCTCGAATGCGGCCACGAAGCGCTGAAGGCCCAGAAGGTGCTCTGCCGGCAGTGGGAGGAACTGCCGCTGCAGGATTCGATCCGCAACAGCATCGCCATCTTCGGCAAGGCGTTCCTCACCGGCGAGCCGCAGCAGCACATGAAATCGTTTCTCGATCGCAAGAAATAATGCAGCGTTTGCAAAGCGATAGGAGAAATCCGGGAGATCGCGGCGGCGGCTCCCGCATTGTAATTGCGGGATCATTTCATATGATATACGTCATCTGACTTTACCGACTTGTTAGCTAACTTGTTATCTATCTACGGGGCTCTTCATGCAGCGGAAATCCAACCTGCGGCGCATCGTTGTCACCGGAATGGGCATGGTCTCACCACTCGGGTGCGGCGTCGAACCGTCGTGGGCGCGGCTGATCGCCGGGCAATCCGGCCTGCGTGCGCTCTCCGACAATGTCAGCGCCGATTTGCCCGCCAAGGTGGTCGGTAATGTTCAGGGCATCGACGCCGATCCCGAGGCCGGGTTTGATCCCGACCGTGCTGCGCCGCGCAAGGACCAGCGCAAGATGGACCGCTTCATCCAGTTCGCGCTGCTGGCGGCCGATGAAGCCGTGGCGCAGGCCGGCTGGAAGCCCGAGGACGAGCGAGCGCGCGAACGCACGGCGACGATCATCGCCTCCGGAGTCGGCGGCTTTCCCGCCATCGTCGATGCGGTGCGCACCGTGGATGAGCGCGGCGTGCGCCGCCTCTCGCCGTTCACCGTCCCCGCCTTCCTGGTCAATCTGGCCGCCGGCCAGATTTCGATCCGGCACGGCTTTAAAGGACCGCTGGGAGCCCCCGTCACAGCCTGCGCCGCCAGCGTCCAGGC
>NZ_JTIY01000025.1 GCF_000818175.1 Streptomyces sp. AcH 505
CACTGTCGTGCCCCGCAGCAATGCGGGGCACCCAGTAATCCGCGAGGTCGCGGGTTACATTCACGACTGACGAATTACTGGATCGCTCACTGGAGCGATGACGAAAAGAGAGACAACGGCAATGAACGGCCAAAATATCCGCATCCGTCTCAAGGCGTTCGACCATCGGATCCTCGATACGTCGACCCGCGAGATCGTGAATACGGCGAAGCGGACCGGCGCGCAGGTGCGTGGGCCGATCCCGCTGCCGACGCGCATCGAGAAGTTCACCGTCAACCGTTCGCCGCACGTCGACAAGAAGAGCCGCGAGCAGTTCGAGATGCGCACGCATAAGCGTCTGCTCGACATCGTCGATCCGACACCGCAGACCGTCGATGCTTTGATGAAGCTCGACCTCGCGGCCGGTGTCGACGTCGAAATCAAGCTTTAAGTTCAACACGAAGCTTTACGTTCAAGGTCCGACTTTCGGACGAAGAGATAGGAAGAACGCCAATGCGTTCCGGAGTGATCGCTCAGAAGATCGGGATGACGCGGGTCTTTACGGAGACCGGTGAACATATCCCTGTGACGGTGCTGAAGTTGAGCAACTGTCAGGTGCTTGGTCATCGCACCAAGGACGCGAACGGTTATGTCGCGCTGCAGCTCGGCTCCGGCGCGCGCAAGACCGTTTATCTGCCGAAGGCCGAGCGCGGGCAGTTTGCCGTCGCCAAGGTCGAGCCGAAGCGCAAGGTTGCGGAGTTCCGCGTGTCGGAAGACGCGCTGCTTCCGGTCGGCGCTGAGATCCAGGCGGATCATTTCGTGGTCGGCCAGTTCGTCGATGTCACCGGCACCTCGGTTGGTAAGGGCTTCGCCGGCGGCATGAAGCGCTGGAACTTCGGCGGTCTGCGCGCCACCCACGGTGTGTCGGTGTCGCATCGCTCGATCGGTTCGACCGGTGGTCGTCAGGATCCCGGCAAGACCTTCAAGAACAAGAAGATGCCCGGCCACATGGGCGTCGATCGCATCACCACGCTGAACCTGCGTGTGGTGCAGACCGATGTCGAGCGTGGTCTGGTGCTGGTCGAAGGCGCTGTTCCCGGCTCCAAGGGCGGCTGGATCACGGTGCGTGACGCCGTGAAGAAGCCGTTGCACAAGGACGCGCCGAAGCCCGGCAAGTTCAAGGTCGCCAATGGCGGCGCAGAGGCTGCACCCGCGGAAGCGGTGGCCGAGAAGGAGGGCGTGTGACATGGAACTGAGCGTCACCACGCTTGAAGGCAAAGCCGCCGGATCGGTGCAGCTGTCGGACGAGATCTTCGGTCTCGAGCCGCGCATCGACATCATCCAGCGCTGCGTCAACTGGCAGCTCGCCAAGCGTCAGGCCGGTACCCACAAGGCCAAGGGCCGTGCGGAGATCTGGCGGACCGGCAAGAAGATGTACAAGCAGAAGGGCACCGGCGGTGCTCGTCACGGCTCGGCCCGCGTGCCGCAGTTCCGTGGCGGCGGTCGCGCCTTCGGCCCGGTCGTGCGCAGCCACGCGTTCGATCTGCCGAAGAAGGTTCGCGCCCTCGCGCTCAAGCATGCGCTGTCGGCGAAGGCCAAGGACGGCGGCTTGATCGTGATCGACAATGCCGACCTCAAGGACGGCAAGACCAAGGGCCTGATCGCGCACTTCTCCGGTCTCGGTCTCACCAACGCGCTGATCATCGACGGCGCCGAAGTGAACACCGGTTTCGCCGCGGCTGCGCGCAACATCCCGAACATCGACGTGCTGCCGATCCAGGGCATCAACGTCTACGACATTCTGCGCCGTCAGAAGCTGGTGCTGACCAAGGCTGCAGTCGATGCGTTGGAGGCGCGCTTCAAATGACAATCGATGCGAAGCATTACGACGTGATCGTTGCCCCGGTCATCACCGAAAAGGCGACGACGGCCTCCGAACACAACAAGGTTGTGTTCAAGGTGGCGGTGAAGGCGACGAAGCCGCAGATCAAGGAAGCGGTTGAGAAGTTGTTCGACGTCAAGGTCAAGAGCGTGAACACGATCGTGCGCAAGGGCAAGACCAAGGTCTTCCGCGGCACCTTCGGCACGCAGTCGGACTCAAAGCGCGCGGTCGTGACCCTCGAAGAGGGCCACCGCATCGACGTTACGACCGGACTGTAAGGCGATACGACGATGGCATTGAAAACATTCAACCCCACGACGCCGGGCCAGCGCCAGCTGGTGATGGTCGATCGTTCCGCCCTCTACAAGGGCAAGCCGGTCAAGAGCTTGACCGAAGGCAAGCACTCGTCCGGCGGCCGCAATGCCACCGGTCGGATCACCGTGCGTTTCCGTGGCGGCCGACACAAGCAGTCCTACCGCATCGTCGACTTCAAGCGCTCGAAGCTTGATGTGCCCGCGACGGTCGAGCGTCTGGAATACGATCCGAACCGCACCGCCTTTCTCGCCCTGATCAAGTATCAGGACGGCGAGCAGGCCTATATCCTGGCGCCGCAGCGCCTGGCGGTCGGTGATACCGTGGTTGCCGGCAACTACGTCGACGTGAAGCCGGGCAACGTCATGCCGCTGGGCAACATGCCGATCGGCACGATCGTTCACAACATCGAGCTGAAGATCGGGAAGGGCGGCCAGATCGCCCGGTCCGCCGGCACCTACGCCCAGATCGTCGGTCGCGATCAGGATTACGTGATCATGCGGTTGAACTCGGGCGAGCAGCGCCTGGTCCATGGCCGTTGCACCGGCACCATCGGTGCGGTGTCGAACCCGGACCACATGAACATCTCGATCGGCAAGGCCGGTCGCAACCGCTGGCTCGGCCGCAAGCCACACAACCGCGGTGTTTCGATGAACCCGATCGATCACCCGCACGGCGGCGGTGAAGGCCGCACCTCGGGCGGTCGTCACCCGGTTACGCCGTGGGGCTTCCCGACCAAGGGCAAGAAGACCCGCAAGAACAAGTCAACCTCGAGATTCATTCTCGCCAGCCGCCACAAGCGGAAGAAGTAAGGAACGCACGCCATGGTTCGTTCGGTGTGGAAAGGCCCGTTTGTCGAGGGGTCTCTGCTCAAGAAGGCAGATGCTGCTCGTGCGTCAGGCCGTCACGACGTCATCAAGATCTGGAGCCGTCGGTCGACGATTCTGCCGCAGTTCGTCGGACTGACCTTCGGTGTCTACAACGGTCAGAAGCACGTTCCGGTCGCCGTCAACGAGGAAATGGTCGGTCACAAGTTCGGCGAGTTCTCGCCGACCCGGACCTTCCATGGCCATTCCGGCGACAAGAAAGCCAAGAAGGCTTGAGGATTAGGTCATGAGCAAACCAAAGCGCGAACGGAGCCTCGCCGATAACGAGGCCAAGGCGATCGCCCGGATGCTTCGGGTCAGCCCGCAGAAGCTGAACCTGGTCGCGGCGATGATCCGCGGCAAGAAGGCGTCGTCTGCGCTCGCCGACCTGCAGTTCTCGCGCAAGCGGATCTCGGTCGACGTCAAGAAGTGCCTGGAATCGGCGATCGCCAACGCCGAGAACAACCATGACCTCGAGGTGGACGATCTCATCGTTGCCGAGGCCCATGTCGGCAAGGGTATTGTGATGAAGCGTTTCGCACCGCGCGGCCGTGGCCGTTCGGGACGTGTGTTCAAACCGTTCTCGCAGCTGACGATCGTGGTTCGTCAGGTCGAGGCGAGCGCTTAAGCGCAGGAGAAGACGATGGGTCAGAAGATCAATCCAATCGGGCTGCGTCTGGGCATCAACCGGACCTGGGATTCCCGTTGGTACGCCGGCAAGAACGAGTACGGCAAGCTGCTGCATGAAGACGTCCGGATCCGCGAGCTGCTGCACAAGGAGCTGAAGCAGGCCGCCGTCGCGCGCATCGTGATCGAGCGCCCGCACAAGAAGTGCCGCGTCACCATCCACTCCGCGCGTCCCGGCGTCGTGATCGGCAAGAAGGGCGCCGACATCGACAAGCTGCGCAAGAAGATCGCCGATATCACCGCGTCGGACGTGGTGCTCAACATCGTCGAGATCCGCAAGCCCGAACTCGACGCGACCCTGGTCGCGGAGTCGATCGCGCAGCAGCTCGAGCGCCGCGTCGCATTCCGCCGCGCCATGAAGCGCGCCGTTCAGTCGGCGATGCGTCTCGGAGCCGAGGGCATTCGTATCAACTGCTCGGGCCGTCTCGGCGGCGCCGAAATCGCCCGCATGGAGTGGTATCGCGAAGGTCGCGTGCCGCTGCACACGCTGCGCGCCGACGTCGATTACGGCGTGGCGACCGCGTTCACCACGTTCGGTACCTGCGGCGTCAAGGTCTGGATCTTCAAGGGCGAAATCCTCGAGCACGATCCGATGGCTCAGGACAAGCGTTTGGCCGAAGGTGACAATTCGCGGCCGCGTCGCGACGCGGCTTGATTTGGTTTTTGGAAGGGTTGGCGTAAGCCAGGAACAAGAACATGTTGCAACCAAAGCGCACAAAGTTTCGCAAGGCGCATAAGGGCCGTATCCACGGCGTGGCGTCATCAGGCGCAACGCTGTCGTTCGGCCAGTATGGGCTGAAGGCGATGGAGCCCGAGCGCGTGACCGCGCGTCAGATCGAGGCCGCACGCCGCGCCCTGACCCGTCACATGAAGCGCGCCGGCCGTGTCTGGATCCGCGTTTTCCCGGACGTTCCGGTGTCGAAGAAGCCTGCCGAAGTGCGCATGGGCTCCGGCAAGGGTACGCCGGAACTGTGGGTCGCGCGGGTCAAGCCGGGCCGCATCCTGTTCGAGATCGACGGCGTCACCAACCAGACGGCGAAGGAAGCGTTGACGCTGGCCGCCGCCAAGCTGCCGATCAAGACGCGCTTCGTCGCGCGCATCGCGGAGTGAGGATTTAGCCATGGCCGAATTGAAACCCGCCGACATTCGCGCGATGAGCGCCGATCAGATGGACGACGAGATCGTCAAGCTGAAGAAGGAGCGCTTCAACCTGCGCTTCCAGCGCGCCACCGGGCAGCTCGAGAACACCTCGCGTCTGCGCGAGGCCCGTCGCGATATTGCTCGCGTCAAGACCATCGCCGCGCAGAAGCGCGCGAAGACGAAGTAAGGGGCAGACAATGCCGAAGAGAACTCTGCAAGGCGTCGTCGTCAGCGACAAGCAGGACAAGACGGTTGTGGTGCGCGTCGATCGGCGCTTCACCCATCCGATCTACAAGAAGACGATTCGCCAGTCCAAGAACTACCATGCGCACGACGAGAACAATTCGTTCAAGGCGGGCGACCAGGTGTGGATCGAGGAAAGCAAGCCGATCTCGAAGTTGAAGCGCTGGACGGTCGTCGTCCAGGACGAGAAGACTAAAACAGCTTAAGCGCAACTCCGCGCATAGAAAGAGGACGAGGTGCATCAATGATCCAGATGCAGACCAACCTCGACGTGGCCGATAATTCAGGCGCGCGCCGTGTCATGTGTATCAAGGTTCTTGGAGGTTCCAAGCGCCGGTACGCGACCGTCGGCGACATTATCGTCGTGTCGGTCAAGGAAGCCATTCCGCGTGGAAAGGTGAAGAAGGGCGACGTCATGAAGGCGGTCGTGGTGCGTGTGGCGAAGGATATTCGCCGCGCCGACGGCTCCGTCATCCGTTTCGACCGCAATGCGGCTGTGTTGATCAACAACCAGTCCGAGCCGGTCGGCACCCGTATCTTCGGGCCGGTTCCGCGTGAACTGCGCGCCAAGAATCACATGAAGATCATTTCGCTCGCGCCGGAGGTGCTGTGATGGCTGCCAAGATCCGGAAGGGCGACAAGGTCGTCGTGCTGTCGGGCCGCGACAAGGGGCGTACCGGCGAGGTGTTCGAGGTGCGTCCGAGCGAGAGCCGCGCGTTGGTGCGTGGCGTCAATCTCGTGAAGCGTCACCAGAAGCAGACCCAGGCGCAGGAAGGCGGCATCATCTCGAAAGAGGCGCCGATCCACCTGTCCAACATCGCCATCGTTGCCAAGGACGGCAAGCCGACCCGCGTCGGCTTCAAGGTCCTGGCCGACGGCAAGAAGGTGCGTGTTGCCAAGCGCACGGGAGCTGAGATCGATGGCTGAGACCGTGAACGTGCCGCGCCTGCGCGCGCAGTATGACAAGGAAATCCGGACCAAGCTCACCGAGCAGTTCGGCTACGCGAACGTCATGCAGGTGCCGACCTTGAGCAAGGTCGTCCTCAACATGGGCGTGGGCGAAGCCGTCAACGACCGCAAGAAGGTCGAGCTGGCCGCTGCCGATCTCGCGCTGATCGCGGGTCAGAAGCCGATCGTGACGTATTCACGCATGGCGATCGCGACCTTCAAGCTGCGCGAAAACCAGCCGATCGGCGCCAAAGTGACGCTGCGCAAGGCGCGGATGTACGAGTTCATCGACCGTCTGGTGAACATCGCCCTGCCGCGCGTGCGCGACTTCCGTGGCCTCAATCCGAAGAGCTTCGACGGCCGCGGCAACTATTCGCTCGGCATCAAGGAACACCTCATTTTCCCGGAAATCGACTACGACAAGTCCGGCGAGACCTGGGGCATGGATATTACGGTTTGCACCACCGCGCAGACCGACGACGAAGCGCGGGCGCTGTTGACCGCGTTCAATTTCCCTTTCCGGCAGTGAGACCTGATCGACAGGATCTCAAACGCGGAAATTCAGGAGCCTGATATGGCGAAGAAGAGTTCGATCGAGAAGAACAACCGGCGTCAGCGGATGACCAAGAACGCTGCTGAAAAGCGCGCGAAGCTGAAGGCGATCATCGCCGACAAGAAGCTGCCGCTGGAAGAGCGTTTCGCTGCCACGCTGAAGCTTGCCGAGATGCCGCGCAATTCGTCGGCGACCCGCATTCGCAACCGCTGCGAAGTCACGGGCCGGCCGCGCTCGGTCTACCGCAAGAACAAGCTGAGCCGTATCGCGCTGCGCGAGCTCGGTTCCAAGGGCCTGGTTCCAGGCCTCGTCAAGTCGAGCTGGTAAGGAGGGTCGCAGATGTCCACGCACGATCCGATCAGCGATCTCATCACCCGCATCCGCAACGCGCAGATGCGCAACAAGCCGAAGGTTTCGACCCCGGGCTCGAAGATGCGCGCCAACGTCCTCGAAGTGCTGAAGAGCGAAGGTTACATTCGCGGCTTCGCCAGCGTCGAGCATGCCGGCGGCCGCAGCGAGCTCGAGATCGAGCTGAAGTATTTCGATGGCGAGCCTGTGATCCGCGAGATCGAGCGGGTGTCGAAGCCGGGCCGGCGTGTTTACGCCTCGGTGAAGAACCTGCCGCGCGTCAACAACGGCCTCGGCATTTCAGTGCTGTCCACGCCGAAGGGAATTATGGCCGACCACGCCGCGCGCGACGCGAACGTGGGCGGCGAAGTTCTCTTCACCGTGTTCTAATTCAGGAAGGGTAGAGCCATGTCCCGCGTTGGCAAACGACCAGTACCGGTGCCGTCGGGCGTGACCGCGACCGTCGAAGGGCAGACCGTCAAGATGAAGGGGCCGAAGGGCCAGCTTCAGTTCATCGTGCATGATGACGTCACGGTGAAGCTCGACAACGGTGCGATCAAGGTCGATCCGCGTTTCGAAACCAAGCGTGCGCGCTCGCTGTACGGTACCGCTCGTGCGCAGGTCGCAAACCTGGTCGAGGGCGTCACCAAGGGCTTCGAGAAGAAGCTGGAAATCACCGGCGTCGGTTACCGCGCCGCGGTGCAGGGCAAGAACCTGCAGCTCGCGCTCGGCTACAGCCACGACGTGGTCTACGCGATCCCGGAAGGCATCGCGATCGTCACGCCGAAGCCGACTGAAATCGTGATCACCGGCAACGACATCCAGCGTGTCGGCCAGGTCGCCGCCGAGATCCGCGGCTATCGTCCGCCGGAGCCCTACAAGGGCAAGGGCGTGAAGTACGCCGGCGAATTCATCTTCCGCAAGGAAGGCAAGAAGAAGTAACGGAGCGGGTCATGTCGAAACTCAAGATTACGAATGCCCGACGCAAGAATCGCGTAAGGGGTCAGATCCGCCGCACGGCGAACGGGCGTCCGCGTCTGTCGGTGTTCCGCTCGTCGAAGCACATCTATGCCCAGGTCATCGACGACCTGAAGGGCGAGACGCTGGCTTCGGCTTCGTCGCTGGAAAAGACGCTGCGCGACGTCGGCAAGACCGGCGCCGACACCGATGCAGCAGCCGCGGTCGGCAAGCTGGTGGCGGAACGCGCCGTGAAGAACGGCGTCAAGGAAGTGATTTTCGATCGTGGTCAGTATCTCTACCACGGCCGCGTCAAGGCACTCGCCGATGCGGCGCGTGAAGGCGGGCTGAGCTTCTAAGTTTTGAACGAACACAGGATAGAGGCAGACGGCCTCTCAAGGATTGGACAGCACCATGGCAGGTGAACGCGAACGCGGCGGCCGCGACCGGAACAATCGTGAAGAGCGCGACAGCGAGTTTGTCGACAAGCTCGTTCATATCAACCGTGTCGCCAAGGTCGTGAAGGGCGGTAAGCGCTTCGGTTTCGCAGCGCTGGTCGTCATCGGCGATCAGAAGGGTCGGGTCGGTTTCGGCCACGGCAAGGCGCGCGAAGTGCCGGAAGCGATCCGCAAGGCGACGGACTCGGCGAAGCGCAACCTCACGCGGGTGCCGCTGCGCGAAGGCCGCACGCTGCATCACGACATTGCCGGCCGTCATGGCGCGGGCAAGGTGTATCTGCGCGCAGCCCCTCCCGGCACCGGCATCATCGCCGGCGGCCCGATGCGCGCCGTGTTCGAGAGCCTCGGCGTCCAGGACGTGGTGGCGAAGTCGATCGGATCGTCGAACCCCTACAACATGGTTCGCGCCACCTTCGATGCGCTGAAGCACCAGGATTCGCCGCGGTCGGTTGCCTCGCGCCGCAATCTCAAGGTTTCGGTTCTGCAGTCGCGCCGCGTCGGCGGCGATGCTGAAGCGGCCGCGGACTAATTCGCGCCTGATTGGAGTTTGAGACAATGGCCAAGGCCGCAAAGACCATCAAGATCGAGCAGTATGGCAGCGCAATCCGCCGCCAGGCGGATCAGCGCGCGACGCTGATCGGACTCGGTCTCAACAAGATCGGTCGCGTCAACGAGCTGGAGGATACGCCTTCGGTTCGTGGCATGATCGCGAAGGTTCAGCACCTCGTTCGCGTCGTCGACGAGAAGTAAGGAGACAGGGCGATGAAGCTCAGCGATCTCGCCGATAATCCCGGCTCGCGCAAGAAGCGCATGCGGCTCGGCCGCGGCATTGGTTCCGGCAAGGGCAAGACCTCGGGCCGCGGCGGCAAGGGCCAGACCGCGCGTACCGGTGTGCGCATCAAGGGCTTCGAAGGCGGCCAGATGCCGTTGCATCGTCGTCTGCCGAAGCGCGGGTTCAACAACATCTTCCGGCTCGATCTGGTCGAGATCAATCTTGATCGCCTCCAGGACGCCATCGATGCGAAGAAGCTCGACATCAAGGAGACGATCAACGCCGAAGCCCTGGTGAAGGCTGGCGTGTTGCGCCGCGCGCGTGACGGCGTTCGGCTGCTGGGTCGTGGCGAAATCAAGGCAAAGATCGTCGTCGAGGTGCATGGCGCGTCGAAGTCGGCGGTGGAAGCCGTCGAGAAGGCCGGCGGTTCCGTCAAGATCCTGGCTCCCAAGGAGCCCGAAGGCGAGCAGAAGGCGTCGTAATCCTCGCATCACCGCCCGCGACAGCGGGCGGTCTGCTGCTGCGCGGGTGATGGATTTCCGGTAAACCGCGACCATATATGGGTCCGGTGCCGACTCGATGCCCCGCCTGAGCGGGGCGTCGCGGTCAGAGGGGCGCGGAACGCGGGAATAAGGCAAGACAAATGGCATCTGCAGCGGAACAACTCGCAGCCAATCTGAACTTTTCGGCGCTGGCGAAGGCCGATGAACTGAAGAAGCGCATCTGGTTCACCCTGGGTGCGCTGCTTGTTTATCGGCTCGGGACTTACATCCCGCTGCCGGGCATCGATCCCGGGATCTGGGAGCAGGTGTTCCGCACCCAGCAGGGCGGCATTCTCGGCATGTTCAACATGTTCGCCGGCGGCGGTATCCACCGCATGGCGATCTTCGCGCTGAACATCATGCCGTACATCTCGGCATCGATCATCATCCAGCTTCTGACGACGGTGTCGCCGCAGCTCGAGGCCCTGAAGAAAGAGGGCGAGGCGGGCCGCAAGACACTCAATCAGTACACCCGCTATCTCACCGTGCTGCTCGCCGCGTTCCAGTCCTACGGCATTGCCGTCGGTCTCGAAGGCGCAGGCAACGTGGTCAGCGATCCCGGCATGTTCTTCCGGATCTCGACCGCGATCACGCTGACCGGCGGCACCATGTTCCTGATGTGGCTGGGCGAGCAGATCACCTCGCGCGGCATCGGCAACGGCATTTCGCTGATCATCCTGTCCGGCATCGTTGCCGAACTGCCGTCGGCGATCGCCGGCACCCTCGAACTCGGCCGCCAGGGCGCGCTCTCGACCGGCATCATCCTTCTGATCATCATCATGGCGGTCGCCGTGATCGCCTTCATCGTGTTCATGGAGCGCGCGCAGCGCCGGCTGCTGATCCAGTATCCGAAGCGCCAGGTCGGCAACAAGATGTTCGAGGGCCAGTCCTCGCATCTGCCGCTGAAGCTGAACACCTCGGGCGTGATTCCGCCGATCTTCGCATCCTCGCTGCTGCTGCTGCCGACCACGGTCGCCAACTTCAATGCGGGCAAGGGACCGGAATGGTTTCAGTGGCTCACCACCCAGCTCGGCCACGGCCGGCCGCTGTTCCTGGTGCTCTATCTCGCGCTGATCGTGTTCTTCGCGTTCTTCTACACCGCGATCGTGTTCAACCCGACCGAGACCGCCGACAATCTGAAGAAGCATGGCGGCTTCATCCCCGGCATCCGTCCGGGCGAGCGCACCGCCGAATACATCGATTATGTGCTGTCGCGAATCACGGTGCTCGGCGCTATCTATCTGGCGATCGTCTGTCTGATCCCGGAAATCCTGATTTCCTACGCTTCGGTGCCGTTCTACTTCGGCGGCACCTCGTTGCTGATCGTGGTCAGCGTGACGATGGATACCGTGGCCCAGGTGCAGGGCTATTTGCTGGCCCATCAGTATGAGGGGCTGATCAAGAAATCGAAATTGAGGGGCCGTCGTCGATGAGACTTATCCTTCTCGGGCCGCCGGGGGCGGGCAAGGGAACACAGGCGAAGCTTCTCGTTGAACGTTACGGCATCGTTCCGTTGTCCACCGGCGACATGCTGCGTGCAGCCGTCGCGGCCGGCACGCCGGTCGGGCTCAAGGCCAAGGACATCATGGCCGGCGGCGGCCTGGTCCCGGACGAAGTCGTGGTCGGCATCATTGCCGATCGGATCCTGGAGCCGGATGCGGCACAGGGCTTCATCCTGGATGGTTTTCCGCGCACGGTGCCGCAGGCCGAAGCGCTGGACCGGCTGCTGAAGGAGCGGGGCCTCAAGCTCGACGCAGTGGTCGAGCTGCGGGTCAACGAAAGCGCGTTGCTGCAGCGCGTCGAGGCGCGGGTGGCGCAGATGGAAGCCCGTGGCGAGACGGTCCGAATCGACGATACCCCCGAGGTGCTGTCGAAGCGTCTGGCGGCCTATCGCGCCCAGACCGAGCCCCTGGTGCATTATTATTCCGAGCGCCGGGCGCTGCTGACCATCGATGGCATGATGACCATCGACGAGGTCACCAAGGAGATCGAGCGGGTCTTGTCGGCCATTGTGGCCGCCGAGAAGCGGGCAAAGGCGGCTCCCCGGAAGGCCAGGGAACTGAGCAAGGCGTCGAAGGTCGCCAAGACGGCCGCGAAAGCCCCTGTAAAGGCTGACAAGGCGGTCAAAAAGCAGGCTGCCGCAGCCAAGACGGCTCCGAAGAAGGCCGCCAAGAAGGCTTCCAAGAAGCCCTCCAAGGCGGCGGCCAAGGGTGCCAAGAAGGCGGCATCCCGGAATACCGCTAAGAAGGGCGGCAAAAAGGCGGTCAAGAAGGCCGCCAAGGTCGCTAACAAGGCTGCCCGGAAGGCCGGTTCCACGGCCAAAAAGGCGGCAAAAAAGCACGCGAAATCGCGGTCAAAGACCGTCAAACGGTTGACGAAACGACGTTGAGTCCTTTAATACAGCCCGCATCCTGTCGGATACGTTTCTAACGATGCCGGGCCCCGAAGAGATTTAAGGGGAGGGCGTCGTGTTTGCGTTTGCAAACACCGCCCGACAAACGAACGAAAGCCGGCCCGAAGCGGTCGGTAACAGGAGTGAAGACTGTGGCCCGTATCGCCGGTGTGAATATCCCGACCAACAAGCGCGTGCTGATCGCGCTTCAGTACATCCATGGCATCGGCCAGAAGAACGCGGCCGAGATCCTGGAGAAGACCAAGATTCCGGTGGACCGCCGCGTCGCCCAGCTGAGCGATGCCGAGGTCCTGCAGATCCGCGAAGTGATCGACCGCGACTATCTCGTCGAGGGCGACCTGCGCCGTGAAGTCGGCATCAACATCAAGCGCCTGATGGACCTCGGCTGCTATCGCGGCCTGCGTCATCGTCGCGGCCTGCCGGTTCGTGGCCAGCGCACGCACACCAACGCGCGCACCCGCAAGGGTCCCGCGAAGGCGATCGCCGGCAAGAAGAAGTAATTGGCGTCATAGCCAGCCAGACACGCGCCGGCCTCGCATCCGCTTGGCCGGCATAACAGTTGAATATTCCCCAGCATCCGGAATGACGGATGCGCTTGAAGGAAGATAAAATGGGTAAAGAAGCCACCCGCGTTCGCCGTCGTGAACGCAAGAACATTGCCTCCGGCATCGCGCACGTGAATTCGTCGTTCAACAATACGACCATCACCATCACCGACGCGCAGGGCAACACCATCGCCTGGTCGTCGGCCGGCACCATGGGCTTCAAGGGCTCGCGCAAGTCGACACCGTATGCGGCGCAGGTTGCCGCCGAAGACGTGTCGAAGAAGGCGCAGGAACACGGCATGCGCACCCTCGAGGTCGAGGTTGCAGGTCCCGGTTCGGGCCGTGAATCGGCGCTGCGTGCGCTGCAGGCCGCGGGCTTCACCGTCACCTCGATCCGTGACGTGACCACGATCCCGCACAACGGCTGCCGTCCGCGCAAGCGCCGTCGCGTTTGATTTTTGTTGCGGGTGGCATGGCCACCCGCACTGCTTTTGAGACGATTTGTTGCGCGGACTGATCCGCGATCTCCAACGCCGGTAATTCAGACGGCATGGGTGAAAAAAAGTGACGATCCAGAAAAATTGGCAAGAACTTATTCGACCGAACAAGTTGCACGTCACGCCGGGTTCTGACGCGACGCGTGTCGCGACCGTGGTTGCTGAACCGCTCGAGCGTGGCTTCGGCCAGACGCTGGGCAACGCGCTGCGCCGCATCCTGCTGTCGTCGCTGCAGGGTGCAGCGGTGCAGTCGGTGCACATCGACGGCGTGCTGCACGAGTTCTCCTCGATCCCCGGCGTGCGCGAGGACGTGACCGACATCGTCCTCAACATCAAGGACATCTCGATCAAGATGCAGGGCGAAGGCCCCAAGCGCATGATCGTGAAGAAGCAGGGTCCGGGCGTCGTCACCGCCGGCGACATCCAGACCGTCGGCGACGTGGTCGTGCTCAATCCCGACCTGCAGCTCTGCACCCTCGACGAGGGCGCTGAGATCCGCATGGAATTCACGGTCAACTCGGGCAAGGGCTATGTCGCCGCCGAGCGCAACCGTCCGGAAGACGCGCCGATCGGCCTGATCCCGGTCGACAGCCTGTTCTCGCCGGTGCGCAAGGTGTCGTACAAGGTCGAGAACACCCGCGAAGGCCAGATCCTCGACTACGACAAGCTGACCCTGACCATCGAGACCAACGGCGCGATCACGCCGGACGATTCGCTGGCCTATGCCGCGCGCATCCTGCAGGACCAGCTCAACGTCTTCGTCAACTTCGAAGAGCCGCGCAAGGAAGTGGCCGCAGAGGTCATTCCGGATCTCGCGTTCAACCCGGCCTTCCTCAAGAAGGTCGACGAGCTCGAGCTGTCGGTGCGCTCCGCCAACTGCCTGAAGAACGACAACATCGTCTACATCGGCGATCTGGTGCAGAAGTCGGAAGCGGAAATGCTCCGCACCCCGAACTTCGGCCGCAAGTCGCTGAACGAAATCAAGGAAGTGCTGGCTCAAATGGGCCTGCATCTCGGCATGGAAGTGCCGGGTTGGCCGCCGGAGAACATCGACGAGCTGGCCAAGCGCTTCGAGGATCACTACTGAGCTTGTTTTTCCGGGATGCATCAGTGCGTCCCGGAAAACATTGGGCGAACACAGGAAGCCCACCTGGGAAACTTGTCCGACGAACCGTCGTGGCAGAATTGAAGAAGGAATAAGTCAATGCGTCACGGCAAGGTTCACCGCAAGCTCAACCGCACCGCCGAACACCGGCGTGCGATGTTTGCCAACATGTCTGCAGCGCTGATCAAGCACGAGCAGATCGTCACGACGCTGCCGAAGGCCAAGGAGCTGCGGCCGATCGTCGAGAAGCTGATCACGCTCGGCAAGCGTGGCGGGCTTGCGCTGCGCCGCCAGGCCATCGGCGAGATCCGCGATGTCGAGCAGGTCAAGAAGCTGTTCGACGTGCTGGCGCCGCGCTACAAGGATCGCCAGGGCGGTTACACCCGCATCATCAAGGCAGGCTTCCGCTACGGCGACAACGCCGCGATGGCGGTGATCGAGTTCGTCGACCGCGACGTCGATGCCAAGGGCCTGGACTCCGGCCCGGTGCAGGAAAAGACCGAAGAAGCGGCGTAAGCAGCCTCAAGGTCCGAAGGTTTCAAAAGCGGCGCTTCGGCGCCGCTTTTTTGTTGCCCGGGTTTCAACGCGCGCGGGTCACGATCGCGGGCGCGCACGGTTGTTTCGGGGCGGCCCGCACCCGATATGTGCCCCGTCGCAACAGGGAGTTCAGCACATGAAAATCGATCTGTCGGGCAAGACGGCCCTGGTCACGGGATCCACCGCCGGCATCGGCCATGCCATCGCCAGGGGCCTCGCGGCGACCGGCGCCGAGGTCGTGGTCAACGGCCGCTCCCAGGCCAAGGTCGATGCGGCTGTCGCGGCGATCGCCAAGGCGGTGCCCGGCAGCAAGGTCCGGGGCATCGCGGCCGACGTCTCCACGGCGGCCGGATGCGGGGCGCTGGTTGCGGCGCTGCCGGAGACCGACATCCTGATCAACAATGCCGGGATCTTCGAGCCGAAAGACTTCTTCGACATTCCCGACGCGGACTGGAGCCGGTTCTTCGAGGTCAACGTCATGTCCGGTGTGCGGCTGTCGCGGGCCTACATGCAGGGCATGCTGAAGCGCAACTGGGGGCGCATTGTCTTCATCTCTTCGGAGTCCGGGCTGAATATCCCGACGGAAATGATCCACTACGGCATGAGCAAGACCGCCCAGCTTGCGATCTCGCGCGGCCTTGCCGAATTGACCGCCGGCACCGCGGTGACGGTTAATTCGGTGCTGCCTGGCCCGACGATGTCGGAAGGGGTCGAAACCTTTGTTGCGGATCTCGCCCGGCAGAACGGCCAATCGGTGGAGCAAGCGGCGGCGCAGTTCGTCAAGCAGCACCGGCCGAGCTCGCTGCTGCAGCGCTTTGCCAGTGTCGATGAGATCGCCAACATGGTGGTCTATATCAGCTCGCGCGAGGCCTCCGCCACCAATGGTGCGGCGCTGCGCGTCGAGGGCGGCATCGTCCAGACCATCGCCTGATACGCCCGTCCATCCCGGACGCTCCGGTATCGCCGTTCAAACGCAGTGAACGGCGGTTCACCTGGCCGGCGAAAGTGCTTCTGCCGCCCATGATTCTCTGGTTCCATCGGCTCGGGGCTCAAGAGGGGCAGGGGACATGAGAGTGGTATTGGCCGCGGTCTTCGCGCTGGCGGCATCAGTGGCGTGCGCGCAAACCCCGATCGAGCGGGGCGCCTATCTCGTCAACGCGGTGATGGCCTGCAACAGTTGCCACACGCCGATCGGGCCGAACGGCCCGGATGTCTCCAGGCTGCTGTCGGGTGGGCGCACGTTCGACGAGCCGCGGTTCAAGGTCACCGGGTCGAACATCACCCCGGACAAGGACACCGGCATCGGCAACTGGAGCGATGCCGAGCTCAAGGCCTTCCTGCGCACCGGCGTCCGCCCCAATGGCGTGCCGGTCGCGCCGATCATGCCCAACATCTTCTACACGGTCCTGACGGCACGCGATCTCGATGCGCTGGTGGCTTATCTGCGTTCGATTCCCGCGGTGCATCGCGAGACGCCGGCGCCCGAATACCGGGCCAAGTCACCGCATGAGGAGGCGCCGTACGCCGGAGCGCAAATGACCGAGGCCGATCTGGCCGATCAGGTCCAGCACGGCCGCTATCTGGCAACGATCGCCCACTGCCTGGAGTGCCACACGCCGCCGGGCGAGGCCGGCCACGACTTCGCCAATTCCGCCGGGCGCGGCGGCACGGTCTTCAAGGGGCCGTTCGGGGACGTGGTCTCCGCCAACATCACCTCGCATCCGACCAAGGGCCTGGGCGGCTGGAGCGATGACGAGATCAAACGCGCCTTGACCCAGGGCATCTCGCGCGACGGCCGCAAGCTGAAACCACCGATGGCCTATGCCGCCTATGCGCATATGACGGCGCAGGATCAGAGCGCGCTGGTGGCGTTTCTGCGCACACTGCCGGCGCGCGAATGAAGCGATCGTGCAAACGGAAGAGAGCGATGCTCTCTTCCGTCGCTGCATTGCCTGAACCTACCAGCCTTCCAGCACCAGCTTGCCGGTGGACCGGCCGCTTTCGATCGCGGCGTGGGCACGCTTGAGGTTCTCCGCATTGATCTTGCCCAGCACCTTGTCGAGGGTGGTGCGCAGCACGCCATTGTCGATCAGGTTGCCGACATCGTTGAGCAGGCGATGCTGCGCGATCATGTCGGCGGTCTGGAAGGACGAGCGGGTGAACATCGATTCCCAATGCAGCGAGCCGGCTTTGCCCTTGAGCAGCGAGACGTTCAGCGTGGCCGGATCGTCGATCAGGCCGAACTTGCCTTGCGGCGCCAGGATGTCGGCCAGCGCCGGGAAATGCTGCTCGGTGCCGGTGAGGCTCGCGATCAGCCGCACCGGCGGCAGCTTCAGCTTCTCGATCTGCTCCTTCAGCGGCTTGCTGTGATCGACCACCGCGTGGGCCCCGAGATCGAGGCACCATTTGGTCGATTCCGGCCGCGATGCGGTGGCCACCACCGCAAGGCCGGTGAGCCGCCGGGCGAGCTGGATCAGGATCGAACCGACGCCGCCGGCGCCGCCGACGATCAACAGCGTCCGCGGATCGATGCTCTTGCCGGGCTGAACATCCAGCCGGTCGAACAGCAATTCCCAGGCGGTGATCGATGTGAGGGGAAGAGCTGCGGCCTGCGCGAACGACAGCGACTTCGGCTTGCGCCCGACGATGCGCTCGTCGACCAGGTGATATTCGGAATTGGTGCCCTGGCGCTGGATCGAGCCGGCGTAGCAGACCTCGTCTCCGGCCTTGAACAGCGTGACGTCGGGGCCGACCGCGTCGACCACGCCGGCGGCGTCGAAGCCGAGGATCTTGGTCTCGCCCGCCGGCGGCGCGGCGCGCAAACGCACCTTGGTGTCGACGGGGTTCACCGAGATCGCCTTCACCGCGACGCGGATGTCGCGTCCCTTCGGCTCGGGTGTTGCGGTTTCGAAATCGATCAGCGCATCCGCCGCATCGATGGGAAGAGGTTTTGTGTAGCCGACGGCCTTCATCCGACATGTCTCCGTTTCGGGTGACGGCATCTCGCCGCCAGCGGAGCATTTTCCGGCAAAGTGGAAACCGGTTTGCCGCAGAAAATGCTCTATTCAAATCGCGCGTGTTCTGATCGCAAAACCGGTATCCACTTTTGCGGAACACGCGCCCTAGGTGTCGCCATGGGGCAGAGATTGCAAGTACGGTCCGCAATGGAAGATAGGACACCCGGAGATACTATCGAGCCTGCGCCGCACTTCAATTGGCGCGAAAGTCCCTCGTTTTTTGATGCGCCTCCAGCGTTCCGTCGGAACGGATAGCCTGAAAACAAAGACCTCCGGCGCGGTGCGCCGGAGGTCTTCGAAGGTCAGGCAAACGGGGATCGGATAACACGATCCCCGTTCAGGCCAGGTCAGAAGTTGCGTCGCACTTCGACCGCGCCCTGGAGGACATTCTGGTCCTTGAGCTGGAACGTGGTGTTGGCCGGGTAGCCCGACACGGCCGTGCCGCTGGCGGTGAAGGTGCCGTTGAGGTGCTGATCGATCCGGACGTAGCTGAATTCGGCTGCGAACGTCAGGTCCTTGACCGGGGTCCACGCCGTTCGGGTGCCGATTTCGGCCAGGCTCAGGTCGAAGCTGCCGGTCGCGTTGGTCGCGCCGGTGCTGAGCCGTCCGGCGTTGGCGGCAGCCAG
>NZ_JTIY01000026.1 GCF_000818175.1 Streptomyces sp. AcH 505
ACGCGTTTTCTTGACGCGAACCGGTATCCACTTCGCTGGAAAACGCTCTAAATTGCGACGGGCGTTGCTGCGCGAGATGAGCCTCGGCGCTCGTCGATTTTCGAATCCTTCAGAAACTTCGAGCCGATGGGCACACGTCGTTGCCGAGTGTCGTGCCTCATAAGTCCAGTTCGCCAGATCTCGTCAGCGCAGTCCGGGATAGGGTTAGACCCAGCCGCCATCGACGATGTAGTTCTGATTTGTGCAGGCACCGCTATCGTCGGCGGCGAAGAAGAGGACGACGCGGGCGATGTCGTCCGGCACGAGCTTGCGCTTAAGGCATTGGCGCTGCATGAGTTCGGCCTCACCTTCGGGCGTCAACCACCGATCTTGCTGCCGCTGGGTCATGATCCATCCGGGCAGGATGGAGTTGACCCGCACGTTCTTTGGCCCAAGATCGCGCGCGAGCGCACGGGTCAGGCCCTGAACCGCGGACTTGGCGGTGGTGTAGCAGGGCATGTTGCCCTGGCCGATCACCCAGCTCACCGAGCCGATGTTGACGATCGCACCACCGCCCGCCTGGATCATGTCCGGTGCGATCGCCTGGGCGCTGAAGAACTGATGTTTCAGATTGACGGCGATCCGCTCGTCCCAGTATTCCGGCGTGACGTCCTCGATCGCGTGACGGTCGTCGCGGGCCGCGTTATTGACCAGGATGGTGATCGGCCCGAGCGCCTCGCGGATGCTGGCGACCGCGCGTCTCAGGGCGTCGATGTCGCGCAGATCCGCGTGCTCGAACTGCGCGCGAGCATGTGCCGGCAGGCTGGCCAGCAACTGCTTTGAGGCCTGCGCATCGATGTCGATGAAACCGACCCGCGCGCCTTGGGCGACGAACTGGCGGACGATGGCTTCGCCAATGCCGGAGCCGCCGCCGGTCACCAGCACAGTCCGGTCGTTAAGGCTCGGATAGATCGCGCCCTGCATTGAGATCCTCTTGATTTGGCGCCTGAAGGGCGTCGGTTGCGTTGCTGCGGCTCAAACAAGGGCCGCAGCTCCCGGTATTCGTTCCGCCGTCTCCATGTGGCTTCGGTCCACGACCCGCAGAGTCCGCAGCGCCATGCCATCGACAATGGCCGCCGATTCGCTTGGACGTATATATATCGCCGTGGACTTGAGCAGCCACGGCAACACTGCCTGATCGAGCCGCTCCTCATAGGCGTGGCGCATCATGTCAAAGGCCTGCAGGCCGGGGCCCGCCAGGATGACATGATGTGGGCGCAGCACCGATATCGTCGTGGCGACCGCCTCTGCGAGCGCGCGGCCTGCCTGCTGGAATAAGTGCTCGAGACGAGGATCGCCGCCCAACGCTCGCTCGCGCAGCAGCGCCATCTGTGCCTCGGACGGCTGCTGCGACACCGCCGGCGGCAGGTCGAGAAAGGTGCGGGCGTCGCGGTAGAGCGCATAGTCGGCGAGATGAGCCTCGATGCAGCCGCGCTGACCGCAGCGGCATTGCGGACCGTTCGGCGCCAACTTGACATGGCCGATCTCGCTGCTTGCGCCGGCGCCCCAACGCGCCTGACCGTCGACGACGATGCCCATCCCGACGCCGTGGCCCACCATGATCGTCGCCGAGAGGCCCTGCGCCAGTGCTGGCTCCGAGGCTGCGAGAGCCAGCGCAACCGCGACAGCATCGTTCGCCATCACGACTTCGACGCCGAATGCCTGACGGATCGGCGTCGCCAGGTCGACGTCGGTGATCGACAGCGCCGGACTCCACAGATGTCGTCCGGTGTCGGTGTTCACGATGCCCTGCAGCGCAATCCCGATTCCCAACAGCCGATGCCGCGGCGTGGCCGTCGCGCCAAGCATGGCGTCGATCTGTGCGATCACGAGATCACTCAACGCGCCCGCATCGAGAGCGCGCGTCGAGAGTACAAGCCGCGATTGCGCCAAGCCGGAGCCACTGAAATCCGCGATCAGCGTCTCAATCAGGTTCATGCGCAGCGAGATCGCGATGATGCGGCCAAACTCCGGGTTCAGGGTCAGCAGTACGGGCGGCCGGCCACGGCGACGGCCATTCAGCCGGTCCGGATCCTCGTCGTCGGTGTCATCGGGCCACGTCGCCGCCCCGGTGTCGGCCTCGCACAGCAGCTCTTCCGCCATCAGTTTCGACGTTATGGCCGAAATAGCAGCAAAGCTCAGTCCCGTGCTGCGTGCGAGCTCTACCCGCGGCAATGGCCCTTGGTGTCGCAAGACTTCGACGAGGCGACCGCGGTTCGATCCATGGGCCACGCTTGGAGCACGTCTGGGCGGTTCGGGCTGCTCATCCATGGTGATTCTTATTTCGGTAAGTGAACTTAATCAATGTACGCAAAAGTTTAATTCACGTAATGAAATTAATAAGCGTGCGCAACATCAATAGGAGTGAAAATCGACTGGTTAAGGGTGCTCATTTTACCTTTATAACCATTTATGCGTGAGTAAATGATAAGAAACACCCTTGACTCGATGTTTTGTTGCGATAATTTATTCATATCATAAAGAAAATATGGTGCAAGAAGTGCCATGGATCTCTCACACCGGGATCACTCAAAGGGAGGCGCACATGAAGGACTCGATGAAGTCATTGATCGTACCGCTGCTGGTGAGCGCAGCGGCGCTCGCGTTGGCCACGGGGGCGGCGCAGGCGCAGCAGAAAAAGACCGTCGCACTGGTGACCAATGTCGCAGCCGACTTCTGGACCATCGCCGGCCGCGGGCTCGAGAAGGCACAGAAAGAGCATCCGGACTACAACATCGAGTTGATCGTCACCAACGAAGGAACCGCAGCTGGCCAACGGCGCGAGTTGGACGACCTGCTCGTGCGCGGCGTGGCCGGAATCTCCATCTCTGTCGACGATGCGCCGCACGCAACCGAAGAACTCAACAAGGTTGCGGCCAAGGCCGTGTTGATCACGACGGATAGCGACGCGCCGCAGAGCAAACGCCTTGCCTACATCGGCACAGATAACGTCGCGGCCGGGCGGCAGGCGGGCGAGGAGATCAAGAAGGCGCTGCCGAACGGCGGCAAAATCGCATTGTTCGTCGGGACGATGGATGCCGACAACGCCCGCGAGCGCGTGCAGGGCATCAAGGATGCGATCGCCGGCACCAAGGTCGAGTTGGTCGACGTATTCACCGACCAGGTGGACTTCGCCAAGGCCAAGGCGAACATGGAGAACGTGCTCGTCAAATATCCCGACATTGCGCTGCTGTCCGGCCTGTGGAGCTACGAGACGCCGCTGATCTATGACGCGGTGAAGGCGGCGGGCAAGGTCGGCAAGGTGAAGATCGTTGGCTTCGACGAGGATCAGCGGACGCTGCGGGGCATTTCCGACGGAACGATCGAATCGACGGTCGTGCAGCAGCCGTACGAGTTTGGCTATCTCTCCGCGACCAACATCATCAAAACGCTGAACGGCGACAAGTCCTGGATCCCGGCGGACGGCAAGCTGATCGTGCCGACCAAGGTGATCGGCAAGTCCAACGTCGCCGAGTTCGCTGCAAATCTGAAGGAACTGCTGAAGAAGTGATTTTGGTGTGCTTCACCGCCCGGCTGTCGCCGGGCGGTGGGCGGGGAGGGGCGCCAAATGGCGGAGACGCTGCTTGAACTCAGCGGGATCAGCAAGACCTATCCCGGCATTCGGGCGCTCGACGATGTCAGTCTGCGCGTGTGCCGCGGCGAGGTGTTGGGCCTGATCGGCGAGAACGGCGCCGGCAAATCGACGCTGATGCGTGTGTTGGCGGGCGTGGTCGCGCCGAGCGAGGGCGTGATCCGTATCGGCGACAGCACCCACGCCCGGATGACGGTGAGCGGGGCGATGCAGGCAGGTATCGCCTTCGTGCACCAGGAGCTCAACCTGTTCGAGAATCTCGATGTCGCTGCCAACGTCTTCATCGGGCGCGAGAAGCTGACTGGCGGCGCGCTGAAGCTGGTGGATAACGCGGAGATGCGCGCCTGCGTGATGCCGCTGCTGGAGCGGTTGGGTGCCGATTTCACGCCGAGCTCCCTGGTCGACGATCTGTCCATCGCGGAACGTCAGATGGTGGAGATCGTCAAGGCGCTCTCGATTGATGCCCGCGTGATCATCATGGACGAGCCGACCTCCAGCCTGACAATTTCGGAAACTGAACGGCTGCTGGACGTGATTGCCGACCTGAAGGCGCATGGCATCTCGGTGATCTATATCTCGCACCGGCTGGGCGAGATCATGACCTGCGCCGATCGCGTCGTGGTGCTGCGCGACGGGCGCACGGTGGGAGAGCTGGCGCGGGACGAGCTAAGCCATGCTGCGATGATCCGGCTGATGATCGGCCGCGACCTGAAGGCGCTGTATACGCCGCCGAAGCGCTCGCCACAGCCGGGCGGCTGCGATATCGCCGGCCTTGTGACATCAGCCTTTCCCGACCGCCTTGTCGACCTGTCGGTGCGGCGCGGTGAGATCCTCGGCTTGGCCGGGCTTGTGGGTGCTGGCCGCACCTCCCTTGCTCGCGCGGTCTTCGGCATTGACCCGCTGCTGGGTGGCGAGATCAGGATCGACAACACGCCGGTCGGTATCGCGTCGCCGCGCGACGCCATCAGACAAGGGATCTACCTAGTGCCGGAGGACCGCAAGAAATCCGGGCTGGTGCTGGAGCTGCCGATTCGGGAGAACGTGACGCTCGCGAGCTTGCTGGATTACGCGCGGATGTGGCTGGTCAACGGCGCGGCCGAGCGCAATGTCGCGAAGGATCAGGCCAGGAGCCTCTCGATGAAAGCGCCGAGCATCGATATGGAGGCCGTGACGCTCTCCGGCGGCAATCAGCAAAAAGTCGTGCTCGGCAAGTGGCTTTCCATGCAGCCGCGCGTGATGTTCTTCGACGAGCCGACCCGCGGCATCGATGTCGGGGCCAAGAGCGAGATCTACGCGCTGATGCGCGGCCTCGCCGACGAGGGCGTCGCGATTGTGATGATCTCCTCGGACATGGAGGAGGTCATCGGCGTCTCCGACCGGGTGGCCGTGATGCACGAAGGGAGCGTCAGCGGCGTGCTCAAGCGCGAGCAGTTCAGCGAATATAACGTGTTGCGGCTGGCGGTGGGCCAAGAGCTGGAAACCCAAGAGCTGGAAACCGTGGAGGCTGCGACGCCATGATGAAGAAAGAGCTCGGCCTGTTCCTGCTGCTGGTGGTGATCTCTGCGATCACCGGCGCGATCAATCCGGCTTTCCTGTCGTTTGTGAACTTGCTGAATATGGCCAATCTGATCGGCCTGTTCGGTGTGTTCGCGCTGGGCGAGGGGTTTGTGATCATCACCGGAGGAATCGACCTTTCGCTCGGCTCGATGTTCGCGCTGCTTGGCGTCGTCTTCATCGACCTTCTGACGACTTACCAGGTTCCTTGGCCTTTCGCGCTGCTGCTGGTCTTGCTGGGTGGACTGGCGCTGGGGGGCATCCAGGGTTTCCTGATCACTCGCCTGAAAATGCAGCCCTTCATCGTGACGCTGGGCGGGTTGCTGATCTATCGCGGCGCCGCGCGCTACTACACGAGCGATTCGACACGCGGCTTCGGCTACGGTGATGAGGCCAGCACGCTGGGCAACATCGCCTCCGGCAACATCGCGGGCATCCCGAACACCTTCATTTTCCTGATCATCCTTGCGCTGATTCTCGGCGTGCTGCTGCACCGCTCGGTTTACGGGCGCTGGCTCTATGCGGTTGGCAAAAACGAGGAAGCGGCGCGCTTCTCCGGTATCAACACGACTGTCGTGATCGCGACCGCCTACATCATCAGTGGCGGGCTCGCTGGCGTCTCAACCGTATTGTTCGTGTTCTATACCAACTCGGTCTCTCCGAGTTCTTTTGGCAACTTCTACGAGCTCTATGCAATTGCGGCTGCCGTCCTGGGTGGGTGCAGCCTGCGTGGAGGCGAGGGCTCCATTCTGGGTATCGTGCTGGGCACGGCGCTGCTGCAGGTGCTGCAGAACCTTGTGAACATCCTGGGCATTCCCAATTCCCTGAACTTTGCGGTGATGGGGACGGTGATTTTGCTCGGCGTGCTGGCGGATCAGCAATTGCAGGCCCGTCGGCGGCGCACGGCGGCGCTGGCCGGCCTGGCCCGCACGGCGCCAAGATCCACACTCGTGCAGGGGAAGCAAAGCGCATCGGCGCGCGGCGCGGCAGCGTTGCCAACCGGTACAGGCGATCAGGCATGACAGCTCAACAAAGGAAAACCACGACCCGAGAGTGGCGGAAGGACTCAATGGGGAGAACGGCTTTGCGACTGTCCGCTGTTCGCCAACGACGATACCGCCAAAGGAAATAATTCATATACAGCCGCTTTTTCTCGGCCACTGAAATCGGAGTCTCTGGGGAGAGAGCACGTTCCAGGCTTAACGGCTTTGGACCGGGACGTGAGACGAAAGACAAAGCCTGTGACGTTGGGAGGGCCAAAATGCTGGATAGGTCTGTGAAGGCCGTGCATGCGTGGGGGGTGGCGGTTGCTCTGTCATCTCTGATGAGCGGTGGAGCGTATGCGGCCGATCTTTTAACGAAAGCTCCGCCTGTTCCTTATGTTGACGATGATTTCTGGACGAGACCGTACCTGTTTGGCGATCTCGGCAGGACGAGGCTGAAGGAGATGGGCATCGATCTGGGCGTGACGCTGGGTGACGAAGCCGTCGGCAATGTCTCGGGTGGAAGCAAGAACGCCACAGCCAACGCTGGTCAGTTGTGGTTTGGCGCGAAGTTCGATCTGGAGAAGCTTGCCGGCATCCATGGCGGCACCGTCGGTTTCACGCTGGTCGACCGCTTCGGCAGAAATCTGAATACCGACGCGGACATTCCCGCCTTGCAGCTGACCAACGAAGTGTTCGGCCGCGGCAATATTCCGCGCCTGACACAGTTCTACTACTCGCAGTTGCTTTTCGATGACCGCCTTGAACTGAAGGGCGGCCGTCTTCCAGTCGGCTCCGACTTCTTCTTCGGTCTGTGCGAATTCATTAACCTGACCTTCTGCGGCGGCCAGCCCGGCAATATCCAGGGTGGGTACATCTATAATTGGCCGGTGAGTCAGTGGGCCGGTGTCGCCCACTACAAGCTGTCCCCGGAATTCACGCTTTCGGTCGGCGTCTACGACGCCAATCCGAATTATCTGACGACGTCAGACCCTGCCATCTACATGTTGCCGGGCATCCCGGCCTCAAACCCCGCCAGCGGCGTGCTGGTGCCGGTGGAGTTGGTCTGGTCGCCGAAGGCTCCCTTGACGGGGACTTGGAGACTTGGCGGCTGGTACGACAGCGCATCAAGCATTGACGGAGGCCTTCCGGGTATCACCGCCACCATCCCGGGCGTCGGTGGTGTCCCAGGTCAAACTCTCGGGGATCAAAGAGGCCGCTACGGCTTCTACGAGTCGATCCTGCAGCGGCTGACCGTTGACGGCCCCGATGCGCAGGGTTGGTATACCTTCCTTAATACGACCGTTGCCGATCACCGGACCTCGTACCAGGACTACCAGATTGCCTTGGGCTTTAGGCACACCGGAACGTTCGCCTGGCGCCCCAGGGACGAAGTCGGCTTCGCTGTGGGCACGACTCATGTGAATTCGGCCGCCCTCAGCCCGAATGCCGGCGGTAACGAAATTCCGCTCGAAGCCTGGTACGGGTGGCAGGCGACCGGCTGGATGAACCTCAAGTTCGACCTCCAGTATGTGATCAATCCTGGCGGACGCGGATTTAATGTCGCCGGCGTGAAGACCGAGGATGCCTGGGTTTATGGTTTGCGCACGGAGGTCCACTTCTGACGCTGGCGACTGCCTTCCGGGCCAAAAGCATTGAGCAACCCGGACGAGAGATGTGCGTGCATGTCCGTATGCGGGCATGCCGAAAAGCCCGATCAGAGAGCTCGCACATCCGCGAGCTCTGCTGGTAAGTCGCCTCGACGGCGAGGGGCCGGCAAGAGCACCATTCATGCGGTCATTGATCGTTGCGGTTCTCTGTCTCGCCCGACGGCGGCGAAGGATTAGCGAACGCAAGGCGTCCTCGTAAGGGGCTGTGAAATTCGGGACACTAGACCGCGTCGGTAAATTCGCCGGCGTGCGGCGAAGGTCGTCGGTCTTACCACGGGAGGTCTGCGCCGTGTCGTGGATCGGGACATGGTCTTGAGGTCGTTATCGGACGCCGAATGAGTAGGGGATTGTCATGGTGAAGATGCCTCAGGCCGGCCAGCCGGTTCTGGAATTGACGGGGGTCGGCAAGCAATTCGGCGCGATCCGCGCGCTGCATGCCATTGACATGCAAGTTTCATCTGGAGAGGTCGTCGGTCTCATGGGCGACAATGGCGCGGGAAAGTCGACACTCGTGAAAATCATCGCCGGCAACTTCGCACCGAGCTCAGGAGAGATTCGCTTCGAAAGCAAGGCTGTCCACTTCCATCGTCCGGTTGATGCGCGTGCCGTTGGCATCGAGGTCGTTTACCAGGATCTTGCGCTCGCTGACAATCTGACGGCGGCAGCAAACGTGTTCCTCGGACGAGAACTCAAGCGCAGATTCGGTCCCTTCGCCTTTCTTGACCACAAGGCGATGGCGGCCCGCGCACTGGAGCTTTTTGGCGAGTTGCGTTCCGAGACCCGGCCGCACGATCTCGTCAAGCAGATGTCGGGTGGGCAACGCCAGGCGGTTGCCATCGCGCGGACGCGGCTATCCAACGCCAAGCTTGTCATGATGGATGAGCCAACCGCTGCAATCTCGGTTCGGCAGGTCGAGCAAGTGCTGAGCCTGATCCATCGCCTGAAAGAACAGGGCGTTGCCGTCATGCTGATCTCCCACCGCATGCCCGACGTCTTCGCGGTCTGCGATCGCGTCATCGTGATGCGTCGCGGCGAGAAAAGGGCGGACAAGCCGATCCGTGATACCAGCCCTGAGGAAGTAACGGCCCTCATCACCGGCGCCAAGGAGGCCGCGTGATGGCCCTGCCGATGGAATCCCCTATCTCCTTTGCCAATGTCGGCCAGGCCAGATGGTGGCAACGCGGCCTTTTTGCCTCGCAGACCGGCTATGTTGCGCTGGCGCTATTGGTCCTCATCGTGGTGATGCACTTCGCGAGTCCCTACTTCTTCACCGGAGGCAATATCCAAAACGTGGCGAAGAATTTTTCCTTCATCGCGATCGCTACCCTCGGTGTCACGTTGGTGATCATCACTGGCGGCATCGATCTCTCGGTCGGTTCGATGATGTGCTTTTCCGCCATGGTCACATCGATGGTCATGACGAGTTTGTCGACTCCAAGCATGCCCGGTGCATCGCTGTTCGTCCACATGGCGACCGACGGCAAGACTGTCGTTGCCAATATACCCGGCTTGATCCTGCTTATTTCGGTCCTCGCGGGACTTGGGACTGCGCTGATCGTTGGCCTCGTCAATGGCTTCTGCATCGCAGTGCTTGGGCTGTCGCCCTTCGTGACCACGCTCGGCATGCTCTCGATCGTGCGCGGCCTCGGCTATGTCGTCTCTAACGGCAGGGGCGCTTCCCCAGGCGGGCCGGACGCCGACTATTTCTACGCAATCACGTCGGGCGACCTGTCCGGAGTGCCCGCGCCTTTCATCTATCTCGTGATCCTCGCCCTGTTGATGGCGGTTGTATTGCACCATACGGCGTTCGGTCGTCACGTTTTTGCGCTTGGCGGCAATGAGAAGGCTGCCGAATTGACCGGCGTTTCGGTTGTGCGGGTGAAGATCGAAGTCTATGCGATCTGCGCGCTCGGCGCGGGACTGCAAGGGATCATCGTCTGCGGTTGGCTCGGTTCGGCGCCGGCGAACATGGCGATGTCCTATGAACTCAACGTGATCGCCGCGGCAGTCATCGGCGGCGCCAAGCTTGCGGGCGGCCTCGGCGGACCGCTCGGCGCCATCGTCGGCTGCCTGCTGCTTGAGGTTATCCGCAACGGTCTCGTGCTCGCGCAGGTCAATTCCTATTGGCAGCAGACATTGGTGGGCGTGATCATCATTCTGGCTGTGCTCGTCGATCGCGTCCGCTCCCGCATGATTTGAAGATGAAGGCCGGGAGGGCAACGAATGTGTCGTCTATCCACCTCCCTGAACGGAAATCTCAAGGATAGGCATAACAACCGTGGAGGAGACCAATGAGGAAGCTTCTGCTTGCCGGCATAGCCGTGGCAATGATCGCGACACCGGCTCTCGCCGAGACCTACCGCTTCGTGATCGTGCCCAAGGCGATGAACAACCCCTTTTTCGACGGGGTGCGGGACGGCTGCATGAAGCGCGCCAAGGAACTCGGCAACATCGAATGCATCTACAAGGGCCCGATCGAGCACGAGCCGGCCACCCAAGCCCAGATCATCCAGGACTTCGTCACACAGAAGGTGGATGGTCTTGCGATCTCGGTCGCCGACGTCGCGGCCATGACCAAGTCGATCGACGCCGCGGCCGCGGCCGGCATCCCGGTCGTAACTTTCGATGCGGATGCGCCGGGCTCCAAGCGCCTGGCCTATATTGGCACAAACAACAAGGATTTCGGCGTTGCACTGGGCAAGCAGCTGTTGCAACTCCGGCCTGATGGCGGCAAGTACGCCATGGTCTCCGGCGGACCGGGCGCCACGAATCTTGCCGAACGCGTCGACGGCGTTCGCGAAGCACTCAAGGGGTCGAAATGGGTCGAGGTCGCAGGTTCGCCGACCTTCTGCAATGACGACCCCGCGCTTGCGGTTCAACAGATGACCGACCTGCGCACCGCGACGCCGGACCTTGCGGCCATCGTACCGGTTGGCGGCTGGCCAATGTTCGCCCCCGAAGGCTACAAGGCCTTCGTCAACAAGAATAAGAAGGATATCGACGCCGGCAAGTTCACGCTTGTCGTGGCCGATACACTCAAGATGCAGCTCGAACTGCTGCGCGATGGCTATTCCAACGCGCTTACCGGCCAGCGGCCGTTCGAGATGGGCGAGAAGGCCATGGAAACCCTGCTGGCGATCAAGAAGGGCCAGACGGCGCCGCAGATCATCTACACGGGTCTTGATCTCGTCACCAAAGACAATGTCGCTCAGCTTTTGAAGTGAAAGCGTTGGTGACCCGACGCGCGCCTAGTGCAGCGTTTCCGAATTCCCCTCACATCGCGGCGATTTCTTCGAGGGAATTTCGGAAACATAAGCTGCACTAGAATCCAAGGTTTTCTAGTGTCCTGATCGAATTCGAAGTTCGTCTCGGAGGTGCTGCTAAGTGATACGAACTTCGAATTCGGGACACTCGTTGCCGCTCTCAGTCGATCTGCTGGCCCGGCGGCAGATCGTGGATCCCTAGCTCGCCGGGCGGAGGGAGGCGGCGGCTTGCGCGCGCTGGCTGCCGCTGATCTGAAGTGCACCACCTGCTGCAAACTCGTTCCACGAATTTTAGATCGAAAAGCGGTACTAGAACCATATAGTTGCTCGAGCCCCCTAATGCATCCGAAGTTCATGTCAGAGCGTGCTGCGATGTATCACGAACTTCGGATGCGGGGCACTAGCACAGCAAAAGATCGCTCCCATCACGAGCGCACCAACCGTGTCCGTTCCTCACAGGATTGCCGTTCGGCGAAGTGCCCGCGTGAGCGATTGCGTGGATATGCTCGTGATCTGACGTGCGCCCTATCTTACTGGCTGCACGATCCGATTTCCTCATGTTCGTGTGGGCGCGGAGAATGGTCGCGCATTCAAATAGGCGGCTGGCTGTTGTGACGACGTTGTGGCAGCGTTTGGTTTGTTTCCGGCCAAGCGGCGGCCGCGCCGCCGTGTTTTGCATCTGCTGGTCTCAAAATTCGAGGAGGCCCGTTCATCCGATCCAATGCCTTATTGGAAAGGATTAATCTCCTTTCGAATAATTGCGGGGCCGCCAGCAAGAAGAACATTGGGACTAGGACAAGGATGACATCTATCTCCCCCTCAGGGGCGGCCGCGGAGGTTCCGGCGACGCCGACGGCCAAAGCGCGCAACTTCCCAATTGATCGCATCCGCGTTTTCCTGACGCTTGTGGTGCTCATCCACCATACGGTCATTCCCTATACTTATTTCGGTCATACTGATCCCGCGCAATGGATGGGGTTCGACTGTATCGTTCTCGCCACCGACAGCTTCTTCATGGCGATGTTCTTCTTTCTCTCCGGACTGTTTGTCTGGCCGAGCCTTGCTTTTAAGACGCCGCGGATCTTCTTTCGCGATCGCTTGCTCCGGCTCGGCATGCCCTTTACGATCGCTGCATTCACGATCACGCCGATCGCGTATTACGCAATTTCGCTGCGTCAGTCCCCCGATATCGGCTTCGCCGCATTCTGGTGGAAGACGATCACCGTCGGCCCCTGGCCGAGCGGCCCCGTCTGGTTTGTCTGGGTGTTGCTGGCGTTCGACCTTTCGGCAACGCTGCTCTACCGGATTTCCCCCAAACTGCTCGATCCGATCAATCGCCTGTCCCTGCGCGCCTTCGATAGGCCGGCCGACTTCTGCCAGTTTCTCGTGGCGGTCACCGCTGTCGTCTATATTCCGGGGCGGCTCTATTTCGGACCGAGCCGATGGTTCTCGATCGGACCGTTCGATGTTCAGGCCGATCGCGTGCTGCTCTACGCTGCCTACTTCTTCATCGGAGCCGGAGTTGGTGCCGCGAATTTCGATCGAGGCCTGCTAAGCGCAAACGGACAGTTGGCGAGGAGTGGCTGGGGCTGGGTGATCGTGACGCTCGTTCCGTATTGCCTGATGTGGGGGTT
Organism: Streptomyces sp. AcH 505; assembly: GCF_000818175.1. Taxonomy (GTDB): domain Bacteria; phylum Actinomycetota; class Actinomycetes; order Streptomycetales; family Streptomycetaceae; genus Streptomyces. The sequence goes on from NZ_JTIY01000026.1 coordinate 12,736, forward strand.
GATCGCCGTCAAGCGCGAGCTATTGGGAAATCCTGTATTTCTGCCGGACTGGTACGAGGCGAGCTACGGTCTGCTCTTCGTCGCCTTCAGCGCAGCCATCATGTTCACAATCTTCGCTTATTTCCTGAGGTTTGAACGATCGGGCTGGAGCGTGCTCGATCCGCTGCAAGCTGACGCATACGGCATATTCCTGGTGCACTACCCGATCGTGCTCTGGCTGCAGTACTGGCTATTCGATTTCGATCTCCCCGCCATCGTCAAGGCAGTGGTTACCTTCGCGCTCACAGTCGCTCTGAGCTGGGCTGCGACGGCGGCGTTGCGCCGAATCCCGGAAGCGACGCACGTCCTGTGAGGGCGCCTGACCAGCTTTTTGGGCTTCCGCCGTGGTCAAGGCCGCTGCGATGATGGCGGACCGCTGCTACGCCTCTGCCAAACAGTTCAGGCGGCGTGAGCGACGGTTGCGTATCCGCTGCCTCATCGCAGTCCCCGGCAGGGCAAGAGTTGGTGGAACAATAAGTTCCGTCAGAACATTCAACCACTCTGAGGTGACAGGTGTCGGCATGCCCGTGTGCGGGCATGCCGCGAAGTCCCATCAAAAGCTCTCACGCCCGTCAACGGCCGATCATGTGCCCATTCGATGCGAAGACAAGGCGCCAGTCGATTCCGTCCCGACGATCTGATCGACGACGCCCACCGGTCGGCTCCGCCGTCGAAAGCGTCTTACAAAAGAAGCGGTCCGACGGGATTGACCTGACGCCGGCGGTTTCAGGATCTTAGAAATCCGCGACGCCGTGCTTCTTGCAATGTCATCCCCTGCGGACATTGAAAGAACGCAAGGGACCTGCCGTGCCCTGATCATCGGTCTACCCGTGCCCTTTGGGTTCGTGTTATTGCAGGCGCGCGGACGTCCCATACGCGGACCTTGGGATGCGGCGTTCGTCTGATTGTTGACACGCAAGGAGGAGACGAATGGTAATTCCGGCGCGAGGCGACCTCCAGCCCTCTATCTATGGCTTCAAGCTCGGTCGCTTCGAGATAACGACCATTCTGGATAGCAAGATCGTTCGCGAGGGACTAAGCCCCTCCCATGGCGGCCCGACGATGGCCCAGGAGGTGCAGGCGCTGGCCCGCGCCAACCGGATCGATCCCTTTCGCTACGAACATCCGTTCATTCCAATCCTGGTGCATACCGGGACGCAACTGGTGTTGTTCGACACCGGCAACGGCGCCCTGCAGCGCGAGCGCGAACCGCTTCGTGGCCGCCTGCCGGATGGGCGCCTGGTCGAGCGGATGGGCCAACTCGGCTATCGGCCGGAAGATGTCGATATCGTCGTCATCACCCACGGTCATCCCGATCATATCGGCGGGTTGATGGAAGCCGGCGCGCCGGTGTTTCCCAAGGCGCGCTATGTATTCGGAGCGGCGGAATTCGATTTCTGGCTGCGTGGCGAGGTGCGGGAGGCGCGGCAGTTCAATCGAGAGCTTTTCATGCAGCTCGCGGCGCCACTCGCCGATCGCGCGACCTTCGTCAAGCCGGGGGATGAGATCGTGTCCGGCATCCGGGCTGTTGATGCGGCCGGGCATTCTCCGGGGATGATGGCCTATCTCATCGAAAGCGAGGGCAGGCGGCTGCTGAACTGGGCCGATACCTGCGGCCACTATGTGGTGTCGCTGCAGCGGCCGGACATCCATCTCGACGTCGACGACGACAAGGAGAAGGCCGCAGCCACACGCCAGCGCATGCTGGACATGGCCGTCGCCGAGGAGCTGTTTGTGACCGGATATCACATGCCGTTCCCGGGAATCGGTTTCGTGGAGCGGACGCAGGGCGGGTACCGTTGGGTCCCGCTCAGCTACCAACTGAGTTTATGAGATCACGGGCGCCGTCGCATGACGATTGCGCTCGTCCCGCCTCGCGCGGATCGTGAACATCGCGGCGTGATGTCGGGGTAGCGCCCCGGCCGCGCCGTATGCTTGATTCTGCGCGAAGCGCCGCGGTTTCTGTGCGGGACCAGGTTGTGCTGCGCGTCTTTCCAAGCAGACACGGGCTGGACAAGAGCGCGCGTCGGTAACACCACCATGGCAATCCTGACATGATCGGCGTTTTCCCCCGCCGGATCTTCGTCGCGTCATGTCTCCGAGTCCGCGGCCTTCCGAGCGTCACCAGGCACATTCAAGCGGGCTTCGCCTGCGTCTGGTGGTCCGCAGGGACATTTCCGACAGCAGCCTGACGGTGGCGGCAATCAGCCGAAATCACGCGAGGGCGCATGCGTGTAGCCCGGGCTTTGCTTTGTAATCGAGTGGCGGGTCGGACCGCCTCCGGCAGGGAAAATCGTTGCAGTTGACACAAGTGACTAGGTGACTTAGTGTCAAGGCAACAAGCAAGCAAAAATCACCAGGAGGGAAATGAGCTCGACAATCCGTTTTGAGGACGAGTCGGACGTCGCTTGCGACTCCGCCTAAGCAAACACCAGTCGAAGCATCGCTCGCAGGCAGCAACAGCAATTTGATCGTGACCATCGGTCCACGACATGCGGGCGGCTGCAAAAAATCCAACGATCAAGTCATTGCGCGCGAAAGAGGGGAAACGCACGTGAACAGATTTTTGAATCTCACTGTCGTAATTGCGGTTGTGATCGCCTCGGCGTCCGCACTGCCGGCCCGTGCCTACGAGGCGGGATATCCTGGCACGCAAGTCTTGCCGGGTATCTCAATCGGCGGAACCACCGCAAGCACGCCGGGTCCTGGCGTTTACATGTTCAACCAGGTGTCGACCTATCAGGCGAGCATCGTCGGCCCAGGGGCGCCCAAAGTGGGCGGCTCGCCGACGGCGATCAACGTCAACACGGCCGGGGCCGGAATCCTTTGGGTTCCGGGGTGGGAGTTTCTCGGCGCAAAGTACGATGCTGTTTTTGTGCAACCGGTCGCTGCTGCCGATACCGGTGCGCCGGTCAGCACCATGAAGCGCGGCCTTCACAACAGCACGATTTTTCCGATCGAGCTCAGCTGGAAGCTTGGAGAGTCCGGCTTTTTCATCAAAACCGGCTTCGGCGTCGGCGTCCCCGATGGAACGATCAACGGCGCGAATGGCCTGGGCGATGTCGGAAATCCGTGGTGGACTTTCCGACCGGAGTTTATCGTTTCATATCTGAAGGACGGATGGAATTTCACTGCAGCGGCTTATGGCGAGATCAATACCGAGAACTCGATCACTCACTATCGCAGCGGAAACGTTCTCGATGTCGAGTTTGCAGCCACCAAGACGATCGGACGATGGACGATCGGAGCAATCGGCTACTATGTCGGCCAGGTCGGAAGCGACACGTCGAGCGCCTACTACAACTATGTGATCAACTCAAACAGGTTCAATGTCTGGGCCGCCGGTGGTCTGGTGGGCTACGATTTTGGTCCAGCGACGCTGAAGGTCTGGGTGGCGGACGAGTTTTCGGCGAATGCGTCCGGTGGAACGCCGCTGGCTGGTGTCGATCGAGCCGGAGTGGGACAGGGCATACGAGGCTTCGCGAGCGTCAGCTACAGGCTGTGGGCTCCGGACGAGCCCGCTTCCGACAACAAGCCGCGGTTCTACAAGTAACGACGAGACTACCAGGATCTTCCTCCCTGACGCCGCCTTTGCGCGGCGTCATTTTTTGCGCCGGTGCAAAACGACGGCCTTGGTGCTCGCTGCAGTGAATGGGGAGCGCTGGGGGTTGTCTGTGCAATTGCATAGTCACTATGCCCGCGAAAACAGGTCAGGAGCGGCCGGTCGGGGTTAGCATGGAAATGGAAACCGGAACGATTGTCATGAACTCGCCCCCGATTCTTCGCAGCCTGCTGTTCGTCCCGGGAGTCCGCCCGGACTTCCTGCCGAAAGCACGCGCGGCAGGCGCCGACGCGCTCATCCTTGATCTGGAGGACTCCGTTCCACCCGATGCCAAGGAGGCCGCGCGTTCAAATGTGCGCGCGTGGCTTGCTGAATCGTCGGACCGCCTGATCTTCGTTCGCTTCAACCAGCTCAGCCTTGGCGATCTGGACAAGGATCTTTCGGTGCTGGCGCCACATGGCTCGCAAGTCCTGATGATCCCCAAGGTCGAACACGCCCAGGATCTTCATGAACTCGATGAGCGGCTATCGAGCTTCGAGAGCGCGCGCGGCCTTGCCCCGGATGCGGTGAAGATTGTCATTGTCATCGAGTCCAGCCTCGGGCTTCGTAACTTGTATGATATTCTGCACGGCGTAAGGCGGGTTTGCGGCGCGGCGCTTGCAAGCGCTGAACAAGGCGATCTCATCGTCGATCTCGGTGCTCAATGGGCCCCGACCGGTGAGGCGCTCACCTACGCGCGTGGCAAGTTCGTCTGTGACGCGCGGGCCGCGAAGATCCCATGGTTGATCGATGGCGCATTCATGAACATTCGCAATCCCGAGGCGCTGAGAGCCGAGGCGGTCATCGCGCGAGCGCACGGCTTCAGTAGCAAGGTCGCGATCCACCCCGGTCAGGTGGCGACCATCAACGAGGTGTTTTCGCCCACGGTCGCAGAGATCGCCCGGGCTCGTGCGTTGCTGGACGCATTTCGAGAGGCAGAGGGCAGGGGACACGGCGCGACGCAATTTCAGGGGGGCATGGTCGATTACGCCAATGTGAAATGGGCGGAGAGGATCCTCGGGCTCGCGGCGGCGATCCAGCCTTGAGTCTGCGTTGGATCGGAATCGGGCGACGCGGCTCGTTATTCCGGCGCCCATTCGATCTCATATGCGAAGGGATATGGAGCCATGGCCGCGCTGATTTGAGACGACAGGGCCGCTTGTCGTGTGCCATCAACGCAAGCAACCGTAACTCTTACGATCGTACCGAACTGCGGATGCGGCAGCATTGCAACATCCAGGTGTTCCTCGCGGGCGAGCAGATTTGCCACACCGGAAAGGACAGCCCGGAAGGTGCGCTCCGCCGCCTCCTTGCGCAGGGCGGCCCTTTGCGGCTTGCCGACATCGGTCAGCGGAATCCTGTCAACGATAATGACGTCCTTCGGTACTGCGGCCCTTTCGGTAACCTGCTCCGACAGGAGGCTGGTGAGATCGGAAGCTGTGGTCTGTGATCCCGGAACGAGTTGAACAAAGACAACCGGCAGTTCACCGGCATAAGCGTCCGGTTTGCCAACCGCCGCGGCATGGAGGACAGCCGGACACCTGAGCAGCGGCTCCTCGATGAGCGAAGGATCAATGTTGTGCCCGCCTCGGATGATGACGTCCTTGGCCCTTCCCGTCACAAACAGATAGCCGTCCCTGTCAATGCGACCGAGATCGCCCGTGATCAGCCAGCCGTCATCGGTGCGGGACGAGTGATCATGCTCGGAGCTAACGTACCCTTGGGCAAGTCCCGGGCCTTTGATGAGCAGCATCCCGATCTCATCAGGTTCGCACAACCGGACCACCTGTCGATCGCGGCCCATGATTGCAGCACGGAGACGAGTATACGGCAGACGGACGCCTGAACTGCCGTCTTTCGACGGGCCTTCCCGCAGATCGACGGCGATGCTGGCGGTGTTCTCGGTCATTCCGTAGGAGTTCAGGATGCGGACGCCGGATATGCGCTCGAATTCCCTGCGAACCGGGCCTGGCAGTGCGGTCGAGCCTGTCATGAAGTACGGCTTT
>NZ_JTIY01000027.1 GCF_000818175.1 Streptomyces sp. AcH 505
GCTGTTCGGAGCCGTTGAACACCGCCTCCGCGATGCTCATGCCCGACGCCCGCAACTCCCGGAAGTAGGTGATGTTGAGGATGCCGTCCATCACCGCCACGCCGAACAGCGAGATGAAGCCGATCGCCGCCGAAATGCTGAAATCGAGCCCCGCGACGAACAGCGCGATCAATCCGCCGCCGATGGCGAAGGGAATGCCGGCAAGCGCCAGCAGGCTGTCGCGCAGCGAATTGAACAGGCTGTAGAGCAGTGCGAAAATCAGCAGCAGGGTGATCGGCACCACGATCATCAGGCGCGCCTTCGCCGCCTGCAGGTTGTCGAACTCACCGGACCAGATCAGGCTGTAGCCGGTCGGCAGCTGGATCGCCTGCGCCACCCGCTGCTGCGCCTCCGCCACCGTGCTGCCGAGATCGCGGCCGCGCACGCTGAACTTGATCGGAATATAGCGCTGGCTGCGCTCGCGATAGATGAAGGATGCGCCGGTATCGAGCGTGATGCTGGCGAGTTCGCTCAGGGGGATGTACGCATTGGTCCCGGCGGGGGTCTGGTAGGCCACCTTGATGTCGCTGACGGCATCGATGCTCTGCCGGAACTTGGGATCCAGCCGCACCACGACGCCGAACGACCGGTCGCCTTCCAGCACCGTGGTCGCGTTGGTGCCGCCGAGCGCCGCCTGCACCACCGTGGTGACATCGCCGGTATTGAGGCCGTAACGCGCCGCCTTTTCGCGATCGATCTTGATGTTGAGGTTGGGCTGCCCGAGCAGCCGGAAGATGCCGAGATCGGCGACACCTTTGACCTTGCCCATCTCGTCCATCACCTTGGTCGCGAGCTGTTCGAGCACCTCCAGATTCGGCCCGACGATCTTGACCGAATTCGCCCCCTTCACACCGGAGAGCGCCTCCTCGACGTTGTCCTGGATATATTGCGAGAAATTGAAGACGACGCCCGGCAGCTCCTCGTCGAACTCCTTCTGCAACTGCTCGGTGAGCTTTTCCTTGGTGAGGCCCGCCGGCCACTGATCGAACGGCTTGATCGGCGCGAACAGCTCGACATTGGAGAACGCCGACGCGTCGCTGCCGTTGTCGGGGCGGCCGTGCTGCGACACCACGGTGAGCACCTCCGGATGACGCAGCAGGATCTCCCGCATCTTCCGCGTCGGCTCGGTCCCGGCCTCCAGCGACATGGTGGATGGCATCGCCGCGCGGATCCAGAAATTGCCTTCTTCCAGCGCCGGCAGGAATTCGCTGCCCAGCCGGCTCGCCGCAAGTCCGCTGAGGCCGAGGAAGATCAAACCGGCAATCACCGCCACCTTGACGTGGCCGAGCGACCAGCGCAGCACCGGCGTATAAGCCGCGCGCAGGGCGCGAACGATCACCGTTTCGGTCTCCTCGATCTTCTTGGGCAGCAACAGCGACGCCAGCACCGGCGTCACCGTGAATGTCGCCAGCAGGGCGCCGGCAAGCGCATATCCATAGGTGCGCGCCATCGGGCCGAAGATCTGGCCTTCCACGCCCTGCATGGTGAACAGCGGCACGAAGGCGGTGACGGTGATGGCGGCGGTGAAAAACACCGCCTTGTCCACCTGGAGCGCGCTGACGAAGATCATGCGCAACCGCTCGCTCCAGCGCGGCGCGGGTGCGTCGCCGCGCGATGGCCCGGTCGGATCGGTCCCCCAGTACCCTTGCGCCAGGTGCTGCAGGATGCGCAGCCGGTTTTCCGGCGGCGACTGGAAGTTGCGGAAGATGTTTTCCATCATGATGACGGCGGAATCGACGATGATGCCGAAATCGACGGCGCCGAGCGACAGCAGGTTGGCGTCCTCGCCCTGCAGCACCAGGATGATGATGGCGAAGAACAGGGCGAAGGGAATGTTCGCACTCACGATCAACGCGCTGCGCAGGTCGCCCAGGAACACCCACTGGATGAAGAACACCAGGATGCAGCCGAAGATCAGGTTGTGCAGCACCGTGTGGGTGGTGACGTCCACCAGCGAACTGCGGTCGTAATAGGATACGATCTTCACCCCGGGCGGCAGGCTGCCGTCGCTGTTCAGCTTGGCGACTTCCTGCTCCACCTTGGGGATGATGTCATTGGTGTGCTGGGTGCGCCCCATCACGACAATCGCGGCGGCAACGTCGTCATCCCGATCCTTGCCCGCAATGCCAAGCCGCGGCACGTAGCCGACGGAGACCTTGGCGACGTTCTTGATCTGGATCGGAAGGCCGCCCGATTGGGTGAGGACGATATTTTCGATATCCTCGACGTGATAACCCTTGGTGACGTCGTCGGCGCCGCCGCTGTCGATCAGCCCGATGCCGCGGATGTTGACGGACTGCTGGCCGATCGAAATCTCCCGCCCGCCGACATTGACATTGGCATTGCCGAGCGCCTGCACCAGTTGCGGCACGGTGATGTTGTAGGCCTCGAGCTTCTGCAGATCGGCATCGACATTGAATTGCTTGGTGGTGCCGCCCCAGGCATTGATCTGCACCACGCCCGGAAGCGTCATCAGCCGCCGCGCGACCACATAATCCTGCAACGTCCGCAGGTTGGTGAGGCCGAAATTCGGCGGCCCGACCAGCTGATAACGATAGATCTCGCCGACCAGGCTGGACTGCTGGATCTGCGGCACCAGGTTGCCCGGCAGGTTGATGTTCTGCTGGATGCTGTTGGCCGCCTGGGTCAGCGCGAAGTAGTAGTCCACGCCGTACTTGAAGGTGACGCGGACGAACGACAGCCCGTAGAACGAGGTCGAGCGGATGTTGACCACGCCCGGCGTCGGATAGAGGCCGACCTCCATCGGGATCGTGTAATATTTCTCCATCTCCTCGGCGGAGAGACCGGCCGCCTGCGCGGTGATCTCCAGGATGACCGGCGCAGGATTGGGATAAGCCTCGATGTTGAGCTTGGTGAACGCGACAAAGCCGGCGGCGCAAAATACCGCCAGACCCAGCACGATGATGGCGCTTCGGGTCAGACCGAACGCAAGGATGCTCTTGATCAAGGCTGTACGCTACTTTCGAGGTGATGCGATCGAATGAAAGAGGCCGCGCGAAACCGTTGCGGCGGGATCAGGGCTGCGCCTCCGCAGACCACGCACGATTCCGCAAGCCCTCAGACGGCTGTAGCATCCCGCGCATGGTGCCGCCCCGCACCGGATCATGAGCCTGACGTCGCGTTGGCAAACTTGTTGCTCAGGAAGATCGCGCCTGTCGTCGCCACCAGCTCACCGGGCTTGAGCCCGTCGAGGATCTGGCGCCATCCGGCCTGCTCCAGACCGATCTTGACGCTGCGTCGCTCGAAACGGCGGCGGTCCGTCGTCACCCACACCGTCATGGTTCCGTCACCTTCGCGCACGATGGCCTCCAGCGGAACCGCGGGGGATTGCATGGGATCCGCGGTTTCGATGGTGAAGCTCGCCAGCATCCCGGCCCGCAGCCGATGCATCGGATCGTCGATCACCGAGCGTACCAGCTGGCGATGCGAGTTCGGATCGATATTCAGGCCCAGCGTCGTGACGCGCCCCCGGAATATGGTATCGGGATAAGCGGGCACCCTGACCTCGACCGGCTGTCCCAGCTTGTAGGCCGGCGCATCGTTTTCGATGACATAGGCGAGCATCCACATGGTCGACACATCGGCCAGCGAGAACGGCGCCGGCGCATTGCCGGGCTGCACATACAATCCGGGCGCCGCATTGCGGGTGATCACGCGACCATCGATCGGGCTCGGCACGATCAGGATGGAATCGACCTTGCGGTCCGCCAGGATACGGTCGACCTCCGCGTCCGTCTTGCCGAAGATGCGCACCGCGTCACGCGCGGCCTTGAAATTACCCTCGGCGGTCTGCTGATCGGAGGTCGCCTGGTCCACATCCTTCTGGGCTCCGCCGCCGGTCTTCAAAAGCTGTTTGACGCGCGCCAGCGTCCGGGTCTGAAGTTCGAGCACGCCGGCACTGGCGAGCAGCGCGGACTCCGCGGTCAGCAGATCGGGGCTGTCGATGGTGAACAGCGGCTGGCCTTTCTTGACCTCATCGCCGACGTTGAAGAACGTATCGACGATCCTGCCCGCATTGGGCGTGTATGACTGCACCAGCATATTCTGGTTGAAGTCGATCGATCCGACCGAATTCTTCATAACCTTGAATTGGCGCGCATCAACCGGAGCAACCTTGAAGGCCTCCACCTGCTTCTCGGACACGTCGACAGACTGCTGGTCGACATTGACCTGGGTCTTGGCCGCGGTCTGCTCTGCCTTGGCGGACGGAATGTCGCCGGCGCGCATCAACAACCACGCGCCGATCGACACCGCGCAGACGGCCGCTACTGCGACGATCGCAGCCCGTTTGAGCACGATTGGATCCTTAAAGCGGATGGGCATCGAGGCGATCTCCCGAAGTGGTCTTCGCCGGATACATGCTGAGCGAACCTTTGAGATTTGACGCTCTGCTCTGACCGTCGTGAGCGACGGGGCCGCGTCGTGGAACTCGTTAGCAAAGCCAGCTTACACCCACCTTACAAAGCCCGGTAGCGAGCGGTCTGGCCTGGATTCTTCGTTAGCAGTTGCATCGACGCCCCACGCTTTCGCCGCCAACAGACCGTCACAAAAGGCGGCGTCGACAGCCTCGGCGCAGCGCGCTGCAGAGCTGACATGCGACACGACGACACACCCGCGGAAGCAGGGAAATCGATCTTCGCTGGTTAACCAATCCCCACGAATGGGACATCCCTGCCGGCCCGCGCGGCACCGCCCGGTATCGGCCTGCCGCAGCGGCGCGGCTGAACTACTGGGCCGGCCACATCGGTGATTTCGGTCCGCCGTAATAGCGCATCTGCGGACCGTCGCCGCTGGATTGCGAGGTCGCTGTCGGCCCCATGTCGCTGACACAGCCGGCCAGCATGCCGATCAGCATGGCGGCTGCAACGATGGCTCCGGCCTTCCGCACGACTGTTGTAACGGTCATCGATCCCCTCCGTCTGACCTCGTGGAATTTTGAAGCAACCCAAGCCATCGCTCGTCAGCCTCCGGCGATTCCCGCGAGGCCCAACGTTTGTCGGACGTCGGGCCTCGCGGCTCTTGGACCTTCACTCAGGAACTCATCTTCAATAACGGGCGACGACCGGGCCGCCGAACTTGTAGTTCACGCCGAGCAGCAAACTCGAATAGGTGCTGTCGACCTTGTAGGGCAGCTGTCCGTTGGGCGTCAGAGGATTGCCGCCACGGGTGAAGTTGCCGAAGTCGTAGTAGCGGTATTCGAACTTGCCGATCAGGTTTTGCGTGAAGGCATATTCGAGGCCGGCGCCCGCGGTCCATCCGCTGGAGTTGACGGTGAAGCTGTCGACGCCGCCCAACACGGGATCGGTGTTGACGTGCCGCTGATCGCCGTAGGCCCAGCCGCCGGTGAAAAACAGCAGAAACCGGTCGATGGCGATGCCGCTGCGCGCGCGGATCGTCGCCGCCCAGCGCAGCGAGGTCTCGTCGTTCGGGCCCAGTGCGAAAGCATCGCTGCTCTTGATGCCGGCCCAGGCGACATCGCCTTCGAGGCCGAACACGTAACTGCCGCTCTGCCAGTTGTAGCCGATATCGACGCCGCCGATGCCGCCGCCACCGGAGCCATAATTGGCGGAGCCGGCCGCGCTGGTGATGTCGTGGTTGCTGAAGCCGCCGCCGCCGAACACGCCGATGTAGTAGCCCGTCCAGTCATAGGCCGGGGAGATTGGCGGCGCCTTGGTGTAGGGGCGCGTGGCAAGATCGGCGGCGGATGCCACGGACGCGGCACCGAGCGCAACAAGCGCAACGGTGCTGAAAAGAAGTTTCGACATGATGTCCTCTGTTGTTCGGGAGATCGTGGGAACGACGGAGGCGCCGGCGCATGCCGCCGGCGTCCCGGATCATCAGAAGTGGACGATGACGTCCGCGGACCCGATCACCGCATAGTTCTTGTTCGGCAGAATTCCGGCGTTGGAGTTGCCGTTGAACGCCGGCGCATCGAGCGAACGGTAGTAACTGACCTCCGGGCGCATCTCGATCTGCGGCGAGAACCAGTGCTGTACGCCGATGCCGGCCTCGACATAACGGGTCTTGGTCCCGGTGCGCTGGCCCTGCTGATCGTCGAAGTATTCGCCGCGGAACGAGAGGTTATCCAGCGGCGAGAACTTGTAGTTGAGATAGGCGAGAGCCGCGACGCTGCGGGCCGTACACGTCAGCTCGGTCGGGTTGCTGCACTGTGCGAGGAACGGCGAGTTGAACGGCATCTGCTGCACGCCGAACGGATAGCCGCTATTGGCCGCAATGCCGAGCGGATCGGCGGCATTCAGCACCTGCCTCTGGGACAGGGTGTAGACCTCCACCGAGAGATGCCATTGATCGTTGAACTTGTGGTAATACGTGCCGCCGTACCACTGAAGATTGTTGTATCCCCACTTGCCGTCGTTGATGCCATTGGCGACAAGATTGATGCTGTCGTTGCCGCTGTCGCTGGTCAGGCGAATGCCCGCAACAAGGGACGCCTGCGCGCCGGGATCCTTCAACATGGTCGAGTCCGGATACACCGGGTTCGGGAACGGGTTCGGAATGCGCTGCCCCACATGCCACGGCATCGCCTCGGTGCCCGTCACCACGCCGAGCTGCAAGATGATATTCCTGGTGGCCGCCAGCGTCGCTTCGACGCCGGTGTTGGTGTAGTTGTCGAACGAATATGTCATCGAATGCGAATACATATAGTTGTTCGGCGCGAGCTGCGCTTCGATGTCCGGAATCGAGATGAAGCGGCCGACGCGAATATTGAGGCCCTCCAGCACCTGCGGAATGAACACCTCGCCATACAACATGGGCATGTCGAAGCCGTTGACCGCGTTGTTCTTCAGCAGCTGGTTGCTGAACAGTCCGTAGGCCGTGGTGTAGCGATAGTTCTCGCCATAGATCGCGGAGATACGAAAGCCCCAGTCGATGTGATCGCGCTGCACCGTGTCCGGCAGGCGCTCGACATAGATCACGGCCTGATCGAGCTGAATGGTGTTGGGCGTATAGCTGTAAGCGGCAGGCGCATTGCCGCCCGGCTTGACCGAATTGGTGCTGAGATTGCCGCCTCCATCGACCCAGCCATAGATCTGGATGTTGGAAGCCCCCAGCGCTTCGCCGACCGGCGTGTGCGCGATCGCGTTCATCAGCGGGCTGTCGACCGACGCCGGCCGGGTCACCCCGAGATTGGTCGACCCGCCATAGGGCCATTCGGTAAACGGCATTGGCGGCGTGCTCTGTGGTGTCGCAGGCCATTCGGCGCGACGCCCTGCGGGCGCCTTCGGATCCGACGGCGCGGAGTCGTGCCCCCATTCGAGCTGATAATATCGCAGGAAACGCGTGACCACGTCGTCGCCGAGATAGGCGTCCAGACAAGAGTAATTCTTGTAGGGATCGCAGGACCCCGACGCCTTCAATGGCATTGTGGTGCTGAGATCCGCCGCCTGTGCATTTGCCGATACGATCAGCGCAGCCACTGAGGCGCCCGCCAAAAGAAGCTTTTTCATGACCAACCCCGTTGTTGCAGCGCCTCCCCATTCCGGCGCCGCTTCGATTCCTAAAAATCGGTAAGGTCAGTTGTCCGAGTCGCATGAGAAAAAATCGATACGTCCCAGCGTCGAGAAACATTAAAAAAAGATATCCGCATCGCGATGATTGACCGCGATTGCATACGAACAAGTCGATTGCTCGCGGCGCTGCCCAAATTGCGAGCGAGAGCGGCAGCAGCATTGCGACACGCTGCGTCTTGATCAGGACCGAGTTCTGACACCTTTGTGCCAGCGCATCGCGCCATCCCGATGTTCAGGAAACAACGCGGCTCCCCAGTTCAGTACAAGGCGGGCTCGCAAAGCGCGTTGTGTCGTCGCGTGTCGTCCAGGCGCACCATCGGCGCACCTCGCACGGTCCGCACCATCCGATGCCGACAAGAAATGCTATTTTTTCTCTATGGTTTTGGCGAAAAAATTACATCGAATACATATCCGATGACTCACTACAGTGCCCGCATCAGGTGACCACAAATCGCCGAGCCGTTGCGGGGCAATCGAATGAACGTGACGTTACATGCCAGCTCCGATACGCCGGACGCAGCGCCGCCCGCGCATGGTCCGGGACCGGAGTTCGGCTTCATCCCCGACATCCTGCGATCGCAGTGTCGCAGCCTGATCCAGACCTATCACGCCATGCACGGATACGCATGCCTGCCTGACATGCTCTGGAAAGCCGGCCTGGGTGGATTCATCGAGAAGCATCGCAACCTCAGCGAGGCGTTCAAGAAGGCCAGCACCACGCGAAGCGCGCGCAAGGCCAATGGCCTGTTTGTCATCATCGCGACCGAAGTCCTGTCGCTGGAAATCCTGGCGCGCGAGTATGCGAATTGGAGCGCCGTTCTTCCCGCCGCCAAGGTCAGGGCCATCGCGCTGCTGGAAGAGAGCATCCCCGGTGCGCGGACCTGGCTGATGGAGCATTATCTCTATCCCCCACGTTACGACAGCCCCGCCGCAGCGATTGCGCTCGCGCCGGCATCGGTCTCCGGCATGCCCCCTTGCGCGAATGACGCCGGTCTACCGGTCGGCCTCAAGCCCGTCGACGTCACTCGCGCCGGCTTGCTGTCGTTCAGGGAGATCATGCAGGCCTGCCGCGCGCAAGATCCAGTCTGTCGGCCAGATACAGGCGCGGCGTTGGCTGCTCGAAATTCGCACGAGTCTTGAGGAGGCTCTCGTCCTGCCGTTTGACGATGGATGCGCCCATCGTACCGACGGTCTCGCGCCCACCGGCAATATTCCTATTATTTTTATATATACCGGGATTGCTTCAAGTATGGATTCTATATGCCTGTTCGGGCGACAACGCCATTGCCGGGGCAGTTCAAGGTAACGTCAGGACAGACATCGAGCAGTTTGCCGCACGCGATCGATCGACAGCAAGAATCCAACGATCGATCCGGCACCTCGATTTGTCTTGACTGCACCGCCTGCAAGATCATGCGTAATTGAAAGCTTGTTTCAAGCCCGACGCACGCACGGCTTCGCCCCTTGGTGGAATCGACGCGAGCGACAGGCTATGTCCCGCAGCGAGAACCAGTCATTGACCCTTGAAAAGGCCACCAGAGCGAGCGCAGGCATCGCCGGCCATCCCGACGGTATATCTTCCCATGCCCAGCGGCATGTCTGGCGGCGCGCGCGCGCGAACGCCCTGTCTCTGCTGGCGACCGCCATGCTTGTCGGCATCGCGACCATCGGGCTGCTGCTGCTCAACAAGATCGTCCCCCTCAGCCTCGTTTCGGTCATCTACCTGATACCGGTCGTCATCGCGGCAACCCGATGGGGGTTCTGGCCGGCCGCCGTCGCCTCGACCGCCGGTGCTGCCGCAGCCGATTTCTTTTTCTACGTCCCCTATTACAGCCTGCGAGTCGACAATCCCGACGAGGCGGTGGACCTGCTGCTGTTTCTGTTTGTCGCATTCATCACCAGCAAGCTGGCCTCGAGCGTCCGGCGCGAGGCCAATTCGTTGCGGCGGAGCGAGCGGCATATTCACAGCCTCTACGAATTTTCCCGGCAGCTGGCGCTGTGCTTCACCGCGCAGGATCTGGTGCTCGCGATACACAGTTACGTGTCCACTGCTCTGGGACAGCGGGCGGCGTTCGTCGCCTCGTCCGACGATATCGACGTCCGCTCCCTCGACGGCACCGCCATTCCCGGCGACATCAGGCGCGAGGCCATGGTGATGATCACCACCAACGATCTGCAGACCCGCAGGCCCTTCGATGGCCTCTCGCAGACGTTCTGGCTTCTCAAGGCCGTGTCCTCGGAGTCCATCAACCATGGCGTCATTGCCGTCGATGTCGGGAACAACGCCGACGGACTGATCGAACAGAACATGCAACGGATCGAGGAGATCATCGAAGAGGCTGCGCTCACGCTTCAGCGGATCGATATCGGCCGGGCCATGGATGAGGCCCGCCTGAGGCTGCAAGCGGATCTTCTGAAAGACGCCCTGCACGGAATTGTCTCGCATGAGCTGCGGACGCCGCTTGCATCCATTCTCGGCGCCGCCAGCGTCCTGAACGCGACGCCGGCGCTTCATGGCGACCGGATGATTCATTCGCTGATCGACGGGATTCATGACGAAGCCACCCAACTCGATGGTTTCCTGCAGAACCTGGTCAATGCCTCGCGCGTGACCAGCGAAGGCGTCAGGCCCCGCCTGGAATGGACCGATCCCGCCGACATCATCAACGCGGCGCTCGAACGCCGGACGCGACGGCTCAGCCAGCATCGCATCCAGGTGGAATTCGAAGGTGATCTGCCCCTGGTCAAGGCTGACTCCGTCCTGGTCGAAGAGGCCTGCGGGCAGCTCCTGGACAATGCAGCCAAGTATTCACCCACCGGCTCCACCATCGCCATTGTTGTACGATCAGAGGCCAGCCGCATCGGATTCTCGGTTCTTGACGAGGGCGCAGGCCTGACGCCGGAAGAAAAAAGCCAGTTGGGCCGCCGGTCTTTCCGGGGCCAGCGTCATCTCAACACCGTGCCGGGTTTCGGTCTCGGACTCTGGATTGCGTCGGCGTTTATCAAGGCGAACGGCGGCACCCTCGAAATCATCAACCGGGGCACGCGGCCCGGCACCATTGCCTCGCTGTTTTTGCCGGTGGTACGGCAGACCACTCCCGGCCTTGCGACGGCGGGTCATGAGTAAGCCTGTCAACACGGTCCTCATTGTCGACGACGAGCCGAAGATCAGGCGCTTCCTCCGCGCCGGCTTCGAGTTGCATGGTTATGCGGTGCTGGAGGCGGAAACCGGCGCGGACGGCCTCAAGTCCGCAATGTTCGGCAAGCCCGATCTGGTGATACTCGACCTGGGATTGCCCGACATCGAGGGCAGCGACGTGCTGGAGCAGATTCGCGGCTGGTCGAACACGCCCGTGATCATGCTCTCGATCGAGTCCGACGAGGCAGAAAAGGTCCGCCTGCTCAAATCCGGAGCGGACGACTACGTGGTCAAGCCGTTCGGCATCGCCGAACTGCTCGCGCGCAGCGAGGCGGCTCTGCGACGGTATTTCAAGAGCAGGACCGAAAGTCCCGTTGTGGTGGCGGGTCCGCTGTCCATCAATCTGGTCGCGCGCAGCGTCACGGTGGGCGGCGTACAGATCAAACTGACGCGGAAGGAGTATCGCCTGCTACACGTGCTGGCGACCCACGTCGGGCTGGTCGTCACGCACGATCAACTGCTCAAGGACATCTGGAGCGGCAACCAGCGCGACAACATCCAGTATCTGCGGATCCTGGTCCGCAAGCTGAGACAGAAAATCGAAGCCGATCCCAATCGCCCCCGCCTGCTGTTGACCGAATCCGGCGTCGGGTACCGCCTGCGGTCCCAATTTTCCGACCCATCCGACGCGGCCCGGCAGGCCCAGGACGTCGATACGTAAGACCTGAGCATATAATGGCCGCCAGCGCGGCCCGCTCGCGCAAGCTTACATGCACCTTACAAGCCGGCGGGTCACCGGCCTTCGACGCATGCCGCAGCTGGAAGACGGTCGGAAAACACGATACGGACAGCAGTCCCGACCCAAAAAAATGCCCGTTGCGTTCAGCGGGGCGTAATATAGGCCGTTGTGACGACGACCGGATCTTTCTTCAGCCCAGATGGACCCTCATGCGCCTGCTGATTGTCGAGGATAATATCGAGCTCTCCGGGCTGCTTGCGAAAGGCCTGTCGGCCGCCGGATACGAGGCCGATGTGGTGAACACCGCGAGCGAGGCGCGCGACGCCGTGAGCAGCATCAGCTATGCCGCCATGATCCTCGATCTCGGCCTGCCCGACAGCGACGGCCTCTCGGTGCTGCGCGAGATGCGTCATCGCAGCGACCCGCTGCCGGTGCTGGTGCTGACCGCGCGCGGTGGCGTGAACGACCGCGTCAGCGGCCTGCGCAGCGGCGCCGACGACTATCTGGTCAAGCCGTTTGCGCTGGAGGAACTGGTGGCGCGGCTGGAAGCGATCCTGCGCCGGCCCGGACAGTTGCTCGGCTCTTCACTGCAGCTCGCCAACCTCGTCTACGACACCGAAAGCCGCCAGGTCTTCATCGATGGCACACCGCACGTATTCTCCGCACGCGAAACCTCGGTGCTGGAAATCCTGCTGCGGCGGCAGGGCCGCGTGGTACCCAAGAAGAACGTCGAGGACCATATCTTCGGACTCTCCGGCGACGTCGGCTCCAATGCGGTCGAGGTCTATGTGTTCCGGCTGAGGAAGCAGCTCGCCGATACCGGCGCCCGGATCTCGATCCACACCGTTCGCGGCGTCGGTTATCTGATGTCGGAGATCAAGTAGCGTGATCCGCTTCAAATCTCTGACGTCCCGGATCGTCTTCCTGCACATCATGGCCGTGGCGCTGACTGCGATCGTGCTGCCGCTGGTGTTGTTCTTTCTGCTGAATTCGGAGATCAGCCAATTGCATCGCGTCGCAATGCGCGACCAGGCCGATGCGGTGGCGCGTGAGCTGACGGCGACGCCCGACGGCAAGCTGGCGCTGGTGCTGCCCGCCAGCCTCCGCGACCAGTATTCCGAAGCCTACGGGCGTTATGCTTATGATGTGGTCGATGCGGCAGGACGCGTGCTGTTTTCATCACGCAGCGACCGCAAGCCGATTCTGCCCGACGGCACCGCCTTCTCCGATCAGGCGTTCCAGGGTGAAAGCAGCAGCGGAAGCATGATCGCCGGCGCCAGCGTGCATAAACAGATTGCCGGACAAACCGTGCGGGTCCGCGTCGCGGAAGACCTCGCCCATCGCGACGTCATTACCGACGACATCATCGCGAATTTCTTTCGCCGTGTCGGATGGATCACGATTCCGATCCTGCTGCTGCTGCTGGCGACCGACATCATCATCTTCCGTCGCGCCATCATCCCGCTGCTGAGGGCCTCCGAAGAGGCCGAGAACATCGGCCCCGCGCGCACCGATATCCGGCTGCCGATCGAGCAGATTCCAAGCGAAATTCTGCCGTTGGTCACGGCCGTCAATCAGGCTTTCGACCGGCTCGAGGCCGGCTTTCATGTCCAGCGCCAGTTTACCGCCGATGCCGCACACGAATTGCGCACGCCACTCACCATTCTGCGCACACGACTGGATACGCTGGGCGACCGCGCCGCCACCTCCGATCTGCACCGCGACATCGAAGGCATGAGCCGGATCGTCGGGCAACTGCTCGAGATCGCCGAGCTCGACACGCTGGTGGTCGATCCCTCCGAGACCGCCGACCTGCACGCGGTCTGCTCCGAAGTGGTGGAATCGATGGCGCCGCTGGCGCTTGCCGCCGACAAGGATATCGCACTGAAAGGCGTCACCACCACGGTGTCGGTCAAGGGCAACGCCGAGATGCTGCGGCGGGCGATCCGCAACCTCGCCGAGAACGCGATTCGTCATACCGGACGCGGCACCACCGTGGAGATTGTCGTCGGCGACGACGGCTCGGTCCGCGTGCGCGACAGTGGGCCCGGCATTCCGCCCGGCGAGCGTGAACTGATCTTCCAGCGTTTCTGGCGCGGCAACCGGCAGCGCGCCGACGGCGCGGGCCTCGGCCTCTCGATCGTGCGCGGCGTCATCGAGGACCATGGCGCGACCATCGCGGTGGAGAATCTGTCCTCCGGCGGCGCACAGTTCACATTGCGCTTTGCGCGTGCAGCGGCGCAGTCGCACGGCTGATCGGCAGCACCGATCCGCAGTGAGCGGATGATGGCGCTCCTCGCTTGCATCATGAATGGATGTTCAGAATTTTCCCGTGCGCGTTCAGGAACGGCTGGGGCATGCACACGTTGTGATCCCGCAGTTATTGGAACGATTCCACTGGAGGAGAAGCACATGAAGACGATTGGTTATGTTATTGCCACCGCACTCACCCTCGCCGTTGCGGCGCCGACGCTTGCCAGCGCGGAGACGGTGGTGATCAAGCGCGATCGCGACTACGGCGCCCATGCCGAAATGCGCATGCATCGCGATCACGGCTGGCATCGCCACCACGACCGCAGGGTCGTCGTCATCAAGCGCCACCATCGTCATTGGTAAATATCGGCGCTGTTAAACTTTTGCGCGCAACGCACGGAAACGGCCCCTGATCCGGGGCCGTTTTTGCCGCGAAAGGGCATTTCCTATGACATCGCCTGCAGATAATAGACGGCCGCAACCATCATGATGCCGGCCACCACCGCGACACCCAACAGGGCATAGGCGATCGGATTGCCATCGAGCCTCGTCCGCGAAGAGCCGTTCATCGGCTGAGTTCTCCCGCATCGGGTCGCATATATAACCACGGCGTCGCGGTTTTGTTCCATGCCGGATGAACGCATGGTTAGCGACATGAACGCGCTGTTCACGTCTGATAAATCAACACTTTGCCATGTTCAAAACGCAACGTTCCGAGACCGCAATCCATGACCGCAAAGTCCTGCAAGCGGTGGAATTGAGCGTGCTGAAAACACCGAACTCAAGAAACTTGAAATTCAAGAACCTTCAAGAAACCTGGACTTCAGACTTGGAAATTGGGAGATGATCATGAAGGCAAGAATGGCTTTGTTGGCCGTCGCGGCAACCGCCGGGATGGCGCTGACGAGCGGCGCCGCATCCGCGATGCCCAACGGGCTGCAAGGTGCGCAGTCCGACGTCAGGGACGGCGCGGCTGCCGAGCAGGTTCGCTACGTTTGTAACGCCTGGGGCCGCTGCTGGTGGCGGCCGAACTATTACGGCGCCTACGGGTATTATGGCGGTCCCCGGTACTACGGCTATGGCTATGCCCCGCGCTTCTATGGCGGCTATGGCTACGGTGGCGGCTGGGGCTGGGGCCACCGTGGTTGGGGCGGTTGGGGCCACCGCTGGTAACGATGACTCGCCGCTGACGAGAGCGACATTCCGGACGGGCGGCCATGCATGGCCGCCCTTTCGCATTGCTGGGCGGCATTCAAAGGCCGCCGTGCATCCGCAAAAACGCTGGTGCCACCACGAAACCTCAACCCTGCTCACGCGTTAAGCTTGGGCCGAAGGCTGCGCCGACCTGCCTCGCCGGAAACGAGTCCGCGCAACCTCTGGCAAGTCCGCGTTCCGGACATCATCTGTTCAGGGAGGGGAGGATGGAGTTGTGAGGGTGTTGCGATGCAGCGAATGACCACGAAGAAGACGGCTTTGCGAAGCCGGAGCATCGCTGCGTGCGCGGCGTCTCTCCTTTCGGCGCTTGTGCTGTGCGCTCATGCGCGTGCCGACGACCTCACCACAACCGGCGCAGGCAGCGCGGTGCGCTACCGGCCTGACGCATTCCTGACACTGGATCTTTCGAAGGCTTTGCTGTCGCCGATTCCGCTCGGTCCAAAAGCGCGCTTTGAGCCGCTCGGCATTGAAGCCAAGACGGACACCCTGCCGACCCCGACCCAGGACATGGCGCGGGCGGCCTCGAAGGCGCTCGCCGGGACGGCAACACAAACCGCCAGCCAGACCCCAGACAAGGACATGTCCGACACGTCGGCCCCGCCCGCGCAAACATCCAGTGCCGGCGCATCGAAAGCGGCGTCGCCATCACGGACGGCAACCTCATCCCGAGGCGCGTCGACGCGGACGGCCGCCACGGTCCATTCGCGCACCCGGCAAGCCGCCGCACGCCGGCACGGCAATCCGCTCGATGCGCAGGCGTACGCTCCGCCCCGGAGAGCCCAGACACACGTTCAAACTTGGCCCTGCCGCAGCGGCGGCATCTGCGGCTGGGGACAATAACCGTTACCGCAGCGGTGAAAAATCCGCCGGAAGATAGATATCGGACTGCATCACCTGAAGATGCGCCGGGCCGCCCGGTGGCGGCCAGATGCCCTCGGCCACCGCCTTCGCGCGCAATCGCGCCCGCTCATCGAGGCTGGCATAGGGCCAGACGTGCATGAAGCGCGCGGCGACGCCGCTGACGCTGTAGAGCCCGGCGAGCAGCGGCGAGAGCTTCACCCGGTCCGGCACCGCCTTGCGCCACAGCTCGATGGTCGGCGCCATGCCGCCAGCCTTCACCTCATAGGTTCGCACCTCGAACACCGGCCCGACCGCTCCCGTCTCGATCGCACCGAGAAACGGCAGCAACCGATAGGTGTCGGTCTGCAACCGCGTCATGACATCCCTGCAGCCGAACGGATCGTCTGAAAGCACCAGATCGGCGCGATGGGCCAGTGCCTGCTCGGCGCTCCCCGCACGATGAATCAGCAGGATCTGGTTCAACGCGCCGATGTCGGAGGTCCAGCAGGCGAGCAATTCGCCGGACGGCTTCGCTGGCGCCATCACGTGCGCCTTGATCTGGGCCAGCGCCTGGGCGGCGGTGCCGGGCCGCAACGTGATGGTGGTGACGTTGTAGGTCATGGCGACAAGTCCCTTGTTTCTTGCTGGTGTTCTCACCGGTCCCGGTTGCGCGTTGACAACAGCCCCGTCGCATTTCACAGTGGTCAGACATCTGACCAAGGAAACGTAGCCGCCGATCCGACGTTCGACAATCGGCGAACTGCAGAAAAAACGGGGCAGGTGTTCGAGGAAACGATCCCGGACGACTCTCGAGACGCCCCAGCACACATAAGCTGCACGACAAACGATCCTGATCTGCGCGACGACCACCACGACCGCAAAAGACCGCAACAAGAAAAGCCGTAACAACGGCGAACGCAACGACCGGACACACCGGTCCAAGGGGAGGACGACGTGAAAGCACCATCGCTTGCGATGGCGGCAACGCTTGCCGCATCCATTTTCAGCGCGCTCGGTTTCACCACATCGGCGATGTCAGCCGAGACCGTCAAGATCGGCATTCTCTGGCCGCTCACCGGCAATGCCGCCTCCGCCGGACAAGCCTCCAAGGCCGCCGCCGAGGTAGCCGCCGACATCGTCAACAACAATCATCCGGAGCTATCCAATATCCCGCTCGCAGCCGGCGAAGGCCTGCCGAACATGGGCGGCGCCAAGCTCGAGCTGATCTTTGTCGACCACCAGGGCAATCCGTCGGTGGCGCAGCAGCAGGCGCTGCGGTTGGTGACGCAGGACAAGGTCAACGTGCTGTTCGGCACCTACCAGTCCTCCTGCACCCTCACGGCGACGGCGGTGGCCGAACGTTACGGCATCCCGATGATGGTCGGCGATTCCGCGGCCCTCAACGTCACCACCCGCGGCTTCAAGTGGACCTTCCGCACCACGCCGATCGCCAGCGACTTCGCCACGGGCTACATGCGCTTCATTGATGATATGAACAAGCAGGGCAAGGCGATCAAGTCGATCGCGGTGGTCAACGAGAACACCGACTACGGCACATCGGTCGCCGACGCGGTCGAAGCCGCGGCGAAGAAGGCCGGCCTCGCGGTGGCGATCCGTGTGCCCTACAGCGCGAGCTCGACCGACGTCAGCGCCCAGGTGCTACAGCTGAAGGAGAAGCAGCCGGATGTCGTGATCTTCATCAGCTACACCTCCGACGCCATTCTCTACATGAAGACCATGAAGAACCTCGACTACAAGCCGCCGATGGTGATCGGCGACGATTCCGGTTTCTCCGATCCCTCCTTCATTCCCGCGGTCGCCGACATCGCGCAGGGGGTCATGAACCGCAGCTCATGGGATATCGGCAAGCCCGGCTCCACGACCTACAAGATCAACGAGATGTACAAGGCCAAGACCGGTCGCGATCTCGACGACACCAGCGCGCGTAACCTGCAGGCCATGCTCACGCTCGCCGACGCGCTGAACCGCGCCGGCTCGACCGATCCGGAAAGGATCCGCGCCGCGCTGATCACGACCGATCTCAAGCCCGAACAACTGATGATGGGCTATGACGGCGTCAAGTTCGACGCCACCGGCCAGAACGTGCTCGCCGCCACCTACCTGATCCAGCTCAAGGACAAGGCCTACCAGCTGGTGTGGCCGGACAAGTCCGCCGCCGCGAAGCTGGAATGGCCGATGCAGGGGTGGAAGTGAGGCGCATAAGAATGAGCACCTCATTTGTTCAACGAGATTGCTTCCCTCCGGCAGTGAACCGTTCCCTCCCCCCTTGTGGGGGAGGGTTAGGGAGGGG